>KE159617.1:0-241102 GCA_000403335.2 Lachnospiraceae bacterium MD335
AGTGCGGACGCCAGTCTGCACGGAGCCGCTGTTGGGATACCACCCTTCCGGCACCGGGTTTCTAACCCGCGCCCGTAACCCGGGCGGGGGACAATGCCTGGCGGGGAGTTTGACTGGGGCGGTCGCCTCCGAAAGGGTATCGGAGGCGCTCAAAGGTTCCCTCAGAATGGACGGAAACCATTCGGAGAGCGCAAAGGCATAAGGGAGCCTGACTGCGACACCGACGGGTGGAGCAGGTACGAAAGTAGGACTTAGTGATCCGGTGGCATAAAGTGGGATTGCCATCGCTCAACGGATAAAAGCTACCCTGGGGATAACAGGCTGATCACTCCCAAGAGTTCACATCGACGGAGTGGTTTGGCACCTCGATGTCGGCTCATCGCATCCTGGGGCTGTAGCAGGTCCCAAGGGTTGGGCTGTTCGCCCATTAAAGCGGTACGCGAGCTGGGTTCAGAACGTCGTGAGACAGTTCGGTCCCTATCCGGCGCGGGCGTAGGATAACTGAGGGGAGCTGTCCTTAGTACGAGAGGACCGGGATGGACGGACCGCTGGTGTACCTGTTGGCGACCAACGCCACGGCAGGGTAGCCAAGTCCGGCAGGGATAAACGCTGAAGGCATCTAAGCGTGAAGCCTCCCCCGAGATGAGTTGTCCGCTGCGTAAGCGGTAAGACCCCTTGAAGACTACAAGGTAGATAGGGCATGGGTGTAAGTGCAGCAATGTATTAAGCTGAATGCCACTAATAGGTCGAAAGCTTATCCTGACAAGCATGGTTGGTGCTGTGGGTAAGAGGATAGGAAAAAGAGGTTTATAAGGTTTCTGTGTTCGGTTTTGAGGGAATACTCTCAGCAAAACATTTTCCTCGATAGCTCAATGGTAGAGCACGCGGCTGTTAACCGCGGGGTTGTTGGTTCGAGCCCAACTCGGGGAGTTATTTGTATCATAAAATAAGTATGATGCGAATAGAATGAACTATGGCGACTTAGCCAAGTGGTAAGGCGTGGGACTGCAACTCCCTGATCATCGGTTCAAATCCGTTAGTCGCCTTTTGAAAATCTCGCGTTTTAAGACTGCGGGATTTTTTATTTTATATATAATATTTAGAAAGCTGGCGAATGTATGTGTAAGCTTATTCGATTGAAGTGGTGGAATAGATCGTGGAAAATTTAATTTTTAGTCTCAATGCCACAATCCCCATATTTTTAGTAATGATAGCAGGTTATGTGCTGCGGCGTATTCGTATGGTGGATGACGGCTTTGTAACGACGCTGAATTCATTTAATTATAAAGTGACGCTTCCGGTCTTGCTTGTGGTTGACATTGCGGAGGCGGATTTTTATGCAGTTTGGGATACAAGATTTGTGATGTTTTGCTTTTTGGTGACGCTGTGCTGTATTTTAGCGATTAGTATGCTTTGTCTCTTTTTGGTAAAGGATAAATCCATAAAGGGCGAGTTTATACAGGCGTCCTATCGTGGCAGTGCGGCGGTGCTTGGTGTGGCGTTCATGCAGAATATTTATGGGACGAGTGCGATTGCTCCGCTGATGATTTTGGCGACGGTTCCTCTGTATAATGTGGCGGCAGTCGTGATTTTGAGCGTTACATCTCCGGAAAGCGGCGGTTTTGATAAGGACAGTCTGAAAAAGTCTTTGAAGGGAATTGCGACTAATCCGATTATTTGGGGGATTTTGACTGGAATGGTTATTTCGGTTGCAAGAATGAAACTGCCGTTTATCATTAACAAAACACTGCGTAACTTTTCTGTGCTTGCGACGCCGCTCGCGTTGATTGGACTGGGTGCGGGATTTGAAGGGAAAAAGGCGCTTGCAAAGATAAAGCTGACGCTTGCTAGTACGCTGATGAAACTTTTTGTAATGCCGGCAGTCTTTCTTCCATTTGCGGCGGCGATGGGATTTCGCAATGAAAAAATGGTTGCGATACTGATTATGCTTGGTGCGCCGACAACGGTGAGCTGCTATATTATGTCAAGGAATATGGGGCATGAGGGTGTGCTTTCGTCAAGCTGTGTGGTGTCAACAACTTTTTTAAGTTCTGTTTTCATTACGCTTTGGCTGTATCTTTTGAAGAATTATAGGTTGATTTGACAAATTAATTGTAGTTGCAGCGAACGAAAAATAGTCTGCACTTTTCTTGAAATTGCCATATAGTTATAGTAATCTGATAATTGGTATGGTGAATAAATTTTGAAAGATTATTTTGGATTGAGGAATTTTATGGAAAAAACGGATTTCGAAAGAACAGCAATGCGGGTGTCTTTTGTAAGCATTGCGATTAATATTATTTTGTCTGTGTTTAAGCTGGTTGCGGGAATTGCGGCGCATTCGGCGGCGATGATAAGTGACGCGGTTCATTCGGCGTCAGATGTGTTCAGCACCATTGTGGTGATTATTGGAATTAAGATTTCGAGTAAGGCTTCGGATAAGAATCATCCTTATGGGCATGAACGCTTGGAGTGCGTGGCGGCAATTGTGCTATCGACAATTCTTGCAGTGACGGGGCTTGGGATTGGATATACGGCAGTAACAAAAATGGCGTCGGGGAATTTTGACGCGCTTGTTGTTCCGGGAATGTTGGCGCTTGTGGCAGCGATTGTTTCCATTGCTATGAAGGAAGGGATGTATTGGTACACATGGCTGAATGCAAAGCGGATTGACTCAAGTGCGCTGATGGCGGACGCGTGGCATCACCGTTCGGATGCGCTTTCTTCTGTGGGCGCGTTGGTTGGTATCGGGGGTTCGATGCTCGGATATCCGATTTTGGACACGGTGGCAAGCTTCGTGATTTGCTTTTTTATTGAGAAGGCGGCGTATGATATTTTTAGGGACGCAGTGGATAAAATGGTCGATAAAGCCTGTGATGATGAGATGGAGGACGCATTAAAAAAATGCGCGCTCTCGCAGGAAGGCGTGTTGGGAGTTGATTTGCTGCGCACAAGAGTGTTTGGCAACAAAATCTATGTAGACATCGAAATCAGCGCAGATGCAAATGAATCCTTAAAAGAGGCGCACAGCATCGCGGAAAAGGTTCACGAGTCGATTGAGGAGAACTTTACAAAGGTAAAGCATATCATGGTACATGTCAATCCCATAGAGTAATCAGTCCGTTTCAACCCATTTATCAATGTGGGAAGAAAGTGTGTCAAATTTATCTTCATAAATGAGGTCTAAGAGCTTGCCGAGTCTCGATAATGCCTGTATCACGGCTTCGGGTTCGCACAGCTCTTTTTTTAATGCAACGGAAAGCTCTTCAATATCAAGCACTTTCACATATCCGTCAGGATAGATTACGACATCTGCAAGCAAATCCGTAACAATCAGCGAATTTTGGGCTTCATCGTAAGTATAATCAACGATGTCGCAATACCAGTACAGAAGAGAATCATCCTCGCGGTAAAATTTGCTCACTTTGTATCCAGTTTTTAAAAAGTAGCAGGAATATCCGTGATGGAAATCGCGGCGAGGTTTTAAAGTTTTCCATTTTGTAATAATAATTTCATCGTTCGCTTCTAAAATGACATCATCTTTTAATAAAATACACTCATCGGGAATGATGCGTTTACGGTAAATTTTTAAAGTTTCCATAAAAATCCCCCTTTTTTCTATTCTACCTTTTTTTAATGTTGTATTCAATAGGATTGCAATGTGTTAATAAATTAACATAATGCGGAAGTGGGATAAAGAGTAACGGTTCAGCCTGGGACTTTGCATTTACTGCAAAGTCCGTGAAACAGTGTAGTGATGGAGATGTATCAAGTCACTGCGAAGCAGTTTTGCATGACTTGATGCTTGTAACAGGAAGCCGAAAGCTGAACTGTTACAATAAATAGTACAAAAAAACTGACATTTACTGGACAGAAATGGCAATTTTTTGTATAATTATTAAAGGTATTTTAAAGGTTGGATATTTTCTTAATGGTTATGGCATATGGAGGCATACAAATGGGAAAAAATAAAAAGTATAAAAGGTCAGTGTATCAGTCGCTGGCCGTGATTACCCAGTTTGGAATCAATATGCTTGTTCCAATCTTTTTATGCTCTTTCGCGGGAATGTTTATTGATGAACGGTTCGGTACCGCGTATTGGTTTGTTTTATTGTTCTTTGTCGGAGCGCTTGCAGGGTTCCGGAATATTTTTATATTGGCAAAGAAGATTTACGAGGGAGACAGTTCGGATGAAGACAGGCATCAGCAGACTAAGAGAAATTAACAGCGCATTGCCGGGATTGCTTTTCGGCATTGTCTTATTCGGTGTGTTGTGTCAGGCTGCGGGCTTTTTTCTTGTAAGCGATAAGACAGACTTCAGTATCGGGCTCTGGATTGGAGTCTGTACTGCAATATTTATGGCTTTTCACATGGCGGTTACATTGAACGCGACGGTGGAAAGGGATGTAAAGGGGGCGCAGGCGGCAGCAACAAGACAAAATATAATCCGATACCTTGTGGTAGTGGTTGTATTTGCGATATTGATGGTAACAAGGATTGGAAATCCACTGGCTGCATTTGCGGGCGTTATGGGTTTAAAGGTTTCCGCTTATGTGCAGCCGATGCTCTTGAAAAAAATACGCAGAGCAGATGCTTCGAACGAGAGCATCACAGATGTAATTCCAAACAAAAAAACTGAATAGGGAAAAGTAGTAAGAATTATTATGAAACGAGGAGGTGAGTGTATGGGAGCAGAACTTTTGTTATCCGGCGCCGATGACATTGACTTTATGATACACGGCGTGTTTCAATATGAGCTGTTTGGTCAGAAGCTGTGGATAACAACAACGCATGTATGCCTGTTTATCGTGATGGCGATTATCATTATTTTTTGTCTGTGCGCAAACAGGGCAATCAAGCGTGCAACGGAGGTTCCCGGGACATTCCAAAACGTCGTAGAGCTTGTGGTTGAGATGCTTGACAACATGATACACGGTGTTATGGGAAAGAACGCAGCGCCGTTTGCCAATTATATCGGTACGCTGTTTATCTTTATCCTGTTGAGCAACATCTCAGGTCTGTTCGGATTACGGCCGCCGACGGCTGACTACGGTGTTACATTTGCGCTCGGTATCATAACGTTCACTTTGATTACCTTTAACAAATTTAAGTATCAGAAGGTTAGCGGTGTAATCAAGGGACTTTGCGATCCGTGGCCAATTTGGGCGCCTATTAATATCATTGGTGATATTGCGGTTCCCATTTCCCTGTCACTTCGTTTGTTTGCAAACGTTCTGTCAGGAACAGTAATGATGGCGTTGCTCTATGGTCTGCTTGGTTTTATCGCCACGGCTTGGCCTGCGGCACTGCATGTATATTTTGACTTGTTCTCAGGAGCAATTCAGACATATGTATTTGCAATGCTGACGATGACGTATATCAACAATGCAATTGAAGGATAGTTTATTTTATTAGGAGGAAATCATCATGGAATTTAATTCAAACTTTATATTAGGTTGTTCGGCAATCGGTGCAGGTCTTGCAGTTATTGCAGGTATCGGACCGGGTGTAGGACAGGGTATCGCGGCAGGACACGCAGCAGCAGCTGTTGGCAGAAATCCGGGCGCTAAGTCAGACGTAACTTCAACGATGTTACTTGGTCAGGCGGTTGCCGAGACAACAGGTCTTTATGGTCTGCTTGTAGCGATGCTGTTATTGTTCGTAAAACCTTTAGTACCTTAATTCACAACGTTTACGATGTTAACCGGAAAAATCTTGGATTTTTTCGCTTTAGTGCGCTGTAAAGCGTCTATATTAAAAAATATGTGAATCATTTCAGCGCCAAAATCTTTGATTTTGTGTGCAACTTATGATTTACGAAGTAAATCAGAAGGGAGGTACGAAAGGTATGATACTCGCTACCGAAACAGAGGGGTTAAGCCGTTTGTTTGACTTGGACTTGCAGCTCCTTGCAGACGCGGTTCTTATGATTATCGCAATGTTTGTCTTGTTTTTAGTAGCTTCGCATTTCCTGTTTAATCCTGTAAGGAAGATGCTTGCTGACAGACAGGCGAAGATTAAAGGCGAATTGGATCAGGCGGCACAGGATCAGAAGTCTGCAGCCGAGACGCGCGCCCTCTATGAAGAGAAGTTAAATCAGGTAGGCAAAGAGGCAGAGGAAATTTTAGCTGATGCGCGTAAGCGCGGCATGGAAAATGAAGCAAAGATTGTTGCTGACGCAAAGGCGGAGGCGGCAAGAATTGTGGACAGAGCCAAAAAAGAGGCGGAGCTTGAAAAGCAGAAGATGGCTGACGAGGTGAAGCGTGAGATGGTTGCAGTTGCTTCGATTATGGCGGCACGGATTGTACAGGCTAACATTGACACAAATGCCCAGCATGAACTCATTGATAATACATTGAAAGAAATAGGTGATAGCACATGGCTAAGCTAGTTTCCAGGACGTATGCGCAGGCGCTGTTTGAACTTGCCGTGGAAGAGAACAAGACCGCACCTTTTTTGGAGGAGACGGCGGGGCTTCTTGAGGTTATCCATACAAATGCGGAGTTCGGACAGTTTATGAACCACCCGAAAATTCCGAAAGAGAGTAAAATCGAAGTGGTGAAGAACGTGTTCGACGGTAAGCTAAGCAAGGAGCTGGTTGGTTTTCTTGTGACGATTGTTGAGAAAGATCGTTATGCTGAGATTGAAGGTATTCTCGGCGAGTTTATCGCGGCGGTGAAGGAATACAGCCATATCGGCACGGCTTATGTGACAACAGCCATAGCGTTGAATGATCAGGAAAAACAGGATATTGAGAGCCGTTTACTTGCTACCACCAAATACGAGACTATTGAGTGCGTTTACAATGTGGACGACGCGCTGATAGGCGGTATGGTTATTCAAATGGGTGACAGGGTTGTGGACAGCAGTATTCGGACGAAGTTGGATAAGCTGCAGCGTGAGCTGCTTGCAATTCAGTTATAAAATAAAATAGAAAGGTGCAGATCCATTATGAATTTAAGACCAGAAGAAATTAGTTCTGTGATTAAGGATCAGATTAAGAGATATGCCGCTGATTTGGAAGTATCGGAAGTCGGTACGGTTATTCAGGTGGCAGATGGTATTGCACGTGTACATGGACTGGAAAAGGCAATGCAGGGCGAGCTTCTTGAGTTCCCCGGTGAGGTTTACGGCATGGTCATGAACCTTGAGGAGGACAACGTCGGCGCCGTATTGCTTGGTAGTTCCAAGAACATCAATGAAGGCGATACCGTAAAGACGACGAACCGCGTTGTGGAGGTTCCCGTAGGCGACGCGATGCTTGGTCGCGTAGTCAATGCTCTTGGTCAGCCGATTGACGGCAAAGGTCCTATCGCGACTACAAAATATCGTCAGATTGAACGAGTGGCATCCGGTGTTATTACGAGAAAAGGCGTTGATACGCCGATGCAGACCGGTATCAAGGCTATTGATGCGATGGTTCCGATCGGAAGAGGACAGCGTGAGTTGATTATCGGTGACAGACAGACCGGTAAGACGGCGATTGCCATCGATACCATTATCAACCAAAAGGGTCAGAACATGAAATGTATCTATGTTGCAATCGGTCAGAAGGCTTCAACCGTTGCAAGCATTGTGAAGACTTTGGAGGAGTTTGGCGCGATGTCTTATACGACAATCGTAGCCGCAACAGCAAGTGAGCTTGCTCCTTTGCAGTATATCGCACCATATTCGGGCTGTGCGATCGGTGAGGAATGGATGGAGAACGGAGAGGACGTGCTGATTATTTACGATGATTTGAGTAAGCACGCGGTTGCATACCGTACACTCTCATTGCTCTTAAAGCGTCCGCCCGGGCGTGAGGCGTTCCCCGGAGACGTATTCTATTTGCACTCAAGACTGCTTGAGCGTGCATGCCGCATGAATGATGAGTACGGCGGAGGTTCTATCACGGCATTGCCGATTATTGAGACACAGGCGGGTGACGTTTCCGCATATATTCCAACGAACGTAATTTCGATTACGGACGGTCAGATTTATTTGGAGACAGAGATGTTTAACTCCGGTTTCAGACCGGCTGTAAATGCAGGTCTTTCCGTTTCGCGAGTTGGTGGTTCCGCTCAGATTAAGGCGATGAAGAAGATTGCGGGTCCGATTCGTACGGAGCTTGCCCAGTACAGAGAGCTTGCATCGTTTGCACAGTTTGGTTCGGATCTTGATCCGGATACCAAGGAACGACTGGAGCAGGGCGCCAGAATTAAGGAAATCCTGAAGCAGCCGCAGTATAAGCCGATGGCGGTGGAATATCAGGTTATTATTTTGTTTGTGGCGACAAAGAAGTATCTGCTTGATGTGCCTGTCAGCGATATTACAAGATTTGAAGCGGAGCTGTTTGAGTTCCTCGATACGAAATATCCACAGGTGCCTAAGGCAATCAGGGAAGAAAAGGTCATTTCAGACGAAACCGAAAAAACGCTTGTTGCGGCAATTGAAGAGTTTAAAGGACGTTTTCAATAAAAGAAGGGGGGACTGAATATTTATGGCCTCAATGAGAGATATCAAACGGCGTAAAGGCTCCGTACAGAGTACGCAGCAGATTACAAAGGCCATGAAGCTTGTTTCCACCGTCAAACTGCAAAGGGCGAAGGGGCGTGCGGAAAAGTCTAAGACTTACTTTAACTGCATGTATGATACGGTGGTTTCCATGCTTTCCAAAGCAGGGGATATTAATCATCCGTTCTTGAAGCAGAATGTTTCTCCTAAGAAAGCGGTCATTGTGATTACCGGAAACAGGGGACTTGCAGGAGGCTACAATTCCAATATCATAAAGCTTGTAAAGGACAATGACTGGAATAAGGATGATTTGATTATTTACCCGATCGGAAGTAAGGGACGGGATACCTTTGCAAGGCTTGGCTATCAGATGGGAAACGACTACTCGGCGGCGATTGAGGAGCCTGTTTATGCGGATGCAATGGCAATCAGCAGTCAGGTGCTCAGCGATTTTGCAGGCGGCAGGGTAGGCGAGATTTACATTGTTTACACGGGCTTTAAGAATACCGTGACGCATATTCCGACAAGGCTGAAGCTCCTTCCGATTAAGATTGAGGACGAGCGCAGCGTTGACGACAAGGCAGTGCTGGATTTTGAGCCGGAAACGGAAGAGGCGATTGATTTGATTATCCCGAAGTATATTACAAGTCTGATATACGGGGCGATGGTCGAGGCGGTAGCGAGTGAAAACGGCGCCAGAATGCAGGCAATGGACAATGCGACCAACAATGCGGATGAGATTATTTCTAATCTGTCGCTGCTCTATAATAGAGCGCGTCAGAGTGCGATTACGCAGGAATTAACAGAAATTATTGCGGGTGCTCAGGCAATATCATGACGAAGAGTGGCAGAGCCATTCTTCACATGAGTATTGCGTAAAATATGATTAGTATAGAGAGGAAACAAAGAGATGGCAGATAAGATAATTGGTAAAGTTACCCAAATTATCGGTGCGGTTCTTGATGTGAAGTTCAGTGAGGGACAGCTTCCTGAGCTGAATGACGCGGTTAAGATTACAAGGACTGACGGCACGGAGCTGACAATCGAGGTTGCGCAGCATTTGGGTGATGATACGGTAAGATGTATCGCCATGGGACCGACGGACGGACTGGTAAGGGGTATGGACGCTGTTTCGACAGGCGCGCCGATTACGGTTCCTGTTGGTGAGAGTACGCTGGGACGTATGTTCAACGTACTTGGCGAACCGATAGATAACAAACCTGCTCCTGAGGCACAGGGATTTGAGCCGATTCACAGACCTGCGCCGACGTTTGAGGAACAGGCAACTTCGACAGAAATGCTTGAGACAGGTATCAAGGTCGTTGACCTGCTCTGCCCTTATCAGAGAGGCGGTAAGATTGGTCTGTTCGGCGGCGCCGGCGTAGGAAAGACCGTGCTTATTCAGGAGCTGATTACCAATATTGCGAATGAGCATGACGGTTATTCCGTATTTACGGGCGTTGGTGAGCGTACGAGAGAGGGTAATGACCTTTACAATGAAATGACAGAGTCCGGCGTTATCAGCAAGACGGCGATGGTATTTGGTCAGATGAACGAGCCGCCTGGGGCGAGAATGCGTGTTGGTCTGACGGGTCTTACAATGGCGGAGTATTTCCGTGACAAAGGCGGAAAGGACGTACTTCTTTTCATTGATAATATTTTCCGTTTTACACAGGCAGGTTCCGAGGTTTCGGCTCTGCTTGGACGTGTGCCTTCTGCCGTAGGTTATCAGCCGACGCTGCAGACGGAGATGGGCGCTTTGCAGGAGCGTATTACATCAACAAAGAACGGTTCGATTACATCCGTTCAGGCTGTTTATGTGCCTGCCGATGACTTAACGGACCCTGCTCCGGCAACGACATTTGCGCATTTGGACGCAACGACCGTGCTTTCGCGTTCGATTGTGGAGCTTGGTATTTATCCTGCGGTTGACCCGCTTGAGTCTACATCAAGAATCCTTGATCCGCGTATCGTAGGTCAGGAGCATTATGAGGTAGCGCGCGGCGTGCAGCAGGTGCTTCAGAAATATAAAGAATTACAGGATATTATTGCAATTCTTGGTATGGATGAGTTGTCTGAGGAGGATAAGATTACGGTTAACCGTGCGAGAAAAATTCAAAGATTTTTGTCGCAGCCGTTCCATGTAGCGGAGCAGTTTACGGGTATGCCGGGTAAATATGTACCGATTGCAGAGACAATCAGAGGCTTTAAGGAAATCATGGAAGGAAAGCATGACAATATTCCTGAAGGACATTTCTTAAATGCCGGAACAATTGATGACGTAGTGGCTAGGGCGTAAAGAAACTCTAAAGACGTCCCGCCATTGGACGGGACGCCAAGAGTTTCTAAATTACGCCCGGGAAGAACGCAAGAAATGGCGTTCTTCCTGATACTTTCAAGAGTTACGAAAATGGAGGTGCTGCTATGGCAGAGAAGTTCAAGCTTACAATTGTGACACCGGACCGTGAATTTTTTAACGAAGAGGCGGATATGGTGGAATTCAATACAACGGAGGGCGAAATCGGCGTTTATGCAGGTCATGCGCCTTTGACGGTGATTGTAAAGCCCGGTATTCTCACGATAACACAGGGTGATACTGTGCGAAACGCGGCGCTTCATGCAGGGTTTGTACAGATTCTTCCGGAGGAGATTACCATCCTTGCGGAGATTATTGAGTGGCCGGAGGAGATTGACAAGGAGCGTGCCGAGGAGGCGAAGCAAAGGGCTGAGGGCAGACTTACCGAGCGCAGTGCGAATATTGACCTTGACAGGGCGCAGACGGCGCTGATGAGGGCGATTGCGCGTATTAATGCCGTCGCATTGAAATAAAGATATTGACTTTGTGAGAGCCACTGTCTGAGGGGATTTAGACAGTGGCTTTTCGAAAAATAGGAAGGGAGGGCTATTATGAAAAGTGTGAAAAAGGGCATGAGAATTTTGGTGTTTGTGCTGTCGATTGCAATGGCAGCTGCATTTGGTTTACCGGGTAATGTGATGACGGCAGAGGCAAAATCGAGGTATCAGATTACGGCGAAATCGGCTGCAGGAGGCGGAATTACGGATGAAGGAACGCATACAGTGCGAAAAGGTAAGGACAAAAGCTACAATATTTATCCGGATGCGGGATACAGAGTAAATTATGTCACGATTGACGGTAAAAATATTGGGGCGGTTACAGAATATACGTTTGAGGATGTTGATGCCGACCACGAAATCTGTGTGTATTTTATATCAGCGTCATCGCCGGATCCCAATGCAGTCAGCAAAAAAACATTGAACGTTTTGGGCAGTTTTTCATTGAAAAACGGTAACGGTTCCTATGCTCCGAATACGAAAGTTACGGTTGACGCCGGAGCAGTGGCGGGCTTTCGGTTTGCCGGATGGCTTGCATCGGACGGAAAAATTTATCCGTCGGCAATATCGACGATCACGATGCCAAACTATGATTTGATTTTATATGCGAACTGGGTTGCTGAAGGAACAGCCGGCGCGCTCAGTCAGATTGCTACGACGAACTTAAAAGGAGAACAGGCATTTGGATGGGCGTCAATAACCGAGAAACTTATCACGTTTACGGCAAAGGACCTGCAAAAAGGTTCGGGCTCTACAATGAATATGAATATTGGCGGTTTTAATTGCTACGTTGATGCGGCGGCAATTGCTGCTTTAAATACAAGACCGGGTATGGCGCTTAATATTTCGTATGGCACGGATGCAAGCTTTACGTTCTATGGCGATATGGATAATTCGCTGTTTTTTGGAACGGAGCTTAGCTATATGTGTACGACGAAATCAGTGGGCGCGGTGCATGAAAAGGAAATTAGCTTTGCGGAGCAGGGGGCAATCGGTACGGCGATTACGGCAAATGTGCTTTTGCCGGAGGCGGCTGTCGGCCAGGCGGCGTATGTTTATCTTGTTGATGCGGCTGGAAATGAGGTGTTGTATCTTCCGGCGGTTGTAGACGGGGCGAACAGGGTGAGCGTGCCGATGTCGGCGAAGGTGAAATTTCGGATAAAATATTAATTACGAACGAATAATCAAGGAAATGCATATGATAATCATAAAAACGAGGAGCTCGAAAAATGGATTATTATAAAGCATTTCCTTTTTATATGGGATACCGCGATACACCCTACGCCAGTACGCCTTATCAGGGTTATGGACAATGGAATCAAGCGCCGGCTGGTCAGCCAATGATGCTTCCGGAAGACAGGATTCTTGAGGATATGGAGTACTTGCAGCAGATGTATCCTACTTATGCAAAAAATTATCAGAACGTAATTAGCAGTGTGGCGGATAAAATGGATTACGAGGGTAGTTTTATCTATGACCAGTATCCTGACAAATTGAGCATACAGCGCATGGTATCAAGCGTTATGACAGTGATTAAGACGAATGAGGACAAGGAGAACGGCAGCGTTGATTCACAGCAAAACCAAACAATGAATGAGAACATGCTTGTGACGGCAGATACGCTAACGGAACGTGCACCGTGGGGTGAGAAAGAGCCTTGGATCAGGGAGCTTGTCACGGTGCTGATGTATTATGAAATACTTGGGCGCAGAAAGCGCAGACAGAAGAAGCATTGGAATATGTCAATATAGATATATTTATTTTCACAGAAGCTTACACCGGCTGGGATTATGCCGGTGTAGTTTTTTTAGGTTAAAAAGCACTTTTTAATAATTATGTGTTTATGGGACATACTATGATGGAAAGCGAAATTTTTATGATTTCTTGATTGCGAATCGCATGATAATAATATTAAAAAACAATGAATTTCATTGACTAACTGACATTGAAAAGTTATAATATAAGCACCGTGCAGCCGGGGCGGTAGCGGTGCCCTGTACCATCAATCCGCTATAGTTGGGGTGTTGGGCGGCATGAGGGTCTGCGTTGATGCAGCTGCCCTTTATAAGCGGCGTTGAAGTTTGGGTCTTACGCAATATGTGCCATCGAACCGTGTCAGGATAGGAATATAGCAGCACTAAGGTGGATTTCGTATGTGCCGTGAGGGTGCCTGGCGGAGCAGGCTGTAAAGGTAACGTACATGGGCATAGGATTCGAAGCCGTCCGCACGGTATGACAAACAGTTGTCATGAAAAAGGATATTAAGGGTGATTTTGTAACTGTTGGGTCAGGTTTGGGCACTTGCTGCACAAACCGTGGGAAAACGTGAATTGCGTTAGGCATCAAGCCACCATGAAGTGGTTTTGCATGGCTTGATGCATGTAACTATGAAGGAACTGAATAGTTACGGATTTTTTAACAAAGGGGAGAAGAATCATGAAAAGAATGAACATGAAAAAAGGCATGGCTTTGTTCTTGGCAATGACTTTGGCAACGTCTGCAATGACGGCGTGCGGAAGCAAGGACGACAATAACGAGCCTGCGACAGAAATTGATTTTAATGATGTTTCCAATGGAGAAAACGGTACGGAAGCTGAGACTGGAGAGACAGAAACGACTCAGGACGCTGCGGAAGAGACACGCGAGGGTATGTACCGCAGCGAGATTACGAATGAATGGATTGACGAGAGCTTAAAGGATCAGCGCCCTGTGGCGATTATGGTAGATAATGAGTCCACTGCACTTCCGCATTATGGTCTGACGGAAGCAGACGTGGTATATGAGATTATGAACAGTACGGCAAACGGCAGAATTACGCGTCTTATGGCGATTGTGAAGGATTGGGGAAAAATTGAGCAGTTCGGAAGCATTCGAAGCACGCGTTCGACAAACATTATGCTTGCGGCAGAGTGGAACGCGGTGCTTTGCCACGATGGGGGACCGTTCTATATTAATGACTGGATTGCAAAGAAGTATTCCGCAAATTTCAGCGGTGGGTTTTCTCGTGTGAATAACGGAAAATCAAGAGAGTTTACAGAGTATGTCTGCGCCGGCGATTTGGACAAGATGTTCAGCAATTCAAAATACAGCACGGAATATAATGAATATTATCCCGGTCAGCACTATTTCTTCTCTGATACGGAAATTGACTTATCTGAGGTTGGCGATGCGGTTGACTGTACGGAAATTGAGCTTCCGTTCCCGCACAACAGTTCAAGACTGGAGTACAATTCAGAGACAGGGACGTATGATTATTACGAGTATGGAAAGGCACACAAGGATCCGCAGCACGACAATGCGCAGCTTACCTTTAAGAACCTTCTGATACAGGATACGACGTTCGCACAGCTGGATGAAAATGGTTACCTGATTTATAATGCGATTGATTCCGGACGTGATGCATACTATATTACAAACGGAAAAGCGATTGAGGTAACTTGGATTAAGGCAGACGAGAGTGAGCCGACAATCTATCTTGACAAAGCAACGGGTGAGCAGATTGAATTGAATACGGGAAAGACTTATGTAGCGCTAGTTCCGTCTGATTCATGGGATGATGTTGTAATTAAGTAATAGTTAAAAAAATTAACGGATACTCAAAGTAAGGGTATCCGTTTTCTGTTTTATACACACGGGCACCCAAAGGAAATATGTCATCAAACCGATAAATCGGTTCGCTGACGGGAGCCCGGCGCGACGAGTAGGGGAAGCTGAAACTTCGCTACTCGATTTTATAGAAAGGAATGGAGTTTAGCATGACAAGAGAGGAAGCAAGAAAAAAAGCAGAAGATTTGGTGCGTCAAATGACGCTTGAAGAGGCGGCGTCACAGCTTAGATATGATGCGCCCGCGATAGAGCGGCTGGGTATTCCTGAATATAACTGGTGGAATGAGGCGCTTCACGGTGTGGCGCGTGCGGGCGTGGCGACGTGCTTTCCACAGGCAATCGGATTGGGCGCTACATTTGACACGGAGCTTATGCTTACAATTGCAAAAGCAATTGCACTTGAAACACGGGCAAAATATAATACTTATTCTGCGCATAATGACAGAACGCAGTATAAGGGAGTGACCATGTGGACGCCCAACATCAATATCTTTCGGGACCCGCGGTGGGGAAGAGGGCAGGAGACTTTTGGCGAAGACCCGCAGCTTACGGCGCAGATGGGCTGTGCGATGATTAACGGTTTACAGGAAAAACGAGACGGATTTATGACTGCCGCGGCATGTGCAAAGCATTTTGCGGTGCATTCGGGACCGGAAGCTTTACGACATGAGTTTGATGCCAAAGTATCGAAAAAGGATTTATGGGAAACCTATCTTCCGGCTTTTGAGGCATGTGTAAAGGATGCGGGTGTTGAAGCGGTTATGGGTGCTTACAACCGCACAAACGGCGAGCCTTGCTGTGCGCATGAGTATCTGATGAATGATGTGCTCAGGGGCGAATGGAAGTTCGAGGGTCATTATGTCTCAGACTGTTGGGCAATTCGGGATTTTCATGAGAAGCATCATATTACGGAAGCACCGGAAGATTCGGTGTCGCTTGCGCTTGGAGCGGGCTGTGATTTGAATTGCGGATGTACGTATCAGAGAATTTTGAATGCATATGAGCAGGGTAAGATAACGAGAGAAGAAATTGACCAGAGTGCGGTGCGCCTTTTTACGACAAGGTATTTGCTTGGACTGTTTGACAAGTCGGCGCTCGACGAAATTCCATACAGCGTGGTGGGATGCAGGGAACATTTGGAGCTTGCGTATCGGGCGGCAATTGAGAGCTGTGTGCTTTTGAAAAACGACGGAACGCTTCCGCTGGATAAAAAGAACTATCATACAATCGCTGTGATTGGTCCGAATGCGGACAGTACGGCGGCGCTTGTGGGAAATTACAATGGAACGCCGCCAAGAGCAATTACGCTTTTGCAGGGAATCAGCGATTTTTGTTTTGAAAATCATATTGCGGTTCATTATGCGCAGGGTTGCCATTTATTTGACAATACGCCGCCAAAGAAACCGCATTTGGGGTATTTTGTAACGGAGGGCGTGATTGCCGCAGAGCATTCGGACCTCGCAATACTCTGTGTAGGCTTAGATGCTGGATTGGAGGGTGAGCAGGGCGACAGGGGAAATCAGTTTCCAAGCGGCGACAAATCGGATTTGCTTTTGCCTGAGACACAGCGCACATTGATAGAAGCGGTGGCAAAGACGGGGACTCCGTTTATACTTGTGAATGCATCGGGAAGTCCGATTGATTTGTCGGCTTATGAAGAGCAGGCAAAGGCGATTTTGCAGGTATGGTATCCGGGCGGTGAGGGAGGACGTGCAGTGGCGGACATTCTTTTTGGAAACGCAGCGCCGCAGGGAAAACTTCCGGTTACGTTTTATTATAATGATAACAGGCTTCCGGAGATTACGGATTATGCAATGAAGGACCGGACGTACCGTTATATGACACAAAAGCCGTGGAAACCGTTTGGTTTTGGACTTACATATGGAGAGGCGCAGATTGACAGCGTACAGGTTGATGTCGTGGAGGGCGGTAAAGAAAGCTGCTTTGTCGAAAAAAAGGAACGAGGATGGTGCGTCACGATAGCGGACAAGGTGTTTTATCAAAGAGCGGCTGAGAATGGCGTTGAGATTTCGGTTTCGTGTTCGGCAAAATATGACACATGTGTCAGTGAAGTAATACAGCTTTATGTTCATGTAAAAGGGACACAGAACGAGGTGCCGAATGCAAAGCTTGCGGCATTTGGACGTGTGCAGATTGCACCGGATGAGAAAACCGTGCGGCGGTTTTTTATTCCCGCAAAAGCTTTTACGACGGTTAATCATAACGGCGAAAGAAATGCTGACGGAAACGGAGCAGATATTTATATCGGATTTTCCGCATGACTTGATTTGTGTAAGAGGAAGCCTGAGGCTGAACTGTTATGTATTTCATATGTTTCCAATCAAATACCATGTACAAAAGCAAAATTTATTGATACAATAATCTTTGAGACAAAACACGAAGGAGAACGGATAATATGGAGTTGGATTTGCATATGACGGATCTTGTCATGACTTTTGCGATTCTTGGAATCGACGTCACAAAGGATGAAGCGCTCATTCGCAGCGCATACCGCATGGCGCTGCCGGCAAATAACCCTGAGGAAAATCCTGAGGGCTTTAAGTCGTTGCGTGAGGCATATGAGAATGCGCTTGCGTATAGCCGTACACCGGATGAGGAGCAGGAACAGATTACGGCAGAAATGATTGATACCAGTACACCAATGGGAGCGTTTCAGGCAAAGCTTGCGGATATTTATAATCGTTTGTCCGCCCGGATTAATTTGGCATCTTGGGAGGAGCTTTTAAAGGATGCGGTGTTTGAAGGGCTTGATACCTTTGATGAGGCGAAGTGGGCGCTGTTTCTTTATCTTGCGGAAAATTACCGGATACCGCACGAGGCGTATGTGTTCCTGGATGAGCGCTTTCATATACAGGAAAACGAACAGGAGTTCAAGGATCATCTGCCTGTTGGCTTTGTAGATTTTATGATTTCCAATGTAAATAATACAAACGGCGGTTACTCATACAATTGGATGCGTCTGCTTGAGGGTGCAGATGATGCGGACTATGATACATTCTTTGGTTACATATATGAGCTTGGCGGGGAGCTTGGCAATGAGGATTGTACACGTGCCGGAGATTTAATCAAAGCGATTGATGCGCTTGGAATTTGGCATCCCCATTATGCGATTGATAAAGCGGAATATCTGCGCAGAACCGGAAAAAAGGATGAGGCGCTGGAAATGGTGCGCGGACTTTTAAGCAGGGAGGAATATCAGGATGATCTGCACGTTCAAATGGCCTGCGGTTCCATGCTTTGGAGTATGGATGAGAAGGAAGAAGCGTACAAAGCACTATGCCGAAGTTTAGAGATAAACAGTGAAAATTATGCCGGAAATAAATATGCGGCATTTTATGAGATAGAGCATGGGGAAATCCGTGAGGCTTTGAAGCATGTTTATGCAATCCGCAATCTGAGTGATGATGAGGAGCTGAGTGAAGCGGCGAATAAGGTAGAAAGAGAATTTATCGCGCTCTGTGAGCAAAACATGAAGGACGGTGCAATTGATCCGGAGGATGTACGTCTGCTTGTGTATGCGTATGGCTATCAGGATGAACCCGATAAGGCGATTGCCGCCATTCAGTCAGATCCTTCTTATGAGAATGCGATTAAAGGGTATCATATGCTTCTTTCTTATATGTATAAGCAGAAAAAAGACTATGATAATGCGGCGGCGCATGGCAGGAAGCGGCTTGAAGTGATACAGGGTAAGCTTGCGGACTTAAAGGAGGGAAAGCCGCTTGCAGAGGATGATACGGAAGAGTCATTGCTGCGCAGCCTGTCCGACGCGTATCTGCAGCTTGGTCTGATGTTCATGATTCGCGCAAAGGATGCTTCTGCGCTTCAGGAACGATTTGATTTATATAAGCAGTCCATTCCGATGTTTTTGGAAGCGCAAAACGCAATGTCCGATAATGTAACGGTTCTTTTGAATCTTGCGTACGCATATTCGGAGACAAATGACTATCGGAAGGCTTATGAAGTTTATGACAATTTAATCAAAGATCTCGGCGTGCAGAACGGTCTGCTGTTTTTAAAGCAGAGAGTCTGCTATGAGATGGATAATGCGCAGGAGGTTATCGACCTGTTCTATCAGCTTTTGGATGGAGGCGCACAGGAAGCCGGTATTTATGAATATACGGTTCGGGTGTTCCTTGATTACAGGCAGCTAGATGATGCAAAAGATATTTTTGAGCGTGCACAGGCGGCAGGCATCACAAGTTTCGGATTGCGAGCGTTACAATTGGCATATGATTATTATACGAAGTCTGACAGCGCGGATATTGGGATACTGAATAAAGCGCTTGATGCGATGCTGGTTGAGGGTGAGCAGGGGGCGGACGACTTTTATATCCGCGATTACCTTGCGGAACTATATTATCTGAAGGCAATGTGCGTTGCGCAGTTTAAGGAAAACAAGATACCGCATTTAAAGAGTGCGATTGAGGTGAATGACCGCGCAAAGTATCACATGGCGCTCGCTTCATGCTATGCGGAGCAGGAGAAGCCGCAGGATGCGATGCAGGAATACTTATATATTGAAAAATTCTTTATTCCGGACACGGAACTTTATGTGAAAATGGCGGAACGCTATCATGACATGGGACAGATTGATAACGCGTGCGCATACATCAAAAAGGCGATTGACCTGACGCCGGACCGTGTGGGGATTTACAAAGTGGCTGCGAGGGCGTATGACGATATGGCGATAGAACGGCGCTCTCTGTACCTTGATTCGATTGCGTTTTGGAAAATTTATATTGATTCAGAGCCGGACGACATGGATTTTGCACTTTACCGCCGCGGCTGTGCGCTGATGCAGCTTGGCAGATATAAAGAAGCGCTTGCCGATTTTCAGAAGGGGTATGAGGTTGCCGACGAGAATGCAAGATATGACATCAATGTCAGCATGGGAAAGGCATACGGATCGCTGGGACAGTTTGCAAAGGGCGCGGAATATATTGAGGAGGCTCTTAATTCGCTCAAGGAAAAGGAACGGGGTGAACGCTATGCGTATACTGCGGTGCTTGCGCTGAGCCGGACGTATATGAAGCTTGGAAGATTTACGGACGCGGAACAGCTTTTGCGCAAGAACCTGCGGTATTTTGAGTCGGAGCGAAGGTCGCATATGGTGCGGGAACTGAAGGATGTTTATGTTTCCGTCGGCGAGTATGATAAGGCGCTTCATATATTGAAGAGTTATTCGGAGCTTTTTGACGATGCGTACAATGTCTATCTGCGGCTTTATGTGCGTCACAGGGCATGTACTACTGCGAAGGAAAAGAAGTCGATATTAAAGGAAGTGAAGCGGGCATTCCATAAATATAATACGTACGATTTGCGGGAGCTTTATTCGGATATTCTTGTTTATGATTTTCTTATGTTAAAGGAAGCGATTCCGGTAAAAGAAAAGCTGATATGCTATACATCTTCCGATAACAGGGAAATTGACTGGGAGGACAGTAACGGCTGTGTGCTTGAGCTGATTCGCCTGAATAAATTTTTAGGGCGCGAAAAGGAAGCGCAGCGTTACAGGCAGCTTTTTGTGAATGCCATAAATAAATACTTTAACTGTACGGGTGAGCAGGCATATGACAGCTTTGTTGAAAGTGATCCGGTTGCGAGGCTGGATAATCTGACGCTGATTGTAGATTTTTTGTCAATCACGGGTGAGCTTGCGCTTGCGGAAAAATATGCCGCGATGCTGGGCGACTGCGTGTTGTGTGCTTATTGTAATTACGCGGTTTGCTGCGACCGGTTTGAGGCGCTTGGCATTTTCTACGAGGCAAAGGGCGATAAGGCGCGTGCGTATGAATACTTTGAGAAAGCGGTCGGTGAGCGCAGCTATTATAAGGGGCATGCACTGTACCGTCTGATGGAGAAAAAGAAATAAAATAATAAGGGAAAGGGCATGTGCAAATGCACGTGTGTAAAAATATGATAATTGGAATTGATTTAGGAACAACAAACAGTCTTTGTGCCTATTACAGTGACGAAGGGGCAAAAATTATTCCAAACCGTCTTGGGAAGCCGCTGACGCCGTCTGTGGTTAGTGTAGACGAACAGGGAATGGTTTCCGTTGGGGAAACGGCGCAGGAATACGCTTTGCTGCATCCTGACAGGGCGGCGGATGTCTTTAAGCGCTTTATGGGAACGGACAAAAAGTATACGCTTGGAGACCATACATACAACGCGGAGGAGCTTTCCGCGTTTGTGCTGCGCGCGCTCAAGGAGGACGCGGAAACGTATTTGAAGGAAGAGGTTACGGAGGCGGTGATCAGCGTGCCTGCGTATTTTGACGACAAACGCCGGAAGGCGACAAAGCGTGCCGGAGAGCTTGCGGGGCTGAAGGTGGAGCGTATTATCAGTGAGCCGACTGCGGCGGCGATAGCCTATGGTCTGTATGAAAAACGGACAAATACGCGCTTTTTGGTGTTTGACCTGGGCGGCGGCACATTTGACGTGTCCATTTTAGAGCTGTTTGAAAATATTTTGGAGGTGCGCGCCGTTGCGGGAGACAATTATTTGGGCGGTGAGGATTTTACGGACCTTTTGGTCAATGAATTTTTGCAGAAAAATGAGATTTCGCCGGATGCGCTTACGCTGCGGGAACTTGGACGGCTTCACAAGGCGGCTGAGAATGCAAAGCGTGCGTTTACGGATGAGGATGAGGTCAGTATTGTCTTTCCGTATCAGGATGAGGATAAAGAGTTTCATATTTCACTCAAAGACTATGAGGCGCTTTGTGAACCCTTGCTTGAGAAAATCAGAAAGCCGGTTCAGAGGAGCTTATCGGACGCGCACATTAAGCTTTCAGATATTGATGAAGTGGTGCTTGTGGGAGGGGCGACAAAGCTGTCCACAGTGCATAATTTTATTGTAAAGCTTTTCCGGAAGTTTCCGGATACATCAATTAATCCGGATGAGGCGGTTGCACTCGGCGCTGCCATTCAGGCAGCGATGAAGGAGCGTAACGAGGCGGTAAAGGAGGTTATTCTTACCGATGTGTGCTCTTTTACACTCGGAACGGAGATTTCGGTAGAGCGCGCAAACGGGATGTATGAGGCGGGACATTTTATGCCGATTATTGACCGGAATACCGTGATTCCCGCAAGCCGTACGGAGCGTGTATACACGCTGCATGACAATCAGGACAGTATCCGCGTGAATGTTTTGCAGGGGGAGAGCCGTTTTGCGCAGAATAATCTTCTGCTTGGCAGCATGACGGTGCGTGTGCCGAAAAATACGGCGGGCGAAGAGGCTGTGGATATTACGTATACGTATGACATTAACTCGCTGCTTGAGGTTCAGGTGAAGGTGATTTCCACAGGCGAGGTGAAGAAGCAGATTATTAAGGGCAAGAGCAATGAGATGTCCGAGGAGGAAGTACAGCAGCGTATGGAGGAGCTTTCGTATCTGAAGGTGCATCCGCGTGACCAGGAGGAGAACAGACTTTTGCTGCTCAAGGGCGAGCGGCTGTACGAGGAGAGCACGGGTGACACGCGTGTTATGATTGATATGTGGCTGCGTAAGTTTGAGGAGGCGCTCAATTCGCGCAGCCGCGAGAATATCGAGGATGCAAGGCGCGAGTTAAAGGAACAGCTTGCGGAGTTGGATAATTTGTAACGTTCAGACCAGTATTTTTCATGGGTAAAAGAGACAAACTTCCGGTGCAGAAATTGTAGAGATTTCATATATATTTTAAATTGTATAAAAAATATAAAATATTCCCTTGAATAACAAAAAATATTGTGATATAAATAGGATAACAAAAGCAAAATTACAAATTTTTTGTGAAAAATGTCTAAGAAAGGGGAACCGGTTATGGAATTTCTTGATGGAAAAGGAGCAGCTCGGATTGTGGGCGAGTATATTGAAAGGGAAGTGCAGGAGTTCAAGAGAATGACAGAACGGGAACTTGCAGGCAACGGCATTGCACCTTCCGCGAAGGAGGCATTTAACAGAAAGCCGTATTATAATACAGGGAATACAAATTTCAAATGCCGCCCGGTTGTGCGGTAAAAACGATATAGAAAAAGAAACATCTCTCAAAACCGAAGAACGGAATTGAGGGATGTTTTTTTGTTAGCTTATACTAACAATTCCTAAACAAACCATAAACAAAAAGAAAAAGTTAAAAATTTCCTTGACATATGAGAAACAAAGCGTTAATCTTTATCTCGTAAATACTTTGAAAGTCAAAAGATTTGAAACTCAAAATTTTTGACCGTCAAACAAATTTTTATGTAAAAGGAAAAAGGAGACAATTATCATGTTAGAAAGAGTAAAAGAAATCATCGAAGAGCAGTTAAACGTTGAGGGTGTGGAGATTACAGAGGCTACACGTTTTAAAGAGGATTTAGAGGCAGATTCTCTTGACCTGTTCGAGCTTGTTATGGCATTCGAGGAGGAGTACGGCGTAGAAATCCCTTCTGAGGATTTGGAGAAGATTACAACGGTTGGTTCCGTTATTGATTACATGAAAGCAAAGGGCGTAAACGCATAATGAAAACAAGAGTTACAGAGATTTTAGGAATTGAATATCCTATTATACAGGGCGGTATGGCGTGGGTTGCCACGTATCAGCTTGCAGCGGCAGTATCAAATGCCGGCGGACTTGGGTTAATCGGCGCGGGCGGCGCGCCGGCTTCCTTTGTCAGGGAGCAGATCCAAAAGGCAAAAGAGCTGACGGACAAGCCGTTTGGCGTAAATATCATGCTGATGAACCCTGAGGCGGACGAGATTGCGAAGGTCATTGTGGACGAGGGCGTGAAGGTCGTTACCACGGGAGCGGGCAATCCGGCGAAGTATATGGAGATGTGGAAAGCGGCTGGCGTGAAGGTCATTCCCGTTGTGGCAAGCGTGGCGCTCGCAAAGCTCATGGAGCGCGGCGGCGCGGATGCGGTTGTTGCGGAGGGCACGGAGAGCGGCGGACACATCGGTTCGACAACGACGATGGCGCTTGTGCCGCAGGTAGCGGATGCCGTGAGCATTCCCGTGATTGCAGCAGGCGGTATTGCGGATGGCAGAGGTTTTGCGGCGGCATTTATGCTCGGCGCGGAAGGTGTGCAGCTTGGTACGCGTTTTGTCGTGGCGACGGAGTCGATTGTGCATGAGAAGTACAAGGCAATGTTAATCAAAGCAAAGGACATTGATTCGGCAGTGACAGGTCTTTCGACGGGACATCCCGTTAGAAGTATCCGCAATAAAATGACAAAAGAATATTTAAAACTGGAAAAAGAGGGCGCGGACTTTATGGAGCTTGAGAAGATGACGCTTGGCTCTCTGAGGAAGGCGGTTGTCGAAGGCGATGTTATAAACGGTACAGTTATGGCAGGTCAGATTGCGGGACTTGTCAAGAAGGAACAGCCCTGTAAAGAGATTATCGACGAGATTATGTCGGAGGGCATGGAGTTATTAAACAAAACATTTTAGGATATATACAAATATTTGTTTGTGTATAAAACCTTAATAAAAAGAAAGGCACGTAAAATGAGCAAAACAGCATTTATTTTCCCCGGTCAGGGTTCCCAGTACGTTGGCATGGGAAAGGATTTTTATGATACATACAGCGAGGCAAAGGAAGTATTTGCGCTCGCGGGCGAGGCGTCAGGGCTTGATATGGAAAAGCTTTGTTTTGAGGAGAACGAGGACATTAATATCACGGAATATACGCAGATTGCAATGCTTGCGGACGAGGTGGCAATCTTAAAGGTGCTTGAGGCGAAGGGTATCAAGGCGGATATTACGGCAGGCTTGAGTCTCGGCGAGTACGGTGCGCTTGCGGCTGCAGACGTTATGGATTTGAAGGACCTGTTTCATATTATCAGAAAGCGCGGTATTTTCATGCAGGAGGCGTATCCTGTGGGCGGTGCGATGACGGCGGTGCTCGGACTTGACGGCGAGAAAATAAATGAGATATGTGCGGCGACAGAGGGCATTGTGACCGTGGCAAACTACAACTGCCCCGGACAGATTGTCATTACCGGAGAAGAAAAAGCAGTGGCGGCAGCCGCGCAGGCGCTTTCGGACGCAGGTGCAAAGCGCTGTGTACCGTTGAAGGTAAGCGGCCCGTTCCACTCAGAGCTTTTAAAGGGAGCAGGCGAAAAGCTTGGCGAGGAATTAAAGAATATTGAACTGCGCAATCCGGCAATTCCATATATCAGCAATGTCAATGCAACGGATGTGACGGACAAAGCGCCCATTAAGGAGCTTTTGCAGAATCAGGTGTCCAATTCCGTGTGCTGGCAGCAGACGATTGAGAAAATGATTGCGGATGGCGTTGACACGTTTATCGAAATAGGACCGGGAAAAACCCTTAGCGGCTTTATGAGAAAGATTAACAAAGACGTTAAGTGCATTAATATAGATAAGATTGAAGATTTGGAGAAACTAAGCTGAAAATAAATTTTCAGCTGGCAAATTTGTGCAGGGGCACAAATTCGCAGGTTTATGGAAGGCGCAGGTATTGAAATGTTAGAAAATAAAATCGCTCTCGTAACGGGGGCAGGACGCGGCATCGGGCGTGAAATCGCGCTCACGCTCGCAAAAAACGGTGCGACCGTCATCGTAAATTATAACGGTTCCAAGGATGCGGCGGACGAGGTTGTCTCCGCAATCACACAAAACGGCGGAAGTGCGGAGGCGATACAGTGCAACGTATCCGATTATGCCGCAAGCGAGGCGTTCGTAAAGACCGTGTTGGAAAAATACAAAAAAGTAGACATTCTCGTAAATAACGCAGGCGTTACAAGGGATAACCTTATTATGCGCATGAGCGAAGATGACTATGACGCAGTGCTCGATACAAACTTAAAGGGTACCTTTAATATGATAAAACACCTCTCCCGCAGCTTCATTAAGCAGCGCGGAGGTAAAATCATTAACATTACATCCGTAAGCGGTGTGCTTGGAAATGCGGGACAGGCAAACTATTCGGCATCCAAGGCAGGCGTAATCGGCTTGACAAAGAGTGTGGCAAGAGAGCTTGCAAGCCGCGGCGTCAATGTGAATGCAGTGGCTCCGGGCTTTATTGACACGGATATGACAAAGAACATGACAGAGGACGCAAAGAAAGAGGCTGCAGGCATGATACCGATGGGCAGGATGGGCAGCACAAAGGACATTGCGGATATGGTACTGTTTCTTGCAGGCGACAGCGCAAATTACATTACAGGACAGGTAATGTGCGTTGACGGCGGCATGTCAATGTAAAAAAGACTGTGAAAGGAGCAAGGTTATAGAGATGAAGAAAAGAGTAGTGGTAACAGGCATGGGTGCAATCACGCCGATTGGAAACAGCGTTGACGCGTTTTGGGAAGGAATCAAGCAGGAGAAAATCGGATTTGACAAGATTTCCTATTTTGATGCGTCTGATTATAAGTGCAAAATTGCAGCGCAGGTAAAGGATTTTGATCCTGCCGCGTATATGGACAAAAAGGCAGCCCGCAGAATGGAGCAGTTCTGTCAGTTCGCGATAGCGGCGTCAAAAGAAGCGCTTGAGGACGCAGGGATTGATATGGAGAAAGAGGACGCGTTCCGTATAGGCTGTTCGATCGGTAACGGCGTCGGCAGTCTTCAGGCAATGGAGCGTGAGCATACAAAGCTTATGGAAAAAGGACCGTCGAAGCTGTCTCCGCTGTTTGTGCCCCTCGTGATTTCCAATATGGCTGCTGGAAACGTCAGCATTGCGTTCGGATTAAAGGGCAAGAATATCAATGTCGTAACGGCATGTGCAACCGGAACCAACTCGATTGGCGAGGCATTCCGCGCAATCCAGTACGGTGATGCCGACATTATGCTTTCCGGCGGTACGGAAAGCTCAATTACGCCGTTGGGCATTGGTGGATTTTCAGCGCTTACTGCGCTTTCAACGAGTGAAGATCCCGCGCGCTGTTCGATTCCGTTTGACAAGGACAGAGACGGCTTTGTTATGGGCGAGGGCGCAGGCATTGTCGTGCTTGAGGAGCTTGAGCACGCAAAGGCAAGAGGCGCAAAGATTTATGCGGAGGTTGTAGGCTACGGCTGTTCTGCGGACGCATACCACATCACATCGCCCGTAGAGGACGGTTCCGGCGCGGCA
This sequence comes from Lachnospiraceae bacterium MD335, assembly GCA_000403335.2. GTDB lineage: Bacteria > Bacillota > Clostridia > Lachnospirales > Lachnospiraceae > COE1. Next base: position 27,038 of record KE159617.1, read on the forward strand.
AGGGCAATGTTAAATGCTGTGGAGGACGCGGGTATTGCACCTACGGACATTACATATATCAATGCTCACGGAACCAGTACACATCATAATGATTTGTTTGAAACAAGAGCAATCAAGACGGCATTCGGCGATCATGCAAAGAATATTAAAATCAATTCGACAAAGTCAATGGTAGGACATCTGCTTGGCGGTGCGGGCGCGGTTGAGTTTGTGGCATGCGTTAAGGAAATCGAAGAAGGCTTTATCCACAAAACGGTCGGCTTGCAGGAAAGTGAAGAAGAGCTGGATTTGAACTACTGCAAGGAGAGCTATCAGGAAGAGATACCCTATGCACTTAGCAATTCGCTTGGGTTTGGCGGACACAACGCAAGTATTCTTATCAAAAAATATTCCGGATAAACAACAAAAGTAAAACTGACACATATGTCATAAATAAACAAACTGTTTATGACATATGTGTCATAAATTAGTGACGTTTCATAAAGCAAGATACTTGTTTTAATATTTAATATGAGAAAGGTGACACATATGTCAGTTTATACAGCAAAAGAGATTATGGAGATTATTCCTCATAGACATCCGTTTATGCTAATCGACACGATTGAGGAGCTTGACGAGGGAGAGCGGGCGCTCGGAAAAAAGTGCGTAAGTTTTAACGAGCCGTTTTTTGCGGGACATTTTCCGGGGAATCCGGTTATGCCTGGCGTGCTCATTATTGAGGCGCTTGCACAGGTCGGCGCGGTTGCCATTTTGGGGATGCCCGAATGGAAGGGAAAGACGGCGTACTTTGTGGGAATTGACAAAGCGCGGTTTAAGCAGAAAGTTTATCCCGGCGACGTGCTGATGCTTGAGACAAAAATTGTCAAAGTAAAAGGACCAATCGGCGTCGGCGAGGCGACGGCAACGGTGAACGGCAAAGTTGTATGCAAGGCAGAATTGACCTTTGCAATAGGCGATTAAAAAGAAAAGAGGTTTTGTTTATTATGGAAAGAAAGCGGAGATTTCCCATTAATTTATACAACAGATTAGAGGAAAAGCTGAAAAGCAGGTCGGACAATGACGGTATGGAGGCGGCAAAAGATGATGCTCCCGCGGCGGAGGAAAGACGCATTAAGTGTCCGAAGTGCGGGAAGATGGTAGAGCGTGCGCGCGTTGTAAAGCACAAATATATCTGTTATGAATGCGGCGGATATTTCCGCGTTAAGACCAATAACCGTATTCGTATGGTAGCGGACCCCAAGAGCTTTGAGCCGTGGTTTGAGGATATGGAGGTAAGCAATCCCCTTGATTTTAACGGCTATGAGGAAAAACTTGCGGCAGCGCGGGAAAAGACAGGGTTAAAAGAGGCTGTCACGGTCGGACGCTGTAAAGTGTTTGGCGATGACATCGTGCTTGGCATCTGCGATTCCCGATTTATGATGTCCAGCATGGGGCATGTCGTGGGAGAGAAGATTACAAAGGCAATTGAGCGCGCGACAGAATTGAAGCTTCCGGTATTTATGTTTTGCTGTTCCGGCGGTGCGAGAATGCAGGAGGGAATTATTTCGTTAATGCAGATGGCAAAGACGTCTGCCGCAATTAAAAAACATGGTGATGCAGGACTTTTGTACTGTTCCATTTTGACGGACCCCACAACGGGCGGCGTGACGGCAAGCTTTGCCATGCTTGGCGACGTGATTATGGCAGAACCCGGAGCGTTGATTGGCTTTGCAGGTCCGCGTGTGATTAAGCAGACAATCGGACAGGAGCTTCCGGAAGGATTTCAGACAGCGGAGTTTCTTGTAGAGCACGGCTTTGTAGATGGTATTGTGGAACGTGACGAGCTGAAAAAGACCATTCATTTTCTGTTAAGGGCGCATCAGAGCGCAGCACGTTCACGTGCAGGAAAGAAATCATACGCTGATTTCTGTGAGGACACAGGTAAGAAGTTTGAACTGAGCGAAAGCTTAAAGGAGCAGACATGGAATTCCACACCGCGCACGGCTTGGGAAAAGGTAAAAGCGGTCAGACAGGTAGACAGACCGTCCGCAGTGGACTACATGGAACATATATTCGATTATTTTACGGAGGCGCACGGTGACAGAGCCTTTAGCGATGATAAGGCGTTGATTGGCGGAATCGGTTTTCTTGACGGACAGCCGGTAACCGTGATTGCCGATTTGAAAGGAAAGAGCTTTGAGGAGTGTCAGGAGCGCAACTTCGGTATGCCGCTTCCGGAAGGCTACAGAAAGGCTTTAAGACTGATGAAGCAGGCGGAGAAGTTCAACAGACCGATTGTAAGCTTTGTCAATACTTCCGGTGCATTCTGCGGCATTGAGGCAGAGGAGCGCGGACAGGGCGAGGCGATTGCAAGGAATCTCTTAGAGATGTCCGGCTTAAAAGTGCCTGTCTTATGTATCTTAATCGGAGAAGGCGGCAGCGGCGGTGCGCTTGCCACGGCAGTCGGAAACGAAGTGTGGATGCTTGAAAATTCCACCTACTCGATTCTTTCTCCGGAAGGCTTTGCCTCTATTCTTTGGAAGGATTCGAGCAGGGCACAGGAGGCAAGCGAGGTCATGAATATCACGGCGCAGGATTTGAAGCGGCTTGGTGTGATAGAGCAGATTATACCGGAGTTCGGCGGTGCGGGTGAGGATACCGCAGCAGCGATTGCAGGTTATATGAAGGATCATATCAAAGAATTTCTGACAAAGTATGACGGCATGAGCGGCGAGGACATTGCAAAAGCGCGTTATCAGCGTTTTAGAAGTTTCTAGTTCTCTGTGCAAGGAATGGAGCATTTGATGAAAATAAATGAATTGAAAATAGGAAATCTCACAGCCCGTGTGCCTGTTATACAAGGCGGCATGGGTGTGGGTGTAAGCCTTTTTGGACTGGCGGGCGCCGTAGCGGCGGCGGGCGGCATCGGTGTCATTTCGACGGCGCAAATCGGTTATCGTGACCCCGACTTTGACAGGCATCCAATCGAATGTAATTTTAAGGCGATTGGCGAGGAAATCAGAAAGGCGAGAGCTATCGCAGACGGCGGTATTATCGGAGTCAACATTATGGTTGCGACGAAGCACTATGAGGAATACGTGAAAGCAGCGGTTGATGCGGGTGTTGACATTATCATATCAGGCGCCGGACTTCCGATGACGCTTCCGGAGGTTTCGGGCGATGCGAAAATTGCGCCGATTGTTTCAAGCAAAAAATCGCTGTCCGTGATTGCGAAGTATTGGAACAAAAAGTATAACCGAAAGCCTGATTTGGTCGTGATAGAGGGACCTTTGGCAGGCGGACATTTAGGTTTTCATATTGAGGAAATCGAAGAATACACGGTTTCTAAGACAAAGGATTATGATGAGGAAATCCGGCAGATCATCGCGCTTGCGGATGAAATGGAGGTGCCTGTCGCAGTGGCGGGCGGCATCTATGAGCGTGCAGATATGGAGCACTATTTGGAAATGGGTGCAAAGGCAGTTCAGATTGCCACACGTTTTGTCACTACCAAGGAGTGTGATGCGTCGGAGGCGTATAAGCAAGCATATATTAATGCAAAGAAAGAGGATATTGTATTGGTAAAGAGTCCGGTCGGAATGCCGGGGCGTGCGATACATAATGCTTTCCTGGATAAAGTGGCGGCAGGTGAACGGTTTATGAGAGGGTGCAGGCAGTGCATCAGCACCTGCAACCCTGAGACAACGCCGTACTGTATTACGGAGGCGCTTGTGAATGCGGTAAAGGGCAATCTTGATGAGGGATTGATTTTCTGCGGCAGCAATGCCTACCGTGCAAATAAAATCGAGACGGTAGCCGATATAATGGAGGAATTTTCATAATGGCAATAAAAATAACAGGTACGGGGAGCGCCCTGCCTGAAAAAATAGTGACAAATTTTGATATGGCGGAGATTGTGGAGACTTCTGACGAGTGGATTCGCGAACGCACGGGCATCGCGGAGCGCAGGATTTCGACAGGAGATACGGTATCGTCGCTTGCCGCAAAAGCGTGCGAGAAAGCGCTTGCGATGGCGGGACGCGACGCGGCGGACGTGGATTTGATATTGGTGGCAACCTGTTCGCCGGAGCTTTTACTTCCGTGCTGTGCATGTCAGGTGCAGAGTGCAATCGGCGCGCATAAGGCGGTGGCGTTTGACTTGAATGCGGCGTGCTCCGGATTTTTGTTTGCACTGAATACGGCATATGCTTATATGCAGACCGGACTTTATAAAAATGCATTAATTGTCGGCAGTGAAGTGCTTTCCAAACTGGTAGACTGGACAGACCGGTCAACCTGTGTGTTGTTCGGTGACGGTGCGGGCGCTGTGTTTATGGAGTTTTCACAGGAGGATGAAATTTGTGAAAACGGCAGGAAAGCAGGCATTGAGTGTATGGTAATGGGTGCCGACGGCACGAAGGGCATGGTGCTCGCGTGCGGGGAGCGGGGACTTGAGAACCCGTATGCCAAGGAGCAGGAGGCAGTCCATCCGTATGTTCATATGGACGGACAGGAAGTATATAAATTTGCGACAAGACAGGTTCCGGCGTGCATTAAGGATGCGTTAGACAAGGCGAACTTAACGGTGGAAGATGTCGATTTATTCGTGCTGCATCAGGCAAATGTACGTATTATTGAGTCGGTGGCAAAGCGTCTGAAGTCAGATTTATCAAAATTCCCCATGAATTTAGACAAAATCGGAAATATGTCGTCGGCGACAATTCCGGTGCTGCTTGATGAACTCAACAGAGACAAAAAACTAAAGAAAGGTGACAGACTGGTGCTGTCAGGTTTTGGCGCAGGACTTACATATGGAGCAAGCATACTCGTTTGGGGCGCTTAAAAAGTTTAATTGGGGAATTGGTGCATACATGGAAAAGAAGACGAGCAGAACCTTAAATGAACTGTTGGTGAAGCTTTTTAACAATATGATGGACATGGAAGAGCGGGCAATCATAACGGAGGAATTTCAGGATATTACAAACAATGATATGCATATCATTGAGGCAATCGGTATTGATGAGCCGCGCCGCATGTCCGAGATTGCAGCGCGCCTTGGCGTTACGGTCGGCACGCTGACGACCAATATGAACAGCTTGGAGAGCAAAGGCTATATCCTGCGCAAACGCAGCGACACGGATAAACGCGTTGTATTGGTTGTTTTAAAGGAAAAAGGCAGAAAAGCGTTCTTTCATCACAGGGATTTTCATAAAAAAATGATAAAATCAATTGTGAAGGACCTGTATGAGGACGAAATGGAAGCGATGATTAAGGGGCTGCTGAACTTAAATGACTTTCTGACAAAAATCGATACGGAAAATGCGGACAAGGATAAAACATAAAAAGCGGAGAATTGCAATTGATTCTCCGCTTTTTGCCGTTTGATAAGGCAGTTTAATAACCGGAACCGCTGTCGGTGTTTTTGATAAGCTTGATAATTCTGCTTGTGCCCAATCGGTCCGCACCAAGCTTAATAAACTCCTGTGCATCGTCGAGGGATGCAATACCGCCGGCAGCTTTTACTTTTACATTTTTTCCGATATGCTCTTTCATTAGCTTTACGTCCGCAAAGGTAGCGCCCGCCGTGGAGAAGCCTGTGGAGGTTTTGATAAATTCCGCGCCTGCGTTTGTGACAAGTTCGCACATCTTAATTTTCTCTGCGTCCGTCAGCAGGCAGGTTTCGATAATGACCTTTAAAATTTTTCCGCCGCACGCTTCATGAATTTGACGGATTTCATCTTCAATCTCCTGATATTTTCCGTCTTTGAGCCAGCCGATGTTGATGACCATGTCGATTTCCGATGCTCCGTTTGCGATGGCGTCCTTTGTTTCAAATACCTTTACTGCCGTTGTATGGTAACCGTTTGGGAAACCGATTACGGTACAGATTGGCAGTTTACCGTCTACATAATCTGCCGACTGTTTCACGTAAGCGGCGGGTATGCAGGCGGAAGCCGTGCCATAGACAATCGCATCGTCAAGGATTTGACGGATTTCCTCCCATGTGGCTGTCTGCGTAAGCAGCGTGTGATCAACGGTTTTTAGAAGTTCTTTCTGATCCATATTCATAGTATTATCCTCGTCTTTCTATTTTAGGGTTTCCAGTATGGAATGACCAATCGTATCTTCCGGCATCCGTACATTGAAATTGTCGGCGATGGTAGCGCCGATTACGGCAAAGGATGTTTCATCCTCCAGTTTCCCGCTGCCTTTAAAGGACGGCGAATATGCGAGGAACGGGACGTCTTCCCTTGTATGGTCCGTTCCGGTGTGTGTCGGGTCGTTTCCGTGGTCCGCGGTGATAAGCAGTAAATCATCGTCCCTTAAAAGTTTTAGAAACTCCCCGAGCTTTTCATCAAATTTTTCCAATTCCTGTGCATAGCCTTTTACGTTGCGGCGGTGTCCCCACAATGCGTCAAAATCCACAAGGTTCACATAACACAAACCATGAAAGTCCCGATTGGCAATTTCAATCGTCTGCTCCATGCCGTGAACGGAGCTTTTGGACTTGTTTGATTCCGTAAGCCCTTCACCGTCAAAAATATCAAAGATCTTTCCGACCGAAATGACATCCAATCCCGCGTCTTTAAGCGCATTGAGCGCAGTCTGACCGTAGGGTTTGAGCGCATAATCGTGGCGGTTGCTTGTGCGCACAAATTCGCCTTTTTTCTTTCCGACATAAGGTCTTGCAATAACGCGCCCGACTTTCCATTCGTCGCGCAGCGTAAGCTCCCTTGCAATCTCGCAGCAGCGGTAAAGCTCCTCAAGACCAAAAGTTTCTTCATTTCCGCAAATCTGCAGTACGGAATCCGCGGATGTATAGACAATCATATGACCGGTTGCAATTTCTTCTTCGGCAAGCTCATCAAGTATTTCCGTGCCGCTTGCGCTCTTATTGCCGATAATGGTGCGTCCGGTTCTTGCGGACAGTTCGTCAATCAGTTCCTTGGGAAATCCGGTATTGGTAAATGTTTGAAAAGGTTTTGTGATATGAAGACCCATCATTTCCCAATGCCCTGTCATTGTATCTTTTCCGGTGCTTGCTTCGTGCAGCTTCATAAAATAACCGGACGGATTTTCCACTGGTGATACGCCGTTTAGGGGACGCAGGTTTGCGATGCCCAGTTTTTGGAGATTCGGGATTTGCAAGTTTTGCGTATGCTGCGCAATATGACCGAGCGTATCGGTTCCCGCATCGCCGTAGGAAGCCGCATCGTCTGCAGCGCCCACGCCCAAGGAGTCAATGACAATGGTAAAAATTCTGTTGTATTTCGGTTTGTTTTGGCTCATTCCTAAATGCCTCCTTCCGATAGGTTTCTGTTATTTTTCACGGTCTGCAGCAATTAATTTGCGAATGGCGCCAACCGCTGTTTTAATGGCGGATTCGGTATCATGCACCATCGGGTTATCCATTCCCAGGGCGTTTCGTTCCTGATTGCCGACAACCAAAAAGTTGGAGCCGCAGCGCACTCTTAAATGGCTTGCCACAATAAACAGCGCCGCCGATTCCATCTCGGACGCTTTGCACCCCATGCGTTTCCATGCCTCCCATTTGTTGAGCAGCTCGTAGCTGACCGGCATCCGGTCCGGCTCATGCTGTCCGTAAAAGGCGTCTTTACACTGAACAACACCCGTGTGGTAAGGAAATCCTAACTCTTTACATGATGCCACAAGCGCGTTTGTGACGTCTAAATCCGCCACGGCGGGATACTCAATCGGCGCGTACTCCTTGCTTGTGCCTTCCATTCGGATTGCGCCTGTTGCGATGACAATATCGCCGCCCTTCACCTCCAAATCAATTCCGCCGCATGTGCCTACGCGGATAAACGTGTCCGCTCCGCAAAGCACCAGCTCCTCCATAGCGATAGAGGCCGACGGTCCTCCAATGCCGGTCGAGGTAACGCTCACCTTTTCCCCGTCGAGATACCCCGTATAGGTAATGTATTCCCTGCTGTCCGCAACAAGCTTCGCATCGTCAAAATGCTTTGCAATTTTTGCGCACCGTTTGGGATCTCCCGGTAAAATGACGTAACGACCGACATCTCCCGGCCGTATTTGTAAATGGTATTGTAATCCTACCTCACCTGAATAATTTTGCATATCTGCCGCCTCCTTTTCTGTTTTGGTTTTTATGTCAGCGCAAGCCCTTGAGCATCCGCTTATTTTCATACATCAGCGCATCCGCCTCATCAATTGCTTCTTCCAGCGTTTTACCGCCTTTTACCAGAACATAGCCGTGTGCAATTGTCAGCGTAAAGTCCAAATCGGGTTGCTTGTTAAAATCTTCACAATACTGCATCAGACGTTGAATACACGTATGATAGATTTCGTCCGCGCTGATTGCGTTAATAACGGTAAGAAATTCGTCGCCGCCCGTTCTGTAAGAGGCGCACTCTTTCTCAAAGTGTACAAATGCGTACCGCAGACCGTCGGCGACTGCTTTTATCATCATGTCGCCCTTTTCGTGCCCAAGTGTGTCGTTGACCTTTTTGAGGTTGTTGACGTCAAACTGGATAATTCCAAGCGGCGAAAAACTGTCGATAATATGATTGTACTCCGGAACATGCTCATTGAATGCCGTGCGGTTGTACAGTCCCGTCATGTAGTCCGTCAGCGCAAGGTCGTGCAGCATATCTGCTTTCATTCCTTTTGAAAACGTTGTCACAATCTGATTGAACTGATATACAATCAGACACATCAGAAAGCACAGCAGCGCGGTGCGCACATAGGAGGAATAATTGCCGTAGCTGCCTTGAATATACTTGATTAATGATATTGCAATGCATATGACAAGCACCGCAAGCAGTGGGAAGATAATATGTTTTTTCGAGTTTTCGTTCCCGCTGTTCATATAACTTAAAACTAATGGTATCATAAGCGGAACTAGAAATACAAGCAGTATTCGCGTGATAATGAGCGAATAGTGAAAATCCGCTATTCCGAATAGCTGCAAAATGACTGCTCCGATTAAACCAACCGCACTGACAAAGCTGAAACCAATGGAAAATGTCCGCAGTTTCCCTTTTAAGCGATGTACCGCCAGCATGCCATAAGATAGCGGGATAGCGGTAAGCGCCGTATAGCCCAAAAGGTGGATGACCTCGGAGTGTCCTACAAAGAGCTGCCATAAAATGGACTCCGCACTTAGCCATTGTGCGGAAAAAAACGTGGCAAGACCAAGATAAAGCAGGTCTTTGCCCGCCGTATGTCCGCGGCGCATAAAAAAATACAGCACAATGATGACAACTCCGCAAAGATACAAAAAGGCGCTCACAACAAAGCCCCAAATTCGTTCAGAGGTTATTTTCCTGTAAATCTCCTGCGTTTTACCCAAATAAATATTGTCAATCAGTCCTTTTGAATCGGAGTAACATGCCGTAACCTCAAGGCACAGCTGTACGGGTTCCTTAGAGGCATCGAGTGAAAGCATATGCCAGCGGCTGCCGGGGGAACTCCCGTAAAGCGGCGAGTGTATGCGGTAATCCTCGTGCAGCAGTTCGCCGTTAACATAGAAATTGACATAGCAGTTTCGCGCACGCAGCACAATGGCAGTATCCGGCGCAATCGAATCGGGCATATAATATACACGCTGGCTGTCCTGGCTTCCAAACTCGGAAAGTCGACAGAAATCACCTGCCTCATTTGTCCAAATATGGGAAAGATCGGTTACATTATAATTGCTTAACGAAAAAATCCGTATCAGTACGCCCCATATTGAAACCGCTAGTATCAGATAAAATGCAGCGTTTACAATGCGCATTATGAAAGTATTAATATAATTTTTGACGCTCGTTTTCATTTGTATACCTGCCTGTAAACTGTTCGGAAATAAAAATTTCAACAGTTCAGCCTTGCCGAACTGTTACGTATTTCATAAATAATTAATAAATATGAAAAAAAACTGGAAACATATATATATATATGATAAAATAAATTCACAAATATTCCAATAGATAAATGAAAAATTTCTGAAGATTACGTTTTTTTATAAAAGTTATATCTGTATCAGGGGGGAGCAGAATAATGGAAATGACAAAGGGGACGAAGCTTGTCAAGCGGTATATGTATTTTTGCAGGGAGTGCGGTTATCTAAGCTTTCACGCAACACGCTGTGAACAGTGCGGTGCGGAAAAAATGGAAGAGACGCCGAAACGCTACGGACTGACAAATCTTGCATGTATCCGTATGGCAGTGACAGAGTTTGAATTGATGAAACAGGAGTTCCGCCGTAATGTGTTGGGCGGATTGGAAGGAGGGCATTGAGTCCTCCTTTTGCGTCAAAATAAGAATACACGGAAAATGGTTCTAAGGAGGTATGAAACGTGGCAAGCTTGACATTACAGGAGCTTGAGAGCATGATCACCGTCAATATGGGAGATTACAAGGTGGCACAAGGTGAAAAGAAGCTGATTACAAGAGATTTGGGTTCGTGCGTCGGGATTGCGATCAGAGATCCGAAGACGGACGTGGGCGGGTTAATTCATATTATGCTGCCCGAATATGTGTCATACGAACAGGATGATGCCGTACATAGTAACGTGACAACCGCGAAATACGCTGATATTGGTCTTGATGAAATGGTAGACATTTTAGTGGAGAACGGTGCGAAGCGGGATCGGCTTGTGGCAAAAATTGCAGGAGGGGCACACATGATTGCCAATCCGGTCATATCGGAGAGCAGGGACATTTCCTCAAAAAATGTAGCCGCAGTCAAGAAGAAGCTGGGTGAGCTGCATATTCCGCTGCTTGCGGAGGAGGTCGGGGAGCATTATCCGCGCACCGTGGTTTTTGACACGTCAAGCGGTGTACTGCGGATTATCACATCCGGACGTGAGGACAGAATGCTGTAACAAGGTAAAGGAGGCGATTGCTATGGGAACATTTGACGAATCAAACGAAATGCAGCTTTTGGAGCGCAACATTATAAAAAGTTACAATGAGCTTTTAAAGACGCTTTGGGAGGAGGGTGACATGGATACCCTCGGGCAGGTGATTATGGATGATAAATACCGGTATGAGCTGATGGAAATGCATACGGGAAGATTAAAGGAAGGACACGAGATATAACCGTGTCCTTCTTTTGAGGCAATTTTTCCGTTAATGTTTTAACAATGCGAGCGCGGCACGCCGTTTATGTCCCCTGTAAAGGCTTGCAAAACGGTTGTAAAACCAAAAGCCTTCGACAAGAACGTGATTCAGAACGCCGATTTTTTCTTTTACAGTGCCCTGATAGTAGGTTCCGCCGTAATCAAGCGCTTTGCGCTTTTTCACATAGTTTATCAAATCATCTTCTGTCTGAATATCTTCTTTAAAAACCGTGTATGCCGTACCAATGCAGTCTGTGCTGTGTGAGTCGCTTCCGCCAAACATGGACAGCTTATATTCAAACGCAAGGCGCCTTGCGTTCATATTGGAATTGACAGATTCACAGGAATTAAACGCTTCTAGAAAATCAAAGCGCTTCATAATATCCGGATTTTTTTTGTATGCACGCGTGCGTGTAAAGCTCAAATGACGCTCTCCGCACGGATGGGCAGGTCCGAGAATTCCGCCGTGCCGGTGTACAATGTCAATCAGCAGCTTCACGGGAAGCCCCCTGCATTCCATAATAGGAAGTTTTACGCCTTTTGGTAAAATCACTAAGATATGTCCTGCATCAACCGTATCGTATTCAATTCCTTTCAATACCACAAAATCCTTGATTTTGTCTTTCAAGTTATCCCTGTAATAACGAAAACCGTTATAGGAATCATGGTCTGTGACGAGCATTCCGCCAAATCCCTGTGATTTCAACAGCTTTATATAGTCTGCAATCTCAACTTTGCCATCAAGCGAGCCTTCGTCCGTGTGGCAGTGCATATCAAACTTGATATTGGAATTCATATTGGTTTCTCCTCCAAACATTTTACCAACGCAACATAATTATTGTAATACATCAGAACCATTTAATCAAATACCATTTTATGAAAATTGCGGGAAATTATGCATATTTGTGTCAAATCGTCAAAATTCACGATAAAACTGACTGAAAATCAAAAACTTTGTCACTTTATTGAAATTGACTTTTTAACATGCATAAACTATAATTACTTGATAATTGGTAATTCCTTGACTTTATTTTTACTTAGTTATGGAAAAAGAGGAGATTATGATGAAAAATAAATTACAGGAGCTTGCCCGCAGCTATCGCTCACTGCTTGTTATGGCAGTATATGCCGTGTTTTACATGATTGCGTTTGTCTATTTGGAGCAGCGCACCAGTGCGGTTCATGAGATTAATTTTGGAATAGACGCGTACATTCCGTTTTGTGAAGTCTTTATCATACCATATGTGATGTGGTTCGGATATGTGGCGATTACCGTATTCTATTTGTGTATCAGGGATAAGGAGGAAAGCGAACGGCTTGTCGCGTTTTTAATGGCGGGAATGACCATCTTTATTGTTGTCTCGGCAGTTTTTCCGAACGGACACCATTTAAGGCCTGCCGTGTTTCCGAGAGACAATGTATTTACAAGAATGATCGCGGTTCTTTATGCAAGTGATACGCCGACCAATGTCCTTCCGAGCATTCATGTGTATAACTCCATTGCGATTATGATTGCAGTGTGGAGAAGCAAATGCTTTCAAGGGCATAAAGTGATAACGGGCTTTATGCTTGCATTGGGTGTAAGCATTATATTATCAACGGTGCTGATTAAGCAGCATTCCACGCTTGACGTACTTTTGGCGTTTATTCTTTCGGGATGGATGTATTCCATTTGTTATCGAAGGGCAGGCTTTAGAGTCAGACAAAAAGGAACGGCAAAAGACTGGTAATAATAAAAAAATTGAGCAGTCCGCTCAATTTTTTTATTTACACGTTTTTTATCTCGTAAGCGTATTAGCCGATACGCTTTTGATGACAAAGTGGGAAATCTCGTCATAATTTTCTTCCGGCATGATAAAGACTTTTCTGCCGTTTTTCAAGGTGAGGGCAACAGTTTCACCCTTCCCGTTCACGTCATCACAGACTGCATCGAAATTATTCTTCAGAGATACGAAATCCATTTCCTTAACTGAATTATTCATACGGGGTCCTCCTTAATCCTGTACTGGGGATGCCGCCCTGTATAAAATCAAGCAGTTGGGGAATTTGGGGAAGGGCGACAAAATAAAATTACCTTTAATGTATCAATAATACCGAATTTTGCGGCGTATTTCAAGCAATTTCGAAAAATTTAATAAAATATTTGCAAAAGTCCGTTCAATCATATCAAATCGTATGTAATTGTGCACGCAAATCATGTTTTGCCTTTAAGAATAGTTAGAAACAGATGGTACAAAGCCTTCAAAAATAAATAAATCAAAGCTCTTGGAAACCCGTTCCAGCTCCTCCTGCGAGCGCACCGTCCATGCCACGCTTAAGGAATGATATAATTTGCGGCAGAGAATACGCGAGAGCTCGTTTCTGTGCTTGCAGTTGTACGCCACAAAATCAGGCGCCGCATAGCAGTTTCCAATTAAATGGGACAATAAAAAGTATGACAGGCGCAGTTTTTTTCTTGTAAAGTCCTCCGAGAGCTGACCTCTGACAATATTAGGACGGTGTTTCCTGTACCAACGCACGGCAAGCGGATGAAACGATTCAATACAGTAGTGTCCTTTGTAATTAGAAAGAATACGGTCGCAAATGCTGCAAAGCCTGTTCGCGTTTTTTTCTACCTTGTATTCGATAATCAGCGGTACACGCCCGTCAACTGCCTTTAATACTTCCTCGAAGGAAGGGATTTTTTCGTCCGTGCCAAGCAGCCGGAAGCGCCGAAGCTCCTCAAAGGTATAATCTCTCAAATATCCTTTGACGCCGCAGACGCGGTTCAAGGTGTCGTCATGGAACACGACAGGGACATTGTCTTTCGTCAGATGTACGTCAAATTCAATACCGTAGCCTAAATCGGCGGCGCGTTTTATTGCCGAATAGGAATTTTCAGGTAAAACCGGCTCTCCGCTTTTTTTTCTGCCATGAAGCCCTCTGTGCGCGTACATATGTCCGAAAAACGGCGTATAGTCCGGTCGATGGCGGATACGCGGTTTAATTGAGATTAAATATAAGGCGCAGGCTGCGCATAAAATCAGAAATAGAAATAAGATACTCATGTGAATCGCCTCCTATGAAAATATTATATAAAATTTGAGGAAAATGCAACAATATCTCAAAAATCTATAAAGTTTTCAGTGAATTGTTGTACTTTTTGATTTTTTAGTATAATATAAATTTGTATGGACTGATTTCGAGAGGGAGGATGTAGAAACAGGTTGAACAGGAATGGAGGACGTTTATGAAGAAGAGGATATTGGCATTGGTTTTGGCGGCGGCAATGGCGCTTGGAACGACGGGCTGCGGATTGTTTACAGTTCAAAACGAAAGTCCTGCCGACGTCGCAAAAGACAGCATTGCGAACGAGTTTCATAAAGGCTCGCAGGAAAGCACAATTGCCGAAGAGGATATAGAAGATGCGGCTGCCGGGGTGGACAGTACGCCTAAGGAGGTGCGGTATCAGGACGATTACTATGAATACGTTAATCAAAACCTTCTTTCCAAAATTGAGCTTGCGGCGACGGACGCGCACTGGGACTGGTTCGGTGAGCTCAATGCCGTAGTGAGCAGCGAAATGGAGGATATTATACGAGAGCTTGCCGGTGACGGAAAAACATATGAGAAAGGAACGCCGGAGCAGAAAATTAAGGATATGTATGAGTGCGTATCCAACACCGAAAACAGGGAGAAAACAGGCTTAGGACCGCTGAAGCCGTATATGGACAGCATCAGAAACGCCAAAAATATCGACGAGTATGTAGATGCGCTTGCGCACCTTTCCGGTGAGTTTGGGTTCAGCAGCATTGTAGGCGGTTATTATATTTCGCAGGATAAAGCGGATTCGAGCGAGTATTCGGTATACATGATGTATGCGGATACTTTGATTGGTAAGGAATATATTGAAGGAAAAGAAACAAAAGAATATGTTGACATGTATCTTGACTATGTGAATGACATGCTGGTAGAGTTTG
This sequence comes from Lachnospiraceae bacterium MD335, assembly GCA_000403335.2. Taxonomy (GTDB): domain Bacteria; phylum Bacillota; class Clostridia; order Lachnospirales; family Lachnospiraceae; genus COE1. The sequence continues at coordinate 42,063 of KE159617.1, forward strand.
GCATGAGTGCAGGCGAGGCGGCGGCAAGCACGGATTCGATTGAAACGCTTCTGCGCGACATCTGTGCATCAACACTCACGACAGAGCAGCTTTATGATCCAAAGATTACCTACAATGTCTACACGGCAAAAGAGCTGCAGCAGCTTTACACAAACGTGGATGTGGATAAGATGCTCAAAACGCTCGGTGTTTCCGGACAGGATAAATATATTGTGATTGATGTTGAACAGGCTAAAAAGATTAACTCGCTCCTGGTGGAGGAAAATCTTCAGGCGTTAAAGGATTATTCTAGCTTTGTCATGCTTAATGATGTGGCAGAATATGCCTCGTCAGGCTATGTGAAGCTGCACGATAAAATGCAGAATTCCCTGTACGGCATTACGGAGAGCTGGGGCGACGAGAAAATTTGGATGGATCTGACACAGGACTTACTTCCGTGGGACTTCGGAACAATATATGTGAAGGAGCACTTTTCACAGGAAGATAAAGAGGCTGTGGAAGCCATGATTGAGCTGATTTTGAAGGAATATGAAACGATTATCAACAAGCAGGAATGGATGAGTGACGCGACCAAACAAAAGGCGGTCAAAAAGCTTGAAACCATGCAGGTTAAAATCGGTTATCCCGAAGAATGGCCCGCAGCGAAGGATATGATGCAGGTAACGCCAATATCAGAGGGCGGGAGTCTGATTTCAAACTGGCTGGTCAGCATGCAGGTTGCAATTGAGGCGCAGCTGCAGCAGCTTGGTACAAAAGTGGACCGTTCCGAGTGGGATGTGACGCCGCAGACGATTAACGCGATGTATGATCCATTAAACAATGAGATTATCTTTCCGGCAGCAATTCTGCAGGCGCCGTTTTATAACAGCAGAAATTCGGACGGGGCAAATTTGGGCGGTATCGGCTTTGTCATTGCACATGAGGTAAGCCATGCGTTTGACTCAAGCGGCGCGCTGTATGATGAATTCGGAAATTACAATGTTTGGTGGACGGACGAGGAGCTTGCGGAGTACGAAAGACTTTCCCAGTCCATTGTGGAATATTACAACAACTATGAGATGATGGGCACAAAGGTCAACGGTGATCTCACGCTTATGGAAAATATTGCGGATTTGGGCGCGATGACGTGTATTACTTCCATTATTGGCGATGATGAGGATGCGCTTGACGATGCGTTCGGACAGATGACCTATAACTGGGCAAGCGCAGATACGGCGAGCTTTATGATGTATCTGTTAAACACGGATACGCATTCGCCCAATAAGGTTAGAGTGAATGCCGTGCTCAGCTCATGCGATGCATTTTACGATATTTATGATATTGCGGAAACAGACGGAATGTATGTCGCTCCGGAGGACAGAGTCGGCATTTGGAGATAAAAACAAGGGGAACAGGAACGAATTAAGGGGGAAATCAAAATGAAGGGACTTAGGAGAAAAATCGCGGTACTTGTTATGACGCTATTAGTGCTTACAGGGGCAGCGCCGTTTGCGGCTGATAATATGATGCAGGTACAGGCAGCGGAATTTAGCGTTACGGAGAGTAAGGCGGTGCTTTACAGCAACGATCATACAAAGGTGTACCGGCTGCCGGATGAGAATTCGGGTGCGGTTACAACCATCGCAAGCGGAATTCCGGTCAACGTGACAGGTATCACTTCAAACGGCTGGTTTCGGATTTCGCTGAACGGAGTTTATTATGTGCCGGGTTATGGCTTGGAATCCAGAAATTCCGGAAATACCAATCCGGTTGTAAACAATACGGATGTATCCATTCTGACACGGGGAACGTTTTCCTTTTTTAAAAATCCGCAGCTTGGCGATTTTACGAAAACCGAAGTGGAGGACATGGACGAAAATACCTACATTAAGTATCTTGATTCGTATTTAATGGGTTATGCGATGATTGAAAACTGTATCCTGCAGGACAGCGGGGAACGGTTAAAGACGGTGTATGAGAGTGAGTCAAGGCTGGATAAAAACGTTGCGGGTATGACGATGCAGGCATATCTGATTAATTACAGGAACAATTATTTAAGTGACAGTCTTGCGGGACCGTTTCGCTCGGATAAGGATTTGAAGCTTGCGATGAACAGGGCGATACGGTACGAAATCGAAACCTTTGGAGCGGTTTACAAAAGCTCAAGCGTCGGTGACAGTGAGAGTAAAATGACTAAGTTTTTGGAGAGTGTAATCGACCAAATGAAGGCGGAGCAGGGCGTTTCTTTTACCTGCCGTATGGAATACGGGGATTACAAAACGGGCAGCGGTGACGAGGGAAAAGGCTGGATCATTGAATTTACAAGGAAAAAATAGGAGTAAATCTACCAATGTACAATAAGGAGCATCTTGTAACAGCTGATACGGAAGGAAATTTTTACTGCAGGGCGGTGGATGCCGTCCTGAACTGCCATGAAAATCAGCAGGTGTGCGGAATAGGCTGTCCATGCTTTATTGCGGCGGAAACGGTTGCAGGGAAGGATGGCTGTTTTGTGTGTTTATATGAGGGAGAGCGGTCTGACGAGGGGGCGCCTCTTTTTCCGTCTGTGCAAGGACTGGATGAACGGCTTGCGAAAGCGTATCGGTTTGCGGCAAATGCACATCGCGGACAGAACCGGAAGGGTACGAAAATACCGTATTTTGCACACATTATTACGACAGCGAACTATTGTATGCAGCTTACGGATGATATTGAGATTATTCAGGCGGCGATTCTTCATGATACAATCGAAGATACGGCTGTGACGCCGGAAGACTTGCGCCGTGAGTTTGGAGATCGTATAGCAGGGATTGTAGAGGCAGACACGGAGGACAAGCGCCGTGACCGGCCGGCGTCCGAGACATGGGAAATCAGAAAGCAGGAGACGGTTGAGCATTTGTCACATCAGCGCTATGAGGCAAAGCTTGTGATGCTTGCGGATAAAACGGCAAATGCCGAGTCGCTTGTCAGGGAGTGGGAGCAGCGCGGTGACGTTGTTTGGAATAAGTTCAACATGAAAGATAAGAAAAAGCAGGAGTGGTATTTTCGGTCCGTGGCAGACTGCCTTGCGGAATTTTCTGACACGAGTGTCATGAAAACGCTTATGGAGTACATAGACCGGCTTTTTGGAAAGAAGGCGGAGAATGAGTGAGGCAGTGGTACTGCTCAAAAAGGGCGAGGGACGAAGTCTGAAGGCGGGCGGTCTTTGGGTGTATGACAACGAGATCGACACCATAAAGGGCACGTTTCATAATGGTGATATTGTGGCGGTGCATGACTTTGACGGTTATGCGATGGGGCGCGGCTTTATCAACCAAAATTCCAAAATCAGGGTGCGCATGATGACGCGCAGACCAAATCAGCAGGTGGACGAGGAGTTCTTAAAGGAGCGGGTACAGGCGGCATGGAATTACAGGAAGGATACGGTGGATACGTTATCGTGCAGGGTGATTTTCGGGGAGGCGGACTTTTTACCCGGGATTGTGATTGATAAGTATGAGGATGTGCTTGTTGTAGAGTCGCTTGCGCTTGGCATTGACCGATTTAAAGAGACGATTGTAACATTGCTGAAAGAGGCTCTTTTGGCAGACGGCATCAAAATCCGCGGCGTGTATGAGAGAAGCGATGCAAAAGAGCGTGAAAAGGAAGGATTGCCGCGCGTTAAGGGCTTTATCGGTGAGCCGTTTGATACGAATGTGGAGATTACGGAAAATGGCGTGCGCTATTTGGTGGACGTGGCAAACGGGCAGAAAACAGGGTTTTTCCTTGATCAGAAATACAACCGGCTTGCGATACAGAAATTGTGCAGGGGAAAGCGTGTTTTGGACTGCTTTACGCATATGGGGACCTTTGCGCTGAATGCGGGCATTGCGGGAGCAGAATCGGTTACGGGTCTCGATATATCGGAATTTGCGGTCAAACAGGCGCAGGAAAACGCACGGCGCAACGGTTTGCAGGATACGGTGCGGTTTCGGTGTGCAAATGTTTTAGATGAACTGCCGCGGCTTGCGTCAGCCGGTGAGCAGTATGATGTCGTAATTCTTGACCCGCCGGCTTTTACAAAGTCGCGCAAGGCGACCAAAAATGCAATCAAAGGCTATCGTGAGATTAACAGAAAGGGATTGCAGCTTGTAAAAGACGGAGGCTACCTGGCAACTTGTTCCTGCTCTCATTTTATGACACAGGAGCTTTTGGCAAAGACGATTAAAGAAGCGGCAAAGAGTGCACATAAGCGTTTACGGCAGGTGGAGTTTCGCACGCAGGCGCCGGATCATCCGATTTTGTGGGCGGCGGATGAGAGTTATTATTTAAAATTCTACATCTTTCAGGTGTGTCAACTAATGTAAAAATATGTTGACACAAAGGGGATTTTTTGATAATATAAAGAAAAGTTTAACGCGCTAAATTTTACAAAAATTTAATAAAATTTATTTTCCGAAAATATTCTATCAGAGATGTTTCGTGAATATTTTAGAAGAAAGATAAAATGAGGAAGGAGAATAGTAAAAATGGATGAAAATAAAAATGTAGTTGACAATGGTGGGTTTTTATGGGGATTACTTGGATGCTGTATCCCTATCGTTGGTTTGATCTTATTCCTTGTATGGAAGGATACAAAGCCAAAGACTGCTAAGGCTGCTGGAATCGGTGCGCTTGTATCGGTTATTTTAGCCGTTATATATTATATTGTTATGTTTGTCATAATAGGAGCAGGAGCAATGGCGCTTGGCTAAGCGGATTGGCAGGTTTCTGCAGATCCTTTTTGGATGTCATGCGAGACCGGACCGTTCTTTCTTTTTTCGCGGCAGACAGTTTCCGATTTGTGCACGCTGTACCGGAGAGCTGGTCGGCATGTTGATTGGTATTTTCGTTGCTGTTTGTTTTGGCTGTTTGGACTTTTGGGTTACATGTTTACTGATGCTTCCGCTGATTGTGGATGGGTTTACCCAACGGTTGACAGCATATGAAAGCAATAATATGCGAAGATTATGGACGGGTATATTATTTGGGTTTGCGCTCATATTTATGTTTATTTATTTTCATCGTACCTGTGTTCACATTGCGGGTTGGATTTTAAAGCTTTTTAATGATCCGCAGGAAGTGGACAGAGTGATGGAACGCTTTATTTAAACAAATTAAAACAAATCGGGCTGAACATGTGTAAGCGGTTTATCCCGATTTTTTATTTACGATGTACAAATGCGGTATAAATAATGAGAATTTGGGTAAATGGTAAGTTTTGAATGCTATTCCATACTACAAAAGGAGAAGTATCGATTTTTACCAGTTTTTTTTAGATGCCGCAATCAACAAAAACATTATACAGAGTATCCGGACTTGTGATATAATGAGCGCAAGAGAGCAAAGCGGACTTGTACATTTTGCGAACGGCGAATGATGATCATAAATTGAAAATTTATGATATAATAAAAAAAACCCGCTGCATCCGCGCGCCGCCTGATGCAAACAAGGGGTAGGACAAAAAGCAGCGCAGAAATGAGGTACGGATGAAAAAAACAAGATTTAGCGTGAAATTGGTATGTTATATTGTTATGGTATCGCTTGTGGCACTGCTCATCAGTGCATCGATGATAAGCATCCGAATGATTGGCATTCTCGAAAACGACATGCAGCTGACAAGCCGGCAGACGATGGACTCGGCGATGACAAGCTTTCAGCGCTACACCAAGACGCTGAGCCTGCCCATTGATTTGATGTGCAGAAGCAATGATTTCAAGAAAATCGACGAGGGTTATGACGAACGCATCAGCGGGATACAGGATTCGCTCCTGAGCGCACTCAAGGTTATTCCAAACTCCGAACGTACGTACTATTCGACTGCAAGCGGAAGATACATACAGGCAAAAATGGTCGTGTCCGAGGAAGGCAAAAAGACGGGGGATTATATCGAGAAGACAGGCATCGACAATACCGCGCAGAACTGGTTTGCCGACTGTCAGGGGCTTGGTGGGCGCTACACCGTATTTGCGAATTTCACGGAGCCGTACGTCAATGATGACGGCGTTAATGTTTTTACGGTTTCGCAGGATTTAAAGGCTGCCGACGTGCATGTAGGCGTGGTGGCAATGGACATCAATGTGCAGGTGCTTGAGGAATATATCAACAGCATCGGATTGATGAATACCGGATTTACGTTTCTTGCAAACGAGTCGGGAGATATTATTGTAAATAACGAGAAAAATGACGTGGTTGGAAACAGCGCGGCGGAAATTCCCGTGTGGAATGAACTGATTGCGGAGGCGGATGCTTATGCGCAGGCACAGCTTGCCGAAAATCCGGACGCGGAGGTCAATCCGTTTGCAAGCATGACCTGTAAAATCGGCGGGGAAAAATATGTTGTTACGGTTTTGCAGGATTCCATAACAGGGTGGTATCTCGTGGGAATGATTGGGGACGAGGAGCTTGCGTCAAGCTTTCGTGCAATCACCGTTACTACCATAATCTGTGTGGTACTGGCGTTGATTTTGTCCGTACTGGTGGCATTGTTTGTTTCGTATTCTATATCGCGCGAGCTTAAAAAGCTGCAGTCGGCGACAGAGCGCATGGCAAAGGGCGACCTTTCGACAAAGCTTGAGGTAAAACGGCTTGACGAGTTCGGCGAGCTGGAGCACAATTTCAACACGATGATGGACAGCATTTCGGGATTGATAAAAGAAGTGGATGCGAATTCCGACGAAATCTTCGGCATTGCAAAATCCGTGACGGAGGTATCCGCAAACACGAAAGAAATCGCCGAGCAGGTGACGGAAGCAATCGGCAGCGTGGCACAGGGCGCGACCGAGCAGGCGCAGAGCACGGCGGACGCAAACATGGAAATGGAGCGGCTTGCGGAAAGTATGGAGGCGTCAAAAGAAAAGACGAAGCATATCGGCGACCGTTCAAGAGATACGGCGGAGCTTGGCGAAAAGGGTATTCGCATTCTTGACGAGCTGATTAAGAAGTCCGACAAGGCAAAAATTAACGCGTCGGAGTCTATCCGAATGATGACGGAAATGCTCAAATCGATTGACAAGATTAACTATATCGCAGATGTAATTACGGATATTACATCACAGACCAATCTTCTTTCCTTAAACGCGAGCATTGAGGCGGCAAGAGCGGGAGAGGCAGGCAAAGGCTTTGCGGTTGTGGCGGACGAAATCCGGCAGCTTGCCGACCAGTCAAAGAACTCAACGGAAGAGATTAAGCAGATTTTGAACGAAATATCCGGCAATTCCGGTCAGGTGGAGAGCAGCCTTGAGGAAAGCGGCGCCATTCAGGAGGAGCAGCAGGTATCCATTAAGGAAACGCAGAATCTGTTTGAAGAAATCGGAAAGTCCGTTCAGGAGCTTTTGGCGGCAGTCGAAGAAATTGAAGCGCTGAATGCGGAGATGAACAGGGAGCGCGACAATGTCGTACATCAAATGGAGGACATCGCGTCCGTTTCCGAAACGTCGGCGGCAGCCACCCAGGAGGTCAACGCGTCCGCGGAGCAGGTCAACGACACCATGAGCCAAATGGCAGGATATGCAAAGACGTTGGATGAGATTGTAAATAAGCTGAGTGTGTCGGTGAAGCAGTTTAAACTGTAAAAGACATATTTATTTATAAGAAACATAAAAATAGGGCAGTTCGAAGGAATTTTATTTCCTGCGCGCTGCCCTTTCTTTTTTGCCTAAACAACAGTTTACCAATTACCAAAGCTGTAATAAATGCTGCATCAAAAGACTTACGCCTGTAATCCCCGTCCAACAGCAAAATCCCATAAATATTGGCTTTCCGCCTGTTTTCACCAATTTTACAATATCCGTATTCAACCCGATTGCCGACATTGCAAGCACGATAAAGAACTTGCTGAGCGTCTTAATCGGCGAAAATATTTCGGATTTGACGCCAACCGAAACGGCAATCGTAGTGATAACCGATGCCGCCACAAAGTATAAAATAAACATCGGAAAAATCTGTTTTAACGATACTTGCTTTTGACTTTCACTGTTCTTTTCGCTGCGCGAGCGCAGGAAAGCAAGCACTAAAGTAATCGGAATAATTGCAAGCGTCCGCGTCAGCTTTACCGTTACAGCAGTGTCAAGCGTTGCGGAGCCCAGTCCCCACATCGTATCCCAAGTGGATGCCGCTGCGGTAACTGACGACGTGTCATTTACGGCAGTGCCCGCAAAAATACCAAACGCCTCGCCCGTAGCGGTGCTGAATCCAAGCAGCTTTCCAAACGTCGGGAAAAAAATCGCGGCAAGCACGTTGAAAAAGAAAATCACCGAAATCGCCTGTGCAACTTCCTCGTCATCCGCATCAATCACGGGAGCCGTCGCTGCGATTGCAGAACCGCCGCAGATTGACGAACCGACGCCGACCAAAGTCGAAATCTTGCCCGGAATATGCATCGCCTTGCACAGCACAAAGGCAATGACAAGCGAAATGGTTATCGTGCTGACAATAATCGGCAGCGACTGTTTTCCTGTTTCCACAATGACATGCAGATTCAAACCGAAACCAAGCAGCACAACTGCCCATTGCAGGATTTTTTTTGATGTAAATTTAATCCCCGCCTCAAACGGCGCTTTGTTTTTGAGAAACATCGCAATCACCATGCCCGCAATAATTGCAATTACCGCGCCGCCGATAATCGGAAACATGTTTCCCAAAAACCACGACGGCACAGCAATACACAGGCAGATAAAAATGCCTTTCCAGTTCTTTGTGATAAAATCCATCTTTTGTACTCCTTATTGTATAGAAAATTAATAATAAACATCTATACGAGCATAGCACAAAATTACTCCTCTTTCAAATATTCTTTCCGCGAAACGTTAGAAATCGTTTCATCATAGCATTGGAACGTTCCCTCCAAGAACTTTTTGTCCAGTTTCGGACTTACCAAACTCACAACAGGCGTTACAATCAGCCCTACAATCATGGCGGCAGCGCCCGCATTAATCGGTGACGCGATAAATTTAAAGAACATATTGGAAACCGTAATGCCCACACCGCAGATAAAGCTTGCCCAAACGCCTGCCTTTGTCACGCCTTTCCAATACAGACCATAGAGGAACGGTGCAAGGAACGCACCTGCAAGAGCACCCCATGAAATGCCCATAAGCTGTGCGATAAACGTCGGGGGATTGAGCGCAAGCACAACGGAAATCACGATAAAGAACACGATTAACACGCGGATATAAATCAACTGTTTTTTATCATCCATTTTTTTCACAATCGTTCCCTTAATAAAATCCAGTGTAAGCGTCGAAGCAGAAGTCAGCACAAGCGATGAAAGCGTTGACATGGACGCTGAGAGCACAAGCACAATCACTATGCCGATTAAAATGTCGGGAAGTGTTGCAAGCATCGAAGGAACAATCGCGTCATACACAATGGAACCGTCCGCCTTGTAAATTGCAGGCGAGTCAAAAAGTCTGCCGAAGCCTCCCAAAAAATAGCACCCGCCCGACACGATAATTGCAAAAAATGTCGAAACAATGGTTCCTGTCTTGATTGCCTTCTCACTTTTAATGGCATAAAATTTATGTACCATCTGCGGAAGACCCCACGTACCGAGCGACGTAAGGATAATAACACCGAGCAGATTCAGTGGGTCAGGACCGAAAAACGACGTAAATGCACCTTTTTGCCCGAGCGTTACGGGAATGTCCGATTCCAGCTCCGAAAGCGTCCGAATCGCCTCCATAAAACCGCCCTGTCCCGAAAGAACAGCAGCAATAACAGCAACAATACCAATCAGCATAATAATCCCCTGAATAAAATCGTTAATCGCAGTCGCCATATATCCGCCGAGAATAACGTAAACGCCCGTGAGGACTGCCATTGTAACTACGCAGACCGTGTAGGGAATGTCAAACGCCATGCCAAAAAGCCTTGAAAGTCCGTTATACACGGACGCCGTGTACGGAATCATAAACACAAACGCAATCGCAGATGCGACCAGCTTCAACACGTTGCTGCTGTATCGTTTTCCGAAGAAATCAGGCATGGTGGCAACCTCAAGATGGTGCGTCATAACGCGCGTGCGCCTGCCCATGATAACCCATGCAATCAATGATCCGATAACAGCGTTTCCAAGACCAATCCACGTCGATGAAATGCCGTATTTCCAGCCAAACTGTCCTGCGTAGCCGACAAATACAACGGCGGAAAAATAAGACGTGCCGTATGCAAAAGCCGACAGCCAGGGACCAACGCTCCTGCCGCCAAGTACAAAATCAGTGGTACTTCCCGCACTCTTTCGCGTGTAAAGCCCCACGCCAATCATACAGCCGAAAAATAAAAGTAATAAAATTATTTTGATAAGCATAAGAAGATGCCTCCCCATAAAAATAGTTTATACTTTAACACATAGACGCTTTGACGCGTTAAAGTATAAACTATTATAGCGCATTATAGGGAAGGCTGTCAACTTAAAAGATTTTTAATGCCTAAAATATCACAGAGCGCCGCGTATACCTTTTCCGCCATACGCATAAAGCCGAGTGCGTTGGGGTGCGTGCCGTCAACCGTGCATTCCGCCCTGCCAAAGGTTCCGAACAGCGTTTCGCCGTCCAAAAACCATACGTTTTTATCACCGCGTTTTTTTGCGTTGGCATAAGTGGTATAGATAATTTCTTTTCGCGCCTGCGCATCGTCCTTGCCGCCGTCGGTATCCGGACGGCTCATCATTAAAATAGGAAGAGCAGGGTGCGCCGTTCTGATTGTTTGGAAAAATGCCTCGTGCGTGTCGGAAAGCTGTTTGACATCATTGGCATTGTGGTCGTAATCGTAAACAAATACGCTTATATTTTTCAGGGATGCAATATAGTTTGCGAATGTCTGTTCACCTCTTGCAGATCCGGAAAAGCCAAAATTGCGGTAATCGGCATCAAGCCAGCGGCACACGATACTGGTGTAGGCGTTGCCCGCGCGCGATGCGCAGCCACCCTCCGTAATAGAAGAGCCGTAAAAGACAATCGGCTCTGCAATGGTGTACGCAGGCGGTTCCTTGATTGACGCCGTGTCGTCGATGCCGATTTCCATAAAAAGCAGGTGGTCATTTCGCGGGAGATTTATAGTTACGGTTTCCATTGTATTTTTTTTAACAAATGTTTTTTCCACACTGATTTCTTCCATTGTATGATAATTCGGCGCAATGTAGCCGAGATATTCGCACGACGGTCCGCTGCCCAAATAAATATCTGCGCCTGCCGAGCCTGACAGCGGGATATTGATGTCCTCTTTGGTTTGGCGCAGCGTCATGCGGATTGTGAGATTTGCGGAATCAGTGCAAAACCGCACGCGCCCGCCCGTAGCGCGCCTGCCTAAGTAGTCGTATCGGGGCATTTGTTCGAGCATGGTTTTTGGGAGTTTATAAAATTCGCGGGTTTGGGCGTTGGCAACGGCAAGACCGTAGATTTTTAGGGGGGGTTGAGTGATGTTATAGTATTTCATACGGAGTTCTTCCTTTTGCTGATTTTGAAAATGTTTTTATTTATACAGATAAAGAATACCATTTCGAAATTAGTGCGTCAATAAGTGCAGGTTAAGTTAGATTCATGTATAGATAAAAGAATTAAATTAGGGGATAAATTTAGTATGATATGGAAACCAAAACGGATATAAGAAATTAAATGACAGTTAAAAAAAATATATATTATTTAACATACAATCAATTGTTATAAACCTTAAATTTTGCTATGCTATAGAAAACGTGAGCTTTAATTTGAGCCCAAATTAATTAAGGAGATAAATATCATGCAAATTGGAGCTGTAATCAGAACATATCGAAAAAAGAAAGGCTTTACACAAGAAGAAATGGCAACCAGACTTGGGGTCACAACGCCTGCCGTCAATAAATGGGAAAACGGCAATTCACAGCCCGACATCGGCTTGCTTGCTCCGATTGCGAGACTTCTTGGCATATCGCCGGATACATTACTGTCGTTCCATGAAGAGCTTTCGGCAGAGGAGATTAACAATATAATCAAAGAACTGAATGAAAAATTGGAGACTGTGCCATATGCGGAGGTATTTGGGTGGGCGGAACAGATTTTGCAGGAGTATCCTAACTGCAATCAGTTAATTTGGCAGATGGCAGTTGTTTTGGACGCAGGACGCATAACAAGGAATATAGAAAATATAGAGCAGTACGACGAGCCGATTACGCGGTATTATCAAATTGTGTTGGAAGACAAAGATTCACAAATTAGAAAGCAGGCGGCAGGTTCGCTGTTTGGGTTTTATGTCAGGAAAGAGGAGTATGACCGGGCGCAGGAGTGTTTGGAGTATTTTTCAAAGGACGATCCTGCCCGGATGTTGAAGCAGGCGCAGATTTACAAGCAGAAGGGATTGGAGGAGGAGGCGTATCGGGAGTATGAGCAGTTGATATTCACAAATTATCAGGTGTTTAATCAGGCGCTAAGCATGCTTTATCTGCTTTCGATGGAGAAGGGGGATTATGAAAGGGCGAAACGATATTTGGATAAACAGAGCGAGCTTGCAAAAATACTGGAAATGGGGCGCTACAATGAATTGGCAAGGTATCTTGATTTTGCGGCGGGCAGGAAGGATGCGGCGGAAACAGTAAGAATTATGAAAGAGCTGCTTGACAATATCCATACGCTCGGCGGGTTTACGAAGTCGTTTTTGTATGAGCATTTGCATTATAAACCGATTGAACCGTCATTTTGTGAGCGGGTGAAAAAAGAACTGCTTGCATGTATGAAAGACAAAGAAGGGTTTGCCTATATGAAAGGCTGCGAGGAGTGGGAGCAGATGATGCAGGAAGCGGGGACTACAGTGTAACAATTGTTACACCGTAGTCTCCACTCCGTTTAAATTTATATGTTCGTTTTCTTCCATCGGTATCAGCAGATACTTCTGACCGTCTATGGTCTGCGCTTTAACCTGCTCCGCTTTATCAGGTTTCATGCGCAGAAAGACTTCCGCCCAGTTTTTTGCTTCCTCGGGATCAAGCGGCGCTTCCATTTTTACAAGTGTTTCGATTTGCTCCGTTTTTTCAAGGTTTTCCTGTTTGGTATCGTTTAGCTCCTGTTTTAATGTGGCAACCTCTTCAAGCAGCTTGACCTCTTTTTTTTCTTTATTGTTTTTTTCAATTGCTTTTTCGTTGACAAGATTTTTTACGGCAGGCGGCTGGTCGCTGAATTCTTCCGTGAAATGGCTTTGAATCAGTGCGACGGCAGCGTCGGGAATTTCGCTGTCAGCAAGCACATCCTTTATCATTTCGGCAGTCAGCGTCAGCTCTTCAGGGTCAATTACCACCAAATCCTCCATCGCAGCCTCATGTTCCTCCACAATGTCATTGAGCTTTTCCTGAATATTAATCAGCATACCGTCGCTGTCTTCGATAATCGGAGCGATTGCCGCCTTTACGATACTGCCGAATGTGTTCTGCTCCTCCGTCGCCGTGCGCTTTGCTCCGCAGCCAAGCGCCGTTTCAATAAAATCTCTGTGCGAATCCTTTGCATCACGCACATAGTATGTAAGCGAATGGACATCGGCAGAACGCTCCGCGAACGACGGAAACAGAAAGCCCACGTCAGGCATTCCGACCACCCTGTCCTGAATACGCACACCAATGCGGTTTTCGTCCTCGCGGTATCCAAGTCCCGGCTTTGAGAGATTGACGGGGCAGATGGCGCACAGAAGGTAATCGAAAACCTCTTCGGATTCGTCGAGTTTGAGGTCATCGTTTGTCTTGGTCATTACGTCGTAGGCGTCATGGAAGACTAGAATCAGATAGTTTCCGACGTAATCATAATTTTCAATAATCATATCGTACAGGTGTTCAAGAAGGTCGGGATTTTTCAGACCGCTCTCGCGCAGTCCGAGCAGATATTGCTGCTTTCCTCCGCTTTCCTCTTCGCTTTTCTCGAATTTCAGTTCGAGCAGGTTGTTTCCGATGGTTCCTGAAAGCGCTTTTTTGGCAATGTCCAAATATTTGTGAAACTCTGCTTCATCCAAATTCAGAAAGGTTTCGTTCAGTTCTACAATTTTATTTTTGTTGGAATCCACATAACAGCCGCACATGCGCGTGATTGTACAGTTTTCCTTTTTAAAACGGCGTTTTAGCTCTAGAATATCTCGGTTTCTCAGCATAAGTAACCTCCTTCGTCAAAAAAGGAGAAGATTGCTCTTCCCCGCTCTTTATTTTATAAGGATACCATAAATATGGCGTAAAGTCTATTAAAAATTTCTGCGTTACCAGAACGAAGTGATAGGGTGCTTTGGGTATTTTCTAATTGAGTAAATTTGATCAATATAGTAAAATAATAAAGAAATGAGAAAGACAAAACGAAGCTGGAAGTGTTGCAGAAGGTTTCTCCACAGACAATCCTTGTCAAAATTCAGGAGCAGTACCATCTAAGTCCTGAAGCGTCTGAAAAGTATCTGTAAAAAGGTTGCCAGTCCTGTATTTGACTTATGGGACTGGCAATATTTCTGCCAAAATATAAGATTGTCTTTTTTATTTGTCATTTCACTTCGTTATATTGGACAACCGAAATTTTAGGGTGTAAAAACGTTGGAAATCTGTTATAATCAAAAATAAGAAATTGAGCGGAAATTTTGGAAAATAAAAAAACATATAAATCAGCAACAACAATAACGGAAAGGAAACAGAAATGATGATGAAACAGGCAGATAAGCGAAACCTGACAATGGTAATGGACTTGTACGAGCTTACAATGGCAAACGGTTATTTCAATGGCGGCGATATGGAATCGCGGGTGGCGTTTGACGTGTTTTACAGGAAAAATCCCGACAGAGGCGGATTTGCAATCTTTGCGGGACTTGAGCAGATTGTAGAGTACATTGAAAACCTCCATTTTTCAGACGAGGATATTGCATATCTGCGTTCCCTCAATACATTTACGGACGCATTTTTGGAATATTTAAAGAACTTTACATTCCGCGGAGACATCTACTCCTTTCCGGAAGGCACTATCATGTACCCGAATGAGCCGATTATGACAATTGTAGCGCCCTTAATTGACGCGCAGATTGTGGAGACGGCAATCCTCGCGCAGGTCAACCACCAGTCGCTTGTGGCGACAAAAACGGCGCGTATTGTAAAGGCGGCGGCAGGAAAGCTTGTGTCGGACTTCGGCGCAAGGCGCGCGCACAATATGGATGCCGCGGTATACGGCGCAAGGGCTTCCTACATAGGCGGCGCTGCGGGAACGGCAACCGTGCTTGCGGGACAGATGTTCGGCATCCCGGTGAGCGGAACAATGGCGCACAGCTGGGTGATGTATTATAAGGATGAGTTTGAGGCATTTAAAAACTATGCCGTAAACTACCCTGACAATACGGTGCTTTTGGTAGATACCTATGACACCATGCAGTCGGGCGTACCCAATGCAATCCGCGTTGCGCATGAGGTTTTGGAGCCGATGGGCAAACGCCTGAAAGGTATCCGTATCGACAGCGGCGACCTTGCATACCAATCAATTAAAGTGCGTAAAATGCTTGATGAGGCAGGTCTGAATGACTGTAAAATTATTGTTTCGAACAGCTTGGACGAGCATACCATTTCTTCGCTGAATACGCAGAAGGCATGTATCGACAGCTACGGAGTGGGAGAGCGTTTGATTACGGGAGCGACAAGCGACTATTCGGACGATACGCTTGCACTGCTGGGTGCGGTTTATAAGATTGCGGCGGTTGAGGAAAAAGGCACATTTATACCGCGTATTAAGATTTCGGGGACGGTTGAAAAGATTACCAATCCGGGCTTGAAAAAGGTTTACCGGATTTATGATCAAAACGGAAAGGCAAAGGCAGATCTGCTTGCAAAAGCGGATGAGGTAATTGAAATGGGCGGGGAGTTCCGTTTCGTGGACCCGCAGATGCCCTGGCGTAATCTGAAGTTTACAAACTGTACTGCAAAATCATTGCAGGTCAAGGTGTTTGAAAATGGAAAGCGCGTATATGAGCTTCCGACGCTTGAGGAAATACGCGACTATGTGAAAAAGCAGTTGAGCGAGGAAATTTGGGAAGAGGAACAGCGTTTTATTAATCCGCATGTGCATTATATGGATATGACGCCGGATTATTATGAGCTGAAAATGAGTCTTCTGCATGAAAGAGGAAAGACGGCAGAAAAATAATAGTAGTAACGGAAAAGTGTAAAAGGGCTGCATCAAATCTGCGGCTCTTTTTTACTTTATAGGAAATTACGTCCTATAAAGTAAAAACCCTCCGGGGGATGCGCACTCCGCGCTAAGGAATATGGTTGCTAAAGCAACCGCGCTCCGGCGCGGGAGTCCGGCTCGCCGGACTCTTTTTTTGCATATGGAATTGGGACGTGAAGTCCCTGCCGTCCGTCTAATATATAGAAGCATGAAGAATGCTTTTGTGCGCACAAATGACAGAAAGGAGATGACCAAAATAAAATGAAAACTTTAATCCTTGAAGCAATAGGCGGCGACGCAGACGCGTTTACCCGGCTGATGCAGTCACAGCTTCAGAATATGTATAAAACAGCAAGCGCCATACTGCGCAATGATGAGGATGCAGCAGATGCCATATCTGACACCATCTTAACCTGTTGGGAGAAAAAAGGGCAGCTAAAAAAGCCTGAGTTTTTCCGTACATGGATGACACGCATTCTGATTAATAAATGTAAGGATATGATCAGAACGCAAAGCAGCCTTTCATTGGTGGAGGAGCTTCCGGAACAGTCGGTCTATGATACTACTTATGAAAATGTGGAGTGGAAGGCGGCTTTGGACGGATTGGACGAAAAGCACAGACTTGTCATGGCGCTCTACTATGTCGAAGGATTTGATACGGTTGAAATTGGCAAAATGCTTGATATGCCGGAAAGCACGGTGCGAAGCAGGCTTGCAAGAGGACGCGAAAAACTGGCAAAAAGCTTGGAAGGAGGCAGCAGCTATGGACGAGCGTGATATGATGCGTATGTTACAGTCCGATGTCGTAATCCCCCAAATTGTACAGCAGAAAGCGGATACGGCATTTGAAAAAATACGCGAATCCAATACAAATACAGAAAATAGCAGGAGGAAACTGCGCATGAGAAAAAGGGGAATAACAATTCTTGTTGCGGCGACCGTGCTTGCATTAGGCGGCATTACGGCACTTGCGGCATATCAGAATTGGAGCAGGAGCCTTTCAGAGGACTTGCAAATATCGGAAGAACAAAAAGAGACGCTGCAGGAGGAAGGCGCAGTCGCTTTTGCGATGCAGAGTCAGGTACAAAATGGTGTCACGGTAACGGCGCAGCAGAGCATTACGGATAATTATTTTGCGCATTTAAGCTTTCGTGTGGAAGGTTATGACCTGCCCAAGGATGATCAGGGAAACTATGCAGAACCGTGCTTTGAACAGATTAACATAACGGTGGACGGAGGCTCTGACTACAATATGTATGGAAGTTTTTATGACGGCTTGGTAACAGGACCGAACGGCAGGGCAGTCTATGCGGACGGTTCGCCGATTGACTATGACGCCCCTGGCAGTTTGGCGCGTTATGTGCGCGAGGACGGCAGCCTGGAGTATCTGATGACGCTTTATAATGAAAAAAGGGGATATTTTTTGAATAAAGAAATCTGTATCGAATTTGAAAATTTGGGAACGGTTTATAAGACTGAATATAAAAAAGAGCATGAAGTAACCGGAAAATGGAATTTTCAATGGAACCTGCAAGGTTCTGACAGCAGAAAGGAGTATACTCTGAATGCGCCGCTTGGCGATACGGGGGCAACGGTGATAAAGGCTGAAATTTCACCGATTTCCATGCATGTGGAGTATCATTTCCCTTATCAGGAATACGTTGAAACAGGATTTGACCAAGACGGCAATACGATAGAAAGCACGCAGTTTGTGGAAGCGCCGCCGATTGCAGGCGTGCAGCTGAAAGATGGCACAATCTATCAATATCTGTGTGACGGCGGCTCGGAAGGTTACTGCGAGGATGATAAGAATACGTACGTTGCAACATATGCAAACGACAGAATTATTGATACGGATGAGGTTGCATATCTTATTTTTAGAAAGAAGATAGACGGATTGTATTCGGAGAGCGATTTTTATCTGATTTCCGTGAACTGATAAAGGAAGAAAGTAAGGGCTGCTTTGCAAAAGGGCAGTCCTTTTTGTGTGCAAAAACGATGCATGTGACATCACAATTTTGCAAAAAGCCTGTAAAAGAATGCTTTCGCAAATTGACAAATAATTGGGCGTTTATTATACTATAAAAAAGAGGTCAATAACATTTTTATAGATAAATTTACTAAATTATTTTTAAAAATTATAGTAAATTTCGTCATTTCCGTGATTTGTATAAAGATAACCGAGGTTTTATGGCAGAAAGGGGCAGCGAAATACGAATGAGAAAAGTGACAATTCAGGACATCGCGGCGCAGATGGGATTAAGCCGCAATACTGTTGCAAAGGCGCTGAGCGGAGGGCTCGTGTCGCCGCAGACAAGACAGGCGGTAGTTCAGAAGGCGTGGCAGATGGGATATGCGAAGCTGGATGAAAATTTGGTTGAGGAAGTAAAAAATTATAACAGAAAAATTAATACGGGTACAATTTTGGTACTCTTTAATCACATGCAGTCCATGTTTTGGACTAGGGCGCTTGCCGGTATCAGCAGTGCAGTAAATGATGAGGGGTACCGCATGCAGCTGCACGTGGTGGACGAAAATGACAAGGACGGCAGCGAGACGTTACGTCTGATTGCGAATGACGTAAAGGGAATTATTTTCCTGTGCATTTTTCCGGTTAAATTTGTGAAAGGAGTTAGTCGTGCCAAACTTCCGATGACCTTTTTCAATACGCCCGTAAATGCGCAGGAATATATTGAGCTTGGCGATATTATGAACATGGAAGGATTTTATTCCATGAACCGCATCACAAATTATATTATTAAGGAAAAGGAGTGTGAAAGGCTTGCCTATATCGGCTATGCGGAAGGATCGCGTATGATACAGGCAAGGTATCTCGGCTTTTTAAATGCTTGCAATTACAACAAGATACAGCTTGACGCAAAGATGCAATACACCAATCCGGGCGCTCAGGACTGTTTTAGTTACGCAGTGGTGGAGGAAATTGTAAATAATATGCCGTACATTCCGGATGCAATTGTATGCGAGGACGATGACGTGGCGAAAAATGTGTCGCTTGCTCTTTTGCAGCGCGATGCGCAGGCAGTGAAAAACACAGTGATTACCGGATTTAACAACACGCTGGAGTCAGACTTTTTCAAGAATGATATCGTTACGGTGGATGTGCGCATTGAGGAGATGGGGCGCCGGCTTGTGAAGTCTGTGGTAGACAGGGTAAATAATCCCACTATGGACTTAGCGTTTCATACACTTGCCACGTATCCGCGGTTTTAGACTGCGCTGCGAAAAAAGCATGACAACCCCGTCAGGAATGTGCTAAAATAAATGCAAATGAACAGGACGCGTACAGCAGACTTATTCATAGAAAAAATAAGGAGAACAGGTTGAAAAATTATGCGTTTTCAACCGGCAGATTTGTGCTCAAGGGACAGATTTGCAGACTGAGAAAGGAGCATGGTTGTTAATATGTCAAGTGTAAGTATTGAAAGAGTCATCGAGAAGCTCAAGCTGACCAATCTCACGCCGGAAATTGATGTTTCCAGCATCAAAATCCATCAGCCCGACATCAATCGTCCCGCACTGCAGCTTTCGGGATATTTTGAACATTTTGAGGAAACGAGGCCTCAGATTATCGGATTTGTGGAATACTCCTATATGGAGCATATTACCGATGAGAAGAAACAGGAGGTCTATCCGCGTGTCATTTCAGAAAAGACACCGTGCATCATTTTCTGCAGAAATTTGATGCCAGATCCGCTTTTTATCGAAATTGCAATGAAAAATAATGTTCCGCTTTTAAAAACGTCAAAGCCCACTTCGGCATTTATGGCGGAGATTATCCGCTGGCTCAACGTGGAGCTTGCACCGTGCATTTCGGTGCATGGCGTGCTAGTCGATGTTTATGGCGAGGGTGTGCTGATTACGGGCGAGAGCGGCATCGGAAAGAGCGAGGCGGCGTTGGAGCTGATTAAGCGCGGGCACAGACTTGTATCGGATGACGTGGTGGAAATCAGAAAGGTGAGTGATGATACGCTGGTCGGCTCGGCACCCGACATCACAAGGCATTTTATTGAGCTGCGCGGCATAGGTATAATAGATGTTAAGACGCTTTACGGTGTGCAGAGCGTAATGGATACCACAAATATCAACCTCGTGATACGTTTGGAGGACTGGGACAAAGAGAAAAATTACGACCGTCTCGGACTTGAGGAGAATTACACGGAATATCTTGGAAATAAGGTGGTCTGCCATAATATTCCGATTAGACCGGGCAGAAATCTTGCAATTATCTGTGAGTCGGCAGCAGTCAACCACCGTCAGAAGAAAATGGGCTACAACGCGGCGCAGGAGCTTTATCAGCGTGTGCAGAATTCGTTGTCAAAGCCAAGAGAAGACAATATGTAACATTGAATGTGGAGGATAAGAAACGAATGAGCAAATATTGTTTTGGAGTAGATTTAGGCGGAACAACTGTAAAAATCGGGCTTTTTACCCCCGAAGGAGAAGTTGTTGAAAAATGGGAAATTCCTACAAGAACGCAGGAGAACGGAAGTAAAATCCTTCCGGACATTGCGGACGCCATACTGGCAAAAATGCAGGAGCGCGGGATTGCAAGGGAGGCGGTAATCGGCGTGGGAATCGGCGTTCCGGGACCGGTTGATGACGCCGGCGTGATTTACCGTGCAGTCAATCTCGGCTGGGGGGTATTTAACATCAACGAAACGCTTGGCGGTTTGCTCGGCATCGACGTAAAAGCAGGTAATGACGCGAATGTAGCGGCGCTTGGCGAGATGTGGTGCGGCGGCGGCAAGGGATATAAGGACATTGTGCTTGCGACGCTTGGAACGGGTATTGGCGGCGGAATTATTACAAATGGTAAGATTGTCACAGGTTCGAAGGGCGCGGGCGGTGAAATCGGGCATATTCATCTTGTGGATGATGAGCCGGATGCTTGCGGCTGTGGAAATCATGGATGCTTTGAACAGTATGGTTCTGCGACCGGAATTGTGCGCCTTGCAAAGCGCAGACTTGCAGCTTCAGAAGAGGACAGCGTTTTGCGTACCGCGCAGGCGGAAGGGACGCTTAGCGCAAAGGCAGTGTTTGACGCAGTAAAGGGCGGCGACAAGATTGCCTGCGAAATTGCCGAAGAATTTGGAAGCTATCTTGGAAAAGGGTTTGCGGCAATTGCGGCGGTTGTCAATCCGGAGGTGTTTGTGCTTGGCGGCGGTGTGTCGAAGGCAGGCGAAATTTTATTCGGATACATTGCAAAGAATTATGAGAAGTACGCCTTCCACGCTTGCAGAAATGCTGTTTTCAAGCTTGCGACGCTTGGAAATGACGCAGGTATTTACGGAGCGGCTAAACTTGTGTTGGGTTGATTGATAAAAAAGTATCAAAAAGAATATGAATTAGCAGAGGTTATGTGATTGAAAAAAGAGTTGGTCAATGAATTGTCTTCCGTGATTAAAGGAGGGCGTGTTGCCGCAGAAGAACCGATGTCGGCGCATACAACGTTTCAGACGGGCGGAGCGGTTGAGGTGTTTGCCGAACCTGCCGATATGGATGAACTAAAGAAAACGTTAGGGCTGCTGAAAAGTAAAGGAGAGCACTTTTATTTAATCGGAAACGGAAGCAATCTTCTTGTAAGTGATAAGGGACTTCGAGGCGTGGCAATTCACCTTGCCAAGGGTTTTGGTGACATTTGCATCGAAGGAAATACGCTTATCTGCGGTGCATCGGCGACGCTTTCACAAATTGCGCGGGCGGCATTGGCGCATTCCCTGACGGGTTTTGAGTTTGCGGCGGGGATCCCTGGAAGCTTAGGCGGTGCGATTGTAATGAATGCGGGCGCATATGACGGCGAGATGAAGCAGGTTGTAAAGAGTGTGACGCTGATGAATTACGAAGGTGAAACGGTCAAAAAGAGCGCAGAGGAAATGCGGTTTTCCTATCGTCACAGTCTTTTGAAAGAAGAGCAGCTGATTGTGCTGGAAGCCGAGATTGTATTGCAGAAGGGCGATGCAGAAAAGATTAAGGAAAAAATGGATGATTTGGCGGCAAGAAGACGAGAAAAACAGCCGTTGGAGTATCCGAGTGCAGGCTCGACTTTTAAGCGCCCGAAAGGGTATTTTGCGGCGAAGCTGATACAGGATGCGGGACTTCGCGGCTTTTGTGTGGGCGATGCGCAGGTGTCTGAAAAACATTGCGGATTCGTGGTAAACAAAGGTTCTGCTTCGTCTGCCGATATTTATGCGCTCATCAAAGAGGTTCAGAAACGGGTGAAAGCGAGTGCGGGCGTCGATATTGAGACGGAGGTAATCTGTTTGGGCGAATTTGACTGATATTGTTATTGGTTTGTCAATATTACGATTGGGAGAAGGAAAGGCAGGTTTGGTGTCAGATGAGGTTTGTGATTGTTACGGGAATGAGCGGAGGCGGAAAATCAACGGCGATGAAAATGCTGGAAGACGCGGGATTTTACTGTGCCGATAATATGCCTGTACCTTTGATAGAAAAATTTATGGAGCTGCTCGCAATGCCGGATAACGGTATCCAAAAGGTGGCATTGGGGCTTGATGTGCGGGCAGACCAGTCCTTTGAGGATATTACGAGGCTGATTACTAGGCTGCGCCAAACCTACACATTTGAGATTCTGTTCCTTGAAGCGTCAGATAACGTGCTGTTAAAGCGGTACAAGGAAACGCGCCGCATTCATCCGCTTTCGGTTGACGGAGACTTGATGAGCGGCATCCGGCGTGAACGGGCGCTTTTGGAAAGTATCCGGGCGGTGGCGGAGTATGTGATTGATACGACAAACCTGCTGACGAGGGAGTTAAAAACGGAGCTTGACAGGATTTTCGTGAGCAATCAGGCATACAACAGCCTTATGGTAAACGTAATGTCATTCGGTTTTAAACACGGCATACCGCAGGATGCAGACCTTGTATTTGATGTGCGTTTTTTGCCCAATCCTTTTTATATTGACGATCTGAAACTCAAGACGGGGCTTGATAAAGAAGTTCAGGATTATGTGATGGGGTATCCTGAGGCACATGTGTTTATAGATAAGCTTACCGATATGATTGAATTCCTTATTCCAAACTATATTAAGGAGGGAAAATATCAACTTGTGATTGCCATAGGCTGTACGGGAGGGCAGCACCGAAGCGTGACGCTCGCAGGCGAGCTGTACAACAGGCTCAAGGACAAGGGAGATTACGGACTTACGCTGCGCCATCGCGATACACATGGTTAAACGGGAGGAGCTATGTCATTTTCAGGAGAGATTAAAAGGGAGCTTGAGAAAAAGACGTTTGTCCCAAATTCCAAGCGGGCATTTCTGCGGGACGCGTTTTTGGAAACAGGCTCTATGAGCAATCCCGAAAAAGGGTATCACTTAGAGTTTGTCTGTGAGGATGAAGCACATGCGGCAAAGCTTATTGAAACAATGCAGGCGTTTGAGATTGCAGCGAAGAGAGTGCAAAGAAAACGTTATACCGTTGTGTATATCAAGGAAAGTGAAGATATTGTGCGGCTGTTAAATGTGATGGGGGCGCATAATTGTCTGATGAATTTGGAAAATCTGCGCATATTAAAGGATATGCGCAATTCGATTAACCGCAGGGTCAATTGCGAAACGGCGAATATTTCAAAGACAGTCAGTGCGGCGAACAAACAGATTGAGGACATTCAATATATCAAGGAGCATTACGGATTTGACGATTTGAGCGAGAATTTACGCGAAATGGCAAGGATAAGACTCGAATATCCGGACGCTACGCTCAAGGAGCTTGGGGAATATCTCGTGCCTCCTGTGGGAAAATCCGGAGTAAACCACCGGCTCAGAAAGCTCAGCGAATTGGCAGACAGTATAAAAGGTAAGGGATAAGAATGAGTAAGAAAGCATTGTTTATATTAAATCCCCACTCAGGAAAGGGATTGATTAAAAATCATCTTTTGGAGATAACGGACATTCTTGTGAAGGCTGATTACGAGGTTACGGTATATCCGACACAGAGCCGCGGTGATGCGGAGCGCGTGATGCGGGAGCGTGACAAGGATTATGAATTGGTTGTGTGCAGCGGCGGTGACGGTACGCTGGATGAGATTGTGACCGGTATGATACAGTCAGGATTTAAGACGACAATCGGATATATTCCGGCAGGAAGCACCAACGATTTTGCGAGGAGTCTGAAAATTCCGGGTACGATGAAAAAGGCAGCGGAGGTGATTGTAGCAGGCAATGTATTCGCGTGTGATGTCGGGCGCTTTAACAGGGATGTGTTTGTTTATATTGCGGCGTTTGGACTGTTTACGGAAGTTTCCTACGGAACGCCGCAGGAAATGAAGAACATGCTGGGGCATATGGCGTACATTTTGGAGGGCGTTAAGCAGCTTGCAAACATTAAATCCTATGCGTTAAAAGTGACATATGTGTCAGAAAACGGCGAGGAAAAGGTAATTGAGGGCGATTTTATTTATGGAATGGTAACAAACTCACATTCGATAGGCGGCTTTAAGAGCATTGCCGGAAACGTGTTTAAGGGTGGAATTGATTTAAATGACGGATTATTCGAGGTCACCTTGATAAAGGTTCCCAAAAATCCCATGGAGCTCAATTCTATATTGGCTTCCCTTGCAATTGCGGATATTGATACGGAATATATGTATAATTTTAAGTCCGGAAAGATTGTGTTTGAGTCGGAGGATGCGGTGGCATGGACGCTTGACGGAGAGTACGGCGGGAAGCATACCAAAGTGGAGCTTATCAATGATAAGGAAGCGATGGATATTATTGTGCGCTGATTTTACAGCTTTAAAACCACATCGACAAAAAATTTCTGTTCATTGTCGGATGTATGTGCAGAACCGCCGTATTTTCCGCGATATTTCAGTCTGTGTTAGTAGCCGCTATATATAAAATATGGATGAAACCATAAAAGTTTCATCCATATTTTATATATAAGCTGCATTGCGGCAGACCCTTACGAAAAGCGCTATTCCAAATTCAGCCGTTTCGTCATCATATGCAGATTGATAATATGCATAATAATAGAAACCGCCACCGCCCAAAGCAGCGAAATAATCATCGTCGGTGAAATAATCTCAAACATCGGAATGGTCTCCGAAAGCGCTTCCGCCCGAATCATGCGCGAATACGTCGGCAGCATAGCCAGGTACGAAATAAACTGCTGCACACTAATTACCGCAAAATAAGCAATAATTGCGCCGATAATGCGGTGCTTTGTATAAAGCTGTCCAAGCGACACGCACCCAAGCACCGTCATAATCGCCGAAATGCAGGCAACTATCATAAAAACAGTGTAAAATGTAACAAACGCGCCAAACGAAATCCCGTATTCCTCCCTGAAACCATCAGACAGTTCCGCGAAAAGCTCGCCAATATGCTGGTCTAAATAAACGCCTTCATAAGCCGAAAGATTACAGATATGCGTATAAATTGCGCCAATAATAATCAGCAGCGTTGCAGCAATGCCCAAAAGCATAAGCAGATAACACAAAACAGAGGTAATCGTCTTAGCAGCAAGAAGCGTTTTTGTCTCCACGGGAAGCGTATGTGTCAGATACCCCTGGTCGGTATAAGTCGTTTTGTAAAACCGTATCGCGATAATCAGCATTGTCCCAACGGAACAGCCGATAATTCCAAAATAGTATAGCATAATGGAAAGGATCAGCGACAACACGGAAAGCCCTGAAGCAACGCTGTCATACTTGGGATTTATCGTAAAAATCAAGATACAGGTCAGCAGCGTCGCAATGCCCAAAATCCCAAGCATAATCAAAAGCGGAAAACGAAGCCCTCTCCATTCGTATTTCATCAATTTTCCTAACATGCATACACCTCCCTAAAATAAGCGTCCACAGATTTATTCTGCTGACTTCTGATAGCATCCACTGAGGTGTAAAGCATCAGGGAACCGTTTTTCATAAAGATAACATCGTCGAGCACGTTCTCTATATCGGAAATCAGGTGTGTGGATAAAATAATGGTCGAGTTCGGATTGTAATTTGTAATAATCGTGCGCAGGATATAATCCCTCGCCGCAGGGTCCACGCCTGCAATCGGCTCATCAAGAATATAAAGCTCGGCTTCGCGGCTCATCACAAGGATTAACTGCACCTTCTCCTTTGTGCCCTTTGAAAGCGTCTTAAGCCTTGCCTCCGGACTGATGCCTAGTGACTCCAGCATGGAATATGCCTTTTCCTTTGAAAAATCCGCATAAAAATCGGCAAAATAATCAATCATTTGGCGCACCTTCATACCGTTTTCAAGATAAGTACGCTCCGGCAGGTATGAAATCACACGCTTGCTCTCCGCCCCCGGAAACATTCCGTTAATGTATACTGCCCCGCTCGTCGGTGCAAGCAGTCCGTTAATCATCTTGATTAAAGTTGTCTTACCGCACCCGTTCGGTCCAAGCAGTCCGATAATCCGCCCCCGCGGAATAGTCAGGTTCATATGAAACACCGACATATAATTTCCCATATTGGGATAACGTTTGCATAAATCGTTAATCTGCAAAAGCGGTGCTGCGGTTGTATATTGTTCGTTCATTGAAATTCCCCCTCTCAATTGGAAACAGTTGTATTGTCTGTCTGACTTGTATGGTTGTTAATCAGTGAAATAATTTCGCTGTCAGAAAAACCAAGCTGGCGCATATTGACAAAGAAGCTGTCGACCTGCGTAACTGCCATGTTATGTTTTACAGTCTCAATCATTTGCGTGTCCTGTGTTACCACGCGTCCCATATTGCGCTGTGTTATGACAAGTCCGCTGCGTTCCAGCTCCGTAAAGGCGCGCTGCATGGTGTTGGGGTTGACGTTTGCCTCCGCTGCCAAATCCCGGACACTAGGAAGCCATTCTCCCGGTCTGTATATTCCGCAAACAATCCGTACCTGAAGCTTCTCGAGTATCTGTGTATAGATTGGGCGGTCAGAATTTAATTCCCATGCCATATATCCGTTTTCCTCCCTGTCAAAAGTGTATCAGTTATCCTAGTACACTAATACAATAATACATATGACAAAGGATGTCAACATTAAATAAAGAAAAATAAAATATTCATGAAAAATGTATTAATTTTTTGTATAGAATAGCAATTAGAATAAGAAGAAAAACAAAAAATGCATAATTAGTATGCATACTTTTTCAAAAAGCTGTATGAATATACAAAAATTGTCAGTTTAAGAAGTGCGTGCAATATTGACAAATTTTTTTGAGTAGTCTAATATAAATAAGAATATCGTCTTTTTTTGCACGATATTTTCATTTTCATGTTGCATTGTATCCAAAATATGCAAGAGAAAATGGGCAAAAACATAAGAATAGGAGTGAGAACAGATGTTAAGATACATCGTCAAACGAGTCATTCTCGCAGTTGCTACAGTGTTTATTATTGCTGCGATTACGTTCTTTACCATGAATGCAATCCCTGGCGGACCGTTCGCTTCGGAGAAAGCGCCGAGTGAGGCGGTTAAGAAGGTTTTGGAGGCGCGTTATAACCTTGATAAGCCAGTCGGAGAGCAGTTCATTATCTATATCAAGAATTTCCTTCACGGAGATTTAGGCGTTTCTTTAAAGACCGGAAGAAGCATTTCCACGGTAATCGGTGAGTCCTTTCCCATTTCTGCGAAGCTCGGCGGAATGGCGGCGGTAACGGCAGCGATTGTCGGCTTAATCTTAGGCAGTATTGCGGCGCTGAAAAGAAACACATTCATAGACCGTTTCATTGTGTTTATCACCACGCTTTTTACCGCAGTTCCAAGCTTTGTGCTTGCGACGCTGCTGTTATATGTTTTCTGTATCATATTAAAATGGTCGCCCGTGTTTGATCCGGACAGGACGCATTATGTCCTTCCCGTAATTGCGCTTGCGCTTTATCCGATGGCATATATTACGCGTCTGACAAAGACAAGCATGCTTGACGCGCTTGGTCAGGACTACGTCCGCACGGCGAATGCAAAGGGCGTGGCAGGCTGGAAGGTCATTTTCAAGCATGCGCTCAGAAATGCGGTGATTCCGGTCATTACTTACTTTGGACCGATGCTTGCGTACATATTGACAGGCAGTCTTGTGGTTGAGAATATTTTCACAATCGGCGGACTTGGAACAAAATTTGTTTCAAGCATAACAAACCGTGATTATACAATGATTATGGGAACGACGATGTTCCTTGCGATTATCATGGTGACGATGAATTTGATTACGGATATTGTTTACAGTATTGTTGATCCGAGAATTAAGCTGGACTAAAAAACATTAATAAACACTAAGGCTGTAAATCGAATAAATTCGAGTTAGACGCAGCCTAAGAGCTTCTAAAGGTTTATGCTTATTGGTTCGCGTGAAAGGAGTAAGTTTGTAGAAATGGCAGAACAGAATGCACTAAAAAGAAATGTGCTGAGTGCACAGGTCGATTTATCGAAATTTAATTTCGAAGATTCCGTTTTTGAAAAAGCGACGGACGAGGAGAAAAAACAGCAGGACGTCATGAGCGAGTCAACCACGTTTTTTAAGGACGGTATGAAAAAGCTCATGAAAAATCCGCTTGCCGTGGGCAGTATTATTGTATTGATTCTCATTATGAGCGTGATTATTGTCGCGCCGCATATTGTGCCGTACAGTTATTCGCAGATTATCAGTGTCAACGGAAAGCGTGACAAGACGGCGAAGAATTTAAAGCCGTTTGAGTATTCGGAGAATGAGTTGGAATATATCGCGGAGGGCGGTGAGGTCTTTCCGCATATTATGGGAACAGACGCGCAGTGCCGCGACTATTTTATTCGTGTCGTATACGGTACGAGGGTATCGCTTGCGGTCGGATTGTTTGCCAGTATTTTGGTGTTGATTATCGGTTTGCTCTATGGTAGTATTTCGGGGTACATGGGCGGCAAGGTCGATTTGATCATGCAGCGTATTGTTGATATTATTTACTCGCTGCCGGACATGCTTGTCATTATTCTGTTATCGGTGGTTTTGAACGAAACGCTTGCCGAAAAGCTTGAGGGCACATCGTTCCAAAGCCTCGGTGTAAACATGATTTCACTGTTTATCGTGTATGGTCTTTTATATTGGGTAAGTATGTCGCGTTTGGTGCGCGGACAGATTCTGACGATTAAGAATAACGAATATGTGCTTGCGGCAAAGGCTACAGGCGCAAAGAGCGGCAGGATTATCGCAAAGCATATTATTCCAAACTGCATCAGCGTTATCATTATTTCGACCGCGCTGCAGATTCCGTCGGCAATCTTTACGGAGAGCTATCTAAGCTTTATCGGTCTTGGCGTACAGGCGCCGATGCCGTCGCTTGGAAGTCTTGCGAATACGGCAAGGGAAGGGCTTCAGAGCTACCCGTACAAGCTGATATTTCCGGCAGTTGTTATCTGTCTGATTGTGCTTTCGCTCAACCTGCTCGGTGACGGCTTGCGCGATGCGTTTGATCCGAAACTCAAGAAATAAGGGAATGGGGGACTGGTATTAGAATGAGCGAAGAATACATTTTACAGGTAAAAGATTTACATACATCATTTTTTACGGATTCGGGAGAAGTCCGGGCGGTAAACGGCGTGAACTTTAATTTGGCGCCTGGAAAAATCCTCGGTATCGTGGGAGAGTCCGGTTCCGGAAAGAGTGTTACGGCGTACTCAATTATGCAGATTTTGGCGTCAACGGGACGCATTGTGAGCGGCGAGGTGCTCTATCGCGGTGAGGACATCACAAAATATGACAAAAAGCAGATGAAAAATTTCAGGGGTAAGTGCTGCAGCATTATTTTTCAGGACCCGATGACAAGCTTAAACCCTGTATTTACGATAGGAAACCAGTTGATGGAGGCGATTTTGCTCCACACGGATAAAAATAAAGAGCAGGCGAAGGCGCGTGCGGTTGAAATGCTTGAGCTTGTGGGCGTGAATGAGCCAGAGAAGCGTATCAGACAGTATCCGCATGAGCTTTCAGGCGGTATGCGGCAGCGTGTGATGATTGCGATGGCGCTTGCGTGCGAGCCGGATATTCTGATTGCGGACGAGCCGACGACGGCGCTTGATGTGACCATTCAGGCGCAGATTTTGGAATTGATGCAGGAACTGCAGAAAAAGCTTGGTATGGCAATTATCATGGTAACGCATGATTTGGGCGTGATTGCGGATATGTGCGACGAAATTATTGTAATGTACGGCGGACGCGTGTGTGAGCGCGGAACGGCGGAAGATATTTTCTATCGTCCGGGGCATGAGTACACGAAAGGGCTTTTGCGCTCCGTTCCGAAGGCGGACGGCAGCAAAGAGCGGCTTGTTCCGATTGCGGGTACGCCGATTAATCTTTTGAATATGCCAAAAGGCTGCGCATTTTGTACGCGCTGTGACGAGGCGATGAAAATCTGCCTGACAGAAGTTCCGCCGCAGGTGCAGATGCCTGACGGACATTTCGCGTCGTGCTGGCTTGCGTTTAAGAAATTAAAGAATGGAACGCTTGGCGCAGAGGAGGTACAGTCATGAGCAGTGAATATTTGATTGAGGTGGAGGACTTAAAGCAGTACTTCCCCATTAAGACAGGATTTTTCAAAACGACGCCCCTCAAAGCGGTAGACGGTGTTACGTTTAACATTAAGCCGGGTGAAACACTGGGACTTGTAGGAGAGTCAGGCTGCGGAAAGACGACGGTCGGTCGTACGCTTTTGCGGCTTTATGAACCGACTTCGGGTACAGTGAAGTTTAACGGCGAAGAGATTACGGCAAAAAACATGGCGGAGCACCGCAAAAACATGCAGATGGTGTTTCAGGACCCGTATTCTTCCTTAAATCCGCGTATGACGGTGGAGGATATTATCGGGGAGCCGCTTGACGTACATAAGATGTATTCGAATAAAAATGAACGTCGTGAGAAGATTTTGGGACTGATGGAGCTTGTGGGCTTGAATGCCGAGCATGCGACGCGATATGCGCACGAATTTTCGGGCGGTCAGAGGCAGCGTATCGGAATTGCGCGTGCCTTGGCGGTAAAGCCGCAGTTTATCGTCTGTGATGAGGCGGTAAGTGCGCTTGACGTTTCCATTCAGGCGCAGGTTATCAATATGTTTGAGGATTTGCAGGCAAAGCTTGGCGTGGCGTATCTGTTTATCGCCCATGATTTGCTGGTGGTAAGACATATTTCCAACAGAATTGCAGTGATGTATCTTGGAAAGGTTGTGGAGATTGGCGATGCGGACGAGGTGTACGAACATCCCATTCATCCGTACACGGAATCGCTTTTGAGCGCCGTGCCTATTCCTGACCCGATTCAGGCAAAGCAGAGTCAAAGAATTGTGCTTTCCGGCGATGTGCCGAGTCCGATGAATATGCCGACAGGCTGTGCTTTCCGTACGAGGTGCCGTTTTGCGACAGACAAGTGCGCGGAGGTTTGCCCGACGCTTACGGATAAGGGCGGCGGACATATGGTGGCGTGCCATAATCGGTAATTAATACAAGTTTGGTAACTTTTAATGAGGATATTGACATCTCCCCGACGGGTATTGCCCGAAAAGGGAGTGTGAATATAGATAAATCTGTTTTATTTAAGTTTTAAAATCAAAAAAGGAGGAAACACATTATTATGAAAAAGAAACAGGTATTGGCTCTTTGCCTTGCACTTGCGATGGCAATGGGGTCATTGACAGCATGCGGCTCAAATGATGCGCCTGCGGCTGACAATGCAGTGGATACGCCGGCAGAAACGCAGGCACAGGACGGAGCGGAACCAAGCGCGGACAATGCGGCGGGAGATGCAGATTCAACGGACGCGGCGGTAGACGCAGAGAACGCAGTAGACCCTGCAAACTGGGGTGAATATGACGAATTAATCAATGAAATCAGAACAACGACAGACTTTGTGGAGCGCGAGGCGCTGATGCACAAGGCTGAGGATATGATTATGGAGACAGGCGCAATCCTGCCGATTTATTACTACAATGTAATGTATTTACAGAAACCTTATGTATCAGGCACATATGCAAATGCTTACGGATTTAAGTATTGGATGTTTGCGGAGACAGAGGGTGACACACTCAGACTGAATCAGTCATCAGAGCCGGACAAGCTTGATCCCGCATTAAATACTACTGTTGACGGCGCATGCCTTGCAGTAAACAGCTTTTCAGGTCTTTTCACCTATGATGAGGATGCGAATGTTGTTCCCGACCTTGCTGCGGATTATACGGTTAGCGACGACGGATTGACATATACCTTTAATTTGCTCCCTGACTTAAAGTGGTCAGACGGTTCCGAATTAAATGCAAATGATTTTGTTTATGCATGGAACCGTGCAGTTGCGGAGGAAACGGCAGCAGATTATTTTTACATGTTTGACGCAATCAAGCACAACGATGACGGTACGCTTGCAGTAACGGCAAGCGAAGATGCGCAGTCTATCACGGTGGAACTGGTTGCTCCCTGTCCGTACTTCCTTGACCTTTGTGCATTCCCTGCTTACTATCCCGTAAAGCAGAGCGAGGTAGAGGCAGCGGCGGATTGGCAGACAAATCCCGGCGCATGGTGCCAGGAGGCAGGCTTTGTTTCAAACGGTGCGTATACTTTGGAATCTTGGACACATGACGAGTCTATGACATATGTAAAGAATCCGAACTATCACAGAGCGGACGAAGTGAAGATTGAAAAGCTTCAGTTCATGCTGAGCGCAGACGATACGGCAGTTTTTGCGGCATACAATGCAGGAGACCTTGACTTTGTAGCGGATACCATTCCGACAGACGAAATTCAGACACTTTTAGGCAATCCGGAATTCCATACGATTGACCAAATCGGAACATACTATGTAGGCTTTAACGTAAAGAGCGACCTCTTTGCAGATAAGACGCCTGCACAGGCAAATGCGATGAGACGTGCGTTTGCACTTTTGGTTGACCGTGACTACATTGCGGAGAATATCGGACAGACAGGACAGAAGCCGGCAAATACATTTGTTCCGGCAGGAATGGCTGACGGTAACGGCGGTATCTTCAAGGAGAACGACGACGCATATACGTATCCGAACGAGGCGACGGCAGGCTACTATGATCCTGAGGCGCTTGATGAGAACGTTGAGGAGGCAATCGAGCTCTTAAAGTTTGCAGGCTATGAGTTTACAGACGACGGCGTACTTTCTGATTCTACACCGATTTCGTTTGAGTATCTCACAAACGATACCACAACACACGTGGCAATCGCAGAGGCGCTGCAGCAGGATTTCGGCTTTATCGGAATTAACATGACAATCAAGACGGTAGACTGGAATGTATTTTTGAATGAGAGAAAAGCAGGAAATTACGACATTGCGCGTAATGGCTGGCTTGCGGACTTTAATGATCCGATTAACATGCTTGAGATGTGGACAACAGCGTCAGGCAACAATGACTGCCAGTTTGGCAGATAATCAGGACCGGATGAAGTGATTCTATAAAGGACGCACACTGTGCATATGATTAATGCGCGGTGTGTGTTCTTTTTATTTTACATAAAATTCATTCTGAGATGTCAAAAAACACTATATTTATAATGACAACTTTACCTTGAATGTGCTAGACTTAAGTCAGATAGAACTGGCAACCGACGAGGACAAAGCATATAAAATGGACTACTGGGCAAAACTTTTCAAGGCAAAAACATGGGAGTATAAATCACCGGAGGTGATTAAAAATGTTAGCACAGAATTGAGCATCATGCGTTTTTTTGATACTTAAAATTCTCAATTGGTATTTGGAATTTTGCACATTTTCGCATAATATTCCGTTTAATTTGACAAAAGATGCAAAATAGCATAGTATGGTTTTTGGTAACAAATATCAAGAAATGGTAAAGAGGGAAAGGAGAACATTATGGTTCGCAGAGTGCTATCTGTTTTACTATGCGGCTGTCTGCTTGCCACAAGTCTGCCGGTGACGGGGATTGCGGCAGAGGAACAGGCAGTAAGCGCAATGGAAGAAACTGTTAATGATGCGGGGGGGGGGTATAACGATTCGCCCGCGCAGATTGAGGAGGAGACAGGACGGTCAGATATTACGGAAACGGAAACTGCCGAAAGGCAGGAAACCGTTCAGGAGACCAAAACGGCGGAGGGAGAACCGGAAACAACGCAGGCAGCAGGAACGGACGAGACGCAGGAGCAGGAAACGGCGTCAGAGTCAAAAACAGTATCGCCAACGGAGGAAACAAAGACAGACGCGATAGCGGAACCGTCAGAAGAAGTGCAGGAAACGCAGCAGATGACGGAAACCGAGGCGCAGACGCAAGAGGCGTCTTCGGAACCGACACAGGTGCAGACGGAAAGCATGACGGAAGAAACAGACATGGACGAAACGGCTGTCAATCAGGAGGACAGCGAGATTGTGACTGCATCGTTTAAGAACGTGCAGGAGGGCGGGTATTATATTGTACTTGAACTTGAGAGTAGTACGTCCAAGTCCTATTATGTTTATTGGGGAGAAAAAGGAACACAGGAATATGAAAGAGGGTACGTAAGCAGTACCTCCGATAGAGTTGTGCTCTATGGCACAAAACCAAATACTACATATGAGCTGTTGTTAAAAGAAAGTAATAACGATGATGCAAAGATATATGATACGAAAGAGATTACAACAACAGATTATAAATTTGATACATCTGTATCTGTTGAAAATATTACGGCAAATTCAGCGGACATTAAGGTAAACTTTACCAATTATGCAGGACTATATACGAAAGGAAGTTTAGAAGCTTCTTTCGCATATTTGTATGCAGGGACAAAATATGAGGACATTTCGGGAAGTGTAAAAGAGATAATTTCTACTCCTGGTTCAATTAGACCTGCGTCTGAACCCAAGGAGTGTACTGTTACTATTTCATTATCCGATTTGAAAGCAGGGAAAGAATACTCTCTGCCGATATGGGTTGCAGAAGGTGAACAATATAATAAAGATTTAAGGAAAAACCTTGAAAATATAACCTTTACGACAAAAGAATCAGAGATTGCCGAAAAACTACAATTTGAAGCGGTGCCTGATGAAACGGATAAAACGAAGATAAAGTGTACCATAAGTTTGAGCGAAAGTGGTGCGTTGTCAGATTCGTTCCAATATAAGTTGTATTACCGTGTGAAAGGTGCCTCTGCAAATGAATACAGGCAGTTGCTGGGAACCTTGACGAAAGGGAATAATTACACAGTTCAGGTAACAATTCAGGATTTATATGAAGGAACGGAATATGAATTGAAAGCCGTTGTTGACGGTGTGGAGAAGACAGTGGAGGTTTCTACAGGACAAGGCAGCATAACGCCTGTAATTACCTTATCTCCGCTCAGCTTTGGCGCAAAGATGAACGCGAAGCTAGAGTTTGCCGAAACACCTGAAGCTTCGGACAGCTACCGTGTAAACGTCTACGCTAAGGAAAACAGTGGTTCTTGGGGAGAACTTAAATGCAAACCTCAAACAGGTAGCACTTTATATAACGGTATTGAGCTTACGAATGAAAATCATTATCAGGGAGAATGGCTTGTATATGATGAGTATGATATGGGAGCAGGCGCTTCTTATGAGATAAAGGTTAAAATCAGTAAAAATAATACAACGGTTGGTGAAAAGTATTTTACATTAAATACATCTGCCATATCATTGGATATTAAAACAAAAGACATTGGCGGAAGTTCAGCGGCAATGACTGTCGCATTAAAGGATACAGACGAATTTTTTGATTGGAACACTTCCGGTTCTGTGTACGCCAAAGCATATTACAGGGTAAAAGGTTCTGAGTCAGAGTGGAAATCAAATGATGGCACTATTTACTTATATAAATCAGGCAGCAGTGACGTGGAATTAAAAAAACTTGCACCGAACACGGAATATGAAGTAAAAATAACTTCGTATTCTGATGAGAACACAATCTATGGCACAACGACATTTCGGACGACAGAGGGAACAGCACAGGGTGTTTTCAGTGGTATGAACGTAAAATTCAGCGGATTTCATACCAATGCTTCCGGTACCTATACACCGTCCGATTACGCGGAACAATTTGAAATTTACCTTGTGGAAAAAGACAACACAGGTAAAGTGCTTGCTGAATCAAAATTGGGCACATCCAAGAACTTTTATGACAGGAATTCATTGCTGATGGAAACATCCAAAGTGCAGTTCAAGGCGGTAGAGACACTGGAAGAAAAGGATGCGGAAGGAAAATTTGTCAAAAAGGAATATTTGTCTGAGGAATACACAAGGCTAAACATTCCGAATGTGACATTTTCTGTATCGAATGCAGCTACAGGTGTTTCGACATTTCATGCGGATTTGGCATATACAGGTGATATGTGCCTTGGAGACAGCAGCCAGACAATTAGGGCAAAGCTGTATTACAATACATCTGATGAAACAGAACAAAAAAACATCAGTACATACGTATATTATTATTCAAACGATAAAACAAAGGTAAAAACGCTGACGTTTAGCGGTCTGACAGAAAAAACCACATACAACAAAGTGAAGCTTGTTGTTTATGTTGAGGGACGTTCAAACAATGCCTCAAATATATATGAACAAACATTCGAAATGGACGATTTTACTACGAAGGAAAACGCGACCCATCCGCTCGAAGCGACATTCCCGGATGCACGTTTAAGAGAACTGATTGTAAAGGGGGCAAATCTTGGCAGTGATGCAACGACAGTAACAACGGCTCAGCTTGAGAAGATTACTTCGTTATATGCGAATCGCAGAGATTTTGATACAGCGGCGATAACAAACTTAACAGGTATTGAGCTTTTAACAGAGCTTACATCACTTAATCTAGAAAATAACGAAATTTCCGATACTCCAGTGGTAGATTGGTCAAAGCTCAAAGCATTGAGTTCATTGGAGCTTACCGGAAATGAACTGACAAAGATACCGGATTTGTCAAAAAACAACAGTCTGAATTACGTATCCTTAAAAGAAAACGTAATACCCGCAGAGGAGTTTGAGCATGTTTCCGAAAAGCTGCCCGAGGGTGTGACGCTTTCAAGCGATACACAGTCTTCTCAGCGTATTGGCGGCGTACAGGTTATTGCGGAGAAAACCTATTATCAGAGAGCGGGAAAGAGTCCGCTGCTAATCAGAGTGAGCGGATATAAGACAGAACTCCCGTATGAGTTCCGGTATAATGTAGATGGAACTGCTCTATCATTTCCTAATAAAGTATGGAGTTCAAACGGAGACATTCAGTATAATACAGATACCAAAATTGCGGTTGGAAGCCATACGCTGACCGTGGAAATGTACCAAAAAGAGGAAAAGAAATTTGAGAAAAGTCTTGATTTTGAAATGACAGAGGGAGGCACATATTTAGAGAAAACGCCTTACCGCTTCAATGCACGGCAAGACTCTTACTCTATAAGGGCATACGGCGATAAAGCAGTAACCGCTGCATATATGCAGAAGGGCAGCAGCATTATTGCGATGGATTTAGATACAAATTATTATAAAACAAACAGTGAGCATCGATACAAAACATTGAGCAACAGCAGTATTTCTTTGGGAGAATCGGAAGTATACCAAAATAATGTCGGTTTGGACCGCATAAAGAATCAAAGTCCGGATGCCGGCACATATGATTTGCGCGTGGTTTATGATGACAATACAGAAGAAGTGCTGCCGGATGTTCTTGAGATAATTGATAAAGCGTTTGTTACAGACGGAAGTATCGGTTACAGCTACGACAGCACCGGGGATTACTTCTATCTGTCGATAAGCGGTTCCGGATTTGATGCATCAAAAATGAATTATTCATTTACGTATGAAGGAAAGCAGCAGGCGGCGGAATATGTCAATAAGAAAGAAACACAGAACGGATATATCGTCAAGTTTAAGAAAGCGGACACATGGATACCAAAGGAAGGAACAAGCGTTTCTGTAAAGCTGACGCCAAAGGACGGATATGATGTTGTGCTTGATAAAGATACCTTTACGGCAACCATTTCGCAAGGGATTTATTACTGTGCTTACAATGACGTATCCAATAAGATTGAAGCTGGCGTGACCTCGAACCTGAAACGGGAGAATGTGGTATTTAAGCTTGCAAGGTACAATTCGTGGGATGATGCAAACAGTGAGAAGAATATCCTTGAAACGGTTGAAATCAGTCCGGAAACAGTGACGGAGACAATTTCTTACCTTGTTCCGATGAAAGAAGGCGCGGTTTATAAGCTGCCTGTGGGGTATTACAGGCTTGATATGACATGTAACGGATACAGTGATAAGGAAGTATTCGGGATCTATGGAGAGAATACCGATTATTGGTCAGATTCCAAATATGTGGGCGAAGGCACAGGCGATAAGAGTTTTTACTTTTATTCGGAGATTCCGTTTGTGAATACGGACAATGCAAAAGATTTTCAGGCGGAAATTACAGGAGAAAAGCTTACATCACCGTTGCAGGCGAAAAAGATATGGACATATGGTTATAACAGCGATACCTTTACAACAGTGGGAATGACCTTTGATCTGTCAAAATGCGCACAGGGAAATTACACGGTAACATTGAAGCATCAGAATGAAAAACTGTCCTCCTATGCATTTACGGTACTGCCGGTAGACAAATTCGTGATGACGAATGACAATGACCCGTATGCAAGCTGGATTGATGACAGCAGCTTCCGTGTAACGTTTGATACTGTTAATGTGGCAAAATCAGATGCATTTACGGTTGCGCTGACAGACCTTTTCGGAAATGCGGTCAGTGGGCTTAAAACGGAAGTATTGAACAGATATGTGGATTCCGTAGCCTTAAAGGTAACAGGTTTAAAAAAGAGTGATGCATACAAATATTATTATATTAAGGTGACGCACGATACGTTTGGAGAGGCGTATAAGGCGGATCTTACGACAAAATACTTTGCTGATGAACGGGGAAAATATAAGCAGATTTCTGACAGCAAATTTACATGGACGAGCAATGACGACAGGATGGTCGGTATTGGTATGTACAGTGATATTGTCTTTCCGGTAACGGTAAAGGTATACAAACCATACGATACGGAACTGATTACATCATTTACAATCAGTAAAGGCGATTTGGAGAGCGGAACGAGCAATCCGGCGTGGTACTATTTTAAACAGGACTTGATAAATGCCCTTCCCGATGCGGATGCGCTCTATGACATTGCTGCCGTTGATTCAAACGGATATACATTCATAGTCAGCGAGCAGCCGATTGGCATCCGCGGAGGCTCCGCAAGTACATGGACGGTATCACCGACACAGTTGTTCTTGAATCTTGACAGTGACGAAACAAAGATTGGCACGGTTACGGTTGCGGGAAATAAAGGCACGCCGGCATTTAAGTCGGACAATGTCAAGGTGGCAACGGTAGCAGCGGATAAAGCCGACAAAAATAAGGCGGTTGTAACTGCAGTTGCGGAAGGTACGACAAATATCAGCATTACGGCGGATAAAATTACAAAGACGGTTGCCGTTACCGTTACGAAAGAGCCAGTCAAACCGACAGGAATCAGCGTAACGGCTCCCGAAAGCGCGTCGGCAGGCGGTAAAGTAGAAATCAGTGCATCCGTGACACCCGCAGGTGCATGGACGCAGCAGAGCAGTATTACATGGACAAGTTCTGACACGAGTGTCATTTCCATTCCTGCGGGAAGCACAGGGCTTGTGCTTGAGGCAGATGCGTTAAAGGCAGGCACCGCAGTGATTACGGCGGCGTTAGACGGTACGGAATTTACGGCGTCTTGTGAAATCGCGGTTGTGAAAGAGATTTCCGATGACGAGCAGGACGAGATTGTCAAGGAACTTGGCACATTATACTT
The DNA here is from genome assembly GCA_000403335.2 of Lachnospiraceae bacterium MD335. Taxonomy (GTDB): domain Bacteria; phylum Bacillota; class Clostridia; order Lachnospirales; family Lachnospiraceae; genus COE1. The sequence goes on from KE159617.1 coordinate 81,966, forward strand.
CCTTGAGGGTGCGGACAGTACGCTTGCGGACATCGTGCTTCCCGAAGGCTGGAAGTGGGAAAATCCAGGGGAAGCGTTGAAAGCGGACAATTCGCATCCGGTGCAGAGTTTTATGGCATCCTACAATAAGGATGACGTATCCTTTGACCGGTATTTGGACGTGTATGTATCAAAGCTTGACACGGTCCGGATTGTCGGAAAGAGCACGGTCAACAGCGGGAAAGAGGCGCTCTATATCGCTGATTACACGTATGTTGGCGCAAATCCCGCAAACGGTTATGACGTAAGCTGGCAGTGGACGCTTGGGCAAAATCTTGCCGCTGCGGCTGATACAGGCAGGCGGATTGCGGTAACGGTATCCGGCGATGACACGCTTTCCGTTAAGATGACAGTCACAAACACTGCTACGGGAAAGACGGTATCGAGCGACGCAGCGCTTAAAATAACTGCGGGTGAAATACCGGACAGCGAACCGCAGTTGGAAAACAAGAAGATTACCATCTATAAGAACAGCACGCAGCATGTGCCTGTCGGATTGGTTGCGACGAACGGAAATGCGATAACAGCTGTAAAGACGAACAATGCGGATTTTAAGACAGAAAAGGACGAAAACGGCGAGTGGCTTATATGGCTTGCAAACGGCGGCAATTACGACAAAAAGACAAATGTAACGCTTGGACTTTCGGTAACAACGGAAGCAGGAACGGATTATGCGAAAACGCTTGGCGTGACAGTGGACGTGACGGAAATCACGGCGAAAAACGTGAAATTTAAGCAGACATTGAAACCGAACGCAGCCTACAGCAGCACAGACACCGTGAGAGCGGAGTTTAACGTAAGCAGTAAATACATTATAGAAAATATTACGGCGGTAGAAGGCAGTGGGAAGTTTACCGTTAAGAGTTACAACGCAGCGTCCGGAACGCTTGTTCTTTTGGCGAACGCAAGTGAATTGGACAAGGACGCGAAGAGTTATCCTGCAAAGGCAGAGGTGAAAGTACGGAATTACGGCACATGGACAATTGATATTAATGTAGCCGTACAGAACAAAAAGCCTTCCCTGAAGCTTGGTGATGCCGTTCTTTTGAGCGGTGTGAATGCGGATGCATCTGTGGCGTTGTATAACGGAAAGACAGAAACTTCATGTGTGGATTATACTGTCACAAAGACAGAGGGTGACGGTGTGACGCTTACACAGGACGCAGGTCTGATTAAGGTTGCATACACAGGTGATAAGAACGGAACCTATAAGGCTAAAATAAGGAAAGCTACATGGGCGCCCGGCGTTGAAATGGAGCTTAAGGGTAAAGTTTCCGTATTAGACCCTGCTAAGGCAAAGATTGGTGCAGACGTGTCCAAGCTGACCATCAATATCAGCGAGGGTTATGGCGCTCCTGTTACAATTACGGCGGGTATCATGGGCAGCAGCGTGCCTGTGGAGCTCACGGCAGCGCCCGAGAAGGATAAGGACATGCAGGCTGTTACGGCGGAAGTTCTCGGTGGCGGAAAAATCAGAATAACTCCCAAGAACGGTGCGGTGAAGGGCAGCTATAAGGTTGCAGTGAACGGCACGGTAAGCGGGAAGCCGATTAAAGGACTGTCCGTAAAGGTGACACTCACAGACAAGGCGCCGGAGGTTAGTCTGTCCGCAAAGGGTAAAATCAATCTTGCGAATAGGGACGGCACATCGGTTGTCTATACACCGAAGCTCAAAAACCTTCCCGAAACGCTCTCCGTAAAGAGTGTAAGACTGGACAAAACGGCGAAGGACAGCGGATTCTTCCGTGTGAAGCTTTCGGACGACGGCAAGGCTGTTCTGACGGCAGTCACGGGAAAGGCAATGAATCCCAAGACAAAATACAAGCCCGTTCTGATTTTCATACTCAGCAACGGAAAGACGGTTAAAACAAATGAAAAGTTTACAATCAGCGTTACGAACAAGCTGCCGAAGGTAACCGTAACAACACTTAGCAGCGTATTATGCAGTGCAAATGCAGGACACAGGGCATCTTATAAGCTGAATGCAGGAAACGGCTATACGATCAGCAATGTGACTTCCAACGATGCAAACTGCAAGGTAACGTTTGACGGGAAGACGGATACGGTATATGTATCGCTTTCGGAGAACGCGGACGTGACGGCAGGTAAAAAATACACCGTGCCATGTACCGTATACATCAAGGGTGCCGATAACACGACGAAACCTTTGACGGTGAAACTGAACGCAGTGATATACTAAGAATATTAATATTGGCAATAAAAAATCCCCCTCCAAACAGCAGGTTCTGCCGTTTGGGGGGGGATTTTCAGTCTTGTTTGCAGGCTGGGGAAATGGTACACTGTATATAAGGTACAGATGCCATAGTTTTAATAAGATGCAAATGATTAGGTAATATCACAGGGAAAAATGAAGTATAAAATCTTTCAATGCAAGGGAGGACATGCAATGGAGCAGGACAGACTGTTAAATCAGCTTATGGATGAAAAACTGAGATATTTAAGGCTGCTGGCGGAGAAATATCCTTCGATACCGTCAGTGTGCCGGGAAATCATCAATCTGAAGGCAATTTTAAACCTGCCAAAGGGTACGGAACACTTTATGAGCGATATTCATGGCGAATACGAGGCATTTTATCATATTTTAAACAATGCGGCAGGTGTTATTAAGGAGAAAGTGGACCTGCTGTTTTCGGAGCGCCTTTCGGCACAGGACAGGCAGGAAATATGCACCTTGGTATATTATCCGGAGGAAAAAATCAAGCTTTTAAAGCGGCAGAATATCATGACGCCTTATTGGTACAAGACAAACCTCAAGAATCTCACGGAGCTTGCAAAGCTTCTTTCGTCAAAGTACACACGTTCGAAAGTGCGCAAGGCAATCCCCGCAGAGTTCAGCTTTATTATTGATGAGCTGCTGCACGCGCAGCCCGACGAGGACAACAACCAGCTTGTGTATCACGAAAAAATCATTGAAACAATTATTGATATTGAGAGCGCGGATGCGTTTATCGAGGCGCTGTGCCGTTTAATCAAGCGGCTTGCGGTTGACCGTCTGCACATTGTGGGCGACATCTACGACAGGGGTCCCAAGGCGGATAAGATTATGGATTTGCTCAGCACGCATCATTCGGTGGATATTGAATGGGGAAACCATGATATTTTGTGGATGGGTGCGGCTTGCGGAAACGAAGCGTGTATTGCAAACGTGCTGCGCAACAATATTAAGTATAACAATATTCAGATTCTCGAAAATTCCTATGCAATCAGCCTGCGTGCGCTGACGCTTTTCGCGGAGCACACCTATGCGGGTTTAAGCCCGATGGACGCGGCGCTGAAAGCGATTTCCATAATTCTGTTTAAGCTGGAGGGACAGATTATCATGCGCCATCCCGAATATGACATGAAGGATCGGCTGCTGCTGGACAAAATGGATTTAGAGCGCGGCGTGGTGCGGATTGGCGACAGGGAATATGAGTTAAATGATACGTATTTTCCGACCGTTGACAGGGATAATGCATACGTGCTTACAAATGAGGAGCAGGACGTAATCGATGACCTGCGCACTGCATTTATGAACAGTCATATGCTGAAAAAACATGTCCGTTTTCTATATGAAAAGGGAAACATTTATTTGTGTTATAACGACAATCTGCTGTTTCACGGCTGTATTCCGATGGACGAAAACGGCGATTTTGACGGAATGCGCATCGGCGACACGATGTACCGCGGCAAGGAGTATATGGACTATGCGTGTAAAACCGCAAGACGCGCGTTTTTTGACACATATAACCAGTCTAACAACGATTTTATGTGGTATCTGTGGTGCGGCAAGAATTCGCCGCTTTCCGGCAGAAATATGAAAACGTTTGAGCGGACGTTCGTGGTTGACAAGTCCACCTATGACGAGCCGAAAAATCCGTATTACAGATTTTACCAGCAGGAAAAATACTGCCGCAAAATCCTGCACGAGTTCGGCTTGGACAGCTCGATTTCGCATATTATCAACGGACACACACCGATTAAGGTGGCGAAGGGAGAGTCACCGCTCAAGGCAAACAACCGTTTGATTGTGATTGACGGCGGCTTCTGCCGCGCGTATCAGAAAACGACAGGCATTGCGGGCTATACGCTGATATACAACTCACACGGAATGCGTCTGAAAGCGCACCAGCCCTTTGAGAGCGTTGCAAAAGTGCTTGCAGAGAACAAGGATATTGAGTCAACCTCGAACTTCTTTGAGACGGAGAGCGACCGCGTTATGGTAAAGGATACGGACAACGGTAAGGTAATCCTTGACACCATAAACGACTTGGAGCTTTTGCTTTTAGCATACCGGCGGGGACTGATTAGCGTTGGGAAGGAATTGTAGCAAAGCATGATTTGTGTCAAATGATAGAATGAAATGAAAAAAGCGTAGCAGAATAGCACGATTCTGACTACGCTTTTTTTATTAAATATGGTTGAATTTGTTTTAATTCTGCTCCTGTGCAAGCTTGATTTCCTGCTCTTTCTGAATATCCTCAAATGCGGAAATCATCGGTTTTTCCTTAGAACCCTTAAAAATGCGCGCCACGTAGTTGTTTGTAATCTTAATTACCGTTCCTGAGAGCACCAGCACGCCAATCAGGTTGGGGAGCGCCATCAGACCATTGAACGTATCCGAAATATCCCACGCAAGGTCAAGGTTCATCGTTGCGCCGAACACGATAAATACCACGAAAACAACCTTATAGATAATCGTCGCCTTTGTGCCAAATAAAAATTCCCACGCCTTTGTGCCATAGTAGCTCCAGCCTAGCACCGTTGAAAACGCGAAGAGCAGAACGGCGATTGCGATAAAAATACCGCCGACATTGACACTTTCAAAATTAAATACCGTTCCAAACGCCTCGCTCACAAGTGCAGTCTGCTCATTTGCGGAAAGCATTTCACCCGTATGTAAGTCAATTAATCCTGTTGAGAGAATTGAGAACGCCGTGAGCGTACAAACGACAATCGTGTCCGCGAAAACCTCGAAAATACCCCACATTCCCTGCTTCACAGGCTCCACAACGTTCGATGCCGAGTGCACCATAACAGAGGAACCAAGTCCTGCCTCATTTGAGAACACACCGCGCTTAAAGCCCCATGTCACCGCATTTTTCACTGCAAGACCGATTGCCGCACCGCCGAGTGCGCGGAAACCGAACGCGAATGAAAAGATGGACGTAAATACTTCGCCGATTTTTCCGATGTTGATAATGAAAATAACAAGCGCTCCGAGAATGTATGCACACGCCATAAACGGAACGATCTTTTCCGTCACCTGTGCAATACGCTTGATGCCGCCGACGACAACAAGACCTGCAAGTATCATTAAAACAATGCCGACAATCAGCGCATAGAGATTAATTTCCGTAGAACCGAACATCAGTGTGCGGTTGAGCGCCTCAATTTTGAATACGGATGTAATGTTGCTTGAAATCGTGTTGACCTGACTCATGTTTCCGATACCGAATGATGCGAGAATGCAGAACAGAGAAAACAACACGGCAAGGACTTTACCAATCACCGAGCAGCCGTTTTTGGAACCAAGACCGTCGCGCAGGTAGTACATTGCGCCTCCGCACCATTCGCCGTGACTGTTCTTTCTTCTATAATAAATACCAAGCACGTTTTCCGAGTAGTTTGTCATCATGCCAAAGAATGCCGAAAGCCACATCCAAAAAATCGTTCCGGGTCCGCCGGCAGCGATTGCGGCAGCAACTCCCGCAATATTGCCGACACCGATTGTTGCGGCAAGCGCCGTGCAGAGCGCCTGAAACTGCGAAATAGATGCTTTCTCACTGGAATTTTTGACGCTGTGCCCTTTTTTAAACACACCGCCGATAGTGTTTTCGCCGACATGTCCTGCGCGTGTCAACTGGAAAAACTTCGTGCGTACCGTCAGGTAAATACCGGTACCGATAATCAGGACCAGCATGGGAATGCCCCACACCACGCCGTTTATGGCGCCGTTTACGTTTGCTATCATATCAAGTATCAATTTAAATTCCTCCTATCTCCTTTTGTCGTTTTAGAACCTGTGTTTCACAAAAAAAGAATATTCCATAATCGGCGCGTCGCTGCGTCTTCTGTGGAATATTCTTTTATACTATATTTATACATGTTTTTTCACAAGTATGCAAGAAAAAAATGCGGATTTCTTAAAAAATTGTAAAAATTCGATAAAGCTCGCGATTTGAATGAAGAAAATTTGTGCCATAAAAGGGAGGATGCCAAGTAATCTGTCGACTACTTGGCATTTATTATGAAAAAGTTATTAATTAAGTATTATTATCGTTTGTCATTCAGGCGTTTTTGTGTCCCGCCTTATGATATTAGTATAATGAATTAAAATGTCTAAACAATGTTTTTTTATTGAATAATTTTTCAAGAAAATATGAACGATTTGTGAACGTGAAAAAATTAACAGGAATGGAAAAACTTTAGTTTCCCTTTTTGAAATCTTTTTTGTATACTATTATTATAGAAATAAAAAGAAATAAAATCTTTACAAGAAAGAGAAAGGTATGGGCAAAATATGAAAAAAATTTTTTGGGCGGCGGATTCCACAGTACAGAACAATGATGTGACCACCTATCCGCAGACAGGAATCGGTCAGGTTTTTCCGATGTATGTAAGAGAGGGTGTTTTTGTTTTGAATCATGCAAGAAACGGCAGAAGCACAAAGAGCTTTATGGATGAGGGAAGGCTTGATGCGATAGACAGGGAAATCGGAGAGGGAGATTTTTTGTTTATCCAGTTTGGCCATAATGATGAAAAGAAAGAAGATTTGTCGCGTTATACGGAGCCGTTTTCGACATATATAGAAAATCTCGAGACGTATATTCGGGCGGCAAGAAGACATGGGGCAAATCCGGTGCTGATTACACCGATTGAGCGCAGACATTTTGACGAAAATGGAAATCTTATGGCGAGTATGCACACGGAATATGCTGCAGGCATGAAAATGGCAGCGGAAAAGAACAATGTGCCGCTTGTGGATTTACTCACAATGAGCCGCGCTGTGCTAGAGCAGGCGGGAGAGCAGGAGAGTCGTAGATGGCACATGTTTTTTGATGCCGGAATCTATGAAAATTATCCGGAGGGAAAGCAGGATAACACACATTTGCGTTACGAAGGCGCGCAGCTGTATGCAGGACTGATTGCAAAAGGACTGCTTGCGCTTGGCGGAATATACGCGGAACTGATTGTGGAAGGCGCCCAGAATTATTACGCAAAGGTATGAATAGGACGAAAAGATGATGCGTAAAATATAGCATGAAGAAAATTGTAAGAATCGCGTTTATTGTCATTGCGCTGCCGCTTATTGGCAGCTTGCTCATTAAACCTGCCAAAATTACAAATAATTTGACAGGAAATAACACGGAGAGGAATGCTGCGTCAAAAAATGACATAAGTGTCATAAATTCTGCGTTTAAGGTTACGGTTCATGAGGAGAAAGGGGATTTCCGGTATGCACCGGAGGAGCTTGTGAAGTTAATGGTTGCAGCGCAGATTCCGGAAGATATTGTATTTAGTGAAGGCGAAGATTTTGTGGAAAGGGAATCACAATCCGCTTCTGATACGGAACAGGAGTATTTGAAGGCGCTGGCGATTGTGCTGCGCAGCAATTTGGTTTATGTTTGGGAACACAAGGGCTGTCCTGAAATACTCGATTTTAATGAGACAGGATTATTGACGCGGCAGTTACATGTGGCTTCGGGAAGCGGAGCATATATTAAGAAAAGGGAAATTGAACGTGCCGTCGCGTTTACATATGGAGCCGTGATTACAAAGGAAAACAGAGTAATCGCGGCTCCGTTTTTTACGTCCTCACAGGGAAACATGCTTGTCAAGGAAGCGGGCGAGGGCGTTGGTTTTTCATTAAATTTTGCGTATATACTGGCTCAGGACGGCATGGATTTTTACAAAATTTTGCAATACTTTTACGACGGGATTTCGGTAGCAATCTATGAATAAACTTCTCCAAACACGGCAATGCTATCAACAGGCGAACCGATAAAAACTTGTTGGTGACTTGCCGGAAATGGAGGTAGAGGATGAACAGACGTAATAACAGGCGCCCTGCCATGCAGAAGGAAAAATTGAGCATTATAGCAGCTTCTGTGTTTGTATTGTCTGCACTGACGCTTGCCGGCGTGTATATGTCGGCACGGGGCAACACGAAAACGGAAGATAACAAAATAGATTTTGCAAGGCTCGAGCAGGAAAAACAAAATGATGGTAATACGCAGGAGGAAAACGCGAATGATTCGCGCTTTGTTTCAGGAAAGGCGAAGGCAGAACTGACAAAAGGAAATGCAGGTCTGACCGATACACGCTATGAGAATACGCAGGATATTGATATGTATGATTTAAGCGATAACAATGACATGGATGTTGACCCTAATTTTACGGAGGTTAATTCCGGGAATGTGTCAAATGTTCCGTTGGAGAATACCACGCTTGAAGGTAGTACCTTAGAAGGTACTGACAAAGCAGCAGTATTTATGAGTGAGGAAGCGGCAGCGGAACCATTGAACTTTGCGGGAACAGACGCACTGACACTTCCGGTCGTGGGAGAAGTGCTCCTTGATTACAGTATGGACAAGGCAGTGTATCATCCGACCATGCAGCAGTATAAGTACAATCCCGCACTTGTGCTTGCCGCGCCTGAAGGAACGGTAATCACGGCGGCAACGGAGGGGATTGTGAAACGCATTTACTATGATTCCCAAACGGGGAATACCGTAACCTTTGATGTGGGAGACGGTTATGAGCTTACCTACGGGCAGCTTGAGGAACTTGCCGTAGCAGAAGGTGACAGAGTGTCGGCAGGTGATTTGGTGGGAAAAGTAGCGGCGCCTACCATTTATTATTCTGAAGAAGGTTCCAATGTTTATTTTAAGCTGACGAAAGACGGAATACCGGTTGATCCTTTAACGAGGGGACAGGAGGATTAGCAGCCAAATGCTTTTATTGAAAAATGCGACGATCCGCAGCATGGCGAAAGCGGGAACATTTGATGGCAGTGTACTTATAAAGGACGGTAAGATTGCAGAGGTATCAAATGTAATATCGCTTCCGGAATCTGCGGCGTGCGAGACAATAGATGTGAGACACCATTTGCTGATGCCCGGCTTGATTGAGGCGCATTGTCATATGGGGATCACAGAAGAGAAAAAGGGGCAGGAGGGAGACGACTGCAACGAGACAGTCCATCCCATTACGCCCATGCTCCGCTCCATAGATGCCATAAACACGATGGATGCAGCCTTTTCGGACGCGGTTAGGGCGGGCATTACTTCAGCAAATATCGGCCCCGGCAGCTCTAATGTTGTCGGAGGTCAGTTTGCTGTTATCAAGACATGCGGGAGAAGGATTGACGATTTAATCCTGAAGATGCCTTCCGCAATGAAAGTTGCCTTCGGTGAAAATCCGAAGGTAAATTATTCCGGTATGGACATGTCTCCTGCCACACGCATGGCGATTGCGGGGATGTTACGAAACGAGCTTGTGAATGCGCGGCAGTATCTTTGCGATTACGAGAAAAATAATACACCCTACAGCCTTCATTATGAAGCATGGCGGCCGGTGTTTGAGAAAAAAATTCCGCTGAAGGCACATGTGCACCGTGTGGATGATATTTTCACGGCAATCCGGATTGCAAAAGAATTTGATTTGCGTATGACACTTGACCATTGCAGTGAGGGACATTTGATTGCCGAGGAGCTTGCGGCGGAGAATTATCCGGCAATTGTCGGACCGGATTTTACGACGCGCAATAAAATCGAAGTGCAGAATGTCGCATTTAAAACGGCGGGTATTCTTGCCAATGCAGGTGTTACGGTGGCGATTACGACGGACCATCCGGTGTCGCTTATCCAGTCGCTTCCTTTGTGTGTGGGTCTGAGCGTCAAACAGGGGCTGTCGCTTGAGGACGGATACCGTGCAATGACGATTAACGCCGCAAAGATTTGCGGAACGGATGATCGGGTGGGAACAATTGAAAAGGGAAAAGATGCTGATATTGCGATTTTTGACGGGAATCCAATGGAAACTTTTACAAAAACGCTAATGACAATCATCGACGGAAAAGTGGTTTACAGAACGAAGGAATACGTGTAAAATAGAACTACTGGAGATACGATTATGGGAATGAAAATGCAAAGAAAATTCAGTTTTTTTTCTATATTTATGGCTGTAATAATTGCGGTTACAGGATGCGGCGGCACACAGGGGGAAACGGAGCAGACCGAGACGAAGGTGGCGTCGGAGCAGGATATGATACAGCAGTCGATGTTTGGGCGCGGAGAGGACTTTGGCGCCCTTTTGGTGAGCCAGGGAATTACGCTTCCCGTGAGCACTACAAAGGTTTTTGTCAATCAGGCAGGATATATTTCCAACCGTGAGAAGAAAGTAATGTTTTTTGGAGAGCAGCTTGGGAATACGTTTCGGGTCGTCAGTCAGGCGGATAAAACAGTCGTTTATACTGGGCGTATTGAGGAGGGACGCCTGGATGAAATTAGCGGATGCTATCTGAGTGAGGGCGATTTTTCCGAAGTGACGGATATGGGAACGTATTACATAGAGACGGATATTGTCGGACAGTCGTATCCGTTTGGCATTACACCGGACGGATACGAAAATATGTTTGTCGGAATGTTAAAGAATGTAAGCGATGTGCAGCTTGTGGAGGATGCGCAGGGTATTTGCGATATCAGCTTTGGAATGCATGCGATTATGTACGCAATGCAGTGCAACGGTTCGCTGTTTGAGGAAGCGTACAAGCAGTTTGGTGAGGAGGAAAAGGACAGGCAGCTTGTGTCGCAGCTTTTGTATTTTGCCGGCTGGCTGAAAGGGCATCAGGGAACGGATGGAAGTCTTTACGGTGATTACGAGGCGACGGCAGCGTTTTGCGGTATTATGGCAATGAGCCGTGATATGTTCGGCAGGTATGAGGCAAGCGTCTCGAAGGAGTATAAGGAGGCGGCGGACAAGGCTTGGGCGTGGCTTTCAAAGCAGGAATGTGACACGGATGTCAGAAAGAATGCACGTTTTTATGCGGCAGTGCAATTGTTTCGTGTTCAATTCAACGAGGAATATAAGACGATCGTTGAAACGTTTTTGAAAGAAAAGAATGAGGATTATTCTGCACAGCGTTTTGTTTTTTACGGCGTCATCGCATATATCAGCGCCGGAGAGAACACGGACAGGGATTTGTGTACGCATATTATGAAGGATTTGGTGGACCGGAATGAGGATACCGGAAATGCGGCGAAAAATGACGCGTTTTTCGGGACCGGAAAGCGTTCGGTGTATGATAATCTTTACAATATGCTGCTGTTGTGTTTCATAAATGATATTACGCCGAGCAAGGAATACACGGAGATTATTGAGAATACCATACAATATATGGGAGGTCTGAATGAAAATGGTGTGTGTTATATTGACGAAAGCGGCGCGTGGAAGGAACTTTCGGAGACTTCTGACAGAAATTTGGAGTGGAACGGAATACTGCTTTTTGGAATGAGTGATATGCTGAAAAATTTGATTGATATAGAGAAAGACTGGTAACTGGACTTAGGAGCAATGGTTTAGAATGGAGGATTACATAATGAAAATTGTGGTATTGGCGGGAGGAATCAGTACGGAGCGGGATGTGTCTCTCGTAACAGGAACAATGATTTATAAGGCGCTAAAACAAAAAGGGCACCAGCTTGTGCTGCTTGATGTGTATATGGGATATGAGGGGGATGCGGCTGATATTTTCTCGCGGGAACGGGACTGGAGTGAGAATTTCGGAAGCATTTCAGAGCAGAATCCTGATATTAATGCAGTGAAGGCGATGCGCAAAGGCAATCCGGAATGTGCGGTCGGTCCGAATGTAATCCCGATTTGTCAGCAGGCGGATATTGTTTTTTTGGCGCTTCATGGGCAAAACGGCGAGGACGGAAAGATTCAGGCGATGTTTGATTTGCTGGACATTCAATATACGGGAACGGATTATCTGTCGAGTGCGATTGCAATGGATAAGGCAATTACAAAGGAAATTTTCGGACAGTTTAAAATTCCGACACCCAAGGGCATTGTCGTTTCAAAAACAGAGAGGCATATGGCGGATGTGTGGAACATTTATCCGTGTATTGCAAAAGTGAACTGCGGCGGTTCGAGTGTCGGCGTGTATATTGCATATAACGGAAACGAGCTTTCAAATGCACTGGAGCAGGCGTTTGCGTTGGAGGATACGGTTATTATCGAACAGTACATAGACGGCAGGGAATTTTCCGTCGGGGTCATTGACGGAAAAGCGTTGCCAATTATTGAAATTGCGCCGAAGGTCGGATTTTATGATTATAAGAATAAATATCAGGCAGGTTCTGCCGTGGAGACATGTCCTGCGGAGCTTGACGCGAACGTGGCGCGCGCCATGCAGGCATGTGCGGAGACCGTGTACAGGGCACTGCGGCTAAAGACGTATGCGCGCATGGATTTCAGGATGGATAAAAATTTCAATTTCTTTTGTCTTGAAGCAAACACACTGCCCGGAATGACGCCGACTTCGCTTCTGCCGCAGGAGGCTGCCGTTGTCGGAATGGACTTTCCGGCGCTCTGTCAAAAGATTATAGATATTTCCTTGGAAAAGTATCGGAGATAATACGGGGGTATGGTATGAGAAATATGACACTCAGCAATATTGCGCAGGCGGTGGGCGGCGTGCTGCATATGGAGGGCGTGCCGGCGGACGGTTGGCAGAACACTGCCGAGGCGCTTGGGGTGGTGCACGATTCGAGGCAGGCAGAACGCGGCTTTGTGTTTATTGCTACGACCGGAGAGCGTGTGGACGGTCACGATTTTATCGGGAGCGTATGGGAGAAGGGCGCGCTTGGGGTGGTGTGTGAGAGAGAACCTAAAGACCCTGAGGGGGCGTATATTCTTGTAAAGGACAGCTTTCAGGCGCTGAAGGATATGGCGGAATTTTATCTTAGCGGATTGGACATAAAGGTGGTCGGGATTACGGGAAGTGTCGGAAAAACGAGTACCAAGGAGTTTGTGGCAAGCGTGCTTTCGCAGGGGTTTCGGGTGCAGAAAACGGAGGGCAATTTTAATAATGAAGTGGGACTTCCGCTTACGGTACTCAAAATCCGCGGTGACTGCGAGGTAGCCGTGTTGGAAATGGGGATCAGTGATTTTGGCGAGATGCACCGGCTTAGCAAAATTGCAAAACCTGACATCTGTGTCATAACGAATATCGGTCAGTGCCATTTGGAAAATTTGAAATCGCGGGACGGTATTTTAAAGGCTAAGACGGAAATTTTTGATTATATGAAAGAGGATGCGCGTATCTGCCTGAATGGGGATGATGATAAGCTTTCTACAGTTACAGACGTAAAAGGCATAAAGCCGCTGTTTTTTGGAAGTGAGAGCGGGTGCGGCGTTTATGCGGACGGCTATGAGAACAGGGGGCTTGACGGCAGCAGCGTGATGATACATATTCGTACAGGCGAAGTGTGCGCTGATTTTCAGGCGGACATTCCGCTTGCAGGCGGGCATATGGTTTACAATGCGCTTGCGGCTACAGCCGTGGGGACACTTTTGGGGCTTAGCGCAGAGCAAATCAGACAGGGAATTTGCGCGGTGGAGCCGGTGGGCGGCAGAAGTCATATTATTCACACGCAGCGTTTTACGGTGATTGACGACTGCTATAACGCCAATCCTGTATCAATGAAGGCAGCGCTTGATTTGCTGATGATGTCGGATTTGCGAAAAAGCCCGCGGCGTGTGGCAATTCTTGGCGATATGTTTGAACTTGGAAAGAATGAGCGCACGCTGCACGCGGAGGTCGGAAGATATGCCGCAAATGCGGAAATTCATGTGCTGATTTTTGTGGGTGATTTGTGCAAAAGTATGTATGACGCGGCGTGCGGCGTGGATAACAATGGACAGAAGAGGTATTATTTTACGGATAAGGATGCGATGATTTGTGAGCTGGAAGGTATTCTGCGCGATAAGGATACGGTGCTTGTGAAGGCGTCGCACGGGATGCATTTTGAGGAGGTTGTGGCTTACTTATGAAAAAACTGGGATTTGGGGCAATGCGTCTGCCGCTGAAAAATTTTGAGGATAAAACGTCGATTGATTATGAAGAGCTGAATAAGATGGTGGATTTGTTTATGCAGTCGGGCTTTTGTTATTTTGATACGGCATATTTGTACCATGAGGAGCGTTCGGAGGAGGCGCTTAGAAAAGCGCTTGTGGAGCGATACGACAGGAGCAGTTATGTGTTTGCGGATAAAATGCCGACCGTGATTGTCAGGTCCGCCGATGAGTATCCGATGTATTTTGAGCGGCAGCTTGAACGTACGGGGGTAGGGTATTTTGATTATTACCTGATGCATAATATGGGAAAAGACCGGTATCAGAAAACAAAGGAATTTCACGGATTTGAATTTGCGATGCGAAAGAAGGACGAAGGGAAGATTAAAAACTTTGGCTTTTCGTTTCATGATGATGCCGGGACACTGGATGAAATTTTGACGGAGCATCCGGAGGTTGACTTTGTGCAGCTTCAGGTGAATTATCTTGATTGGGAAAATCAAATTATACAGTCAAGGAAGTGTTATGAAACGGCGGCGAAGCATAAAAAACCCGTGATTGTTATGGAGCCTGTAAAGGGCGGCACGCTTGCGCAGCTTCCCGAAGAGGCGCAGAAGCGTTTGCGGGAGTACAATTCCGATACGTCGGCGGCATCTTATGCGCTTCGGTTTGCGGCAGGGCTTGACAATGTGATGATGGTGCTGAGCGGTATGAGCAATATGACACAGGTGTCAGAAAATGTGAAGACGATGAATGATCCAAAGCCGCTGAGCGCTGAGGAGAGAGCGCTCTTAGCGGAGGTGGCAGAGATAATTAATAAGCGGATGAGCATTCCGTGTACGGCGTGCGGATACTGTACGGAAGTATGTCCGAAAACGATTGCGGTTCCCGGTCTTTTTGGCGTGTATAATAATTATAAGGTGAACGGAAATTTTTCGCGGATGTATTATGAGCGTGCGGCGTTTAACAAGGGGAAGGCGGCTGACTGTATCGGTTGCGGGCAGTGTGTGAAAAACTGTCCGCAGCATATTGACATTCCGCGCTATTTGCAGGAGATTGCGCCGTTGGAATAAAAAAGACTTCGGCGGGGGCCGAAGTCTTAAACCGTAATTCATTCAGTTTGTATGACGGGCATAATGAATGAAGATATGTCGTTTTATCAACTGGTATAGTTCAAAGAGAATATTGGCGTGGGAGATTTGTAGGTGCAGGTTATAAATCTTTGGCGCCTTTTGTTATACGATTTGCCTATTTTTTTATGGAATTTTTGTACACAGTCTCCTCTAGTCAAACACAAAAAACTATGATAAACTCGAAAATAACCGTATAACAAACGATTAATATACATGCAAGTAAACACATAACAGCGAGAGGTGAAAATGATGGAAAGAGAAGTAACGCTTACAAAACCATACATATACCTGCCAGTCTGCGCAGGAAAAACGGAAACAAAGCTTGAGATTTTTTTGGAGGACGAATCGGCATTCCGCAAAAAAATATATGAGTTTATGGTTCCCGTTGCGGATATTGATACAGATATAGAGCAATACCCATTGAATTACTATGCAGGGATTCCGGTAGAGCAGTATTTAGGCAAGAAAATCGTAATTTGTGCAGACGCGCCTAAATCGTTTTTGAGCTGCATCAAAAGCGAAAATGAAAATAATGAGCATAAAATGCAGTTACCGCGCCCGCTAATTCATTTTACCGCAGACACTGGATGGACGAACGATCCAAATGGGATGATTTATGCGGATGGTATATACCATTTGTACTTTCAATATAATCCCTTTAACACGTCATGGGAAAACATGAGCTGGGGGCACGCCACAAGCACGGATTTGCTGCACTGGCAGCAGCAGGACACAGTGCTGTTTCCGGACGAGAGCGGAACGATGTTTTCGGGGTGCGCAATTTCAAACGAGCGTTCTTTGCTGGGACTTCCAAGCGATGCACTCCTGTTTTTCTACACTGCCGCAGGCGGTTCAAACGCGTGGAGCAAGGGGTTGGCGTTTACGCAGAAAATTGCGTACAGTCTTGACGGCGGGAAGACATTGGTCAAAATGGATAATCCGTGTCTTTCCACGATTGAGAAGGAAAACAGAGACCCCAAAGTATACTGGCACGAAGAAACGCAGGCATATGTCATGGCGTTGTTTTTGGAGGGAAATGATTTTGCAATTTTCCGCTCGCAGGATTTGCTGCAGTGGGAGCAGTCCGACCGCTTTACATTGGACGACGCATGGGAGTGTCCCGATTTGTTCCGCCTGACCTCAGATACGGGAGAAACGTGCTGGTTCTTTTGGTCTGCGGACGGATTTTATTATCAGGGGGAATTTGACGGATTTCGTTTTAAAGTGCAGGGCAAACAGCAAAAGGCATATGTCAATGACATACCATATGCGGCGCAGACGTATTTCGGCGTTGCGGACCGTACAATTTCCATTCCGTGGCTGCGCATTAAAAACGACGGCAGACTGTTTACAGGGGCATATGGACTGCCCGTAGAACTGACTTGCAGAAAGACCGAAAATGGGTATATAATAATACAAAAGCCCGTCAGAGAACTGATGCAGCAGGCAAAACAGACTGCATACGACAGCGTGTCGGGCGAAAAGATGCTGTCATTTGGCAAGGATAAAAAGGCAGCCGTGCTCAAAATGCGTG
Organism: Lachnospiraceae bacterium MD335; assembly: GCA_000403335.2. Classification (GTDB taxonomy): domain Bacteria; phylum Bacillota; class Clostridia; order Lachnospirales; family Lachnospiraceae; genus COE1. Next base: position 98,754 of record KE159617.1, read on the forward strand.
CAAAGGAAGATTATCAAGGGAGCTTTACATGGGAGCTAAACAGCAGTGCTGTTACCTACAATCCTGAAAACGGCACATTTTGCGTTGACGCAGAGCAGTATCAAATCGGCTGCGGTTACAGGGAATTTCTCTTTGTCGTCGATGACCGGATTTTAGAAGTCTTTTTTGACGGCGGCGTTCAGTTGGGAACGTTTGTTCTAAAAGAGACAACCGTGCAGATTAAAATGCCGGATGAGGCTGCGTTTGCTGAAAACCTTGTATATTACATAGAAGGCAGCAACACGTAAATTTTTGTAACAAAAATGACTTGTATATAAGATTGCATAATGAAATGGAGTAACAAGGTTGAAAATTAAATTTTCAACCAATAAGTATTATGCTAATCAATAACTTGAATTACTTGGAGGCTAAATATGGCGACTTTAAAGGATGTTGCGAGGGAGGCGGGGCTGACCGTCGGCACAGTGTCCCGTATCCTGAATAATCGCGGATATATCAGCAGCAACGCAAGGGAAAAGGTAGAGGAGGCGATGAAAAAGCTTAATTACCGCCCTAATGAAGTGGCGCGTTCGCTGCATGGTAAGAGCACAAATACAATCGGGCTGATTGTGCCGCATATTAAACATCCGTACTTTGCGGAAACAATTAGCAATTTGGAAAACCAGGCGTATAAAAAAGGGTATAAAATTCTGCTCTGCAATTCGCAGAGCATACGGGAAAAGGAGAAGGAATATATTGACATTTGTACGGGAAACCGGGCGGCAGGACTCATTCTGTGCAGCGGTACGGTGGATACCAAGATGTTTGAGCAAGTGGAAATTCCCGTGATTACAATGGAGCGGTTTCTTGATAACGGAACTGCCTGTGTGGAATGTGATAACAAGCAGGGCGGCGAACTGGCGGCGCAAAAGCTGATTGCGTGCGGCTGTAAAAACCTGCTGCATATCGGTACAATCGGCACTGTCCACATGCCTGCGGATATGCGTACGGAAGGCTTTCGGGAGGTCTGCCAAAGACAAGGCATTGTGTTTGTGGAGCTTTCCACCGAGGAAGAGCAGTACAACAATATGGAGTACGACGAGCTGCTGGAGAGCGTATTGAGAAAGTATCCCAAGACAGACGGCATGTTTTTAAGCAGTGACGTGATGGCAGCGCAGGCATTGCAGATATGCCGCAAGCTTGGAATTTCGGTGCCTGACCAAATGAAAATAATCGGTTTTGACGACGTTAACATTGCTTCGCTGACAACACCGCAGCTTACAACCATTCATCAGCCGGTAAAGGAAATGGCGGAGATTGCAGTTAACCTGCTCCACGATGCCGCTTCCGGAAAATTAGTACCGAAACGGACTGTTTTGCCCGTTCGCCTGATAGAGCGGGAAACGACCTGAGAGAAATTTTATGCACGCGGGTGTTCCAATAAAATATATTATTAAGTGTTGGACACCCGGCGTGACATTACGGTGTCACCAACGCCTGTATCAATGTCTTGCTGTCCTCAAGATGTTCCGTATTTGCAATGATTACTGCGTAAAGCGGTTTTTCATTTTCTTCTGTCTGATTATACGTTCTTTCAAATTCCGTCCCCGACAAATTAATCGCAAAATACCCGTCAATTCCGTCCGCCAAATTGACTTTTCCGTTTTCATCTTCCCTGAGATTTGCCGTGTCATAACAGAGCATTTCCTGCGCGGACAAATACGAAATGAAGTCGTCCGAAAGCGCCGTATCCAAAGGAAGACATGCATTCAGTGCGAGCAGATAGCGGTACATGTCCGCGCCGCAAATCGCAACGTCCATTCGTTTGGAAGAAATCGTCGTCATGACTTCTACCTCGTAGAGATAGTAGTATCGATTGTCATAATCAAAGGGCTGATCCTGATTGACGTCAACATCGCCTTCCTTTCCGTCGCTTTCTAATTCCTGCGCAAATTTGCGAAACCATACGCTGCAGTCGTCCTCTGTGTTGAGCACGACGCACACGCGCAGCCTGCAGGGCCTTTGCCCTTCCCAAAGCATATGGGCGAACATGCCGACAATCACGACAACACAGACGCAGACGAGAATGCGCCATCGATAATAATCCCACAAAAACTGAAGCTTTCCGCGTGTGTCAAGCCGCTTGAGCGTATCCAAATCCTGCCGGAGCTCCGATCGCAGAGACGATGTATTTTTGAGATGCGGATTTTTATTTTTCTTCATGCGAATCGTCCTCCTCATGCTCCGAAAGAAATGACAATGGCTTGAACTCCTCTTCCGCAAACGGGTCGGGCAGGTAGGGCTTTAAAATCTTTAACAGCATTCCGGTCTGAAAACGGCAAACAAGTCCAAACACAATGAAAATCAAACCCGGCAGCAGGTGGCACGCCCAAAGTCCCAACGCCAGTGCAAACACCATAAGAAGCGTCCGTCCGAGGTTTCGTATGGAGAGAACAAACGCCCAAATAATAAGGTCTTTATTTTTTTTCTCAAATTTAGCAAGCAGTGCAAAAGCGTAAAGGGTGATAAACAGCCAAACCAGGAAAAGCACTGCGAAAAATACCATAAAAAAAGTATAAATGCCCGTTCCGGCATGATAACACATGGAAATATCCAATAGCAGAAATGCGCCGATTGCTGTCATCGGAATGCCAAGAAAAATCCCCTGCTTTAAGTTTTGGCGGAATGAGTGAAAGAAATCCTTTGATAAATATGTTTCTTCGCCGCGCACAAGATTGATCATCGCGTAATAAAACGCGGCAGTGGCAGGACCGATTGTGACAATCGGTAAACAGCATAAGAGCCAAAGCAGGTTTAGGACAAACAGATCAAAAATACTGCCCATTCCAATCCAAAAGGGGTTGTCCGAACGGAAAATTTTATTCATGTGAAAACTCCTTCCCATCACTTATGAGGATAATGGTTTCGGTCATAGATTTTTCGATGAAAACAGCTATACGTTTCCGCATATCCTCGTCCGTTGCCAGTTCTGTCTGAGTTAAGTCTAACACATTCAACGTAAAGTTGTCATTATAAATATAGTGTTTTTCCATTCATTATTTTATACGTGGCATAAAATTCAGGATAATCGGGAAACGGAGAGAAATTAAGAATGCCAATATGATAAGCAGGCTTTACTTGGGAGTAATCCTCGCCGTGTTTCAGATTTTGAAAAATTCTGCAAAGATATGATTTTGCAAAATATAATAATGGATAAACATACAGTCAAATCCTTCTAAAATTGAAAAAACAGTGGATATTATCGTCATATTACACAAAGAACGGGCATATAATAAACAAAAGACAGGCAGTTATTTTGTCACAATGCCGAAAAATATGATAATCGATTGACATGTTTTCGGAAAAGTGATATGCTTTGCTCATAAAAAATAAACGAAATATAAAATCTTGATGATTTAAAAGGAGGAAAAAAGTATGAGAAAGAAACTACGAGCAAACAAATTGCTTGCAATGGCGCTTGTAACTGCGATGACCGTATCCCTTACGGCATGCGGCGGAAGCGGAGACAGCAGTGCGAGCACAAGCGGCGGAGGTTCCGGCAGCGGAAACGTGGCAATCACCATTTTCAACTCGAAAATCGAGGTTCAGGACCAGTTCGAGGAGATGGCGAAGGAGTACAGTGCACAAAAAGGTGTTGACGTAGAGGTTTACTATTCAAGCGATACCGTTTCGGCACATCTTGCGACACGCTACTCAGCAAACGATCCGTACACCCTTTCAATGGTGGACGCAAAGGATGTATACTCCCTTGCAGCGGAGCATGCGGCTGATTTAAGCGATCAGGACTGGGTAAAGAATACGGATTACGCGATTTCCGTAGACGGAAAAGTAGTAGGTTTTCCGGTATGTGTAGAGGCGAGAGGCGTGATTTACAACGCGGAGGCGATTGAGGCAATCACGGGTTCAGCCTTTAATCCGGACGATTACAAGACACTTGATGCATTTAACGGTTTGTTAGAGCAGCTTGTTGCAGGCGGTATGACAGCGCCGACAGGCATCATGAAAGAGGACTGGTCTTTGGCTGGTCATTTCCTGACAGAAACATATGAGCAGCAGCCCGACGTGGACGCATACATAAGCGCATTGCACGCAGGTACGGCGGATGTTGTAAACAACAGCAAATGGAATGCCATGATGGATACCTTTGATGCATTAAAGCAGCACAACTACGCGGCATCTTCTCCGGTAGCGGCAGAGCGTGAGGTTTCTGAGCAGAAGCTTGCAGAAGGCGAAATCGCATTTATGTTCGGCGGTAACTGGGACTGGTCGATGATTAACGCATATGACTATTCCGAGAACATGGGCTTAATGCCGGTACCGCAGAATACGGACGACGGCTCAAACGAGAAATTAGTCGGCGGCGGTTCAAAATATTTCTTCATTGACTCATCAGAAAATACTTCTGAGGAACAGCGCCAGGCAGCAAAGGATTTCTTAAACTGGCTTGTATTTGAGGAAGACGGAAATGCATTTTTGACAGAGAAGTGCGCACTTGTTCCGGCATACAGCAACATTGATGCAAGCGCACTCGATCCATTGTCAAAATCCGTAAAGAAATATGCGGACGAAGGAAAACTGATTGATAACTATAATTTCCTTCCCGATGATCACTTCTCAATCTGCGGCGCAGCATTCCAGAAGTATCTTGCAGACCAGTCAGACCGTGCGGTATTTGCGGCGGACATCGAAAAATACTGGTCATCAACAGCTCCGGTAGAACATTAAGGAAAAACTGAATATAGATTGAAAATCAAACATCTGCTGTCAAAAGGAATACTTTCCGTTTTGACAGCGGGAATAAGGTTTAAATATATTGCTTGGTCAGGACTTAGCATTTACTGCTAAGTCCGTAAGAAAGCGTAACGCATACAAGTAAAAATCCATCACCGAAGGTGATTAAAAATTCACGAAGTGAATTTTGCATGGATTTTTACCTGTTACTGGAACGAAGTGAACAGTAACAAAGGAAGGGGGAAATGATGTTATGGACACCAATTCTATGTCCTACAAATGCAAACAGTTTCTGATGTTTGCAGGAGTGACGACGGCTGTGTTTGCCGCTGTTGTAATCGTACCGTTTATCTACGGTTTATATCTGACCTTTACAAGCTGGGACGGTATTTCCACACAAAAACCTTTTGTCGGATTTGCAAATTACGTGGCGACGTTCGCGGACGGCGCATATTGGCAGGCGCTGGGCAGAACGATGATTTATTCCGTAATCGCCGTGATTTTGGTCAATGTTGTTGCTTTTATCCTCGCCTTCTTGGTAACGAGCGGCGTAAAAGGACAGAACTTTTTCCGCGCCGGATTTTTCGTACCGAACCTGATTGGCGGTATCGTTCTTGGTTACATATGGAAGTTCGTGTTTAACCGTGCGTTCGTTGCACTGGGCGAAAGCCTTTCGATTGGCGCACTCTCAACCTCATGGCTTGCCACTACGAATGGCGCAATGCTTTGTCTGATTATCGTTTCGGTATGGCAGTACGCAGGCTACATGATGTTGATTTACGTAGCAGGATTTATGAGCGTTTCGGCGGATGTGCTTGAGGCGGCAAGAATCGACGGCTGCACGAATATGCAGTCCATTATTCACATTTCCGTTCCGCTCATGGTTTCTTCATTTGTACAATGTCTGTTTTTGACAATTACAAGATGCTTTATGGTATACGATGTGAACCTGTCATTGACAAAGGGCGAGCCGTTTAACAGCTCCGTGATGGCGGCAATGCACGTGTACAATCAGGCATTTACCTACAAAAATTACGGTACCGGTCAGGCGGAGGCGCTGATTTTGTTCATAGTCTGTGCAGTCGTAGGCGTCCTTCAGGTATACATTGGTAAGAAAGCGGAGGTGTCAGCATAATGGATGATTTAAATGAAAAAGCTGCGCGCAGGCGAAAAATCAGCCACGCGGTAGAAATTGCGATTTTGATTATATTGTTTATCTGTTTCATATTTCCGTTTATTTTGGTCATCATTAACGTCTTTAAGACGAAGGCGGACATCACGACAAATCCGCTGGCATTGATTGGAGAGCATGGCTTTACGCTGGAAAACTTCCCTGAGGCAATGCGGAAAATGAACTTTTGGCGCTCGTTTGGAAACTCAGCATGCATCACGATTTTCTCGACGATTTTCACGATTCTGCTTGCGTCCATGACGGCATTTGTGATTGTACGTAACAAGTGGAAAGCGTGCGGTGCGCTGTTCGGACTGATGATTGCGTCGATGGTTATTCCGTTTCAGGTTTTGATGGTTCCGCTGGTATCGCTTTACGGCGGTGTGCTGGACATCTTAAATCATCGTGCGACGTTGGTTTTCATGCATGTGGGATTTTCGCTGTCAATGGCGACCTTTATGTTCCACGGCGCGATTTTCACGAATGTGCCGATTGCGCTTGAAGAGGCGGCAACGATTGACGGATGTACCCGTTGGCAGACGTATTGGAAGATTGTGTTCCCGCTGTTAAAGCCGACGATTGCTACGGTGGCAATCATTGACGCGATGGCATTTTGGAACGATTATCTTCTGCCAAGTCTTGTACTGGCAAAGAAGGAATTGTATACTATTCCTATCGCTACGCAGGTATTTTATGGAACATACTCGACGGATATTGGTTTGGTCATGGCAGCTCTGCTGCTGGCAATGCTGCCGATTTTGATACTGTATATGTTCTTGCAGCGCTATATCGTAGAAGGTGTAACGTCAGGTGCAGTGAAATAAGCGGTAACATAAAAATGCTTTTGAAAGGGACTGGCGCTGACTTGGTTGGCGTCAGTTTTTTGTTTCATAGGAAAGTGCGTCCTATGAAACAAAAAGGATGCGCAGACCCGTGCAGAGGAGGTATGCCGCCAAAGCGGCGTACTGGTATCATATCAATAAGAAATTTCAGGAAATGAGGTAGCATATGGCAAAAACAGTGAAAAATAAAGGAACTGCCGAGCAGCAGACTTATCAGGAGCGGTTTTCGCGGCATGTTGATGAGCTGCGGTGGCTTTATATGGAGCTTTATGACAATAGCTCAATGTTTGCGGAGCTGTGCGATAATATGGAGCGCTTTTACGCGGAGCGCAGTGCGGCGTTAAAGCGTATGGATAAAAAGCGTGAGACGGATAAGGACTGGTACCGGCAGAACGATATGCTCGGCATGATGTTCTACATTGACAATTTTGCCGGTAATTTAAAGGGTGTACAGGCAAAGCTTGATTATATTGAGCATTGCAAGGTGAATTACGTTCATTTAATGCCGTTTTTGGACACGACCGAGGGGCGTTCCGACGGCGGGTATGCAGTGTCGGATTTCCGCAAGGTTCAGGAAAAGCTCGGTACAATGGAGGATTTGGAGCGCTTGACGGCGGCGTGTCACAAGAAAGGCATTAATGTCTGTATGGATTTCGTCATGAACCACACATCGGAGGACCATGAATGGGCGAAGCGCGCGCGTGCAGGCGAAGGCGAGTATATGAGCCGTTACTTTTTCTATGACAATCCCGACATTCCGTCGCAGTACGAGAAGACCGTGCCGCAGGTATTTCCGACAACGGCGCCGGGCAATTTTACATGGCTTGAGGATATTAAGCATTATGTCATGACGACATTTTATCCGTATCAGTGGGATTTGAATTATAAAAATCCGCGCGTGTTTAACGAGATGATGTACAACTTTTTGTACCTGACAAACAAGGGTATTGACATTATCCGTATTGACGCGGTACCCTATATTTGGAAGGAGCTAAATACGCAGTGCCGCAATTTGGCGCAGGTGCACACGATTGTCCGCATGATGCGCATGATCGGCGAGATTGTCTGTCCGGCAGTATTGCTTTTGGGCGAGGTCGTGATGGAGCCGGAGAAGGTCGTGCCGTATTTCGGGACGGTGGAAAAGCCGGAGTGCCACATGCTTTACAACGTCACGACAATGGCGACGACATGGCACACGGTTGCGACGCGCGACGTGCGGCTGTTGAAAAAACAGCTTGACATTGTGAATGCGCTGCCAAAGGATTACGTCTTTTTGAACTATCTGCGCTGCCATGACGACATCGGCTGGGGGCTTGACTACGATACGTTACATATGGAAGGTATTGAGCAGCGTGCACATAAGCAGTATCTCAACGACTATTTTCAGGGATTTACGGGCGAGAGCCATAGCCGCGGCGAGCTTTACAACGTTGACCCCGTGACGGGCGACGCGCGGTTCTGCGGCACGACGGCGTCGATGTGCGGCATTGAGAAGGCAGGCTTTGAGCAGAATGACGCGGATATGGAGCGTGCAATCGGGCTGGATGTCATGCTGCACGCGTATATGTTTATGCAGTCGGGCATTCCCGTGCTTTACAGCGGTGACGAGATTGGGCAGGTGAATGATTATACTTATAAAGACAACCCGAATAAGGCTGCGGATTCGCGCTACATTCACCGCGGCGCGATGAACTGGACGCTTGCAAAGAACATTTCCGACCCTGATACGGTGGAGGGAAAGCTGTTTGCGCGCTTGGAGCAGCTTATTGAAATCCGCAAGCGGGAGAAGGCGTTTGTGTCGAACGCGGATACGTGGACGATTGACACGGGCGATACGGCAGTGCTGTGCATTGGCAGATATTTTGAAGGAAATAAGATTATCGGTCTGTTTAATTTTAGCGAGTTTGAAAAACGCGCGCGGATTAGCCAGAAGGACGATGTGTTTGAGGATTTGATTACGGGACAGCAGATGAAATTGCAGGAGGTTACAGTACCGCCGTATGGGTTCTATTACTTCCGCGAGCAGTTATAATAGACAGGCGCATTGACGCCGGAAAGTGAGGAGACGGCTGCATATGAAGACATTTGATGTGGTGGCATTGGGAGAATTATTGATTGATTTTACGGAGAATGGAACAAGCGTTCAAGGCAATCCGGTCTACGAGGCGAACCCCGGCGGCGCGCCCTGCAACGTGCTGTCTATGCTGAACCGTGCGGGGAAAAAGACAGCGTTTATCGGCAAGGTCGGGCAGGATATTTTCGGAAAGCGCCTGAAGGCGGTGCTTGAGGAGACGGGGATTGACGTTTCCAACCTGATTATGGACGCGGACGTGCGCACGACGCTTGCGTTTGTCGAGACCTTTGCGGACGGGGACAGGGACTTTTCATTCTACCGCAATCCCGGCGCGGACATGATGCTGCGGGAGGAAGAGCTTGATACGGATTTGCTGAAAAATACGCGGATTTTCCACTTCGGCACGTTGTCCATGACACATGAGGAGGTGCGAAACGCAACGAAAACGGCAATCCGGGTTGCAAAGGAGAGCGGCGCTTTGGTGTCGTTTGACCCGAACCTGCGCGAGCCGCTTTGGAAGTCGCTTGATGAGGCGAAGGAACAGGTGGCGTACGGGCTTTCGCAGTGCGATATTTTAAAGATTTCCGACAACGAAATCCGCTGGTTTACAGGCGAGGAGGATTTTGACGCGGGGATTGCGAAACTGCGCGGCGAATATGACATTCCGCTTATCATGCTTTCGATGGGAAAGGACGGAAGCCGCGCGTATTACAAGGACTTGCGCGTTGAGGTAGCGCCGTTTTTACAGGAGAACACGATTGAGACGACAGGCGCAGGCGACACGTTTGGCGGGTGCTGTCTGTATCATGTGTTAAAGTATGGACTGGAGCATTTCGACGAGGCAAAGTTAAAGGAAATGCTGACGTTTGCGAACGCGGCGGCGTCGATTATCACGACGAGGAAGGGCGCGCTGCGGGTTATGCCAACGGTCGATGAGGTGGAACGGCTGATAGAGGAGCGGGGATAGGTTTACTATCCCCTTTTTTCATATTAGAAATAATACAAATCCGCAAGCTAAAAAATTATTGTAATTGTTACGGAAAATGTTTATATTAAGAGATATGGAAGAAATATAGAAAAATGTAGAAACAATAAAGTTGTAGGGGGGCTTGGACATGTGGAAGAATAAGGCAAAAACGTTTATGACGGTGCTGCTATGCACTGCTTTATTGTCTTCGAATATGCAGACGATACAGCCAGTGTATGCGGCACAGCTGCCGGACGGGAAGGACACGGTTTTATCAGAAGGCAAAGAAATAAATCCGTCAGAAACAGGCAGCGAAGAATTGCAGGAAACACAGGACACAACCGAAACGCAAGAGACAAGCAGCAAGGAAGAAACTCAAACGGAATTGCAAACGAAAGATGCACAAACAGAAGAATTAGAAACGGAAAACGTACAAACAGAAGACACGCAAGTGGTATCAGAGGAAATACCGGAATCGCAGACTTCAGAGAAAGCAGATACTGAACAGACACAATCGGAAGAAGAGCTACCCGAAACAGAAGAATCTGAAACAGAGCACATGCAAAATAAGGAAGGGCCGATAAGCTTTTCCGAAATTGTAGTCAATCCGCTTTATCAGGATTTTATCCGCCAATCCACGCTTGAATTTGAAATAGAAAGCATTCATGAGCAGGAAGAACGCAAAAACAACGCAAGAAACACACAGCGTGCAAATAATGAATACAGCAGTGTTGAATCTGCCGCTGTCTACGTGCGTGAACAGATGGTCGAGCGGAACAACACCGTCACGTTTGTCATTCCCCAAAACCTATATAACGCGAATAATGAGACAGACAGCAGCATTATCATAAATAATATAAGAACCATTATAGAAAACGTCGTAGAAACCGCGGTCGAACACACAGAGAACTGCAGCGGACGCGAAGGGGACGCCCTAAGATGGGGATATGGTGCATATCAGTCAACATTTTCCGTGGCATCCCAGTCCGCAGAGATTACCTGCACATTCATGTACTACACGACCTATGAGCAGGAACAGAAATTGACTTCCAAAGTCAATAAAGTTATAAGAAGCATGAGCCTTGACGGACAAAAGGATTATGATAAAATCACGTTAATTCATGACTATATCTGCGATAGCGTGGATTATGATTATGACTCCGCAGAAGATCATTACATAAAATTTACGGCATACGGTGCTTTATGTGAAGGGAAGGCAGTCTGTCAGGGATATGCGGTCTTGTTTTATCGTCTGTGCAAACAGGCGGGGCTTTCTGTCCGCGTAATCACTGGAACAGGTCAGGGACAGCCGCACGCATGGAATATTGTAAAATGCGGTGCAGACGGTTATTACAATGTGGATTGTACATGGGACGGACAAGACACAGATACCATTGAAAAATGGTGTCTGTTAAATGACAAAGACTTTAAAGACCATGTCAGAGATGAGGAATACGCAGCCGAGGCATTTTACAAGGCATACCCGATGGCAGGATTTTCTTATCAGGTAGAACGGGGAAAGACGCTTGACTGTGAAAATGAATTATATATTGCGATTACAACGGTCGATGGAAGAACGAGCTTAAATGCTGAGAATGGTAAACCCAAAATCATCATTTTTTACGACAAAGAAAGTCCTTCCAGTCAGGCAACCGTTCAGAATATCAGTGCATTCATTGCCGATTTTGGAGGCGTTGATCTTGTTGCCCTTGAAACGAATAACGCAGCAAAAGAGGAAGTGGAATCTTTCCGGCAAAATTACGGGTGCGATAAAATTGCATTCTGCTATGCGGGTGAAAAGGACGACTTTGCAGCCGTAAAAAATAAATATATCAATAAAGCAGACGCAGCAATAGACCCAAGTATTATTTACGAGCCGGTAATCTGTTACATTGACGCGAACGACCGTCTGCAGCATGTTACACTGTATGGCTATTCAAAGGTTCACAGCGCCGCTAGGGTACTGACCGACTTAAGACAGTATTGCGGTTATACTTATAAGGCGCCGGAGGAACCGGAAAACCCGGACGAGCCAGAGCCTTCCATTACCTATACGATTACCTATATTTTAGATGGCGGCGTCAACAACAGCAGCAACCCGCAAACGTACACCTCCTCCACGGATACCATTGTTTTGGAGGATGCACGACGGACAGGATATATCTTTGAGGGCTGGTACACAGATAATGCGTTTACCTCGGAACCGGTGACGCAGATTGAAAAGGGAAGTACCGGAAATCTGATTTTGTTTGCAAGATGGAGCGTTGACACACAGTCGCCTTCAGAATATACAATCACGTATGTTTTAAACGGCGGGAAAAACAGCCGGTATAATCCGACAAAGTATACATTGGAGACAGGTAAAATTACGTTGTATGACGCTTCATGGACAGGGGCACTTTTTGATGGCTGGTATAAAGATCCTGAATTTAAGGAACAGATAACGGAAATTGCGGAAGACAGCAAGGGTGACATTACACTCTATGCAAAGTGGAAAATAAATAAGCCGGAAGTGTATCTTGAGGTAGCCGGCGATACCGTTGCCATAGAGCTTCCCGGCGAGTATTATACGGAAACAGCAGAAAAAATCTTAGACCGTATCAACGCAATCCGGTTGGAAGCCTGCAAGCAAGGTGTGAGACATCCGGATTACAGCGGTAAAAATTTAACAATGGCGGATTATGTGCCGCTCCAATGGTCTGCGGATTTGGAAGGGATTGCAAGACAGCGTGCGGCAGAGGCAACGGTGGAGGCAGCGCATACAAGACCAAACGGGCAGAGCTGTTTTTCGGCTGTCACATTCAATAATGTGCGCTCAGCGGGAGAATGTCTGGCGTGGAACTATGAAGGACTGATGACAGGCATTGAGCAGTGGTACAATGAGAAAAAAGACTGGGACAATCAGACCGGAGCAGTGACAGGACATTATCAGATTTTGATAAGCCCGATGTATACGCATATCGGAATCGGTGCCTTCAAGCAGTCAAGCGGCTACTATGCAGTGGCATTGTCTGTAAACGGTTATGAATCTGTTGCAAATACGCAGAAGAATGATGCGCATGGAAAATGGAAACAGACGATGGAAGTGAAGCGCAGCAGCGTTACCAAGATGACGTTTGATAAAAATTTAGCAACCTATATTCGGGAGGGAGATACCTATCGCATTCCGATTAACATGTCGGTAAAGGGAGCAGGCAGCACCGTGACCTATTATGCCGGGGGCGATTGGAGCTCCTCTGATGAAGCAGTAGCGACAGTGGACATAAAAGGAACGGTAACTGCCAAAAGCAAGGGGACAGCGAGGCTTACGCTTAGTGTCGGCAGTCAGACAATCACTACGGAAATCACCGTATATGGCGCAAATGAATCCCCGATACAGATAAAAGCGCCGGCAAAAACCACCTATCAAGTGGGAGAGAAGCTTGATATCACGGGCGGACAAATCACTTATCTGTCCAGCGGGGGAAGCGTCACAAAGGACATCACCCAGAATATGGTCAGCGGATTTGATTCCGAAACGCCGGGAATTTGCCGCGTTACAGTGACCGATAATGGATATACCGCCGGATTTGACACATTGATTGTCGATGTTCCAAAGCTGGAAGCAAGGTATGGTCAGACACTAAAGGAAATCCGTTTTCCGGAAAATGAATATGGAACGTACTTGTGGGAAAACGAAAACCAAGTGGTGGAAACGACAGGGGAATCTGTTTTCAAAGCGTCTTTTACGCCAAAGGATACAACGTCTTTCCAAGTATTAAACAATTTAGATATTACAGTTACGGTGCGGACATCATTAGAGGGAGGGCGTGTTTTTCTTAAGAAGAACCGTTTTGTCTATAACGGTATAGAACAGGAGCCGAAAGTCGTAGTGGAGGTTGCCGGAAAAGCGCTGACAGAGAATAGCGATTACAGACTCTCTTATCAAGGTGATAGGAAAAATGCAGGCACGGCAGAGGCTGTGGTAGAAGGAATGGGTTTTTATTATGGAAGCATTCAGGCACAATTTACCATTGAACCGGCGCCTTTGACGATTACGGCAGAAAATTTATCCATTCTAATCGGTGCACCACTTCCGACAGCGGACGCGTACAAAATAGAAGTGCAAGGGCTGGCGGCGGGGGAGCGTTTGCTTCGTGAGCCAACCGTGGAGTGCGCAATTGCAGACACCAAAAAAGCCGGAAGATATGCGATTGTGCCAAAAGATGCCGATGCCGGTTCCAATTATGTGATTACCTATATCAATGGTACGCTTTTGGTGGCGGAGGAACAGGTTTCCTATGCCGTTACATTTGACGTTCAGGGACATGGAGAGGCACCGGAGGCGTATGTCGGCATCAAGGCTGGCAGCACAATCTCAAAGCCGGAACAGGAACCGAGGGCGGAAGGTTATCGCTTCGGCGGCTGGTATCATGACGCGGCATGTACAAAGGCATGGGACTTTGACACAGATACGGTACAGTCGGATATTACGCTGTATGCGGGCTGGCTGCAGGCAGGCATGGACAACGGCTTTGCGTTTCGGGAAATTCCCGACTGTTATTATACTGGAAAAGCATGTACGCCAATTGTTCCTGTATATGACGGCGGGACGCTGTTAAAACAGAACAAGGATTATACCATCAAATATTTTAACAATGTCAATGCCAATCAGGACGGCATCAGAAAGAAAGGCAGCGGACATGGAGCGGATTTCAATGAGCTTCTTCCATATGCGCTGATAATGGGAAAGGGGGATTACAAGGATATTGTAAAAGTGAATTTTAATATTCTTCCCACATCCATCGGAAATGGAAGCGTAAATGCCGCAACTGGAATGACGCTGAAATATGCACAGCAGTCTGTAGCCGGCAGCAAACCGATAAAGCCGTTCACATCGCTGAAATATGCGAAAGCGCTCAAAGAGGGTACGGATTATACACTTGTGCTTACGGCTGTAAATGCCCGTGACCAGTCCGGGAAAAAAGTGGAAGAAGGCACAGTGCTGGAACGTGCTGTTGTTCCGGCAGGTCATGAGGGTGAATTTCTGCTGACTGTTAAAGGGATTGGAAACTATAATGGAAGTATACAAACAAATGTTTATGCAGCAGATAAAGACCATTTGATGAAAAATGCAAAAATTACGCTTGGAAAGAATTTAAAAAATGTAGATTATAAAGGAAAAGCCGTTCTCTTGACACCGGGAACAGCGGAGTCGGAGGATACATTTACCGTGAAAATCGGCACAACCGTATTGGAGCCTGTCAAAGATTATGCGGTTTCGTACCGTTCCAATAATAAGGTTGGAAAAGCGGAGATGATTATAACAGGAGAGGGTGAATATGTAGGCAGTAAATCCGTATTTTTCAATATCAAGGGAAAACCGCTTGCGGCGAAAAACATCAGCATTGAGGGGTTAGAGGATAAGGTATACACAGGAACGGCTTGGACGCAGAACAGCGTGAAGCTGACCTATCTGCCGGAAAATGCCCCACTGTCGTACGGGACGGATTATACGATAAAATACAGCAAAAATATCAGCAAAGGAACAGCATCCATCATATTCTGCGGAAAAGGAATGTACGGCGGAGAATTAAAAAAGACATTTAAAATCCTTCCGGCGGATATTTCTGACAGCTCCAAGGTAACACAGAAAGACACAATGAAGGCAATAACAGTTCCCTACAGCAAAGCGGGCGCAACGCCTGTGGAGGAGATTGCGCTGTTTAACGCTAGAGGCGTACAATTACAAAGCGGCAGGGACTATACAATTCAGTATAAAAATAACAAAGCAGTCGCAAAGCCGACAGACGAAAAACCGCCAACGGCTGTTATCAAGGGCAAGGGAAACTATACAGGCGAAATAACAGTGCCTTTTACCATTGAAAAGGGCAGTTTAAACGGAAGCAGTATCACGATTCTGCCATCTGCAGTCAATTATCAGACAGGAAAAGCACCTGCGTATGCCTATACCCCTTCCGTCAAAGTATTGGACGGAAAGTCGGCGCTTGGTAAAGGTAAGGATTTTGACCTTGTTTATGTCAACAACACACAGGCGGATTGGGAGGCTTATCTCCAAAATCCGGACAGGCAGACCATGAATATTAAAGATATGCCACACATTGCGATTCAAGCGGTGGAGGGTGGAAGCTACAGCTTAGAAGCGCCAATCCGCCTGCCGCTTCCGGTGTATCAGAATAAGCTTACGAAAAAGAACCTGATTGTGGAGATCGACGAAACGGCAGCCGTCTATACCGGCGCGCAGGTTGCGCCGAAGGTAACGGTGTTTTATCAGGGCGAAAACGGTGGTAGGACAAAACTCACAGAAAGAAAAGATTATATGGTTTCCTATGGCGCAAATATAAAAGCTGGAAAAAATAAGGGAAGTATTACGATTAGCGGAATCAGCCCTTATTATGGAAGCAGCGTGACTGTGAAATTTGATATTGGGCAGAAGGCGATTGCCTTTGGAGGCACTTTGTGATTGTGAAAAAGGTGTACGTCGTGTATACTGTTAGTAGGCAGATTGTGCGTTACCGGGAGGTGGAATTATGATTGGCAATCGTTTTGTAAATGTAGGGGGACAACGGTTTGACAGGCTGAGGGAAGAGAACCAATTGTGGGAAAAGGCTTGATGATGGAGGAATGGGTATGAAAAAGGTTGAAGTGTTGATACAAAAAGCTTGTAAAATAATGGAACTGATTGTGGCGGTATTTGTAATGCTTGGTATTATCCTTGCATTGTTTGCCCTTTTGAAGGACGGTGTGGTTTTTCGGGAATTGCTGGAAAACATTGATACATTTCAGCATTATCTGGACAATATTTTCCTGATTGTAATTGGAATCGAGTTCCTGCAAATGCTGTTTCGCCCAAGTTCGGATAACGTGATAGAGGTTATCATTTTTCTAGTGGCAAGGCATATGATTGTCGTTGATACGACGCCGTATGAGGATTTCGTATCGGTCATCAGCATTGCGGTTTTGTGCATTGTGCGGCAGTATCTGCGCAAGAATGAGGCAAAAAAGGAGATTGAATAATGGCAGGTGGGAATACCGTTCTGTACTTGTTGCAGGGCGGTATTTTTCTATGCAGAAGAAAAAAACAATCAAGCATTACGAAGAATTTTGTTATATCAGGTCAGAAGCAGGTGGAGATGTTTGCCGATGCGATTGAAGCATCTGCCAATAATCCGACGCCTCCGATTAATGTCAGTGCAACTTTTTTAATTGACCCGAAGGATATAGCAAAATTTATGGAGAAAAGGAAGAAAGCGAATGCAGGAATCAAGTAAATATACCGTTTTCAACATTCGTGAGTATTTGGGCGACGCAAGTCATGGACTCGGAGAGGACACTCTGATTCAGGTTCTTTCCGAGTTTTCACGTAGTTGAAACATTTAAGAAATGCCTTAATGTTACGGAGAAGTGCCCTAGCACTTCTCCGGTTCCGGATACTCCACCCCAAACGTATCAACCGTAACGCTCTTCATAACTTGCTCTTCCAGCGGTCTGTCCGAATAATCCGTATTTGCCGTTGCGATTTTATTCACAACATCCATACCTTCTATGACCTTTCCAAACGCCGCATACTGACCATCCAAATGCGGACTTGCCTTGTGCATAATGAAAAACTGGCTTCCCGCCGAATCCGGCATCATGCTCCGTGCCATTGACAGGACGCCTTCTGTATGCTTTAAGTTATTCTCAAAACCGTTTTCGGAGAATTCACCCTTAATCGAATACCCCGGACCTCCCATTCCCGAACCTTCAGGACAGCCGCCCTGTATCATAAAACCGTTGATGACTCTGTGAAAAATTAACCCGTTATAGTATCCGTCCTGAATCAGGCTTAAAAAATTATTCACCGTATTGGGGGCGGTTTCCGGATAAAGCTCCGCTTTGATTTTGCCCCCGTTTTCCATTTCGATTGTAACAACTGGATTTTGTGCCATGCTTGTACGCTCCTTTTCCTAAAATTTGTAATCCCTATTATGATAAGATAAAACAAGCGGATAGTAAAGTAAAAAACGTCCTTTTGCAGAAATTTTTGGAAAATCCTTGTATACAAGAAACAATGGTGATACGATATTGTTTAGTAGGACGGAAACGATACATTTTGAACGGGTAATCAGACATGAGCACAGAAAAAATTGATGTAAAAATAACCGACTCGCCAATACAGGCAGCCGATTATGCCAAACAAAACATTCCTTACATTGTGGTATTAAATGAAAAAAATAAGGGGCAGACCTTTCCAAACGGTGCATACTGTGTCGAAAACGCAGAGGATATTGACGATGCATATAAGGACAGGGTGTATCGGCGTTTTCGCGGTCTTCCGTGGGAGATTGCCGAGACAATGCGCCTTAAAATTCGCGAAATTACGGTGGATGACGTACCGCGTCTGTATGAACTGTACGGCGGCGAAGGCGTTACGAAATACATGGAGCCGCTTTTTCCGGAACCGCAGCAGGAAGTGGAATACACAAAAGCTTATATTGAAAATGTATATCATTTTTACGGCTACGGCATGTGGGTAATTGTGCAAAAGGAGAGCGGTGCGGTTATCGGGCGTGTGGGACTCGAGTATAAGGAAGGGTTTGACGGGCTGGAGCTTGGGTTTATGCTTGGTGCGGAGTATCAGCACCGCGGTTACGCGTATGAGGCGTGTAAAGCAGTGCTTTCGTATGGAGTAAGCGTGCTCGGCGTTACGCGTTTTTTTGCCTTTGTGAATGAGGAAAACACCGCGTCAATACGGCTGTGCGGCAGGCTTGGTTTTATCAGGACAGGGAACGTGAGACTGCCGGGGCTGCAGACCGATGAGAAAAACTTTGGCAATAAAATCATAGAACGGGAGCTTGTGTGCTACGTTTGTGAGGCATAATGTCAAAAACTGGCAGCATTTTGGGAAAAAATATAAAAAACGAACGCACAATTTGTATGGCATTACGCATAAAAGAACGTGTTTTCGGTATAATTATAAACCTTTGACAAAAATAAATTTGACAATCAAAACGCATGGTGGTAGGATAAAGCACATAAAGCAAAGGCGCTTTGGGAAACAGGAATTCCCAAGGCGCCTTTTTGAGTTTATAAAAACAAGTTGAGGAGGAAAAAATGATGGCAGAGGAGATTATGAGTGTCATAACCGGTGAGGTCTATGGCGTATGGTTTCTGATTGGCGCGGCATTGGTATTTTGGATGCAGGCGGGATTCGCAATGGTGGAGGCGGGATTCACCCGCGCGAAGAATACGGGAAACATCATTATGAAAAATCTGATGGATTTCTGTATCGGTACATGTGTATTTATTTTAATCGGCTTCGGGTTGCTGCTTGGCGAGGACATGGTCGGTTTGATTGGGAAACCGGGCTTTGATATTTTCACAAGCTATGCGGATTTTGACTGGTCAAACTTTGTATTCAATCTCGTATTCTGCGCGACGACGGCGACAATTGTCTCCGGAGCAATGGCGGAGCGGACAAAGTTCTTGTCCTACTGTGTGTATTCGGCAGTGATTTCGGCGCTCATCTATCCGATTGAGGCACACTGGATTTGGGGCGGCGGATGGCTTGCACAGATTGGATTTCATGATTTCGCAGGGTCCTGCGCAATTCATATGGTGGGCGGCGTCAGTGCGCTGATTGGCGCAAAAATGTTAGGACCGCGTATCGGCAAGTTCACGAAGGATAAGAGCGGAAAAATCGTCAAGGTCAACGCTTTTCCCGGTCACAATCTGACAATCGGCGCACTCGGCGTATTTATCCTGTGGCTTGGCTGGTATGGTTTTAACGGCGCGGCGGCGACTTCCATAGCGGAGCTTGGTTCCATTTTTGTGACGACAACAATCGCGCCTGCAATTGCGACAGTCGTATGTATGGTATTCACATGGATAAAGTATGGAAAACCCGACGTTTCCATGTGTCTCAACGCTTCGCTTGCAGGTCTTGTGGCAATTACGGCAGGCTGCGACGTGACGGACGCGTTCGGTGCAATTGTAATCGGTGCGGTGGCAGGTTTGCTAGTCTGCTTCGGCGTATGGTTTCTTGATTACAAATTACATATTGACGATCCGGTAGGTGCAGTAGCGGTTCACTGCTTAAACGGTATTTGGGGTACGATTGCGGTCGGTTTCTTTGCAACGGACACTGCGCCCGCGTATGCGAGAGGGTACGGTGACGGTGTAACCTACGGTGCAAATCAGATTTGCGGCACGGGACTGTTCTATGGCGGCGGATTTCATTTACTGGGAATACAGTTGTTCGGTATGCTCAGTGTTATCGCCTGGACAGCGGTCACAATTACAATAACGTTTGTTATTATAAAAGCAATCTTTGGGCTGCGCGTGACGGAGGAGGAAGAAATCATCGGTCTTGACGCGACAGAGCATGGTCTGCCTTCCGCATATGCAGGCTTTGCAATGATGGATATTTCAAACAATATGATTATGGAGGAGAACGAAAACACGCAGCTTGGCACGGACGAATACGCAGCGGCATCAGAGGCGCAGAAAAACGCGGCTGTGAAAGTATCGCAGGTTCCGTTTGCATCGGCGTCGGGGATTTACAAGGTGGTAATTATTGCGAAGTTAAGTCGTTATGACAAGCTCAGAAAAGCCATGAACGATCTCGGTGTGACAGGTATGACCGTGACACAGGTTATGGGATGCGGCATTCAGAAGGGTGCAGGCGAGCGCTACCGCGGAGCGGAAATTGACGCAACCTTGCTTCCGAAGGTGAAGGTTGAGGTAGTCGTTTCAAGCATTCCGGTTGAGAAAGTCATTGAAGGAGCAAAGAAAGTGCTTTACACCGGACATATCGGCGACGGAAAGATTTTTGTATACAATGTTGACAAGGTCGTGAAAATCCGGACAGGAGAAGAGGGCATGGCGGCTTTGGCGGATGTGGAATAAAGATAAAATGAAAAGGGAGTGGGTGTATGTGCACGCACTTCCTTTTTCAATTACTATATAATGGATTCAATCGAGAGATTTTCCATATTGGACAGCAGCAGGATGCTGTTATAATACTCTTTCTGAAGATCCC
This sequence comes from Lachnospiraceae bacterium MD335, assembly GCA_000403335.2. GTDB lineage: Bacteria > Bacillota > Clostridia > Lachnospirales > Lachnospiraceae > COE1. The sequence goes on from KE159617.1 coordinate 119,562, forward strand.
TGTCTTTACATCCTTCCAGGCGGATCGGTGGTTTGAGGCAAGTACCGCGGTTGACAAAGATCACATTTTCGTCCATTCCGCTGCAAAGCGTCACTTTGTGTTCTAAGAATAAATTTAAGATATTTTCCAAAAAGGTAAGCACATAGTCTGCTTCGTATTTTTGAAAGCCGCTGTCGTTAAAATATTTTATTAACGATAGCGGACACATGGAAAGCCGGCAGGTCTTATCCACTATCATAGAGTCAAATATATCGGCAATCATGACAAGCTTTGTGAATTTGCTGATTTCACTGCCCGATAAACCGTACGGATAGCCGCTTGCGTCACACCGCTCATGATGTGTGAGCGCGGTATCCCTGACAGTTTCGGAAATGCTGCGGTATTTGCTCAGAAGATGAAATCCTTCGATGGGATGGGTTTTAATAATTGCCAGTTCTTCCTGAGTGAAATGTCCGGTTTTTTCTGAAATAACCGAAGGAAGCATCAACATACCGCAGTCGTGAAACAGTCCGCACGCTGTTGCGGTTAACTGTTCCTCCTTGGTAAAACCAAGCCAGCGCGAAAACACATTTGAAATCAGTGCAACGCCGATGCAGTGACTGTATATGGTATTATCCGTACTGCGCAGGTTCAGCAGAATATTAAAAATATTAACAATGCTGCCATCCTGGTGAAGTAGCGATACGACTTCCCGCAGCAGGTCATCGGAACAGAACGGCTCGTTTTTTGCAACAGAGTTTGTTAAAACAGCGTGGTAATGCTCGGAGCATCGTTTAAATGCGCCGATAAAACAGCTGCTTTTCTCATCAAAATCAGATGTCCCGGATGTAAGCGGACAGGCAAGATCGTATGCCGCTTCATCTTCAACCACCACATAATAAATGCAATAATTCTCGAGACGGACAATAATATTTTCTGTCAATACGGTGCTTTTGGGAACGACAGTTTGGGTGTCGGGAGATAAAACGTCTTCAGCGGCAATCATTCCCGGTTTTAAGTCCGCAATTGATACTCGTTTCATTGGTACCTCCATTTCGCAGCCTACAGGTTCTGCATGTTTTTTTCGTGTGTTTCCTGAATAATGGTCTGAAAATATGCGCCAGGGCGCTTTTGCTGTTCTTTTGGAAGGTCCTGAATAAGAACAGGAGTTCCATACTCGATTATCACATGTGACTTTTTAATAAAAGGGAACTGGTTTTCGAGTATGCTTGCGCTGTTGACAATTGTCATCGGGACAATCGGACAGCCGGATTTTGAGGCAATTTTGAAACTTCCTTCATTAAACGGCAGAAGCTCTCCCTCCGTTTTGGACCTTGTGCCTTCCGGAAAAATGCAGACGGAAATGCCGCTTTTTATTAAATCAATTGCCTCAAGAATTGTCTGCATACCTGCCTTAATATCCTTGCGGTCAAGGAATAAGCAGTGCAGATTGCGCATCCAAATATTGAGCAGCGGAACCTTCTCAATTTCCTTTTTCGCGATATATCCGGTCGGGCGCGGCACCATCGGGTAAGTCAGTACGACATCAAAAAAGCTTCTGTGATTGCCAATATAGAGCACGGCAGTGTCGGACGGAACGTTTTCCAGTCCGATATAGTCGACCTTTGTGCCTGCAAGAAAACGTACACATCGAAAAGCCCGGTTTACAATAGTAAGGCTTGACCTGCTTTTCAAACCAGGGTTCATTTTACCAATAATATATTCAACAATCATAACGGGAATTGTGAAAATCAAAAAAAGAACAACAAAAGTAATCACTAAAATCAGTCTTATCATATCGGTATTTCAATCCTTTCTTCTTGATTACATTATTATCTTAATACATTTTATGCAATAAAATCAATAATAAAAGAATATCTTTTCTCCCGATAGCATAGTTTAATACAGAAAATCCATATTATTTATGAGGAGTGGCAGCATGCATATATCCATAAAAAATGTAGTACGTGCGATTACGGTCGTTGCTTTGACACTGATATTCACGGGATGCGCCGCGCAGGAGACGGCGGCGGATAAGCTTAAGGATTTGGAGTTTACGGTTGTCGGCGAGGCGGAGCAGCCGGAGGCGCTCAAGGACATTATTGCGGAGAAATCAAGCAGTGCATTTCAGATTAGTTACACCATCGGAGAGGATTTGTACATTGCAATCGGCTACGGCGAGCAGCCAAGCGGCGGCTACAGCATTTCGGTCAATGCATTTTATGAGACACCCGATTCTCTGATGATAGACACTACGCTGCTTGGTCCCGGATCTGCGGAAAATGTGACGGACACTCCGACGACGCCGTATATTGTCATAAAAACGGAAAATATTTCGGATAAACCGATTGCATTCAAGTAATAATACAAAGCAATTTTGTTTGCGGCTTGCGGGTTTTATGATAGTATAGGTTTATAATGTTTTGGAGTACATACGAAATATGATAAAAACAAAGGAGGATAACGCATGTTATTGATAAAGAACGGATTGGTGATTGATCCCAGTCAGAATTTATGCGAAAAAAAGGATATTCTGATTAAAAACAAAAAAATAGAATGGGTAAAAAGTAAAATAACAGTAGATGCTGAATGCGACATTATTGATGCCGAAAATTGTATTGTGGCGCCGGGGCTTGTCGATGTGCATGTGCACTTCAGAGATCCCGGTTTCACTTATAAAGAGGATATTGAAACGGGGGCAAGGGCGGCTGCCAAAGGCGGAATTACAAGTGTTGTGCTTATGGCAAATACAAAACCTGCCGGGGATAATGAGGATACAATAACATATGTAATCAATAAGGGTGGGAAAACGGATATTAAAGTCTATACATGTGCCGCCGTGACAAAAGGAATGGCAGGAAAGGAGCTCACGGATATGGATGCGCTGCTTTCCTGCGGAGCAGTCGGCTTTACGGATGACGGCATTCCAATAACCGATGCGGCGCTGCTGGAAGAGGCATTTTGGAAAACAGCCGAACGAAAAGTGCCGATTAGTCTGCATGAGGAAGATCCGGCGCTGATAATGAATAACGGTATCAACAAAGGAAAGGCATCTGCGCATTTCGGCATTGGAGGCTCGCCGCGTGAGGCGGAAATCTCATTGATTGCGCGTGATTTGGAGCTTGCGTTAAAAACGGGTGCTATTTTAAACATCCAGCATATCAGCACAAAAGAAGGCGTGGAGCTTGTCAGGGAAGCAAAGCAAAAAGCAGCCAGACTTGGAAGGAATACAATTCATGCGGAAGCCACACCGCACCATTTCAGCCTTACCGAAGAGGCGGCAATCCAATACGGAACATTGGCAAAGATGAATCCGCCGCTTAGGGAAGAGGCGGACCGTCTTGCAATTATCGAGGGACTTCGGGACGGAACAATAGACATCATTGCCACCGACCACGCGCCCCATAGCAGGGAAGAGAAGGAGAGATCGGTTACGGAGGCGCCAAGCGGCATCATTGGTCTTGAAACGGCGCTCTCCCTTGGCGTAACAAAGCTTGTGGAGGAGAACGGGTTTACACATATGCAGCTTTTGCAGTGCATGAGTACAAATCCTGCCAAAATGTACGGATTAGATGCGGGGACGCTCGCCGCCGGCGCGCCTGCCGACATTGTGATCTATCATCCCAAGAAAACATGGACTGCCGGGAATTACCTGTCAAAGTCGTCCAATTCACCGTTTACCCGGCAGAAGCTGCAGGGGGTGGTGCAATATACGATTGCGGACGGAAAGGTCGTATACCGCGCATGAAAATAGGAAAATCCGTTTGGTGAATTTGTATATGAAAATTGTTAATTTTATGACAAGATGTACATTTTATTTTATGTAACTTTGATAGACATTGCTACATTTCGACAAAAAATTTAGAAAAAAATGCGGAAAACTTTAGCAATTTTTTATTGATTTTAAGAAAAATTAAAAAAAATTTAGAATTTATTAACTGCGTAAAATGCCGAAAATTCAATGTTTTTTCGAAAAAACCTCCTCGAAATGGCGTGATTTCTAAAATTCTTGCTTGCATGAAAGCGTTTACAATGGTAAAATCTAAAATAGACACGGGCTATGTCCTTTAAATCTAAAAGAACAGGCATGTAACCTTGTCTGAAACTTATTTTATCATTAATATTTTAGGGAGGAAAGGAAAAGAAATGAAAAAGAAAGCATTATCTTTACTTTTGGCATCTGCTATGGTTGTTTCACTGGCAGCATGCGGCAATTCCGGTTCAGATTCGAACCAGCCTGCAGCAGACAGCAACAACAGCGGCAATGCGGCAGCAGACAACAGTAACAGCGGCAACGCGGCAGCAGACAGCAACAACGGCGGTGACGCGGCAGCTACAGGAGATGTTGACTATCATGAAATTCTCGGCGATACAGGCATTAACATGGTAGTAAACGGTACATTGACAGCTTCTGTTGACAATGGACAGGCAGCATTTGAGGAGCAGTGGGAAGCAGCAGTTGGTATTCCTTTGACAATCCAGCAGATGGATCATTCAGGCTACACGGATGCGGTTGGACGTCTTTTTGCAGGCGGTGACTATCCTGACGTAATCATTATGTCAGCAGATATGTTTAAGCAGTATGCACCGACAGGTCTTCTCTGGGATATGGCATCGGCTTATGAAAATGCAGATTTCCAAAGCAGAATGACACTTCCGGGCATCAACGAGGCATTAAAGGACTCTGAGGGACGTTTATACGGATTTGCTCCTACATACGGAAACGGATGTGTTACTTACGTAAAGCAGGCATGGCTTGATGCAGTGGGAATGAGCATTGATGACATTAAGACATATGACGATTATTATGCAATGCTGAAGGCATTTCATGATGAGGATCCCGACGGAAACGGAACAAAAGGCGATACATATGGCGTTGTTGCAGCCGGATTTGTCGGAAACGAGGCGCCTTACATTAACTATCTGCCGGAGTTTTGGCAGGATGCATATCCTTCAATCCTTCAGGGAGAGGACGGCGTTTGGTATGACGGTTTCCAGACAGAGGAGACAAAAGCAGCTCTTGGAAGACTTCGCCAGGCATACGTTGACGGATGTATTGATCCTGAGACATTGACGGCACAGACAAAGACAGCGCGTGAGAAATGGTTCTCAAATAATCAGACAGGTTCTGCCGGCGTATTCACATACTGGGCAGGTTCTTGGTATCAGACATTGACAGACAACTTCATTAAGAACCAGGTTGACGAGAATATCGTTCAGCTTCCTCCTATTGCAGAGGTTGGCGCTTATTTGAACAGAGAGGCTCCGGTATGGTGTATTATCGACTCAGGTGATCCGGTTCGTAATCAGGCGGTATTCGATGCATTTATTGAGACTATGATGGACGGCGATGTTGTTCAGACACTTTGGACATACGGTGCAGAAGATGTTCACTGGTCAACAAAGGCAGAAGAGTTTACAACAAACCCGGGAACAGATAGTGAAAAGCAGTATTCTTATGCGGACGGTGAGTTCCACTTAAAGCAGTCTCCGAACGACCCGAACACTGTATGGAAGAAGAACCACATTGATCCCGCTCTTGCAGTTTGCGAGCTTACAAACGGTTTTGCAGCACAGACAGATCTTGCAGCAGCAGGTAATGCGTTCTTTACAGAGAACTGTGTAGACGCTCCTGCAGCGCCTGTATCAGAGACTTTTACAAATGAAACCGGTACTATTTTCGATGCAAAGCAGGCGGTTATCACAAAGGTTGTTGTAGAAGGCGGCGATATTGAAGAGGCTATGCAGGGTTATGTTGATACGGTTGGTTCTATCATCGACCAGTGTCTGGCTGAGTTGAATCAGTAATTATAACAGCCTTTAATTACATTGGGCTGACAATAAAGTCATGAGAATGAACGTGTCTCTGCCATGTGAGGGAATCCCCGCATGGCAGGGCGCTTATTCTAAAAACTACCAACATAGTAACAGGTGGCCGTTCTATCCGGCCGCATAGTGATTATGGGGAAAATTCCAGTGGAAAAGGAAGAAAGGATGAGAACGGTATGGCAAAAAAACAAGTTGTAATGACTTCAGGCGGCGTGGAAGTTCGTCATAAGCCTCTAGGACTCCGTATATGGAACAACAGGGGATATTATATCATGTTCCTGCCTGTAGTAATTTTCATGTTGATAATGAACTATTGGCCGATGCTTGGCGTACGCTATGCATTTTATGATTATAAGCCGGTAGGAGCCAAAGTATTTGTCGGTTTAGACCATTTTGCAAAGATGTTCGGAACGCCGGCATTTTGGACCGCATTCAAAAATACTCTTGAATTGAGTATCATAAAGCTGATTATCACAAATATTTCCGCAGTTGTGGTATCAATCTTCTTAAATGAAATGAAAAATCTGTTTGCGAAGAAGACTTTGCAGACTATCATATATTTGCCTCACTTTATGTCATGGGCAGTAGTTGCATCGATTTTCAGCTTGTTCCTTTCACCGTCTGCAACCGGTATGGTAAACGGTATCCTGTTCAGCGGTGATACGACAAAGTACATCTACTTCCTAGCAAGCAAGGCTTGGTGGCGTCCTATTTTCTATTTGATTAATATATGGAAGGAAACAGGTTGGGGAACGATTATCTTCCTTGCAACGCTTTCCGGTATTAATCCTGAGTTGTATGAAGCCGCAGACATCGACGGTGCGACGCGTATGCAGAAAATCCGTTTCGTAACCCTTCCTGCGCTTGCAAATACAATTATCACGGTATTGATTCTGAACCTTGCAAAGGTTATGAACATGTTTGAGTCTGTATTCGTACTTTACAACAATGCAGTATATGATGTATCTGACGTTATCTCTACATATATTTATCGTCAGACATTCGCAATTGCATTGCCGAACTATGGTTATTCAACTGCGGTAGGTCTTTTTAAGTCATTGGTAGGCTGTGTGCTCGTGCTTGTATGTAACTGGGCAAGTAAGAAGACCCGTGGACGCGGCATTGTATAAGGAGGTGCGGATATGGCAAAGGAAAAAGAAATAAAATCAAAGAAGCCAAGTGAGAGAACCTCGCTATTTGACATTGTCAATTATATTGTGTTCATTCTTATAGGCTTAATCATTTTAGTACCGATTTGGAAGGTTGTCGTTGACTCATTGAATAAGGTTGGTGTATATCAGTTTCAGCTTTGGCCGAGTCAGTTTACATTTGACGGATACAGAACAATCATCGAGACATCTGCATTGTACAGACCTTTCATTAACTCAATTATTACAACACTGTTAGGTACGCTGCTTGGTCTTGTGCTTTCGACACTCGGCGGTTATGTGCTGGTACAGTTTGAGATGCCGGGACGTGAGTTTTTCGCATATTTCCTGATGTTTACCATGATTTTCTCAGGCGGTATGATTCCGGAGTACTTAGTAATGAAGCAGCTGGGTCTTGTAAACAGCATGTGGATACTTGTCGTAAAACACGGCATGAATGTTTATAACTTAGTATTGATGAGAAACTTCTTTGAAGGCATTCCCGCATCACTGTTTGAGGCGGCAAGAATTGACGGATGTTCCCCGATGAGAATTTTCTTCACCATCGTGCTTCCGTTATCAAAGGCGGCGCTTGCATCTATCGGTTTGATGTTCTCTGTAGCAGTATGGAATGATTACTCAACGGTTAAGATTTATATTACGGACCCGAATCAGGTAAACTTCCAGTATAAGCTCAGAAACATGATTATGGATGGTGATACGCCGACGACCTCGTATGAAGTATCACAAAATACGCTGTTTAACGCGGGTATTATCTCGGCAATCCTGCCTTTCATGATTTTGTATCCGTTCTTGCAGAAGTATTTTGTTAAGGGTGTAAATATTGGTGCCGTTAAAGAGTAAGCGCCAATACGTTATGAACATGTACTGTGTGTTATCCTATGATTAAACAAGAGGAGTATTGCAAAGTAACTATGTATAGTTATGGAGCGGTACTCCTTTAAAAAAATCAGAGAATACTTTTATTTTAAAGTATTTCTCTGATTTTCTTATAGTAAAATTAAGTTATATTTTGGGATGCCTTCATTAAATCTACATAATGTATTGCATTTTCGCGGTTTGTTTCAATTTCATGCTTCATTAGCGGCCGCACAATCTTCGCAGGACTTCCCATAACAAGCGAACCGTCAGGGATTTTCATTTTACCTGTTACAAGTGCTCCTGCACCAATAATACAGTCCTTACCTACAACCGCACCGCTCAAAAGAATACTTCCCATGCCAATCACCGTATTATCGCCAACAATACAGCCGTGTACGACCGCATTGTGTCCAATTGTCACACCCTCTCCAATGTGTAGTTTATAATCCTTGTCCGTATGCAGTGTCGCGTTATCCTGCACATTGGTATTGCTTCCAATTACGATGCTGTTTGTATCGCCGCGCACGACTGCGTTATACCAAATCCCGACATTTTCCCCAAGTGTCACATCTCCTGCGACAACCGCGCCGCCGGCAAGAAAAATATGATTGTTTTCCAAAATACCCCTCCTTTTTCAGATGCCAATAAATTTCTTCCAGTATATCATATCCTTGCCGCTTTCCGCAATCCCGCCGTTTTCTGTTTTATATGCGTAAAGAGTAACGATGTTCAGACAGTTTTGCATGGAAAGAGAAATTGTGCCTTGCAAATGCACTGTCGCACTGCTATACTAAAGTTAAATATAGGAGTAATGATATATATGGAACGGGAGAATGTAAGCATATGTTTATGAAAGGGTGGAAATACAAAAAATTACTGGCAGCATTGCTGGCGGTTAGTTTGCTCGGCGGCTGTACATCGTCCGGGCAGTCAAACGAGAGCGAATCTTTGACGGCGCAGACACGGCAGAGTACGGAACACACCAAGACTGCGGAAACGGAAGTGTTGTCAGAAACGGACATGGCATCAGAGACAGATGTGTCGTCTGTGGATACAGAGGTGACGCTCGATTTGTATATGGGGCGGCGCCCGATGCTGGTCGGCAGTCTGCCGCAGAGTGTGTCGGAGAATGTCACACCGCAGGTGACGCGGTATAGCATAGAGCCGGATTTGGCTAATGTTGTAAACTTAAATCAGTTTTACTTTAGCGAGGACGATCCGCAGCTAGTGGAAAAACTGGCGAAGAACGGCTTTGTTGTGGCGGGAAGCGCGGGAAATGAGTTTTTTGAGGTCTATGAGATTAACCGCTACGAGCTGATACCGAATTTTGTGACGGTGGATTCGCTGATGCATACATATCATCTGTATTTCAGCTATTTATTGAAAAACATTGAGCGGGATTATCTGTTTGACAGTCTTGTAAAGCTTAGTGATAAAATGCTTGAAAACAGTCTTGCACAGTACGAGACATTAAAGGGCAGCGAGTGGGAGAGTGCGGCAAAGCGCAATTTGGCGTTTTTTACAATTGGGAAAACGCTGCTTGACGAGAACACAAAAGCGCATCCTGACGTTGCGCAGCTGGTGCAGAGCGAGCTTGATAAGATCGAACGCGCGCAAGGCGTTGACATTTCGGATATTCGGGGAGATGAGGAGGATTATTCGCAGTATGTGCCGCGTGGTTACTATGAGGGTGACGAGAAGCTTGAGAAGTATTTTAAAGCGATGATGTGGTACGGCAGAATCCATTTTCAGCAGAAAGAGGAGGACCTTGACAGAAGCGCATTTTTGATAACGAAAGCGCTTGCGGACGACGGGGAAGCGGTAAGCCTTTGGGGAGCGATTTATAGTGTAACGTCGTTTTTTGCGGGGGCGAGCGACGACTCGGGCGTGTGTGAGTATGCGCCGCTTGTAAATGAAGTGTATGGGGACAGTATTGGAACAGCGGACTTGATTGGAACGCAGGACGCTTTTGCAAAGTATCATGAAAAGACGGCAGCGTTGATGCCGCCGAAGATTAATTCCATTCCGATTTATGAATGGGAGGAAAGCAATGTCATTCCCGGATTTCGGTTTATGGGGCAGCGGTTTACGATTGACGCAGAGATTATGCAAAATCTGATATACAGAAATGTGGGCAAAAACAGTGCGGATGAAAAGCGGATGCTGCCCGATGTGCTTGATGTGCCTGCGGCGCTTGGCAGCGATATGGCGCTTTCAATTTTAAAGGAGAGCGGCGTGGAGGATTATGAGGGCTATTCGGAAAATATGGAAAAGCTTCGGACAGGGTTGTCTGCGGACAACGATGCGCTGTGGTCGGCAAGCCTGTATGCGGGATGGCTGCATACGCTGCGTCCGCTGCTTGTGCCGAAGGGCGAAGGCTATCCGGTGTTTATGCAAAACGACGAGTGGACAAAGAAGAATTTGGAGTGTTTTGCAGGCAGTTATGCGGAGCTGAAGCATGATACGATTCTCTACTCGAAACAGGTGATTGCCGAGATGGGCGGCGGTTATGACGATGAGCCGGACGACAGGGGATATGTGGAGCCGGAGCCGCTTGTTTATGCACGGTTTGCAAGTCTTGCGGATATGACGGCGCAGGGATTGAAAAAGTACGGAATGCTTTCGCCGGAGCAGGAGGAAAATCTTTCGCGGCTGTCGCAGATGGCGCAGCAGATGGTTACGATTTCCAATAAGGAGCTGCAAAACGAGCTGCTGACGGACGAGGAGTATGAGTTTATCAGAAGTTATGGCGGTAATATCGAGCATTTTTGGTATGAGGCGGTGAAGGAAAACAGCGACGAAGAATATATTGCCACGAAAGAGTGTCCTGCGGCGATTATTGCGGATATTGCGACTGATTGGGAATCGGGGAGCGTCCTCGAGGCAGGAACAGGCGATCCTTCCACCATTTTTGTGGTCATTGAGGTGGATGGCAAGATTAAGATTGCGAAGGGGAGCGTTTATTCGTTCTATCAGTTTGCGTGGCCGATGAATGACCGTTTGACGGATTCAAAGTGGCGTCAGATGTTGGGCATTCAGCCGAATGCTGAGGGAAATCATGAGAAAGATGCTTCGATAGAGAAGCCCGGTTGGACGGCAAGCTATCGCTATCAGTATCAATGGGAATAAAGCATTGGAAAAATTGTCGAAGAAGCTTTTTGTTAAAATAATATCATACGTGATTATGGTGACAGGCGCCGCTGTGCTTCTGCTTTTTCTGCAGAATGGCGGCGCTTTTTTGCCGCGCTGGATTTCGTGGGAGGAAACGGCGGGATGCAATGCTTCGGGGGAGTATCTGTTCTCTTTGTCAAAAAAATCTGTAACGGTTACGCATGCGAATAGTGTGATATGGACCTCACCGAATAATGTGAAGGTTCAGAAGGCTTTGTTTTGCGATGCCGACAATGACGGGCAGGACGAACTAGTGCTTCTTTGCTGGAAACGGGGGCGGTATGGGAAGAGTAAGCCTGTTTGGGTGGAGAAGGATGAGCGGCGGTGGTCTCAGCATTTGTTTGTCTATGAATGTGCGCCTGATTTGGTGAAACCAAAGTGGATGTCTTCTTATCTTGGATTGGAGGTTTCGGATATTGTGTCCAATGGGAAGGGTGCGCCGTACGGTCGTTTGTGGATGACGGATTTGGAGGGCGCAGTCAGTAGTTGGGTTTGGGACTCATGGGGATTTACGAAGGAAGAGGGCAGTATTTCGTTTGCCGCGTTTGGAGATCTTTTGACGCATGAGCCGATTTATCGATATGGACTGCAAAATGGCGGGAATTTTGATTTTCTGTTTGAAAATATGAGAGATGTGATTGCGGACAGTGATGTTTCTATTATGAATCAGGAAACGCCGCTTGTTGGCGAATTGTCAATGGTGAGCGGTTATCCGCGCTTTGGAACGCCTGTTCAGGTGGGGGAGGCGATTGCGGATGCGGGCTTTGACGTGGTGACGTGTGCGACGAATCATGCGCTTGACAGAGGCGCAGACGGGGTGGATTTTACCAAACAGTTTTTTGAGGACAGCGGGGTTGTCTGCCTTGGAATACAGTCGCGTTTGGAAGCGGAATATAAGCCGTATCGGATGATTGCGCGAAACGGCGTGCAGTTTGCATTGTTGAATTATACGTATGGGACAAACGGGATTGCACTGCCAAAAGAAAATCCGCATATGGTGCATTTGCTGGAGAATGAAGCGCAAATCCGCAGGGATCTTGCAAAGGCGAAGGAGGAGGCGGATTTTGTGGTTGTCTTTGCGCATTGGGGCACGGAATATGCGCAGGAACCCGATGATTATCAGAAAAAATGGGCGCAGGTGTTTTTAGAGTGCGGCGTGGATGCGGTGATTGGAACGCATCCTCATAGTTTACAGCCGTTTGAGGTTTTGACGGATGAGGGCGGTCATGAGATGCTTATTTATTATTCTGTTGGGAATTATATCAGCGCGCAGCCTGAACAGTCGTGTGTTAAGGGCGGAATGGCGGAGTTTACAGTGTCGCTTACGGCGGACGGATACCGGATTTCGGCGTATGATTTAAAGCCTTTGTCTATTATTTGGGAGAATGGGAGGTATGGAGTTGATTTTGCGGAGTAAGGATTGAATATACGAAAAATGGCTATGCGTTTCCGCATAGCCATTTGAGTAGTATCATTTATTTTTTGTAAGCAATTGCCGCCTCCACAAGTCCCTTAAATAAGGGATGCGGTCTGTTTGGTCTGCTCTTTAACTCAGGGTGTGCCTGCGTTGCGAGAAAGAATGGGTGTTCGGGAACTTCAATCATCTCCACAATCCGCCCGTCAGGAGATAGCCCTGACAGGAGCATACCTTTCTCTGAGAGCACAGTTCGGTAATCGTTGTTTACTTCATAGCGGTGTCTGTGACGTTCATGAATCACTTCGCTGCCGTAGAGCTTGTACGCCTTAGACGTTGTGTCAAGGTGGCATTCATATGAGCCGAGCCGTAACGTGCCGCCGATGTCCTCTACGCCGTTTTGATCCGGCATCAGTGCGATAACAGGATGGATCGTGTTGGGATCAAGCTCAATGCTGTGCGCATCGTTGTAGCCGACTACGTTTCTGACATACTCCACGATAGACAACTGCATACCAAGGCACAGACCAAGGAACGGGATGTTATTTTCCCGTGCATAGCGGATTGCGTCAATCATGCCCTCGATTCCGCGGTCGCCGAAACCGCCGGGTACAAGGATGCCTTCAACGTCTCCCAAAATATCCGCTACATTTTCGGCGTTCACATGCTCCGAATCTACCCACTTGATATTGACGGTGGCATGCTGCGGAATTCCGCCGTGCTTTAAAGCTTCCACCACACTTATGTAGGCGTCATGAAGCTGTGTGTACTTTCCGACCAGTGCAATATTGACTTCCTGCGTGGGCGTTTTTAAATCATCGACCATTTTTGCCCATTCTTCCAAGTCGGGCTCAGGACATTTCAAATGCAGGCATTCGCAGGCAACTTCCGCCAAATGTTCCCGTTCCATTGCAAGAGGAGCCTCATAGAGATACTCGACATCGAGATTTTGCAGCACATGGGAAGTGGGCACATTACAAAACAGCGCAATTTTGTCTTTGATTCCGTGCTCGAGCGTATGTTCGCTCCGGCATACGATAATATCCGGCTGGATTCCCATTCCCTGAAGCTCTTTTACACTTGCCTGCGTCGGTTTGGTTTTCATTTCCTGCGAGGCGCTCAGATAAGGAATCAACGTCACGTGAATCAAAATCGCGTTTTCATGCCCGATTTCGTGCTGGAACTGGCGGATGGATTCCAAAAACGGCTGGCTCTCAATATCGCCGACGGTGCCGCCGACCTCAATTATGGCAATGCGCATGTCAGGGTCGGTAAAATTCCTGTAAAAACGGCTCTTAATTTCATTGGTGATGTGCGGAATCACCTGAACGGTGCCGCCTCCGTAATCGCCGCGCCGCTCTTTTTGGAGAACGCTCCAGTAAACCTTTCCGGTAGTGACGTTGGAATTTTTGTCAAGACTTTCATCGATAAAGCGCTCATAGTGACCTAAATCAAGGTCGGTTTCCGCGCCGTCGTCCGTGACAAAGACTTCGCCATGCTGGATAGGGTTCATGGTGCCGGGATCAATATTGATATAGGGGTCAAATTTTTGCATTGTGACTTTGTAGCCCCTTGACTTTAAAAGCCGGCCAAGCGATGCAGCAGTGATTCCTTTTCCGAGTCCCGATACAACGCCGCCGGTCACGAATACATATTTAACAGGCATAATCTTAGCTTTCATCCTTTCTTTCAAATTACTTTAGTTTTATTTCATAAAGAAATTATTGATTTATAAATGGAATATCTTTATAATTATACTTGATTTGTTAAAAATATTCAATATAGAGAACAGAACAATTATGAAAGGATAACCGATAGGATACTATGGACAATAATCAGTTTAATAACCATGACGGCAATGGAGGAAAAAACGGGGGAAACAACGGCGGCAACGGGAACAACGGAAGAGACCCTAAAAAGCAAAGCATTGTCATGCTGATGATAGCGGTGGCACTGTCGCTCTTTCTGATGAATTATATGGTAAAGGCGGTGACAGGCGCAGCCAATAAGGAGATTACCTATAACGAGTTTATTCAGATGTTGGAAGCCGGTTCGATTGAAAGCGTTAAAATCGAGACAAGCCAGCTTGTGATTTCCCCGAAGGTCAAGGAATCAAGCGACAGGCTGATTTCATACTATCAGCCGACCATCACGTATGTGACGGGGAAGGTTGAGGATGACGATACGCTTGCAAAGCGTCTTTTAAAGGCGGAAGTGGAGGTAAAAGGTGCGCTCCCTGACCGTTCGGGCGTTCTTATGATTATCTTGTTTGACATCCTCTTTGCGCTTGCAATTTGGGGCATTATCAGCATGCTTTTCAGAAAAATGTCTGGCGGCGGGGGCGCTTTTAGCATGGGAAAAAGTACCGCAAAGATTTATGGACAGAAGGAAACCGGCATAACCTTTAGGGATGTTGCGGGAGAGGACGAGGCAAAGGAGTCCCTGCAGGAGGTTGTCGACTTTTTGCATAATCCGGGAAAATACGCCAAAATCGGTGCAAAGCTTCCAAAGGGGGCGCTGCTTGTCGGACCGCCCGGTACCGGTAAAACAATGCTTGCAAAGGCAGTTGCGGGAGAGGCGCATGTGCCGTTTTTCTCGCTTGCAGGTTCGGATTTTATTGAGCTTTATGTCGGCGTGGGTGCATCGCGTGTGCGCGATTTATTTAAAGAGGCGGAAAAGAATGCGCCGTGTATTGTATTTATCGACGAGATTGATGCAATCGGAAGAAGCCGCGATTCCAAGTACGGCGGCGGGAATGAGGAGCGTGAACAGACGCTGAACCAGCTTTTGTCGGAGATGGACGGCTTTGACGGTAAAAAAGGTATTATTATACTGGCTGCGACGAATCGTCCTGAAATTCTTGACAAGGCATTGCTGCGTCCGGGGCGTTTTGACAGACGGATTATTGTGGATAAGCCCGATTTGAAGGGACGTGTCAATATTTTAAAAGTCCATGCAAAGGATGTGCTGATGGATGAAACGGTGGACTTAAATGAAATTGCGCTTGCAACAAGCGGCGCGGTTGGCGCGGATCTTGCCAATATGATAAATGAAGCGGCAATCAATGCCGTAAAAGAGGGCAGAGAGTTTGTCAGTCAGAAGGATTTGCTCAATGCGGTGGAAGTGGTGCTTGTAGGTAAGGAGAAGAAGGACCGCATTATGAGCAAGGAGGAGCGCAAAATTGTTTCCTACCATGAGGTGGGGCATGCATTAATCAGCGCGCTGCAAAAAAACTCGGAGCCGGTTCAAAAGATTACGATTGTGCCCCGTACGATGGGGGCGCTCGGCTATGTTATGCATGTGCCGGAGGATGAAAAGTACCTGAACTCCAAGGCGGAGCTGCATGATATGATTGTCGGTCTTTTGGGCGGACGCGCTGCCGAGGAAATTATGTTTGACACGGTTACGACAGGTGCGGCAAACGATATTGAGCGTGCCACGAATATTGCGCGCTCTATGGTGACACGGTACGGCATGAGCGATAAATTCGGACTGATGGGACTTGCGACGGTCGAGAGTCAGTATCTTGACAGCACCAGTACGCTCAACTGCGCGGAAAATACTGCAGCGGAGATTGACGCGGAGGTTATGAAAATCCTGAAAGAAGCGTATGACGAGGCGCTTGCGATGCTGCGTGACAATCGGGACGTAATGGATAAAATTGCGGCATACCTGATTGAGAAAGAGACAATTACGGGCAAAGAGTTTATGAAAATTTACCGCGAGGAGAAAGGACTGCCCGAGCCGGAAGAGAAAAGTCCGGAAAATGAAGCCAAGGAAGTGCAGGAAGTAAAAGAAACAGCTCAGGAGCCGCCGACGGAGCAGGAGAACGAGATAAAAATACCAAGTCCGGAAGAGCTTAGGACATTTACACCGCAGCAGCCGGTTTTTCAAGTTCCGCAGGAACCACAGGAGAACAAAAATCCTATTCCGCAAGAGCCGCAGCACAATGAGGATCAGAATGTTAAAAATCAGACAAATGGGGAAGGCGGAGAGAAATCGCGATTTGGGTCCGCTTGGGACAGGAATGTAAATGGATGAGTTTGATGTAAAGGAAGAACTGAAAAAGCTTCCGAATAAGCCGGGAGTCTATATCATGCATGATGCGGATGACGCCATTCTCTATGTGGGAAAGGCAGTCAATCTGCATAACCGCGTGCGTTCTTATTTTCAGGGAAATATCGGCAGGGGACCGCAGATTGACAAGATGGTGTCACTGATTGCACGTTTTGAGTATATTGTGACCGATTCGGAGCTTGAGGCGCTTGTGCTTGAGAACAATCTGATTAAGGAAAACAGTCCGAAATATAACACGCTTTTAAAGGACGATAAAACGTATCCTTATATTAAGGTGACTTTGGGTGAGGACTATCCGCGTGTATTGATGGTGCGCCAGATGAAAAAGGACCGAGCAAAATATTTCGGTCCTTTTACAAACGGCGGTGTGAAAGAGAGCATTGATTTGATTAATAAGCTCTATAAATTAAAGACCTGTAACAGGACGCTGCCGCGCGACATCGGAAAGGAACGTCCTTGTCTGAATTATCATATCGGACAGTGCAGTGCGCCGTGTCAAGGGTATATTTCCAGGGAGGATTATGCCGCGGCGATTGAGCAGGCGCTCGCGTTCCTAAACGGGAAACATCAGCCTGTCATTAAAGAATTAAAGGAGAAAATGCAGCATGCTTCCGATAACATGGAGTTTGAGGAAGCGATGAAATACCGGGACTTGATTGAGAGCGTCAAAAAAGTAAGCGAAACACAGAAGATGTCCGACAATATCGGTGAGGACAAGGACATTATCGCACTGGCAATTGACGGTAACGAGACGGTTGTGCAGGTGTTTTTTCTGCGAAACGGAAGATTAATTGGCAGAGAGCATTTTTATATGACACAGGTTGAGGAACCTTTGCCTGATAAAATATTAACGAGCTTTGTGAAGCAATTCTATGCAGGCACGCCTTTTATTCCGCGGGAAATTATGCTTCAGAATGAAATCGAGGATATGACGTTGCTGGAGCAGTGGCTTACGAACAAAAAGGGAGCAAAGGTGCATTTGCGTGTACCGCAAAGAGGCGCAAAAGAAAAGCTGGTGGATTTGGCAGCAAGAAATGCACAGCTTGTGTTAAGTCAGGACAGGGAGCGCATTAAGCGCGAAGAGGGCAGGACAATCGGTGCAGTCAAAGAAATTGAGGAGATTTTGGGAATCAGTCCGCTGACGCGGATGGAGGCGTTTGATATTTCCAATACGAGCGGCTTTGCGAATGTCGGCTCGATGGTGGTGTATGAAAAAGGGAAGCCGAAGCGAAGTGATTACAGGAAATTCCGTATGAAAACAGTGGCGGGACCGGATGATTACGCATGTATGCACGAGGTGCTCACAAGGCGGTTTCAGCACGGACTCGATGAGCGCGAGGAGATTCAAAGGGAAAAGGGAGACGAGCGTTTCGGAAGCTTTACGAAGTTTCCGGATTTGCTGTTGATGGACGGAGGACGCGGACAGGTCAATATTGCAAAGCAGGTGCTTGCGGAGTTAGGAATTGATATTCCGATTTGCGGTATGGTGAAGGATGACAATCACAGGACAAGGGGGTTGTATTTTAACAACCTTGAGCTGCCGATTGACAGAAACAGTGAGGGCTTTAAGCTGATTACGCGCATACAGGATGAAGCGCACCGTTTTGCGATTACGTATCACCGCTCGCTGCGCAGCAAGGCACAGGTACATTCGGTGCTTGACGAGATACCCGGCGTGGGTCCGAGCCGCCGGAAGGCGCTTATGAAATATTTTAAGTCCATTGAGGAGCTTCGGGCTGCCGATGCTTCCCAAATAGAGCAGGTGCCGGGAATAACAGCAAACGTTGCACAGGATATTTACCGCTTTTTCCGCAAAAAGGAGGAGACTTGATGGAGGGGGACAGCAGGAGAGATAAAATTATAGCGATGCTCAACCAAGCGCCGGAACCACTTTCCGGCGCGGCGCTTGCCAAACAGCTCAAGGTGAGCCGGCAGGTGATTGTGCAGGACATTGCGCTTTTACGTGCATACGACAAAAATATTCTCAGTACCAACAAGGGTTATATTTTATATCAGCCGGAAACGAAAGCGGTGTACAAGCGTACGGTTTCCGTAATGCATACGGACGGGCAGATGCAGGACGAGCTGTATGCAATTGTGGACTGCGGAGCGCATGTGCTTGATGTGGTGGTAGAGCATGAGGTTTACGGTCAGATTACGGTGGACTTGTTTCTGCGCAGCCGTACGGATGTTGACGAATTCATTGAAAAAATTGCAAAGAGTAAGGCGCAGCCCCTAAAGACGCTGACAAACGGCGCACATTTCCACACGGTTGAGGCGGACAGTGAGGATGTGCTGGCGCGGGTAGAGCGGCAGTTGGACGCGAGGGGATACTTGCAAAATTAGAATCCTTATGTTATAGTAGTTTAAGCTGACAAGACAGGTAAATATACACGTGTAAAATCAGTGAAGCAACAAAACTATCGGTAAAACATGGAGGATACTTATGGAAAAATTAAAGAGCTTTTTAAAACGCAAAGATATTGTAATATCGGGAAAGCGGTACGGCATTGATGCATTGGGCGCTATGGCACAGGGGCTTTTTGCGTCGCTTTTGATTGGAACGATTATTTCTACACTCGGGGAGCGTCTTGGGATTGAGCTTCTTGTGACGATTGGCGGTTATGCCAAGGCAGTTACGGGGGAGGCGATGGCGGTAGCAATCGGATATTCACTTCACTGTCCGGCGTTGGTACTGTTTTCGCTTGCAGCCGTGGGACATGCCGCGAACACGCTCGGCGGAGCGGGCGGACCGCTTGCCGTACTGATTATTGCGGTAATTGCTGCCGAGTGCGGCAAGGCGGTCTCCAAAGAGACAAAGGTGGATATTCTTGTAACGCCGCTTGTCACAATTCTTGTGGGTGCGCTTTTTGCGACGCTGTGCGCACCGGCAATTGGAACTGCGGCAAGTGCGGTCGGACGGGCAATTATGTGGGCTACGGAATTACAGCCGTTTTTGATGGGAATGATTATTTCCGTAATCGTTGGCATCGCGCTTACGCTGCCGATCAGCAGTGCGGCAATTTGTGCGGCGTTAAGCCTTACCGGACTTGCAGGCGGGGCAGCGCTTGCAGGCTGCTGTACGCAGATGGTCGGCTTTGCCGTGATGAGCTTCAAGGAGAACGGTTGGGGCGGATTTTTTGCGCAGGGTATCGGAACGTCGATGCTGCAAATGGGGAATATTGTGAAAAAGCCCCGCATTTGGCTGCCGCCGATTATAGCATCCGCAATTGTGGGACCGATTGCAACTTGTGTTTTTCAGATAAAAATGAACGGCGCGGCAGTGGCATCCGGAATGGGTACCTGCGGACTTGTAGGACAGATTGGCGTATATACAGGTTGGCTTGACGATATTGCCGCGGGTACAAAAACGGCTGTTACGTTTTGGGATTGGGCAGGATTGATTTGCATCAGTTTTATATTACCTGCGATGATAACATATGTTATTGGCGCTGGATTTCGGAAAATCGGGTGGATTAAGGAGAATGATTTGAAACTCGATTTATAAATAACGGTAGATATTATAAAAAGAGGTGAAACGTATGGCACACGTATATTTTACAAGGCATGGACAGACTGTTTGGAATGTCGCAAATAAAATCTGCGGTGCGACGGATGTCGCGCTTACGGAGCTTGGGCATGAGCAGGCGAGGGAGCTTGGAAGAAAGATTTTGTCGGAAGGACTTGGAATTGACGAGATTTTGTATTCTCCGCTAATACGTGCAAAGGATACGGCGCTGGAAGTTTCCCAAATTACGGGCATTCCCGCACGCGCGGAAGTGCGCCTTATGGAACAGAGTTTTGGAAAATACGAAGCTACGGCGCGAAACGGCGCAGAATTTCAAGAGATGAAGAAGAGCTTTGTCAATCATTTCGGCGGCGGTGAGACAATGCTGCATCTTGCGCAGCGGATTTACAATCTGCTCGACGATGTCAGGGAACAGTCGCAGGATAAGACGTTTTTGCTAGTGGCGCATAATGGGATTGCAAGGGTGATTCATTCGTATTTTCATGATATGACAAATGAGGAATATGCAGCGTTTGGTATCCGCAATTGTGAAATACGGGAGTATTTTTTCTAAATACTCCCGTATTTGCGCTACGCTGTAAGATTAATAATTGGTTATAATTAGATGCGTTGCATCTCTTTCATTGCGGTTCATAAAACTTACAAGATATCTTTTGCTAAAACTGGTGATGCGAAAATCATTTTGATACAGTTCTCGGATAAAATCGGTATTTTTGATAACTAACAGGATTTTGGCGGGGGTTCTTCTCAGATGTTCACAAAGCCGTATCTGTTCTTCCCTGCCGAAAATATTCTGCGCATAAGTAGAAAAGTCACTGTCGTACGGCGGGTCTAAAAAGACAAAATCGTTCCGTGTCAGGTGTAATCCTTCCATAAACACTTCAAAATCGTTGTTCTCAATCATGGAGTTTGTAAGCTTTTGCTGTACATCGCCTGATAACATATAGTCGATTTTTCTCTGAAAATCTTTTCGGTTGTACGAGATTCCGCCGTAGGGCACATTAAATTCTCCGCTTGCATTGTAACGAAACATCGACGAATAGCAGTATTCCCGTATAAAGAAAAAAACGGCCGCCTGCTGCCCCATGCTCAATCCGGCGGGATGATTTAACAGGAAACGAATCAGCATATAATACGCTGATTTCAGTGCGGCTTCCATATTGTTTAACCTGTCATCATCGGGAAGTGCACCATTCGCCTGCTCCAAATGTTGTGAACGTGTAATCTTATTTGTCAGATTTTTTTTCAGTTCATTGCAAAAGATTTCATTGTAACTGCCTGCAAGCGGTTGGAATACCGTATCAAAATAATGTCCGACAAAGTCCGAAACGGCGTCTCGCGGCGTTTCGGAGTGATATAATTGCAGAAGCGCTTCCGTGTGCGTATCCGTAAACTGATTAAGCAAGCGAAACGCATCTGCTTCTCTTTGCAGAGAATGTATGAAATCCTGATCCTGTGTCTGTACACACCGGTATAGATTAATCAGTTCGTGGGACCTGTCATTGATACAGCAGTTTGGCGTGTTAACATCAAAAAATACCGCGCCGCCGCCGACAAAGGGCTCGACATATCTGCCTAAATACGCGGGTATGTGTTCTCGGATTACGGGCAGTTCTTTTTCTTTGCCGCCCGGCCATTTCAGTATTGTTCTCATCGCTTATTTAATCGGCTTTGCGCCTGCTTTTTCCTGCATTCTAGCAACCCATGCCTTAAATTTGCTCTTTTTCTTTGCGGGAGCCGCGGGAAGTGCACCGCGGATACCTTTGACATCCGTGATATAAATACCGCTTACGGTTGCTTTTACTTCTTTTTTTACAGGAACATTGTCAAATATTTCGGCGTCACAGATAAGTGACATAATCTGCGGACCGATTTTTGCTTTAACAATCGGAAGCTTGGCGCGGCGCATATATTTCGGCGCCTGCTCAAGCACTGCTGCAGGAAGTCCCGATTCGTTCAATTTCATTTTCTTTTTATCTATAATCAGCATGGAAACATTCTGTTTGGCGGCATCAATCTGCGCCTGCTGTTCTGCCTGCTTTTTCTGCATTCTGCGTCCGAGAAAATAAAGTCCCACAAGCAGCAAAACCAAAACAACCAATATAATTAAAAGAATTTTTCCTACCATATTTTATCAGCCTTTCTTGTGATTATATAACCTATGTATAAACAACATATAAAAGATTGTATCATTAATGATTGGAAAGTGCAAGAAACACTTTTATTTTCATTCTATTTTTGCTATACTGATAAAAGCAGATGAAAGGGGAATTATTGAAGGATGAAAAATAAATGGATTATCGCATGCCTTTTGGGCGTGATGGTGTTTGGAAGTACCGGGTGTCAAGACAAAACCGCATCGGATAACACGTCCGGGACGCAGACGGCTTCGGAGGCGGGCGCCGCCGCGGAGACGGAAAGTGCCGGTCAGACGGAAAGTGCCGGTCAGGCGCAAATGGATGGGAACGTAAGTTCTAGTATTGCAGATGTGCAGCGCGTCAGTGAACGGGTAGACTATATTGGACTTCAGGACTTGGATATTGACAAATATGTTACACTGAATGATTACAAAAATATGAAAGTGGAGGTATATAAGCCGCAGACACAGGATCAGGACATTGAACAGTATATTGACAGTGAGCTGCTAAAAGGATACATTAAGGACCGCGCGGTAGCGGACGGCGATGTTGCCAATATTGATTATGAAGGAAAAAAGGACGGCGTGGCGTTCGAGGGCGGTACGGCGAGCGGATTTGATTTGGAAATCGGTTCCGGCTCGTTTATCCCGGGATTTGAGGAAAAGCTGATTGGCGTGATGCCGGGAGAGACGGTTGATTTGGATCTGACATTTCCGGAGGGCTACCGTGAACCGTCATTTGCAGGACAGCCGGTGGTATTTACGGTAACGGTAAACGGAATTGCCGAGTCAATCAGCTATGCGGATGCGACAGATGCGGATCTGGCAAGACTTGGGCTTTCGTATGAGAGTAAGGAGGCGCTTTGGGATGCGGCTAAGGCGGAGGTTGAGAAAAGCGCGGAGGAGGCTTTTGAAGCCTCGAAGACGAGCGCCATTTTGAATCAGATATTGAGCGAGAGTACGATTAAGGAAATTCCGGAGTATCTTGTCGAGGAGCAGATGCAGGGATTTGAGATTTATATGGAGTCCATGAGCCAAATGTATTATGGGATGAATTTTGAGAAATATCTTCAGGATGTGGAGCAAAGGTCACTTGAGGATTTTGAGGCGGAAATTCGTCCGGACTGCGAAACGACGGTGAAGCAGTATTTAATATCGGAAGCGCTTGCAAGGGCGGAGAAGCTGGATATTACAGATGAACTTGTGCGTGAATATGCAGCAGAGGATATTGCGGGGTATGACGGATATACGGTGGATTCGTATCTCGAAGAGGTTGGATATACCACATACAGGATGTTTGTGCTGCAGGAGAAGCTTGTTGAACGCTTAAATGGGATTATTACGGTAGAGACGACATCGGAGCCGTAAGGTAAAGCGGATAAAAGGGGTTGAGTAAATAATGCGAAAGAAGAAAGGGGTTAGGCGTTTTCTTTGTGCGCTGTTATGTGCGGCAACGCTGACGGGGGGCGTCGGCGCCGGACAGGTGCTGCAGGTTCAGGCGGCAAAGAAGGATGATTTGAAGCGCCAAAATGAGGAGGACGAGCAGAACTTAGATGACCTTGAGGATCAGGTAAATGAACTTTCTGAGGAGCAGGACGGAATTGACAGCGAGATTGAAGCGCTGAGCAACGAAATTGCGGAGATTATGGCAAGCATCAGTCTTCTTGAGGAGGAAATCGAAGTAAAGAAGGCACAGATTGCGCAGGCGAAGCTTGACCTTGAGGAAGCAATTAAGGCAGAGCGCGCCCAGTATGAGGCGATGAAGGTGCGCATTAAGGAAATGTACGAGAGCGGCGACAGTACGTATCTTGACATTTTATTTAGTGCGACGACGATGGAAAGTTTGCTCAATAAGGCGGATTATGTTGAAAAGCTTCACGAATATGACCGGAAAATGTTCACGAATTATCAGACGGCGCGGCAGAATGTGGAGAATCTGAAGGAAGAGCTTGAAATCGAGGAGTCGGAGCTTGAGGCAACGCAGGAGGGGCTTCAGGAGGAGATGGACAGCGTGGAACTCGCCCGTGCGGAGCTTGAGGAAATCAGTGCGGATTATGCGATGCAGATCAGTAAGGCAAAGCAGCGAGCGGAAGTATATAAGACGCAGATTAAGCAGCGAAACGCTCAAATTAAGCAGATTGAGGAAGAGGAACGCAGAGCTGCAGAAGAGGCGGCACGTAAGAAGGCGGAGGAAGAGGCACGTAAAAACAAAGGAAACAGTAGTTCGACGCCGAATAATACAAAGCCTACGGGGAAGGCCACGGTTAATAAGGACGAAATTATGGCGGCAAACGGCAGCGCAAAGGGAAAAGAGGTTGCGGTATATGCATGCGGATTTGTGGGAAATCCCTATGTGGCGGGCGGTACAAGCCTGACAAACGGTGCAGACTGTTCAGGTTTTACGCAGTCGGTGTATAAACAGTTTGGCTATAGTCTTCCCAGAAATTCCACGTCGCAGCGAACGGCGGGAAAACAGGTTAGTTACGGAGAGGCACAGCCGGGTGACATAATCTGTTATCCGGGTCATGTGGCGATTTACATAGGGAACGGCAAAATTGTGCATGCAAGCTCGGCAAAGACGGGAATTAAAATTAGTAATGCACTCTATCGCGAGATAATATGTGTGCGAAGAATTGTATAAAATTTGTGCAAATTGCTTTTACAAAATTTTAAGTTTTTTGTTCCATTTTTTGGGAAAACAGTGTACAATTAGGATAGTATTTAAGCATGGTCAGCTGACCTTGAATAATTGGTCGGAAACAATTTATGAGGGGCAGGCATTGAAGGGGAATGCGTGTTATAGGGAAAACGAATGGAAAAGGCAAACGTTACGGAATACAAAACTGCGCCCGGATCATATATTGCATATTACGGACGGGCAACAATTAAAAACGATTTTGAGTTTGTAAACGGAGATGAGGCTTTTTATCACTTTATCGGCAAAAATTCAGGATATTCAATGCTTGATTTGCTGCATCCGGAGGATAAAGAAGACTTTCAGGCGGTGGCAGCGGAGCTGGACAAAGGACGCCAGTGTACGATTGCGCGTATGAAGGATGCCAATGACAATTATCGGCTGCTGTATCTTGAATTGGAGTTAAACGGAAGATGCTATGGAGATTTTAAGTCGTTTAACTTAGAATTCTCATGCTTTATGGAACTTAAAGACCGCTATGTGAAATACTTGGAGCTTGTGAAAAAGTACCGCGAGTTTATGGGACTTTCCGAAAATATGTTCTTTGAGTATAATTATAAGACGGATGAGATTAATGTTTATCGCTATGTGAATGTAAAGAGTATTCCTGTATTAAAAAATAAGCTGAGTGAGGTTAAGAAACACGTTGCCGTTTCCGGTGAATTTGAAATCTTTTGTGATTTCTTAAAAAGAGGAGTTGACCGTTTTAATGCGGGCTTTGAGGCGTCGCTTTTGGTAGAGGGCGCGCAGGGACGTTATCAGATTCGGGGATGTACGCTCTATGATAATGGAAAGCGCATTATGTCGGTAGGCATTATCACCAATATTAATGCCAAATGTGAGAAGAAGAGCTATTATCTGACGGATAACGCGTTTGATCCCGGTACAGGGCTTTACAACAAGAGGGCGATTCATGAGTATGCGCTTGAGAAGACGCAGGAGAAAAAATCGTTTTATCTAGCCATGATGGACGTGGATGATTTTAAAAAAGTAAACGATAGTTTTGGACATATGTTCGGTGACGAGGTGCTTTCCAAAGTGTCGGAAATTATGCGCGGCGTGATTGATTCGCGCGGTATGGTAGGGCGTTTTGGCGGCGATGAGTTTATGCTTGTGCTTGACGGCGTTTCCAACGAGGAGGAGCTGCGGCGTATTTTTAAGACTGTCTCCAAAAATGTTCAATGGGAATACCAGGATATTAAAGATACAATGGCGATTACAACGTCCTGCGGCGTGGCAAAGTTTCCGGATGATGCGTCAAATTTTGAGGATTTGTTTAAGAAGGCGGATAAGGCTTTATATGTAGCGAAGGAAAAGGGGAAAAACCGCTATATTATCTACGACGAAGTGAAACATGGCGTAGTGGAGGATGCGGCAATTTCCGAGCGAAGCATCGGAATTAAGGCGGTCGCGAGCGATGATAAGAAAGCGGAAGTGATGTCGGATCTTGTTCTGATGCTCAACACAGAAGGGACTGCGGTATTTGATGAAGTGATGGAAAAACTTCGCAGCTACCTTGATGTGGACGGAATTGCGGTATATGCAGGAGACGATCTACATAGAGTTGGTATTTCAGGAAAGTATATTAATCCCATCGGATCACTTGCGTGTATCAGGGAAGACAGTATTGAGAAGCAGTTTGACAGGCGCGGTGTGCGCGTGGAGAAGAATTTTGGAAAGCTTGCAATGCAGCAGCCCAAGATGCATCAGCTTTATGAACTTCAGGAGAACAAGGAGTTTGTACAGTGCGCCGCACTGTGCGGCGAAGAGGTGCGTGCGGTGGTTTCCTTCGACTATTTTAACAGGGCGCCGAAAATCGGAGCGGTGGATTTGGGATTTATTACAATTGTAGGAAGGCTGATGGCGGAAATCGCAAGCGGTTTAGAGTAATCTAAACCGCTTATATATTAAGAAAGAAACGGGGACAAAAGAAGAATGGCGTTCACACATCTGCATGTCCACACAGAGTACAGTCTGTTGGACGGTTCAAATAAAATAAAGGAATATGTCAAGCGCATTAAGGAGCTTGGCATGGACAGCGGCGCAATCACGGACCACGGAGTGATGTACGGTGTCATTGATTTTTATAAGGAAGCAAGGGCAAATGGTATCAAGCCGATTCTCGGTTGTGAGGTGTATGTGGCGCCGAATTCGCGTTTTGATAAGGAGCTTACGGGTGGTGAGGACAGGTATCACCACCTTGTTTTGCTGGCAGAAAATAACATCGGGTATTCGAATCTGATGAAGATTGTCAGCATTGGCTTTACAGAGGGGTATTATTATAAGCCTCGTGTCGATATGGAGGTTCTTAACAAGTACCATGAGGGAATTATTGCGCTTTCGGCATGTCTTGCGGGCGAAGTGCCGCGCCTTATCGTAAAGGGGCTTTATGAGGAAGCAAAGAACTGCGTCCAAAAATATCTTGACTGCTTTGGAAAGGGAAACTATTTTTTGGAACTGCAGGACCACGGTATTCCGGCACAAAAGACGGTGAATGCATCTTTAATGCGTATCGGTAAGGAGATGGATATTCCGTTAGTTGCGACTAACGATATTCATTACACGTATGCCGAGGATGAAAAGTCGCATGATATTCTTCTTTGCATCCAAACGGCGAAGAAAGTGTCGGATTCGGACAGGATGCGTTATGACGGCGGTCAGTATTATGTAAAAAGTGAGTTGGAGATGCGGGAACTGTTTCCGTATGCGCAGGAGGCTGTCACAAACACGGCGCTGATTGCCGAGCGGTGCAATGTAGAAATTGAGTTTGGCGTGACAAAGCTGCCGCGGTTTGAAGTGCCCAAGGGATATGATTCGTGGACTTATTTGAATAAAATCTGCTTTGACGGCTTAAAGGAGCGTTACCCCGATGATGACGGAACGCTTGTAGAGAAGCTTAACTATGAGCTGGATGTCATAAAGAATATGGGATATGTGGACTACTTCCTGATTGTTTGGGATTTTATTAACTGGTCGCGTGAGAACGGCATTCCCGTAGGTCCGGGGCGCGGAAGCGCAGCCGGCTCCATTGTTTCGTATTGTCTGCAGATTACGAACATTGACCCGATACGCTATGGTCTTCTTTTTGAGCGTTTTCTCAATCCTGAGCGTATATCGATGCCGGATATTGATATTGATTTTTGCTATGAGCGCAGGCAGGAGGTTATCGACTATGTAAGTCAAAAATATGGCGCGGATAAGGTTGTACAGATTATCACATTCGGTACGATGGCGGCAAAAGGCGTGATTCGTGATGTAGGACGTGCGTTGGACTTGCCGTACAATTTTTGCGACAGTATTGCCAAGATGATACCGAATGAGTTGAATATTACGATAGAACGTGCGCTTGAGATAAACCCGGAGTTTCGGGAGCTTTATAAAAATGACGAGCAGGTGCATTATCTGATTGATATGTGCAAACGACTGGAGGGACTTCCGCGCCATACGTCCATGCACGCGGCGGGCGTTGTAATCTGCCAAAGACCTGCAGATGAACTGGTGCCGCTCTCGAGAGGAAGCGACGGTTCGATAACAACGCAGTTTCCGATGACAACCATTGAGGAGCTTGGGTTGCTGAAAATGGATTTTCTTGGTCTGCGGACGTTGACGGTTATCAAAAACGCAGTGGAAAATGTGGAAAAAACCGCAGGAATTTTTATTGATGTGGATAAAATAGATTATGACGATAAAAAAGTGCTTGCGTCGCTTGGAACGGGAAAGACGGACGGTGTGTTCCAGTTGGAAAGTCAGGGCATGAAAAACTTTATGAAGGAGTTAAAACCCCAAAGCCTTGAGGACGTGATTGCAGGTATTTCGCTCTATCGTCCGGGACCGATGGAATTTATTCCGGCGTATATTCGGGGAAAGAACAATCATGCGGAGGTGACTTACGCATGTCCGCAGCTTGAGCCGATTCTTGCGCCGACGTACGGCTGCATTGTGTATCAGGAGCAGGTTATGCAGATTGTGCGTGATTTGGGCGGATATACGATGGGACGAAGCGATCTTGTCCGCCGTGCCATGAGCAAGAAAAAGGCGTCTGTCATGGAACAGGAGCGTGCCAATTTTGTGCATGGAAACGAAGCGGAGCAAGTGCCGGGATGTACGGCAAACGGTATACCGGAGGCGGTTGCGGATCACATTTATGATACAATGATTGATTTTGCGAAGTATGCGTTCAACAAATCGCATGCGGCATGTTACGCTGTTGTCGCATATCAGACGGCATATTTGAAATACTATTATCCGGTGGAATTTATGGCGGCGTTGTTAACATCGGTGATTGACAATTCATCGAAGGTTTCCGAGTATATCATGGTTTGCAGAAGCATGGGCATCAAAATCCTCCCGCCCGACATCAATGAGGGTGAGGTCGGATTTTCGGTGTCAAACGCAGCAATACGCTATGCGCTTACGGCGATTAAGAATGTCGGCAGACCGATTATCAATGCGATTGTGGAGGAACGCCGCGCGCACGGAGCTTATCAGAGCCTGAAAGATTTTATCGAACGGACGCAGGGAAATGATGTGAACAAACGTGCGATAGAGAATTTTATCAAGGCAGGTGCATTTGACAGCTTTGGCGCGACAAGGAAGCAGCATATGAGCGTCTATGTGCAGATTTTGGAAGACATTACGCACAGCAAGCGCGGAATTACGGCAGGGCAGCTGTCGCTGCTTGACATTGTTTCGGATGAGCAGAGGGAAGAGCTTGAAATAAAACTGCCCGATGTGGGAGAATATGAGAAGGAGCTGCTTTTAAGCTTTGAGAAGGAGGTGCTCGGGTTTTATGTCAGCGGGCATCCGATGGAGGAATATCAGGCGCTTTGGGAAAAGCATATCAGTGCAAAAACCTCGGATTTTTTTCTTGACGAGGAGACGAACGCTGTTCTTTTGCAGGATGGTGCAACGGCAACAATCGGCGGCATGATTGCGGATAAGAAGATAAAATATACCAAAAATGACAAGATTATGGCATTTCTCACGCTTGAGGATTTAGTGGGAAGTGTGGAAGTGATTGTGTTTCCGAATGCTTATGAAAAATATTCTGCGCAGCTTATGGAGGATAATAAGGTTTTTATTGAGGGCAGAATCAGCGTGGAGGAGGATCGCGACGGCAAGCTGATTTGCGAGAAAGTCACGTCGTTTTGCGATATACCGTGCAAGGTGTGGATAAAATTCTCAAACCTGAACACTTATGTGGAAAAAGAGCCGATGCTTTTTGATGCGATTTTTGATTCCGATGGGAAGGACAGCGTTGTTATTTATATAGAAGAAACACGTCAGAAAAAGACGCTTCCACCCAATAAAAATATACAGGCGGACAGTGAACTTTTGGAGCGGCTGCGGGCACTCTTCGGGGAGGGGAATGTAAAAGTGGCGTACTGATAAAATTTTCACAATTTTTTTAGTACCCCTATTGTAATCTTGCCAAAAAAAGGGTAAAATGAACATGGTTCGATTAAGAGGGACGGTTCGAAGCGCATTAGGGGCTTAACAGGAGTAAGGTTGAGATTTTGAAAGGAGCATAGATACAGAAATGGCAAAGCAGGTAAAAACAATAGGCGTGTTGACGAGCGGCGGAGATGCGCCCGGTATGAATGCGGCAATTCGTGCAGTTGTGAGAAAGTCGCTTACAAGCGGTATGAAGGTAAAGGGAATTAAGCGTGGTTATCTCGGATTGCTGAATGAAGAGATTGTTGATATGGAGGCGTACAGCGTAGCGGATATTATTCACACGGGCGGAACTATTCTCGGTACGGCAAGGTGTCCGGAGTTCAGTCAGGAAGAGGTGCAGGCACAGGCAGCAGAGCTTTGCCGCAAGAATGGCATTGACGGACTCGTAGTCATCGGCGGTGACGGTTCTTACAGAGGCGCGCAGGCGCTGGCAAGACACGGCATCAATACGGTAGGTGTTCCCGGAACGATTGATCTTGACATTGCATGTACGGAATATACGATCGGATTTGATACGGCAATTAACACGGCAATGGAAGCGATTGATAAGGTAAGGGATACCTC
Source organism: Lachnospiraceae bacterium MD335 (assembly GCA_000403335.2). GTDB lineage: Bacteria > Bacillota > Clostridia > Lachnospirales > Lachnospiraceae > COE1. Next base: position 150,444 of record KE159617.1, read on the forward strand.
TTCTTCCCATGAGCGTTGTTCCATTATTGAGGTTATGGGAAGAAATGCGGGCTATATTGCGCTTTGGACAGGTGTGGCTAACGGCGCAGAGGATATTCTTCTTCCGGAAAAATATAATTTTGACGAGCAGGAGCTGATTAACAATATTGTGCGGAGCCGTAAAAAGGGAAAAACGCACCATATTGTGGTAAATGCGGAGGGTATCGGACACTCTACCTCAATGGCGAAGCGAATAGAGGCGGCTACAGGCATTGAGACAAGAGCGACCATTCTTGGCTATTTGCAGCGCGGCGGTCATCCGACGTGTAAGGATAGATTTTATGCTTCGATTATGGGTGCATATGCATCAGACCTTCTTTTTGAGGGCAAATCAAACAGGGTTGTTGCGTACACACATGGCAAATTTGTAGATTATGATATTGAGGAAGCTCTGAACATGAAGAAGGGCATCGACGATTATCAGTATGACATTTGCAGAAAGCTTTCAAGATAGATACGGCAGGTTTAAATCCGGAAGTGGTTCATTGTCATTTCCGGATTGTTTTCGTTCATCAATATTAAAAGAAGGAACTTTGCATCATGATTTTCAATGGAAAAAAGAAGCGGATGCCCAAAAGCGGACATTCTACAACAAGGATGATTGCATTCGGATTTGCGTTGATTATTGTAATCGGCACGATTTTGCTGTCCCTGCCGATTGCAACAAAGACGGGGGAGACGGATCTTTTGACTGCTTTATTTACGGCAACTTCGGCAACTTGCGTGACTGGTCTGGTGGCGGCGGATACGTATCAGAATTGGACTTTGTTCGGGCAGCTTGTAATCCTTTGTATGTTACAGGTCGGCGGACTGGGTTTTATGACAATCGGTGTGTACATTTCCATTCTGTTAAAACGCCGGATTGGGCTGCAGGAGCGGGCGACGCTCCATGAGAGTGTCAATACGTTGGAGATAGCCGGCGTTGTGAGGCTTGTGAAAAAAATTGTACAGGGTGCATTTATAATAGAAGGAACCGGTGCATTGCTGCTTGCGACAAGGTTTATACCGCGCTTTGGATGGGCAAACGGTATTTACTTTTCCATTTTTCATTCGATTTCGGCATTTTGCAACGGCGGATTTGACCTGATGGGCATTGACGAGGCGTACTCGTCGCTGGTTTCCTATGAGGGAGATATTCTTGTAAATGTGGTCATCTGTCTGTTGATTTTGATTGGCGGTATCGGTTTTATCGTGTGGGATGATGTGCTCAAGCATAAATGGCACTTTAAAAAGTATTTGCTGCATTCAAAAATTGTGCTGGCGACGACATTGGGACTGACTGTGGCGGGGACGCTGTTGTTCTTGATTTTTGAGAATAATGCGACTCTTGCGGGAATGACGCCTATTGAAAAGCTGCTAGGCGCGTTGTTTGCGTCCGTCACACCGCGAACGGCGGGGTTTAACACTGTGGACACCGGCGCGATGTCTAACGCGGGAACGCTTTTGACCATGTTGTTGATGTTTATCGGCGGCAGTCCGGGTTCTACGGCAGGCGGCGCAAAGACAACGACAATGGTCGTACTGTTGTTCTATGCTGTGGCGATGATTCGCAACAGAGAGGACATTAATCTGTTTGGCAGAAGGCTATCGGCTGATGTGGTGAGAAAGGCAAACGCGGTTGTGGTTATTAACTTTTCGCTTGCGTTTGGCGCGGCTTGTGCAATTATGGCGCTACAGCCTGCAATTCCTATGCCGGATGTGGTGTTTGAGGTGCTCTCAGCAATCAATACGGTGGGAATGACGACAGGAATAACAAGGGAGCTTGGAGTGATTTCCAAGCTGATTGTGGCGGTGCTGATGTACTGCGGCAGACTTGGCAGTTTATCGTTTGCGCTGGTTCTTGCAAAGAAGCCTTCGACAAACCATGTGCGCGAACCGCAGGAAAAGATTATTGTAGGGTAAAGCTTGAAAATCAAAGATTTTTAACCGGCAGATTTGTGCTGGGACACAAATTCGTGCGGATTTTGAAATAAGTGAGGAATAATGCATATGAAATCTATATTAATTATCGGAATGGGGCGCTTTGGACACCATTTGGCGCAGGATTTTTTGGATAACGGGCATGATGTAATGATTATGGACCAGTTTGAGGAGAAAGTGGAAGATATGGTGCCGCTTGCGACCAGTACAAAAATTGGGGACTGTACCAAGGAGGAGGTTCTAAGAAGCGTCGGTATTGCAAACTTTGACGTGGTGTTTGTATGTATTGGGACGAATTTTCAGAGCAGCCTGGAGATTACCAGTCTGTTAAAGGAGCTTGGTGCAAAGCGTGTAATCAGCAAGGCGACAAGGGATGTGCAGGCAAAATTCCTGCTTCGAAACGGCGCGGATGAGGTGATTTATCCGGATAAGGACATTGCGCAGAAATGGGCGGAAAAATACAGCTTCGACAATATTTTTGACTATATTGATCTTCCCGGAAACTTCGGTATTTACGAGATGTCACCATTGAAGGAATGGGTGGGAAAGACGATCAGGGAGTCGGATATAGCCGCAAAATACAAGATTTCCATATTGGCTATTAAGAAAAAGAACGCGACGGAGATTAGTTTGATGCCTTCGGCGGATTACGTAATTAAGGATAGGGATCATTTGATGATTATGGCGGCAAACGAGGTGGCGGAGAATATTATCCAGCAGAACAGAAACCATTTTGCAAATTAGCAAAGGGGTGTATTGTGTGAAAGGAGCAGGGGATTAACCGAATGATTACGAGCACGGCAAATGCAAAGGTCAAACGGCTTGTCAGCTTAGGAAGAAAGTCAAAGGCAAGGTATGAGGAGGGCGTTTTTCTTGTGGAGGGCGTGAAAATGTTTCAGGAGGCGCCCGCGGAGTGGATACGTGAGGTCTATGTATCGGAGAGTTTTTTGGAGAAAAACGAATTTAATAATAAAAAACAGGTGTATTTTGAAATGGTTTCCGATGAGGTTTTTCGCAAAATATCGGATACACAGACACCGCAGGGAGTGCTGTGCGTGATGAAAATGCCTGAATACCGGCTGGAAAATTTGCTGGAGCAAACCAAAAAACATGCGTTATTTTTAGTTCTTGAAGATTTGCAGGACCCGGGAAATTTGGGTACAATCCTGCGTGCAGGAGAGGGAGCAGGCGTTGATGGCGTGATTATAACAAAAAATACAGTTGATATTTTTAATCCGAAAGTGATACGCTCCACAATGGGCTCAATTTACAGAGTTCCATTTGTGATAACGGACGATATTTTAAAAGCGGTGACGGATTTGAAAGCAGGCGGTGTGACAGTGTACGCGGCGCATTTGGACGAAAGCAAGAATTATGATTTGCAGGACTATACAAAACCGACGGCATTTTTAATAGGAAACGAGGCAAACGGATTAAAGCGTGAAACAGCGGATATGGCGGATCATTACATTAAAATTCCGATGAGTGGACAGGTGGAGTCGTTAAACGCGGCAGTGGCGTCTTCTATATTAATGTATGAGGCAGCAAGGCAGCGCCGTATTGAGAAAGGAGACACAAAAAGATGAAAATTGGTTTTATCGGTTTGGGAAATATGGCGACAGCAATGATTGGCGGTATTATCGGGAAGGGGCTTTATGGGCGCGACGAGCTTATCGGTTCTGCAAAAACTGTGGAAACGGCGCAGCGTGTGGCAAAAAAGTACGGGATAGAGACGTGTACGGACAACCAAAGGGTGGCGTCGTGTGCGGACGTGCTTGTGCTTGCGGTAAAGCCAATCTTTTTGCCGGAGGTTATCTCTGAAATCAGCGACAGCATAGACGGCAGTAAACTTGTGATTTCGATTGCGGCGGGAAAGTCCATTGAATGGCTTGAGGAGCAGTTCGGAACGACGTTAAGACTGGTGCGCTGTATGCCGAATACGCCTGCACTGGTCGGTGAGGCATGTACCTGTGTGTGCTTAAAGGAGGATACCACAGAGGAAGACCGTAAGTTTGTCCTTAAACTTATGGAGAGCTTCGGGACGGCAAGTGTGCTTCCGGAGCGTTTAATTGACGCGTTTACGGGGGTGGCGGGCAGTTCGCCGGCATATGTCTTCTTGTTTTTGGAGGCGATGGCAGATGCCGCAGTGCGCGCAGGAATACCGAGAAAACAGGCATATGAGTTTGCTGCGCAGTCGGTTCTTGGCAGTGCGAAGCTGATGCTGGAGACAGGAAAGCACCCCGGAGAATTGAAGGATATGGTGTGTTCGCCGGGCGGAACGACGATTGAGGCGGTAAAGGTCTTAGAAGAAAAGGGGCTGCGGGCGGCAGTTATTGATGCGGTTGAGGCATGTGTGAACAAATCAAAAATGTTATAAACTGTCAATTTTTCAAGAAAATTTGTACAAAATAAACAATTTAGAAAACAAAAATAGTTTAATTTTAATAAAAATATTGGAGTTCGTGACTTGACAAGTCGCGAACTCTTTGCTATTATATAAAATCGTAACAGGTGTTAATATTTATGTAACATTTGTCGTAAAAATGTAAGAAACTTTGATACAAAAGAGCATATTATGTAAAAATATGTAATGTTTTGTAACAGTTCAGTCACGAACTTTGCATTTGCTGCAAAGTTCGTGAGACAGCGTAGTGGTTGAGATGCATCAAGCCACCACGAAGTGGTTTTGCATGGCTTGATGCCTGTAACAGGAAGCCGAAGGCTAAACTGTTACAATATTTTGTGAAAGTTTTTTGCGAAACAGGAAATGGAGTAAAAAAAATGAAGGCAAATTGTAAAAAGTGGAAATGTCTGTTGTTCATTATGGCAGCAGCCGCTGCATTTACAGCTTCTCCGGTCAGCACGGAAGCGGCTGACACCAAGGAAAGCTTCACAGCCGGAAAACCGAGCAGTGAGCAGAAAGCCACGTCAGACAAGATGAATTCAGAAGTCAATATTGTGGGAAACACAGCCGCGGGTTTAGGCAGAGCGGAACAGTCTCTGACGACGGCAGGCGCTGCGGACATACTTGACGCAAACATTTCAATGGAAAAGGAAGAACTGATTGCTTTTGCGAAGAAGAGCGCAAAGAAAGAGAAAAAAGAAAAAAGCACGCTTGTAATGGCAAAGGTAAACGAGTTTGTAAATATGCGGCAGGATGCCGACCAGGATGCGGAGAAGGTCGGTGTGCTTTACAAGGACTGCGGCGGTGAAATTGTAGAACAGATCGCAGGCTGGACAAAAGTAAAATCCGGCGAGGTTACAGGCTGGATTAAGAACGATTATTTATATTTTGACGATGAGGCGAAAAAGATTGCAAATGACGTCGGAATGCTTACGGCATATTCCGAGACAGAAACATTGAGAGTCAGAAAGGACGCGAATGTGCAGTCAGGCGTACTTGGTCTTTTGGCAAACGGCGAAGCGGTTGAGGCAATCGCGGAGGAAGGCGACTGGGTAAGCGTAAGCTATGAGGGAACGAAAGGCTACGTATCCAAGGAATATGTAAAAGTCGTATTCGATATTGATAAGGCGGAGTCGATGGCAGTTATCAAGGCAAGAGAGGAAGCCGAGCGCGCAAGAGCGGCAGCCGCGGCGGAAGCCAAAAGAATTGCACAGAAGGAAGCCGTGTTGGCGACAGCGTCAGAGGTAGATATTCTCGCAGCGCTAATCCAGTGTGAGGCAGGCGGTGAGCCTTATGAAGGACAGGTGGCAGTCGGAGCGGTTGTTATGAACCGTGTCAGAAGCGGCGGTTATCCGAATACAATAACAGATGTGATTTATGCTTCCGGTCAGTTTGTACCGGCTTCTAAGGGAAAAATGGAGTCGTTGATTTTGAATAAAAACATTAAAGCTTCCTGCGTACAGGCGGCAAACGAAGTAATCAGCGGTGCATGTAACGTTGGCGATGCGCTTCACTTTAGAAGAAACAACGGCAGAGATGGTCTTGTGATTGGTAATCATGTATTTTATTAAATAAAATGGAAATAAAACGTTTAGGGGCAATCTGAAAGGGTTGCCCCTTTTTGGGAAATGTAGTAAAATAGGGGATAAGTTTAAAAATGGAGGAATGAGCTTATGGACTTAAGAGGACGCAGTTTTTTAACATTAAAAGATTTTACGCCGCAGGAGATTGTATATCTCATTGATTTAGCGGCAGAATATAAGGACAAAAAGAAGAAGGGAATTTTACATGACACACTGCGCGGAAAAAATATCGCGCTGATTTTTGAGAAAACAAGCACCCGCACGCGCTGTTCGTTCGAGGTGGCGGCACATGACCTTGGCATGGGCACAACGTATCTTGATCCGTCCGGCTCACAGATTGGCAAAAAAGAGTCAATTGCGGATACGGCAAGGGTGCTTGGCAGAATGTTTGAGGGAATTGAGTACCGTGGCTTTGAGCAGGCTATCGTGGAGGAGCTTGCAAAGCATGCGGGTGTGCCTGTGTGGAATGGTCTGACGAACGAGTACCACCCGACGCAGATGCTTGCCGATATGCTGACAATCAGAGAGCATTTCGGACATTTGGAAGGCATTAAACTGACCTACATGGGTGATGCGCGCTACAATATGGGAAATTCGCTGATGATTGCCTGTGCGAAGCTTGGTATGCATTTTACGGCGTGTACGTCAAAGGAGTATTTCCCCGACGCAGCGCTTGTGGCAGAGTGCGAGGAATATGCAAAACAGTCCGGCGCAAGCATTACGCTGACGGAGGATGTGGATGCCGGAACTAAAAAAGCAGATGTTATTTATACGGACGTGTGGGTATCTATGGGAGAGCCTGAGGGTGTGTGGGAAGAGCGCATTGCAAAGCTTTCTCCATATAAGGTGACAAAGGCAGTTATGGACAATGCGGGAGAACAGTCCATTTTCTTACATTGCCTGCCTGCGTTCCATGATTTAAAGACAAAAATCGGCAAAGAGCAGGGTGAAAAATATCATTTTACGGAGCTTGAGGTGACGGATGAAGTATTTGAGTCAAAGCAGTCGCTTGTTTTTGACGAGGCAGAAAACCGTATGCATACGATTAAGGCAGTGATTGCCGCAACATTAGGGGCATAGAATGAAAAATCAAAGATTTTTCATAAACGAATTTATTCGTTTTGCAAATATTGTGCAAAGGCTTGCATACAACAAAATGTATACACATTTTGTTGTCAGGAATTCGCGGGTTGTTGGCAAAATAAAGGATTATGTATGAAAAAAGAGGAAATATTAAGAAAGCTAAGAGACGCGGACGATTATGTCAGCGGACAGGAGCTTTGCGAATATTATGGTGTTTCGCGCACGGCAGTTTGGAAGGCGATAAAGCAGTTGGAAAAGGACGGCTATGTGATAGAGGCACAAAATAACAAGGGTTATCGATTGATAGAAGATAATACGGGTGTTATTTTTTCGAAAACCGCAATTGAAAGTTATATGGACACAGTTCAAATCGGCAAAAGCATAGTCTTTCATAAAGAGACAGGCTCTACCAATATTGACGCAAAGGCGCTTGCGGAGAAGGGCGAACCGTCGGGTACACTTGTGGTAGCGGACATGCAGACGGCGGGGCGCGGACGTAGAGGACATGGCTGGGTAGCGCCTGCAGGAAAAAATATCTATATGACACTGATGCTGCGTCCGGATTGTCCGCCGGATAAAGCGTCCGCACTTACGCTGGTGATGGCGATTGCCGTGTATGAAGCGGTCTGCGAGATTGCTCCTAAAGAGTGCTGCGGGATTAAGTGGCCAAACGATGTTGTCGTGAATAATAAAAAGATATGCGGGATTTTGACGGAGATGAGCGCAGAGCCGGAGTGCATTCATTATGTGGTGACGGGTGCGGGCATAAATGTCAATCAGGAAGCGTTTCCGGAGGAAATCAGGCAGACCGCGACTTCGCTTTTTATTGAAACCGGAAAGAAATCCGACCGTTCTAAGCTTGCGGCGCGGACAATGCATTATTTTGAGCAGAATTATGTTTTGTTTGAAAAGACTTGGGATTTGCAGTATCTGCGTGAAAAGTATAACGCGATGTTAATCAATATGGACCGGCAGGTACGCGTGCTCGATCCAAAGGGTGCATATGACGGCATTGCGCGCGGGATAACCGATAAGGGGGAGCTGATTGTGGAACGCAGCGATACGGGTGAGACGGTTTGCGTTTATGCCGGAGAAGTATCGGTGCGGGGCGTTTATGGGTACGCGATGTGAAAAATTAATAAAATGGCTCGCGGGAATAAAACGAATAGGAGAAACATGTCCAAATATGCATTCAATACGGCAATAAAATACGGGGAAAAGCTATGTGGCTTTAACAATCTGTCCGAGGCTGAGGATTATTTTATTTTGCGCAAGGATTTTTTGCTAAATAAGCTAAAGGCTGTCAGCACGCAGACCTCCGCATTTGTTCCTGACAATACTGTTGAAAGTCTGAAAAAAATAGAAAAATGGTATTTTGATTTGTATGAGGAAAATGCGTTTGGCAAGTTCGGCTTATCACAGGAAGAATTTGAACAAATAATGTCTTTTTACTGGGGAGAAGTCGTTGTCAAAAATAATGAGGACGCGAAATGGGTAGTTGAAGAATACCCATTTGCAAAAGGAAAGTACGAACTTTTGGTGAATAAAGGACTTTTCGGTATGGCAATCGGCAATCCATTTCGTGACCTGTATAAAAGGCAGAACAACAAGCGAAGGAATTTGCTGTTTCGGGAATATAATAAGTATTTTGGAAGATAGATTTTGATATAAATGGGCATTTTATAGGGGAAAAAGCTATGGATAAAAAACTTGAAAGAGCAATGGAACTTGCTGAGTTAGGAGCGTGGTTATAAAGATGAGCAAAATACATCAAAATTTTATGTTGGTTATTATAGCAATGTGCTGTATCTGCCTGCTTACAGGGTGTGAAACGGAAAAGACATTTTCAACAATGGAGACAACGATAAATCCCGAAGAAGTGTCGGAAGAGCAATTTATTGAGATTGTATCTCCCGAAGAAGTTGTTCTTTGCCAGCTTATCGGGAAAAATGCAGTCATTGACTTTATTCAAAATGAAAAATCGGAAGAATGGGAGGAAGTAAGCGAAATCCCGAAACAAGCCAAATTGCAATATTTGATAATCTCCTATGAAAAAGTAACGGATGAATTTTGGCAAAAAAGCGGAGCGCCGGAAATCAGTGTGGGAGAAGAAAAACTCTATGAGTATAACGGGGATTTTTATATTGAGTCTGTTTTTGGAGATTACGTGACAAACTACCGTATTCCGGCGTCGTCAGGAGAATATATGGTAGAGTTGGCACAGAACGGTTCTGATATTTTAGATAAAAATGAAATTTTTGCTAATTGGGACGTAAACAACTTTGAGGTGGAAACGGAAGAGGAAGCCGTTTGGAATGGTTCCGATGAAATTTTCGAAGCAGAAAATGAAGGGAACAATCAATTATTTAGTGCAGATGACCTTGCAAAGGTTTCAAAAGAACAAAAGTTAGAGATTTCTTGTCAAGATTTGGGGATTATCTGCACAATGACGGATTTAGAAGAAATAGCAGATTTTTATAACCAGATGAAGCGCAGCACATGGTTGGAAATTGAAGATTTACCCGAAGAAAAAAGTAACATATGTGAAATAACGACTTACCAACTGGAAAGGCACACAACAAGGAAAAATTTAGTTGAAAATGAAAAGCTGGTATTATTTGAAGCGCAAAATCAGTATTATATACTGGATATAATTCCAAGTCATTCATCAGATATAGAGGATATGGAGATTTGCTATTCCATTCAGGATAATATTGCCAGTTATATTAAGAAATTGGCAAACTTGAATTAGCATAGTGTCAGATTTCAGTTTATGGAACTGCTAAGTGCGTGCAAAATCAGGGATGACATACAGGAATATGCATGACATTTCAAGCTTTAAGCAGTACGGACGATTTTCAGAAAAAGGAGCTTTATTTGAATGGAAAAAACCGGAGAACGGATTGTGCTATGCGGGGCAAATGCCTACGAGCAGAAATATTATTATAATGAGACATTTAATGCAATTCCTGCGTCAATCAAGGAGGAGCTGCATATTATATGCGTGCTGTTCACGGAAGAGGTGGGCGGCGTGTTCACCATTGTGTTTGAGGAGGACGGCAGTGTAAGTCTTGAGACGGACGCATACGAGGAGGATATTCTTTACGATGAGATTAGCAGCGGTCTTTTGGTGCGGGAAATCAGGATGCAGCGTCGGGAGCTTTTGGAGTCGCTCAGCCTTTATTACAGGGTTTTTGTGCTCCATGAGCCGGTTGATGAATTGATGTGATTAAAGAAGATTAAAGGATTGGGGAAATTATGGTTTTAGTAATTGATGTGGGAAATACCAATATTACATTTGGCGTATATGACGGCAAAAAGCTGAAGACGACGTTTCGGCTTATGGCGAAAACGCCGCGTACTTCCGACGAATACGGCGTGTTAATCATGGAGCTTTTGTCTAAGAATGACATTGAGAGAGGAACAATAGACGGCACAATTGTTGCGAGCGTTGTGCCGAATATCATGCACTCGCTGATTGGCGGCATCAAGCGTTATATCAGCGAGAAGCTTTTACTGGTTGGCGCAGGCGTTAAGACCGGAATTAAAATTGTCACGGAAAATCCGAAAGAAATCGGTCCGGACAGAATTGTTGACGCGGTGGCTGCATATGAATTATATGGAGGGCCTGTACTCGTGATTGATTTCGGAACGGCGACCACATATGATCTTGTAGACGAAAGCGGCTGCTTTTGCGCAGGCATTACGGCGCCCGGCATTAAAATATCGGCGAAGGCGCTTTGGGAGGACACAGCGAAGCTTCCGGAAATTGAGATTAAAAAGCCTGCCTCTATTTTGGCGCAGGAAACGATCTCCAGTATGCAGGCAGGGCTTGTCTACGGACAAATCGGACAGACTGAGTATATTATACAGCGCGTAAAAAGTGAAACAGGATACGACAATCTAAAGGTTGTGGCGACCGGGGGGCTTGGCAGGATTATTGCAGAAGAGACGGAGCTGATACAGGAGTACGACAGCTTTCTCACGCTGGAGGGACTTAGGATTATTTATGAAAAAAACAACAGATAGTTTCGGCAGGCAGATTCAAATCGGCAATGTTGTCTTGGAAAATAACGTGTTTTTGGCACCAATGGCAGGCGTGACGGACTTGCCGTTTCGCCTGATTTGCAAGGAACAGGGCGCAGGGCTTTTGTGCATGGAGATGATTAGCGCAAAGGCAGTGCATTACAACAATAAAAATACGGAAACGCTTATGGAAATCCACCCCGATGAATTGCCGGTTTCCCTACAGTTGTTCGGTTCAGAGCCTGAGATTATGGCGGAAACGGCTGCACACATAGAAGAACGTCCGTTTGCCATTCTTGATATTAATATGGGCTGTCCTGTACCGAAGGTGGTGAACAACCGGGAGGGAAGTGCGCTCATGAATAATCCCAGGCTTGCGGGCGAGATTATTCATGCAGTTGCAAAAGCAGTGTCAAAGCCTGTTACCGTTAAAATCAGAAAAGGGTTTGATGATAACAGCGTCAATGCCGTGGAGCTGGCAAAGATTGCGGAGGCAAACGGTGCGGCGGCGGTAGCGGTCCACGGGCGCACAAGAGAGCAGTATTATGCGGGAATGGCGGACTGGGACATTATCCGGCAGGTAAAGGAGGCGGTCAGCATTCCTGTTATCGGAAATGGAGATGTCACGGACGCATTGGCGGCGGCAAGAATGTTGGAGGAAACAGGATGCGACGCTGTTATGGTGGGCAGGGCAAGCCGTGGAAACCCGTGGATTTTCAGGGAAATTAATGCGTACCTTGATACGGGGGAGCTTTTGCCAAGACCTTCTAAGGAGGAGGTACGCGATACGATTTTAAGGCATGCGGCGCTTTTGCTTGCATATAAGGGTGAGTACACGGCAATCCGTGAAATGCGAAAACATGTGGCGTGGTATACCGCAGGGTATCCGCATTCTGCAAGACTTCGGCAGAGAATAAACGAGATGGAAACGGTGGCGCAGCTTGAGGAGGGAATTCGCACCATTTTCTCCTGACAGAAGAGCTGTCATGTTTTTGCACGCGAAAGTGCGTTAAGGGCGGTGCAAAATCTTGACATAGCAGTCAAAAAGGGCTATAATATGCTAGTTTATGAGCGAAACAGAAGATTTTATCGTAGAAATAATCAATATATTTATGAAACGGCTGCACTAGAAGGAGGATTTTTTTATGGAAGCAAAGAAAAACTTATTAACACGTGAGGGACTGAAGAAATATGAAGACGAGCTGCACGACTTGAAGGTCGTAAAGAGAAAGGAAGTTGCACAGAAAATCAAAGAGGCAAGAGAGCAGGGCGACCTTTCGGAAAACGCAGAGTACGACGCGGCAAAAGACGAGCAGCGTGACATAGAGGCGAGAATTGAGGAGCTTGAGAAAATCCTTAAAAACGTTGAGGTTGTCGATATGGATGACGATGAGAACAACCTTGACCATGTTGGGTTCGGACTTGTTGTGAAGGTAAAGGACAATGAGTTTGATGATGAAATGGAGTTTAAAATCGTAGGTGCAACCGAGGCAAACAGCTTAAAAGGCAAGATTTCCAACGAATCGCCGCTCGGAAAGGCGCTTCTTGGCGCGAAGAAGGGCGATATTGTAACCGTCGAGGCGCCTGCAGGTGTGATTGAGTATACGATTTTGGATATTTACAGACCGGAGGCTTAACAGTCAAATACCTTGCGGGAATAAACCTTAAAACAGAGAGGAGAAGGTTCAGTGTCACAGGAGCAGAACAACAATCAGGGAAAGAACAATCAGGAGAACCGTCAGCAGGACGTTAACCAGCTTTTAAAGGTACGCAGCGCACAGAAAGGAAGTGTACCGGATGAAAATCAGCTTTTGACTGTGCGCAGGGAAAAACTTGCCGCTTTGCAGGAGGCTGGTAAAGATCCGTTTCAGATTACAAAATTTGACGTAACACATCACAGTCAGGACGTGAAGGATCAGTTCGATGTACTGGAGGGAAAGAAGGTTACCATTGCAGGAAGAATGATGTTTAAGCGTGTTATGGGAAAAGCGTCTTTTTGCAATGTTCAGGATTTGAAGGGAAGCATTCAGTGCTATGTTGCAAGAGACAATGTTGGCGAGGAGTCTTATGCGGATTTCAAGAAATATGATGTGGGAGATATTCTCGGTATCAGCGGCGAGGTATTCCGGACAAAAACAGGTGAAATGTCAATACATGCAGAGTCTGTTAAACTTTTATCAAAGAGCTTGCAAATTTTACCTGAGAAATTCCACGGACTCACAGATACGGATATACGTTACCGCCAGCGGTATGTTGACCTGATTATGAATGCGGATGTAAAGGATACGTTTGTGAAGCGCTCGAAGGTGCTCTCAAGCATTCGCCGTTATTTGGACGGACAGGGCTTTATGGAAGTGGAGACGCCGATGCTCGTGTCCAATGCGGGCGGTGCGGCTGCAAGACCGTTTGAGACACACTTTAATGCACTTGATGAGGATTTGAAGCTTCGGATTTCTTTGGAGCTGTACTTAAAGCGGCTGATTGTGGGCGGTATGGAGCGCGTTTACGAGATTGGACGCGTGTTTCGCAACGAAGGACTTGACACAAGACATAATCCGGAGTTTACACTGATGGAGCTGTATCAGGCTTATACGGATTATCATGGTATGATGGATTTGACGGAGAACCTTTACCGCTATGTGGCGAAAGAAGTGACCGGTTCGGAGATTTTGACGTACGGCGAGCATCAGATGGATTTGTCTAAGCCGTTTGAGCGCATTACGATGGTAGATGCCGTTAAGAAGTATTCCGGAGTTGATTTTAATGAGATTCATACCTTGGAGGAAGCAAGGGCAGTTGCGAAGGAAAAGCATGTGGAGTTTGAGGAGCGGCATCAGAAGGGAGACATTCTGAATTTGTTCTTTGAGGAGTTTGTGGAAGAGCATTTAATCCAGCCAACATTTGTAATGGATCACCCGATTGAGATTTCTCCTCTGACGAAGAAAAAACCGGAAAATCCGGAGTATGTGGAGCGGTTTGAGTTCTTTATGAATGGATGGGAGATGGCGAACGCGTATTCGGAATTAAACGACCCGATTGATCAAAGAGAGCGTTTTGCAGCGCAGGAGGCGCTGCTGGCAGCAGGTGACGCTGAGGCGAATCATACGGATGAAGACTTCCTGAATGCGCTTAGTATCGGTATGCCGCCGACGGGGGGCATTGGGTTTGGTATTGACAGAATGGTTATGATGATGACGAATAGCCCGGCGATAAGGGATGTGTTGTTGTTCCCGACAATGAAAACGCTTGGCGGAAAAGACCAGTAAAATCAAGGGTTTGCGGTACTTGAACTTGTAAACTACAACAAATTTACAACAATTTTACAACGCATAATGAAGAATAATAAGCGTTAATGAATAGTTGTACTCATAAATCTAATTCAATATTTTGTACGATAAGGACATTTTTCTAAAAGAAAATTTTAGGGAAGTGTCCTTTTGTTATGGTCAAAAAACAAAATAGGAAATGGAGGAAATGAACATGAGTAGTACAGCGTTAGGAGCAGAGAAAGCGATTATTTTTATCAGTGATGCACATGAAAAATTCTACTATGAAAAATTAAAAGAGGTCAGGGATCAGGACGTGTACCATAAAGCGCTTGTATATTGTCTTGGTATCAGCGATGACACAAGAAGAAACATTTACAGTATCTATGATTTTAAGACAGGCTGTGTAAAAACGGAGTGCCTGCATGAAGGCTGGCAGACCAGCGGGAGCGTGAAAGTAGTCAGGATGGCGTATAACCTTTACTGCAACGGTACGCCGAGTGTCCTTGATTACGATGATGCGGAGGAACAGGTGGACGAGTGCAGAATGTACACAGTGGAAGAACTGTTCTGCTGTGCCTATGCACCCTGTTTTTGGCAGGCGGTACAGATACGGTATCCGGAATACGCAACATATAACCACAAGCTGTACGCCATGTTCGGAGGACGGGATTGATGTTAAAAGTCAGGCTTATGGGAACAAAGAACGATATTAAGTGGTTCGGGAAGATTTTACAGAGGAACCCGAAAATCGAAGTGACGGAGTTTTCCGATATGTTCCCAAACAAAGGGACAAAGAAATATTACAGGACTTATGTGGAAGTCAGGAAAAGCAACGTAAAAGAAAAACAGTAGAAAGCAAAGGAGAATAGAATCATGTGTAAAATAATCGCAATCGCAAACCAGAAAGGCGGAGTCGGCAAGACCACCACCACAAGCAATTTAGGAATCGGGCTGGCAAAACAGGGAAAGAAGGTGCTTCTGATTGATGCGGATGCACAGGGCAGTCTGACTGCAAGTTTAGGCTTTACAGAGCCGGACAGTCTGGAAGTCACGCTTGCAACCATTATGGGGAACTTAATCAATGACGAGGAAATAGAGCCGGGAGAGGGTATCCTCCACCATGAGGAAGGGATAGACCTTATGCCGGGGAACATTGAATTATCTGGTTTAGAGGTTTCCCTTGTGAATGTCATGAGCCGGGAAACGGTGTTGAGGTCATACATAGAGATTGCGGAGAATGGACTTCCGGAAAGGAAAGAGAAAAAGAAAGAAGATGCAGACAAGCCGAAAACCAAGAAAAAGGGCAGGAGCAAAAAAGTATGCCCGAACTGCGGAAGGAAGATGAAACAGCAGTTTATCGGCTTGCAGCATTGTAAATGCGGCATGAGCTGGAAGAAGGACATCGGGTATTTTGAGCGTACCGGGGATATGGTTTTCGCTCTGGAACGCAGAAAAGTAGGGAAAAAGACAAAACAATGTCCGGTGATCCGGTACAGATAATTAAATATCAGAAACAGCGTGAGGGCAGTTATAGACCGTAAACAGCGGTTTGTAGCTGCCCTTTTTTCGTTTATAAAACTTTTGGACAAAAAGTCCAGAAGCGGAAAGGAGAAAGAAGGAAAATGAAACACAAAAAAGTAGCAGCCGCCCTTTCTGCGGCGTTGGCAGGCGCAGCGGTATTAGGCGGAATCCGTTATGCTGCAGGGAAAAGAAAACCGAAAGAGGGGCAGGAGCCGGACATACAGGAGGAAGGTTTAACGGAAGGGCAGGTGCGGGAGTGCTTTCTGCGGCTGTTCCGGCTGTATGAGGACAGCGAGTTTGATGACCTTGCGGAGCTTTTAGGCGATGGAAGCGAACCGAGAGAATATGCGGCGGACAACTATTCCAGCCAGTTATTCCCTTATATCAAAAAAAGCATGAAAGAAGTGATGATGATGGAGGGGGATGACGGTACGGGGAACGAACCGTTTGACATGACAGATGTGCTTTTCTGTTATCCAGCCTGTATGATTGCCTGTGAAATAAAGGAATTTTTTTCAGACAGGAAAGAAAGGAATCCCCGATTATTCCTACAAAGAGGGCGAGAGCCTTTGACCGCATAGACACAACGCCCCGTAAACAGGGCGTAAAAAACATGAACAAGGAGGAAGATTTTATGAGTGATTACGATAACGCCATTTTCCGGCTTGCCACGGCACAGGAAGCAGAACCGGAGGACTACACCGGGGAGGACGGGCTTTTATACTGCGGGAGCTGCCGCCAGCCCAAAGAAGCCTACTTCCCGGAGGGCAAGGTTATTTTCGGACGTGACCGCCACCCCAAAGAATGTGACTGCCAGCGGAAACGCCGGGAAACGCTGGAAGCCGCAGACCGGGAACACAAGCACCGGGAGGAAGTGGAACGGCTGAAAAGAAAAGGCTTCACCGACCCGGCTATGCGGGAATGGAATTTTGACAATGACAACGGGAAATGCCCGCAAATGGAATTTGCCCGTGAATATGTGGAGCAATGGGGGCATATGAAAGCCGAGAACCACGGGCTGCTGTTATGGGGGAATGTCGGCACAGGCAAAGTACCTGATTTTCGGCGTGGAAAGCGCCGGGTACAGGGAAGCAAAGAGCAAGTTAGGTAATATCGAGAAAGACGTGGTGCGCAATTTAAACAATATCGGCACAAGGATTGTGAAGTCTGCAAGGAAGATTACAGCTTATGCGAGTATGTGAACCCGAATGTAAAAATCACAATCTCCACTCCGTCCGGGTGGCACAATGACACCACGAAGGTACATATCTCCGTTGAGGACGTGGCACATTCCGGCAACTTCTCCATAAAGACGGTGCAGGCGAAAGTCGCACAGAACGGTTATGTTGTAAGCTGGTGCGTGGGGCATCTGGTGGAGCTGGCACAGCCGGAAAGCTACGGGGAACAGTGGAAGAAATGGACGTATGAGAGTTTACCCGTAAAGCCGGAAAAATGGCAGTATGAGGTCAAGCCGGACACGAAAGCGCAGTATGACGTGCTTTGCCAGTTGATGCACAGGGAAGATGTTGAGGCTGCGATCTGTGCCACTGATGTTGGATAGTGCGGAGGGGCGACAAACAAATACAAATAAAAAAGGGACTTCCTCAATCCTTAAAAGGCTATGACAGCAACGGTTATAGTCTTTTTTCATGCGGTAATTACCGTAGGAAATGAACTCCTATTCCCCCAAGTAGAGAAATATCTGTCAATGATATTCCGCAATCCAATCTCCCGACAATTAACGAAAGAAAATCATTTATCAGCACCTAAACCAATCAATCATATCAATCCATATCACAGGAGGGCAAAGACTATGAACAAAAAGCAGGAACAGCAGATTTTGGACTATTACAGCACCACAGACAAATATATCCATAGCAAGACACACTCTAATGCGCATCAGACTGTATTTACCAAAGAAAGCGACAAATACCAGTGGCTTGTGTTGGAGCAGAAAAGCCAGTGTGAAGTCGAGGTAAGGCAGACCGACAGTCATGGAACAATCACAGCGAGGGATAATTACGAACTGACAAGAAATCTCCCTAAGTGCGTGAGTGTGGAGCGTTTATGTGAGGGCGCAAATTTTCAGATACCTTTTAACACTGATGAAATCAACTTAATTTATCAGTTTGGAGAGCAGAGTAAAGCGAAAACGTGCGCCAGTCTTTCCGCTATTCTTCCGCAGATAAAAGACAATAATACAAAGCAGATAGTAAGTACCACCTTGAATAAATTAAATGCCCTGTCAGAAAAAACGTGTGCGGAACTGACTGCCACTACCAAAAGACGAAAACTGACCGAGCGTGACCACTCCATAAAGACAAGGTTAGCCAAAGCAAAGGAACAAGCAAAACAGCCGACAGTTGCCGAGGGAAAACAGCACAGAACCCACAGCAAGGGAAAGGGGGATATGGTACTATGAAACTTTCACGATACGAGCGGGAAAGTATTCTCAATTATAACGCAGGAGAACAGACCGCCACCCTCTACACAAGAGATAAGGCGGTTATGCGGAAACTTGACACGCTTGTTGCCGACTTCCCCGATACATACAAGCTGACAGAGCAGGACGAGGTATCTAAGACCTATTCCTTTCCGAAGTCATACGTCAGCTACCGCAAGCCGAGGGCGGTCAGCACCGAGCAGAGGGAACGGGCAAGGCAGATGATGATTGAACGGAACAAAATAAAAGAGAATTAGGAAAAATTTATTGGAATTACGAGTGTGCTTGTGATAAAATATGAATACTAATCAAATCGAAAAATTGCCAATATGAAAGGAGTAGCATTATGGAAGAATTAAAATCTATTATGGAAAAATTTGTCGCATCTGGTTGGGATTTAATATCTATTCCAGCACAACAGTGGTTAGACGGACAAGCCGATAAAGATACTTTAGTGTCAGCAATCAGGCAGGCAGACGAAGAATGTGGAAGTTGCGGTTGTGATTTAGACCCATTGTATAAAAGAGCTTTGGAATTAATTTGACAAAATTACATTAAGGATGAATAAAATATGCCATTTACAGAAATTTGTATTTATCAAGTTAAGCCACAAAAGGTAGAGGAATTTGAAACGTTAATGCTTGAAGTCAAAAGCTTTTTGGAAAAACAAGAGGGGCTTCTTTTGTTTCGATTTATCAAAAGAGAGTATCGCATAGATATGGAGCAGATTAAAGAGGGACTTCCCCCTCTTAAAATTAACCGTATTGTAAAAAGTGTTAAGTATATGCTTTATTGGGAATTTGATACCAAGGAAAGCTATGGAATGGCACAAAAAAATCTTTACAACAGCTATTGGAAGTCCATTGAAAAGTGTCTGATAGTTCCTCATGATAAATATTTGGGTGAACAGTTGTTTTAATGGAATAAGCATATAACAGAGTAAAAATATGAGTGAATAAATGAGAAAATTCCCATTTGTGGAGAGAAATAGTATCAAGCACTTAGGAAAATCTAAGTGCTTTTCTTCTGTCATATTTTCACTGTCAGAACAGAAAGGGAATACTTCTATTTTGGGTAGCGGTTATCTTAACAGACAATCAGCTACCTTTTTTATTTTCAGAAACTATCAACACAGCACAGAAAGAATGAGGTATCAGAAATGATTGAGAGCAAGAATGACACAAGCAAAAACTTAGAAAAGGCATTGCAGGTATTGAAACAGGCGCAACAGCGTGTAGCCAATGAAAAGAAAAAACAGAACGAGAAGAAACGCAAAGCCGAGAACCACCACAAGTACATCATGGGCGGTATTATCGTGAAGTATTTCCCCGACTGCTACCGCTATGACGAGGGCGAGTTGAACCGTATCTTATCGGTTGCCTTGCAGACAAGGGAGTGTCAGCAGATTATCTCTAAAATCAAGGCAGAAAGCAGAGAAACCACTCCCCCACAATCCACTCTCCCCAATGCCGAAAATGAAAGCGAGGGCGGTACGGAATGACAAAGGCGAGGACACTGGAAAGCGGAGGTAACGTATTCACCCTGTTTACAGGGTGCGCACAGATATACCACCAGAGGTGGTATGTGCGCTCTCCGAGGGGCAAGTTTCACTTGCATGGACTCCTGCGGAGGGCGTTGTCTGCCTTGCGGCAGCCAAAAGGGGAAACGACAATTCCCCTTCGCAAGCTGCGCTTGCTACCCTTTAGTGAACTTTGCGTTCAGATAAAGGCTAAAGAACAGCCTTTATCTGCCCACAAAGTCTATGAGTGCGCCCCTATACCCTGTCGGCAGAATGTAGGTGTTGCGCATGGCTAATGTTACGAAACAGGCAAGCACACGTTTTTCCATTGTCAGGCGGAGCAAGGGGCAGTCGGCAGTCGAGAAAGCATCATACATCAGCAGGAGCATTCTTGTCAGCGAGTTTGACGGGCAGACCTACCGCCCGAAATACCATGAAGATTTAGTCCACAGTGAAATCACTCTCCCGCCCAATGCGCCCAAAGAATATGCAGACCGAGCCACCTTATGGAACGCTGTTGAACTGGCAGAGAAAGGACAGAAATCACAGCTTGCGAGAATGTTGAAAGCGTCACTCCCCAACGAATGGAGTTATGAACTTGCGGAGGAAGTCGTGAGGGATTATGTGCAGAGGAATTTTGTTGACAAAGGAATGTGTGCTGACTGGGCAATCCATGACAGCGAGAACGACAAAGGACAGCGCAATCTCCATATCCATGTAATGCTTACCCTGCGCCCTCTTACGGAAAAAGGGGAATGGGGAGCGAAACAGAAAAAGGTGTATGACCTTGACGAAAACGGGGAGCGTATTCCCATCATTGACAAAAAGACAGGACAGCAGAAAGTTGACAAGCGCAACCGCAAACAGTGGAAATGCCACACCGCCGACAGCACAGACTGGAACAGCCAAGAAAACGCCAAGATGTGGCGAAAAGATTTAGCCGACACAATCAATGCCACCAATGAGCAGTTGGGGATTGCGCTACATTGGGAACACCGCTCTTTTAAGGAACAGGGGATTGACAGAGAGCCGACAATCCATATCGGTGCGGTTGCCAACGCTTTAGAACGCAAGGGCATACAGACCGAGAGGGGCAACATCAATCGGGAAATCATCAGGAACAATATGCTGTTGGAACAGGCGAAAGAAATGCTCATGTTTGCCAAGCAGGAAGTACACAGCGCACAGTACGAAAAGATTAAAAATACAGCGGTCAGCGTGAAGAATGAAGTCATGGAGATGATTGCAAAAGTGAGGGGGCGCAAAGGCAGATTAGACTTGCCCATTGTCAGCGGAAAACATCTAAGAAAAATAGCCGACAGAACCGCCTTGCAGTCAGCCGACAATGCGGAGAAATTCATCACGACAAGGAAGATAGACAGCTTTGAAAGCCTTGTGAACTTTACAGCGGATAGGGAACAGAAATACAGTCAGCTTGAAACAGTGCATTTGTCAAAGGGGCAGAAACTAAACCGATTAAAGGAACTGTCAAAAATGTATGCCCTCTATGCACCAATCCAAGCCACCTATAAGGAGAGCCAGTCACTCAAAGGATTTGCGAAAATGAAATACGATAAGGAGCATAAGGACAGCTTATCAAAGTACCCCGAATTAAAGGAGCGTATGCAGAGCCTTTTACAGAACGGCGAGAAGATAACGCCGAAACAGTGGAAAGCAGAGATACAGTCTTTGCAGTCTGAATATGACAGTATCGGCAAAGAGCAGACCAAGACCGCCACAGAATTAGCGTATGCCGAGGTAATCAGCTATAACAGGAAGAACCTTGAGAGGGAACTTCAGAACGAGAACCGACAGCATAACAGGCAACAGAGCAGAACGAAACGGAGGGAGGAAGAAATTTAATGGAAATATGAGTGTGATTATGGTATTCTGTTAGAGGTAAAAATCAAAAGTTGCAAAGGGAGTGAAATTGAAATGTGCATGGAATGTTATATTAGTGAAAATAGAATAACACCACTATTAAATCCATTGGATTGCTTAGCAAATCATACACAATACATTTGTGGGACTTGTGGGCGGTGCATTTGTATTGAACATGACCCCAAGCGTGGGTTGCAACGGTGGAATTTCCCTTTTAAGTCGTTAGAGATTGCAAAATTATATTTGCGCACTGCTGATTACAGTATGAAGAAACCATGCGGTATTTATGAGATAAAAAGTGAAAACGGCAGACTTTCATACAAAATCTTTGCGGACAGTGAGGACTTGCTATTATATCTAAAAAAGAACAAAGGAAAAACTTGTGATAAAATGAAACCTATTTTCATTGTTGAAAAATACAAAGAATATGCAAACACGCAAGTAAGAAAACTAACATCTGATGAAATACAGAAATATATGTCAGAGAGATAAATTTCATATTCTCTAAACAACCATTATCACAATCACAACTGAATAAGTAACACAGCGTCAGAGCGTATAGAAAACAAATCTATGCGCTCTATTTTATTGTAAAGGAGCAGATTTATGAGCAAAGACAGCAATACACAGCATAGAGCCACCCGACAGCACCCACCCACAAAAATTATCGTGGAAAGGCACTATGTAGGTACTGAAAAAATGGAAACGGTATTCAAGCGGATAGCCGAGGAACAGATAACAAAAAGGGTTAAGGAGATAGCGGAAAACAGCGTAAATTAGCACTGGAAACGGAAAAGGGAATATAGTATAATAGGAGTTGAGAGGAAGTCCCTTTTCATCAAGGAGGACAAAATGAAAAGGGCAAAACTGAATAACGACAAAATCACTGCTTTATATTGCAGGCTTTCCAAAGACGACGGCACGAACAACGAGAGCATGAGCATCAGCACACAGAAAACCATGCTGAAAGATTATGCAAAGCGCAACGGTTTTCTGAACTGCCAGTTCTATGTTGATGACGGTTACAGCGGTACAAACTACGACCGCCCCGCATTCCGACAGCTTATCGAGGACATACAGGACGGGGAAGTGTCAACGCTCATCACAAAAGACCTGTCACGTTTGGGGAGGAATTACCTTGAAACAGGTACTTATATCGAGGTGTTTTTCCCCAACCATAACGTGCGGTATATTGCAATCAATGACGGCGTGGACTCCATAGACAACGCACAAATGGACATTACACCGTTCCGCAACATCATCAATGAAATGTACGCAAAGGACACGTCAAGGAAAATCAAGAGCGCACTCCACGCAAGGAAAATGCAGGGCAAGTATATGGCTACTACCGCCCCATTCGGTTATCAAAAAGACGAGAAAGACCATAACCACCTTGTCATTGATGAAGTGACCGCCCCCATTGTGGAACTGATTTTCTCAATCGCCGAGGAGGGCGTGGGGCTTCACACTATCTGTAACCGCTTGCGCAAGGCAAAGGTCATAAAGCCGAGTTTCTACAAAAAAGAAATGTTTGAGCGGTACACTGATGAGGAAAAGATGTATGACTGGGACACCGCCTATGTCAGCAAGATATTGCATGACCCCGTTTATGCAGGAAACCTTACCGTAGCGGAAAGACCGACCAAGACCATGCGTTCCAAGAAAAGACAGTATATCCCGTATGCGGAGCGTGAAGTTATCTATGGCACACATGAACCGATTATCGAGCAGAGCCGTTGGAACACCGTACAGAAGATTTTGGAGAGCAGACCGCCCGTTATCGGGGAAAGTTCAAGCGGATATGACAACATTTTCCGAGGGGTTATCAAATGCGCCGATTGTGGGAGTGCCATGCTTGCCAAAGTCGAGCAGAAAAGAAAGCGTAACAACGTACTGGACAAGACTTTCTACTGCTGTACCAAGTACCGCAAGTTTGGGAAAGAGGGTTGTTCATCACACACCATTGAGGCGAGGACGGTTCACGAAGTTGTGCTTGCAGACATTCAGAAACACGCAGGACAGGCACTGGCGGACAGGAAAGCTATGGTAACGGAGATTGCCGAGCGTCTTAATCTCCAACTGTCAGCGGATAAGGAACAGCAGAAAAAGGAACTAAGGCAATGTAAACAGCGAGTGTCGGAAATAGAAAACCTGTATGCCAAACTGTATGAGGACTTGACAAGGGAACTGATAACAGAAAAGCGTTTCCAAATGCTGTCGGCACGATTTGACAGCGAGCAGGAAGAACTGACAGCCAAGATAAAGGAACTTGAAAAAAGTGCCATAGCGGACAAAGAACAGTTATCTTCCATTGAGCATTTTGCAGAGCAGATAAGCGGTTATGCAGGAATAACGGAACTCAATTTTAAGATAATCAACCAACTTATAGAAAAAATTCTTGTTTCTGAACCCGTAGAAGTTGACGGGCAGAAAATTCAACGACTTACTATCCATTACAAGTTCATAGGGGCACTGGAAACCCTTGAATAATGGATATTTTCTAAGTCACCTATTCCAACTATCCAACAGACGCCGGACGGGAGGGCGAGCTTATCTTCCGTCTGGTGTATGAAATGGCGGGCTGTGACAAGCCGATCAAACGCCTGTGGATTTCCTCAATGGAGGAAAGCGCCATTCGTGAGGGGTTTGAGAATTTACAGCCGGGGAGCGATTACGATAACCTGTACCATTCCGCACTGTGCAGGCAGGAAGCGGACTGGCTTGTGGGCATCAACGGTACAAGGCTGTTTACCGTCCTGTATGGCGGAAAAGTCCTGAAGGTGGGCAGGGTGCAGACACCCACCCTTGCAATGCTGGTGGACAGGGAAACAAGTGTTCCTTGTGGATGCGGTGGAACGCCAGCGGGTGTCGAATGACCTTTTTAATTTCTTCCGGGACGGTATCGGGGAAACACCGGAGGGCATACCGATTGAAAATTATAATTATCCAGAGAGCATCACAAACCTCTGCGAGCTTTTATCCACACAGGAGGGGCGGGACACTATCGCTGGGGCGCTTTCCCATGCCAAAGAGCAGCTTGAAGCCGGGGAAAAGCAGATAAAATGGCGGTATGTGAAAAGCCCGGAGCATCTGCTTATGGAGATTGCAGATTTAAGCGTGGAGAAAAAAGAATACCCGGCACAGGACAGTGTGGATTTGCTGCATGAGGATTTTATTACACAGGACGAGATAGACACCCGTCTGACAGGCGGAAGCGGCTATCATCAGGGGCATTTCCGCATCTATGAGTATTTTATGGAGGGGCATGATAAAAAAGAAAATATTGCCTTCCTTAAAAATGAATACGGTACAGGCGGCGGTTCGCCAGCCTTAATCGGTTCAGACCGGAGTGATGAATGGCACGATTCCAAAGGAATCAAACTGGAGAAAGGCAGGATAGGCGATCCATACGCAAAAGTGCTTTTAACATGGAATGTGGTGGAGAAGCGCATCAGGGAGCTTGTAAATGCGGATAAATACCTTACGCCAAAGGGCAAGGAAGCCTATGCACAGTTCAAAAAAGAGCAGGCGGAGGAAGCCATGCGCCGGGAGCAGGAAAAGCTGGAGCATGGTATCCGGGTGGAGTGCAGGGATGCCATAGAACAGGCGATTGCGGAGAAATTTGACGGTTATACCCTTCCGGGGGATACTGCCGAGAGTGTTATCAGGCAGTATGGAAAGGAATGGGTGGAGGTTGTGCTTGCCAATACAATCATGCACTTATCCCATGACGGGCGGTTTTCTCCTGACAATAAGGAGTGGGCGAAAAGCCTTATGCCTTCCACTGACTGGCAAACAAGGGATTATATCGTCACTTCCCACCCGGCTGTGCTGGACGGTTTTACCAACCAGACAAGGCGGTACATAGAGCGTGACAGGGAGCCGGAAAAAGCGGCTGTACCGGAACGGGAAACAGACACTTCCGGGCAAAAAGCGCAAAATCCCGAACCGGAACATAAAACAGGTGACAGTGAAAAGGCGCTTATGGAAAGGCTTGCGGAGATGTCCGCAGTGGTAAAAATCTGCGGTGCGCTGTCCATGAAAGATGTGGTCGGCTGGAACGAGGATACCGGGGCGGTTGCCATAGAGGACGCTGACAGGCGGTTAGAGGGAAAGGCGGTTTATGACGCCTTGTTTTTAGAAGCCGCCGATTATGTCCTGATGCAGTCATTAAGCGGCAATGCGCAGAAAGCGGTGGAGATGGATGCGCTGCTGAAGGAGGCACAAAAGTATGCGGCACGTTACGGGAATGAGCCGGGACAGCAGAGAGAGGAACACGCTGCGGAAGTTTCTGAAGCAGGGCAGGCGGGGGAAAAGAAAGAAGAATATTTCCCGGATGCAGAGCCGGAAAACCGGACAGAAGAACCGGGGAAGGAAGAAACAGGGGATATTGAACCGGAGCCGGGAAATGTTACAGAAAAAACAGGACAGCCGGAAGCTGTTTTAGGAATAAAAGATATTTCTGAAAAAGAAGATGATTTCCCCGATATTGACACACAGGCAGTACGGGAACGGCTGGAAAAAGCGGGCATTGTAGAAGGGCAGCTTGCAGATGAAAATGCTTTAGAGAACGATCCGTTTATCCAGCAGGTCATGCGAGATGTGGAAACGCTGACCGGGGAAAAGACGGGAGAGCCGGGGAAAGCATCAGAGAAAGCACCGGAGATAGACAAATCGGGAGCAGCCAATTACCGGATTTCCTATAACGAAGCAGAAAACACTGGAAAAGGCTTTGCGCCGAAAGAGAAATTCCGGCAGAACGTGGAAGCCATACGAACCCTTGAAAAGATTGAGAATGAACGCCGCACTGCAACGCCGGAGGAACAGGAGATTTTAGCAAAATATGTAGGGTGGGGCGGTCTTGCCGATGCCTTTGATTCTTCCAAGTCAAATTGGGCGAATGAGTATCAGGAATTAAAGAGCCTGTTATCCCCGGAGGAATACGCTTCCGCAAGGGAAAGCACGTTAAATGCCCATTATACAAGCCCTGTCATCATTCGGGCAATCTATGACGCAGTGGGCAGGATGGGATTTAC
Source organism: Lachnospiraceae bacterium MD335 (assembly GCA_000403335.2). GTDB lineage: Bacteria > Bacillota > Clostridia > Lachnospirales > Lachnospiraceae > COE1. The sequence continues at coordinate 177,168 of KE159617.1, forward strand.
CAAAGGGAATATGTTAGATCCCGCCGCAGGCATTGGGAATTTCTATGGCTGTCTGCCGGAGGAAATGCAGGGAAGCAGGCTGTACGGGGCGGAGCTTGACGGGATTACCGGGCGCATCGCAAAACAGCTTTACCCTCATGCGGATATTAAAATCACAGGCTTTGAGAACACCAGTTATCCCAATGACTTTTTTGACGTGGCGGTGGGGAATGTGCCTTTCGGTCAATATAAAGTGTCTGACAGGCAGTATGACAGGCACAACTTCCTGATACACGATTATTTCTTTGCAAAGACACTGGATAAGGTCAGACCGGGCGGCATTGTTGCCTTTGTCACTTCAAAGGGGACAATGGATAAGAAAAACCCGGAAGTGCGGAAATACCTTGCACAGCGGGCAGAGCTTCTAGGGGCGGTCAGGCTCCCGAACACAGCGTTTAAGGAAAATGCGGGTACGGAGGTCACTTCGGACATTCTGTTCTTAAAGAAGCGTGACCGGGTAATGGATATAGAGCCGGACTGGGTGCATCTGGCGGAAAAAGACGGTATCGTGATGAACCAGTATTTCGCAGACCACCCGGAGATGATACTCGGCAGAATGGAGATGGTTTCCGGGGCGCATGGCATGGAAAGCGCCTGTCTGCCGGACACTTCCCTTCCCCTGTCGGCGCAGCTTAAATATGCGCTTTCCCATGTGGAGGGCAGCATTGAGCAGGCTGATTTTAACGAGATTGACGATGAACTGGCAAAGGAGAACATACCCGCCGATCCGGACGTGAAGAATTACAGCTATACGGTTGTGGACGATACGGTGTATTACCGGGAAAATTCCATTATGAAGCCTGTGGACGTGTCGGAAAAGGCGGAGCAGAGAATGAAAGGCATGGTGGCAATCCGGGACTGTACGCAGGAACTGATAAACTTCCAGTTAAACGAATACCCGGAAGATATGATTAAAAACAAGCAGGCGGAGTTAAACCGACTCTACGATGATTTCTCCAAGAAATTCGGTCTTATCAGCTCACAGACCAACAAAAGGGCGTTCAATCAGGATTCCAGCTACTGCCTGTTATGTTCCCTTGAAAGGCTGGACGATGAGGGGAACTTCATCGGCAAGGCGGATATGTTCACAAAACGAACCATTAAAAAACAGGAAGTTGTGACGAGCGTGGACACAGCCAGTGAAGCGCTGGCGGTATCCCTCAGCGAAAAGGCAGGCGTGGACTTAGCCTATATGTCACAGCTTGCGGATAAAAGTGAGGAAGAAATCACAAAGGAGCTTGCCGGGGTAATCTTCCAGAACCCGGTCACAGAGGAATGGGAAACCGCAGACGAGTATTTAAGCGGGAACGTGAGGGAGAAGCTGTCAGTGGCGAGAACCTTTGCGGAGAACCACCCGGAATACGCCATTAACGTATCCTCTCTGGAAAGTGTACAGCCGAAGGAGCTTGACGCATCGGAGATTGAGGTGCGTATCGGCGCTACATGGATTTCCACAAAATATATTGAGGACTTCATGCGTGAAACCTTTGAAACGCCGGAGTACCTGTTTGACCGTAAGACGATGGGCGTACAGTTTTCCAATGTGACCGGGCAGTGGAACGTGAAAGGGAAAAATGCGGACAGGGGAAATGTCCTTGTCAACATGACCTACGGAACAGGCAGGGCAAACGCATACAGGATTTTAGAAGATTCCCTGAACCTTCGTGACACCCGTATCTTTGATGTGGTTATGGAGGAGGGAAAAGTATTTTATACGGATCTGATCAACCAGATGGTGCTTGATGATAAGGACAGGCTCAGCATTTTTGATAAAAACGGTCCGTACCTTGCGACAAAGAAGGTCGGCAAAAACAATCCGAAAGCGGAAGAAATAAAGGCAGACAATGAAATCCGCATGGAATGGAACAGGGCTGTTGACCGTGCGATTATAAGCGGCGTACCCGAAGCGGAAATTTTAGAGTTGAAGAAAACAGAGATTACAGATAGGGTAAAGGAATCCGTGGAGCAGAACGGCAATAAGCCGGAACTGTTCGGGGATATAGTCAGGGCGGCGATTTTGTTATTAGAGTGTCTGATTGCAAAAGTTATGCAGAAGGCAAAGGATTTTGCGGAAAAAGTTATCGGCAAAGCTGCTGATGCCGCAAAGGAAACGCTGGAAGAAACGGAATGTTATATCCATGCAAAAGATAAGCCGCCAGTCCGGCTGGAAAGGTCGCCGCAGCCAAAGCCTTCCGTGCTTGCAGGTAAATATCTTCGCCTAAAAGAAATTGACAGCAGACTTAAAGCTCAGAACAAAGCAATTTTAGAACGTGAGAAAAAGTATGATAAAATGAAAAAGGAATTATGTGAATGTACAGGTATTTTCAAGGGTGGCAGACGTAAGGTGCTACAACAGGAGATTGACAGGATTGAACCACAGATTTCACAAATGAAAAAGCGGCTTTCATCTATCGTGAAAGAACATAAATTTGACTCTGTGCATATGTTTTATAAGGAATTCAATGCAGCCAAGAGAGAGTATCTTGATTATAAGACAGTTCGTGCAGAGTGGGAGAAAACTTACGGAGGGAAAGTGATGAATCCCATGAGTATTAAAGAGCGGCTGAGTCAGAAAGAGCAGATAGTGAAAGAAAGAGAAGCGAACAGGGATTATCAGGTAAGGCAGAAAGATAGAGGGGCGAGATAACATAGAATGGGCAGATGTCATTTATTGCATCTGCCATATGCTTAAAATTGTATATTGTGTATTTTCGCAGAGTGTCATACTCTGCGAAAAGCGGTCACTAGTGCTTATAAAATCAGTCATTGGTGACCTTTTGACGGATTTATTTGACGGCAAATAAATCAGATAACATATTCATATTTTTTTTCTTTACTTCCATTGATGGGTGTACATATCTATTTAGAGTAATATTTACGTTAGCATGTCCTAGAATTTCACTAAGACTTTTAGTATCAAAGCCTAATTCTATACATCTTGTTGCAAAGGTATGTCTGAGAGCGTGAAAATTAGATTTGTTTATATTACATCTTTTTAAAACTGCATTAAAACGATTTTCCATGGTTCTTGGTTCAATGTAATGTTCAGTTCCTGTTGTGAAATATTTATCTTGACCACATTTATATTCCAAAATCAATTTATAAATATCAGTTGGAAGCGGTATTTTTCTTATTGAGCAAATACTTTTGGGTGTTGTTATTATAAGTATTGTTTTGGGTTCTGATAAATCTGCCTCTATATTTTGAATCCTTTGTAACGTCTTGTTTATTATTAAACATTGATTCTCAAAATCAATATCTCCCCATTTTAATGCGCATAGCTCTCCAATTCTTATGCCAGTGTACAATGATAACAAAATCGAGAGATTTGAGTATGAGACATTACTTCTAAGAAATACATCCAACCTTTCTTGCTCTAGCATGGACAGTACCCTCATTGTTTTTGCGGTTTGTTTGATAATTATATTTCTTATATTTGCTACCTGTAATTCTTTACAATCCTCTGCATACTCAAATAAATTTTTTATGACGGAAAAAATATCGCTAACAGTTTTTGGTGCCAGTCCATTTCCTTTTTTTCCACCAGATACTAATAATTCACTGCAAAAAGATTCAACATCGGTTCTGCTTATGTCTTGAATAGGGTAATTTCCAAAACTTGGTATGATGTAACTGTTTAATGAATTTGTATATTTTACTAAGGTGGATTTTTTTATCTTCGGCCTTATTGATCCAAGCCATGATAAAGCAATATTTTCAAACAAAAAATCCTCAGAATTATCTTTTGCTGGTTGCGCATATAAAATATTATGAGCAGCTTCCCTTGCAACTATAAGTTTCTCTTTCACAGATTTATAAGTTTTTGCGTAAACATATCCATATTTTGGCTTTTTACCATCATAAGCCTTTATATATCTTCCCTCCCATCTGCCATCTTTCCTTTTGTAAATATTCTCTCCACGTTTGGACATCGATTTATTACTCCTTTTTGACTATGATTTTGACGGCTTAAACCCATCAGATTGAAATAAAAAAGTATTTATTTCTTTTTTTTGTTGTTTTTTATTAAGATAACTTGACAAAAAAAACGACTTTTTGTATACTTTTAACATATTTAATTAACTTTTGAACTTAAAAGACCTTCGCATAGTATGACACTCTACGAAGATTCAATATATGGTTTTAGTAGAATTATGTGCAAATTTATGGAAAAATAATCTTTTTTTGTTGAGGGAGATAACTATGGATCAAGACAAGGTGATTATTACTGTTAACTTTATAAAACGGAATATTTCCCATGATTTAGAAGTTCCATTAGATATTTCTGCTAATGAGTTATGCTTTGCACTATTTGAACTTTATCTTCCATCAACAGAGGAAAGTTTTGAGCATTACTACTTGCGTACAGAACGTCCCATAGCACTGTTAAAAGGTGATAGTACGCTACGAGAGTTTGGTATTAGAAACGGAAGCATTATCAATATAACGAGGTAATCAGATGAACGAGGAAAAATACAGACTTACAATTCAAAATAAAAATGTCTTTAAGGAAGCTCGTGTTTCCTCAGATGTTTTGTGCCTTAAAATCGGAACTACTCCGGATTCTGACATTCGCTTAAAAAGGGAAAACTTTAGTATTCCGATTGCATTATCTCTACAGTTAGTTGGAAATCAATGGCATATTCAATGCAATGAGTTGTTATATATATCCTCTTCAGAAAATAAGGTTCTGCAGGATGCCCCAATTCAACACGGAGCATTTTTGAAGGTTTTTGATGTCAAGAATAATGAGTATATTCTCAGCATTTCATTCTTATATGACATTGTTCTAAGCAATTTGTCGTTTGATACGATTGTAGATATTCGTCCTCTTAATAAATTGATTATTGGGAACTCAAAGGGAGCGCAGATACTTCTGAGTAGCAAATATATCGGATCAGAAACTATAATATTGATTCGTAATAGGAATGGAGAATTTCAATTAGATCCTACAAGTGCACAAAAAAGTGCAACTTTAAATGGAAATCGCATCTTTGATGTAACCACTGTTACAGAGTATGATTTTATTAGTGTGGCCGATTATGTTTTTTATCTAAAAAATGGTGTCCTTTATACTGCTTTGCGAGATGATATTGCATTTAATAGTGTTTCTGCACAGCCGCTCCGTGATGAAACGCCTGCTTTTAATTATCCAAAATTGAACCGTAGTCCGCGGATGCTTTACGCATTTGACAAAACGCCAATAGAGATTCTGAATCCTCCTCAAAAGCCTGAAAAGCCTCGGGACAATTTAGTTCTTCAACTTTCTCCAGCACTTTTGATGATTGCGGTTACAGTAGTTACTCGTAGTGGCATTATTCAAGGCCTTGGAAATGGAAATCCATCGTTTCTCATATTTAGCCTTGCGACAATGGCAGCTGGCATCTTCACATCTGTCATCAGCTTCGTACATAATAGGAATGGATATAAAAAATCTTTAGAGGAATGGGAGAAGGATTATAGAGCATATATAGAGAACAAAAGGAACGAGATTGAAAGGGAGCGACAGGCAGAACAGATTGCATTGACTGATGTCTATCCGTCTTCAGAACATATGCGTGATTTGGTAAAAACATTTTCTGGTAGAATTTTTGAACGTTCCACAAAAGATGATGATTTTCTGTATGTACGTGCGGGATTAGGTGCTATTCCGGCAATAAGGGAAGTGGTTTCAAGACAAGAGGAACATATAAAAATTGATAACGAATTGATGCTTATACCAGAGCAAATATGCAAGGAATATGCGAATTTGAAAAATGCTCCGGTTTTATTACATTTGTGCCAATCTGGTGTTGTTGGAGTAGTTGGCTCAGAGAATGAGAGGTATGATTTCTTTAAAAGCCTGTTGCTTGATATATGCGTAGAACATAGTTACGAAGATGTCAAGGTTGTGGTTTTGATTCCATGTGGTGAAGAAGAAAAGTACGAATGGATAAAATGGATGCCGCACATAAGCACATCCGGTGGCGATTGCAGGGGAATCGTATGTAATGATGAGAGCCGTGATGAGATATTTGAAACTTTGTATGCAATCATGACGGAAAGGCTTTTCCATAACAAGGACGAGGAAACGAACCTTATTCCATATTATGTCGTTTTTGCTCTGGAAGAATATGAAATCAAAACCCATCCTCTTTCTCAGTTTATGACTCATTTAGAAGATATCGGAATGAGTTTTGTGTTTTTTAAGAGATATAAGGAAAACCTTCCGAAAGAATGCAAGGAAATTGTTTTTCTTGAAGAGAACAAAGGAACTGTATATTTATCCAAAGACAAAGCCTTCTCACGCCAGTTTTCATGGGAACACATTAATGATGAGAGCATAAAATTTGTGGCAGAGAGACTGGCTCCGGTTTATTGTGAGCAGATAGCATTGTCATCTAGACTAACATCTAATATTACTTTGTTTGATTTGTTGAACATCTATTCCCCAGAAGATTTGGATCTTGCTGCAGAATGGAAAAAATCAAATGTTCAGCGTTCATTGGCTGCTCCATTAGGAATTGATACAAAGGGTAGCAAGATTTATTTGGATTTACATGAAAAAGCATCTGGACCGCATGGATTGGTAGCTGGAACAACCGGTTCCGGAAAAAGTGAAATTATGCAGTCGTATATTCTTTCAGTCGCTGTAAAATTTCATCCATATGAAGTGGCGTTTGTCATCATAGATTTCAAAGGAGGAGGGATGGCAAACCAGTTTGAAAATCTTCCGCATTTGGTTGGCAAAATAACAGATATTGATAGCCATGAGATTAACCGTTCTCTCCTTTCTATACGTGCAGAACTTGAAAAGAGGAAGAGATTGTTTTCCCAATGCGGAGTAAACCATATTGATCAGTATATTGGAAAATTTCGCAGAGGGGAAGCATCCGTTGCACTACCTCATCTAATTCTTATTGTTGATGAGTTTGCCGAATTGAAAGCAGAACAGCCTGAGTTTATGAAGGAGCTTATCAGTACTGCCCGTGTTGGGCGTAGTCTTGGCATTCATTTGATTTTGGCTACTCAGAAACCAGCTGGTCAAGTCAATGAACAAATTTGGAGTAATTCGCGTTTTAAGCTTTGTTTGAAAGTGGCAACAAGAGAGGACAGTATGGAAGTGCTTCGTTCTCCTTTAGCCTCGGAAATCAGGGAACCAGGACGCGCCTATTTACAGGTGGGAAACAATGAGATTTTTACCTTGTTCCAATCTGCATATAGTGGAGCCTCGGCTCAAAGTGATCAAAATGGAAACACACGCGAATTTAAAATATCAGAGGTCTCTTTTACTGGAAAGCGTACTGTAGTTTATGAAAGAAAGGCATCGCATTCCGATGATGGGACAAAATTAACCCAGTTGAAGGCATTGGTTGACTATGTTGATAATTATTGTAGAGAAAATGGCATTGATACGCTTCCTAGTATTTGTATGCCACCGCTTCCTGAAATTATTGACTACGAAACTGCTGGTTGCCGTGATGAAGATCGTCTCATTATGAAAATTGGTGTTTATGATGATCCAAGCAATCAAGTCCAGCCCGATGTTCTTTTGGACTTGTCTGGAGGAAATGTGATGGTAATTGGGGCGTCCCAGACAGGGAAAACTTTGTTGCTACAAACAATGCTGAGGAGGATTGCTGAACGCTATTCTCCCAAGCAAGCATTTGTGTACATCTTGGATTTTGGATCTAAAATTCTAAAAATATATGAGAAACTTAATCATGTTGGTGGTGTGTTAACAGATGCAGACGATGAGCGAATGAAGAATTTCTTCAAGATGATACGTGAGGAAATTGAAAGCAGAAAAGAAATCTTTTCAAAATTAGGAATCGGTTCATACGAGACATATCTTGAAGCAGAAACTGCGATTGAGATTCCTCGCATTATGATTTTCATTGACAATCTTTCTGCATTTAAGGAGACACATCAGGAATATGAGGATGAATTGCTGAATCTCTGCCGTGAAGGTGTAGCGCTAGGCATTACATTAATAGTTACGGCTAAACAGACGGCTGGACTAAGCTATAGATATATGAGTAATTTCTCTACCCGTATTGCATTTAACTGTACAGAAAGTAGTGAATACAACAACATTTTTGATCGTTGTCCTATTCGCCCTCAAAATATCCAAGGACGTGGTTTGATTTCTGTTCAGAAGACAGTTTACGAATTTCAAGCAGTTTTGCCGTTTGATGGGATTGTGTCAAGTAATCCAGATGAAATAATGAGGACTGAAGGAAAACGTTCTGAACAGATTAAGTCGTTTATAACAGCAATAAATAGCAAATATGTGGGTGTTACGGCTAAACCTGTACCTGAGATTCCGAATATCCTGAGCAGGGATTACTGGAATACATCTAGCGAGTCATATGAATCATATGTACTTCCGATTGGTCTTACATATGAAAATATAGAAACGGCAACATTGGATCTTGCAACAATTGGTTCATTTGGCATTTTAGGAAAAGATCATTTTGGTAAGAGTAATCTCTTACGCATTGTTTTGGAACATATTCAACAGAACGTGTTCAATCTGCCTTGCGAAGCCTATTTGATAGATGATTATGCTCGGCAACTAGAAGAATTTGAGACGTTTGGCTATGTTGAACAAATCAGCGTGGATTGTACTGACTTAGAAAATATCATTCAGCTTTTTGCGGATAAGGCTAAAGAACGGATGGATATTATGCGCAGCGGGGGTGATTTTGGGCAACTGCCTTTGTTGTTGTGCGTCATTCAGAATTTACAGGTGTTTTCTGCTGGTGTTATCTCAAAAACATCAAGCGATCTTTTAAAGAAATTGCTTGTTGATGCTAAACAACTCAAGATTTGCATTATTTTTTCAAACCTCGAAAATAATGCAGATTACTCTGCACCTGAAATGGTCAAATTAACCCGAGAACTTGGTAGATATGTTCTGCTTGATGATCTTGCAAATATCAAGCTGTTTGGCTCTGGGAAATTTACCCCAAATGATATGCGTCAGTTTAAGAAGCCGCTCCAGTTGGGCGATGGCTATATATATGATGTTAGAGAAGGACTTGAAAAGATTAAAATTATCAAGGCAGATAGAGTGAGGTAGAAGCTATGGCTAAATCTAATTCATCAGGACAAGTTAACCATTTGGATACAATCAATTTCAATGAAACGATTTTAGCTTTTAATGGATATATTAAGCGCTATGAAGGCATTGTCAGTTCTGTGGATCAAATTACAGGACAGGTGTTGGCACGTTGGGATGGAGTAGGACATGATGCGTTCGAAAAGGATTGTAAGCAAGTACAACTTAATCTAAAGGATATTGCTGGCATCATGTATGATTTGAGAGATGCATTGACCAATGCTCATTCTGAATATATGAAGACTGACAACTCGCTTTCTAAAAGTTTTGAATCGTAGGAGGCTGAAATGGGAGATTACGAGAGTATATTAAGTCAAATACGATATTGGGAAAGAGAAGCTACCCGATTGCGTAATGAATTAAAAAAATGGAGGAAACGCAAAAAGGATGTTGAGTCTGTAAAAAGTTCATTATCATCGGTTGCTCAGAATTCGTCCAGCGATGTAAATAGTAAAATCACAAAAGCGAACGATAGCATTGACCGTTCTATTGACTATCCAGAAAAAGAAGGTCCTATGGATGTTATTTTTGTGGGACGTATGGAAGCCGCAGTGGGTGGGGATGTTAATTTATCCCAGGCAAATTCTTCCTTGCAAACAGAAATTAATATATGCGCACAAAAGATTACACAATTACAGAATGAATTGAATGCTGCTGAAAGGGAAATTAGTCGCCTTCGTAGCTTGCTAAGAAGCCTTAAATAAAGGATATTCGCAAGTTATGCGGTAGAACTTCATTGTATGGTTCACGGAAAATATAGTTTGAAAGTGCAAGCTGACGCTTTTGCATAGAATTTTAAAGGGGAGGTATTTGTATGAGACTATCATTGTATTATGGAGATTTATCTCGTGCCATATCCAATATAAATAAACTGGCAGACGAATTAGATGATTATTGTGACAGCTTGTCCAGAAAAGTCCAATCCAAAATGTATAGCGTTGAGGGCGGTATGTCATCTGCTCTTAATACAGCTGATTATTATATTAACAGCAAAATCAGGGATTTACGCACAAAATCCTCCAATGCAAGGAATTTGTCTCAGAAAATCAATGAGCTTTTGCGTACAGCAAAGCGTGTTGATTCGGATGTTAAAACCACAATCGAGTCAAATCAAAAAAATTTATTTTCAAAACACGCAGAATTACGTCCATCAAATGCTCAACTGTATCTGACATCGTTTTTATCAGACATGAAAAGGGTTCCTATACTCGGAACTTTAATCCGCAGTGGTGAAGAGATAGGAAAAGGCATTAATGACTTGAAAAATGAAATACGCTATTGGTATAAGTGTGAGGGTGGCAAGGAACTGGTAGGAATAGTATTAAGTGTTGTAGGTACCGTGCTAGCTGTTGTGGCAGTCGTTGTTGCATTTACATTTACTGGTGGGACTTTACTCGCTATAATAGTGGGTGTGGCTGGAATAATTAGTGCAGTAATTGGTTATATAAATTCAGTTACAAATATGGTCACATCAATTCAAGCTTATCAGGCAGCAACAGGTGGCCATCCTGGGCAGGCTAAAATATATGCAGGGCAGGACAAACTTTCAGATGTGTTAAGAGATACAAACTACCATAATAAGGAATGGAATAGGGGAACAAATATTACAGCTACTAGCCTTGATGTGACAGAAGCTGTATGCGGTGTAATATCTATAGTGAATGGTATCAATCAAACTTGGAAGGATTTAAAGGGATTCAGCATTAAAAAGACATTTAAAGCAATATGCCAGCCAAGAAATGCAGATGGAACTTTTGCAACAGGCAAACCTTCTCTTTGGAATGGATTAAAGAGTATTACCTCAAAAATAAACGGAAAAGACATGATTTTAGGTGATTTGAATGTGAAAAACCTATCACGTCTTTCTGAATTTAATTTGAATGACAAGATAAAAACTATTGGTAAACTATCTAAAGCGGTAAACGGCATAGTTAGTGATTTTGATGCTATAAATGAAGGAGATATGAATTTTACCGAATTTATGTTTAAACGTTTGGCTATAGGATTGGATAATTCCGTTTTCCAACAAGAAAAAATAAATATTAAAGAATACAAAGATGGAACGATTTATTCAAAGTTTGAAAAAACCAATTTTTCGAAGATAGTTGAGGGAATAAGAATTCCTATAGATGATATAGGAATTGGTAAACTTCTTATAGGCTTAGAACCAAGTGGAGAATTAAAAACTATCCTTGATCCGAGCAGTGGCTTAATAGGTAAGATTCAGAACATAAAAACAGCAGTTACTGGATGGCTACCGCCTAAGATAACATTAGATACATCAGCTAAAGCTACTGGAGTAACTAACTGGGATAGTTTGCAAGGATATTCTAACGTGGAAATAGTTAATCCCATAGTTCCGGTAGTTAATATTTGTCCCATTGTTAATCAGAATACTTATGTCCTGCCTAAGATGCAGTTTAACATAAATACAGCATTTAGGTATCCTTATTTTAATGTGAGTGCTGCTGTATGAGTTAAAGGAATGACTATTTATGCCAAGTGAGTTTAAATTTTTATTTGCTATATTATTAATATCGGTGGGTACTTTGTTCATATTTATTGCGTGGTTGCGCTTTAAATATTTGGTTTTAAACATTAGAAATGCCACTAAGAGTACAGGAACTTTAGTATCGTTTAGGCACTATTCATCTACGATACACTTAGGAAATAACTATACGGATTATCTCGAAAATGGGAAAGGATATGTTCCTGTAGTTGTACTCCGGATAAATGAAAAATTATTGGAATTGGCTGCAGAATGGTCGGATTATAGTTTAAGCGGAGACGATCTTAATAAATCAGTATCAGTAATATATCAACATAAATTTGGATTAATGCTGTTAATAAATGATGAGCAGTCGATACATGATTATTTCCAAATGAAAAATATTCTTTTTTGGTCTGGTATGTCAATCGGTATCATACTTATTCTGCTGGCAGCAATTGTTGTCATTCTGTTATAGAAAAATAAGAGGAGGGATCATATGAGTAAACTGGAAGCACAGGAATATCTTACACAGGGTAGTGTTTTAGCTGGGCAGGGAAAAAACGAAGAGGCTCTAGGCTATTATGACAAAGCAGAAAAAGACGATCCAATGAATATTGAGGTTTATCTATCTAAAGGTATTGCTTATGCAAATTTGGACCGTCTTGATGATGCAAAAAAACAATTTGAAAAGGCTCTAAAAGTGAATCGCAAGTCAGGACTTGCTTACTTCCATTTGGGAAGTATCGAATTACTTCAAGGAGATACTGCTTCTGGTATCGAAAATTATAATAAGGCGATTGCAAATGGGTATGATGATGCTCAACTCTACTATAGCATGGGGCTTTTGTATGAAGAGCAGGGTGACCCAGATATGGCACTTCGTAATTATTCCAAAGCAATACAAAGAGATGCTTTACGGCCTGACATCCGGATTCGTAAAGCAAGGTTACTGATTCAGGGAAATCATATTCCAGAAGCTATGCAGGTACTTGATGAAACAATCCTTACAAATCCGGATGTTTTTGAGGGATATCATATCAAATTTACCTTACTTGTCCAAATGAAACAGCTTGAGGATGCTGAGAGGATATTGAACGAAGCTTTGTCGTTATTCCCAAAAGACTTTGGTTTCGCATTAGATAAAGTTACTTTGCGCATTGAACAGAAACGAATAGATGATGCTTTGCAGATTCTCTCAGATATAGAACAGAGAGATGATGTCGATGACTCTGTTCGTCGTCGAGTTTTTATGGAGCGCGCTCAGATTTATGCAAATCAAGAAAATATAGACAGTGCTGTTGTGGAGTTGGAACAAGCAGAGCAGTTAGCAAGTAAAAATGGGCAGTTTGATACTGAGGTGGTATTCTTGCTTGCAAGCTGTCATCTTTCACAGGAAAAATATGAGGAGTTATTGTCAGATGCCCGTAAAATCCTTGAGTCAGGTAAGGATGGCTACAACAAAGAAACAGCACGCTATTTTGAGCCACTTGCATTAAAAATGCTAGGACGGACGGACGAAGCCATGTCAAAGTATAAGGATGCAATTGAGGAATATCGCAGACAGTCATTAGAATCACCTGGTCATTTGGATGCTTATTTGCTTAGGGCAATGTGTCTTAGAGATATTGAGCAATTAGAAAAAGCATTAGAATTGATTGAGTATGTAATATCACTGCAGTCAGATCGCCCAGAACCAAGGATAATGAAAGTTACTCTTTTAGAGACTTTGGGAAGGATCGAAGAAGCTAAGGAAGAGGAGCAGATCTTAAATGCACTTTTGCCTGAAGAATTGCGACGCTAAAACTTGGAGGTGATTTTTAGGTATTATGGATTTATACATAGATAAGGACTCTCTCGAAAATGGAAGCCGTGCGCTGATTGAGCAAAAAGGAGAGATGGAAAAGCTGAAAACGGATATTAAGGCATCCTTTGAGCAACTGCGAAAGGACTGGGATTCTGAAGCTGGGAAACTCTTTTTTGCAAAATTTGAGAATGATTTAATTCAAAACTTGGATCGATATATTATAGTTTTCGATTATATGAGTAAGAATCTATCAATCGCATCACGAAAGTATGATGAGGTTTTTAGAGCAGCTGATACTGTTGCTTCGTCACAGTATTGACTAATAACCAATATTTAGTAGAAAGGAGTAAATCAAGATGTCCGAAAGAATTATGATGACCCCGCAGGAGCTGAATGATGCCGCAACTTTTTTGCGTCAGCGTTTAGAGGCAATTAATCAGGAGGTATCTCAGCTGAAAAGCAAAATTGATGATGTGTCGTCTCGTTGGGAAGGTGCTGCACAGCAATCGTTTATTAACCAGTTTGAGAACGATATGTATCCGATTCTCCGTGACACTTTGCCACAGGTAATTGATGGGGTAGCAAGTGAACTTGATGCTGCTGCAAACGCAATTCGTGACACTGATGCAAGCCTTGCTAGTGCATTTAAGGGTTGAGTTTAGTTGTTGAAATTTGAAATTAAATTTATTTTATGGAGGTTACATCCGATGTCCGTTAAGAGATGCCTAAGTTTATTAATTTCGGCCTTATCTCTGTTGTTTTGTGTGCAAGTTTGCTACGCAGCAGAAGAATATACTTTGCTTCAAGGCTATACGTGGGAAAATTATGCTGATTTGTATATTTCCGGTAATATTAATACAGACACGGTTACCGTTGATGTTTCAAATCAGCCAGCTGAAATTATAGACGGAGGACTCTTAACAGATAAGGATGTGACAATCCGTACAACGTTGCTTCTTGATATTTCAGCCTCTATGCCCAAAGGTATGCGTGACAGTGTATTGGGTTATTTGAATAATTACATAGAAACTATAAGTAGTAATGAGCAGCTTAGAATAGTTACATTTGGGGAAGAGATTACAGTTTTGCAAGATTTCACTTCTGACCGCTATGATTTATCCAAAGCTGTATCAGAGATTAAATTTGAGGGACAGCAATCAATGATTTACGATGCTGTCTATAATACCATGCCGATAATTGGAGCAAACAATGATGCACCGTGCTATTACAGAACTATCGTTATTACAGACGGCGCAGATGAATCGGTCAGTGGGATAACTAAGGAGGAGCTGTATTTAAAACTTCAAGAAAGTTTTTATCCTGTCGAAGTTCTCGCTGTTTCTGATTCTGAAAAAGATCCTGTTGAAAAAAATTTGACAGCGTTGAGCCGAATCAGTGGTGGGCGTTGTATAACCATGCGTCCGGGAGTTGAGGCTACATCTTTAGATTTTAAACTGGAAGGCATTACATGGATAAGAGTAAAAATGCCAGAAACTGTTTTAGATGGCTCAACACGTCAATTTAACATAAAAGATGAAAGTAACATACTACAGTTTGATTTCAAGGTGCCTATTTTTACATCTGAAACCATAGAGCAGACCGAAGAACAAGCAGAGAAAACTGAAAATGAAAGTAAAATTGAAATGGTTACTGAAAAGGAAACTGTTGATAATAAAACGGAGATTGAGGATGATTTTGGTTTCTCAGCGTTAAATCCTGTGATAATTGGAGCAATAATTATTTCAATAGTTATTATTGCGATATTGATTATTGTATTGCTTAAGAAGTGGAGAAAAAAGGTGCTTGAAAATGGACAAAATGCTGTATCACCTTCCAGCGGCACTACAGAAATACTTTCCTTTGGAACTATGATCCGTTTGCGAAAAACGGACGATCCGGATAAAATTTGGAATCTCGTTTTATCTGAGGAGATTCAGGTTGGCAGAGAAAGTAGTTGCCAAGTATTTATTGATGAAGGAAGCGTTTCTAGGCTACAATGTGTAATTTATGCAGATGATTCGGGTATACCGATGATAGAAAATCGGAGCAAGTCTAATCCAACTCAGGTAAATAAAGTAAAGATAGCAAGTCCACAGCAGCTTACTGATGGAGATCAAATAAAGTGTGGACGCGTTGTGCTTATGGTTGATTCAATTACAATTGAGTCTTCTGCTGGCAGTAAAGGCATTAACAGAATGACAGAGTTTGTAAATGTATGATTGTAAAAAACAGGGCAGAGTATTCTTGATAATTATGGGTGTGAATTTTGTTCGTTATGCTGTCCGTTCAGATGTAGGACGTGTTCGCAAAAATAATGAAGACAATTTATTTTACTGTAATAAGTATATGATGTTTGGTCGGTTGGATGACATACATAGTGCAGTAGGGGAATGTGAGGCTCCTGCTGTATTTGCTGTGTTTGATGGTATTGGTGGAGAAAATAATGGGGAAAAGGCTTCTTCTATCGCCGCACATACTTTGTCAACTTTTTATAATGAACTGTGTCAATCAAATCCTCAAAATTATAATCGGGTAATTGATTCTTATGTTGCGAGTACAAACGAGGCTATAGGAGAGCAGACAAAGTTAATTGGCTCAATCATGGGGACGACAGCAGCAATAGTTATAATATCACAGAATTGTATTTATGCTTATAATATCGGGGATACACGTATATATGCATATGAAAGAGGTCATTTAAGACAGATTTCAGTAGATCACACTATGGCAAGAAAAAAAATAGAAGCAAATCAATATACATATTTTGAGGCAAGAAGAAGCTCTGATTGGGGAAAATTAACAGCGTGTCTTGGAGTTCCTAAAAATAATGGAGAATATGACAGGGTAAGTCAACTGCCTATTATACAGGTAAAGAGGAAACTAAGGTTACTCATTTGTTCTGATGGTTTGTCGGATATGTTGTCTGATGAGGTGTTGGACCGACGTTTGGGAGCATTCAAATCAACTCAAAATATTGCAAAAAAGTTGATGTCAGATGCCTTAAACATGGGTGGAAAAGATAATACTTCTTTGATTGTTTTAGACATATATAATAAACATTTTGGAATTTAGATATAGTTATAAGGATTGGTGTTTCCTATGTTAACAGAAAATGAGATTTTCAATCAAAAACATAGAATTATAAAATTTGTCGGTCATGGTGGAATGGGGACAGTTTATCTTTCTATAGATATTTCAAATCAGACAAAGTGGGCTATTAAAGAACAATTAATAACAGAACAAAATAAGAAGATTCTTTTATCCGAGGCCGAAATAATGGAGAAGGTTTCCCATCCTGCATTTCCAAAGTTTCATTCTAAGATAGAGTTAAATGGATTCCTGTATATCATCATGGAATATGTAGAAGGGGTAACATTAGAGAAAATCATTGAGAAAGAAGGTGTTATAGAGGAGGCAAAAGTTATTGATTGGTTTAAACAGGCATGTGCAGCCTTGCAGTATCTTCATGGTTTGGAGACACCTATCGTCTATAGGGATTTTAAACCGTCAAACATTATGCTGGATGTAAAAGGAAGAATTCGGATTATTGACTTAGGAATTGCACAGGAATATAGGGGGAATGGAGCTAAGGCAGAAGTTGCAGTTTTGACAAGAGGTTATGCGGCACCCGAGCAATATAATAAGCGATATAAATTAGATGAAAGAACGGACATATATGCACTTGCTGTTACAATGCATTATTTAATAACAGGAAAAGACCCGAACAAGCCTCCATATGAATTTGGACCAACACGCAAATTACGAAAAGATACATCACGTGCTATTGAGCATATATTAAAAAAATGTTTACAACCTAATCCTGACAAAAGATATGCAAATACCAGGCTTCTATTGTCGGACTTAAATAAAATAGATGAACTGCAGAGACGGCTTGCTCTGCGCGTTAAAAAACAAAGAGTAATTACTGCAAGTACGCTGGGGTTGATAATTGCTGTTGCAACAATTATTTATACGATTAATTTAAATATCCAGACGAAATCAATTGAAAAATATTATTCGTACTTAGAACAAGCGACTGGCGCGAATACCTTAGAAGAAGCTCAGGCTGCTGTTTTGATGGCTATAGATATGTCGCCGGAAAATCCAGATGCGCATATTGCGTATGCGTCTTTATATATAGACTATGATGACATTGATGATGCGTATGCATATATAAACGATGTGATTATTACTAAATTTCCAGAAATATACAATAATCAAGATTTTTTGAGTCTTATGCAAAAAATTGAAGATTATCGATGAAGTCCAGGAGGTATCTATGAAAAAGATTAAATTCTTGATGTTTGGAACTTTAATTTTGAGCCTTGTTGCGATTGCAGTTGGTGCGTCATTTTTAATGACTGGGACTACCGCAACTAGACCTCAAAAGACATTTGACGCTTATATGGCAGACGCTGAAATTTATTTAGATGATGGTGATTATTATAAAGCTATAGTGTCATATGAAAGTGCATTAGATGAAGAAGCGCAAAATATAGATGCGTTGCAAGGATTGGCGTCTGTTTATTTAAGGCAAATGAATTATAAGAAAGAACAGGAAATTAGACAACAGCTTGCAGAGTTAGTTCCGGGTGACCTGAATAATCAGATCCGTTTAATAGAAATTGAGATAAATTTAGGGGAACTCGATGCAGCAAAGATAATGACGGAACAGCTGATGGATGTTTATGATTCAGAGGAGTTGAAGTCACTATATGCCGAGATGAATATAGATACGCCTGTTTTTAATATAGCATCTGGCGCATATGATGATTACCAATTGCTCTTATTGACAAACACATATAACAATGCTTATGTGCGTTATACAACAGATGGGAATGAGCCAACAATAGATTCTCAGCTGTATAGTGATGGGATAGTTATTTCTTATCCAGAAACAGTAATTCGGGCTAAGGCCTTTGGCGTCCTTGGCTATATGAGTGAAGAAATCCGTTTGGATTTTACGATAACAAAGCCAGCAGAAGTCATATCCTCAAGAAATTACAATAGTTATTCAGATACACTATATAGTATAGGCAATAATATTTTAAATAAATCTTGGGACTCGGATATATATAATTATGAAATGGCTCAAATAAGAGAGCTGTATATGCTTGGCAGCTATAATATTTCATCAGAACCTATGACAGCTACGTTCTGCAATGGGTATTACAACATGTATGAAAGTAGATATACAGAAATGGGGGACTTTAATTTAGATTTTGTTACATATACTCCTTTTTTGAAAACTCTTTCAGTGGGTTATCAAAAAGAATTAGATTTAACTCCTTTGGCTAATTTACACTACATTGAAAATCTTTCATTGCTCAATGATGGAATAACCGATATATCGCCATTATCGGGTTTGACTACATTAAAAATGTTGGCGTTAGGTTGGAATTCAATATCTGATGTTTCTCCATTATTTGCACTCACTGAGTTGGAATCACTCGGTCTATGGAATAATCAGCTTTCCGATATTGGTGGATTGGAAAAGTTATCGCAATTAACGTATCTGGATATTGCTTATAATGGGGTTACACAGATTGACTGCGTATCTCAGATGCCAAATTTAAACGAACTGTGGATAAATAACAATCGGATTTCAGACATTTCTTCTTTAGGCGATTGCACAAAACTCATGGTGCTGATACAGAATGACAACCAGATTGACGACTATAGCCCGATTAAAGGTATTGCTAATCAACTATATAAGACTGATGTGAATTGGTGAGGTGCGTGATGAAAATATTTTTAATTTTATTTGTTATCATTGAGTGTTTGATACTGATTTTACTAACCGTGCTAAAAAAATGGACAAAAAAGGTTTTTATAATTGTTTCTGCATTTACAGTCCTTTCTTGTTTGGGATTAGGTATTGCAAGCTATCAGTCACAAACAACTTCTGAATCTGTAGATCAAAGAGGGCAACTGTATATTGCAACGCGCCTAATTGAAGAGGATTATTTGGGTGAATCGTTAGAGGCGTTATCAGGTGTTACTGATGATGTCTGTTTGGATTTGAACAGTCGCATAATTCGGGCACTTTCATACAACCTAAATGAGGCATATCAAACGGCGGAGACATACCTAAATTCTGGAAACAATAATGTGTTAGGGGAGCAGGAACAGCTAATTTTAGATGCATCCATTGAAAACCGAGAAGTTGGTTCGGATGAGCGGGATAACATTATAGTCTCAACTTTATCATTGATAAATGCCACGGAATCTGAAATGCAGCAGTGGGAAGCTGAAATGAAAGTTCGCTTCATGGGATTCCATTTGAGTGATGAAGAGAAAGAAGATTTGTCGGGTGATATTGCTTTACTGCGACTTGCAGTTTCTGAAAAAAGGTTTGAAGATGCATATAATACGCTTGCAAACGATACAGAAATAGGTGTTCGCGATGCTGTGATTTTATCAAATATGTACGTAAGAAACTACAACCATAGAGTTATGTCAGATACTGATGATGAGTATGCTCAACTATGGAATAACGCTGCAAAATTGCAATCTGAGCTAAATGTTGCATCTCTATCATTGCTAAAGGAAGAGAATAATGATGACAGTGAAGGTGATGATACAGATAATGAGATTAAAGATGAATATCAGCTATTAGAGGCAAAATACAGCTTGGCACTGACAGAATTGAATCAAGAGTCCATAAAAAGAGCGATTAATTATCTTAATTCTGTAGATGCAGAAAATTCAGAATATCAGTTGGGGTATGAGTTGCAGCTTGCAAGGTTGTATTTCATGAGTAATCAGTATGATAAATCGAAGGAATACATATACCAGATTTTTACATCTGATTCACTTAGTGATTCAATGTGGCTTGGAAAAGAAATAGAAACATTCAAGGATGCTTATATAAATTATATATCAAATTCTACCAGCAATGAATATAGCATCCTATTTGACAAGCTGATGATGAGCGTATATCAAAGTGTTTTTGACGATGAGAATTTTTCATCATTTAAAGAATTTGTGATGGCTTATTTGCGTGAAATATTTGGAGGGATAGTTATTCGAAGAGTTAATATTTCAAATCATCCTCAAATAACTGCGGAGATTTCTGTGTCGCGTTCAGATATAAATGTTGATAGTAACTCAATTTTGATAACGGATACGCTTGAAACTATTCAAAATTTCTCGGTAGAAACGATAGAAGTTAATGACTTAAGTTTATCTATCGTTTTAGATATAAGCGGAAGTATGCAAGGAAACAACATTACAGATAGTAAAAATGCTATTCGTGACTGCATATCTCAGTTAGGAGATGATGTTTCTGCTAGTTTTGTGACATTTTCTAACTCGGCTAATTTGGAGTGTGCATTAACAGATTCAAAATATCTGATCATGAATCTAGTTGAAGCTACGGATTCTGATGGGGGTGGAACATATATTTCTTCTGGACTATCTACAGCGATAGATGCTTTAAGTGGATCAAGCGGCTCAAGAGTTATAATCCTTCTTTCCGATGGGGCGGATTTCGATGAGTCTAAAGCACTTATGGATGGTGTCTTGACAGAAGCGATCGCTAATAATATCTCGATTTACACAATTGGCTTACAAGGGTGCGAAGAGGAATATCTTCAAATGATTGCAACTAGGACTGGCGGACAGTTTATTATGGTTACAAATGTTGCTGAACTTGATAGAACATATCAGGAAATCCAAAATGCCATGATGAACAATTACTTGATTACATATTCAGTAAGTGATGAGCAAGATTCTCGCTCTATTAAGATTAAAGATACTGGTTCTTATGCAGAAGCCAGAAAAGAATACTTGTTGTCTGGCGGTGCAGATGATTCGTATATATATGAAAACGGCCTACAGGAAGCAGGGTATTATAAGCAAATCGGTGGAACTGATTTGGGGAGGTGATTATGATGAGTAAGTTTATGAGAGTCATTTCTACACTTATGATTATAACTGGATTGGTATTTCTTTTTGTATATATTCAGTCGCTTAGAACTGATAATACTGATATTTTGAACAGGCCAAGTTACTATATAGCCCGTAACTATTGGTTTATGTTTGTGGCGGGAATTATTGTTATTATATTTAGTATTTTGGGAAGTTTCTTTTCCTGGTTCAAAATAATGGATCCTGTTAAAGAGGCTTTGCCAAATGCTGGCTATGCTTCATCAAGCGATATTAACACTTGGGTTAGTGGAACAACAGTTGATGCGGGTGCTGAAACAGAGATTCTCACCGAAAATATTGAATCATCATCGAGTAGCAAGACGGAGATTTTAAAAGATTTAAAATTGCCCCTTAAAGAAACAGAAATCTTGATAGATGGACAAGATTCTGAAGGTTCAGCAACTGAAATCATACGAGAGGGGGATGACACGCTATGAAAAAAATTGTATTCATATCCATCTGTATCTGCTTATTGCTTTCCGGGTGTCGAAACAATACTCCGGAAACTGCTATCACATATGATAGCGTTGATGACATCAATGCAGAAGCGCAAAAGCTCTACGATAATGGAGATTATACATCTTCTCTTACAAAATATTCAGAGGCTATTGCGGAGAATCCAACGGACATCAATTCTATAATTGGTGTTGCACAATGCCAAATCGCACTTGAGAATTATTCAATGGCGTGCACTAACCTTTCTGCAGCAATATGGGTTAAACCGACAGACTATAGAATTTATGATTTGTATGTTCAAATGAGCGAAGAAAGTGAGAACATAAGTTATGCTAGAACGGCAGTTACATTAGCCCAGACATATAATGTCACAGAATTTTTAAATAAAGTTCCTAATACACCTGAAATAAACCAGCCGGAGGGTATGTACGATTCAAAGTTCGAAGTGGAAATATCTGCACCGAACGGTTCGGAAATATATGTAGCTGAGAAAAAGGGTAATTCATATATTTCATACGAATATCATGAACCAGTTACAATTACTCGTGGAAATACAGATTTAGAGGTATATTGTGTAGTTGATGGAATCCCGAGTGATACTGCAACGGCTAAGTTTGTATGCGATTATCCGCCAATTGAAGTATCTTTTGTTGATCCAATTATTGAGCAATTGGTTCGTCTGACATTGAACAAGGAATTCGAAACAATCACTGATGTGGATTGTGAGAGTATTACAAATATTAGACAATATAATCTTACAAACAACGGAATGTCTTGGGACGAATATGAAAATCTACATGTGTCATCATTAGCGGATATGAGCCTTTTTCCTAATCTACAGCAACTGGATTTAGAGAATATTGGAGATATTACGGATTTTAGTGTATTGGCTTCTTGCAAGAGTTTGTCATCTATAGATTTCTCAGATGGAAACATTCAGGATATTTCTTTTGTCGAATATTTACCTAATTTGGAATATTGCAGACTATCGGATAATAATATTAGCGATTTGAGTCCGCTTTTGAATTGCAAAAATTTGTATGGTTTATATATTGATGAAAATCCTATAAGCAACTTGAGTGTTCTTGAAGGACTTGATTTGGAAGATATTTCAGTCACAGCAACATATTTAGATGACTTGTCAGTTTTTGGGAAGTGGGAAAATCTTGATTATTTGCAATTATACGGATGTGGAGGCTGTGATTTAACCGCACTTGGACAGTTATCTAATTTAAGGTATTTATATCTATACGCATGTGATTATTCACAGGATGACTGGGATTCTAAACAATCTCCGCTTGATGATATTAGCTTTCTTGAAAATCTAACAAACATAGAGCATTTAAACATTCAAGGATTATTAAGCTATAATCAGTTAAGTGTGGTGAAATCGCTATCAAGTTTGACAGAGTTATATGTTGAGACGCTTGATTATTCGTCCTTGCCAGATAATATTAGGCAAGACTTGCAATCTTCACTTCCTAAGTGTACTATTAACAATTAGCATTTGAGCAAAGAATAAGATCTCCTATCTTTTTTGGAGGTAGGAGATTTTGCTCTCATTGAATTCTTTTTAATATTCCTGCCCATTTCCTACGCACCGTGCGTATACGTAATAGATAGGGTTTCTAATTTGGTCAACATAGCATCTTCTATTTCTTTTCTGATAAATGTTTACAAACACACTTGACAATCTCTCTCTGAACTGACCGGAGGGAAGGGAATCACGTTTGCAACAGGTACGCCAATCAGCAACAGTATGACGGAGCTTTATACAAATATGCGTTACCTCCAGTACAACACCTTACAGCGTCTTGGATTGGGGCATTTTGACAGTTGGGCGGCATCGTTTGGGGAAACACAGACAGCGATTGAGCTTGCACCGGAAGGGACTGGATACCGGGCGAAAACAAGGTTTGCCAAGTTCTTCAACCTTCCGGAACTGATTGCGTTATTTAAAGAGAGCGCTGACATTCAGACACCGGATATGTTAAAGCTGCCAGTGCCGGAAGCGGATTATGAAAATATCGTGTTAAAGCCCAGCGAGTACCAGCAGAACATGGTACAGTCCCTTGCGGACAGGGCGGAGGCAGTGCGTGACCGTAAGGTAGATCCTTCACGAGATAATATGCTAAAGATAACCAACGATGGAAGAAAGTTAGCGTTAGACCAGCGGCTCATCAATGATATGCTCCCCGATGAGGAAAATTCCAAAGCCACAACCTGTGTGGATAAGGCGTTTGAGATATGGGAGCATACAAAAGAGCAGAAATCGGCGCAGCTTATCTTCTGCGATTTATCCACACCGAAAGGAGATGGGACATTCAATGTATATGAGGACATCAGGGATAAGCTCATGGCGAAGGGAGTGCCGGAGAATGAGATAGCTTTTATCCATGACGCCAATACGGAAACAAGGAAAGCGGAGCTGTTCGCAAAGGTAAGAAGCGGGCAGGTTCGTTTTTTGTTAGGCTCAACCGCAAAAATGGGAGCCGGAACCAATGTGCAGGACAGGCTTATCGCTTTACACCACCTCGATGTGCCTTGGCGTCCGTCCGACATTGAACAGCAGGAAGGGCGTATTTTAAGGCAGGGCAACATGAATGATAAGGTAAAGATTTTCCGGTATGTGACAGAAGGGACATTCGACAGCTACTCATGGGTGCGACGTGAAGTCGCTTAATTTAACTGTTTGGCGGACTATCCGACCAAACCAGCCATTCCGTTGGCTGAAGCCGTCACCATTGGCTCTGTCAGTAATGGCATTGTTCAAAAGCTGGTGATAAAAGTAACCCTACTGGGAGGTTTAAACCGTGAGGTTAAAACCGAAACTGCAAGCTACAATGCGGTTAGGGTGCAGGCTTTGATAGTATGGTTAACACATGTGAACCGCTGATAAACTTCGTTAAGGCGAAACAAGCCAAAGTAGCTGACAGGCTTGAACCAAAAGGTGTGCAGTTGGATACCCCTCTCCAGCGATGGGGGTACACGGACATAAGACTGCCGGAGAAGAGGCGGAACCTAACCTATCATGTTAATTAAGTGGAACACGATAAGCCCGTATTTCTGCCCATTGGGCAGGCAGACCGTAAGGAAAGCTGTCGGAAATGCGGGTATGGGATTGCGGAAAAAGCGAATGCCACTTTGTAATGAAGTGGATAGGGGTTCAAAATTTGCCCCACCCGAAAGGGGAGCAGACTTCCGCATGGTGCTTAATTACGAGAGAATTTATAGAATTTTTGAAAGGAGTAAAGCAAATGGACAT
Organism: Lachnospiraceae bacterium MD335; assembly: GCA_000403335.2. GTDB lineage: Bacteria > Bacillota > Clostridia > Lachnospirales > Lachnospiraceae > COE1. Next base: position 202,258 of record KE159617.1, read on the forward strand.
GAAAATGTGTGCGGCTTCTGACGTCGCAAAGGAATGGGACAAGATTGATTGGAACAAAGCCAATGCGTACGTTAAAAAACTACAAATGCGTATCGTAAAGGCTCATCAGGAGGGTAAACATGGCAGGGTAAAATCCTTGCAGTGGTTACTCACACACTCTTTTTACGCCAGAGCTTTAGCTGTAAAAAGGGTAACAGAAAATCGAGGAAAAAGGACAGCAGGGGTAGATGGAGTACTATGGTCTACACCTAAGTCCAAATACGAAGCAATTCTGGATTTAAAACGCAAGAACTACAAACCACAACCATTAAAAAGGGTATATATACCTAAGAAAAATGGGAAAAAGAGACCTCTAAGTATTCCTACTATGAAAGACAGGGCAATGCAGACATTATATAAATTTGCATTAGAGCCGATTGCGGAAGTTACAGCAGACCCTAATTCCTATGGTTTTAGGATTGGCAGATGTACGCAGGACGCAATAGAGCAGTGCTTTACAAGTCTGAATAAGGCGAAATCGCCAAAATGGGTGCTTGAGGGAGACATCAAGGGATGTTTTGACAACATTAGTCACGAATGGATTTTAAATAATATTCCATTAGATAAGGAAATCCTGCGTAAATGGCTGAAATGCGGATATATCGAAACTGGAAAACTGTTTCCTACGAAACAGGGTAGTCCGCAAGGTTCGGCTATCTCGCCAGTTATCTGTAACATGGTGCTTGACGGATTGGAAGCAAAACTGAAAGCGAAATACCATAAAACGAAGATAAAGGGGAAAGCGTATTTTCCAAAAGTAAATTTTATCAGATATGCAGATGATTTTATTATCACTGGCGAAACAAAGGAACTTCTTGAAAATGGCGTACTGCCGATTGTGGAGGAATTTATGGCAGAAAGAGGATTGGAGCTGTCTAAGGAAAAGACGGTAATCACACACATCACAGATGGCTTTGATTTTCTCGGTTGTAACATCAGATGGTATAAGGATAAGTTATTAACCAAGCCGTCTAAAAAGAATTACAAAGCAATCGTGGATAAAGTCCGTTCAATCATTAAAAGTAACGCAACATGCCGACAGGAAGATTTAATCAGACAGTTAAATCCCGTAATCCGTGGTTGGGTTAATTATCAGAAATACAATGTATCACATGAAGCGTTTGCAAGATTTGACTTCGATGTATGGAGAAGCCTTTGGAGATGGTGCTATCGCAGACATCCGAAAAAGGGTAAAAAGTGGATTGCCAAGAGATATTTCAGACAGATAGGTACAAGAAGCTGGACTTTCTGTGCCACAACGGAAGATGGTTTTGCATTAAAACTGATTTATGCGACAGATACTCATATCACGAGATTTCTGAAAACAAAGTCGGAAGCAACGCCGTTTAACAGCAGATGGGAAGAATATTTCGAGGAAAGAGACACGAAGCGAATGATGCGTGAGATAAAGGGAAGAAAGAAGATAAATGCACTGTATAAAATGCAGAATGGAATATGCCCTCACTGTAACGAACGCATTACGATTGAAAGAGGTTTCCGAATACACACGACATTAGGCAAAGACTACAAGGAAAGACATTATTTACTTCATGCCGATTGTCACAGAAAGATACACTACTCGATTGAAAATGATGAGCTGGCTCTGTTAGAACAACAGGGTTTATAAGTGCTTGAGCCGTATGAGGGGAAACTCTCACGTACGGTTCTTAGGGGGGAAGGCGGTAGTAATACCGCTGACCTACCCGACCAGCTCATCGAAAACAAGCAGAAATTCATCGGTCAGATCATGACGAGTAAATCCCCGGTGCGCAGCTGTGAGGACATAGACGAAGCGGCTCTCACTTATGCGGAAGTGAAGGCTCTGGCAACGGGCAATCCCTACATAAAAGAAAAGATGGATTTAGATATTCAGGTATCCAAGCTGAAGCTGTTAAAAGCGAACCACACCAGCCAGAAGTACCGCTTAGAGGACAATATCGTGAAGCATTACCCGGTACAGATAGCCGCCATGAAAGAAAGGCTTGCGGGGTATCGTGCCGACATTCAGACCTACGCACAGAATAAATTCCCGGATAAAGACACCTTTTCCATAAAAATCGGCAACCGGGTATATACGGACAAAAAAGAAGCCGGGGCAGCGCTGATTGATATGTGCCGGAGCGCAAAACAGCCGAATATGGCGGTCACAATCGGGGAATATCAGGGATTTAAAATGAGTGTTTCCTTTGATTCGTTTTTTTCCAAATTTACGGTCAACTTAAAGGGCAGCATCAGCCATGAGGTGGAAATCGGCACTGATCCGTTAGGGAATTTACAGAGGTTAAGCAACGCCTTAGAGGGCATGACCGGGAGAATGGATACGGTGGCGCAGAAACTGGAGAACGTGGAGCATCAGCTTGAAACCGCAAAAGTAGAGGTCACAAAGCCATTCGCACAGGAAGCGGAGCTTGCGGAGAAGCTGGAACGCCTGACAGAATTAAATGCCCTGTTAAACATGGACGAAAAGGGCGGCGATGGGATTGATATGGACGATGAGCCGGAAATTGACGGGGAACAGGAGGAACTGGACACAGAGGAAACGGGGCGTGATGCGGAAGCTGTGGCGGATGCGCCTTTTAAGCCGCAGATGAACCGGGCAGTATCGGAAAAGACAGCGGAGCATAGGAAGGAGAGGATATTAGCGGACAGCCCTAGAGGGCGCATTTCCGTAAAAGAAAAACTTGCCGAGATGCGGGAGAAGGCATACGGAAAGAAAATGCCGGAAAAGCCAGATATTTCAAAGAGGAAAGGGAAGGAGGAAAGTTTGTAGGTAATAATGAAGGGCAGTCAAAAATAGACTGCCCTTAAATAAACACTATATCGGTAATATGTGGAAAATATGATTTATTTATATTTGTGGATTTGGTATAATTAAGCATATGTTATGGATGGAAGTTAAGAAAGAAGGGATAACATGTGCATAAATTTTGCATTAGAAAAAGAAAACTGGGATGCAACTAATAGTTGGAGTGGTTATAATTATCAAGGCAAAATAGCCTTGTTTGTGGTATTACAAAAAATTAATGATTTGATTAGCAAAAGCAAAATTGATGAAATACAAAAATATTGTGTTGAGTTGGAGTGGTTGGAGGATTTTTCGATATTATATAAAAGCGATGAAGGTGTACAATATAAAACTATTCATCAAGTAAAAGCAAAGGACAAACAGAACATAAGCGATTATGAGGATGCTTTATCAAAACTTTATTATAAAGTTGCTAGATTGAGAACTATTGAAAGGGCATATTTACATGTATGTAAGCCAACAGATTATAAAAATACGGAATGGAATGATAGAGTTAAAGAATTAATAACGAATTGTAATCAAATAAGGGGGATGCAAAACAGTCTTGTAAGTTATAAAGGCAGCTTGTATAAAAAAGAAGAGATTGAAAAGATATATAAGCCGGGAAGAAAGTCAGATATAAATAAGTTGATAAAAGAATATGATGAGAAATATTTTCATAATAGGAAAATCACTGTAGATAATGTGGATGAAATTTTGGACAAGATTCTTATTGATTTACAGGATGAAATAGAGTTGTGCGAAAAAGAAATAAAGGACGAAGATGTTAAAAAAATTGAAATGTTCACATATCCGAATCATAATTTATATTGTGGGTTGAACGAAATTGATAATTTAATAAAAGAACAAATTGTTGAATATTGGAGAAGTATAGGAATAGAAACTTGGAAATGTGTAGATCAGAATTTCTGTAATATGATTTTTTTGTGTTTACAAGGTCTGATAGACAAACATATTACTCAAAGACATGTTCATTATAATAAAACTGATAAACGAAGTATAGAATTTAGTTGCATTAAAGAAGTTCTGGATAGTGATGATTCTATAGCAAGGTGTGAGGAATATTATTTGTATAAGATTAAAGAAAAACTATTAATTTTATGTGAAGAATACCATATTTTTTGTGTTGATGAATGGGATACCGAGGAGGAAAGAGAAGTTTATTGTAAAAAATGCGAAGTACATACTTTCTATGAAAAGGTATCCAAAATGCCGGAAGATAAAATTCGAGATCTTATACGTGCTATCAATCCAAATATTCTAAAGAAAATAGACGATATGAATTGGGGAGATTATTGCAATGAAGATCGATACAGAAATACGGTTTTTAAAGGGTTAAGGGAGATAAATACTCTTTATGAAAAAGATAAGGATTTTATTTCATATATTGATAAAGATAAAAAAATGAACCTATTAACTACTGTTGGAAATAATGAGGGAAGTAAAAAGGCGTTGATGCGAGCGTGCGGAGCTATTGTGACAAATCTGGATTTGTATGAGATATTAATGGATTATGATTGTTTAATAAGCAAAGATTTAGAAACAAATTCAATATACGAAGGGGCAGGGGATTATCTAAAGGACTTTAAAATCGAAAACAATCATATATATCATTGTAAAAATCTTAAAATGACATCTTTAGAGAACGCAATAGCAAATTTGATGGAGGAATAGTGGAATGATAAATATCATTAAAAGTGTACTGTTTGATTGTGGATATGAGGATGTTGTTCAAACAGAAATAGAATTTGAAAAATTAGAATATAAAATAGATATATTCAAAAATGAATATATTGGAAGTCAGGTTTTTATCGTTTTACAGACTTTAGAATCCCAATTAGTTTCTTTGTCTAGTATTAAAGATTTCATAATTGAAATTGCTAATTTTTTTAGAGAAAGTGATATATATTTACCTGATATGGATAAAAATACATCATTGGTTTATTGCGTTAAAAATGACATTAATTCAGAAAAGTTAGATGTATTAAAAGTAAAGATAGAAGATGATCCATTTTATTTTAAAAAATATGTATTTTCCTATAGTGAAGCAGAAGCGGATGAATTAAAAAAGTTATGCAAACAGCGCAGACAAACTCCTCATGAACTTATTCAAACGTATATTCTGGATGCAAATAATTTTAGCAGATTTAAAAAGAATGCAAGTAATGAAAAGGTATATAGATTGGTTTCGGAATTACTTATTAAAATTCCAGTTATTCCAATAAAGTTTAAAACACAGGGACAAATAAAAAGTGTACCTGATTTTTTGCAAGAGATACAGAAATGCAATGATAATGAAGTCGGAAAGCTAGATCGCATTATTCAAACATTGTTTGATTCAGAAAGGAATTTAGAACAGCCTGAGCTTATTGATGAAATATTGGAAGATTGGGGTTTTGCTTGTATGGAGGATGAAAATGAATAATACAATAGCTATTAGTAGGATTTTTTTAGATAATTATAAACTGTTTGAAAACTTTACCTTAGAATTTACCAAGGGATTAAATATATTTGATGGACCTAATGGATATGGAAAAACGAGCCTGTTTGATGCAATTGAATTTTTAATTACAGGTGATATTAAGCGAGTGACAACATGTGAGGTTTTAGATGGAAAATGTAAGTATCAAAAGGTGTTCTTTGCTAAAGATTATAAAAAAGATGTAATTATAAAAGCCGAGTTTATAAAAAATAGTGAGACATTTGTATTGGTAAAAAAAATAGAAGGGCATGAGGAAGCGAATAGTTCTACTGAAAACAATCCTAAAAAAATAAAAGAGATTACGAAAACGTATTTAATCACAAATTTTGAAGATGTTGAATATACAGATGATAAATTGATTGATATAAAAAAATTAGAAGAAATGCAAAAAAAATTCTTTGGGGATATATCTCAGACGTTATATACTTTGTTATATTATATTCAGCAGGAAGATAGGCTTGATTATTTTAAAAATAATGAATCTGGTCGAATGGGAAGTATTAATTCATTATTTCAAATTGAGGATGAAAAACAAAAGCTTGTAAATATAAGACAGGCAAGAAAAAGAGTAGGGGAATTAACAGATTATTTGGAAAAACAGATAAAAGAAATAGAAAGTAGTTTATGTAAGGATTTGGAAAATATTCCAGGCGCACAAGCAAAATATAAAAAACTGTTTAAAAAGGATATTGTATGGGATGTTGAGAATCCGGTTATTTCGACAAAAGAATCATTGGATCAGATATTACATATATTAGACGGAATTAGAGAAATTGTCTTAAACAGAGAAAATTTAGAAAATGATTTCAAAAATATTAAATATAATAACTTTTTAAATGATGCAATGCTAAAAACACGATTAAAGGCATATATTATTGTTGAGAAGATACAGGCTGATATAGAAAAATATATAGAGAAAAAGCAAAAGCTATTGTTTTTAAAAGATGAAGCTAAAAAAGTAAAGAAATTAGATTTTATAAATATAGAATATCGACAATTAGGAGGATATGTAAATAAACCAGAGGTTTGTGAAAAATTAGTTCAAAAGGTTTTAGAGTATCGGCAGATTGAAAAGAATATTCATGAAACACAACAATCAATAAACGAATTAATTAGAATACGTGAACAGTTAATTAAAATTTCCGATGATGAAACGATTTTAGGGGAGGGGATATGCCCTTATTGTGGTTATGATTGGAAAGAAAAGGAACAACTATCAAAGAATATTGAAAAAACAACCAAAGATGTGAATTCTCTGCTTGGAACAGCAGGGAAACAAATGAAGGATACTATTGATGAAATTCGTGAAATATTTATGAAAAACGTTTGGAGTAATGCAGAATTATTGATTTCCGAGTTGGAGAAAGATGTTTTGCTTAGTTCCTTTATGGAATTTGAAGAAAGTGATATTATTGAAAAACATAAATACATAGAACAATTTTTAAAGAATAATACATTTGAAATAAATATGTCGAAAGAAATATCTATAGATAGTATGGAAAAGGATATTCAACAAATTCAAGATACTATAAAAGAAATGATATGTATTCTTCCAGAAGAATATTATCAAAAGAAGGCTCAATATCAATTCGACACTATTTTAACAGATTATTTCTTCTCAATAGGAGATATTGCAGAACTAAAGGAAACTGATATATCAGAAAAAGCAATGTTTCTTAAATACAAATTTGCTTTACAAGAGAGGGAAAAGACAAAGCAAGTTGAACGGTTAAAACGTAAAAAGGAATGTCTTGAAAAAGAAATTAGTAAAAAACTTAATCAATATATGAAAGATTGGAAGGCTAGTATTGATAAGTATCAAGGGAATATAATTTCGCAAATTGAAATTCCTTTTTATATTTACAGTGCTAGAATTTTACAATCTTATCAAGGAGGTCAAGGTATCCTCATTCGAGATAAAGATGGAAAAGAAGAATTGAATTCTATTAGATTTACAACTCCTAATGAGGAACATGATGTGTTATATACTATGAGTTCCGGACAATTATCAGGTATTTTGTTAGCATTTTCGCTGGCATTACATAAAATTTTCGTAAATGAAGGATTGAACGTAATGCTTATTGATGATCCGGTTCAATGCATGGATGATTTAAATATCGTTTCGTTTGTTGAGTTGATGAGAACAGAATTCCCAGGTATACAACTATTAATCTCTACACATGAAAATAGTTTTGCAGGATATATTTTATATAAATATAAGAAATATAGCTTGCCAGCTAAAAGATGTAATTTAAAAGAAATTAGTATGAGTCAAAATTAAGTATTATATTAATGTTTATTTACAGCGATAAAAGCAGGAAGGAGATAGGACTAAATTGCAGAAATCGAAACGAATAAGGGCAGTAATATTCACCCAAATGTAAGGGTAAATAAAGACAGTATGCTGAGAGCAGCCAGAAATGGCTGCTTTTATCATGCTCAAAATCAAACGGAGGTAATAGAAAATGGAAACAGCAGAACAGAATACAAAACAGGTCATGGAGGAAAATGACGCATTAAAGCAGTTCATGGAGCTGCTTAACCAGCAGAACATGAAAGAGCAGTCACAGGATTTTATGGGGATTTTCTGGTATGTGGCGGGTATGCAGGTACAGCTTTCCGCAATGGTGGACGAGTTACAGGGTGTCCGGGAGCAGCTTTCACAGATGCAGGAGAGCCAGCCAAAATCAGTGAAAGAAAACCTCATGGATAAAGCGGCGCACATTCAGGAGAAGGTCACAAGCCTGTCGGAACGCCTGTCAGCGGTAAGAAACCGTCTGGTGGAAACAGCGGCACAGGCGGTCAGCGCCTTTAAGGAAAAAGGAAAAGCGGAGATGTGCAAGGTTCTCCAGAAAGGAATCTCCGGCGTGAAGTCCATGCTTTCCGATTACCGGGAACGTCTGGTTGACGTGATGACGGATTTTGAAAAGACAGCCAACCAGATTGACAGCATCGGGGACGAACTGAAGCAGATCGGGAACAGCGTTTCCAACGTGGGCAGGCTGTTAGCCGGGAAAGGCACGAAAGAGGTATCGGACGAAAAGCCGGGTGTCGGTCTGACAAGGGCAATCAATACGCCTGTAAAAAAAGCGGTGGAGAACCTCCGGAAAAAGATTGATGCGGCGGATCAGGCATTTGAAAAGCTGGATCGCCTCTCTGACCGTCTGGATGCCGGGAAGGAAGCGGAGAAAGGCGGGCGGGTGTCCGTAAAGGATAAGCTGTCGCAGATGAAAGAAAAAGTGGGACAGCAGAAAAAAGCGCCGGAGCCGGACAAGGCAAAGGCGAAAAGCAAAGAGGAAAGTTTATAAATATTATCAGCAAATAAAAATATCCAAAACGGGGGCAGACGGGGAAACTTATCTGTCCCCTGTTTTTATGGAGGAAAAGGAGAGATAACCATATGGCAGACGCAAGAACCGAGAAACAGAAAGTAAAGGAGATAACGGACAGGCTGGAGGAAGGATTGAAAGAGTTATTTGAAGGGGAGAAGTACAAAAGCTACCTGAATACCATGTCAAAATTTCATAATTACAGCGCAAACAATATCCAGCTCATAGAGATGCAGTGTCCGGGGGCTACATATGTTGCCGGGTACAAGAAATGGCAGAAAGAATTTGAACGCCATGTAAACAAGGGCGAGAGGGGTATCCGTATCCTTGCGCCCGCACCTTATAAAATCAAAGAGGAACAGGAAAAGATTGATCCGGTCACAAATGAGCCTGTGCTTGACCGGGACGGGATGCCCGTCATAGAGGAAGTGGAGATAAAGATACCCGCTTTTCGTGTTGTCACAGTGTTTGATTATTCGCAGACGGACGGGAAAGAGCTTCCCGGACTTGGTGTGAGCGAGCTGCATGGAGAGGTGGAGCGTTATCAGGATTTTATGGAAGCGCTCAGCAGGGTTTCCCCTGTCCCAATCCGCTATGAGGGCATGGAGGGGGACAGGAAAGGCTATTTTATTGACTTAAACCGCTCTATTGCCATTAAGGAGGGCATGAGCGAAGCGCAGACCGCAAAAACAGGAGTCCATGAGGTGGCACACGCTAAACTCCATGCAAAGGAGATTGAACAGGAAACAGGGACTATCAAAGACCGGGAAACAAAAGAGGTGGAAGCCGAGAGCATCGCCTACACTGTCTGCCAGCATTTCGGGATTGACACGTCCGATTATTCTTTTGGGTATATCGCCGGGTGGAGCAGCGGAAAAGAAATGCCGGAGTTGAAATCTTCCCTTGACACGATACGCCGGACTTCCTCAGAACTGATAAAGGGGATTGAAGCACAGCTATTGGAAATTGAAAAAGAACGTGCTGCAGAACAGGCACAGGAGGATTTGATTGTGCTTGTGGCAAATACTGACCGTTCAGAATATGACCTTTTGAGCGTTAAGGGCATGGAGAGGACGGAGCTTTTTAATTCGCTGCTTGCCATGAAAGACGATGACAGGCAGAGCGTGGAAGCCTACCTTGAAAGAACCGGGGCATGGGTAACGCTGCTTGCCAATGAACGGAGCGAGGAAGTGGAGGAATATCATTTAGATTACGCTTACAATACGGATACCCATGAGATAACCGATTTTAAGGCATTACAGGAAGAACGGGAGAAAGCCAATATTCCGATTGAGTATGGCGATGTGGTTGTGAGAATCTCCACGCCGGACAGTGGGGAATATGAAACAATTAAAATCACAAATATGCAGTCAGAAGTGGCAAATGTTGTATATTCTATTCCCTTTTTGCAAGAAAATGAGTGGAATGGAAATGTTCTGGACTATCTGCAGGAGAAAGGGTTTGAGTTTGTTCCGATTATGAGAACCGGGGGAGTAAATGACGGTTATCCGCAGTTCTATGATTTTGATGTGGATATGAGCGAATGGGAAGTGCATACCGCTTCGGAACTTCCGGCAACCGTACAGGCGGAACAGCTCATTAACCGCATGGAATTTCACAGATCGGTGTATGGCACCGATGAGCGCAACCTGATTATGAACCACGCTTATAAGCTGGACGATATGTATAAGACAACTTCCCTTGCCCATTCCCTTGCGGAGCAGAAAGATGATTTACCGATGCTTTTGGAAACAATCAAGGCGGCGGAGGAAGAAATTGACTTCCTTCCGGACGGTATGGTGGGATTGTCGCAGATGCACGAATATGGGTATTCTTGGGATGAAATGCTCCCTCTGACAAAGGACAGGGCATCGGAGCTGTTCGGGGAGGATGTGTCAGTGTACCAGCTCCACGCAGACGGTTCAGAAACGCTTGTGGAGGACAGGGCGGCATTACAGGGGCATGATGGGCTGTTCGGCGTGGAAAAAAGCGATTGGAACGCTTATCTGGAATACCAGTCCATGAAGCAGGAATTAGAGGACAGCGAACCCAACCGGGAAGCACAGCTTTTGTATGGCAATGAGAGCAGGTTTGGCATCTATCAGCTTAAAGATACGGAGGAAACAAGGGATATTCACTTTATGAATATGGATTACCTTGAAAGAGAGGGGATTCCGGTTTCCAGAGAGAATTATACCCTTGTCTATACCGGGGAGCTGAAGGAGGGCATGAGCCTTGAGGATATTTATACCCAATTTAATATAGACCACCCGGCAGACTTTACTGGGCATTCCCTTTCTGTCAGCGATGTGGTGGTGCTGCATCAGGACGGGGAGAACACAAGCCATTATGTGGATTCCGTTGGTTACAGGGAGATACCGGAGTTTACAAAGGAACTTTCCGTATCAGCGGAAGTCACTGCGGAAAAAGCGGCGGTCATGGAGGAAACAGCAGAAATTTTGGAGGGAGCAGCGGAAGAACATACAGCGGCGGAGCTGGACGATGACAAGGTTTCCTATTATGTTATTGAGGATTTATCCACATGGGCGGAGAACAGCCCGGAAAAAAGTAAGCTGGAGCGTTTTGACAGCCTTCTGGAAGCGGTGGCGAAATTTGCGGAGTATCGGGGAGAAGATGTGGAGGACAAGCCGGATATGGCAAGGGCAACTTTCGGCTTCAATGTCAATGGCAGCGAGTTTGACCTGATCCACGTCCGAAACCATGAAAACTGTCTGTCACTGGATTTTACGCACAGCAGGGCGGCAGAGGAAAGCAGCCGCTTCATGGACGATTTGCAGACTTTATATCATGAGGTCGGTTTTGACAAGGTAAGGGTACACCGGGAAATTTTACCGGAGGAAATCAAGGATTTTGTAAAACAGCGGTTTGAGCATCAGTTAAAGAGCAGCGGTCTTGATGATATTTCCCTTTATATGGACAGGTTTGATACACTTTACGGACAGGGGAAAATGGAATACCTCATGCCGACAGCTAACCAGAAGCAGATAGTGGAAGATGTACCGTTTATGGAGTGGGAAAATCCGTACATAGATACCAACAGCCATATAATGGACAGGGTGGAAACGGAGCTTGCCTTCCGGCTTGCAGACCGTTATATCAGTATTCAGGAAGCCAGCGAAGGGTATGACTACACAATCTATGATATGGATTACCGGGAACTGGACGGCGGCGTGTATGACAACCCGGACATAACAATCCGGCAGGCTTTGGACGAGATTGTGACGGACTTGAAAGAGCCGACACATAGGAGTGAACTGGAGGGAAGTATCCATACTGATGATGAACTGATACCGATTGATTATGATGGATTGATGGAAAAAGCGGAGCAGGCGGCAAAAGAGCATCTTGAGGAACGGATCAGAAACGAAGTGCCGGAAGCTATGGAAAGCAAGGTCATAGCAGATTTTAAAGCCAAAACGGAGGAATTATTTCATGGCATCAACGGGCAGACACAGGAAGATATAGAACTGAATGTTTACGCCTATTTACAGTCCAAGATTGACGAGTATGGAATGGATATACAGCTTGTGGATATGGCGGTATCCGGGAGCAGGTGCAGAGGTTTAGAGGGAGCTGGTTCTGACCTTGATGTGGTAGTGGAGTACCGGGGCGGGGAAAACGAAGATGCCCTGTTCAACGCCTTTAACGAGGACGGTTTTAAAATCGGCGGCGTTAAGGTAGACATCAATCCCATTACAGAGGGCAAGACAGGGACGCTTGGGGAGTATCTTCCGGGCGTGGAGCCTATCTTGAGGAAAAACGTGCCGCCATACAGGAGAAAGCCGCAGAACAGGCACAGATGGAAAAACGGACGGTTGTTACCCTTACAGTGACGGAGTGCGGGGAGTTCCATAATTTCGGAGAGTACCATGAGGATATAGCAGGTGTGGAGGAAGCAATCGCCATATTCAACCGGATACCGCCGGAGAGGATGAACGCTATCCCAAGCATCGGCATCAATATCCATACAGAGGGGACACAAAACTATGAGGACACGCAGATGGATATTGTTTCGGGCAGAGTTGCGGATTTGGAGATTCTGGATTATGTGCCGGACATTACGGACAATCCAAAGGCGGTGGAGGTCATTGCGGAGCTGATCGACAAGCTGCCGGACATCGAAGTGCGGGGTTCTCTGGAAAAGTGGCAGGCGGCTTTCCTTGCTGCGGAGATAGACCAGCTTTCCTACGATTATGATACCATTCAGTATAATCATACAGTGGAGGACAGGGAAGCGCAGATAGCGAACATCACAGAGGACATCAGGAACGGAAATACCGGGTATCTGAATGATTTCCTCAATGCGCTCATTTCAGACAGTATCAGAGAGGGCATGACGGATATTTTCGGGAAAGGGACGGAGCTTGATGACAGCGAGGGCGTACAGACCGCAAGGAAAGCAAAGGAGCTGTTAGATAAGCTAGCAGAATACAAGCCGCTTGCAAAGATTGAGGAACTGGAAGAATGTAACTATAATATGATTGATAACGTTCTGAACAATGAGAAGCCGAAGGAGGAGAAACAGACAGGCAGAATTTCCATAAAGGAGAAGCTGGCGGAGAAAAAAGCGGTTGTAGAGCAGAGAGGGAAGGAAGTCCCGGAGAAGGGGACAGAGAAAAAATCAGAAAGGGAGATGTGAGAGCATGGCACAGATACAATATAAGTTTAATAAAAATGACGAATATCTGACACCTCCTTATGCGGTATATCCGATTATGAAACGTCTGAGAGCAAATACAACGGTATGGTGTCCCTTTGATATGGAGAATAGCCAGTTTGTGAAAATACTGTCGGAGCATGGTTTTTCGGTCATTTATAGCCACATAAAGACAGGGCAGGATTTTTTCTTAATAGAAGTGCCAGAATGTGATTACATCATCAGCAATCCCCCATACAGTCAAAAAGGCAGGGTGTTGGAGAGGCTGTATGAGATTGGAAAACCGTTTGCAATGCTTATCAACTTTCAGGGTATATTTGACCATAAAGAAAGGTTTCGGCTGTTTAAGCAGAACCGGGTGGAAATGTTGTGGCTCAGCCCAAGAGTAAATTATATTGGCATGGAGAAAAAATCAACCGAAAGAGTGCCATTTCAAAGTGGTTATATTTGCAGCGGAATATGCAGTAACCAACTGGAGTTTGATTATATGGAAATTCATAGAAAAGGAGAGGGAGCTAATGGATAAATTTACAGTGGAAGAAATCAATTTGATGTGTGTGTTCAAGGGGCAGGACAGGACGGGCATGATTGCCGACATACAGAACGTGATCCCCCACATACAGGACAGTGATATGGTGGAGCTTGCCGGACAGGTCTTGGGGAAACTGGAAGCCATGAGCGATGCGGAATTTGCAGGGGTAGCTCTGGAAGCAGCGGAGTGATTAACGCAAATCTTTTATAGCATTATTCGACATAACGTGCTATAATTCTCTTAGTCAGATTAGAACGAGTAGGGATAGTCTGCGGTTGTCCTTTCTGGAAACGGAAAGGAGGTCGGTATGAATACGTTAGAAGTGCTTACGTTAGTGCTGGTGATTTTTGCAGCCTTGACATACATAGACAATAGACACAACCGCAAGTAACGGAAAAGGCTATCCTCTACTGCGAATAGAGAATAGCCAGTGATCCGTTTGTTTTTCTAAAATTGATTACTCGTTTCCGATTGAACAACCGTCGGACGTGCTTGAATCCTTCGGCTTCTATGATGATTATAAACCAACACTGCGGATTTTGCAAGAGGGTTTAGGAGATAGGGGTGCTTCGGTGCTCCTATTTTTTTGCGGATTTGTAGATTATCTTACATGAAAACGGTCTTGTCTGCAAGAAATTTTTCTGATTTTATAAATAGATAGGAAGGAAAGAGTGGGATTCCGCCGCAGCCGGCATTGTGGGCAGTGTGTATAACTCCCCGTTTTATGGAGCTGTGGGCAACACTGTTTGCAGGATGTGGGAAAGCTGCTTTTGCTTTTCCATATGCTGTGAATAGTGTTGTCCATAGCGGAATGGGGGGTTATGCACACTGTCCACGATGCTTTTTTTGCTTTTAAAGCCTTTTCGGGGCTGGATATTACCGGGCAGGGTTATTGTTCCGGTCTGGCTGTTCCTGTACGTTTTTTGGCGGCTCTGTGCGTCCTAAATACTGGTTCAGGTTCTCCAGTTTCCGGTTCAACGATTTCAGCTCCTTATCGCAGTTTTTGTAAGTGGCGGTCAGTTCCTTCTTCTGTGCGGTCAGCTCCCGATATTCCGCTTTCAGCTTGTCAATGTTCAAGCCTTTTAAATGGATGCCCGCCTGTTCCAGCATACGCCTTGCGCCGCCATAAAGTATAATCTGGCTTTCATGCTTGCGGAAATATGCGTCAGGGTTTTTCGATTTCTTATAGGCAATATTGTAAGACTTGTTTGCTTTGTATTGTTCCGTATATTTGATAATTTCTGCAAGGTCTTTCATACGGTTTTCCAGTTTCCGTACAGTCTGCTTTGCTTCCTTTCCAGTGGTGGCAGTGGCGGCGATTTTCTGTTCCAGTTCCTTAATCGAACCAACTTCATTGTACGCCTGTGCAGCAATCTTTAAATTTTCAACCGCCGCCCACCTTTGCAGTCCCGGACTGTTCTGGAGTTTTTCATCAGAGGTGTCAATCAATCTCTTATCCGCATAATCTCTTTTCGGGATAACTGCCTTCCGTTCCCGTTTCAATTCTATCCGTTCTTTGATGCGCTCCTTTGTATATTCCCTGCCGAGTGACTTCACACTGCCACGCACAAAACGGTCTTTGCCGAGTGGACGGAAAGAGATAAATTTGGGGGCATCTTCCCCAAAGGCTTCGCCTTTTATCTCATAGCCTTTTGCCCGCATCAGGAGCAGAAATTCTTCATAGGTGGAGGATGCTTTGATGGCAGCGTTGATGTCTTTTCTTATCTGCGTTTTCCATGCTGTACCGTTCTTGTCTGACTGCCATTCATTATATTTTTTGCCACGCTCTCCGCCGGGAATTATGACGGAAAGGTTATGCTCGCTGCACAGCTCGTCACTCAATTTTCGGATGCGGTAATAACTTTGCTTGCAGTCATGATATTTATTATGTTCCATGTTGTCGGCGGCACAAAAAATGATGTGGTTATGGACGTGACCTTTATCAATATGTGTGGTGACAACATAAGAATATTTCCCCTCTAAAACCTTATCCGCAAGCTCCTTCCCGATCTGGTGCGCTTCATCAAAACTGACCTCACCGGGAGCGAAAGCCTGTATCAGATGATAGGCTTTATTGGGGCTGTTTTCCCGGCAGTGGTCTAAGGTATATTTGAAGTCAATCGCTGCGGTTTCCGGCGCACAGGCGTAGGAAGAAATGTAGATGCTTTCGTCCGTTTTTTCAGGGTTGCATATGTAGGCTACCGCTTTATCAACGGTTGCTGTGATAGCATGGATTTTTGTGTATGCCATACCTGTTTCATCAACTCCTTTACTTCGTCCATATCTTCCTGATAGACGTGGTTTGTGCTGTTAATCCTTTTTGCAATCTGGTTCAGGCTGGAGCTGATCCGTCCAAGCTCCGTATTGTATTCCCGTAGGAAACTGTAATCCACATCATAGACGTATCCGTATAAAATCAGTTTCCGGATGAAAGCCGATTTGCTTTTCATGCCGGACAGTTTAAACTTCTCGTCAAGGATATACTGCTCTTTATCATCTAAGTGAAATTCATTCCGGTTGGTTCGTGTCCTGTTTGCCATTTCTGCATTGTCCTTTCTAAATTTGGGCATAAAAAAACTGCTGTAACTTGTCTGGTTTACAACAGTCTGGTTTCGTGTCTGTTCAGTTTTTTTGGATAGACTTATCCATGTGTTATTGTAGCAAATCTGCGGATAAAGGTCAAGGACTGGCAGAGAAAAAACGGAAAGAAAACCAAAGAGGGTTAGGGACACTTCCCTATGGAAATTTCATCATACGGACGGCAGGACAGAATGATGAATTTCGCCCATGTGTCCGGACATGGGCAGTGCTTGCTATTCTTGTCTTTCGACACTCCCGGAGGGCGTGTCGGTGTTCCGATTGCTTATGCAATTTGCTTGGAACACAAAATTTTAAATGAGAATATTAAATCAATATATGGCACAACAAGGGGATTGACAAAAGGAAATACCTGATATATAATGAACGAAAGTTCAAGATTGGGGAATTGAAGATGGCACAAGTGCTTAAGGACGAGATTAGAGAAAATATACTAAAGGCAGCATTACAGGAATTTTTTGAAAAAGGGTACAAGTCGGCAGCTATGCGCCATATTGCAACACAGGCTAAAATTCCCACAGGTCTTATTTATTCTTATTATGAAAATAAAGAAGCGCTTTTTGAAGCAGTTCTTAGACCAGTACTGTATGATTGGGAACGAGTATTAACCTCAGGAGAGGAAGATAACAGTAAGCATATGGATAGCGATATTTATGGACTTAGCAAAGCGGAAACAGAATGTATCTTGAATTTATTTGATCATCGGCAGGAGTTTATCATTCTGATTGATAAAAGTGAAGGTACAAAATATGAGAATGAAAAAGAACGCTTTGTTAAAGATATAGAGGAGCATTTGAATAAACATCGGAATGATGACACAGATGATACAGTCTTTTTGCATATCATCGCCAATAATTTTGTGGACGGTTTGATGCAGATTATGTATCATTACAAAGGAAAGGAATGGGCGGTTATGATACTTCATAAATTATCAAAAATGTATTTGTCGGGAATTGGTCTTTAGACCAATTCCTTTTTTTATTGAACAATATTGAATTTATGTTCAATATTAGGAAGGAGAGATTTTGTATGATGTCACTACTAATACGGTTATTTATCAAAAATGAGGAAGATATTTTAAATCCTAATGTAAAAAAAGCTTATGCTACATTATCCAGCATTGTTGGGATTACATTAAATCTGCTTTTATGTACAACAAAAATCATAATTGGTTTATTAAGTCATTCTGTTGCAATATCCGCAGATGGATTTAATAACTTGTCAGATGCGGGAACGAATGTAGCATCACTGCTAGGATTTAAGATTGCAAAATTTGGCAAGGGAAGTATGCACCCTTTCGGGCATGGAAGAATTGAGTGGATCATGGGAATATTTGCATCTATAGCTGTGATTCTTATGGGAATAAAACTTGTAGAAACTTCTGCCCAAGCAATAACGAGTCCACAGGCACCTTCGTTTAATGCCGCTGTTGCAATTGTATTGATTCTCTCTATTTTTATTAAGGTTTATATGTATTGTTACAATAAAAAGTTTGCAAAAATTACCGATTCTGAAACTTTAAAGGCAACCGCTGTAGATTGTATTAGTGATTCTTTTGCTACCAGCGCAGTTTTAATTTCGTCTGTTTTTTCTTATATGATGCATTGGAAAATTGACGGCTATTGTGGAGTGCTTGTATCTATATTCATTACTTTTGCGGGCATAAAAAGTTTATGGGAAGTTTTAGGGCGAATTATGGGAAAGGCAGCAGATGAAGATATACTGGAAACTATTTTACAAATGACAAGGGAATATTCAGAAATTATTGCCGTTCATAATCTGATGCTCCATGACTATGGTTTTGGGTATTTTGTTGTTTCAATGCGTGTTGATGGATACAAAAAAGATAATGAGAAGCTTTATGCCGCAGTAAATGAGATTGATTATAGCTTATATCAAAAATTCCATTGTGATTGCTTTATACAAATTGATTATCTTTTGAATGATGAAACAGTCATGGATTATATCAAAGAGAAAATATATGCAGTATTAAAAAAATATAATGCTGAGATCAAAATAGATAATTTCAGGTTGATTGAAAACGGAACTTATACAAATGTGGTATTCAATATGCTCTACCCTTCTGAATTACAGAAAAGAGAAGATGAAATTTATAAGGACATTACAGAGAAAATTGAATCCGAAAATCCGGGGTACCGTACCATAATCAAAGGTATTATACGGCGTGAGCGTTTAAGTTTGCGCTGATAATATAAAAATTTAAACGAGGAGGATATTAAGATGACAGAAAAATCAAATCGTATCTATTTATTAGGGGAGGCAGATGTTGCTTCCGCATTGCTAAAATTAGGTATACCAACAATGGTCGGTATGCTGATTTCCGCTTTATACAATGCCATTGATGCGTATTTTGTAGGTGGCTTGGGAATGAGTCAAATGGGAGCGGTATCTGTTGTATTCCCAATTGTACAGATCATTATAGGTTTGGGAATGATGTTCGGGGCGGGAGCTTCTTCTTACATATCTCGTCTGCTTGGAAAGGGAGATAATGAACAGGCAAATAAGACTGCTTCTACCTCGCTTTTTTCAGGACTTCTTGTAGGGGCAATTATTATAGTAGGAATTATGGTTTTTCTTGACACTGTACTTACTTCACTGGGTGCGACTGAAACGATTTTACCTTATGCAAAAGCCTATGCCCGAATTTATGTAACAGGTTCTATTATAAATGTTTTTACCGTTATGATGAACAATTTGCTTACAGCGCAGGGAGCTACAAAATTCACTATGATTGCTATGCTTACAGGGAGTATTGCCAATGTAATATTAGATCCCATTATGATTTATGGTATGGACTTGGGAATAGAGGGAGCAGCCATTGCTACAGTCATTTCTTTATGTATCAATATGGCAATTTATATTGGATACATAGCAAAAAAGAAAGGTGTTTTAAGGTTTTCGATTAAGAATGTAGCACCTTCAAAAATAATGTATGCAGAAGTTTTGAAAATAGGTATACCCGTACTTTTATTCCAGCTTCTTGCAAGTGCGGCTATGGGAACTGTTAATACGGCATCAAAACCATATGGCGATTATGCAGTAGCAGCTATGGGAGCAGTTACCCGTATTATGACAGTTGTAACCTATGTTATTTTTGGATTTCTGAAAGGATTTCAGCCATTTGCAGGATACAACTTTGGAGCAAAGAAATTTGACAGATTGAAAAATTCTATTAAACTCTGCATGACTTGGTCAACAGTATTTTGTGTAATTGCAGGTATTATCCTTATTGTGTTTGCAAATCCAATTGTGTCTCTTTTTGGAACAGATGCAGAGATGATTGCTTTGGCGGAAACAGCCCTTAGGCTCAATGCAGTACTATTTATTACATTTGGTTTTCAAATGGTATATGCGTCACTATATCTTGCTATTGGCAAAAGTTTAGTGGGAAGTGTGCTGAGTTTAAGCAGACAAGGTATTTTCTTTTTCCCTCTGGTTATCATGTTGCCACATTTGTTTGGCTTGACTGGCGTGATATGGGTACAGCCAATGGCAGACTTTTTAACAACAATCCTTACTATAATTTTTGCAGTCAAAATTAATCGTAGTTTATCTATGGAAATAGCAAAGGAGGGGGAATGAATTGGAGCTAGGAAAATCTAAAGAAGATTATTTAAAGGCAATTTTAATTTTGCAAAAGAAAATAGGTAATGTCCATTCAGTGAATGTTGCTGAATATATGAGTGTTTCTAAGGCAAGTGTTTCTGTGGCAGTAAAGCAACTCCGTAATAAAGGGTATTTGGTGGTGGATGAATCTGGGAATCTGTGCTTTAGCCAAAAGGGACAAAAATTGGCATCACAGGTATATGAGAGATATGATTTTCTGACTAAATTATTTTGTCAATTTGGTGTTCCTGTTGAAATTGCCAGAAAAGATGCTTGCTTACTGGAACACGACATAAGTAATGAAAGTTTTGAAAGATTGAAATGTGTATTTGCCTAGCATATTAAAATGATAACTCCGAGCGGCGATGTCGCTCGGAATACCAAACATCATAAAGGAACGATTATATGGGGTTCTTTTTTAAAAGTGCCCTACCTGTTGCTAGCAAAACAGACCGTTGATATGTATCGCATTGATTAAATATCTGTATCATTTCTTGATAGTCAGGATCAGTCTGGTCATTATTGGGTGTGATATAGGAATCGGCTGACATATTCAATGCTCGCATAATTTTACAGAAAAGCGGAATACTTGGATTCCCCTTACCATTTTCAAGGTTTTTATAATATTGTGGATGGCAGTCGATCATTTCAGCAACTTCCTCTTGCGTGAGCTGGAGCCTGTTGCGGTGTTCCTTCATAAGTTCGCCTAAAGTTTTGGCTGTGCTCGCCATAGTTATTCACCTCCGAGATTTCTTTGTAAGTAGTGTATAACGATACCTTGAAAAAGTGAAAAGTGTAAGAAAGTAAATATAAGTAGTGTATTAAGCTACACAAGCACTCAGAGTTTCTTACGGATTAAAAAAAACATAATCCGTAGGAGACCTTTTTGAGTGCTTTCTATTTCCAAGCGGATTATGCGGAGAATTACCATGCGCAAAGTCCGGTATAGGGGAAGTATATATTTGTCAAAAAAATCTATATCTGTGTAATTCTCAAAAACACCCTTGCAAGTAGTCTTAGAGATTACTTGTTCGTAACTGTATATCTTATAGATAAAGAACGTCCAATAGGCATTAAGCCTGTCCGGGCGTTTTTTATATACAAAAAATTTTTTAAAAATTTTTTGCTCCCACCCGAACATCAGCCTACCGCCATTTGGCAGATACAACGGAAAGGGAAAAGGCGTATGCCTTTGTCACGTCACAACGGGGGAGGAGGTGAACTCGTATGAAGAAACCTTCTTGCCATGATGAACTGACAATCAGGCATCGCTTTGACCGCCTGTGCCAGATGTCGCTCAAAGGCGAAGCAATCAATTACTACCGGCACATGGATTACCGCAGGGAACATGAAGCCATGTTTTCTGAACTGTCTGAAAAGGAGCTGAACCAGTTGTTTGTTATGGACGAGTACGGAGTGGAAAACAGTCATTTTACAGTGCATGGATATGACATTGAAGTAAAGGACACCCTGATTGCGGAAGCATTGCAGGCACTTTCAGAACGGAAGCGGAATGTGATACTGCTTTCGTATTTTCTGGAAATGAGCGATGCGGATATAGCAAGGGAAATGAACCTTGTCCGCAGCACAGTCCATGAACACCGGACACGCTCACTGGAAATTTTAAGGAAGATTATGGAGGAAAAAGCAGATGACAAAAAGATGTAGGAGCAGAGAAGAAAAGAATTTGCTGCCTTTCCATATCATAAAGGCAGCATCAGAAGGCGATGTATTGGCAATCAACAAAGTCCTGAAGCACTATGAGGGATACATAATTACCCTGTCCACCCGGAAGATGTATGACGAGGGAGGGCGGCTTCATTATTGTGTTGATGAAACACTGCGCCGGAGGCTTGAAACAAAGCTGATTACAAAGATACTGGCGTTTGAAGCGGTATAAGGGGCGGTTAGCTGCCCTTTTCCATAGCTGACAGATTTACAGCGGTGTACCTTGAAAATTGAATACTGTATTGCATACAGGACGTGAGGATATGCAGAGCCACTAAGCAGATGCGCCATGACGTACCTGCCCTGTCTTTTAACAGGGTAAAACGTGAGGAAATGTTGGAACAGGACATTGAAGCAAAGGTAAGGAGCGAGTGAGATCGGGCAAAATATGTAGCAGTTACATGGGGCGATGAAGCATATCTGTGATAATGATACTTCCGGGTTGCGGGGAACCGCAATCCGGTCAATGAAATGACGGTGCAAGACCGATGTGGGCGGTGTAATGAGCTGCCACCTGTATTGCAGTTTTTATCTGCTAATAAATGGGGAGAAGTGTATTCTGTCTGTTTATTAGCAGATAAAGCTGTGCAATGATTGGAGGAATTTATGGTAAAGAAAGTAGACAGAAAGAAATTTGTCAGATATAAGGAAGGTGCAGAAATATACAGCATGGGTTTGACAAAGTTTCAGGAGCTTGCAAAGCAGGCAAACGCTATCTATAAAGTAGATAAATTAGTATTGGTAAACTGTGATATTTTTGAGCAGTATCTGGAGTCTTTTAGAGTAAGTGAGTGATTAAGGCAAAGAGGTTTTCGTGATAAATAATTGTTCTACAAAAAGTTCTTGACTTTTCGTAGAACACAAATTATAATGGTATTAGTTATGAAGGAGGTGCATAGTAAATGCCGAGAACGGGACGTCCAAAGTCCGATTCGCCTAAGCAGAGGTCATTAAGCCTTCGGGTTGACGATGCGGAGTATGAGAAGCTGAAAGACTATGCTGCCAAACATGACATGACCATAACGCAGGTGCTACAAAAGGGTGTTGAAATCCAATACTCAATGGAAGAAAGAAAGTAGCAGTACGAAATATCTCTTTCCTTTTGCAAGAAAGGAGCAGAGATGGCAAAAGCAAGAAAAGACCATAGAGGGAGGGCTTTACGGAAAGGGGAAATCCAACGCAAGGATAAGACATATATGTATACTTATACTGATCCTTATGGGAAAAGACGGTATATATATGCGAATGACTTAGTAGAGCTTAGGGAAAAAGAAAAGCGGCTGATGAAAGACCAGCTTGACGGTCTGGATGTATATGCGGCAGGGAACGCCGATTTGAATTTTGTTTTTGACAGGTATATTACAACCAAAACAGAGTTAAGGCGGACAACCTACACGAATTACACCTATATGTATGACCGATTTGTAAGGGATGAGTTCGGGAAACGGAAGATTGGAACGATAAAGTATTCAGATGTGTTGTATTTCTACTATCATCTGTTAAATGACAAAGGGATGCAGATTAACACCCTTGAAACAATCCATACCGTTCTGCACCCAACATTTCAGCTTGCAGTGAGGGATGACATCATCAGAAACAATCCGAGCGATGGAGTAATGGCTCAAATTAAGAAAAAGCCGGGGAAAAATCATGGTGTACGCCATGCCCTTACGCTGGATCAGCAGAGAGCCTTTATGGACTACACAGCCAAAAGTCCGGTGTATTGCCATTGGGCACCCTTTTTTACAGTGTTATTAGGAACAGGGTGCAGGATTGGAGAAGTAATCGGATTAAGGTGGGAGGATATAGATTTTGCAAAAAGGATAATCAGTATAAACCATAGCGTTACATATTATCCCCGGCGAAATGATACTACAAAATGTGAGTTTGGAGTATCCCTCCCGAAAACAGAAGCGGGTATCCGCACTATTCCAATGATGGACGCAGTATATGAAGCGTTCCAAGAGGAATACAGCGAGCAGAAAGAAGAAGGTTTCAATACTACGGTAGTTGATGGAATGACAGGATTTATTTTCAGTAACCGTTTTGGCAACCTTCATAATCCACAAGCTGTAAACAGGGCAATTAAGCGGATATACGAATCGTACAATGCAGAGGAAGTGTTAAATGCTAAAAAAGAAAAAAGGCAGCCAGTCATAATACCTCACTTCTCATGCCACCATTTAAGGCATACCTTTTGTACAAGGTTCTGCGAGAAGGAAACAAATGTGAAAGTGATACAGGCAATTATGGGACACGCCAATATTGAAACAACGATGGACATATATGCCGAAGTCACTGACATGAAGAAACAGGAAGCAATACAAAATTTATCACGCAATCTTGATGTGTTTTAGGAAAGAGTCCGAAACGGATAAGTGAGTACAGCAAATTGTGTGGTTTACAACAAATTTACATCAAATTTGAAATTTTACTGGTAGAATAACACATCATAATGAAGTGTTGAATTGTTAGAGAAAAGCGGAGATAAGCGGTTATGAAGAATAATGAAGTAACTCGATTGCCTTTCCCGACGATGAAAACTTTGGGTAAAGAAAACCAGTAAAATCAAGGGTTTCAGCGATTTTGAGTTGCGATTTACTACAAATTTACTACAAATTTGCTACGCATAATACGGAATAATACTTGATAATACGTTTTGTGCGACATCTAATTTTAATATTTTGTACTTCAAGGACACTTTCCAAGTGAGAATTTGGGAGTGTCCTTTTGTTATGGTCAAAAAATAAAATTGGAGGTAGAGATAATGAACAACACAGCGTTAAGAGCAGAGGCGCAGAGCGCCAACAACAAACACATGGTTTTTAACAGCGAGGAACATGAGAAGTTTTATTATGAGAAACTGGAGCAGGCGAGGTATCAGGACTGCTATCACAAGGCGTTGATTTACATTCTCGGTATTTCAGAGGACACAAGGAATCATTTCAGCCAGATCTATGATATTAAGTCCGGGTTCATCAAGCCGGAGTGTCTGCACCAGGGCTGGCAGACAAGCGGCAGTGTCCGTGTAGTAAGGCTTGCCTTTAACCTTTACACAGACGGAACGCCGAGTGTTGATGATTATAAGCGCAAGGACGAGCAAATCAGAGAGTGCAGGGAATATTCGGTAAGTGATATTTTCTGCTGCGGCTATGCGATGTACTTCTGGCAGGGCATCAAGCTCCGTTATCCGGAATACTGCAAAAAGCAGAAGTCCATTGAGGAGATCCTTGCAGAAATGGAGAGGAAACGTGCTGAAAATTCGACTGATGGGAACGAAGAATGATATTAAGTGGTTCGAGAAGATTCTGAAAAGACAGCCAAAAGTGGCTGTGACGGAAGTTTCAGAGATGTACCGGAACAAAGGTACAAACAGGTATTACCGGGCTTATGTGGAAGTGCAGAAAGCCAACATCAAAGAAAAATCTAACTAATACGGAGGAATAAAACCATGTGTAAAATTATCGCAATCGCAAACCAGAAAGGCGGTGTCGGCAAGACCACCACAACGAGTAACTTAGGGATTGGGCTGGCAAAACAGGGAAAAAGAGTTTTACTTATTGACGCAGACGCACAGGGGAGCCTGACCGCAAGCCTTGGCTTTACGGAGCCTGACAAACTGGAAGTCACCCTTGCAAGCGTAATGGAAAAGGTTATCAACGATGAAGAAATGGAACCAGGCTACGGTATCTTAAAGCACGAAGAAGGGATTGACCTGATGCCGGGGAACATTGAGCTGTCCGGTCTGGAGGTTTCCCTTGTGAACGTGATGAGCAGAGAAATCATGATGCGCTCTTATATGGACATGGTAAAGGAACAGTACGATTATATCCTGATTGACTGTATGCCCTCGCTTGGCATGATTACCATAAATGCCTTTGCCTGTGCGGACAGCATACTGATACCCGTACAGGCCGCATACCTGCCCGTGAAAGGTCTGGAACAGCTTATTAAGACCATAGGCAAGGTAAAGCGGCAGATCAATCCCAAACTGGAGATAGAGGGTATTCTGCTGACAATGGTAGACAACCGTACTAATTATGCGAGGGATATTACAGCGCTGCTTATTGAAACGTATGGGAGCAGGGTACGGATATTTGAGAACAGCATACCGATGTCGGTAAGGGCTGCGGAAACTTCTGCGGAAGGTGTCAGCATCTACCAGCATGACCCGAAAGGCAGGGTTGCGGGCGCATACCAGTCTTTGACGGAGGAGGTGCTTGGTAATGGGCAGTAGGGCAGGGAGCGCATCAAAAGTCAAACTGAACAGCTTTGACGATTTATTTGGCGGTGCGGAAAATACAGCAGGGGAGCAGATTATCCATGTGAAACTGACTGATTTACATACATTCAAAGGACACCCTTTCCGTGTCCTGGATGATGAAAAGATGGAAGAAACTACGGAGAGTATCAGCAGGTACGGTGTGCTTGTGCCAGGGCTTGCAAGACCAAGGGAAGGCGGCGGCTATGAGATCATAGCCGGACACCGGAGGAAACGGGGTTCTGAAAGGGCAGGACTGGACACGATGCCCGTCATTGTCAGGAATTATACGGACGATGAAGCCACGATAATCATGGTGGATTCCAATATCCAGAGAGAGGATATTTTACCGAGTGAAAAAGCAAGGGCTTATGCCATGAAGTACGAAGCGATGAAGCATCAGGGCAGCAAAGGCGGCAGTACCCTTGACGAAGTGGGGGAAGCTGCCGGGGAGAGCGGGAAGACGGTACAGAGGTATGTATGGCTTGCAAGGCTTTCTGATGGTCTGCTTGACATGGTGGATAAGAAAAAGATAGGGATAGCGCAGGGCGTGGACATTTCTTTCCTGTCCGATGAAGCCCAGCAGTGGGTATCTGCTACCTTAGAGGAAACAGGGGCGGGAGTGAACGCTTCCCAATCGGCAAAGCTGAAGGAATATGGCAAAAGCGGCGAGCTTACGCCTGCAATGGTAAGGCTTATATTGACAGAGGAAAAACCGAAAGAAAGAAAAGTGACAATCAAAGGCGATAAGATCAGCAGATATTTTCCAGAGGATTATTCCAATGACGATATAGAAGGTGTCATTCTTGAGCTTTTGGAGGAGTGGCAGAGGAAACAGTGAAGGAGGCGGTAAAATGGGCGAGCCATTGAAATTTGATTATTACTATGGCATTGAAGCAGAACAGTTTTCTTTTTACCGTGTTCCCCGCCTGTTGATCAAAGACGAGCGTTTCAAGGGGCTTAGCAGCGATGCTAAGCTCCTGTATGGATTGATGCTTGACAGGATGTCGCTGTCGATGAAAAATGGGTGGCTGGATGATGAAAATAGAGCATATATTATCTATGCTGTGGAGAACATCATGTGGTCTGTGTAAAGCGCAGGACAATCCGCATCAATGGGGAAGATTACCCTTATGAGCTTGTAAAATCCCGGTTTCTGAAACTGAACAGCGGCCATGTGGCGTATGTCATGGACTGCATGAAAAATACGGTCACAAAGATTACCAATATCAGGGCGTATCTGATTACAGCCCTCTATAATGCTCCCTCAACCATGAGCCACTACTACCAGCAGGAAGTACAGCATGATATGTATGGCGGAGGGTGGGCAGAAAAAGGGATTACTTAACAAACTTCTGGACACAATGTCCAGAGGTGGAAAAATTTTTAAATGACGTGTATGATACTGCTATGGACAGGAAACGGAGGAACACATGGAGAAAAAAGCATATATTACGGAGGAAGAACAGGAAAAGTGCCGAAGGGTGGCAGATGCCTTTGCAGAGCTTGAAGATGTGGATGTTGTGGTGGTCGATGTTGGCAGATACGGCTTCGTTAAACTGCAATATTACACACCACCGACTGGCTTTGAAAATGACTTTACTTTCACGGACAGCATGAAATTGTTTGATGATTTGTGGGAAGAATGGCTGCATACGCAACTTGTCATGCTGGCAAAGGAAATGAAGATAGATGATGTTGACTATGATGATATTTTCAAACATCTGTCAGAAGAAAAGCAAAATGAGCTTGGAAACAGGAAACAGTATTTCTCAAAACTGGCGGGAATAGAAAACAAATAAGCCTGCCAAAATGTGGTGGGTGGCACTTTCGAGCCTTGTTGGAAGTGTGATTATCTTTTCAATTACACTTCCGGCAAGGTTTCCAGAGGTACGGAGGTGGAAGACCTCTGTCCTAAAAAAACTAAATATGGGAACAGCGTAAGGGCGGTTATGGATCAGTAGATTTATAACTGCCTTTTTTTATTGCTTCCGGTCAATGGTACAGGGAAGCGGAAAGGAGATAACTATGGAATCCTTACGGGATGTAAAAAGGGCAATGGAACGGGAGATAAAAAAGGGGAGCTGTCCGCTTAAGTTTGACAGGCTGGAGTTTGGCGGCGCACCTTTTCAGATCATCACATCAGAGGAAAAGCTGGATGAAGTGCTTGCCTATCTGCTGAGGGTAAAGTCTTTCCGGCAGTTTGCAGAAAAGACCATAATCAACAACGTATATATGGATTTGGATATGCTCTGCAGAAAGCCGCAGTTTAAGCGTACCCATTCCATTTTAGAACGGGAGGGGATTTATGCAAGGGTACAGAAGTACAAAAAGCGGTTACAGCTGGATTATGACAGCGGGCTTTGTCTGGAAACGGTGCAGTGCCTCTTTACGCTTCCGGAGGGGGAAGCAGAAAAATACCGGATGATTTATGACGGAAAGGAAACGTATAAAAGTCCTCAATACCATAAACTTTGCAAAGTCCATGCACTACAATCCTTTCGCCTATCTGCGGAGCGAAAAGGATATTCTGAAACTCGTAAACACGATTATTGTCAACACCAAAGGGGAGGGGCAGCAATCCGGAGAGGATTTTTGGGTGAAGGCTGAGAAACTGTATTACACAGCCCTGATCGCTTATATCTGGTACGAAGCCCCGGAGGAAGAACAGAATTTCGCCATGCTGATTGATTTGATTGATGCAAGCGAAGCAAGGGAAGATGACGAGAATTTCAAGAACGCCGTTGACCTGCTGTTTGAGGAACTGGAGGAAAAAGACCCTAATCATTTCGCTGTCCGCCAATATAAAAAGTATAAACTTGCGGCGGGCAAGACAGCTAAGTCTATGCTGAAAACATTCGCAAATAAATACCGCACAAAGACCAGAAAGATTAAGAAGAAATATTTTAGGGATGGACGGTTTACAGTCATTTATAAGACAAAAAGCGGTATGAAGGAGAGCGTATTTTACAGAGGGCCTTTTATCCGCAAGGATAAGCCCAATGTGCCGCAGGCAGATATTCTTCCGGCCTACAAACGGTATGACAGACCAAACCGCATAGCGGCAAAACTGCGCTCAAAAACTTGTGAACTCTGCGGACAGTACACAAATGACGTGGAGATTCATCAGGTAAAACGGCTGAAAAGCCTTAGCGGTGAATATGAGTGGGAAAAAGTCATGCTAAAGAATCGCAGGAAAACGCTGGCAGTATGTCCGGCGTGCCACCGTGAGATACACGGAAAAGACTGATTTTGTTAGTTGACGGCATATGGAGAGCCGTGTGCATCGAGAGGTGCCCGCACGGTTCGGGAGGGAGCGTCCACGAGGCGCTTACCTCATGACCTTTATAATACCTCGGATACACGGGGTACGTCACAGTCCTACGGCCTGAATTACCAAAAGACCGGGAAAGATATGCCATACTTGTTCGTGAAGAGTTCAGTTGCCTAATAAATTCACATGAACAGGGACACGAACAACTGGATTCTGGAAAACTGAATACAGGAGGTCACGAATGAAAGAACTGCCAGAAAGAATCCATGACGATACCAACGGTCTTGACTACGTTCTTGTGGGTGATTATTACATTCCCGCCCTGCGGCTGACGAAGGAATCCCGCCCTATCGGGCATTGGGGGCGCAGGCGTAAAGCCTATCTGGAAGAAGCCCGCCCCGCCCTTTATTGCAGCCTGCTGTTATCCGGGAAACTCTGGACGCACCTTGCCGATGTGGACGGGCAGGCACAGGAACGGCTTGACCTTATCATGGAGCAGATGAAAGCCGCCGAGGGCGTGACGGAGAAATTGAAAGCGGATGACCAGCTTGAATGGGTGCGCCGCTGCAATTCTATCCGTAACCGGGCAGAAGAAATTATTTATACGGAACTGGTCTATGTATAATGCGGCTGGCTCCTGTCTGGAAAAAGCGGCTCTAAAGCCGGAAAATTGAACATGGGACACACGATACAGTAAAGAGGACTGCTAAGCATTGAGGAAAAGAAGATTTTATATGCCTTCGGGTGCGGGAGCCATGAGAACACCGTCCGCAGGCTGAAATGGGTCACTGCCCTGACGGTGGATGAAAAAGTGAAACGCCGGGTGCTGTGCCTGGCAAGGAAGCTGGATGACGGCGGAGCCGGGGAATGGTATCCCTGTTTTTACCGCCATCTCCGTTTGGAAATGGAAGGATATTTTGAAGCAAAGAAGCATATCCGCATGGTTGAAAAAAGCACAGACTGGGAGGGATTTTATGGGAAAGCCGTCTAAGTATGAAAAGGAAACGATTGTCAACTTCAACGAGGGTGAGAAGGAAGCCAGTATTTACACATTCAATGCGGACTTGAAGCGGCGGCTGGCGGAGTTCAGCAAAAAATATCCGCTCCTGTGCCGTTTGGAGAAGTCCACGCCGGAAGGGAGCGTGACCTATGTTCTGGATAAAGAGCATTGAGGATATTAAGTCCTTTTTGAGCCGCCAGAAGGAAACCTACAAAGCCCCTTATGAAGTCCACCCAAAAGACCATAAGCGGCAGTGCGTGTTTGCCGGAACTTCCAACACGCTGGACTTCCTGCCCCTTGACCGCACTGGGAACCGGCGTTTTTTACCGGTGCAGGTGCAGGCGGAAGCGGCGGAGGTTCATATTCTGGAAGATGAAGCCGCTTCCAGAGCCTATATCGGGCAGATGTGGGCGGAGGTCATGGAGGTTTACCGGAAAGGTGATGTAAAGCTGAAATTAAGCCCGGCAATGGAGCGGTATCTGAAAGAGCACCAGCGGTCATTTATG
The DNA here is from genome assembly GCA_000403335.2 of Lachnospiraceae bacterium MD335. Taxonomy (GTDB): domain Bacteria; phylum Bacillota; class Clostridia; order Lachnospirales; family Lachnospiraceae; genus COE1. The sequence goes on from KE159617.1 coordinate 233,118, forward strand.
CCGGAGGACACCCTCGCCACCCGGATTCTGAACTTCTTGGACGGGTACGGCGGGAAGATGGTCTGCTCCCTGCAAATCTACCATGAAGGGCTGGGGCACCCGGCTTATGAGGAACCAAAACAGTATGATATTCGTGATATTAATTCCATCATGAAGAACTATGCGGCGGGCTGGAAAGCCTTTGAGAATCCCCGGCATTTTCCCTCGCCCTATAACCGGCAGAAGGGTTGGGAACGGGTGGCACCGCCTGACAACGGAGGGCATGGAAAATCAGGTTTCCAGCCTTTGCCCGAAGGGGAAGCCGTCCAGCTTGGGCTGCCGGAGGAATGGCTGGAAGCGGGAAAACCGTAGCCGGTTGTCGACTGGTTGCCCCTCCCGTTGTCAAGCCCGTTGCCGGGAAGCCGCCTAACAAATGCCGTTTTTCAGGGCTTTTTCTTTCCCTGACAACGAAAGCAACGGAAAAACAGAAAGAAAATCAATCAGAACAGAAAACGGAAAGCCGGGTTTTGTGTGCGGGGTTTTTTAACGTCCGTTGTCAGACCCCGTTGTCAGGCTCCCACCTGCCCGGCAGCACACGACACACGCCCGGACGGAGCCGTCCGGGTATCTTTATGGAGGTAAATGCCTATGGCAAAACAAGCAGACCGCCCGGCGCAGAGCCGGAACAAAAAGAAAAAGGTGCAGTTTATCGTGTCCCGTGAGTTTGCGGGCAGCCAGACCATGCAGGAAGCTTTTGAGCAGCTTATCGAGAGGCAGACCTGTGAGCGGTTCGAGGAATGGCAGAAACGGCAGGCAGGCTAAAGGGCGGAAACCGGAGAAAAACCGGGAATCTTGCAGAAAACAGTTGAACAAATGGCGGGGGCATGGTATTATCATGGTATCGTGTCCCTGTTCATAGAAGGTATTGTATTTCCTTGTATAGATAAATTCAAATTTGTGAGGATGAATGTGATGCGTGAATTGATGTTGGTTAGGCCATCTAAACTATATGCAAAACAAGTCATGTCATATAAAGAAGAAATGTTACAATGTGGAGATAGTTTTGATGGTTGTGCAGGTCTTGAAGATGTCCAATCATTTGATGAGTGGATTGACTTTGAGAGAAGATTAAGAGAAAAATATAAAAGCGGATATGTTCCATCAGAAGTGTTTTTAGCGGTAAGGCGAAAAGACGATTTTGTTGTTGGTATGATTGATTTTCGACACCCATTATCGGATTTTCTCAAAAATTTTGGGGGTAATATTGGATATAGTGTTCGTCCGTCAGAAAGACGAAAAGGTTATGCGTCTGAAATGCTGGGATTAGTTTTACCTTTTTGCCGTGCGTTTGGAGAAAGCAAGGTTTTAGTAACCTGCGATAAGCGAAATGTAGCTTCGCAAAGGACGATTATTAAAAACGGTGGAGTGATGGAAAATGAAATTGTTGATACAGTGGGATTAAGTAAAAGTGGCATTATTCAAAGATTTTGGATTTCAATATAGTGTCTTTCTCAACCATTTCCAGTTTGACATACTGGGAAATCGCAATTTAAAGGAGAAAATTATGAATATAGAACAATTTTGGAAAGCCGTTCTTGCCCAAGATGAAAGAGAAATTAGAAAATACTTTCATGCAGAAGCCTATGTAAATTGGCATTGCACCAACGAGCATTTTACGGTGGATGAATATATTGTTGCGAATTGTGAGTACCCCGGAGAATGGGACGGACTCGTTGAAAGAGTAGAAATTGTGAATGATTTAATTATTACAGTTGTTCGTATCTATCCCAAAGATAGAAGTATTTCTTTTCATGTGACTTCGTTTATTCAAACAAAAAACGATAAAATTACAGCAATGGACGAATATTATGCCGATGATGGAATGGCACCACAATGGAGATTGGATAAACGCATTGGGACACCTATCAAATAAATCCCAGTTTTTTCTGGAAGCCGGAGAATAGGGAACCCGGCTTCTTTTTCGTGTACGGGCAAAAAGAAAACCCTTCCCCCAAAAAGAGAGAAGGGCATTGCCGTTATTCTGTTACCGCCGGTATCTCCCCGACAAAGTTATAAATGATTTTGATTTCCTGAAATTTCTCCCCGTCAACCTTTTTCACCTCCCCCACCAGAATCCGGCTGATAAGGCGGTTTAAGATACCCTCGTCCAATTCCTGTATCGTGGCATACTGCCGGATTTCCCGGATAAAGGTACGGACATCACTTTCCTGCTCATTGGAACGGCGCAGGGAGAGTGCCAGTTCTTTAAGCTGCTTCTGGTTTTCCTCCTGTTCCCGCTCCATTGCCGCCGTCAGCTTCACAAACCGCTGCTCTGACAGGATTCCCTTTGCCTTGTCGGTATACAGGTTCAAAAATATATCGTCAATCTCCCGGTTCCTCGCATCCAGCCGTTCCCGTTCCTTCTCCATCTCCGAAGCATCCGCCAGATACCGCCGCTCCATGCGGCTGCTAATCCGCTGGTAGAACGATTCCACGTCTTTCAACGCCATTGCCGCAAGTTCCTGAATATCCTTCAATACAAGGTTATATAAATCCCTGGCTTCCACCTTATGGCTGGTGCAGGCATCCTTCCCCAGCCGGTTATACGTCTGGCAGATATAATACGCCTTGTCTATCGGCTCCCGTTCCTCGCCGGTAAAGCGGTTCTTCCCGGTTCTGCCTACCTTCTCATAGCGTACCTGCATGGACTTCCCGCAGGTGGCGCAGTAGATAATGCCGTGGAACAGGTTATAGAAGGGGCAGGCGTTCCCCTCCATGATGGGAGGGCGGCGGTCAATCAGTTCCTGCACCTTCTCCCAGTCCTCCGGGCTTACGATGGCTTCATGGCAGCCCTCAAGGACTTCCCATTCCTCACGGGGAATGATGTCATAGGTATTGGAGCGGATTCCCTTCTGGTGCGTCCGGCAGACAAGATGTGCGCCCTTGTAAAACGGGTTCCGCAGGATATGGCTAATCCTTGCGCTCCCCCACGAATAATAATTCACGTCACATTCCGTATTGCTTTTTACCCGTGTGATGGGGATTTTATCCTCCATCAGTTGTTTGGCTATCCGCATACACCCCCAGCCGTTTAAGGCAAGGTCATAGATTTTACGGATAGTAGGCGCTGTTTCCGGGTCAAGGATAAGGTGTCCCCTTTCCTCCGGGTCACGCATCAAGCCAAGGGGCGGCTGCCCGCCGCCAAACTTCCCCTGACGTGAGCGTGTCATACGACCAGCCAGCACTTTCTTTGAAATATCCCGGCTGTACATGTCATTCAGGATATTTTTAAACGGCGTAATGTCCATTTCCTGCCTTGTCAGGCTGTCCACGCCGTCCGTGACCGCTATATACCTTACATTGTGCTTTGGGAAAAAGATTTCGATATAACTGCCCGCTTCAATATAGTTCCTCCCAAGCCTTGAAAGGTCTTTGGTTATCACGCAGCCCACCTTCCCCGCTTCAATGTCGGCAATCAGACGCTTAAACGAAGGGCGGTTGAAATTCCTTCCCGTATACCCGTCGTCCACGTAATACTCGTACCGGGGCATACCGTTCTTTTCAGCGTAATCTTTGAGCATAAGTTTCTGGTTCGAGATGCTCATGCTTTCATTCTGGCTGCCGTCATCAAGGGAAATCCTGCAATAGAGGGCGGTTATTTTCTGATTCGATAGATGATTTTTCCTGCTCATAGGCTTCTCCTCTCTTATATCTTTCCCACTGATATTATCATCCCGAAATACTTCTGAATAAATAAATCCGTTTTTTTCATAAAATTTTCTTGCTCTATGATTATCCTCCAAAACCCATCGATGGATTATTCCAATCGAATGACCGGCCTGTATGGGATATGCTCCCCGGCGATGTAGCGCAACGACTTCCGGCAGGGAAACGGAGGAACCCTGACCGGAACGAGCGTACCAAGGAGAGCGAAACGCCGCCAAAGACGGGGGCAGGAACGACAGCAGAGGGAACCGGCAAAAATGAACACCAAAACGATACCGAAACACAACAATATCACAGGGCATAGTCTGCCCTGTCCGTAATAACAAGGGGGATTTTGGGGCGGCTCTACGGCTGTATTTCCCCTGAAAATCGCCCCGAAACGCTACACAAAAAACCACTGTCCGCCCATTCCGGCTGTTACTGCTGAAACGGGCGGTTTTTCTATGAAGGAGGCACCATGCCGAGAATGTCAAAAAAGTTGAAGAAAGAACTTGCTTTCTTCCTGAATGACCGGGGGCGCAGAAGCCACAATGAACTCTGCCGGAAATGCCAGCATGAATGTAAGCAGAGTTTTCGGGCTGTCATGATCGACTGCCCCCGCTATCTATCCAAACGAGCCAAAAGGAGGACACCACCCAATGAATTATGAATTTATGATAGCCAGTACACCCCTGCCGCCCTGTATGCCGCTCCCAAAGGCAATGCTCCGGCTTCCGGTCAGCAATACAGCAAAGGTCATGTATGCCCGCCTGCTGGATGAAATCCTGACAAAAGGAACCGAGGACAGCAACGGGATTCTGTTCATCCGCTTCCCCGTCATGGAGATAGCGGCGGCACTCTCCCGAAGCCCCCAGACCTGCAAGCGTTCCCTGAACGAGCTGGAACAGGCCGGGATGATTATGCGTGTCCGTCAGGGAATCGGGGAGGTCAGCCACATCTATATCCTGCTCCCCAGGGAGGACGCTGCCCATGAATGAGAAGCTGGAAAAACTGAACCATGAGATTGAAAAGACCGAAGCCAGACTGCGGCGGGCGCAGCATAAAGAAAAAATGCTGGAAGCTGTCAGTGGCGAGAACCTTTGCAGAAAACCACCCGGAATATGCCATTAACGTGTCCTCACTGGAAAGCGTACAGCCGAAGGAGCTTGACGCATCGGAGATTGAGGTGCGTATCGGCGCAACATGGATTTCCACAAAATATATTGAGGACTTCATGCGTGAAACTTTTGAAACGCCGGGATACCTGCTTGAACGTAAGACAATGGGCATACAGTATTCAGGCGTAACCGGGCAGTGGAACGTGAAGGGGAAAAATGCGGACAGGGGAAACGCACTTGTCAATATGACCTACGGAACAGGGCGGGCAAACGCATACAGGATTTTAGAGGATTCCTTAAATCTGCGTGACACCCGTATTTTTGACATTGTGACAGAGGACGGGAAAGAAAAAAGAGTCCTCAACAAAAAAGAAACCATGCTGGCAAGCCAGAAGCAGGAAGCAATCCGGGAAGCCTTTAAGGACTGGGTATTCCGAGATCCGGAGCGCAGGCAGGATTTATGCGCAAAATATAATGAGCTTTTCAATTCCACCAGACCGAGGGAATATGACGGTTCGCACTTAAAATTCCCCGGCATGACACCGGACATTGTACTCAGACCGCACCAGCTTAACATGATTGATAACGTCCTGAACAATGAGAAGCCAAAAGAAGAAAAGCAAGCAGGCAGAATTTCCATAAAGGAAAAACTGGCGGAGAAAAAAGCGGTCATCGAGCAGAGGGATAAGTCAGATAAGGAAGTCCCTGAAAAGGGAACAGAGAAAAAATCAGAGAGGGAGATATAAGCGATGGATAAATTTACAGTGGAAGAAATCAATATGATGTGTGTGTTTGAGGGGCAGGACAGGACGGGCATGATTGCCGACATAAAGAACGTGATCCCCCACATACAGGACAGTGATATGGTGGAGCTTGTCGGACAGGTCTTAGGGAAACTGGAAGCCATGAGCGATGCGGAATTTGCAGAGGTGGTATTGGAAGCGGCGGAATGATTAACGCAAATCTTTTATAGCATTATTCGACATAACGTGCTATAATTTTCTTAGTCAGATTAGAACGTGTAGGGATAGTCTGCGGTTGTCCTTTCTGGAAACGGAAAGGAGGTCGGTATGAATACGTTAGAAGTGCTTACGTTGGTGCTGGTGATTTTTGCAGCCTTGACATACATAGACAATAAACACAACCGCAAGTAACGGAAAAGGCTATCTTCTACTGCCAGGTTCTTTCTGAACTTTGGGTATAATAGGTAATAAAAGAACAGGTCAAAGATCTGTTTTTTTATTACCTATATTATTCTTATTTTTGGGTACAAATGATACAATAGTATCACCAAATATTGTAAGGAGAACCGCCATATGAAATATAAAGAAATTACAGACTATTCTTTTTTTCTAGACAAGGATCATTATGTTTATGATTATTCAGAAACGGATTCTTTAGATATATTTATAAAATCAAGAGAACATAGCTGTGCCTGTCCGCAATGCGGGGAAGAAAGCCGGCATCTTCACGCAACCTATATGCGGAAGATCCAGGATATTCCGATCCGCTGCAAACCCACCTGCCTTCATATCAATGTTTATAAATATGAGTGTGATAATCCTGAATGCGGGACAAAAGTGTTTACAGAGCCGCTTTCTTTTGCGCGAACATCACAGGTAAGAACGGATGCCCTCAATACCCTGATACTTGGAATGGCCATGTTCATGAGTAACGAAGGCGCAAGCAGCGTGTTAAAGCTCCTGGGCGTTACTGTAAGTAATGATACCATACAGCGCCTGTACAACAGGATAAAGTTTGAAGATGATCCGGATGTTGAGGCAGTTGGCATCGATGATGTTGCAACCAGAAAAGGACAGACCTATGCAACTGCAGTTTATGATCTGAAAGACCACCACATGATTGCGCTTTTGGATGGAAGGGATGGCACGACATTAAAGGAATGGCTCAAAGAGCACAAAAAGATCAAAGTGGTTGCAAGAGACCGCGCCAGTTCATACGCGAAGGCGGTCAGCGAAGTCCTGCCGGAATGCGTGCAGGTTGCCGACCGTTTCCATCTGCTGCAGAATCTGATGGAACACCTGAAGAATATTTTTAAAAATGAGCTGCCACCGGAAATCTTTATCAGGGGCGGACAGGTGCTTGATACCCCTCCAAAGAAAATTTCAAGGGAAAAGAAAGCGGATGAATCTGTCATACAGCAGTTAAACTATGACAATACGCCGCCAACAGATGCATATGGAAATCCGGTTGATTACGACGATTCGGCAAATAACTACAACAGTGCCGAGAAAAAACGGCAGGCAGAAAACAGGAAAAAAAACAAAAGATGATACAGGAAGTACAAAGCCAGTGGAATGAAATGCCGGAAAAAGACATTGCACTCATCTGCAGCAAATATAAAATAAGCAGACCGACTGCCCGAAGGTATATCCAAATGCCGGCAGAAGAAATACAGGGAATGGACAGGCCGCGCAAATCAAAACATTCAGCCGGGCGGAGGGGGAATGCCTATGTAAATATCATTTATAAGATGATGCGTGACGGGCATGCTGACGATACCATCTATTTTTATCTGAGGCATACAGGCATCAAAGATCCCTCAACCACCATATGGTTTTATCTGTCATGTATAAGTCAGAATAATTTTCCGGGCAGAAAAAAGATACATTCCATGAAAATGCTGGAGGACTGTTATCCGGACGATGTTACTGTAATAAAAAGGGATGAGATATTAAAGTACATACTCACAAAAAATCCTAAGTCAAAAAGAAATAAAACCGTAGAAGAACATATAAACTTGATAAAGGAGCATTATCCCGCAGTCAGATGGACAGAGGATGTATTCCAAACATTTCATTCTGCACTGATGGAAAAAGAACCATCTAAAATAGATGACTTTTTAGAAAAATATACAGATTCCTCTCTCAAAGGGTTTTGCGAATGTATAAAAAAAGATATCGCCCCGGTCAAGAACGCGATATCTTTAGAAGTAAGTTCAGGATTTGTTGAAGGAAACAACAACAAATTCAAACTCATCAAACGTATTGTATATGGCAGAGCGAAATTAGTCAACCTTTCAAAAAAATGTTTTCTTGCTTTTATGCCCAAGATGAAAGGATTTGAATTATCTAAACTGATATAGGCAAAAATTTAGGCTGAAATCAGATGTGATTTCAACCTATAATTTTTGTTGCCTATACCCAAAGTTCAGAAAGAACC
>KE159617.1:241112-298463 GCA_000403335.2 Lachnospiraceae bacterium MD335
CCAGTCCGCGATAAGCTTTCTATATAGAGCAGCCTAATCAAATATTAGTATATACCATTTTTAAGACAGATGAAAGCATCTGTCTGTTTGTCGTACAAATTTATTACGTTGAATGCTTTTAAATATAGAAAAACAGCGAATAAACAAAATGTTTACTCGCTGTAAAAAGAATCCTAACTGCAATGTTATCCTTATCTAAATGACATTGGCTTCGGCGCTCCTATTTTTTTTGTGGATTTGTAGACTATATTACAGGAATATGGTCTTGTTTACAAGAATTTTTTTAAATTTATATAATAAAGTAGGAAGGAATGGGTGGGATTCCGCCGCAGTCGGCATTGTGCGTAATGTGTATAACTCCCCGTCTTATGGAGCTGTGGGCAACACTGTTTACAGGATGTGGGAAAGCTGCCCTTTGCTTTTCCATATGCTGTGAATGGTGTTGTCCATAGCGGAATGGGGAGTTATGCACATTTCCACGATGCTTTTTTGCTTTTAAAGCCCTTTTCAGACAGGGAATTATCGGGAAGGGTTATTATCCCGGTCTGGCTGTTCTTGTGCCTTTTTAGGCGGCTCTGTGCGCCCTAAATACTGGTTCAGGTTCTCCAGTTTCCGGTTCAGCGATTTCAATTCTTTCTCGCTGTTTTTGTAGGTGGCAGTCAGTTCTTTTTTCTGTGCGGTCAGCGCCTGATATTCCGATTTCAGCTTGTCGATGTTCAAGCCTTTTAAGGAAATGCCCGCCTGTTCCAGCATACGCCTTGCGCCGCCATAAAGGATGATCTGGCTCTCATGCTTACGGAAATAAGCGTCAGGGTTTTTGGACTTCTTATAGGCGGTATGATACGCTTTATTTGCCTTGTACTGCTCCGCATATTTGATAATTTCTGCAAGGTCTTTCATACGGTTTTCTAGTTTCCGTACAGTCTGCTTTGCTTCCTTTCCGGTGGCGGCAGTGGCGGCGATTTTCTGTTCCAGTTCCTTAATCGAACCAACTTCATTGTACGCCTGTGCAGCAATCTTTAAATTTTCAACTGCCGCCCACCTTTGCAGTCCCGGACTGTTCTAGAATTTTTCATCAGAGGTGTCAATCAATCTCTTATCCGCATAATCTCTTTTCGGGATAACTGCCTTCCGTTCCCGTTTCAATTCTATCCGTTCTTTGATACGTTCTTTTGTATATTCCCTGCCGAGTGACTTCACACTGCCACGCACAAAACGGTCTTTGCCAAGTGGACGGAAAGAGATAAATTTGGAGGCATCTTCCCCAAAGGCTTCGCCTTTTATCTCATAGCCTTTTGCCCGCATCAGGAGCAGAAATTCTTCATAGGTGGAGGATGCTTTGATGGCAGCGTTGATGTCTTTTCTTATCTGCGTTTTCCATGCTGTACCGTTCTTGTCTGACTGCCATTCATTGTATTTTTTGCCACGTTCTCCACCGGGAATTATGACGGAAAGGTTATGCTCGTTGCACAGCTCGTCACTTAGTTTCCGGATGCGGTAATAGCTTTGCTTGCAGTCATGATATTTATTATGTTCTATGTTGTCGGCGGCACAAAAAATGATGTGGTTATGGATGTGACCTTTATCAATGTGGGTGGTGACAACATAAGAAAATTTCCCCTCTAAAACCTTGTCGGCAAGTTCTTTCCCTATCTGGTGCGCTTCATCAAAACTGACCTCACCGGGAGCGAAAGCCTGTATCAAATGATAGGCTTTATTGGGGCTGTTTTCCCGGCAGTGGTCTAAGGTATATTTGAAGTCAATCGCTGCGGTTTCCGGCGCACAGGCATAGGAAGAAATATAGATGCTTTCGTCCGTTTTATCCGGGTTGCATATGTAGGCTACCGCTTTATCAACGGTTGCTGTGATAGCATGGATTTTTGTGTATGCCATACCTGTTTCATCAACTCCTTTACTTCGTCCATATCTTCCTGATAGACATAGTTTGTGCTGTTAATTCTTTTTGCAATCTGGTTCAGGCTGGAGCTGATCCGTCCAAGCTCCGTATTGTATTCCCGTAGGAAACTGTAATCCACATCATAGACGTATCCGTATAAAATCAGCTTCCGGATGAAAGCCGATTTGCTTTTCATGCCGGACAGTTTAAACTTCTCGTCAAGGATATACTGCTCTTTATCATCTAAGTGAAATTCATTCCGGTTGGTTCGTGTCCTGTTTGCCATTTCTGCATTGTCCTTTCTAAATTTGGGCATAAAAAAACTGCTGTAACTTGTCTGGTTTACAACAGTCTGGTTTCGTGTCGGTTCAGTTTTTTTGATAGACTTATCCATGTGTTATTGTAGCAAATCTGCGGATAAAGGTCAAGGACTGGCAGAGAAAAGACAGAAAGAAAATCAAAGAGGGTTAGGGACACTTCCCTATGGAAATTTCATCAAACGGACGGTAGGACGGAATGATGAATTTCGCCCATGTGTCCGGACATGGGCAGTGCTTGCTATTCTACCTACGACACTCCCGGAGGGTGTGTCGCAAATTATTAAATTTTTAGAAAAAATGAGTTTCTACTTGATATTAGACGTTTAAACGTCTAGTATTGGATAAAAGATGGAGGGATAGAAATGGAATATATATCGGTAAAAGAAGCATCTTTAAAATGGGGGATTTCGGAACGGAGAATACAACGCTTATGTTTAGAGGAAAGGGTAGCCGGAGCAATTAGGTTTAGCAGGGTTTGGATGATACCAAAAGATGCAGAGAAACCAGCAGATGCCCGCATAAGAGAAGAGAGGATGAAAAGACATGAATAAGGTTTTGATTATTGATGATGATAAAGAGCTTTGTATGCTTATGGCAAAGTGTATTGAGCAGGAAAATCTTAGTGTGGTTGTTGCTAATGGTGGCATAGAAGGACTGCGGATATTGGAGGAAGATAAAGATAGCTGTTCACTTATTATTCTTGATATTATGATGCCCGATTTAGATGGTTTTCAAGTGTTGCAGCAAATAAGACAGACAAGCAATATTCCTGTCCTTATGCTGACTGCAAAAAGCGATGAAGAAGATAAAGTGTCAGGCTTGCGGATGGGGGCGGATGATTACCTGACAAAGCCATTTAGCATTAATGAGCTTATGGCACGGGTAAATTCCTTAATCCGGCGTTATACCCTGCTTAATCCTGTTTCCAGTCCTGAAACAGACTGCATGACGTTTCAGGGGATGACGATTGACAGCCTTAACCGCCTTGTTTTTCAAGGGAATGAACAGATTGAGCTTACGGGAAAAGAATTTGACCTGCTTTCTTTTCTGGCATCAAATAAGGGTAAAGTATTTACAAAAAAGCAGATTTATACGCAGGTTTGGGCGGAAGAATATGCTTTTGACGACAGTAATATCATGTCATTTATCAGCAAATTGAGGAAAAAAATTGAACCAGATCCGGAACATCTGTTTTACATTTTGACTGTCCGTGGCGTTGGCTACCGTTTTAACAGGGAGGCTTGACATGAGTATTAACCCATTTTTATTGATTATGTTTTGCATAGCTTTGTTGGTAATCCTATTTCTTTTCACAAAACTCAGGCGTGTACGGGGGCAGTTGTCTATTATTGAGGAAGCGCTTGAAGATATAAAATCTGGGAACTTAAACCGCCGTATGCTGACTAAGAAAAATGATATGACAAGAAAAATCTGCTATGGAATAAATGAGATTGCAATGAATAGCCAGACGCAGCTTATCAGACAAAAACAGTCTGAACAGGCATACAAGAGGTTAATGACCAGCATCTCCCACGATGTCAAAACTCCTCTTGCTTCTCTGGTCGGTTATTTGGAAGCAATCGAATGTAAGATAGTCGCAGGAGAAGAAAAAGACGAATACGTCCATGTCGCATTTGAGAAAGCTCATTACTTAAAGCATTTTGTAGAAAATCTCTTTGAATGGGTGAAGCTGGATTCCGGAGAACAGATTTTTCATTTTGAAGTTTTAGACCTAAACGAATTATCCCGGAATATTATAGTTGATTGGATTTCTGTTTTAGAAAATAGTAATTTTGACTATGCGTTTGATATACCGGAAGCAGAATATCTTATGCGTATAGATGCAAACGCTTATAGCCGCATCCTCAACAATCTGTTGCAGAATGTCCTTATCCATAGCAAGGGAAGTAAAATAGTATTCCATGTTTTTGAAGATAATCTGCAAGCTAAAATCACTATAACAGATAATGGAAAAGGAATATCTCCCGATCACCTGCCACATATTTTTGAAAGAATGTATCAATGCGATCAGTCAAGGTCTGCTGGTGGAAATGGATTAGGCTTATCAATCGTAAAAGAACTTGTAGCTGCTCACAAAGGAACAATTACCGTTGACAGCACTCCCGATAGGGGGACTACATTTACCTTATTACTTCCGAAATCCCTGTAATAATACGGGGATTTTTCAGTTTGTCAAATTTCGCTTAACTGTAAAAGCATGAAAAAAGCAAGGTTTCGGCAAGGTTTTGGCAAGGTTAGCGTGATAGAATAGCAAATATGAAAAGGAGGTAAAATCCTCTGCTCCTGCAAGGGCAGTCGCATTTTGCTTCGCAAAACAAGGAGGATTGCAATGAGCAAATATGTAATTGAAACAAAAAATCTTACCAAACAATACGGAACACAGAAAAGCGTTGCGGATTTGAATATCCATGTAAAGCAAGGACGCATCTATGGTCTGCTTGGCAGGAATGGAGCTGGAAAGACAACGACAATGAAAATGCTGCTTGGGTTGACACAGCCCACTTCCGGGGAAGTTACAATTTGGGGAAAGCCCCTGCGGACAAATGAAAAGAAGCTGTTGCCCCGGATTGGCTGTCTGATTGAATCACCCGGATTTTATCCAAATCTAACCGCCACAGAAAACCTGCGTATTTTTGCTACCCTGCGGGGAGTGCCGAACCGCAATGCAATTAAAAATGCACTTGATTTAGTGGGGCTTCCCTATAAAGACAAAAAGCTGTTTTCCCAATATTCGCTTGGAATGAAGCAGCGATTGGCGATTGCCCTTGCCATTATGCACGACCCGGAGCTTTTGATTTTGGACGAACCGATTAACGGTCTTGACCCAATCGGAATTGCGGAAGTGCGCTCTTTTATCCGTGACCTCTGTACTGAAAGGGGGAAAACGATATTGATTTCCAGCCATATTCTTTCCGAAATTGCATTGCTGGCTGATGATATAGGAATTATTGACCACGGCGCATTATTGGAGGAAGAAAGCCTTGCAGAGCTGGAAGCAAAGAGCAGCAGACATATCCGTTTTACCGTTTCCAGTACAACACAGGCGGCAAGGATTTTAGAACGCAATTTCCATGAAACGCAGTTTACTATACAGGACGACCACAAAATGCGTCTGCATAATTTAGATATTTCAGTTGGAGATATTGTAACAGCTTTTGTCGAAAATGGGCTTACCGTATCAGAAGCCTATGTCTGCGAAGAAAGCCTTGAAGATTATTTCAAGCGTGTAACAGGGGGTGAGGGGATTGCTTGATCTTGTAAAGTGTGAATTTTGGAAGTTGAAACGGAAAGGCTTGTTTAAAATCGCTCTCTTTACGGCTGTTTTATTCCCTGTTTTTAATATTATGCTTTTATCAGAGGGAAGTTTAGCAGATGTTATGAGCAGTGTGCGTGGGGAAAGCGGTTTCTTACTTCTGATCCCGATATTAGTAATTATAGCTGCTAACCTGTTTTTTGAAGAACACGATAACGACACCTTAAAAAATCTTCTTTGCGTTCCAATTTCAAAAAGTCACTTAGTCATAGCAAAGGTTACTGTACTTTTTCTGTTTTCAGTTGCTTATGAACTGTTAGGCTTTTGTATTGGTATCTTAATTGCTCTTGCACAGGGTATTTCTTTAAATGGGTGGGCTTTACAGCTGTTCCTTACATTTTGTACAGGTATTTTACTTTGGGCGGCAGCTCTGCCATGTATTATCCTTGTGGTCTGGTGCAATAAGTCCTATATAATTTCTGTCATAATCGCTTTCTTCTATACACTGCTTGGATTTGCATTGCACCTAAGTGATGCCATTATGATGAAACCATTAGGGCTGAATATCAGCACATTTATTCCTGTACCTATGGTCTTTCGGTGGCTGTATCAGTTTAAGGTGCCGGAAGGGAAGATTATGACAGACTTTTACAACCGTCTAAGCCCGTACTTTGTATCAACGCCTGTCATATTTGCGGTACTGATTGCGGAAGCGATTGTATGTATTATATTGGTTACACGGGTTTATCAAAAACAGGAAGCATAACAGGAGGTTTTATATGTTATCTATTGTCTTAACAGAATTACAAAAGATAAAGCGGTATCATATTCTGCTGATCGGCGTTATAGGAATGGCTCTTTCACCTATTCTTGGGCTTATCACACAGAATGTTGCGATTGAAGAAGCAAAAAATCCGAATTTTGACCTTAGCGCATTAGTAGACAGCACAATTTGGAACAATGCAACCGTATTTATGCCTATTATTTTTACTCTGATTGGTGGTTATCTGATAAACAGGGAGTATACGGACGACACATTGAAAAATGTCTTAGTTGTTCCTGTTTCATTCCCTAAATTATTAACAGGGAAATTGACTGCTATCGGCATTTTATCCCTTATATTGGGAATGTATAGTTTCATAATCACAATTATTGTCGGCATTTTTGCGGGGCTTCCCGGTTTGGATATTTTTACTTTGACAAAAGGTATGTTTTATATGTTGGGGATTTCCATTTGCATTTATATTGCTGTTCTTCCGATTATCGCCTTTTGTGGAAGAACACCGGGATTTTTTATGGGCGGTTCGGTGATTGCCTTTGTATTGGGCTATTGCAGTATGTTTTTTAAAAGTGGTCTGCTTAGAAATATTTATCCTTTTTTAGCTTCTTTTACGGTGATTGGTTTTGACACCACATCATATATCAGCGCAAAAAGTAAGGCAAGTGTTCCACTGGGGCTTGCGTCGCTTGGCGCAATGCTGTTGATTTCAGCCTTTATTATCGCAATCTCTAAAACACCGGGCGAAGCTAAAACAAAGCAGAAAAAAAATAACATTTCCCTGCGTCCTGCGCAGAGAGAACGTATAAAGACAAACAGATATTGATTGAAGAAAGCGAGGAGTTTTTAAATGAAAGAAAAAGTTTTAAGTATGATTGCACTTATTACCGTTTTTGTACCATTGACAGCAGCCTTTGTATGGAAGTCGGATTCCCCTGCCGCAACAGCTATCATCATAGGATATTGTATTTTTGCCGCAGTTAGCTTTGTATATGCCCTTTTCCTTTTTGTAAAAATGAAACTTAGGGATATTAACACCAAAATTGCGCTTGGTGTTAATGCGGTTTATGTTGTAGGGATTTTGGTTACAGTAATTATTCCTCACCTGTTAAACAGATAAATTATGGAAAGGTTGATGATATGTATCATAAAAAAATATTTTCTCTTGTGCTTGTGTGTACTTTAGCAATAGGCTTATCCCTCACAGGCTGTTCAAAAGATGAAATTCTGGATCAGTATAATAATGTTGTTCAATTAGCCGGAAATGCAACGCTGACAGGGGATTTATCTCTTAAAGGGAAACGGACGTATGGTGATGACCATTATACTGGAACTTATGTAGCAGACTATAAGGACTTTTCCAAAACAGAATATCTTTTTGGTGGAACTTCTATCGAGCGTGAAAATGGCAAAGATATTTCTGTTTCCTGCGACTTGGAAATTACCGAGGGAACAGCGCAAGTGTTTTGGGTTTCCGGCAGTGATGATCCGGTAATCCTGCTTGAAGCAACTGACAGCTATTCAGAAACAATAACACTGCCGGAAGGCGGGAACTATATTGGCATTACTGGAAATAATTTTACAGGTCATGTAGAGTTGGATATAAAATAGTAAATTGCTAAGTTACTGTACGATAACATTGCCATATAGCGGCGATGTTATCGTATGGGAGAGATGTTTTGCAGTTATTGATAAAAGGAAAATGAGATAAAAATAGATTTGTGGAATTGAATAGGTGATTATTATGAGTAAAGTAGTAGTAGTATCTTTTTCGGAAGATGAGGAAGATGTCTGCCAGAGAATGTTGCAGATTATAAGTGAAAGTCCTCATTTTGAAGGCTGTAACATGCTTCAAGTGGAAAAAAAACTTAGTATCGGAGAAATGAAGCTGAACTTAGCAGAGAAAAATGTGGTCATACATGGTGCGGAGGTTATGCTTACCAATAGGGAGTTTGAAATACTGTATTTGTTAGCGCAGAGTCCCGGCAGGATATTCAGCAAAGAGCAGATCTATGATATTGTCTGGCAGGAGCCATATTCCGGCGATTACAATATTGTCATGAGCCATATCCGCCATATAAGGGAGAAAATAGAGGACAATCCGGGCAAGCCGCTTTACATACAGACCGTATGGGGCATTGGCTATCGGTTCAACAAAAATTTAAGCAGCAGTCTGTGATGTGAAAACAGATTGCTGCTTATTTTTTGTCCTGTACGCCTAAGAGGTATTCGCAGGATACATGGAAGAACTCTGCCAGAGCCACCACTTCGTAATCCGGGACGAACCTTGTCCCTTTTTCAATCCGTAAAACGGTCAGGTCGCTAAACTCATATCCGGCAAGCTGGAGCTGCTCGGCAAGGGCTTTCTGTGACAGCTTCCTTTCCGTCCGCAGTTCCATAACCCTTTGACCAATCAGATTTTTGGAGTTGCTTTCTTTGTTCCAATAGATTTTAATATCCTACCACCAACTTTCTAAAGATGAAGTTCCTTATCATTGATCTTACGAAATATTGTTGATAATATACTTCTAAAGATGAAGTGTAGAAGAATTATCTTGTGGAAAGAAAATTGGGGATTGATAATACTGCCTGTAAAATGCAAAATTACGTTTAACAGAAAGGTGGAAACAGACATGAATGAAGTTTTTGAAACATTGGCAGGTGTCTTTGAGGAACTGCGCAGCGAATCGGAGGACAGGGAGTATTCCGTCCAGACGGAGGAAGCAAAAGCAGCCAGCCGGGAACTGAAAAAGAAGCAGAAGGCATTTGAAGCATATCTTTCCAAGCTGCCGAAAGAGGACAGGGAGTTTGTGGAGGACTATATGGATGCGGTGGATCATGTCCATTACAAGGAGGAACAGAGGGCATATTATCAAGGGATTGTGGATGCTATACAAATATTAGAGGGATTAGGCATAATCCCTAAGACCGCAAAGGTAAGAGAACTACTCAGAAGAATAGGCAGATAATAAGCAAGGTGGCTGGCGTATTCAGGAGCGAGCCACCTTGCTTTTAAAAACAGCAATGGATTTCATTATTGGAAATAAGCTATTCATTATTTGATGGAAGGCGTTCTTTCAGAGAAGCAATCCATTTTTCAATTGCTTCCACTAAAACATGCTGTTGCTGTAAAACTGCCATACCTGTTTCGGGAATTTCCGGAATATTTTCTTTTTCAAGGATGTTTTCCTCTAAATAAGTTTTCAGCGTTTTGATGTTCTTTTCAATGCTGTTTACACAAGATTGCTGGATTTCCAAAGGTAAACTGTCTAAGTTGACAATCACAGCATTAAAATCTAAAAAGATATGGATAGGTTTAGCGGCGATTTCCAACATAAGTCTTTCAAATTCCCTATTTCCTGCATCAGTTAGGGAATAAACCGCTTTTTCTGGCATTTTCCCTTCCTTTACAATATTTCCTTTGATAAATCCCTTCTCTTCTAACTGGAGTGCCTTTTTGTAGATTGACGGGGTACTTATTTTTACCCATTTGGATATATTGCGGTATTCCACCAGCTTTTGAATATCATAAGCGCCCATAGGCTCTTTTTTTAACATTCCCAATACAATTAAATCAATCGTAGCCATTGTGACCAGCCTTTCTCTCTGAATTTATATGTGTTCTACACTGTAATTTATAGTATTAGATTTTATAGCTACTGTCAAGAAACAAAAAATTATCACTACTCTCTTGACAACTACTATAAATTAGAGTATATTTTCTTTGCAGGAAATTGGTATAAATTATACTACTGTAAATAATAACGATTGTCAAGAGAAAGGAGTATTCAGAAATGAGTGAACGTAACAACAAAATGGAACTATTAGGGAGTGCGCCAGTCCCCACAGCTCTTGTGGCTCTTGGTGTACCGATTATGATTGGTATGTTGATCAATGCCCTTTATAATCTGGTAGATGCGTATTTTGTGGGAGGTTTGGGAGAAAGCCCTATGGGTGCGATTTCGATTGTGTTTCCATTAGGACAGGTAGTAGTAGGATTGGGGTTGATGTTTGGCAATGGTGCGGCATCTTATCTTTCAAGGCTGTTAGGACGTGGGGACAGAGGTACTGCAAATAAGGTGGCGAGTACGGCAGTATACAGCAGCGTTATGATCGGTGCAGTTATTATTATTTTGGCTGCTGTTTTTCTGAAACCGATTTTAACCATGCTTGGGGCAACAGATACCATTATGCCTTATGCCTTGACTTATGCAAGGATATATGTAATTTCCTGCATCTTTAATGTATTTAATGTGACAATGAATAATATTGTGGCAAGTGAAGGGGCAGCGAAAACAACCATGTGTGCCTTGCTGTTGGGAGCTGTATTAAATATTGGCTTAGATCCGGTTTTTATTTATGCGTTTGATATGGGGGTTGCGGGGGCTGCGATTGCCACTGCCATTTCTCAATTTGTTTCCACGCTTGTGTACTTAACTTATGCGCTTCGTAAAAAGAGTGCGTTTTCATTCAGCATAAAGGATTTTAAACCTTCCAAGCAGATATATATGGAAGTTTTGAAAATTGGAGTCCCAACACTTACCTTTCAGCTTCTTACCAGTCTTTCCATAACACTTATCAACCGGGCGGCAAATGGATATGGTGATGCTGCTATTGCCGGGATGGGGGCAGTCACAAGGGTTACAGCTATGGGAACATTAGTGGTATTTGGCTTCCTGAAAGGATTTCAGCCGATTGCAGGATTCAGCTATGGGGCAAAGAAGTTTCAGCGTTTGAGGGAAGCGATTCGAACATCTATTTTGTGGTCAACAGTTTTCTGTGTAATAGTGGGTTTGCTAATGGCTCTGTTTTCTGTACAGATAATTTCTCAGTTTGCAAATGGAAATACGGAAATGATTGTGGTAGGGCAGAAATCCCTTTTGGCAAATGGATTTTCATTCTTCCTGTTTGGCTTTTATACGGTATATTCCTCTTTGTTTCTTGCACTTGGTAAAGGAACAAAAGGCTTTATCCTTGGGGCGTGTAGGCAGGGAATTTGTTTTGTCCCAGTGATTTTGCTTCTCCCGAATGTTTGGGGAATCAATGGGATACTTTATGCACAGCCGATTGCAGATGTGATTTCAGGCATTATTACAATCTTTATGGCATTGCAGCTTCATGGAGAACTAACAGAAGCAGAAACACAGCTTCATATTGAAAAACAAGAGTAAGATTTAAGTTAATATATGAAACATAAATGGTCTGCTGGATAACGGTAAAAGAGCCTGTTGTCCGGCAGAGCTGCTTTTAGGTGATGCTGCCAATAAATGGAGGGCGGCATCATATACGGGGGCGATTTTTTGAGTGAAATATTGATACTTCATGTTGACAGTGCAGGAGAGGATTTATATAAAAAACTGGTAGAGGTAATAAAAGAGAGTGGTCATAATATACAGAAAGTGGCGATAGAAAGCTGTTTGCCACTTCAATTTGATAGTTTAAGAATCCTACCGGACAGACATCAGGTATTTCAGGGGAGTAGGGAAATTGTATTAACAATGAAGGAATTTCAAATACTTGTACTGCTTGCACAAAATAAAGGGCGAATATTTAGTAAAGAGCAGATATATAATGTCGTTTGGCAGGAGCTGTACTCTGGAGATTGCAATATTGTTATGAGCCATATCCATAATATTAGAGAAAAGATAGAGGTCAATCCGAGTGAACCTGTTTATATACAGACAGTGTGGGGCGTGGGTTATCGGTTCAATAAAAATTTATACAATGGTCTGTGATGGAAATATTTTGGATCATTGTCATTATGTTTAAGATGATAAACAGATAAAAACAAGGCGGCAGATGCGTTGAGAGAGCCGTCTTGTTTTTGCAGAAAAATTCAGAAATAATCCAGAGATAATCAAAATGTTTAAGGTATCCTATTCTTTGGGATGTTTGTATGTCCGAAGATAGGCTTCCACAATAGCGAGTATCGTTGTAATTTGTTCCTCCGTACATTGTGACAGATAGACCAGCAGACGCTTGTAGTCAAGATTGTCTGCCGGGGCAACTGGATAGAAAAACGGATCGGCGGAAATATGTAAGGCTCGTATGAGCTGCCCCAGCTTTTCGATGCTTGGCACGTTTCCATGATTTTCGATTTCCTTGATATAGCGGGAGGAAACGCCGGATTTTTCAGCCAGTTCTTCATAGGTCAGCTTCTGGTCGGTTCTAGCTTTCTTCAGACGGAATCCCATTTCCTTGTCAATTTTCTTTTTTCTTGCCATATATGCACCTCCATGTATAGTGTATATTGCACATTTCTCTTTGGAAATGAACTAATAAATCACTTTATCAGAGGGGCATAATGCACACATAAGAATAAAAAGACTTTGGATATTGCATATAAAAAAACGCAGTATGGGTAAATTTCCATAAGGAAGTTAAAACCAAAAAGACTTTGTAATCAGCCAGAATGATTGGATTGTAGGTAAATTCAATTCATACGGAGGATTTACAAGATGGCAAAATCACTATTTGAACAGTTAGGCGGTACATATCACGAAGAAAATGGATATTTTATTCCAGATTTATTATTGCCCGCCGAAGAAGAACAGCCGATAGGCGCATGGGGACAGCGGCATCTGGACTATCTGAAACAATATTGCAAAGTTACATACACCAATCTTCTTACAAGCGGCAAGCTGAATGCTTATCTTATCAGCATTGACAGACAGGCGCAGGAACGCTTTGAAAGGCTCATTGAGGACATGAAACAGGCACAAGGCATAACGGAACAACTAAAGGCTGAAAATGCCTTAGAATGGATAGGACAGTTAAGCAATATAAGAGCTTGTGCAAGGGAGATTGTAAACAAGGAAATCATTTTTGAATAAGTGGACAAAAGCGGCAGGGAGAAATCTTTGTCGCTTTTTAAATATTAAGAATTTTGTGTATTTTGCAAATAAGTGATTTCTGTGCCATGACAAATTATGGCTATTGCAAAAATATAAAAATGGTGCTAAAATGGTTATTGACTTTAAGTCAATAACAAAATACAAAGGAGGTGAAATAACATTTGGCTAGACCTGTAAAAAAGACACCAGAGGAATGGAGAAAAGCAATCCTAAATGCTGCCCAAAACTTATTTATTTCTAAAGGATATGAGGAAACTTCAATTTCCGATATTATGGACATGGTAGGCGGAGCAAAAGGAATGTTTTACCGTTGTTTCCAAAGCAAAGAGGAAGTAATGTACGCATTAGGCAATCAAATGTTTTTCGAGGACAACCCATTTGAAACAGTCAAGGGGAGGGATGACTTGAACGGTCTGCAAAAAATCAGGTTGTTGCTTACACTGAATCAGTCGGACGCTGAACGAAACCAGATAAATATGCAGGCAGTCCCGATTTTGAAAGACCCGCACATTTTAGCGGCGGCAGTTGCAGAAAACAGGCGAGTATTAACTCCCTTGTGGCTGGAATTGCTGGAGGAGGGAAAGCAGGACGATTCTATCAAGACGGAATACATAAAGGAGCTTTCCGAACTTTTGCCGCTTATCAACTTCTGGCTCATGCCCTCGGTATTCCCTGCAACAGAGGAAGAACTGTATCATAAATATCATTTTGTGAAAAAAATGTTAGCCTATATGGGACTGCCACTTTATGATGATGATACGACAACCTTTACAGAAAAATTTATCACTGATATTAAAGAAACACCCTGCGGGCATACTTCTATGCCAGAAAATGCAGGCAAAAACAAGGAAAAAGGAGGGAATCAACCATGACGGAAAAATTATTTACGAAAAATTTTACGCTCCTTATTTTGGGGCAGCTAACCTCATTGTTTGGAAATTTTATATTGAAACTGGCACTGTCCATGTATGTACTGGAAGTGACTGGTTCGGCAGCCATATTTGCAGGGATATTGTCTGCTGCTACAATCCCGACCATTCTTTTGTCACCGCTTGGCGGTATCTTGGCGGACAGGGCAGACAGACGGAATATTATGGTGGCGTTAGACGCATTGACTGGCGTATCCGTTTTATGTGCGGCACTATTCCTGTCGGAAAGCAATGCCATTGCCGTAATCAGTACGTTGCTTATTATACTTTCTATTTTGGGCGCGTTTGAAACGCCTACTGTTCAAGCGTGTATTCCTACCATGTTACAAGGCGACAATATTATGAAAGGAAATGCCGTTGTAAATCAAGTGGCATCCTTATCTTATCTGATTGCCCCTATGTTGGGCGGCGTTTTATATGCCATGCTTGGGCTAAAACCCGTAATGTATGCAAGCGTTGTCTGTTTTTTTATTACTGCCCTGTTTGAATGTTTTATAAAATTAAGCTATCAACGTATTCAAAATCAAGGCGGTGTGCTTCAGATTGTTAAGCAGGATTTTTTATCAAGTATGCAGTATATTTCAAAAGAACAGACCAGCATATCAAAAATGCTGCTCTTAACGGCATTCTCAAGGTTTTTTGTGATGGGCATTACCATAGTAGGACTTCCTTTTCTTGTGCGGACTGTCCTTGGATTTAGTGCAAAGTATTATGGGGCTGCGGAAAGTGCGTTGGCAGTCGCTACAATTTTGGGGAGCATTGCCGCAGGAGTTTGGGCGGAGAAATTGAAAATACATAAATTATCTGTCCTACTTGCATCTCTGGGTATTTTCATTATCCCTGCCGGCATTGTTTTCCTTTTGCCAGTGAATGCTATTATAAAGTATGGCGTTACGGTTGTATCATTTTGCGGTATGCAGGCTGTTATCAGTATATTTTCTATTTTTGCTGTTTCCCTCATACAGCAGAGGACGCCAAATCATTTAATAGGAAAAGTGATGGCTTATACATCAACGGTTACTTTGTGTGTCCAGCCCATAGGACAAATCGTGTACGGTTTTTTGTTTGACAGATTTTACAGTGCCATATATTTTGTCTTAATCCCGACTGGCATCATAGTTTGCATTGTAGGATTATCTGCAATGAACTTCTTTAAGAATATGGAAAAGGAACAGCAGGAGGTGTCAGCATGAAGCAGGAAAAGTGGCTATTGTGTCCTGTATGTGGAAACAAGACGAGATTGAAATTGCGTGAAGATACGGTACTTGAGAAATTTCCTTTATTTTGCCCAAAATGTAAGCAGGAAACCCTTATAAATGTCCGACAAATGAATATGTCTGTTATCAGAGAGCCAGACGCACAGACGCAGAGCCGATGAACTTGTGAAATAAAACCACAGTTTGTTGGCTCTGTTTTTGCTTACGCAAACAGTCAAGATTTTTCATTTTACTGCTTTATCTTACAATACATAGAAAGTCTGCGATATACCGAATACAGATAAGACATCTACCGAAATAAGGTAAATGACAGCAACTGCTAATTGCTTTTTGGCACTTTTCAAGCTCTTTATTTTTCTACAAGGTCATTTTATAATAGAAAAAAGGAGGGAATTTTTATGAATACAAACATCATTTCAAAATATTTGCAATTACTACGAAAAAAACACAACTACACGCAAGACGAATTAGCAAAAAGGTTGGATATATCCAGACAAGCTGTTTCAAAATGGGAAACGGGATCAGCTATTCCAGATTTAGAGGTTCTGTTAAAAATATCTAAGCTTTACGGAATTACAATAAATGATATTTTAGAGCCGAATATACCGACTAAAAAAATAACTGATTTCGAACAATTATCAGAAGTTCCAGAAAACGAATTAAGAGAAATACTGGAACAATATGATATGACATCTCTTGTGATAGCTTCAATGGGGGCATCTCCAGAAATAAATAATTTGCTGGAAAAATTATTTCCAGATGTAGATTATAAAATGGAAAGAAACCGTATTGGCAGAGTTAGAATTGATGAAGTTGAAAGAATACAACAGGAAATAGTCTCTGTCATAAATTTACGAGCTTTAGATAGTGAACTTTTATAAAATTATAAGTCAAGAAATGAAGTAATATGCCAAAAGGTAAATGAGCAATCTTGAAAGGCAAGAAATTTGAAATAGCAGTTATTAAAGAGCCAGACACATAGATGCAGAGCCGATAAACATGTGAGTTAATATCATAGTCTGTCGGTTCTCTTTCATTATAAGATTTTAAAGCAACCGCCCACCAAATAAAAAAATCACCTCTGCTCGTCAGGGTGACTCGCACTTTGCTCCGCAAAGCAAGGAGGTGAGCGCAGATGGGCAGTAACGCAAAACCAAGAAGCGCATCAAAGGTTGCTCTGGAAAGTTTTGATGATTTGTTCGGCGGGAGTGCTGCACAGGAAAGCGGCGTTGAACAGATTATCAATGCGCCGCTGGCAGAGCTTTACATGTTCAAAGACCACCCGTTCCGGGTGGAGGACGATGAGAAGATGGAGGAAACAACCGAGAGTATCCGCCAGTATGGGGTGCTTGTGCCGGGGATTGCAAGACCGAGGGCGGGTGGAGGCTATGAAATCATAGCCGGACACCGCCGCAAACGTGGCTCGGAGCTTGCCGGAAAGACGGAGATGCCTGTGGTTGTCCGCAACTACACCGATGATGAAGCTACGATAATCATGGTGGATTCCAATCTCCAGAGGGAAGATATTTTACCGAGTGAGAAGGCGAGAGCCTACAAGATGAAATATGAAGCCATGAAGCATCAGGGGAAGAAGTCAGGCAGAAACACACTGGATGAGGTCGGGGAAGCTGCCGGGGAAAACGCTAAAAAGGTACAGCGGTATATCTGGCTTTCCCGTTTGACTGATGAACTCCTTGCTATGGTGGACGGTAAAAAGCTCGGTTTCTCACAGGGCGTTGACATTTCCTTTCTGGCGGAGGAAGCGCAGCAGTGGGTGCAGGCAGTCATAGAGGAAAAAGGCTGTAACGTCAGCATGGTGCAGTCGGCAAAAATAAAAGAGTATGGCAAGACCGGGGAGCTTACCCTTGCAATGGTGCGCCTGATACTGACGGAGGAAAAGCCAAAGGAACGGAAGGGTCACTTTCTGAAGGAGGTGATGCCTTATGCCAAAAGGAAGCAGGAACTTATGTGTAGATGACTTACGGCATGCCGAATATTACGGTATGCAGCCGACCTTTGATGAACTGTATCAGAGGAGCAGAGACGGCGGCATTTTTGACAATCTTATGGATTTGATATTAAGCCAGGATAATATTCTGCTCGCCTACCGCAATATCAAGGCGAACGGTGGGAGCTACACGGCAGGAACAGACAACAGGAACATCACAGATATTGGGGGCATGGCTCCCGAAAAAGTTGTGGAGAAAGTGAGGTTTATCGTCACAGGCAGCCAGCACGGCTACAGGCCGAAACCTGTACGCCGCAAGGACATTCCGAAGCCAAACGGAAAGACACGCCCGTTAGGTATCCCCTGTATATGGGACAGGCTGATACAACAATGCATCAAGCAGATTTTAGAGCCTATATGCGAGGCAAAATTCAGCAATAACAGTTATGGCTTCCGCCCCAACCGTTCGGTTGAGCACGCCATAAACAGAACCTATACAATGCTTCAAATGATGAACCTGCATTATGTGATTGAGTTTGATATTAAAGGATTTTTCGACAATGTAAATCACAGCAAGCTAATCAGGCAGATATGGTCGCTGGGGATAAGGGACAGGCAGCTGATATTTGTAATAAAGCGGATTCTGGCGGCACCGATACGGATGCCCGACGGTTCAACAATCGTACCAGACAGAGGAACGCCACAGGGCGGCATCATTTCGCCCCTGCTGGCAAACATAGTCCTCAACGAACTTGACTGGTGGGTTGCAAGCCAATGGGAAGAAAATCCGGTTGCGGTAAGCCGTGGCAGACACAGAATTATCGGTAACACAGAAGTATTTGACAAAAGCCATGGATACAGGCTGATGAAAAATACAGCGTTGAAAGAAATGCACATCATAAGGTATGCTGATGATTTTAGAATTTTCTGCAAAACAAAGGAAGATGCCATAAAGACGAAAGAAGCTGTCACGAAGTGGATTGAGGAAAGGCTGAAATTGGAAGTGTCTCCCGAAAAGACAAGGATAGTCAACACCCGGAAAAGGTGGTCTGAGTTTTTAGGGTTTAAGTTAAGGGTACGGCTGAAACATCATAAATATGTCGTGCAGTCGGCAATCTGTGACAAAAAGGCAGGAATCGAAAAAGACAAACTTGTGGAGCAGGCAAAAAATATCGCCCGGCCAAGGGAGAAGAAAAGCTGTCTCGAAGAAATTCAGCTGTATAACTCCATGGTACTGGGCATACAGAATTATTTCCAGCTTGCGACCTGTATCAGTATAGATTGCAGGCGCATACACAGGCAGGTCATGACGGTTTTAACCAACAGGCTGAATACAGAGAAAGGATGCAGGCTTACCCGTGAGGGTGGAACGATAACCCAAAGCGAGAAGAAACGGTATGGCGGTTCCAAGATGATTCGTTATGTTGCAGGAGTTGACCAGATGATTTATCCAATAGCCTATATCAAAAACAAAATACCTATGGCTAAGAAATCTGCCGTATGCAGCTATACGGAAGAAGGAAGGGCGTTGATACATACTGGCCTTAATCTGGACTTTTCTATACTAAAGGATTTGAGGGAGCAAACGTCAAACGGCCACAGCACAGAATACATGGATTGCAGGATATCTTTATTCTCGGCACAACATGGAAAATGTGCGATTAGTGGGGAAGAATTTGCGGACGCATCAAGTGTTGTCGGCTGGCTTAAAAAGCCAAAGGACAAAGGAGGATTCGAGCGTTACGGAAATATGGTTCTAATCCACGAACGGTATCTCCAACTGTTGCAGGACTTAGGGCAACAGGAATTGAAAGCCACAGCCAGAACAATCAAAGCAACGAAAAAGATGATTTCTAAAATCAACCGTCTGCGTGAGCAGGCGGAGCTGCCAACAATAGGATAATGCAATAATATTTGGTGACTGATTAAATGCATGTAAAACACAATCGATGGGGCGCCGGATGCGGTGAAAGTCGCATGTCCGGTGCTAGTCGGGGGAAAAGCTGGAGATAATTTCAAAGGCTTACCTATCGAAACAAGCCGAAAAGCTCTATTACACCGCACTGATCGGGTACATCTGGTATGAGTGCGTGGAGGAAGAACAGAATTTCACTACCCTGCTTGACATGATAAATGCCAGCGAAGCAAGGGAGGATGACGAGGAATTTAAAAATCCCGTTGATTTGATGTTCGATGAGCTGGAGGAAAGAGAGCCGGAGCATTTTGCGGTAAAACAGTATAAAAAATACAAACTGGCGGCGGGCAAGACAGCGAAAAGCATTTTAATTAGCTGCGGCGCACGTTTAGCCCCCTTTGACATCAAGGAGCTGCGTGACCTGACAAGCTATGACGAGTTGGGGTTGGATATGATCGGGGATGAAAAGACAGCGTTGTTTGTCATTATCTCCGATACCGATGACACGTTCAATTTTATCGTGTCAATCATGTATACGCAGCTTTTCAATCTGCTCTGTGACAGGGCGGACGATGTGTATCATGGCAGGCTGCCCGTCCATGTGCGCTGTTTGCTCGATGAGTTTGCCAATATTGGGCAAATACCAAAGTTTGAGAAGCTGATTGCCACAATCCGGAGCCGGGAAATATCAGCTTCGATAATTTTGCAGTCGAAGTCGCAGCTTAAAGCCATTTATAAGGACAACGCCGACACCATTGAAGGGAATTGTGATACCACCTTATTCCTCGGAGGGAAGGAAAAGACCACCTTAAAAGAGATGGCGGAAATTTTGGGTAAGGAAACTATTGACCTTTACAATACCTCTGACACAAGGGGTACGTCGCAGTCCTACGGTTTAAATTATCAAAAGACCGGAAAAGATATGCCATACTTATTCGTGAAGAGTTGGCTGCCCAAAACAAAAATAAACAGAACAGGGACACGATCAGCCGACAATTCAGCTAATCATGTCTTTTTTATTTCTTTTTATCTGGTACAATTCTGTACGTCTGAAAAAGTATATAAGGGAATAATGGGTTGAATCAACCAAAACGAAAGTATGTCAGGAGGAAAAGTATGAGTGAATTAAAGGAACGGATAACGGAAAATGGTATTGATTATATACTGGCAGGGGATTATTATATCCCTGATTTGAAACTGCCGGAAGAAAACCGTCCGATTGGATATTTTGGTCGGCTACATCGGGATTATCTGAAGCAGGAACATTCAGCACGTTACACAGCATTATTACTGACTTGTGAATTGTGGACATATCTTGCCGATTTGAATGAGCAGGCAGAGAAACGGTTAGATATTATCATGGAACAGATGAAGATTGTCGAAGGAGTGACGGAGGAATTAAAAGCAAAAAATCAATGGGAATGGGTTCAGAAGATGAACAGTATCCGATATCGGGCAGAGGAAATAGTTAAAAATGAGATGGTTTATATCTAAATCATGGAGGCAAAAGTAATATGGAAAAACAAGTTTATATTACAGAGGAAGAACGTGCAAAGTGCCAAAAAGTAACTGATGCGTTTGCGGAACTGTACGAGATGGAGAAAATCGTGGTGCTTGATGCGGGCAGATACGGCTTTGTGGAGCTGAAATATTACAAGCCGCCGCATGGCTTTGAAGAAGATGCAACTTTCACGGACAGCAGAGCATTGTTTGATGCTCTTTGGCAGGAATGGTTCGATACAACACTGTATCTGACAGCAAAGAAAATGCAGTTAGATAATATCATCTATGAGGAAGTATTCAACTGCCTTTCAAAAGAAAAACAATCGTCAATTATTGCGAAAAAAGCCGACTTTGCAAGAAAGGCGGGTATAACTCTGTAAAATCAGTTTTACGGAAAGTCAATGCCCTATATAGAGGGAAAAAGATTAGAATGGCTCTGTGTATGATATGCAGGGCTTTTCACTTTTGGACATATTGTCTAAAAGTTATAAAAGAGAAACGAATGAGATGTTATGCACTTTTCCATAATGCGGTCTTTAATGATAAGTCTGCAAATTTTACAAATATTTGACAAAAGTTGTGTTTTTGATTTTACAGACAGTACTTATCATAATAATCACAGAACAAAAAATATCAGATAGAAAAGGAGAAAATGTATCATGAAAAAATTTGTCACACTTATTGCGATTGTATCACTTATGCTTACTGCTATGACAGGATGTGGGAAAACAGTCAGTGGATCGGTATCTACGGACGGTTCAACTTCTATGGAAAAAGTCATTGGCGCTTTGGGAGAAGCCTTTGAGGGAAACAATTCCGGCGTAACCTTTACATATAATCCTACCGGCTCCGGTTCCGGAATTACTGCGGTTGCAGAGGGACGCTGTGATATTGGTCTTTCCAGCCGTAACTTAAAGGATGAAGAAAAGGCACAGGGGTTGACTGAAACGATACTGGCTCTTGATGGCATTGCTATTATTGTAAATCCTGATAATCCGGTAAATGACCTTGACCTTGAAACGATTGGCAGAATTTATAGGGGTGAAATAACGAATTGGAAGGACATAGGCGGTAATGATTTGGAAATTGTACTGATTGGTCGTGAAGCGGGAAGTGGTACAAGAGATGGCTTTGAATCCATTACAGATACGGAAGATGTCTGCAAATACCGTCAGGAACTTACATCTACCGGGGATGTGATAACAACGGTGGCGGGCAATCCTGCGGCAATCGGTTATGCTTCCCTTGCGTCTGTAAAGGAAACTGTAAAAGCACTTCCTGTCGGCGGCATTATGCCTACGGAGGAAACAGTCAAAGATGGCAGTTATGTAGTGCAGCGCCCTTTTGTATTAGTTACAAGGAGCAATACAGAGCTTTCGGAGGCTGCACAGAAATTTTTTGACTATATTACATCATCTGAAGCAAATGAGATTATCTCATCTGCGGGTGCTGTGCCGGTAAACTAAAGGCTTTGAAAGGTGGAGTCAAATGAAAAACAGAAAACGGCTTATGGAGAATGCCATACATGGCATTTTCCTGATACTTGGTCTGATTACGGTTGGCTGTGTGCTTTTAATTACTGTTTATCTTGTCATATCCGGTATTCCTGCTATCCGTAAAATAGGTGTTTTGAAATTCCTTTTTGGGAAAAAGTGGGCTTCTACGGCAGCACAGCCGCAATATGGCATTTTGCCTTTTATCCTCACAAGTATCTACGGTACGGCTGGTGCAATCGTGCTCGGAGTGCCGGTTGGCTTTCTGACAGCGGTTTACCTCTCTAAAATTGCGCCGCCCAAAGTAAAAACTGTTATAGAAACGGCGGTCAGTCTGCTGGCGGGTATTCCGTCGGTAGTTTATGGACTTGTAGGAATGATGGTGCTTGTTCCGGGGATACGGATTGCTTTTCATATTCCAGACGGGGCAAGTCTGTTTGCTGCCATTATAGTGCTTGCCATTATGATTTTACCGTCAATTATCAAAGTATCGCTTACGGCGTTAGAGGCAGTTCCAAAGGAATATGAGGATGCTTCCCTTGCACTTGGCGCAACGCCGGTTGAAACATATTTCCGTGTATCCGTTCCGGCAGCAAAAAGCGGTATCGCAGCGGCTGTCGTGTTAGGAGTTGGCAGGGCTATCGGAGAGGCAATGGCTATTATGATGGTGGCAGGGAACGCACCTAATATGCCGGGGATGTTTCAAAGTGTACGTTTCCTTACAACCGCCGTGGCAAGTGAAATGTCCTATGCGGCTGACGGGAGTTTACAAAAACAGGCATTGTTTTCCATTGCGTTGGTGCTGTTCCTCTTTATCATGCTGATAAATGCCGTGTTGAATTTCTTTTTGAAACATAGTAAGGAGTAAATGAAAATGCAAAAACAATCTATTTCAACTAAAAGGAAAGCATACATTACCGTCATGCGTGTGCTGATGGGAATTTCCGTGAGCGTTACCTGTGCATTGGTATTATTTTTAATCGGCTATGTATTGTGGAAAGGACTGCCGAATGTATCATGGGAACTGCTTACTACAAAACCGAGTTATCTGTCGAACCGCATAGGGATTCTGCCGGATATTCTCAATACGGTCTATATTGTGCTGGCAACTTTGGTATTGGTTCTTCCTCTTGGGGTAGGTGCTGCAATTTATCTGACGGAATATGCCAAAAATAAAAAGCTGGTAGAAATGATTGAATACACTGCTGAAACATTATCGGGGATTCCGTCTATTATTTATGGTCTTGTGGGGATGCTGTTTTTCTGTCAGTTTTTTGGTATGAAAACTTCCCTCTTAGCAGGGGCATTTACACTGGTAATCATGAATCTGCCCACGGTCATGCGTACCACTCAGGAGAGTTTGAAAACAGTGCCGCAAAGCTACCGTGAGGGTGCTTTCGGATTGGGTGCTGGAAAATGGCGTGTAATTTATACCGTTGTATTTCCCGGCTGTATTGAGGGTGTCATAACGGGCTGTATCCTGTCTGTCGGGCGTATTCTTGGGGAATCGGCGGCACTTCTTTTTACGGCTGGTTTTGCCCACGCTCTGAATGGAATCTTTGAGGGGCTTGGCAGTGCAGGGGCAACACTGACAGTTGCATTATATGTCTATGCAAAGGAAAACGGAGAATTTGGAATTGCTTTTGCTATTGCCGCTATCCTGATGATTTTGACCATGTTCATCAATTTGTCGGCGGCATTGGTGGGCAGATATTTCCAAAGAAGGAGAATTGTATGAGTAATGTTATGACAGTGAAAGACCTGTGTCTTTGGTATGGCAGTGCGCAGGCTTTGAAAGATATAAATATTGAAATTGAGGAACGGAGCATTACAGCTCTGATTGGTCCCTCCGGGTGTGGAAAATCTACTTTTCTTAAATCTTTAAATCGAATGAATGACCTTATTACTGGTGTAAGGATTACGGGAGAAGTGTGTTATAGGAATTATAATATTTTTGATGCAGATATTGATGTCAATGAGCTTCGCCGCAGCATTGGCATGGTCTTTCAAAAGCCTAATCCGTTTCCGATGAGTATTTATGATAATATTGCTTATGGACCAAGGACACATGGCATAAAAAATAAAGCAAAACTGGACGATATCGTAGAACACTCCCTGCGTGGAGCTGCAATCTGGGAGGAAGTAAAGGACAGGCTGAAAAAATCGGCATTAGGATTGTCGGGAGGTCAGCAGCAGCGGCTCTGCATTGCCCGTGCATTAGCGGTTGAACCGGATGTGCTTCTGATGGATGAGCCCACAAGCGCCCTTGATCCGATTTCCACATCTAAAATTGAGGAACTTGCAATGGAACTGAAAGATAAGTATACTATTATCATCGTTACGCACAATATGCAGCAGGCTGTACGGATTTCCGATAATACTGCATTCTTTCTCCTCGGTAGTTTAATTGAATATGGAAATACGGAAAAGATGTTTGAGCAGCCAAAAGACAAGCGGACAGAGGATTATATTACGGGGAGGTTTGGATAATGAGAAGTCATTTTGATGAACAGCTTGCTACGCTTAATAATGAGCTTACGAGGATGGGGGCAATGTGTGAGGAAGCGATTGCAATTGCTTCAAGGGCGCTCTCTGCGGGCGATGTGAAGCTGACAGATAAGGTTATATCCCTTGACGGGGAAATTAACCATATGGAGCGCACAATAGAAACGCTGTGCCTGAAACTGTTGTTACAGCAACAGCCGGTGGCAGGGGATTTGCGGCAGATTTCCGCAGCCCTTAAAATGATTACCGATATGGAGCGTATTGGAACGCAGGCGGCGGACATTGCAGAAATTATTACATTTCTTGACGGGCGGACAGGCGGGGAATGTGAACATATCCGTTTTATGGCTGATGCGGTGAGCCAAATGGTCACAGAAAGCATTGATGCCTTTGTAAAGCAGGATGTTGCGCTGGCTGATGCGGCGATTGACCGTGACGATGTGGTTGACGATTTATTCCTGCAGGTCAAATCATCATTGATTGAACTGATAGCAGAAAAGCCGACAAATGGAGGATACGCATTAGATTTACTGATGATTGCCAAATACTTTGAACGTATTGGGGATCATGCGGTAAATATTGCAGAGTGGGTGGCTTTTTCTGTAACAGGAAAACACAAAGGAGCAGAAAATTTATGAAAATATGGTGCGTAGAGGACGATGAAAGTATCAGGGATATTGAGGTATACACGCTTAATTCTACAGATTTTGAAGCAACAGGCTTTTCGGATGCGGCGGCTTTTCGTGATGCGCTGGCCACGGATAAGCCGGATTTGATTATCCTTGATATTATGCTGCCCGGAGAGGACGGCGTGGAATTGTTGAAATTTCTGAAAGACAGTCCCGACACTTGCAGGATTCCCGTTATCATGGCAACGGCTAAGGGCATGGAGTACGATAAAATTCAGAGCCTTGATTTAGGTGCGGACGATTATCTTGTAAAGCCTTTTGGAATGATGGAAATGGTTTCCCGTGTGAAAGCTGTACTTCGCCGATGCAATCCCACAGAAGTGGAACATCT
This sequence comes from Lachnospiraceae bacterium MD335, assembly GCA_000403335.2. GTDB lineage: Bacteria > Bacillota > Clostridia > Lachnospirales > Lachnospiraceae > COE1. The sequence continues at coordinate 266,766 of KE159617.1, forward strand.
TTTGAAGGCAGGCGGCCTTGTTGTCAATTTAGACGAGCATACTGTTACCGTTGACAGAGAAAGGATACAGCTTACTTTAAAAGAGTTTGAACTTCTCCGTCTGTTCCTCTCTCATCCGGGAATTGCATTTACCCGTGACCAGCTTTTTAATGATGTATGGGGTGCGGATTATATCAGTGAAACAAGGACGGTTGATATGCATATCCGTACATTGCGTGTGAAGCTGGGGGATTATGGGAAAATGATTGAAACAGTGCGTGGCGTTGGATATAGATTAGAGGTGCAGGCATGACAAAGAAAATTTTTAAGTCTATTATGATTGTGGCGGCGGCTGTCCTGATGGCGAGCCTTGTTATCATCATGGGGTGTCTTTACCGTTATTTCAGTGATGTTCAGGGGAAACAGTTAGAAGATGAGTTGTCTTTGGCAGCCGCAGCCGTTGAGAAGAACGGGCAGGAATATCTTGAGGAATTACAATCAAATCAGTACCGTCTGACATGGGTTGCCGGGAACGGCGATGTGATATATGATACACAGTCCGACGAGGAAAGTATGGAAAACCATGCGGACAGGGAGGAAATCAGGCAGGCATTACAGAACAGCGAAGGAAAAAGCCTGCGCTATTCCACGACACTCCTGGAAAAAACGCTTTACTGTGCCAGAAGGCTTAACGATGGTTCTGTCCTTAGAATTTCGGTTAGCAGCGCTACTGTATGGATGCTTGTTTTGGGAATGATACAGCCGATTTTAATTGTGATTGTTGTAGCCCTTGTGTTATCGGGAGTGCTGGCAAGCCGGATTTCCAAACATATCATGGAGCCGTTAAACAGCCTTGATTTGGAAAAGCCGCTGGAAAATGATACCTATGAAGAATTAGCACCCTTGTTAAACCGTATCAATAAACAGCATAGGCAGATAGATGTACAGTTGTCGGAACTTCAGAGAAAGAATGATGAGTTTACACAGATTACGCAGGGCATGACGGAAGGACTTGTGCTTTTAAACGAAAAAAATGTAATTCTGAACATCAATCCTGCAGCATTGAAACTGTTCCATACAAAAAAATCCTGCATAGGTAAGGATTTTCTGACAGTGGAGCGAAACCATGATGTGAGCCACGCCATACAGGACGCATTTTCAAGCGGACACAGCGAAATCCGCATAGAACGTGAGGGAAAAGAGTATCAGATTCATGTCAACCGCATTGAATCTAATGGTACTGTAATCGGGGCGGTTGTCCTTGCCTTTGATATAACAGAAGAAGCTTTCGCAGAAAGGAACAGGCGGGAGTTTACTGCCAATGTATCACATGAACTGAAAACGCCGCTGCAATCAATCATGGGAAGTGCGGAGTTAATGGAGAATGGTCTTGTAAAACCGGAGGATATGGCACGTTTTGTAGGGCATATCCGCACAGAGGCAGGGCGGCTTGTAACATTGATTGATGATATTATCCGTTTATCCCAATTAGACGAGGGGTGCGATATGCCTTTTGAAAATGTTGACTTATATGAGGTTGCAACGGATGTGGCTGCGGGGCTGGCGGATATAGCAGCGATAAAGGATATTGAAATTGCTGTGACAGGGGAAACAGTCAGGATAAAAAGTGTCCGGCGGTTATTGACGGAAATTATATTTAATCTTTGCGATAATGCTGTCAAATATAATAAAGATGGCGGTATGGTGGAGGTTTCTGTAAGCAGGGAGGAAAATCAGGCTGTGATCTCTGTAAAGGATTCAGGAATTGGCATTCCGGCGGAACATCAGGCAAGGATATTTGAGAGGTTTTACAGAGTGGATAAGAGCCGTTCTAAAGAGTCGGGTGGAACGGGGCTGGGACTTTCTATTGTAAAACACGCCGTACAGTATTTGAATGGTCAGATTGACTTACAGAGCAGCCCTGGAGAAGGAACAATCATACAGATTTTTTTGCAAGAGGATAAAAATGATGTGATGCAGATTTCCTAAAAAATTCAAATTTTACATAAATTATACAAAACATAGCTTTTAGATTTTACAAAGAAGTCATAAGATTAGTTTTATATATTCAATACAAACGCTAATGGTGGTTGATAATGCAATCTTTATGACATAAATATGTAATTCATAAATTAGGGAATAGTGGTTTTATTTGAGTATAAAACGCTGTTCTCTTTTTTTGTAAAAGATGGCAGAGAGGGACAGGTCATGTTTAGAAAAAAACAAAAACTGTATATATGCAAAAAACGAAAAATACGGAATGGTTATACACATCAAGGTGTACTGCAAGGAAGGTTGAAACTTACCTGCGGTACACCTTTTTTGTTGGTGTGAAATTTGTCTGATTTTAGATGTTATTGCAGTTTCGCTTTGACTGCTGCTGTTCCGTTTTGTGGCAGAAATTTTGATACGGTTTACTGTTTCATGTATGGCTGTTTTGAGAGCATGGCTTTTTGTGTATCCCACACTTTTTTCATCAGTTCCTTTACCTCTTTTACATCAGCGGCATAGACGTTTCCTGTGGCGTTCATGCGCTTTGCTATCTGGTTCAGATTGCCGCCGATTTTTCCGAGTGCGGCATTGTATTCCCGAAGTTCGGAATAGTCAATGTCATAAACAAAACCATACAAAATCTGGCGGCGCAGGAAAGCGGATTTGCTTTTCATGCCGGAGGCTTTTACCTTCTGCTCAAGGATATACTGCTCATCGTCACTCAGATAGATTTTTAACTCGTTTTTGCGTTCTCTGTTTGCCATTTTTAGTGTCCTTTCTGTAATGGATTGATGAAAGTATTTTACACAATCTTCTATCCCGTTATGGGGGATATTTGTGCAGAAAAATGAGTGAAAAAATGAGAAATTCCAGCAGGGCATTTCATGGATTTTTGAGCGCAGAGGGGGCTAGGGGGAAACAATGTCGTCAACTTAAGCCGAAAATCCGCTAACTATAAATTTACGCGTATGAAAAAACCATTTGTTATTCCGTGATGACTCACTTTTCTTTTGAAATGTCTGTCTAGACGGATAATGGACCTTACGTTTTTGGCGCGCTGAATCAATTGCTGCAGTTTATCCTTGTAACACCGGATATTTATTAAACACCGGATATATCTGGAAACTGCGCCTATGATGTAGCTTCTGTTTAATTGGTATCTATGTCTGCCCCTGTTCAATTCTTCCCTGATTTCATTTTCTGTAGAGGATTTAATCAATGCAGACAGGTTTGATATAAATAAAGCTGCATACAGTTCCTGGCGAATTGCCTGGGGATTTTTCCCGGAAAAATTCTCCAACCGTACCCTTGTTTTAAGTTCTCCATACTTAGTCTCTATTGACCATCTTTTGTGGTAAAGGTACTGATGGTAATGCATATCCTGATATTCTTCAAAAAGATTGCTGACAAGTATATGCGGCTCTTCCCCGGAGGTGTCTTTTATTACGCGCAGGCTGACTGTTCTGCCTTTGTGGATGTCTGATACGCTATGCTCTCCGTCAGGGCATTCATTGACACATGAGAGAAAGGAATGCGTACACCTGATCAGGTAAAAAAATCCCTTATCCTCAAGTTCGTATATCAGCTCTCTAGATGGATAGCCACGGTCAAACAGGATTAAGTTTTTGTATCCTTTGCCATTTATGAGCGCCTCTGATGAGAGAAGTTTGCGGGCATGTTCTCTTTCGCCAACGGATATTCCCGTAAATACAGCATCCACAATCAGGTCATTCGTAACATCATATAATGCTGTCAGCCTCGCGGAAGGATAAGAGTGCTGATTGCCACCTTTTAAGCCAAATTCAGTCTCGTTGTTTTTGTTGTGGTCAACGGCAATTTCGGAACCGTCAACGGCAAATACACGGTATCCATCCCATGTCCTGGGATGGTTTGTGAACCGGAACAGGTCGGTCGATAAATTAAAAATATCTTCAAAAGCAAGCGGTGATATTTTATAGCGCGCTTTTGAAAAAGCCTGTTTGGAAATGGAAAAGTTTTTTTATCGAAAAACAAATCCAGTTCTGTAGTCAGTGACTTTTGCGGCATACTCAGCACAAAATACATTATGTCCTGGAATGAAAGCTTTCTGTTTCTTGTAAAGGCAGTTTTTTCGAGACAGTGCTTTTCTTTAAACGAAGCAGAAGCAATAAGGTCTTTAACATTTTTAATAAGCTTACAGATGCTGTTTTTCTTGAACATATGGATACCTCGCAATCAATAAGATAATTAATTGCGTGGCAACATTTTTCGGCGTACCTGTCAAGTGTTTTTATTAAATTTTTTGAATTTTTTTCTGCTGTGTAAGAAGGAGTAACTATGGCTTAAGTTGACGACATTGTGGGTGGAATGCCGTTCTCTATTATATCAACCGTCCGGAAACACCGAATATTGCCGTTCCCCAAACAGTAGACAGGTATAATGGCTTAATTTTATCTGTTATAGTATAAATAATTAAGCAATTATAGTTGAGAAAATTCTTCTATAACATATATAATGTGCTTTGGGAGATAAGAATATACGGATCGTGCAGAAATCATAGAGCAGCAGAATCAGGCAGAAGAAATGAAAGAATGCCTGGAGGATTTTGCTTCTGTTCAGGAGAGGAGGGCATACATTCAGGGATATGTTGACTGCGTGCAGGTGTTGCTCCATATGGGGCTGTTGAGGGAGACGGAAGGATTGAAGTGGCCGGAAAATTAAGATTTTTATGAGGGTCTTCCCAAAATCGGTCAATAGAGTAATAATGTAATTAACTAAACGTAAAACAGGAAACCATGAGAACTTTTGTAAGACGGTACGCAGCAGGTTTAATCTGAGTTTCCTGCAGAGAAATGGTTTATGGAAAAGTAACCATGTATCAGCTCTGAGACGAATTGGCAGAGTAAAATGATTGTTTGGACAGATAAAGAGTACTCATATAAAGGAGGTAAGTAAATGAATATTGAGATTAAAAAACTAATGCCGGAACATGTGGAGGAGTATATCCATTTTTTTGATACCACGCCTCATGACGACTTAGATCCGGCCAATACCTGTTACTGTGTAAGCTGGTGCAGTGATGATCACCGTGGGATGACGAAGTATCCTTCCAGGGAAGAGAGAAGAGTCATGGCAACAGAATATGTAAAATGCGGGAAGATTCAGGGGTATTTGGCTTATGTGGATGGAAAGCTTGCGGGCTGGTGCAATGCCAATACAAGGTCTGAATGCATGAACTGTGGAGGCTGGTTATTTACCATGCCGAAGGTAAGGGAAATGCAGGCGGATTCCAGTGAAAAGGTGAAGTCTGTCTACTGCTTTCTGATTGCTCCTGAGATGAAACGGAAAGGAATCGCAAAACATCTGCTGGAATATGTCTGTCAGGATGCAGTGGAGAGCGGATTTGATTATGTGGAAGTCTATCCCTGGAAAGAAACTGTGGATGAGCGAACGTTTTTCATGGGATTTGTGGATATGTATCAGAATTTCGGATTTAAAATCTGCGGGGAAACAGAAGATAAATTCGTGATGAGAAAAGCATTGAAGGGCAACAGATGATGCAAGCGGGAGCTTGTGCATCTTAAGAGCCGGGAAATTACAAAGGTGTGCAAAAAATGACGGTAATTTGCGGATTCGCCAAACGGGAGAGGGAAGTTCTTTCTATCCCCCTCTGAGCGGCATCATACAGGGCGCTTCAAAATATTTGTCTGTTGTGCCTGAAAGGTAAAACTTTTCTTCTGTGCAAGGCATAGATGCTTCCCCCTTTCTCCCACATGGGGCAGATTGATATTGTTAGCTGACAACGGTTAATGTTAATCAAATGCCCTGTTTCGTTCGTCCATTTTTTCAAAACTTACAGAATCTTCATGAATTATAATTGTTATGTTATTGTTACTGTATTCTGTTGCAATTTCTTTCAGCTTACTTACAATATCACCTTTTGTCATACTTAACATTTCTTCGATATCTGTTCTGTTCCAAAAATCTTGTATCTCACTCATCATATTGCCGATACAATAGTCACGTTCTCCAACAGTAAGCGTCTTTTTGTCTGCTATATGATAGGAAAATGAGTAGAACAAATCACACCATGCGCCGTATCCATTTTCTTCCGCTGTTTTTGACGGAAGATATTGATTATAGATAGGGTCTTCTTCTTTCCGTCCCGTGTTAATACTTTGCACATACTTTCCATTTTCCACTCCAGAAAGCCATGTGGTTAATGCTACAAAAGAAAGCTCGTCACTGTCCAGGTTCACGGAAAAATCCCGCTGGGCAGTATCAATGTTAATTCGTTCCATTCGTTCATAACTTTCATTTGCCCATTCCAGTAAATCCATGTTAAAATCTGCAACTGACCTACTTTGGTAATCGGCTGTTTTCAAATCCAATAAGGAACGGTAATCTTCCTCTGTGCCATTGGGATATTCCCGGCGCTCCTGTCCTTGCTGTATATTTTCCTGTTCACCCTTTCCGGCATCCAACTCCGAAAGGGGCATAAAGGAATATTCCACGGAAATTTGCAGTTTATCTGTATTCCATTTCTCATTCAGTTTTTCGATTTCAGCATGAATTGCTTCCTGCATGAATGAATTATTCTGTAACTGTTCTTTCGTTTTGCCTTGTAAGATATTTTGTAACCCGTTCGCAACGCCCAAACGTGCGGCATTGTACTCACCGACAGTAAGTGTATCAGCATTTTGAATGGTAAGGCTAAAAACAAATTCCAACATGGCATTATCAGAAGCACCAGGATAATCAGTTGCTATGCCTCCTCCAAAATCACGTGTCTGCCACTTTTCAGCCGTGAGGGGTTCTAATGTGTAAAACAGAAAAGCCGCAATCTCATTGCTGTCCTTTTGTTCATATAGTGTAGTATTTTGAGAGAATTTCTCCAACAAATTACGATATTCTTCCGTGTCTGTTAATTCCCATACTTTATTTTGAAATTCCGAAACACTCATATTTTCATAACCGCCAAATTGTAAGGCAAGCAATTTATCAAATTCTTCATCAGAAAAATCCGTGTCATGGACAGTATTTTTTTCTCTGCTGCTGCCTGCTGCGGAAGTCGCAAAAGCAGTAGTTACGCCAACAATGAGTATTGCAGCAATACAAATTGCAAGCAGTGAGGTTTTTTTAATTTTCATAACCGCTGTAATCCTTTCTTCGATAGCATTTTTACTAAAGCTGTTACAAAATGGCAATAGACCGCTTTTTGCTGCTTCCATGTTGATAAGCATTAGCGAATAGGCAGATTTTGATTTTTCTCCAAATTGCCGTATAACGCTTTCATCACAGGCCAGTTCTATATCACGGTTAAAAAGAAGATACATCACCCACACAAAAGGGTTGAACCAATGAATGCAAAGGGCAAGTGTCGCAATCAGCTTTGTTACAGTATCATAGCGATAAATATGCACATACTCATGTGAGAGGACATATTGCAGTTGTTTTTCATTTTTCCAGTCCATTTTTTTCGGCATTAAAATAACAGGACGGAAAATGCCATAAGTTAATGGGGCCAAAATCCTATCAGATTCCCTTACCAAAATTGGACGTTTCAATGGGCGTTCTTCCAGCCACTTTTCTATATAATGGTTGTGGACGGGTAAAGCTGTCCGAAATTCAATCAGACAACGCAAATAAGATATTACGAAAAACAATGCGGTAAGTATGATTCCTGCACACCATACAATAAACCACATGGAAACAGATGGTGAAATATCCGCTGGCGGCTGTACTGCTCCCTGTGTTGTAACAAACAGCCCTTGCATAGTGGGAATGTTATAATCTGATCCGGCTTCCGGCAATGTTGTAGAAGATATGCTGTGAGTTACCAACGTATAAATACTGAACATTGACGGAATCGAAAAAGGAATAAGCAGTCTTAATATCACCAATTCCCATAAAACAAGAAAAGTCTTTTTCGGCAGTTTATTGATTGCCACCGCACGGATAATTGCTACCGCAGTAATGAAAGCCGCCCCCGAAAAGCTCATTTGCAGTAAATTCATTTGCAGCAAATTCATTTGCTTCACCTCTATTCCAAATCTTCCACAATCTGTTTGAGCTTCTGAAGCTGTTCAGCGGAGAGCTTTTTTCTGCCTAACAGGGCTGCAAACAGTTTGTCAACCGAACCGTCATAAATCTTGTCAACCAATTCATTTGTTTCTGCTTCCTGTACTTCTTCTTTGGGAATAAGGGCATGGCACATGAAATTCGGTTCGGAACGTTCAATCGCCCCTTTTTTGATACATCTTTTTATCAGTGTGTAGGTGGTATTCATGTTCCAGCCAATTTCTTTTTTCAGAACATCAGATATATGTTTTGCCGTGGTGTCGCCCTCATTCCAAAGCACACACATTACTTTCAATTCTGAGTCGAAAAGTTTAATATCCATTTTTATCCTCCTTCTATAAGACTGTAGTAGTTTCTACATGGTTATACATTACACCTTTCTTATTGGGCTGTCAACACTACCGCAGTAGTGTTAAGAAAAAATTCATAATTCTTATGTCGGATAGATATAAGAATAAAGGATTTACAGAAGAAAGTTCGGATTTCTCCACAATGCTTGTCTTTTTGTCCTTGGCTTTTTCGGTTTGGAATAGTGTGATGCTGGCGGTTTATTTCATGTTTTCGGTTGCTTACATCTTTACCGAACATGAGCATGTGACGAGGCAGTACTAGTATTGAAATATAAAGGACCTTTGTATAAGAACAGGAATGTCCAAACCAGAGACTTCCTTTTTGGCGTCTCGGCAAGTCAGCAGGGCTATACAGGCCGGAAAACAGAAAAGGCCAAGCCAGCTTTGCATAGGAATGCTCTCCGTACAATGACCCTTTATATTTCACTACCAGTCTTGTCACAAAGAGCAGTTCTTCCAGCCAGTTCTCACCAGTGTAGGTACTGTTTATGTTTTCCAGCCTGTACCGCTCTCTGCTGTTTGCGTGGTTCCAAGCATATTCCAAAGCAATTCGGCAGGATTTTTTCATATTTACTACCTGTCCGCAGCCGATATAAGTACAGATATACTCCAGATGGCGTTGAATAAAGTATAATCCCAGGACACTGCCCTGGGAATGCCCCCACAGATACAGTTTTTCCTGTCTAAACCTTTCCAAAAGATATTGGACAAGAAAATACAGGTCCTGCAAAAAAGTCTCTATTGTAACAGACGTATCCTCTGCGAATGGATAATAGGATTTTCCGGCGCCCCGTTGATCCCATACAACAACAGTAAAATTCTTTTCCAGTGCCTGATTATACTTTAAAACCAAGGGGGAGCGCCGCATCTCCCGGTCCTCCATGAAGATACAAAAGCAGCGGCGCTTGTTTTTGTACAGAACGTATAGAGAGATACTGTTCTGCACTGCAGATTGGTGTTCTTATCTGAACGTTGATGTGAAGGGGATATTGCACTTTATTCATCTGTCTTTACCTTATCCTTTTTGAAGGAATTATTGTTTCCATATACCATAGTTTCTGATTTTATCTTCTTCTGTCAATCTTACTTCTATTGACCGATTCTGGGAAGACCTGAAAGTAAGGGTCTTCCCAGAATCGGTCAATAGCGGTAAAATAACTAGAAAGGATAGATCTAAAAACTATGACTAAGGAGCTGATTTCGGCATAAAAGGAATTGTCGTTGCCATATTGTCGGGAATGATAACGGCTGTTCCCTTATATGCGCTGCTGCCTGTTGCCGGGGCGCTGTTAAAAAAGGGAAGCAGGGTTTCAAACGTGCTGATTTTCCTATGCACAAGCGTAAGTATCCGTATTCCCCTGCTCTTTTTTGAAATATCCTTTTTGGGAGTGTCATTTACACTGATAAGGTTTGGTCTTAATCTATTGGTTGTTTTTGCGATTGCCTTTATCATTGAAAACTGTTGTCCCATAAGGATAAAAAGGCAATTTATGAAAATGCGGACAAGCTATAACACAGCATAAAGTCATACTTATCAGCCATATCCGGTCGGTTTTGTCTGGATATCGGCAGCGGTTATGGGAATCGTCACCATTTTGTGCGCAGGCGCGGCGGTGAAATTTTTTAAATGTGAGTGAGCTGTTTCGGGCTATCAATTCGTATCGTTCAAATGCGAGGTTTTTTGTGAGAGAATCGGCTATACTTAAAATAACAGGGGGAATACGATGGACTGGATAAAACGGTTAAACCAGGCGATTGATTTTATAGAAGAGAACCTGGATGGGGAACTGGATTATGAGGAGGTAGCCGGGATTGCGGGCTGCCCTTCCTATTATTTCCAACAGATGTTTTTATATATGACAGACATGACACTGCGGGAATACATACGGCGGCGCAGGCTGTCTTTGTCCGCCGTGGAACTGCAAAAGGGAAATGGGAACGTAACGGATATTGCCATGAAGTACGGTTATGAATCTCCCACCGCGTTTACCAGGGCTTTTAAGAATTTTCATGGAATCACGCCCTCCGCTGTAAAAACGGAACCGGTATCCTTTCAGGCATATCCTCCCATTTCTTTTTCCATGGCAATCCATGGAGGGGTGCCGCTGCAATTCAGAATAGAGGAAAAAGAAGCGTTCCAAATACTGGGACTGTCCTGTCCCCTGTCGAAAGAACTGACAGAGAATTTTGAAAGGATACCAGCGGTATGGGATGCCGCACTGGCAGACGGAACACTTGCCAGATTAATCTCCATGGCAGAGGGAAAGCCGGAGGGCCTGCTCGGTGTCAGTATCCATCATACGGAAGACTGGAAATATCTGATTGCTGTCCGTTCCGATCAGAAGTTAGGGGAATACGAAGCGTATCAGATTCCGGCATGCAAATGGGCGGTTTTTGAAGGAAAGGGAACGAACCGTACACTTCAGGAGCTGGAAAGGCGTGTCATTACCCAGTGGCTCCCTACGTCCGGCTACACCTATGCAGATATACCGGATATTGAGGTGTATCTCCATGCAGACCCGGAAGACGCAGTCTATGAATACTGGCTTCCTGTACGATAAGAAGGACATGGAACCGGAAGGAGGATACCTATGGATGGTCAGGAGATGATAAATGAGCTTAGGGCGCAGGCTTCTGAGAAATACAGGCAAAATATGATTCGGATGGGAATACCGGCCGAAAACAGTATTGGTGTGGCAATGTCCGTAGTAAGGGGTCTTGCAAAGAAAGCCGGGAAATCGCAGGAGCTGGCATCTGAGCTGTGGAATACAAAATACCACGAGGCAAGGCTGCTGGCGGTCTTGTTGATGAACCCGAAGGCGACAACGGATGCTGAGGCGGAAAGGCTGCTCCTTGATGTGGTTTCCTGGGATTTATGCGACCACCTGTGTAAAAATTTATTTTTGAAGATGAAGAGCAGGGATATTTTTATTGCAAAGTGGATACAGGAACCGCAGTTATATAAAAAAAGGGCGGCATTTGTGCTGATTGCAGCTTCTGTGATACATGACAGGAAGCTGACGGATGAAACCGTGGACGGCTATCTGGAGATGGTTACGCAGTATGCGGATGATGGACGGGAGCATGTGAAAAAGGCGGTTTCCACTGCTTTGAGGGAAATCGGAAAAAAGAACTTTCATTATAATGAAAAGGCGCTTTTGCTGGCACACGAGTGGATGGAAGGAGAAAGCAAGGTATTGAGGTGGATTGGAAAGGATGCGGCGAAGGAACTGGAAACCATGGTAAAGGCAGAAGGACGGGGACGTCTGATTTCCGCAAATACCAGGATGGGAAAGGAATCAGGAGGTTCGGGATGAACGAGAAGTTTTTTGCGCTTCCGCAGGAAAGGCAGGAGCAGATCATAAATGCGGCATATGAAGTATTTTCCAGGAACAGCTATAAAAATGCGTCCATGTCCAGGCTTGCGGATGCCGGCGGCGTATCCAAATCCCTGCTATTTCATTATTTCTTAAATAAAAAAGAACTGTATCTGTACCTTTGGGAGCATGCATGCAGGCTTTACCGTGAAAAAGTAAGGAAGGGAGATACGCAGGCCGCGGATTTGTTTGAGATTCTCTGCCAAAGGGTTTTGGCAGGCTGTGTATTCATGAGGGAGACTCCGACCATATACCTGTTTACATTGAGGGCATTTTTTGAGGAAAACCTAGAAATCAGGGAAGAACTTCAGAAGCATTATAAGACAGCATATCTTCACGGAACAGAAGATATACGGGATCCGGCAGATATGGACCTGTTCCGGCCGGGTATTGATACGCAGCTGCTGTTAGAGGAGATTAACGGTTATCTCCTCAGCTGTTACTGGAAGATGTTTTCAACCGGGGAGCTGGACCCGGATTTTTTGGAAAAGGACTTCCTGAAAAGAGTTGGACAGTGGAAAAGGGTATACCTGAAAGAAAGGAATCATTAAGATGGCAGTTTCAAATATAAGAGCAGATTTTCACGCAGAACTGCAAAAGGTTTGGGATATTGTGACTTCTTTGGAGGATACGGCGTGGCGCAGCGATCTGAGCAGAGTTGAGATTATAGATGATAAGCAGTTCGTGGAATATACAACATCCGGCTACCAGACAGCCTTTACCGTTACAATGAGGGAAGAATGCAGGCGATGGGAATTTGATATGGAGAATGACGACATGCATGGTCACTGGACAGGGATTTTTTCCAGCGAGGGCGGCGTAACAACGATTGATTTCACGGAGGATGTTACAGCAAAAAAATGGTTTATGAAACCGTTTATTGGGGCATATTTGAAAAGGCAGCAGGCCTTATATATAAAAGACCTGAAAAAAGCTTTGGAATACAAGCAATAAGGAGTTGGGCGGCATGGAGATTCTAAAGGCAATTCATCTGCAAAAGTATTATGGAAACGGGGAAAACACCATAAAGGCGGTGAATGACATCAGCTTTTCGATAGAAAAAGGCAGTTTTACCGCTGTGGTGGGAACATCCGGAAGCGGAAAAACCACGTTATTGAATCTGATCGGAGGACTGGATTATGCAGATGACGGAGAAGTGGTGATAGGAGGTCAGTCCATCATGCATATGGGGGAGGAAGAACTGACTATATTCCGGCGCAGAAATATCGGATTTGTTTTTCAGAATTATAATTTGATATCCGTATTGAATATATATAAAAATATTACGCTCCCTATACGGTTGGACGGAAATAAGGCGGATGAGGAATATATCAGGCATATATGTAAAGCACTTGGAATAGAAGAAAAAATGGATTGCTATCCGAACCAGCTTTCCGGCGGACAGGGTGCTCCATCTGGAGGATGGAAAGATTACAGGGGGTAAGGCCTGATGAAATGCATGATGTTCGGAAATTCGAATACAGGTATCGAGAAAGAACTGGCGATGGAAGATTATAAGGTGCATACAGTCAGAAATCGGGTAGCTGTTCTGGCGGTCATACTCACTGCTGTTTTGCTTGCTGTTGTTTTTAATGTGGGACTTAGCCTGGTACGCACGGTTTCCCTTGCGACAGCGGCTTCTCCCGGTCCCGGAGCAGATGGAAATTGTGTTTATGGAGATTATGAAATATTGGAAAAAGTCAGAGCGCTTCCGCAGGTGGAGTGGGCTGCTTTTGTGAGAAGGTGCAGCAGTACATATCTGCACAATAAGGAATTTGCAGGCGTGGAAACGAGATTATTTGCGGCGGACAGCGTACACTATGACAAGAATAAGGTGGAGCTGATTGTGGGGAAATATCCGGAAAGGCCGGATGAAATCTTAGTTCCCGATACGATGTCGGAGCAATTGGAGCTTGGGGAAAAGGTAGGAATTGTTTATCCGATTGTGACAGTGGTCAGGGAAAACGGTGAGGATGTGGAAAAAGAAATACCAATGACCATCTGCGGATATTTTTTCATTTACAATGTGATGCATGCACGGATCCGTATGGTACTTCCAATATCCAGCATGGGAATATTGTACTGAATGATGAAGACTTTAAAAGCATTTATTCCGGATACGAAGATTTTGTAACAAAAATATGCTTTGACGACAGTGCGAAGGCAGTGGAAACCGGTGCATTGGCTTTAAGAGAAGAAAGGGAAAGATATGAAGCGGTTCGGGAAGTGATTCGAGACGAAGGCAATTTACAGATGTATTTTCAATCGAAATACGAAGATGAAATAAAATATACAGGGAAAAAGAGGATCATGATGATTCTTGGGGTATTTCTGGCTGGCATTGTAGGGCTGATCGGTATTTCCAATGTAGTGAATACAGTGTCTGCGGATGTATCTGCCCGTAAATTGGAATATGCGGCCATGCAGTCCATCGGAATGACGAAAAAACAGATGGAAAGAGACATTTTTGGAAAATATGCCCGTTATGTTTTTCTGGCTTCCGGCCTGGCAGCAGTGGGCGGAGCTGCTCTTACTTATTTTCTCGGATTGACAGCTATCTGTTTCACAGTCTCTGGCAGATGCTTTCAGCCGGGAAGCTGAACCCGGACGGCCTGGAAAGGGATTTTTTGAAACGAGTCGGGCAATGGAGAATTGTGTATTTGAAGTAAGCTGCATTGTGGGGAGAAGAATAATGGATATCATTTTACTTGTGGGCATAATCATCTATCTTATTATAACGGCATATACAGGGTATGCGGCGATAGAAAAATTAAAGGGGAACGAGCTGTCAGAAGAAAAACGGATACAAAGATACTGGTTTTCCTTTCTGTGGAATGTGGTTTCCGGGTGTGTTGTTGTGTTACTTATTGTTATAGGACCAGCTACCCTGGAGGAAACAGGCTTCCGGCCGGTCAGCTTTTTGCAGGGAAGCCATAGGTATCTGGCGTTTGGCACATGGATTCTATGTGGTCTGCTGAGTACGGTATTTATTTTTCAAATAGCTGTGTTTTTGATAAATCCGTCCTACAGGGGCTCTGTTTCGAAACAGATAGAGGAAAAAACACATTCAGGGAAAGTCTATGATCGTGTTGTATACGGACTTATTCCAAGAACCAGGCGGGAGAAGAGCTATTTTACTGCAACGGCACTGGCAGCAGGTATCTGCGAAGAGATTGTATTCAGGGGATTTTTGTTGTATGTTTTGAGGAGGATTTTTCCGGAACTATCGCCATTTCTTCTGGCAGCTTTGGCAGGTGTCTGCTTTGGGGCAGCCCATTTTTATCAAGGTATCAAAGGCGTGATAAAAACAGGGCTTTTGGGTATATTGTTTGGATTTTTGTATATCAGCACAGGTTCATTGTATTTGTGTATGGCAGTTCATTTCCTGTTTGATATTTCAGCCGCATTTTTATGTGAGGAGGACAAATATGAGGTTTGAAGCCGTGATTTTTGACCTGGATGGTACGCTGCTTGATTCGATGGATGTTTGGGAGCAGATTGATATTTGTTTTCTTCAGAAGCATGGACTGTCGGTTCCGGCATATTATGTGGCTGAAATTTGTGTCCGCAGCTTTGCGGAAGCGGCGCAGTATACAATAGACTTATTTGGACTTTCCGAAAAATCGGAGAATATCATCAGGGAATGGAATGAGATGGCTGTTTATGAATATGCCCATCATGTGAAACTGTCGCCATACGCACGGGAATATCTTATAGAACTTAAAAAACGCGCCATGAAACTGGCGGTTGACACAGGGCTGCCAAGAGAATTATTCCTTCCCTGCCTTGAACATAATTCTGTTTTGGGGCTGTTTGATATTGAAGTGCTATAAAACTCCATAATGAAGCCCGTGGAAATGCCTGATACCATGCAGGAACGGATTAAGGGCATGGTTAAACATCGTTTTTATTCAATGGACATATTTGCCTTCTCATTTTTTATCTATTGGCTGTATTGCTGTACCTTAATTACCCTCTGACTTTGTTTTTAAAGTTTGGAGTTTTTTTTTAATGTCCTTTTTTCGGGCAGTAATCTATCTGCTCATGCGATGCAGATTTGGAAAACCCGACATCATATATGTGAAAAATTTTGCCTCCCTGCCGGACAGAAAAACGGAAAAAGAGGTTGTAAATGTTGATGCTTTCACAGAAGTTAAAAATTTTGCCCTAAATTATAACAATACTAACTATACTGAACAGAATTATACCGATAGGAATTATATCAATCCTATTAATCGATCAGAGGGGACGGCAGATAACCTGACAGGACAGGAAAGCGACAGTAGGATTGATGTGATTGATACGACAAATGAAACAGGCGCTTATATGGCGTTAATCCGTGATAACCTGGAGTACGAACATCACATGAAGTATGACAGCCACAACGACAGGGAGATGTTTGAGGAAATTTACGAAATGGTGTGTGATATTGTCTGCGTAAAACGAAATACAATCCGCATTAACGGGGAAGAATATCCCTATGAACTTGTAAAATCCCGTTTCCTAAAACTCAACAGCAGCCATGAATGTGGTATGTGCGGTCTTGCAGACGGCGTTTTGTGGAACGAAGTGGAGAAAATCCAAAAAGCGAAGAACGGCAAGACCAAAATCCCAACAAAGACATGGAAAACAGAGTATGACAAGCTGACCGCCGAGAGAAAAACGCTTAATCAGCGGTATCTTGCATTGAAAGAGGAAGTGAAAGAAGCCGAGAAAATCAGAAAGAGCGTTTACGGTATCTTGCGGCAGGAAAACCGGGAACAACAGCCACGCAGGGCGCAGGATATGGAGCGATAACAGACAGGGCGGCGGGATAGCCGCCACCCTATTTGGGACTTTTTTAGACCGACAATAAGGAAGTTGTTAGTCTATTTCTTTCAATGATATTTATTACTCATAAGCCTTTCAGTTGGCGGCACAAATAGTAATGAAAGTCTTCCAATCCTCGTATTATTAAATAGTAGTATTTATGAATCCCTCTCCAGGGATAAATGATATACTGTTTAAGATATTGTGGATTGGTTTTCTAATCCTGCCACACAGATGGTTTAATGGAGGCTCCAACCACAGTCGCTTTGTATATTTGTTGATCAGTTAGATACCGCATGACGGTTTATTTAGAACGAGATTACGATCGCAGGGAGAACCTGTGGCTCTATACAGTATCAAATACATTGCAAAAGAGATTTATTATGATCTGCGTTGGAATTGATGTTGCCAAGGATAAACATGACTGCTTTATCTCTAACTCGGATGGGGTAGTACTCTTTGATGCCTTTACCATCCCTAACAGCCGTGAAGGGTTTGAAACCTTGTTCCGGAAAATCGAATCTGTTTCAGATGATCCGTCCAAAGTTAAAGTAGGACTTGAAGCTACCAAACACTACAGCTACAACCTTCTGGGATTCCTTCTTGATAAAGGTCTGACCACCTTCATTATCAACCCGTTACATACGAATCTGTACAGAAAAAGTCTAAGCCTTAGACAGACCAAAACGGATAAAGCGGATGCCCATACGATCACTTCCATGCTCATGTCTGATGTAAACTTAAAGTCCTACTCAGACACATCTTACCACAATGAGGAACTAAAGTCACTCACCCGTTACCGCTTTGATAAAGTGAAAGAACGGGCAAAACTCAAAACTTCTGTTTCAAGGCTTGTAAATATCCTGTTCCCCGAACTGGAAAAACTGGTCCCTACACTTCATATGGCATCCGTCTATGCTCTCCTGTCTGAATTCCTGAGCGCTGCTGAAACCGCTTCCGCACACCTTACCAGACTCACTCATCTTCTGGAAGATGTTTCTAAAGGACGTTACGGCAAAGATACGGCTATTCTTTTCCGTGAAGCTGCCAAGACCTCTATCGGTTCCCATATACCTGCTAAAGCATTGGAACTGAAGCATACCATCATGTTTATCCATGAATTGAGCGCCGAGATTGATGAAATCGAAACAGAGATCAGACGGATCATGGATGAGGACATCCATTCCCCCATCTTTACCATTCTGGGGATCAGTTACCGCATGGGCGCTATGATCATTGCTGAAATAGGTGATTTCAGCCGGTTTGATACTCCCGGCAAAATACTTGCCTATGCAGGATTATCGCCTTCTGATTATCAATCCGGAGAGCTTGACGGCTCTTATGCCTGCTCTTTCACATCCGGCTCTATCCTTGCGTACAAATTAGCCGATTTTGCCGCCATAGACTAACGCTCCTTCCCAAAATCTTAGAATTTTCTTTTGACAGAATTATTATACCTATATGTACGCACAATAGCAAATAAACAAACTGTGGCATTCCATAAATCCTTTTGGAACATTCTTTTATTTCTGCAAGAAAATGCTGTCTTTGTGGACAGACGTGGTAAGGCTGATATAGCCGACAGCCAGCATTGCAAGCAGGTTCAGGTTACGGATGGACTGTAAGGACATTACCCTTAGATCCTCCATTTCAAACTGCTGTTTCTTGAACCTGAAGTATTCCTCGATCCGCCACCGCATAACGGCGTAATCGTCTTTCACCTGCTGCCTGACGAGTCCGGGATAGTTGTGCATGACGGAATCCCTTAAAGAAAAGTTTGTAAAATCCCTTTTAATTTCGTACCCCAATCTGCTATAATTAATCATGCAAAAACACTCCTTTGTTTTGTTGTTTTGTGGTGATTCAATTATAACAAAGATCAAGTGTTTTTGCATTTTTATTTGAACAACTGTACTTGTGGTGAATTTAAAAATGGGGAAACTCAAGAAATAACTACACTTAAGTTTCCGCAAAATGTAAGCCCAAAATGAATACATCTTCCCAAAGTGCCAATCTGCCGGGTTTTTTGATATTGCAGAATGACAGTTTATAAAGTAGAGGCACTTTAATAAGCCCCGCCGAAACCGGACTTTGGGGGACATATTCTTTTATCTATTCAAACGGTCAGCTTAAGACAGAGCTGACGGTACTTCGGACGTTTCGTCCGAAACCAAAGCCTGACGCCTTCTTTTGCATACGATAGTATACCAGAGATGCCTTTTGCCAGCCGGTAATAGCAGAAGAAAACTTTTTGCTTTACCGGATCTGCTGTTTTTATGATGGAAACCTTTAGCGCATTTGTCTCGGGTCCCATGGAAACCAGGCCTAGGAATGCCATGCACAAAGTAATATAAAAATTCAGGGCATTGATTGCCTTTAACTTTCTGACACGAAAGTTTTCAAACTGGAACACCTGTTTTTTGCAGCGGAAATATTCTTCTATTTTCCAACGGGAAAAATAAGTCCTTGCAACCTGGATTGCCTCCTCCCTGGAGCTGATTTTTTTGTTGGTGGCAAGCATCATTGGATGCTCTGTGATCCCGTAAACAAGCACCAAATAAATGGCTTTCCTGGATGCAGTGATCTGCACTTTGACATGGGAGAGGTATGCCTCATGGCTCTTACCTTTGTAAAAGACATTTGTTTTAATCTTTCCTTTCCTGCGGTTACGCAGTTCTGAAGCCATTGTCCATTTGTTATGGTATAAGAGTTTACGGTTGGATTTCAGGCGGATCACATAATCCTGTCCCAGTTCGTCCAGTTTTAGAAACATTTTGTTATCATCATAGCCGCGGTCCATACAAAAGACTGCCTTTCCAAAGAGTGCCGCTCCCAGTTCCATGGACTGGAATGTAATCGTGTTTACAGACTTATAGGCTTTTTCAGAGGAAGAATGTATTTTGGAAAAAATGCTGACAGGGTGATTACTGCGTGTAAGTACACATGCCTCTGTGACATGGTAGCCTTTTTTGTAAACATTTTTTGTGGATGTGCTTTCAGAACCGTCCCTGACGATCCCAAGAGACTCAAATTTATGGCCGTCCGGTTTTACAACATCACTGTCATCGATATAAACCACCGGTTCATCAGGTGTCCATTTTTTCACCTGCTGAAGGTAAGAAGCAGCTGCAGATGCAGGGGTACCTTTTTCAAGATGTGTGGATAGCCGGTCAACGACATTGATTTTTTTGGAAGACTCGTGAAGCTGGTCAGCCACATCCGTCAGCAGGCAGCTTTTAGAAGCCAGAATGCCATAAGTGATGTCAGCAGTAAATTTCTTATTTGGTTTGGAAAGATGTTTGGAGATTTTATTTGTAAAAGTTAAAATTTTTCGTTTCAATTGGTAAGTATTTGATGTAAAATTAACCACAGGGAATCCTCCTCTTTTTGTTTAGTATGATTTTATTGTGGTGATTAAATTTTACATCAAAAAGGAGAAGGATTCCTTATTTTTTGGCTTATTTTTTTAAGTTGTACATAATTAGTACATACGATTGATGGTTCTGTGGATAGAACTGCGGAAACTCAAGTAACTACATCATTGACAAACAACCTTAGAGCGTTTATAATAAAAACAATTTCTAAGAAAGGGTGAGTACAGTGTTATTCGGGAAGTTTTGTATTGAATATAGCTCCGCACAATTTGAAATTTCAAAACATTGTACGGAGCCTAAAGAACACAGAAATATTTATGTTGAGGCTTTCTCCGGCTATTGATAGGTTGGAGTTTTGTTCGTGTGTTCATAGTTAATTTTGATGTTTAGGCAGTAGGCAATGTTTTGTCTGCTGCCTTTTGTTTATGACGATTGTTTTTTGAGCAGAGGGCGCACTTTATCGTGTTTCCCTCTGCTTTTTTGCGTTTAAGAAAGGATTTTGACAAAATGAAAGAAAAACAAAACTTGACAACAGGAAGTGTACCCAAAAAGCTTATTATGTTTGCGCTTCCTTTATTGTTGGCAAACTTGCTACAATCTTTTTACAGTGTTGTTGATATGCTTGTTGTTGGAAATGTTGTCGGCGAAACAGGACTTGCTGCGATTAGCAATGCATCAATGATAAGTTTTATTATCAATTCTATTTGTATCGGCGTTACTATGGGTGGTACTGTTTTAATTGCACAATATAAAGGAGCTAATGACAAACAAGCACAAGCCGAAACCGTAGGGACATTATTTGTAATATCCTTTGTTGCTTCACTTATAATTACAATAATAGGATTGTTTGTGTATAATCCCCTTTTTCAAATTCTGAATGTTCCTGCGGCTTCCATGCAAGAAGCCTGCGAATATATGAGAATCATTTGCTGCGGTACTATATTCGTATTTGGGTATAACGCTATATGCTCTATTATGAAAGGTTTTGGAGATTCTAAAAGCCCTCTTTACTTCATAACGATTGCAACAATTGTAAATATTGTTTTGGACTTGGTTTTAGTGGGTCTGCTTGGTATGGGAACTGCGGGTGCAGCTTATGCTACGATATTTGCCCAGGGAACTGCTCTTATGGTTTCAATTATTCACTTAAAAAGGACACACTTTATCTTTGATTTTAAGTTGAAGCACTTTGTTATAAAATCGGATAAATTGTTAGTTATTCTAAAAGTTGGTTTGCCTACCGCTGTTCAAATGGTAGTCGTCAACATTTCTTATCTTGTGATTACAGGTATGCTCAACAACTTTGGGGTATCAGTTGCCGCTGCATCTGGCGTTGGACTTAAAATCAATACATTTGCGGGTATGCCTTGTTGGGCAATCGGGCAGGCTGTAACTGCTATGGCAGGACAAAATATGGGTTCAAATGATATAAAGCGTGTAAAAAAGACAACAAAAATCGGACTGCTTTTAAATGTGGTTATCACTTTTATCGTAGTTGTAACCGTACAATTATTTGCAAGGCAAATCATCGCATTATTTGAACCAGAAAGTTCAGAAGTCATTAAAGATGGAATATTGTATCTAAGGATATGTTGTGGAATTAACAGTCTGATTTATACGATTATGTATACATTCGATTCTTTTGCTATAGGTATTGGTTCAGCAAATATCGCTATGATAAACGCTCTTTTGGACGCAGTATTTGTCCGACTTCCCATAAGTTGGCTGTTAGCTTTTGTGGTTGATATGGGATTTCCTGGCGTATATATCGGGCAAGCAATTTCTCCGATATTACCTGCAATAGTTGGTTTACTGTATTTCAAAAATAAAGCATGGGAAAAGAAAAAACTAATACCTTATATAGATAAGGGGGGGTGCAGTTAAGGGCGGCAAGGCGATTATTTAATACCGTGCTTAACCATACTCGCCGAAGAAGAACAGCCTATAGGCACATGGGAACAGCGGCACTTGGACTAAGAGATAAAAAGAAAATAGAATGAGATAAGAGAACTGTTGACTGATTGACCGTAACATATTATGATAAAAACTGTACTGTTTGGGGAAACAGCTGCGAATACTGTACGAGCCCGTCGCCGTAAGGCACATGTAAAATACTGTTAGCCTAACCTAAAGCCACAATTTAGGGAAAATCCATTGGAGTTATTTCTGAGAAGGCCGGTTAACGGAGTGCCAAGCCGGAATATCCAAACAGGACAATCCCCTTTTATAACTGCGAGTGCCGGTTTTTGGGGGGAAATAAAAATCAAAGGAGATTAAGGATATGAAGATGAAACACAGTAAAAAATTACTGTCATTTATCCTTTGTATGGCGCTTATTGTGGCTATGGCGTTGTTTACAACAGGTTGTAATGACAGTACGGACAATGGTACGCCTTCTGGCGAAGGAACGGAGGCAAATATTCAGACTGACGTACAGGCTGTTTCCAATCAGCTTGGAGAAGGCAGCACAAAATTCACCTTTACCGTGGTGGATAAAGAAGGCAATGAAACGCCGTTTGAAATCCATACCGACAAAGAAACCGTAGGGGATGCATTGGTAGAACTTGGGCTGATTGACGGGGAAGAAGGCGACTATGGTCTTTATGTAAAAACAGTCAATGGCATAACTGCCGATTATGATAAAGATGGTGTATACTGGGCATTTTATGTCAATGACGAATATGCGCCGTCAGGGGTCGATTCCACCGTGATAACAGAAGGGAATCATTATTCCTTTAAGGTTGAATAAGCATGAAGCTGACAATCAGGGAGACTGCCATTTTTGGAATGCTCGGGGCTGTTATGTATGCCTCTAAAATCATTATGGAATTTATACCCAATGTACATCTTTTGGGAGTATTTACGGTTGCATTTACGGTTGTATATAGGAAAAAAGCGCTATATCCGATTTACACTTATGTAATTTTAAACGGTGTTTTTAGTGGTTTTACCGCATGGTGGGTTCCATATTTATATCTTTGGACTGTCCTTTGGGGCGTTGTCATGCTTCTTCCTAAAAAAATGCCAAAGAAAATACAGCCTGTCGTGTATATGTCAGTATGCGCGGCACATGGATTTTTATTTGGGACATTGTACGCTCCCGCGCAGGCAGTCATCTATGGATTAAGCTTTAAGGGAATGGTCGCGTGGATTATTGCAGGGCTGCCGTGGGACTGTATTCATGGCGTCAGTAATTTTTTGTGCGGTATATTGATTTTGCCGATTGCTTCGGCATTAAGGCTTGCGGAAAGGAATATGGGGAAAAAGGAATAGGGAAACATATCCCTATCCCTATCCCTTAACAACACCGACGGTTTTTAATTTCCGAACTGGTGTCACAAGATCACTTTGCTGCGCCATAACTTCGTCAATGTCTTTATAGGCAAATCTGCATTCTTCTGCAACATCATTTTTTTTCCGCTTACCGAGTATAACTCCGCGTTCTTTTAAATCAACAATTACTTGTTCGGTTGTAAATTTTTGCATGGCTCCGCTTCTCGAATATGCTCTGCCTGCACCATGTGATGAAGTGCAAAATGATTCTGTATTGCCCTTTCCTTCCACAACATAGCTATAGGAGCCCATTGCGCCCGGAATAACGGCAAGTTCTCCCTGCCTGACTCTTGTTGCGCCTTTTCGATGCACCCAAACATTGGCGTCATAGTGATTTTCCAAAGCTGCATAGTTATGATGACAGTTAATCTGTCCGAAAAAGGAAACGGAGAGTCCCGCATACCGTTCTATCTGTTCTTTCACAACATCGCATACCTTATCGAGCATACGCTCCCGGTTCTCAAAGGCATAATCAAGTGCAAGCTGCATCCAGTTCAGATACTGCTGACCTTCCCGTGTCTGTACCGGAAGAAAGGCAAGCCTGTATTCATCAGGCACTTGGCTGTACCATGTTTGATTTAATGCACGTGCTTTATTGTGAAAATAATCACAAATCTCTTTTCCAAGATGGCGGCTTCCTGAATGGATCATAATGCAGAGGTACCCATTTTCGTCTTCCTGAAGTTCAATAAAATGATTTCCGCTGCCAAGTGTTCCTGTCTGAAAGTATCCTTCTTCAATTAAATGCGTCAGCTCAGGATTTACTTCGTATTTATCCATATTTTCAAGCGCTGAATCCAACACGGAAGAGGGTTGCTTCTGTTTATAACCATCGCGTCCTACAGGAACACAACGCATAATATTCCCGATAATAGACTGCACGAGTGTTGCTGTGCCTGCTTTTACATCTTTTATATCTTTATATTTAATGTTCGTTGCCGTAAACACCATACCGCATCCAATATCTGCGCCGACCGCATTCGGTATGATGACGTTCTTTGCGGCAATGACACCGCCAATTGGCATCCCTTTTCCCGTATGCGTGTCGGGCATAAGACACACCCATTTATGGATAAATGGAAGGTTTGATAAATGGTACGCCTGTTCAATGCAGGATTCTTCAATCTTATCGATTCCGGAAAGCCATGTTTTTATCGGAAAATTTGTTTTATCATTATATATTACAAACATTTAAAATTCGCCGCCTTTCTATATTTTCCTTTTCAATTATACTAAGTTTCGTATTTGGTATTTCATATTTTGTACTACAGCTTTTTGGTTCTGTATAAGTCTGATTTTTTTCGTCTGAATATAAAATACAATATTTGACAGAATTAATCATTTCAAAAAAGTTGCGAGGATAAAATATAAGAAATGCAATGGCTGACAGGATAATTTTTGCAATACGTTTGCTGTTCGGCGGCTTTATAGTGAAACCATATATGATATACTGTCAATTGCACATGTGCTGACGGAAATACGGAATGTGTTCTCAAAATATTTTATGGTATAGGAGTGCTGCTCCACAACCAAAACGTAGTCATTTTGCAGCACTCCTTAAATTTAAAACTGAACCTGTGTCTGAAACAGCGCTTCTGCCGCGATTTTTTCGGGCGATCCTTTTAATTCATTCATATATTGCGTATAGTCGCATATATAGACTTGCACAATGTCCGTATTGCGCCTGTAGATGGAAAAGACTTCGGCGTTATCACCCTGCGTTTCCAGGATCTGACCATCCGCGTCACAGATGACCGTGATATAATCGTATACCTGTGTATCTTCGGGAAGAAGGATTTGCGCGGTAATCTCGAAAGCTGTTTTTTTCACAGAGGCAATGCCAAGACCGTCGGCGTTTGTCTTATTTACCGTAACTACTTGCTGTTCGTCTTCTTTTCTTGTAACATCCAAGGCAAAATTCCAGGTACCTGTGTAGTGCTTTGTTTTTGGGTTTTTCAGTATGACGATGTTGCCGTCAGGATCTGTGAACGTTTCTTCCTCGTATGTAAAAAGCTCCCCGTAAATATCGGAAATTTCAAGATAATAGGTAAATTGCTCCGGATATGCGCCGGCGTCCAAAGGAACGCGTATAATACCGGCAAACGTGTGCGTGTCGATAAATTCTCCTTCAATGTAATAGGGACCGGGAACGCCGTTTTCAGGTCCGCGTTTCGATTTTTCCATTCCCTCAATGTCAAAATAATCAATGCTTACGAGGGAGAGAATGTCATAGTCCAACACATAGTCTTCCTGTTTGGTTTTGATGAAATCTGCCGGAAAATCCTCATTGCTTTCAATGCAGAGGGCAATGTATAATGCCTGTGCAGAACAGTTTATTTCTGAAACAGTAACGGTCAGTCCGTTTGAGGTCTGTGTGTTGGGATTTTTAACTGTGCTGTTGACCGTATTGGTCATTGTCTCGGCAGCCGGGACTTCAACAATCGTTTCCTTAGTGCTGTCAAAATCGCCTTTGTAGCTGACCTTATCCTGAACCTGTGAGAAAATCCGTCCGATAATCGGTAGCTTTGCCGCCAAGGACGGATTAGAAACAAATAGGATACCAAGACAGACTGTAAGCATGGCAGTTGCTGCAAGCGTGGCGTATCGGATGGCGCGTTTGGTCTTTTGCTTCTTTTTTTGCTGGCGGATGCCTGCTTCAATACCAAGCCGTACGGCATTGTCAAGTTCTTTTGGAATATTTATTGCGTCGAATCGATCATTTTGCATAGCGTAGTTCCTCCTTACTTCCTGTTGTTTGATTGCCTAACAGGTTTCTTAGTTGTTTTTTGGCACGGTACAGGCAGACTTTGACGCTTCCGTCGGGTATGTCCATAATATTTGCAATTTCCTTGATCTTCAGTTCTTGAAAATAAAAGAGGATGACTGCCGTTTTGTAGTGTTCCTTGAGCGAATCAATTGCGTCATAGAGGTCAATTTTTTCCTCAATCAGATAATTTTCGACGCCTTTCTCTGTGTACTCATCAAGGGAAACAGTCTGTGCCTTGCGTCTGTCCTGCCAAATGCAGTTGAGCAGGATGCGTGTAATCCATGTTTTAAAATATTTTGGTTCCTTGAGTTTTTCAATGCCGAGGAGTCCTTTTGTGACGCACTCCTGCACGGCGTCGAGCGAATCTGCCTCGTTTTTGAGGTATAAAAATGCGGTTTTGTACAAATACGCCTGATAGGCGGCAATCAGCTCGCCGTAGGCACATTTACTGCCTTTTATGGCTTTTTTTACAAGCTGTGTTGTGTCTTGTTCCATAAGCGTGATGTTCCTTTCATAAGTATAGTCCGGTGCGCACGCGTTTTGCTTTACATAGATTAGACTACATGAAATGGGAGAAGGTTACAATTGATTTTGTTTTTCTTTTTATTTTGTGTGAGGTTCTTTGCAGGAAGGGGAAAGCGTGATAAAATATTATTTAAGCAGCCTGTATGGCAAAGGCCGCAGGTAAAAATCAGGTTGTAAAGCCGGATTATGGAAAATGGGCAGGTGATTGTATGAGTGATATTTTTAACAATGAATTGTTTGAAGCGTTTGCGTCGGCATCGGATAATGTTTATATCTATGTATGTGATATGAAGACGGATATTTCCCGCTGGTCCAAGGCAGCCGTGAATTATTTCGGGCTGGAAGGGGAGTATTTGGAGGATGCGGCGAATGTTTGGGGGCAGCATGTACATCCGGACGACCTGAAGGTTTATATGGAGGACATTGCAGGTGTGTTTTCCGGCAAAAAGAAATATCATAACTGCCAATACAGGGCAAGGAATGCATTGGGCAAATATGTGTGGGTAGAATGCAAGGGCAGCGTAATTTGGGATGCAGAAGGCAGTCCGATTATTTTTGCGGGACTTATGACAAGAATAGACGGACAGAGCAAATACGATTCTCTGACCGGACTTTTGACAACACAAGAGATGCATTATTTTGACTTTGCGTTTCAGTCCGGTATCGCACTGCTGATTGGTATGGATGGTTTTCGAAAGACGATAAGCAACTATGGATATAATATCGGTGATGAGCTTTTAATCAGTTTTGCGAGGGAAATAGGAGATTTATGCAAGCCTGAATGGAAGGCGCTGCGGTTTAGCGGGGATGAATTTCTTGTGATTGCGTTTGCGTCCAATCTGCAGGAAGTGACGGATTTTTATGAGGAACTTTGCAGGGAGACGGATACGATGAAGCTGGAAGATGGGCGCAAGGTTGGAGTTTCCATATCGGCGGGCGGAGCGCTGTTTCCTCAGGATGCGGACAGCAGGGATGTTTTAATCAATAAACTGGAACACTCGTTGGAGTATGCCAAGAATAACCTGAGAGGAAGCCTTGTGTTTTTCTCGGAGGAGATTGCGAAACAGCATGAGAGAGGTCTGGTTTTACGGGAAGACTTAAAACAGTGTATTAGAAATGATTTTAAAGGGTTTGAACTGTTTTTCCAACCGTTTATCAGTCCGGATTCCGGCTCAATTGCAGGATGTGAATGCCTTCTGCGCTGGAAAGGAGAACGAATTAAGGATTCTTATCCGATGGAGTTTATCAAGGTTTTAGAGGATTATGGAGAAATCCATGAGGTGGGTTATTGGGTTATGGAGCATGCCATCAAACAGCAGGCGGAATGGAGCAATACATACGGAGAGCTTCAGGTAAGCTTTAATGTGTCTTATCAGCAGTTTTTAGATGATGCTTTTGAGGAACGGGCGATTTCCTGCATCAAAAAATACGGGGCAAATCCGAATTATATTATTATAGAGCTTACGGAAAGCTGTCAGGTAGAAGCCCCAAAGGAGCTTGCGGCGATGTTTGGCAGACTGCGGGAGCAGGGCTTTAAAATCGCGCTGGATGATTTTGGAACGGCGTATGCGTCTATGGAAATGCTAAAATGGCTTCCGGTGGATTATATTAAAGTAGAGCATTCTTTTATCAGGGAACTTGCGCAGCCGGGACATGACATTGACTATGTAATTGTTGACAGTCTGTTGGAGATGTGCAGGCGTTTGGGTTATCATTCCATTATAGAAGGCGTGGAGGATAGTAAAGTGGCGGATATTGTGGGGGCGTTGAATGCCACGCTGCTGCAGGGATACCATTATTCCCACCCGATCTGCAGGAAAGATTTCGAAAAGCTGTTGGATAAAAACAGATAACCTGATTTTTCTTATGTTCGTCGGCAAGATGCCGCAAGGTTAAAGGACAAATCGCTCCATAACGGATAATGCCGTGATAAAAAGTACGGTGATTACCGCAAAGCCTGCGGTAATGGTGATGATGGCGAGTGCTTTGCGCATTTCGGGGCTTAGTTCGTTTTTGGATGGCAAAGGAGCTGGCTCTCTTTGTCCGTTTGGTTCGTTTTCACAACCCATCAATATGTAGTCGGCGCTGACTTGATATATTTTTGTCAATTTAATGATGTTGTCAATATCGGGATTCCCCTGCCCGCTTTCCCACTTGGAAATGGCTTGGCGGGAAATCCCCAAAAGCTCGGCAAGCTGCTCCTGCGAGTATCCTGCCTTTTTGCGCAGGTCATGAAGGCGTTCGTTAAGATTCATGTTATTGTTGGGTTCCTTTCTTTTTTGTATCAAATTGTTTTGATTATTCGTCTGTTTTGTCAAAATTATTCATGTAATTTAGTTCGGACTTTTCACCGACGCAATCCATTTTTCAAGTGCCTGCAGTAAAAGAAACTGCTGATGCATAACTGCTTTTGCCGTTTCAGGGATGTCGTAAGCGCTTAATGATTTCTTCTTTAAAATTCCTAATACGATTAAATCAATTGTTGCCATAGAGAGTCCTTTCTTATTATTAAAGGCTTTTTATGCATACGGGCATTCAGGTGAAATATGCCGGTAAGTATATGGGCGTTCGGGTGAGGAAAGAAATCTTTCTGATCCGATTATTTGATATATACAATAAATTATAGTATTATACAAAACACAATGCAACTACAATAAATTATAGTAATTTGTGGTCTTGACAAACAGCATATGATTTGCTGCACTGACAATAGTCAATAAATTGACTGTACTGTAATTGACTTTATGGGAGGTGTCTGGTATAACAAAGGAAACTAAGAAAAACGCATATCTGTATTGCAAATTTCGGGATGAGCAGCTTGCGTTGTATGATGAGTGCGCGAAACGTCACGGAATGCTGATGAAAACACTGTTAGTAGTTAATGTTTTATTTTATGACGATTTCTATGGCAAGGGCGGCGTAACACAGACGGAGATTTATGCCATGCCGAAACAATATACTATGATTGCTCCGCAATCCTAGTAAGTTTATGCCCATTCGGGCGAGTATGTTTCCAAACTAAATCCGTTCGCAACTATTTGGTGTGTGATAGAAAATATCTTTTTAGCGGCAACGTCAGAAGGCTTATCCTGCTCAATGCGTATACCGCTGAATAAAGAACATGATATTGTGAAGAAAAAACTGAAAGTGCCGCCGACCTATATGATACCCGTATTCATCGGTATTGGTTATGCAAATCCCAAAGAAGTGCAATTAGAGCAATATAGTCCTGATATAGAGAAACAAATCCGCTTTGGGAGATGGAAATGATTCGTTCCTGTTTCAATGTGCCGCTCTGTATGTACGGCTGTTATTCAATTTTTAGCTGGCTACAGTTCTGCAAACAAGAAATCGTCAACAAAAAATATGTTCTTTGTGATATTGAATAAAATCCTCTTTATTAAAAGATGGTAAATACCCATATTCGTCTACAATCAATTTAAGCATTGCGACAGCTCTTGCCTGGGTATTGATGCTTTTTGTGGGATTAAATTCAATATCTGTAAAATAATTATAACTTAAAATCGCATCGACCTCATCTATTGTAAAGGACTGTTTTATAGCAGTAATGTAAATGAAATCATAAAATACCGTTTGAGGAATTAAAGGAAAATCTTCATTTTGGTAACGAAACGCTTTTAGGCTTCCTGATTTATGCAGTCTTTCGTCACGTTTTGCTTCTTTTGGCGACACATCAAGCAAATCAAGATAAGGTCCTCCATTCTCAAAAACTTTAGCGCTCTGAAAAATATTTTCAAGGGTATAGTTATTTATCTTGAGATTAAATGCGCTTAATTTGATCCCGATACTTTCCGTACTCTTCGTGCTGATTTCTAATGGCTTAGCGTTTGAATCTGCTTTTATAATTGCATTGTGCAGACTTTTTACGGATTTTTGTTTTTGAGATACTGCAAAACCAGAATACCATTCAAACGAATACAGTTCGCTAATAACTTTTCCTTGATTAACAAAGAATGCAGGTCGTTTTGCCATTGTTCCTCCTACATAAAATATGGTTTATTCCTCTAATGTACTAATTATTTCTTGTATTTCAAATACAGCATCTTCCACTCGCAATTCCACTTCTTCACTCCAAAATTGACTTCCGCCAGACAACGCATCAATTAAGTTAAACATAGATACTGCATCAGCGACGGGTATAAAACCGGTCGATTTCCATTCAGACAAATGTTCATTTAGATAGTTTATAATATCTGTATAAATTTTCTCATTGAAAGAATTATGGCAGCGTAATTCTACCAGTAATCCACGTTCTCCTACAATCATATCAGAAAAACTCATTTCGACATACCTCCGGTTCCCGATTTAGTGATGGTTTTATTATAACGCTTCATTCTCCAAAATAAAATAGATTTCTTTGCACTTGATAAAACAAAATTGGTTAGATATGCAGGTAGTTCGGAATAGTGTGGCGCTGACGGTCTGTCTATTGTTTTCGGTTGCTTGCTTCTTTACCGTACATGAGCATTTTGCGGAGGATTCAAGTAGTCTTTCAGACGAAAGGAGGGCGGAACAACATTGGACAAACATAGGAAAATCAAGGGTTTAGAAATATTATCACGAATAAGTACGAAACAAGGGAGATTTTTAAAATTAGATTACAAGTTTAATGCAATGATTAAAAATGTGTGATATGATAATAAAACAAATGTACGAATAAAAATAGAAAATGGAGGATATGAGTGAGGTACAGACCGGAGTATGATAAAAAATTAATCGGAAGAAATTTGAGACGCTGCCGGCAGGCAAAGAATCTTTCTGTGGAACAGGTGAGGGAATATCTTTGCATCGGTTCTATTCAGGCGATTTATAAATGGGAAGAAGGGAAAAGCTATCCGCAGACGGATACGATGTTTGCATTGATGGAATTATATGAAATCGGATTGCAGGAGCTCATATATAAGGAAACGGAAGAAGTGTCAAAAGAAGCTGAAACACTATATGAAATAGATACTCGTTTTGCAAAGAATGGGACTTGTACAGAACAGGAAAAGGAAGGAAAAATGAGACGGTTGCTATGGTATAATGTCGATAGACATTATACCCGCCCGAATGGGCATAAACTTACCATAATTGCGAAGTAATTATGGTATAATGTCGATAGACATTAT
>KE159617.1:298473-327255 GCA_000403335.2 Lachnospiraceae bacterium MD335
TATGGTATAATGTCGATAGACATTATACCCGCCCGAATGGGCATAAACTTACCATAATTGCGAAGTAATTATGGTATAATGTCGATAGACATTATACCCGCCCGAATGGGCATAAACTTACCATGATTGCGAAGTAATTATGGTATATGAAACGGATATGTCAGAAGGTAGTGTAGGATATAAGAATCAGGTATCAAAACCGGATAATATAAC
Organism: Lachnospiraceae bacterium MD335; assembly: GCA_000403335.2. Taxonomy (GTDB): domain Bacteria; phylum Bacillota; class Clostridia; order Lachnospirales; family Lachnospiraceae; genus COE1. The sequence continues at coordinate 298,687 of KE159617.1, forward strand.
GGTATCGAAATGTATTTTTATCATATGCACGCTATATAAAGCTGGAAGAATGCGTATAAAACCGGCATGATGAGGTAAAGGTGTGTGACGGTCTGGGATTGATAAGTCTAACGTACGCTTTGTCATTCACTATAATATGCCGCAGAGTATGGAAAATTACTATCAGGAGGCAGGGCGCGCGGGGCGTGATGGGGAAAATGCGCGGTGTATACTGCTGTTTGCGGCAAAAGATGTCATGATTAATAAATTTTTATTAGATAAAAAAGTGTTCGAAGGGACGGATGCGGATGATATTGACCTGATAAAACAAAGAGATGTGCACAGGCTTCGTGTTATGGAAGGGTATTGCAGAACAACCTCTTGTCTTAGAAATTACATATTGGAGTATTTGGGGGAAAGAACGAGTGCGCCGTGTGATAACTGCGGAAATTGTCATCGGGAATATTCGGAGGCGGATATGACTGACGATGCGAAATGGGTGATTAACTGTGTTGCGGAAACAAAAGGCAGATATGGACAGAATATTGTGATTGGTACGTTGTTGGGAGCAAACCGTGCCCGTCTGAAGGAAGTAGGAGCAACTGCATATAAATCGTACGGTGTTTTGGCGCATAGGAAAGAGACGGATCTTCGCCTGCTGATCAATCAAATGTTGGCAGAGGCATATATTGTTCAGACAGACGGAGAATATAGTGTCCTTCGCATGGGAGACATCAGCGGACTTCGGAGCAAAGATACGCGCATAATTGTCAGAACGTTTGTTGAAAAAGAAAAAACTGTAAGTGACACGGGCAAAAAGAAAAGAAGTACGGATACGCTTACAGGTGCAGGATTTAAGCTGTTTGAGAAACTTCGACAACTACGTTTGGTAATTGCAAAAGAGGAAGCGATGCCGCCGTATATTATTTTCAGTGATAAAACGCTGATTGATATGTGTGCAAAAGTCCCCCGGGATAGGCAGGAAATGCTTACGGTATCAGGTGTTGCGGAAACGAAATTTAAGAAATATGGCGAGCGGTTTCTTGCTGCGGTAACGGAGTATGTTTCTGAAAATCCGGATGCTGTTATTAGTATTCAGGTAGAAAATGAATAGTCCCATATTTCAATAGCAGTATAAGTGTGACTGTAATGGTATCCGAGCTTTTCGGCTAAACGGACAGAAAATTTGTTCTGTGCATCCCAACTGGGATACAGATTTCGTTTGAGGCACTCCAATATCAGTTTTGCTCCACAGATATAGGCAAACCCTCTTCGACGATATGCGGGGTTCGTATCAATTTCAATTTCGATTCCTCCGGAATATCTGGAATATGAGGACGCGCCGGATAAAAGGACGTGATCCTTGCGGAGGACAACGCCCAATCCAAGATTACGATACATTTCATAGTTTGGGAATTGTGACACCAAGTCCGCACTCCATGCTTCGGATTTACAGAGCGCATAGAGTGGTTCATCAATCATGCTAAGTTCATATTCTTTTGGCAGAGAGGAAACTGCTTGTTTCAGCCTTTCCTTGTCGAAAACATCAGGCTCTTTTTTCATCGCATAGCGTGAAACAATATGTGCCTTACTGCCGTAGAAGTTTAGAATTGCGTTTTGCCATTCTTCATTTTGAGGAACCATAATCATAAAATTTTGTTGACACCAATCAGGTTTGAAAGATACAAGTTCTTCATTAGGTATTCCTGCGAAAAAGGTAAAGTCTCCAAGTACAGCCATAGCCGCTGTCGGATTGCTCAGATGATCTGCATAGACTTTTCCCATAATGCCTTGCAGGCAGGACCAAATAATCGTTTCTTCCCAAGCGCCAAATATTGCCAAAATGTTTTTGCTGTTTGTAATTTCATATACCATTTTTCTGATTGCTCCTTTGGGTGTGTGAAAATGTTTTATTGTTTACAGGGTATTGAAACGGATGATTCGACTATATGGTTATTGTAGCATATGGAACGAGGAAAGTCACGAGAGCAGTCTGCTTGTCAGTATAAATTTTCACAGTAAAGTTGAATGTAGTAGCGTCAAAAGGCATTTCATCTTGTATTAGATGGATGTCTTTTTTCTGTTTGAAACCAAATGTATTTGCTAAGCATATAATTTACTATGATAAATGCATCATTACGTAAAATTAAATATGAATGAGGTGATTTAATTTGAATAATTTTAATATGAATTGGATGTTTCGTCCACCAAACCTATTTGGAATGAGGGTACCTAATAGGAATTATAATCAAAACATAGTTCAACCTCCCTCTGAGTTTAGATATGAGACGGGTACTGACGTATCATCTCAACCTCAATGTGCGGATTCTGTAGAGCAGGAAGAATATGGTTCTTTTAATTATTGTGATCATGAGGCGACGGCATTAGAAGAAACATCAGAATCTCCCGACGCTGTTTATGAGCGTGGAGAGCCGGGGCCGATGGGTCCAAGGGGAGAACAGGGCCCACCCGGTTGTCCCGGTGAGCGCGGAGAAATTGGTCCGCAGGGAGTTACAGGACCTCAGGGTCCTCAAGGAGCTACCGGTCCGATGGGTCCAAGAGGAGAACAGGGACCTCGAGGACCGGCGGGACCGCCCGGGTATCCGCAGAACAGTATATTTGCCTCATTTTCGGGGCGAGATCTGAGTATGTCAGAGAGTGACAATTTACCGCTTGAAATTGAGATACCGGATATAACCTCAAATATCTCTCTTAACAATAGTTATTCTGTCTCGCTGACCGCCGGTTACTATTGCGTCAGTTATTATGTATCCGCGATGGTAAAAAGACATGAATTTATAAAACTTATACCAATAATGAATGAGTATGAGCGACCTGAATATGCCGCATATGCTGAGGCGGCAAAGCGAAAAGAATTGCTGGTGATGTCAAGACATTTTATCATTGAGATACCGTGCGATTCTATATTACTTTTTGCATGGCATTCATCGGTGTGCGTTTCGGAAATCAGCATGAATATGAGCATAGAAAAATTGTGCAGACAATAGATTAAAGGAGAGAAGGGGAACAATATGCCGACAATAAGTCTTTGCATGATCGTCAAAAATGAGGAGATACATATTGCACGCTGCCTTGATAGTGTGGCGGAACTTGTAGATGAAATTATAATTGTAGATACCGGTTCGACGGATAGCACAGTAGAAATAGTGTCTGATTATACTTCGAATATCTATCTGTATACATGGAAGGATGATTTTTCGGATGCTAGAAATTACTCCTTTTCCAAAGCGTCTATGGATTATTGTATGTGGATGGACGCTGACGACATTTTGGAAGAGGAAGAAAAGGAAAAATTTTTGCTTTTAAAGCAGTCTCTGTCACTGGATACGGACATTGTAATGATGAAATATAACACTTCTTTTGATGAGTCCGGCAGACCATCCTTTTCGTATTTCAGGGAGAGGTGGATCAGAAACTGTCCGCAATACAGATGGGTGGGTGCGGTCCATGAAGTGATTGTGCCGAATGGAAAAATACTATATTCTGATATTGCAATTTGCCATAGAAAAATGGGTGTAGGGGATCCTGACCGTAATCTTAAAATATACCAAAAAATGATTGCAGACGGAATTTTTTTGGAACCTCGGCATCAATATTATTATGGACGGGAACTGTACTATCACAAGCAATATGAAGAGGCTGTTTCCGTGCTGGAACCGTTTTTGCGTTCGGCAGACGGGTGGGTCGAAAATAAAATTGAGGCATGTTCTATCTGCGCTAACTGCTATTTGCAATTAGGGAAGGAACAAGATGCGTTGATTACGCTTTTGCGCAGTATGAGTTTTGATTTGCCAAGAGCCGAATTGTGCTGTGAAATCGGCAAATATTTTTTGGAACATGGAAATTTTCATAATGCAATCTATTGGTACGAAATTGCATTGAATACGCCAAAGAGTGAATATTCCAGTGGTTTTATCCTTCCGGATTGCTATGATTATATCCCTCTTTTACAGTTATGTGTATGCTATGACAGATTAGGAGACCAACAAAAAGCAAAAGAATATAATGAAAAAGCCGGAGCTTATAAACCTTATTCGCAAGCATATCTTTATAATAAACAGTATTTTGACAGCTTGTAAAATAATATTCGACAAATTGTAACATAAAGTTTCAAATTACATAAATTACATGTAGAAAAAGGTACTATTTAAGTACTTTAACAAACTTTTGGAAGGATGTGTTCTGAATGAACCAAAGCAACTCATGTAATTACTGTCAGAATCAATGCCATCCCCCTTGCTGTGAACGGGGTCCGGCGGGTCCTAAGGGTGATCAAGGTCCTGTAGGACCGCAGGGGATTAAAGGAGATCCCGGCTGTCCCGGTCCTAAGGGTGACAGAGGAGATCCGGGTCCTATGGGTCCACAGGGAATTCCCGGTGCGCAGGGGGCAAGAGGTCCTAGAGGAAATACAGGTCCGGTAGGGCCTACGGGAATCGCCGGACCAAGGGGTGATGTCGGACCAAGGGGCTATGCGGGTCCGCAAGGCATTCAAGGTATTCAGGGTGTTCGCGGTGATATTGGTCCCAAGGGAGATCCGGGATGTGAAGGTCCTAAGGGAGATATTGGCCCTGCGGGTCCTGCAGGCCCTGCGGGTCCGGTTGGTCCAATCGGTCCGCAAGGAGATATTGGTCCGCAGGGACCTAGAGGTATTCCGGGCCCTGCGGGTCCAACTGGTCCGACTGGCTCTATGGGTCCCCAGGGTGTGACAGGTCCACAGGGTATTCAAGGTGTGACAGGTCCGATAGGTGCCCAAGGACCGAAGGGTTGTCCGGGAGATGAAGGTCCGACGGGAGCGACAGGGGCAACGGGGGCAACAGGAGCGACGGGAGCCGATGGAGCGACAGGGGCGACGGGGGCAACAGGAGCGACGGGAGCAACGGGAGCGACAGGAGCCGATGGAGCAACAGGGGCGACGGGAGCAACGGGAGCCGACGGAGCGACGGGAGCAACAGGAGCCGATGGAGCAACAGGGGCAACGGGAGCGACAGGAGCCGATGGAGCAACAGGGGCGACGGGAGCAACGGGAGCAACAGGCATTGCAGGCACGGGAGCTATCATTCCGTTTGCATCAGGTATTCCGATTTCTATGACGACAATTGCCGGCGGTCTTGCAGGACTTCCCGCATTTGTTGGCTTTGGAAACAGTGCACAGGGGCTTACATTGCTGGGTTCTACAATTGATATTACAAATGCCAGCGGAACATTGTCAAACTTTGCATTTCAAGTTCCGCGTGACGGTATCATCACATCGTTCAGTGCATTTTTCAGTACAACGGCTGCACTTTCTTTGATAGGTTCTACGGTTACGGTACGTGCACAGATCTATCAGTCTGCAACGCCGAACAATGTATTTTCTCCGATTGCCGGAACATTGATCAATATGACACCGGCGCTTTCCGGAGTCATATCCGTTGGTACGTTACTAAACGGTGTACTTACAGGACTTAATATCCCGGTAACGGCTCAAACACGGCTGATGCTGGTATTTTCGGTAACTGCAAGCGGGCTGTCACTAATCAATACAGTTGTAGGATACGCGAGCGCAGGTTTAAGTATTAATTAATCACACAGGATAAAGATTATTCCGGGGGAGCCGAAATTCGGTTCCTCCGGAATTTAGACTATATTTTGGCTTGTTTGAAGCCAGCCATAGGTATATCCGATTTTAATTTCTTCACTTCCTTTAAACTTCCTGCACGCAAGGCAAAAAGAGTCCACAAACAATAGTAAGCATACTATAAAAATTGCATATTGCAATTTAAGAAGATGAGAGTGAATGACAGAAATGAAGATTGCACTTTTCATTGAGGAGGCGGCAGACTACAAAGCGATTCTCTGTTGGAGGCTGTCGCACTGATTCAATGAGTGAACAACTCCATACATATTTAATGAAATCTGTTTTTCAGCGCATCTAAAAGCAATTCTGCAATCGGTGTAAATACCTGATATTTTTTCCAAATGATATACATTTTTGTTTCGAGCCGTGGAAAGAGAGGGCGAAAACACAGACCGCTGTCATCGCCTGTATTCATTAACCGGTCAAAGGTCAGCATACCTCCAAGTCCTTCTTCTACAAATACGCCGCCGTTGTAACAAAGATTTATTGTACCGCTTAGATTTAACTGGTCGGCGTTTTCTCCGCACCACCGTGCAATATCAAATTTCATGCCCTGTTCAGAACAAATCAGGTCTATTCCGATTAAATCTGCAAAAACAATCTCCTTTTTTTCTGCCAGCGGATGGTCTTTTCGGATTGCAAGCCCCCAAATGTCTGCCCCTGGTATTTCGATATAATTGTACCTTTCGAGATTCGGCGGCTCTACGATAAAAGCAAAGTCAATCAGTCCCCGGTCTAAGCGTTCCACTACCTGTTCTGTATTTCCGCTTGTAAGATGGTAGCGGAAACGGGGATAAGCTTCTTTGAAATCCTTAATTACCCGTGCCAGATATTTTATCTGATGTGATTCGGCACACCCTATATGAACCTCTCCCCCGGTAATGTTATCAAGTTCCAAGAATTCGCTGGTAGTTTTATCCACCATTGCGAGTATATCTTCTGCCCGCTTTCGCAGAAGCATTCCCTCGTCCGTCAGGCTGACACTGGTACTGCCCCTGTGAAACAACTTTTTTCCGAGTTCGGATTCCAATTCTTTCATTTGTTTCGATAAAGTGGGCTGGGAAACATGAAGTATTTCTGCCGCACGGGACATATTACTTTCTCTTGCAATTTCTAAAAAATAACGCAAAACACGAATTTCCATACCTTCCTCCTTGTTGTTTTTATCCAGTATAACACAGCTATGATATTCTCAACAAGAATATCATGATATGAAATATATATATTAGACATATCAGTAAATATGCGTATAATGACAGGTATAGGGAGGTGCAACGAATGTCAGAGGCATCAGATACAATGGGAATCCTGCATCAGAATCTGATTGACGCAGGGTGCAGCAAAGATTTAATTGAAACCTGCATGGAGCTTGCAAAAGCAAATAAGTGGAAATGTCTTTTGCCTCTGCTCTCCAAACAAAGAATCAATCTGCTGGATTCGGTGCATGACGGACAAAAGCAGATAGACTGTCTGGATTTCCTTGTTTACAGCATTAACAAAAAACATATTTAGGAGGATTTGTGTAATGGAAGCAAAATTGAATCAGATTCAGGAACTGAATCTTGTACAGGAATGGGATAAGACTTTCCCCAAAAGCGAAAAAGTAAATCACAGCAAGGTTACTTTCCACAATCGCTACGGTATTACTTTGGCAGCAGATATGTATATGCCGAAGAATGCAGAGGGCAAATTGCCCGCTATCGCCGTATGCGGTCCATTCGGTGCAGTCAAGGAGCAGTCGGCGGGCCTGTATGCACAGACAATGGCAGAGAGAGGTTTTCTGACGATTGCATTTGATCCCTCTTTCACAGGTGAAAGCGGCGGCGAGCCACGCTATATGGCTTCTCCCGACATCAACACAGAGGATTTCATGGCGGCGGTGGATTTCCTTTCATTACAGGATACTGTTGACCCGGAGAAAATCGGTATTATCGGTATCTGCGGCTGGGGCGGCATGGCAATCAATACAGCGGCGCTCGATACCCGTGTCAAAGCAACGGTTGCCTCTACAATGTATGATATGAGCCGTGTCAATGCCAACGGGTATTTCGACAGCGAAAACAGCGAGGAAGTCCGCTACGGGAAACGCAAGGCAATGAATGCGCAGCGGCTTGAAGATTACAAAAACGGCACCTATGCTCTCGGCGGCGGTGTGGCTGATCCTATGCCAGAAGATGCTCCGTGGTATTTCAAAGACTATCACGCTTACTATAAAACAGAGCGTGGCTATCATCCTCGTTCTCTGAACTCAAACGGTGGTTGGAATGTGATTGGCTGTCAGTCCTTTATGAATATGCCGATTCTCCAGTACAGCAATGAAATCCGAAGTGCGGTAATGGTACTTCATGGGGATAAGGCGCATTCCTGCTATTTTGGCAAGGACGCTTATGCCGCTATGATCAACGGAAACAAGTATCAGGATAACAAAGAATTGCTGCTTGTTCCGGGAGCAAGCCATACAGATTTGTACGATCAGACAGATATTATCCCATTTGACAAGCTGGAAGAATTCTTTCATAAGAACCTAAAATAATTTCATTATGATAGGGCGCAGCGCATATGGGCAGCGTCTTATCTGCCAACAGAAACGAGAGGTGACTCAATATGCGTATTCTTGTGCTAAACGGAAGTCCCCGTTCAAAGGGCAATACGAAGCAAATGGTTGAGGCGTTTCAGGCAGGGGCAGAAGCTGCCGGGCATCAGGTCGATGTGGCGGATGTGTGCCGAATGAAGATAAACGGCTGTCTTGCCTGCGAATACTGCCATAGCAAAGGAAACGGCAGTTGTATTCAAAAGGACGATATGCAGGAAATTTATGATTTGCTGAAAGAAGCAGAAATGCTCGTGATTGCTTCTCCGATTTATTATCATGGCGTATCCGGACAGCTTAAATGCGTATTGGACAGATTTTATTCTGCCGCTTATCCGAGAAAACCGAAAAATCTGAAAAAGGTCGCCATGTTTTTAAGCTCAGGCGATGCGGATATGTATGACGGGGCAATGTTTTCCTATCAGGGGGATTTCCTCGACTATCTCGGACTGGAAGATATGGGGGTATTTACGGCTCACGGTTCGGAGAACGGCTCGGCGGCTAAATTAGATGAACTAAAAAAATTCGGTGCGTCGCTTTAACGCACGACACATAAAAAAGGAGATAAACTTATGTTAGGAAATTTTACTTACTGCAATCCCACAAAACTTTATTTCGGGCAAAATGCTCTAGACGGCTTGAACGAAGAACTGCCGAAATACGGTAAAAACATATTGCTTGTTTACGGCGGCGGCTCAATTAAAAAGAACGGTATTTATGATAAGGTCGTTGAGATTCTAAAGGCAAACGGAAAGGAGGTCTACGAAGACGCAGGCGTAATGCCTAACCCCACCGTGGAAAAATTAAACGAGGGCATAGAGCGGGCAAAAGCCGCAAAGGCTGACTTGATTCTTGCTGTTGGCGGCGGCTCGGTATGCGACTATGCAAAAGCGGTTTCCGTATCGGTAAACTGCAACGACGACGCTTGGGATAAATACTTTATCCGTTTTGATGATGTAACCTGCGATATTATTCCCGTCGGCTGCGTGCTTACCATGGTGGGTACTGGCAGCGAAATGAACGGCGGCTCTGTGATTACAAATCACGAACAAAAACTCAAAATCGGACACGTATTCGGGGAAAATGTATTTCCAAAGTTCTCGGTACTGAATCCCGAATTTACTTACACGCTGCCGAAGTATCAAATGGTATCCGGCATATACGATATTATGTCGCACATTCTGGAACAGTATTTTTCGGGGACGGACGACAATACAAGCGATTATATCATGGAAGGTCTGCTGCGTTCTCTGATTCACAGTGCCGATATTGCCGTTGAAAATCCAACTGATTACGAAGCACGCTCTAACATTATGTGGATAGCGACATGGGCACTCAATACGCTTGTAGCAAAAGGAAAAACCACCGATTGGATGGTGCATATGCTCGGACAGGGAGTAGCCGCCCATACGGACGCTACACATGGCATGACGCTTGCGGCTGTTTCCATGCCATATTACCGTTATATCCTGTCTTACGGAACGGCAAAGTTTGCCCGCTATGCCGAGAACGTATGGAATGTAAACCCTGAAGGTAAGACGGAAATTCAAGTTGCGAACGAAGGACTTGACGCTATGGAAACGTGGATGAAGAAAATCGGGCTTGTTATGAATATTACTGAGTTGGGCGCTGCGGAAGCTATGCTGGACGGAATGGTAAAAAGCACGTTGATTATGGACGGTGGTTATAAAGTAATGGATTCAGATGATATTCGAGCCGTATTGCAGGCGAGCTTTTAAGAGAAGCTTGAGGATGAAACGGAGGCAAGAAAAATGAAAAAAGTAACAACGGCACTATTATGTGCATTCGTTTTGCTTGCATTTGCAGGATGCAACAGCAATACGCAAAAAAATGGTGATTTTTCATTTCATGATAATTCTGCTCAAAGTACCCAAAATCAAAATGAGACTGAACAAAATAATTCAGGTCAGGACGATGTGGATCAGAGTGGGCGGATTCTAAGCAGGAGGAGGCTTCCAAAACTTTAATTGCATACTTTTCCCGTGCAGGAAACACAGATTTTCCTGCCGGAGTAGATGCTGTTGCTTCTGCAAGTCTGATTGTGAAGGACGGCGAGATGTACGGAAACACACAGTACATTGCTGCGTTGATTCAGAGGGCCACAGGCGGAGAGCTGTTTTTGATTGAAACCGAGGAAAAGTATTCGGCTGATTATGATGCTGCCGACCGGCAAGGCGCTAAAGAAAGCAAAGAAAACTCCCGCCCGAAACTTGCTTCTCATATAGAGAATGTGGATGAGTACGATACAGTGTATCTTGGTTTCCCAAACTGGTACTACGGAATGCCAATGGCAGTATATTCTTTCTTGGAAGAATATGATTTTTCAGGCAAAACAATTATTCCGTTTGTTACCAGCGGTGGAAGCGGTTTTTCAGATGCCATATCGGAAATTCAGAGCATACAGTCAGATGCAACAGTACTGTCAGAAGGATATAAGGTAACACATTCAAAAGTCAGTGATGTGACTTTCGAGGATGTTGAAGAATGGATTAACGGTTTAAACAAATAATCGTTTTCTGTAAAAGGTGGTGAAAGATGAAAAGCAAACGGATTGTAAAAATAGCGGTAGACATCGCAATGACAGCGGTACTCTTGCTTTTGATGACATATGAGCTGATTGGGCAGGTATCCCATGAACTGCTTGGTATCATTATGTTTGTGCTTTTTATTCTGCACCACATTTTAAATAGGAGATGGATAAAAAATTTGATTAGGGGCGAATATACTGCCCTGAGAACTCTGCAAACCGTACTTGTTGTGTCGGTTTTGCTTTCAATGGCAGGCTCTATATTCAGCGGCGTAGTGTTATCCCGTCATATATTTTCGTTCCTGCCGTTCGGCAATGGATTGTCATTTGCGAGAAAGCTGCATATGCTCTCAGCTTATTGGGGATTTGCTTTTATGAGCCTGCACCTCGGATTTCATTGGAATATGATGATGGGAATGGCAAAACGGCTAACGAAAAAAACATCTGTCATGCGGACATGGGTGCTTCGTATCATTGCTCTGATAATTGCAGGATACGGTGTGTATGCGTTTGTAAAGCGGGACATCGGCAGTTATTTACTGCTTCAAAATCAATTTGCATTTTTTGATTTTGAGGAACCGATAGTACAGTTCCTTTTGGACTACATAGCGGTGCTGGGACTGTTTACGGCAATAGGACATTATACATTTGGCATAATCAGAAAATGTAAAGGAACGAAAAAACAAGAAAAGAAGACAGGACGGTCATCATGAATCGAAAGGCTGTTGTAAAAACGCCAGCGCCTATTTTGGTTATCACGCTTTTTATATCTGCGATGATCGGTTGTGGTATGAAAGGCACAAAATCAACAGAAACAAGCGCTAAAATATCCCGCTTATTTCCCGATTATATGGTCGAAATGTGTACTGTCAAAGAATTAAAGGGCGTTTAGTTTGTCGGTCGAGGCAATGGGGTGGCGGATGAAAACGCACCGTCAGGAACAACTTACACAGACGGCAGCGGTCATACTCATACCAACCTCGGCGTGCATGAGCATTGGAATAATTCCGAACAAAAGCTGTACTCATGAAATCTCGGAAAAGAGGAAGAAATAGAACTTGTGCAAATAAAATGACTCCATATTAAAAGCATTTCAATCAGTTCCCCATACCTGTTCATTTTGTGTTATAATGTTTCCTGTGATTTTGTTTCCCTTATCAGGGTTTATAAAAATCATTAAATCACAATCGGGATTGGAAGGGACATATAAAAATGATTTCTGCTATTTATGACAGACGAAGTATAAGAAAATTCTTAGATAAACCTATATCCCAAGAAGATATTATGGATATTATCCAAAGTGGAGTAAAGGCGCCTTCTTCAAAAAATAGACAGCCATGGAAATATATTGTGATACAAGGAAATGCAAAAGTAGAAATGCTAAAAGTTTTCCGCCAGGGAATTGAACGGGAAGAAAACGAAAGTGCATTATTACCGCAAAGCAAACAACATATACCAGCGGCAAAATATACTGTGGATATAATGGAAGAAGCTCCAATTATAATTTTTGTTGTTAATTCTTTGGGGAAAGGTATTTTGTCAGAATTGACACCAGAAGAACATATTTATGAAATTTGTAATATTCAATCTATAAGTGCTTCCATACAAAATATGCTTCTTACTGCTACTGAAAAAGGAATAGGCAGCCTTTGGATATGCGATATTTATTTTGCATATTCAGAACTATGTGAATGGTTAAAAAGTGACGGACAGCTTATTGCAGCGATTGCGTTTGGCTATCCTAATGAATTTCCTAAAGAAAGACCACGCAAAAAACTTGATGATATAGTTGAATGGAGAAATTAGACGATCAAATTTGCGTCCTGCGCAAGCTGCGCCCGGATAGAGGGGCGGCGCTTCTTTACCTCCCTGTCCCGGTTCTCGACCTTTCCGATCAGCACATATGTAATGTAGAGGGAAGTTGAAGGACAAACTGCTATGGAAATAAAGAGAAATTGCAGATTACGGCATTGCCCGAATTGTAGTTATATGCTAAATTTAATATAGACATAAAAATAAATATAAAGGAGCGTAAGCGTATGGCAAACAGATTTGTATTGAACGAAACATCTTATCATGGAGCAGGTGCAGTTAAAGAGATTGTACCGGAGGCAAAAGGGAGAGGCTATCAGAAAGCATTTGTGTGCTCTGATCCCGATTTGGTAAAATTCGGTGTAACCAAAAAGGTGCTGGACATCCTTGAAAGCGAAAAAATGGAATATGAACTGTATTCTGAAATTAAGCCTAATCCTACGGTTGAGAATGTGCAGACAGGTGTTGCTGCATTCAAGAAATCCGGTGCGGACTATTTGATTGCAATCGGCGGCGGTTCTTCGATGGACACGGCAAAGGCAATCGGCATTATCATCAACAATCCGGAATTTGAGGATGTGATAAGCCTTGAGGGCGTTGCGCCGACGAAAAACAAGTCTGTGCCTATTTTTGCGGTACCAACCACGGCAGGGACGGCGGCAGAAGTAACAATCAACTACGTTATTACAGATGCGGCAAAGAATCGTAAAATGGTATGTGTTGACCCGAAAGACATACCTGTTGTTGCGTTTGTCGATCCTGAAATGATGGCAACCATGCCCAAGGGACTGACGGCGGCAACCGGCATGGATGCGCTTACGCACGCAATTGAAGGATATATCACGGCGGGCGCTTGGGAATTGTCGGACATGTTCCACTTAAAGGCAATTGAGATTATTTCGCGTTCGCTAAGAGGCGCAGTAGATAACACGCCGGAAGGCAGAGAAGATATGGCGCTTGGTCAGTATGTTGCCGGAATGGGATTTTCCAATGTAGGACTTGGCATTGTACATTCTATGGCACATCCGCTTGGCGCTCTGTATGATACGCCGCACGGAGTTGCAAATGCGATTATTCTTCCCACGGTTATGGAATACAATGCGGAAGCAACAGGCGAAAAGTATCGTGAAATTGCGAGGGCAATGGGGGTACAGGGTGTGGACAATATGTCACAGGAGGAGTACCGCAGGGCTGCGATTGACGCTGTGAAGAAGCTGTCGCAGGATGTCGGCATTCCCGAAAACCTCAAAGAGATTGTCAAGAGAGAGGATATTGCGTTCCTTGCACAGTCTGCATATGACGATGCGTGCAGACCGGGTAATCCGAAGGAAACAAGTGTAGCGGATATTACAAAACTTTATGAATCCTTGATTTAAGGAAAACGTCGTAGATAAGACTATATTATTTGCGGGAAAATAATAATTGGCAGAGAACTGTTTATGACAAAAGACAGTTCTCTGCCATATTTATATTATTTGTTTATATTCCCCAAACGCTTGTTTGCTGCCTGGCCAAGCAAAGTATAGGCGGTTGCCGCAAGGGGAATAAAGAATATCATCCCGATAATGCCAAACAGTTTACCGCCGATTAACACGGCAATTAGTGTCCAAAGTGCGGACAGTCCGACCGCGCCGCCGACAACTCTAGGGTAAATAAACTGGTTTTCAATGAATTGAACGACCTGAAATACGATAATGGAAATAAGCGCTTTAACAGGGCTGATCATAAATATGATAAATGCGCCGACCGCACAGGAAACAAAACTTCCGACATACGGAATAAAGGACAAGAGACCGGTAAGCACTGCGACAAGTCCGGCATAAGGGAGTCCGAACAGGGTAAAAGCAAGCCACATCAAACCGCCCAAAATGACAGCCTCCAAAAACTGACCGCTTAGAAAACTTGCGTAGATTTCACACAAAAGCTTTCCTGCATGAAGGAGATATTCGGATACGTTTGGCGGCAAATAGGCTTCAAACAGTTTTCTGAACTGACGTTTTACGTTATCCTTGTCAAGCAAAAGATATGACATAATGACAAATGCCATAAGCAGATTGATTAAAACGTCTGCAAACGAACCGATGCCGCTTACGATAGAGCCAAGCATGGAACTGACATTGCTGCCGATTGCGGAATAAAGGTCTTCGCTCATCATGGTTTCTTCTAAATATTCAAGCAATGCTGTTGCCTCAGGAAATTGTTTCAGCTGAGAAATCCAAATAGGAATATGCTCTTGTATCAGTTTTCCGATGCTGATAAGGGAGGATGCCACCTGCGGTATAATTGTCATGCAAGTGATTACAATCACGGCGAGCAGCAGAATCAGGGTAAGGGCAAAGCTTACCGCCTTGGCGTCCGTGTCTTTTTTTCGGTATTTTTTATAAAGCTTTTGCAGCAGGCGTTGGAGATGCTGCATCGGGACATTTAGAACAAATGCCATGATTGCGCCAATAAAAATCGGTTGCAGCAGCCTGACAATGGCAATCAGAAACAAGCCGACCTTTGACAGATTCATTAAAAGAAAGAACAATGTCACGCCAAAACCAGTGCCGATTAATATATTTTTTAATGATTTATCCATAAATCTCCTTTATTCCGATATAGTCAGTAAAATATTTTTGTAATATTCGTTTCATTATTTATAATTGCCTTATTCTGATAATACTACCATGTTTTTCATAATATTCAATAAAATAAATCTTAAAAGAATATGTAAAATTAAAAAATGCAGGAAATAAAATGTGATTTAATGAGCGCAAGAGAGCAAAGTGAACCTGTTCATTTTGCGAACGGCGAATGTTGACCAGAAATCGTAGATTTATGATATAATGTTTTTATATACTTTTCATTTTAGTGTTACAAAGCATATGAAAATGATTTCGCTGTCAAGACGAATTCATGCCAAACTTGCAGGAACAATATATGCAAAGGCGGGCGAAAGGAAATGGGGATCAAATATGAAACAAAGTCAGATGAAGGAAATCGTTGTGCCGCTGCTGAATTGGTATGATAAAAATAAACGGTGTCTGCCTTGGAGGGCGGACAGGGAGCCATATCACATATGGGTGTCGGAGATTATGCTGCAGCAGACGCGGGTGGAGGCGGTTATTCCATATTATGAGCGTTTTATGAAACGGCTTCCTTCAATATTGTCGCTTGCAGACTGTGAGGACGAGGAGCTATTTAAACTGTGGGAAGGACTGGGATACTATTCGCGTGCGCGGAATCTAAAAAAGGCGGCACAGGAAATTTGTACAAAGTTCCGGGGGATTTTTCCAAGTAAGTTTGAGGAGATTCTTGGTTTGCCGGGAATAGGCGCATATACAGCAGGCGCAATTTCCTCAATTGCGTTTGGGGAGCCAAGGGCGGCGGTAGATGGCAATGTATTGCGCGTGATTACAAGGTTGACACAAGATGACAGGGAGATTACGGATGCAAAATTCCGTGCAGAGATTACGCAGGCGTTAGAGCGCATTTATCCGCAGACTGGGCGGGGGGATTTCACGCAGAGCCTTATGGAGCTTGGCGCGGTGGTGTGCGTGCCGAACGGAAAACCAAAATGCGCAGAATGCCCGCTTGCTTTTTTGTGCGGCGCAGCCCAAAACCATACGCAATCGCAGTATCCTGTAAAGAAAAAGAAGGCAGAGCGCAAAATAGAGCGGAAGACAGTACTGCTGATAAAATATCAGGACAAAATCGCCATTGGGAAACGGGAAAGCAAGGGCGTTTTGTCGGGAATGTGGGAGCTGCCGAATTTGGACGGGGAGCTGACAAAGGAGCAGGTTCTTCAATGGTTATCAGAACAAAAGTTTACTGTAAAAGAGATTCAAAAAATGGCGGATACAGGGAAAGCGCTCAAACATATTTTTACACATATTGAGTGGCATATGACTTGTTGGAAAATCAAGTGTGAAAGTGTTGCGAACGAAAACGGCTTTACATGGGTTACCGCAATGCAGTTGGAGAATGAGATTGCACTTCCCACGGCGTTTAAGAAAGTTTATCAGAAAATGCAGAAGGAAGCGCAGCTGGGGGGAATGTCAACGCGGTAGTATTTGGACCAGTTTGGGGACCGCGGATTTCCTGTGAGAAATGGGCGTAAGATGTCGGTTGAGGCAAAAGGTTTTGTGGCGAAGAGCGGTTTGTATCTTCCTCAAATGGCTCAGTATCATTGGCTTGTAAATTTACCTGAGAATGTGATTTTTATTGTTAAATAGCCGATTTTGCGATACAATGAATATAGTTCGTTAAACGGTTTATTAAAGGAGCCGTATGAGGGAATAGTCGGCTAATGAACATTTTCCCATAACAAAAGAATCCCCGGTTTTACGCCGGGGAAACTGTGTCTTTGGAATATAAAATTTTCAAAATAATCGGCGTCAAAATCGACGAGACAATAATCAGAAAAATAACGGACGTAAAATAAACCGGCGTCAGCAGTCCTGCCGAAAGTCCTTTCTGCGCCACAATCAGCGCAACCTCACCGCGTGTCATCATCCCAACGCCAATTTTTAGCGAATCCAATCCGTTAAACTTGCAAAGCCGCGCCATAATTCCGCATCCCACAATCTTTGAAATCAATCCTACGGCAACAAACGCAAGCGAAAAGAGCAGGATACTCATATTCACGCTGTCCACATTTGTTTTCAGACCGATACTTGCAAAGAACACCGGACCAAACAGAATATACGAACTGGTATCCATTTTTTCCGCAATATACTCGGAGTCCCGAATCGAGCAGAGAATAATGCCCGCCACATAGGCACCCGTAATATCCGCAATCCCGAAATACCGCTCCGCAATGTACGCCATTGCAAGGCACAACGCCAATCCCGCAATCGGAATACGCCTTGTATGCGGATATTTGCTGTCCACAAATTGAAACACTTTATAACAGAGAAACCCGACCACAATCGCAAACACGAAAAATAAAACTGTGTTGGTCAGCACCGCCATGGGCTTTGAATCCGGGCTCTTAAAGCCAATCACAAACGTCAGTACGATAATACCAATCACGTCGTCAATAATTGCCGCACTCAAAATTGTCGTGCCGACCTTTCCTTTTAGCTTACCCATTTCCCGCAGCGACTCGACCGTAATGCTCACGGATGTTGCAGTCAGAATCGTGCCGACAAAAACCGCCTTATAAAACTCCTCCGAGCCCCACGGTGCAAAGCCGTAAAACGCCATGTAAAGCAGCGCGCCGCACACCAGCGGAATAAACACGCCCGCACACGCAATCAATGCGGCAATCGGTCCTGTTTTTAACAAATCCTTTAAATCCGTTTCGAGTCCCGCCGAAAACATCAGCAAAACCACGCCGATTTCAGCAAGCTGCACTAGAAAATCCGACTGTTCCACCCAACCCAAAATGCTTGGTCCGATCAGAAGTCCTGCGATAATCTCGCCTACTACCTGCGGCGCTTTTAGCTTTCTTGCCAAAATGCCGCAGATTTTGGCGGCGATGATAATAATTGCCAAATTTTTAAACATGAAATACGATTCCATTTTTTCACACTGCTCCTTTCTCCGCGCGCGAGTTTGTGCCTTATAGAACAAACTCGTAACGTTGAAAATTTTATTTTTCAACGTTTCCCCTCTTTCATAATATTTTATGCATCGTATATCTCATATGCTTTTCACATTATAGTCTTTTGTTTTTTTAAAGTCAACAATTTACGACAAGATATTAAGAGGGAATAAGGGTATAGTTGGAACATACATTCTATAGCAAAATGCTTTACAAATGCTTTGATATAGAGTATACTAATAATACTATAAAGGAAGAGGTGATGTGATGGCTCAAATCAGCTTGCGCATAGAGGACGATGTAAAGAAGAAGGCAGAACAGGCTTGTGCGGATATTGGAATGTCTTTATCTACGGCTATTAATATTTATCTAAAAAAACTGGGACGAGAAAAACGGATACCGTTTGAAGTATCTGTCGACCCGTTCTATTCGCAGGAAAATATGACTAGACTTAGAGAGTCTGTAGCGCAAATGGAGGCTACAGGCGGTACGGTACACGAGGTGGACGCTGATGATTAAGTCGTGGTCAGACGCTGCGTGGGAGGATTTTGAATATTGGACAAAACAGGATAAAAAGACATTAAAACGTATTCTTCAGTTATTGAAGGATATTGAACGGAATGGATATGAAGGGATAGGAAAGCCGGAAAGGCTGAGTGGTGATTTGGCATCTTATTGGAGCCGGAGAATAGACGAGGCAAATCGTATTGTTTACCGGATAGAAGATGATATGATAAAGATTGTTCAATGTGGCTCTCATTATAGGGATAAGTGAAAGCGGCAGCAGCTTGGCAATACAAAAGTATCATTTGCGAAGACAGCGGAAACAGTGTACAATAGAATTATTGAAATAGAGAATGAATTATTAGATACAAACATTTATGTATTGAAATAGTAATTAATACATTCTTTATTT
The DNA here is from genome assembly GCA_000403335.2 of Lachnospiraceae bacterium MD335. Lineage (GTDB taxonomy): Bacteria > Bacillota > Clostridia > Lachnospirales > Lachnospiraceae > COE1. The sequence continues at coordinate 317,700 of KE159617.1, forward strand.
TTTTACAATATAGAAATTATTCAAGTAATTAATTATTTTTTATAAAATTTCGCCTTGATTTTTTGCTCAAGGTGTAAAATCATAAATAATAAAGCGAAAATAAGTACCAAACAAAGCAAAAGCGGAGGAAATTATGAATATATATGAAATGATATGCCGTATCTACATACTGAGAGATATTCCGATTCCGTTGATTTATGGTGAATTAAATAAATTCATCGACGGTTATTTGGCACAGAATGAACAGTTCAATGAATTCCATCGGCGAAAATCGCTTAAGGGCTATAACTTCGACCTCCCAATCAAAATTGAAAAAGGTATGAAAGCCTACAAACACGACCAAATTTACCAATTCCGTGTCCGCACGGTAGACAAAGAACTATTGTCTTATCTAATGGACGGGCTTGCTGATTACAGAACAGATGCCATAAAAGGACTTACAAGAACCGTGAAACAGATACCGCGAAAACAGATTGCGTCCGTGTATTCCTTAACTCCGGTAGTATTAAAAAATGACAAAGGTTATTGGCGCGACTGTATGTCTTTTGAGGATTTTGAGAGAGAACTAGCGTCAAGTCTGTGTCATCAGTACGAAGAATATACCGGCGATAAAATAGCAGAAAATACCATGTTTTATCATCAGCTGGAACTCAAAAGCAAGTGCGCGGTAGGCGTTTCCTACAAGGGGATAACGCTGTTGGGCGATAAGCTGTCAATGCAGGTATCAGACGATGAAAATGCGCAGAAAGTGATGTATTTTGCTTTGGCAAACGGAATGGGCACGATGGGCGCCCGCGGGCTTGGCTTTTTAGGGTACCGGTTTGTTTAAATAACGAAACAATGTTATAAATGGAGTCTCAAATTTACGGATTTTACAAGGAAAATGGTTATAAGAATGGAGGGATACTGTGTTATATGATGCAATAGCAGTATTTGACAAGATGTTAAATGCGCAGGCGGACCGCCAGCGGTCGCGGGAGACCGACGAAACATGTACAGAACTGGAGCGCAGAACAAAGCTTTTGGTCGATAATTACATTCCAAAAGATGGAACATACGTGCTTATCAATATGGATAAGGATTTCCAATATGAAACACCGTTAGAAATCAAATTTGATAAAAAGAGCGGGGTATTACAAGGCAAAACGGATGGGCGTTATCCTTATATTCGGTATTTGGATTATAACAGCAAGCTGATTGAAATGAACAAGCCGATTGACACAAAAAAAGTTATTCATTCCAATCAAATGTATGCATTCTTTATAAAAAAGGACAGTATTGCGGAGAAAAAACTGACAAGCAGTGTCGTTGACGGTTATTATAAAACGCTTTTTGCGCCTGAAATCAAATATACAAAACCGGCAGCAAGAAAAATGTATCAACAGGCAGTGGCGGAACTTGGCGAACCTGACCGAAAGACCTTGGATAAAATATGGGAATGGATGAAAGCATGGCTCAAAAATCCTGATCTGCTGCCTGCTGCGCTCTCGGGAAAGGACTATCTGAAACTCTTTTTTGTATATGACGACGAAAAGAAGACCAAAGAACTGTACGAAAAAGAGAATAAACGATACATTATTCCCAATATTTACAACAACAATGATTATAACGTAACGGCTGACGGCACGATTTATGGAGTGCCGAGCAATAATATGGGACTGAACGCAAAAAAGCCGTTTTTGGAAAACAAAAACCGAAAAACGCCGGCGCCGTATCTGCTCAATATGGAACAGGTCATGCTGCAAAGTCAGTTTTTCGATTATCTGTGGGGACATGCCTGCAAAGGAAATGTCAATGTGTATGTTGATTTTGAAAACGAAAACATCACCGCAATACCGGACAAGAGCAAGGACCTTCCGTGCATAAAAGATGGTTTATATTTGAGAATTAAAAAGGGCAAAGAAGTGGAAATTGTCGACAGCGACACCGTGATTGCGCTGAACTCGAATTTGCCAAAAACATTCTATTTTAAAGAAATTTTTAAGGGCGCAGGCGATGAAAAACTGTACGGTTCGTGCAATGAAACGGCGCAGGTGGCGGCAGTGATAGACGAGGTGTTTTTTGATAAATTCCTAAGCTTTAACTATTTTACGGATCCTATGGATTTGCCGCAAATGGACGGAGGGCTCAAATACTGTCTGCTGACTTATCGCAACAGAATTTTTACATGGTTATATAAAGTGCCGGAGTATCATATCCAGCAAGTGATACAGGAATTGGGACTGAAACTGATTAAGAATAAGATTGCGGGCGGTTATTTGCTGCGTGCAGGAGTGCAGTTGAATCTATTGCTTTCACTGGAAGATTATTTTAATGATAATAAGGAAAAGGAGGAGCTTATGGGAACAATACAGGAGGACTTTCAGGTACATATTGATATGGCAAAGGAGGATTGGACGTTTTCGGACGGTGAGTATTACTATGCAGTAGGACAACTTGTGGGTTATTTTCTGTCCCTTTCCAAATCGGCAAAGAAGCCATTGTCAATGGCGAACCAGTTTCTCAATGCGGACAGTGACAGTTTGATTAAAGAAAAGCTGGGTCAAATGTTTATCAGCTATGACCATGCGATTGACACGGATAAAGACGCACGTGCAAAAAACGTGATTAGTCATATTATGATATACGAGCCGACGTGCAAGAAGGTAATGCAGAGAGAACTGATTGCGGGACTGACGGCAAGCAGTGCATTTTATAGAAAAAAGGAACAATAAAGGAGGATTTGGAAAATGATGAAACAAAGAGTATACGGTGTTATGGGGATTTCTTCGATTATGGCAAACTGGAATGCGGATTTCAGCGGATATCCGAAAACCACATCAAAAGGCGACATCTTCGGAAGCGATAAGGCGTTTAAATATCCTATGAAAAAAATGTGGGACGAGAACGGAGAGAAGGTCCTTTATATCAAGTCCATGACAACAAGCGACGACAAAAAAGGCAGCGTTAATTTGGTGCCGAGAACGCTGTTGGAACGTTACACACAGCTTTTTGGATCGGAGGATGTGAAGGACGCAAAAAAGGTTTTGACGAACCTGTTCAGCGCTGTGGACGTCAAAAATTTTGGCGCTACGTTTGCCGAGAAAGGCTGCAATATTTCGATAACCGGCGCAGTGCAGTTCGGGCAGGGCTTTAACAAATATGCGGACAGCATGCCGCAGGAGCAGCAAATTCTTTCTCCGTTTCGGGACGCGACAGCTGCTTCGAAAAATAAAGAGGGTGAGGAGGCAAAGAATTCTTCCCTCGGTACAAAAATCGTGAGCGACGAGGCACATTATTTTTATCCGTTTTCCGTTAATCCAAAAGCGTATAAAGAGTATGTGGATTTGGGCGTAACACAGGGATACACGCAGGAGGATTACCAAAAATTTAAGGAGACGGCGTTGTGCGCTGCGACTTCTTTTGCGACGAATGCAAAAGCCGGATGTGAAAATGAATTTGGCTTGTTTGTTGAAACGCAGGAGAACGTTTATCTGCCGAATCTTGCGGAAAGCATTGCGTTTGAACATCAGGACAAAGAGAAAAATATTATTCGTGTGAAATGTGGAGAACTGTTGTGCGGATTTGGGGACAAGATTAATAATGTGGAAATTTACTACAATCCGCATACGACGATTGTGGAAACGGATATTCCTAACGTAAAAATGTATCATATTTTTACCCGAAAGCAGTGTTCTGTTTAAAGCGCCGAAAACGCTAAGGAGATGACTATGGATATTTTAAAATTTACATTGTCAGGAAAACAGGCAATGTTTAAAAAGCCGGATGTGAATTCCGTGCACTATTATACATACGGTCACATTCATAAGCCTGCGCTGACGGGGCTGTTTGGGGCTGTTTTGGGGTATGCGGGATACAGTCAGATGGACAAATCGCAACCGTATCCCGAATATTACCAAAAGCTTGAAAGCATACAGGTCAGTATTCTTCCGAATGCGGATAAAGGATACTTTGCAAAAAAAATTGTCAGCTTTAACAACTCCGTCGGGTACGCGTCGCGGGAACAGGGCGGGAATTTAATTGTAAAAGAGCAGTGGCTTGAGGAGCCCTCGTGGGATATTTGCGTTCTGCTAGACTGTGAGGAAGCAAAAAAGCTGGCGGAATATGTGACAGAGAGAAAATGTGTCTATATTCCTTACCTTGGCAAAAACGATCATGCGGCAGATATTACGCATGCAGCGATTGTTGAGGGACATAAGAAGGAACAAGCCAGTTCGCTTGACTGCCTTTTTCCAAAACAAAAAGCGCAGATTGATTTCGATGCGGATTTGTTTGGAGGCGTGGAGAATCCGTTTAAATACGAAGAGGCGCTGCCGATTGGACTGAATGAGCATACGAATCAATATATACTGGAAAAATTTGTATTTACCAATATGACGCTTACCCAAACAGAAGGAACGGTTTGGGATGTTGACGGAAAGCAGGCTGTTTTTTACTAAGAAACAGACCTGACACGGGTTTGGAGGAACAGACGATGGAGCTTATGGAAGTATTGGATTTTACAAATCCGGTATATGCACATACGGATTCAAAGGTTTATGAGGAACGTGAGACGCTGCAGGAGCATACACAGCGTTGTCAGAAGTATTTTTCGCGTCTGCTTGAGAAGGAAAAAATGCAGGACGCTTTTGAAACAATGGAGCCGGTATTGTCCGGGGACACGGCTAAAGAATACAGGGATTGGTTTTTACAGGCAGTGCGTGATGTCATCACGTTTCATGATGCAGGAAAAATCAATCCTGTTTTTCAACAAAAAGCAATGAAAAACAAAGCGTTTGAGAACATACATATTCCGCAGCTACATGAACAAAATCATTCTGTATTGTCGGCATATATTTACCTTGACTGTCAAATGGCATGTTTGGAGCAGATGCACAAAACGACGCCCATTGACCAGGGGAAAAGAATATACCTGTATGAGATTGTTTGCATAAATGCGTATCTGATTATGAAACACCATTCCGATTTAGACAGCTTTGATGCGTTTTTGAATGCAATACAGGCGGGCGGAAAGCTGTACAATATTGATCAGGCAATGCAGCAAAAAAGCTTTCGGCAGTTGTACAGAGGGAAGTATTCTCAAATGCCGGTATCAAAATATGTCGATATTTTGGAAAGGGCAAAAACGGGACCCAAAGCGCGCAGTTTTGCAAAATATACCTATGCAAGGCTGGTATTTTCCCTGCTGACGGCGTGTGATTATTATGCAACGAATGAATATACAACGGGGACGGAAATAAAACAGTTTGGTTCGGTTCGGGAAATCAATGACTTGCGGGAGACGTTTGAGAAGACACAGCGGATGCGGGAAATCAGAATGTTTCACCCTGAAAAAGCAGTGGATAACGGAACGGATATCAATTATCTGCGCAATATGCTTTTTTATGAGGCGGAACGAAATCTTGCGGACCATGCGGATGAGGACATTTTTTATTTGGAAGCGCCGACCGGCTGCGGAAAGAGTAATGTCGGATTTCACAGCAGCTTTTTCCTTGCCCAAAAGGGTATGGGTAAAATCATTTATGTCTACCCGTTTAACAATCTTGTAGAGCAGAACAAAGTCAGTTTGGAAGAGCTGTTCCAGGGCAGCAATATTTTTGAAAAAGCAGCTGTCGTCAATTCTGTAACGCCGATAAAAAGGGATGTCAAAACGGATAAGGAGAACGGTGAGTTTGAAGAAAACTGGGCGGAATGCAATTGGAGCAAGTCGTTGCTGGACAGACAGTTTTTAAATTATCCGATAATCCTGACAACACATGTAAGCCTGTTTCAAACAATGTTTGGAACGCAGCGTGAGGCACTTTTCGGGTTTCACCAGCTTGTGGGAAGTGTGATTGTATTGGACGAGATACAGAGTTATAAAAATGCGATTTGGACGGAAATTATGATGTCCCTCCAGTATTTTTGCAAATATCTGCACTGCAAGGTTCTTATTATGTCCGCCACACTGCCCGATTTGGCAGTGCTGACCGGAACGCACGAAGGTGTACGGCGTTTAATCCAAAACAGGGCGTTTTATTTCAATGATAAACGTTTTCAGGACAGGGTTCGGATTTCTTATGAGCTGTTACACCGTGAGGACTTCGATGAAGAGGCGCTTTATGCGCATGTCAAAGCGCAGGCAGGGGAAAAGAAAAAGATATTGATTGAATTTATTCAGAAAGAAATGGCATATCGCTTTTTTGACAGATTGAAATCGGATGAGGAGATTGACGCCGTTGTAGAGCGCATGACGGGAGACGATAATTGTGTTGACAGAGAGCGGATTTTGCGGTGTATCAAAACGCAAAAGTTTGAACAGACGGGATATATTCTGATTGCAACGCAGGTTGTTGAGGCGGGCGTTGATATTGATATGGACATCGGATACAAGGATATTAGTACCTTGGACAGTGAAGAGCAGTTTATGGGCAGAATTAACCGGAATGCGAAACGGGAAGGTATCGTATATTTTTTTGATTTATTTTCAGCAAAGCGTATTTATGGGGAAAATGATTACCGGATAAGTGAAACGTTTACTTTGAAGAATGAAGTAATGCAGCAGGTTTTAAAGGAAAAGAATTTTTCGCAGTATTATGAGCAGGTGATGCGCGTTATCAGGAAAAACAGGAACGTCTCTTCTGATGCGGAGGGCATTGATGCATTTGTAAATGAGACGGGTGCGCTTGGCTTTCGCAAAATAAGTGCCAAAATGCGGTTGATTGAGGAAAATGACTGGCGTATGTCTGTCTTTTTGGCTCGAACTATTGTTCTTTCGGATGGAGAGACGGTTGACGGGCAGGATTTGTGGAACCGGTACAAGGAGTTGTTGATGTATCCTCCAAAAGACTATGCGCAGTTTCGCGTTCAGCTATCTGAAATCAGCAGTAAGCTTAATCTTTTTATCTATCAAATTAAAAAGAATTCCAATATCGCGTATTCTGACAGGGTGGGTGAAATTTACTGCATCGAAAATGGTGAGGAGTATTTTTCTGACGGCAGGTTAGATAAAAGAAAGCTTGAGAAAGAGGGAGGGCTGTTTATTGAAATCTAATCACATACGCGTTAATGGGACGCTGATTAATTATTATTTTCATTGCAAAAGGCAGTGTTATTTGCATGGGAACCGGTTAAACCTTGAGGATAATAGTGAGCTGGTTCAGATTGGGCGGGCGATGCATGAGGTGAAAGCGCAGGAAAGCGAACATACGGAGGTTGCGATTGAAAATATCAGACTGGACAAGCTGACTGCGGAATATCTGACAGAAATCAAAAAGTCCGATGCGGATATGGAGGCGGCGAAGTGGCAGCTGTATTATTATCTGAAGATTTTAAAAGAGAAAGGAATTGTCAGAAAAGGAAGGCTTATATTTGTGGAAAAGAATAAGGCTAAGAAGGCGGCGGTAATCCTCGAACTGGATGATGTGCAGGAACAGAAACTGGAACAGATTCAGACGGAGATTGAGGAATTGCTTTTATCTGACGAGGTACCAAAGGCGGAGGAGAAAGCAGGTTGTAAGAAGTGTGCCTATTATGAATATTGTTTTATCTGAGAAGGGAGCAGGCAGGTAATGGGAAGTACGAGATATATTATGTCGCAGGGAGAGTTGACGCGGAAGGATAATTCGTTATGCTTTCGAAAAGATGGGAAAAATGTGTACATACCAATTGAGAATACAAAGGAGATTTACTGTCTGAATGAGGTGAGTGTTAATACAAAGCTTTTGGATTTTTTGGCGGCAAATCATGTGGTGGTGCATTTTTTTAATTATTACGGGGGATATAGCGGAACTTATTATCCGCGTGAGCAGTATTGCAGTGGGAAGCTTTTGATTCAGCAGGTCAATGCATTTGAGACGCGGCGGCTGAAGATTGCGAAGGCAATTGTACATGGGATTGGCGAAAACATTTATGAGGTGTTATATCACTATTATAAACATGATAAAAAAGAAGTAAAAGAAACAACGGACTGGATTAGGAAGGTATTTCATAAGCATGTGGATTTGTCGGAAAAGGTATCTGAGCTGATGTCGGTTGAGGGGGAGGTGTGGGCAAGGTTTTATTCGTGTTTCCGTTTTTTTCTGCCGGAGGATTTTATTATGAATAAGCGGGTGAAGCGTCCGCCGGATAATCCGATTAATGCATTGATTTCTTTTGGGAATACACTCCTTTATACAAAAACAATTTCTGCGATTTACAGAACGCATTTGGACCAGCGGATTAGTTTTCTTCATGAACCGTCGGAAGGGCGGTTTTCTTTAAGTCTTGACATGTGTGAGGTATTTAAACCGATTATTGTTTACCGGACGATTTTTGAACTGGTGAATAACAGAAGACTTCAGGTGGAGAAGCATTTTGACCGGAAGGTGAATTATTGTCTGCTGAATGAGGAGGGGCGGAAAATTTTTATTGAGGCTTTTGAACAGCGGCTGGAATCGGTTTTTTATCATGAGCGTCTAAAACGGAAGGTTTCCTATCGGACAGCGATTAAATTAGATTGTTATAAATTGATTAAGTTTATTTTGGAAGGGAAGGAGTTTGTTCCGTTTTCGGTTAGGACGAATATTTAGGCTGGTTGCATAAATTACGTTTTTGTGTGTAAGTGTTTGTGCATTATTGAGAGTATGGGAAATTTGCGTGTTGCCAATAGTGTGCTTACGCATTGTGAACGGAGTTTATGTTGAATTTGCAGACTTTAGTAAGAACGGGGGATCTTTATGGAGAAAAGCACGAAAAAAATGAATTATAATTATGCGTTTGTATTTTATGATGTGAATGAAAAAAGGGTTCAAAAGGTTTTTAAGGTATGTAAGAAATACCTTTCACATTTTCAGTTTTCTGTTTTTCGCGGGGACATTACCCCATCGAAGCTGATACAATTGGAGAGTGACCTGAAAAAGGTGATTCATGCGGAGGAGGATTTTGTGTGTATTATTAAACTGATGAATGATAATGTGTTTGGAGAGGATATTTTGGGAAAACGGGATAGGGCGACAGGGGAGGATTTGATTATATGAAATCTATTTTAACAGCAATCTGAAAGCAGTATTTTACCAGGCGGAGATATTGGCATTTGGTCAAAATGATTGAAAATATGTGGGGAAGAAGGTGATGGGAGGATAAAAAAGTTTTTTGCTGTTTACTTGGTAAAAAATGCTAGAAAGAGTGACTTTTGGGGGGATTGGTGGTATGATGGGATAGTAAGGATGGCGGATTTGTCTTGGATTAATAGAAACATGGGATGTATTGAAATCATTCAAAACTGTTAATTCAATCATTTTCCCTTTGATTAATAGAAACATGGGATGTATTGAAATTGACAAAATTACGACAGCTTGGTTCCTCGCATATATGATTAATAGAAACATGGGATGTATTGAAATATCATCAGCCATTCCTCCCCACTGTTTAGCCATAGGATTAATAGAAACATGGGATGTATTGAAATACTACTACACAGGGAAGATTATTGTTAATATCAACGATTAATAGAAACATGGGATGTATTGAAATTCCAGATTGTTATGAAATTGAGGAAAGTGAGGAAGATTAATAGAAACATGGGATGTATTGAAAT
>KE159617.1:327265-327880 GCA_000403335.2 Lachnospiraceae bacterium MD335
CGATTAATAGAAACATGGGATGTATTGAAATTCCAGATTGTTATGAAATTGAGGAAAGTGAGGAAGATTAATAGAAACATGGGATGTATTGAAATTGGGTACCGGATAGTTGGATTGAGGAAGTGTTTGCGATTAATAGAAACATGGGATGTATTGAAATACGTTTGACTATTTACTTGAAAATGAGCAAATTAGGATTAATAGAAACATGGGATGTATTGAAATATGGTGACGAAATGGTAGATAGCGAAACGGGTAAGGATTAATAGAAACATGGGATGTATTGAAATACTGTGCCAGATGAATTTTCTGCTGATTTCCGAGTGATTAATAGAAACATGGGATGTATTGAAATAGAGATTAAATGGACTTACAAAACCGAGATACCGAAGATTAATAGAAACATGGGATGTATTGAAATGACTATGTTCCAATGATTTGCTGGGGAAGAAATGGATTAATAGAAACATGGGATGTATTGAAATTCTATTACGAAGATGAAAACGGAAATAAAATACCGTGATTAATAGAAACATGGGATGTATTGAAATGTTCGTGAAGAACTTCCTATTGTCGGCTATCTTGCAGATTAATAGAAACATGGGATGTATTGAA
>KE159617.1:331275-331958 GCA_000403335.2 Lachnospiraceae bacterium MD335
AGATTAATAGAAACATGGGATGTATTGAAATTATATTATGAAAAACTCGGGACTGTCATCATGATGATTAATAGAAACATGGGATGTATTGAAATCTGACAATGTTTACAGCGAAAACACTACGTATACAGATTAATAGAAACATGGGATGTATTGAAATCTGTAAGTTGTAATCCGGTAGCGGTATTGTACTCTGGATTAATAGAAACATGGGATGTATTGAAATTATTCCGCGACATTTTCCGCATGATTTCCTTAAAGGATTAATAGAAACATGGGATGTATTGAAATGTTGTCGCGGTTTCGGAACTTTCGGAAGTCTCGGAAGATTAATAGAAACATGGGATGTATTGAAATTTTACCATTTTTTCTATGTCGATAGATAATTTTGCGATTAATAGAAACATGGGATGTATTGAAATCTCATTTTTTTAATATATACCGCGCTTGAGTAAAAGGATTAATAGAAACATGGGATGTATTGAAATAATGTGCAGAGCACGGATGATATAGCCGCACAAATGATTAATAGAAACATGGGATGTATTGAAATGTGGTTTTGTATCCCAAACCGCAAACAGAGTATCAAGATTAATAGAAACATGGGATGTATTGAAATTATCGTTGTTATAATTTCCAAGCCAACTTGTTACAGATTAATAGAAACATGGGATGTATTGAAA
>KE159617.1:331968-332778 GCA_000403335.2 Lachnospiraceae bacterium MD335
AGATTAATAGAAACATGGGATGTATTGAAATTATCGTTGTTATAATTTCCAAGCCAACTTGTTACAGATTAATAGAAACATGGGATGTATTGAAATTCTACAACTGTTAAAAATTTTCCACTTAATCGCACAGATTAATAGAAACATGGGATGTATTGAAATCGTTTAACGATATTGCGATGCGTAAATCTAAAGAGATTAATAGAAACATGGGATGTATTGAAATGCGTTTGCCATGGGACAAAAACCATCAACACATGTAGATTAATAGAAACATGGGATGTATTGAAATCACAATGTCACAGCGTATTGACAGACTGAATTGGGATTAATAGAAACATGGGATGTATTGAAATAACCAACAGTCAGTAGGAAATGGAGTGGTGGAATGGGATTAATAGAAACATGGGATGTATTGAAATATCTACTCCTTAACCTCCGGCAGCCCTGCAACGCGATTAATAGAAACATGGGATGTATTGAAATCTACCGCGCCTACTATAAACAAGGCGCATAGCATAGATTAATAGAAACATGGGATGTATTGAAATGGAGAATAGTTCATGTAGACTTCGGGAGGCAAGAAGATTAATAGAAACATGGGATGTATTGAAATCTTGCTAGCTCTGTCATTTCTATTACGTTGTTTCTAGATTAATAGAAACATGGGATGTATTGAAATAACTTCCACCTCAACTTTTCTATAAGCGCTTAAGATTAATAGAAACATGGGATGTATTGAAATTACACATCCTGCAACGCGACATTAACGCTTGTATCGATTAATAGAAACATGGGATGTATTGAAAT
>KE159617.1:332788-333795 GCA_000403335.2 Lachnospiraceae bacterium MD335
GATTAATAGAAACATGGGATGTATTGAAATTACACATCCTGCAACGCGACATTAACGCTTGTATCGATTAATAGAAACATGGGATGTATTGAAATCGTGAAACATATTGGGGTATTAACATATCACTAAACGATTAATAGAAACATGGGATGTATTGAAATAGCGATGATTTGCAAGGGGAAAGTGAAATTAGTGTAGATTAATAGAAACATGGGATGTATTGAAATTAATATTTTCCTCCACTTTTTTATTTATTCCAACCTGATTAATAGAAACATGGGATGTATTGAAATTCGGCATAGTAATATATATCATGCAGATACATCTTGATTAATAGAAACATGGGATGTATTGAAATGTTTCTTCCGCAGCCATTAGCAGCAACCGCTATTGGATTAATAGAAACATGGGATGTATTGAAATAACAAATGCGGAGAATATAGTTACACTTAACGCAGATTAATAGAAACATGGGATGTATTGAAATTTTGGATATATGGATTTATTTAAAAAGTCCTTCTCGATTAATAGAAACATGGGATGTATTGAAATCAAGAAAAGCTAGATGGACATCCATCCAAAATAATGATTAATAGAAACATGGGATGTATTGAAATGCATTGCTTACACTAGTGCTTGTATTTAATGTCCCGATTAATAGAAACATGGGATGTATTGAAATTGCCAGAAGAACCGGAAGAAGAAGCACCGTCCGGAAGATTAATAGAAACATGGGATGTATTGAAATCGTTTCCAGCGTCTGTATCTCCAGTGCATTTGCCGGATTAATAGAAACATGGGATGTATTGAAATTAACAGATGGACAGCTTGCCTCATTTCTGTAATAGATTAATAGAAACATGGGATGTATTGAAATTCATGCGGCTCTCGGCAAGCATTGCGTAGTTTTTGGATTAATAGAAACATGGGATGTATTGAAATGTCCGGTCATAGTTGTTTATTGGGTTGTATACAAAAGATTAATAGAAACATGGGATGTATTGAAA
>KE159617.1:333805-334681 GCA_000403335.2 Lachnospiraceae bacterium MD335
GATTAATAGAAACATGGGATGTATTGAAATGTCCGGTCATAGTTGTTTATTGGGTTGTATACAAAAGATTAATAGAAACATGGGATGTATTGAAATTATACGACGCACTCGCGTAAAAGAATGGCTTAATTGATTAATAGAAACATGGGATGTATTGAAATCCCACACCTTATTAGTTACCACCACGCATACCCTTGATTAATAGAAACATGGGATGTATTGAAATCAATCAATGCCGATTTTACATTTAACACCTCCATTAGATTAATAGAAACATGGGATGTATTGAAATCCGTTTCCTCGCCATCCACTCCCAGCCCAACTACGATTAATAGAAACATGGGATGTATTGAAATTGTCGGGCTTGCATTGCGCCAATTGTTCGTCGGACAGATTAATAGAAACATGGGATGTATTGAAATTCAATGAACTTTTTTGACACGTCGATTGCTTCCACGATTAATAGAAACATGGGATGTATTGAAATACGGGGCTTAGGGAGGAAAACAAGCTCCGTGAGAGAGATTAATAGAAACATGGGATGTATTGAAATTTTATTACTTTCTTTCCTGTTTTATCGTAAAGGGTGATTAATAGAAACATGGGATGTATTGAAATAGTCCGTTTATTGCCTTTAAAACCGTTTCGGCTTTGATTAATAGAAACATGGGATGTATTGAAATGGATAAATATAAAGAATTTAAAAGCACTGCTTTGGATTAATAGAAACATGGGATGTATTGAAATGCTATGAAACCATAAAAAAAGGGAAAAAAGTCATTAGATTAATAGAAACATGGGATGTATTGAAATCGAATTCCAATACCTAAAGGGTATTTACAAGTTTAAGATTAATAGAAACATGGGATGTATTGA
>KE159617.1:334711-383687 GCA_000403335.2 Lachnospiraceae bacterium MD335
GATTAATAGAAACATGGGATGTATTGAAATACTACGTGGAGCGAAAGACAGGAATTAAGCCATTCTGATTAATAGAAACATGGGATGTATTGAAATTTTTGCCATCGGTTCGGATTTATGGTACTTTCTGCTGATTAATAGAAACATGGGATGTATTGAAATTTCACAACAATAAGCTGTTTTATTCTTTGCTGTACTGATTAATAGAAACATGGGATGTATTGAAATTTGACATATCCTCCTTTAATTTGTGATTGGCTACCGATTAATAGAAACATGGGATGTATTGAAATAACGTAAATGTAACGAACCATTTCCAGTCGTGCGAAGATTAATAGAAACATGGGATGTATTGAAATTACATTTCCCCTTCTCCAAAACGAAACCAATCCTCCGATTAATAGAAACATGGGATGTATTGAAATCCAGTTATCGCAGGTAAAACTTCAAGCGGACATACGATTAATAGAAACATGTGATGTATTGAAATCCGTTCTTTGTTGTTCTATAGTCACACGCCATGTATGATTAATAGAAACACGGGATGTATTGAAATACCAATACATTAAAAAAGACCTATTATAAAGCCACCTAAAATGAAACAAAAGGAGACAAACCATGACAAAATATATTATGGCACTAGACGCCGGAACGACCAGTAACCGCTGCATCTTATTCAACGAAAAAGGCGAAATCCGCAGCATGGCGCAGCGGGAATTTACGCAATACTTTCCGCAGCCGGGTTGGGTAGAGCACGACGCTGACGAAATTTGGGCAAGCCAGCTCGGCGTCGCAGTGGAGGCGATGAACATGATTGGCGCAACCGCGAAGGACATCGCCGCAATCGGCATTACTAATCAGCGGGAAACCGCCATCGTATGGGACAGGCATACAGGCGTGCCCGTTTACCATGCCATCGTATGGCAGTGCAGGCGGACCTCCAAGATATGCGATGCCCTCAAAGAGAAGGGATTGACTGAAACGTTCAAGCAAAAAACCGGACTTGTCATTGACGCATACTTTTCGGCGACAAAAGTCAAATGGATCCTTGATAACGTGTCCGGCGCAAGGCAAAAAGCCGAAAACGGCGATCTGCTGTTTGGCACGGTCGAAACATGGCTCATTTGGAAGCTCACAAAAGGCGCAGTCCACGTTACGGACTACTCCAACGCTTCCCGCACCATGCTCTTTAACATCAACACACTAGAATGGGATGATGAAATCCTTGCCGAGTTGAATATCCCCAAATGCATGCTTCCCGCGGTAAAGCCTTCAAGCTGCGTTTATGGGGAGGCGGATCCGTCCTTTCTTGGCGGCGCAATTCCGATTGCAGGCGCAGCGGGCGACCAACAGGCAGCGCTGTTTGGACAGACCTGTTTTACGGCAGGAGAGGCAAAAAACACATACGGAACAGGTTGCTTCCTGCTAATGAATACAGGCGAAAAGCCGGTATTTTCCGATAACGGATTGGTGACGACGATTGCGTGGGGGATTGACGGAACGGTCAACTATGCGTTGGAAGGCTCGATTTTTGTGGCAGGCGCAGTGATACAGTGGCTGCGCGATGAGCTGCGCATTATTGATTCGGCAGCGGATTCGGAGTACATGGCAAAGAAAGTTGCGGACACTAACGGCTGTTATGTTGTTCCGGCATTTACTGGTCTAGGTGCACCGTACTGGGACCAGTATGCGAGGGGGACGATTGTCGGCATTACGCGCGGCGTGAACAAATGCCATATCATCCGTGCGGCATTGGATTCCATTGCATATCAGGTGAATGACGTGCTCGCCGCAATGGAGGCGGATTCGAAAATCAAAATCACGTCGTTAAAGGTGGACGGCGGCGCAAGTGCGAACGGCTTTTTAATGCAGACACAGGCGGATATTGCCAACATTCCGGTTATTCGTCCGCAATGCGTGGAAACAACAGCAATGGGCGCGGCATATCTTGCAGGGCTTGCCGTGGGCTATTGGGCGGATAAAGAAGAAGTTCGCAAAAATTGGGAAACCGACTGCGATTTCATTCCTTCCCTGGAAGAGGCAGACAGAGCCGCGAGGATTAAAGGGTGGAAAAAGGCGGTTAAATACGCGTACGGATGGGCAAAAGAGGACGAATGAAACATATACAAAAAGGCTATGACGATATGATATGCCCCATTTTGTCCCCAATGTGGGGGATAGACAACTATAAAAGAATGAGCTATACTTAATTTCAAAATAAGCTGGTTACTAACAAACACAGATTTGAAGGGCGGCAATTTCATGGGGAAATGAGTGATTTTGGTTGGCGGCGCAGAATTTGGACTGAATACAATAGGGGCAATGACATTTGAGGGAAAGACAGATACACGAGACTATGGAGAAAAACAGTTTGATGTTTTATTTAGGGAAGGATATGTAAGTTTCCAATTTGATTATAACAGTAACAGGTTGAAAAAACGAATGGAATGATATAATTAACCCAAGTAACAGAGCTTCGGATTTTGAAAACTGGGAAGATATAGACGAAGAATGGAAAACGTGCATCTATGATGCATGGACTGCATGGAACAACGATGACGTCCGGCTTTGGACTGTCCGCATGGAACGCAGGTCTTATGACGAGGCACAAAAAGAACTGCTGGATAAAGGCTATACGCTCATCAATGACAGGATGTTCCGGCAGGACGGGGAAACGATTTACGGTGTCGAGTTAAAGGCGGCGGGTACAGATACATGGGGCGTCTGCTCCCGCTATCCTATTGATGCGCAGGAAGGCTATGGCGTGCAGATACACGCAATTGCGGGTACCTTTGCATTATCGGAAAACGGAAATGGAGGAGAATAAAAAGGAACCTTTCGGTTCCTTTTTGTATTACGGTCTTAATCCCATACCGCCCTCCAGCGTCAGTGTTTCGCCTGTCAGATACTTGAAATCCGGTGATGCGAGCTGTACGCATACACGTCCGATTTCCAATTCCGAGTCGCCGTAGTGTCCTGCCGGGGGCATCTTTACATTCGCCTTAAACGCATCGGGGTATGCTTTCTCAAACTGCTCCAACTGCGCCGTCCATGCGAGCGGACAGATAATATTGACATTGATTCCGTCCTTTGCCCATTCTGTCGCCGCAACACGCGTCAGACCGCGGATACCCTCTTTTGCCGCCGCGTAAGCGCACTGTCCGAAATTGCCGAACAGTCCGGCGCCGGAAGCGAAATTAATCACGGAACCCTTCGCCTTTGCCAAATAGGGGTAGCACGCCTTCATATAATAAAACGCCGCGTACAGTCCCGAATAGAGCGCAAGGTCAAACTGCTCCGTCGTATGCTCCGCCAAAGGCACGCCGGAAGCGGAAGCCTGTGCATTGTTAATCAAAACATCAATGCTTCCAAAGGTGTCAATTGCCTGCTTCACAACATTTGCAACAACTGCTTCGTTGTCCGCACCTGCGTTGACGTCTGCCTGAACGATAAGAACCTGAATGCCGTAGAGCCGCTCCAGCTCTTCTTTTGCATCCTCCAGTTTCTTCACGTTTCGTCCTGTGATTACCAAATTTGCGCCTTCTTTTGCGTACGCTGTCGCAATTCCGTAGCCGATAGAGCCGCATCTGCCGTCACTTAAAACAGCCCTTCCAGCGCCTGTAATAATTGCGGTCTTTCCTGTTAAAAATCCCATAAAACCCTCCATTCTAGTCAGTGCCTGCGAATTTGGGCGCAGGCATACATTTGCCGTGTGAAATTAAAATTTCACATTATTCTCCGTTGTGAAGCGTTTTAGCGTCCGCTTCTAAATTATAATCTTAAATGTCAGGGCTGCCTACCACTCGTACGGATAGCCTAATTTCTTCATAAAATCCGCCATCTGCCAATCTTCACACTGCCCAAATTCATCATCCGCGTACGCTTTTTCACTGTAGTTTCTCTGCATGCTTCCCGTCCAAAATACAAGATACTTTTCAATGGAAGCTTTATCCACATGAAAATACTTTGCAATAATACCGGCATTACCTTTTATTTGCGCTGTTTCGTCTTGCGTAACTTTTTCAAAATAGTCAGGCATTGGGACAAAGCGGTCAATTTCCAACCCCTTGTCATATAAAAAGTATCCCCAATAATCGCCATCGTATATGTATAGAAGCAGGACGGCTTTTCTCAATTCTTCCGACATTGCGCATGCAAGCGACTCATAGCCCATGCAGTCCTCGTTAAATAAAACGCCCACTCCTTTTTCATATGTATAGTACTGGCAGGCATCCGGAATTAAGTCAATGATGTGATATTCCAATGCTGTATTACCGTCTGCCGTTTCAAATTGCCGGGAATATTTTTTCGCCACGGACGCTACGGTATCTCTTACCGCTGCTTCATTGCAATCGGGTATGATTGCTGTCTGCAAAAATAACCCCATAAATAAGTACTCCTTTCTGTTTCTTTTGTTACTTCTTTTTTATTATAATCTACTTTTCAAAAAAATAATAGCCATATTTTTACAAGAGAGAATGATTTGGAACTGCTGACGTTAAAGACGGTGCGTGCGGTAAAAGAGTGCCATTATATCGCAGTGCCATAAATTTGGAAGGAGCGGCTTTTGGAGAAAGGCTTTCTGATAAGAGAAATCCCAAACAAAGAAACAGCCGTCCGGTTGCAAAATAACGCGCAGCCGGACGGCCGTCTCCAAAATTTAGGGGGGTTATAAAACGAATAATTCCGTAATTTTCTTAGCAAGTGCTTCGGCAAGCTGTCTGTGTCCCTCCAATGTCAGATGCATATAATCAATATCATTAACAGGCGCCGTAATCACTTTGTCGGCATCCATAAAGTGGCAGCCCGTAAGTTGTGCAATCTCTGCAAACTTTTCTGCCAGTCCTTCTGATTTTTCGGCGCACCCCCGTCCCATTGTTTCACCGACGTTGGATGTTTCATACCGTTTGTCTATGTTCTGCGGAGACACAATAAGAATATTTGCCGTTGCGTTATTCCAACAGTCTGTAGTCGATACCGCCTTGTCAATCAAACGTTTCAGCCCCAGTGAGATGCACGCCGGCGAAGCGCCGAACCGCTCCTTGGTGTCGTTTGTGCCCAGCATAATCACCAGTAAATCAACAGGTTCATGACTCATCAGACACGGATAAATATAGTCAAGCCCGTTCAGCCCCTCATGAATCGGGTCCGTAAAAGAAGTTGTGCGTCCGCTCAAACCCTCTTCAATGACAAGGTAGTCCTTTCCAAGCATTTTCTGTAATAAACAGCACCAGCGTTCGTCTTCGTCAAACCGTCCGTTCGTAACGGCACAATAGCCGTGTGTATTGGAATCACCAAAGCATACAATATGTTTCTTTATCATCTGCCCTCAACCGCCTTTATAAACCGCTGCGCAATCTCAAGAGGTCTCGTAATCGCACCTCCTACAACAACCGCAAATGCTCCTGCATTCAGCATTTCCACTGCCTGTTCAGGACTGTGTACCCTTCCTTCGCCAATAACCGGAATGTCAACCGTCGATGATAATTTTTTCACAAGCTCATAATCCGGTCCGTCAAGCTTTGGAGAGTACGGCGTATACCCGCTCATCGTAGTGCCTACAATGTCCACTCCAAGCTTCCATGCATTGACGCCTTCCTCATAAGTGGAAATATCCGCCATCAAAATTTCATCAGGGTATTTCCTGCGCACCTCTGTGATGAATTCGCTGATGCTTTTTCCGTCCCCGCGCTTTTGATTGGTGCAGTCAAGCGCAATCACGTCGGAGCCTGCTTCCACAAGCGCGTCAACCTCTTTCATGGTCGGTGTAATATAGCTCTCAAAGCCGTCATACTGTACCTTGATTAACCCGATAACCGGAAGTCCGGTTTCCTCCTTAATCGCTGTAACATCACGGATACTGCTGGTGCGTATAACGGGTGTGCCTGCCTGTTTTGCGGCTCTTGCCATCAGATACATAATTGATTTTTCTTCCACATACAAAGGTTCACCGGGAACAGCCTGGCAGGACACAATTACTTTTCCCTTCATTTGCTCAAATAGCGCTTCTTTTTTCATGGTTTACCCCTTTCTTATGCAAATCGACTAATAGCCTTATCAATCATGTCCGCACATTTTTTCACCTGCTCCATATCGTCCGAAACAAGCGACGGCAGCGGCTTGCGGACGCCGCCAATATCAATGCCTTCACGAATCTTTAAAATCTCCTTGATAACGCCATATAAATTTCCGTGACACGCGCACATCGCATAAATCACCTCATTCGCCGCATACTGCACCTTCCTTGCTTCCTCAAGCTTTCCGGCTTTTACCAGCTCCATGATTTTGAGGTAAAGCTCCGGCATAACGCCATACGTACCGCCGATTCCGCCGTCCGCGCCAATTGCAAGACCTGCCACAAGCTGCTCGTCGGGACCGTTCAAAACAGCGAAGCCCTCGCCGCCTTCCGCCTTAAACATCTGAATATCCTGCGTCGGCATAGAGCTGTTTTTTACGGCAGCCACCCTGGGGTTTTTCTTCATCTCGTGAAACAGCGGCATTGTCAGCGCCACCCCTGCAAGCTGGGGGATGTTATAGATAATAAAATCCGTGTCAGGCGCCGCGTCCGAAATATCATTCCAATACTGTGCGATTGCATACTCCGGCAAATGGAAATAAATCGGAGGAATTGCCGCGATAGCGTCCACGCCTAAACTTTGCGCATGGGCTGCAAGTTCCCGGCTGTCCGCCGTGTTGTTGCACGCCACATGGGCAATGATTGTCAGTTTTCCCGCACCGGATTTTACCACGCGTTCGAGTGTGCGTTTCCGGTCGTCGACGCTCTGATAGATACACTCGCCCGAAGAACCGCCGACATATACACCCTTTACGCCTTTTCTTATCATATAATCCGTAAGCTGCTCCACGCGCCCCTCGTCAACCTCGCCATTTTCGTCATAACAGGCATAGAACGCAGGAATGATTCCCTGATATTTTCCAATATCTCTCATATTCATAACCGTGCTCCTTTCTTAATGTTTTGTTATCCGATATAAACCTTTATCACAGCTTTTTTCACTGCCGACGGACTGCCCGCGGCAAGCTTCACCATATGCGCGTCCTCGGGCAGGGTAATCAGCGCCTTTCCCGGTATCAGCTTTATGTAATGTTCTATCGTTCCGTTCACTTCTATAAGATCTTTCTCTTCATCAAAAGACTTGACAGATACCTTTGACATATCGGAAACGCCGACGATTTCCTCGCCTTCTACAGTCATATGAATGTCTGCGTATTTCTTATGTGCCTCAAAAAATGCCCCCTTCTCGGGAATTGTTTCATAATCAAATACGTTCATGTAGACTAAATTTCCGTCAATGTCATAATGTCCTGCCTCAAGTCCGTCCAAAGGGTGCGTGCACAGATAATCAATCGCTTTATCCAAATGTTCATCTATGCCGCGGTATCTGCCTATGTTTTTTATTTCCGTATAAATCATAGAAAACCTCCGTCCCCAACCTTATATTAACCTTTAACGGCACCCATTGTAATTCCCTTTGTAAAATACTTTTGGAATATCAGGAATACGACGATAATCGGAATTGCCGCCAAAGCCGCACCTGCCATAATCAGACCGAAATCAGTCGCATTTTCCGCCTGCAGCTTTGCAATACCAAGTGAAATGGTCAGGTTCTTGGTGCTGGTAAGCATAATCAACTGCATAAAGTAGTCATTCCATGAATTGATAAAGGTAAAGATTGCCAGTGCACCGATCCCCGGCTTAATCAGCGGAAGCGCAATCGTGTAAAATGTTTTCCATTCGCCCGCGCCGTCAATTTTTGCCGCCTCCATCATCTCACCCGGAATGCCTTCCGCAAACTGCTTCATCAAAAAGACGCCGAAGGGCCAGCCCACAATCGGGAAGATAACTGCCCATATCGTATTGTACAGTTCCAATGAAGCCATTTCACGAAGAAGCGGGATTAAGATAACCTGTTTTGGCAGCGCCATTGCACACACGATAAGCGAGAACAGAAGCGTGCGTCCGACAAAACGCTTTTTTGCCAATGCATATCCTGCCATCGCGGAAGTGGCACAGGTCAAAATCATTGATGCCACAGCCATAAATACCGTATTCAAGAGCCAGCGGATTGCCGCAGGAACGGTCGGTCCGGCAAAGCTGACGGAGGTAAACGGAATACTGATTTCCCAAAGCTCCGCCGTCTGTTTGCTGAAAAGCTTTCTGTAATTGTCAAGCACCCACTCCTCGGGCCACCATTGCGGTGTTGCGGAATTGATTGCCGCAGATGTCTTGAATGAGCCGATAATAATCCAGTAGAGCGGAAAGGCAAATGCGAATGCTAAAATTGCAATAATAATGACAGATATTATTTTGTAAACATCTACATGTTTCGTCTGCTTATTTTTCATATTCAGTTCCCCCTTTCCTATTTGCTTTCAGCCATCTTAAACTGCAAAGCGGAGAGCAGGGCAATCATAATTGCAAGCACAACACCCATCGCATTTCCGTAGCCGTAACGGTACAGTTTAAATGCATTGTAGTAAATATAGTACATAATCGTGTCCGTGCTGTGGTTTGGTCCGCCGCTTGTTAAAAGCTGGATTAATGCAAAGCACTGGAAGCTGTTGATTGTCGTGATGACAAGTATGTAGAGCGTAGTAGGCATAATCTGCGGCCATTTAATCTTCCAAAAGCACTGGAATTTGGTTGCGCCGTCCACCTCTGCAGCCTCCACGAGGGATTGGTCCACGTTGTTTAATGCCGACACATAAAGGACAATTGGCTGACCGACAGAGGTTGTCAGAAGAATAAGGATAATACAGCCAAGTGCGAACCGTTCGTCCCCAAGCCAGTTGATATTTTGTTCAATCAGTCCCGTGCTTGTGCCGATGTAATTAAAAATACCATAATAATTGTTGAACATCCATTTCCACACAACGGCAACGGCAACGGAGCCTGTTACCACCGGAAGATAGAAGATACAACGAAATGCGGAGCACGCAAATCCTTTCAGGTCATAAATCACCGAGCTTACCCACAGGGAAAAGATGCAGGTAATCGGCACGGAAACAATAACGATAACCACCGTGTTTTTCAGCGCTCCGAGAAATGTTTTGTCCTGAAACAATTCTTTGTAATTGGCAAGACCAATAAAAATATCCTCCCGGTTCATGGTTGCATCAAAGAAGCTTGTATAAACACATTGTATCATCGGATAAACCACAAACCCTAAAAAGAAGATAAGACTTGGGAGCATAAATGCGTAGCCTGCAATGGTTTCCCTGCGGACCAGCGCCTTGCTCATGGGATTTTGTTTTGCCATAAAAATCCTCCTTTCTGACAGTTCATTCGTTCTCATTTGATAAATAAACACCCCTCCCCATGTGCGGGAAGGGGCGCATAAATGGTGCTGTAATCAGCCAAAATGCTATTTTGCAGCCGCTGCGTTTGCAGTCGTCACAAATTCCTCAACAGCCGTGGCAACATCTGTGCCAGAGCCAATCTGCTGGAGCATGTTCCACCATGCGGTACGAGCTTCAGCCCAGCCGCCAACTACCTGATAGTAGTCGCCCATGTACGGGATAAACTTCGCGTACTCAGACATCAGGTCGTCGCCATCGTAGATATTTCCAAGATCCTTTACAGGCCAGAAGTTGGAAGCCTGCACACTCAGGGGAGCCTGTGTCGGGTCGTTTGCCATAAAGTCGATGAAGGTCTTTGAAGCCGCAATCTTCGCCGCGTCGCCGTTGTCGAAGATACCAAAGCCCCAAATACCGCCGCAAAGCTGCGGTTCGCCGTTCTCTGACGGGAATGCCATCGGAAGCACGTCAAAGTTGATGTTTCCCTGCTCCTGATTATTCTTTTCCTGCGTTGCGTTCCAGCAGAATGCCATTGCGAACGTTCCGTTGCAGAACATGTTTACTTCGTCGCCGCCTGCGATGGAAGCGTCAAAGTTAATACCGTCCATGCTCTTTAACAGCTCAAGCGCCTTGATGTTCTCAGGGCTGTTTGCCGTATACTCCGTATGTTCGGGATTGGTAAAGGTTCCGCCATACAGATTGTTGATGAGTGCACGTGTTCCCTGATCACCGCCCTGACCGCTGCAGTAAACTGCGCCGACGTTCTGCTGACCGTTGTCGTATACTGCCTGAACTGCCTTTTGGAAGTTCTCCGTCGTCCATGTGCCTTTTTCTTCGTCTAAGTACTGAAGCGCGCCTGCCGCCTCAAAGATGTCTCTGTTGATCGCCATCGTATGTGCCGTCATACACAGCGGATATTCATAAAATACGCCGTCGCTGCTCTTGCAGGCATTTTCTACGGAGTCGTAAATTGCTGCCTTTGCGTCGTCCGTCCACAGGTCGGCAAGGTCTACCATCAGTCCCCTTGCGCCCCAGTTTGCAACCAGTCGCTCCGGTCCCTCAAGCACGATGTCCGGTGCCTGATTTCCCTCAATCGCCGTGTTAATCTGGTCGTCGCCGTTGGTGTAGTCCAAGTATTCAACCGTTACGTGAATGTCAGGGTAAGCTGCGTTAAAGTTTGCAATCATGTCGTCAACCGTAGCAGCGTCGCCCCAACTTCCAACAGGATATGTCCATAACGTGATGTCCGCCGCCTGTGCAGCGTCCCCGCTTGCGGCAGGTTCTGCCGTATCCTGCTTTGCCGTGTCCTGTGTCGCTGCGTTGTCCGCAGGAGCAGGAGCGGGTGCAGGCTCGGGCTGGGTTGTGGTGGTATCCTTACCGCCGCATGCAGTCAGTGAACATACCATGACTAAACTCATTAACAGTGCCGTAATTTTACGCTTCTTCATAATAATGAACCCTCCTTTTTTGTGAAAATGTTATAACCGATTAGGTCTTAATTGTAATTTTATTGTACGTTTGTGTAGTATTTTTGTCAATACATTTTTGAAAAAAATTTTCTCTTTTTAAAATTTTGAAAATTTTCGTCACTTCCATTGCGACTTGTAAGGTTCTATGATATAGTTTCTTTATAGAGACTTTTATCATATTGTTACTATATGTACTTTAAGGATAACAATAGTACAATATGATAAGTAATCAGGTTGTATGTGCTGTGCACTGGAACCGTTTTGAATTGGAGGTTTGTTATGAGAATTTACAAAGCAAAAAATTATGACGACATGAGCCGCAAGGCAGCAAACATTATTTCGGCACAGATTATCATGAAGCCCGACTGCGTGCTTGGGCTTGCCACAGGATCGACGCCGCTTGGCGCATACCGTCATCTTGTGGAATGGTATGAGAAGGGCGACCTTGATTTTTCGGAGGTTATTACGGTCAATTTGGACGAATACAAAGGACTGACACGTGATAATCCGCAGAGCTATTATTATTTTATGAATGAAAACCTGTTCGGAAAAGTAAACATTGATAAGAATAGAACATATCTTCCTGACGGAACGGAACCGGACAGCAATACTGCCTGCCAAAAATACAATGAAATCCTCAAAGCCGTGGGCGCGCCGGATCTCCAGCTTTTAGGGCTTGGACACAACGGACACATCGGTTTTAATGAACCGGGAGAGAGCTTCTCCACGGAAACACACTGTATCACGCTCTCAGAACAGACAATCAAGGCAAACGCACGTTTCTTTGCGACGGAAGAGGAGGTGCCGCGCCAGGCATATACAATGGGAATAAAGACAATTATGTCCGCAAATAAAATTTTGCTTATTGTGTCAGGCGAAGCGAAAGCAGACATTGTAAAGGAGGCATTCTTTGGTCCGATTACACCGCATGTACCGGCTTCCATTCTGCAGCTTCATCCGAACGTATTCCTTGTGGCTGACGAGGCGGCTCTGTCAAAATGTTAAGGAAGGTGGTCAGTCATGACATTGAAGAAAATTATCAACGGAGTGGTTTTTCAGGAAGATGGCTCTTTTGAGAACCAAACCGTATATATAATGGATGAAAAGATTGTTTCACAGAAGGATTATCTTAGTGTATCGGGTGACGAGACAGTGATTGACGCCGAAGGAAATTATGTTATACCCGGTCTCACGGACATTCATTTTCACGGCTGTATGGGAAGTGACTGCTGTGACGGCACGGTGGAGGCATTCCGGACAATGGCGGAGTATGAGCTGAGCCAGGGCATAACCTCTATCACGCCTGCAACGATGACAATGCCCGAGGACGTGCTTTCACAGATTTGCCGTGCCGCAAGGACCTTTTGCGATACGGAGGATGACAATGCTGCGGATTTGTGCGGACTTTATATGGAAGGGCCTTTTATCAATCCTGTCAAAAAGGGTGCGCAGAACGGGAATTATATTGTTCCTTCCAGCTTAGAGATGTTAAACCGTTTACAGGATATTTCGGGAGGACTGTTTCGGACTGTGGCGATTGCTCCTGAAACGCAGGGCGCAATGGACTTTATCCGTGCAGCCGGCAGCCGTATCAATATTTCCATTGCGCATACGGCAGCGGATTATGATACCGCAAGGGAGGCGATTTCCTGCGGTGCATCGCAGCTGACGCATACCTACAATGCCATGCCGCCGTTTTCACACCGCGCGCCGGGACCGATCGGCGCCGCTGCGGACAGTGAACACTGTATGGCAGAGCTGATTTGCGACGGTATTCATATTCATCCCGCAGTGGTGAGAACAACCTTTAAGATATTCGGAGATGACAGAATTATATTTATCAGCGACAGTATGCGCGCGGCAGGTCTTGCGGACGGTCAGTATGATTTAGGCGGTCAGACGGTCATTGTCAAGGGAAATTTGGCAGTGTTGGAGGACGGCACAATCGCAGGCTCCGTGACAAACCTTATGGACTGTGTGCGCAATGCCGTAAATAATATGGATATTTCTCTTGGAAGCGCAATCAAGTGCGCCGCTGTCAATCCGGCAAAGGCGGTTGGGATTTATGAGCATTACGGCAGTCTTACGCCCGGAAAATTTGCGAATATTGTAATACTTGACAAAAATTTAACATTAAAAATGGTATTTCATCACGCTTCCTTGATAAAGGAACATAAAATCGGAGGAAACTAATTATGGCAGTTATGGTGCTTGATATAGGAGGTACTGCAATCAAATCCGCCCTGTACAATGAAGGAACGCTGACAGACATAAAAGAAACACCCACGCAGGCGGCACAGGGCGGTTCCCACGTAGTGAACCGGATAAAAGAAATTATTAAGGAATACCAAAAGGACTATTCTTTTGAGCGCATTGGCATCAGCACTGCCGGACAGGTAGATCCCGTGCGCGGAGAAATTGTATATGCAAATCAGAATATCCCCGGTTACATGGGTACGAAACTAAAGAAAATTATGGAAGAAGAATTTCATGTGCCCACAAAGGTAGAAAATGATGTCAACTCAGCCGCAATCGCAGAATCGGTATTTGGTGTGGGGAAGCCCTACAAAGAATTTGTATGCCTTACCTATGGCACGGGAGTCGGCGGCGCGATTTTTGCAAACGGGAAGCTATACACAGGAAGCAGTTATTGCGCAGGGGAGTTTGGGGCGATTGTTACGCACCCCGAAGACCGGATTTTGGGGAAGGACATGTTTGTGGGCTGCTATGAAAAATACGCTTCGGTGACGGCGCTTGTAAACAGTGCGCTTCGTGTAGATGCCTCTTTGACCAACGGCAGAAAAATATTTGAACGGATTGGAGAGCTAGAGGTAAAAGAGGTTGTTGACCGTTGGATTTTGGAAATTATTTATGGGCTGACAACGATTATTCATATGCTGAACCCGGAATGCGTGATACTTGGGGGCGGAGTCATGGAGCAGCCCTACGTGCTGGAACGTCTGCGGGAACAGTTGTATCAGCACATTATGTCCAGTTATCATCATGTTATGATAGAGAAAGCAGCGCTTGGAAACCGTGCCGGAATGTTGGGAGCGGCTGTTTTGTAAGACGGCAGACGTTCTGTATGAGTGCGCTGCAAGGCGATACGAAAGGAGAATATTATTTTGTCAGAAAATATTTTAGAGACAATCACGACACAGTATCATTCCCTTACCCGTTCCAGTCAAAAGCTGGCTGATTATATTCTTGCCAATGCACATGATGCACAGTATATGTCTATCTCGGGTCTTGCTGAACATAGCGGCGTGTCGGAGGCTTCCATTACACGCTTTTGCCGCAGCCTTGGTTTGACGGGTTACAACAGCCTGAAGCTGGCGCTTGCCAAGGCGGATTATGTAACGGACTTGGGAGAGTCCTCGCATACCTCTGACACAATAACATCACAAGATACCTTCAGCAGTATTTTCCGCAAGCTCTATAATGCCAATATTTTGTCCCTGAATGAAACAATGGAGCTTTTGGATGAAAATAATATTTCCAAGGCGGTAGATCTCATATCTGCCGCCGACAGGGTATTTTGTCTTGGGCATGGGGGAAGCATGGTTATGGCAATGGAGGCATGGGCGCGTTTTTCCACGGCGACGTCACATTTTGTTCATATTGAGGATTCCCATATGCAGGTTATGCATTTGGCGCTTGCCACAGAGAAAGACGTGATTTTATTTTTCTCGTATTCAGGCTCCACCAAGGATATGGAAGACATCATGCATGTTGCAAAAGAGCGTCATATATCCGTCATATTGGTAACGCACTTTCCAAATTCCTGCGCGGCAGGCTATGCGGATGTGGTGCTTTTGTGCGGTTACAATGAAAGTCCGCTGCAGTCCGGTTCTGTTGCCGCGAAGCTGGGGCAGCTCTTCATTATAGAGTGCCTTTTCTATGTTTTCTGTAAGAGAAATCCGGATATTCTTTCAAAGGCACGCGCGTCTACGATAGAAGCGATTATGCCGAAGTTTTTATAAAGATAACGATAACACACAAATACCTCGCAGTTTTCTGCGAGGTATTTGACTGAATGGTTATTGTATTTTTATTGTTTTCGTTACACTCGAACCTGAGAAATCTCCAAGTCCCGTTATTGTAACCTTGGTTTTGTTTTTCTTCATACCGGATGCGTCAGGTATAATCTTGTATTGAACCCCTTCTTTTAACTGTTTTTTATTATAAGTAACGGAAAGATTTTTCATGGTTCCTTTTATGGAAGCCTTGGAAATCTTTTGCGGTAAAATGGTAAATGCTGCCGTCGCAGTTAATCCTGCGTAATTTCCTTTTCCCGTAATGATGACTTTTGCTTTTTTGCCGGCTGTGGAAACGTGAAGATTTTCCGTATAAGTGACGGTATAATCTATATCTTTTTTCAGCTTTTTCGTTCCCGATTTTACGGTAACAGATGGCTTTTGGAGCTGTCCGCTGTAAGTCCTGTCGGAAATCGGTGCAATTATCAGTTTCGTCTTGTTTGCTTTTAATGCCGTAATTTCAAAGGGTTCTACAACTTCCCCTCTGTAAGCGCCTTTTCCCGTGATAATCACATATGCGGTTCCGGCGTTCACGTTGTTTTGATAACGAACTTTATAGTCTTTATTTGCGGTAAGCGTTGTGCCGCCGATTTTGACAGCCGCTGCAGGCTGCAATGCCTTGCCTGTGTATTCCATGCCTGGCTGTTTTAAGGTGACATGCTGCGGATTGATGACATGGGCTTCATCCACATCATATACAGCCAGCTTGACAACTTTGCTGTCTTTGTAATTGCCTAGTCCCGTAACGGTTATTTTTGCGGATTTTGCAGCGTTTGCCGTAAGAGCGGCGTCGTAGGCGAGCTTGTAATCCGTTCCGTTTTTCAGAAGCGTTGCGCCGTCATATACATAGACTGGCGGTTCGGACTTTGAACCTGTTGTCATGCTTCCTGTCAAAATTTTAAGCTTTTTGACTGATTTTTGGTTTATTGTAAAGGGCGCTTTCAGCGTTCCCTTATAAGAGCCGATTCCTTTAACGAGAACCGTGCCGGTTCCGGCGTTTACATTGTTTTGGTATTCGACCTGATAATCCAAGCCTTCCGTCAATGTGATTTTTTTGCGGTTTTCAACCACTGTGACTTTAACGGCAGGTCTGTATTCATTTTGGTCATAAACCTTAGCCTTAACACGTGTGAGTGTGCCGCTGACTGCGTTCAGGTCTGTTCTGCCTGTTTCGGGTTCGGAAGTGCTTTCGTCTGTTTCGGTGCTTTCCTGTTCCAAACTGCTTTCAACCGTTTCCGAGCTTTCGGTTTCGATAGAGCTTTCTTCTGTCTTGGAACTTTCGACTGTGGAAGCGCCTTCCTCCTCGCTGTATTCTTCACTTGGCGTATTTTCACTTGCTTCTGAGTTTTCCTCAACCTTAGAGCTTTCGATAACAGAAGAGTTTTCCTCAACCTTAGAGCTTTCGACAGCAGAAGAGTTTTCCTCAACCTTAGAACTTTCAACAATAGAAGAGCTTTCTTCAACTTTAGCGCTTTCGATAGCAGAAGAGGTTTCCTCAATCCTAGAACTTTCTACTACAGAAGAACTTTCCTCAACCTTAGAGCTCTCGATAGCAGAAGAACTTTCCTCCTCCTGAATGTCATCTCTCGTCAGCAGAATACTCGTGCTCATATTCTTCGGAAGCGCAGTATATACCTTCCCGTTTTGGTCATGCCAATACGTGCCTTCCACCTTCGGAAGCGCAGCGTCCGCCTTTACATTCTTCGGCGTCCAAATTGATACAAGCTGATTGCAGCCGTCAAACATCCCGCGAAAATTGGTTTCCCTGCCTGCGTCAACCATACTCAAATCCGCTGACCTTAAATTGACACAGCCGCTGAAAAGACCGTCAAGATCATCAGCCTCGTCTACATAAAGCGTCGCCGTCCTGATGTCCTTTGCATAATCCTTCTCCGTTGACCAAATCGGAGAGCCATATGCTTTGCATGTGCCTTTTCCCATGACCTTCAGATTTCCGTTTTTGTCGATTTTATAGGCGATATCCTCATTGGGAGATCCGGCGATTTCATGCGCAATATCATCATCACGGAACGCTTCAATGTAATAGATGTCAAGCTCGCTCTTAAGCTCCGCATGTGCAACCTGAAGCCGTTTCTTTCCCGTTGTCGATATATCAATTTCATCAATATTTGACCAATAATAGCAGGCATGAATTCTGAATTCTTTCCCTTCATCAAGAACCTCAAAAATCAGATATTCATCAGGCGCAGGCTTCGTTCCCGTCTCGAACACACATCCATTTTGGAAATAGAGTTTGGTACAGGTTCTTGCGGGCTTTATGATAATTTCCGATACTGCCGTAAAATTTTGGTAGGACACAATCAACTGCTTTGTACCGACAGTATTCATGTCAATGTCTTTGGCGTTTGTTGTATAGTCCGTGATTTCAGTGTGTGTACCCGAAACTGACCAGGCAAACACATGCAGTTCGGACAGGTCGAGCGTTTCGCCAAGGTAATACGTATCTATATCGTTCCTGACAGAAATCTTGGAATAGCTGTCCTCCTTTACTGTAATCTTCACGGTTGCCGATAGATTTTGCCACTTCACAATCAAATCTTTCGTACCTGCCGTATTCATATTAATGCTTGCGGCGTTTGTCGTATAGCCTGATGTGATTTTCTCTGCCGGATATATATTGTTTGTGTATAGAAGTTCTACGGTCAAATCGTTTACCTTCAGTGTATCGCCGACAAAGTACTCTTTTTTTATCTTGGAAACAGAAAGACTTTTGCCGATTACGGTCAGATTAATCGTCACGCTCTGCCCCTGATAAGAGATAACCAAATATTTTGTACCTGGCGTATTCATGTCAATTTGTGCGGCATTTGTCGTATAGTCGGTAGTAGTCGTACGGTTGTTGAAATTGTAATACAGTGTAACGGTCAAATCGGAAAGGTCAAGAGTATCGCCGACAAAATATTCTGTTTTCCGTTTTTCCACCACAAGCTCCGGTCTCTGCTTTAAGTGAATACTTTTGTCCGTGTGCTGTAAAAGCGTAGTGCAAATAAATCCCTGATCCGTAATCCATGTCCCCCGCAGTGGGATAGACACATTTAGGTTCCGGGGCGTTTCCAGCGCAATCAGACTGTCGGAGTAAATCATGTCGTCAGCTTTCGTTACCTTGCTCATATCAAAGCCGCTTAAATCCAAAGAAGTCAAGTTGACAAAGCGAAACATACTAGCCATACACGTTACGTTACTTGTGTTAAAATGTTCTCCAAACGTTATTTGTTTTAAGTTGATACAGTTGTAAAACATTGAGGACATATCCGTGACATTTGAGGTGTTAAAGCTGCTCAAATCGAGCTTTTCCAAGCTTTCACAGCCTCCAAACATATTGCTCATGGTTGTTGCATTACTGGTATCGGTATTACGAAAATCCACACTGGTCAGATTCTTGCAGCCGCTAAAGAAGCTGGAAAAACTCTTTGTTCCCCTTAAGGACACCCTTGCTGTTTTAATCTGCTCCCGGTATTCATACCATGGAGGAGCAATCAGACCGGTGCTTGGCCAATATTCACCGCTTCCGGACACTATGAGCTTCCCATTGGTAAGCGACCAAGAACCGGATCCGTTTGGAAGCTTTCCTCCGACGATTGGATCACCGATACCAATCTCCTCCGACGGGCGTTCGATTGTCAACCCGTTCGTTTGATTTTCCGTATCAACGATTTCCTCCACAAATGTTGTGTCTTCTTCTGATTCGATTTCTGCTTCCTCAGTGTCAATCGTCTCCGCTGTCTCCTCCGGGACTTCCTCCAACACATCTTCCACAAGCGTTTCGGATTCCGTCTCCTCATGCAGCTCCTCCTCACACGCCGCAGCTGTCGTCAGTTCCGCCGCGTTTGCAGGCAGCTCCATGCCTGAGGAGAGCATTGCCGCCGCCATAAGCAGACAAAAGTTTTTTTTCAAGCTCTTTTTAAAGTACTCTTTCAAATAATGCATTTTAATAATTCCTTTCCGGCGTATCAAATATTTTTTTTCAAAATAAAAAGCTCCATAAATCACAGTTTTCCCGTAATGTCAGTTTTTGACAAAAAATAGAACTCGTAATCTATGCAGCCGAACCATCATAAATGTTATAATCAAATGTTTATATTGCTATGACTTCGTGCTTTGCGTCCATTTATCACTAAATGTTTGCCTTTTAATATGTAATAATGCTAACATATCTTATTAAAATGTGCAATCTCTTTTTCAAGTATTTTCCAATTATTTTCCACTCTTTTGCATAACCGCTTAAATAAGTTGCGTGATAAAGCGGCGATATGATAAGATTATATTAAGATGATATACCATTAGGTAACAAGCCTTTCGGAAACGGAAATGATTATGGGAATGCGGAGGGAACAACACGATGAAGAAAAAGCTTTTAATTATGGGAAACAACAAGCGCCTTATAACGGATTTTTTTATGCAGCTGGATTTTTATTTTGACTGTGCAAGCACATCTTTGATTGCGCCTGATTTGCGGATACACTATCAGTTTTTTCAGCCTGACGCAATCGTGTACTGTATGCATGCGGAGAGCAGGGACAATATCAACAGCGTGATACGGTTTGCGGACGGTGCGCCGAAGGACGATAAGGTTCCGTTTATCGTTGTGGCAGACGGTTCAGATTATGAATTTTTGTGCAAAATGCCGGGCGGGCGTGCAGATTTGCGGATTGGCGCAAGCGCTTCCGTTTCTGAGCTGCAAAGTGAAATCAGCAGCGTGATTGCACGCCATAAAAACAATAAAATAGAAGGAAAATTGCAGACTGCGCCGAAGCTGGATGATGCGCTTGACACGCTTTCGCAGTTGGATGAAGAACTGAAAAAACTAGAGAGCGGCGACCTGAACGTCAATCTGCCGACAAGCCTGCTTTCGGCGCTCGGCCGCCCGAGAATCCTTGTAGTGGACGATTCAACAATTATCCATAAGGCGATTAAAGGTTATATCGAGAAAGATTATGACATTTCCACGGCAATAAACGGAGCAGCCGCCCTGCGGTTTCTCAAGACAAAGGAAGTCAATCTGATTCTTTTGGATTATGAAATGCCGGAAATGAACGGTGCGGAGGTCTTAAAAGCGCTGCGGGAAAATCCGCTTACGGCATCCATTCCTGTTGTGTTTTTAACGGGTGTAAACGATACCGCTAAAATTCAAAAAGTCCTTCGTCTAAAGCCGGACGGATACCTTTTAAAACCGATTGATAAAAATGTATTGCTCAGTAAAATCAAAGAGATATTAGGATAGGAGAGATGCGTCATGGGCAGCAGTAATGAAAAAGAGAGAGAACGTGAGCGGGATAAAGACATTACACTGACGGATTTATTTGATGTTGATATGCTCCAGCGTATGCAGGATGCGTTTTCCAATATGACCGGGCTTGCCGCCGTTATAACGGATGCAAACGGTGTCGCGGTCACAAAGGGAAGCAATTTTACGGATTTTTGTGCCCTGTATACGCGTGCAAATCCAATCGGATGCCTGCGCTGTCAGGAGTGTGATAAATATGGAGCGGAGCTTGCGCTGCGCTCCGGTGCGTCCGTTCCGTATTACTGTCATGCGGGACTGATGGATTTTGCTGCGCCGATTATGGCGGGAGAACGTATGATTGGCTGTTTTGTCGGCGGTCAGGTGCTAACGGAAGCGCCTGATATTATTAAAGTCATGCAGAGTGCGGGAGAACTGAAGATTGATTTGATTAAGTACCTTCAGGCAGTTATGAAGGTGAGAATCTTAGATAAGGATACGGTTGAAAGGCACGCTAACTTTTTGTATACGCTGACGGACGTTATTTCCAGTATCGCCTACCATAAGTATAAAATGGAGGAGGCAAATATTGAGATTGAAAAGGCGGCAAACATGAAGTCGGATTTTCTTGCAAACATGAGTCATGAGCTTCGGACGCCGATGAACGCGGTCATCGGTATGACGGAAATGGCGCTGCGCAAAGACATGTCAGTCGATGTCAGGGAATACTTAAACCAAATCCGGACAGCCGGAAAGACGCTGCTTACGATTATCAACGATATTCTTGACTTTTCCAAGATTGAATCGGGAAAAATGGATATTATCGAGTCAGAGTTTGAGCCGCTGTCGCTGATTCATGATATTTCTACCATTATGGTGACAAGAATTGAAGCCAAGGAAACGGAACTTTTAATAGACATTAATCCTAATATGCCGCGGCAGCTTTACGGTGACAATAATCGGATTAAACAGGTGATTATCAATCTTGCGAACAACGCCGCCAAATTTACAAAGGAAGGAAAGGTGACGTTAAAGTTCAGCTACAGGCGCAGAAGCGAGCGATATATTGATTTCATGTTCAGCGTCGAGGACACGGGAATTGGCATCAAGGAGCATGATTTGGATAAAATTTTCCAGTCTTTCCGACAGGTGGACAGCAAAAGAAACCGCAATATTGAGGGCACAGGGCTTGGGCTTGCCATATGCAGGCAATTGATTTCGCTGATGAACGGCAGTCTTTCCGTAAAGAGCGAGTATGGAAAAGGCTCCTGCTTTTCATTTGAGATTCCTTTAAAAATTGTGGACGAAGAGCCTTGTTTGGTGATACAAAGTCCCAACCCGCCGCCTGCGTTTGGCGTTCTTGAAAACGAATACGCGGACAGCCGGTTAAAGGCGGATATGCGCAGGCTTGGCATTCCGTATACGAGGATTGAAGATATTGGAGACATTGAGGCATTAAAAGAGTGTATTGTTCCGGTCATGGAAGAACGTCCGTTTCTGTTTGTGGATAAGTCGGCGCTTGGCGATGAGCTGCTGCACTTTGTGGAAGAAAATCCGCAGCTTACGGTAGTTTCCGTCAATTCATACAGTTACTCGTCAGACAGTGATTTGCAAAATGTGCTGTTTGTCAAGAAGCCGGTATCTGCAATGATGATTACCGCGATTTACAATCATGAGGAGTATATTGACGAGCACATGGGCGATGCCATGTATGACTTTATGGCGGAGACGGCGAAGGTACTGATTGTGGATGACAATACGGTCAATCTTACGGTGGCGGAAGGTCTTTTGGAGCCGCTCGGAATGGAAATTGATACGGCGCTTAGCGGAAAGGAAGCGATTGAGAAGATTTCGGAAACGTCCTACGATTTGATTTTAATGGATCATATGATGCCCGAAATTGACGGTGTGGAAACAACGCGCATTATCAGACGGTTTCACAAGGAATACGACAATGTACCGATTATTGCGCTGACCGCAAATGCAGTAGGCGGCGTGAAAAATATGTTCCTTGAGGAGGGCATGAACGATTTTATCGCAAAGCCGATCGAAGTGCATGTACTGATGAATAAGGTAAAGCAGTGGCTTCCGAAGAATAAGATTACAAAGGGCGTCAAAAGAGCATCGCATACCCAAAATACGTTCCCTCAAATAGAAGGGATTGACACTGCGGCGGCAATCAGAATGCTCGGCAATGAAGAGGTATTTTGGTCAATCTTAAAGGATTACTGCAGAATTATTCCGCAAAAGGTCGAAATGATACAGGAATATTATGATACGCAGAACTGGAAGGGGTATACCATTGAGGTACACGCCCTCAAAAGTTCATCGCGGCAGATTGGCGCGACAGTGCTTGCAAAGAAGGCGGAGCTGCTTGAGAAGGCGGGAAACGAGCTGGACATTAAAACAATACATGCCGATACATGGGCGGCGCTTGACGAGTATCGGCATTATTATGAAATTCTCAGCCCCTATTTTCCGGAGGTGAAAAACGAAGCGACGGAGGAACTGACGCAGGACATTTTATTCGAAGTATTTTCGGAAATTGAAAACGCGATTGAGGAGCTTGATATGGACTTGCTTGAGGAGGCGGTTCACAGACTCGGCGTCTACAAGCTTGACGGGGTGCATTCGGAATATTATAATAAGATGCGCAAGGCGGTTGACGATATGGACGCGTACGCCTGCGAGGATATTATGAAAGAATGGAAGGAAGCGCTTTCTGAATAAGGGGCGCGGTTGTGAAAAGAATATGCAGAAAAACAGATCTTGGTTATGGCGCCTGTCATTGCTGCTGTGTGTAATGCTGTGCGCGGCAGGGATGACAGGATGCAGCAGTACAAACGGTACGGACACGGCGAAGTACAGCATTGTCTGCACAACGTTTCCGCAGTATGACTGGCTTCGCGAGATTATCGGTGAAAATGCCGATTCTTTTTCGCTGATGCTTTTGCTTGACAAGGGCGGTGATTTGCACAGCTATCAGCCGACTGCGGAGAGTATTGCGCGCATTTCATCGGCGGATATGTTTGTGTATGTCGGCGGCGAGTCGGATACATGGGTGGAGGACGCCTTAAAGGGTGCGGTCAATAAGGATATGCGCGTTGTAAATCTGATGGATTTACTCGGCGGTATGGTGAAAGAGGAAGAGCTTGTCGAGGGGATGCAATGCTATGAAGAGGCGGAACATGAAGAAACGGAGTACGACGAGCATGTTTGGCTTTCATTGAAAAATGCTGCGTACCTGACAGGAGCGCTTTCAGAAACGCTTCAGGAGCTTGACGCGGAACACGCGCAGGAATATGCGGCGAATGCGGCGGCTTATATCGAATCCCTGAACGCGCTTGACAGGGAATATGCGGACGCGGTAAAGCAGTCCGAAAAGAAAACGATTTTATTCGGCGACCGTTTTCCGTTCCGTTATCTGACGGAGGATTACGGGATTAATTATTACGCGGCTTTTGCCGGCTGCAGCACCGAAACCGACGCAAGCTTTGAGACGGTTACGTTCCTTTCGGGAAAAGTCGATGAGCTTGGGCTTCACACCATATTGACAATTGAAGGGTCGGATCAGAAAATCGCCGAAATTATTCGGGAGAATACACACGGTAAAAATCAGCAGATACAAACCGTTAATTCTTTACAGTCAGTGACTGCTAAAGAGATTCAGGATGGATTTACGTATCTGAAAGCAATGCGGGAAAATTATGAAGTTTTGAAAAGCGCGTTGAATTGAAATACATGAGGAGAAAATTGAAAAAATGAACAGATTTGTATTGCGGCAGTCATTGATTTTGTTTCTGACAGCAGTGATTTGGGGGTTGGGATTTATCGCCCAAAGCGTCGGAATGGATTATGTTGAGCCGTTTACCTTTACGGCATCGCGCAATATTCTTGCATTTTTTGTGCTAATACCGTACATTGCCGTGACAGACAAAAGAAAACAAAAAAATGACACAAGTGTCATAAACAAACATACGTTGTGGATCGGAGGCATATGCTGCGGCATCTGCCTCTTTGTAGCGAGCAGCCTGCAGCAGTTTGGCGTAAAATACACGACGGTTGGAAAAGCCGGATTTATCACGGCGATGTACATGGTGCTTGTGCCGATATTCGGCATTTTTCTGCATAAAAAGGCAGGGTTAAAAGTGTGGACCGCAGTCATGCTTGCCACGCTTGGCATGTACCTTTTGTGTATCACCAAAGGAGAGTTTCGGTTAGAGCTGGGCGATAGTCTTGTGTTTGCCTGCGCGGTCTGCTTTACCTTTCATATCCTTTCCATTGATCATTTTTCGCCCAAAACGGACGGTGTAAAGCTTTCGTGCATTCAGTTTTTGGTGTGCGCTGTGCTGTCAACGTTGTCTGCACTGATATTTGAAACGCCCAATATGCACAATATTGCCGCGGCAGGCGTTCCGATTTTATATGCAGGCGTGTTCTCAAGCGGCGTGGCATACACCTTTCAGATTATCGGTCAAAAAGGCATGAACCCGACGGTGGCGTCTTTGATTTTGAGTTTGGAATCCGTGGTATCCGTGCTTGCCGGGTGGCTGATTTTGGATCAGGCGCTCTCGGCAAGGGAAATTTTAGGATGCGTACTGGCGTTTGCTGCAATCATACTGGTACAGCTTCCGGATCGAAAAGCACACGTGCAGATTACTCAGAGTACCGAATAAATCCACGAAAAGACAGAAGCGCCGAAAACCGTTAAAATACCTGCTACCGCAATGGAAAGGCTGCTCATGGCGCCTTCGATTTCGCCAAGCTCCATTGCCTTTGCGGTGCCGATTGCATGTGCGGAGGAACCAAGTGCAAGCCCTTTTGCAATCGGTTCCTGAATGCGAAACAGCTTCAGGACCGGTTCGGCAAGAATATTTCCCAAAACTCCTGTTACCACGATAACCAAAACGGTAATATTAACATATCCGCCAAGCTCTTCGGAAACGCTCATTCCGATTGCCGTTGTAATGGACTTTGGCAGAAACGTCACGAATTCCTGCTGGTTTAGTCCAAACAGCAGCGCTAACAGCAGTACCGCAACAAGACTTGTCAGCACGCCGGATACAATGCCCGCAGCAACCGCGGCGAGATTTTTCTTTAACAGCGTAAGCTGCTCGTAGAGCGGGATTGCGAGACAAACCGTGGCAGGCGTCAGAAACCAGCTGATATATTTTGCGCCCATATTGTAGGTGTCGTAATCCACATGTGCTGCCAAAAGCACAATGATTGTGACTGCAATGGAAATGAGAAGCGGGTTAAAGAAACCGCTGTGAAATTTCTTTTTGAGCCATGCGCCAAACATATACGCGAGCAGGCTGATTGTCGCGCCCGCAAAAATAGAAGTCTGCATCAATTCATTCATTGTTTTTGTCCTTTCCATGTCTGATAATCGCCTGCGACACGCGGCCGCTCACCGCCATGACCGCGATAAGCACAACAACCGTGATGATCGCGACAGGCACAAGCATCGGCTGCAGAACGTTCCACGACGCCATAAGCCCCACGCCCGCCGGAATAAACATCACCGGCATTGTCTCAATCAGAAATTTTCCCGCGTCACGTACTGCTTCAAGCCTGATAATGCCCGTTGCAAGGCACGCAAATAAAATTGCCATGCCGTAAATGCTTGCCGGCACCGGTAAAGGCAGCGCTGCTTTTAAGATTTCACCGATAAAGGAAATCGAGAGGATGATTAAAAATTGTTTTAAATAGTTCAAGGTTTATTACACTCCTGTATTAAAAATATTGTGTTTTAAATGCCATTTCTGTTTTTTATGCTGCATAGTCACTTATTTTACAGTATATCACAGAATTGGATAAGGAAAAATAAAAATATGAAAAATATTCCTGTCCGTTATTCCGCAAATCTATTGCAACTACTGATAAAAATCTGATATAATGCTAACGTTCACCCCAAAAGCTGCGGGGCATTAAAACATTTATTTTCGGCAAATTTTGGAAGGCATGAGGAAAGAGAATGAAATTGACAATCAGAAAATACAGGAAAAAAAGAATTGCTGTCGGTGCAGCGCTGCTGTTGCTGGCATTGTTGTTAGGCATCGGTTCGGATGCGCGTGTATATGCAGAAGGAGAAATGAGCACGTCGTTTGCGGTATCCGCGTCAAGTCGGCTTTCCGACAAAACTACAATCGCATACACCGCCGTATTGCCCGCGCCGCCGCTAAGCGATGATGGAATGCTTTACCTGTTTGAGCTGCAGCCAAGTGAGTATGCGGTATCGCCTGCGGCAGTGCCTGTCGCTTCTGCGCCGGTATCGCTGACGCCATCTTTTACGCTGTCTTTTACCGAGGCGCGGCTCTACACAAAGCTTGGACTTGCTGTAAAATCAGGCGGTCAGAATGTGCTGATTGCGCATCCGCAGTATATTGCAAATCCCGAGCTTCTTGCCATTTATACAAAAGAGCGTTCTGTAAGACCGCTGAAATCTGAGCAGGGGAAGGAATTTTGCAATTTGAATCTCTCCGGAAATATCAGCGGTGTTCTTGCCGGAAAGTACACGACGGTTCAGGTAATGAACACAGGTTCTAATCAGATAATTACCAACCCGTATGCGCGGGCGGAAACAGTGGCGATGGATTCTCATCCCGTAACACCCAGATATTATATGCTCAACGCTTCCGAGCCTGCGGGAATTGAAGCGATAACTTCGGAATTGAAACTCTGTGCGCTGAGTGCAACGCTTGAAAACTTTATTATTGGAAATGAGGTGAACATGCGTACGTGGAATTATATGATGTGGACGGATTGGGATATGTATGTCAGGGAGTATGCGCAGGCATTCCGCGTATCATATAATGCAATTAAGAGTCAGAATGCCAATGCACGCGTGTTTATCTGCATTGACCAAAACTGGGACAGAAACCGTCGTGCGGGGCATAAGGAATACTATGAATATATGGATGGAAAAGATTTTCTTGCACGTTTTAACGCGTTGATTGCAAGCGAGGGAAATATTGACTGGGGCGTGGCGCAGCATCCCTATCCGGTGCCGCTTACATATGCGAAATTTTGGGATATGTCAGAATGCAGAAACGGCGCTTACATGGCGGAGCAGATTGCGTCGGGGAAAATGGTAAGCTTTCAAAACCTGTCACTGTTCACGGACTATTTGCAGCGCCCGGAGATGCTAAGCCCCTCAGGTAATGTCCGGCACGTGATTTTGAGTGAAATCGGCATTGTAAATGCACAGGGACCGGAAGTTCAGGCTGCAACCATATTTGCCGCATATATGGCGGCAAAGCGAAACCCGTTTGTTGAAGAGATTATCTATCTGCTCGCGCTCAGTGAACCCACGATTGACACAAGACTCAGCGGACAGTCCCAAGTAGTCTATGACAGCCTTGGAACAGTAAATGAGACCGTATATGATGCGTGGGCAAAAGCAGTGATCGGAATCAGCGACTGGTCTCAGATTATCAGATAAATCGGATGGTAAATAATGGGAAAAATTGATAAAAATAAACAGCAAAAAAGAACCTCCCTGCTCGAGACGGCATTTGGTCTTTTTACAAGCCGCGGAATCCATAATACATCCATATCGAACATTGTAGAGAGCGCAGGTGTGGCAAAGGGAACCTTTTATCTTTATTTTAAAGATAAGTATGATATTCGCAACAAGCTGATTGCGCACAAGGCAAGCGAGGTATTCCGAAGGGCGGATGAGGCGCTGCAAAAGCAGGACTTTTCGAAGTTTGAAGAGGATGCCGTCTATGAGGAAAAGGTGGTTTTTCTTGCGGACAATATTATTAACCAGTTTGCGGAGGATAAGACGCTTTTGCGGTTTATCTCGAAAAAGTTGGACTGGGGAATGTTCAAAAATGTATTTACGGCAGATGGCGCAGACTGTTATGACATCTATGACGCGGTGTTTCAGGGGGATAATGATACGTATGAAAATCCCGAAATCATGGTCTATATGATTATCGAGCTTGTCAGTGCGACCTGTTATAATGCAGTGCTGATAGAAGAGCCGGTCCCGATAGAAACATTGAAGCCCTATATTTTCAGGACCGTGCGTCAGATTATGCAGTCGCATTTGATAAAAAAATAACAAGATATGGAGAAACAAATGAAAAAACAGACAGAGCATTGCCTCACATCATTTCTCAAAAAAGACCGCCTCATAACAGACGGTTCATTTGGGACGTATTATGCGGACAAGTACCAAACGAATGATATGCCGGAGCTTGCAAACATTAGTCAGGACGAGACGATTTGGCAAAGAGTTGTTAAAATCCATGAGGAATACCGGATGGCAGGAGCGATGCTGATCCGCACAAACACCTTTGCATCCAATACGGTTCTCTTGGGGGCGGATTTGGATGCGGTTTTGGAAAATATCAACCATGCCGTGCACTTTGCCAGGATTGCCGTGCGAAACTGCGGCAATGAAAATGACTGTTTTATTGCCGGAGATATTGGACCGATACCGCTTGATGCGTGTTATAAAGCAGAGGATGCAGAAAGAGAATATTATATAATAGGAAGAAACTTTGTGGATGCCGGAATTGACATTCTTAATTTTGAAACCTTTCCTGAGCTTGCGCAGATTCTTCCTGCCATCACAAAATTGAAAGCAGATGCCCGGCGGGAGAGCAGGGCGCTTTTTATTATGGTACAGTTTAGCGTCAATCAGTTTGGCTACAGTGCAGGCGGAATGAGTGCAAAACGGCTTTTGGCGCAGGCGGCGGAATGTGATGCGATTGATGCGGTGGGCTTAAACTGTGGTGTAGGACCTGCGCACATGGAGCAGATAATCGGCGGAATTGACCAGGCGCTTCTCCGCGGAAAGCCCTTGATTGCACTTCCGAATGCGGGTTATCCAAAGCGCGTGCGCAACCGGATTTGCTTTCAGGACCAATCGGACTATTTTGCGTACAAGGAGGCAGGACTTTGCAGTCGGTTTGGCGTGGATATTGCAGGAGGCTGCTGCGGAACAACGCCCGCGTATATCGGGCTTTTGGCACAGCAGCTTGCGCAGACTCCGAAAACACGTAAGAGTGAATGTGCGAAGCCGCAGGCGAAAACGCTGCATGTGACGGACAATGCATTTTTCAAAAATAAACCGATGGGAGAGAAACTGATTGCGGTGGAGCTTGCACCGCCCGCAAACGCTGATGATGAACGGGTGCTTGACGCAGCGCATTTTTTGGCGGATTTGGGCGTTGACGTGCTGACCTTTCCCGATTCACCTTCGGGACGTACAAGAGTTGATTCCGTACTGATGGCGCAGAAGGTGCACCGCGAGACGGGCATGTGCGTTATGCCGCATATCTGCTGCCGCGATAAAAATGCAATTGCAATGCGTTCCGTTTTTTTGGGCGCCCACATCAATGATATTCATAATTTTCTTATTATAACGGGTGACCCCGTGCCGACATTAATCCGACAGACGACGAAGGCGGTTTTTAATTTTGATTCGGTGGGACTTATGAATATTGTACACGGCATGAATGAGGAAAACTTTGCGCAGGCGCCGCTTACGTATGGAGGCGCGATTAATCAAGGAAGGAAAAATCTTGATGCAGAGACTGCACGTGTGCACAAAAAAATGGCGGCAGGCGCGTCTTTTTTTCTGACACAGCCGGTTTTTACGGAAGAAGCGGCAGCGCGTGTACGCAGGATCAAGAATGAGACAGGAGCGCGCATTTTGTGCGGTATTATGCCGTTAATTAACAGAAATAATGCGCTTTTTATGAAAAATGAGATTGCGGGCGTGGAAGTCTCCGACGAAATCATACAGCGCTATCCCGAGCATGCCGGGCGCGAGGAAGGGGAGGCGGTCGGAATCGAGATTGCTGTGGAGATTATCAAAAAAACAAGTGATTTTGCGGACGGATATTATTTTGAATTTCCGTTTAACCGCGTGCGCATGCTCAAACAAATTTTGCAAAAACTATAAAGTAAATAAAAAAATAACCGATAAACTAGATATAAAAACAAATAGTTTGAACCATTTCGGTACGTTAAATAAGAAAGGAGGAGTC
Source organism: Lachnospiraceae bacterium MD335 (assembly GCA_000403335.2). Classification (GTDB taxonomy): domain Bacteria; phylum Bacillota; class Clostridia; order Lachnospirales; family Lachnospiraceae; genus COE1. Next base: position 364,785 of record KE159617.1, read on the forward strand.
TTATATGCGTATAGATGCTTACAATCAAATACAACAGATTTACGGAACAAAGAAGCTCAACAAGGCGGAGGAGAAGAAAACAGCGTCTTCATCGTTCCGTGACCAGCTTATCTTATCATCAACCGCAATGGACACCGCCATAGCGAAGCAGGCAGTAGCGAATGTGCCTGATGTAAGAGAGGATTTAGTAAGTTCTTTAAAGCAGCAGATTGACAATGACACTTACGAGGTGGACGCTGACGATTTCGCAGGAAAACTGTTAGAAAAGTATGGCGGATTATTTTAAGGGAGGATTCAAGCAATAGGTGGCTAGCTTATTAGAAAACTTGATTGACGTGCTCGACAAGGAAAACACAGAGTATGAAAAGCTCGTAGTCCTTGCCGAGGAAAAAACTCCCACAATTATTAAGGGAGATGTAGAGGGCCTGTCAAGGATCACGGAGGATGAACAGGTAATCGTAGGCAGAATCCAAGGGATGGAGAAGCAGAGAATAAAAGTTCTGGCTGACGTTGCCAACGTAGTAAACAGGGATGTTGAAACATTGAAACTCATAGACCTGATTCAGATGCTCGAAAAAATGCCCGAACAGCAGAAGAAGCTGAAGGACATTCATGAACGTTTGAAGGAAACCACAGAAAAGCTGAGACTGTTAAATGATAAAAACCAACTTCTTTTAGCAGATAAACTTGATATGGTGGATTTCAATCTGAACATGATAAGAGCTATGAAGTCTGCGCCGCAAACAGCCAATTATACAAGAGACGCATACACGAACGGAGAAGTGCTTGGTATCTTTCATGGTGGTTTCGACGCGAAACAATAACGACGAAACACGAGGTGAGATGCCATGTCTTTATTTGGAGCATTATATATAGGTGACAGCGGACTGAGAACATCGCAGAATGCGTTGAATACGGTTTCGCATAATCTTTCAAATCTAAATACCCCCGGTTATGTCCGCCAGCAGGTGGCAAATACCGATACCACGTATACAAACAGCGCGACAAGCGCTGCCGGCAAAAGACTGCAGGTAGGAGACGGCGTTAAGTATGCCGAGTGCCGCCATGTCAGGGACGCGTTTCTCGATGCGAAATATCGTAACGAGACGGGCCGGTATGAATATTATCAAAAATCATATGCAGCAATGACGGAAATCGAAGATATTTTAGGCGAGTTGGACGGAAAGGCGTTCAAGGGCTCCTTGGATGGACTGTGGACAGCGCTTGAGCAGCTTTCAACATCGCCAAACGATAATACGTACATTTCGCTGTTAGTATCCAAAGCGGCAAGTTTTGTGGAAAATGCGACGGCAGTTTATACCTCTCTGATGCAAGAGCAGGAAAATTTAAACAAACAGGTCGTCAATTCCGTAAAAGAAATTAATGCAATCGGAAGGCAGATCCATGAGCTGAACAGACAAATAACGAAAATAGAGACCGGAGGCGTCGAGAATGCAAATGACCTGCGCGACAAGCGCGATTTGCTGATTGACCAGCTTTCCGGCTATGGAAATATATCCTATGAGGAAGAAAGCAACGGTATCGTGACGGTCCGCTTTAATCACAATGACTTTATCACGAGAACGGGTGTCTTTGAGATGGGAATGCTTGTTGACGAAGACACAGGCTTTGCGACTCCTTATTGGCCCCAGAATGTCAGATATGGTACGGACGAAAAAGGGAATAAAGTTGCGGATTATTCTTCCGCACAAGTATTTGACCTGACAGAGGAAATTTCTACAAAGAGAGATACGGACGTTGGTTCGCTTCGGGCGCTCTTGCTTGCAAGAGGCGACCATGCCGCAAATTATACGGATTTGGCAGTCGGCACATGCAGCGACCAAAAGCTGAAGGCGCTTGGAATTAGCGAAGGTCAGTATAATGAGAATCAGGGACTGAAATATTATAACGAGCACATTAAAAACTCTTGTGTAATGAATATTCAGGCGGAGTTTGACAATATCATCCATTCGGTAGTGACAATCGTCAATCAGGTTCTTGCCGATACGGCGATGGTTAATCCCGCAAGCGGCTATCTTTTAAATGATGACGGTACGCCGATGCAGCTTTTCCTGAAGAATGAGACGCCTGCTTACGAAAAGGTGGTGCTTACGACTGCGGAGGAGAAGGAGCTTCTTGCTCAGGGCGCTAAGCTTGTACAGATTTATGATGAGGACGGTAAGCCGGTTCCGCATACGTTTTGGAAGTATAACGAGGAGGATGCCGACAGTCCGTATTCGCTTTACAGCTGTATGAATTTGAAAATCAATGAAAAATTGGTTCAGATGCCGTCACTGCTTGGATTTAAGCAGGAAGACGAATCGGTGGATTACAACATTGCAGCGGATATGATTAAGGCATTTCAGAGTAATGTGCTGTTCCTGAATCCAAACGCGACGGCTCCAAGTACATTTGAGGACTGCTATACGGATCTTGTATCACAGGTGTCAAACTCAGGTTACATATTCTATGAGCTTTCCGAGTATCAGCAGCTTGCGGTTGAGAATGCGGACAATGACCGTCAGACGGTTATCGGCGTTTCTTCAGATGAGGAATTGGAGCATATGATTATGTATCAGAATGCGTACAACGCGGCAAGCAGATATATTACGGTAATCAACGATATGCTTGACACACTGATCAGTGTAGGAGCATAAACGAAAGGGGAATAATTCATGCCATCTACATTTTTAGGATTAAATACATCGTACACAGGTTTGGTAGCATCCAACGCATCCTTGAATACTACCGCCAACAATATTGCAAACATTCAGACAAAAGGATACTCAAGGCAGCAGGTAAATCAGACGGCAGCAGAGGCAATGCAGTTTTTCCAGACCTATGGCTGTGTGGGGGCAGGTGTTGATATACTCGGCGCAGAGCGTGTGCGTGACATCTTCTATGACGAGAAATACTGGACGAACAGCTCAAAGCTTGGAGAGGCGGACAAAAAGCAGTATTATTGTTCGATTATTGAAGAATATTTAAAGGACGTGGAAGGAACAAACGAGGTAAAAGGGTTTACCAAAATCTTCAGTGAATTTCAGGCGCTGCTGTCCACATTACAGACCAGTACGGACCAAAAAAATCACGCTTTGGATTTTATCGGATCGGCAGAAAATCTCTGTGAATATTTTAACATTATATACAACAACTTCCAAAAGATGCAGAAGGATGTAAATGATGAAATTAAGATTAAAACAGATCAGATTAACAGTCTGTCACAGCAAATCGCATCGTTAAATAAGCAGATTAACACGATTGAAGTCAGCGGAGTCGGCATTGCGAACGATCTTCGTGATAAGCGCGATTTGCTGATTGATGAGCTTTCCTCAGTGATTGATGTTGAGTGCGAGGAGAAGCCGGTGCTTGACGCGCACGGAAATCCTACGGGACTCAACGATTATACCGTAAAAATCTGCGGCGGACAGCTTCTTGTTAATAAATATAATTACAGACAGCTTGAGTGTGTTCCGAGAAAGACCTGGCAGAAAGTAAATCAGAATGATATAGACGGACTGCACGATATTCGTTGGACAGATACAAAGGAAGATTTAGGTGTCTGCGGAAAGACTACCGGCGGACAGCTCAAGGGACTCTTTGAAGTAAGAGACGGAAACAACTACGAAGCATTCACCGGAAAGGTAACGGCGGTCGACACGAAGGAGAAGAGCGTTACGGTTAAGGTTACGGACGACTATCTCAAGAGCATGTCGAAGTCAACGCTTCCGCTGACGGACGGACGTATCAAACTTGGCGGCGAATACTATTATTATACGGATTTTGATTTTAGGCTGGATGATAACGGCGACTGCTACTATACCTTCAATTTATCGGAGGATAAGACAAGAAATCCCGTAGCAATTACGAAGGATTTGATTAAACAGAGTGCGTCGGTAAGCGATAAGGTAAATTATCAGGGTATTCCGTACTATTTAGAGCAGATGAACGAGTGGGTACGTGACTATGCGTACAGCTTTAACAAAATATACGGCACGGAAGGTGCAACGGATGTTAATGGGGATCCGAGCAGCAGCGACATTTTCTTTACGGGAACCAATGCAACGGATAACACACAGTATGCTATGGATGTCAAAATTGGGGCAAGTTCGTATAATTCCGCATCACAGTCAGGTTACTTTATGCTTACGGCAGGAAACTTTAACGTATTGCAGGCAATTGCGAAAGACCCCAGTAAGCTTGCAACACATACTGTTGAGACAGACGGTTCGGCAAAATATGATATTATAGAGAGCCTGTTTGACTTGGCGGAAAATAAAGAAAAGATGACATTTAGAGGCTGTTCTGCAAGAGAATTTTTGGAATGTCTTTTAGGAGACGCAGGTTTGAATGCGGCAAGTGCGAACAGTTTCCAAAATCTCTATGAAAACATCGAGGAATCGATTGCGAACAACCGTTTTTCTATCAGCGGCGTTGACGAGGACGAGGAAGGCGCAAACATGATTAAGTTTCAGAATGCATATAACCTTGCAAGTAAAATGATTTCCGTATTAAACGACTGCTATGACAGACTGATAAATGCAACCGGAGTATAAAAACAGGGGGTAAACAGATATGGCAATGAGAATTACCACAAAAATGATGCAGAATACATCCATCAGAAATCTGAATGTAAATAAAAGGTATCAGGAGAAGCTCACAAATCAGATGGCGACCGGAAAGAAGATTACACGTCCCTCTGATGATCCCGTAACGGCAATTCGTGCATTGAAGCTCAATGCGTCACTTGACAAGATTGATCAGTATCATGACAGGAATGCGAAAGATGCACAAAGCTGGCTTGATTTGACGGATAAGGCTATTTCCACGGTATTTACGGCACTCGGCGGAGAGAGCGGCATGCGTGAGTTAATTAATCAGGCAATTAATGAGTATCAGGATAATAAAGATATTGGAGCGACCGTTAAGCAGCTTTTAAGCCTTGCGCAGGAAATCTATTCTGTAGGAAATGCGGACAGTGCAGGCAGAAGTCTCTTTACGGGATATAGAACAGACCTTCCTTTGGCATTTATCGCTGATAAAACAGAAAATTATAAAATTACGGAACAGTTCACAAATCTTGACATTAATAAAATGACTTATGTTGGATCAGGATGTTTAAAAGAACTCAACGAGGGAAATTTCAATTCCAAAGATCCGAATACAGGCGATTATATAATGGATACCTCCGAGTATGATGTCACTACGAATGAGATTTACCGTTTCCGTCTTGCATATGAGAATACAGATGTTGTGAAGGAGCAGATGACGCAGACGGTAGATGCGAATGGCAGACCGCAGTTTGACCCCAACACGGGTGAACCGCTCATGGAGATTGTAAAAGACCCTAATGATCCGGCAAGAACACTTTATGAGCCTGACGTGAAGTTTGAATTCGGCGATTTTAACAGTGCAAACGGTACAACAATCTACAGCATTAATCCGGTTTATGATGATTCGGTGCCGCCAAATAAGCTCTCAAAGGATATTCAATTCTTCTCAAGCGGTACGGAAGAGGCATACATGACTGTGGTAAATGACCCGGATGCAGTTGTATATATTGCAAGTACGGGAGAGCTGCTTCTCGGAAAGAATGTAAAGCAGTCCGTATCGGAACTTACGCATGATACGGAAATCCGCATCAGCTATGAGAAGACAAATTGGAAGAAAAATGACCTTGATCCGGTACACTATTTCTATACAGAACGCAAGCATGAAACACAGGACCGCTGGTTAAAGTATAATGAGAACTTCCTTGCAGATCCTACGGCAAGCGGCAAGCAGATTATTGAATATGACATCGGAAACAATCAGACAATTCGGGTCAATACGACAGCGGATGAGCTGTTTACGCATGACATTGGCAGAGATGTTGAAGAATTGAAAAGAATGGTTGATGATGAAAGCGTTATTAAGGATAATTTGAACAAAGTTAAGGAGTTAATCGATTCAGGCAAGTATACAGGGGACGATTTAAAACAGCTTGAACTGCAAAAGGCGGCGCTTGAAAAGGCGGAAACCTACTCTAGAGATAAAGTGACATCACGTTTAAAAGAGCTTCTGACTGTTTTTGACGGATATATTGAAAATGTAAATACTGCAACAACTAACTGCGGTTCAAGGGGAAGCCGTCTGACGCTCATTCAGAATCGTTTAGGCACGCAGCAGACGAACTATAAGGAGCTTGTCAGCGAGAATGAGGATGCGGACTACGCTGAACTTACAGTGCAGCTTGGAAGCGTAAAAATGACTTACGAGGCAGCGCTTTCATCAATCAGCTATGTAATGCAGACCTCGTTGCTTGACTATATCAGATAAATAGCATAAATAGGGAGATTAATATGGTAGAAGTAAACACGAACGCATTTGGAAAGATTGCCATAGAGGATGACAAAATTATCCGCTTTGAGCATGGAATATTGGGCTTTCCCGACTTAAAAGACTTTACCCTGATTTTTAACCTTGAGAAGGGTTCAGAGTCTAGCATTAAGTGGCTCCAGTCGTTGGACGAACCGAACTTTGCAATGCCGGTAATGGACCCGAACCTTGTGGTGAACGAGTATATACCGATGTTTGACAGAGAGCTTTTGAAGCCGTTAGGAGAGGACCTTGTTCCGGAGAATCTGCTGATGTTGGTGACAGTGACTGTTCCAAAAGACATTACGCAGACAACCGTGAATCTAAAGGCGCCGATTATTGTAAATGTAGAGGAGCGTAAAGCGGTACAGCTCATCAGTGATGACGACGCATACAGCATCAAGTACGCAATCTATGACAAGCTAAAGGCAAAGAAGGCAGGTGAATAATTATGTTGGCACTATCAAGAAAAAAAGGCGAGGCATTAATGATTAATAACGACATAGAGATCACGGTGCTCGACATAAAGGGAGAGCAGGTAAAAATCGGTATTTCAGCTCCGAAGCAGGTACCGGTATACCGCAAAGAAGTATATCTGCAGATTCAGGAGGCAAATAAAGAGGCTGCGAATAATACGGCATCCGTAGAACAGCTTGCAAACTTATTTTAATCTCCGTAAAAGCACAAAACGACTACAAAATATTACAGAAAATGTTTATAGACCCTATAAACATTTTTTGTTTTATTACCGATATACACTATAACTGAACTTATAGAAATATGCATATATGCAAAGAAACATGGAGGTGAAAAAGCATGTATATAGAAGCAATGAACAGCTCAGCGGCAGTGGGAGCGGCGGCTGGTACGTCTGCGGCAGTGTCCGTGAGCAGCGCGTCAAAGCCTGTGAGCACGGCAAAACCTGTAATACAGCCAGATGCAGACAATACAGTACGTGTGGAGACCACGGAGGGTGAAAACACACTGGTACAGGAAAATGGTAATCAGAGCTGCAAGACGAACAGGAATGATACGCGTACCGCGGAGGAAAAGAAATCTGCCGAGCATGAAAAAATTAAAAAGGCGATTGGAAAAATGAATGCCCAGCTGCCGAATTCGGAGGTAAAGTTCGGTATTCATGACAAGACTGACCGCGTGACAATCAAACTGATAGACAGGGAGACAAAGGAAGTTATCAGGGAGTTTCCTCCCGAGAAGACGCTGGACATGATTGCGAAATGCATGGAGCTTGCAGGGGTGCTTATGGACGAAAAGCTCTAAACATATAAAAAACTATATTGAATAAAGAAAGGATTGGGATTGAATTATGTCAGATAGAATGAGAATAACCGGTATGTATTCGGGAATGGATACGGAGAGCATTATACAACAGCTTGTTGCAGCAAAGCAGACAAAGGTTGATGACCTTAAAAATGAACAGAAGAAGCTGGAATGGAAGCAGAATGCATGGCAGGATCTGAACACAAAGATTTATAATCTTTACAGCGGTACACTTTCAAAGCTGCGTATGAGCAGTTCATTTAAGTCAAAGAAAACAACTGTTTCAGATACGACAAAGGCGACGATTTCTGCGGGCTCTAATGCGGTAAACGGTACACAGACTTTAAAAATAAAGAATATCGCTAAGTCAGGATATTTAACAGGCGGGAAACTTGACCCCAATGCAAAATATGCCGGTACAACGAAACTTGCAGGCGTCAGCAAGGATTTAATAGGACAGAGCATCAGTGTTACGGCAAAGGTTACGCTTAAAAAAGGTGATAAATACCAGAATGCTGCAGGAGATACAATTATAGCCGAGGGCGGCGAAAATATAGACAAGACGACAGAGATTAAATTTACGGAAGATATGACCATTCAGGATTTTGTTGGAAAGCTGAATGAGGCGGGTGTAAATGCAAGCTTTGATGAAACACACCAGAGGTTCTATATTAGTTCGAAAGGAACCGGTACTGAGAATGAATTTACAATCAAGAATCTTCCGACTTCTCCTTCTGACGGTGCGCCGATGGGAAATGCGCTTGCTTTGCTGGGACTAGACACTTCCGTTGCAATGGCAGACGGTTCCAAGGCGACAAAGATTGCGGCTGAAGATGCAAAGATCGAATTGAATGGTGCGGAGTATGTATCAAGTTCAAATAATTTTATGATAAATGGTTTGAATATCAGTGTACTTGGCAAGACAGCCGACGATGAAGAGATTACAATCAATACCGCAACGGATGTTGATGCTACATACAATGTAATTAAAGATTTCTTTGCAGAGTACAATGATTTGATTAATGAAATGGATAAGCTCTACAATGCCGACTCGGCAAGAAAGTATACGATGCTTTCGGCTGAAGATAAAGAGGCGATGACGGACGAAGAGGTTGAGACTTGGGAGAATACAATAAAAGGAGCTCTCTTACGTAAGGATTCGCAGCTGAGTTCGGTTATGAACGCGCTTACCAATACAATGCTTGCCGGATGTGAAGTAAATGGAAAGAAACGGTATCTCTCGGAATTTGGTATTAAGACTTTAGGATACTTCAAGGCGAAAGACAATGAGCATCATGCTTATCATATTGACGGGGATCCGGATGATGAGAATGTGTCTGATGAAGAGGATCTTCTCAAGAAAGCATTGCGTGAGGATCCGGATGGAACCGCAGATTTCTTTGCAGGACTGTGTAAAAATCTGTATGGCGCATTGGATAAGTCCATGAGTACGACGTCAGACTACAGCAGTATCTACAAGGTATATAACGACAAGCAGATGAAGAAAGACTACGACAATTATACCAAGAAGATTAAGGAGGCTGAGAAGAAGCTCAGTGACTACGAAGACAGATGGTATGATAAATTTTCCAAGATGGAAACGGCGCTTTCTAAGCTTCAGTCAAATCAGAGCATCGTGTCAAGCATGCTTGGCAACTAATAAACAGACAGTATAGGGTGGAATATAAAGAAAGAGGGATTAGCGAATGCTGAAACAAAACGGATATGCGCAATATCAAAATGCCAAAATTATGACCGCTTCTCCGGCAGAACTTACGCTTATGCTTTATGAAGGCGCAATAAAATTTGGAAATATTGCAATTGTAGCGATGGAAAATAAAAATCCGGCAAAGGCACACGAGAATATTGTAAGGGTAGAAAACATTATACAGAATTTCAGGGATACGTTGGATAAAAAATATCCGATATGGGAAGAATTCGAAAAGATTTACGTATATCTTCTCCGCAGATGTCATGAATGTAATATAGCGAAGGACCCTGAAATTATGGAGGAAGTGCTAAAGCACATTCGTTCCATGAGAGACAACTGGAAGGAAGTCATGAAGAAGGTCGCTTCCGATAAGTCAAATCCTGCAGCACAGGCGAGAGTGGCAGGCGGACGTGGAAATACGGCAGGGTACACTGCATCAGCGGGGGCTGCAACAAAACTTTCAGGAGCTTAGAAAGGGATTGGATATGACGGAAGACTATTTACAAATCATGATAGAAAGTCTCGAAAAGAAAATAGACGTATTGGATCAGGTACTTGAGCTGGATAAAAGGCAGATTGCGATTGCATTGGAACAGCCCTTTGACATGGAAAAATATGATAAGACAATGGATGAGAAGGGTGCCCTGATTGACGAGCTGAATAAACTTGATGACGGATTTACAAGTACCTATGAACGTGTACGGGATGCAGTGCAGGCAGATCCGAAGGCATATGCTGATAAAGTGAAAAGAATGCAGGATTTGATACGCATGGCGGTAGATAAAAGCGTTGCAGTGGAAGCACAAGAACAGCGCGGGAAACAGGCAATGCAGTCTGCTGTAAATGCCAAGCGTAAAGAAATCAGAACCATTAAGGTCAGCAATGCGGCTGCGACACAATATTATAAAGCAATGAGCAGGATTAATGATGTAGATCCTCAGCTTATGGATAAAAAGAAATGAACCGCGTTGCCGGTTCATTTCTTTTTATGCACACGGACACGGTAGCAGGGCTTTCCTGTGTTGTAGAAATTGTGCATACAATTACAAAAATATGTTGACATTTTCTGTCAACTACCGTATACTAAACATATAAAAGAAGCTATTTATTCTACAGGGAAGTAGCTGCTTATTAGGTAACTATTAATAGCAGATTCAGAAGGGAGTATTGTTATGTTAGTGAGCAACAATTTGGAAACAGGAAATGCTGCGTATGTGAGGCAGATGGAGCCTGCTGCGAGCAGAAAAGACAGTTCAAAGGAACAGAAAACACAGGAAACGGAACAGGCAGCAGAGCTGACATTGTCAAGCCGTATTAAACAGATTGCAGAAGAAAATGTCCTGTCTGCAGGGAGCAGTATTTTAGACGTTTCGAAGGCGGAGGACATGATCCGTCAGGCAAATTTAAATATTTTGAATGAGGCAGATGATGCCGTGAAAGTTCAGTCGGGACAGACATCGGCAGCAGTTATGGAGTTGTTGAAATAGGAACTTTTATAAAATAAAAACGAGATGTGCAGTCTCGTTTTTATTTTGCTATGAGAAAGGAAAGCAACGTGCATTTTTATCCAAGCAACGTTAATATCCCCTGATTCTTTTGATTCGCCTGGGCAAGCATGGACTGTCCTGCCTGTCCTAAGATATTGAGATTAGAGTACTGAACCATCTCTTTTGCCATATCCGTATCACGGATCTGTGACTCTGCGGCCTGTGTGTTTTCTGCTGAATTTTTATCAATATTATAAGCATGCTCCATGCGGTTTTGGTATGCTCCAAATAAAGAGCGCTGGGCGCTTATCATTTCAAGTGCACTGCTGATTTCATCGATGGCAGCGAGTGCATTTTCCTCAGTGAGGACATTTGTATCTTCCAAACCAAGTGTTTTTAACCGCAGACAATCATAATCAAAATAGATTTTATCGGTTGTTTCGGAACCGCTATGAATATTGAGGTTAATATCCTCGACACTGTCTTGCGGCAAAAAATCATTTTTTAGCATACTTGATGCGTTGTGGTCGGACTTATAAACATAGGATGTATTTTTATTACCCATATTAAAATTAAGATCAAAAAGAGTATTGTCATTAAATGCGGTGTTTAGCTTATCCAATATGGACCGTTCGGTATCATTTGAAGTTACTTCTAATTGAAACGTAAAGGAGCCCACAATATTGGATGTCAGATCATTACCGGCATTGTCTTTTCCGTATACATAAGGCGTATCTGCCGTAACATCAAAAGTAATATAAATATATCCGCCCTTATCAGATGCGCCCTTGTTTCCGGTAGCAGCGTTGTTTGTGATATTCTTTGATAAGAGGCCGTTATCACCGGTAAGCGTATGCATGACATCTCCCAAAGAGCCGTCTCCGACTGTTCTATGGATTGTTGAAGCATGCCAACGCTTTATGTCATATTTGCCGGTTTGCGGATTTCGTTCATAGGTGTAAGTGGGCGACCAGAACCGTCCGCCGTCATAGGTATCTTTATTCGCCGGATCGCCTGCATCGGTTCCTTCCCATGATACGGATGTAACACTAGACGGGGTTCTTTCCGGGACCGGATGGGCATCGGTGTCTTTTGAATAGTAGGAAACCTGTGAGGAGGTTGCTGTCAGGTTACCGAGTCCCGCCGATGTGAAGGCAAGCTGCCAATGCTCTGAGGAGTTGCGCGCAGCGTCCAAACTTGCCCCTGCATTTGGTATTTTTGTCATATTTCCGCCGGAAGCATTCTTCACAGGTTCGATAAATATATCCGAAGGCGTTTCGAAATCGTATCCGGAAGTGCCTTTATTTTTTGCAAGTACGGCGTCGGCATAAGCTGCCGCGTAAACAAAGGAATGCGAATAAACAGAAAGTCCGGCAGAATTCAGGGTTCCGTTTTCATCCTCAAATGTTGTAGAAGACCCTACATGGTAGCTCATAGTAGTTCCGTTAATCGCTTTTGCAATCTGCTCATTTGTTGCTCCGGTCACAACACCGAGGGATATGCTAAAGTCGTACTTTGCGTCACCGTTTGCATCAAGGAGCTGCTTATCCGGATCCGTTATTGCGGTTCCATTACTGTCTTTATTCTCAAAATAGTCACCAATATTAAACTGAAAATCATTCTCCCGGAGCGTATCCCAATCAATTGTTTTGGTTTTGTAAGTTGTGCCGTTATAAGCAGACCATGTCAGATTTACACCGTCAGAATCCGCATGAATCATGTAAGAGCTGCTGCTGTTATAAAAATAATGATAATCGGTAACATTGCTTTGGCGAGGTGGGTTTGCCGGCATTAATCCAAATGTCTCATTATTAATAACCAAATTTTGCGAATTCGGCGTGTTTACAGTTGTAGACTGTACAGACACCTGCCCGATTACTCCTTTATTTATAATAATATCCTCTTTCCAAACCTGTTTCTCATTAAAAGAAGTCGTAACAAAAATACGCTCCATTTCCGCCTTGAGCTGTTGTACTTCACTATTGATATGTGCCCGGTCTGTTTCTGAATTTGTTCCATTAGCAGCCTGCACGGAAAGCTCATTGATTCTTTGCAGCATATCGTGTACCTCATTCAATGCGCCGTCAGCTACCTGCGCATAGCTGATTCCGTCTTCTATATTTTCAGCGGCTCTGTTCAAACCGCGTATCTGTTTTCGCATTTTTTCAGAAATGGATAATCCGGCAGCATTATCGGCGCTGCGGTTTATGCTGTAACCTGATGACAGCTTTTCAGTGGAAGATGATAGTTTTTCAGATACAATTCCAAATTGTCGGTTGGCATTAATGGCTGGCATATTGTGCTGTATCACCATAATGTTTTCCTCCTTTAGTTTACAAAAATAATAAATACTCTATATTTGTATCGGCTGTAATAGAAAGAAAAATAATAAATTTACAGAAAATAACTAAAAAATGCTTAAATTAACACAAAATTAAGAGGTTATGTTGAGAATTTATGAAAAACATTTTTGCGTAAATTAAAATCAAATGATGAATACCGGATAGCAAAATGGCATTTAATATAAATTTAGATGACATTGTTCTGTAGATAATTAATTAAAATAAAATCTGAAATTATTGCATTATTTTAACGAATTATTTCAAAAAAATATGTAAATCTATAAATTATCTGAAAACGCACACCGATATAAAACTTATAAGTGGGAATATTGCATTTTCATTCATAGAACAAGGAGGGTATAAAATATGGTAGTACAGCACAACCTACAGGCAATGAATGCCAACAGAATGCTTGGGATCAATGCACAGGCGAATGCAAGCTCAACGGAAAAACTGTCGAGCGGTTACAGAGTGAACCGTGCGGCTGATGACGCGGCAGGGCTTGCAATCTCTGAAAAAATGCGAAAACAGATTAGAGGTCTTACGCAGGCATCATCCAATGCGGAGGACGGCATTTCCTGTGTGCAGACAGCAGAGGGAGCGCTTGCGGAAGTTCAGGATATGCTTCAGAGAATGAATGAGCTTTGTGTACAGGCGGCAAACGGAACAAACTCCGAGACCGACCGTCAGTACATTCAGGACGAGCTTGATCAGCTTGTAACAGAAATTGACCGTGTTTCCGAGACGACTAAATTTAATGAGATTTATCTTTTAAAGGGTGATGAGGAAAATAAGGGAACATATAAGAGCTGGATTATTGACTATAAGACAATTGACACACCAAATCCAAATGCGAACCGCAACGGGGAGCCTGTGACAAAGCAGGATTATATTGGGCAAAATACGATTTTTTTTGTGGATGATGCGATTGCAACAGCCGATTCGGACTCGCCAATCAGTGCAAAGAAGGTGCAGAACGGAGATGATATTACGCCGTTTCTGAATCAGGGTAAAACAGGTGTGAATGCTGATTACAAGGGATTTATGGCGGTTACGCTCAATACTACGGTAGCAAAAGATCAGGCAACGGCTGATGCCGAAAATGCTGCAGCTGCAACGAAGGATTCCGTGGATTTGGTTTATGATGCGACGGTGCCGAATCAAATTAATGCGGCAAGAGATTTATATTTTTATAATAATGAGACAGGTACGGTTGTCCACGTCGCAAAGGGACAGGAGGTATCGCAGTTTCTTACGGTTACAAATGACATTACAAAGGGATACCGCCTGATAGATGATTTAACCGGAACGAGAGTTACAGGAGAATTAAAACTTGATCCGGATAAGGATGGTGTTCTCGATCCGTTCCCGTTTGACGATACAACAATCAGGCAAAATCGGTCACATGCCCAGGTTTATGATGCGGACGGTAAAGAAGTATCAGCTATGGCGCTTGGCAAATATTTTGATGACCAGGGCAGGTATCTTGGCGGATTGTTTTCAGACGAAAAGGCGACGCCGGAGGATCAGATAGTAGCTGCTGTTACAACACCCGCAAAACCAGTAATTACAGAATATGTAAATATTGGGAACGGTTCGGATGTAGCGAACAATCTGACCTTTGATCTGCACGTAGGCGCTGACTCAGACCGTGCCAATAAGATTACGGCGGACATCAGAAGCCTTTCGTCAGCAGGACTTGGCATCGAAAAGATTCATTCAAAATTTATTGGCATTGTAGATGAAACAGGAGATAAGGCAACAGATACGATTGACGTGGTTGCGCAAGCTCTGCAAAGAGTGTCCACTCAGCGTTCCATGATTGGTGCCGTACAGAACCGTTTAGAGCATACGATTAAGAATTTGGATAACATTGTAGAAAATACAACGTCAGCAGAATCGGCAATCCGTGATACGGATATGGCAGAAGAAATGGTTGCGTATTCCAACAATAATGTACTTTTGCAGGCAGGTCAGTCTATGCTTGCGCAGGCAAATCAGGCAAATCAGGGCATTCTTTCACTCCTTGGTTAGTGACTGGAATGAAACATAATCATACGACATAACATAAAGGATACAGAGGTAAACAATATGCCTCTGTATCTTTTATGTATATATATTATAATTATAGAAAAGAAATAAAAATGAAGACAGAGATGTTGATTGTTAATGAAAATAGAAGAGTATGGCAAGAGGGCAGTGACGAAAAAGGAATAAGCAAGCTTAAATTGTTGGAAAATTATGTATATTTATTAACCAATATAAATAATTACATAATAAATTAACATTTTTCAGAAAATAACTAAAGTTGGCAGAAAATATACCGATATAATTATTGAACATATAAAAGGTTACTTTCAAAGAAAACTATAGGGAAAGTAAAAAATTAAAATGTAAGGGACGAAAGGAGGAAGCGCCGGGAAGGAGCCGGCGTGGAAAAAGGTATGGTAGTACAACATAATATGCAGGCGATGAACGCCAACAGAATGTTAGGAATTACAACAGGAGAAGCATCACACGCGACAGAAAAACTTTCATCAGGTTACAAGATTAACCGTGCAGCAGACAATGCGGCAGGACTTGCAATTTCCGAGAAGATGAGAAAGCAGATCAGAGGTCTGACTCAGGCTTCAACCAACGCCGAGGACGGCGTATCCTGCGTACAGACGGCAGAGGGTGCGTTAGCAGAGATTCAGGACAT
Organism: Lachnospiraceae bacterium MD335; assembly: GCA_000403335.2. Taxonomy (GTDB): domain Bacteria; phylum Bacillota; class Clostridia; order Lachnospirales; family Lachnospiraceae; genus COE1. The sequence goes on from KE159617.1 coordinate 380,664, forward strand.
GCTCCAAAGAATGAACGAGCTTTGCGTACAGGCGGCAAACGGAACAAATTCAGAGACAGACCGTCAGTACATTCAGGATGAGATTGATGAGTTGATTACGGAGATTGACCGTGTATCAGAGACAACAAAGTTCAATGAGCTTTACCTTTTAAAGGGTGATGCGGAGAATAAGGGCTACACAAACAAATATGTGGAGAATTATCTCATACTTCCTACGGAAAATACGCTTTTATCGGCAGGAGTATCGTCACCGAAATATAAGTTTAACTATATTGGAGATGCCAATATATATGTAACAAGCGCTTCTGTGGCGGATTCACCGGTAAACCAGCCTGCTTCTGCCGTAGTAATAAAGAACGGGCAGGACATGACGGAATATTTGCAGCCAGAATCGGGAACTCCTGTTAATACAGTTACATATCCGCAGGCAATCAATACAACATCCTATGCGGCATTTATTAATGCAACCCTGGATCCTGCTATGATTGGACAGGATAAAAATGGAGCAGATGTTGTTGCAAAAGGCAAAGAGATGTACATATTTGATACGGAAACGGAAGTTGTATATCATCTTGTGGAAGGAGATGCACTTTCAGACTATCTCACAGATGACAAGCAGATGGAAGATCGGTACAGATATGTTATAGAATATGAATTGCCTACTGGTGATGACATCGAAAAGGCGCTTGAGATTGATCGTTCAATGGCGAAACTCTATGACTCGGACGGAAATGTTGTATCAGGTATCGCATTAAACTCTTACTTTGACAGCAACGGAAATTACACGGGCGGATTATTTAAGACTGCACAGGCAAGAGTGGACGATGCAATATTGTCAAAGGCGGAAGCGGAGGCGCTTACAGATAAGGCTGATGGTACAGCATTTACCGATGAAGAGAAGAAAATGCTTAACATCGAGAACTGGATCTCACAAGTAGCGACAAAGGTTCCAAAGGAACTGGAGTTTGATCTTCATGTAGGTTCTGACAGTAACATTGAGAATAAGATTACAACAAAAATTGAGACTATTTCAGCGGCAGGAATCGGCATTGATATGCTTCACAGCAATAAGGTTGGTATTGTAGACGTAAATGGAGATAATGCGACATCTGCAGTGGATGTTGTAGGAGATGCTTTGATAGCTGTATCAAGACAGCGTTCCGCACTTGGTGCCGTACAAAATCGTTTAGAGCATACGATTAAGAATTTGGACAACGTTGTTGAGAATACCACAGAGGCAGAATCAACAATCCGTGATACAGATATGGCAGAAGAAATGGTGAAGTATTCAAATACACAGATTCTTCAGCAGGCAGGTCAGTCAATGCTTGCACAGGCAAACCAGTCTAATCAGGGTGTAATGACATTATTAGGATAAAATAATTGAAACGATAATAGAAAAAGTGCCAATCACGTCCGGCGTGGCTGGCGCTTTTTCTAAATAAAACGGCGCGTTTTGCCGATATATAAGACAAAGTACAGAAAGGACAATGAGACAATATGTCAAAAATACCAATTTCAGTGTGTATTATTGCGAAAAATGAGGAACGATATATCGAGGGCTGTCTTCAGCATCTAAAGCCTTTTGGATTTGAGATTGTCGTGGCCGATACGGGCTCCACAGACCGGACAAAAGAAATTGCAGAAAAATATGCGGATAAAGTTGTAGATTTTGAATGGATTGATGATTTTGCAGCGGCAAGAAATTTCTGTGCAGAGCATGCTTCCAATAATTGGATATTGGCGCTTGACTGTGACGAGTATATGGACAGTTTTGACATAGCAAAGGTGCGCATATTGATGCAGCGGTTTGTAAAGAGTGTCGGAAGATTCCAGCTGAAAAACCTGCTGAAAGGAAATGACGGAAGAGATCGGTTTACGGTTGATGATGTGATTCGCTTCTATAATAAAAAGCGTTTTAAGTGGGAAAATGCCATTCATGAGCAGCTTGTCCATATTCATGATTCGGAGGATATGAAATATCACTGTTTTGATGTGCCAATGGAAGTCATTCATCATGGATATAATATATCAGCGGAGGAAATGCAAGAGAAGCAGCTTCGTAATTTAAGACTTCTTGAAAAACAGCTTGAAAGCGATCCGGATGATTCTTACACATGGTTTCAGGCGGGACAATCACATTTTCTGCTGCATGATTATGAAAAGGCAGTGGAAGCATATGAAACGGCTCTTTCCATAGAAACGAACATCAGGCGGTATTTTGTGGAGATTTTGATAGAATCGCTTGCAAAGGCATATATCAATCTCGACAGGCCGCAGGATGCAATAGCGCTTTTGCTCAAATATGGAGAGCAATTTAAAACAGCAAAGTATTCTGCTGTTCTCAGCGACGCATATTTGCAAAATAAGGATGTTCTGAAGGCGCTTATGAATTATATCAGGACAGTGTCTTTGGAGGACAGGGATACATTAGGGGATGGTCTGTTAGTCTGTTACAGCAGAATTATTGATATATACAGAGGCATGGGACAGCATGATATGGCGGATATGTATACGGATTTGCATGAGAAATGCAGGCTGGAAAGGGAACGGATCATAAATAAATAAAAATTATCAAATTAGTTATAAAGTATTTTGACAATTGGGTCGATATATAAGTCAGACAGAGGGAATTACAGAGCATTAAGACGGGAGAAAGGATTCTCCCGTGACAGTTACAAGGAGGTATTATCAATGAATTCAAAATTCAATGAGACATATCTTTTACGGAGTGACATACTTAGGTTAGTTAATAAGGTCACGCTTCAATAAAAAATCCAAACTGGTTTTATAAAATTAAGGTAATAACTGCTTTGGCTGACTGGGAATGGGCGCGCCACTTTTCAGGGGAGGTCAGTGCGGATATTATAAATAAATTGTTTTATAATGAAATAAGAAATAAAAGGTAAGAGAAAGGATTCTCTTATGTCAACCACAAGGAGGTAATATTATGGTAGTACAGCACAATTTAACAGCAATGAACTCTAACAGAATGTTAGGCATCACACAGGGATCTTTGTCAAA
>KE159617.1:383697-384851 GCA_000403335.2 Lachnospiraceae bacterium MD335
CAACCACAAGGAGGTAATATTATGGTAGTACAGCACAATTTAACAGCAATGAACTCTAACAGAATGTTAGGCATCACACAGGGATCTTTGTCAAAGTCTACAGAGAAGTTATCGTCAGGTTATTCAATCAACCGTGCGGCAGATAACGCAGCAGGACTTGCAATTTCAGAGAAGATGAGAAAGCAGATCAGAGGACTGACGCAGGCGTCTGCAAACGCTGAGGACGGCATCAGCTCCGTACAGACGGCAGAAGGCGCTTTGACAGAAGTACATGACATGCTTCAGAGAATGAATGAGCTTGCAGTTCAGGCAGCAAACGGCACGAACTCTGCAGATGACCGTTCCTATATTCAGGATGAAATTGACCAGATTACACAGGAAATCGACCGTGTAGCTGAGACAACCAAGTTCAATGAGACATACCTGTTAAAGGGTGATACACTTGGCGTTAAGGGATATTCGTTCCAGTATGGAAAGGGCGATGCTGTTCAGAAGGCTTCTGTTTCTTTTGAAGATGACGGCGCAACAGGCGCAACGCTTGCCATTACATTTGAAAATCCGGATACCAAGGATGCAGTATCCGTAAGTGATCAGAATAACCTTGCAAAGGCATTGAGAGATCAGGGAGCAACAGTTTCTGCAAAGACTGTTATTTCAACAAATGCAACAACAGGCGCAACAACTGCTTCAAAAGAGTATGTTTTTGAGCTCAACGGAAGTGATGCGAAGGCAAACTATAAAGTTGTTACGACAGATGCAAAAGCAGGTACATTTGAGATTCAGGATTTAGACGGAAACAAGATTGCAAGCGCTACGGTGCAGGCGATTGGAGCAGGTGAGAGCGCTGTTATGACGGCAAAGACGGCAACTGCCGCTAAGAGTGATTCAGAAGTTTACGAATTCTATGACAAGGATGGCAATGCGATTTCAGAGAACAACCTGGGCAAGTATCTTGCAGTGAATTCAACCGGAAAAGTAATCGGAAGAGCAGACGCACCGGCAGTATATGATGCACTTGGAAACGAAATCAGCCTTGCAACAGATGTTGTTGCTAAAAATTTAGTTGCCAGCACGCAGAATGTGACAGCAGCATTGAAGATGAGCTTCCACGTAGGCGCTGACGGAACAGACAACAACAAGATCAACATCAACAT
>KE159617.1:386411-449543 GCA_000403335.2 Lachnospiraceae bacterium MD335
ATACAAAACATAGGGAAGAACGGATTCTTCCGTGAGAGATACAAGGAGGTGTTAACAGAATATGGTAGTACGGCATAATTTAATGGCAATGAATGCGGGCAGAATGCTGAAAAACATACAGAGCGCCTTAACCGTCTCTACGGAAAAGCTGTCGTCAGGATATGCGATTAACCGTGCGGCGGATAATGCGGCAGGGCTTGCGATTTCCGAGAAGATGAGAAAACAAATCAGAGGTCTTACACAGGCGTCTGCAAACGCTGAGGATGGTATCAGCGCGGTGCAGACGGCAGAGGGAGCGCTTACGGAAGTGCACGAGATGCTCCAAAGATTGAATGAACTGGCAGTGCAGGCGGCAAACGGCACAAATTCGGAAGACGATCGTTCTTATATTCAGGATGAGGTTGATCAGATTACACAGGAAATTGACCGTGTGTCTGAGACGACGAAATTCAACGAGACATATCTTCTAAAAGGCAATACGCTCGGCGTTAAGGGATATTCGTTCCGGTATGCGAAAGGCAATGCGGCTCAGAAGGCTTCTGTTTCTTTTGACGCTGACGGCGCAACAGGCGCAACGCTTACGATTAGCTTTGAAAATCCTGATACAAAGGATAAGATATCCGTAAGCGACCAGAACAACCTTGCGAAGGCATTAAGAGATCAGGGCGCGACGGTTTCTGCAAAGACCGTTACTTCAACGGACCCGGCAACCGGTGCAACAACTGCTTCAAAAGAGTATGTTTTTGAGCTGAATGGCAGCGATGCGAAAGCAAATTATAAGGTTATTACGACAGATGCAAAAGCAGGTACATTTGAGATTCAGGATTTAGACGGAAACAAGATTGCAACTGTTAAAGCAGGCGTAATTGGAGCAGGCGAGAGCGCTGTTATGACGGCAAAGACGGCTGCTGCCGCTAAGAGTGAAAATGAAGTTTATGCATTCTATGATAAGGATAGCAATGCGATTTCCGAGAACAGTTTAGGCAGGTATCTTGCAGTAAGTTCGACAGGCACAGTCATCGGAAGAGCAGACGCACCGGCGGTCTATGATGCGCTTGGAAACGAAATCAGCCTTAAAACGGATGTAGTAGACAATAAGCTGGTTGCAGGCACAAAGAATATGACAGCGGCATTGAAGATGAGTTTCCATGTAGGCGCTGACGGAACAGACAACAACAAGATTAATATCAATATTGATGCAATGACAGCAAAAAGCCTGGGGTTAAACGGTTTAAAGGTGAGTGGAAGAGACGGTACAAACGCGACAAAGGCAATTGATATTATCAATGCGTCGATTCGGACGGTTTCAAGACAGCGTTCTGCGCTTGGTGCGGTTCAAAACCGTTTGGAGCATACGATTAAGAACTTGGATAATGTTGTTGAGAATACGCAAAGCGCAGAAGCGGCAATTCGTGATACGGATATGGCGGCGGAGATGGTGAAGTATTCTAACACGACAATTCTTGCGCAGATGGCACAATCCATGCTTGCACAGGCAAACCAGTCGAATCAGGGTGTTCTTTCAATCTTAGGATAAGATTTTCTTAGGATAAGATTTTCTTAGGATAAGATGGATTGCTGATAAATATGTAAAATGTCCAAACAGAAAAACGAGGGGCTGCCGTACTATTGTACGGCGCTTTTTTTGTAATGAATAAAAGAAGAGGGGAGAAACTATGGCAAAGTTACCGATTTCAGTATGTATCATAGCAAAAAATGAAGAAAAATATATTGGGGATTGTCTTAGCCGGATAAAACGATACGGTTTTGAGATTGTGGTTACGGATACGGGATCTACGGACAGCACAAAAGAAATCGCGCTGCAGTATGCGGATAAAGTAATTGATTTTGAATGGATTAATGATTTTGCAGCCGCAAGGAATTACTGTGCAAAGGCGGCATCCTATAACTGGATTTTGGCGTTGGACTGTGATGAGATGATGGAAAGTTTTGATGAAAAAGCGGTCCGTATGATGACACAGAAATACCCAAAAGACAGAGGAATGCTGAATTTTAAGCTGATGCTGCGCAACGCGGTGGGAGAAGAGTGTTTTGAATGGGACAAGATGGTACGGCTGTACAACAAAAAATATTATGAATTTCAGGGGGCGATTCATGAGCAGATTGTTCCAAGAAACGATTTTGATACAAGAAAACATAACCCTGCCAATATTATATTACCTGTGAATATTGTGCATTTGGGCTATAGTATTTCGGGTGAGGAAATGGAAAAAAAGCAGCAGAGGAATATTGAACTCTTGAGAGGGTGCGTGGAAAATGAGCCTGGGAACTCTTATCTTTGGTTTCAGTTAGGTCAGTCACATTACATTATCAAAGATTATGAAAATGCTGTTTTGTATTATAGAAAATCATTGGAGCTTTTGAATGGAAATTTAAGTGCAGGACATGCGCAGGAGCTGCTTATTTCTCTGAGTAAAGCGTATGCAGGGCTGGAGCAGTATGAAGCGACGCTTGAAGTTCTGCTAGAGTATGCGGACCGTTGTAAATCAGCGAAGTATGCGTATGCTACGGCATTAGCATATATTGAAAATGAAGCGCCTGTGAAGGCGATGCTTGAATTTATAAAAATTATTGCTTTGCCAGATGCGGAAACATTAGGTTCCGATCTTGAAACGTGTTATGGATGTATTATTGATTTATATGAACAAATGGGGGACCCGGGAATGGCTGAGTTTTTCCGGAACAAGCGAAATGAACGATTTTATAACTGAGTTTGGTAAAAAGAATAAAAAATTCAAATAATTTCAAAAATTTGAAAAATAGATATAAAGTATTCAGAAAATGAGTCGATATATTAATCAGATGGTGAAAATAAACCATAAATGATTGGAAGGGTGATAAATAGGTAATAACTGTTCTGACCGGTCGGGGGTGGGCCCACCCGGTGAACCGGCAGAACGGATATTATAAATTAATTTAATAAGGAACATGGCGGGAGAAAGGATTTTCCTGCGTCAATACAAGGAGGTAAATTATTATGGTAGTACAGCACAATTTAACAGCAATGAACTCTAACAGAATGTTAGGAATTACAGTAGGAACATTATCGAAATCTACAGAGAAGTTATCGTCAGGATATGCAATTAACCGCGCAGCAGACAATGCAGCAGGTCTCGCAATTTCAGAGAAAATGAGAAAGCAGGTCAGAGGTCTTACACAGGCATCTGCAAATGCTGAGGACGGCATTAGTTCCGTACAGACAGCAGAAGGCGCTTTGACAGAAGTACACGACATGCTTCAGAGAATGAACGAGCTTGCAGTTCAGGCAGCAAACGGAACAAACTCTGCAGACGACCGTTCATATATCCAAGATGAAATTGATCAGATTACACAGGAAATCGACCGTGTAGCTGAAACGACAAAGTTCAATGAAACCTATCTTTTGAAGGGTGATACGCTTGGTATTAAGGGATATTCTTATCAGTATGCAAAACCGGCCGCAGCACAGAAAGCAGTTGCCGAGTTTGATGATGATGGAGCAACAGGAGCAACATTTGAGATTACGTTTGAAGATCCTTCTACCCAGGATAAAGTATCGGTTAGCGATGCAAATAATCTTGCAAAAGCGTTAAGGGATCAGGGTGTTACCGTTTCCGCAAAGACGATTGTCTCTACAGCTTCAGACGGTACGACAACTGCGTCAAAGGAATATGTTTTGGAGCTGAACGGAAGCGACGCAAAGGCAAATTACAAGGTTATTACAACGGATGCTGCAGCTGGAGAATTTGAAATCCAGGATTTGGATGGAAATAAGATTGCAGTAGCAACAGTAGGAGGCATTAAAGCAGGTGAAAATGCTGTTATGACAGCAAAAACAGTTGTTGCCGCCCTGAGTGCAAATGAAGTTTACAAATTCTATGACAAAGACGGTAACGCAGTTTCAGAGAATAATCTGAACAAGTATCTTGCGACAGATGTAACAGGAGCTGTAATCGGTAAGGCAGATGCACCGGCAGTATATGATGCACTTGGAAATGAAATCAGTCTCAAGACGGCTGTTGTTGATAAGGATATGGTTGCAAATACCAAAAATCTGACGGCAACATTAAAGATGAGCTTCCATGTAGGCGCTGACGGAACAGACAACAATAAGATTAACATCAATATCGATGCAATGACAGCGAAGAGTCTTGGCGTAAACGGTTTAAGAGTAAGTGGAGATGACGGCACAGATGCAACAAGTGCAATCGACACAATCAGTGCGGCAATCAGAAAAGTATCGACACAGCGTTCAGCGCTCGGTGCAGTTCAGAACAGATTGGAGCACACAATCAAGAACTTGGATAACATCGTTGAGAACACAACTGCGGCAGAGTCAGCAATCCGTGATACAGATATGGCGACAGAGATGGTTCGTTACTCTAATTCAAACATTCTTTCACAGGCAGGTCAGTCTATGCTTGCACAGGCTAACCAGGCAAATCAGGGTGTCCTTTCAATCTTAGGATAAGATTTTCTTAGGATAAGATTTTCTTAGGATAAGATTTTCTTAGGAAAATTTGGACAATTGCTGATAAGAGCACTATCAGAATGTTCGAACAGAAAACGAGGAGCTGTCGCATGAATATGCGGCAGCTTTTTGTGCAAAAATTTAAGTTAATAACCGTTTTGGGCGGTCGGGAGTGGGCGCGCCACCCGGTAGAGCCGTTCAGGACGGATATTATAAATAGATTGGCTAATATATTAATCAATCTGATTAAGAGGAAACAATATCCAAGGTTTCCAAGGCTGATTACAGCAAAGACTGTAATGCGGTTTTTACAACTACATAAAGAACAGGGCAGGAGAAAGGATTTTCCTGCGTCAACCACAAGGAGGTAAATTATTATGGTAGTACAGCACAATTTAACAGCAATGAACTCTAACAGAATGTTAGGAATCACACAGGGAACATTATCAAAATCTACAGAAAAGTTATCGTCAGGCTATTCTATTAACCGTGCAGCAGATAACGCGGCAGGATTGGCGATTTCTGAGAAGATGAGAAAGCAGATCAGAGGTCTTACACAGGCATCTGCGAACGCTGAGGATGGCATCAGCTCTGTACAGACAGCAGAAGGCGCTTTGACAGAAGTACATGACATGCTTCAGAGAATGAATGAGCTTGCAGTTCAGGCAGCAAACGGCACGAACTCTTCGGATGACCGTTCATACATTCAGGACGAAATTGATCAGATTACACAGGAAATCGACCGTGTAGCTGAGACAACCAAGTTCAATGAGACATATCTTTTAAAGGGTGACACACTCGGCGTAAAAGGCTATTCTTACAAGTATGCGAAGGGCGCAGCACAGGCATCCATTGCAGAATTTGATGATGATGGCGCGACAGGGGCAACATTTGAGATTACATTTGTAGCTCCGGACAAAAAGAAAGATGTATCTGTAAGCGATAATAATAATCTTGCAAAAGCATTGAGAGATCAAGGTGTTTCTGTTTCTGCAAAGACAATTATTTCAACAGATGCAGCTGGTGTAACAACTGCTTCCAAAGAGTACGTTTTAGAGCTCAACGGAAGCGATGCAAAGGCAAATTACAAGGTTATTACAACAGACGCAGAGGCTGGCAAATTTGAAATTCAGGACTTGGATGGCAATAAGGTTGCGGAGGCTACTGTAGGTGTAATTAAGGCAGGCGAGAGCGCTGTTATGACAGCGAAAACAGTTACCGCAGCATTGAGTGCAAATGAAGTTTATGAGTTCTATGATAAGGACGGCAATGCGATTTCAGAGAATAATCTGACAAAATATTGTGCAGTAGATTCAACCGGAGCAGTAATCGGAAGAGCAGACGCACCGGCAGTATATGATGCACTTGGCAATGAGATTAGCCTTGCAACAGTAATCTCTACTGACAAGAGAATTACAAGTGTTCATAACCAGACGGCAGCTTTGAAAATGAGCTTCCATGTAGGTGCTGACGGAACTGATAACAACAAGATTAACATCAATATTGATGCGATGACAGCAAAGAGTCTTGGTGTAAACGGCTTAAAGGTTAACGGCGAGAATGGCGAGAAAGCTACAGACGCAATTGACACAATCAGCGCAGCAATCAGAAAAGTATCTACACAGCGTTCGGCACTTGGTGCAGTTCAGAACAGATTAGAGCACACAATTAAGAACCTGGATAACATTATTGAGAATACGACATCAGCAGAGTCAGCAATCCGTGATACAGATATGGCAAATGAGATGGTTAAGTACTCAAATAATAATATCCTTTCACAGGCAGGTCAGTCTATGCTTGCACAGGCTAATCAGTCAAACCAGGGTGTACTATCGATTTTAGGATAAAACGGTCTTAGGATAAGATTATAAGAATTGAGTTAAATACAGGTAGATAGCGTATAAAAGGCTGCATAGCCGGCCGATGTCAAAATAGCTTACAAGACGTTAGAGATTCGTTTCTACCATTAATAATGGAAATAGAGACTCCGATTATGGGGTCTCTATTTTCGTCTGTTATTTTTTATCAGGAACAAACATAAAAATCTGCCGTTGTTCCTTGGGCACTTCGCTAATCATCAAATCCAGCTCCATCGACTCTTTGCAGGCAGTAAGTTTATCAATTACCTGCGGTGTTGTAACTGCTTCCTCATTCATGATCGCGTTGATCCGGTAATATGTCAAAAGCTGCAGGTTTTCCAAGTACTTGTACATTGGAAGCTCCTCAATCTGTTGACAGATTGACATCATATTCTCAAGCTTAACATGAAGCTCCTCAACCTCAACGGAAATGCTGTCAAGCTGTGCAATCATGCGTTCCTTTTGTGCAGCGATGGCATAAACAAGATTCGCATCCGGTCTGCGCTCGTCGGATACGTCGTTTAAAAGTCTGTCAAAGCCGTCAATCTTGTCCAACATGCTAAGCATTTTGCGATACGCACTGCACAAATTATTTAAAATAAGTTCATATGTTTTTCTGTAATCCATTCCAATTTCCCCCTTGTATCCATTTTTGGGTTTCTCTATTAATATATCGGAGAAATTGTCGGAAGAGTTTACATAAATAGCACAATTCGACTATCAGATTGTCATAAATCTAAAATTCAATCCCGCGCGTTTCGCCAATCCGCCGAAGCACAGCGGGCTGCGTGGCATACAAAAATAATTGCAGGCTTGCTTCATAATCTTTCACAAGCTTTGCATCCTCGCGCGTTGCCAGCATACGATAGTTTTTGTCAATATAGACAACTTCGTCACTGAAATCAAGAGGATAATCAAAATCCTTAATAGCAAGAATGGACTTGCAGCGCACAATTGTTACGGCGTTTTTATTGGGAAGCTGCAAAAATTGAATGCCCGGGTTAATCTGACGGATAACCTGTTCCAAAAACGGATCGTCGTCCTCCATATAGACCGCTTCGTGTTCCTCAAAAAAGCTTACAAAGCCTAATCCGGTTTCATCATTTTCCAAAATACGGCTTGCCGGCGCCATACCGCGCAGACCGTAAATTGCATCGGTCATCGCCGCAAGGTCTGACTGCGCCATATTGTGTGCATGTCCCATGCGATGCAGATAAAACGATTCGAAAATAGAGCGCAGAAGTACAATGCTCATTCTTGTGCATTTTTCAGGATGCGTATATTTCATGAAAAAGTTTAAGCAGTTGCGCGTTAAATAGTAGTTCACTTTAGTATTGTCACACCGGCGCATCGGATTTGCAGAGTGATACATTTTGGCATCTGAGAGCACAGCGACTTCAAATCCCGCCTGTTTCATCAAGAATCCCCATTCCATGTCGTCCCAGTATAAAAAATTGTCATCGGGCATCAAACCAACTGTTCGGATTGCAGCGGCAGAAACCATCATGGCGCATGCGCTGACTGCGTCACAGTAGACTTCGCTCGGAATATCAAAACTGTCGGGACAATCGGCATAGAGTGTGTTCGCCCGAAAGTTTTTAAAGTCAATAGAGATTCCGAATTGTTGTATGTAATGCGGCATATGCCCATGATAAACTTTTGCCCCCGTCATACCGACATGCGGATGAGACTGCATAAAACGCATCATAATGTGTAACGCCGTGGGTTCAACTGTCACGGCTTCTCCAAGACAACAGACATAATCGCATCCTGCATCAAGTGCCTGCCGGATTCCGATATTTAATCCGCCGCAGCTGCCTAAATCTTCATTGCAGCAGGTCAGGCTGATTTGGCTGCCGAATCGTTCCTTTATAACAGAAACAGAATTATCAGAGGATGCCATATCAACAGCAAAAATTTGGGCAGACTGCATGTTTGAGTTGAAAACCGAAGAAATGCATTCCACCGTTTTGTGTCCCATATTGTGATTTGAAATAACAATTCCAAGCGGCATAAGAATCCTCCATTCAAAATATTTACTATTATTTCATTATAACATTTTGAATTGAATAAAAATAGTAAAAAATTTAATAAATTTTCAATAAATTATGTGTTGAGATATTATGTAAAGACCGATATAATAAATGAGGGGAAAACACAGCTGCAAGCAGGTAATAGAGCTGCGTATTATGATGAGTAAATAAGGATGGAGATGCGCTATGAAGTTCAGTTTATGTATGATTGTGAAAAATGAAGCGTCGATTTTAAGGGATTGTTTGGATTCTTTACAAGATATTATGGATGAAATCATTATTGTGGATACCGGCTCAACGGATGAAACGAAAAAGGTTGCCGAAAGCTATACACCGTATGTTTATGATTACGAGTGGCATGATGACTTTTCCGCGGCGAGAAACTTTGCATTTTCAAAGGCTACAGGTGATTATATTTATTCTGCGGATGCGGACGAGGTGCTTGATGAGGAAAACCGCACAAAGCTTAAAGCGCTCAAGCGTGTCATTCTTCCGGAAGTAGAGATTGTGCAAATGATTTATGTGACGGAGCAGATTAATCACCCGACAGAGAATTTTGCGCGTGATATGCGTCCAAAGCTTTTTAAGCGTCTGCGCCAATTTACATGGATTGAACCGATTCATGAGACAATCAATACATCGCCCGTAGTTTATGACAGTGATATTGAAATTATTCACCGTCCGCAGGGAAGTCACAGCAGCAGGGATTTTGGCGTATTTGAGCGGGTGATTGAGGAAAAGAGCTTTCTTTCGGACAGGCTGCTTGGTATGTATTTGCGGGAGCTTTATAAGGCGGGAACAGAGAAAGATTTGGAAAACGCACGTGCGTTTCTTGAGAAATCTTTAACGGAGAAACGGGAAAAGCGCAATGAGCTTTTGTGTCGTCAGATTATTGCCGTACTGTTGAAAATCTATCGTCAGGCTGACGATCCTGTAAGCATGTTAAAAGTGTCGCTGAGCAGCGAGGCGACGGTGCCTTCTGCAGAGATGTGCATGGAGCTTGGATACTTTTTCATGAAAAAGGGTGATTTCGGTGAAGCGGCGGAGTGGTTTAGCCGGGCAGCTTTTCACTGTGAGAGTGAGATTGACATTGCAAGCAGCGGAACATCTGCGCTAATGGCGCTTGCCGTTAGCTACAGAGGACTTGCCAAATCGCCGAAGCTGCGGGCGCTGCCTCAAAAAGAGTTTGAGCGTGAGCACACAAGACTTACCGAAAAGGCGGCGGAGTATGAGCTTATGGCAAGGAGCTGGAAGCCTGCCGAACTGGAGTTGAATACGTAAATCGAGTAGGGGAGAGCCATCTTCCCTACTCGCGCGCCGGGCGCATGTTGCGTTAGCAACTAATTTCCTTATGCGCCCGTGTGCATAAAAAATGCAGGTTTTCCAGCCTGCATTTTTAAATCTTCAATTATGTATATGTATTGAATAACATTCCTGTATAGATACTTGTCATATAGGGATTAATGTAATTTGTGAACGGGTTGGGGTATGCGCAAATCCGCCTGTCGATATACTCCATCGGGTCAAGCGAGATGGAAGTGAGCTTACGCATAATGTGGTTTCCAAATCCCTTTAATGCGTCGGTGTCTGTAATATTCTCAGGTTGTTCGTAGTCGAGGCTTGCATCTTCATTCACTTTAATACCGTATTTTTCAAGGCTTTCCCGATGTAAATCAAGGAATTTTGTCATATCCTTGGCAAGGAGTCTTGTGAGCGAGAGGTCATCCGTTTTTCCTTTTTCGTCAGGAATATCAGTGAGCACGCCGTCCAAAAAGTGATTGTAGCCGTCAACAAATGTTTCAATATTGTGCGAGAGCGATTCCGCGTCCGCGTACAGTCCGATGTCAGCAGCCCCCATGCCATTCTCAGGATGCAGCGTTACACGATAAGCGCCATGTACGTTGAACGTATTCGAATAAGAAGATTCTTCATTGCCATTGATGCTGTAGATTGCGTTAGAGGCCTCTTTGACATTCTCATTCAGTCCCAAATAGTCCACGACACCGTTTCGGTAACTGGTTTTGTCATCATTGACGGAAAAATGTCTTGCGTTTTGAAACGGAAGACCGTATGCGTCAGAGGTAAGTTCAAGCGCGGAATGTCCGTCCTCTTCGATAACCTTGGCGGATACACCAATATCAGAATTGTTAATAAGGCGTGAAAGCTTGCTTTGCAGGTCTTTGTTCGTTTCTCCTTCGTTGATGTTAAATTGCAGCTCATAATGCAGCTTGTTCGTGAGAATATCAAACGAATAGCTGTCGGGCTTGAGTGTTGTTGCCTGATTAGCATTCAAATAGTTTCCTGTATTAATCTGCGGCGATGCAAAACTCTCTACCTCGAGCGCAAAGCTTGCAGGGATTTCTTCGTCCGTCTCCTCTGGTACGTATTCTACCGTTGCAAGATTTTCATTGTCGCTGTATGCTGTTTTCATAGCGAACAAATCATTGTCGTCACCGCTTAGCGAGTTGATGGTCTGCTTTAAATTCTGAGCGCTTTCCTTTAAATGTACCGCAAATGCAATAGATTTTGGCGTCGGCTCATTCAGGTAAAGCGGAGCAAAACGGTTTTTCCATTGAATTGCACTGTATACATTTTGCAGCTCACTCTGATCATGTGTATCATACCGCGAACTGCGCCTGGTTACTTTTCGGTTGCTGCTGTCATAATCGCGGCTGCGGTAAGTCGTCAGATATTGATCATAAATTTGTAATGTTGTAAAAGAAACCGCCATACATGCCCCTCCCTTCCATAAGTTAATTTATAATTTATGTAAACATGATGTACAAATCGAAACAAAACCTGAAAAGCATTGTCACTTCTCAAGTTTTAGGGATACGAAACAAATATAAATGTCAGAATATTCAGACAACTTATGTCTACGAATCTCCTATATTCAAAGTACCACGAAAAGCATTAAAAATCAAGTGTTTTCAACGTAAAACATGAAAAAAAGCAGTGATATTATATTATATTAAATAGGAAGAGATTATGTTAATTGAAAAAAGCATTTATTTTAAATTGACAGACAACTTTATTTTGTAAATAAGCAAACCATATCAAAACAGGACAAATGCATACGGCGGCATATACAGAAAAAAGGCTTGACGGCAAAGAATACGTGTGGTATGCTTGTAAAGCAAGATGCGTCTCAGGTCTTTTTTTTATGCTATAAAAACTGCGGGGGCATCTGCATGATTAGAACAAGAAGGATTAGAACGTTAGCGGAGGTGGAATTATGCGTACAAAGATTACATTGGCTTGTACGGAGTGCAAGCAGCGTAACTACAATACCACAAAGGAAAAGAAAAACCATCCTGACAGAATGGAAATCAAAAAGTATTGTAGATTTTGCAAGACTCACACATTGCACAAAGAAACAAAATAATCGTTTTGTGTGATCACGGTTGTGATCAGATGGAGGTTAATTATGGCAGAAACAGCTAAGAAGGATGCGAAAAAAGACAGCTTCTGGAAAAGCATGAAAACCGAATTCAATAAGATTACATGGCCGGACAAGACGGAAACCGTTAAGGAATCTGTCGCAGTGCTTTGTGTTTCTGTTGTGTTGGGACTTGCGATTACACTGCTTGATACGGTTATCCTGTATGGTATCGATTTCCTGACAAGTATCGGAATGTAACAGTGAGGATGAATAGTATGGAAGAGAAGAAGGAAGCCAAAGCGGTAGCCAAAAAGCTGATTACCCCTACGACAAAGGAATGGCTCCCCGCATCACCCGTGATGCCCGTATCATCAGTGATGCCCGAGCCCCAGGAAACAGTGTCTGAGGAAAAGACAGAGGAAGCCGTTGCGAAGGCCCAAAAGCCTGTTGTGGAAGAACCGGAAGTGGAAGAAGTGCACAGCAAGGTGGCGCTGAGCGACAACAAGAGTGGCTTGGGAATGGGCTGGTATGTGGTTCATACTTATTCAGGCTACGAAAACAAAGTAAAGGCAAATATTGAAAAGGCAATTGAAAACAGACATCTTGAGAATGAAATCCTTGAGGTGCGCGTGCCCTTGCAGGACGTGACGGAGATGAAGGACGGCGTGGAGAAAAGTTCACGCAAAAAACTTTTTCCGGGCTATGTGCTGCTTCATATGGACGCGGACAACAACGACGCATGGTATGTGGTGCGCAACACAAGAGGCGTGACCGGATTTGTGGGACCGGGAAGCAAGCCCGTGCCGCTGACGGAAGCTGAGCTTGCAGCGCTTGACTTCGGCGGTGAGGTAAGCTATGAGTTTGCCGAGGGCGATGTTATTAGTGTCACTGCAGGCGTTTGGAAAGATACGGTCGGCACGGTGCAGAAGATTGACACAGTGCGCAGGACGCTTACCATTACGGTGGAAATGTTCGGACGTGAAACGCCTGTCGAGATTAATTTCTCGGATGTAAAGAAGATGTGGGACTAAATGAGGTCTTGACATTGCAGCAAGGTTATATTAAAATGTTATACGGAATTTTGTTCCGTGTGGGAGGGTTATCCGCCCAGACAACCACAAAACAGTTTTGAAACTGAGAATAATATAGGAGGTGCCAAACATGGCAAAGAAAGTAGAAGGATATATTAAATTGCAAATTCCTGCCGGCAAAGCAACACCGGCTCCACCGGTTGGTCCTGCACTTGGACAGCACGGTGTAAACATTGTAGAGTTCACAAAGCAGTTTAATGCTAGAACAGCGGATCAGGGAGATTTGATTATCCCTGTTGTTATCACGGTATATGCAGATAGAAGCTTTAGCTTTATCACAAAGACTCCGCCTGCAGCAGTTTTGTTAAAGAAGGCTTGCAACTTAAAAACTGCATCAGCAGCGCCGAATAAGACGAAGGTTGCTAAGATTTCGAAGGCAAAGGTGCAGGAGATCGCCGAGTTAAAGATGCCTGACTTAAATGCGGCAAGCCTTGAGGCTGCCATGAGCATGATTGCAGGTACGGCAAGATCTATGGGTATCGAAGTAGAAGAGTAAGCGGAGTTAAGCTGGAAATTGAGATTTTCAGCTGACAAATTTGTGCATGGCGTACAAATTTGCAGATTGTGAAAGGAGCATGGAGAAAGAATGAAGCATGGTAAGAAATATAATGAATCCGCGAAGTTAGTAGATCGCGCAAACTTTTATGAGCTTGAAGAAGCTGTTGCATTGGCAAAGAAGACGGCAACTGCAAAGTTTGATGAGACAGTAGAAGTTCACATCAGGACAGGCTGTGACGGACGTCACGCAGACCAGCAGATTAGAGGCGCGGTTGTGCTTCCGAACGGAACAGGTAAGACTGTAAAGGTTTTGGTATTTGCCAAGGGCGATAAGGTAAGCGAGGCAGAGGCAGCAGGCGCTGATTATGTTGGCGGCGATGAGCTGATTCCGAAAATTCAGAATGACGGCTGGTTAGATTTTGATGTTGTGGTAGCGACACCTGACATGATGGGTGTTGTCGGACGTCTTGGTAAAGTTTTAGGACCTAAGGGCTTGATGCCGAACCCGAAGGCGGGTACTGTAACAATGGATGTAACAAAGGCGATTAACGATATTAAAGCTGGTAAGATTGAGTACAGACTTGATAAGACAAACATCATTCACTGTCCGATTGGAAAGGCATCTTTTACAGAGGAGCAGCTGTTACAGAATGTCAATGCGCTTTTGGATGCGATTGTAAAGGCAAGACCGTCCGCATTGAAGGGACAGTTTTTGAGAAGCATTACATTGACATCTACAATGGGACCTGGAGTAAAGGTTAGTGTTGCAAAGTTCTAATCATAAAAATAAGAGATATGGATATATTCAAAATGCAAGTCGCAAGACTTGCATTTTGTGTATGCACAGTAACCAAGATGCATCAAGCCGCGGCTTTGACATTATTACATGACTTGATGTGTGTAACGGGAAGCTGAAGGCTGAACTGTTACGATTTTTGATATAAGAGGGAGTATGAAAAGACAGATTAAACTTTTTATAACAATCATGCTTTCGGTGCTGATAATCGGGACGGCAATGATGCTGCTGTATGTGGAAAAGCTTAGGACACAGGCGGGCGGTCAAAACGGTGGAGTGCTTGTGGAGTTTCCGTTTCATTTACCGCAGACGCACGATGAACCGCAGCAGGATTTGACAGAGCAGGCAGACGGGCAAGGCGTAAATGACGGCATGGCGGCTCAGAAAAGTCTTGAACGCTATGAAGAGGCGGTTGCGCTGGGGCAAAAGGCTGTTCTTGTTGAGTGTGCCGACCCTGCACAGGTAACTTTTGCATTTGCGGGTGATATTCTTTTTGACGAGGCGTATGCTACGATGTACCGTTATATGGCGAGAGGAAGCAATGTTGACGATACGTTTTTGGCAGGACTTTTAGAGCGGATGCGCGGTGCGGACGTGTTTATGTTAAACAATGAGTTTCCTTATTCCGAGCGCGGTACACCGACCGAGGGGAAACAGTTTACGTTTCGGGCGCATCCCCGGCATGTGGGGATTTTGAAGGAACTCGGGGTAGATTTGGTATCGCTTGCAAATAATCATGCGTATGATTACGGAA
Organism: Lachnospiraceae bacterium MD335; assembly: GCA_000403335.2. Taxonomy (GTDB): domain Bacteria; phylum Bacillota; class Clostridia; order Lachnospirales; family Lachnospiraceae; genus COE1. The sequence continues at coordinate 401,296 of KE159617.1, forward strand.
ACGAGGCGCTGCTGGATACGTTTGATACATTGGAAGCGGCAGAGGTTCCGTATGTGGGCGCCGGAAGAAATTTGGAGGAGGCTTTAAAACCCGTTTATCTGATTGCGAATGGGATGAAAATTGCGGTTGTAAGTGCGACGCAGATAGAGCGCAATGCCAATCCCGATACGAAGGAGGCGACTGCGTCAAGCGCGGGTGTGCTGCGCTGCCTCGATCCGTCGGCGCTTCTGCGGGTAATTGCGGAGGCGAAGGAAAACAGCGATTTTGTGATTTTGTATATTCACTGGGGAACGGAGAGTCAGGAGGAGATTGACTGGCTTCAGCAGGAGCAGTCGGCAACGTATGCCCGTGCAGGCGTGGATTTGATAATCGGGGATCACCCGCACTGCCTGCAAAAAATTGACGTGGTGGAAGGGGTGCCTGTGGTGTACAGCCTTGGGAACTTTTGGTTTAATTCCAAAACGCAGGATACGTGTCTTGTTGAGGTTACATTGGACGGTGATGGAATTCAAAATATGCGTTTTGTGCCATGTAAAAGTGAGGAATGCCGCACGCGGCTTCTTACGGGAACAGAGGCGGACGGCGTATTGAATTATATGCGCGGCATTTCTCCGAATGTGTACATTGACAGGGACGGATTTGTGACGTGGGAATAAAATTTCAAAAAATCAGAAAAATCAGAAAAAATAATCGTGAAAGCATTGACAGTAAACGGTGGATATGATATGGTAGGAAAGGTTGTAAAACCATGCCGAAGACAGTAGGTGCGAGGTGATGCCGGCAGTGCATCCTTTGCGTAAGGATACCGCCTACCGAGGAAAAGAGTTTTTATGATAAGGATTTTACCTCTCTTTTTGTGTCGCGGCATAGGATGAGAGGTTTTTGTTATGCACACGGACGTCCAAATGAAATATGTCATCAAACCGACAAATCGGTTCGCTGACGGACGTCCGGCGCGCGAGCAGGGGAGGAGAGCGTCCCTGCTCGATTTAGATATCATATTACTCCTTTCGGCAGGATTTGGAGACGAATCCATAAATCTATAAGGAGGTAAGAAAATGGCAAAGATTGAATTAAAACAGCCTATCGTTGACGAAATTGCAGCTACAGTCAAGGATGCCGCTTCCGTAGTAATCGTAAATTACAGCGGAATTACGGTTGCACAAGATACCGTTCTTCGTAAGCAGCTTCGTGAGGCAGGCGTTACCTACAAGGTTTACAAGAACACTTTAATGAACCGTGCGTTTCAGGGTACGGAATTTGAAGGTTTGGTAGAAAGCCTTAAAGGAACCAATGCGATTGCAGTCAGCAAGGATGACGCGACGGCTCCTGCAAGAATTATCAGCAATTTTGCAAAGGGATGTCCTGCGCTTGAGCTGAGAGCAGGCGTTGTAGAGGGTATTGTCTATGATGCAGACGGAATGAAGGCGATTGCAAACATTCCTTCAAGAGAAGAACTGCTTTCAAAGTTCCTTGGAAGCATCAAGTCGCCGATTACAAACTTCGCCCGTGTGCTTAATCAGATCGCGGAGAAGGGCGGCGCAGGCGCATGTGAGCCTGCACCTGCGGCAGAGGAAGCAACGGCAGAAGCAGAAGCTCCCGCAGAAGAAGCAGCTGCAGCAGAAACGGCAGAGTAACCGGAAGCTGTCGGCTGCGGTATGACACAGGGAATGCCGCGGAAACAAAAGATGGATAATAAAACAATAAAAATGATTATGGAGGAAAACAATAATGGCAAAGTTGACAACAGCAGAATTTATTGAAGCGATTAAAGAGCTTACAGTTTTAGAGTTAAACGACTTGGTAAAGGCTTGTGAGGAAGAGTTCGGCGTATCTGCAGCAGCAGGCGCAGTTGTTATGGCAGCAGGCGGTGCAGCACCGGCAGAGGAAGAGAAGGATGACTTCGATGTAGAGCTTACAGAGGTAGGTCCGAACAAGGTTAAGGTTATTAAGGTTGTTCGTGAAGTGACAGGTCTTGGCTTGAAGGAAGCTAAGGACTTGGTTGACAATGCTCCTAAGGTATTGAAGGAAGCAGCGGCAAAGGCTGAGGCTGAGGACATTAAGGCAAAGCTTGAGGCTGAAGGCGCTAAGATTACTTTGAAGTAGTTTTATATTTTCTTATGTTAGATCAGGGCGGGACAACATCCCGCCCTAAAATATTTTTTGCATTTTTATTCTTTTTTTCTGTTGAAATTTCTTGCCAACTTCTGTAAAAATACTTAAGTTTCCGCAAAATGTAAGCCCAAAATGAATACATCTTCCCAAAGTGCCAATCTGCCGGGTTTTTTGATATTGCAGAATGACAGTTTATAAAGTAGAGGCACTTTAATAAGCCCCGCCGAAACCGGACTTTGGGGGACATATTCTTTTATCTATTCAAACGGTCAGCTTAAGACAGAGCTGACGGTACTTCGGACGTTTCGTCCGAAACCAAAGCCTGACGCCTTCTTTTGCATACGATAGTATACCAGAGATGCCTTTTGCCAGCCGGTAATAGCAGAAGAAAACTTTTTGCTTTACCGGATCTGCTGTTTTTATGATGGAAACCTTTAGCGCATTTGTCTCGGGTCCCATGGAAACCAGGCCTAGGAATGCCATGCACAAAGTAATATAAAAATTCAGGGCATTGATTGCCTTTAACTTTCTGACACGAAAGTTTTCAAACTGGAACACCTGTTTTTTGCAGCGGAAATATTCTTCTATTTTCCAACGGGAAAAATAAGTCCTTGCAACCTGGATTGCCTCCTCCCTGGAGCTGATTTTTTTGTTGGTGGCAAGCATCATTGGATGCTCTGTGATCCCGTAAACAAGCACCAGATAAATGGCTTTCCTGGATGCAGTGATCTGCACTTTGACATGGGAGAGGTATGCCTCATGGCTCTTACCTTTGTAAAAGACATTTGTTTTAATCTTTCCTTTCCTGCGGTTACGCAGTTCTGAAGCCATTGTCCATTTGTTATGGTATAAGAGTTTACGGTTGGATTTCAGGCGGATCACATAATCCTGTCCCAGTTCGTCCAGTTTTAGAAACATTTTGTTATCATCATAGCCGCGGTCCATACAAAAGACTGCCTTTCCAAAGAGTGCCGCTCCCAGTTCCATGGACTGGAATGTAATCGTATTTACAGACTTATAGGCTTTTTCAGAGGAAGAATGTATTTTGGAAAAAATGCTGACAGGGTGATTACTGCGTGTAAGTACACATGCCTCTGTGACATGGTAGCCTTTTTTGTAAACATTTTTTGTGGATGTGCTTTCAGAACCGTCCCTGACGATCCCAAGAGACTCAAATTTATGGCCGTCCGGTTTTACAACATCACTGTCATCGATATAAACCACCGGTTCATCAGGCGTCCATTTTTTCACCTGCTGAAGGTAAGAAGCAGCTGCAGATGCAGGGGTACCTTTTTCAAGATGTGTGGATAGCCGGTCAACGACATTGATTTTTTTGGAAGACTCGTGAAGCTGGTCAGCCACATCCGTCAGCAGGCAGCTTTTAGAAGCCAGAATGCCATAAGTGATGTCAGCAGTAAATTTCTTATTTGGTTTGGAAAGATGTTTGGAGATTTTATTTGTAAAAGTTAAAATTTTTCGTTTCAATTGGTAAGTATTTGATGTAAAATTAACCACAGGGAATCCCAATGTCATTTAGATAAGGACGATGCAAAGAACAGTGTATGTAGAAATATGTACCCTGTTCTTTTTTTGTATAATTTCATAAAGCACTTGACAGGATAAACCAAATGTGTGGCCGCTCTGACTATCTAAAAAGAAAGATAGTCAGAGCGGCCCTTGTAATCAAGAAAACATCTTGGTTGCAAGGAGGATTACACAATGAATTATTCTACAGAGGTAAAGCAAAAACTATTATCCATTATTACAGAGATGGATTCTTACCGTTGGTTGTTTACAAAGAATCCAGAAACGGATTTTTCACGTAAAAAGAAATGGTCATTTGAAGAGATAATGAAGTTTATGCTTACAATGGAGGGCAAAGCATTAAGAGATGAATTGTTGGAATATTTTGATTTTGACAGTTCCACGCCATCGGATTCAGCATTTAACCAGCGCAGGGCACAGATACTGCCAGAAGCATTTGAGTTCTTATTTCAAGAATTCACTAAATCTTTTAATGATAATGCTGCATATAAAGGACTTAGATTAATTGCCTGTGATGGTTCGGATTTATGCATTGCCTGCAATCCTAAAGATGAAACAACCTATTTTCAACCGCTTCCTGACAGCAAAGGCTTCAACCAGCTGCATTTAAACGCTTTTTATGATTTATGCAGCAGAAGATACACAGATGCAATTATCCAACCTGCCCGATTGAAAAATGAAAATAGTGCTATGTGTGAATTGATTGACAGATACCGTGGCCAGCCTGCTGTTTTTATCGCAGACAGGGGTTATGAGAACTACAATATATTTGCTCATGCGGAACATAAAGGAATGTATTACTTAATACGCGTCAAAGATGTAACAAGTAATGGAATAGCTTCGAAACTAACAATGCTGCCAGAGAGTGATGAATTTGACGAATGGGTTAATCTTACACTCACAAAAAAGCAGACAAATGAAGTAAAAGCAAATCCCCAAAAATACAGAATTATTATGAAAAAAACACCTTTTGATTATCTTGACCTGCATTTTAATAAGTTTTACGAAATAAAAATGAGAGTAGTGCGTTTTCCAATCTCGCAAGACTCTTATGAATGTATTATTACAAATCTGCCACAAGAAAAATTTAGTTCTGGTGAAATCAAACAGTTATATGCGAAACGCTGGGGAATAGAAACCTCTTTTCGCGAGTTAAAATATGCATTAGGATTAACACGGTTTCATGCAAAGAAACCAGAATATATTGTGCAGGAAATATGGTCAAGAATGACTCTGTATAATTTCTGTGAGATTATAGCGACTAATGTGGTTGTCAAGCAGAAAGTTGGCTGCAAATATATATATCAGCTGAATTATACCCGTGCGATGCGAATTTGCTGTCATTTTCTATCAATAAAAGAAGAAAAAGCTCCACCCGATGTAGAGTATCTAATCGGACATGAGCTTCTTCCTGTACGTTCTGGGAGAACAGACCCTCGCAAAGTCAAACCCCAGTCCGCGATAAGCTTTCTATATAGAGCAGCCTAATCAAATATTAGTATATACCATTTTTAAGACAGATGAAAGCATCTGTCTGTTTGTCGTACAAATTTATTACGTTGAATGCTTTTAAATATAGAAAAACAGCGAATAAACAAAATGTTTACTCGCTGTAAAAAGAATCCTAACTGCAATGTTATCCTTATCTAAATGACATTGCAGGGAATCCTCCTCTTTTTGTTTAGTATGATTTTATTGTGGTGATTAAATTTTACATCAAAAAGGAGAAGGATTCCTTATTTTTTGGCTTATTTTTTTAAGTTGTACATAATTAGTACATACGATTGATGGTTCTGTGGATAGAACTGCGGAAACTCAAGTAAAAATACGGTTGACTTTCCAAATGACTTGTGGTAACATGTAATGTGCGCTATTGTGAAAAAGTGGCTTATTTATAATGCTTAAAATAACAGGTGTTTCTTAACATTTATTTCAATGCGGCGCATTAATTATAGATCTTGAATGATGAAGAACGGGGTGAAATGTCATGGAAAAGAACAGAATACGTCCAGTTGTCTCCGGAAAGACGATGCGTATGAGCTACCAAAGACAAGAAGAGGTTTTGCAGATGCCGGACCTGATCGAGGTGCAGAAGGACTCCTACAAATGGTTCCTCGAGGAAGGCTTTAGGGAGGCATTGGCAGACATCTCTCCTATTACGGATTACAGCGGACGCTTAAGTCTGGAATTTGTTGACTATGTTCTCGCAGAGGACGAAATCAAGCACACGATTGAGGAGTGCAAGGAACGCGATTTAACTTATGAGGCCCCTGTAAAAATTAAGGTTCGCCTTCACAACAAGGAGAAGGAAGAAATCAGCGAGCACGAGATTTTTATGGGCAACTTTCCGTTGATGACAGAAACCGGTACGTTTGTTATTAACGGTGCGGAGCGTGTTATTGTCAGCCAGCTCGTTCGTTCACCGGGTATTTATTATGGCATTACCCATGATAAAATCGGTAAGCGGCTGTTTTCATGTACGGTAATCCCCAATAGAGGCGCATGGTTGGAGTACGAGACGGATTCCAATGATGTCTTTTATGTGCGCGTAGATAGGACAAGAAAAGTGCCGATTACGGTGTTTATCCGTGCGCTTGGCGTCGGCACGAACGAGGAAATTTTGGAGCTGTTCGGTGATGAACCAAAAATTCATGCCAGCTTCACAAAGGATACGGCGGAGAACTATCAGGAGGGCTTAAAGGAGCTTTACAGCAAAATCCGTCCGGGTGAGCCGTTCAGTTTGGACAGTGCAGAAAATCTTGTGACGGCAATGTTCTTTGACCCTAGGAGATATGATCTTGCGAAGGTTGGCCGTTATAAATTTAACAAAAAGCTTGCGCTGAAAAACAGAATTCGCAATCAGATTTTGGCGGAGGATGTTGTTGATCCGTTTAGCGGAGAAGTGTTGGGCACAAAGGGTGAGAAGGTAACCGTGGAAATGGCGGATGTGATTCAGAATGCCGCGGTTCCGTTTGTATGGATACAGACAGAGGAAAGGCTTGTGAAAGTGCTTTCCAATATGATGGTGGATATTACGAACTTTGTTGACTGTGAGCCGAGAAGCCTTGGCATTACGGAGCAGGTTTATTTTCCTGTGCTTCGTCAAATCCTTGAGGAGTATTCTGAAAATCCGGAGGAGCTGGCGGATGCGATTACGAGAAACGTGCATGAACTGATTCCGAAGCACATCACAAAAGAAGATATTTTGGCATCAATCAACTACAACATGCATTTGGAATTCGGACTTGGAAACAGCGATGACATTGACCATTTGGGCAACAGACGTATCAGGGCGGTCGGTGAGCTCCTGCAGAACCAGTACCGTATCGGTCTTTCAAGAATGGAGCGCGTGGTTCGTGAGCGTATGACGACGCACGATTCGGATGATGTGTCACCGCAGGCTTTAATCAACATAAAACCTGTACAGGCTGCCATTAAAGAGTTCTTCGGTTCTTCACAGCTGTCACAGTTTATGGATCAGAACAATCCGCTTGGCGAGCTGACGCACAAGAGACGTCTTTCGGCGCTGGGACCTGGTGGTCTTTCAAGAGACCGTGCCGGATTTGAGGTCCGTGACGTACACTATTCCCACTACGGAAGAATGTGCCCGATTGAGACACCGGAAGGTCCGAACATCGGTTTGATTAACTCGCTTGCATCGTATGCGAGAATTAATGAATATGGTTTTATAGAAGCGCCTTATCGAAAGATTGACAAAACAGACCCGAAAAATCCCCGCGTTACAAACGACGTTGTATATATGACAGCGGACGAAGAGGATAATTACCATGTTGCGCAGGCGAATGAGCAGCTTGACGAGAACGGATATTTCGTACGAAATTCCGTATCGGGACGTTATCTCGATGAGACGCAGGAGTATCCGAAGGCGATGTTCGAGTATATGGACGTGTCTCCGAAAATGGTGTTCTCAGTGGCTACGGCACTGATTCCGTTCCTACAGAACGATGACGCGAACCGTGCGCTGATGGGGTCGAACATGCAGCGTCAGGCGGTGCCTTTGCTGTTTACGGAGGCGCCTGTTGTCGGGACTGGTATGGAAGTAAAGACGGCGGTGGACTCCGGCGTGTGCGTGGTTGCAAAGAAGGCAGGAACGATTACGCATGTGGATTCAAGGTTCATCCGCATTGCATATGATGACGGTGAAAAAGCGGAGTTTAAGCTGCACAAATTTGAGCGAAGCAACCAGTCCAACTGTTACAATCAGAAGCCTATTGTATTTAAGGGCGACCATGTGGCGGCAGGTCAGGTTATCGCGGACGGCGCTTCTACAAGCGGCGGTGAGCTTGGACTCGGAAAAAATCCTCTGATTGGATTTATGACATGGGAAGGCTACAACTACGAGGATGCCGTACTGTTAAGTGAACGGCTTGTTATGGAGGATGTGTATACATCGATTCATATTGAAGAATATGAGACGGATGCGCGTGACACGAAGCTTGGACCTGAGGAGATTACGAGAGATGTGCCGGGTGTCGGTGATGATGCGCTCAAGGATTTGGATGACAGGGGTATCATCCGCGTAGGTGCGGAGGTTCGTGCCGGTGATATTCTCGTTGGAAAGGTAACGCCTAAGGGCGAGACGGAGCTTACTGCGGAGGAGCGTCTCTTGCGTGCAATCTTTGGTGAAAAGGCGAGAGAAGTACGTGATACTTCGCTTAAAGTGCCTCATGGCGAGTACGGCGTTGTTGTGGATGCGAAGGTATTCTCAAGGGCAGCCGGCGATACGGAGCTTGCTCCCGGTGTGAACCAGTCGGTGCGTATCTATATTGCGCAGAAGAGAAAGATTTCCGTGGGCGATAAAATGGCAGGACGTCACGGTAACAAGGGTGTTGTTTCCCGTGTGCTTCCTGTTGAGGATATGCCGTATCTGCCAAACGGAAGACCGCTTGACATTGTATTAAATCCGCTCGGTGTGCCTTCGCGTATGAATATCGGTCAGGTGCTCGAAATCCATCTTTCACTTGCTGCAAAGGCGCTTGGATTTAACGTGGCGACACCGGTATTTGACGGTGCAAACGAGGCGGACATTATGGATACGCTGGAGTTGGCAAATGATTATGTAAATCTTGAGTGGGAAGCGTTTGAGGCGAAACACAAAGCGGAGCTTCTGCCTGAGGTTTTGGAGTATTTGTCTGAGAACAGAGAGCATAGAAAGTATTGGAAAGGTGTTCCGATTTCGCGGGACGGTAAAGTCAGACTGCGTGACGGAAGGACAGGCGAGTATTTTGACAGTCCGGTTACGATTGGACACATGCACTATCTGAAGCTTCATCATCTTGTAGACGATAAGATTCATGCGCGTTCTACAGGACCGTACGGAATGGTAACGCAGCAGCCGCTCGGCGGTAAAGCGCAGTTCGGCGGACAGCGTTTCGGAGAGATGGAGGTTTGGGCGCTTGAGGCGTACGGCGCTTCCCATACTCTTCAGGAAATTCTGACCGTGAAATCCGATGATGTTGTCGGACGTGTGAAGACATATGAGGCAATTATCAAGGGTGAGAATATTCCGGAGCCCGGCATTCCGGAGTCGTTTAAGGTGTTGCTTAAGGAACTGCAGTCTCTTGGTCTTGACGTGAAGGTATATGATGAGAACCGCAACGAGGTTGAGCTTAAGGAGTCTGTTGATTACAGCGAATCCGATTTCCGTGTGGAGATGGAGGGCGACAACAAGTATGACAACAGAGAAAAGCTTGAGGGCTATCAGCAGAAGGAATTTGACGCGGCAAGCGGCGATTTGGTTGATGCTGAGGACGAAGATGATTTTGCAGATGAAGAAGATTATTCGGATGATGAGTTTGACGGTGACGACGACTTTGACGATGATTTTGATGAATAAGGAATTATAAATTAATAGGTTACTGTTTGGAAGGAGTGCCAAAATGTCTGAGATGAAAAACGAACAGAGTCAGTCTATTTCATTTGATGCCATAAAAATAGGTCTTGCCTCTCCTGAGAAAATCAGAGAGTGGTCAAAGGGCGAAGTGACAAAACCCGAGACAATCAACTACAGAACCTTAAAGCCTGAGCGCGACGGTTTGTACTGCGAAAAAATCTTTGGTCCCAGTAAGGACTGGGAGTGCCATTGCGGTAAGTACAAGAAAATCCGTTATAAGGGCGTTATCTGCGACCGCTGCGGCGTTGAAGTTACAAAGTCAAGCGTGCGCAGGGAGCGTATGGGTCATATCGAGCTTGCGGCGCCGGTTTCACATATATGGTATTTTAAGGGGATTCCCAGCCGTATGGGCTTAATTCTTGATTTGACGCCGAGAGTGCTTGAGAAGGTTTTGTATTTTGCGTCGTATATCGTGCTTGACCCGTTATCGACGGACTTGGAATATAAACAGGTCTTATCTGAGAAGGAATATCAGGATAATGTGGAGAAGTACGGCAGGAATACATTTCGCGTAGGCATGGGCGCAGAGGCGATTAAGGAGCTTCTGTGTGCGATTGACCTTGAGAAGGAGTGCGAGGAGCTTTCCACGGAGTTGAAAAACGATAATACGAAGGGTCAGAAACGGGCTAAAATCGTAAAACGGCTTGAAGTTGTTGAGTCGTTCCGCGCGTCAGGTAACAGGCCGGAGTGGATGATTATGGATACCATTCCTGTGCTTCCGCCTGATTTGCGTCCGATGGTTCAGTTGGACGGCGGTCGTTTTGCGACATCCGATTTGAATGATTTGTATCGAAGAATTATTAATAGAAATAACCGTTTGAAGAGGCTTTTGGAGCTTGGCGCGCCGGATATTATCGTGCGCAACGAGAAGCGGATGCTTCAGGAGGCGGTTGACGCACTGATTGATAATGGCAGACGCGGGCGTCCGGTCACGGGACCGGGTAACAGAGCGTTGAAGTCGCTTTCCGACATGCTTAAGGGTAAGTCGGGACGGTTCCGCCAGAACCTGCTCGGAAAACGTGTTGACTATTCGGGGCGTTCCGTTATTGTCGTGGGTCCGGAGTTAAAGATTTATCAGTGCGGTCTGCCCAAGGAGATGGCGATAGAGCTGTTTAAGCCGTTCGTTATGAAGGAGCTTGTGTCAAGGCAGATTTCACAGAATATTAAACATGCCAAGAAGCTTGTCGAGAAGCTCGATCAGGCGGTTTGGGATGTGCTTGAGGATGTCATTAAGGAGCATCCGGTTATGTTAAACCGTGCACCGACACTTCACAGACTGGGTATTCAGGCGTTTGAGCCGATCCTTGTCGAGGGTAAGGCGATTAAGCTTCATCCGCTTGTTTGTACGGCATTTAATGCCGATTTCGACGGAGACCAAATGGCGGTACATCTTCCGCTTTCCGTGGAAGCACAGGCAGAATGCAGATTTTTGCTTCTTTCGCCAAATAACCTGTTAAAGCCCTCAGACGGCGGTCCGGTTGCCGTTCCTTCTCAGGATATGGTGCTTGGTATTTACTATCTGACACAGGAGCGTCCCGGTGCAGTGGGTGAAGGCAAGTTCTTTAAGAATGTAAACGAAGCAATTCTTGCGTATGAGAACGGTGCATGTACCCTGCATTCAAGGATTAAAGTAAGAGTGACAAAGACGTTAGAGAGCGGCGAAACAGTTACTGCAAATGTCGAGTCGACGCTTGGACGCTTTATCTTTAACGAAATTCTTCCGCAGGATTTGGAGTTTGTGGACAGAACAAAGCCTGAGGACGAATTGCTGCTGGAGGTGGATTTCCATGTAGGAAAGAAGCAGTTAAAGCAGATTTTGGAGAAAGTTATCAATATTCACGGCGCGACTAAGACAGCGGAAGTGCTTGACAGTATCAAGGCAATGGGTTACAAGTATTCGACGAGAGCCGCGATGACCGTTTCGATTTCCGATATGACCGTGCCTGCCGAAAAGGCAGAGATGCTTGAGGAGGCGCAGAAGACGGTTGACCGCATTACGATGAATTTCCGCCGTGGTCTGATGACGGACGAGGAGCGTTATAAGGCGGTTGTCGAGACGTGGAAAGAGACGGATGACCAGTTGACGGATAAGCTGATTAACGGTCTTGACAAATACAACAACATCTTTATGATGGCAGACTCCGGCGCCCGTGGTTCAAACCAGCAGATTAAGCAGCTTGCAGGTATGCGTGGATTGATGGCGGATACGACGGGACGTACGATTGAGCTTCCGATTAAGTCAAACTTCCGTGAGGGACTTGACGTATTGGAGTATTTCATGTCGGCGCACGGCGCTAGAAAAGGTATGTCGGATACGGCGCTTCGTACGGCGGACTCCGGTTATCTGACGCGTCGAATGGTAGACGTTTGTCAGGAGCTGATTATCCGCGAAGTTGACTGCTGCGAGGGCAAGGATTATATTCCGGGTATGGAAGTTGCCGCGTTTATGGACGGCAGAGAGACCATTGAAGGATTAAAGGACAGAATTACGGGAAGATATTCTTGTGAAGATATTATGGACAGGGACGGAACCGTGATTGTCAAGAAGAATCATATGATTACGCCGAGCCGCGCGGCCAAGATTATGAGCAAGGGCGTCAATGAGAAGGGTGAGCCGATTGAAAAGGTGAAAATCCGAAACATTCTCTGCTGTAAATCGCGTATCGGTATCTGCTCAAAGTGCTATGGTGCAAACATGGCGACCGGCGAACCGGTTCAAATCGGTGAAGCAGTCGGTATTATTGCGGCACAGTCTATCGGTGAGCCGGGTACACAGCTTACGATGAGAACTTTCCACAGCGGCGGTGTTGCCGGTGATGATATTACACAGGGTCTTCCCCGTGTAGAGGAGCTTTTCGAGGCAAGAAAACCGAAGGGTCTTGCAATTATTGCGGAGATTGGCGGTACTGCAACGATTAAGGATACGAAGAAGAAACGCGAGATTATCGTTTCTGACGGAATAAACGAAAAAACGTACCTTATTCCGTACGGATCACGTATCAAGATTACGGACGGCGCGGAGATTGAGGCTGGTGACGAGCTGACAGAAGGCAGCGTTAATCCGCATGACTTGCTTGAAATTAAAAAAATTGATGCCGTTCAGAATTATCTGCTCCGCGAGGTTCAGAGAGTATACCGTTTACAGGGCGTTGATATTGCAGATAAGCATATCGAGGTTATCGTGCGTCAGATGTTAAAGAAGAAACGCATTGAGACAAGCGGCGATACGGAATTTCTGCCGGGAACACTGGTCGATGCGTTGGAGCTTGAGGAGATTAACGAGCAGCTCATTGCGGAGGAGAAGCAGCCGGCTGAGGCGAAGGATATTATTCTCGGTATCACGAAGGCGGCGCTTGCCACGAGTTCATTCCTGTCTGCGGCTTCCTTCCAGGAGACGACGAAGGTGCTTACGGAAGCGGCAATCAAGGGTAAGATTGACCCGTTGATTGGCTTGAAGGAAAACGTAATTATCGGTAAGCTGATACCTGCGGGTACAGGTTTGAGACGTTACAGAAACGTAAAGCTTAATACGGACGTTGAGGCTGAGGATACGATTAACTTTGAGGAAGAAGATTATAACTATGAGAATGAGTACGGAATGCAGCATTCGGAGCAGACTGTATCAGAGCAGAATATGTCGCTTTCTTTCTAAGAAAATAATATAGAACGATACAAACAGCGTGTGCCGTATTGTGAAACGGCATGCGCTGTTTTTGTCATGGAAATAACCTGGCTTTGTGTATTAAAATTCACATACCGGTTAGGATATAGATAAGGATTATGGAGATTTCCGGCAGCTGTCAGGCAGATAAAGTGTAAGACAAAATGCAACATATGAGCAAGCGGAAATAAACTTTTCACTTCAGTTAACGGAAAAAACTTAACAAAAACAGAAAAAAATAATTGACAATATCAGGCGATAAACGTATAATAATTAAGCATGCGTGTAAAAGAAAGCATGCGATGTGCCTAATTGACTTGGCATTTAGATAAGATTATAGGAGGTGAAAAAGAATGCCAACATTTAACCAATTAGTAAGAAAAGGACGTCAGGAAACAGCTAAGAAGTCTACTGCACCGGCACTTCAGAGAGGATACAACTCTTTAAAGAAGAAAGCTACCGACACATCTGCTCCCCAAAAGAGAGGTGTTTGTACGGCAGTTAAGACTGCAACACCTAAGAAGCCTAACTCAGCGCTTAGAAAAATTGCCAGAGTTCGTCTTTCAAACGGAATGGAAGTGACAAGCTACATCCCCGGAGAAGGTCACAACTTACAGGAGCATAGTGTTGTTCTGATCAGAGGCGGACGTGTTAAGGACTTACCCGGTACAAGATACCACATCATCAGAGGTACACTCGATACTGCGGGAGTTGCTAACAGAAAGCAGGCTCGCTCTAAGTATGGAGCTAAGAGACCGAAGGCAGGCAAGTAATTGTCTGTGAAGTACCACAAAAAACTAATTAGTGTTGGGATTCTGATTTAATACCTTTGAAATAAAGAAATGTTAAAATAGAAAACCGCGCGAACACAAAGTTTTATTCATGTGAGTACCGTTGATTTAATCAAATGGCGCAAAATCCGCAAAAAGAGGATTTCGTTATTCATAATTAAGGAGGGAAGAACCGTGCCACGTAAAGGACATATTCAGAAAAGAGATGTATTGGCAGATCCTATTTACGGCAATAAGGTAGTTACAAAGCTGATCAACAACGTAATGTTGGACGGCAAAAAAGGCGTAGCTCAGAAAATCGTATATGGGGCATTTGCCAGAGTAGAAGAAAAAGCACAGAAGCCGGCATTGGATGTATTTGAAACGGCAATGAACAATATTATGCCGATGCTGGAGTGTAAAGCAAGACGTATCGGTGGCGCTACGTATCAGGTACCCTTAGAGGTAAAGCCTGAGCGCCGTCAGACATTAGGTCTTCGCTGGCTTGTATTTTTCGCACGTAAGAGAGGCGAAAAGACAATGGAGGAAAGACTGGCAAACGAGATTTTGGACGCATCAAACAATACGGGTGCATCTGTAAAGAGAAAAGAAGATATGCACAAGATGGCAGAGGCAAACAAGGCTTTCGCACATTATCGGTTTTAAGTGTATACAGATCTGTGTTTATTATTTAAGGAGGAAGAACATTGGCTGAAAGAGAATATCCTTTAGACAGGACCAGAAACATTGGTATTATGGCTCATATCGATGCTGGTAAGACTACTCTTACAGAGCGTATCTTATATTATACCGGTGTTAATTATAAGATTGGTGATACACATGAAGGTACTGCTACAATGGACTGGATGGAGCAGGAGCAGGAAAGAGGTATCACAATTACATCAGCCGCAACCACATGTCATTGGACACATCAGGAGAATGCAAAGACTCAGGATGGCGCTTTGGAGCATCGTATCAATATCATTGATACGCCGGGGCACGTAGACTTCACCGTAGAAGTTGAGCGTTCACTTCGTGTACTTGACGGCGCCGTAGGTGTTTTCTGTGCAAAAGGTGGTGTTGAGCCACAGTCAGAGAACGTATGGCGTCAGGCTGATACCTACAATGTACCTAGAATGGCATTTATCAACAAGATGGACATCTTGGGCGCTAATTTCTATGGTGCGGTAGATCAAATTAGAACAAGATTAGGTAAAAATGCAATTATTCTTCAAATACCGATTGGTAAGGAAGATGATTTTAAGGGTATTATTGATTTGATGGAAATGAAAGCCTACATCTACAATGATGACAAGGGAGATGATATTTCCATTGGAGAAATCCCCGCAGATATGGCAGACGACGCAGAGCTTTATCATGGTGAAATGATAGAGAAAATCTGCGAGCTGGACGATGATTTAACCATGATGTACCTTGAGGGCGAGGAGCCTTCGATTGAGCAGTTAAAGGCGGCTCTTAGAAAAGGTACATGCGAATGTACGGCAGTTCCTGTGTGCTGCGGTTCTGCATACAGAAATAAGGGCGTTCAGAAGCTTCTTGACGCAATCCTTGACTTTATGCCCGCTCCGACAGATATTGCGGCGATTAAAGGTACGGATTTGGACGGCAACGAAGTTGAGCGTCATTCTTCGGATGACGAGCCGTTCTCAGCGCTTGCATTTAAGATTATGGCGGACCCGTTTGTTGGTAAGCTTGCATTCTTCAGAGTGTACTCTGGTACAATGAACTCTGGTTCTTATGTGTTAAATGCAACAAAGGACAAAAAGGAGCGTGTAGGACGTATTTTACAGATGCATGCGAATAAGAGACAGGAGTTGGACAAGGTTTACTCCGGTGACATCGCTGCAGCAGTTGGATTTAAGTTTACAACAACCGGTGATACAATCTGCGATGAGCAGCATCCGGTAATCCTTGAGTCTATGGAATTCCCTGAGCCTGTTATTGAGCTCGCAATTGAGCCGAAGACGAAGGCAGGACAGGGCAAGATGGGTGAAGCGCTTGCAAAGCTTGCAGAGGAGGATCCGACATTCCGTGCGCATACAAATCCGGAAACAGGACAGACCATTATCGCAGGTATGGGCGAGTTGCATCTTGAGATTATCGTAGACAGACTTCTTCGTGAGTTTAAGGTAGAAGCAAATGTTGGTGCGCCTCAGGTTGCATACAAGGAAGCAATCACGAAGGAAGTGGACATCGATTCGAAGTACGCAAAGCAGTCCGGTGGACGTGGACAGTATGGTCACTGTAAAGTTAAGTTTGCACCGATGGATGCAAACGGCGAAGAGCTTTTCAAATTCGAGTCTTCGGTTGTCGGCGGTGCAATTCCGAAGGAATACATTCCGGCAGTCGGCGAAGGTATCGAAGAGGCAACAAAGGCAGGTATCCTTGGAGGCTTCCCTGTTGTGGGCGTATACGCGAATGTATATGACGGTTCTTACCATGAAGTAGACTCTTCAGAAATGGCATTCCACATTGCAGGTTCGCTTGCATTTAAGGAAGCGATGCAGAAAGCAGCTCCCGTGCTTCTTGAGCCGATTATGAAGGTTGAGGTAACAATGCCTGAGGAATATATGGGTGATGTTATCGGCGATATTAATTCGCGTCGTGGACGTATTGAAGGTATGGACGATCTTGGCGGCGGAAAAATCGTTAGAGGTTATGTTCCTCTTGCTGAGATGTTCGGATATTCTACGGATTTGCGTTCTAAGACGCAGGGACGCGGAAACTACTCAATGTTCTTTGAGAAGTATGAGCAGGTTCCGAAGAATGTTCAGGATAAGGTGCTGGCTGCTAAGAAGGGCTGATAAAATCGTTTGAAACAGCAGTATTTTATAAATAATACTTGAAAATCCCAGTATTTTCTAATATAATTAGGCTTAGTTGGGTAAGGTTTTATGTAGAATGAAACTTAATTAATTTATTAATAACTATTTTAAGGAGGACTTTTAAAATGGCAAAGGCTAAATTTGAAAGAAGTAAACCCCATTGTAACATTGGTACAATCGGACACGTTGACCACGGTAAGACAACTTTAACAGCAGCAATCACAAAGGTTTTGGCTGAGAGAGTTGCAGGTAACGTAGCAACGGATTTTGAGAACATCGATAAGGCTCCGGAAGAGAGAGAGCGTGGTATCACAATCAATACAGCACACGTTGAGTATGAGACAGACAAGAGACATTATGCACACGTTGACTGCCCGGGACATGCTGACTATGTAAAGAACATGATCACAGGCGCTGCGCAGATGGACGGCGCAATCCTTGTTGTTGCTGCAACAGACGGTGTTATGGCACAGACAAAGGAGCATATCCTTCTTTCTCGTCAGGTAGGTGTACCTAAGATTGTTGTATTCATGAACAAGTGTGATATGGTTGACGATCCTGAGTTACTTGAGCTTGTTGAGATGGAAATCACAGAGCAGCTTGAGGAGTATGAGTTCACGGATTGTCCGATTATTAAGGGTTCTGCTTTGAAGGCTCTTGAAGATCCCAGCAGCGAGTGGGGCGACAAGATTATCGAGCTTATGAACACAGTTGATGAGCATATTCCTGATCCTGTACGTGAGACAGATAAGCCGTTCCTGATGCCGATCGAGGACATTTTCACAATTACAGGCCGTGGTACGGTTGCTACAGGTAGAGTTGAGCGTGGTACACTCCATGTTAACGAGGAAGTTGAAATCGTTGGTATCAGCGAGGAGACAAAGAAGACTGTTTGTACAGGTATCGAGATGTTCCGTAAGCTTCTTGACGAGGCTCAGGCTGGTGACAACATCGGTGCACTCCTTCGTGGTATTCAGAGAACAGAGATCCAAAGAGGACAGGTTCTTGCAAAACCGGGTACTGTTACATGCCATAGAAAATTTACGGCTCAGGTTTACGTATTGACAAAGGACGAGGGTGGACGTCACACACCGTTCTTCAACAACTACAGACCGCAGTTCTATTTCAGAACAACGGATGTTACAGGTGTTTGTAACCTTCCTGAAGGTACAGAGATGTGCATGCCGGGCGATAACGTTGAGATGACGATTGAGCTGATTCACCCGATCGCTATGGAGCAGGGACTTACGTTCGCTATCCGTGAGGGTGGTAGGACAGTAGGGTCTGGTAGGGTTGCTACTATCATCGAGTAATCAATAGAATTACAGTAAATTCAAGGGTTTCGGAGATTTCTCCGGAACCCTTTTTATGTTGTGAAACAATTCAAAAATGCTCTGTGGTTCTAATATGGTTCTAAAAAATTTGTTCATCATTAAAATACATTCAAAATATCTTCTAATAGTTCTCTACTGGAATATTAAATGAATTCATCAAACTGTCTATCCATATGTTGTATTCATCACTGTCAATTTTTTCGCTTTCCAGTTCTTTATTCAATTCATTCCAACGAGATACAAGAGATGCAATCTGCGGACTTTCTATGTTAATAGATGCCACTAAGCGTCGGGTAGCAGTATTGACGGACGTGGAACATTCTACTGGAATACCTGCTCTTATCAATTCCATGATTACCTTTAAAATATCTGAATACGTGTTAATGCTCAATTCGTCGTTGGGTTTAATTGTATATCCAAAAAATAATTCTTCTTTAATACCGATAATGGAACAGAATTTTTGTATTACTTGGCTGAAAATGAAATGGAGAAGATAAAGCAAGAGAATGAAGCTGTCCGGCAGGAAACAACGGAACTTTCCGCAACCAATGATTTATTAAGGGAACAGGCAGACGGATTGATAGAGAACAGAGAAAAGCTGATGTCTGATAATAAAGCATTGGAACAGCGACAGAAAAAGTTGCAGCAGGATATTGAGAAAATGGCTGATTCTAAAGTGACATTGGAACGTAACATACATGCCTATGATAAAGATGCAAAATGGCAGTTCGTGGGTTTCATCAGGCCCGCAATTAAGCGCAACAGTGTAGTTTTGCCAGCGCCATTCTGTCCGACAAGGCCGTACACATCACCTCTTGAAACTGAAAAATCCACATCATGCAATATCTCGGCTTGACCGAAACATTTATTCAAATGTTCTACGGCAAGAATTTGTGTGTCCAAATTTACATCTCCTTTCCGAAGCCGACTATCAGCTTCTGAAAAGGTAGTCGTATGACAGAACAAAATCCTTCGTAAATTTCAAAAAAATTTTTGTTCAAAACCGCCGTAAAATCAGAACATGGGATAATACCTACCCCTCAACGGTTTTTCCTTTCCCGTTAGGAGGTGCAGGATGGCTTTAGGATTAGTATGCAGAAATATCTCTCTCAAAAAATCAGCATAATCAGACCTATTAAACGGCATAATAAGGTTATTCATTTGTGTGAATCAGCACGATACAATATATTTGAGGTGAATGATTATGCCGATTGATGATTTAACCGCTTTAGGGCAAAAAATGCGGGAAGCCCGAAAGAAAAAAGACCTGACACAGCAGGAACTTTCTGATCTGAGCCATGTATCTGTAAAACAAATTGCCAACATCGAAAAAGGAAAGATGAATCCATCTTACTTGATTTTGAAAGCATTGGCAAAGGTGCTACCGATTTCTCTGGACTCTCTAATCAACCCAGATGTTTCTCCCGAAGATGATGGAAGCAATCAGATGAAAATGCTGTATTGCAGCTGCCCGTCAGAAATGCGTGAAACCCTCTTGCACCACACACAGGAGACCGCAAAAGAGCTAACAGAACTATCCGGGAAATTTGAAACGAATTGAGCCGGTGAGTGAATTTAACAAATTCCTCACCGGCTTTGTTCTTTTTCGAGAAAAAGAAGGTTATCCCGTTCCGGGATAACCGTGGCAAGCAATGCCCCAGGATAGCCATACGGCTCCTGGCGCTGCTTGTTGGGGATTCCCCAAGCCCCTTTTGAACACAGAATTTCATTCTGTGGCTGCGCGTTCCTGCGGAACGCTTTTCACCTGCCTGCGGCGGTGAGAAAATGCGAAAAAACAGGCGCGTCAGCGGTCCTGCCCCTGTTCCTTTTCCCGGTCATTCTGGCGTTCCTCCCCGTATCCCATCAGCCGGTCCACATTGTCTTTTGCGGTCAGCAGTTCCCGCATTTCCTCGCGGGAACGCCGGTACTCGGCATAGTCTTTTTTCTTTCCTTCCAACAATGTTGCGTACTCGGCCTGCAAGCTCTTGACGGTGGGCAGCTTCTTGATACCCAAATCGTCAAATGCCTGCTTTGCGGCCTTGTGGAGCAAAATATCCGCTTCATGTTCCGCTAAAAATTTCTTGGAATATCCCGCCTTGCGGTAGGCCGCATAGACCTCGCGGGTCTTGGCGTAATTGATGATATGGGTCCGCAGTACGGCAATCTCCGCCATGCGGTTTTCCGCCGCCTTGATCTGCGCCGACAGCTCATTATGACGGGCGGTAGCAGCAGCCGCTTTTTCTTCCAAGACTGCGTATTCCAGCAGGCCATGCTCGGTGAGATAGTTCATTGTCTGCGCCATCTGTTTGAGGTTAAATACCTTTGCCCAGCGCGCGTAGCCAGCGCCTTTTCCGGCCTGCAATTTTGCCTGAATATCCACCAGAAGATTGACCTTCGGAGTGGGAGTTGAAACCGCGTCTTTTCTGCGGGGCGTATGCTGCTTTTCTCCGGCAAGGACCGCCCGTATTTCATCTTCACTATATCCCTCGCCCAGTTTTTCATCCATGCGGGCAACATTCTTCCAGCCGGGGGCTTTGAGCCGGATTGCCTGTCCCCGGCGTGACACCTCACAACCCATTTCCGCAAGCAGCTTTAACAGAGCGTCAAAGTCAGCCGGTTTCTGTTCCAGCGCCTGGTCGATCATCATGCGGAGCTGTTCCCGGTGGGAGGGCTTTGCCTGATCCCCCAGCCATTTGTTGTAGCTTTTTCCATGCGGTTTTGGGTCCTCTACAATGGAATAGCCATTCTCAACGCAGATGGTATCATTCAGCCGCCGGACCGCGCGGGTGCTGCCCCAGAAGTTTCGGAATTTCCGGTCACAGTTCACATTGACTGCGTTCCAGATGATGTGGTTATGGATATGGGATTTGTCGATATGGGTGCAGACCACAAAGGCGTGATTTCCCTTGGTGAACCGCTTTGCAAACTCCACGCCCAGCCGGTTGGCTTCTTCCGGGGTAATCTCGCCGGGGACAAAGGACTGCCGGACATGGTAGGCCAGCACATCGTCCGCGCCCCGTACCCGCCCGGTGGTGGAAATGTACTCCCGTTTTGCCAGCAGAAACTCGGCGTCGGCTACCCGGCTGTCACACGCAAAGCCGGTGACGAGCCTGCCGTTATCTGTCTTTTGCGGGTTGGATACATAGTCGATAATGTCACTGACCGCCTGACTTTCGGTGCGGCCTTTGCCAATGTGCAGCGGCATGATGCGTGTGGTTGCCATGATGGAATCCTCCCTTCATAACAAAACGGCCTGCATATGCAGACCGCTTGTTTCTTTTATTCACCATTTTTGTATCGGATGACCGGAATCTGTCTGACCTTTTTTCCAATGGTCCGGCGTTCTAACGCAAAAATCATATCGCTGGTGCGCTCAAAAAATCCGATGTCCTTTTTCCAGCTCATCCCGCATTTACAATGCTGTAAGCCGATAAACTGCTGTTTCATTTTTCTGCCGCAGACGGGGCAGACTTTATTACTGGTTCCCATATTTATTCTTCCATCTTATAAAAGCTGTCCAAGTTCAGCTCCCGTTTCAGTTCTTCTTCGGATGGCAGATAAGTAAAATACTTCGACGCGAATATCTGGCGGTTATCTTCCGGCAGCGTGTATTTTACAATGGAATCTCCTTTGTCCGCGCAAAGGACAATGCCAATCGGCGGCGTATCACCGTCATTCATCATCTCACGAGTGTAATAATTCACATACATCTGCATCTGGCCCAAATCCTGATGGGTCAGCTTGCCCATTTTCAAATCTATGAGGACAAAGCATTTCAGAATATAATTATAAAAAACCAGGTCGATGAAAAAGTCCTGCCCATCCAGTGTAAACCGTTTTTGGCGCGCCACAAATGAAAAGCCGCGTCCAAGCTCTAAAAGGAAGTGCTGAAGATGGTCAATCAGGGCTTGCTCCAGTTCGCCCTCATACACATGAGTGTCCGGCTGGATCTGCAAAAATTCCATTACATAAGGGTCCTTGATTATTTTTTCATATTCCGGTTTTGGCTCGGTAGACTGGATTTCTTTTGCTACAAGTGATTTATCCTGACTCGCTAAAATGCGTTGGTAGTACATGGTGTTGATCTGCCGTTCCAGTTGCCGGACACTCCACGCAGATTTTGCACATTCTTCTGCATAAAAAGTCCTTGCCTGTTCATCCTGGACACGCATTAAAAGCCGATAATGGGACCAGCTCAATTCGGCACACAGTGTGTGCCGAATCGGAAACAAGCAATAAAACTGGCGCATTGCCCGAAGATTACGGACGGTAAAACCCTTTCCAAACTCAACAGTCAGCTGTTCAGATAAATAATCCAGAAGTTTTTTTCCATACTCGGCCCGGTCATTTTCTCCACACGCTTTATAGATTTGTTCTCCTATTTCCCAGTAGGTGATTACCATTGTGGAATTTACCGCCGCGCTTAAACGGTGTTGCGCGGAAACAATCGAATTGCGGATAGAATGATAGGTCTGTTCCGCATTTTGATTGATTTGCAAATCGTGATTCAATTTTGCTCCCTCCTTGCCTATGGACATTATACCACGCAATCACAAAAAAACAAATGCCCCAAAAATCTTGCTGTCTTTTTCATAAAAGCTGCGCTTTCTCTCATCAGAGATTGTAAAAAACTTGAAATAATGTGACCACGCCAATTTAACAGACGGTGTCTGGCATTTTCCATACATCCACTCCTCTATGAAAAGACCCGCCCGTTTGCGGGACTGTCTGCGCTATGACCTTTATCAGTATATCCTATTTCATGCCGAAAGTAAATCGCCAAAGCTATCTGGCGTTTCCTTTTTCCCACCTCTCCAAACGGGATTGGCACAGTGCGGCAATTTCGTTTTTATCTTCCTCCGTCACATTCCTGCATCCCTTTGTCCGCTGGATTTCCAGATAGCTTTCATAATCGGAAAGCAGAAGGTCAAAAAGCTCCTTTGGGGTATGGCAGACCATGCCGCTGCAATAGCCGGGTAATTCCCCTGTCCCATGAAACTCCACCCGGATATACCCATACCGGCTTTTGCAGACTTCCATTTCTGTATCCAATGCCAGATAGTCCCCAAAAATGTCTATCACCTGTTAAAATGACATCATAGCAGTCCACTCCTTTCGTAAAACCCTGTTCTGCCGCTATTATCCATGATTCCGGCACATCCGGCAAGTTTACCGTCAAAAAGAAAAAGCGGAGGAAGGCGCGGCGAAGAACGCCGTTCCTCCCTCCGCAGATGGAGCAAACTATCCGGTCAGGAGAGCTTGGAAAGCTGGGCCAGTATCTTCTGCACACCGTCCCAAAGCTGTTCCTGCCGCTGGGATATATCTTCCAAATCAGCGTCATAAACCCGCCCGGTTTCATGCACTTTACGGGTCAGCTGGTTTAAGTTGTTGCTGGAATAGCGCATCAGGGACACCAGCTCCTTCAGTTCCGGCAAATCCAGCTTTACCACATACCCGTCCAGCGCCATTTTCCGCAGGTAGGCTTCCCGGTTGACGGTTCCAAGCTGGGACATTTTCTGCTCAATCAGAGCCAGCTCCTCCGGGGAAACCCGGAAATTCATCTGTACCTCCCGTTTCCGCTTTGCCGCGCTCATCGTTCCGGTTCCCGTTTCTTAGGGGCGGCGGGTTTGCGTTCCGGCGGCTCCTGTTTGAGTTTTTCCAGGACAGAGCCTTTCTCCGGGGCTTGAAGGACTTTCCGCGCCTGCTTCAAAAACAGGTCGGTCAGGCCGGGGTTGCGGCCCTCGGCCTGCAATTTTTCCAGCCTTGCCTCCAACGATTTTTTGGTGCGTTCCAGCTGCTTGACGGTAAAGCGTTCCCCGCCGCTGGCCTCCACCTCGGCAATCCCGTCGGTAATCTCGTTGATCTGCTCCCGCAGCAGGCGCTCCTGCCGTTCCCGGCTGATGGGAATACGCTCAAACTGGCTGTGTCCGATAATCACCGCGTCATAGTCCCCGGTGGCGATTCTGGCGCAGAATTTCTTGCGGTTGTGGCTTTCAAAGTCCTTTTTCGTGGTGACAAGGATATTTGCGGAGGGGTAGAGCCGTAAAAACTCGGAGGCCCACTGTTCGGTCAGGTGGTTCGGCACCACAAAGAGGGACTTCTGGCACAGGCCCAGCCGCTTGGATTCCATCGCGGCGGCTACCATCTCAAAGGTCTTGCCCGCGCCTAACAGCTCTGCCCGCTGTGCCAGATACCGGCGCACCGTTGAATCCTTGGAATCCATTGTGTAGCGGCTGGTGACAAAGGCCACGACGCCGCCCGGACGCACCTGGTCCAGCGATTTGGCGAAAAAGTAGTTGTGAATGTTGAAGTTCAGCTTGTTATAGGCCCGGTCATGGACGGAATACTGGCCAAACGGCACATTCCCTACGGCCAAATCATAAAAATCTCGCCGGTCAGTGGTTTGAAAGCCCGCGATAGTGATGTTTGCCTGGGGATAGAGCTGTTTTGCGATGCGTCCGGTGATGGAATCCAGTTCCACGCCGTACAGTTTGCTCCCCTGCATTTCCTCCGGCAGCATACCGAAGAAGTTGCCCACACCGCAGGAGGGTTCCAGGATGTTGCCGGTCTGGAATCCCATTTTCCCCACCGCCTCATAAATGGCCTGGATTACGGTGGGGCTGGTGTAATGGGCGTTTAAGGTGGTCCCCTTGGCAGCTTCATATTCCTCCGGGGACAGCGTGGCATAGAGTTCCGCAAACTCCTTGGCTTGTGGTAATGGAAACGCAGCAAGTTACGGTCTTGCGTATAGGCAGTCCAAAAGGCGGCGTATTCTTCTGTGAGGGGCTGGCGGAAAGCCGGGTCACGCAGCTGCTCAGTGAGCCATGCGGATTCTTCTAGAAACCCGTTGCCCTTGATTTCTGACAGACTGGGTAAATATCCGGCTTCTCTGGCTTCATCGCTCAAATCGTGATACAGGTTCCAGAGCTTGTTGGCAAGGAGGGAGCGTTCATAACCCTCCGCCTCGGCAAGCTCTACATTGGACGCAAATTGACCGGATTCCAACAGCTCGCCAATACGCTCCGCCGCGCCCTCCCAGGAAATAATCTGTGCGGATTTATCATAACGGGCGGATTTTCCATGAGAGAGATGGATTCCGTCCTCGCCGTACCAGACTGTGATACGGCCTGCATCGGTGGTGAAGCCGTTGCCGCCATGATAGAGGGATTGCAGGGCGGCGGCAATCTCCGGGATCGGCTTCTGTTTTTCAAATGCAGCTGTCACGCGCTCCCGCAGACGGTCGGTATTGCCGCCCAGCCGCAGCACAAGGTCGATGTCCTTTTGGGCAAAAGAAAAAGCAGAGGATGCTTTCACATTCTCTGCTTCATCAATATTCTGAATCTGTTCCGTTTCGGAAAGAAACAGGTTTAAGGTCAGCTGTTGATAAGTTCCGCCAGCAGAATCTCCTCCGCCTGGGCCTTGCAGCTGTTCATCAGGCCCACCCACTGCATAGCGCATATACTTTTCGCTCTCAAACAGTTCCTTGATGTTCTGCTCAATGCCCTCGGTGATTTCCCGCAATCGCTCCCGGTTGGTGGGTTTCTCTGCCATTTCCTTGTTTCTCCTTTCCAAATCCATGATTTTTGTTAGGTGTTCTGCAATCCATGTTTTTTGTTCCTCGATGCCATCCTCCATCAGAAAGTCCAGAAGATACTCCACATAGTCCTTTTGGTGCAGCGCCTCCACAAAAAGGGGGTGCGGCTCCGCATCCGGGGTCAGGGGCGCAAGGCCGGTTTCCCAGCCCCACAGCAGATGGGCGTAGTCTGCCAGAGCGCGGAAACACCGCTGTTTTGATTCACGGAATTTCTGCGCTTCTGACTTTTGACGGACATAGGTTTTCTTCGGGGGCGCTTGGCTGTCATAGAGCAGGCCAAAATCCTGGGCCAGTTTTTCCGCCGCCTCTTTGGGGGAGAGGTTATAAAGTCTGGCGGCAAAGTCGATCACATCACCGTCCGCCCCGCAGCCGAAACAGTGAAAGCGGCGGTCTAATTTCATGCTGGGCGTCCTGTCATCGTGGAAGGGACAGCAGGCCATACCGTTCCGCTTTACCTCGATTCCATAGTGTTCCGCCGCTCCTCTGGTGGTGATGGACTGCTTTACCGTTTCAAAGACATTCCCGCCCATGCTTATTGACCGGAGGAGGATTTCAACGGCGGCTTATAGCCTGCGGCCCTGGCCCGTTCACTGGCGGCTTTGCGCCGCTTTTCGCTGTACGGCTCCCGGACCGATACGCAGCGTTTGGGGACAATGAAGTTGTGGGCGTCCTTTTTGATGATCTGCTCCGGGTATTTTTCCGCCAGCTGCTCCAGCTTCTTCATCAGCTTGGGGTCATGGGTATAGACCTCTGCCGCAGACTCGGCCTGGTTATAAAGGAGAAAGGTTTCCTGGGACGCGGCCAGGTTGAGGAAGGACAGCTGGAACCGGATGGAGCTGTCAAAGTAGTTGAGGAAATCGCACCAGCCCTCGAAGATGGCGGTCTTATCCTCGTTTTGGGACAGCTGGTAATTGATGTCCTGAAACTGAATGGTCTTGGTATAGTAGCAGTCTGCCACGCGGCAGATGCCGTCCGGCCACATCCGTTCATAGGGGATGCTGTCCTGCGCGGAAATCCCCTTCTGGTCAGTGCGGCTGGCGCGGGAAATGGCGGCTTCGATCTGCTTCCGATCCGCGCGGGAGAGCTTCTTTTTCACCGGCATTGGCCCTTCGCCCTCCGGCGCTCTGCCGTTTGTCCGGTTTTTCTTTGCCGTAAACAATGTCATACACCTCCTTGTCGAGTTTGTCCTGCCGCTCCAATACGGCATAGAAGTTGTTGGTCTGGTAGGGGCGCTGCCGGGGCCGGAGAAAGGATACCCGGATCATGTTGCCGATGATCTTTTCCAGCGGCTGGCCGTTCTTCTCGTACATCGCCAGCAGGAAAAAGGGCAGCATGACAAGCATCATGCACAGGGCGGCGGCGCTGTTCCCGGCTGGCCCCCGAAGCAGAAAGAAAAGCGGCACGCCAATCAGCGCCCCGCCGCCAAAGCAGACTAACTGCCGTTTGGTGAGGTTGAAGGCCACCTTTGTCTTGACCTTCGTTAAGTCTTTGGGTACGGGTACATAAGCCATTTTTGCACACTCCTTTCGTCAGTGGGCCTGGAAAATCGCCTTTGCCATGCTGCCGCTCTTAAAGAGGGTCAGGCAGAGCAGGACCGTATATCCCACACAGGACCAGATGGCGGCAATCGTATCCTCGTCGGTGGCGATGTTCTGCACCAGGACCGCGTAGATTGCCACGCATACCATGATAAGGAACGCCTGAAAGCCTAACGCCATCAGGGAGCGCAGGTAATTCTGCCCCATGCCGCCCCATTCCCTGCCCATCATAGCGGCCATCGGGACTGGCGCGACCGAGGTGACGAGATATATTTCCAGCATACGGCCATAAATGACGATAAAAATGCAGATGGTCAGCGCCCACATGGTAAGGCCGATAAGGGCTTCTTGACGAAGAAAACTATTCCATGCTCTCCGTCAAATACCGCACGGAGCAGCAACAGCTTGATGAAACGATAAAGACCGTATCCGCAAGGCTTGAGGATGCCAAAGCGGAAACGGACGATGCAAAGCGGTGGGTAGACTTAATTCAGAAATACAGTGCCATTGATGAGCTTACCGCCCCACTTTTGAATGAATTGATTGAGAAAATCGCAGTCCACCAGTGGAGGAAAGACGAGAATGGCAAAAAGGTATGGGACATTGAGATTTATTACCGTTTTGTCGGGAAGATTGATTAGATTCAGAAACTATGGGGAATGTGCCATTTGCGGCAGTTCCCCGAAGGATTATCCTTAAGTAAAGTAAAGCGGAGATTATCTGATACCGAACTTAATTCCTGATCCGGAGCCGGAGGGAGAGTTAAGGAAATTTGGGCTGATGAGGAAATCCTATTTGGAGAATCACAGGAGAGGTATTTATTCAGGATTACTGTTATCTGGCGAATTAAAGAAACATCTGTTGACGATACAGGAGCAGGCAGAGGAAAGATTTGATTTGCTTGCGGAACAGATGGAAAAACAGGAGGGAGTGACGGAACAGTTAAAGGCACAGGATCAGATGCTTTGGGTGCGGAGAATGAATAATATTCGGGCGAGGGCAGAGGAGATTGTGAGGGAAGAAATTATATACTGTCTGTAAAATTTCGGAGCAGAGAAATCTGCTCCATGTTTGTATATATTTTTGTTGATATCCGGCGTTTTTGCGCTTATAATATTAATGGAATATTTTGCTTTTTGGGGGAGCGAAAGTATGGAATACATTACAATTAAAGAAGCTGCAGAAAAATGGAATCTTTCAGTAAGGCGAGTACAGACTATATGTAATGAGGGTATGATACAAGGCACTATAAAATTTGGTCATGCTTGGGCTATTCCGAAAGACGCCGAGAAACCAGCGGATAAGAGGATTAAGACTAAAAAATATATGAAGCGATAATTATAAAATATACAGTTTGAATTAGAATATGAAAGGTGCAATTACTATGTTGCCAGAAGAAAGAGCACGCATAAAAATAGACAATCAGCTTGTCAATGCTGGGTGGGATGTTGTTTCCAGACATGAATATATCCCAAATAGTGCATCAGCGGTTAAGGAAGCATTAATGCAGGGAAATACAGAAAGTGACTATCTGCTTTTTGTGGAAGATAAAGCGATAGCTGTTGTAGAAGCAAAGAAGGAATCTGATCCATTAGGAAAAGAAGTAGAGAAACAAGCCGAAAGATATGCAGTTCATCCGCAGTCATGGTATGGCTTGTGGTTTGAAGGCCTAATCCCGCTTGTGTATATGGCAAATGGAAACAAGATTTGCTATAAAAATATGCTCATTTCGGACAGTGAATATGAAGAACTGACTGAAATGCATTCTCCTAAGAAAATGTTGCAGATTATAAACAAGGTATCTGAGTATGGCGCTTTGCCAAGGCTTGAGAAAAGAGGACTTCGTGACTGTCAATATGATGCTGAAATAGAATTTGAAAAATCAATTAAGGCTGGCAATAAAAAGAATTTGGCGGTACTGGCTACAGGCGCCGGCAAGACATATCTAGCATGTTTGGCTTCATACCGCTTATTGAATTACACATCGGTAAAGAGGATTTTATTTCTTGTCGATAGAAATAATCTTGCAAGACAGACAGAATCAGAGTTTAGTCTGTTTGATAAGACGGAAAACCGTCAAACCATGAGTTCGCTTTATCAGATAAGACGCTTAAAAAAAGAAAAGGATATCAAAGGAGATATTATTATTTCAACAATTCAGAAGCTTTTTTCAGTCTTGACAGGACAAACTATGGAAGAAGGTAATGAGGATGTTGAAGATGAGAACATAAAGAAAGAGGAAGAACAGGAATCAGCGGAAATCATTCAGCTTGGTAATAATTTGAAGCTTCCGCCAGATTATTTTCAATTCATTATTGTGGATGAATGTCATAGATCTATTTATGGGAAGTGGAAAGCCGTGCTTGATTACTTTTCAGATGCGAAAATACTTGGTCTTACTGCCACACCCACACCAGAAGCGTACAGCTTCTTTAACAATAACATTATCGAGATGTATACATATGATGATTCTGTTGTTGATGGTGTAAACGTACCAGCAAGAACTTACAGAATAATGACTGATGTTACTGAGCATGGAGGAACGATTGAGGCAGGAACAGACATTGTAGAAACACCGCGTCGTAAGAATGAGCCCGTTACATATACAGCGACACAGCCAATAGAATATGCGCCTATACAGCTTGACAGGTCTGTTATTAATCGGGATCAGATAAGAAAGGTATTGATGGCTTATAAAAAAGCTATTTATACAGAACTATATCCGGAAAGGGAACAAAAATGGGAATATGTTCCCAAGACATTGATTTTTGCTAAGGATGATAACCATGCGACAGAAATTGTTGATATGACAAAGGAAGTTTTTCGGGACGAATTTGAAAATGGTAAGGTTCCGCAGAATTTTGTGCAAAAAATCACCTATTCATCAGAAGATTCAAATGGGCTTATCAGAGAGTTAAGAACAGAGAAAGATTTTCGTATTGCTGTAACGGTCACATTAGTTGCTACGGGAACGGATGTGAAGCCGTTGGAGGTTGTACTTTTTATGAAAGACGTACACTCTGATGTGCTCTATACCCAGATGAAGGGACGAGGCTGTCGCGTCATCAGTGACGATAAGCTGAAAGAAGTGACACCCAATGCTGATACAAAAGAATGTTATTACATTGTAGATGCTGTAGGGGTGACAGAGCATGAAAAATATATACCACATCCAGTAGCAACTTCCAGAGGTGGAAAGAGGACGCTGAGCCTGGAACAGCTTCTTGAACATTTGGCGCACAATGAAGTCAGTGATGAGAACTTAATGCTTCTTAGAGATTATTGTGCAACAATTAACAGACGTTATGAAAATGATGCATTATTTGGAAGGCATCTTGATTATTTTATAACAACCTATGGGTTTGCACCGAGGACGGTGGCGAATGATATCAATAACGCATTTTCAGAGGGAATTATGGTGGAGTATATTAGTCCATCACGTGATAATTCTATGAGAATGAAGCTTATCTATAGATTAATTAGTAACATCTCAGCAAGAAAGAAGCTGCTTGAAATGCAGCGAGGATATTATGCAATAGCAAATGATGAAGACGAAGTAATCTATGCCGGCTTTTCAAAAGAGTCTGCGATGGCTTATATTGATCATTTTGAGAAATATTTGAATGAGAATCGTGATAGCATTGAGGCGCTTAGGATTCTTTATAATTCGGAGGACATCATAATTACGCATACTATGCTCATAGAACTAAGGGACAGGCTTCTTGCAGAAAACAAACAGTATGGTATTTATCAGATATGGAAAAATTATAAGCTGCTTGATTCGGAAGGTAAGGTTGAAGAACTTGATATTAAAACAAATGTAAATGCACTAACACATTTAATTCAGATAGTGCGTTATGCGTATAAAAGAAATCAGAAACTTACAAGCCTCTTTACAGGATATGGGCAGAGATTTAATCTGTATTGCGGACAGAATCAACGTATTTTAACAATTGAGCAGGAGCAGATTATGAGACAGATTGCAGGATATGTGATAGATGGCGGGGCAATTTCTGTAGCAGAACTAAATGAGGCAGATACGGATTTATGGCGGAAGGCTGTAACAATTTTCGGCGCATCAACGCTGAAAGAGGAAATGGCAGCGTTATCAAAATTTATATTGAAGGTGGCTTAAAATGGAAAATCAAAAAAGTGAAGCGGCTTTATTAAAAAAAGTATGGGATATAGCAAATGTTTTGGCAGCGGCAGGTGTCGGATTTACAGACTATATTACACAGCTTACATATATTCTTTTCCTGAAAATGGATGAGGAGAAAGAAGAACTCGGGCTTAACAGCACTGTTCCCGAGGGATATAAGTGGAAGGATTTAGCTGGTCTCAATGGAACGGATCTTGTTGAAAAATATGAAGAAATATTGAGGGAGCTTTCAAGGGATGAAGGATTAATTGGAACTATTTTTACAAGGGCAACGAATAAGATTGACCGTCCGGTTATGCTTGCTAAAGTCATAGAAATGGTAAGTGAAGAGAACTGGTATATGATGGAAGGAGATTTTAAAGGTGCCGTCTATGAATCAATTCTTGAAAAAAACGGACAGGACAAGAAAAGCGGAGCAGGTCAGTATTTTACGCCGAGAGCGCTGATACAGGCTATTGTTGAGGTGGTCAATCCTAAAATTACAGAAACAGTTGCAGATCCCGCCTGTGGTACCGGTGGTTTTCTGCTTGCGGCTTACGAACACATGAAGAGTCAAAGCAAGGATATAGAAAAGCAGCAGTTTTTGAAGAATAATGCGCTCTTTGGAGCGGATAATACATCTTTAGTTGTAACGCTTGCTTCTATGAATTTGTATCTGCATGATATTGGTGTCAATAAGAGTCCTATTGCATATCAGGATTCTTTGATTGACACATCTGACAGAATGTTTGATGTAATACTGGCAAATCCACCCTTTGGAACCAGACCGCAGGGAAGTGTGGAGGTTGCGGTTAATAGACCTGATTTTGTGAAAACATCTGACAATCAGGTTAATTTTTTGCAACATATAATGTCTGTTGTAAAGAAAGATGGGCGTGTTGGAGTGGTGCTTCCAGACAGCGTTCTTACGGACATGGGAGCCACGGAGAAAGTAAGGGAAAAACTTTTGAAAGACTTCAATCTTCATACCATTCTCAGACTTCCTACTGGTATATTTTATGCGAATGGCGTAAAAACAAATGTGCTTTTCTTTGAGAAAGGGAAGCCAACTAAGGGAATTTGGGTTTATGATTATAGAACGGGTATTAAACATACGTTAGCGACAAAACCGATGACGAGAGCGCATCTTCAGGAATTTGTGGATTGCTATTGTGTTGGTCATGAACATGACAGGGTTGCTACTTATAGTATTGATAATCCGAATGGACGGTGGCGGTGTTTTTCCGAGGAAGAAGTTAAAGGTGCAGATAATCTTGATTTTAAGTGGATTGATTTGGAAGAGAAGGATGAGAGAACAGTGGCAGAGATACTTGAAGATATGCAAGAGGAGTCTGACGGTATTGCAGCAGCAGTTGAAAGATTGCAGACCTTATTGGGAGGAATACAGATTTGATAGATACAATAGCATTAAGAAAATCAATTATTGACTTGGCTACATCAGGTCAACTTTCAAGTGTGTGCGATAGTGATGATAGTATTAAAGAAATATTAGATCAATTACCCGTAGTGTCAACTAAGAGAAAAAAACTTCTAGCACAAGAATACGAGTTTGATAAGTTGTTTTCGATTCCAGAACACTGGAAATGGATGAAGTTAGGTGAAATTGCATCTTATGGAGACACTCCGACTAAAGTAATGGCTATAGATGTACCAGATGATACATGGATATTAGAACTAGAAGATATAGAGGCAGGGGGAAAACTTTTAGTAAAAAAGAGAGCAGATAGCAGAATGTCTGTTGGTGAAAAAACAGTTTTTAAAAAAGGACAGGTATTATATAGTAAATTACGTCCATACCTTAAAAAGGTGTTGGTTGCTGATGAAAATGGAATTTCGACTCCTGAATTAATTTCGTTTGATTTATATGCTGATATTAATGCAAATTATATCAAATATTGTTTGACTAATTCGTATGTAGATAGAGTAATTAACAAAAGATCATATGGAATAAAAATGCCAAGAGTAGATGTTGGTTTTATGGTTAATTTGCCCATTCCAGTTCCGCCCATACAGGAACAAGATAGGATTGTTAAAGTAGTTGAAAGTATAATGGAAGAAATTAATTGCATAGATGAGGAGCAAAAGAAGTATACCAATGACGCAGAGATACTTACAGCTAGGTTAATTGATGCAGGTATTCAGGGCAAACTAACCAAGCAGTTTTCAGAAGATGGAAATGCAGAGGATTTATATGAAGAGATTCGAGCAGAAAAAGCTAAACTTGTTAAAGGGTGCAAAATAAAAAAGGAAAAAGCACTACCTGAAATAACAGAGGATGCAATACCATTTAACATTCCTTCAAATTGGAAATGGGTACGTTTGGGAGATATTTCAGCGAAAATATCATCTGGTAATACTCCGGCAGGTGGGAAAAAATCAAATGCCTATGTAGAGAAAGGATATAGTTTTTTTAGAGAACAAAATATCTATAATGATGGAATTCATGAGGAAGGTTTGGTTTATATAACGGAAGAATTACTCAAAACAAGAGTAAACAGCACTGTTTTGCCGATGGATATCCTTCTTAACATTACGGGAGGATCTATTGGCAGATGTGCTTTAATTCCAGATGATTTTACAAAGGGGAGTATCAATCAGCATATTTTAATAATCAGGATGATTGATCCAAGATTAAGATTTTATATCCATACTTGTATTTGCAGCCCGTTTATTCAGAAATATATTAAGGGGAATACTGTAGGGGATAAAGATGGCTTTAGCGCGGGTAGGTGTAAAAATATGTTGATACCCTTGCCACCGTTAGAAGAGCAACGAAGAATTGTGTCAAAATTGAATGAAATATTAGCATTTGTTACAATGTAACTAAATTTAATTTAAATAGTATAGATGTTTGAATGAATTATTAGTTTTAGTATGAAGGGATTTATACATTATGAAAAAATATTTTTTGAAAGACAAATCACTTAATAATATTGATGATGATCAATTTAGATATCAGGATTTTGCAAATAATTTGCGGAAACTTATAGAATATAATGAGGTTCCTTTTAATATAGCTGTTATCGGGAAATGGGGATTGGGGAAATCTTCTATAGTTAATATGGCACTTGAACCTTTGAGAAAAAAGGATAGAAATAAAGAATTTCTTATATGTGATATTAATGCATGGAAATATGAGAAAGATGAAATAGGAAAAGCATTTTTAAAAGAATTATGGGAAGGTATCAGTGAACGAAATGTATTAAGCTTTAATTTTTTCCATAAAGATTACAGTGATACAGTAAAGGAGATGCTGAAAGATGAAAATAGCACTTCAAGAAAAAATGCAGGACTTCATAAGTTTTTGAAATTTGTTGTTATAGCAATTGTACTTTCAATAATTGCGTTTATAATCTATTGCTATTTAAGTAATGGTTTTTATGGAGTTGCCTTTCAAGGAACACAGTTTTGGGTATCAACATTTTTGAGATATTGTAAAAATATGGGAAGCATCTTGATTATACCGTTAGTTGTTTGGCTTGGAAAGTTATTTATGGATAAGCTTAATGAACCTGCTTATAAAAATTATGAAATAAGTTTTCCACTACAGACACAAGCGGACTATGAAATGTATTTAAAAAACTTACTACAGGAATATTATAAAATAAATTCGGAAAAAAAGATAATTGTTGTAATAGATGATTTGGATAGGCTTAGTGCAGAAAAAATCGTAGAGGCATTAGATGCATTAAAATTATTTATGGAATATGATAGATTTATATTTATTGTACCTTTTGATGATGAAATACTCAAAAACGCTTTAAGGTCAAAAAGAATAAATGGAATTAGTACATTTGGCAATGAATATGACGGGGAGATGGTTTTAGATAAAATTTTTCAATACAAAATGTATTTGCCGCAGTTGATTAAATATGATATGAGAAATTATGCGTTTGAAATTTGCAAAAATGATTGCAGTGATTTCATTAGAGAGTATTGTAATGATAATTATGAACTCTTTGAAGAAATAGCTGGGAAAATACTAATACATAGTGGGGTTTCAACCCCAAGACAAGTGAAAAAAATAATTAACGCATTTGTTGAAAATGTAATGATTGCTAGAGATCGGGAACAGGCGGGAAAAGTAGCGGAGGGATTTGCGACTGAAAAAATAGGGTTACAGACGATTGCCAAAATATCAGTTTTGCAGTCAGATTATAATGAATTTTATGATTTGCTTTATAAAGATGCAAATGTTATTAATGAGATACTTGAAGTTCACCGAAGTAATGGAGAGAAAGAATCACCGAAATTATTAAAAAATTATTTTGATGATAAGAATGTGCTTAAGAGAAAGTATGAGCCGTTGGTTAATTATTTGATATTTACTGAGAATTTAGGGCATAACAATATTACCCCGTGTTTGTATATGTCACAGACAAAAGAAGGGGTACTAGTCGGAGATCAGAAACAGCAAGACTTTATGGCTGCAATCGAAAGCTGTAATTTTGTTTCTGTAAAACAGTTGATAAGTGAAACGCCAGTTTTGCTTTCTTTGTTTATAGAGCAATTAAGATATAATGAGTCTCCGATGATGGGTAATATTGTATTATCTGCAATTGACTGTTATGATGCTATACCTGAAGATGAAAGGGAGAAACTGGCATTTTCCATTACGGAAAGAATTCAGGAATTTTCAAGTTCGTTAAGTGATTTTAGATATGATTTAATAAATGAAAAAAATTTGATAGCGGTATGTCACAAGGTAAATGATGAAGGATATAATGGTTTGATTGAATGCGCATTAAACAGAAATCAGCAGGATGGAAATTATAAAAATAGGGTTATCTTAATCAATAAAATTTCTCAAATAAAATATGAACTCTCAGAAGAAGCATTAAGCAAGTTTAAAATTTATACCAAAGAATGGCTGATATCAGACGAATCGGGAGTGCAGGATGTTATAGATTATGCTACAGGTGAGGAAATCAATTATTTTGCTAACGTATATGGGAAAGAGTATGTCAAAAAAATCGCAAAACATATTACGGACAATGATGATTTTGATGATACAATGCTTAAGCAGTTTGGAAATATTCTCAGTGCTTTTTTAGAGAATAACTCTATTATGGAAGTTGCAGATGCACTTGAACCATGCTATGAGTATCCAATAATGCATAAGATACTGGATGCATCAATTAGTGAGAAGAAATATAAGGAAATTCAGAATGCAAAAGATATTGCAATCAAGATAGCTTCAGTGGGTGTAAAAAATCTTAAAGGAATTTATGGGTACAAAATTTTATCAAAATTATCATATACAGTTAATGTTGAGGAAGGAAAGAATATGGATGCATTTCTCTTGGATACTGTAGGTGAGATAGAATTTTCAGATATGATTGAAGCATTTTCAAATAATAATACTTTAGATTTGCTACCGCAAACAATCGGTAGATTAAATGAGTATGCTTTTGAAGAAGAAGGATATGCATCTGACATTAGAAGACTTTTAAAACGATATACGAAGGAGCAGACGGAGAAATTTTGGAATAACTTAGATAATTTGTGCCGGTACTCGTCTGGTAGGGAGTATAAAATAATAAGTGATTTAATAGTAGATTTATCAAAAGATAATCATTATGATAAAGAAGCAATAGGTGTTATTGAAAATGATATTATATCTGGGGTTGCAAACTATTATAACCAAGATAATTATTTATTGTTTGCTATTCAGGTAGTAAGCGCATATAAAGATAAGATTTCGCAAAGTGCTCTTGATAAGTATAGTACTGTACTTTTGAAAGTGCTTGCTACTGATACGGATAATGCACTTAATGCTTATAGAGTAGTAAATAAGTTAAATAGTGAAGATTTTTGGTGTAAAAATATAGGCACTGTATTAGGGTATGTCACAAAAGGAACATATGCTGTGATTTATGATATCATAACTGATCGGGTAGAGTTGTTTAATAAGGGAAATGATAACTTAACACAATTGGTTGAGTTTTTGGTTGATTACATAGACTTATCAACTAATCCTGATGATGTGATTAATATATTAGATGCACAGTTTTCAAAAATAAGCAAAGTTTCACAATTAGTTCATAAGTTGATGAGCATTGAATATGATGAAGATAATGCAAGTACTAAGTTGGCAAAGTTTATTGATAATTGCGAAGTGGGTGTTATTATAAAAATTATTTCTGATGAATGGGGAAAAGACGATATACACAAAGAAAAGCTTGCAAGAGTGTTGTCAAAGTCAGAGAGATACTCTGTCCAAGTGCTGCTTCATCGTATTAATGAAAATAAGGAAAGTATAAGCAAAAATGATTTGATTTCCTTATTGGAATTTTGTGAAAGTGATGTAACAGAAAACAATATTGAATCGCTTGTAAATATTATGAGATATTTGTTGGAAAATTATTTTGAAAAAGACATATGTACTCAAATTCTTGGGCAAATTAGTAATTTAACGCAAACAGTAATTGCTAAACAACGAGAGAATATATGCATGATACTTATTGAAATTTTTCAAAAATCGTCTAGTGAAGAAAATAAAAGAAAGTGTGCTGTTATCATTAAAGACAAAAGATTTGGCAGGAAGATGAAAGGTAAATTAGATGAAAGTGAGTTAAAGGAATATAGGTCATATTTGTCGTAGAATAGTTATATGTCTAGGAGATGCTTTCATGCTTTTAGTCAATAGCACGTAACTTGTTGCGAGGTATTTGACTGTTGTCAGAGGAAGTTGCAGGAGAAAAAGACAAAGGGAGCGCAATTAAAAATATTGGAGTAGAAAGCAGATGATGATATGAAAACAATAGACGAATACATAAAAACAGATGATAAGGCAATATGTGAGAATATAGACGATTTAGAGTATAAGACAAGAGATAAGGTTGCACAGAATATGCTGAGTTATTTTCGTAACCTTGTGGAACATATTGCAGTCAGGGTGTATGCGGAGCAACACGAAAATGCTTTTGTAGATTATGATACAATACCGAAGGCTGTTGAATTTTTAAAGACAAGCAATGAATTTTATTTTCTTAGGAAGTTCCATCAACTGTTGCAGGAATCGCGTTCTCATTATACGCCGGATAATGATGGGGCAGAACGGTTGCTTTAAAATATTATGAATACTTACTACAGATTAAAGATTTTGTTTATAGAAGATATCAGATGCAGATTCTTTCCAATATAGACAAGTTCCCGATTGATTTGGATGATACACTGCAGCAGTATTATGAAAAAATTGTAGAGAAATTGGATAAAGTTCGTTATCAGAAAGCTTATGAAGTATATAGTGAACGGTTTTATGTGCAAAAATCAAAACCATTTTTTGTGAATCATCATGTTTATTACGAAAATACCTTAATTCCAACAAATGATGAGTCCAGTAAATTTAATAAGTTGGTGGTATTCTCTGCCTTTAAGATTCCTGCTAATTATGCGATAAAGGTAGATTTGGATGATGATATTATCGAAATATCCGGAAAATTTATGCCAATTAAGATTGTGGCTGCATGGAGTGTATCTATAAGACCATGTGAGTTGAAAAATTTTGCAAGAATATTTGGATGTAATATAGAGGTGCGTAGCGATCTTTCGGAATATATTGGATTAATGAATTATATATCAAGAACAGGGCTTAATTTAGTTGAAATTCTGGAATTTTCAGATAGAAGGTATCAGGCATTTAAAGAAAGAATTACGGAAAAGGCACAAAAAATTGTTTTATGTGATATTTTTGATAGAGCTAGAGATTGGATAAGAACAAATAGGTTAGGAAGTAATAGTGTCCGCTATTTGTTATACGGTCTTAATAACAAAATAATAAAAGCGCAGTTGTCGAAGGAAGAAAATTATAGAATGAAGGGACTTTATTTAGATATTAAAGTTCTCCCATTTGAGGAAATGCCATTCAATTCAAGCCTTTGCAACCATAACCCATCAATATATGATTTGCTTTCATGCATAAAAACAGAAGGAAGAGAACACGAATTACTAGCTCGCCGTATCAATATTAATGCAGATACATATGGGAAGT
Source organism: Lachnospiraceae bacterium MD335 (assembly GCA_000403335.2). Lineage (GTDB taxonomy): Bacteria > Bacillota > Clostridia > Lachnospirales > Lachnospiraceae > COE1. The sequence continues at coordinate 440,765 of KE159617.1, forward strand.
TATATACAAAAACAGATGAACTGGCAGGATTTGAGAATATTGATGAATTGGTAAAGACTTATAATGATAGTCTATACAGAAAGCATCAAAATAGAAGACTGGAAATTATGGGTAAAAATCTTTTTGTGAAAGGCTATGAGGATGATACAAAAGAAATAATTCAAAACCTGATTTCTTTAACAGAAGAAGGAGTGGTTGATTATAATGCCTCTGTGGAAGATTGGCTTATAGAGAATCCGAATGTGATAGATAGTGACGAAAAGAGGGCTATCCTGCTTAGAATGTTTGAGAACTCAAGCCTTGCAATGATTTATGGGGCAGCAGGAACGGGCAAATCAACTTTGATAAAACATATTTCACAGTTTTGGAATGACGGTTCTAAGGTCTATATAGCAAATACCCATCCTGCAGTAGAGAACCTGCGAAGAAGGGTTAAAGACAATAGCGGTGAATATTTAACCATTAAGAAGTTTATTTATTCATATCCGGCTGACAAAACCGTGGATATATTATTTATAGACGAATGTAGTATGGTTAGCAATCGCGATATGATAGAAGTTCTTAGAAAAAAGAATTTTAAATTGCTAGTTTTGGTGGGGGATATTTATCAGATAGAATCAATTCAGTTCGGAAATTGGTTTAATTTGGCAAGATATTTTGTTCCTGTAAAAGCACAATATGAATTAACAGAACTCTATAGGACAGAAAACAAGCAATTACAAGAACTGTGGAGTAGGGTGCGCAATTATCAAGATAATATTACTGAATGGATGGGACATTGTGGATATACGACAAAGTTAGATGAGTCAATATTTGAGCGGACATCAGAAAGTGAAATTGTTCTGTGCCTTAATTATGATGGTTTATATGGAATCAATAATATTAACAGATTTTTGCAAAGTGATAATCCGAACAAAGCATTTGTGTTAGGAGTTTGGACATATAAAATAGGTGATCCGATTTTATTTAGTGATTCCTCAAAATATGATCCTATACTATATAATAATCTTGGAGGAAAAATAGTAAATATTGAGGAAGAGGAGAACAGGGTGCTCTTTTCCATTGAGATTGACAAGGTGTTAAATAGCATCCATGTTTCAGGAACAGGACTTGAACTTATGCCAAAATTAAATCCGGGCAAGTCTGTTGTAAGATTTGCAGTAAAAAAGAAAAATGCCGGAGATGATGATAACGATGATGAAGATGCAGAAACTAATGTACCGTTCCAAATTGCTTATGCGGTATCCATTCATAAAGCGCAAGGATTAGAGTATAATTCGGTCAAAATTGTTATTACGAAAGAAGTAGATGAAATGATTACACATAATATTTTCTATACGGCAATTACGAGAGTAAGAGAAAATTTGAAGGTGTATTGGACGCCTGAGTCGCAGAAAAAAATTTGGGATAGTTTTATAAATGATGAAACATCATACGATGCAAAAATTTTCTCGGCACGGACAGGATTAAAAATTATTAAGAAGCGGGTAGTTTAATCTATAATGAGGATAGGAACATGGAACAATATGCGCAAAATTTAATGTGTACAGATGAAGAAAAAGTAATCACATACTGTAAAAATATTATTAAGGCAGTTGAAAAAACACATGATGTCGCTGCACAATCTAAATTAAAATCACGTAAGATAAGGGATGCGCTTCAAACGAAGGACAAGCAGACAATGTGGAATGTGTTGCAGGAATACATACATAAGCATCCGGAATTGTTTACAATGGCTAATGACGTGCAGCTTAGACGGGTAGATGAAGATTTTTATAGAAATGTATCAGAAAAAGATGTGGCAAGGCAATTGGAAATTGTGATAGGGCTTATATATCTGAATGAAGCAAAGCATTGTGTGGCAAAAGAGACAATAAAGGCGTGTTTTAAGAAGTTATTAAAGCAATCAGGTGCATTTAGTGAGCATGAAATTGAAGTATTGCTATTGTAGGAACTAAAGCGATGGGGAGAATGTTAAGATGATTGATGGAATTATGTATGGAATATCTGTATTTGTTGGAATCGTTGCAGGTATTGGGGTTACTATTGGAGTAGATTGTTTTAGAGCCAAAAAGCAAAATGCTAATGACAAAAAGAATCTTTCATTTGAAATTAGATGTAACTTATCTAAAATAGAGAAGTGGCTTGAGCTGATTATCGAATTAAGAAATTATGTCAATAGTGATAGGATTAACCAATTTAGTGGATATTTTAATTTATCTTCGGCAATATTTACTACGACAAATAAATTGCTGCAAGATGGAAGGATTTATACATTCCTTTCTTATGATAGTATAGAGAAAATTCAGGAGAATGGCACATATCTTTCTGTAGCAGGAGAAAATATGTTAAGTAATCAGATAATGCAGCATAAGCAAGCTGTACTGAATGGTTATATGAATGCAAAACAATATGCATCAAATGATATAGATTTTTGGGATAAAACATTAAAGAAATGTAAAGAAAATTTCAGAGATATTTTAAAGGAATTAGAATAATTAACTGAGTTGTTTGGGATGCGAAAGGAGAAGGTGTATGATACATCCAGATAAAATAAGAGCAGAAGCTAAGAAAAAAGAGAACGAAAATTTTAAGTTCCGAACTTTCTTAAAATGTCATGCAGACGAGGATGAATTAGACAGTCAATTTTTACGATTACATAAAGAACTCTTTGCAGATTATGACTGCAGCAAATGCAGAAACTGTTGCAAGATGTATAAAGGAAGTATTCCAGTGGAAGATATTGACAGGGATGCACAATATTTAGAAATAACGCCTGAACAGTTTATTGATACTTACTTGGAAAAAGAAGAGTATGGCATAAACTATCAGACCAAGCATAAACCATGTGATTTTTTGCAGGAAGACGGTAACTGTAAATTGGGCGATTGTAAACCTGATAGCTGCAAAAAATATCCATATACCGACCAGCCTGAAAGATTGTCAAGTTTGCTGAGTATATTAGATACGATAGAAATATGTCCGGTTGCTTTTGAAATATTTGAGAGATTAAAGCAGGAGTATAGATTTAGAACACGCAGATAAATCATTTAATGAATGTCAGAAAATAGTGTGTGGTAAATATATAATGGAGATGGGCAGGATGAATTTAAAAGATATTATTGGTGAGGCAACAGATTATGATAAAAAACTTGCGTTAGAAGTGAAAAGACCAAAAAGTTGGTGCAAAAGTGTCAGCGCTTTTGCAAATGGCATTGGTGGAACTTTGATTTTTGGCGTCTCAAATGATAATGAAGTAAGAGGGCTCTTGGATGCAGAGAAAGATGCAGAGATTATCAGTGAACAGATAAAGATACGTCTTGATCCGATTCCGGAATTTCATCTTAGTTTTTATAGAACGGAAGATGATAAGACATTAATTTTGCTAAACATTCGGCAGGGGGGGAGGAAACTCCGTATTATTATTTGGCAGACGGTGTAATGGAAGCATATGTCCGTTTGGGGAATGAGAGTGTGAAAGCAGACGCAACAGAATTAAAGCGATTGGTGCTGCGTGGAAAGAATTCATCCTATGATGCGTTGGGTACAACCTACAGCGTATCGGATTATGCGTTCAGCAAATTACGCGAGCGGTATAAAGCATGGACAGGAGAAAGCTTGGAAGATAAAGAGCTGGTGTCATTTGGTTTAGTAGATGATAAGGGAAAACTTACAAATGCCGGAGCATTGCTGGCAGATGATTCGCCTATTAGATGGTCAAGGGTTTTCTGCACAAGATGGAATGGATTGGATAAGGGTGGCGGCATTATGGATGCTTTTGATGATGCAGAATATTCAGGAAGTTTAATCAGTCTTTTGAATGAAGGAGCTGCATTTATCAAAAGAAATATGAAAACAATGTGGAAAAAGACAGCCAATTCGAGGATTGATATGCCGGAATATTGTGAACGGAGTTATTTTGAAGCATTAGTTAATGCATTGGTGCATCGGGATTATTTGGTAAATGGCAGTGAAGTCCATATAGATATGTTTGACGATCGGCTAGTGATATACTCGCCCGGAGGAATGCCGGACGGAACCTTAGTACAGGAACGGGTTATAGATGCAATTCCTTCGACAAGGCGCAATCCTGTTTTGGCAGATGTGTTTCAGCGGTTAGGATATATGGAGCGTAAGGGCAGTGGACTGACGAAGATAATAAATGCATACAAGAATGCAAATAATTATGATGAAAGTAAAGCGCCGCAGTTTATCTCATCAAGAGTGGAATTTACAGTTATATTGAAAAATTTGAATTATGGGGAAAACAGAGATAATAAAAGTGAAATAAATGATGTTTCACAAGCAGCTGAACAATATGTCCAACGCACAGAAGAAGTATTTCTGAATGCTTTGCGTAATAATCCGTATATTTCAAGAAAGGAATTGTCAAAGCTGTTAATGATTTCAGAAGATGGCGTGAAATATCAGTTAAAAAAATTGAAAAGAAAAGGATTGATCGAGCATATAGGCGCTTCACGGGGAGGCTATTGGGAAGTAAAATGATTTTGGATATTGTATCTCCAATTACCCCAATTACCCCAAAACCACCCCCAAATGACTCCAAAACTACCCCAAAGTGCCTTAAAATTACTCCAAAACAAAGATTTCTGCTATATGAGACTACCCTAAAATATATTCAAAAGATAAAAAATTGGAATTCTTATCTTTTGAAGAGTGTAAGAGATAATCAATCATTATTTGAGGAGAAACAGTAAGATGGCTATGCGAAAGGTGTTTTATGGATCGGAAGGTATCATGCTTAAGCACATATTGAGGATGTATGATAAAGAGAGCCTGTTGAATTATGCAAGAGATTTGGAAATAAAAAGAACATCAGGACTAAAAAAGGATGAACTTGCAGAGAAAATAGCGAATGAGTTGCTTATGCCAACAGTCATGAGAAGGCGAATCGCTGTGCTGTCACCGGAGTGCAGAATACTATTGGAACGTGCGATGAGAGAGCCACTCATTCCGACACCCGAAGAAATGGATGACGCTTTATTTCTTCATGAAAGCGATTACGCATTTCTGAATAAAAGGGAACAGCTTGATGTTCCGGTAGATGTGAAAATAGCTTATGAAAAAATAAATACGCCGGAATTTCGGAAGTATGCCCGTAAAATGTCATGGTTATCTCAGTGCCTTAATTTTGGTGAGGTTTTTTATGGCGTTTTTGACAAAGATGTACTCCGAAAAATATATAATGTGAGAAAGGGATATCATATTTCAGAGGAACAATTAGAAAAAATGTGTAATGAATTTCCCGACGACATGACGGAATGTCATATGGAAGAAGGGCAAAGATTTATAGTAGCAGAGTATTTAGCATATCGTGACCGCTATAAGGATTTATTGGACATACAAGCGGGCAAGGATTTTTATATTCCTAATGCTCAGGAAGTGCTGGATTATGCAAGGAACCTGTATTTATCTCAAGAACCCGCATATCAGAATTTTAGAGAGTTTTTACAGCATGAAATAGGAATGACATATGACGAGGCAGATGCAGAGGCGCTGGAGACATGGGATAAGATACAATTTGACATAGATTTTACTGAGATTGTTCAATATATTATAGATGTTTATGAAGATTTATTAGACGGTACTAAAATTGAGAAGATTATTCAACTTCTCCAAGAAGTAAATAATAACACCAGAATGCGGATACATAGGGGACATACGCCGAATGAAATGATGAGAAAAGGGATGGAGGAAGACCGCTTTTCACAAAAACCGATAGTCGTACCCGGAAGTACGGAGGCAGCTAATCTTTTGAAAAGCGCATCGGAGGAATTGAAAGAGATGGGGGTATGTGTTGACTTTGACAGTAACGCAGTGATTGTTCCAAATAATTTTTCTCAGAACAATGTGTCTGGTCAGGCGGCTAATTCAATTAAGAAGATTTATCCCAATGATTCATGCCCGTGTGGTTCAGGCAAGAAATTTAAAAAATGCTGCGGAGGGCACGGCAAATTATAAGTTGATTTGAATTGGGTAAACGCCGTTTCCCCAATTCAACTGCACACATACCAATTATGGAGATGATTATATGATTCCAATAAAAATAGAAACCCTGTTAGAGGGGCGCAAAGTAGAACGAAACCGTATAGAATACAAGGAAGGCTTTAATCCGTCAGAAATTGTGCATACCATATGCGGCTATGCGAATGATATAGCAGGGGTGGATGGCGGATATCTTGTGATTGGCGTCAAAACAGAAAATGGACGCCCTGTTTTGCCGCCTATAGGGGTACCGGATGAATTACTTGATGATATTCAACTGAAAATATTTCAATACTGCAATAAAATTGAGCCACGTTATATTCCAAAGATTGAGATTGTGGAATATCAAGGGGTAAATTTGGTATATTTGAAGTGTGCAGCGGGCGATGCGGGACCATATCAGGCACCCGTTGATGTTTACTCTAAGAAGGAAGCTGGGAAAGAGCTAGACCGCACAATGAAATATTGGATTCGACAGCATCACTTACGGTAGAAGCCAAACAGAGCGAGATAGCGGAACTCTTTGAAAAATTTGCTGCCATACCGTTTGTTGACCGTATCAATAATCGGGCATCTATGGAGCACATACGCAGGGGATATCTGGAGGATTTTATCAGAGGAAGTAACAGTTCACTGATAGAGGAACTTAATGTACGTTCTTTGGAGGACCTATTGGTATCCGAGGAAGTGGCGGAGGAAAAGATGAGGGAATAGCAATCAAAAATATCGGACTGCTTATGTTTGGGGAAAGACCGGATAAGTTGATTGCAGGAAGCAAGATTGAGTTGGTGCGTTTTCATGATAAGGAAGCAGAGGCGTCTGATTTTACCGAGAAGACATTTTACGGCCCGATATGGAAACAGGTAAGAGACGCGCTAGACTACATTAAGACAACTGTGATTGAGGAAAAGGTGGTAAAGGTTGATGGGAGGGCGGAAGCAGACCGATTTTTCAACTATCCGTACAATGCGTTGGAGGAAGCGCTTGTAAATGCTGTTTTACACAAAAACTATAAAGAGGATGTACCGGTAGAGATTCGGATTTATGTGGATCAAATTCAGATTATCAATTTCCCGGGACCGGATTATTATATTGATATGGAGAAGTTTGCGGCGGGGAAAATCAGAGCGAGAAGATACAGAAATCCCAAGATTGGAGAATTTTTCAAGGAGATTGATTTGTCCGAGAAGAAATCAACGGGCATATCAAAAATTTTGCGCGAACTGAAAAGAAACGGTTCGCCCATGCCGGAGTTTAAAACGGATGTAGACAGAACTTATATGATTACTACAATAAGGATTCACGAAAGATTTGAAATTGAAAATACAAACTTCGCTCAAAAAAATGAGCGAAGTTTGAGCGAAGTTTTGAGCGAAGTTTTGACGCAAAAAGATTATAATAAAGTGAGTGCAATTGTTAGTTTTATGGAAGAGCATGGAGAAATAACTCCTAAAGAAGCCGAAGCAGTTACGGGTAAGTCTGCTGCGACTGTGCGAAGATATTTTAAAATTCTCACAGGTACAAGATATATAGTGGCGGAGGGGAGTACCAACAATATGGTTTATCATATTGCTGCGAATTTGCCAGAAGATGATTAAAATGGTTAAAAAAACGAATTGCCTAAACAGTGATTAGGTAATTCATGTAAATGAACTTGAATGCGTTGTTAAAAAGATGTGAAAGTTGGAAATCTCAGACGAGATAAGAGGATAGAGGAACTTCATGCATCAAGACTGAATAACGGGGAAAATCCGCCGGAACTTTTTATCATAGATTCTCAAGGTCAAGCATCAGCGAGTAAGAGATAATATATTATTAACAATTGTGCAGACGGTCTGCACAATTTGGAAGGAAGGTAGTATGCTTATAACATCGAATGAGTATTTGCAAGCAGTACAAGAAATAAATGATTATGTGAATCAGGCTAAATATAGAGCGTCCGTTAGTGTGAATAGTGAAGTGCTGAAAACAAACTTGTTCATTGGAAGTGTGATTATTCGTAACTCCGAATGGGGCGCTGGACGATTTGGTTAAATCCCTAGACGATAATCCATCTGTTGGATTAATATTATGTAGAGATGAGAATAGAACCATTGCAGAATATGCGTTAAGAGATATGTCGAAACCTATTGGTGTAAGCGAATATCATTTGTGTACAGATCTTCCGCTAGACTTGAAAAGTGCTTTACCAGATCCGGAGGAGATTAGAAGTAGGATTGACATGAAAAAATAAATTGTGCAGACCGTCTGCACAAATGAATTAGAAAGAGTTTCGTGATAACACCATGATAACAAAAATTTCAAAAACCTCAGATACGAGGTGCACATCAAAGAAAAACCACCGAAAAAGCCCTGAAAATCACTTGAGAACACAGTGATTTCTCTCACAGAAAACCGTGAGGGTGGTAGAACTGTTGGGTCTGGACGTGTGGCTACAATTATTGAGTAATCAGTAAAAAGCTAGATTTTATGGGGCTTTCCGAGAAATCGGGAAGCCCTTTTTGAAACTTTGCAACAGTGAAAATGTATAAAGCGGTGCCAAAACGGTGCCATAAAAAAGAACTCCAATGAAATTTGGCACCACTTTCATTGGAGTTTGTCTTTTTACCAACCTTTTATTTGCTTTACCGTAAGCGTCAAAACGCTCGCCTTAACTAAGATTTGACTTTATGCCATAATCTAAAAGACACGAAAAAACTAGTAGTTTTTTAGAGGAGGCACAAACTGTCATGGATCAATCTACACATGATGTACGACGCACAAACTGGCTAAA
>KE159617.1:450208-452123 GCA_000403335.2 Lachnospiraceae bacterium MD335
AACATAGAAATTTTATTCCTGCTTTTTTCACGGATAACCCGGCTGTTTTCCTGCAAAGAGGATGTTTTCCAATGCACATAAAGCAGCATGCCGGCGCCGTGAGAGCAAAATTTGAGTTTTAAAAGCCCTGTATTTCTTAATGCTTATCCGCCCTTTTAATGGCGCCTGGAAGCATGGCATAATGACGAATCCGCTTTCCTGACGGATTGGATCAACCGGCATATATCTGCTATAATCATCTTGAAAGGAAAGGGGTTTTATGTGCCGGAAATTTACAGCAGATGAACTTGGCAGCATGGATCATGATGCCAAAAATGACATCATATATCATATGCAGGAACGTCTTGACAGACTGGAGCATGATTACGAGAATCTCATTGAGCAGATCCGTCTCGCCAACCAGCAGCGTTTTGGACGGCATACAGAAAAACTGGATGGCATTGCCGGCCAGCTGTCTTTTTTCAATGAGGCAGAAGCATGCTGTGATGCACAAAGTCCGGAACCGTCTATTGATGAAGTTGCCGGCGGCGCTTTGAAGAACCCCCGCAAACCCAAGAAAAAAGGACAGCGGCAGGAAGACTTAAAGAACTTTCCGCAGGAAGAGATCTCCCACGATGTATCAGTGAAAAAACTGATCGATACCTTTGGCGAAGGCAGCTATAAAAACATGCCGGACGAAATCTGCTGGCAGTTACGCTTTGAGCCTGCCAGATGGATTGCAGAAAAACACATCATCAAGGTGTATGTGGGAACAGACGGCCTGCACCAGGATGAATTTCTCCGCGGGGACCACCCAAACACCCTGTTCCGCGGCAGCATTGCCACCGCGTCATTGGAAGCGGCTGTCATTAATGCCAAGTATGTAAACAGCAATCCCCTGGACCGCATATCCAGGGATTTTAAAGCCAACGGCCTGAACCTGTCAAAACAGACCATGTCAAACTGGACTGTCTGGTCTGCGGAACGTTATTTCCAGCCAGTATATGACCTGATGAAAAAGTTCCAGATGCGGGCCCATGTAAACCAGTGTGACGAGACGCCTTTGGAAGTTATCCATGACGGCAGGCCTGCCGGAAGTAAAAGCTATATGTGGGTGCATCTGACCGGTGAACTCAGCCCTGTTCCCAAGATCATTGTATATGAGTACCAGAAAACACGGCACAGCAGTCATCCAAAGGAGTATTACAAAGATTTCCACGGGGTGCTCATGACGGATGGGCTGGAACAGTACCACAAGCTTGCACGTGAACAGGAAGGGCTGGTCAATGCAAACTGCATGGCGCATGCAAGGCGTCATTTTGCCAATGCAGTCAAAGCAATGGGCAAAGGTAATCAGGAGGCGGTCAGATCCTCGGTTGCTTACAAAGCGCTGGTACGGATCGGGGCCATCTATGATCTGGAGGGTTCCTTAAAAAATCTTTCTCCGGACGAACGTCTGAAAGAAAGGCAGACTTCAATCAGGCCACTGGTTGAAGAGTATTTTGCGTGGATAAAAGAGATTATTGCCAGCGGTAAGGTCCTCCCTAAAACAGAGACGGGCAAAGGACTGCAATACAGTATAAACCAGGAAGATTATCTGAAGGTATTTCTGACAGACGGCGAAGTTCCCATAGACGATTCAGCAAGTGAACGCGCACTGAGAAACTTCACGATCGGACGCAAAAACTGGATGACCATCAATACAGTCCGCGGAGCACAGGCAAGTGCAGTCATTTACAGCATTACAGAAACTGCACGTGCTAACAGTCTGAATGTTTATTATTACATCAAACACTTGCTGACGGAATTACCGCAGCTCGTAGGTGAAAACGGAAATACAGAACAATCAATGCTGGAGCCGCTCATGCCGTGGTCGAAAACCTTACCAGCTGATTGTTACAGCAAGCGTCGCGACTAATGCGGCGCTTAAAATTTG
>KE159617.1:452133-459770 GCA_000403335.2 Lachnospiraceae bacterium MD335
TATTTTGCGTGGATAAAAGAGATTATTGCCAGCGGTAAGGTCCTCCCTAAAACAGAGACGGGCAAAGGACTGCAATACAGTATAAACCAGGAAGACTATCTGAAGGTATTTCTGACAGACGGCGAAGTTCCCATAGACGATTCAGCAAGTGAACGCGCACTGAGAAACTTTACGATCGGCCGCAAAAACTGGATGACCATCAATACAGTGCGAGGAGCACAGGCAAGTGCAGTCATTTACAGCATTACGGAAACTGCACGTGCTAACAGTCTGAATGTTTATTATTACATCAAACACCTGCTGACGGAATTACCGCAGCTCGTAGGTGAAAACGGAAATACAGAACAATCAATGCTGGAGCCGCTCATGCCGTGGTCGAAAACCTTACCAGCTGATTGTTACAGCAAGCGTCGCGACTAAAGCGGCGCTTAAAATTTGGTAGAGCGTAGGATTTGACGTTTACATTTGACGTTTACGCTGTTCCGTTTATAAAAAGCATTTAATTGTATTTGCGTTAGGAACGTATGATCTGCTTTTGCAAATATATATTATTATTATGATACTATTGTGATCTTCGTGTTATTACTGACACGGGGATTTTTTCATTTTAGGGAGGATTTCATATGGTTACAAGACCAATGACAACGGAAGAACTTTTTAACAAGATTTGCGGAATACTGAAAGAAAAGGGTAAGATGCTGGACATTCTGGACTATGGACTGCCAACGAGTAACCCTGTTCCGATTAGAATGTATCAGTTCGATCTGCGAAACAAACTTGCTTATGGAGGCTGTGAGGGGATTTATTTAGATCTCTGGATAGAATACTTTGCCAACAAAGAAAAACAGCGGAAAGGATTAGGTACTTTTAAGACACTGGATGAAAGCAGCGAGGCAATGCATATCATGGCGGGGCTCTTGGCAGACTTTACCATTGAAGAATATGCCTATGTGAATGTAAATATTGATGATTTTACATGGGAAGGGGCAGATGTCCATGCGTTTGATGGGGATGGAAAACAGTGCAGTTGGGGATATACCTGCAGTACTATGAAGGCGGCGCTGAATAAAAAGGATGAACTACTGAAAAAATATCCGCAGGTAGTAATAAGGGATAATTCGACAAGGAAAGAAAAAATATACCAATAGAAAGATAAAAGGAAAGAAAATACGGCATCTTTTGAAGGGAGTTATGGACATGGGAAAATATATAAATTTAAACAGGGAAGAAATCAATAAAAGAGTTGAAGAACTTATTGCCCAATATGCTGAGCATGGCATTGAACTGAAGCTTGATTCAACTGATATCCATGATAAAAGGCAGTATGAAATCTGGTATGGAGGTGAAATTGCAACATTTGAATACAGAAGCCGTTATTTCATTTCAATCGAGGCTATAGGTGATGTGAAAGCAGACCTGAATGATGAAAATGGTGAGATGATTATTCGGGTAAAGGATAAGCAGGACAACGGACGTTTTTATGATGAGATGCAAGTCTATATTCCTGATGACGAGACGCTTGACCGTTATCTTGGATATGATGGTAAAGACTGGACAGGAGAAGCCCGTTTGATTATTTGGGACAACAACTGGCTGGAAGCCCGGATTTATGATAATAAGGAAAACAGGCAGCTTGATACAGGATATATCCTCGAAAGATGTGAAGGGGTTTTGGATATTGGCTGTGAATATGTCATGGGCTTTGTTGATGGCTGTGTGAATGATTATGAGGCAGGGCAGGAAACTCCGAACTGAGGAGGGTGTACAACTGGCGGAACAATTTGCGAAAATCCTGAAATATAAAATCCGATTGCGCTTTTGCGGTTGTATGCTATAATGTTAGAAAGGAAAACAGATGAAGAATACACATGATTATGACAACGTGTTCAATACCATGAAGATGAAGCACAAAAGACTGTTCGTTTCCGTCATCAATGACATATTCGGGAGACATTATCCAATGGACGTAAAGGTGGAGGTCCTGCATTCGGAAGGGTATCTGACCGAAAATGAAACAGCGGATGGCAGCAGGGAAATTGAGGAGGAGGTTTCGGATTTTCTGATAAGGATTGAAGGGGAAGTATACCTCTTGGAATGCCAGAGCTATGATGACGGCTCAATGGCAATCAGGATGGCGGAGTACACGTTTATTACTGCAAGGCAGTCCGCAGTGTGGGACATCGGACATGCGGTAATACCAATGCCGCGCTTTTCCGTTATTTATATCAAACGGATAGATAAGACGCCGAAAACGACAACGATTACATTCACGTTTCCTGACGGGCAGGCGGTTGATTACAAATCCGACAACGTGATTTTGGAGGAACTGACGAGGGAATACATTGTGGAAAAAGGCTGTTTCCGTATATCCCGTTTTACATTGCGCGGTATGAGAAAGCGATTGCTTCCGAAGGGGCGGTTGAACAGGCAGCGGATGATTTGATGTATTTTAGGGATGAAATGATTGGCTGCAGCAAAACGGCGAATTGTCTGATGATGAGCTGATAGACATTAAGGGATTTGTCAATACTATCATCACGCATATCACAAATGGGAATAAGAATGAAGAAAGGCTGGTGAACATTTTGGGCGGAACGGTTATAGAAACTTAAAGCAGTATGGAAAACAGCTTGTGTAAATGTATGGAGGTTTGGATTTTCCATAAAGTTGACAGTTTTTACAGGTTAATAGAAAACACGCAGGGGGTATTCCGGATAGTCGGGGTACTCCCTATTTTATTTAAGGAGGAAGAACATGGAAGATATACAGGACAACGGGGATATTATTACGGGTGATATGATCAGGGAAGCTGCAAAAAAGATACATGAAGCGGGCGGGTGTGATGTGCAGGATGATTACGGCAGGGGTTGGGATGCAGGAATAACAGAGGCTTTAGATATCCTTCTGTCGGCAACAGGCTATAGCATTGAGGAAGTTTTAGAGCATGAGGAGGCATGAATATGTACGATATAGAAAAAAGGCGCTTGGCTGCAAATATAACGGTCAGTGATTTCTGTAGGTATCTGTTGGAAAATGTGCCTGCAGATGCAGTCTTTCATGTAGGAGGCATGTCACATTTTTATCTGCATGTAGACAGCGGGAATCAGGCGGTTTCCGTAGATGACAGTGATTTATCCGGTGATGAAGATTATGCGGATTATGGGGACTGCCCCATTGAAAAGATTGGAGGCAGTGCATGAAGCGTAATGAGATTTGGCATGGTATTGCATATTATCCAATATATAAAAAGGAAAGAGATAAAGGGCAGCGGGCTTCGGTCTGTTGCCCTTATCTCATTTCCAGTACTCCCCAAAATGGAATGGAGGAGATTCTAACAATAAAAACCTATATTCGAATTGGGAAACAGGAGGAAAATGAATGAACAAATGGAGAATTTATGTTGCAGGTATCGCAATGGAAGTACAGGGTGAAGGGGACTATACAACGCTTAAGAAAAGTGGTTTGTTCACGGACATTGAACAGATCGATGCTTTCATAACTTTAGACCGTGACAATTTATGGATTTACAAAGTAATAATTAACGGAAGGCCTGAAATCGCAGTCATAAAGAGAACTGAAAATGAACATTCAACCAGCTCTGTGCATGAAGGGTAGATGTGCTGTAAATGGAATGGGCTTGACAGCTCCTTTGGGCATATAATAATTAAAAAAGCGTGGCTGAAAATTAGAAATTTTCCTTGTTTCATTTGATTAATGTGCGTATAATAAACTCATAACGGGCAACAGAATAAACAGTGTTTGGAAAGGCGGGATTTGTGCAATGACGTTACAGGAACAGGTAGTCCAAAAGGTTAGCGGGTTGTCAGAGGATAATCTGAAGTTTTTACTGGAAATGATAGAGCGTTTTATGAAGCCTGATCCTATGGGTAAAGAAATGTCTAAAATTTCGGACAGAATTGGCATTGCGAAAGGACAGGATTTGTATGATGATGATTATGATTTTGATGAAATGAATCCTGAAATTGCGGAAATGTTTGGAGGGATAAAATGAAACTGTTATTGGATACACATATTATCCTGTGGGCTTTAGATGATAATCCTAAGCTGTCGGATTATGCCAGGGATCTAATTATGGAAGCAAAAAATGATATTTACTTCAGTGCCGCTTCTGTTTGGGAAACAACGATAAAGTATATGGCAAAGCCGGATAAGATTCATATAAGTGGATCCAGACTATCGGATTTATGTAGAAGGATGGGATATCAGATGCTGCCGATAACAGACAGCCATGTAAAGGCGCTGGAAACACTGACATATCATAATCAGGTTCAGGCGCATAATGATCCTTTTGACAGAATCATGATTGCCCAGGCAAAAGCAGATGGACTAAAGTTTGTTACACATGATTCTAAAATTCCATTTTATGAAGAAAATTGTGTGATTGTAGTATGATTTCGGTTATGAAACAGAAAAATTGATGAGGCAGGAATGAAAAAACAGATATTGTTTTATCTGATGAATTACAATAAGAAAAATGTTTTAGGGCAGCGGACTTCGGTTCGCTGCTCTTATTTATATTATAGGAGGTTATATGAAGATCAATACATATGAGCTGGTTTTGGATAATGATACAAAGTATGGCTGCTTAAGGCTGAAAGAAAGTGTGCCCTATAAAGGGGAGTACCTTTCCGAACCATCGAAGATAGCGGAGATGGTAAAGGAAATATTCCATGTAGATGAGATGGCGGACGAATTTGCCTATCTGATAGCGTTCAACAACAGAATGAAAGTCTTGGGGGTGTTTGAGATCGGGCATGGCACGGGGAATGCCTGTCTCCTTGATGCGAGGGGCATTTTTATGAGAGCTGTATATACAGGCGCATCTTATGTGGTATTGGTCCACAGCCATCCATCAGGGGACACATCACCTTCGAGGCAGGACAGGGAAATAACCGAAAAAATCCATAATGCAGGGGAGCTGATAGGGATACCACTGATGGATCATATCATAGTGGTCAGTAAGGGATACATGAGTTTCCATGAGAAGGGGCTTTTATAGGAGGTGATAAACAGGGACAATAGGCAGGTATATGAATTATTATAATTATGGAGGTTTTTGATTATGAAGAGACTGTATTACAGGACGGAACAGTTTGAAAAGGTCAGCGCATGCGGCATGGAATGTGAATTTAATGATATGCGTATAGACAGAAGCACCGTCCCCAAGGGAAAATATCAGTATCAATATCAGTAGCAAAGAGAAATAAAGCTTGCAAATTCCGCATTCCTGTGTTATTGTTTATTCGATAACAGAAAACAGTTTACTCGGTGAAAGGAGAGGTTACCATGCAGAAGAATAGAAAAATCCAAAACAGAATAAAGAAACTGACAATCAGAGGTACAGAACTCCTTGCATATTACAGATAACATTGTGTTATAACAGATGGAAAGTATGGAAACAATACTTTCTGTTATTTGAATGCTGTATAGGGACAGGATTTGCAGGCTGCACCTTTGGGGTGCTTTTTTTGCGCCCATTTTTAAGGAGACAGGAATTATATGAAAACAGTAAAAGGTATTTATGCCGAAGCGAAAATTTTCACAGACGATGTGGAGGAGTATGCGGAGGCACAGGTAAAATTAATATGTGACAATGAAACCGCAGACGGAAGCACGATCTGCATGATGCCCGATATCCATCCCGGAAAAATTGCCCCAATCGGGCTTTCCATGACTGTAAAGGATAAAGTGATCCCGCAGCTTTTGGGAGTGGATATCGGATGTGGGATGACCTGTGTGAAAATCAACCGGACGAATGCAGAATTTCAAAAGCTGGACAGAGTCATACGGGAAAACGTGCCGTCCGGTTTTGCGGTACGTAGGGAGCCCCATCATATGGCAGGGGAATTTTCCTATGAAGGGCTGCACTGCGCCAGCCATATTAATAGAAACAGAGCCGAAAGGAGTCTTGGGACACTGGGAGGCGGAAATCATTTTATAGAGCTTGACAGGGGAAGTGACGGAAACATGTATCTTGTGGTGCATACGGGAAGCAGGCATCTTGGGGAAGAAACGGCAAAATATTATACGGAGCTGGCAGACAGGTGCCTGAAGGAGCAGGGCAGGGATGTTTCCTATTATATGAGCTATCTGGAGGGCAGCAATAAGGCGGCATATCTTGAAGATGTACAGATTATCCAGCGTTACGCCGAGTGGAACATGCAGATTATTGTGCGGGAAATTTTAAAGGGGATGAAATGGAAGGCAGTGGAGCAGTTTTCCGCCGCGCACAATTATCTGGACGATTCAGGGATACTCAGGAAAGGAGCCGTTTCTGCCCGCAGTGGAGAAAAGGTGATTATCCCCGCAAATATGAAAGACGGCATTATCTTAGGCATTGGCAGGGGCAGTGCGGAATGGAATTATTCGGCTCCGCATGGCTCAGGCAGGCGGATGAAGCGTGAGGATGTGAAGAACCGGCATACAGTATCGGAATTTAAAAAGGAAATGAAAGGCATTTACAGCAGCTGTGTAGGGGCGGATACGTTAGACGAAGCGCCGTTTGCCTACCGTTCCATAACGGAGATTGCAGATCAGATAAAGGATACCGTTGAAATAACGGAAATATTGACGCCTGTCTATAATTACAAGGCAGGGAGCAGAAAGTAGGAGGGAATATATCATGATCGTTCAAATCAGTGCAGGACAGGGGCCGTCAGAATGCCAGCTGGCGGTTGCGAAGCTGTTTGAGGCGTTAAATAAAGAGTATGACGGTTTTGAGATATTGTCAGAGAGGAAAGGTTATGAAAAGGGCTGCCTTGATTCCATCCGCTTTCAGACGGGGCATGATTTAAGCAGCCTTGAGGGAACGGTACTGTGGATCTGCCAAAGCCCGTTCCGCAAGAATCACAAAAGGAAGAACTGGTATGTTGATGTGAGCATTATACCGGATTTGACAGAGATTGCAGCAGATGATGAATACCGTATCGAGAAGTTTCACAGCGGCGGAAAAGGCGGTCAGAATGTAAATAAGGTAGAAACAGGTGTACGGATTATACATCTTCCGACAGGGCTTACAGCACAGTCTACCGAAGAGCGCAGCCAGTTTCAAAATAAGCGGAAGGCTATGGAGAAGCTTCAGGAAAAGCTCGCCGGTCTGCATCAGGAGCAGAAAGCAGATCAGGTTAATGCCGCATGGCGGGAGCATAACCGCATTGTCAGGGGAAATCCGGTACGTGTTTATGAGGGGGAGAAATTTGTTTTGAAACGTCCGAATACGGCAGTTCTTGCAGAGGGAGAAGATGCAAGTGGAGATTATATTTGTATGAGAAGAAATAAATAACCTGCTGTGTGGACAATGCCGCCATCTTAAAGAGGTGGCAGAATGGGGAATCAGACAGGCAGAACTGATTAAAAAAGTGAAGAAATCACGCAGCGGCTGAAAGTCCAGCTAATAAATGTCAATAGAAAAATGAAAAATATTTTCTCCTAAAAAAGGGTGCACTTATCCCTTGGTGAAAATACCTTGTTTAAAAAGATGTTGATTCGTTGGATTTACAGTATTTTATGCGGCTATGTCGCATTTAGCAGCATTGTATTGTTTGATATGCTCCTGTGGAGTGATGATTTCAAAAGGCTTATTATCTCTGAGTATTGCAAATATCATGTTGCATACC
>KE159617.1:461300-545921 GCA_000403335.2 Lachnospiraceae bacterium MD335
AAGATTAAAAATAACTTTGTTTGACATGAGCAAAAGCTCCTTTCTGATAGGAATCCATTTCCAATCTGGCAGGTACACAACCTAGCGTGTTATACGGGTATAGCCTTCCGGCTCCCAACCAGCTAAAACATAAAACCCTGTCGAATGGACTAATTGACTTTCTGGCAGGTATCTGCTGATAATTCAGCATCCCAAGGAGTGATACATTATTTGTCCTATCCTAAGAGATGATACCTTATGTTTTATCTGGTGTCCATCAGGAGCCGTCAGACATGATTATTATGGATAACATCTGATGAAGGAAGAACCCCTTCTTCTGTTATCTGATTTATAGAAAGAAACATATTAACCAAGTAGTCTTGATTGACTACACCATTATTATACTAGGAGAAGTTGTAATGTTATTAAAGAAAAAGTACAAGAAAAACATAAAAAAGGATGTTAAAAATACGGCTAAGGCAGTCAGAAAAATTGATTATGCGTTGGGTGCAGTGTTGGATATTTTAACCAAACCTGTCGAAAAGGATATGGAAGACGATGCTTAAAAAGCATTGTTTTAACGGATATAAGAGAGCTGTATTCCAAACGCTTCCCAAAACGGGAGGCGTTGTTTTGTCTTATTTTACGGGAGGAGAAAAGATGAATGATTCAAAAAAGAAACCCTGCAGCAAATGCCCCTATGCTTTGGGACTGGTACACACCGTTACAAATCCATGCCCGAAGTGTGAGCGAAACGGCTATCAGTCGTATGAATGGTTTCAAAAGCAGCTATCAGGAGACAGTTCAATTTCCCAAAAGGAAAAATGAGGGAATGGAAGATATAGTTTGGCAGGATTGCAGGAGGAAAATGATATGAAAAGTATATCAGAAGAAAATGAAAGCAATGTATTTGAGGAATATCTTAAAGCGTATTTTTGTGAACACCCAGAGGATGCGGAGGGACATTTCCCTAAAATGCATTATATTGATGAAATCGGTTATTATGACAGGCAACATAAGGGATTAAGTGTTTTATTTAATTATAGCATATAAAGTGAAAGGTTATGTACTGCATACTTTAAAGTATATGACCATAATGATTATACTTTAGCAAAAAGGGCTGCCAGATTACATTTCAAAGACAGCGGCATGGAATACCACAGAAATCCGTATGAGAAACAGCAGTGGATTCTTAATTCAAAAGATATAAAAAGATCAGGGATTTATTGGAAGATATTAACGATGATGACTATTATCTTTATCATGATAATAATATATACACGAACTGGAAGATTTTATGTTACCAATGGAATCATGAGAATGGATTAATTCCTGCATCAGCATCAATTACAGATTACTATTCCGGTAAGTATGATAATGATGGAAGCCAGTTAAATAATGCATATGTCCCAAGCACACAGGAAATACCTGAAACATGGAATTATGAACCGCCAGAAGCATGCGCAGACTACAAAGAATGTAAAATTGTATTCAGAACCGGTGATATTGTGAATGTCACTAAACCCAATGCATGTTCAGACAGCCTCTGTGTAGTCAGGGAGACCGTGTTAATAGATATTGGTGTGGCAAAAAAATATGCATATGATGTAAGCCCTATAGATTCGGATGATGAAGTTTATACATATGAAGAGCATGAGTTACAATTTCAGTATCATGATACTGTTTGGGAAGAGCATTTCACTGAAACCGTAGGGAACGGATTACCGGAATGGAGAGGGGAATTGTATAATATTGCAATATTTTCCTATGATGATTACGACTATGTAAATTATGAAAAGTGGCGGGAATTAAGGGAAGCGGGTTGGGATTTAATTAAGATGCATAATGGTGACACAATTCCTCCTGCGTATATGGAGCATATCTTGGAATGGCATTCTGTATATGAGAGAATTGATATTGTGCTTGATTCAGCTGAAGATGTAAATGAGATAAAAAAAGGATTCAATATCAAATATCTGCCGGAGTCATTAAGAGAAAAAATATATAATAGCAATATGAGCGAAATAGATCCTGACTATAAAAAAGAGATTAACAACAAACAAAAATTCCGCTTTACGGATTCAGAATTAGCACTTGCATCTGAAATAGATAAACGGGATCTTTTTAATGGTGAATATAATGAACACTTTCCTGCACAAATGACTAATCTGCAGATTATGGAGGCAGTTAAACAGGCGTATCATACAGCCCGCAAAATCAGCCCGAGAAAATTACAGGCAGTATATGACAGAAGAAAGGGCAGGGATTTTGGGGAAAAATGCGGTGAAATGAGTTATCCGGTTAAAGGAAAAATTTTATATGAAGGGAATGCTAAGAATGGCATGGTTGTTCAGTTCTGGTATAATTTTGACCCTGACCTGATAGAAGAGGCATATCCGGTCAGAATGAATAATGTTAAGAAAAATGACACCTAATGATCAAGTGAAACAGTATCGGGGCATGTGCGCCGGCAGACGCGTGAGTCCCGGCATACAGATTTTTTGAAAGGAGCATGTCAATGGATTGGTTTAAAGAAGGAGATATAATCTATTTTACCCAAGGCACGTATAGAGGGGCAATAGGAGTCATAAAGGGAATATGCAGTGATTATGACGGGATAGAATATTTTGTACTGATAGAAGGCGACGAGGATAATTGGAATAATTACCGCGTTGTGTACGATTATGATATTGGATATGTATATCATATTGAAATGGAGGATGAAGCGTTGCCGGATAAACCGGCATTCCAGCCCGGTGATGTTGTCAACACGCCGTTTTTAATCCGTCTCAGAAGATGATTCTCTGGAATCATAGAATCTATGTCAAGGATTACCATCTGGATTTGTCCGCTTTGTTTTCCCATCATAGAAAATGACCTCCTGCAATTGGTATAATAAGTATACCATACAGAAAGCCATTTTTCTTTAGTTTGTCAACAAGTCCAAAGTTTCACACTCTCGCCGGGTGGACGCTCACTTTATCCCCGGCATGACCTGCTGGGAGATTCCTCTCTATTTACCCATTTTACATTTATCACTTCTGATTGCTGTAAACTAATTGCGGCAATATCGATATCCGCATGGAAAAGCCAAACATCATAGAAGTCTTGCGACTGTTCTCGTCGGGTTTGATAAATCAACTTTCCGCTTTTTGCGTCCAACTCTATTCCTAATTCTTATTTTACCTCTCGCAATGCACCATGCAGACTATCTTCACTTGCAAGAACAGAGCCACCTGTACACTCCCAAAAGAACGGATATATTTTATTAGGGTGTCGTTGAGATAGCAAATATTGTCCCTTGCTATTTACAATCCATGCGCTTATAACAAGATGGTATTCCCCTTTGGGAATGAGCGCACCTTTTAACAGTGTACAACCTGTTTTCTCCCGCTTTTCATTATATAAATCCCATAATTCATTTATAGTTACACTTCCTTACATGGAAAAGGCGCCTCTTTGAAATTAAAAATATAACTATCTGCAATTTCTTCAATCTCTGTCTGATTATGAGCAGAGTATTTATCATATATACCACAAGCAATCATATTTGCCATTTTTGCGCTTTTAATCGCTGGAAGCACATCATCAAACACAATGCAGCGTTCGGGAACAACACGCAATCTTTTTGCTGCAAGTTCAAACACGTCGGGACATTCCTTACCATGCCGCACTTCGTCGGTAGAGCAAAGAACATCAAATAAATGTAAAACAGAATTATTTTTTAGACAAGGTATAAATAATTCTTTTGGAAGTCCTGTTGCAACAGCCAACTTTATGCCACGGGATTTTAACTGCAAAAGATAATCCATAGCATAGGACTGAATTTTAACATTGTATGCGTATTCATACGCTGCCATAACATTCCATTCTTTAATAATATCATCTATTGTTTCGGGAAGTCCAAACAGTTCAATCGTGTACTGTGCGGCTTCTTCAAAGCTACGGGCGCAAATTTCTACTACATAATCAGCCGGAACAGGTAATCCCCGTTTTTGTAAAAACTCTATATCTATTTGCTCCCAAACATGCATAGAGTTTAGGAGTGTACCGTCTAGGTCAAAAATTGCTGCTTCAAAGGTCATGTTTCAATACCTCCTTGTAAAACATACTTTTCATTTCCGCAGCCGCTTTTTGTATATCGGGTTGAGCTATAATGGCGGAAACAACCGCCAATCCGTTAATTCCTGTATCGTGAAACTGTTTTATATTGCCTTTGTTGATACCGCCGATTGCTATAATAGGGAGATTAACAGCATGACGGATTTTTTTTAATTCTTCTATTGATACATAGTTTGCGTCTGTCTTTGTCCCGGTAGGGAACATGGCTCCAACGCCCAAATAGTCCGCTCCGTCGTTTGCTGCCTGTACTGCTTCTTTTACAGAAGCAGCGGAGACGCCAAGCAGCATATCCGTACCAATCAAATCACGGGCAATAGCAGCAGGAATATCACTTTGCCCAATATGTACGCCGTCTGCATTAACCGCTATTGCAATATCAATACGGTCATTGATAATAAAAGGAACATGGTATTGCTCGGTTATTTTTTTAACTTCTACGGATTGTCTGTAAAAATCCAAAGATGATATATTTTTTTCCCGAAGCTGTATCATAGTGCAGCCCCCAAGTATAGCTTGTTCAACCGCTTCAATTAAGGTAGCGGTACTCATAAGGCTGCGGTCTGTTACAAGGTATAAAGTATAATCGTATTTCATTTCGTGTTACCTGTTCTTTCTTCCGACAGCCCATATTTATAGAGATTATAAAAATGGTTTGTCGGACCACACCCATTTCCAATAGCAAGAGAATGTTCGATTGCCATTGTGACATAAGCCTTAGCTTGTGCAACTGCGTCCTGTATACTCATTGCCTTGGCAAGATTAGAAGCGATTGCGGAAGAAAAAGTACAGCCTGTCCCGTGGGTATTTTTTGTGTCAATATGGGCAGTTTCAAAATGATAAACCCTATTTCCGTCAAATAGAATGTCAATAGCATTTCCTATATGATGACCGCCCTTGACAACAACTGCTTTACAGCCCATAGCATATATTTTTTTGGCGGCAGCTTCCATGTTAGAAATAGTAGAAATTTGCATATCTGCAATTTTCTCCGCTTCTGGAATATTTGGTGTCAGCACATCAGCAAGTGGGATAATTGTTTCAATCAGCGTATCAACCGCAGACGGTTTCATAAGTGGACAACCGTTTTTGGCGTACATAACAGGGTCTACTACAACATTTTGAGGGCTGTATTCCAGTAATTTTTCTGCAACTGCTTTCATGCACTCCGGTGTTGAGAGCATACCAATTTTTACTGCGTCTACTTCAATATCTTCAAATACAGCGTCAATCTGTTTTCCAATCATGTCCGGGGTAACATCTTGAATATCAATGACCCGGCTTGTATTTTCGGCAACTACCGAAACAATAACACTCATTCCAAAAACGCCATGTGCAGAAAATGTTTTTAAGTCTGCTTGAACACCGGCTCCGCCGCTGCAATCAGACCCAGCGATAGATAATACTTTTTTCATAGTCTATATTTCTCCTTTTCTTTTCTCGGAAAGACAATAAGTAATGTGCCATTATCAACGGATATGCTGCTTTCTTTACCGATAAACTCATTACTAACCCCAATAGGAAATGTGTTTGTCAAAACGGCTTTATCCAATTCATATTTTAATCCCTGTAAACAGACACCTTCTGCTTTCGGGGAATATGAAAAGACTGAAACATAGCCGGATTGTATGCTGTCAAAGGTGATTTTCTGATTTGTGATAGCCGTAATAATGCTTTCATTATCAACTAAAAATCCTTGCTTGCCATTTTCTGAAAGAAAGGACAACGCTTGCAGATTTGCAATCGTATGATCTATGCGCCCGCCAGTTCCGCAGTAAAGGTAAAAATTTGAATAGCCCGCATTGATTCCCTCACGGATAGCAGCAAGCATATCTGTATCATTTTTTTCTGTACTCAAAGAAATTACGTTAGGGTGTTGTGGTATAGCGTTTAGTGTATCAAAGTCACCGATTACAAGGTCTGTATTTATTTCAGCCTGTTCCAAATAACGCAATCCTGCGTCAGCCGCAATTACAAAATCGTCAGTCGTAGGGATAAAATCTATTCTGCAATCCTCACCCGCGCCAACTATATAGCAAATACCATTCTTCATGTTCCTTTCCTCCGATATACCATATTTCAAATATTTTCGTTAGTAAAAGGCTTCCAAATTTCAGAAACTTTTTCAGCCGTAATAAACGTGAGAAATTGCTTTCCCCGGATCAATTCTTGTTTTTTTTCAACTTTTCATTTCCCTCGCAAACACATACCAACAATATTCGATATGACAAAAAAAGACACTCCCATACAGGAAATGTCCTAAACATACATACCGTATCATTTAGCTCCCTGCGTTGGTATTAGCCAACAGGTTCAAAGGGTCAGGTTTTACCTTCTCAACTACATATAGTCCCCCTGCTGTTGCTAATTATATTCGGAACATATTAAAAAGTCAATACTTACTGGATTTGAGTTTCCCCATTTTTAAAGCCCTCATGTTGCGCAATCAGCCATCATAAAGAGTAAACAGAGAGAGTGAATGTATAAATGATTAGCATAGAAGATTTCCAACAAATACGTTCAAGTGAACATTTAGTCGTTTTAGATACAAATGTATTATTGGAATTATATCGTCAGCCAGCTAATATCAGTTTGGATGTAATAAATGCGTTGAAAAAAATTCAAAATAGAATCTATATACCAAGACAGGTTTATGATGAATACTTGAAACATTTTCATAAGATATGTGGTGATGAAAAAAAGATATAAAAATATAACCAGAGATTTGAAGGATTTTTTAAAAAATCTTCAAAAAGATATTACATCAAAAATTGGAGAAACAGCAGAAAAAGTTACAGCAGGAACTTAACAAAGTGGTGCAGTCAAAGGAAGTTATAGAGCGCAATATACACGCCTATGATGAAGATGTGAAATGGCAGTTGGCAGAGCCAGGGGCGTTGATGAGTGCAAAGAATTATCGGGATAAAAAGGCTTTACCGCTTGTGGAGAAATTGAAAGAGATTGTTAAAAATCTGACCATCAAATGCGTTCAGCTTGCGTAGCAGGGAAAGAAACTCACCGCAAAAGTGGAGGGGCAACACAAACAGATTAGCCGTTTGACACAAGGTTATGGAGCAGAGCGACACCATAGACCGATTGCAGGAAAAAGCGTCTGATTTGGAGCGTTTGGAGCGTCATATAGGCAGTGAACAGGTGCAGTCGATAGTGGATGGAAAAGAAAGTTAAGATACGGCTGTGCGCTAAAATCGTGGCAGATACAGACCTTTACGAAACGGACAAGGAAGTGCAAAATCTGATAGACTGGGTATGTCTTTCGGAGCAGATAAAGGAAAACAATAATACAATCCGAAATCTGACCGGGGAATATAAGAAGATAGAGCCGAAATGCCGGGAGGGAGTGCGGGCGCGGTTAGAGCGCATGAAAGAACTCTGCAAAGAGCGCAATGATCTTTATGAGAAACAGAACGGTTTGAAAGGGCAGAAGTGTAAAATAGAGAACTCGTTAGAACGATAATAAATGCGGGGTGCAGTGGTTGCTGCGCCCTATATTTTTGTGGTAAATGAGGAACGGAAGTGATATAATGAAATGAACAAATCGTACTTTGGAGGGGATTGTTATGACAGAAACGATGGGTGTTGCGATTGGAATAGGTGTATTTGCACTTGTTTGTATATATCTTGGTTGTTTGATGTGGAAAAAGGAAAAAATCACTTTGCTTCATAGTTATCATTATGACAAAGTGTCTCCAAGTGATAAAAAGGTTTTTTGTAAAATATCAGGTTGGGGTGTTATCTTTATTGGAATTGGTCTTTTGGTGACTGCTATAATAATCGGTATAACAGATTCAGCATTAAGTTTTATCGCTTTTGCATTGGGATTTGTTGTGGGATTGGCGTTGCTGATTTATGCAGGAACAAAATATAACCGCTAATAGAGAAGCAGCTTCTAGTTTGTTGATTAGAGTGATGGAGGACAACGAATTGATATTTTCCTTGTTAATGTTATTTATACAGGGTGCCAGCACCATGTAATAAGGTTGGATAAGGAGAAAATTGGTATTTTGCTAATGGCTCTATTTTGGCTCATAAATTTTTCAAAACAGTAAAATATAGAGATAAACTAGATAATACAAAGAAAAACATTTAGATTTCATTTCCGAGAGCTCGTGAGGGTGGACGTACTGTAGGTTTTGGCGTTATTACACAGCCAAATATTCAGCAGACAGCTGCGGAATTTAGTGCATTGATGTATCTGCAATTATTCATTGAACCATCTTGACAAAGCGCAGTTTGGCATAATAGTATAATCGCAGACAGATATAGATTAATGCGGCAGCTGCGCGGAAAAGAGGTTTCGATGAATAGGTACATGTTGGATATGGGGCGGTATCAGGCGCTTGCGAGGCAGGCGGCAGCGGAAAGCTGTGTGCTTTTAGAAAACGAAAACAATGCACTTCCGCTAAAAAATGGAGAAAAAATTGCAGTGTACGGGCGCAGTGCGTTTCATTATTATAAAAGCGGACTTGGTTCGGGAGGACTTGTGAATACGGCGTATACTGTCGGAATTTTGGAAGCGCTCAAGGACAGCAGTGATGTTTTGGTTCATCAGGAGCTGCTGGATATTTATGAGGACTGGATTGCCCAAAACCCGTATGACGAGGGCGAAGGATGGGGAAAGGTGCCCTGGAGTCAGGAGGAGATGCCGGTTACGGATCGGATGCGGGAAATTGCAAAGGAAGCGGACGCATCACTGGTTTTTATCGGGAGAACGGCAGGGGAGGATCAGGACAACTTTGCTGAGGCAGGCAGTTATCTTTTAACGGAGCAAGAGAGCCGTATGCTGGAGGAAATCTGTAAGGCGTCGAAGCGGGCAATCGTTATTTTAAATGTAGGAAATATTATTGATATGAGCTGGGTTGCGGACTATCACCCGCAGGCGGTGTTGTGTGTGTGGCAGGGCGGACAGGAGGGCGGAAACGGAGTGCTCGACGTGCTGCTTGGAAAAGTGAATGCGTGCGGTAAGCTGACGGATACGATTGCAAAGAGCATTACAGATTATCCGTCTACTGCAAATTTCGGGAACGAAAGTAAGAATTACTATGTGGAGGATGTGTATGTAGGGTACCGCTATTTTGAGACATTTGCGAAAGATTGTGTGTTGTATCCGTTTGGCTATGGTTTGTCCTATACGACGTTTTCTGTGCAATGTGAAGTGGCAGGGGTTACACAAAAGCACTGTATGGTGCGTGGAAGTGTTAAAAATACGGGGGGCTGTGCGGGAAAGGAAACGGTACAAGTTTACATAAAGGTACCGCAGGGCAAGCTTGGCAATCCGGTACGGAAGCTGGCCGGCTTTTTTAAGACACGTATATTGAACCCGCAGGAGGAGCAGGCGTTTGAACTGGTAATTGATAAATATGATTTTGCGTCGTATGATGACAGCGGAGTGACGGGGCATCCGTTCTGTTATGTGCTGGAGGAAGGGACGTATCAGTTCTATGCGGGCACGGATGTTAGAAGCGCGGCGTTAATCGGTGCGTATGAGCAGCCGTTTGCAGTTGTGGATCAGCTTACGCAGGCATGTGCGCCGACGGAAGCATTTCGGCGGATGAAACCTGTTATGCAATCTGGTACGGCAAGTGAAGCGGAGATTTTTGAAAATGAACCGGAGGCTGTTCCGCTGAGGGCGGCGTCCTATCATAGAATGAGCCGTGATAAAGGAACGGCAGAAATTGCATTTTCGGGAGATAAAGGATACCAATTGGTTGATGTTTTGGACCAAAAGGTTTCGTTAGATGAGTTTGTGGCGCAGATGACGGACGATGATTTGATTCATATTTTTCGCGGAGAGGGGATGTGCAGTCCGCGCGTGACGGCGGGTACAGCTGCGGCGTTTGGCGGAGTGACATGGCATTTGCAGGACTTGGGAATTCCCGCGGCATGCTGCTCGGACGGTCCGTCGGGTATTCGTATGGACTGCGGGACGAAAGCGTTTTCGCTTCCAAACGGAACGGCTTTAGGATGCACGTTTAATACGGAACTTGTTGAGGCGCTATTCGAACTATTGGGGCAGGAGCTGAGAATGAATAAAATCGATTCGCTGCTTGGTCCCGGAATAAACATACACCGCAATCCGCTGAACGGGCGTAATTTTGAGTATCTGTCGGAGGATCCTTATCTGACAGGAAAGATTGCGGCGGCGCAGATACGGGCGATGGAGTCTAGTCAGATTGCAGGGACAATTAAACATTTTTGTGCCAATAATCAGGAGAAGGGGCGCAGAACATCTGATGCTGTAGTCTCGGAGCGGGCATTGCGGGAAATTTATCTAAAAGGCTTTGAGATGGTGGTCAGGGACAAGAACGCGCGTTCTGTGATGACGACATACGGTGCGGTAAACGGAATTTGGACTGCCGGAAATTATGAGCTTTGCACGCAGATACTCAGGGAGGAATGGGGATTTGACGGCATTGTTATGAGTGACTGGTGGGCGGAGGCAAATTATGAGGGAGCGATGCCGGCGCGCACGGTAAAGGCGCCGATGGCTGCGGCACAGAATGATTTGTATATGTGCGTTTGTGATGCGGCGCAAAATCCGGAAAATGATGATATGGAGCAGCAGCTTGCATCGGGCTATATTACAAGGGGAGAACTTCAGAGAAATGCGAAAAATATATTGAGGTTTATCTTAAAAAGTCCTTCCATTCTTTGGGCGTCCGGCAGAATTACGCAGGAGGAGCAGGAGGCGGTATCAAAAGCGGCGGTGCAGCAGGACATGGTGACGGATATGGTTTACTATGCGGCAGACGAGGTGACGCAGGAGATTGTGATTGACGGTGCGGATTTGCATCCGAAGGCAGGTATGTCGGATGTGTTCGGTATTCAGGTGAACAAGCCCGGAACGTACAGCATTTCGTTCGTGTTAAAATCCGACTTGGGCAGACTGGCGCAGCTTCCGCTTTCCGTTTTTTATGATAATCAGCTGAAAATGACGGTCAGTGTTCAGGGAACGAACGGTGAGACGGTGACGCACCGAAGGGAGTTGGAATGTTTCTTTGGCAATAATCATTATATGAAATTTTATTACGGTGCAAATGGTTTGGAGATTGACAAGGTGATTTTCAAATTTGAGCGCGGATGTGAATAATAGGAGTACCATAATCGGGCAGAAGATGAGAAAAGTCTTCTGCCCGATTTGTGATTGGGAAGGACATCAATGACGATTGACTCAGAGCATGTTTCTTAAAGATTTGTTAAAGAAAATGGGCAGAGACAAGAAAAGAAAAAAATAAATGATATAATCAAATATGTTAAAAACTGACAGGAAAACAGAAAAAAAGCCCCTTAGAGAAATAGTTGTCAAAGGATGTGAAGATAAAAATGAATATTGAGACGAACGGTGGCAATAACATCATCCGCATTCTTTTGATTGAGGATGATAATGATTTGTCGATGGCTACGGCTATGGCTATGGGACTGGAACAGCGCGGTTACAGTGTTGATGCTGTATACACGGGAGCGGCAGCATTGGAGACGTTGGAACATGAGCGTATTGACTTGATTCTTTTGGATGTGATGCTTCCTGATATAGAGGGTCATGAGCTGATCCTGCAAATGCGCAGTGACAGGGTTGGGTATATTGGTCCGATTATCTTTATGAGCTGTTTGGCAGATAGTTCCAATATCGTGGATGCGTTTCGAAACGGCGGAAATGATTATATCGTGAAACCTGCGAAGTTTGAAGCGCTGGTGGAGCGCATCGAGACAAATCTTGCGGAGCAGAGACAGGGAAAACCGATGGGGAAATTTTGGTATAAACGTTTTATGATTGATCATCCCAAAAGAGTGGTTTACAGAGCAGAGGACGGTATTGTGAAAGAAAAAATTCCGTTGTCACCGACGGAATATAGTCTGTTAAAGGAACTTACGGCACATGCGGGTGAGGTGATTTTATATAAGCAGCTTTATAAAAGGATTTGGAAATTGGATGATTTGGGAGATGTACGGACATTGATGGTGCATGTTTCCAATCTGAAAAGAAAGCTGCATTTAAACGGTACGGACGTTATCAGTGCAATCAGAGGCGTCGGATATTTGTTTCAGGATTTATAGGAGTTTCATATTGAAAAATAAGCAGGTAAGTGTGCGGCATACGGGAGGCAGGTCAGATCTTTGGTCCATTCGCAGAGGGGCTGAAAGCCTTATAAAATAAGGGCGCAGGATTCGGGATATTATATTTAAATGGAGGAATAAACATGAACGTGATTGTATTAGATTGCGGCAATTATATCAGGCTGCTGGTGGAGGGACGTGTGGATACCAACACAAGCGCAAAGTTTCAACAGGAAGTTTTAAGTGCGTTTCAGAGAAAACGGGATGTGGTTGCGGATTTTTTAAATGTTTCCGCAATCTCCGGCGCGGGATTTCGTGCACTGTTAATCGGACAAAAGACAGCGGTATCAAAGGGCGGTACATTCAGACTGGCAAACGTGTTTGGTTTAACGAAAAACGTACAGGAGCTATCGGGGTTTAACAGGATTCTTCCCTTGGAACAGAAAGTAGATTGTGATTTGTTTTAAGAATGTCGGCAAGGTGTCAGGAACGGAGGAAACTATTGTCCAAATATTTGGAGCGGGAGGGATGTCCTATGGAGGAGATACAGAGCAAATAAAAATAGCAAATTAACCAAAATATACACTTGCGATTTGGCATAGGTTACGCGTTTAACCCATTGTAAATTCAACAAAACCTGTTAAAATGATTAAAAACACACAGGGGAGGAAACCACAATGGAACAAAACCGCGTACGCATTGTTGACATCGCCGAGGAGCTTGGACTCAGCACTGCAACCGTGTCAAACGTTATACACGGAAAGACCAAAAAACTTTCAAGGGAAACCGTAAAACGTGTGCAGGAACTTTTGGAAAAAAGGGAATATATTCCAAGCATGGCGGGCATTTTGCTGTCACAAAACAATTCGCGCATCGTGGGTGTTGTCGTAAACAACCACGAAAAATATGAAGACAGGGTTCTTGAGGACGCCTTCATCGCAGCGTCCCTAAACGCGCTTCTTTTCACATTAGAACAGACAGGATATTTTATGATGGTAAGAACCGCAACGCAGTGGAATGATATTATTCGTTTTGCGTCCATGTGGAATATGGAGGGGCTTGTGCTGATTGGATTTTGTGAGAGCGATTACAAGAGCCTGCGGGAAAATATGCATATTCCGTTTGTGGTGTATGACGGATATTTTGCCGAAAATAAAGGCATCTGCAATCTCATTATCGACAATTACGACGGCGGCGTGCAGGTGGGAAATTATTTGTATCAAAAAGGACATAGAAAGGTTTTATGCATCTCCGATAATAATATCTGTACGGACAAGGAGCGTATGGACGGGTGCAGGGCGGGAATGAAACAGGCAGGCGCAGATTTTTTGGAGGTTCCGTATACGGCGGCACAGCGTCATGATTTTTATGTGAAAAACTTAACAATAATTATGCAATATACTGCCGTGTTTGCCGTTTCCGATACCTACGCAATCGAACTGATGCATTTTTTGCAGGAGCGGGGAATACGGATTCCAAAGGACATTTCGATTGTCGGTTTTGATAATATGGGACTTTGCGAACGTGTCTATCCGCGCCTTACAACGGTCGGTCAGGATGCGGGTGAGCGCGCAAAAATGGCGGTTGCGGCGCTGCAAAAACTGAAGGCGGGAGAAGAAGTCAATGCGGTACAAACGCTGCCGGTTTCTTTAGTGGAGCGGGAAAGTGCGGCAGGTGTATGATGCAAAGGAAAACAGAAGAACAAGAATTTCAAAAAAGCCTGGTGCGTATCGCACTGCCGGTTGCATTGCAGTCGCTGCTTCAATCCTCGTTTAGCATGGTTGACCAGGTTATGATCGGGCAGCTTGGAAGTGTGAGCATAGCGGGAATTGGGATTGCCGGAAAATTTGCATGGATTTATTCCGTGGTGCTTGGCGCGGTGTCCGCTGCGGCGGGGATTATGCTGGCACAGTATATCGGACAGAACAATGTGCGGTCGTTTGGCAGCAGCTTTCGCAGAAACTTAGTACTTTCGCTCGCGATAGCGGCAGGCTTTTGGCTTTTGTGTGCGGCAGCAGCGTTTCGGCTGATGTCGTTTTACACAAAGGATGTGCAAACGTGTGAAACGGCTACGGTTTATTTGCGCATTTATGCGTGGTCTTTTATTCCGATGGCAGTCACGTCAATTGTATCCGTGCTTTTGCGCTGTACGGAACATGCATTTTTTCCCCTGATTGCGGGAATTTTTGGGGTGGCGCTCAACACTGGATTAAATTATGCTCTGATTTTTGGAAAGTGGGGATTCTCGCCGATGGGCGTGCGCGGAGCGGCGATTGCAAGCGTGATTGCACAAGTCGGCGTATGTGCGCTGATGATGGTGTTTCTCTTTGGCAGTCGGGTGAAAATCAATATGCGGTGTAACGATTGTGAAAAATTTGATAGACAGAGCGCACCGCAGTTTGTGAAAATCCTTATGCCTGTTTTGGTGTGTGAATTTCTGTGGAGTGCGGGCGAAAATGTGTATGCGGCTATTTACGGGAGAATTGGTACGGATGCATGTGCGGCAATGACGATGACGGGACCGGTTCAGGGAATTTTTATTGGCACACTGAGCGGGCTGGCGCAGGCGGCGGGGATTTTGACTGGTAAATCGCTTGGGAACGGGGATGATGACAAGGCGTATGCGGACTCCAAAAGACTGATGCGGTATGGTCTTTTCGGCGCATTGCTGCTGTCGGTGCTGCTAATTTTAGCTGCTCCGGCTTATGTACGGATTTATAATGTGAGCGGGACGGTTCGCGCCATCTGTGTCAAAATCCTCGCGGTATTTGCAGCCTTAGCGCCTGTAAAAGTCTGCAATATGATACTTGGAGGCGGCATTATCCGCAGCGGCGGAAAAACGGATTATGTGATGTGGATTGACATCATAGGCACATGGTTGTTCGGCGTGCCGCTTGGACTGTTTGCGGCGTTTGTACTGCGGTTTTCCATACCATATGTTTATATGCTGCTGTCATTTGAGGAGGTTGTGCGTCTTTTGATGTCTTTGGCGATTTTCAGAAAAAGGGGATGGATGAAGCGTCTTGAATAAATCCATGACATTTTGCACATTTTGTAGTATACTTAGGAACTGTAGAGAAAATATCGGTTCTTTGGGGCTCGAAAACGGATATGCAAAATGGAGGACAAATATGGAATGAAAAATGAAAACCGGAAAAAGCAGTTAATTGTGATTATCATACTTATTGTTTCCCTGATGCTGCTGAGCGTGTGCATTGCAATTTATGCGGCAGGCGATGACGAGCCGTTGTTTCTGCCGCCCGCATCGGAAGAAACACAGCCTTTTTTGGAGCAGGAGCCTGTTGAATCTGCGAATGAAAATATGACACAAGTGTCAGAAACAGAGCGTGTCACAGAGTCGCAAACGCAGACACAGGAAGAGACAAAAAAGGAACCGCAAACGAAAGCGCAGGGTGAAACACAGTCACACGAAGATATGACACAAGTGTCAGAAATAGAAAATACGGAAACATACTTTACGGCAAGTCCGATAACGGACGAACTGTATGAACGGATAAACGGCTGCTCTTATGTGGAGAACGACGATATTGCGTTGGAAGATTTGCGCTACCTCCGGGTGCTGCACATCGGCTTTGACGGTGAGGCGCATGTGGGCGAACTGATTGTCAATGAAGCGATAGCGGATGATATTCTTGAGATTATGCAGCAGCTTTACGAGAACCAATACCCGATTGAGCGTATGACGCTTGTGGATGAGTACGGCGGGGACGACGAGCTGTCCATGCAGGCAAACAATACGTCCTGCCTTAATTACCGCACGGTGGAAGGCTCTGATAATCTGTCAAAACACAGTTACGGATTGGCAATTGACATTAATCCGTTTTACAATCCATGTGTGCGCACTTATGCCGACGGGAGCACCAAAAGTTTTCCGGAGGGGAGCGGCGAATACGCCGACCGAAGTAAGGACTTTCCATATAAAATCGATAAAGATGATTTGTGCTACCGGCTTTTTACGGAGCACGGGTTCCGGTGGGGCGGCGCTTGGAACAGTTTAAAGGATTATCAGCATTTTGACAAAGCAGTCAATTAGCGGAAAAAAGAAAGGTTGTGAGACAATGAGTAACACGAAGAATGTTCTAGTGGTAGTGGATATGCAGAAAGACTTTATCGACGGTGCGCTTGGCACAAAGGAGGCAGTACAGATTGTTGACAACGTTGCCGAACTGATAAAAAGCTTTGACGGCGAGGTTGTTTTTACAAGGGACACGCATTTTGACAATTATTTGGAAACGCAGGAGGGGAAGAAGCTTCCCGTACCGCACTGCATCAAGGGAACGGACGGATGGGAGCTGGATAAAAAGCTTGAGGCATTGCGCCTTGACGGCATGAAGGTGTTTGAGAAGGTGACCTTTGGCTCAATGGAGCTTGCCGCGTATTTACAGTCGATTGAAACGCTTGAGCATGTGACGCTAATCGGGTTGTGTACCGACATTTGCGTCATTTCCAATGCGCTTTTAATCAAAGCTGCCCTCCCTGAAGCCGAAATCAGCGTTGTGGAGCGGTGTTGCGCGGGTGTAACGCCCGAAAGTCATCAGAATGCGCTTGCGGCGATGAAAATGTGTCACATAGACGTCAGGTAGTTGCAGCCTGAACGAATTACCGGTCGTCAGACGCAAGACGCCCTCCGGAAACGGGACGGGCGTCTTTTTATGCACAGACCCGTGCAGAGGAAATAAGCCGCTAAAGCGGCGCACGGGTCGCGCGGCGAGTAGTGGGGAAGGTCGTTCCCCTACTCGGTTATGCTTGTGTATGTAAAAACAAGTATCAATAAAAATTTATCGAAATTCAATAAAAAAGTATTGAAATTCAATATTAAAGATGATATGATAGGAAAAAGCCATAAAGAAATAACAGGAAAATGCTTCCGGAATGGAGGAATGATATGAAAAAGGAAACGGTGGCAGTAATTACAAAATATCTGCTCGACATCATGTTTTTTGCAGGAATTATCGTGACGCTCACACTCCCGTGGCTGGTGAAAGTAGTAACGGCGTATTTTCACTTTGAGGATTTTGAAGGCAGGTATGTGGAAATCGTGAGTATATACTTTGTGCTTGGTATTCTTGCGGTGCTGATCTTGGGAGAGCTGCGGAAAATGTTCCGCACCGTGTTAAAAAATGACTGTTTTGTACGGGAAAATGTAGTCAGTCTTCAACGCATGGGCACATACAGTTTTGTGATTGCTGCGGTCTGTCTGCTGCGTGCAGTTTTGTATACGACTGCCGCGATGCTTGTACTTGTGCTCGTCTTTGTAATCGCGGGGCTGTTCAGCAAAGTGCTTGCGTTTGTTTTTGATAAAGCAGTAGATTACAAGCTTGAGAATGATTTAACAATCTGACCGGTTAGGCAGTGTGCAGGTTATGAAGGGAGCATGATTACAAACATGGCAATTATGATAAATCTTGATGTGATGATGGCAAAACGCAAGGTCGGGCTTACAGAGCTTGCGGGTGATGTGGATATTACCCTTGCGAATCTTTCCATCTTAAAAAACAATAAGGCAAAAGCAGTGCGGCTTGCGACGCTTGACGCCATATGCAAAGCATTAAACTGTCAGCCGGGCGATATTTTAGAGTATGTACCCGACGAGATAACGAACGAAAACAGCATGAATGAAGGGGGAGAAGAGAATGGACAATAATATGGTAAAGGAAGGGTGGCAGTATGAACGGACTGCCCAAGATGAACCGCAAATAAACAATCTCGCCGAAATCGAAAAGCTTGGGAAAAAGGCAAAGCGGCTGCGGCATTTGGGAATTGGGAGCATCCTCTATGCGCTGATTTACACCTTCTGTCTGTATCGGAATGCGTCGGGCATCACATACCCTTTTTTCGTAGGCGCAACCCTCTTGTATTTTGGTTATTATACGAGAGAGTACACAGAGAGTTGCTCAAGAGAACACAGCCTTTGGGTTAAAGCGTCATGGTACAGACGTTTTTTGGCGGCTGCTGCGCTGATTTTAGGCGCGCTGAATTGTATGACGGATTCGGGGGCGCTGATTTTTTTCAATAAGGTACTGTTACTTTTGGTACTTGGCGTGTTGGCTTTGCAGACATGGCATGACGTGTCGGGGTGGAGTATTGCCGCGCATTTAAAAGGGCTGTTTCATCTTGCGATTGGAATTATCAGTCAGATTTTTACGCCCTTTTATGACTGGGGAGCATCCAAAAAGCTAAGACGGCAGCGCGGGGAGCCGGATGCCAAAAACAACAGCGAAGAGAAAAAACGTATTCTTGTGTGCGTGTCTATCGGTCTCGTTATCGGACTTCCGCTGGTCTGTATTTTGTTGATGCTTCTTGGCAGCGCGGATGTTGTTTTTTACAATTTAGTCTGTGACCTGCTGTCGTTTCAGATTGACGTTGACTTTGCAGATTTCCTTTATCATACCGTATCTGCGGCATTTATGGCGTTTGTGGTGTTTATTGGCGCTTATGGCGTATTTTGCTATTGCAATGATCCGGCGGACATGAAAGCCGTTGACGAGATGGCGGTACGCAGGGAGAAAGGGTTTGACACTTATATAGCCGTGACAATCAGCACGCTGGTCTGTGTGATTTATCTTGTCTTTTCATGCGTTCAGATTTTGGGACTTTTTATGGGACGGCTGAAACTGCCGGAGGGGTACACGTATGCCGAATATGCAAGGAGCGGTTTTTTCCAGCTTGTGTTTGTATGCCTGATTAATGTGGTGCTTGTGCTGTGCATGCTCGCGTACTTTGAGACGGGCAGGGCATTAAGGGCGGTACTCTGCGTTATCTGCGGATGTACTTATATTATGGAAGTTTCCGGGCTGTTTCGCCTGCTGATGTATATTGAAATGTATCATCTTACCTTTACGAGAGTGCTTGCGCTGTGGGGGCTTGCGGTGATTGCAATTGTGATGGGAGGCGTGACATACTGTATTTTTTGTCCGAAGTTCAGGCTGTTTCAATATGCGCTGGTGGCAGTGAGCATTTGCTGGATGCTTTTTTCTGCGGCGCATCCTGATTACTGGATTGCGAAATACAATATTGCAATGAGCGCAACCTGCGAAAATGTCGATACGTATTATATTAAGAACAGGCTGTCAATGGACGCGGCGCCGGCATTGGTGGAGGCGGAATTTAACTTTATTGGCGAGTATGGCGAAATGAACGGAAAATACAAGGAGTGGAGAATAAAGGATTATCAGGAAGAAACAAAGGGGCTGCTTGGCTTTCGTCACTTTAATTTTTCAAAGGCGTACGCATGTTCACATGACATTGACGGGCTTAATCAGGGAGAAAAGGCGGTGAAAAATCCATAGATGGGAAAACGGTTGATAAACGATTTAAAAGCTTTTTATCCGGCGATCATTGCGTTTGCCATTTATAATATTATTGTACGAAAGATGTTCCACGCGTATTGTCCGTTTTTGATTTTGACAGGATTTCCATGTGCCGGATGCGGCATGACGCGGGCGGTCTTTTATATTCTCACAGGACGGATTAGGCGGGGAATGGCTCTGAATCCGGCGGCGCCGATGTGGATTGTTTTTCTGCTGTGGTTTTTTGCGGAACGCTATCTGCGCGGACGCACGCCAAAGTATGTTAAGGCAGTGCTTGCAATGGTTACGGTGATTACATTTGGGATTTATCTTTACCGAATGATTCATTTCTTCCCGGGCAGTCCGCCGCTGGTGTTTTACCGGAATAATCTGATTTCGCGCATGCTGCGGAGGATGAACGGATAAATGGAGAAAAAAGGTTGCTGGAACGGAGTGAACAGTAACGAAAAAAGGCGGGATAATGCGCAAAATATCAATATTTGTTGCCAAAATGCTTTGCTCTGTGGTATCATAATAAACAGGAGTGAATTTTACTCAACATTATGCGGAGGAGATAGTAAAATGGACAACAATAATTTGTACGGTCAGGGAAACCAAAATGCGGAACAGGGACCGCAGCAGCCCTATCAGCAGCAGGTTCCCAATCAGCCGATTCCGAATCCGGGTTTTGACAATAACAATCAGCAGCAGTCCTATAATCAGTATTACCAGCCCTATCAGCAGACACAGCAGTCCTATAACCAGTCTTATCAGGCAAACACCGATTTGGAAGAGCCGGTCAGCTTTGGCGACTGGATGCTTTCAACGCTTTTAATGTCGATACCGTGTGTCAATATTATCATGATGTTTGTGTGGGCGTTTGGCAGCGGCGTTAAGAAGAGTAAATCAAATTACTTTAAGGCGATGCTCGTATGGATGCTGATATGGGTCGTGCTTTGGTTTATCCTGATGATCGGGATTGGCGGCATGATGGCGGCAATTTCAGAGTCTTATTATTAAATTCAGTGTAGAAAAGAATACCTGGAAAGCAGAAAAAACGGGCTGACATCTCAAATTGTCAGCCCGTTTTGGGGTTCTATACATGTAATTCAATTTTATACCGTCTTCAAATCAAATCCAAAATACTTCACCGCATTGTTATAAGAAATACCCTTCACAATCTCTTCAAGGATTTCCATATCCGCCGGGAACTCGCCGTTCTCTACCCAACCGCCAATCAGGTTGCACATAATCCTTCTGAAGTACTCATGTCTTGTATAAGAAAGGAAGCTTCTCGAGTCGGTCAGCATTCCCACAAATCCGGAAAGATTTCCAAGGTTTGCAAGAGAAATCATCTGATCCTCCATACCGGTCTTGTGATCATTGAACCACCACGCGCTGCCCTGCTGGATTTTCGCGCAAGCCGTAGAATCCTGGAAACAGCCAAGAATGGTGCCAATCGCCTGATTATCGTTCGGATTTAAGCTGTAGATAATCGTCTTAGGCAGTTCGTCCGTTTTGATTAAAGCATTGAGGAAATCCGCAAGCTCCGCAGACGGCGCATAGTTGTTGATGCAGTCATATCCTGTGTCAGGACCAAGCTGGTCATAGCGCAGTGTGTTGTTGTCGCGCTTGCAGCCATAGTGAAGCTGCATTACCCAGTTTAATCTGTGATACTGCTTGCCGACAAAGAGCATGAATGCTGTCTTAAACTGCAATTCCTCCTCGCGCGTTACGGCAGCGCCGCTCTTTCTCTTTGCAAAAATTGCCTCGATTTCCTCGTCCGTAGCAGGGTGATACATCACGTACTCCAACGCATGGTCGGAAACAGAGCAGCCCATTGATGCAAAGAAGTCCAAACGTTTGTTCAGCGCGTCTTTCAAATCCGCAAAGGTATTGATTGCAACGCCGCTTACATCCGCCAGCTTTGCAAGATAGTCAAAGTAGTCCGGCTTTTCAATATTCATCGCCTTGTCAGGACGCCATGCCGGAAGTACCTGCACGTCAAACGTATCATCCTCCGCAATCTGCTTATGATATTCCAGGGAATCAATCGGGTCGTCCGTCGTACAGATTAAGGTAACATTTGAGCTCTTGATTAATCCGCGTACGCTCATGGAGCTTTCCTGAAGCTTTGCGTTGCAGAGATTCCAAACCTCCTCTGCGGTGTTTTTGTTGAGTGCGCCAGTGTAACCAAAGTAACGCTGCAGCTCAAGGTGTGTCCAATGATAAAGCGGGTTGCCGATTGCCTTTCCAACGCACTCAGCCCACTTGAAGAATTTCTCCTTGTCGGACGCGTCGCCTGTCATGTACTTCTCCTCAACGCCGCACGAGCGCATAAAACGCCACTTATAATGGTCGCCGCCGAGCCATACCTGCGTAATATTATCAAATTTGCGGTCGTTTGCAATCTCTGCCGGATTGATGTGGCAGTGGTAGTCGAGAATGGGGGTCGTCTCCGCAAATTTGTGGTAAAGGTCAGACGCGGTTTGGGTCTGAAGGATGAAATCCTGATCCATAAAAGCTTTCATGTTGTTTCCTCCTGTTTGTTTTGATTTAAATTTATTTAAAGAGTTGTACCTCTTTTAATCAGTTCGCCTGAAAAAATCACTTTTTGAGGCATTTCACGGTTATCGAGAATGCCAATCAGCGTGCTGACAATATGATGGCAGAGCGTTTCCAAACGGTTGTCGACACTGGTCAGCTCCGGATCGCAGCAGGTGCTTAAAATAGAATTGTTATATCCGATAATGGACAAATCCTTTGGAATATCCAGCCCCTTTTTGTGCGCGAATTTCGCGGCGCCAATCGCAAGATAATCGTTTGAAGCGATGATTCCCTGATAATGGATGCTGCGGTCAAGCTCCGCAAGAAAGTCCGCAATTGCCAATAGATTGTAATTCCTTCCGGGAAAATACGGCATATATTCCATGCGCAGGGGAATCCCTTTTTGTGTCAGTGCACTCTGATAACCCGAGAGTTTCCGCAGTGCGGAGTAGGATTTGGAATTGTAGAGATAAAGAATGTCCTCTACACCAGTTTCCAATAGGTACGTAGTTGCCTGCATGGTTGCCTTAAAGTCGTCGCACATGCCGCAGTAGACGTTCTCGCAGTCAAAATCCGCATTGAGCAACAGCACGGGGATTTCCTTCGCCGCCTCGCGGATATAGTCGTTATCGCTGTCCTGTCCGGACACGAAATGAGAGCCGACAAGAATAACACTGTCCACCTTTTTGTTCACCAAAAGGTTCAGGTATTTCTGCTTGTCGGAAAGCTCGTAGCCCGTGCAGCAAAGGATACAGTTGTAGTTGTTTGCCCGAAGCTCCTGCTCCACATGGTATACGGCATTTGCAAGATACAGATCGGAAGAATCGGCACACAGAATGCCGATGGTATTCATCGAGTTTAAGCCAAGTCCTCTTGCGAACGCGTTCGGTGTGTAATCACATGCCTCAATAACGGCAAGGACCTTTTGGCGCGTCTGTGCGCTGACATTGTCCGAGCCATTCAACACGCGCGACACGGTCGCAATCGATACGCCGGCTTTCTCGGAAACATCGTATATGGTCATAAGTCTGTTCCTCCTGACAGGCGTATGAGCGCGCTGCATATAGTCGTATGAAAAAACAGTGTAAGCGCTATCATAACAGCCCGCAATGATGCAGGTATCGCATGATGTAAGTTTACTATGAAAATATATGAAAATCAAGTGGAAATATTGACTATTTGCAAAGAATGAAGTAAAATAATAAAAGTGTAAGCGGTGTGTAAGCGCTTTCATGGATACTGCGTTTTCGGAATTGTGTACCTGCTCTGA
This sequence comes from Lachnospiraceae bacterium MD335, assembly GCA_000403335.2. Classification (GTDB taxonomy): domain Bacteria; phylum Bacillota; class Clostridia; order Lachnospirales; family Lachnospiraceae; genus COE1. The sequence continues at coordinate 484,599 of KE159617.1, forward strand.
AAATGAGTATATATGCATTGCAGGCTGCATTGCAGGCTGCATGCAAATAAGTCAAATGGTTTTAAGCAGCCATTTGACTCGTTGCTCGCGGGAATAAAGAGGTGCGTTCAGAGATGATATATCAGATAGTCATATTCTATATTCCGATGCTGTTCCTTTTTATATTTGTCGGTTATATGATTTATAAAAGGAGTCAATATAGGAATAAAGCGAATGCAGGGGCATTTTTCTTTGAGGATAACAATCTCGTTTTAAATACGGGGATACCCTATGCTGTTGCGTTTGATCAGATCGACCGGGTGGAATTACATTACAATTCATGGGAGCTGGAGCATCAGCTTTCATATAGCTTAAGTGTAAAGGTATTCCAAAAAAACGGGAAGTCAAAGCTGGTATTTTATAAAGGCTATAGAACAGCTAAGCTTGCACTGCCTTCTGATATGGAAGCAGCTTTGAAAGAAAAAGGGCTTCACTGTATCATGGTTGACAGTAACAAAAAACGTTGACTTTTGGCTGATAAATCGGGTGATGTCAATATAGGGAACAATTTTCCCAAAAAGAAGTATAACTATAAAAAGTAAAAGTAAAGGAAGGTAAAAAACTATGGAACTTCGTACTGCTGCATCTCCAAAGGATGTAAAAAATTACACGACACAGCGATTAAGAGAAGAATTTTTGATTGACGATTTATTCAAGGCTGACGAGATTAAGCTTGTCTACAGCCATATCGACCGCATTATCACCGGATCGGCAGTGCCTGTAAAGCCGTTGAAGCTTACGGCAGGCGACGAGCTGCGCGCAGAGTATTTCTGCCAAAGACGTGAGCTTGGCGTAATTAACATCGGTCCCGCCGGAACCATTACAATCGACGGCAAAAAGTACGAGGTTGGTCACAAAGAGGGCATGTATATCGGAATGGGTTCTAAGGAAATCGTGTTTGAATCGGTTGACCCGGGGAACCCTGCAAGATTTTATTTAAACAGCGCACCCGCACACAAGGAGTACCCGACAAAGCTGATTAAGCCGCAGGGCGACGCTTCGGAGGACGTAGTGATTATCAAGGAAGAGAACAAGGTGGAACTTGGCTGTTTGGAGGACGCAAACCACAGGGTTATCAACAAGTATATCCTTCCGGGACAAGTGGAAAGCTGTCAGCTTGTTATGGGAATGACGGCGCTCAAGCCGGGCAGTGTATGGAACACCATGCCGTGCCACACACATGACAGACGTATGGAGGTTTATCTTTATTTTGATATGCCCGAGGATGCGTTTGTGATGCATTATATGGGCGAGCCGACAGAGACAAGACATATCGTAATGCGCAATGAGCAGGCAGTGATTTCTCCGAGCTGGTCCATTCATTCGGGCAGCGGCAGCCGCGCGTATACCTTTATTTGGGGCATGGTAGGCGAAAACCAGGATTTTGACGATATGGACGGCGTTGCGATGCAGGATTTGATGTAGACACGGAAAAGTTAAGGAATAAAGGCACGGAAAGCACTTGCGGACGGACACAAAGCAGCCGCAGGTGCTTTCTCACTTTATAGGAAATTACGTCCTATAAAGTGAAAACCCCTCCGGGGGATGCGCACTCCGCGCTAAGGAATATGGTTGCTAAAGCAACCGCGCTCCGGCGCGAGAGTCCGGCGAGCCGGATTCTTTTTAGTTTTATAGGAGACGATGCTGATGAAAAAAAGGGAACGCATAGCGCAAATTAAGCTCTCAGACGCACAAAAAGAGAAGCTAAATGCCGAAATTAAGGCGTTTTATCTTGACGAGCGGGGCGAGGAAATCGGAATGATTGAGCAGATGCAGCTTTTGGAGCTGTTCGAGCACAAACTGGCGCCGATTGTCTACAACAGGGCGCTGGACGATGCCAAACGGTGGTTTGCGCAGATGATGGATAATTTGGATTCGGATTATTATACGTTGTATAAAAATGAAGCGTGATGTTGCTGGAACGCAAGTGAATAGTAACAGACGGATAGGACACCGGACAGCACGGTGTCTTTTCATTTATATCAATTTAAAATTACATAAATTGTTGCAAAAATTTGAAAAATAGTGTAAAATTATGTCATAAGGGTTAATATGTCACTGTATTTGGATATACTGATATGGAGAGAGGGGGAGGACAGAATGAATGAAACGCATGTAATGATGAATAAAAGATATTATGAACCCACAGATATTATAAACGGATTTGAGGTAAGACCGGGAAAGTTTTTGAGAAACGGTGCGACCTGTGTGCAGGGGGGAATTAATTTTACGATTCACTCAAATGGCGCAACGTCATGTACATTATGTCTTTTTCACAGAAATGAGGAGGAACCGTACGCAGTGATACCGTTCCCCGAATCGTACTGTCTCGGGAACACATATTCAATGGTAGTGTTCGGGTTAGACCCGAAAGACCTTGAATACGCCTACCAGTTTGACGGTGAGTACGATGTTAAAAAGGGACTGTTGTTTGACAAGTCCAATTATATTTTGGACCCGTATGCAAAAGCGGTAGCAGGACAGGGCATATGGGGCGATAGAAAAGATGCAGATAAGCGCGTTTATAAGGCACGTGTGGTTGACAGCGGATATGACTGGGGCAACTTCAAAAACACATGCCTTGAGCCCAAGGACATGATTATCTACGAAATGCATGTGCGTGGTTTTACGAACGACGAGTCGTCAGGCGTCAAACACAGAGGAACGTTTGAGGGTATACGGGAAAAAATTCCATACCTGCTTGAGCTTGGGGTCAACGCCGTGGAGCTGATGCCGATTTTTGAGTTTGACGAGCTGGAGGACGTGCGTGAAATTGACGGTGAGAAGCTCTTAAACTATTGGGGCTATAATACGGTCTGCTTTTTTGCGCCGAACACGGCATATGCGTCAAAGCATGAATATAATAAAGAGGGAAACGAGCTTCGGGAGTTGATTCATGAGCTGAACAGAAACGGCATCGAAGTAATCCTTGACGTAGTATTTAACCATACGGCGGAAGGAAATGAGATGGGACCCTGCTTCTCGTTTAAGGGAATTGACAATAATATTTACTATATGCTGACACCTGACGGGAAATATTATAACTTCAGCGGCTGCGGAAATGTTTTAAACTGTAATCATCCCATTGTGCAGCAGTTTATTATGGAATGCCTGCGTTACTGGGTGGTATCGTACAGGGTTGACGGGTTCCGTTTTGACCTTGCGTCCATTCTCGGGCGAAACGAGGACGGCTCGCCGATGAGCAAGCCGCCGCTTCTGCAGAGCCTTGCGTTTGATCCGGTGCTTGGAAAGGTGAAATTGATTGCGGAGGCATGGGATGCGGGCGGACTGTATCAGGTCGGCAGTTTTCCGTCGTGGAACCGCTGGGCTGAGTGGAACGGCAGATACCGCGATGACATGCGCTGCTTCTTAAAGGGCGATTACGGCATGGCACAGGCGGCAATCAACCGCATTACGGGTTCCCTTGATTTATACGGAAAGGAAAACCGCGGAGAGAACGCCACGGTAAATTTCATCAACTGTCATGACGGTTTCACGCTCTATGACATGTATGCATATAATAATAAACATAATGAGAAAAACGGCTGGAACAATACGGACGGTGCAAATGATAACAACAGCTGGAACTGCGGCGTGGAGGGGGAAACGAACGATCCCGAAGTGCTTGCGCTGCGCAACAGGCTGCGCAAAAACGCCTTTGCGATTTTGATGTGCAGCAGAGGATCGGCAATGTTCCTTGCAGGCGACGAGTTCTGCAATACGCAGTTTGGCAATAATAATGCGTATTGTCAGGACAATATTATTTCTTGGCTTGACTGGAACCGGAAAGAAGAGTACGACGAAATGTTTGAATTCTGTAAATTTATGATTCATCTTCGCCGTGCGCATCCGATTTTGCGTGGAAGATCAGGTCCCAGCGGCTGCGGTTTCCCGGAAGTGTCCATTCATAATAAGACTGCATGGAACAGTCAGTGCGATCCCGACACGCGCACGATTGGCATTATGTTTGCCGGACGTACCGAGGGAAACATTGAGGATGATATTATTTATATTGGTGTGAACGCGTTTTGGGAAAGCGAGGAGGTGCAGCTTCCGAAGCTTCCGTTAGGAAGAAAATGGCGTATTCTTGTAAACACGGAGTTTACACATACAAAGAATGTGGATTATCATGCGCTTACAAACTTTACGGCGGCGGATACGGTCAGGATGTGTCCGAGGTCGGTAATTGCGGCAATTGTCGTAAAGCGATAGCAGATAACGAACCGGAAAAATTTCCTATAAATTTAAAAATAACGGTAGACAAACCGTTATTTTTATTGTAACATATAGAAAACGTTTTCTGAAAACGTTTTCTATAAATGCAAGGCAGAACAAAATATTAACACCGTAAAAACAGGAGGCAGAGGATTACGTGGTTTCAATAAGAGATGTGGCAAAAGAGGCAGGCGTTGCCATTTCCACGGTTTCAAAGGTGCTCAACAATTATCCGAATGTGCGGGATGAGACAAAGGCGCGGGTTAACAGGGCGATAGAACATTTGGGTTTTGTGCCGAATTCCATTGCATCGGCGCTTTCCTCGAAACGTTCGGGCCGTGTGGCGCTGGTGCTTGACGTGGACAGAAATGCGCAGGCGGTAGATGAGATCCCGATGCAGTATATGATTGGCGCAATCAGTCGTGCCAAGGAGCTTGGTATGGATATTATCACGGTGTTTACTGCAATGCTTGGAGAGATGGACACTGAGGAGATGACGCGCTATTTTCAGTCGCAGAGTGTTGAGGGACTGATTGTCTGCGGTCTTTCCGAGGAGGATGAGGCGCTTGGGCGTCTGATAAAAAGCGGTAAATTTAAATCCGTTTTAATCAATGCGCCCGATGTTGATGAGAACACGTCAAGTATTCATATCAATAACCGCAGGGCACAATATGAGGTCGCAAAAAAGTTTCTGATGGAAAGCACCGCATTTTGCAGGGAAAAAAGGATATTATATATATCAGGGAAAAAAGAGGGATATGTTTCATGCGAGCGTCTGAAGGGAATGCAGGAGCTTGCAGAGGAACTTTCCCTGACGCTTTTGGTGCGCATGGGACATTTTAGTGAATTGGAGGCAAGGAAGCTTACGATGCAGTATGCGGCATATAAGGATGCAATTATCTGCGCATCGGATTTAATGGCGATTGGAGCAATGAAAGCGTTGATTGATATGGACATTTACCGTCCGGTATGCGGTTTTGACGGCATCAACCTGATGGGATACGCGGGTAAGCAGATGCACACGGTCGGACAGGATTTCAAAAAAACCGCGGCGTGTGCCGTCGAGGAAGCCGCAAGGCTGATTGGCGGAGAAACGGGACGCGAGATTGTACTTGCGCACAAGCTGATGCGGATTAAATATTTGGATGTTATTTCATAGCATATAAAGAATGATAAAATTAAAAACCAATTAAATTTCTTATAAAGAAAAGGAGTAAAACAATGAGCGTGAAAACAAATTTGGAAGCAATGACACAGAAAATGTACGGAAAGGCAATCAAGGAGCTAAGCGATAAGGATCTCTATTTTGCCATTCTGAACATGACCAAGGAGATGATGAATGGAAAGGGCGTTATCAAAGGCACAAAAAAGGTTTATTACATTTCGGCGGAGTTTTTAATCGGAAAGCTTTTGTCAAACAATCTGATTAATCTCGGCATCTATGAGGAACTTGCGGACGCTCTGAAAGAAGAAGGAAAAGACCTTAGCCTTATTGAGGAGATTGAACCGGAACCTTCTCTTGGGAACGGAGGACTCGGACGTTTGGCGGCATGCTTTTTGGACTCTATTGCAAGTTTGGGACTTCCGGGGGACGGCATCGGCTTAAACTATCATTTCGGTCTGTTTAAGCAGGTATTTCAGGACAGACAGCAGACCGCTGAAAAGAACGACTGGATCGAGAAGCAGTCATGGCTGACAAAGACAGACATTTCGTTCCCTGTTTATTTTGGTGACAAAAAGGTTGTGTCAAGGCTGTATGATATTGATGTAATCGGATATGAGCAGGGTATGAACAAGCTTCATTTGTTTGATATTGAGACGGTTGACGAGAGCATTGTAAAAGAAGGCATTGACTTTGACAAAGAAGATATTGACAAGAATTTAACACTGTTCCTGTATCCCGATGACTCTGACGAGGCGGGGCAGCAGCTTCGTATTTACCAGCAGTATTTCATGGTATGCAACGGCGCGCAGCTTATTTTAAAGGAAATGAAAGAGAACGGCTACGACCTTCACAAGTTAAATCAACATGCGGTGATTCAGATTAATGATACGCATCCCACAATGGTGATTCCGGAGTTAATCCGTATTTTAACGGAGGATGAGGGCTTTAGCATGGACGAGGCGATTGAGGTGGTCAGCAAGACATGTGCATACACCAACCACACAATCCTTGCGGAGGCGCTTGAGAAGTGGCCTGTGAAGTATCTTGAAAAGGTGGTTCCGCAGCTGATGCCGATTATCAGAGAGCTTGACAAGCGTGTTGCCGCGAAGTATACTGAAGAGAACGTGCAGATTATTGACAAGGATGAAAGAGTGCATATGGCGCACATCGACATTCATTACGGCTTCTCGGTAAACGGCGTTGCGGCAATTCACACGGAGATACTAAAGGATACGGAGCTTAATCATTTTTATAAGATTTATCCGGGGAAGTTTAACAACAAGACAAACGGTATTACGTTCAGAAGATGGCTGCTTTCATGCAATAAAGAGCTTGCGGCGTGCATTTCAAAGACAATCGGAGATGGCTATAAGAAGGATGCGGCGCAGCTTGAAAAATTGTTGCAGCACAAGGATGATGAGGCGCTTTTAAGAGAGATAAAATCCATTAAAAAGGCAAAAAAGGCGGAGCTTGCAGCCTATATCAAGGAGCATGAGGGTGTGGACATTAACCCGAATTCGATATTTGATATACAGATTAAGCGGCTTCATGAGTATAAGCGCCAGCAGATGAATGCGCTTTACATCATTCATAAATATCTTGAAATTAAGGGCGGCAAAAAGCCTTCTGCGCCGATTACGTTTATATTTGGCGCAAAAGCGGCGCCGGCGTATATTATCGCACAGGATATTATTCATCTGCTTTTGTGCTTACAGGAGCTTGTGAACAACGATTCCGACGTGAAGGACTACATGAAAGTGGTTATGGTGGAGAACTATAATGTAAGCTATGCGGAGCGGCTTATTCCGGCATGCGATATTTCGGAGCAGATTTCACTTGCATCAAAGGAGGCAAGCGGTACCGGAAACATGAAGTTTATGTTGAACGGTGCGGTGACGCTTGGCACGAGCGACGGTGCGAATGTAGAAATTCATGAACTGGTTGGCGATGAGAATATTTATGTGTTTGGTGAAAAGTCGGAGACGGTGATTGCGCACTATGAGAAAGCGGATTATGTGGCAAAGGATTTTTATAAGAAGAGCAGCGTAATCAGAGAAGCGGTTGATTTTATCACAAGTAAAGAAATCTTAAAGGTTGGAAGTCAGAAACGTCTTGTGCGTCTGCAAAAAGAGTTGATTAACAAGGACTGGTTTATGACATTGCTTGACCTTGAAGATTATATTGCCACAAAGGACAGAATGTTTGCGGATTATAAGGACGAAGAGAAATGGAAGCGCATGATGCTGGTGAATATTGCAAAAGCAGGCTTCTTCTCATCTGACAGAACAATTGCCGAGTACAACCGCGATATTTGGAAACTGTAAGAAGAATTTCTCGGGCGGCAAAATATGCCGCCTGGCATATTTAGCGAAAGGACAATGATTGGAAATGAAAATAGCAGTAGCAGGAATCGGGTATGTGGGGCTTTCGAATGCGATCCTTCTTGCGCAGCACAATGAGGTGACTGCCGTGGACGTATTTCAGGAAAAGGCGGATATGATTAACAACCGGAAATCCCCGATTGTCGATTCGGAAATAGAAGAGTATCTTGCAACAAAGGAATTGCATCTGAGGGCAACAATAAACGGCGAAGAGGCATACAAGGATGCGGAATATATTATTATTGCGACACCGACCAACTATGATCCGGATAAAAATTTTTTCGATACCAGCTCCATTGAGAACGTCATTGAATTGGTGAAGGATGTGAATCCGGGTGCGGTTATGGTTATTAAATCCACGGTTCCTGTAGGCTATACAAAGAGTATTCAAAAAAAATACGGCATGGATAATATTATTTTCTCTCCGGAGTTTTTGCGTGAGGGCAAAGCGCTTTACGACAATCTGTATCCGTCACGGATTATTGTGGGAGAGCGCTCGCAGCGTGCGGAGGTCTTTGCAAATCTGCTCAAAGAGGGGGCGATTAAGAAGGACATACCGACGCTCTTTACGGATGCGACGGAGGCGGAGTCAATAAAACTTTTTTCCAACACATACCTTGCGCTTCGCGTGGCGTACTTTAACGAGCTTGACACCTATGCGGAGGTAAGAGGACTTGACACAAAGCAGATTATTGAGGGCGTAGGGCTTGACCCGCGAATCGGTACGCACTACAATAACCCTTCCTTTGGCTACGGCGGCTACTGTCTGCCCAAGGATACAAAACAGCTTCGTGCAAATTTTCAGAATGTGCCGAACAATATTATTTCTGCCATTGTCGATGCAAACAGAACGAGAAAAGACCACGTTGCCGACATGATTTTAGCAAAACATCCACAGATAGTCGGCGTGTACAGACTGACGATGAAGACAAACTCCGATAATTTCAGGCAGTCGTCCATTCAGGGCATTATGAAGCGCATCAAGGCAAAGGGGATTGAGGTTGTCGTTTACGAACCGTCCCTAAAGGAGGAGCACTTTTTCCGTTCTAAGGTGATACATGATTTGGATGCGTTTAAGAAAATGTCGGATGTTATCATTGCAAACCGCATGACTGATGAGCTTGCGGACGTGGAAGAGAAAATTTATACAAGAGATATTTATGGAAGAGACTGATTTGACAATTTGTGCAGTGCCTTATTGTAATTGACGAATAAGGTACTGCATGTCAAATTCGTCTCGTTTATTTTGTACAAAAAGTAATGGAAATATTTGCCAATTATTACAAAAAATATCTTGTTACGTTTTTTCTATTGCATTTTTTTCGTTAAAATGCTATTATACAGTTGTCACTTGGAAACGTTACCGATAACGTTACTGGAAACGATGCCGAAAACGTTTCGGAATAATATTTCCGCAAAAAGCAATAATAAGAAGAATAGTAAAGGAAAGAGGTATTGGATTATGAAAAAGAAATTATTATGTACCGTTTTAAGTGCGACAATGGTAGCAGCCATGCTTGCAGGCTGCGGCAGCAGCGATAGCGGAAACAATACGGATACACAGCAGCCTGCCCAGTCACAGGAACAGCAGCCTGCCCAGTCACAGGAACAGCAGCCTGCGGCAGATGATACACAGCAGTCTGCGGCAGACACACAGACACCTGCGTCCGGCGAGGGAAAGGTTTATTATCTGAACTTCAAGCCTGAGCAGGGAGCGGCTTGGGAAGCGCTTGCAGCAAAATATACAGAAGAAACCGGCGTTCCTGTTTCTGTACAGACAGCGACTTCAGGAACATATGAGTCAACCTTGAAATCCGAGATTGCAAAGACAGAGGCTCCTACACTGTTTCAGGTAAACGGACCGGTTGGACTTGCAACATGGAAGGATTACTGTTATGACCTTTCCGGTTCTGATGTTTACGGACAGTTAAAGAGCGACGACTTTGCATTAAAAGAGGGCGATGAGGTTAAGGGTATCGCGTATGTTGTAGAGACATACGGACTGATTTACAATGCGGACATTTTAAATGATTATTTCACAAAGGATTATGCGGTTGTGACAAGCGTTGAGGAAATCAATTCGTTCGACCAGTTAAAGGCTGTTGCGGACAGCATTCAGGCAAACGCTGACGACCTTGGCGTAAAGGGTGCGTTCACGTCGGCAGGTATGGACTCAAGCTCTGACTGGAGATTTAAGACACACCTTGCAAACCTTCCGATTTACTATGAGTATGAAGCGGATGGCATCGGCTCAACGGATGCAATCAAAGGAACTTACTTAGATAATTACAAGAACATTTGGGATTTATATATCACAGACTCTGTCTGTGCACCGACACTGCTTTCAAGCAAGACCGGTGAGGATGCGACGGCAGACTTCGCACTCGGTGATGCGGTATTTTATCAGAACGGTACATGGGCTTACAATGATTTGGTAGACGCAGGCATGGACGGTGACTCACTTGGAATGCTTCCGATTTATATCGGCGCTCCCGGCGAGGAAAATCAGGGACTCTGCACAGGCAGCGAGAATTACTGGTGTGTAAACAAGAATGCTTCTCCGGAGGATATTCAGGCAACGCTTGACTTTATGAACTGGGTTGTAACATCAGAGACAGGCTGCAAGGCACTGACAGAGGAAATGGGATTTGTATGTCCGTTTACGGCATTTGACAGCTATCCGGCGAGCAATCCGCTTGTAAATATTGCGAATGACTATGTTTCAAACGGAAAGACTTCCGTAGCATGGACTTTCACGACAATGCCTTCTGAGAACTGGAAGAACAATGTCGGCAGCGCACTCTTAGAGTATGCGCAGGGCACAGGTCAGTGGGATGCAGTTGTAACGGCATTCGTTGACGGATGGGCCGAGGAGTATGCGGCAGTAAACAACTAAATAATTAACAGAATGGCAAAGACAGGTGCATCGTGCAGTAACGACTGCACCTGTTTTTTACAAAAACCATAGTTGCGGACAAAAGATATTGGTAGCTATGAAGGTACTGAATAGTTACAGAATTAGAAAATGGAAAGAAAGGTGAACGATTATGGAAAAAGCAATTAAACGATATTTCCCAATATTCGCACTGCCTACCCTTGCGGCATTTACAATTGGATTTATCCTTCCGTTTTTATTAGGCGTGTATTTATCCTTCTGTGAATTTACCACAGTAACTGATTCCAAATTTGTCGGATTCAAAAATTATATCAGAATTTGGGGCGATTCCACCTTTACGCACTCTCTTTGGTATACGGCGCTGTTTACGATTGTGTCGGTGCTGTTCATTAATATTATTGCCTTTGCAGTGGCAATGCTTCTGACAAAAGGAATTAAGGGAACGAATGTTTTTAGAACGGTATTTTTTATGCCGAACTTAATCGGCGGTATTATTTTAGGTTACATTTGGCAGCTTATCCTGAACGGTCTTTTGGCAAATCTTGAGCGTACATTGACCTACAATTCCGCTTACGGCTTTTGGGGACTGGTAATCCTGATGTGCTGGCAGCAGGTCGGATACATGATGATTATTTATATTGCGGGTATTCAGAACATTCCCGGCGATTTGATTGAAGCGGCAAAGATTGACGGTGCAAACAACAGGCAGCTGTTAAGACACGTAACGCTTCCGATGGTAATGCCGTCCATCACAATCTGCTCGTTCTTAACCTTAACCAATTCCTTCAAGCTCTTTGACCAAAACCTTGCACTGACTGCAGGTGAGCCGTCGAACAAGTCGGAGATGCTCGCCCTCAACATTTTCAACACGTTCTATGGCAGAAACGGCTGGGAGGGCGTTGGTCAGGCGAAGGCGGTCATATTCTTTATTCTTGTGGCAGTTATCGCGATTGTTCAGCTTCGCGCAACGAGAGATAAGGAGGTGCAGGCATAATGTCAGACGTAAGAAAAGCAAAACACGGCGGACTTTTAACGGCGATTTTTTCTGTGGTATCGTTCATTTATATCATGCCGATTATCATTGTGCTGTATAATTCATTTAAAAAGAAAATTTTTATCAGCAACCGTCCGTTCTCACTGCCTGACGCAAAATCGTTTGTCGGACTGGAGAATTATATCAGCGGTATTGAGAAAATCGAGCTTCCCAAGGCGTTTGGTTATTCACTCTTTATCACGGTCTGCTCCGTGTTTGTGATTATCCTCTGCACTTCCATGTGCGCATGGTACATCACAAGAGTAAAAAATAAATTTACGTCAGGAATGTATATGCTCTTTGCATTTTCCATGATTGTACCGTTCCAAATGGTGATGTTTACGTTGTCGAAAATTGCAGATATGTTGCATTTGGGCAATCCGGTTGGTATAATTATTGTATACCTCGGCTTTGGTGCAGGACTTGCGGTGTTCATGTTCTGCGGCTTTGTAAAGTCGATACCGCTCGAAATCGAGGAGGCGGCGATGATTGACGGCTGTACGCCCATTCAGACGTACTTTAAGATTGTATTTCCCGTAATGAAACCGACGGCAATTTCGGTTGCGATTTTGGAGGCAATGTGGGTTTGGAACGACTATCTTCTGCCGTATCTTGTACTTGATATTAAGAAATATAAGACAATTCCAATTGCGATACAGTATTTGAAAGGCGGATACGGCGCAATTGATATGGGCGCCATGATGGCGATGATTGTGATTGCGATTATTCCGATTATTATTTTCTATATTTCATGCCAAAAATACATTATTGAGGGTGTTGTCGCAGGAGCGGTAAAAGGCTAAAAACGAAGAGAAGGGAACATGCAAAATGAGAAGATGTGGCGTATTGATGCCGATATCGAGTATTCCGACCCGGTTTGGCATAGGAGGCTTTTCAAAGGAAGCATATGATTTTGTGGACTTTTTGGCAGCGTCCGGACAGTCGCTTTGGCAAATTCTTCCCCTTGGTCCTACGGGATACGGGGATTCTCCTTATCAATCCTTTTCGACCTTTGCGGGCAATCCGTACTATATTTGTCTTGACAGGCTGATTGATGACGGACTGCTCACCGAAAAGGAGTGCTTGGAGGCGGATTTCGGTGACGATGCGGGAAAAGTCGATTACGAAAAGATTTACAATACAAGATTTGCATTACTGCGAAAAGCGTTTGACCGGTCAAATATTGGTGATAGCGGGGACTATCGCAGGTTTGTTGAGGAAAACAGCCAGTGGCTGAAGGATTATGCGATGTATATGGCAGTTAAGGACTCGCTTGACGGTATTTCGTGGATTGAATGGGACGAGGGACTTCGCCTGAGAAAGCCTGAGGTTATGGCGGAATATGAGGAGAAGCTTGCCGATGAAATCGCGTTTTACTGCTATCAGCAGTTTCTGTTTTCCGCACAGTGGCTTGCACTGAAAACATACGCGAACAAAAAAGGAATTGAAATTATCGGTGACATTCCGATTTACGTGGCATTTGACAGTGCCGATACGTGGGCAAATCCGGAGCTTTTCCAGCTTGATGAAGAAAATTATCCGGTGGCGGTGGCAGGCTGCCCGCCGGATGCGTTTTCGGCGACAGGACAGCTTTGGGGTAATCCGCTTTATCGTTGGGAATACCATGAGGAGACGGGCTTTGCGTGGTGGATACGCAGGCTGGCACATTGCTTCAAATTGTATGATGTGGTGCGTATCGACCATTTCCGCGGGTTTGACGAATACTGGTCCATTCCGTACGGCGACGCTACCGCACAGAATGGCGTGTGGAAAAAAGGTCCTGGATACAAACTGTTTGAGACGGTGAAAAAAGCGCTTGGTAACCGTGCGGTTATTGCGGAGGATTTGGGATTTTTGACGCCGGGTGTGTTAAAGCTTGTGAAAAAGACGGGATATCCGGGTATGAAGGTTTTGCAGTTTGCATTTGATTCGCGGGAGGAGAGCGACTATCTTCCTTATAATTATCCGAAAAACTGTGTGGTCTATACGGGAACGCACGACAATGACACCGTAAACGGCTGGATTACTGCGATGAGCAGAAAAGACCTGGCGTTTGCGAAGAAGTATTTGGGCGTGAAACGAAACGCTGGGGTCTGTGACAGCCTAATCCGTGCAGCGCTTGGATGCGTTGCCGATACAGCGGTTATTCCCATACAGGACTATTTGGAGCTTGGCGGTGAGGCGCGGATTAATACACCGTCCACACTTGGCGGAAACTGGGAGTGGAGAATGGAGAGCGGCGCGTGCACACAGGAGCTTTCAAAGCATATGCTTGAGCTTGCACGGCTTTACGGAAGGGCGAAAAGGTACTAGCCCGGGCAAAAAGGTATTAGCCCTCGGACGAAAAGACATTATAGGAATGGAGTGGTAAAGTGTTTGAGCCAACAATTAAGGATATCGCCAAAATATGCGGAGTAGGTGTCAGTACGGTATCGAGGGCGATTAACAATCACCCTGATATTAATCCGGACACCAAAGCAAAAATACTGGATGCCATCAAGGAGTATGGTTATGTTCCAAACGACAGTGCGAGAAACCTGAAGCGTTCGGATGCAAGGGCGATTGCAGTGCTGGTTAAAGGTATTGCAAACCCGTTCTTTACCAATATGATTGCCATTATTGAGCAGGAATGCAAGAAAAAAGGTTATGCGATGGAGCTCTCACACATTGAATTTGATGAAGATGAGGTTGATGTCGCACAAAAAGTAGTGAAAGAAAAGCGGCTTCGTGGTATAATATTTCTCGGAGGATATTTTTCGCGCTCCGAGGAGAAGCTGAAAAAGCTGAACGTTCCGTTTGTATTCAGTACGGCGGGCGGAATTCCGGAGAATATATCGAAGGACTCGTACTCCAACATCGGAGTCGATGACCGTATGGAAAGCGAACGGATGGTAGATTATCTGATTGATCTCGGGCACAAGAGGATTGCAATTATTGCGGCGGAGACGTATGAGGAATGTATCGGCAGGCTGCGTCTTGAGGGGTATTATGACGCACTGAAAAAGCACGGCATTGCGTCTGACGCGAAGCTGATTTTTGAAACGGACGAGGAAATCAACCACTTTTCAATGGAGAACGGTTATATCACGACAAGGCGTCTGATTGAGAGCGGCGAAAAATTCAGTGCGGTTTATGCGGTGTCGGACACACTTGCAATCGGCGCATGCAGGGCGCTTCAGGAGGCGGGCTTTCGCATTCCCGAAGATGTCTCGGTAGCAGGCTATGACGGCATCGACATCGGAAGCTACATAACTCCCCGTCTTACCACAATGCGTCAGCCAGTGGAGGAGATGGCTAAGGCGACAGTCAAACTGCTGTTTGCCATTATATCAGGAAAGAAAGGGCATCAGCATATGGTGTACGAGGCAAAGCTGATGGAGAGGGAATCGACTGGGGGGATTGCAAATTGATGAGAAAGCCGAACAATATATGGATGATAAAGATAAGCATACTTGCCGCAATAGCGGCAGTATGCCTTTTTGGCTGTGGGAGGAAATCCACAAATACCAATTTGGAGCAGGGAATGGAATTGGTTGCGCAGTACGATTTTCAGGGTGCGCTTGCGTGTTTTGATTTGGCAAGACTAAACAAAGAGGATTTGCAGCTTACAAGCAGAGGCGAGGGACTTGCCTATATGGGGCTTGGGGACTATGCGAGTGCACAGAGCGCGTTTTTGGAGTCGATTCAGAATGCCGGAAATACGGTTACAGCGCTTGAATACGACACAAACTATTATCTTGCGGCGGCGTATATGAAGCAGGGAAAATATGATGATGCTGAGAACGTATATTCGGCAATTATTGCGTTGAAGCGTAAAGAACTGGACGCATATTATCTGCGCGCGTGCGTTATGCTGAAGAAAAATAATTACGAGGCGGCGGTTAGCGATTTTGAGAAGGCGTTTTCGCTTGCGCCGGACAATTTGGAGCTGGTGACGGACGCTTATGTGGAAATGCAGGCGGCAGGCTTTGGCGAGGAGGGGAAGACGTATCTTTCCGACTTTATGGAGCAGAAAGGCAAGAAGCTGTCCGACGGCGAGAAGGGCATGATTTATTACTATCTTGAGGATTACCAAAATGCGCGGACGTATCTTGACGGCTTTTTGAACGGAAATGATTCAGGGAAATCCTTGCTTTTGGGGCAGACGTATGAAATGCTTGGCGATATGAATTATGCGACGACGGTATATCAGACGTATTTGAGCGGCAATGAGCCGGATGCCGCGATTTACAATAATCTGGGGATGTGTTTGGTGAAGCAGGAGAAGTACAGCGAGGCGCTTGAGGCGTTAGAGGCGGGAATTGCTGTCGGAGAGTCCGCATATTCGCAGGAGTTAAAATACAATCGGATTATCGTAAATGAATATTTAGGAAACTTTTCGCAGGCAAAAAAACTGATGGAAGAATACCTTCAAATCTATCCGGACGATGCGAAAGCAAAGCGGGAATACGAATTTTTGCAGACGCGCTAAAACTGACAAAGTTGTCATAAAAACACAAGATATTGTATTAACATAAAAACAACACGTGGTATTTGGTAGTGTTCGATTGACTTGCAACTTTCAATCTGATATGATTTATTCATATGGCGGTTTGCCATAGGAAGGAGCAGGTTGAGGTAGATGTTTGAAGTGATTAAGCGTGATGGCAGTGAAACGGAGTTTGGGCTTGGAAAAATCAGCGCTGCCATTATCAAGGCATTTGAAGCTACGCAGGTACAGTATAATCGGGATATTGTAGATTTGCTGACACTTCGCGTGACTGCGGACATTCAAAATAAGGTAAAAGCGGAAATGGTTCACGTCGAGGACATACAGGACAGCGTGGAAAAGGTTTTGGAGCAGGCAGGATATGCCGAAACGGCGAAAGCCTTTATTCTGTACCGGAAACAGCGCGAGAAAATGCGCAATATGAAATCGACCATTCTTGACTACAAGGAAGTTGTGAACAGCTATGTAAAGGTTGAGGATTGGCGTGTGAAGGAAAATTCGACGGTTACGTATTCTGTCGGGGGCTTAATTTTATCGAATTCAGGCGCCGTTACGGCAAATTACTGGCTTTCGGAGATTTATGACGAGGAGATTGCACAGGCGCACAGAAATGCGGATATTCATATTCACGATTTGTCGATGCTAACGGGTTACTGTGCGGGCTGGTCGCTCAAACAGTTGATTCAGGAAGGTTTGGGCGGTATTTCGGGAAAGATTACTTCCGCACCGGCAAGACACTTGTCCGTGCTCTGCAACCAAATGGTGAACTTTCTTGGAATTATGCAGAACGAGTGGGCGGGCGCACAGGCGTTCTCTTCTTTTGACACGTATCTTGCTCCGTTTGTAAAGGTGGATAATCTTTCTTATGCTGAAGTGAAAAAGTGCATTGAGGCGTTTATCTATGGCGTAAACACGCCGAGCCGCTGGGGGACGCAGGCGCCCTTCAGCAATATCACGCTGGACTGGACGGTTCCAAACGATTTGGCACAGCTTCCCGCGATTGTGGGCGGTGAGGAGATGGATTTCTGCTACAAGGACTGCAAGCGGGAAATGGATATGATAAACAAGGCGTTTATTGAAACGATGATTGAGGGGGATTCCAATGGCAGAGGGTTCCAGTATCCGATACCGACGTATTCAATAACGCGTGATTTTGACTGGTCGGATACGGAAAACAACCGGCTGTTATTTGAAATGACGGCAAAGTACGGGACACCGTATTTTTCAAACTATATTAACTCGGACATGGAGCCTTCCGATGTGCGCAGTATGTGCTGCCGCCTGCGTCTCGACCTGCGGGAGCTTCGCAAAAAAACGGGTGGTTTCTTTGGCTCAGGTGAGAGCACGGGAAGTGTTGGTGTTGTCACAATTAATATGCCGCGGATTGCATATTTGGCAAAGGATAAAAATGATTTTTACAGGCGTCTTGACCGTATGATGGACATCAGCGCGCGTTCACTCAAGGTAAAGCGCGGTGTGATTTCAAGGCTTTTGGAAGAGGGACTGTATCCGTATACAAAGCGGTATTTGGGCAGCTTTGACAATCATTTTTCTACAATCGGATTAATCGGCATGAATGAGGCGGGACTAAATGCCAGGTGGCTTGGGAAGGACTTATCGCATAAGGAAACGCAGGACTTTACAAAAGAGGTCTTAAATCATATGCGGGAGCGGCTTTCCGATTATCAGGAGCTTTACGGGGACTTGTATAATCTTGAGGCGACGCCTGCGGAGAGCACGACGTACCGGCTTGCAAAGCATGACAAGGAACAGTATCCTGATATTATCACGGCGGGACATACGGGGGATACGCCTTACTATACCAATTCCTCGCATCTGCCGGTTGACTATACGACGGATATTTTTGATGCGCTTGACGTGCAGGATGAGTTACAGACGCTCTATACATCGGGAACCGTGTTTCATGCCTTTTTGGGTGAAAAGCTTCCGGATTGGAAAGCGGCGGCGCAGCTTGTCAGGACGATTGCCGAGAACTACAAGCTGCCGTATTACACGATGTCTCCTACGTATTCGATTTGCCGCGAACACGGTTATCTGAGCGGGGAACAGAAGCGCTGTCCGAAATGCGGAAGTGTTACGGAGATTTACAGCCGCATTACGGGCTATTACCGTCCGGTGCAGAACTGGAATGACGGAAAGCTTCAGGAATATGGAAACCGTACGGAATACAAAATGGACAATATGGTTTACGCGGCGCATGAGAAGGCGGAAAAGAACAAGCCTGCGGCAAAGAAAGCGACCATGCGCGAAACGGCAGCGGCGGAGCGCGCGGGTACAGGCGTTGGCAAGCGCAGCGACAGAAATAAGACGATGCTGTTCACGACAAAGACCTGTCCGAATTGCAGGCTTGCAAAGGAGTATTTGAAGGACGTGGATTATACAATTGTCGACGCGGAGGACAATTACGACCTCGCGGTGCAGTATGGCGTTATGCAGGCGCCGACACTGGTCATCGTGTCAGGACAGTCACAGCAGAAGTATGTAAATGCATCAAATATCAGGCGTTATGCAGAGTTTTTACAGACGCGGATATAGGGTTCAATATAAGAACATGCGATATTAAAAGGAGAGTAGAGGAAAAGACGATGATAGACCAGTTGATAAAATTGATTGTTAGTACGGGGGCGCCGATTGTTGTGGGTCTTGACCCGATGATGAAGTTTATACCGGAGCATATCAAAAAAGCGGCGTTTGAAGAAAAAGGCGAGACGCTTGAGGGAGCAGCGGAAGCAGTTTGGCTTTTTAATAAGGAAATAATTGATAACATTTACGACTTGATTCCGGCAGTGAAGCCGCAGATTGCGATGTATGAGCAGTTTGGGCTTCCGGGACTTGCGGCGTTTCAAAGGACAGTCAATTATTGTAAGGAAAAAGGGCTGATTGTCATTGGTGATATTAAGCGCGGTGATATTGGTTCGACATCGGCGGCGTATGCGGCGGCGCATTTGGGGAAGGTACAGGTCGGGGCGAATCTGTATGCGGGATTTGGTGAGGATTTTGTGACGGTCAATCCGTATTTTGGCATAGATGGCGTGCAGCCGTTTATTGATGTCTGTAAGGAAGAGAAGAAGGGACTGTTTCTTTTGGTCAAGACCTCTAATCCAAGCAGCGGTGAGTTTCAGGACAGGCTGATTGACGGCAGACCGCTTTATGAGCACGTCGGCGAAAAGGTAGCGGCGTGGGGGGAACAGATGATGGGCACGGAAGGCTACAGCTATGTCGGAGCGGTTGTGGGTGCGACATATCCTGAACAGGGTAAGGTTTTGCGTAAACTGATGCCGCATTCGTTTATTCTCGTGCCGGGCTACGGTGCACAGGGTGCGTCGGGGAAAGATTTGGTGCACTTTTTTGACGAGCAGGGATTGGGTGCGATTGTCAACTCTTCAAGGGGAATTATCGCGGCTTATCAAAATGAAAAATATAAAAATTTTGGAGCGGAGAATTTCGCGGATGCCTCAAGACAGGCAGTGATTGATATGCGGGAGGATATTGACTCGGCGCTTGGGAAGAGATAAGAAATCGGTTTTGGATTGAAAGAAATGGCGTGCGAAAAATGCACGCCATTTTAAAATTTGTAGTTAATTCCGCTCTGCTTTAGAATTGCATTTGCGGTATGCCGTGATTTAATTTTGGTATCAACGGTTATATGACAGTTTGTAATCGGGCTATACCAAATATCATGATCCCCTTTTCCGTGCCGTGCAAACATACAACCGTTTTGGGATAGGATTTTGCGTACTTTTTTCTCGTATTCAGCCATTACAAAACAACCTTTTCATGTCGTTCTGACTTAAAGGTCAGGGAAAAGGGCTGAGCTTCGGAAGCATTCAACGCGAGCAGCTCCGGTACGGCAAAACGGGTGCGTTCTAACAGTGCATCAAAGGAACCGGATTCCAGTACAAGCCCGGGAATATCATTGCTTGTTGCAATCCATACACTGGCTTCTTCGTCCCAAGTAAACGTAATCACATAGTCCATAATATCCTCCTCGTGGTGTTAACTTTCACAGATATAGAAAGTATAGTATCACTTTTCACGGATCAGGAATGTGCATTTACTGCGCATTCCGTGAGAACATGGCTCAGGCGTGAGGGGCGATTTTTGCGAAGCAAAATTTTCATATCGCCCCGAATTGTTACTATGAGCGGCTCCCAAGCCGTGAATAGTAACAGTATAGCACAAACTTCACGCTTTGTTAATCGAAAATTCATTGAATTTATAATTTGAATCTGTTACAATACATATTGGTGTGAAAACATTAAGAAACTCTAAGCCTGCAAAATACGCAGACTAAGAGTTTCTAAATGTTTGGAAAAATGCCAAAAGAACGGCATTTTTCATTCATTTTTGGTAAGAATATAGATTTAGGAATGATTGGAGCAAACATGAGTATTATAGAAAAAGTATTTGGTACGCACAGTGACCGTGAGCTTAGAAGAATTGAGCCGATCGTAAAAAAAATTGAGAGCTATCGCGAAGCGATGGGCAGGCTTACGGACGACGAGCTGAGGGCAAAGACCGCGGAATTTAAAAAGCGTGTTTCGGAAGGGACAAGCCTTGATGAGATTCTGCCGGAGGCATATGCCGTTGTGCGTGAGGGCGCAAAGCGCGTGCTTAATCAGGAACATTACAGGGTACAGCTGATTGGCGGTATTATTCTGCATCAGGGGCGTATTGCCGAGATGAGAACCGGTGAAGGTAAGACACAGACCGCGCTTCTTCCTGCGTATCTCAACGCATTGGAAGGAAAAGGCGTACATGTTGTCACGGTAAACGACTATCTTGCAAAGCGAGATGCCGAGTGGATGGGACAGGTACATGAATTTTTGGGTCTGAAAGTCGGAGTGGTTTTAAATGACATGAAGCCGGAGGAGCGGCGCGAGGCGTACGGATGCGATATTACTTATGTCACGAACAATGAGCTCGGCTTTGACTATCTGCGTGACAATATGGTTATCTATAAAGAGCAGCTTGTGTTAAGAGATTTGCACTATGCAATCATCGACGAGGTGGACTCCGTTTTAATTGACGAGGCGAGAACCCCGCTGATTATATCGGGACAGAGCAGCAAGTCCACAAAGCTTTATGAGGTCTGCGATATTTTGGCAAGACAGATGAAGCGCGGTGAGGACGTTCCGGAAATGACAAAAATGGATTTTGTCATGGGTGTTGAGCAGGAGGAAACAGGAGACTTTATCGTAAATGAGAAGGATAAAGTCGTGAACCTGACGGCGGCAGGCGTGGACAGGGTGGAAAAATTCTTTCAGATTGAAAACCTTGCCGATCCCGAAAACCTTGAAATCCAGCACAATATTATTCTTGCTTTGCGGGCGCATAATCTGATGTTCCGCGATCAGGACTACGTTGTAAAGGACGACCAGGTGTTGATTGTCGACGAGTTTACGGGACGTATTATGCCGGGACGCCGCTATTCTGACGGACTGCATCAGGCGATTGAGGCGAAGGAGCACGTGAAGGTAAAACGCGAGAGCAAGACGCTTGCGACAATCACGTTTCAGAATTTCTTCAATAAATTTGACAAGAAGTGCGGCATGACTGGTACGGCGCTGACGGAAGAACATGAGTTCCGTGATATTTACGGAATGGACGTTGTGGCGGTTCCGACAAACCGTCCGGTTGCGCGTGTGGACCGTCAGGACAGTGTATATAAGACAAGGAAGGAAAAGCTGCACGCGATTGTGGACGCGGTGGAGGCGGCGCACGCGACGGGGCAGCCGGTGCTTGTCGGTACGATTACGATTGACGCGAGTGAGGAGCTGAGCAAGCTTCTGACACGGCGCGGCATTCAGCACAAGGTTTTGAATGCGAAATTCCATGAGCTTGAGGCGGAAATCGTGGCGGACGCCGGACAGCACGGCGCGGTTACGATTGCGACCAACATGGCTGGACGTGGTACGGATATTAAGCTTGACGAGGAAGCGCGCGCAGCGGGCGGACTGATGATTATCGGTACGGAGCGGCACGAGTCAAGACGTATTGATAATCAGCTGCGCGGTCGTTCCGGACGACAGGGCGATCCCGGTACGTCGAGATTTTATATTTCGCTGGAAGACGATTTGATGCGTCTGTTTGGTTCGGAGCGTCTGATTAGCATGTTTAATACACTGGGTATTCCTGAAGGTCAGGAGATTGAGCACAAAATGCTCACGAGTGCGATTGAGAACGCACAGAAAAAGATTGAGAGCAACAACTTTGGCATCAGAAAGAACCTGCTCGAGTATGATCAGGTTATGAATGAGCAAAGAGAGATTATTTACGAGGAGCGCCGCCGCGTGTTAAACGGCGAGAGTATGCGCGACTTTATCTATAAGATGATTACGGATATTGTGGAGAGTGCGGTCGATACGGCAATCAACGACGATTTGGAGCCGGAAGAGTGGGATTTGAAGGAATTGAACACACTGTTGCTTCCGATTATTCCGTTGCAGCCCGTCAGGCTCGACCGGATTTCCAAGAAGACGAAAAACGGCATGAAGCACCAGCTCAAGGAGGAAGCGGTTAAGCTCTATGAGAGCAAGGAAGCGGAGTTCCCTGAGCCGGAAAATATCCGTGAGATAGAGCGCGTGATTTTGTTGAAAGTCATTGACCGCAAGTGGATGGACCACCTTGACGATATGGATCAGCTGCGTCAGGGCGTCGGACTGCAGGCATATGGACAAAAGAACCCGCTTGTAGAGTACAAAATGAGCGGTTACGATATGTTTGACGCGATGATTGCGAGCATGAAACAGGATACGGTGCGTCTGCTGCTGCATGTGAAGGTAGAGCAGAAGGTAGAGCGCGAGGAGGTTGCCAAGGTTACGGGCACCAACAAGGACGATACGCTCCAAAAAGGCACGGTCAAGAAAGAGGCAAGGATTTATCCGAATGATCCGTGTCCGTGCGGAAGCGGCAAGAAGTACAAGATGTGCTGCGGCAGAAATTCGTAGCGTAATTTCGTTATTTTAACAGAATAAATGGAATTAAAATTCAGTGCAAAGGCATAAAAGGTGGTGATACGCAATGGTAGAACTCGACCAAATGAAACAGGAGTTACAGACGTACGAAAGTCCATTAGCGGAAGTGAGGGATTCACTTTGACCTCGCTGGTAAGGAAAAGCGAATAGAAGAGCTTGAGCGCGAGATGGAGGCGCCCGGTTTTTGGGACGATCCCGACCGCTCCAACAAGCTGATGAAAGAGCTGAAACAGCTTAAAGACACGGTTGACGAGTGCAACGGTCTGAAAACACAGTATGAGGATATTGAGACGCTGATTGAGATGGGATATGAGGCACAGGACGCCGAAATGATACCGGAAATCAGGGAGGAGCTTGACCGGTTTGTCGAAACGTTTGAGGCGCTCCGGATTGGCACGCTTTTATCAGAAGAATACGACAAGTGCAACGCTATTTTGAAGCTAAACGCAGGCGCGGGCGGTACGGAGAGCTGCGACTGGGCGGGAATGCTTTACCGTATGTATACGCGGTGGGCGGAGCGCAAGGGCTTTTCAATTGATGTGCTGGATTTCCTCGACGGAGATGAGGCGGGCATCAAATCAATTACGTTTCAGGTGAACGGGGAAAATGCATACGGATATTTGAAGTCGGAAAAGGGTGTGCACAGGCTTGTGCGGATTTCTCCTTTTAACGCGCAGGGAAAACGGCAGACCTCCTTTGTGTCGCTTGACGTTATGCCGGACATTGAGGAGGATTTGGACGTTGAAATTAACGAGGATGATCTGCGCATTGATACGTATCGAAGCAGCGGTGCGGGCGGTCAGCATATTAATAAAACGTCTTCCGCAATCCGCATTACGCATATTCCGACGGGAACTGTTGTTCAGTGTCAAAATGAGCGTTCGCAGTTTCAAAATAAGGACAAGGCAATGCAGATGCTGAAGGCAAAGCTCTTTTTGCTCAAGCAGGAGGCAAATGCCGAAAAGCTCTCCGATATTCGCGGAGAGATTAAGGACATCGGCTGGGGAAATCAAATCCGCTCGTATGTCATGCAGCCGTACACAATGGTAAAGGACCACAGAACCAATTTTGAGTCGGGGAACGTGGACGCTGTTATGGACGGCGGGCTGGACGGCTTTATTAATGCATTTTTGAAGTGGAGAAGCAGCGGCGCCGTACAGAAGGGATAGACCGTTATGAAAAGAATATGTAAGCAGTGCGGCAAGGAGTTTGAACTGTCGGAAAGTGAAATTGGGTTTTATAAGGGCAGGGGTTTAGAGCTGCCAAAACGCTGCAAGGCATGCAGGGAGCAGAATAAGGAACAGGGCAAGGGGCAAAAACAGCAGCAGACGCAGTGTCCTGTTTCCAATCATATAGGGAACGACAAGGACAGCCGTGACCATAAAAACGGAACGGATAAGAGCCGTTATATCATATCGGCGGCAGCAGTGCTGTTCATTGTGTTTGCATTTCTGATAAAAGGCATTTTTGCGGTCCCGGCGGAAGAGCCGACGCTGACGGAAGATGTCGCTTCGCCCAATGTACAGGCTAGGCAGGAAACGCAGGCGCAGCTTCCTGGTGAGCTCCCCAAGGAAGCGCCAACAACGCAGTCTCAAGGAAATGAGGAGCAACAGGAAGTACAGCAGAGTATCTTGCCGACGGCTGTGACACCGCAGGAGACAGAGGCGGCAGCGGAAGGAACGACGCATCCGCCTGCAGCGGTACAGGAAGTACAGGAGATACAGGAACCTGTCGCTGATTTGGAGCCTGCGGCAACAGGATACGTTTTCCGAAAGCCGGAGTATCTTACGGAGCATTTCCAAAAGCATGGAGCAGAGTTTCCGTATGCCACGCAGGAGGAATATCTGCTCGGCGCAAACAATGTCATTCAAAACCCGAACGCGCTTCATAAGCTTGAGGCGGAGGACGGGGACGACGTTTATTATGTTGAGAGCACAAGGGAATTTGTTGTCGTTTCTACAGATGGCTATATTCGAACGTATTTTTTGACCGACCTTGATTATTATAATAGACAGTAAGAAAGTAGAGAAATAAGAAAATTCAATATAAAATCCGGATACTTATCGAAGCAGATAGAGAAATCGATAGTAAGTATCCGGATTTTTGTAATCTTGTTAGCAGTTCGGATTTCTTTTAAAGCAAAGAAGCCCGAAGCTCCTCGCCGCTTTTTGCGCTAAGATATGCGGGCGCAATGTCAAAAACGGTCTTGCAGCCGCTTTGCCCCTCGCTTGCAAGACGGTGCGCCGCCCTTGCGTAGGCAATCAACACGCTTGAGGTAAATTCGGGGTTGGAGTCGAGCTTCAGGCTGTATTCAATCAAATGCTTATGCTCGCGCTCCCAGCCGGTTACACCGCTTCGCAGCACAAATCCGCCGTGCGGGATGCCGCTATGGTTTGTAAGCAGCTCCTCTTCGCTGATAAAATGAACGGTTGTGTCATAATCCGCAAAATAATTCGGCATTGTCTTGATTTCCTGCTCGATTTTTGCGGCATCGGCGCCTTCCTCCAAGACAACAAAGCATTCTCGCGTATGCTTTTCGCGTGTCGAAAGCTCTGGATTGCTGCCGGCGCGAACTGCCTCAAGTGCGCTGTCAACGGGAATGGTATACTGCTTGGCATTTTTAACACCCGCAATGCGGCGCAGTGCGTCCGAATGTCCCTGACTGACGCCCTTGCCCCAAAAAGTATAATCCTTGCCGTCCGGTAAAATCGCGTTTGCGTAAAGGCGGTTCAAAGAGAACATGCCGGGGTCCCAGCCGACAGAGATAATGCCGATATGACCGTTTTCTTTCGCTGCGGCATCGACATTTGCAAAATGCTCCGGAATGCGCGCGTGGGTGTCAAAACTGTCAATCACGTTAAAATATTTGACATATTCCGGCGTTTGCTGCGGCAAATCGGTTGCGCTGCCGCCGCACAGTATCATAACGTCAATCTTGTCTTTCCAATCTGCCGCGTCATTGATACGGCAAACCTGTGCGCTTTTGGTAAGAACGGAAACATCGGCAGGATTGCGCCTTGTGAATACGGCGGCAAGCTCCATATCGTCGTTTTGGCGCACGGCGCACTCCACGCCGCGTCCAAGGTTTCCGTAACCTAAAATTCCGATTCGTGTTTTCATAACTGTATTTCTCCTTTTTTATTCTTTTAAATTAGCAATAAGAACTGTTGTTCATGTTTTTGTTTTTTACTGCCATAATATCAAGATAAAAGTTTGTGTTTGTCATATGCATGTAAGGCATAACCCATATCAGCGTCAGACCGCATGTAAAGACACTGAGCAGCAGGGCGGGCAGAAAACTGATTTGTAAAAGCACATATCGAAGTTTATTTCCGCGCATCACCTCAATGCTTTTTTTCAGAACCTTCATTGCATCCCATTCGGGGAAGTCAAGTATGATATAGTAGGCAGGAACAAAAACCAGCTGCAATAAGAATGATACAAGGACACAGGCAAGCATCAGCAGATAATAAGCGCCCATAACACTGTAAAATACATTGTAAAATTGCATCATTTCATTGAGTGTGGTTGTTTCCGTAATCTCGGGAACAGCGAGTGCGGGCGAGTTTAAAATACGGATGCTCATGACGTCGCAGGGGATCATGCAGACGGTGTTGATAAACGTAAATAAAAGTCCGACCTTTAATGCGACCTGAAGATTGTTGCGGAAACCGTCAAACAAATCGCCTATTTGTGCGGGCATATTGCACGCCGATTTCATATAAATCAGGGTAGCGCCCACCTGCAGAACGGAGAGCAGCGTCTGTAGGATAATACTGATTACAAAGTTCACAAGATAGTTGTTGGATAACAGAAAGCTGGAACAGAAAAAAGATATAAGAAGGGGAATCAGCATTGTTCCGATTAACAGGCCAAAACGCCCGCCCATCTGCGTCCGCGCAAGATATTTCAGCTCCGCGTTGCTTTTATAGTGTGTTTGTTCCATAGTAATACACATGCTCCTTTCTTAGTCTGCAAATTTCTGACAGTGAAAAGCGTATGCTTTTTGGTGTATGCAGCTTAAGCACAATATTTGCAATTGCACAGCCTGTGTGTGCCGTGCATTGTAGTACATTCTACCACGTTATCGGAAATAAAACAATGAAATGAAAATAAAAAAGCTTTGCCAAAATGTTTTCTAAAACATTTCTTATGGGGTTAGCAGTGAATCCTAAGTTCTGTTTGAACAGTAACTCTTGAACAGACCGTAAAAATATCATATAATCATATCATATAACAATTAAAAGTAGAAGGATGAGAGAAATGGACATTATTTTAAAACTAAAAGAAGAATTAGGCATTGAAAAGTGGCAGGCGGAGGCGGCGGTGAAGCTGATTGACGAGGGGAACACCATTCCTTTTATATCAAGATACCGCAAAGAGGTCACAGGTTCTTTGAATGACGAGGTATTAAGAAACTTAAATGAGCGGCTGGGTTATCTTAGAAACCTTGAGGAGAAAAAGGAACAGGTGCTTGGAAGTATAGAGGAACAGGGTAAGCTTACTGACGAGCTGCGGGAAAAAATCCTTGCCGCGGAAACAATGGTAGCGGTTGACGATTTGTATCTTCCGTATCGGCCAAAGCGCAAAACAAGGGCAAGCGTGGCAAAGGAGAAAGGTCTTGACGGACTTGCGCAGATTATTCTCGCCCAGGAAACGCAGCAGCCTCTGATTGCGGAGGCAGAGCCTTATGTAAATGAAGAAAAGGGAGTTAAAAACGTTAAGGAAGCATTGCAGGGCGCAATGGACATTATTGCGGAGCAGATTTCGGACAATGCCGAATTTAGAACATATATTCGAGAAACAACCTTTGAGGAAGGAAAACTTATCAGTCAGGCAAAAGATGAGAAAGCGCAGAGCGTATATGAAATGTACTACGATTTTGAGGAGCCTGTAAGCAAAGTGGCAGGGCACAGAGTGCTTGCGGTTAACCGCGGCGAGAATGAGAAAATTCTTACGGTGAAGGTCGAAGCCCCGGTGGAGCGCATTCTCCGCTTCCTTGAAACGAAGGTAATTACTGCCGATAATGAGAACACGGCGCCCGCATTGCAGGAGACCGTCAAGGACAGCTATGAGCGTCTGATTGCGCCTGCAATTGAGCGTGACATCCGAAACGAGCTGACGGAAAAGGCGGAGAATGGCGCAATTTCCGTATTCGGAAAGAATTTGGAGCAGCTTTTAATGCAGCCGCCAATTGCGGGCAAGGTTGTTCTAGGCTGGGATCCTGCTTTTAGGACAGGCTGTAAGCTTGCCGTTGTGGATGCTACAGGAAAAGTGCTTGATACAAAGGTGATATACCCGACAGCACCCCAAAATAAGGTCGAGGAGGCAAAAAAGGACCTGAAAAAGCTTATCAGCAAGTATAACGTCAGTCTCATATCCGTAGGAAACGGCACGGCGTCAAGGGAGTCGGAGCAGGTAATCGTGGAGTTAATTAAAGAGTTGGACACCCCGGTACAGTATGTGATTGTAAATGAGGCGGGCGCATCGGTTTACTCGGCAAGCAAGCTCGCAACGGAGGAGTTCCCCAATTTTGACGTAGGACAGCGAAGTGCGGCATCCATTGCAAGGCGCTTACAGGACCCGCTTGCGGAACTTGTCAAAATTGATCCGAAGTCGATCGGCGTGGGGCAGTATCAGCATGACATGAACCAAAAGAAGCTGAGCGAGGCGTTAAACGGCGTGGTGGAGGATTCCGTAAATAAAGTCGGCGTGGATTTGAACACAGCGTCCGCGTCGCTGTTGGAATATATATCGGGCATTAATAAAACGATTGCGAAAAATATTGTGGACTACCGCGAGACAAACGGTCGTTTTACCAACCGCAAACAGCTTTTGAAGGTGGCAAAGCTTGGTCCCAAGGCGTACGAGCAGTGCGCGGGCTTTATGCGGATTGCGGACGGCGACAATCCCCTTGATGCGACGAGCGTGCATCCGGAGTCTTATGCGGCGGCAATGCAGCTTTTGGACAAGCTTGGTATTTCGATGGAGGAGCTGAAGGAGATTCAGAAGAAGGCGGCGCTTTCAAAGCACACAAAGGCGAAGCCCGCAAAGCAGGAAAAGAATAAAAACAGCCGGAACAAAAAACAGTCCATTGTGATCCGAAACACAAACACTGCGATGGGGAAGGCGCTTGCGGCGGCAATCGGACAAATGGAAACAAATACGGATAATACACAAAAAAATGACACAAGTGTCATAAATGAGCCGGAATCTGCATCAGTCGCTGGAGGCAGTTTAGAGAAGCGCGTGAAAGATAAAGCGAAAATGGCGCAGGAGCTTGGCATCGGTGAAATTACGCTGACCGATATTTTAAAGGAGCTTGAAAAGCCCGCAAGAGATCCGCGTGAGGACATGCCGAAGCCGATTTTGCGAAGTGATGTCTTGGATATGAAAGACTTAAAGCCCGGCATGATTTTGAAGGGTACTGTCAGAAATGTCATTGATTTTGGGGTGTTTGTGGACATCGGCGTGCATCAGGACGGTTTGGTGCATATTTCCCAGATTACCGAAAAATATATTAAGCATCCGCTGGAAGCGGTGAGCGTCGGCGACATTGTGGATGTCAAGGTACTGGATGTGGATTTGGCAAAGAAACGTATATCGCTTACGATGCGGCTCGCAGATGCGAAATAGTGTAAAAGGGACAGGATAATGTTAAATAACAGGTCTTTTATGATTAGATATAAATCATAGAAGACCTGTTATTCTGTTAATGCGAATTTCCAATCCATCTGCCGCTCGCGCCGCAAGGCAGAACCAATCCGTTTGACGATACCGGAAGTCCGATTTCGGACGATTCCACTACGCCGCCAAATTTCGGAACAAGCGCCGTCTCCATCATATAGCTTAACACGGCGGGCTGTAAGCCGGTCGTGTAGGAATTAATAAGGAAAAATAACGGGTTTTCGTTCAGTATTTCAGTGGTAAGCATAAGAAACGGAAAAATCGCATCCTCTATTTTCCATATTTCGCCCTTCGGACCTCTGCCGTAGGAAGGCGGATCCATAATAATCGCATCATACCGGCTCCCCCGGCGGATTTCCCGTTCTACGAATTTCATGCAGTCATCGACAAGCCAACGGATCGGAGCCTCGCCCAAGCCTGATGCCGCAGCGTTCTCCTTTGCCCATGCGACCATTCCCTTGGAAGCATCTACATGCGTGACGGATGCGCCCGCGGCGGCAGCGCTTAGAGTTGCTCCGCCCGTATAGGCAAACAGGTTCAGAACCTTAATGCTGCGTTTCGGATTGTTTTTAAGCGCTCCCTTTATAATAGAAGAAAACCAATCCCAGTTGACCGCCTGCTCCGGAAACAGACCGGTATGTTTAAAGCTGAAAGGCTTAAGATGAAATGTCAGCCCCGCTTTAGAATTTCCCTCATATCGGATGCTCCATTCTTCGGGAAGGTTAAAAAATTCCCATTCCCCGCCCCCTTTTGCACTTCTGTGATAATGTCCGTTTGGCTTGCGCCAGCCGACGGCGTTTTTCGGTGTGCCCCATATTACCTGCGGGTCGGGACGCACAAGAATATAGTCTCCCCACCGCTCAAGCTTTTCGCCTGAGGAGGTATCAATTACTTCATAGTCGTTCCAATTTTCAGCAATCCACATAAACAACGTATCCCTTCTATATCTAATATGTAACATCAAAAATTTTGTTGACGGTTCGTTTATAGTATACTATAATTGCTTCACAATTACAGCATGTTTCCGAAAAAAACAAAAAAGCGCTCAAAATTGCCGAAAACAGTTTGGATATGTGCTTGTACGTAAAAAAAAACAATAAAAATAAAAAAAATGCTTGCAAAAGCGTATTTCCTACGATATACTACTAATTGCTGTGACATGATAGCGATGAAACGTGAGGTTGCTGCCAATATGAAAATAACGGCAGGTTTTCCGCGGAGCGAATGTCAAGTTAGGAAACTGGCGACAAGTCACTGTACCAAATAATTAAACGATGTGTAGATTGCAGCAGAAGGAAAGGGCAGGTATGCTCTGATGAAATTGGCATGACACACACGGGAGAGTGTACAGTCACCGCTTGTCGTACTTATGAATAAAAAGTGCGAAAAGGAGGCGACTTTTTTTATGGCAAGTCAGGTAATGAGAATTACATTAAAAGCTTATGATCATCAGTTGGTTGATGCATCTGCCAAAAAAATTATCGAAACAGTAAAGAAGAACGGATCACAGGTGAGCGGACCGGTGCCTCTTCCTACAAAGAAAGAGGTAGTAACTATTTTGAGGGCGGTTCACAAGTATAAGGATTCGAGAGAGCAGTTCGAACAGAGAACGCATAAGAGACTGATCGATATCATCGCGCCGACACCCAAGACAATGGATGCATTGCAGAGATTGGAGATGCCGGCTGGTGTTTATATTGATATCAAAATGAAGAACAAGTAAGCCTTCTACTAGTATGAGCGTGAATAAAAATTAAGAAAAAAAGCGCTCCGCTGTAGAACAAACGGAGGTAAGGAAATGAAGAAAGCTATCTTAGCTACAAAAGTCGGAATGACTCAAATCTTCAACGAAGACGGTTCGTTAATTCCCGTAACCGTGCTTCAGGCTGGACCTTGTGTGGTAACACAGGTCAAGACAATGGAA
Source organism: Lachnospiraceae bacterium MD335 (assembly GCA_000403335.2). Taxonomy (GTDB): domain Bacteria; phylum Bacillota; class Clostridia; order Lachnospirales; family Lachnospiraceae; genus COE1. Next base: position 516,426 of record KE159617.1, read on the forward strand.
AACGACGGCTACAAAGCAGTTCAGGTTGGTTTTGTAGACAAGAAGGACAGAATTGTCAACAGAGACAAGGGCGGAAAGAAAGAAATCATCCACAGACACGGCGTAAATAAGGCGCTCAAGGGTCACTTTGACAAAGCAGGCGTTTCTTCCAAGAGATTTATAAGAGAGTTTAAGTTTGAGAATGCAGAGGAATATGCATTGGGAAGCGAAATTAAGGCTGACATCTTTGCAGCCGGCGATAAAGTAGATGCTTCTGCGATTTCTAAGGGAAAAGGTTTTCAGGGTGCAATTAAGAGACACGGACAGCACAGAGGACCGATGGCACATGGTTCTAAGTTCCACCGTCATCAGGGTTCAAACGGTGCATGTTCTTCACCGAGCCGCGTATTTAAAGGCAAGGGAATGCCCGGACATATGGGTTGCGTAAAGGTGACCGTTCAGAACCTTGAAGTTGTAAGAGTAGATGCAGAGAAGAACCTGCTTTTGGTAAAGGGTTCCGTACCCGGACCGAAGAAAGCATTGGTAACACTCAAAGAAACTACGAGAGTAGATGCGTAAAAAGTGGTTCGCAGAGTGAGCGGACGAAAGGAGGACCATACAGATGGCAAAAGTATCTGTTTATAATATGGAAGGCAAGGAAGTTGATACAATCGACTTAAGCGACGCTGTCTTCGGTGTAGAAGTAAATGAACACTTGGTACACATGGCAGTGGTTCAGCAACTTGCAAATAAGCGTCAGGGTACTCAGAAAGCAAAGACACGTTCAGAAGTATCCGGCGGCGGAAGAAAACCTTGGAGACAAAAGGGAACCGGTCATGCAAGACAGGGTTCTACAAGAGCTCCGCAGTGGAAGGGCGGCGGTGTGGTATTCGCTCCCGTGCCAAGAGACTATTCGTTCAAGATGAATAAGAAAGAAAAGAGAGCTGCATTAAAGTCAGCGCTCACAAGCAGGGTTCAGGAGAACAAGCTTATTGTGCTTGATGAACTCAGGTTCGATGAGATTAAGACAAAGAATTTCAAGGCTGTGATAGACAATTTAAACGTGGCAAAGGCATACGTTGTCATCAATGAAAACGATGAGAAGGTTGTTCTCTCAGCAAGAAATCTTCCGAATGTACAGACGGCATTGACGCATACAATCAATGTTTATGACATTATGAAGGGCGGTACGGTAATCCTCACAAAGGATGCTGCAAAGACGATTGAGGAGGTGTACGCATAATGGCAGATATTAAGTATTATGACGTAATCCTTAAACCGGTGATTACGGAGAAGAGCATGGCAGGCATGGGCGACAAGAAGTATACATTTTTGGTTCATACGCAGGCAAATAAGTCTCAGATTAAAGAAGCGGTTGAGAAGATGTTTGAAGGCACAAAGGTTGCCAAAGTAAACACCATGAACCTTGACGGCAAGAAAAAGAGACGCGGAATGGTTGTCGGAAAGACGGCAAAGACGAAAAAGGCAATCGTACAGCTTACAGAGGACAGTAAGGATATTGAACTCTTTACCGGATTGTAAAAGAAAGTAAGCCGTAACAGAAACTATACACAATCAAAAGTGTGATAATAAATTTAGAAAAGGAGAAACAATCATGGGAATTAAGACATATAACCCATATACACCTTCGAGAAGAAATATGACCGGTTCTGATTTTTCTGAGATTACAAAGAAGACTCCCGAAAAGTCTCTTTGCGTATCAAAGAAAAAGCATGCAGGTCGTAACAATCAGGGTAAAATTACTGTAAGACACCAGGGCGGTGGAAACAGACAGAAATACAGAATCATTGATTTTAAGAGAAATAAAGACGGCATCGCTGCAAAGGTTATCGGTATTGAGTATGATCCGAACCGTTCGGCAAACATTGCGTTAATCTGCTATGAGGACGGTCAGAAGGCATATATCCTTGCTCCGGAAGGACTGACAGACGGAATGAAGGTTATGAACGGACCTGAGGCAGAAATCAGAGTCGGTAACTGCTTGCCGCTTTCTGAAATTCCTGTCGGTACAATGGTACACAATATTGAGCTGCATCCCGGCAAGGGCGGACAGCTTGTACGTTCCGCAGGTAACAGTGCACAGCTTATGGCGAAGGAAGGAAGGTATGCAACGCTTCGTCTTCCTTCCGGCGAAATGAGAATGGTTCCTATCGTCTGCAGAGCATCAATCGGTGTTGTAGGCAACGGCGACCACAACCTTATCAAAATCGGTAAAGCGGGACGGAAACGCCACATGGGTATCAGACCTACAGTCCGCGGTTCTGTTATGAACCCGAATGACCATCCGCACGGTGGTGGTGAAGGTAAGACAGGAATCGGAAGACCCGGTCCATGTACACCTTGGGGCAAGCCTGCTCTTGGTTTGAAGACAAGAAAGAGCAAGAAGGCGTCTAACAAGCTTATTGTGAGAAGAAGAGACGGAAGAGCGATTAAGTAATGAAATCGCCTTCCCCTTAAAACAGTTTATCGATTATAACAAGGAGGAATTACCTAATGGCAAGGTCATTAAAGAAAGGTCCTTTCGCGGATGCAAGCCTTTTAAAGAAGGTTGATGCAATGAACGCGTCAGGAAGTAAATCAGTAATTAAGACATGGTCACGTCGTTCTACAATTTTCCCCTCATTCGTAGGTCACACGATTGCAGTTCACGACGGGAGAAAGCATGTGCCTGTATATGTAACAGAAGATATGGTTGGACATAAGCTTGGTGAATTCGTTGCAACCAGAACTTACAGAGGACATGGTAAGGACGAAAAGAAATCAAAGGTGAGATAATAGTTGAGAGGAGGTTCAACCGTGGCTAAGGAAAAATATAGCAGAACAAGTTATAAAAGAAAGAGAAATGCAGAAAACAGAGAAACCAGACCGTCAGCAAAGCTCTCTTATGCCAGAGTTTCGGTTCAGAAAGCTTGCTTCGTATTAGATGCCATCAGAGGCAAGGATGTACAGAGTGCTTTGGCGCTTTTGACATACAGTCCGAGATATGCTTCCAGCATCGTTAAGAAGCTTTTGGAGTCAGCAATCGCAAATGCTGAGAATAATAATGGTATGAATGCCGAGAACCTTTATATTGCGGAGTGCTATGCAAATAAAGGACCGACAATGAAGCGCGTAAGACCAAGAGCGCAGGGCAGAGCTTACAGAATCGAAAAGAGAATGAGCCACATTACAATTGTGCTCGATGAGAGATAGGAGGAAGAAAATGGGACAGAAAGTTAATCCTCATGGACTGAGAGTCGGCATTATTAAAGATTGGGATTCAAAATGGTATGCTGAGGCTGATTTCGCTGACTGCTTAGTGGAAGATTATAATATCAGAAAGTTTTTAAAGAAGAAGTTATTCAATGCGGGTATTTCAAAAATTGAAATCGAGAGAGCATCTGACAGAGTTAAGGTGATTGTGTTTACCGCAAAGCCCGGTGTTGTCATCGGTAAGGGCGGAGCTGAAATCGAAGTAACCAAGAAAGAGCTTCAGAAGCTTACCGGCAAGAATGTACTTGTTGACATTAAGGAGATTAAGAGACCTGACAGAGATGCACAGCTTGTTGCTGAGAATATTGCACAGCAGCTTGAGAACCGTGTATCATTCAGACGTGCGATGAAGTCTTGCATGGGCAGAACCATGAAGGCAGGCGCTATGGGTATCAAGACAGCCGTTTCAGGACGTCTTGGCGGAGCGGATATGGCACGTACGGAATTTTACAGTGAGGGTACTATTCCTCTTCAGACATTGAGAGCAGATATTGACTATGGCTTCGCAGAGGCGGATACAACCTACGGCAAGCTTGGCGTAAAGGTATGGATCTACAAAGGCGAGGTACTTCCTACAAAGGGAAATAAGGAAGGGAGCGATAAATAATGTTAATGCCAAAAAGAGTAAAGCATCGTAAACAGTTCCGCGGTACAATGAGAGGTAAGGCTCAGAGAGGTAATACAATTACTTACGGTGAGTACGGTATCGTGGCAACAGAACCATGCTGGATTAAATCAAATCAGATAGAGGCAGCCCGTATTGCCATGACACGTCACATTAAGCGTGGCGGTAAAGTTTGGATTAAGATTTTCCCGGATAAGCCTGTAACGGCAAAGCCGGCTGAAACGCGAATGGGTTCCGGTAAGGGAACACTGGAATACTGGGTAGCAGTTGTAAAGCCCGGTCGTGTAATGTTTGAAATCAGCGGAGTAGCTGAGGATGTGGCAAAAGAAGCGTTACGTCTTGCAACACACAAGCTTCCTTGTAAATGTAAGATCGTTTCTAAAGCAGATTTGGAAGGCGGTGCAGTAAATGAAAACTAAGAAATATGTTGAGGATTTAAGAACCAAATCATCCGCAGAGTTATCACAGGAATTAGTAGCTGCAAAGAAAGAACTGTTCAATTTAAGATTTCAGAATGCAACGAATCAGTTAGACAATACGGCAAGAATTAAAGAGGTAAGAAAAAATATCGCCCGAATTCAGACTGTAATGACTGCAAAGCTGAAAAGCGTAGAGTAGGAGGGAAATGGTCGTGGAAAGAAATTTAAGAAAAACACGTACAGGCAAAGTTGTGAGCAACAAAATGCAGAAAACGATCGTAGTTGCTGTAGAAGATCATGTTAAGCATCCTCTTTACGGAAAAATCGTTAAGAGAACTTATAAATTAAAGGCGCATGACGAGAAGAATGAGTGCAGCATTGGCGACACAGTAAAAGTAATGGAGACAAGACCTTTATCAAAAGATAAGAGATGGAGACTTGTTGAGATTGTTGAGAAAGTAAAATAGATTTTAAAAATCGCGTGCGCGCGGTTTTGGAAGGAGAATTAGCATGATACAACAGGAAAGCAGACTGAAGGTCGCTGATAATACCGGTGCAAAAGAATTGCTGTGCATCAGGGTTATGGGCGGTTCCACAAGAAGATATGCAGGCATCGGCGATATCATCGTAGCCAGTGTTAAAGATGCAACACCAGGCGGCGTTGTAAAAAAAGGCGATGTCGTGAAAGCAGTTGTTGTACGTACCGTAAAGGGCGCCCGTCGTAAGGACGGTTCTTATATTAAATTTGATGAAAATGCTGCTGTTATCATAAAGGATGATAAGACTCCGAGAGGAACACGTATTTTTGGACCAGTGGCAAGAGAGCTTCGTGAGAAACAGTTTATGAAGATTGTTTCCTTAGCTCCTGAAGTATTATAAGGAGGTGCCGGAATGTTAAAGATTAAAAAGGGCGATACCGTAAAGGTAATTACCGGTAAGGACAAAGATAAAGAAGGTAAGGTTTTGTCTGTTGATAAAAAGAAGGCTAAGGTTTTGGTAGAGGGAATCAACATGGTTACAAAACATGCGAAACCTTCAGCCGCTAATCAGAATGGCGGTATTATCCAAAAAGAAGCTCCGATTGATATTTCAAACGTAATGTATCTTCACAAAGGCAAGGCTACAAGAGTCGGCATTAAGATGGATGGAGACAAGAAAGTACGTTTCGCAAAGACAACAGGCGAGGTTATTGATTAATTCTATGAAAGGAGGTCTAAACCGGTGAGTAGACTAAAGGATATATACAAAAGCGAAATCATGGATGCCATGATTAAGAAGTTCGGATATAAGAACAGTATGGAAGTTCCCAAACTTGATAAGATTGTTATCAATATAGGCGTCGGTGAGGCAAAGGAGAATGCCAAGGCTTTGGAGTCGGCTGTAAAGGATCTTGAGATCATTGCAGGTCAGAAAGTCGTTACGACAAAGGCGAAGAAGGCTGTCGCTAACTTCAAAATTCGTGAGGGTATGGCGATTGGCTGTAAGGTAACGCTTCGCGGCGAGAAGATGTATGAGTTTCTTGACCGTCTCGTAAACCTTGCACTTCCCCGAGTACGTGACTTCAGAGGCGTAAACCCGAATGGATTTGACGGCAGAGGTAACTATGCACTTGGTATCAAGGAGCAGATTATCTTCCCTGAAATCGAGTACGACAAGGTTGACAAGGTAAGAGGTATGGATATTATATTTGTAACAACCGCTAAGACGGATGAAGAAGCACGTGAGCTGTTAAGACAGTTCAACATGCCTTTCGCGAAATAATAAGGAGGTAAATTCTCATGGCTAAAACAGCAATGAAAATCAAACAGCAGCGTAAACCGAAGTTTTCGACACAGCAGTATAGCCGCTGTAGGATCTGTGGCCGTCCGCATGCTTACTTAAGAAAATATGGAATTTGCAGAATCTGCTTCCGTGAGTTGGCATACAAGGGACAGATCCCCGGCGTGAAAAAAGCAAGCTGGTAAAACGAAAAGAATAAGGAGGAAACTGAAATGACAATGAGTGATCCGATTGCAGATATGCTTACAAGAATTCGTAACGCGAACACTGCAAAGCATGATACAGTAGATGTTCCTTCATCAAAGATGAAGCTTGCTATCGCACAGATTCTGTTAGATGAAGGTTATATTAGAGCTTTCGATGTTGTTGAGGACGGTACATTCAAAACGATCCACATCACATTAAAGTATGGTGCAGATAAAAACGAGAGAATTATTACAGGCTTGAAGAGAATTTCAAAGCCAGGTCTTCGTATCTATGCCGGCAAGGATGAGCTGCCAAAGGTTCTTGGCGGACTTGGTATTGCGATTATTTCTACAAATCAGGGTGTTATCACTGATAAAGAAGCAAGAAAGCTTGAAGTAGGCGGCGAAGTATTAGCATTTGTATGGTAGCAATAAAATCAAGCACGAGCGCAGCGAAGTATTTGATTTTATGCGACAGACAGCGAGAAAACAAGGAGCAGCGCAGCTGCGGCGAATGCATTGCATTCGGTTTTCGAGCGGAAGCAGAATTGGAATAGTAAATTATTATAGGAGGTACGGGCATGTCACGTATAGGAAGAATGCCAATCGCGATTCCCGCAGGCGTTACTGTGGAAGTTGCAGAAAATAACAAAGTGACTGTAAAAGGTCCTAAGGGAACACTTGAAAGAGTGCTTCCGGCTGAGATGGAAATCAAGGTTGAAAATGGAGAGATAACGGTTACAAGACCGAATGACTTAAAGAAAATGAAGTCTTTACATGGTCTTACAAGAACACTGATTAACAACATGGTTGTTGGTGTAACGGCAGGCTATGAGAAGAAGCTTGAAGTAAACGGTGTCGGCTACAGAGCGGCAAAAGCAGGAAATAAATTGACATTATCTTTGGGATATTCGCACCCTGTTGAGATGATTGATCCGGAAGGTGTTGAGACCGTACTTGAGGGTACAAACATTATCATCGTAAAGGGTATTGATAAAGAAAAAGTTGGACAATTCGCGGCTGAAATCAGAGACAAGAGAAGACCGGAGCCTTATAAGGGCAAGGGTATTAAGTATGCTGATGAGACAATCAGACGTAAAGTTGGTAAGACTGGTAAAAAGTAAATAAGGAGGGCGTAAGAAATGGTTAGCAAGAGATCAAGAGCAGAATTGCGTGCGAAAAAGCACATGAGAATACGTAACCGTTTAAGCGGTACATCTGAAAGACCACGTTTAGCGGTATTCAGAAGCAATAATCATATGTATGCTCAAATTATTGACGATACAGTTGGAAATACGTTAGTTGCAGCTTCTACGGTAGAAAAGGAAGTAAAGGCTGAGCTGGAGCATACCAATAACGTTGATGCAGCAGCATATTTAGGTAAAATCATTGCAAAGAGAGCAATGGATAAGGGTATTACAGAAGTGGTTTTTGACAGAGGCGGCTTTTTATACCACGGAAAAATCAAAGCTTTAGCTGAGGCGGCAAGAGAAGCCGGCTTGGTATTCTAGGAAGGGAGAAAATCACATGAAACGTACAATCATTGATGCTAGTCAGATGGAATTAACAGATAAGGTTGTTACCATTAAGCGTGTAACCAAAACTGTTAAAGGTGGACGTAACATGCGTTTTACCGCTTTGGTCGTTGTAGGTGACGGAAACGGTCACGTAGGCGCCGGACTTGGTAAAGCCGTAGAAATCCCTGAAGCGATTCGTAAGGGAAAGGAAGACGCAATCAAGAACCTTGTAAACATTGCACTTGATGAGAATAAGTCAATTACACATGATTTCATTGGAAATTATGGTTCTTCCAGCGTATTATTAAAGAGAGCTCCCGAAGGTACAGGTATCATCGCAGGCGGTCCTGCGCGTATCGTGTGCGAGCTTGCAGGTATTAAGAACATCCGTACGAAGTCTTTGGGCTCTAACAATAAGCAGAACGTCGTACTTTCTACCATAGCAGGTCTTTCGCAGTTAAAGACACCGGAACAGGTAGCTGCAAACCGTGGGAAATCTATCGACGAGATCATGGCTTAAGGAGGTAGATTAAGATGGCAAAAACATTAAAAGTTACTTTGGTGAAATCGACAATCGGTGCAGTTCCCAAGAACAAAGCGACTGTTGAGGCAATGGGACTTACAAAGCTTCACAAGACAGTAGAGCTTCCTGATAATGATGCAACGAGAGGCATGATTCGGAAAGTAAATCATTTAGTTAAAGTTGAAGAAGCATAAATAAAGGAGGTGTCAAAAAATGAGTTTAGAATTATCGAATTTAAGACCTGCTGAGGGCTCTAAACATAGTGATAATTTTAGAAGAGGCCGCGGACATGGCTCAGGAAACGGTAAGACAGCCGGCAAGGGTCATAAGGGACAGAAGGCTCGTTCAGGAGCTCCGAGACCGGGCTTTGAAGGTGGACAGATGCCTTTATACAGACGTATTCCTAAGAGAGGTTTCCATAACAGAAACACAAAGGAAATCGTTGCGATTAACCTTGAGGTATTGGAAAGATTTGAAGCTGGTGCTACTGTTTCAGTAGATACTTTAATTGAAACCGGAATCGTTAAAAATCCCAGAGATGGAGTAAAGATTTTAGGCAGAGGAGAATTAACTAAGAAGCTCAATGTTCAGGCAAATGCATTCAGTGCGTCTGCAAAGGAGAAGATTGAGGCACTTGGTGGAACAGCAGAGGTGATCTAATGTTTTCTACATTAAAGAACGCTTTTAAGATTAAAGAAATTCGGAGTAAGCTGCTGTTTACCTTTCTGATGTTAATTGTAATCCGTTTTGGTTCCCAGCTCCCTATTCCGGGCGTAAACAGAGACTATTTTTCTTCATGGTTTGAGGCTCAGACCGGTGGTGCATTTAACTTTTTTGACGCATTTACGGGCGGTTCTTTTTCAAGAATGTCTGTATTTGCGCTGAATATCACCCCGTATATTACATCTTCCATTATTATACAGCTTCTCACAATTGCAATTCCAAAACTTGAGGAGATGCAAAAGGACGGAGAGGACGGAAGAAAGAAGCTTGCTTCAATTACGCGTTATGTGACTGTTGCTTTGGCGCTGATTGAGAGTGGCGCTATGGCAATCGGGTTTGGTAATCAGGGGCTGCTTCAGAGTTATGGTCCGTTGGAGGTTATCACGGTAATCGCCGTATTGACGGCGGGCAGTGCTTTCCTGATGTGGATTGGTGAGCGGATTACGGAGAACGGTGTGGGTAACGGTATTTCAATCGTGCTTGTTATCAATATTATCTCTCGTTTGCCGGATGACTTTAGCAGTCTGTATGAGCAGTTCTGTCAGGGAAAATCGATTCCTTTGGCGGTTGTTGCCGGACTGATTATTCTTGCGATTATCCTGGCAATGGTTGTTTTCGTCGTAGTGCTGAACAGTGCTGTGCGTAAAATTCCCGTACAGTATGCGAAAAAAATTCAGGGTAATAAAATGGTTGGAGGTCAGATGACGTTTCTTCCATTGAAGGTTAATACGGCAGGCGTTATTCCGATTATCTTTTCCTCTTCCCTGATGCAGTTTCCGATTGTAATTTCAACATTGGTGGGATACAGTGGAAACGGCGTGTGGAGACAGATTTTGAATGGGTTAAATCAGGATAATTGGTGTAGTCCAAGCCAGTTGCAGTATTCGATTGGTCTTGTGGTATATATCATATTGACAGTATTCTTTGCATACTTCTATACATCACTGACCTTTAACCCGTTAGAGATTGCAAACAATATGAAGAAGCAGGGCGGTTTTATTCCAGGTATCAGACCGGGAAGACCTACCAGCGATTATCTGACGAAGGTGCTCAATGCGATTATTTTCATTGGTGCAATTGGTCTTGTAATTGTTGCAGTGGTTCCGTTCTTCTTTAACGGTGTATTTAATGCATCTGTTTCCTTTGGTGGAACAAGCTTAATCATCATTGTAAGCGTTGTGCTTGAGACAATCAAACAGATTGAGTCACAGATGCTTGTACGCAATTATAAAGGCTTTTTGAATGATTAGTCATGAGCAGCCGGACGACAGACAGGAGCAAAGCGTAGGCTTTGCTTCTGTATGTTTTCATGAAGATATGTTGTCATAAACATAAGACAGAATACTTTGAATTGAGGATATTTGCAGTAATATAAGAATATGCTGAATTGAAGGTATTTAAGAGGCTTATTTTAAAAAATGTTGTAAGGAGGACGCGAGATGAAGATTATAATGTTAGGTGCACCCGGCGCGGGAAAAGGAACACAGGCAAAGATGATAGCGGAGAAGTTTTCTATCCCCCATGTTTCGACAGGCGATATTTTCCGTGCAAACATTAAAAATGGCACGGAGCTTGGCATGGAAGCAAAAAAGTATATGGATCAGGGGCAGCTTGTTCCGGATGAACTCACCGTAAAAATTCTTTTGGACAGAGTTGCACAGGAAGACTGTAAGAACGGGTATGTGCTTGACGGTTTTCCGCGGACGATACCGCAGGCACAGGTGCTTGACAAGGCGCTGACGGAGCTTGGCGACAAAATTGATTATGCAATCAATGTGGATGTTCCGGATGAAAATATTATCAACAGAATGTCGGGAAGACGTGCTTGTGTGACGTGCGGTGCAACTTATCATATTGTGCACATTCCGCCCAAAAGCGAAGGCATTTGTGACAAATGTAATTCAGAGCTTATATTAAGAGATGACGATAAGCCTGAGACGGTTGGAAACCGTTTGGATGTATATCATAAGCAGACACAGCCCCTGATTGATTTCTATGATAAGCAGGGTGTTTTAAAGTCGGTTGACGGTACGCAGGACATGAAGGATGTGTTTGCAGCGATTGTGGATATACTGAAATAATCATGGAAGACGTGAGGAAATAAGAAATGGCTGTTACAATTAAATCGCAGCGGGAAATCGATTTGATGCGGCATTCCTGCAAGCTCCTTGCAAAAGTGCACGAAGAGCTTGGACAGGCGATTGAGCCGGGGATTTCCACGTTAGATATTGACCGGCTTGGTGAGAAGCTGATCAGGGGATATGGCTGCGTACCAAATTTTCTGCATTATAACGGATATCCGGCATCGATTTGTGTTTCGGTCAACGATGAGGTTGTACATGGAATACCGAGCGCCGAGAGGATTCTTCAAGAGGGGGATATTGTAAGTCTTGACTGCGGTTTGATTTATAGAGGATACCATTCAGATGCAGCGCGCACTTATGGAGTAGGGCGTATCAGTCCGGAAGCACGGCAGTTGATTGACGAGACAAGGAATTCCTTTTTTGAGGGAATTAAACGAGCAAAGGCAGGAAACCACCTGCACGATATTTCAAATAGAATTGATGAGTATATCTCACAGTTTGGATATGGTATCGTGGAAGATTTGGTCGGACATGGTATTGGAACATCGCTTCATGAAGATCCGCAGATACCTAATTTCAGACAGAAAAGAAGAGGGTTAAAGCTTCATCCGGGAATGACGCTTGCCATAGAGCCGATGATTAACATGGGAGGCTATGAGGTTGAGTGGCTTGATGATGACTGGACAGTGGTGACAGAGGACGGCTCGCTGTCTGCTCATTATGAAAATACAATTCTTGTAACGGACGGTGAGCCGGAAATTCTTACACTTTTATAGGAGAAACAATATGATAGGATATTTGGCATATTCGCTTTCCGGACACGATAAAGACAGGGTTTATCTTATTATTAATGAAGATAAGGATTTTGTATACTTGGCGGATGGAGATGTGAGAACCACCGACCGGTTAAAGAAAAAGAACAAAAAGCATATTCAGGTTATTAAAAAAACAGGCAGGAGGACAGAGGTATCTTCTGTCACGAACGAAGAAATTAAGTATCAAATAAAGCAATATTGTAAAGGCATTCAGGAGGTAAAATAATGTCAAAGTCCGATGTAATTGAAATAGAAGGAACCGTAGTTGAGAAGCTCCCGAACACAATGTTTCAGGTAGAGCTTGAGAATGGTCACAGGGTGCTTGCCCATATCAGCGGAAAGCTGAGACAGAATTTTATTCGTATTCTTCCGGGCGATAAGGTGACATTGGAGCTTTCACCCTACGACCTGTCAAAGGGAAGAATTATATGGAGAGATAAATAAAAGATTTCCATATTTTCTTATAAAATATTCGTATTAAGGCTTGCTTTTCAAGGTTATGCATGCTATAATATGAGACGGTCTTTTTGAAAGGAGGGTAAGTTGAAAATCTAAGATTTTCAACTGGCAAATTTGTGCTTACGCCCAAATTTGTGAGACGCAGCAAAGAATGGAGGATTAAGATGAAAGTTAGATCATCAGTAAAACCTATTTGCGAAAAATGCAAAGTTATCAAGAGAAAGGGCAGAATCAGAATTATCTGTGAAAACCCGAAGCATAAGCAGAGACAAGGCTGATTTATCAGTGTAGTTTGTCTTTGGTTAGAAAGAGCGGCTGACGTATGCCTGGCTTCCGTCAAAGCAAGTGCATACTATAAATATATGACAGGTCTGCCTGTTATGTGTTTACTTCTTGATACCGAGAAAAATTTCGCGTAAGCAGAAAAATAATACAATTCTGCGATGCTTCCGTTTATATAAACTTTATATGAAACGGAAAACCGATTAGTATCGGATAAACCGGATTTTTGTCCGGTCGGGTACGATGTGCCCCAATCAATTAGTTTACTATTAATATGTGATAATCTGTGTAGGTTATATACGGTTTATCATGCAACAAAATGGAGGAATTTAACATGGCTCGTATTGCTGGTGTTGACTTACCAAGAGAAAAACGTGTAGAGATTGGATTAACTTATATCTATGGAATCGGTAGAGTAAGCTCCAATAAAATCCTTGAGAAGGCAGGAGTAAATCCTGATGTTCGCGTAAGGGATTTGACAGATGATGATGTAAAGAAGATTAGCGCGGTAATTGATGAAGATTACATGGTAGAGGGTGACCTCAGACGTGAAATCGCATTGAATATCAAGAGATTGCAGGAAATCGGATGCTATCGCGGTATCCGTCACAGAAAGGGTCTTCCGGTTCGTGGTCAGAAGACAAAGACGAACGCAAGAACAAGAAAAGGACCCAAGAGAACCGTAGCAAACAAGAAAAAATAGTTTAATGAGAAAGTAGGTTAGTTTAAAATGGCTAAACAGGTTGCAAAAAAAGTAACAAAGAAGCGTGTAAAGAAAAACGTTGAACGCGGACAGGCACATATCCAGTCATCTTTTAACAATACGATTGTTACATTGACGGACACAGAGGGCAATGCGCTCTCATGGGCAAGTGCCGGTGGTCTGGGATTTAGAGGTTCAAAGAAATCTACTCCATATGCTGCACAGATGGCAGCAGAAACAGCTACGAAGGCAGCTTTAGTACATGGTTTAAAATCTGTAGATGTTATGGTGAAAGGTCCGGGATCAGGCAGAGAAGCTGCAATCCGCGCACTTCAGGCATGTGGTCTTGAAGTAACCAGCATCAAGGACGTAACGCCGGTTCCGCACAATGGATGCCGTCCGCCGAAGCGTCGTAGAGTTTAATTTAGGAGGAAAAAAGACATGGCAGTAAATAGAGTTCCTGTGCTTAAAAGATGCAGATCTCTTGATTTGGATCCTGTATTTTTAGGATATGATAAGAAGTCTAAAAGAAAGTCACCAAGAGCCGGCAAGAAGATGAGTGAGTATGGTCTGCAGTTAAGAGAAAAGCAGAAAGCAAAGTTTATCTACGGCGTATTGGAGAAGCCTTTCCGTAATTATTATGAGAAGGCGGACAGAATGAAGGGCATGACCGGTGAAAACCTGATGGTTCTTCTTGAGAGAAGACTTGACAATGTTATTTTCAGAATGGGTTTTGCAAGAACAAGAAAAGAAGCTAGACAGGTTGTTGGTCACAAGCATGTGTTAGTGAATGGAAAACGCGTAAATATTCCTTCTTATTTAATCAGCGTGGGCGATGTGATTGAAATCAGGGAAAAATCAAAGAGCTTACAGAGATATAAGGACATTGCCGAGGTTACAAATGGCAGATTGGTTCCTGAATGGATGGATGTTGATCAAGAGAATTTCAAAGGAACAATTAAGGAACTTCCGTCAAGAGAAGTGATCGATGTTCCGGTAAATGAGATGCTTATCGTCGAGTTGTACTCTAAGTAAGCAGTCAATATGAATTTTGACAGTAGGAAGTGCGCGCTGCGTACTTTCTATTGTTGCACTTTTTATTATGGGAAATACCGCAGGTATTTGCTGTTTCCTATAATAAATGCACACGGCTGCATAAGGAATTAAGCTGCTTTGCGGTATGCAGCCGGCGCGGGGAAACGCAAATTATATTTGCGCTTCCTATAATCATATTCATCACATTCATAAAAGGAGGGTATTTACAGTGTTGGCATTTGATTTTGACAGTCCAAATATTGAAGTGGCAGAAATCTCTGAAGACAAAAGGTATGGTAAATTTGTAGTAGAACCTTTAGAGAGAGGTTATGGAATTACACTGGGTAATTCTCTTAGGAGAATTATGCTTGCTTCCCTACCCGGCGCGGCTGTGAGTCAGGTTAAGATTGATGGTGTATTGCATGAGTTCAGTTCCATCCCCGGCGTGAAGGAGGATGTGACGGAAATCATCATGAATCTGAAAAGTCTTGCGATTAAGAACAGCAGCGAAACTGATGAAGTTAAGAAGGCAGTTATTGATTTTGAAGGTGAAGGTGTTGTCAGGGCATCCGATATTCAGGTAGATCAGGACATTGAGATTATGAATCCTGATCAGGTTATCGCTACATTAAACGGCGGTAAGGACAGCAAACTTTACATGGAAATACTTATCACAAAGGGAAGAGGTTATATCAGCGCTGATAAGAATAAGAGCGAGGATTTACCGATTGGTGTTATTGCAGTGGATTCTATTTACACTCCTGTAGAGAGAGTAAATGTTACCGTAGAAAATACCCGTGTTGGTCAGGTTACTGACTATGATAAACTGACATTGGACGTATATACAAACGCGACACTTGAGCCGGATGAGGCAGTCAGCCTTGCAGCGAAGGTGTTGAGTGAGCATCTGAAACTTTTCATTAATCTGTCCGAGCTTGGAACGGGAGCTGTTGTGATTAATGAGAAGGAGGATGACGAGAAAGAAAAGGTGCTTGAGATGAGCATTGACGAGCTTGAGCTGTCAGTCCGCTCATACAATTGCCTAAAGAGAGCCGGCATCAATACTGTCGAAGAGCTGACAAATAAGACTTCAGAGGATATGATGAAAGTTCGTAATTTGGGACGCAAGTCGTTAGACGAGGTGTTGGCAAAGTTAAAGGAGTTAGGTTTGCAGCTTAATCCGATGGAGGAGTAATTGAGCCGCAGATTTAAGATATGTATGTATCATACAATCGCAGATGCGGTAATCCCAAAGTGTTCGCATTTGTGCTCAAAGATGGAATTTGTAAATGACATTTGATAAGTAAGTCCAAAGAGCGTTGTCATATGTCCCACCAATGAGGGTAGTAGTTCCTCACAAAGAAAGGAGCCGGTTATGGCAGGTTATAGAAAACTCGGAAGAACATCAAATCAGAGAAAGGCATTGCTTAGAGGTCAGGTGACTGCTTTGATTGCAAGCAAGAACGGCAGAATTATCACGACTGAGGCAAGAGCGAAGGAAGTTAAGAAGATTGTTGAGGGACTCATCGCAATGGCCGTAAAAGAAAAGGATAACTATGAGATGGTTAAGGTTACGGCTAAGGTTCCAAGAAAAGACAAGGACGGCAAGCGCGTAAAGGAAGTTAAGGACGGCAAGAAGGTCACTGTTTATGATGAAGTAGAGAAGGAAATCAAGAAGGATATGCCTTCAAGACTTCATGCAAGAAGAAAGATGCTTAAGGTATTATATTCTGTAACAGAAGTTCCTGAGAAGAATGCAGGAAAAAAGAGAAATACAAAAGAAATCGACCTTGTAGCAAAATTATTTGATGAAATCGCACCTAAGTATGTTGGACGTAACGGTGGTTATACAAGAATAATCAAGGTTGGTCAGCGTAAGGGTGACGGCGCTATGCAGGTAGTTCTTGAGCTTGTATAAGAGCAGAGAATAATAGTATTTTGTACGGAATGCGCTCCCATATTTTGGGAGCGTTTTTGTATAAAATGCCAGGGTTTGGGTAATTATTCAGAAGTATAGAAGCGTTGGAATACTGTAATGAAGTAATCTGTGTTTCTGAATTATTATCAAACGGACCTTGTATTAAGGAACCGGTAAGAATGGGGGATTCGTATGACAAGAAAAGAGGCTTGCTATTTTCTTGGAATAAGGGAAAATGCATCTGACGAGCAGATTAAGAGAGCATACCGGTATAAGGCAAAGCTTTATCATCCGGATGCAAATCCTTCGGGGGACACAAAGGAGTATTATATCAGACTGCAAAAGGCATATGAGTATCTGCTTAATAATCCGTATGTTCCGACAGGTGGCGGAGTGGCTCCAAATACTGTAGGTGCAATGCAAAATCAGCAGACCGCGCCAAACGGAATGTATTTTTATCAGATGCCACAGCAGCAAAGACCTGCTAAAATCTTTGCGACGAGCGATGCTACGCGCAGCAGTTATATCAGGCAAAAGGAAATGGCAAACGAGCATCAAAAGATAGAAAAGTGGGATAAGGACTATCGGGAAAGCAAGCGCAGGAAACAGCAGATGCAGATGTACGGAAAGGAATATGCTGACAGGATGAATCCGCCAAAGAAAAGCAAGGAGGAGGAAGTTCTCGATAAAATCAGGGCGATTTGGATTGCCGAAAATATTAAACGTCAGATTGCACAGGACAGGGAACAAAAGGAGATGCTTCAAAGGCGTAAGCTATACAAAGCATTTATGCAGCAAAAGATGCAGGATAAGGACAAGTAGATGTCCGCAGTGAAAGGGCACGGTTTTGACATGGGGATTATTAAGGTTAGGGACTTAATTTTTGAGTACATCAGACGCGACGAAGAAGGCAATGTCGAGGGAATTACAACGGCGGTGGACAATGTGAATTTGGACATCAATCAGGGTGATTTTGTGGCAATTTTGGGGCATAACGGTTCGGGAAAATCCACGCTTGCAAAGCATCTTAATGCCATATTATATCCCACGGAAGGAACAGTGTGGGTAGATGGAAAAGATACGCAGAAGGACGAGTACCTGTGGGACATCAGGCAGACTGCCGGAATGGTATTCCAAAATCCTGACAATCAGATAATCGGTCAGGTTGTGGAGGAGGATGTAGGTTTTGGTCCGGAGAACATGGGGGTGCCCACAAAGGAGATATGGGAACGCGTGGAGGAAAGTTTAAAGGCTGTCGGCATGTACGAATTTCGCCATCATTCGCCGAACAAACTTTCGGGAGGACAGAAGCAGCGCGTGTCGATTGCAGGGGTGATTGCGATGCATCCGAAGTGCATTATTTTGGATGAACCGACGGCGATGCTGGATCCCAAAGGGCGCAAGGAGGTAATCCGCGCCGTGCGTGCGTTAAATGATGTGGAGCGCATTACGGTTATTTTGATTACGCACTATATGGAAGAGGTTATTTATGCCGATAAGGTTTTTGTTATGGACAAGGGAGCGGTGACCTTACAGGGAACGCCGCGGGAGGTTTTTTCCGAGGTGGAACGGCTGAAGGAGCTTCGGCTTGATGTGCCGCAGGTGACACTGCTTGCTCATGCGCTAAGGCAGGAGGGGTTTCCTATGCCGAAGGGGATACTGACAAAAGAGGAGTTTCGGGAAGCGCTGGATGATTGCGTGAAAGAACTGTTTTAAGAGTAGGAGACAAAGATGCCAATTATTTTAGACAAGGTAAGCCATATATACGGACAGGATACAAATACGCCGGTCAAGGCGTTGAATAACATTAATTTGGTTATTCCCGATGGGCAGTTTATCGGCATTATCGGTCATACGGGTTCCGGAAAATCGACGTTGGTGCAGCATCTGAACGGGCTTATGAAAGCGACGGCGGGAAATATTTATTTTAACGGAGAGGACATCGACGATGATGACTTTGATAAAAAAAAGCTGCGCAGTAAGGTAGGACTTGTTTTTCAGTATCCGGAGCATCAGCTTTTTGAGACGGATGTTTTTACGGATGTGTGTTTTGGACCGAAAAATTTGGGACTTTCCAAAACTGAGGTGGAGCTTCGGGCTTATGAGGCATTAAAGCTGGTAGGACTTGATGATGAATATTTTTACCAGTCACCGTTTGAGCTGTCGGGAGGGCAGAAAAGGCGCGTGGCAATCGCGGGGGTGCTTGCCATGAAGCCGCAGGTGCTTGTGCTGGATGAGCCAACGGCAGGGCTTGATCCGAAGGGGCGCGATGAGATATTAGAGCAGATTTCTAAATTAAAAAAAGAGACGGGCATTACGGTTATTTTGGTTTCGCACAGTATGGATGATGTGGCGCGGTATGTGGAACGGATTATTGTGATGAACAGAGGATGCGTGGTGTATGATGATGCGCCGCGGGAAGTATTCCGTTATTACAGGGAGCTGGAGGAAATCGGTCTTGCGGCGCCGCAGGTGACATATATGATGAAAGATTTGCAGGAGCACGGCTATGACGTGAGCGATAACGTGACGACCATTGACGAGGCGAAAGATGAGATTATGCGTTATTTTACACGTCTTGCGGCGGCGAAGAAGGGAAACGGGTGACGGGCGATGTTAAGAGACATTACACTTGGTCAATATTATCAGGCGGATTCCGTGATACATAGGCTTGATCCCCGCGTGAAGCTTGGTTCTACAATTTTGTTTATCATCTCTCTCTTTTTATTTGATAATGCGGCGGGCTATGTGGTGGCGGCATTGTTTTTGGCGCTTGTGATTAATTTATCAAAGGTGCCGTTTCGTTTTATGGTAAAGGGAATGAAGGCAATTGTATTTTTACTGATGATAACGGTTGTGTTCAATCTGTTTTTGACACCGGGTGAGCCTTTGCTGACAATATGGAAGTTCAGAATTACAAAAGAAGGAGTCAGTCTTGCTGTCCTTCTTGCAATCCGTTTGAGTTTTTTGATTATCGGTTCGTCGATTATGACGCTTACGACAACGCCAAACCAGCTTACGGACGGGCTTGAAAAAATGCTTGGACCGTTAAAACGGATAAAGGTGCCGGTGCATGAGATTGCGATGATGATGTCGATTGCGCTTCGGTTTATTCCGATTTTAATGGAAGAAACAGACAAGATTATGAAAGCACAGCTTGCGCGGTGTGCTGATTTTGAAAGCGGTAATATTATCAAAAGAGCAAAAGGTCTTGTGCCGCTTTTGGTTCCTCTTTTTATATCGGCATTCCGGCGTGCGAATGATCTTGCGATGGCAATGGAGGCGCGCTGTTATCGCGGGGGAGAGCACCGCACGAAAATGAAACCGCTTCACTATGAACGCCGGGATTTTGTTGCGTACGCAGTTGTGATTTGTTATCTTGCGACCGGGATTGCGGCAGGATATGCTGCGCCGCTTCTGCTTTCGCTGACCGGCATGACAGGCGGGGTGTGAGTATGAAACGGGTAATGCTGAAGGTGGCGTATGACGGTACGAATTATCACGGCTGGCAAATTCAGCCCAATGTTGTTACGGTCGAATCCGTTTTGAATGAAACGCTCAGCGGACTGTTTCGGGAAGACATTAAGGTTATCGGAGCTTCCCGGACGGATACGGGCGTACACGCGTTTGGGAATATAGCGGTGTTCGACACGGATGCAAGAATGCCGGCGGAGAAAATGTCTTACGCGTTGAACCAAAAGCTTCCGGAGGACATTCGTATCCAACTGTCAAAGGAGGTCGCGTCTGATTTTCATCCGAGACGTCAAAACAGTAAAAAAACATACGAGTACAAAATTTTAAACCGTGCCTTTCCCATGCCGGTGTACAGGCTGTATTCTTATTTTACGTACGTAACGCTTGATGTGGAAAAAATGCGTGAGGCAGCGGCGTATCTTGTGGGAGAACATGATTTTAAGAGTTTTTGCAGTGTCAATACCGTGGCAGAAACAACTGTACGGACTATTTATGACCTTACGGTGGAGAAAGCGGGCGACATGATAACTATACGCGTGACGGGGTCGGGATTTTTATATAATATGGTGCGGATTATCGCGGGAACGCTGATGGAGGCGGGACGCGGCAGGATTGCGCCAGAATATGTGAAGGAGATTTTAAACGCGCAAGACCGCACGAAAGCGGGACCTACGGCTCCGGCATGCGGGCTTACGTTAATTGGATATGAATATTTATAAAAAGCACCGTAGTTTGAGATTTTAGAGACAGATTAGAGATTGACATAATATAATAATTTATAAAATTTTACTTTATTTGCAACTTTTTCCTTTTACAGATCGTCTAATATATAAGAGGGAGATCAATTGTACCGCCGTTTTGGCTTGCGGGAGACGGCAGTGCGGGGATAAATAAAGAGGAGCATTTTATAAATGGGGGGTACAAATGAATAATCAGGCGCAGCGGAAACAGGATTTGGAGCTATGGGAGGTTGTGAAACCGGCTGATGCAGGAACCGTGCAAAGGCGCACCGCAAAACAAGGCAGTCACAAAAGAACGGCAGAGAGAAACAGGGCAGGGGCAAATGTTCCGATTATAACATTGCCTTCGCCGCGGCAGGCGCCAAAGCGGCGGAGGCATAGCCAAAATGCGGCGGGATATAACAGAACGCACCGCAATACGGTGCGTACAAATGCACGGATGCTGCGAAGACGAAAAGTAAGGCAGCGCAGACTTCGGCTTTATCGGTTTGCCGTTGTTACATCGCTTTTGGCGATGTGCGTGGTTCTTTTTTTCGTCGTACGGCTTCTTTATCAGGAAATGCAGATAGGAATGCATGCAGATGATAGAACGGCAGGTCAGGGAGAGCAGCCGGTTTTTTGGGAAAATCTGACACCGGATAAGACGGAGAGAAAACCTGAGATAAAGAAGGACTTTTTGAGTATCAGTGAATACAACCGTCCGGGAACAAGGCTTGCCGCGGTTAACAATATTTTTGTGCACTACACGGCAAATCCCAAAACGACCGCGGCGCAGAACAGGAGTTATTTTGAAGGCTTGGCACAGACACATGAGCGTGCGGCAAGCGCGCATTTTATTATCGGCTGTGAGGGAGAAATCATACAGTGTATTCCTTTGGATGAAGAGGCATATGCCGTTATGGGAAGGAATAATGATTCCATTTCCATTGAGTGCTGTTATATCAGCGAGGACGGTTCGTTTACGCAGGAAACCTATAATTCGCTTATACATATGCTGGCTTGGTTAATTCATGAGTATGATTTGGAGGCGCAGGATATTTTGCGCCATTATGACAGCAACGAAAAGCTGTGCCCATTGTATTATGTAGAACATCAGGACGCGTGGGACAAGCTTCTGTATGATGTCAGGCATTATAAATTTGAGTAAGTGCGGCGGGAAAAATGAAGTGAAAAAATGGAAAAAGTGTTGACACACGAACGCCCCTGTAATATAATATTTCAATGTGGCGACGTGCGATTAGGTAAATATCATAGCCCCGATATTTGATAATCCTGTCGACGCGGTTGTATCTAGTTGACCTGCGGATTTTGCGGATACGGTCCGGACATTCCGTATTTTAAGCAGTCATGCGGGAATATACGTCAAAGGAGAGCCGACAGGCTAATTATACGGAGGTAACATAATGAAAACATTTATGGCTAGCCCAGCTACAATTGATAGAAAGTGGTATGTAGTAGATGCTACAGGAATGACATTAGGACGTTTGGCATCAGAAATTGCAAGCGTATTAAGAGGAAAGAATAAGCCGATTTTTACTCCTCATATCGATACAGGTGATTATGTAATCGTTATCAACGCTGAGAAGATTAGCGTAACAGGTAAGAAGTTGGATCAGAAGATTTACTATAAGCATTCGGATTATGTTGGCGGTATGAAAGAGACAACTTTAAAAGAGAAGTTGGCGAAGAAACCGGAAGAGGTTATTGAGCACGCTGTTAAGGGAATGCTTCCGAAGGGACCTTTAGGACGTGAAATGTATAAGAAACTTTTCGTTTATGCAGGACCTGAGCACAAGCATGCAGCTCAGAAGCCTGAGACACTTACATTTTAATCAGCGTGATAAATAAAGGAGGAAATGAAAATGGCAAAGGCAGCAAATGCGTCAAGATATTACGGCACAGGCAGAAGAAAAAAATCAATCGCTAGAGTTTATTTAGCACCCGGTACAGGCAAGATTACCATTAATAAGAGAGATATCGATGATTATTTTGGTTTGGAGACCTTGAAGGTTATCGTTCGTCAGCCGTTGGCTGCAACAGATACAACAGATAAGTTTGACATTCTTGTAAATGTAAAAGGCGGCGGCTACACAGGACAGGCAGGCGCAATCAGACATGGCATTTCAAGAGCGTTGCTGCAGGCAGATGCAGACTACAGACCGACTCTTAAGAAGGAAGGCTTCTTAACAAGAGATCCTCGTATGAAGGAGAGAAAGAAGTACGGTTTGAAGGCAGCTCGTCGTGCACCGCAGTTCTCAAAGAGATAATTACAGGCAGAATAAGAGATTTAGAAAAACCCTTGAAAGTCCAGTATTTTCAAGGGTTTTCTTTATGTATGCGTTTTCTGGAATTGCGGTAAAAAGTGCTGGATTTTGAAGTGTAGCACACACATAGCACACAAGTAGCACACAAACGAGAGCATAAAAATCTTGTGTCTTGCGTAAGACTTTTGTATAATGCGGTTATCAGAAAAAAGGCGGTGTTTTCATGGATAGAACAGCGTATAAGAACCGGCATATCAAAGAGCATTATGACAGAATAAATTTTGTTATTCCCAAAGGCGAAAAGGACAGGATAAAGAAAATATGTTCTGAAATAGGGGCAAGTGTCAATGAATATCTTTATATGCTTGTGTGTAATGACCTTGCGGACGGTACAAGCAGAATGGCAGAGAAAAAGCAGGGATTTAATGCAGAACAGGAACGGATGCTTGAAAAGTGGCAAGTGCCAAGAAAATATTATGAAATGATAGAAGATTTGTCCTATACCAAAGACGAGGGATATTTTATCTATCTGAAAAAGGGCTATGTAAATGACGTGACAGGCAGCAGGAGCATACATTGCATGAAAACATCAGAAGTAAGGCGGATTATTGGGAAAACGCATAAGCGATAACAAGCAGAAAGTAATTGCAATTTGCTCTATGAAAGTTTATAATATCGGTACAAGGCACAAGCAGGGGAGAATAAAACAGAACACTACAGTATACTTTATTGCATTACATTGCTATCCTACTGAAACTATCAATTTTCAGATTAACGGAGGTATGTAATATGGCAAGATATTCTTTAAGGACAATCAGAAATAAAGCCTATGAAGCTGGTTACAAAGTAAGCAAAGGTTTTCAGCATTATTTGTATAATGGTGCAGTTGTAAGAGATTGCAACGGAGAACCATATACTGGATACATTGTTGAAGATTTAAGCACAGGTTTTCTTGTTTGGGATTGCTACGATTCCAATTATGACCATCTTTGGACATTAGAAGATGTTGAGGAATTTATCAAAGGCGAGTATGAAAAAGCCAAGATAGCATATTAACATCAAGATTGTTTAATCTCTGTATAAGTGCATTTTACAAAGACCGTTACCCAAAGTAGGAGGGTAGCGGTTTCTTTTTGAATGAATAAAGGGCATCTGCATTTTACAGACACCCTTTGATACGGTTTATGTAACGGTTATTCCTTATAATTAGAATATTGTGCCAGACAGCAAGGAATAATCCCTTAAATGCTCTAAAATGATATTCTGGACATATTCAAGAATGGTAGCAGTATCATAAGAGAAATTGTTTTCGTCCAGTACATCATTATTCAGTAAATCTTCGGCTATTGCCTTTGCTATGTCGTTTCTATTCATCAGTGGCACCGCCTTTCTGTAAGCTGTCCAATGTTTGGATGGCAAAATGTATGCCGTCATGCGTGATATGGAGAAAATCATCAATAGTGCCTTGAATGTATGCAAAATTCATAGCCTGTTCTAGTGTTTTAATATTTCCGTTATCCTCTACCATGTTGATAAGCGTTTCTATAACTGTTCGCATCAGTTCCAATTTGCACTGTGCCGTAAAAGCTGTATCAATTATTTCGTTCTTACTCATTGTAAAATCTTCCTTTCTTTTGGTTGGGAAGTATGCTACAATCCCGAGTTTGACACTTGTGAAAGCAAAAAACGGCTACAGACCCTGTAATTATGCGGTCTGCAGCCATTTTCTCTTTGGAAGCGATTTGTGCTATTTTTTTACTTTTCCTGTTTTGGTGTTTTTTATGATGCTCCGCATAGCTGATTTTGAAATAAATTCATAATCCGTATGAAAGCCAAATGCCTTGTGTAAATCATCCGTCAGATCGGTTCGCTTGTAAGAAGGGATATAGCCGCTTTCCTTTGACAAAAGTGTTACCTGCATGGAACGAAGTGTACTTAGAATCTCGTTACAGGTATAGTTATTTCCGATCCTTTTCTCAAGCAGGCGGTACACAAGCAGGCTGATGTAACAGGTGAGGAAGTGTGCTTTAATGCGGTCTTCCCGCCTGACATAGATGGGGCGTGCCTCAAAATCTGTTTTCATGATGCGGAAGTTTTCTTCTATTTCCCAACGCTGCCGGTTGATTTTTAAAATCCCACATATATCGTCTTCGAGGTTTGTAATGACAGCATAAAAGCCGTCATACTTTTCCTCATCCCTGATCTTGTCCAGATCAAGCTCACAGACTTTCTTTCCTGCAATCTCTCCATCATTTGTTACATTTGTGGTTTTAATAAAACGGGCAGGATCATTTTGATTCTTGCCTTTGCGTTTTTTCCCGGGCTGTTCGATCATTTTTATGGCACGTGATATCTGCTGGTCGCGGATCCTTTTCTGGTATGCCCTGTATTTTGGAGAATAGGTTACAATGACGGTTTCATCCATGTTTCCATTTACAACAGGCACTTCCTTGTAAAAGATTGTTTCGTAAATATCCGGATCGGATTCATCAAGAGTGGATATATCAATGAATTTATCGGAACCAAGTCTGCGAAACTGTTTTGGATTCAAGGCAGTCTGCCGGTCTTTCCCGCGCATCTTCTTTAGAGATTGTGTAATGACATAAGAACGGTTTCCAAAGCTGTTAAATCTGCGGTTTGACTTACTGCCAAGTCCGGCGTCCGAGCAGAAGACAAACCCGCTGCATGCAAAGTCACGTATTATCTTTGTTTCCAAAGGCTTTAAGGTCGTCTGTTCATTCTGATTTCCCGGGAACACATCAAAAGCAAGGGGAATTCCATCAGCATCCATAAACAATCCCATTGTAACGATGGGATTCGGCCTGTTTTCTTTGCTTTTTCCATACTTTCTAAAATCATCATCCTGTTCAATTTCAAAGTAATAATTCGTACAGTCGTAATAAAGAACCTTCTGGCTTCTCGGATGTACAAAGTTCGAATTACAGTATAGCTCTTCCTGAATAAAGTCGGCTTCTTCAGCCATAACAGAAAGCGCGCGGTAGATGTTCTGCAGTTCATACTTAGGCGGTTCAAGCAGCGTGCGGCAGTAAGAGTAACTGCTCAGTTTGCTGGAAGGCGCCAGAAATCTTGAAAAAATCTGATCAGTAAGAATTGCGCCGAAATCATAAGTGTATTTGTGGCGTTTAGAAATCTTTTGACAAATGGAATCTAATTTCAATTCAGTGCACAGTTTTTGGAGGAACAGATATCCAATCTGAAAACAGCGTTCTTCATTTTTAGGAATATAAGCGCTTCTTGATAAAGAAACTGTAACGCTGCCTGCTTTAGCGTTGTATTCCATGGTATCTTTTTCCGCTTCTGATTTTGCCCATGCCATCATGGCATCATAATCTCCGGAAAACTGGTCTAAGAGTTCGTTCAGCTTTCCAAGTTTTCTATGGATGTGGGTAGCAGTTTTTCCATTACTTTTACGGTATGAGCGTTTAATATAGACATCTTTGTTATCTGAATTACCTGTAAGTGAGATATACATGCAAAATGCCTCCCTGCTGCTTTGTAATATAATCTTATTATACAACAAAGCGTACAAAAGCGCACGTACTATTTTAAAAAATTTGACAAAAAAATAAGCCTTGATGGGCTTAAATAAAGGATTTTTACGATATGGTATCAAAAAGAAGTGTCAAACACCCGCGTAAAAGCTGTATCAATTATTTCGTTCTTACTCATTGTAAAATCTTCCTTTCTTTTGGTTGGGAAGTATGCTACAATGAACATACTCCCTTTAATTTGCTTTGTCGAGTGATTATTGTGGGGTAGCGGCTCTATGGTATTTGCGGTACTGTAGAGCCTTTTTAATTACTACAATCAATCTGCATCAACTCCTTTCCTAGATTTTGTTTATGGCTTCTAAAAGGGCTTGAATTTCAAAATGGGTATATACTTGTTGTGTCACCCCCTGCCCTTTGTGACCTACAATTTTTTTAACAAGCCTATCATCAACCCCGGCTTCGGCAAGTAACGAAATGCAAGTATGCCTTGTATCGTGTGGGCGGTGGCTCATTCCTAACTGTTCTATTAACGGTTTCCAGTAGCTGTCATAATAATTTCTGTATTCAAAATGTTTGCTTTCTGGTGTACTTAAAAGATATTCGCAATCATTCAGATTGTACCAGTATTCAAAGAAAGGTAGCACTTTATCAGAAATTGGCACTTTCCTTATTCCGGCTTCTGTTTTGGCGGAAGTCACATCAAACCAACGTTCTTTTATATTAACGTGTTCTTTTTTTAAATCCAGTAATTCAGATATTCTACAGCCGGAATATATCAGCATTAAAATCACGTTAAAGTAACCGTTCGTATCTTTCCATTTCCAAACTTTTTCTATCTTTGCTTTACTGAATGGCTCTCTGTTGTATGCGTTGGGGTTTCCTGCTTTCTTTATATCTATATATTGTGTTTTGTTCATGTCGGGCGGTAATATGTCATGGATAACCGCATATTTGAACATCAAGCCTACAAGAACCTTGTATTTGCGTAGGGTAGGCGTATTCTTGCCGGAGGTATCAGCAATATACTGTAAATCATCCAGTTTCACATCTACCATGCGTTTATTTGCGATAGGCTCACATAATAAATAAGCTGCCCGATAGCCTTTTGCATTGCTTTCTGATACAGTGGGGAAGTGTTCTTCGCTCCAACGCTCAAATACTTCTTGAAATGTGACCTTAGAAGCATCTACGTCATATGGAGATTTATTATAGTCTGCCAATGCTTGCAGGGCTTCTTTTTTGCTCTCATAATAGCCTATGGTTTTGCGTTTCTGCTTCCATTTGCCTGTTTCTGTGTCTATCTGCCATCGTTCCGTTACAATCGCTCTATAAGGCTTTCTGCGGTTGCTAGATAGCTTATAGACAGAGCCAAAGCCATTAGGCAGTTTCATTATCATCACTTCCTTTGCTTTTAAAGTCACCCAATTTAGGTAAATGTTCTGCTCTTAATATTCCTTGTAGTTTAGAGTTTTTATCTAATTTCCCGAAATATTCTTGCAGTTCCTTATCTTCCATTGTGTTTTTAACGACTTGTTCAATTCTTTTATTTACAGCTTCATTAAAAAAGACAGAAACAGCCTTATCATTAACAGCATCATTTAAAAACTGGTCAATTTCCGCACCGTCAAGCCATTTTCGTTTTTCATCAAATTTTAAAGTTAAATGAGGTTGCAAGTAATTATATCCTAACAAGTTTCTGATCTCTGAAAGAACAAGCAACAAACAATATCTTGAAACCATTTTATCTAATATCATTTTATAATCGGGTTTTAGTTCTGCGATTTCCTCTATAGTCGCATCAGACAAACCTAAATAATCAGCAATAGATTTAATGGTTTCGGTATCTGATTTTGGAGATACATTATTAAGTATATAATCAGTTGAAACATTAAAAACCTTAGAATATGCCACTAATTGAGTTAAAGTCGGTTCTTGTCCGGCTTCGATTCTGTTTATAACATTTCTATCTAGCTTTTTTCCGTCAATCTCCTTATTTATTTTCTTTACAAGTTCCGTAATGGTCATTTCTTTTTCCATTTCATTATTATTTTTGTGTTGGCTACGTCTCAATTTTTCATAAATATTCATATTGCACCTCGTTGCTCAAAAAATGAGCATAAATTTTGAAACGATTGAAAAGTGAGCAATAAATAAACTTTTTTCAACAACATCAACAGGCTGTGTTATTATATGCTTATAAAACGAACATATAAAAATAAGTGTTCGATTTGTGAATATCATACCACTTGCAAGGGTAGAAGTCAACAACAACAATCTATAAAACAGGAGGTATTTTATGTGTAATAAAGATATAAGGGAATATGCGAACAAAAGAAATGTGCGTTTATGGCAGATAGCGTCAAAACTTGGTATCAATGATGGAAATTTCAGCAGGAAGTTGAGAATTGAATTGTCAGAGGAAAAGAAAGCTGAAATCAGAGTAATTATTGACGAACTGGCAGCAGGAGAGTAAGGCGGTGATGATATGAGCGAACCTATTTTTGAATGCGCCAATATTCCTGTTGCAGTTGCTTCTAAAGCCTTAAAGGTAGATTGTCAGACAGTAAGGCTGTTGCTTCAAAGTGGCGCAGTAAACTGGGGAATTGCATACCACAGGACACCAAAGAGCCGACAATATTCTTATCTGATTTATCCTAAGAAGTTCTACGAGGAAACAGGTTTCCTCTACAAAGGAGGTACATCAGAATGAATATTTTGAAAAGATACCGACTGAAAAAACAGCAAAAAGAGTTAGTGCGTAGATATGCGATATTGGAACAGTTGCAGACAGAACACAGTGGAGATGAATATTTTTACAGGTATGCACAGAAAGAAATGGATGCCATCGACGAGGAAGCAGAGCAGATACGCCATGTGTTAGAAATGGGGTGCTGTGAATGAGAATGACAGGGCAAGAAGAATTTACCGCATTAGAGCAATACATAAGGTCACGCAGTAGTAAGGTAAAAAGTCCAGCTAATAAATGTCAATAGAAAAATGAAAAATATTTTCTCCTAAAAAAGGGTGCACTTATCCCTTGGTGAAAATACCTTGTTTAAAAAGATGTTGATTCGTTGGATTTACAGTATTTTATGCGGCTATGTCGCATTTAGCAGCATTGTATTGTTTGATATGCTCCTGTGGAGTGATGATTTCAAAAGGCTTATTATCTCTGAGTATTGCAAAT
>KE159617.1:547756-782756 GCA_000403335.2 Lachnospiraceae bacterium MD335
GATACATTATTTGTCCTATCCTAAGAGATGATACCTTATGTTTTATCTAGTGTCCATCAGGAGCCGTCAGACATGATTATTATGGATAACATCTGATGAAGGAAGAACCCCTTCTTCTGTTATCTGATTTATAGAAAGAAACATATTAACCAAGTAGTCTTGATTGACTACACCATTATTATACTAGGAGTGGTAACGGTATTATTTTTAACTGTTTCTATCACAATGATAATTTACCAAGTGCCTCTATGAAAATTGGAAGAAATGGGATGCCTATGTGTTATTGCTCTGTGTGTGGAAGTATTTATCATCAACTAAAGAAAGATGCTGAATTGTGGCAGGATAAATCCGATAGCGGAGGGTTTACACCATTTGAAAAGTTTCTTTACTACAATACAGAAGATGAATATAAAATGTACGATTTTGTGACAGAAAAATATTTATGTTCACATTTTCGCATGAAAGACAAAGAAAAACAGGGTTTTCCAAGAGGTATAAGAGACGGCGAACACGTTACAAAGGGAACAGATGGAGTTGATACAACTTATGCGGTTTTCTGTAACGGACATTTAAAGGAAGTGAAGAACGCCATTGAGAAGAAAAGTCTTGTTTGCTATACAGAGGGAGAAAAAGATACTAAATGCTTATGGAATAATGATTGTATCAGTTTCACTTGTGGAGGTACAAATACTTTTAAAAAAGAGTTATTGCCATATTTAAAGGGTGGTAGATTTGCAGTATTTGGCGATAACGACAGAGCTGGAATTGCAGATGCGGAGCGTATTACAGCATTACTTAATACGGTAGGAACTGCAACCATGATTATACCGCCAGAAGTGCCAGAAAAGGGCGATATTAGTGATTATATGAAGAAACACACAAAGGAAGATTTACAAACCCTGATTAAAGATGCACTCAATAAGAGTACCGTTAAAGAAGCCGTAAGGGAGTGTACGGCGGTTCATAGTACCCCTATAGAGCCGCAGAAACGGCAGGACAGCCACTTAGAGCAGGTATTAAAGGATTTACACGCAGAGCGGTATGAAACAAGCGATAAAGGCTTCGGACGGCTATTTGCAGATGTTTTTAAGGACAAACACAGATACAACCCATCACGAAAAGATTTTATGAGGTATGACGGTAAACGGTGGATTGATGATATTGAGGGCTTGAGTGCGAGAGCGTCAGCAAAAGTTTTATCAGATGCACTTGTCCGATATGCAGTAAATGTTGATACAGAGGGTAAATACCTCAAAGCAGTAGCGACATTGTGTAATATCAGAAACCGAAACAATATGCTACAGGATAGTAAGGACATATACTTCTTTTGCAATGAGCAGTTGGATGTGAATGATTATCTTTTGAATTTGCAGAACGGCACACTGGATTTGTCCGGGGATAAGCCGGTATTTTTGAGCCACAGTCCCGATATGCTTCTTTCAAAGATATGCAATGCTGAATATGATCCTGCTGCCGATTGCAAAGAATGGAAGAAATTTCTATTGGAAATCATGCGGGACGATAAAGAAAAAATATTGTATCTCCAAAAGATAGCAGGGCTTTCATTGACAGGGAACACAGAACAGGAAACTTGTTTTATCCTTTATGGAAGTACCACACGAAATGGAAAGTCTACGTTTTGCGAAACGCTGTTACATCTGTTGGGCGATTATTCGGTAACAATGAAGCCGGAGAGTTTGGCAGTAAGACAAAATCTTGACAGCCGGACGGCAAGCGGAGATATAGCACGATTGGCAGGGTGCAGGTTCTGTAATGCGTCAGAGCCGCCAAAGCGAATGTTATTTGATACAGCTTTATTAAAATCACTGTTAGGCAGAGACAGCATTACAGCAAGGCATTTATACCAGAGAGAAACAACGTTCATTCCCAAATTTAAACTTGTGATAAATACGAATTTTTTACCAACGATTACAGATGATACAGTTTTCAGTTCTGGCAGAATCAATGTTATCAGTTTTGACCGACATTTTGAGCCACAGGAGCAGGACAAAGACCTAAAGAACCGATTGAGGGATAAACAGGAACTATCCGGCATCTTAAATTGGTGCATTGAGGGATTGCAGTTATACCGCAAAGAGGGATTGAAGCCCCCGGCAGCAGTGCAGACCGCTACAGACACTTACAGAACGGACAGCGACAAGGTAGGCAATTTCATCAATGAATGTCTAGCTAAAACTGGCAGGAATAGCAAGGCAAAAGATGTTTATGAAGCCTATACGAAATGGTGTGATGATAACGGTTATGGTTGCGAAAATAAAGGTAATTTCTTTGCGGAACTAAAGACAAAAGGATTGTTCATGAACAGTGGAACGGTGGATGGCAAGACGGTAAGAAATATCGTAAAGGGCTATACAGTGGAAACAGATTTTGTTGAGTACGAGGGGCAAGAGCCACTACCTTTTGACTGACAAAAACGGGAATGTGTAAATATGTGCAAAGCGAATGTAAACCCCCTATAAGGGCTTAATTTCAGCACATTACGTCTTATATGCACATTTTTACACAATCCTATTAAAACCTAGTAAAATCAAAGGTTTCAAGCACTTTAGCGAATTGAAGTGTGCAAAATGAATGTAAGCAATCTTACGGTTTTTGTAACGGAATTTCAGAGAGTGAGGTATCAATATGACTAACAAAGACATTGACATGATACAGGAAAATATTAGGAGAGATTCATTTAAAAAAGAGTATTGGGGGCTTTATCAAGAAGTTTGGAATTTCCACAAGAAATATTCAAAGGTACAGACAGATGATGCGTACTGGGAAGCGGTAGTTGATGAAAGCGGACAGATAGCAAAGAAGTATGATAATCACAAATTTGCGATTGCGTTATTATTGGCGGTCATTGATGAACTGGAACGGATTTATAAGGAGATGATGAAAAATGCAGACACAGCAGTATAAGGATTATATGCGTAGTGATGAATGGGAAGCCAAGAAACAGGAGCGAATAGCCATAGATGGCGGTTGTGTGATGTGCGGCAGACCGATAAGCAGGATTAGGAGCGTACAGGTGCATCATATCACTTATGCTAGATTAGGCAATGAGAATGTGCTGACAGACCTTTGTACTCTTTGCGGTTCATGCCATAAGAAAATACACGCTTACTATAATCGCAGGAGGGCGTGAAAGACCAAGTACAACGCACAATCTTAACATCATAAAAAGAAAAATAATTAGCTGAAAATCAGCGGAAAAGAGGTAAAAATATGGGAAGAAACAGTTATCCACAAGGACAGATTGACGATATGGAACCGTCAACGGTGCAGGAACTTGTCACATCATTGAAGCAATTACACGACAGAGGAAAGCCGGAAACGGACGAGGAAATCAAACAGAGGATTGACGAGTATTTTTCATTCTGCCAGCAATCAAGTATTCGTCCTGGCATTGAATCTCTCTGTATGGCATTGCATATCAGCAGGACAACACTTTTTAACTGGAATAACGGAACAGGATGCAGTGAGATGTGTCAAGAGTTGATACAATCGGCAAAAGCGTTTATAGGAGCATTTATTGAGCAAGCCATGTTAGGCGGCAAAATAAGCCCTCCGAGCGGCATTTTCTTAATGAAAAATTGGTTGTCTTATAAAGATGCTATCAGTATTGAAGAAAGCATACCAAACAAAGAGACAAAGCGTATTCTGACTGCTGCCGAACTGCCAAAACTGGGAGAACCTGCAACTCTACAGAGCGAGGATTTACCAAAATTGGGAATGAAACTGGATTATGGGGAGGAAGAGGATGAGTTTTAAAGCATATGTTGAAGAAATCCTACAAAATGAGGTTTTAAGCGTGGTTAGGCAGCAAGGATATGTTCTTGAAACTGAAATCTGCACTATGATATGTGAGAAATACAATATTTCCTTATACATAGTGCGTGCAACGCTTAGAAGAATTTATCCCGAAATGTCATTATTGAAAAGGCGTATGTCAGACGATTTGAAGCGGTTTTACGGATTGGAAGTGAAAGGCTATCCGATTGCATATCGGTTCTTTCTGAACTTTGGGTATGATAGGTAATAAAAGAACAGGTCAAAGATCTGTTTTTTTATTACCTATATTATTCTTATTTTTGGGTACAAATGATACAATAGTATCACCAAATACTGTAAGGAGAACCGCCATATGAAATATAAAGAAATTACAGACTATTCTTTTTTTCTAGACAAGGATCATTATGTTTATGATTATTCAGAAACGGATTCTTTAGATATATTTATAAAATCAAGAAAACATAGCTGTGCCTGTCCGCAATGCGGGGAAGAAAGCCGGCATCTTCACGCAACCTATATGCGGAAGATCCAGGATATTCCGATCCGCTGCAAACCCACCTGCCTTCATATCAATGTTTATAAATATGAGTGTGATAATCCTGAATGCGGGACAAAAGTGTTTACAGAGCCGCTTTCTTTTGCGCGAACATCACAGGTAAGAACGGACGCCCTCAATACCCTGATACTTGGAATGGCCATGTTCATGAGTAACGAAGGCGCAAGCAGCGTGTTAAAGCTCCTGGGCGTTACTGTAAGTAATGATACCATACAGCGCCTGTACAACAGGATAAAGTTTGAAGATGATCCGGATGTTGAGGCAGTTGGCATCGATGATGTTGCAACCAGAAAAGGACAGACCTATGCAACTGCAGTTTATGATCTGAAAGACCACCACATGATTGCGCTTTTGGATGGAAGGGATGGCACGACATTAAAGGAATGGCTCAAAGAGCACAAAAAGATCAAAGTGGTTGCAAGAGACCGCGCCAGTTCATACGCGAAGGCGGTCAGCGAAGTCCTGCCGGAATGCGTGCAGGTTGCCGACCGTTTTCATCTGCTGCAGAATCTGATGGAACACCTGAAGAATATTTTTAAAAATGAGCTGCCACCGGAAATCTTTATCAGGGGCGGACAGGTGCTTGATACCCCTCCAAAGAAAATTTCAAGGGAAAAGAAAGCGGATGAATCTGTCATACAGCAGTTAAACTATGACAATACGCCGCCAACAGATGCATATGGAAATCCGGTTGATTACGACGATTCGGCAAATAACTACAACAGTGCCGAGAAAAAACGGCAGGCAGAAAACAGGAAAAAAAACAAAAGATGATACAGGAAGTACAAAGCCAGTGGAATGAAATGCCGGAAAAAGACATTGCACTCATCTGCAGCAAATATAAAATAAGCAGACCGACTGCCCGAAGGTATATCCAAATGCCGGCAGAAGAAATACAGGGAATGGACAGGCCGCGCAAATCAAAACATTCAGCCGGGCGGAGGGGGAATGCCTATGTAAATATCATTTATAAGATGATGCGTGACGGGCATGCTGACGATACCATCTATTTTTATCTGAGGCATACAGGCATCAAAGATCCCTCAACCACCATATGGTTTTATCTGTCATGTATAAGTCAGAATAATTTTCCGGGCAGAAAAAAGATACATTCCATGAAAATGCTGGAGGACTGTTATCCGGACGATGTTACTGTAATAAAAAGGGATGAGATATTAAAGTACATACTCACAAAAAATCCTAAGTCAAAAAGAAATAAAACCGTAGAAGAACATATAAACTTGATAAAGGAGCATTATCCCGCAGTCAGATGGACAGAGGATGTATTCCAAACATTTCATTCTGCACTGATGGAAAAAGAACCATCTAAAATAGATGACTTTTTAGAAAAATATACAGATTCCTCTCTCAAAGGGTTTTGCGAATGTATAAAAAAAGATATCGCCCCGGTCAAGAACGCGATATCTTTAGAAGTAAGTTCAGGATTTGTTGAAGGAAACAACAACAAATTCAAACTCATCAAACGTATTGTATATGGCAGAGCGAAATTAGTCAACCTTTCAAAAAAATGTTTTCTTGCTTTTATGCCCAAGATGAAAGGATTTGAATTATCTAAACTGATATAGGCAAAAATTTAGGCTGAAATCAGATGTGATTTCAACCTATAATTTTTGTTGCCTATACCCAAAGTTCAGAAAGAACCGCGGAAAATGGAGGTAGTCACATTATGGATAAGGACACACTTATAAATAATCTGCTTGCGAATTATGGCAAATATGGCGTTACCAGAGCAGAATTAGAACCGATTATAGATGATGGCATACAGAACTATGATTTGTCCTTAGAAGCTATCTACAGCGGTTTGAGAATGAGCCTTGCATCTGCATTTAATGAACATGAGTATTTCTCTTTAGATGATATGATGGCGATAACCGGGGAGAGCCGGGAAGAACTTTTACAGAGGATAGAACAATGTCGGCAAGAATTGATAGAAGCCGGAGAAAACCCGGACGAGTATTTCAAGCCCATAGAGCCGCAGGGGGCAGCAGTCTATTACTTCCCTAACGGTTTGCATTAACGGAATTTATTCTTGAATTTATCTGGGGATTATGATATATTATAGATACAAAAGAGGAAACAACCGCCCACAAAGTGGTTGACCTCCAGATGACTATATAAGCCTACCTGTACCGCCAAGTAACAAGGTAGGCTTATTTATTTTCGCTTGTTCCTCTTATCGAGAAAGGCAAGCAACGCTATAACAAAACTACCAAAGGCAATCAGCAGAGCCAATATACCTATGAAAATCGAAATGATTTCAAAAGCTGTCATTTGCGCCACCTCCCCTCTTATGTACTCCGGCGTACCGGGCATGAAGTTTTGGGAGGTTACCACCTTGCAACACGATTGTTCCTCTTCGATATTCTATCATATTCTTTCTTTTGTGACAATTCCCCTATTAAATTTTGTCAAGTGTTCTTTGGTGATGTGTAAACCGTCAAAATATCTTTTCTTGTTATTGTTGTTATAAAAAGTGTCAAATTATATTGACAAATGGATTAAATGACAGTACAATAAAACTATTAAAATATCTATAGTTTATTTGATGAAAGAAAGGCGGTATTATTATGTGTAATGTATATAGCTATATGAGAATAAGCACATCAGAGGAAAGAGACTTACAGAAGTTTACCCGTCAGGAAAGTGCATTACAAAGATATGCAAAAGAAAATGATATTGAATATCTGTTAGAGTTTAGGGAAGATAAAAGCGGAAAGAATTTTACAGAGCGTAAGCAATGGCAAAAATTAGAGAGCATAGTACAGTCAGGAGATATGATTGTCTTTAAGGATATATGCCGATTTACAAGAGAAGCAGAAGTTGGGTATATGAAGTATATGGAACTGTTGAATAAAGGCGTTGAATTGATTTTTATTGATAATCAGACAGTAAGCACTCCGTATATCAAGCAGTTATTGAATGTGGCAAAAGCACAAAATCTAGTAGCGAGGACGAGCCTTGAAAGCACTGTAAAGCTATTGCTGATTGTGGAGTTGGACAGAGCAGAGCAGGAAAGAAAAATAACAGTTCAAAGAATTAAGGACGGAATAGAAGCCAGCAGCAAACGTAGTGGCAGAGCAACAGGGAAACTTGATAAAATGTCAGACGAGTTGAAAGAGGATATACAGCTATTCATTAAAGATAGAAGTATAAAGCAAATAGATTTGATGCAGAAACATAATATAAGCAGAAATACGTTAAAGAAATATATTGAAATAGTTAAGAATGGGAAATAAATAATACTTCATTAGGGGTATGTGATCGGTGCGTACCCTTTTATTTTGTTTCAGAATAAGCATAGGGTGGGGGTTTTATAGGGAAACGCCGCATAGGGGTAGTTAGTACCTTTTTCTGCCGGACATTTTCAAAAAGGCTTAGTCCTGCTGCCATTCTGAAATATTTTTAAAATATGCAAAAAGGCGGTTTTGTGATAAAATAAAAGAGAAGCCGTTGCTTTTGTGGGCTGACTTCTCTTTATATATCCTGCATCTACTCAAATTATAGCAAAGGGGTAGGTGCATTGCAATGACGAATGAGCAAATTGTTTCTGAAATTAGGAACGGTTATTCTGTAACGGATTATATGCAATTACTGTATGAAAGCAATCTGCCATTGATTAAGAAATTCATAAAGCCATATACCACCTATGAGCCTATGGAGGACTTATTGCAAGAATCCTATTTTGGATTGTGGGAAGCGGTACAGCATTATGGAATGTCTGCAAATGTGCGGTTTATGACTTATGCGGAATACTGGATAAGGCAGTCAGTACAGCGGTATCTTGAAAAATGCGGCTCTACGGTGCAAATACCGAGCCACACAAGGCAGA
Organism: Lachnospiraceae bacterium MD335; assembly: GCA_000403335.2. Lineage (GTDB taxonomy): Bacteria > Bacillota > Clostridia > Lachnospirales > Lachnospiraceae > COE1. The sequence continues at coordinate 555,961 of KE159617.1, forward strand.
AAATAGCACGTTACAAGAAAACCGTACAGGAGTTAGAACAGGAATTAGGCAGAGTGCCGACAGATAATGAAATAGCTGATAAAATGCGTGTACCTGTAGGACTGCTGCCGGAATTGAAAATACAGATGCAAGGGGTAGCCAGTTTAGATACCCCTTTAGCAGACGATAACAGTTTGACACTTTCCGATACCATACAAGCCGATTTTAGCCTTGAAGATGAAACAATAGATAAAATGTATGCCGAACATTCTAAAAGCCAATTATGGGGCATAGTTGAGCGTTATACAAGCGATAGAGAGAACAGCATAATAAAAGAGATATTCATAAATAATCGGACAATGGCAGCAGTAGCCAGAGAGCAGGGCATAACTATAGAGAGAGTAAGACAGACAAAAGAAAAAGGACTGCGGCGGTTACGAATAGGCAAGGCAAAGCGTGAGTTATTAGAAAAATTTGATATTGTGGAAGCCGGAGCATACAGAAACAGTATGAATAAATTTAATGAGCATGGGTTTACTTCTACGGTAGAGTATATTGCTTTACGCCGGGCAGAACTACAGGCAGAGTATGAAAAACATAAAAGACAGGTGGAAATTATGCTTGAACAGAGAAAGAGAAAGTGTCTGTAAGAGTTCAAAAATAGATAAAAGTGGTTTTTCGTAACACACTTGTAGCACACAAATAGCCTGTAAAGCCTTATTTTATGCGGTTTGCAGTTCACAAAGAGATAATTATACAGCAATATGTTTTTATCCCCCGAAAGTTCAAATGTTTACGGTTAGAGGGAAGTAATTTCAGATTAGGCGGTATAGCCCCGATTACAAGGGCTGTACCGTCTTTTTGAGTTCCTATGCGCCTTGCCGTTTCGGTTGCATGTCAGAAAGGAAATTGAGTTCACCCACAAAATTGAAAACAATATCTACTTTCTGTACCCGTTTCCCGTTCACCTTTTCCGGCGCATGGACTATGATTTTTTTGATAAATTCATTGACGATTGCGGGGGTGAGTTCCTTTATCCCCACATACTTGCGGATAATCGCGGCGAAGCTGTCAAAATCGCTCTTATTCTGTTCGTAAGTATCGACTTCCTGCTGGTCTGCCTTAACTTTTTCTTCCAGTTCCCGCTGTTCCGTTTCATACTCTGCGGACAGCTTCAAAAATCTGTCATGGCTGATTGCACCGCTTATGTCGTCCTCATAAATCCGCTTGAAGATACGGTCAAGTTCCGCTATCCGCTTCCTCGCCTGTCCGACTTCCCGCTTCCTGCGCTTCATTTCTTTTTCTGTTTCAGCGGAGCGTTGCTGATACATCATTTCATGGAAAGCCATGATGTCATCAAAGAAAAGGGCGGTCACATCAAATATTCTGCTCCATACGATTTGCTTCAACACTTCTTCGCGGATAAAGTGAGCCGTACAGCTTCCATTATTGCTCTTGTACTTTGCACAGCGGTAATGGTCTTGTGAGCCGTTAAAACTCTTACAGGTAACAAAGTGTAATTTACTCCCGCAGTCTGCACAGTATACCAAGCCGGAGAACAGGGCTTGCCGTTCTGCTTTTGTGGGGCGGCGTTTGTTCGCCCTAAGTTCCTGCACCCGTTCAAAAACAGCGTCCTCTACAATCGCTTCATGGGTATTATAGAAAATTGCCTGCTGTTCCTTTGTGGTTGGAATCCGCTTTTTCAGTTTGTGGGATTTGGAATAGCTTTTGAAGTTTACCGTATGCCCGCAGTAGTCCATGCGCTCCAAAATGCCGACAATGGTACTATCTCTCCAGTCATAAGGGCTGTCGGGGAGTGCTTTCCCCTTTTTCTTTGCGTAATACGCTTTTGCTATCAGCACATTATCCGCTTTGAGGATTTTTGCTATCTGCGCAGGTCCTTTCCCACCGATACATAAATCAAAAATGCGTTTCACCACAGCGGCGGCTTCCTCGTCTACAATCCATTGCTTTTTGTCCGTAGGGCTTACTATGTAGCCATAGGGCGGCTTTGTCAGGTGTTCCCCCGCCTGTCCTTGCGCCCGTTTGATTGCCCGTACCTTTTTGCTTGTATCTTTGGCATAAAAATCGTTGAACAGGTTACGGAACGGGGTAAAATCGTTGTCGCCTTTTGCGCTGTCTACACCGTCATTGATTGCGATATATCTAACGTCGCGCTCCACGAAAAAAATTTCTGTATAGTAGCCGACTTTCAGATAATCGCGCCCCAATCTTGACATATCCTTGACAATGACTGTCGCCACGTTTCCGGCTTCAATCTCCGCAATCATGCGGTTAAATTGAGGTCTGTCGAACGTCACACCGGATACACCGTCGTCAATGAAGAAAACGGGATTGGAAAAGCCGTTGTCCGCCGCATATTTGGAGAGGACTGCTTTCTGGTTTACAATGCTGTTGCTGTCGCCCTCTAACGTATCTTCCTGCGAAAGACGGGCGTATAATGCTGTTATCTGTCCGGGCTTATATGTATTTGCTGTCATATGTTCATTCCTCCTGTAATGAACGCCCGACAAACAGTAGTGCTAAATTCATTATAGCGCATTTATCCCTGTTTGTCATTGGACGGTTTAACGGTTTCCGATTTTATGAGCCGTATCATCTTGTCGCGGAGCCGTTCCGAGCCGCCGCAGGAGGTAGACACTTCATAGTATGTGCCGCCGATTTTGTAGCAGACGGTTTCCTCTGTCGGCTTCCCTTTTTCCGGCAGATAGCCGCTGTCCTTGATTTCCAGTTCCCAATCCATTCTTTTCCCTTCCTTTCCGTATTTTCTAAGTGATAAGTTTCGGAGCAAGCATAGGAAACGGGTACCCATTTCCGTAAATCTGCCCGTCCGCGCTATGGCTTTTTGGACAGATTTTGCTTGTTGGGAAGAATCCCAAACCCTCTGATAATTCCTCTCACTACCTACAACACCGCACAGGGCGATTTTGACGGAGTTTTGAGAGAAATTCTTCAAAAAGTTTTCTTGTTTCTTAATACGGGGAAGTTTCGGAAATACCAATGCCACAGAATAAATCAGCAAAAATTTTTTTGTGCCATTGACAAATTCTCAGATTTGCAGTACCATATAACAGCGATATATAACACCGTTATATACAGGAGGTGAGAAAATGAGCGAAGCAGAGCAGACAACACTACATTTAATCCATTCAGCCGCCATGGAGGAATTTCTTGAAAAAGGCTATAAGTCTGCTTCCCTGCGGAATATTGTCAAAACGGCGGGGGTAACGACAGGCGCGTTTTATGGCTACTATAACAGCAAGGAGGATTTATTTGAAGCACTGGTAGGCGAACACTACAATTTCTTATTGGAACTCTTTTGCAAGGCACAGAAAGAATTTGCAGAAATACCGCCAGAGGAACAGCCCGACAATCTTACCTCTACTTCCGGCGTGTATATGTATGAAATGCTTTTGTACGCATATGAACACTTGAATGAATTTAAGCTCATACTTTGCTGTTCGGAGGGAACACGCTTTTCGAAGCTGATTGATGAAATGGTGGAAATAGAAACAAAAGGCACACATGATTATTTAGAAGTGTTAAAAAAGATAGGCAGACCGTCACCGCCTATTGATGAACGGCTGGAACATATCTTGATTACAGGAATGTTTAACACCTTTTTTGAACTGGTCATACATGAAATGCCGATTGAGGATGCAAAACATTATCTGAAAGAAATGAGGGCTTTTTATACCGCCGGGTGGTTGAAAATTATGGGGCAATAATAAATCGAGCAGGCTTGATTACAAATAAATTCGTTAGGGCAATCTGCCCTATAATTCATACTTATTGGATTACTAATGTTCAATAAGATTTGATAATGGAAAGTTTACACTTTCCATTATATTTGGCACATAGGTTAGTTATTACTAACTTTGTTAAGGCCATACTGACAAAATATGGATATTCGAGGGCAGTTATTTAGTCCTCATATCATAAAAAATTTTCAAGGAGCTTCCTGTATAATTCAAATATAAGGAATTCCAAGAAGGGTGGTTGATAAAAAGATACCTCAGAGTAAAATAAGATTACTGACTTTTGGACGGTTAGTAAAAATCTTATTGAACAGAGAGGTATCCCAAGATGAATTGTAACACACAAAACGCAAAAATTGCATCCATAACAGAAAAAACTTTGATTGTCGGAATCGACGTGGGAAGCGAGACCCATTATGCAAGAGCATTTGACTGGCGCAACTACGAGTACACTAAAAAACCGCTGGAGTTCAGCAACACCGAAACCGGTTTCCAGACATTCAAGGCATGGGTGGAGGAGCTTGCAGAGAGGCACGGTAAAACTGCTGTAATCCCCGGCATGGAGCCCACAGGCCATTACTGGTTCGCATTGGGAAAATTCCTGCAGGACAACGGCATGAAGCCGGTGCATGTAAATCCCCATCATGTGAAGAAGTCGAAGGAACTGGATGACAACAATCCCAACAAGAACGACCGGAAGGATCCCAAGACGATCGCCGCGCTTGTCAACGAGGGGAGATTCTCTTACCCTTATATGCCAGTCGGTATTTATGCGGAGATCAGGAGCTTGTCGAACCTGCGCTTTCAGACACAGGAGGAGCTTACGAGGATCAAGAACCGGCTGGCGAGGTGGTTTTCCATCTACTTTCCCGAATATAAAGACGTTTACGGGGACTTAAAGGCAGTAAGCGGAAGGATGGTACTGAAGGTTGCACCGCTGCCGGAAGACATCCTAAAGCTGGGGGCGGAAGGTGTGAACCAGATCTGGAGGGACAGGAAGCTGAGGGGTGCCGGGATGAAGAGGGCAAAGGCCCTTTTATCGGCTGCGGAGCACAGCGTAGGGAGCAAGGAAGCGCCGGAAGCGGCGCGGATGGAGCTGGAAAATCTGCTGAGTGACATGGATGTACATGCGTCAAGAATGGAGGAACTGCTCCGGAGGATAGAAGAAAAGCTGAAGGAGATCCCATATATAGATAACCTGCTGGCGATCAAGGGGATTGGGATGGTAACAGTCAGCGGCTTTATAGCAGAGGTGGGGGACATAGGACGTTTTGACAACCCCAAACAGCTGCAGAAGCTGGCGGGATATGCCGTCGTGGCAAATGATTCGGGCAAGCATAACGGAGAAAGCCGTATCAGTTACCGGGGGCGGAAACGCCTGAGGTATGTGCTGTACGAGGCCGCTATATCGCTGGTGGGAAAGAACGCAGAGTTTCGGGAGATACACGAGTATTACCGGACGCGGAAGGAGAACCCGCTCAAAAAGATGCAGTCGGTGGTGGCGGTAGCCTGTAAGGCGCTGAGGATATTTTACGCGGTCCTTACCAAAGGCATCCAGTATGACCCTGAGAGGCTGCTGGGCGACATCAGGAGGCCACAGGTACAGACGGCATAACAGCTGGAATCGAAACAGGCAATACCCTGTCAGGGTTGGACTGAGCCTCCGGGAGACGGAGCCGGGAGCTGAATCCAGCCATGACAGAAAAGGCTGGAAGGTATGTGGAACAGTCTGGGGAAACGTCCGCCGCAAGGTGCCAGTCAGGGAAACATACAGGTCAGTAAGACTTATATAAAGAATGAGCCGGTAGCCGGCAGGAATATTTTCCATAGGGCATGACCCTGGTTAGGAGCTGAGCTGGCACCCTGGTTATGGACAGGCGGAACGAAGGAAGTTAGGACCCGCAAGATGGTGATCCTGGTAGACACGGGAGGTTCGCTGCCGTAGAAGGAAGGGTATACACAAGGCCATGTAGAGCGAAAAGATAGACGTTCTACTTCGTGTACCCTACATCCTCTATTTTCGTACCAGATACAGAGAAATGTCCATTTCCTTGGCTCATTTATCTGAGAGTAACAATAAAAATTCCTTGAATTTTTAAGGAAAATCACTTGACAATATAGGGAGGTTTTTTTCAATGAAAAAACGGTCTAATCTATCAAGACTGATGGGCTATGCCGGAGGGCATAGGATATTGACCTATCTTTCTTGGGTACTGTCCGTAATGAGTGCGCTGTTAGCTCTTGTGCCTTTTTGGTATATATGGCGTATCATTCACGACATACTGGAAGTTTCCCCGAATTTCTCACAGGCGGGGAATGTTACAAGCTACGGCTGGTCTGCGGTATTGTTTGCGGTTATCTCTATTGTTGTCTACATAGCCGCCTTGATGTGTTCGCATATGAGCGCGTTCCGGGTTGCCGCAAATATCCGAAAAGAGCTTATGCGCCATATTACAGCCTTGCCGCTTGGGGTAACGGAAAAGTATGGAAGCGGAAAGCTGCGGAGAATAGTAAATAGTTCCAGTGCCGCTACGGAAACATATCTTGCACACAGGCTCCCCGACAAAGCAGGGGCGGTTGCCACCCCCATAGGGCTGCTTTTCCTGTTGCTTGCCTTTGACTGGCGGTTAGGGCTTTTAAGCCTTGTTCCCGTTGTGCTTGGTTTTCTGATTATGATGAAAATGACAGGGAAAGACATGGAGAAGCGAATGGAGCAATATCAAAACGCGCTTGCTGATATGTCAAATGAAGCTGTTGAATATGTGCGGGGCGTACCTGTAGTAAAGACTTTCGGGCAGACAATTTTTTCTTTCAAACGCTTCAAAGACGCGATAGACAATTACGAAACATGGGTAATTGCATATACAAAGGGGCTGCGTCTGCCTATGATGTTCTATACAACGGCAATTAACGGCGTATTTGCGTTTCTGATTGCCGGGGGTATTCTCTTTACAAGGGGCGGCGTAACAAATGAACTTCTGTTAAACCTTATCTTCTATATTGTGATTACGCCTGTTATCGGTACGACGCTTACAAAAATTATGTTTATGAGCGAGGACGCAATGATTGTAGGCGACGCAATCAACAGGATTGATGAAGTGCTGAACGAAAAACCATTATCTGAAAGCAGCGTGAATAATATTCCTAAAAATAATGGAATTACATTGGAACACGTTAGTTACGCTTATGACAAGGAATCGCAAGCGATTCCGAAGAAAAACGCACTCAATGATGTATCACTTTTAATAAAGCCGGGGCAGACCGTAGCATTAGTAGGAGCGTCCGGCGGCGGTAAGACAACGCTTGCAAATATCGTCACAAGGTTTTTTGACCCGCAAAAAGGGCGCGTACTGATAGGCAATACCGACATACGCGACATTCCGAAAGAAACATTGATGAATAAGGTATCTTTTGTATTTCAGAACAGCCGCCTTATTAAAGCGTCCATATTGGAAAATGTGCGTATGGCAAAACCTAACGCTACACGCGAAGAAATCGCCCATGCTCTAGAAGCTGCACAGTGCTTGGATATTATTGAAAAATTACCGAATGGCATTGATACGGTTGTCGGCACAAAAGGCGTGTATCTGTCCGGTGGCGAACAGCAAAGAATAGCGATTGCCCGCGCAATTTTGAAAAATGCGCCTATCCTAATTCTTGATGAAGCAACCGCGTTTGCCGACCCCGATAATGAGGTGCGCGTACAGCAGGCTTTATCTGCTCTTTCAAAGGGCAAGACCGTCATTATGATTGCACACAGGCTGTCGTCAATCACAGACGCGGATTGCATTTATGTACTGCAAGACGGTGAAATTGTCGAAAGCGGCACACATAGCGGGCTGATAGAGCGAAACGGCATATTTACAAAAATGTGGAAGAATTATTCCGAAGCGGCAGAATGGAAGATTTTGAATGAAAATAAGGGATTGGAGGTAAACGCATGATTAAGACATTGCAAAGACGTTTTGCGTTATCAAGACAGGGGGCTGTCGATTTGATAAAGGGCTGTATTGCTTGTGTCGCACAGGATATATCCTTTATGCTTCCCGTCGGACTGCTCTATTACTTTGTCATTGATACCATGAACGGGGGCATAAATGGAAGCCGCGCCCTCTTCTACGCGGTTGGTGCTCTGGTTTGCTTATGCTTTATTTTTATTGTGACATGGTTTCAGTATAACGCCACTTACTTAGCGACTTATGTGGAAAGCGGTGTAAGGCGTATATCCTTAGCAGAACAGATCCGTAAAATCCCGCTGTCATTTTTTGGAAAAAAAGACCTTGCTGATTTGACAAATTCGATTATGGGCGACTGCGCCACTCTTGAACAGGCATTTTCCCATTATGTACCCGCATTGGCAGGCTCCCTTATTTCTACAACGCTGATTGCAGTTTGCCTTTTCGCTTACGACTGGCGAATGGCTCTTGCGGCGGTTTGGGTTTTGCCGATTGCATTTACAATCACATTCTTTTCAGCCCGCATACAGGAATACTTCAACCGTAAATCTGTAGCGGCGAATGTTGCGCTTGAAGGCGGCGTACAGGAGTGTATCGAAAGTTTACAGGACTTAAAGGCGAACAATGCGGAAGAAAGCTATCTGAAAGGGCTTGGCAAAAAAATTGACTATGTGGAAAAGCGGCACATTATAACAGAGCTTGGGACTGCCCTTTTTGTTGTTTCCTCTACGCTGATATTAAAGTTTGGGATTGCTACGGTTGCGCTTGTAGGTTCTGCGCTGCTCATTCGTGGGGAAATTGATATTCCGCTGTTCTTTATGTTTTTGCTTGTGGCTTCAAGGCTATATGCCCCGCTTGAGGGTGCATTGCAAAATCTTGCTGCGGTAATCTCCACCAAAACGAACATAAACCGCATGAATGAAATTCTTGACCAGCCTATCCAGACAGGAACAGACAGAGTAACAAATAAAGGTTACGATATTGTGTTCGACCATGTGGGATTTGCTTATAATAGCGGGGAAACCGTATTGAAAGACGTGTCCTTTACGGCAAAACAGGGAGAAGTTACCGCCTTAGTCGGACCGTCCGGCGGCGGTAAAACTACGGTATCACGTCTTGCCGCGCGGTTCTGGGATATAAGCAAGGGGAAAATCACTGTCGGCGGTATGGATATATCGAAAATAGAGCCGGAAACCTTGCTGTCGCTGTACTCTATCGTATTTCAAGATGTGACGCTGTTTAACAACACAATTATGGAGAATATCAGAATAGGCAGAAAGGGCGCGACCGACGAAGAAGTGATTGCAGCGGCAAGACTGGCAAATTGTGAAGAATTTGCGACAAAGCTCCCGGACGGGTATCACAGTATGATTGGTGAAAATGGCTGCGAACTGTCCGGCGGGGAAAGGCAGAGAATTTCAATCGCCCGCGCTTTCCTCAAAAATTCCCCTATCATCTTACTTGATGAAGCAACGGCAAGCCTTGATGTGGAAAACGAAACATTGATACAGGCTGCTTTATCAAGGCTGATAAAGGATAAGACCGTACTTGTTATCGCCCACCGTATGCGTACCGTAAGCGGCGCGGATAAAGTGGTTGTGCTTTCAGACGGTTCTGTTGCGGAACAGGGAACGCCAGAAAAACTGATGAACACCGGCAGGATTTACCCGCATATGGTAAAACTGCAAATGATTAGCAGGGATTGGGGTATTTAACATGAATACCGAATGGATAATATGCCCCATATGCCAAAGCAAAACAAGGTTAAAAATGCGGAGTGATACCGAACTGAAAAACTTTCCCCTATATTGCCCGAAATGCAAGCACGAAACCATTATTAACGTACAACAAATGAATATATCAGTTATCAAAGAGCCAGACGCACAGACGCAGAGCCGATAACACGCAGATTAAAAATGCGGTTATCGGCTCTTTCTTTTTGGTAACACTCATAAGCCGCCGTTTCTTCAAAACGGATAGCGGAGGACTTTTAGAAACCATGACTAATAATGCGGCGGTATCAGGAGGTACCGTCGTGTTATTTTTATATCCGCAAAATCAGACAAACTATTTTCTGTCAAAAAAACGCAGTGTTCGTTTAGGGGATATACTACCCATGAATATGAACTGTCAAATCATTTAGTATGTCTTGATAACTCGTATTACTCAAATGCTTATGCCGCTTTATGCTGTATGGGCATTTGTTGTAATAGCCCCCTACTGGGAAGAAAGGGGGTGAGAGAAAATGAGATATTCTGAACAGTTCATGGAACATATCGAATATGCTTTCCATACGTTCTGCAAGATTGTCCTGCGCCATGAAGCAATTAACGCATGGCGGGATTTGAAGCGGAAAGAAGCAAGAGAAATATCCCAAATTGAAACCTATTTCAATTTACTATCTGATGTCAGAACGATATTTTGAACCGTCTGCTATGGACAGCTACTTTGAAAAACAGGATAAGCCGACTGTATTTATTGTGTTGGGAAAGGAAGTTATTGTTGATGATGAACGATTGGCAACGGCATTATCAAAATTGCCGGAGTTAAGGCGGGAAGTTTTGTTGCTTTATTACTTCGTTGGCTATCGTGATGAAGCCATCGGCAGACAGTATGGACGTTGCAGAAGTACGATAAACCACAGAAGAAATGTTGCGCTGAAACAGTTACGAAAAGAATGGGAGAAATTGAAACATGAGGAACAAAAAGCTGATACCTTTTGAGGTAATCGAAAAAGCCGTTGCCGGAAAGCCGGAAGCGGTAGACGCAGTATTGCGGCACTATACCGCATACATCAAATATCTGTCTATGTATAAAGGGCATATCAATGACGATACGCAGGACAGATTAAAGGCAAAACTGATTGAAGCCATATTGAAATTCCGCTTCGACCGATAGTAGGTAGCAAAGACAGGAAAAGCTGTCAAGGGTAGACTTCGCGCTACGCGCCCTTGACAGCTTTTCCCGCCTTTGCTATTGGGCAGTCAAGAGGACGAAATCAGTAAACTGCTTTCGCCCTCAATTTATTATGGGGATTGTTACGCAATAGAGGGTATTTTATCCTTGATTTATGCGGCTTTGTGGATATTGAAGTGGCGGGGTAAGGGTTTTATATGTCTGCTCTCAAAAACAGTGTTCTATTGCGTAACAGAAAAGCAGAGAACCGACCACTAATGAAAGTGATATATTCTCTGCTTTTGCTTGCACCCTGTTTGTCAGCGTTGATGATAAGTTGTTGTGAATACTTCCTTATCAACGTAAAACTAATGCTTTTCGGGGGTTTTTGTTATTCTTTATAATCCATTCCTACAAATTTGTAGTCTGAGATTCATGTTATAGTAAGGTGACTATGAGATACTTCAAATATCAAAAGAGTGAAGCAGATAAAATGGAAAAGCTTTACACAAAAAGATAGAAAGAATGAGGTGTTTATCATTATGGACTTATTGAAGGTGAAATCCATTTCTAAAACGTACGGCAGCGGTGAGACTGCCGTGCGGGCATTGAAAAATGTCAGTTTTTCGGTTCCTAAGGGTGAATTTGTTACGGTTGTCGGGGAGTCGGGTTCCGGTAAGAGTACGCTCTTAAATATGCTGGGTGCGCTTGATGCGCCGGCTTCCGGAAAAGTATTGATTGACGGGAACGATATATTTTCCATGAAGGAGCGGGAGCTTACCGTATTCCGCCGCAGGAATATCGGGTTTATTTTTCAGGCGTTTAACCTGATACCGGAGCTGACGGTGGAGCAGAATATGATATTTCCTTTGCTGCTGGATTACCGGAAACCTAATCGGGAGTATTTAGAGGAGCTTTTGAGCGTCTTAAATTTAAGGGAACGCCGCCATCATCTGCCGAATCAGTTGTCAGGCGGACAGCAGCAGCGGGTGGCAATCGGACGTGCACTCATTACACGACCTGCATTGATTTTGGCGGATGAGCCGACCGGAAATTTGGACACGCAAAACAGCAGTGAGGTGATTGCCCTCTTGAGAGAGGCTTCGAGGAAATACGAGCAGACAATTATTATGATAACACATAACCGAAGTATTGCGCAGACGGCGGACCGGGTGCTGCAGGTATCGGATGGTGTGCTGACTGACTTCGGGAGGTGCCGTGAATGAAAAGTTATCTAAGTTTAATTTCTATTTCGGCACGCGTCCGAAAAAAGCAGTGTAAAATGATTGTCCTTTGTATTGTGCTTTCTGTGTTTCTTGTAACTGCCATTTTTTCACTGGTGGATGCGGTGGTGCGTATGGAAACGGAAAACGCGATAGACAAAGGAGGATATTGGCATATCAATATCGGCGGAATTAGGACGGAAGAGGCGGCGCGTATTGCGGCACGTCCGGATGTTGCAGTCTCATCGTGGTATGATGTTGTCAACTTTGACAAAGATTTAACAATGAGCGAAGCGTATTATATTCAGGATGCACAGACGGCATTGTGCGGAATTGAGCCGTCGTTTATCGGTGACATTATGCACTATTTTGATGAAAATGCACAGGTGACGGATGAAAATGCGGTTGTTCTTACGGAAAATGCACAGGAGCTTTTGGGCATCCGTACGGGAGATACGATTACCTTAAATACGCCCGCGGGGGATTATGTGTTTACCGTGTCAGGTTTTCGGATTAGCGGAAACGGAAAGTATGTCAGTTCCAGCGGCGGGGAAACGTCGGCTTTGCTTGTGAAGGAAAATCAGGTTGGCGCGTTTTTGAATATGAATATGTTTCGCAGGATTTGCGAGGAAAACGGCGAAGCAGGCGCTCCGCGGTATTATATTCGGTTTGGGAAGCATACAAATTTGAGAAAAGCGCTCGCACAAATCAAAGCAGAGTATGGATTGGATGACGACGATATTGAATATCATACCATTCTGATGGCATCGAACGGAATTACGAATCAGAATTATATTAAAAATGTTTATCCGATTGCCGGGCTTTTATTTCTGCTTATTTTGGCTGCAGGTGTATTGATGATTTCGGGCAGCATGAACAGTAATGTTGCGCAGCGGATGCAGTTTTTCGGAATGCTCCGCTGTATCGGCGCAAGCAAAAGTCAAATCATTCGTTTCGTGCGGCTGGAGGCGCTCAACTGGTGCAAAACTGCCGTTCCAATTGGTTTGGCGTTTGGCGTTTTAGTGACGTGGTGTGTCAATGCGGGATTGAAATATCTAGTCGGCGGCGAGACATCCAATATTTCCGTTTTTATCATTAGCCCTGTTGGTATTGTATTCGGTGTTGTCATCGGTGTCGTCACGGTATTTTTTGCGGCACAGGCTCCGGCAAAGCGTGCGGCGAAAGTATCGCCTGCGGCAGCGGTGTCGGGAAATGCGCAGGATACAAATCAGGTAAGGCGTGCGGTTAATCTGCATTTAGGAAAGGTGGAGACGGTGCTTGGCATTCATCATGCAGTGTCGGCGAGGAAAAATCTTCTGCTGCTGACTGGTTCGTTTGCGATCAGCATTGTCCTGTTTCTCTGTTTTTCGGTTCTCGTTACGTTTATAAACTGCCTGCTTCCGCAAAAGGCATCGGCTCCGGATCTCGATATTGGGAGTGCGGATTATACCAATACTATAGAAGCTTCTCTTTTGGATGAAATTAGGGAAATAGACGGCGTCAAACATGTGTTTGGAAGGCGCTTTCGCAATGATGTGTCGGCTGTGATTGGAAATACGCAGTACACAATCGAACTGATGTCATTTGACGCGTATCAGCTTGGGCTGCTTGCAAAGGACCATGAGCTTAGAAAGGGCAGTAATTTGGGGAAGATGTATGAGGACAGCCACAACGTGCTTGTGATTTGGGACAGGGGTATGCCTTTGGAAATCGGAGATAAAATGGAGGTGCTTGGGGAAACGCTGGAGATTGTCGGAATGCTAAAGTACAGTCCGTTTAGCAATGACGGAAGCAACAATGGAAAAATCACGCTTATAATTACGGAGGAGCTGTTTACACATCTTACAGGTATTACCGATTACGCGGTAATTGACGTGCAGATGGCAGGCAGGTCAACGAGTGAGAACAATGAAGCAGTTGCGCAAATCCGCAGGCTGTCGTCTGCGTATGTGTTTCGTGACCGGAGGGAGGAAAGTGTAGCAGGCATGTATTATGCGTTTCTGACATTTGTGTATGGCTTTCTTGCGATTATCGCGCTGATTGTGCTGTTAAATATTATGAACAGCATTTCCATGAGTGTATCCGCACGGATGAAACAATATGGCGTGATGCGGGCGATTGGAATGAGCGCGCGGCAGATTGGAAAAATGGTTGCCGCAGAGACATTTACTTATGTGGGATTTGGCTGCGTGACGGGTTGTGCGGTTGGTTTGCCGCTTAGCAAATATATGTTTGATTTTTTGATTACCGCGCATTTTTTCTATGCTTCGTGGAGTGTTCCGGTGGCGCAGATTGTTATGGTGGTGTTGTTTATGCTGGTATCGTCCGCCGCTGCGGTTTATGTACCGTTGAGACGGATCCGGGAGATGGAGATTGCGGAGACGATTAATGAATTGTAGGGATATAAAATAATATTTGCTTTGAAAGTGTCGTAAATGTGATATAATTGAAAAAATTCAGTATTTAAATTGTCTGCAACAAACCTTATCAATAAAAGGATTTTTCCATTGGTAACAATAAGAATATAAAAAAAGGATGGATAGAATTTTAATGAACTTACATCTTGATGAAACGTTAGGTGCACAATATAAAAGTAAATCGCAAAAAATACGGGTTATGAGCGAGAATTGGGTTGGAAAAAATATGTTTTGCCCTTGCTGCGGGAATCCACATATCTGTGGATTAAAAAGTAATGAACCGGTAGCAGATATGAAATGTAATTGCTGCGGTGAGATATTTGAGCTGAAAAGCAAAGAAGGCAGAATAGGGAACAGGATTAATGACGGTGCATATGCAACAATGATTGCAAGAATAACAAGTATAACAAATCCTGCACTGTTTATTATGCGGTATTCTAAAGATTATAATGTGACAGACTTAACGTTGATTCCCAAGTTTTTCTTTGTTCCGCATATTATAGAAAAAAGAAAACCGCTTGCGCCTACGACACGGCGTGCAGGGTGGACTGGCTGTAATATTTTGTATTATAAAATTCCACATCAGGGTAAAATAAAGATTATTGAAAACGGGATCTTAAAATCAGCGGATGAAGTAGTACAACACTATGGACAAATAAAAAAGCTGGAAACACAAAACATAACTTCGCGTTCATGGCTGCTTGATGTGCTTAACTGTGTGAACCGTATTGAAACAGATGAATTTTGTCTCCAGGATGTATACGCGTATGGGGAAGTGCTGCAGGAAAAACATAGAAACAATCATAATGTTGAAGCAAAAATCCGTCAACAATTGCAATTTCTAAGAGATAAAGGATTTATTGTGTTTTTGGGCAGAGGACATTACAGAAAGCGGTTTTAAGGATTGGCAGTACATTGACCGCAGGGTAAAACAAGGTAACCGCCGCATGCAGGATAAAAATGCCAATGCGGCGGCTTTTGTATTATATTTATTCAAAAACCCGAACCCTCTCCCGCGTCAATGCATCAATCAGCTGAATCAGCTTCTGAAAGTCCCCAATCAGTTCTTCCGAATACACCTGTGCCTGCTCATAAATTTGCGGCAGCTCGTCTGTCCGGTTGGAGCGGACCGCGGAAATCATGGCGGTGCCATAGGAATGAAACGTTTTATGCTTTTCGCCAAGACCGTTCCAAATATCTGCCACATCAGGATTTACGGGATGAAACGCATAGTAAAAATGTCCGAGACCGCACTTGGTATAATCGGTCTGCAATGCCTTGAGCGTGCCGGTCTGCGCAATTTCCCCGAGCGTATTGAGCCAATTTTGGTGCGCACCGATTGCGCTGTTAAGGCAGTTTAAGAGAACCTGATTATCCAGCATATAAAACGCGTCGCGTGCCATATTTCCCATAATTTTCGTCGATTCGTCCAAATGCATTTCGATGGATTTGGAGGGTTCGACAAGCTCTGCAATGGAGCGGGTGGAAATTGTCAGTGAGGCGGTATCTTCTTTTAGGCTTTGGCACTGCCCGTTGATATACTGCATCTGATCGTCCAGTTCGTTCATGGAGCTGCTGATTTCTTCGCTGACGGCAGCCAAAGAAGAAACGGAATTGGCAATGTGCTCCATACCGACACGGTTGTTTCCCGTAAGCTTCCATACTGTTTGGATGTTGTCGTTAATGTGTCCAAGCTCTTTCACGGTTGTATCGACACTGGCGGAACTTTTTTTGGAAGCATCCTGAATGCTGGCGATAAACGTTCCCATGCTGCCCGTCAGTGATTTCGTTTCGTCTGCAAGCTGCCGGATTTCCTCCGCAACGACGGAAAAGCCTTTGCCGGCTTCTCCGGCGCGGGCGGCTTCGATGGAAGCATTCAGCGCCAGCAGGTTCGTTTGGGAAGAAATTGCGTTAATTGACGCAACCACCTCATTCATATGCTGAATAATGTCAAGCAGTCCGTAAATATCCGTTTTCATTGCTTCGGCAGTAGAAATTGCGGAGGCGGACAGCTTTGTGATGGAGGTGATTTCCTTCTCACAGTTGTTGATGTCCTCCATAATTTTGGCGGATTCGTCCGAAACCGATAGAATGGTTGCAGTCAGACTTTCGTGCGCCTTTGACACTTCGGAGGCAATGCCCGCAGTGGAGTCGGTTGACTTGCTGATAGTGCCAACAGCAGATTCGATAGAAGCGTTAGTCTGCTCTAACGTTGCGACATTTGTTTCGAGCGTCAAATCCATAGCGCTCATATGTATCACGGCATCCAGTGTTTTGGTAACCGCCTGTTCAAATTCTTTTCTTCCGCTCGTCAACCGCCGGTGAATGTTGTTCAATTCTTCGTTTGCCGGATTGTAAGGCATATCAATAAGCTTTGCAATGGATTCGATTGCAGCCGCCGAAGCTTTTTTTCTCATTTTTATCATGTCTGTCCTCTCCTGTTATATGTTATGTTTTTATCAAGTTAATAAAATAATATATTGCTGTGGTGTAATATACTTTTAAATTGTAGCACAATTTTATTGGAAAGTCATTTATATTCTGTGATAATTTGCAGATTCGTCAAGAAATTACAAAAAATACCGCATATGCTTGAATATAGTAATCGGGAATGGTATCATTAATAGTAAGATGGTTTTGGTTGGAGGGGGCAATATGGACAGCAAATCGTTCAGGCGCAATATCGGAATGGTTGTTTTTTGCATTTTTTTAAATACACTTGGAAAACTGATTGCGGCAGGACTCAAACTGCCGATTTGGCTCGACGTGGTGGGAACCTGCGTAGCGGCATATTTTACGGGCCCCTTGGGCGCAGTCATATCGGGAGCGGCGGGAAACCTGCTTTTTTCCATGCTGACCGGAGGCAAGTGGACATACATGATTGTGAATGCATCTATTGGAATCTTATTTTACGTCTGTGTGCGCAGAGGTTATCTTGACAAGTCCGATACGGCAGTGATGTCAAGCTTTCTTTTGGGTATTATTGCAGTAATTTTGTCCACTCCGTTAAATCTGTATTTTAATGCGGGAAAAAGCGGGAACTTTTGGGGCGATGTATTTTTTGATATGATGGAATGGTACGGTGCAGGCAGGGCAATCTGCAGCTTGGGCGCAGAAGCGGTTATTGATATAGTGGACAAGCCGGTCTGTGTGCTGATTGCCTATATTCTGATACGGGTGATTTTAAAATACAGGGGAATCCGGTGGGAGCGTTATGATGATATTATCAGGGCGCTTGTTCTTTTTGCCCTGGTTTTGGCGCTTTTGGCGCAGAGCTTTGTGATGGACGTGCATGCAGCAGAGGTTGGAAATGAGCTCAAAGAGCGCAATTTTGACGAAAATTATGTTGAAACGATTTATGACAGCCGGTCAGGGATGCCGTATTCGGAGGCAAATAGCATTGCGGAGACGGCAGACGGTTATATTTGGATTGGCGGTTACGCGGGGCTGACCAAATATAACGGCAAAGAGTTTGAATTTATAAACGGCATTACAGGCGTCTATGCGTTGATGACGGACAGCAGGGGAAGGCTTTGGATTAGTACGAATGACAGCGGTGTAGTGGTATATGAAAACGGTGCGTTCTATAATTTTACAGTCGAGGACGGACTTCCGGCAAACTCAGCCAGAGCGCTTGTTGAGGCACCGGACGGAAGCATTTATGTCGGCACGACGGGCAGTCTGTGCAGGATTTGGGTTGAGGACGGTAAACTGAGTGATATTACAGTCATAACAAACGGCGCAGAGTATGCTGTCTCCCTTACAATGTATGGGGAGAAGCTGATAGGAGCCGCGAACTCCGGAAATCTGTTTGTATTGGAGAACGATAAGCTTCTATATAAAGTGGAGCCGCATTTGGATAACACATATTATACATGTGTGTCCGTGGTAGACGGACACCTGTTGGTGGGCACATCGGAAAGTCATGTTGAGGAACTTCAGATATTTAGGAACATGTCGGTGACAAGCCGGAGAATAGAGCTGGGCGGATTCATTAATATCAGAGACATCAGGGCATGCGGTGACGGCCGTGTTTGGATCTGTGCAGATAACGGAATAGGGTATCTTAAAGATGATCAGGAAAGAAATTGGAGCTTTTATACACAGCATTACGATGGCTTTGACGCGTCGATTTTAGATATTCATGAGGATTATGAGGGAAATATTTGGTTTGCGTCACAGCGGTGCGGTATTATGAAGCTCTCAAAGGGCAGGTTTTCTGATTTATTTTCGCTTTCCGGCATTAATCCGGTCAGCGTAAACGTGGTCTGTGAGCATGAGGGAAGCTATTATTGCGGTACGGATTCCGGACTTGTCATTGTAAAGGAAGGACGTTACGGACGGTTGGAGAATGAAATTTCAGAGATGCTTCGGGGCGTGCGTGTTCGCAGCATTATGAAAGATTCCAATGGGACAATGTGGTTTTGCACTTATGGCAAAAACGGGCTTATGTCAGTTAATAAAAAAGGTTATATCAACAGCATTAACAGTCACAAACGTGCGACGGACGACCGTTTCCGGTGTATGATTGAGTTAAAGGATGGAACGCTTGCGGTGGGGACGGCAGACGGCATCAACTTTGTGGACGATGACCATGTAATCGGAACGCTGACGCAGGACGACGGTTTGGAAAACTCGCAGATTTTAAGCCTGTGCGAGGGTGCGGACGGAACCGTTTATGCCACGACGGACGGTGCGGGTATTTATACGATTAAAAATGGTAAGATTGTTAAGAATATTAGTATTGCGGACGGTTTGACAACGGATGTCGTGCTTCGGCTTGTGCCGTATGCAGATGGATTTTTCGTGGTGACGGACAATTCGCTGTGTTATATGAAGGATGATGCAGTAACACATTTGGACAGCTTTCCGTATTATGATAATTTCGACATATTAATTGATAAAAACAACGCGTATGTGCTTACAAGTGCAGGTATCTATATGGTGGACGCGCATAAGCTGCGGACAAACAGTATTGAGACGTATAAATTGTTCAATTATACAGACGGACTGACACAGAGTATTACGATAAACGCATGGAATTTTATTGATAAGGACGGTCGGATATTCTTCTGCGGGAACAAAGGGGTAAGCTGCTTTAAACCGGAGGAAGTGCTGGATGTGTCAAGAGATTATAAGTTTGGCATTTCGGTCGGATTAAGCGACGGAACGGCGATTGCAGAAGAGGACGGCGTGTATACGATACCGCCGAATGTAAAGAATTTTACGGTAAAGGCGTCCATAAGAAAATACTCGCTTTCCGATGTCAAAACAAAATTTTTCATAGACGGGATAAACGACGGCGTGAAGGCGGTTTCAAGCTATGAAGTGGAACCGATACAGGTTACAAACCTAAAGCACGGAACATATCCGGTACACATTCAGATTTTGAATGAAGAAGGAACCAAAATCCTGCAGGAGCACGAATATGTGCTGCGGAAGGAAGCGCATGTTTGGGAAAATGCATGGTATTTGATGTATCTTTTTGCGGTTGGCATTTGGGTTATATCCTTTACCGTATGGATTGGCTTGACACTGGTGAATACCTTCCGGCGCAGGCGCCAGCTGGAGATGCTTCGAAGAGAGCTTGAGAACAAGGTAAACATCCAAACGGAGGAAATCAGAACACAGGCAGAAAAAATGGAAGTCTTCCAGTGGGAAGTGATTGAAGGAATGGCGTCTCTTATCGAGAGCAGGGATGGCAACACGGGAGATCATGTTAAAAATGTATCAAAGTATGTGTCCATTATTGCACAGGAAATGCTGCATATGCGTCTCTACTCAAATGTGGTCACACCGAAATATGTCGATATTATCACCAAGGTATCGCCGTTGCACGATGTGGGAAAAATAAAAATATCGGATGTCATTTTAAATAAACCGGGAAAGTTTACGCCGGAAGAGTATGAGATTATGAAAAACCATGCGGCGTTTGGCGGCATGATTGTCGAGGATATTTTGGGGAACAATGCGACGCCCGAGATGAAGCAGATTGCAAAGGATGTGGCATATTATCATCATGAAAAATGGGACGGAAGCGGCTATCCCGAAGGGAAGGCGGGCTGCGATATACCGCTTGCAGCGCGTATTATGGCAGTTGCAGATGTGTTTGACGCATTGGTATCAAAGCGAGTTTACAAAGAAGCGTTTGAGATAGAAAAAGCCTTTGATATTATTAAGGAAGAGGCGGGAAAGCATTTTGACGCGGAAATTGTGCGGGTATTTTTGAAGAAAAAAGAATTGATCATCAACGAAATCAAAACAGCGCCGCACGCGAACAAATCATAATAAAAAAGATCCGGATATTCCGATTAAGGTGTATCCGGATTTTTTGACGCATTTGCTTTTTTGAGTTCAGTCTTGCGCTGATACATCAATTCATCGGCGCGTTTCATTGTGTCCCTTAGATTATAGTCGAACTTGGAATTGAATGCGGCATACCCGGCGGAAAGCTCCATGTGAAGCTGGTAATTTGGCATACGCAGCGTTTCTAAATATTTTTCCGCCGCATCGCGTATTTTTAGAAAGTTATCTTCGGAAAGGTCGGTCGCAATCACACAAAATTCGTCGCCGCCAATCCGGTATACGCATCCGTATGGGGAATAAGAATCGTAAATAATTTCACTTGACACGATAATATAGTAATCTCCCATGCCGTGACCGTGTTCGTCATTGAAAAGCTTGAGGTTGTTGAGATCAATGACGACAATGCTCTGCCGTTTCCACTGCTTTTCACAGCCGCTCATAATATCGCGCTCAAAACATGCACGGTTTTTAATTTTTGTCATTGGGTCCTGTTCTGCTTCCTCCTTAATCTGCTGTGCCTGATAACCGATGCGCACCAGTGCCACAAAATCAAGGACAAAGGTAGCCGACATTGTGCAGACAAAGATAAAATCGCCCCAACGGCTAAAGAATGCAATGTCGGGTGAAGTAACCGTATAGTAACGGACGAGATCCGCTATGGAGGCGGCAATGATAACAATAGTACACGCCGTGCGCGCGATATAGGAGCTTTGGCGCCTGCCAAGGGATAAATGCGGCGGGTTGACTGCGGCATGAATGCTTCCGTGGCACGCGATAATTCCGCCCAGCAGTAAGATAAGATACGTAACTGCAATGGTATTTGCAAAATCAACCGCGAACACAAGCTGCAAAATACCGGTCACCCAAAATTCGGCAACGGATGCAAGCGTAAGATACCTGAGCGGACGGTTTGCGCCGTTGTGAAAGGATACATTGATAAACTGTAAAAACGCGGCAACCGACAGCTTCAGGCACAAATAGGACACATGGCTTAGCAGGAGATAGTGCGTGAGCACAAGGGTATACACATTTGCTTCGATAAAGGTCCACGTTCCGCGGAATACCGCAAAGAATGAGAGCCACAAAAGCCCCTTTTCAAAGTCAGGCTTCTTCCGGTACGATAAGCAGAATACAAAGAGGATGACGCCAAACAAAATCATAATAAGGCTCAAGGCGATATGCGGCACCTCCTGAATGATATAGTGCATGATAATGCCGCTCTCCGAACCGTAATAAATCTTCGGAATCGAAATGCGGTTTGCAAAATAACACTGGCGGATATGAATGGTAAGCTCCTTGCCGTTGTCATCGCTGTTCACCTGAAAAAAATGCCATTTGCTTCCGGGCGTATCGCTGTTCATGTAGTCTTTCGGAAGAAAGGTATATACCGTTTCCCCGTCAAGTGATATATCGACTTGCTGTTGGAAAGAGAAAAAACCGATGCAGTCACCGTCCGCGACATCTGTCAGCGTGCGGCGAAGCCACACGTCGCGCTCATTGTCCGTGCGCAGGAGGTTTGGAAGCTTTTCGGCGTTTTCATGGATATTGGCAGTCTGCATCGTCCATCCCGCAGTAAAATCATGACAGTCATGCAGGCTCTGCGAGGTATTGTAATTGGGATCCGGTATTAACAGGATAACCAGGATACTGTAAAGCAGTAACGCGGCTGCCTGAATGGAAATAAGCTTTGTACTTTGCATCTGCACCTCCTGTTGTTTCATAAAAAGACATTTGACAACCATTATAATATAAAACAGGTATAAATGCCATAGGAAAATTGTCCTAAGAAATCTGCAAGGGAAATCTGCGCCGGGAACTTTAGGCACAACACATCATGTTTGGTTGACAAACGATGCAACAGTCTATAAGATAGAAGAAAACGATAAGAGGACGAAAGTATGGAACGAAAAACAGCGATGGTGACGGGGGCATCGAGAGGCATCGGAAAAGCAATTGCGCAGGAGCTTGCAGGCAAAGGATATGATTTATATTTGACATGTCATAAAAATGAAATGATGCTTCTTGATACAAAGCATATGCTTGAGGAAGCATTTGGAATAAGCTGCAGGACATACTGCTTTTCTGTTTGCGATGAGGAAAGTATTATAGAAATGTTTGCAGATATACCATATCTTGATGTGCTTGTTAATAATGCAGGGATTTCACATGTGGGGCTTTTGACGCAGATGTCGTATGCGCAGTGGCAGGAGGTCATTGATACAAACCTCAGTTCATGCTTCTTGACGTGCAAATATGCGGTTCCTGAAATGATACGGCGCAAAAAGGGTAAAATAATCAATATATCGTCGGTTTGGGGAAACGCGGGCGCGTCAATGGAGGTCGCGTATTCCGCGTCGAAGGGCGGTGTGAACGCGTTTACGAAAGCGCTTGCAAAGGAGCTTGCGCCGAGCAATATTCAGGTGAATGCAATTGCCTGCGGGCTGATTGACACGGATATGAACAGCCATCTGAGCAGGCAGGAGCAGGCACAGATGGTTGAGGAAATTCCTGCTGACCGAATAGGAAAACCAAAGGATGTGGCGCAGCTTGTGGGAATGCTGTGCGGTGAACCGGATAATGGCTATCTCGTGGGGCAGGTTATCACGCTTGACGGCGGGTGGACGTAAGAGGAATAGGGAATGTTTTCTAATAAATTCGTAAGTTGAGAAAGGAGCAGGATTATTAAAATGTATGATGTATTAATACTGGGCGCAGGCCCTGCGGGACTGGGGGCGGCGATATACGCGGCAAGAGCAGGACTTTCATTGGCGGTCATCGACCAAAGCCCGATTAGCGGCGGGCAGGTGTTAAATACCTATGAGGTGGACAATTATCTTGGACTGATGGGGGAGACCGGCGGCGGACTTTCGGATAAATTCAGAGCGCACGCGGATAAGCTCGGGACAGAATTTATTACGGACGAAGTGAAGTCGGTGGAGGATTTGGGCGACAAAAAAGTAGTGCGTGGTTATGAGAGGGATTATGAGGCAAGAGCGTTAATTCTTGCTACAGGCGCGGCACATTCCAAACTCGGTATTCCCGGAGAGGACAGACTTTCAGGAATGGGCGTTTCCTATTGCGCCACATGCGACGGAGCATTTTTTAAGAACCGGATTACGGCGGTTGTCGGCGGAGGCGATGTGGCGGTTGAGGATGCGTTGTTTTTGTCAAATATCTGTAAAAAAGTCTATCTTATTCACAGAAGGGATTCGCTTCGGGCGGTGAAAAGCCTGCAGGAACGCCTTTTTGCAAAAGAAAATGTGGAGATATTATGGGACAGCGAGGTCACCGAAATTATCGGAGAAAATGCAGTCGAAAAAATTACCGTTTATAATAAGAAGAAACAGCAGCAGACAGAAGTGGAAATCAACGGAATTTTCATTGCGGTGGGCATTGTGCCGAACACCGGTCTGTTCGAAAACCTTGTAGAAACAGATGAACGCGGCTACATCAAAGCGGGCGAGGACTGTGCGACCTCGTGCAGGGGAATCTATGCGGCAGGTGACATAAGGTTAAAACCCATGCGGCAGATTATTACGGCGGTAGCGGACGGAGCAAACGCAGTGAACTCCATACAAAGTGAATTTGAATAAATTAAAAAAATATTTACAAAAAGTTCATAAATTAATTGTTACAAAATATTTTTCGTTATGTAAATTTTAATTGCGTAAAAATGACCAAAAAATTTTTTTAATGCGCGAAAAAACACACAGATATGTAACAAATTTGTAAAATAAAAGAGGGCAGACGCCAAAAACCCCGCGGTTTGATATATAATTGTCAAATTTTAGGGGAAAAGCAACGCTTGACAAGTACGGAAATATATGATAATTTATTTCAAGGGTGTAACAAATTTGTAATAATTGACATAAAATAGAGTACACCAAACGAACTCATACACCACAGTTGGAGGAATTTATCATGAACAAGCGCGGCGTTAGGATTGCGGCATGTACCCTTTTAGGTACGGTAGCGCTTTCCGGATACCAAATGAGACTGGAAGCAAAAATTAATCATTCGGCAGACGTACCGTCAGCAGGTTTCGGTGCGGCAATAGAACAGGGAAGTACAATACAGGACTTACAGGACGATGTCATTCAGAACATTGCATATCTTGAGAGCGTATCAGGATTAAAGCATAATATCCTGCTCGCATCGGAGAAGGTTGCTTTGGCGGATGCGCCGGTCAGTGCAGTATTGGTTAATCCCACGGTGGTAAAGTCAAAGGCATCTGCGGAGGTTATGCAGGATGTTCTTAGCACAATCGCTGAAATAGAGACGGAGACAATTCCTGAGGTTTCCACACAGGAGGAAACGCAGGCAGTCGGTGAGCAGGCAGATACAGCGGAGCAGGAGTATGCTGAGACGGAGACAACTCAGACGATGGAATCGCTGATAGACGCAATAAAAGAAGCAGAAGAGGCAGAATCAAGCGCAGTGGAGGACAGCGAGGTAAAGACAAGCGCAGGCTTTTCGGCTACCGATACGTACGAAGATATAGAAACGGAAACAGCTGACAGCGAGACAACGGAAGAAGTGACCGAAGAGGAGACAACTGAGGAAGAAACCGAAACCGTTGAGGAAGCACAGGATTTTTCGGGTCTTGTAATCGCAAGAGTGAGCAATTATGTGAACGTAAGAAGCATACCGAGCGAGGAAGGCGAGATTGTCGGAAAGCTTTATGATAAGTCGGTTGGTGAATTTGTTGAGGAAGAAAACGGCTGGTACAAGATTACTTCCGGTAACTGTACAGGCTATGTGAAAGGTGAGTTCTGCGTTGTCGGCGACGAGGCAGAGGCGCTTGCAAAGGAAGTCGGAACAACATACGCGATTGTCAATACGACAACCCTGAAGGTTCGTCAGGAGGCAAGTACGGAGTCCGCAGTGTTGGGACTTGTTCCGATTGAAGAAGAATTGGTCGTAGTTGAGGAGCTTGACGGCTGGGTAAAGATTGCCATTGAGGAAGGCGACGGCTATGTTTCAAGAGATTATGTAAGTCTGAGAACAGACTTTGTACATGCGGAATCAAAAGAGGAAGAGGAAGCAAGACTTGCGAAGGAAGCAAAGGCGCGCGAGGAAGCCAGAGCGGCAGCGGCAGCAACCGAGTCCGCAAGAGCAGCACAGCAGGCGGCAAGATCCGAAGCAAATCAGGAAGTTATCGCGGCAGCACAGGGAACTGCGGCATCATCTGAAGGAAGCGCAATGGGTAAGGAAGTTATCAACTATGCGACACAGTTTGTCGGAAATCCGTATGTATACGGCGGCTCAAGCCTTACAAACGGTGCGGACTGCTCCGGCTTTGTAATGAGCGTATATGCAAACTTTGGTGTAGGGCTTCCGCATTCTTCATCTGCGATGAGAAGTTTGGGATCTGATGTTGGCGGACTTGAGAATGCACAGCCGGGTGACATTGTATGCTATTCCGGTCATGTGGGTCTTTATGTAGGCAATGGACAGATTGTACACGCCAGCACATCGAAGACAGGTATTATCGTATCGAATGCATCTTACAGAAAAGTTCTTACGGTAAGAAGAATCTTTTAATAGAAAAAGCAATTATCGGAACACAAATCGCGGTGGTTTGTGTTCCTTTTTATGTACAGCCCCATGCAGAGGAAGCACGCCGCCAAGGCGGTGCATGGAACGCGCGGCGAGTAGTGGAGAAGGTCGTTCCCCTGCCCGATTGCATCTCTGTTTTTTGCCCTAAAAAATTGCACAAAAAGACAGAAAAGATACTTTATGACACAACCGTCATTTTTTCATACGTTCACAACATATCCACAGAAAATAAAGAGTAAAAGTGCGAAAAATGGACTTATACACCGACTTATCCACATTATCCACAGAAATGAACACGTTTTCTTGTGGAAATCCGGCGGTAAAAAACGAAATTGTGTTTTGTAAAAATTGCATAACGGCGCTTCCAAAAATAGGAAACATAAAAGAAAAAGAATTGAAAAAACTTATTATAAATCGGAAAATATATTGAAAAAATATCCAGTTATGTTATAATTGAAATACAATTAAAACATGGATTTTTAATTGCTTATAAAGTAAGAACGGAAGGGATGTGGACACAATGAAATTTATTATCAGTGGTAAGAACATCGACGTGACACCGGGGTTGAAGGCGGCAATTGAAGACAAAATCGGAAAGCTTGAAAAATATTTTACGCCGGAAACGGAGGTACAGGCGACTTTAAGTGTTGAAAAGGAACGGCAAAAGATTGAAGTTACAATTCCGATGAAAGGAAATATCATTCGTTCGGAGCAGGTAAGCAGCGACATGTACGTGTCGATCGACCTTGCGGCGGGAGTGATAGAACGGCAGTTAAAGAAATATAAAAACAAGTTCCGCTCAGAGCAGCAGGCGGGAGCGGCAAGCGTTAGAACGGATTTCATTGAGAAGGACGAGCTGCATGAGGACGAAATCAAAATCGTCCGCACTAAAAAGTTCGATATTAAACCAATGTATCCGGAAGATGCATGTGTTCAGATGGAGCTTTTGGGACATGACTTCTATGTATTCTGCAATGCGGAGACGGAAGAGGTCAATGTCGTTTACAAGAGAAAGGGAAACACTTACGGATTGATTGAGCCGGAAGTTTGATCAAAATGAAATACACAAAAAGCGTATGCAGGGCGTATGTCAGGCATACGCTTTTTTGCTGTATAGGAAATTACGTCCTATAAAGTAAAGAACCCTTCGGGGGATGCGCATTCTTTTTTATGTATTTAATTTCCCTTGCGTTCATATATTGAAGAGATAAGACAAAAAACGGCGGATTGTTATGGAAAACAAGAAAAACAAAATATTTGCCTGTCTTGTTATGGCGGTGTTTATGCTTGCTGTGGGCATCTATGTATATGAAGGCGCGCATGAGAGCGTTTTGGTTACGAAGACGGGTGACGGCAATATTAAATGGGTTGATTTTAACGTATCAGCGGAAGCGATGAAGAAAGCATGCCTTTTGGACGTGGAAAGCTATGAGAGCGAAACGCATCTCGATTGGATTACGCTGCTTGCGTATGCTGCCGTAAAGGGCGGAGGCGAGTTCGGAAAGAAGTCGCAGGAATATATTGCAGAAGCGGCGCAGTTGTTAAGCGGCAAGGAGGAAACAAAAGAAAGTCTTGCCGAAAAGTATCAATATTTTTCCTATTATTATGAAGCATACAGCGCGGTGCTTGGCGGAATGGTGGGGGAGTACGAAATCGAAAACGAGAACGGAAAAATGGAGAAAAAATACGGGTTAAAAGCATTTTCTCCGATTGCAAAGGGATTTGAATATCAGGACTACGACGATTTTGGCGTGTCGAGGTCGTTCGGATATAAGCGGCAGCACTTGGGACATGATATGATGGGGTTAATCGGCACACCTATTATTGCCTGCGAATCAGGTTACGTGGAGGCGCTTGGCTGGAACCGTTACGGCGGCTGGCGCATCGGTATCCGCAGTTTGGACAAAAAGCGCTATTATTATTACGCACACCTGCGGCAGAACCGTCCCTATGCAGAGGGCTTAAAGGAAGGCGCTTACGTATCGGCAGGCGACGTCATCGGTTATATGGGGCATACCGGATACAGTGACAGGGAAAATGTTAACAACATTGATACGGTGCATCTGCATGTGGGACTCGAACTGATTTTCGATGAAGAGCGGCGCGAAAACGGCAACGAAATATGGATTGATTTTTACCAGATTGCGCGTTTTCTGAGTGCGAACCGATGTGAGGCAATACGCGATGAAACAACGAAAGAATGGCATCGGAAATATTCATTTAGGGATTGCTTTTTTTTTAACAATGTGATAGAATACAAGCAATGATTGTGATAAAAATAACAAACACAATCGGAAGTCAATTTAACTTTATTAAACTAAGAAACAACAGTTATAAAAATGGAGGAAAGAGACAATGGCAAAGAAAATCGTATTAGCAGGCGCATGTCGTACGGCAATCGGTACTATGGGCGGATCGCTTAGCACGACACCCGTAGCAGAGTTGGGATCTATCGTAATTAAGGAGGCATTAAACAGGGCAGGTGTTGCTCCCGAGCAGGTAGACCATGTGTATATGGGCTGTGTTATTCAGGCAGGACAGGGACAGAATGTGGCGCGTCAGTCGTCAATTAAGGCAGGACTTCCCATCGAGACACCTGCTGTCACAATCAATGTCGTTTGCGGTTCCGGTCTCAACTGTGTGAATATGGCTGCACAGATGATTTTGGCAGGTGACGCGGATGTTGTAGTGGCAGGCGGTATGGAAAACATGTCTATGGCTCCGTTTGCACTTCCCAATGCCCGTTTCGGTTACAGAATGAATAACGGCACATTGGTAGATACAATGGTAAATGACGCCCTTTGGGACGCATTCAACAATTATCACATGATACAGACAGCAGACAATATCTGCGACGAGTGGAAGATTACAAGAGAAGAGCTTGACGAGTTCGCGTTAAAGAGCCAGCAGAAGGCGGAGGCAGCGCAGAAGTCAGGCGCGTTTGACAAGGAAATCGTACCGGTAATGGTTAAGAAAAAGAAAGAGATGGTTGAGTTTAAGGTTGACGAGGGACCAAGAGCAGGCTCTACAATCGAAGGTCTTGCGAAGCTTCGTCCGATTAACAAGGATAAATATGTTACGGCAGGAAACGCTTCCGGCATCAACGACGGCGCTGCTGCAATCGTCGTTATGAGCGAGGAGAAAGCAAAAGAATTGGGCGTAACACCGATGGCTGAGTGGGTTGCAGGCGCACTTGCAGGCGTAAGACCTGAGGTTATGGGTATCGGTCCTGTGGCATCTACAAAGAAGGTTATGGCAAAAACCGGCATGAAGATTGAAGACTTTGATATTATTGAGGCAAACGAGGCATTTGCGGCACAGTCGATTGCGGTAGGAAGAGATTTGGGTATTGATGTGGATAAGCAGCTTAATCCGAACGGTGGCGCTATCGCACTCGGACATCCCGTAGGCGCGTCAGGATGCCGTATTTTGGTAACGCTGCTTCATGAGATGGAAGCAAAGGGCGCAAAGACAGGTCTTGCAACGCTTTGTATCGGCGGCGGCATGGGCTGCTCTACAGTTGTTAAGAAGTATGAATAGATGGAGTTCGGTTGAAAGGAGCAAGGTTATCAAAATGGATTTTATATTATATGAAGTAAACGGCGCGGTTGGTACCATCACAATCAACCGCGAGAAGGCTTTAAATGCATTAAATTCACAGGTGCTTGAGGAGCTTGACGCGACGCTTGACGCGGTAGACCTTGATGCGGTACGCTGCCTGATTTTGACGGGCGCGGGCGCGAAATCGTTTGTCGCAGGCGCGGACATCGGTGAAATGAGCACGCTCACAAAAGCAGAGGGCGAGGCGTTCGGCAAGAAAGGAAACGATGTGTTCCGCAAGCTTGAGACCTTCCCCATCCCTGTTATTGCAGCGGTAAACGGCTTTGCACTTGGCGGCGGCTGTGAGCTTGCAATGAGCTGTGACATCCGTATCTGTGCAGAGAATGCCGTATTTGGACAGCCTGAGGTCGGACTTGGCATTACGCCCGGCTTTGGCGGTACGCAGAGACTTGCGCGTTTGGTGGGCGCAGGAATGGCAAAGCAGATGATTTACACGGCAAGAAACATTAAAGCGGACGAGGCATTCCGCATCGGTCTTGTAAACGCGGTTTATCCGGCGGAGGAGCTGATGGCGCAGGCGGAAAAAATGGCAGGCGGCATCGCAAAAAATGCGCCGATTGCCGTTCGCAACTGCAAGAAGGCAATCAACGAGGGGCTTGATGTAGATATGGACAAGGCAATCGTGATTGAGGAGAAGCTTTTCGGCGACTGTTTTGAGACAGAGGATCAGAAGTACGGCATGGCATTTTTCTTAGATAAAAATAAGGAGAAAGTGAAGGAACCGTTCAAAAACTGCTAACGCACATAAAACTGTCAATTTACAAAGGCGGTGAAAAGAAAATGAAAAGAACATTGATAATCGCAGGAATATTCTTTGTCGTGGTAGGCATTATTGTGATGACGCTGGAAATGTCGGATATTACGATGAAGATAGCCGGCGGCTGCATTGCGGTAGCAGGAGTGGCATTTATTATGGAGAGTTTTAAGAAAAAGAGATAGAGAAAATAATAATAGGAGGACTGACAATGAAAGTAGGAATTATCGGCGCAGGAACCATGGGTTCAGGAATTGCACAGGCATTTGCAATGACAGACGGATATGAGGTTTGTTTATGCGATATTAAGCAGGAGTTTGCAGACGGCGGAAAGGCTAAAATTTTAAAGAATTTGAACTTCCTTGTAAGCAAGGAAAAAATCACGCAGGACAAAGCGGACGCAATCGCGGCAAAGATTGCAACAGGCTTAAAGGATATTTGTACGGACTGTGATCTTGTAATCGAGGTTGCACCCGAGAAAATGGAAATTAAGAAGACAACATTCAAGGAACTTCAGGAGATTGTAAAGCCGGAGTGTATTTTTGCGACAAACACTTCTTCGCTTTCGATTACGGAAATGGGTGCAGGACTTGACCGTCCGCTGATTGGTATGCACTTCTTTAATCCGGCTGACAGAATGAAGCTTGTCGAGGTTATTGCAGGCGCAAACACACCGGCTGATTTGGTGGCAAAGATTAAGGGGATTGCAACGGAAATCGGCAAGACTCCGGTTGAGGTAAACGAGGCGGCAGGCTTTGTTGTAAACAGAATTCTGATTCCGATGATTAACGAGGCAATTAACGTATACGCGGCAGGCGTTGCAAGTGTTGCGGATATTGACGTGGCGATGCAGCTTGGCGCAAACCATCCGATGGGACCTTTGGCGCTTGGCGATTACATCGGACTGGACATCGTGCTCGCAATCATGGAGGTTATCTACGCAGAGACAGGCGATTCCAAGTATGCACCGTCACCGCTTCTTAGAAAGATGGTACGCGCAGGCAAGCTCGGTAAGAAGACAGGCGCAGGCTTCTACGATTATTCTAAAAAATAAACATAATGAGAATTTCTAACCCGGCAAAATACGCCGCTAAGGTGAAAGCTGTTTCACCTAAGAAATTTGAAAGCTTTATGCTGTTGATTAAGGAAAAAATGGAGGATTAGTAACATGGATTTTACATTAAGTAAAGAGCATGAAATGGCGCGCTCATTGTTCAGAGAGTTCGCTGAGAAAGAGGTGAAGCCTCTTGCAATCGAAGTAGACGAAACGGAAGAGTTCCCGAAAGAGACCGTTGCGAAAATGGCAAAGGCTGGCTTTATGGGGATTCCCATTCCCAAGGAATACGGCGGACAGGGATGCGACGTTTTGACATATGCAATCTGCGTTGAGGAGTTGGCAAAAGTCTGCGGCACAACGGCAGTTATCGTATCAGCACATACATCACTCTGCTGTGATCCGATTTTGACATACGGAACAGAGGAGCAGAAACAGAAATATTTACCGGATCTTGCAAGCGGCAAAAAGATTGGTGCATTTGGTCTTACAGAGCCGGGAGCAGGTACGGACGCACAGGGACAGCAGACGAAGGCTGTTTTAGAGGGCGACGAGTGGGTATTAAACGGCTCGAAAATCTTTATCACAAACGGAAAAGAAGCAGATGTTTACGTTATTTTTGCAATCACGGGCATGATTGAAAAGCGCGGCAGAATGACAAAGGAAATTTCTGCATTTATCGTAGAGAAGGGAACGCCCGGCTTTACATTCGGTACAAAAGAGAAGAAGATGGGTATCCGCGGTTCTTCAACGTATGAGTTGATTTTCACGGACTGCCGTATCCCGAAGGAGAATATGCTCGGACAGCAGGGCAAGGGCTTTGGTATCGCAATGCATACGCTTGACGGCGGACGTATCGGTATCGCGGCACAGGCGCTTGGTATCGGCGAGGGCGCATTGGACAGAACCATCGCATATGTTCAGGAGAGAAAGCAGTTTGGACGTGCAATCGGAGCATTCCAAAATACACAGTTCCAGCTTGCAGATATGGCGACAAAGGCACAGGCTGCACAGTATATGGTATACAAGGCTGCATGTACAAAGGACCAGTACACGAAGGATCACAAGACTTCTTACAACGTAGAGGCGGCTATGGCAAAACTTTACGCGGCAGAAATGGCTATGGAAGTGACCACAAAGGCTGTACAGCTTCACGGCGGTTATGGTTATACGAGAGAGTATGAAGTTGAGCGCATGATGAGAGATGCGAAGATTACCGAAATTTATGAAGGTACCAGCGAAGTTCAGAGAATGGTCATCTCCGCGAATCTGTTAAAGTAGAAATGTGCTGGATTTGAAAGCAGGCGAATTTCCTGCTTGCAGGAAAATTTGACTGATTTTAAATCCAAAGCGCGTTGGTACGCAACGGGCGAAGCACAGTTCGGACTACATAAATAAAAATAGAATAGAAATATAAGGAGAATAAACATGAAAGTTGTAGTATGTGTGAAACAGGTACCGGATACAAAGGGCGGCGTAAAGTTCAATCCCGACGGTACACTTGATAGAGCAGCTATGCTGACAATCATGAACCCTGACGACAAAGCAGGTCTTGAGGCAGCATTGCGGTTAAAGGATCAGTACGGTGCAGAAGTAACAGTTGTTACAATGGGACTTCCCAAGGCGGAGGAAGTGCTGCGTGAGGCGCTTGCAATGGGCGCGGACAAGGGTATTCTTGTAACGGACAGAGTGCTCGGCGGCGCAGATACATGGGCAACCTCACAGACACTTGCAGGCGCAATCAGAAACTTGGAATATGACCTTATTATCACAGGACGCCAGGCAATTGACGGCGATACGGCGCAGGTTGGACCGCAGATTTCAGAGCATCTTGGCATTCCCGTAATCTCTTATGCACAGAATATCAAAATCGAAGGCGACAGCGTTGTTGTAGAACGTCAGTACGATGACAGATACCATGTGTTAAAGGCAAAGATGCCTTGCTTAATCACTGCACTTGCAGAGTTAAATGAGCCTCGTTATATGACTCCCGGCGGAATTTTCGATGCGTACAAGACAGAGATTACAACGTGGGGCAGAGCAGACTTGAAGGACGTAGAGGACTCCAACCTTGGCTTGAAGGGTTCCCCGACACAGATTGCGCGGGCATCTGATAAAGTTCGTAAGGGAAAGGGCGAGAAAGTAAGCTTAGACGCCTCTGAGTCCGTAGAATACATCATGAACAAGTTAAAGGAAAAGCATGTGATTTAATATGTTATTTAATAATGGAGGTTTATCATGAATTTAGAAGAATATAAAGGCGTGTTTGTCTTCGCACAGCAGGTTGATAACAAGGTGAGCGGCATTGCCCTTGAGCTGATTGGCGAAGGCAAAAGACTGGCAGAAAAATTATCGACAGAGGTAACTGCAGTATTGGTCGGAAGCGGTGTAAAGGACTTGGCAGACGAGCTTGCAGCTTACGGCGCAGATAAAGTAATTGTTGTGGACGATCCCGAATTAAAGGAATACAGAACAGAGCCGTACGCACATGCGCTGGCATCTGTTATCGACAAGTATAAACCGGAAATTTTACTCGTAGGCGCGACCGCAATCGGACGTGACTTAGGACCGAGAGTATCCGCAAGAGTGCATACAGGCTTGACTGCGGACTGTACATCCCTTGAAATCGGCGATTTCCCGATTAATCCGATTCCCGGAAAAGAGCAGAAGCACAACCAGCTCCTGATGACAAGACCCGCATTCGGCGGAAATACAATCGCTACCATCGCATGTCCTGATTTCAGACCGCAGATGGCAACCGTACGTCCCGGCGTTATGCAGAAGCTTGAGAAAAAGGAAGGCGCAAAGGCTGTTGTCGAGGAGTTTAATCCCGGTTTTACGCCCGACAGCAAGTATGTTGAGATTGTTGAGATTGTTAAAAATATCACGGACACGGTTGACATTATGGACGCTAAGATTTTGGTATCAGGCGGACGCGGCGTGGGAAGCCCTGAGAACTTTAAGCTCCTTGACGACTTGGCAGAAGCAATCGGCGGAACGGTAAGCTGTTCACGTGCAGTTGTTGACGCAGGCTGGAAGAGCAAGGATCTGCAGGTTGGACAGACCGGTAAGACGGTTCGCCCGAGCGTATACTTTGCAATCGGTATTTCCGGCGCAATCCAGCACCTGGCAGGTATGGAAGAGTCCGACATCATTGTTGCAATCAATAAGGATGAAACAGCTCCGATCTTTGATGTAGCAGACTATGGTGTTGTAGGCGATTTGAATAAGATTGTACCGATGCTCACTGAGCAGATTAAGGCTGCTGTGGCAAATAAATAATTGAAATAAGAGTGCTATACAATAAAACCAAAATAAAACCGCAAAGATTGTTCTTTGGGGTTTTATTTTGTCGAAATATAAGGTATAATGTCGATAGACATTATGCCAGCGCCGAGCGAAGCGAGTGTGCATCGCAGAGCGTAGCATGTCTTTTAGACATGCTATAATGTTCACGAAGGCAATGAGCAGTGCCAAAATACAATCTGGAAAATCGGCTGCTCGCAGACGAATTTTCCAAATTGTATTTTGATAGGGCGAAGCCCGTGAATTCGGAAAATCTTAGATTTTCCGAATTAGCACTGCGGAGCAAACAGAGCCCAAAAAGGAAAATCTAAGATTTTCCGAATGCGCACTGCGGAGTAAACTGAGAACCAAAACCCAAATAAGGAGAAATAAAAATGGCATTAACAGAACTCAATACCTACACAATCAACGACGTCTATAACCTCCCCGACGGACAGCGGGCAGAACTGATTGACGGAAAGGTATATTATATGGCGCCTTCTACAAGGAATCACCAGCGAATTGTCGGTGAGCTTTTTGCGACAATACGGGAGCACATTCGCAGAAATAACGGAAAAGGCGAGGTCGACATTGCGCCGTTTGGCGTGTTTATCGACGCAGACGACAAGAATTATTTGGAGCCGGACATCAGCGTCATTTTAGATGCCAATAAGCTTGACGAGCGGGGATGCAACGGCGCTCCCGATTGGATTATTGAGGTGGTATCTCCTTCCAGCAGAAGAATTGACTACACGACAAAGCTTTTTAAATACCGTTCCGCGGGTGTGCGCGAGTATTGGCTTGTGGATGCCGACAAAAACAGGGTTATGGTATATAATTTTTCCCATGATGACATGAAAGAGTATAGCTTTACGGAGGACATTCCGGCAGGTATTTATACGGATTTTGTTATTCGGATGTCAAACCTTGAACTGTAATCAGAGTGTGTTTTAAGCGGGTGGAAATCAGATTGCATTTCCGCCCGTTTTGTGCATAGATTCACGTAGAGAAGGGCGTTAAAGTCTGACGAAGGAGGAAACAAAAATGGATTGGGAACAGGAGCTGCATGGCGGAGAAATATATTATCCAAACAGTGAAGAGATTGTGAAAGAACAGACAAAGTGCATGGAACGGCTTTATGATTTTAATGCAACGCGCCCGTCAGAGGGCGAAAAACGTACGGCGATGTTAAAAGAAATGTTTGCGGAAATCGGTGAGAACTGTTATATCGAGCCGCCGTTTCATGCAAACTGGGGCGGACGTCATGTCCATTTTGGAAAAGGCGTCTATGCCAACTTCGGATTGACCTGTGTGGACGATACACATATTTATGTGGGCGACTACACGATGTTCGGACCAAACGTGGTGCTTGCGAGTGCAAACCATCCGCTGCTTCCCGAGCTGCGTGAAAAGGCGTATCAGTACAATCTTCCTGTCCGCATCGGCAAAAACTGTTGGTTTGGTGCAGGCGTTATTGTCGTGCCGGGTGTGACGATCGGGGACAATGTGGTTATCGGGGCAGGCAGCATTGTGACAAAGGACCTTCCGTCAAATACGCTTGCAGTTGGTAATCCCTGCCAGGTACTGCGCGAGATCGGAGAATATGACCGGAAATATTATTACAAGGACCGGGAAATTGATTGGCAAAAAATTGAAAAACTGTAAAAAATTCCGCACGGATATTGCAAACTTTCGTAAAATAGGATATGATGAAATTAGTATATTATGGTAATTTTATAGAAAGGATGTTACTGTGAAAAATAAATTTTTCACAGCCCGAATTCGCAGGATGATATAGGAATGGAGGTATTGATATGAGCGGCATTACAAGAATTAACGCAGTGACCGGCTACGGACGGATTGCAAGCGGCAAAAAAATAAACAGGGCTGCCGACAATGCGGCGGGAATGGCGATTGCCAATAGGTTAAGGGCAAATGCGAACGCGACCAATGTGGCGACAAGAAATACCCGCGAGGGCATTAATGTCACAAAGATTGCAGACGGCGGTTATGACAGTATTATGGAGCGGCTTCAAGGCATCAGAGAGCTTGCCGTAAAGGCGATGAACGGTACAAACAGCGACGATGACAGAAGAATTATTCAGGATGAGATTGACCAGCAGATGGCAGGTATCAGTGAAGCGGCGAAAAATACGGTTTACAACGAAACCAAGCTGTTGGACGGCAGCCTTGCCACAATGGAGATTGCAAGCAATCCTACCGGAAGAGGCAGTGAGATTAAACTGACAAACGCGAGCCTTGACGCAATCGGCATTGCAGGCTTTAACGTAACGAGCGGCAATTTTGACCTTGATGCGATTGACAGGGCGATTGAGAAGGTAAGCTCAGACAGAAGCAAGCTAGGCGCAAGCGCAAACGGACTTGCTGCAAGAGAGCGTTCCAATCAGGTGGCTTATGAGAACATGACGGCAGCGCAGAGCCGTATCGAGGATTTGGATATGGCGAAGGCGTCTACGGATTTAAAGCGTGACGAGAATTTACAGAGAGTGCAGATTGCGATGTTCAAAAAGCAGAGAGAACAGGAAGCGATGATTACAAAGATTATGTAAACAATGCATAGCATGTTAAAATCTCCCGCAGTATTTTGCGGGAGATTTTTTGACATTTGTTCAGTTCGATTTATGTTTTATTTATGCCGTTATCAGATAGACGATAACCGCAACGACAGTGCTTGTCAGTCCGATGCAGGCTTCAAACGGAATCAGCCGCATTCTGTCTTTGATACTCATGCTGACAGAACCGCCCGTCGCATGGAAAAAGGAACCATGAGGCAGAGAGTCGATAACGGTGCTTCCGGCATGTATCATTGCGGCTGCGGACAGTGCGGGTACCGCCTGAGCCAGTAATGTGGGAGCAAAGGTTTGCGACGCTATAGTTGCGCCTGCCGTTGTTGATGCGGTTGCGCCTGCCATAAGAATACCGGAAAAAGGTGCAAGGATAAAAGTCGGCATATTCATTGCCTCAATCAGGGTAATGACATCGTATTGGAGGGCGGATGCCTTGATGATACCCGCGATTGTTCCGGTTCCGATTAACAGAACGGATACTCCGATGACTTTGCTCAAGCCAAATTCGGTGTAGGGAATGGTTTCCTTAATGTTGCCTGTTGCGATAATGCTGACGATTCCGCCAAGCGGCAGTGCAATCAAGGGATCAATGCTGATACCGCAGAGAGGACGCAGCGCCAGCAAGATAATGACTACAAGAGGACCGCTGACAGCCGCCGCTAAGTTCGGAAGTTTTTTCTTTGAGTTCTGCTCGTCTGCAGCGTCAAGTGCGTCCTGCTTCTTTTTGGACAACATAGTGGCAAGGACAATCGTCATTACAAGTGCAAACAGCGCGGGAATAATGTTTTTAATCATCAATGCGGTCAAATCCACTGTAAACGCCTCGGATGCCGCGATGGTATTGGGGTTTGGCGAAATAATATTGCCGGCTTTGCCGCCACCGATCATCGCGAGCAGAATGCCGCTTTTGGAAAGCCCCGCTTTTTGCCCGATTGCAATCGCAATGGGAGCGACGGTGATAACCGAAATGTCAATAAAAACGCCTACTGCACAGATAATCATGGTTGCGACGGCAATTGCAATCACTGCCCGTTTTTCGCCCAGTTTATTTACAATGGTTTCGGCAATTTTTTCGGCGGAGCCTGTCTTAATCAGTGCGCCTGCCAAAATGCCGGAGGTCATAATCCGAAGGACAGAGGACATCATGCCCTGCGCTCCTGTAACCATTGTATTAACAGTAGTGACCAGTCCTCCGCCTCCTACGATACCGCCAATTAATGCGCCAAGAATCAGGCTGTATGCAGGCTGTACCTTTTTGATAATCAGTATAATCGCAATAATCAGACCAAGAATTGCGCCGAGTGTGTTAAAATCATATGCCATAATCAAATCCTCCTATTTCTGAAACCGTTCAATTAAACGGAACACCTGTTCAACCGTATTGATCATATTCTTTCGTGCATTGCCGGAATCCATCGCTTCCCCCAACGTCTGTATGCCCCTAAGAATCGGGAAAAATGCGTCAATTCCATGTTCATTGCAGGCAGCGGCGTCGTCTGTCACACAGCCGGAAAATGCGATGACTTTTTTACCGTGTTTTTTGGCAAGCCCTGCGACGCCGATGGGAGCCTTTCCAAAGACCGTCTGACCGTCCAGTCTTCCCTCTCCGGTCACGACAATATCAGATGCCGCAATATAGTCTTCCAGCTTTGTTTCCTCCAAAACGATCTTAATTCCGGATTCCAACACGGCGTTGGTGTAGGCGAGAAAGGCAAAACCCAAACCGCCCGCGGCGCCCGTTCCTGCCTGTTTGGCGTTAGCATGCGGATATTTTTCGCAAGTCAGCTTTGCGTAATAGGCAAGCCACTTATCCATCTGCATAATCATTGTCGGCGTTGCGCCCTTTTGTGGTCCAAAGACTGCGCTGCAGCCCTGTTCTCCGCATAAAGTGTTTGTCACATCGCAGGCAATCCGGAAGGTGCATTCCTTGAGCTCTGGGATGACAAAATCGTCCGTAATGGTTTCAAGCTCCTTTAATCCTTTTGCGCCGAATGGAACCTGTTTACCGTTCTTGTCAAGCATACCGTAGCCTAATGCCTGAAGCATACCGATTCCGCCGTCGTTTGTGGCGCTTCCGCCAATTCCGACAATAAAGTGCCTGCACCCTTTGGAAATTGCGTTTTTAATTACTTCACCTACGCCATATGTCGTGGTGTTAAGCGGATTTCTGTCCTGCTCTGCCACAAGCGTAATTCCCGCAGCGCCCGACATTTCAATAATGGCGGTCTTCGTGTCTTTTATCACCCCGTACGTACATTCGACAGGCTCGCCCAAAGGTCCTGTTACGGTGATGCATTCCAACTGACCGTCCATTCCCAAAGCGAGCGCTTCCACAGTGCCTTCACCGCCGTCGGCAAGCGGACGGATACATACTTCGGCATTTGGCATCGCCTTTCTTATTCCTTCGCTGATTGCCTTGCCTGCTTCAAGTGATGACAAACTGCCTTTGAGTGAATCAATTGCAATAACTGCTTTCATTTTTTCTCCTTTCGTTTTGTGTTTTTCGTTTTGATGAATTTAGTTTATCAATAAAAATAAGATAGGAATATGTTATAGATAACATTTATAATTGCAATAAATATAAAATATTTGGTATAATTACCATAGAAGCAACCATAGCCACAAAACAGAAGGAGCATAATAATGCCACACACAATTCAAAGAACGGTAGCGCAGCAGATTGTGGAAGCAGTCAAGGATGTCTGCAACCATGATATTAATTTTATTGATACAAACGGAATAATCTTTGCAAGTACAAACCAAAAAAGAATTGGAGATTATCATGAAATCGGTCACAAGGTCGCCCAAAGCGGGGAAGGGATAGAAGTTGAGACGGACAATAGCTTTCTTGGAACCAATAAAGGCGTCAATATTCCGTTTGTGTATCAGGGGGAAATCTGCGCCGTTATCGGAATTACGGGGAGCCCGGAGCAGGTGCGCAAATATGCCTATTTATCGCAGAAACTGACAACATTGATTTTGCGGGAGCATGAGCTGGACACGTATGAACGAACCCAAAAGACGCAAATCAATCACGTTATCCGCAAACTGATTCATAACGGTTATGCCAATCAGCCATATGTGACGGAATTTTTGAAAAGTCATCAGATTTGCATTGAAACGGATTACAGGACAATCCTGATTAAGATTGATACGCATACGGCATCAGAAAATGCGGCGTTCAATGCCGCTTCCATTGAAAAAAATATATATCACGCATTTGAACAGACGAGTTCGGCTCTTTACACTTTTAATTATCCCAATGAATATATTTTGTTATTGGAAGGCAGGGAATTTCAAAGATGGCGTTATTTGTTTGAACTGCTGGCAAAGAAAAATGCCTGGAACATAAAAATCGGGGTGGGGAATTCCATGCCGCTGTCCAAGCTGCACT
Organism: Lachnospiraceae bacterium MD335; assembly: GCA_000403335.2. GTDB lineage: Bacteria > Bacillota > Clostridia > Lachnospirales > Lachnospiraceae > COE1. Next base: position 596,771 of record KE159617.1, read on the forward strand.
ACTCGTATAAAGCTGCAAAGCTTGCGATTAACAGTTTGTTTGGAGAGGAGCACATGGCTGTTTATGATGAACTGGATTTGGAATTGTTGCTTGGAAATATAACAGGTGATGTTAAGGAGTATTTTTTGGAGAAAACAATCCAAGTCTTATCAGCCGACGAAAAAGAGCTGTTGAAAATTTACTTTTCTACAAATATGTCCTTAAAGGAAACCTGCGAACAATTGTATCTGCATAAAAATACATTACAGTACAAGCTGGACAAAATCGGGAAAGAGACCGGATTTAATCCAAGAAAGTTTAAGGAGGCGGTCATTCTCTATACTGCGCTGAAAATGAATTCCATGATGTAAGCCGTTACCTTGAAGCATTTGACGCGTTTCATTTAGAGAGATATTAAAAGCGCCGGATACGTGAACCGTATGTCCGGCGCTTTTAGAGGACGGCGGTTAATCACCGTCTCATACTCAATTGTTCCAAAGAATTAGTAATCCATTGCCTTCTCTTCGCCGTTCATCACGCGCAGCGCGCCCTGTGCAAGCGCAAGAAGCTCGTCTTCGCCGGGATATACGGTAAACGGAGCAATCCATTCGGCACGCTCTTTCAGAGCGGCAACGACATCTGCTGCATATGCGATACCGCCTGTCACGATAATCTGGTCAACCTTTCCGCTCAAAACACATGCCATAGAACCGATGTCCTTTGATACCTGTAACAGGAACGCCTCTTTTGCTTCCTTTGCTTTTGCGTTTCCTTCGTCGGCAAGCTTTGAGACCTCACGCATGTCGTTTGTGCCAAGGTATGCGTTAAATCCTCCCTTGCCTACAATCTTGGAGTAAACTTCTTTTTCCGTGTAATTTCCGGAAAAGCACATTTTAATCAATGCGCCGCTCGGTACGCCGCCCGCACGCTCAGGTGAGAATGCGCCGTCGCCGTCGAGTGCGTTAAATACGTCAATTACCTTTCCGTTTTCGTGTGCGCCGACAGAAACGCCGCCGCCCATATGTACCACAATCAGACGAAGCGTGTCGTAAGCTTTTCCGCTTTCCTTTGCGTAACGCTTTGCAACTGCTTTTTGGTTCAGCGCGTGGAATACGCTGACACGCGGAAGCTCAGGCACGCCCGAATACCGTGCAGTCGGCATCAGTTCATCGACAACGACAGGGTCTACGATATAAGAGGGAGCGCCGATGGAATCACCGATTTCCCGTGCAAGAATGCCGCCGAGGTTGGAAGCATGCTGTCCCTGAACGCCTGCCTTTAAATCGGCAAGCAGCGCATCCGTTACGGCATAAGTGCCGCCCGGAATGGGTTTTAACATGCCGCCGCGTCCAACTACAACGTTCAGCGATTTGATGTCAAAGTTCTTTTCCGCTAACAAGTCCGTAATAATTTTCTTTCTGAAATCCTTTTGGTCAACAATCGTGGCATACTGGGAAATTTCCTCCGTGGAATGCCGTAAGGTTTCCTCAAACAATAACGTTTCATCTTCAAAAACGCCGATTTTTGTGGAAGTAGAGCCGGGGTTAATAATCAGACTTTTGATTGCCATAATATGATTCCTCCTGTTAAAATGTTCGTCTATCTTTTTGTTTATCAGGTAATCGGCAGCATCACCGACACCGTCTGCCAGCAGTTCAAGAAAGAAGTCCATGCTTATTTTTTCATCGATTCCGCAACAACAGCCGCAAGCGCGATGGAATTGAGTTTAGCCTCAAACGAATCGGAACGTGATGTCAGGATAACAGGCGCGGCAGTACCCGTTAAAATGTTACCGTTCTTCACGTCACACAGATGTGTCAGCACCTTGTACACAAGGTTTCCGGCGTGAATATCCGGGAAGAGAATCACATCCGCGTCACCTGCAATCTTTCTGTCCGTGCCGCCCTTGTGCGCAGCAGCAGCGCTGTCAATCGCCATATCCATAGAGAGCGGTCCGTCAATCACACAGCCCGTGATTTTACCCTCGGCGTTCATTTTTGCAAGCTCGTCAGCGTCAACCGTACAAGGCATCTTGGGATTGACAACCTCGACAGCGGCAACCGGCGCAACCTTCGGATTTGCGATACCGCACGCGTGGCAGACCTCAACCGTATTGTTGATAATTGCAACCTTGTCTTCCAATTCGGGATACGTCATAAACGCAACGTCCGATAGGAACAACAGGCGGTCAATGCCCTTGATTTCAAACACACATACATGCGAGAGCGCCCTGCCGGTACGAAGTCCGACTTCCTTATCCAAAACACTCTTTAAGAAATTTTTGGTATCAATCAGTCCCTTCATGTACATATCCGCTTTGCCGTCGTGAACAAGCTTGACAGCCGTAAGCGCCGCCTGTACATGGTCCGGCTCGTTGATAATCTCAAAGCCAGCCAAATCCATATTCATGGAAGCGGCAATTTCCTTAATTTTTGTCTCGTCACCAACTAAAATTGCGTCGGCAATGCCTTTCTCCTTTGCAGCCTTCACTGCCTCAAGCACCGGCTCATCTTCCGCAACGGCAACGGCAACGGTCTTGCGGTCACATTCGTAGACTTTTTTCAGCAAATCCTGAAATCCTTTACTCATTTGAAATCCTCCATTCTAAATGTCTTTTTTGTTGGAAATTAAGGGAAAATCCTCAGTTGTTAAAATAATAACACTTTCTAAAACGGCGGTCAAGGTGCATAAAGTATTTTTTAAGGTGCAACAAGTGGAAAAACGGTTGAAATATGCTATACTGATGTTATATCAACATTAGATAGAGAAACGGAGGACAAATGGCAAATGAAAGTATACGTATACAGCATGCGCGGTTTTGACGAGCTGCCGGATTTTGAGCGGTTCTGTGAGAAATATCAGGTGGAATGGGCGTACACAAACGAAACGCCTTGCATGGAAAACCTTGACTATGCCAAAGGCTATGACGTGGTTAACATCATTACGACGGTTATCGATAAAGAAATGATAGACCGCTGGAAGGCGCTTGGCGTAAAGTGCATTGCCACGCGCACAATCGGATATGACCATATTGATTATGCATATGCCAAAAGCGTCGGCATGGGTGTTATTCACATTACGTATTCGCCTTCCAGCGTGGCGGATTATACGATTATGCTGATGTTAATGGGCTGCCGTAAAATCAAGCATATCATGAACACGGCGGCAGTGCAGGACTTTACCTTGAAGGGAAAAATCGGAAAAGAGCTTCCAAACTGTACCGTTGGAATTATCGGTACGGGGAAAATCGGGAAGACCGTAATCGCGCATTTAAAAGGTTTTGGCTGCAAAATCCTTGCATATGACATATATGAGAGCGACGAAGTGCGCGAAAATGCGGAGTACGCATCGCTTGATAAAATTTTCACGGACTGCGACATTATTTCGCTGCATGCGCCTTCTACAAACGACAATTATCATATGATTGACAAGGCTGCGATCGATAAAATGAAGCAGGGTGTGATTTTGGTAAACTGTGCGAGAGGCGCGCTGATTGACACGCAGGCATTGATTGACGGAATCGAGAGCGGAAAGGTAGGCTTTGCAGGACTTGACGTGATTGAGCAGGAGAGCGGGCTTTACTATTTTAACCGTGTGGGCGAGCCGTTAAACAATCCGCAGCTTGCGATACTGAAATCGTATTCTAATGTTCTTGTAACGCCGCACACGGCATTCTACACGGACGAGGCAGTAGCAAACATGGTGGAAAATTCACTGCTGTGCGCGAAGGATTTTATTGAGGGAAGAAAGACGGCATTCGAGGTCTGAGCGCATGGAATATTATGCACTCAATCAATATCTGAAGGATACCTTTGGGGAAAAAGTCTATAAAATTGCACTGGACGGTGGATTTACCTGCCCAAACAGAGACGGAACGCTTGGGACGGGAGGCTGTATTTTCTGCTCAGGGCAAGGCTCCGGCGATTTTGCACAGTGCCGTACGCTTTCTGTTACAGAGCAGCTCGCGCGCGGAAAAGAGCAGATTGCGCAGAAGTATCGCGGTGCAAAGTATATCGCGTATTTTCAGGCATTTACCAATACGTATGCGCCAGCGGAGCAGCTGCGCGCGCTCTATGAGGAGGCGCTGTCCGACGCGCAGGTGGCTGCGCTCTCGATTGCGACAAGACCGGACTGTCTGCCTGATGAAGTCATTTGGCTGCTGAAAGAGCTTAATAAGCGAAAACCTGTTTGGGTGGAGCTTGGCTTGCAGACCATTCATGAGAAAACAGCCCGGTATATCCGTAGGGGATATGCGCTTGCTGTCTATGACGAGGCAGTACGGAAACTAAAAGAAGCAGGATTGCAGGTGATTGTCCATGTGATACTCGGGCTTCCGTATGAAACAAAAGAGGAAATGAAAGAAACGGTTTCCTATGTAGGAAACAGCGGCGCGGACGGAATCAAACTGCAATTACTGCATGTGATTAAGGGAACGGATTTGGAGCAGGAATATTTGCAAGGGAAGTTTCGGACGTTAGAGATGGGGGAGTATGTCGATTTGGTGGCGGACTGCATTGCGATACTCCCACCGGGTATGGTGATACACCGCATGACGGGGGACGCGGATAAGGCAAAGCTGATTGCGCCGGACTGGAGCGCCGACAAAAAGCGGGTACTCAATGCGTTGAGAAAAGCGATTGCGGAAAAAAAACGATGAGAAAGACACGTTTTGCGAACAAACGGCATAAATTATAACAATTACCTAAAAAAGGGGTAAAGCAGTGACTTGCAGAGAACGCATTTTATCGAACGAATATGCCGATTTGGTGGTAAATTTTGTACTGCCTGATGAATATGAATATGAAAGACCGGTTGATTACTGCAATCATATTATTAACGAAGATTTACAGCTTTTTTATATTAAGCGGAGCGATTTGCCGGATTTGCGCTTTTCAAAAGCATCCTACTCGTTTATTCCCAAATGCTACGGCTTGGTTCAGGTGGACCAGCAGGAACGCGGCGTGGACCTGAATACGCTCAGCCTTGCGGATGTGGGTATCCTTTCTGTGCAGAGACCGCCTCTCAATCTGACCGGAAAAAATGTCACAATCGGCTTTATCGATACAGGCATCCGTTATCAGGATGAGGTTTTCCGCGATATGGCGGGAAACAGCCGGATTCTTGCCATATGGGATCAGACCATTCAGACAGGAAAGCTTCCCGACGGGTTTGAATACGGCTCCGAATATACGCAGGAGGACATCAACGCGGCGCTGCAAAGCGACGACCCGTTTTCGATTGTGCCGAGTACGGACGCAAACGGGCATGGAAGCGAGCTGGCGGCAGTGGCGGCGGGAAGCCCGATTGCAAACGGAAACTTTATCGGAGCGGCTCCCGATGCGCGGATTGTCATGGTAAAGCTCAAGGAAATTAAACCCTATCTTAGGGAATACTATAAAATTCCGGAGGGGGTGCCCTGTTATTCCGAGACGGATATTTTGCAGGCGCTGCAATACCTTCAAAAGTTCTCACAGGTACTGTACACGCCGCTTGTAATCTGCTTTGGCTTGGGAACAAGCTTGGGCGACCATGCGGGTTCCGGCACGCTTGCGACATATCTGAACACGTTAAGCTACAAGAAAAGTCAGGTGATTGTAACGCCTGCGGGAAACGAGGGCAACACATCCCACCATTTTCATGCCGAGATGAGTATGCGCGAGGCATACAAGGACGTGCAGCTGCGCGTTGGCGAGGATGAGCGGGGGTTTGTCATGGATTTGTGGGGAGAAGCGCCGTATTATTACAACGTGACGGTGCGCACGCCCGGCGGAGAGGGAATTCGCTGGAGCAATCCGCGCAGTCCCCAGCCGCAGGAATTTACCTTTGTGTTTGAAAAGACGCGGATTATCATTGAATATTTTTGGGTGGAGCATACTTCGGGCGCGGAACTCATCCGATTCCGGTTTATTGAGCCGACGGCGGGCGTTTGGAACATCCGGGTCAATTCGGCGGGAAACGTGGCAGGCGGCTGTTTTGACATTTGGCTGCCGATTTCACAGTTTCTGTCATCCGATACGTATTTTCTCGAGGCAAGTCCGCAGACGACCATCACGGAGCCGGCTTACGCCGAAGGCACCATTACAGTGTCAAATTACCAGTCCTCCAATGTCAGTATCGCGCCTTCGTCGGGACGCGGTTTTGGGAAAAATGGCATGATTGTACCCGATATAGCGGCGCCGGGCGTCAATGTCTCCACGCCGTTTGGTCCGGGGAACGGCACAAGCATTTCGGCGGCAATCACTGCAGGCGGCTGCGCGCAGCTTTTGGAGTGGGCGGTAGTGAACCAAAACGACCTCTTTGTAAATTCCACGGCAATCAAAAATTATCTGATTCGCGGGGCAGACCGTGAAGATTATTTGGAGTATCCGAACCGCGAATGGGGCTACGGCAGCCTCAACATCGCAGGCGTTTTTGAGTTTTTGGCGGAGCTTGGATAAACGGGAACCATAAAAAGAAATCAGGGAGAATGCATTGTTAAAATACAACGCTTTCTCCCTGAAATCATTTCTAAGCTGTATTGGAAAAATCCAATATTACCGCTTAATATCGTAATTCATATTCATCAGATTGCGGATGCTTTCCACATCGTCCGTAATATTGGCGTCGCCGCGGATCGTGTGCTTAATCACGCTGCTTGCCACCGCAAAGTTCACCATATCCATCGGTCTGTAGCGGTGCATCATCGCATAAATGAGTCCGCTCGCAAAGGCGTCGCCGCCGCCGACACGGTCGAGAATATTAAAGGTAAAGAGTTTGCTTTCGAATGTATGGTCCTCATACCACAGGAATGCTTTCAGGCTGTTCTCCGAACCGCTGTGCGCGTAGCGGACGTGGCGCGCAATGCATTTGATATTCGGATACCGTTCCACAAAGGCGTGGAAGATTTCATCCTGCTGTTCGTAACTTAACTGCAAAGGTACGCCGTCCTTGACATCGCCTTTGGCATGATTTTCCTCGTCCTTCCATAAATGGTAAGGCTCAATGCCAAACAGCACATCCACGTAAGGCAGGCACTGTGTACAGAAGTCTCTTGCCTGCTCCCATGTCCAAAGCTTGCTGCGGAAATTTCCGTCGAAGCTGACGGTCAGTCCCATTTCTTTTGCCACCTTCAGACAGTTCATAATCAGCTCGGCGCAGTTTGGCGCAAGCGCGGGTGTGATACCGCTCAAATGCAGCCATGTAAAGCCCTCAAACAAAGCGTGCAAGTCGACCTTGCTAAAATCATATTCCGTAATCGCACTGTTTTTTCTGTCGTAAATAACCTTGCTTGGACGAATTCCGTATCCCGTCTCAAGATAGTAGCTGCCAAGACGGTGTGTAGGTGTCTCTTCCGGCGTACTTAAAATAACAGGCGTACAGTGTACATCGTTGCTGCGCAGCATACGGACTGCACTTTTGCCCAAACTGTTGTTTGGAACAACGCTGAAAAAGGTGCTGTCTACACCCAGGTTTGCAAGCGCAAGCGCGATGTTTGCCTCGCTTCCGCCGTAACTTGCCTCAAAATTGGCGGTCATACGGATTTTTTCGTAGTTCGGCGGTGTCAGGCGAAGCATGATTTCACCGATGGTTATGAATTTGTTTGTACTGTCGCTGCCGTGAAGCAGGGGATTGCTATGTTCCATGAAATACCTCCTTTAGTGGTACGTTAATTTTTTTCTGATAGTTCTATTTTAGTCTAATTTTGAAAGTATTTCAACATTTTTCATTTTTCTCATGAATATTTTCCTAAAAAACGAGAAATGCTGATATTGACAAAAAATATCAGAACGAAAAGGGAGGAAATCGTTATGAAAGTTATAAAGAAGAAAAGTTTTTTTAAAAAGGCAGCAGCGGTAACGGCAGTAACCTGTGCGGTGGCGCTTTCCATTTCTGCCTGCGGCAGGAAAGACAAAGTAAATGAAAATCAGGACCCGCTTACGGGACAGGATACGACCCAAAGCTCACAGGCAACACAGGAGAGCGGTGCGGATGCAGACAGCGGGGAAAATGGGGACGGCTCCGGCAATGGCGATTACAGTGACTTTGACGCCATGATTAATGACGAGGGTACGGACCCTAACAGTATTATGGACTATATTAACACAAACATCGTCAGCGCGGGCGTTGCCGATGTGGAGCGTTTTTTTTCGGGATTGTTAAGCTTTGGCGATGACATCAGAAACATTGATTTTACGGGACTTAACGACAGCAGACAGTATATGTCGGAGGACATGGTTGCATTTATGGATTTGATGAAGCTTGAGCATGAGGCGCCGTCTATGGCAATGTCCGATGAGGAGAACAGAAAGGTTATCAACATGACGCTTTCAGAGATGCTGGAACGCGCGCTTTTGTTTGAGAAGCATCTTGAAAAATATCCGAACCATGTGACCACGGACGCGGCTTCAAAGCTCTATGAGGAAATTGCCACAAACGCGATTTCCGGCGGCTACAACAGCGCGGAGGGCATCGGTCATTATTATAAGGGTGAGACGGACGATGTGGTGGACAAGGAGTCGCTTCAGTATTACCAGAAATTTGCAGATGCAAATCCGGACAGTAATTTAGGTAAGGTAGTAAAGGAATATATCACTGCGTTAGAGTCAAATCAGTTCCAAATTAACGGTGCGCTGGAGGATTTTTATATGGGACTGCACGGAAAGTTTAATATAAGAAATCTTAATGGCGCCGGAACAGGTACAGGAGCGGGACAAAACGGAGCAGGTACAGGCAGTGAGTCCTCGTCCGAAACGCAGGAGAGCGGAACAAACGCCGCAGATCCCGGCAATGCGACGGCAGATGCAGCCGATACCGTAATTGAGGGGACGATTAAAAAATAGTATTAAAGAGATAAGAATTGACAGGACCGCATCGTATGTGATAGCTTAAAGATAAACAGGCAGCAGAGAAGAGGTGCAGGTCCATGAGATATATTATGACACTCGTGTCACTTTTTGCGGCGGACAGCGGGATAAAGCATTACATCGAAAAACACGTCGCACAGGGAACGGAAAAACCGATACTAGGCGGGAAATGCTGTATCAGAAAACACCATAATACGGGAGCAATGCTTCACCTTGGAGGAAACAGGGCAGGTTTGGTGGCGGCGCTTTCCCTCGTGTTCAGCGCTTTTATGAGCGGGATATTTGCCGCAGCGCTTACAGTAAAAGGAAATGCAGTTTTAAAGGGCGCTCTTGCAATGCTGCTTGGCGGCGCGTACAGCAATACCTATGACCGCCTGAAACGCCATTACGTGGTTGATTATGTTTCCTTTCGGTTTCCGCCCGTAAAAAACAGGCTTCTTGGCAGGTTGAAAAATGCGTTGGAAGCCGTTGTGTTTAATCTTTCGGATTTTGGAATTATCATCGGTGCAATGCTCATTGTGGTGCGTGAGCTGTTCCGAAGCGATAAAAAAGCGTCATGACAATTCAGGTACATGGCGCTTTTTCCTATTAAGCATAGTTGTTTCACTGCTTGGTATCTGACTAATTCGTGATGACAGTTCCGGCTTTTTCGTTGATGACATCGGCAGTCTTGTCCAACGAGGTAATAATAACCCTGCCGTCTGGCACCTGCGCAAGATATTCGATTGCCGCCATAATTTTTGGCAGCATATCGGTCTCGCCAAACTGCCCTTGCTCAATATACTGGTTTGCCTGTGTGACGGTCATGGTTTGAATGGGCGTTTGGTTTTCCTTGCCAAAGTTCAGGTAGACATAATCAACGCTTGTCAGGATAAAAAGCTCATCTGCCTTTAAGTCGGACGCAAGCTTTCCGGCGATGCTGTCTTTTTCGATTACGGCGGATGCACCCTTTAAGATATGCTGCTGCTCAATTACCGGAATTCCGCCGCCGCCGCAGGCGATTACGACCTGACCTGCATCCGAGAGCGTTTTGATTGCCGCGATTTCCACAATATCAATCGGTTTTGGCGCCGCGACAATTCTGCGGTAGCCGTCGTCCTGCTTAATGACATAATTGCCCTTGTTTATTTCAATATCGGCATCGTCTTTGGACATGTACCGTCCGATTGCCTTTTTCGGTTCATAAAAACCCTCGTCGTAGGGATCTACCGTTACCTGCGTCAGGATGGTGCTGACGGGCTTTGAAATGCCGCGCTTTAAAAGCTCCGATTTGAGGGAATTTTGAATATCATAGCCCACGTATCCCTGGCTCATTGCGGAGCACACACACATTGGGGCAGGCGTGTAGTCGATATAGATGCGGCGCAGCTCGGTCATTGCCTTGTGGATCATACTGACCTGAGGACCATTGCTGTGGGTAATCGTAAGCTGGTAGCCCGCCTCCAACAAGTCCGCCAGCGCTTTCGCCGTTTTGCGTACCGCGCCTTGCTGTTCCACAATGGTAGAACCAAGTGCATCATGACCTAATGCGACAACTGCTTTTTTCTTGCTCATTTTATAGAAATCCTCCGTTCTTGCTCTTTCTTTTCGTCTGAATTTGGTTTATGATAATTATAGCAAATCAATCTTTGTTTGTACACAGGAAAAGTGATTGCAGATACCATACCGGAGGGAACAATAACTGATTATGCATGAACACGTTGACATAGGATTTTGTTAATGTTATAGTAAGAATAGATAAAAAAACAGATAAAAATTCAGCATAATAAACAAAAGTGTAGAAAAATTTGGTAAGTGCACACGCAGGAGGAGCGTTTATGACGAACAGAGAGGCACAGATTTTTCAATGGATCGTGGAAAACCCCATGATTTCGCAGGAGGAACTGGCGGCAAAGGCGGGAATTGCCCGCTCGTCGGCAGCAGTACACATTTCCAATCTGATGAAAAAAGGTTATATTTTGGGAAAAGGCTATGTGACGAACGGTCCAAGCTACTGTACGGTAATCGGAGGAGCAAATATTGATATTGGCGGAGTGCCCGACGCGGCGCTTGTAGACAGGGATTCCAATCCCGGAAGAACCGTTCTTTCGCTGGGCGGAGTGGGGAGAAACATTGCCCATAATATGCGCCTTTTAGGACTTGATGTCAAGCTTGTGACCGCGATGGGGGACGATGTGTATGCCGGACAGTTAGCGGAGAGCTGCAGGGAGCTTGGCATTGAGCTGCAGGACAGCGTTCGCATTGCGAACGAAAGTACCTCTACCTATTTATATATTGCGGACCAGGACGGCGACATGAAGCTTGCGCTTTCGGATATGAGAATTTACGAGCACATCACGCCGGAATATATACAAAATAAACTTGAGCTTATAAACCGCGGGAAAATTGTAGTGATTGACACGAACATTCCTGCACGGACCGTCGAATGTATTTGCGAAAAGAGCAAATCGCCTGTTTTTGCCGATCCTGTTTCCGGGAAAAAGGCGCAGAAGCTGTTGCCGGTGCTCGACAAGCTCTATGCCGTTACGCCCAATAAACACGAGGCGCAGGTGTTAAGCGGCGTTTCGATTTCAGACGATGCGGACTTGGAAAAGGCGGCGGAAGCGCTTTTAAGGAAAGGTGTGAAAAATGTATTTATTACGCTCGGCGAGCGGGGCGTCTACTGTGCGAACGAGAACGAAAAGTTCCTTTTGGAGGTCGAGGCGATAAAGGCGGTCAGTACAACCGGCGCAGGCGATTCGTTTATGGCAGGGCTGGCGCTTGGCTTTACAAAGCGGCTTAGCCTGCGGGAAATGGCGCGGGTTGGCATTGCGGCGGCGGGTATCACGATTGAGAGCGAGCTGACAATCAATCCGATGTTGAGTTTGGCGGAGGTCGAAAAGCGATCGGGAATAGAGCTTTTATAATGCACACGGACGCGGAAAGGAAATATACAGCTAAAGCTGCCCGCGTCCGGCGCGGCGAGTAGGGGAAGTAATCTACCCTGCTCGATTAGTGGGAAGGGAACCATGTCTAAAAACATGGTATAAAAATAGTTACAATATAAAGAAAAGGAGTTTAACGCGTATGGAGAAGAATCAGTATTTGGATATTGCACCCGAGGTTGCGGAGGCGCTTGCGCAAAATAAGCCGGTCGTGGCATTGGAATCCACAATTATATCACACGGTATGCCGTATCCGCAGAATGTGGAAACAGCTCTGAAGGTGGAGCAGGTGATTCGTGACAATGGCGCGGTTCCCGCGACGATTGCAATTATCGGCGGCAGGCTAAAGGCAGGGCTTTCGAAGGACGAAATCGAACATCTCGGAAAGACGGGCTATGACGTGCCGAAGGTATCAAGACGTGATTTGCCGATTATTGTGGCAAAAGGTATGGACGGCGCGACGACAGTTGCAACGACGATGATTATCGCAAGCCTTGCAGGCATAAAAATCTTCGCGACGGGAGGCATCGGCGGCGTGCACAGAGGCGCGGAGACGACAATGGATATTTCGGCGGACCTTGAGGAGCTTGCAATGACGCCCGTTATGGTAGTTTGTGCCGGCGCGAAGTCTATTTTGGATTTGGGACTGACGCTCGAATATCTTGAGACGAAGGGTGTGCCTGTGATCGGCTATGGCACGAAGGAGCTGCCCGCGTTCTACACGAGAAAGAGCGGCTTCGGCGTTGATTATGAGCTGGACACGCCTCTTGAGCTTGCGACAGCGTTCCACGTAAAGCAGAAGGTCGGCTTAAAGGGCGGAATGCTTGTTGCAAATCCGATTCCCGAAGAATATTCAATGGACCCTGATGTGATTAATAAGGCGATTGACGAGGCGATTGCGGAGAGCAGAAAGCAGGGAATTCATGGAAAAGATACGACGCCGTTTTTGCTTGCGAAGGTTAAGGAGATTACGGGAGGCGACAGCCTTGACTCCAATATCCAGCTTGTATTCAACAATGCCGCACTTGCCGCAAAGACGGCTGTGGAGCTTAGCAAATTAGGCTGATTACAGGATATTAACATACAAAGATAATAATATACAAAAAATGCAAACCATGAAAGCGGTTTGCATTTTTTGATAGGGGAAGTATTGTAATTTACGGCATTGACCAAAAGAATTCGAACGGGTCAAAATATTCGCCGTTGGGGATTTCGATTTCCTGCTCGTTTTTCTTGTCCGAAGCGTCATCGTTTGGCGTAACAGCATCATCGCCGAAAATGTCCTTTGCGCCGAGCATCAACGTAAAGGTTTTCTCCGTGTAACCGTCCGCGCCCGCAACCATAGCAATCACATCAACCGTTTCGCCTGCGCGGTAGTAGGTCAGCAGCGTCTGTAAGTCATTCATTGTCTTGACTGTCTGACCGTCAAACTTGATAATGATATTGCTCTTAGAAAGTCCGGCATTTGCTGCAGGCGAGTTGTCGTAAATTTTATTGATAAAGACGCCAAGCGGCAGGTCATACGCCTCGGATACCTCTGACGGTACGTCGATTCCGCTGATGCCAAGATAACCCTGTGCCGATTCGGAAACCACATCGCGGCTTTCCTTGAGCATCAGCTCCTCGATAATCGACTGCACGTCCGAAATCGGGATTGCATAGCCCATACCCTCGACAGAGCTTGACGAAACCTTGACGGAGTTGATGCCAATCAGCTCGCCGTTCATATTTAAAAGCGCACCGCCGGAGTTGCCGGGATTGATTGCGGCGTCGGTTTGAATGAGCTTGTTGGTAATCGTGCCGCCGTTGTCGTCGGAAACCGTTACTTCACGGTTTAAGGCACTGATAATACCGGTTGTCACGGACTGGCCGTAACCGAGTGCGTTACCGATTGCCACAACCTCCTGACCAAGCTCAAGGTCAGCGGAGTTTCCGATGGTTGCGACTTTGATTTGGGAACGCATTTCATCAGTAATTTCGCTTAAGGGAACAGCGATTACCGCCAAGTCCTTGTCGGCGTCGTATCCTTTGATTTTTGCGGTAACGATAGAAGGGTCGTCGCTGTCCTCGTCATAGCTGAACACAACGGTAAGCTCGGTGCCGCCGGATACAACGTGGTAGTTTGTGACAATTAAAAGCTCTGTGTCGTTTTCGCCGATAATGATACCGGAACCGCTGCCTTCTGTATCCTTTAGGTACTTGCCGAAGAATGTTTGGACTTCCGTAACACCCTTATTGGTTATGGAAACGACGCTTGGCAGACAGTTTTTTGCGATTTCCGCAATATTTGCGTCAATCTGGTTTCCTGCGTATGCTGCATTGGAGGTCGTAAGTCCGTTTGTCGTCGTGGAAAGAGACGAGGAGTTTTGCGTCCCCGAAGCGCCGCTGTCCGTCTGTGATTGTGCCTGCTCAAGCGCAGCTCTTGCCTGATTTAATTCCTTGACGCTTAGGTAGGCTGGAACGCTGAATACCGCGCCTGCCGTCACGCCAAAGACAAGTCCCAGGCATACGACGGAAACTGCCTTTTTTCCGAAACCGCTTTTTTTCTTTTTTTTGCCAGCATTGGCATCCGCGGGCTGACTGTAGCTGGCGCCGGCGTTGTAGTAGTATTCCTGGTACCCGCCGTTTTGGGAAGTGCTGTTTGACTGCTGTGGAAAGTTTTCATTGTTATCGTACATAATTATTCGCTCCTTTTTGTTTTCCTATTATTAATTTTAAAAATTTTGTTTTCCTGCTGATATTCATAATATAAACCCAATTTGTGTTTTAAATGTTATCTAATTGTGATGAATTTGTGAACTTCATAAAGGAACCGTAAAAAGAAAAATGATAGAATTGTTTTTAACGATATGATATGATGATTCATAGGGTGAATATATTATAATAGGAGATAAAGCAATGATTAAAGTGATATTGTGGGACATTGACGGAACACTTTTGGACTTCGGACAGGCAGAGAATTATGCCATGAAAAAATGCTTTTCCGTTTTAGAAATGGGAGAATGCACGGACGCGATGGTTGAGCGATACGCTGCGATTAACACAAAATACTGGGAGCGCCTTGAGCGCAACGAGATTACGAAACAGGAAGTGTTAATCGGAAGGTTCCGTGAATTCTTTGAGAACGAGGGACTTCCTTTGGAGAAAGCGCAGCTGTTTAACGAAGAATATCAGATTCGACTGGGCGATAAAGTTTTTTTTAACGATAATGTAAAGACGCTTGTAGAGGAATTGAAGGAACAGGGATTTGTGCAGCTTGCCGTGACAAACGGGACGCTTGCGGCGCAGAGAAGGAAGCTGGCCGCGTCCGGATTTGATACATTGCTTGACGGTGCGGTGATTTCGGATGAAATCGGTGTGCAGAAACCGAATATCGGATTTTTCGAATGTACTTTCGGTATTCTTGCAAAAATCGGAACATATCAGAAAGATGAGATTGTCATTGTCGGCGACTCGCTCACAAGCGACATGCAGGGCGGCAATAATGCGGGGATTGTGTGCTGTTGGTATAATCCCCAAGAGGAGCGTAACACAAAAGGACTGCATATTGATTATGAAATAAAAAATTTGATGGATTTGAATAAAATATTATTTACGAATTAATCTGTAATTGTTAAAATAAAAACAAGAATAAAACCAAGGAACGGAGGGTATCATGTTGGATTATTTGGATTATATCAAGGGAATGGACATCTCGTCACTCGACGAAATCGAACGGCTTGGCGCAAAATTTTATGATGACGGTAAGGAGGGGGATTTAATTGAAATCCTCAAACGTTATGGTGTAAATTACATACGCCTGCGCCTTTGGAACGATCCCAAATCGCCGGAGGGCGAGCCTTACGGCGCAGGAAACAACGACTATGCCGCGACGCTTCGCATGGCAAAGCGCGTGAAGGCAGCAGGACTTGGATTTTTGCTTGATTTTCATTACAGCGACTGTTGGACCGACCCGGGCAAACAGCGCAAGCCCAAGGCGTGGGAGGGGTACAGTGCCGCGCAGTTAGAACAGGCGGTTTACGACTTTACAAAACAAACGCTGACTGATTTTGTCCGGGACGGCGCAGCGCCCGATATGGTTCAGGTCGGAAATGAGCTGACAAACGGTCTGCTTTGGCCGGAAGGACAAGTACCGCATTATGACAATATTGCGCGTTTTGTGAGCGCAGGCGTCAGGGCGGTGAGAGAAACGTGTCCGGCGGCAAAGATTATGATTCATTTGGACAATGGCGGAAAGAATGAGCTTTACCGCAACTGGTTTGACGAGTATATCCATAAAAATAAAGGTGAGGACTTTGATATTATCGGACTTTCATATTATCCGTTTTGGCATGGAACGCTTTCTGATCTCGCAAACAATATGAATGATATTGCGGTGCGTTACAAAAAAGAATTGATTGTTGCCGAAGTGTCAATGGGGCATACCGTGGAGGACTACATTGATTATGAAAAACTTGCGCCCGATAAACGTAAAGGTATGGCAACGAAGCCTGAGCTTTGCGAAAAGGTGCCGTTTGCCATGACAAAGGAGGGACAGTCCGAATTTATGAAAGCCTTTTTGCAGACGTTGGAAAACGTACCTGAACACAAAGGCAGGGGCTTTTTCTATTGGGAGCCGGCGTGGCTTCCGGTACAAGGCAGCGGCTGGGCAACGGAACCGTCGCTTGTGTATATGAAAGAAAAAGGACCATGCGGAAACGAATGGGCAAATCAGGCGCTCTTTGATTATGACGGAAACGCGCTGCCCGCGCTTCGGACAATCAAGGAATATCAGCCAAAATAGAATGGAGGAAAATATCATGATTACGAAAAATATTGCCGAACTGGTGCAATACGGTATTGCAGCCGGACTTTTGGATGAAACGGACAGAATTTACACCATTAACAGCCTGTTGGAGCTGTTTGGCATTGAGGATTATGAGGAGCCGGAATGTCTTCCGGAAATCACGAATCCGGCAGATTTTAATTTGGAAGGATTGCTCAAGGAAATGCTCGATTATGCTTGGGAACATAACCTGATGACTGATGACAGCATTGTGTACCGGGATTTGTTTGACACAAAGATTATGGGAAGGCTTGTGCCGCGCCCGTCGGATGTGATTTATACGTTTGACCGGATTTATGAGGAGCAGGGCGCAAAGGCGGCGACGGACTGGTATTATGCGTTCAGCCAAAATACGGATTATATCAGACGCTACCGCATTGCCCGCGATATGAAATGGAAGGCGGCGACGGACTATGGCGAGATGGACATTACAATCAATCTGTCAAAGCCGGAAAAGGACCCCAAAGCAATTGCAGCGGCGAAAAATGCAAAGCAGAGCGGATACCCCAAGTGTCAGCTTTGCATGGAAAATGAGGGATATGCAGGACGGGTAAACCATCCCGCAAGACAGAATCACAGGATTATTCCCGTAGTAATTCAGGGAAATCAGTGGGGATTCCAATATTCTCCTTATGTATATTACAATGAGCACTGCATTGTATTTAACTCACGCCATATTCCGATGAAAATTAATCATGATACGTTTGTCAAGCTCTTTCATTTTGTGGAGCAGTTTCCACATTACTTTGTCGGATCGAACGCGGATTTGCCGATTGTCGGCGGTTCCATTTTAAGCCATGACCATTTTCAGGGGGGAAATTATGAGTTTGCAATGGCGAAGGCGCCCGTGGAGAAATCGTTTAGCGTAAAGGGATTTGAGGATGTTCAATCAGGAATTGTCCGGTGGCCGATGTCGGTGATACGTCTTTCCCACGCGGATTATAACCGTATCATTGAGCTGGCTGATCTTATTTTAACAAAGTGGAGAGGTTATACGGATGAAGCGGCGTTTATTTTTGCCGAGACGGACGGAGAACCGCACAATACGATTACGCCGATTGCAAGAAAACGCGGGCAGAATTATGAGCTGGATTTGGTTCTGCGCAACAATATCACAACCGAGGAGCATCCGCTTGGCGTTTATCACCCGCATGCCGAGCTGCATCATATTAAAAAGGAAAACATTGGTCTGATTGAGGTTATGGGTCTTGCAGTATTGCCGTCGCGGCTAAAGTCGGAGCTGGAGCTTCTTGCGGATGCGATTATGGAAAAAGCGGATATTCGCGCTGACGAGGCGCTGGAAAAACATGCGGACTGGGTGGATACAATTTTGCCAAAGTATGAGAATGTGACGAAAGAAAATATCATGGAAATTTTGCAAAAAGAGGTCGGAATTGTCTTTGGCAAGGTATTGGAACATGCGGGGGTATACAAGCGGGACGAGAATGGGCAGGCAGCATTTATGCGCTTTATTGACAGCATACAGCCATAGAAGCGGGAATTGTATGTGAGAGAAAGAAACACGCAGGGAGGATTGATATGTCCAAGAAAAAGAAGGAATCTGCGGAATTTCGATTTTATGAGCTTTCGAATGATAAGCCTGCGCTTGTGTTAATTGGCGATAAATGGAAACAGATATATGGTGAAAATATTAACAATATGCACTTCCATAATCTTTTTGAAATTGGGTACTGTCATTACGGCGCCGGCGATTTGGTGATAGAGGAGGAACATTATCGTTTTGCGAAGCAGATGGTATCGTGTATTCCGGCAAATTTTCTGCATGTTACAAGAAGTGATACGGAGGTTATTGCTTATTGGGAGTGGATTTACATAAATCCCGCGGAAATTCTGAAAGACTGCGGCAAGACGCCGCAGGAAATACGTGCTGTTTTGGAAGCGGTAAATGACAGGGCATTTTTTGTGCATGCGCAGGAAAATCCGGTGCTTGCGGCGCTGGTGCGTGCGGTGTTTGATGAGATGCGGCACAAGGGCGAGCATCATTTGGAGTGTGTGCGGGGAATGGTTTATGCACTTGTGTTTGAGATTGCGCGTTTTAACAATAAAGAGGTAAACCGTACCTTGATTAGAAACGGAAGCCTGCAGCTGGAGCGGGCGATTGAGTATGTGGATGCCAATTATCCCAACGCATTCCGCATTGCGGATCTTGCGGAGGTCTGCCACATGAGCGAAACACATTTCCGGCGCATTTTTCAGGAAAAGATGAATATGACGCCGGTGGAATATGTGAATTTTGTACGTATCCGAAAGGCATGTGAGCTGATTGACAAGACGGACATTAGCATGGAGGAGGTGGCGGGAAAGGTCGGATTTGTCACACCCTCGACGTTTAACCGTAATTTCCGGCGCATCGTGGGTACATCGCCCTATCAGTGGAAAAAACGTCCGGACAGCCATGAACGCAAGCTTGCAGAGTATAAGATTTCCGCATTAAAAGGTTGGTAAAACCGGTAATGGTTGAAATTGCACGAAAATTAACGGATATTGGCTACAAAAAACAGACAGAAATGCTATACTTCATCTATAAGCTATCGTGAATTGATGGCAAGAATGATAGAAGGAGGAAGAACAGTGGATCAATTTGTGGTTAATATTATCCACCGCCCGGAAATGGTTCCAGAGTATGCGGAAAAGGTGACAGGGCATGGAAAGACAGAGGATATTGGAAGAAAAGCGCTTCTTACGGAGTCGCTCGATATTTTTAAGACACAGCAGGAATGCGCGCACAAAAACGGTTTAAAGACGACGATTCAGATGACATACGCAAGTCTGTTTAATGATGAGGCGGTTGCGATTGCAAAGGAGCATCACGAAACTTACGGCGATGAGATTGCGCTCACGCTGTTGGGGCTTCCGTGTACGGAGTTCCGCGAGAAGTATAAGACAAAGGATTTTTGTATTTGGATGTTCTCGATGGAGGACAAAATGTCCATTGTTGACGATGTGTTCGGCAAGTTTTATGAGCGGTTCGGTTTTTATCCGGAGTCAACAGGTTCCTACTATATGGATGCGGACCTTACCAATTACATAAAGAGCAAGTATCCGATGGTAAAATGCGCCGTAGCGACTTGCTGGGAGGAGGGGCCAAAAGCATATCACACCTGCAATAATTCATGGTATACCTTTATGGACGGCGGTCCGTGGGCGCCGTGGATTCCCTCCAAGCAGAATACACACGCACCGGCGGCAAACGAGGCGGAGGATTCAGGCATTGTGGCAATTCCGCATTTGTCGAGGGATTTGATTGCGTGCTATGACGGAAACGGCTCGAACTTCGGAACACATCCGCAGAACGTTTTGCGCGGCATGATTTATGACTCCAAGACATGGGAGTTTCCTTATATGTACAATCTGATTGACCAGTACAGGGATTTGGAGAAGTACAACAACGGATATGCCTACAATATGATGTTTGTAGGACCCGGCTGGATGAACAAGATGGGACGTTGGGAGGCGCCGTATGAGCTTTTGTTGAAGTCCTATGAGGACGGCTGCGCGTATTACGGACAGCTCAAAAAGGAGGGAAAGCTCACAGACATGACAATGTCCGAGTTTGCGGATTACTACAGGGAAAAGAAGGGCGTGACAAAGGGCGTTTATACGGAGCCGGAATGTGCGCTTTGGAGAGATATTTTATACGGTTCAGACAAACAGCTTTTTTGGTACTGCGACCCGTTTATGAGAGCGTGCGTCAATATGGATCAGGGCGGCGCGATTGTGGATTTGCGCCCGTATGCGGCAAAGCTTGAGTGGAAAACAGGTATCGGAACAAAGCATGTTTGGGATGCGTCTTATCCGTTCCTGATTCAGGAAAAGTACAGGGCAGGATACTTTACGCATTATGCGGGTGAGGGTACGGTCAGAAGCGCGAAAGTCTGCTACAACGGCGAGGAAGTTGACCTTTGCTTATGCCGTACAAAGGCGCACTTCTCGGAGGAGCCGAACGCCGACGGACAAGGGAAAACGCGCATTCTGACGCTTGATCCGGTTGATATTGAATTTTATGATTTGACGGTGAAGCTGCAGTCAAGGATTCTTTTTGAGGAAGGCAGTTCGGACATCAGGATTGAACGCAATATCTTAGAGATGTCGAAGCCTGACGCAGAGGTAGAGATAAACGAGTATATCGTATGCTGCTACGGCACGACGGAGTATTCGGAGGATATGAACGGCATTACGTTGTGCTGTGCGGGAGAGCAGGAGACAAAGACGATTACCTACGCATATAAGTGCAGGGAAGAAAGCCTTGCGGGCGCGAAGGAGGTATCGGCAGTAATTCCTCCGATTGAAACGAAGGTATCGCTTTCCGCGCAGGGAAAAGACTTCACGGGCTATGTGAAGGAAGGCTATGCATTCTCACCGATGCTTACATTAGGCTATACAACCACGCTCAAGAATAAGGAGGTATTTGCGACATGTCTCAAGGTAGAAAAGGCAAACTAAATTATAGATGTCCTTCGTGCTTTATGAGGGATTTGGATATTGATATGTTTTACGATAAGGAAAAGGATGAGTTCTACTGTATTCGCTGCCAGTACACCGGAAAAGAGGCGGACGTGCTTGAGAAGAATGAGATGGTGCGCTTCCGCTACCGTGCGATGGCGCAGCGGTTTACAAAGTTTGATTTTGACTGACATATGACGGTGGATTGACAGAGTGTTTTGAAACGGATACGGTTATTTATGGTGAAATATGCTCTAAATGATTCCCGAAACATGGTTTTATTATAGTTTTGGAATCATATTTAGGGCATATTTTATTGTTGCCATCCAGCTTGTAAAATCAAATTGTTTATGGTAGTATGGAGGTACGAAAACGAAGGGGAAAATCAGATGGGGAGATTGGGAGGAACGGAGCAGACAGAGCGGGAGCATCAGAAGGATTTGCAGAGGATAAGAGGGTTTCGTCTGCTTGACGACGATTTCTTAACGAAGTGCTTTGGAGGAGATACGGCAAGTACAGAACTGGTATTGCAAATTGTACTTGCGAAGCCAGACTTAAAGGTGTTGGATGTCCAAACGCAGGTATTCGTAGAAAATCTGCTAAACCGTTCCGTTCGATTGGACATTTTGGCAACAGACAGTACAGGGGCGAAACTAAATGTGGAAGTGCAGCGGTCAGATAAGGGAGCCGGAAGAAAGAGAGCAAGATATAATAGCAGCATGATGGATGCACACCTTTTGAAAAAAGGAGAGGATTTTGACCGGCTGCCGGAAACATGGGTAATCTTTATTACGGAACATGACGTGATGGGAAAAGGATTGCCTTTATATCAGATTGAGCGTTGTTTTTTGGGAACAAATGAAAAGTTTGAAGATGGTTCGCACATATTGTATGTAAACGGTGCTTACCGTGGAGATACTCCAATTGGGAAACTTATGCATGATTTTTCATGTACGAATGCGGCAGACATGTATTATGAAACACTGGCGGACAGAGTAAGATTTTTCAAAGAAAGTAAGGAGGGCATTTTAATCATGTGCAAAGCGATGGAAGATATGAGAAATCAGACATTAAAAGAAGGAATGAAGGAAGTTGCGCTCCGTATGCTGGCGGCTGGAAAATATGCTTTAGAAGAAATCGTTAATATTTCAGGACTTTCGCTTGAAGAGGTCAAGCAGTTGAAAGGAGACCACATATGAAAAAAATTTTTATCGACGGCAGCGAGGGCACTACGGGGCTTCGCATTTTTGAGCGCTTTGAGGGGCGCGATGATATTGAAATCTTAAAAATTCCGTCAGAGCTGCGAAAAGACCCTGACGAAATTAAAAAATACATTAATGCGTCCGACATCACGTTTTTATGCCTGCCGGATGCGGCGGCAAGAGAGGCGGTTGCGATGGTGGAAAACGAAAATACCATTATCATCGACACCTCCACGGCGCACAGAACGCAGGAAGGCTGGGCGTATGGTTATCCGGAGCTTTCACCGGCGCACAGGCAAGCAATTAAAACCGGAAAACGGATTGCCGTTCCCGGGTGCTATGCGACAGGATTTATTACAATTGCCTACCCCATGGTTGCAAAAGAAATGCTCCCCAAGGATTATCCGGTGGCGGCATTTGCGATGTCGGGTTACAGCGGAGCCGGAAAAAAGACGATTGCAGTCTATGAAGCGCAGGAGCGCGATAAAGAGCTGGACGCGCCGAGAGAATACGCGCTTACGCAGAACCATAAGCACTTAAAGGAAATGCAGGCAATCACGGGACTTGCAAGAATGCCGCTGTTTTCGCCGCTCATCTGTGATTATTACAGCGGAATGGTCGTTACACTGCAGTTCTATGCGGACATGCTAAACGGAAAGCCGACACCCGAAAAAGTGCACGAACTGTTTGCATCATATTATGAGGGTGAGCAGTTTATCAAAGTGATGCCGTTTGGGAAAGAAGCGGAGTACAACGGATTTTTGGCAGGAAACACCTGTTCGGGATGGGACGGCATTGAGATTTATGTGACGGGTAATGAGGACAGAATCCTTGTGAGCACGCGGTTTGACAACCTTGGAAAAGGCGCATCGGGCGCGGCGGTGCAGTGTCTGAACATTATCCTTGGCTGTGAAGAACATAAAGGACTTGTATTATGATAAAGTTACCAAAAGAGTTTGAGGCGAGAATGCAGGATATGCTTGGAAGTGCGTATCCTGCTTTCGTGCGTAGTTATGAGAAACAAAAAGTGCAGGCGCTGCGGGTCAATACGCTCAAGGCAAGCGCGGAGGAATTTTTGGAAAATGCGCCGTTCTTTGATAAGGCGTCGGTGCGGCGGGTGCCGTGGGAACCAAACGGTTTTTATTACGGCGGGGAAATGGCGTTTGGAAAGCACCCGTTTCACGAGGCGGGCGTTTACTACATACAGGAGCCGAGCGCGATGATACCCGTATCTTATTTGGAGGCAAAGCCCGGCGAGAAAATTTTGGATTTGTGTGCGGCGCCAGGCGGAAAGACGACGCAGATTGCTTCGTATATGAAGAACGAGGGGCTTTTGGTGTGCAATGAAATTCACCCCGCGCGTGCGAAAATCCTGTCCGAGAATGTGGAGCGCATGGGCATCCGAAATGCGCTTGTGACAAATGAAACGCCCAAACACTTGTCGGAACTGTTTGGCGCGTATTTTGACCGGATTCTTGTGGATGCACCGTGTTCCGGCGAGGGGATGTTCCGCAAAAACGAGGAGGCGTGCGGAGAGTGGAGCCTTGAAAACGTGAAGCTCTGTGCAGACAGGCAGGACGAAATTTTAGACTGCGCCGACTTGATGCTGCGCGCGGGCGGCAGGCTTGTGTACTCTACCTGTACCTTTGCGCCCGAGGAAAACGAGGGAAGCGTGGCACGTTTTTTGGCGCGCCATCCGGATTATGAGATTGTCAGGGTTGAAAAATACGAGGGAATGAGCAGCGGAAGGACAGAGTGGTCAGGAGGCTTTGATGTAAAAAATATCGAGGATACGATAAGGTTATTTCCCCATTTGACAGACGGAGAAGGACATTATGCGGCGATTTTGCAAAAAGCAGGCGAGGTGCCAAACGCTTATCAGGGATTTTTAAAAAACGGATTGCAAAAAGGCATTTCGGTAAAAGACGTGAAAGAGCTTCTTACCTTTCAGAATGAAACTTTGACAATTAATCTTTTGGAATCGAAGGAGGAGCGTCTGCTCCGTTTTGGCGAGCAGCTATATTTGATGCCGCAAGAAATGCCTTCCATTAAAGGGCTAAAAGTGCTGCGCGCGGGACTGCATCTTGGAACGTTAAAGAAGAACCGCTTTGAACCGTCGCACGCACTTGCGCTTGCGCTGAAAAGGGCGGATGTGAAGCATCGTATGGAGCTTTGCGCGGAAACGGACAAAAATGACACAAGTGTCATAAATGCATATCTGAACGGGCAGACATTAAACTATGAAGGCGAAAAGGGCTGGCACTTAATGACCTGCGGCGGCTACAGCATCGGTTGGGGAAAGCTTGCGGGGCAGATTATGAAAAACCATTATCCAAAAGGATTGAGAAAAGCGTGAAAAGAATGGAGATTAAATGAAAACATCGAGAACTGCATTGAATCTGACGCAGGGCAGACCGCTGAAGCTGATTTTGCTTTTTGCAATACCTGTGTTTTTGGGAAATCTGTTTCAGATTTTATATAACCTTGTGGACACAAAGATCGTGGGAAGCATTTTGGGTGAGGAGGCGCTTGCGGCAGTGGGCGCCGTGTCGTCGCTTTATACGCTGCTCACAGGTTTTTTTAATGGATTAAGTCTTGGCTTTAGCGTCATTACCTCAAGATATTTTGGCAGCGGCGACGAGAAGGGATTAAAGCAAAACGTTGCCGGCTCCGTTGTTTTAGGCTTTGGCACGGCAGCAGTGCTGATTGTGACAACCGCGCTGTTTTTAAAACCGATTTTGACGCTGCTTCATGTTCCTGACGGACAGCTTGACACGGCGTATACGTACATTTGTATTCTTGTGTGGGGCATGTTTGTCACGCTTGCTTATAATCTTTGTGCCAATATGCTCCGGGCAATCGGCGATTCGTTTACGCCGCTTGTTTTTCTTGTGATTGCGTCGGTCCTGAACGTCGTTTTGGACTATGCGTTTATCCTTGGACTGGATATGGGGGTAAAAGGCGCGGCGGTGGCGACCGTGCTCTCACAGCTTTTTTCGGTGGCGCTGTGCCTGCTTCGCATCTATAAAGGGTTTCCGGTTCTTCATGTCACAAAATCCGATTTCGTGCTTACAAGGCGTCAGGTCTTTGCAATGTATGAGAGCGGGCTGTCGATGGGACTGATGTCAAGCCTTGTCAATTTCGGCACGCTGGTGCTCCAAAGCGGCATCAACCAGCTTGGCATGAATATTATTGTGGCGCATACTTCGGCGCGAAAAGTGTTTGAAATTTGGAACCTTCCGGTCAGTGTGCTTGGCGCCTCAATGGCGACATACTGCGGTCAGAATTACGGCGCTGGGAAATATGACAGAATCCGACAGGGAATGAAAAGCGCATTGCTTTTGGGTACGGCATGGGTTGCGCTGGTTTTCGTGCTTGCACATACGATTTCGCCCTATCTGATTGCGTTTATGGCAAGTACGGAGAATGCGGAGATTATTTATTGGGGTGCGACGTACCTGAAAGTAGACATGTCCTTTTTGGTTCTTGTCGCATTTATTGTGATTTTGCGCAACTCCATGCAGGGTTTCGGCGACTATAAAACGCCGATTTTTTCCAGTTTTATTGAGCTGGTGGGCAAACTTGTGTTTACCTTTGTGTTTGTGCGGCTGTTTGATTATTGGGGCATCATTTGGACAGAGCCGGTGATTTGGTTTCTGATGGTGATACCGCTGATTATCATGACGCTTAGAAATCCGATTTTGGGATTCGGAGCCAATCGGATAAAGGGGGAATTGGAATGAAAAAGAAATATGAAATGGATATGTGCAGCGGCTCTGTATTCCAAAAGATGCTGCTTTTTGCAATCCCTTTAATGTGTTCCAGCATTTTACAGCTTTTGTTTAACGCGGCGGATATTGTGGTGGTAGGACGTTTTGCAGGGGATAACGCGCTTGCGGCAGTCGGTTCCAACAGCTCGCTTATTAACCTGCTCACGAATGTGTTTGTCGGGCTTTCGATTGGTACAAACGTGCTCACGGCGCAGTATTACGGCGCAAAAAAGGAAAAAGATTTAAAGGAAACGGTTCACACGTCCATCCTTTTGAGCGTTTGCAGTGGTGTCATTCTGACATTTGTCGGGATTGTCGGGGCAAAGCCGCTCTTGGAGCTGATGCAGGCGCCAAAGGAGGTTTTAAGCCTTGCGGTCATTTATCTGCGGATTTATTTCCTCGGTATGACCTCGACAATGGTTTATAACTTCGGAAGCGCGATACTGCGTGCTGTCGGCGATACGCAAAGACCGCTCTATTATTTGCTTGGAGCGGGAATTATCAACGTGATTTTGAATCTCTTTTTTGTGATTGCATGTCATATGGGTGTGGCAGGCGTAGCGGCAGCGACTGCAATTTCACAGACGATTTCCGCAGGACTTGTCGTGCGCTGCCTGATAAAAGAACAGGGCGGTATTCACTTGGATTTAAGAGCGCTTAGAATAAACCGTAAAAAGTTTGCAAGAATTGTACGGATTGGTTTGCCCGCGGGCTTTCAGGGGATGGTGTTTTCGCTCTCAAACGTGGTAATACAGTCGGCTGTCAACTCATTTGGTGCGGTGGCAGTTGCAGGAAACTCGGCTGCGGCAAATATTGAGGGCTTTGTTTACATGGCGATGAATGCGTTTTATCAGGCGACGATTTCGTTCACCAGTCAGAATTACGGTGCGAGGGAACATAAACGCATTTACAGAATTCTTTTTGCAGGGGAACTTTATGTAATTATCACCGGAGTTTTGCTCGGAAATCTTGCGGTATTTTTCGGAAAGCCGCTTCTTGGCATTTACTCGCCGAGCGCGGATGTCGTCGCTGCCGGGCTGGGGCGTTTAAAGGTGATTTGCACACTTTACGCATTATGTGGTATGATGGATGTGCTTGTCGGTGCGCTTCGGGGCATCGGGTATTCTGTCGTTCCGATGGTCGTGTCACTGATTGGCGCCTGCGGGCTGCGTCTTTTATGGATTGCAACGATTTTTCAAATACCGCAGTATCACAGTATGAGAGTGATTTATATTTCGTATCCGGTTACGTGGACCGTCACTTTTTTGGTGCATGCGTTAACGTTTTGGATTGTTTCCCGTAAGGCGTTGCGAGGTTTGGGCACACAGGTCTGACTTGTTGGAAAATGCAGAAATATGTTGTAAAGACCATATAAGAACCTATAATACCTTGGAAATCCTGTAATATGAGATAATACAAGAGGGAATGATACCTTTTATGTAACCAACTTGAACATTATTTCATATTAGAGGTGTAGGTAAGTGAAGACACAAGAGGCAGTAGTCTGCAGAATCAAGAAACTATGCGATGAAAGGAACCTGAAATTGTCACAACTGGCATACAATGCGGGAATGCCGGCATCAACATTGAAAAACATTATGAACGGCAACAGCAAGAATACGGGAATTGTGACAATCAAAGTAATTTGTGACGGTTTGAATATACCGTTGGATGAGTTCTTTCACAGCGGATTATTTCGTGACCTTGAGCAGGAAATCGGGTGACCTGGGGTATGCTGTAATATATGAAGAGAAATGTACTAATTGTAGAGGATAATCGGGTATGTATGGAGGCACTGGCGGAATTGACACGGAAATGTGATACTGTCGGTGCCGTTTTTTGCGTTGACAATCGGAAGGATGCATATACCTGTGCAATGGAAAATGAAATTGATTTGTTCTTGGTGGATATTATTTTGGACAGCGGGAATATACACGATATTTCAGGTTTCCTGTTTGTGAAAGAGCTAAGAGAAGTCAAGCGTTATGAATTTACGCCTGTTATTTTTATAACAAGCTTAGTTGATGAAGCAATGAGTGCATTTCATGATCTGCATTGTTTTGATTACATAGAAAAGCCATTTGATTGGGAGAAAACAAGGAAAATTATAAAGACAGCGCTCAAGGCGCCGCTTTGTGACGAACGGGAATGCAGCGTGTTTTATTACAGAAAAGACGGTGTTCTTTACGCACTCAATATTGACAGGATGATTTATTTGGAAACAAGCTTTAGAAATGTTACGATTCATACGCTTGATGAGACAATTGAATTACCATATGCGTCGTTGAAAAATCTCATGAAAGACTTGCCGAGAAAGTATTTTATTCAGTGCAGCAGAAATGTTGTGATAAACAGGCTGTTTATTGAATATGTGGATAAGGTCAATCGTTTCATAAAGCTGCGGAACGGGGAAATGATTAAAATTGGCGGTAAGATGAAGAAGGGATTTTTGGAGGAATTATGATTGTTAAAGCGTTAGAAATATTTACGGAGTATATTAGCATTGTACTTTGTATACATAGAGCTGCGGGGAAACAGATTAAGATAAATTGGTATAGTTTATTGGATTATATCATTTATATAATATTAATGTTTCTAGTAGAGAAAACTGTTTATGGTAAACTAATACTATTTGTATATTGGTTTATTTATCTGAAAATAAGAATAGCTGATACATGGAAACATGCAGTAAAATCATTTGTAATAACAATGTGTTTAATGCCTATGCTTCAAATATTGATTTATGCGACGATTAGTGAAGGCATGCAGAAGTTTGTTGATATTTATTGCATAGCAATAAGTGCCAATATATTAATAATATTTCTTTTTCTTATTTGGAAAGAAAAATATTTGTCTGTAATAATGAATGCAGTTACTAAGTTTAGAAAAATTATTTTTCTTGTGTTACTAATATTTTTGTTTAAATGTATGTTTTCTTACTTTTCAACATTTAAAATGATAAATGCATATTTTATGGATCAATTAGCAATTTGTTTTTTGATTATGGCTTTGATGTTTATTCTTTGGATTAATTCAGAAAATGAAAAAAAGCATAAAGCGGAAGAATTAAGAACATATCAATTATATACAAAGACCTTTGAGGATGCAGTTACCACAATCAGAATGAAACAACATGAGTTCGATAATCATATTAATGCAATTAAATGTATAGGTTATACAATACATGATACAGAAAAGTTAATTGATGAACAGGATAAATATTGTGATAAGATTCTTCAAGATAATAAGTATAATAAAGTGCTTAAGTTAAATATATCTCCGATTCTAGTAGGATTTTTATATTCCAAATTTACAGCAGCGTCAGCACATGGAATAAATATTGAGTATGAGATACAAGATATTGAAATAATGAATGTTTCAATAAGCGATTTAGTTGAAATAATAGGTATTCTTTTTGATAATGCTGTTGAAGCGCTTGAGGAACAAGGAGATAAAGAAATGGAAGTCAGTCTGTTGCGATCAGATAATACATTTACTGTTTCAATAGCAAATATAAGCTCATGGAAAACAAATAGTGAAATCGAAAAGTTTTTTGAATATGGATACAGTACAAAGGGGAAAGAACATGGAATCGGATTATATAGAGTAAATATGCTAATGAAAAAATATAAAGCATGCATACAAGTAGAAAATATTACAAAAAATGATTCGAATTATCTATGCTTTAAAGCAATATTTTAGTTTAAGTAAGCCCGAAGGCTTTTATCGTATAGGCATTTTGCTTGTGCCTATACGATAAAAGGTATTGCATAAAATAAAGATTTTTACTTATCAAAAGGGTACACAGGTTCTCCGAAGAAAAAGGTACAAGGAACTGTATAAGGCAAATCAGCAGATAAAGCAATAAGAACTGGTACCAAAGCAGAAGCTAAAAGTAATTCTATTTTGTGAAGTGACAATTTCTTAAGCATTTCTTTCACCACCTTTCTTCATCATAAATGCTGCGATTAACTGCAAAGCGTGCAGTATAATCGTCCAGTAACCGGCGCCTGAAAGAGGATTGTCAAAGAACAGTACAATTAAAACTGCCTCATAACAAACAATACTCAGCGCCTTTTTGCGATGCTCCTCAAATTCCGGCCTGCTAAGGGCAGGTCTTGAGGGCGGCCGTATCGGTCCGATCCAATAAATAACAATTGCGCAGATTGTTAAAATAGGAACGACAACCGCAAGTTCAAGCCGTATCGGTGCAAGTACAACGACTGCGAGATACATGTAAACAAACGAGAATATGAGACAGGAAACATAATGCTTAAAGTGCAGCCCGCCAGATATGCGCCTTATCGGAAAAAAGATAAGGAAAGCATAGACAAAGCTGTTAAGCTTATGCATTGCCGCGAAAAATGCAATGAATAAAATCAGTTTGCTGATGTCATACAATATGCATTTGATGCGGAATATTAAAAACGTTTGCTCCTTAGGACTTAAATTAACACGCTCCTTTGCCACATGTAAAAGCCTCTGCAATTCGCATCACCTCCACCCTATCAATTTATAACAACATTCGACATAATTCGAAAAAAATGGTTTATGGTTTGCAAAACCGTGCATTAAGTGCTCAAAAAAGTGGCTTTTTTTCATTTAAACGGGATTTCGCATACTTTAATACATTTTTCGGCAAAAGTTATGAAATATACATTATGTTAACGCCATATGCTGTATGGCCGCTATCAAGGCATATGACATGAGGAAAGTCATAAGACACAAAAAAACAAATTGAAGGGAGAGAATTTATAATGGTAAGTAGAATGTATTTAGAAGCGGGGGCAAGAATACAGGAACTTAGAATGACAAAAGGATACACAAGAGACTTTCTTGCTCAAAAAACAAATCTTTCAACAAAATTTCTATATGAGATAGAGACGGGTAAGAAGGGCTTCACAGCGGAGGTACTCTATCGAATATCTAATGCACTGGATGTAAAATGTGATTATATACTTGTAGGGAAAAGCGGTGAGGAACCCTGCAACCTGTATATCAATAAGATTTTAAATAAGTACGACGAATACCAAAGGAAAAATGTGCTGCGAATATTAGAGCTGATTAACGAAATTTCATAAACTTTTTTCACAAATATATAAGATTTACTTGAAATCAGAACAAATGTATGCTAACATATAATCGAACAGAAGTTTTGGGAGGATGTCCGGTTATCAAAGGAGCGCATTATGGAACAGATTTCGGGTGATTTGGCGCTGCATTGTGCCAATGGAAAAGAGGAAATGAAGATCGAGCTGTATTCGGCAGCAAGAAAAACAATTATGGATAAGCTTGAAATCCTGACGGACGCGGCCAAGTATGATGTGGCGTGCACAAGCTCAGGCATTGACAGAAAAGGAAACGGCCGTGACATGGGAAACTGTATCGCGGCGGGCATTTGTCATAGCTTTTCGTCAGACGGCAGATGTATTTCCTTATTAAAGATTTTAATGTCAAACGAATGTGTTTACGATTGTAAATACTGTGTCAACCGCAGGAGCAATGATGTGCCGCGCGCCACATTTACTCCGGATGAGATTTGCGAGCTTACTATGAATTTCTACAAACGCAATTATATAGAAGGACTTTTTCTAAGTTCCGGCATTATCAACAACCCTACGGATACGATGGAGCGTATTTATGAGACCCTATACAAGCTTCGGAATGTATATCGTTTTCGCGGATATGTTCATGTGAAGGGAATACCGGGGGCAGACCCTGTGATTATTCAGCAGACTGGTTTTTTGGCGGACCGTATGAGCGTCAATTTGGAGCTTCCGACAGCGGAGGGATTGGAAAAACTTGCACCGAATAAGCATCGTAAGAGTATCTTAAAACCCATGCGTCAGATTCAAAACGGTATCGCGCAGGGGAAGCAGGAGCTGGCGCTTTACAAGAGCGCGCCGCAGTTTGTGCCGGCAGGGCAGTCTACACAGATGATTATCGGAGCGACGCCTGAGAGTGATTACCAGATTATGTCGGTGGCAGAGAGCCTGTATGACAAATTTGCACTAAAACGGGTTTTCTATTCTGCGTATGTGGGTGTGAACGAGGATTGGGCGCTTCCTGCGGTAACAACGGCATCGCCTCTTCTTCGTGAACACAGGCTTTATCAGGCAGACTGGCTGCTTCGGTACTACAGTTTTCGCGTAAGCGAACTTTTAAACGAGAAGCATCAAAATTTCAATATTCTTTTAGACCCCAAGTGTGATTGGGCGCTTCGTCATTTGGAGCAGTTTCCGGTTGAAATCAATAGGGCGGAGTACACGATGCTTTTGCGCGTGCCGGGGATTGGCGTAAAGAGCGCACAGCGCATCTGCAAGGCGAGGAGAAGCGGTTCTCTTGGATTTGACAGCTTGAAGAAAATCGGAGTGGTACTCAAAAGAGCATTGTATTTTATTACCTGCAACGGAAAAATGATGTACAATACCAAGATAGAAGAGGATTATATCACAAGAAATCTATTGTCGGAGCATGAGAAGCTGCCGTTTGATAAGGATGGCATGACCTATAAGCAGTTATCGCTGTTTGACGACGCGGCGGAGAACGCCAGTCTGTTCGGCATGACGCAGGAAGGGAACGTGAATGCATATGTATGAGTACGTATTGTTGTGCGAGGACAGCATGGAGGGAATTTTAAGCGGCGTCTATGAGGCATACCGTTTTAAGAAGGAAACGGGGATAGAGAGCCACGATCAGATTCATTTAGCGCTGCAGGTTCCCGATACCTATCGCTTTTTTACGGAATACAGAACGGTTGATACCGACTATGAGAATGCGGATAAAGTGATTGCGACCATTCGCGGCAGACTTGGCGAAGAAGTTTATTACCGCCTGTGTTTGGCAATGGTATCCTGCTTTCCTGAGAAGGCGGACGCGGTGTACCATACAATCGTGCTTGCGCTTAGGGAAAATGACAGGATGATTATGGACAGGCTCGGGGAGGAGTGGGTGCAGCGCACATTTCGGTATGCGCGGGCATCATCAAATGAATTAGGGCATATGATAGAGTTCACGCGGTTTGCGGAGCTTGAGGGAGGCGTGCTCTATGCGAAAATCAATGTAAGACATCATATTCTGCCGTTTCTGATGCCGCATTTTGCCGACAGGCTTCCTTCTGAGAATTTTATGATTTATGACGAGGGAACGGATGTGTACGGTCTTCATCCAATGCGTCAGCAGTGGTATTTGGTTCAGGGGATGGAGATTGATCAGGACATGCTGAAACAGACAGCGGCGGAGGAAGATTATCAGGAGCTTTTTAAACGGTTCTGTAAGACTATTGCAATTGAGTCAAGAACGAATAAAAGACTCCAAACTGGTTTCCTTCCGCTGCGTTTTCGGCCAAATATGACGGAATTTCAGACATCGCAGGATTGACAGTACACTAGTGTACCGACTCGTTCATATTCAGGCAAACCTCCTTGCCTATTTCCCTGATAGCACTACTTCCCAAGCCTCGCCGTAGCCACCGCTACGCCTGCGTTTGTAAAGCAGCACTCTCAGGAAAATATTCTGTGGAGTTTTACCAGATATGAAGCGGTTAGTACACTAGATGTTTTCTAAAATTCGAATATCCACGGCGGTGTAGTAATATTCGTCTGCGGGTTTTTCGCCTGTGGTAAGGTATGTGAAAAGAATATCAAGCGGTTTTTTCCCCTGCGTGTGGGGCTGTTGGCAGATAACGGCAGACAATACGTTATCGCGCAGAAACTGCTCTGTCGTTTCCGCCTTATCATAGGCGATAATTTTAAGCCTGTTGCCGAGTCTCCTGGAACAGACTGCGCGGCAGCCGCCATAGACGCCGCCTGCTGCAAAAAACAGGGCGTTAATTTCCGGGTGCGTGTTTAACAAAGCTAATGTCTTTTCATAGCTTTCGATTTCATCATCGTGCGTTTCCACGACAGAAACAATATGGATACGGTCGGAGACGGGGGCAAGCGTGCTTGAGAAGCCTGCGATTCGCTCCGTATGGCATAATATGTCGGAGGAGCCGGTTAAGATGCCGACAAAGACTTCGCTGCTTGTCATAAGCCGCAGAAGTCCCGCAGCCGTTGCGCCGCTTTTGGTATAGTGGCTTCCGACGTAGGCGAGGCGTTTGGCGTTTTCAATATCGGTATTTAACGTGACTACAGGTATTCCCTGCTCAAACAATTCGTTGATGCGCAGGCGGATACGATTGTCGTTGCAGGGCGCAAGGGCGATGCCGTTGACGTCTGCGTCAACAAGTTCATTGATTGCCTTTAGCTGCGCCTCGGTGTTGATGGGAATCTGTTTTACAAGCACGGAGCAGTTATATTCGGAAAGCTCCTCTGCTTTACTGTTAATCCCGTCGAGCACGTCGGAGAAAAACGGATTTTCTGCCGAAAAGATGATAACACCAAGTTTCAGCCTTTTTTTGGAGGCAGCGAGCACAAGACCGGCTTTATTTGGTCTGTAGTCAAGAGCCTTTGCAATTTCTTCTATTTTCTTTGCAGTGTTTGCATTGACAGAACCGCGGTTGTTGAGCACACGGTCAACCGTTCCGCGGGATACGCCGGCAAGCGCCGCGATTTCTTTGATCGTAGCCATATGATATTCCTTCACTTTCTGTAATGTATATGCTTCAAATGTCCCAGCAATATTTAAGGTTACTGCTTTTATTATATGTGCACGTATCACATTTTGCAAGTAAAATATGCGGCGTGCACGCCAAAAGGCACGCTCGTGCGGCGGCAGCTGTACGGCATCATGTATAAAGACGGGATACTAGACATTTTAGACAGAAAATCTTAGATAAAATAAGATATTTTGACGAAATCTAAAGAATAGCAAAATGTTACTTGATTTTTATCCGGACACCAACTATTATTAAGTTAGTCATCAAAATGTGCACGGGCACAGAAAAGGTGATGAGATGTATTGGTACAAAAATATGTGAATAGGATAGCTTGATTTAAGGAGGATTTAAAAATGAATAATTTACCGCAGGTAAAAGTTGGTATTGTGGCTGTAAGCCGTGACTGCTTTCCCGAAAGCCTGTCCGTAGACAGAAGAAAAGCGCTGGTAAAAGCGTATACGGAGAAGTTTGGAACGGATGCTGTTTACGAGTGCCCTGTGTGCATCGTAGAGAGTGAAATACATATGGTACAGGCGTTGGAGGACATTAAGAAGGCAGGCTGTAACGCTCTTTGCGTATATCTTGGAAACTTTGGTCCCGAGATTTCAGAGACGCTTCTTGCAAAGCATTTTGACGGTCCTGCAATGTTTATTGCGGCAGCGGAGGAGTCACAGAGTAATCTTATCGGCGGACGCGGCGACGCTTACTGCGGAATGTTAAATGCAAGCTATAATCTGAAATTACGTAATATAAAGGCATATATCCCTGAGTATCCTGTAGGTACGGCAGAGGAATGTGCAGACATGATTAACGAGTTTGTGCCGATTGCAAGAGCAATCATCGGTCTTTCCGACTTGAAGATTATTTCTTTCGGTCCTAGACCATTGAATTTCCTTGCATGTAATGCGCCGATTAAGCAGCTTTATAATCTCGGTGTTGAAATCGAGGAAAATTCGGAGCTTGATTTGTTTGAGGCATTTAAGAAGCATGAGGGTGACGAGCGTATTCCCGCGAAGATTAAGGAGATGGAAGAAGAGCTCGGCGAAGGCAATTTAAAGCCGGAAGTGCTTCCGAAGCTTGCACAGTATGAGCTGACACTTCTTGACTGGGTTGAGGCACATAAGGGATACAGAAAGTATGTGGCAATCGCAGGAAAGTGCTGGCCTGCATTCCAAACACAGTTTGGTTTCGTGCCTTGTTATGTAAACAGCCGTTTGACAGGTATGGGCATTCCTGTTTCCTGTGAGGTTGATATTTACGGATGTTTAAGCGAGTTTATCGGTACATGCGTGAGCCAGGATGCCGTTACGCTTCTTGACATTAACAACACGGTACCTGCCGATATGTACAAGGAATCAATCAAGGATCAGTTTAATTATACACACAATGATACGTTTATGGGCTTCCACTGCGGAAACACAAATACAAAGAAGCTTAGCTTCTGCAATATGAAGTATCAGATGATTATGGCAAGAACGCTTCCTGAGGAAGTGACACAGGGAACGCTTGAGGGCGATATTATTCCGGGCGACATCACATTCTATCGTTTACAGTCAACAGCTGACTGCCAGCTTCGTGCATACATTGCACAGGGCGAAGTTCTTCCGGTAGCGACAAAGTCATTCGGAAGCATCGGTGTTTTTGCCATTCCTGAAATGCAGCGCTTCTACAGACATGTATTGATTGAGAAGAATTATCCGCACCACGGAGCGGTAGCGTTTGGACACTTTGGTAAGGCGCTTTATGAGGTATTTAAGTATATCGGTGTGCCTGTAGAGGACTTGAACTACAACCAGCCGAAGTCGCTTCCGTATCCTACGGAGAATCCGTTTGCTTAACAGCATAGTACCATTTTCCTATAAACATGTGATGAAAAGGCAAAGCGTGATGCTTTGCCTTTTCGTTATTATGCACAGCCCCGTGCAGATGAAATATGCCGTTTGATTTTAATAAAAGGGATTGTAAATTAGGATTTGTTTGTGCTATTGTAATGGTATGGCGCTTTTGTGTATGTGCCATACTGATTAAGAAAACAGAAAAGGAGCATGGGTATAAAATGAAGAGAGAAAGTTTGTGGCTTCGTTATAAGGACGAGGATAAAAAAGAGTTGGAACGGGTAAACAGCCTTTATAAAAAATGTTTGGACGAGGGCAAGACGGAGCGCGAGTGTGTGGAGCTTGTCGTAAAAATGGCAGAGGAGAAGGGCTACAGGGAGCTTTATGCGGCGACTGCGGCGGGCGATAAGTTTGCGGCGGGCGATAAGTTTTATGCGGTTCAGATGAATAAGAGCGTGGCGCTTTTTCAGCTTGGAACGAAGCCGGTTTCGCAAGGGATGAATATTTTGGGCGCACATATCGATTCTCCGCGAATTGACGTTAAGCAAAATCCTTTGTATGAAAAGGACGGATTTGCGTATTTTGATACACATTACTATGGCGGCATCAAGAAATATCAGTGGACGGCGGTTCCTTTGGCGCTTCACGGAGTTGTGGCGAAAAAGGACGGTGAGGTTGTCAATGTGTGCATTGGTGAGAAGGACGATGACCCTGTATTTGTGATTACGGATTTGCTTGTACATCTTGCGGGACAGCAGATGACGAAGAAGGCATCGGAGGTTGTGACGGGGGAGAATTTGGATCTTTTGATCGGAAACTGCCCGCTTGAGGAGAACGAGGAGCTTGAGAAGGAGGAGAAGGAGACGCTCAAGGCAAACGTGTTGAAGCTTTTGAAGGAGTCTTATGACATTGAGGAGGAGGATTTCCTGTCGGCGGAGCTTGAGATTGTGCCTGCCGGAAAAGCAAGGGATTTGGGCTTTGACAGAAGCATGGTTTTAGCGTATGGACAAGATGACAGGATTTGTGCGTTTACTTCGCTGTTTGCGATGCTTGATTTGGCATCGGAGGTTACACAGAGCACGCTTTGCTGTCTGTTGGTTGACAAGGAAGAGATTGGCAGCGTAGGCGCTACGGGTATGCAGTCGCACTTCTTTGAGAACGCGGTGGCAGAGCTGATTGCGGCAACCGAGGAGGATTCGCAGCGTTTGGTGCGCAGGGCGCTTGCCGGTTCAAGGATGCTTTCATCGGATGTGAGCGCGGGTTATGATCCGCTGTATGCGAGTGCATTTGAGAAGAACAATGCGGCGTTTTTGGCACATGGTTTGACGTTCAATAAGTTTACGGGTTCGCGCGGAAAGAGCGGTTCAAATGATGCGAATGCCGAGTACATTGCGCAGCTTCGTAAGATTATGGATGATGCGGATGTGAAATATCAGTTTGCGGAGCTTGGTAAGGTCGATGTCGGCGGAGGCGGTACGATTGCTTATATTTTGGCAAATTATGGCATGAATGTAATTGACAGCGGCGTTGCGGTGCTTAATATGCATGCGCCTTATGAGGTAAGCAGCAAGGCGGATGTTTATGAGGCGGTCAGAGGGTATACGGCATTTTTAAGATCGTAGATGAATTTGTAAAAACAGGCAGGGCATTTCGTTATGAAATGCCCTGTAACCGTTTTTCAAATTCGCTGTGCGGAAGCGGCTTATCGTATAGAAAGCCTTGTATCATGTCACAGCCAAGCTGTGTTAACAGTTGTTTCTGTTCGTTATTTTCAACACCGGAACAAATCACTTTGATGCCGAGTGCATGTGCCATTTCAATGATTGCTTTGATAACGACCGCGTTGTTTTGCGCGCGGTTAAGCGTTGGCCTGCCGCTTTGCGGTTCTTTTGCGGAAAGGCTGGACGTATCGGTGACAAAGGACCTGTCAAGCTTTATCACGTCGATTTCAAGGTCGCTCATCAGCTTTAAGGAAGAGTATCCTGTGCCGAAGTTGTCAATGGAGGTATAAACGCCGTAATTTTTGATACGGTTGACAAAGTCGGAGAGCGAGGCAAAATCATCGTAACCGCTGCTCTCGGTCAGTTCGATTTCAATGTATTCGGGCGGGATGGAATATTTGTTGATAATGCCCATAATGTCTTCCGCGAGAAAGTGGTTGTGCAGGTGCGCCTTTGAAAAGTTCGTGGAGATGCGCACGGGAGTCAGTCCTAAATCAAGCCATGCGCGCAGCTTTATGCAGACTTCCTCAAGCACGTACAGGTCAAGTGCGCAGATGGTTCCGTCTTTTTCAAGCACGGGAAGAAAGTCGGAGGGAGCAAGCAGTCCGCTTGTGCGGCTCCAACGGACCAACGCCTCGCAGCCGCAGAGAGAACTGGTGTTCAAATCGAGCTTGGGCTGGTAGTAGACATCAAATTCTTTCAAGGCAATCGCTTTGGAGAAGCTGCCTGCAATTTCCTTCTCGCGTTTCAGGTGTTCAAGCATTTGGGGCACAAACCGTATATGGTCGCTGCCCGGGGCGCCTTTTGTAAGGTTGATTGCGATGGAAATATTGTACAGTACGGTGCTTGCGGTATCTCCTTTGGCAATCGGATATACGCAGGTTCTCGACTGGATATTAAACGTGTTCATCATGTCGTCAATGCTAAGCCGCAGCCGAATGTCGGAGATATGTTCCAAAAATTTATTGACGCGTTCGTTTTTTACGATGGCAAGGAACGTGTCGTCGGCTAGTCTGCCGCAAATTTCATCTCTGCGTAGAAAATCCTTCAGACGTTCCGCATACTTTTTCAAAATAACATCACCGTATTTTGCACCGAGCTGCCGGTTAAAGTAGCGGAAATTTTTAATGTTGGTATAAAGGGCGGTGTAGGAGGCTTCCTCTCCTTTTGCACAGCAGTCTGCGATAAAGGCGCTGATGCCTTCAGTGTTGGCGATGCCCGTGACGGCATCGGTAACGGACAAAATATTTGCATGTTTTGTAAGCCCTGCCTTTGCGCAGAGAAGATTGATAATGGAGGCAAAAAATTTGAGATGCTCCAAATCGCCGTTATCCCATGCAGTCGTTTCGCGGGGATAAAATAAAACTTCAGCCGTTCCGCCGGAATGTGTGGTGTATGCGTTGCTCACGGGCGTATTTACGTATCCCTCCGAATAGCAATACAGCATGGTCAGACTGTCTTTAATGCGTTCCTCATAGGGTGCTTCGGGGGTGTTTCGGGACAGCTCTATTTTTCCGATGCCGAGCGTGTCACACACGGGCGGCACGGTTTTTGCAATATAACCGGAAAGCTCTTCGACTGAGCCAATTGAGTCGGGAATTGCCATAAAAAAGTCAAAAAATTCATTACTGCACAGGTTCATTTACGGTTTCCTCCTTCGCCGTGTTTTTCCATAATAATCCTATCATATCATTAAAAGACAGCGCGCACAATATTGAACATTTTATAATTATTTGGTTTTTCGGGGAAAATATGGTATACTTAATTTTAGATTTTTTGCGTTGGAGGAGTTATGACAATCAATAACCGTTTTGAACAGATAAAACAGACGGTGCGTGTCGCAACAAATGTTGTCAGACCGGACAAAACGGCAGACGCCGGTGTTTCGGATTTGCTCAGAGAGCATTTTATTGAAGCAAGCATTAACGAAAAACCGGCGTTTCGGCTTGCCTGTACACCGAACGGACTTGCGGAGCTTGTTTTAGGGCGTATTGTGACGGAGGGACTGATTAAAAAACGTTCGGACGTGGAAAGCGTTTATATCTGTGAGACCGGAAGCGCGGCGAAGATTTACCTGAAACAGGATATGGAGCTTTTGGACGGCGCGGGAGAGCTGTATACAGAACCGACCTGTTGCACGGAGAATACGTTTTTGGGAAGCTTTCGTTCTGTGAAAGAACTTCAGCCTTTACCGCGTGCGGCGTATTCAGAGGAGCATATTTTTGCGCTGATTGGGAAGTTTCGTGAGAACGCGTCGCTGCACAGACAGACAAAGGGCACGCATAGCTGTTATCTTTCGCATCGGGGGATTTATCAGGGTGTGTTTGAGGACATCGGAAGGCACAATGCATTGGACAAGGCGGTCGGATATGCGCTGATAAACGGTCTGTCGTTTCAGGACTGCATTTTGTTTACCACAGGGAGGGTGCCTGTTGATATGGTGAAAAAGGCAGTGACCGCGGGCATTCCGGTGCTGGTGTCAAAGGCGGTGCCGACGATGGATGCGGTGGAAATGGCAAAACGGTATCATTTGACGCTGATTTGTAAGGCGTGGCCGGATAGTTATGAGCTTTATGGTGGGGCAGAGTAGGAAGCGTTGATATAAAAAACGTATATGTTTCATTTAATAATCACTTTATTCAACACTTGCATGTTGAATAAAGTGGCTGTTAAGTGTTGAATAAAAAAGCAAAAAAGGATATACTGTATGTTAGAGGTGGGGGCGGGGGATAGTATGAATTTCGGGATGGAAACGGAATTAATTGAGTTTAAAAAGACAACTGGTGAGCTCAAAGAAGGTATTGTTTCTTTGGCTTCTATGCTGAATAAAAATGGCAAAGGCACATTGTATTTCGGAGTAAGAAATGATGGTGAAGTATTAGGGCAGCAAATTGGAGATCGTACATTGCGGGAGATTTCTCAAGGAATTGCCAACGCGATTAAACCACAAATTATTCCGACGATTATCATAGAATTGTGTGATGATAAAAATGTCATAAAAGTCAGCGCTGAAGGAGATGAAAAACCTTATTCCGCATATGGAAAGTATTATATGAGATCAGCGGATGAGGACAGGGAAATATCGCCGCAGCAATTACGAAATCTAATGCTTAGTGTATCGGATTCTATCGCAAGTATTGAGGCGAATAATCAAGCATTAACTTTTGAGCAGTTAAAGATGCTGTATGCCGGTAATAATCTTACGCTTCGGGAAAATACGTTTGAACAGAATTTAAATCTTTTAACACGCGATGGAACTTATAATTTGATGGCAGCGATTTTGGCAGATGTAAACAGTTACTCTATTAAAGTTGCCGTATTTCGCGGAACAGATAAGACGGATTTGGTCAGGCGGAATGAATACGGTTATAAGTGTATGCTGGTAGCGGTGAAGCAGGTGTTAGACTATATGGAAGCATTAAATGACACTGTGGTGGATGTAGAAGGCAGTCTTAGAAAGGAGACCAAATTATTTGATTTTCCGTGTTTCAGGGAAGCATGGTTGAATGCTTGTCTGCATAATCGTTGGTCAAGACAGACACCTCCGGCTGTTTATATGTTTGAAAACCGCATTGAGATTTTATCAGTGGGAGGATTACCAGACGGTCTTACACTGGAGGAATTTTATGAGGGAAAAAGCAAACCCGTGAATCTTGAACTCCAGCAGATTATGGTACAGTTGGATTACATAGAACAGACTGGACATGGGGTGCCCTTGATTGTATCAAAATATGGAAAAGAAGCGTTTGACATTACGGAGAATTTTATTACGGTAACAATTCCGCTAAACAGGGAAATAAAATCAAAGAGTGACGTTAAGAAGGATAAAAAGCTGCTGACTGACAGTAAGGATAAAGAGCTGCTTATGTTGATGAAAGAAAATAGTAGTATTAGTGTGAGTGAGATGAGCAGACAAGTCGGATTGGGAACGACTACGATTACAAAACGAATCCGCCGCCTGAAAGAGGAGGGATTTGTTGAGAGAAAAGGCGCTAAGAAAAAAGGACAATGGATAGTAAAAACAAAGTAACAAAACTGTGAGAGTGAACAGAGGAGCAGGTGCAATGGAAATTGAAGAATGTATTGGTTTATTTTTAGAAAAAGTGACACCTGTGTCAGAAACTGAGCGTGTGCATCTTACAAAGGCATGCGGGAGAGTGGCGGTGAAGGATATTTGCGCGGCGGAGCCGGTGCCGGCGTTTCCGAAGTCGGCGATGGACGGGTATGCAGTGTGCGCCGCGGAGGTTGCGTGTGCGTCGCGGGAAAAACCTGTTATTTTGGATGTTTTGGGAGAGAATTGTGCGGGGGACTGCAATGAGCTGCCGTATGTGCCGAACAGTGCGGTACGTGTTATGACGGGGGCGTATATTCCGGAAGGATTTGATGCGGTGATCCGGCAGGAGGATACGGATTATGGCATGGAGCGGGTAGCGGTTTATGCGCCGGTAAAGCCTTATATGAATTACTGTAAAATCGGTGAGGATATGAAATCGGGTGAGATTGCGGTACAAAAGGACAGTCTGATTACACCGTTACATGTCGGGATGCTTGCAGGCATCGGTACGGAATATGTGGACGTGTACAGGCAGCTTAGGGTAGCGTTGATTTCGACGGGTTCGGAGCTGACGCCGATTGGGGCGGCGCTTAAAAAGGGAAAGATTTATAACAGTATTTTATATATGTTAAAGGCGGCAGTGGAACGGGAAGGATTTGTTGTTTCGTATGAGAGGGTGTGCGCCGACGAGGAGCTTTCGTTGGGACGTATGCTGGCTGAGGCGGCGGACTGTGCGGATATTGTGATTACGACGGGCGGCGTATCGGTAGGAAAGAAGGACCTGCTGCCTGCGGCGCTTGAGAGGGCTGGGGCAAAACGGCTTTTTGCGCGTGCCAACATTCAGCCGGGGACGCCGACGATTGGGAGTGTTTTGAACGGGATACCGATTTTAAGTCTTTCGGGAAATCCGTATGCGGCGGTTGTAAATTTTGAAATCTACTTTTGGGAGCTTGCCGCTGCGATGACGCGCAATCATGGTTTGAATCCGGTTGTCAGGACGGCGGTTTTGAAAAGTGATTATCCGAAGATTAATAAATTAAGGCGGTTTGTGCGTGCGTATGAGGAGCATGGGGAAGTGTTTCTTCCGACGCAGACACACGCCTCAAGCGTGATTTCCAATATGACGCAGTGCAACTGTTATCTTGATATTGCGGCGGGGACGGCGCTTTCTGCCGGGGATACGGTGACGGTCAGGAACATGAGGTTATGCTGAAAAATACAAGATTTTTTAGTATTCTGTGAGAGCGGGGGGTGGGTATGAACATCAGTACGGGTATCCTCGCGGGTGGGAAAAACACGCGCATGGGGAAGAATAAAGCGCTGCTGACGATAAATGAACAGCGTTTTATTGATAAAATAGCGGGTGAGCTTGGCAGCTTTTCGGAGGTGCTTATTTCTGCTGCCGAAAAAGGCGTGTATGAGGATACGGGGCTTTGCGTGGTATATGATGAGCATAAGGACATCGGACCGCTTGAAGGGATTTATCAGATTTTGGGTGCGGCGCAGCAGGAGTATGTTTTTATCTGCGCGGCGGACATGCCGTTTATCACAAAAGAGCTTGTGACGTATATGCAGGAGTTTATCTGTTCGGATTATGATTGTTATGTGCTGACGGACGAGGAGCATATTCATCCGCTTTGCGGGATTTATTCAAAGCGGAT
This sequence comes from Lachnospiraceae bacterium MD335, assembly GCA_000403335.2. Taxonomy (GTDB): domain Bacteria; phylum Bacillota; class Clostridia; order Lachnospirales; family Lachnospiraceae; genus COE1. The sequence continues at coordinate 640,648 of KE159617.1, forward strand.
GATAGAGAGCGTGCGCGCGTGTATTGAGAGCGGGAATTATCGTTTGATGAAGCTTTTGAACAGCGTCCGCACGAAATATATTAAGTTGGAATATACTGCCTTTGATAAAAAGGTCGTGAAAAATATCAATACGAAAGCGGAATATCAGGAGCTTATGCAGCCTGTTGTCTTTTGCGTGAGCGGGGTGAAGGACAGCGGAAAGACGGGGCTGATTATCAAGCTGATTAACGAGTTCATTGTGGAAGGGTACGTGGTTAGTGTTATCAAACATGACGGGCATGATTACGTGATGGATTACGAGGGCACGGATACCTTTCGCTTTCGCAGTGCGGGGGCAGAGGTGAGCGCGATTTTTTCTCCGACGCAGTTTTCGATAAACGGTCAGGGGGAGATTGCGTTAGAGGAGTTGATTGCTCTTGTGAAAAAATCGTGTAAATCGGACATCATTCTAATTGAAGGCATGAAACATGCGTCGTACCCTAAAATTGAGGTGGTGCGCGCAGCGGTTTCGGAACGTTCGGTTTGCAGCCCTAATCATTTGATATGCATTGCCGCAGATTGTCTATCCCAAAGTGAAGTTCAATGTCCTGTTTATGACATTGATGACATTGCAGGGATTTTTTTGTGCGTAAAACGGTATTTTGGATTGTAAGGCTATGAAAGGAGCGGCGTTATAGAGATGAAACTGATAAAGACCGAGGACGCGGTGGGACATGTACTTTGTCATGACATCACGCAGATTATTCCGGGCGTTGTCAAGGACGCGGTTTTCCGAAAAGGACATGTTGTGACGCAGGAGGATATTCCGGTGCTTTTAAGTGTCGGGAAAGAGCATTTGTATGTTTGGGAGAGGACAGAGGGAATTTTGCACGAGGACGAGGCGGCGGAAATTCTGAGGGATCTTTGTATCAATGAGGGAATGCGGGCGACGCAGCCTAAAGAGGGCAAGATTGAAATTCTTGCCGACAGGGACGGACTTTTAAAGGTTCATTCCGAAAGGCTGTACGCGGTGAACTCTTTGGGTGAGATGATGATTGCCACGGTGCACGGGAACTTTCCGGTGCGAAAGGGGGAAAAAATTGCGGCGACGCGCATTATTCCGCTTGTGATTGAGCAGGAGAAAATGGAAAGGGCGCGCGTGCTTGCGGGGGAACAGCCGCTGTTGGAAATCATGCCGTTTCAGCGGATGAAAGCAGGCATTGTGACGACGGGAAGCGAAATTTTTAAGGGGCGCATTCAGGATGCGTTTGGTCCGGTGGTGCGCACAAAGCTTGCGGAATACGGCGTTGAGGTTATCGGGCAGAAAATTGTGGATGACGGGAAGGAAATGATAATCGGCGCGTTGCGGGAATTTTTGGCGCAGGGAGCGGATTTGCTTGTCTGTACGGGCGGCATGAGTGTTGATCCGGACGACTGTACGCCGGGGGCGATTAAGGCGTTTGGAGCTAAGATAGAAAGCTATGGTGCGCCGGTTCTTCCGGGGGCGATGTTTTTGCTTGGGTATTATGCGCAGGAAGGGCGCATGGTTCCGGTGATGGGACTGCCGGGGTGCGTGATGTATGCGAAACGGACGATTTTTGATTTGGCGCTGCCAAGGATTGTCGCGGGAGAGCATGTGACGGGAGCGGATTTGTGGCGTTACGGCGAGGGGGGACTGTGCCTTGGCTGTGAGGAATGCCGTTTCCCGCATTGCAGTTTCGGAAAGTAGCATGAAAAGAATATCTAAGGCAGTAAATCGAATAAAATTCGATTAAGACACTGCCTGAGATATTCTAAGTTTCATGCAGCAAATTTGTGCAGAGGCACAAATTTGAGAAAGTATAAGCAGAGGGGATGGAAAGCATGGGAAAATTAACGCATTTTGACAATAGGGGCAACGCCGTGATGGTGGACGTGACGGACAAGGAGATTACGGAGCGCGTGGCGGTGGCAGCAGGAAGGATTGCCGTGAACGAGGAGGTTTATGCGGCGATTAAGGACGGCACGGCAAAAAAGGGCGACGTGCTTGGTACGGCGCGCATTGCGGGCATTATGGCGGCGAAAAAGACTTCTGATTTGATTCCGATGTGCCATCCGCTGATGCTGACGAAGGTAACGGTTGATTTCGCATATGAGGATGAGAAACGGCAGATAAAATGTATTTGTACCGCAAAGCTTTCGGGAAAAACCGGAGTGGAGATGGAAGCGCTTACTGGGGTGAGTGTGGCGCTTTTGACGATTTATGATATGTGCAAGGCGCTGGACCGGAGTATGCGGATTTCGGATATTCATTTGGTTGAAAAAACGGGTGGAAAGAGCGGGCATTTTATCGCGGAAACGTCCTCTTGAGTGAAGCTTGAAATTGAATGGCTTCAAGCTTGCAGGTTATGAGAGGAACAGGGTTATAGAGATGAATAATGGATTTTTAAAGATGACAGCAGTTTTGCTGGCTGCGGCAATGTTGATTGCGGCGTTTGCGTCATTGGTGAATATGCAGGGCAGCAAAGCGGCGGACGCACCGGCTGGAGGCACGGAACCTGCGCAGGAAACGACGGAGATAAGCTGTGGCGTTTCAAATGGTTCTGTGGAAGAGGCGCCGCAGGAGAAAATTCCGCAGGAGTGTGTGGAGCTGACAGTGCTTGCCGCGGCGTCCCTGACAGATGTGTGTAATGAATTGAAGGCGCGGTTTGAGGCGGAGTATCCCAATATTCGCGTGACGCTTTCGTACGGCGGATCGGGGGCATTACAGACGCAGATAGAGGAGGGTGCGCCTGCGGACGTGTTTATTTCTGCGGCGACAAAGCAAATGACGGCTTTGGAGGAGGAGGGACTGGTGAACTCCGAATCAATTGTGCAGCTTTTGGAAAACAAGGTAGTTTTGATTGTGCCGAAAGAAAGTGACACGCGTGTCAGTTCTTTTGAGGACGCGGCGACGGACGCGGTAACAATGATTGGACTGGGTGAGCCGGGGAGTGTGCCGGTGGGGCAGTATTCGGAGGAGATTTTTACAAGTCTTGGCATTTTGGATGCGGTGAAGGCGAAGGCAAATTACGGTTCCGATGTGCGCACGGTGCTCTCATGGGTGGAAACTGCGGCGGTGGATTGCGGCGTTGTCTATGCGACGGATGCATATACGTCAGAAGATGTCACGATTATTTGCGAGGCGCCAAAGGGCTCTTGTGAGCGGGTGGTTTATCCTATTGGAATTGTGGCGGCGAGCGCGCATCCTGACGAGGCGGCGGCATGGATTGCGTTTTTGCAAAGCGATGCGTCAATGGAGCTGTTTGAGGCGTACGGATTTTCTGACGCGCGGGATTAAGAGATGAAAATGAGATACGGGATAAATATGCAAAACTTATGTTTGCGTTTTGGGCGGAAATTTTGAGAGGAGCAGTGATACAAATGGACTATTCACCATTGTGGATTTCAATGAAGGTAGCGTTGACCGCCACAAGCGTCACGTTTGTATTGGGGCTTTTGGCGGCGCGTTTTGTGCTTTCTTTAAGGAAGCTGCGGCTTTTTGTGGACGGGATTTTTTCACTGCCGATGGTTTTGCCGCCGACGGTGGTGGGATTTTTTCTGTTGATTTTGTTCGGGAAAAATTCCGCCGTTGGACGGTTTCTAATGCAGATGGGGATTAATGTGCTGTTTACGTGGCAAGGGGCGGCAATCGCGGCGGCAGTGGTTTCGTTTCCGATTATGTACCGCACATCGCTTGGGGCGTTTGAGCAGGTAGATAAAAATTTGATTTATGCGGCAAGGACACTTGGAATGTCGGAGGGGACGCTGTTTTTTAAGGTGCTGCTCCCCTCGTCGCTGCCGGGGATTGCGGCGGCGACGATTCTTGCGTTTGCGCGGGCTTTGGGGGAATTTGGCGCGACAATCATGCTTGCGGGCAACATTCCCAAACGGACGCAGACGATGTCGGTTGCGGTCTATACGGCGATGCAAAGCGGCAACAGGGCGCTTGCGTACCGCTGGGTGGTGATTATCATGGCGATTTCGTTTTTGTCGATTGTTCTGATGAATTACTGGACAAGCTGTCAGAACAGGGCGTCTATGCGCGAAGGGGGGAACGGTTTCTGATGGCGCTTTATGTGGATATTGAAAAGCGGTACGGGGATTTTTGCCTGCGCGTCTGCTTTGAGATGCAGCGGGAAATGTTTGCGATATTGGGTGCGTCGGGATGCGGAAAAAGTTTGACGCTCAAATGCATTGCGGGAATCGAAAAACCTGACGCGGGTGTCATAAAATTGGACGATACGGTGCTGTTTGACGCTGCAAAAAAGATTAACGTTCCGACGAGAAAACGCAATATTGGATACCTGTTTCAGGACTATGCGCTGTTTCCGCACATGACCGTTTTTCAGAATATTATGTGCGGTGCGAAGGATAAGGACAAGACGCGCGAATGGATTGGCAGATTTTTTTTGGAAGGCAAGGAGCGGCTTTATCCTGCGCAGCTTTCGGGCGGGCAGAGGCAGCGTGTGGCGCTTGCGAGAATGCTGGCGCAAAATCCGCGGTTTGTGATGTTTGACGAGCCGTTTTCCGCGCTTGACAATTACCTGAAAACGCAGCTGGAGCGCGAGGTGATGAATGTCATGGAAACGTTTGGGAACGGCGGGATTTTTGTCTCGCATGACCGCAACGAGGTGTATCGGCTGACAGACAGGATTGCGGTGATGGAGAATGGCAGCATTGTGGACGTTCAGGACAAGCATGGGATTTTTGACGCGCCAAAGACGCTTGCTGCGACGCTGCTTACGGGGTGTAAGAATATTACGCGGCTGGAGTGGCGTGGGAATGGGTATTATGCGCTGGATTGGGAGATGATGCTTTCGATTTCGGGCGCTGTGGAGGCGCAGGGCAAGGCGTTTCGGTATGCAGGCGTGCGCGCGCATTTTTTGGAGCTTGTGAGTGAGACGGAAAGAGACGCGGATAATGTGATTGCGTGTGAAATTTTGCGCGTGATTGAGGATACATTTTCGTTTATTGTGCTGTTTACGAACAGGGCGGCGGCGTGTAAAACGGGGTATGCGGTGATGACGTATGAGCTTTCTAAGGAGGACTGGCATAGGATTGCGGGGAAGCCGCTGTACTTAAAGGTTCCGACGGATAAAGTGATATTGATGGAGAAATAAGTGTGAAAAACTTCACACGACCAATTTGTGCAAAGGCACAAATTCGTGAGTTATATAAATAGTGAAGGATATGATGTGACGATGAAGGACGGGTTTGGCAGGGAAATTGATTATCTGCGGATTTCGGTGACGGACAAGTGCAATCTGCGGTGCAGGTACTGTATGCCCAAGCAGGGGGTAGCGGTTATGCCGCATGAAGAGGTGCTTACACTGGAAGAGATTTTCAGGGTGGTGCGTATTATGGAGTCGCTTGGCGTGAAAAAAATCCGCTTTACGGGCGGCGAGCCGCTGGTGCGTAAAAATCTTGTAAAGCTGATTGGCGACGTAAACGGTCTTGCGGGGATTTCGGACATTGCGCTGACGACGAACGGTCTGCTTTTGGAGAGGTATATTGACGCGCTGAAACAGGCGGGACTAAAACGGGTAAACATCAGTTTGGATACGCTTGAGCCGTCGGTATTTGAGCAGATTACGGGGGATGACGGACTTGCGCGTGTGCTTGCGGCAGTTGACGCGGCACTTGACAGAGGGATGCAGGTGAAGATAAACTGCGTGCCGTGCAGGGAGCTTAATGACGGCGGCATTGAGGAGCTGGCGGGACTTGCGCGGGAAAAAGCCGTGGATGTGCGCTTTATTGAGCTGATGCCGATTGGGTGCGGAAAGAATTTTCATGGAATTTCCTCGGAGGAGATTTTGGAGCGGCTGGAGCGGCAAAACGGTGCGGCGAAAAAAGAGCTTCCTACAGGACAAAGTGAGACGGCGCAGTATTATGCGTTTGACGGCTTTCAAGGCAGAATCGGGTTTATCAGTCCGATGTCGCATAAGTTCTGCGGGGAGTGCAACCGTGTGCGGCTGACGGTGGACGGGCAGTTAAAGCTTTGTCTGCATTATGATAACGGTCTTGCGCTGAAACCGCTTTTGCGGCAGGGGGCGGAGGATGATGAAATACGGGAGCGGATTGCGGCGGCAGTGAAGGAGAAGCCGCGGGCGCATTCGTTTTCGGACAAGAAGGCGCAGGAGCATGAGGAGAAACGCAAGATGGTACAGATTGGAGGCTAGGGTGAAAAGAAGTTCTAGCCGCTCACAGTAAAGGCTGTTTCGCGGAGAACTTCTAAGTTTCACCCTGAAAAACGCCAAAAACAGGCGTTTTTCGTACGGATTTGTGGTTTTATGGAGGTAGAGAAGATGGGAATTATAAAGGCGGTATGTATCAGTGAGAAAAAGGGAACGGCGAAACGCAATATCGGGACTTCGGCAGTGATTGCAAATCACGGGTTGGAAAATGATGCCCATGCGGGAAACTGGCACAGGCAGGTGAGCCTTTTGTCGTATGAGGCGGTTGAGGCGTTTCGGGCGCGCGGGGCGCATGTTGAGGACGGCGCGTTTGGTGAGAATCTTTTGGTGGAAGGGTTTGACTTTAAGTCGTATCCGGTGGGAACGGTTTTTACGTGTAATGAGGTTGTCTTAGAGATTACACAGATTGGCAAGCAGTGCCATTCGGAATGTGAAATTTTTCACCAGGTGGGCGATTGCATTATGCCGCGCGAGGGCGTGTTTGCAAGAGTGCTGCACGGCGGTACGGTGAGCGTGGGCGATGAACTTGTTATCAGGGAAAAACCGAAGTTTCGGGCGGGGGTGATTACGGCGAGCGATAAGGGCAGCCGCGGGGAGCGCGAGGATTTGAGCGGTCCGGCGGTTTGTGAATTGCTTGCGGGGAACGGGTATGAAGTGATGCGGACAGTGATTCTTCCAGATGATGAGGAGTTGCTTTATCAGGAGATGGTGCGGTTTTGCGATGAGGACAAGGTAGATGTGCTGTTTACAACGGGGGGAACGGGATTGTCGCCGAGGGACTGCACGCCGGAGGCTGCGATGCGCGCCGCGACGAAAAACGTGCCGGGAATTGCGGAGGCAATCAGGCAGTATAGTTTAAATATTACCCCGCGGGCAATGCTTAGCCGCGCAGTAAGCGTGATGCGTGGTCAGACGCTGATTATTAATCTGCCGGGGAGTGTGAAGGCGGTGAAAGAGAGTCTTTCGTATATTTTGCCGACGCTGGCGCATGGGATTGAGATTATGCGCGGGGACGCAGGGGAGTGCGGGAGATGATATAGTAAGGCATACACAATGTCAACTGTGTACGCTTTACTATACGATGTTTGTGGTAATGTCATATAAACATGTTCTTTCAATATAGTCATTATGTTATGTTCCATTTATATAGTTTTTAATCTCTATCATTACCATATTATAGATTCAAGAAAATAAACAGTACAAAAGCGTTATAAAACATAATTAAGAAGCCGGCCGCAGTCAGGCGCCTTTGGCATCGGAATACAGCTATGACAGCCTGATGCGGACAGCGAGGCGGGGAAGATTTTGGCGGAGCGGGATTATCCTGTGGGGGAAACGGAGAAATGTATTGTGGAACTGGTGCGCCGCTTGGAGGACGGCGCGGCGCTGGTGTAGGGAGTATGGATATTTTGCACAAAATAATGAGTTAGCATTCTCTAACATCTTGGTTAGTATGATGAAACTTAGGTAAGTTATGAAAATAACATTGACAGGAATGAAGGGAAGTCATATTATAAATATGGTTAGTGGGTGCTAACTTCTATTTAACACATAAGGTTAGTGAAAACTAATACATATTCAGAAGAAGGTGAATGCATGATGCCGCTTACATTAGCAGAAGTCGGAGAGGAAAGCATTATCAGGAAAATCGGAGGAAAACAGGAGGTTAAGACACATCTGGAAAACCTCGGTTTTGTTGTGGGAGGGGCGGTCACTGTAATAAACGCCATCGGCGGCAATGTGATTGTAAATGTAAAGGACTCCCGCATTGCGGTCAGCAAAGAGATGGCACAGAAGATTATGGTCTGAAAGCATTAAGAAGCCCTTCGGAAACAGGGAATGCTGCAAGGGGTTACTAAATGTTTCAATATCATGGAATCCAAGGCAGTATTCCGCGAGTAAAAAATTATGAAATGAGGAGGACAGGTTGAAAATTGAAAATTTCAGCCTACAGAGAAAGGAGTGCAGATATTAAAATGAAGACACTGAGAGAATCAAAGGTCGGAGATACCGTCCGGGTGGTGAAGCTCCACGGCGAAGGCGCGGTCAAACGCCGTATCATGGACATGGGACTGACGAAAGGCGTGGATGTGCAGATCCGCAAGGTGGCGCCTTTGGGAGATCCGATTGAGGTGACTGTCCGCGGCTATGAACTTTCCATCCGGAAGGCAGATGCGGAAATGATTGAAGTCGAAAGCGCATAAGATGAAAAAGTTTGTGCGGGGGTTTATCCCCTTTATTTTCAGACAGGTAGTTAGCGAAAACTAATATAAAGAAGGAGAGGAAAACTATGAGTATGCGAATTGCCCTTGCGGGCAACCCGAACTGCGGGAAAACGACATTATTCAATGCCCTGACAGGTTCCAACCAGTTTGTCGGGAACTGGCCGGGCGTTACGGTGGAAAAGAAAGAGGGAAAGTTAAAGAGGCATGACGGCGTGACCATCACCGACCTTCCGGGTATTTATTCCCTTTCCCCTTATACATTGGAGGAAGTAGTGGCGAGAAACTATCTCATCAGCGAGCGCCCTGATGCCATCTTAAATATTATCGACGGCACGAACCTGGAGAGAAACCTGTACCTGACCACACAGCTTACCGAGCTTGGCATCCCTGTTGTCGTTGCCATCAACATGATGGACGTGGTGGAGAAAAACGGCGATAAGATTAATACGGCGGAGCTGGCGAAGGCTTTGGGCTGCAAGGTTGTCGAGATTTCTGCCTTGAAAGGCAGCGGCATCATGGAAGCTGCGGAGGCTGCAATCAATGCGGCGAAGAACGGGAAGACGGTTCCCATGCACACTTTTACGGGAACGGTCGAGCACGCCCTTGCCCATATCGAGGAGGCTGCAGTACACGGACTGCCGGAGGAACAACAGCGTTTTTATGCCATCAAGTTGTTTGAGCGGGACGATAAGGTTTTGGAGCAGCTGAACCTGAGCGAGTCGGTGCTTTCCCATATTGAAACGGACATTAAGGCGGCCGAGGAGGAGATGGACGATGATGCGGAATCCGTCATCACCAACGAGCGGTATATTTATATCGGGAGTATCATCAAGGGATGCTTAAAGAAAAAATCAGCGGGAAAGATGACAAATTCCGATAAGATTGACAGGATTGTGACAAACCGTTTTTTGGGGCTTCCGATTTTTGCGGCGATTATGTTCCTTGTGTATTACATCTCCATGGTGACAGTGGGGGCAAACGCTACGGACTGGGCAAATGACGGACTGTTCGGCGATGGTTTCCATCTGTTTGGCATCGGTTCCGTGGCTTATGGGGAGGCTTCTGAGGAATATGGCGACGCGGCGCTGATTGTGGATGGCTACGATGCTTATGTGGAAGAAAACGGCACCGCGCCCACGGGCGATTTCCCTTATGAGGTGGCGGATGATGAAACGCTGGAAGTGACGGTGGAGACGGCTTCCCTTGCGGATTATGAAGGTGCGCTTGCGGTGATGGAGCAGTACGGTGACGAGCCTGATCCGGCGGCTTACGGCGTATGGGTTCCCGGTATTCCGGTGTTTGTCGGGAACGCACTGGAAGCTGCGGGTGCGGCAGACTGGCTTGCGGGGTTGATCAATGACGGTATTGTGGCTGGCGTGGGCGCGGTGCTTGGCTTTGTGCCGCAGATGCTTGTATTGTTCCTGCTTCTTGCCTTTCTGGAGGCGTGCGGTTATATGGCACGTATCGCGTTTGTGCTGGACCGTATCTTCCGCAAGTTCGGACTGTCCGGTAAGTCCTTCATTCCGATGCTCATCGGCACCGGATGCGGCATTCCGGGAATTATGGCGTCGAGGACGATTGAGAACGAGCGTGACCGCAGAATGACGATTATGACGACGACCTTTATTCCCTGTGGCGCAAAAGTGCCGTTTATCTCCATGGTTGCGGGCGCAATCTTCGGCGGTTCCGCATGGGTTGCAACGAGCGCGTACTTTGTAGGTATGGCGGCGATTATTATTTCAGGTATTATGTTAAAGAAAACGAGGATGTTCTCCGGCGACCCGGCTCCTTTCGTTATGGAGCTTCCGGCTTACCATATGCCTACGGCGGGTAATGTGCTGCGTTCCATGTGGGAGCGCGGATGGTCCTTCATTAAGAAGGCGGGCACGATTATCCTGCTCTCCACGATCGTGATATGGTTTACGACTTACTTTGGATTTACTGCGGAAGGCTTCCGGATGCTTGGTGAGGAGGAGATGGATCAGTCGCTCCTTGCGGCGGTCGGCAGTGCGATTGCGTGGATTTTCATACCGCTTGGATGGGGAAACTGGCAGGCGGCAGTGGCTTCTATCACAGGTCTTGTGGCAAAGGAAAATATCGTCGGCACCATGGGTATCCTCTATCCGGGTGGATGGCCTGAAATTGGTGCAAACTTCAGTCAGGTTGCGGGATATTCCTTTCTGGTGTTCAATCTTCTGTGTGCGCCCTGCTTTGCGGCAATCGGCGCCATCAAGCGGGAGATGAACAATGCGAAATGGACATGGTTTGCGATCGGATATCAGTGCGGTTTGGCTTATGCGGCGGCGCTGATGGTTTACCAGATTGGCTTGGCATTTACAGGAAACCTGAATGTCATTGGTCTGCTTGCGGCTGTCGTGATTCTTGGCGGCATGATTTATATGCTGTTCAGACCGTATAAAGAGGCGACAAAGCTGACAACAAATATGAAACTGAAAATGGCGAAGTAACGGCGCGAAAAGCGTTTCTAAAGGCGTCCCGCCATAATACGGGGCGCCGGGTTTCGCCTTTAGATTTGTAATAGGGAAACAGGAGGGATTTTGATGCTTACATGGCTTATGGAAAATATGGCGACAATCATCATCAGTGTGGTTTTGGTTTTCGTGACGGCGGCGATTATTGTCAGTATGATACGCGGAAAGAGAAAAGGAAAATCATCCTGTGGCTGCGGGTGCGCGGGCTGCGCCATGAATGGAGCCTGTCATCCGGCAAAGCCGGAAACTTTGAGAAAAAAAGGTCTGAAAGATAAAGACTTCGATATTCATAACAGTTCATCCTAAAGTCAAATTCACTTTTCGTCATTTCTACGCAATATGCTTTCAATCAATACCATTCAATCAATACCATTCAATCACGCCCCAAAATGGACAGGATACATTTTTTCATTGCCTCATAGCTTTCCGGGGTGATGTCATGCTCCATTTTGCAGGCATCGCCCGCCGCAATTACGGGGTCAACGCCAAGATGGACCAGCCAGTCTGTCAGCAGGGTGTGGCGTTCATAGACGCTTTCCGCGATTTTTCGCCCATCCTCTGTCAGATGAAGATATCCTTCTTCTGAAACGGTGATGTATTCGCGGTTTTTCAGGTTTTTGACGGCGACGCTCACGCTCGGCTTTGAAAAATTCAGCTCGGTCGCCACATCGATGGAGCGCACCACAGAGAGGCGGCTGCTCAAAATCAGTATTGTTTCGAGGTAATCCTCAATGGATTCCTCGGCTTTGTGTCGGATATAACTCATGGTATCACTGTACTCCTTTCCGGAACGGAATTCCGTCCGTGAGTTAATCCTAACACTTTAGGGAGATCGGCGCAAGGTCTGACGGCAAAAAGGGTGATATTAAATTTTATCAGCGGCAACTGGCAGGTGTTATAGGTGTAAAAACCTGTAAAATTAGGAAAATTGAAACATTTTAAAGAATTTTAAAAGTTATTCTTGTACAATTTCGACAATTATAGTATCATTTTATCAGGTATGTGATTAAGTAAAAATGATAGGAGGTTATTCATGTACAAAAAAAGTGTATTGCACAAAAACGAAATGAACGAAAAAACGACAAAGTTCTTAGATAAATTTGTCAAGCGCGTGAAGGCGTATCCTCCCGGGGTGTGTCCGATTGCGGTGCAGCTTTCCTTTTTGCAAAGTTCAAGGAGTCAGACCTGCGGTAAGTGTGTGCCGTGCAGGGACGGCTTAGAGCAGGTGGAAAACATGATGCGTGCCATTCTTGACGGAAAGGCGGACATGGATACCTTCGAAAATATGGTAGAGCTGGCAAAAATGATACAGGATACGGCGGACTGCGCGATTGGCTATGAGGCGGCTAATATTGTGCTCCAAAGCGTGGAGCTGTTTCACGACGAGTACATGAGCCACATTAGAGACCACCGCTGTAAGGAGGACATTGGTCAGAAGGTGCCGTGTATTTCCTATTGTCCCGCGAACGTTGATATTCCCGGATACATCGCGTTAATCGGTGAGAAGCGTTATGCGGATGCAATCAATTTAATCCGCAGGGACAATCCGTTCCCGACGGCGTGCGCGTTTATCTGCGAGCACCCGTGCGAGGAGAAGTGCAGACGTGATTTATTGGACAGCCCTGTCAATATCCGCGGACTGAAAAAGTTTGCAGTTGATCAAATCGCGGTTGACAAGGTAAAGGTGCCGGAATGCAATGTTACTACAGGCAAGAGGGTTGCAGTTGTCGGCGGCGGACCGTCGGGACTGACGACGGCTTACTTCCTTTCTCTGATGGGGCATAAGGTTGTCGTGTACGAGGAGCGCGAGGCGCTTGGCGGTATGCTGCGCTACGGCATTCCGAATTACCGTCTGCCAAAGGACAGGCTGGATGAGGACATCAACGGAATTTTGGCGACCGGAAATATAGAGGTGAAATATAATGTTGCCGTTGGAACGGATGTTTCGATGGAGCAGCTTTTGGATGAATTTCATGCAGTTTACATAGCGATTGGCGCACAGGTCGGAAAGAGCGTAAAGGTAGACGGCGTGAACAGCAACGGCGTTTACTCTGCCGTGGATATGCTTGGCGAGATTGGACGCGGGAATATTCCTGACTATACGGGAAAACGTGTCGTGGTAGTCGGCGGCGGAAACGTGGCGATGGACTGCGCGCGTTCCGCAATCCGCTGCAATGCAAAGGAAGTGACGGTGATTTACCGCAGAAGACAGATTGATATGACCGCGCTGCCTTCGGAAATTCAGGGAGCGATTGAGGAGGGCGTTGAACTTTTGACGCTGAATGCGCCTGTGCGGATTACGCCGGACGAGAACGGAAACGTGAAGGGCTTTGTATGCCAGCCGCAGATTATCAGCAAGTATGACCGTCAGGGTAAGCCCGGCGTTACGGTGGCAAATAAAGAGGAAATTGAAGTGCCGTGCGAGATTGTTCTGATGGCAATCGGACAGGATATTGTGTCACAGCCGTTTGAAAAGTACGGTGTGAATCCGAAGAGAAAAACCTTTGAAACGCATCAGGATACAAGAGTAAAGGGATATGAAAAAGTATTTGCAGGCGGTGACTGCGTGTTTGGACCTGCAACGGTAATTAAAGCGATTGGAGCCGGAAAGATTGCCGCGCTCAACATTGACGAATATCTCGGGTATCATCATAAGTACCTTGAGGATATCCACATTCCCGAACCGCGTGAAAATGACAGGACCCACTATGGGCGCGTTCATCTGACGGACCGCTCGGCGCGGGAGAGAAAGCATAATTTTGAACCCGTAGAGAACGGTATGTCTTATGATGAGGCAATGCAGGAGTGCCATAAGTGTTTGCGGTGCGACCACTTTGGCTGCGGCGTCGTGGAAGGAGGCAAAATTTGAAAAATAAATTTTTCAAATTTACAAATTTGTGCGGGGCACAAATTTGCAGGCTGTTTAAGAATGGAGGATTATGATGATTAAAATCACAATAAACGGTATCGAGCTTTCGGTTGCAGAAAATCAGACGGTTTTGGAGGCGGCAAGGGAAGCCGGCATTGAAATTCCCACACTTTGCTATTTAAAAGATGTGAATGAAATCGGCGCATGCAAAATGTGCGTTGTGGAAGTAGAGGGCAGGGATCATCTTGTGACCTCGTGTACGACAAAGGTTCAGGACGGCATGGTTGTGATGACCAATTCCGAGCGTGTCATAAAGAGCAGGAAACAGGTTTTGAATATGATTTTGGCGAATCACGATGTGCGCTGCTTTTCATGCAGCAAATCGGGCGAGTGTACGCTCCGGGAGCTTTCCAATGAGTATGGCATTGAAGAATCGTGCTATAAAGGAAGCTTCGCGCGCTATGAGGTGAAGAAGGAAAATCCGTTTCTTACCTATTATCCGGAGCTTTGTATTAACTGTCAGCGCTGCGTGAGCACCTGCAACAAGGTGACGGGAAACGGTACGCTGCACAATGAAAAAATTGGTACAAGGACGCTGATTGACGCGCCGTTTGGACCGGATTGGAAGACGAGTACCTGCGAATCGTGCGGAAACTGCGCGAATGTATGTCCGACGGGTGCGCTTGTGGCAAAGAACAGAAAGCATTATCAGGTTGGTTCGGTAAAACAGGTGCTGACGACGTGTCCGCACTGTGCGACGGGCTGCCAGTATTATCTGATTGTAAAGGATAACAAAATTGTTGACGTGAAGCCGGCGGACGGTCCTTCAAACAAAAATCTGCTTTGTGTCAAGGGACGCTTTGGTTCGTTCAACTTTGTGCATTCACCGGAGCGGTTGAAATATCCTTTGATTAAAAATAAAGAGACGGGTGAGTTTGAGCGCGCGACATGGGACGAGGCGCTTGACCTGATTGCGTCAAAGTTTAATGAGATTAAAAAACAGTACGGTCCTGACGCGCTTGCCGGTTTTGCCTGCTCGCGTTCACCGAATGAGGACTGCTATATGCTGCAGAAGATGGTGCGCTGCGCGTTCGGTACCAACAATGTGGACAACTGCGCGCGTGTCTGCCATTCGGCGACGGTTGCGGGACTTGCAATGACGCTTGGATCAGGTGCGATGACCAATCCGATTGCGGATATTACAAATGATGTGGACGCGATTATGCTAGTTGGCTCTAACCCCGAGGAGGCACACCCTGTAATCGGTATGCAAATCCGTCAGGCAGTGGAGCGCGGAACGAGACTGATTGTGGTGGACCCGAGAGACATCGGTCTTTCCAAGGTTGCGGACGTGCATCTGAAATTAAAGCCCGGTACGAACGTTGCATTTGCAAACGGTATGATGAATGTGATTATCAACGAAGGGCTTGCGGACGAAGAATTTATTAAGACAAGGACAGAAGGCTTTGAGGAGCTTCGTGAGATTGTCAAAGAATACACACCGGAGAAGGTAGCGGAAATCTGCCACATTGATCCGGATCACTTGAGAGAGGCTGCGCTGATGTATGCGACGGCAAAGAAGGCGCCGATTATCTACTGTCTTGGTGTGACGGAGCATTCAACGGGTACGGAGGGCGTAATGTCGATGTCCAACATGGCGATGCTTGTGGGCAAGCTTGGCAAGTCAGGCTGCGGCGTAAATCCGCTTAGAGGACAGAACAACGTGCAGGGCGCATGCGATATGGGCGCAATGCCCGGCGATTTCCCCGGTTATCAGAAGGTTACCAATCCGGAGGTGATTGAGAAATTCGAAAAGGCATGGGGCGTGAAGCTTAATACAAAGCCCGGCATGCATGCGACCGATGTGTTCCCGGCGGCAATCAAAAAGGAAATCCGCGGACTGTTTATTTTCGGTGAGGACCCGATTGTGACGGACGCTGACCAAAATCATATTAAGAAGGCGCTAAAGAGCCTTGACTTCTTTGTGCTCTCGGATTTGTTTATGACAGAAACGGCGCAGTATGCGGACGTTATTCTTCCGGGAACAAGCTATGCGGAGAAGGAAGGAACCTTCAGCAACACGGAGCGCCGTGTGCAGAGGGTGAGAAAGGCAGTGCAGCTTGACGGCGAGATGCGTCTTGACACGGATATTTTCATTGATTTGATGAACCGTATGGGTTATCCGCAGCCGCAGCTTACGTCGGAGGAAATCATGGACGAGATTGCGTCGGTAACGCCGATTTTCGGCGGTATCAGCCATAGAAGGCTTGACCACGGCGAGAGTATCCAGTGGCCGTGTCCTGACAAGAAGCACCCGGGCACGCCGATTTTGCATGTCGGACAGTTCTCAAGGGGCTTGGGCTGGTTTTATCCGGCACAGTATACGCCGAGCGCGGAGCTGCCGGACGAAGAGTATCCGTTTATCCTGATGACGGGACGCGTGTTGTATCACTACAATACGAGGGCGATGACGGGAAAAACGCCAGGTCTGATGGAGCGCGAGGGTCATTCGTTTATTGAAATCAATACGGAAGACGCAATCCGCTTAGGCATTAAGAACGGCGAGAAGGTAAGGGTAAGTTCAAGGCGCGGGGCAATCGTTTCTACTGCAAGAATTGGTGATAAGGTTTCCCCGAGAGAGACGTGGATGCCGTTCCACTTCCCTGACGGAAATGCGAATGTGCTGACGAATGCGGCGCTCGACAAATATGCGAGAATACCGGAATATAAGGTTTGTGCAATAAATATTGAGAAATTATAAATTGTTCTAATCAATATGAAAAACGCTGTTCTTTGCGTTTTTCCAATGTGAAATTTAATACTTCTTAGGCAGTGTCTTAATCGAATTTATTCGATTTGCTGCCTTAGAAGTATTTTTCACATTTTCCCCTTTATGTATAGAGCAAAAAGTTGTATTCTGTATGTAAGGGGGATTTTATTTTTCACAAGGCAGGTTTGTACCAAGCTTGCAGAGCATGTAGAAATGGGGGAGTATTGTGGTAAAAATATTTGCAATGACACATAAAGAATTTGATGTTCCGGGCGATTCGATGTATGTTCCGCTGCATGTGGGGCATGCGAAGGCGCAGAAGGATTTTGGTTATATGGGGGACGATACGGGAGACAACATTTCGGATTTGAACTGTTACTATGCGGAGCTTTCCGGCGTTTACTGGGTGTGGAAGAATTACAACGAGGCGGACTATGTGGGCGTGTGCCACTACAGACGGTTTTTGACGGATGAGAACGGATATGCGTTTACCCAAAAGGAATATGAGGAAATTCTTAGCCGGTATGATATTGTGACGACAAAGCAGTTAGAACTGCCAAACTCATACCGTTATGGCTTTGGGGCGCACCATAATGTGGAAATGCTTGACGAAACGGGGAAAATTATCAAGGAGCGCCATCCGGAATTTTATGACACATATGTCAGTTTGGTAAATCAGAATAAGACGTATTTTGGGAATATGATGGTGGCAAGAAAAGACGTTTATGACGAATACTGCGCATGGCTTTTTGACATTTTTTTTGAACTGCAAAAGCGCGTCGATTTGACGTTTGCGGACGACTATCACAAGCGTGTTTTCGGGTTTATTTCGGAGTTTTTACTGTATGTGTGGGTAACGGTAAAGGGGCTTCGTGCCTATGAGTGCAGGGTTGCGATTATTGGGGAGAAAAAAGAGACGAATGAGATTATTACGCAGATGCGGCGTTTTTTTGCGCAGCGGGATGCGGCAGGGGCAAAGGAATATTTTGCACAGTATTTAAAAAAGCGTCCTGATGTGATTATGGAGGCGTCGGATATTACAGGGGAATGCAAGCTTTGCCTGCAGGCAGTTTCAACGGCAAATCTTGAGCTGGCGGAGTATGGGCGCTGTTTTTTGGAGCAAATGAACGATTATGATGCGGTGATTGGATATTTTCGGCAATTGAACAAGGCGGCGGCAGAGTATGTGAAGCGTGCGGCGGTAAACCGTACGGCGGAAAATAAGCCTAAGGCAGAGTATGTGCAGACAATTGAGGCGGACGGTTTTGACATGGCGGTTGTCAGACAGGCTTCCGATATTGCGTTGCAGGCGGCGGTCCGGTTGTATGCGGCGGATGCGCAGACGGCGCGGGAAGCTTTTGAACAGATTAAAATTTATCAAAGGGAATAACGGGATATGGAAACGTTTTACAGAATATTTGAAGTCATTGGTATGCTTGTCAGCCTGCTGTGCTGTGTCAGCGTGACGATGGCAAAGCCGTCGCGCATTCAGCAAAAACTGCTGATAACATGCATCTTGGGGCTTACGGCAACGTTTGGAAATGTCATGGAGGTTTTCGCAACATCCCCGGAGGCGGCGATGACGGCGATTAAGGTGGCATATATCGGCAAATGCTATATTGTGACGTCCGCATTGATTTTTGTGAGCAGTTATGGCAGTATAAAGCTGCCAAGAGGGTTGGTGCAGTTTTTGGGAGCTGCCAATACGGCAGTGCTTGCGGCGGTAATGACATGTGAGCGGCACAGTCTGTTTTATACGGCAGTTGATTATGAAATCCGTTCAAATGGCAGGGCTGCAATGCTTTTAGCACACGGTCCGTTTTATTATGTGTGGATGGCGCTTTTGTTTTTGGGCGCAGGAATCTATCTGATGATTGCAATCCGTGAGCTGACACGCAGTGAACGCATTGCAAAGCTTCGAATGACGGCAGTTTTTATGGCGGTGGCAATTCCTGTGGCGGTGGTAGTTGTGTTTCTTCTGACCAGCCCGGTTTATTTTGACGCTGCCACGTTCGCGATTACCACGACGGAAGTCTGTTTTTTGATTGCGGTGCGGCGCTACGGTCTTTTGGATACGCTGGAGCTTGCGCAGGAGCGGATTATTGAGGACACACAGCATGGGATTGCGGTTGTGGATAATACGAAAACGACGCTGCTCTATCAAAATCAGGCGGCGGAGAAATTGATTACGCGGATTATGGAGGCAAACGGGAGTTTTGATTTGGAGCAGTTTGTCAAAGTAAGGGAACATGTGTACGAAATTGACGGCAGGCATTATGAGTTCCGCTTATCGGATTTGATGCAGAGCGCAGGCAGCAATGAGATACAGGGGTACGTGGTATGGATTTTTGATATGACGTTTATTGACGGGTACACAAGTGAGATGATTCGTTTAAAGGAGGAGGCGGAGAACGCCAACCAGGCAAAGACGGACTTCCTTGCAAATATCTCACACGAAATCCGCACACCGATGAACTCGATTGTAGGATACGCGGAGCTTGCGCTGAAAAACCACGATACGCAGATTGTGAATGGGTATCTTCGCAAAATCAAGAAATCGTCGGATATTCTGCTGCATATCATTAATGATCTGATTGACATTACAAAAATCGAGAGCGGGAAAATGAAGCTCGTTAAAGTAAAGTACCGTTTTAATGATTTGATTGACGAAATCCGTCGCATGGTGGAAATTCCGGCAGGGTATGCGGGGCTTGCTTTTTTGGTGCAGCTTGACAGTGAGCTTCCGGCTCGGTTTTATGACGACAGGGTGAAGGTTCAGGAGATTATTTTAAATCTTGTCTCAAACAGTATCAAGTATACGCCGGAGGGCAGCGTTCTTCTGCGGGTACATTTGAAAGAGATTGTTAATCAAAGGGCGCTCATTTGTATTGAAGTCGAGGATACGGGCATCGGCATGAGCGAGGCGGACAGCGATACGGCGTTTGCGAAATTTGAGCGGGTTGACCGGAAAAACAATTACCACGTACAGGGCTCGGGCTTGGGACTTTCGATTGTGAAAAGCTTTGTGGATATGATGGACGGTACGGTTTTCTATGAGAGTGAAGTCGGAAAGGGCACGCGGTTTGTCGTTGATATTTGGCAGGAGCTGGATCATGACGCGCAGGAGGAAGCGGCGGACGGACTGCCTGTGCAGAGTGCGGCGGTTTTGGCTTCGGACGGTGAGGGAGTGCATGCCAAGGATAAGGCGGCGGACAATTCGGGGGCAGACAATGACAGCGGAATGCAGGCTGCACAGGCGTTTGTGCCAAATGAACCGCAGGAAGCGGAGATTAACAGCGGGCGTGTCCTGATTGTGGACGACAATGAGCTGAATTTGGATGTGGCATCAGGCATTATGGAGCTTATGGGAATGACGACGCAGACTGCGGAGTCTGGAATAAAGTGTTTGGAGCTATTGGAAGACGGTGAAACACCCGATATTATCTTTATGGATTATATGATGCCTGAGATGGACGGACTTGAGACGATGAAAAACATTCGGAAGTTTGCAGGTGCGATTGCAGAGGTTCCGGTAGTGCTTCTGACGGCAAATGCGGTGACCGGTGTGAAGGAAGAGATGCTTGAAGCAGGCTTTGACGATTTCCTTTCGAAGCCTATTGAGATTGAGGACCTGCGGCGTATCCTAATCAGATTTTTGGGTGAAAAGGGTTGTCAGGATATGGAAACCTCTATATAATAGAGAAAATGTAATAAAGAAAATCGGTGTAACGAAATTTGTACGTTGTGGAGGATAAATTGTGATTACTTTAGAGAACGTATCAAAGACCTACCATACAAAAGACGGCGTTGTGCAGGCGTTAAAGGACGTGAGCCTCACGATTGAGCGGGGAGATATTTTCGGCATTATCGGAATGAGCGGGGCGGGAAAGAGCACGCTTGTCAGAACGCTCAATTTTTTGGAAAAGCCCACGTCGGGGACCGTGATGGTGGACGGGAAGGATTTGTCAAAGCTTTCGGAAAAGGAATTGAAGGAGGAGCGGCGCGGAATCGGCATGATTTTCCAGCATTTTAATCTGCTGATGCAAAAAAACGTAACCGATAATATCTGTTTTCCGTTAAAGATAGCGGGTATGCCAAAGGACAAGGCGCGTGCGCGTGCCGATGAGCTGTTGGAGATTGTAGGGCTGACCGACAAGGCGAAAGCGTATCCGATTCAGCTTTCCGGCGGGCAGAAGCAGCGTGTGGCGATTGCGCGTGCGCTTGCCACGAACCCGAAAATTTTACTCTGTGACGAGGCGACGAGCGCGCTTGATCCGCAGACGACAAAATCCATTCTTGCGCTGTTAAAGGAAATTAATCAGAAATACGGCATTACGATTGTGATTATTACGCATGAGATGGCGGTGGTGCGTGAGATTTGTACGCGCGTGGGTATTATCGGAAACGGGGAACTGGTGGAGCACGGAAACGTGATTGATGTATTCAGCCACCCGCAGTCCGACGAGGCAAAGGAGCTTGTGCTGCGCAATCACGGTGAGAATTACGAATTGGTGGAAAGCCTTGAGACAAAGAACTGTGTCCGGATTGTCTTTTCCGAAAATTCGTCTTATGAGCCTGTTATCGCAAATATGGTTCTGAAATTTGGCTTGCCCGTTAACATTTTGAAAGCGGACACAAAGAATGTGAGCGGCATTGCGCATGGGGAAATGATTTTAGGTCTTCCCGAGGACAGGGCTGTGGCGGATGAAATGCGTGACTATTTAAGAGACAGAAATTTGGCGGTTGAGGAGGTGACGGGATATGTGGGATAAGGCAGTCATTGATATGATTATTGCGGGTATCGGTGAAACCCTGTATATGACACTCGTGTCAACTCTTTTCGGATATGTGTTCGGACTTCCGCTTGGCGTGGCGCTTCGTGTGACGGACAAGGACGGTATCAGACCAAACGCGGTGGTTTACAAAATCCTTGATTTTGTTTCCAACATTGTAAGGAGTGTTCCGTTTTTGATTTTGCTGATTGTGCTCATTCCGTTTACGAGAATGATTGTCGGAAAGAGCTACGGCTCGACAGCGACAATTGTACCGCTTGTGGTGGCAGCTACGCCGTTTATCGGGCGTATGGTGGAATCGTCTCTTAGGGAAGTGGACGGCGGTGTGATTGAGGCGGCGCAGTCGATGGGCGCAGGCAATTTTACGATTATTTTCCGCGTGCTGCTGGTGGAGGCGCGGACTTCGATTTTGGTGGGTGCAACCATTGCAATCGGTACGATTTTAGGATATTCCGCAATGGCGGGAACCGTCGGCGGCGGCGGTCTTGGCGATATTGCAATCCGCTACGGGTATCACCGCTATCAGGCGGATATTATGATTGTGACGGTGATTCTTCTGATTGTGCTTGTTCAGATTTTTCAGACGATTGGTATGTTTATTTCGAATAAGCTTGACAGGAGAAAACGGTAATTGGAAACGCATAAATGTAATAAGATTGGTTAGGATAGGAGTGTAACAAAGCAGTAGAGTATGAAAGGAGCATTGTTATTGCTATGAAAAAATTTACAGTTTTATGTTTGGCGGCGGTCTTGTCTTTTAGTATGCTGACAGGCTGCGGTTCCAAAAGTGACAGAAATTCTGATGAAGTGACGGGGGACGAAGCGTTAGACCCTTCGGGAATGGTACATCTTGACAGCGTTGACGAAGTGTCTGCATTTTTTGATGAGACATACGGGGGAGTGGCGGAAGATCTGCTCCCTTATGAAGTACAGACGACGGAGCTGGATTTAAATGATGCGGATATGCTTTCGTATCATACCGGACTGACAGATCTTACGGGAATAGAAGGCGTATATCTTTCTGAGTCCATGATGAGCTCTACGGCATACAGCGCCGTATACATCCGTACAAATGATGAAGGAGATGCAAAAGCAATTTTGCAGGATCTGATGGACAATATTAATCCTGCAAAGTGGGTCTGCGTGTCGGCGGAAAAACAGGTTGGCGCGTTGTTTGGAAATGATGTCTTTTTCGTGATGGGTTCTGCGGATACGGCGGACGAGGTTTACAAAAATGCAGCGGCAGCGGCGCAGGAGCGCGGTTTCAATGTGTCTGAAATGATGGAAAAAAATAATCCGATGTAGGAAGTGTGAAAAATAAATTTTTCACACGGGTTGTTGGCAGCATGGAGGTAATATGCTATTCTCAAGTATTACATTTTTATATTTCTTTTTGCCACTCACGGTTTTGCTGTATTATGACGTGCCGGGCAGGGCGAAAAATTTTGTGCTGTTTGTGCTGTCTGTTTTATTTTACGCATGGGGCGAGCCTGTGTATGTGCTTTTAATGCTGGCGGAGATTGTGGTGGCATATGGGTTGACTATCGCAATGCAGCGTTTGGGAAAGTCTTTGGCAGGCAAAGTATGTTACGCTTTGTCTGTCCTTTTTCCTTTTACGCTGCTTTTTTATTATAAGTTCAGCCCGTTTCTGCCGATTGGGATTTCGTTTTATACGTTTCAGATTGTGAGCTATTGTATTGATGTGCGCAGGGGGCGCGTGGAGCTGCAAAAAAGTCTGCTGAAGCTTGCGACGTATGTGACGCTGTTTCCGCAGCTTGTGGCGGGACCGATTGTGCGGTATGCGGACGTTGCGGCGGTGATTGACGGGCAGGACGGTGAGGACGGCGCGGGTGGTCAGGGCTGCTGTAAAAATGACACGTGTGTCAGTTTTGAGCGAGGTGTGGTGCGGTTTCTTGTGGGGCTTGGAAAGAAGGTTCTGATTGCAAACGTGCTTGGTGAATTTGTGACAGAGGTGTCAGTTTTGCCGCATATGCAGCGCGGGATTTTGCTGTCGTGGGGATACGCGGCGGCGATCTGTCTACAATTGTATTTCGATTTTTCGGGATATTCGGATATGGCAATCGGGCTTGGGAGAATGCTTGGATTTTCGTTTCCCGAGAATTTCAATTATCCCTTTATCGCAAAGAGCGTGAGCGAGTTCTGGCGGCGGTGGCATATGACGCTTGGCGGGTGGTTCCGGGATTATGTCTATATTCCGCTTGGCGGGAACCGGTGCAGTAAATGGCGGTGGATTTTTAATGTGCTTGTCGTATGGATGTTTACGGGGCTGTGGCATGGCGCGGAGTGGAACTTTGTGCTTTGGGGGCTTAGCTTTGCCGTGCTGCTTGTGGCGGAAAAGGCGGTGAAAGGCTTGGTAAAACAACACAATGTGCTGACAGATGTGCTTGGGCACGGGTATATGATTTTGGTAATTTTAGGAACGTTTGTATTATTCCACAATACGCAGCTTAGCGGCGCGTGGCAAGATCTTACAGGGCTTTGGCGCGTGCCGGCGGGGGCGCAGGTTGATGTGGTGTTAAACGGGTATCTGTTGAAAAACAGGCTTGGGATTTTGGCAATCGGGATAATCGGGGCGACGCCGTTGCCTAAAAAGCTTTGGTGTGGTTTTTGTGACAGGGTGTCGCAGACGAATGTGGGCAAAATAGCGGCTGTGTGGCTGGAGTGCGCGTTTTCGGTTGCGCTGCTGCTGCTTTGTACAGCGTATCTGATTGACGGTTCGTTTAATCCGTTTTTGTATTTTCGTTTTTAGCGTGAGAAGAACTTCTAACTGCCTTTGGCAGTTTTCACTCACAGCAAAGGCTGTTTCGCGAAGAAGTTCTAAGTCTCACACCGAAGAATGCCCAAAATGCGGGCATTCTTCACCTGAATTATGGAGATTAATTATGAAACGAGTGACTTTGATTTTACTGACGGTGCTTGTGCTTGGAAGCGCCGCGGCATTTATACTATGTCCAAAACAGGCGTATTCCGCGTCGGAGCGCAGGCGGCTTGCGGGGATGCCAAAGCTTTCCGCGGACAGTCTTTTGGACGGGAGCTATACGGGAAAATTGGAGACGTATCTTTTGGATCATTTTCCGCTGCGGGAGGCGTACCGGGGGATGAAGGCGAATTTTGCCGTCACTGTTTTGCAGCAGAAGGAAAACAATGGTATTTATATTGCAAACGGACATGCGTCAAAGCTGGAGTATCCCTTGAATGAAACGGGGGTAGAGCGGACAGTGCAGATGGTGCGGTCTTTGAAGAAATCGTATTTTGCAGATAACCGCGTGTTTTATACGGTGATACCGGACAAGAATTATTTTCTCGCAGCCGAAAACGGGTATCCGCACATGGATTATGAAAAGCTGTTTGCGCTGCTTTCGGACGGGCTTGACGGGGAGGCGGATTATATTGACATTCTTCCGGCGCTTACGATTGACAGCTATTACCGTACGGACGCGCATTGGCGGCAGGAGTGTATTGGCGGTGTTGCGGAACGCTTGTTTGCAGATATGGGGTGTGAGACGGCGGAGTTTGATATTGGTTCGTATGAGCAGCATAAAATTGAGAATTTCAACGGGGTTTACCGCGGGCAGGCGGCGCTCCCGTTTCCTGCGGAGGAGATTGTGTATCTTACCAATGAGACGACGGACAATGCGCAGGTCTACGATGTGGAGAGCAACAGTATTAAGGCGGTTTATCAGACGGAGTTGCTTTTGGATGAAAAAAGTCTTGACGCGTACGACATATATCTTGGCGGTGCGCGGGCAGTGCTTGTGATCAAAAATGTGTTTGGTGGCGGAGACGGCAGGCGGCTGATCGTATTTCGGGATTCGTTTGGGAGCAGCCTGGCGCCGTTGCTTTTGGAGCAGTATGATGAGGTTGTCCTGGTAGATTTGCGTTATATCAGTGCAAGTCTGATTGACAGGTATGTGGAGTTTGAAAACGCGGATATTTTGTTTGCGTACAATACGCTGATTTGGAATAATGGCAGTATTTTGAAGAAATAAAAGTAAAAGGAAACAAGGAACGGATTTGTTAACGCATGGAGGTCAGGGATGAAAGTAAAGGAAGTATTAACGGCAATCGGAGCGGAGCGGTTGTTCGGAGTGGATAAGGCGGAGCCGAAACAGCTTATGACGAAGTGGGGGGAGGCGCTTTTGGAGAGCAAACATCCCGAGCCGCTTTCAGAATATCCAAGACCGCAGCTTGTGCGTGATAATTATACGATATTAAACGGATATTGGCAGTATGCATTTACGGAAACTTCCGGGAAGCCGTCTGTGTGGGACGGTGAAATCCTTGTGCCGTTTTCACCGGAAACCGTGCTGTCGGGCGTGGAGCGGCAGCTTATGCCAAACGAATATTTATGGTATGCGCGTGATTTTGAGATTGCTCAGTTAAACGGACGACTGCTTTTGCATTTTGGTGCGTGTGACGAGCGGTGCAAGGTGTATGTCAATGATAAGGAGGCGGGGCGCCATTCGGGCGGCTATCAGGCATTTTCACTTGATATTACGGAGTATGTGCGGACGGGGAACAACCGCGTTTTGGTATGTGTCCAGGACAGGAGCGATACGTCGTATCACGGACGGGGGAAACAGTGCCTGAAAAACGGAGGCATGTTTTATACGGCACAAAGCGGCTTATGGCAGACGGTTTGGTATGAGTGGGTTCCTGATGTTTACATAAAAGGACTTCGCATAACGCCGGATTATGACGCGGATAAAGTGCGGATTGCAGTAAAGGCGAACAAAAATGTGACACAAGTGTCATATTTTGCGGAGGTTTATGACGGGGAAGCGCTGGTAGGAACGGCAGAGTGTGCAGGCAGCGGTGCGGCGTGGGAGGAACTGTCCGTACAGATACCTGACAAAAAGAGCTGGTCTCCGGTGTCGCCGTTTTTATATGACGTGAAGATTTGTATGCGCAGTGAGGGCGCTGTCGATAAGGTGGGAAGTTATTTTGGGATGCGTTGTTTTTCTGTCGAGAAGGACAGGGACGGTGTGCCGCGTCTTTGCTTAAACCATATGCCATATTTTCAGAACGGCGTGCTGGATCAGGGGTATTATCCGGAAAGCCTGATGACGCCGCCGAGTGATGAGGCGATGGTGCATGATATTGCGTTTATTAAGAGTAAGGGTTTTAATATGATACGAAAGCACTGCAAGCTTGAGCCGATGCGGTGGTATTATCACTGCGACAGACTGGGGGTTTTAGTGTGGCAGGATATGATAAACGGAGGGGGCGCATATAATTTTGTCAAGACATGCTATCTTCCGAACGCGATTGTGCCGCTGCAGAAGCTGAAGGATAATCATTACGGTTATACCGCAAGGGAGGACGCGCGCGGGCGCAGGGAGTGGAAAAAGGAGTGCGCGGAGACGATTGCGCAGTTATATAACTGTCCTTGTATTTGTATGTGGGTCTTGTTTAACGAGGGATGGGGACAGTTTGACGCGGTGGCGAATACGGCGTTTGTGCGGCGGATGGACGCTACGCGGTTGATTGACGCGCACAGCGGCTGGTTTGACCAGGGAGCGGGCGATGTGAAGAGTGAGCATACGTACTTTTTTAAGCTGTCCGTGAAAAGAGGAGAAAAACCGTATGTGCTCTCGGAGTATGGCGGCATTTCGCTGATTGTGGAGGGGCATACGTATTCGGACGCGTATTTTGGCTATGGCGTGCATGCGGATAAGGAGCGGTTTTTGGAGGAGTATGCGCAGTTTACGGCGCAGGTGGAGCAGCTTAGGAAAGAAGGGCTTTGCGCGGCGGTTTATACGCAGCTTTCGGATATTGAGGAGGAGATTAACGGGCTGGTGACGTATGACCGGAGGGTGGAGAAGGTTTAAGGATTAATATTGATAAAATAAAGGATGGTGAACGGTTGCGTTTTTAGCAACCGTTTCAGTGTTTAAAGGCAACATGACAAAATGCATTGACAAGAAAATATGTTTGTGTTAAATTATAAAAAATAAGTTTAAAAATAACATAACAAAAAAAGGTGATAATCAGTGAGGCTGAATGAATTGGCAACGATAAGTACAGGTTTGGTTACTGCAAGGAAACAGGATAGAATGCCGGGCAAGGATTCTTTAAAATATAAAATGTTAAATCTCAAAGCGGTAAATGATGAAGGATATATTGAGGACACTTTGCTTGAAGATTTTTGGGCAAAGGAGCGGTTAAAGTCGGGATATCTAACACAGGCGGGAGATATTGTTGTGCGGTTAACAACTCCGTTCACAGCGGTATTGATTGATAAAGAACATACCGGATTCATAATTCCATCGCATTTTGTCGTGATAAGGACAGACTCAAGGCAGATATTGCCGGAGTATTTGAATTGGTTTTTAAATGAGGACAGAGTACGGCAGGAATTGCATCAAAATCTTAGCAGTACAATGATTGGAACAGTGAAACCGAAAGTATATGCATGTCTTGAAATTGACCTGATTACATTGGAGGAACAAAAGAAAATCGCGGAATTGTACAAACTGTCGAAGAAGGAACTGCGTTTATTGGAGCAAATGAGAGTGCAAAAAGAATTATATTACAAAGAGGCAATTTGTAGAATTCAGGAAAAAATGAGAAAAAAGGAGCAGGGGAATTAAAATGGGAACAACAAAAAACGATATTGAAAAAGTATTATGGAAAGCCTGCGACAGCTTTCGGGGAAAAATTGACAGTTCACGATACAAAGATTATATTTTATCAATGCTGTTTGTTAAATATTTAAGTGATGTCTGTATAGCTACAAGAGAGCGGTATATGCATCAGTATGCGGGAGATATGCAAAGAGTGGCGAGGGCTATGAGCAGAGAGACGTTTGTGCTGGATGAAAAATCAACATTTGATTATCTGTATGCAAACAGGAATGACGCGGAAATTGGACAGAAAATTAATATCGCATTGAATGCGATTGAGGAACATAACAGCGGAAAACTGCGCAATGTGTTTCGGGCGATTGACTTTAATTCGCAGGTTGATTTTGGCGAGAAAAAGGAAAAAAATGCAACCTTGAAAAACCTTTTGGAGGATTTTCATGATTTGGATTTGAGACCTGAGGTGTTGGAGAGTAACGATATTATCGGCGACGCGTATGAGTACATGATTGCGAATTTTGCGTCGGATGCGGGAAAGAAAGGCGGAGAATTTTTTACACCCAGTCAGGTGTCCAAGCTGGTTGCGGCTTTAGTTGCGCCAAAGGAGAATGACAGAATATATGATCCGACCTGCGGGAGCGGCGGTTTGCTTTTAAAGGCGTATGCGCAGGCGAACACAAAGAAAGTTGCGATTTACGGTCAGGAAAAGAATATGCAGACATGGGCGCTTTGCAGCATGAATATGTTTCTTCATGGGATTGATGACGCAAGAATTTGGCAGGGAGATACGTTGTCTAATCCGCAGAATTTGGAGAACGACCGATTAATGAAATTTCAGTGTGTTGTCGCAAATCCTCCGTTTTCCCTTGACAAGTGGGACAGCGGATTTCTGCCGGAGGTAACGAGTGGGAGTAAAAAACCGAAGATGTCGGCGGATTTAGATATTTATCACAGATTTGACTGGGGTGTGCCGCCTTCCAGTAAGGGGGATTATGCGTTTGTGCTGCATATGCTCCACAGTTTAGATGAAAATAACGGGCGAATGGCAGTTGTACTGCCGCATGGCGTCTTGTTCCGAGGGGCATCGGAAGGGCGGATTCGGGAGCAAATGATTGAATTGAATTTGCTTGACGCGGTAATCGGACTTCCCGCAAACCTTTTTTATGGGACATCGATTCCGGCGTGTATTTTAGTGTTTAGAAAAGGGCGCACACGTGAAGATGTTTTGTTTGTTGACGCAAGCGGTGAGGGGAATTTTGAAAAAGGGAAGAACCAAAATCTTTTGCGGGATACAGATATTGATAGAATTGTACGCACGTATCAAGCGTATGAAACGGTAGAGAAATATGCGTATAGGGCATTGAGAGAAGAAATCAGGGAAAACGAGTATAATTTGAATATACCGCGCTATGTTGATACGTTTGAGGAGGAAGAATTGATTGATATTGATGAAGTGCGGGCGAATATTGCGAATATTGATGCGGAGTTAAAGGAAGTGCAGGCGCAGATGGATACTTATTTGAAGGAGCTTGGGTTGTAGGGGAGTTTAAGGCATTAGACCATTTTGCTGAGGTCGGCAAAATGCATGAGAAAAGGGCTTTATGGCGGATTAGGCGTAAAGCAGATACATGAACGAAAAGGGTTAAAGAAAAATCAGCAGATTTTAGACCATATGGGAAGTACGGAACTTGCCGCAAATTTGTTTCGGGCAACTCAAACAGAGGAGAAATTGAATAGAGAGAATATTCAAGGTAAGGAAAATGCGGGAAGAACACATTATGAAGTAGGGGCAAAAGTTAGGCAGACGATTGCGGATTTTTGGGGTACGATGCCTGAAAATTTGCCGACACCGGATAAAAGTGTAAAACAGATTGAAAAAGAGGAAAAGAAACGCATTGGACGAGGGAGTAGCAAACCATTTTCGTAAGGACACGAAAATGGTTTATGGCAAACGAAGCAAAAGAAAATAAGTAAGGTGAAAAAATGCATGAAAAAATAAAAAAATTATTGAAAATGGTTAATTCTAATAATGTTCCTAATGGTTATAAAAGAACAGAATACGGAATAATAAATGAAAAATTTGAGAAGCTACGGATACCCGAAGTTGGTGAATTTAAGAATGGAATAAACTTTTCTAAAGAAACAGGAATAAACAGTATAAAATTTTTAGGAGTTGGTGATTTTGGTGACAGAACTATTCTTGAAAATACAGAAGATTTAGAAAGGATTTGTGTATCTACAGACAATGAAAAATTAGAACCATACATATTAAAAAAAGATGATATTGTATTCGTACGGTCAAATGGAAGTAAAGAACTGGTAGGAAGAAATTTGTGG
The DNA here is from genome assembly GCA_000403335.2 of Lachnospiraceae bacterium MD335. GTDB lineage: Bacteria > Bacillota > Clostridia > Lachnospirales > Lachnospiraceae > COE1. Next base: position 670,933 of record KE159617.1, read on the forward strand.
TTACGGGATATATCAGAAAGGGTTGTATATAGTGGATTCTGCATTCGCTATAGATTTAATCCGGAGTATAAAAAGACATCCGCACAATATATTAATGCTTGGTTAGATAATGGTGTATTGAGGCAGATGCTTAAAAAAGAAAACAGAGGGACAAATATTAATAATTTAAATCAGGAAATACTTGGCAAACTAACAATATATGTTCCTGAAATGGATGAGCAGGAAAAAATTCTTGATATTATAGATAATTATAATAAAATACTATTCCATATAGAACGACTTATTGATTATAAGTATAAACAAAAAAGATGGTTAGTTCAAAATTTACTAACTGGAAAGAAAAGATTGTCGGGCTTTCGTGACGAATGGAAAACAGAGAGGCTAAAAATATTTTTAGAAGAAATGACAGAAAAAAATAAATTGGCAATAATATCAGATGTAAAAAGTATCAGCAATAAATCAGGTTTTATCAATCAAAGCGAACAATTTGGAAAGAATGTTGCAAGCAGTGACTTGTCAAACTATAAGATTGTTCGAAAGGGATATATTGCTTATAATCCATCGAGAATAAATGTTGGTTCTATTGCCCTTTATACGGAAGAAACATCAGGCGTTATCAGTCCAATGTATGTTGTTTTAAAAACAAAGTACGGATTACATGAAAAGTATTTTATGTATTACGTAAAAACAGAAGAATTTAACCAGCGAATGAAATCTCAACTTTCAGGAAGCGTTCGTGAAACATTAAAATTTAATGATTTATGCGCGATTAAGATTGATCTTCCATCATATAACGAACAACAACAAATTGTTGCGGTTTTGGAAACAGCAGATAAAGAAATTGATTTATTAGAACAAAAACTCGACCTAATCAAACAAGAAAAAAAAGCAATCATGCAACTCCTTCTTACAGGAATTGTACGCGTCCCCCAAAATAAAAAAGGAGGATTCTAATGGACGGCAGTTTATACCTCGAAAAAAACATCAGCAAAAAACCCGCGCTGGAATTACTGCAAAAAATGGGCTATACCTACCTGTCGCCAAAAGAATGTACCTTACAACGCGGCAGTAAATATCAAGTCCTATTGAAGGATATTCTGCGCAGTCAGCTCCGTGATTTAAACCATATTGCATTCGGCGGTATAGAGCAGGAGTTTTCGCCAGCAAATATTGAGCGTGCAATCGAAGATTTGGACGAGCCTTTAACAGATGGACTGTTAAAAACCAGTGAAAAAATATATAACGCTTTAATGCTTGGAAAAAGCTATCAGGAGACAGTCGGCGATGGAAAAGTTTTAAGCTTTGACTTAAAATACATTGACTGGGAACATTTTGAAAACAATGTATTTCATGTAACAGAAGAATACCTCGTAGAAAGCAGTGACGGCGGTCATAAGGCAATTCCTGACATTGTTCTTTTTGTAAACGGCATTCCCTTCGCTGTTATCGAATGCAAAGCGCCTTATGTCGCGGTAGAACAGGGCATAGACCAAATGCGGCGCAATCAGCAGAATATTTATATTCCGCAGCTATTTAAATATGTGCAGATTGTAATGGCGACAAACAAAAATGCCGTTCAATATGCGACAGCCGGTACAGAAAAGAAGTATTGGAGCGTTTGGATGGAGGAGGATACATCATTCCTTGAGTGTGCAAAAGCAAAATGGATAACAGGCAGAACCGCCACAGTACAGGATGAAAATATCATATCGCTTTTTTCCCTGCAACGGTTAAATGAAATCACAAAGTATTTTGTACTGTACGATGCAAATGTTAAAAAAATTTGCCGTTATCAGCAGTATTTTGCCGTGAAAGAAATTATTAAAACAATTAATATGGATGATACGCGGGGAAACAGACAGAGCGGCGTTGTGTGGCATACGCAGGGTTCCGGAAAATCACTTACAATGGTTATGCTGGCAAAATACATTCTGTTGGAAATGGCACACGATGAACCCAAAGTCGTGATTGTCACTGACCGGAAAGAACTTGATAAGCAGATTGCCAAGACGTTTACACACACAAAATGCAAACCTGCAAGAGCAACGAGCGGCAAAAACCTGCTTGAATTGATTGATAAAGGAAAAGCGGACATTATTACAACCATTATCAATAAGTTTGAGAAAGTGGAAAGCAGCGGAATAAAAAATATGAGTCGCAATATTTTTGTGCTTGTAGATGAAAGCCATCGTTCCAATTATGGGGAACTTGCGACAAAAATGCGGGTCGTGTTTCCAAATGCCTGTTATATTGGATTTACGGGAACGCCTTTGATGAAAAAAGAGAAAAATACGATGACAAAGTTTGGAAAACTGATCCACAAGTATACGATTAAGGACGGTGTTGCGGATAAAGCGATTGTCCCGTTAATTTATGAAGGGAGATTTGTGGAGCAGTCCGTTGATGAAGAAAATATTGATTTATGGTTTGAACAGACAACAAAGCGGCTTACGGATAGTCAAAAAAGGGATTTAAAAAGAAAGTGGAGCTGCATGAAACGTCTTTCCTCCACGCAGGCGCGTATCAGGCGGATTGCATTGGACATTAATAACCATTTTATGGATGGGTATAAGAATACGGGCTTCAAGGCAATGCTTGCAACAAACAGAAAACGGGACGCAGTGTCGTATCTTGCGTGTTTTGAGCAGCTTGGCGATTTATCCTGCGAGGTGTGTATTTCCGCGCCGGATTTGCGCGAGGGTGTGGAGGAGATGGATGATGAAACAGATAAGGGGGTCCTTACATATTGGAATAAAATGATGAAACGCTACGGTGATGCCGATTCCTATGAGGATTCCGTAAAAAACAGATTTGTGGATGGCGACATTGATATTTTGATTGTGTGCAGCAAGTTACTTACAGGTTTTGACGCGCCGCGATGTCAGGTATTGTACATTGATAAAGAGCTAAAAGAGCATGGACTCTTGCAGGCAATTGCGAGAACCAATCGCTTATATGAAGGTAAAGAATATGGATTGATTGTTGATTATCGTGGTCTGATTCAAAAACTGGATGACGCGATGAATATGTATATGGGCGCAGGTCTTGAAAATTTTGCGGACAGCGATTTAAAGGGAACGATGACAGACATCATCGGTGTTGTGGGGAGTATTCGTCAGTCTTATAGCAGATTGACGGAGTTGTTTTATCCTGTAAATAATAAAAGTGATGTAAATGAAACGGAGCAGTTTTTGGCGGACGAGAAAGTAAGGGAGGAATTTTACAAACTTTTATGCAGGTTTGGAAGGGATTTGGCAGTTGTTCTGAACTCCGTGGAATTATATGAAACCATCCCAAGGGAAGAACGGGTAAAATACCAAAACGCATTTGTGTTTTATTCGAAAGTAAGGCGTTCCGTAAAGATCTGCTATTGCGATGCGATTGACAATAAAGTGTTTGAACCGATTATGCAAAACCTTCTTGATACACATTTGTCAGTGGCGGGACTAAAACAGATTACAGAGCCGGTTGATATTATGAATCAGGCAGAAGTGGAAAAGGAGCTGGAAACGCTTGGCTCCGTGAGGGCAAAGGCAGATGCGGTGCAGTCAAAGCTGGCAAAAAGTATCAGTCAGCGGCATGATGAAAATCCTGCATATTATGACAGTTTTTCAAACCGCATTAAAGAAACTCTGCAACAGTATAAAGAGCAGATTATTACAGAGGCACAGCGGTATGAAAAACTGCGTGCGATTATGCAGGATTATGTTTCGGGTGTATTTAATTCTGTCTATCCTGGGAAATTGAAAAACAATGTCCATGCGCAGGCATTTTATGATAATATTTGTCCTATTTTGGAAGGAGAGTGGGATACGGCTGTGGCAGCAGTTTCGCAATCGGCTATTGTTGCGGACGGTGATACGTATGGCGGAAAACAGATTGCGGGTTCGTCTTTTGTGATGGGTGATGATATAAAACCATCCAAGGAAGTTGATAAACAGGATACCCTTGCAGATATTGCGATTGGGATAACAAAAATCATTGATAAGCACAGCCGTGTGGATTGGACGAATAACACAAGCATTCATGGCAAAATTGCAACGGATATTGATAATCTGTTTTATGACTATGAGCGTGCAGGAACATGTAACTTTTCTTATGACACAATTGACAAGGTAATTGAAAACGTGATATTAATCGCAATAAGGAGATATAAGGGATAATGACAGCAAAACCACAACAACGCCAAGTCCGCTGCGGACAGGGCGTGATTACCTATCTGCTTACAAGGAAAAAAGTCAAAAACGTTAATTTAAGAATTAAACAGGACGGCAGCGTGCTGGTATCGGCGTCCCCCCGCGTTCCGGTCACATTTATCGACGATTTTATCCGGCAAAAGCAGGACTTTATTTTATCCGCGCTTGCAAAATACGAGGAGCAAAGAGCCTTACACCCGCAAATTCCAAAGCAATATGTCAGCGGTGAAAGCTATACGTTACTCGGAAAAAGCCTCAGACTAAAAGTGGAGGAGACGTCAAACGAGGGGGTCTGCTCAGACGGAGTTTACATAATTTTAAGAGTAAAGGACAAGCAAAATTTCCGCCGCAAAGAAATCCTGATGACAAGATGGCTAAAGGAATATCAGACGGCGCTATTTGAGAAATTGATTTTGCAAACGTATGCAGCATTCAAAAAATACGGCGTCCCATTTCCAACGCTCAAAATCAGAACCATGAAGTCAAGGTGGGGTTCCTGTCAGCCAAAGAAGGGCATTATTACATTAAACAGCCGTCTGATTGAGGCGCCGAGAGCCGCCATTGAATATGTCGTGCTGCATGAGTTTGTGCATTTCATTCACCCCAATCATTCCAAAGAATTTTGGAATTTCGTGACAATGATGATGCCGGACTGGAAAGAACGCAGGAAAGGATTGGAACCATAAAAAACAGTAAAAATGGAGGATTGCGATGCGGATTTTAATAGCCGAGGACGAGGTTGAGCTTGCAAAGGCGCTGCAGTTTCTGCTCGAAAAAAATAAGTTTTCCGTAGACATTGTCCATAACGGCGCGGATGCCTTGGATTGTTTTGCATGTGCGGCGTATGACGTGATTGTGCTGGATATTATGATGCCAAAGGTCAACGGTTTGGAGGTTTTGCGCCAGATCAGGAAAAGCAGGTCGGGTGTTCCGGTTCTGATGCTGACGGCAAAGGCGGAGATTGAGGACCGGGTAGCGGGGTTGGACGCAGGGGCGGACGACTATCTCCCGAAACCCTTTGCGAGCAAAGAATTTATTGCGCGGGTGAAGGCGCTTTCCCGCAGAAATGCGGACTATACGGACCTCATTTTATCCTTTGGGGATGTGGCGCTGGACTGTAACCGGTATGAACTGCTTTGCAATTCGAAAAGCGTTCGTTTAAATAATAAGGAGTTTCAGCTTGCGGAACTGTTTTGGCGGCACCCGCATTTCGTCTTTTCCACAAATCACCTGATGGACAAGATTTGGGGACAGGACTGCGAGGCGGACATCAGCGTTGTGTGGACGTACATTGGATTTGTGCGCAAAAAGCTGAAACAGATTCAGGGCAATGTTGAAATCCGCACGGTGCGCGGCGCCGGATATTCGTTAGAGACGTTGGGATAAACGGGGGAGGAAGGAATACTATGCTCAAAAAAATGCAGCGGCGTTTCATTTTGGCGGCGATGGCGGCGTTTGGGACGGTTATGCTCGTTTTGGTGGTGGGAATTAATATTGCCAATTATCACCGGACGACGTCCATGCAAGATGATTTGGCAGTCAGCCTTTTAGAATATGAACAGAATGCACATGCGCAGCGGGAACGCGCACATAGAGAGCACAAACGCGAACCGAGGGAACCGCAGCGTTTGGAACGGGAGTCCCCGCCGTTTGACAGAATGCCCGCGGGCGGACGCGGACCGGAAGCGCCATTTATGACGCGTTTTTTTGCCGTGTACTGCGATGTTAACGGAAATTTTGAGATGATTTCAAAGGACTATATTTATTCCATAGACGAGGAAACCGCAAAAGCGTATGCGCAGGCGATTTTGTCAAAAGGAAAAGAGAAGGGATATTACGGTGATTACCGCTATCATGCCAGTACCAATGAAACCGGAAGCACCATTTTGTTTTTGAATGTGTCCCAACAGCTTCAGTTTATGAAAAACCTGTTTCTGATTTCCGCCGCAATCGGATTTTTCAGTATTTTGGTGGTTTTTCTGCTGGTCGTATTTTTTTCGCGCTATGCAATCAGACCTTATGCAAAGAACATCGAGCGGCAAAAACGGTTTATTACGGACGCGGGTCATGAGCTCAAGACGCCAATCACTTCCATTGCGGCAAGCGCCGATATTGCTGCGATGGAGCATGAGGGTGATGCGTGGATTTCCAATATTCAAAAGCAGACGGCGCGTCTTACCCGCCTTGTGGGAGAGCTTGTGACGCTTTCAAGATTGGACGAGGAACTGCCGTTTCCCGAAAAGGGCACGTTTTCCCTAAGCGACGCGGCGTGGGAAACCGCGGAGCCGTTTGCAGTGCTTGCAAAAGCGGAGGGGAAAAGCTATCACCAGTCGATTGAAGAGAAGCTGACCTTGTACGGCGACTGCGCTTCGATACAACAGATGCTGTCCATTCTGCTCGACAATGCCGTGAAATATTCGGATGCGGACGGAGAAATCCGTTTGGATATTTACCGCAAACGGCGGAAAGTGTGCATCGAAGTGTTTAACACCTGTGATCTGCCGGACGAGGTGGATTTGGACCGGCTGTTTGACCGCTTCTATCGTGTGGACGAATCCCGCTGCGCCTGCACAGGGGGAACTGGTATCGGTCTGTCAATGGCACAGGCAGTCGCGGAGGCACACGGCGGAAAAATCAAGGCGCAGCGCGCGGGCAAAAAAGCAATCCGTTTTCGTGTTACTTTATAGCCTGCGCCTTTCCCCGACCAAAAGAGCAACAACGGAAATCATCAGGGGGTGTCGCTTTAACGAATGAAAATGGTTGCTTACAAAACAGACAGGGCAATAGCCGACAGAATGATTAAGGATGGAGAACGATATGAACCGCAAAAAACAAAGAGGACAAAAACGAAAAATAAAAGTATTATGTAATAGGATTGAGCAATGGGTACCGTTTCAAGAACAAACGCAGGAATTTGAACATTTTCACGTTCCAAGTTCGCCTTGGATTGAATCGCCCAAAACTTCGCGGAAAATAAAGACGCTGTTTATCAAAAAATGGTTGGAGAAGACTGCCGAATTGGTGCAGACCAAACCACAGGAACTGCCCTTTTGCAAGGTCGTTGCACTTGTTGCCTGTCCACATCTGTGGAATTCCCAAATCATAATTTTTTACAGTCAGGATTATTATAAGGGATTTTGGGATAGAAAAGGACAAGAACAAAGATGGGATAATATCGAGAACAACGAAATATCATTGATGAAAAGCAGAAATATAGAAACGGATTTTGACGAAAAGGGATATTTAGAAACGATTATGGACAGGGGGACAGCGATAAAATCTGTGTTATGGTTTTATAGGGAATGGTAAACAATAAAGGATCATATTTTAAAAAGTTACTTCCTTATGTGCAACAAGGCGGCATAGCGGATGCAATCCAAGTGGACGAGACAATACATGGACAAAACAATCTGCCCAGTAAACAAATGGAGCCGGCGAAATCGGTCAATAGTCCTGTTAGAAACATGGTAACAGCAGTATGGACAAATCTTTGGCTTGGATGGCTGGTGGTGGCACTCATTCTGTTTATTCGGAAAATCACGGTTTATCAAGACTTTGTAAAATACATTCAAGCCGGTTGCGTGGAAGTGGCGGATATTGACTTGTTGGAACGGTTTGGGAAACTGGTGGAGCGAAAACGGATAAATACTACAGTGGAGTTATACACAAATAATCTAATTTTTGAAAAGTTGGATTTTTCTTTATCTACAAATTTATATGCTTCTGGTCCTTTGATTCCTAATTCGTGAGCAATATTAAGAAGTAAATGGCTGTACCTACTAATTCCTTTTAATTTCATGTAATGGTCAATATTGTTTTTTAAATTTTCCATATCTGAACCTCCGCATTCATTGTATTTATATTGTACCACGAATTTTATTGTTGTAGTAGTCATTTATGACAACCTTTGTGGTCTATTTTGCCTTTTATTAAAATTTATGTAAAAAGTACATAGTCAAATTTGACAACAAATATGTAATATTACTTGATATAGAAAATAAAAGAGGATGATATTTTTCACAATGCAAATATTCACATTAAAGTCACGCAGATTAGCATGTAATGTTTGTTATAGGAAATGGATTCTAAATATCCATTACTACGGGTACATTCTCTAAGGCCGAAAATAGATATAACAATCCATCTGTAGATTTACTGATTTGCCTGACTAAGATAGTACATTTTTAATCATATGCTCACTGGCGGCGTTTTTTATGGGAATTTCAGTTTTTGAAACAATACCGAAAAACATCGGATATTTCATAATAACCGCCGTAAGCTTCAGCTCAATGTGTGCTTCCACAACATTTGACGTGTCCATGATGACAGCCGCGCAGCAGCAAACTCCGACTAATCTTCTCGGCAAAATAATGGCTGTGATTATTGCTGTGTCAAGCTGCTCCCAGACAGTGGGACAGGCGGTTTACGGAGTGCTGTTTGATGTTTTTGCCGACAAGTCGTATTTGGTAATGATAGGCGCGGCGATTTTGGTTATGGCGGTTTCGCTGTACTCCAAAAAGGGTTTTGCGGTTCTTAAAAAGGAACCCGATGTAAAATAGAACACTTTTATTAAGAGTTAATGACAAGAAGGACATCTTTATAGCAGTTGCAACGGGAGGTTGCCCAAATATACAGTCCGCTTGCTAGTATGCAACCATGAAATTTGCTATCATCTATGTATCAGATATTACAAGGAGGGTACAAAATGGATTTTTCAGAGAAACTATTAACGCTAAGAAAAAGCAGGGATTTGACACAGGAGCAGTTAGCGGAACGATTGGACGTTTCAAGGCAGTCCGTATCAAAATGGGAGTCAGGACAGGCGGTACCGGAGCTGGATAAGATTGTCGCGTTGAGCAATATCTTTGATGTCACGACGGATTATTTGCTGAAACCGTCAGAGATAAACGAGCTTACCGTAAAAACGGAACTCTTGGCAAAGCAGCAGGAGCAGATGCTGATTCGGGAGAGAAGGCGTTCGCAAAGACTGCATTGTGCTTTGTATGCAGCGGGTGTGTATTTGCTATTTTTTGCAACATATTTTATCGGGCATTATTACTTTGAGATATGGAATGCATCAGTGATTTTTTCCGAGTTTTTAATTGCAACGGCAATTGTTATTTTTATTTGCGTAAAACATATGAATTCTTGATTTTCTATTATATCTGTTTTTTGTCAAAAGAGGTAAAACCATAGGAACAAAAAGGTTTGCCTCTTTTTGTTTTTCCTTTCATTCCTGAAAAATAGTCGTTTCGTTCCATTTGTCTGAAAAAAATTTTTTTTTAACCGATATAATAAACAACAGTCCATATGGGGGAGGTGATAAGCTTTGGACGGGATTGTCGGCGGCGACAAAAGAATGACAGAAAAAACCGACAAAAAGGACGAAAGGAGGAAGCTGTTTATCAGGACGAAAAAGCTCATGCTCGATCAGGCGGATATTCTGTATGTTGAGAGCAGGGCGAAAAAAGTAGAAATACACACTATGGGAGCACAGCAAAACATAGAAATTTATGCGACAATGGAAGAGCTTATGGAGCAGCTCGGAGAAGGCTTTTACCGGTGTCATCGGGCATATATTGTGAATATGGCGTATATTGCGGAATATGGCGAAGGCAGCGCAATCCTTACGAGCGGCGATAGGGTCTATGTTGCAAAGAAGAAATTTGGAGAGTTTGTGAAGGCGTATAAGCGTTATTTGGAAAATGGCGGGGTTTCCAGCGTGTAAAACGATATGGTTTACCCAACATATGTCCGGACTTATTGCAAGAGGGCATAGGCGGCTCTGACTGACAGAGGAGCTGCCAACAAAAACAAGGACAAACGTTATACAAAAAGCACAAATTCGCTCATTTTAGAAAGGAGCTTAAAAAGTGGGAATTAACGGAATTGGTGCGGCAGGTTATCCGGTGATGGGATATGGGAATACAAGACAGGCAAGGAAAAACGAGGCAGAAACGGCATTTTCGGATATATTGAACAATACGGCAGCGGCGGCGCCGCATACGTCTATTGTTTATTTAAAGACAGACGACATGCTGTATTCGGGCGGGAACGGTACAGGGCTGTCGTTCTATATCAAGTATGCCCCAAATTCGACAGACGAAGATCCGACGGTTGTCGCGAAAGGCGTTGACGAGAACGGGAAAGAGTTTGAGCAGACGATACATATCAACGACATTAATCCGCAGCACGCATCGGTAGTGGAAATGCACGCGCTGGAGGCGTATTTGGACGTGGACAAAAACGGAGGACTGTCCTCTCTTCCAATGGAAACGGGAATGATGGGACTGCATGACAGGGCGGATTTTATGGGGTTGTTTGAAAAACAGATTAGCGATATGACACTGCTTAAGCAGCAAAAAACAGCGGCGTATTATCGACAGAGTATGCAGGCATTTTGGGACTTTATGGACAGGAAGTAAACTGGTTTATGATAAGGAAGTTAGAAGGTGCTGACAGATAGCGAAACTGTTGGCAGAAATGGAGGATAAAAATGAGTATGAATATTAATACAAACATGATGACAGCGTATTTTCCCAAAGCGGGATACAAGATGGGGATAGAGAAGAAGAAATTAAGCGGAACAAAGGATGCAGAACATACATTCGCAGAGGCGCAGAAAACGCAGAACGCAGGCGGCGGTTTTGTTCTTCACATTTCCAATGAGCAGGACGGGGAGGCAATCGGCGCGATGTGCGGCGCGGATCATTCGGTGACGGTTTATAAGCCGAAGGATTTTGACGCGGCAAATCCTGTATATAAAGTGAAGATTTGGGACGAGGACGGAAACGCGACGGAGCGCATGGTGGACGTGTCGAAGGTTGACCCGCGAAACAGCGATTATATTGATATGTTTGCGTATTCCAGCCATTTGACAGCGACTGGAAAATGCCCCAATGCGCAGTCTGCGTTCACGTCATCAGCGATGAATCAGCATGGAATGGACGAAACAGGCTATCAGGATTTGTTTCAGCAGAGGAATTGGGTAAACCAGTTGGCAGATGCGATGCAGACACAGTATGCGGCAGGAAATATTGAAGGATACTTGCATTATAAGCCGTTTTGGGACTTTTTGACGAAATAAGACAGGGGGAGGCAGGAGGTAATGCATATTACAGTAAATAACTATTTTAATACAACGTCGGCTGCTTATCGGCAAAATTTCCCCCCAAAATTATGCAAAACAGATAGCGAGGGAACTCTTCGATTTAATCGGGAGCTGATTGAAGCAGAATCGGCAAATCTGTCGTCTTTTGTTGGAAAGGTTTATACAAAGGAAGAGCTGATGCAGTCCGTAGAACAGCAGGTGCAGAGAAATCAAGGCAAAAAGCTGCCTTTGGAGGAAATGAAAAAATGTTCAAGCAGTATAGATAACGGTGTTTCCGATGACGAAGAGCAGGTAACAATCTCAGCGGAAGAAGGTCTGCAAACATGGTATGAGGGCAGAACGCTGGCGGAATGGGCATTGACAGACCCGCAATATACGGATTCCGAAACAGGTTTTTCATGGTATGTCCGCGACGGAAAGCACCCTTATATGGTAGGAAAAGATGCGGAAAAGTTTAAGGAAATGTGTCAGGAAACAGGAGAATCCTGGTTAAAAAAATTTGCGGAAATGACGGGTATGATACAGTATCTTGACGACAATACGGTTGCTTATGTGGGAACGAATGGCATTGCGGTGAAATCAAAGGACGGAAAAGAGTTGTCTGTCGATACATCGTCATTAACCTATGACATGATTCAGAGCCTGCTTCAGAATATGCGCGGTGGAGGGAATTATTTTGACAGCCAACATTGGCAGGAAGCAATTCAAAAAATAAAATACAATGCAGTATCGTGAAAAACGGAAGGTTTGCGTGGAGGTGACATGGGCACAAGTATGAATGTTCAAATAAATCATTTTCAAAGCATTTACGGAAAAATGGCAGTATCGCAAAAAAGACAGCAAAAGCAATCCGAAACGCTTTCGCAGAAAACAGATAGCCTGCAAGACAATGCATATTCGCCTGCAAAGACGGGAAACACGCTTTCTCCGTATCACGCATTTGAAAGAATGAAAAATGCAGGTCCAAAGAGTAGGACATACAATCTCAAGATGCAGGCAAAAGGGACGCTTCGAGAGGTCGAAAATGACCGGTATTTGATTGAAAAGTCCGACGAAATCGAAGGATATTGGCGCATATACGACAAGCAGTTTGACAAAACGTTTATGTTTGATCCGAGTAACACAACGCTACAGACAGATAAAAATACGAAGCAATATTATCTGATGGCGGACGGTCCGATTGGCGGACTGATGGATGCGATACCCGCTGATGCTAAGTTAAGGAGTGCGTTATCGCAGTTCCTGAATGTGGAAAGCGCGGACAGTATTTTGCCGGTGTCTTTAAATGACAAATATACAATTACGGTTGACGCATTTACGGGGATTGAGTGCCTGCAAGTCAAGGGAAACGAGGGGAATGGTTCTTGGCTTATGATTCGTGATGAACAGCAGTTGGAAAAGCTGCAGGAGCTGGCGGATATTTATAAAAAGAAGTATCCCAATCTTGTAAAAACGGACGGTGTGGCGATGGGCTTTGCACAGTCAGAAGTGGCAGGATTTTCGGTTCGAACGGAAAACGGCATTTTGTCGATTGCATGTAACGGAATGGAGTACATGGACGATGCCGATCCGTCAAAAAGCTGGGCTGTCCACTATTCGGGGACTGATGGAAATATGTATATGGAAATCATGAATGCGATGGCGGAAGGCTATATTGTCGGGAAGGATATCGAGGATTATTCGGCTTGGGAGAAGTACTTTGAAAAGAAGGGACTGGAGTTTGTCAAAGTTTTGTCAGATGAAGAGATAGAGGCGCTTGAAAACTCTTTGACAGCGGAGCAATTGGCGGCGCTTACAGGGTAATATCCGGTTTCGGAGAGTGATTTGCCAAATCCATTAATACTACAGTCAGGCTGCCGCTTCACGAATTTTCCTTCGTTAAAGCGACAGCTTTTTTTCACAGGAAATACACAACTTATTTTAAGTACATTTTAGGAAATCACAGTATACTTGCCCTGTGCGAAGGTGATAAAACACACCGACGCACAGGGCAATTTTATCATTTGAGGCGAATGGGGGACTACGGTGGAACATCAATCGGAAACGCTCGTAAAAAGGCGGAAATGGAAAAACAGGCTGAGCATTGCGGCAGTCATTGCCGTGACAGCAGCCATTGCAATGATCAGCATCGGCAATTACATCAACACAAGAACAACAGACACAGGGCAAGCGGAGGATGAATTTGCGCCTCCGGAAGGCTTTGGCGGCGATAAGGGTGCGGTAATGGCAACCGGAACGACGTCTGTCGGTGTGAATGCCGTCACGTTTGACATTGATTTTTTAGAGGACGCCAATCTGTATGTGGAGGAAGTCTATCTGTCGAACGGCGACAGCGTTCAGGCAGGAGATAAGTATCTCAAATTTACAGATGCAAGCATCGCCGACGCAAGGACGGAGCTTGAGGAAGCGGCTTTGAGTGCGGAGCTTGCATACCGCAGCGGTATCCTGTCCGACGGCGAGAGCAAATTACAGGCAAAATATGAGTATGACACGGCAATGCTGGAAGCGCAGTATGCGCAGCAGGTTTATGAGGATACGCTTGCACAGCTCGAGGCGGATTATGCGCAGGCAAAAAAGGAGTATGACGCGGCACAGCAGGAATATGACGATTACCTTGAGAAGGTGCAGAATAACTCTTTTTATGAAGAATATGACATTGAAAATCTGAAAAAAGCGTATGAGGAGGCATACGATTTATACATAGACCGAAAAAAATACTATGAAGTAACCGATGACGAACTGAAAAACAACAGTAATAACAATAATAATAACGGCAATAACAGCGGTGGCGGAAGTAACAGCGCCGAAAGCATGGAACCGGCAGCCCTTATGACGCTGAGCGGCTCCGCAGGCGGGACGGGAGACGGCAAAGAATCAGAATCGCAGAAAACGGAAACAGAAGAACCCACAAAAACAGAAGACACTGCGCAAACAGAACCAACGACAGACACTGATACAACCGACAATCCGGAAACTGACACAGACACCGATGCAACCGATAATCCGGAAACAGAACAAAAACCGTCCGCGCCAAACGGCGGTGAAAGACCGAAGGGATTTGGCGACGCGGCACGGCAGGAGGAGCAAAATGCCAAAAAGGACAGGGAATGGATTGTAAAGACCGTCAGTCTTTTGGAACAGGAAACGCAGGACGCAAAGACCGCCTATACGACGGCGCTTGAGGAGTACGAAGACGAAATTTCATCAGCGGAATTAAACCTTCAAAAGCTGCTCAACCAGCTTGAAACAGCGAGAGAGGACTACACGGACGCAGATGTATCCTATCAGAAACAAACGTTATCTGCCAAGACAGCTTATGAGCTGTCCGTTGCAAAGGGGCAGACGGCGCAGAATGATTATCAGACGCAGCTTACGGGGCTTGCGGACAGTCTTGAAAGGCTGCAGGACGAAAAAGAGGAGGCAGCCGGTAATCTTGCCCTGTTTGAGGAGCTTGTGGGAGACGGATATTTATATACGCAGGAGGGCGGAACGGTACTGATGCTGATGGCGCAGGAGGGGCGAAGCCTTGCGGGAGGCAGCATGATATTTGCTTACAGTAATCCCAAGCAGCTATCCGTATCCGTGTCCGTAAGCCAAAATGACATCGCGAAGCTGTCTGTCGGGGAAAAAGCGACCGTTCTAATCGAAGAGCACGGCAGCTATAGCGGTATCATCGAAACGATTAATCCGGTATCCGCATCAAACAGCCGAACGTCGGTGACCTATACCGTGACTGTAAACCTGCAGGGAGATGTCAGCGGTTTAGAGGCAAATTTGACGGCAAATGTGATATTTGGAGAAGTGGCAAATAGGGACGGTGAACCATTCAACAAAAAGGAGGGGGAGCATGGACAGTCAGGAAAAGCAGACGAAAAAGCGCATGACAGGGAAAACTAAAAAAACGGCGGCGCTTCTGTCAGCGGTGATAGCAGTCGTCATTGCGGCTGCGTGTTACACACTTTTTATCAAGCCCACGCGCAATGCCCCACAGTGGAAATATGATGTGTATACCGTGCAGAAGGGTACCTTAAAAAACGGCGTGACAGAAAGCGGCACGGTAGAGCTTGGCATTACGTCGCAGGTCTATGACCTTGATGTATCGACCGAAAGCGATGATGACGACGATGACGAGGAGGAAGAGGAAACCTATTTAAAAGTGGAGAAGGTTTATGCGGTTGTCGGGCAGCGGGTTCAAGAGGGCGACAAAGTATATCAATTTACCAAGGACAGCATCAACTCGGTGCGTAAAGCCCTCACCTACGAGAAAACGCAGGCGCAGCTTGCCCTTGCTTCGGCGCAGACCGAATATGAAATCGGCGTGCTCGAGGCGGAGCTTTCCCGCACGGAAACACTGCTTGACACGTCACTGGCACAGACCTCATACGATACCGCAATTGCACGGCTTTCCAACAATCTGTCGGCAAAAAGCCTTGAGATACAACAGCTTTTAAAGGACATCTATAAGATGCAGTGCGACCTGACGGACGAGGATTATTTGGACGAAAAGTCGGACATCATGGAGGCGTATGAGGACGCCATAGACGCGGTGGAAGACGCCAGTGAGGATTTTGTCACAAACAGGGTGGACGCGGCGCAGGCGCTGCAGTCAGCCAAGTCCTCCTATGACCGTTTTTTTGAGCAGTTTGACGAGACGAACCAACAGATACAGGATAACATCGACCGGATTTATGAAATCGAGGAGGAGATTGTATACAATCAGCAGCTTCTTGAAAAAGAGCTTTTGAAGGCAAATCAGGAGTTAGAGACTTCCAATGTCAGCGGCGCCATTGCCGACGTGAAATATCAAAGCAGCCTTACAGGCTACGAGAACGCCTTGTCTAAGGCGCAGCGGACGCTTGAGGAAGCGCAGGAAAAGCTGGACGCGTTTGAAGCGTTTGTGGGCGACGGAACGGTTTGTGCTGAGGGAAGCGGTATCGTCACGGAAATCGGGTATGAGGAAGGCGATTACCTAAAGAATACCGGAACGCTGATTGCGTTTGCAAAGGCGGAGGAAATGACGGTTTCGGTAGATGTGTCGCAGGAGGACGTCGTTGACATCAAGGTGGGCGATACTGTGGAATTAAGCATGTCCGCATATGAAGGGGAGATTTATGAGGGCGTTGTCGCGTCCATAACCACGATTGCTACAAGCAGGAACGCAGCCACAATCAGCTATCCTGTCGTGATTTCCATATTGGGGGATACCTCCAAGCTCTACGGAGGAATGACGGCAGATGTGAAATTTGTCACGCAGGAGGTGCAGGACGTTACATATGTGCTGCGCAAGGCGGTAGTCACGGAAAACGGCAAAAGCTGTCTGTATGTAAAATCAGGGGCGGATTATACGCTTGTGCCCATAACGACAGGATTTAACAACGGGGAGTATGTTGAGGTTTTGGAAGGCATTTGCGAGGGAGAGGAATATTATCTAAAAACGCAGGTGATTGAAGGAGGGGCAGATGAAAAATCACATGAAAAATAACAAAAAGCTTCTGATTGGCATTGGGACTGTCGCCGCGGCAGGCATCGTGATTATCTGCATCGGTCTGGCAGTGCGCCGCGGCGGGAAAGATTCGGTGGTGTACAGGGAAACGGCGGTGGAATACGGAAATCTGACGGTCGGTATCACCGAGGAAGCGGCGGTGGAAATCGGCACCTTGGAGCAGACGTTTGACTTGGACATCAGTGCACTTGTGGACAGTGACACGTCATCGGATAATCAGACGACTGGCGCGATGCCTTTTGGTGGAGACATGGGCGGAGGCGCTATGGGTGCAGGCATGATGTCTTTTGGCTCGTTTGATATGACGCAGCGTTCCCAAAGCCAGTCGCTCACAGTGGAGCAGGTAAACGCGGCGGTAGGACAGGAAATCAAGGAGGGCGATGCGCTTTATACGCTGACAGCGGAAAGTGTGGAGGAAATCAGGGATACGCTTTCCGAGGACATCGCGGATACCAAGTCGGATTATGAGGCGCTGCAGGTGGAACAGGAAGCGTCAAGAACGCAGGCGCGGCAAGGATATGACACCTATGTCACAAATGGAAAATACGCGCAGCTCATTTATGAGGAGGAGCTAAAGGCATATCAGGAGGCGGTGGAGGACGCGGCGGAAGCAGTCAACGACAAACAGGATACCTATAATGAAAAGTGTTTGGAGCTGACCGCGCTCTCCGAGGAGCTTGCGCAGGCACAGGATTTTCTGAAGGAGGCGCAGGCTGCGGTTTCGGAAAATTATGCGGGACGGTATGAAAATGCCTATTATTACACGGTGTATCTCAATACGCGGGATACGGCGCAAAAGTTAGCGGACCAGCTTGAGGAAGAATTTGACGATTTGAGTGAGGAAATTGAGCAGCTATCGGTTGAAATCCAAACGGCAGTCCGCACGATGAACCAGTCGCAGCGCGACTATGAACAGGCAAAGCTTGATTTTGGAAAGACGTATGATACGGATACTTATTATGCCAATGCGGCGTCGGAATGGTACGGCATTCAGACGCAGAGTTTGGACAATGCGCTCTCGTCCGCAAAAAACAGCTATGATATGGCAGTCGAAAAGCTTGCGGAGTTTGACAGCGTCGTGCAGGATAACAGGATTGTTTCCGAATATAGCGGCGTTGTGACGCAGGTGGCGCTTAGCGAAGGGGATACGCTGTCAGGGGGCAGCAGTCTTTTGGTGATGAATGACTGGGAAAGCGTGACAATGGACGTGGCGCTTAGCGAGGAGGATTATAATACAATCGAAAAGGGGCGTGCAGTCAATATCGCCTTTACGGCATATCCTGACGCGGTGTATTCCGGCATCATAACGGACGTGTCGGACGCGGAATATGACAGCAGTACGGGGGCGGTTTATTACACGGTGACCGTGACGGTGCAAGGGGACGTGTCGGGATTGTATGCGGGAATGACAGGCGATGTGACATTTGTGACAAACGAAACGAAGGAGGTCTGCTATGTGTCCAACCGGGCGATTATCAGGGAGGGGGTAACCTCTTACGTCAAGGTGCGTGATGACAGCGGGGCTGTCAGAAAACAGGAGGTTGTCACCGGATTTTCGGACGGCGTTTGTGTGGAAATCGTGGAGGGGCTTTCGGAAGGGGATACTGTTTTAATCGAAAGCAAGGTTGAAAATTAACATTTTCAACCTGACAAGTTTGTGCTTAGCCGCACAAACTTGCAGGCTAAGAAAGGAGTACGGTTTATAATCATGAAAATCTCAGAATTATTAAGACTTGTTATCATAAACCTTTCCCAAAATAAATTTAAGGTGATTCTCACTTCGGTCGGAATTATTGTGGGCTCAGCGACAATTATGATGGTGCTTGCCATAGGAACGGGCGGAAAGTTGGAGGTTGCTGAGCAGTTCAAAAACTTAAACGCGGGTGCGATTGACATTTCGTATGAATCCAATGCCGCCTCGTTTGGCGAACGGGGAGAGAGAATGTTTCAAGGCGGTGGGGGAATGCCCGGCGCAGGAATGTCCGGAGGGGGAGCAAGAGGCGGAATGCCCGGCGCAGGAATGCCGCCCTCAGGAGATTTTTTTGGCGGACGGGACAGAGACAATGAGCGCATGAATCAGGAAAAGATTGTGTTGTCCACGGACGATATGGAGGATATTGCGGTATTTGTGCCGGATATTTCTGATGTGACCATATCGTATACGACGTCGTCTGAGGTGGAAGGCGGAGAGCTTGAGGAGGCGCAGGCGTATACCATTGCGGGCGTTAAAGAAAATTATGGCACAATGAGCAATCTGTCAATGGCGGCGGGAACGTTTTTGACACAGGAAAACGATGAAAATAAGGAAAAATACTGTGTGCTTGGCTATTCCGCGGCAAAGGAGATTTTCGGAAGCGTTTATGCCGCGTATGATGATGTAATTTATATTGATGCAAGACCCTATGTGGTGAGCGGCGTGCTGGAAGAAATGGGGAGTGTTTCATCGGGTATCAGTCCTGACACGACGGTATTTATCCCTTATGAGACGGGTGTAAAGTATATTACGGGGACGAATATCAGTCCGACGGTTACGGTGATAGCCGCCGATGTCAATCAGGTGGATACGGTGATAAGCAATATTGAAACAGTTTTGGCTGACAGCTATGCCAATGCGGAATTTACGATTTCCGATGCGGGGACAAAAATGGAGGCGGCATCGAAGTCAAACGATACGCTGCAGCTCTTGCTGATTGCAATGGCGGTGATTGTGTTTCTTGTCGGCGGTATCGGCATTATGAACGTGCTGTTCGTGTCCGTCAAGGAGCGGACAAATGAAATCGGTATCCTCAAGGCGCTTGGCTGTTCGAAACGGGATATTCTTTTGGAGTTTCTGTTTGAGGCGTGCTTTATGAGCTTTATCGGCTCCGTGCTCGGCGTGCTCGCCGCGTTTAGCATTACGCCGGTGATTGAGGGCTTTTCGGTCAGAGTGGAGCTGTCTGTTTTGGGGGCGGTTTTGTCGCTGGCGTTTGGCGTGGTTACGGGGACGGTTTTCGGATTTTATCCCGCGTATAAGGCAGCGTCGCTGATTCCTGTTGCGGCGTTAAATCAGGAATAGTCGGAAAGGAGTAGGGGTATGGCGAAAAAGTATATTGTGCTCTTGGCGGTGGTCTTTCTTGCGGTGGCAGGAGTGGGAACGTGCGTTCTTCGGCAAAAACATGTTTTGGCGGCGCAGGAGAAGCAGGAGCCTGTTTTGGAGAACGGGCAGTCGCTTCGGTATGCAAAAATTACGTCCATTTCGGGCAATGAAATGCAGTATGCGGTATTGGAGCCGCAGACACAGACGCAGGATAAGACAGGCGCCTATGCGGAAACGGACGAAACAGGACAAATGCAGATTCCCGTAGGGACGCAGGTAGAAACAAAGCTTGGGACGGTCACGACATTTTCGCGTCTTGCGGGCGGCGACCGTATCAAGATGCTTTTGCAAAAAGACGACAGCGGCAGCGACGTGCTGTTAAAAATATGGATTGTGGAATAGGAGGCGTCCGGTGGAAGAAAAAATCATTGAAATCAAGGCGGTCAATAAGGGGTATCAACTCGGTGATGATACGGTTCCTGTTTTAAAGGATATTGATTTTACGGTGAAAAAGGGCGAGTTTGTAGCTATTTTGGGACCGTCGGGTTCAGGAAAAACAACGCTTATGAACATTATCGGCTGCATGGACTTGCTGGATTCGGGCGAATATTATCTAAACGGCAGGGCAATCCATGAAAAGAAGGAAAGCGAACTGACACAGGTGCGCAATCAGGAGATTGGGTTTATTTTTCAAAATTATCAGCTCATACCGACGTATAACGTCATGCAGAATATTATCATGCCCCTGCTGATACGCGGAATGGGGCACAGGGAGGCAAAAAAGAAATGCAGTGAGATTGTGAAGCTTTTGGGCATTGCGCACAGACTGGACCACAAGCCAAACGAACTTTCGGGTGGTCAGAAACAGCGGGTATCCATTGCGCGGGCTTTGGCGAGCGAGCCCGCAATCCTCCTTGCCGATGAGCCGACAGGCGCGCTTGACAGCGCAAGCGGACAGGAGGTATTAAAGCTGTTTGACAATCTCAACCGATTGGGCAATACGATTGTCATGATTACGCACGACTTAAAGGTGGCAAAGGCGGCGCAGCGCATTGTGCGGATTGAGGACGGGTGTCTGATTGAAAAACATCTAAACGCTCAATGATTTGTTTTGCCCACAACAGAGAGCCTGTAGAGTTTGCAGTCATGAGGTTATCATCTGCTACACGGGGCAGCAGTCTGTCCCGGCTGATGCAGTATAAAAGAGTATGAGGTGCGATCAATATTGGATTCCTTAATGGTAATCCGAGATTCCCGTCCAAGGGGAAAGACAGATACAAACAGAATAAAACAGAGGAGTGAAAATGACAAGCAGGAGGAATATGCGGAACGCTACCGCACCGAACTTGCACTGTATGACCGAGCGGAACGGTATCTGAAAGAGCATTTGGGGAGCGACACCAAGCTAAAACCGAAAGCATGGAAAGCCGAGGTTGCAGACCTAACCGCACAGAAAGACCGCCTTTATCGGGAAATGCGGAGTCTGAAAGGGGAAGTTGCTGAAGCTGAAACCGTCAAGCGTTGCATAGAAACTGTCTTGACAGACAGGGCAATACCGCCGACAGAACAGAGAAAGGAGAAGTCAAAAACGCATGATGTGTCGTTGTGATCCAGTCGGTTGTGTGGTATAATCTCATTGTCGCAGACAGCGACAAATCAGAATTTTGCTGTGCAAAGGAGAAACAAATGAAATTGCTTGTCATAGATATACAAAAAGGAATAACAGATAGTCGACTTTTTAATTTTGATGCATTTATTGATAATACTATAAGAGTCATAAAAGCAGCTAGAGATAATCAAATAGAGGTTATCTATTTTCAACATGATGATGGACCAGGAACGGGATTTTCAATCGGTGATGAAGACTTCGAAATTGCAGAACAGGTGATTCCAAAGGAGGGGGAAAAGATATTTATAAAAA
Source organism: Lachnospiraceae bacterium MD335 (assembly GCA_000403335.2). Lineage (GTDB taxonomy): Bacteria > Bacillota > Clostridia > Lachnospirales > Lachnospiraceae > COE1. The sequence continues at coordinate 692,740 of KE159617.1, forward strand.
ATATCAATAGTTGTTTTGGAAATAAAGATTTTGCAGATTATGTTAAAGATGATACTACATTAATGCTAGTTGGACTACAGACAAACTTCTGTATAGATGCAACTGTGAAGTCTGCTTTTGAAAGAGGATATAAAGTTATTGTTCCACAAGGGGCAAATTCAACGTTTGATAACGACTATATGACTGGAGAAATAACCTATAAGTATTACAATGATATGATGTGGCCAAATAGATTTGCTACATGTGTATCTGTTGATGATGCAATTAAATTGATGGAAAGTTAAGTCGGGATTTATCGATGAGGCGCCATTCGTATTTCGCTTCGCTGCATACTCATGACGCGCTGTCGCGCTATGCGTCTGTTCGCATAAATGTGCATTTGTGAGCAAGCTCCCATGCACATTATGCTTCATCCGCGCAAATTCCCGTTTGTCCATACCAAAACTAAATAATTGTAACAGACCAAACAGCGGTAAACTTATCACAGATTTACCGCTGTTTTTTTACCTAAAAGCAGACAGCCAAGCCATAAATGACATATCACTATCCCGCACTGTCGGGACTGAACTTGTACCCAATGCCTGACACAGTTTTGAGATAAGTCGGGTTTTTGCTGTCCGGCTCAATCTTTTTCCGCAAATTGTATATCATATTTGTAACGCTAGAATGACAGCTATTGCTTTCCATGCTCCAAACAGCTTCAAAAATATGCGACTGCGTAAATACCCTGTTCGGACTGGAAGCAAGAAAAATAAGCGTACCATACTCAAGACGGGTAAGGCGCACATCTCTCCTGTCCCGCAATACCCTGCGCTGATGTTGCAGTATTTCTAAGCCTTGAAAGGATAATACAGACAAGGAAACGGAGATTTATGTATATGTCAGAAAATAACGTGGAACAGCAGACAAAAGAACGCCGCCCGCACCTTGTAAAGACCATAGGCAAAACGACCTGCCTTGTATTGAGGACAGGCAGACCGTAGACTTTACCGAGCAGAAAAAACGCATGACAGTATGTGAAAAGCGTATAGGGAAACTGGAAATTCTGATTGCCAAGATTTATGAGGATAACGCATTGGGGAAACTTTCAGACAAGCGTTATACCATGCTCTATGTAACAGCTTTCCTAAACATTTTGCTCAACAAGAAATAAAAAATTTAAACCAATGAGATTTTTTGCTGTTTTTTCCGTCTAATATATGTAGGACGAAAGCAAAGGACGCTTTGAAAGAATCCTAATTTAACTGTGCGCACAGGAGGTACTGCTATAATGCAGAAAAATAAAACAGAAGATTTAGTAAAAAAAGCAAAAAGAAAAGACCCAGATGCTTTTTCGCAGTTGATGCAGCTTTATAAGAAAGATATGTATCGAGTTGCCTTGGCTATTCTTATGAACGATGAGGATACCGCAGATGCAATTCAGGATACAATGCTTACTTGTTGGGAAAAAGTACATAACCTACGACAAATAGAATATTTTAAAACATGGATGACAAGGATACTAATCAATAAGTGTTATGATATTCGTAGAAAAAGGGAATTAACCATAAGCCTTGGAGAGTATGAAGAACCAGCAGAGGAAGATAAGTATAATCTTGAATTGAAAGAAGCATTGTCCACGTTAAATGATAAGTATCGTATCATTTTAACTCTCTTTTATAGTGAAGGATATCATATTGACGAGATAGCAAGAATCTTGAAACTTCCCAAAAGTACGGTTCAGACAAGACTTCAGCGCGGAAGAGAGAATCTTGCAAAAAACTATTATAGGGAGAAGGAAAGGAGAAAATGATATGAAAAAAAGTGAAGAAAACATTTTTTTGGAAGATATAGAAATGCCAAGAATAGTGGAGGAAAAAATAACCGAGACATTATTAAAAATTAAAATGGAGGAAATTAATGTTATGAGAGAAAAAGAAAGCACAGATACAAAGAGGAAGAATAAATTAAAAAAACTTTTAAAGCCACTGATTGCAGTAGCGGCTTGTGCAATATTAGTTGTGACATTTTTAACTAACGGAAATGTTGGCAGTAAGACCCCAAATGTATCCATGACGACAGATAGTGATAAACCTGATTTACAGTGGGAGGACAAATCGAAGATATCATTTCCTGACTTTTCTATTACGGCTTATGCAAAAGAACTTGACATTGCTGAACCGAGTGAAGGAAACGTTATTTTTGTTGATGCCGGTATAGGTGAAAACGGATATACAGGGATAATGTTCAGCATAAAGGGGAATGAAATTTCAAATATTGACATTTCGATAGATAAAGGAGAATTATATTCAGCGATAATTGATGATACTACAGAGGAAACTCTATATGATTGGATGGCGCAGGGAATGCCGGATATGGATGGCGATCCAAATACATACACCATAGTTGAAACAGATGGTTTGGAACAAAGAGAAGAAGAACAAGATATTCGAAATATAAGAATTTATCATTGTACAAAGCGTGGAACAAATTTTATGGAACAATATGACAGTGAAACATATTATGGATTTTATATTCCAGATCATATCATATCAACAATGGATGATGAAACGGATTTAGCAGTTGCTTCTCATAATATGCTGAATATATTCGATGGCGCAGTGCTTACTGTTACGGTTACCTATTCGGATGGAAGCAGTTTTAGAAAGGAATATGAATTATCGACAGCAAAGCTTGCCCAAGATGAAAATGGTACAATAACACAAGAAGAATGGACTGGGGGAGATGAAGGAGCTTTTGTCTATGGAATAGTTGCCAGAGAGAAAAAATAAGCTTTATAGCATCAAGGCGAAAGAAGTATATAAAAATTGAATATTGTTTACCTTTAGGTAGCGATTATCTTAACAGACAATCAGCTACCTTTTCTATTTTAGAAACTATTAACACAGCGCCGAAAGAATGGAGTATCAGAAATGATTGAGAGAAAAAATGACACAAGCAGAAATTTAGAAAAAGCATTGCAGGCATTGGAACAGGCAAAACAGCGTGTAGCCAACGAAAAGAAAAAGCAGAACGAAAAGAAACGGAAAGCCGATTGGGCAATCCATGACAGCGAGAATGACAAGGGACAGCGCAATCTCCATGTCCATGTCCATGTATTGCTTACCATGCGCCCTATCACTGAAAACGGGGAGTGGGTAGCAAAAAAGCATCAACTGGAACAGCCAAGAAAACGCCAAGATGTGGCGGAAAGATTTAGCCGACACAATCAATGCCGCCAATGAGAGGTTGGGGATAGATGTCCATTGGGAACACCGTTCTTTTAAGGAACAGGGAATTGATAAAGAGCCGACGATCCATATCGGTGCAACTGCCAATGCTTTAGGGCGCAGGGGCATACAGACCGAGAGGGGAAACATCAATCGGGAAATCATCAAGCGCAATATGATGTTGGAACAGGCAAAGGAAATGCTTGACTTGCCAAGCAGGAACTTCACAGCGCACGGTACGCAACGTACAAAAGTACGCAGATTAAAAATACGGCAGTCAGCGTGAAGAATGAAGTCATGGAGATGATTGCAAGAATTGTTCTTCCTGTTTTTATCCTATCAGCTATGGTTGTTTTTTTATTGGATAAAATTGCGGAATGTAAAATGTGCTTGTTAATTTATGATACCTTTCATATAATAGGAATATAAGGGGATTTGAGGGCTAAAGCAGGTGAATTTGGATGTATAAGACATGGGTATTTATTTAAATCCGGATAATGACGGTTTCTAGGAAAGTGTGCGTTCCAAAATATATGTGGATAAGACGGGGTTGCCGAACGAACTTCTCGGCAAAGATTGGGCTGCAGCAGTCGGACTTGCATATTACAGTGCGAGAAAAAACTATAAGCTAATCAGGGAATTTCCCACAGGGCGCGGTTTTGCGGATATTGTCTTTTTTCCATTGCCGCACACAAAAAGCCCTGCAATCGTGATTGAATTGAAATATGATAAGACTGCCGACACGGCGATTGCGCAGATTAAGGAGAAACATTACACGCAGGCGCTTGAAGGGTACAGCGGGGAAATTGTGCTTGTGGGAATTAATTATCAGAAGGAAAGCAAGTCGCACAGTTGTGTGATAGAGCGTATAAACAAAGAAAATGATTGAAAGGAAGGAAATGCCTATGAACAGGGTATGGTGGAAAGAAGCGGTTGTTTATCAGATTTATCCGCGCAGCTTTATGGACAGCAACGGGGACGGGATTGGAGATTTGCAGGGAATTATCAGCAGACTGGATTATTTAAAAAACTTAGGAGTCGACGTGATTTGGCTTTCCCCGATATACAAGTCCCCAAACGACGATAACGGATATGACATCAGTGATTATCAGGACATTATGGACGAGTTTGGAACAATGAAGGATTTTGATGATCTGCTGACAGCAGCCCATGAGCGTGGGATTAAAATTGTAATGGATTTGGTGGTCAATCATACGTCTGACGAGCATCCGTGGTTTATGGAGAGCCGCAAATCGAAAGAGAATGCATACCGTGACTACTATATTTGGCGCGAGGGCAAAGACGCGCAGACGCCGCCGAATAACTGGGGTTCCTGCTTTGGCGGTTCGGCATGGCAGTATGACGAGGCAACCGGAATGTATTACCTGCACCTCTTTTCCAAAAAACAGCCGGACTTGAACTGGGATAATCCCAAAGTGCGCGAGGAAGTGTTCCGTATGATGACATGGTGGTGCGACAAGGGGATAGACGGGTTCCGCATGGATGTCATCAACTTGATTTCCAAGCCAAGAGAGCTGCCGGACGGCGAGGTGCATGGTCTGTACGGCAGCTTTGAGCCTTATTGCGCAAATGGACCCAATGTCCATAACTATATACAGGAAATGAATGATAAAGTTTTGTCAAAGTACGATATTATGACGGTCGGTGAAACAGGCGGCGTAACGACTGAGCTGGCAAAGCAATACGCCGGTGAGAATACGCATGAGCTGAATATGGTATTCCAGTTTGAGCATGTGGAGGGGGACGGGAAATACGGAAAGTGGACGGATGAGAGGATGCCGCTTGTCACGTTGAAGAACATTCTGTCACGCTGGCAGACGCAGCTTTACGGCAAGGCATGGAACAGCCTCTATTGGGATAACCATGACCAGCCGCGCGCTGTTTCGCGTTTTGGCGACGACCGCCCCCAATATTGGGAAATGTCCGCCAAGATGCTTGCAACCTGTCTGCATATGATGCAGGGCACGCCTTATATTTATCAGGGTGAGGAGCTTGGCATGACGAACTATCCGTTCCAAAGCGTTGACGAGTTCCGCGATATTGAGAGCATCAATGCGTATAAAGAATGGTGCGGTGAGGGCGCGGTACCCCATGAAGCATTTTGGCCCTGCATTACCTTTAAAAGCCGCGACAATGCCAGAACGCCGATGCAGTGGGATGATTCAATACATGGGGGATTTACTGCAGCAACGCCGTGGATTGCGGTGAATCCCAATTTCACAAAGATTAATGCAAAAGCGCAGACCGCAGACCCCAATTCCGTGTTCCACTATTATAAAAAGCTGATCGCACTCAGAAAAGAAAATCCGATTATCGTTTACGGAAAGTACGAAGCAATGTTAGAAGACAGTGAAGAGCTGTTTGTTTATACAAGGACAATGAATGATGAGAAGCTGTTAATTGTCTGCAGCTTTTGCGATTGTGAAACCAATTTTACCATGCCGGAAGACTTCGTGGGAGCGGCATGTCTGATTTCAAATACCGAGAATTCGTATGACAGCGCGGAGCTGACGCTAAAGCCTTATGAGGCTTTTGTGTTGCATTGCCGTCCTTAAACAGTGTGTGAAAATAGAGAAAAACATAGGTAAAAAAGAACCGGCGCATCAAAAACGCCGGTTCCTTTATCGTTATTTTTATACTGTATTCAAAGTGTGTCCTATTTTTTGCGTTTTTGTCGTTTGGGTACGGTATCAATCTTATCAAATTCCAAGTTTACATTCTGGCAGGCAGACAGTATAATTGGGGAAGATTTAGCCGGTCATTTATCTGATTGCTGCTTTGTCTCAATGAAATTAGAGCGGCGCAAAGCGGTAACGACAGGCTTATACACTAGCATTGTAATTGCCGCATTCAGTCCTCCTTTAATTACATTAAATGGCAAAAAAGCCGAAAATAACAATTCCATAATCGCTTCTCTAGGATAATTCATGTAAAGAGGCGCAATCAGATAGTTCCAAATCATCATGACGACAACCTGACATCCCCAACCGCAGCAAAGTCCCAGTATGGCACCGGACAGCGAATGTTTCTTTTTGTAGAAGAATGCGGCAGGACACGAAAAGGCGCAGCTTGAAATAATATTCATTATGCAGCCCCAAATTCCCGTTGCGCTTGTCGTGAACATTTGTATTATGGAAACAATTATTGTAATGGAAAAGGAAGTTAGCGGACCGAAAATAAATCCTCCGATGACAATGATAATGTCTTTGGGATCATACTTTAGAAAAAGTACGAGCGGGATGCGCCCGACTACTGCTGCGACATAAGCAAATGCGCATAGCATACTAATTGTAGTGAGTTTTTTTGTTTTTTTGATATTCATTGGAATACCTCCTCGTAAAAAAATTAACACTTGAAAGACCGCAGTGCCTCTCAGGTGTTAAAAACGGAAGGTATATTGATAATGCCAACAGAGCTGTTAGACAAAAAAAGAGTGCAAAAATCATTGTCAGACTATTCCTGACAAATCCAATACACCTTCTTTAATCCGGACTATACCGTCGGTTTTGGAATTTCACCAAACCCCGCGCTTTCGCGCCCGCGGACTATAACCGCCGATCGGGAATTTCACCCTGCCCTGAAGACATTACTGATATTCAATTGTTTCAAAAATTATAACATGTGAGAAAGGGGGAAGTCAATACTTGGACTTCTTTTTGGTAGGTTGACAAAATGGGATATTTTTTACTCCACAATTTTGTCCAGTCAATTTCTTTTTGTTTTTCCTCGCTCACCGATTCAATCACGTGCCCGATTTCGCCTGCCACGCATGACTTTCAATCCTCTAAATGTTCACGCCGGTGGAGTTAGCTTGAAACCGGAAACAGCAAAGCAAGACACAGCGGGAAGGATTCGGTAAAGCTATTGCATTTTGATTTTAATATCATATAATAGAGTATGAACCGGTAATTTATAATTGGATAAATATAATTTGGGAGTGATAAAATGGACAGACCTGTTACAACATTATATATGCTGATGTCAGTTGACGGAAAAATAAGCACTGGCGCAACGGATGATTTAGATGTAGACAAAGACTTTCCTCAAATTCCAGGGGTTAGCGAAGGCTTACACCAGTATTATGAAATAGAGCAGACAACAGATTTATGGACGCTCAATTCTGGACGGGTTCAAGCCAAAATCGGTGTTAATACGAAGAAAATTCCAAACAGAACGCCCGTATCTTTTGTAATAATAGATAACAGGCATTTGAATGAAAATGGTATTCGGTATTTTTGCGCTTTATCAAAAAAGTTTGTGCTAATTACGTCAAATGCAAAACACCCGGCATTTAACATTCAGGAAGGTAATTTTCATATTATATATCAAAAAGAATTATCGTTAAAAGATGCACTTATAAAGCTCAAATCAGAATATGGTTGTGAGAGAATAACGATACAAACGGGTGGGACACTAAATGGCTTATTTCTTCGTGAAAAACTATTCGATTATGTTGATGTTGTTGTTGCTCCGGTTTTAATTGGCGGCAAAGATACATCTACTTTAATTGATGGGAAATCCTTGCTTTCACAAAAAGAATTGTCAAGTTTAGGTGTTCTGAAACTGCAAGAATGTGAGGTTTTGGAGAACTCATATTTACGATTGCGTTATGAGGTGATTCACTGATAAATTGGGATTACAAAATTTTTTTGCTCATTTCTTTTCGCAGGGCTGTCGTCCTTGTCAGTGTGAATATAAAATATGTACAAAGAATTATATGGCAAAAATCCACCGCATGAAACTTCCGTTTCCGGAAAACAGTACACGACATCGGACAGGCGTATACGGGAAAACGACATTATCACGATTGACCTGAGTCCGCAATGCGGTCAGATATGGGGCGATTACGCAAGGACAATCATTGTCGAAAACAGACAGGTAACGGACAAAATTGCCGCCATAAAAAACGAGGAGTGGAGGCAGGGATTGGAAATGGAAGAACTGCTGCACGCAGAGCTTAGACGCTTTGTAACGCCTGATACAAGTTTTGAGGAATTGTATTTTCACATTAACGAAGTAATTTGTCAAGACGGTTTTGTCAACCTTGATTTTATGGGAAACTTAGGGCATTCCATTGTGAAGAAAAAAGAGGACAGAATTTATATCGAGAAAGGAAATACGGCGAAATTATCGGACGTTTCATTTTTCACGTTTGAACCGCATATTTGTAAGAAAAATTCCGTATATGGGTTTAAGAAAGAAAATATTTATTACTTTGAAAACGGTGCATTGCGTGAATTATAAGGAGAAAACGGATATGAGAACAGTTGTTTTATATATTGCCATAAGCCTTGACGGATACATTGCGGACGTAAACGGCGGTGTGGACTGGCTTGACGCGCAGCAGGAACAGACGGAGGAGACAAATTCTTACGACGCATTTATAAAAGATGTCGATACCGTACTGATGGGGTGGAATACGTATAACCAAGTGGTGACGGAATTGTCGCCGACGCAGTGGGTTTATGCAGGGCTGACAAGTTATGTGATTACGCACCGCAAGCTTCCTGCGACGGATAATATTTTCTTTACCGACGAAAATCCATGTACGTTGGTAAAGCGGCTTGCACAAGAGCAGGGAAAAGCAATATGGATTTGCGGCGGTGCAAAAATTGCGCAGCAGCTTATGCGGGAAAATCTGATTGACCGGTATCATATCTGTGTCATCCCGACTATTTTGGGAAACGGTATTCCGCTTTTTGTCCCAACGGAGAATCGGATTGATTTGCGACTAGTGAACACGCGGACGGAGAACAGGATTACAGAACTGGTGTATGAGCGGCGATAGGGGGTGGAAAATATGATTTGCTTTATAATTTATTTATTGGCTGCACTAATTATGGTTGGCATCGGCGTTTTACAGCGAAAGAGCAAAACACCGGTCGGTTTTTATACAGGTGAAAAGCCGCCGGCTGCGCAGGAACTGTCAGACGTGTCTTCGTGGAACAAAAAGCATGGCGCGATGTGGATTTTGTACGGAATTGTTATAGCAGTTTCCGGTGCGGTGGGTACATTGGGCGGAATGAGTTCTGTGTGGTGTATGGTTTGGCTGATTGGCGGCGTGGCAGTGCCGATTGTCCTGATGGCTTGGGTTCATCATCGATTGCTCAGAATGTATAAGCGGTAATGGAAAAGAAATTCAGAGGAGCTTGGGAAAAAGCGCGGCGCTGTCAAATCCGATTGAATATCCCAACCCCTCTTCCACATGGGCAAGGCATCCGGCATGGAAATTGCAAGGCGTACCAGGGAACGGGAAGAGAGCGGCAGTTGAGGGGGCTTCGGCATGATATGAGAAACCATTTATCCAGTATCGCATCGCTTGTCCGCACTCGAACGTTCACGCCCAAAATGGAGCATTTCGCGCCATATTTATAAAATATTTGTGCAGATTGACGATAAAACAAATGAAAACTTTTTTGATAACAAAGAAAGGTCAGGTGTTTTATATGTCAATGGAAATCACAAACAATTACAGGAACTATGCAGCGAATTACGCTGATACCGCGAAAAAGACGGACAGCAAGGCGCAGGTAAAGGAAAACATATCAACAAACAGCAAAGACAAGGTGCAGGCATACTATGAACAGTTATGCAAGAAATTTCCACAGATAAAGATTAACGCAACTGGAGGAATTGTAAGCGGCAGTAAAAATAATATTGTTTTGAATCTTTCCAATGACTGCCTAAAAAAGATGGCAAGCGATCCGGATTTTGCAAAAAAAATAGAAAGTGACATTGCGGGTATACCAAAGGCGCATGAACAGATGTTTGCAAAAGCAAAAAGTGACGGCATTGAAATACAAGGTTTTGCGGTAAGAATCAATGCGGACGGGAGTATGCAATGCTCATGCAGCGGTTCAACAAGAACCAGCGGCACAACACAAAAAACAAGCGGCAAGAAAGATAAACAAAAAGAGCTTTTAGAAGAATCTTTTGAAAAATGGGTGCAGGTAAAAAAACAGCAGCAGGAAAGGTTGAATGAAAAGGTTGCGAAGCAGGAGAGAAACCGATTATCGAAAAACAGAGAAACTATAATAGACAGGATTGCGCATACGGTTATACCTTCTGTTACATCATTTAGCGACACGAGGGCTGGAATATTGAAGGAAGTCGCAGAAGAAAAAGGGCAATATGATTACTCAGATGTTGTCAATGCCTGTGGTTTGAGCTATGCAAGGCTTTATTCCGCAATTGAGGAACGCTATAAAAATGAAAATGAGCAGTATTATAAGGCAGATGGGACCTTTCTGACAATGGAAGAAGAAATTGACTGGCTGAATATGCAATATGAGCAGGAAGTAAAGTGGCAGAAGTCTTGTGCCAAAATAGCAGCCGAAGGACAGGTTTTCACAGGACGTATCCCCAAAGTGCCAGTAAAGGAAATCGAGGAATTGGAAGACAGCTTGTATCAGGCGAAAGATGGATATATGAAGCTGCATCAGGAAAATAAGCAGTCAGGGAAACCGTCTGTTCTGCAAAGTTATATGTTTGGCAGTAAGCAAATGTATGAAATACTGAACAGATTAGGAAATTTACAGAGAAGTGTGAAATAATGCAGGTTAATTCGTCCAGCATTGGGGGCAGATTATCTGCGGCTATTTGTCGTAGATGAGAACCTCCCCGCGATTCGTTTGTATGAAAAAGGCGGCTTTTCGTGGGCGCAGGGCATTACAGCCCGCGCCTCATGTCGGTCGCCTCCAACGCAATTTGGGAAACGCCTTGTCCGGTCGCCTCCGTAAGGTCTTCTGCCGTTGCCCTTTTATAGGTAAAAGGGCTGTTTTGTCTATCTTGTGTATGCTTCAACTGCTTCATAATATACGCCTCTTTCCCGAAAATAGCTTATTGTGTTATCCACTGAATAAACGCTGTCTTATCGGAACTATTATACCCTGCCTTTTGGTAAAAATCCAAGGTTCCCGCTTCCTTTGCCCCCGTCAGCAGCATTATTTTGTAACAATTGTTACGCTCCGCAATCTGCTTTGCGTAATCCAGACATGCGGCAGCATATCCTTTTCGGCGGTAATCTCCATGCGTCACCACATTTTCAATAAACGCATATGGTCTGACATTTCTTGTCAGGTTCGGAATAATCACGCAAACACACGATGCCACGATTTTCCCACCTGCATCGTAAACGATAAGATGATGATTTTTGTCGCGGATAATCTGTTCCCAAGTCTGCCGAAGGTGCTCTGAGCTGTCTGGTACGGACGTTTCATGAAGATACAGATATAGTGCTAAAATTTCCTGTAAATCGCTTTCAACGGCTTCCCGAATCATAATAACCTCCCAATTGAAATGTGAAATTCGTTTTATAACTTCTATTAAATTGTAGCATAAAAAGCCATACGCGCAAAGAATCCTTTGATAAAAACAGTCGAAACAGATATGATCAAACCGTTTCCTCCTATATAACCATAGCTCGAATATCTAGACATTTAAGCTGTTTTCTGCATCCTCTGCGTCTGCCGCACTGACCGTATCCCCCGCCTGCCGCCGGTTCTGCATGCGCCGCCTGCTGCAAAATTGTCGCAAATGCCGTCGCCGTCTTCGTCAATAAAAGGGCAATCAGTTTGCAGTAATCGCATATCCCGTCAAATAATCTTTTTGACTGTATGGCAGGATACACAGTATTATCAGGTGCTTAACGATAAATCGCTTTCGCGTCTGATAATAGTAAAATGTCAACAGCCTTTTGCAGCTCTTCTCGTTCACGGTAGTGGCAGATAAGTTTTTTTTCGTGTTCCGAAAGTACAATCTGTGTATTAGCGGAATCTGCCTCCAGAACGTTCTGCAGATTTTGAATGGTAATGTTTAACCCTCTGCATATTTTAATTACGTTATCAACTGACGCATTTCCGATTTTTTCCTCGTTTAACATTGTAAGCAATGTGGAATAAGGCATATGAATTTTTTTGGCGAAATCTTTGATTGTAAGTCCGTTCTCTTTGATGAGCTTTTTTAAATAGCTTTCTCTCGTCATATCCGTTTCTCTCCTTTAACGTTTTAATAATATCATGCGAAAAGTAATAAAACAATGTGAAAACATGGTATATCGTGTTGATACAACAAATATTTATTGAAAAATAATATTAAATCGTGTTAATATTAATTATATAAAACGACAAAACGTTTCAAAAGGACAGATACCGCTTGCGGATTTGTGTCGAAGCGTCACAAATTCGGATATTACAGTGCGCCTTTTGTAATAAACCGATTCGGAATGGAGAGAAAATGTATCAGGAACTGAAAAATCATATTTTATATAGGGGAATAAGTAAAAGAAAGATGGCTGATGACCTTAATATGAGTTACAGTACGTTGTTATCCAAGCTGAGGGGACAATCGCATTTTACATTGGATGAGGCTGTTGCGATTCAATCATATTTTGCGGAGGATATTACAGTAGAGGAATTGTTTAAAACGGAGTCAGATTCCCCGCAAAAATAAAAAACGAAAGGAAGAGCAGACATGAATGTATCAATTATTGTATTTTCGAGAGGAAGATCATTGCAGCTCCATGCATATTTAGAAAGCCTGCTGAAATTTTCTGATGCAAAGCAGAATATGATTCATGTGCTATATTCACCAATGGAACAGATAGGCTATGAAAAAGTGATGAAATGTTATCCAAACGTACAGTGGAAAAAAGAGAATGATTTTTCGCGGGATTTAAGAAAGATGATTGAAGATGCCGGGACATATGTGATGTTTGGGTGTGATGATGTTGTTTTTCGAAACTATTTTTCGATGGATAAGGCAATTACCTATTTGGAATTATATCCTGATTTGTTTGGGTTTAGCATGCGGCTTGGAGAAAATATAAAGCCCTGTCCAAAAGACATGGAACGAATGCAGGATATTCTGATATGGAACTGGCAAAACAGCAAGGAGGCACATTACAATTATCCGTGGGAACTTGACTGTACGCTTTATCGGAAAGAGGATGTGAAAAAGCTCATTTTAGAAGAAGAAACCACAATAAAAAATCCGAATTTTCTTGAAGCAATGATTACTGCAGAAAATAAAAAAGAACGGATTGTACGGACAAAAATGGCTGCATGGAAGGAAAGCTGTGCGGTTGTTATAACCGTAAACAGGGTGCAGGATACCCACCCGAATGATTTTGACGCCTGCATGGCGACGGATATTTACTCTTTGGACAGACTGTATAATGATAAAGGCAATACCTTAAATATAGAACGAATCGCTAAAAAAGAAACAAATAAAGTACATGTCGGAGCGGAATATTTTATCCTGAGGAAATATGAAAAAGGATTTTCAAAAGGAAACATTCTCAAAAAAAGAATAAAGCGCATATTTAAAAAAATTCCATTGTTTTGCAAACGTATTTACCGTTTTGCAGAGCGCAGATATTACCTGGCAGGAGGTTATCAGGGGAGATTAAGGATATTGACGCCAGAGGAAACACTGACTTTACTGGAAACAAAAAAGATAAGCTTTTTAAGGTATGGCGATGGAGAGATTGCGATAATGCAGGGAAAGTCAATTCCCTTTCAGAAATATGATGCGCAATTGTCCAAGCGTTTAAACCAGATTTTAAGAATGGGAGATAAGAATCTGAAAATAGGGATTCCTTATTATTATATCAATCCGCCAGGAAACCTTAACAGCTATGTGAAATGCTTTGCGGGAGGATTGGCGCAGCAAAGACGCTTTTTATTGAAAATGTGCAAAAGCAATGAAGAATACATTGATACGTGTATTACACAAATGTATCAAACATATGAAACATATGATTTTACGGCGTTCTTTCAGAGAATGCAATCCCTTTTGCGTGATAAGGACGTAACAGTCATATGCGGCGGGGGCATACTGGACAAACTGCGCTATAATGCGCTAGATGTGTGTAAATCAGTGGAATATCTGTATGCTGCAAAAAAGAATGCGTTTGCGGAATACGACAAGCTTTTAGAACGCGCACTGAAGACGGATAAGAGCAGACTGATATGTATTTCACTTGGACCGACGGCAAAGGCGCTGGTATATGATTTATGCAAAAACGGGTATCAGGCATGGGATATGGGACATTATTTTAAGGATTATGATGCGTACAGGAAAAATGCCGAAAGAACAAAGGAGGAGATTGTCGGGTTTTATAAACCGGATTGACAATAAGATTTGAGGGTACCTTTGAGGGGCTGTATATCGCAGCGCCTGATACATGTTGATGATAACGACAGATTGTCGGATGGTTTATTCGACTGTTTTTGCTTGCGGACTGTTTTACACATGTGCTATACTTAGAATCTGTAGAAAAATAACTGACACATCTTGACTTGCCTGTTTCTCCGATTGTGCATGTCAAAAAGCCTCGCCGCCCGTTACGCCTACGTTTTTTAACATACACCCTTGAAGAAATATCCTGCGCAGTCTGCATCAGTTATTTTCCTACAGCTCCTTACGCAAGTATGAAATAATAGGAAAGAAAGCAAGAGGGAACGGATTTGAATTATCGCAAAGACCGGTACGGAAATGAAATTTCAATATTAGGTTACGGCTGTATGCGCTTTACGCAGAGCGGCGGAAAAATCAATATGGAAAAGGCGGAAGCGGAGCTGATGGAGGCGTACCGCGCAGGTGTCAATTATTATGATACTGCATACGTCTATCCCGGAAGCGAGGCGGCGCTTGGAGAAATCCTTGCCAAAAACGGCATCCGCGACAAGGTAAGCATCGCAACAAAGCTTCCGCATTATCTGATTAAGAACGGCGGAAGCATGGAAAAATACTTTGCGGAGCAGTTAAGCCGGCTTAAAACCGACCATGTAGAATATTATCTGATGCATATGCTCACGGACGTAAAAACATGGGAGCGCTTAAAGACATTGGGCATTTTGGAGTGGCTTGCTGAAAAGAAAGCGAGCGGCGCAATCAAACAAATCGGGTTTTCTTATCACGGAAATGCAGACATGTTCTGTCGCCTGATTGATGTTTACGACTGGGATTTTTGCCAAATACAGTATAATTATATGGACGAAAATACGCAGGCGGGCAGGAAAGGCTTGCTTTATGCAAATCAAAAAGGCATTCCCGTGATTATCATGGAGCCGCTGCGGGGCGGAAAGCTTGTCAGCCGTCTTCCGGAGAAAGCCGTCGAAATTTTTTCCGACTATCCAATCAAGCAGACTCCTGCACAGTGGGCGTTTAAGTGGCTTTGGAGCCAGCCGGAGGTGACCTGTGTGCTTTCGGGAATGAATTCGCTGGAAATGGTTCGGGATAATGTTGCCACGGCGTCCAACGTGAAAATCGGCGAGGTGGGTGAACGCGAAGAGGCAATGCTCAGGCAGGTCGTGCAGGCAATCAATGCAAAAATGAAAGTCGGCTGTACCGGCTGCGGCTACTGTATGCCGTGTCCGCAAAATGTGGACATTCCTGCTGCCTTCTCTGCCTATAATCACAAATATTCCGAGGGAAGTTTTTCCGCGCTTCAGGAGTATTTTATGTGTACGGCGCTGCGCAAGGATTATTCCGGTGCGTCAAACTGCATTGAATGCGGGAAATGCGAGATGCACTGTCCACAGCATATTGAAATCAGAAAAGAACTGAAAAACGCGAAAAGACATCTTGAAACGTCGGTATATAAATTGGGCAGATGGCTTGTAAAGCGTTTGAAAGCGTATTAAAAGAATGATAAATAGATAGATAAAATCTCCTTGATGATTCAGGGGGATTTTTTTGTGTAAAAAGAAATTATCTGCAAATTAATGCAGCAAAGCCTGAATTGATTAAAGTGAAGAAAATTTTTGAAAAATATATAAAATTAAGTTAATTTTGGAAAAACATTAACCGATATAGATAACAAGGGGAGTAGTTTACATATGTAACTACCATAAGACATCAACAAATTATATTCTTATGTTGACTGGAACAAAGCGCACAAAAACGCGTGCGCTGCCCGAAGGGACTTTACCAGTATACGGAAAAGGGGTAGTTCACAGCCATATATATAAGGGAAAGGAGTATCATATGCAGGTAAAAGGTACAAACACCGCACTCCTAAACAGAGCTGCAACCGCAATCGAGAATTCCTATTCCGATTCGCAGGAAAAGCAGGAAGCAATCAGAGTGAACGCCGGCGCATTGGAGGAGAATGCGGAAAATGAAGAACAGTCGGTAATGTTGTCCATTTCGGCTGCCGGAAGAAAACGGAGCGAACTTTTAGCCAGTCAGCCGGAAAACGAAGGGGAAAAGAATGAATTTTCGAGCGAAGCAGAGCTGGAAGGGATGCTCAAGAAGATGGAAGGACTGTCAAGCCAAATCATCAACGGATATTTTTCAATTTCCGACAGACTGAATTTTAACAACGAGATACAAAGACTGAACACAGAGCTGAACAGATTAAACGGCGATGCCGTATCTGCCACGAAGGATGACTGCGCGCAGCTGTCGAAGAGGATTTCGGATCTTACCAAGATTATCAGTGACGCGGCGGTTTACCGTCAGAGCGCAAGAAACGTGTTTATGGTAAACTCAAAACAGCCCGCAAAGGCTGTGCGCACACAGCTTGATATTGCAATTTAGAGGACAGGCGCTTTGCGAAGCGCCTTCCTTTGTCTGCCATATACAATCAACCATAGTTTGGCAGAAAATGGGGAACAGTATGAGACAAATGGATTTTAAAATGGAGCGTCCGGGACAGGTAAAGGAAGGCGATGTTGTTACTGTCACAGAGGGCGTTCTTCCAAGCAATTATTATTATACGATTAATCCGGCAGTGGCAATGTCCGGAAACATTCCGTTCAATGAACGGCTGCAATCGCAAAGCGGCACGGTTGTCTCGATTGAGGAGAATGAAAGAGGCTACTACGTCATTGTCGAGTTTGATGAGCCGCCGGTCAAGCCGGATTGACATAAATATATCGAAAGGAGCTAAGATACCAGTATGAAAAAAATAAGTACAGATAAGGCGCCGGCAGCAATCGGGCCGTATTCACAGGCAATTATTGCAGGAGATGTTCTCTATGCATCGGGACAGATTCCCATTAACCCTGCTACGGGAACCGTGGAGGCAGAAGGCATCACGCAGCAGGCAGAGCAATCAATGAAAAACGTCGGAGAAATTTTAAAGGCGGCAGGCGCAGCATATGACAATGTGGTAAAGACAACCTGTTTTTTGGCAGACATTGCGGATTTTGCGGCGTTTAACGAAGTGTATGCAAAATATTTTACACAGAATCCCGCAAGAAGCTGCGTTGCGGTAAAGGACTTGCCAAAGGGCGTGCTCTGTGAGGTGGAAGTCATCGCATATTTAGGCGCGTAAGACAGTAGGAGTGATACATTGAGAAAGAAAAGCATTGTACTAATCGGAATGCCCGGAGTCGGCAAGAGCACGATCGGCGTGGTGCTTGCAAAGAATTTGGGCATTTCGTTTATTGATTCCGACTTAGTGATACAGGAGCGTGAGGAGAAAAAGCTCCACGAGATTATAGAAGAGCGCGGTTTGGAGGGCTTTTTGGATATAGAAGGAGCCGTCAATGCTTCGCTGAATCCGAAGGCGGCAGTGATTGCCACGGGCGGAAGCGCAGTTTACAGAGAGGAAGCAATGCGGCATCTGTCAGGGTTTGCCACAATCTGCTATCTTAGGCTTTCCTATGAGAGCATTTCCGAAAGACTGGGAAATTTTGAAGAGCGCGGCGTGGCGCTTAAAGAGAGCCAAAGCCTTCGGGAGCTGTACGATGAGCGTGTGCCTTTGTATGAACAGTATGCCCATATGACGGTTGACTGCGAAGGGAAAAACATCCGCGAAATTGTTTTTGAAATTGCAAAGCGCATAAAATCATAAAAAATCCGCATACTGTTTTTAAAAAGATAGAGGACAGTAGTGGAGGAAAATATGGATTATATCAATGCATTTTGGGTTGGCGGTCTGATTTGCGCTTTATCACAAATCCTTCTTGACCGCACAAAGATGCTGCCGGGACGTGTTATGGTGCTTTTGGTATGCTTAGGGGCAGTAATTAGTTTTTTCGGACTTTATGAACCGTTTGCAGAGTATGCCGGAGCCGGGGCAAATGTTCCGCTTTTAGGGTATGGCAATATATTGATGAAGGGAATCAAGGAAGCCGTTGATACGGATGGGTTTATAGGACTTTTTAAGGGCGGATTTACAAACGGAGCCGTAGGCTGCAGTGCGGCGCTGATTTTTGGATACCTTGCAAGCCTGATTTTTCAATCCAAGACAACAAAGGCATAAGGTATTTCAAAATTGCAACCGTTCAGCCATGCCATTCATAAGTCGCTAGAATGTACATTTTCACCAATAATCTTTAGTATTTGCCAGCGACTTATTTCATGACGGGCGTCTGCCCTATAGAATTGATTGTACAAATTGCCCTTAGTGAGCAAGCTCCCACGTACAATTTGTACAATCAATTCTGCATGGCTGAACTGTTACTCAAAATCAATATTCAGCCCGCTAAACATACGGCGGACATATGCATCCCAAAGCTTTTCGGCGCTTTTGTCCATGAGAAAAGTGCTGTAAGCGCATCCTGTCACGCACGCGACATGTCCGTTGTCGTAACGGATATTAAGCGCAAGGGCACGTATCAGATTAGCGGCGACTCCGCATTCGGGGTCTGCTGCTATTTTTTCTACAAGTGCGTCGGGAGCGTGAAGCACGACCTTAAAGGAGACAGGCGTCTTTTTTCCTTTGATGACCTGAAAGCAAAAAGGACGGATGTCCTTCCAAAGCGAAAATGCGCTGGAATGCTCACAACGCTCGTCTGCCGTATAAAAATCCTCTACGATATGACCGTCAATATGGAAGGTGTTGAACGTGGTAACAGTCGCCTCCTCCAGCATAAACGTATCAAAACACTCCGATGCAAGCAGCGCGTTCATTATCTGTTTCGTAACCTTTATCTGCAATGAAATCATGAAAATAACCAAACCTTTCTATTATAATTCTAAATAAAAATAAAATTAAAGATCTCATAATATTTTCGTACACAATTTCCAGTATACATATTTTTATAAAAAACTTCAATAAAACAGAAAAAACTCTTTTCAAACAAACATATCTATGATAACATGATACATAGTTATTAAAACTACATTAAATGGTGAGAAATAAAACAAGAAATGGCGAGGTATCATATGAGTTATAAAATCGTAGTGGACAGCTGTTGTGAATTACCGGAGGAATTAAAAAAGGACCCGCGTTTTGAGAGTGTTCCGCTGACATTAATTGTAGGAGACAGTTACGAACAACCCGATGATGAAACGTTTAATCAAAGAGTGTTTTTGGATGCCGTTGCGGCTTGCCCGACATGCCCGAAGTCGGCATGCCCATCGCCGGAGCGCTATTTGGAGGCATATAAAACGCAGGCGGAGCATGTCTATGCAGTAACACTTTCTTCGCAGCTAAGCGGCAGCTATAACAGCGCGGTGCTGGGAAAAAACCTGTATCATGATGCATACGGGGAAAAGGATATTTATGTGGTGGACTCGCGTTCCGCATCCTGCGGCGAGACACAGCTTGCTTATAAAATTATGGAGTACGAGGAGGCAGGGCTTTCTTTTTCTGAAATTACGGAAAAAATTGAGCAGTACGTCAAGGAAATGAACACGTATTTTGTGCTTGAAAATTTGGAAACCCTGCGCAAGAATGGCAGACTCTCGAAAGTAAAGGCGTTTGTGGCTTCAACGCTCAACATCAAGCCGCTTATGGGCGCGGACAACGGCAATATTGTGCAGTTAGGGCAGGGAATCGGGATGAAAAAAGCGCTCGCAAAGCTTGCCGACGCGGTGGTAAGTAATGCAAAAAACGCTGAGACAAAGCGCCTTATGATTACGCATTGCAATAATCCTTCGAGTGCGGAGAGCGTGCGCAGAGATATTATGGAAAGGTTAGAGGTCAAGGAAGCCGTGATTATGGACACCGCCGGCATCAGCAGTATGTATGCAAACGACGGCGGCGTTATTGTCACGCTTTGAGTGTATTAGCTGGTATCTGTTTAGTACAGCACTGCGCACTTGCTGCGAAGTGCGTGAGAAAGCGTAAATTATGCCATGCATCAAGCCTCCACGAAGTGGATTTGCATGGCTTGATGCTCGTAACTATGAAGGTACTGAATAGTTACGTTAGCTGAATTTATCCATGTCTTCCTTCAGGAACTTAAACTCACGGTACCGCAGAGGGGAGATATGGAGCTGTGCATAGCTCTGCATAACGACACTCAGCGGCATAACGGCAGAAACAAACTTAAAGTTTGCGATGCCGTTTTTATTAACGCGTTCAAATTCTTCATACGGTTCAAGAAGCTGCTTTAGCGCCATGATGTCCTCATCAATATCAATACGCGTACTGTCAAGCAGGTGGAGCGTGGTTTTGCCTTTCTCTGCATTCGCATACTCAATTTCGTCCTTTGGCACATCAATCGGCATACCGTTTTGACAAACCGTGACAGTCGGGACATAGCCCCGCACATTTTCGTCTCCAAGCTTTAGGAATTGCGGAAGCGGCTCCGGAATGTAGGGTTTTTTGGCATGTACCACAAAATCGGGAAGATTTGGTATTGCGGTATAGTCGATTTTGGAAGAATAGAGGATAAGCGGCGCGCAGTATCCGACCGCCACAAGTTCTTTGATTATTGTTTCCACCGTCCCGTGTTCAAGGCACATGTCCATAAAAATAAGATTGTATTTCAAGGGGTTGATAAGAAAATGCTCCTGGTCTCCATAGGAATCCACATACAAAATATTCGGCGTGCCCCTGCGCTTGTCCGATTCGCGCGATAATAAACGTTCAAGATGTTTTCTGTCAGCTACATTATCATCACATATTGCAACATGCATAACAATTCTCCTTACTTACATAAATGCATACAACTATCATGGCAACCACTGTTATTTTATCACAATATGAAAAAAAAGAACAGAAAAAAGTCTCCGTTACATAATCGAAAACTGTAACGGAGACTTTGCAATGCATACTACCAATGCCACCTGCAAAATAAGGATAAACGGCATCCCATAGACAAAGTACCAGTGTCTTGTCTTATGGTGAAATACCCGCATTCCGATAATCGAGCCGACACTGCCGCCAATCAGGGCAATGACAAAAAAGGTATACTCCGGAATGCGCCAAAGCTTTTTCACTGCCTTGTGCTTGTCAATGCCCATCATAGCAAAGCCAATCAGGTTCATCAGCGCCAAATAACCTGCAATAATACTGATCACAACCATAGCAATTAAAGTTCCTTCTGCTCCTGCATTTTCATCGCGCGTACCTTGCAGGAAAGTCCGAAGAGATTGATAAAGCCTTCCGCGTCATGGTGGTCATACAAATCACCTGTCTTAAACGAAGCAATGCTCTCGTTATAAAGGGAATACGGGCTTGTCTCGCCTGCTTTAATGATATTTCCTTTGTAAAGCTTAAACTTCACCTCGCCTGTCACATATTCCTGCGTTTTCTCAACAAATGCCTGAATCGCCTCACGCTTCGGTGTAAACCACTTTCCTTCGTAAACGGTATCGGCAAGTTTATTGCCCATTTCCTTCTTCAGCGTATATGTATCACGGTCCAAAATCAGCTCCTCAAGCTGCTGATGTGCTTCCATAAGGATTGTTCCGCCCGGTGTCTCGTAAACGCCGCGCGACTTCATGCCGACAACACGGTTTTCCACAATATCGACAATGCCGATGCCGTGTTTTCCGCCAAGTCTGTTTAACTCCCGGATAATATCGGAAACCTTCATTGATTTTCCGTTTACCGTCTTGGGAACGCCCTTTTCAAACGTCATGGTGACATACTCGCCTTCCTCAGGCGCTTTCTCCGGCGTCGTGCCAAGTACGAGCAAATGTTCAAAATTCGGCTCGTTTGCAGGGTCCTCCAGCTCCAGTCCCTCATGGCTGATATGCCAAATGTTCCTGTCGCGGCTGTAAGATGAATCTGCCGAGAATGGAAGGTGAATCCCGTGTGCCTTGCAGTATTCGATTTCCGACTCGCGCGAATCCATTGTCCACTTGTCGTTTCTCCAAGCGGCAATAATTTTCAGGTCGGGCGCAAGCGCCTTGATGCCAAGCTCAAAACGGATTTGGTCGTTGCCTTTACCGGTTGCACCGTGGCAGATTGCCGTTGCGCCTTCTTTTCTTGCAATCTCAACAAGCTTTTTTGCAATCAGGGGACGCGCCATGGAAGTTCCTAAGAGATATTTATTCTCATAAACCGCGTTTGCCTGTACGCAGGGAACGATATACTCGTCACAGAACTCGTCCACAACGTTTTCAATGTAAAGCTTTTCTGCACCGCACGATTTTGCGCGCTCCTCAAGCCCGTCAAGTTCCTCCTCCTGTCCGCAGTCCACGCACACACAGATAACCTCGTAATCGAAGTTTTCCTTTAGCCAGGGAATAATCGCAGTCGTATCAAGACCGCCGGAATAAGCAAGTACAACCTTTTCTTTCATATTAAAAATCTCCTTTTTATGTTATATTTGGATTTGTTTTTTGCATTAAATCTAATATACATCATTACACTGGAGAAATCAAGTGAAAAAATATACATTTTATCTTGACAAAAACAAATAAAAGCGTAAAATATAAACAATATAAATGTATAATATTCATAAATTAATGCATAAAAATACATTATGCAAAATTGGGCGCAGCAAAATAAAAGGGTTGTAATTTCACCCCGAATAAACTATCATATAAAATAGTGCAAAATGAAGAGAGGACGATACACCAAATGATAAGGGCGATGACAATAGACGATTATGAACAGGTACGGAATTTGTGGATGCAGATTAAAGGCTTTGCAATCCGCAGCATTGACGATTCCCGGGAGGGCGTGCTGCGCTTTTTGGAGCGAAATCCAAATACCAGTGTAGTGGCGGAGGAGAATGGCGTCATTGTAGGTGCAATCCTTTGCGGTCATGACGGCAGACGCGGCTGTCTGTATCACGTGTGTGTGGCGCCCGATTACAGAAGACGCGGCATCGGTAAGGCGATGGTCGTTTTTTGCATGGACGCGCTGAAAAGAGAGCATATCAATAAAGTCAGCCTCATTGCATTCACCAAAAACGACATCGGAAACGCGTTTTGGCATAATGTCGGGTGGGTACAGAGAGAAGATTTAAATTATTATGACTTCGTATTAAATAGAGAAAATATAGAGGCGTTTAATCAATAGAAAAGTAGTAAGATATGGCACGCGAAAGCGGAAAGGAGCAAGGTTATTTATATGGAACGGATGAAAGGCGGCGTGACTGCGGCGCACGGTTTTGAGGCGGCAGGCACGGAGGCAAATATCAAATATCAGGGAAGAATGGACATGGCGCTCATATACAGCAGCGCACCGTGTACTGTGGCAGGGACATTTACGACAAACGTGGTGAAGGCGGCTCCCGTGCTTTGGGATAAGCAGATTGTGGAGAACAGCCCGTATGCGCAGGCGGTCGTTGTGAACGCGGGCATTGCGAATGCATGTACGGGAAAGCAGGGCATGGATTACTGCGCCAAGGAGGCAAAAAAAGCGGCGGCGCTTTTGAATATACCAGAAAATGCCGTGCTTGTAGGCTCTACGGGCGTTATCGGAAAACAGCTTCCGATGGACAGGATTTGCGCCGGCATTGAAAAGCTTGCGGCGGCAAAGGACGGTTCGATTGAGGCGGGAACGACGGCATCAAAGGCGATTATGACCACAGATACAATCAATAAGGAAATTGCGGTGACAATAGAGCTTGACGGCAAAACCGTGACGGTAGGCGGAATGAGCAAGGGGTCGGGAATGATACATCCAAACATGTGTACGATGCTTGCGTATATCACGACGGACGCGGCAATCAGCAAAAAAATGCTGCAGGAGGCGCTTAGTACAAGCGTTGTTGATACGTTTAACATGATTTCCGTTGACGGCGACACTTCGACAAACGACACCTGTCTTGTGCTTGCAAACGGGCTTGCGGGAAATGAGGAAATTACGGCAAAAGGTGAGGCGTACGGCAAGTTTTTGGAGGCGTTGAATTATGTAAACACATATCTTGCGCGGACAATGGCAGGCGACGGTGAGGGCGCAACGGCGCTTTTTGAGACGGTGGTTTACAATGCGGATACAAAGCAAAATGCCCGCACGCTTGCAAAGTCCGTTATCTGTTCGAGCCTTACAAAGGCTGCAATATACGGACACGACGCAAATTGGGGCAGAATTTTGTGTGCGCTTGGCTATTCGGGCGTACAGTTTGACCCGGAAAATGTAACGCTTTATTTTGAAAGCAAGGCAGGAAAACTGAAGATTTATGAAAACGGTTTGGATGTCGGATACAGTGAGGAGGAGGCAACGAAAATTTTGTCGGAGCCTGAAGTAACCGTGCTTGTTGATATGAATATGGGAGATGAAACAGCGACGGCATGGGGCTGCGATTTGACTTATGACTATGTGAAAATTAATGCGGATTACAGGAGCTAGAACGCCAAGGTCAGGCGTTCTTTGCAAAATGCGTAATAT
Organism: Lachnospiraceae bacterium MD335; assembly: GCA_000403335.2. Classification (GTDB taxonomy): domain Bacteria; phylum Bacillota; class Clostridia; order Lachnospirales; family Lachnospiraceae; genus COE1. The sequence goes on from KE159617.1 coordinate 717,445, forward strand.
ATTGGAAAGGAAATAGTAAGAATGAACGAAAAGGACATGAACAAAATTCTGTCAAAAGCGGAAGTGCTGATTGAGGCGCTTCCCTACATACAGAAATTCAACAGAAAGTATATTGTCGTAAAATACGGCGGCAGCGCGATGAGCAACGAGGAGCTGCAAAGAAACGTGATAAAGGACGCAACGCTTTTAAAGCTTGTCGGCTTTAAGCCGATTATCGTACACGGCGGCGGCAAGGAAATCAGCCGCTGGGTGGAAAAGACCGGAAAAGAGGCAAAGTTTGTGAACGGTTTGCGCGTGACGGACGCGGAGACGATGGAAATTGCCGAAATGGTTTTAAATAAGGTAAACAAAAGTTTGGTGACAATGGTTCAGGAGCTTGGCGTGAAAGCGGTCGGCATCAGCGGCAAGGACGGCGGACTGTTAAAGGTTGACCGCAAATATCCCGATGGTCAGGACATCGGCTTTGTCGGGGATATTAAAGAAGTCAATCCAAAGGTGCTGTTTGATTTAATTGAAAAGGATTTTCTTCCAATCGTAGCGCCAATCGGGCTTGACGACCATTTTCAGACCTACAATATCAATGCGGACGACGCAGCGTGCGCCATTGCAAAGGCGGTCGGTGCGGAGAAGCTGGCATTCCTGACGGATATTGAAGGGCTTTACAAGGACATCAACGATAAGAGTTCGTTTATTTCAAGGATTTCCGCATCACAGGCGGATACGCTGATTGAAGAAGGATTTATCGGCGGCGGAATGCTGCCGAAGCTGGGCAACTGCACAAGTGCGATTAAAAACGGCGTAAACCGCGTGCATATTTTGGACGGACGCATTCCTCACTGTCTGCTTTTGGAAATCTTTACAAGAAACGGTATCGGAACGGCAATCGTGCAGGACGGCGATCTTGAGAAAATGGAAATGGGATATTATTAGGAGGTTTAACCATGAACATGAAAGAATACATCGACGAAGCGGAGGCGGCGCTGCTGCACACCTATAACCGTTATCAGATTGTGTGGGACAGGGGCGACGGCATGTACCTCTATGATATAGAGGGTAAAAAATACCTTGATTTCGTGGCAGGGATTGCGGTGTTCGCGCTCGGATATAATCATAAAGCGTACAATGATGCATTAAAAGCACAGATTGACAAGGTGATTCATACATCAAATTATTACTATAATATTCCGGCAATTGAGGCGGCAAAAAAGCTGAAAAAGGTTTCGGGCATGGACAGAGTGTTTTTTACCAACAGCGGCGCGGAGGCAGTCGAGGGTGCGATTAAGGCGGCGAGAAAATATGCCTTTTTGCGCGACGGACACACGGACCATGAAATCATCGCGATGAACCATTCGTTCCACGGAAGAACAATGGGCGCGCTTGCCGTAACGGGAAATCCGCATTACAGAGAAGCGTTTGAGCCGCTGATCGGAAATATAAGGTTTGCGGATTTTAATGATTTTGAGAGCGTAAAGGCACAGGTTACCGAAAAAACGTGCGCGATTATTTTTGAGACGATACAGGGCGAGGGCGGCATTTATCCTGCCGCGGAGGAATTTATGAAAAACATCCGCGCCCTCTGCGACGAGAAGGATATTCTGCTTATCTTAGATGAAATCCAGTGCGGTATGGGCAGAACCGGAACAATGTATGCATGGCAGAGGTACGGCGTAAAGCCGGATATTATGACAACCGCAAAAGCGGTCGGATGCGGCATTCCGGTGGGCGCATTTCTCATGACGGAAAATGTGGCAAAACAGTCGCTCACAAGCGGGGATCACGGTACGACCTACGGCGGAAATCCGCTTGCGTGTACTGCAATTTCCAAAGTGATTGATTTGTTTGAGGAGATGGATCTGTTGAAAAACGTAGAAGAAACAGGTGCATATCTGTATGAAAAGCTTGAGGAAATTACCGCAAGGCATGACTGTATTAAGGCACACAGAGGTGTTGGCCTGATGCAGGGCTTGGAGTGCGATTGTCCTGTCGGTGACATTATCAATCGTGCAGTTGAAAAAGGCTTGCTGTTAATTAACGCAGGGACGAACATTATTCGTTTTATTCCGCCGTTGATTGTGTCAAAACAGGATATTGATGACATGACAGCGATACTGGACACCTGCTTTTAAGCAAACAATGAAAAATGGAGAAATTGAATGAAACACGGTAAAATAAAAGGACGAATTCTGATTGCAGCAGCAATTCTTATTTTGACGGCGCTTGGGCTTATCGCAGCGTTGGTATTCGATTCAGAACTGCCCGAGAAAACGGATTCTTCCAAAAAGGAGACGATTCATCTTTGGTATACGGATGACGCAATTACGGATTATTTAAGCAGAAAAACACTTGATTTTTATAATCAAACTGATATTCGTGTTGAATTGAAGCTTGTATCAGGATTGGAATATCTTGAGACAATCAACAAGGCGAGTCTCAATGATGAGGAAGAGACGCCGGATGCATATATCGTAAGCAATGATTCTTTGGAGAAAGCATATTTATCAGGTCTTGCGGTGGAATTGGATGAATCGGTGCCGGTTTATAAGACTTCCGAGTACAATCAGGCGGCAAGAAATGCGGTTACTTATGACAATAAGTATGTGGGCTGTCCCTTCTATTTTGAGACAAGTGCGCTGCTCTATAACCGCACGTATCTTGAACAGATAGCAGCGCAGGCAAATGAAAGCGCAGCGGATGCGGAAAACAGTGAGCAGGTTCAGGAGAACATTGAAGCGGAGGACTTAATACCGACTTCCATTGCGGATATTTTGAATTTTGCGGATATGTATTCGGCTCCGGAGAATGTAGAGTATTTCTTCCGGTGGGATGTGTCAGATATTTTTTACAATTACTTTTTCATTGGAAATTATATTTCCGTGGGCGGAGATGCGGGCGACAACAAAAATGACATTAATATTTATAATACAGAATCCATATCCACGTTAAAGGTTTATCAGGAGCTGAACCAATTCTTCTCAATTGACACAAAGGAGACGAATTACGATAAGATTATGCAGGAGTTTCTCGAGGGAAAAACCATCTATACGATTGCGACGAGCGACTGTATCAAGCGGCTTGACGATGCCGCGCAAAACGGCGAATTTGCGTATGAGTATGGGATTGCGCAGCTTCCCGACATCAATGTGGAGCTGAGCACCCGGGGAATGTCCGTGACGAATGCGCTTGTCATAAACGGCTATTCGGCGCACAAAGCATCGGCGGCATCATTGATTAGCTTTCTTGCAAACGAGTCCCAGCATGATCTTTATGAAAATACAGGAAAAATTGCAGCCATGACAAAGCAGGAGTACGATAATCCGCATGTCGAAGGCTTTGTGCAGAGTTATGCGGATTCGGTGCCAATCCCTAAAATGCTGGAGACGAGCAATTTTTGGGTGGAGCTTGAAATCTGCTTTGCAAGAGTTTGGTCGGGTGAAGATGCAAATACACAGATCCGCCGGCTTTCCGAGCAGATTAAAACACAGATTAGCGGCGCTGGCATAACGGAGGAGGAGCTTGAGGACCCTGAGGTGGAGCTGCTTCCTGCGGTAGAGTACGAGGATGTTCCGACGGAGGAGCAAACGGACACGCCGCAGACAACACAACAAGAATAAAAAGCGTAAAATCCAATCATAATAACATGTAAGAGATTAAGGAAAGGCATGGTAATACTATGATTGGATTTTTAATTGCCCTTTTATCGGGTGCTTTGATGAGTGTGCAGGGTGTTTTTAACACGAAGGTTACGGAAGGCTCCAGTCTTTGGGCAGCAAATGTGTTTGTGCAGTTCACGGCATTTTTGGTCTGTATAGCTGCATGGCTCTTCGTTGACAGAACTTCATTTAAAGAGGTTCTTTCCGTTGAGCCGAAATATGTCCTGCTGGGTGGTGCAATCGGAGCATTTATCACATTGACTGTAATTAAGAGCATGGATTCGCTAGGACCTGCAAAAGCGGTTATGCTTATTGTAATCGCGCAGCTTATTGTCGCGTATCTGATAGAGTTGTTCGGACTTTTTGGCGTGGAGAAGGAACCGTTTAGCTGGAAAAAAGTAATTGGCGCGCTTATGGCGATTGCAGGATTTATTGTCTTTAAAATTTGACTAAAATAGTTCGGGAAAATTTGGTGACAGTTCTGCTCAGGACTTTGCACTTGCTGCAAAGCCCGTGAAACAACGTAGTGGAAGAGATGCATCAAGCCACCACGAAGTGGTTTTGCATGGCTTGATGCCTGTAACAGGAAGCCGGAGGCTGAACTGTTACAAAATGTGTGTGAAATGTCAAAAATAGCACTTGTATTGGTTTGGATATTATCATAAAATAAGAATAGATATGCTAATCATAAATATGATTAGAGGGGGCTTTACCGCGAATACGGTAAAGGAGCTATAAATATTGAAGAGAAAACGAAATAACGGACTGGGAAATTTGCGGGTGTATGCGGCGGCAGGCATTTTTGCGCTTGCGCTTTTCATGCCTGTACTTTTGTGCGGCTGTAAAGATACATCAGACGAGGACGCGCTGCTTTTGTCTTTCGATGAGGAAACGCATGTGCAGATGTCCTGCACTGAGAAGGAAGAGACAATGCAGGACGTCGGGCAGAGTGAAGAAACGCAGCAGGTTTATGTATACGTCTGCGGTGCCGTGAACTGTCCGGGCGTGTATCAGGCACAGGCGGGAGTCAGGCTTTTTGAACTGATTGAGATGGCAGGCGGTTTTATGCCAGAAGCGGATCGGTCGCATTTAAATCTTGCCCGCACAGTTGCGGACGGGGAACAGATTGTAGTGCTGACGCGGGAAGAGATTGCACAGGGAATGACAGCCGTGTCAGAAAACAGCGCGGCGCGGACCGGTGCAGACAATGGTCTTGTCAATATTAACACCGCATCGGTTTCGGAGCTTACGGGCGTTTCAGGCATCGGGGAGAGCCGTGCACAGGCAATTATTGATTATCGTGAGAAAAACGGCGCTTTTAAGTCTGTTGAGGAGATTAAGAAGGTGGACGGTATCAAAGACGGGCTTTTTGCAAAAATAAAGGATTATATTACAGTGTAAAATATGACACACGTGTCATAAAATAGGGTATTGGAAAGGCATGGTTATCGAAAATGGCAAAAAAAGTTTTGGTAGTAGACGACGAAAAGCTCATTGTAAAGGGGATTCGGTTTAGTCTTGAGCAGGATGATATGGAAGTAGACTGCGCATACGACGGAGAGGAAGCGCTTGAAAAGGTACGTGCAAATAAATATGATATTGTATTGCTGGATATTATGCTTCCGAAGCTTACAGGACTTGAGGTCTGCCAGCAGATACGGGAATTTTCCAATGTTCCCGTGATTATGCTTACGGCAAAGGGCGATGATATGGATAAGATCCTTGGTCTTGAGTACGGAGCGGACGATTATATTACCAAGCCGTTTAATATTCTTGAAGTGAAGGCACGAATCAAGGCAATCATGCGAAGAACCGTGGGAAAGCCGCAGCCGGAGAAAAAGACGCAGCTTATTGAGGCGGGAGATTTGAAGCTTGACTGTGAAGGAAGACGCCTATACATAGCAGGCAGGGAGGTCAATTTGACTGCAAAGGAATTTGATGTGCTTGAGCTTTTGGTTCTGAATCCGAATAAGGTATATAGCCGTGAAAATCTCCTTAGACTTGTATGGGGGGCGGATTACCCCGGGGATGTACGGACGGTTGACGTGCATATCAGAAGACTGCGCGAGAAGGTGGAATCGAACCCAAGCGAGCCAAAATATGTGCACACAAAATGGGGTGTGGGATATTATTATAAATAGGAGAACAAAAAAGAGTGGGAAAGGCAAAGCTTTTAAAAACCTTTAAGAGCCTGAAAACAAGGATTTTTTGCATTGTGATACTGGCAGGTATGATTCCGTGCATCATACTTCACATCGGTATTTTGGAGCGGTATATGGACAATGCCGTATCAGTGCGGACAAATGAGGTGCAGACACAGATTAAGATTATCGCGGATCATCTGTTAACATATAACTACCTGTTTGACAATACCAACGGGGTGGTAAATGCGGAGCTGTCGCAGTTATCGAATCTTTATGACGGGCGTGTATTGGTAGTGGACGAAAATCTAAAGATTATCAAGGACACTTATGCGATCAGCGAAGGCAAAACGATTATTTCGGAGGACATCGTCAAGTGTCTCAAGAGCGGCGCCGCGGTGAATCAGCTGGAAGGCAGGAAATATATTGAGATTATTGTACCGATTGAGGAAAAGCTTGCGGACAGCACATCGCGCATTGCAGGCGTCATGCTCACAAGCGTGTCGACGGACAGCATTATCAGCAGCTATGAATACATAAAAAGCAGGGCGTATCTGTTGGAAATGTGTGCGCTTGTAGTGGTGTTTGGAATGGCGTATTTCCTGAGCCGAAAGCTGTTAAAACCGTTTGAGCGGATTACGGAATCTATTAATGAGGTAAAGAATGGTTTTACGGACGAGGAAATTGATGTGCGCGATTACACGGAGACGGAGCGCATTGGTGACGCGTTCAATCAGATGCTCGGCAGAATGAAGGTTTTGGATGATTCAAGGCAGGAATTTGTGTCAAATGTCTCACATGAGCTCAAGACACCGCTTGCGTCGATGAAGGTACTTGCCGATTCGCTGCTTGCGCAGGAGGACGTGCCTGCTGAACTTTACCGCGAATTTATGACGGACATTGCGACAGAGATTGACCGTGAAAACAAGATTATTACGGACCTTTTGTCGCTTGTAAAGATGACGCGGACTTCAGAAGATATGAACGTGGAGACGATGGACATCAATTCCATACTGGAGCTTTTGCTAAAGCGTTTAGGACCGATTGCGGCGCGTGCCGGCGTAAAAATAATTTTTGAGAGCAGAAGACCGGTGAGCGCGGAGGTGGACGAGGTAAAACTGACATTGGCGTTGTCAAACCTCGTTGAGAATGCGATTAAATATAATATTGAGGACGGTTGGGTGAAAGTGGTACTGGATGCGGATCATCGGTATTTTACGGTGGAGGTGTCGGATTCGGGTATTGGCATTCCGCAGGAGTCAATCGAACATATTTACGAACGATTTTACCGTGTTGACAAATCGCACTCAAAAGAAATCGGCGGTACGGGACTTGGACTGGCGATTACAAGAAGCGCGGTGCTGATGCACAGAGGTTCCATCAATGTGAGCAGCGCGGAGGGCGTGGGTACGGTATTCACGGTGAAGATACCGCTCACGTACATTGTGTAACGGTCAGATAATACGCGCAGATGGAGGCGGATATTTGTGAAAAGAAAAAAGGTTTGGCATGCGGCGCTTTGGCTGTGTATACTGCTTTTTTCAGCCGTAAGTTTTACGGGCTGTAAAAAGGAGGCGCAGCAGGGAACGCCGATTGATATATCCTACATCAATAAAAATGAGACAAAGCTGGTGAAGGAGAAACATTTCCTTGAGGGGAGTGATACGAAGGAGCAGATTGTGGAGGTACTGACACTTTTATGCTCCGTACCCGACAATAAGGAGCTGCGCGCGACACTTACAAGCGGGATCAATGTAGTTACTTATGCGCTTGAGGGAGAGCAGGTGACGGTATCGTTGGGCGAGAAGTATAAGGAATTGCCGCGGACGACGGAGGTGCTCACAAGGGCTGCAGTTGTGCGCAGTCTTACTGCAATTGAGGGTGTTAACTGCGTGATGATTACCATTAACGGCGAGCCGCTTGCGGATGTGTCGGGAAATGCCGTGGGGGTTATGACAGCAGATATGTTTGTGGACAACGCAGGTACGAAGATTAAGGAGGAGGACACAAAGGTCACTTTGCGCCTGTATTTTGCAAATGAACAGGGCGATGGACTGATTGCCGTTAACAGGGAGCTTTCCCATAATGCGGACATATCCAATGTGTCAATGGAAAAAGTGGTTTTGGAGCAGCTTATCAAGGGACCGGCAAATGACGAGACGTTTCCGACCATTAATCCTGACACAAAGATTGTAAGCGTGACGGTAAAGGACGGTGTTTGTTACATTAATTTTGACAGCGCGTTTGAGACGGCAATCAATAATGTGACGACAGATGTCACGATCTATTCGATTGTCAATTCACTCTCGGAGCTTAGCAATATTAATAAGGTGCAGTTTTCGATTGAAGGTGACGGTGATAGCCGTTTTCGGGATAAATATGACTTATCGACGGTTTTTGAGAGGAACTTGTCATTGGCGGATTAAAGATATGGAGGAGGTATCAGGAAAAGTATGAAAAGACCGCTGTGCAGCGTATGTCTGGCATTTGTGGCGGCAGTGTTTGTGTATGTTTTTTCGGGGCTGCCACCCTTAAGCTTTGGCGGGGAAGCAGAGGGCAGCAGGCTCGCAGTTACAGGCGAGCTCTACAACAAGGAATATAAAAATGACAGTCTCGTGCTTTCTTTAAAGCATGTCAAAATAATCAGTTCTGAGATCAACAGTTTTTCCAAACAAACAGAAGAATTACAAATGGGAGACGATTTGCGTATTATATGCTATTTGGATGATGATGCATGTTTGGCTCCTGATGCGGTAAAGCTTGGTATGCGCATTGCCGTGGAAGGGGAGGTGTCGCTGTTTCAAAAGGCAAGAAATCCGGGCGCGTTTGACGCGGCAGACTATTACCGTGCGCTTGGTATTTCTTTTCGTCTATTTGACGCGCAGGTGACGGCAAAAGGGAGTTCGTACAGTGCATATCATGAAGGTCTGTATCAATTGCGCAGATACTTTGAGGGTGTATATGACGCGGTGCTTTCGGAGGAGGATGCGGCAGTACTAAAGGCAATGGTGCTTGGAAATAAGGCTGAACTTGATCCGAAGAGTAAACAGTTGTTTCAAAGAAGCGGTATTTCCCATATTTTGGCTATATCGGGACTTCATATATCTTTGATCGGGATGATGATTTACGGTATATTTCAAAAATTAAATGTACCGCGTATTCCGTCGGCATTTTTTTGCATTGTACTTATGACGGCGTACGGTGATCTGATTGGAATGTCAGGAAGTGCGTATCGGGCAGTGTTTATGTTTGGAATGAAGCTTTTAGCGGATATGCTGAGGCGCACGTACGATATGCTGACGGCGCTGTCTTTGGCGGCGGTGCTGCTGCTTTTAGAACAGCCGTTGTATCTTCGTCAGTCAGGCTTCTTGCTTTCGTTTGGGGCAGTGCTGGGTATCGGTCTGTTCTCGGAGATGGTCTGTCCGGATTTAGACCGCATCAGGAGTAAAGTTTTGCGAAAAACCGCCGCTGCCCTTTGCGGGAGTTTGTCAATATTTTTAGTGCATTTTCCGATTTTGCTTTGTTGTTATTACGAATTTCCCCTATATTCTTTTTTTCTGAATTTAATAATTATTCCTGCAATGGGGGTTTTGCTGGTGATGGGACTGATTTGTCTTGCCTGCGGCTGTGCGGGCGGTTTGCTTTTTGGGGCGGCAAAGCTTGCGGGAGTTGTCTGTCATGTGATTTTGGCAGGGTTTGAGACGGCAGGCAGCAGTTCTTTACGGATCCCGCTTTCACAGTGGATTGTGGGAAAACCGGATAGCTGGAGGATTTTTGTTTTTTATGCGGCAGCGCTTATGCTATACGCAATGTATGTATATGCAGGGAAAGTGTCCAAAACGCCGCGTGCGTCGGCACGCGGTATTCGCATTGGCGTGCCGTATTGGTATAAGATGACAGGAATTATTTTGGCAGTCAGCTTTTTAAGCTTTCACGGAATTTATGACACATGTGTCACTTTTTTGGACGTGGGACAAGGGGATGGAATCTGGGTAGAGAGTATCAGCGGAAAACATTACCTGATTGACTGTGGAAGCACTTCAGAAAGTCAGCTTGGGCAATACACGTTATTGCCGTTTCTTAAATTTACGGGCACGTCGAGACTGGACGCCGTGTTTTTGACGCATTTGGATGAGGACCATATTTCGGGTGTGCGTGAGCTTTTGGAGGATTACGGGGATAGCGGTGCGTCGGGTATCCGAATCGGCAGAATTGTGATTGCAAAATCAGCAATTAAGGATGAACCGTATCATGAGCTGAAAGCGCTTTGTGAGGAAAAAGGCATACCGCTTTTGCATGTGAAGGCAGGGGATGTTATTGGGGATGAGACGCTTTCTTTTGAGGTGCTTCACCCGGATGAAAATTATCTGCCAAATTCGCGAAATGCCTATTCGCTGGTGCTGCGGCTTTCGGTAAATGATAACGGGACACTGTTTCATGCGCTTCTTACGGGGGATGTTGAGGCAGACGGAGAGGAGCGGGCGGCAGAATATTTGGAAGAGCATTGTAAAGACATACACATGGATTTGTATAAGGCAGCGCATCATGGCTCGAAGTATTCGAACACGCAGACACTTGTCGACAAGGTTCATCCGGCATTAACGATTATTTCCTGCGGTGAAAAAAACAGATATGGACACCCGCACGCGGAAGCAGTCAGGTGTTTTGAACAAACAGGCAGTAAAATCGCGGTTACAAAGGATACCGGAGCCGTTACAGTGCGGATACGGGACGGGAGGTGCCGTGTGGAGTTTCAAAAGCAAGAGTAACAGTTCAGTCCCAAACTTTGCAGCAAGTTTAAAGTCTCGGGCTGAACTGTAACAAACAAGAAACAAATTTGCGTACTTTTGGTATCGGAAATACTAAAAATATGGTATAATAAAAAAACGCGGCAGAGAGGAGAAAACCTTATGAAACGCATTGTGCAGGATATTAAGAACGGAACATTTGGCAACATATATTTGTTATACGGTGAAGAGGCATATCTTCGCAGGCAGTACCGGGATAATTTAAAAAAAGCGCTTGTGCCGGAAGATGACACTATGAACTGCAGTGTCTATTCCGGAAAAGACATCAATGTCAACGAGGTAATCGATTTGGCGGGTACAATGCCGTTCTTTGCCGAGCGGCGCGTGATTATCGTGGAAAACAGCGGATTTTTTAAATCAGCAGTTAACGAAAGGCTGCTTGAACTGATAAAACAGATGCCGGAGACGACGTATTTCCTTTTTGTTGAGGAGGAGGTTGACAAACGCGGAAAGCTTTATAAGGCGGTTACGGCAAACGGTTACGCCGCGCTGTGTGAGGTTCAGGATGAGGCAACGCTTAAAAAGTGGATTATGAGTCTGCTCAAGAAGGAAAATAAAATGATAACAGCAGATGCACTGAATCTTTTGTTGGATAAAACCGGCGCAAATATGGAAACGATAAGACGAGAGGTTGAAAAGCTGGTCTGCTATAAATACTATGACGAAGGCATTACGGCGCAGGATGTTGAGGCGCTTTGCACGGTGCAGATTCAAAACAGAATATTCGAGATGGTGGAGGCAGTGGCGGCAAAGAACCAAAAGGCGGCGCTGGCGCTCTACTATGATTTGCTTGCCCTCAAGGAGGCGCCAATGAAGATTTTGGCGTTGATTGCAAGACAGTTCAATATGCTTTTTCAGGTAAAGGAAATGAAGAAGATAGGTTATCCTGAAAATGAGATTGCGCAGCAGACAGGACTGAATGCGTATTTCCTAAAAAAGAAATACATTCCTCAGGCAGCGCAGTTTAAACTGCATCAGCTTGAGGCAGCGCTTCGGGAATGCGTTGCGGCAGAGGAACGTGTGAAGACCGGAAAAATGCCTGATATTTTAAGTGTGGAGCTGATTATTGTGGGATTAAGTGCAAAGTAGGCAGTAAAGCGAGGGAGGTGACGCTATGATACCTAAAGACGCAGCGATGTTATTGAGCTTTATTAATTTAAAGCTTCGTGACTATTATCCGAGCCTTGACGCATTTTGCGAGGACACGGGAGAGGATAAACAAGACATAGAGGAGCGGCTTGCAGCGATTGATTATCATTATGATGAAGAAAAAAATCAATTTCATTAAAAAGTGTATTGGTAAAAACTGCCAATTTGTGCAAAATGTATTTAAAATTGCGACAAATTGGCAGTTCCTTTTGTTATACGGAAAAACAAAAAAATCAGGTAATGCGCGGAGAAACAATAATTGTTAAGTTTGCATAAAAAACCAAAAATAATGTGAAATTATTATTCAAAATGTATAAAAATAGTGCAAAAACTTAGTCGTTTCGTCCTATTGTCTAATTGATAAAATGTGTGTTATAAAATATTTGTAGAAAGTTGGCGCATAACGAAAAGCGCCGGTATCATAAGTTATTATATTCAAAATGGAGGAAAGAAAAACGTGAAAACAAATCTGAAAAACAAACTCAAAACGCTTTTAACAATTCTCTTAACGGTATGCATGGTTTTTACCGTAACACTCAATACGGGAATGTCCGTTGTACAGGCGGCGTCAACTTCATGGAACTTTAAAAACACGGAATTTAAAAGTCTTGGCACAATCACTTCCAACGTGACAGTCAGCGGACTTGGACTGCTTGCAAACAGTTCAAAGCCTATGTCTGTAATTGCAGACAGTCAGACAGTTTCCGGTACGGTTTACACACATGCGCTTGCACTTGGCGGCAGCGGTTCTCCAAGCTATCGTGCAATCAAGGTTCCGGTAAGCTCAGATGCGACGGTTAAGGTTATTTTGAGAAGCTCAGGAAGCGCGGCGAGAACACTTGTTGTAGCGGACGCAGGCGGAAAGCAGCTTGGCACTATGAATGCGGCTGTGGCAGCGGAGCAGGCTTCTTATACATACAAGGGTGCAGCGGGATTTGTTTATCTTTATTCATCTAACAGCGGTATCAATGTTTATAAAATACAGGTAGATGACAGAGGCGCTACATCGGGCGGTTCGACATCAGGCGGTGACAATTCGGGAACGACAACTCCTTCAGGAACAACAATCACCGTTAAAAATGGCGGCACAACACTTGCGGAAGCAGTAAAAAGCGCTAAGAGCGGTACGACAATTGTCATTGACGGCACGATTAAATCGGACAAGATTGTACTTCCGGCAGGCGTACATATTTCCGGCAAGAATAATGCGACCATTGATTTTTCACAGACGACAGGAAGCTCGGGAAGAGGTATTACAATTAAGGGTAATGGAAGTATAATACAGAATATTACAGTAAAGAATGCGTCAGATAACGGCATCTATATTTCCGGCTCAAACAATACGTTAAAGTATGTAGTATGCTGCTACAATCATGATGCAGGTTTCCAGGTATCGGACGGCGGTGCAAACAATAAGTTCTATAACTGTACGGCACATCACAATGCGGATGCAACAGGTGAGAACGCAGACGGTTTTGCAGTAAAGCTTCATTCCGGCGAGGGCAACTATTTTGAGAACTGCGTGGCAGAGTATAACAGTGATGACGGCTGGGACTGCTATGCGGCACACGGCGCGGTAAAATTAGTAAATTGTCAGGCAAACTATAACGGATACTGTGACGGAATCTACGGAGACGGAAACGGCTTTAAGATGGGCGGCGTAGATAACAAGACTCCCGGTGTGGCAGCACATCTTGATCCTTTAAACCATTATCTTGAAGGATGTGTTGCAAAAGGAAATTATGCATCAGGCTTTGACAGAAATAATCAGAGCGGTGTGGTGACGATGAAGAACTGCATTGGTGATTCAAACAAGAAATATAACTATAATTGGCCGCTTACGGGAACACCTTCCGCACTTGGATATAAAGTGACATTCGGAAAGGCGCTTATTCAGAGCTGTACTTCAAAGAACGGCACGAACAACATTAAGGGTGCAACCCTTAGCGGTACGTGCGTTGGTTTCTAAATAATAAATAGAAATGTCAAACCGCAGACTTATTGGAAGTCTGCGGTTTTTATGCACAGCCCCATGCAAAGGAAGTATGCCGCTAAAGCGGCGCATGGGGCGCGCGGCGAGTAGTGGAGAAGGTCATTCCCCTACTCGATTTAAAATTGTATCAATCAAACAACAATTTATCAACTGTCACGAATTCATATCCCTGCTTTTGCAGCTCATCTACTACCATAAGCGCCGCTTCCACGGATGTTTTATAGTAATCATGCATTAAAATAATGTCATTTTCCCCGACCTTTTTGAGCACTGCCTGCGCGACACAGGTGGCGTTTGATGTACACCAGTCAAGTGGATCAATATTCCACAAAATCGGAAACATATTCAATTCATTTTCAAGCTTTTTATCCCACGCGCCGTAAGGCGGACGCACATATTGGACTTCCTCGCCTGTAATTTTTTGCAGCAGTTCGTTTGTTTTTACTAACTCCTGTTTGAATTTTTCACGGTTTGTTTTGGTGAGCTCGATATGGGTATAGGTGTGGTTGCCAATCAGATGTCCCTCGTCATGCATGCGTTTGATAATGTCGGGATGAATTGAGGCGTTTTCACCAGTGACAAAAAATGTTGCTTTGACACCGCGCTTCTTTAATCCGTCGAGCAGCGGCTCCGTGTAGACTGGATGCGGACCGTCGTCAAAGGTAAGTGCGACACGCCTGACGTCGGAGGACATCTGTGGTTCCGCAATGGTCAAAATGGCGTTATTATAAAAAGCAAGCTGGCGGTTTAGGGCAAGCGCCGTAAGGCACAAAGCCACACCGTATAAGAGTTTAAACAGAAAGTGAAAGTCCGTAGACGGAAGTTTTTTCATTATGGAATCCCCCACAGTGCGGAGTTCTATTACTCTATCAATAATATATGGCGCAGGGCATGTCATCATTCTGCAAATTGACAAATTGAGCAGGGGAAAAGTTTTTTCTTATTTGCCATGTCCTTATGCGCTGCTTCGGCGGTATCGTTCTCCAGCATGGAGCTGTGCATAAAAAACAGGCTTCCGTCAGGAAACGAAAGCCTGTGATATTGTTTAACTGATTTTACCGTTTTAATGTAAACTGTCCAATCAGACCGTCTAAGATGGAAGCCTGTGCAGATAATTCCTGGCTGGTTGCCGAAGACTCCTCAGCGGTCGCTGCGTTTGTCTGTACAACTTCCGAAATCTGATTGATGCCGCTTTCTGCTCTGCGCATTGCTTCTGCCTGATCCTCAACCATTGTTTTCAGATCCTTAGAGAAGTTTGCAATCTGATTAATGCCGTCCACAACGGATTCAATTGCGCTTGCCGCATTCTCTGCCGCACGGTTGCCTTCCGTAACCTCACGGATAGAGCTTTCAATCAATTCACGGGTGTCTACAGCAGCCTGTGCGCTTTGATTTGCCAAAACTCTGATTTCGTCTGCTACAACGGAGAAACCGCGTCCGGACTCACCTGCCCTTGCAGCCTCAATGGATGCGTTGAGAGATAGCAGGTTGGTTTGTGAGGCAATTGACTCTATCTCGGAGATAATGTTGCCGATTCTTGTGGAAGCCTCGTTGATTCGTTTCATAGCGGCGATCATGTTGTTCATTTCGCCGCGGCTGTTGTCTGCTTCGTCTGCATAGCGCTGTGCTTTTATGTAAGATTCGTCCGCACTTTCCGCACTTTTTTCCATTGTTGCGGTAATGTCGGAAATCGTGGTATGCAAGTCCATAACGGCATTGGTCTGTTCGGTTGCGCCTTCTGCAAGATTTTGAGATGCTTCTGCCAAGTCGTTGGAGCCGCTGGATACCTGGTTGGAAACTTCGCCGATGGACAGCAGCGTTTCGGTCATTTGGTCTCTCAATCCGCGCAATGCGATAAACAGTTTCTGGAAATCGCCATTATATTTGTCGGAACAGTTTGACTGAATATCATAATTTCCGTTTGCCATTTCCCCTAAAATTTCGCCGATGTCGTGGATAATCATGTTCAGATTGGTCGCCATTTCATTGGCATCCTTTACCATTTCCTCAACTTCATCACCGGTTTCGATAACAGGGAACGGTGATGAAAGGTCGCCGCCTGCAAAAGTTTTGAGACGTTCGCCAAGCGCTCCCAAAGGGGATGCGATTCCTTTGGCAATGGTTCTTCCGATTTTGGTTGATGCCACCATTGAGGCGGCAATTACAATAACAATCAGCACTGAAATTATGATACATATAACGATTAGCGTTGTGGACAGGCGGTTACCGCTCTCAACTTTTACTGTTAAAAGTTCCATTAACTTACTATAGATACTGTCATAAGCAGGCGCAAGTTCCGCCAAAGCGATGTCCTGTGCCTGTTTGCAAAGTTCCCTGTCAGTTGTTGCGCCTAAATCCATAATTTGGGCGTCCAATGCCCAGTAAGCATCCAATTCTGCGCTGATGGCATCGTATGTAGCTCTGCCGTCTGCGGATACGACTGTCTTTTCAACATCTGCAAAATATTCCATAAAATCCTGCTTGTTTTGATCATGCTCTGCCGTCACTTTTGCAATGGTATCTGCGTCGTCATAGCCGATTGCAGCGCGAAGGGAAGAGCGCGCATCTGCGAACTCAAACATCGCTTTTCCGATGTCACCCTGTGCAAAACCAAAATTCTTTAATGCATAAGAATACCGGTTTGATAAAATAATCAGCGCAAGAAGCGCAACAAACGCTACTGCCGCTGTGATTGCCGCTACCTTGACAAAGGATCTTGTTAATTTTTTCTCAATACTTTCCGTTCCGTTCATTGTTAGAAATCTCCTTTCTGCTGCTTCAAAATCACTGACGTATTCCCCCCTGATAATGGAACCCTGACATTTATCGTATGTAACCAACAATGAAAGTACGGATGTATAGTTACGTAAAATTTTTATGAAAAGAAAGAGTTTTTTGTTTTTTACCAAGATATTACGTCTTGCTCTATTATAACGCTTTAATATCAAAAATTCAATACTTAAATAGGCATAATTACCAATTGTGTGACAAAAAAATTATCATATTTGGAGAAAATGAATAATGAAACGTGTAATATTTGTAAGGACTTTACGGGAAAATTACACAAAACAGCTTGCGTTATTTTACGGACGATACTATAATCTAGTTGAGTTATTTAATTTTGCCGGATATATTATTTGGCAAGAAAGGGAGTTTGGGTATGGGGAGAGACCCGAAATGGAAAAAGTTTGCAGAGCTTACGGCGCGTTGTTATAAAGAAGCGGAAAACGGAAATACTTTAAATGCATGCTGGAATGATGCATTTAATGCATTAATGGATGTGATCATGCAGGAGCGGGCGGCGGACAGTGGTTTTGCGAGGGAGCTTGGTGATTTGGAACAGCTTACGGACTTTAAATTTAACATTGTAGGAGTGGTTTTGGATTATTTTGACCGGCTTTGGCAGGTGGGAGATTATCAGACCATATGTACGAATGGAGATCGGATTATCAGCGCTTTTGACTGGCGTGTGGAGTCGTCATCGGCAATTCGGTTGAGAGTTGTAAATGCACTGATGAAACTTGGTAGAAGGGATGCGGCAGTCGCGTATTGTATGGAATGGATGAAGGCGGAACCGGAGGACGTAAATGCGGTGATGACCAAAGAAGCGCTTTTAACGGACACGGAGGAAGACAGTTGAGAATTTTTATTTTTGACCTGCGAAGGGAGTAGAGTTATAAAATGTTGGAAAAAAACGTAAATTTATGCGGAAAGACGGTACTGATAACAGGAGCAGCAGGCTTTATCGGCGCAAACCTTGCGCTTGTGCTCTTACAAGAGGTTGAAAATGTAAAAATTGTAGGCATTGATAATATGAATGACTACTACGACGTATCATTAAAGGAATTTCGGCTGAAACAGATTGAGGAGTTGACAAAAAAGGTAAGCGGCACGTTTTCGTTTGTTAAGGGCAGCATTGCAGACCGCAAATGTATTGATGATATTTTTGCGGCAGAGCGGCCTGATGTGGTGGTAAACCTTGCGGCACAGGCGGGGGTGCGCTACAGTATTGAAAATCCTGATTCCTATGTTGAGTCAAACCTCATTGGTTTTTATAATATTTTAGAAGCATGCCGTCACAGTTATGACAACGGGCAGAAAGGTGTAGCGCATTTGGTGTATGCAAGCTCTTCCTCTGTATATGGAAGCAACAAAAAAATTCCGTATGCTACGGAAGATAAGGTTGATAATCCTGTGTCCTTATATGCAGCAACAAAAAAGTCAAATGAGCTGCTTGCGCATGCATACTCAAAGCTTTACGGGATACCGTCTACAGGACTTCGGTTTTTTACGGTATACGGTCCGGCAGGACGGCCGGATATGGCATATTTCGGATTTACGGACAAGCTTGTTAAAAATGAGACAATCAAGATTTTTAATTATGGTAACTGCAAGCGCGACTTTACCTATATTGATGATATTGTGACAGGGGTGCAGGCGGTGATGCAGTGCGCGCCGCTTCCAAATGAGGAGGGTGTAAAATATAAGATTTATAATATCGGAAACAACAAGCCGGAAAATCTTTTGGATTTCGTGGAGATTTTGCAGGATGAGTTAAAGGCGGCGAAGGTGCTTCCCGAGGACTATGATTTTGAGGCGCATAAGGAGTTTGTGGGTATGCAGCCGGGGGATGTGGAGATTACGTATGCAGATGTGAGTGAACTGGAGCGGGATTTTGGTTTTAAACCCAGTACAAGTCTGCATGAAGGGATTCGCAGATTTGCGCAGTGGTATCATGAGTTTTATTTCTGAAAAGATTGCAATTTCACGGTTCGACCTTTATAATATTTGGTAGTATAATGCGTTTTCAATTGATGGATTGCGCGGGAACGGGGGTTTGGGATGGATTTTAGAAAGAAAATTCGACTCGGTGACTTGCTTGTGGAGGCAGGCTCAATCACACAGGAACAGCTCATGAGCGCGTTGGAAAAACAAAAAAAGACAGGCATGAAGCTTGGTGTGACGCTTGTTGATGAGGGTGTCATAACGGAGGACGACATTGCGGAGGCGCTTGGCAGGCAGCTTGGCATTGAGATTGTGGACTTGCAGAATATTAATGTGGATAAGGCAGTGACGCAGCTTGTGCCAGTGAATATCCTGAAAAAATACACGATGATACCGTTTGCCTTCAGCGAGAAAAACAAAAACGTGCTGCGCGTGGCGATGGAAAATCCGCTGGATACGTATGCGCAGGAAGATATTTCGATTATCACCAATTATCAGGTAGAGCCGGTGGTTGCAACGACACGAAGCATCATGCTCGCCATTGACAAGTACCACGGACAGAATGAAATGAAGACTGCTTTAAGCCGGTACGCGAAGGAAAAACGGCTTGAGGTAGAGGTAGACGAGCAGGAGCAGGAAGACATCAGCAGTTCGCCGATTGTAAAGCTTGTTAAGGAAATGATTGACCTCGCGGTGCGTCAGCGCGCATCGGATATACATATTGAGCCGATGGAGGAATATATCCGTGTAAGATACCGTATTGACGGTGTTTTGCAGAAGAAAGCGACATACAATGTGTCGGTGCTTCCAGCGATTATCGCGCGTATCAAGATTATCGGCGGCATGGATATTTCCGAGAAGAGAAAGCCGCAGGACGGACGTATCACGCAGGTGGTAGACCACGTGGAGTACGATATCCGTGTTTCCATTCTGCCGACAGTGTTCGGCGAGAAGGTGGTTATGCGACTTACCGCCAAAATGGCGCTTACAAGGGAAAAGAGTCAGCTTGGCTTAAAACCTTATGAATTGGAGCAGTTTGACTATATTATCAGTAATCCTCACGGTATCCTGCTTGTTACGGGACCGACGGGAAGCGGTAAATCGACAACGCTTTACACGGCGCTTAGCGAGTTGAATACAAACGACGTAAACATTATTACGGTAGAGGACCCTGTGGAGGCAAATATTGACGGCATTAATCAGGTTCAGGTGAATCCGAAGGCAGAACTGACGTTTGCAAGCGCGCTGCGTTCCATTTTGCGGCAGGATCCGGATATTATCATGATCGGTGAGATCCGAGACGGCGAGACGGCATCGATTGCCGTGCAGGCGTCGATTACGGGGCACTTGGTAGTCAGCACGCTGCATACGAACTCGGCGGCAAGTTCGATTACGCGATTGGAGGATATGGGCGTGGAGTCGTATCTGATAGCGGATTCCGTAATCGGTGTTATCGCACAGCGACTTGTAAGGCGGCTTTGCCCAATGTGCAAAAAGCCAAGACAGGCGACGGCGGACGAGAAAAATTTTATGGGCGTGGATGAGTCTCAGGAGATTACGATTTATGAGCCGTGCGGCTGTTCAAAATGTGACAATGCAGGTTATAAGGGACGTATCGGTGTGTACGAGATTATGAAAATGACGCCCGCCTTAAAAAAGATTATCAGTTCAAGACAGGGCGCGGACGTGCTCAAGGAAAAGGCGATTGAGGAGGGGATGCGTACGCTGCGCATGAGCGGCTCGGAGTATGTGCTTGAGGGCATTACCTCGTATTCGGAGGTTGTAAGAATTTCGTTTGATTCGTAAAAGGTTGAAAAAAGCTGTACACTTCACGTTGAATGTGTACAGCTTTTGTATTTCAGAAGGATTATAGTACGGTATACCCTTTTTGCTTTAAAACATTTTCCACCATTTTCGGTTCTTCCGTGTGAAATACCATAATCGGTTTGCCGGATTGGCGGTTAAAGGACAAATACAGGTAATCCAAACTGATGTTTCCGTCGCTGATAAAGCCCAAAAGCTTGTTGAGATTTCCGACCTCGTCGGTGATTTCCACGCCGATGACATTGACCATACGGCACAGATAATCGTTATCGTTCAGCGCCTTACATGCCGTTTCGGGGTCCGATACGACCATGCGCACAATTCCGTACTCCGCGCTGTCATTCGTGACGGAGCCGAGAATATTGATTTGGTTGTCCAGCAGAATTTTTGTGATATTCTGCATGGCGCCTTTTTTATTTTCCGCGTAAATTGATATTTGTTTTAACATGTTTTTTACCCCTTATATGGCATATCCTGCCTCAAATGCCGCCTTGTTGATTTCTACCGTCTTTGGCGGAACGGTCTGCTCGATGACTTCAAGCCACTTTTCCTTCTCAAAGTCCATGCGCTTTGCGGCAACGCCAATGATAATGGTATTGAAAACCTTGGGATTGCCAAGTTTTTTTGCCTCCGCCATTGCGTCTACGGCGATGACGTTGTGGTTTTCCTTTAAGGTTTCGATAATCTGTTCCGGATACTGTGCCGCGCCTGTCACGACGGTAATCGGGTCAATGCGCTGGTCATTGACGATAATAACGCCGTCCTTTTTGAGAAAATGTGCATAGCGCAATGCCTCAAGCCGCTCAAAGGCAATCAGCACATCCGCCTGTCCCTCTTCAACAATCGGTTCCGATACTAAATCACCGTAACGCACAAACGTAACGACGCTTCCGCCGCGCTGTGCCATACCGTGTACTTCGGAAAGTTTTACGTCAAAGCCTGCCTTTGTGGTAATTCCGCCAAGGATACGGCTTGTCAGCAGCGTTCCCTGACCGCCGACTCCGACAATCATGATATTTTTAGTCGTCATTTTATCTAATTCCTCCATTTTTATAACCATATTCTTTTCATAGTCTGCAGGTTTGGATAATCCAAACCTGCAAAGTTGAAAATTTTATTTTCAACTTTTGCGTTCTATGGCATCAAATTTGCAGCGTTTCATGCAGAGTCCGCAGCCGTTGCACATCGTATCGTCAATCTTGACCGTGCCGTCCTCGTTCTTTGTGATTGCAGGACAGCCTGGAACAAGGCACATGCCGCACTTCTTGCACTTTTCAGGGATTGCAGCGCATTTTGCCTTTGTCGCCTGTGACTTTAACAGGGCGCACGGTGCGCATACGATAATCACCGATACTTCGTCGCGTGCAACCTCGCGCTTTACAACGGTTTCCAGTTCGTCAATGTCAAATGCATCCACCTCGTAGACATGCTCAACGCCGATTGCCTTGCACAGGTGATAGAGGCTGATTGCCTTTGTTTCCTTGCCGTTTAACATCTTTCCGGTCGCGGCGTGTTCCTGATGACCGGTCATTCCGGTGGTAGAGTTATCCAAAATCATTACGGTGCCGGTCGCCTGATTGTATACCATGTTCATCAGCGAGTTGACGCCCGTATGTAAAAAGGTCGAATCGCCAATCAATGCAACCCAGTTTTTGACGTAATCCCTGCCCTTTGCCTTTTCCATACCGTGCAGAGTGGAAATCGACGCGCCCATGCAGACCGTCGTGTCAATGACATTGAGCGGTGCAACTGCGCCGAGTGTATAGCAGCCAATGTCGCCCGCGCCGTGGATACCGAGTTTTTTGAGCACGGAGAATGTACTTCTGTGCGGGCAGCCCGGACACAGAATGGGCGGACGTGCCGGAACCTGTGCGGCAGCGGCAAGGTCAAGCGTTTCGCCAAGCACGCGCTCGCGTATCATGTTTGCGCTGTATTCGCCTTGTAAGGTAAACAGTTCTTTTCCGATGCAGTCGATGCCCCATGATTTTACCTGTTCTTCAATGAGCGGCTCAAGCTCCTCAAAGATATAAAGTTTTTCTACTTTTGACGCAAATTCTTCAATCAGCTTTCTTGGCAGCGGGTGTACCAGCCCAAGCTTTAAGACGCTTGCGTTCGGCATTGCCTCCTCCACATAGGTGTAGGGGATACCGCTTGTGATAAAGCCGATTTTCGTGTCCTTGTAAACTGCCTTATTGATTGCAAAATCACACGCGTCCTGCGCCATTTGCTTTAAGCGGTTTTCCACGTGAACGTGACGTCCCTTTGCGTTTGCAGGCATCATGACATGCTTTGCCGCGTTTCGCTCGTAAGGCTTGTCAGCAACCTCCTGCCGCGGTTCCAGGGTGACAGGTCCCTGCGAATGCGCAAGTCTTGTCGTAGTCCGAATCATGACAGGTGTGTCATATTTTTCACTGTATTCAAATGCAAGCTTTGTGAAATCCTTGGCTTCCTGCGAGTCGGACGGCTCCAATACGGGAACCTGTGCGACACGCGCCACACAGCGCGAATCCTGTTCGTTTTGTGAGGAATACAGACCGGGGTCGTCGGCTGCGACCAGTACCAGTCCTCCGTTTGCGCCGATATAGGAAACTGTATAAAGCGGGTCGCTTGCCACGTTGACGCCGACCATTTTCATGGACGCCATTGCGCGCACGCCGCTGATGGAAGCGCCGATTGCCACTTCCATAGCAACCTTTTCGTTCGGCGCCCACTCCGCATAAATTTCAGGGTATTTTACAATGTTTTCGCTGATTTCGGTGCTTGGTGTTCCGGGGTATGCACTCGACACCTTGACACCTGCCTCGTAAGCTCCACGGGCAATCGCTTCATTGCCCAGCATAATTTTCTTTTCGCTCATTTGCCAATTCCTTCCTACATTATATACTTTCTGTTTTTTATAAAGAACGCAAAGCGTTCTTTCGGTATGAAGTATTAGAGTTTCTTAGGTGTTTTTTTGCGCCTTAGAAATTCTCTTCACACTTATGATAGTGAAAAAATGGAGATAAGTCAACGAAAAATATGATGAAATGTGGCTGAAAATGTATTATAGTAATAAATAGATGAAGATGAATGATAGATTAGGAATAGATTGGGAAAGAATGGGAGAGTGGAAAAATGACATTAAAGGAGTTACCAATCGGAAAAACCGCTACGATTTTGACAGTCGGCGGAGAGGGGGCGCTGCGGCAGCATTTTCTTGACATGGGCGTAATCCCAAACGCCAAAGTGAGCATGGTAAAATATGCGCCGATGGGCGATCCCGTGGAGCTTCGCATTCACGGCTATGAACTGACGCTGCGTCTTGCGGACGCGCAGCAGATAGAAATATCCGATGTGTATGATGGAATTGGCAATGTGGAAGACGAAAACAATGCGTTAAAGGAAAAGGGGAAGCCTCGGGTAAAGGCGCACCATCCGGGACTTGGCGAGGGCGGAAAGTACCATGTTAAGGCGGACGAACACCTGCTGCCAAGCGGGGAATGCATTACGTTTGCGCTTGCAGGAAACCAAAACTGCGGCAAGACGACACTGTTTAACCGCCTTACGGGCTCGAACCAGCATGTGGGAAATTTTCCCGGTGTGACAGTGGACAAAAAAGAAGGCGCGATTCGGGGCAGAACGGATACGCTTGTCACGGACCTTCCCGGTATTTATTCCATGTCGCCGTATTCAAGTGAGGAGATTGTCACAAGGAATTTTGTGCTTGATGAGCACCCAAAGGGAATTATCAATATTGTGGACGCGACCAACATTGAGCGCAATCTGTATCTGACAATGCAGCTTTTGGAGCTGGATATTCCGATGGTGCTTGCACTGAATATGATGGACGAGGTGCGGGAAAACGGGGGCGCAGTCCGCGTCAATGAGCTGGAGGAGCTGCTCGGTATTCCGGTTGTACCGATTTCCGCGGCAAAAAACGAGGGGATTGCGGAGCTGACGGACCATGCGATGCATGTCGCCAAATATCAGGAACGCCCGGGACGGCAGGATTTCTGTGAGGCGGACGACCACGGGGGCGCAGTGCACCGGTGTCTGCATGGTATTATGCATCTGATTGAGGACCATGCGGCGGATGCAGGCGTTCCGGTGCGGTTTGCGGCGGCAAAGCTTGCAGAGGGTGATTCCCTCATACTGGAGCGGCTTTCCCTGGATGAGAATGAAAAGGAAACCTTGGAGCATATTATTTGTCAAATGGAGAAGGAGCGCGGGCTTGACCGGGCGGCGGCGATTGCGGATATGCGCTTTTCCTTTATCAATAAAATCTGTAAGGAAACGGTGGTAAAGCCAAAAGAGAGCAGGGAGCACGCAAGGAGTGCAAGAATTGATAAAATATTAACAGGAAAGTACACGGCAATTCCGACTTTTATCGGAATTATGGGACTGGTGTTTTGGCTGACCTTTAATGTTGTTGGAGCGGGGCTGTCGGCGGTTTTAGAATTTTTTATCGGAAAACTGACAGATGCGGTGACGCTTGCAATGGAGGCGGGAGATGTAAACGCCGTTTTGCAGTCGCTGGTGCTTGACGGAATATTTAACGGTGTGGGAAGTGTTTTGAGTTTTCTGCCGACGATTGTGACGCTGTTCTTTTTCCTGTCGCTTTTGGAGGACAGCGGATACATGGCGCGCGTGGCGTTTGTGATGGATAAGCTGCTGCGTAAAATCGGGCTTTCGGGGCGCAGTATCGTGCCGATGCTGATTGGATTTGGCTGTACGGTGCCGGGCGTTATGGCAAGCAGGACGCTGCCTTCGGAGCGGGACAGAAAGCTTACGATTTTACTGACGCCGTTTATGAGCTGTTCGGCAAAGCTGCCGATTTATGCGTTTTTTACGGCGGCATTTTTTGAGCGTTACAGGGCGCTTGTAATGATTGGGCTTTATGTTGGCGGCATTTTGATTGGCATTCTGACGGCGCTTTTTATGAAGACTTTCTGCTTTCAGGGGGAGGCGGTGCCGTTTGTCATGGAGCTGCCAAATTATCGTATGCCCGGCGCTAAAAACGTCGCACAACTTTTGTGGGAGAAGGCAAAAGATTTTATTCAGAGGGCGTTTACGGTCATCTTTATCGCAACGATTGTGATTTGGTTTTTACAGAATTTTGACATCGGGTTAAACGTGGTGTCAGATTCGCATGAAAGTATGCTTGCCACGGCGGCTGGCTTTATCGCACCGCTTTTTGCGCCGCTTGGCTTTGGCGACTGGCGGATTTCGACGGCTCTAATCACAGGATTTATGGCAAAGGAGAGTGTGGTGTCGACAATCTCCGTGCTGTTTGGCAGTGTGGAGGCGTTATGTGCGGCAATCACGCCTGTTTCCGCGGCGGCGCTGCTGGTGTTTTGCCTGTTGTATACGCCGTGCGTGGCGGCAGTGGCATCCGTAAAGCGGGAGCTTGGCACAAGGTGGGCGCTGACAATGGTGGTCGGACAATGTGCGATTGCGTGGGTATGTGCGTTTGCGGTCAGTCTTTTTGGATAGACAACATGGAAAGAATCGGGGGTTACGGTTATGGGTATGGAATATGATGAGAAAATGATTGACGAAGTTTTAAAACATTTGGATAACGAAACAGAGCTTGGCGTTGTCAGAATGAGTGTCACTTTTGACGATGGGGCGGATGCCGATAAAGCGGTATCCCATAAGTGCTGTAACAGTTATGGAAAACCGGCAACGGAGACGGTCGGACTGCTGGATATGTATACAGATATTAGTGCAGGGACACCGGACAGAAGCTGAGGATAGACGTAGGGTGTATTGGGGCGCAGATGTCAGTGCAGGAGGATAGGAGACATGCTTATACAGAGAATACAAAAGAAAAAAAGAGCGTTCTACGCGGCTGCATTTCTGATTTTACTGGCGATTGAGGTTTTGATTGCGCTGTTTGTACATGACCGTTTTGTGCGTCCGTATTTGGGGGACGTGATTGTTGTGATTGTCGTGTACTGCTTTGTCAGGATTTGGGAGCCAAAGCGTTTTCGCCTTCTGCCGCTTTGGGTGTTCTGCTTTGCGGTGTGCGTGGAGATTTTGCAGTATGTGCGGATTGTGGAAATTCTAGGCGTGCAGGATAATGCGTTTTTGCGGACGGTGATTGGCACGTCGTTTTCCTGGGAGGATATTCTGTGTTATGCGGCGGGATGTGTCGTTTTGGCGGTGTGGGAATGGTTTTTGCATAAAAGCTTTACACCTTTTGCATAATCTGCTATGATGAAATGGTGATAATTTCAAAAATACAAGCCCATATGAAAAAAGCGAAACTGATGTGAAAATAGGAGGTTTCAAAGCAGCATGGAACAATACAAAAAAGAATTTATTGAGTTTATGGTGGACTGCAATGTCCTGAAATTTGGAGAGTTTACGTTAAAAAGCGGCAGAAAGTCCCCGTTTTTTATGAATGCGGGAGCGTATGTGACAGGCTCGCAGTTAAAAAAGCTCGGACAATATTACGCGACGGCAATTCATGACAATTACGGAACGGATTTTGACGTGCTGTTTGGACCGGCGTACAAGGGAATTCCGCTTGCAGTGGCAACGACAATGGCATTCAGCGAGCTTTACGGCAGGGACATCAGATATTGTTCCAACAGAAAAGAGGTTAAGGATCACGGCGATGTGGGAATTCTTCTTGGCAGCAGCTTAAACGACGGCGACAGGGTTGTCATTATCGAGGACGTTACGACATCGGGAAAGTCCATCGAGGAAACCTTTCCTATTTTACAGGCGCAGGCAAATGTCGACGTGGTGGGGCTTATGGTAAGCCTAAACCGTCAGGAGCGCGGGAAGACACAGCAGAATGCTCTTGCGGAAATCCGGGAGATTTACGGGATTGAGACAGGTGCAATTGTTACGATGGAGGAGGTTGTGGAGCATCTCTACAACAGGACATACAACGGCAGGGTGCTGATTGACGACGCTATGAAGAAGGCGATTGATACATATTATGCACAGTACGGCGCAAAATAAGGATAATGGTAGAAAGGCTTGGTATTGATATGGATGAGAAAATTTACAAGACGATGGGACGTTCGGGAGCGCTTGCCATTGTGGTTGGAGTGATTTCCATTGTAGTAGGGCTTGCAAGCGGCGTGATGCTTCTGATAAGCGGCGGCAGACTGCTTGCGGGGAGGTCTAAAATTTTATTTTAATTAAGAATGAGGTGTGGGCATTTCTGACGGAATGCCCATTGTTACTGTTTTATTCGGAAAAGGAATGTTGTTTATGGCTCAAAGATTCAGAAAATCGGGATATATTTTTACCGATAAGAAAAATCCGCGTTGGGGAATTATGTCAACCCTTTTGGGTTTGATTGCAGTGGTGTCCGTGGTGCTTGCCGTGTACTGTACATACCTTGACAAGGGCAATGCGCCGATGCAGTACGGAATGGTGGTACTCCTCTCCGTAATTTATGCCATGACAGGTATGCTTCTTGGCGTGAAATCCCTTTTGGGAAAGGATATTTTTAAGCTGTTTCCGATTATGGGGATTGTGCTGAACGTGCTTGCCGTGCTGGCTGGCGGGTTTATTTTGTATTTGGGATATTAATTTTGTGAAAGGAATATGGTTATAAAATGGAAACGATGATAGCAGAACGTTATGAATTGTGCCGTGAGCGGATTTCAGAGATTGCGCAAAATGCCGAGGTCGGTGAGGAACTGAAAGCATATTTCACGTGCGCGGCAAAACTTGCGGGTCAGATTTTAAACGCTTATGAACTTGTGGGACAAGGTTTTTTTGCTGGTGCACCGATTGCAGAATTAAGGCGTGCAAACAGGGCGCTTTACGAGGAACTTTTTTCACAAAATTATGAGCGCTGCTATGGTAATCCGGCGTATGCCTGCAAAATGCTTGGCGCGGACAGGGGGAAAATGCTGTCGTTTTTGTATGCGGAGCTTCGCTGTATGATACCATGCGCATTTGAGCGGAGGCTTACCGATTTGGTGATCCGCATGGAGCTGTTTGTGGAAGTTTACAATATGTTTTCTTACGCAATGCAGGAGGGGGAACCTGCGCCTTCCGACGAGACGCTGCGCGACACGATGTATTGGTTTGTCAGTGATTACTCGGAGACGACGGCGCAGTGGAGAGTGGCGACACAGGTGGATCCTGCGCATGATTTTGCGGTTCGGATTGTAATGGACAGTGATTTAAATAATGTAAGCTATCTATATAAATACGGTGAGTTTATCACGCCGGAGACGGAGGCGCTTGCACAGTATTTAGCAAGTCTTTCCGATGAACGCATTCAGCTGATTGCGGACACATATACGCAAGGGTACCGTATCGGTTTTGAGAAGGCGGGTAAGCCCTTGGAGAAAAAGGAAACGGTTGATATTATTTATGTGCTTGGTTTTGAGCGCATTGTCAGGGCAGCAATCGGCAATTTTGCAAAAATGGGTTTAAAGCCCGTTATTTACAGGGCAAGCGACAGTATTTTCCACAGGAAGGGCATGGGAAAATCCGGCTATTACGGTGCGGATGCAAACAAGCAGTACCGCTTTGACCATAAGGACGATATTGGGCTGTTTCTTGATAAAAAGCTGGTCAACAGAAAGCTTGAGGTATTGCAGCTTGCTTATGAGCAGGTGAAGGACCAGGCGAGAGGCTATGCGGGTCCCGCGGTGATTGAGGTGTTTGGTGAGAAGCCGTTTGCGCCGCAGACAAAGCAGGAGGCGTGTGTGCTTCGTCCCGAACAGCAGAAGCTTTCTGCCGAGTACAGGGGAGCGTCCGCCGAGATTGTGAACCGATACATTATCGGTGAGGAGCGCAGTTTTACGGTGATTGCGTTTCCGCTGCCGGACATCGGGGAGCGCTTCGAGGAGATTTTTGACGAGACGGTAAAGCTGAACACGCTTGATTACAAGACGTATGAGCGCGTACAGGCATTGATGATCGACGCGTTAAACACGGCGGAATATGTACGAATCAAGGGAATGAACGGCAACCGGACGGATTTGCGGGTGGCGCTTTATCCGGTGAAAAATCCCGACAAGGAAGCGGTATTTGAGAACTGTGTGGCGGATGTGAATATTCCCGTGGGAGAGATTTTTACGTCGCCCGTGCTTGCGGGAACGAACGGAACGCTTCATGTGAGCCATGTTTTCTTAAATGAATTGGAATACCGTAATTTAGAACTGATGTTTGAAAATGGCATGATTTCCGATTATACCTGTACCAATTTTGAGTGTGAGGAAGAAAACAAAAAATATGTTAAGGAGAACGTGCTGTTCAATTATGATACGCTTCCAATGGGCGAGTTTGCAATCGGGACAAACACAACGGCGTATATGACGGCGAAAAAATATGACATTTCGCATCTTTTTCCGATTTTGATTGCGGAAAAGACAGGACCGCATTTTGCGGTGGGTGATACGTGTTATTCGCGGGAAGAGGACGTAAAGCTTTACAACGAGGACGGAAAAGAGATTGTGGCGAAGGACAACGAGGTGTCGCTGCTGCGCCATAGCGAGGTGTCGAAGGCATATTTTGCCTGCCATACGGACATTACCATCCCGTATGATGAGCTTGGGGAAATTACTGCCTGCTATGCGGACAAGACGGAATGTACGATTATTAAGAACGGCAGATTTGTCCTTGCGGGAACGCAGGAGCTGAATAATGCGTTTGATGAAACGTAACAAATGCAATAAAATATAAAACTTTTGTCGTTTTAAGTTGACGTATTACCGTATTATTTGTAAACTAATATATAGAAAAAACTGGCAAATTTCTGCGGAGACGTAAATCCGCAGATCATATAAAGTGGCTAAGAGGAGGAAGATTATGGCACAGGTCGGTATTGTAATGGGTTCGGATTCGGATATGCCTGTTATGGCAAAGGCGGCGGATATTTTGGAGGAGCTCGGCGTTTCCTATGAAATGACAATTATTTCCGCACACAGAGAACCCGACGTGTTTTTTGAATATGCAAAGACAGCGGAGGAGAAAGGTTTTAAGGTGATTATTGCAGGCGCAGGGATGGCGGCGCATCTGCCGGGAATGTGCGCGGCAATTTTTCCGATGCCCGTTATCGGTATCCCAATGCACACCACGTCGCTTGGCGGACGCGATTCGCTTTATTCCATTGTGCAGATGCCCTCAGGGATTCCGGTGGCAACGGTGGCAATCAACGGCGGCGCAAATGCAGGGCTGCTTGCGGCAAAAATTCTTGCGACGTCGGACAGCGGTCTTTTGGAGAAGCTCAAAGCGTATTCAAAGCGCTTAAAGGAGCAGGTGCAGGCGAAGGACGCGAAATTGCAGGAGCTCGGTTATCAGGAATATTTGAAAAAATAAACGCAAACAGGAAATAATGAAGGATAGTGTGAAGTCAAAGATTTCATACGGCAAACTTGAGAGGAAACTCAAATTTGCAGGCATCGAAAAAATGGAGGATAATAAATGGATTACAAAAATGCAGGCGTAGATATTGAGGCGGGTTATAAATCCGTGGAGCTGATGAAACAATACGTGAAGAAAACCATGCGCCCGGAGGTGCTTGGCGGGCTCGGCGGATTTTCAGGAGCATTCTCTTTGGAGAAGATAAAAAATATGGAAAAACCGACACTTGTGTCAGGTACGGATGGAGTCGGTACCAAAATCAAGCTTGCATTTTTGATGGACAAGCATGATACGGTGGGAATTGACTGTGTGGCAATGTGCGTGAACGACATTGCGTGCGCGGGCGGAGAGCCGCTGTTTTTCCTTGACTATATTGCATGCGGAAAGAATGAGCCGGAAAAAATTGCGACGATTGTTAAGGGTGTTGCCGAGGGCTGTAAGCAGTGCGGTGCGGCGCTCATTGGCGGCGAGACGGCGGAGCATCCGGGACTGATGCCTGAGGATGAGTATGATCTTGCAGGCTTTGCGGTCGGCGTGGTTGACGAGAAGGACTTAATTACAGGGAAAGACCTGAAGGCAGGAGACGTGCTGATTGGCATTGCGTCAAGCGGTGTGCACAGCAACGGATTTTCACTCGTCAGAAAAGTGTTTGAAATGACAAAGGAAAGCCTTGATACATATTATGATGTACTGGGTAAGACGCTTGGCGAGGCTTTGATTGAGCCCACGAGGATTTATGTGAAAGCGCTTCGGGAAGTGAAAGACGCAGGCGTGACGGTTAAGGGATGCAGCCATATCACAGGCGGAGGCTTTTATGAGAATATTCCGCGCATGCTTCCCGACGGGGTAAAAGCGGTGGTGAAAAAGGACAGCTATGACATTCCCGCCATTTTTAAACTTTTGCAGGAGAAGGGCGGTATCACGGAGCAGATGATGTACAATACCTATAACATGGGTCTTGGCATGATTGTTGCCGTTGACCCTGCGGATGCGGACAAAGCGATGGCGGCAATTGAGGCGGCAGGTGAGAAGTGCTTTATTGTCGGTGATATTCAGGACGGTGAAAAGGGAGTAACGTTATGCTGAAAATATGCGTGTGCGTATCGGGCGGAGGCACGAATTTACAGGCAATTATGGACGCGATTGATACGGGAAAAATTACAAACACCCAAATTGTGCAGGTCATCAGCAACAATAAAAACGCCTATGCGCTGGAACGTGCAAGAAACAAAGGGATTGCGGCAAAGGCAGTTTCTCCCAAGGATTTTGAAAACAGGGAACATTTTAATGAAGCATTTTTAGCGTGCTTAGATGCGGTCAATCCGGATTTAATCGTGCTTGCCGGATTTTTGGTGGTACTTCCGCCTGCGATGATTGAAAAATATGAGGGACGCATTATTAACATCCATCCTTCGCTTATCCCGTCGTTTTGTGGGAAAGGCTTTTATGGCTTGAAGGTGCATGAGGCGGCGCTTGAGCGGGGCGTTAAGATTACGGGTGCGACGGTACATTACGTTGATGCAGGGACAGATACCGGACCGATTATTCTGCAAAAGGCAGTGGAGGTTTTGCAGGACGACACGCCCGAAACGCTGCAAAGGCGCGTGATGGAAGAGGCAGAGTGGCAGATTTTGCCGCAGGCGATACAAATGATTGCAAACGGGAAGGTTGAAAATTAGTATTTTTAATCCGGGAAAGGAGCATAGTTACGGTGAAAATTTTAATAGTAGGAAGCGGCGGAAGGGAGCATGCAATTGCTGCAAGTGTGGCGAAAAGCCCGAAGGCAGATAAGATTTACTGTGCGCCTGGAAATGCCGGTATCGGACAGATTGCGGAGTGCGTGCCGATTGGCGCGATGGAGTTTGATAAATTAGTAACATTCGCAAAAGAGAAGGAAATCGACTTAACGATTATCGGAATGGACGATCCCCTTGTGGGCGGTATCGTGGACGCGTTTGAAGCGGAAGGACTTCGGGTATTCGGACCGCGAAAGAACGCGGCAATCCTTGAAGGCTCGAAGGCATTTTCCAAAGATTTGATGAAAAAGTACAATATTCCGACAGCCGCATACGAGACCTTTGACAATGCAGATAAGGCGCTTGCATATCTTGAGACAGCACAGTTTCCGATTGTCTTAAAGGCGGACGGGCTTGCGCTTGGAAAGGGCGTTTTGATTTGCAATACCTTAGAGGAGGCAAAGGACGGCGTAAAGTCCATTATGCTGGATAAGCAGTTTGGCACGGCGGGGAACCGCATGGTGATTGAGGAGTTTATGACAGGACGCGAGGTTTCCGTGCTTTCCTATGTCGACGGGAAGACGATTAAGACAATGACTTCGGCGCAGGACCACAAGCGTGCGAAGGATGGTGACCAAGGGCTGAATACGGGTGGAATGGGAACGTTTTCACCAAGCCCGTTTTACACGGAAGAAGTCGATGCGTTTTGTAAAGAACATATTTATCAGGCGACGGTCGACGCGATGGCGGCAGAGGGCAGGGAGTTTAAGGGTATTATCTTTTTTGGGTTAATGCTCACGTCGAAGGGACCAAGGGTGCTGGAGTACAATGCACGGTTTGGAGACCCCGAGGCGCAGGTGGTGCTTCCGCGCATGAAAAATGATATGATTGACGTGCTTGAGGCATGTATTGACGGGAAGCTTGACGAGATTGACTTGCAGTTTGAAGAGAATGCCGCGGTGTGCGTGGTGCTTGCAAGCGACGGCTATCCTGTAAAATACGAAAAGGGACTGGAAATCAGGGGACTTGAAAATTTTGAAGATAAGGAGGGGTATTACTGCTTTCATGCAGGCACAAAGCTTGACGATAACGGCAGATTTGTCACAAATGGGGGGCGTGTGCTTGGCGTGACGGCGAAGGGGGCTGACTTGAAAGAAGCGCGTAAAAACGCGTATGCAGCGACCGCGTGGGTTGACTTTGACAATAAGTATATGAGAAACGATATTGGAAAAGCGATTGACGAGGCGTAGAGGAGACGGAATATATAGTGGGTTGACAGAAGAATGGAGGATTATTGATGAGAAACATTAGAGGAAGCGTGAAGCACATTTTTGCGGCATTATTGTTTTGTTTGGTTTTGGGCATGACAATGGTGTGTCTTGCCGACGAGAAGGGCACTGTTAAGGTCGAGAGTGCAAAAATCAGGGAGACGGCGGATACGACAAGCAAGCAGCTTGGAAGTGTTGCAAAGGGGGGCACTGTTGATATTATCGGGGAGACGACAGGCACGGACGGAAAGAAGTGGTATCAGGTTTATGTCGATGCGAACACGAAAGGCTATATTCGTGCTGACCTGATTGACAGAAGCGGTTCGGGCTCACTGCCTACGGTGAATGCTCCGGCAAATACAGGTGAAAACACGGCAGCGAATGCAGGCGAGAGCACATTAACCGTTACGCCGACGCAGGCGAGGGCTGCTACGGTTGTAAAGAACGGTGTACGCGTCAGAAAAAGTGCGTCGACCGACAGCACGGAGGTTGCTACGGTAAGCCGCGGCATTGTGGTTGCCGTGACGGGAGAGACGACGGGAACGGACAATCAAAAGTGGTTTCAGGTAACGTTTAAGCACAGCGATAAAGATATTAACGGTTTTATCCGTTCGGATTTGATTACGTTTGACAATGTGCCTGATGATCCGGCGATTTCTGAGATTACGGGCGCTGAAAATGCGGAAGGACAGCCGGAGACAGAGCCGGAAACACAGCCGCAGGAGGAAGAGCCAAAGCAGGAGGACAATTCCGACGCGGATGAGTATGCGGGTGTGATTTATATGAATGTGGACGAAGAACCGTATGTGATGCCGGGCTTTGAGCTTGTATCGCTTGATTGGAATAATCAGAAAATCAAAGCGTACAGAAACGGAACCTTTTTTATTCTTTATGCACAAAAGCAGAACGGGGAAGAGGGCTGGTACCTGTTTGACAGAGAATTAAACGTATATCAGAGGTATCCGTATACGGCGGAAAATGTGACCGTTCCAAATGAAATGGCTTTGAGCGGGAATCTTGTCCCGATCATAGCGATGGGTGTTGTGATTGTGATTATGGCAGTGGTTATCCTGCTTTTATTTGTAAAATTGAAAGGAAACGGCGGCTATTATGAAGAGTACGATGAGGATGACGACTATCCTGATGAGGATGATGATATAGACGATTTGGAAGAACTCGACGATATAGAGGAAGCACCGCAGCCTGTGCGCCGTCCCGCACCGCAGGGGCAGGGAAGGCAGCCGGCACGCCGTCCCGCACCGCAGGGACCGGGCGGACAGCCGCCGCGCCGTCCGACGCCGCAGGGACCAAATGGACAACCGCCGCGCCGTCCCACACCGCAGGGACCGGGAGGAGCGCCGCAGGGACCGGGCGGACAGCCGCCGCGCCGTCTGACGCCTCAGGGAAGCATGCCGCAAGGAAATAATGGACAGCCGGCACGCCGTCCTGCATCACAGGGACCAAGCGGTCATCCGCAGGGGCAAAGAAGACCTAATCCGCAAAATAACCGTCCGCCGCAGAATATGCAGCAGCAAAGAGGGCAGAAGGCAAAGAGTATGCTTGCGAATGACGAGGATGATATGGATTTTATTGATATTTAACTGCAATTAACATACTGATAAAGCGTGTGCGTGTGTGCACGCTTTTATCAGTTCTGTATAGGAATAATATAACAAAAGGAAGGAGCAGGATTACCAAATGCAGTTTAAAGGAATTTCAAAAAAAGAAGCGGGTAAATTTATTACACGCTATGACATTGTTTATGAGACGGTGGATAAAAAGGAGAAAATATACGAAATTATCAGCCGCAATAAGGCGCTTGACACGTTGGAGGCACTGAATGGGAAAAAGCCTGATTCAGTGGTGATTATCGTTACGGACGAGAGCGGTGAGCGGCTTTTGATTAACAAGGAGTTTCGCATGGCAGTCGGTGACTGGGTGTATAATTTTCCCGCAGGCTTGATTGACGAGGGAGAGGAGCCGCTTGAGAGCGCAAAGCGCGAGCTTTGGGAGGAAACAGGTCTTGAATTGTATGAAATTGATGATTTTATCGGTCCAAGCTACAGTGCAGTTGGTTTTAGTAATGAGATTAATGTATGCGTGGTAGGGAAGGCGAAGGGTGCATTTCGTGCAAGCACATCGACGGTAGAAGAGATTGAGCCAAAGTGGTTTACGAAAGAGGAGCTTAGGGAACTGTTGAAGACGGCGCGTTTTGCCGCAAGAACACAGGCATACTGCTATCTGTGGTCGAAATCGTGACCTTTGTATATTTTTTGGTACATTGGAAAAATATTGGAAAAATATACAAAAAACGGTTGACAGATATATGCATAAGTGATATATTCCTCATATACCTACTAAACAAGTAGGAATTGAGTACGCAAATGAAGGAGACGTGAAAGATAATCTTTCACAGGATGTATTTTAAAGGAGGTCATATTATGAAAAATCAAGTAACGAAAAAATTAATTGCGCTGACAGGCGCAGCAATTTTGTCAGTCGGTCTGCTTGCAGGCTGCGGTTCGTCAAACGGTTCGGACGCAGAGCCGGCTGCAAATCCGGCAGAGTCCGTACAGCCGGCAGACAACGCTCCGGAGACATCGCAAATACCGGCAGAGACAGCACAGGCATCGGCACCTGCAGAGGTTGAAAACAAAGGTACGATAACAGTAGCTGCTTCCGCAACGCCGCACGCGGAAATCCTGGAGCAGGCGGCTCCCATTCTTGCAGAGCAGGGCTGGACGCTTGACGTAACGGTATTTGATGATTATATTCTGCCAAACAATGTCGTAGAGAGCGAGGAGTTCAATGCGAACTATTTTCAGCATATTCCTTATCTTGACAGCTTTAACGCAGAGCAGGGCACACATCTTGTCAATGCGGGCGGCATTCACTATGAGCCGTTTGGAATTTATCCCGGCACAAAGTCGGATTTGAGCGAGCTTGCGGACGGTGATACAATAGCAGTTCCCAACGACACCACAAACGAGGCAAGGGCGTTGCTGCTTCTTGAAGATAACGGCGTGCTTACCTTGAAGGAAGGCGCGGGCTTAGAAGCTACGGTTAATGATATTGAGGAAAAGAAGATTGATGTGGAAATCCTTGAGCTTGAGGCAGCGCAGGTTGCACGTGTAAAGGATGAGGTTGCGTTTGTCGTATTAAACGGTAATTATGCATTGCAGGCAGGTTTTTCGGTGGCAAATGACTCGGTGGCATACGAGACTTCCGATTCGGAAGCGGCAAAGACATATGTAAATGTGATTGCGGTTAAGGAAGGTCATGAAGGCGACGAGGGTATTCAGGCGCTTGTCGGGGTGCTGAAGTCAGATGCAATTAAGCAGTACATTAATGATACATATGACGGGGCTGTAATTCCGTTTGAGGAATAAAGTATCTCATACTATATTGCAATAAAAAAGCTGTTGCAGTTTTGCGACAGCTTTTTTATAATCCTTAATATTATTTTTTTTCAGGTGTATTTTTCTTTTTTTGCAGCACACATATTGCCGTAAATGCACCAATACTGATAATCGAAATGATAACTCCCAAAATAAGTCCTTTTGGAAAATACTTCAGTACAATGGTATGCTGCCCTTCATCCAAATATACACTGATAAAGGTATCTTCGAAAAGCTGCATATCAGCTTTCTTACCGTCTACCAACAGCGTCCATCCGGGTTCGTAGGCAACTGACATCACAAGCTGCCCTGCCGTGCTTACATTGATGCTTCCCGTGAGTTTCGTCTGACTGTAATCACTGACAGTCAGCGTCTGCCCGCGAAGCTTTGTGATAAATTTATCAAGTACATCGGTATCAATCTTATATGCGCTTAAATTTAACGACTCATCATTTTTGGAACTAAAATTTAAGACTTCCCCTTCACTGTGATAGCCAAGATCTAAAATGTACTTTTTCTTAATTTGACTGAACGTTTTGGATTTTCCCTCATAATTCATTTCAATATCATCTATTTTTGTGTTTGACGTATAAGCGTAGTAATGCGCACTTTCCGGTGCATATAAATCGCCGTCAGCGCCGTATAGATTGATGTCCACCGGAATAAATACATCTTCAGAAATTCCAAGCTTGTGTACAAGACGATTTTGCCGTTCAATCGGATTCAGATCATCGTCATCATCGTCGTCTTCGTGGATGTTTTCCCGCATATATTCCGCACTGACAAAAAGGGAATCCAGTTCCGTATCCGGCGTTTCTGTAATCATATATCCAAATGGCAGCGCGTAGTTGTTTTTGTACAGATAAAGTTCCCCTTCCGTATCTGCAAGTTCAAAGATATTGTCATATCCCCTGTCAAGCGTGTAGAGCATATAACGGTTTGCAAGAAATGCCGCCGTCACGGGTGTTGCTCCGTCAAAGCAGTAATTTACCCGGCTGCCCTTCATACCGTACTTTTCATAAAAGTCGGACACAAGTGAGTTTAGGGTTGACGAGAAGTAAGAAGAACCCTGAAAACCAATCAGCATAGCATCATTTTGTGTTCTTCTTGCAAACTTGTCAAAACGGAAAAAATCGTGTTCTTCTTTTCGGACTGTCCTGCTTGTAATAATCTGATACGAATCGTAGTTGGACAGATACGTATCTCTTGATACTGTCGGCACGCTTGTCAGGTACGTATTGACACCCGCTTCGGTACTCGTCACCATAAGACCGACAATGACAAATACAATCGGAAGTTTCTCATTTGTCCTGTAAAAGCAAAGGATAACCACATAAAGCACGAGAAAGATGCCTGTCACAAGAAAGCAGATTTCCGTAAAGGAGTCGTCCGTTACAACCTTCTCGCAGAAGACAAGAAACGCAAGCGCACCTGCAAATACAGACAGGATTTCCCTGACAGAGTGCTCACGAATATGCATAAATGCCTCAAAACAGAGTACAAGCATCAGGAAAATATACAAGAAGGACTGCCTTGCGGGAAGTGAGTCAGGATAATTTAACCCATGCCATATAAAGTTCAACATATTCGTGGAAAAGCTAATCAAAATAAATCCAAGCAGTGCAAGCTTCGGCGCTTTTTCACGCAGCGGTATTTTTTTCTGTAAAACATAAAGCGGCATCAGCAGAAACACGGCAACGCCACAATAAATATTGGGCCAATGGTCAAGACCTGTTTCAACCGTTACATTAAAGAAATGGCGTGCCGCCATGTCGGCTACCGGAAAATAAATATTGAGTTTTTTCGGAAAACTAATATCGCTGAATTCCGTAAATTTTAGCGCCGCAAGCTCAGGCATCAGCAATATTGCCGCCATTGCGCCCGCAAGAAGCGAATATAGGGCGAAACGAATAATCGCCCGCCAATAAAAGTTTTTAAGATTGCCAAGCCATGAAAAAGAAAGCGCAGCGCTGCTGCGTTCATCCTTAGGATCTCTTGCAATCAACAGCACGATAAAATAAAGCGCCAAAAAGATACAAAGCATAATGGACAGATAATAGTTTGAGAGTATTGACAACGCAAGCGTGATACAGTAAAGTTTGCAATTTCCCTCATAAATCAGTTTTTCAAGTCCCCATATTACAACAGGCGCAAGAACAACGACATCAAGCCACATCACATCCCAGTTATATGCCGCTAAAAAGCCGGAAAGCGCATAAAACAGTGAAAAGAAGAGAACAGCCCATGAGTTGGTGTGAAAATGTTTCCGAATATAATAGGTAAAGCTCAGTCCGCACAGGCCGGTCTTAATAATTACCATATAGGAGAGAAACTCCATTAAATAATGTTCGGGAACAAGCACACAGAGCCAGTTAAACGGACTTGCGAGATAATATACATACAGGGCAATAAAATTCGAGCCAATGCCGGTATTCCAAGAGTAAAACAGGCTCTCACCGTCTTTTAGTTTGTGGTAAAATTCCACCAAAAACGGAAAATACTGATGATACATATCAATATGGAGGAATGAGCGGTCTCCAAACGGAAAAATATCACGCTTGATAAAGATTACAAGTAAAATCAATGCGGGTATCAAAAAAGATAGGACGTAAAGCCTGTCTGCTCTTTTCATAAGGTGTTTTATTTTTTCTTTCATTCTAATCTGCCTCCTTATCAATCGGCATCAAACAGCCGGTTGTACTGCAAAATTGCATAATTATTCAGTTCACCCATGACCTTTTCGATCTCCGTGCTTTCGCCGTCTTTGTCTTCGGCACGAAGGGCGGTTACAACAGGGTAACGTTCAGACAACTTACTTAAATACATGCTGTAATCATACAACGGCAGCCCTGAAAGTTCAAGCGCCTTTGATGCAAGGAAATTTGTACTTGTCTCATCGTCTGTTTTCATACCGGTATCAAAATTGCTCCAAATAAAAAACGGAACTTTGTAGCGTTTGGCCTCATCCTCGTCGGACAGCTCGTTTCCGTTTTTGCCATTGAGCTTCCACACGCTTGACACTACGGAATTTGTGGGCTGGTGGTCACCAAAGAAAATAATGACCGTATCCTGCTGTGCGGCGGAAAAATAGTCAATCAGGTATTCAACCGCCTCGTCCGATATTTTTATTAGGGACAGATAGTTGTTCAATGTCTTTGATTTGCTGTCTGTAACCGTTATATCCGGTGTAAAGTTGTCAAACTCTTCACTGTAGGAAGAGTGGTTTTGCATGGTCACATTAAAAATAAAAAACGGTTCGTCCGCGGGTTTTTCCTCATACAGTTCGATAATTTTATCATAACATGCTTTGTCGCTTACATACTTTCTGATTCGTTCGGGATTGCTGTAGTCTCTGATAAAGTACATTTCATCAAAACCAAGCATTGGATATACCTTGTTTCTGTCCCAGCCTGTGCTGTTAAAAGGATGCATGGCAATCGTCCGGTAACCGAGCGATTTTAAATGAGAGGCAATCACTCCTGCTCATTTTTTACATACTGCTGATATGGTACGCTTCCCTGCGGCAAAAATGCCATTGTGTTTCCCGTCAGAAATTCAAATTCGGTATTTGCCGTGTTTCCGCCAAGAACCGAAACGTTAAGCCAGCCTGAGGTTGTATTGGCAACCTCTCCGTTTAATACCGAGTGAACAAAGGGCATATATTCCATATTGGTTTCAAAGTTCCCAAGAACTGCCGGGTCGGAGAATGCTTCATTCATAATGACAATAATATTCGGTGCGCCGGACACGGACTGGGGATTGTCAGCCGCCTCTTCTGAATAAGGCTCCAATATCTGTGCAGCCATATCTGCGCTGTAATTGGCAGGCTTGTCTACCGTCACATACTGAAGCTCCATTAAGAACGCGACAGCCGTGCCATCGCGTTTGCTGATAACGGTTGGCGTGAACAGTTTATCATACATGCCGAATTTAATAATTGTGCTCTCCTGCCAAAGCATATGCGTAAATCCAAACAGTACGAAAAGACATATGGCAGATGCGGCAGCGCGCACAATATATACTGCTTTTTTTGGAAGCACGGAAGGTCTGAAGCGAAGATTAACAATTTCTTCTATTATAATGAGCGTAACAAAGCCGGCGAGGACAAAAATGGTCTGTTTTTCAAGCGTGTATTCAAAATTGCCCGCCACACTCATTGCCGTGCCAAAAGAGTAAATGTCCCACGGCATAATCGGCGCGGAACGAAATTCCAATACATAAAAATTTGCAAGTCCGATAAGCATAAAAAAGATGCTTTGCAGGCGAAGCGACCACTTTAGGCTGCCTAAAAGCATAAAAAACAAAAGCATCAACAGCTCAAAGAGAAAAATATTTAAAAACTGTATCGGGATTTTCATATCTTTGAACGGATTGTGAATATATGCCTCAAACAGATAGAAATTTGCTATGGGAATGAGCAGCATCGGGATAAAGTTCCTGACGGCCCAAATCGCCTTTGAATGGTTATCATTCTGCGTTTTCATTTAACAATCCTCCGTAATTACAATACATGTTAACTTTATAACAATAGCATTTTTTAAAACGCTTTTCAAGTAATCCGGCTAAAATTGTTGACGCGGCGGTAGGATTATTTTATAATACACTAGAATAGGACAAAATCGCGGATGCAATCAGCAGTCAGGGGGATTGAAATGATAAAAAGTATGACCGGCTTCGGAAGATGCGAGATTACGGAGGGAGACCGTAAATATACCGTTGAGATGAAATCCGTAAATCACAGATACCTGGATGTAAATATCAAAATGCCCAAGAAGCTGAGTTTTTTCGAAAGCTCCATTCGCAACGAGCTGAAAAATTACGCACAACGCGGCAAAATTGATATGTTTATCACATACGAGGACTTTTCGGAGAGCAATATATGTATCAAATACAATAAAGATATTGCGGCAGAGTATCTTGGCTATTTGAAATCAATGGCAGAAGATTTCGGACTTGACAATGATATTCGGGTGTCCTCCCTTTCAAGATACCCTGAGGTATTTTCGATGGAGGAGCAGACGATTGACGAGGAAGAGATTTGGAATGGTCTTGTCAAGGCAGTAAAAGGTGCGGCGCAGAGCTTTGCGGATACACGGATTAAGGAAGGGGAGAACCTTTCGAAAGACTTAATTTTCAAGTTGGACGCAATGTTAGAGCATGTGGCGTTTATTGAAGAGCGTTCGCCGCAGCTTATTGATGAATACAAAAAGAAGCTTTACGAAAAAGTACAGGATTTTTTGGCGGATGTATCCTTTGACGAGTCAAGGTTGATGACAGAGGTTACAATATATGCCGATAAGGTGTGCGTTGACGAGGAGATTGTGCGTCTGCGCAGTCATATCGAAACGATGAAACAGGCGCTTTTGGATGGCGGAAGCATTGGCCGCAAGCTTGATTTTATTGCACAGGAGATGAACAGAGAGGCAAACACAATTCTGTCAAAAGCAAACGATTTGGCAATCTCAAACAGAGGGATCGATTTAAAAACCGAGATTGAGAAGGTGCGGGAGCAGATACAAAATATCGAATAAGGAATGCAGGAAGGTACGGCGCAGTGGATAAGCTGATTAATATCGGATTTGGCAACATCGTAAACACGGCAAAAATTATTGCTATCGTAAGTCCTGACTCAGCGCCTGTAAAGCGCATGGTGCAGCGGGCGAAAGAAGCAGGAACGGCGATTGACGCCACACAGGGCAGAAAGACAAAGGCGGTGCTTGTCATGGAAAGCAGTCAGCTGGTGCTCTCGGCGCTTCTGCCGGATACCATAGCAGGCAGGGCGGCAGGAGAACCGTATTGCAGCGCAGACAAAGAAGTGGAATAAATAATAAGTAGAATGAAAAGTGAGGAAATAAGTATGTTACATCCATCTTACACAGATTTAATGAAGGTCGTAAACAGCAGTGTAGAGCAGGGCGAGGCGCCGGTTGTTAACAGTCGTTACTCGATTGTAATGGCGACGTCGAAGCGTGCAAGACAGATTATTGGCGGAGAGGAGCCGTTTGTGGCGACAAAGCAGACAAAACCGCTTTCTATCGCGATTGAGGAGCTTGACAAAGGGCAGATTAAGATTATGCCGGATGAGAATTAAAGCGGGTTTTTTATATGATAAAAATTTTGTTTATTTCACTTGGCTGTGATAAGAACCTCGTGGATACAGAGATGATGCTCGGCATGCTTGTACAGAAAGGCTATGCCGTAACAGACGATGAGAACGAGGCTGATGCGGCAGTAGTCAACACCTGCTGTTTTATTAACGATGCAAAGCAGGAAAGCATCAATACGCTGCTGGAGTTGGCAGAGCTTAGAAAAAATGGTAATATTAAGGCGCTTGTGGCGGCAGGTTGTCTTGCACAGCGCTACAGGGAAGAAATTCAGACTGAGATTCCCGAGGTGGATGCAATCGTAGGCACAACGGCGATTGATGCCATTACCGATGCGATTGGCGAGGCGCTTTCGGGAACCGCAAAAAACCATATAGAGGATATTAACAGAAAGCCCGTGTACGATAAACAGCGTATTGTTACCACGGGCGGACATTTTGCCTATCTAAAGATTGCGGAAGGGTGTGACAAGCACTGTTCTTATTGCATAATTCCGAAGGTGCGGGGAAATTACAGAAGCATTCCAATGGAAAATCTGTTGGAGCAGGCGCGCAGTCTTGCAGCGTTTGGAGTAAAAGAGCTGATACTTGTTGCACAGGAAACAACGCTCTACGGAATGGATTTGTATGGGAAAAAGAGCCTTCCGGAGCTGTTACGCAGGCTTTGTGAGATAGAAGGACTTTACTGGATCCGGATTTTGTACTGTTATCCGGAGGAAATTACGGATGAGTTGATTGACACGATAACAAATGAAGATAAAATATGTAAGTATCTTGACATTCCGATACAGCATGCTTCTGACCGGATTTTAAAACGGATGGGAAGACGCACGACAAGTAAAGAGCTTGTGAAGATTATCACAAAGCTGCGGACTGCAATTCCTGATATTTGTCTTCGCACAACGCTGATTACGGGCTTTCCGGATGAAACTGAGGAAGACCACGAAGCGCTGATGTCATTTGTCGATGAGATGGAGTTTGACCGTCTTGGCGTATTTTTGTATTCTCCGGAGGAGAATACACCGGCGGCATCTTTTGAAAATCAGATTGCTGAGGAAGTAAAGCAGGAGCGGCAGGCGGATTTGATGGAGCTTCAACAGGAGATTGCTTTTGAGAACGCACAGAAAATGACAGGAAAAAGCCTGATGGTTATGGTTGAAGGGAAAGTGCCGGATGAGAACGCGTATGTGGCCAGAAGCTATAAGGATGCGCCAAACGTGGACGGTTTTGTGTTCATACAGACTGCCAGGGAACTTATGACCGGTGACTTTGTACATGTTAAAATTACAGGCGCACACGAGTATGATTTAATAGGAGTGATTGAAGATGAATTTACCAAATAAATTAACTGTTTTTCGAGTGATTTTGATTGTGCCGTTTGTGCTTTTACTGTTGGGCGGCTATGCACAATGGGGATGGTTTACGGCAATATTTGGCACAATTTTGGAATATACGGATTATATTGCGCTCGCGCTTTTTATCATTGCAAGTCTCACGGATTTGCTTGACGGAAAAATTGCCAGGAAATATAATCTCGTAACAAATTTTGGGAAATTTATGGATCCCCTTGCCGATAAGCTGCTTGTCTGTGCGGCGCTTATTTGTCTGATAGAGCTGCAGAGAATACCGGCATGGATTGTGATTATTATTATCAGCAGGGAGTTTATTATCAGCGGGTTCCGGCTTGTAGCAGCAGATAACCGCGTTGTCATTGCGGCGAATTATTGGGGTAAGTTTAAGACGACCTTTCAAATGATAATGGTATGCCTTATGATTGCCAATATTGAGGCTT
This sequence comes from Lachnospiraceae bacterium MD335, assembly GCA_000403335.2. GTDB lineage: Bacteria > Bacillota > Clostridia > Lachnospirales > Lachnospiraceae > COE1. The sequence goes on from KE159617.1 coordinate 762,358, forward strand.
TGGCATTTTTGACACAGATTATTACGTGGATTGCAGTTCTTCTGACAGTGGTATCGCTTGTCGATTATGTCGTGAAAAATAAAGGCGTGCTGTTAAACGGTGATATTTAATAAATAGTAAGAGCAGGTGCGGCGGTGCATCTGCTTTTTGTTTCCTTTGTCGGGGTAATATTGTATTTATTTTAGTACAATGTGCTTTGAAATGTCAAAAATCGCACTTGTTTTAGTAAAGAGATTATGGTAACTTAATGATTGGCAGTTGTGTGTATCCATGTATTTTGTAATTGTGGAAAATTTTTGAAAAAAGAGTTGACAAATACGAACGAGTGTTTTATAGTATACATAGATAAAAACATCTGTTCCGAACAAATGGTAAAGAAAAGAAGAAAAAGGAGCAAGAATCAGAATGGAAAGAGAAGAAAAATTAAAGGCATTAGATGCCGCACTTTCGCAGATAGAAAGACAATATGGAAAAGGCGCGGTGATGAAGTTAGGGGATCCCACTGCGCAAATGAACGTGGAGACGATTCCGACAGGCTCATTGAGTCTTGATATTGCACTTGGATTAGGCGGAATCCCGAAGGGAAGAATTGTTGAGATATACGGACCAGAATCGTCCGGTAAGACCACGGTTACGTTACATATGATTGCAGAGGTGCAAAAAAGAGGGGGGATTGCGGGCTTTATTGATGCAGAGCATGCGTTGGACCCTGTTTATGCAAAAAATATCGGCGTTGATGTGGATAATCTTTATATATCGCAGCCTGATAATGGGGAACAGGCGCTCGAGATAACAGAAACAATGGTGCGTTCAGGGGCGATTGACATTGTGGTTGTGGATTCCGTGGCAGCGCTTGTGCCAAAGGCGGAAATTGACGGAGACATGGGCGATTCACATGTAGGTCTTCAGGCGCGGCTGATGTCACAGGCGCTTAGAAAGCTTACGGCTGTGATCAGTAAGTCAAACTGTACCGTAATCTTTATCAATCAGCTGCGTGAAAAAGTGGGGATTATGTTTGGTAATCCTGAAACGACAACAGGCGGGCGCGCACTCAAATTCTATTCGTCTGTAAGACTGGATGTTCGAAGAATCGAATCGCTGAAACAGAGCGGTGAGGTGATGGGAAACAGGACAAGAGTAAAAGTCGTTAAGAATAAAATAGCGCCGCCGTTTAAGGAAGCCGAGTTTGACATTATGTTTGGCGAAGGAATTTCGGCAGTTGGAGATATTCTTGATTTGGCGGCAAATGAGAATATCGTAAGTAAGAGTGGCGCATGGTATGCCTATAACGGAAATAAAATTGGGCAAGGCAGGGAAAATGCAAAGCAGTATTTGCGGGACAATCCTGAAATTTGCAACGAAATAGAAATAAAGGTGCGGGCGCATTTTGGATTGCAGGGTGTGGATGAAAACGCGTCGCAGCCGGAAACGGCAGATGTGAAACCAAAGGCAAAGAGCGCAAAGGCAGCGGAGAAGGCGGAAGAAAAGGCGGAATAGAAAAATAAAAACAGCACAGGTGGGATGGGAATGACGGTTACGGATATTGTGGAAATCTCAAAAACAAGATCGCAGGTGTTTATTGACAATGAGGCGGCATTTGTGCTTTACAAAGGTGAACTTGGAAAGATGCATATCAAAAAAGACGGAGCGCTTTCTGAGGAAAGGTTCCGCCATATTATGGATGAGCTGCTCATGAAACGGGCGAGACTGCGCTGTCTTAATTTGTTAAAGAGTCGTGACTATACGAGGTCTCAGCTTATCAGTAAGCTGAGACAGGGATTATATCCGGAAACTGTGATAGAGGATGCGATAGCATATACAGCGTCTTACGGATATATTGATGATGAAAGATATGCGGCGGCGTATATCAAATATGCGGGAAATACAAAAAGCAGAAAGCAAATTGAGAACGATCTGAGAAAAAAAGGTGTTTCGAAACAGGATATTGAAAACGCATATCTGCAATGTGAAGAGAAAAATTTTCTTATGGATGAATCGGAATTAATCAAAAAACTTTTAGAGAAAAAAAAGTATCGGGGTGCGGCATCTACTCCCGAGGAACGCCGAAAGACAGCGGCATTTCTATATCGAAAAGGATTTTCGTCGGATAAAATATACAAAGCAATTGACCAATTTGAGTAAAGTTGCACAAATTTCTTATGATTGTTCATTGACTATAACACTTGACATAGACACATGAAAAGAGTAGAATTGAAGTGTTGTAATATCAGCATCTAATTCTTGCGCAGGACGCGCGTTTGAATAATATGCAGTCGGTGCAGCCGGTCAAAGCATCGCCGGGTGTGCCGCTTGAGATTGTACAATGAAAATTTAATATGAGTAAGGAGGTGCTCCTGTACATGCTATGGATGATAATAGCATTCGTTCTGATTGTTATCTGTGTGGCGGGTTGTTTTGTTTATTGTTCAAATTATAAAAAGAACATTGAGACAACGATTGGGAATGCAGAGGACAAGGCGAGGGAGATTATCGACGAAGCGCTCAAAACTGCCGAGGCAAAGAAGCGTGAGGGACTTCTTGAAGTAAAGGAAGAATCCATCCGTAACAAAAATGAACTCGATAAGGAAATCAAGGAACGCAGAGCAGAGGCTCAGCGCTACGAGAGAAGAGTGCAGCAAAAGGAAGAGAGTGTCGATAAAAAAGCTGATTCCCTTGAGAAGAAGGAAGCAGGTCTGACCGCGCGGGAAGAAGAACTTGCAAAGCAGAAAGAAGTTGTTGCGAGACTCAGCGAAGAACGAGTACAGGAACTGGAACGAATTTCAGGTTTAACCTCTGAACAGGCAAAAGAACATTTATTTAAAATTGTTGAAGACGAAGTAAAACATGAAACTGCAGTGATGATTAAGGAATTGGAGAGCAGGGCGAAAGAGGAGGCTGACAAGAAGGCAAAGGAATATGTTGTCACAGCAATCCAAAAATGTGCTGCTGACCATGTATCTGAGACAACCATATCAGTGGTTCAGCTTCCGAATGATGAGATGAAAGGCCGCATTATCGGAAGAGAGGGAAGAAATATCAGAACACTTGAAACCCTTACGGGTGTAGAGCTGATTATTGATGATACGCCCGAAGCCGTTATTCTTTCCGGTTTTGATCCGATTCGGAGAGAGATTGCAAGGATAGCGTTGGAAAAACTGATTGTGGACGGACGTATCCATCCTGCAAGAATTGAGGAAATGGTTGAAAAGGCGCAGAGAGAAGTCGAAGTCATGATTAAGGAGGAGGGCGAGGCAGCTTCCCTTGAGGTAGGCGTACACGGTATTCATCCGGAATTGACAAAGCTTCTTGGCAAGATGCGGTTTAGAACAAGCTATGGTCAGAATGCCTTAAAGCATTCCATTGAAGTTGCACATCTTGCGGGACTTCTTGCTGCGGAGATGGGGCTTGATGTAAGAATGGCTAAAAGAGCAGGCTTACTTCATGACATCGGTAAGGCAGTAGACCATGAGATGGAAGGCTCACATATTCAGCTTGGCGCGGAACTTTGTAGGAAATACAAAGAGTCAGCTGTTGTGATTAATGCTGTTGAGTCCCACCACGGTGATGTCGAGGCACAATCATTGATTGCATGTTTGGTGCAGGCGGCCGATACAATATCTGCTGCAAGACCAGGAGCAAGACGTGAAACGCTCGAAACATATACAACGAGATTAAAACAATTAGAAGAAATAACAAACAATTTTAAAGGTGTCGATAAATCTTTTGCTATTCAGGCGGGTAGAGAGGTTCGTGTTATGGTAGTTCCTGAGCAGATTAGTGATTCGGACATGGTCCTTTTAGCACGTGATATTTCAAAGCAGATAGAAGCGGAACTGGAATATCCGGGACAGATAAAGGTCAATGTTATCAGGGAATCCCGCGTCGTTGAGTACGCTAAATAAGAAAACAAAGATTGCAAAGAACCGTCAAAATTCATATTGAGTTTTGGCGGTTTTTCGATGTATGGAGGAAAAGAATAGAAATGAATGGTGAAGTGAAAAGATTAAAAAGAGAACTTCAATGTGAGGGGGCAATTACAAATTATTATAAAGATACGGTTGAACTTCCAAACGGAAAAACAGCCGTATGGGATTTCGTCGGACATAATGGTGCGGCAGCATGTATTGCGGTTTTGGAGGACGGCAGGCTGCTTATGGTTAGGCAGTACAGAAATGCACTTGACAGATACACACTGGAGATTCCGGCTGGAGGCTTAAATCCGCAAGAGCCGACAATTGATGCTGCTGCAAGAGAGCTTTCGGAAGAAACTGGTTATGTTTGCGGTAAAATTGAATGGCTCATCACCATTCGGACAACAGTTGCATTTTGCAATGAAAAAATAGACATCTATCTTGCAACGGATTTGCGCAAAAGCGTACAGCACTTGGACGAGGACGAGTTTGTAGATGTCAGACCTTATACACTTTCTGATTTGGAGAAAATGATTTATGCCGGAGAGATAGAGGATTCTAAGACGATAGCCGCAATTTTGGCATATAAAAACAAATATCGAAATATGTGTGAATGATACGGCATATAAGAGCATAGTCTTTAATAAGGAAAAATTTATGCCGGAGCGTTTCATGGACAAATTTAAACAAAACGTGGATAACACTGGAAATTGTGTTGGTAACGAATACGTCAAATATCAAAAAATTTATTATAAAAATGCTGTGCCTGATAGCAGAATGCTTGTTTTTTTGACAGGCTTCTGCCTGGGTATGGTATTTTTTTATTTCGCAGGGATTAAACTAATCGGTACAAGCGGTCTTCCGGCAGCATTGTTGACGGACAATATTGCAAAACTGCAAGATTTTGATTTCTATACCGCAGGTCTGTTTGAGTATGTGGCTTGTAAGCGGTTTGGAGAATTGCTCTTTCTGCTAATATGTGCCACAAGTTTTTTGCGGACGGCTTTTTCGTATGCTGTTCTTGGCTGGGGCGGCTTTGAATTGGGGATTATGATGTTTACTTTAGTCTATCAGCATGGCTTGAGGGGACTTTTGCTGGCGTTGCTATTGCTTGTTCCTCATGGTTTCTTTTATATTGCTGTATTTTTACTTCTTTTTTTCCGATATTGGTCGGGTGACAAAAAAGATTACCATAATTATGGCGCTATAACGGAAAAAGGATTTCATAATAAGCTTACAAAAGTTAGAAGAGCAATGGTTATTTTGATACTTTGGGTACTTGGAATATTGTCGGAAGTCTATTTTAATCCGGAAATTATTAAAAAAATAGCACTATTTTTTAAATAGATGCAAAAATTAAAACAATATATAGAATATTTTGTATGTTTAATACAATATATTGAGTTGCATATATAATAAGTAAAAATAATTAAAAAATTCTGAAAAAATGTTTGATTTTATGTCAAATACCATATATAATAGAAATAGGCATAAGGGGTAAATAAATACTTCATGAGGAGGTTTTTCAAAATTTATGGAACAAGAAATTAATAATTTTATTTCTTACTTACATAATATAAAGAAAACTTCAACTAATACTGAATTATCCTATAAGAGAGATCTAGGCAAACTGCGCCAGTATTTAGAAGAAAAAGGAATAACTGAGGTAGACAACATCACCGCAGATGTTCTAGGTTCCTATATTGTGTATTTAGGGGAAAACCATTTTGCTGCTGCAACCATATCGAGAAATGTCGCTTCCATAAAAGCCTTCTTTCATTATTTATGTAAGGAAGGTATTGTGGAAAAAGATGCATCAGATGGGTTGAAAGCACCAAAGATCGAAAAGAAGATGCCTGAAATTTTAACACCTGAAGAGGTAATTTGGCTGTTGGAACAGCCGAAAGGGGACACGCCTAAGGAAATCCGTGATAAAGCGATGCTTGAGCTTTTATATGCGACAGGAATAAGGGTGACAGAGCTTATTACGTTAAAGATTTCCGATGTTAACATGCAGATGGGATTTATTATCTGCAGAGACGGTAACAGGGAAAGAGTTATCCCGTTTGGCGCTGCGGCTAAGAGAGCAATGACAAACTATTTGGAAAAAGCACGGAATGTAATGCTGTTTGATTTACAATCTGATATCCTGTTTGTAAACTGCTCGGGACAACCAATGAGCAGACAGGGTTTTTGGAAATTAATCAAGTATTATGCAAAGAAGGCAGGTATTATGGCAGATATTACACCGCATACCCTTCGCCATTCTTTTGCCGCACATTTAGTGGAAAACGGTGCAGATTTGAGAAGTGTTCAGGAGATGCTTGGACATTCGGATATTTCAACAACTCAGGTATACGCTACACTTACGCATAACAGAATCAGAGAGGTATATGCAAAAGCACATCCAAGAGGATAACATTGCAAAAAAATCCACCCCTTGCGCAGGGTGGATTTTTTATTATCTGTTTAAAATGCAGCAGCGTAAACTATTTAAACAAAAAGAGAAGCTTTTTGCAATCGGGTGCGTCGGCATCCGACTTTTTTAAACTAAATCCGCAACTTTATAAATCAGTTCTTCCGTATCCTGCCAGCCAAGACAAGGATCCGTAATTGACTTTCCGTATATATGTTCTCCAATCTTTTGGCAGCCTTCTTTGATATAGCTTTCCACCATAACGCCTTTTACAAGCTTACCGATTTCGGCATTATGCCTGCGCGAATGCATGACTTCGTGCACAATGCGAATCTGTTCCTTAAACTGTTTATTGGAATTGCTGTGGTTGGCGTCAACAATACATGCCGGGTTGACGAGATCGCGTTCATTGTATTTATCAAGCAAGAGCACCAAATCTTCATAATGATAATTTGGGATACTGTTGCCATGTTTATTCACTGCGCCGCGCAAAATCGTGTGTGCCAACGGGTTTCCGGTAGTGTTTACTTCCCAGCCGCGGTAGATGAATGGATGGGAATGCTGAGCCGCATATACGGAATTGAGCATAACGCTGTAATCACCGCTTGTCGGATTTTTCATACCGGCAGGAACATCAAATCCGCTTACAACAAGACGGTGCTGCTGGTCCTCAACTGAGCGTGCGCCGATTGCCACATAAGAGAGCAAGTCGGAAACATAGCCCCAGTTTTCAGGGTAAAGCATCTCATCGGCAGCAGTCAGTCCGGATTCGCTGATCGCATGGAGCTGCATTTTCCTCATGGCAATAATGCCCTTTAGAAAGTCTGTCCCTTTTTCGGGGTCGGGCTGATGCACGATGCCCTTGTATCCGTCACCGGTTGTCCGCGGTTTGTTCGTGTAAATTCTAGGAATTAAAATCAGCTTGTCATTTACCTTTTCGTTAATTTTGGCAAGCCGAGAAACATATTCGCAGACGGCATCTTCGTTGTCCGCCGAGCAGGGACCGATAATCATAATAAACTTGTCCGACGCGCCGGTAAAGACATCGCTGATTTCTGCATCTCTCTTTTTTTTCAGTTCCTGCATGGAAGCAGGAACCGGATATTCTTCCCGGATTTGATCGGGAGTCGGTAATTTTTTTATAAATTCAAAGCTCATAATAAAATCCTCCATTCGTCAAATTCTAATTATATATGATATATTTCTTTAACGCAAGGATTATTAGCAAATCAAAGAAGATTTGGCTGAGTAAGATTCCGTAAACATATCCGGAAAAGCCCCAAACCGGAACTGCCGCGAAAACGAAACCAAGGCGCAGCAGGATTGAAGACAGGTTGAACAGAAACGTGACCCCGGTTTTGCCAAGCCCGTGAAGAATACTGCAGAGCGCCCCTGACATATAGAGAAATGGGCAGACAAAGGAAAGCGCGCGTATTTGGGAAGCTGCGACAGGGCTTGCAAATAGATAAGTTCCAAGTAAATCGGCAAAAACCATGAAAAATACCATGCAGCCGACACCCAAAGCAAAACAGAATGCGGCTGTGGTGCAGATTAGTTTTTTTATGCGTCTTTTGTTGCCCATAATTTGCGCCTCAGATACGGAGGGAAGAAGCAGGGAGGATACGGCTCCGGTGAGGGCGCTCGGGAACATAATAAGCGGAAATGCCATACCCGAAAAAACACCATAAACAGATAAGGCATCAGACGAGGCTAACCCGCTGTTTACAAGCTGCTTTGGAAGCTGCAGAGTTTCGATGGTAGAAATTAAACTGATGCATACACGGTTTAGGCTGATTGGAAAGGCGAGTGAAAGAATGTTGCTGCACATATTGGAGGAAAATTGTATTTTGGCACTGTTAGAGGGCGTGAATGCAAGGAAAATACAGGAGAAAATGGCGGATGCAAATTCTCCCGCAAGCATGCCGATACACACAAAAGAAATAGAGACATTGGCGCCAAGTTTTAGGGAAATCTGATATAAAAGGTACACGCAGAATACACGCGTAAGCTGTTCCACCAGCATGGAAGCGGCAGGAACGGCGGCGCGTTTTTTGCCGTAAAAATACCCGTTGATGCAGCTGTGGACGGTTGCCAGCGGAAATGAGAGCGCACTGATCCGCAGTAGAGGAACGCAGCGCAGTTCGCCAATTAGACGCAGTGCAATCGTGTTTGCGTTTGTAAAGACAAGCCAAGCCGTGAGCAGTGAGAGTATCACGGAAATCAAAATGCCGACGAAAAGGTATCCAAACCCCTCGCCTTCCTTGTTGCCCTTTGATGCGGCGACAAAACGCGTAATGGCGTTTTGGATGCCGGCAGAACATATGGAATGGGCAAGAATCATAACGGGAGACACAAGTCCGATAATGCCAAGACCTTCCTCCTGAAAAATCCTTGAGAGAAATATGCGGTAAAAAAAGCCGATAAGCTTTGTAATCAATCCTGAAAATGTAAGAAAAAAAGTACCGATGATAATGGGACTTTTGACAACTCGTTTTAGGGACACGCTTTTTATGGGATTATTTTTTTGCGTCATACTGCACCTTCAGTTTGCTTATCCCTACAGTGTATGACAAAAAACGGCAGTTCAGAACATGCAATTGACAGCCGGGCAACAGGATGCTATCATAAAACCTAGTAATATGATAGGAAAAAATGGGAGGAAGCTATGGCAAAAAAGGTTGTGGTAGGCATGTCAGGCGGCGTGGATTCTTCTGTGGCGGCATATCTTTTAAAAGAACAGGGATATGATGTCATCGGCGTGACGATGCGGATATGGGAGAATGATGAACAGCAGACACAGGAAAATGCAGGATGCTGCGGTCTGAGTGCCGTTGAAGATGCACGCAGGGTAGCGCAAATGCTGGATATTCCGTATTATGTGATGAACTTTGGGGAGACGTTTCGTCAGTGTGTTGTCGTACCTTTTGTGGAGGATTATCTTCATGCGAGGACCCCTAATCCCTGCATACTATGTAACCGTTATGTGAAATGGGAGGCGCTTTTGCAAAGAAGTCTTGAAATCGGCGCGGACTATATTGCAACCGGTCACTATGCGCGCATCAGGCAGCTTGAGAACGGCAGATATGTCATTCAAAATTCCGTGACGGCAAAAAAAGATCAGACGTATGCACTTTATAGTTTGACACAGCATCAGCTTTCGCATACATTGATGCCGGTTGGTGATTATGAAAAGGAAGAAATCAGGGAAATTGCCGCGCGTCTTGGACTGGACGTGGCGTCAAAACCGGACAGCCAGGACATCTGTTTTGTGCCTGACAACGATTACGCAGCGGTAGTAGAGCGTGAGGCGGCAAACTTATCAAAGCCGCTGCCTGTCCCGGGAGATTTTGTGTCAGCCGACGGCAAGCGGCTAGGGCAGCACAGGGGCATTATTCATTACACAATCGGGCAAAGAAAGGGACTGAATCTTGCGATGGGACATCCTGTTTTCGTGACGGAAATCAGACCCGAAACGAATGAGGTTGTGCTCGGGACGAATGAGGAGGTTTTTACGGATCGTCTCGTATGCGATAATCTGAATTTTATGGCAGTGGAAAATTTGGAGGGGCCGGCAGAGGTAACCGCCAAAATCCGTTATTCCCATGCAGGAGCGCCGTGTACCATAAAAAAATCGGAGAACGGACAGGTGGAATGCCGATTTAAAGAACCTGTCAGGGCAGTAACGCCCGGACAGGCAGTAGTGTTTTATCAAAATGATTACGTGTATGGCGGCGGTACGATATTAAGATAGCTTTAAAGCTTTAAATATTCAGGAATCCGCTTTTGAAATACGCAGTAATACGCAAAACCGCATTCTTTTAAAAGTGCACATGCCCTGTCAAAATCTGCCGCGATGTCTTTTGGCGCGTGCGCGTCGGAACCGACAGTAATAATTTCACCGCCAAGCGCGCGATAACGCTTCAAAATCTCGACGCAGGGATTGGGCTGGCTCAAACCGCTTCGAAAACCGCCGGTATTAAGCTCAATTCCTTTTCCGTTTTCAATGAGCACAGAGAGGATTTTGTCAAAAACATCGGCATGTTTCTGATACGTATAACTGTCATTTTTAGTAGGACCGTATCGCACAACATAGTCAAGATGCCCATACACGTCAAAATACGGAAGCGTTTTTACGCACTCTAAGACTGCTTCAAAATATTCTTGGTGCGCCTCGTCCTCGCTTCTGCCTTCAAAAAAAACAGGATAGTAGGGGTCTTTTCTGCTGCAGAGGTGAGATGAGCCGATGATAAAATCAAAATCATGGGACTTAGCGTACAATGCAAGCTGCCTTTTTAAGTGCGGCTGAAGACCAAGCTCCACGCCGAATGCAATTTCAAGCTGTCCGTTGTATTTGCTTTTTTGTTTAATCAGTTCATACAGATAAGAATCGGTGTTGAGCTCAAACATTCCCTCTTCCCCGGCAGGATAGATATAATCAGGGTCATAGTGTTCGGTAAAGCAGATATGGGTAAGACCAAGCGCAAGTGCGTGTTTTGCCATGTCTGCCATCGGGGCGCTGCTGTCTCCCGAAAAGGATGAGTGCATATGATAGTCTGCCTTGATTGCCATAAGAGATCCTCCTTATAAAAATGAATGGATTTAGTCATAGTATAGCATAATATGTAAGAAAATAATACAAGCTGGTATGGCAAAAAGATGTTTATAAAGATTTTACATAACTTTTTCAATTTTTTTTGAAATATCACTTGAATTTTCTGCCATAATTAGGTAATATAAATGTGTTGATAAAATTTTGTCAATCATTCCGCGGCGCGTTTTGCGCATCACAGTATCGGTTTTAAGCAATTGCTGCATGAGAGCGGGTGAATTGGACAAGATAAGATAAAATACATTTATTTTATTTTTAGGAGGAAAATGACATGGCAGTAAGAGTAGCAATCAATGGTTTCGGTCGTATTGGTCGTCTTGCATTCAGACAGATGTTTGGAGCAGAAGGGTATGAAGTAGTAGCAATCAATGACTTGACAAGTCCTAAGATGTTGGCACATTTGTTAAAGTATGATTCTTCACAGGGAAAATATGCTTTGGCTGATACAGTTTCAGCAGGCGAGGACACAATCACTGTTGACGGTAAGACACTTAAGATCTACAAAGAGCCCGATGCAAACAACTGCCCTTGGGGTGAGTTAAAGGTTGACGTTGTATTAGAGTGCTCAGGCTTCTATACAAGCAAGGATAAGGCACAGGCACACATTAACGCAGGTGCAAGAAAGGTTGTTATTTCCGCTCCGGCAGGAAATGATCTTCCGACAATCGTTTACAATGTAAACCATGAGACATTAAAGGCATCAGATACAATTATCTCTGCTGCTTCTTGCACAACAAACTGTTTAGCTCCTATGGCTAAGGCACTCAATGATTTGGCAGGCATCAAGTCTGGTATCATGAGCACAATCCACGCATACACAGGCGATCAGATGATCCTTGACGGACCTCAGAGAAAGGGCGATTTAAGAAGAAGCCGTGCAGGCGCAGTAAACATCGTTCCCAACTCAACAGGCGCAGCAAAGGCAATCGGTCTTGTTATTCCTGAGCTGAACGGCAAGTTAATCGGTTCTGCACAGCGTGTTCCGACGCCGACAGGATCTACAACAATCTTAGTAGCAACTGTTGAGAAGTCTGTAACAAAGGACGAAATCAATGCAGCTATGAAGGCAGCAGCTACAGAGTCATTCGGCTACAATGAGGACGAAATCGTATCTTCTGACATCGTTGGCAGCACATACGGTTCAATCTTTGATGCAACACAGACAATGGTTGGCGCTGACAATCTTGTACAGGTTGTATCTTGGTATGACAACGAGAACAGCTACACATCTCAGATGGTAAGAACAATTAAGTACTTCTCAGAGTTGGCATAAGGCATTGAATTGTTCTCGAACAATTAAGTACTTCTCAGAGTTAGCGTAACGATTTATTAAAAGACCTATCAAAGGTCCGGTCTTATGGACCGGACCTTTTTAGTGCACACGGGTATTTAAATGAAAGATGTCAGCAGATGACGAACGCCCGGTGCCGCGGGTAGAGGATAAGGGCATTATCCTGCCCGATTATAAAACTTATATCATATATGGAGGAATAAAAAATGGGATTAAACAAAAAATCAGTTGACGACATCAACGTAAAAGGAAAAAGAGTTTTGGTAAGATGTGACTTTAACGTACCTTTAAAGAACGGCGAGATTACGGACGAGACACGTATCGTGGCAGCGCTTCCCACAATCAATAAGTTAATCAAGGACGGCGGTAAAGTCATTCTCTGCTCACACTTGGGAAAAGTGAAAAACGGACCGAACGAAGGCGAGTCATTGGCGCCTGTTGCAAAGAGACTTTCCGAGAAGCTTGGCAAGGAAGTAAATTTTGTTTCTGATTATAACGTAACAGGCGAGGCAGCAACGGCAGCAGTTGCCGCAATGAATGAAGGCGATGTTGTTTTGTTACAAAACACACGGTTCCGCGGCGCGGACGAGACAAAGAACGGTGCGGAGTTCAGCAAAGAGCTTGCAGATTTGGCAGATTTATATGTATGCGACGCATTCGGTTCTTCCCACAGAGCACACGCTTCTGTTGAAGGTGTAACAAAGTGCATTACAGCAAAGGGCGGCGAGAACGCAGTAGGCTACTTAATGCAGAAGGAAATCGAATTCTTGGGAAATGCAGTTGAAAATCCGGTAAGACCGTTTGTTGCCATTCTCGGCGGCGCAAAGGTTGCGGATAAGCTAAACGTTATCAACAATCTGCTTGAGAAGTGCGATACACTGATTATCGGCGGCGGTATGGCATTTACATTTTTAAAGGCAAAGGGATATGAAATCGGTAATTCATTGGTAGACGAAGAAAAGCTTGACTACTGTAAGGAAATGATGGCAAAGGCTGAGAAGCTTGGCAAGAAACTTCTTCTTCCGGTTGATACGACAATCGCAGACGGTTTCCCGAATCCGATTGATGCGGAAATCGAAGTATCTGTAGTGGATGCTGACAAGATTCCTGCCGATAAGGAAGGTCTTGACATCGGCACAAAGACACAGGAGCTTTTTGCGGATGCAGTGAAGTCTGCAAAGACAGTTGTATGGAACGGACCTATGGGTGTTTTTGAGAACCCGATTCTTGCAAAGGGTACCATCGCAGTTGCAAAAGCATTGGCAGAGACGCAGGCAACGACAATTATCGGCGGCGGTGATTCCGCAGCGGCAGTTAATCAGCTTGGATTTGCAGACAAGATGAGCCATATTTCAACAGGCGGCGGTGCATCTTTGGAATTCTTAGAAGGCAAGGAGCTTCCGGGCGTTGTTGCGGCAGATGATAAATAGGCAGCAGGTGACCCGATATGAGTAATGGGAAGACAATCGGCGGAATTATCATGATTGTACTCGGATCGATTCTGACGATGTTAGGGCTCTTGTTTGCGGCATTCTTCTTTTTCTCGGGATATGTGGTAAGTGACGAGGAATTGATAGGTGAAGAGATACAGGAAAAAATGGATCTTTTTAAGCGCAATGCGTTGGAAACGACAGGGGAAATTACGGAAATTGATTACGATGAAGGTACGACTACGATAGGCTTTCGATCGGATATAGACAATGTTTATTATGAAAAGAAGATCTATACCGTTATTGGCAAGTATTCGTTGGGGGATTCCATTGAGGTATATTATAATATTGATGATCCTTCTGACATTATGATTCAGGAGATTTACGACTTGGCAGTAGACACGGTAGGAAGAAGCTTTTTTGTAATCGGAACAGTGGCAGCCTGTGTCGGATTAGTGGGAGTGATTCTTTTGATTGTCGGAATTGTGTTGGTAATCAAGGGAAAGAAGAACAACCAAAGAAACGATATACCTGCCGGAAATTATCAAAACAATCAATTTTAAGAAAAGTAGAAGAAAGGACATGGTTATAAAATGGCAAGAAGAAAAATAGTAGCCGGCAACTGGAAAATGAATATGACGCCAAGTGAGGCTGTCAAGTTGGTTGCCGAATTAAAGGATTTGGTAAAGTCTGATGATGTGGACGTAGTTTACTGCGTACCTGCAATTGATATTGTACCTGTAGTAGAGGCGGTAAAAGGCACAAACGTAGAAGTTGGTGCGGAAAATATGTACATTGAGGAGAAAGGCGCTTACACAGGCGAAATTGCTCCAAACATGCTGGTTGACGCTGGGGCAAAGTATGTCATCATCGGACATTCCGAGCGTCGTGAGTATTTCAAGGAAGATGATGCGTTCTTAAATAAAAAAGTGGCAAAGGCATTTGAACATGGTTTGACTCCGATTCTTTGCTGCGGCGAGTCTCTTGAGCAGAGAGAGATGGGTGTTACAATGGATTGGATCAGACTTCAGATTAAGTCAGATTTGACAGGCATCACTGCAGATCAGGTGAAAAAGCTTGTGATTGCATACGAGCCGATTTGGGCAATCGGAACAGGAAAGACAGCTACAACAGAGCAGGCGCAGGAAGTTTGTAAAGGCATTCGCGACTGCATCGCAGAAATGTACGACGCGGCAACAGCGGAGGCAGTACGCATCCAGTATGGCGGTTCTGTCAATGCAGGCAACGCGGCGGAGTTGTTCGCACAGCCCGACATTGACGGCGGACTGGTAGGCGGCGCGAGCCTCAAGGCAGATTTTGGCAAGATTGTAAACTATTAATTTGCTTTGCATATGAACTGTCATGAATGACAAATGGAATAAGGACATCGTAACAGAAAACGCCGCTTTTATTTGCGGCGTTTTCTGTACTTCTATGCTTTTTTGCATTTTACCTTTTCGACAAGTAAGAAAATTAGTAAAATACCAACCCCTTCCGCGAACAAAAGCAGTGCATTGTTGCTAATCATGTGAAAGCTGTCAAGTGTTTCCACGGATTTCAGCATTCCTATATAATACAGAGACATATAAAACCCAATAATGCCAAAACTGCTGGTTACAATCGAAAAATGGGAGGTTTTTATGTGCACAATAAGTTCCCGAACCCATAATGTAAGTTCGACAACCATTACCAATATTATTTGGTAATGAAGGAACGGTCCAAGCTTATCGTAATCCATATGAAACAGCGTATCTCTGTCAGCAAGCCAGTTGTAGGTTGATACCTGCATTATGATGACAGTGTAGAGCGCTAAAACAATACTGATGCCATTTACGAACAAAGTTCGTTTTTTTGCAGTTGTCTCCGCTTTGTCATGTTGGAAAAACAAAAGATAATTGCAGAGCAGCATCATGCCGGCAAAGAGAAAAAACAGTTTTGCCTGATGCAGGTCCCTTGTGTATTCTAAAAAGAAAACACCTGTTATTAAAAGTAGTAGAAAACAGACGGCAGATTTGAAATCTGCAAGCCGCCGTATTTTTTTCAAATAATCCAAATTATCCGTCTCATGTGCAACATGGAAATCCGGTTTTTCCAGCCTGTCTTTAAAATCCTGGCATTCCTGACATGCTGCAAGATGTGCTTCAATAAGTCTTACGGAGTCGTCCGACGCAATTTTATCCATATAGGAAGGCAGTAAGTCGCGTATAATATTGCATGTAATTTCACTCATTTTTCATCAATCCTTTCATTATTTTTTCTTTTCCGCGAAAGTAAGTAACCCGTGCCCAGTTTTCACTTTTTCCCAAAATTTCACCGATTTCCCGAAATGTAAGTTCACTCGACATTTTAATGTAGAGCACCTCCCGCATCTGTTCCGGCAGATTGTGAAGCTCTTTTAACACTTGAATTAATTCATATTTTGCAAAGACCTGCGTTTCCGTATCAAGCGTAAGTTCAGCGGTATCTTCCTGTGTTTTCAGCGCTTCATGTTTATGTTTTTCAAGATATTGATACCACAAATGCTTCGCAATCTGACAAAGCCATACGGACAGCTTGCAACTCCCGTCAAAACGGTTCATGGACTGGTATGCACGAAGGAATGTTTCCTGTGTCAAATCCTGTGCGGTATGTGGGTTATGGCACAGTGACAGAAGAAAATAATAGACTGTTTTGGCATGTTCATCATATATTTTTTCATTCATGTAAATCATTTTCCTCCTTTCGTGTATATATCCGTTTTGGACAGATTTCGTTACAAAAATTAAAGAATAAAAGTAGAATTATTTTAAATCATATTTCATTATTTTACTATTCATTTTATAAAATATGTGGAGAAGAGAAATTGCATTGTCAGACATAAATGTGTTATAATGACAAATGACAGAAAACAGAAAAAAATTCAGCCGGCGGATGTTTACGCAAATCTCGCAGGTTATATAAAAAGGGAGAATGAATATGAATTTGAAAATAAATGATGCAGAAAAGATTACGATGACACACACAGGACTGCTTCCCGGAAAAAACGGAAAAGTGATACATGTGTGTTTTGAACGGAAAACGGCTAAAGGAAGCGATTATGCGGAAATTATACTTCCGAGCAGAAAAGTTGTCAATTCAAAGGGCTTTGATGAAGGTGAAGTTGCGCAGCTTTGCCTGTATTTAAAAGGGCAGGAAAAAAGCATTATCAAAAAAGCAAAGCAAATAGACCATGATCTGATCTTCAATCTGTAAAGTCTGAGGCGTACAAATGGATCAAATACCAGTAAGTACAGTGATGCAAAAATGCAGCCTGTGTCCAAGAAACTGCAGAGTGCACAGAGAAAACGCAGCAGTAGGATACTGTGGGGAGACTGCGGTAGTCCGGGTTGCGAGAATTTCTCTTCATATGTGGGAAGAGCCTTGTATCAGCGGAAAAAACGGCTCCGGCACAATATTTTTTTCGGGCTGTCCTCTTAGATGTGTATTCTGCCAAAATAAGAGCATCGCACTCGGAAATAAAGGTGAAGCGCTTACAAGTGAGGAACTTTGTAGGGCATTTTTGCTATTGCAGGAAAAGAATGCGGAAAATATTAATTTGGTGACGCCGACTCACTTTGCGCCGCAGATTGCCAAGGCAATTGAGGATGCAAAAGCGCGGGGACTGAGACTTCCAATTGTATACAATACCGCCGGCTATGAGCGCGTAGAAACATTAAAAATGTTAGACGGTCTTGTGGACATCTATCTGCCGGATATGAAATACCAATCAGATGCCGTATCACTGCGCTATTCCAATGCACCCGACTATTTCGAGTATGCAGCGGATGCGATAGCGGAAATGGTAAGACAGACAAAAAATCCTGTTTTTGAAAAAGGACTTATGAAGCGTGGTACGATTGTCAGGCACATGGTCCTTCCGGGACACACGAAGGACTCGATCAATATCATACGCTATTTGTATGAAACATTTCGTGATACGGTTTATATTAGTATTATGAACCAGTACACGCCGCCGCAGGACATAGAGGAAAGGGGCTTTTCAGAGCTGTCGAGAAGGGTCACAAAAAGAGAATATGAGAAAGTTATAAATGAGGCGCTTCGTCTTGGTGTCGTGAATGCCTTTATTCAGGAGGGCGAGACGGCAAGTGAGAGCTTTATTCCTGATTTTGATGATATGGCGCTTTTGACAGAGATACGGAAGAAACGGAGCTGATATAAAATGCTTACAAGAGCTGATTTTTTGTCCTTAAATTTTGTTGCGAAAGAGGATTTTACCGGAAGCTATAAAGGGATGCGGTTTATGCTTCACAAAGAGGTGGCGGAAGAAGAAAAAAAATTGAAAGTGTACGTGTGGGGCGAACCGTTTTGCTTCGATGCCACACCGGATGACCAAAAGCTATCCGAACTTTTTGCGTTTAGCGAGGAAGGGCTTGCGCAGGCAATCGATTGGATGAACGAACGGTATGTGCTTGTGCATAGCAGGGAAGAAAGCACAAGAGATTAATCTTTCACGCGCAAGTTTGTGTGAACACAAACTTGCGACAGGGATCAAAAAAACAACCTACATGACGGTATAGGTTGTTTTTATTTATTTTATATTCAAACATTAAGCCATTTGATTTACAGCCTTAGATAAACGGGAAACTTTTCTTGAAGCATAATTCTTATGATATACGCCCTTTGTTGTAGCCTTATCAATAACGCTGGTAGCGTTTAATAAAGCAGCAGCAGCAGCTTCCTTATCCTTGGCATCGATAGCCGTGTAAACCTTCTTAATAGCAGTTTTTACACCGGACTTAATCGCTTTATTTCTGTCAGCCTTTGTTCTGTTTACTAAAATTCTCTTTTTAGCGGATTTGATGTTTGCCATGCCTTGACACCTCCCATTTTCTCATAATTTGTTAAAATAATACGTTTCATTAAAGCCGGACACGGACGTTTTAATCAAACATACTCACATATTGTAATTTATGGAACTAAATCTGTCAATACATATTCTTAAAAAAATAAGAAAAAATAACTGTTACAACAATATTATCCGACGAGGAGGCGCAGATATGCAGCAGTTTCAGGTTAGAACAGATTTGGCATTGGAGGCAACGGAGAGTGTCCGAAAAAGCGAGGCGGGAAATTTAAGAGGAATTGCAATTGAGGAATATGACGCGATGGAGGATGTGCATATTTCGAAAGTGGTAATATTGAGCAAAAATGCGGCAAAAAGCATGGGAAAGCCAATGGGGACTTATATTACGCTTGAGGCAGCCGATTTGCAGGAAAGCGATGAGGATTATCACAGGGAAATTTCGAAGGAGCTTGCAAAACAGTTAAGAGGAGTGCTGCCCGATATTCATGAGGAGAAGTCTATTCTTGTAGTGGGATTGGGGAACAGAGACGTGACAGCCGATTCGTTAGGCCCTTGTACGGTCGATAATCTGTTTATTACACGGCACATTATCAAGGAATACGGAAAACAGGCATACCGTGTGCCCAAAATCCATCAAATCAGCGCACTGGTGCCCGGTGTTATGGCAAAGACCGGAATGGAAACGGCGGAAATCATAAAGGGTGTCATAAAGGAAACGAAGCCTGACATAGTTATAGTAATAGATGCGCTTGCCGCAAGAAGCACAAAGCGTCTTAACCGCACCGTGCAGATAACGGATACGGGAATTCACCCCGGCTCCGGCGTGGGAAATCACAGAAACGCTCTGACAAAGGAGAGCCTTGGGGTGCCGGTTATCGCAATCGGAATACCGATGGTAGTGGATGCAGGAACTATCGTATCGGATGCGCTTGAAAAGCTGTCTCATGAATATGCGGGTGGAAAGGCATCGTTGGATTATTTTAGGAATAGTACAGACAATCAGCTTCATAATATGTATGTGACAGCAAAAAATATAGACGAAACCTCAAAAAGACTAAGCTTTACCTTGTCCGAGGCAATCAATATTGCCCTTGACATGGGGCAGGAGGAGTAATGCGTGAAAAAAAGACTGATATTGGCAGCAGCATTTGCCATTCTTGTGTTTAACCTTGTCGTTAAGGTGAGGGCTGATTTTTATAGTTCCGATTTAGGGATTTCGCAGCGGCTCTTTCGGGCATCTGTTGACAAAGGGCTTGTGCTGTGCAATTCTTTTTTGGCTTTTGCAGACAGCGAATGGGAAAAAAGCAGCCTTGGCAAAAAAGTGTGGAATGGGACATGGGAAATGCTGCCTGTAGTAACATTTGCAGAGCGCGATTTTGGAGAAGAAACATATCTGTCTGAATATCTTCAGCAAAACGGATTGGAGGTAACACCGCTTGAAGCCGCAGTGCTCGCCGAAAACGAGGCAGTAAGTAAAACGGCAAACGAAACGCTAAACGGTACGGAGACGGATAGTACGTTTGAGTTTATTCCGGCGGCAGCGCCGCAGGCGGTCTACTCCAGACAGCAGCTTCAGGACGAGGGATTTGTCAAGGGAACGTTTTATTCGGAGGATCCCACCACGATGATACGGGCAGGACAGCTTGATTTTAACACCTTGATGGGATTTGATGCGACATTAAAGCAAGACAACACAATGCCTCAGATTCTGATTTATCACACACATTCTCAGGAAACATACATAGACTCCATGCCAAATGACGAGAATACGTCCATTATGGGTGTCGGAGAACATTTGAGCAATATTCTGCGTACAAAATACGGTTACAACGTCATACACCATATGGGAAAATATGATGTTGACGGCAGGGATTATGCATATTCCAATGCAATGTCAGA
>KE159617.1:787756-1010686 GCA_000403335.2 Lachnospiraceae bacterium MD335
GATTAAGAAGAGAGAATGCCGGAATGAGTAGCGAGAAAGAGGTGGGAATCCTCTTGGCCGAATATCCAAGGTTTCCGGGGTAAAGCTGATCTGCCCCGGGTAAGTCGGGACCTAAGGCGAGGCTTAACAGCGTAGCCGATGGACAGCAGGTGGAAATTCCTGCACTGCGGCATAACAGAACTGCGGGGACGCATATGGAGGGCATGTGCCGGGAAAGGAAAAACCGGTGCAAGCGCAGCAGGAGCATGGGAGGAAAAGCCCCCATGGGGATCCAGGGCGTGACGCGGAGCGAATTAAAGTAGCGAAGCATGCAGCACATGTGCCGAGAAAAGCCGCTATTGTTTATGCCGTACCCGTACCGTAAACCGACACAGGTGGATGGGGAGAGAATCCCAAGGCCGACGGGAGAAGCACTGTCAAGGAACTCGGCAAAATGGCCCCGTAACTTAGGGAGAAGGGGCGCCATCGAAAGATGGCCGCAGAGAACAGGCCCAAGCAACTGTTTAGCAAAAACACAGGTCTATGCGAAACCGAAAGGTGAGGTATATGGGCTGACGCCTGCCCGGTGCCGGAAGGTTAAGAGGAGAGGTCAGCAGAAATGCGAAGCCTTGAATTGAAGCCCCGGTAAACGGCGGCCGTAACTATAACGGTCCTAAGGTAGCGAAATTCCTTGTCGGGTAAGTTCCGACCCGCACGAAAGGCGTAATGATTTGGGCGCTGTCTCGACAGTGCACCCGGTGAAATTGAAGTGCCAGTGAAGATGCTGGCTACCCGCGCCAGGACGGAAAGACCCCATGGAGCTTTACTCCAGCTTGGCACTGGGATCTGGTGCCGGATGTACAGGATAGGTGGGAGGCTAGGAAGTGCGGACGCCAGTCTGCACGGAGCCGCTGTTGGGATACCACCCTTCCGGCACCGGGTTTCTAACCCGCGCCCGTAACCCGGGCGGGGGACAATGCCTGGCGGGGAGTTTGACTGGGGCGGTCGCCTCCGAAAGGGTATCGGAGGCGCTCAAAGGTTCCCTCAGAATGGACGGAAACCATTCGGAGAGCGCAAAGGCATAAGGGAGCCTGACTGCGACACCGACGGGTGGAGCAGGTACGAAAGTAGGACTTAGTGATCCGGTGGCATAAAGTGGGATTGCCATCGCTCAACGGATAAAAGCTACCCTGGGGATAACAGGCTGATCACTCCCAAGAGTTCACATCGACGGAGTGGTTTGGCACCTCGATGTCGGCTCATCGCATCCTGGGGCTGTAGCAGGTCCCAAGGGTTGGGCTGTTCGCCCATTAAAGCGGTACGCGAGCTGGGTTCAGAACGTCGTGAGACAGTTCGGTCCCTATCCGGCGCGGGCGTAGGATAACTGAGGGGAGCTGTCCTTAGTACGAGAGGACCGGGATGGACGGACCGCTGGTGTACCTGTTGGCGACCAACGCCACGGCAGGGTAGCCAAGTCCGGCAGGGATAAACGCTGAAGGCATCTAAGCGTGAAGCCTCCCCCGAGATGAGTTATCCGCTGCGTAAGCGGTAAGACCCCTTGAAGACTACAAGGTAGATAGGGCATGGGTGTAAGTGCAGCAATGTATTAAGCTGAATGCCACTAATAGGTCGAAAGCTTATCCTGACAAGCATGGTTGGTGCTGTGGGTAAGAGGATAGGAAAAAGAGGTTTATAAGGTTTCTGTGTTCGGTTTTGAGGGAATACTCTCAATTGATAGATAAGATGGCGAAGTAGCTCAGCTGGCTAGAGCACACGGTTCATACCCGTGGTGTCGAGGGTTCAAGTCCCCCCTTCGCTATTTTTTATTGTCTTATAGCAGACAGCTTTCAATTTTGATAAATTGTTAAAAATTTGTTGACTTTAATCGGTAAAGGTGATAAGATTTTATAGTATTCAATTAGAACTATTAGCTGACTTGTTCTGCAAATCATTCCATTTGAATTGCAGTGCAAGTTATTTTTCTGTAACGATGAAGATACTTAATATTTCAGCTTTTTTAGGTGTAAGGACGAATACGCAAATACTTTTATATGGAGGTTCTAAGAATGAACAACGGTACGGTAAAGTGGTTTAATGCTCAGAAGGGCTATGGCTTCATCACAAACGAGGGTACAGGGGAGGATGTTTTTGTACATTTCTCAGCAATCAATACAGATGGCTATAAGACTCTTGAAGAAGGTCAGAAAGTTGTTTTTGATATTGAGCAGGACCCTAAGAACAGCGCTAAGCTCAGAGCGGCAAACGTTACGCTTGCTTAATGAAAGGTATCTAAAAATCCCTGTAAGGTTTCTTACAGGGATTTTTTGTCTGACTTTAAAAAAGTTTGTTTATTCGTTCCATTGCCTCAATTGTATTTTCGCGGTTTCCAAATGAAGTAAGCCGGAAAAATTTCTGACCGTTTTTGCCGAAGCCCGCACCGGGAGTTCCCACAATTTGAGCGTGGCATAAAAGGTAGTCGAAGAAATCCCATGAGTCCATATTGTTCGGACATTCAAACCAAATATACGGAGAGTTGACACCGCCGAAATACCGGATATTTTTTTGTGCGAGTCCTTCCGCAATAATTCGGGCATTTTCCTGATAATATTGAATATTTTTCTTACACTGAGCCATACCCTCAACAGAGAAGACGGCAGCGGCACCTTTTTGGACAATATAGGATACGCCGTTAAATTTTGTCGTTTGACGGCGGTTCCACATTGCATTGAGAGACATTTGTGCTGTGTTTGATGCCGTAAAAGTTAAGTCCTTTGGAACAATAGTGTAGCCGCAGCGTGTGCCTGTAAAACCTGCTGTCTTTGAAAGCGAGCAGAATTCAATAGCACATTTTTTAGCGCCGTCTATTGCAAAAATGCTTCTTGGAAGTGTTTCGTCGGTGATAAAACATTCATATGCCGAATCGTAGAGGATAACGGCATTGTTTTCAAGCGCATAGTCAACCCACTCTTTGAGCTGTTCCTTGTTGTAGGCAGCACCTGTGGGATTATTGGGGGAACAGATATAAATAATGTCGGCGTGTACGCTGTGGTCGGGCATGGGTAGAAAGTTATTTTGAATATTTGCGTCAATGTAGGTGATGTTTCTGCCATTCATAATGTTTGTGTCAACGTACACGGGATAAACGGGATCAGGAATCAGAATGACATTGTCTTTATCAAATAGGTCGGTTATGTTTCCGGTATCGCTTTTAGCGCCATCGGAAACAAATACTTCGTCAGCATCGATTATAACGTTATTTTGTTTGTAGTAGTCAACAATCGCTTCGCGCAGGAATGCATAGCCTTGTTCGGGACCGTAGCCTTTGAAGGTTTCGGCATTTGCAAGAGCGTTAACACCTTCATGGAGTTGGGAAATAACCGCAGGACCAATCGGAAGCGTGACATCCCCGATCCCAAGACGGATTACTCTTTTGTCAGGATTAGTGGATATGTAGGAGTTGACACGATGTGAAATTTCGGAGAAAAGATAGCTTTCCTTCAGATTAAGATAGTTTTCATTTAGCTTTGGCATAATAATATTCCTTTCTTTTCAGTATTGAAATAATAGTTGTTCTTATTAGAAACACTAAAATTATCATATACGCATTTTATCGATTTGTCAAATTCTATAGAAGCGAACTTGCATTCTGCCTTAGAGTGTGGTAAGTTTAATCGGGAGAGTGATGAGGCAGTTTTTTATGGATATACTATAGTTGACAGATGAGGAGGATTAAGATGTTTGAAAATGAGATATTAGATGCAAAACGGGTTGCTGAGGAATTTTTGGAACAGGCAAAATTAAAGGAAGGAAATCTTGTGGTGATTGGATGCTCTACAAGTGAGATTGCAGCGAAAAGTATTGGATCGTATTCGAATGAAGCGCTTGGGGAGGCGGTTTTTACTGCAATATATGAAACACTTTGTGCGCAGGGACTAAATGTGGCTGCGCAGTGCTGTGAGCATTTGAACAGGGCGCTTATTATGGAAGCGGAGGCTGCGCAGCAATATGGATATGAGATTGTAAATGTGATGCCGATGCCAAAAGCGGGAGGTTCTTTTGCTACGGCAGCGTGGAAGCATATGAAACACCCGGCGGCTGTGGAGCATGTGCAGGCACATGCAGGAATTGATATTGGTGATACGTTGATCGGAATGCATCTTAGGGCAGTGGCAGTGCCGCTTCGGATTGCGCATCCGTCAATTGGCTGCGCGCATATTGTATGTGCACGGACAAGGGCGAAATATATTGGCGGCGAACGGGCACATTATAATGAGGAAATGGCATAAATTTTAAAAAATATCTTTTCTAAAGGATACGTTTTATGTTATAATCGGTATATCTATATGGAAGCGAAAGGGTAAGCAATGTCACAAGAGCAGGAACACGTAGAACCGGAAGAGAAAACGGCGCAAAAATTTGCGAAAGAAAGCAGAAATATAGGAAATATAATGAATACATTTCTGTTGATACTGGTATTTATGATGCTGTGTATCTGCACAGTGCTCTTGGTGCTGGTAGTCAATTTAAATAAAGAAGTGGGCAGCATTAACACGAAGCTTATGGCATTGCAGACATCCGGTAATCAGCCCGAAGTGTATGAGAAAACGGAGGATGTCGTTGACATCAACGGAAGCAGTGTAGACCAAACGGAAGCGGCAGACATTGCTGAGGTCGATGCATTGGAAAATAAGCTTGTGTGGGACGAAAATGCAGACCAAAGTTCCGGCATTAGGAGAGTTTATTTGACTTTTGATGATGGTCCTAGCGCAAACACGGACAGGATTCTTGATATTTTGGACGAGTATGGTGTAAAGGCAACCTTTTTTGTTGTAGGTAAGGAAAATTATGCGCAGCAATATCGCCGGATTGTTGAGGACGGGCATACATTGGCAATGCATTCCTATAGTCATGTATACGGTGATATTTACAGCTCATTGGATGCGTATCGGCAGGATTTGGAGAAATTACGTTCTTTTCTGTATGAGGTTACGGGTGTAGAGTGCAGCATCGTGCGTTTCCCGGGCGGAAGCAGTAACACTATCAGCAGGGTTGATATGCACGCGTTGATTGATTATCTTGACAGTGAAAATATGGTATACTTTGACTGGAATGTGTCGAGCGGTGATGCTTCGGGACTTCACAGGAGCGCAGATCAAATTGCAGCAAACGTTTTGGATAATATAGAGAAATACAATAATGCGGTCGTTTTAATGCACGATGCGTCAGGAAAGAACACTACGGTTGATGCATTGCCGACGATTATAGAAACTTTATTGAAGTCTGAGGATACGGTGCTTTTACCAATTTCCGAGGATACGGTAAAGGTACAGCATATACACTGACTATACATTACGCTGACAGAGCACTTTGGTGCTTACAAATAATAAAAGTGAAGGAGATTATACAATGGGTTTTTTTCAGGATTTAAAGCAGGATTTATCACAGACAGTAGCGGACATTAACGCGGACGAAACATTGGGCGATATGGAGCTTGACGTAGATATGTCAACATCATCGGAAGAGTTGTTTGGCAGTGTGGCAGCGGAAGATTTTGCAGATGTCGGAGCGATGCTTGAGAAAGAGGTTCCTGTGCTTAATGATGAGCCGGCGGCATTGGAGGATGAGCCAGAGGCTTTGCTTGTCAGCCTTGACGAAAATGAGAGTATGCCGAATGCTGCTTTGGAAATGGATGAGCCTGCTGCAGAGGAGGCGCCTGTTATGGAAGCGCCTGTTGTTGAGGAAAAAATAGAGAATGATGAGATAAGTGAGGCAGATGTGGATATGGAAGAATTGTTAAATGAAGTAGAGCAGAACATAGAGGAGTCGTCATTTATGGAGGCTGCGCCGCAGGAGGCACAGACAGATGATATGGAAATGAGTGCGGAGGCATCAACGGATACGGCTGTTATCACATCAGGCATGAATATTACCGGTGATGTGACAAGCAGCGGCAATATGAATTTAATCGGAAATATTACGGGTAATATTGATATTCTCGGAAAGCTCAATGTGACGGGAGGTATTACAGGTAATTCGTCAGCGGCGGAAATCTATGCGGAGTCGGCACAGATTAACGGCGAGATTAAGAGCAAGGGAAGCGTAAAGATTGGACAGAGTTCTGTGGTAATCGGC
Source organism: Lachnospiraceae bacterium MD335 (assembly GCA_000403335.2). Taxonomy (GTDB): domain Bacteria; phylum Bacillota; class Clostridia; order Lachnospirales; family Lachnospiraceae; genus COE1. Next base: position 793,868 of record KE159617.1, read on the forward strand.
AACATTTTTGCGACGAGCGCAGTGATTGCCGGCGCCGTAAAGGGTGATATTGACGTGCATGGTCCGGTTATTTTGGATACATCAGCGATTGTAATGGGCAACATTAAGTCGAAGTCGGTACAGATTAACAACGGTGCCGTGATTGAGGGTATGTGTTCACAGTGCTATGCAGATGTCAGCCCGACGTCATTCTTTAATGATGTGAAGAAGAACAGAAAACAGGCTTAAAGAGAAGATGAGGCGGCGGTATGAAAAGAATTTTACTCAAATTAAGCGGGGAAGCGCTTGCGGGAGAGAAGAAAACAGGTTTTGACGAGCAGACGGTTATGGCGGTGGCGCGTCAGGTTAAGGAGATTGCCGACAGCGGTGTTCAGGTGGGCATTGTGATTGGCGGCGGCAATTTTTGGAGAGGAAGAACGAGTGAAACGATTGACCGTACCAAAGCAGATCAGATTGGGATGCTGGCGACCGTGATGAACTGTATTTATACATCGGAGATTTTCCGGTTTGCGGGTATGGAAACAGAGGTGTACACACCGTTTCAATGTGCGGCGTTCACGGAGCTTTTTTCAAAGGACAGGGCAGTAGAGGCGTTGGAAAAAGGAAAGATTATCTTTTTTGCAGGCGGCATCGGACACCCGTATTTTTCCACGGATATGGGTACGGTGCTTAGGGCCGTGGAGATTGAGGCGGATATGATTTTGTCTGCACGTGCGGTTGACGGTGTATATGATTCTGATCCAAAGTTAAATAAGGACGCCAAAAAGTTTGATACCATACCGATTAAGGAGGTTGTGGACAAACAGCTTGGTGTTATGGATTTGGCGGCGGCAGTGCTTTGCATGGAAAATAAAATGCCGATGACGATATTTGGATTAAACGAAGAAAACAGCATTATCAATACCGTGCGGGGAAATTCCAACGGAACGGTGATTACCGTGTAGCCTGCAGAGCAGCCGGAAACAGAGATTAATAAAAATCAGGAGGATAAAACAATGGACGCAAGAGTAAAGACCTATGATGACAAGATGCAGAAGGCATTGGATTTTCTTTTATCGGATTATCAGACAATCCGCGCGGGACGTGCAAATCCTCACGTGTTGGATAAAATTAAGGTTGACTATTATGGTACGCCGACACCGATCCAACAGGTGGGAAATATTACGGTACCCGAGGCAAGGATGATACAGATTGCGCCGTGGGAGAAGAGCCTGATTAAGGAGATTGAGAAGGCGATTATGGCTTCCGATGTGGGGATTACGCCTAACAACGACGGCGTCGTAATCCGGCTTGTGTTTCCGGAGCTTACGGAGGAGCGCAGAAAAGAGCTTGTGAAGGAAGTTAAGAAGAAGGGTGAGGAGTGTAAGGTCGCAATCAGAAATATCAGACGCGATGCAAACGATTCGTTTAAAAAGCTTGCAAAAACTGAAATTTCGGAGGACGAGATTAAGGATTTAGAGGACTCTGTTCAGAAGAGTACGGATAAATATATTAAGGATGTTGACAAGGCTGTCGAGGAGAAGTCGAAGGAAATTCTTACCGTATAGAACAAATGTTCTCAAAAAACGAATTTATATATTCTGCAATTATGAGGGCACTGAACGCGCCCTCTTTGCTTTATGCGTACGGGCACCCAAAGGAAATATGTCATCAAACCGATAAATCGGTTCGCTGACGGGTGCCTGGCGCGAGGAGTAGGGGAAGATGAATCTTTTCTGCTCGATTATGCACACGGGCACCCAAATGAAGTGGGTTACATAAGATTACATAGAAAATCTTGGAAAGGGAATGCTGATATGGAAAGGAACGTACCAAATCATGTGGCGATTATTCTCGACGGAAACGGGCGCTGGGCAAAGGCGAAGGGACTTCCGCGCACAGCCGGACATATTCAGGGGGCAAAGGCAGTGGAGGCAATCTGTGAGGATGCTTATAATATGGGCATCAATTATCTTACAGTGTATGCGTTTTCGACAGAAAACTGGAACCGTCCCGAGAAGGAAGTGGAAATGCTGATGAAGCTGCTGCGCGATTACATGAAAAACAGCTTGAAGCGTGCGCAGAAAAACAATATGTGTGTCAGGGTTTTGGGAGATAAATCAAAGCTTGCGGCGGATATTCAAAAGAGTATTTATGAGCTGGAGGAAGCAACGAAAAAGAATACGGGACTTCATTTTCAGATTGCGATTAATTACGGAAGCCGAGACGAGATTACAAGGGCGGTAAAAAAGCTTTTGGAACAGGTGGAACAGGGAAAGTTTTCAGCAGCGGAACTTGATGAGCAGCGCATTGCGGCAGAGCTTGATACGGCGGGGCTGCCGGACCCTGACCTGATGATACGCACTTCGGGAGAACAGCGGATATCAAATTTCATGCTTTGGCAGCTTGCGTATGCAGAATTTTATTATACTTCCGTGCCTTGGCCTGACTTTGACAAGGCGGAGCTTGAGAAGGCAGTGCTGGCTTACAATAACAGGGACAGAAGATTTGGACTTGTCAAGGAGGAAGGTTGAAAATTGAAATTTTCAACCGGAAAGTTTGTGCTTGATAGCGATGTGAACTTGTTCACATGAAACTCGCATGCTGAGAAAGGGGCATGGTTATAAAAATGAGTATTTTTGGAAAAATCAGCAAGGAGAGGACAGTCAGTGCGGTAATTTTGGCGGCAGCGGCGCTTGCGTCAATTCTTCCGGGCGGTATTATTCTTGCCTTGACTTTGTATGTGGTGTCAATTATCGGATTTTTGGAGCTGACGAAGGTGTGCGGTGTGAGAGCGCGTAAAGCGTCAGGGGATTATGGGAAAATGAATGCGCTTGAGCTGGCGGGCATCGGGTGCATCACATTGTATTATGGGATTACGTATTTGGTACAGGATACGTCGTACGCTATGCCGCTTGTGATATGTATGTTAATCGTACTGATGTTTGTATATGTATTCGGCTTTTCGAAATATCATGCAAATCAGGTGATGAATACGTACTTTTCCCTGATTTATGCGCCTGTGATGCTGTCGTTTGTGTTTTTGACAAGGCAGTTGGAAAACGGGATTTATTTGGTGTGGATGATTTTTATCAGCTCTTGGATTTCGGATACGTGTGCATATTTGGTGGGTGTGATGATTGGAAAGCATAAGCTGGCTCCGGTGCTTAGCCCTAAAAAGTCGATTGAGGGCGCGGTGGGCGGCGTAGTCGGTGCGGCTGCTGCGGGAGCGCTGTTTGGGGCGTATTTGGACAGTGCGCTTTTTACGGAGAACTTTGTTGTTTTACTTGCGGTTGTGGGCGGCGTAGGTTCCGTTATTTCACAGGTAGGGGATTTGGCTGCATCCGCGATTAAGAGAAATCATGAGATTAAGGACTACGGAAAGCTGATTCCGGGGCACGGCGGGATTATGGATCGGTTTGACAGTGTGATTTTTACGGCGCCGATTACGTATTTTTTGATTATAATGCTCGGGAATATTTAATATACTATATGGAGGATAACGAAAGTGAAAAAAATTGCGATACTCGGTTCTACCGGTTCGATTGGCACGCAGACACTGGAGATTGTGCGGGAAAATCCTGACCTTGAGGTTGTGGGACTTGCGGCTGGTGCAAATATTGATTTGTTTGAACGACAGGTGCGGGAATTCCAGCCAAAGCTTGTATCTTTACAGAGCGAGGCGGCGTGCAGGGAGCTGAGAACAAGGCTTGCGGATATGCAGGTTGCGGTTGTGTGCGGTATGGACGGACTGATTCAGATTGCCGAGATGGAGGAGTCGCAGGTGCTTGTGACGGCGATTGTGGGGATGATTGGCATTCGTCCGACAATTGCGGCGATTCAGAAGGGAAAGGACATTGCGCTTGCAAATAAAGAGACGCTTGTGACAGCAGGGCATATTATTATGCCGCTCGCAAAGGAGCGGGGCGTGTCCATCCTTCCGGTTGACAGTGAGCATAGTGCGATTTTCCAGTCCTTGCAGGGCGAAAACAGAGAACGGGTGAGCAGGCTTTTGATTACGGCTTCGGGCGGACCGTTCCGGGGAAAAACAAGAGAGCAGCTTGAGACGGTGCGGCTTGAGGATGCATTGCATCATCCAAACTGGTCAATGGGAAATAAGATTACGATTGACTCCGCAACGCTTGTCAACAAAGGACTTGAAGTTATGGAAGCAAAGTGGCTTTTCGGCGTGGATTTGGATCAGATACAGGTCGTTGTACATCCGCAGAGTATTATCCATTCGATGGTGGAGTATGTGGACGGCGGCATTATGGCGCAGCTTGGTATGCCGGACATGAAGCTGCCGATACAGTATGCGCTCTTTTATCCGGACAGACGGCCGATGAAGGGTGAGCGGGTGGATTTTTATGCGCTTGGAAGCATTACGTTTGAACGGCCGGACATGGAGACCTTTACGGGGCTGAAGCTTGCGATGCGTGCGGCTGGTGAGGGCGGAAGCGTTCCAACGGTGTTTAACGCGGCAAACGAGAAGGCGGTGAGCCTGTTTTTGAACAAAAAGATACGGTTTCTTCAGATTGCGGAGATTATTGAGATGTGTATGGATGCGCATAAACGGATTGAGGCTCCGAATGTGGAGGAAATTCTTGCAAGTGAGCAGGAAACGTACGAACTGATTGCGACGAAATTTTGATGGGAGTAGAGAATAGAGTATGGTAATGACAATAATCGTATTTATACTTGTATTTGGCGTAGTGGTGATTTCGCATGAGTTAGGGCATTTTCTCATTGCAAAGCTCAACGGTATCAGGGTGCTTGAGTTTGCGATTGGTATGGGACCTTCGATTGTGAAGTTTACAAAAGGGGGGACGCGCTATGTCCTGAAGCTTTTGCCGATTGGCGGGGCGTGTATGTTTGAGGGCGAGGACGGCGTGTATGAGAAGAAGGATGAGGACGGCAAGGAGAATGCGAAAGCGCCATCCGAGACCGGGGCGCTTGGAAAAGCCTTTAACGAGGTGAACGTGTGGGCAAGGATTGCGACGGTGTTTGCCGGACCGTTTTTTAATATTATTCTTGCGTTCTTGCTTTCGTTGATTGTGGTCGGTTTTTCCGGTGAAATCCTTCCGGTTGTGCATTCGATTACCGAAGGATACCCTGCACAGGAGGCGGGGCTGCTTCCAGGAGACGTGATTACGCATGTGGACGGCGAACGCGTTTTTTTACAGGGAGAGGTGACGATTGCTTCGGCGATGAACAAGGGCGAGCCGATGGAGATTGCGTATCGGCGCGGCAATGAAAAGCATACGGCAACGGTTTTGCCGAAATTTAGCAGCGACGATAACCGGTATTATATCGGGTTTACAATCGGTGAAACAATCGAGTGTAAAGGGTTTGACCTGATTAAGTATAGCGCGCTTGAGGTGCGTTACTGGCTGAAAGCGACAGTAAAGAGTCTGATTATGCTCGTTCAGGGAAAGCTTTCTGCAAATGATTTGTCAGGACCTGTGGGAATTGCGGTGACGATTGACGAAACGATTGATACCGTAAAGCCGTACGGGATTTCGTCGGTGGTGCTTACGATGATTAATTTTGCCGTACTGTTAAGCGTGAACCTGGGCGTGATGAATCTGCTCCCGCTTCCGGCGCTTGACGGGGGCAGACTGTTGTTTATGCTTGTAGAGGTGGTGCGCGGGAAGCCGGTGCCGCCGGAGAAGGAAGGCGTTGTGCATTTTGTGGGATTTGTGTTATTGATGATGCTTATGGTATTTGTGCTTTATAATGATATTGCGCGTATTTTTGCGCAAGGCTAAAGATTAAAGATTTTTTCACGTGGTAGATTGGTAACATGGAAAATATTGGAGGAAAAGATGTTTCGGGATCATACAAAAGTAGTTCAGATAGGGAATAAGGTTATAGGCGGCGGAAATCCGGTTTTAATTCAATCGATGACAAATACAAAGACAAATGATGTGGCGGCGACGGTAGCTCAGATTCATCGTCTTGAGACGGCAGGGTGTGAGATTATCCGCTGCACGGTGCCGGATATGGATGCGGCAAAAGCAGTGGCGCAGATTAAGAAGGAGATTTCCATTCCACTGGTTGCGGATATTCATTTTGATTATAAGATGGCGATTGCGGCGATGGAGAACGGCGCTGACAAAATCCGTATTAATCCCGGAAATATCGGCGGACGCGATAAGGTGGCAGAGGTCGTGCGTGCGGCGAAGGAACGCAATATTCCGATCCGCGTCGGAGTGAACAGCGGTTCGTTGGAAAAGGAGCTGGTTGAGAAGTATCATGGTGTTACTGCGGAGGGCATTGTGGAGAGTGCGCTTGATAAGGTGCGGCTGATTGAGGATTTGGGATATGATAATTTGGTAATCAGTATCAAGTCTTCCGATGTGATGATGTGCGTAAAGGCGCATGAGCTGCTTGCAGGTCAGACGAAATATCCGCTCCATGTGGGCATTACGGAGTCGGGAACAGTCACAAGCGGAAATATTAAGTCGGCTGTGGGGCTTGGCATTATTTTAAATCAGGGCATTGGAGATACAATTCGTGTATCGCTTACGGGAGACCCGGTTGAAGAGATTAAGAGCGCGAAGCTGATTTTGCGCACGCTTGGGCTTCGCAAAGGCGGGATTGAGGTGGTGTCTTGTCCGACGTGCGGCAGGACGAATATTGACTTAATCGGGCTTGCCAATCAGGTGGAAAACATGGTTCAGGGTTATGACCTTGACATTAAGGTAGCGGTTATGGGCTGCGCGGTGAACGGACCGGGAGAGGCGAAAGAGGCGGACATCGGCATTGCGGGCGGCATCGGCGAAGGACTTTTAATAAAAAAAGGCGAGATTGTGAGAAAAGTGCCGGAGGATGCGCTTTTGGCAACCCTGAAGGAAGAACTTGACGCGTGGGGAAAAAGCTAAGAAACTCTAAAAACGGCAAGGGACGCCGTTTAAGAGATTTCTAAGTTTTTGGAAGAATGCCAAGTGCAGGCATTCTTTTGCGCAAAGAAGATAGAGATGAGGACGAATGGAAAAGAGATTTTTTGAGGCATTTCCTAATTTGAAGCTTGAAGGTGTGCTGCATGATTTGTGTGAGCAGACGGTGGTGGAGAAAATTACTGCCACGAGAAGAAAGGATTTGCTGCGTATCTATATCCGCAGTGCGCGTTTGATTGAAAAAGAACATATTTATCGCGTGGAGCACGAGATTAAGAAGCAGTTTTTTGCGCAGGATACTATTACGATAAAGATTTATGAGCGGTTTGTGCTTTCGGGACAGTATACGCCAGAGAAGCTTATGGATCTCTATAAGGAGAGCATACTGCTTGAATTAAAAGCGTGTGAACATATGCTGTATACGATGTTTTGTCAGGCGGACATAAATTTTTTGGATGAGGGCACAATGGAGCTTGTCCTTGAGGACGGCGTGATTGCAAAGTCCAAGGAGGATGCGCTTGTCGGAATTTTGGATAAGGTGATGAACGAGCGGTGCGGGTTTCGCGTAAAGTTTCTTGTTTCGTATAAGGAAGCGAAGACGGGAAAATATAAGGAGGACGATGAAATCCGCATTCAGAAGATTGTGGAGCATATCACAAGCCGTATCGGTGCGGCAGCCGCAGGTTCGGAGCATGAGAATGAGCCGATATTGACCCCGAAAGTCAACAACAAGGGCGTAGCCGCAGAAAAAAAGGAGACTTCTTCTCCTTCTTTTTCGGTGGAGAAAAAAGGTTTTCAGCGTGCTGACAACGGTAAAGACAGAGGCTTTCAGAGAAGGGCGCTCAAGCGTTCCGATAATCCGAATGTTATTTTCGGGCGTGATTTTGAGGACGAGACAATCAATATTGAAGAGATTTGGGGCGAGATGGGCGAGGTTGCCATCCGCGGCAAGGTGCGTGTGCTTGATAAGCGTGAGATCCGCAATGAGCGGACGATTGTGAGCTTTGAGATTACGGATTTTACGGACACGATTAAGGTGAAAATGTTTGTGCACAACGAGCAGCTTTCGGAGCTTTTGGACGAGCTGAAAGAGGGCGGCTTTTACAGGCTGAAAGGCGTTACGGTAAATGATACGTTTGACAGGGAGCTGACAATCGGTTCGGTGGTCGGTGTGGCAAAAATACCGGATTTTACGACGGTGCGCATGGACAACAGTGCGCGGAAGCGCGTGGAGCTGCACTGTCATACAAAAATGAGCGATATGGACGGCGTTTCAGACGTGAAGGATATTATTAAGCGCGCAAAGAAGTGGGGGCATAAGGCGATTGCCATAACGGATCACGGATGTGTGCAGGCGTTTACCGATGCGAACCACAGCGTTTCGCCGGATGATGATTTTAAAATTATTTACGGCGTGGAAGGGTATCTTGTAGATGATTCCAAAGAAATTGTGACGAATAATAAGGGGCAGACACTCGACGAGACTTTTGTGGTGTTTGACATTGAGACGACGGGCTTTTCGCCGGTCACAAACCGCATTATAGAGATTGGCGCGGTGAAGGTAAAAGCGGGAGAAATTGTTGAGCGGTTTTCAACGTTTGTCAATCCGGAAGTACCGATACCGTTTGAGATTGAAAAGCTGACAGGCATTAACGACAGTATGGTAATGGAAGCGCAGACGATTGAGACCGTGCTTTTGGAATTCCTTGCGTTTGTGGGGGACGCGGTTTTGGTCGCGCACAATGCGGGCTTTGACGTGGGCTTTATACAGGAGAACGCAAAGCGGCAGGGGATTGCGACGGACTTTACGTATGTGGATACCGTGGGAACTGCGCGGACGCTGCTTACGGGGCAGGCGAAATATACGCTTGACGCGGTGGCAAAGACGCTTGGCATATCGCTTGAAAATCATCATCGTGCGGTGGACGATGCGGAGTGTACGGCGCAGATTTTCGTTAAATTTATGGCAATGTTGAAAAAGGACGATGTGGAGACGCTTGCGGCATTGAATGAACTTGGCAAAACGAGCGTAAATGCGGTGCGTAAGCTTCACTCGTATCATATTATTATTCTTGCCAAAAATCAGACGGGCAGGATTAATCTGTACAAGCTGATTTCGGCATCGCATTTGACATATTTTTATAAACGTCCGTTGATTCCGAAAACGCTGATTGAACAGTACAGAGAGGGACTGATTATCGGAAGCGCCTGCGAAGCGGGAGAGCTGTTCCGGGCGCTTCTTGACGGGCAGGGCGATGAGCGGATTGCCGAAATTGTGCGGTTTTATGATTATTTGGAGATACAGCCGATTGGAAATAATAAGTTTATGATTGCGTCGGAGCGGCACAGGGATATTCACTCGGAGGAAGATTTGATTGCGCTCAACAAGCGGGTTGTGAAGCTTGGCGAGCAGTTTCATAAGCCGGTGGTGGCGACGTGCGACGTGCATTTTTTGGACCCGCAGGATGAGGTATACCGCCGCATTATTATGACGGGTAAGGGGTTTAAGGATGCGGATGATCAGGCGCCGCTTTACCTGCGTACGACAGAAGAGATGCTGGACGAGTTTGCGTACTATCTTGGAAGCGAGAAGGCGGAGGAGATTGTGGTGACAAACACAAACCGGATTGCCGACATGTGTGATAAAATCACGCCGGTACGTCCTGATAAGTGTCCGCCCGTGATTGAGAACAGTGACCAGCAGCTGCGCGACATCTGCTACCGCAAGGCGTATGAGATGTATGGAAAGCCCTTGCCGGATATTGTGGAGGCACGGCTGGAGCGAGAACTCAATTCCATTATCAGCAATGGCTTTGCCGTGATGTATATTATTGCGCAGAAGCTTGTGTGGAAGTCGGTGGAGGACGGGTATTTAGTGGGCTCGAGAGGGTCTGTCGGTTCTTCTTTTGTGGCGACGATGGCGGGAATTACGGAGGTGAATCCGCTCAGTCCGCATTATTATTGCAAAAAATGCCATTACAGCGACTTTGATTCGGAGGAAGTGAAAAAGTATGCAGGAATGGCGGGGTGCGACATGCCGGATAAAATCTGTCCGCAATGCGGGGAAAAGCTTGTAAAGGACGGTTTTGACATTCCGTTTGAGACGTTTTTAGGCTTTAAGGGCAATAAGGAGCCGGATATTGACTTGAATTTTTCCGGTGAGTATCAGAGCAAGGCGCATAAGTATACGGAGGTTATTTTCGGCTACGGTCAGACGTTTCGTGCGGGAACAATCGGTACGCTGGCGGATAAGACGGCGTTTGGATATGTGAAGCGGTATTATGAGGAGCGGGGCGTGAGCAAGCGCACAAGCGAGATTAACCGCATTGTCGAGGGGTGCGTCGGCGTACGCAGAACGACGGGACAGCATCCGGGCGGTATTGTGGTGCTTCCGGTGGGGGAGGAGATTAACTCGTTTACACCGGTGCAGCATCCGGCAAACGATATGACGACCGACACGGTGACGACGCATTTTGATTACCATTCGATTGACCATAACCTTTTAAAGCTGGATATTCTCGGGCACGACGATCCGACGATGATTCGAATGCTGCAGGATTTGACGGGGCTTGATCCGACGCAGATACCGCTTGACGATGAAGATGTCATGTCGCTTTTCCAAAATACGTCGGCGCTTGGCATTGCGCCGGAGGATATTGGCGGCTGTAAGCTTGGCTGTCTTGGCATACCGGAGTTCGGAACGGATTTTGCCATGCAGATGGTTATCGACTGTCAGCCGAAGCATTTTTCCGATTTGGTGCGGATTTCGGGTCTTTCTCATGGAACGGATGTTTGGCTTGGGAACGCGCAGACGCTCATTCAGGAAGGAAAGGCGACGATTTCTACGGCAATTTGTACGCGTGATGATATTATGACGTATCTGATTGGTATGGGGCTTGATTCGGAGGAGTCGTTTAAGATTATGGAAGCGGTGCGTAAGGGAATGGTTGCGCGCGGCAAGTGCAAGGACTGGGACGTATGGAAGAAGGATATGCTTGACCATAATGTGCCGGACTGGTATGTGTGGTCGTGCGAAAAGATACAGTATATGTTCCCGAAGGCGCATGCGGCGGCGTATGTTATGATGGGCTGGAGGATTGCCTACTGCAAGGTGAATTATCCGCTTGCCTATTACTGTGCGTTTTTCAGTATCCGTGCGTCGGCATTTTCTTACGAGATTATGTGTCAGGGAAGAGAGCATTTGGAACGTATTTTGGCGGATTACAGAAAACGTTCGGATACGCTTACCAACAAGGAGCAGGATGCGGTGCGGGATATGCGTATTGTGCAGGAGATGTATGCGCGGGGATTTGTATTTGAGCCGATTGACATTTTCAGGGCGCATTCGCGGGATTTTCAGATTGTGGACGGGAAGATTATGCCGTCGCTTAGCAGTATAGACGGTCTTGGAGAGAAGGCGGCGGACGCTGTTATGGAGGCGGCAAAGAACGGACCGTTTTTATCAAAAGATGATTTTAGAAGCAGGACGAAGGTGTCAAAGACGGTGATTGATTTAATGAGCGATTTGGGGCTTTTGGGAGATATACCGGAGTCCAACCAAATGAGTTTGTTTGACTTAGTGGGATAAGAGATACGGCTGTCAAAGCATGGAGGTTCGTGATGAAAGGAAAAATGGAAAGAGCGCTCGCGATTGAGCCGGAGGTAAAAATCGGAAGGAATGACGATTGCTGGTGCGGGAGCGGGAAGAAGTATAAGAAGTGTCACTGTGATTTTGACGCGAAGCTGGACGAGTACAGGAGGAACAAAATTCTTGTGCCGCCGCGCCGTATTTTGAAAAATCCGGTGCAGATAGAGAAAGTCCGCGAGAGCGCAAAGATTAATATTGAAATTTTGGACTATATCGGAGCGCACATCAAGGCGGGGATTACGACGCAGGAGATTGATGCGTGGGTGTGTGAGCTTACGAAACGCCGCGGTGCGGTTGCGGCGACATTAAATTTTGAAGGGTTTCCGAAAAGCGTGTGCACTTCGATTAATGATGTTGTGTGCCACGGTATTCCTTCTGAGGATGTGGTTCTGAAAGAAGGCGATATTGTGAATGTGGACGCGTCAACGATATATAACGGGTATTTTTCGGATTCTTCGCGGATGTATTGTATCGGAGAGGTGTCAGCCGACAAGAGGCGTCTTGTGGAAATCGCGAAGCAGAGCCTTGATGTGGGACTGCAGTATGTGCAGCCGTGGCGCAAAATTGGCGATATGGGGGCAGCGATTAACGCGTTTGTGATGGAGAACGGGTATTCGGTGGTGCGGCAGATCGGCGGTCACGGCGTGGGACTTGAATTTCATGAGGACCCGTGGGTGAGCTATGTGTGTCCAAAGGATACGGGGATGCTTATGGCGCCGGGAATGATGTTCACGATTGAGCCGATGATTAATATGGGAAGTGCGGAGATTTATATTTCCGACGAGGACGGCTGGACGGTTTACACGGAGGACGGTATGCCTTCCGCGCAGTGGGAGATACAGGTGCTTGTGACGGAGGACGGGTATGAAATTATTTCCTATTAGTGCAGGGGAAAATGTATGAAAAAAAAGGATGTTTTTTTGCTTATGCTTTTGTTGGCAGCGGCAGCAGCGGCGGCAATTTTTCTGCGGTTTTCAGGAGAACAGGAGGCGCGGCGGATTGTTGTGACGGTTGACGGCGCGGTTTTTGGGACATACAGTCTTTTTGAGGAGCGGACTGTTGATGTGGAGAATGCGTTCGGACACAACAGGATTGTCATAGAAAACGGCTCCGCTTATATGGAGGCTGCCGATTGTCCTGATAAATACTGTATGACGTACAAGCCGGTTTCGCGGACAAACGAGAGTATTATCTGCCTTCCGCACCGTTTGGCGGTGCGTGTCGAGGGTGCAGGAAGCACAGGCGGAAAACAGACGGAAATAGACGGGATAGCACAGTAAATGAAAAAAACTGAACAAATAGCGTACTGCGCGATGCTTACGGCGCTTTCCATGATTTTTAGTTATATTGAGGCACTGCTTCCGCTTTCCATTGGCATTCCGGGGGTTAAGCTCGGACTCTCTAATTTGGTCGTGGTAACAGGGCTTTCGTTCCTGCCTGTCGGGTGGGTGTTTTTGGTGCTTGTGTTAAAAGTGACACTTGTGTCATTTTTGTTTGGGAATTTCTCTATATGGATTTACAGTATGGCGGGCGGTGTGCTTAGTTTTTTTGTGATGCTTGCAGTGAAACGAAGAAAGGGGTTTTCTTTGGTCGGCGTAAGCATAGCGGGCGGCGTCAGCCATAATGCGGGGCAGTTGGCTGTGGCGGCGCTTACGGTGAAGAGCCTTGCACCGCTTTATTATCTGCCGGTACTAATCGCTGCGGGCGCTGTGGCGGGGGCAGTGATTGGCATTGTATCGCAGAGGGTGCAGAAGCATATTGTGAGATGAGCGAATGGCGGGGAAAGAGAAGTATTTTGACAATAATTGTTGACCAATGGTTCCACATAACGTATAATTATAGTGTAAAATCACTAAAAACCTGCTCAGGATTACATAAATATTCAACAAATTGTGTAAAATGAGTGCTTTACGGAGGTCGTGGGATGGAAAAAAATGCTATAAATGATGAGATGCAAATGGTGGCAGTTGGCAAAAACAGCCAAATTGCGAGGCTGAAAAAGATTGCAAAGGAAACGAAGGTTTCGCTTGTGATTGGCATTGTGCTGTTGATTTTGTTTTTTTTGTCAATGGTCAACTTTGCAGTGGAGTCAGGTCATCAGATTGACTGCACCATGTATCTGAACCAATACAGATTAGGTTCTAAAGCATTGACATCAGCAGTCCGCTGCTATGCGGTTACGGGGAATAAGATGTACTATGATGCGTACATGCAGGAGCTCGAGGTTGATAAGAACAGAGATATTGCATGGGCGGGATTGGAAGCAAACAACCTGACAGCGAAAGAATGGGATACGTTAAACGAGATCGCGTCCCTTTCAAACGGGCTGGTTCCGCTTGAGGAAAATGCGATGGCATCGGTAACTGCGGGAGATTTGAAATCGGCGGCGGATTTCGTGTTTGGGAAAGAGTATAACGATACGGCGGCGACCATCAGCAGCCTGACGGATGATTTGATTACACAGGTACAGGACCGGTTAAAGGGCAGAAAGAATGCGATGCTTATTTTGCAGACCTTATGTGCGGCGCTGTTTTTGTTCAGCTTTATCAAAATGGCAAGACAGTGCACCAAGACGGTGGGCTTTGCCAATAAGGAGCTGCTGCATCCGATCGTTAAGGTATCCGATCAGATGAAGGTGCTTGCTTCAGGAAATTTACATACGGATCTGAATCTTGCCGCCGACGACAGCGAGGTGGGAAGAATGGTGGATGATATTACCACCATGAAGGATATTCTTGTAGGAATTATCGAGGAGATTGGCTTTGCGCTTGAGCAGATGGGACAGGGCAACTATAAGGTTTCCATTGAGCGGGAATATGTGGGTGAATATATTCAGATTGAGCAGTCCCTGAAAAAGATTATCGAGGAGATGCGTGTTGCAATCGGTGATATTTCGACTGCGACGCAGGAGATTGACAGCGGCGCGGGACAGCTTGCGCAGGCGGCGACCGATTTGGCGGATTCGTGCACGTCACAGGCATGTCAGGTATCGGACATGGTTTCGCAGATTACGCAGCTTCGTGAGAGCATCAGCTACAATGAAAAAGAGGCGGAAGAGGCAGTAAAGATTTCCAACCTTGCAAGCTCGACGCTTGTGGCGGCGGGCGAGAAGATGAGTGAGCTTGACACGGCGATGAATGAAATTAATGAGTGCTCAAGACAGATTAATGTGGTAACGTCGTCAATTTCGGAGCTTGCCGACGAGATTGAGATGCTTTCCCTGAATGCATCCATAGAGTCCGCGAGGGCAGGAGAGGCAGGACGAGGTTTTGCCGTGGTTGCGGAACAGGTGAAAAAGCTTGCTGAGGCGTCGCTTGAGGCGGCAGGTCAGACAAGTGAACTGATTGAGCGGACAACACAGGCGGTTGATGCAGGTATGCGTATTGCAAAAGAATCGGCAGAGTGTATGGAGGATGTACAGATGGGCGCTGAGGAAACGGCGTCACGCATCAACGGGATTGTTGAGAAGCTCAAGTCGGAAGTGGACAGCATTGTACATATCAATGACGGTATCAACGTGATTGCAGGGCTTGTGGACAACAACTCCGCAACGTCGCAGGAGACGGCGGCAATCGGCGAGGAGTTAAAGTCGCAGGTAGATTCGATGGTGGATCTGATGGGAAGATTTCGTATATAAAAAGAATAAAACAATTTTTAAAACAGTGCTTGACAAACGTCAGGCATTGTTTTATGATAAACATATGAATAATTGTTCATATGAATGTGCGTTGTAAAAATAAGTAAAGGCGGTGAATGTGTGGCAGAACAAAACATGTATGAAGCGGAGTGTTGTGAGGAGCATTTGATTCATAACGAACTGTTGCAGAAGGTAGACGGAAAGATGCCTGATGAGCAGGAAATTTCAGATTTGTCCGATTTATTTAAGGTATTTGGGGACGCGACAAGGCTCAGGATTTTGTTTGTACTTTTTGAGTCGGAGATGTGTGTATGCGACCTTGCAGAAGTTTTAAATATGACGCAGTCGGCAATATCCCACCAGCTCAAGGTATTGAAGCAGTCAAAGCTTGTGACGAACCGGCGTGAGGGGAAATCCATTTTTTATTCGCTTGCCGACAGCCATGTGCGCAGCATTATCGCACAGGGGCGCGACCATATTGAAGAAGATATAAAAAAATAAAATGCAGAAAGGAAAATAAAGATATGAAAAAGAAATTTAAGCTTGAGGATTTGGACTGTGCAAACTGCGCGGCAAAAATGGAGGACGCAATCAAGAAGATTGACGGCGTGAATGACGCATCAGTTAGTTTTTTGGCGCAGAAAATGACAATTGACGCCGTTGACGACCGCTTCGACGCAATTATGAAAGAGGTTCAGGCGGTATGTGCAAAGGTGGAGCCGGATTGTAAAATTCTGCTGTAAGCCTATATTGTGAAATGATTATCAAACAATTGTTCAATCTGCCCTAAGCCTGAATAATATGGGCTTAGGGCTTTATCATATAAAAATGATGTGGAACGGAGGGAGAATTATGACAAAAAAACAAAAAAAGATGCTATTGCGCATTATCATTTCTTTTGTATTGTTAGTGGCGCTTATGCTGTGTGAACATTTTGGTGTATTGCCCGAAAACATATGGGTACAGCTTGTACTCTTTGCAGTGCCGTATCTGATTATCGGTTATGATATTATAGGAAAGGCGGCAAGAAACATTCGTCACGGGCAGGTGTTTGATGAAAACTTTTTAATGATGCTTGCGACGTTTGGTGCGTTCGGGGCGCGTGATTTTTCGGAGGCTGCTGCGGTGATGCTTTTTTATCAGGTGGGTGAACTGTTTCAAAGCTATGCAGTGGGAAAATCGCGTCAGTCAATTGCGGATATGATGGATATTTGCCCGGAATATGCTAACATTGAGGAGAACGGAACGCTGACGCAGGTTGATCCGGACGATGTGGAAGTCGGAAGCGTTATCGTGATAAAGCCGGGAGAGCGCGTGCCGCTTGACGGTATTGTGCTTGAGGGCGAGTCGCTAATTGATACGGCGGCGCTTACAGGGGAATCCGTGCCAAGAAGGACGGCAGCAGGTGAGGAAATCATCAGCGGCTGCGTGAACGGCAGCGGTACCTTAAAGGTGCGCACGACGAAGGAGTTTGACGACTCGACCGTCTCAAAGATTTTGGAGCTTGTGGAGAATGCAAGCTCAAACAAGGCAAAAGCCGAAAATTTTATCACAAAGTTTGCAAGGTATTATACGCCGATTGTCACGATTGCAGCCGTGATACTGGCAATCCTGCCGCCGCTTCTTTTTGGGGGAGGCTGGAGTGAATGGGTTCACAGGGCTTGTATTTTCCTTGTAATCTCGTGCCCGTGTGCGCTTGTGATTTCCGTTCCGCTTGGCTTTTTCGGCGGAATCGGCGCGGCGTCGCGCATTGGCGTGCTCGTAAAGGGAGGTAATTATCTTGAGGCGGTGGCGGAAATGACGACAATCGTCTTTGATAAGACCGGAACGCTTACAAAGGGCGAATTTAAGGTGACAGGGCTTTATCCGGAAAACGGATTTACGGCGGCGTCGCTTTTGGAGCTTGCGGCACACGCGGAAGGGTATTCCAACCACCCGATTGCGGAGTCCGTTCGGGCGGCGTATTTGGAACAAAGCGGCAACGAGATTGATATAAGCCGTGTGGAGGATGCCGCGGAGCAGGCAGGACATGGGATTTGCGTTGCGGTGGACGGCAGGAACGTGCTTATCGGAAATGAGAAATTAATGAAGGCGAACGGAATCCAAACAGATAATACATCCGTTATGGAGAGTGGTACGGTCTGTTATGTGGCATGTGATAACGTGTATGCAGGTGCGGTGGTGATTTCGGATACCGTTAAGGAAGGCGCGCGTGAGGCGCTTGCCGATATGAAAACAGTCGGCGTGAAAAAGTGCGTGATGCTGACAGGAGACCGGACAGCGGCTGCCGAGGCGGTGGCAAGGGAGCTTGGGATTGATGAAGTTCATGCACAGCTTCTGCCTGCCGATAAGGTGACACGCGTGGAGGCGCTGTTAAGCAGCTGCGGCAAGAATGAGCGTTTGGCATTTGCGGGCGACGGTATTAACGACGCGCCGGTGCTTGCGCGGGCGGACATTGGTTTTGCGATGGGCAGCATGGGTTCCGATGCCGCAATCGAGGCTGCGGACGTGGTGCTTATGGACGACGATGTAAGAAAAATTGCCGCGGTGGTAAGAATTGCGCGAAAGACGCTTCGGATTGTAAAGCAGAATATTGTGTTTGCGCTTGCCGTAAAGGCGTTGGTGCTGCTGCTTGGCGCGCTTGGCATGGCAAGCATGTGGGAAGCGGTGTTTGCGGATGTTGGCGTTGCCGTGATTGCGATTTTGAATTCGATGCGTACATTAAAAACAGATTGAAAACGAAAATGTTCATCCGGCAGCATTGTGAAAGGAGCAGTTTTATAAATGGAAATACATGTGCCGGTCAGGCAGCTTGTGGAGTTTATTCTGCGAGAGGGCGACATTGACAACAGAAAATCGGCAGGTTCAGACAATGCAATGCAGGAAGGCAGCCGCATTCATCGGATGATACAACGCGCAATGGGCAGTGAGTATCATGCGGAGGTTGGATTAAAATATGCATGGGACGCAGGCGGTTATGAGATTGTGGTGGAGGGAAGAGCCGATGGGATTATAGATTACGACTATGGAAGTTTCGGCAATGAGCGCGCAGCGCACGGCGAAACGCAGGTGGTAATTGATGAAATCAAGAGCACCTATCGGGAACTGAAGCGCATTCATGAGGCAGCGGGCGTTCATATGGCGCAGGCAAAGTGTTATGCATATATTTACGCGAAGGAAAACTGCCTTCCCGCAATTGGCGTACAGGTGACTTACTGCAATATTGAGACGCAGGAGACGAAATATTTTAAGGAAACATACGAGTTTGCCGCGTTGGAGGAGTGGTTTGATAATCTTTTAATGGAGTATAAGAAATGGGCGGATTTTCGCTTTGCGTGGGAAAAGGTCCGTACAGAATCCATAAAAAACCTTTCGTTTCCGTTTTCGTACCGGGATGGGCAAAAAGAGCTTGTCACGTATGTGTATCAGACAATTTATCACAGAAGAAAGCTGTTTTTGGAGGCGCCCACGGGGGTGGGAAAGACAATATCCACAGTATTCCCCGCATTAAAAGCAATGGGAGAGGGGATGGCGGAAACGCTCTTTTATCTGACGGCAAAGACGATTACGCGCACGGTGGCGCAGGAGTGTTTTGGACTTTTGCAGGAACATGGGATGCAGATTAAGACGGTTGTGCTGACGGCACGGGATAAAATCTGTTTTCTGAAAGAAGCGCAGCAGGAGGGAACGCCTTCGTGCGTGCATGAAGGCGGGGCGGAGTGCAATCCGGACGCCTGTCCTTACGCCAAGGGGCACTATGACAGAATTAATGATGCGATGTATGACCTTTTGATACATGAGGACCATTTTACGCGGGAGAAGGTTAAGGAATATGCAGTTAAGCACATGGTCTGTCCGTTTGAGCTGAGTCTTGACATGAGTCTTTTTTCCGATGCGGTAATTTGCGATTATAATTATGTCTTTGACCCGCGCGTGTATCTCAAACGGTTTTTCGATGAAAATCAGGCGGGAAAAGACTATGTATTTTTGATTGACGAGGCGCACAATTTACTGGAGCGGGGCAGGGAGATGTACAGCGCGGCGCTGTTCAAGAATGCGTTTTTATCCGTGAAACGCCTGATTAAGGATATGGCTCCGAAGGCGGCGAAGCTTCTTGACAAATGCAATAAGGAGCTTTTGGCAATGAAAAGACAGTGTGAGGATTATCAAAAGCAGGAGGGCATTGACGGATTTGTCAATGCTCTTACACGCGTGTATGCGGCATTTGATGATTTTTTGGACGAGCATGACAACTTTCCCGACAAGAAAGAAATTTTGGAATTTTATTTTGAAATGTCCCATTTTTTAAATATGTATGAGATTATGGACGGCAATTATGTGGTGTACAGTCAACTGATGGACGACGGTGATTTTATGCTCAAGCTCTTTTGCGTCAACCCTGCCGAAAACTTAAAGGCTTGTATGCAGAAGGGAAGAAGCAGTATCCTGTTTTCTGCGACGCTTTTGCCAATCCAGTATTATAAGCGGTTGCTCGGCGGCGAAGAAAAAGACTATGAGGTCTATGCGAAATCGACGTTTCGTGAGGAGAAGAAGGCGCTTTTTATTGCCAATGACGTTACGAGCAAATACACAAGAAGGAGCGGCGATGAATTTCGCCGTATTGCCCGTTATATTTATGAAACGGTGTGCCAGCGGTATGGAAATTATATGGTGTTTCTGCCGTCGCATCTATTTTTGGAGCGTGTGTACGATTGCTTTATGGAGGAGTTTTTCGACGCGGAATTTATGGAGTGCATTGTGCAGGAGGACTATATGAGCGAGGCAAGGCGTGAGGAATTTCTGCTGCGGTTTCGGGGCAATGCGGATTATGGGATTTTAATCGGCTTTTGTGTGATGGGCGGTATTTTTTCGGAGGGCATTGACTTAAAGCATGACAGTCTTATTGGTGCGTTTATCGTGGGAACCGGTATTCCGCAGGTAGGCTGTGAGCGGGAGCTTTTGAAGCAGTATTTTGACGAACAGGGTGACAATGGTTTTGACTACGCATACCGCTATCCGGGCATGAACAAGGTGCTGCAGTCGGCGGGGCGTGTGATCCGCACGGCGGAAGATGTGGGGATCGTGGCGCTTTTGGACGAGCGGTTTTTGGAATATTCGTACCGGCGCATGTTTCCGAGGGAATGGAGCAGCTATGAGATTGTGAGCGTTGACAAAATTGCGGGACGCGTGGAAAAATTTTGGAACGACTGGCTTTGATTGGGAAAATTTGTTTCCTTTTGCCGTAGTTTATGGTAGTATAGAAACAAATAAAATAAATGGAGGAGATTTATCATGGCGGATATCAAAAAGCTTCAAAACGGCAGCGATATTAGAGGAATTGCATGCGAGGGCGTGGAAGGAGAGCACGTCAATCTTACGGAGGAAGCAGGAAACCGTATCGGCGGCGGTTTTGTCAGATGGCTTGCCGAAAAAAAGGGAAAGAAACCGCAGGAGCTTCGGATTGGCATCGGTCATGATTCGCGCATTACGGCGGACAGCCTGTTTTCGGCAGCGGCAAAGGGCATTGCGGCGACAGGTGCAAAGGTCTATGCATGCGGACTGGTATCGACGCCTTCGATGTTTATGACGACGGTATTTGACGAGTTTGGATTTGACGGTGCGATTATGATTACGGCAAGCCATCTTCCGTTTAACAGAAACGGATACAAATTCTTTGACAGGGACGGCGGACTGGAGCATGACGACATCACAAAGATTTTGGAAACGGCGTCAGGGCTTTCGGTTGAGGAGGCAAGCCTTGACGGTGTGGAAAAAGCAGACTCGATTTCGGTATATTGTGATTTTTTAAAGGATAAGATAAGAAAGAGTATCAATGCCGCAGACTATGATAAGCCGCTTGCGGGCTTACATATCGTAGTCGATACGGGAAACGGCGCGGGCGGCTTTTTTGTGGAGAAGGTGTTAAATCCGCTTGGTGCGGATACGTCGGGCAGCCAGTTTTTGGAGCCGGACGGACACTTTCCAAACCATATTCCGAACCCTGAAAATAAGCAGGCGATGGAGTCCATCCGACAGGCGGTGCTTGGCAATCAGGCGGATTTGGGTATTATCTTTGATACGGACGTTGACCGTATGTCGGCGGTTCTTCCAAACGGCGACGAGGTAAACCGTGACGCGATTATTGCGATGATGACGGCGATTATCGCGGAGGATTATCCGGGCGGCACGATTGTCACGGATTCGGTCACAAGCGACCGTCTGACGCGTTTTATCGAGAGCATCGGCATGAAACATCACCGTTATATGCGCGGTTATAAAAATGTCATTAACGAGTCTATTCGCCTGAACAATGCGGGAACCGTTTCGCCGCTTGCGATTGAGACATCGGGACATGGTGCGCTGAGTGAGAATTATTTCCTTGACGATGGAGCGTATATGGCAGTGAAGCTTCTGATTGCGCTGGCAAAGGCGGCGAAGCAGAACAAACCGCTCGCGGCGTTTATCGAGACGCTTGAGAAGGGATTTGAGGAGCGGGAATACCGTTTTAAGATTGATGACGACAATTTTAAGGAATATGGACAAAATGCACTGAATACATTCGAGGAAAGGGCGAAGGCAAAAGGTTTTCAGATTGCGCCCAATTCGTATGAGGGCATTCGGATTACGTTTGATACGGACGAGGTAAAGGGGTGGCTTTTGCTGCGCATGTCGCTGCACGATCCGCAGATGCCGTTAAATATTGAAGGCGTGCGGGAAGGCGACTGCGACAGACTCTATGATATTGTGCTGGAGCTGCTTGAAGGATTCGATAAGTTAGTGATACCTAATAGGTGATAAGGTTGAAAATTAAAATTTCAAACAACAAATTTGTGCTTATGCCCAAATTTGAAAAAACTGGCAGGGGGTAATTTTTGTGAGAATAGGAATGGGGTATGACGTACACCGTTTGGTTGAAGGACGGGATTTGATTATCGGCGGTGTGGCAATTCCGTATGAGCTTGGGCTGTTGGGACATTCAGATGCAGACGTGCTGCTCCATGCAATATCCGACGCGCTTTTGGGCGCGGCGGCGCTTGGGGACATCGGGAAACATTTTCCTGATACCGACCCTGCGTACAAAGGCATATCAAGCCTTGTACTGCTGGAGCGGGTGGGCGCGCTGTTAGAGGAAAACATGTTTTTTATCGAAAACATTGACGCCACGATTATTGCGCAGGCGCCGAAAATGCGTCCGCATATTGATAAAATGAGGGAAAATATTGCAAACGCGCTGCATTTAACGTTGGATCAGATTAACGTAAAGGCGACGACGGAGGAAGGTCTTGGCTTTACGGGTGAGGGCAGGGGTATTTCGGCACAGGCGGTCTGCATGCTCACAAGTCCAAGGGAGATGGCGACAATGGAAACTTCGAAACGAACAGCGGCGCAGGATTGCGAAGGCTGCGGCGGATGTAAGAAATCACAGATTATCTACGAATAAAAATCGGGTGCCGCTTTGCTTTTTGTTCCAATGATTTACACTGTTGCAATTTTTTACAAAATAAAGATACAGATGAGAGAATGGAGGAATATGTTATGTCAATGATTACAACACCACATATTAACGCGGAGGCAGACGCTTTTGGAAAGACGGTTCTGATGCCGGGAGACCCGCTGCGCTCGAAATTTATTGCGGAGAATTTTTTGGAGAATGCGCAGCTTGTAAATAATATCAGAGGAATACAGGGCTATACGGGCGCCTATAAAGGAACGAAGGTGAGTGTTATGGCAAGCGGCATGGGAATGCCGACGACAGGAATTTACACGTATGAGCTGTTCAACTTTTTCAACGTGGATAATATTATGCGGATTGGTTCAACAGGCGCAATGCAGGAGCACGTGCATGTGCGCGACATTGTGATTGGCATGGGGGCATGTACCAATTCAAACTATGCAAGCCAGTACGGACTTGGCGGTACGTTTGCGCCGATTGCAAGCTATCCGCTGATGAAAGAGGCGATTGCGCAGGCTGATGCAGCCGGGGCAAACTATCACGTGGGAAATATCCTTTCGTCAGATGTGTTTTATAATGACAGCAAGGACGCGAATGCAGGCTGGCAGAAGATGGGCGTGCTCTGCGCGGAGATGGAGGCTGCGGCGCTCTATATGAACGCGGCGCGCTGCGGTAAAAATGCGCTTGCAATCCTTACCGTTTCGGACAGTCTTGTAACCGGTGAGGAAACGACTGCCGAGGAGCGGCAGAATTCCTTTACACAAATGATGGAGATTGCGCTGAATACAGCCGTAAATATTGAAAAATAACATTTGTCAGAAGGAATGCAAAATGGGACTGATTAAAAATATCAAAAATGAAATCAAGGTCATTCGGGAGCGTGATCCGGCAATTCACTCCAATATGGAGGTTTTTCTCTATCCGAGTTTTAAGGTTATGCTCCATTACAGGGTAGCGCACAGGCTGTACAAGAACGGACACTTTTTCCTTGCAAGGTGGATTTCGCAGCGCGCCGTCAGAAAGACGGGGATTGAAATTCACCCGGGAGCCACGATTGGGGAAAACTTTTTTATCGACCACGGAAACGGCGTAATTATCGGAGAGACGGCCGTTGTGGGAAACAATGTCACGCTCTATCAGGGCGTGACGCTTGGCGGTACGGGAAAGGAACACGGCAAGCGCCACCCGACAATCGGTGACAATGTGATGATCAGTGCCGGTGCAAAGGTGCTCGGTTCTTTTCAGGTGGGCGAAAATTCCAAAATCGGCGCGGGAAGCGTAGTGATTGAGGAGGTGCCGCCAAACTGTACGGTAGTCGGCGTGCCGGGCAGAGTAGTTCGGCACAACAATCAGAAGTTAGTCCGCGAAGACTTAAATCAGGTTGATCTTCCTGATCCCGTAAATGAGGACATCCGGACGCTGCAATACGAAAATTCACAGCTGGCAAACCGGATTATTGAGCTTGAAAAAGAGATGAAACAATTACGTAAAACAATGGAAAATACAGATGGAAATACATAAATAAAACGAACAAGTTCGTTTGGGAAATTCGTGCCCCGGCACAAATTTGCGGACTTTGAAAGGAGTAAAGCGACAAAAATGGAAAACAGATTATCCTTTTACAATACACTTACCAAAAAGGTAGAGCAGTTTATTCCGAATGAGGACGGGAAGGTAACAATGTATACTTGCGGACCCACCGTCT
Organism: Lachnospiraceae bacterium MD335; assembly: GCA_000403335.2. Lineage (GTDB taxonomy): Bacteria > Bacillota > Clostridia > Lachnospirales > Lachnospiraceae > COE1. Next base: position 818,189 of record KE159617.1, read on the forward strand.
ATCACTTTGCACACATCGGAAACCTGAGAAGTTATATTATGGAGGATTTGCTGGAAAAGACGCTGCGCTATATCGGTTATGACGTGAAACGCGTTATGAATATTACCGATGTGGGGCATTTGTCAAGCGATGCGGATACAGGCGAGGATAAGATGCTAAAGGGCGCAAAGCGTGAGCATAAGTCCGTCATGGAAATCGCCAAATTTTATACGGATGCGTTTTTTAGCGACTGCAAAAAGCTCAATATCAAGACGCCTGATGTGGTGGAGCCTGCGACCAACTGTATTGCGGAGTTTATCCATATGATTACGGCGCTGCTTGAAAAAGGATATGCGTATGAAAGCGGCGGAAACATTTATTTTGACACATCAAAGTTAAACGATTATTATGTATTTTCGAGTCAGAGCGAGAAAGAGCTTTTGGTCGGCGTGCGCGATGATGTGGAAGAGGACGCCAACAAGAAAAATAAGAGCGATTTTGTGCTTTGGTTCACAAAGTCAAAGTTTGACGCGCAGGAATTAAAATGGGATAGCCCGTGGGGCATGGGGTATCCCGGCTGGCATATTGAGTGCTCGTGCATCAGCATGAAGCATTTGGGCGAGTATATGGATATTCACTGCGGCGGCGTGGACAATATTTTCCCGCACCACACAAATGAGATTGCGCAGAGTGAGGCTTATGTAGGGCATAAGTGGTGCAATTATTGGTTTCATGTGCACCATTTAAACGATAAATCCGGCAAAATGAGCAAGTCAAAGGGGGATTTCCTTACGGTATCCCTTTTGGAAAAAAAGAACTATAATCCCTTGGTATACCGCTTTTTCTGTCTTCAGTCGCATTACAGGAAGCCGTTGGAGTTTTCCTTTGAGGTGCTTGATAATATGAGTGCGGCGTACGACAAGCTTGTGAAAAAAATCGGGACCCTTGACAAGGAGGGAGCAGTTGATAAAGAGAAATTTGACTTGTACAGAAGAAAGTTTGAGGACGCGCTCTGTGACGATTTGAACTCGTCAATGGCAATTACCGTACTTTATGACATGCTCAAAGACGAGATGTCAGACGCGACAAAGCATGCGCTTGCACAAAGCTTTGACGCGGTGCTTTCGCTTGACCTTACGACGGCGCATGCCGCAAAGGAGGCGGACAGTACAGTGGATGCCGCGCTTGAGGCGTATGTGCTTGCAAAAATTGAGGAGCGCAAGGCGGCAAAGAAAGAGAAGGATTTTGCAAAGGCAGACGCAATCAGAAACGAGCTTTTGGAAAAAGGCATTGCGCTTGAGGATACGCGCGAGGGCGTGAAGTGGAAAAAAATTTAAGAACTTACAGGAAGGTTGGAAAGGACCATTCATATGGGAGATATACTTTCGGAAATACGCGCTTCATTTGGCGGGGGAAAAACGGACCTTAGGACGTATTCTCCGCTCACATTCGCCTATATCGGTGATGCCGTGTTTGAGATTATCATACGGACAGCGATTGTGGAGCAGGGACAGCGTCCCGCAAACGTACTGCATAAGCATAAGGCGAAAATTGTCTGTGCAAAAACGCAGGCAAAGATGCTTGACGCCGTTTATGAGGAGTTGAGCGAAGAGGAGCAGGATATTTACCGGCGCGGCAGAAATGCAAAGATTCATTCTATGGCAAAAAATGCAAGCCTTTCGGATTACAAGAAAGCGACGGGGTTTGAAGCGCTTTGCGGGTATCTTTTTTTAGCGGACAATATGGAACGGGTGATTGTAATTGTAAAAAGGGCGTTGGACCTTGCGGAGATTGAACTGTAAAAGGAATAAGGTATGAGATACGAAGAATTTACGATAGAGGGCAGAAATGCCGTGATAGAGGCGTTTCGTGCAGGAAAACCGATTGATAAGCTTTTTATACTGGATGGGGCGCAGGACGGACCAATTCAGACGATTAAGCGTGAGGCAAGAAAGCATGACACGATTGTTAAGTTTGTGACAAATGAGCGTCTTGACCAGTTGAGCGAGACGGGAAAGCATCAGGGTGTGATTGCATACACGGCAGCATACGAGTATGCGCAGGTGGAGGATATTCTCGCCGCGGCGCGGGAAAAAAACGAGCCGCCCTTCGTGATACTGCTTGACAATATTGAGGACCCCCACAATTTGGGAGCGATTATCCGAACCGCAAATCTTGCAGGTGCGCACGGCGTGATTATTCCAAAAAACCGTGCCGCAGGGCTGACTGCGACGGTGGCAAAGGCATCCGCGGGCGCATTGAATTACACGCCCGTGGCAAGAGTGACGAATCTTTCCAAGACAATGGAGGATTTGAAAAAAGAGGGATTGTGGTTTGTGTGCGCGGATATGGACGGCACTTCCATGTATCAGCTTGATTTGAAGGGAGCAATCGGACTTGTCATCGGAAATGAGGGGGAAGGCGTGGGACGGCTTGTAAAAGAGCGGTGCGATTTCGTCGCTTCCATTCCGATGAAAGGGGACATTGATTCCCTGAACGCATCGGTGGCGGCAGGCGTGCTTGCCTATGAGATCGTGAGGCAGCGGCATTCTTTATGGGGAGGATGAAGTGACGGAAAAATATAAAGGACTATCAGACGAGGAGCTGATTGACCGGCTGCGGCAGGGCGAAAACGGAATTACGGATTTTATTATGGACAAGTACAAAAACCTTGTACGCAAAAAAGCGAAATCCATGTACATCTTAGGCGCGGATAATGACGACCTGATACAGGAGGGCATGATTGGGCTGTTTAAGGCGATACGGGATTATGACGCGGGGCGCGACGCAAACTTTTATACATTTGCCGATTTGTGTATTTCAAGACAGATGTACAATGCAGTACAGGCTTCAAGACGGGAGAAGCATGCGCCGCTTAACACCTATATATCGCTGTATGCGAGCATGGCGGAGCCAGAGAGCGACGAGCGGGGAACGCAGCTTGTGAACATTCTTGTGTCAGAGGTGGAAACGGACCCCGAAAAACTGTTTATCGACAAGGAAAACGTGGCGCATATTGAGGCGATTATCGATAAGGAACTAAGCGGTTTTGAAAAGCAGGTGCTTGACTTGTATCTTACGGGAATGCGTTATTCCCAAATCGCAAAGGTACTCGCAAGAGATGAAAAATCGACCGATAATGCGCTGCAGCGGCTCAAAGCAAAGCTGCGCCGTGCCGTAGACTACAAAAAAGACAGAAAGTAAAATAGAAAGTAAGACAACAAATGAATGATAAATATGAGGCAAAATACGATGTATTGAAAAAATATTTTGGCTACGATTCCTTTCGAAGCGGGCAGGAAACGGTGATTGATGCGGTTTTAGACGGTCAGGACGCGTTTGGCATTATGCCGACGGGAGCGGGGAAATCGATGTGTTATCAAATTCCCGCATTGATGCTTTCCGGCATTACCTTAGTGATTTCGCCGCTGATCAGTCTGATGAAGGATCAGGTGGCGGCGTTAAATCAGGCAGGTGTGTATGCGGCATATCTCAACAGCTCGCTGACGCAGGGACAGTATTTGAAAGCGCTCCAATTTGCAAAAAACGGAAAATATAAGATTATTTATGTGGCTCCGGAGAGACTGCTTACGGAGTCTTTTCTTGATTTTGCCGTGCATGCCGATATTTCATTTATCAGCGTGGACGAGGTGCACTGTGTTTCACAGTGGGGGCAGGATTTTAGGCCAAGTTATTTAAAAATCGTGGATTTTGTGCAGAAGCTGAAAAAACGTCCCGTGCTTGGCGCGTTTACGGCGACAGCGACGGCAGAAGTGCGCAATGATGTCATGAAAATATTACAACTGAAAGACCCGAAAATTGTGACGACAGGTTTTGACCGGGAAAACCTTTCTTTTTTTGTGAAACATGCAAAGGACCGGAAAGCTGCCCTTTTTGCCATTTTGCGCGAGCATTATGACGAGAGCGGGATTATCTACTGCATCACGAGAAAGCTTGTCGAGGAAGTATATGGACTGCTTGCTGACAGGGGCATTGAGGCGGCAAAATACCATGCGGGTATGACGGACGAGGAGCGGGTGCGCAATCAGGATGCGTTTACTTCGGACAGGGTGCGTATTATGGTTGCGACAAATGCGTTCGGAATGGGAATTGACAAGCCCGACGTACGGTTTGTCATTCATTACAATATGCCGAAAAATATGGAAAGCTATTATCAGGAGGCGGGACGTGCGGGACGCGACGGAGAAAAATCAGCATGTTATTTAATCTACAATCCGCAGGACGTGCATACAAACCGGTATTTTATCGAAAATAACCGTGAGAATGAGGAACTGGATAAAGTGCAGCTGGAGCAGGTTTTGGAAAAAGACAGGGAACGGCTCAAACAAATGACATTTTACTGTCATACAAGGTACTGCTACAGGAAATATATGCTTAATTATTTTGGGGAGAAGGCGGATTCCTTTTGCGGAAACTGCGGGAACTGTCTGAAACAGCTTGAAGCGCAGGAATATCAGCAGATGTTGGATAAAAACCCGCTGTACGATGCGAAGGTGAAACTGAAGAAGCCGCAGCCGGTAAAAAGACCGTCCTCCCAAAATCCCAAACTTTATGACAGCCTGCGCCTGCTTCGAAACAGGCTTGCCAAAGAAAGCAGTGTGCCGGCATATGTGATTTTTACGGATAAAACGATAAAGGAAATGAGTATGTATCTGCCAATGAATAAAGAGCAGATGATGCAGATTAGCGGTGTGGGCGAGGTAAAATATGAGAAGTACGGAGCGCGGTTTTTGGCGGAAATCAAACGTTACAGGAGCGAGGAGCACATTGATGAAACTGCCGTGACGGCGCATGCAAAGATAAGATTTTCATCGGATCACAGGGAGAATTAGTTACTGTTAAGCGGTTATACCGTGTTTTCAGGAAAAAATCATTGTATTATTTTGGTAAGATGTATTATGATAGAATATGAGGAGCAATGCAACAGAAACAGAAATGGAGGATTTTTAGCAATGAGAGGAAAAAGATGGATTCAGAAGATAACGGCGGCAGCGCTTGCGGCAGCAGTGGCAGTATCGCTTTCGGGTACAGGCTTTGCGAAGGAGACAGTGGTATATGCGGCGGAGGAAGCCGCACAGGCGGCTGTGCCGCAGGTTTTACCGCAGCCGACACCCGAGGAGGCTTATGCGGCCGCAGGATTTGTCAGAAGTGTGTATACAAACGAGTGGATACCCGCAGAGCAGGCGGGCGTCAGACCCATTGCAGTCATGATGCCGACCGACAGGATAGCGCAGCCTTCCTATGGTATCAGCAATGCCAAGATTTTGTATGAGATTATGGAAGAGGGCGAGATTTCAAGGCAGATGGCAATCATTGACGATTGGACAGGGCTTCCAAAAATCGGAAACGTGAGAAGCTGCCGTGCTTATTATCTGCCCGAGGCTACGGAATGGGACCCGATTTTGGTCCATTTTGGCGGCGTTGTCTATATGAAGGACAGAATAACGGCGCCTGATATAAACAATATTACCGGGGCGCAGCAGTACGGTGTCGCCGGAGGAACGCCGGGAGCTGAAGCGTTTTTCAGGACGACGGACAGAAAAGCGCCGCACAACGCATATACGAGCGCACCGGGCATTGTCAATGCATGCGCGCAGCTTGGCTATCCGTTGAACATAAGGCAGGGTGTTTATAATCCAAAGCATTTTACATTTGCCCAGGGCATTAATACACTGGAACAGTACGGCGCGGCGGCAGCAACGGCAAATGCCATTGATTTGTCGCAGATTTATACGTACACAAAGAGCGCGTTCGTCTATAATCCTGCGGACGGTTTGTACTATAAATCCATTCATGGAAAACCGCAGACGGACGGCTTGAACGGAGAACAGCTTAAATTTGCAAATGTCATTGTACAGAATACAAAGTGGGTACGTTTGGATGATAAGGGATACCTTGCTTTTCAAAATATTGACAACACGGAGGACGGCTATTATTTTACAAAGGGTAAGTGTATCCATGTAACATGGCAGAAAATGGGCGATTATCTGCCTACCGTTTACTATGACGATTTCGGAAACGAGATACAGTTAAATGAAGGGAAAACTTATATTGCGGTAGCGCAAAAAGGAAGATCGGTGCTTTATAATTAGGCAGAAATGGGAGAGTGTTATGAAATTTGAACAGATAAAGGTGGATGTAAAGGATGCAGTGAAAGCGCGGCTTTCGCTCTATATACAGGAGAGTTATCCGCAAATGTACGGTGACAGGAAACGTCCGGTCATATTGATTTGTCCGGGCGGCGGCTATGAGCATATATCTGTCCGGGAAGGGGAGCCGATTGCTTTTCAGTTTCTTGCGGCAGGCTGTCACGCAGCGGTTCTTCAGTACGACGTTGTGGGCGACGGCATGGAGCATCCGCTGCCGATTATGGAGCTTGCGTGGGCAGTTTCATATCTTCGGGAACATGCGGACGCGTATGCAATTGACCGGGATAAAGTGATCGTGGCAGGCTTTTCCGCAGGCGGTCATTTGGCGGCAAGCCTTGGATGCTTTTGGGACAGGCAGTGGCTTTCGGATTTGGTGTGCATGAGCAAAAGCTGTTATAAGCCCAATGGGCTGATTTTGGCATATCCGGTGATTACGTCGGGTGAACACGCTCATGAACCGTCGTTTGCGCGTCTGATGGGAAAACATGCATCGGCGGGACTGACTGCGCTTTTAAGTCTTGAAAATCAGGTGACGGATAAGGTGCCGCCGGTATTTATGTGGCACACCTGTGAGGATGCTTCCGTACCGCTTGAAAATTCACTTTTATTCGCCAAGGCGTTAAGGGAGGCAGGCGTAAGCTTCGAGTATCATGTATTTCCGCACGGCATTCACGGGCTTTCCCTTGCCACGCAGGAGACGACGATGCTTGACAAGAATGCGGTGGAGCCGCAATGTGAACAGTGGGTTTCGCTTTGTATGAACTGGATGAAATACAACGTATGATATGGATTTAAGGAGAAGCCGCCTATGAATATGCTTAGGAGGAACGTGTTTGCACTGCGTGCAGTGACGATAGTCGTGACAGTTTTTCTGCTGACAGGCTGCGGGCAGCAGCAGGAGGAGCTGCCCGAGGCGGATTTAGGGCAGGAGCAAAGCACAAACGATACCGAAAAGAGCGCACCGCCGTCAGACGTGGATTACAGTCTGTCCGATATTGTGGTCGGAATAGACGGCTGGAGCGCGTTTGATGAGAATGTGACAATAAGGATTCCCGTATATGACAGACATATTGAGGGGGCGCCGGATGTCACAAAGAATTACTGGACGGATTGGATTCAGGAAAATTTCGGCGATAAATATAACATTACAGTAGAGTATGCGGCGATAAACAGAACGGATGTCCTGACAACTTATGAGGCGCTTGCACAGCAGGGGGAGCTGCCGACAATTTTGATGGAATATGATTTTCCAAAACTTGCACAGTGGGCAGGAAAAGGGTGGCTTGCAGAGTTTGAATTTGATGAATTTATGAAGGTTGCGCCCAATTATTATCAGCGGATGGTTGATTTGGGACAGCTTTCTTATACCCGGCTAGACGGAAAAACATATTTTGCGTTGGCAGAAAGACCGTATTATAATACGGACTATGGATTTGTGACGCTTTACAGAAAAGACTGGTTGGAACAGATTGGCTATGAAACATATCCGGATAATTGGGCGGATGAGAAAGAGATGTTGTTGAAGCTCAAAGACAGCGACATCTGTAAATATCCTTGCGGCGGGAAAATGCTGTCGGGATCGGGTATGGACAGAAATTATGAGTACAGAACCTTTCCGCTTGATGAAGAAAATTGGGCGTGTTACGGTGATTACGCGATTCCTGCGCTTGGAGACGAAGCGAATAAAAGGCTGCTTAAAAGAGAAAATGAAAAATACAATTTAGGTCTTATTGAGCCGCAGTTTGACACAATTGATGAGGAAACGGCGAGAGACAATTTTGCAAAAGGAAAAACGCTTTATTATCAGGGATATGTGGCGGCGGATTTGGACTGGGTGAATGCATTTTATGAAAATAATCCCAATGGAGAGCTTGCGGTGAAAATTACGAAAAATATCGTAGACCGCGAGGGCGGAACGGTACCTGCACTGCGCGCAAACAATCCGTTTGGTATGATGGTTGGCTTTTCTTCTGAGGCGGATGAAGATCAGATAAAAGCGGCATGGATGTATATGGAATGGATGACTTTGGACAAAAATCTGTTTACCATGCAGTGGGGAATTGCCGGAGAAAATTACATTCTTGCCCAAAACGGTGTTCCGACACCTGTTTTAAATTATGAGGGCGAATGCATTCAGGGCGTCGGCAACAACAAAGATTACTGGTGTATCACGACGGAGGCACGGATTGCGGGAGGCATTGAGGATATTGTGGCGTTGAGTGCGCCGAAGAATATTCCGCAGGATTTTACGTCGGAACTGATTGAGAATTATTACGGACAGCTTGAAGCCGCGGAGGCAGGGTATGCCGTTTCGGATTGTAATTTTGCGGTGGCGTTGGAGTCTGTGGCAGAGTATCAGTCGTCGCTGCTGGATTTGTACCGCCAATACCGTTATCAGATTACCAAATGCGCACCGGAGAATTTTGAACGGCTGTACGACGAGCTTGCTAAGAAGTATGCGGACGCGGGTTATCAGAATATTGTCGATGAACGAAGGGAAGCCTATAAGGCAGGTAAGAGCACGCGATTGCAATAAAATATGTCAATATTTGTTTCTTTTTAAAAAATATTGTGATATAATGAGCGCAAGAGAGCAAAGCGGACTTGTACATTTTGCGAACGGCGAATGATGATCATAAATTGAAAATTTATGATATAATGAGCGCAAGAGAGCAAAGCGGACTTGTGCTCATAATAGTACAAAAAGAAAAATGAGAAAGGGGAATTTAAGATGGCGGAAAGCCTGAAACTTTCAAGAGAAGAAATTATTATCTGCTATAAGGAAGATGTGGAACGGTTGTTAAAGTTCCTTCCGTGGCTTGAAAAAAAAAGCGGAAGCGCAGCATCAAGCGTCTATAGCGGAGAAGGGATAGAAAAAAGTTCAATGCCCGTTCCGGTCTATGATTCCACACTTCTTAGTTTCATCAAAGAAATACGGACAACGGATTTTTTAAACCGCAATTATGTATATACTTTTTCGCGGTATCGGATTAAGACGGCGAGGGATGAACTAAGGGTGATTGACGCCTGCTCTTTGCAGGAAGTATCAGTGCTTGGCGACATTCTTTCCAAATATGTGCTTCGCGGTGACGTGAAGGGCGCAGTATGGTCAGAGGGTGTGGCAAACGGAGTGTATTTGGCGCTGCTGTTGAAATTAAAGGACTTGATGGAAATCAGAAATCCGCACGCGTAAAAAGCAAGAACAGGCGGACTTGGAGAGGAGCGTGGCTGCAGACATGGGAGACAAGTCACTACGGAAAAAAAATCAAATTTTGGAGGCTGCAAGAGAAGTGTTTTTCAAACGCGGATATAGGGCAGTGACGATGAAGGACATCGTTGAGGCGTGCGGTATTAGCCGCGGAGGACTTTACCTGTATTTTGCAAACACCAAAGAGCTTTTTGAGGAAGTGCTGGATCGGGAATACCGAACACTTCAGTCCGTGCTTGATGCTCCTGCCTCTAAGAACGCCAATCCCGGTGAAATTTTGCTTATGTATCTTGACGAGCAGAAGAAAGAAATTTTGCGGAAAGATACTCTTGCGGCAGCAAGATATGAATATATGTTCGAAAATCGCTTCTCGGAGGATGGCATGTCTGCAAAGAACCATTTTGTAAAGACCGTAAAAGCGTTGGAACAGTTGATTGCGGACGGTGTGGCGCAGGAATGGATGGTCTGCGAAAGCCCGAAAGAGGCAGCAAAAAATATTGCATATACCTTGGAGGGAATGAAAGCTGCCGCACAGACAATCGGCATATCGGCAAAGACCGTGGACAGCCAAATCGCATATATTATGGGGACGCTTGGCATGGTGATTAAATGATCAAGAGTGATAAATAAAAGTTGAGTGTGCTGACACTCAACTTTTTTACGCAGGAGGGAACGCCGGTGTACCGGGTAGGGATTTGTGACGATGAAAAAAATACATGTACGGCAATTGAAAAAATGGTCTGCGAGTATGCAAAGCAAAATACGTTTACACTCGAGACCTTTATTTGGCATACGGGGGAGGCGCTCTGTGAAGCGCTTGCAAAAACAACGCTTGATTTGCTGTTTTTGGATATTGAGCTTATCACCACAAGCGGTATTGCGGTAGGACGGTATATCAGAAATGAGCTTGAATACCATGAGATGGGAATTGTATATATTTCGGCAAAGAGCAGTTATGCGATGGAACTGTTTAAAATACGTCCGCTTGATTTTCTGATAAAGCCCGTAAAATATGAGGATGTGGCACAAATGATTGCGTCTGCGCGAATGCTTGCCCGCAGGAACAAGCTGATTTTTGAATACCGCACAAAGGGAAACTACGGAACGATACCATATAAGGATATTGTCTGTTTTATAAGTGACAATAAAAAAATCAATGTTATGACGTCCGCTTCCGCGATTGTATTTAATGGGCGTCTGCGCGACCTTCTCCCGCAGCTTCCCGACAATTTCATTCAGATACACCAGTCTTATATTATTAACCTTGACCATATGCTTTCCTGTAAGTATGATTCCGTAAAAATGTCAGACGGGACACAGCTTGGCATCAGTCAGCCGTACAGAAAGGAAGTCCGCAGGCAGATTGCGGAATTTAACTGGGGGGAGTAAGGTGATTCTCTATATCTATTACAAATACATGCATTCCTTTTTGGATACTGCAAATGTGAACCGTATGCGGGAACTGTCTGTTTATCTGCTGATGCTGCTGTGGCTTTTGACGATCACACCGTCGCTTCCCGCGCATTGGGAAAGCCTGTCCGTATTCTTAATGATATTTTTGCTGACATGGCAGTATGAGGCGCCGTTTGTCAAAAAGCTTTCGCTTGCGCTGTTTATTTATGGAAGCTATGTTTTTTGTATGCTGTTTACAGGGTATCTGTTGATCCTTTTTGACAGAAATATGCGCACAGATACATTTGCAGCGGCGCAAAGCGTTTTGTTTCTGATTTTTATGTATCTCGGCGAGCAGTTGGCAGAGTTTGCGGCGGAACGTGCGGGGAGGCTGCGCCGGCGGCTTGCGGAAAGCGAGCGTGCAAAAAGACAGCTTTTAGGGTATGCCAATCAAATGGCAGTTATGAAACGCTCTGAAGAGAAGGTCAGAGGGCTGCGCCATGATTTAAAGCACCATTTAAATGAGCTGATGTTTTTGGCAGAGCGCGATGAGGCATCCGAAATCAAGGAATATATCAAAAGCATGGATGCCTTTATGACCTATTCCAGGGAGTATGTTTCAAGCGGCAACACAGATATTGACAGTCTGCTCAATTTGATGCTGGATTTTGCGAAAAAAGAGCTTTGCGATGTCTCGTGCAAGGTAAGTATTCCAAGAGAGCTTGCCATAAAGCCGTTTGACCTCAATGTCATTTTGGGAAATCTGCTCGATAATGCGATTCTTGCGGCGAAGCAGACACCGGAACAATATTTGAAGGTTCGAATCAGCTATAAACCGGAAATGCTGCTGATTTTAATTGAAAACAGTTATCAGGGCAGTGTGCATAAGTATAAGGGACAGTACCGTTCAACCAAAAAAGACGGTTTGGAGCACGGTTTAGGACTGGAAAATGTGCGCCATGTTGTAGAACAGTATGACGGAAATTTGGAAATAACAGATGAAAACCAACTGTTCCGGGTAAAGGCAGTATTGTATGTGCCTGCCCAAAAAGAACGGATTTCGCCGTAGCATATAGGAATTTCGCCCGCAGTAAAACAAAGCGGGCTTTTTATGTTATAGTGTTGCCACCTTAGAGTATGACAAAATGGGAGTGACACATATGACAAGAGAAGAAGAATCACGCTTTGTGGACGGAGCATTTCAGGCGCTTGTGCAAAGAGGAGCAGCAAAGCCGCACATGTTTGAACCTTCTGCGGTTACGGATGCGGAAATTGATGCATTTGAGCAGCGGTTTGGCGTAAAGCTGCCGACGCTGTTCCGCACATATCTTTGTGCATATTATTATGCCTTTTCGGTGATTTGCGCGCCGATTCCATTGGATGGTATGGAGACGGCGCGTGCAGGAATGGACTGTGAAAAAGGTCTTTGGTGGATTGAGCTGCTATCGCTTCCGAAAGAAAACCCGCTCAAAGATCTTTACGGGTTGATGGAAAGCTTTCGGGAAGTCTGCACCAACAAGGACTTGGTAGGGCTTGATTTGGAAAGTATAAAAGATCTTGTGCCGATTGGAGAGTGGGACGGAATACTCTGTATTGATTTGAGTGACGGAACGCTTTGCAGCTTTGCACAGACGGAGTTTGACTGGAAAAAGGCGGGATACCTTGATGAACACGGAATTGCGCACGGAATTAAAAGGCTGAACGGTTTTCAAGAGCTTTTGGAGGTGTATTTTTACGGAACGTATGATGCGGCGTATGAGGAGCAGATAATGAAAAATCAGGAAGAAAAGCCGGATTATTCCGCATATATTCAAAGATAGGGTTTGATACGGACAATGCTCACGATAAAAATAAAAATCGGATTTGATAATAAACGCATACAAAAGAAGAAAACCGGCATCAATACCGCGGTGTGGCTTGCAGCATTTTTCGACAGCGCGGTGTGGCTTTTGGATACGACACTTTTGCTGCGGCTTTTGGATACAATACCGTTCTATCCATTTGGATTTGTCTTTATGGCAGGGGTATTTCTTATGTATTTGCTTTATTTAATGCTAAAAACACGTTTTTTGCGCAGAAAATACGGAGGAAAACGCTGCGGGGAGGAATTCGGGCATATGGGAACGCTGCTTGCGGCAGTCAGTATCGTACTGGTGTTTGGTAAGATTGTGCTGAGTTTATAAAAAGCTGTTGACAATTATCCGTTCTTTTGGCTTAATTATATATGGAAGATTTTAAATGCCGGAAGAAGGAGCGGAGGTAAATATGGGAGGCTTTTTTGGTGTAGCATCACAACAGGACTGTGTATTTGATTTGTTTTTTGGAATTGATTACCATTCTCATTTGGGAACAAGACGGGGCGGTATGGCGGTATACGGGAAGGACGGGTTTAACCGTGCCATACACAATATAGAGAATGCACCCTTTCGGACGAAGTTTGACAAGGATGTTCATGAGATGCAGGGCAATTATGGTATTGGCTGTATTTCGGATTATGAGCCGCAGCCTTTGATTATTCGTTCCCATCACGGAACGTATGCGATTACGACGGTCGGAAAGATTAACAATACGGAAGAGCTGATACAGCGTCTTTTTGATGTGGGACATGCGCATTTTTTGGAGATGAGCGGAGGAGAAGTCAATGCCACAGAGCTTGTGGCGGCGCTGATTAACCGCAAGGAAAATCTGATTGAGGGTATTAACTTTGCATTGGAAGTCATTGACGGCTCACTTTCGATTGTATTGATGAATAAAGCGGGAATTTACGCCGCGCGGGACAAGCATGGCAGAATGCCGGTTGTGGTTGGCAAAAAGGATGAAGGCTATTGTGTGTCCTTTGAAAATTTTGCTTACAAAAATTTAGGATACTGTGACTATAAGGAGCTGGGGCCGGGAGAGGTTGTCGTTGTGACGGAAAAGGACTGCCTTACACTTTCCAACCCCAATGACGAGAATTTGAAAATCTGTACTTTTCTGTGGGTATATTATGGCTATCCTTCGAGTTCGTATGAAGGCGTCAGCGTGGAGCAGATGCGCTATAACTGCGGCGCTAAAATGGCGCAGCGTGATAACGTAAAACCAGATACCGTGGCTGGTGTGCCGGATTCGGGCATTGCACACGCGATTGGATATGCAAATGAGTCGGGCATTCCTTTTTCAAGACCGTTTATTAAATATACACCGACTTGGCCGCGTTCGTTTATGCCGACCATTCAGAGTAAGCGCGACCTGATTGCAAGGATGAAGCTGCTTGCGGTTGACGAATTAATTAAAGATAAGAGTCTGCTTTTGATTGACGATTCGATTGTCAGGGGAACACAGCTTCGGGAAACGACAGAATTTTTGTATCAGAGCGGGGCGAAGGAGGTCCATATCCGACCGGCATGCCCGCCGCTTTTATACGGCTGTAAATATCTGAATTTCTCGCGTTCGTCGTCAGAGATGGACTTGATTACAAGGCGCGTGATTGAGCGGCTTGAGAACGGAAACGTCACGGATGAAATTTTGCAGGAGTATGCCGATCCGGAGTCGCAGAAGTATGAGACGATGGTCGAGGAGATTCGCAAAGAACTGAATTTTACTTCCCTTCGGTTTAACAGACTTGACGATATGCTTGACGCGACGGGGCTGGAGCGGTGCAAGCTGTGTACGTACTGCTGGGATGGAAAGGAATAAAAAACAGGTATAAGACCTGAAAGGAATTAGAAAAATATGGAAAATCTGATGTAAAGCGGGAAGAAATAATGATTTGCATCAGATTTTTTGTTTTTACAGACCTTTTCGTCAATGCCAATCAGATGAAAAAAGAATTGTCATTTAAGTTATAATATGATAGAATTATGACGATATACAATTATGTAGACATAAAAAGTTTAAATTTTGTTGCGATATAATTTTAAATGGTAAATATACCGGAACGGTTTATAGATTTACTATAAGGGGAGAATAATAAGAATTTTGAGATAAAGAAACGGCATGTATGGTGCCAATAAGTGGGGGAGCATATGAGGAAAGCGCAGAAGAGGCAGATTGATGAATTGGTAAAACAGCTTGAACAGGCACATGATCAGATAAAGGAATATGTTGATGAAAACAGTAATCAGTCTGCGATGGAGCTTTTGAGAGACTGTCAGAATGCCGGAATTTCCATAGGAACGCTTATTGAAAGTACAGAAGGTGAAGGACACCAAACCGTATCAGTTCTTGAGGAATATTGTGAACTGGCATATCAGCTTCATGAAAACCTGGCAGAAGGAAAAGAAACGAATGCAAACAAAGTACATAAGATATTGAGGCAGAAACTGATCAAAGTGTCAAACAGTATAAAACATGACATTCCGCTTAGAAAGGAAGCTGTTTTCCTTCCATATAAGGCTAGTATGTGGGACAGCTTAGAGAGCGTATGGCAGGCGGCTGACGCAGATCCCAATTGTGACACATATGTGATTCCGATTCCCTATTATGATAGAAATCCGGACGGTAGTTTCGGACAAATGCACTGTGAAGCAGACCAATACCCAGATTACGTTCCGGTTACGAAGTACGATGAGTTTGATTTTGGCATACATCATCCGGATATGATTTTTATACATAATCCTTATGATAATATGAACCTTGTTACGAGCATTCATCCTTTTTTTTATTCGGATAAAATGAAAAAGGTTACGGATTGTCTTGTATATATTCCATACTTTGTTACATCGGGAGGGGTGTCGGAATCAAAGGCAATGTGTCCGGCATATATGAATGCGGATTATATTGTGATACAGTCAGAAGAATATCGAAAATATTTTGATATGCGAATAAATGATAAAAAATTCCTTGTGTTTGGCTCACCAAAGTTTGATAGTGTAATAAATAAATGTAAAAACCCACCTGAACCGTCAATAGAATGGAAAGAGTCAATGGCGGGAAAAAAGATATATTTTTATAATACCAGTATTGCAGGAATGTTAGCTAATACAGATATATTTCTAAAAAAGATGCGATACATATTTGATGTTTTTAAACAAAGGAAAGATGCGTGTCTTCTGTGGCGTCCTCATCCATTGTTGGGAGCAACGTTTGATGCAATGAGAAAGCAATATAAGCCTCAGTTTGAGGCACTTAGGAAGGAATTTGAAGAAGAGCAAATAGGTATTTTTGATAATACAGTTGACATAGAACACACAATAGCGCTGTCTGATGCTTATATAGGCGATGCAGGGTCAAGTGTTATTGCTTTATTTGGCATTACAGGGAAGCCGCTGTTTATCCTTAGTAATTATATCCTTACGCCTCCGGAAAAGGATGACTGGCGGGGGACATGGATCTATTATGCGTTTGACATGTGGCCGAGTGATAAATATCTAATCACACAAAATAACCAATTATGGATATCGGAAGGTAATGAATATCATTATAGATTTTATATGAACTTGGAATGCCAGTATTCAGGCAATTACTATTATAAAAAGGCAGTAGAAATAAAGAGTAAGATCTATGTATTGCCATTTATTGCAAATGATCTTCTTATAATAGAAAATAAAAAAATCAGAAAAATAAATTTGAAACCGTATATTACACAGTGGTCTTTCCATGACTACTTCTATAATGAAAAATATATTTTTTTAATTCCGAACCAATATCCGTATCTTGTCAGATTTGACATTGATACAGAGAAAATCAGCTATGTCGATGGAATAAGACAATTCAATACAAGGAATGTGAGAGGTGAATGGCTTTCGGGCGGTGTGGCGGTATATAAAAATGATTTGATCTTTGCGTCGCCAGTGGATAATCAATTTGTTTTTATGGACATGAATACTTTAAAAACCCGAATAGTCAGCAGTAATTCAAAATGTAATGTTGGAGCAATGAAAATCGTTCCATATGGTGACGAATTGTGGATGTTGCCGATGAACGGTACGACAGTTATATGTTGGAATATTAAAACAGGAAAGACAGAGGAATATAATGACGTACCAAAAGGATTTAAGTCGTTTAAATTGCCATATGAATTTGAATGTGATGAAAAACCATTTGGAAATATTGCTGTTTCCAATGATAGTGGCAGGGAGAATATTATTTTATCGCCGCATTTGGGAAATATGTATTTGACGTTAGATAGGAAAACAGGAAAGATGGAAGAATGGAAAACGCCGGTTACATTCAAAAATTATGGTAAAAATGGATATTTTTTTACAAGCAGTATGGGGGGGTTTGTTACAAGGCAGATGCCGCAAGATGGTGCGGTTCATCAGATATTTGATGCCGCTGAGAGAAAATTATACGATGTCAATATTGATACTAAGGAGTTTAGAGAAGTAGAGATAGCATTTGATTATAGTGATGTGAGAGAGCATGAGTCAGGTTTTGCAGAGCAGACAGTACAAATGCCGTATGCTTTGTATGAGAGTGCATTCAATTCATTAAAAGATTTTTTGGATAACAATATAACAGGAAATCCATTTAATCGGGAAAGACAGCTCAAAGCATTTGCTAAAATGAATGTCAATATGGATGGGACAAGTGGGAAAAAAGTCTATGACTATGTGAAAGGCAGGATTTAATGACAAAGGTAATTACATATGGAACATTTGACCTCTTTCACGAAGGTCACTATCGCCTTCTCCAAAGAGCAAAGGCACTCGGGGATTATCTGATTGTAGGTGTAACGACCGAGAAATATGATATGGAAAGAGGAAAGCTCAATGTTATTGATCCGTTGATGACACGTATTGAGAATGTCAGGAAATCCGGTTTTGCAGATGAAATCATTATAGAAGAGGCAAGCGGCCAAAAAGTCAGCGATGTGCAGAAATACCATATTGATATTTTTACGGTTGGCTCTGACTGGGTTGGACAGTTTGATTATATGCAGAATTACTGCAAAGTAGTTTATATAGAGAGAACAAAAAATATATCCAGCACCATGCTGCGTGAACAGAATAAACAAATACAAAAAATCGGCATAATCGGAACAGGCAGAATTGCCAATCGCTTTGTGCCTGAGGTAAAACTTGTAAGCGGCATTAGCGTACAGGGGGTATACAATCCGCATACGGAGAGTGCAAAAAAGTTTTCACAAAATTGGGAGATTGATTTCTATGAAGAAATAGAAGACTTTTTTAAGGATGTTGATGTTGTGTATGTGGCGTCGCCGCATGAAACGCATTATGATTATGTGAAGGCGGCTTTAAAACATGGAAAACATGTGCTGTGTGAAAAACCGATGGTTTTAAAAAAAGCACAATCAGAGGAACTGTTTGCCTATGCGAAGGAATGCGGATTAATATTGTTTGAAGGAATAAAAACTGCGTATTGTCCGGGATTTGAAAAACTTTTGGGTATTGCCTGTACTGGCACAATTGGGCGCATTAAATATATAGATGCATGTTTTACAAAGTTAGAATCTCCTAATAATCGTGAGCTGACAGATAAGCGTTATGGTGGAAGTTTTACAGAACTTGGCAGTTACTGCCTGCTTCCAATCATTAAGTTATTTGGTATTGACTATCAGGATATTCGTTTTGAGAGCATACATGATGACAATGAACTTGATATTTTTACGAAGGTTTCGCTGACTTATCAAGAAGGGATTGCGGTTGCCACATGCGGTTTAGGTGTTAAAGCGGAAGGCCGATTGCTTATTGCGGGAACAAAGGGATATATTGTAGTGGAAGCGCCGTGGTGGAAAACGACTTGTTTTGAAGTTCATTATGAAGATCCGACACAGGTGGACAAGTATTCGGAAAGGTTTCTCGGAACGGGATTACGTTATGAAATTAAGGATTTTTTAAATATGATTAATGGAAATGATAAGAGTGATTTTAAACTGACACGTGGGGAGACGGTCGCAATTGCAGAAATTGTGGAGAAGTTTTTAGCATATGAAGGAAGAGCAGTGTAAAAAGAATATCCGAGAAGAATTTGAATATACGCCGGAAAGAATTAGAAAAATCCAGCTAATAGAGCTTGAAATGCTTAAAGAAGCAGACAGGATTTGCAGGAAAAATAATATTCATTATGAGTTGGATGGAGGCACGCTTTTAGGAGCAGTCAGACATAAGGGTTTTATTCCGTGGGACGATGATATTGATATTAGAATGCTTCGAAAAGATTATGATAAGTTCTGCGAGATTTGCAAAAATGAGCTTGATTCAGAAAAATTTTTTCTGCAGACGTATCATACAGATCCTGGTTATCGATGGGGATATGCAAGGATTCTTAGAAAGGGCACCTGTTTTAGCCGCAAAAATCAGGAAATGCTCACAATGAAAAGAGGTATCTTTATTGATATATTCCCTTGTGATAATATGCCCGAGTCGTTCGTATGGAAAGCGGTGTATAATTTTAGATGTTTTATGGCAAGAAAAATTGCATATTCTCCTGTAGGTGCGATACATGAACCAAACAAATTGAAAAGAATAGGATACTATTTTCTGCGTCTTATTCCACGGGAAGCTTCCATTAGAGAATTTGACAGATTGGCATATCAGTATAATGATAAAAAAACAAGACTGATAAGAACGCCTGCATGGGGTTATAAGCAGGAAGCGAAAGGGTATCTCAGACAATGGATGGATGAGTATTGTGAATTGGAATTTGAGGGGGAAAAGTTTTTGGCGCCGGCGGATTATGACGGGTATTTAAGTTATTTGTTTGATAAGAACTATATGATACTGCCGCCGGAAAGCGAAAGGACTCCTAAACATACCAGTACGTATATTAGCTTTGGGGAAGAAGAAACATAAAAAGATTTGTAAAGAGGTTAAAGGAATGAATGAGCTGGAGTTTCAAAAACTAAGAAAAAAGTCAGAAGATGGTATGGTATTGTCGGATGAAGAATTGGAGTGCTTGAAACCATACAGAGTAGATAATGCTATTATTATGGCAGCAGGGTACAGTGCAAGATGTATGCCGCTTTCAAATGTGATGCCGAAAGGATTGTTTCGGGTAAAGGGAGAAATTCTGATAGAACGGGAGATAGAGCAGCTGTTGGCAGCAGGAATCAAAGAGATTATTGTTGTCACGGGATTTATGCAAGAGAAATTTGCGTATCTTCAGGAGAAGTATGGCGTTGTGCTGGTGTATAACGAGGATTATGACAAATATAATAATATGTCTTCTTTGTATGCGGCGAAAGCATATATGAAGAATTCATATATTTTATGTTCTGACAATTACTATGAAGAAAATGTATTTCATCAATATGTTTATACATCTTGCTATTCATGTGTGTACTCAGAAGAATATTGTGACGAATTCTGTGTGACTTCGGTTGATAGTGAAGGATATATAGAAGAAATTCACAGAGGAGGAGCAAAGGCATGGTATACGATTGGTGATGCCTTCTTTAATGTACAATTTTCAGAAAAGTTTTGTTATTTTATGGTGAAAGAATGGGATGACTTACAAACAAGAAATATGTTGATGGATGATTTTCATATTAAACATATTAAGGATTTAAGATTAAAAAAGGTGGAACGCCCCGGACGTAGTATTCTTGAGTTTGACACCTTGGAGGAAATTAAAGAATATGATCCTTGTTTTTCGCAGTTTATCAAAGAAAATTTAGACAGCGATAATGTAGTTATAAAAACATTTTCAAAATATGCAGATATAAAATCGTATCATTCTGTTCCGACAGAGCAGCTTAGCGGCAGGCTTCATTTGAATGAAAATCTGTTTGGTCCTTCGCCTAAGTGTTACGAGGCGCTCAAAGCCATTACACAGGAGGATTTGGCATTGTATGATTTGTCAAATAAGGATTATTTACTGGATGCAATATCTTCGTCAAGTGGTATATCGACAAACAATATATTTATGCATAATGGTTCGTCAGAGGTGATTAAATCAATATTCAGTATTCTTTTGAATGAAAGAGACACCGTATTGGTTTCTGCACCGGGGTGGAGTTATTATAAGAGTGTTGCAAATGCAAAATTTGCAGATTGCATTACATACGAAGTGCAGGAATGTGAAGAAAGTTATGTATGCAATATTGAGGACTTAATGGAAAAGGCAAAAAAGTATCATCCCAAAATCATTGTTATTACTTCACCGCATATGCCTACAGGTGCAAGAGTGGGATATAAGGATGTCGAGAAGGTAATAGCAGAAAATAAAGATTCTGTCATTATGCTAGACCAGGCATATTGGGGATATGATGACAATACGAATGTATTCGAAAAGAAAATTATCACGAAGTACAGTAATGTGGTAATTACAAGAACCTTTTCAAAGTTTTATGGTTTAGCAAATATCCGCATCGGATACGGGCTGTGCAGTTATCCGCTGCGCAGGACAATTGGGTTGGACCTCCCACTGTTTAAAGTATGCGGGATAAGCCGGAAAATAGCATATGAGGCAATTAAGGATACAGAATATTATCAAAAAATGAAAGAGGAAACGATTGCAGTGCGGGACTGGTTTATAGATGCATTGAATGCAATCAGTCAGGTTAAGGCATATGCTTCAATATCAAATTTTGTATTTATACGTTTGGAACATGCGGATGCAGACAAGGTTCGGGCATATATGGAAGAGAATAATATTTTAATCAGACTGTTTACAGATAAGGATGCACTCCGCTTAAGAATTACAATCGCACCAAAGGATGTTATGGAACGTGTATTGTTTCAATTAAAGCGGGCACTTGCAAATAGGAATGAACGGACAGTTCTATAAAATTGATGAAGGGAAGAGATGTAAAAAGCATGCTAAAGGTATTGGATACATTTAGGGAAAAACTGGATGAAGTGATGTGTAAAACAATAGGAAAAAGAGTTGTATTGTATGGATACAATCGTACGGGACAATTTTTGGAATGGTATGCAGAGTATTATCACAGTATAAAAATAGATTACATCATTACGATGGACTGGTCAGCAGGTGTGCCGAGAAATTTTCCGCTTTTTTGTGATACATTATTTGATTTCGGATATCAGGATGTAAAGGATTCCGTTGTATGGTTAGCATTGCCTAAAGATGAAGCGATCGTAAGAAAGCTGGAACAAGCGGGCTATGTGGAAGGAGAAACATGGTTTCCTTTTTTGGATATTGTGTATGGAGATGGTTATATCATTCCTGAACATGATGAGGATGATGTGTTTTTAAGAAGAAAATCGGGAATTAGGGATATTCAGTTTATGGAATGGTTGGAATATATTTATGATTGTAATTATGTTGAACGTATTTCCAATCAATATTTTGAGGGTGATGGAAAAGAGGAACGAATCAGCTATGTAATTTCAACACAAAAAGAGATATTTCCGATTTTGGAAAAGTGTCATTGCATTCCTCAGGAAAACGACGCAATTTTCGACTTTGGATGCGGAAAAGGGGGAGCAATGCTTGCGTTTTTAGATTATGGTTTTCGAAAGGTTGCAGGAGTAGAGTATGAGAAGAAAATATTTGATATTATGCTCTCTAATTTTGCAAAACTTGGAATTGAAGTTAATGGAGAGCAGGTGTCATGTATCTGTGGTGATGCAGCAGATGTAAAGAGCGAATTGGATGAATACAATTGGTTCTATTATTTTGAACCGTTTAAAAGGACATTGTTTATTAAAACAATAGAAAATATAACCGACAGTATAAAACGTAAACCACGCAAGGTTTATATTATTAATATTAATCCGGTATATTATGATGAAATTATAAAAAGTGGATTTTTCATTTTGACAAATCAATTCACGATAGCCACGAGACAAAAAGTGGTAGATGTTTTTGTCTCAAAAAATGAGTTTCAATAAAAGAGGAATAAACTATGCAGGATTACAAAATTACAGTTGTAATACCTATTTATAATGAGGAGACCTATTTGGATCAATGTGTTTCAAGTGTATGTAATCAGACATATAAAAATCTTGAAATTATTTTAGTTGATGACGGCTCCCAAAAAGAGTGTGCGGTTCAATGCGATAAGTACGCCTTAAATGACGAGCGAATAAAAGTAATCCATAAAAAAAACGGAGGATTATTAAGAGCAAGAAGAACGGGGATACTTGCTGCAACTGGAGATTATATCTGCTTTGTAGATGCGGATGATTGGATTGAAGCGCAACTATGTGCAGAATATGCAAAAAAAATAACATATGAACCAGATTTTGTGGCGAGTTCAAATTATTATAGAAATTATGCTGACGGTAGTTTTGTGGAGGTATTTCAAAATACAGTTGACGGTTATTATGGAAAAGAATCATTTGAAAAAATGGTATTAAATAAATATATTACACTGGACCATTTTTATGATACCCGATTTCCGCTTACGATGTGCCTGTATCTGTTTCGAACAGATATAGCCCGAAAAATTACAGAAAAATGGGACAGCAGGATAAAGATATCTGAAGATTATGCTTTTGTAACATTGTGTCTGTTAAATGCGGCAACGGCTGCCGTCACTCCGTATAGAGGGTATCATTACAGATGCAATAGAAATTCAATGTGTTATACGATAGAAAATGCAAAAGATGCTTACAAGGATGTCCATGATTTGATTTGTAAAGAAATAGCTCAATCCGAATATAACAAAGAAATACTGTATAAGAAAAATAATTATGCACTATATCAAACCTTGATGATTATGGATTATGCGCCGTTATTAGAATTGTCTGATCAGTATTTGTTTCCGTATACTTGTGTAACAAGGGGAAGCAGGATTGCCCTGTATGGAATGGGTTCAACAGGTGTACAAATGTATCGGGCGTTAGCAGGGAATAACCATTATGAAATTGTCGCTTTGATTGATAAAAATTATAAGGCGTTTGAAGGAAGCGAATATAATGTTATGGGACCTGATGTACTCAATATGATTGATTATGATTTTGTGGTTATTTCCATTTTGTATGCAAATGTAAGGGAAGAGGCAAAAAAAGAATTGATGGCATTAGGAGTTGAAGAGAAAAAAATAGCGGAGCCTGATGAGATTGTATTAAGTGTGAATTATGTATATGAAAAGGAAGGATTTGTGACATGGAAAAGATAATTATTTTTGGAGTTGGAAAGAATCTTGATTATTTGTTACAGGCTCAGTATACAGCTGGATTTGATGTTGTGGCGTATTGTGATAATGATATTAAGAAGCAAGGAGCGTTTGTTAATGGAATAGAAGTTATTGTACCGTGTAAATTAAAAGATTACAAATTTGATTATATATATGTTTCATCAGAAAAGTATTTTAACACCATAAGGCAGCAGTTAATAAGCGAATTTGGGATTCCTTCAGAGGTTATTAAGTGTTTCAAACTAAGAAAATATGACGGTGAAATGGGATTTTGGAAAGAACGTTTTAAAGAAGATGGTGGCAGTTTTCGAAATGAGCATTATAGACAGTTGATGTTGGGGATTGCCCAGGAAAAAGATGATAAATTTTTGGAAAGAAAAATAGTAGCTGATTTTGGATGTGGACCAAGGGGAAGTCTTATGTGGACGGATAAGCCTTTGATAAAATTAGGAATTGATGTGTTGGCAGGAGAATATTTAGAAAATTTTGGACGAGAGCTTATCCAGCATAATATGGTCTATGTGACATCGAGTGAAGATAAAATTCCAATCCCTGATGCATTTTGTGATTATGTGTTTACGATAAATTCGTTGGATCATGTTGATCATTTACAACAGATGATGCAGGAAATATTACGCATATTAAAACCGGGGGGAGACATACTGGCAAGCTTTAATCTAAATGAACCTAAAACAGCGTGTGAACCTCAGACGCTAACGGAAGATATTATAAAAACACAGATTTTAGAAAGTTTTGAGATTGTTTCATATAGAATGGCGTATCAGGAAGAAAACGATGCATACGCAAACATATGGAAAAATAATTTTACAGATATCATAGAGAACAATAAACCAGGAGTTTTATGGGTGCGAGCGAAAAAAATAAATGGTTGAATGGATGGTGTAAACAATATGCTGGGGTTTTGTAAAAACATTCAGATCGGCAGACGGGAAATTTCGGAAAAGGAAAAAACTTTTATTATAGCAGAGGCTGGAGTCAATCATAATGGGGACATGAACATTGCAAAAAAAATGATCGACGTGGCAGCAGATGCGGGAGTTGATGCAGTAAAGTTTCAGACATTTAAAACAGATCAGTTAATATTAAAAAATATTGAAAAAGCGCCTTATCAAAAGCTTACAACAAATAGCAGTGAATCGCAGTATAAAATGTTAAAGCGTTTGGAGATGACACGGGAGCAGACAGCAGAACTGTTGGATTATTGTAATAAAAAGAAAATTATTTTCCTGTCAACGCCTTTTGAAAAAGTGAGTTTGGATGAACTTGATGAATTAGGCGTTTGGGCATTTAAAATTGCGGCAACGGATTTGACTAATATACAGTTTTTAAGACAGACTGCAAAAAAGGGAAAACCGATTATTCTTTCAGCGGGAATGTGTTATTTGGAGGAGGTAAGACGTGCATTAGAGGCAATTTATCCAATTAATAAAGATTTGATTCTCTTACAATGTACGGCTAATTATCCAATACTGAATGAGGAAGCAAACATTGGTGTAATTCGCACATTTAAAAAGTCATTTGATATATTGGTTGGTTATTCCGATCACTCGCAAGGTGTCGGTGCATCACCTTATGCGGTTGCAGCAGGGGCGAAGGTGATAGAAAAGCATTTTACCTTAGATAAAAATATGGAAGGACCAGATCATAAGGCCTCTGTGACACCAAAGGAATTAAGGCAGTTGGTCAGCGATATAAGACGAGTTGAGGATTACTTAGGTGATGGTATTAAAATACCTTCTTGTTCCGAACAGATGACGAGAAAATCGCTGCAGAAATGTTTGGTGGCAAATAAGGATATTAAACAAGGTGAAATTTTTACGGAAGAAAATATTGTGGCAAAGAGGACAAATGGAGAAGGAATATCTGCACTATATTTTGATGATGTGATTGGGAAGAAGGCGTTACACGCGTTTAAAATGAATGAATTGATTGATTATAAATAAGAGAGGCAGAAAATGATATATGTATCATCAGCGTGTATAAAAGAACGGAGTATTGCAGAAGTAATTAAGCGCTTTGCACAATGCGGTATTAAAAATATCGAATTGTCAGGCGGAACAGATTATTATAAAAGCATTGAGCATGATTTGGTTGAATTGGCAGATTTATACGGTCTTACTTATGCGTGTCATGCGTATTTTCCACCGCCTAAAGTTCCTTTTGTAGTGAATCTTGCTTCCTGTAATGATGAAATATATCAGCAATCAATAGCGCATTATGTTCAATGTATTGAGATGCTAAAGCGCATTGGCTGCCATGTTTTGTCTGTTCATGCAGGATTTTTAGTGGAAGTTCGAGCGGATGAGATAGGAAAAGTATTAAGCAGCAAAACTATATATGATGAGGGTAAAGCATACGACAGGTTTTGCTCTGCGTATCAACAGATAGAAAGACAATGTGCTTTATGTGATATAGAGTTGTATTTAGAAAACAACGTTCTTAGTATGAAAAACTATATAAGTTTTGGAAATCAAAATTATATGATGATGACTGATTATATGTCCATTATGAAAATGAAAAAGCAGATGGATTTTAAGCTTCTTTTAGATTTGGGGCATTTACATGTTTCTTCGCATACATTAGGACTTGATTATGCAAAGGAGTGTGCATTGCTTAGAGACCACAGTCATTGGTTTCACCTTAGTGAGAACGATGGAAGCTCTGATGAACACAGCCCCTTAAGAGAGGGGAGCAGAATCATGGAGGAATTTTGTAAAATTAACGATCAATGTAATAATATTACATTAGAGACGATAGGAAATATGAGAGAAATTTTAACAAGTATTAACTTGTTGAAAAGTTTACAAGGTAGTATTTGACGGGGGTATGCAATAGGAAGGGCAGCGTATGGAAATGAATAAAATGATATGTAGTCAGACAGCAACAATTAGGGATGCGATGTTGTGTATTGATGGAAACACAAAAGGAACGGCTTTTATAACAGATGAAGAGGGAAAGCTTGTCGGGGTTGTGACAGATGGTGATATAAGGCGAGCGTTGATGGAGGGGTATGGGTTAAATAATTCTGTTAAGACGTGCATGAATAAGGAGTTTGTTTATGCGTTGGTCAGTGATAATATTAAAGATATAACAGAAAAATTTAATTTAGCTGTAAAAATTATACCAATTGTAGATGAAGAAATGCATCCGCTCGATTTTGTTGAATATAACGAAAATATACATATACCGCTGGCACAGCCGCAATTGTGTGGTAATGAATACAAATACTTAATGGATGCATTTTTCTCTACTTGGATATCAAGTACAGGGAAATATGTAACGCAGTTTGAAGAAAAGTTTTCAAAGTACTGTGGGGTTCAGTACGGAATTGCAACATCGAATGGCACAACTGCGCTGCATTTGGCTTTGGCAGCTTTAGGAATTGGTGCAGGTGATGAAGTGATAGTGCCAGATATCACATTTGCGGCTACAATCAATGCGGTGCTTTATACAGGGGCAACACCTGTGATTGTAGATATTGAAAAAGATAGTTGGTGCATTAATCCAGATAAGATAGAAAAAGCAATTACATTAAATACGAAGGTAATTATACCCGTACATATATACGGGCAGCCGTGTGATATGGGGCGCATCTGTGATATTGCAAGAAATCATAATTTATATATAGTAGAGGATTGTGCAGAAGCGCATGGTGCGGAATGGAAACATAAAAAAGTAGGTTCTTTTGGAATAATATCCTGCTTTTCATTTTTTGGAAACAAGGTGATTACTACTGGGGAAGGTGGAATGTGCGTTACCAACAACAGAGAATTAAATGATAGAATGCTTGTATTACGCGATCATGGGATGAGCAGAGAAAGAAAATATTATCATGAAGTGGTAGGCTTCAACTACCGAATGACAAATATGCAGGCAGCTATAGGAGTGGCTCAGTTAGAAAATATTGATGAGATTTTGGAATGGCGTCAGTCCCTTGAGGAAAAATATAGAAGCATATTTTCAAAAATTTTAGAATTACAGATGCAAAAAAATGATTTTAAAGATAGAAAAAAGATAGCATGGCTTGTTTCTGTGCTGGTCGATCCTAATAAAAGGGATGCAGTACTACAAAATCTTAAGGAAAATAATATTGATGCAAGACCATTTTTTATTCCGCTAAGTGAAATGGAAATTTATAAAAAGTATGCACAAGACTGTACAGTAAGCAGACAGATTTCAAGAATGGGGTTGAATTTGCCTACAACCTGTGAGATTGATGATAAAAAAATTGAACGTATGGCACAAGTGGTTGAGTCAATATTATAAGAGGAGAAAACATAACATGTGTGGAGTTATGAAAACATGCCCGATATGTGGGGGAGAAGTATGCTTGGCACATAAGGGAACCAGAGATGATGAATTGACAGATGTTTATTGAAGTATGTATCAGAAATTGCAAATTCGTGCAAGGGGGTCGAATTTGGAAAGCGTGAACGGCAGCATGTGAATGACACGAGAATTGTTTGTGCGAAAAATATTGAAGAGTATAATGAAAAGTTTGATATTTTATTATCAGGACAGGTACAAAGATATTCGATAGCAAATCATTTGCTGTGGTTAGCCAAGGGAATACCGGGAGGTCATGACAAATGGAAGTTTATAGATACAATGGATCTTAACAACGCATATTATGAAAAACTGAAAGAACTGGAGATGCGTGCTACCTTGTTTTTTATATTAAAGAAAAAATAATTGAAATGGGATACAAGGATGAAAATGAAATTGATTATATTTGGATGTGGAGGTCATGCGAGAAGTGTTGCAAATGCAATTATAAGTAATGGGGATGCCTTGGATATACTTTTTGCAGACAACAATGCAAAACCTGACGAAATAATTATGGGATTTCCGGTCATATATGATTATGACTTGAGTGGAGATTGGAAATATATAATAGCTGTTGGTGATAATAATAAAAGAAGAGAAATATATGATGATCTGCAAAACAAGAAAAAGGGAAAATGCATCTCGGTTGTGTCTCAAATGGCATATATCGGGGAAGAAACAGAAATAGGTGTTGGAACATTTATTGCTCCATATGCTTATGTGGGACCTCAGGCAGAGATAGGTGTTAATACAATTATTAATACAGGAAGCATTATAGAGCATGAAGCGGCTATTGGAAATCATACACATATTGCACCGCGTGCGACAATCTGTGGGCGTTCCAAAATTGGAAATAATGTATTTTGCGGGGCTGGAAGCACAATAATTGATAATATAAGTATCTGTGACGATGTTATTGTCGGTGCAGGTG
Organism: Lachnospiraceae bacterium MD335; assembly: GCA_000403335.2. Taxonomy (GTDB): domain Bacteria; phylum Bacillota; class Clostridia; order Lachnospirales; family Lachnospiraceae; genus COE1. The sequence goes on from KE159617.1 coordinate 847,204, forward strand.
CAGTTGTGTTAGAAGATATTACTGAAAAGGGAACATATGCAGGCATCCCGGCGCGTAGAGTGAAAAGGATACCTATACTAAAGTAAGTATAGGGTTTAAAGTAATTTGCATTTTGTGTAAGGATGGAGTGTTATATGAATATATGTGTTATTGGATTAGGGTCAATGGGAAAAAGAAGGATAAGGCTCTTACAAAAACTTGATTGCCGTTTTGTTATCATTGGAATTGACAGTAATGCAGAAAGAGCGAGGGCTGTTGCCGACGAGTATGGAATAGATTGTTACTCTGCATTTTCAGATGTTCATGAAAAGTTTGATTGTGTATTTGTCTGTACATCGCCACAGGCACATTCGTTAATTATTAAAAAATGCCTTGAGAAGAATCTGAATGTGTTTACAGAAATAAATCTGATTAGTGACTTGTATGATGAGAACATTAGATTGGCAAAAAAGAAAGGAAAAGTGCTATTTCTGTCATCCACTCCGTTATACAAAGAAGAAATGCAGATAATTGACAAGAAAATAAAACAAAATGGTAAAACATGTGCATATCAATATCATGTAGGTCAATATTTGCCGGACTGGCATCCTTGGGATAAGTTGAATGAATTCTTTGTAAGTAACAGGAATACAAACGGATGCAGGGAGTTTTTGGCAATTGAATTGCCTTGGATACAAGAAACATTTGGGAAAATAAAAGCAGTACATGTAATAAAAACAAATCTGACTGATTTGGATCTGGAATTTCCGGACACTTACTTTATTCAAATAGAACATGAAAAAGGAAACATTGGAAATTTAACGATAGATGTTGTGAGCAGACAAGCAGTCAGAAGAATGGAGATTTTTAACGAAGATTTATATATCAGATGGGATGGAACACCGGATTCGCTGTATGAAAAAGATATACCATCAGGTGAATTGAAGCAGATATCAGCAGGTAGATATATTCATGAAAATGGATACAATGCGTCGATTAATGAATACGCGTACATGAAAGAAATAGAAGCATTTTTAGAAGCAATAAAAGGAACGGAACCTTTATACAGTTTTGAAAAGGATAAAGAGACATTAAAAATTATTGATGAAATTGAGAGGAATACATGTGATGAGCAAAAATGAAGAATATGGAGAAAAGGCGCATTTATGGATACCAGCCGGAGCACATACATATAGCAGAACGGATGAGGTATTTCCGGGAAATGCTCCAAAGGTCATAGAACGCAGTAAAGGAGTATACACATGGGATGTGGATGGAAATGAGTATATTGATTACGGAATGGCCTGCAGATCGGTGACTGTTGGATATGATTATGACAGAATTTCAGATGCTGCGATAAAGCAGATACATAATGGAAATACAGCAACTAAAGCATCAAAAATTGAGATTGAGGCTGCAGAAGCAATGTGTAATTTGTTTCCTTGGGTTGATATGGTGAAATTTGCTAAGAACGGATCAACCGTAACGTCTGCGGCAACAAAGCTTGCGAGAGCATATACAGGGAGAAAATATATTGCACGGTGCAAAGAACATGCGTTCTTTTCTTACGATGATTGGTTTATTGGCAGTACGGTTATGAATGCAGGGGTACCACAGGAGATTCAGGATCTGACATTGCAGTTCAATTTTAATGATATTGCTTCTGTAAAAGCTTTATTTGAAGAATACAAGGGTGAGATTGCGACACTGATTATGGAGCCATGCGATACACAAGAGCCTGAAAACAATTTTTTACAGGAGGTAGGAAAACTTTGTAAGGAATACGGTGTTGTTTATATTTTGGATGAGATGATAACAGGGTTTCGATGGGATATACAGGGCGCTTGCAAATATTATGGCGTAGAACCGGATTTAGTTACTTTTGGAAAGGGGATGGCAAATGGATTTTCAGTTGCTGCATTGGGCGGAAAACGAGAAATTATGGATTTGGGCGGACTGACGCCTGGAAGAGAACGGGTGTTTCTTATTTCCACGACGCACGGGGCAGAAATGAGTAGTTTGGGAGCACTTGTGGAAACAATTAACGTATATAAGGAATTAAATGTCACAGACCATATATGGGATATGGGAAGAAGGCTTGTGAAAGGTCTGAATGAGATAGCAAAGGAACATTCATTACAGGACTATTTCTATTTGGAAGGAGCGCAATGTTCCCCGAATCTTGTAGTATGCGGTAAAGATGCAAAACCATCGTTTGAATATCGTACGGTATTTCTACAGGAGATGCTTAAAGCAGGGATACTTATGCCTTACATTGCAATTGCATATGAACATACAAAAAACGAGATAGACAGAACTTTAGAGGCAGCTGAAAAAGCAATGAAAATATATAAAGACGCGTTAAATGCTGATGTGGGACGTTTTATTGAAGGAAACATCATTAAGCCGGTGTTTCGGAAGTATAATTAAGAAGGAAGAATGGTTATGTATAAAGGGTACAAAACTTTGGCGGTTGTCACGGCAAGAGGGGGGTCCAAGGGCCTTTTAGGGAAAAATGTTAAGGTTTTGAATGGGAAACCGTTAATTGCGTGGACGCTTGAACAAGTGAAAAACAGTCAATTTATAGATAAGTTAGTTGTTTCGACAGACAGTGGTGAGATTGCTAAAGTATGTGAAGCATATGGTGTAAAAGTTCCCCAATTGCGACCGGATTATTTAGCTACAGATAATGCCTCATCAATGGATGTGTTGGAGTATACGATTCAAAACGAAGAGAACGATGGCTGCGTGTATGATTATATCATGCTGTTGGAGCCTACTTCACCTTTGCGTAAGAAGGGGGACCTTGATAATATTATCAAGTTAGCAGGAGATAATCCGACCAGGGATGGAGTGATCTCAGTTGGAGAGGTACAACTGGAGCATCCGATGATCGTTAAAAAAATTGCGGAAAATGGCGCAATTATTCCATATCTTTCAGAGAATATAAAGATATATCAAAGACAGCAGTATGACGAAGCCTTGTTTCCATATGGTGTCGGTTATTTAATTAAAAATTCCGCGTTTAGAAAGGCGCATACAATTTATACAGATAATGTGATCCCTTATTTTATAGAACGATGGCAGAATTATGAAATAGATGATATTTATGATTTTAAATGCGTTGAAACAATTATGCAGATGGAGATGGATAAAATATGAAAAATTATTTAATAATCGGATTAGGGTCTATGGGGAAAAGAAGGATTAGGTGTTTAAAAGCCTTGGGAATAGATTCACAAAATATTTATGGAATAGATAAGAGAGAAGACAGACGTATTGAATCAAAAACAAAATATGGGATAAATGTGGCTGAAGAAGAAAGTGATATAGATTTCAATGGAATAAATGCAGTTATTGTTTCGCTGCCTCCGGACAAACACTATGAAGGAGTCGAAATTGCATTCAGATATAAAAAGCCGGTTTTTGTTGAAGCCAGCGTTGTGTTGGCAGATGCTAAAAAGATTGAAAATAACAATATAGACCATATATTTGTTGCACCTTCCTGTACATTTTTGTTTCATCCGGTATTAAAAGAAGTTAAAAAAATTGTAGCATCTAAAATGTATGGAAAAGTCTGTAATTTTTCCTATCATAGTGGACAGTATCTTTTGGATTGGCATCCTTGGGAAGAAGTAAATGCATTTTATGTAAGTAACAGGATGACTGGAGGTGCAAGGGAGATTGTGCCTTTTGAGTTGACATGGATTGTTGATGTAATGGGATATCCAAAAGAAGTAAAAGGATATTTTAAGAAAACAAGAGACCTAGGATGTGACATCGAGGACAGTTATGCATGTCTGTTGAATTATGAGGACATGGTGGGAAATTTAATGGTAGATGTTATAGGGCGGAATGCTTTGAGAAATTTAGTTATTAATTTTGAAGAAGCGCAGCTTCAGTGGCGTTGTGATGCGGACAGTCTTGAAGTTTATGAAGCCCAGACAGGCACATGGAGGTCGATTGTACTGGAAAATATGATACACGAAGAAGGATACAGTAAAACAATTAATGAAAATATGTATATAGACGAGATAAATGCTTTTTTACAAGGGATACAGAATAGACAGTGTTACCCAAATACGATAGAGAAAGATATTCATGTATTGGAGCTGCTTGAGCAGATAGAAAATTCCGATGGTGGATTTTACAGAAAGTAAAAGAAAACACGAGAAATCTTAGGAGATATCACATGCAATCTATAAATATGCACTTACTGTGTTGTGATTCAGATAAGGAATTAATGCAATTAAAAAGTATTTGCAAGTCAGATTATATAGTGGCAACAGGTAAATATTCATTTTACAGAAAAATAAAAGAAGCGGAAAAACAAGTTATTTTTTTGGAGTCAGATGAGATTAATCCTTATGAAACCGTATGGGACATTTTGGATCAGATTAATCATGTTGTTGACGATAAGGAGAATGCATATAAGTATACGAGCTTGTTTGACTTTTCATATGATATTGAGGGAGGATTTCCGACAAGAGTCGCTTGCATGATAAATAATCTAAAGCTTATTCATCATATTGTTGAAAATTATTCGGTTGACAATATTTTCATTTTTGATAATGAAGAAAATTGGGCGATTAATGAAAGTATTTTTTTATATGCGGCATTTAATAAAATACCATGCCATATCTTTGACGGGAAAAACGGGACTGTGGCAGAGGGGTTAAAAACACTGAAAAGAATGGGAATGCAGATTGAGGATATAAAGAACAGTGAGCTGTCTATGGAAGAAAAGTTAAAGATTAGTGATATTCGGACAAAAGCGGCAAACATTACTTTTAATCGTGTCTTCTGCGAAGAAGAAATAGGAATCCTCTATTGCTATCCATGCCTAAATAGGAAACATGTGCAATGGATACTGAAAAAAACTAAAGCGATTGGAGATGATGTAAGAGTAATCTGCTATTATGATAACGAGGCAATCCAAAAATTTCACGACGCAGGGATACAGGCAGACTGCCTTGAAGACTATTTTTCATTAGAGGATTTTTCGGTGAGTTATCAGGAGCTGCAAAGAGAAAGAGACAGTATTTTACAGCAAATTAAAAATAAAGTGCATGTTGAGTACTTAGGTATTGACTTATCGCAATATTTAGTTATGAAAATAACAAATTATTATTATCGAGAGTCGGTTAATAAATTATATATCAATATATGTGCTCATAATTATTTTAAGAGTCATAATTTTAGATATATACATATTTGGGGGGATTCCAACTTTTGGGAAACAAGGATTTGTTATGACAATACAAGAAATATTAATACAAAGTTATTTTATATTGATATGAATCATATGATTAAAGTTAGAGAAAAACACCCATATTCAGATATAATATCGGCTGTATTTGTACCCAACAAAAGACAATTTGAGAACAGCTGGTTTGGAGAGAAGTACATGGGAAGGGTATTTCTTGTCCGCGATTTGGTTTGGGGAGAGAAGTGCAAAGAGGAAGTCAGTTCTATAAAATTGAATAATATTAAGACCATTGCAATTCTTCCAACAGGTGTATTAAGCGGATATACAACATGCTATTTTTATTATAGTGTATTAATTCCAATAATAGGCAGACTTTTGAGGAATGATTTTAAGGTGATTTTAAAAAATCATCCAGGATATGATGATTGTTGGGAGAGAGATATAAAGGCTGCGTATGAAAATAATGATAAATTTATATATTTAGGTTCCAACCAGTCTGTCGAGGATGCGTTAAGTGAATGTCAAATGGTGCTTACGGATATATCCAGTGTAGCTTTTGATGCGGCAGCGGCACAGAAAGCTGTATTTTGTCTTGTAGATGATCAAGGTTATGACTTACTGATACATGATGAAAAAGGTTTTTTTATAACCAAAGATATAGATACTGCGATGAAAGAAATAAAAACTGTATCAGACAACTTAGAGATATATAAGAGGATGATAGAAAAACAGAATGATTATATGGCAGTATTGATGGGGAGTAACATTAATATGGATGGATTGATTAAAAATTTTTTACATAGCATATAGGGAGATAAAGGAGATATATGACAATTATAATATGGGGAATAGGAAATATGTCCTGTCTAATAGAGGAATATATAAAACATGATGTGATAATTGCTGCATATGTCGATAATAATGCAAAAAATGCGGGAGGGGGGTATGTGAATGCGCACGAACGTAAAACGCGTATTGTGAGTGCTGATGAGGTTAAAGATATTGCGTTCGATTTCTGTGTTATTGCGGTAAAAGACTCTCAAACAATAGTACAGCAATGCTTGAAAGATCTTAAAATACCGAAAGAAAAAATTTTAGAGATAGTAAAACTTACAGAGTGGGATATAGACTTGCGTAATCGTATTTTTAATGAAAGGATAGTTGATAATTCGAGGAATTATGTGATTGAGGGTGTTTGTATTGATTTAGGGGAAGGTCATGCATTGCCGTCTTATCAGAAATATTTTAAAATGTATGACAGGTTTATTCCATATTTAGCGAAAATGACACAGGAAAAAACAGGAAAATATATTATTGATATTGGTGCGAACGTTGGAGATACATTAGCGGCGATGCTGAATCATACAGATGATAATTTTTTATGTATTGAACCTGTTGGACAGTTTTTCAACCTTTTGGCAAGTAATATTCAACATTTCGATAATCCAAACAGGATTTGGCTTGAGCAGGCATTTATTACAGATAAGATGAGTGAAACTTATGAAGCCATCATTTCGGATAAAGGGACGGCAGCCAAAATGCCAACAGATTCAAATACGACTTCGCGAATTCCCAGTAAGTCGGTAGATTACTTACTTGAGGAAAGGAATATAACTTATGAAGAGGTAGATTTATTAAAGATAGACACGGATGGGTTTGATGCTGATTGTATAATTTCTGCGAGTAAATTGTTAGAAAAGGGCAGTGCATTCATTTACTGGGAAAACTATAATGAAACGTATGATCAATATATCAAGTATTTGAACGCATACAGATTATTAAATGAAAATGGATATTCTGTATTCTTTGTTTTTGACAATTATGGCAATTATTTGTGCAAAGGCGGAATTGATGTTTTAAATTCTATTTTGGATTATGTGTAAAGAGCGCATACTGGTTGTATTGGAAATACTTTTAAATATTTTGATGTACTTACTTGTAAGATGAATGACGTTGAGAAATGTGAAAGGTATATTACGCAGTATTTAGATCAATATTTATTACATAGAATCAGTTGGTAAGACAAAGCAAGCAGGGAGAATAGAATGGATTTTATACCAGTAAATGAACCATTGTTAGATGGAAATGAAAAAAAATATTTATGCGAATGTATTGATACTGGATGGATTTCTTCGGAAGGACCATTTGTGAAAGAATTTGAGCAGAAGATGAGTGCAACGGTGGACAGAGCGTATGGGATCGCGGTTTCTAATGGTACGGCGGCATTGGAAGTTGCGGTTCAGGCATCGGGGATAGGAGAGGGCGATGAAGTAATTATGCCCGCATTTACGATTATCTCCTGCGCGATGGCTGTTACGAAAGTAGGGGCTGTACCTGTATTAATTGACAGTGACTTGCATACTTGGAATATGTGTGTAGATGAGATTGAAGCAAAGATAACGCCGAGAACAAAAGCTATTATGATAGTCCATTTGTACGGGCTTCCGGTTGAAGTAGACAGAGTTCTTGCATTGGCAAAAAAGTATAGCTTGAAAGTGATAGAAGATGCGGCAGAGATGCATGGACAGACATATAAGGGAAAGCCTTGCGGAAGTTTTGGCGATATTAGCACATTCAGCTTTTATCCAAATAAGCATATTACAACGGGTGAGGGTGGAATGCTTGTGACGGATGATGATGAACTTGCTCAAAGATGCAGGCTGCTTAGAAATTTGTGTTTTAGAAAAGACGTCAGATATGTCCATGATGAAATTAGTGATAACTATCGGTTTACTAATTTGCAAGCAGCAGTTGGACTTGCCCAACTGGAACGTTTAGAGGAGTTTGTAGAACGAAAAAGAGCGATGGGGAGGTATTATACTGAGAAGCTGCGAAATATACAGGGATTAATGCTTCCGATTGAAAAAATGGAATATGCTGATAATATTTATTGGGTTTATGGAATTGTATTAGACAGCGAAATTCAGGCTGATAATATAACAATGCAGAAACTTTTGGCAAAAGAAGGTATTGGTTCAAGAACTTTTTTTTGGTGTATGCATGAACAGCCGATATATCAAAAACAGGGATTGTTTTTGAATGAAGCATATCCGAATGCAGAATATCTTGCAAGAAAAGGTTTTTATATTCCCAGTGGACTTGCATTGACAGAGAAGCAGATGGATAAAGTTGTGACAGGGTTATTAAAGGTAATGAATAGTATTCGATAAACGGTAGGTGCAGCAGGGGACAAAATGACAAATAGAGAAGAAAGGACCACTATGGAGAACAATAAAAAAACAGGCATTGATATGCGGGGGGGGGGTATTGATGCTGATAAAAGTTCTAATTATATTCAGGAAAAAGTAAAAGATATCAATGCAAGATTATGCGCTTTACAAGGCGTTTCAAATATTGTTATTTGGGGAGCGGGAATACACACTGCAAAGCTATTTGAAAAAACGAATATACTTTCTTATAGTATTGCAAATATCGTGGATATAGATGAGAGAAAACAGAACGAGAAATACTTCGGATACATCATAAGAAATCCAAGAGAAATATCATGGAGCGGTGTGAATGCTGTCATAATTTCTGTGTGCGGTAAAGAAAAGCAAATTATGAAAAGTTTGACAGAATTAGGGTATTTAGGAAGTATCGTTCGACTGTATTCAGATGAAGAAACGACACCATTTTATTTGTTATATGATAAAAGAATATCCCAAAATATTATAGGTGGGGATTATGATAATTGGACAGATGCTTGTAATGCGAGCAGTGGCTATGATGATAAAAATATTATAGCGAAAGTAGCTGACTCAATGCAGAAGGTGCTATCAGGTGACGCTGTATGGGAAAGGGATGGCTGTTTATTTTATGAACAAAAATTCGTATATCCAATTTGCGCAGCCATCTTAAGATGCGCATTACAAAATGATAATAAGGGTGTGCGGGTATTGGATATAGGTGGATCGTTAGGAAGTACATATATTCAAAACAGGGAGTATTTACGCTATGTGAAAAACTTAGAGTATATCGTTGCCGAGCAGAAATGCTTTGCGGAGTATGGACATAAAAACTTAGAGAATCAAGTTTTAAAGTTTATTAATAGTGGAGATGATTATAGTAATTATGCCGGGGTTGATATCGTACTGCTGTCAGGAAGTTTACAATATATTTATCCATATGAGAAACTGATTGATAAAATAACAGAAATAAGACCGCATTATATTATTATTGATAGGGTTATGATTAGCAATAGAATGCGGATATGCAGACAAGTTGTATCAAAAGAAGAAATATATCAAGCCAGTTTGCCAATAACAATTTTTAGCGAGTCTTGGATTAATAGCTGCTTTTCTCCTGAATATAAATTAGTAGAAAAGAATGCTGCAAGTGTTTTAGAATATGCGTACTTTACAGATGATAAAGCGGATGCCAGATTTTATGTTTTTGAAAGAAACTGATGTAATATAAGGGAGAAAATAAAGTGGGACAAATTGAAGAAGTAAAGAAAAAAAATAAGTTATTGGCTATGATTATTCGTAACAATTATGTATGCGAGGGCGTGGATTTTATTACACCAAACGAATACTCGCAACAGGTAGCATATATGCATCACCCGACGGGAAAAGTAATTGATGCGCATGTACATAATTTGGTTCACAGAAATGTAGTGATGACCCAAGAAGTTTTGCTCATAAAAAAGGGAGCTTTAAGAGTTGATTTTTATGATGAGTATGAAGATTATTTGGAAAGCAGAAATCTGTATGCGGGAGATATTATATTGCTTGTTTCAGGAGGACATGGTTTTAGGGTATTAGAAGAAGTTGAGATGATAGAGGTGAAGCAGGGACCGTATGCGGGAGAACAGGATAAAAAACGATTTGCTGGTATCGAGGAAACGCAGATTAGGTATGTATAACAGAAGACAGGAAGAATGAGGAAAGTGGATATGGAAGTATTTCATGATTACGCATATTATTATAATGCTTTTTACAGAGATAAAGATTATGTAAGGGAAGCAAAACAAGTTGATATATTGTTAAGAAAATATGGAAGCAATGTTAAACAGGTCATTAATTTTGGATGCGGTACAGGGATGCATGACATAGAATTGGCGCGTATGGGATACTCATGTACAGGTATTGATATAAGTCCAATAATGATAGAGATTGCAAAAAAGAATAATAAAAAACAAGCAGGGAATATTTCATTTTCGGTTTCTGATATCCGTAGTTATAGAGCGGAGAGGAAATTTGATGCGGTGATTTCCTTGTTTCATGTTATGAGTTATCAAAATACAAATGAGGAAATACTGGATGCATTTTGTTCTGCAAGAAAAGCATTGAATAAAGGAGGCGTGTTTTTATTTGATGTTTGGTATGGCCCAGGGGTTTTGAGTGACAAACCAGCGGTTCGCGTAAAGGAAGTTCAGGATGATAAATATAAACTCATACGAGTAGCCAAACCGACTATGCATGACAAAACGAATGTTGTAGAAGTTTCTTATGATGTCTTGGTTGTTGATACAAAATCAAACACTGCAAAGGCAATAAATGAAGTACATAATATGAGATATTTTTTCAGACCAGAACTGGAATTTTATTTGAAAGAATCCGGATTTGACTTGATTGACAATTTGGACTGTGCAACACTTGGTCAAACTGGATATGATTCGTGGACAAGCTATTTCATAGCGACAGCCATTTAGACAGGTGATTGTATGGGGAAAAAAATTGTTGTTGTGTTGGAAACGGATCCAGAATGGGGAGGACAGCATCAGTATGCATTAATGCTGATGGAATGCTTGTTGGAAATGGCAGACATTGATTTGGATGTGAATGCAATATGTTGTAGCAGATATTGGCGAAAATGGTGTAGAGAGAATAAAATACACGTTTTGGATACATCATGGCTTTCTTTGTGTGAGAGGGAACAGCAGTATCATATTAAGCATTCGTTGCTTTCAAGGATATATTGCACATTTATGAGTGAGATTGGAAAGACACTTCGGAAAGAGAAAGTAGAGGCAGTATTATGTACAACACAAGGGATGTTCATTCCTAATCTGAATACAAAGGTTATTGTGCCGGTGCATGATTTGATGCACCGCTATGAGGGACAGTTTCCAGAAGTGAAAAGTGAATATAAAAAAAGGGAATTGATTTTTGGCTCGAAAGCGAAATATGCATGGTGTGTGTTGACAGACTCTAAATTGGGAAAAGAACAGTTCCGGGAGTCTTATTCGAACTGTATGACAAGAGGATTGCCGCATATTGTAAGCTTGCCATTTGTAGTATCAAAGCATATTGCGAGGTGTGAAGAAGCATTTGTGGATGTTCCTTCGAAATATGTGTTTTATCCTGCTCAATTTTGGGAACATAAAAACCATATTCATTTACTTGAGGCGGTTGCGCTTCTCAAGGATGTTATACCAAATATTCATTTGGTGTTAGTTGGCTCGGAAAAAAATAATGGAAGAAAAATTCAAACATATATATCGGAACATGAATTGGGTGAGAATGTTACAATTAAAGGGTTTGTAAGCGATGAAAATATAACATATTTATATAGACATGCGGTTGGAATGATTATGCCGTCATATTTCGGGCCAACCAACATACCGCCGCTTGAAGCGATGGCTTTAGGATGTCCCGTTGCAGTGTCTGATAAGTATGCAATGCCTGAGCAGGTAGGAGATGCGGGACTTTTGTTTAATCCTGACTCACCAAAGGAAATAGCGGAGTGCATCAGGAAAATGTGGTGTGATGAAAAATTAAGGCAACAAATGATAAAAAAAGGCTACGAGAGGGTTAATAGATGGACGAAGAAAAAGTTCTGCAAAAGGCTTGAAAAAATTATAGAGAAACTATAGAACCTTAGTAAGGAATGTGTTTCATTTTGGAAAATCATGTTTGGGAGGATTTTGAATGAAAAAAGGAATAATTTCAATTGTATCAGCATTAATAGGAGCGGCGCTTGGAGCAGGCGCTGTGGGAAAGGCTATTGGAGAAACGGTCAGTAAGAGCCAAAGTAAGTCGGATAAACATTTGGCGCTTTATCTAATGATGAATCAGTGGGTAAAGATAAAACAGGAAGGAAAAAGCCTGGCTGTATATTTTGAAAAAAACGGATATGAAAGGATTGCGATATATGGCATGAGCTATGCCGGAAAAACGCTGATAAATGAATTGAAAGATACAAACATAACTGTTGTTTATGGGATTGATCAAAAAGCAGATTTCGTTTATTCAGGGGCAGATATTGATATTGTGTCAGCAGACAATGATTTGGAGTCAGTGGATGCTGTTGTAGTGACGGCAATTACATTTTTTGAGGAAATTGAGGAAAAACTCTCACTTAAAATAGATTGCCCGATATTATCGTTAGAAGATATTTTATATGAATTGTAAGTTGTTTTAGAAATAGAATGGCAGAAAATATAAGTTTGTAAAGGAACGAAAGAATATGAACATTGTTAGAATATCGGATGGATTAGGAAACCAGATGTTTCAATATGCTTATGCGAGAAAAATAAGTATATTGTCAAGGCAAAGGACATATCTTGATATTCGGTTTATTAATAATGAGGATTTGGTAAAAAAAGGAAATCATGTTCAATTTAGAAAAAAGTTAGGACATAGAAAATATGGATTATCTCATTTTAATGTATCACTTCAGATAGCAGATCTAAAAATGCTTTCGCACTGGGAATATTTAATACAGTCTAATTGTATGCAACAGCTTATTTATAGTCTTTCGATGCAGGATAAATGGATTTGGAGGTATCGACATGAAGAAGTCAACTATGATGGAATGTTGTCAAAAGTCGAGTTGCTGTTTCCCACATATTATCAGGGATATTTTTTTGCATTAAAATATTATGATGATATAAAACATATTCTACAACATGATTTTTCCTTAAAGGATAAAATGAAATTGTTGCCAGAATTGCGCGATGCTTTATATAATAGAAATACGATTTCTTTGCATGTACGCAGAGGAGATTTTTTAGAAATTAATCGTGATATCAGCGGTTCTGAATACTATGAAAAGGCAGTTCAGATGATTGGAAGTAAGGTAGAATCCCCTATATTTTTAATATTCTCAGATGATATTGAGTGGGTAAAGGAACATATTCGGATACCAAATGATAAAATTTATGTTAGTGGGATAGGATATGAAGATTATGAGGAATTAACGATTATGAAGCATTGCAAACATAATATCATTGCAAATAGTACATTTAGTTATTGGGCTGCGTATTTAAATTCTAATAAAGATAAGATAGTGATTTGTCCAAAGCATTGGAGGGAGCGTATTATTCCCAAAGATTGGATTTGCATATAAATGGAATTTGGGAATGATGTTATAGAAGAAGGAGTCATAAAGAGAAAAATGGTAGTAGTTTCAATTATTATTCCTGTTTATAATGCACAACAATATATAAAAGCGTGTATAGACAGTCTATTGAGACAGACATATCCATATTTTGAAATTATATGTGTCGATGATGGTTCGCAGGATCAGTCATATGAGGTATTAAAGGAATATGCAGAACGTGACGACAGAATAACAGTTATTACACAGGAGAATCAGTTTGCAGGAGCTGCGAGAAATATCGGAATGGAAAGAGCAAAAGGAAAATACCTTTTATTTTTAGATGCGGATGATTTTTTCTGTGGGGATATGTTGGAATGTATAGTGGATAAAGCGGAGAAAGAGTGCGCTGAAATTGTAGTATTTGATGCTTATATGTATGATGATGTGTCGGATAAAGTGACAAATGCCTCGTGGAACGTGTTGCAAAAGGGACTTTTTGGTGAAGGAATAAAGTCGGCGAAAGAACTTTCAAAAGTTATTTTTAATTTTACGGTTCCGGCATCATGGAATAAGCTGTTTTTAAAAGCTTATGTTACTCAAAATAACTTGCGATTTCAAAATATTAAGAGAACAAATGATTTGTATTTTACATATTCAGCACTTTCTTGTGCAAAACGGATCGGAATATTGAATAAAAAACTAATCTATTATCGGCGTAATAACATGAAAAGCCTTCAGGGAAGCGCTCATGAGACGCCTGCGGTATTTGTGCAGGCGTTGTATGCTTTACGTGATTTTTTAATGGATAGAAATCTTTGGAAAATGTACCAAAGTAGTTTTAGTCATATGGCAGCAGATATTTGTATTAGTAATTTGGGTAATATGAAATCTGTTGATGCATATAAACAGTTATGTGAAACGTTGAAGAAAGAAATAATGCCAAATTTAAAGCTGGAATTGGACAAAGCAGGGGAAGAATTAAAAAGTTCAATTTATCGTTGGGAAAAATTAATGGTATATGGTGCCGGAAAAATGGCGACAACATTTGTAAACTTTTTGCTATTACAATGCGGATATAAAAAAGAAAAGATAACAATAGCAGTTACAGACATCTCATGTGCTGCAAAACAAATCTGTGGCATAAGGGTACACGAAATAGATAAGGCAGATAAGGAGAGGAAGGGCGGCTTGGTAGTAATTGCCATTGCGGAAAAAGCAATACAGAATGAAGTGGAGAATAATTTGCGTGATAGGGATTATAAAATGATTTCAAAAGTAGGCTACGAAGAAATGTTGGACTTGTTGCAGACGTTTGAACGGTAGTAACAACCGTATATTATGCAAAAAAAATTCCAGTGTAATATATTTATTACATTGGGATTTTTATATTCCTGACATTCTTACAAAACTGTTAGATTTTATTGCTTAATTGAAAGAATACCGAAAGATTTCTATGAGATACTTTGTATGGCGGATATTGACACCCGCATTAAAAAGTTGTATATTTTTATCTGTACTAACCGTATTAATACGGATAAAAACTGTATTTTATAAAACAAAAAGAATATATTTATAAATCTTTTATAAAAACAGAATAACTTTTATAAAATTTTAAGATGTCACAAATTAAACTAAAATTAAGAAATTATTAAAGACAAAATAAACTATCAGTGCTATGATAAAAAACTAAGAAAACAATGCAATTTTGTGCTCAGGGCATAAATTCGCAGACTGAGAAGGGAGCATGGTTATTAAAATGGAAAATACCTTAATTGAAATCAGCGATATGCATAAGATTTATAACCCCGGCGAAAACGAGGTACGCGCGCTCGACGGCGTGGACCTTACAATCTGCGAGCGGGAGTTTGTCGCGATCATCGGACATTCGGGTTCGGGAAAGTCAACGCTTATGAATATGCTTGGCTGTCTTGACGTGCCAACGACAGGCACTTATACGCTGCACGGCATTGATGTGTCGGATATGAATGACGATGAACTTTCGGATGTCAGGAACAGGGAAATCGGTTTTATTTTTCAGGGGTTTAATCTGATACAAAATCTGACCGCTGTGGAGAATGTCACGCTGCCGCTGATTTATCGCGGTGTTGGCAAAAAGGAGCGGGAACAGCTTGCTTTAAATGCGCTTGAAAAGGTGGGGCTGGCGCACAGGCTTGACCATAAACCGGCACAGATGTCGGGCGGGCAGCAGCAGAGAGTGGCGATTGCAAGGGCGATTGCACAGGCGCCGCCGATTATTCTTGCCGACGAGCCGACCGGTAATTTGGATTCCAATTCGACAAAAGAAATTATGCAGATATTGCGGGAGCTGCACAGCGAGGGAAGAACGGTTATCCTGATTACACATGATAATGAGATTGCGGAGCAGGCGGACCGGGTAATCAAAATACGGGACGGAAAAATTGTTTCCGATACAAAACAGCTGGCGGTGCCAAAGCTGGAAACTGTTTGTCAGGAAATCGAAAATCAGGAACAGGAAAACAGAAAACAGGTAATTGCAACTGACGAAGAAACAATTCAGGAAAATATAATGGAGGACACAGACAATGCGTAAGGGAGAGAAAAAAGGAAAAAATTTGGAAGGCGTTAAGAATGGTAAAAAGCGGAAAAAGAAGTGGTTAAAAATTGCCATTCCGATAGTGATTGTGCTTATCATTATCGTGCGCAGCGTTATTTCATCAAAGAACGCGGCAGCAGGCATTCCGGTGTATACACAGAATGTATCAACAGGTGACATTGATACGCAGCTTAGCATCAGCGGCAAGGTTATGGCGGAGGAGTCTATGACGTTTTTTGCGCCTGCGGACGCAAAGGTTGAGGAAATCGAAGTGGATAAAGGCGATGTTGTGAGAGCGGGCGATATATTGCTTTGCTTTGACAAGGAAGCAGTCGCTTATGCAAAGCAAAAAAGCGAGCTGGAGGGCAAAATCAGCTCGGCGGATTACAATTCCACCGTACAGTACAACAATGAGCAGCGCGCAAAGCTGACGCAGGCGGAGGCGGACATCGCAACGTATCAGGCGACAGTTGACCGTTATGAGCAGTACATAGACGATTTGACGAACGGTATTACGGATGTGACGGCACTCAGAAGAGCGGACTTGTATGCAAAGATCTACAGTGTCGAAAAAGAGATGAACGGATATGATTTGGCGATGCAGATACCGGAGGAGGATACGGACTTTGATGCATTGACACGCAAAAAGGTAGAAAAGCAAAATGAACTGAATAAGCTGAACAATGAGTTAAGTCTGCTTTCGGACTATAAGACGGATTACGGTTGGGAGGATTTGCTGACACAGGCAAAGAAAGATCTTGCGGATTACGAGGAGCTGCTCACCGAGGCGAAAAGCGCGAAATCGAGCGCAGAGGCGGCGCTGGAAAATGGTACAAAAATGGCGGGATATGAGCTGAACAGGGAAAAGGCGGCACTGGAGAGCGAGGACGCGCAGAAGAAATATGAAAAGGCATTAAACGGTTTTACGGCAGGTTTTAACGGCGTTGTTTCGGAGCTGAGTATTGAGGAAGGAGCACCTGTGCAGGAGGGTACAAAATGTCTTGTTCTTGAGAGCATTGACAATGTCTGCGTGGAGTTTCAGGCATCGAAATATGCATTAGAGACGCTTGCAATCGGACAGCCTGCGGAGATTACCATATCGGGCAAAGAATATACCGGATCGGTTACCAAAATTAATCATATTGCCGAAGAAAATTCGTCCGGAACCGCGACGGTTGCGGCGAGGGTACATATTGACAATCCCGACGAAAACATTTACCTGGGACTTGACGCAAAGCTTAAGATTTTGACGGCAAGCGAGAAAGGTGTTTTGCAGGCTCCGGTGGAGGCGGTCAATATGGACAGTCAGGGTGCATTCTGCTATCTGATTGAAAATGGCGTGCTTGTCAAGAAATATGTCACAATCGGCATTTCTTCGGAGGCTTATATACAGATTTTGGACGGTCTTTCACAAGGACAGGAGATTGTGACAGCCGCTGTTTCCGGAATGGGACTTGACGAGGGCATGGCGGTGACGGGAATGCCGATGCCTGACATGAGCGGCGCGGGCATGGAAGGCGCTGAAACAGGAACAGATGTAAGCACCGATACACAGCCTGCGACGCAGGAAGACGCTGCGGCATCTCAGACACAGACGGAGGATGAAACAGACAATGGCTAGAGTGATGGAATATGTAAAAATAGCCCTCATGAATATCAAAAGCAACAAAGCGCGCTCCTTTTTGACCATGCTTGGCATTATCATCGGTATTTCGTCCGTTATCTTAATTGTGTCGGCAGGAAACGGCTTTAAGGTCGGCATCAGCGGACAGCTTGACGCGCTGGTCGGCGGATTTATCCAAATTTACGCGGACGTTCCTGCGGACGAGGCGGACAGCATTATGTTTAATAACGACGACATTGACGCGATTTACGAAAAGGTGCCGCACGTTAAGGGCGCGACGGATATTTGGCGGATGGGCGCAAACGGCAGCGCGCAGACGACTAAGGGAACATTTAGCGTTGCACCGATGTTTGGCAACGAATCCATGCAGTTTTACGATGGCGCGCCGATTGCGAAAGGGCGTTATTTCAACAAGACCGAGAGTCAGAGCGGCGCAAAAGTCTGCGTTATTAACGAGCGCGGCGCGAAAAAGCTGTTTGGTACGACGGACGTCGTGGGGCTGGAATTGAGCATGAGCATGTGGGGCGTCACGGAGGATTTTACGATTGTTGGCGTCAAAAGGGACGAGGATTCCCTTGCAAAAGATATGACAATGGGTACCTACGGTGATGTGACGATGGAAATTCCGATTACGCTGTTGGAGGAACTGTACGGATATTATACGGAGGAGTTCAGTATGTTTATCATTTTTGCCGATTCTTCCGAGTATGTGACGGATATTTCAAGGCAGGTGCAAAGCCTGCTTGAGGCGAGATACAATGTGCGCGGAAAAGATTACATACAGAGTATGGATATGGCAAGCCAGGTCGGCATGATCAGCGATATTTTAAACTATGTTACCATTTTCATCATGCTTGTGGCGGGCATTGCGCTGATTGTAGGCGGTATCGGCGTTATGAATATCATGCTGGTGTCCGTGACGGAGCGTACGAAGGAAATTGGTATCCGAAAGGCGCTCGGCGCCAAAACCGGTTCGATTTTATTCCAGTTTCTGATGGAGGCGGTGATTATTACGCTGATTGGCGGTTTTGTCGGGATTGTGCTTGGTATTTTGGGCGCGAGGGGAATTTGCGGACTGGCGTCGAGTATGGGAATGGGTGATATGCAGGCAGTCATTGACCCTAAGGTCATTCTTGTCGCAACCGGATTTTCGTCGCTGATCGGTATCTTCTTTGGTATTTATCCCGCAAGAAAGGCGGCAAAACTCAGCCCGATTGAGGCACTGCGTCATGAATAAGAAAAACAATACGTAAACAAAAAAGAAGGCATTTTTCATCATTTGAAAGACAGCCTTCTTTTTTGCGTTAGTTCACATTTGCATTTTTTAAGGAAATATTCTTACTCGCATTGGAGAGCTTACACTCCTTAAAATCCCCCACCATTTTGGAAAATTTTGCATAGCCGTAGCTTGCAATGTTGAAGTCGGGGTATTTGCGCATCAGCTTTTGGTTAAGTTCGCCTACATTCATGACATTGTTGTCACAGTTCTTTAATATGGAAATAACTTCTTTGCGGATGTCGTCAAGCGTTACATTGCTTGTCTGAAGATACGCGGTAACCGTGCTTTCCGAGAATTTGAGCGAGATGGATTTCTTGAATTCAGCCGCCTCAAGAAATTTGGAAAACTTCGTGTACTCATAGTTTCTGACATCAAAGGAAGGATACATCTTGGAAAGCCTGCTTCCAAGCTCGCCGATGTCCATTGACGTACCGTCGTCGCCGTTATCGCTGATAATGCGGATGATTGCCTGTTCAATTTCAGAGAGCGGCGTGAGGGCGTCTTCCATCGCGGCGGATTTTTTCGCTGCCGCAGAGGTCTGTGCCGATTCCACGTTGGCTAAGAGGTCAAGGAGCACAAACTTCTCACATGCCGAGCGGAACGGCTCGGGCGTTTTGCGCTCTCCCATGCCGATGACATACATGCCCGATTCCCGAAGGCGCATTGCGAGGCGTGTAAAATCACTGTCGCTTGAGGCAAGACAGAACCCGCTGACGTGACCGGAATACAAAATATCCATCGCGTCGATAATCATTGCGGAATCCGTGGCATTTTTGCCGCTTGTATAGCTGTACTGCTGCACGGGATTAATGGAGTTTGCCAAAAGCACATCCTTCCACTTTGCGGCATTTGAGCGCGTCCAGTCTCCGTAGATACGCTTGTAGGTTACAGTACCGTACTTGGAAAGCTCGTCGAGAATAAGCTTAATATAACCGGCGCTGATATTGTCGCTGTCAATCAGCAATGCAAATTTTTTTTCTTCCATTTTATACTTCCCTTCTTTTTTCATTCCCGCGGGCAATAAGCCAAGTACCATGCCCGTTTGGGCATTTGGCAAATGACACGGGATATTTGTCTAATAACAGTGTATCACAAAACGATGGCGAAAAAAATCGTTTGCGAAAAAAGCGGTCATGACAAAATAAATAGAAATTTTTACCAATTTTTGTGGGAATTGCCACCACTTGTATGCAAAGAAGCCCAAATGTGGTAGAGAAAATTTGTTTGCGGCACTATATTTAGCGGAAACAGAACATTGTTTCAGGGCAAAACGTCATCCGTTGAATTTTAATCGTGAAATAAACACTTGTTATTTTGCTGCATTTCATGTAAGATAATACTTGAAAGTGGTAAAAAGTGGGTAAAAGTGGAGCGAAGTGGTGTACAGTGACACAGGTTGGTGGTGATTGGCATGTTTAAGGGTGAATACAATCATACGATAGACACCAAGGGCAGGCTGATTATTCCTTCAAAGTTCCGCGAGATTTTAGGAGAGAATTTCGTAGTGACGAAGGGACTTGACGGCTGTCTGTTTGTGTACGGCAACACAGAGTGGTCCGCTTTTGAAGCGACACTCAAAACCTTACCGCTTGCAAATAAAGATTCCCGGAAATTTAGCCGCTTTTTCCTCGCCGGTGCAGTTGACGTGGAGGTGGATAAGCAAGGGAGAATACTGATACCGTCCGTGTTAAGGGAGTTTGCAGCTTTGGAAAGCCAAGTAGTTCTTTTAGGAGTAGGGGAACGAATCGAAATCTGGAGCAAAGATAGATGGGAGGATGCCTCGGAATACGACGATATGGATGATATCGCAGAACATATGTCAGAGCTGGGACTCATGATCTAAAGCTGGGGGGCTTTATCGTGACACGGAATTTGGGAGAATTCCAATTATGAGTTTTAAGGGGACAGATGAATGAATATTACCAAAATGAAGGGAAGGTATTATTCAAAGAGTTAAGCCGACGGAACCTACAAACAACGATTCAAGCAAAAAATGGGGAAACAACATGGAGTTTAAACATACGTCAGTATTACTTAACGAAACAATTGATTCACTGCACATTAAGCCTGAGGGTGTATACTTGGACGGTACCCTCGGCGGCGGTGGACACGCCTATGAGGTGTGCAGGAGGCTCGGTGACAAAGGCAGACTGTTCGGCATTGACCAGGACGGCGATGCAATTGACGCTGCAAAGAAGCGGCTGGAGGAATTTGGCAGCAAAGTTACGATTATCAGAAACAATTACTGCAATGCAAAGGAAGCGCTGAAGGAGTATGGCGTGGACAAGGTTGACGGCATTGTGCTCGATTTGGGCGTATCGTCGTATCAGCTTGACAATGCAGAAAGGGGATTTACTTATAAATACGATACACCGCTTGACATGCGTATGGATCAGCGGCAGAACCTTACGGCAAGAGATATTGTGAACGAGTACGAGGAGTGGGAGCTTTACCGGATTATCAGGGATTACGGCGAGGATCAGTTTGCGAAAAATATTGCAAAGCACATTGTTTTGGCGCGTGCAGAGAAGCCGATTGAGACGACATTTGAGTTAAATGAAATCATAAAAGCGGCAATACCCGCAAAAATGCGCGCTGTGGGCGGACATCCCTCAAAACGGACGTTTCAGGCAATCCGGATTGCGTGCAATCACGAGCTTGATGTGCTTTCGGAAGCGCTCGAGGATATGATTGACCTGTTAAATCCCTGGGGAAGACTTTGTATTATTACATTCCATTCTTTGGAAGACCGGATTGTAAAGAATTTTTTCAGGGAAATGGAAAATCCCTGTAAGTGTCCGGCAGAGTTTCCGGTATGCGTGTGCAAAAAAGTACCGTATGGAAGAGCAGTGCCGAGAAAGGCAATTCTTCCTTCCGAGAAGGAGCTGGAGGAAAATGCAAGGTCTAAGAGCGCAAAGCTTCGGGTATTTGAGAGAATTTAGAGCAGTTTTATTTGGCAGGGAAGGACGTTGGAAAGAATGAGAGAGAATGCACGGTATTATGTGGACGGAAGTGCGGCAAGACAGTTAAGACCGCAGGAGGATAAATATGCCCGCCGCAGACAGACACCGCAAACAAGAAGAGCGCATTCGCACCGCAGAGTTGTGAAGGCTGCCCCGATGAATAAAGGCTATATCGCCGTTATGGCAGCGGCATTTCTGATTGTCTGCGTTGTACTTACGGGTTATGTTAAGTTACAGTCAAACATCACCAGCCATATTAAAAATATTTCCGATTTGGAGCGTCAGCTCAATGAGATGAAGCTTGCCAATGACGAGACATATACAAAGATTATGAGCAGTGTGGATTTGGAAGAGATAAAGCGTATCGCAGTCAGTGAACTGGGTATGAAGTATGCAAAGGAAGGGCAGGTAGTGCAGTACACAGGAGAAGGAAACGACTATGTGCGTCAATACAGTGACATCCCGCAATGACGGATATCTTTATATAGGGTGATTGGATGGCAGTTCAGAAGAACAGGAAAAGAAAATTTAAGAATATAAACCTGCAAAAGGTTAAAACAATGAAGCTGGCAGTTATGATGTTAATCATTCTGCTGGCTTTTGCAGGGTTGGGGGCACGGCTCTATTTTCTGACACGCGACAACCGCAATGATTATCAGAAAAAAATCTTATCACATTTGGATTATAACAGCAAAACGCTGCCGTTTAAACGGGGGAGTATTTTAGATGCGAACGGCACAATTCTTGCTGCAAGTGAAAAGGTTTACAACGTGGTATTGGACTGCAAGGTGATGCTGGACGATAAGAAGAATGAGGAGCCGATGCTTGCGGCGCTTTCCGAGTGCTTCGGATTGGACCGAGCGGAACTTTCAAAGTACGTCAGGGATAATCCCACATCGCAGTATTATGTACTCAAACGCAGGATTTCTTATGATGAAAGGCAGGTGTTTGAGGATTACAAAAAAGAGTACAATGAACAGGCAAAAACGCACAATGCAAAAGCCGCCGACAGCGAAAGGATGGGGATGATTAATGACGGTATTTGGTTTGATGAGGAGTATATCAGGCGCTATCCCAACAATCGTCTTGCCTGCGACGTAATCGGCTTTACCGGGACAGACAACAATGGACAGTTTGGCTTGGAGGAGTATTACAACGATATTTTAAACGGCACAAACGGAAGAGAGTACGGATACCTCAACGATGACGCGATACTGGAACGGACAACCGTGGCTGCGATGGACGGAAATACGCTTGTGTCAACGATTGATGCAAACATACAGGCAATTGTCGAAAAGTATATCAGGCAGTTTAATGACGAACATATGAACGAGTTTCGGGATGGGTTAGGCGCCTATAACATCGGTTTTATTGTTATGGACTGCAATAACGGAAATGTGCTTTCGATGGCAAGCTATCCTGACTTTGATCTAAACAATCCGCGGGATTTAACCGGATATTATACGCAGGAGCAGATTGAGCAGCTTCAGGAGGAGGGCGATGAGGCGTATTACGAAGCGCTCAATGCGCTATGGAGAAATTTTTGTGTTTCGGACACGTTTGAGCCTGGTTCGACGGTGAAGGCGCTGACTCTTGCGACAGGAATTGAGACAGGAAGAATTGTGGGGAACGAGACATATGAATGCGGCGGAATGCTTACGGTGGCGGATCATGACATCAACTGTAATGTAACGTCGGGTCACGGAACGCTTGATGTGAGCGGCTCTTTGGGACAGTCCTGCAATGTGGCTTTTATGAAAATGGGAGAAGCGATAGGGGTCAAAAATTTAGTGCAATTCCAAAGAATTTTTGGTATTGGCTTGAAAACCAACATTGACCTTGCAGGGGAACCGAAAACGGAGGGGGTAGTGTACAGTGAAGATACGATGAGGGCGGCGGAGCTTGCAACCGCGTCGTTTGGACAAGGTTACAACGTAACGATGATTGAGATGGCGGCGGCATTTTCTTCCGTAATAAACGGAGGATATTATTATGAGCCGCATATGGTAAGTAAAATTATCAATTCAAACGGTGACACGGTAAGAAATATTGAGCCGCGTGTGCTCAAGCAGACAATATCGGCAACAACCTCGGAACAGATGCGTCAGTATCTGTATTTGGCGGTTGCTGAGGGTACGGGAAGATCGGCGCGTCCAGCAGGATATGCCATAGGAGGAAAGACAGGAACGGCTGAGATGGTGCCAAGAGATAAGACAAACTATGTTGTTTCTTTTATTGGCTTTGCACCCGCAGATGACCCGCAGATTGTGGTATACTGTGTCATTGACCGTCCGAATGTGGCAGACCAGCCGCATGCGTCCTATGCTACGGCAATTGTGAAAAACGTTCTGACGGAGGTTCTTCCGTATATGCATATTGGCAGGACGGAGGAGATGACCATTACCGAGCAGGAGGAAGCAGATAATCTGCTTGGAAACATCATTGCCGAAGAAAATAAGGACAACGAAGACGACGGCGAAAACGGTGACGGCGAAAACGGTGACGCCGAGGACGGGGATAAAAAGGATGACGAGGGGCAGGAAAACGGCGACGCGGAAAATGGCGGCAGCGATGAGGACGCAGGAACCGGAAAACCGCGCTACATTGTCGATCCGGATACAGGAGAGCTTATCGATTCGGAAACGGGAGAAAAGGCAGAGTTGAATTATAACTACGATGGCGGCAGCGCCGAAGCGCAAAGCGATGCAGGGGCGCCCGAGGGCGACGGCAGCGCCGAGTAAGCGGGGGTAAGAATATATCCGTACCGGTATTCATAAAATAGTAGCAATCCTTTTGAATAACGGTGATTTGTATGTCTGCTGTAAACAGCACTGCAAAGCGCAATATGACGGTACAGAAGAAAAAAACGTTTATATTATGCGTGATGTCGGTAATTGCGCTTTTAGCGTTGTGTGTGCGTGTTGGTTATCTTATGATAGGGCGCTCGGAATACTATACCGAACAGGCGCAGGAGCTTCACGAGCGTGAGCGCGATATTAAGGCGGCGCGCGGCAGAATTATTGATGCAACGGGAACGGTGCTTGCCGACAATAAGACTGTATGTACCATATCGGTCATACGCAGTCAGATTAAAGAGCCCGAGAAGGTGATTGCGGTTTTAAGCAAAGAGCTTGGACTTTCTGAGGAGTATGTGAAAAAGCAGGTGGAGAAGCGCAGCTCGCGTGAACGTATTAAGAGCAATGTAGACAAGGAAACAGGCGATAAAATAAGAAATTTGGACCTTGCGGGCGTAAAGGTGGATGAAGATTACAAGCGTTATTATCCGTACGGAGAGCTTGCATCAAAGGTGCTTGGCTTTACAGGGGGAGACAATCAGGGGATTATCGGTCTTGAGGTCAATTATGAGAAATATCTGACGGGCACAAAAGGAAAAATTCTGACGCTCACCGACGCAAGGGGCATTGAGATTGACGGCATGGGAGAGCGGCGCAGGGAGCCGATTGCGGGCAGTGATCTGCATGTCAGCATTGACATCAATATCCAAAAGTATGCGACACAGCTTGCAAAGCAGGCATATGAGACGAAACAGGCAAAAGGTGTCTCGATTATTGTTATGAATGTAAACAACGGAGAAATCCTTGCCATGACGGATGTCCCGGAATTTGATTTGAATGAGCCGTTTGTACTGACCGCGGAGTTTGCGGGGCAGGAGGAAACACAGGATACCTTTAATCAGATGTGGCGAAACGGCTGTATCAACGATACATATGAGCCGGGATCTACGTTTAAGATTATCACGGCAGCGGCAGGGCTCGAGAGCGGCGCCGTGTCGTTAAATGACAATTTTTCCTGTCCGGGTTTTATTATCGTTGATGACAGGAGAATACGCTGTCATAAGGCGGGCGGACACGGAGCGGAGGATTTTACGCATGCCGTAATGAATTCGTGCAATCCGGTATTTATCACGGTGGGTCTGCGCATTGGAACGCAGCGCTATTATGAATATTTTACAAAGTTCGGACTGCGCCAAAAAACGGGGATTGACCTGCCCGGCGAGGCGGCGACGATTATGCATCAGCCCGATAAAATCGGCGAGGTGGAGCTTGCAACCATATCGTTTGGGCAGTCCTTTCAGATAACGCCGATACGGTTAATGGCAACCGTGTCCGGTCTGATTAACGGCGGAAAGGTCGTAACGCCGCATTTTGGCGTGAAGGCGGTCAATGAAGGAAACGCGACGATAGAAGAGTTCGTTTATCCGGTTTCCGATGAAATTGTTTCGGAAGATACCACCCAAAAGCTGCGGTATGTGTTGGAGCAGGTTGTGGAAAACGGTGGTGGAAAAAACGGATATGTAGAGGGCTTTCGCGTGGGCGGAAAGACGGCGACAAGTCAGACGCTTCCGCGGGGTACGGGAAGATACATTGCTTCCTTTTTGGGATTTGCGCCTGCAAACGATCCGAAAATTATGGCGCTTGCGATAATTGACACGCCGCAGGGAACTTATTACGGCGGTCAGATTGCGGCGCCTGTAGTAAGACAGCTGTTTGAAAATATCCTTCCTTATTTGGAAGAAAGAGGCTATTATTAGCAGGATGGAGGACGAAGCGGATGAATATCAATGGACAAAAGGTAATCGTGGTGGGTACCGGAAAAAGCGGAATCGGTTCTGCAGTACTGCTTGAACAAAACGGCGCCCTGCCGATTCTGTATGACGGAAATGATAAAGTAAATATAGAGGAAGTGAAGAAAACGCTTACGCATAAGCTTGGATTTGATACAAAGGCGGAGATTGCGGCAGGTGCGTTCCCAAAGGAGATTACGGATGGCGTGCGTCTTTGCGTACTAAGTCCCGGCGTGCCGGTGGACGCTGATTTCGTCGTATACATGAAGGAACAGGGGATTCACATATGGGGAGAGATTGAGCTTGCATACAATTTTGCGAAGGGAAGCGTGCTTGCAATTACCGGAACGAACGGGAAGACAACGACAACCTCGCTTGTAGGTCAGATTATGCAGGAGTATTTTGACAGTGTGTATATTGTCGGAAATATCGGCAATCCGTATACGGAGGCAGCGCCGCTTATGACGGAGGATACGGTTTCGGTCGCAGAGATTTCAAGCTTTCAATTAGAAACCATTGAGCATTTTCACCCCAAGGTATCGGCGATTTTAAATATTACGCCTGACCATTTGAACCGTCATCATACGATGGAAAATTATGTGGCGGCAAAGGAAGCGGTTACCTTAAACCAAACAAAGCAAGACGTCTGCGTTCTGAATTATGAGAATGCGTACACAAGAGAATTCGGGGAGCGCTGTCCTGCAGGTGTCGTGTATTTTTCCTCGGCGCGCAGGCTTGACGACGGGATTTTTTACGAGGGCGATTCGATTTATCATGCAAAAGACGGTAATGCGCAGCGGCTTATGAATGTTAAGACGGATATGAATCTTGTGGGGATCTGCAACATTGAGAATGTTATGGCGGCAATCGGCATCAGCATGAGTGCGGGTGTGCCTATGGAAAACATTCTTGCGACAATCAAACGCTTTGTGGCGGTGGAGCACAGAATTGAGTTTGTGGCGGAGAAGAACGGCGTGGTATATTATAATGACTCAAAAGCAACGAATACCGATGCGGCAATTCAGGGAATTAAGGCGATGGACCGACCGACCGTTTTGATTGGCGGCGGATATGATAAGGGCAGTGAATACGACGATTGGATTAACAGTTTTGACAATAAGGTAAAAAAGCTGGTTTTGATCGGACAGACGAGGGAAGCGATCGCGGCGTGCGCCGTAAAGTGCGGCTTTTTGAAGGATAATATTCTCTTTGCGGACAGCTTTTTGGAAGCGCTTGATATTTGTGTGAGAGAGGCATCTGCGGGCGACGCGGTGCTTTTGTCGCCAGCCTGCGCAAGCTGGGGAATGTTTCCTAATTACGAGGTCAGGGGAGAGCAGTTTAAGGAGTATGTAAACAGCCTATAAATATGAAGGATAGAGGAGTGGTATTGTGGCAAAAAAACAGGTGCAAATCCGCCGCAGCAGACACAATATGGACTATGTTCTGCTGACGGTGGTCATGTTTTTGATTGTCTTTGGACTTTTAATGATTTATTCTACAAGCTCGTATGAGTCGGGGGATCTTTACCTGAAAAAGCAGGCGCAGTCTACGGTAATCGGTATTTTGGGTCTGATCTTCATGATTAAGCTGCCGTATAAATACTTACAGAAGTTTGACTTTTTGGCAGTGGTTGTGTCCGCCGTGCTGTTGCTGCTTGTTCTTACGCCGCTTGGAATGGAGAGAAACCATGCGAGGCGGTGGATTGACTTAAAGTTTATCAGTTTTCAGCCTGCCGAGGTGGCAAAAATCGGTGTGATTGTCTATCTTGCCAGTATTATTCAAAAGCTTGAGAGCGTAGGAAAGAACATTATCCGTACGCCCAAGGGAATTGCAATCGTTATGGTTCCGCCTACCATTATTGCGGCGCTGATTTATGTTATTACCAAAAATTTAAGTTCTGCCATTATTGTGATGGGGATCGCGGTCGCGATGCTGTTTGTGGCGGTGCCGGACTATAAGTGGTTTGTGGCGGCGGGAGGCGGTGTGCTTGCGGTTGCGGCGGCGGTTGTGATGTATGTGGCGAATGCGGATGCCGCGACGGCAAGCTTTCGTCTCGGACGTGTCAGGGCGTGGCTTGATCCGGAATCGTACAGTACCGACAAGGCATTTCAGACCCTGCAGGCGCTGTATGCCATAGGCTCCGGCGGCATTTGGGGGAAAGGGCTTGGGCAGAGTATGCAGAAGATGGGATTTCTTCCCGAGGCGCAAAATGACATGATTTTCTCGATTATCTGCGAGGAGCTTGGACTGTTCGGCGCAATGGCGATTATACTGCTCTTTATTATTTTGATTTGGAGCTGTATGGTGATTGCAAATAAAACAGTGGACCGTTTTGGGTCGCTTTTGGTTGTCGGCGTGATGGCGCACTATGCGATACAGGTTATTTTGAATATTGCCGTGGTAACAAATACGATACCCAATACGGGTATTACACTGCCGTTTATCAGTTACGGCGGTACCGCGACGCTCTTTTTGCTTGCGGAAATCGGAATTGTACTGAACGTCAGCAAGAGCTGCAAATAAAGTAATATCAGGAATAAAAGCCGCATATAATATCGTAATTCATACTTTTATGTGGTGAAACATATGGCTTATGACAGTCAAAGCAATGCGTCAATATGCAATGCATCAATATGCATGGAGGGAGGGAAACGTTTAACAGGAACGGTACGGATACAGGGGTCTAAAAACGCGGCGCTTCCGGTGCTTGCGGCAAGCGTACTGATTCCGGATACATGCGTATTTCAGAATGTTCCGTATATTACCGATATTGGATGCATGGAAAATCTGCTTCGGAGCACGGGGGCGGTATTGGAAAAGAGGGAAGCGGTCATGGAGCTTTGCATTGATGCAAGGAATATACGGGAATACAGGCTTCCGGCAAGGTATGTCAGCGCAATGCGCTCGTCAGTCGTGCTGATGGGAGCGCTGCTTGGACGGATTGGCGAGGCGCTGGTAGATTATCCCGGAGGCTGTGTCATAGGAAAGAGACCGATTGATCTGCATTTGTTCGGGCTCGAGAAGCTGGGCGCGCAGATTTGGACAGATAAAAACCGTATTCACGCGTATGCTGACGAGCTTCGGGGCGCGCTGATTCGGTTTCCGTTTCCAAGTGTAGGTGCGACGCAGAATACGATTCTTGCCGCAGTGACGGCGCGCGGTACGACGGTCATTCAAAATGCCGCAAGAGAGCCGGAGGTGACGGCGCTTTGTGAATTTTTAAACAAAGCGGGTGCGGACATTGTAATTGGTCATGATTTTATTGCGACGGGAAGAATTGTCATTCATGGGGTGGATGTAAGCTGTCTGCATGGAGTGACATATACCGTCATACCGGACAGGATTGTCGCGGGAACTTATATGTTTGCGGCGCTTTGTGCGGGAGGCAGCGTTGCGCTTGAAAATGCGCCTGTTTCACAGCTTCGCAGTGTGTGCGATCTTTTGCGGCGTATGGGGGGGAACGTTGTGTTTGATGAGGAGCATGACAGGCTTTTGGTCGATACGGATGAAAAAAGGAGAATCAAAAATATTCCTTTTGTGGAGACGGGTGTGTATCCGGAGTTTCCGACGGACCTGCAGTCGCCGCTGCTTGCCTGCGCCTGCGTGAGCGGCGGGGAGCTTGTCTTAAAGGAGCGCATTTTTTCAAGCCGCTTTAAAGTGGTGGAGGAGCTTGTCAGAATGGGTGCGGACATTGCGGTTTTGGATGATGAGAGCGTGCGGGTAAGAGGCGTGGAAAAATTGGAGGGAAGGACCGTGATTGCACGGGAGCTTCGCGGCGGCGCCGCACTTGTGATTGCAGGACTTGCCGCAAAAGGAATTACGACAGTGGCGGACATCCGCTATATCAGAAGAGGCTATCAGGATATTGTAGGGGATTTGAAGGGGCTTGGAGCGAGGATAAGCTATGTTGATTAACAGAAAGAAGGAGAAAAAGAGCGGCGGCATTACAAATATTCCGGATACGGGAAAAAAGATCCGCATCATTATTGTATTGTGCGTGATCAATGTACTGCTGCTGCTTTCCTATTTTCTACTGGCGCATTTTGCGGTAAAAAATGTCATTGTGGATGGAAATAAGCATTATACCGCAAAAGAAATTCAATCGATGATTATGACAGGTTACCTTGGCGACAATTCATTGTACCTGTCATTAAAATACAAGAATAAGGAAGTGCAGGGGATTCCCTTTGTGGAGACAATGGACGTGGTTGTCCAATCCAACGACACGATTAAAATCACGGTCTATGAAAAAGCGCTTGCCGGATATGTGGAATATCTTGGAAGATACTTGTATTTTGACAATGAGGGCGTGGTCGTGGAGGTCGCAAAAGTAACGACAAAGGGAATTCCGCAGGTGACCGGATTAAAGTTTGATCATGTCATTCTTTATGACAAGCTTCCGGTGGAAAATAATGAGATTTTTCAAAATATTCTGACGATTACAAAACTTTTAAATAAGTATGACGTGATCTGCGATAAAATCCAGTTTGACGCAAACTATCATGTCACACTGGGGTATGGCGGCGTGAAGGTCAACATCGGGGCGCTTGAAAACCTTGATGAAAAGATTATGCAATTGCCGAGAATCCTGCCTTCGCTTGAGGGAGAGAAGGGTGTGCTGGATTTACAGAATTATTCGTCGGATAAAAAAACGACTTCCTTTGAGCGGGAGAAATAAAATCAGGCAAAAATCAATAAATGTGAAAAAATAGGTTGATAAATTGCGAAAAAAATTATATGATAAGTTAGATGGATTTTTTTAGTGGACAGGACAAATTATGAAGGAGGAAGGAAACTTGCTCGAGATTAGATCAAACGAAACGGATGCGGCAGCAAGAATTATTGTAGTAGGGGTAGGCGGAGCAGGAAATAATGCCGTAAACCGAATGATAGATGAGGCAATTACAGGGGTAGAATTTATTGGAGCCAATACGGACAAGCAGGCATTAAAGCTCTGCAAAGCGCCGAAGTGCTTACAGATAGGGGAAAAGCTTACCAAGGGACTTGGCGCGGGAGCAAAGCCCGAGGTTGGCGAGAAGGCGGCTGAGGAAAGCTCAGAGGAAATCAAGGAAGCCATCAAGGGAGCTGACATGGTGTTTGTCACCTGCGGTATGGGAGGCGGTACCGGTACAGGAGCTGCGCCTATCGTGGCGGCAATTGCAAAGGAAATGGGGATCCTGACGGTCGGCGTGGTGACAAAGCCCTTTGGTTTTGAGGCAAAGAAGCGTATGACAAACGCGCTTTCGGGGATAGAAAAGCTAAAAGAACATGTGGACACGCTTATCATTATTCCGAATGATAAGCTTCTTGAGATTGTTGACAGACGGACAACCATGCCAGAGGCATTAAAGAAGGCAGATGAGGTATTGCAGCAGTCCGTACAGGGAATTACGGACTTAATTAATGTGCCTTCGCTGATTAACCTTGATTTTGCGGATATTCAGACTGTTATGAAGGACAAGGGCATTGCGCATATCGGTATCGGATACGGCAAGGGTGAAACGAAGGCTGCGGATGCAATCAGGATGGCGGTGGAATCTCCGCTTCTTGAGACGACCATCAGCAGTGCAACGGATGTTATTTTGAATATTTCAGGTGATATTTCAATCTTTGATGCAAATGATGCCGCAAACTACATACGTGAGCTTGCGGGCGATGACATTAATGTCATTTTGGGTGCGATGTACAATGAAGACATGGCGGATACCTGTACGGTTACGGTTATCGCAACCGGTATTCAGGAAGTAGTGCCTGTTGTATCGCCGATGAATGCAATCGGTAAGATGAACAACAGCTTTTCAATGCCAAAGCCTACGGTCAGTCCGCAGCCTTCTCAGGTTGTAAGACCGGTCAGACCGCAGGCGCCGCAGGGATTAAACGTGATACAGCCGAACCAAAATCCAAACGCGGGTGTAAATCCTTCCGCGCCGCAAAAGCCGCTTCAGGGAATTCGCCCGACAGGCGATTTGAGCAGCAATGTGCGGGAAAAAACCTTAAAAATACCGGATTTTTTGAAGTAATCCGTTTAGAAAATGTTTAGAAAAAAGAATAAAAGAAAAGTCGAAAAATAAATGGAATTTAGTCTCATGCTTTGACAAAAAAAGCATGAGACTTTTTGTATACTGATTATGTTGCCCGACACGGGTGGAGGTGATTGCGATTTATGAGGTATACATTGATGTTTATTTCGTAGAAAATGTGCTGCTTGACATGCTTATCCTTTTGTCTGTGGCGCTTTTGCTTGGAAAGAAGCCCGTGCTATGGCGGATGATTGCGGCGTCTGTTTTAGGCGGAGTGGGAGCGGTGCTGATTCTGTTTTTGGGAGGCGGTTACGGAGCTGCTTACATTTTGTCGGTGCTGGCGCTTGATGCGGCAATGTGTCTGCTGCTATTCGGCGATATTGGGCAGATACCGCTTCAGGTGCTGTATTTCCTTGGAATCGGTTTTGTTTATACAAAAATCGGAAACTGCATGACTGCGCTTGGCGTCGGGCGGTTTGTCAGGATTGCGGCGTCAGGTTTGCTTGTGGCATCGGTGCTTTTTATCAGCGCTTACAGAAGGCGGGTTGAGAAAAAGCGGCTGTACACCGTGCGAATCGTGGAGGGCGGGAAGGAACTGGATGTTTTGGCGCTCTTTGATACGGGTAACGTCCTGACCGACCCGTATACGGGAAAGCCGGTGTCAATCGTTGAGGAAAATGACGAGGTGCTTTGCTGGATGCATGAAAAACCGCAGAAATACCGTATTATTCCCTTTCGCAGTATCGGGAAGGAAGACGGCATTTTGGAGGGAACGGAGGTTGATGCGCTGATTATCTGCGGTAAGGAGGGTCAGAAAATAGAGAAGGATGCCGTAATCGCGCTTTATAAAGGGCGCTTATCGGGGGACGGTTCCTTTCAGATGATATTGAATCAGGGTTTGTTTTGAGAACGTGATAGGAGGAAAAAAGAATGATCATCAAACTGTATCTGCCGGGAAAAATGAGGCTGTCCCTAACCAAAAACAACCAAAAAAACACGGCAAATAATGAAATCCATTATATCGGGGGTTCCGAAGTGCTTCCTGCTCCGCTTGACAGCGAGGAGGAAAACGAGATGATAAACGGGCTTGAGGGTGAAAACGCAAACAAGGCGCGTGCGACGTTGATTGAGCACAATCTAAGGCTGGTAGTGTACATTGCAAAGAAGTTCGACAATACGGGCGTGGGCGTGGAGGATTTGATTTCCATCGGAACGATAGGGCTGATTAAGGCGATTAACACGTTTAACAGGGATAAAAACATCAAGCTTGCGACATACGCTTCAAGATGCATTGAGAATGAAATATTAATGTATCTTAGGAGGAATAATAAGACAAAGCTTGAAGTGTCCATCGACGAACCGCTGAATGTGGATTGGGACGGAAATGAGCTGCTATTGTCTGATATTCTCGGAACGGACGAGGATGTGATTTACCGCGATGTTGAGAATGAGGTTGAGCGAAAGCTGCTGCGCAAGGCAATTGGAAGGCTTGGAGAGCGTGAAAAGACGATCATTATGCTGCGGTTTGGATTAAATAATCCAAATGACACGGAAATGACGCAAAAGGAGGTCGCGGACTACCTTGGGATTTCGCAGTCCTATATTTCAAGATTGGAAAAGAAAATTATGAAGCGTCTGAAAAAGGAGCTTGTTACATATTAATCTGCAAAATTACCTTTTGTATACATATGTCCGGTACCGGCAAAAGCGGGTGCGTGAGG
This sequence comes from Lachnospiraceae bacterium MD335, assembly GCA_000403335.2. GTDB lineage: Bacteria > Bacillota > Clostridia > Lachnospirales > Lachnospiraceae > COE1. The sequence continues at coordinate 881,424 of KE159617.1, forward strand.
CATAAGGATATAGGAGGTATTTTTGTTATGGCAATTGGAAAAGTGGAAATATGCGGTGTAAATACGTCAAAGCTGCCGATTTTGAAAAATGAGGAGAAAGAGGAGCTGTTTGCAAGGATAGAGAATGGTGACAAAGAGGCAAGGGAAGAGTATATCAGGGGAAACTTACGTTTGGTTTTGAGCGTAATTAAACGGTTTTCGCAGTCAAATGAGAATGTGGACGATTTGTTTCAGATTGGCTGCATCGGTTTAATCAAAGCGATTGATAATTTTGACAGCAGCCTGAATGTGAAGTTTTCCACATATGCCGTGCCTATGATCATAGGAGAGATCAGACGTTTTCTGCGGGATTCGAGCAGTCCGATCAGGGTAAGCCGTTCTCTGAAAGATACGGCATATAAAGCGATTTATGCAAAGGAGAATTTGACCAAGAGAAATCTGCGCGAGCCGACAATTATGGAAATTTCGGAGGAAATCGGTATTCCGAAAGAGGATATTGTCTATGCGCTTGACGCCATTCAAAATCCGATGAGTCTCTATGAGCCTGTTTATACGGAGGGCGGCGATACGCTGTATGTCATGGACCAAATCAGCGATAAGAAGTGCAAGGAAGAGAACTGGATTGAAAATATTTCGCTCAGCGAGGCGATGAAACGGCTTGACGAGCGGGAGAACGAGATTATTGTGCTGCGGTTTTTTGAGGGAAAGACACAGATGGAGGTGGCGGAATATATTGGAATTTCACAGGCGCAGGTATCGCGGCTTGAGAAAAACGCGCTTCGGACCATGAAAAAATATTTGGTGTATTAGAAATAAGAAGAAAGTCAGAAAAGATACGCTATTGACGAAATTCGAAAAACAATTTAAAATAGAAATAGTAACAAAAACTTGATGTAAAGAGATTTATAAAGCTTTCCTGCCCCTGCAGTGATATGCAGGGGTCGCTTTTGATGCGCAGACCCGTGCAGAGGAAGTATGCCGCTAAGGCGGCGCACGGGTCGCGCGGCGAGTAGGGGAAGATGGCTCTTCCCTGCTCGATTGTACAGCTATACAATGAGGAAGGGACGGAAAAAAGCATATGAAGATTTATGCCGCAAAGGTCTGTGGGATACCGGATGAATGCTGTAAGCGTATTTGCTCACTGCTTGATACAAAGCGGCGCGAAAAGGCTGCCGCGTTAAAGCATGAGAAGGAACGGCTGCGAAGCATTTATGCGGGACTTCTTTTACGGCATGCATTTTTAGCGCAGGGGTATTCCCAGGCAGTATGGCAGCAGATCCAAATTGCGCAGGGGAGTTACGGAAAACCGTATCTTTCAAATTGCGGGACGTTTTTTTATTCCCTGTCGCACTCTGGAGACTGGGTAATCTGCGCTGTGGATGACAGGGAGACGGGCGCGGACATTCAGGCGGTAGGAAAGCTGAAAATGACAGTTGCAAAAAGGTTCTATGCGGACGAAGAGTATGAGAGGCTTTTGCTGTATGCGTCCGATACGGATAGGCAAACCACGGAATTGTACAGAATTTGGGCTGCAAAAGAGAGCTGTGTCAAGTTTACGGGAAGAGGGATAGGCGCCGGAATTGAGCGGTATGTTACGGACAGCGCCTATACGCATATTATGGATATGGAGGAGGGCAGCCGCTTTTTTATCAGGCTGTATGAATGTATACCAAATTATATTATCTGTGTATGCAGCAGCTGCGCCCGGTTTCCGGAAGACATTATCATAACGGACATAGCCAGGAGTATATTCAACATGGAGGGAGAAAAGACATGTTAAAAGAAAATGGAAAGAATGCCGTCAAAAAGGGTGAAGTGATATTCACGAAGGGCGAGAAGATAACGCAGGTCGGTATTGTGCTTGCGGGAAAGGTTGTAATGCAGGGTGCAAGCTACCGGATTGTAAGACCGCAGGGGACGTATCTGGCGTTAAACCGAATGAATGATGAGGTTTACAATGCTACGTATACGGCAATTGAGGATTCCGTAATTTACGCGCTTCCCGTACAAGGAGAGGAAACGCTTCGCAATATTATCGCAAAGAATGCGGATTATCGTGCCATCATGATTTCCTCACAGTTTAAAAATGCGGTAGAGCTTTATCGTATTAAGTCCAGCCTTACCGACAGGGCAGAACGTCTTTTCAATTTCGTAAAAAAGAGCTATGAGGAGTACAAAGCCTTCTGTAAAGAGTTCGGTGTGGCGGTGATGGGACTTGCGGAGCTTGAGGAGCTTCAGCCGTATGAGGCGCTTATGGATATTAACGAGTATAGAATGCCTTATTATGAAGAAGGCGCGAAAATTCCCTTGAGCGCAAATAAGCTGTATTTTTCATACAGTGAGGAAATGGTAAATTTTCAGGTAAATGAGATTATGACGCTGGTAGCATCCTTCCGTGAGGATTGTGCGGCGATGATTGAGTACATAAAGGGAATTATACAGGTTTTAGGACTTCAGCCAAGACAGAATTTATTTGAGTATATCTGTGCAAAGGCGCAGGAGGTTAAGAAGAAGGATGACCTTCCGACAGATCTGCATGTTCTTTTGAACAATATTATAAAAGAGTTATCCTTTCAGTATGATGCGCTGCGGCAGCAGATGGAGGGAATGCCGAAACTGGATATTTCGCACTTAACGGACAGCATGGCATCACTTGCCGGTAAGGAAGTGATTGCCAAGGAGGAGAAGACAAAGGAAGAGCGTGAGAAGGAGATTGAACGCGATGTGGCATCACTTTCCAATTCGCTTGACCAAATCTTAAAGTATGCGCCGATTAGCGACGAGGATAGAGAGAAATTAAAGACTAATATTGACCATCTTGTGGAGGTGCCGGACCGGCTTTCGGTAGAGGACGATGTCAAGAAAGCGAAAAAGACAATTACGCCGCTGATTTTCAAGCTCTATCTTGCATGTTACCACAAAATCAGAGAGGGACTTATCGCACCGCCGAAGGCAGTGGAGCTGTTTATGAATTACGGCTACATTGACGAGCGGCTTTTAGATCCGGAGCATCTTGAATTTTTATGCGGAATTGAGTATGAGGAAAATGAAGGTCCGTGTAAGGTTGTCAGCATGATGGAATGGCTTGACATGATTAAAGAGGGCAAGCGCGAGCCGTCGAAGAGCGAGTTTGACGAGGATTATGTTGAGAATCTGCGTTCGCTGAAAAAGCAGGGTGAGATTACGGAGAAAGAGCAGAAGACTTTGCTGAATGATATGAACAGGCGCGTGGAGTACGAGGTTATGAACATGTTTATGAGCAACATGCGTACCCTTTACGGTCAGCCGTCGGCGTATATGCCAATTCTTTATAAGGAGGCAATCTTCGGTTATCTTGATAAAATTCTCGTTACAAAGCGCATTATTAATGAGAGTGTAAAGAATTTGGTAAAATTGGATTATTCTGTATTTTACAGGGAGGTTATTTATTCGAATGCGGACCTCAAGATTGTAAACGAGACGGTTATGAAAAATGTATTTCCCGATGTCATTTTGTTCCCGCTCTTTGGAACCAATGCTTCCATGTGGCAGGAAATCGGCGGAAAGAACAAGGGGACGCCGGCACGTTTCTGCTTCCCGGTAATGACGAGCACGAATATTGATGAACTTATGGTGAAGATGTTCGGGCGCTTCCGCTGGGAAATCTGCCGCTGTATACAGGGTATGGCATGGAATGACGTGAAGGTGAAGTCGCTGACATCCGAGTATATGGATTATATTCAGTTTTACAGAAAGAACCGCGACCTTTCCGACGAGGCGCGCGAGAAGGTAAAGCTTCAAATTCAGAAGGCGCGAAACAATTCGCGTGAGATTTTCCTGATAGATTATGAGGCGTGGATTAAGAATGAGGCGAACGGTTCGATGAAGATGAACAAGGTGGCAAGAGAAATTATTGCGACATACTGTCCGTTTGAGAGGTCACTCCGGACGAAGCTGAATGTGCAGCGTCCGTACGAGGTGGCGCAGGCGAGAAGTATCCGCAATGCGCAGAAGAAGAAACAGGAGTTCGAATTAAAGATTAAGGCATTGCAGAAGGTAACGGATGAGATACCGGATGAGATGATGAATACGTATAAGTTTTTTGCTGAGATGTAAAGTATGTTGATTGAATAAGAACAGCCCGCGCTAATGCGCGGGTTGTTTTATGCCTCCGACACTGCTTTCGCGTCCGTAAATAACCGCTGAAAATCCAGCCGATACAAACTCCGTAAAGCAGAATGCATACCAAACCCCGTTGGCATCATAAAACCGGCTAAACAGATACGCGGCAGGGATAATAACAATTACATACCGCAGCAGTGAGATAAACAGTGACTGGTATCCTTTTCCCAATCCCTCCAGTGCACCGGAACAGGTAATGGAGACAGCGGACACGACAAAGCCGAGACTGATGCTGTGCAGTGCCGTAACCCCGATTTGGATCGTTTCGTTGTTGTCCGTAAACAAACCAATCAGCCATTCGGGAACAATCCACGATAAAAGCAGACCGACTGCCATGATTGCGGCATTCATAAGCAATGCCGTGCGATAAATTTTTTTCACGCGCTCCTGTTCTCCGGCTCCGAAATTGTAGCCCATAAGCGGTCGGATTCCCTGAATAATTCCATTTGCGGTCAGATAAATAAATGTCTGCAGTTTATAATACACGCCAAGCACAAGAACATATTTCTCCGAAAATTCCGCGAGCAGTCCGTTTAAGACGGAAATCAGCAGAGAGGGCAGCGCCAAATTGAGCGCTGCCGAAATGCCGATTGTGTACAACCGCTGAATGATAGCGCGGTCGGGACGCAGATACGTTCTGCGTATTTGAACGGGAGTTTTACAAACTGCATAAATCAGCAAATACATCACAAGAGTAACACATTGTCCGATTCCGGTTGCGTAAGCCGCGCCTGCAATTCCCAACGCGGGGAATATCCCGATTCCAAAAATCATCAGCGGATCTAAAATAATGTTTACGACACAGCCGCACATCATGCTGAACATCGAAACCTTCATTTTGCCGACAGACTGAAAAATTTTCTCGTAAGCCAAGCCTAAATTGATAACGGGAGAAAACAGAAACGCCCTGCCTGCGTAGAGCAGCGCCAATTCGGTAATTTGAGCATCGGATGAAAAGTGTTTTAAAAACAGGGGCATTCCGGCGATGCAGATCATTGCGAGCAGCACGCCGTGCAGAAAGCTTAATAAAAGTCCCTGCGTTGCCGCTTTGTCTGCTCGTGTTTGGTCGCCTGCGCCTAAATAAAATGCGATAATTGCATTCATTCCGATTCCGAAGCCAATGGCGATGGCATTAATCAGGTTTTGTACGGGATATACAAGCGCCAAAGCAGTCATGGCGTCTTCGCTTACCTTTGCTACAAAATAGCTGTCGATGATATTGTAGAGCGAATTGACAGCCATAGAGATTACCATTGGAAGAGACATGGATAATACCAGCGGCAGGATTCTTTTTTCTTTCATAAATGTTTGATTCATAATTGTTGCCTCCTTATCAAGCATATTTTTTTGCACAAAAAACCACACAACTACATTTTGTAATTGTGTGGCGAAAAAAAGAAAAATTCTTGAAAAAATCCACTCCTGTTAAGGTTTTATAAGATTCTTATATCATATTTTTTTAAAACTGTCAATACTAGTGTACTGACTCGTTCATATTCAGGCAAACCTCCTTGCCTATTTCCCTGATAGCACTACTTCCCAAGCCTCGCCGTAGCCACCGCTACGCCTGCGTTTGTAAAGCAGCACTCTCAGGAAAATATTCTGCGGAGTTTTACCAAATATGAAGCGGTCAGTACACTAGTCGCTGTCTTCTTTGCCTTGTGCGTTGTCCTCCAGCACATGCTCCGCAGCGGCCTCGTTTTCATCCTCTTCAGGAGGCGGGAGAACGATGACGACCGTTTCAATACGGTTATTGTCAACCTTGGTTGCGGTAATGGACACGCCGTCTTCTGTGACGACTTCTTCCCCTTCCGTCGGGAAGCGGTCCAAAAGTTCTATCATAATACCGCCGATTGAATCGTAATCCTCTGATTCAAAGGTGGTGTTTAAGGCGTCGTTGATGTCGCTCAGCTTCATGCTGCCTCCGACCTCATATTTGAAATCGTCGAGCTTTTTGAGCAGCTCCGCCTCGTCCTCATCGTACTCGTCGCGGATTTCTCCTACGATTTCCTCAAGCAAATCTTCTATCGTAATCATGCCGACGGTTGCACCGTATTCGTTTAAGACAAGCGCCACGTTGGATGTGATGCGGCGCATTTCAAGCAGCAAGTCGGCAGTTCCCTTATATTCATACGTATAGTACCCTTCCCGTATAATATCGCGGATTTGGAAGGCGCTCTTATCCGTTACCAAAAGAAAGTCCTTTACATTCACGAAACCGATAATATTGTCGATCTCGTTTTCGTATACCGGAATACGGGTGTACATCGACTCGCTGAAAATAGCAAGCAGCTCGTCGTAAGCAGCGTTCACATCGACAGTTGTCATACTGATGCGCGGGATCATAACATCCTTTGCCACGGAATCGCCAAATTCAAACACGTTGTATATCAGCTTTTTTTCTTCCTGCTCAATCACACCGTCCTCGTGGCTCACATCCACATATGTTTTCAGCTCTGTTTCCGTCATTGCGGAACGGCTGGACGGATCAATATGCATCAGCTTTAAGAAAAAGCCTGAAATTTTGTCTACAATGAAAATTACGGGTGTGAGTACGGTCATCAGAAAATAAATTACATTCGCATAGGCAAGGGAAAGCTTTTCATTGTTGCACATTGCCCATGTTTTGGGAACAATTTCACCAAATATGAGAACGAACAGTGTGAGAATACCGGTACCGATACCGACAGCCGCATTTCCCCACAAACGAATGACAAGTGAAGTCATCAGGGAAGACGCGCTGATATTAACGATATTGTTTCCGATTAAAACGGCGCTAATCAGCTTGCCTTTGTTATCGAGAATTTTTTGAAGTGTGAGCACCCGCCCTTTGGGGTTTTCCTCCACCATTGCGCGGATTTTGACGGCGCTGATGGTCGTAAGGGCAGTCTCTGCCGATGAGAAAAATGCAGACAGCACTAAGAGCACTGCAAGAATAACAAGTTGTATGACACCAGGGGTATCCAAAGTAAAATCACTCCTTTAAAAAATTATTTTATAATATTGTATTTATACGCTTGATACTGCCATAAATTAGCATATCAAAAAACATATTAGCATAGATTATATCAGCGATGGTTTAATAATACAAGATACTTAATAAAATTTTTATGGAGGAATGAATATGAAAAGCGGATTGGTAACGGAACGGCTGGTTGCGCTGCTCAAATGCCTGTTGGCGGCATATCTGATAACAGGTATTCTGCTCGTTGTCGTGGCAGGGCTGTTGTACAAGTTTTCGTTGGGTGAAAATGTGGTGGATGTTGGCATTATTGTCGTATACTGCCTTTCGTCATTGCTTGCAGGGCTGTTTTTCTCAAAAGGCGCGGCAAGCCGCAGGTTTTTATGGGGCATGGCGGCGGGAGCGGTGTATTTTTTTGTGATCTGCGCGGTGACGTTTGTGGTGGAGGGGCAGCTTCATTTGATGAGCAGTTCCTGTATTACGACGCTTTTTATCTGCACAGGCAGCGGAATGCTTGGGGGAATGCTCGGTTAATATTTGGAAAATGAACTTTTGCTTAGCTTAATGTCTGTGACGGGAAGATAAAGACGGAACTGCTTCTGTAAAGATATGTAAAATGAAAAAAAAAGTACATTTTGTCGAAAAAGTATGATATACTTTTCAGCGTAACGATAAATTAACGAAGAAACAACATGAGGAGAGAAGGAGAATGAAACACTTTAAGACGAGAGCAAAAGCTCTAATTATGGCAGTTGTAATGCTTGCCATGACAATCGTACCCCAAACGGTTGTGCAGGCGGCTCCAAATGAGGTGCCGATGGCATCGCTTGGCATTGACGTATCGCGTTATCAGGGATTGATTAACTGGGATATGGTAGCAGCGTCGGGCGTGCAGTTTGCAATGATACGCGTGGGTTACCGCACACAGGGAACGGGAGTTCTGAATGAGGACCCGTATGCAAGATATAACCTGCAGGAGGCTAACCGTGTGGGCATTAAGACCGGTGCGTATTTCTTTTCAACGGCAGTAAATGCACAGGAGGCAATGGAGGAGGCGCTGTTTACGGCAAACCTGCTTGACAAGTACAAAATCACGTTCCCTGTTGCATACGACTGCGAGGGATTTAAGAACGCGACGAGCCGTCAGTATATTTTGGGTAAGGATATTCGTACGGCGTTGGCGGTGATTTTTCTTGATACAATCGCGGCAAGAGGCTATACGCCGATGTTCTACAGTTCAAGAAACGATATGGAAGGCAGCTCATACTGGGATATGAATATCTTAAATAAGTACAAAGTGTGGGCGGCATGGTATCCTGCGGAGCCGTTTCCGATTACACCGGCATGTACATACACAGGTGTTCATGCAATGTGGCAGTATACGCACCAGGCGGCGCTTCCCGGAATTGCGGGAACGGTGGATATGAATGTCGCGTATTTTGGGTATGACGGCATTGCGGAGCCAAAAGACCCGTCGGGCGCTCCGCACATCGACATGGCAGCGGCAGCAATGGTGCAGTATACCGATGTCAGCGAGGTGGTAACGCCGAACACGGCGGATTTGAATTTGCGGACAGTTCCGAGTACGGCAAGCCCTGACACGATTGTTGTGCCAATCAATCCGGGCGATATGATACTGCGTACGGGAATCGGCAATAACGGCTGGTCGAGGGTTGTGCTCGGCGATCAGGTACTGTACGCGTATACGGCATATTTGGATAAAGTGATGTAAAAAAATGATGTAAAAAATGAAAAACCCCCTTTTCTTGCGCAAAATTATGTGCTATACTACTTGGAGCTAATGCTTTTTAAGCGCTGTAAGCGATAATTCGGATAAGGAGGCATATTATAAAATGAAACACATCAAAACATTAACAACAAGAGACTATAAGGAGTCCATGAAAAAGGGCGGATGCGGAGAATGTCAGACATCCTGCCAGTCAGCTTGTAAAACATCCTGCACAGTTGGAAACCAAAGCTGCGAAAATACAAAATAACAGGTGTTATACAGTTGACATGTTACAATAGAAAGAACTTGAGTAATGGTTCAGCACAGGATTTTGCACTTGCTGCAAAATCCGTATAAAAACGTGGTGGACGTAAAGCATCAACTCAACCACGAAGTGGTTTTTGAATGGGTTGATGCTCATAACTATGAAGGTATTGAATAGTTACGAACTTGAGTAATGGTTCAGCACAGGATTTTGCACTTGTTGCAAAATCCGTATAAAAACGTGGTGGACGTAAAGCATCAACTCAACCACGAAGTGGTTTTTGAATGGGTTGATGCTCATAACTATGAAGGTATTGAATAGTTACGAACTTGAGTAATGGTTCAGCACAGGATTTTGCACTTGTTGCAAAATCCGTATAAAAACGTGGTGAAAGTAAAGCATCAACCCAACCACGAAGTGGTTTTTGAATGGGTTGATGCTCGCAACTATGAAGGTACTGAATAGTTACGAACTTGTTTAAGCAGCGATTGTTACAGGTCGCTGCTTTATATCTGTCTTGCAAAAAGATATTTTGAACAATAGAAATGAGAAAAAGGAACGGTTGAAAATTGATACATCAATATAAAAATAACGGCTATAATATCGTGCTGGACGTCAACAGCGGTTCGGTGCATGTTGTGGACGATAAGGTCTACGATGTGATTGCGCGTATGGCAGAGGACAGGCTGGAACATGCGGACAGGGACGCCATTTTAACAGCATTGCGCGGAGAAAATACAGATGATGCGGAATTAACGGAAATGGTCGATGAAATCATCGAACTGCGTGACGACGGAATGCTGTTTACGGAGGATATTTACGAAAAAAGCATTGACGCGTTTCAAAACCGTGAGACGGTCGTGAAAGCGTTGTGTTTACATATTGCCCACGACTGCAATTTAAAGTGTCAGTATTGCTTTGCGGAGGAGGGCGAGTATCATGGAAGGCGCGCGTTGATGTCCTTTGAGGTTGGAAAGAAGGCGCTTGATTTTTTGGTTGCAAATTCGGGACACCGTGTCAATTTGGAGGTGGATTTCTTCGGCGGAGAGCCGCTGATGAACTGGCAGGTGGTAAAGGATTTGGTGGCATACGGCAGAAGTCTTGAAAAGCCTCATAATAAGAAGTTTCGTTTTACACTTACCACAAACGGAGTGCTTTTAGACGACGACATCATTGCCTTTGCAAATAAAGAAATGGCAAACATTGTGCTGAGTGTTGACGGCAGAAAGGAAGTCCATGACAAAATGCGCCCGATGGCGGGCGGTCAGGGAAGCTATGACCTGATCATACCGAAGTTCCAAAAGGTTGCAGAGAGCCGCAATCAGACCAATTATTATGTCAGGGGGACATTCACGCACTTTAACAAGGATTTCGCCGCAGATGTCTGCCATTTGGCGGATTTGGGCTTTCGGCAGATTTCCGTGGAGCCTGTGGTTGCGCCCGAAAGCGCGCCGTATGCGCTTTCGGAGGCGGATTTGCCCGCGCTTCTTGCGGAGTATGATAAGCTTGCCGCGGAAATGATAAAACGCAAAAAAGAAGGAAATACTTTCAATTTCTTTCATTTTATGATAGATTTAAAAGGTGGTCCCTGCGTGTACAAGCGTCTGTCGGGCTGCGGTTCCGGTACGGAGTATCTTGCGGTTACTCCGTGGGGAGACTTTTACCCCTGTCATCAGTTTGTGGGGCAGGAAGAGTTTCTTATGGGAAATGTGGATGATGGGATTACAAACACTGACATCCGCGAAGCATTTAAGACATGTAATGTGTATTCAAAGGAGAAGTGCAAAAACTGCTTTGCGAAATTTTACTGCAGCGGCGGCTGCGCGGCAAATTCCTACAATTTTCACGGAAGCATTCATGATGCCTATGACTTGGGCTGTGAGCTTCAGAGAAAGCGAGTTGAGTGTGCAATCATGTTGAAGGCGGCATTTGCCGAAAAAGACACAGAATAGAAAAGGAGTAATCGAACGATGAAAAAGAGTAAAGGGATTTTAACCTTAGTCCTGACGCTTGTGATTATGGCGGCGTTGGGATATGTGGCTGTTTTTGGTATCGGTACGGAAAAAGCAGGCGCAGCGTCGGAAATTAAGCAGGGACTTGACCTTGCGGGCGGCGTGAGTATAACATATCAGGTTGTGGGTGATGAAAAGCCGTCGCCTGAGGATATGAGCGATACGATTTATAAGCTGCAAAAGCGTGTACAGGTATACAGTACGGAAGCGCAGGTTTATCAGGAGGGCGACGACCGTATCAATATCGAAATCCCCGGTGTATCGGACGCGAACACGATTTTGGAGGATTTGGGAAGACCGGGTGCGTTGTATTTTATCGCGCAGACGGACGCAGACGGCAATGAGAACTATTCTTATACAGGCTCAGGTGAAACAGGCTATTCTTTAAATAAGACGATTGACGAGCTGCTTGCCGACGGCAGCATCGTGCTTGAAGGTACGGATGTTGCTGCCGCGCAGGGCGGTACGGGCAGCGACTCGCTTGGCAACAGCCAGTTTGTGGTAGATTTGGTTTTTACGGACGCAGGTACGACGAAGTTTGGTGACGCGACGACAAAGGCGTATGCAAACGGTCAGTCGATTGGTATTTATTATGACCAGGATTTTATCAGCGTGCCGAATGTACAGGCTGCGCTGACGGACGGTAAGGCGCAGATTACCGGTATGGGCAGCTTTGAGGATGCGGAAAAGCTTGCAAGTCAGATTCGTATCGGTGGATTGAAGCTTGAGCTTGAGGAGCTGCGTTCAAACGTGGTCGGTGCACAGCTTGGTGCGGAGGCGATTAACACAAGCCTTACGGCGGCTTTGATTGGTTTGATTATCATTGCGGTATTTATGATTATTGTTTACCGCATTCCGGGATTTTCATCAGTGCTTGCGCTGGTTATTTATACGATTTTAACAGTGCTTTGCCTCAATATGTTTGAGATTACGCTGACACTGCCCGGTATCGCGGGTATTATCCTTTCGATTGGTATGGCAGTCGACGCGAACGTTATCATATTCGCACGTATCCGCGAGGAAATTACGGCGGGCAAATCGGTCAGAAGCGCGATCGACGACGGATTTAAAAAGGCGCTTTCCGCGATTGTTGACGGTAACGTGACGACTTTGATTGCAGCTTTGGTGCTTGCGCTCAAGGGCTCCGGTTCGGTAAAGGGCTTTGCGTACACACTTGCGCTTGGTATCGTGATTTCGATGTTTACGGCGCTTGTGGTGACAAGACTGATTTTGAAGGCATTCTTTGCAATCGGCTTAAAGGATGTCAAGTTCTACGGAATGAACAGGGAAAGAAAGACGGTCAATTTCCTTGCAAAGAAAAATCTGTTCTTTGGCATTTCCATTGCGGCGATTGTTGCGGGATTCGTATTTATGGGGATTAACGGTGCGTCAACCGGCAAGATTTTGAATTACAGCCTTGACTTTGTCGGCGGTACTTCAACGAATGTGACATTTAACGAGGATATGGATTTGGCGCAGATTGATTCGACGGTTGTGCCGGTTTTCAGTAATATAACGGGTGACGGTGCCGTGCAGGTGCAGAAGGTTGCAGGCTCGAATGAGGTTATTTTTAAGACGAGAGAGCTGAATGTGGACGAGAGACAGCAGCTGGAACAGGATTTGGTGGATAACTTCGGTGTCAACAAGGATCTGATTACGGCGGAGACGATTAGCTCGACCATCAGTTCGGAGATGAAGGCGGACGCGATTGTTGCGGTTGTGATTGCGACAATCTGTATGCTGATTTATATTTGGTTCCGGTTTAAGGACATTCGCTTTGCGGCAAGCTCTGTTGCGGCATTAGTCCACGACGTTTTGGTGGTGCTTGCGTTTTACGCGATTGCGAAGGTGTCCGTGGGCAGTACGTTTATTGCGTGTATGCTGACGATTGTCGGTTATTCGATTAACGCAACGATTGTTATTTTTGACCGTATCAGGGAAAACCTTGGGGGAATGCTCAAGAAGGACAGCCTTGACGAGCTTGTAAACAGAAGTATCAGTCAGACGCTTTCGAGAAGTATTTTTACGTCTCTTACGACGTTTGTTATGGTGGCGGCGCTGTTTGTGCTTGGCGTGACGTCAATCAGAGAGTTTGCGCTTCCGCTGATGGTTGGTATTGTGTGCGGTACGTACTCTTCGGTATGCATTACGGGTGCGCTGTGGTATGTACTGAGAACGAAGATTGCAAAAAAGAAGGCATAAAGCATAAGCCGCGGCGATGGCAGCCGCGGCTTTTCCGATTGTGGGATTGAATGAAAGTGAACGATATATGAGAGAACGGTTTGGAATTTCGGCGGCGGTTTTAAAGTGGATTGCGGTGGTCAGCATGGTGATTGACCATTTTGCGTGTTCGGTCTATCCTTGTTTGAACGGGTATGATATAGAGGTTTATCATATCCTTCGGGGAATCGGGCGGATTGCGTTTCCAATCTACTGTTATTTATTGGCGGAGGGCTTTTTCCTTACGAAGAATGTATGGCGGTATTTGCGGAATCTCCTGCTGTTTGCGGCAGTTTCGGAAATACCGTTTAATATGGCGGTTTTCGGGCATGTTTTTTATCCGCAGGGGCAGAATGTGTACTGCGCGCTTGCGATTGGGATTTGTGCGATGATGCTGTTAAAGCGCGTTGACGGGTTTCGCGTTTGGCAGCTTTTGGCGCAGGGTGTGGTGATTGCAGTCTTTCTGTTTTTGGGAGAAGTTCTTGAAGTGGATTACCATTGGAAGGGAATTGCATTTATCGTTTTGTTCTATTATTTGCGGAAACTGCGGTTTCGCCAGGAGGTTACGGCGGTTGTGGGCGCCGTGGCGTTTGGCATCTATGAGCGGGCGGCGGTCTTTGCGTTCCTGCCGTTATATTTATACAACGGAAAGCGCGGACGGCAGGCAAAGTATGTGTTTTATGCAATTTATCCATTGCATTTGCTTTTGTTTGGGGTGCTGCGGCTTTGGCTTAGCTGATTGCGCCTTTAGCGTTTGGTGCATGAAAAGCTATGAGAATGCCTGATATTTGCAGGTTAGAAAAGAAAAACGGAGGATTAAATAACGTATGTATTCATATGAGATTCGTGCAGGCTACAGTGCGGTAGATGAGGCGTTTCAGATGAAAGTGACGTCAATGCTTGACTGCTTTCAGGATGCAGCGATTTTTGAGGCGGAGAACGGTGGGAAGATTAATACGCAGTATTTGAATGAAAAGGGGCTTGTGTGGCTTTTGAGTGCATGGCAGATTGTAATTGACAGGCGTCCAAAGTTAAACGAGCGCATTCGGATTACGACTTCACCGTATGATTTTAAGGGTTTTTTGGGATACCGGAATTTTATGATAACGGACGCACAGGATGAGGTAATTGTGAAGGCGGCTTCGATTTGGACACTGCTTGATACCGTGAAGGGATTGCCCGCAAAGCCGACGCAGGAATTGCTTGACGGATATGAGTTGGCGCCGAAGCTTGCGATGGAGTATGCGCCGCGAAAAATTGCCGTTTTGGGCGAGGGCGTGCAGCAGGCACCGTTTCCGGTGCGCAGGTGGCAGATTGATTCGAATAAGCATGTAAACAACGTGGCATATGTTCGTATGGCGCTGGAGTTTGTGGAGACACAGGAGCGTATCAGGGAGCTGCGGGTGGAGTATAAGCGGGCGGCGCATTACGGGGATATGATTGTGCCCGTGGTGTATCAAAGTGACAAAAAGACGCAGGTGCAGTTAAAGGACGAGACGGGCGGATTGTTTGCTCTGGTAGAGTGTAGTGTGAAATCGTGAAGGGTGCGTTTTTCAGTTTTCAGTTATTAACGTGGCAGGGAGGCTTGGAGTATGGCAAATTGGAGAGTGGCTGCAAAGCGGGCGGATTTCAACGCGATTGCCCAAAAATATAACATAACACCCGTTCTTGCGCGGATTATCAGAAACAGGGATATTGTCGCGGACGCGGATATTGATAAATTCCTAAACGGCAGTATCCGTGATTTATATTCGCCGCTTCTGTTAAAGGATTTGGAAAAGGCGGTTGATTTGCTGCTGTTGAAAATTAAGGAGAACAAGAAAATCCGCATTATCGGGGACTACGATATTGACGGGATTTGTTCGACATACATATTGTATCGGGGGCTTTGCGAGTGCGGGGCGGTGGTGGACACGGCAATACCGCATCGAATGCATGACGGATACGGACTGAATGAGCATTTGATTGATAAGGCGCATGAGGCAGGTACGGATACGGTGCTGACGTGTGATAACGGGATTGCGGCGCATCCGCAGATTGCGTATGCGAATACGCTTGGAATGACGGTGATTGTGACGGATCATCATGAGGTGCCTTATGAGGAACAGGACGGCGTGCGGAATTATAAAATCCCTCCGGCATACGCGGTCGTTGACCCGAAGCAGGAGGACTGTACGTACCCGTTTCCGGAAATCTGCGGCGCGGTGGTGGCATATAAGCTTGTGCTGGTGCTTTTGGCAAAGTATTTTGGGAGCACATGGCAGGAGATTTTGCAATCAGAGCTTGGATATGCGCTTCTGGAGCTTGCGGCGTTTGCGACAATCGGCGACGTGATGGAGCTAAAGGACGAGAACCGCATTATTGTAAGGTGCGGTTTGGAGCTGATGAAAAACACGCGCAATATCGGGCTTCGGGCGTTGATGGACGTGACGGAAATCCAAGCGGAGCATATCAAGCCCTATACGATTGGCTTTGTGCTGGGACCGTGCCTGAATGCAACGGGAAGACTGGACACGGCGGCAAACGCGCTGGAGCTTTTTTGCGCGCAGGATACGCAAACCGCCGTGCAGATAGCAGGCGACCTAAAGGCAATGAACGACAGCAGGAAGGAGCTTACCAACAAGGGCGTTGAGGGAGCGGTAAACTTGATTGAACACAGCGGGATTATAAACGACAAGGTGCTTGTGGCATATCTGCCGGATGTGCATGAAAGCCTTGCGGGGATTATCGCGGGACGCATTCGGGAAAAGTACGGAAAGCCGACATTTGTGCTGACGGACGCGGAGGACGGCGTGAAGGGCTCGGGGCGATCAATTGAAGCGTTTCACATGTATGATGAGATGACGAAGTGCAAAGAGCTTTTTACAAAGTACGGCGGGCATAAGCTTGCGGCGGGGCTTTCGCTTCCAAAAGAGAACGTAGAGCCATTTCGCAAGGCATTAAATAACAACTGTGCTCTTACAGATGAAGACTTTGAGGAGAAGGTGCTGATTGACGTGCCGATGCCGATGGATTATGCTTCCATTCAATTGGTGGAGGAGCTTGCGCTTTTGGAGCCGTTTGGGAATGGCAATCCGAAGCCGCAGTTCGCGCACAAGGATGTGAGGCTGCTGTCCGGAAGAATTTTGGGCGTGAATAAAAATGTGGGCAAGTATGTTGTCGAGAGTGAGAGCGGGAAGCGGTTTGACATGATATATTTCGGAGATTTAGAGGCGTTTAACACGTTTTTATGCAATAAATTTGGGGCGGAGCAGGCGGAGCGTCTGTATGAGGGCGGCGTTGACGGTATGACAGTTTCGGTTGTGTATTATCCCGATATGAATGAGTTTCGCGGCAGGAAGTCACTGCAGATGGTGATGAAGCATTATCAATGATGTCAGGATGATTTATCTTTTATTTATAAAAATAATTGTTTTTTTAGTAATTAAACACAATTTGGACACATTTATACTTTATAGTAGTATACAGATAGTTGAGCACTCACTATCTCCCCCCTCATAAGAAAATAGGAACGAAACCCGAGAAATCGGGTTTCGTTGCGTTTGGCGTTAAAGTAAGATTGTGTTTATTGTGATGCAGGAAGGATGAGAAAGTACGTATAAATAATAGTGAAAATTATAAAAGAGTGTGTTATACTAAAAAAAACAGAAACTAAGTGAATTAAGTGAAAAGTTTTAGAGATGATGGGAAGGAGCAGTGCATCGTATGAAGAAACGGTTTAAGGGAGTATTAACATGGGGGTTATGCATCGTGCAAACGCTTATCATATTGGGAGGCTCGGCAGGATGTGCAGCAAGAACGGATGGCGCCGCACGGCAGGAGCAGCCTGCGAGTAATGAAACGCGGCAGGAGCAGCTTCCTGCAAGTCAGGTTCAATCAGAGACACAAGCACAAAATACAGAGAAGACGGCGCCAAATGCAGGCGGGCAGATTAGTCTTGACGATGCTAAAACAGCGGCGCTTACGGATGCCGGAGTAATGGCTTCGGATGTGCGTTATACAAAAGAAAAGCTGGACTATGAGGATGGTATTGCAGTATACGAGCTCGAATTTTATGCGGGCAATGCAGAGTACGAGTATGAAATTAACGCCGAAACAGGTGCAGTATATAGCAAGGATATAGATGTACACCAAGTAAAAACGGAGCACGGTCATTATGGCGGTTCTGAACAAAATGACATTGGCGCGGAGCAGGCAAAATCAATTGCGCTTGCTCAGGCAGGCTTTGCGGAGGCGGAGGTTACGCTGCTGCAGTGTGAATTTGACGTGGATGACGGGCAGACGGTGTATGAGGTAGAATTTATTAAGGATGGCAGACAATATGAATATAAGATCAGCGCGTTGGACGGTTCGATTCTTTCGTATGAGATGGACTGAAGCGCAAACATTGATTTTTCAAAATACAGGTAGTATAATATTATAAAAATATCGTTTTCCCAGTAGCGGAGATACCGGCTGAAATGGCGAAGATGTACGGATTTAGGAGGAAGCTTTAAATGAAAGAAAAGAAATCGTTACAGGAAATTATATATGTCGTATTTCTTTTAATAGCCATTGTTATTTTATTTCACTGGTATACGACGCAGAGCAGGATTCGGATTGAGGAGCGAAACAAAAATTATGCGGCAGATTCCGCCTGGCAGACGGCGGTTAAGATAAACGAAGAGTTAAATAATGCGCTGGATTTGATTAAAACGTATACATATTTTATCGGGGAAAGCCTTACAGAGCCGGTAATCAATCCGCAGATGCTTGCGGATTTGGAAAAAAATTCAATGTTTGACGCCTGCATTTACACGGATGCGGACGGTAGAAACTATGCTTCTGACGGACGAACTACCGCTGCGGACACGCATGAATATTTTCTAAATGGAATAAAGGGAGAAGACGGTATAACTGTTGTTTTTGATTCCGACTTTTTTGATGAGACGATGGTAAGCTTTTATGCACCTGTGCGCTACGAGGGTGATATTATCGGCGTTTTGCGCGGAACGTATTTGGCAGAAGAGTATTTGAAGGATATGCTTGCCACCACTTATTTCGGCGAGGCTGCTGATGTGTATCTGTGCATGCCGGACGGGCAAATTGTCGCAAGCTCCAACGGCAACGAGAGCGATGTTGATTTGCTGGATATGCTTACGGATACAGGCGTCATTGACATGGACACGGCAAAGTCGGCAAGAGAAATTCTTACAAACGGCGGAAGAGGCGCTTTTGTCTGTTCTTCTGACAGCAAAACGGATAATATTTGTGTTATGGCGCTTCCTGACAGCAAGTATTTTTTGGTGCAGACATTTCCGAAGTCTGTGACGCAGACGATGATACGGGATGAAAATATTGTAGGTGTTCAATTAGAAGCGATGCTGATTGGGCTGTTTGCCGTTTATGTTGTGATTTTGCTGATTCGGGCAGGGCGCGAAAAGAAGCTGTTAGAGGCAGCGAACAGGGAAATGGGGTATATTATTAACGGTGTCAGTACGCTGTTTCCCCGTTTTGCAATGGCGGACTTTGAGGAAAATACGTATCAATATTTGTCAGGAACAAGACCGGAGAACGACGCGCTTGCAATTAAGGGCGATTATGAACAGTTAAGGAAGCATTTAAGCTCCATTCAAAATGATGAGGAGCAACGTGCGGAGTTTGCAAAGCAGATTGAGCGGGGTGCCATTATCGAAGCGCTTATGGAACACAGTGACTTGCGTTTTGAATGTCATGTGGCGCGCGGCGGCAAGCTGGAATGGGAACATATGAATATTATCTGTTTGGAGCGCAAAGAAGGCAGGGCAGCTAAGGTTCTTATTATCCGGCAGAATATTACGGAGGTCAAGGAGAAAGAGCTGCGCATTCAGGCAGAGATGGCGATTGCGGACCGCAAGGACCGGCAGTACCGGATTGCGATTATGTCCAATGCGTTCTGCACATATGAATTTAATCTGACACAGGACTGGGTTGAAAACGATATTGTGAGCGAGCTTAACGGACAGCAAATATCGTTTTTGGAAAGAGCGGGGCTGAAAGCGCCGTGCAAAGCGTCGGAATATTTTGAGAAATGGAAGTCCAATATTTTAGAGGAATCCATAGAAGATTATAGTAATGTCGTAAATATTGCGCATTTAAAAGAATGCTTCGAGCAGGGAGATGCAGAAGTGGAAGTGGATTATTGGGCAAATGTCACTCCGGAAGAGCAAATGTGTGTTCGCCAGTCCTTTATTATGACAAAGGATTATGATACGGATGACATTATGGTTATGGTTGTGTCCAAGGAGATTACCGAGCAGGTGCAAAAGCAGCGGGAGCAGACACAGGCATTACAGGATGCCTTGATGCAGGCGCAGCATGCGAACAGGGCAAAAACCACATTCCTCTCCAATATGTCGCATGACATCCGTACGCCGATGAACGCGATTATCGGTTTTGCCACAATTGCGGCAAGCCATATTGACAATAAGGACCAAGTGCGTGACTGTTTACAGAAAGTGCTTTCTTCGAGCAATCACCTGCTTAGCCTGATAAACGATATTCTTGACATGAGCAGGATTGAGAGCGGAAGAGTGCAGATTAAAGAGCAGGAGTGCAATATTTCCGAGCTGATGCACAATCTTGTCAATATTATTCAGCCGCAGGTAAAGGCAAAGCAGCTGGAACTGTTTATTGATACATTTGAGGTTGTAAATGAGGACGTGATTGCGGATTCGCTGAAATTAAATCAGGTGTTTATCAATCTTTTGAGCAATGCCGTAAAATATACGCCGGCAGGGGGAACGGTGACGTTCCGTATTATGCAGAAGACGACATTCCGTCATGGGTACGGTGATTATGTATTTATTATTAAAGACAACGGCATCGGCATGTCGAAGGAATTTGTGCAGCATATCTTCGAGCCGTTTGAGCGTGAAGTAACGGTAACGCAGTCCGGTATTCAGGGTACGGGACTTGGCATGGCGATTACAAAGAATATTGTTGAGATGATGAACGGTACGATTGACGTTGAAAGCGAGGCAGGAAAGGGAAGTACTTTTACGGTACAGCTGACACTCAGGCTGCAGGATGTGGAAAAGAATGCGGAGCAGCTGCGCGAATTAAGCGGTTTGCGTGCCTTGGTGGTGGATGATGACTTTAATGTCTGCGACAGCGTGAGCAAAATGCTCAAGCAGATTGGCATGCGTTCCGAGTGGACGACATCCGGCAGGGAGGCGGCATACCGCGCAAAGGTTGCATATGAAGAGGGGGATTCGTACCACACGTATATTATCGACTGGCAGATGCCGGAGCTAAGCGGTGTGGAGACGGCAAGGAAAATCCGCAAAGCGGTCGGAGACGAAGCGCCGATTATTATTCTGACGGCGTACGACTGGACGGATATTGAGGACGAGGCAAAGGCTGCGGGAATTACCGCATTCTGTGCAAAACCGTTGTTTATGTCCGACCTAAAATCAGCGCTGCTTGCGGCAAACAATCTGACGGACAAGGACGGGGAATCTGCCGCGGCATGGACGTTGGCGGATTTTGGCGGAAAACGTGTTCTTTTGGTAGAAGATATTGAGTTAAACCGCGAGATTGCGGAAGTAATTTTGACAGAGGCAGGTTTCCTTGTCGAGACGGCTCCGGATGGAACGGACGCGGTTTCTATGGTGAGCAAATCGGAAGAAAATTATTATGATGCCATTTTAATGGATGTGCAGATGCCGATTATGGACGGATATGAGGCAACGAGAACCATTCGTAATATGGCGAGAAAGGATGTTAAGGATTTGCCGATTATTGCAATGACGGCGAATGCATTGGAGGAAGATAAGGAGGCGGCGCTCAAGAACGGAATGAACGCGCATATTGCAAAGCCGATTGATATGGACATTTTTATTTCGGTATTGCATCAGTATCTTGATTAGTATATGGTAAAGGATAATAAAAAAGCGCTGACGCGGACGGCGCTTTTTTGTTGTTATACACACGGAAGGATCTATGGATGAAGCTTAACGGCGGGTTGACAGGTATCTGTCATGCAGGGCAAAAGATTTTATAAAAATTTTGAAGAAAATATGAGAAACCAATCGTTATATAGTATGTAAGACGATATCGAAATTACAAAAACAGTCAAAAAGGAGGAGGCGGATAAAATTAACGATCAGGAATATTTATCGTATTGTATTGATACGTATCAAAATCTGATATTCAGCATTTGTTATAAATTTACCGGCAATTATTTTGACGCGGAAGATTTGACGCAGGATACATTTTTATCCGCATACAAAAATTTCTCTAAATTTGACGGAACAAATGAAAAAGCGTGGCTTGCGCGGATTGCAACAAACAAATGTTTAGACTATCAAAAGAAAAGTGCAAGAGGCGAAGTGCCGACGGAAGACACATTTTTTGTAAAACAGCCGCAGACACAGAAAACGGATAATACGTGTGAGGAATGCTATATGCAGAAGTATGTTTTGGAAGAATTAAAACGCTGCTGTGAGATGCTGAAACCGCCGTATGACGAGGTTGCCGAGAAGTATTTTTATCGGGAGATGAGTGTTAGCGAAATTGCTGGTGTATTGGGGCGGAACGAGAAAACCGTACAGACACAGGTATACCGCGCAAAGGCAATGCTGCGCAAGCTATACCAAAAAGCGGGATACAGGGAAAGGAGGAGCGGCATATGAGACAGATGACGGATTATGAATTGGAATGCCTGATTGCGGAAACGCAAGCGGAAGGACTATTGCAGGCGCCGGGCAGGATGAAAAGCGAAATTATGGAAAAGAGCGGCAGGATACAGACAAGAGCGGTGCGGCAGATGACAAGGACATCCGTCAGGCTGGAGCTGCTGCTTTATGGGGTAAAGACCGCCGCGGCAGTTGCGACAGCAATTTTTCTGTTTGGTGTTGTCAGTCATCCCGCGCTGCAATCTGCGATTGAACAAAATGATGTGTGGGCGCAGGAGGAGGACGGAGGGCATTTCGGTGATGTCTTCTCCGATGCGTTGAATCGGATTAACAGAAACCTTTGGCAGGGTATGGGCGGATATCAGGAGTAGTGCAGTTCAAATGATGATGTAAAAGTTGCAATATAATAACATAAAGGGAAAGAATGGAGGTTCTTATGAGTAAAAAAAGTGGTTTTCTTCGGTTTATATTTTCGCTGCTTCCAGGAGCAGGGGAGATGTATATGGGATTTATGAAGCAGGGGGTAACACTGATGGTATTGTTTTGGGGCACTATTTTTTTCGGCGGGTGTCTCAATGTTCCGCTGATTATGTTTCCATTGCCTGTGATTTGGGCATACAGTTTTTTCCATGTGCATAATTTGGCAGGATTGAGTGATGAAGAGTTTTATGCGCAGGAGGACAGTTTGCTGTTTGACTGGAATTTGTTCGGGCAGATTGAGCCGAAGAAGGGCAGAAAGATTTTAGCGTGGGTACTGATTTTTATTGGAGTGTCGGTTTTGTGGAATTTTATGAAGGGCATGGTTTTTATGGTGCTTGATATGTTGAATGTACCGACATACTTTTGGGATCGGGTTACGCGGTCAGTGCCGCAGGTTGTCTTTGCGTTTCTGATGATATACCTTGGCGTGATTTTGATTCGGGGCAAGAAGAAGGCGCTGGAGCAGCAGCTCATTGAGGCGCAGTCAAAGGAGGGAGATGATTCGTATGACGCATAAGGTTGGAACGATTACGCTCGGCGTGACGATGGTCGCAATCGGGGTGTTGTATTTAGCGCAGATTTTCTTTGGTGTGGCAGAGTATGGGTGGATTTGTAAACTGTGGCCGGTTATTTTTATTCTGCTTGGCGTGGAGATTTTGCTTGCGAACGCGAGAAAAAACGGGGAGTTTATTTATGATAAGACAGGCATTGTACTGACGTTTGTGCTGACGTTTTTTGCGTTTGTGCTTGCGGCAGTACAGCAGGCGGTTGAGATAAGTGTGCGGTATGGGTGGCGGATGTAGGAGCCGCGCTTGGTGTAAAATGTATCTGACCGGTTAAAATAAGATTTCAAACAGGGCAATTTCTATTAAGACTGTTTTTGGCGGAGTGTGTTATAATACACCAAAAGGCTTGCGGTTTTCGCTTTCGGGAATTCGCAGGTGCATCAGGAATGGAGGAATTTTATGAAAGGCGGAAACATTGTAAAATGCATTACGGATTATATAGAGGCGCACCTGGACGAGGATCTGTCGCTCGAGGGGATTGCGGAAAGCCTGCATTATTCCAAGTTTTATATGGCGAGAATGTTTGCACAGGAGACGGGGGATACGATTGGAAAGTATATTCAGCGGCGAAGGCTGGAGCTGGCGGCAAAACAGTTAGTGGAAACAAACATACCGATTGTTGAAATCGCCTGTGAGGCACATTACAATTCGCAGCAGGCATTTACGCTTGCGTTTAGACGCCTGTATTTGTGCACTCCGCAGGTATACCGTAAAAGAGGACGCTCTGATATGCAAAGCTGTGCATGGATTGGGGGGATTGCGGTATGAGTACAATTCCTTACGTGGTGGAACAGACGAGCCGCGGCGAACGCAGCTACGATATTTTTTCACGGCTTTTGTCAGACCGGATTATCTTTTTAGGTGAGGAAGTCAGCAATACGACGGCAAGTCTGATTGTGGCGCAAATGCTGTTTTTGGAAGCGCAGGACCCCGGGAAGGATATTCAGCTATACATCAACAGTCCGGGCGGCTCGGTGACGGCGGGGTTCGCCATTTATGACACGATGCAGTATGTCAAGTGTGATGTTTCCACAATCTGTATCGGACTTGCGGCGAGCTTTGGCGCGTTTTTGCTTGCGGGCGGCGCTAAAGGAAAGCGAATCGCGCTTTCAAATGCAGAGATTATGATTCATCAGCCTGCGATTCACGGAAACGGCGTACAGGGACAGGCGACGGATATTCAAATTGTGTCGGATCATATGCAAAAAAGCAAGGAACGGCTCAACCGTATTTTGGCACAGAACACGGGAAGGTCCGTGGATCAGATCAGGGAGGATACGGAGCGCGATCATTATATGTCTGCAAACGAAGCGCTGGCATATGGGCTGATTGATAAAGTGATTGAAAAGCGATAAACATAAATACCTTATTTATGCTGTGACGGATATAAATAGGGTATTTTTGTTTTGCCTGAAATTAACCTTTACAAACCCGCTTCCGATATATTACAATAGGAGATATTGTAAAGAATACTGGAAATCAGGAGAAAGGTTGAAAA
The DNA here is from genome assembly GCA_000403335.2 of Lachnospiraceae bacterium MD335. GTDB lineage: Bacteria > Bacillota > Clostridia > Lachnospirales > Lachnospiraceae > COE1. Next base: position 905,974 of record KE159617.1, read on the forward strand.
TTAAATTTTCAGCTTGTAAAAAGGAGTGTAGCTATAAAAATGAGTGAACCAGAAATCAATAAAAACGAGGCGGCAGACGGGGAAAAGGAAGTCGTTTCGAGGAATTTTATCGAGCAGATGATTGACAAGGATCTTGCGGAGGGCGTATACAATACGGTACACACCCGGTTTCCGCCTGAGCCGAACGGATACCTTCATATCGGTCATGCGAAAGCAATTCTTGTAAACTACAATTTGGCAAAGCAGTACGGCGGAAAGTTCAACATGCGCTTTGACGATACGAACCCGACAAAGGAGGATATTGAGTTTGTCGAGTCCATCAAGGCGGATGTGGAATGGCTTGGCGCGGACTGGGAGGACAGACTGTTTTTTGCCTCTGATTATTTCGAGCAGATGTACGAATGCGCTGTAAAGCTGATTAAGAAGGGCAAGGCGTATGTGTCGGATCTTTCGGCGGAGGAAATCAAAGCGTATCGCGGTTCGTTTACCGAGCCGGGAAAGGAAGACCCTTCGGCCGCGCGCTCCATTGAGGAAAACTTACGGTTTTTTGAGGAGATGAAGAACGGTAAGTATGCGGACGGCGAGAAGGTGCTGCGCGCCCGCATTGACATGAGTTCGCCCAACATTAATATGAGAGACCCCGTGATTTACCGTGTGGCGCATATGTCGCACCACAATACGGGAGACAAGTGGTGCATTTATCCGATGTATGACTTTGCACATCCGATAGAGGACGCGATTGAAGGAATTACACATTCGATTTGTACGCTGGAGTTTGAGGACCACAGACCGCTTTATGACTGGGTGGTGCGCGAGTTAGAGTTTCCGAACCCGCCCCGTCAGATTGAGCAGGCAAAAATGTATCTGACAAATGTGGTAACCGGAAAGCGTTATATTAAGAAGCTTGTGCAGGACGGAATAGTGGACGGCTGGGACGACCCGCGTCTTGTCTCAATTGCAGCGCTTAGAAGGCGCGGCTTTACGCCGGAATCCATTCAGCGTTTTGTAGAGCTTTGCGGAGTGAGCAAAGCAAATTCTTCGACGGATTACGCGATGCTTGAGTACTGCATCAGAGAGGATTTGAAGCTGAAAAAGCCTAGAATGATGGCTGCGCTTGATCCGATTAAGCTTGTGATTGACAATTACCCTGAGGGGCAGGTAGAATACCTTGAAGTGCCAAATAACCTGGAAAACGAGTCGCTTGGCACAAGGGAGGTTCCTTTTTGCAGGGAGCTTTATATAGACCGCGATGACTTTATGGAGGAGCCGCCGAAAAAGTATTTCCGGCTTTTCCCGGGAAACGAGGTCCGCTTAATGAGCGCTTATTTTGTGAAGTGTGTAAGCTTTGAGAAGGACGACAATGGAAACGTGACGGTGGTGCATTGTACGTATGACCCTGAAACAAAACAGGGCAGCGGCTTTACGGGCAGAAAGGTTAAAGGAACCATTCACTGGGTGCCTGCGCCTTTTGCGGTGAAAGCGGAGGTCAGACTGTATGAGAACCTGATTGACGAGGAGAAGGGTGTGTACAATGAGGACGGTTCGCTGAACTTAAATCCGAATTCGCTGACGATACTAAAGGAATGCTATGTGGAGCCTGCGCTGAAGGATGCAAAGGCGTATGAGAGTTTTCAGTTTGTACGGCAGGGCTTTTTCAATGTGGACTGCCATGACTCAAAGCCGGATGCGCTTGTTTTTAACCGCATTGTGTCGCTGAAAAGTTCGTTTGTTTTACCAAAAACAGTGTAAAAAAGATGTTCTAAGGCAAACGCAAGGACGGTGTTCTTTGCATAGTATGAAAGGTTGGGAGAACACATGAAATACAAATGTCTGATACTTGACCATGATGATACGGTGGTGAACAGTACCGCGACGATTCATCATCCCGCTTTTTTGGAGGCGCTGAAGGTTCTGCGTCCCGGTGTGACCATATCACTTGAGGATTATTTCCGCGAGAATTTTCACCCGGGCTTTACGGAATACTGTACGGGGAAGCTTGGCATGACGAATGAGGAGCTGGATATAGAGGTAGGGCTTTGGCGCGATTACGTGGAAAAGCATGTTCCGAACGTGTATGGCGGAATGAAGGAAATTATAGAGCGGCAGAAGGCGGAGGGCGGCATTGTCTGTGTTGTGTCGCATTCGTATGATTTTAATATTAAGCGGGATTATGCGGCGAATAATCTGCCCGAGCCGGACTTGATTTTCGGGTGGGAGTGTCCGCCAGAACTTAGAAAGCCAAGTACGTATGCATTGGAGCAGATTGCAAAACGTTATGATTTAGCGCCTTCGGATATGGTTATGGTGGATGACTTGAAGCCCGGTTTTGATATGGCGCGGGCGTTTGGCGCGTTTTTTGCGGGAGCGGGCTGGGCGAATGATGTTGTGGAGATTCGGGAGTTCATGAAGCATAACAGTGATGTGTATTTTACGAAAGTGGAGGAGCTGGCACGGTTTTTGTTTGATTAATAATAGAAGTAAAATTATAAAGAACACAAGCTGTTTTATGCGAACGGCATGTGTTCTTTTTATTTGCTTTATGATTAAAATTATAAAGAAACAAATTGCGATTGGAAACAAATCATGCTAAAATGATACCAATCATTTTCTCCGCAGACAAAAAAGAACAGAAAACAAAGCAGAAAGGCAGTCAATTACAATGAACGAAAATATGACACAAGTGTCAGAAAATGAAATGGATTATCTTGAGATAGAGCAGGATTTAAGAAAGCGGCACAGAAAAAAGTTATGGTGCAGGTTTACAAAGGCAATACGCGAGTATGACCTTGTACAGGAGGGGGACAAAATCGCGGTCTGCATATCGGGCGGCAAGGATTCCATGCTGATGGCAAAGCTTTTTCAGGAACTCAGGCGCCATAACAAGTTTGATTTTGACTTGGAGTTTCTTGTGATGGATCCCGGATATATGCCGCAGAACAGAGCGTTAATTGAAAATAACGCAAAGAGGCTCAATATTCCGATTACGGTCTTTGAAACCAATATTTTTGAATCGGTTTACAATATTGAAAATTCTCCGTGTTATTTGTGTGCGCGTATGCGGCGCGGGTATCTCTACAGCAAGGCACACGCGCTTGGCTGCAATAAAATCGCGCTCGGCCATCATTTTGACGATGTGATTGAAACGATTTTAATGGCAATGCTTTACGGGGGGCAGGTGCAGACGATGATGCCAAAGCTTCACAGTACAAATTTTGAAGGAATGGAATTAATCCGTCCGATGTATCTGATACGGGAGGAAAGCATCAAGGCATGGCGCGATTATCACAATCTGACATTTTTACAGTGTGCGTGCAAATTCACGCAAAACAGTGTGTTTGTGAACGAGCATGAAAATTCTTCCAAGCGAAAAGAGGTCAAGCAGCTCATTAAACAGCTCAAAAAGGTCAATCCGTTTGTGGAAAACAATATCTTTAAAAGTGTGGAAAACGTGAATCTTAGCACGGTGATTGCATATAAGCAGGACGGCGTGAAGCATCACTTTTTGGACAATTATGCAGATATAAAACCGGAGATTTGGACAAGGGATACAGGAGGTGCTGATTTTGAATAATGCGTTTTCAAGGACGGCGCTTCTTGTGGGCGATGAGGGAATGGAAAAGCTGAAAAACGCAAAGGTTGCCGTGTTTGGCGTTGGCGGTGTTGGCGGATATGTTGTGGAGGCGCTTGCGCGCAGCGGTATCGGAACATTGGAGCTGATTGATAACGACAGGGTCAGCCTGACGAACATCAACCGTCAGATTATTGCCGCACACAGCACGATAGGACGTTATAAGGTGGATGTGGCAAAGGAGCGTATTTTGGACATCAATCCTGCGGCAGCAGTCAATACGCATCAAACCTTTTTTCTGCCGGAAACAGCATCGGAGTTCAACTTTTACGACTATGATTATGTCGTGGATGCAATTGATACGGTGGCAGGGAAAATTGCGCTTGTCATGGAGGCGCACAGGACAAACACACCGATAATCAGTTCAATGGGTGCCGGAAATAAGCTGGATGCGGCTTCTTTTATGGTGGCGGATATTTATGAAACGAGCGTCTGCCCGCTTGCAAAAGTGATGCGCAGGGAGTTGAAAAAGAGAGGGATTGATAAACTCAAGGTTGTGTATTCACGGGAAAAACCGTTGACGCCGCAAAGTGATACGGATGTCATGAATGAAATAAATGACGTGAATGAAAATGACACAAGTGTCAGAAAAAGGCAGACTCCTGGCAGTGTTTCCTTTGTGCCTTCCGTAGCGGGACTAATCCTTGCGGGTGAGGTTATCAGGGAGATTGCAGGAATATAACAAAAATGACACAAGTGTCATAAAATACATTGGAAGGAACGGAGGTTTTTAAATGTATCGGGAAATCGCAAAATTAATTATGTACGGTGATATGGATGAGGAGTGTATTCTTTATCAGATAGGGGAGATTTTCCGCCGCTATGAGGAGCAGACAAGCTCAAAGCCGGCATTAATCAAGGACATTTACACGCAGTTAAAAAGGCTCTTAATCGTGGCGACGGATTATGGCTTTAATTATAATCTATGGCACAACTATCTGACGTTCTTTCTTGTGACAAACGAAAATCCGTTCAGCATCACTTGTGAAAAAGTAGGAGCAAACGACGGCAGCGTCAATCATTTTGCCAAAAATGATTTCAAGGTATTCCGCAATCTGTTTCATTTTGATTTTTCTCAGATTGAACAGGAGCTTGGGATTGACTGTTTTTCGCATTTGTCGCACTATAAGGCAATCGGAAAGCCGGAGCTGATGTACAATAAAAATGTCAGTGAAAAGATTATTGCGCTGAGCGCCGAGTTGGAGATGGCGGCGGACGAGGACGAGTTTTTTGACAGTGTGACGGCATTTTATAAGGATTACGGCGTGGGCATGTTCGGACTGAATAAGGCGTTTCGCATTAAGGAGAGCAGTCGGGAAGCAGACGTTTCGTTTGTCGCAATCAACAATATGGACAAGGTTATGCTGGATGATTTAATCGGCTATGAAATCCAAAAGAAGAAGCTGATTGACAATACAAGGGCATTTGTCGAGGGAAGAAAGGCGAATAATGTCCTGCTGTTTGGCGACAGCGGCACAGGAAAATCCACCAGTATCAAGGCGATTGTCAATGCGTTTTACCCGCAGGGGCTGCGCATGATTGAGATTTACAAGCATCAATTCAAAGATTTGTCGAACGTGATTGCGCAGATTAAAAACAGGAATTACCGGTTTATTATATACATGGATGACCTGTCGTTTGAGGAGTTTGAGACGGAGTACAAGTTTTTGAAGGCGGTGATAGAGGGCGGTGTGGAAACAAAGCCCGAAAATATTTTGATTTACGCGACTTCAAACCGCAGGCATTTAATCAAGGAAACGTGGAATGACAGAAGCGACGTAAAGGTTCAAAACGGAATGCACCAGTCCGATACAATGGAGGAAAAGCTTTCTTTGGTAAACCGCTTTGGTGTCACCATTAACTATTCAAAGCCGTCGCAGAAGGAATACTTCCACATTGTGACACAGCTTGCGCACAGGCAGGGCATTACCATGTCAGACGAAGAGCTGCGCGCCGAAGCAAACAAATGGGAGCTTAGCCACGGCGGTATTTCAGGGCGTACGGCGCAGCAGTTTGTCAATTACCTTGCGGGATTTGACGAACTGCCGGCAACAGTTTAGCCCAGGACTTCTCACTACGCTGCGAATTATGGCTTACAAGCCACGTGAGAAAACATAGTGGTTGAGATGTATCAAGCCAACCGCGAAGCGGTTTTTGCATGGCTTAATGCTTGTAACAGGAAGCCGAAGGCTGGACTGTTACAACATCTGAATACAAAAGAACAGGAATAGGACACAGAAAAAACACAAATTCATCATACTTTAATCAAATTTTGTGCATACAATGGTAAACGATACAGATACTGGAAAATCGTATTGAAAAGACGAAAGAGGCAGAATATGAAACTGTATCAGGGAGGCATTGCATTGATTGAAGTAAAAAACTTAACAAAAAAATATGGAAACCATACAGCCGTAAATGACTTGTCTTTTTGTGTGGAAAAAGGCATGATTTACGGCTTTTTGGGTCCAAATGGCGCGGGTAAATCCACGACTATGAATATTATGACCGGCTATATTGCGGCAACCGGCGGTTCTGTGCGCATAAACGGATATGATATTTTAAAAGAGCCGAAAAAAGCAAAAAAGTGCATTGGTTATCTGCCGGAGCTGCCGCCGGTTTATCCGGATATGACGGTTTGGGAGTATTTAAACTTTGCGGCAGAGCTAAAACAAGTCAGAAAGCCGCAGCGTATGGGGCAGCTTGAACGCATCATGGAACAGACTAAAATTTCGGATGTAAAAGACCGGTTAATTAAAAATCTTTCAAAAGGTTACAGACAGAGAGTCGGGCTTGCACAGGCGATTATCGGGTATCCGGAGGTAATCATACTGGATGAGCCGATGGCAGGATTGGACCCGAAGCAGATTATTGAAATCAGAACGCTGATCAGGGAACTTGCGCAGGACCATACCGTAATACTAAGCTCGCATATCCTCTCGGAAGTGAGTGCGGTGTGTGACCATATTCTGATTATTTCCAAGGGGAAGCTTGCGGCAAGCGATACGCCGCAAGGGTTAATGACGCTGATGAAAGGCGGAACGCGGCTTGAGCTGTGTGTGTGCGGAACACAGGAAAAATTTTGTGAAATTATAAACAATATCAGGGATATTGACAGCTATCAGATTGAAAGGGGCAAAAACGAGGATCAATGCCATGCCGTAATCAGGACGCGTGCGGAGGCTGACATCAGAAAGGAGCTGTTTTACAGACTTGCGTCGGCAGATATGCCGATTATGCAGCTTGGCATATCCGAGAAATCGCTGGAGGATGTTTTCCTGGAGCTTACGGGGGAAACGCTGCAGTCAAAGGACAACGAAAGCGAACCGCGGGTAAACGAAACAGAACAAAGTGAAGCGGATGAGACAGAAACGGAGGTGACGGAACATGACGGCAATCTTTAAAAAAGAATTCAGGTCTTACCTGCATTCCGTCACAGGATGGATTTTTATGGCGGTTACGGTGTGCTTTTTTGCGATGTATTCGTCCGTGTATAACCTTGCATACGGAACACCTTACATAGCTTTTTCATTTGACGCGGTTTTAATTTTATTTTTTATTACGGTTCCGCTGCTTTCCATGCGGATTATGGCAGAGGAACGCAGGCAGAAAACAGACCAGCTGCTGATTACGTCGCCCGTGTCCGTAGGGAAAATCGTGCTTGGAAAGTATCTTGCAATGGCGGCAGTTTTTTTGATACCGCTGTTATTCTTTAGCTTTTTGCCGCTTTTTTTAAGCAGTTATGGTACGGTGCCGATGGCGGAAAATTTTGTGGCAATTCTTGCGTTTGCGCTGTACGGGCTTGCCGCGATTGCTGTGGGACTGTTTTTGTCCAGTCTCACCGAAAACGTAGTGATTGCGGCTGTTTTGACGTTTATCGTCCTGTTTTTGACCTATATGATGCAGGGAATTGAGAGCCTGATTTCTACGACAGGAAATATGGTGACAAAAATTTTAAGCGCATTTGACTTTTATACGCATTACGGCACAATGATCCGTTCCGTGTCGGATGTTGCGGGAAACAGCAGGCTTACCACGGTCTTTGACCTTACAGGGATTGTATATTTTTTGTCGGTGATTGTGCTGATGCTGTTTTTGACGACACAGTCCGTTCAGAAACGGCGTTATACGATGTCGGTGAAAACATTTGCGATGGGGGCGTACAGCGGCGCTGCGACAGCCGCGGTGATTGCGCTTGCGGTAGGCGTGAATTTCCTTGCAGCGGCGCTTCCGGCAAAGTATACGCAGCTTGACGTGACGACAAACAAGCTTTACGGAATTACGGAGCAGACAAGGGAGATTGTATCAGGGCTTTCGCAGGACGTGAACATCTATGTATATGCCGCACAGGAGAGTGCGGACGGTGTGCTTGCGCAGACCCTGGAGCGGTATCAGGAATTGTCAAAGCATATCAAAGTTTCGTATGTCGACCCGCTTCAGGACCCCAATTTTGCCGCGAAATACACGGCGGAGGAGCTTTCGCAAAACAGTTTGATTGTGGAAACGGACAAACGCAGTAAAGTTGTCGATTATTATGATTTATATGAAACGCAGACGGATTATGCGACGTATTCTCAATCTGTGACAGGGTACGATGGCGAAGGACAGCTTACAAGCGCGATTTCGTATTGTACCAGCGATGATATGCCCAAAATTTATTTTATTGCAGGACATGGAGAATATACATTCGACAGTGGGTTTCTTGCGGCGATTGAGAAAGAAAACATTGCTTATGAAACAATCAGTCTGCTGGAGCAGGAGGCGATTCCCGAGGATGCAAAGTGTGTTATCATTCACGCGCCGGAAAACGATTTTTCTGCGGATGATGCGGATAAAGTGATTGCATACCTGAATAATGGCGGGATGGTCTTTTTGACAACGGAGTATGTGCAGGAGCAGCAGTCCAATTTCGAGCGGATTTTGTCGGAATTTGGCATGACGCTGCAGCGCGGAATGGTGGCGGAAAACAATACGGCAAATTATTATCAGGAGCCGTTTTACCTGCTGCCCGACATTGAAGCTGCCGGGGAAACCGCCGGGCTGACGGGACAGCATCAGTATATAATGTCTCCCTTTGCACAAGGCGTGACCATACCGGAAAACGGCGTTGAGGGCATGACGTATACAAAACTGCTGACCACCTCGGATAAGGCGGTCTTAAAGAGCGGAAAACAGCAGGTAACGACGTATGAAAAAGAGGAGGGCGATTTGGAGGGACCGTTCTGCCTTGGCGTGAAAGCACAAAAGGAGCTTGACGCCGGTACCGGAACGCTCTATGTCTTTACAAGTGCGCAGATGTTCACGGATTATTATGACAGTGCGGTTGCGGGCAACAATAAGCAATTGTTTTCAAATATTATGGGAACGATTGCAGGACATGAGGTTCGCGTGTCCGTGCCGGTAAAAAGCTATGAGCTGCCGATGCTGACGGTTCCGATAAGGACGGCATACCTTTATCGTGCAGTTTTTATGGTAATTGTACCGCTTGGACTTTTGGCGGCAGGACTTGCAATTTGGATGGTACGGCGGAAAAAATAATCTTCTTGTCATTTTCCACAAGATATGGCAATGGCGCTGCCTGTTTCCTGTAAAAAATAAGTAAAAGAAGCGCAAATAAAAAGATGTGATTGTAAAATGTCTGTAAAGTAGTTTATAATATAACTTGGTAGTTTATTGAAAAAAGCTTTGGTGCTTTGCTACAAAGGATAAAGACAGTAAAGTTGTGTTTGGACCACAAGTTCGCAGACTGTGAAAGGAACATAGGTTATTGAAATGGGTATCACATCAATTTTGGCGCTGCTAAGCGGAGTAGCGTTGTTTCTGTTTGGTATGTCGCTTATGGGCGACGGATTGAAAAAGGCGGCAGGAGAAAAGTTAGAGCTTATTTTATACAAGCTGACCAACACGCCGATTAAAGGAGTGCTGTTAGGCACGGCGGTTACGGCGGTAATTCAGTCATCGTCAGCCACAACGGTTATGGTGGTAGGCTTTGTAAATGCCGGTATGATGAAGGTTGCGCAGGCAATCGGTATTATTATGGGTGCGAATATCGGTACGAGCATCACGGGATGGATTTTGTGTCTGTCTTATATTGAAGGTTCGAACGGTATTGCAAAGCTTTTGTCAACGGCAACAATTTCGGCGGTTGTTTCAATTATCGGTATTTTATTTAAGACGGTTTCCAAGAAATCTACTTATAAAAATGTCGGTGACATTATGCTTGGCTTTTCGATTCTTATGGTTGGAATGCAGGGCATGAGCGAAGCGGTTTCGGGGTTAAAGGATAACGCACACTTTGTCAATATGCTGACAATGTTCTCCAATCCGGTTATGGGTATCCTTGTGGGTATTCTGTTTACGGCGGTATTGCAGAGCGCGTCGGCATCTATCGGTATTTTGCAGGCGCTTTCGGTAACGGGTGCAATCAGCTTTGCGACGGCGTTTCCGATTACAATGGGTATCGGTGTCGGCGCGGCGTGCCCTGTCCTGTTATCGTCTATCGGGACCAATAAAAACGGTAAGAGGACGGCGCTTATTTATCTGATGAATGACCTTTTTGGAATGTTGTTTTGGTCAGTCACATTTTATTTGGTGAATGCAATTGTGCATTTTGATTTTTTGGATATGACGATGACGCCGATTACGATTGCGATGCTCAACACGGTATTCCGGCTTGCGACGGTGATTATTCTTTTCCCGTTTATTAAATGGATAGAAAAGTTTGTATTTAAGCTGGTAAAAGACAGCGCGGAGGATCGGGAGGACCAGGCGGATTTTGATTTGCTGGAAGAGCGTTTTATAAATTATCCCGCTTTGGCAATCGGGCAAAGCCATACGGCGGCGAGCGGCATGGTAAAGAAAGCAAGAAAAAATATTCAGCGTGCTTTGGGCCTTTTTGAAGAATACAGCGATGACCGATACAAAAAGATTCAGGAGAAAGAAAATCTTATCGATAAATATGAGGATAAGCTCGGGTCTTATCTGATGCAGCTTACGGGGCGCGATATGACGGAAAACCAGTCTAAGCAGGTTTCCATTCTGTTACATACCATCAGCGATTTTGAGCGCTTGGGAGACCATGCGGTGAACCTGTCAAAGTCGGCAAACGAGCTTCACGAGAAAAAAATCGGTTTTTCGGAGGAGGCGGTTTATGAGCTTAGCGTGCTCAGAGATGCAGTCAGGGAAATCCTCGATTTGACGGTGAAATCTTTCAGTGATGACGATATTTATACGGCGATTAAGGTAGAGCCGCTTCGGGAATTGATTAATGTGCTCTGCAATGAGCTTAAATCAAGACATATCACCCGTCTGAAAAACGGTAAGTGCGAAATGAAGCAGGGATTTGCGTTTAACAATATTCTGACGGATTTTGAGCGGATTGGCGCGCATTGTTCCAACGTGGCAGTGGCGCTTCTTGAGGTGGAGGCGGAGGATTTTGATACGCACGAGTACCAAAAGAGTATCCGGGAAATGAACAATGAGCTGTACACGTCGCTTTACGAGGAATATGAGGAGCGATACAATATCAATAAATTCAAAAAGTGGAGAAAGAGCAGGCAATGAAAAAAATCCGATACCGGAAGCTTGACGCGATAAGGGGTATTGCACTGATCAACATGATAGCGTATCATGCTATTTGGGATTTGGTGTATTTGTATGGCTTTCAATGGGATTGGTATCAGTCGGAGATTGGATATATTTGGCAGCAGGGCATCTGCTGGACATTTATATTTCTCTCCGGCTTTTGCTGTTCTCTTGGGAGCAATCCGATTAAAAGAGGTTTGACCGTGTTTTTGGCGGGGGCGGTTATCACCGCCGTGACGCTTGTGATTATGCCGGAAAACAGGGTTGTATTTGGGGTGCTGACGCTGATTGGTTCGTGTATGATCATTGCGGGCGTATTGGAACGGTGGCTGAAACGTCTGACACCGGTGCTTGGAATGCTGTTAAGCTTCGGGCTGTTTATTCTGACGCGGAATGTAAACGGCGGACAGTTTGGCTTTGAACGCTTTGTTTTGTGTGAAGTGGAGCCGGGGCTTTATGACAATCTTGTCACGGCATATGTCGGGTTCCCGGCGAAAGATTTTTATTCCACGGATTATTTTTCGATAATACCGTGGCTGTTTCTCTTTATGACGGGATATTTTTTGTTTCGGGTTTTGGAGAAAACGAAAGCAGCCGGCACGCTTGAAAAGAGCGTCTGCGTACCGTTGGAATGGCTTGGCAGGCATTCGCTGCCGCTTTACATGCTGCACCAGCCGGTTATTTACGGGGTGTTTGAGCTGATGTTTCGGATAGTGAAATAAGAAGAAAGGGATTGTGTGAAATGGAAACGACAAAACTGCTTGAAAAACTGCGCTGCGGGGAACGGCTCACACTTTGCGAGCAGCTTCGCCTGACCGTACAGCTTAGCATTCCTGCGATTTTTGCGCAGATTTCTTCGATTGTAATGCAATATATTGATGCGTCGATGGTGGGACATTTGGGTGCGGACAGCTCGGCGGCAATCGGTGTCGTGGCGACAAGTACATGGCTTATGGGCGGACTTTGCGCCGCCGCAGGCACGGGCTTTACCGTACAGGTGGCGCAGCGTATCGGTGCGCGCGACGACAAGGGCGCTCGGGGGATTTTGCGGCAGGGGCTTGTGGCAGTGCTGTTTTTTAGCTGTGTGCTGATGCTTATCGGGATCCTGATAAGTGCGGGATTGCCGGTGTGGCTTGGCGCAGATGCATCAATTTGTAAAGACGCGACAGGGTATTTTTTTGTGTTTGCGTGTTTTTTGCCTGCGCTGCAGTTAAACAGTACGGCAGGCGGTATGATCCAGTGCAGCGGAAATATGCGGCTTCCGAGTATGCTTCATATTATGATGTGTTTTTTGGACGTGATTTTTAATGCGGTTTTTATTTTTCCGACGCGTTCGTTTACAATGTTTGGTTTGCATTTCACATTGTATGGAGCAGGGCTTGGTGTCACGGGCGCGGCGCTTGGAACAGCGCTTGCTGAGCTTGTGACGGCAGGATTGATGCTTTATTTTCTGCTTGTGCGTTCGCCGATGCTGCACTTGCGCAAAAACGAACGCTTACAGTTTCAGCGGGATGATTTGCAGCTTGCCGTAAAGATTGCGCTGCCTGTGGGTTTTGAGCAGACGGTGATGTGCGGCGCGCAGATTATGTCAACTCGAATTGTCGCACCGCTCGGCACTGTCGCCATTGCGGCAAACTCGCTCTCCGTCACGGCGGAAAGCCTTTGTTACATGCCGGGGTATGGTATCGGCACTGCCGCGACGACGTTAATCGGACAGAGCATCGGAGCCGGAAGAAAGGACTTGACAAGGCGGCTTGGCTGGCTGACAACCGGTCTTGGAATGGCTGTGATGACGGGAAGCGGTATTCTGTTGTTTTTGGCGGCGCCGTTTATGATCGGACTATTGACACCGGATGCCGCAATCCGTGCGCTTGGCACGCAGATTTTGCGCATTGAAGCATTTGCGGAACCGTTATATGCGGCGTCAATTGTGGCGTCGGGCGTCTTTCGCGGGGCAGGCGACACGCTTGTGCCAAGTATGATGAGCTTCTTTTGCATGTGGGCGGTGCGTATTCCGCTCTCGGCGTTTCTTGCCGGTTTGTATGGCTTGCAAGGGGTGTGGGTTGCGATGTGCATTGAGCTTTGCGTACGGGGGATTATCTTTTTAATGAGGCTCAAAGGCAGGAAGTGGCAGCACAAGATTAAAATTGAATAAATCCCTTGAACGCGAAACGCACTTGTGATATAATTAGTCGATTATGCGAAAGGAAGTGCGAAATGAAGGCGTTTTTAATATTAGAAGACGGCACCGTGTTTGAGGGAATGCAGATTGGTGCGGACAAAGAAGTAATCAGTGAAATCGTTTTTAATACGTCTATGGCAGGGTATTTGGAAGTGCTGACGGACCCGTCATATGCAGGTCAGGCGGTGTGTATGACGTATCCGTTAATCGGCAATTACGGGATTTGTAAGGACGATATGGAGTCTTCAAAACCATATCCTGACGGTTTCATTGTCAGAGAATTATCTAGGAATTTCAGCAATTTCAGAGCAGATGTTTCCATTCAACAGTTTTTAGAAGAAAACAGCATACCAGGCATTGCCGGCATTGACACAAGGGCGCTTGTAAAAATTCTGCGCGAAAAAGGCACAATGAACGGCATGATTACGGCGAACGAGGCGTTTGACCTGGATGATGTTTTGCCAAAACTCAAGGCATATACAACGGGAAAGGTGGTCGAACAGGTTACCTGTCCTGAAAAATATGAAGTAAAAGGCGCGCGGTGCCTGTCGGAAAACGGTGCGCTTTCTGGCAGCGCAAAATTTTCGGCTGCGGATTATGAAGCGGGAAAGCGCGAGAAAAAGCCGTCGCTTGTCACAAAATTAAACGGTGCGGGCTTGAAGGTTGCCCTGCTGGATTTCGGTACCAAAAAAAATATTGCCTGCTCCCTGGCGCAGAGAGGCTGCGACGTGACGGTCTATCCTGCCGCGACGCCAGCGGCGGAGATTATTGCGTCCAATCCGGACGGCATTATGCTCTCAAACGGACCGGGCGACCCGAAGGAGTGCACTTCCATGATTGCGGAGATAAAAAAGCTCTACGACACGGACATTCCGATTTTTGCGATTTGTCTTGGGCATCAGCTTATGGCGCTTGCAACGGGAGCGGATACATACAAAATGAAGTACGGACACAGAGGCGGCAACCACCCTGTTAAGGATTTAACGACCGGAAGAGTTTACATATCGTCGCAGAACCACGGGTATGTGGTGGATACGGACAAGCTTGACCCGAAGGTTGCAACGCCGGCGTTTATCAATGTCAATGACGGAACAAACGAGGGATTAAACTATACGGGGAAAAATATTTTTACCGTGCAGTTTCACCCGGAGGCGTGCTGCGGTCCGCAGGACTCAGGGTATTTGTTTGACCGTTTTATAGAAATGATGAAGAAATGATGGAGGTGACGAAGATTGAAAATTAAAATTTTCAATCTTACAAGTTTGGGCTTGATGCCCAAACTTGCAGGCTAAGAAAGGAGTATGGATATAATAATGCCGAAAAATCCGAATGTAAAAAAAGTAATGGTTATCGGTTCTGGTCCGATTGTGATCGGTCAGGCTGCCGAGTTTGACTATGCGGGAACGCAGGCGTGCCGTTCTTTAAAGGAAGAGGGCGTGGAGGTTGTCCTGGTCAACTCCAATCCTGCCACGATTATGACGGACAGGGACATCGCGGACAAGGTGTATATCGAGCCTTTGACGGTTAAGGTTTTGGAACAGATTATCGAGAAAGAACAGCCCGACTCTATTTTGCCGACGCTTGGCGGACAGGCGGGATTAAATCTCGGAATGGAGCTTGAGGAGAGCGGCTTTTTGGCGGCGCACAATGTGAAGCTTTTGGGCACGACTGCCGCTACGATTAAGAAGGCGGAGGACAGGCAGGAATTTAAGGATACAATGGAGAAAATCGGTGAGCCGTGCGCGGCGTCCCTTGTCGTGGAAAACGTGGAGGACGGCGTTGCATTTACCAATACCATCGGCTATCCGGTTGTACTGCGTCCCGCCTATACGCTTGGCGGAAGCGGCGGTGGCATTGCGCACAACCAGGCGGAATTGGAAGAAATCCTGGAAAACGGCTTGCGGCTTTCGCGTGTGGGACAGGTGCTTGTGGAGCGCTGTATCGCGGGCTGGAAAGAGATTGAATATGAAGTAATGCGTGACAGTGCAGGTAACTGCATTACCGTATGTAATATGGAAAATATTGACCCCGTCGGCGTGCACACGGGCGACAGCATTGTGGTTGCGCCTTCGCAGACGCTCAGCGACAAGGAGTATCAGATGCTTCGGACTTCCGCGCTCAATATTATTTCGGAGCTGAATATTACGGGCGGCTGCAACGTGCAGTTTGCACTTCACCCGACAAGCTTTGAATACTGCGTGATTGAGGTTAATCCCAGGGTGAGCCGTTCGTCCGCGCTTGCGTCGAAGGCGACGGGCTATCCGATTGCAAAGGTTGCCGCCAAGATTGCGCTCGGGTATACGCTTGACGAGATTCAAAACGCGATTACCGGAAAGACGTATGCAAGCTTTGAACCTGCGCTTGATTATTGTGTGGTAAAAATGCCGAGGCTGCCGTTCGATAAATTTATCACGGCAAAGCGGACGCTGACCACGCAGATGAAGGCGACGGGCGAGGTGATGAGCATCTGCACCAACTTTGAGGGCGCGCTGATGAAGGCAATCCGTTCGCTGGAGCAGCATGTGGACTGTTTAAGAAGTTATGACTTTTCAGACCTTGATAAAGAAGCGCTTTTAAAACGTCTCGCAAGGGTGGACGACCAGCGTATTTATGTGATTGCGGAGGCGCTGCGCAAAGGCATCGACTATGATACGGTTTATGAAATTACGGGAGTGGACCGTTGGTTTATCGATAAAATTGCCATTCTTGTTGAAATGGAGCACGCATTGGAAACACAGCCGCTTACTGCAGCGCTTTTAAAAGAAGCAAAGCGCATGGAATTTCCCGACAATGTGATTGCAAGACTGACGGGAAGAAGCGAAGAAGAAATCAAAAAAATGCGTTACGACAACAATATCGTTGCGGCGTTTAAAATGGTTGACACCTGTGCGGCGGAGTTTGAGGCGAGCACGCCTTACTATTATTCGTGCTTTGACGGCGTGAATGAAGCGGTGGAGACCAACCCGCCAAAGAAGGTGCTGGTGCTCGGCTCCGGACCAATCCGCATCGGACAGGGGATTGAGTTTGATTACTGTTCGGTTCATGCGACATGGGCATTTTCCAAGGCTGGCTATGAGACGGTGATTATCAACAACAATCCTGAGACGGTAAGTACGGATTTTGACATTGCGGACAAGCTCTATTTTGAGCCGCTTACGCCGGAGGACGTGGAAAATATCGTAAGGCTGGAAAGGCCGGACGGCGCGGTGGTGCAGTTTGGCGGACAGACGGCGATTAAGCTGACGGAAAGCCTGATGAAGATGGGCGTTCCGATTTTGGGCACAAAGGCGGAGGATGTTGACGCGGCGGAGGACAGGGAGCTGTTTGACCGGATTTTGGAAGAAACAGAAATTCCGCGCGCGGCGGGCGGTACGGTCTATACTGCCGAGGAGGCGAAGGCGGTTGCGAACCGTTTGGGCTATCCGGTGCTGGTGCGTCCTTCCTATGTGCTTGGCGGACAGGGTATGCAGATTGCCATTTCCGACGAGGAAATTGAGGAGTTTATGGCGGTCATTAACCGGATTGCGCAGGATCATCCGATTCTTGTGGATAAATATCTTCAGGGAAAGGAGCTTGAGGTGGATGCGGTGTGTGACGGTACCGATATTTTAATCCCGGGAATTATGGAGCACATTGAGAGAACGGGTGTTCATTCCGGCGATTCGATTTCCGTTTATCCGGCGCATACAGTGAGCGATACGATTAAGGAGACGATTGCGGAATACACGAGGCGGCTTGCGAAGGCGCTCCATGTAAAGGGACTGATTAACATTCAGTTTATTGCGGTCGGAGAGGATGTTTATGTGATTGAGGTCAACCCGCGTTCGTCAAGAACCGTGCCGTATATCAGCAAGGTGACGGGCATTCCGATTGTGGATCTTGCAACGGAGGTGATCCTCGGGAAAACGATTCAAGAACTTGGCTATGAGGCGGGACTGCAAAAAGAAGCGGACTATGTGGCAGTGAAAATGCCGGTGTTCTCGTTTGAGAAAATCAGGGGTGCGGAGATTAGTCTCGGACCGGAAATGAAATCGACGGGCGAGTGTCTCGGAATTGCAAAGACTTTTAACGAAGCGATTTATAAAGCATTTTTGGGCGCAGGTATTGATTTGCCAAAGCACAGGCAGATGATTATTACGGTAAAGGATGCCGACAAAGGCGAGGCGATTGAGGTCGGACGGCGTTTTGAGAAGCTTGGCTACAAGATTTATGCGACAAGGAGTACGGCAAAGGCGTTGAATGACGCAGGTGTGAAGGCACGCAAGGTCAACAAAATCAGTCAGGAGTCGCCGACCGTTATGGACTTGATTTTGGGACACCGCATTGACCTTGTGATTGACACGCCGACACAGGGGCGCGATAAGTCGAGGGACGGATTTCTAATCAGGAGAACGTCGATTGAGACGGGTGTGAATTGTCTGACGTCGCTTGACACGGCGAAGGCATTGGCGACGAGCCTGGAGAATAAAAATGATAATCCGCTGACGCTTGTCAATATTGCGGAATTGTAAAGGAATGTGTTATACTATAAAATAATAGAAACTCCCTTCCGCACTAGGACGGAATTTCGTACTAGTACGAGACGGAGTTTCTTTTGTAAATGGAAGCCGGAAGCCGACAATTGTAAGGGGATGGGGAAACGTGGAAACCGTAAGAAACTTTCAAAAAGAACTGGATAAGCTGTTAGACGGCATGGTGGAACGGCAGGAAGCCGGAAAGCGTCTTTTTCTGCATAGCTGCTGTGCACCTTGCAGCAGCTATGTGCTGGAGTATATTAGAACATATTTTCGAATAACGGTTTTCTACTATAACCCGAATATTTCTTTTGAGACGGAGTACCAAAAGCGCGTCGCGGAGCAGAAGCGCCTGATTAACGCATATAATGCGCAGGAAACAGGGTATCCTATAGACATCGTGGAGGGCGATTATGAGCCGCAGCGGTTCTACGACATTGCGAAGGGCCTGGAGGGCTGCCCAGAGGGTGGCGAGCGGTGCTTTTTGTGCTATGAGCTGCGGCTTCGGCGCACGGCAGAGTTGGCGAAAGCGGGCGGGTACGATTATTTTTGTACAACGCTTTCGATTAGTCCGTTGAAAAACGCGAAGAAATTAAATGAGATTGGTGAGCGGCTTGCGGAAGAATACCAGGTGTCGTGGCTTGCGTCGGATTTTAAGAAAAAGAACGGGTATAAACGCTCTATCGAGCTTTCGACACAACATCAGCTGTACAGACAGGATTACTGCGGTTGTGTGTATTCCAAGGAAGAGCGGGAGCGTACAAAACAAAAAAATGACACAGGTGTCATAAAAACAGAGTGTTAAACATTAGAAGACAGAATGGAATAGAAAAAACAGGACGAAGTGGGTTAAGGAAGGAGAAGTCTATGGAGAAATTACTGGATTTGATTTCAAAGGAAATGATGAATGCGTTTGAGGCAGCAGGATATGCGCGTGAACTTGGAAAGGTTTCGCCCTCAAACCGTCCCGACCTCTGCGAGTATCAGTGCAACGGTGCGATGGCAGGCGCAAAGCAGTATCATAAGGCGCCGATTATGATTGCAAACGACGTGGCGGCAAAGCTTGCAGACAGCAGTGTCTTTGAAAAAGCAGAGGCAGTCGCGCCGGGATTTTTGAATTTAACGCTAAAAAACGAGTTTGTAGGCGAATATATCAAAGGCATGCGTGCGGAGGAAAAATACGGTTTGGAGGAACCAAAAAATCCTGTAAAAATCGTGATTGACTACGGCGGACCAAACATTGCAAAACCGCTTCATGTGGGACATCTGCGCCCCGCAATTATCGGTGAGAGCGTAAAGCGGATTGCGCGTTATGCGGGACACGATATTATCGGGGACATTCATCTTGGCGACTGGGGACAGCCGATGGGACTTGTCATCAACGAATTAAAGGTGCGTAAACCACAACTTGTTTATTTTGACGAGAGCTATACGGGGGAATATCCGAAGGAAGCGCCGTTTACGATTTCGGAGCTTGAGGAGATTTATCCCTATGCCAGCAAGCGTTCTAAAGAAGATGCGCAATATAAGGCGGCGGCAATGGAGTGTACCTTTAAGCTGCAAAACGGCGTAAGGGGATACAGGGCTTTATGGGATCATATTATTGCCATATCCGTCGTGGATTTGAAGAAGAACTATGAAAAACTGAATGTGGAGTTTGATTTGTGGAACGGCGAGTCAACCGTACATGATTTAATTCCGAAAATGGTCGCTTATATGAAAGAAGGCGGTTATGCACATATCAGCGAGGGCGCGCTTGTGGTTGATGTCAAGGAGGAAACGGACACTAAGGAAATGCCGCCCTGCATGATTTTGAAGTCGGACGGCGCGGCGCTCTACAATACGACAGACCTTGCGACGATTATGATGCGTATGGAGGTTGAAAAACCTGACAGGCTGATTTATGTGGTGGATAAGCGTCAGGAACTTTATTTCGAACAAGTATTTCGGTGCGCAAGAAAGACGAAACTTGTAAATGATGATACACAGCTCAAGTTTTTAGGGTTCGGCACAATGAACGGCAAAGACGGAAAGCCGTTTAAGACGCGTGACGGCGGTGTGATGCGCTTGGAAAATCTGATTAAAGAGATTAACGATGAAATGCTCAAAAAGATTACGGAAAACCGCGGCGTGGAGGACGAGGAAGCAAGGCAGACCGCGCAGGTGGTCGGCTTGGCGGCGCTCAAATACGGCGATTTGTCCAATCAGGCGAGTAAAGACTACATTTTTGACATTGACCGTTTTACCTCTTTTGAAGGCGACACCGGTCCGTATATCCTTTACACGATTGTGCGAATCAAGTCCATTCTCGCAAAATATCAGGAAAACGGCGGCAATTTGGAGACCGTGCGTCCCAACATCAAAGCGCCTGTAAGCGACAGCGAAAAGCAGCTGATGCTCGCGCTTGCAAAATACAATGCAAGCATCGAGGCGGCATACGAGGAGACAGCGCCGTACAAGATTTGCGCGTATATCTATGACCTTGCCAATGCGTTCAACCATTTTTACCATGAAACAAAAATCATCGGTGAAGAGGACGAGGCGAAGAAGGCGGGGTGGATTGCGCTGCTTATGCTCACCCGTGACGTGCTTGAAACGGCAATTGATTTGCTCGGCTTTTCCGCACCGGAAAGAATGTAGCAAATACTGCGGATTTCGGCTTTACAAGCCGCGTGAAAAAACGCACTGCAGCGTAGTAACAGTTCAGCCTTATGGTATTCCGCGGGTAAAATCGCTCTGCGAGCGATTTTGCGAGTTGTGCAAGCGCCAAAATGCGACTTTGGAGCATTTTGTGTGCATCAGGCGTGACAGTGAAGCCGAAGGCTGAACTGTTACGGTGCGTAAGAAAATGCATTGGCAAATGATAGACTTTGGTAAAATTTTGTGGTAAAATAAACTATGACTAAAATTTAACGAAAGGATGAATTGCCATGTACGGAGAACAAAAAGGCTTGGTGTTTACAAACGAGAAATGTATCGGCTGCAACAAGTGTATATCCGTCTGTCCTGTTATTACCGCGAACAGAGCAATCAAAGCGGAGGACGGAAGTCAGCGGATTGAGGTAGACGGGGAAAAATGCATTGCCTGCGGCGCGTGCTTTGACGCATGTGAACACCATGCAAGAGATTTTGTGGATGATACGGATGAATTTTTTGCGGCGCTTTCGGCGGGCGAAAAAATATCGGTGCTGTGGGCGCCGGCATTTGCAGCGAATTATCCAAACGAGTACCAACAGATTCTCGGAGGCTTAAAGAAGCTGGGCGTAAACCGGATTATCAGCGTCAGCTTCGGCGCGGACATCACGACATGGGGCTACATCAAGTATATTACGGAACATAAATTTACAGGCGGCATTTCCCAGCCGTGTCCCGCAATTGTTAATTATATCGAACACTATATACCGGAACTGATACCGAAGCTTGTTCCAATCCAAAGTCCGCTGATGTGTGCGGCGATTTATGCGAAAAAGTATCTGAAGCTGCCGGACAAGCTTGCGTTTATCAGTCCGTGTATCGCAAAGCGTGATGAAATCAGGGATCCAAAAAACAAAGGCTATGTAAGCTACAATGTAACGTTTGACCATTTGGCAAGATATGCAAGGGAGCATGGCGTTAAGGCGACTCCTGCAAAGAATGAAATTGAGTACGGCTTAGGCTCGATTTATCCGATGCCGGGCGGTTTGAAGGAAAATGTGTACTGGTTCTGCGGTGAAGAGGTATTTATCCGTCAAATCGAGGGTGAAAAACATGCGTACCATTTCCTTGAGGATTATAAGAACAGAGTGCTTGGCGGTAAGGCGCTGCCGTTTATGGTTGACGCGCTCAACTGTGCGCAGGGCTGCATTTACGGCACCGGCGTAGAGGAGGAAAAGACAAAGAGCGATGACATTCTCTACGAGCTTCAGAAAATAAAGGCTGCAAGCAAATCGGCGCAAAGGAGCAGCGCGTGGGCGAGAAATGCGGCGCCGCAACAGCGTCTCAAAAATTTAAACCGGCAGTTTGCGCGGCTTGACATCAGTGACTTTATCCGCGAGTACACGGATAAGTCCAAAGGAAATGAAATACAGACGCCGAATCAGGCGGAACTTAACGACATCTTTGCGGATATGAATAAAACAAAGAAGGAGCTTCAACATATTAACTGCAGCGCATGCGGCTACAATACCTGTACTGATATGGCGGCGGCAATCTATAACGGCTGCAACAACAAGGACAGCTGTGTACATTACATAAAGAGCGTTGTGGAAGAGGAGAACAGGCGCGTACAGGAAATTTCCGATGCGATGGAACGCAAAAACGAGGAAATTTCACAGAAAAATGAAGCGATTGCACGTATGGTAGCGGAGGCAAACGGAGAATTTGGTACACTGAATATGTCGATTAGCGAGATGCTTGACGGCAACAATAACAGCGCGGAAGAAAGCACCAGCATCAGTATGGCAATGGCGGAGGTCATTGATTTCTGTGATGACATGAAGAAGTCTTTTGAGGAAATTCATGCGCTTTTGGAACAGCTTGGCGGGAACAATGAAAATATTACAAAGGTGGCATCCAAGACAAATCTTTTATCTTTGAATGCGTCCATAGAGGCGGCAAGGGCAGGTGAAGTCGGAAAAGGCTTCGCGGTGGTTGCGCAGGAGATTAAGATGCTCAGTGATGTCAGCAAAGGCGCAGCGGATGACAGCAATAAAAATAAAGAAAGCATCGTTGCAGCGATGAACAGATTGATAGAAAATTCACAAAATCTGATGAAAGTAGTGGATGATGTGAATGAACGAATTAACAATCTTGCGGCAAGCACACAGGAAATTGCGGCGTCCACAACGATTATCGGTGAAGTTGCTTCGGAGCTGCACAACAAGTTTGACAGGATTAGTGCATTATAAAAAATAAACAATTGTGATGATAGTAAAAACGACTATGAAACGTGTCAGTTGCGTTTCATAGTCGTTTTTTACTTATTTATTCTTTTTATCCTTTATTTCACTGTGCAGCTGCTGTAAGGATTTGACATCGGCATCACCGTTTTTCTGCGCGTATAAAATACCCTTCACGGTTGCTCTCGCCGCTGCAACTGTTGTAACATAAGGCACCCTTGCTTTAATGGCAGCCTTTCTTAAATAGCTGTCATCATGCACGCTGTCTTTTCCGACAGGAGAGTTGACAATCAAATCAATATCTTCGTTCGTAATCAAATCAAGAATATTCGGTCTGCCCTCATAGAGCTTGTTGACCTTTTTTGCCGGAATACCTGCCTCCGTAATTGTGTCAAAGGTACTGCCTGTGGCAAGAATCTGAAATCCTGCTTCATCGAACAGTTTTGCAACCTCGACAGCCTCTGGTTTATCCTTGCGGTTTACGGAAATCAGCACGGTACCGCTAAGCGGAAGCGTTGTCTGCGTCGCCTCCTGCGCTTTAAAGAACGCTTCTCCATAGTAGGGAGATAAGCCCAAAACTTCACCTGTAGAACGCATTTCCGGTCCGAGTACAGGATCGACTTCTGGGAACATATTGAACGGAAATACCGCTTCCTTTACGCCGTAGTAAGGAATGTCCTTTTCCTTGAGTGCAGATACCGGAGACGGCCGTCCTGTAATTTCGGAAGTGATAATGTCCGTTGCAAGCGGTACCATGCGGATGTTGCATACCTTCGATACAAGCGGTACGGTCCGCGATGCGCGCGGATTTGCCTCCAATACATAAACCTTGCCATTTTCGATTGCATACTGCATGTTCATCAGTCCTTTAACATGCATTTCCTCCGCGATTTTTTTCGTATAGTCCCTGATGGTGGCAACGTTTTCCTCAGAGATATGCACGGAAGGAATGATACATGCCGAGTCGCCGGAATGCACGCCCGCAAGCTCAATATGCTCCATCACTGCAGGAACGAACGCATGTATGCCGTCGCTGATAGCATCCGCTTCGCATTCCAATGCGTGATTTAAGAAACGGTCAATCAAAATGGGCCTGTCCGGTGTAACGCCTACGGCTGCCTTCATATATCCAGCCATGCTTTCATCGTCGTACACAACCTCCATGCCGCGTCCGCCAAGCACATACGAAGGACGAACCATAACGGGATAACCGATTTTGGCTGCGATTGCAAGCGCCTCCTCAACGGTCGTTGCCATGCCGGACTCCGGCATCGGGATTTCAAGCTTATCCATCATTGCGCGGAACTGGTCGCGGTCCTCCGCAAGATCAATGACAGCAGGAGAAGTGCCGAGAATTTTTACGCCGTTTTTCTCCAGCTCATTTGCAAGGTTGAGCGGTGTCTGACCGCCAAACTGTGCAATCACTCCGAGCGGTTTTTCCTTATGGTAAATGCTGAGCACGTCCTCAAGCGTCAGCGGCTCAAAGTAAAGCTTATCTGAGGTGTCATAATCCGTCGAAACCGTTTCGGGATTGCAGTTTACGATAATGGTTTCAAAACCAAGCTGCTTTAAGGCAAGCGATGCGTGGACGCAGCAGTAGTCAAATTCAATACCCTGTCCGATGCGGTTTGGTCCGCCGCCCAAAATCATAATCTTTGGCTTATCCGTGTTGACAGGATTTTTATCCTTTGCATTGTAGGTAGAGTAGTAGTATGCGCTGTCAGGCGTGCCGCTTACATGAACGCCCTCCCAAGCTTCTTCCACGCCGAGCGCAATGCGCCTGTTTCGAATATCGGCTTCGGAAATATCCAAAATCTGACTTAAATATTTATCGGAAAATCCGTTTTTCTTAGCGGAAATAAGTGCGTCATCTGACGGAAGCGAGCCTTTGGATTTTGCAAGCGCTTCCTCCTCCTCAACGAGCTCCTTCATCTGCTCCACAAAGTAGTGCTTTACTTTGGTAATCTCAAAGATTTCATCTACTGTTGCGCCCTTGCGCAGCGCCTCATACATAATGAAGTGGCGGTCGCTCGATGGATTGGCAAGCATCCGCAGCAGCTCTTCCTTTGGCTGCCTGTTGTAATCCTTTGCGTATCCCAGTCCGTAACGCCCTGTTTCCAAACTGCGAATCGCTTTTTGGAACGCTTCTTTGTAGGTCTTTCCGATACTCATAACTTCGCCTACGGCACGCATCTGCGTACCAAGCTTATCCTCAACGCCTTTGAATTTTTCAAACGCCCAGCGCGCAAATTTGATTACGACATAATCGCCGTCCGGAACATATTTGTCCAACGTGCCGTACTTTCCGCATTCAATGTCTTTTAAGGTAAGACCTGCCGCAAGCATTGCGGAAACAAGCGCAATCGGAAAGCCGGTTGCTTTGGACGCAAGCGCGGAAGAGCGGGAAGTTCGCGGGTTAATTTCGATTACGACAATCCGGTCGGAAACGGGATCGTGAGCAAATTGAACGTTTGTTCCGCCGATAACCTGTACGGAATCGACAATGCGGTACGCCTGATCCTGCAGCCGTTTCTGCAAGTCTTCCGATATGGTAAGCATCGGTGCGGAGCAGAACGAGTCGCCGGTGTGGACGCCGAGCGGATCAATATTTTCGATAAAGCAGACGGTAATCATGTTTCCTTCTGCGTCGCGTACAACCTCAAGCTCAAGCTCCTCCCAGCCGAGGATGGATTCCTCGACCAATACCTGCCCTACAAGACTTGCCTGCAGACCGCGCGTACAGACCGTTTTTAATTCTTCTTTATTATAAACAAGTCCGCCGCCTGCGCCGCCCATTGTGTAGGCGGGACGCAAAACCACAGGATAGCCAAGCTTGTCTGCAATCGCAAGCGCTTCATCAACACTGTAGGAAACCTCGCTTCGTGCCATCTCAATTCCGATTGCGTCCATTGATTTCTTAAACTCAATGCGGTCTTCGCCGCGCTCAATCGCATCTACCTGCACGCCGATTACCTTGACATTGTATTTATCAAGAACCCCTTCCTTTGCGAGCTCCGCACACAAGTTTAAACCGGACTGTCCGCCGAGATTTGGCAGCAGCGCGTCGGGACGCTCCTTAGCGATAATCTGCTCCAAACGTTTTACGTTTAACGGTTCTATGTAAGTTACATCAGCGATTTCGGGATCGGTCATAATGGTTGCAGGATTGGAGTTGACAAGTACAATCTCATATCCAAGTTTGCGAAGCGCTTTGCACGCCTGCGTTCCGGAATAGTCAAACTCACATGCCTGTCCAATGATAATCGGACCGGAACCGATGATAAGCACTTTGTTAATATCTTCTCTTTTTGGCATAAATAACCTCCATTTAGTGTGATTTGCAAATTTTTAAAATATACCTTTTTCCATTATAAAGGATTTTTTGAAAAATACCTATACATAATTTATATTTTTTTCAACTAAAACCATATATCAATATTTGTAGACTTTTGTCAGGGAATGGGATAAAATAAATTTGTCATTACAAAAATAGGAAGGGAATGGTTTCGGAGATGGAACGACAGAAACTGGATGAGGTGCGCGAGCGCTTTTTACATGACCGTTTTGCCACGGTAAACGGTGCGGTTATCGAGGAAATTGCGGAGGGATATGCGAAATGTTCCATGCAAATTAACAATGATCATAAAAATGCGCTTGGCGCGGTTATGGGCGGTGCAATTTTTACGCTTGCGGATTTTGCGTTTGCGGTGGCGGCAAACTGGCAGGAACAACCGGTGGTGTCACTGGATGCTTCGATTACGTTTCTCGGGAAGGCAAAAGGAAATATACTGATTGCCGAGGCGAAAAAAATCAGGGCAGGCAGACGAACGTGCTGCTATATGGTTGAAATTACGGACGAGCTTGGAAGTCAGGTTGCACATATGACCTCCAACGGATTTGCAGTGTGACAGGAAGCGTGTATGGGACAAAGTGGAAAAAAAGGAAAAAAGCATATCAAACCCGCGGATTTCGTATACTTGGGCGCAGTTGCACTGATGATTGTGCTGGCAGTCAGATACGAACACGGAAATACAGCGGACTATGAAGTGGCATTGGGAGACGAAGTAACCTTTGGCTCTTACCTGAATGAGCCGATTACATGGCGTGTGTTAAAGCTGCACGAGGATCGTTTTGGAAGAGCGTCCAAGGCAGTTCTTGTGTCCAGTGAAATTCTTGCCATGAAGGCATTCGATGCAGCGCCCAGCGGTAAATATGCCTATGATGATGACGGCGTTATTTGGCGTATTTCCGACGAAAAGACATTAGAGAACCTTGCAATGCAGGAATATACGCACGGAACAAATGACTGGAGCCGTTCCGACATCAGGACATGGTTAAACTCCGATCGGGAAAATGTGGTGTATGAAGGGAAAGGACCTGTCAAAAAAGCGATGTTCGGTGAAAAAAACGCGTATTTTTCAGAACGTGGTTTTCTATGCGGATTTACCAAGGAGGAGCAGGACGCGATTGTCCCGACACATCATCTGACAAAAGGCGGCGCACTCACAGAGGAAACTGTGGAGACGGATGATTTGGTCTATCTCTTAAGCAGGGATGAGCTGGAATGGTTTTATGATGCGAATATCAGCGTTTACGCACAGCCTACGCAGCAGGCAGTGGAGCGTGACGAGACCGGTTCGTACCGGGTGCTTTCCCTTGAATTTGGACTTGAACCATTTGTATGGCGTCTCAGAGAACCGGTGGAAGGTTCCGCCTGTAAATCTTATGCGGTCAATAACGGGTATTCCGATAAGCTGTTAATCGAATGTATCGCTGCCGTGGAAAGCTACGGAATTCGCCCTGCCATTACGGTCGATATGAAAAAACTTTCGGATATTAGAAAAGAACAACTGAGAATACTGCAGGAATAGTACAAATATAGAAATAAAAAATGGGGCCTACAGGGCTCGAACCTGTGACCCTCTGCTTGTAAGGCAGATGCTCTCCCAGCTGAGCTAAGACCCCATTTACAAATGAAACGACAGAACTATCTGTCACTTTTTTTATTATACCGGTATTTACCAAAATGTCAAGAGTGTTTTAAAATAATTCGATAATATTTAAACAATCGCGTAAAAATACCATGTATGGAACAATAGCAGCACAAAAAATGTCTGAATTATTAAAATAATCGCGAAAAATTAAAAAAATCAAACAATTCATCGCGCAAAATATTAAGCCTCTTTATGAGCGAAGAAAATTTCTGTCTTTTTTGACACAATCAGACACCTTATTTTGTAATATGCTGCAAGCATTGGAAGAACGCCGGGTAATTGTGGCGTTACCGCGGGAATTGTGCGAAATTTAGCGCTTGCAAGATAAATTGACATTCTTATATAATTAGTCGTACCAAATGTTGGTAGAATTTGAAAAATAAAAGCATTTCCGGTCTGTATTGTCGGGATATAATGTCAGAATGGCAAAGTTTGTCACTAAAAAATCGTTTGACATCATTTCAGACGGAACGCATAAAAAATGGAGGAAAGATTTATGGAACAATTAAATGTGGTATCACAACAGGATAACGAAAGGATTTTTAACATTCTGAGCGACTTGCTTTCAAAGGACAAAGCATTTCAGATCATGATAACGGTTCCCGCGGGTGATAAGGGTACGGGCGATGATGCAAAGAAGCTGTTCGGTGCGGACAATAAGGGAATGTTTGATGCCGGCAGCAGCGTGCATGATTTGGAAAAAGACGTTACGGATATGATTCATGAAATCGGCGTGCCTGCACATATCAAAGGATACCAGTATCTTAGGGAAGCAATTATCATGTCGGTCGAAGATACGGAAATGCTCAATTCCATTACGAAAATTTTATATCCGTCCATTGCGAAGAAATTTCAGACAACGCCAAGCCGTGTAGAGCGTGCCATTAGACATGCTATTGAGGTTGCATGGAGCAGAGGAAAGATGGAAACGCTAGACGCACTGTTTGGATATACCATCAATATCGGAAAAGGAAAACCAACCAATTCAGAGTTTATTGCACTGATTGCCGACAAGATCAGGCTTCGTTACCGCGCATAAAATGCAAGAAAACGTGCATGAATTTCTTTACATTTTATAGGAGTATGTGTATAATTATGGTAAGCTGAAAAGATTGAAAATGAATTTTCAATCACGAGATTTGCGTTGCTGCAAACTCGGTTATGCGCAAGGGACAGTGCATAAATGAATACGCATTCCTTATGCGATTAGGGTGTCAGATCTTTTGCATCACAGTCAGCATAGATAAATTGTGAGAAAGGGATTGGATAAGATGAAGAATATTTTATTTGTGGCTTCAGAGGGTGTACCGTTTATTAAAACAGGAGGGCTTGCTGATGTTGTAGGTTCTCTCCCGAAGTATTACGATAAGAGGTATTTTGATGCGCGGGTTATTCTTCCAAAGTACATGTGCATGTCAGACCATATGAAATCCTTGATGCAGTATAGAACGCATTTCTATATGGATTTCATGGGTCAGAACGAGTATGTAGGTGTGCTGGAGGCACAATATGACGGAATCACATATTATTTTATTGACAATGAAAAAATGTTCAGTGGTTTTAAGCCGTATAGTGACAATCATGTCGGCGAAATTACAAAGTTTGTATTTTTCTCGAAGGCGGCATTGTCCATACTGCCCGTAATCGGTTTTCGGCCGGAGATTATCCACTGTCATGACTGGCAGACCGGAATCATTCCGGTGTACCTCAAGGAGCGGTTTGCGCAGGGTGAATTTTATCAGGGTATCAAATCCATTATGACAATTCATAACCTAAAATTTCAGGGTATCTATGATATTAAAACCGTGCAGGGAATTACAGGTCTTGATAATTCGTACTTTACACCGGATAAGCTTGGGTTCTTCAAGGACGGAAATCTGCTGAAAGGCGGACTGACGTATGCCGACGCAATCACGACCGTGAGCGAAACGTATGCGGAGGAGATTAAGACCGATTTCTACGGAGAGAAGCTCAACGGACTGTTGAATGCAAGAACCAATGATTTAAGAGGTATTGTTAACGGTATTGATTACGGTGAGTATAATCCTGAAAATGACGGATTGATTGTGCATAAATATAATGCAGGCAATTTCAGAAAAGAGAAGGTTAAGAATAAGAGGGATCTGCAAAAGCAGCTTGGTCTTGAAGAAAATGACAAGAAGATGATGATCGGCATTGTCTCAAGACTGACGGACCAAAAGGGCATGGATTTGGTGGCGTATATTATGGATGAAATGTGCAGCAAGGATGACGTACAGCTTGTTGTGCTTGGCACGGGTGAAGAGCGCTACGAAAATATGTTCCGTCATTTTGACTGGAAATATCACGGAAAGGTATCGGCGAATATTTTCTATTCGGAGGAGCTTTCTCACAGAATATACGCGTCCTGCGATGCGTTCCTGATGCCTTCGCTTTTCGAGCCTTGCGGGTTGAGCCAGCTTATGGCGCTGCGGTACGGCACGGTGCCCATTGTGCGTGAAACGGGTGGTTTGAAAGACACGGTTATTCCGTATAATGAGTATGAAGGAACCGGAACCGGTTTTAGTTTTACCAATTACAATGCGCATGAGATGCTTACGGCAATCCGTTATGCGGAGCGGATTTACTATGACAGAAAGCGCGATTGGAACAAGATTGTGGACCGTGCAATGGCAGTTGACTATTCATGGGCAGTATCCGCACTCAAGTATCAGGAAATGTATGACTGGATGATAGGAAATTAAGAAAATCTAAGGCTGCAAAGGACGCAGCCTGATGAATGCAGACAAAAAAAGGAAAAGAAAATGGCATTTGACGGAGTGACAATCGCAGGGATTGTCAAAGAATTAAAAGATAGTATCACGGGAAACCGGATTTACAAGATAGCTCAGCCTGAAAAGGATGAGCTAATCTTGACTATAAAGGGAAGCTGCGGACAGGTCCGTCTGCTGTTGTCGGCGGACGCGTCGCTTCCGCTGATTTATATGACGCAGAAAAACAAGCCAAGCCCGATGACGGCGCCAAATTTTTGTATGCTTTTAAGAAAGCATCTGCAAAACGCGCGGATTGTTTCCGTGACGCAGCCGGGGCTGGAGCGGGTTGTCCGTATTGAGCTGGAGCATTTGAACGAGTTAGGGGATTTGTGCAGCAAATATCTAATTATTGAGTTGATGGGAAAGCACAGCAATATTATTTTCTGCGATGACAAGGATATGATTATTGACAGTATCAAACATATTTCGGGCATGGTAAGTTCCGTGCGCGAGGTGCTTCCGGGGCGTGACTATTTTATCCCCAAGACGCAGGATAAGGCGGAGCTTTTGGAAACAGATAAGAGTGAGATTCCCGTCATTCTGACGGCAAAAAACATGCCGCTGTACAAGGCGGTGTATTCGGGTTTTACGGGGCTTTCTCCGTGCGTGGCGCATGAGCTTTGCTATCGGGCAAATGTGGATGGTGATAAAGCGGTAAGTGAGCTGTCGTCTGTGGAGCTGGACGGAATAAGCGGCAGGCTTTGGGAACTGTCGGAGCAGATTAAAAACGGGGATTTTACGCCCAATGCAGTCTATGAGAACCGACTGCCAAAAGAGTATGCGGCGATAAGACTGACCTCATATTCTGAAGAAAACACGCAAGTATTTGATACGTTTTCAAAACTGCTGGAGTATTATTATGCCGAAAAAAGCACAATTACGCGCATCAGACAACGCTCTGTCGATTTAAGGAAAATAGTCCAAACGGCGCTTGAGCGCAATGTTAAGAAGTATGATTTGCAGTTAAAGCAGCTTGAAGATACACAGAAACGCGAAAAGTACAGGATTTACGGAGAGCTTTTAAACACTTACGGGTATGAAGCGCAGCCGGGTGCCTCTTCCCTTGAGGTATTGAACTATTATGATAATCAAATGCTTACCATTCCGCTTGATCCAATGCTTTCCGCCGGCGAAAATGCAAAGAAATATTTTGAAAAGTATCAGAAGTTAAAGCGCACTTATGAGGCGCTGACAACGCTGACTGCGGAGACGAAAGCAGAAGTGGAACATCTTTCATCGATCAGCACATCCCTTGATATTGCACTGCAGGAGGAGGACTTGGTGCAGATTAAGGAGGAGCTGATTGAGAGCGGCTATATGAAGCGAAAAGGCGGCGCAAAAGGAAAGCAGAAGCGGGAGCGGATTACGAGCAAGCCGTTTCATTATATCAGCAGCGACGGATACCATATCTATGTGGGCAAAAATAATTATCAGAATGAGGAGCTCACCTTTAAATTTGCCACAGGCAATGACTGGTGGTTTCATGCAAAGGGTATTCCGGGTTCGCATGTGGTGGTAAAGACAAACGGCGACGAGCTGCCGGATAACGTGTTTGAGGAGGCGGGGAGGCTTGCCGCCTACTATTCGCAGGCAAGAGGTCAGGAGAAGGTCGAGATTGACTACACGCAGAAAAAAAACGTCAAAAAACCAGGGGGCGCAAAGCCGGGATTTGTGGTGTATTATACGAATTATTCGCTTGTGATTGATTCGGACATCAGTGGCATGGAACAGGCGCAGGATTAAATGAATTATAAGGTTATGGCGGAGGGCAAAAACGATAAATCCTATTAAAGCCATAATTGGTTAGGTGAAAATAAAAACAAATTGTCCTTTAAAATTGACATTATGCCAATAAAGGTCTATAATAAAAGTGTAAATATTGGCAGATTGACGAAAATATCCAAACGTCAAAAAATTTCAAATAAGGGGTTGACAAAGAATGAATGGTAAGTATATGATTGCAAGCCAAGCCAAGCCAAGCCAAGCCAAGCCAAGCCAAGCCAAGCCAAGCCAAGCCAAGCCAAGCCAAGCCAAGCCAAGCTTAAACTTCGCTCTTTTTTCTGTTGTCAGTATATTGAATATTTTAGGTGGACATAGAGCCGCTGTATAAGAAACGTATGTTTTTTATGCAGCGGCTTTTTTGGCATTCAATCCGATGCCGTAAGTATTAAAAACGCTTTGTTAGTGCGGTTATCGGACTTTCTGTTTGCAGAAATGGAAAGAGTGCAGAACATGTCAGTGTTTGATATTTTGTCAACAGAACTGCTTACAAAAACAAAATCTGCAATTAAAAAAGCAGAAATAAAAAACGAAGGGAATGTTTATATGAATCAAAAAAGTTCAAAAAAGCGCAGCATGTATCGGCAGACAAAACGATTTTTGGCAGGCTTTTTGGCTGTATTGTTGACAGTATGCATGCTTCCGGTCGACTTGTTTGGCGCAAGTGACATTGTGTATGCGACGGAAGAATCAGAAACGGCAGTATTGCAGGAGGAAAAAGGCGAAGCTGCAGTAACAGATGACCAGGACGCGGAGGAAGGCGGGGAAGTTGTGCCGGAAATCGAGACGGGAACAACAGAGCCGGATTCTGCAGAGGCGGACTTGGCTGAGACAGATGTGGCGGGGGTAGGCGATACAGAGACTAATACTTCAGAATTGGATAATACAACTGTTGAAAAATTGGATGAGGTTGAAACGGATGTAACGGATACAGTAGAATCAACAGATATTGTTGCAGATGAGAAAAGTGAAGTAGAAAATGATGTGTCTATTGAGGGTGATACGGAAAATAAAGAATCTACGATAAATATATCAGATTTAGCAGCCGTAACAGCTCACACGGGTGCTTTGGGTAATAGTATTTTTAATGTATCTAGTGATGGAATGGCTATCGCAGGTAGCAATAAAACGGCAACGGATAATACAAAATTTACTATGTGCCTTAAAACAGGAGGTACAGGTTCTACAAGTAAGCGATATATTTCTTTTACTCCTGCTGAGGGAGGGGTTTTCAGCGTATATGCTATTACAGGAAGTAAGGGTAAAGTAAGAGCTTTAAAGTTGTCTGATTCCTCAAATAATGAGGTGGCTTCTTTTGATACTAATGATGATCTTCAGAAATTTCAGGCAAATATTAGAGCTGGTGTTACATATTATCTGTATTCTGCTGATAGTGGAATAAGTATATATTATATTGGTGTAGCATATGATGGTACACTTCCGGCTGAAAAAACTAATTTTTCTACAGCCACAGTAAAACTTTCCATGAATGATGTTGACGGCTGGAACGCAGATGATTCTTCCACATGGAAGGCACCCTACACAGGCAGTAAAGTTACCCCTGCTGCCAACATTACGGTAGGTGATAATGTTGTAGCAGCCAACAATTACAAGCTGCTCTATGCAAGAAAAACAGGTGATGCAGAACCGGCAGAAGCAGATTACAAAGAAGCTTCAAGTGCAGATGTAGATCTTTCAAGCCTGGGAACAATTTATGTAAAGGCTGTTGCAACTGCAGGAAACATAGATTATGAGGGAGAGACAACACCTGTAACATTTGAAATCGTAAAAGGCATTGCGCCAACAGTGGATACAAGGACTTATGTTGCAGACATTTCAAAGGCAACAGACGAGGAAAAAAACAATGATTCAATCAGTCAGACAATAGACCTCAATGATGTATTTACTTTTGAAAGTAAATATGGATTAGTTACATTTAAGAATGCAAGAGTTGAAGACGGCGCAGCGGCAAACAATGTTCTTGCTGCAACTCCCGATGTACAATTGTCTGATTCGTCGTTGAGCTTTAATACAAAAGCCAATGCTCCTGCAAACGAGCAGGTTAAAGCAACCATCAAAGTGGATGCAGAGTTTGAAAACTATGAGACAGCAACACTCGCTTTAGAGATAACGCTTGCCGAAAAGAAGACGGTTACGATTGAAGGCATTACCATTGAGAAAACATATGACGGCACAGCGGTTGAACCTTCTGTTACAAATTTAACGATTAAAGAAGGAACGCAGGAAATCACGGATGAAACGTTGAAGTCATCCCTTGTATATACATATGCTGCAAAGGATGGGGAAGCTTTAGATGAGGCGCCCAAGGATGCAGGTGCGTATACACTGACAGTGTCTGTTCCTTTGGATAATGCATCATACACTGGTGAATCCGATGCAATTGCGTTTACAATTGAGAAAGCTGCACTTAAAATTACCGCAAAAGACCGCAAATGGGTAATCGGATACGCAGCTCCGGCGGCAAAAGCGCCCGGCGGAGGAGAGGATAATCCGTGGTATAAGGCAGAAGGTCTTGCAGAAGGTGAAACATTAAAGCTGCTTGAAGCAGAAGCAAGTTTTACTTATCAGACAGGCGAAACACCTGTAACAGACTGGACAGCAATTAAAGAGACGGATATTATCACGATTGTTCCGGCTCTTGAGCGCGAGGGCGGATTCAATAATTATGAAGTGACTGCAGTAAACGGTAAACTTACGGTCGAGAAGGAACCGGAGTTAAAAGAGAATGAAAAAGAACTGAACCTTACAAAGAATTGGCACATAGGTACGCTCAACGGTGCATCTGCATTGCTGTATAATGGCAATGGTTCTGAGAATGATCCAAATAAGGATACGCAGAGTGACGGATATTTTACTGTAAAAGGCGATGTGAAAACAGCTGGTGAAAATAACGCGTATCCTTTGGTAACATGGGGAAATTATGAGAATGCAATCAAAGTAAATTCAAAAACAGACATTCAATTCACGGCTCCGGAAGGTTCTGCCCTTGAATTTATTGCACATATTCAAAATAACAAAGCAGGCGCAATTAATGTAGATGGCGCAAATGCTGTATCAATTACCCTAAATGGACAGCCAACAGGTGCGGAGGGTGTTACGGTAACAAAATTAGGAGATGGAACAATTGTTCCTCCGTATAAAGATACTGCACCCACAAACAATAGCGCTGTTTACAAAGTAACGATGACACTGACCGGCACAACAGACAATAAGCATATACTGAAAAACGGCAGCGGAGAGCATCAGCTCTATTACATTAAGGTAACAGAACCGGGTGCAGATCAGGAATATACAGTAACGTTTAAAAACGGCGCTGATACGTTTAAAACAGAAACCGTAACCGCAGGTCAGTCACTCAGCTTAGCAGACATCAAACCCACAGAGCAGGCAGGGAAGGTATTTAAAGGCTGGGCAGCAAAAGCGGATGCAGCTGCAGCGGATGTTATCACAAGCATAACACCTACGGCAGACACAACACTCTATGCAGTGTGGGTAAACGTATATACTGTAACATTGAAAAACGGAGACAGCGTAGTTGGAACACCTGCAACAGTGGAGGAAGGAGAGCCTTATGATCTTCCAAAGCTTGGAGATACGGAAACAGATTACTTTTTGGGTTGGAAGAACGCAGATGCAGGTGACACCAATCTTTATAAGGTGAATATCATTCCGACAAAGGACACGACACTTGTAGCATATTTTGTAAGCAAGGAGACATCAAAGTTTTATATTGTAACAGTTGACTTTGGATATAAAGAAAACGAAACGGATCCTGAAAATAAAAAAGAGACCTTTAGAAAGCTCTATACGGAGGATGGAGAGGAAGTAACCGTAGCGCTCTCAGAGCTTGGAACTCCAGAAAGAGACGGTTATACGTTTAATAAGTGGATGGCAGGCGATGCGGAAGTACCCGCGGATGGCTTAAAGATTAAGGCAGATGTAACCATAACTGCTACATGGACTAAAAATGCATCAGTTGCGGAAAAATATACGGTTGCATTTACAGACAAAGCAGGCAATCAGGTTCCGACAACGGATGTTTTGGACAAAGCAGGAAATAAGGTAACTCTTGCAGAGGTAGAAAAAGATACCATTATCATTCTGCCGGATACGACAGAGAAAAAAGAAGGCTATATTTGGAGCTGGGCAACGGCAGATAACAAGACATATAAAGCGGGCGACGAGTATACTGTTACGCAGAATGTTACATTCACAGGTGATTGGACAGAAAATGAAGGCGATATTCCCACACCGCCGACTGTTAAAACAATAAAACTGGAGGATTGTGCAATTGCAGTTCCGTCTATTATAGCAGATGCAAAGAAGAATCCGAAGAATGAATCGAAGACATCTGTTGTATACTATGCGGATAAGGATCAGGATGGAAATCCGGTAAATCCTGTAAGATTTGCGGAAGGACTTGACTTTACGGTTGAGTACAGCTTAAAGGCGGATAATGTATACCGTGCGACAATTAAAGGTGCAGGCAGAACAGTCGATCAGTATGAAATTGATCCGGCAAGTACCATTGTAAAAGAGTACAAAGTATTTGATAAGAAGGACAAGAGCGTAATTGACCTGAATAAGGCTAAGATTACACTTGACAGTTCGGCTAAGACTGCAATTTATACAGGATATGGCATAACACCTGCGGTTACTTCTGTTAAAGTCGGCAAGATAGAAATTCCTTCAACAAAGTACAAGGTATCGTATAAGAGCAATGTCAATGCAGGAAAAGCTTCCGTAATTATCTCTGCGGACAGTGACGCTGAGTATAAGGAAGGCGAGAATTTCGTTATCGGTTCAAAAACGATGACATTTACAATTAAGAAGGCAGCAATCAATAAAGCTAATCAAATTACGGTAACTGCAAAGGACAAAGACGGTAAGGACATCAAGGGCAATACGTATGAATACAGGGGCACGGAAACAATTGAGGCGCAGGAGCTTACCGTAGTATCTGCTGGCGGCAGAACGCTTAAAGAAGATGTTGATTATACCGTAACGTATAAGAACAACCGCAAAGCAGGGAAGGCTTCGATCGTCTTAAAGGGTATTGGAAATAATGTGTCAGGCTCATTAACAATACCGTTTACAATTAATCCGTTGGTTGTTGATCCTGAAAACGATAAGTTTGCTCCATATTATGGATTTGAGTATACTCCAAACGGCGCGAAAGCACAGTATATTGTTTTGGGAAGATATAAGAACGGAGAACTTGTTGATACAATTATGCTTGAAGAGGGTGTAGACTTTAAAGGGTCATACAAGTATGCAAGCAAAAATAAGGAGGCAGGAAGTACTGTTACCTTCTCCGGCAAAGGAATCAATGCCTTTAAGGGCGGCTTTAAAGAAAACGATTATACAATTAAACCGTCATCCTTCGACGGCGGCACTTATTTAGCCAGCGCAATTACGGTGGACGTAACAAAAGCCGATCTTGAAGGAGCTGCACTTCAAAAGGCGCTTGAAAAGGCTGTGGTTTTAAATGACTACTTCGGAACAAAGCTGAAGGTAAAGAAAGACTATGTAATCGAACCTAAAGTAGTAGAAGGCAGAGATGCTGTAATCATCCGTCCTTCTGATGCAACAAAGGCAAATTACATCGAAGAAAATCCGTCATTAGGTTATTATTACAATAAGTCAAAGAACATTGCAAAACTCAAAGATGTAAGCTTTGCTAAAAACTACACCTTATATTATGACGGAAGAAATCCCGTTGAGCTTGGTGCAAAAGAAATCAGTGAGATAGGGGGCTATAAATTTGTACTTGGCAAAGACGTCGAAATCGTAGAAGGAAGTTACAAGAACAATTATAAGGCTGGTAATGCTTCCGTAACGATCAGAGGTATTAACGGCAGCGGATATTACGGAACAAAGGTTCTAAAATTTAAAATTGTAGAGAAATAGGAGTTATTCGGTATTGCCTTAAAAAAATATTCTTGACTTTACTACACTAATGTGTTAATCTAAGAAAGACGTAAAGGAGCGCCATCATATGAGCATGCGCTCTTTTACGTCCAAATTTTTTAAGGAGGAACTTATTATGAAAAAGGCAAAAGCTTTTTTGGCTGTCGCAATGGCTGCAACCCTTACGGTAGGTTTGACAGGCTGCGGCGGCAACGCTGATACTTCGGCACCAGCGACAGCAGACAATGCAGGCACACAGGCGGCTTCTGCGGATAACAGCGGTGCGGCGCCTGCCGAAACAGGGGCGGCGAGCGCATCGGATTTAAATATTATGCTGGAAACACCCGTACAGTCGCTTGATCCGCAGCAGGCAACGGACGGTACTTCGTTTGAGGTAATTGCGAACTTTACGGACGGTCTGATGCAGATGGATAAGGATGGACAGGCGGTGAACGCACTCGCAGAGAGTTATGATCTCTCGGAGGACGGTCTTACATACACATTCCATATCCGTGAGGATGCAAACTGGAGCAACGGTACACCGGTTACGGCGGCAGATTTCGTATTTGCATGGCAGAGAGCGGTAGACCCGAATGTGGCATCGGAGTATTCTTATATGCTGAGTGACATCGGTCAGATTAAGAATGCGGCAGAGATTATTGCAGGCGAGGCTGATAAGAGCGAGCTTGGCGTTACGGCAGTTGACGAAAAGACCCTTCAGGTAGAATTGAACGTACCGGTCAGCTATTTCCTGTCGCTGATGTATTTCCCGACCTATTATCCGGTTAACGAGGAGTTCTTTACTTCCTGCGGAGATACCTACGCAACAAGTCCTGAAACCGTTCTCTCAAACGGCGCATTCGTTCTTGATTCGTATGAGCCGGCGGCTACGGCATTTCATCTTACGAAAAACAACGATTACTATGACGCGGCAAACATTCAGCTTGCCGGATTAAATTATCAGGTAATTCAGGATTCACAGCAGGCGCTTATGAGCTATCAGACAGGCGCGCTTGACACGACGCTTGTAAACGGCGAGCAGGTGGATCAGGTAAAGGATGACCCTGAGTTTATGGCAATCGGTGCAGGCTATCTGTGGTATGTAGCGCCGAATATTGACGCGGTAGAAGAGCTGAAAAACTTAAATATCCGTCTTGCCCTGACACATGCGATTAACAGGGATTCCATTACGACGGACGTGTTAAAGGACGGTTCTGCGCCGACATATACGGCAGTTCCGATGGACTTTGCGGCAGGTCCGGACGGTTCGGATTATTCCGCTGATCAGACAAAGTATGCGGATGTGTGCTCTTATGATGCGGACAAGGCATTGGAGTATTGGAATGCAGGTCTTGCAGAGCTTGGCGTAAGCGAGATTACACTTGATATGGTAGTGGACGCGGATGATGCACCGCAGAAGGTTGCACAGGTATTGAAGGAGCAGTGGGAGACAACGCTTCCCGGCTTTACGGTAAATCTTGTGGTTGAGCCGAAAAAACAGAGAGTTGAGGATCTTCAGAACGGAAACTTCGAGCTTGGACTGACACGCTGGGGACCGGACTATGCAGACCCGATGACATATCTTGGAATGTGGATTACTAACAATTCAAATAACTATGGTTTATGGAGCAACGCAGAGTACGATGCGATAATTGCAGAGTGTACGACAGGCGACCTTTGCACGGATGCGCAGGGACGCTGGGAAAGACTTTATGACGCGGAGAAGATTGTGATGGACGAGGCGGTTATTTTCCCGCTTTACACACAGTGTAATGCCGTTATGATGTCTTCTAAGGTTACGGGCGTTGATTTCCATCCTGTTGCGCTCAACAGAGTTTACAAGAGCGCTGTAAAAGCCGAATAATCAGTTTTATAAAGATTCAGGTGAGAAACCGCACTCAAGGCAGGTTTGCTGAGTGCGGTTTTACCGCCTTTATCACTTTAGAGCTTTATTGTAATAATGTAAGGAAAGCATAAGGAGGCAAACCGTGAAGAAATACATAGGCAAAAGAGTTTTAACGTCACTCTTTACACTTTTGGCGATTTTGCTGGTTTTGTTTATTTTAATGCAGCTGATGCCCGGTTCACCGTTCAATGATGAAAAGCTGAATGAGGAACAGCGTATAGCGTTGTATACGAAATACGGTCTTGACCAGCCGATTGTCGTACAGTTTTTCAAATATGTGGGAAATATGCTGAAGGGCGATTTGGGTGTGAGCTACAATATCTCAAAAAATACACCGATTTCACAGCTAATTCAGACGAGACTCCCTATTTCCATTCGAATTGGCGGCTGTGCAGTAGGCTTAGGTGCGGTTGTCGGGCTGATATTGGGACTGATTGCCGCGTTAAAGCATGATACCATTTGGGACTCACTTGCGACAGTAATTTCGGTCATTGGTGTGTCGGTGCCGTCGTATGTGTTTGCACTGGCGCTTTCTTATAATTTTGGATTTAAGCTGGGGTGGTTTCCGATGCTGTTCTCCCAACAGGATATTTTCGGCTCAAGTGTGCTGCCGAGCGTATCGCTGTCCATGTTTACAATGGCGTCGATTGCGCGTTTTACAAGGAGCGAGATGCTTGAGGTTCTCGGCAGCGATTACATGCTGCTTGCGGAGAGCAAGGGCATTTCGGGTGCAGCGCTGATTTTCCGTCATGCGCTCAGGAATGCGTTGATTCCCATAATTACGGTTTTGGCGCCGCTGATTGTAGACTTGATGACAGGGTCGCTTGTGGTGGAAAAGATTTTCGCCATTCCGGGTGTTGGAAGTCTGCTTGTGACGGCTATTCAGTCAAACGACTACAATGTGGTTATCGCGCTGAGCTTTATTTATTCGGCAATGTATATCGGTATTATGCTTGTGGTTGACATCCTGTACGGCGTTATTGATCCGAGAATCAGACTTGCGAAGAAGGGAGATTGATGGATATGGGAAACACAGCGGCATATGTACCGGTTGAGGCGGATTTTAAACTGAAAAACAATGACGGCACGGTTTTGATAGACGAAAATTTTGCTGCGCAGAGTTTTTGGAAGGATGTTTTTATCCGGTACTTTAAAAAAATCAGTGCAGTCATCGGGCTTATTTTAATTCTGCTGATTTCTGTATTTGCAGTGATTGGTCCGGGAATGAACGAGTACACGTATTCCGGGCAGGAGCTTAGTCAGAAAAACTTTGCGCCGCGTATTATTGCACTTGAAAAATTCGGGATTTTCGACGGTAGTGAGACCATGCACACGACGACAGGCTCTAAAGAAATCAATTATTATGTGGAAAAAGGGCTTACGGACCTTGAATACTGGTTCGGCAGCGACAATTTCGGAAGGGATATATGGACGCGTACGTGGTCAGGTGCGCGGGTTTCCCTGATTATCGCCGTTGCCGCAGCAATTATTGACATGGTTATCGGTATGAGCTATGGATTAATATCAGGGTATTTCGGCGGCAGAGTAGATATGATTATGCAGCGTATTCTCGAGATTGCAAACGGCATTCCGCGCCTTGTCATCGTGACGCTTCTGCTTTTGGTATTGCAGCCCGGCATGCTGACGATTATTTTTGCACTGATGCTCACGGAGTGGGTGGGCATGAGCCGGATTGCGCGTGCAGAGATGCTGAAGTTGAAAGAACAGGAGTTTGTACTGGCATCAAGAACATTGGGAGCGGGAAATTTCTTTATTATCTTTAAGGAAGTGCTGCCCAACATTATCGGTCCCATTATCACACAGGTAATGTTTTCTATTCCGACTGCAATTTTTACGGAAGCCTTTTTAAGCTTTGTCGGTCTTGGCATTCCCGTGCCGCAGTGCTCATTGGGGTCGCTGATTTCGGAGGGCTTTAACAGCTTTACGACGCACCCGTATCAGATTATTCCGCCGATTGTGGTGATGGCGCTTTTGATGCTGAGCTTTAATCTTGTAGCGGACGGTCTGCGCGAGGCGTTGGATCCGAAGATGAAAGAAATGTAAGCGATTGTTATAGAAGGAGAACGAAAAGATGTCAGAAGAAAATAAGGAAATACTCAAAATAAACAATCTTGATATTACCTTCCGCACGACGGCAGGTCCGGTGCATGCCATAAGAGGCGTGGACATTGATCTGTTTAAAGGAGAGACGGTGGCGATTGTGGGCGAGTCGGGTTCGGGAAAGTCCGTAACCATGAAAGCCGCGATGGGCATTCTTGCATCCAATGCCACTGTTACAAACGGGACAATCGAATTTTCGTATCATCATGCGGACGGCAGTCCGGAAACCGTCGATATTCTTACGAAGAACAAAAAGTGGATTCGCAGGCATATTAACGGAAAGCGGATTGCAATGGTATTTCAGGATCCCATGACCAGCCTTGATCCGACCATGACGATTGGAAAGCAGATTATGGAGGGTATGATTTGGCATTTCAAGACGCCGAAAAAGGAGGCGTGGGACAAAGCCGTTTCCCTGTTAAAAGAGGTTGGCATTGAGGATGCCGAGAAACGTATGAAAAATTATCCGCATCAGCTTTCGGGCGGTATGCGCCAAAGAGTGGTAATTGCGATTGCGTTGGCATGCAATCCGGATTTGCTGATTTGCGACGAGCCGACGACGGCGCTTGACGTGACCATTCAGGCAAAGATTATCGAGTTAATCAGACGGGTGCAGAAGGAGCGCGGCATTTCCGTTATTTATATCACGCATGATCTTGGCGTTGTCGCCAAGGTAGCGGATTATGTAAATGTTATGTATGCGGGGAAAATTGTGGAGAAGGGAAAAATCGACGAGATTTTTTATGACCCGAAACATCCGTATACATGGGGACTTTTGTCGGCGATGCCGGATCTT
Organism: Lachnospiraceae bacterium MD335; assembly: GCA_000403335.2. Taxonomy (GTDB): domain Bacteria; phylum Bacillota; class Clostridia; order Lachnospirales; family Lachnospiraceae; genus COE1. The sequence continues at coordinate 949,078 of KE159617.1, forward strand.
GACACGGATGACGAGCGGCTTTATACCATTCCCGGTTCTCCGCCAAATCTTCTGCATGAAAAGGCGGGGGATGCGTTTGCGCCACGAAACCGCTATGCGCTGGAGATTGATGATAAGGCGGACCCTCCGATGTTTCAGGTAACCGACACGCACTATGCGGCGACATGGCTCCTTGATCCGAGAGCGCCGAAGGTGGAGATGCCCAAAGAGCTTGCGGACAGGCTTAAGAGAATGAAAAAGGAGGCATCGGATTATGGCAGAGAATAATGTGAAAAATTCATTTTTCACATGGCAAATTTGTGCAGAGACACAAATTCGCGGTTATGATAAGAACGGAGGGATAAAATGAAAGAGCCGCTTTTGAAGGTGGAGGGTCTTAAGCAGTATTTTAGGGTAAGCAGCAGCTATACCGTGAAAGCGGTGGAAGGGGTATCCTTTGAAATTTATGCCGGTGAGACGTACGGTTTAGTAGGGGAGTCTGGTTCGGGAAAGTCGACGATTGGCAGAAGTATTATCAGGCTTTATGCTCCGACCGCGGGGAAGATGACGTTTGACGGAACGGACATTAGCGGCAGAATGTCAAGAGCGGACAGCAATAAGCTGCGCACGCAGATGCAGATGATTTTTCAGGACCCGATGGCATCGCTGAATCCACGCAAGAAAATCGGTGATATTATCGGCGAGGGTATTGACATTCACAAAATGTACAAAACGGCAGCTGAGCGCGAAGAGAAAATTAAAGGGATTCTGCAAAAGGTCGGACTTGCACCGGAACATGCGACGCGTTATCCGCATCAGTTTTCGGGCGGGCAAAGACAGCGTGTCGGGATTGCAAGGGCATTGATTATGAACCCGAAGCTCATTATTGCGGACGAGTGTATTTCGGCGCTTGACGTGTCCATACAGGCGCAGGTTGTGAACCTGATGAAAGACATTCAGCAGGAGACGGGCACGGCGTATCTGTTTATCGCGCATGATCTTTCGATGGTGAAGTATATTTCGGACCGTATCGGCGTGCTGCATTTGGGGCATTTATTAGAGACAGGAACGACGGAGGAGATTTTTGAAAATCCGGTTCATCCGTATACGAAAAGTCTTTTATCGGCGATACCGACGCCGAATCCGGCAGTTGAAAAGCAGCGGATTGCGTTAAGCTACGATTACGCCACTTCGGGAATTGACTATAACAAAGGCACCACCCATCATGTGGACGGTTCGCATTTTGTAAAGTGTACGGATGACGAACTGCGCGAATGGATGAAATAAATAAACTGTTTTTATAAGGATAGAACACATTATTTAAAAAGTGTGCTCTATCCTTTTTCATGATTTACCGCGCCGTGACATAAGCTGTAATGATGACGATTGACAGCATCAGGACAAAGAAAGGCGAGGTGTGTGGATGAGAAGTATTTATATTGGCGACGCGGGAGTGCCGGTGCAGTATATGCAGCTGGCGTTGAATCGGGCAGGTTATACGGTTCCGATAAACGGTGAATTTACACGCGATACCTGCAAGGCGCTTGGAGCGTTTCTTGGCGGGAGCGCAGGGTGTTATGCAGACACATCGGTTTGGTTAAAATTGATACCGTATTTGCAAGGATATACGACGCATATCATCATGCAGGGAGATACGCTGTGGAATATTGCCGAGCAATATCATACAAGCCTTTCGGCGATTGTGACGGCAAATCCTTCTGTGGAGGCGTCCAACCTGCAGGCGGGAACACGGATTTATGTGCCGTATGCATTTTCGCTGGTGTCGGAGGAGGTGCCCTACACGTCGGAGTTTACGCAGCTTATCATCGAGGGGCTTCAAATCCGGTATCCGTTTTTATCAACCGGCTGCATCGGGAAAAGTGTGATGGGAAACGAGCTCAATTACATACGGCTTGGAAGAGGGGGGACGCAGGTAAGCTATAACGCAAGTTTTCATGCGAATGAGTGGATTACGACGCCGGTGCTGTTAAAGTTTACCGAAGAATATGCGGCGGCATATGCAGACAGGGAGGCGCTTTATGGAACGGACAGCGCGTGGCTGTTTGAAAATTACAGTCTTTATTTAATTCCGATGGTTAATCCCGACGGGGTAAATTTGGTGAACGGTGTACTGGGAGAGGGCGCATATCAGGCTAAGGCAAGGCAGATTGCCGAAGCATATCCGTCCATTCCATATCCCGACGGGTGGAAGGCAAATATCAACGGCGTGGATTTGAATCTCCAATTTCCAGCAGGCTGGGAGCAGGCGCGTGAAATCAAAGCGGCACAGGGATATACGTCTCCGGCGCCAAGGGATTATGTGGGGGAGGCGCCTGTATCGGAGCCGGAGAGCCGCGCAATGTATGATTTTACGAATGCAAATAATTTTCAGCTTATTCTCGCTTACCACACGCAGGGCGAAGTGATTTACTGGAAATATCTCGACTATGAGCCTGAGAATTCAAGGCAGATTGCCGATTATTTCGGGAGCGTCAGCGGATACCTTGTGGAGGAGACGCCGTATGCCTCGGGACATGCGGGATACAAGGACTGGTTTATCCAGCAGTATAACCTGCCGGGATATACCATAGAGGTGGGTATCGGAGAAAATCCGCTGCGTATGAGTCAGTTTTCTTCGATTTATGAGGACAATAAGCTGATTCTTTTGGGAGGAATGACACAGATTGTCGGGAAAAGTTCCTAAAAAAGCTATGAAAAACTGCGAAAATATGATAAAATATACAATAATAAGCAACAAGGGATGCTATCGCGAGGTAGGAGAAGACGTATGATAGAGGAAAAACAGGAAAAGAAAGTAATTAACACGGCAAAGCTTGTGCGGGAGCAGATGAGCGACAGGGATTTTGAGTTGTATCTTTACTCACTCAAGAAGCTTGCCGAAAAGAATTTGGACGATAACCTTACCTATATGACCAATCTTTATAATCTTAGGGCATTTCAGGTGAAGGCGCAGGAGGAGATGCTTGAAAATCCTGAGTTGAAATTTGCCCTGATCGTGCTTGATTTTGCGAATTTTAATTCAATTAATGAATTTTGCGGGCGTGATGTGGGAGACGGATTGTTATTGTGGGTGGCAGATTGTCTGCGGGAGGAAGCAAAAGGGAAAGAACATATGGTCCTTTCTCATTTTCGTGCGGATGTTTTTGCTGTTTTTATACCGTTTACGGAGAAGTCAGACCTGATTGCTTTGGTGAACCGTATTGAAAAACGGGTTGCGGAGCATAAAATTCCTCACAAGGTTCTTCCTGCGTTTGGAATCTGTATTGCGGACTCGCCCACAATGTCGGTGAGCGCTATGCGCGACTATGCGACGCTTGCGCTCAATACAATCAAGGGAAAGTTTTATGCAAAGTATGCATTTTTTGATGAAGAAATGCGAAAGCAGATGCTTTTGAATAAAATGGTAGAAAATGATATTATCAAAGCGCTTGAGGAGGAGGAGCTGATGCCGTTTATCCAGCCGAAGGTCAACATGGAGAGCGGTGAAATTGTAGGCGGTGAGGCGCTTGTGCGCTGGCACCACCCAAAGAGGGGGCTTGTCATGCCGATGAGTTTTCTGCCTGTGCTTGAAAAAAACGGTTTAATTATTGATGTGGACATCTGTATTTGGCGGCAGATTTTTAAGTTTATCGGAGAGCGGATTGCAGCGGGAGAAAAGGTTGTGCCTATTTCCATTAATATTTCAAGGCAGCATGTTTTTGACAGTGTTTTCAGGGACTGCATCGTTGATTTTTCCAAGGAGTTTCAGGTGCCGCCCGAGCTTGTGGTGCTTGAGCTTACGGAGAGCGGTTTTTTGGAGGACAATGAAACGATGTATGAGCATCTGCAGTATCTGAAAGGGAAGGGCTTCTCGCTTTCAATGGATGATTTCGGAACGGGCTATTCCACAATGACGATGCTTAAAAACCGCCCGATGGACGAGATTAAGATTGACAGAGGATTTATTGTGGATATTGAAAATCCCAAGAGTCAGAGCATTTTAAGCCATATGATTGATATGCTGCGTGACCTTGGGCTAAATATTATCGTTGAGGGTGTCGAGAATACCGCACAGCAGGAGTATCTGCTCAAGTACGGCTGCAATAAGGCACAAGGCTTTTTATATTATAAACCGATGCCGATGGAGGAATTTGCGACACTTTTGGACGGCATGTGATACGCATGATAAGGCAAAAGGATACAGGACATGAAAAGAAACGCAAGAGTACTAAATTATATCTGCTGCGGGGGCATTGTTTTTGCCGCTTCGAATTTTTATGTGCTTTGTCAGGGGATGGCTGCTACGGTACTGCTTTTAACGGTGTATTTTATGGTAAATATCGTGCCGGTGTTGATTTTGCCAAAGACGAAGCGTTTGAAAACGTGTGCGCGGGGAAATGCGCTTTTAATAGAATTTTTAATTTCGACGGCGCTCAGTGTCAGTTTGTTTTTTTGGAGTTTGGTAAATGTGCCGGATTGGAAGATCATTTTGGCAAACACGCTGATTGCTATTGTGCTTGAGGCGATTGTCTTTTGGAACGGTATTATACGGGTGTATCTGCGTTCCTTACAGCTTGGCATTAAAATCCGTGTGATTGGTGTGGTGTGCGGGCTGATACCGGTTGCGCAGCTTGTTGCGCTTGGGATGATTATTCAAACGGTTTCACGGGAGATTGCATATGAGAACCGCAGGATTTTGTTGGATGAAGAGCGAACGGATTTGCAGATTTGTGCAACAAGGTATCCGGTTCTGATGGTGCATGGCGTGTTTTTTCGGGATTTTCGGTATTTGAATTACTGGGGGCGTATCCCTGATGCATTGCAGAAGAACGGCGCGAAGATTTTTTACGGCAATCATCAGTCGGCGGCTTCGATTGACCAGAGCGGTCAGGAGATTGCGGAGCGGATTTTGCAGATTGTTCGGGAAACCGGTTGTGAAAAGGTTAATATTATTGCGCACTCTAAGGGAGGTCTTGACTGCAGGAGCGCGCTTTCTAATCCCGGGATTGCAAAGCATGTGGCGACGCTTACCACGGTCAATACACCGCACAGGGGATGTGAATTTGCGGATTATCTGTTGTCCAAGGTACCTAAGGCGGAGCAGGATGTGGTGGCGGTGGCTTACAATGCGGCGATGAAACGCCTTGGCGACCCCAATCCTGATTTTATGGCGGCGGTGACCAATCTTACGGCATCGTATTGCAAGGCGTTTAACGAGCGTATTATGGATGCGCAGGGTGTGTATTATCAGAGCATCGGTTCAAAGCTGAACAAGGCATCGGGAGGGCGGTTTCCGATGAATTTTACTTATTATTTGGCTCATTATTTTGACGGTGCAAACGACGGGCTTGTCGGTGAAGACTCGTTTCCGTGGGGAGCGGATTACAGGCTTTTGACTGTGAACGGAAAACGCGGGATTTCACATGGTGATATGATTGATTTGAACCGTCAGAATATAGAGGAGTTTGATGTCAGGGAATTTTATGTACAGCTTGTGGCTGATTTGAAAAAGCGCGGATTTTAGTCCGCGCATAATTGTTCCAGTACGTCAAAATAAGTTTCAAAAGTTTTTCTGCAGCACATCGGGTTTGCAATCGCAATGCCTTCAATTCTCAATCCGATTAATGCAAATGCCATCGCAATGCGGTGGTCATCGTATGTCTGTACAGTACCTGCTTTTGGAGTGGAAGGATAGATTGTCAGCGCATCGTCTTCCTCGTCACACCGGACGCCAAGCCTTGTAAGTTCTGTTACCGTTGCGTGTATGCGGTCCGATTCCTGCAGGCGGATATGACCGACATTTTCAATACGTATTGGCGTTTCTGCAAAAGGTGCGAGTACGGCAAGTGTCATCGTTTGGTCGGAGAAATCCTTCATATCGACGGTAATTCCCTTAATTTTCCCGTTTTTGGCGCCTGTCACTTCAATGCCTTCTTCTGTATCTTTTACGCTGCACCCAAGTGTTTCCAGGAGTTTTAGAAACTTTAGGTCGCCCTGCATACATTCCCATGTGACGTGTTCCACAACAGCCGTTCCGCCCGTGAGCGCTGCTGCCGCATAGAAATAGCACGCTGCCGAAACATCCGGTTCAATCTGATAGGCGCCTGCCCGATAAGCGCTTTTACATGGCGTTTGGTAGCTTGAGCCGTCAAATGCTGTCTTTACGCCAAATTGTTCCATCATGTTTCGCGTGATGCCAATATAGGAGCCATCCTTGCGTTCGCTTGTGATTTCAATATGGAGTCCCTGCTTGAGCATTGGGGAAATCAGCAGGAGCGCGCTTAAAAACTGTGTACTTTTGCTGATGTCAAGTGCGACGTGAAGCGGACCATCCGTGTCCTGCATTTTGCCAATTCCCTGTATTTTTATGGGGAGAAAGCCCTCCTCCTCAAGATAAGTGATTTTTGCGCCCATTTTTATGAGTACGTCAAACAGCGGCTTCATGGGGCGTTTTTTCATCTGTTCGGAGGCGTTTATTGTAAATGTGCCTTTTGCAAGCGCAAGCATTGCCGTTAAAAAACGTGCCGCCGTGCCTGCGCTGCCGACATAAATTTCACCGCTTGTTACGGGAATTTCACCGTTTAATCCGGTGACGGTAACTTCCTTTGTTTCTTCGTCTGCGTCTACTGCAAAGCCGAGCGCTTTTAGTGCGCCGAGAAAGTTTCGGGAATCATCGCTGAACAGCACGCCTTTTAAAAGCGTTTTGCCGTCTGCCAGCGCTGCCATGAGGAGTGCCCGGTTTGTCATGCTTTTAGAGCCGGGTACGGTTACATGCCAGTTTATTTTTTTTTGTTGTGTTTTTACATGGTAGATGTTTTCCATTTTTTCTCCGTTTTTATATCGTATATTATTTTTCTTTAGTGTAGCATATTTTTTTTTGTGCTGCAATATTGGGATGCTTCAGGGAGATTGCCCAAAAGTACAGGCATAGAATTCAGCACGCATTAATATATTTTAATAAAAAACGATGGGGATTTTTATGCTGGGAAAAAGTGATGATAAAGACGATCGTCAGACAAGCGGCGTGCTCATACAGTATCTTTATGAATTAAGCGATTACCTGAAAGAGCGTACCATGTCCAAAAAGGCGGTGACAATGGCGGTGGCGGCGCTGATGCTGGCGGGACTTATGGGGGTGCATTACAGGGCGTCTGGTTCCGTGCTTCCGACAAGCGGCGCGGCGTCCGATAGAACGCTTCCGATTTACTGTGTGCAGACGGATGAGCCGAAAATCGCACTGACATTCGATGCGGCTTGGGGGAATCAGGACACGCAAAAGATTATGGACATATTGAAAAAGCATGATATAAAGGTGACGTTTTTTATGACAGGCGGATGGGTGGACGCTTACCCGGACGATGTAAAGATGATACGCGAAGCCGGGCATGACCTTGGAAATCACAGTCAAAACCACAAAAACATGAGTCAGCTTTCCGATTCCGAAAAGGAAAAGGAGCTGATGAGCGTTCACGACAAAGTAAAGGCGCTGACAGGGTATGATATGTTTTTATTCCGGCCGCCTTACGGAGATTATGACAATGCGGTTGTGACAACGGCAAAAAAATGCGGATATTATGCGATTCAATGGGATGTTGACAGCTTAGACTGGAAGGATTACGGTGTGGAATCGATTTTGAAAACCGTAACGCAGAACGAACACCTTGGAAACGGCAGCATTATTCTCTGTCACAACGGTGCGAAATACACTGCGGAAGCGCTTGATACGCTGATTATCACATTAAAGGATGCAGGCTATACATTCGTGCCGCTCTCCGAACTGATTTACCGGGACGGGTATCATATGGACCATGAGGGAAGGCAAATCAAGGATTGAGGAAACATGGGCAAATAAAAACCCCTGCCATTTTGCGGCAGGGGTTTTTGTCATTTCGCAAATTAGTTTGCAGCAGTCTCAGATGCAGCTTCTGTAGCTTCAGCATCTGTAGCAGCCTCAGTTGTCTCAACGTCCGTAGCTTCAGCATCTGTAGCAGCTTCAGTTGTCTCAACGTCTGTAGCGGTCTCAGTTGTCTCAACATCTGCATTGTCCTGTGCCTCTGTAGCAGGTACGGTTGTCTCAACAGGTGTTGTCTCAGCCTCAGATACAGCGGACTCATTTACGTTTGTATCAACAGTCTCATCTGATGAAGAGCCGCATGCCGTAAGCATAGCTGCGCCTAATGTAAGTGTCATGATTGTTGCTAAAATTTTCTTTTTCATAATTTATTCTCCTCCTTGCGCTTAACGCGTGTGCCCGATTTGATTTGCCCGGTTTGGACATTATCAAATTTAAGCTGTGCACCTGACGGTGCGATATGTTTATGTCTTACAAATAATCATTATACATAAATTCGGGAGAAGGTCAATAAAAAAAGTATAAAATGTTCAAATATTGTTTACAATTTGTTCATAATCTTGATTGGATGCACTTTTTTTGTGCATATTATAAAAAGAAAATCGTTAAATAGCATTAAATAGTAATTGGTTTTTGTTGATTTTTTACAGTGTTCGTACTATGATAATACTAATCTAATGACATATTAAGCAATTTTGTCAAAATGGAAGAAATAATAGGAACATATATTCGGTAAACAGAGAGGCATATTATGGTGAACTTAAAAAAACAAATGAAACGCGTTGTTCTGTTCATACTGCTGTGTATTACATTGACGTCCTGCGCAAAGAACAAGACAGTTCCGGCAGAGGAAGACGAGACGCAAATTCCCCCAAATAACAATGCCATTTATGACGGTTTGGTGGAACATCCGCAGCCGCTATCGGAGTACAACACGTATGATACTTTAAATGTCGCGACTTATATTATGCGGGCAGACGATACTTATTTTATCGCAGACTGTTATCACGACCAAATTATATACAGTGACGCGTTAGACAAGCCGCTCACCGAGTGGAGTATTCTTACAAACGAAGTACATTACGCGCACACAATCGCGTTTGACGGAACAACACTGTTGATTGACGATACGGAAAATAACAGACTGCTTGCTTTTCAAAAAACGGATAAGGGATATGCGCATACACAGACCTTAGAAGGGATTGGAATGAAGCCTCATTTTGTTCAATACAATAAGAAGAGACAGGAATTTATGGCATGGAGTTCCATTACAGGAGAGCTTTATCTGCTGAAGCGGTGTGTTACGCCAAATGAACAGGGCATATATCCGTTATATATTGATAATATATTGAAAATAGATGAACTGTACGGTGTGTATGTCCGCTCGTTTACCATTATGGATGACGGGATTTACTTTGTTTCCGGTCATAATAATCAAACAATTCTAAAGGCGCAGATTACAGGCAGCGGGGACGACACAAGCCTTACGGTTACAAACAGATATGAAGCGCCGGCGAATCTTGCGGGAATGGTACAGCTTTATAAGATACAGGATTATTATTATATTACGGTATCAACTGACAATACGGAAAATCAGGAATACGCTACCATTGTCAGAACGAAGCGTTTGGAGGATTTAAAGACGGGTGAGTATGAGGACATTTATGCGCAGTTTGGACTGTATGGCGGAACGCCTTATTATATTAACGAAATCGAAGGCAGATATTATATGACACATCATAGGACGGACAAAAACATCGTAGCCTTCGATGTCATTAACAATGTGATTGAACATGTGGAGATTGTCTATTAATTTTAAGACCGTTCCCGCACAAACGGGGCAGTTAGGAATACTGGCATTCCGAAAAACAGGGCGTACGCGTACCGAAATTCCGTGGCGACGGGCGTGGCGAGGATTAATGTTAAAATCAGCAGCAGCGCAGGCAGTCCGATTAATGCGTTTGCGGACTGTTCATTGCGCAGGCTGAGTGCGATCGTGAGTATCAGAACCCACAGCATAAATCCCATGCTCCACAGCATTCCGTATAGCGGAATTAAATCGTGCAGTTTAAAGATGATTTCCCGGATTTTTACGACCGCGTTTCCGCTTAGAACAGGCTGCCACTGTAAACCAAAGTCGTTGGGATAGATGCCGTCGGCAAGTCCTGCCTGATAGGAGACGTCAGGATACCAAAAACCGACGGTCTGCGCCGCAAACGCGTCAAAATAGGTCTTTGGATGGGATAGTCCGATTAAAAACCAGTTTTTAAAAAATTCGGCTTTATGTGTTTCAAGGTATTCTGTACCGCTTGCGCGAATTAGATTTTTGATGCCGTCGGAAACGTCGGGCTGATAGGTTTCGCCAACTTTTGTCACGTCCATAAGCTGTCGCACAAATGCAATCTGTTCTTCACTCATTCCCTCATTGTGTGCAACCACGCGCGCAATCTGCTGGACGGGAACGGACAGTGATTCCACGAAATCCGCCTGTCTGATGTCATACACCCGCATCACGGGATACTTTACAAAAAGTACGACAAGCAGGATAACCGCATGGATTGGAAGCATCGTGCGCCAGCTCTTTTTGTAGACAAAAAGGATAACCGCAAGAGAACCCAAAAAGGCATACCAGCCGTTGGTGCGCAGCAGACAGAGCATTACGCCTGAGAACACATAAGGCAGCACCAAAGAAAACCATTCGCCAAATTGCAGTTTTGGTGTGCGGACGGAAGTGACCGCCGCGCTGCCGCGCAGAAAAAAGCGCATCAATGCGGCACAAAACAGTGTAAAACAGCCGGCAAACGGAATATCCTTCCAAATCGTGACCGCATAAATTCCGTTGTATGGCATGAGTCCATAAAATAAAATCGTTATTATAATTACAGGTGTTATTATATTTGCCTTCTGCATGGTCTTTACAACATATCCTGCGACAAGCGCCATAAAGAGCATTTGTGCAAGCGTGTAGCAGGCAATGCCAAAGTGGATGTCTCCTGTGACGGACAGTCCGATATTGTAAAAGAGTCCAATCAGTCCGGTATGGAGAACGGAGTGGTGATTGTTCAGTTCATAAGCGCCGATTACCTGCGCGTACTGATTGATACTGTCGGGCGTCATAACGGCAGGATACTCGTGCAGAAAATAAAAGGACCAGCAGCACATACAAAAAATGACTGTCAGAATACTAAGCCACCCTGAAGAGTAAGGATTTCCCGTAATGTGAAGCTGCCCAGCCGCCTGTAAAATCCATATGGAAAGATAAAAATAAATCAAAAAGAGCCCGAACCATGTAAACAGCAAAATAACGGCGCAAAACAGCCGGCTTGTCATGCCGCCCAGGATGACCTCATATTTTGCGGCAAGTGTGCATGTGCAGAAAATAAGGGAAAGCACGGCGGCAATCAACGGGTCTTTGGACGCGATCCGGCTCTCGGTCCTGTCGCTGTTTAAGACTGAAAAAATATATAAAAAAATGGTAAAAATAATAATCGATACCGGGTTTCTTGTCTCCATGCCTGTAAGCCGCATTACGGCAAACAGTGCAAAAAAGCTGTTTAGGAATAGTTTCAAACGATACATGGATACCTCCGTTTTTCTGCGTTGAAATAGTTCTTATGTTCTTTTACTTTCATAGTAAACGGAAATTCTTTTCCAGTCAATCCATATTATGAATTGCATAAAGTAAAAAAGTTTGTTATGATTAATGGCAGCAGAAAAAATTACCAAAATAAGGATGGAGAAAGAGAAAATGAGCTGGGAGAACAATATCCGACGGGTTGTACCCTATGTGGCGGGAGAACAGCCCCAAAAGCAAAACGTAATTAAGCTGAACACAAATGAGTGTCCTTATCCGCCGGCGCCTGAGGTAGAAGGCGTGCTGCGCGGGTTTGACTGCGATACGCTGCGCAAGTATCCTGACCCTGATGTACAGGAGCTTAGGGAGGCGCTTGCAAAAAGGCATGGACTTGATTGCGGACAGGTATTTGTCGGTGTCGGCTCGGATGATGTACTCGCAATGTCTTTTCTCACGTTTTTTAATTCCGAAAAGCCGGTATTGTTTCCGGATATCACATACTCATTTTATGATGTATGGGCGGATTTATACAAAATTTCGTATGAATGTCCGCCGTTAGATGAAAATTTTCAAATCAGAAAAGAAGATTATATGAAAGAAAACGGCGGAATTGTACTTGCAAACCCCAATGCGCCGACCGGCGTTTGCGAGGCGCCTTCCTTTTTTGAGGAAATTCTTCGGAAAAATCCGGATTCGGTGGTGATTGTTGACGAGGCGTATATTGATTTCGGCGGGGAGAGCTGTGTGCCGCTGATTGAACGCTATGAAAATCTCCTTGTGGTGCAGACTTTTTCAAAATCCCGTTCGATGGCGGGAATGCGTATCGGTTATGCGATGGGCAGCAAAAAGTTAATCCGGTTTCTGAACGACGTAAAATTTTCGTTTAATTCGTATACGATGAATGCCGTGACAATCAAGGCAGGCGTTGCGTCGGTGGAAAATGAGGAGTATTTTAAGCGGATTACGGCAAAAATAACAGCGACAAGAGAATATACGAAGAAGCGTTTGGCGGCGCTTGATTTTGTCTTTCCGGATTCCAAGACAAACTTCATTTTTGCTGCGCATCAACGTGTGCCGGCACAGGAGCTGTTTGACGCACTCAGAGCGAATGAAATTTATGTAAGGCACTGGAATAAGCCGCGCATTGCAGATTACCTGCGCATCTCGATTGGCACGGACGAAGAGATGGAAACGGTGCTTAAATTTTTGGAGAATTATTTAAAAGGAAAACAGAAAGGTTGAAAAAGGAGTTTATCAATGAAAGAATTTATACTTAATATCCTGCGCGGAATTGTAATCGGAATTTCAAACGTTATTCCGGGCGTAAGCGGCGGGACGATGATGGTGTCAATGGGGATTTACGACAGGCTGATTTTGGTGCTTACGCATTTTGTAAAACGGTTTAAGGAGGCGGTTGCGCTGCTTGTTCCGATTGGAATCGGTATGCTGCTTGCAATCGCGATTTTTGCGAAACTCTTTTCGGAGGTGTTTTTTCCAAAGTTTCCGCTACAGACAAACCTGTTTTTTATCGGATTGATTTTGGGCGGACTTCCCATTATTTATAAGAAAGTAAAAGGAATTTCTATCCGGCTTCCGCAGATAATTGCCTTTTTGCTGTTCTTTCTTTTGGTAACAGCGCTTGCCGTTGTGGGCGAGGGAAGCGGTGCAAGCGCCGATATTACACTGAGTGCGGGAAATGTGATAAGGCTTTTTTGCGTAGGCGTGATTGCGGCGGCGACAATGGTAATTCCCGGCGTGAGCGGCTCCATGATTATGATGGTTTTGGGCTATTACAATACGATTATTGATACAATCAATGCGTTTATTGATGCGGCGCGTGCGTTTGACATTCCTGCGGTTTTGGATACGTTTGTCGTGCTTATGCCGTTTGGCATCGGCGTTGTAGTCGGGATTGTTGCAGTGGCAAAGCTGATTGAGTTTATGCTTAAAAAGTTTCCGGCAGTCACGTATTGGGGCATTATCGGGTTAATCGTGGCATCGCCGATTGCCATTTTAATCATGATGGAGCTTCCTGCAATCGGTGTTTTGGAGATTGTTTCGGGCATTGTGCTGTTTGCCGCGGGCTTTGCCATTTCTTTGAAAATCGGAGCCTGATATGGAAGAATACACAGGATTTGCGGCGGTGTATGACCGCTTTATGGACGATACGCCATATGATGTGTGGTGTGAAAATATCATGCGCGAGCTTTGCGCGTACGGAATAAAGGACGGGCTTGTGCTGGAGCTTGGCTGCGGCACGGGCTGTATGACGGAGCTTCTTGCACAAAGAGGCTACGATATGATCGGCGTCGATTTGTCGGACGAAATGTTAAACATTGCCATAAGCAAACGGGAGCAGTCGGGACATGATATTTTGTATCTCAATCAGGATATGCGTGCGTTTGAGCTGTATGGGACAGTGCGCGCGGTGGTGAGCGTGTGCGACAGCATGAATTATCTTTTAGAGGAGGAAGACCTGCTTTCGTGCTTTCGGCTTGTCAACAACTATTTGGACCCGGGCGGGATTTTTATGTTTGACTTTAACACCAAATATAAATATGAAACAATCGGTGACGCGACAATTGCGGAAAACAGAGAGGAATGCAGTTTTATATGGGAAAACTTTTATGACAGCAGGCATTGTATCAATGAATATGACCTTACCATATTTGTGAGAAACGAAGCGGTTTCTGAAACGGGTCAGGAACTTTTTTTGCGTTTTTCGGAGGAGCATTTTCAACGGGGATATACGCTTGACGAGATGAAGCGGCTGTTAAAAGAATCCAAACTGGAGTTCGTAAAGGCATATGATGCGGATACGCTTTTGGAGGTTACGGATACGAGTGAGAGGATATACTGCATAGCAAAGGAGAATGGAAAATGAAGGACTATCTTGTGAGAGCGACGGCAGCAAACGCGCAGATTCGTGCGTTTGCGGTTACTTCAAGAGCGCTTGTCGAGGAGGCAAGGCGCATTCATAACACAAGTCCGGTCGTCACGGCAGGACTTGGCAGACTGCTCACGGCAGCGGCAATGATGGGAAGCATGCTGAAGGGGGAGAAGGACGTGCTCACCATGCAGATTCACTGTGACGGTCCGGTAAGAGGTCTTACGGTAAATGCAGACGCGCATGCAAACGTAAAGGGCGCGGCGCTTGAACCGCAGGTGATGCTGCCTCCCAATGCGCTTGGAAAGCTGGATGTCGGCGGCGCTGTCGGAAACGGAATCCTGAGCGTTATTAAGGATATGGGTTTAAAAGAGCCGTATGTGGGACAGACTCAAATACAGACAGGGGAAATTGCGGAGGATTTAACCTACTATTTTGCAACGTCGGAGCAGGTGCCGTCTGCTGTCGGGCTTGGGGTGTTGATGGAGAAGGACAACACCGTAAAACAGGCAGGCGGTTTTATCATACAGCTGATGCCTTTTGCGGAAGATGAGACGATAAACGTACTGGAGGAAAAGCTCAAATCAATGGACAGTGTGACCAATCTTTTAGATGCGGGAAATACACCGGAGCAGCTTTTGGAGCTTTTGTTAGGCGATTTGGGGCTGGAAATTAATGATACGATTCCCACACAGTATTTGTGCGACTGCAGCCGTACGCGTGTGGAGCGGGCGATTATCAGTATTGGAAAAAAGGATATTCAGGAGATGATTGATGACGCGAAGCCTGTGGAGGTCAGATGTCAGTTCTGTGACAAAATCTATAATTTTGAGATAGCGGATTTAAAGGAGCTGCTGGACGCGGCAAAGTGAAAGGAGCATAGCTGTAAAAATGACGGACGGTTTTCTGAAGGTGGCGGCAGTCACGCCCAAAATAAAAGTAGCGGATACGGTATACAATGCAGGTGAAATCACAAATCTGATTTTGGAGGCGGACCGCGCAGGCGCAAAAGTGATTGTGCTGCCGGAGCTTTGTATCACGGGTTACACCTGCAGCGATTTGTTTTTGCAGGATACGCTTTTGAATGAAGCAAAAGAGGCGCTTTTTCGGATTGCAAAAGATACGGAGGATACCGACGCGCTTGTGTTTGTGGGACTTCCGATTGAAAAAGAGCAGAAGTTATATAATGCGGCGGCAGTTCTGAAAAGCGGTGAAATACTTGCATTTATCCCCAAGGAAAATATACCGTCGTATGGGGAATTTTACGAGGCGAGGCATTTTACGCCGGGAAATCATGCCAGTGACGTCCTGCATGCCGCGCATATGGATATTCCGTTTGGGACGGATATTCTGTTTGCGTGTGAAAATATGGAAGGTTTGGTTGTCGGCTGCGAGATTTGTGAAGATGTGTGGGCAGCAGAAACGCCCGGCACGCGTCATGCGCTTGCAGGCGCAGACGTGATTGTCAATCTTTCGGCAAGCAATGATTTGGTCGGAAAAGACACTTACCGGAAAGAGCTTGTAAAAGCGACAAGCGCAAGGCTTCTGTCGGCATATGTCTATGCGAGTGCAGGGGACGGGGAGTCCACACAGGATGTTGTGTACAGCGGACATAACATTATTGCGGAAAACGGTACAGTGCTTTCGGAAAGCGTGCCGTTTACGACGGGAATTCTCTATGCGGATCTTGATATACAGAAGCTTCGGATGGAGCGCAGGCGAATGACCACCTTTGTGCCAAAGAAAAAGCATCCTTATCTTACCGTTTCTTTTCATTATGAAAAGGCAGAAAAAACAGAACTTTCAAGAACCTTTAACCGCACGCCGTTTGTGCCGGCTGATGAAAATACAAAGACAAAACGCTGTGAACAGATTCTTTCGATACAGGCAAACGGCTTGAAGAAGCGCTTGGCGCATACAAACGCAAAGACGGCAGTGATTGGCATTTCGGGCGGGCTGGATTCCACGCTTGCCCTGCTTGTGACAGTACGGGCGTTTGATATGCTCGGGCTTGAGCGGAGTGCGATTAAGGCAGTCACCATGCCGTGCTTTGGCACGACGGACAGGACGTATGAAAATGCCTGCAAGCTTGCAGAAACCTGCGGTGCAGAGCTGATAGAAGTGGATATTAAACAGGCGGTTTTGCAGCATTTCGCGGATATTCAACAAGATGTGGATAATCATGATGTGACGTATGAAAACAGTCAGGCGAGGGAGCGGACACAAGTTCTCATGGATATTGCAAATAAGCAGGGGGGGCTTGTGATTGGAACAGGAGACATGTCGGAGCTTGCGCTCGGCTGGGCGACCTACAACGGGGACCACATGTCGATGTACGGAGTGAATGCCGGCGTGCCGAAAACGCTGGTGCGCCATCTTGTACAGTATTACGCGGATACCTGCAATCAAAAAGAAATGACCTCCGTACTGCTGGATGTCATTGATACGCCGGTGAGTCCCGAGCTTCTGCCGCCAAAAGATAATGGAAAAATATCCCAAAAAACGGAGGACCTGGTAGGACCTTACGAATTGCATGACTTTTTCCTGTATTATATGCTGCGCTGCAGTTATCCGCCCTCAAAGGTGTACCGTATCGCGGTACAGACCTTTAAGGGAGAATATGACACGGATGTCATTTTAAAATGGCTCAAAACCTTTTACAGAAGATTTTTTGCACAGCAGTTCAAACGTTCCTGCATTCCGGACGGTCCGAAGGTCGGAAGCGTGGCGCTTTCTCCGAGAGGCGATTTACGGATGCCCTCGGATGCGTGTGCCCGCATTTGGCTTGACGAGCTGGAGCGGATTTAGTAGATTGTGCTCATATCCGGTGAGTCGGCATTTTCCGATACCAGCGCCTTGTCAAGCGTGGCGCTGATTGCCTGCATCAAAAGCATTGAGGTGTAGCGGTTTTCGTCGGTATAGCTGATCCCGTCAAGGCTTTGATTTTCGAGTATGCTTGCCGACAGTTCGCTTAATGTCGGCTGCATCAGCGGATAGAGCGTGGAAACCGATTCGTCTAAGTTCGAGAGTGTTATGGAGTTGATATGGTCTGCGTCCACCGTAATCTGAAGTTCCACATTTGCGTTACCCAGCTTGATTGCGCTGCTGTAAATGCCGGGAACGTACTGAGGAGAAGAAGCTTCACCTGCGCTTTGCGGTTCGGCGCTTTCGGTTACCGGTTCGCTTTCGGTTTCCGCCTGCGGATTTGTACGCTCTGCGGCAGTTTCCTTTTGCGGAACAAAAAGTGACACGGCTGTCATTATTATAAGTACACTTATCACAATAAGCACAAGTGCATAAACTAATTCCTTTGAACGAAGGACAACGATTTTGGTATGAGAGCTCATAAGCAGGACTCCGTTTCATTCTTTTTTATAAGGTATGAGAGAGCGGAATGGTTTATGCATAATGATTTGAGGAAAAGGAGAATGAACGATATGGCAAAGTATACAAAACAGGATATTATCAATATGGTTGAGGAAGAGGACGTAGAGTTTATCCGCATGCAGTTTACGGACATTGAAGGTAATTTTAAGAATGTGGCAATTACGGTCGGGCAGCTGGAAAAGGCGCTTAACAATGACTGCATGTTTGACTGTTCGCTTGTGGAAGGAATGCTGCCGACAGACAATGCGGATATGTTTCTTTATCCCGATTTGGATACCTTTTCAATTTTTCCGTGGCGACCGCAGCAGGGGAAGGTGGCGCGCTTTATCTGTGATGTGTACCGTGCAGACCGCACGCCTTTTGAAGGAGACTGCCGCTACATATTAAAGAAAGCGATTAAGCAGGCTGCCGAAATGGGGTATACTTTTGAGGTAGGACCGGAGTGTGAATTTTTCCTGTTTAATGCGGATGAAAACGGCAGACCGACAACGAATACAGACGAACAGGCGGGGTTTCTCGATATGGGACCGCTTGACAACGGCGAGAATGCGAGAAGGGATATTGTGCTGACCCTTGAGGATATGGGGTTTGATGTGGAGGCAAGCCATCATGAGAAGGCGCCCTCGCAGCATGAGGTGGACTTCCGCTATGATGAAGCGCTCAATACGGCGGATAATATTATGACGTTCAAGCTCGCCGTAAAGACGATTGCAAAGCGTCACGGACTGCATGGTACGTTTATGCCGAAACCGCGTAAGGAATTTTGTGGTTCCGGAATGCATATCAACATGTCGCTGAGTAAGGACGGAAAAAATGTGTTTGACGACCAAAATGGAGAAAATGGTCTAAGCCGCGAGGCGTACTGGTTTATGGGCGGACTGATGAAGCATGTAAAGGGCATCTGTGCGGTTACCAATCCGCTTGTGAATTCCTACAAACGCTTAAAACCGGGCTTTGAGGCGCCGGTCTATATCGCGTGGAGCACACTTGGCGCTAACACACTCATTCGGATACCGAATATCCGGGGAGAACATACAAGAATTGAGCTTAGAAGTCCCGACCCTTCGGCAAACCCGTATCTTGCCATTGCGGCATGTCTTATGGCAGGGCTTGACGGTATCCGAAATAAAATCGACCCCGGTGCACAGGTGCGTGATAACATCAATTCGATTTCCGAGGAGGAGGCAGTAAGGCGCGGTATCGAGGAGCTTCCTACGGACCTCTTTCAGGCGTGTAAGGAAATGAAGCGGGATTCCCTCTTACGGGACTTGGTGGGAGAACGTGTATTCGAACAAATTTATGATGCAAAGATGGCAGCGTGGAAGACATATGACGCACAGGTAACGGATTGGGAGATTGCGTCATATCTGTACAAAATATAAGGCACCTCGTAGGGCGGCTGGTGTAAATGGGAGGTGTACCAATGACAAATATCATTGTGGTTTTTGCCAAAATAGAGGAAGCGAAGAGCATTAAAAATATTTTGGTAAAGAATGGAATTCGCGTGACGGCTGTCTGTACTTCCGGTGCACAGGCGCTGGGGTTTGCGGACGAATTTCACTATGGAATGATCATTTCGGGGTACCGCCTTTCCGATATGATTTGTGTGGAGCTTAGAAACAATCTTTCCGCGGACTTTGAGATGTTGGTTATGGCGCCGCAAAACGTGATTTCCGAGGTGACGGGGACGGGCATTATCGGTCTTGCAATGCCGCTGAAGGTACACGAGCTGATCTGCACGGTCGGGATGATGATGCAGGAAGCGATGCGACGCAAAAAGAAGAAAAAAGAGGCCCCGCGTGTGCGCAATGCGCAGGACGAAGCGATTATTAAGCGTGCAAAACAGCTTTTGATTGAGCGCAACAACATGACGGAGGATGAAGCACACCGCTATCTGTTAAAGCGCAGTATGGATAACAGCGTCAGTCTTGTGGAGACGGCGCAGATACTCCTGGCGCTGAGTTAACAGGCGGTGAAAGGAAGGTAAAGGAGATGGATTATGAAATTTACGAAAATGCATGGATGCGGAAATGATTATGTGTATGTAAACGGCATGCGTGAGCAGATAGCGTCTGATAAAAAGCCGGAGATGGTAAGAAAACTGAGTGACAGGCATTTCGGTATCGGCGCAGACGGCGTAATCTTTATTAATCAGGGAAAACAGGCAATGTTCGAGATGGAAATGTACAATGCGGACGGCAGCCGTGCACAGATGTGCGGAAACGGTATCCGCTGCGTGGCAAAATATGTCTACGATTATGGATTGACGGATCAGACAAACATTACCATAGAAAGTTTTGGAAGTGTGAAATATTTGGAGCTTAGCGTGGGAGCGGATAATAAGGTGGATATGGTGTGCGTCAATATGGGTGCGCCGATATTGGAGGCGTCAAAAGTGCCGGTGCATTCAGTGAAGTCCCGGGTTATTGGCGAAGAAATTTCTGTTTTGGGAACAACATATAAAATGACTTGTGTTTCAATGGGGAATCCGCATGCCGTCGTATTTTTGAATGAAATAGAGGATATACGCAGATTTGATTTGGAGTCTGTGGGACCGTCTTTTGAAAATCATGATTGCTTTCCGGAGCGGACAAACACAGAGTTTGTGCATGTCATAGACCGGCAGAATGTGCAGATGCGCGTGTGGGAACGCGGTACGGGCGAAACGCTTGCGTGCGGCACGGGATGTTGTGCTACGGCAGTTGCGGGCGTGCTTGGCGGTCTTACCGACACACGCGTCAATGTGCACGTGCTTGGCGGCGTGATTGCGTGTGAGTGGGATCAGGAAAACAATGTAGTCTATATGACAGGACCGGCTGTGACAGTGTTTGACGGCGAAGCGGAACTGTAGGAGGAAGGTTGAAGAATCCTTGATTCTTCAACCGGCAAATTTGTGCTGACGCCCAAATTCGCAGTGTGTTGGCAACATGGAGGTTGAGATGCTTTTTCCAAGTGAAGTTTTTTTGTTTGTGTTTTTGCCGGTGGTTCTTGTAGTTTACTATGCGCTGCTTCGCAAGACAAGGACCCTGAAAAATATTTTTCTTTTGGCGGCAAGCCTCTTTTTCTATGCGTGGGGCGAACCTGTGTACGTATATCTGATGGTGGGAAGCATTTTGTTTAACTGGCTTATGGGACTTCTCATAGACCGTGCCCGCGGAAAAAAATGGATTTGCGTACTGATGTTTGTGGTTTTGGTCGGTGTTAATATCGGCGTTTTGGGGTGGTATAAATACAGTGAATTTACGGTGCTGCAGATAAACCGGTTTCTGCATACCGCGATACCGGTGCCGGTTGTGCCGCTCCCAATCGGGATTTCGTTCTTTACGTTCCAGGCGATGTCGTACGTTATCGACGTGTACCGCAAGCGCGGAAAGGTGCAGAAAAATCCGCTGAATGTCGGGCTTTACATTGCGCTTTTCCCACAACTGATTGCAGGTCCGATTGTGCGGTATGAAACGATTGCGGACCAAATAGAGCATCGTGTGGAGAATTTCAGTGATTTTTCGGCAGGTGCTGCGCGCTTTTGCGTGGGACTGGCAAAGAAGGTATTGATTGCAAATAATATGGCGTTAGTTGCCGACCATGCCTTTGGACTGATTATCAGCGGCGAATTTCAAGGTTCGGCGTGTATGGCGTGGCTCGGAGCCATTGCCTACACATTCCAAATTTTCTTTGACTTTTCGGGATACTCCGATATGGCAATCGGTTTGGGACAGATGTTTGGTTTCCACTTTGAGGAAAACTTCCGCTATCCGTATATTTCCAAAAGTGTTTCCGAGTTTTGGAGACGCTGGCACATTTCGATGCAGACGTGGTTTCGGGATTATGTGTATTTTCCGTTGGGCGGCAGCAGGGTATCATTGCCGAGGGTTGTTTTTAATTTATTTGTGGTATGGCTGCTCACCGGCATTTGGCATGGCGCAAACTGGACGTTTATCGCATGGGGGCTGATGTACTTTGTAATACTTACCTTTGAGAAGCTCACAGGACTTTCCAAAAAGGAGCGCTGGTGGGGACATCTGTATACGATGGTGCTTGTTATCATCGGCTGGGTGATTTTCCGCTCTACGGGAATGGGAAATGCCTTCCTCTATATCAAAGCGATGTTTGGAATTGGCGCTAAGGGCTTTCTTGACAAGTCCGTATGGGCATACATCGCACAGAATTGGATATACTTTATTTTTGCAGTCATAGGAAGTGTACCGCTTATGCCGTGGCTTGATAAAAAGCTTGAGACAAACAGAATATGGCAGACCGTGTATGCAGTTGGTCTTGTGATTTGCCTTGTAGTCAGTGTATCGTTTATCAGCAACAACGCGTATAATCCGTTTATTTATTTTAACTTCTAGGATATAAGCGTAAGGTTACAAACATTGGAGAACGGAGGATAAGCGTACGCGCAGATAGGAGTAGATATGAAAAACACGGAGAAATGGATAGCAATTGCCTTTTTGGCATTCATTCTTGTGATACCAGCTGTGACCTTAGTGCAAAATTTGATGCCGCAGTCAGAAGGGCAGCTTACGCAGCAGGAGCAGGCTATTCTTGAGAATAACGGAACGAGTGCAGGTCAAAACCGCACTGAGGAAAGTGAAACGCAGACAGCCGACGCTTCACAGCCGGCACAGGAAGCGGGATTTACAAAATTGCAAAATAAAATCAATCATTTTACCGACAATCTGTTTTGCAGATCACAGTTGATTGCATTTAACGCCAAGCTGACATCTCTGCTTACAGGCGGAACTTATATTGAATCGACACAGGTGCTTATGGGAAAAAACAATATGCTTTTTTATAAGACGGAGCTTGACGGTCATCCTCCCATTTGGGATTATATGGGAATTGACCACTTTTCCAATGAGCAGCTTGAAGAGATTGCGGCAAATCTTGTAGCGACGAAGGCGCATCTTGAATCGAAAGGCATTGCCTTTTATGTGATGTGTATGCCGAATAAGGAAATGGTTTATGAGGAAAACATGCCCGATACGATTGCAAGAGTCAGTGAAGTGTCAAGGGGGCGGCAGCTTGCGGATTATATGGCAGAGCATACGGATGTGACGTTCGTCTATCCCAAGGATGCGCTGATAGAGAAAAAGAAGGATGCGCAGCTCTATTATCTGACGGATACGCACTGTAATCAGAAAGGCTCTTTTGTGGCAATGCAGGAGTTGTTTCGGGAGGCGTACGGAACGTATTCCAAGCTTGAGGACGTGCAGTTCGGGGCAGACGTTACGGACTATGTAGGCGACCTTGCATATATCGCAGGATTAGCGGATAAGTTTAACATTGACACGGTTTATTCCTTTGAAAAGGAATCGGCAGACAAGGAGCAGTACCGGGATGAAGTGCTTTTGTTTGTTGGAGATTCCTTCGGCGGTTTTTTGTCCGTTGTGTGCAAAGGGTATTATAAGGAAGTACACTGGGAGCATCCCGATAAGTTTGAGTACAGTATGTATGAGGAATACAAGCCGGATGTCGTGATTTTTGAACGTGCAGAGCGGTATTGTCATCAGTTTAATGAGCCGGTGCTCATAAATGCATATTAAAAAACGAAAAAGTAAGAGAGTGCAAAGCTACACTCTCTTATTATTTTGGGTTTGTGCGGTTCTGTCCGTAATTAATTGGTTCAGAATTGCTATTTGAAGTTCCTCGTCCTCGGATAATTTTTCTTCCGCCGCGTCTCCAATGCTGGTTTTTTCCTCCTCGATGGTGTTTTGCATTTCCTGTACCTTTTTGTCATCGGCAATAGCGCGCATAATCAGGTTAATGTCCTCGGGTGAAAACATGGTTATGGCTTGGGATAAATCTCCTAAATTATCCCTGTTGACTTTCAGACATCCGCCTCCTGAGAGCGGAATGGTCAGTACATTGCGTAAGTCACTCATATCGCCCAGGCAGATGGCATTCCAATCTTCCCTGCAGGTAAAAATAACACCTTTATAGGAAATAACGCCGTCCTGTGCCAAATATTCATAGGGTACGGAAGGCCCCTTATAGGTTCCGTTTATTTTTTCCATAAAATAATTTCTTTTTACCGTTTCGGGTTTTAGAACACTAACTGAGGGTGTTTCTTTTAGGCGTTCTTCCTCAACGGCTTCTTCCCGTTCTTCCTGTTCCTTTTTAATTGCCTCAAGATTTTTGTCAAACGTATGAAGTAATTTGTCCCATTCTTTGCAGGTATAGGAATCGGCGCCGATGGTAAATGCAGGTTCTGTCTCACCGTTTTTCAGCTTTTCGGCAAGTTCCTGTTTGTGATTGCGGATACATTCCATCAATTCGTGCCGTGTCATTTGCGCAGTTGCCGTTATGTCCATAATAATCCCCCATTCTTAAAATCCGATATATTTTTATTTTCGCGAACAATCAGTCAGGTACCGTGCTTAAAACCAACCAAAAGTTGGTTTTGGTATATTGACGGATGCTGCGAGGTGTTTGACTTCATAATAGAATAATTGTCTATAAACTACATCGTCTAAAAGACGGAGTCCGTTTATAGGTATTGCATAAACCGACTATGAAATTGCGTCGGATGGACTGGTTTTACATAAAATTTGAGAAAAAATGCACATTATGACACGAATGTCATATAAAAGGTGCATTTTTGATGTGAAAATAAATTGTGGATAACTTTGTGGATATTGTGGTTTTGTTTTGGATTCTATGGATTTCTAAAATTGTGGAAAGTCTTGTCAAACAAAAAAAGATGTCTTTTTCGATAAATATTAGATGTTTTTTGTGGATAAAATTGCACTTTACATAAGAAAGAAAGTTTTAAAAAAATTTTATATTTACTTCATTTACGCGTAGATAATAGTGTGGTACGATAAACGTATCACGATATGAAAGTGAAGGGACAGTGAGAAGCAAAATGGCAGGAATACTGTACGATGCGAGACGGATCAAGGCATATGAGGGATTGCTTGCGCTTGGCGTTCTTGCAGGCGAAGAGAAACAGTGGTGTGATATACTTTGGGAGAAAATCCTTTATGATGCGGAGCTCTTTGAGGAACTGGTGTATTATTTGGAACATCATGCCCTTTTGGATAAGGTTCGGTGCGAAGGTTATGGGATAACGGATTTGTATATCTGGCAGATGAACAGATATAATATTATTGGTGATACGGGAAAAAATACGGCAGCCTGCAATAAGGAACGAATGGTGTTGCATGCGTTTTACGATATGGCAGCTATGAAAAAGAATCCTGCAGTGTTTGTTAAAAAAATGACACTTGGCAGAGGCATGGACGAGCAGGCGTAGAATGGAGGAGTGCAATGAACCGTGATGAATTTTTGAGACAGTTTCGCGAGGCGTTGGAGGGAAAGGTTTCAGAGCAGGTAATTAGCGAAAATGCGGCATATTATAGAAATTATATCAATAGTCAGATAAACAGTGGGAAGGATGAGAGCGAAGTGCTTGAAGCGCTTGGCGATCCGAGACTTCTTGCAAAGACCATAGAGGAGAGCAGCCGATTTAAGGGAGGCGGCGTGGAGTATCAGTATCAGCAGGATGAGAGTAAAAATACGCAGGGCAGCACACGCGGCAAGGTTACACACATTCCTTTGTGGGTGGCAGGACTGATTGTTTTGGTACTGGGCATTATTTTGGCTGCGGTTGTTTTTCATATTTTTATGTTCTTTTTGCCGTTGATTCTGATCGGTTTGGCAGTTACGTTTGCATACAGGCTGATTAAGTCAATGGTTCGGTAATCATATCATATTTTAAAATATGTGGTTTTATATAAGTGAAAAGCAGCTACCGTAGTAGCTGCTTTTCGTTAAGGGGAGTATAAATAATTAATATATAAGGGTTGTAAAGAGGATTGAAGGAGTATCTCTTTACTGATATTATTATAGCAAGTATCATTTTAAAGGTCAACATTTTTCAGAAAACAATTTTAACAAACAATAGTTGTCAGTTTTGGGCAGTGTTTCCAAAGTAAACATTATATGTAAATCAAAAGACTTGTATAAAAATGTGCATTTGTGCAAATCCTAGTTTTGTAGCACGAAGCTATGCTTATTCGGGAGTACATCCCAAACAAAAAAGGGGCACGGTCCCCAAAAATTTTGGAGGTATCATTATGTCTGGAACAAACAACAATTCAAACAACAGCTATCAGAATTCACAGAATTCAAACAACTCACAGAATTCACAGAATTCACAGAATTCACAGAACGCAAACAACAGTACAAAGAACAACACAAAGAACAGCTCAGACAACTACAACAACAGCACAAAGAACAACAATAACTAATTGCTGCTGACCAAAAGGGGCGATATGTGTGTACACACTTTCGTCCCTTTTGGTATTTTATCAGATCGTATAGCGAAAAATGTTTGACATCTATTTATAAGTAAATGTAATATATATCTATGAGAAAATTTGAGTTAATTGCCCCATGCCATTTTGGCCTTGAGGCAGTATTAAAAAAAGAAATTATTGATTTAGGCTATGATGTATCGCAGGTGGAGGATGGACGTGTCACCTTTATCGGCGATGACGAGGCAGTATGCCGCGCCAATATCGGTCTTCGGACAGCCGACAGAATTCTCATCAAGGTAGGCAGCTTTCACGCAGTAACCTTTGATGAACTGTTTGAGAATACAAAAGCGCTCGCGTGGGAGGAGTACATACCGTCAGACGGAAAATTCTGGGTTGCTAAAGCAGCAAGCATTAAAAGCAAGCTGTTTTCGCCGTCGGATATACAGTCTATTATGAAGAAGGCAATGGTGGAGCGGTTAAAGCAGGTGTATGGCATACAATGGTTTACGGAAGAAGGAGAGCCTTATCCGATTCGCGTCTTTTTGATGAAGGATACCGTTACGGTCGGGCTTGACACCACCGGCGATTCTCTTCATAAAAGAGGTTACAGAAAGCTTGCGGCGAAAGCGCCGATTGCAGAGACTCTTGCAGCAGCGCTGATTATGTTAACGCCGTGGAGAAGGGACAGAATTCTCGTGGACCCGTTCTGCGGCAGCGGCACTATTCCAATAGAGGCGGCGCTTATGGCGGCAAACGCTGCGCCGGGAATGAAGCGCGGTTTTACGGCGGTCCGTTGGGAAAACCTGATTGCGAAAAAGGTATGGGACGACTGTTATGAGGAGGCAGGTGACTTGGCAGACTGGTCTGTGAAGCCGGACATCAGCGGGTATGACTTTGACCCTGAAATGATACGGATTGCAAAGCAGAATGCGCGGCTGGCAGGGATGGAGAAGTGGATTCGTTTTGAGGAACGGGACATTGGGCAGCTTTCGCACAAGGAACGGTATGGATTTATCATTACAAACCCGCCTTATGGAGAACGCCTTGAAGAGAAGGAGGCAATGCCGGCGCTTTATAAAAAAATTGGCGAACGTTTTGGGGCGCTTGATGCATGGTCGCTCTATATGATTACTTCATATGAGGAGGCGGAAAAGGATATTGGCAGAAGGGCAGATAAAAATCGCAAGATTTATAACGGGATGATGAAGACCTATTATTATCAGTTTATGGGACCAAAGCCGCCAAAAGCTGACAGAGGAAAAGCAGATGGATTGGAACAGCGAAATTGAACAGGAAGAGATGTTGACCGAGGAGCCGCAGGCGCTTACAAGCGCGGAACAGGAACTTATTGTGGCGCAAAACAGGGATCGTCTTTATAAGCGTGCGGCAGCGGCAGCAACGTTCTTTTTGATTGCGGCGGCGGCGCTTATGGTTTCATTTAAATTACATGAGGATTTTTTTGACGCGAGCAGCCGATTTGGCTTGCTTATGGAAAGTGTGAATGCGCAGGAAGAAAATAAGGCGTATCCGAAAATAAATGTTAAGGCGGTCTTTGACGATAAGGAAGAATCCAGGCTTGTGATACCGCTTGATGCATTGGCGGACAGCGCCAATATTACTATCCATGAGGAATTTACGAAAAAGAAGCTGACAATTACGTTAAAGGAAGCTTCCGAACAGATTGTTGACGGGATAAGAATGACCGGTGATTCGCGTATTATGGATGCGGTGGGTATTTACCGCCAGCATCTTGATGTGGTTGTGGAGGTATATTGTAAGGAAACGTATTCTTATGTGACACAAAACACAGGAACGGCGCTGACGATAAATTTTTCGCCTTTACGCGATAATTATGACGCGGTGGCGGTTGTGTATATCCCATATGAGGATCGGAGCCGTTTGGAGCTTCCTGAATGGCATCAGAGCCTTGCAGACTTTGTTTCGGACAACCGCATTCGGCTGTTTATGGCATCTGATATGCAGGAGGCGTATACACAGCAGGAAGTCAGTGCATTTGCGGAGTCGGTAAATGCGGATATTGTGTTGGGACTGGATGTGTCCGTAGATGCCGCAGCACAGCAGACAACGGCAGAAGCTTTCTGCAACACGACTTATTTTATGCCGGATTTTAACAGCGCACAGCTTTCTGTTATTTTTGCGGAAACGCTTGTGTCAAAGGTACAGATTGATTTTTTGGGTTTTGCGGAAGCACAGGCGGATATGCCGTTAATTTACGATGCAACATGTCCCGCGGCAATGTTAAAAATATCACAATCACAAAAAGATGCGGACAGTGTGGAGACAGTATATAAGCTTAATGAAAGTCTTGCTGCGGTTATCAGAGACACGCTTGGCAGTGTTTACGGCAAATCCGTACAGTAAAGAGGAGATTTTACAATGAATGATACAAAGATTGTATTTGCTACGGGAAATGTGGGCAAAATGAGAGAAATCCGAATGATTATGGCAGATTTGGGAATAGAAGTTCTTTCCATGAAAGAGGCACAAATTCAAACAGAGATTGTGGAGGACGGGACAAGCTTTGAGGAAAATGCCATGATAAAGGCAGAGACGATTGCGAAGGAGCTGGCGCGATGCGGTCAGAAAGCGATTGTTCTTGCGGATGATTCGGGTTTGGAGGTGGACTTTCTGAATAAAGAACCGGGTGTCTATTCCGCACGGTATATGGGCGAAGATACTTCTTATACAATCAAAAATGCAAATATTTTGGAGCGGCTTGCAGGTGTGCCCGACGAAAAACGGACAGCGCGGTTTGTCTGCGTGATTGTGGCAGTATTTATGGACGGCAGAAGTTATAGCTGCAGGGCAGCCATAGAAGGACAGATTGGTTATGAGGAGAAGGGAGAGAATGGCTTTGGCTATGACCCGATATTTTATGTTCCGGAATACGGTCGTTATTTGGCGGAGCTTACAAACGAGGAAAAGAACCGCATAAGCCATAGAGGAAAAGCACTTGAGGCAATGAAGGAGGTCATCCGCAAGGAATTAGGGTTATGAAAATACTGATTATAAGCGATACGCATAGGAAGAATGAAAATTATTTAAAGCTTGTCGAAACGTTAGGGACACTTGACATGGTGATTCATTTGGGCGATGTGGAGGGCAGTGAGTACACAATCCAGGAGGCAGTCAACTGTCCTGTGGAAATGGTGGCAGGGAACAATGACTTTTTCAGCGATCTTCCATCCGAAAAAATATTTCGCATCGGGAAATACAATGTCATGATTACACACGGACATAGATATTACATCGGAATAGGCAGCGAGATGCTCAAACGGGAAGCAGTAGCGGAGGGGGCAGACATTGTAATGTACGGTCATACGCACAGGCCGGTGATAGATATTTCCAAGGATATTATTGCCATAAATCCCGGGAGCCTTTCTTATCCAAGGCAGGAGAACAGGAAGCCGTCATACATAATCATGGAAACGGATGCACAGGGAGATGCGCATTTTTCGTTACATTATATAGATTAAACACGGCAGCAAAATGGACGAAAAAATTTTAGTGTAAAAATTGGAAAAAGTGTTGACATGGATAGGATTGTTATGTATAATAATATTCGTCGCTGTGATAAGTGATAAAAATAAAGACAACCTCCGGGGTGTGGCTCAGCTTGGCTAGAGCGCCTGGTTTGGGACCAGGAGGTCGCAGGTTCGAATCCTGTCACCCCGATTCGAGTCCCGATTTTCCAATAAATATGCAGGTGTAGTTCAATGGTAGAACACTAGCCTTCCAAGCTAGATACGTGGGTTCGATTCCCATCACCTGCTCTCGCAAAGCGATGGTTTTGCTGAATGTGTTCGTAGCTCAGCTGGATAGAGCAACGGCCTTCTAAGCCGTGGGTCGGGGGTTCGAATCCCTTCGAGCACGTTTTGAGATTGAGCTTGCCTTATCTCACAATATGGTGGGTATAGCACAGTTGGTTAGCGCGTCAGATTGTGGTTCTGAAGGTCCTGGGTTCGAATCCCAGTACCCACCTTCTTGGGCTATCGCCAAGCGGTAAGGCACAGGGTTTTGATCCCTGCATTCGCTGGTTCGAATCCAGCTAGCCCAGTTTCAGTTCTATTTTAATATAATATGGGATATTAGCTCAGGTGGTAGAGCACTTGACTTTTAATCAAGTTGTCCGGGGTTCGAGTCCCCGATGTCTCATGCATTAAAAATGTTTGGAAGCCGATATAATATTTGCTTGCAAACATTTTTTATTGAAACTTTTTATTGAAACTGCATTAAATCTCTTGCAATTTTTTGTGCGTTATGATAACATGTATTGCAGTGACGCACAAATGTCTTTTGTAGAAAAACAAACATACACAACTGTTTTTATAGAAAAGACATTTGTTTTTTTGACAAATTGCATCCCGAATTGAAAAAGGGAAGAAAAGGAAAGAAAATGGAAGGAACAACAGCCTATTATGTTGTAAGAAAAAGGGCGCTTCCTGAGGTTTTGCTCAAGGTGGTTGAAGTAAACCGCCTGCTTGATACGAGAAAGGCGGCATCTGTGCAGGAAGCGGTTGATAAGGTCGGCATCAGCAGGAGCTCATATTATAAGTATAAAGAAGACATTTTTCCGTTTCACGATTCCGCGCAGGGAACGACATTAAACCTTGCGTGCAAAATTGATGACGAACCGGGATTGCTGTCCGATTTGCTGAAGGTGGTGGCGGATTTTGAGGCAAACATTCTGACAATCCATCAGACAATTCCGATTAACGGAACGGCGTCTTTGTCGCTGAGCGTACAAATACTTGCGAACACGGGTGATGTATCACAGATGATACAGGCAATGGAAAAGCGAAGCGGTGTGCATAATGTAAAGGTATTGGCGAAAGAATAAGGAGGATTTAAAATGGTAAAAGTAGCAATATTAGGATATGGTACGGTAGGAAGCGGTGTTTTTGAGGTCATAAAAAGAAATCAGAATGCAATCATCAATAAAATCGGTGAGGAGATAGAAGTAAAATACGTGCTTGACTTAAAAGAGTTTGAGGACGATCCTGTGACGCAGGTGCTTACTAAAAATTTTGAAGATATTGTCAACGATGCGGAAATAAAAATCGTATGCGAAACAATGGGCGGTGTGAAACCGGCTTACGAGTTTACAAAGCGCGCGCTTGAGAGCGGAAAGAGCGTGTGCACTTCCAATAAGGAGCTTGTAGAAAAGCATGGTCCTGAGCTTTTAAAAATTGCAAAGTCAAATAACTGCAGTTATTTATTTGAGGCAAGCGTCGGCGGCGGCATTCCGATTATAAGACCGCTTCGAACCTCGCTTGCACAGGAGGAAATCCTGTCCATAACAGGTATTTTAAACGGTACGACAAACTATATCCTGACGAAAATGGAGACAGAAGGTCTTGCCTTTGACGACGTGTTAAAGCGCGCGCAGGAAAAGGGATATGCCGAAAGAAATCCGGATGCGGATATTTTAGGCTTTGACGCATGCCGCAAAATTGCGATTCTGACGTCGCTTGCTTACGGAAAAAATGTTGACTATGCCGATATTACCACGGAGGGAATTACGGCAATTACGGATAAGGATTTTGCGTATGCGAAAAAGATGGGTGCGACAATCAAGCTGTTTGCAAAGAGCCTGAAGAAAGACGGCAGATATTATGCTTTGGTGGCGCCGTTTGTGGTAATGCCCGAAAATCCTCTTTATGCGGTAAACGGCGTGTTTAATGCAATTCTGCTTAACTGCAACATGGGCGGTGAGACCATGTATTACGGAAAAGGCGCGGGAAAGCTTGCGACGGCAAGCGCGGTTGTTGCAGATGTGCTTGACTGTGCAAAACATATCGGAAAGAACCTTGATACAAGGTGGGATGAAGAGAAGCTTGCCATTTCACCGATTGATTCGGCTGTCAGAAGATTTTTTGTCAGGGTATCGGGGAAGGACGAGGCAAAAATACAGGAAATTTTTGGAGAAGTGGAGCTGTTTAACGATGTTGCAGAAGGTGAGTGCGGCTTTGTAACAGGCGAAATGACCGAGGAACAGTATAGGCGGAAGGCGGCCGAGGCAGGCAATGTTATCACCATGATTAGAATGGATTAATAGTATAAATTATAGAAGAAACGAAGGAGCATAGGTATCACAATGAAAAAGGTAGTAAAATTCGGAGGAAGCTCGCTTGCAAGCGCACAGCAGTTTATGAAGGTTGGCAATATTATCCATGCGGATGAGGACAGACGTTTTGTCGTGCCCTCGGCGCCGGGAAAACGCTTTGATAAGGACACAAAGGTGACGGATATGCTTTATGCATGTTATGCGCTTGCGGAGAAGGACCATGATTTCACAAAAGAATTCAGTCAGATTGAGGAGCGGTATCAGGAGATTATTGACGGCTTAAAACTTGACCTTGACCTGACGCCGGAGTTTAATCAGATTATTGATAATTTCAAGAAAAAGGCGGGAGCGGATTATGCGGCAAGTCGAGGGGAATACTTAAACGGTATTATTATGGCATGTTATCTTGGCTTTGAGTTTGTGGATCCGGCGGATGCAATCCGCTTTAACGAGGCGGGGGTATTTGATGCGGAGCTTACGAACAAACTTTTGGAAAAAAGGCTTGAAGGTATTGAGCAGGCGGTTATTCCCGGATTTTACGGTGCAATGGGAGACGGCATGGTTAAAACGTTTTCAAGAGGCGGTTCCGATATTACGGGTTCCATTGTGGCAAAGGCTATTCAGGCGGACGTCTATGAGAACTGGACGGATGTTTCCGGCTTTCTGATTGCAGACCCGCGTATTATTAAAAACCCTAAGGGGATTGATATGATTACGTACGGCGAGCTGCGGGAGCTTTCTTACATGGGCGCGGGCGTGCTGCATGAGGATGCGATTTTCCCTGTAAGGAAAGAGGGGATTCCCATTAACATCAGAAATACAAACAGCCCTGAGGACGAGGGAACATGGATTGTGGGAAATACCTGCCAAAAATCAAAATATACAATCACGGGAATTGCCGGAAAGAAAGGCTTTGCATCCATAAACATAGAAAAAGATATGATGAATGCCGAGGTCGGATTTGGCAGAAAGGTGCTTCAGGTATTTGAGGATTACAATATTTCCTTTGAGCATATGCCGTCCGGAATCGATACGCTGAGTGTTATGGTGCACCAGTCGGAGTTTGTAGATAAGGAGCAGAAAATCCTCTCCGGCATCAGCAGGGCAGTCAGCCCTGACCATGTGGATATTCAGTCTGATCTTGCGTTGATTGCGGTTGTGGGACGCAGCATGAAGTCGCAAAGAGGTACTGCGGGAAGAATTTTTGCCGCGCTTGCACATGCCAATATTAACGTGCGTATGATTGATCAGGGCTCCAGTGAGCAGAATATTATTATCGGTGTCGATAACGAGGATTTTGAGACGGCGATTAAGGCAATTTACGATATTTTTGTGGAAACACGACTATAAAGAATAGCGGAGGCGTTACGAATGAGTAATGAAGTAGGTACAAAACAGCAGGAGAATAAGATGGGCGTTATGCCGGTCAATAAGCTTCTCTTAAATATGTCCGTGCCAATGATGGTTTCGATGCTCGTGCAGGCGCTCTACAATATTGTTGACAGTATTTTTGTGGCGAGGGTAAGTGAGGACGCCCTAACTGCGGTTTCACTTGCCTTCCCGATACAGACGCTTTTGATTGCGGTAGGAGCGGGCACAGGAGTCGGCGTGAATGCGCTTTTGTCGAAGACGCTTGGTGAAAAAAATTATGAGGCGGCGAATAAAACGGCGGTAAATGCTATTTTTCTTGCATTTATGAGCTTTTTAGTGTTTGTGGTAATCGGATTTACGGTGGTAAAGCCGTTTTATTTCAGTCAGGTAAAAACGACGGAATCGGACATTTATACGATGGGAGTTGAATATCTTTCCATTGTGTGTATCTGTTCGTTTGGTATGTATGCACAGTTTGTATTTGAAAAGCTGCTGCAATCTACGGGTCTGACTTTTTACAGTATGCTTGCACAGCTTGCGGGCGCTGTTACCAATATTGTTTTGGACCCGATACTGATTTTTGGCATGTTTGGTTTGCCTAAAATGGGTGTTGCGGGCGCTGCGGTTGCAACGATCATTGGTCAATGCGTGGGTGCCGTTGTGGGAATTCTTTTTAACCTTACGAGAAATAAGGAACTGAAATTGGATTTTAGGGGATTTCGTCCAGACGGGAAAATTATCGGAAGAATTTACAAAGTTGGAATTCCGTCGATTATCATGCAGGCAATCGGCTCAGTTATGACGTACAGCATGAATTTAATTTTAATCCAGTTTACATCAACGGCAACGGCAGTATTCGGCGTATATTTTAAGCTGCAAAGCTTTTTCTTTATGCCGGTGATTGGGTTGAATAACGGTTTGGTTCCGATTGTTGCGTATAATTATGGAGCAGGAAAGCGGACGCGAATTGTAAAAACAATAAAATATTCGATGTGTTATGCGTTTGTACTGATGTTTCTTGGTTTTTTAACCTTTGAAACGATACCGGGCATTCTGCTTGGAATGTTTGATGCGTCAAAGGAGATGCTTGTGATTGGAACAAGGGCGCTTCAGACAATCGGCGTGCATTTTTTGATTGCGTGGTATTGTATTATTGCCGGTTCTGTATTTCAGGCAGTTGGAAACGGCGTGTATAGTCTGATCGTCTCTGTGGCAAGACAGCTTGTTATTCTTGTTCCGGCGGCGTATATTCTTGCAAAAATCGGCGGATTGAACCTCGTATGGTGGGCGTTTCCGCTGGCGGAACTGATGTCTTTATGTGTGTCAACGGTATTTCTTGTTATTATATGGAAAAAGGTGATCAGCCGCGTGCCGGATAATGTATAGAAAATAATACGGTAAATTTTGGCGCTAAGGCGTTGACTTTCTCAAAGCTATTTGATAATATATAAAAGCGTGTTTAACTTATGGAAGCATTAAGTCAAATATGCTTCTGCGGATATGGCGGAATTGGCAGACGCGCCAGATTTAGGTTCTGGTGGGAGACCGTGCAGGTTCAAGTCCTGTTATCCGCATGAAATAAGGCTTTTAAGACATTTTAGATGTCTTGGAAGTCTTATTTTTTTGCGTTTGACAGCAATTTTGACAGCAGTTTGCGGAAAAAACGGGTAAAATGGAAAAATATGTGTTATTATTAAATAAATTACAAAATATAACAAATTACTATTTTTTACGTTTTTTCGTTTTTATATAAACGAGAAAACGGAGATACAAGAAAGGAATTAAATAATGAAAATTATATCTGTTAATAAATATGAAAAAGAAAATTTAGAAATTCAAGTCAACGCGAACAGAACGTGTATGCTTGAGGTTGTAAGCAAGGAACAGGCAGAAAAAGAAAAGAGGGATATTTATATTAATGACAGGTGGCATTATGTTGTCGGGCATGATGAAATTCATTTTGTCTTTCTTGATTTGATAAGTTATCCGTTATACGGGATAAATGAGCACATTGCGGATATATTGTATGAACTGGATATTTTAATAGACAGGGACGTATATAAAATTCAACTGTCGCGTGATGAAATCAATAATGAAAAATGGCTAAAGGATATAGTGATGCAGGAATTACTGGTTGTGTCGAGGAGTAAGTATCAAAAGCTATTAAAAGAAATACAACCACGAAAGGGAGAAAAGATGTGCTTTGAGAGCATAGGAGTACATAAGATTGATAATCAGTATTTCTATGTAACATCAAATTGCGCAATCACGTCTAAAGGTATAAATCGGGAAATCAGAGCATTAAAAGAAGGATTTGACCTAGAATTTGACGAAACTGTTAAAGAAGAGATGTATGCGGAAAAATTCATTCAATATAATATGATGAATATGCGCGTGTTTTATCCCGTGCATTATATGCAGATTAATGCGGTATTGAAATACTTTCTCAAGGCGTATGGAATGGCAGCAGGCGCGGTATTGTGGATTGACGGTGTTGTTGCCAGTGGAAAGACAGAGTTGGCGTATACGGTTGGCGATATGTTTAACCGTTGCGGTGACAATATCAGTATGAAGAAAAATTTGTATTCTACTAAGATAAAAATAAAAGAGCTTGAGAAAAAATTGACGGACTATCAGAATGCGGTATTGATACTTGATGATGTTAAAAAAGAAGAAACGGTGCGTAATAGGGAAAATGCAAAGAATGTTACGGATTTGCTTGTGCGTTCAATTTATATGGGGAGATTGGGGCGTGAGCAGTCGGAAAATGATTTGGTAAATGCGTCGGCAATTGTTACAGGGGAGTTTTTCAAAGAGCAGATGTCAACAATATCAAGAATTTTATATCTGAATATTGGAAATTTTTTACAGGAGAGAGGAAATAGTTCATGTTTTAAAACTATTCAGAATGATAAGGCTTATTTTGCGGGTTTTATGAGGTACTTTGTGCAATGGTTTTTTGAAAAAATGGAAGAAGAAGAGCAGAGCTTGAATTTGGAAAGGATAGTTAAGAATGTTTCGGAGATGCTAGACGAGAAATACAAGGAAGGCGAATTGTCAACAAGAATGCAGGAATTACATGAAAATATGTTTGTTAGCACTTGCATTGTGATGGCATATTTGAGTGAAATGTTAGGTGGCGATAGTAAAAATGTATCTGATTTTAACGAAAAAAGTGAACGTATAATTAACGAGCTTATACGTGACACTTGGTATAAAAGTTTGGATTATAGACCAGTTTACGAAAGAGCATTTGACGATATTATTTTAGAATTAAAAATAAAGGATTGTAGGTATGGCAAAGCGTATTTAAGTGCTAGGGCAAGTGGATACGAACCTTTATGGGTTAAGGCAGATAAGGATATACGGGGAATAAGTATAGATAAGAATGTAAGAAATAAAGAGAAAATTTGGCTATTAAAATTGGAAGAGGATTATGCAGGGCTTTTATTGAATTTAAGGGGAGAGGATATTCTTTTAGTAAGACAAGATGTAGTATGTAACCGAATGAGAGGATACATAAAAGAAAATGCTAAAGAATGGAATATGCGGTATTACGAGTCTTGTTATACTGATAAAAAAATAACAGATGCGTTAGCTGATTCCAATAGAATATTTGTACATATAAGAAGTGATGGTACGGATAGAGTTTTTAATTATCCTTTGGTACAGGATAATACGGATTATAAAGCAGAAAATATAGAAGCAGTAGAAATAGATTTTTTAGAAGATATTAAAATGCTCAAAGTAAATACAGTTAGAGGAGAAAAAAACATAATTGACCAAATAGAGGACAAACCAATGGAAGACGTATATAGGTGGGTGAGCGTCCGAAAACTAATATCTTATTATAATGATGATAACGGACTGATAATAAAAATTAATTATGCAATAGAAAAAATAAATAAATTCTTAGACCTCAAATAACATCAATTCAAACGGAAAATTACAAAATACAATTATATATTATTCATATGATTGTATATCACAGAAAGGACGATATACCATGAAAAAAATTGAAAAAGCAACTTTTAATGTAGACGAAACGGCAGAATATTTAGGCATAGGAAGGAGCTTATGTTACCGAATGATTAAGGAAAATAAGATACCACACCTTAAATTTGCGAATCGAATAGTGGTTTCAAAAGTAAAGCTTGATGAAATGTTAAGTAAATAAGGATAGGAAAAAACGGAGCAATCAAAAACGGTTGCTCTATTTTTATGGAGGAAAACGAGATGAAAAGAAGAAGTAACGGAGAAGGTACAATTTTTAAACGCAGTGACGGACGGTGGACAGGACAAGTCACGCTTGATATGGGAAATGAACAGTACAAGCGTAAGACAGTGTACGGCAAAACCCAAAAAGAAGTAAAGGAAAAGCTAGAGCAGTTAAGAATGGAGTGCCGACAAGGAAGGGTGATAGAAACGTCTGATATGCCCTTAGAGGAATGGTTACATATATGGATAACAAATTATAAGCCTAATCTGAAAATCACGACGAGAGAGAGCTACGAGGGCTATATCGTAACGCATATCAAAGGCTCGGAGCTTGGAAAAATCCCCTTGAATAAATTAAAGACAACGGATTTACAGACGTTTTACAATGCAAAGCTCAATGGAACATACAAAAATCAGAAACAAAAGCTGTCTTCAACAACGGTGCGTTACATCAATATTATCATTAAGAGCGCATTAAAGCAGGCTGTCAACAATCGAATGATTAATGAAAATGTCTGTAATGCGGTGGTTTTGCCCAAAAAGAATAAAGTAGAAATCGTTCCGCTTACAAGGGAAGAGGTAATTCGGTTTTTGGACGTGGCAAAAGAGGATAGATTGTATGCATTATACCTTTTGGAAATGATGACAGGGTTAAGGCGTGGAGAAATATTAGGCTTAAAATGGGAAAATGTCGATTTTGAAACAGGTAAAATTCATGTCGTGCATAATCTGTATAGGATTAACAATACAGACGAAAACGCAGCGACAAAGCATAAATTGGTACTCCTCACGCCAAAGACGGAAACATCAAAGCGGAGTATTCCCGTTAATTCATTCAT
The DNA here is from genome assembly GCA_000403335.2 of Lachnospiraceae bacterium MD335. GTDB lineage: Bacteria > Bacillota > Clostridia > Lachnospirales > Lachnospiraceae > COE1. Next base: position 987,537 of record KE159617.1, read on the forward strand.
GATTGCGGAATTATTAAAGCATAAGGAAAAACAGGATATGGAAAAGGCGTTCTATGCAGGAGATTATAAGGATTTGGGAATGGTATTTTCAAGACCAAACGGGGATTATATCAGTCCGCGGGAATTTTTAAGGCAGTATCAAAAGCTGTTAGCAAAAGCAGGCTTGGAACGAAAACGCTTTCATGATTTACGGCATACTGTAGCAAGCTTATTAATCAATGCAAACGAAAACCCGAAAGTCATTCAACAGTTGTTAGGTCATTCAACGATAAGCACAACCTTAGATATTTATGCGCATGTAATGGGGGAAACCATGAATAAAAGCATAGATACCTTATATAATCAACTGGAGCTTGACAACGAATAAGAAAACGGAGACAGATAATTCAATATAACGAAGAAGTTCGCGCTCATTTGGGGTTATCTACTCGATATAAGCCGTATATCTAGGGTATATTGATTACTCTGTCTCCGATACCCAGGGTTCCCGTGGACTACTTAGGATTACGAAAGTCTATTTACTATAATGTTTGGGAAAGGATAATAAAATGTTAAAAATACATACGTTTGAATTAAGAAAAATAGTTTGCACGAATGATGAATTTACGCAGATACGGTATAATTTGAAAGATGTTGGACACCGTTACCGTCGTACGGAAACGTCGCAGACGGATATTTATTATTTGGAGAAAGGGGTAGTAGTATTCTTGATTAGGTGCAGATATGCGTCAAATATTATAATAATGCAGATAACACCGCAAAAAGTATTAAATGAGGAGCAGGAGAGCTGTTTATTGGAGTTAAACGAAAAAAAGTTTATGAAATGCCTAGAATCAGTTGGGAAAGCGCTTAAAAAGAACCAAATCAGATTGACGGAATTTCGGATAAGCAGAATTGACTTTACGCAGGACATTCGGTTTGAGAAATCAGAAATTATAGACATTTATATCCGATTATTAAATAAGGCAGGAGCACCATATCGATACGGCTATAAAAAATACAAAGATACCAAATACAAAGACAGCTACGAAATTACAAACGGGTTTCATTCCATTGCAGTGTACAACAAGGAACAGGAGAGCAAGCAGAGGAACAAACGGGGAATGGCTATGAATGGGATAATGAGAACAGAGGTACGAATGTCAGACACAGGCGAAAGGAAGGGCTTATTTTTAGCAGAAACGTTGGAATTTGATAAAATTATCGCAATGAGGGAAAATGCTGATAATATATTGAAGTATGTCTTTACTGAGGGATTTTATATTAAGCTTGAGAAAACCAAAACGATTTTATACAAAGAGTATTGCAGCAAAAATACGATGAAACGGCGCAAAAATAAACTTGAAAAAATGATAGAACTGTCAGAAACCGTTGCTATTCACAGGTCAGCATATGATTGTATCAGGGGGACAAATGCCGTCTATTCGCACGAAACAGTGAAAGATATTATCGGTCAGTTTGAGAAAGAGCGGATAAATTTAATTGCAATCAGTGCAAAAGAACATATTTCAGTATTGCCTGATATGAAGTATATTTTAGGCATAAAAACGGAAAATGAGGTGGAAAAAGACAATCAATTCCTTACAAAGAATAACCTTATGAACAAAATTCCAAAGTTTGATGTACTATGAGAATAATGGACAGACGAGTTAAAAGCTTGCCTGTCCATTATTTTGTTGCTTTTGTGTGTAGGCAATAAGACGGGATTTGTTGAAACGCCATTGTCTGCCTACTCGAAAAGCAGGGATTGCACCATTATGCAGAAGCTTTAAGAGCGTTGATTTACTTATTCCTAAAAGAAAAAGTACATCATTAAAGGAAAGAATATCCCCAAAATCATCAAATTCCATGATAAATCCTCCAAAGTATAATTTTGTTTTAACAGGTTGTTTTAGGTGGAGGAATTTTACAAGGAATAATTCAATGAATTAAGGAAAGTGATTATTCAATGAGAAAATGGTATATTTGTAAATGCTTGAGGGAATGGAGGGTTTTAAGGTGGAAAAAGTCGAAAGCTTTGGTCTGCAAGGAGTTTATGAAGAGCTTGCGCATATCATAGGGCTTGAGTTGACGATTAATGTCTTTGAAACATTGAAAGGACAGCAAATTACTTTTCCGTCGCGGTTATATGAACGAGAGTACGTAATAAAGGAGGTGAAGAGGAGGTACAACGGCACTAATCTAAAGGAATTGGCGCGTGAGTTTAACTATACGGAGAGGTGGATTAGAGAACTAATGAAAACAGGATAGGAGGATATAAACATGGGCTTATTTGAGGTATTTAAGTTCATAGGAGATACCGCAGTTTCATTTATGGGTAGCGAAATAGAAACAATGGTAAGAAATTACAAAAGAGAAATAAGATACAAAAGTGATGATGAGGTAAGAGAAATTGCGCGTAAAATAGAAAATGGGGAATATCCTAATACACAATTTACGCCGATTGTCCGTGAAGAAATGCGAAGAAGAGGAATGATAGGGAGGGATTAATGTTATGAGTAATATAAAAAAAGTACGTATGTCCGATGGTGATATAATGGAAGTTGAACTTGTATTGTCAAACTATAAGTATAACAACGAAGACCGAAACGAATTTATCCATGCTTTTGATGTAGACGCGCTTTCTGACAGGCAGGTTGAAAGTGGCATTCGGAAAGGGTGGGCACGCACTTTGGATAAAGTCGGTGAATGGAAATAAGTAAGTATATCATTAAAAAGAAAACTGAATAAACAGCTTAAAATTAAAAGAACACGTATCCGCTTTGGGTAGGTGTTCTTTTATTTATCTGAAAGGAGGGAACAGAATGGAAATAGGCATTTTTCTACTACGTGTGTTAATCTTTATATTAGAAGAAAGTATTTCAAACGACAAATAATCATAGTATTTATATAGAATAACTATGATTATTTTGAGTATTGATTATTTTCCAATAAAAGGATATAATAACTGAAGCAATAAAAGGTTAGAAATATGACAGCAATTTTGACAGCAATAGTGACAGCATTTATTAGCATAAGACAGCATTATTTAATATAAAATAATAATGTTCAGTAGAGTATTTAATACTCAAAAACAACGGAAAACATGGAAAAAACAGCAATCTGTATATTTAGGTTCTGGTGGGCGACCGTGCAGGTTCGACTCCTGTTATCCGCATTTTCAAAAGATAAGCTGGACTTTCAGAGTTCAGCTTTTTGCATGTGTTTATTATTTATGAAAAGAGGACTGATATGGCAAAGCTGTATTTTTACTACGGTGCGATGAACAGTTCAAAAACTGCAAATGCACTTATGACACACTTTAATTACGAAGAGGTAGGGCAAAAGGCGCTGCTTTGCAAGACTGACACTGATACGAGGGATGGTGTGCGGGTAATCCGCTCCCGTATTGGATTAGAGATGGAATGCATTTTTTTGTCGGAACTGTTGGACATGCCTGAGGAAAAGATAAAAGAGTACGATTGCATTATTGTGGATGAGGTGCAGTTTGCAACCAAAAATCAGATTGATGCGCTCTCTGATATTGTCGATTTTTTGGAAGTGCCGGTGGTGTGCTACGGATTGCGCACGGACTTCCAAAATAATCTTTTTCCGGGGAGTGAGCGTCTGATTGCGATTGCCGACACGATACAGGAGATTAAAACCGTATGTTGGTGCGGAAGAAAGGCAACCGCGAATGCGCGTTTTAATAAAGAAGGAATTGTGCGCGATGGAGAACAAGTGTTTTTGGGGGCGAATGACAGTTATGTTGCGCTTTGCAGAAAACATTATAAATTAGGAATGTTGGGTCCTAATGAGTAAACGCTGGATTGAGAAAGGGAATGGTATCGGATATGAATATTGTTTTGCAGTTTGTTTTGCTTGCGGTAGGGTTTGTATTGTTGATGAAGGGCGCTGACTGGTTTGTTGACGGCGCTTCGAAAGTGGCAGATAAATTCGGGATACCGCATCTTGTAATCGGACTTACAATCGTGGCATTTGGAACAAGTGCGCCGGAGGCTGCGGTGAGTATCAGTGCAGCGTTAAAAGGAAGCGTGGAACTCGCAATCAGCAATGTTGTAGGAAGCAATATTATGAACGTGCTGCTGATACTGGGACTTTCTTCCGTAATTTATCCGCTTGCGGTAAAAAAGTCTACCATTTGGTTTGACATACCGTATGTGTTTTTGGCTTCTGTGCTTTTGCTGCTGTTTGGAACGATGAACGGAAGCATTGGAAGAATAGACGGATTGATTTTTTGGGTGCTGCTGATTCTTTACATCTTCTACATGATACGGCTTACCAAAAAAAGTCAGGCGTCTAATGAGGAGTTTGAACCGGCAGACGAGAACGACAAGGTATGGAAGCTGATTCTTTTAATTCTTGTGGGCGGTGCCATGATCGTCGCTGGATCGAATGTGACGGTCGATGCGGCATCGAATATTGCGGCGGAATTTGGAATGGATGAACGGCTTATCGGATTGACAATCGTAGCGTTTGGAACGTCGCTTCCGGAGCTTGTGACATCATGCATTGCCGCAAAAAAGAAAGAGACGGACATCGCGGTCGGAAATATTGTAGGTTCCAATTTGTTTAACATTCTGTTTGTGCTTGGAACAAGTGCGGTCATTACACCGATTGAATACCGCACTGAATTTATTTTTGACAGCATTGCGGCGGCGCTTGTTATGGTTGTGCTGTGGCTTCTTGTGTTTCGGAAACAGAAGCTTGGCCGTGCAGGAGGTATTCTGATGCTGGTAATGTACGGCGCTTATTTTGCAAATCTGCTGATGCAGGCGTTGAATCCTGCGGGCGGTATAATCAATCCATAAAAAGAGTCCGGCTTGCTTTCCTATAAAGTAAAAGAAAAGCCTGTCAGAACTGACGTTCCGACAGGCTTGAATTATGGTAGCCTGGGTCGTGCGTGACATCCGCATCAAACCAAATTGGCGGCACAAATGCATTTGCCGTCTGTTCGTCGGGAAATTCCACTTCGGCAATGATAAGCGGGGCAAAAGGCGGTTCAAAAATATCAAGCTCAATATTTAGCATAAGTTCGTCCGAAGGCTCAAAATTGTCTGAAAACTGTGGGTTTTCAAGCGGTATGACGTATCTTTTTTTTGAGATGACAGTTCCGTCGGCTTTTGTGCGCAGATGAAGGTAAGCGTCCTCGTTCAAGGGAAGATTGTACTCCGCGCGTACCATTAGACCGCTTCCTTTGTAGGTGAGCGTATAGCTGTCATCGGATTTTCGGATACGCACCACAGGATCCGTGTTTAAATATGCCTGTTCAATTTGTTTGCAGGGATAGTGTTCCAGCCCTTCGGGCAGCCTCTTTATGGTATATTTTTTTTCAATTTCAAAATGTTCCATTGCAGAAAAACCTCCGTAAATTTTGTCAGACATGATACCTGCCCGAATGGGCATGTATTTACCGTAGCTGTGCAGCGGTTACGGTAGTATGCCTGAAGAATATGGTACGCTATTTGGCGTGAAAAAACAAGTGATATTTGCACCGGTATTTGGATTGATTATGGAATAAGCTGCATCCGCTGCAAAAATAAAAATCAGCAGAATACATATAAAAATACGCGTGCCGCGCGTCGTTTTGTGGTAAAATTTATGGAACAGGGGCTGGAAAATGCAGATCAGCAATACACCGCCAAGTCCGAAACCAATGCTACAGGCAAAACAGATTTTTCCGTCAAGATTCAGAAAAGAATTGCTGTAGTCCCACCACCGCACATTCCATTTGTAATCAAGCCATGTGGCTGCCGCATATTCTAAAATCGTGCAAATCACGGTAGAGAGAATAAAGACGCGCACAGGCTGTTTTCTTTTTGCGTGGAGCAGCACCATTAGGAAAATTCCCCCAATTCCATAGATTGGAAGATACGGACCGTAATATACGCCGCGGTTTACAAAGCTGCCGCTTGTAAAGAGATAAAGGATGACCTCCCACAGCCAGCCGATAAACGACAGACAGAAAAATAAAAGGACATAATAATCAAAATAGTGAATCGTTATGTTTTTCATAGGGGTTATTATGTACAAATGCCTGCAATAATTTGCATGCAAATTTGCATGCAAACTATGAGAATCCGGTTGGCAGAGAACAGAAACAGTGTTAATATAGAAGAAATGTAATAAAATTCGCAGACTAAGAAAGGAGCATACTTATTAAAATGAAGAAAGCAGCAGTATTTTTTGGAACAGGATATGAAGAGATTGAGGCGCTTACCGTAGTGGACCTGCTTCGCCGCGCAGGAATTGAAGTGGTGTGCGTCGCAATTAATAATGAAAAGAGCGTCACAGGCAGCCACAATATTTGCGTCGGCATGGATGCAGGGATTGATGAAATTGATTTTGACAGTTTTGACATTCTTGTATGTCCGGGCGGAATGCCGGGCACGAAAAATCTTGAGGCATGCGAAACGCTTACAAAGCATCTGCGCGCGTTTTATGAGGCGGGAAAGCTGATTGGCGCAATCTGTGCTGCTCCAGGTATTTTCGGTCATATGGGAATTTTAAAAGGCAAAAAAGCGTGTATTTATCCAGGAATGGAAGCAGAGCTTACAGGAGCGCAGGTCGTATATGATAAGGTTGTAAAGGCAGACAACGTGATTACAAGCCGCGGAATGGGAACTGCAATTGCATTCGGGCTTGAAATTGTAAAAAATCTGTTAGATGAGGAAGCGGCGCAGAAGCTCGGAGAAGGAATTGTCTATCTTTAAAAATGAAAAATAAAGCTGCCAATTTAGTAAAAATATACCATTCATAAAACAAAAAACATAGCAGATAATAGGATTAAGATAAGCGACAAAAAGCTTGTCTTTAAAAATAGATATTATCAAAAAAGAATTTTATGGAGGTGTATGAATATGTCATCACAGAACAGATCAAACAGAGTAGAGGTTCCGGAAGCAAAGGCAGCAATGGACCGTTTCAAGACAGAGGTAGCATCAGAGCTTGGCGTTAACCTTAAAGAAGGTTACAACGGCGATTTAACATCACGTGAAGCTGGTTCAATCGGCGGCGAGATGGTAAGAAGAATGGTTAAGAGCTATGAGGAGTCAATCAAATAAGGACTCATAAACCGAGATACTCTTATTATTGTTAAAAAGAATAAAGAATCAGGCAGGAAAATCATAATCAGAGATTTCCTGCCTGATTTTTTGCGTCTGATTTTTTTCGAATTATTTTATAAAATCAGGCTTTTATTTTTAGGATTGCTATGATATAATTATGAAATGATTGTGTAGCTATGGTTGGCTGGCACATTGCAGCGGGCTGATTTTTGGCGGAATGCTGCACCATATATAATTTAGGAAGCGTTAACAAACAGAATACGCAATATTCGCAAGGAGGAAATGAAACAAATGAGTTTACAGGTGGAAAAGTTGGAAGGAAATATGGCGAAGCTTACAATAGAGGTGTCAGCAGAGGATTTTGAGGCAGCAGTTGAGAAGGCCTACCAAAAGAATAGAAATAAATTAAACATTCCCGGCTTCCGCAAGGGAAAGGCGCCTAGAAAGATGATAGAACAAATGTACGGAAAAGAAATCTTTTTTGAAGACGCTGCGAATTATGCAATTCCTTCCGCATACGCGAAAGCGGTTGATGAGTGTACGGAAGAAATCGTGTCTCAGCCAAAGATTGACATTGAGCAGGCAGAGGCAGGAAAGCCGTTTGTTTTTACTGCCGAAGTGGCTTTGAAGCCGGAAGTAACACTCGGAGTATACAAGGGTGTAGAGGTCGAGAAGACAGATGCATCTGTTACGGATGAGGAAGTTGATGCTGCAATTGAGAGAGAGAGGGAGAGTAGTGCGCGGACAGTTTCCGTGGAGGACAGGGCTGTGCAGGACGGTGATATGACGACGCTTGATTTTGAAGGCTTTGTTGACGGTGTGGCGTTTGAGGGCGGAAAGGGTGAGAACTATCCGCTGACAATCGGTTCTAATACATTTATTCCGGGCTTTGAGGAGCAGTTAATCGGTGCAGAACTTGACAAAGAGGTAGAGGTTAACGTAACGTTCCCTGAGGACTATCAGGCACAGGAGCTTGCCGGAAAACCCGCCGTATTTAAGTGTACCATAAAAGAAATCAAAGAGAAACAGCTTCCGGATTTGGACGACGAATTTGCAAGCGAGGTTTCCGAGGTTGAAACGCTTGCAGAATACAAAGAGAGTGTAAAGAAAGACCTTGAAGAGAAAAAGGCAGAGGAAGCAAAGCTTGAGAAGGAAGACAAGGTTGTTGACGCGATTATTGCCGCTGCAAAGATGGACATTCCTGCTGCAATGCTTGAAACGCAGCAGCGTCAGATGGCGGAAGACTTTGCCCAAAGAATACAGATGCAGGGAATTTCGATTGACCAGTATTTCCAAATTACGGGTCTTACAAGAGCCGCATTCTTAGAGCAGATAAAACCGCAGGCCCAAAAGAGAATACAGTCAAGGCTTGTGCTTGAAGCGGTTGCCAAAGCAGAAAATATTGGGGCAAGCGATGAAGAGTACAATGAGGAAATCAAGAAGATGGCTGATGCATACCAAATGGATATAGAAGAGATTAACGATATGATCGGCGAATTTGAGAAGAAATCAATCCGGGAGGATATCTGCATTCGCAAGGCAGCAGACTTTGTAGTGGAGAATGCTGTTGAGAAATAAGGGAATGAGGAGGCAGGAAACCATGAGTTTAGTACCATATGTCATTGAACAGACAAGCCGCGGAGAGCGTTCATACGATATTTATTCGAGGCTTTTAAAGGAGCGCATTATTTTTCTCGGCGAGGAAGTGAATGAGGTAACGGCAAGCCTTGTCGTGGCACAGCTTTTGTTTTTGGAAGCGGAGGATACGGATAAGGATATTCAGCTGTATATTAACAGCCCCGGCGGTTCTGTGACTGCCGGAATGGCAATTTACGATACCATGCGCTACATAAAGTGCGATGTTTCCACAATATGTATCGGTATGGCTGCAAGTATGGGTGCATTTTTGCTTGCGGGAGGCACAAAAGGGAAGCGCCTTGCCCTCCCGAATGCTGAAATTATGATCCATCAGCCGCTTGGCGGAGCACAGGGGCAGGCTACAGAGATTGAAATTGCCGCAAAGCATATTTTGCGCACCAAGCAGAAGTTAAATACGATTTTAGCAGAAAACTGTGGGCAGCCTTACGACGTTATTGCGGCGGATACGGAACGCGATAATTGGAAATCGGCACAGGAGGCAATGGAATACGGCTTGATTGACCGGGTAATTGCAGACAGGGAAGACCAAAACAAAGAGGCGTAGTGAACAGGTAATAAATATAGAAGCAATTATAAAAAGATTTTAGAGGGAGATAAAGGGATGGCAGGAAAAAGCACTGAGGGAAGAGTAAGATGTTCTTTCTGTAACAAGACGCAGGATCAGGTCAGAAAGCTGATAGCAGGACCGGCAGGTGTCTATATCTGCGATGAGTGCGTGGATATTTGTGCTGATATTATTGAAGAAGAATATGAAGATGAGGAAACCATAGACGGTGACTTTGACATCAATCTTCTAAAGCCTGTGGAGATCAAAGAATTTCTTGACGATTATGTTATCGGGCAGGAGGACGCGAAAAAAGTGCTGTCGGTAGCGGTTTATAATCATTATAAGCGTGTGACGGCGGAGAAAGACTTGGACGTGGAGCTGCAGAAAAGTAACATTATAATGATAGGACCGACCGGTTCCGGTAAGACCTATCTTGCACAAACACTTGCAAAGATTATCAATGTGCCGTTTGCGATTGCGGATGCGACAACGCTTACGGAGGCAGGATATGTAGGCGAGGACGTTGAGAATATTCTTTTAAAGCTGATACAGGCGGCTGATTACGACATCGAGCGTGCCCAGTATGGCATTATTTACATTGACGAGATTGACAAGATTACAAAAAAGAGCGAAAATGTGTCGATTACGAGGGATGTGTCAGGAGAGGGCGTACAGCAGGCGCTTTTGAAAATTGTGGAAGGTACCGTTGCAAGTGTGCCGCCTCAGGGTGGCAGAAAGCATCCGCATCAGGAACTGATACAGATTGATACGACCAACATATTGTTTATTTGCGGGGGAGCGTTTGACGGACTTGACAAGATTGTCGAGAACAGACTGGACCGCAAATCAATCGGCTTTAATAAAGATATTGCCGACAAGTCCACAAGGGACATCGGCGCTGTGTTTAAGCAGGTAACACCGCAGGATTTGACCAAATATGGTCTGATTCCGGAATTTGTGGGGCGTGTGCCGATTAATGTGTCGCTTGAGGGACTTGACAAAGAGGCGCTTGTACGCATCTTAAAAGAGCCGAAGAGTGCGCTGATTAAGCAATATCAGAAGCTTTTTGAGTATGATGATGTAAAGCTTAGCTTTGAACCGGAGGCAGTTGAGGCGATTGCTGAAAAGGCACTTGAGAGAAAGACAGGAGCACGAGGGCTTCGTTCCATTATGGAAAGCATTATGATGGACGTTATGTATGAGATTCCTTCGGATGAAACCATAGAGGCTTGTGTTATCACAAAAGAGGCAGTAGAAGGAACAAGTCAGCCTTTCATAGTACATCGTGAAGCAGTGCACACAGAGCGGGAGAAAAAGGCGCGATAATTGCATTGAGTAAAAGGGCAATCCGCTAATGGATTGTCCTTTTTCAAATTTTAGAGTGAGAAAGGTTATATGAATGGAAAAATTGGAATTACCAATGGTGGCGCTGCGCGGACTCACGGTAGTGCCGGATATGATAATACATTTTGATTTGAGCAGGGACATGTCCAAGAAGGCAGTACAACGCTCTCTCAATGAAAACCAAAAGATTTTTTTGGTGGCGCAAAGAGATGAGAAAGAAGAGAAATCCACAATTGATACGCTCTTTCATATTGGGACAATCGCTAATATTAAGCAGGTAACGAAGCTTCCCAATAATATAGAACGTGTGATGGTTGAGGGAACCTGCCGGGCAAGACTTGCGGAAGTCAGGGAGAATGAAAACGAATATTTTACGGCAGTTATTGAAGAAATCGACGAGGAACAAAACGAGATAGATGAAGTTCAAGAGGAGGCATTGAAGCGCTCCCTGCGGGAAGTGTTTTCTACATATGTACGTTTTTACCCAAAGGTCGGCAAGAGTGTCGGTAAATATTTTGAAGAGGAAAATCCACTGCGCTTTTTACTCAATCAGGTGCTGATTAATACACCGTTTTCCTATGAGAAAAAGCAGGAAATTCTTGAGACAGAGGATTTGGGCGAACAGTGTGAGGCGCTTGTAAGTCTGATTATGAATGAGGCGCAGATTGCGGCAATCAGGACGCAGCTTGCCGTTAAGGTCAAGGAAAAGATTGACAAGAATCAAAAAGATTACATTTTGCGGGAGCAGCTTGAATATATACAGGATGAGTTAGGCGGTGATAACAAGAGTTCGGAGGCGGCGCAATTTGAGGAAGCCGTTGAAAAGCTGAAAGCAGGTGACGAAGTCAAGGAGAAGATCCGCAAAGAAATTACACGTTTTAAAAAGATTGTCAATTCCAGTTCAGAAAGTGCCGTGGAGAGAGGCTATATCGAGACGCTTTTGGATCTTCCGTGGGACAAGGCGTCAAGGGATAACAATGATATTGAGCGTGCCGAGGAAATTTTAGCACGTGACCATTATGGTTTGGAAAAGGTGAAAGAGCGCATAATTGAGTACCTTGCGGTGCGAAGCCTTACGCATAAAGGGGATACGCCGATTCTGTGCCTTGTCGGTCCACCGGGAACGGGAAAAACTTCCATTGCAAAATCAATTGCTGAGGCGCTTCGCAAAAAGTATGTGAGAATTTGTCTTGGCGGTGTGCGTGATGAAGCAGAGATTCGCGGTCATAGAAGAACGTATGTGGGGGCAATGCCCGGACGCATTGCGGCAGGGTTAAGGCAGGCGGGAGTGTGCAATCCGCTGATGCTGCTTGACGAGATTGACAAGGTCAGCAGCGATTATAAAGGGGATACACAGTCGGCGCTGCTTGAAGTTCTCGATCCGGAGCAGAACTGTCATTTTCGCGATCATTATGTGGAGCTGCCGCTTGATTTGTCTAAAGTTTTGTTTATTGCGACGGCAAACGATGCAGGCAATATTCCAAGACCATTGCTTGACCGTATGGATATTATAGAAGTGTCAAGCTATACGGCAAACGAGAAGTTTCATATTGCCAAGGAGCATCTGTGGAAAAAGCAGCTTGAGCGAAACGGTTTAAAGGCAAGTCAGCTTACGGTCAGTGATAATGCAATGCGCGGTATTATCGCGAATTATACAAGAGAAGCCGGAGTGCGCAGCCTTGAACGAAAGCTGGGCACGGTATGCAGAAAGGCAGCATTGGAAATCCTTAGAAGTAAGGTGCAAAAGGAAAAATGTATTAAGGTTGACATAAAGCGCCTTGAAAAGTATTTGGGGAAACCGCGGTACAATACTGATGTGGCAAATGAGAAAGATGACGTGGGCATTGTAAGAGGACTCGCTTGGACGAGCGTTGGCGGAGACACGCTGGAGATAGAGGTAAACGTGATGTCCGGCAAGGGCGAGGTGGAGCTGACCGGAAAGCTTGGCGATGTTATGAAGGAATCCGCAAAGACCGGATTAAGTTACATTCGTTCCATTGCACCGAAGTATCATATTACGCCCGAATTCTTTCAGGAAAATGATTTTCACATCCATATTCCGGAAGGGGCGGTTCCCAAAGACGGTCCGTCTGCGGGAATAACAATGGCGACGGCAGTGCTTTCCGCTGTCACCGATACACCCGTACGCGCGAAAGTCGCGATGACAGGCGAGGTCACCCTGAGGGGCAGAGTGCTTGCAATCGGAGGCTTGAAGGAAAAACTTTTGGCGGCAAAAATGGCGGGAATTACCACCGTGCTGGTGCCAAAGGAAAACGAAAAGGATGTGGACGAGATTGCGGGTGAGATAAAGGCGGGTATGGAAATCTGCTTTGTGGAGACAATGGACGAGGTAATCGAAAAAGCCTTTGTCACAAATAGGAGAAAAGCGAATGGTAATAAAAAACGTAAGTCTTGAGACGGTAATCGGCGTGACAAGTAAAATACCGGAGAATCAAATGCCGGAGATTGCATTTGCCGGGAAAAGCAATGTCGGAAAATCCTCTCTGATTAATGCGCTGATGAACCGAAAATCGCTGGCGCGTACCAGTGCGCAGCCGGGAAAGACACAGACAATCAACTTTTACAATATTAATAATGAATTCTATTTTGTGGATTTACCCGGTTACGGTTATGCGAAAGTCAGTGTTGAAGTGAAAGAAAAATGGGGCAAAATGGTAGAGCGTTATCTGAAAAAGTCGGGACAGCTTAGAGCAGTCTTTTTGTTAATTGATATTCGTCATGAGCCGTCCGCTAACGACAGGCAGATGTATGAATGGATTTGCGCAAACGGGTATCATCCGATTATCATAGCGACCAAGCTTGACAAGGTTAACCGGAGCCAGATTCAAAAGCATATAAAAATAGTAAAGCAGGGGCTGGGTGTGGACAAAAACACAATAGTCGTTCCTTTTTCAGCAGTCTCCAAGCAGGGACGCGATGATATATATGATTTGATTGATAAAATTTTATCAGATAAAGATATGGAAATGACACAGCCGGCGGAGGAAGAATAGCGTATGAATCAGGATATGAAATCAATTGTCAAAGCGCTTGCAAATCTTGCGTTTTCGCTGATTGTTCTGTTGTTGTGCATCTTTTTGGTGCCAAGACTGATTGTGCTGTTTATGCCGTTGATTATCGGCTGGTTAATATCGTGTATCGCAAATCCGCTGGTAGTCTTTTTGGAGAGTAAAATTAAGATACGCAGAAAAGCGGGAACCGTAGTCGTGATTGTTGTGGTAATCGCTGTTGTGAGCGGTATAGGGTATGCGGCGTGTTCTGTTTTGTTCCGTCAGATACACGGGTTTGTCAAGGAACTGCCCGAAATGTGGAATGTTTTGGTACAGGATCTCGACAGCTTTGTATCTGTTGCAAACCAGTATTTGGGAGGCGTTGCGCCCAATATTGCGGAGTTTTTGGGGAATCTTGGAACATCCATCGGGGAAGCGATAACCAATCTGCCGTCAAAACTGGATTTGGATACATTTGGCGGTATGGGCTCTATGGTAGGAAGCATTGCGAACGTGGCGATTTCCGTGATTATGGCAATGCTGTCGGCATATTTCTTTATTGCTGACAGAGAGTGGATTTATGAAGCGCTTGAAAAGATTGTGCCCAAAGGGATAGCACAAAAATACGGGGTATTTTACGGGAGCCTGAGACAGGCAGTCGGTGGATATTTTAAGGCACAGCTTCGCATTGAGGTATGGATGTATCTATTGATTTTGCTGGGACTGACCCTCCTAAAGGTACGTTATGCATTATTGATTGCACTGCTGATTGCCGTGATTGATATTCTGCCGTTTTTCGGGAGCGGCGCGGTGCTCGTGCCTTGGGCGATTGTGACTGCACTTGGCGGTGATTATGCGCGCGCGATTTGGTTTCTTGTTATTTGGGGAGTGGGACAACTGTTCCGGCAGCTCATTCAACCCAAAATTATGGGTGATTCCATTGGAATGGAGCCGATTCCCACAATTATTCTGCTGTTTATAGGATACAAGGCGGCAGGAGTAATCGGAATGCTGGTGGCGGTGCCGATAGGAATTATCGTTGTAAATATGAATGAGGCAGGCTTTTTTGACACGCCAAAACAGAGTGTGCGGATTCTTGTAACAAAAATCAATAATTTCCGAAAGCTCAGTGATGAGGATTTAAAGCTATTGGAAGAAGACGATAAGGAGTAACAGATGCGGAATTTTAAAATCATACTCCAGTATGAAGGTACGCGTTATCAGGGCTGGCAGCGGCAGGATTCCACGCAAAATACCATACAGGGAAAGCTGGAGGCAATTCTTGCGAAAATGACAGGGACCGATTTTGTGCAGGTAAACGGTTCTGGGCGGACTGACGCGGGAGTCCATGCGCTTGGACAGGTGGCAAATTTTAAGATTGAGACAGACAAAGCGCCGCAGGAGATTATGCGCTATATCAATTTGTACCTTCCGGAGGACATCGGCGTGACTGAAATTTGCGAGATGCCGGAGCGTTTTCACAGCAGACTCAATGCGAAACAAAAAACTTATGTATACCGTATTTGGAATACGGCAGTTCCGTGTGTTTTTGAGCGGCGGTATGTATATGAACTCGCAGATTCACTTGACGTCAGTGCAATGCAGAAGGCGGCAGCAATTTTGGTTGGAAAGCATGATTTTAAGGCATTTACGTCGACCAAAAAAAGTAAAAAGTCAACGGTCCGGACAATTGAAAGCATTGCAATAGAACGAATAGGAAATGAGCTGGTGCTCACCTATAAGGGAGACGGTTTTTTATACCATATGGTGCGGATTTTGACGGGAACTTTAATTGAGACCGGCTTACATGAGCGGGACCTGCATTCTGTCCAAAGTCTGTTGGAGAGCGGTACAAGGGAGCTGTCGGGAGTGCTTGCTCCGGCGAAAGGACTTTGCCTTGTGGCGGTGGAATATTAATCAAGGCTTGCACTTTTGGCGTATTTTGGTATACTGTAAAGGGATTATGTTATGTTTGATTGGAAAGGCAGGAGCGGCAATGGAACTTGAAATTGACGTAAAGGTAACCGCGTCGGATCTATATGATTATTTGTTGTATCATACTTATACGGGGTTTTCCGGTATGTTGGGAACACTGGCAGGCGTGTTTTTAATTATGGCATTTGTGTCGACACGGTATATAATTTATCTGATTGCAGGTGTGGTGCTAATTGCGTATATGCCTTGTTCCCTGTTTTTGAAGGCGAAGCAGCAGGCGGTGAACAATCCTGTGTTCCGCAATCCGCTTCACTATAAAATGACGGAAGAGGGAATCAACGTTTCGCAGGGGGAGAATGAGGAAACGCAGAGTTGGGAGAGCTGTGTTAAGGCAGTTTCAACAGGCAGAAGCATTATTCTCTACACGTCACGGACAACTGCCTCCATATTTCCGAAACGGGATTTGGGGGATAAAAAAGAAGCGCTGATACAGGCAATATCGACGCATATGCCCCCGAAAAAAGTGAAAATCCGTTTTTGATAAGAAGATTGGAAGAAAGCATATGAAAACCATTATAGAGACAACAAGTCCTGCGGAAACTTTTGAAGCCGGCAGACAGCTTGGATGTTTGGCAAAGCCGGGAGACATCTATACGCTCAGCGGTGACTTAGGTGTCGGAAAAACAGTGTTTACACAGGGCGTTGCTAACGGACTTGGTGTTCAAGAACATGTTAACAGTCCGACTTTCACTATTGTGCAGATATATGACAGCGGGCGGCTGGCTTTTTATCACTTTGACGTGTACCGAATCGGCGATGCCGAGGAGATGGATGAGATTGGTTATGAAGAGTATTTTTTTGGAGAAGGTGTCTGCATGATTGAATGGGCAGAGCTGATTGACGAATTGATACCGCCGCAGGCAAAAAAAATTTCCATAGAAAAAAATTTGGAAAAAGGGTTTGACTACAGAAAAATCACGATTGAATAGGCGTTTTTATGATAAAAGGAAAGCAAAGAATGAAAATATTAGCATTGGACAGCTCAGGTCTTGTAGCGTCAGCGGCAATTGTTGCAGAAGACGTCACGATTGCAGAATATACGGTAAACCACAAAAAAACACATTCGCAGACGCTTTTACCCATGCTTGACGAGATCAGGCGTATGACGGAATTGGATTTAAGCACGATTGATGCAATTGCAATTGCGTGTGGTCCCGGTTCTTTCACAGGGCTTCGGATTGGCGCGGCGACGGCAAAGGGATTAGGATTTGCACTGAATATTCCGATTATCCCGGTGCCAACGGTAGCTTCGCTTGCCTACAATCTCTACGGCAGTGAAAAAATCATCTGTCCGCTTATGGATGCCCGAAGAAATCAGGTGTATACAGGACTTTATACATTTAAGGACGGTGAATTGGTGACAATCGAGCCGCAGTGCGCGGTTGACATTGCCCAAATTCTTGATAAAATCAACGCGGTTGGCAAAGAGGCTGTTTTTTTGGGAGACGGTGTGTGTGTCTATAAAGAACGGCTTGAGGAGCTGACACAGGTTCCCTTTGATATTGCGCCCGCATGTTGTAACAGACAGCGCGCCGCGTGCGTGGCATCACTTGGGGAAATTCTTTACCGAAAGGGAATATTTGAAAGCGCCGCACAGCACGCGCCGGAATATCTGCGTCTGTCACAGGCGGAGCGTGAACGAAATCAAAAGTCCGGCGGGGGATGCTTATGACGGCACAAATACAGGATTATGCTATTCGCGAAATGCGAAGGGACGATTTGGAAAAAGTGACGGCGCTTGAGGCAGCCTGTTTTTCCATGCCGTGGAAGTACATGGATTTCGAGGAGGTTTTATCGAATCCCCACCGTGTTTATTTGGTGGCGGAGACAGAAAAGCAGGAGATTATCGGCGGTTGTATGCTTACGGAAATTGTGGGTGAAGGCGATATTTCCAATGTTGCGGTGGATAAGCGTTTTCGCAGGCAAAAAATTGCAACGGCGCTTTTGGACAGACTTTTGGAGCATGGGCGCAGGGAGTATGGCATCAGCGCTTTTACGCTGGAAGTACGCAGCAAAAATGTACCGGCAATCCGTCTGTATGAGGGCGCCGGTTTTCGGGCAGAAGGCATCCGGCCCAATTTTTATGAGAAACCCAAGGATGATGCCGTAATAATGTGGAAGAGGTGATTACAATACTGGATATATGTTTACTGGGAACAGGTGGAATGATGCCGCTTCCGTATCGATGGCTGACTTCCCTTATGGCGCGCTACAATGGCATCGGCATTTTAATAGACTGCGGGGAGGGAACGCAGATTGCAATGAAGGAGAAGGGATGGAGTCCCAAACCTATTGATATTATGTGTTTTACACATTATCATGCGGATCACATTTCCGGACTTCCGGGTATGTTGCTGACAATGGGAAATGCCGAGAAAACCACGCCGCTTTTGATAATAGGCCCTAAAGGACTAACAAGGGTCGTAAATGCACTGCGCGTGGTGGCGCCAGAACTTCCGTTTGATATAACTTACATGGAAATTTCGGAACCTGAGCAGAGCTTTTGCTTTGAAGGATTTCGTATAGAAGCATTTCGCGTTAACCATAACGTCTTATGTTACGGCTATAATATTGTAGTAGAGCGCAAGGGGAAATTTCAGTTGGACAAGGCAATGGAGCTTGGACTTGAAAAAAAGTACTGGAACAGGCTGCAAAAAGGAGAAACCATAGAAATAAATGGTAAAATATATACGCCGGATATGGTGCTTGGTGCGCCCCGCAAAGGTTTAAAGCTGACCTATTGTACGGATTCAAGACCGACAGAAGGGATTATCAAAAACGCACAAAATGCCGATTTATTTATATGTGAGGGCATGTACGGGGAGCCGGATAAGAAGGAAAAGGCAAAGGAATATAAGCACATGACCTTTTATGAGGCGGCTCAAATGGCAAAGCGTGCAAACGTTGCAAAAATGTGGCTTACACATTATTCGCCGTCCCTGACGCACCCGGAGGAGTATAAAAAGGAAGTGCAGGCGATTTTTCCGCAGACGTATCTTGCAAAGGACGGCTGGAGCGAGGAACTTATGTTCGAGGAAGAATAATGATATAGAAGGAGGAATAAATATGGGGAAATTAAAAGGAGTAATCATCGCGGTTGTGCTTGTTGCATTGGTAGGAGGTTTTTATTTTTACGTATCCAACATCGGCAAAGATAATGATGATGTAGTGGTTTCTGCGGTACAGAACGTGCTCTTACGCAATTTGGATAATGACTATCCCGCGACACCCAAGGAGCTTGTCAAATACTACGGTGATATTACAAAATGTCTTTACAACGAAAATTACAGTGAGGAGCAGCTTGCGCAGATGGCGGATAAAATGATTGCCCTTTACGACGACGAGCTTGCCGAAAACAATCCGAGAGATCAGTATATTGTGGATTTGAAGGCGGCTGTGAAAGACTTTTCCGATAAAAATTATACCATTATCAGTTATACGACTTCGTCAAGTACGGATGTAGAGGAGTATACACATGAGGGCAGAAAGTGTGCAAGTCTTTATTGTACATACTCAATTAAAACAGGTGCAGATTATGTATCCTCGAAGCAAGTCTTTGTACTGCGCAAAGAATCCGGCACAGGACACTGGAAAATATTGGGATTTGATATTATAAACGAATAGAAAGTTTGAAGGATTTAGGCAATATGGATAAGAGAGAAGATGTACTGATACTTGCAATTGAAAGTTCCTGTGACGAGACCGCGGCAGCAGTAGTCAGAAACGGACGGGAGGTATTGTCCAATATCATCTCGTCACAGATAGCGCTGCATACGGTATACGGCGGTGTTGTACCCGAGATTGCCTCACGCAGGCATATTGAAAAAATAAATCAGGTGATAGAGGAAGCGCTTGAGAAGGCAGGTAAAACCTTGGAGGATATAACAGCCATTGCAGTGACATATGGTCCGGGTCTTGTGGGAGCGCTTTTGGTAGGTGTTTCAGCTGCAAAGGCAATTTGTTTTGCTACAGGAAAGCCGTTAATTGGAGTGCATCATATCGAAGGTCATATCAGTGCCAATTTTATTGAAAACAAAGATTTGGAGCCGCCTTTTGTATGTCTTGTGGTTTCAGGTGGACATACGCATCTTGTGGTGGTAAAGGACTACGGCACATATGGAATTTTAGGCTGTACTCGGGATGACGCGGCAGGAGAGGCATTTGACAAGGTTGCACGTGCCATAGGACTTGGATATCCGGGCGGTCCCAAAATAGACAAGCTTTCCAAGGAAGGCAATCCCGACGCGATAAGCTTTCCGCGCGCAAAGATTGATGGTGCAAGCTATGATTTTAGCTTTAGCGGATTAAAATCGGCAGTTTTGAATTATCTCAATTCCTGTGAAATGAAAGGAATTTCGGTTAATAATGCCGATGTGGCAGCATCTTTTCAAAAGGCGGTAATTGATGTGCTTGTGGAGCATGCACTTCATGCCGTAAAGGAATACGGATTTCAAAAATTTGCCATAGCGGGCGGCGTCGCCTCCAATTCCTCATTGCGGGCGGCGTTTGAGACGGAGTGTGCGAAGCGCAAAATAGATTTTTATTATCCTTCGCCCGTGTTATGTACGGATAATGCAGCAATGATCGGTGCTGCGGGCTATTATGAGTATCAAAAGGGGACCAGGAGCGGCTATGATTTAAATGCAGTTCCGAATTTGAAATTGGGTGAGCGGTAGGATAAACGTATGAAAATGAGAAAGACAACTGCCATCATTTTGGCAGCAGGACAGGGAAAACGAATGAACAGCGCCGTACGAAAGCAATATCTTTTGATTGCTGGCAAACCTGTATTATATTATTCGCTGAAGGCATTTGAGGAAAGTCTCATAGATGATATTGTGCTCGTTGCGGGAAACGGTGAAATTGACTTTTGTCAAAAAGAGATTGTAGAAAAATATGGTATAAGCAAAGTCAGGACTGTTACGGCGGGCGGAAAGGAGCGGTATCATTCCGTGGCGTACGGACTTGCCGCAGTAAAGTGGGACTGCGACTATGTGTTTATTCACGACGGTGCGCGTCCTTTTATAAATGCTTCTATAATAGAGCGTGCTTTTCTTTGTGTACAGGAGACAGCGGCGTGTGTTGTCGGAATGCCTGTAAAAGATACGATAAAGCTTGCAGATAAGGACGGGTATGTGGAAAGTACGCCTAACCGTTCTGACGTGTGGCAGATACAGACACCGCAGGTATTTGAAAAAAAACTGATTGCGACAGCTTATGAGAAGCTGATTGCACAAGAGAAACAACTAGATGCTGCAAATGTTTCAATAACCGATGATGCGATGGTGGTTGAATATTTTATGCAGAAACCGATTAAACTGATAGAGGGTTCATATGAAAATATTAAAATCACAACACCGGAAGATTTAAAAATGGCAGAACTTTTTTTGAATGTTTAAGGCGAAAAATCGCGTGTTTTCAAGGGTTTCAGGATCTAAGAAAAAAAGTTTGAAAAAAATTGAAAAAAGTTGTTGACAAATATAGGTAACCTGCATATAATAAATATTGTCGTTGCGAGTGTTGAACAAAAGCGAGAGCAGAAAGAAGCAGTGACATATAGGAACGGCAATTAAATATTGATTATGGAGAGGTATCGAAGTGGTCATAACGAGGCGGTCTTGAAAACCGTTTGTCCGCAAGGGCGCGTGGGTTCGAATCCCACCCTCTCCGTTTTTATTTCTGCCATTTGAAAAATAATGGAAATGAAATAATAATAAAGAACCTTGACAAATAAACAGTAATGCAACCCTGAAAATTCTAAAAAAGAATTGTTCAGAGAAAATGTTCGAAAAGAACAGACAAACCTTTAATAGTAAATCTGTGATGAAAATTGCAGAAAGATTAGCCAGTTTAACTGGTGCCAAATCAAACAAGCGATGCGAAGCATCCTGGAACAGAGAAACGAAGTTTCTCTCAAGGGCTGCGAAGCAGACCATATTTCAACATGAGAGTTTGATCCTGGCTCAGGATGAACGCTGGCGGCGTGCTTAACACATGCAAGTCGAACGGACCCATATTGAAACCTAGTGATATATGGGTTAGTGGCGGACGGGTGAGTAACGCGTGGGTAACCTGCCTTACACAGGGGGATAACACTTAGAAATAGGTGCTAAAACCGCATAAGCGCACAGCTTCGCATGAAGCGGTGTGAAAAACTCCGGTGGTGTAAGATGGACCCGCGTCTGATTAGCTTGTTGGCGGGGTAACGGCCCACCAAGGCGACGATCAGTAGCCGGCCTGAGAGGGCGGACGGCCACATTGGGACTGAGACACGGCCCAGACTCCTACGGGAGGCAGCAGTGGGGAATATTGCACAATGGGGGAAACCCTGATGCAGCGACGCCGCGTGAGTGAAGAAGTAATTCGTTACGTAAAGCTCTATCAGCAGGGAAGAAACACTGACCTTACGGTCAGCAGACGGTACCTGAGTAAGAAGCCCCGGCTAACTACGTGCCAGCAGCCGCGGTAATACGTAGGGGGCAAGCGTTATCCGGATTTACTGGGTGTAAAGGGAGCGTAGACGGTGCGCCAAGTCTGGAGTGAAATGCCGCAGCTTAACTGCGGAACTGCTTTGGAAACTGGCGAACTAGAGTGCGGGAGGGGTAAGCGGAATTCCTAGTGTAGCGGTGAAATGCGTAGATATTAGGAGGAACACCGGTGGCGAAGGCGGCTTACTGGACCGTAACTGACGTTGAGGCTCGAAAGCGTGGGGAGCAAACAGGATTAGATACCCTGGTAGTCCACGCCGTAAACGATGATTACTAGGTGTCGGGGACCCAAGGGTCTCCGGTGCCGCCGCAAACGCATTAAGTAATCCACCTGGGGAGTACGTTCGCAAGAATGAAACTCAAAGGAATTGACGGGGACCCGCACAAGCGGTGGAGCATGTGGTTTAATTCGAAGCAACGCGAAGAACCTTACCTGCCCTTGACATCCGGATGAATAAGGGGTAATGCCCTTAGCCCTCCGGGGCATCCGAGACAGGTGGTGCATGGTTGTCGTCAGCTCGTGTCGTGAGATGTTGGGTTAAGTCCCGCAACGAGCGCAACCCCTATCTTCAGTAGCCAGCATTCAGGATGGGAACTCAGGAGAGACTGCCCGGGACAACCGGGAGGAAGGCGGGGATGACGTCAAATCATCATGCCCCTTATGGGCAGGGCTACACACGTGCTACAATGGCGAAAACAGAGGGAAGCGAGCCGGTGACGGTAAGCAAACCCCAAAAACATCGTCCCAGTTCGGACTGTAGTCTGCAACCCGACTACACGAAGCCGGAATCGCTAGTAATCGCGGATCAGAATGCCGCGGTGAATACGTTCCCGGGTCTTGTACACACCGCCCGTCACACCATGGGAGTCGGAAATGCCCGAAGTCAGTGACCTAACCTTTAAGGGAGGAGCTGCCGAAGGTGGAGCCGGTAACTGGGGTGAAGTCGTAACAAGGTAGCCGTATCGGAAGGTGCGGCTGGATCACCTCCTTTCTAGGGAAAGAACGAGTAGGGAGTTGCATTACTGTTTATCTGTCAGG
>KE159617.1:1014916-1317416 GCA_000403335.2 Lachnospiraceae bacterium MD335
CCGGGTTTCTAACCCGCGCCCGTAACCCGGGCGGGGGACAATGCCTGGCGGGGAGTTTGACTGGGGCGGTCGCCTCCGAAAGGGTATCGGAGGCGCTCAAAGGTTCCCTCAGAATGGACGGAAACCATTCGGAGAGCGCAAAGGCATAAGGGAGCCTGACTGTGACACCGACGGGTGGAGCAGGTACGAAAGTAGGACTTAGTGATCCGGTGGCATAAAGTGGGATTGCCATCGCTCAACGGATAAAAGCTACCCTGGGGATAACAGGCTGATCACTCCCAAGAGTTCACATCGACGGAGTGGTTTGGCACCTCGATGTCGGCTCATCGCATCCTGGGGCTGTAGCAGGTCCCAAGGGTTGGGCTGTTCGCCCATTAAAGCGGTACGCGAGCTGGGTTCAGAACGTCGTGAGACAGTTCGGTCCCTATCCGGCGCGGGCGTAGGATAACTGAGGGGAGCTGTCCTTAGTACGAGAGGACCGGGATGGACGGACCGCTGGTGTACCTGTTGGCGACCAACGCCACGGCAGGGTAGCCAAGTCCGGCAGGGATAAACGCTGAAGGCATCTAAGCGTGAAGCCTCCCCCGAGATGAGTTATCCGCTGCGTAAGCGGTAAGACCCCTTGAAGACTACAAGGTAGATAGGGCATGGGTGTAAGTGCAGCAATGTATTAAGCTGAATGCCACTAATAGGTCGAAAGCTTATCCTGACAAGCATGGTTGGTGCTGTGGGTAAGAGGATAGGAAAAAGAGGTTTATAAGGTTTCTGTGTTCGGTTTTGAGGGAATACTCTCAGCAAAACATTTTCCTCGATAGCTCAATGGTAGAGCACGCGGCTGTTAACCGCGGGGTTGTTGGTTCGAGCCCAACTCGGGGAGCTAAGCGCGGATTAGCCCGGTATCGCTTAATTAGAAATTTGGCTCCATGGTCAAGCGGTTAAGACATCGCCCTTTCACGGCGGTAACACGGGTTCGATTCCCGTTGGAGTCACTTTATAGATAGAAAATAGGTATCAGTTGCGAAAGCATGTATGCCGATGTGGCTCAATTGGCAGAGCAGCTGATTTGTAATCAGCAGGTTATCGGTTCGAGTCCGATCATCGGCTTAACCCAATGGTGGTTGGGTATTTGGACCTTTAGCTCAGTTGGTGAGAGCAACCGGCTCATAACCGGTCGGTCCTGGGTTCGAGTCCCCGAAGGTCCATTTTTTATTTGATATTTTGGCCTCATGGCTCAGTTGGTTAGAGCGCCGCCCTGTCACGGCGGAGGTCGTCGGTTCGAGTCCGATTGGGGTCGTTATGGGATCTTAGCTCAGCTGGGAGAGCATCTGCCTTACAAGCAGAGGGTCACAGGTTCG
The DNA here is from genome assembly GCA_000403335.2 of Lachnospiraceae bacterium MD335. Classification (GTDB taxonomy): domain Bacteria; phylum Bacillota; class Clostridia; order Lachnospirales; family Lachnospiraceae; genus COE1. The sequence continues at coordinate 1,016,272 of KE159617.1, forward strand.
AGCCCTGTAGGTCCCATTACTATTGAGAATACATAAATTGTATACTTGATAGATTACGGTTTATTATGCCGGCGTGGCGGAACAGGCAGACGCCCGGGACTTAAAATCCCGTGGGTAGCGATACCCGTACCGGTTCGATTCCGGTCGCCGGCAGTAAATAATAAACTGAAATCGAATATGTGTGCGCTTAGCTCAGCTGGATAGAGCGTTTGGCTACGGACCAAAAGGTCGGGGGTTCGAATCCTCTAGCGCACGTTACGAAGGACTGGAGAAAACCAGTCCTTTCGATTGTACTTTTGTAAAGAAAGCAAAATTATCAGGATTGCAATTTGGACAGAATTATATTATGATATGATAGATAGATAAGTAACGCAGAAGGAGTAGTGCGGATATGAGGCTCTATATGATACGGCACGGAGAAACAGAATGGAATGTTAAAAAACGGTTTCAGGGACAGAGCGATATTCCGCTAAATAATGAGGGACGTAAGATTGCGCGGATTACGGCTGAGGCCTTAGCGGATGTGCCGTTTACAAGAGTATATACAAGTCCGCTAAAGCGTGCGTATGAGACGGCAATCATTATGAGAGGAACGCGTGATATTCCTGTAATTGAGGATGCACGCATTATGGAAATCGGTTTTGGGGTATACGAGGGCGCCTGCTTTTCTGAGGAGGATTATGGCGTTTCGGGAACAGAATTTTTAAAATTTTTTAATGAACCGGAAGCATATGTACCGCCGAAGGGGGCAGAATCTATAGAAAAGCTGCAAAAAAGAACAGGTGACTTTTTAGATGAAATTACGCATAATAAAGATATAGAGCACGAAACGATATTAATATCGACGCATGGTGCCGCATTGAGAGGTTTGCTGTCCAATATTCATCATATTGCGATTAAAGATTTTTGGCGGGGCGGAGTGCATCGAAATTGTGCCGTTACAATCATTGACATTGTGGACGGAAAGATATTTACGATTGAAGAAGGCAAAACATTTTATTAAATTAATAAAACGAAAGAAGGCGTCGTAATCGTGGAAAATGAGTATAGCAAAGTAAAGGTAAATAATGAAATTGACTTCTGTTCCGTGACGGATACAGATGTAAAGACTGTGATAGAGAAAGCGTTCATGAAAGCGAGAGTTTCGTATTTTTTAAGATGGGAGAAGCCGAGTCTGCTCTCAAAAATATTTGGCGGCGGAAAGCCGGATATTGTTTTTTGTATTAATTCTGCCCAACTGGAGACGGCGGAGGAAGTTGTCGGGGAGCTGGGCGATATGGAGTCTGCGATTAAAATGCTTCGGACAAAATCCAACAACAAAATAGGTTTTTAGATGACAAAAAGTACGATTGCTCGTACTTTTTTGCATACTGGATCAATTTTTCATTCATCATCCTCGTAATATTCTTCGTCATATTCGTCATCCATGTAAGTATCGTCATTACTGTCTAAGTTGGTTTCATATTGCTCTGTATCGTTTTCGTCGTAATCATCATCGTATTCTGTCTCGTCATAACCGTCCTTTTCCTTTTTCAAGAAGCTGTATGCTGTGAAGATTGCAAGAATTATCATGATAATGATTGCGGCAATCAGAGCGAAAATAAGAGGCGTGACTCCGAGCGTAGTACGGACATTTTCGGGAGATATATCCGTGAAAGCATCGCTTTCGTCTGTTTCTGCCGCATTGCTGCTTGTGTCATCAACGGTATCCGTTTCAGATGATTTTGTTAGATACTTTGCAGCAACGTATCCGGTTTCGCCGGAGTAAGTGACCTGATACCAACCGCTGTTTTCCGTGTTGATAACGATAACTTTTGCATTATACGGCAGAAGTGTGACAACGTCGGAATCTTTTGAAGGGGCGCTGCGCATTTTTAGGCCGTTTTCTGCACTTACATGATATGTTTCATGCGGTGCATCCGTATCAACAGTGGTTTCCGCGGCGTGGAGCATGTGGAATGGGGCGATCGTGAGGAAAAGCGCCATTGCGTATGCGAGTGCCAATTTTAATATATTCCTTTGCATTCGGTAATCCTCCGTATTGTTTAAAGTTGCATTTACTCTTTTAGTATAGCATAACCGAAATAAAGTTGATATATTAAATCAAAAACAAAATTGTGAAGTATTTATGGCATAATAATCGCCGCAACGATGTATGCTAGGATTCCGCTGCAGCCGCATAGAGAGAATAGAACCCACACAAGACGTACAAGCGTCGGGTCAAGGTTCAGATATTCACCGATACCGCCGCATACACCGCAGATAAACTTATCGGTATGTGATTTGTGAAGTTTTTTGTAGTTGTTGTCGTCGTTTTGATAATCCATAAGAAACCTCTTTTCTATTTTTTTTGATTTTTAGTTGTTACCCGGCTCCTCGAAGAAAACGTCAATGTTGCCCACATCGCATTGAAGTGTGTAGTTGTAGTCGGCGTCGTTGTCGATTTCCTTTTCTGCTGCTATTCCATTGTATGTTTTTGAACCGATTGTAATGTTGCCAATATTGCATTCCAAATTGTAATTGTGCTCTTCCTGTGCATTTTTGATTTGGAGCGTTATGTTGCCCATACCGACTTCTGCATTGAGATCGGCATCAATATAGCCTTTGTATGTCAATTCTCCTAAGCCGACTTCAAAATCTGCATTTTGCGTATGACCGTCTTCAATTGTGATAGCGCCTGCGCCGACGTTGGCAGTAGTATAGTCGCAGTCAATCCCGTCAAGGGTAAGCTCCCCTGCGCCGACATTAATGTTAAGCGTATCGCATTGCAGCGAAGAGAGGCTGGCGGCGCCTGCGCCAAAATCAATGCTGACATCGGAAAAGACAGTGTCGGGAACGGAAAGCGTAATCAGATTCGTGTTTACAGTGCGGTGATTAAAAAAGCTGTTGACATAAAAAACAGAATCCTCTGTGTAATATTGGTATTTTCCGCTGCCTTCACAGGAGATGTGAAAAGCGTCATCCTGTGAAGGTATCAGTTTGAAATTGGTATAGTTTGAGTGGATGGAAAGCTGCGTAATGTCCGAGGCGCTGGCGGCGTTATCATCCGTATGTTGCCCGCTTTGTATGGGATAACTGTAATCAAAGTTTTGATCCCGGTCTTTGCCGAAAAAACAATATAAATCATTTGAAACGGCATCTGACAGCATATGGCGTCTGCTTCCCGCTAAAAAGCTGCATATAATCAGAATAATTGCTCCGATAAGAAAGAAAATTCCTGCCATAATCAGAGATGTTTTTATAAATTTTTTCATACGTGTGCCTCCTTTCGCCTGCATGAAATGCGGCTTATAGTCTGTCTGATAAAATGTATCAGCGCCGGAAGCGCCCAACCGCAGAGCCATACCGTAAGAACGGTAAATAAGATCCCAAGCGCTAAGGTTATCAGACCGGAACCAATCAGCGCGGCGCCTGCAAGCGTACCTGAAACAGAGTAAACGGTAACGGACAGGCATGCCAAAAATCCTGCAATGATAAGTGCAATGCCCACAGCCGTGCAGACAATACCGATAATGCCGACACTAAGTACAATTGCAAAGGCAGTTACAATAATGCCAAAAACCGTGCCGATGACGGCGCATGCAAGGGGAAACCAAAGCGGTGACGTTAAAATAACGGCAATAATAATTAGGATAACGTTTGATTTGCTGCGTTCCGGTGTTTTGTCTGACGCCTGACTGCTGCGGTTCCCGGAGTCTGTGCGCAGCTTAGGTGCGCGGATGGGTTCACCTTGCCGTCTGCTCGGTTCACCTTTTTTTAAAAGTCCTTCGCGGATTTCCTGTGCGAGATGTTCTGGTGTGCCAAGCTCTTCAATTACACGCTGTTCGTTTTCTGCGCCCGCGTCCTCAATGTATTCACGGTAATAAGAGAGCGCCTCCTCATGTTCCTCATAGGAGATGTCCGCGAGCAGCTTCGAAAGGCGTTCTAAGTACTCGTTTTTATTCATAATTATTTCCTCACTTTTTTCTGTTTTGAACTTTTTGTTTTCAAAATTCGTTCTGTTAATGTAAGACCTTACTGATTTTGGATGAATAGGTAATCCACTCGGAACGGTAAAGCCGAAGCTGTGCCTGCCCTTTTTCGGTTAGCTGGTAATATCGGCGGTTTCTGCCCGAGCATTCCCTGTCGTAGGTAGTCAGGCACTCGTCTTTTTGCAGGCGGCGCAGCACCGGATAGAGCGTGGATTCACTCAAATCAATAACATCGCGCACGTCCTGCGTGATTTTGTAGCCGTATGTGCCCTCTGCCTCGTTGGAAACAACGGCAAGCACAATGGCGTCAAGCAGCGTGGAGCCTGTGTTAAAAACCATGTAGGATGCTCCTTTCTTTAAATTGTGTGTTTGGTATAATACTATATGCGATATAGTATACGAGTTGATAATATTATATGACGTATAGTATTATATGTCAATATAAATCAAAAAAGAGTTTGCATTTTTAAAAATCATGTAAAAAGGAATCAGAATTTGTGGCGCTAACTCTTGACGTTTTGGGGAAGATTCTATACTATTATACTTTAAGGAGAAAATTTTTAACGCTGTAAAACAGGCAGGAGAGGAGTAAATGTATGAGTAAAGAACTGGCTAAGACTTATGACCCGCATGGTCTTGAGGATAGAATTTATCAGAAATGGCTTGACAAGAAGTATTTTCATGCAGAGGTTGACAAAAGCAAAAAACCGTTTACAATTGTTATTCCGCCCCCCAATATTACGGGGCAGCTTCATATGGGACATGCGCTTGACAACACAATGCAGGATATTTTGATTCGGTTTAAGAGAATGCAGGGATATAATGCGCTTTGGCAGCCGGGAACGGATCATGCGAGTATTGCGACGGAGGTCAAGATTATTGAGAAGCTCAAGGAAGAGGGCGTTGATAAGCATGATCTTGGCAGGGAGAAGTTTTTGGAGCGCGCCTGGGACTGGAAGCGGGAGTACGGCGGCAGAATTATCAGCCAGCTCAAGAAGCTTGGTTCGTCGTGTGACTGGGACAGAGAGCGTTTTACAATGGATGAGGGCTGCAATAAGGCTGTCACGCAGGTTTTCTGCAAGATGCATGAGAAAGGCTATATATATAAGGGCGCAAGAATGATCAACTGGTGTCCTGTATGTAACACTTCGATTTCGGACGCAGAGGTAGAGTATGAGGAGCAGGCGGGACATTTGTGGCACATCAAGTATCCGGTTTTAAAGGATGACGGTTCACAGTCAGGAGAATATTTGACGTTTGCAACGACGAGACCTGAAACGATGCTGGGGGATACGGCGGTGGCGATTCACCCCGATGATGAACGGTATGCACATTTAAAGGGAAAAAAGCTGATGCTTCCTCTGATGAATCGTGAGATTCCCGTTGTGGAAGATACCTATGTCGATATGGAGTTTGGTACAGGTGTCGTTAAGATTACGCCTGCGCATGATCCGAATGACTTTGAGGTGGGAAAGAGGCACAATCTTCCTATTATAAATATCATGAACGACGATGCTACCATCAATGAAAACGGCGGTAAGTATGCAGGGATGGATCGTTACGATGCGCGAAAGCTCATTGTTAAGGAACTTGAGGAAATGGGGCTTCTTGTCAAGATAGAGGATTACAGTCACAATGTCGGTACACATGACCGCTGTAAAACAACGATTGAACCGTTGGTAAAGCAGCAGTGGTTTGTCAAGATGGACGAGCTGATTAAACCTGCCGTTGAGGCGGTGAAGAACGGCGAAATTAAACTGATTCCGGAGCGCATGGATAAGACATATTACAACTGGACCGACAATATTAAGGACTGGTGTATTTCAAGACAGCTTTGGTGGGGGCACAGAATTCCTGCGTATTATTGCGATGACTGCGGTGAGATTGTTGTTGCGGCACAAATGCCGGACACCTGTCCAAAATGTGGGGGAAGTCACTTTACACAGGATCCGGATACGCTTGATACATGGTTTTCGTCAGCGCTTTGGCCCTTTTCAACACTTGGGTGGCCGGAAAAAACGGAGGATTTGGACTATTTTTATCCGACGGATGTGTTGGTGACAGGATATGATATTATTTTCTTTTGGGTAATCCGCATGATTTTCTCGGGTTATGAACATATGAACGAGAAACCATTCCATACGGTGCTGTTTCACGGTCTTGTGCGCGATTCGCAGGGGCGTAAGATGTCAAAGTCTCTTGGAAACGGGATTGATCCGCTTGAAGTGATTGAAAAATATGGCGCGGATGCACTCCGAATGACGCTGATTACAGGAAATGCACCCGGAAACGATATGCGTTTTTACTATGAGCGTGTGGAGGCGAACCGAAATTTTGCCAATAAGATATGGAATGCATCCCGTTTTATCATGATGAATATGGAAGGAAAAACAGTGACGGATGCAAAAGACGCACTGGAGCCTGTGGATCGTTGGATTATTTCAAAGCTCAACAGTCTTGTAAAGGAAGTTACGGACAATATGGAGAGCTTTGAACTTGGAATTGCGGTGCAGAAAATTTATGACTTTATTTGGGACGAGTTCTGTGACTGGTATATTGAGATGGTGAAGCCGCGGCTTTACAATTCGGATGACAAACAATCGCAGAATGCGGCGCTTTGGACCTTGAAGACGGTGTTGATTGATGCGCTGAAGCTGCTGCATCCATATATGCCGTTTATCACGGAGGAAATTTTCTGTACGCTGCAGTCAGAGGAAGCGTCGATTATGATTGCAAAATGGCCTGAGTTTTGCGAGGAACGTTTGTTTACAAAGGATGAGCGCGATATTGAAATCCTAAAGGAGGCAGTGCGCGGTGTAAGAAATGTAAGAACGGAAATGAATGTGGCGCCGTCGAGAAAGGCGCATGTGTATGTTGTTTCTGAAAATGCGGATATCAGGACCGTATTTGAGGAGGGCATGTTGTTTTTTGCTTCCTTGGCATATGCGTCGGATGTGACAGTACAGGATACGAAGTCAGGTATCGCGGACGACGCGGTTTCGGTGGTAATTGCAAACGCAAATATTTACATTCCGTTTGCGGAACTGGTTGACATCAGTCAGGAAATTGAGCGTCTTGAGAAAGAAGAAAAGCGCCTGGAGAGCGAGCTTGCACGTGTAAACGGTATGTTGAACAATGAGAAATTTATGTCAAAGGCGCCGGAACAGAAAATAGCGGAGGAAAGAGCGAAATTGACAAAATATACACAAATGCGACAACAAATTGCAGAACGACTTGCGCAATTGAGGTAAATAGTGTTACAATAATAATAAGGCGGGTAGGGTTACCCCTGCGGAGGTGTGTATATGGTAAATGTCAAATCTTACGTCAGGATAACAGAAGATAAAACCGAAGCATGGCTTTATCTGTGTGCACCTGATGATGGCGGAAGATATGAAAAAAGTGAGATTATAAGGTATCTGCAGCTGAATAACGTGGTTGCGGGAATCAATGAATCGCATGTTGCCGCGATGTGTAAAAAACAGATTTATGAACGTGAGGTCAAAGTGGCGTCCAGTGTCAAAGGCGCTCCCGGCAGGGAGGGGTATTTTGAATTTTTCTTTGATACCGAAAAACCGAAGCCTAAGATTAATAAGGACGGTACCGTGGACTACCGCAGTATGTCCCTTGTTCAGAATGTAACGGAGGGCAGCCTGCTTGCGGTGTATCATCCGGCGGTGCAGGGGACTTCAGGGCGCGACGTGACAGGTGCGTTTGAAAAAGTGAACATATATAAAGAGAAGCGTGCCCTTACGGGAAAGGGAATCAGCAACGAAAAAAATCCGTACGAATATTATGCTACCATGTCGGGAAAGATTGAGTACGATGGAGATAACCGGCTTTCCGTGGTTGAGGTTTACGAGGTTCATGGTGACTGTAATTATTCCAGCAACGCGCTTGTGGAGTTTAACGGTGATGTTATCATACACGGAACTGTTGAGGCAGGTGTGACGATTCGCGCCGGAAAAAGTCTTACGGTAGACGGCGTAGTGGAGTCGGCAATGATTTCGGCGGGCGGAGACGTGTGTTTGAAGCGCGGTATGCAGGGCAGCGGAAAAGGGGCTATTTCGGCGGGCGGTAATGTCTTTACCGAGTTTTTGGAGTACACAAATGTTAAGGCAGAGGGAAGTGTACAGTCCAATGTTATCCTTAATTCCATTGTAGAATCGAACGGTACCGTAACGCTTACGGGAAAGAAAGGGCTGATTGCGGGAGGAAGTGTTCATGCGATGCTTGGCGTTACCTGTCAAAATGCGGGAAATGCTTCGGAGATTAAGACAGGGATTCATGTAGGGATTTTACCGGATATGATAGACAAGCGTGTTGAAGTCAGCCAACAATACGGAAAGCTGAATGAAGAGCTTGACGATATTGTTTTGGGTATGGCGAAAATTCTTCGTGTAAGGCAGCAAACCGGAGAACTCAGCGAGCAGCTTCAGGCGCATTTGGAAGTTCTGAAGGACAAAAAGGACGAAGTTTACAAGAACTGTATGGAGATGAAAAAAGAGGTTGACAAGCTTGAAACGTTGGTGTCTCAGGCAAGAGAGGCAAAAATCAGAATTAGCGGAAACATCTTTAAGGGAACCGTGATCGGAGTTGATGACAGTCAGCTTCCGATACAGAAGGATACAAGCTTTATGGAGTATGGAAGTCAAAACGGTATTATTGTTGGTACGGTAATTGTTATTTAAACAGGAGTTCGCAGTGCTTATGGCACTGCGAACCGTTTTTCGGAGAGCGCAATGAGAGAGACAAAAGCGGCAAATTATGCGGAGGCAGAGCAGTTTATATCAGAAGTTCCAAAGTTTACGTCCAAAAATCCGTTGGAGGAGACAAGAGGGTTTTATTCTTTTATAGAAGAGGAAATTAAAGAGGAACAGTTAGGGAAGCTTTTGCATGTGGCGGGGACAAACGGAAAGGGTTCCGTCTGTGCCTTTTTGCAGCAGGTGCTATTGGAGAGCGGATACCATGTGGGCATGTTTATATCGCCGCATTTAATTACGACAAGGGAGCGCTTTGTGATTGACGGGGAAATGGTATCGGAAGAGGCGTTTGTGGCGGCTCATAACTGGCTTTGCGGTAAAATAACCGCATATCAGGAAGTGAAAAAGGAGTATGTTCCGACTTATTTTGAGCGGCTTTTTTTTATGGGAATGTATTTGTTTGCAACTGCAGGTGTGGAGGTTACGATCTTAGAAACGGGACTGGGCGGACGGCTTGATACGACAAATGTAATCAAGAATCCAACGCTTTGTGTTATTACGGAAATCGGACTTGACCATATGCAGTATTTGGGAGATACGGTTGCACAGATCGCGGCTGAGAAAGCAGGGATTATGAAGCCCAAAGTGCCTGTCGTATTTTTGGAGCAAAACAGGGAGGTTTTTGACGTTTTATGGAAGAAGGCATCAGAATGCGGCTGTGTATGTTATAATATATCGAAAAAGCAATATAAAATAAATGAAAATAAGAAAAAATGCATTGATTTTTCCGTTGTCAGTCGGTATTATGATTATGGTAGAATTATTCTTAACACTGCTGCGCTATATCAGGCGGAGAATGCGGCGATTGCCATAAGGGCATGTGAGGTATTGATGCAGGAGTGTGGATTTGATAAGCTTCGTGTTAAAGAGGGCATTGAGAAAATGCGCTGGCCGGGGCGTATGGAGGAAATCCTGCCGGATGTATATATAGACGGTGCGCATAATGAGGACGGAATAGAGGCGTTTGCGGATACAGTGCAACATGCCGCGGATTCGGGGAATTGTATGCTGGTTTTTTCTGCTGTCAGGGATAAGCAGTATGATAAAATGATCGAAAGGCTGTGCAGTATCGGGCGGGCGGCGGAGTTTGTGGTAACACAGCTTCCCGGGGAGCGCGGAGCGGAGCTTGATGTGCTTGCAGACAAGTTTCGGGAGTGTACCGAAAAAGAGGTACATATGTTTGCTGATATAAAAGATGCGTTTTTTTACTGTTTGGATAAGAGGAACGATTCCGTACGTGATATTTATATCGTAGGTTCCCTGTATCTTGCAGGTGCGGTGAGGAAGCTGCTGAAGGAACGAAACGAATCATTGGAGGGATGAATTATGATAGATTTTGAGGAAGAACTAAAGAAATTTCACCCAAGCTTGGAGTTGGAGGACGTGGAGGATGCAATTTATAATCAGGATGTGACAGATCTTGCGGACGTGCTCGTTAAATTTGTGAAGGAATCGAAAGAAGAAGTATAAATTTGGATGCCTGTGGGAACGGGAAGATGGAAGTTAGGTGGACTTTATATGTTTTGTTATAAATGTGGATGCGTTCTTTCGGAGAAGGACTTTTGTACCGGATGCGGGGCGGACGTGGGACTGTATAAAAAGATTATGTATACTGCGAACCGTTTTTATAACGACGGTCTTGATAAGGCGCAGGTGCGTGATTTGTCGGGCTCCGTGGCAAGTCTTAGGCAGTGTCTGAAGTTAAATAAGAACCATATTGAGGCGCGGAATTTGTTAGGGCTTGTATACTTTGAACGGGGCGATGTCGTGGCTGCGCTCAGCGAGTGGATTATGAGCAAGAATATCCGCAGTGAAAAAAATATTGCGGATGATTATATTGAGATGCTGCAGAATAATCCTGCACGTTTTGACACGTATAAGCAGACAATTAAGAAATATAATATGGCGCTTGTCTACTGTCAGCAGGACAGTTTGGACTTGGCGGTGATACAGTTAAAAAAGGTTGTTTCCATGAATCCGAAATATGTTCAGGCAAGGCAGCTTTTGGCGCTTTTATACATAAACACGCAGGAGTGGGAGCGTGCCAAAAAGGAACTTGAACGGGCGCTTCGAATTGACATGAACAATACCATTACGCTGCGTTACTTAAAAGAGGTGGACGAGATGATGCCCACGGACGAGGAGCATATAAAAAAGCGGCGGGAGGCAGTTGTTTACCAAAGTGGGAACGATACCGTGATACAACCGGTCGGCAAAAAGGAAGCGGCAGGTCTGCAGACCATTTTTAATATTATAATTGGAATTGTTTTAGGTGTTGGGATTGCATGGTTTTTGGTGCTGCCTTCGCAGATACAGAAGGTTACGAGTGAATCAAATGATAAGTACAGAGAAGTAAGCGAGCAGCTTGACGCAAAGACGGTGGAGGTCAATGAGCTGACGACGCAGATTAGCGAGCTGACGGCGGAAAAGACGGATCTCACCAACAGCCTGAACGCGGCGCAGGAGGCAAATGCGGCTATTGAGGCGAATACGGATTTGATTGAAGCTGCGCTGATGTATATGAATGACACGCAGGACGAGCTTGTGATTGCGGATGCGCTTGAACTGATTGACAAAACATATATGGAGAATGAGGCGACGGAAAGCTTCCGCAATCTCTACGATGCCATAAAGACGGGCATTGGTCCTGTTGTGGCGAAAGAAAGCTATAATGTCGGTTACGATGCATTTCGGACGGAAGATTATGACACTGCTGTTACAAATCTGTCAAGAGCCTATGAATACAATCCGAAGAACGGGGAGGCGCTGTACAATCTTGGAAACGCCTATAATAAGAAGGGTGAGACGGAGAAAGCGGCAGAGATTTACGAGCAGGTGATTGAGCTGTTTCCTAATACGGAGAAGGCACGCAAATCAGAGACTTATATCAGGGAAATCAGAGGCGAAACAGAATAATTTTATTGACAAAAGAGGACAGGCGAAGGGGCTTGTCCTTTTTATATGAGGAGGAATAATCTATGGAAGCCAAAATGAGAGAGTATGCGATTATTGACAATTATTTGTGCATTAAGATGCCCGCGGAGGTTGATCATCACAAGGCGGCAGGAATTCGGGAGTGCGCCGACCGGATGATACTGGACGACAAGGTAAAGAATATTGTGTTTGATTTTGAGGACACAACTTTTATGGACAGTTCAGGACTTGGCATTATTATCGGCAGATACCGGAAAATATCGTGTTTTGGAGGAAAGGTGTATGCGGTCAATGCAAATGAGCGGATTACAAGGCTGCTTACGACATCAGGAATGACGTCAATCATTGAAGTTGTATCGTAAAGGGAATTATTCTAAAATCAGTATGAAAAGTGAGGAATGGATTGGCTATGGAAGGAAACGTGATGAATGAAATAAAGCTTGAGTTTGAGGCGGTTTCGGAAAATGAAGCGCTTGCAAGAGTTGTGGCGGCTGCTTTTATAGCAGGGCTGAATGTTACCGTGGACGAGCTTGAAGATGTGAAGACGGCGGTTTCGGAGGCAGTGACGAATGCGATTATACATGGATATAAAGAATGCGGCGGCAAGGTGATAATGAATGCAGCGTTAAAGCGGGAGAGCAAAGATACGTGCCTGTTGAGCGTTGAAATCTGTGACACGGGTGTCGGAATTGAGGATGTGGAGCAGGCGATGCAGCCGATGTTTACAACCGGAGCGGAAAATGAGCGTTCCGGAATGGGGTTCTCGTTTATGGAAGCATTTATGGATCAGGTGACTGTAACGAGTTCTTTGAACATGGGAACAATGGTACATATGGAAAAACGCCTTAAGGGATATGACGAGAGGCAGTAGCGTATGGAGGATAAGGAGCTTTTTTTGAGGGCACAAGGGGGAGAAGGTGCGGCGAAGGAGCTGCTTTTTAACAATAACGTAGGACTGATTCATCATGTGTTAAAACGTTTTATGTCACGTGCGGGCTGCGACATGGAGGACTTGTTTCAGATTGGTTCTATCGGGCTTTTGAAGGCGATTGAGAAGTTCGATACAGAGTTTGGTGTGTGTTTTTCCACATATGCCGTACCATTGATTATGGGAGAGATACGCAGGTTTTTGAGGGATGACGGCATGATTAGGGTGAGCCGCGGCATTAAGGAAAATGCAGTGCATATCAATCGCGCAAGGCAGGAGCTGTTGGATGAAAACGGTGCGGAGCCTACGCTGTCGGAGCTCTCAAACCGGACAGGGCTGAGTGTTGAAAACATCGTGCTGGCGCTTGATGCGGGACGAGAGGTGGAGTCGCTTTATAAGACGATGTATGAGTCGGACGGAAACGAGCTTTTTCTTATGGATACCATTGGCGGCACTTCCGATAACGACCGGCTGATGAACCGGCTTTTTGTGGAGGGACTGTTAACGCTTCTTGACGAGCGGGAGCGGGAGCTGATCAGACTGCGTTTTTATGAAAATAAGACGCAGGTGCAGACGGCACAGCGGCTTGGGATGAGTCAGGTTCAGGTGAGCCGTTTGGAGAAAAAAGTGCTTTTGCGCCTTCGGAGTGCGGCATATGTTTAACTGCTGGCAAAATTTAGCACAAAAATAAAAAAGTGTGTTAGTTATTGGAAAAGTATAAATAAGAGTGTAATACATGCCGATAAAAAGATTAACAGGAATTATATTTAAAGGGCACGGATGCCCTTGGAAAGGTTGGTTGAAATGAACGGAATCAATTATAACACATTGCTCAATAACACAGGGCTTTATTCTAACAGATCGACAAGTAATGATGTCGTACAGCAGTATGCGGCTGCGAATGCCCGTAATAAACAGACGGCAGACAGCAGACAGGCAAATGCAGATAAGGACACCTATGAGCACAGCACAGTGAGCGCAAAGGCGGGCTATGAGAAACCAAAGAGCACGGGGAAATATAAAGCGCTTGATTCAAACGGTGTTCAGGAAGGCATTAAGCTCAGCGACAATGCAAAAAATCTTTTGGAAGAGCTGAGAAAGAAATATGGTAATATGGACATTTCCGTAGCAGAGTGGTCAACGGACGAGGAGCAGGATTATTATGCAGGTCTGACTGATAAGGACTACAGCGTGCTGATTAATCCTGAGCTTTTGGAGAAGATGGCTGCCGATGATTCTGTAAGAGAGCAGTATGAGTCGGTTCTTGGCAACGCAGGCAAGGCTTCTGAGACTTTGAAAGAGGAGCTTGGCGAGGATGTGGACAAGATTAAGAGCTTTTCGATTACAATGGATGCAGACGGTAAAGTAACGTATGCAGTAAAGCTCTTAAAGAATATGGCAGAGCAGAGCAAAAATAATACAAAGACACAGAAAGAGCGCCTTGAGGAGCAGCGTGCAGCGCGCAAGGAGGAGGCAAAGAAGCAGGAGGAAGAGCTTGAGACGGAGAAGATTGAGGCAGACTCCATCGAAGGGCTGATCGCGGCTATTAAGGAAAAGCTTTATCCGACAACGCAGACAGACAAGATCACGATTAAGGACGAAGATCTTGTAAACAGCGGTGCAGCTAACGTAACTGCATAGCAAAAATTTCCTCAACGCTGTTTGCGGCGTGCGGTTGATTATTGGAATCAAAAAGGAATACGGGCAGGTGATTTGAAGTGCCGTCCTTCCATTCAAGATGTTTGGAAGGAACGTGAAGCGAAAATCCCTGTCCGTTTTTGATGCGGTTCGCGTAGTCGGCGGCGGAGGTGAGCGGTGTATCGAAGCACATGCCATAGACACAGTTGTTTTCGGTGACGCCGACCTTGTGGATGTCGGAGCCTGCGGTCATGGTGATGCAGTGCTCTTTGGCGTAGCGGTATGCCATGCGGTTTTGTTCGTGAGGATTTCCGGCGTTTGCAACCTCGAAGGCGTCGCACTGATAAGGGTGGACATATACCTCGGAGAGATAGCCGCGCTCCCGAAACGGGTGTGCCTGTACAACCAGTCCGCCTTCTGCCTTGATTTTCTGATAATGGGTAATATGGTCCCATGTCATCATTTCGGGGTGTTTTAACAGCCAGTCTTTGTCCAGCCCGTACACCAAAAATTCATCGCCGAAAAAGCGTGCTTCCCACGCAAAAAATACGTCAAGACCGAGTCGGTCTCCCTCTTTTTTGGCATCCTCATATCCCTGGCAGAAAATGTCGATGCGTTCTTCCCACGGCAGATTTTTCGGAACGCAGCTGTTGCCGTTAAAAAAATGGTCGGTGACAAAGATGCCGTGAAACCCTAACTCTTTGTAGTATGCAATATATTCGTTTCCGGTGCTGACAGCGCATTTACTGGCAGTTGCCGTGTGAAGATGTGTTTCATAGATATAGGACATGTTTATTCTCCATTCTTTTCAAAGCTTTTTAAAGGTCTGTAAAAACAATCTTTTATTATTCTATCATAAAATGATATAATATGGTTAAAATTTTTAAGAAAAAACACGAATGTATTTTGTTTGGGAGGAGCTGGGAAAATGAATCAGCAAACAACTCCGCTGCTAGACGCAGTGGAACGTCTTATTCATACAAATCCTGCATATTTCAGAATTCCGGGGCACAGGCTTGACCGCGGAATCAGCAGCAGGCTTACGGACAGGACCGGCAGCCGGATTTTTGCCTATGACGTGACAGAAACGCCTTTTACGGACGATTTGCATGCGCCTGAGGGGGCGATACGCGAGGCACAGGAGCTTTTGCGCGATCTTTACGGGGCGGATGAGAGTTTTTTCCTTGTAAACGGTACGACTTGCGGGAATGAGGCGATGATACTCAGTACAGCATTTGAGGGGCAGGAGATTATGATTGCGCGCAATGCGCATAAGTCAGCGATGATGGGACTTGTGCTTTCAGGCGCAAAGCCGGTGTATGTGACGCCGGCGGTGATTGATGCGTGGGGGATTCAGGGAGCGGTAGAGCCTTGCGCGGTACGTGCGCTTTTTCGGGAACATCCAAAGTGTACGGCGCTTCTTTTGGTTCATCCGACGTATTATGGCATTTGCTCTAAATTGCAGGAAATTGCGGATATTTGTCATGAAAATAACGCGTTGCTTTTGGTTGACGAGGCGCATGGCGGGCATTTATATTTTGACAAAACGTTATCAGGAGAAAGAAGAGGCGCGCTTGCGTGCGGGGCGGATCTTTGTGTACAGAGTATGCATAAGGTGACGGGGGCGCTGACACAGAGTTCCGTGCTTCATATCAAGAGCCACGGGGTGCGGGAGGAAGCGCTTTTGCGGGTAGCGCAAAATCTGCATTTGGTGCAGAGTACAAGCCCAAGTTACCTGCTGATGATTTCGCTTGACTGTGCCCGTTATGAGCTGGCGATGCATGGGGAGCAAATGTATGAAAAAGCGGCGGCGCTTGCAGAGGATGCGCGCAGACGGATAAACCGTATTGAAGGGTTTGCGTGTTTGGAGGAAACGGCACAGACGGCTCTTGACAGGACAAAGCTTGTGTTTTCGGCGCGCGGGCTTGGCATTTCGGGATTTGCGCTTGATGCATTGTTTTTAGAGCGGTTCAATGTCCACGTGGAGCTTTCGGATCATGAGAATGTGCTTGCGGTTGTGACCTATGCAAACGTGCAGGAAGATTTGGACAGGCTGGTTGATGCCTGTGCTGCAATCAGTGATACATACCGGAATGCGGAAGAAAAATATGACACATGTGTCATAAAAGACCGAGTATGCTTTCCAAAGCTTCCCGAGCAGGTTCTTACGCCAAGGCAGGCATATTTTGCCCCAAAACGTGAAATTGCGTGGGAGGATGCCGTGGGAGCGGTTTCCGGACAGTTAATTGCGCCGTATCCTCCGGGGATACCGGCGCTTTATGCGGGAGAGGTGGTAAGCCGTGAGGCTTGGGAGTATATAGAGGATTTTCGAAAAAGGGGCAGACATATTCACGGCGCGGATAAAGACGGTCAGTTACGGACGATAAAGGTAATCGGATGAGTGTCATTGATTAAAAGAATTGCATAAAAATAAAATATTTGTAAAGAATAACCATGAATACTGTTAGGAACAGGGAGGGCATGGTTATTTTTTATGGCAAATGTAGTGTTATATGTAATGGCAAAGCAGAATGTCGAGACCAGCCAAAGCGATGTTGTGCTTGCGGATGTTGCAAGCATTTACTGCGAGGACGAGACGGCGCGCGCAAAAGCGGCGGCGCTCAAAATCCATAAATTTAAGAGGGGTGGCGCTTCGCGCGTTGTCATAAGTATTATGTGGGTTATTGAGGAGCTTACGAAACTTAATCCGGGAATTACTGTAGAGTGCATTGGTGCGACGGATATTATTATTGAAAAAGCATCTTTTCAGAAAGACACGCAGAACAGTAAAAGGAGCTTTGGTGAATGGATTAAAGTGATTTTGGTGGCGTTGATTTGCTTTTGCGGTTCGGGTTTTACCATTATGGCATATCACAACGACATCGGAATTTCAGATGTGTTTGCGCGCATCTATGAGCTTGTGACAGGGCAGACTTCCGATGGCTGTACGGCGCTTGAGGTATCGTATTCGATAGGACTGGCGGCAGGGATTATCGCATTTTACAATCATGTCGGCGGAAAGCGGATGAGTGCGGACCCGACGCCGCTGGAAGTTGAGATGCGCAATTATGAGCGTGATGTCAATCAGGCGATTGTGGAGATTAGTGACAGAAATGGAAAGGAAAAGGATATAAACTGATGTTCTTAAAAACAATGCTGATATGTTTTATGGGATTTAGTTTCGGTCTGCTGGTGTCAGCGGGTGTCTTTACCGTGCTTTTTGTGGTGGGGCTTGTTCCACGTTTTGCAGGAAAAACAAATACGGCGCGTTTTGAGCTTTTTTATGAGGAGTGCATTATTTTTGGTTCGATCATTGCATGTATTTTCAGCGTATTTCCAATAGAAGTGTCTTTGGCGGAAATTATGACACATATGTCATTTTTGTGTCAGGCGCTTTTAATTGTAATCGGAATTTTTGCGGGAATTTTTGTGGGATGTCTTGCGATTGCGCTTGCGGAGGTGTTGGATGGCATTCCGATTTTTGCAAGGCGCATTAAACTTAGAAAAGGGCTGGACATTGCCGTTTTTTCGGTCGCAATTGGTAAGGTGACAGGTTCGCTGATTTATTTTATTATGGACTTTTTCGAGTTAATGTAGAAAGGGCAGGGTGAAAAATATGGATTCACAACAAAAAATGGAGGAATATCAGGAGTATGTAAAGCAAAATTCGCCAAAGACCAATCTGCCGCTCCAAATGGGGAAGGCGTTTGTGATGGGCGGCGTAATCTGCTGTGTGGGGCAGTTTATCGTGAGTATGGCGACGCAGCAGTTTGGACTGGATAAAGAAACAGCCGCGGCGTGGTGCTCGATGCTTTTGATTTTGTCAAGCGCATTGCTGACGGGGTTTAATCTTTACGGAAAGCTTGTAAAATGGGGCGGTGCAGGTGCGCTTGTGCCGATTACAGGTTTTGCCAATTCCGTTGTATCGAGTGCCATCGAGTACAAAACGGAGGGGCAGGTGTTCGGTATCGGCTGTAAGATATTTACAATCGCAGGTCCTGTGATTTTGTATGGAATTGTCACAAGCTGGTGTCTTGGACTGCTGTACTGGCTTGGAACGGCTATGGGGATTGTATAAAAATAAGGCGCCTAAAATTCGAAGGAGGATTTTGGCGCCTTATTTATGCACAGCCCCATGTATAGGAAATATGCCGCTAAGGCGGCGCATGGGGCGCGCGGCGAGTAGCGGAGAAGGTCGTTCCTCTACTCGATTGATAACAAAAGATTATTATTTGATGCTGATATTTGAGAACTTCGCAGTGCTCAAGTTGTCAATATCGTTTGCAACCTTGTTTCCGTCCACTGCAAATCCGATCAGAACTTCTTCTCCCATCGGGATTTCAGCAGAGCCGATAAGCTTCCAAGACTCGTTTGTGTTGTTTCTTGCATAGCCTGTAAATACGTTGCCTTTGCGCTCAAGCTTGAGCCAAACGCCGTTTGTGACAGACTTTCCGTTCTTTGCGGTTCTGAAGTAGAAGTCTTCTACAAGAGGAATGCCCGCTTTTGCAGCGCTGTCCTTAGCGTCGATGGTTTCCGTAATCGCACTCATTTCGCCTGCTTTGTTGACTTTAAGCGCCTCACCCTTGTCGCTTGTAACAGCGGTTGCGCCTCTGTTTGCAAGCAGAACTGCCCATGTCGTGTCATCCAAATCAGGATTGCCTTCATTAAGCTTTGTATTCTGCTTTACGAGAGACATAGAAAGGAATGCAGCGTTTGCGTTTGCAGCAGTGCTTTCTCTAATCATAAGACCGGTACCTGCATGGTTGTCGATTGCAGTCACGTCGTCGAGCTTTGCAACGATTGTGCCGTCGCCCTTTAAGCCCTTAAATACATAGTGGAAGCTGTCTGTCGTTGCATCAGCGGGTACGCCGTCAACCGAACCTTCCGCTTTGCCTACTTTTCCGGCGCCCTTTACGGTAAGAACGCCCTTTTCCAGTGAGCTTGAGCCTGCAACGCCCGGAGCGCCGATGTCGATGCTTTCATAGCCTGCAGTTCCGGCAGTGCTGTTTACATGAATTTGTGCGGCTGTTGCCTGTGTTGCAGTGCCGTTATTGTCATATGCTCTTGCCGAAATAAAGTATGTTCCGTCTGCAAGGCTGCTCATATCACATAAGTAAGGAGCCTGTGTTGCCGTAGACACAAGGGTACTGCCGTTGTAGAATTCCACCTTGTCGATGGTTCCGCCATTGTTTGCCGATGCAACGGCACCGATCACGATGCTGTCGCCTTTGTTGTACTGTGCATTGTTTTCAACGGTCAGCATAACGGTCGGGTTGTCCGCAGCTTTATTTGCGTCTACGATGCTGTTAAAATAGTTTTCTACATTAGAACGTCCGTTTGCAGCAATTGCTTTGGCATCGGCTGCATTGTTCTTGTCAAATCCGAGCATATCCTCGTAGAAGTCCGGCATACCGTCCATGTCGGTGTCGTAGCCTGCTTCTCTTACTGCCGTAGTACATGGGTAACCGCCGACTTCATCTTCTGTGTTGATGAAACGACCTGTGTCTGTTCTTACTTCCTGTACGACACGTGCATCCTGTGCATCGCGTTTCGGATAAGTAGCGCCTGCCTGATCCAATACTTTGGAGAAGCTTGCCTCTGCGGTTTCCATATCCTTTTCTAACGGGAAGTCACACGCTTTTTTCTGCATAAAGGAGGTGCCGCCGATGGTTGAAGTGTACTGTTCTTTTGCAATCACGGTCCAGTCGGGAGCCGTGTTGATTACGCCTGTTTTCTTACCGTCGCCTGCGTTATCTTCAGAAAGCTCTTTATTCTTTACTGCGCCGTCATAGAGTGAATTTCCGTTTACATAAAATCCGCCGTACTTCTTGTTCTCTCCGGGTTTTGCAATTGCCTCGGAAATATCGTCTCGTGTGCCGACACCGTTGATGATATAGTTATTCATATAGTTGGTGAGCTGCCATCCGCCGCCGTGTACAACGTTGAAACCGTAGTTGTAGATAACGTTGTTGCTTACCTGTGTGGTAGCGCAGTAGCCGTATGCGTCTCCTGCCGTCTCCTTTGTCGGGTCGCCCATAGAGCCGCCGCCCATACGAGGAGGACGTGAGGTTGTATTTGCCATTAAGTTGTACTGGAAGAGTACGTTGTCACCGCCAAAAATTCCGCCGTAACCGTGACGCCCCTTTGTGTGTCCCGATACGGTAAGGCTTTCATAAATCAGACAGTGCTGTACTGTTCCGTCCTGTCCGCGGTATGTAGAGAGCGTCTCATCCGTGTTCCAGCTAAATGAGCAGTGGTCGAGAATAAAGAGCTTGTTGTCGCGCCCCCAAAGTGCGTCCATTGAGTCGCTGCCGTTTGCAACGTTCTTTGCGCCGGGACGGAACCGCATATAGCGGATAATCAGGTTTTCGGAATTGCTGATGTCGGTCTGATAGCCGGAGAGCGTAACGCCGTCGCCCGGAGCTGTCTGACCGGCAATTGTTACATTTTTAATGTCTTTAAAGGAAAGATTGCCTTTTAAATCAATGAGACCGCCGACATTGAATACGATAATTGCACCTCCGTTATCTTTTGCGAACTTCTCGATGCCGTAACGGAGCGTACCTTCAATCGGCTTGTCCTCCTTTGCATAGTCTGCAAGGGAAGTAACGACATAGGTGTCGTAGCCTCGTCCGCCTGTTGCGTACTGTCCGCCGCCCTCAGCAGTGTCAAATGCGCGCACTTTCTCTGCCGCATTTGTTTTCATCGACATACCCGGACATGTCATGCTGGTAAATACCATTGCACCTGCAAGCGCAAGCGCAACAGGCTTTTTGATGTTTTTCCATGCTGCCATTTTAAAAAATCTCCTTTCGTTTGTGAAAATAAAATTAGGTTTGGAAAATTAGTTATTTTGTATATTTTTTATATTGATTGTAGCATTATTTTGACACAATGTATAGTCCCAAAACAATAATTTTTTACCAAATCTTGGGGTTTGGCTCTAATGAAAGCTTTTTACCCAGTTTATCAGCGAGTCATGGTGAATGTTGTTCAGGACGTCGTTTCGCATCTGCTGCGTGACGTTTCCTTTCTTTTCCATAATGGCAAGGATTGCCTCCTGAAGACCTGCAATCTTTCCTTTTTGGAATGCGTCGCTGTCAGACAGTTGCGAAGCTTCCGCGGGTTCAATGGAAACAGTTTCGCATGCCGCGCTGTCTTCTGATACGCTTGCGGCATAAACCGGAGCGGACGGCGTTTGGGCAGCATCGGCAATTGCGGTCAGTACCGGTTTTTCGTCAGGCTCTTTTGCAGACGGAGCGCCGTCGGTTACGGGAAGCCAAATGTCACCGGAATTTGCCTTGACGTTGACACAGATATTGCCGTTGACAACAGACACACGCTGACCGGAAAGCGCGCCCATGTATTCGGCATAACCGCCGGTTACGGGGAGCGTCATCGTGTAGTCGCTTTCGTCATTGTTTACGGTGACGACTGCGCACTCATTGTCAAACGTGCGGGAAAACGCATACTGACGGTTCATCAGCAAAAGCTCCTTATAGTTGCCGTAGCAGAGCGCTTTGGAATGCTGCCGCGTTTTTCCGAGTGCGGCGGTAAGTTTTGTGTACGCATTGTTTTCGAGTGCGTCCTTATAGTCTTCATAGGACAGTGCGGGACGCAGTGATGCGTCGGAGAATTTTTCCTTTCGTCCCTCAATGCCAAATTCCGAGCCGTAATAAACGGAAGGGATGCCGGGGAGGGTATAGAGCAGGACATGAACCGGCGTGTAGTGCGCTTTGTTGGCAAGCTTTGTGTAAATGCGCTCAACATCGTGATTGTCCACAAAGTTATAGAGCCGGAACCCGTTTGGATTGCTTCCGCCCATTTCATAGAGACGTTTGACTGTGTGTGCAATTTCAAAATAGTTGTGGTCGTTGTGGCCGGAGTAGAGCGCCTTATGAAGCTGGTAGTTTGTCACGGAATGGAGTGTGCCCTCGTTTACCCAGCGCGAATAGTCGCCGTGAATGACCTCGCCCATCAGCCAAAAATCAGGCTTTACTTCGTTTGCGACACCGCGCAGCGCTTTCATAAAGTCGAAATCCAGCACGTCTGCGGCATCGAGACGAATACCGTCCACGTCAAATTCGCTTACCCAAAAACGAATGACATCACAGATATAATCCTTTACCGCAGGATTTCTTTGGTTTAATTTTACCAGGAGATTGTAGCCGCCCCAGTTGTCGTAGGAAAAGCCGTCGTTGTATTCGTTGTTGCCGCCGAAGTTTACGTTGCAGTACCAGTCGCGGTACTGTGAGCCTTCGCGTTTTTCTTTAATATCCTGAAACGCAAAAAAGTCGCGGCCCGTGTGGTTAAATACACCGTCGAAGATTACCCTGATGCCTGCCTCGTGGCATTTTGCCACATAATTTTTTAAATCTTCGTTGTCGCCAAGTCTGCTGTCAAGCTTTTTGTAGTCGGTCGTTTCATAGCCATGTCCTACGGATTCAAACAGCGGACCGATATATATGGCATTGCAGCCGATGTCTTTAATATGTTGTATCCACGGTATCAGACTGTTAATCCGGTGTACAGGATCCCCGTAAGCGTTTTCCTTTGGGGCGTCAGCCATGCCAAGCGGATAGATGTGATAAAATACTGCTTCGTCGTACCAAGCCATTTTCAGTTCCTCCTTATATTAAAAAAATGATAATCATTTCAGCACTTTTAACAGATACTGATTTTTTTTATTAATATATTTTAACACAAAATCAAATGACATGCATCAAAAAGTGTGCTATTATAAAAAAGAATAATTTTTGAAATATAAGAAGGCGGTTTAATGGATTACTTTTTTAATCAGAAAATAGCCAAAAACATGGCGTTTCTGCTGAATACGATTTTTTTGTGCATGCACATATTCTTCTTTCTTTTTTTCAGCTACTATCATGTTGGAATTATGGCAAATTTTAATATATTCAGCATGATTTTTTATTTTTGCAGCTACGCGTTTATTAAAAAAAATATGCTGGCGCTGTACATCAATCTGATGGCGTTTGAAGTAATTGTCCACATGATTTTTGCCGTTGTCTGTGTCGGGACAGGATATGGTTTTCAGATGTGTCTGATTTGTATTGTCAGTATCTTTTTCTATGCGGAGTATTTTTCGCTGAAAATGAACAGCGGCAAGAGCAATGTGAGCGGCAGTCTGCTGAGTGCGCTGAGCTTTACAAGTTATATCGGATTGCTGTTTGGAATGTATGGAAGAGAGCCGCTTTATGTGATTAATGAAAAGGTGCAGCTTTTTATGTGTGCGGCGATGTCGGTGATTACGTTTGCGGTTCTGATTGCCTCTTTAAAGCTTATGACGCTGTTTTTCCTGAAAAGCGAGGCAAGGCTTTCAAAGCAGGCGGAGTACGATGCGCTGACGGGACTGCCGAACCGCCATTATATTATGCGGCATCTCAACCGGATTTTGGAGAAGGGCGAGGCGGACGGTTACTGGCTTGCGATGGTGGATATTGATAATTTTAAGGGCATTAATGATACATACGGACATAATTTCGGCGACAAGGCGCTCAAAGCGCTTGCGTGCATTCTTTCGGACGAGAAGCATGACGTGACGGTGTGCCGCTGGGGCGGGGAGGAATTTTTAATCGTCGGGCGGCTTATTGAGGCGTCAAGACCGCCGTTTGATAAGATTGACAGCATCCGAAAGCAGGTCGAGGAATATGAACTGATGTACGAAAACGGAGAGGTGAATAAGAGGGTGCCGCTTACCATTACAATTGGAGCGGCGGCGTACTCCAAAGAAGCAACGATAGAGGAATGGGTGAGCATTGCCGACAAACGGCTTTATGTGGGGAAATATAACGGTAAAAACAGAGTGGTCTGTTAGTTGGGAATTTGATGACAGGGGCTGAGTATGCGTTTCAGAATAGCTGAAAACTGTAGCTGCGGCCACAAAAGCAGTTGACAAACAGCCGCGCACTCCGTTATAATAAGCACAGTCGGTTTAGCTATTGCAAAACTGTCAGTCAATAAAACAAAGATAAAAAACGAGAGAGGTGAAAAGATGCGGAAATAACCGATTTTGGAAAACATGGATTTTTTAGACAGTAAGGTGTTTTAGTGCACTGCTGTTTTGTGCGCACGGGCGTCCAAATGAAATATGTCATCAAACCGGTAAACCGGTTTGGTGACGGACGCTTGGCGCGCGGATAGGGAAGGAATCTTCCCTATCCGGTTCCTTGTTGCCAAAAGTGGGTTATGTTCTGCACGACCTCTCTTTTTGTGTGGAAAAATCGTTACTGTTTTTGTTGCTTTGGCAGTAATGCATAATCTTCTTTTTGTACAGTGCAAACAGGGAAAACAGCAGTGTGGAAAAAGGAGGCGTTTCGCGTATGGCACAAATCAGTGTATCGAATGTCACCTTCCACTACGAGGGAAGCTTTGACAATATTTTTGAGGATGTAACGTTTTTAATTGACACGGATTGGAAACTGGGTTTTATCGGAAGAAACGGAAAGGGAAAGACGACGTTTTTAAATTTGCTGCTCGGAAAGTATGATTATCAGGGAAGCATTCGCACGAATGCCGTGTTTGACTACTTTCCGTATCCGGTTACGGCGGCGCAGTATCAGCAAAGCTGTGCCGAATTTTATGAGGAGTTAAAGCCGGACTGTGAATTTTGGCGAGTGCTGTGTGAACTTGAGAAATTGCAGCTTGACGCGGAGGTGCTTTACCGCCCGTTTGGCACGCTGAGTCACGGGGAGAGAACAAAAGTTCTTCTTGCGGTTTTGTTTTCGGGGGAGAACGACTTTTTGCTGATTGATGAGCCGACCAATCATTTGGATCAGGAATCGCGGGAGGTCGTGAAGGGTTATCTTGCCCAAAAGAAAGGCTTTTTGCTGGTATCGCATGACCGCGATTTACTTGACGCGTGCGTTGACCATGTGCTGGTGTTAAACCGCAATAGTATTGAGGTGCAGAGCGGTAATTTTTCGTCGTGGTGGGAGAACAAGAGCCGCATGGACGCATTTTGTCAGGCGGAAAATGAAAAGCACAAAAAGGAAATCGGACGCCTGGAGCAGATGGCAAAACGTTCCGCGGATTGGGCGGACAAGAATGAGCGCACGAAAATCGGGTATGATCCGATAAAAGAGCATGACAGGGGCAATGGTACAAGACCATATATCGGCGCAAAGACGAAGAAAATGCAGAAACGGGTAATGAATATGCGAAAGCGTATTGCGAACGAGATTGAAGAGAAGCAGGGGCTTTTGCAGGATATTGAGACGCCTGCTGACTTAAAGCTTATGCCAATGTGCCACCACAAGGAGGTGCTGGTTTCGGCGAGGAAATACGGAATTTCGTATGGCGGTGCGGGCGATACGCCTTGTCATCCGGTATTTCGGGACTTGGATTTTGAGGTGCGTCAGGGCGAGCGGGTGTTTTTGCACGGGAAAAACGGGTGCGGGAAATCGAGCCTGATAAAAGCAATCCTGCGGCAAAGTATGGGACGGGAAAGCGCGGATACTGCCATGCAGCAGACGGGGACGCTGACGACGGCGTCAGGACTGGCGATTTCCTATGTCAATCAGGATACCTCGCACCTGTTCGGGGATTTAAGGGCGTTTGCCAAGCGGCAAAATCTTGATGAATCTTTATTTTACGCCATTCTGCGCCAGCTTGACTTGGAGCGGGTGCAGTTTACAAAGCAGATGGAGGACTTTTCGGAGGGGCAGAAAAAGAAGGTTTTGATTGCGGCAAGCCTGTTAAAACCGGCACATTTGTATATTTGGGACGAACCGCTCAACTATATCGACGTGTTTTCCCGTATGCAGATTGAAAATCTGATTTTAAAATATCAGCCGACGATGCTTGCGGTAGAGCATGATGTGCGTTTTCAGGAGCGGATTGCGACGCGGGTTGTGGAATTATAGAATAAAAAATATTCACGTAAAGGAAACTTTTTTTGTGCCCGTTACCCTATATCAGTGAAAGGGTTATTCTTTCATGATATAGGGTATCCTATTTTCCGGTCGTTTTCATGAGGGCGTCCGGTGTTGCAGGAGGTTATGAATGAGGCAGGAAGAACTGGAACAATATATACGGGAGTATGGTAAGGATTTATATTCGTTTTGCCGTTCGGTGACATGGAACCTTGAGGAGGCTCAGGATTTGTATCAGGACACGTTTCTGAAACTGTATGAAATCGGGGACAGGCTTGTGACCCTGAACAATCCGAAAAGCTATCTGATGGGGATTGCGGTCAATCTGTACCGGAATGAAAAGCGCAAGCTGTCTGTACGAAGGCGGATTGTGGGCGTGTGGCAGTCCGTGGAGGAGATGGATACGGACATTCCTGAGGACGCGCGGCTTTTGGAGGAGGAGGTCATTGCGCGGGAGGAATGCCGTATCGTTCGCAGTGCGGTACAGTCGCTTGCGGACAAATACAGGCTGCCTGTGCTGCTGTTTTACATGGAGGAGCTGTCGCTGTCGGAGATTGCGTCCGTGTTAAGGCTGCCGGAAGGTACGGTGAAAAGCAGGCTGTACCGGGCGAAACGGATATTGCAGCGTAAGCTTACGCATAATCAGGAAGGAGCGGAATGCGGATGAACAGAATAGAGGATATGGACGAATTGTTAAAAAAATCACTGACTCCGACGGATGTGCCTCCCGAACAGTTGAATTGTCAGGTTCTTTTGCGGGCAAAGGAGAGGAAACGGATGAAACATCAAAAAAGAATTCCGGCGGCAGTTGCCGCTGCGGTATGTGTAGTGCTTTTGGGCTCCGTGACGGTTGTGGCGGCGTGGCGGTATTTTAGTCCTGCGGAGATTGCGGTGGAGTTTCATGACGATACGCTTGCGAAGGCGTTTTCGGGCGAGGGCGCGGTGCTTGTCAATGAAACGCAGGAGAGCGGCGGTTACCGCATTACGCTTTTGGGGAGCGTTGCGGGGAAAAATATCAGCGACTATATAATAACGGACGACAAGGGTGTAGTAGAGGAGAATAAAATTTATACGGTTGTGGCGATTGAGCGCGCGGACGGTGCGCCGATGCCGGACACGTCGTCGGACGATTATGATAAGGAACCGCTATATGTGTCGCACTATATCCGCGGACTGGACCCAAAACAGTATAGCTTACAGAGTATGGGCGGCGGTTATTCGACGGCTGTAAAAGACGGCGTAATGTACCGCATGATGCAAATGGATAATATTGAGATGTTTGCAGACAAGGGGATTTATGTCGGCGTGAGCTCGGGGACGTTTTATGACATGGAGGCGTACCGTTTTGACGAGGGCAGCGGAGAAATCAGCCGCAACGCGGATTACAAGGGTGTGAATGCGCTGTTTACGCTGCCTGTGGACAAAAGCAAGGCGGACAGTTCGGCTGCAGATGCGTATTTAGAGAAACTGCGCGCCGAGTGGGATACGCCTGCGCAGGGTTCGTATGAGTTCCAAATAGGGAAAGCGTACGCGTCGGATTTGGAGGTGGAGGAGTTTATGAATCAGCTGACGCCGGATAACCTTGACGAGTATGCGGCGCCTGTGGAATCAACGAGAATGGTGCTTACGCCTGACAAAGAGGGTATGGTTTTAGGTTCTTATGAATTTGAGACCGGTGCCGCGGGGGGCAGCGCCTTTTGGGTTACGCCGGAGATTAAGGCGGGAGAATATCAGATTGGAGGGTATTCTTATTCGGAGAATGCACTGGCGGATTTGGTGATTGATGTCTATGTTTTAAATGAAGATGGAACAGTGACGTATGTCGTTTACCGACCGAAGCTGTGATAAAAGAGTAAGCATACGAAAGTTCAGCGGATAGGCGTAGAAATGCCTATCCGCTGATTTTCGTATCACAGACAGTGTTCTCTTTTTTCGGCAATGTAAGAATGACAAGGGCATATGCGCAAACTTAATTGATATTTAATTCACAAAGTCCTCCAGTGTCCGGAATGTATACCCCATTTCTTCCCATTTCGTCAGCAGTTCATCTAAAATTTCCCCGTTTGTCTTAGAAGTGCTGTGCAATAAAACAATTGCTCCCGGGTGGATACGTCCGACCAGTTTTTTGAATGCCTCGTCTTTTGTGGGCTGTTTATCCTGATACCAGTCTACATAGGCAAGGCTCCAAAAGAATGTGTGGTAGCCCAAATCCTTTGCCATTTCCAAATTTTTGGTGTTGTATTTGCCCTGTGGGGGGCGGTAAAAATGCGCAAGTTCTTTGCCCGTGATTT
The DNA here is from genome assembly GCA_000403335.2 of Lachnospiraceae bacterium MD335. Classification (GTDB taxonomy): domain Bacteria; phylum Bacillota; class Clostridia; order Lachnospirales; family Lachnospiraceae; genus COE1. The sequence continues at coordinate 1,044,688 of KE159617.1, forward strand.
CCTCAAATTTGGTTTCCACGTCCTTCATTTCTTTTTCAAAGGATTCCTTTGAGGCAATGGAGGACATATCCAAGTGGTGGTAGGTATGGTTGCCCACAAAGTGTCCGTCCGCCACCATTTGTTTTACAAGGTCGGGCGCGGATTCCAAATAGTGTCCGACGACAAAAAAGGTTGCGGGTACGTTATGCTTTTTGAGTGCGTCCAAAATCGGCTGTGTGTTGCCGTTTTCAAAGCCTGCGTCAAAGGTGAGGTAAATCACTTTTTCGTTGCTGTCGCCCACAAAGTGAGTGTCGTATTTTTGCAGTTCGACGGCGGTGGCGTTTCCGGTGGGCTGGCTGCCTTCCTGCCCGAACCCAAGTCCCCAGTTTTCCGAGGACACACTTCCGCTTGCCGGAATAATCCAGTCGTTTATTTTTTCGTATCGGACATATGCAATTCCTCTGCCAATCAGGAAGGCGGCAGTCAAAAGAAGCACGAAAAGCGCCGCTTTTATGAGTTTGACCTGCGATATTTGAACTGCACCGGTGTTTTGTTTCTTTTTCGATTTTCGGCTTTTCGTGATTCGGTTCCTAAAATTCATAAGGTTCATAAGGCTGTTTCCTATAGCGTTCTTATTTAAAGATATTTTGTATTCTGAAAAAAATGCCTGTCTTTGGCAGAAAGATGGAAGGAATCGAAAATGATATTACATCATCTATGTGATATTTTTTTCATAAATCTGATATATGCATGTTTCGAAATTCAGTAAGATAATAGAAACTTCTTAAAATGGAATGCCTGTACCGATGAAGGTACAAAATTGCTGCGGCAATAAACAAATGTTTAAAAATGATTACAGGAGGTATGGACTGATGGAAACAATGCATTTTACGGATAAGAACGGAACGTTTTTCCTGCTGCAGCCGGAAAATTACAGTTATCTGTATTTTCCGGTTGCGGGGGAAAACGGGATAAAAAGTGCGCTTACCCCGAATTTGGGCGGCGACATCAAGACCAATCAGAATGCGTTTTTAATGGAGCCTGTCAGCGCGGAAAATCTGCACAATAACCGCTCGGGACGCAATTTTTGGTGCCATGTGGAGGGCGTGGGCGCATGGTCTGCTGTGGGCGCGTCCGCTGAGGAGGAGAGCCGGAAATTTACGAAAAATCAGGACAAAAGCGAACTGACAGCAGGGCTGATGTGGCAGGCGCTTACAAGGCAGTCCGAAAAATATCAGCTAAGGGCGCAGGTCACATCGTTTGTGCCGCTTGGGGACAATGTGGAGCTTATGCATGTGGAGCTTTGCAACATGGCGCAAACGGCGCAGACAATCACGCCGATTGCCGCAATTCCCATTTATGGAAGGAGTGCGGACAATATCAGGGATCATAGGCACGTAACTTCGCTGCTGCACCGTATCAGAACGACGGATTACGGGGTGTATGTAAAGCCGACGCTGTCGTTTGACGAGCGCGGTCACCGCAAAAATGAATTGACGTATTTTGTGTGCGGCGTGAGTGGAACAGGGGAAAAGCCGAAGGATTTTTATCCGGTTGCACAGGACTATATCGGCGAGGGCGGAAGCTTTACCCACCCGCGCAAAGTTCTCCAAAATGGGGACGGCGTTCCCGGCGGACAGCGCTTTGCAGGAAAAGAGGCGCTTGGGGGGCTGCGGTTTGAGACGATTGTTTTAGAGCCAAACGCAAGTGTGTCGTATACCATTGTTATGGGAGTGACTGCGCAGGAGGACGAAATCGAGCATATCCTGTCCGGTTATGACAGCAAAGGGAAGGTTCGGGCGGCATTTGCAAAGACGCGCGATTACTGGCAGCAGAAGGTAAATGTGCGCTATGACACGGGAGATGTGCGCTATGACAATCTGCTTCGCTGGATTAGCTTTCAGCCGATATTACGGCGGATTTACGGGTGCTCTTTTCTGCCGCACCACGACTATGGCAGAGGCGGAAGAGGCTGGCGCGATTTGTGGCAGGACTGCCTGTCGCTTCTGATTATGGACCCTTGCGGTGTACGGAAGATGATTTTGGACAATTACGGAGGCGTGCGGATTGACGGCACCAACGCTACGATTATCGGAGAAGAACAGGGCGTCTTTGTAGCGGACAGAAACGGGATTGCGCGCGTGTGGATGGACCACGGCGTATGGCCGTTTATGACGACAAAGCTATACATTGACCAAACGGGAGATACCGCGGTTTTGAAGGAACAGGCGCCGTATTTTAAGGACGGGCAGATGCAGCGCGGCGGCGGCTTGGACAGCGCGTGGGACACCTCGTACGGACTGCGGCAGAAGGACGAAAATGGCGCGGTGTATGAGGGCAGTATTTTAGAGCATTTGCTGTTAGAACATTTGTGCGCGTTTTATGAGGTGGGGGCGCATAATCATATCCGTCTGCGCGGAGCGGACTGGAACGATGCGTTGGATATGGCAGCAGAAAACGGCGAAAGTGTGGCATTTACCTGTGCGTACGCGGGCAACCTGCTGCAGCTTGCGCAGCTTTTGGAGCAGTTGTCAGAGCAGCCCGACTGGCAGGAGATAGCGGTTTTAGCGGAGCTTGAGGTGCTTTTGGCGGACGACGGTGCGCTTTACGAGGACGTTGGGGCAAAGCAGGAGCTGCTACAACGTTATCTGCAAAGCTGTCAACACAACATCAGCGGGGAGCGGATAAGCGTTTCGACGAAGGAACTGGCACAGAATTTATACCATAAGGCGCAGTGGCTGGCGGAGCATATCCGAAGGACGGAGTGGATTTCGCAGGCGCAGCATGAGGACGAGGGCTGGTTTAACAGCTATTATGACAACAACAAGGCGCGTGTGGAGGGCTATTTTGAGAACGGCGTGCGTATGCTTCTGACCGGACAGGTGTTTGCAATCATGAGCGAAACCGCGACGAAGGAGCAAGTAGAAAAAATCTGCAGGAGCGCCGATCGTTATCTGTATCAGAAGGAAATCGGCGGGTATCGTTTGAATACGGATTTCGGGGAGCTGAAATTTGATTTGGGCAGAATGTTCGGCTTTGCGTACGGGGAGAAGGAGAACGGGGCGGTCTTTTCACACATGACCGTAATGTACGCGAACGCACTGTATCAGCGCGGATTTGTAAAGGAAGGCTACAAGGCGCTGCAGACGCTTGCGGACGCGGCGATGAACTTTGATACAAGCCGGATTTACCCGGGCATACCGGAATATTTTAACGGATCGGGCAGGGGAATGTACCATTATTTAACGGGTGCCGCAAGCTGGTATATGCTCACGGTTGTCACACAGGTGTTCGGCGTGCGCGGCGCGCTTGGCGATATGGTGCTATGTCCGAAGCTGTGCGCGGAGCAGTTTGACGCGCAGGGAAATGCGAAGATTTGTTTCCATTTTGCGCAAAAGGAATTTGAAGTGGTTTATAAAAATCCGCAAAAGCTTTCTTACGGGGAATACGCGGTCAAAAAGGTATTTTGCGACGGACAGGAATGTGGAACGGTTTTGGACAGCTCGGCAGTCCTTGACAGGGAAACGATTGTGTCTTTGTCGGATACGGTACATACAATCGAGGCAGAGCTGGGCGCGAAACAGGAAGAAAATTAAGATTTTTTAAAATAAGGAAGGAGCAAGACAGAACAATGAATTACGGATATTTTGATGATGAAAAACGCGAATATGTCATTGTAAGACCGGACACGCCCGCTCCGTGGGCAAATTATTTAGGCTCTCCTGCGTATGGCGCGGTGATTTCCAATAACGCAGGCGGCTACAGCTTCGCAAAGTCCGGCGCAAACGGCAGAATACTTCGTTATATCTTTAACGATTTTGACCGTCCGGGGCGTTATATTTATTTGCAGGACAAGGAAACAAAGGATTATTGGTCCGCGTCGTGGCAGCCTGTGGGAAAGGACTTAAACGATTACAGAAGCGAGTGCCGTCACGGAACGGCGTATACGAAAATGCTTGCGGATTATAGCGGCATTCATTCGCAGGTGCTTTACTATGTGCCGCTTGACAAGGAGTATGAGGTCTGGTGCATTCAAGTGACAAACAATTCGGAGCGCACAAGAGCGTTAAACATTACGGGCTATGCGGAATTTACAAACAACAGCAATTATGAGCAGGATCAGGTGAATTTACAGTATTCGCAGTTTATTACGCGCACGGTCTTTCAGGGCAACCGGATTTGTCAGAGGATACATGGCAATTTGGACAGTCTTGAGGAAGGTAAGGACGTGGACGACAAGATTGTCGTGGAGCGCTTTTTCGGGCTTGCGGGGGCTGATGTTTCCTCATACTGCGGCGACAGGGAGGCGTTTCTCGGAAGGTATCACGGCTATGGCAATCCGGTCGGCGTGATAAACGGGGACTTGGGCGGTGCGCTTAGCTACAACGAAAACGGTTGCGGTGCGCTGACGGCAGGCATTGAGCTTGCGCCAAATGAGACAAAATGCCTTGCGTTTGTACTGGGAATGAAAGACAGCGCGCAGGCGCAGGAGATTTTGGCACGGTATGAAAATCCCAAAGAAGTCTGTGAAAAAGAGCAGCAGGAGCTGATTACCTACTGGCACGGAAAGCTTTCGCATTTCCAAGTCAAAACGCCAAGTCCCGAGTTTGACACCATGATAAACACATGGAATGCCTACAACTGTTTTATGACCTTTATATGGTCGCGCGCCGCGTCGTTTACATATTGCGGTCTGCGCAACGGCTACGGCTACCGGGATACAGTGCAGGACATTCAGGGAGTCATTCACCTTGCGCCGGAAATGGCGGTGGAAAAAATCCGTTTTATGCTTTCTGCGCAGGTGGACAACGGCGGCGGGCTTCCGCTTGTGAAGTTTACGCATAATGCCGGACATGAGGATACGCCGGACGATGCGTCTTATGTGAAGGAAACGGGACACCCGGCGTACCGTGCGGACGATGCGCTTTGGCTGTTCCCGACAGTTTATAAATACGTCTGCGAGTCGGGAGACCTTTCCTTTATTGACGAAGTCATTCCGTTTGCCAACAAGGGGGAAGCGACGGTGTATGAGCACTTAAAACGTGCTGTCTCGTTTTCCATGAACCATTTGGGACCGCACAAAATGCCGGCAGGACTGTATGCGGACTGGAATGACTGCCTGCGCCTTGGGGCGGACGGAGAGTCGAGCTTTGTGGCATTCCAGTTTTACTATGCAATGACGATTTTAAGACTGTTTGCGCAGCATAAGGAGGACAGCGAATATATTCAATATTTGGATACATGTCAGGAAAAGCTTGGCAGCCTGATACAGGAATTGTGCTGGAATGAAGACCGCTTTATCCGCGGATTTACGCAGCAGGGGGAGGTCATCGGAAAGCGGACCGATTTGGAGGCAAATCTGTGGCTCAATCCGCAGAGCTGGTCGGTCATCAGCGGACTGGCGACAAAGGAACAGGCGGATTTGGCACTGGAGCAGGTTTATCGGCAGTTGAATACGGAATTTGGAGCGATTTTGATGAATCCGCCGTACCACAGCCATGCGTTTGACGGGGCGCTTGCAGTGATTTACAATGCCGGAACGAAGGAAAACGCGGGGATTTTTTCCCAGTCGCAGGGTTGGATTATTTTGGCGGAGGCGCTGCGCGGGCATGGAGAACGTGCGTTTGAGTATTTTATGGAGAACGCGCCGGCAGCGCAGAATGACAGGGCGGAAATCCGCAGGCTGGAGCCGTATTGTTACGGGCAGTTTACGGAAGGGAAGGCAAGCCCGCATTTCGGGCGTTCGCATGTGCACTGGCTGACAGGAACCGCGTCGACGGTGATGGTAGGCTGTGTCGAGGGAATTTTGGGAATGCGTCCTGATTTTTATGGTCTGCGGATTGCGCCCTCCGTTCCAAAGGCGTGGGAGTTCTTTGAAATTGACAAGGATTTCAGGGGCAGCCATTTACATATCACAGTGCGTAATCCGAAGCATTCGGAGAGCGGTTTCCATAAGATGACCGTGGACGGCGTGGAGCTGGAGGATAATTATATTCCGGCAAAGCTGCTGAAAGCAAATTCAGAAATCGTGTTGGAGATTTCATAATAATGTAATAAAAGAAATGTAAAAAAGATGACAAAGAAACGACATGAATTTGACATTTTTTGTGGCATTTTGATATATTGCAGGGCAGAAAACGTTTAAGATGGTTGTAACAAAGCAATCAAAGAAATGAAAAATAAAGTAATAGGAGGAATGAAACATGAAAAAGAAGTTAGTCAGTATCGTATTAATGACAGCGCTTGCGGCAGGCGCACTGGCAGGCTGCGGCGGACAGGGCGGCTCGGGTACAGCGTCAGCTACGGACGAGGGCAAGATTATCAACATCTACAGCTGGAACAACGAGTTTCGTGAGCGCGTGGAACTGGTTTATCCCGAGGTGAAGGAAACGTCTGCGGACGGAACGGTGACTATCTTAAAAGACGGAACGGAAATACACTGGATTATCAATCCCAATCAGGACGGCGTTTATCAGCAAAAGCTTGACGAGGCGCTGCTCAATCAGGCAAGCGCTGCGGCGGACGACAAGGTTGACATTTTCTTATCAGAAACAGATTATGTAAATAAATACACCGATGCGGAGGCGGACGTTGCAATGCCTTTAACAGACCTTGGCATCAATCCCGATACGGATCTTGCGGATCAGTACAGTTTTACAAAAGTAACGGCGTCTGACGAGAACGGCGTGCAGAGAGGTTCAACATGGCAGTGCTGCCCTGGACTGATTGTATACCGCCGCGACATTGCAAAAGAGGTGTTCGGTACGGACGACCCCGAGGAAATCGGCGCGAAGGTGAAGGACTGGGATACAATTAAGGTGACGGCAGGCGAGCTGAAGGCAAAAGGTTATTATACGTTTGCGTCGTATGCGGACACATTCCGTCTTTACGGCAACAGCATTGACGCGCCGTGGGTTGCACCGGGCGAAACCGTAATTAAGGTTGACCAAAAGATTATGAACTGGATTAATGATTCCAAGGAATGGGTGGACGCAGGTTATTTGGACAAAACCGTGAAGGGACAGTGGAATTCCGACTGGAATCAGGCGATGGGCTCTTCTTCAAAGGTGTTTGCGTTCCTGTTTCCGGCATGGGGCATTGATTTTACGTTAAAGCCCAACTGGGACGGCGGGGACGGCATGTGGGCGGTAACAAATCCTCCGCAGGAATACAACTGGGGCGGTTCTTATGTGCATGCGTGTGCAGGTACGGACAATCCGCAGCATGTAAAGGACATTATCATGGCAGTAACTGCAGATACGGACAATCTGTTAAAGATTTCACAGGAAAAGACGGACTTTACCAATACGCAGAGCAGCATGAGAAAGGCGGCTACGGACGACAAGAACTTTTCTTCTGAATTCCTCGGCGGACAAAATCCATTTAAGTATTTCTCTCCGGTTGCGGAAAATATCGTGATTGCACCGCTTTCCGCTTACGACCAGGGCTGCGTGGAATTAATCCAAAATTCATTCAGCGATTATTTTCAGGGAATGGTTGACTTTGACAAGGCAAAGGCAAACTTTGAGACGGCAATTATTGAGCGTTATCCGGAAATTACCGAGGTACAATGGCCGCAATAAAAAAAGTATCTGACGATTTACTGCGGTGCGTTTGCGCACCGCAGTATGCCTAAGAGAGCATTGATGAAATCAATACTCCGTTAGGCGTGCAGAATGCACACGAATTTACAAAGGAAGTTGCTGCTTCGCAGCGTAAATTCGGCGCGGAAAACGCTTTAATCAGCGTTTCCCCTATATAAAAGAAGGGAATGATAGCATATGAAACAAAAACGTAAAAAGATTGATTATGCAAAATGGGGATATATTTTCATTCTTCCGTTTTTTGCAGCTTTTTTCATTTTTTCCTTTATTCCTTTGATTGATACTATTCGCTACAGCTTCTACGAATACTACCGTTCGGGAATTAAGGAGATTGGTCCGAATTTTGTCGGATTCCAAAATTATGCCAGCCTGCTGCAGACCGATATGATAAAGTATGCGGGAAATACGCTGATTTTGTGGCTAATCGGATTTGTCCCGCAGATTGTGATTGCGCTTTTGCTTGCACAGTGGTTTGTGGACGCGCGCTTAAAGCTTCACGGCAAGCAGTTCTTTAAAGTGGTTATCTACCTTCCGAACCTGATTATGGCATCGGCATTTGCAATGTTGTTTTTCACGCTGTTTTCGACAAACGGACCGATGAATTCCATTCTGATGTCGATGGGGCTTACGGACCATGCAATTGATTTTATGGGCTCAGTGTTTGGAACACGGTCGTTGGTTGGACTGATGAATTTTCTGATGTGGTTTGGTAATACGACGATTATGCTGATGGCGGCGATTATGGGTATCAGCCCGGATATTTTTGAGGCGTCGGAGCTTGACGGGTGCAGCAGTACGCAGCGGTTTTTCCATATCACGCTTCCGCTTATCCGCCCGATTTTGGCATACACGCTGATTACGTCCATTATCGGCGGACTGCAGATGTTTGACGTGCCGCAGATTTTGACAAACGGACAGGGAAATCCCGACCGTACGTCCATGACGCTGATTATGTTCCTGAACAGTCATTTGAAGAGTAAAAACTATGGTATGGCAGGTTCGCTGTCGGTATATCTGTTTATTGTAAGCGGCATTTTGTGCTTTATCGTTTACCGCATGACAAATGATGATGATTCGGACGGTTCTAAGGCTGCTGCAAGGAAAAAGCGGAAAGCGGGAAGGAGATAAAACGTATGAATTCAAAAACATTAAGCGCTCTGCGCAGTATTTTTGCACATGTAGTTCTGATTATTTTATCGTTTATGTGCCTGTTTTTCTTCTATATCTTATTTGTCAATGCGACGCGCTCGCACGCGGATTTGCAAAAAGGCTTTTCGGCGCTTCCGGGAGGTCACTTTTGGCAGAATTTAAAAAATGTGGCAAACGACGGAACGTTTCCGATGATAAGGGGTATTTTAAACAGCCTCATCGTATCAGGAAGCTGTGCGGCAATTTGTACTTATTTTTCATCGCTCACGGCATACGGATTGTACGCGTATGATTTCAAATTAAAGAAAATCGCGTTTACGTTTATCATGGCAATTCTTGTCATGCCGACGCAGGTAACGGCAATGGGCTTTTTGCGGCTGATTACGAAAATGGGCATGTATGATTCCCTGCTGCCGCTGATTATCCCGTCGATTGCGTCACCGTCCGTATTTTATTTTATGTACAGTTATCTGCAGTCATCGCTGCCGCTGTCTTTGGTGGAGGCGGCAAGAATTGACGGCTCGAAGGAGTTTCGGACATTTAACCAAATCGTCCTTCCGATTATGAAACCGGCAATCGCGGTGCAGGCAATCTTTACGTTTGTCGGTTCTTGGAACAATTATTTCGTTCCTGCGTTGGTCATTCAATCAAAGGACAAAATGACGGTGCCGATTTTAATTGCCATGCTGCGCGGCGCGGATTACATGAACTTTGACATGGGTAAGATTTACATGATGATTATGGTGGCGATTGTGCCGATTATCCTTGTCTATCTGCTTTTGTCAAAATATATTATTGCAGGTGTGACGCTTGGAGGCGTTAAGGGATAAGAATGGGTGAAGCTATGACAGAAAAAAACAAAATTCACAGCGGTACGCTGACACAAAATCCTTCACAGCGGGAAATGATACATAGCATGTTTGCACGGGAGGCAGCGGCGCAGGGGATTGTGCTCTTAAAAAACGAAGACATTCTCCCGCTGGAACGGTCTAAGGCGATTGCGCTGTTTGGAGCCGGAGCAGGAAAGACTGTCAAGGGAGGTATTGGCTCAGGAGATGTCAACAACCGGGAAACAGTTTCCATATACCAAGGACTTACGGACGCAGGTATACACGTTACAAGTAAGGACTGGCTGACGGATTACGAGAGGCGTTATGCGCACGCAAGGGCTGCGTGGAAGGAAAAGATACTGGCGGACGCAAAGGGCATGGAAAATCCCTTTGACGCTTATGCGGCAAATCCGTTTGTCATGCCGACAGGGCGCAGCATAGCGGCTGATGATATGGAAGGGGCGGCGGCAGCGGTTTATGTCATCAGCCGAATCTCCGGGGAAGGAAAGGATCGCCGCAGGGAAGAAGGCGATTATTATTTAAGCGCAGCGGAGCGGGAGGACCTTCTGTTTTTAAACGGACAAAATCTTCCAATCGTACTGATTTTAAATGTCGGCGCGCCGATAGAGCTGACGGGGATTTTGCAGGAGGCACAAAATATCAGGGCAATCCTGCATTGTTCCCTGCCCGGTCAGGAGGGCGGTCATGCGGTGGCAGATGTGCTTTTCGCAGATGTAACGCCAAGCGGCAGGCTCACAACGACTTGGGCGAGGCACTATGCGGATTATCCGTCTGCCGAAACGTTCGGCTATCTGAACAAAAATTTGGAATATGACGAATACAGAGAGGGCATTTATGTCGGATACCGTTACTTTGACAGTTTTGATATTCAACCGCTCTTTCCGTTTGGATACGGGCTTTCTTATACGGACTTTTCGATAGCGACGCAAGGGGTTCGCAGGACGGAAACGGGGTTTGAGGTAGAAGTCACGGTACAAAATACAGGAACGATGTATGCCGGCAGAGAGGTTGTGCAGGTTTATGCGGTCCTGCCGCAGGAGGGACTGGCAAAGGAACTGCGCAGGCTTATCGGCTTTGCAAAGACAAAAACACTGCGCCCCGGGGAAACGCAGCAGCTTAGCGTTGTAATTGACCAAAAGCAGCTTGCAGGCTTTTCGGAGCAGCTCCATGCATGGACGATTGAGCAGGGAGTGTACGGTATATGGGTGGGGAGCCATTTGGCGTCCTTGCAGCCCGCAGCTTTGCTTTCGGTTAAGGAGCAGGTTATTTTGGAGGAGACAAGCGCCATTTGCCCGAAAAAGGCAGGATTTGAGGAGCTTTGGGCACCCGAAACGCGAAAACGCAAAGCGCAGGAGTATCTTGCGCAGGCAAAGGCGCAAGGGGTTTTGCAGCTTGACTTTGTGCCGCAAAAGGAAGTGCGAAAGGAGGTTCAGACTCCGGTTGCGAAGGGGTATGCTGTTGAGGAGCTGATACCGCTTTTATATGGAAAGCTGTCACAGGAGGGCGGTATGCTTGGCGCAGCAGGAATTTCCGTACCGGGATCTGCCGGGGAAACGACGGGGGCGCTTGCGCATTACGGAAAACGTGCTTTGGTGATGGCAGACGGTCCGGCAGGACTGCGTTTACGGCAAAATTATGCGGTCGACCGCAAGACGGATACCATATACGGAACAGGAGTTCTTGGCTCGCTCGAAAACGGCTTTTTGGAAGAGGTGGAAGCGCATGAGGATGCGGACTGGTATTATCAGTATTGTACGGCGTTTCCGGTCGGAACGGCATTGGCGCAGACATGGGATACGGCGCTCATGAAACGGTTTGGCAGCGCCATAGCAGTTGAGATGGAGGAGTTTCAGATTGACTTGTGGCTTGCTCCCGGCATGAATATCCATAGAAATCCTTTGTGCGGGAGAAATTTCGAGTATTATTCGGAGGACCCGTTTTTGTCCGGTATGATGGCAGCGGCAGTGACAGCTGGTGTACAAAGCAATAAAAGATGCGGCGTGACAATCAAGCACTTTGCCTGCAACAATCAGGAGGACAACAGAATGGCAGTTGACGCGCGCGTTTCAGAGCGCGCCCTGCGGGAAATTTACCTGCGCGGATTCGAGATTGCGGTAAAGGAAAGCGCGCCGGCGGCAATCATGTCTTCCTATAACTGCATAAACGGCGTCCATACGGCAAACAGCCGGGATCTTTGTACAACGGTTGCGCGCGGTGAGTGGGGCTTTGAGGGGATTATTATGTCGGACTGGAATACGACGGTTCCAAAGGACGGGAGTGTGCCGTGGCAGTGCGTTGCGGCAGGAAATGATATTATTATGCCGGGAAACCGCAAAGATGCGGAAAATATCCGTGCGGCATATGCGCAGGGACTGCTTTCGGAGGACGAAATCCGCTGCTGCGCGGGGCGTATTCTTGCATTGATTGAAAGACTGGCAGGAGGTTAAGCAGTTCCTCCTGCCGTTTGATTTCTGTTTCCCGCTACTCGTTTGTTACATTCCAAGTTTCGCGGGAGTGGAGGTCGCGGTATTTTTTGGGCGTCATGCCGGTAAATTCTTTAAAAAGCTGTATGAAATGGCTTTGGGAAGAAAACGACAGGTAAGTTGCAATTTCGATTAAACTGTAGTCGCAGTATTTTAATAAATGCTGCGCTTTTTCAATTTTCTTTTCGCGCACGTAATCGCTTACCGACACGCCGGTTTCTTTTTTGAAAAGACGGGAGAGGTAGCTTGCGGAGAGGCCGGTATATTCGGCGAGGTCCTCAATTGTAATCCGCTCCGTAATGTGGGCGTAAATGTAATCAATGCAGGTGATAATGGGCTTTGATGCGCCCTGATTTCGGATTAAAAAACGCATTTTTCCCGTGAAATCAAGGACCATGCGGTCATGGAGCTCTGCGACGGATGCGGTGGTGTTCAGGCTGTCAAGCTTGAGAATGTAGAAATCGCTTAGTCGAAATGCCTGTTCCAGCTCCATGCCTGCCTCGACGCAGAGTCTTGTCACGAACGCTGTCGTGATGACAAAGTGGTATTTGAGGTTGGTCACGTCGTCGCGGGACAAAAGACCGACGCCGTCCGTTTCGATAAATTTCTTTTCCTTGCAGTTTTGCCGCACGAAGTCGATGTCGCCGGAGCTGACTGCGTGGAAAAAGAGCTGCTCGTCGCTGAGCGGGCGGTGAAATTTTTCTTCTTCACTGTCTAAGGTTTCCTGGGTGTACCATTCCTGTAATAATCTCATAGGCGTATTCCTCCGGTTTCTTATGGTGAGTAGCTTATTTGCCCACTCGATTGTTAGGGTGATTGTATCATAAATGGGGTGCTTTTGCAATGTATGGTAAGATTGACAAGTGCTGGAGGGAAGGTTTATGATGTGAGAAAACGACAGATTATTGATAAGCTTCCGGAATATAAAGTGAAAAATTTGCTTTTGTTTTTAAAAGGAATCCAGACAATTGAAAGGAATAATGAATGGTTACGATTACAAACGAAACAGTCAGCCATGCGATTGATTATATTTTGCAACATATCGGCGAGGAGTTGTCGGTGGAGGACGTGGCGGCGCACTGTCATTTTTCCAAGTATCATTTCAGCAGAATGTTTAAGGAGCAGACGGGGGAGAGCGTGTATGCGTTTATTAAGCGGCTGAAGCTAGAGCAGAGTGCGTTCCGGCTGAAGGTGGAGCGGGGGCGCAGCGTTACGGACATTGGATATGCGTTTGGGTATAGTCCGTCCAATTACAGTTGGCTGTTTCGGCAACAGTATCAGACTAATCCGGTCAATTTTCGCAGAAACTGTTATGAAACGACGATACGGCACCCGTTTTTTCACAATACAGCCAGTCAAATGGAGAGCTTTGCAGAATGTGACAAAAAAATGACGGTGCAGATGCTGCCGGATTATGATGTGATATATGAGCGCAGAATTGGCAGCTACCGCTATCTGAGCGGGCAGTGGCATGATTTTATGGAAAAATACAGGGAGTATATAACGGACGATACGCTGTTTTTTGAACGGACGTTTGACGATCCCGCGATTACGGACAAGGATGGTTGTCTGTACGATATTTGCATGAGTATCGCTGGTGACGTGCCGTTTGAGAATACTTGCACGATAGCGGGCGGGAAGTGCGCGGTGTACGCCTACAAGGGACTGGGAAAGCATATTTATGCGGCGTATCAGACGATTTTTACCGTGTGGCTGCCGCAGGCGGGGTATGTGCTGGACGACCGCAGCGGGTTTGACATTTACCGTATGGTAGATGAAAAATCGGGGTATATGGAGCTGGATATTTGTCTGCCGGTGAAATCGTAGTTTGGCTGGTTTCAACAAAATGAAGTTCCCAAAAGACAAGAGGCGGTACTGAAATTGACTTTTTAAAAAGCACAAATTCAGAAGTTTATATTTTGACCTCCTGATATGATAGTTCTTGTTTCAAAGAAAATATCATGTCAGGAGGTTTTATTATGGATTTGGAAACAGTTAGACAAAACACGACGGCGACAATTCTGCGGTTTTCGGTTCCCGCCATTGTTGCGATGCTGCTCACTTCGCTGATTACGGTGGCGGACGGCTTTTTTGTCGGAAATTACGTTGGAGCGGAGGGCATTGCCGCGGTGAATTTAGGGCTGCCGATTATATATCTGTTTTTGTCAATCGGCTTAATGGTGTCTGTCGGCGGCGCTGCGCTTGCGCAAATAGCATTCGGGGCGGGGGAGCAGTCGGCGTGCTGTCAGACTTTTCGGCAGACTGTTGCGACGACGGTGGTCTTTGCCGTTCTGACGGGTGCGGCAGTGGTGTTATTTTTTGAGCCGATGCTTGATATTTTGGGCGCACAGGGGCAGGTGCGGGAATATTTTAAGTCATATTACGTGATTTTGCTGCCGGAGCTGATTTTGATGGTGGTCAATTCGTGTCTTGGCATGTTTATCCGCGGCGAGGGAAATCCGCAGTTTTTTATGAAGGTCAATGTTGTCAGCGTACTGCTGAATGTTGTTTTGGATGATGTGTTTGCGGCGGTTTTGCACGTTGGAATTGCGGGGATTGCCGTAGCGTCGCTTTTGTCTGCGGCGGTTTCGTTTGGCTGTCTGTTGTATTATTTTATCAAAAAAGCAACGGTTTACCGACTTGGGGCATTTTCGTTTTCTGCGGCGGTCTGTGTGAAAACGCTGTTAAACGGAAGCTCAGAGTTTATTGGTGAGATGTCAACGGGGATTGCCATGTTTGCGTACAATTTTGTGATTATGCGGCGGATTGGCGTGGACGGCGTGACGGCATTTACGATTGTGGGATATGTTTCCTATGTGTTCAGTATGGTCGTGGTGGGCTTTGGACAAGGCGTAAGCCCACTGGTCAGCTTTTGCTTTGGCGCGAAAGAGGGCGGGCTGGCAAGGCGTTTGCGGAGGCGGACGAACAGGCTTGTGTTTGCAATCGGCGCGGCGCTCTTTTTGATGATGACAGCGCTTGCGGACTGGTACGGCGGTCTTTTTGTGAAAAATATCACAATTCAGGAGATGGTACGCTCGGGGATGTTGATTTTTACGGTGTCCTTTTTCTTTTGCGGCATGAATGCCATTACGTCGTTTTATTTTACTGCGGTTGGAAATGCGCTTGCGTCTGCGCTGATTTCCCTGTCGCGGGGGTTTGTGGTGCTGCTTGCCTGTATTTTTGTGCTTCCTGCGTATTTTGGCATGACGGGCGTGTGGCTTGCCGCGCCGGTGACGGAGGCGGTGACGATGGTGCTCTGCGCGGTGTTGGTGCGGCGAAGTGACTGTTTCAAAGCTGCTTAGGTCCAAAGATAATTGGTAAAAAGCATATTTATGGTAGTTTCCGTTCACTTTCTGTTTTCAATATGCTGTTCATCGATAAACTATTTCAAGTCTACACTTTTTTGACCGCCTGTACCGTATAATCCGAAAGGTAAGAAATTGGCTTAGAAATCTCTCTATTTTCACGCTCTCGGAATTGTGGTAGAATGGAAGAAACAGAACGGCAAATTTTCAGTTATCGAGCAGAAAAGCAAACCCGTAGAGGGGAAGAAAATAGGAGACCGACAATCGTAGAATAGATAATGATAATTACAACGGACGATGTGAAACGGAGGGATTTAGTATGAATGTGATTTTAAATGAAATTAAAATCATTATGGAACAGAACAAGGAACAGTATTTGCCACAGGTAAAATCCAGCGATTTGGAAGAAAACGGGGCGGTTTATTTTATGAACAGTAAGGATGGAACCGAATTTGAATGGTATGTCAATGACAAGCTGCCGCCTTTTATGATGTTTTATGATGATGAGGCAAAAATGGGCGCTGTGAAGCTTCTGCTTTATCGAGATGGAACGGTGCAGGTGATTGTTTTTGACAATGCCGGAAAGAATATGTGCAAGGAGGTGTATACCCGTATTGAGTGCGGAGAGGAACAATTGCTGGATTTGGCTGTGCTTTTGAGACATCAGGCAGAGGACAGCGGCAAATGGAATGCAAATATTGAAAGCCTCTGCACCGACATCCCTGTCAGCGATGAAATGAGGAATACTTTTTTGAATCATAAAAGTCGGTATGATGAAATTAAAAAAATGCGCGTGCTCATGAATCAGGGCGCACTTGTTTCCAGGAGAATTGTAGAGGAAGGCTGGAAAGTCGGCTTTATGTACAGACGTGAGCCAAACAATCCGGCAGACAGCGGATGGACATTTTTTGCAGGAAATGAGGATGAACGCTATAATTCGGATGTGAAAAACATTGTATTGATGTCGCTCGGCGAGGTTTGTCATGATTTAGACAGGGATGTTTATGAATATATCACTGCCCCCGTAGGAACCGAATTTATTCGTATATCGGAAACGGCGTTTGAAGTTGATAAGAAAAATAAAGCCATATTCGTTACGAAAAGATAAGGTGAAAAAGATTATCACAAGGCTTTGGCATTGAAAATGATATTAGGTGTAATAAGAAATTTTGCAACAAGAAAATTTACATTATTAGTTGCATCTGCCAAATTAGTGTGATATACTTTTTAAGTGTGTTGTAAAAACCACACGGACAAAAGCAAAATCAGCCGATGCTCAGCAAAGGGAGGCTCCAACCCGCGCTTGGTTTTTGGCGGTTGCGTAAGAAAGATTAATGGAGGAATGAAGAATGATTTCAAAGGAAAAGAAAACAGCAATTATTAACGAGTATGCGAGAACACCCGGCGATACCGGTTCACCGGAGGTTCAGATTGCCGTATTGACGGCAAGAATACAGGAGCTTACAGAGCATTTGAAGGTAAATCAGAAGGATCACCACTCAAGAAGAGGTCTTTTGAAAATGGTAGGTCAGAGACGTGGTTTACTCGGATATTTAAAGAAAACCGACATTGAAAGGTATCGTGCTCTGATTGAAAAGCTTGGTCTCAGAAAATAATAGGAGATTTTGGAGGGGTGGGTATATATCCGCCCCTTTTTAACCATAAGTTCAAAGAAGGAGATATGCGATGGAATACATGACATTCAGTGAAAAGAAAGACAAGTCCTACAAGGCATACAGTATGGAACTTGCGGGGCGTACGCTTACCGTGGACATCGGCAGGGTGGCGGCACAGGCAAACGGTGCGGCATTGATGCATTACGGTGATACGACGGTGCTTTGTACGGCAACGGCTTCGGACAAGCCAAGGGACGGGATTGATTTCTTCCCGCTTTCCGTTGAGTATGAGGAGAAGCTTTATTCGGTGGGCAAGATTCCGGGAGGCTTTAACAAGAGAGAGGGAAAGGCGAGTGAGAATGCGGTTTTGACAAGCCGTGTGATCGACAGACCGATGCGTCCGCTGTTCCCGAAGGATTACAGAAATGACGTGACATTAAACAATATGGTTATGAGCGTAGATCCGCAGTGCCGTCCGGAGCTGGTGGCAATGATTGGTTCGGCGATCGTGACTTCAATTTCGGATATTCCGTTTGACGGACCGTGCGCGACGACGCAGATGGGTCTTGTAGACGGTGAGTTTGTTGTAAATCCCAATCAGGAGCAGTGGAAAAACGGCGATATGCAGCTTACGGTTGCCTCGACAAGCCAAAAAGTGATTATGATTGAGGCGGGGGCAAATGAGGTTCCCGAGGACAAAATGATTGAGGCAATTTATAAGTGCCATGAAATCAATCAGACTATCATTGCATTTATCAATCAGATTGTGGCAGAGGTCGGTAAGGCAAAGCATGAATATACAAGCTGTGCAATTCCTGAGGAGATGTTTGCAAGGATTAAAGAAATCGTTCCTCCCGAGGAGATGGAAGGTGCGGTGTTTACGGACGAGAAGCAGGTAAGGGAAGAGAACATAAAAAAGATTACCGAGCGTCTTGAGGAAGCGTTTGCCGACAACGAGGAGTGGCTTGCAATCCTTGGCGAGGCAATTTACCAGTATCAGAAGAAGACTGTCAGAAAAATGATTTTGAAGGATCAGAAGCGTCCTGACGGCAGAAAGGTTACGCAGATCCGTCCGCTTGCGGCTGAAACGGATATTATTCCGAGAGTACATGGTTCCGCAATGTTTACGCGCGGACAGACACAGATTTGTACGGTTACGACGCTTGCGCCGTTGTCAGAGGTTCAGAGAATTGACGGACTGGACGAGAACGAGACGAATAAGCGTTATATGCATCACTATAATTTCCCGTCTTATTCTGTCGGTGAAACAAAGCCTTCAAGAGGACCGGGACGCCGCGAGATCGGACATGGAGCGCTTGCGGAGAAAGCGCTTGTGCCGGTACTTCCTTCGGAGGAGGATTTCCCGTATGCAATCCGTACGGTTTCGGAGACATTTGAGTCAAACGGATCGACATCACAGGGGTCTATCTGTGCGTCAACCATGTCCCTGATGGCAGCAGGCGTGCCGATTACGAAGCCGGTAGCAGGTATCTCATGCGGTCTTGTGACGGGGGATACGGATGATGATTATATTGTATTGACGGATATTCAGGGTCTTGAGGACTTCTTTGGCGATATGGACTTTAAGGTGGCAGGTACGAAGGACGGTATCACGGCAATTCAGATGGATATTAAAATTCACGGTCTGACAAGACCGATTGTCGAGGAAGCGATTGCCAAGACAAAGGATGCGAGAATGTATATCTTAAACGAGATTATGATACCGTGCATCGCTCAGCCAAGACCGATGGTTGGCGAGTATGCGCCGAAGATTATTCAGACAAAGATTGATCCGGAGAAGATTGGCGATGTGGTTGGTCAAAGAGGTAAGACCATTAACGCGATTATTGATCAGACAGGCGTTAAGATTGATATTTCGGATGACGGCTTTGTGAGCATCTGCGGTACGGACCAGGCGATGATGGATAAGGCTTGTGAAATGATTAACATTATCACGACAGACTTTGAGGAAGGTCAGATCTTTAAGGGCAAGGTTGTGAGCATCAAGGAATTCGGCGCGTTTATCGAGTTTGCACCCGGTAAGGAGGGCATGGTTCATATTTCCAAGATTGCGAAGGAGCGCATTAACCATATTGAGGATGTTTTGACACTTGGCGATACGGTTACGGTGGTATGCCTTGGCAAGGACAGAATGGGAAGAATCAGTTTTTCCATGAAGGATGTGGCACAAAACTAAATAACGTTTGTATTTTAGGACAGTCTGTTTTCAGGCTGTCTTTTTTTTATGCGCAGACCCGTGCAGAGGAAGTATGCCGCTAAGGCGGCGCACGGGTCGCGCGGCGAGTAGGGGAAGATGGTTCTTCCCTACTCGATTGTACTCTGTTCGTTTTGTACCGTATCTTTTTGTAATATTTCCCGTATGCGGACATATATTGAGATAAGGACAAAGGTGGTGAGGACGTGGAATTGGCAAAATTTTTTCCCGAGCGGCTGCGACAGAGTTGGACAACGCTTGGATTAGATGTAAATGCGGTGCGGGAAATCAGAATACGGGTAAATCAAAAGGTCAGGGTGATTACGGAGCGGGAAATCGTACTGCCTTTTGTGTATGGAGAGCGGGAGTTAGAGGACATTTTCCGCTACCTGTGCCACGATTCGGTGTATGCATATGACGAGGAGCGAAGACAGGGGTTTCTAGCCGTGGAGGGCGGACACCGCGTGGGAATTACGGGGGAAATTACGCGGGTTGACGGCGGGTATCTTGCAAAGTATATCCGCTATATCAATATTCGCATTGCGCACGAGAAGAAGGGAATTGCAAAGGCGGCAGCGCCGTATCTGCACGGTGTGTGCGGCAGGGGAGCTCCGTGCAGCACATTGATTATATCGCCGCCAGGGATTGGAAAGACAACGCTTCTTCGGGATCTTATCCGCATTGTGTCGGATGGGGAGTATGGCTTTTGCGGATGTAATGTCGGTGTGATAGACGAGCGGGGAGAGCTTGCCGGAGCGTACCGGGGCGGTGCGACACTAGACTGCGGTGCGCGTACGGATGTGGTTACAGGCGGTGACAAGGGACATGGTATCGGTGTATTGGTGCGGACGTTTTCGCCGCGCGTGATTGCAATTGACGAGATTGGGAAGGAGAGCGATGCGCAGGCAATTTTACATGCCGGAGTGAGCGGCTGTGCCGTGTTTGCGACCGCTCACGGAAGTTCTTTGGAGGATGTCTGCAAAAACAGGGAATTGGACGGTCTGATAAGGCTTAAGATTTTTGAGCGGATTTTGGTACTTTCGGCAGATGAAAAGGGTTTGCGGTATTTTGAGATTGTTGATCAGGAAGGAGTGAAGATATGTGGCAGAAGCTTGTTGCAGGAACCTGCGTGATGACAGGAGCGGTGGGATTTGGACTTGCATTATGCGCAGAGCTTGGAAGTGAGATTGCACACTTAAAAAAGCTAAAGGAGCTGCTGCTTTACATAATCGGTGAGATTACCTATCTGCACAGACCGGCGGCGGAGATTTTGAGTATGGCGGCACAGCGTATGGGCGCGCCGTATGCAGTGTTTTTGGAACAGACCGCGCAGCAGCTTGAGGCGCGCGACGGATTAACGCTTCCTGAGATTTGGAATGCCAATATCGGTTTGATGCGGGAAGCGGAAATACCAAAAGAGGCGCTGCGGTATTTGGAGCGTATGGGTACGTGTTTTGGCTGTGAGGGGGACAAGATGCAGATTGAGTATTTTAGTCTCTTTGAACGCGAGTTGGATGAGAGAATATCTGTTCTGAGTGCAAAGCAAAGTGAGAACAGCAGATTAATCAGTGCACTGAGTGCACTTACCGGGGTGCTGTGTATTGTTCTGTTCTTGTGATTTTATGTGTGGGATTGGAGAGAGAGGATGGAAGTAAGTCTGATTTTTAAGATTGCTGCGGTAGGTATCTTAATCACGATTTTAGGACAAGTGCTCAAGCACAGCGGACGGGAGGAGCATGCCTTTCTGATTAGTCTTGCAGGGCTTGTGCTGGTGCTTTCCTGGATTGTGCCGTATATCTATGAGCTTTTTAATATGATACAGGATTTGTTCGGTTTGTGAGGAATGAAAACAGGAGGTTATAAAGTATGCTGCAAATCTGCGTGCTTGCAATCACGGGGTTGTTTGCCGCCCTTGTTATCAAAAAAGACAAGCCGGAGTATGCGTCGTTTATTATTATGCTGGTGGGATTTTTCATCGCAATCCGTGTGCTGCTGGTGTTGGAAGGCGTTGTGGAGGAGCTGGAGGGTTTTCGGACGCTGATTAGCCAAAATGCTACCTATGTGCGTCTGCTGTTAAAGCTTGTGGGCATTACGTATGTGTGCGATTTCGCTGCAAGTCTGAGCAAGGACGCGGGACATTCGGCGCTTGCAAACCACATTGAGCTGTTCGGAAAAATGGCAATTATGGTAGCGGGACTTCCCGTAATCAAAATGATGATAGAAATGCTTGAGGAAATAATGCGATGAGTGAAGAATTAAATTTATGGCAGGACATTCTTCCGGATCTTGGGATGGTTGACCGTCTTCTAAGGGAGCTGCTTCCGCAAAAAAACGTGAGTTCGATGGATTTCATGGAAGATGTGCTGAAGGGAAACTGGGTATTGGAGCCCGATTTGTTTTGGCAGTATTTGAAGGAAGCGGTGCTTGGGGTTATGGCGGACTGGAAAAGCCTGTTTGTGTCTGTTCTTGTGCTGTTTATTGCAGCGGCGGTGGTGAACGGATTTATGCAGGCGTTTAAAAATGACGGCGCGGCACATGCCGCAAGGACTTTTTTTATACTGTGTGAATTGATTGTGTTGGTCAATGCGTTTCGGGATGTGCTTGCGATTGTGAGCGAGGCGATGGAGCGTATGCTGGAATTTCTGAAAATTATGCTGCCTGCATACATGATTTGTATTGCGGCGGCAGGTTCAGGGCTTACGGCATTGATTTTTTATAAGCTGCTGCTAGGCTTTCTGTGTCTGATAGAAGGGATTATTGCAGCGTCGCTTGTACCGATTGTGGAGGGGTATGTCATGTTGGGCGTTGTGGAAAGCATATGGGGCGAAGGACGGTTTCAGGCAATTATGGACATTATGAAGAAAGTCGTGCAGTGGGTTATGAAGGGAATGATTGTATTGCTGTCGGGCAGCAGTATTCTTCAGATAATAATAACACCCGTAATGGATAAAGCAAATGCCGCAGTAATCCAAAAAACGGCAGGCGCCATTCCGGGAATAGGGGATCTTGTGGAGTCGGTATCAAGCGTGACGCTTGCTTCCGCCATTGCGGTTAAGAACAGCCTGGGTGTGCTGATCCTTGTTGTGCTGATTTTGCTGATTGCAGCGCCAGTGATTCAGGCATTTATGATTATTGCGGTAATTAAGGTCAGCGGTGCGCTTGGAAGCATCTGTGGAGAGAAGCAGATGGTAAAGTGTGTTTCTTATATTTCTGAGGCAGGCATGCTGCTGCTGCGCCTTTTAATAACAGTAGCAACGCTTTTTTTTGTCACGATTGCGGCGGTCACAAATGCCACAAGCGCTGCGTTGTAAAGGAGGAAGACGAAATGGAACAGCTGACAGTTGAAATAAGAAAGCTTGTGTATACGGTCATATGCTTCCAGTGTCTTTTGCAGCTTACGGCAGGGAGCGTATATCAGCGTTATTTAAAGCTTTTTTCCTATTTCCTGACCATGTGCATGTGCTGTGGGGTAATTTATTCTTTTGTCGGGCAGCTTGAGGCGAGTGTAATGTCCGCGCAAAGGGTGTACGATTCGTTTGAACGCGAATGGGGCGCATTGACGGATGCGGAGCGGATTAGGGAGAGCAGCTCTTATTATACGGACCGGATTTGGAACGGGAAAATCGTCGAAGATGCGTATGAGCAGTATAAAATAGAAGAGGAAGGAGCAGGAGCAGATGCCGCATTGGATGAAGAATAAACTGTTTAACGGGCAAAGACCAAATAAGGAAACCATGCTGATTTTATTTTTAAGCGGAATTTTGATATTTGTGATTTTGCTGCCTGTGGATAAAAGCGGAAGTAAAAATAACGGTAGTTATAAAAATCAGAATGAGGTTTTGGCGCCACAGACGAGCAGTACAGGAAGTCCGCGCATTGCGGAAGAGATGAGTTTGCAGGAGTACAAGGAAACGCTTGAGCACGAGCTGGAAGACTTTTTGTCGGGGATGTCGGGTGTTGGCGAAGTGAAAGCGCTTATTTATATGAAGACGTCGTGGGAGTATCAGGTGGAGAAGGACGGGGACAGCAGGGCGCAGGCACAAAATGAGGAGACTGTGTATACGACAAACGAATATGGTCAGGAGGTGCCGTTTGTAAAACGTTATGTCTGTCCGCAGATTAACGGTGTAGCGCTTCGGGTATCAGGTGCGGTTAACGAGGAGGCGCGGGTGCGGCTTGTTCATCTTGTTATGGCGCTTTACGGGCTTGAAGCGAACAAGGTGGAGGTAATCAATTAAAAAAAAGAAGTATAATAGGGCATGCTGTTGAATACTATATAAATAGCAAAGAGAAACAAGGAAGGATATGGTTTGGTGAAAAAAATATTAAGAAAAAACCAGATTATGATTACGGCGCTGGCGGTAATGATAGCGGTTGCAGGGTACTTAAACTTTGCAGGCACGCGGATTGGCGAGGAGGATTTTATCTCCGTGGACGGCAGCGGCAGCGAGCTTACATATGAGATTTCAGACGAGGATATGTATGCCATATCACTCAGGGAAGATACGGACGGAACGATTTCCGATTATTCGGAATATGCGCAGATAACAGGTACGGACGGCGATATTTTAAGCTTAGACAGCGATGACGCCGGTATCACGGAAAATTATCTAAGCAGCGGTATGGAAGGAAACGATACCACCCTTGCGGCGGCAGAAAGTACCGACGGACACGGCGTGTTGGCGTCTAATGCGGATGCTGCGGAGGCAAATGTAATTGAACAGGAAATTCCCGGAGAAGCAGTGTTTACAAGTGCGTCAGGCGTTTCTACCCTTGCGGGCGCAAAGCTTTTAAAGGAGCAGACCAGAGCGCAGAACAAGGAAACACTGCTGGAGATTATCAACAATGATACACTTACGGAGGATGCAAAGCAGGATGCAATCAACAGCATGATCGTCCTCACGGAAACCGCGCAGAAGGAATCTGATGCACAGCTTCTTTTGGAGGCGAAGGGCTACACGCAGACAGTCGTAAGCATCAGCGGCGACGTTGCGGACGTGATGGTTGAAGCGCCGAGCCTTACGGACGCACAGACGGCACAGATTATAGACATTGTGCAGAGGAAGACCTCAATTGCGCCGGAAAATATTATTATCACGGTATCCGGTGCGGAATAATAATAATCGAGTAGGGGAACGGTTTTTTCTACTACTCGCCGCGTCGGGCATCCGTCAGCGAACCGATTTATCGGTTTGATGACATATTTCCTTTGGGTGCCCGTGTGCATAAAAAGGAGCTGTGCACACCAAACTGGTGCGCACAGCTCCTTTTGTGACTGCCATCTTGTTTTATTATTTTATATTTCAGTAGGAAGTTTAAATTTGCTAATCTGCGCGTCCATTGTAATTGCCTGTGCTGACAGCTCCTCACTTGTTGCCGAGCATTCCTGCGCTGTAGCGGAGTTCGACTGGACAACCTCGGAAATTTGACTGACACCAAGCTCCGCCTGTTTCATTGCTTCCGCCTGATTGTTTGACATTTCGCTGATTGCTTTTGACGATTGGGCAATGCGTTCAATTCCTTCCACTACATGGTCAATGGAGGTATTGACAATATCTACAGTCTTGCTTCCGTCGGCAATTGCGCTTAGTGACGTCTCAATCAGGGTTCTGGTTTCCGCGGCAGAGTGGGCGCTCTGTTCTGCGAGCTGACGAATTTGGTCTGCAACGACTGCAAAGCCTTTTCCTGCGTCACCGGCTCTTGCAGCTTCGATAGAGGCGTTCAACGAAAGCAGATTTGTCTGTGAGGCAATGTCTTCAATTTCGGAAATAATGTTTCCAACCTGCTGTGAAGCGTCATTAATTCTGGACATTGCTTCCATCATCGCTTTCATTTCTTTA
Source organism: Lachnospiraceae bacterium MD335 (assembly GCA_000403335.2). Taxonomy (GTDB): domain Bacteria; phylum Bacillota; class Clostridia; order Lachnospirales; family Lachnospiraceae; genus COE1. The sequence goes on from KE159617.1 coordinate 1,069,730, forward strand.
CGGCTGCGTTCTGCTTCACCGGCATAGGTACGCGCCTGATTATAAGATTCTTCGGCGCTGTTGGCAGTAATGCGAATATCATCGGAAATGGTTGTTATGGTTGCCTGCATTTCCTCAACGGCGCCTGCCTGGTCGGTTGCACCTTCCGCGAGACTCTGTGAGGCTTCGGATAAGTTGTTAGCGCCTGCGGAAACCTGATTAGATGCTTCACTGATAGAATCCATTGTTTCAACCATCTGTCTTTTCAGCTGTTTCATGGAGGTCAGGATTTGTTCAAAATCGCCTACGTATTTAGAGCGGTCTTTGCTGATAACGGTAAAGTCGGCGTCTGACATTTGCTTTAGAATAAAGCCGACATCGTTAATGATAAACTGTAGAGCTGCCGCCATAGAGATTGTTACGTCAACCATATCGGCAAGCTCATCCTTTGTATTAACAGTCGGGAACGGTGAGCTAAGATCGCCTTGTGCAAAAGTTTCTAAACGGTCCTTAATATTATCCAGCGGGATTGCAATACTGTCTGCAATGCCTCTGCCGATAGAAATTGCAAAGATAATTGCAGCAATGATAATCACAAGAATCACGACAATCAGGATAATCACAAGCAATGCAAGAAAGTCGGACACCGATTGTCCTTTATCCACCTTAACGTTCATAATCTGTGTCAGTTCTTCATAAATTTCGTTGTACATGGGCGCAAGCTCATAGAGCGCTTTGTCCTGAGCAAGCTTGCACTGTTCTATGTCTGTTGTGGCGCCTTGGGTGATGATTTCTGACTCAAAGCTCCAGTAATCGTCAAGCTTGTCTTGTACCTGTTGATAAAGCGCTTTATTTTCCTGTGTAACCATTGTGGATTCAAGATTGCTAAACTCCGTCATAAATTGGTTTTTATATTCTTCATGGTTTGCAAGCAAAGTGTCAATGGCTGTTTGGTCGTCATATCCGATGATACCGCGCATTGCGGAACGGCAATCCGCAAACTGCGTCATGGCTCTTCCGATATCGCCCTGTGCAAAACCATAATCCACAACAGTAGCAGCGTAAAATCTTGACATGACAAACATGGTCACTAAGATTACGACGGATACTGCTGACAGGATGCATGCGATTGTGATAAAGGCTCTAATCAGGCGGTCTCTGATTTTTAGATTGTTCAATTTTTTTAACATAGTATTGCGTCTCCTTACTCTTTGCATTTTGCCGGAACAGTGAAAAACTCCCTGTATTCGGATGCGCCGAATACGCAGGCTGCTTTACGTTTCCTGATATATTTGTTATTTCTTCTGTGCAGTCGGACTGTATGGAACTGTTCAGTACTATCACAGAAATGAGTAAGAATTTAAGGGAAAATGACATTGATTTACAGAAATCATCTATGACATGGAACTTTGAGTAATTAAATTATGCACTCTCACATATCACGCATGTATGTATGATATGGTACTAAATAGTTTTGACTGTATAATGTTTTTGCTCAGGACAAATAAGTAATATATAGCTATATTATATAATGCATCACTGTATTTGTCCACTGATTTATACAGATTATACATTTATACGTTTATACGGATTGTACGTATACCATTTGCCGGAAGATGTCGATTGACGGGTGTTATTCCGGTTTGCCTTTTTGGAAAAAATATGATATTCTAAAGAACAGCGGGCTCGTTTTTGGCGGACGCAGCCTTTAGGGTTTTCAGATGAAAATCTTACGTTAAGGAAAGGAACGGAGGAAATAGAGTTGAGCAATATTGCGGAAGAAATCAACAAGCGCAGAACCTTTGCCATTATCTCGCATCCCGATGCGGGAAAGACGACTTTGACGGAGAAATTTCTTTTGTATGGCGGGGCTATCAATTTGGCGGGAAGCGTCAAGGGAAAGGCGACGGCAAGACATGCCGTGTCCGACTGGATGGAGATCGAGAAGGAGAGAGGTATTTCGGTAACGTCCTCGGTCTTGCAGTTTAATTACGACGGGTACTGCATTAATATCCTTGATACGCCGGGACATCAGGATTTCTCGGAGGATACGTACCGTACGCTTATGGCGGCGGATTCGGCAGTTATGGTGATTGACGCATCAAAGGGTGTGGAGGCGCAGACAAGAAAGCTGTTTAAGGTATGCGGCATGCGCGGCATTCCTATTTTTACCTTTATCAATAAAATGGACCGGGATGCAAATGATACGTTTGAGCTTTTGGATGAAATTGAAAAAGAGCTTGGCATTGCGACATGCCCCGTAAACTGGCCGATTGGTTCGGGAAAACGATTCAAGGGTGTTTACGACAGGCATAAGAACCATGTGCTGACCTATTCCGATACCCAAAAAGGCACAAAGGAGGGTGAGACGACGGTTATTTCAATGGACGACGATGCGCTTTTACTGGAACAGCTCGGTGACGAGGCGCTTTCGGCACTGCGTGATGAAATTGAGCTGCTTGACGGAGCGAGTGTGGAGTTTGACCTTGCAGAAGTCCGGCGCGGAAAACTGACGCCTGTTTTCTTTGGCTCAGCGCTCACGAATTTCGGAGTGGAAATCTTTTTGCAGAACTTTTTAAAAATGGCGACGACACCGCTTCCGCGCATTTCGGGAGGAGAAATTGTTGACCCGGTGCAAAATGATTTTTCGGCGTTTGTATTTAAAATTCAGGCGAATATGAACAAGGCGCACCGTGACAGGATTGCCTTTATGCGCATCTGTTCCGGAAAGTTTGACGCAGGCGTGGAAGTAAAGCATGTTCAGGGCGGCAAGGTGATGCGTCTTTCGCAGCCGCAGCAGATTATGGCGGATGAGCGAAAAATTTTGGACGAGGCGTATGCGGGGGATATTATCGGTGTATTTGACCCCGGCATTTTTTCCATTGGCGATACAGTCTGCGCACCTAAAAATAACATTTGTTATGACGGGATACCAACCTTTGCGCCGGAGCATTTTGCAAGGGTGCGCCAAATTGACACGATGAAACGAAAGCAGTTTATTAAGGGTGTCAATCAGATTGCGCAGGAGGGCGCAATTCAGATTTTTCAGGAATTTAATACCGGTATGGAGGAAATCATCGTAGGCGTTGTGGGTGTCTTGCAGTTTGATGTCTTAAAATACCGTTTGGAAAATGAATACAATGTGGAGATTAAGCTCGAACCGCTCCCTTATGAATATATCCGCTGGATTGAAAATAAGGATGAGGTGGATTTGGACAGGCTTTCAGGTACCTCTGATATGAAGAAAATACAAGATTTAAAGGGTAATCCGCTGCTGTTGTTTATCAACCAGTGGAGTATCGGTATGACGCAGGACCGCAATAAGGGGCTTGTGCTTTCGGAATTTGGACGAAATTAAAATCAAGGGGTAATCGTTCATGGCAGAGTTTAGCAGAATAAAAAGAATAGCGCATGTTATTATTGCAATAATGTGCGTTATTACAATCGGACTGAGCGGATGTCAGGTGACAGAGCGCGTTCCTGACGCGTCTTTACCCAAAAGCGGTGAGGACATGCGGTCCGAAACACAGGAGACGAACGAAACACAGACACTGGACGAGGAAGAAACGAAACGGGAGATACCGGAAATTTATTATACGTATCATCATTTGAGTGCGCCGGAGCAGGCGCTGTATTTGGAGATTTTGGATGCATTAACGGCGATGTCAGGCGAGGTTTCAGTTTCTACGCTTGACAGCGCACTGCTTGACAGGGTTTTTGAGTATGTCTTAAACGACCATCCGGAGTTGTTTTATGTGGAGGGTTTTCAGTACACGGAACATTTTATTGGGGATGCGCTTACACAGATTACGTTTGCGGGGACGTATTCCATGACGCGCGACGAGGCGAGGCGTTCCCTGGTGGATATTGAAAAAACGCTCTCAGGCTGTATGCACGAGGTGCCGCTCAATGAGGATGAGTACAGTACAGTCAAGTATTTATATGAATACCTGATTGACAATACGGAGTACGATAAGGATGCCGAAAACAACCAAAATATATGTTCTGTATTTTTGGGCGGACGTTCCGTCTGTCAGGGATATGCGAAAGCGATGCAGTATATGCTTCAAAAAGTCGGTATGCAGTCGGTTTTGGTAACGGGCTATACGGGAACGGAGCGCCATGCATGGAATCTGGTCAGGGTAAACGGCTGCTATTATTATTTGGACCCCACGTGGGGAGACGCTTCGTATACTTATGACGGAAGCGAAACGCGGCAGGCGGAGGATGCGGTTTTTTTGCCGCCGGTTAATTACGATTATTTTTTGGTTACGACGGACGAGCTTTCCAAGACGCATACGTTTGAGGATACCGCTGCACTTCCTGTATGCGATAGCACGCAGGACAATTATTATGTGCGGGAAGGGCTGTACTTTGATCATTATGACCGCGGGCAGCTTGAAAATATTTTTGACAGTGATGCCGTGAAGATGGCGGATTATGTTACGCTAAAGTGTGCTGATGAACAGGTGTATCGGGAAATGCTTGCAGAAATAATCGACGACCGTCAGATTTTCGGAATCATTCATGCAAGCGAAGGAACCATATCTTATGCGTCAAATGAGGCGCTTTGCACGATAAGCTTTTGGAATATATTTTAATATATAGAGTAACAGTTCAGCCCAGGACTTTGCACTACGCTGCAAAGTCCGTAAAACAGCGTAGTGGAAGAGATGCATCAAGCCACCACGAAGTGGTTTTGCATGGATTGATGCTAGTAACAGGAAGCCGAAGGCTAAACTGTTACTATATAGATTGTATATATTCGATTTATACTAGGCAAAATATTGAAGGGTGTGCTATACTATCTATAAAAAGTGAAACTGGAAAAAAGTCAGACTAGGAGGAAGCATATGGACAAGGAAACAGATAAGAGCAAAAACGGCTGTATCACGGATGCTGACGGCTTAGGCACGGTAAAGATTGCAAATGATGTTGTTGCCATGATTGCAGGTCTTGCGGCGATGGAGGTTGACGGCGTGAGTGCGATGTCGGGCAATATTACGGATGAGCTTATGGGAAAGGTCGGAATAACGAATATCGTTATGAAAAAGCAGACAAAGGGCGTAAAGGTAGATATTCTTGAGGGAACGGTATCCGTTGACCTGGCGCTTACGCTTGAATACGGCTACAATATTCGGGCTACCTGTAATAAAGTGCAGGAAAAAGTAAAAAGCGCACTGGAGACAATGACAGGGTTTGAGGTGTCCGATGTGAATATCAGGATTATCGGTATCAAAATGCAGGATAACAAATAGAAAAAACATAAGGAAAAAGGTTGAAGATGAGCAGGCGGGAGCTGAGAGAACAGATTTTTAAATTCATATTTCGGGTAGAATTTAACGACAGGGACGAAATGCCGGAGCAGGAGCGTTTCTTCTTTGAGGATGATGAGCTTATGGCAGACGAAAAGGATGCAGCTTATATTTCCCAAAAGGGGAAGCGCATTATCGAGAAGCTTGACGAGCTTGACGCGATGATTAATAAGCAGGCGAAGGGGTGGACAACCCAGCGAATGGGAAAGGTTGACCTCACCATACTGCGTCTTGCGGTGTATGAGATTGCGTTTGACGAGGATGTGCCTGCGGGCGTTGCAATTAATGAGGCGGTTGAGCTTGCAAAGCGGTTCGGACAGGAGGAATCGTCGGGCTTTGTCAACGGTGTGCTGGCAAAGTTTGTCTAAGGAAAATGCAGGAGGGCAGCCAAAAATGCACAATGTTTACACTGTTGCCCAGGTAAACTCCTATATCAAAAATATGTTTGTGCAGGATTATATGCTGCAATCCATATTTGTAAAAGGGGAAATCAGCAATTGTAAATATCATTCGTCGGGACATATCTACTTTACCCTGAAGGATGAAAAAGGAATAATAGCATGTGTTATGTTTGCCGGCAGCCGCGCCGGTCTTTCCTTCCGGCTGGAGGAGGGGCAGCAGGTCGTGGTTGGCGGTACGATTGACGTTTATGAGAGAGACGGAAAGTATCAGCTGTACGCAAAACAGATTACATTGGACGGCGCCGGGCTTTTGTACGAGAAGTTTGACCGGCTGAAAAGAGAGCTTGAAGAAATGGGCATGTTTGCGCCGGAATACAAGCAGCCGATACCGCGTTTTATTAAGACGCTCGGTGTGGTGACTGCGCCTACGGGAGCGGCGGTGCGCGATATTATCAACATTGCAACAAGGCGCAATCCGTATGTGCAGATTATCCTTTATCCAGCGCTTGTGCAGGGAGAACAGGCGCCCGCAAGCATCGTAAACGGCATTCATGCGTTAGAGCGGCTTGGCGTGGACGTGATGATTGTGGGAAGGGGCGGCGGCTCCATAGAGGATTTGTGGGCATTTAACGAAGAAATTGTGGCGCAGGCAGTATTTGACTGCTGTGTTCCGATTGTTTCGGCGGTCGGTCATGAGACAGATACGACAATCATTGATTTTGTGGCGGATTTGAGAGCGCCGACGCCTTCTGCGGCGGCAGAGCTTGCAGTGTATGATTTTAACCTGCTTACCGAAAAAATAGCGCTGTATCAGAGCACATTGCAGCATCATATGGAAAAGCGCTTAGAGTGGGAAAAGACGAAACTGGAAAATCATAAGCTCCGGTTCAAATATTTAAGCCCTGTCAGTCAGCTGCAGCAAAAAAGGATGTATTGTATGGATTTGGAGGAAAAGCTTTCGGGACTTATGGACAAGCGTCTGACCGATAACCGCCATAAAATGGCGCTGTTTGCGCAGCAGCTAAAAGGTCTTTCACCTTTGGAAAAGTTAAGTCAGGGGTACGCCTATGTGGAAAATGAAGACGGGCAGGTTTTAAATGATATTCGCAAGGCAAAGCCGGAACAGGCAGTTCGGATTTATGTAAAAAACGGTATGATACATGCAAAAACAACAGGTGTTACGGAGGTGGATTATGGCACGTGAGCTGACGCTTGACGAAACCTTTGAGAAACTGGAGACGGCAATCGGAAAATTGGAGCAGGAAGACATTTCGCTGGAGGAATCGTTTCGATTGTATAAAGAAGGGATGAAGCTGATCCAATCCTGCAACGATAAGATTGACAAGGTTGAGAAGGAAGTTTTGAAGCTCAATGAGCGCGGAGAGCTGGAGGAATTCGGATGAAAGAAGAAATAAAGCGCCGTACGGAGGCGGTTTGGCAAATCATAGAGGCATATCTTCCAAAGGAGCAGGGGCGGACCTCGGAGGTGATTCAGGCGATGAATTACAGCGTCAACGCGGGCGGAAAGCGTCTTCGTCCGTTGCTGATGTCGGAGACGTATAAACTGTTTGGAGGGAATGGGACGGTAATTGAGCCGTTTATGGCAGCAATCGAGATGATTCATACGTACTCTCTTGTGCACGATGACCTTCCGGCGATGGATAATGATGAATACAGGCGCGGCAAAAAAACGACCTGGGCGCAGTATGGCGAAGCCGTGGCAGTCCTTGCGGGAGACGCGCTGTTAAATTATGCGTTTGAGACGGCGCTTACGGCTTTTTCGTGTGAAGGAGCAGATGCCGCGCGCGTTGCAAGGGCGCTCTCGATTCTTGCAAAAAAGGCAGGAATATACGGAATGATTGGCGGTCAGGATGCCGATATTGCGGCGGAACGCGCAGAAGAAGCCTTGGAGCTTTCACAGCTTCTCTATATTCATGAACATAAGACGGCGGCATTGATACAGGCATCGATGATGATTGGCGCCGTGCTTGCAGGAGCCTGTGATGAGGCGGTTGACATTATCGAGCAGGCGGCTTATGAGATTGGAATAGCGTTTCAGATACAGGACGATATTTTAGATGTGACAAGTACCTTTGAGGAGCTTGGAAAGCCGATTGGCAGCGATGAAAAAAATAATAAAACAACATATGTTACGTTAAAGGGGATTGACGAGGCATCACGCGAACAAAAGGAGCTGTCCGCTCATGCGATAAGCCGTTTGGAAGCGTTGGGTCAAAAAGGGTTTCAAAACGAATTTTTGACGGATTTGGTAAAAAGCCTGATTACGCGTTTGAAATAGGAATTCGGATGAAGGAATTCGGATGAGAAGAAGAAAGGGCGAAGATGTGGCATGATACTCGAAAGAATAGAAAAAGAGAATGACATTAAAGATGTTGCGCCGGAGGACTACGATCTTTTGGCGGAGGAAATCAGGGAATTTCTGATTAACAAGATTAGCGTAACGGGCGGTCATTTGGGTTCAAATTTGGGCACGGTAGAGCTTACAATGGCACTGCATCTAAGCCTGAACCTGCCAAAGGACAAGATTGTTTGGGACGTGGGACATCAGTCGTATACGCATAAGCTTCTGACCGGACGGAGGGCGGGGTTTGAGCGGCTTAGAAAGTACGGCGGAATGAGCGGCTTTCCCAAAAGAAAAGAGAGCGAGTGCGACTGTTTTGACACGGGGCACAGCTCAACCTCCGTATCGGCAGGATTAGGTCTTGTGAAGGCAAGAGATTTGAAGGGGGAGGACAGCACGGTTGTCTCCGTAATCGGCGACGGTTCCCTTACGGGCGGAATGGCGTACGAAGCCCTGAACAATGCGGCGCGTATTAGGACAAACTATATCATTGTGCTGAATGATAATAATATGTCAATCTCGGAAAATGTCGGCGGCATGTCAAAGTACCTGAATAATATCAGAACGGCGGACAAGTATCTTGATATTAAGGAAGGGGTTTATAATTCGCTCATGGACAAAAAGCTTGATTCGGTTGTGCAAAGCATAAGAAGGGCGAAAAGCTCCGTAAAGCATCTTGTCATCCCCGGAATGTTTTTTGAGGATATGGGTATCACGTACCTTGGTCCGGTGGACGGGCACAACATTAACGCGATGCTCAAGGTTTTTCGGGAAGCAAAACGCTGCAAGTCTGCGGTGCTTGTGCATGTGCTGACGCAAAAAGGCAAAGGATTTGCGCCGGCGGAGCGGCATCCGGCACGGTTTCACGGAGCAGAGCCGTTTGACGTGGAAACGGGGCTTCCGTTAAAGCCGAAAACAAAGTCAAATTATACGGATGTGTTTTCAACCGTGATGTGCAAGCTTGGGGACCGGAATGAGGATATTGTGGCAATTACGGCAGCAATGCCGGACGGAACAGGTTTAAAGCGCTTTAAAAACATGTATCCCGACCGTTTTTTTGACGTCGGGATTGCGGAGGAGCACGCGGTCACGTTTGCGGCGGGGCTTGCGGCAGGCGGAATGAAACCGGTAGTTGCGATCTATTCTTCTTTTTTGCAGCGTGCTTACGATCAGATCCTCCACGATGTCTGCATCCAAAACCTTCCCGTCGTGTTTGCCATAGACCGGGCGGGGCTTGTGGGAAGTGACGGTGAGACGCATCAGGGTATTTTCGATTTGTCGTACCTTTCTTCCATACCGAATATGCACATTATGGCGCCGAAGAATAAGTGGGAGCTGTCGGATATGCTCAAGTTCGCGGTCGGCTTTGACGGTCCGGTTGCACTGCGCTATCCGCGCGGAGAGGCGTACGACGGCTTAAAGGAATTTCGGGAGCCGATTGTGCTCGGAAAGGCGGAGTGGCTCCTAAATGATCGCCAAATTGTGCTGATTGCGGTTGGCAGCATGGTTAAGACGGCACTGGAGGTCAGAAGCGCGCTTGCGAAGAAAGGATATGGCTGCAGCATTATCAATGCGCGCTTTGTAAAGCCCATTGATACCGGTATTATAGACGAGGCGCTGACCAGTCATGAGCTGATTGTGACAATGGAGGAAAATGTGGCAAGCGGCGGCTTCGGGGAGAAGGTGCGGGATTATCTTGCCGAAAAAAAGAGCGATGCAAAGCTTGTGACAATCACAATTCCCGATGAATATGTGGAGCACGGAAACGTGGACATTCTGCGCAGGGAGGTTGGCATTGACACGGAGACGATTGTGCGCAGGGTGACGGAGGCTATGGAGGGAGTTTGACAACCCAAACTTTCAGACTGTGAAAGGAGCTTGTTTATTTAAAATGAAGGAACGCTTGGATGTGCTGCTTGTAAAGCAGGGGTTTGCCGAGTCGCGGGAGAAGGCGAAGGCGGTTATCATGTCCGGAAACGTGTACGTGAATGACCAAAAGGAGGACAAGGCAGGCTCCATGTTCGATGAAGCGAAGGTACGGATTGAGGTGCGGGGAAATCCTCTGAAATACGTAAGCCGCGGCGGTTTGAAGCTGGAGAAAGCAATTGAGCAGTTCGGGGTGGCGCTTTCGGGAAAAATATGCATGGATATTGGAGCATCGACGGGCGGCTTTACGGACTGTATGCTGCAAAACGGAGCATCGAAAGTATATTCGATTGACGTGGGGCATGGACAATTGGCGTGGAAGCTTAGAAACGATGCGCGTGTCGTCTGCATGGAAAAGACGAATTTCCGATACATACAGCCTTCGGATATTGAGGATGCACCCGATTTTGCATCGGTGGACGTGTCGTTTATCTCACTTGACAAAATATTGGGGCCGGCATATCAGCTCTTGGCGCCTGACGGTGAAATGGTATGCCTGATAAAGCCCCAGTTTGAGGCTGGCAGGGATAAAGTCGGGAAAAAAGGCGTCGTGCGGGAACCAAAGGTACATATTGAAGTGATTGAAACAGTATTGGCGTTTACGCTTGCAAAGGGCTTTGGGTTGCTGCATTTGGACTTTTCACCCATCAGGGGACCGGAGGGGAACATTGAATATCTGATGCATATTGAAAAAATGCAGGATGTGCCAAAGGCGTTTGACGCCGCGGCATTTGTAAATGAAAAGTATGCGGATTGCATTAAAAATACTGTTGAAAATGCACACGGGGTTTTGGACGTGCCGTAAAAACGGATACGCGGGAAGACTTGTGATAAGATAATATGGGAGCAGGAATGAAAACATTTTATATTTATACCAATACATTAAAGGATACGACGGGAGAGCACACGAAACACATACGGGATTATCTGACCTTAAAGGGCTGCGTTGTGAAAGATCAGCTTGACCGGACGGTGGAGGGCATGCTGGTGCTTGGCGGCGATGGTACGATGCTGCGTGCCGCAAAAGAATATGTAGGAAGCCATGTTCCGATGATCGGCGTCAACCTTGGAACGCTGGGCTATCTCGCGGAGGTGGAGTGGGAGGAGCTTGAAAATGCGCTGGATGCGCTGATTAGCGGACAGTATGAAATTGAGTCGCGCATGATGTTAAGCGGCATTCCGGTAGTATCGGGCGAGAGCATGATGCCGCAGACGGCGTTAAATGATATTGTTATCAGCAGAAAGGGTGCGCTGCATGTTATCAATTTTAATATTTATGTAAATGGGCGTCTTTTGAGTACATATAGTGCGGACGGTATGATTATATCAACGCCGACGGGTTCTACCGCATACAATCTTTCAGCGGGCGGTCCGATTGTGGAGCCGCGGGCGCGTCTGATTATGATGACGCCGGTATGCTCGCACACGCTTGTCAACAACCGTACAATCATTCTCTCAGAGGAGGATGTCATTGATATTGAAATCGGACGCTATAAACCGGGGGAAAAGCAGGAGGTAGACGCAAGCTTTGACGGTCGGTGTCCCGTAAATCTCAATGAAGGCGATAAAATCCGGATTATCCGTTCGGATAAGTTCACGAAAATTATCAAGTTAAGCGATGTCAGCTTCCTTGACATTATGCACAACAAGATGCGTATATTCTAGTCCAAAGGGGATTTCTTGATGAAAAGGGAACGGCATGAGGTGGTGGTAGACCTCATTAACAAATATGATATTGAGACGCAGGAAGAGCTTGCGGCGTATCTGCGGCAGGAGGGCTTTGATGTCACGCAGGCGACGGTATCCAGGGACATCAGAGAATTGAAGCTGTCTAAAATTTCCGCGGGGGGCGGGAGGCAGAAGTACATTATTCTGTCAGGCGACGATACGGATTTAGGAGACAAGTATATCCGGGTACTGCGCGACGGTTTTGTGTCCATGAATATGGCGCAGAATATTCTCGTGATTAAAACGGTTCAGGGGATGGCAATGGCAGTTGCGGCAGCAGTGGATGCGATGAAGCTGCCAGAGATTGTAGGCTGCATTGCAGGTGATGATACGATTATGGCGGCGATTAAGACGGTCGAGGACACGCGGGCTGTTATGGAAAAATTAGAGGATATTATAAAAGGTTAAGTAAACGGTTAAGATTGAAAAACGGAGATTCAGTAATTTATGCTAATAAGCTTACATGTGAAAAATCTGGCTCTGATTACGGAGACGGAGGTTCATTTCAGAGAAGGATTAAATATTTTAAGTGGAGAGACAGGAGCCGGTAAATCGATTATTATCGGCTCTGTTAATCTTGCGCTTGGCGCAAAGGCGGATAAGGACATTATCCGAAACGGTGCGGAATACGCGCTTGTGGAACTGGTGTTTCAAGTGGAAGATGCGCAGACGCTTGCAGCGTTAAAAGCGCTTGAAGTTTTGGTCGAGGAGGACGGGCTGGTCATTATTCAAAGGCGGATACAGCCGAACCGCAGCACTTTTAAAATCTGCGGGGAAACTGCAGTGGCAAAGCAGGTTAAGGCGGTGAGCGAGCTGCTGATTGACATTCATGGGCAGCATGAGAACCAGTCGCTTTTATATAAGAAAAACCATATGGAGATTTTGGATTCGTTTGCAGGCAGTGCGCTTTTGCAGGTCAAAGAGGCGCTTCGGGAGGATTACGGCGCATATCTTCAGATCAAACAGGAGTTGGGCGGACTGAACACCGATGAGGGTGAGCGTGCGAAGGAATTAGGGCTTGCGGAGTTTGAGTACAATGAGATTGAAGAAGCTGCGCTGACGCAGGGCGAGGACGAGGAGCTGGAAAATCTTTTTAAAAAGATGTCAAACAGCAGGCAGATTGTGGAGGCAGCAGGCAGGGCGCATCAGTTTACGGGTAACGGTGATCAGTCGGCGGCGGATTTGGTAGGACATGCCGTGCGGGATTTGCGAAGCATTGAGGGATATGACGGAAAAGCAAAGGAGCTTGCGGATGAGCTTGAAAATATTGACGCGCTGTTAAACGACTTTAATCGCGGCATCGCGGAATATATGGCGGACATGGAGTTTGACGCGCAGGCGTTTGCGGATACGCAGGAGCGGCTAAACACGATCAACCGTTTGAAATTAAAGTATGGTGGCAGTATCGAAAGTATATTCGAATATCAGACGGAACTTGCCGAAAAAATCGAGAAGCTCAAAAACGCGGATGCCTATAAAGCGCAGCTGGAGGAACAGCTTGCCAAAAAGCAGGCGGCGCTTGAGAAGCTTTGTGCAGAGGCGTCGGAGATGCGTACGAAGGAGGCGAAACGCCTTGCTGAGGAAATGACGGACGCGCTGATGGATTTGAATTTTCTTGACGTGCAGTACGAGATCCAGGTACGGGGGCAGCAGGAATTGTCGTCGTCGGGATATGACGATGTGGAGTTTATGATTTCGACCAACCCCGGCGAGCCGTTAAAAAGCCTTGGCAGCGTGGCGAGCGGCGGCGAGCTTTCGCGTATTATGCTTGCGTTAAAGACGGTGCTTGCCTCAAGGGATAAAATTCCGACGATGATTTTCGATGAAATTGATGCCGGCATCAGCGGTAAGACGGCATGGAAGGTATCGGAAAAGCTTGGGCGCATTTCAAGAAATCATCAGGTTATTTGTATCACGCATCTTCCGCAGATTGCGGCGATGGCGGACACGCATTTTATGATTGCCAAGCAGGTCATCGATAACACCACAGTGACGGACATTCATGAGATGAGCGAGTCGCAGGCAGTTGACGAGCTTGCAAGAATGCTTGGCAGCGATGAACTGACCGACACCGTTCGGGAGAATGCGCGGGAACTGATGAGAAACGCGAAAGAGAAAAAGCAGGGATTTGTATAGAATAAAACCACCGGATATGAAACCGGTGGTTTTTTCAACTATGCATTTAACAATTTATCTATGGAAACAAGCTTTACGCAGAGCACAAAAATCTTTGTAGCGTCTGCCATTTCTTCCGGTGTCGGGAAAGACGGGGCGATACGGATATTGGAATCGTCCGGATCAATTCCGTACGGATAGGTCGCGCCTGCACCCGTAAGCACAACGCCTAAGGATTTGCACTTTGCCACGATTTCCTTTGCGCAGCCGGGCATTGCATTGAAGGAAATAAAATATCCACCCCTTGGCTTTACCCAGCTTCCGATTTCTGTGCCCGTAAGCTCTGCATCCAACGTATCGAGCACCGCCTCAAACTTCGGGCGAAGCAGCTGTGCATGTTTTTTCATATGGGCGTTTAAGCCGTCAATATTTTTGAAAAATCTTGCGTGGCGCAGCTGGTTAATCTTATCATGTCCGATAATCTGCACATCCATAAACTTATGAATATATTCCATGTTTTCCAGTGAAGTGGCAATCGCGGATACGCCGGAGCCGGGAAAGCTTACCTTTGAGGTCGACGCAAAAATGTAGACCATGTTCGGATTGCCGGCTTTTTCGCATTCGTCCAAAATATTTAGTATTTCGTCCTGTATTTCATCATAAATATGATGGATGCAGTACGCATTATCCCAAAAAATGCGGAAGTCCTCAGCCTTGGGCTTCAGGTTTGCAAACCGCCTTACGACTTCGTCCGAGTAGGAGATGCCTGTGGGATTGGAATACTTGGGTACGCACCAAATGCCCTTTACGGCATCATCGTTGTTGACGTATTCTTCCACCAAATCCATATCCGGCCCGTTTTCGTCCATCGGTATATTGATCATCTCGATGCCAAACGTCTCTGTAATCTTGAAATGTCTGTCATATCCCGGAACCGGACATAAAAATTTAACTTTGTCCAGCTTACACCACGGCGTGGAACCATTCACACCCTTCACCATCGAACGTACGACCGTGTCATACATAATGTTCAGGCTGGAATTGCCGCATACGATAACATTGTCTTTTTTAACGCCGATCATGTCGGCAAGCAGCCTTCTGCATTCTCCGATGCCGTCCCAGTCGCCGTAATTTCGCGTATCGTTTCCCAAAAGCGTATTCATATCCGCCTGACTGTTGATGACATCCAGCATCGGCATAGACAGCGCTAACTGCGAAGCGCCTGGCTTTCCGCGCGCCATATTGAGGGAGAGGTTCATTTCTTTTGCTTTTTTAAATTCCGCTTCCAAACCTGTTTTCAGCGTCAACAGTTCGTCACGGCTCATGTCCTTATATGCTTTCATAATGCATCTTTCCTTTTTGTATTTTATTTTCATGTGAATTCGTATCAAAATCACACCTGCATCATATTTTATCATTTTCTTTTAGCTGATGCAATATGCAGGAACAATGATATATGTAATTGTATGCATAAATGTTACAATTCACACTCACGCCAGTTTTTATCGGCATACAAGCTATTGAGGTGTGAATTATAACAGATTTTGCACACAAAATGCTAAAAGGAAAGCATTTTGGCGCATGATTCCCACTACTTTGGTGGACGTCTGAACAGTAACGTATAAATTACCAAAATTTGGTCATATTAATAAAAACCGTTTGACTTGCATATGCAGAACGGACATCTTGAAAAAGGTCAGGGGGATTGGTATGAAACGTATTCCGAAACATATCGGTATTATTCCGGACGGCAACAGACGCTGGGCAAAGGGAAACGGACTGAAAAAAGAAGAAGGCTACGGCTACGGGCTGGATCCGGGGGTGCGGCTGCTTAGGGCGGCGCAAAGCTACGGCATACAGGAGCTGACCTACTATGGCTTTACGGTGGATAACTGCAAACGCCCGAAAGAGCAGGTTGCCGCATTTTCAAAAGCATGTATTGAGGCTGTTCAAATGATCGAACAGGAAAACGCCCAGTTGTATGTCATCGGCAATACGGATTCGCACTGTTTTCCAAAGGAACTGCTTCCCTATGCAAACAAAAAGCGTGAGCCTGTTTGCGGGAAAGAAACAATAAGAGTGAATTTTTTGGTAAATTATGGTTGGGAATGGGATATGAAGAACGGCTGGGCGTCGCGTGAAATCCCAAGAGTCGATATGGTAATCCGCTGGGGAGGAATGTGCCGTTTATCCGGCTTTCTGCCCATTCAGACTGTTTATGCGGATTTTTACATTGTAAAAGAGCTGTGGCCCGATTTTCGGGAAACGCAATTTACGGACGCGCTGCAATGGTATCAGGAGCAGGATATTACATTAGGGGGATAAAATCCCCCTAATGTAATATTAACAACCCTAATTTGAAAAACCTTCCAATGTAAAGCTGACCGCATTTGCCGGCACGTTGAATTCCCCTTTGTAGGTTCTTCCTACGGAAAGCGCACCCGCATATAATCTGACTTTTGAGAGTATATTTCCCGCCGCATCACGGAAATATCCGTAGCAGCCCCATTTCCTGAAATCTTCGTCCCGATAGGACGTGCACTTAAACTGAAGCTTTAAGGTGCTTTTGTAATCCTGATAATCCGCATATGTAAAATCATACGGAACAAATTCGTAGCTCACCAGTTCGCAGTAATTCTTTTTGTCCGCGCCAAGCTTTGCGGGAACGTTCATAATTACCGACGACGCGTTGATGGTCGTATAGGCAACTACGGCAGGATTGTCCATATGAACGACTGCGGCAACCGTTGAGCCGAGTCCGACATAATTTACCTGAAAGGCAGCAACGTTTCCGGCATATGCAACCGGCGTTACCGTGGCGACATTGGGGTCTGCGACTACGCAGGTAAGTCTTGACGCGTCAAAGCCTTCTCCTAATGCTGCGGTAAACGTAGCAACGCCGTTTTCCGATAAGGTAATCGCGTCTTCTGATAAAATCACGCCGTTTCCGATACTTTCTTTTGCCGAAACCTCTGCGGCAGGGATGGCGCTTATTGCAGATACCATGAATGCGGCGCTTAGCGTCGCACAAATCAATCTTTTGAATCTGTTTTTCATAAATAATCTCCTTATTGTTAAAAATGTATCAATATAAAATATGTAATTACTGCATTATATTATAAAGAAACCTGATGAAATAACAAGTCAAATTATAAAAAGTTTATATTATTTCCATTTATTTCATAAAGATGTAAGGGTTTTGCAAAAAGTATAAAAGAAAAATTAACAAATGAAATTTGTACTTTTCTAATTGAAAAAAAAAGTATATGATAGCAGATGAAAACATTTTTATGAGAGAGGAGCAATTATGAAAAACAGACAGAAAAAACTGGCAATTCTCCTGTGTACTGCCATTTCGTCACTTTCCCTTTGGGGCTGCGGCGGCGAGCAGGTCGTGGAGGAGACTGCGGCGGATGTAGCGTCAGTTGAGGCGTCGAACCCTGAAATTGGAAGCCTGAAGCTCTCGAACAGTTTTATTGCGACAATCAGCCCCGACGAGTCGGTGTATGTCATACCAAAAACAACGGCGGAGGTGCTTTCGGTCAATGTCGAGGCGGGCGATGTCGTGCAGGAAGGCGACGTGCTTGCCGTGCTTGACGATACGATGGCGCAGCTTCAGCTTGACAATGCGCAGCTCCAGTTAGATAATGCACAGCACGCATACAATCTTTCCTACGGAGATGCGGCGACAACGATTAATGATATGCAGACGGACAGCAATCTAAACCAGGCTTCTGACGGTGTGGAAAGCCTGCAGGAGAAGCTTGCCGACGCAATGGATAACCTGCAGTATTATAAGGATATGTTAAAAGACGAGGAGGCGGAACTTGACCATTTAAAGGAAGAGTACGACTTCACCAATGATGTCGATGAG
This sequence comes from Lachnospiraceae bacterium MD335, assembly GCA_000403335.2. GTDB lineage: Bacteria > Bacillota > Clostridia > Lachnospirales > Lachnospiraceae > COE1. The sequence goes on from KE159617.1 coordinate 1,087,430, forward strand.
ATTAAGGACTACGCCGAGGACAATTACGATCAGACCAACCCGAAGGAAGCGGCGGAGTACGCGAAGGTTATGGCGCGTTATCAAAGCGCGGCGGCAAAGGTCGGAACGACGGAAGGAAAGATTTCGGCATATAAACAGACGATTGACCAGCTTGAGGAGACCATCGATACGCTGCAGAAAAATATTGACAATACATATAATACATACAGTCAGGCAGTTACATCAAGCAATCTAAGCAACGGTGAGCTGCGTGAGGAGCAGAAAAAAGTGTCGCAAAACGGCATTGCGGCGGCGCAGCTTGGCATTGAACAGGCGAAGGAGAGCCTTGACGCATATACGATTACAGCGACGATTTCCGGCGTGATAGAGACGGTCAATGTGGATGAACATGACTTTGCGACCTCAAGCAATCCGGCATTTGTGATTTCGAACAAAAATACGATGACTGCCACATTCTATGTGAGCGAAGACATCCGAAATACGTTTGCCACAGGACAGAGCGTGAGCGTGGAAAAGGACGGAACGCAGTATACGGGTGAAATTATTGAAATCGGTACCGCAATTGATCAGGCGACAGGATTATTTAAAGTAAAGGCGAGTGTGGGCGGCGATACATCGGCATTGCTTTCGGGCACGAAGGCAACTGTCACGACGGATACCTATCATGAAAACAACGCGGTGATTGTGCCATATGAATCGGTCTATTATGACGGTATGGAGGCTTATGTATATACGGTTGTGGACGGCAAGGCAAAGAAGACTTATGTCACCACGGGACTTTACGACACACAGCGCATTGTAATCAGCGAGGGACTTTCGGGAACGGATATGCTGATTACGACATGGTCTGCGCAGCTGCGCGACGGTGTGGATGTTTCCATTATTACGGCAGCGAAAGAATAGGAGGCGACTGGTAAATGATAAATTCCCTGACAAAACTTGCGCTCAAAAGACCAGTGTCAGCACTTTTAATCGTTCTTGCGCTTGTCGTGTTCGGTATCAGCTCGGTACTTGGATTTAAACTGGAGCTGACGCCCGACATGGAAATGCCCATGCTCTTTGTCATGACCGTCTATCAGGGCGGCGACCCGGAGACAACGGAAGAGCTTGTGACAAAGGTGATTGAGGATACGGGAAAAACGCTTTCCGGCGTGGATTCGATTACGTCACAATCATCGGCGAACTTTTCTATGGTAATGTTTACATACGATTACGGCGTGGACACGAGCGAAGCGTATTCGGATTTGCGAAGCGCGCTGGATACAGCGTCTTTGCAGCTTCCCGATGATGCTCAGGACCCGGTGATTGTGGAAATGAACATGAATGCGATGCCGGTGATAACGCTTTCCGTTACCTCGACGGCGGATGTGGATGTACTTGCCTTTGTGGAGGAGGAGATTGAACCGGAGCTTGACCGTATCGCGGACATTGCGGACGTTTCGGTTTCGGGCGGCGAGTCGCAGTATATCAGCATTACACTGCACAAGGAAAAGCTGCAGCAGTACGGCATGACCATGTCGAATATTGCAACGTATATTTCAACGACGGACTTTACAATCCCTGTCGGAACAGTAGAACAGGGCAGGCAGGACATCAGCACCTCGGCTTCCTCAAAGCCGGAAACGCTGATGGATTTGCAGAATGTGCCGCTGATTACGAACAAAGGGCAGGTAATCCGCCTTTCCGATGTGGCGACCGTATCGATGGCGACGTCGCCAAACGACAGTATCAGCCGGTACAACGGCACGGAGAGCATCAGCGTCAGCATTTCCAAGGCGCAGAGCGCAGGAACAGTGGACGTATCAAATGCGGTCAAGGCGGTTGTGGCAAAGGCGGCGGCGAAAAATCCAGCCATTCAGATCGACATTTCTTATGACTCTGCAGATAGTATTATAGAGTCGTTAAGCTCGGTGGCAGAAACGCTGATTTTGGGTGTCCTGTTCTCCATGCTTGTACTTTTTATCTTTTTCGGGGACTTTAAGGCGAGCCTGATTGTCGGAAGCTCCATGCCGATTTCACTGCTTGCAACCCTGATTTTTATGAGTTTTGCAGGCTTTTCGCTCAACGTGGTGACAATGGGTTCCCTCGTTATCGCAATCGGTATGATGGTGGACTCTTCCATTGTCGTTTTGGAGAGCTGTTTCCGCTTAAAGGACAGGAAGCCTGATTTTAAGGAGGCGGCGCTTGAAGGTACGAAAGTGGTGGCAAACTCCGTTACTGCATCGACGATTACGACGGTTGTCGTTTATCTGCCGCTGGCTATGATGAAAGGGCTTTCGGGTCAAATGTTTTCGCAGCTTGGCTATACGATTATCATCGCAATGCTTTCTTCGCTGGTTGTGGCAATTACGTTAATTCCGATTTTCTTTTGGAAATATAAGCCAAAGGAGAAAAAGAATATTTTGGCAAACCGCATTTTGGCAAAAGTGGGGAACGGCTATAAGTGGCTGCTTGGTAAGATTATGCTCAAGAAAAAGACGGTTATGCTTGTGTCAATAGGGCTTTTGGTGCTTTCGTTTTTCCTTGCGGGTCAGCTTGACTCCGAGCTGATGTCAGCAACCGGTATCGACAGCGTGAGCATTACGATTTCGCAGCGCAGCGGAACGCGGATTGAGCTGATTGACGAGGATGTTCAGAAAATTGAGCAGATGATTATTGACGACCCGCATTTTGAGAGCTGCAGCCTAAATATCAGCGGTTCGGAGGCAAGTATCTCCGCGTATCCCGCAGATGACTGCGGTATGAGTATCAGTGAGCTTGTCGATGAATACAATCAGCTGTTAAAAGATTATACGAACATGAGTATCACCGTGGAGGCGGGCGGCAGCGGCATGTCCGGCATGAGCGTCGGCTCGACCACGCAGATTGATTTAAGCGGTGATGACATTGAAGATTTGCGCGTGGCTTCTAAGCAGGTTGAGGGCATGATGCTTTCAGTACCGGGGGTTATTAAAACGGCAAACAGTGTCGGCTCCGACGCATCGCAGGCAAAGATTAAGATTGACGCACTCAAATGTATGGACGTAGGCTTGACTCCGGTTCAGGTGGCGGGTGAAATGTACAGCGCAAGCAGCGGTAAGGAAGCCATGAAAATGAACATTGACACGGACGAGTATTCCGTAATGCTTGAGTTTCCTGAGGGTACTTATACTGCGATGAACGACCTGATGACGCTGGAGCTTACTACGGGACGGGGCACGGCGATTACCGTAGGCGATGTGGCGCAGGCAGTGTATTCCGATATGCCGGAAACCTTGATTCGAAACGACGGAAAATATCAGGTTTCCATTGTCGCATACACGACGGACGCGTCGAAATTTACGGCACAGAGCGCAATTTATGCGGCGGTCAGTGAGGCAATCGAAAACGGTGAATTCCCGGAGGGTGTGAGCCAGACGGAAGCGATGATGCAGGAGATGATGATGGAAGAGTTTGCCGCAATCGGAAAAGCAATTGCGGCGGCAGTATTTCTGATTTTCCTTGTTATGGCGATGCAGTTTGAATCGCCCCGTTTTTCGGCGATGGTTATGATGAGTATTCCGTTTAGCTTAATCGGTTCGTTTTTCCTTTTGTTTATCACAGGCTCCACGCTCAACATGACGTCTCTTATGGGTGTGCTGATGCTTGTCGGTATTGTTGTAAACAACGGTATTTTGTATGTGGATACGACAAACCAGCTAAAGGAGACAATGTCGTTAAACGAAGCGCTTATGGAGAGCGGAAGCATTCGTTTAAGACCGATTTTGATGACGACGCTCACAACAATTCTTTCCATGATACCGATGGTGTTTGCGACAAACGAGAATGCGGAGATGATGAAGGGAATGGCGCTAATTATTATCGGCGGTCTTGTGACCTCAACGCTTTTGATTTTGCTTTTGATGCCAAGTTTTTACCTGATTATGAGTAAGCAGGGACGGCAGGAGGCGAAGGCGAGAAGAGCGGAAAAGAGAGAGCTGAGGCGCAAAAAGAAAAAATTAAATGATGAAGATTAAACAACAGCTTTGGCTATTTTGGATAAAAATGGTCAAAGCTGTTTTCCTGTGTCAGCTCTGACTATTTTTTGCAAAAATTCATATACTACCCATAAAAATGAATTTGCAAAATAAATTGAAATAGAAGAAGGAGCTTGATTACAATATGAAAAGCAGGAAAATAAAGTACGTGTTTTGCCTATATGTTTTTCTTGGCTTTGCAATCGGCATGTTCTGCTGGGCGTCTTATGCTTATTATCAGAGCAGTGTGCCAAGCACCATCAGCATCAAGGCGGGAACAAGCGAGGAGATTAATCTGCGCATTCCGGCATCCGGCGTGTTAAGCACGGATTCGGGAAAGGTGCTCGCATTTAATGAGCCGGTAACGCTTGTGGCGGGCAAGAATGTCAGTTCTTATCAGATGCGGTTAAAGCTGTTCGGCGTGCTGCCGCTCAAAGATGTGGATATTCATGTGATTGAAAATAAGGAACTGATTCCCGTGGGGCAGCCAATCGGCATCTACGTGAAAACGCAGGGCGTGCTGGTGGTTGACACGGGCAGCTTTGAGAGCGGAGGAAACAAATACGCTCCCTCGGAGTACAAGCTGCAGTCGGGCGATTACCTGACAGCGATGGACGGCGTGGCAATCAGTGACAAACGCCAGATTAAGGATTACGTGGAAAACGGGGGAGGCGCCGACATTGTGTTTCAGGTGTCAAGGCATGACGAGTTAATCAGCGTTAAAATTAAGCCGGAACATGACGAAAACGGAGTGTACAAGATTGGCGCGTGGCTGCGTGACAGCGCTCAGGGCATCGGGACCATGACGTATATTGACCAAAACAGTCAGTTTGGCGCGCTGGGGCACGGCATTAATGATATGGACACAGGCGAGCTGTTAAAGCTTGGCTCGGGGCTGCTGTACAATACGGAAATCGTGGCGGTGCGGCGCGGCGAGCGGGGCGTACCGGGGGAGCTTACGGGCGTGATTGAATACAAGCCGGATCAGGTATCAGGCGTAATTGTGGACAATACGGTTCAGGGAATTTATGGCGTTACAAACGAGGAGCTTCTTGCAAAATATAAGGGGGAGAGCCAGCCGCTTCCCGTGGCGCTCAAGCAGGAGGTTACGCTTGGCGCAGCGCAGATTGTGTGCGCAATCGGCGGGGAGAGTCGGTATTATGATGTGGAAATCACAAAGCTCAGCCCCGGTAACGAAGCAGTCAACCGTCAGATTTCCATTAAGGTCACGGACGAAAGCCTGTTGGAGCTTACAGGCGGGATTGTACAGGGCATGAGCGGCGCGCCGATTGTGCAGAACGGGAAGTTTGTGGGCGCCGTCACGCATGTGCTTGTGCAGGATGCGACGAAAGGATACGGGATTTTTATTGAGGATATGCTGGGGCATTGACGATACATGGGTTATTGCATAAAAAAACCACCACATAGGGCGTGGTGGTTCTAAACTTTACGAAGAAAGCGTGAACTGATTGACAAGCTGTTTTAAAACGGCTGCTTCTGCGGAAAGCTGTTCGCTTGCAGCCGCGCCTTCCTGTGCGGTAGCGCTGTTGCTTTGTACAACCGTCGATACCTGGTTGATTCCTTCGGATATTTGCCATACGGCATCCGACTGCTCGTTGGAAACCGTGGCAATCTTGTCAATGGAGTTGACCACGGACTGAATACTGTTTACGACATTGAGCAGAATGTCAGCCGTATCCTTTGCAATGCCCGTGCCGGTATGTACTGCAGCGGTAGAGTGTTCAATCAGCTGTGACGTATTTTGCGCCGCCTGTGCGGATTTGGCGGCTAAATTGCGGACTTCTTCCGCGACAACGGCAAAGCCTTTACCTGCCTCACCTGCCCTTGCGGCTTCCACGGCGGCATTTAATGCCAGTATATTTGTTTGGAATGCAATGTCATCAATTGTTTTAAGAATTTTTTCAATTTCATCAGAGCGTGTCTGAATTTCGTCCATCGCTCCCATAAGCGTCTGCATTTTTTGATTGCAAAGGGCAACCTCCTCGCCTGCGTCATGTGTCTGTTTGCGAACGTCGAGTGCACCGCTTGCAGTATGTTTCGCCTGTTCTGAGATTTCGCCTACTTGAGCGGCAAGCTCCTCCACGGCGCTTGCCTGTTCGGTCGTTCCCTGACTGAGCGTTTGGGCGCTTGCGGACAACTGGTTGCTCGCCGCAGATACCTGCTCGGCGGAATAATTCACCTGCCGCAGGGCGTCGCTTAACGCGATTTTCATATTCCGCATGGATAACAGAATACTGTGGAAACTGCCGACATATACGTCCTCATGCTGTGTGTGGACATTTAAGTTTTTATTTGCAAGCTCGTTTAGCAGATAAGCAATATCGTTGATAACGGTGCTCAAGCCCTCCACCAGTGAAGCGGTGGAATTTGCAAGCATTCCGGTTTCGTCCTTGCTGGTAATCTTTGGCATCGGTGTATCCAAATCGCCTTCCACAAGCAGCTTCATCCGCTTTGCACATGCTTTCATCGGCTTACTGATACTGTTTGCCAGCACAAGGGCGATAACGCTTGAAACCAGTATGGCAATTATAATTACCGCGATATTGATGACCATCGCGTCGCGGGTTGAAGCAAGATAGTTGAGCTGCGGCGCAGTAACGGCAATGCTCCAGCCGTCGGTATCCGCTACGGGTGCATAAGCTGCGAACATTTTGTGCCCGTCGCTTTCATATTCTCCAAATCCGTTCTTTCCTTCCCGCATGTTTGCATGGATTGCGGCAAGTTCGCTCAGCGACGGATCGCTTTGTGCTTGCGTTTCTATATTCTGTACGGTAATTGTGTCAAGGGTAATGTCCGCAATGGTATCTCCGGACTTATTGATCATGTATGCCCTGCTGTTTTCACCAATCTGAATAGCAGAAACAATATCATTCAAAAAGGTCTCGTGCGGAACAAAATAAACGACGCCGGCAATGGATGCGCCGTAAGTTCCGTCTTCGTAAAGAGGCGCGGCAACCATAATCGACAGTTCTCCGGTAATTTTACTGATGAGCGGCTCCGACACATAGACATTGCCCTGCATTGCCTGCTGTACATATTCGCGGTCGGAATAGTCTTTTTCGTCAAAGATACTGATGCCGTCCAAACCGATGATATTTCCGCGTTGGAAATTATGCATGGCGCAGCGCTCGTCAATAATTTTCTTTTTTTCGTCCAATGATACATTCGGATCGGAAAGCTGCGGAACACAGCCGGTATCCGTAACGACATTTTTGTATGCCATCAGTTCCTGTTCCACACGTCCTGCCGCAAGGACTGCGGTCTCACTCATCATGTACTCCACTGTGGTCATCGTGCTGTTGTAATTGGGTATGATGCTGGAAACGCCGGACGCGATGAGTCCTACCAAAACAGTCAGGATAAGACACAATGTTATTTTGGTTCGAATGCTTTTCATTTTATCGTCCCCCTGTTTGCAGAGCTTGGATATTTCGATAACAATATCCAGCCGTTTTATTGTAGTATAATATGATTTGGATATAATGCCGACAGGCATTATACTTGCCCGAATGGGCATAACACTGTCAGCCGGAGCGTGTTCCCGGAATGATCCATGTGAGACCGGACACCTCCGATACGGCGAAACCGCACTCCTTTCGGAACTGGCAGTTAATGGTATTATAAAATAGGAAAAAAGAAAATGCAAGACAGAATGGGGAATATAATATTGTTTTTGAGCGAAGATTAAGGAAACTTTAAGCTTATAACAGTTGACAAAATTTTTAGAAAATTATAAACTTAAAACAGCAGCTAACTGTAAATTCAGGGAAGGGGGATGACATTATGAAAAGAAGATTTAAAAGAACTTTAAAACGTGCTTTGGCAATGGCTGTTGCATCAGTGGTGACAGTTACGGCTTTGATAAGCAGTCAGCCGGTTACCGCACAGGCACAGGAGCTTGTATGGACACATCCGGGAAACGGATGGCATTATCTTACGGGCACGGACATCAGCGTGAAGATAGAGAACAAGGCGGTTTATGTTTACGGTACGGGTGAAATACCGGACTGTGATTATTGGAAGCTGTATGAGAGACCGTGGGCGAACACGGATGCGGAGAGCGTATATATTGCGGAAACCATTACTTCTATTGGGAAATATGCATTTTATGATATGCCCAAGCTACGCTATATCAATATGTACACGAGCACATTTATTAAAGATATGACATGCTTTGACAAGATATGCTATAAACCAATTTACCGTCTGTATGACAAACCCGTGCAAACGGAGATGATCGGCACAATTCCGTACACGAGTCTTGACAGCATTAAGATGATTGCGCAGACAAATTATAACGGGGCATGCTGGATTATGGACTCGCCCGCAAAAGTGCAGGAGTTCCAAAACAGTACCAACCCCACCGTTCCGAATGTATATTACGCATCGGAAAAAGTAAAACGGCTTCCAGATGAAGTGACAGACATTGCACCGGAAAAGGATGTGCCGTGGGAAAGCATTGAAACTTACAGCAACGGAGATGTGGTGACGCCGATTTGCAAAATTTCGCCGGAAACGCCGGCAGCATCCCTGATTGCTTCCGCACAGAAAAAGTATCAGGGAAGAGCATGCCTTGAAGCGTATGCGGCGTTTATCGGGGATTATACGTTTGCAGCAACCTTTAATGTGACCATTATGAAAAACGAGCGGGTTGTGACGCCGTCTTATGAGGTTGTGGTTGAAAACAAGGTTATGCAGACAGAAAACGAGATTAAGTATATCCTTACAATCCCGCAGGAGTTCCGGCTTCCAGGCAGAAGCTTCCGGCTTCTTGGCATTGGAGACGGCGTTGTAAATATTTATGACGACCTGGATCTTGATGACAGTACCATTACATTTGCCACGCGCACACCGTCAGCGGCATATGCACTGGTATATCAATAAAATTTAATGTATTACGGAGGGCAACAGAATGAAGGGTAATGTAATTGTCGGACAATCAGGCGGTCCCACCGCTGCGATTAACTCAAGTCTTGCAGGTGTATACCGGACGGCGATTGACCGTGGCGCGAAGAAGGTTTACGGAATGTTAAACGGAATACAGGGACTGATGGAGGAGACCTATATTGATCTGTCGGAGCATATCACGAACGATTTGGACGTGGAGCTTTTAAAGCGAACGCCGGCTGCATATCTTGGTTCCTGCCGCTATAAGCTTCCTGACATCCACAAAGATATGTCCGTGTACGAGAAGATTTTTGCGATTCTTGCAAAGCTTGATATTGAGGCATTAATCTATATCGGCGGAAACGATTCGATGGATACGATTAAGAAGCTGTCTGATTATGCGATTATTACGGGAAGTCCAATCCGCTTCATTGGCTGCCCGAAGACCATAGACAATGACCTTGCGCTCACGGATCACACGCCGGGTTATGGAAGTGCGGCGAAGTATATCGGTACTTCGGTGAAGGAAATCGTGCGCGACAGTCTTTGCCTGAAGTATGAAAAGGGACTTGTCACAATTATAGAAATTATGGGAAGAAACGCCGGATGGCTTACGGGCGCGGCAGTGCTTGCAAAAGGAGAGGACTGCATAGGACCGGACATGATTTACCTTCCGGAAATTTCGTTTGATATTAAGAAGTTTAAAGAAAAAGTAAAAAAGCTTTTATCGAAAAAATATTCGGTTGTTGTCGCAGTGTCAGAAGGAATAAAGACTGCCGACGGCAAATATGTCTGTGAGCTTGGAAACAGCGCGGATTTTGTAGACGCGTTCGGACATAAACAGCTTACGGGTACGGCAAGTTATCTTGCGGGCTTTATTGCGGCAGAACTTGGCTGCAAGACAAGGGCAATCGAGCTTAGCACGTTACAGCGTGCGGCGTCGCACCTTTCATCAAGAGTGGATATTTTGGAAGCATACCAGGTAGGCGGTGCGGCTGTCAAGGCAGCTGACGAGGGCGACTCGGGAAAAATGGTCGTGCTTGTGCGCCAGTCGGACGATCCGTATCAGTGCGGAACGGAAGTAAAAGATGTGCATAAGATTGCAAATGATGAAAAGCTCGTGCCGAGAAATTGGTTAAACAGCGAGGGAGACTACGTGACGGAGGACTTTATCACGTATGTGCGACCGCTCATACAGGGGGATGTGGCGCCAATCATGGTGGACGGCATTCCACGTCATTTGTATAAGCCGGGCAAATAAGAAAACGAAAAAAGCTGCCGCGAATGCGGCAGCTTTCATAGCGTATAAGGGAAAAATAACGTAAAAGACAAAGAAAAGAGAAGGAGGAACAGGATTGGAGCATACTACATCAGGGGAAAACATCATAGAGTTGAGAAACATAAGCCGTACGTTTGACGACGGCTTTCGTGTGGTGGAGGATTTTAATCTTACGATAAAAAGAGGGGAATTTGTCACTTTTTTGGGACCTTCCGGCTGCGGTAAAACGACAACGCTGCGTATGATTGCAGGTTTTGACAAGCCGACGGAAGGGGAATTGCTGTTAAACGGCAGGGACATCCGGGATCTTCCGCCCAATAAACGTCCGATTAATACGGTATTTCAGCGTTATGCGCTGTTTCCGCATCTCAATGTGTTTGACAACATTGCGTTTGGTTTAAAGCTGAAAAAGCTTGCGAAGGCGGAGATTGTCAAAAAGGTAAAGAAGGCGCTTGAAATGGTAGACCTTGAGGGGTTTGAAGACCGTACAATCGGTACACTTTCGGGCGGACAGCAGCAGCGTATCGCGATTGCAAGAGCAATTGTAAACGAGCCGCAGATTCTTCTTTTGGATGAACCGCTTGGTGCGCTTGACCTCAAGATGCGCAAGGAGATGCAGCTTGAGCTAAAGAGTATGCATCAAAAGCTTGGCATTACCTTTATCTATGTGACGCATGATCAGGAGGAAGCGCTTACCATGTCCGACAAGATTGTCGTAATGTCTGAGGGGAAAATCCAGCAGACAGGTACGCCGGAGGACATTTATAATGAGCCGAAAAATGCTTTTGTCGCTGACTTTATTGGGGAGAGCAATATTTTCAGCGGGATTATGACGGGGAAATACCGCGTCCGTTTTTGCGGTGCGGAGTTTGTGTGTGTGGATGATGTGGAGCACGGCACAATGATTGATGCGGTGGTGCGTCCGGAGGACGTTATCATCACAACGCCGGAGCAGGGAACGATAAAGGGGAAGGTAACATCTGTTATTTTTAAGGGCGTGCATTATGAAATTACCGTATTGTCCGGTAAAAATGAGATTGTGGTACAGTCCACGAAAAAGGCGGAAAAAGGAAGCGAGGTCGGCATCATGATAGAGCCGGAAGGGATTCACATCATGCTCGCAGAGAATGTGGTAAACCGCATTGAGACCGGCTTAAACAAGGATTACAGCCTGCAGTTCTTAAACGGGGCGCTTTCCTGTGACCTGACGGAACTGTTTCCCAATGCATCCTACAATTCTGACGGCGTGCTGACAGATGCCCACGGGGACACGATTGATGCGGAAACGGTCAGAATCATTGTTTCAATCAAGCCGGAGTGTATTGAGATGAGCGATGATAAAGAGGCGGGGCTTTTGTGCGGTCACATTATCAACCTGATTTACAAAGGAGATCATTACAGCTATGTCGTGCGTACCGACGAGGATGAGGATTTTATTGTGGACGACGAGGATTTGTGGAATATGGACGACTATGTAAGTCTTATCATACCAAAGGAGAGCGTGGAATATGCAGTTAAAAAATAAAAGCAGGTTTAGACTCTCAAGAGCGCATCTGAGCCTGCCGTACGGTCTGTTTTTGGTATGCTTTGTGCTTGCGCCCTTGTTTGTCATTATTTATTACGCATTTACGAATGGCGAGGGAAAGGTGACATTAGAGAACCTGCTCGGGTTTTTGGAAAATCCCAAAACCACGGGAACGCTTTTGTACAGTTTTGGGATTGCGGTTGTCACGACAAGCGTGTGTCTGCTGCTCGCGTACCCAATAGCCTATATCCTTGCGCGCGGAAAATTCCGGCATAAATCGGTTGTTTTGATGCTGTTTATTATGCCTATGTGGATTAATTTTACGCTGCGGATAACGGCATTGAAGGAAATTCTGACAATCATCGAGGGAAATTTGGCGTTTCATCCGTTTTTAAATACAATTATCGGAATGACGTATGACTTTCTGCCGTTTATGATTCTTCCGATTTATACAACGCTTTTAAAGCTCGACAAAAGTCTGATTGAAGCGTCGTCCGACCTTGGAGCGGATGCGCTGCAGACGTTTTTGAAGGTGACGCTGCCGCTGTCGGTGCCGGGCATTATCAGCGGTATTTTTATGGTATTTCTGCCGTCGATGACAAACTATGTGGTGCTGGATATGCTCTACAACAGTACGTATATTATGGGAAGTCTGATCGGGGCGTATTTTGCCGCTTATGACTGGCACGGCGGGTCGATGATTGCCCTTGTGCTTCTGATGATTATTCTTGTATTTACGCTTTTCACCAACCGCTATGCGGACGAGGATGCGGGAAATGGCAGAGGAGGTGTGGTAAGCCGATGAAGAAGACGGTTTCAGCAATGTTTTTGTGCGTGATTTTGCTTGCGCTGTATCTGCCGATTTTTGTGCTTGCGCTTTACAGCTTTACGGACTCCGCAAATATCGGCGCGATTCACGGGTTTTCCGCACAAAACTATGTTACGCTTTTCACAAAGCCGGAATTGCGCGATATGATAACGGGTACGATTTTGCTTGCGTTAGGCTCGGCGCTTCTCTCAACCGTGCTCGGAACGCTTGGAGCGGTGGGCGTGCATTATTCCAAACGCTTCGGAAAGACATTTGTAGGTGCGGTCAATCAGGTGCCGGTGGTAAACGCCGAGGTTGTGACGGCTTTTTCGCTGTGCATCCTCTTAATTGAAGTGTGCAGTGTGGATAAGAGCAGTTTTCTGCCGCTTCTAATCGGTCATGTGGTGCTGCAGTCGCCGTTTGTCTATCTTTCGGTGGTACCAAAGCTCAAGCAGATGGACAACAGTCTCTATGAGGCGGCGCTTGACCTTGGCGCGTCGTCGCAGACCGCAATCCGGCGTGTGGTAATACCGCAGATTTTTCCGGGAATTGTTTCCGGCTTTGCGCTTGCGGTCACACTTTCACTTGACGATTATTTTATCACAAGCTACACAAAGCCTGCCACGTTTGATACGATTAGTACGTATGTCGTCAATGCGACCAAGGGTTCACAGACGGATATTAAGACGGCGCTTTGGGCGCTTTCCACGATTATCTTTCTCGTTGTAATCGCGTTGGTGGTTGTGATGAACCTTACAGGAAACAGGAATGCAAGGAGGACAATGGAAATTGAGAAAAAGAACGCGTAGAAAGACAGGAATGTTAGTCCTTGCGTCCGTGACAGCGGCATATCTCGCCCTGCACGGTATGCCGCAGAATAATATGCAGGTTTTTGCAAAGTCGGAGGATGAGATTGTCCTGCGTGTCTGTAACTGGGAGGAGTATATTGACACGGGCGACTGGGACGAGGAGGAGCGGATTGCGTTGGACAACGGCGTCGAAATTTTCGGCGAAAAACCGCTTTATGAAGATTTTGAGGACTGGTATTTTGAAACATACGGCAGACGGGTACGGGTAGAATATTCGTGTTTTGGAACAAACGAGGATTTGTATAATCAGTTAAATCTGGGCGACACGTATGATCTTGTCTGTCCGTCGGAATATATGATTATGAAGCTGATGGCGGAGGGCAGGCTGGAGCCGTATTCCGACACGTTTTATGATAAAAATAACGAATGTAATTACTATGTCAACAATGTGTCTCCTTATATCTATAACGTGATGAATACCAATGAGATTAACGGGGAGCGCTGGGGCAAATATGCGGCGGGCTACATGTGGGGAATAACGGGTGTTCTTTATAATCCCGAACAGGTTTCTTTGGAGGAAGCATCCAGTTGGAAAATCTTTGCCGACGAGCGTCTAAAGCGGCAGGTTGCATTAAAAGATAACGTGCGCGATTCTTATTTTGCAGCACTTGGCATTCTAAAGGCGGATTTGCTGACCGACGAGGAATTTCGCAGTGCACCGGATTATACAAAGCGTCTTGAGGACGAGATGAACGATACCAGTCAGGAGACGATTGACGAAGCACAGGCGCTGTTGGAGCAGCTTATGGGCAATATCTATTCCCTTGAGACGGACAGCGGTAAGGCGGATATGGTGAGCGGGAAAATCGTGGCGGATTACCAGTGGTCGGGAGATGCGGTTTATGCAATGGACCAGGCGGATGAGGACGATTTTGAGCTGTGTTTTTCCGTGCCCAAAGAAGGCGCAAATCTTTGGTTTGACGGTTGGGTCATGTTAAAAGACGGGATTTACGGCAGTGCGGACAGCGAAAAGCAAAAGCACGCGGCGGAAGCATTTGTGAATTTTATATCAAGACCGGAAAGCGCCGTGCGCAACATGTACTATGTCGGCTATACCTCCTCCATTGCAGGTGCGCAAGGTGACGATACCATTTTTGAATATATTAACTGGTGCTATGGCGCGGAGGATTCAGAACAGGATACGATCGCATACCCGCTGGGTTATTTTTTCAGCGGCGACAGTGAGGATGAACGGTATGTCATAACGGCATCGCCAGAGCAGGTTGACAGGCAGCTCTACGCGCAGTATCCGCCGGAAGAAACTTTAAAAAGAACAGTTGTTATGCGTTATTTCAATGAGGAAACCAGCAAGGCAATTAACCGGATGTGGATTAATGTGCGCTGCTTTGATATCCGTGATGTTCCTGCCGCCATATGGCTTGCCGTAATTGCGGTATTGCTATTGATTGTTTTCTTATGCTATAATACAGGCAATCGCTATAGGAAATTTGCAGAATATGGCAGGAATGGGGGATAAAGATGTCAAATATGGATCAGAGCAGAATTCGGAATTTCTGCATTGTAGCACATATAGACCACGGAAAATCCACGCTTGCAGACCGCATAATCGAAAAGACGGGGCTTCTGACAAGCCGCGAGATGCAGGAACAGGTGCTGGACAACATGGATTTGGAACGGGAGCGGGGAATCACGATTAAAGCGCAGACCGTGCGTACCGTGTATCAGGCACAGGACGGGAATGAGTATATTTTCAATCTGATTGATACGCCGGGGCATGTTGATTTTAATTATGAGGTCAGCCGCGCGCTTGCGGCGTGCGACGGCGCTATTTTGGTTGTGGATGCGGCACAGGGAATTGAGGCGCAGACGCTTGCCAACGTATATTTGGCGCTTGACCATGATTTGGACGTGTTTCCCGTGATTAATAAAATCGATCTTCCGAGCGCGCGTCCCGACTGGGTGAAAAACGAGATTGAGGATGTTATCGGCATTGAGGCGCAGGACGCACCGCTGATTTCGGCAAAAAACGGTGTGGGAATCGAGGAGGTGCTTGAGGCAATTGTACACAAAATCCCAGCGCCGGACGGCAGCCGCGAGAATCCGCTACAGGCGCTTGTTTTTGACTCGATTTATGATTCCTATAAGGGCGTTATCATATTCTGCCGTGTCAAAGAGGGACATGTTGCAAAGGGCACTAAAATCATGATGATGGCTACAGGCGCTACCGCGGATGTGGTGGAAGTCGGTTATTTCGGCGCAGGGCAGTTTATTCCGTGCGAGGAGCTGTCCGCAGGCATGGTAGGATATATCACCGCGTCCATTAAAAATGTCAAGGATACGGCGGTCGGCGATACGGTAACGGATGCCGAACGCCCGTGTGAAAATCCGCTTCCGGGCTATAAGAAGGTGCTCTCGATGGTGTACTGCGGCGTGTATCCGGCAGACAGCGCAAAGTATCCGGATTTGAGGGATGCGCTGGAGAAGCTCCAGCTCAACGATGCGTCGCTCTTTTATGAGCCGGAAACGTCCATTGCCCTGGGCTTTGGGTTCCGATGCGGATTTTTGGGACTGCTGCATCTTGAGATCATTCAGGAGCGGCTTGAGCGTGAGTATAACCTGGATCTTGTCACTACAGCGCCGGGCGTTATTTATAAAGTATATAAGACAAACGGCGAGATGATTGAACTGACCAATCCCTCGAACCTTCCTGACCCTTCGGAAATCGATTATATGGAGGAGCCGATTGTCAATGCGGAGATTATGGTGACGACAGAGTTTATCGGCTCGATTATGGAGCTCTGTCAGGAGCGGCGCGGACGGTACCTTGGCATGGATTATGTGGAGGGGACGAGAGCGCTTTTAAAGTATGAGCTTCCGTTAAATGAGATTATTTACGACTTTTTCGATGCGCTTAAATCGCGTTCGCGCGGATATGCGTCATTCGATTATGATATTAAGGGCTATGAACAGGCGCCGCTTGTAAAGCTTGACATTTTGATTAATAAGGAAGAGGTTGATGCACTTTCGTTTATTGTGCACAAGGATTCGGCATACGAGCGCGGCAGAAAGATGTGTGAAAAGCTAAAGGACGAAATCCCGCGCCATCTGTTTGAAATTCCCATTCAGGCGGCGGTCGGCGGAAAAGTTATCGCGCGCGAAACCGTAAAGGCAATGCGCAAGGACGTGCTTGCCAAGTGCTACGGCGGTGATATTACGCGAAAGAAGAAGCTGCTTGAGAAACAAAAGGAAGGCAAGAAGCGTATGCGGCAGGTTGGAAACGTGGAAATTCCGCAAAAGGCGTTTATGTCCGTGCTAAAGCTCGACAGCGGCAAATAGTGCGAAATTGAAAATTTCACACGGCAAATTTTGGCCCTGCGCATGCACCAAAAAGCTTACGCTTTTCGTTGTCAGGAATTCGCAGGCACTGGCAGGCATGGAGGACTGATGTGAAACAGCTCGGTATTTATATTCATATTCCGTTTTGTGTAAAAAAGTGCGTCTATTGTGACTTTTTATCCTTCCCCGCCGATAACGCGGCAAAACGTACCTATATGGCGGCATTGCAGGAAGAAATCAGGGCTGTGGCAAGAGACTATAGTGCATATGAGGTGCGGAGCGTCTTTTTTGGCGGCGGTACGCCTTCCTGCATGGAAAAGGAGCTGATAGGGGACTGTCTGTTAACCGTGCGGGAGCAGTTTTGTGTGGCAGACGACGCGGAAATATCAATGGAAGTTAATCCCAAAACCGCTTCTTTGGAAAAGCTGGAATATTTCAGAAAAGCGGGCATCAACCGCCTCAGTATCGGACTGCAGTCGGCGGATGACAGGGAATTGAAGCTGCTGGGGCGTATTCACACGTATGCGGATTTTCTTGACGTGTATGCGTGGGCAAGACAGGCGGGGTTTCAAAATATCAACATAGACCTGATGTCGGCGCTTCCCGGTCAAAACCTTGAAACGTGGCAAAAAACATTGCACAGCGTATTGGAACTGGAACCTGAGCACATTTCGGCGTACAGTCTGATTGTGGAAGAGGGAACACCGTTATTTGACCGAATAAGTCAATACCCCCCGCTTCCCGACGAGGAAACGGACCGGCTGATGTATCATGAGACAAAGCGGCTTTTGGCAGCGCATGGTTATACACGCTATGAAATATCCAACTACGCAAAAAAGGGCTTCGAAAGTCATCATAATCAGATTTACTGGCAGAGGGGCTGCGACCACATAAGTAATTATATCGGTCTTGGGCTTGGGGCATCGTCGACGGTCGGAAACTACCGTTATAAGAATACGGACAGCCTTTCAGAATACCTGACATTTTTCAGTACGCCCGAAGCATTCCGGTGTGAAGTGCAGTATCTGTCAAAACAGGAGCTTATGGAGGAGTTTATGATTTTGGGACTGCGCAGGATGGAAGGCATTTCGGAAGCGGAGTTTCAACGCACCTTTCAGGTAAGCCTGTGCAGCATTTATAAAGAAACGCTCAGTAAATGGCAGGCGGCAGGATGCCTTGCCAAGAGGGACGGCTTTTGGTTTCTGACCGAACAAGGGATTGATGTAAGCAATACGGTACTTGCCGATTTTATGAAAATTTAATTTGGAAAGGCACTTAGGGGCGCCTCGTGACATAGAATAAGATAAATAAGTCACGGAGGCGCTCTTTTGAAGACCTTTGAGCAACCGCTATCCGCAGAGGAGGAAACCCTGTATCTAAGCGTAATGCACGGTGACGACAAAGCAGCCTCCCATGATGCCCGACAGATTTTGATAGAGCGAAATCTTCGCCTTGTGGCACATGTGGCAAAGAAGTATATGGGCTGCGGTGAGGATATAGAGGACCTGATTTCCATAGGTACAATCGGGCTGATTAAGGCAGTAAACACGTTTAAGCCCGAGAAGGGCAGCCGTCTTGCGACATACGCCGCAAAATGTATTGACAACGAACTTTTGATGATGTTTCGTGCCAGAAAGAAAATTACGCGGGAAATATCGCTCTATGAGCCCATAGGTACCGACAAGGAGGGAAACGAGATAAACCTCATCGACGTCTGCGAACAGGAGCAGACCGATATTATAGATGACATGGATATGGCGGCGAAGCTGCAATGCCTTTATACACTGATTAACGAGCGGCTCGACGATCGGGAGCGGTGCATTATCAAGCTGCGTTACGGCGTGCTTGACAATGCGCTTGGCGGCGAGGAACTGACGCAAAGGGACATTGGCAGGATGCTTGGCATCTCAAGAAGCTATGTGTCAAGAATTGAAAAAAAGGCATTAGGAAAACTGAAAGCCGGACTGGAAGACGCAAAACTGTATTAATTTTGACATTTCAGACACGTTTTTTGGCGCAGCGATTGCCAAAAGAAAAATAGTATGTTATTCTCCCTGCTGTGACTTTATCATGTGAATTGATGAAAGGAAACACAGCAAACGGAGGATAACATTTTTATGTACAGCAGTGTAATAACAGGAGCAGTAACAGGCATTGAAAGTACGCTCTGCCTTGTGGAGGTAGACGTCTCAAAGGGGATGCCGGCATTTGAAATGGTTGGACAGCTGGGGAACGAAGTGCGTGAGGCGCGAGAACGTGTGAAAGTGGCATTGAAAAATGCAAGAGTGGAAATTCCGGCAATTCATTTGACAGTCAGCATTTCTCCCGCCGATTTGCGCAAAGAGGGCGCTTCCTACGACCTGCCGATTGCAATCGGGATTCTTGTGGGGCTTGGCGTCATACCAAAAGAGAATGTCGGTGATACGCTCATTATCGGGGAGCTTGGACTAAATGGTGAGATAAAGCCTGTAAAGGGCGTTCTTCCAATCGTAAGCCGTGCAAAAAGCAGTGGGTTAAAACGCTGTATCGTACCAAGGGAAAACGCAAGCGAGGGTGCTATCCTTTGCGGGAAAACACAAGGAACGCAGATGGAGGTCATTGGTGTTTCCACGGTTTTGGAGGTGATTGATTATTTGAAAGCCGCCGAAGAGAAGAAGCATTCCATAATACCGCCTGCAGTATGTGAAACATTTCACATGCAGGAAGACACGGCAGCGCTTCCTGATTTTGCGGACATCAACGGGCAGGAGGCGGTGAAGCGCGCCGTGGAGATTGCCGCGGCAGGGTTTCATCATATTCTCATGATTGGACCGCCCGGCTCGGGAAAAACAATGATTGCCAAACGCATTCCGGCAATCCTTCCCGATCTTTCCCCGGCAGAGGGGCTTGAAGTGTCTGCAATTTACAGTGTGGCAGGTCTGCTTCAAAAAGACATGCCGCTTGTCACCAAAAGACCCTTTATGGGTCCGCATCACACAATTTCTCAGCAGGCGCTCGCGGGCGGAGGGCGCATTCCAAAACCAGGCATCATCTCTTTGGCACATCGCGGCGTACTCTTTATGGACGAGCTTCCTGAATTTAGAAGGAGCACGCTTGAAATCCTGAGACAACCCTTAGAGGATAAAAATATACATATTGCACGCACACAGGGAAGCTATATATATCCTGCGGATTTTATGCTGGTGGCGGCGATGAACCCCTGCCCTTGCGGATATTATCCGGACAGAAACCGCTGCACCTGTTCACAGAGCGAGGTGCAGCGGTATTTATCCAAAATATCCGGTCCGGTTTTGGACAGGATTGATGTTACCGTCGAGGCGCCGCGCGTTGACATTAAACAACTTTCCGCAACCGCCGAAAATGAGTGCAGCGCGGATATTAGAATGCGTGTTTTAAAGGCAAGAGAACGGCAGCAAAGACGGTATAAGGGTACAAGATACCACTTTAACGCAGAGCTTTCCGGAAGCGACATCAAACGGTTTTGTCCCCTCGGCGCAAAGGAGCAGGAGCTTTCGGAACAGATTTTCACCCGTATGAATTTGTCCGCGCGGGCGTATCATAAAATGATCAAAGTAGCGAGAACGATTGCGGACTTGGAAGGGGCACAGGAAATTGACTGCGGTCATTTGAGCGAAGCGGCATGCTACCGCATGTGTGAGACAAAATACGAACATTAAGATAAGGGGAGGATTATGGGAGACACACAACAGGAAAAGAAATATGCCTGCTGGCTTGATTCGATTCGCTTTCTTTCAAGCGCAGGCAAATATAAGCTTTTGGATGCGGCAAAAACAGCAGAGAATATTTACCGCATGAAAGAGAGTGACCTGACATTTTTCATTGGTGCAAAAGGCAGTATGCTTATCACACAGGCAAAGAAAATGCAAAGTCCCGATATGGTATACGAACGGCTTTTGGCGTCAAAAATAAAGTATACCTTTTGCGGCGCCGGGGATTTCCCGAAGCGGCTGAGCCGTATTCCCGATCCGCCGTTTGGATTGTTTTATAAAGGTGCGCTGCCGGATAGCGCCGCGCCCGCAGTGGCAATGATTGGTGCGCGCAAATGCAGCGAGTACGGACATTGTATGGCAAAGGAGCTTGCGCAGGGACTCGGAGCGTGCGGTGTTGACATTATCAGCGGCATGGCGCTTGGAATTGACGGCATTAGTCAAAGAGCAGCGCTCGATGCCGGTGCGCGTTCTTATGGCGTATTGGGGTGCGGTGTTGACGTTGTTTATCCGAAATCAAACCAGCCTTTGTATGAGAAGCTGACGGAGCGCGGCGGTGTGCTGTCGGAGTATCCGTTAGGAACAGAGCCGAAACCAATGCTGTTTCCGCCAAGGAACAGGATTATCAGCGCACTGTCAGATGCAGTGCTTGTGGTGGAGGCGCGGGAGAAGAGCGGTACGCTGATTACGGTTGATATGGCGTTGGAGCAGGGACGCGAAGTCTATGTCGTGCCGGGGCGCTGTACGGACAATTTAAGCCGCGGCTGCAACCTGCTGTTACGGCAGGGAGCGTCGGCTGCGTTATGCGCTTGGGACATTATAAACGATATGGGATGGGACGCGCTTGGTGCACGGATGCAGGAGAAAAAAACAAACGGTGTTTCTTCCTATATAAATGGAGCTGAACTTACACCGCTGTCGCGTGCCGTGTGCGGTCTGCTTGATGTGACCCCCGTGGCGCAGGATACCGTTATTATGCTGCTGCGGGAGCAAGGCTTTTCTCAGACCGTGGCGGACATCTGCAGGGAGCTTGTGGAGCTTGAACTGAAAGGTATTATAGAGCGCAGTGCAGGACAGTATAAATTGAGGGATGATATTGCGCTGCGAAAGTAAATGCCGATGCACAAATATATGTTCGTAATGCAAAAAACACGCAAAAAGAAGAAAAAATAAAAATTTTACTTGCCATAGTGAAAAAATTAGTTTATAGTGGTAAATCGAAAGAAGTTAGATGTGGACGCACGGAAAAGAATGGAGTGGGGGAACAGTATGGCAAAGTATTTGGTTATCGTGGAGTCGCCTGCGAAGGTAAAGACGATTAAAAAATTTTTGGGTTCGAACTACGAAGTGCTCGCAAGCAACGGGCATGTCAGGGATATGCCCAAAAGTCAGTTAGGCTTTGATGCCGAAAACAACTATGAGCCGAAATATATTACCATAAGAGGAAAGGGCGATATTTTAGCCAAGCTTAGAAAAGAAGTTAAGAAGGCGGATAAAATATACCTCGCAACCGACCCTGACCGTGAGGGAGAGGCGATTTCGTGGCATCTTTATATTGCGCTGAAATTAGAGGATAAGAAAGTTTACCGCATCACCTTCAATGAGATTACGAAAAATGCGGTCAAGGAATCCCTTAAAAATCCGAGGGAAATCGATATGAGTCTCGTAGATGCCCAACAGGCAAGGCGGATGCTTGACAGAATGGTGGGATACCGCATTTCGCCGCTTTTGTGGGCAAAAATCAAACGCGGATTGAGCGCAGGCCGTGTGCAGTCCGTAGCGCTGCGCATTATCTGTGACAGAGAAGAGGAAATTAACGCGTTTATTCCCGAGGAGTATTGGACGCTTGACGCGGCATTAAAAATCAAGGGTGAGAAAAAACCGCTGATTGCAAAGTATTACGGAATGGGTGACAAAAAGACGGAAATTACCTCAAAAGAGCAGATGGATTCCATTCTTGCACAGCTTGAAAAAGCGCAATTTGCGGTAACGGACATCAAAAAAGGCGAGCGCACCAAGAAAGCGCCGCTTCCGTTTACAACCTCCACGCTCCAACAGGAAGCAAGCAAAAACTTAAATTTTTCAACGCAAAAGACAATGCGGATTGCGCAGCAGCTCTATGAGGGTGTGGAATTGAAAGGACAGGGGACGGTCGGTATTATCACGTATCTGCGAACCGATTCAACCCGTGTATCGGATGAGGCGGTTCTCGCTTCCAAAGCATATATCAGTGCAAATTACGGAGAACAGTACGCGGCAAAAGTGGCGGAGGAAAAGAAGAACGGCAAGAAAATACAGGATGCGCATGAAGCAATCCGACCGACAGACCTTGCAAACACACCGGCTGAAATCAAGGACTCTTTGAGCAGGGACCAGTTCCGCCTATATCAGTTGATTTGGAAGCGTTTTGTTGCAAGCCGCATGACGAGCGCGAACTATGAAACAACCTCTGTTAAAATCGACGCGAACGGACACCTCTTTACGGTAGCGGCATCTAAGCTTGTGTTTGACGGCTTTATGAGTGTGTACAAGGACGACGATGAGGAGAAAACGCAGAGAAACACCTTTGTGAAAGACATCACAAAAGGCATGGAGCTTACGTTGGAGAGTTTTGATTCCAAGCAGCATTTTACACAGCCGCCGGCACATTACACGGAGGCGTCGCTTGTGCGGGCGCTTGAGGAGCTTGGCATCGGAAGACCAAGTACCTATGCGCCGACGATTACGACGATTATTGCAAGGCGTTACGTGGTGAAAGAAGACAAGAATTTATATATCTCCGAGCTTGGAGAAGTTGTAAACGGCATGATGAAGGACGCGTTTCCTTCGATAGTGGATGTGAATTTTACCGCGAATTTGGAAGCGCTTCTCGATAAGGTAGAAGAGGGAACGCTTGACTGGAAATCCGTGGTTTCCAATTTTTATCCGGATTTGGAGGAAGCCGTTCAAAAAGCGGAAAAAGAATTGGATGAGGTGGAGATTGCGGACGAGGTGTCAGATGAGTTGTGCGATGTCTGCGGCAGAAACATGGTGATTAAGTACGGACCGCACGGAAAATTCCTTGCCTGTCCCGGTTTTCCGGAATGCCGTTCCACAAAACCTTATTTTGAGAAAATCGGCGTTGCCTGTCCTAAGTGCGGAAAGGAAGTTGTTATCCGAAAAACGAAAAAGGGCAGGAAGTATTACGGCTGTGAAGCGATTCCTGAGTGTGATTTTATGGTATGGCAGCGGCCCTCAAAGCAAAAGTGCGAACGTTGTGGCGGTGTGATGCTGGTCAAGGGAAATAAACTGGTCTGTGCCGACGAGCAATGCGGTTTTGTGAAAAAAACTGAGGCGGAGAAACAGGAGGCATAAAGAGAAATAGTGAAAAAACAATTTCTGTTTGCAAAATTCTTAAAACAGATTAAATTATTATTTCTTTATGAAAAACAGTTCGAAATTGCCGTCAACTATTGAAAAATGGAAATTAATGTGATAAAATTCTACTTATATATAAGGGATTTTCAGCAAATATTAAATGGATAATCCGGAGGTTCGTTATTATGAGTAGTGTACAACTGTTAGACAAAACAAGAAAGATCGGGAAGCTTTTACACAATACGAATTCTAGCAAAGTCGTATTTAGTGATATTTGCAAGGTAATCCGCGATATTGTAAGTTCTAATGTTTTGGTAATCAGCAAAAAAGGAAAAGTACTTGGCGTCGGGAAATGTGAGGGTGTCGAAGAGCTCAAGGAGCTTGTGGAGGGTACGGTCGGCGGATTTGTCGATCCGATGTTAAACGAGCGGCTTTTGGGCGTGCTTTCCACTAAGGAAAACGTTAATCTTGCGACACTTGGTTTTGAAAGCCCTGACATTAGGAAGTTTCAGGCGGTCATTACGCCGATTGAAATTGCGGGAGAGCGGCTTGGCACTCTTTTTATCTATAAGTGTAACGAGCAGTATGACATTGATGATATTATTCTCTGTGAGTATGGTGTGACTGTAGTCGGTCTTGAGATGCTGCGTGCGGTGAGCGAGGAAAGCGCGGAAGAGAACCGTAAGGTGGCGGTTGTGAAATCGGCAATCTCAACCCTTTCGTTCTCGGAGATGGAAGCCATCACGCATATTTTCGATGAGTTAAACGGTACGGAAGGCATTTTGGTTGCAAGCAAGATAGCCGATCGCGTCGGTATTACAAGAAGTGTCATCGTCAATGCACTTCGCAAGTTTGAGAGCGCAGGCGTTATTGAGTCCCGTTCATCCGGCATGAAGGGTACGTATATCAAAGTGCTCAATGATGTGGTATTTGAGGAAGTTGAGTCCCTGAAGCGGCAGTTAAATAAGTAGAACATTTATTATTGCTTTAATTTACAGAATATTTGAAAAAATTATAATAATTCAAAAAAGGCTTGTTTTCAAGAAAAAACAAGCCTTTTTTGTGCAAAAAACGGAAAAAATAACAGATTTACATAACAAAATAAACAAAATTCACACAATATAGGAAAAATAATAAAAAAATACTTGAAATATTCTGAAAATACACTATAATAGAGTAAGGATATAAAAATATTATGTAAATCCAGCATTAAAAAAGGTTTACAGAAAATAGTTTAGAAGAGGAGGAAAAAGCATGTTAAATAATTCCAATGTGTTCGATTACATTAATGTTATGGGGACAACGCTTGATGCAACTGCAAAAAGAGAAGCCCTGATTTCAAATAACATTGCAAATGTAAACACACCAAACTACAAAAGAAAAGATATCCGCTTTGAGACAGAGTTGAAACATGCATTCGTAAGGGCAAACGGTGATGAGGTGGATTTCAGGGTGAAAGATATTGACCTTGAGGCGCTTGGAAATCCCGAAACGTATACGGATTATGCAGAACTTTCCTACAGATATGACGGAAACAATGTGGATATTAACACAGAAAACGGTATTGCGGCAGCAAACCAAATTAAGTACAACGGTTTAATGGAGCTTGTTAATAAGAACTTTTCACAGATACAGTCCGTGCTGAAATAATGAGATCTGTTAACTTTATTTTCTGCGCAACAATGGAGTGGATTAAAAAATCTATGCTGACGCCCGATTTTGCGGGCTGAGCAAGAAAAGGAGGTTTTTGGAAAATGGGAATTTTTGACACGTTTGACATCAGTGCGTCCGGCATGTCGGCAGAGCGGTACCGTATGGATATTATCTCGCAGAATATGGCAAATGCCAATACAACAAGGACCGAAGACGGTACGCCTTATGTCAGAAAGGTTGTTACGTTTCAGGAAAAAACAAACGTAAAAGAACGCAACTTTTCACATATGCTTGATACGGCATTCAGCAATTTAAGCGGCAGACCGCTTGGTTATGTAAACTCGGCAGAGCTTTCGGTTCAGGGGAAGGGCGTAAAAATCGGAGGCGTCTATGAGGATACATGGACGAAGGAGGTTATGGCATATGACCCCGAGCATCCTGACGCAGACGAGAACGGATATGTGCATTATCCGAACGTAAACGTCATAACGGAGATGACAAACATGATTGACGCAAGCCGCGGCTACGAGGCAAATCAGGCAGCCTTTGAGGCGACAAAAGCAATGGCGCTCAAGGGTCTTGAGATGAACTAAACAGACATAGGGGGAGAATAAGATGACAGTTACAGCAGCAAACGATATTAACAGCTTATATAATGTAAGCTCGGATGCCGTACGAAACACCCTGCTTGGCAATAAAACGGAGGAGAAGGGTGAAAGCAATATCTTTGATACCTTCCTGAATGCGGCGGTGCATAATGTGAACGACAC
Source organism: Lachnospiraceae bacterium MD335 (assembly GCA_000403335.2). Taxonomy (GTDB): domain Bacteria; phylum Bacillota; class Clostridia; order Lachnospirales; family Lachnospiraceae; genus COE1. The sequence continues at coordinate 1,113,619 of KE159617.1, forward strand.
CAACATCGCGCTTTCCAATCAGGAGAATGAGATTTTGAAGTGGTCAATGGGAATCTCGGAGAATACACATGATCTTACCATTGCGGTAGGAAAAGCGGAGGCGGCTTTGAATTACACCGTGGCGCTTCGCGACAAGCTGCTTGACGCGTATAAGGAAATCATGCAGATGCAGATTTAATAAGGGTTGATTGAAAAAACGCGCAGCCTCTTTTGGAGTAAGGGGCTGTGCGGGAAATTACAGGGGATTAGGAGAAGGAGATTAAGATGGTTGACAAGGTATTGGATTTTGGAAAGAAGCTTTTAGAGAAATTCAAAGAATGGTGGAACAAATTCCAACCGAAACAGAAAACATTGATAATCGGAGTGATAGCAGTTGTACTGCTTGCAATCGGTATTCTGATTGCGGTGCTTACAATGAAGAAGTTTGAACCTCTTGTAAATTGTGAGTCTACGAAGGAAGCTGCTACCATCAGAGATTTGCTTGACGGAGAAAATTTGACTTATAAGGTATCGACAGACGGGTTGCGGTTTGATATACTGTCAACACAGGTAGCCGATGCAAACCTCTTGCTTGGCGCAAACAACATTCCGACGGCGGCATATACGCTTGATGATGTGCTTGACGGCAAGTTCTCTACCACAGAAGCAGATAAACAGAAACGTTACAAGCTTTATTTGGAAACACAGATAGAGGAAGACGTGGAAAGCATGAGAGCGGTTAAAACGGCATCATGCCAGCTTACAATTCCGGAAGATAACGGAACATTAATCGCACAGAACCTTGATACATACGCGAGCGTGCTCCTGGAGCTTAATGAGGGCGCGGAGTTTACCGAGGAAAATGCGGCAGCAATTGCAAGGCTTGTTGCAACGGGTCTTGGAAACGAAACGACGGATAATATTACAATTACAGATGTGGAAGGAACCATTTGGTTTCCGGTTGAGCAGACTTACTCGACAATCGAGAAGGCGGATACAATGCTCATGCTCAAGCAGGAAGCGGAAAGCCTGATTAAGAACGAGGTAAGACAGGTTCTTTTGGGAACAAACGAGTTTAATCAGATTGAGGTTGCAACAAACATCACAATGGATTTCTCTCAGAAAGAGATTACACAGCACAATTATACACCTGCGGAGGGACAGGAGCAGGGCGTTCTTTCACATGACGAACTCTACACCTCAAATACGCAGGACGGTTTGGGCGGCGTGCCGGGTACGGACTCAAATTCCGAGACGGATTATTTAATCAGTGAGCAGACAGGCACAAACGCAAATTCATATGAGCATAAAAGAGATTATCTCCCGAACGAGGAGATTATCAAGACCACCGCAGCGACCGGCACGATCGAATACGCAAACAGTACCGTTTCGGTAGCGGCAGTGAAATACCGTGTCGTAAGAGAGGACGATGTAAAACTTCAGGGACTCTTAGACGGCATTAGTTGGGAAGAATATAAGCTTGCAAATAATGCAAAGACAAAAATAGAATTGGATGACGACCTGATTAGCATGGTGGCAAATGCAACCGGCATACCGGTAAAGAACGTGACCTTTGTGGCATACGAGGAGGTACAGTTTATCGATACGGTTCAGAGCAAGGTTTCTTATAAAGATATTATTCAGATTGTACTGATTGTCATTATCCTTGCACTTCTTGCATTTGTGGTAATCATGAGTCTGAGAACCAAGAGAGAAGTCGATGAAGAGGAAGAGCTTGCGGTTGAGGATTTGTTACAGTCAAATCAGGTAGACCAGCTTGAAACCATCTCGACAGAACAGAAATCTGAGGCAAGGAAGCTGATAGAAACATTCGTAGAAGAAAATCCCGAGGCAGTTGCAATTCTTTTAAGAAACTGGCTTGAAGAGGATTGGGGGTAATTTATCATGGCTGATAAAGAGGAATTAAAAGGAATACAGAAAGCGGCGATCCTGTTAATCGCGTTGGGACCCGAAAAGTCCTCTCTGATATTCAAGCACTTAAAGGAGGACGAAATTGAGGATTTGACGCTCGAAATCGCAAATACAAAGAGCGTGACCATACAGGTCAAAGAGAAAGTTATCAATGAATTTTACGAAGTCTGCCTTGCGCAGCAGTATATCGCCGAAGGCGGTATCGGATACGCGAAGGAGCTTCTCGAGAAAGCGCTCGGTGCAGACAAGGCGATGGATGTTATCGGAAAGCTGACCGCATCATTGCAGGTAAAACCGTTCGAGTTTGTCAAGAAGACAGACGCGTCACAGCTCTTAAACTTTATACAGGATGAGCACCCGCAGACCATTGCCCTGATACTTTCGTACCTGTCGGCAGCCCAGTCCGCGACCATCTTAGGCGCGCTGGCGCCCGAAAAGCAGGCGGATGTGGCAAGGCGTATCGCGACAATGGACCGAACAAGTCCCGATGTCATCAAGGAAGTGGAGCGCGTGTTAGAGTCAAAACTGTCTTCTTTGGTAAATCAGGATTACACGATTATCGGCGGTGTCGACGCAGTCGTAGAGATTTTGAATACGGTAGACAGAGGAACAGAAAAACACATTATGGAAACACTCGAGGTCGAGGAGCCCGAATTGGCAGACGAGATCAGAAAGAAGATGTTCGTATTCGAGGATATTCTATTGCTCGACGACCGTTCCATCCAGCGTGTGCTTAGGGATGTTGATAACAATGACCTTGCGATTGCATGTAAGGGTTCTGCAGAAGAGGTACAGAATGCGATTTTCAACAATATGTCAAAGCGTCTTGCTGAGATGATTCGTGAAGATATGGAATTTATGGGACCTGTCCGTATGAAGGACGTTGAGGAAGCGCAGCAGAAGATTGTAAATATCATAAGAAAACTCGAGGATTCTGCTGAAATCGTTATTTCTCGAGGCGGAGGTGACGAGATCGTTGTATAGTAATGGCGGTGTATTAAAATCAGGCTGGGTTGTAGTCAATCCGGAAAATACAAGAATTATAGACTCCAACGCAAGAGCCGAGGCGAAGCTCAAAGAGCTTGCCTTGGAGCTTGCAAGACAGTGCGGTGAGGAACCGGAGTTTACGGAAGGTTTCACACAAGGGATTAATGCCGTGGAGGTTTCCGAGCTGATGCGCGACGAGGAAGGCAATATTGTCAGCTATGAGCAGGAAGACGGCTTTACATCAGAGCAGATACCTGAGCCGCAGCCGGCATCCGGTCCTGCTTACGAGGAAATTATCGCGCAGGCACAGGCTGAAGTCGAGGAGATGAAGCGGCATGCTGTCGCGGAGATTGAAGCGATGCGCGTACAGGTTGCGGAGGAAGGCAGAAATCAAGGGTATCAGGACGGTCTTGAGCAGGGCAGGCAGGAAGGCTTTGCACAAGGTCATCAGGACGGTCTTGACAGCGTTTCCGAGGCAAGGGAGCATGCGCTTGCGGAGGTTGCCGCAAAGGCGGAAAAGCTTGAAAAGGAATATGAAAGAAAAGTAAAAGAATTAGAGCCGCAGTTTATTGATACGCTTACCGGAATCTATGAACATATTTTTCATGTGAGCCTTCGCGGTTCAAGAGAGCTGATTGTTTATCTGATACAGAATACCATGCGCAATATTGAAGGCGGAAATACATATCTCATTCATGTTTCCAAGGAGGATTATCCCTTTGCAAGCATGCAGAAGAGAGAGCTGATTAAAAACACGAACATCAATATTGATGATGTGGAGCTTTTGGAGGACGCGACGCTTGGCAAAAACGAGTGTATGATAGAGACGGGAAGCGGTGTGTTTGACTGTAGTCTTGGCACGCAGCTGGAAGCTTTGAATGAAGAGCTTCGTCTGTTATCCTATGAGCCTTAAACTTTTGTTTCATAAAAAACGAACCAAAAAAGGAATGAAGCCAATGGAAATGGAAGATATAATATCCTTTGATAAATATAAGGCAGTGACCAACAAAAGCTTTTTCAAAAAGCTGGGCAAGGTTGAGAATGTGGTGGGACTGACCATTGAATCTTCGGGACCGGATGCCAAACTGGGGGATATGTGCAAAATTTATACAGACCCCGAAAAAAAGCACGGCGTTCTTGCCGAGGTCGTTGGCTTTAAGGACAGAAAAACGCTTCTGATGCCTTACGAAGACACGGAGGGCATCGGACTTGGCTGTATTGTCGAGAACATGAATTATCCGCTGAGCGTATCGGTGGGGGAGAGCCTTCTCGGAAAGACGCTGGACGGTCTTGGACGCTGTGTGGACGGTTTTGTGCCGGATCCGCATTCCATCAAGCGTTATCCGCTTGAGGCACCGCCCCCGGACCCGATGAGCAGGACCATTATCAGTGAGGTGCTTTCGCTCGGCGTTAAGGCGGTGGACGGGTTGATTACCGTCGGCAAAGGTCAGCGTATCGGTATATTTGCCGGTTCCGGTGTCGGAAAATCCACGCTGATGGGAATGTTCGCTCGTAATACAAGGGCAGATATTAATGTGATTGCGCTCATTGGAGAGCGTGGCAGAGAGGTGAAAGAGTTTATCGAGCGCGACTTGGGCGAGGAGGGTATGCGTCGGTCCATTGTGGTGGTGGCAACTTCCGACAGACCTGCGCTGGAGCGTAATAAGGCGGCAAAGACAGCGACGGCGATTGCCGAATATTTTAGGGACCAGGGAAAAGACGTCCTTTTAATGATGGACTCACTCACACGTTTTTCGATGGCACAAAGAGAAATCGGGCTTGCGACAGGTGAGCCCCCGGTTACGAGGGGATACCCGCCAAGCGTGTATTCCGAGATGCCAAAGCTTTTGGAGCGTGCAGGCTGCTCCGAAAAGGGATCAATTACAGGACTTTACACCGTTTTGGTAGAAGGTGAAGATTTTAATGAACCGATTACGGATACGGCGCGAAGTATTTTGGATGGGCACATCATGCTCACAAGAAAGCTTGCAAACAGAAATCATTATCCGGCGATTGACGTACTGCAGAGTATTTCAAGATGTATGTCGATGATCGCGGACCGCGACCATAAACAGGCGGCAGGAAAGTTGAAGAACATTATGGCGACCTATAATGAAGCGGAGGATTTGATTAATATTGGCGCCTACAAGAAGGGCAGCAATGCGAACATTGACAGGGCAATCGATATGATCGATGAAGTAAATGAGTACCTTTTGCAGTCTACCGACGATAAATTCAGCTTTGAGGAGTCGGTGGAACAGTTAGAGAATCTATTCGAAGAAAAGTAATGGATGGTGCTGGTGCTAAAAGTGGTTAGCGCACGGCAGCATGGAGGATTGGAATGGCAGTTTTTCGGTATAAGATGCAGGGGATCCTTGATATTAAGGAAAAGCTTGAAAATAAGGCGAAACAGGATTTTGCCGAGGCAAACATGAGACTGGACGCCGAGAAGCAAAAGATGGATGAACTGCAGGCAAAACGTTTTTTCTACATGCAGGAGGGAGTAAAGCTGCGCATGGAAATTATTGATGTGCGCAAGATAAGGGAAAATAAAATCGCTGTGCTCAAGATGGATGAGTACATTGCCAATCAGAAGAAGGAGATTGCGCGCGCCGCAAAAGCCGTGGAGAAGGCAAGGGCGGCATTGCAGGAAGTGATGCAGGAGCGCAAAGCGCATGAAAAATTGAAGGAAAGTGCGTTTGAGGAGTTTTTGAAGGAGGAGCAGGCAACGGAGAGCAAAGAGATTGACCAGCTCACCTCGTATACATATGGACAGAAACTAATGGAGGAAGAGTGAAAGGAGTATAAGGAGAGGGATGGCACGTAAGGACGAAAATTTGAGCCCTGAGGAGGAGCAGCTCAAACAGTTAAAAGAAGACCAAAAGGCATTTAAGCGGGAGCAGAAAAATCAGAAAAAGGAAGCGAAGAAGCGCGCGAAAGAGCTTGAAAATCAACAGCGGGAGCTTGACGAGCAAATCGACGGAACAAATGCCTCAGTCGTGGTGGTGACTCTGTTTATTATCGCGATATGGCTTGGTATTTTGTGCCTGTTAGTGAAGATGGATGTGGGAGGCTTTGGCTCCAATGTCCTTACACCGATATTAAAGGATGTGCCCGTTATCAATAAAATTCTTCCGTCTGAGTCCGGCACGGAAACCACAAAGGATAAGGCTTACGGCGGCTACAACAGCATCAAGGATGCCGTGGAGGAGATAAACAACTTACAAAAGCAGATGGAAACGCTTCAAAATAATAATACTTCATATTCCGAGCAGATTGAGGCGCTCAAGGCGGAGGTGCAGCGCTTACAAACCTTTGAGGATAATCAGGTTGATTTCCAGCGTATCAAAGAGCAGTTTTATGAAGAGGTTGTGTATGCGGAGAACGGTCCGGGAGCGGAAGCTTACCGTACATATTATGAAGAGATGGATCCGACAACCGCCGAGGCATTATATAAGCAGGTGATTCAGGAAGAGGCTGTCAACAACAAGATGAAGGATTATGTTGCGACATACAGCAGCATGGAGGCATCAAAAGCAGCGGCGATTTTAAGTGCAATGACAGACAACTTAAATCTTGCCGCAGAAATTTTGGAAAGTCTTTCCTCTTCATCAAGAGCGGCTATAATGGCAGAGATGGATCCGTCCATTGCCGCAAGACTGACAAAAATTATGAATCCAAATAGCTAATGCATTTATGTAAATTCGTCGATATATATGATGTAAACGCTGCCGGTGTTATAAAACGCCGGCGCCTTACATAGAAGAAACAAAAAAAGAACCTTGAAAAGTTAAGAAAGGAGGAATGACAATGGCGGTTAAAACCGTAAATGTTTCGGGATTTGACGTAGGGATCGCACTTGGCGCGACGGCAAAGACGAAAGCGGTAACGGAAGGCGCACAGAGCTTTGGCGATGTTCTGAATAAGGCTGGCGACAAACTTTCGCAGGGCAGTCAGACATCATTCAAAAATGCGGATGTTTCCAAAAACGCAGGACAAAAGAAGCCCGAAACAGGAACAGACAGTCAAAAGGCAGAGGAAACCAAGGAACCTTTTGAAGCTGCCGACAGTGCACAGGAAACGGCAAAAGAGTCTGAGTGTGCAAAGGAGACGCCGGCTGATAAAACAAATCCGTTAGATGAAAAGTGCAGTACAGCCGAGCCGAATGAGGAAGCGGACGAGATGGCGACGCAGCAGCTTGCAGACGCGTTGGCGCAGATTATCGAACAGCTAAAGCAGCTGCTTGGAATCAGTGACGAGGAACTGCTTGCAGGAATGGAAAGCATCGGTATTCGGTCAACAGACCTGCTGAATACGGATTACATGGCGCAGCTTTTAACGGCAGTTGCAGGTGAGGGTGAAGCGATCAGCTTTGTGACAAATGAGGATTTGTATGCGGCTTTGCAGGAGATGACAGCGACCGTGGAAACGGTTTCGGCTCAGCTTTTAGAAGACATGGGACTGACACAGGAGGAGCTTGACGCACTCTTAGAGAAGCTGAATCGGATGCAGAATACACAGATGGAAGGACCGATGCAGTCAACCCTGTCGGAGGCAGAAACAGAAATGACCAACATGGTCAATGAGGATGCGGTTATGTCACAGGATGACGTTTTGAACGTGGTTGTTGAGGAAAACGGCAAGTCTTTGCAGACAAAGACACCGGAAAACCAATCCGCACAAAATCAAAATGACGCGATGGAACAAGAACAGCCGGAAAACTCCGCACAGGACACAACAAAGCTTTCGGGACAGAAACCGGAACAAGATGCGCACGGACAGGATAAATCAAATGATTTTAACGGTCAGCAGGGCGCGGTGCAAGGCTTTGGCGAGAATTTTAACGAGACAGCGCAGGTTACGGCAGATCCCGCAGTAAGCTATACTTCGGGGAATGCGGACAGTATCTTAAAGCAGCTTGCGGATTTCGTAAAGATTATCAAAAACGAAAATCTCACGGAAATGGAGCTTCAATTGCATCCGGCAAGCTTAGGAACGGTCAACGTATCGCTTGTTACCAAGGGAGGAGCGGTGACGGCGGAATTTACGACACAGAATGAGGCAGTTCGCGCAGCGATTGAATCACAGGTATCACAGCTTATTACAAACCTGGAAGAGCAGGGCGTTAAAGTAGAAGCAGTCGAAGTATCCGTGGCGAGTCATCAGATGGAGCGCAACCTTGAAGAAAACAGCCAAAATGACCAAAGCAGACAGGAGCAGCAGGAACAGCAGCGCGTTTCGGGAACACGCAGAAACAGCATTAATCTGAATGCGTTTGCAGACGGCGACGAGCTTGTACAGGAAATGCAGGAAGCGGACGATGCGACAAGAATTGCAATGGAACTAATGGCAGCGAATGGAAATTCTATGGATTTAATGGCATAAGACAGGAAAGGAGGATTATTATATGGGCAGTTTAGTAGCGCCGGTAGGAGAAGACGGAAAATTACAGACAAATTCAACATCAGGAGATTCCCTGAAAAGTAAAAGTAAAAAGAACAATAGTACGGTCGACAGTGACATGTTTCTCTCGCTTCTTGTTGCGGAGATGCAAAATCAGGATCCTTTGGAACCAACGAGCAACACTGAGTGGGTATCCCAGTATGCAACATTCACGCAGGTTGAGAAGATGGGCGAGATGGCAGAGTCTATTGATTTGTTAAGGGCAAACGATTTGGTTGGCAAGGAAGTCATTATGAAGGTGACAAGTGAATCGACGGGCGATGTTACTTATGCGAGAGGTACGGTTGACTTTATTACGGTTGAGAACGGAAAGCCGATTATTTGGATTGACGATAAGCAGTATTCAATGGCTGATTTGGATACGGTTGTCAGCGGCAGCTATTCATCGGCATACGACAAGTATGACACGTTGACGGCAATGCTCAAAGGACTTCCCGACATCAAGTACGCGGATAAGTCTTATGAGAATGTTATTAAGGGTGCATATGAGCTGTATAATACATTCAACGACTATGAAAAGAACTTTATGAAGACCTATGGTGCAAAAGAGCTTGCGCTGCTTGAACAGTGGAAAGAAAAGCTCAAAGATAAAGGCGTTGATTTCAGTGATGTGGAAGCCAAGGAAGACGAGGCAGGCGTATCGCTTGATGATATTATGAAGAGCTTTAATACAAAGATGGATGCAATTATTGACAGGCTCAAGCTTTTGACGGGTGATACGGACACGGATAATACCGACAAAGATGATACTGACAAAGACGATGCGGATAAAGAATAAAAGGCTTTATTGTGGTAAGGAGGAAGGTATATGAATGTAAACAACAGTCAATTCCTTTCCATTGAACAGCTACAGGATCAATACTTAAACAGACAGCCGAAAGTTGGCGCAAACGCGAAAGCGCCGTCGGGGATGAGCTTTGAGGAAGTTTTACAAAAGCAGCAGGCGAAAGAAGCGCAGGCAGCCGGACAGGTAAGGTTTTCAAAGCACGCGGCAGGCAGACTTAGCGACAGGAATATTGAGCTGACAAACGAGCAGATGGAAAGGCTGGGTGACGGTGCGAAAAAGGCGGGCGAGAAGGGCATCAGAGAATCCCTTGTGCTGGTTGATGAACTTGCGTTTATCGTAAACACCAAAAACAATATGGTAATCACAGCAATGGATCAGACAGAAACAGACGAAAATATTTTTACAAACATTGACGGCGCCGTAATTATTTAGAGCCGGACCTTTTAAGGAGGCTTACAGCCCTTGACTGACAGATGGGGCAGCATGATTAATTTGCGGCAAATATGATTTAGGAGGTCACTTAATTATGATGAGATCACTTTTCTCTGGTGTATCAGGCTTAAAGGCACACCAGACAAGAATGGACGTTATTGGTAATAACATTGCAAATGTAAACACTACAGGATATAAGTCAAAGATTATGAATTTTTCTGATATGCTGTATCAGACAACACAGGCGGCATCCGGACCGAACGAAATGGCTGGTACGGGCGGTATCAACCCCAGACAGATTGGTCTTGGCGTAAAGACGGCAGCAATCAACACGACAATTACACAGCCGGGTGCAACACAGTCAACAGGCAACCCGTTTGACTTAAAGTTAACAGGAGAGGCATTCTTCGTAGTTAGCGACGGAACAAATACTTATTATACAAGAGACGGGTCTTTTAACGTTGACGAGGCAGGTAATCTTTGTATGGCTAGTACAGGATATATTGTACAGGGCTGGGGCGTTGATGACAACGGCGATATTGTACAGGGCTCTGTAAGCAATCTGAATGTCATGTCAAAAAGCACCTACACTGCAGCGGCGACGACGTCTGCGACGGTTTCAGGTATTGTTGATGCTGAGGATACAAACCTTGAGACAAAAAACGGTAAAATTATGAATCTGCAGGTGCTTGATAATATGGGATATGAATACAATTTACAGTTCGGCATCCTGCCGCAGAAGATTGTGAGCAGCGGTACAAGAGATATTCTGAATACAGAGAATGAATATGCACTTTCGGAAAAATTGTATAAGGTGGATATTTCAAAGCTTGAGTACAGCTATGACGTTAACGGTGAAACAAGAATCCTTTCTTCTGCCGACAGTCCTGATTTACTTACGGCATTGGATAAAGCCGTTTGGGCAGACGTAAGCGCCGGCAAGTCTGCACATGTACCGGGAACAAAGGATTCTGTTGTAAAAATTACAATTGACGATGCGTTCCTGACAAATAATAACTTAGATCTGTTAAAATACAGTGCACTGAAAGGAAAGGAGCTTACGGTAACATTTTCCGGCGAATCGGGATATGTAAAGGCTACGGCAGCGCCTACTTATCCGTTAGGTACGGATTTGGAGATTAGCAAGATTAGTGACGATGCCGTTGCACTGTTCTATGATATATCGACAACCGCGGCAAACGGAAGCTTTGAATGTACAAGAAAAGGCACCATGACGGATGTTACGTCAATCAAGCAGAACTACAATGATGACGCCGGCAATGCAATCACGGATTATATCTTTAGGGATAATGCAGGTACGGAAATTAAGATGCCCGACGGCAGCGAAATTTCAGGTGATTTGTACAGTGATATTATGAAGGTGCTCGGATTAGGAACACCCAATAAGATACAGGATGTCTATGTTACAAAAGAGGCAAAGGATACAAGCTCGATTGATCCGGGTAAGTATACGGTTACGCTTCTTGGTATGAGTTCAGACAGCGGACCGGTAAATATAGATGCGCTTTTAAATAATGGAACGACCTCATGGGATTTGGTATATAATCCGACGAGCGGTCAGTTTGATTATGTAGGAGAGGCAGGAAGTGAAACATTTAATCTTGCTCTAAGTTCGATTGATGCAAAGTTTTCAAACGTGAGCGTCAATATGTCCGATACGACAAACTCATCTAATGAAGGTAAGTCAACTGTGGCAGCGAAAGCGGATGACGGACGTAAGGTAGGAAAGATGACAGGCGTGTCAATTGCGAATGACGGTATGATTACGGCAAATTACAGCAACGGTATGACTGCAACATTGGGACAGATCTGTGTCGGAACCTTTTCAAACGCGATGGGACTTCAGAATGAGGGTGATAACCTTTATTCGGAAACTGCAAACTCTGGTCAGTGCAGTACGGTGGATATTAAAGCAAGCGGAACCGGATACATGACAACCGGTGTGTTGGAAATGTCAAACGTAGACCTTTCACAGGAGTTTACAAATATGATTACCACACAGAGAGGATTTCAGGCAAACAGCCGTATCATCTCAACATCGGATACACTTCTTGAGGAGCTTGTAAATCTGAAGAGATAATGACAGACAGCATTGAAACGAGGCCCGCACCAAACAGTGCGGGCTTTTCTGAGGATTGTGCCATAAATAAAGGGGGATTTTAGAATGATAGAGGTGACGAGGCTAAACGGAACAAAGTTTTTAATTAACTCAAATCTGATAGGAACTGTTGAGGAAACGCCGGATACGGTGCTCACTTTGACGGACGGAAAAAAAATAATCGTAAAAGAATCGCGGTTGGAAGTCAAAAACCTGATTAAAACGACACGACAGGAGTATTTTTGCAGGGAAAAATTGGTATAAGTTTACATAAAAAGCACGTATCCTATGGTAAATTGACAAAATTTCAGAAAATATTCAGAAAATTGTTGCAATTTATGTAACCTTACAGTATTATATATATATGGGAAAAATGCGTGGCGTAAGCAAATGATTGATTTGCTTTCATATGCTTTGGCAGGATGCTTAATATACGCAAAAAGAGAAAAAGATAAAGGAGTGTGTAAAAGTGGATTTAGCGTCTTTACTGGGTATGATTATAGGTTTCGTATTGGTTGTATTTGGTATTTTACAAAGTGCGGGCTCGGTTTCTGGTTTGGTTTGGTTTCTTGATGCACCATCGGCACTGATTACGTTTGGAGGAGCCGTCTTTGCAACGATGACCTCCTGCACGATGCCGAACTTTGTCGGCGGTTTGAAAAGTATCGGATTGATATTTAAACCGGTAAAGGTAAATATACCGGAAATGATTACAAAGATTATCGAACTGTCCAACATTGCGAGAAAGGAAGGATTGCTCTCGTTGGAGGAGGCTGCCGGAAACTTGGAAGATGACTTTATGAAAAAAGGAATTATGCTGATTGTGGACGGTACAGACCCCGAGCTTGTAAGAGGAATTCTTGAGACAGAGCTGAACAGTATTGATGAAAGACATAAATTGAGATCAGGCTTTTGGGACTCGCTTGGTTCAATGGGTCCTGCATGGGGTATGATCGGTACCCTCGTTGGTTTGATTTGTATGCTTCAGAACATGTCTGACCCTACGACAATCGGTCCGAAAATGGGTGTTGCCCTGATTACCACATTCTACGGTTCCATGCTTGCAAACTGGATATGCTCGCCTTGTTCTAACAAACTGCAGGCAAACAATGCGACAGAGATTAGCTCAAAAGAAATTATGATAGAGGGACTCCTTTCCATACAGGCAGGAGAAAACCCGAGAGTTATTGAGGAGAAGCTCAAATCCTTCCTTGCACCGAAGGATAGAGGCACATCAGAAGAAGGCGGTGGAGGTGAGTCTTAATGGGTAAGAAAAAGGAAGAATTTAAACTCCCGCCCGGAACCCCAGAACCCTGGATGTCTACATTCTCGGATATGATGACGCTGTTGATGTGTTTCTTCGTACTTTTGTTCTCGATGTCAACCGTCGATGCGGCAAAGTTTGAGGAAGTGGCAAAGTCCTTTCAATCAACCTTTAGTATTTTTAGAGGCGGCGCGCAGGCGATCGGTGACGGTATCCTGGTCAGCAACGGTGTTAGTCAGCTCAACATGCTTGACGAGTACATTAATTCCAGCGGTAAGACGGCAGATGCCGATTCGAAGGACCAGACAAAGCTGGATAAAACAGAGCAGGCGTCTGCGGATACCGAACCTACGGATGCTACGGCGGCAGCGGCAAAAGATGCGGCGGAGCTTTTGGGATTGACACAGCAGGAGGTTCAGGAGCTTCAGGATACGGTGGAGCAGATTGAGGAAGAGAAGCTCAAAGTATCCGAAGCGCTTGCGGAAAAAATTGAAGAGGCGCTTGAAGAAAATATGATTGCGGACAAAATAGATGTGTCCGTCAATGGGGATTATGTGCTTCTTACCTTTAACGGCGCGTTTTTATTTGACTCGGGAAAAGCAGATTTAAAGACGGATGCGCTGCCTGTTTTAAATAAAGTAGGTATGATACTTTCGAGATATGCGGAGTGGAATATTGAGATTGAAGGTCACACGGACTCCGTTCCGTTAAACGGCGGACGTTATGAAAATAACGATGTACTCAGCAGTTACAGAGCGCTTGCGGTGTTTGACTATCTCAAGGAAAATTCAAGCATTGATCCGGGAACGGTAAAACATTCCGGACGCGGAGAGTATATGCCGATTGCAGACAACGCGACACCCGAGGGAAGGGCAAAAAACAGACGCGTTGAGATTAAAGTATATAATTCATTGAGCTCTGGCACGATGAATTAATATAAATAAGGGGGACGAAAAATGAAACGTAATTTATTATCTATCATTATCCTTGCGCTCTTGGTGGTCAACATTGTACTGTCGGCGATTATGATGGTCACAGTGTCGAGCGCATCGAGAAAAACGGCCGCACTTGTGGCGGATATTTCCGCTATAATCGGATTGGAAATTGACGGATTACCTGCATCGGATGTAGGTGCAGCACCGGTTACGATGGCGGACACGGCTGTATACAACATTACGGCTGAGATGACTATTCCGTTGAAGAATGACGAGGATGGTACGGGTCATTATGCGGTGGGAAATGTATCGCTTTCGCTCAATAAGACACATGATGATTATAAGACATACAATGAGGAAACGCTTGCGACAAGCGAGGGCATTATCAAGGATATTATCTATGGGGTGCTCGGAGAGCATACATTAGAGGAAGCGAGAAACAATACCGAGCAGATTAAAGCAGAAATTCTTGGAAAGATTCAGGAGAAATTCGGATCAGAGGTTATTTACGACGTATCATTTAACTTCTTATATTCATAAAGTTTAAGGGGCTTGTATGAAAACGAAGGGGAATTGATATATTTTAGGGTTATGAACGAAAACCTCTTTGAAACAATGCTAACAGGGGGTGAATAGCGAATGGGAGAGGTATTATCTCAAAGTGAGATTGACAGCTTGCTGGCAGCGCTTAGCAGCGGTGAGCTGGATGTTGAGGATATGGCGGAGAAGGACGAGCGAAGGGTCACGAATTATGACTTTAGCAGGCCGGCAAAATTCTCAAAAGAGCATCTGAGAACATTAAATATGATATTCGATCATTATGGACGATTATTGTCAACCAATTTACCGGTCTATTTGCGAAAGAATGTACAGGTAAGCGTGGCAAGTTCGGAGACGGTAACGTTTGCCGAGTTCTCAAATGCGTTATCCAATCCGGTACTGCTTACAGTCGTGAACTTTTCTCCAATGCCGGGCAACATCATTATGGAGTTGACAAGCGGGTTGGGGTATGCGATTATAGACAGGATGCTCGGAGGAAGAGGAGATGCTTTGGAGAAACCGAGGGAGTTCTCGGAGATCGAAATGAGCATTATCGAGCGGATTATGGTTATTTGTATGCAGCTTTTGCGGGAACCGTGGAAGAATGTGGCGGAGGTCGATCCGTTCTTGGAACGAATCGAGACGAATCCGCAGTTTGCCCAGATTATTTCGCCGAGTGATATGGTGGCGCTTGTCACGATGAATGTAAAAATCGGTGAAGTGGAAGGTCTGATGAATGTATGTCTGCCGTTCTTTACACTGGAGTCCGTTATGGACAGGTTAAATACCAAGTTTTGGTATTCGAGCATGCAGAAGGTGGATGACGAGGATTACGAGCAGTTTATTGAAAGCATGGTCCGCAGAGTGGACGTGCCTGTGAAGGCGGTTCTTGGAAAGAGCGTGATTACGGTCAATGATTTTGTCAACATACAAGTGGGAGACATTATACGGCTTGATTCGCGTGTCGAGGATGAACTCAATGTATATGTTGGGAATATAAAGAAATTCAGTGCGGTTCCGGGCGCGAGCAAGGACTCATATGCAGTAAGGGTAACATCTGTATTTAGGGAGGAGGAATAAGATAATGGATGGTATGTTATCGCAGGACGAAATAAATGCGTTGTTGAACGGCGTGGATTTGTCGGCAGACAGCGGAAGTGATGCCGGTGCAGACACTGCAACAGCAACGATGACAGGGGAAGATCCCTTGTCCGATGTGGAAAAAGACGCGATAGGAGAAGTAGCAAACATCAGTATGGGCACTTCGGCTACAACGCTCTATTCACTGGTAAATAAGAAAGTTAACATCACGACACCTGTCGTAGAGATGACAACATGGGCAGACGTAATCAAAGAATATGAAAGACCGTGTGTATTTATTCAGATTAAATATACGGTCGGTTTGAACGGAACAAATATTTTGGTGTTAAAGGAACACGACGTAAAAGTGATCACCGACTTGATGATGGGCGGCGACGGCACGAATATTGACGGAGAGTTAACGGAGCTTCATTTGAGTGCAATCTCAGAGGCGATGAACCAAATGATGGGTTCTTCTTCGACATCACTTTCTTCTATGCTTGGAAAGACAATTGATATTAGTCCGCCGGAAGCAAGTCTTGTAGATTTGCAGTCAAAAGAGCCGAAGGAGCTTTCACCGTTCCTTGAGGATAATTTTGTAAAGATTGCTTTCAGGATGCAGATTGAGGATTTAGTAGATTCTACATTGATGCAGCTCTATCCGTTGGAGTTTGCAAAGGATGTGTCCGATACGTTTATGAAGCAGATGATGGGAGGAGAAACGGAGGCAGCGCCGGCAGCGCCTGCACCGACACCGGCAGCTCCCGCCCCTGCGCCGATGGCGGCGCCTGCACCCGACATGAATATGGGAATGCAGCCTCAGATGAATATGGGAATGCCTCAGGGCGGTATGGACATGAATATGGGAATGCAGCCGGGGATGGGTATGGGAATGCAGCCTCAGATGAATATGGGAATGCCAATGATGGGCTACGGTATGCCAAACGTCAATATCCAGCCTGCTCAATTCCAAAATTTTGCGCCGGCAGGTCAGGGCGAAATGGTAAGCGCCGAGAGCATCGGACTAATCAAGGATGTACCGTTGGAGGTTACAGTAGAACTGGGACGTACCAGCAAGTCGATTTCCGATATTTTGGAGTTTGCGCCCGGTACCATTATTGAGCTTGACAAGATTGCAGGTGAACCGATTGACGTACTTGTAAACGGCAAGTTTGTCGCAAAGGGAGAGGTGGTTGTAATTGAGGAAAGTTTCGGCGTCAGAATTATGGAAATTATTAAATAAAGAGGTTTGATTTAGAAAGGACAGGATTATAATATGGCAAAGAGAGTTCTTATCGTGGACGATGCGGCATTCATGAGAATGATGATAAAGGATATTCTCACCAAAAACGGATATGAAGTTGCAGCGGAGGCGGAAAACGGCAAAGTTGCCGTTAGTAAATATCAGGAGTCTTCACCGGATCTTACATTGCTCGACATTACAATGCCTGAGATGGACGGCATTCAGGCATTGAAAGCAATCAAACAGCTTGATCCTGCTGCAAATGTGATCATGTGTTCTGCTATGGGACAGCAGGCGATGGTTATAGAGGCCATTCAGTCGGGTGCAAAAGACTTTATTGTAAAACCGTTTCAGGCAGAACGTGTGTTAGAGGCAGTGAAGAAGGTAGTTGGTTAATGCTGGACTCAATCGTACAACTGCTTACGGTATTGCTGATATTTATATTTGTGTTGGCGCTTACATATTTTACGACAAAGCTGACGGCGGGGTTTCAAAAGGGAAGGTATCAAAGCGCGAATGTGGAGATTATTGAAACTTTAAGAATAGCGCCAACCAAATATATTCAGATTGTAAGAATCGGTGAAAAATATTATTCCTATGTGGTATGCAAGGATACAGTCACCTTACTGGGTGAGCTTGCAAAGGACGATCTTGCGGAAATTGCTAAAAATAATGAAAATACGGCACCGGTAAGCTTTAAAGATATTTTTGAAAAACTCAGGAAATAAGGAAGATGAGAAACAGATATAAAAACTATAATATAAAGCGGGAGCTCAAAAAGCTGTTCTATGCCCTTGTTATGGTGTTGCTGCTTGTAGCGGCTGATGTGGCTGTTGCCGGTGCTACGAGTGAAGATGAGGCTGCCGCGGAACATATACTGAACAATCAGCCTGATGATGACGAAAACAGGACAACAATCAATGATCCCGGTACGGCTGAAACACCGGAAGAGCTTGCGGAACTGAATATTGGAAACCGTTTTATTGTTACATATGATAACGGAAACGGTGAATTAAACGGTACACTTAGAATTTTTTTAATTCTTACGGCAATTGCAGTGTTACCGATTCTTTTGATAACTCTTACTTCATTTACAAGAATTTTAATTGTGCTGCACTTTACGAGACAGGCATTGAATACGCAGTCGGCACCGCCAAACCAGGTATTGATTGCAATTTCCCTGTTTCTTACTTTTTTCATTATGCAGCCGGTTTTCACGCAGATTTATACAGAGGCAATCGTGCCTTATGATGCAGGTGAAATCGAATTTGAGGAAGCGTATCAGACTGCAATAACACCGCTTCGCGATTTTATGTTCGAGCAGACGCAGATTAAAGATATTGATGTTTTTATGCAGATTTCAAACACTGCATGGGATGGTGCAAGCAAGGAACAGGTTCCGACTTCGGTGTTGATTCCGGGCTTTATTATCAGTGAGCTTCGCAGTGCGTTTATTATTGGCTTTATCATTTATATACCGTTTATTGTAATTGATATGGTAGTGGCATCCGTGCTTATGAGTATGGGTATGATGATGCTTCCGCCGACAACAATTTCGATGCCGTTCAAAATTTTATTGTTTGTTCTTGCGGATGGTTGGAATCTTGTGATTGTAAATTTGGTGCGAACGTTTTACTGATAAGGGGTGGTGACAAAAATGACGGTGGAACTGGTTACGGATATAATGCAGGATGGGATTATGGTGGTGTTAAAGACCGCCGCGCCGCCGCTTCTTGTATCCTTGGTAATAGGTCTTGCGATAAGCATCTTCCAGACAGTGACATCCATCCAGGAGCAGACGCTTACGTTTGTGCCTAAGGTGGTTGGAATGTTTGCCTGTCTTATGCTTTTGGGACATTGGATGTTAAATAATATGACAACGTTTATGACGGAATTGTGGAATAATTTTTCAATCTATATCAGATGAAAGAAGGGAGCAGGTAACGGACGATGCTGAATTTATCTTTTCCGCTGTCCGAGCTGGAATATTTTCTCTTGATACTGATGCGAATTGCAAGCTTTGTGTTTGCAGCGCCGTTCTTTAGCACAAGAGGCGTTCCAAATCATGTAAAAGTAGCGCTTAGTGTGTTTATTTCATATATCATGTATCAATTTGGACCGGAACATATTTATCCGCAATATAGTACGTTTATCGCGTATTGCGTTGTGGTTTTAAAGGAAGTGGCGGTTGGCCTGCTGATTGGTTTAGGGGCACAGCTGTGTACTTCTGTTGTTTTATTTGCGGGCCGTGTTATTGATATGGAAGTTGGACTGTCGATGGCAAATGTGTTTGATCCTACAACAAATGAGCAGTCAACAATTTCGGGTGTGATTTTACAGTATGGCACAATGTTGATTCTCTATACAACAGGACTTCACAGGTATCTTTTAAAGGCGCTTATGGAAACCTTTACGCTGATACCGATTAACGGTATACATATCAGTACCGACAGGCTGCTCACCAATCTTACGGCATTTCTGAGTAATTATATTATTATCGGATTTCGGATCTGCCTTCCTGTATTTGCAAGCATTACGCTTATGAATATCGTGCTTGGACTTTTGGCAAAGCTTGCGCCGCAGATGAACATGTTTTCGGTTGGTATTCAGTTGAAGCTTCTTGCAGGACTCAGTGTTCTTCTAATAACAATGAGAATGATGCCGGATATTTGTAATTTTATCAGCATGCAGATGCAGCAGATGATTGTGGCTACCGTGGAGGGCTTGATGTGATTTTAGAATTAGATTTACAGTATTTTGCCAAAGAGGGTCCCGGCGGTGAAAAGACTGAGGAACCTACTTCGAAAAAGAAGGAAGACACCCGTAAAGAGGGTAAGGTTGCAAAAAGTAAGGAAATGTCGAGCGGTGTACAGTTAATCGCTCTTTTTGTAATACTCAAATTTTGGGTAGGGAATATGGGCGAAAACTTTATGGGGTTGTTTGGAGAACTCTATGAAAAAATGCCGGCGTACACGACTTATTGGGAGGGAAAGGTGGTTTCCTCTGATTATAAAATTTTGCTTAACGGTGTAATTGTGGAACTTTTATTGCAGCTTTTGCCGTTTTTTTTAGTGGGTGTTGTAATTTCTGTTTTGATTAACATGCTGCAGTTTAAATTTAAAATATCAACGAAGCCATTGCAGCCTAAGTTTAGCAAATTAAATCCTGTGTCAGGAATGAAAAAGCTTTTTTCCAAGGAAAAGATTATGGAGCTGCTAAAGTCGATAGCCAAGATTATTCTGATTATGTTTGTTGTGTATAACACGATTAAGAACGAGTGGGTGTACTTGGTGAAATTCTATCAGATGCCGCTGAATCAGGCATTGGAGCTTATCGGTAAAATTGTTATTGATATGGGATTGCGGATTTCCTTAGTATTTATGGTTATTGCTTTTGTGGACTTGATTTATGAGAGATGGAAATTTAATGAAGACATTAAGATGACAAAGCAAGAGGTTAAGGATGAGTATAAGAATGCGGAAGGAGATCCGCAGATTAAAGGTAAAATCAGGCAGAAGATGCGTGAGGCGTCTCAGCGCAGAATGATGCAGGACGTGCCTAAGGCGGATGTGGTAATCACAAACCCGACGCATTTTGCCGTGGCAATACGCTATGACGCAAATGAAGGCTCCGCACCGAAAGTGCTTGCAAAGGGTGCGGATTTTGTGGCGCAAAAGATTAAGGAGATTGCAAAGGAAAACAATGTAGAGATCGTAGAGAATAAGCCTCTTGCACGTATGCTTTATGCCAATGTTGACGTTGGACAGGAAGTACCGCCGGAACTTTATCAGTCTGTCGCAGAAGTTCTTGCACTCGTATACAAGATGCAGGGCAGGATATAAGGAATGTATTTTTTTGTCTTTATAGGTTTACATAAAGTGATAGTAAAAAAATACTATGTTTCCTAATTATGTAAACAAATGATACATACAATACAAGGTAAAAACGCACAGAGGTCTTTTGTTTTATTTGTATAAGTTTTATGAAAATTATAAAAAATTCAAAAATATATAAATTATTATAGACTAATTATGTTAATTGTGAGATAATTTATGGTATCAGAGAAAAATGAAGATTTGCTTTCTCGCATCATGTCAGAAGAAAAGGAATATTTTTATTACTTAGGATTTAAGGGGGAAGAGGGACATGCAGATGAAAAAAGCGGACATAGGCGTAGCCTTATATTTACTTTGCGCCATCGTCATGTTGATTGTACCAATTACCAGTACGATACTTGACGTATTGCTTGCACTCAATATATCGCTGGCTTTTACAATCATGTTTACAACGATGTTCGCAAAAGAAGTATTGGATATGTCATTTTATCCGACAATTTTGCTTTTTACGACAATTTTTAGAATCGCCTTAAATGTATCATCAACAAGGTTGATTCTTTCAACAGGTAATCCCGGAAACGTGGTTGCAACTTTTGGCAATTTTGTGGGCGGCGGTGATTTGGTAATCGGTGTGGTTGTATTTATCATCTTGATTATCGTGCAGTTCGTGGTTATCAACAAAGGTTCTGAAAGAGTTGCAGAAGTAACAGCACGATTTACTTTGGATGCGATGCCTGGTAAACAGATGGCAATTGATGCAGACTTAAATACCGGTGCGATTACAGATGCAGAGGCAAAAAAACAAAGAGAAAAGCTCCAGCAGGAATCAAGCTTTTTTGGTTCTATGGATGGTGCCGTAAAGTATGTAAAAGGAGATGCAACAGCAGGTCTTATCATTACGGGTGTTAATATTGTAGGCGGTATTATCATGGGTGTTATGAGACAGGGCATGGATATTGGGGCTGCTGCAGATAAATATCTTATTTTGACAATCGGTGACGGTTTGGTAAGCCAAATTCCTTCATTGCTGATTTCACTGTCAACCGGTATTCTTGTAACAAAAGGGTCAAAAGAGGCAGATTTTGGTTCTGTACTGGTAGGGCAGTTGTTTGGTATGCCAAAGGTACTCTATATGGTAGGTGCAGTTTTGGCATTCTTGGGCATTGTGACACCATTGAACCCGCTGATTTTTGTTGTCATGGGTGTTATCTTTATTATTTGCGGACGTATTATCGCAAATACAATTGAAGTTGCACGGATTGAAGCGGAAACGGAGGAGGTTGAGGACATTGGCGACGAGATCCGAAAGCCGGAAAATGTCAATTCGCTGCTGCAGGTTGATCCGATTGAGCTTGAGTTTGGCTATGGTATTATTCCTCTTGCCGATGTTAATCAGGGTGGTGATTTGCTGGATCGTGTAGTTATGATCCGAAGGCAGATTGCCCTGGAGCTTGGTACCGTTGTTCCGATTATACGATTAAGGGACAATATCCAATTAAATCCGAATCAGTATATTATTAAGATAAAAGGAATACAGGTGAGCGAGGGCGAAATTCTGTTTGATCATTATATGGCGATGAATCCCGGATTTGTGGAGGAAGAAATCTCGGGTATTCCGACCTTTGAGCCGTCTTTCCACCTTCCTGCAATTTGGATTACAGAAACCCAAAGAGAGCGTGCAGAGAGCGTAGGGTACACTGTTGTGGATCCGCCTTCGATTATTGCAACGCATCTGACGGAAATTATCCGGCAGTATCTTGCGGACCTGCTTACAAGACAGGATGTGCAAAATCTTGTCAACAATGTCAAGGAATCGAACCCGTCTCTTGTGGAGGAGCTTGTTCCGAAGCTTTTGGGGCTTGGCGACATTCAGAAAGTGCTGCAGAATCTGTTGAAGGAAGGAATTTCCGTAAGAGACCTTGTTACAATTTTTGAAACGCTTGCGGATCATGCGGCTGCGACAAGAGACACGGATATTTTGACGGAATATGTGAGGCAGAGCTTAAAACGGGCAATTTCAAACAAGTACTTCCCGCTTAACGAGACGACGAGTGTTGTGACATTAGACCCGGGTCTTGAGCAGGAAATTATGGGAAGTGTGAAGCAGACGGAACAGGGAGCTTATCTGACACTGGAGCCGGAAAAGACAAAGTCAATTATGTCTTCCGTGGAGTCGGAAATCGGAAAGCTTGAAAAGCTTGGAAAGAATCCGATTGTGATTACATCACCGATTGTCAGAATGTACTTTAAGCGTCTGACGGAAGATTATTATAAGGATTTGGTAGTTGTATCTTATAATGAAATTGATTCAAATGTTGAATTACAATCGGTAGGAATGGTGACGGCATGATAATAAAGAAGTTTCAGGGAAAAACAAAAGAAGAGGCACTTGAGTGTGCAAGGAAAGAACTTGGGGAAGGACTAGTCGAGATGAATGTCAAGACTGTAAAAGCGAAAGGTTTTCTTGGTATGTTTAAAGGGAACAAGATAGAGATAACCGTGGCAAAGGAAGAAGAGAATGAGAAGGATTCTTCAAACGCGGGACAGGGCGGTGAAATCCGCAGGGAAGGGGTAGCAATGTCCCTGAGTCAGACAACCGTGCAGGGAAAGAATGCTGATAAAAAGGAAGAGCAGGATGTGGCTTCGGTGGGACAGGCGGTGGCAGATATTTTGTCTGCTTTTCCCCAAAACGGTGAAACGGCGAAAGCTAAGACGGAGTCTGCGTCCGCTCAGTCTGTGCATACACAATCAGCGTCTGCTCAAAAGGATATGAAGGAGGAGGCAAAGACAAACGAGCTTGAGGAAAAGCTTGATAATCTTCAAAATCTCATTGAGAAACAACTTTGCCAACAAGAAAAATCACCGTCTGAGGATACAAAGGCAGAGGAAGGCGGAACAAAAGAAGAAAATAAGGAACGGGTAAATTTCCTCCGGCTTTTGTATAACAAAATGATTGATAATGAAATTAACGAAAAATATGCCAACGAAATTATTGACGAGATTGATAAGAACTGTAAGGCTGACGTGACAATGGACTTTATGCTTTCGGAAATCTATCAGCGTATGATTTTAAAGCTTGGAAAACCTTATGTTATGGAGGAGAATGACCAAAGTCCGAGAGTGATTTTCTTTTTGGGACCGACGGGCGTCGGAAAGACGACAACCATCGCAAAGATTGCTTCCTCCTTTCGTGTGGAACACAAAAAGAAGGTGGCGCTGCTTACAGCGGATACATATAGAATCGCGGCGGCGGAGCAGCTTAGAACCTATGCGAATATTTTGGAAGTGCCGTTTCGGGTTGTGTACACCGCAGGAGAGATTGCGGGGGCGATAGAAGATTTTCGGGACTACGACTATATTTTGGTCGATACGACAGGTCATTCGCCGAACAACGAGGCGCAGTGCGAAAGCATGAGCGATTTGATTAATTCGGTGGAGACAACAGCCGCAAAGGAGGTATTTTTGGTTCTTTCGGCATCGACAAAATACAGGGATTTGATGAAAATTGCGGATACATATAAAGAAATCGCAGATTATAAATTAATATTTACAAAGCTTGACGAGACATCTACACTGGGAAATATATATAATTTAAAGCTCTATACAGGTGCTGCACTTTCTTATATTACTTGTGGACAGAATGTACCGGATGATATTGAATATTTTAATCCGCAGGCTACGGTAAAGCAGTTACTCGGCGGAAGGCGCTAATGGAGGTTAAAAGTATGGATCAGGCAGAACAATTAAGGAACGTGATCAAATTGAATCCTGCGCCGCGGCCTCTTGCAAGAATTATTACGGTAACCAGCGGCAAGGGAGGCGTAGGAAAATCAAACACATCCATCAATTTAGCCTGTCAGTTTAAAAAACTAGGGCAGAGAGTTTTAATTTTAGATGCAGATTTTGGTTTGGCAAACATCGAAATTATGTTCGGGACTGTGCCGAAACACAATTTCTGCGACCTGATTTATCAGGGAAAAAACATTACGGATATCATAACATGGGGACCTATGGACATAGGATTTATATCGGGCGGCTCGGGAATTGCGGGTCTTTCGAATTTGAGTCAGGATTATCTGAATTATATTATTCAAAATCTTGCAAAACTTGATGCGATTGCCGATATTGTTATTATAGATACGGGAGCGGGTATTTCGGACGCGGTTCTTGATTTTTTGGTGGCAAGCGGCGAAATTTTACTGGTGGCAACGCCTGAACCGACATCAATTACGGATTCTTATTCTCTCTTGAAGGCACTGAATCGTCATCCGCGTTTTTTGCGTGAGGATTCAAAAATAAAAGTCATTGCAAATAAGGTTTCGAGTGACACAGAGGGAGAAACGATGTATAATAAACTTAATACGGTAGTGAATCGATATTTAAAGCTTCCGATTACGTATTTGGGAGCGATCCCTCAAGACTATCATTTGGAGGATGCCGTGATGCAGCAGAAGCCCGTCAGCATGCAGAGCCCCCGCTCTAAATCGGCGCTTGCTTACGAGAAGATGGCATATGCCCTTATGGACAAAGAATATGATAAGTCTCTTGTTAAGCGGGGAATGGCAGCTTTTTTCTCACACATTGTAGCAGGCAATAAAAAAACGGGACAAATGTTGTAAAGAAAAATGTGTAGGAGGAGTTTATGATTGAGAAACTAATATCACCGGGAGATAAGCTGGAGCTGCGTTCAACCGTCAGCGTCGTGCTTCCCGATGGTACGGAAGGCGTTCGGACTTATAAGACTTCAGTGTATGACATTTTGGAGGACGGAAAACTTGAGCTTTTGATGCCGATGGAGCAGCAGAAGCTTGTGCTGCTTCCGGTGGACGGAGAATATGATGTGTGTTTTCTCTTAAGCGGAGGCATGTACAGAGCAAATGTGCGGATTGTAGACAGGCAGAAGATTAACAATACATATATTGTTGTTGCAGAGATGCTGTCCAATCTGCATAAATATCAAAGACGGGAATATTATCGTTTTAACTGCATTATTGAAATGGACGTAAGGGAACTCAATGAGCAGGAAACGCAGGCACATAACAAGGGACTGGCATATATGGTATCCGAGGAAGAGGCGATGGATCGCGGCGTCATCGTGGATATCAGCGGTGGCGGTCTTAGATTTGTGTCAAGGCGGATTTATCAGGCGGGAAGCGTTTTGCTGCTGCGTTTTTCTCTTCCGATTCAGGACGCGGAGAAGTCGTTTTTGGTGGCGGCACGCGTAATTTATTCCGGAGAGATCGAAAAACGAAAGACTGAGTATGAGAATCGCGTGAAATTTGAATTAATCAGCAGCGCGATGCGCGAAGAAATTATTAAGTATATTTTTAATGCGGAACGGAAAAACAGAAAAAATGGAAGGAGCTGAGAGTTGGGTATGCTAGCAAATGCGAACAGTGTAAAAAATAAGAAAAAAATACTGATTGTTGATGATTCTGCACTCATGAGAAGGGTTATGTGTGATATAATTAATTCAGATGAACGGTTTCAGGTGGTGGAACAGGCATTTGACGGGGAAGCGGCGTATGCGCTTCTGAAAAAAAATCAATACGATGGAGTCGTCCTTGATGTAAATATGCCAAAGATAAACGGAATACAGCTGCTTCGCATTTTGCAGAAGGATAAAATCCGCGTGCGTATTATGATGGCAAGTACGGATACGAGAGAAGGCGCATCCGTTACGATGGAGGCATTGGATTTAGGCGCAATTGATTTTATAGAGAAGCCCGCAAATATTGTCTACCTAAAAGGCGACGAGTTTAAAAAGAAGTTTTTGGATATTTTACAGGCGGTGGTAACGAGCCGTCAGACCAATATTTCTTCGTTGCCGGTAATTCCGAGGCAAAAGCAGGAGGAGAACACGAAGAAGCTCGTGAGCCTTGTCAGAAAAAGCGCTCCTGTTGTCGGAGGGCAAAAGCTTGTCGCGCTTGCGTGTTCTACGGGAGGTCCCAAGGCGCTTCAAAACGTTATTCCGAGGCTCCCGGCAGAGCTTGCCGCACCTGTTCTGATTGTTCAGCATATGCCGAAAGGATTTACGCAGTCGCTTGCGGAACGGCTTGATTCGTTAAGTCCGATGAAGGTTAAGGAAGCGGCGGAAGGGGACGTCCTTGAAAATGGCACAATCTACATTTCAATGGGCGGTAAGCACATGAATGTAGTTACCAAAGCGGGAAAATCAACCATTACATATACGGATGAACCTCCAAGAGAAGGTGTAAAACCCTGTGCGAATTACATGTACGAATCGTTAAAAACAAGTAATTATTCACAGATTGTCTGTGTAGTATTGACCGGAATGGGTGCTGACGGAACCAAAGGAATCGTGAATTTGGAAACTGCAAAAAAGATACATGTCATCGCACAGGATGAGGAAACATCAACCGTCTACGGCATGCCAAAGGCAATTGCCGCCACGGGACTTGTCAATCAGGTTGTTGCCCTCGATGACGTGGCACAGGAAATCATAATGAATGTGGGGGTCAGGTAAATGGATACAAGTCAATATCTTGATATTTTCCTTGATGAATCAAAGGAACACTTACAGAATTTAAGCGACCAAATCATGGATTTGGAGCAAAATCCGGACAATATGGACACCGTGAATGAGATCTTCAGAGCTGCACACTCCCTAAAGGGCATGGCAGGTACGATGGGATATAAGAGAATGCAGACGCTTACCCATGATATGGAGAATGTCTTTTCGGAAGTCAGAAACGGAACGTTTAAGGTACAGCCGGGAATGATTGATATACTATTCCGGTCTCTTGATGCGTTGGAAGAGTATGTTGACAATATTCAGCAGACAACAGAAGAAGGCACAAATGACAATCAGGATCTGATTGATGCCTTGAACAGTATTTTGAAAAACAACGGCGAGATAAAGCCAATTGATAAGTCCGCGGAGCAGGCTCCGGCGGATACTGCCGCAAAAGCTGAAAATACAAAGCAGCCCAAGTGGGAGGAGATCAAGGTTTCCGATACGGAGCGGATGCTGGTTTCGAAAGCGTACAACGAGGGACTCAAGGCATACGGCGTTACAATCTATGTGGAGGAAGCATGCGTCTTAAAAGCGGCAAGAGCGTTTCTTGTATTTAAAGCGCTTGAAAAGCTTGGTGAAGTGATTGTGTCGAATCCTACGGCACAGGACATAGAGGATGAAAAGTTTGATCTTACGTTTAGCCTGATTTTCATATCAGGAAGTTCGATTGACGAGATTAGGGCGGCAGTCAAGAGTGTATCGGAAATTGAAGAGGTATTTTGTGAACTTTATCATTTAGAGGCAGCGCCTGAACCTGAACCGC
The DNA here is from genome assembly GCA_000403335.2 of Lachnospiraceae bacterium MD335. Taxonomy (GTDB): domain Bacteria; phylum Bacillota; class Clostridia; order Lachnospirales; family Lachnospiraceae; genus COE1. The sequence continues at coordinate 1,141,517 of KE159617.1, forward strand.
AGGAATCCCCGGTAGAAAGGGCACAGGAAACACCGGCAGCAGAACAGCCAAAAACGGAAGCGGCGCCTAAGGCGGCACCCGCACCGGCAATGGCAGCAGCGGGGAGCAAACCCGCAGCGGCAAAGACTGCAGCAAAGCCGGTTGTAAACCGGACAGTTCGAGTTGATATTGAAAAGCTCGATAATTTAATGAACTTGGTCAGCGAGTTAATTATTGCAAAGAATTCCCTTATTGCGGCGACTGCTGCCGAAGGCAAGGGCGACAATGGTTCCGTAAACGAACAGATCGAGTATCTTGAAAGTGTTACAACCAATCTGCATGAGTCCGTTATGAAAGTACGAATGGTACCGATTGAGAGTGTTGTGGCGAAGTTCCCGCGTATGATTCGTGATCTTTCCAAGAAGCTTGGCAAGAAAATGGAGCTTTACATGACAGGTGAGGATACGGAGCTTGACCGTACCGTAGTTGACGAAATCGGAGATCCGTTGATGCATATGCTCAGAAACTCTGCGGATCATGGTCTTGAGCCGAATGACGTACGTATCGCTAACGGAAAGCCGGAGGTCGGATCTATTTTCCTTGACGCTTATCAGGACGGAAATAACGTTGTAATCGAGGTGCGGGACGATGGCGGCGGAATCAATGTGGAAGCGGTAAAACAAAAAGGCATCGAGCGCGGTACGATTACGCCGGAGCAGGCAGAGACGATGACGGATAAGGAAGTAATTGACCTGTTGTTTATGCCAAGCTTTTCGACGGCAAAGAAGGTATCGGACGTATCCGGACGCGGTGTGGGTCTCGATGTTGTAAAATCAAAGATTGAGTCGCTCAGCGGTGAAGTAGAGGTTAAGAACCGGTTTGGAGAGGGGTCTTCATGGATTATTAGGCTTCCGCTTACGCTTGCGATTATTCAGGCGCTGATGGTAGTTGTCGGCGAAGAAAAATATGCGATTGCACTTGGTTCTATTCAAACAATAGAGGATGTGTCACCGGATGACATCAAGCTTGTGCAGGCAAAAGAAGTGATTCATATCCGTGGTACTGTTATTCCTATTATCAGACTGAACAGAGTGCTTGATATTCCGCCAAGAGAAGATGAAAATCAAAATTATACGGTAATTATTGTGAAAAAGGGTGATAAGCAGGCAGGTCTTGTAGTAGACGAGCTTATTGGTCAGCAGGAAGTGGTTATCAAGTCTATGGGCAAGTATATTAAGGTTCCGAAGATGATAAGCGGCGCTACGATATTAGGCGACGGTGAGGTTGCGCTGATCTTGGATACCAATGCGTTAATATAATCGGAGAGATAAGGAAAGGCAGGGTATAGAAATGGATGAAGTAAAAGTAATGGACGAACAGCAGCGCAATGAGAGCCTTAATCGTCATGTAGAGCTTGATACAACGCAGTTCATCGTGGCACAGCTTGGCGGTGAACAGTACGGTATTGACATTAAATATATTTCCAATATTATCAGAATGTCCAGAATCACGAGAGTGCCCAAGGTATCTGATTATATTGTAGGTGTCATCAATGTCCGCGGTGTCGTTATCCCGACAATCAGCCTCCGCTTAAAGATGGGGCTTCCGGGAGATGAGATTACAAAAAAGACACGTATTATTATTCTGACATTGGAGCAGCATGAGTCCATAGGCGTGCTTGTGGATGAGGTGAAGGAAGTCATTACGCTTGACGAAGAGCATATTGAAAAGATGGGATATGAAAAGGATGAGAAGGAACGATTCCTTTCCGGTGTCGGAAAAACGGAAGGAAGGCTGATCTCGCTTCTCGACATTACATCAGTACTTGCGGATGTGATGGAATCGTAAATAACGGCTGATTTTAGGAAAGGCATAGGTTATATCATGGCAGAGAATGTTAGCTTTCAGAAAGTGACAACGGAATATTATGATGTATTAAAGGAGCTTGGAAATATCGGTGCGGGCAATGCGACAACGGCGCTTGCCCAAATGCTTCAGACAAAGGTTGACATGAAAGTGCCGCAGGTACGCCTCCTCGACTTTAAAGATGTCGGGGAAGTGATGGGTGGCGAGGAGCAGATCGTGGTAGGCATCTATCTTGCAGTAGAAGGAGACATTACAGGGAGCATAATGTTTGTGCTTGAACAGCATGCAGGAAGAGAGCTTGTATCAAAGCTTATGGGAATGCCGCCGGCGGAGGGTGACTTTAATGAAATGGAATTATCAGCGCTCAAGGAAATTGGAAATATTATTACGGGTGCATATTTAAATTCCCTTGCACAGATGACAAATTTAAAGGTATTGCCTTCTGTACCGGATTTAAGCATCGATATGTTGAATGCGATTTTAAGCGTACCGGCAATCGAATTCGGAATCATAGGAGATCAGATTCTGTTGATACAGACTGTATTTACGGATGATATGGATTTGAACGGATATTTTATTCTGATGCCGGATTTGGAGTCGTATTCGAAAATGCTCGGTGCGTTGGGAATTAGTTTATAAGATTTGAAAAATATCTTTGAGTAAAATGCAAAGGGAAGAAGGCATACAGTCTATGGCAAATATAGTAAAAGTAGGAATGGCTGATTTGAATGTGTGTAAAAGTCCTGATGGCATTACGACTTTAGGACTGGGTTCATGCGTGGGAATATGTATAAGAGATCCTGTAGCGAAGATCGGGGGACTTGCACATGCCATGCTGCCTGACAGTACACAGATAGAAAATAATTCAAACAGATTTAAATTTGCTGACACGGGTATTGAGGATTTGGTAAACAAGCTGATTGCAATGGGTGGCAGAAAAGCGCGGTTTGAGGCAAAAATTGCAGGGGGAGCACAAATGTTTGCTTTTCAAAACAAGTCGGATATGGTACGTGTAGGCGAGCGTAATGTGGAGGCAAGCAAGAAAAAACTTAGAGAGCTTGGCATTCCTTTAAAAGCGCAGGATACGGGCTTAAACTATGGACGTACGATTGTGTTTTATCCGGAGACGGGGGATTTGATTATCCGCTCGGCAGGAAAACCGGAGAAAACGATATAAGGGGTTTTATGACAGAGGGGATATAAAAATGGAAAACAAGACACAACTTATTACACCGTTTTTGATGCTTACCGCGGGAACGATTGCATCAATTATTATGTATATCAGAAAAGTTGAATTGAATACAATGTTATGGGGTCTGCTTATTGTGTTGGTGATATTTTATGTATTAGGCGATATAGCAAGGTATCTTTATGCGTCTGTCAGACCCCGTATTATACCTACGGGCAACCTTGCAAAAATGGTGGAGCAGGCAAAGAAGAACGGAGACCTTACGGGAAGCGTCGTGGCTTTTGCGGACGATGAGGAAGCGAATGAGGACGGGGACTTTGCAGGAGAGCTGAGTGCAGACGGTCTGATGTCGGAGGAAGGCGCAGGGTATTCCGGAGAGGAAGGATATTCGGAGGAGGAGCTTGCGCAGGATGGGCAGGAAGATGCGGATGCATATGATTATGAAGGAGAATATGCGGACGAAAATTAATTTGGGCAACATTGTATAACGGGGGAATAACATGAATGACACAGCACGTAAAAGGCTATGGGAGGATTATGCCAGATTAAGGACGGCTGATTTGCGCGAAAAGCTTATTCTGGAATATGCACCATTGGTAAAGGTAGTGGCCGGACGGCTCAGCATGTATCTTGGCTACAATGTGGAATATGAGGATTTGGTAAGCTATGGCATATTTGGTCTGATTGATGCCATTGATAAGTTTGACATGGGCAAGGAGGTCAAATTTGAGACATATGCGAGTCTGCGGATTCGCGGCGCCATATTGGACCAAATCAGAAAAATGGATTGGATACCGCGTACAATCAGACAGCGTCAAAAGCAGATTGACACGGCAATGAAGGATTTGGAACAGAAAAACGGAAGACCTGCTACGGATGCGGAGCTGGCGGCTTATATCGGGATTAGTGAGGATGAATTTTTAGAATGGCAGAATCAGGTGAAGGCAGATAATATGATTTCCCTGAATGAGTATCTTGAGCAGGGAAATGATATATCGTCCGACAGAAGCATGACTTCGGGCTTTGATACGCCGGAAGGTGTTATTGAACGCAGTGAGTTGAAAAACGTGCTTGAGGAAGCATTGGAGCTTCTTACGGAAAAGGAAAAAAGAGTGATACTGCTTTATTATTATGAGGAGCTTACGTTAAAGGAAATCAGCCGTGTACTTGAAGTGTCGGAATCGCGTGTTTCGCAGCTTCACACAAAAGCTTTGCAGAAAATGAAGACGAAAATGGGAAATTATATTGGTATCTTGAACTGACAGGAGAACGTATTATGAATGGGTGCTTTCAAATACAGATCAATGAACAAGGTGTGAGCTTATTACTTTCTCCTCCAATCGGAGGGGGAGTAATGCCAAGCGTGGCGGAAATAAGAGAGTATCTGAACACAATAGGGGTTCCCTATGATGCTTTGGCAATCAATTCAGCCCTAAATGCACTAGGGGAGGATGAGGTTGCCGTTTTTTTAACGCCCGGGAAAATAGAACCGGTGGATGAAAAATGTGTTGTCCGGGTGGCACTGGATAAAATGACGGCGGCAGTATGTCTTTATCCGCCAAGTGCAGGCGGACATTCCATCGGAAAACCACAAATTATGGATCAGTTAGGAATACAAGGGATAAGATACGGAATCGATGAAACGGCAATAGACGCTCTCCTTGAGGACCGGCAGTACTGCACCGATGTTATTGTGGCGAGGGGGCAGATTCAGACGGCAGGAAAGGATGCGTCAATTAGGTATTTTTTTGATACAAACAATGATTCGCGTCCCGAGTTGAAGGAGGACGGAAGCGTAGATTTCTTTAAATTGAATACATTGCATCATTGTACACAGGGACAGGTGCTTGCTGAGATTACACCCGAGGTAAAAGGGCAGGACGGGATTGATGTGTTTGGGGCAGTGTCGCCGGCGCGTGAGGTTCATAAAGCTGTTTTTTCTTATGGGAAAAATTTGGAGGTATCACCGGATGGCTTACAGCTGCTCAGCATGGTGGACGGTCATACCAAATTGATTGACGGCACGGTTTTTGTTTCCGATGTATATACGGTTGAGGATGTAAGCACAGCGACGGGAAATATTGAGTATCACGGAAATGTCGAGGTAAGGGGAAATGTTTGTGAAAATTTTAGCATTCGAACGGACGGCGACGTGTTTGTGAAAGGTGTCGTGGAAGGCGCTGTAATTGAAGCAGGCGGTGATATTGTTATTGCAAGAGGGATGCATGGTCAGAACAAGGGAAATCTTAAAGCAGGCGGAAATGTAATTGCAAAGTTTATTTCCGCGGCTGTTGTTGAAGCGGACGGTTTTGTTGAGGCGGAGCAAATCGTTAATGCGCGCGTTGTCGCCGGATCAAGTGTTAACGTTGAGGCAGGAAAGGGACTTATAACAGGCGGAAAGGTGGTAGCCAAATGCGCCATCAATGTGAAAAATGCCGGTTCACCGATGGGGGCTGCAACGATTCTTGAAGTAGGCGGTGACCCTGAGATGAAGCAGCGCCTTATGGAGCTGCAAAAAAGTGTTGGAGAGAAATCCAAGAGTGCCGCGCAGATGAAAAAGGTGGTTGAAGATACGGCTAGAAAAATAAAATCAGGCATGAAGCTTCTGCCGGAACAGCTCAAACATGCCCGTACGCTTCAGACTACGCTGGAGTCTTTACAGGCGCAGGTACAGCAGGAGTTAAAGGAGATAGAAAAGCTGGACAGACTTTTAAAAGGCAATGACAATGCCCATATTGATGTCCGCGGAACAATGTATCAAGGCGTGTCTGTGGCAATTTCAGGCTCCGTCATGAACATTAAAAATGAGTATACGTTCTGTCGGCTGATTAAAAAAGGTGCGGATGTGGTATCTACAAATTTGTAAATCTATTGTGATTGTAATTGTTTTGATATTGCCTTTTTAATTAAAATATATTAAAATAAGACGAATATTGGCTTTGGGGTGGAAGCCGGAGGGAGGCGAACGTATGGCGATAAGTCCGATACTGCTGAATGGCAGCATACAACAGACGGATAATGTTTTGCATAATCAGATGAAGCAGGTTGAAAAAGGAATGGTGGACCAGGGAAATATACAGGTTCAGAAGGAAAAGAAGGAAGAGTTGAAAGCGAAGCAGGTTGTGCATTCTGATGAAACCCTGTTTAAGGAGGAACGCTTTGACGCGAAAGAAAAAGGGAAAAACGGCTATTTTGGAGACGGAGGGAAAAAGCGCAGATCACCGAAGGGAGACGGTAAAGTGGTGGCAAAGCCCGAAGGCGGATTTGATATGAAAATATAGCATATAATAAAGGATTACCGAAAGGCATAAATATGGAAAGGTTAGGGAGAAAATGAATTGGATGGAGACAGCGCTGCTCATTTTCGGAGCGGGTGCATTGGCAGCAAGCTTTATTATACCTGCAAAGAGTGAGAAGGAGGACGGCGCTTCGCAGGTGGACGAGGAGCTGATTCGAAGCATTATTGAAAAGGAAATGGCAGATGCCAAAGATCGGGTTGCGGAGGTTGTTGACGAGACACTTGAATATGCGGTGGAAAAAACGGAGCGTTCCTGTGAGCGTATTTCTAACGAAAAGATTATGGCAATCAGTGAATATTCGGAAACTGTTCTTACGGATATAAATAAGTCCCATCAGGAAGTGATGTTTTTATATGATATGCTTAACGATAAGCATAATAATTTGAAGGAGACCGTAAAACATGTGGACAAGACGGCGAAGGAGGCTGAGGAAGCGGCGAATGCCGCAGCCGTAGCGCTTGCTGCTAAGGCGAAGGAAGAGGCAGAGGCGAAGGCACGTGAAAAAATAGAGGCGGAGGCAGTGCGGAAGGAAGAACAGGAGCGTGCGGCTGCATTGGAGCGCGCGTCGCTTGACAAGGAGGCACGTGAAAAGGAGTATGCCCGCAGACAGATGGCAAGACTGATACTTCCAATGCAGCAGGAACTGCCAACCCATCGGGTTGGTGATATGAAAGCGATTCCGTTAAAGCAGGATGCAAATATGGCAGCTCCGGGCGCGAATGAAACGCAGGGAGAGCTTCGGCCGCTGATTGTAAAGAGCGTCGAAATTGTTTCGGCTGATATTGTGAATTCAAATGACATGCAGCCCGTTCCGGAAAATATGAATGCAGGTCCTGTAAGTACGGCTGATCTGCAGACGCTTGGTTCGCGTCCCGAGGATATGAGAGTGGTAGATGTCAAACCTGCGGACATTCGTCCGGTTGAAGTTTATTCCTTTGCGGAACAGGCGCCCCGCGTGGAGCGTCCCGTGAAGAAAGAGGCGCAGGCGGCTGCGTTTGAAAATACGGTAAATCTGATGAAGCAGCAGGAGCAGTCAATACAGCCTGTACAGTCTGTGCCGGATACAAAGGAAAACAACAATGACAGGATTTTGCGTCTTCACAAGGAGGGTGTTTCCAATGTGGATATTGCAAAAGAGTTGGGGCTTGGCGTCGGCGAGGTAAAACTGGTTATCAATCTGTTCAAGGGGGCTGTGTAAATGAAGACAAAATACTTATTAAGAGGACTTGGACTCGGAATGATAATCACTGCCGTGGTGATGGGCGCTTATGCGAAAAGTGCCGTAGCCAAGGCGCGGGTTGATGTTTTAAAGGAATACGGTATCGGTGAGGAGGCTGCCCTGAAAGAGACGTTGGTCGATGTGGAGAAGGAAACTGTGGAATCGTCTCCTGCTGAAACGCAGACACAGCAGGAAGCGCCGCAGCAGACGGACACGCCATATGACGAGGCGCTTGAGTCGGAAATCGATTCAATTCTTGATGCGGCTAAGGCTGAGCAGGAAGGGATACAGAGTACGGTTTCGGATGAAGAAGCGGAGTCTGTAAATATTTTGCCGGAACAGGTATCCGAGGTGCAGGAAGCATCGCAGGAACAGGATAAGACAATTACGATTGAGATTTCCAAGGGAGATGATTCGGGCAGTGTATCAAGAAAGCTTAAGAACGCGGGACTTGTGGAGAATGCGGCTGAATTTGATGCGTTTTTAATGCAGCATGGTTATGATAAAAAACTGAATACCGGCACAAAAACGATTAGTATTGCGGATTCATGGCAGGATATTGCCGAAAAATTAATACGAAAATAATGGAAAGACCTCTTGCACAGGAGGTCTTTTTATGTTATTCTAATCATGTTGCGGCTGCAACAGAACAAATTTTATAGAAAAATTATTCACGTCTGCTGATTTGCGGTCCATGCCGGTAACGCTTGAGGTAGCCCGCAGAGGAGATGCAGACAGGTGGCGGAAGAACCGCAGAAAATGGAGGTAAAAACATGAGCGTTATTTCAATGAAACAGTTGTTGGAAGCAGGTGTTCATTTCGGACATCAGACAAGAAGATGGAACCCTAAGATGGCTCCTTACATTTTTACGGAGAGAAACGGTATCTACATCATCGACTTACAGAAGTCAGTAGGAAAGGTTGATGAGGCTTATAGAGCAGTTGCGGATATTGCGGCACAGGGCGGTACGGTTCTTTTTGTAGGTACAAAGAAACAGGCGCAGGATGCCGTTAAGACAGAGGCAGAGCGCTGCGGTATGTATTATGTAAACGAGAGATGGCTTGGAGGTATGCTGACAAACTTCAAGACAATCAAGAGCAGAATTCAGAGATTAAAGGCAATTGAGAAGATGTCAGAGGACGGTACGTTTGACGTGCTTCCGAAGAAAGAGGTTATCCAGCTTAAAAAAGAGTGGGAAAAGCTTGAGAAGAACCTTGGCGGTATCAAGGAAATGACAAGAGTTCCCGACGCAATCTTCGTCGTTGACCCGAAGAAGGAGAGAATTTGCGTACAGGAGGCACACACACTTGGTATTCCTTTGATTGGTATTGCGGATACAAACTGTGATCCGGAGGAACTTGATTATGTAATCCCTGGAAACGATGACGCGATCAGAGCCGTTAAGCTGATTGTTTCGGCGATGGCAGATGCAGTGATTGAGGCAAATCAGGGTGAGATTATGACAGACGCGGCAGAGGATGCCGATGCGGAAATAGAGGAAGCTGTAGAAGCGTAAAGAGAAATTATAAGAGTGGAGGGATAATAAATGGCAGTTACAGCAGCAATGGTAAAAGAGTTGAGAGAGATGACAGGCGCGGGAATGATGGACTGCAAGAAGGCTCTGAACGAAACAAACGGAAATATGGACGAGGCTGTTGAGTATTTGAGAAAGAACGGACAGGCTAAGGCTGAGAAAAAGGCAAGCCGTATTGCGGCAGAGGGACTTTGCCGTGTGGCAACGGATGGCGATAAGATAGCAGCAGTTGTGGAAGTGAACTCGGAGACAGACTTTGTGGCAAAGAATGAGCAGTTCCAAAGCTTCGTGGAGGCAGTTGCAAAGCAGGCGCTTGCGACATCTGCAAAGGATATTGATGCTTTCCTTGCGGAGAAATGGAATGAGGATTCTTCCAAGACGGTCAGCGATGCACTGGTAGACAAGGTTGCTGTCATCGGTGAGAAGCTGAGCATCAGACGGTTTGAAAAGGTTGAGGCTGCGAACGGCTGTGTTGTTACTTATACACACGGCGGCGGAAAGATTGGCGTTATTGTAGAGGCGGAAACGGCTGTTGTGAACGATGCAGTGAAGGAAGCCATGACAAACCTTGCAATGCAGGTTGCCGCGCTTTATCCGAAGTATGTATCTTCCGACGAGGTTTCAGAAGAGTACAAGGCGCACGAGAAGGAGATTATCACGGAGCAGATTAAGAACGATCCGAAGATGGCAGGTAAGCCGGATAAGGTAATTGAGGGCGCTGTGATTGGACGTTTGAATAAGGAGCTGAAGGAAGTATGTCTGCTTGAGCAGGTATATGTAAAGGCTGAGGACGGAAAGCAGACCGTTAAGCAGTATGTTGATGCGGTTTCCAAGGCAAACGGTACAGACATCACGGTCAAGAGATTTGTACGTTTTGAGACGGGCGAGGGTATCGAGAAGAAGGTTGATGACTTCGCGGCAGAGGTTGCGGCTCAGGCAGGAATGTAATATCGTATCAGGTTCGCATATATGGTACAAATGGGTAAGGACAGCTATATTTCGTAGTTGTCCTTACTTTGCTATATGGATTGGGTTATCGGGAGTTAGCAGGATATGAAGAAAAAAACAACAGACACAATTGCTACGGACAAAGAGGCGAAGAAGGAAATAAAGACGGCATCTAAGAACCGTGAAATCCGTTGGGACAGACTGGATAATACGGCGCATCTGTTTCCGGTGATTGCGGGGGACAGCATGAGCAATGTTTACCGTATCAGTGTGACGCTTACGGAGCGGATACAGCCTGAGCCGCTGCAGCGTGCGCTGGACATAGTGCTGCCGAAGTTTGACGGGTTTAATCTGCGCCTGCGGCAGGGAGTTTTTTGGTATTACTTTGAGGAGAACGGAAAGCCTGCGCCGCGCGTGCGGGAGGAGAATACGTTTCCCTGCCGTTTTATTTATCAAAACAGGAATAACAGTTATATGTTTCGGGTGACGTATTACAAGTACCGCATTAACCTAGAGGTTTTTCATGTGCTGACGGATGGTATGGGGGGCATCAATTTTTTAAAGGAGCTGACGTATCAATATCTGCGTCTTATACATCCGGAGCTTGCGGGGGTGCGGGGAGACGATTTAAACAGCGCTACTTCCTTAAACCGTGAGGACAGTTTTCTGAAAAATTACCGTAAAAGTTCTGCACGGGGGTATCAGACGAAAAAAGCGTATCTGATTAAGGGTGAAAAATTAAGTCCCGGAGAGTTTGGGATTATGCACGGCTATATGCAGGTACCGGAATTGAAGGCAGTATGCAAACGCTATGGAGTCAGTATCAACGAATATTTGGTTTCGGTGTTTGTGTGGAGCGTTTATCAGGAATGTATGCATAAGATGCCGGCAAAGCGTCCGATCCGGGTTGCGGTTCCCGTCAATTTAAGACCGTATTTTAACTCGATTACGACGAAGAACTTTTTTGTTATGGTATCGGCGGAATTTGCGCCAACAAAAGAGGATTATACATTTGAGGAGATTGTAGAAGCAGTTAAAACCAGTTTGGAGTGTCAGATTAATAAGGAAAATTTGGAGAAGCTGTTTTCCTATAATGTATCCAATGAAAAGCAGTTTGTCGCGCGTGCGGTACCGCTTGTTTTTAAAAATTTGGCAATGCGCATTATTTACACGCAGTCGGCGCTTGCGAACACGACGACCATCACAAATATCGGAAATCTTACGGTGGATGAGATTTATAAGCCTTATGTGGAGATGTTTCATTCGTGTCTTGCCATGTCGAAAGGGCAGCATATTAAGGGGAATATATGTTCTTATGGAGATACGCTGGTTTTTACGTTCAGCTATGATATTGTGGATGCGTCGGTGCAGCGGTGCTTTTTTCGGAAGATTGCGCAGGACGGTGTTAGTGTGGAGATTGACAGTAACGGGGTGAACTATGAGTAGGTGTAATCAGTGTAAAATTGAAGTGCTTGACGAGGCGCAGCACTGTCCCTTATGCCAGTCGGCGCTAGAGCATACCATTGAGGTGGAAAATATGTATCCTGACATCAGGATGCGGACGCGAAAGCTGGTGATGATTTCAAGGATTTATCTGTTTCTTTCGATTGTGGCGGAGATTCTTTTGGTCAATGTAAGTCTTTTGCTGGATTGGAGTTCCATTGTGTATCTGATCAGCGGTATGGCGCTTTTTTACGGTTATATGGTGATCTGCTATGCGATTTTGGGGCGCAGCGGGTATATTGCAAAGACAATGGTGCTTACGGCTTTGGCGCTTGCAATGCTTGTGGCGGCGGATTTTGCGGTAGGTTATAAAGGATGGTCGGTGAATTATGTGCTGCCATCAGGAATTTTGCTTATTGATGCAGGCATTGTCCTGCTGATGATAATTAATCGGAAAAACTGGCAGAGTTATATGATGCTGGAGCTTTTTATGGTACTGTGCGGCGGTGTGATGTTAATTCTGTATTTGTTTGAAATTGTGACAAGCCCTATGATGTCTTCTTTGGCGTTTAACGTGTCTGTCATTCTGTTTCTTGGTACGGTGATTATCGGCGGCAGGAGGGCGCGGGTGGAGTTAAAGAGAAGGTTTCATATATAAAGTGCGAGAAAAAGCAAATTTGGCCGGATTGTGATAATCACCACAAACTAGCCGAATTTGCTTTTTTCTTGGTTGAAAATGCATACCACATTGGAATGATAGTTGATATAATGCTTATATAAGTTGAGAAAAGAGAATAAAAAGTGTGCAATATGACGAAATGCATGATTTTTATTCTGTTCTCAAAAAATAGAAAAGGGAGGAATACCTAAAAATGAAGAAGAAATTATTATCACTTGTTCTTGTTGGCGCAATGTCAACAGCAATGCTTGCAGGCTGCGGCAATTCATCTGCACCTGCTACAGACACACAGGCGCCTGCAGCAGATACACAGGCACCTGCAGCAGATCCTGCAAACGATACGCAGGCACCTGCAGCAGATAATGCATCGGCAGGCGGAAATACACTTTCCGTTTATGCATGGGACCCGAGCTTTAACATTCCGGCGTTGAAGGCTGCAGAGGCAGATTACAAGGCAAATGTGGATGATACGTTTTCACTGAATATTATTGAACAGTCTCAGTCATCGGATGTTGAGCAGGCAATTACGCTTGCAGGTTCGTCAGGCGACTACAGCCAGCTTCCTGACATTGTTTTGTTCCAGGACCACTGGATTCAGAAGTATGTAAGCGATTATCCTGACGCATGGATGTCGGTTGATGATGCGGAAGTAGACTGGAGTGACTTCGGTGCGGAGAAGCTTTCTTACTCTACGGTAAACGGTGTTCATTACGGCTTCCCTGTTGACAATGGTACGGTTGTTATGGCGTACAGAGTTGACATTTTGGAAGAGTGCGGATATTCAATTGATGATATGAAGGGAATTTCATGGGATGATTTCATCAAGATTGGTGAGGAAGTATATGCTAAGACAGGCAAGTACCTCCTTTCAATGGACGGTGACGGAAATGACCTGATTTACATGATGCTGCAGGCAGAGGGCGGTTCTCAGTTTAAGGACGGAAAGCCTTACATTACGGAGAATGCTCCTTTGGTAAGCGTATGCGAGAAAATTGTAGAGATGTCACAGAAGAACGTATGTTACCTTGCAAATGACTGGTCAGATTACACGGATCAGACGATTCAGGGCGACATGGTAGCGGGCGTTATGAACGGAAACTGGATTATTCCTACCATTCAGAATGTACCGGAAAATAGCGGAAAGTGGGAGATTACCACAATGCCTACATTGAATGGCGGTGAGGGATATGCGTCAAACGGCGGTTCTTCCCTTTATGTTACATCAAACTGCCAAAATCCGGATTTGGCGAAGAAGTTCCTTGCCTATACATTCGGCGGCAGCTCAGAGACTTATGATGCGGCGCTGCGTGACGGCGGTGTTATCACGTGCTGTATTTCCGCAGGTACATCTGACGTTTACAACGAAGGTGTTGCATATTTCAACGATACACCGATTTATGCACAGATTGTTGAGATGGGTTCTCATGTAAACGTTATCGAGCAGAATGATGCACATTATACAGCTCGTACACATATGGCGGCAGCAATTATGAATGCAATTCAGGGCGCTGATTTGATGACAGAGCTTAAAACTGCTGAGGAGAATATCAACTTTGCAATGGGCAACTAATCGCGTGCCTGATTTGAGAGCGGTTTAAAATGAAAACGGAGGAGATACCATGCTCCTCCGTTTGTGGTTAAAGGAGGTTTTCGCATTGAGTAAGAAAAATGCAAGCGTGCTGGCAAAACAGCACAGGGCGGGCTGGATTTATTTGGCGCCTGCGGCACTGCTGATTGTGGTGATGAGCTTTTGGCCGATGATACAGGCATTTCTGATGTCATTAAAGACGGGATCAAGCGCAAATATGCAGTGGGTAGAACCGATATTCTACAATTATAAACGAATGTTTGCTGATAAGCTGTTTATTCGTTCTGTGGGCAACACCTTCCTTTACCTGATTATTCAGGTACCAATCATGTTGGTTGTGGCGATGCTTTTGGCACAGATGCTCAACAACAAGGATTTGAAGTTCAAGGGACTGTTTCGTACGTGTGTTTTCCTCCCGTGTGCGATGTCGCTGGTATCATACTCTTTGATTTTTAAATCCATGTTTGCCACAAACGGTCTGATTAATTCCGTGCTTTTGAATTTGGGACTGATTGAACAGAATATTAATTTTTTGGGAACGACAAGCACAGCGCGTATGATTATCATTGTCGCGCTGGTATGGAGATGGACGGGGTACAACATGGTATTTTACCTTGTGGGCTTGCAGGGAATTGAGTATTCCGTATATGAGGCGGCAAAGATAGACGGTGCGAACGCATGGCAGACGTTTTGGCGCATTACGGTGCCCCTCCTGAAACCGACGATTGTTATGACGGGAATTATGTCAATTAACGGTACGTTACAGCTCTTTGATGAATCCGTAAACCTGACAAGCGGAGGTCCGGCGAACTCGACGATTACGATGTCACATTACATTTATCAAAACTCGTTCGGCGATTTTGTGGCGAACTTCGGATATGCGTCGGCGCTGTCGTTTGTGGTATTTATCATGGTTGCCGTGCTTTCGGCGATTAATTTGAAAGTAGGTGATAAGCGTGACTAAAAAGGGACATTCCAATATTCAAAAAAGACTGATACCGACTTACATATTTCTGACAATCGTGTCATTAATTTCCGTGTTTCCGTTTTACTGGATGCTGACTGCTGCGACCAATACATCGCTTGAAGTGGCGAGGGGTAAAATTATATTCGGAACGCATGCCGTTGAGAATTTTACGAACCTTTTGGCGCAGCAGAATCTTTGGGGCGCGCTGAAAAATTCGTTTCTGTATGCAGGGGTGCAGACGATTATTGCGCTGTTGATTTGTTCGCTTGCGGGATATGGATTTGAGCTTTATCATGATAAGTATAAGGATAAGCTGTTTTCGATTCTATTGCTTGCGATGATGGTGCCGCAGGTTGCGACGATTATTCCGTTGTTTAAAATGGTATCAAGCATGAAACTGCTTAACTCCGTTTGGGCGTTTATTCTTCCGGCGATTTCGACACCGTTTCTGATTATGATGTTCCGTCAGAATTCGAGAAGCTTTCCGATTGACATTATGGAAGCGGCGCGTATTGACGGTCTGAGCGAGTTTAAGATTTTCTTTAAGATGTATATGCCTGTTATGAAGGCAACCTATGCGGCGGCGGCAGTTATCACGTTTATGAATGCATGGAACGCTTATATGTGGCCGAAGGTTGTTATGAGTGACAACCGTGCGCAGACGATGCCGATGCTGATTGCGAATTTGGCAGCAGGGTATTCGGTTGATTACGGTGTGCTGATGATGGCAGTGCTGTTCTGCTCGTGCCCGACGATGATTATTTTCTTCATTCTGCAGAAGCAGTTTGCGGAAGGTATTACGGGCGCTGTCAAGTAAGATTTATGCAGCAGGTCGATCCTGTTTAAAAATAAAAAGTATCAATATAGTTTATGAAAAAAGAATAATATGAGGATAAGTTATGGCAATGTTTGATTATGGAAAAGTAAAGGATCCGACATTTTTTAAGGAGAATGTGCTTGCGGCACATTCTGCACACATGACTTATGCGGGGAAAGGTGAGCTGTCCGGAAAGGGCAGCTCACTTGTCACCTTGCTGGACGGTGTGTGGAAATTTGCGTATGCGCCGAATTACCATTCTGCGATTAAGGGGTTTGAGGCGCCTGAGTATGACTGTACGGATTGGGCGGATATCCGCGTTCCGGCGCATATCCAAATGGAAGGGTATGATATTCCGCAGTATGCAAACACGCAGTACCCGTGGGACGGACGCGAGGAGATTAAGCCCGGGGAGATACCGGAGCGGTTTAATCCTGTGGCAAGCTACGTTAAGTATTTCACAATCCCGCCGCAGATGAAGGGAATGGATATTCACATTAATTTCAGGGGCGTGGAGAGCGGCATGGCGGTATGGCTCAACGGTGCCTATGTGGGATACAGTGAGGACAGCTTTACGCCGTCGGAGTTTGATTTGACGCCGTATCTTAAAGACGGAGAGAATAAGCTTGCGGTGCAGGTGTTTAAGTGGACATCCTCAAGCTGGTGCGAGGATCAGGATTTCTTCCGGTTTTCGGGAATCTACCGGAGTGTGGAGCTGTGTGCCATACCAAAGACGCATTTGGAGGATTTGTTTGTAAAAACGATTTTTGAGGGCGATGATTTTAGCAGGGCAGTGCTTCGGGCGGAATTGAAAGTCAAGGGAGCAGGCAGCCTGAAGGTATCGTTAAAGGATCAGGGACAGGTGGTATTTGAGCGTACTGTAGATGCTGCGGCAAAGGTTTTGTTTGAGGAGACTGTGAATGCGCCTAAGCTTTGGAGTGCGGAGGAGCCTTTCTTGTACGAGATGGAAATTGAGGTTTTGGACGGTGCGGGCCAGGTTACGGAATTTATTCCGCAGGCGGTCGGTTTTCGGAAGTTTGAGATGAAAAAGAACCGGATGCTCATCAACGGAAAGCGTATTGTCTTTAAGGGGGCAAACCGTCATGAGTTCAGTTCCGTTTCGGGCAGGCATGTGTCGTATGCGGAGCTTGAGAAGGATATTGTGACGATGAAGCGCAACAATATCAATGCAATCCGTACCTGCCATTATTCGGATGATGTAGATGTGTATGATTTGTGTGACCGTTACGGGCTTTATATGATTGCGGAAAACAATATGGAAACGCATGGAACGTGGGACGCTTATCTGCGGGGCAGGAAGGACGAGGATTTTATCCTGCCAAACGGCAGACTGGAGTGGAAGGCAATGATGCTTGACCGTATCAATTCGTGCTTCCAGCGGGATAAAAACCACCCTGCGATTGTGATTTGGTCCGTGGGAAATGAGTCGTACGGCGGGGAAACGATTTATGGGATGTCCAATCTGTTCCGCGAACTGGACGATACAAGGCTTGTTCATTATGAGGGTGTTTTTAACGACAGGCGCTACAATGACAGCTCTGATATGGAGAGCCGTATGTATGCTAAGGCAGCAGAGATTGAAGCGTATTTAAAGGATGAAAATGCAAAGCCGTTTATCAGCTGTGAATATGCGCACACGATGGGCAACTCGTTTGGCGCAGTGCATAAGTATACGGAGCTTGCGGATAAGGAAAATTCGGGTTATCAGGGTGGATTTATCTGGGATTATATTGACCAGTCGATTTACAAAAAGGATCGGTATGGAAAGTGGTTTCAAGCGTATGGCGGTGATTTCGGGGAGCGTCCGACGGATTATAATTTCAGCGGAAACGGAATCGCTTACGGCGGAGAGCGCGATGAATCTCCGAAGATGCAGGAGGTAAAGTATCTTTATCAGAATATTGCCGTAACGGTTGGAAAAGAGGATTTTGAGGTTTGGAATAAAAATCTTTTTGTGTCAACGGCGGAATTTGACTGTGTGGCGGAGCTTGCAAGAGACGGGGTGCTGATTGGGAAAAAAGCGCTTACGGACATTGACGTGGCGCCTGAGAGCAGGAAGCGGTTTCCGAACCCGTTTGAAGCGCCTGTATTAAGCGGTGAGTATGTGCTGACGGTTTCGTTCCGGTTAAAGGAAGATACGCTGTGGGCAAACCGCGGGCATGAGGTTGCGTTCGGACAGGCGGTGATTGCGGTTGTCGCAGAAGAGGCAAAACAGACGGATAAGCCGTTTACGGTGATTTACGGAAACCACAATATCGGCGTGCGCGGCGCGGAGTTTGACGTGCTCTTTACGGAATTAAACGGCGGGCTTGCCTCATACCGGTATGCGGGAAAGGAGCTGATTGAGGAAATTCCGAAGCCGAATTTCTGGCGTGCGCCGACGGACAACGATATGGGTAATGATATGTGCGTGCGTCAGGGACAGTGGAAGCTTGCGAGTATGTACGCGACGCACAAAGGGGCAGGAATTGCCAAGCAGGACAGGCTTGGGAATGCGGCGTATGAAAATCCTGTGGTGCATGAGGAGAAGGATTTTGTAAGCGTGCGGTATTTTTACAGTCTTCCGACCTCGCCTGTTTCGGAGTGTCAGCTTGAGTACAGGGTTTTTGGGGACGGACGGATTCAGACGATTCTTTCCTATGAACCTGCCACCGGGCTTCCCGATATGCCGGAGTTTGGTGTGATTTTTAAGTTTAATGCGGATTATGACCGTGTGGAGTGGTACGGAAACGGTCCTGCGGAAACGTATGAGGACCGGAAAATGGGCGCAAAGCTCGGCATCTATCAAAATATGGTTTCCGACAATATGGCGGCGTATTTGGTGCCGCAGGAGTGCGGAAATAAAACGGATGTCCGCTGGGCGAAAATTACGGACAGGAAAGGCAGAGGCATTTTGTTTGAGGCAGACGACGCTGCAATCAATTTCTCGGCACTGCCGTATACGCCGCATGAAATAGAGAATGCAAAGCACCCGTATGAACTGCCCGAAGTACACTATACGGTAGTGCGCGTGGCAAAGCGGCAGATGGGAGTGGGCGGCGACGACAGTTGGGGCGCGCCGGTGCATGAGGAGTATCATATTGCTGTGGATCGCAAATTGGAGTTTCGTTTTTGTTTTCGCGGGATTTAGGAAAATAACAAAACGATAGAAGAAACGCCGCACGGGTTGAAGTGCGGCGTTTTTAAAAAGTTTGGATTTTTTTGTCACAGGGGCATACAATGCGCGTCTAATCTGATATACGGGAGAAGCTTTGTGCGGGGCGCGGCAGGGCATTCGCGCAGGAAGGAAATTTTTGCGTTTACCGTAAAATTAGAAAAGAACGCGTTCCGGAAAAGAGGGAAATGTGGATAAAGTAACAAATGAAGAACTGCAGGTTTTGATTGGGCGGGCGGTAGCCGGCGATAAGGAAGCGTTGGGAACTGTGCTGGAGTGCGTGCAGGATTTGGTGTTTAATCTGTCGCTGCGGATGCTGGGAACATTTCCGGACGCGGAAGACGCGTCACAGGATATTCTGCTCAAAATTGTGACACATCTGTCAACCTTTAAAGGTGAGAGTGCGTTCTCAACCTGGGTGTTTCGCATTGCCGTAAATCATTTGAAGGATTACAAAAAACATATGTTTGCAAAGATGCCGCTTAGTTTTGCGTTTTACGGGGAAGATATTAAAAATGCAAAGATTGACGATGTGCCGGATTTGACGCAGAATGTTGAGCAGTCTGTGCTGGCGGAGGAGCTGAAGCTGTCGTGCACGAATGTAATGCTGCAATGCTTGGATGCGGAGGAGCGGTGTATTTTTATTATGGGTACGATGTTTCAGGTGGACAGCCGCATTGCCGGTGAAATTTTGGATATTACGCCGGAGACATACAGACAGAGGCTTTCCCGTGTTCGCCGCAAGGTGGCGGATTTCCTTTCGGAGTATTGCGGGGAGTATGGCAGCGGGACATGCAAGTGCGCGCAGCGCGTGAATTATGCCATCCAAAATCACAGGATTGCTCCCGACCGGCTGGATTTTACGGCTGCCACGATTTCCACGCAGACAATGCTGGAGGTGAAGGAGGCGATGGAGGAGATTGACGGGCTTTCACAGCAGTTTTCGTTCTGCAAGACGTATCAGCCGCCGAAGGGGTTGAAACGGTTTATTGAATCATTCTTAAACGGGGAAGTGTGTGCGGCGGTGACGACGGCGGTGACGAAGGCATAAAAGTGCTTTACACCTTTTAGGAAATCCGGTATAATGAAAATAGAAGCATGTAGCGTTATGGAATATAAAGGTGGTGGTTGCATGACGGAGAAAGAAATGATGAAGGTTTCTGTTGAAGAGTTTTCGAGGATTCAGGACTGGATGGAGTTGGCGGAAAAGAATTCGGCAGTATATCAGTCTCTGAAAAAAAGATATATTGATTTAAAAGTCATTTTGACATCTTCGGGTATTAATCTTACGGAAATAGATCGGATAAAAGAATAAAAGGTTATAGAAAAATCGAAGGAAACGGTGTAAGGTCAAGGAATGTATAAGGCTTTACGCCGTTTTATATGCACACGGGCACCAAAAGGAACTATGTCATCAAACCGATAAATCGGTTCGCTGACGGGTGCCCGGCGCGCGAGTAACTCGATTAAGAATGTAAAACAAGGAGGAATGAAAAATGCTGACATTTACAAAAGCGGCGCCGGAAGAGACAGGCGTTCCAAGTGAAGGGATTATCCGCATGATAAACCGATTACAAAAGCGGCGGATTCCGATGCACAGCCTGCTGCTGATGCGCCATGACAAGCTGATTTTTGAGGGGTATTATGCGCCCTGCCGTGCGGATAGTCTGCACCGGATGTTTTCGATTAGCAAAAGTATTACGTCCATTGCAATCGGCTTGCTTGTTGATGAGGGACGGGTTTCACTGGACGATCCGATTGTCCGGTATTTTCCGGAAAAGGTGCCAAAGAATGTGCATCCGTGGATTGCGCAGATGACGATTCGGGATATGCTGATGATGCGTTCCTGCCATGCGGTAACAACATATAAGAAAAATATGGCAGCGGACTGGGTGGAGAGCTACTTCACAACGCCGCCCACGCATCCGCCCGCGACACTGTTTCATTATGACACATCCGCGCCGCATACGCTTTGCGCGTTGGTGGAAAAGCTGACGGGCGGCAGTATGCTTGATTATATTAAGAAAAAACTGGATGTTCTTGGATTGTCGCCGGAGTCTTATATGATTGCGGACCCGTTTGGCGTGTCTATGGGCGGCAGCGGTTTGGTAGCGTATTCAATGGATATGCTGAAATTCGGATATTTTATTGCGCATCGGGGGAATGTCCTCGGGAAACAGCTGATTTCGCCTTCTTATATTGATATGGCGGTTTCAATGCTTACGGAAACGCGTGTGACGGCGCCGCTGCCAAGTGAGGCACAGGGTTATGGTCTGCAGATATGGCGCAATGAACAAAACGGTTTTGTCTGCTATGGAATGGGCGGACAGCTGATTATCTGCCTGCCGGACTATAATTTGATTTGTGTTACCACGGCGGATACGCAGACTGTACAGGGCGGCAATCAGCAGATTTATGATGCATTGTATGAAGAAATTCTTCCGTATCTGCAAGATGCGGCGATTGCCTGTGACAAGAGTGGGGAAAAGGCGCTTGCAGATGTGTGCGCAAGCCTTGCGATGGAGCCGCTGCAAGGGGCGGATACGCCCGAGAATATCGGGGAGATTGCGGACCGGACATTCAAGGTTTTGACGCCCGATTCGGACTTTGAAAGTTTTTGCGTTCACTTTGATTTGGCGGAAAATAAGACGGAGCAGTCTGTCGGGGCGCTGTCGTTTGTGCATAAAGGCACACCGTATGCCGTTCGTTTTGGTATGGGATTTATGGAAACGGGAGAATTTCCGATTTATGAACAGCGTTATGCCGCAAGCGGGGCGTGGCTGTTTGATGGGACGCTGCACATTAAGGCGCATATTATTGATGCATATGTGGGGTGCGTACAGTTTCAGCTTGCGTTCCGGGGAGATGAGCTCACGATTTTTATGAGTAAAAAAGAGGAGAGCCTGTTTAAAGAATTTCAGGGACATTTGTATTGTAAGAAGTGATTGCGGGTGTTGAGAAAGGCAGCTTGTTTTCAACCGTTTTTTGACGGCATAAAGGGGGAGAATCCGTATGCAGGAAATTTTATTATTGGAGGACGACGAAACGCTCAACAGAGGCATTACCCTGACACTGCAAAAGGCAGGATATCGGGTGACGTCGGCATTCACACTGGCGCAGGCGCGAAACTGTTTTGAAAACGGCACGTTTGCGCTCGTCATCAGCGACATCACGCTTCCGGACGGAACGGGGCTTGACTTTGGCGCGCAGGTACGCAGGGCAGGCAGTACGTACCTGATTTATCTGACTGCTTTGGATTCGGAGGCGGACATTGTAAACGGGTATGACACGGGGGCGGACGATTATATCACAAAGCCGTTTTCGCTGATGGTGCTTGTTTCCAAGGTAAACGCCCTGATGCGCCGGCTTGACAATCAGGAAGCGCAAAAACAGGTTATGACCTCGGGCGCGTTTACGCTCAATCTTGGGGAGATGAAGGTGTACAAATACGGGCAGGAGCTAGTGCTAAGCAAGAAGGAGCTGCAGCTTTTGGTTTATTTGTGGGAGAATGCGGGAAGGATTTTGTCGAAGGAAAAGATTTTGGAATATCTTTGGGATTCGCAGGGGCAGTTCGTGGACGATAATACGGTGGCGGTCAATATCAGCCGTTTAAAGAATAAACTGGAAACGGAAGAGATTTCTAACGTGAGGGGACTAGGGTATTTATGGACCGGAAAAGTGACAAAAAATTAACGAAGTATTTGGGTGCGTATCTTGTGTTTGCCGTTCTTTTTTCCGTATTTTTATTGGCATTAGAACGGCATTATGTGACGAATGAATTGCAGCGGGTGCTGTTTCTTTTGGCGGAACACCCTGAGTTGGAAACAGAGATTGTCGGTTTGTGGGGAAAGAATGATCAGCGCGAACCGGCAAATTTTACGACAACAGATGCGATGATTACGGCGATGGAAACGATTGAGGAGAAGTACGGGTATCGGCTGCAATATGCCCTAGACCGTTCGTTTTGGGGATTTTGGTGCGCAGGAATGCTGCTTGGCGCGGCAATGACTGTGGTTTTGGGATTTTTGGCGTGGCGCAGGAGAATAAAAAATAATATTTCCGAAGAATTGCTGCGGGAGGTATGTGAGTGTCTTGCGCAGTTTCAACGAGGTGAATTCGGGAAAATTCCCGCGTTTGAGAACGGCTCATATGGCAATGCGCCGGAGGAATGGATGCGGCTGGGTGAGCGCCTGAAAGAATTGGGAATTTATTTCGCGGACTTGAAGGCGCGTCTGAAAGAGGAGGAGGACAGCACGAAGGCGCTGATTACGGATATTTCGCATCAGCTGAAAACGCCGCTTGCCTCGCTTCGCATGAGCTATGAGCTGGTGACTGGAGAGCATATTTCAGAGGGTGAACGGCGGGAGTTTTTGGCGCAGGGAGAAAAAGAAATCCAAAAACTGGAGGAGCTTTTAGAAGAACTGGTGAATTTGTCGCGTTTGGAAACACATATGATTGCGATTAAGCCTGTTGACGCGAGTCTGAAGGAAACGATTGCGGAGGCGGTCAGTCAGGTTTATATGAAGGCAAGGAATAAAGAGATTGCGGTCTGCGTGGAGTTTGAAGGGGATTTGACGGTCAGCCATGACGTGCGGTGGACGGCGGAGGCGTTTGCCAATGTGCTGGAAAATGCGGTGAAGTATTCCGGTGCGCACACAACGGTTACCGTGCGTGTGATACCGCTTGCCAAAAACGTGCTGATTGCGGTGGAAGACGAGGGCATGGGGATTGCCAAAGAGGAAACGGCAAAGATTTATCAACGGTTTTACAGAGGAACCCGTGCGAAGGAGCTGGTAAAGGACGGCGCGGGCGTCGGGCTTTATCTGACAAGAATGATTTTGGAGCGGCAGGGCGGGACGATTCTCGCAAAACGAAGAGCGGAGCGGGGGACGGTGTTTCAAATGACACTGCCGCGGTGATGCGTAAATGGAAACCCTTACAAAACTGTTATGGTTTTTGTAAGGGTTTTGTAATGCGGTAATGGTAACCTAACAGCATCAGACGGTGAATAAAGAAAGGAGCATGGTGAGTTTTATGAGTACGGATACAAGTACCATTTTGCAGTTGGAAAATTTGGTGAAATATTATGGCAGTGGGGAGAACCTTGTGCGTGCGGTGGACCATACAAGTTTGGCAATTGAGCGCGGGAAGTTTACGGCGATTGTGGGACGTTCGGGTTCGGGGAAATCGACGCTTTTGCATTTAATCGGCGGGTTGGACAGACCGGACGAGGGGCGTGTCATAATTGACGGAACGGATATTTTTGCGTTGAAGGACGACAGGCTTGCGCAGTTTCGCAGGAAGAAAATCGGGTTTGTGTTTCAGGACTACAATTTGATTCCGTCCCTGAATGTGTGGGAGAATATCGTGCTTCCGCTCGGGCTTGACGGGCGAAAGGTGGACACGGCGGAGATTACCGAAATTTTGTGCAAAATCGGGCTGGAGGATAAGAAGAACGCGATGCCGAATGTCCTGTCGGGCGGACAGAAGCAGCGGACGGCAATTGCACGGGCGCTTGCAAGCAAGCCTGCGGTTATTTTGGCGGACGAGCCGACGGGAAATTTGGATTCGCAGACGGAGATTGAAGTCATAAGTCTTTTAAAGAACTGCGTACAGGAGTTCGGGCAGACGCTTGTGATGATTACGCACGACGAAACGATTGCGCAGATGGCGGACCGGATTATTGAGATTGAGGACGGGAAAATAGTGTAAAGAGAATTTCTAAGGCGCCAAAAGACGCCGCCTAAGAAATTCTAAAACTTTACACGGCAAATATTGTGCTTAGGGCACAAATTCGCAAACGAAAGGAGTTTGGCTAATAAAATGAAAATGACAACGCGCGTCGCTTTTGACAATATGAAATATCACAGGAGCAAAAACATTCTGCTTGGCATTGCGATAATGCTGACGACATTTCTTCTATTTGTCGTGCCGAGTGTCGGGAAAGGCATGGTTGACGTGCAGAACGCGGCGATTAATAAAGTTTATCCGACGTGGCACGCGATGTACCGCGATGTGGATACGGATACCATGCGGGGGCTTGTACTGCATCATGATATAGAGCGGTATGGTTTCATGATAAACGTCGGGGAAATGATGATTGAGGACACGACCGTATCGTTGATGTATTTGGACGAAACGGCGGCGGAGCTATATCGTGTCTTGCCAGAGCGCGGGCGCATTCCCGAGACGCAAGATGAGATTGTCGTGTCGCAGGGGATTTTGGAGGCATTGGGGCAGCAGGCGGACATTGGAGATATTATTCGCGTTCCGTATCAGATTTACCGCGGCGACGGACTGGATTACAGGCAGGAGCGGGAATTTCGCGTCTGCGGCTTTTTGGCGGACAGCAGTTTGAGCAGGGAGCAAAGGGTGTATACTGCTTTTGTTTCCAAGCCGTTTGCAGACCTTGAAATTGCGCCGGAGCAGGTGAAGTACCGTATCTTGGTGCAGGTTCAGGGAAAGGACAGCGTTATGACCACCAAACTTGAGAAACGGATTCAGAATATCGCACATCAGTTTGGAATTGATGAGAAAACCGTTCGCATTAACGATGATTATTTGGGGGCAAATTATGTGGACCCTGCACTTGTGCCTGCTATTGCCGTGATTATGCTGATTATCGTGGCGGCAGGGATTATCACGATTTACAGTATTTATTACGTGTCCATGAATCAGCGGGTTCAGGAGTTTGGCAGGCTGAAGGCAATCGGTGCGACGAAACGGCAGCTTCGGCAGATTGTATTGCGGGAAGGATTTTGGGTTGCCGTTATAGCGATACCAATCGGTCTGCTTTTGGGAACGGCGGCGGTTACGGCTATATTATCGAACATGGGCAGTGTCGTGCGGGACGCGGGGGATTATCTAACTGTTTTGCGGGAACTTTTGGCAAGTAGGGAGGTGAATGTGCTTTACCCGTGGGCGTATGCGCTTGCCATTGTCATTACGCTGTGTACCGTTTATCTTTCTTTGCTGAAACCGATGCGGACGTTGGCGGGCGTTTCGGAGATTGAGGCGATGCGTTATCACGGTGCGGCGAAAAGGGCAAAAACCAAATGCGGCGGCTATACGGATTTGACCATCGGACGTCTGACCCTGCGAAATTTGGCGGACAACAAGCGAAAAAGCGCGGTGACAATTGTTTCGATGGCAATGACGGGAGTGCTGATTATGGTGGCTGCGACGGTGCTCTCCTGCGCGTCGCCAAAGCAGTGTGCAGACAATGTAATGTTGGGGGCGTATGAGATTTCACCGATGATTGAGGAGAATAATAAAGAACGTCCGGAACGGGCGTGGGGTAAGGTCCAACAGAATAATCCGTTAAATGATACACTCAAGGCGCAGATTACAGGTCTTGTGGGTGTAGAGCGGGTGGAGGTGTTCAGCGGGCTGCGCGTGACGGCGGACGTGATGGGGGAGGACACCAATTTCTTGAACGGAGTGCCCGAAGCATATGCGAAGGAGTTGGAACGGGGCATTATCAAGGGAACAGCGACGTATGAGGAATTAAAATCGGGCGACAAGGTGATTTTGGACAGTGTGATGCAGTACTGGTATCCGCAGCTTGATGTCGGGACAAAGGTGACTTTAACGGTTCAGGATGGAGAACGCACGTTTGAAAAAGAGGTTGAGATTGCGGCAATCGGAAATTACAGGAGCGGGCTGTCAAACTATATGTATTTTTACATGGCAAAGGAGGCGGTCGATGCGCTTAGTAGTTACAATGATTCTATCTATTTTCATGTGATTGCGGACGAGAATCATGATGCGGCGCTGGCGCAGGAGCTTGAGGGCATTGTGCTGTCCTCGGGTGCGCTGAAGATGCGCACATGGCAGCAGCAATATGTGTATTGGAAAAGCAATATGGCGGTGGTAGGCGGTGCGTGTTATGTGTTTTTGGGCATTTTGGGGGCAATCAGTGTGATGAATTTGGTGAATACGATGATTAACAGCGTCCATGTGCGCAAAAAGGAGCTTGGCATGATGCAGGCAATCGGCATGTCCGACAGACAGCTTGGGAACATGCTGCAATTGGAGGGGCTGTTTTACACGTTTGGCACGCTTGCGATTTCCGTGGGTGTGGGCAGTGTGTTGGGATATTTTATGTTTCTGTATGCAAAAGAGGCAAAAATGCTTGAAATTACGAATTACCATTATCCGTTTGCAGCGGCGGTGATTGTGGCTTTGACGCTTTTGGTCCTGCAGGCGGTGCTGACGGTTGTGCTGGCAAAATCGGTGCAAAAGGATACGCTGATTGAGCGGGTGCGGTTTAGTGAATAGCGGGGTTGTCAATTGGTTTGTTAAAAAAGTAAAATGCTCTTGCATTATAGCCTACAATATGTTAATATAAATATGCCTACAAATTGTTAAGATAAAAAGGAGGACAAACCAATGCAGCAGATTTCGGAGTCGGAACTGGTACTGATGAAAATTATTTGGAAAAACGGGGGAACAGCATTATATTCTTATATTATGGAAGAATTGGAAAAAGACAGCAATGAGTGGAAGAAAAATACAGTGCTGACGCTGCTTTCCCGCCTGATTGAAAAAAAGTTTTTAAAGACGAAAAAAATCGGCAGGCGAAACGAGTACGCCGCGGTTGTGACACAGCAGGAATATCAGACAATGCAGACGCACAGCTTTTTGGACAAGGTGTATGGAGGGGACGTTAAGCATTTGGTGTCGGCTTTGGTGCAGCAGGAAATGCTCTCGACGGAGGATTTAAAGGAAATTGAAACGTTTTGGGAAAGCCAAATCGGGAAAGAAACGGATTAACAGGCTGGTTTGGAAGGAGTGTGATTATGGAAATGGGTGAATGGTTAAAAGTAGTGCTGTCCCTGTCGCTGTCCGGAACGCTGCTGTTTCTCGTGCTGCTTGCATTGAAACGGTTATACGGTAAGCGTGTCAGTAAATGCTGGCAGTATTATATTTTATTAGCCGTCGCGCTGCGGTTTCTTGTTCCGTTTTCACCGGATACGACGATTGTCGGATTTTTGTTTGAGACTGCGCAAAACGCAGTGAAAAATGCGTCGGTAAATGCTGCGGCAGATACGGGAATGGGACGTACAGGCGCAGGAGTGGAACATAACGACGTGATGAATGCGGACAGTCCGGTAATTGTGGGTAGTCAGCCGGTCTCAAATGGGAATCCTGCGTTTTCGGACAGCGGGACCGTGCAGCCTTCGGATGATATTTGGTTATATGCTTTCTTTGTATGGTCTGCGATTGCCCTGACGCTTATGATCCGAAAGGTGACGATATACCAAGGCTTTCTGCGCTATGTTAGAGCCGGAAGTCAGGAGGTGTCGGATTTAGAAACGTTGAATCTCTTATCGGACTGCATGGAAAACCTGCAAAACAGACGTACGGTCGGATTATACAAAAATCCGCTGATTGCATCACCGATGGCGGTCGGTTTTTTTCATCCGCGTATCATTTTACCAAAGCGGGCAGCAGGCGCACAGGAATTGCGCTACATTTTTACACATGAGCTGACGCACTTAAAACGATGGGATCTTGTGTATAAATGGATTGTTCAGATTGCGGTCTGCATGCACTGGTTTAATCCGTTTGTATATCTTTTGGAGCGGGAGGTTACAAGGGCGTGTGAGCTGTCCTGCGACGAGGCGGTGATACACACGCTGGATGACACGGAAAAGAAAGCGTACGGCGATACGCTGTTGTTGTTTCTGAAAACGGATGATGCGTACAAAAGTTCGCTCGCCTCGGTTACGCTGACGGAGGGGGCAAAAGAGTTAAAGGAAAGGTTGGGTGCAATTATGATGTTTCACAAAAGGTCGAAAGCGGTGACGACGGTAACAGTTGCCATGACAATACTGGTTTGCGTCTGCTTTCAGTCGCTTGGCGTCTATGCCATGCAGGGACGGGGGAAAAAGGCGGATTTCAAAGAGAAAACGGCTGAGGAGAAGCTGTTAGGGGAAGAACTGGCGGACGAGGCTTTGACAGAGGAACAGAAAGCGGATGAGAACGGCGAAAAGTCGTTGTATGATAGTGTTTTGTACGATGAGAATGAGAACGCCTTCTATATTTTATATGACGGCGCGCAGATGATTGACGTACCGGATTCCTCATTTTCAGACGGGACAATCGGCATTGTTCTTGTGAGAGCGGACGGTTATACGTCATTGGGACCGTTTACGGAAGGGCAAAATTTAGCTGCACAGGTAAAACAGCAGTTAGACGTAGGAATGGCAAAGGGGTATTATACGCAGAGGGAGATGGATATTGCGCTAAAAGCCGCAAGACAAATTGAACTGTCCGACGGTTGGCGGAGGGAAAAGGAAAATCAAAAGCAAAATCAGGCGGGCGAGTATACCTTTATGCAGAGCGCATATTATGAAAAGCCGTTTGTGATTGTGTTGGCACAGAGCACGGGCACACGCAACATTATGCAGGACTTGGGAGAAGATCCAAACTCTGCGTATCAGAAGGAAATCACGCTTGCGGACGATTCGAAGCGTACTGTCTATTTCACGCAGGAGGCGGAGCAGGTGTGTCAGGCACATCAGGAGGCATATGCGGCAGTCGGAACGCTGCTTCACCAGATAGACACACGCAATAGCGGCATGCAGATTAAGATGACGCTTGTCCGGCGGATTGATTACGTGGAAGAAAACCGTGTAACGGAGTATGTGCAGGAATGCTACGAAAAAGAGGATCTTTTGGGATTTTCCGCCGTGCTTGCCGCGGTAGATGAGACAGTGCGGACGCAGTGCTATGATAAGATTTACCGTACGGATCAGGTTGCGTTTTTTTCCGTAGCCGCAGATGCGATGAGCGCGGAGCAGCTTGCGCTTTATGCCGATCAGGCGTATGAGGATAATAAAATCGCGTTTTTTGCCATTCTGTGTGACCGGATAGGCACAGAACAGCTTCAGACCTTTGCGAACAGCAGTTATGAGCAGGGTGATATTGCCAAATTTTCCATTGTTGCTTCGCATTTGACAAAGGAGGAGCAGAAAGCGTGGCTTTTACGGGCGCAGTCGGATAAAAAAATATCATTCGCTGCTGTTTTGGGAGACAAATTGAATGAATTTGATAATTTTAATGCCTTTGATGCCTTTAACGCTTTTGAAGCCTTTGATTTCTAAGCGTTTCATCTGAAACGCAAACAGCCGAAATATAAAAAGTTCTTTGTTTCATCTTGCATAAAATTCGGATTTTCGTTAAGATATATAAGGAAAAACAAATAGGAGCAATGCGGCATGAAAACAGGACTGGTACTCGAGGGCGGCGCCATGCGCGGGGTGTACACGGCAGGTGTTTTGGATGTATTTATGGATCATGACATCGGCTTTGACGGGGTAATCGGCGTGTCGGCGGGGGCGCTGTTTGGCATTAATCTGTTGTCCAAACAGAAAGGGCGCGTGATACGCTATAATAAGAAATTTAACGGTGATAAGAATTATATGGGGTTTCGGCCGCTCTTAAAGACGGGAAACATTATTGACACGCAGTACGCATATTATACCGTGCCAGCTAAGCTTGACGTGTTTGACAATGAGACGTTTATGGCGTCAAAGGTTCCGTTTTATGCGGTGGTGACAAACCTTGAGACAGGCGACGCCGAGTATATCCGGATAACGGACGCGTTTGCGCAGATGGAAACGCTGCGTGCGTCGGCGTCCATGCCGTTTGTGGCAAGACCGGTCGAAATCGACGGCAGGCGTTACATGGACGGAGCGGTTGCGGACAGCATTCCGTTTGAGAAGTTTTTGGAGATGGGATATGACAGGCTTGTGGTTGTTTTAACAAAGGACGCGGACTATATAAAAGGTCCGGTTTCCCCGTTTATGACAAAGGCGGTTTACGGCAAAAAATATGCCCGCTTTGAAAAAAAGCTGCGCGAACGGCACAGCAATTACAACAGTTGTGTGCAGCGGTTGAACGCGTTGGAAAAAGAGGGCGGTCTTTTCGTAATCCGTCCGTCTGCGCGGATTAAAATGAGCAGGATTGAAAAAAATCCCGAAACGCTGCAAAAGATGTATGATCTTGGCGTTGGGGACGCGAATGCACGGCTTGATGAGGTGAAAAATTATCTGTATCAGGAGGGGGCGGCAGGCTTATGAAATTGATGATTGCGTCAGATATACACGGTTCGGCGTATTATTGCCGTCTTTTGCTGGAGGCATACGACAGGGAGCAGGCGGACAGGCTGCTGCTTTTGGGGGATTTGCTTTATCACGGACCGAGAAATGATTTGCCAAGGGACTATGCGCCAAAGGAAGTGCTTGCGCTGCTGAATGCGCGCAAAGACAGCCTTTTGTGCGTGCGGGGAAATTGCGATACGGAGGTGGACCAAATGGTTTTGGACTTCCCGATTCTCGCTGATTATGCACTTTTATCCATGAATAGCATCACGATGTATGCTACACACGGACATGTTTACAATCCCAAAAACCTGCCTCCGCTTTGTGACGGTGATATTTTGATAAACGGTCACACACATGTGCCAAAATGCATAGAATATGACAACTATATTTATATGAACTGCGGATCAGTGTCTATCCCGAAGGAAGGCTCATGGCATGGGTATATGACGCTGGAAAACGGCGTGTTTTTGTGGAAGGATTTGGACGGGAAGCAAAAAATGACGCAAAAAATGAAAAAAACGATTGACAGATGAAATAAAAGTGATTATGATAAATAAAAACGAACATGGTTAAAAACTGGTGATCAAGAGGAGTACATACTTTGGGAGATTTTCAGAGAGCCGCAGGCGGTGTGATTGCGGCAGTCAAAGAGGTATGGAATGGACTTGAGAAGGTGGGAGCAACGAGCCGACGGCTTTAGTAATGCCCAACGGGATTTCCGCCCGTTATCAAGGGAAAGCGTATGATAGTACGTGTGGAGAGAGGGTGCATTTTTATGTGCCAAATTAGGTGGTACCGCAGAAGGTTTAAGCTTTTGTCCTAGTAGCAATATTAGGATAAAAGCTTTTTTTGTTTCCCACAATTGCATAAAAATGACACAAGTGTCATAAATGCCGGGACAATTTGAACAGGATAATGATGAAGAAAAGGATGGGTGGTAAAATGGGTGAAAAAAAAGGAAGATACGGCGAATACGGCGGACAGTACATACCGGAGACGCTTGTCCCTGCGGTGCAGGAGGTAGAACGGGCGTATGAACATTACAAAAACGATCCGGTGTTTGTGCAGGAATTAAAGGATTTACTCGAAAAGTATGCAGGCAGACCGTCGCTTCTGTATTATGCGGAGAAAATGACAAAGGATTTGGGCGGCGCAAAAATTTATTTAAAAAGAGAGGATTTAAACCATACAGGCTCGCATAAAATCAACAACGTGCTTGGACAGGTGCTCTTGGCGAAAAAAATGGGCAAGAAGCGTGTGATTGCAGAAACCGGAGCGGGACAGCACGGCGTTGCGACGGCGACGGCAGCAGCGCTTATGGGACTGGAATGCGAGATTTTCATGGGAAAAGAGGACACGGACAGACAGGCGCTCAACTGTTACCGAATGGAGCTTTTGGGGGCAAAGGTGCACCCGGTCACATCGGGAACGATGACGCTGAAGGACGCGGTGAATGAAACGATGCGGGAGTGGGCATCAAGAATGGACGATACGTTTTATGTGCTGGGCTCCGTGATGGGACCGCACCCGTTTCCGATGATGGTGCGGGATTTTCAAAAGGTAATCGGAGAGGAGATTAAGCAGCAGCTTTTTGCGGCGGAGGGGAGGCTCCCCGACGCGGTGATTGCCTGCGTGGGCGGCGGAAGCAACGCGATGGGCGCTTTTTATGAGTTCATACCTGACACGAGTGTCAGATTAATCGGCTGCGAGGCGGCGGGGCTTGGTGTTGACAACCCGAAGAATGCGGCGACGGTCACAAACGGAAGCGTCGGTATTTTTCATGGCATGAAATCGATTTTCTGTCAGGACGAATACGGGCAGATTGCACCGGTGTATTCCATTTCGGCAGGACTTGACTATCCGGGTATCGGACCGGAGCACGCGGATTTAAATGATACGGGACGCGCGCAGTATGTACCCGTAACAGATGATGAGGCGGTGGAGGCGTTTGCGTATCTGTCACGAACGGAAGGCATTATACCTGCGATTGAGAGTGCGCATGCGGTTGCATATGCAAAGAAAATTGCACATACATTCGGCAAAGACCAAATCATCGTGGTCAACGTTTCGGGGCGCGGCGATAAGGACGTGGCGGCGATTGCCCGATATAGGGGCGTGGAAATATTTGATTAAAAAACAAAAAGAAATTCTGAACGCTAAAGACGAGCGTTCTTTACGATTTCAGAAAGGAAGGAGCATTGAACAAAATGAGCAGAATAAAACAGGCATTTGAAAACAAGAAGGCATTTATCGCATTTGTGACGGGAGGAGATCCTGACATTGAGACGACAGAGGCGCTGATTCCGCAGATGGCGCAGGCGGGCGCGGACATCATCGAAATCGGCATTCCGTTTTCCGACCCGATTGCGGAGGGTGTTGTCATTCAGCAGGCAGATGAGCGGGCGCTTCGGGCGCAGACAACGACCGACAAGCTGTTTGACATGGTAAAGCGGGTGCGCGGGCAGGTGGACGTTCCGCTTGTGTTTATGACCTACATCAATCCGATTTACACCTACGGCACGGAAAAATTTATGAAAAAGTGCGCGGAGTGCGGGATTGACGGTGTGATTGTGCCGGATGTGCCTTTTGAGGAAAGACAGGAGATAAAAGAAGCCTGCGACGCGCAGGGCGTAGAGCTGATTTCCATGATTGCGCTGACCTCAAAGGAACGCATCAATATGATTGCAAAGGAAGCCAGGGGCTTTCTCTATTGCGTTTCGTCGCTTGGCGTTACGGGCGTCAGAAACAACATTACATCAAATATCAGGGAAATGGTCCGTCAGGTGAAAAAGGTGTCCGATATTCCGTGTGCAGTCGGTTTTGGCATTTCCACGCCAAAGCAGGCGAGGGAGATGGCGGCGGTGTCGGACGGCGCGATTGTCGGGAGCGCGATTGTGAAAATTATTGCCAAATATGGGAAAAACTGTATCTCTCCGGTCTGTGATTATATTAGAGAGATGAAAGCGGCAGTGGAAGCGGCATAGAATAAAAGCCGGGTGTGTCATCACCAATGTCATTTAGATAAGGACGATGCAAAGAACAGTGTATGTAGAAATATGTACCCTGTTCTTTTTTTGTATAATTTCATAAAGCACTTGACAGGATAAACCAAATGTGTGGCCGCTCTGACTATCTAAAAAGAAAGATAGTCAGAGCGGCCCTTGTAATCAAGAAAACATCTTGGTTGCAAGGAGGATTACACAATGAATTATTCTACAGAGGTAAAGCAAAAACTATTATCCATTATTACAGAGATGGATTCTTACCGTTGGTTGTTTACAAAGAATCCAGAAACGGATTTTTCACGTAAAAAGAAATGGTCATTTGAAGAGATAATGAAGTTTATGCTTACAATGGAGGGCAAAGCATTAAGAGATGAATTGTTGGAATATTTTGATTTTGACAGTTCCACGCCATCGGATTCAGCATTTAACCAGCGCAGGGCACAGATACTGCCAGAAGCATTTGAGTTCTTATTTCAAGAATTCACTAAATCTTTTAATGATAATGCTGCATATAAAGGACTTAGATTAATTGCCTGTGATGGTTCGGATTTATGCATTGCCTGCAATCCTAAAGATGAAACAACCTATTTTCAACCGCTTCCTGACAGCAAAGGCTTCAACCAGCTGCATTTAAACGCTTTTTATGATTTATGCAGCAGAAGATACACAGATGCAATTATCCAACCTGCCCGATTGAAAAATGAAAATAGTGCTATGTGTGAATTGATTGACAGATACCGTGGCCAGCCTGCTGTTTTTATCGCAGACAGGGGTTATGAGAACTACAATATATTTGCTCATGCGGAACATAAAGGAATGTATTACTTAATACGCGTCAAAGATGTAACAAGTAATGGAATAGCTTCGAAACTAACAATGCTGCCAGAGAGTGATGAATTTGACGAATGGGTTAATCTTACACTCACAAAAAAGCAGACAAATGAAGTAAAAGCAAATCCCCAAAAATACAGAATTATTATGAAAAAAACACCTTTTGATTATCTTGACCTGCATTTTAATAAGTTTTACGAAATAAAAATGAGAGTAGTGCGTTTTCCAATCTCGCAAGACTCTTATGAATGTATTATTACAAATCTGCCACAAGAAAAATTTAGTCCTGGTGAAATCAAACAGTTATATGCGAAACGCTGGGGAATAGAAACCTCTTTTCGCGAGTTAAAATATGCATTAGGATTAACACGGTTTCATGCAAAGAAACCAGAATATATTGTGCAGGAAATATGGTCAAGAATGACTCTGTATAATTTCTGTGAGATTATAGCGACTAATGTGGTTGTCAAGCAGAAAGTTGGCTGCAAATATATATATCAGCTGAATTATACCCGTGCGATGCGAATTTGCTGTCATTTTCTATCAATAAAAGAAGAAAAAGCTCCACCCGATGTAGAGTATCTAATCGGACATGAGCTTCTTCCTGTACGTTCTGGGAGAACAGACCCTCGCAAAGTCAAACCCCAGTCCGCGATAAGCTTTCTATATAGAGCAGCCTAATCAAATATTAGTATATACCATTTTTAAGACAGATGAAAGCATCTGTCTGTTGTCGTACAAATTTATTACGTTGAATGCTTTTAAATATAGAAAAACAGCGAATAAACAAAATGTTTACTCGCTGTAAAAAGAATCCTAACTGCAATGTTGTCCTTATCTAAATGACATTGGTGTGTCATCACCCGACTTTTTTCGTGCGCGAACTTGCACAAATAAGAAAAGATGTTATAATCGTATCTATAAAGCTTTGGTAACGATTTTTGAGAGAGAGGTCTGACACATATGAAAATCATTATAGCAGGAGACGGAAAAGTCGGTTCGACGCTGGCAAAGCAGCTTTCTGCCGAAGGGTATGATTTAACGTTGATTGACGCAAAGTCAAAAGTTCTTGAGATGAGCGAGGAACGCTATGACGTGATGGCAGTTCAGGGAAACTGCGCGACCATGGAGGCGCTCAACAATGCGAAAGTCAAAGAAAGCGACCTTTTGATTGCAGTCACAAATGCCGATGAGGTCAATCTTTTGTGCTGTCTGCTTGCACACGGCATGAATCCGAAAATACATACCATTGCGCGTGTGCGTAATCCGGAATATACCAAACAGGTGTACGATATGCGCGGGCTGTTTGGCATTTCTATGGTGATTAATCCGGAGGGAAGCGCGGCGCTTGAGATTGAGCGGCTTATCAAATACCCCGGCTTTTTAAAACGCGACACCTTTGCAAAAGGAAGGGTGGAGATTGTGGAGCTGCGGATTGAGAGCAGCTCAAAGCTGTGTAATCTGACGCTGAATGATTTGGAGAGCGTGATTAAGTGTAATATTTTGGTTTGTGCTGTTTTACGCGGGGGAAAGGCGATTGCTCCGAACGGATTTTTTACGCTCAAGGAAAATGACAGGATTTTCGTGACAGCGTCACCTCAAAACCTTACGATTTTGTTGAAAAATTTAGGCATTATCACGCACAAGGCAAAGCAGGTCATGATTTGCGGCGGCGGCAGGGTTAGCTATTATTTGGCAAAGGCGCTGATTGGCAGCGGCATTGCGGTTAAGATTATTGAAAGTGACAAGGATCGGTGTGTGCAGGTTGCGACGCTGCTTCCGGAGGCGGATATTATCCACGGTGACGCAAGCAATGAGTTTTTGCTTGAGAGTGAAGGCATTGCAAAGTGCGATGTGCTTGTGACATTGACCGGCGTGGATGAAATGAACACGATGATTTCGCTGTATGGTCACAGCTGCGGTGTGCCGCAGATTATCACGAAAATAGGGCGTATGGAGAACAGCACGCTTTTGAATTCCCTTCCGATTGGAAGCGTTATCAGCCCGAAGTCGCTTTGCAGCAATGCGATTGTGCGCTATGTGCGTGCATTGCGCAATCAGGCGGGAGCCGCACGAGCCATTCATTATATTGCGGACGGGCAGGCGGAGGCGATTGAGTTTCTTGTGGACGAAAATACGCTGCACTGCGGGGAACCGTTAAAGCAGCTTCATATCAAGAAAAACGTGCTTGTCGCGTCTATTACAAGCGGCTTTCGGCAGACAATCATACCGAATGGCGATTCGGTGTTTGAGAAAGGCAACACGGTATTGATTGTCACAAGCGCGAAGCAGGTTATTTACAGCCTGAATGATATTTTTGAGTAAATGTACGACAACAATCGGATAAGGATAACGGGATACAACTATGAACTATAAAATGATGGGAAAATTTATCAGCAGGATTTTGCTGGTGGAAGCTGTCTTTATGATACCGGCGCTGCTGATTAGTATTTTTAATAATGAAATAAAAAGCGTTGCCGGTTTTGGTTTCAGTATGCTCATTACGTTGCTGCTTGCAGGTATTTTAATGCTGTTTTGCAATCATTGCTCCAAAGCGTTTTATGCAAGAGAAGGGCTTGTGTGTGTGGGCATCAGCTGGATTGTGATGAGTCTTTTGGGCTGTCTTCCGTTTTTTATATCGGGTGAAATTCCAGATTTGATGGATGCGCTTTTTGAAACGGTTTCGGGTTTTACGACAACGGGCGCTACGATTCTTGGCGAGGTTGAGGAGATGTCGCGCGGATGTCTTTATTGGCGCAGCTTTACCCATTGGCTTGGCGGCATGGGCGTACTGGTGTTTGTGCTTGCGATTACATCCGGCGGCGACAGCAAGAGCGGCTTTACAATGCACCTTTTAAGGGCGGAAAGTCCGGGTCCGAAGGTGGGGAAACTTGTTCCGAAAATGAAAACGACAGCGGAAATTTTGTATGCGATTTATATTATCCTTACAATATTGAATATTCTGTTTTTGCTGTTGGGGAAAATGCCCTTGTTTGACGCGGTCTGCACGGCGTTTGGAACGGCGGGAACCGGTGGGTTTGGTGTGAGAAACGACAGCATTGCAGGCTACAGTCCATATCTTCAGAATGTATGTACGGTGTTTATGCTTTTGTTCGGCGTTAATTTCAGCTGTTATTACATGCTCTTAATCAGGCAGTTTAAAAGCGTGTGGAAGGATGAGGAGCTGCGTTTTTATTTGGGTGCGGTTTTTGTAAGCGTTCTTATGATTGCATGGAATATCAGAGGTATTTACGGTACAATCGGGGAAACGCTAAGGCATGCGGCGTTTCAGGTGGCAAGTATCGTAACGACGACGGGTTTTGCCACGACGGATTTTGATTTGTGGCCGGCGCTCTCCAAAATGATTTTACTGACATTGATGCTTATTGGCGCGAGTGCGGGAAGTACCGGGGGCGGCTTTAAGTTTGCGAGGCTTTTGTTGATTTTAAAGAGCATCCGGCGCAATATCCGGCAGGTATTGCAGCCGCAGAAGATACAGGTAGTTCGGGTGAACGGTCAGCCTGTGGATGAGAAGATTTTGGAAAACACAAATGCATATCTTGCCATTTATATGATTATAATTGTTGTAAGCTGTATTTTTGTGGCAGTGGACGGATTTTCCATGACGACGAATATTTCGGCGGTGATTGCGTGCTTTAACAATGTGGGACCGGGGTTTGAATCCGTGGGCGCTACGTGTAATTTTGCCGGTTTCGGATATTTTTCAAAGCTGGTGCTGATTATTGACATGCTTGCGGGAAGACTGGAGATTTTTCCGATTTTAATCCTGTTTTCGGGCGCGGCATGGCGGCACAGATAGGAGGATACAATAAATGGAAAAAGAGAATGCAGTAAAGCTTTTGGAGAAAAAAGGGTTTACGGTGGTGTACGAGAGCGGCGTGCCGATTGTGATTTACGAGGGCGGCGAAAAGGAAATGAAGGAAACCTACAAGCACGTAGCCGCGGTTTTGGAAGAGAAAGGATATGCGGCAAGCTTTGGCGTGCGCGGTGACGCAAAAAACAGGCAGCAGCCGTCAAAGGCGGTATATACACAGCTCAAGGAGAATGAGGACGGACAGCTCAGCCTTTTGTGACGGATTGACTTATCTGTCAAATAAGATTATAATGGTAATAATGGGTAAAAAACAGATAGGAGAGTTACGTTATGAAAAAACTTGAAGAATACGTAAGAGCAATCCCTGATTTTCCGGAGCCGGGCATTATATTCAGGGATGTGACAAGTGTCTTGCAGGATGCGGATGGACTGCACCTTGCGATTGATACCATGCAGGATTTGGTAAAGGATTTGGCGTATGATGTGGTCGCCGGCGCGGAGTCGAGAGGCTTTATTTTCGGTACGCCGATCGCATACAACAATCATAAACCGTTTGTACTCATTCGGAAAAAAGGAAAACTTCCTGCGGAAACGGTGTCCGTAGATTATGACTTGGAGTATGGGAAAGCAACAATAGAGATGCATAAGGATTCCATTCAGCCAGGACAGAAGGTACTGGTGGTTGATGATCTGATTGCGACGGGCGGAACGACGGAGGCGATGATAAAGCTGATTGAATCGCTTGGCGGCGAGGTTGTCGGCATCGTTGTCATGATGGAGCTTGCAGGTTTGAAGGGACGTGAGCGGCTTGCAGGTTACAGACTGGATTCCGCAATTGTTTATGAAGGAAAATAGCATGAAAATCTTTGATTTTCATGGGGCAAATTTGAGCTGACGCCTAAATTTGCAGGTTATTGGCAGCATAAAGAGTTAGAATTGGTTTGGTGATATGAAGTGGCAGATGAGAAGCAGTTGAAGACGGGGACATATGAGGATTCTTTAATCATAAACGGAAGTAAATCGGGTCCCCGCAGGACAGACGACCGCAGAATTGAATATATCAAAGAATTTCAAAGCCCCGATACGCTTTATCAGGGGCTTGTCCGGCGTGTGCAGAAATATCATCCTTCTGATGATATTTCGTTGATTGACAAGGCATATGCCACGGCATGCGAGGCGCACAAGGCGCAGGTGAGAAAATCGGGCGAACCCTATATAATTCATCCGCTCTGTGTTGCGATTATCCTCGCCGATTTGGAGCTTGACAAGGAGACGATTATTGCGGGACTTCTCCATGATGTGGTGGAGGACACCATTATGACAAACGAGGAGCTCAAGGAGCAGTTTGGTCCTGATGTGGAGCTTTTGGTGGACGGCGTGACGAAATTAGAGCAGCTTCAGTATACAGGAGATGCCGCGCCGGACCGCACGACAAGCCGCGAAGAACTGCAGGCGGAAAACCTGCGCAAAATGTTTCTTGCGATGGCAAAGGATATTCGTGTTATTCTGATTAAGCTTGCCGACCGCCTCCACAATATGCGCACGCTCAAATATAAGTCACCGGAGAGTCAAAAGCGGATTGCAAGAGAGACACTCGATATATATTCACCGCTTGCGGAGCGGCTCGGTATTTCAAAAATTAAGATAGAACTTGACGACCTTTCGCTCAAATATCTTGAGCCGGAGGCGTATTATGATTTGGTGGAAAAGATTGCTTTGCGCAAGGACGCGCGCGAAAAGTATGTGCAGGAGCTGGTTGACGAGGTAACGGAACACATTGCGGGAGCGGACATTGAAGCACAGATTGACGGGCGCGTCAAGCATTTTTTCAGCATCTATAAAAAAATGAAAAACCAGGGAAAAACGATTGACCAGATTTACGATTTGTTTGCGGTGCGTATTATTGTCAATTCGTTGAAGGACTGTTATGCAGCGCTTGGTGTCATTCATGAGATGTATAAGCCGATGCCGGGGCGGTTTAAGGATTTTATCGCCATGCCGAAAACCAATATGTACCAGTCGCTTCACACGACCTTGATTGGACCGACGGGGACGCCGTTTGAGATTCAAATCCGGACATATGACATGCATAGGGTAGCGGAGTATGGTATTGCTGCCCACTGGAAATATAAGGAGGAGAGCGACGGAAAGGTTTCCAAGGGCGGTGAGGAGGAGAAGCTTGCGTGGTTAAGCCAAATTTTGGAATGGCAGCGTGACACCTCCGACAACAAAGAATTTGTCAAGCTTTTAAAAAGTGATTTGGATTTGTTTTCCGATCATGTGTATTGTTTTACGCCGACCGGGGAGGTCAAAAATCTTCCGGCAGGTTCTACGCCGATTGACTTTGCATACAGCATTCACAGTGCGGTCGGCAACCGGATGATTGGCGCGCGTGTAAACAATAAGCTTGTTACGATTGATTATAAGATTAACAACGGGGACTGCATTGAGATTATTACCTCGCAGAACTCCAAAGGTCCAAGCCGCGACTGGCTCAATATTGTAAAATCTTCGCAGGCGAAAAACAAGATTTCCCAGTGGTTTAAAAATGAGTTTAAGGAAGAGAACGTCATCAGGGGACGCGAGCTTTTGGCAAATTACTGCAAGTCCAAGAGTATTAACGCCCAAGATTTTCTTGTGCCGGAATATCAGACGCAGGTCATGCACAAGTACGGATTTAATGACTGGGATGCGCTGCTGGCGGCAATCGGTCACGGTGCCTTAAAGGAAGGGCAGGTAATCAACCGATTACAGGAAATTTATGCGAGAAACCATAAAAAGGAGATTACGGACAGCGAGCTTTTGGCGTCCGTTCAGGAGAACAGTGCAAACAAAATGATGCGTCCTAAAGGCAAGGGCGGCATTGTCGTAAAAGGAACGCATGATGTGGCGGTGCGTTTTTCACGCTGCTGTGCACCAGTGCCTGGTGACGAAATTGTAGGGTTTGTTACAAGAGGACGCGGCGTGTCCATTCACCGGACGGATTGTGTCAATATCATCTGTCTGTCCGAGATTGAGCGTGCGCGGCTGATTAGCGCGGAGTGGCAGCCCGAGCTGAATAATGAGAACGAAAAGTATCTGACGGAGATTGCAATTTATGCGCATAACAGAAGCGGTCTGCTTGCGGATATTTCAAAGACGCTGATGGAGAAAAACATTGATGTGATTTCCATGAATACAAGGGTAAGCAAGCAGGGGATTGCGACTTTGGCAATGTCTTTTGAGATTGGCGGACGCGATGAACTTAGGGCAATTATTGAGAAATTAAAACAGATTGACAATATAATTGATATTGAAAGGACTACGGGATAACATTGGCAAATTTGTGCAAAGGCACAAATTCGCAGGCTATGAGAGGAGTATGGTTATTGCTATGGCGGATTTAAAGGTAAAAAGAAGGGTGCTTGGCGCCTGCCAGACAAATTGTTATTATGTGTACAGAGAGGGTGCGGATGAGATTGTAATTATCGATCCGGGCGATAACGGCGACGTGGTGTTTGCGGATGCAAAGAGCTTGGGCTTTGAAAAAATAGCAGGCATTCTTTTGACGCACGGACACGGTGACCATACGGGCGGTGTTTTGGAGTTGAAACAGCTCAGCGGCGCAAAGGTGTATGCGTATGAAGACGAGGCGGAGATTTTAAA
The DNA here is from genome assembly GCA_000403335.2 of Lachnospiraceae bacterium MD335. GTDB lineage: Bacteria > Bacillota > Clostridia > Lachnospirales > Lachnospiraceae > COE1. The sequence goes on from KE159617.1 coordinate 1,183,650, forward strand.
GGACCCGGAAAAAAATGTGTCACAGTGGTTCGGAACAGGGTATGGTTTTGAGGCGGATGTATATCTGCGCGATAAGCAGACGCTTACAATGGCAGGCGTGGAATTTGAGGTGCTTCATACACCGGGGCACACAAAGGGAGGCTGCTGCTTTTATGTAAAAGAGGATTTGACGTTGTTTTGCGGTGATACGATTTTTAACGGTTCTGTGGGAAGAACAGATTTGTATTCGGGCTCGATGCGCGCACTTGGCGATTCGATACGGGAACGGATTATGACACTGCCTGACGACGTGAAGCTGTATTCCGGACACGGTGACGCGTCAACGGTTGGATACGAGAGAAAGTACAATCCATGCCTTGGGTAGGCATGGATTTATCTATGTTTAGCATAAGCGGACATGGATTTTTACATTCCGTGATGCGATAAGAAAAGGCGAAGAGGTTTGATATTACAATGATAAAGATATATACAAACAGAGAACAGTATCAGTATGATTTGCATGCATTGTTTAAAGCGTTTTATCCGGAGCAGGAGGTTCGTGTGTACGGACTCTGCGGGCAGGGTGAACGGGAGGACGGTGAGGCTCGGGCAGTCCTTATTTTTGACGACAGTAAAATAGAGGCTGTATTTGATATTGACGGGGAAAAAGAGTACACCAACATTTATAAAAATGACACGTGTGTCACAAAAAATGAGCATAAGCTTTCGGTCTATCATGATTTATGTGATTATACGGGGCACACGCTTCCGTGGGGGAATCTGACAGGTATCCGTCCGACAAAGCTTTCGATGGGAATGCTGGCGGAGGGAAAGGACGATGATGCGATTATTGCGCAGATGAAAGAGGAACATGCAGTCAGCGATGAAAAGGCGCGGCTTAGCCTGGATATTGCAAAGCGGGAAAAGCGGATTCTTGACAAAATCCATTATGAGGACGGATACAGTCTGTATATCGGTATTCCGTTCTGCCCGACGACGTGTCTTTACTGTTCGTTTACGTCCTATCCGATTGCACAGTGGAAAAAGCGTGTAAACGACTATTTGGATGCGCTTTTTCGGGAGATTGATTTTGTGGCGCAGGCGTATCGGGATAAGGTGCTGGATACGGTTTATATCGGCGGCGGTACCCCTACAACGCTGGAGGCGGATGCGCTTGACAGACTGCTTTCACGCATGCGGGAGCGGTTTGTTTTTCAGCATGTCACGGAGTTTACGGTCGAGGCAGGGCGTGCGGACAGTATCACGAGGGACAAGCTGGATGTTTTAAAGAAGCACGGCGTGACGCGTATTTCGGTCAATCCGCAGACAATGAAGGACGAAACGCTGAAAATCATTGGCAGGCAGCATACGGTGGCGCAGGTTCGGGAGGCGTTTGCGCTTGCAAGGGCGGCAGGTTTTGACAATATTAATATGGATATTATTTTAGGGCTTCCGGGTGAGCTGGAGGCGGATGTGCAGAATACAGTCGATGAGATTGCAAGGTTAAATCCTGACAGTCTTACGGTGCATTCACTTGCGATTAAGCGCGCGTCAAAGCTTAGCCAGTGGATAGAGGAGAACGGTATCGCTTCGCTGAACAATACGGATGCGACGATGGAGATTGCACAAAAAGGTGCAGATGCGCTTGGCATGAAGCCTTATTATCTGTACCGGCAGAAAAATATGTCAGGGAATTTTGAGAACGTGGGGTATGCGAGAGAAGGCAAGTATGGGATTTATAATATTCTGATAATGGAGGAGGTGCAGACCATAGTCGCCTGCGGAGCCGATAGTATCTCGAAAAGGGTATACCCTGACGGACGGATTGAACGGTGCGAGAATGTGAAGGATGTGGCGCAGTATATCGAGAGAATCGGGGAAATGATAGAAAGAAAACGCGTATTATTAGAAGATTAACAATTCAAAATTCAGAGTAAAAATGTTGAGTGTGATGCGGATTTTGGGTCCAACAAAAATACCGCAAGTCCAACAAAATCAGTGTTAATTCACAGATTCCTAAGGAGCGTTCCCGGCGTTTTCTTTGGCAGTCACATTCTTTCGGGTGGCGGTCACGTCCGAAAAAGGTTTTACCCTCCGGGAAGCAGGCTTCTTTGGGCTGGCGGCAGTTCCCGTAATACAAAAGCCCGTCCCCGCCCGTGTAGTCCTCCTGCTCTGCTTCCTGTGCCGTGGCAAGCCGGAAAATGGCGTCATCGTAATCACTCATAAAATCGTCCTCCCTTTCCTGTGATGAAAATACGCCGCTTGCCATATCGTGAGCGACAAGGGCGGTATAATAGCTGTCAATGGTGTTTGGTGCGTTGAAAAGAACCGCAAGCAGGTATTTTCTTGATGTTGCGTATCTTGGTGGTGTTCTGGTGCATACAGTCAATCACAAACTGGATATGGTTGCTGTTTAATTTCATAAACTTAGACTTCACAAGCTCGGCGGGGTAGTCGTCCCCAGCAATGCGTATCACTTTGCGGCGGGTGCAGACGGTTTCAAGCATGAAAATTGTATCTTTCCCTGTTGGAATATTTTGAGCCGGAGGATGAGGTCTTTTAATGGGAAAAGCGGAGTATGGTAAAAACTTAGTTGACAGTATTCTTTAAAACTCTTATAATTAAACCTTGAGTTCAATTATAAGGAGGCAGACAATGGCACGAAGAAAAAAAGAGCCGAAAAGTGTACACCGGGAAAAAATTGCTTCCGCTGCGTCAGTATTGTTCATGGAGAGAGGCATAGCGGCAACCTCTATGGACGATATAGCCAAAGCAGCCGGATACAGCAAAGCGACTTTATATGTGTATTTTGAGAACAAAGAGGAAATTGTTGGTATCTTAGTGCTGGACAGCATGAAAAAACTTTATCATTACATCGCTTCTGCACTGGAGCAGCAGCAAACCACAAAAGAACAATACGATTTCATTTGTCGTGGATTGGTTCAGTATCAGGAAGAATTTCCGTTCTACTTCAAAATGGTATTGGATAAAATCAATATTGATTTTGAGCGCCACGATTATCTTCCCGAAGAAAAAGAAACTTATCAAATAGGGGAAGAAATAAACGAAAAGATAAAGGAATTTTTAATATCCGGCATAGATAAAGGCGATTTACGCAGCGATCTGAAAATCATGCCTGCTATTTTTGCTTTCTGGGGTATGTTGTCCGGGCTTATTCAGCTTGCAGAAAATAAAGAAGAATATATTAAAAAAGCAATGGGATTATCAAAAGTCCAGTTCTTAGAGTATGGCTTTCATATGCTGTATTGCTCTATTGCAGGCAAGGGGGAATGAGTATGAATGAAAAAAGGTTGCTTGCTATTTTGGGAAGCCCTCATACAAACGGAACGACCGCAACTATGCTAAATTACGCAATTCGTAGAGCCGAAGAAATGGGCTATACCGTAACGAAGATTAACCTATATGAAAAAAATCTTTCTTACTGTAAGGGGTGTAGGGCTTGCATGAATACGCATACTTGTATTCAAAAGGACGATATACAGGAAATTGTAATGTGTTTACAGAAAAGCCAAACGGTTCTGCTTGCAGCTCCTGTCTATTGGGCGAATGTGCCTGCTCCTGTTAAGAATTTATTTGACCGATTATTGGGAACGGTTATGGAGGAAACAAGCACTTTTCCTAAGCCACGTTTAAAGGGCAAGAAATATATGCTTTTAACTTCCTGCAACACGCCGTTTCCTTTTTCATGGATATTCGGACAAAGCAGAGGGGCAATCCGCAGTATGGAGGAGTTTTTTAAGACAGCGGGAATGAAACCGATAGGCAAAATTGTATGTACGGGTAAAGCAAGTAAAAAAGAGTTATCAAAACAAACAATCAAAAAAATTGAAAGGTGTATGAAATGAGAATGTCTAAAAAGAAAGTAGCTTTATTTGCTGTTATGCTCCTTTTGCTTATTGACTTAGTTTGGGGAATAATTTATCTTAAAAGTGTTGCAGATTATAAACAGGAAGTAAAGGAAACCACTTTTGAAGAAATAAATATTTCGGATATTTCCGACGGAGTTTATATTGGTGAATATGACGTGGATTTTATATATGCCAAAGTGGAAGTTACCGTGCAAAATGGAGAAATCACAAATATTAACATTTTGGAGCACAGGCATGAACGTGGAAAGACCGCAGAAGTTATCACTGACCGTATAGTTGATGAACAGAAAACAGATGTAGACGCAATATCAGGCGCGACAAATTCAAGCACTGTCATAAAAAAAGCGGTTGAGAACGCTCTGAAAAGCAGGAAATTGACCACTTTTTGACTTATTTGCAGTATCATATTCTAGACCGTGTTTGAAAATTCATTCCTGACATCTGCACGCCCCACCTTGCGTGATATTTGCGCCAAATTCAGGTTACATAAGGCATTGTCCTTTATGCCTTTGCCTCCTATGCGCCCTTCATTTGGCACAAATCTCCCACAAATTGTGACGCACATCTGACAGAAAGCAATTTTCAAACACGCTCTGGGAGAGGAGGTTACTATGGCATACAAAATACTCATTGTTGATGATGAAAAAATGCTGACAGAGTTATTGTCAAGTCACTTACAGAAGTGTGGATATGAGGCTTTTGTAGCGGAAAATGCACAGCAGACAATATCCATGCTGAATGTCTATCCGGATTTGATTCTGCTTGACATCAATATGCCGGAAATAGACGGACTGGAGTTATGTAAAATGATCCGTCAGAATGTCGTCTGCCCCATTTTGTTTCTGACAGCCCGGATTACGGAACAGGACAAAATAAACGGCCTGCAGGCTGGCGGTGATGATTACATAACCAAGCCGTTCAGCCTGAAAGAGTTGACTGCAAGAGTGGCGGCTCACCTGCGAAGGGATGAACGAAGCAAGTGTACGCCTAAAATCGTATCTTCCCAGGGCTTGATTATAAATCTTGCGGAACGAACAATTTTTTATGGGGAAAAGCCGCTGAACCTGTCAAACCGTGAGTTTGACATTGTGGAGTTTCTGATGCGTAATGCCAATCAGATATTCGACAAGGAACGGATCTATGAAACCGTGTGGGGGCTGAATGCCGAAGGAGATAGCGGAGTCATAAAAGAGCATATCCGAAAGATCAGGAATAAATTGAAAGAAGCTACGGGCAGGGAATACATCGAAACAGTTTGGGGGATGGGTTACAGATGGAAAAAATGAGGAAACCCGGATCAATGAAAAGAGCTTTTATCTGTGCGGTAGCTGCTACAATGTTTCTTGTTTTTGCGGCATCTGTCCTGACGATTTATGGATGCTACCGTATACAGAAAGTGATACTTCCCGATTCTCAGGAAGTCTGGCTGAATACCCGGACGGTCACAGCGGACGGGAGCGTATTAGAGGGAGGGCAGAGGGTTATCCTTGACGAGCCTGCCCAGGTGGGTATGCTCGTTCCTACCGGAGTGGATGTAGCTCTGGAGAATACGGAATTCATAATAGAGAAAATCGAGTCCGGCTTCGCGGCGCTTCGTTCAAAGCAAAAGTTTGTATACAGAATGGCAGGCATTTCTATGGTGCTGTTTCCTTTTTTCTATTCCATTGCAGGCATCATGCTGTGCGCATGGTGGTTTTACAGGAAAGAACTGTCACCGCCCATTCAGGTTCTTGCCGATGCGACAAAACATATTCGGGAGCAAGACCTTGATTTTGTGGTTGATTATAGCAGGAATGATGAATTAGGAAGGCTCTGCACCGCTTTTGAAGAAATGCGGCAGGCGCTCTATGATAACAACCGTCAGCTATGGAACATGATTGAGCAGCGCAGAATCCTGCAGGCATCAGTGGCACATGACCTCAGAAATCCCATTGCGATTGTCGAGGGATATGTGGAATATATGCAGCAATGTCTGGCAGATGGAAATCTGAATGACGAAGAACTGCGGCATACACTGTCTAACCTTGCGGTAACGGCAAAACGACTTGAACATTATACAGATTATATCCGTGACCTGAATGCGATTGAAGAAACGGAAACAAAGTATTCCGTAGTTCAATTACCGGACTTTTTAAGAAGAGCTACGGAAAGTCTTTCGGTTTTTGCCAAACAACATAGCCTGGAGATTGCATACCATTCCACCATATCCGAATGTCAGGTGAAATTAGACGAGCAGATCTTTTACCGTATTGTCGAGAATATCTTTTCTAATGCCATTCGATATGCCAAAAGCAAGGTGAATTTTGCGTACTCTCTTACCGATGGTATGCTTATGATAACCATATCAGACGATGGCAGTGGCTTTTCAAGGGCAATGCTTCGTAAAAAGAACACCTTTCTTTATTCTGAGGATAAAACGGGAGAGCATATGGGCCTGGGATTGGCTACAAGCCGTGTCCTTAGCCAAAAACACGGCGGAAGTTTAGAACTTTCAAATATTGCTCCCGGTGGAGCTTGTGTAACAATTAAACTTGCAGTCCACAAAATGGGGTGATATTTTTAGTGGAGAAAAAAGTGATCGGCAAAGAATCAAATCAAGATTTATTTTGGAGGAATGGATAAAAAAAGAACGGTGAATTGGATAATAGCAATTATAGTTACTGTTGGATATTTAACAATAAGTATTGTGCTTGATGCATGGACTTATTCTTGGCTTATATGGGTAATTTATGCGGTTTATAGATTGGTTGCAAAATAAGAAAATTTGAAAGTGAGTTGAAGTAATGTTTTATAATGCAAAAAACAATAATATAAAAATAGAGCAAAGTAATATGGACTATGTAAGTTTTGGTGTAGGAAATAAAAATTTAATTATAATACCAGAACTAGGAGATGGATTAAGAACTGTTAAAGGTATGGCTGTTTCACTTGCATTTATGTATAGACAATTTGCAAAAGAATATACAGTGTATGTGTTTAGCAGAAGAAATAATCTGGCAAAAGGATTTACAACAAGAAATATGGCACAAGATATAGTTGAAGCAATGAATTTATTAAATATATCAAATGCTGATATAATGGGAGTTTCTCAAGGTGGAATGATAGCACAATGTATGGCAATTAACAATCCAGAAAAAGTAAATAAATTAGTTTTAGCAGTAACATCTTCAAAGTCTAATGAAATCATAAATAATGTTGTTGGAAACTGGATTCAGTTAGCAAAGAAGGAAGATTTTAAAAATATATTCCTAGATACAGCCGAAAAATCTTATAGCGAAAAGCATTTAAAGAAATATAGAAAATATTATAATATTCTATGGAGAGTTAGCAAACCAAAAGATTATAAAAGATTTATTATTCAAGCTAATTCGTGTTTAACACATAATGTATATGATGATTTAGATAAAATTAAATGTCATACTTTAATAATTGGAGGAAAACAAGATAGTATTGTAGGAGTAAATTCTTCAAAAGAAATAGCAGATAGAATTAGTAACAGTGAATTATTTTTATATGAAGATTATGGACACGCAGTTTATGAAGAAGCAAAAGACTTTAATGAAAGAGTTTTAAAGTATTTAAAGAGATAAATCGAAGTTTGAAAGGAGTGACAGGCATGGAATTTCCATTTTATGCTTCACCCGATACTGCTACGATTGTCTGTTGCCATATATTGGAGTGTCAGGCACCTATTCTATGTGTATCACATGATGAAGATGACGGAATGTGGCAATTTCTATGCGGAGGAACACATGAAACAGATGAAGAAAAGTTAGTATCTTTAAAATGGGTTTTTGATTTAGATAACTCTGTTAGTACCTTAAAGGATATGCCTTGCGGTTACTATGCAGAAGAGAAAACTCAAGATGACGATTGGATTATCAGAAAGCGTTAACTTCCAGTTTATCGGGAAGATGTAGGAAGCGAAAAACCGGGATTTGCGGAAGGTGTTTACTATGAAAAAAGCAGATATAAAAGCAGTTGTCGAAAATAGGTTCCGTGAACTTGGTGCAAAGCAATTAGAATTATATCCGTCAGGTATTTGTTGGACAATGAACGGAAAATTTTTTAAAGTATCTACATTAACAGACTTTTGGGTATTAGAGTGGACTGATAATCATTCTTATGCTTCAAATTACTGTTTTGAAGATATTGACCCAATGCCATATGATATATCTGAGCAAGAAATAATCTGGCAGGTAGATAAACTATTATTGTAAATTGGGATTTAAGGAGGAGAGATAAAATGATAGAATCGGAATTTAAAACAAAAGCACAGGAATTGATTAAGTTAATGGTAGATACGATTGCAGACAAAGAATATACAAAACTTGTATCCAGTATTCCACCGAAATCTTCATGGGCCTCTTTTATTGACACAGAACAGACATCAGAAAATGCCTGCTTGGGATTTGGAAAATGGTTAGTTGAGCAATTGGCTATGTGGGAAGAATATGAAGATAAAAAGTTTGTGGTAGACCATTTTCAAAAATCCTGTATGGAGGATATAGATGCTATGGATGAAGCAAGGCTTGAAAGTGATAATAGGGATATAGTGTGTTACAGGCCAACGAGTTTTGGAGAAGAGTTGGATTTTTGGTTTGAAATAGAGTTTTTCATAGAGAATGGACAAATAAAGGCGGTATTTGATGTAAATATATAAAAGTTCAAGTTCCACTTTATTGAGCAGATAAAGAAAGCGAAAAATCGGGATTTGAATATGCAGAAAGGGCAGGTATGAAATACAAGGAAGAAGTAAAAGACTTATTTTCGGTTTCAGAAGATTATTATTTTGCACACTGTATCAGTGCGGATTTTGGCATGGGGAAAGGGATTGTTGTTGAATTTAACAAGCGATTTGATATGAAACACATATTACAGAGGAAATATCCCGAATACGCAAAACATTTTATGGATTGCAAAATCAGCGGCGATTGTATTTTAGAAGGCAGAGTATTGAATCTCATTACAAAAGAGAGATATTTTCATAAACCAACCCTTGCAGCCATGAAAGCTACACTACAAAAAATGAAAGAGATATGTGAACGAGAAAGTATCTATAAAATTGCAATGCCGACTATTGGCGCAGGGCTTGATCGTTTGAAATGGGAAGATGTTGCAACCCAAATAAAGAATGTATTTGAAGATACAGAAATTGAAATTTTGGTTTGCAAATTAAAGTAGTTTTTTCGCACGATCAATTTCTGTTTGCTGGAAAGAGAAATAGAATGAAAAAATCGGGTTTTTGAGAGGAGTAACTATCATAGTTATTGATACATGGGAAAACGGTCAGTATAAAGAAATCTGGGTTTATTCAGAAGAAACAGATGATGATGAACGGGCGATGTGTGGATTGATAAATGGTGATTGGGGTTGGCTCAATTATTATAACGAGGAATGTGACGCAGGATTAAGCTCCAGAAATCCGAACTATACTGGTACAGACGATAAAACCATGAATTTTATAATAAATGGTGAACTTGACCCATACCCTTTATCTTGTGTGTTACCCGCAGAACAAGTGATGAAAGCCCTTGAATATTTTGAAAAGTATCATAAGTTGCCCACATTCATAACGTGGCATGATGATAATTTCGCTTAGAAAATTCCAGTTTTCCAGGCAGAATCACTGCGTCCAGAGTCAACAGACTTGTGAGAAATTACAGTTTGTTGGCTCTCTTTATGTAAAGAACGAAGCTGTTTCTCCGCAAACTTTTTTCTATTCCTTGACCACATTTTGACTTTTGGCTTTTATAATAAAAGTCGAATCTAAAGCAAGTAGGGAGGATGGACGATGCGAAAGAGATTCTTATCATTAACTATGATTTTTGGTTTGTCATTTGCTGTGGCGGCCTGCGGAAATTATAACATTGCGGACGAGAATGCCCCGCCGCAAACTGTAGAAGAAGACCCATTCGCCGGGGCGCAGGAGGACGGAGATTTAGGGTTTCTCAGCCATGGGGAAGCAGATCCCGCCAGAGCGGATGACCAGAGTGTTTTGCCTTATGAGTATCATGGCGGAGAATTTGTCCTGGACTATCAGTTTGTGTCAGAAGGGAAATTGGACAGCATTGGTTTCCTGCTTTTTTTAGACGGAAAGCCGCAAGCCTACAAGGTGAACGACACGGGGGCGGAATACGAGTATCTCCACTGCTTTCGGACATCAGAAAAGCACGAAGAGAAATTTTCCTTTGTGTTCACACCGGACACAGGGAAAAAGGGTGATACCCTGAATATGACGGTCGTGAGCGTCACCAGGCCCGATTTCCAGCCTGATATGAAAGAAACCTCAAGCTATGGCTGGTATCATCAGAGTTTTGAAAGGGTGCTGAAACTGCACTTTAATGAGGATGCTCCGGAAAATGACAGCATGAATGGAGAAAGTATCACTGCTTTTCGTGATGTCAGCATTTCAGAGGAAAAAGTCACTTCTTCTTTTATTGAGAATGAGCTTGTGAGAGCAGGATGGAATGACGTTACGATGGATACCCTGGATAACAGTGTCTATTGGACACTTGTCTATGACGGCGAGGTGGTGTATGACAATATCAACCTTACCGGGAAAGATACGCTTACCGTGCGCTACACCCTTTGTGGAACGCCAGGCGCAAGATATGGCATATCATTTTTCTTAAATCATAAGCCTATATCTTTTGAGGGAGCGGTTTCCTGTGATGTCACATTAAGCAAAGGAAATGTGTGGATCATTGAAGCAACCATAGATACCGCTAAGTTGGATGGTTTCAATACTTTTTATGCGACAGCCGTCGCAGCGGACGGAAATTCAGTTACAAGTAAAACAGGTTCAATTTTATTATACAAGGAGGACTAAGGTTGAATAAATTCTCTGATGAGCAATTTATTCAACCAAGAATTTGTGCCGAAGCGTCACAAATTCTGTTGATCGCAGAGCAGAATCTAAAATTCTGCTCGCGTCCTCAGCGTAAAACGCTTCGGAATGGAGGAAAAAATGAAAACAAAATGGATGTGTATGATACTTATGCTTGCTTTGGCTCTTAATCTGTCGGCCTGCGGGAACAGACAGGAGAATGGGAACAGCTCTGAATATGGAGCCATAAACATGGATCCGCAATCCGAAGAAAATGATTTATCGGAAAATACCGGAAATGAAAGCAGCAACATAAACGTGATTAATTTGCAGGATAACGGTACAGATAAAAATATGATGGCGGTCAGCAGCTTCAAGGATTCCGCTTTTTCAGGAAAGGTCAGCGGCTGCTATTATGCCGGTGGAAGCCGGATTATCGTTGCGGCGGATAAACTTTATCTTTGCGATACAGGGAAAGGCGAAACAATCGCAAGTGCGGATATTTCCATGGAAGATTTATGCGTACAGACCTTTACAGACGGCTACTTTGTTGTGGGTCAGGGAAAGGCTGGCGGCGGCAACGGTTCATTTGCTGCATCAGAAAGCGGTGGTATCAATGGATACATACTGAATAAGGACTTTGCTATTCAGGATACCATTTCCTTTAGCGGATTATTAAGTGATGATTTTATTGTGCAGATCACAGGGATCGCTGTTTCACAGGACGGAAAACAAGTTGCTTTCGGCGGACTTTCGGGGCTTTACCTTTATGATGTTTCTTCCCGGAAGGTTCGTACCATTCTGAACTATTCCGAAAAAGGCACGGTAGGTAATATGCAGATTGTAACTATGGACAGCCTTACCTTTACTGGGAACAACACTTTAGTCTATGTAGGCATGGCTACAGATACCTCCATTGGCGGAGAGGGGGTCAGTGTTTATGGTACAGTATCCACTGACAGCGCAAATCTCACGATTACCAAAAAGGGGGATTATAAAGTGGATACGGAAGAAGTGCAAAAGGGCGGAAACCTGCTTTTTATGCCCCAGAGTTTTGACAAAAATAATGGAACCCTGCTGATGCTTGATACCATATCCAATACAGAAAAAACGATGTCGTTCTCAAGTCGCAGTGAGGGAAAAGACGGTGTTTACTGCTCCGGGCAGGGAAAATATGTGGCTACTGCTATTTTGAAAAAAAACAGTGTTACAATCAACATTTATGATACGACATCGGGGAAAAAAATCCATACGGAAACCGTTCAGGACAGCAACAGCACCTATTTCATGCGTATCCCTCAGATATTGATTTTAGATGAGTCTGGCACCTGTATTGTTGTGCTTGGACGGGGTATTGACGAGGTAAGCACCTTGATAACAACCTTTAGCTTTGCGGGTAATTCCCTATGAAAATATCATTGCGAAATATTTCAAAGCAGTACAAGGGCATGTCTGCCCTGGGCAAGTATGCCAAAGGCATATATGCCTTAAAGGATTTTACCACGGAACTCACGGAGGGTGTCTATGGGCTTTTGGGCGCTAACGGTGCGGGAAAGACGACACTGATCAATATCTTTGTGGGTATTTTGGGAAGCGATGGCGGAACGGTTTTGATTGACGGACAGGATGCAAGGACACTGGGGAAGGATTTCCTGTCAAAAATCGGATATATGCCGCAATATCCTTTTCTTTACCGGGATTTTACAGTGATGGATTTTCTGCTGTATATGTGTGCGTTGAAAGGAATCCCTGACGAACAGGGAAAAAGACGGGCTTTGGAGCTTCTGGACATTGTCAATCTTTCAGATGCTAAAGATAAAAAGATTGGCGCTCTTTCCGGTGGTATGCGGCAGAGGGTCGGCATTGTCCAGGCGATGCTGGGCGATCCTGAAATTCTTATTTTGGATGAGCCGACAGCAGGGCTTGATCCCAGTGAACGTATCCGCTTCCGCAACCTGATCTCAAAATTCGCACAGGGGCGGACAGTTTTGCTGGCCACCCATATCGTTTCCGATGTGGAGTGTATCGCAAAGGAGATTATGATCTTAAAGGAAGGCTCCTTAATAACCCAGGGAACTACCGACACATTAGAACAGAATATCTATGGGAAAGTGTGGGAGGTGACAGTAAACGGGGAAGACGCTGCCAGACTTGGCAGCCAATATTATGTCAGCAATATGAAACAGCAGGGGGAATGCTTTTTAGTAAGAATCGTAAGCGATACGCTGCCTGCTTCAGACGCAGTAAAGGTTTCCCCTAACTTGGAAGATGTATTTCTGTATTACTTCCGTGGGCAATGAGCCAAGCGGACATGCTTGCATGTCCATTTGGCGAATGCCGCGAGAGTCGCAAGACCCTCCGTGGGCAATGAGTTAAGGGAGAGATAATATGACACGCTTAATCAAATATGAATTTTACAAATTATTCTGCAAGCGGTCAATACTTGTTGTACTCATATTGTTCAGTGTAATGAACCTGTTCAAAATAAACAGCGAATTCCACTCGTATTCCTATCTGGCGGACGGAAATGACAGCCGCAGTTGGAACAGCGTGTATTGGCAGCTTTATGAGGATTACAGAGGGGAGATTACTGCTGAAAAAATTAATCATCTTCTTTCCATATATCAGCCGTTAGCAGACGCTACGGCTGATATGACAGCAAGCACAGCCAAAGACAATCCGGATATGATGACGGGGAATATATACAGTGACCGGAATATCCTGGAAAAATACTATGTGGATCCTATGGAATATTTCTATCATTATCGGACTTATGCGCTTCAAGTGGCAGAGAGGGCAAAGGAAAATGCCGCTGTTTACAAAGAACGGGGGCAGACTTATGAAGCACGTAAAAACAGTGTGATCTATCACCTTTATTCCGGGCGGAGCATAAAAGCCTTTGCCTATGAGGAAATGTATAACTATTATCTGAACTATGATTTTTCGGGCATATTGGTTTTATTTCTCTGTCTGTACGGGGTTGTCAATACCTTTGTCTGCGAAAAGGAAACACAGATGGATATGCTGCTGCTGACAAATCCGAGCGGCGGTAAAAAGACCACATTTGCTAAAATTGCTGCGGCTTCTTTGTTTGTAATCAGTGTGGCTATATGGTTTTCTGTTGTGGATTATATTGGTTTTGCGTATTTCTTCGGGACGGTACAAGGAGGGGATCTTCCGCTGTATGCTGTCAGCAATTTCAGCACGGCTGCGGTAAACTGTAATTTGTGGCAATATGCGATTCTGTCCGCAGTGATAAGGGCAGTCGGCGTATGGACGATGAGCATGGTGTTTCTATTGATTTCCTTGTTTGGGCACAGTGCCCTTGTTCCGTTTGTCGCTGATTTCGGAGCAGCCCTGTGTTTCATTATTACAGGTGCGTCACAGAGCTGTTTCAGTAATGTCTGGCTCAAGATTATAAACCCATATTCGCTGCTTGCTAACCGCATACTATTTGGCAAGACCGAGTTTATTGGTTTTGCAGGATATCCGGTACAGAGTTTCCAGGCAGCAATTATTTTTAACATAACCGTAGGGGTGGTTTCCATAACGGCAATGATGATGCTTTCTAAAAGGAACGCTTATTGCCGGGGAAGGAGGATAAAATGTCTGGATTTATGTACGAAGTAAAAAAGATTATGCTCCGGCAAAGGGGGCTGTTCTATATTGCCCTTGTCCTGCTCTTTGGCACGGTCTGGCTTGCCTTGTCCGACAACCCTTATGACAGTGCGATGGAGCGGTATAAAAATGAATATGAATGGTATCTGGAAAAGGTAAAAGGATACTGCACCGAGGAATCTTCCCTTTATCTGGAGCGGGAGGCGGAGAGGATTGCAAAAGCGAAGGAGAGGCAGAACAGCCTTTTGGAGAACTACTATGACGGGAAGATTAGTGAAAGTGAATATAAAAAAGAGAGCCGGGAAATAGAGAAGGTTCTGGAGCGTCAAAATGGATTTGAGGTTATCTATCAGCAGTATCTCTATATCTGCGAAAATGCGGAGAACCGCTGTTTTCTCCAGACAAACGGATGGATGGGGCTTCTTGGCAAAGGTACGCTTAATTTCATTCTCTTCCTTGGCATTTTGCTGATTGTTACGCCTGTTTTCTGTTCTGAGTACAGCTGCCAGATGGACACCCTGATCCTGACTGCAAGGGAGGGGCGAAAAAGCGCTCTGTATAAGCTGCTCATTATTACCACGGTTGTCCTCTTCCTGTCGCTTTGCATTTCGCTTATTGAATACGGATTTTACAGGTTCAAATACGGACTGCCGGATGGGGATTATCCGATTCAGAGCATTCGTTACTTTGCAGACAGCAGCAAGGGTATGTCGCTGCTGGAGGGATATGTATTGATAGGGCTGCTCCGGATGTTTGGCAGTGTGTTTCTTACGATACTCCTGATGTTCATTTCCGTTTTGGCAAAAAAGTATGCGGTCACCCTGCTGACTGGTGCGGTGTCCGTGATGATTCCCTATATAGGCTTATCGAAAACCAGCATTTACCGTCTGCCGCTGTCGCTGCCGTTTCTGCTTGGAACAGACTTTTTTGCAGGGGATATTGTTATGAGCGATGCCCTGACGGGGGATGAGAAAATTATTTTTGCGGAGGTTGACACGGTTACGCTATTGACCTTGCTCTTTGTATCCGTGCTTTTGTGTACTTTGGCTGTTGTCTGGATTTTACGGCGCAATTCTAACAGATGGCTGATGAAATCAGGGCAAAAGAAGCGTGGGGCGGCTTTCGCTGTCATGTTTGGCCTGACATTTGCAGTGACGGGATGTTCAGGCCGTGGAAAAACGGGAAGCGTTGTCTATAATTCATCGGCAGGCTATGACTGTATGGGATATGAAATCATACGGGATGCAGGGAATTTTGAGTATTCTCTCAAAAATACTTCTACGGGAGAAACATATCCTTTAGCACGTTCCCCTATGTTTGGGGTATTTTCTGATGAAGAAGAAATATGTGCGTTTTATGTGTGTCCGCCATATCTGTATTACACCACATCGGTTATGGAAAGCTATGTCAACCGAGTGGGAAACTATAACAGCGATATAACGAAAGTGTCGGTTGTAGAGTTGAATCTGAATACCTTTGAGGAAAAAACAATCTTTGAGCAGATGACGAATTCCGGGCGTTCTCTTTTGGGCATTGACTATGAAACGGGGGATAAATGGAAGTTCCTGGATTTTCACCACGCTTTTTTCCTGAATGACGATAACCTGTTTTTCATTGGCAATGATGGCATAACAAAAGTAAACCGGTATACAGGAAAAACTGTAAAGCTCGACATTCCTGCAAACGGAAATATTTCATTCGATGGGGAAAGCATTTTTTACAAAAATGAACAGGGGGTTTTAACAAGATATGACGTTTCCGGTAATGAAACTTACACTTATAAAAATATAGTTGCATATGATTTCTGTATGGATGAGCAGTCAATCTATTATGTTTCCAGGACGGACGGCGGAGACTTGTATTCCTGCGGCAAGGACGGGAATAACAAGGAATTGATCAGTCATATACCTGCAATGTCTGTTACCTGTGATACAGGAAATATTTATGTGTTATCAAAAGAAAGTGGTGAGGAAATCGCTTTACCAAAAAGCCATTGATTCCCGCGAGCAGCGAGCCAACGCAGTTCCTAAGTGAGGATATTGAAACGAGATATGCAATTCTGAGAGTCAAAAGCTGTTGGATGACGATTATCAGGAAAGTTTGGCACAGAGAATTGCAGAAGGAATTTCCAATGAAATAGGTAATTGCGAAACTCGCTAAGCTCGTTTGTAATCTTGATACAAAATGAGGATGAATTTGTGCAATGGCACAAATTTTCAGATGGAAATTTATAACCACTACATTTAGGCGCACTTTAATAAGCTTATAACCTATAAAGTTGGTAAATCCTAAGCTATAAGAGGTTTTAAACTCCTAATATATTCATGATGAGAGAGTTTGTCAGCAAGGATGACGGTAATTAGCTGTGTAATTCCTGCAAGAATTAAGTCAGCGTGAAGAGTTTTTTCATTCTGCGTTCGTCGACCGGCGAGGCAAAGATTATCTTTTATGTGATTGATGTTACGTTCAACGACGGTTCGCATTTTGTAGATATCATTCCATTCCTGTGTGCCACGAAGTACACCGGGATATGCCGTAAATCCTTTTCGGCATAAATATAAATCATACGACAACATTTGGATGAAGTGCAAGGATTTTCACAACAGCATTGTCTGTGGGCTTTTTTGGTGGACATAAATCCATTTCATTTTCGGGCGGACAAATTTGCAGCGTATAACGCCGCTGCGAAGTTTAGAAGTACCTTCATATTTCATAGGCAGTGAAGCATCACGAGGACAACAGGGGATCCCGTTTTCGTTGATTGTATAATCAACATTTTCAAGGTGTGCTCTCGAATCAAGTGGAATGTAAGCTTTAGAAAAATGTTTATCATCCCCAAAGGTATTGCCTGAAAGAAGTTCTTTATAAAGTCCAACAGAATCAAAAAGCAGCGTCACCAAGAAATGCTTGTGGATTGATTAAAGGATGTTTAGAACAGAAATCCTTTAAAGCAGGAATAAGAAGTCTTGAATCGTGAACTGATTTATCTTCATCTGGAGAATCAGACTTTTTTTCGACAACAATGTCAGGATGGGAATTTAGGAAATCCTTATTGTAAAAAGAAATATGGCGAATAATTCCAAGCCCGTTAGTAACAATGCCAAATTTAAAGACATAACAAAAATGTCCGTTGGTATAAAGCTGTTTGATTTCTAGATTTACAGAAGCATGCGGAGGCATAGAGCCATAAGCGGCTTTATAAGGGTCATAAGATTCATTAAAGTTGTGTGTTTTTGCATAAACTTTTAGCTGTTTAATGATTCGGTTGGCATATTTCGGATTGTTTTCGGTAACAAAAGCTTCAACGCCTGAGGAATCAAAGATGGTCATATCAGCTTTTTCGGAATCAACAGCCTGACAGACAGGTTCCGTTATTTCGACGGGGTTGTCGAAGACCAGTTGCAGTTCGTCTAACAAATCCTGCTTAAATCGAGTGATTTTAGAAGCATCAGGAACTTTAGTAAAGCCACAGAAATCACGAAGTGGTTTGGAGTAAGAAAGAAAAGTCAGGAGAAGCTGGTCTGTAGGGATTGAGAAGATACGCTGGATAATCAAGGCCCACAGAAAAGCCTGTAAAGGGTATTTACGGGATTTTCCTGTTGATGCATAGAAATGATTTCTGAAAGAAATCGGAATAATTTCATCAATGTCGATATGAGTTTCCAATAGAGAAAGAAACGCAGGTTTGTCATTATCAGATTTATTTTGGCAATCTTGAAAAATATCTGTCAAAGAAAGCTGTTTGTATAGTATCATAGGTATCAGAATAACTCCTTTCTTGGATGGTGGTTTATAGTTTTTTGACAACTCTATTATGCCATAATTACTTCGTAATTATGGTAGTTCATGCCCATTCGGGCGGGTATAATGTCTATCGGCATTATACCATATCCAGTGAGGAGTTATTTTATTTTAGAAACAAAAAATGCCGTATTTATGCGGCTTATGGCGTTTCGTAAACGCCTAAAATTTATAGATGATTGAGAGGAAAAGGAAACTTCTTGCTAATAAGAATGAAGTGTGCTATCATAAAAACGATAATATTGTCGTTTTTATGAAATTGGGAAGGAGACAGATGTCGTGCCAAAAGTAAAAAACGAATATTTAGAAAATAAAAGAAACCAGATTTTAGATGCAGCATTCGCAGTATGTAAGCGTAAGCCAGCATATGATATTACGATGACAGACATTGTATTAGAAACGGGTATGAGTCAGGGAGGAGTCTACAAATATTTTAATAATATTGATTTAGTACTTGCCGCACTCATTGATAAGTCAAATTTACAAGGAAACTATATTGAACAAATAGATAAAATTATGGAGTCTGGCAACGCACCAAATATTAATTTACACAATCTGTTTTTGGTTTCTGAACAGTATTTTTCTGATATGCTGATAAGTTATAATAAAGTACTTTTTGAGCTTAGTACATTTTTTGCGTATCATCCGGAGCGATATGAACGAATTAACAAAAATGTGACCACTTCATCGACTTTTGAGTATTTAACGCAATGTGCATCGAGAATTATTGTATCAGGAGTGGAGAATGGATATTTTATGCCTGTTATGCCGGTAAATGATATTTTGGCGTTTATCATAGCTTCTTTTGATGGCATTATACGGGATGTAACGCTTTCCAAATGCTATTCTGGAAATAGTGTACCAAAATCAGGTTTTGTTTTTCATGAGAAAAATCTGATTCACTGTTTATATGCCAGTACAATGTATTTGCTAGGAAAAAATCATAAAGAGAGATAGCTTATGAAAAAAATAGTGTCGGCATTAACAATAATCGTATGCGGATTGTTGATGGGCAGCATGGCTCATGGCTCACAGAAAATGGAACGGATGGCAAACAGTTATGATATAAATGGATATTCCATTGCCCGCTATGAAAACAATAAAATTGTATTTGAAAATTATGGTGATGGAATAAATGAAACGTCTATATTTGAACTTGCTTCCAATGGCAAGGTGGTTAGTGCCTATATTGCTTTGAAGTTAGCCGATGAGGGAAAACTGAATCTTGAAGACAAAATTGCACCTTTTTTAGATGACAGCCTGCTCACCGATGATAAAAGAATATACGATATAACTTTGAAACAATTGTTATGTCATACGGCAGGCTTTTCTGCGTCTTTTGAATTGGGGCTTGATAAGAAAATATATTCAGATCCCGGTGATGAGTTTCGTTATTCAGGTGTTGGATATATTTATTTACAAAATGTAATTGAAAATGTAAGTGGCATGACGATAGAACAGGCTGCAAACTGTTATGTTTTTGCACCTTTGGGGATGAATAACAGTACTTTTGAACACGCTAAAACAGTTACACCTTATATGAGATTATCCTCAGTTGTAATATATACATTTACTGTGTTCATTATCGTATTTATAGTGTTTCTGTTAATTGCTTTTGTTATAGGGAAGATAACGAAATTCCGATTTTTCTCTTTTAGAAGCAGTTTGTATGTTGGCTTTATGACAGCTGGTATTGTGAACACATTCTTTCTTTTGTATACTGTATCAAAAGTAGTAGTGATTTTTGGGGTATGTTTTGCATTTATGGGATTATTTCTGTTTCTTGCCCGAAACAACACTAAAGTTTTTTATTCCAGTATACCGCTAATGATGATTTTTGTTTTCACTTTGGGTTTAACCGTTCCGGTCAGTATACCGGTAACAAATGATATAGCGGCAAAAACACCCAATTGTGCATATACCTTAAAATCTACAAGTGATGATATGGCACTGTTCTGTCAGGAACTGATGAAACAATATTATAATCGTGATGGAGCTGTGAAAGATATGTTTGCTTCTGCCGTGAATATTGATACTGTTAATAGTTGGGGCACAGGTATTGCAATAGAATCTGAGAACCAAGGAGAAACTTATTGGCATTCTGGTATTAATCCCGGTTTTCAAAGTCTTTTTGTATTATATCCTTTGCAGGATAAATATATAATTGTTCTTACAAATAGTGACAATGGATTGCAGTTTTCCAAAGAAGCGGCAAACGAGTTTTTACAAATAGACGGGCATTGGGATATTCCAAGGTAAAAAAATGTTTCTTCTTTTCGCAGAGGTTCTTAATCTGTGTACTTGGCAAAAAGAGTGCGTGTTATTGCGCAAAGGCTTGGGTTCAGGCAAATTTGGAGATTATGCCGTTGTTGGAAGGAATTATACGGGATGGGATGAATTTTCCTGTTAGGGTTGAAAAATAAAGAGAATTCTTGATATAATAAGCATTAATGAGAGCGAAAATTTGGGAGGCGTGTTGAAATGGGGCAGGAGCAGGGAAAACGGGATATGGGAACGGGCAATGTTGCGGCGCTGATGTTAAGTCTTGCAGTGCCGGCAGTGGTTGCGCAGCTAATCAACATGCTCTACAACATTGTGGACCGAATTTATATCGGACACATTGAGGAGGTCGGCGCGTCGGCGCTTACGGGAGTCGGGCTGTTTCTTCCTATTTTGATGCTGATTAACGCGTTTGCAATGCTTGCAGGTTCGGGAGGCGCGCCGCATGCGGCAATCGCAATGGGGCAAAAAAACAAAGAGGCGGCGCAGAAAATTATGGGAAACTGTTTTTCCGTTTTGCTTTTGTTTGCGGTTGTTCTGACAGTCGTTTTTTATGTCTATGCTCCGCAGCTTTTGACGCTGTTTGGTGCAAGCAGCGTAACTTTGCCTTATGCGCTTTCCTATGCGCGGATTTACATTTTGGGAACAGTTTTTGTGATGATTGTAATGGGCATGAACCCGTTTATCACGACGCAGGGATTTGCAAAATTCAGCATGCTTACCACGGTGATTGGAGCAGTCTGCAACATTATTTTAGATCCGGTTTTCATCTTTGTTTTTCAGTTGGGCGTGCGCGGGGCGGCAATTGCAACGGTGCTTAGTCAGGCAGTCGGCGCGGTTTGGGTGCTTTGGTTTCTGACGGGAAAAAAATCGGTTTTGCGGCTTAGGCTGAGTGATATGCGGCTTGTTCCAAGCGTGATTTTTCCGTGTCTTGCGCTTGGCTTTTCTACGTTTGTAATGCTTTCCACGGAAAGTATTTTAAACATCAGCTTTAACAGCAGTCTTTCGCGCTACGGCGGCGACGTTGCGGTGGGGGCGATGACGATTATCAGTTCGTGCAGCCAGCTTGTGACACTTCCCCTGCAGGGCATTTGTCAGGGCGGACAGCCGATTATGAGCTACAATTTCGGTGCAGGCAATCATGACAGGGTGCGTCAGACGTTTCGGTGTCAGTTTGGGGCGTGCGTGACGTACAGTACGGTCTGTTGGATTTTGATGATGCTTGCGCCCCGCGTTTTTGCGGGTATTTTCTGCAATGATGCGCCGTTGGTGGATTATACGGTATGGACGCTGCGTATTTATATGGCGGGCATTTTTTCCGTGGGTGTGCAGATTTCCTGCCAACAGGCGTTTATGGCGCTTGGACAGGCAAAAATCAGCCTGCTGCTTGCGTGTTTAAGAAAACTGATTTTGCTGATACCGCTGATTTTTATTCTGCCGTATTTTTTTACAAACAAGGTATGGGGCGTGTTTATCGCGGAGCCGGTAAGCGACATTATTGCGGCGTGCGTGACGGGGACGATGTTCTTTTTGCGTCTGAATAAAATCCTTGGGAAAAAGGAGCGCGGTTTAGAATGACAGAGAACAATAAAGACCAGTATGTGCATGTGACACATGAGTTTGGACCGGTATACGACAGTGCGTCAAAAATCCTGATATTAGGTTCGCTGCCGTCCGTGAAGTCGAGAGAACAGCAGTTTTATTACGGGCATCCGCAGAACCGCTTTTGGAAAGTGCTCGCACAGGCGTTAAAAATAAATGCGTTTCCCGATAGTATTGAGCAAAAGCGCCGCCTGCTGCTTGCAAATAAGGTTGCGCTTTGGGATGTGATTGCATCGTGCGATATTATCGGCTCAGCGGACAGTACGATTAAGAATGTCAAAGAAAATGACATGCGTGTCATTTTGGATGCGGCAGACATTCGGGCGATTTTTACGAACGGCACAAAAGCACACGATTTGTTCCAAAAGTATTGCAGAAAATGCAGTATGGCAAACATACCGGAGATAAAGCTTCCTTCGACCAGTCCTGCCAATGCGGCATGGAGCTTGGAGCGTCTGACGCAGGCATGGACGAAAGCGATTGGAGATTATATATAAATAATGGAGGTACTAAAATGGAGCTATGGGATATTTACGATGCGGATAAGAAACGCACCGGCAGAACCATGAAAAAAAATGACTGGTGTCTGAAAGACGGGGAGTATCATTTGACGGTGCTTGGTGTAGTTCGCCATACGGACGGACGTTTTCTGATTACAAAGCGCGTGATGACAAAGGCATGGGCGCCCGGCTGGTGGGAAGTTTCCGGCGGTGCGGTACAGGCAGGAGAGGAATCAAAAGATGCTGTCTTGCGCGAGGTGAAAGAAGAAACGGGTCTTGACGTGAGTGACTGGGAGGGTGGTTATCTGTTTAGCTACAAGCGCGAAAATCCCGGCGAGGGCGATAACTATTTTGTGGATATTTACCGCTTTACGGCGGATTTTGACGTGTCCGACATTGATATACAGACAGAAGAAACTGACGGCTATATGCTTGCCACGGTTGAGGAAATCGAGACGTTTGCGGCACAGGGAATATTCCTGCACTATGACAGCATCAAACAGGTATTTGATACCGCAAAGTAAGGGTGTGTTATGGAAAAATTCGGGATGAGATTCAGTTTTAAGGAAGATGTGAAACGTATTGTCGTAATCTGCGCAGCGTCCGTTATTATGGCGCTCAATATCAAGACCTTTGTGCGGACAGGCGGTCTGTATCCGGGCGGCGCGACGGGGCTTACGCTGTTAATCCAGCGCGTGGGTGAACTGTTTTTGGGATTTGAGCTTCCATACACGTTAATTAATGTGCTTTTGAATTTGGGACCGATTTATATTGGTTTTCGGTTTATCGGCAAAAAGTTTACGCTTTACTCCTGTTTGTCCATTATGATGACCAATGTTCTCACGGATGTGCTGCCGTCGCTTGCGATTACGTACGACACGCTGTTAATCAGCGTATTTGGCGGCATTTTCAACGGACTTGCAATCAGTATGTGTCTGATGATGAATGCGACCACGGGCGGAACGGATTTTATCGGGATCTTTTTGTCGGAGAGAAAGGGCGTGGATTCGTTTAATGTCGTTCTTGGATTTAACGCGGTGCTTTTGGTGATTGCGGGCTTTTTGTTCGGATGGGAAAAGGCGTTGTATTCGATTATTTTCCAGTACACATCTACGCAGGTGCTTCATATGCTGTTCAAGCAGTACCGCCAGCATACGCTGTTTGTTGTGACCAATCATGCGCGGCGTATTTATGAAGTCATTGCAAAGAACAGTAATCACGGTGCGACGATTATCGAAGCGGAAGGCTCCTATGAGCATCAGGAGCGCAAGATTGTCTATTCGGTCGTGTCGCGGGCGGAGTGCAAGGACATTATCGACGGAATTAGAGCGGTTGACCCCAAAGCGTTTGTCAATGTGATTAATACACAGCAGGTTTCGGGACGGTTTTATCAAAGACCGTATGAATAAGCAATTTATCAACAATGTTCGGCGATGGAGCCGGGCGATTTTCCCTGTTTATACAGATTTAGGATTTCCTGTATCCGTTTTTGCACGGTTTGCGCAATCTCTATTGTTGTCATATCCTTGTAATCTGCATAGTAGAGCGGCTTTAAGTAATACACGAAGGTTTTAATCGGCTTTAAATTGCGCCCCTCAAAGACACGGTAAGAATCAATCAGAACAACAGGAACAATCGGAACTTTGGACCAAACCGCGCTTTTAAATGCGCCGGGTTTAAATTCCGTGGTGGAGTTTCCGTTGCGGTGATAACCGCCTTCGGGGAAAATGATAAACTTGCGTCCCTGTTTTGCTTCATTTGCCATTTCGCGTATAATTTTAATGGACTGCTTTGCGTCTTCCCTGTCCATGCGTTTCCCGCGTACCAGGTTAATAAACTGCTTTACGAGCGGGATATTCGATTTGTCAATGTCCATGACCACGGAGCAGGGTTTTTCATGTGTGAGCATGATGCCAAGCGTGTCATATTTTCCCTGATGGTTTGGACACATGATATATCCTCCGCTTTGCGGCAGGTTATTCATTCCGAATCCTTCGGTAGTGATGTGTCCTGATTTCACCATTCGGTTGATTGCAAGCCGATTGAGTGCGTACATTTGTTCTTCAGAATACTTTTCAGGATGACGTGAAACGTATTCCATTTGTGGGATCATATAAAGATGATGAAGGTTTTTAAGGATAACATGATAAAATCTTGAAAACATAGGAGTCCCCCATTCCTGCTTTACAATAACCACGCCGTTTAAAGATGCGCGGATAAAATGTATAAATCCGATTAGGAGTTCAAATTTGTAGTAATAAGTATTATATCCAATAAAGCCCAAATAGTCAATAAAACAGGTTTTAACCTGTAGTTCAAACTAAATATAAAGGAAGAGAGGAACAGACAATGAGACAATTCAAAAATTTATTAAGGGGTATGCTGTTTATGGTGGCAACCATCTGTATTCTTTGTGTAAACGCAGATGCCTTAATGGTAAACGCGGCGGAATACAGCGTGACACAGGCGCAGGCAGTGCTATTTACCAATGAAAATACGGTAATCCGTTTGGACGCGGACGAGAACAGCGCCGTGATTGCGTCCGGTGTGGAGGAAGGACTTCCGATACAGGTGACAGGCGTTACAAGCAATGGGTATTTCCAAATTCTGCTTGACGGACAGACGCTTTATGTGCACGGGATCGGTCTGACCGCAGGGGAATTGGCAGTCGCCGACACAGGTGCGGCAAATGACATTTATGACAAAATGATTGCGCAGAAAGCAAATTTTCCGGAAGGGTTGAAATGGACAAATGACAATTATTACGGTTGGAAAGGCGGCATTTATTCGGGCGGCTTTGGCTGTGCGGCATTTGCCTTTGCGGTGAGCGACGCAGCGTTCGGTGATGCGCGCGCCACGATTCATCATGATTATAATAATATCAGAGTCGGTGATATTTTAAGAGTGGAGAACGATACGCATTCCGTGATTGTGCTTGAGGTAAAGCAGGACTCTGTAATCGTAGCCGAGGGAAATTACAACAGTTCCATCCATTGGGGAAGAGAACTGCAAAAAGCAGACTTAGCAGATAATGGCAGTTATATTATGACAAGATATTAAAGAGCAGCGTTTTTCAATTGAGATAAGCGGAGGCTGAATATGGCAGTACAGGGACAGACAAGGGAAAAAACAAGAATAAACATACGCGAACCAAAGCATTACAAAGTGATTATGCATAATGATGATTTTACATCAATGGAATTTGTGGTTGAGATTTTGGTTGATATTTTTAAAAAGGACACATTTGAGGCGGAACGCCTGATGCTTATGGTACATGAGAGCGGAAGGGCGGTGGTTGGCATTTATCCATATGATATTGCGGCGACCAAGGTTAACAGCGCCCTGATGCGTGCCAAAGAAGAGGGCTTTCCGTTTCGTATGACGCTTGAGGAGGAAAAATAATCATGCACGTATCAAACGAAGTAGCATCCATTCTTAATATGATTTTTTCATATGCAAAAGACGCGCACTATGAGTATGCGACGCCGGAGCTGATGCTGTATATGATTTGCGCAAACAGTGTATTTTCCAATGCGTTTGCGCGCTGCGGCGGTGACATCAAACGGCTTGAGGGTGATTTGAAGGGATACCTTGACAGATATATGGAAGAAGTAAACGACGCAGAGCATACGCCGGAACTTTCCGAGGCGATGAGCGAGGTGCTTGTGCGTGCCTGGGAGTCCGCGCAAAACAGCGGTAAGGCGGTAGCGGAGTTGTCGCATATTGTGCATGCGATTTATCAGCTTGAGGACAGCTATGCCGTTTATTATATGACCGTACAGAACGTGGAGCATGCACAGCTTTTACAGGAAATGGCGATTATTAACGGCGAAAAAAGCGGCGGTTATGTCAGGGCGGACGCACAGAAAAATGATGATGCATATGAGGAGGAAACGGAGCACGGAGCGCTTTGGGAGCAGTTCGCCGTTTGCATCAACGATGCGCTTGACGGCATTAATCCCTTGATTGGCAGAGAAGACGAGCTGGAGCGTACCATGCAGATTTTGTGCCGCAAGGATAAAAATAATCCGATGCACATCGGAGAACCGGGCGTCGGAAAGACGGCGATTACATATGGTCTTGCAAGACTGATTAACGAGGACAACGTGCCGCAGCCTTTACGCAATGCGCGGATTTTTGCGCTGGATTTGGGGAGTCTTCTTGCCGGAACACAATACCGCGGCGACTTTGAAAAGCGGTTTAAACATGTAATGGACAGCATTTTGGAGGAGGAAAATCCGATTGTCTACATTGACGAGATTCATAATATTGTCGGTGCGGGCGCAGTGAATGGCGGTTCTTTTGATATTTCAAATATGCTGAAGCCTTACCTTGCGGACGGCCGGATCCGATTTATCGGGGCAACAACGTATGAGGAGTACAAAAAGCATTTTGAGAAAAGTAAAAGCCTTGTACGGCGGTTCCA
This sequence comes from Lachnospiraceae bacterium MD335, assembly GCA_000403335.2. Taxonomy (GTDB): domain Bacteria; phylum Bacillota; class Clostridia; order Lachnospirales; family Lachnospiraceae; genus COE1. Next base: position 1,210,575 of record KE159617.1, read on the forward strand.
AAACATTGACATTCAGGAGCCGACTGTCGCTGATACGGTCAAAATACTGGAAGGCCTGCGCGACAATTATGAGGGTTATCATAATGTCAAATATGAAAAGGGCGTATTCGAATATGCAGCGGAAATGGCGTCCAAATACATTAACGAGAGGTTTCTTCCCGATAAGGCGATTGATTTGATTGACGAGGCGGGAGCGTACCGGCGCATGCATCTGATTGACCGGAAAAGTCAAATTGTGAATAAGGCTTTGATTGACGAAATTATTGCAAAGACCTGCAATATCCCGAAACAGACCGTGGAGAGTGACGAGACGCAGACGCTTGCCACGCTTGAGGAGCGCATGAAAAAGCGGATTTACGGACAGAATGAGGCGCTGTCGCAGGTGGTGAACGCCGTGAAATTTTCAAGGGCGGGGCTTTTGGAGGAAGGAAAACCGCTTGCAAGCCTTTTGTTTGTTGGACCTACGGGTGTAGGAAAGACTGAGATTGCAAGAAGCCTTGCGGATGAACTTGGTATCCGCCTTATACGGTTTGATATGAGTGAGTATGAGGAAAAACATGCCGTGGCAAAGCTGATCGGCGCGCCTGCAGGTTATGTGGGATATGAGGAAGGCGGACTTTTGACTGAGGAAGTCAGAAAACATCCGCATTGCGTTCTTCTTTTGGATGAGATTGAGAAGGCGCACGCCGATATTTATAATATCCTGCTTCAGATTATGGATTACGCGACACTCACGGACAATCAGGGACGTAAGGCAGATTTTAGTAATGTGATTGTGATTATGACGTCTAATGCAGGCGCAAGCCGTATCGGAAAACATGGAATCGGTTTTCAGGCACAAGATGTCAAAGCAGAAGTAATTATGGAAGAAGTAAAGCGCATTTTTCAGCCTGAATTTCGTAACCGCCTGACAAAAATTGTGGTATTCCATGCAATGGATGATAAAATGGCAGAGCAGATTGTCACAAAAAAACTTGACGGACTGCAAGAGATGCTTGCAAAAAAGAAGGTGCGTTTTACGGCAGATACCGCGGCAAAGACGCTTGTAAAGACGAAGGGCATCAGCACGGAATTCGGCGCAAGAGAGATTGACCGTGTTATTAGCGGGAATATTAAGCCGCTTTTGGTGGACGAAATTTTATTCGGACGGCTGAACAGGGGCGGAACTTGTAAGCTTACAGCTTTGGCGGATGATTTTCAGGTTTTATTTGAAAAAGAACAGGAGTAGCATATGCCGGTTTTTCGATTGCAGAAACACGAAATATATTTTCCGAATCCGACACTTGCCTGTGAGGACGGGCTTTTGGCGGTGGGCGGCGACTTGTGTGTGGAGCGGCTGCTGCTTGCCTATACGCACGGTATTTTCCCGTGGTACAATCCCGGTGACGAAATTCTTTGGTGGTGTCCGCATGAGCGGTTCGTGATTTTTCCGAAGGAAATTCATATATCGCATTCCATGAAAAAATATATAAAAAAGCATACGTTTACAGTGAAAGTCAACCGCGATTTTGCGGATACCATGCACCGCTGCCGAGCGAAGAGGGAATTTGCCGAAGGGACATGGATTTCCGACGAAATGGAGGAGGCGTATTTTGCGCTGCATCAGGCGGGGTATGCAATGAGTGTGGAAGTGTTTGAAGAAGAACGGCTCGCGGGAGGGCTTTACGGTGTGGTGATTGGAAAATGTTTTTTTGGCGAGAGTATGTTTTCGGAGCAGGAGAACGGTTCCAAGATTGCGCTGACTGCACTTGCAAAGATGCTTGATAAAGAGGGATTCTTGCTGATTGACTGTCAGTTCCATACGGAGCATTTGGAGCGCATGGGCGGGCGTTTTCTTTCATGGGAGGAATATGACGGGATTTTGAAAAAAGGAATGATGGCTGAAAAACACCTTTAAAAATAAAGGTTTTGGAAAAAAATGCGTAAAAATAAAAAAAGGACTTGCATTTTGAAAAAAACTGTTATATACTTTAATAGCTGTCAGCGTGAAATTAAAGTTGACGGTTGTTAAAGAACAGTTATGGCTCGTTGGTCAAGCGGTTAAGACGCCGCCCTCTCACGGCGGAAACAGGGGTTCGATTCCCCTACGAGCTGCTAAGTGGTAATTGCCGCTTGGAAACTTTTAATTTATTTTTATATGGCTCGTTGGTCAAGCGGTTAAGACGCCGCCCTCTCACGGCGGAAACAGGGGTTCGATTCCCCTACGAGCTGTTGACTGTTTAAAACAGCCCAACCCATTGAGAATACTGCAAATACCGAGTGTCAGGTGTTGCAGTATTTTTGTTTTGTAAGGACAGTTTTGATTTTTTATCGTTGTAGACCGTTTTAAACCGTTATAAATCAAATGTTTGTGGGTATTTTTGTGGGTACGAGCTGTGGGTATTTTTGTGGGTATACTTTGTGGGTAAAATTTAAAGGAATGCTAATTGATTAATATGTCTGTAACTCATTTTAAGCCTCAAAGATACGATTTAAAAATTGTTTTGATAGAAATATTCAAATGCAATCAAAATATTTGTATATGAGGATAATATAACTATCTATAAATATAATCATTGTCATAATGATTATAATATTTGTGATAATGGATATATTTATAACAAACAAAATTTCGGTCTTTACTGAGTTAAATAGCAATATTACTATCTGTTCAGGTTTCGAGGATCAACAAAAAAGATTTCATTGTTACTACTCCTGTTGTTTAAATACTTTTTTTAATGAAGAGCAGCAGTGGTAGTTAAATAAACTTCTCGTTTTTATTTCCTTTACCAAATACAATAGTGGTTTTCTCATTCTAATTTACATCATTTCAATTAAGAGTAGCCGATTCAGAAGTTCTCATGCTTGTACTATATAAAAATTCAATCAAATCAATATCTCGCTCTTGCGTATGAGTTCTTTTTATTTTTTAGATTGTTTAAGTTAAAAATCGTAAAAAATAGGGTATTGCATTCCGCAACACCCTTAAAATCATTTCTACAATATCTAATCACTTAAATTAAGTTAATTCGATCTAAGTTAAACTAAAGCAAAAAAATCCCGTTTTCTTTCATTATTTCAATCGGATATTACTGATTGTTGCTAGTTTTAATAACAAACATCATACAGCCATATGTGTTATAACCTTACCACCAGTTTTCTTGACATATGTATTTTCAATATTATTTCCCTTACCATCCTGTGTGGCTTTTGTCGCTGAAACAGCATTACCATCAACCAGTAAAGCTCCGATATTTGCAGGTGTAATATTAACTTGTCCCGTTCTGTATGTACTCTCCTTATCACCCTTAGGTATATATCTCTTCTTTAGAATCGTATAGTTCAATCGTTAAATTTTCTTGTATCCATTTACATACAACATCAGAATATATGTATATATAAGACTTATTATTAAATAATGAAATATATATTTTAGATGCTTGCTCATCAGTTATAGTAGATGATTCAGATTTATTTTTTTCTGTACTTATTTATCTCACCTTCTTCCGTTTTGTGACTTGTGAAAATTTAGTATGATCTTACTATAGATGGTCTACGTGCCATTGATAGGATATTTTTGCAATTATTAGAGTTTTTGGATTTAATAGCACTACAATATTCTGTAATATAAAATATCAGATAACTTAATGCAGAAAAACGGTCTTTGTCTACTTTTTTCACGACCTTTTCTACAGATAAAGCACCATTTGTCATATGCTTTAATTTCAAATTTGCTATCTCTTCAAATAATAAATCAGTTTGTATGTATGGTAATACTCGTAAATCCATATTTTGTTTATCTTTAGGAGAAAAATCTGTGTCTTGTTTTTTTTCAAGTAACTTTAATTTGCCACTTTCAACAGCATCTATAAAATCTGCAACTACTTTACTCTGAAAATGCTGTGCTTTCATATCAAACAAGCATTTTTCGGCATCTCTAACCTCTGGTTGATTATCAGTGTTCATTGTGTTCCAACATCCAAGATATTCGCCAGTAATCGGATCATAAGACTCCTTTAATAACTCATCTATCAATCCTGCGCCTAATCCATTTCCGTCAGCAATAACTGCTTTTGCTAGAAAATTCTTTTTGGTCTTTTTTACTAGACATGCCTGTGCTGAAAAGTTCATTGCATTAGATACAGTCATAATGTTTGGAATTTCAATAGATACAATCCTATTCGATTCTTTATTTCTTATAACTCGTCCAATTGCAATAGAAGATTGGTTATTTGTTGCTTTCTGACTACGAGCAACGTCTACACCAAGATAAAATTCTTCATCCAATTTATTGAAATCAATCATTGGTGTGGTTAATGTCCGGCAATTCATTAACTTGTTTATATCAACTAATGCACCGTCTGAAGAACCAACCCACTCTTGTTCATAGTTTTGCGCAAAAGCAATAGGAGAGGAGGTACTTTTTTTTCTTAATATCTGACTTTTATTACTACCTCTGCCATACCAACACGGTAGCATCCAACTTGCACCAAGAACGATTTGTCCTTTCAATTCGCACATATTGTCATACATGTCTATAGAGCGTTGGTATTCATCGGAGCCACGGAAACCAGATGTTGTGAAGAAATGTATTTGTTGATTTAATTCCTGTGGATCTACGAGAGCCATTTTACCCACAGTATATCTAGGAACCTCTGTTACAGGTTCAAGAGCATCTTGATATAATTCGTTATTTAAAAGAGCAGCTTCTTCAATTTTTAATCTTCTTCGTCTTTGTCCTTTGGTTGTCTGCGCATTTGCAATAGCATCTATAGAACTTCCGTTTTTAAACTGAATTAATGCATCACCTTTAATAAATTTAGGTTCTTTTTCTAATTCGTTTTCAATAAGAGGGAATTTATTTCGTATTTCATTGAATTTAGACTTTAATAAATCTGCTGCATTTTCTTTCGTCTGAGCTGAAATGGCAAGTTCAATTTGCGGAAAAAGAATAGCCACTATAACACAAGACAAAACCTCATTGAATGTTTTAGCATATCCACGACTGAATGTACCATACATATTCATAAATCGCACATCTGACCTCAAAAAAACTCTTTGATCAAAATGCATATTGAAGTTACTTTTTTCAGTGCGCAATAAGTCTATAAACAAATCTGGATACCATCTTGCCCAGCTTATAAATTCATAGTAGTTATATAAGTTTTTTCCAAATACAGAATCATCTTGTATAGCAAGTATTCTTTTCTTGATTGACTCATCAGTCATCAGATGAAAATCATTCATCCGCATCGTCCTCACTTCCATCTGATAAGTCATCATAATCGCTTGGCAATACAATGAATTTTTCTATATTTGGTCTGTTTTTTAACATAGTGTCATTAGCTTCTGTAAATACACCATTTGGATCACCATACTGCCTCAGATATTCTTCCATTTTATCATCATAAAATTTGTAAATATCTTTGTATTCTATTGGTGGTAATCCTTTTAGTTTTCGTGCGTAACTTATATAACAATAAATATTAAAATCTGGAGCATCGTGTGGTTGAGTCTTATATTTTGGCAATATATTGATTACATCACTCTCTGGCAGCATTGTTAGTTTCGAAGCTATTCCATTACTTGTTACATCTTTGACGCGTATTAAGTAATACATTCCTTTATGTTCCGCATGAGCAAATATATTGTAGTTCTCATAACCCCTGTCTGCGATAAAAACAGCAGGCTGGCCACGGTATCTGTCAATCAATTCACACATAGCACTATTTTCATTTTTCAATCGGGCAGGTTGGATAATTGCATCTGTGTATCTTCTGCTGCATAAATCATAAAAAGCGTTTAAATGCAGCTGGTTGAAGCCTTTGCTGTCAGGAAGCGGTTGAAAATAGGTTGTTTCATCTTTAGGATTGCAGGCAATGCATAAATCCGAACCATCACAGGCAATTAATCTAAGTCCTTTATATGCAGCATTATCATTAAAAGATTTAGTGAATTCTTGAAATAAGAACTCAAATGCTTCTGGCAATATCTGTGCCCTGCGCTGGTTAAATGCTGAATCCGATGGCGTGGAACTGTCAAAATCAAAATATTCCAACAATTCATCTCTTAATGCTTTGCCCTCCATTGTAAGCATAAACTTCATTATCTCTTCAAATGACCATTTCTTTTTACGTGAAAAATCCGTTTCTGGATTCTTTGTAAACAACCAACGGTAAGAATCCATCTCTGTAATAATGGATAATAGTTTTTGCTTTACCTCTGTAGAATAATTCATTGTGTAATCCTCCTTGCAACCAAGATGTTTTCTTGATTACAAGGGCCGCTCTGACTATCTTTCTTTTTAGATAGTCAGAGCGGCCACACATTTGGTTTATCCTGTCAAGTGCTTTATGAAATTATACAAAAAAAGAACAGGGTACATATTTCTACATACACTGTTCTTTGCATCGTCCTTATCTAAATGACATTGATGCGCACTCTCCTTTTTTGTTGCAACAAAAAATTGAGAAAGAGAGTAAATTTACAATTATTTTTAAAAATATGTGTAAAAATATGCAGATAGAATCTTGCATTTTTATAAAAATCTGTTACAATTATCTTCATGGGGGTATAGCTCAGTTGGGAGAGCGATACGTTCGCAACGTATAGGTCACGAGTTCGAGTCTCGCTATCTCCATTCTGAAGTGTCTGCAAAACCTTAATTTGATTGGTTTTTTGGCACTTCTTTTTTGCTGTTTATACAAAAGGTTCTTAGATGCGTTACTGCGAAGGGAGTATGGTAAAGTTTATGAGCAATGCAACGAGTATATCCATTCCCGCTATTTTAAAGGTGGGAAACGGTGCGTTAGACAGTATCGGATTATATATGAAAGAAGCCGGATTTCGTCAGGTGGTGATTTACTTTGGAAATGGTTTAATTGACCTGTTTGGTCAAAAAGTTATGAATTCGCTGAAAGACCAGGAAATAGAGGTTCTTGAGTATCGTGAGATTGATACGGTCGACATTGACGACATTATCAAAATGGCGTTTTCTATACCAAATAAAACGCGCGCCGTGATTTCCATTGGCGGCGGAAAGGTCATTGACGCAGGGAAGTATGCGGCATTTTTGAAAAACCTGCCGTTTGTCAGCGTGCCGACTTCAAGCTCAAGCGACGGATTTTCGAGCGCAAGTGCGTCGTTACTTGTAGACGGACGCAGAAGCTCCGTGCCGGCAAAGCTGGCATACGGCATTGTTGTCGATACGGACGTGATCCGCACGGCGCCGGAAAAATTTATCTATTCCGGAATCGGTGACATGATTTCAAAGATTACGGCAATTTACGACTGGGTGTTTGAGGCGGGGCATGGTGTTTCGCAGCTCAATGACTTTGCGGTGATGATTGCCAAAAAGGCGGTGAACAGCTTTGTGCGCACGCCGTATGAGAGTATTAAAGAGGAAGTGTTTTTAAAGGAGCTTTTGGATTCGCTTTCCATGAGCGGGATTGCAAACGAGATTGCAGGGAGCAGTGCGCCTACAAGCGGAAGCGAGCATCTGATTTCGCATGCGCTTGATAAAATTTTGGAGGCGCCGCAGCTTCATGGGATACAGGTAGGCGTGGCGACATATATTATGAGCATTGTGCATAACCATAGATATAAGCGGGTAAATGCCGTGCTCACGCAGACGGGCTTTTGGGACTATGTGGCGACGCTTGGCATGAAAAAGGAAGATTTTATCAAGGCGATTGATTTGGCGCCGTCCATAAAACCGCACAGATACACGTATCTGCATGAGGAAAAATACCGGGAACTGGCAAAACGCGTCGTGCTTGAGGACGAGATATTACAAAAAGTTTTGATTTGACGCAGATAAAACAGTGTATGGAATGAAAGCAGGAGGAGATAACACAAATGACAATCATTGAAAAACAGACTTTTGACGGGGAACGTGCGCTCTACGGTGCAAAGGATTTGGTGGTAACGCAGTGCCGCTTTGACGGACCGGCGGACGGGGAGAGTGCGCTCAAAGAGGCGGCAAATATAGAAACAAATAAGTGTTTCTTTAACCTCCGCTATCCCTTTTGGCATGTGCAGGGACTAAAAATAAAGGATTGTGAGCTGACTGAGCTTTGCCGCGCGGCGCTTTGGTATTCAGATCATATTACAATTACGGATACAAAGCTGCATGGCATTAAGGCGCTGCGGGAATGCAGGGATGCGGTACTAAAAAACTGCGATATTATTTCGCCGGAATTTGGCTGGTCAGTGACAAATATTGAGATGTATGACACCACGGCAAAAAGCGAATATTTTATGATGCGCTCTGAAAATATCCGGTTTGAGAATGTTGATTTTACCGGAAAGTATTCGTTTCAGTATATTAAAAATGCGGTGTTTGAAAACTGCCGTTTTGACACAAAGGACGCTTTTTGGCACGGCGAGAATGTGCTTGTAAAAGACAGTGTTGTCAAAGGGGAGTATTTGGCGTGGTATGCCAACGGGCTGACGTTTGAAAACTGCAGGATTATCGGGACGCAGCCGCTTTGTTATTGCAAAAATTTGAAATTAATCAATTGTGAAATGGTTGACGCGGACCTTTGCTTTGAGAAATCGGACGTTTTTGCCGAAGTGACGACGCCGGTTCTCAGTATCAAAAATCCCCGTTCGGGTAAAATTACGGTGCCTGCGGTTGGAGAAGTAATTATGGATGATGCGGATGCGAGCGGGGAAGTAGTAATTTTGGAGGAAATGAAAGAGTAATATTTTTGTTGACATTTCCATACGAAGTGCGTATACTTTTCAGTAAGCAGAGAGCACGAACTTTGCGTGGAACAAATTAATTCGGTTTCGATAAGGAGGACAAGATGCAGCGTATTGTGGAAAAAAGAGAAAACTTAATGATTGGAAAACAGGGTGCGCTTGTCCTTGAAAAGCAGTAAAAAACAAAGTATTGTAATGAAATCAATCAATCGCTTTTCGGATAAAAACACCTTAATATTGAGGTGTTTTTTTGCTGCCTAAAATTCCGGCGGCAGTAAAACGCCAAAGCATATGTTATGAAAAACGGAGGATTTTTATGATTACAATATATGGAAAATTTACAAATGCAATTGTTTACACAACAGAAAACGAAACGTATGCCATCGACGAATATGCGCGCAGGCAATTGCAAATGATTTGCGACCATCCAAGCGCCGCAGGGAGCAAAATCCGCGTCATGCCGGATGTACATGCGGGAAAGGTCGGTACAATCGGGCTGACAATGACGGTTGGCGCGTCTCTGCTCCCAAGCCTGGTCGGCGTAGACATCGGGTGCGGAATGACGCTTGCGAAGATAAAACAAAAAAATATAGAATACCAAAAGCTGGACACGGTTATCCGCGAAACTGTTCCGGTCGGTCCGAGGGTTCGGAAAACCTTTCATAAGTTCGCCAATATGCTTGCGCTTGAGAATCTGTACTGCTTTAAGGCAATCGATATGTTGAAGGCGGAGCGCAGCATTGGCACGCTTGGCGGCGGAAACCATTTTATTGAGGCGGACAGGGACGAGGAAGGTGCGCTGTATCTTGTGGTGCATTCCGGCAGCCGCCATCTTGGCATGGAAGTGACAAGCTATTATTTAAAAGAGGGACAGAAGGCGTCTCAAAAGAACAAACAGGGATATGCATCGTATGACATGACCTGTTTGGACGGGGAGCTGCTGGAGCATTATCTGCATGATTTGGAGATTGTGCAGGACTTTGCGCGTTACAACCGCGAGGCGATAATTGACGAGATTGTACGCGGAATGAAATGGAAGGTTTTGGACAGTGATACCTGCATTCACAATTATATTGACTTTTCGGGTGAAACGCCCGTCTTGCGAAAGGGCGCAATCAGCGCAAAGATGGGAGAGCGTGTTATCATTCCGATGAACATGCGTGACGGGATTATCCTTGGAACGGGACTTGGCAACGAGGACTGGAACTGTTCCGCGCCGCACGGTTCGGGGCGGATTTACAAGCGCTCCGAAGTTAAGGAGCATCATACGGTTTCCGAATTTAAAAAGGCGATGGAGGGCATTCATTCGATTTGCATAAATAAGGATACGCTCGACGAATCGCCGTTTGCGTACCGGAAGATGGAGGAAATATTACAGGTTATCGGGGAAACGGTGACGGTGGAGCGTATTCTAAAGCCTGTATATAATTTCAAGGCGGGTGCGGAAAAGTAGGAAAGCAAGGCTTGCAATATAAAAGTAATTGCGCTACAATAAAGACAAGTTTGCCAATATAGTGTGAAAAGATTAACGATTAAAGGAGTAAAATATATGAGCAGAGAATATTCGCCAAAGGACATTGAGAAAAAATGGCAGGATATATGGGATAACGAGGAGGCATTTAAAGTCGGAATTGACAAGTCAAAGCCGAAATATTACGCGCTTGTTGAATTCCCTTACCCTTCCGGACAGGGACTTCACGTAGGTCACCCAAGACCCTACACGGCAATGGACATTGTTTCGAGGAAGCGCAGAATGCAGGGCTACAACGTTCTGTTCCCGATGGGATGGGACGCGTTCGGACTTCCGACGGAAAATTATGCGATTAAGAATAAAATTCATCCGAAGATTGTCACAAAGAACAATGTGGCACGTTTTAAAGAGCAGTTAAAGGCGCTCGGTTATTCGTTTGACTGGTCGAAAGAGATTAACACGACGGATGAAAATTATTATAAGTGGACGCAGTGGATTTTTTTACAGTTGTTCAAGAAAGGGTTGGCATACAAGAGCGAGATGCCGATTAACTTCTGTACGTCATGTAAGGTCGGACTTGCAAACGAGGAAGTTGTAAACGGTGTGTGCGAGCGCTGCGGTTCGGAGGTAATCCGCAAAATGCAGTCGCAGTGGATGCTGAAAATTACCGAGTACGCGGACAAGCTGATCGACGGTTTAAACGACGTGGATTATATTGAAAAGGTAAAGGTTTCGCAGAAAAACTGGATCGGACGCTCAGAGGGTGCAGAGGTCAACTTTAAACTCAAGGACAAAGACGAGACGCTGACTGTTTACACGACAAGACCGGATACGCTTTTCGGTGCGACCTACATGGTTATTTCGCCGGAGCACCCGCTGATTGAAAAATATAAAGCGGACATCGAAAACTATGACGAAGCGGCAGGCTACCGCGAGCAGGCATCGAAAAAGTCTGACTTTGAGCGTACAGAGCTTGCAAAGGATAAAACGGGTGTTTGCCTGAAAGGGATTTCGGCAATCAATCCGGTCAATAACAAGGAAATTCCGGTATGGGTTTCCGATTACGTACTGATGACTTACGGAACGGGCGCAATTATGGCGGTTCCGGCGCATGATACAAGAGACTGGGATTTTGCAAAGAAGTTCGGACTTCCTATTATAGAGGTTGTGGCAGGCGGAGATGTGCAGAACGAGGCGTTTACGGACGTGGCAACAGGGACGCTGTGCAATTCGGACTTTTTGAACGGTTTAGAGGTAAAGGACGCCAAAGCAGCGATTACGAAGTGGCTTGAGGAAAAGGGTATCGGTCACAAAAAAGTTAATTTTAAGCTCCGTGACTGGGTATTTTCGCGTCAGCGCTACTGGGGCGAGCCAATTCCCATTGTAAAATGTCCGCATTGCGGGTACGTGCCGCTTGACGAGAGCGAACTTCCGCTGCGGCTTCCAGAGGTTGACAGCTATATGCCGACCGATACGGGTGAGTCGCCGCTTGCGGCAATGCGCGACTGGGTGGAAACGACATGTCCCAAGTGCGGCGGCAAGGCGGAGCGCGAGACGGATACCATGCCGCAGTGGGCGGGTTCTTCATGGTATTTTCTGCGCTACATTGACCCGGATAATCAGGAGGCGTTTGCAAGCAAAGAGGCGATTGACTACTGGATGCCGGTTGACTGGTACAACGGCGGTATGGAACACACGACGCTGCATTTGTTATACTCAAGATTTTGGCATAAGTTTCTCTATGACCAGGGGCTTGTTTCGTGCAGTGAGCCGTACAAAAAGCGTACGAGCCACGGTATGATTTTGGGCGAGAACGGCGAGAAGATGTCAAAATCAAGGGGAAATGTCGTTAATCCCGATGATGTGGTAAATGAATTTGGTGCGGATACGCTTAGAACCTACGAGATGTTTATCGGTGCATTTGATTTAAGCGCCGCGTGGAGTATGGAGGGCGTAAAGGGCTGCCGCCGGTTCCTTGACAGGGTATGGAAGCTTCAGGATATGCTGATTGACGGCGATGCATACCGCGGCGAGATGGAAACAAGGATGCATCAGACGATTAAGAAAGTGTCAAACGACTTTGAGGGACTGAAATTCAACACGGCGATTGCGGCGATGATGGCGCTTGTCAATGATTTTTATAAGGCAAACAGCGTGACAAAGGCAGAGTATGAGACGTTAATCCTGTTGTTAAATCCAGTGGCTCCGCACATGACGGAAGAGCTTTGGGAAATCAATTTTGCAGGAAAAGGCAGAGTTTATCAGCAGAAGTGGCCGGAATTTGACGAGGCAAAGACGGTTGAAGCAAATGTCGAGATTGCGGTTCAGATTAACGGTAAGGTCAAGGCGACGCTTATGGTAGAACTTGATGAGGCGGAGGATTCCGTGAAGGAAAAGGCGCATGAAATCAAAGCGATTGCAGACCTTATGGCAGGAAAGACGGTTGTAAAGGAAATTTATGTTAAGGGCAGGATTCTTAACATTGTAGTGAGATAGGAATGGATGAGATTTTAACACCGCTTAATCACAGGGAAATTGAATACAATGCAAAAAAGCTGTCGGGGTGCGATATTCCCGACAGCTTCCTGTATAAAAGCGATCAGGCACGGGCATTATTTGACTGGGTTAGTCAAACTGGAAGTAAGGTTTTTGATGACGATCTGATAATGGATTACGGGACGGACTGCCTGCGGCTTTATCTGCTTTTTGAAAATACGCCCAAGGAGCATGACGCACCTTTTTACGAAAGCTGGAATGAGGGGGCGCTTGAGGGAATGTACAAGTTTCTTGGAAGATACAGGCGGATGATTCTCGCAGCGTCGGTATGGAACAGGCGGGGCGGGTATTGTTCGGCGTCTGAAAAGAGCATTGAAACAATGAGGCAGGCGTTGGAGCAGACACAAAAGAAAATCGCGCAATGTCTCAATCGTGAAAATACGATAACAAACCGTCACAATTTTGTTTCTGCGTTGATGGAACTTTTAAATGTATTGCAGAGGGAATTGAAAATCGGTGAGATTGTGACGCAGATTAGAAAGCATGCCGTCAGTGAAGCCGTGCCGAAGAAGGCTTGGAGTACGCGGGAGGATGGCAGCACCGGTAAGACAAATGTCCAAATTGGCAATAATGAGGCAGTGATGCGGATTTGCAGGGAGTTTATTATCTTAATGGCTCCTGTTGCATGCGATTTGTCTAGGATGTTATGGATGGAGATTGGTACAAATATTTAAAAAAAATTTAGGAATTGTATATACAATTCCTTTTTTTTGTGTTATATTAGATGTAATTATAAGGTTACATAAAAAGTATAAGGTGTATTTATGGAAAAAAATAGTGAATATGGCACAGGCTATGACCCTGAGGCATTGGAGTTCGATCTGCGGCTTATCAGCAGGCTGATGCATGGGAAAAAGCAGCTTACCTTGCAGCTTGCACAGGAAATTTACTATAAAATAAAAGCAGACAATATCACATTTCAAAGCAGTAAAGGGGAGGCCTTTTGGGAACAGATCCTGCGCAATACAACCGAAGCGCAGCGAAAACAGATTGACGAAAAACTTTTTGCGAAAGAAAGAAGAAGGCGCAATGCGAAGCGGCTGCTCAATTTAAACAGAAAAATTGCAGTTGTGGTATCTGTGACCGTTCTTTTGCTTTGTATCGTGTTCTTAAACTGGAATTTGCTGCTTGACTTGCGGACAAATTATCAGACAAAAAAGCTGCAGGATAAAATTCGTGTGGCTGTCGATGCAGATCATACCCAAACACCTTCAGCCGCTATGGAGCAGGCAGGTGTGCCGCCGTCAACGGAGGAGGGAGAGGAGCCGCAGGAACCTGTTATTTTGAGTAAGTTTACGGCGCTGCATGAGGAAAATAATGATTTTTCAGGCTGGCTTACCATTGAAGGCACAAAAATCAATTATCCCGTAATGTCAAGGGAAGGTGATAATGACTATTATTTGGATAAGAACTTCAACGGACAGGAGGATAAAAACGGACTTCTGATATTGGACTATCGCAGCAACGTGCTTGAGAGTGGGCAAAACATTATTATATATGGGCATAACATGCGCACCGGCGTGATGTTTGGCACGCTCAAGAATTATAAAGACAAGGATTTTGGCATAGAGCATCAGACGATAAAATTTGACAGTCTTTATGAGGAAGGAACGTATCGTGTTGTGGCGGCAATGCTTTCGGAAGTGGCTTACGAGGATGAAGACGTATTCCGATATTATGACGCGATTGACATCAGTACAAAGGAACGGTTTGACGAGTTTCAACAAAATATAGAGCAGAATGCGCTTTACACGACAAAGGAACGTCTTGAATACGGCGATTCTTGTCTGATTTTGTCCACCTGTGACTATTACACGCAGGACGGACGGTTTGTAGTGATTGCGAAAAAAATGGATTAGGGGGAGGAGCACAATGTATCGCAGATTAAAAAACATGTTGGGAGTAAGCCTTATGATTTTGGCAGTAGTCTTATCGCAGATACCGATGCCAAATGCGCAGGCGGATGAGACAAGCACGGTTACCTTTAGCATGAACGGCGGGGAGTTTAACGGGGAGTTTAACGGCTACAGCTTTAATAATCAAACACCGGTTTTGGTGATTGATAACAATAAGACAATCGACAACTATCCTGACGACCAGTATGCATCCTATGCTGGCTACGAGACGGAAAACGGAAAGTGGTATACGGATAAGGAATGCATCGAGGAATTTAACGGCGACAGCAAAATTTCAGAGAGCGTTACCATATATAAGAAGTGGTACAATACGGAAGGCGGTTTTTGCTTAAATCCGGATAAGACAGTACTGTACCGCTACGATGGCGACGAGAAGCTGGTGCAGATACCGGATTGCGTGACAACGATTGCACCCAATGCGTTTGACAGTGTTGAGAATATCAGGGGCATTATCTTGCCGAAGGATATTGAAACCGTATATGACGATGCTTTTAGCGGTGCAGCTCAGGGGAACAGTATTATTTACATCTATGACAATGTATCTTCGCAGTCAAGCGAAATGGCACAAAAGCTTGCTGAGCGTTATGAACAGTTTGTCTACAGCTCTTACCTAGATGTTGATAAAGTTGAGGAAATCGCAGGAATCGATTATACCGCAGAAGAACAAGCCGAAGAAAGCGATCATCAGGCGGATGAGAACAAGGAAACAGAAACGCAGACTGTATCGGAGGAGCAAAAAGAAACACAGCCGCAGACCGAAACAAATCCGGCTGAGGAAGAGAAGCGGGAGTACACGGTGACTTTCGACACGGGAATTTCGGGTATTTTGGGTGAAAAGCGTACGGTTGCCGCACACAGCACTGTTTCGGAGCTTGTGTCGATTTCAGGCGAACAGCCCCAAATTTTGACGAAAGGCAGCTATACAGTGGAATCTGATAGCGGAAAGCAGGAAATCACATATGTGTTTGACGGCTGGTATAAAGATTCGGCATGTACGACGGAGTGGAATTTTGCGAGTGATACCGTGGAGGGCGATACTGTCATTTACGCAAAATGGGACAGAAGCATGAAAGATTATTTTTATGTGACTTTTGTTGCGGACGGGGCAGACAATGTGCCTGAGAAGGTAAAACTTTATGAGGATGAGCCGTTGACCGAACCGGAAGAAAAACCAACCATAAAAGGGAAAACATTTCAAGGGTGGTTTTTGGACAAGGAGGATTCCGAGAAATATGTGACATGGGGAAAGCCTTTGTCTGGCAATCTGACGCTCTATGCACAGTGGGAATCCGAAGGCTATACCGTGACATTCCATATGAATGGCGGAAAGTACAGCGGAGTATATGGTGATAAAGAGTATGACCGTGCAGAAAGTGTTAAGATGAAGGTGGAGAAAGGGAAAGGAATTTCGAAAAAAGCATATCCAGAATACGGCGATGATGCGGTTTTTAAATATTCCGGCTATAACACGGATTCCGAGTGGTACACAGATAAAAACTGTCTTACAGAATATGAAAGAACAGGGTCAGGCGGGAATCCGAAGGAGGTTAAGAAAAATCTCACCCTCTACAAAAAGTGGTATGCCACAACATCAGGTTTTACAATGAATGCGGACAAGACAGTACTTTATAAGTACAGCGGCAGCGCGGGCAGCGTAAAAATACCGGAAACGGTAAAGGTAATTGGTGAAGATGCATTTACAAATATCAATGCGGTCAAAAGTATAGCGCTTCCCGATTCGCTTACGGATGTAGACGAAGATGCATTCAGCGGATTCGAAAAGGCTTCAAAGGATGTTACAATTACCGCAAAATCAGACCGTGCGATTACAATTGCAAAAGAGCTTGCAGCAAAATATAAGCATCTTGTATACGAGAAAGGTTCGGAATCTTCGGACAAGGAGCAGACAAAAAGTGATTCTGTAAGTGTCATCAATTCACAAAAAGATACAGGGATTACACTTGGCGCGGCAGTCAGCCAAAACACAGGTACGGCAAAAACAGCGCCGGCTGCCACAGGTACGGGCACAGCGCCAAATACGGCACCGTCAGGGTTAACGCTGGGGGCATCCGGTACGCCTGCTGCAGGAATAGAGACGACTGGAATCGGCGCCAATTCCGTTACGGTAGGTGAGACACAGCAGACGGCGGCATCGCAGGCGCCGATGGCATCGGATGCGATTGCGTCACAAAAGCCTGCATCGCAGGGCGGCAGCACTGCGCCGGCTGTAAAAGCAAAAACAACTTCAAAAACGACTTCAAAATCGAATGCCACTGCGGAAAGCGCACCGTCAGGTGCACGGCATGTCAAGGATTCCACGCCAAAAACAGGCGACCCGGTTGCGTATCGTATGCTTTTGGTATGTGTACTGTTTTCAGCGGGAATGCTGCTTGTGCTTACTGGAAATGGAAGGCGGAAGAGATTTTCTCCATCTTAGCAATATCTTCCTTGCTGGAATATTTTTGAAGTATGGAATAAATCAGCGTAATTTCTTCTTTATCAAAAGAAATGTTGTTCTCACGGCTTAGCTTGGAAAGCGAAAGCAGAAAGGGCAGCATTTCTTTTTGGTTTGACATATCAATCGAAGCGCTCTGCATAAAAAGTTTCTCAAGAAATGAGAGTTTTGCCTTGTCGATTCCTGTAAGCGCAGGGTCTTTCATCCATTCTTTATTTGCGTCCATATCGGTCAGCCTCCATTTTGATTGAACATCTGCATAATTTCGTTAATATCAATACCGCCGAATCCGCCGGTGTTTGCCGTGCCGTCGGTCTCGGGATTCAGACTTTGCAGCATTTCAAGCATCTGCTGCATTTCACGCATATTTTTCATTGTGCGCATCGCGGACATAAGCTGTGAAAACAGTTTTTCTTCGTTTGGCGCAAGATAGCGGTGTACGGCGTTGTAAATCTGTTCGATGTTATCTTCAATTCCCTTCGTGTCCTTGTCATCCTGACCTTTGCTGCATGCATGAATTCCAACATTTCCCGTAGGCTTACTTCCTTTTTCGATAAGCGACAGCGTATACTGCAATTCCATGTATTTAACAATGGCAGGCAGCATGCCGGCTTGTTCACCCTCCATAAAGGGAATAAGTGATTTCAGGATTTGAATATGATTGGTGGTATAAAAATGGTCAAATGCCAGCACATAATCATTGTCATCCATAGTGTTTCAAACCTCCAATCTGATTGACGCGGCAGCTGTAAGGATGCCGTAGGGTGTATGTATTCATAAAATCATATGATAAAGAGATCGCGGATATTCCCACAATAAAAAGATTTCTCCGGTCTGCAGATTGTAAAAAGAGGGCCCGTGTACACAGACCGAGCCCTCCGAAACGAAAAGCGTTCGTTTTAGCAGCATCCGCAGCCATTTGAGCCGCCGCAGCAAGAAAGGAGAATTAAGATCCAAATCCAGTTGCCGCATCCGTTACCGCATCCGCAGCCGTTGTCATTGCCGCATCCGCAGCCACAGCCGTTGTTTCCGAAGAAAGACATGCCGTTAGAACCGCCGCAGCAGCAAAGAAGGATTAAAATCCAAATCCAGCTTCCAAATCCGTTGTTGTTGCCACAGCCGCAGCCGCACTCCGAATAGTTTGGTGTCTGATTGCAGCCACAGTTGCTTGCTGATAATTCGCTCATGTTGAGTACCTCCGAAGAAGTGTTTTTCTATACTATATGTGTAAGGTGAAAAAGTGTTACAGCCAGAAGATTATTTTTGTGAAAAGAAGGAAAAATGTATGCAGCGGATAACATAAAAAATGCCCATAATTCAGGCATTTACATAAGGTTTTGACATAGGAAAAATAAGTAAAGATAAAACGATGAATTTCATATTTTCGCTTGATATTTAATTGAATGTGTCCGAAAAATATTGTATAATGATAGATAATATGCAGCCATATAGTCTAAAGACTGAAAATAGAAGGAAATGAAGGAGGACTTATCCATGAAAGCACCGAAATTACGGAAAAAACTGCTGGCAGGTATTCTATGTGCAGGTATGATATTTCAGACAATTCCAATCAATGTATTTGCCAGTGAGAGCATAGGCGCTGCGGAAACACAAGTGCAAAACGAATCGGAGGAGATACCGGAGGAAACCATGTTGTCAGAGACGGCAGTGCCTGAAACTGAGGAATTGGCAGCGAGTCCGGAAAGCGAAGTACAGACGGATACGTCAGTGCAGGAGGCGGAACAGCAGACAGAAGCCACGGCGCAGACAGAAACTACGACGCAGACTGCAGAAGAGCCGGAAACACAGCAGACAGAAGTATCGGAAACCGTTTTGACAGAAACCGAAACCGCAACGGGTGACAGTTCGCAGGAAGCAGTAAGCGAGGACGCAGCGTCGGAAACGGAAATGACAGAAAGCGAGACGCAGGAGAATCAAACTGCAGTTCCGGTTGCGGATGATGATTTGATCGACTATACAACGCTTCGCATGGCAACGGAAGAAACGTATTATTATTATGGAAATACACTGTATATTATTGCAAAGCTAAGCGGATGTGAGATACCCGATGATGTGATAATGGAGTTTGCCATTGATGAAAAGGTTTGCGGTGTAAATGCTCCTGAGCCGTTTGGCAGGATTTATAAGGATGAATCGCATGAGGGATATTATATTCTCATTTTTGAGAAGGGCGATTTAGCCAGTGCAAACACCGATTCCCATAATATTTCAATAACCTTGTCAAAAACAACTGCCGGAGGCGGTATCCGGGAATTGGTAACAAGAGAGGGTGTTTTCGCGGTAGAGGAGCAGGACATATTCCTTGAAAAGACGCCATATTATATGGGCGTGTCAGATGACAGTGTTGAGGTGGTTGTTTTTAATACGGCGGACGATATTGAAACAATGGCGCTTGCCAACAACGGTGAGACAGTGGCTGCCCCGACGGATGACAGCAAACCCGCGAAGACGACAACCAATACAGATCCGCGTTATACCGGAATTTGCAGCGACTATGAGATTCCCAAAGCAATACTTCCGCAAAGCGGCGTACTGTTGTATAAAAGCGCCTGGGTGCTGAAAAATTTAAAAAATGCGATTGATTTGGGCAATTATAATCTTCACATTGTTTTTGACAATGGCGAGACAATGGATTTGAGTGATGCCGTTTCCATTACCTCCGATGCCGTTGTCACGAATTGTACCATAGCAACTGATTACGACAATACAAGCCCTTATGCGTATCTTTTTATTCAGGGTTCGGGATTTGACCCGTCCAAGGTTACTTACAATTTCCGTGCAGGCTCCGCATCGGGTTCGCCGCTTTCTTCCACGAGGGTGAGCTATAAAGACGTTTGGTCGGGATACATTGTAAAATTCCAAAAAATAGGAAACTGGCCGAAGGCAGGAGAGGATATTTATGTTTCTTTCCGGGGAAATAACATTCGGTTTTCGAAGAGCGAATTTACCACTACAGTTCAGTCCGGTATCTATTATGCCGAATATAATCCTGTACTCAAAGCAGTGGAGGCAGGCGTAACGACGGATTTGAGCGGTAAAAGGACACAGTTCAGTATTGTTGAGAACAAGGATGGCACAGACGGAAATCCTACTACGGTAAATTCCCTGACGGAAAGCTTAATATATCTTACTCCGCAAAATAAGCTGACAGCAGGAAAGCATTACGTCAAGCTCGTGGTTAATGGGATAAAGGATCCGTTATATTCTCCGGTATTTAATGTAGATGCAAAGGTTTTGGACACCAACAGATGGGACGCGCCGAAAGTGATTTCCAAAAATGCGGAGCGCCATTACTTCTATTACTATTATGAGGAAGCGGGAATTACCAGCAGCGACTTGTCCGCAAAAATTACTTCCGAAAACGGAACTTCAAGGGATGCGGTTATTTCAGCGACGGAATGGCTCAGGGAAGACGCAGGCAGGGGAACCAGCATAAAGGTTGTGATTCCGACACAGAAGCTTGATATTGGCAAGTATACCGTTGAAATTTTTAAAACGAAAGATGAAGTAACAAGCAGTATTGATACTTATCAGTTTGAGATAGTCGCTTCTAAAGGCAATAAATTTATCCTTGATGAGTATTCCATATCATGGGTGAATGATGATGTGATGCAGGTTTACATAAAGACACCGAACTGTTCCGAGGAAGATGATTTTGACATTAAGCTTACGGAAACAGGCGGGAGAGAGGTAGAGGATCTCAAAGCCGTTATTACAAACAGATACTCTGACAGTATCTATATGGAAGTAACGGGACTGAAACGAACAAAAGCGTTCAGGGATTATTATGTATTACTCACACATAAAAACAAAGATTATGCGGAGCAGGGGTATCCGTTCCTGATGTCGGATATGACAAAACCGTATTATACGGATGGACAAAAGGAGAAAGGTGAACTTAAAACCATTGCATTTAATAAAGGTATGCCGATTAAAGTAACGGCAAATAACAGGGTTGTAGGAATTAATCTTCAGTATATGACGCTTCCTGCAACGGTGAATCTATATGCACCCAACGACACAACGGTGCTTGCGGATTTGACAATCACGGCAGCGACGGAAAATGACTACTATTACTTTACAAAAGAGTTTTATGACAAACTCCCCAATAAGGATACACTTTATGATATGGTAATCTCCGACGGAGACGGATGGGGCAGGACGTATCCGAGAGTGACAATCGGATACCGTGAGGAAACCGTACAAAATGATTTTCAAGTGGAGATAACGACAAACATTTTGTTCCTTGGTACACAGGGAGAAGATACGGCAGAAATCACGGTTACCGGAAATAAGCAGAAGCCGACTTTTGAGGCTTCGGATGAAAGCATCCTGACGGTTACGGCAGACGAGAAGGATCCCAATAAGGCGATCGTCAGCGCTGCGGAAAAGACAGGAACGACCGTCGTTACGATTTTTGCAGACGGTGTGGAAAAAACGATTATTGTGACGGTCACGGCAAAGGTAGACGGGATTGTCTTAAACACTTCGAGCAGGAAGATGTGGGCAGGAGACACGTTTGTTGTGGAAGTATTTACGCTGCCGAGCGGTTCGGAGGATGATACCCACAGAATGACCTTTACTTCGTCCGACCAAAGCGTGCTTTATGTAAAACAGCTTACGGCAACTACGGCGAGAATCACCGCAATGGGTCCGGGAACGGCAATTTTGCGTGTTTCGCTGAATGGAACAACGCATGTTACCAGCATGTCTGTTTCCGTGACAGGACTCTTTTCGCTGACGGAAAAGAAAGCAAAAATTGCGGAGGCAGGAATCAGCAGTTATATTGAGAATGTTGACAGGACTTTGGAATACTGTGAGCTTCCCGAAGGTTGGAAATGGGATGACGGTACGATTAGTCTTTCCGCAAGCGATGATGCGCCCGTTCAATATTATGGAGCGACCTATACACAGGAGGGGTATAAGACATTTTCCGCGCGGCTTCCTGTTGCGGTAACACGGATTACGGGAATCAACATCGACGGCAGAAATCTGATTAACAGAGGAAAAGAAGAGAACTTCAGTGTTACCTATGAATATGTAGGACGCAGTATCAAGTGGGAAGAAATTGACAAGCGACTCAGCGTAAACTGTGTAAAGGTTACGGATGAAGAGCTTGCGGCAATCGTGTCGGTAGACAAGGAGCAGATTGTCATTGCAACAAAGGAGGAAACGGAAGGCGGTACGGCAGAATTCCGCTTCACGTTGTCGATTGATAATGGAACCATTGAAGGCAGCGACATGCTTGCAAAGACTTTCAGCATTACCGTTCCGGTAGAAGACTGTGTGGACAATATTATTCTGACACCGTTAAAAACGGGTGACCAAAGCTTTACGTTTTTGCCGGACAGCAAACGGATGGAATTGGATGTCAATGAGGTTAAGAAGGTAAACGGAAAGTATCCGGTTTCAATCGGGCTTGAGGCGACGATTAACGAAGTGCCGGCAAAAAATATTGCGTTTGAATGGCAGTCAAGCGATGAGGAGGTTGCGTCCTTTACCAAAGACAAAAAGACCGGCGAACTGATTACGGATAAAAACGGTAATGTAGTGCTTACCATTAAGCGTGTCGGTATTGTGCGGATAACGGCTACTGCGACAGATCCGGGTGCATTTGCGGGAACTTTGACGATTAACGTAATGGACTATGAACCTGTGCTTGAGACTGCGGTGATTACGGTCAATAAAAACAATGCAATTGGGACGAAGTTCGGTTTACAGGAGCAAAACGGCAATACAATCAGAAAAGTAAGAGTGTTGGAGCAGGAGGCAGAATCCCCAAACTTTGCGGTGAAGCTTCCGGTAAACGGTATGTCTGCCATGACGATTAAGGACAATTCGCCTGCAAAGGGATATGATAAGAAAACGACGACGAACGCCATACTGGAAATCGAGACAACAAAAGGTGGGCGTTATCAGTATCCTGTAACAATTGTTACGGAAGTGGCGGTGCCTACGGCATCCATTAAATTAAAGAAAAAGGCAAATCTGTTTTATACGGATGCAGAGGCGGTTTATACCATATCAAGTAAGTATGAAATAGAGTCCGTTAAGGATGTGGGACCGGCGTATAAGGAACGGTTCTATGGAATATATCACAAAAACAATGCAACGGTAACCTTCAGTACAAAAGGAACGCTTGACAGTACGACAATCGGTCTGTTTACGGCTTCGAAATCGCCGCGCCTGGAAACAAGACTGCAGATTAACTTTGCCGGGTACAGCCAGCCGCAGTATATTGATGTTAAAGTCAAGACAGAGAATAAAAAGCCGAGTCTGAGCCTTACGGGTCTTACGGTATGTCCCGGCATGGCATCAGGGGTAGTGAATGTTGTGGATACAAAAACCAAAGAGAAGCTTACCCTGAAAAGTGCGACAATGGGGCTTACGATGTCAAAGCCTGTGGATGGTTTAACCGTACCTGTTATCAATGCGGGCGGCGGTATGGACGTAATTTATTTTGGTAATAAGAATGCTGCATATGCGGTTGCATTAACAAACAGAGACTGGACGCAGTCTGTCGATGTAAAAGGCAAAATTACATACGTCAAGGCGCCGGAGCTTTTAACGCTTGCACTTGGAAGCAAACAGCTTACTCTAAACATGGGTACGAATATCAGGGATCACGGAATCAATAGTATTCCGGTTTCCGTCAGCGGAAATGATGTCAGGATTACCAGCATTGTTCATGACGGAACAGCGCAGCAGCTGATTGACAAAGGCGTTCTGTCTTATGGGTTTGATGCGAAGAAGCAGACGATTAATCTTGGCTTGGTAAAAGATGCGCAGAGCGCTTTTAAGACAGGTAGCTATAAATTAAATCTGTATGCGTCCATTATGGTCGGGGAGAGTAGTGTAACAATCAAAAAGGCAACATTTACGATTAAGATTGTGGATGAAAAGGCGGCGAAGGTGACGCTTGCCTCACCGAAAGGAAAAATTAACCTGATCGAAAGAAATACGACTTCTGTTGTATACACGCCTAAGGTTTCCGGCATCGAATCCCGTGTGAAATCCGTGAGCGTAACAGGCGATAATCAGAAATTCTTTACGGCTGTGCTTAATCAGGATAACAAGGTAGAGGTAAAAGCCCGAACGGGTGTCAGCGGAATGTCAAGCAAGACAACGTATCAGGTGACGGTTTTGTCTACGTTGGAAAACGGATACAAAATAGAATCGGTTGTTAAGGTAAAGCCGGTTAATAAGCTGCCAAAGATTATTTTAACCCCGAAGGAAGGCAATTTGTACAGAACCAATGCAAACAAATATGTCACGGCGCTTTCCTTTAAGGACAGTTCAATCGGCGTAAATAGTATATCAGGCGTTACATTTAATATGAAAGGGCAGGATGCCGAGAAGTTTTCTCTGTCAAACGACCTGATTCGAAACGGTACGATAAGCTTTGCATTGGCGGGCGACAGACTAAATATGAAGAAAGGCACTTATAAATTGACGTGTCAGGTTCATTTTAAGGATGCGGACATTGATGCGAAGCCTGCAACGGTTAATGTGACAATCACGGTAAAATAAAAAATGGATAAAAAGAAGCAAAACGCGGGCGGAAAACCTGCGTTTTGTTTACATAATATTGCTGCACGCGAAGAAATAGACAAAGTTGTATAAAAAATTAGAAAAACACTTGAAATTAACAGAAAATATAGTACAATAATAATATATATGTAAACTTATTAAGATAAAAGGTTTATGTAAATGGATATTTGGTTAGAAGGGGAGAGGACATGGCAAAATTGCAATGGACAATTGAGGGAAGGCGCTTTCGCAGTGAGGAAGAGTATCAGGCAGCGCTTAGAGACAAACAGCTCATTGATTCCATTACTGGTGATTTTGATTTGGATAATCCAAAGGACATTGAACAGTTGTATATGGAATTAAAGAAGGGCAAGCATCAGTTTGAATCCATAGTCGGCAGACAGTTTGATGACAATATCTACGAACTTTATCAGCGGATTGTGCAGGAAAAAGCGAAAAAGGCGGAACAGGAACGGCTGCAAAAGGAAAAGAGAAAGCAGGAAATCGAAAAAGTAAAGAACCTGCTAAAGGGCGGACAAAAGACACTCCGGACAGATCAGGGCAGAGTCAGGCTTGAAGATATGGACAAGGATATGCAGCAGGAAATCCTTCTTATTATGAAAAAAAGAGAACGAAAGCGAAGGATCATGGTGGCGGCATGCGTGCTGCTTTGTTTGGTAAGTTTTGGATATTTGGGGGCATATTATCAGGTTTCGGCAAAAAGCACGAGAGAATTTGAGGAGCTGGTGGCGTTAAAAGAAGCGGGCGCCAGTGCATATCCGTCAAATTCCAAAGAGGTGAAAATTCACTATACGGATGATGATATGGAAACTCCAGACGTGCTTCCTGAGTATCAGGCAATATTAAATAAGAACAAAAAGCTAATCGGATGGGTGAAAATTGACGATACAATTATTGACTATCCTGTTATGCAGACAGTCAATAACGAATATTATCTCGATCATAACTTCAATCAGGAGGAGGATAAGAACGGATGTATTTTTATGGACTATCAGTGTGATGTCATAAAGGGCTGTGATAACATTATCCTGTATGGACATCACATGAAGTCGGGAAAGATGTTCGGAACACTGAATAAATACAGTCAGAAGGCATATTACGAGGAGCATCCGCTCATACAGTTTGATACGATATATGAAAAGGGTACGTATCAGGTTATGTATGTGTTTCGCTCTAAGGTTTACTCGGAGGAGGATGTAAACTTTAAGTATTATCAGTTTATCAATGCGGTCTCTGATAAGGAATTTAATTCTTACTTAAATGAGATGGCAGCATTGTCGCTATATGACACGGGAGTAACGGCCGCATACGGTGACAGACTTCTTACACTTTCTACCTGCGATTATCAGGAGAATAAAGGACGGTTTGTCGTGGTGGCAAAAAAGATTAAGTAATTCAATAGGAAAACGGGGAGAAGTAATATGACAATTAACAAGAGGAAAAAGAACTATAAGTTAAGAAGGAGAGTAAAACGTACCATAGCTTCCATAACTTTGGTGATGGCGGTTGTCGTTGCGGCGATACCGGTAGAAAACTATGGTTCGATGGAGGCATCCGGAATTGCAGGAGACGTAAAGCTGCTGGAAGAAGCGGACAAATATCTTCTGTCAAATAATGAATTAAAAGAAAGCTTAAAGAAATATGACAGCACTAATTATGAAAATAGTTTTTCCGATTCCAAAGTAAAGACGGTACAGCATATAGAAGGCGATTCGTTTATTGATGCGTATGAAGTCTGGCTTGATTCAAACGGAAGCAGCGCAATGATCGCAAAGAGTGTCTTTGCAAAGGACAGGGAAAAGTTTGACATATATGAAACGGAATATTATGATTATGTTCAGATGGATGACAGTTATATTACTGCGGTGAATACAGCGTTTGCTTCGGAGGAGTACAGTCTGAAATATGGCGCAACAAAGAAAGACTATACCAAAACCAGTCTGACAGTGACATTGGCTGACGGTACAACTGAAACGAGAACGGTGACTCCTACAAGCGCTACGACAATGTCAGTGGATTCGCCGACGTCATCCGTTCAGTCTGGCGTTACAACAGATATTTCCTACACGGATGCGAAGGGAATTAACAAGTATACAAAGAACAGCGGTACTGCGCCAAATGCTGAAGATATTCTGACAAAGTATGCACCGTCTTCTTTAGAGGCATATTTGGATACACTCAGTACATACAATGATGAACTCAAGGCGTTTACGGATGTGTTGGACAGAATTGACGCTGCCGCAACACATACAGAGCAGGATGTGACAGACTGGGAGAATGCTGTTACTGGAATTGGCGGCTTAACCGTTCCAAGTGATACCTTTTCCATGACGTATGAGAAAATAAGAAGTGATGAATCGCAGGTAGATGAGGACGGAAACGGACTTCAGGATATTATTGACTATACAATATGTCAAAGACTGGAAAGCCAGGAGAGCAACGGAGGCGATCTGGAAAGATATGAGTTAAAGCGCCTGACAAACGAAGCCGGAAGAATTGTGTACATTCCGGTTAATGTCAGCGGATTAGGTCCTATGGGAAGTCAGGAAAATGATAGTAATGATTATCTGACAAGCGGCAAGGTGACGATAAAAGGTATCAAGTCTGACGCATTTAACCCAAAGGAAGATCACACGCCCGATAATTATGGTGAAATCGGTGTATTGACAATTCCGGGTTCCGTTGAATTTATCGGTGCAAACGCTTTTGCAAACTGCAAAAACTTAAAAGACGTGACGATTAATGATGACAAATGCTCTATTTTGGGTGATGAAGCATTTTCAGGCTGTGTAAAACTTTCATCCGTGAAATTTACAAGTGCGAACTCAAAGCTGGAAACAGTCGGCTGTATGGCATTTTATAATACGCTGCTCAGCGACATTGTATTTCCGGAGAATGTAAAGTTAATCGGTGCAGGCTGTCTCTATTATTCGGGCATCTCGAGCATGACGATGGGCGGACTTAGAAATGATACGCTGACAATCGAACCGTACGCATTTTTTGGATGCGATAAATTAAGCGCGGTTAATTTTGCAGGTGAGAATACAAACTTTAAGATGGGTGAGGCGATATTTGCGCTGACGGCAAATCAGAGCGGCGGAGCGCTTGAGAACTTTGCGTTCCCTTCCTACATGAATCAGATTATTTATGAGGACGAAAAAGACGTTTTACTGGAAAGCGATTATATTCTCGCGGGAAGAGAAAACCTAAAAACGGTTACATTCCCCGGCAGAATGGGAAACGGTGCGAAAAATAAGCTGATACCTGACCATACGCTGGCAGGATGTACGGCGCTGGAATACGTTGTATTTCCGGAAAATGCTTATGATGCCGACTATGTTCCGGGAGAATTATTTAGGGAAGTTATGAATTCAGAGTTCTATGTGAGAGGACCGGAACATGGCGCAAGCAGGGATACGAAGGCAACACCGAGACAGCGCACATGGAGGGCAGTACCCGGTTATAAGCTTGAGAACGGTGAGCCGGGCGTAATTCCCTACATGTTTACGGATGACAGCGGCGTAGATCATATAGAAATCGGCGTAGGACAGGAAAACAGGGATGATTATATCGCGACAATTGATATTGTCGATGAGAAGACTGCTATTTTGTCAGGCTATGAGGAGAACAATAAGAGTGAATTTGATTCCATTGCGGTTGAAATTCCCGCTATGGTAGGAAAATATACGATTACGGAGATTGCGGATAATTGCTTTGGCGATGACGTAAAGAATAAAATTTATAAAGTTATTATTACGGACGGTACGGTACAGAAAATCAATGCAAGCGCATTTGAAAACTGTAAAAAGTTACAGTGGGTAGAGTTGGGCGATTCTGTTACATTTATCGGAGAAAATGCATTTGCGGGCTGTAACAGCCTTGAAAATGTCATATTCAGTCAGACAAAGACCGGATTGTACGGTGATGACGATACTTATTGGGAAGAAGCTTTGGAAATAGAAGAGAATGCATTTAAGACAGGCTCGGACTTCCTGATATTCCACGGAGCGGTTCATCCGTCCTATGCACCTTTCAAGCTTGCAATGAGTGCGGAAGGCAAGAATATGACAGGAACAAGCGTTCAGATTTGTTATAAAACGGACGCACCGACCAACTTGACGATATTGAGAGATAACACGACAGGCGAGAGCACATTGATTGACTATCCGCATTACGAGGAGATTGATGTTGTCAATGCGGAAATTCTCAAAAAGTGGGCAAACGGCGACTCCGGTTACAGCATTACGGATAAATTCGAAGAATGGAGCGGTTTAAGAGGCACCACGAACTATATTGACAGACCATATAATATCAATAATTACTACAGTGAAGAAGATATTGTGCTTTACACGCTGTTTATGAATATACCAAAGGGCGTGGAAAGCATTGATGCCAATGCATACTATAACAATTCGGCAAATGCAAGCGACATCGCATATTTGTCGAGAACATATACGCCGGAGACAAAGAAGAGTTCGAAGACCGGCAAGGAGATTGAGGTTGCCATAAACGGAAGCGACAATGCACAAAGAAACCTGAATAACGTACTGACATACGGAAAATACAGCGACGTAAAGAATGTGTATTCCGGAAAGGATTATATTGCGCCAAGCGATTTGGACGAGTTAGGCGTTACAGCGGGATTGTTCAGCGGATTTTTGGCGGAGTCATCCTTTAGCGGAACCGTAGCAAAACTGACGGCTCCGGACGACACGACAAGCGGCGTGATATGGCGGACATACAACGGTCATGCTTATGTGGAAAACTCAATTATAGGTAATGACAATCTGACGACAATTGATTTGAAGAGTGTGAAGTCTCTGCCGGATTATGCGTTTATGAGCTGCGAAAACCTGCTAAAAACATCCTATGGTGAGGAAATGCAGGAAATCGGCGCGCTGCCGTACCGCAACTGCCGGAGTCTGACACAGATTGATATTCCTGCCACAAACAAGTATGTACTGTTTGGCAACATGATTTTGTACACAACAAACAAGACAAATGAACAGGGCGCAACCGGACTTGAAATTGTCGAGTGTCTTGAGGGAAGAGGAAATAACGGTACGAACAATTCTTCATTTAAGGTAGGTGTGGATTCTGGAGATGAAAATCTTGCGGATGTTGTCAGCATAGCAAAGGAAGCATTTTCATACTGTGATGAAATTACGGAAGCGGATTTGAGTACGACTGCGATTACTACATTGCCTGAGAGATGTTTCTATAAGGCAACAAAGCTTGATACGGTAAAACTTCCTGAGACGATAGCCGTAATCGGCGCAGAAGCGTTTTTGGATACAAGCAGCAACAGAATAGAGGTTACAATACCGAATCCGCAGTGTGCAATCGGTGAAACTGCGTTTAACCTGGCAAGCGGACAAAAGGTTACCATCAGAGGACCGCAGTATGATTCTACCGGTACAAGAAACAGTGCGATTTACAATTATTATTTAAAGATGAAGGCAATCTATGACAATATCGAATTTATCGGAGAGGATAAGCATAAAGTTACATTTATAGACTATGATACCTCAACGCTTAAAGACCCGCAGGTTGCAAATCCGCAGTATGTAAGTCACGGAGAAGATGCGATATGCCTTCCGGAGCCGTCAAGGTCAGGATATAAGTTCTCAACATGGAAATGTATTTTAGCTGACGGTACACAGTTTACCGGAACGGGAGATCCTTGGAAAAACGTGACGGAGGACAGAATTATTCAGGCGGTATATACGCCGGATGCAAGCATTGTCGAGCCGGATGGAAATGAATATACATTGACAATTGAGAATGGTACGGCAAACGGAGCAACAGGTTCCATAACGGCTAAAGGCGGTGATCGGATTACGATTGTTGCGGATACAAAGACGGACGGAAGCAAGTTCCAGTACTGGTCGGTGGATCCGAAAGGACATACGAACCTGTTTGTTGACGGACTGACTGCAAACAGTACGGTATTTGTTATGCCAAACGAAAATGTAAAAGTAACGGCAAACTTCAGTAAGGATGGAAACAACGGCGGAAATAAGCCGGGCGGCAATGATGATGATAACAAGAAGAAGTATAAGCTTACGGTAAATTACGGAAGCGGTACAGGCGAGTATAAGGCTGGAGAAACAGTAACGATTTCGGCATTTGCACCGGACTCATCAAGTAAAGTTTTCAGCAAGTGGACGAGCAACAGTACCAACTTAGGCTTTGCAAATGCAACATCATCAACGACAACAATTGTCATGCCGGAATCAGATGTAACGGTAACGGCTAATTATAAGACCAGAGTCGGCGATGATGACGACGATGACGATGATGACGACGACAGAACGCCTTCAAGAAGACCGGGAACAAGCACAAGTACTACTACGGTAACAAATAGACCAAGCAATTCTGCAACAACGACAACCGGAACAACCGGAACGGTAACAAATTCGACCGGAACGGCAGACAACAACGGAAACAAAATATATATTACAAAGAACGGCGTATCCAATAAGGACGTGGCATCTATTACAGTTGACGGTTCGACAGACAATTTTATCGTGCGGATTTCGGAATCCGCCGAAGCTACGGCAGCAGTAGAAGAGTCACTTATTAATAAATACGGTTCTCTTGACGGACTTGCGTACTTCCCGATGGATATTTCGCTCTATGACTCAACCGGTCAAAATAAGATTACGGACACCTATGGTTTGAACATAACGGTAACAATGCCAATTCCCGATGTACTGATTCAGTACGGAGGAAACGCGAGAGTGGCAGCCTGTGATAACGGAAATTTACAGCAGCTTACACCGCGGTTTACGACAATTGACGGAATTGCATGTATTTCCTTTGTACCTCCACATTTTTCACCATATGTAATTTATGTGGATACAAACAATCTGATTGCAGGACAGACATTGGATCAGACGCCGTCAACGGGCGATCCGATTCATCCGAAGTGGTTCCTTGCAACAGGCATGGCATGCCTTTCCATTATCTTATTTGCAACAAGTGACAGCCGCAAAAAGAGGAACTTTAAAACAGCATAAAGGAGAAGCATATGAAGAATAGGCTGATTGCCCTTGGGGGCATGATAATGCTCGGTGTTCTTGCTTTTGTCGGCGTGGCTTTTGGAATCGGCGGCGGAGTGGACGCCGCGGGTGATGATGCGTTTCGCATAAACGGAACGACACTTACTTCGTATTTGGGGACTGACGCTTATGTCAGTATCCCCGATACGGTTACGGTAATCGGCGAGGAGGCATTTGCGGGAAACGAGACGCTCAAAGGCGTGACGATTCCCGACAGTGTGACAGCCATATCCTACAACGCGTTTAAGGACTGTACGGCGCTTGCCAATATTATTCTTTCTGACAGGATTACCAAGGTCGGACCCGGTGCGTTTGAGGGATGTACAGCACTGACGACGGCACAAATCGGAAAGAATGTCAGCTCATGGGGTACGGGTGTGTTTACAAACTGTGACAGCCTTGCGAAAGTGATGCTTGATGAAGAGAACAGTTATCTTACTTATTACAACGGCGCAATCTACAACGGAACAATGACAATGCTCTATCAGGTGCTCCCGGCACGTAAGGGCGAGAATTATGTAATGCCTGAGACCGTGGAGCAGATGGACACATATGCGTTTTGGAATTTAAAGAATGTTAAAAACGTAAAGCTTTCTGAAAAAATAGACAGTATTCCGAAGTATGCGATGACGAATATGGGATCTGTCGAAAACGTGTCGCTTCCAAATTCGGTGCGCACTGTTCAGGAGCGAGCCTTTGCCAATAATGAAAAGCTGGCACAGGTGGCAATGCCTGCTACGGTGACGCAGATTGACAAGGCTGCTTTTTCGGGAAGCCCAAACGTAAAGATTTTTACATCGAAAGGAAGCGCCGCGGATACGTTTGGCGCCGAGCGTAAAATAACGGTTATTTATTCTAAGGAATATCCGATTGACTTTATGGACAGCAATGAAGATTTAGAGGAGCTTCCGGATATATCGGGTGATGGGGAAGACACAACTACGACAACAATCACAACGGTTACTGAGATTGAGAGCAGTACATCTGATACGCCGGAAACCGAAGGTGCACAGACCGAAAGCAGTTTTGAGAATGCCCAAAACTATATTCATCCGCTGGATGTACCGGAGCCGGACAGCGTTATCGGAAAGACCATTATTTCGACGGGCAGGGCAGTGATGCTGATGAACAATCATGACGGTCAGGTGTACGGTCTGCCGGACGGCGTGAAGGCGGATGTTATGACGGAATCCGAGGCGGCAAAAAAAGAAGCTGCGGAAAGTACGGAAACGCAAAGCAGTACAGATGCTTCGAATACAAAATCAGATATAAACATAAGTTATGACGAGAGCAATTTAGACAGCACGGAAAATATTCCGCAGAGAAAATATTATAAACAAAAAAGTTTGACGAAATATGAGATTGGTGAGACAATTAAAAGTATAGGAAGGCTTGCGTTTGCGGAGAGCGGATTAAAGTCGGTTACAATCCCCGAAAGTGTTACAAAGATTGAATACGGCGCGTTTATGTCGTGCAAAGACCTTAACACGGTAACAATTGCGGATACGGTTACAAGCATCGGAACGAAGGCGTTTGAGGGAACCGGCTGGCTGAATGCATGGAAGAGCGCTGAGCCGGCAGGTGATGAATCGGATTTTCTGATTGTCGGAGACGGCATATTGCTTGCATACAGAGGCAACAGTGCACATGTACAGGTTCCGGAGGGCGTTAAGCAGATTGGTTCGGAGGTCTTCAAAGGGCATGACGAAATTTTGGATGCGGACATTCCGGCTACAGTGGTACGAATTAACGCGGAAGCATTTCGAAACTGCGGCGCATTGACGGGGCTGACGGGCTGTGAGGGCTTGGAGACCGTGATAAGAGGCGCATTTTACGGAACGCAGCTTTCAGAAACAAACTTTACAAAGGAACAGTAAAACGAATTATTGGAGATGGCATAATGGAAAAGCTATTTTGGGGAATGGTAGGAGGCTGTACGATTGCGTTCGGCATTCTGCTTGCAATGTATTTAAATCAATCGGGTGCGTTTGATTCTGCCGAGGAGGAGACCACGACAGCAGTTATTGCCGATGCCGAAACGCAAGAATCAACCGACACGGAGGAAAGTGTTGCGGAGGGAGAATATCCTGCCGATATCCGGTCCTTGATAGAAAATTCACAAGGGAATTATGCCACGGCAATGCTTGTTTTTGAGGAGGATGAAGCAAGACGGGAATCTGCTGCCGTACAGGAGACAAAAAGACCTTCCGGACAGACAAATGTTTCGTCTTCTACGACAACGACCACCACAAATAACGGCGGCACGGGTAAAAATGGTGCTGTGGACACCGGCAGAAATGACAATCATGACTATTTTTTGGAACAGCCTTCGGAATCAGCCGAGGAGGAGAGCTATGTGGAGGAGAGCAGTACAGCGGATACGCCGTCGTCAAAAACCGACTCGGATTTCCAATACGACCTTTACAGGGATCATGTTGTGATCAAAAAATATACCGGATCGGCAACGTCGCTTGACATTCCGGATACGATAGAGGGAAAGCCCGTTACGCAAATTGGCGATTCGGCGTTTTCAAACTCAAAGTCGCTTGTGAAAGTGACTATGCCCGATACCGTGGAAAAAATAGGAAAAAATGCCTTCAAGGGCTGTGCGTTGCTGGTTGACATCTACCTTTCTGACGGACTGCTGGAAATGGGAGAAGGGGTTTTTGACAGTTGTGAAAAACTGGCAAGGATTTCCATTCCGGACGGTGTGACGGCAATCGGGAAAAAAGCGTTTAATGAGTGTACGGATATGATAAAGGTTACGCTGCCAAGCTCAATTGTGAGCATTGGGGAGCAGGCATTTTATAACTGTGGGAAGATGGAGCTTACAAAGTTACCTTCTGATTTAAAAAATATCGATAAGGAAGCATTTTTTGAGTGTTATAAGATTGCGCTTAATAAATGGCCTTCTGATTTGGAAATCATTGGGGAGAGCGCTTTTGAGAACTGTTTTGCGATTACGGCGGTTAAGCTGCCTTCCTCTATGAGAAGGCTGGACAAACGGGCATTTTACAGTTGTACGGGAATAACGGAGCTTACGATAAAGTCGGGGCTTGAATCAATATCAGAGGAAGCATTTGCGGCATGTACCGGGATTAAAGAGCTTACGTTCCCCAAATCCATAATCAGCATTGGTGACACTGCATTTTCAGGATGCACTGCGCTTGAAAGCGTTGAAATTCCAAAGAATACATTGAGCATCGGCGCCTCCGCATTTACGGACTGTCCGTTTAAGGAGGTAAAGATTAATAAAAAATGCTCTTATCAACCGACTTCGTTCCCGTTTGAACTGACAGAGGATAATTATTATTAGAATTTACAGGAGGTGGCTGTTGATGAAACGAAATATGTTCAGGAAATTTGCGGCAGCGCTGCTGCTTGGAGTGACTGTATTGACAGCTGCTCTCGGCAATCATACGGATGTCCTTGCAAAAGGACCAACTTATTCGGCAAAAGAAGACGTATATTATACAAAAGCGAATTGTATTGTATACGCAGAGCCGACTTATACGTCGATTGTGCTTACAACGCTGGACGCTAATCTGCCGGTGCGGGTAATCGGCGAATATTCGAACGGCTGGTACCGCATCAATATCGGTGTAATCGGATATGTCAAGTGGGATTCGGTTACGACGGCAGGCGCAATCGGACTCCCGCAGAAAGCCAGCAAGCAGATTGCGGATGCGCAGCGGATTGCATCAGAGATTGGCTATGAGTTTGTTTATCTTACTTTAAATGACGAAAAGATTATTAAAAAAGACATCTACAACAGTTATGTGGGGCAAAAAGTGATGCTTTACGTAAAGATTGACGATGAGGTTGGCGTTTCCTTTAAGATGCTGTATGAGGATAAGATCAAATCAGATATTAATCTGAAATTTACCAAGACAGCAACAGTCGGTGCGCTTGGAGACAGAATTGTGGAGCTTGCATTTGACGAGGATATGGAGCTGATGGGGCAGATTGCGATTTTCCAGTTTAAGGAAGGCTATGATAAGGCAATTACGATTAATACAACGGATTTGGATTCCTATGACTATGTGGAGATGAACACGTATTATACGGAGTTTAGCGAGTTTGCGTATGCGCCGGTTACACAGATTGCGAATATGAAGATTATTGACGCGGAGATTCCAAACAGCCTGACTGAGAAGCAGAGGGCGCGGATGACGGATTTACAAAGAGGCATCAAGTATCAAAGCTATGACAATAAGGAATACAGAAGCAGTATTCATAGCAGACTGCGAAAAGATACGGAATATGTTGATTATAATTATTGATGCAAAAAGGGAAGCGGTGACTTCCCTTTTTGCTATATCATGGCAGAATAATTGGAAAAATGCATCTTTTTTGCAAAGTTTTGCAAATTTATATGTTATATCTTGCCGATTAACGGTAGATGTGGTATTATTTCAGTGGCAGTTAACTGTATTGTTTTAGGTAATACAGTTGTTAAAAATATGACATATTTGTCATATTTTTGCAAAAGAAGCGTAATATAAAAAAGAAATCAGGGCAAAAGAAGATATAAAAATGAACGTATAGGGGAGAGGCATGTCAGAGAAAGGATATACAAAAAAAGACAGCGGACCGGTGATTGTTGTCAAGGATTTGTACAAGGTCTACCGCATCGGGGAAAACAGGGTCCGGGCGTTAAACGGTGTGAGCTTTAGCATTAACCGCGGAGAATTTTGTGCGATTGTCGGAACTTCCGGCTCCGGAAAGTCCACGCTGTTAAATATGCTTGCGGGGCTCGAGAAGCCGACAAAAGGCGAGATTATCATAACCGGCGAGCATATGGAGGCAAAAAACGAGAATCAGCTCGTAAAATTCCGGCGTGAGCACATCGGATTTATTTTCCAGTCGTTTAATTTAATGGGTACAATGAACGCGGTCGAAAATGTGGCGCTTCCGCTGACCTTTCAGGGAATTTCCAAAAAAGAGCGCATCCGGCGCGCGAAAAAAATGGTGCATTTGGTAGGACTCGACAAGTATTGGGACCACAGACCAAACCAGATGTCGGGCGGTCAGCAGCAGCGTGTCGGCGTGGCAAGGGCTTTGGTGGTAAAGCCGGAAATTATCTTTGCGGATGAACCTACCGGAAACCTGGATTCCAACACGTCAAAGGAAATAATGAATTTGATGCAGAATGTAGTGCGTGAACAAAATCAGACGCTGATTATGGTAACGCATGACAATACATTGGCAGGCTTTGCGGATAAGATTATCCGGATTGTGGATGGAAAGATTGTTGAAATGGTTGATAATACGATAGAAAAAAAGAGGAAGGTTGAAAATTAAAATTTTCAACCGGCAAGTTTGTGCCTGACAGCACAAACTCGCGAGCAGAGAAAGGAGTATGGTTATAAAAATGAGACGATTCAAGGAGCGGTTGCTAATAATGTTTGCGGTAGTATTGCTATGCGGGAATACGCTTTCAGTCTGTGCAGCCGAGACGGGCAACAATACAAATAACGGTTCTGAAACGGAGAACACAAATCCTGCGTCTGCGGAAGATAAAGAACACGCAATTGAAATGCTGAACCAGTACTATTCTGATTTGAAGGTGCGCTATAAGCTGTCAAAAAGCAAACTCAAAAAAATGGATGCGATATATGACAATGCCGTGGCATATATGAAAGAGGCGAAGCTCACCGTGTCAGAGCTTGCAAGCTATGAAAAAGATGCGGAGGGCTATCTTTTGGAAGTGGCAAGGGAGACGACTTCCAGTACGCCTTCCGATGATGATTCTTCAGACGACACCATCAATTCTGCCTCTGAAGCACAAAGAGAGCATGTCAGAGGAAAACTGAACAGATATTATACGGATTTGAAAGTGCGTTACAGCCTGAGCGATGAAAAGATTAAAAAAATGGACCGGGTCTATAACAGTGCGATGGCGTATATGAGAAACGAAGGGCTTACCGAGAGCGAGCTCAACGCCTATGAGAGCAGTATCGAAGAATATCTTTTAGAGATTGCAAAAGAGAATACGACCGGCACGGAGAAATTTTTAATGCTTTCAAACGAAGTGCCGATTAGTGATGCAAAGTACGGAGAACAGGCGTTTGTTGTGCTGTCATTGATTAATCTAGGAAAGACGGATATTACGGATGTCGTGATTACGCCGACCGTTTCCAATGACAGGGCAAAGTGGCCTTTTGACATCAATCAGCCGTATGACGCGCAGATGGTACAGCTCATTCAGGCATCGAGCAACACGGCGGATGCGTATAACAAGCGTATGGATATTGGATGGAATTTTAATGTCCGGAAGGATGTTTTGACAGGCTGTTATCCGCTGACGTTCCATGCAACGTATTATCAGAGCGGTTCCCTTGTGGAAACGGATATTGTTACATATATCAATGTCAGGGGGGCAAACCCGAGTGATACGTTGATTAAGGACGAGGATAAACAGAATTCCAATCCGCGTATTATTGTTACGGGCTTTACGACCAATCCAGATACCATTTATGCCGGTTCTACGTTTATGCTTACGGTCAGTGTAAAGAATACGTCGGCGGATACGACGGTTGAGAATGTGTTATTCAATCTTGAGGCGACCGTGGAGGGAAATGATACGACGGCGACGTATGCGGCATTTTTGCCGACATCAGGTTCCAGCTCCGTGTATACAAGCAGTATTGCACCGGGCGCAACATATGATATGAGTATTGAGATGGAGGCAAAATCGGATTTGGCGCAGAAACCGTATGTGCTTACCGTCAATATGAAATACGATACGGACGAGCAGATTAATATTGCGGATACCGCGCATGTATCCGTTCCGATTAAGCAGGAGTCAAAGCTTGACACGAGCAGCGCGGAAATTATGCCGGAGTCCATTGCGGTGGGCGAGCAGTCCAACGTCATGTTCAGCGTATATAATACAGGAAAGACGACGCTCTACAATGTCAAGGTAAGCTACAAGTCCGATTCGGTTGACGAGGCGCTGACATATCTTGGAAATATTGCCCCCGGACAGACCGGAAGTGTGGATTCAATGGTAACGGGCGTTGCCCCGGATACGGGAGAGGGTATTGTAAAAGCAATTATTTCCTATGAGGATGAGGCAGGAAACGAGACACAGGTCGAGAAAGATTTGAACCTGAGCGTCTATGAGATGGTGTTTGACGATCCCGGTATGGAAATGGGCGGCGAAGAGTTTATGGGCGGCGAAGAAGAGCCCAAAAAAGGGATTCCGGTTGTTGTGATTATAATCATTGTGGTTGTCGTGATTGCCGCGGTTATTGTGGTTGCCGCAGTGATTAAGAAAA
The DNA here is from genome assembly GCA_000403335.2 of Lachnospiraceae bacterium MD335. Taxonomy (GTDB): domain Bacteria; phylum Bacillota; class Clostridia; order Lachnospirales; family Lachnospiraceae; genus COE1. The sequence continues at coordinate 1,249,577 of KE159617.1, forward strand.
AGAAAAAGGCAAAGCAGCATAAGGAAGACATGGACTTACTGGACGAGGATAAGGAATAATGAAGATTTTTGATTTATTGCTGATGAGTATGTCCAACCTGTGGAAGAGAAAGCTGCGGACGGTGCTTACAGTGCTTGGCGTGGTAATCGGCATTACGTCTATCGTCGTTATGGTGGCGCTTGGAAACGGTCTGAAAGAATCCATGCTGGAGAATTATCAGAACTACAGTTCGATGACGCAGATCCGTGTCAACTCGGGTAGCTTCTATAGCAGCAGCGACGGGCAAAGTGAAGAAAAAAAGCTGGACGATGCGTTTGTAAGTGAAATGCTTGCGACAGAGCATGTGCAGCAGGTTTATCCACATCTGACGTTTGATGTGATTGCCAAAGCAGGACGGTATCAGAGTTGGATGACGCTTACGGGAATGACGCAGGAGGAGCTGCAGGGGCTGAATTTGGAAGTTGCGCAGGGCAGCTTCCCCGATTCACAGACGGAATTGAAATTTCTTTACGGGCACAATGTGGTGATAAATTTTTATGACGAAAAGACAGGCAGCAGCCCTTACTGGGAAAAGAATGAGGCGCCCAATATCGACTTAATGAACGACGCAATCTTTTATATTTTTGATACGGATGCATATTGGAGCTCGCGCGGCGGCGGTACACCTGAGGGCGGTACGCCCGTAAAAGCGCCGAAAAAATATATTATAGAGGCAGCGGGTATAACGAAGGGTGAGATTGGCGATTGGACGAATTACAGCCAGGATGTGCTATGTGATATTGATGCGCTGAAAGCGCAGTTAAAACGTATATTTAAGAAAAAAGCCATTCCCGGACAGCCGACGCGGAAAAACGGAAAGCCGTATAATGAACTGTTTTATTCAGAGGTTGTCGTTCAGGTTGACGAAATGGAAAACGTGCTGCCGATTACGCAGATGCTGCAGGATATGGGATATAATGCATACAGCTCGGCGGAGTGGATACAGCAGGAAATGGACAGCATGAACACAATACAGGCTGTGCTTGGCGCAATCGGCGCTGTGGCGATGCTTGTGGCGGCAATCAGTATTACTAACACGATGATGATGTCCATTTATGAACGGACAAAAGAGATTGGCGTTATGAAGGTGCTCGGCTGTGACATTCACAATATTCAAGCGTTATTTTTGATGGAGGCTGGATTTATCGGTTTTATCGGCGGCGTTGTCGGTGTCGGTTTCAGTTATCTGTTGAGCCTTGGTATCAATTCGCTTGTCGCGTCAAGCGAGGTGGGCGCCAATATGGGCGTTGCGGGCGCAATCTGCCGTATTCCGCTGTGGCTGAGTCCGCTTGCAATTCTCTTTGCGATTGTAATCGGCATGGTGGCAGGGTTTATTCCGTCGCTTCGTGCGATGCGGCTGAGTCCGCTTGCCGCAATACGAAACGAATAGGATAAAAATGGGACAGCCGAACCTTTGGCTTTTATTCCGCATATAGTAATACATCAATCAGTGATGTAAGGTGTGTGGAATAGAGCGATGGACAGAATACGGAGAATGCTCGGCTGTGATTTATATGATGCTTCAAATTATACGGGAAGGGGAGTCTATGTCGCTGTGCTTGACAGCGGTGTGGCTCCCCATCCTGATCTTCGGGGACGTGTTGTGGAGTTTCGCGATTTTACAGGGGAGAGACGGGCAAGAATACCACAGCGGGGAATGTACGACGATAACGGGCACGGAACACATGTTTGCGGCGTGCTTGCGGGAAACGGGGCGGCTTCACGGGGAAGATACCGTGGAATTGCGCCGGAATGCCTGCTTTTGTGCGGAAAGGTGCTTGACCGCAAGGGCGGCGGCAACCTGAAAAATTTAATCCAGGGTTTGGAATGGGTCATTGCGCTAAGAAAGCGTTATCCTGTCAAAGTGCTCAATATCTCGATTGAAATGGAGTCCGATGAGAGCATTGACAGGGACGAGTGGGCGCTGTTTAAAACATATATGGAAACAATTTGGGCAGCGGACATTTTGATTGTGGCAGCGGCAGGAAATAAAGGGCCGAATCTGATGACGCTCTCGCCGATTGGCGAGTGTGCAAGCTGTATCTGCGTGGGGTGTCACGACGGCGATTACAAGGGGAAAGGCAGCAGGCTTTGTAACGAGTATTCCAGCCGCGGACCGGGGCGGGATTTGGATAACCGTATTTCCAATTCGAAATGTATTTCCAATCCGCTAAAGAAACCGGATATTGTGGCGCCGGGAACGGATATTGTATCCTGCAACTATAAGTATGCGCTTTCCCCTTATGTAGCCAAAAGCGGCACCTCGATGTCTGCGCCGATTGTGAGCGGTGCGTGTGCGCTGTGCTTGCAGAAATATCCGGGACTTGGCAATCAGGATTTAAGAAGAATGCTGTTAAATTCCGCGCAGGATCTCGGCGAGAGCTGGAGCAAGCAGGGGGCGGGAATGCTGCGGATTGACCAGTTACTTGCACGCAAAGTCGTATAGCGTAAATGGCGCCGTTTTTTGTATGGATTTGTTAGCAGTAATGTATTATAATGGGTGAGGAAGAAATAAGAGAGAAACGTTAGGATGAAGGAAAGGAACAGTATGAAGATAACGACGGTAATTTTTGACCTTGACGGAACGCTTTTGGATACTTTAGGAGATTTGACCGATGCAGTCAATTATGCTCTCACAGCATATGAAATGCCGCAGCGAAGCATTGATGAAATCCGGCAGTTTGTGGGAAACGGAATTCGCAGGCTGATGCAACGTGCCGTGCCAAACGGGGAAAAAAATCCTGATTTTGAGGCAGTATTTTCAACCTTTCGCAGTTATTATGACGTGCACTGTAATGATAAGACAAAGCCCTATGAGGGTATTATGGAACTGATTGATGCGCTGAAAGAACGAAATACCCGGCTTGCAATCGTTTCCAACAAGGTCGATTCTGCGGTGCAGACATTGAATAAGCGTTACTTTCCGCAGATTGCAGTGGCGGTAGGAGACCGCGAGGAGCTTAGAAGAAAACCTGCGCCGGACAGTGTTTTTACGGCAATGAATGCATTGGGTGCAAAGCGCGCCGAAACTTTATATGTGGGCGACTCGGAAGTGGATATTGAAACGGCGCAAAATGCGGGAATAAAGTGTGCAAGCGTTCTTTGGGGCTTTCGTAACAGAGAGCAGCTGACAAAGAGCGGCGCGCAGATTTTATTGGAACAGCCGCTTGAATTATTGGAGATTTTGGACCATGAAATTATATGATAAAAAACAGATAGACTGGAACAGCCTGTTATTTGACAACCGGGCGCTTTTTCTGCTTTTGCTGCCGATTGTTGTTGAGCAGCTTTTAAATTCTCTTATGGGAATGGTGGACACAATGATGGTTTCCACGGTGGGCAGCGAGGCAATCTCGGCAGTATCCCTTGTGGACTCCATTAATAATCTGGTCATTCAGATTTTTTCGGCGATGGCGTCCGGTGCGGTTATTTTGTGCTCGCAGTATATCGGCGGCGGAAACGTGAAAGAGAGCAACAAGACAGCGAGACAGGTTGTGCTTACGGTACTTGTGATTTCGCTTTCGATTATGCTGTTTTGTCTTTTGGGTGGGGAGCGGCTTCTGCGGGTGGTGTTTGGCACGGTGGAGGAGCCCGTTATGGAAAATGCCGTGCGCTACTTTGTCATTACGGTGAGTTCCTATCCGTTTTTGGCGTTGTTTAGCGCGGGAGCGGCTTTTTACAGGGCATCCGGAAATGCGAAATTTCCAATGAAGGTATCCGTGACCTCAAATATTTTAAATATTGCGGGAAATGCGGTATTCATTTACGTTTTCCGGTGGGGTGTGGCGGGAGCGGCGCTCTCGACGCTGCTTTCCCGCGTTTTTTGTACGGTCGTGATTTTCTATTGTCTGCGCAAACCAAAGCAGACTATCGTTGTGAACGATTATCTGAAAATCCGTCCGGACATGCCGTTGATTGTGAAAATTATGGCAATCGGAATACCGTCCGGAATTGAAAACGGTATGTTTCAGTTTGGAAAGCTTGCCATTCAGTCTACTGTTTCCACAATGGGAACTGTGGCAATCGCGGCACAGGCGATGACGAATATTTTGGAGAGTGTCAACGGCGTCGTCGGAATGGGCGTCGGGATTGGGCTGATGACGGTTGCGGGTCAGTGTATCGGCGCGGGCAGAATAGAAGAGACGAAATATTATATTGTAAAACTGGTGAAGATTGCATGGGTCGGCATTCTTGTATCCTGTCTGATTGTGCTTGCAATTACAAAGCCGGTGACGTGGCTTGCGGGTATGGAGCCTGAGGCGGCAGGGATGTGTTTTGAAATGGTTACCGCAATTACGGTTGCAAAGCCGCTGTTTTGGGTCGGTTCGTTCGTGATTGCGTATGGGCTGCGGGCAGCAGGGGACGTGAAGTTTTCGATGCTCGTCTCCATTATTACCATGTGGGGCTGCCGCGTAGCGCTGTGCATTTTTCTTGTAAGGACTTTCCACATGGGACCAATGGCGGTGTGGATTGGCATGTTTGCAGACTGGGGAGTACGCTCCGTCATTTTTGCGGTGCGGTTTTTAAGTGGGAAATGGATTCACCGCCGCCTGCAGGAGCCGGTTTAGGAGAATGGGAGGAGAATCATGCTAAAGGATTTTGTGTCGGAATATAAGGCAAAGCTCACGACCCCTGACGAGGCGGTAAAAGTAATCAAGAGCGGCGACTGGGTTGACTATACCAGCTGTGTCGGAATGCCGGTTTTGTTGGATCGGGCGCTCGCAAAAAGAAGGGATGCGCTTTATGATGTGAAAATCAGGGGAAATTTGATTTCCGGTCCGATTGAAGTGGCGGAGTGTGACGAGAGCCAAGAACATTTTACGTATCACAGCTGGCATTGCTCCGCATATGAAAGGAAGCTGTGCGACAGAGGTTTGTGTTATTATATTCCAATGGTATTTCATAATAATGCCGCGTATTATGAGTTTTTTTTAAAGGTAAACGTGGCAATGGTCAGTGTATCGCCGATGGACAAACATGGGTATTTTAATTTTTCGGCGAATACCGGTGTGGCGGCGCCGATTACACGTATGGCGGATATTGTTATTGTGGAAGTCAACGAAAACCTTCCAAAAGTGCATGGCGGTTATGACGAGTGTATTCATATATCGGATGTAGATTATATTGTGGAGGGGGAGCATGAGCCGTTTGCGGCGGTGACATTGCCGGCGGTAACAGAGGTTGACAGGAAGATAGCGGAAAACATTCTTCCGTACATTGTGGATGGCGCAACCTTGCAGCTTGGCGTCGGCAGCATGCCCAGCGCACTCGGAGAGCTGCTTGCGGAGTCGGATTTAAAAGACTTGGGAATGCACACGGAGCTGTGCTCGGATGCATATTTAAGCCTGTATAAAGCAGGAAAGCTCACAAACAGGCGCAAAAGCATTGATAAAGGAAAAGGCGTTTTGGGCTGCGCGGTCGGGTCTGCCAAGCTGTACGAGTGGCTTGACGACAATCACGGTATTGCGGCATACCCGCTCGAGTATGTGAACCGCCCAAGCGTCATTGCGCAGATTGACAATATGGTGTCCATCAACAGCTGCGTGTCGGTAGACTTGTACGGGCAGGTGGCGGCGGAAAGTTCCGGTTCCAGGCAGATTAGCGGAACGGGCGGTCAGCTTGATTTTCTGATTGGTGCATCCGCCTCAAGAGGCGGCAAGGCGTTTATCTGCATGAGTTCGGTGTACAAAGATAAGAACGGTACATACCATTCGCGCGTGCGCCCGCAGTTCGACGGGGATATTATCACGTCGCCGCGCAGTCAGGTTTATTTTCTCGTGACGGAGTACGGCGCAATCAATTTGGAAGGACGCTCCACATGGGAACGCGCGGAGGGACTGATTTCTATTGCGCATCCCGATTTCAGGGACGCGTTAATTCAGGAAGCGCAGAAGCGCAAAATTTGGCGGCGGAGCAATAAGCGATAAACATATTGACAATCATTTAACAGAATTGTATACTTAATAATATAGCTTATTGGAACTTGTATTGCAGGTTTTGATGAAAGGCGCGTTCTTTGCGCCGTGAATCTGATTACAGGGTTTGCGAAACGACTCCTGTAATATAGCTTGAACAGGATGATCATTGATATATGGAGGTGCAGTCTTGTGGACGACAAAAACATATCACAGGCGGTAATCGCAAGACTTCCGAGATATTACAGGTACCTCGGAGATTTAAAAGACAACGGAATAGAGAGAATATCTTCACAGGATTTGAGCAAGCTGATGAAAGTCACTGCATCGCAGATACGCCAGGATTTTAACAATTTCGGCGGTTTTGGGCAGCAGGGGTACGGCTACAATGTGGAATACCTTTACAACGAGATTGCCAAGATACTCGGTCTTAATGAAAAGCACAATCTTGTGATTGTCGGCGCGGGAAACTTGGGTCAGGCGCTTGCAAACTACATGAATTTTGAGCGCAGAGGTTTTCTTATTAAAGGTATTTTTGACAACAATCCGGCGCTCTGCGGAAAAGATGTCAGAGGCATCAGCGTGCAGCATGTGGATAAGCTGGAAGAATTTATTAAGAAGAATGATGTTGACATTGCGGTGCTGACCATACCGAAAGAGGGTGCGGTTAAGACGGCTGAGATTCTTGCGAAGTGCGGTGTAAAGGCGATTTGGAATTTTGCGCATGTGGATTTGAATGTTCCCGATAATATCGTGGTGGAGAATGTGCATCTTTCGGACAGTCTGATGAAGCTTTCTTACGGGATTGTAAATAAAAAGCAGTAGTGATTGATGAAAAAGGACTTGCTGCGATAGAGAAAAAAGAAGGTGATGTCATGCCGCAGGAGGAAGAATTTTTCAGGGAGGCGTTAATCGGGAAAAAGATACCGGTTTTGACGCTGGATAACCAGTGGCATAAGTTGTTTACACAGACAGGCGAAAACGATGAAATCCATGACCTTGAGGATAAACTCAATGAAGTGTTAAAACGCCAGGGGAAGCTTAATACGGAAATAAAAAGTCTGAGCGCATATAAAAAGAAGGTTCTGCAGGAAATCGTCAATATTATGGAGCTGCCCGACAGTGCTTCCAAAGAGAAGAAAATGTCTGAGAATAAGCGTATTATTGAGGAGACAAACCAGCAGATAGAGGAATACAATGACGAGCTTTTGGAGCTTCCGAAACAGATTGACGAGGCAAATTTTAATCTGATGCTTGCAACCATGCGGGTGTGCTATGCAAGAATTCAGCAGAATGTGTCCGACATTGATGAAATCAACCAGTGGGTAGCGGCATTTCGTGTAAAGCTCAAAAAGCAGATTCTTCTAAAGCAGAAAAAGGAGATATGGAATGACGAAATGTATTCCTATATGCATTCCATATTCGGACCGGATGTGATAGACGTGTTTGACATGAAATATAACCCGAAAAATGTGCTGAATAAAGAAACGGATGTAATCGGCAGAGTCAGCACGCAGGAGGATAACGAAACAAACGCCCAAACCTGAAAAGGAGGGCGTTTTGTGTTAAGATGCGGAATACAAAACGAAGGGAGAGGGGTTTATGGAATATGTGCTGACGGCTGCGGAAATGAAAAAATGCGACGAGACTGCCATAAAAGAATACGGCATCGCGTCGCTTGTTTTAATGGAGCGTGCCGCGCTTGAGACTGTGAATGCAGTGCTTGAAAAATATGGGGACGAGATTTTTGTGGGCGTAATTGCAGGCTGCGGAAATAATGGTGGGGACGGAATTGCGGCTGCAAGAATTTTACAGGAACACGGAGTTCGTGTTGAAATCAATATGGTGGGTGAGACAAAAAAACTTACGGATGAGACAAAGGTACAGCTTGAAATTGCCAGGAAACTCAATATTCCTATTTATTATGGAGTTGAGCATACCCTATATGATGTAATCATTGATGCGCTATTCGGCATCGGAATAACAAGGACTGTTGAGGGAAAGTACAGAAAAGCGATAGAGGAGATCAATGCGTCAAAGGCAAAAGTGGTGTCGGTTGATATTCCGTCCGGTGTCAATACGGACGATGGAAGCATTATGGGGTGCGCCGTAAAAGCGGATATGACGGTCACTTTTGCGTACAGGAAAATCGGGCTGATGCTTTATCCCGGGGCGTCCTGTGCAGGCGAGGTGCGCTGCGTTCCGATTGGGATACCTTCTGTGCTGACGGATAAAAAGCGGACAGGTGTCGTGACCTTTACGGATAAAGAAGCGGATTTAAAATTGCCGGACCGCAGCAGATCTGGAAATAAGGGAACATTCGGAAAGGTTCTTTTGGCAGCAGGCTCAAGGAGTATGGGGGGAGCATGTCAGCTCTCGGCGCTTGCAGCGTACCGCATCGGTGCAGGTATGGTGCGTGTATTTACGGCAGAAGAAAACAGAGAGAGCCTTTTGCGCAAGCTGCCAGAGGCGATTGTAGATACGTATGCGGATCCGGATAACGAGCAGGGGCTTAGTGCTGCGGAACAAAGAACACTGAAAGAAAGCTTGGCGTGGGCGGATGTGATTGCGATTGGACCGGGCTTATCGCTTTCAAACAGAGCGCTTGATATTTTAAAAACGGTATTTTGTGATTCTAATAAGCCGTTGGTGATGGATGCGGATGCCTTGAACTTATTGGCAAAAAATGATGTTCTCTTGGAAGAACTCCAGTTTGGGCGCAGAAAGAATGATGCGAGTATTGTACTGACGCCGCATCTTGGAGAGTTTGCGCGTCTGATGAAATATCCCTTATCGGAGATTAAGAAGGACTTATTAAAAACGTGTAAAGCATTTACAAAAAAGTATGATGTTTCGCTTGTGTGTAAGGATGCACGGACCATTATCACGAAGAGAGGAAAACTGACATATTTAAACGCAAGCGGAAATGACGGCATGGCGACAGCAGGATCGGGAGATGTGCTTACCGGTATCATCGCGGGACTTTTGGCACAGGGTATGTCGGGCTTTGAGGCGGCAGTAATCGGTGCATACGCGCATGGACTTGCCGGAGATTATGCGCGCGATAACGCGTCGTCGTATTATATTATGGCGCAGGATATTATCAATTCGTTAAAATATTTGTAAGGCGGGGAGACGGATATGGAACAATGTGACAGAGTGTGGGCCAAAATTGACCTTGATGCAGTTACTTTTAATATAGAAAGCATAAAACAAAAGATAAATAAGGATACGAAGATTATCGCGGTGATTAAGGCGGACGGATACGGGCACGGCGCTGTTCCGATTGCACAATTACTGGAAGGTGACACCTGTGTATGGGGATACGCGGTGGCAACGGCGCAGGAGGCAATGGAGCTTCGGGCAAACGGCTTAAAAAAGCCGACGCTCATTCTTGCATACACATTTCCTTCCGCATATGAAGAACTGATTCAAAATGATATACAGCTGACGGTATTTACGCTTGAGATGGCAAGCGCATTATCAGACGCTGCCGTAAAGGCAGGAAAAATCTGCAAGATACATATCAAGCTTGACACAGGGATGACAAGAATCGGATTGCTGCCTGTAGATGACAGCATTGCGTTGATTCGGCAGATTTCAGAGCTGGAAAATATTGAAATAGAAGGAATTTTTACACATTTTGCAAGAGCTGACGAGAAAGACCGGACAAAGGCATCTGCGCAGTTAAAGCAATTTCAGGATTTTATTAGACAACTTGAGGAAACAACGGGTATAAAAATACCTTTGAAGCATTGTTCCAACAGTGCAGGAATTGTTTGGCTTCCCGAAGCAAATATGGATGCGGTGCGCGCGGGGATTATTCTGTACGGACTTTGGCCCTCGGCTGATGTTAAAGAGGGAGGAGAGATAGCGCTTCGCCCGGCGCTCTGCCTAAAATCAAGAGTGGTTTATGTAAAGACTGTGCCAAAAGGACAGGAGATCAGTTATGGGGGTACATATACGACCAATCGGCAGACGCGCGTTGCAACTGTTTGTATCGGATATGGCGACGGTTATCCGAGAAGTCTTTCCAATAAAGGGTATGTGTTAATCAATGGTCAAAGAGCGCCGATACTTGGGCGTGTGTGTATGGATCAGTTTATGGTTGACATAACAGATATAGAAGGAACAGTACAGACAGGAACCGAGGTTACGTTAATCGGAAGGGATCGGGACGAGGAAATCACGATGGAGGATTTAGGTGCACTTTCAGAGCGCTTTAACTATGAGCTTGCCTGTGATTTGGGAAAGCGCATTCCGCGTGTTTATTCCCGCGAGCAGCGAGCCAGGTGATTGCCTGCAAGCATTTGGCGACTGCCGCGAGGGTCAAAAACCCTGTCCTTGGGGCGTTTCAAGTTTGATGTCCCGATGTTGGAGGGGTTTTTGACTATAAAAATAACTTTACACCAATTGTATAAATCCATTGAAGGCAGGCAAAAATAGGATTGTGGCATAAAGACACAAAAATGGATTTTGCATAGAGGTGTATTACATGAAAAGAGGAGATATTTATTACGCAGATTTAAGACCGGTCGTAGGCTCCGAGCAGGGCGGCGTAAGACCTGTATTGATTATTCAGAACGATGTGGGAAACAGGCACAGTCCGACCGTAATCTGCGCGGCTATTACTTCAAAGATGAATAAGGCAAATCTGCCGACACACATAGAGATTAATGCAGGAGATATGGTTAAGGATTCGGTTATTTTGTTGGAGCAGCTTCGTACAATAGACAAGAAACGCCTGAAGGATAAGGTATGTCATCTTGACAGACCTGTTATGCAAAGGGTTAACAGAGCTTTACAAATCAGCCTTGAGCTTGATACATAAGGCTTTGAATGTTTGGATATTTGAAGATACGGATTTGCATTTAAAGGGAATATTAAGACAGGAAATTGATAATTGTGCAACATGCCATTGGAAGAATAGAGAGGAATGGTGATGTTGCACAATTTGTTTTATTTTTAACAAAGAAAAATTGACGAAATTTACAAAATACGGTTGCAAAGGTTAATGAGATATAGTATTATGGGTGTAATTTCTTTTATTTTCAGTGTTGAAAATAGAAGGTTCAGAACCTATAGGAATGGCAGAGAAATAAGGAGGTGTGGTTTCGCAAAGCGGCGTGTAACTCGACAACAGCCATAAGTTTTACCAAACGAGTACCAATGTGTGGTGAAGTGATAAGGCACAAGGCACGATGGAAAGGAATTGAAATTTATGACAAAGAAAGCAAGAAAAGCGATAGCACGAATCATGGCGGTTTTAATGGTTTTTACGTTATTGCCGTTTCAGTTTAGTGCAAATATGGCGATGGTAGAAGCAAGTGAAACCTCTGAGAGTACAGGGGGGGGGCATAAAGACGACGAGGCGTTTTCGGAAACGGATGTGGAAGAAGCGGCAAGTGCGGAAGATGCTTCTGCGGATACAGAAAATGTGACGGTTACACAGAGTGAGAGTGCGGAGGATACACTTACCGAAGATAAGACAGATATGGAGCAGGATGAGGAAGGTTCTGTTTGGGTAAGAGATGATGACGTGACGCATGAGGCTGAGGAAGCTGAGGAGGATAAGACAGAGAAGGGCTATATAGAAGATAATAATCTGACAGATAATACATTTAGTTTTACAGCTGATGATATAAGTTCGGAGTTAAATATAAGCGCAGGAACACCTTTTCCAAAGGGGACTCAAGAATATGGAAAATTTACTTTTCTTAATAAGAATGGAACACCTAAAATTACGGCGGCAAATGTAACTTATGAAGGAACTACATATATTAATAGATTTGAATTTGGCAGTGCTTCAAGCTTTGTAGAAAACAAGGAAAGTAGATTAATAAGATTTGAAACAGGTGGAAGGGCAATAGTAACGGTATGTGCTTATACCGGTGTTGAGGGAAGAGCAATAAAGATTGACAGAAAGGAAGATGGAAGTGCAGACCAAGAACATGTATTACAAAAAAATGTTATAGAAAGTCATTCATTTATTGTGGAGGCAGGTCAACATGATATTTGGGCGGATAGTAATTATTACATTCTTTATGTAAAGGTAGAAGAGGAAGCTCAAAAAGACAAGTTAGCTATTCCAACAGCATTTCCGTTCAATAAAGAAGTAAAAGTAGGAGATACAATTACTCTTTCTTGTGATACAGAAGGTGCCTCTATTTTCTACACAACAGATGAAAGCGACCCGAAAGACAACGCTTCAAGGGAAGAATATACCAACGGCATTACCATTGACTTTGATATGATAAATGCTGACAATAATTTAATCATTAAAGCATATGCCGCAAAAGAAGGCTATGATGACAGCGATACGGCAACCTTTACATATACTGTTTCCACTGCACCAGGCGAAAACCAGTTAGAACGCCCTACGGCAGAACCGGATTCAGCCAAAGTGCCAAGAGGAACGGAAGTAATATTGAAAAGTGCTGACGCAAATGCTTCCATCTATTATACATTAGATGAAACGGTGCCAAACAAAGATAACGGAATCCTTTTTGACGAAGCCGCACCCATTGTCATTAATGAAGCAACAACAATCAAAGCAATTGCAACTGCGGACGGAAAGGATGACAGTTTTCCTGCCACCTTTACCTATACAATCAAACAACCTAAAATCGTTGTTGAAAAAGATTCCGCTTCTATTATAAGCAGCGTAGAACCGGAAGGCGATATAAGCTTTATTAATCAGGATAGCAAGGAAGTATTCGACATTCAATTAAAAGCCGAAACGAACGCGTCCCCTTCCAATGATATTAAAACAAAAGCCGAGGAACTGAAAGAGGACGGCGGTGAAATTCTCTATTATGATTTTACACTGATCAACGTGGAAGCAACAACTGATACCGTATCTTTAGCACAGGACATACAAGGAAAACTAAAAATCAAAATGCCCTATTCCCTTGTATCCAAAATGAGCAAACGAAATGAAATCGCCGTATTGCATAACACAGATGTTGTTGAGGTAACAAAAGAAGCAGACGGTTTTTGCTTTTATGCAGACAGCTTTAGTCCCTATACTGTCATTGTAAACCCTGCGCCTGCCGTACAGGGCATTGCCATTACCGAAAGCGCAGGCTATGAGGAAGGCGCTTACGCGGAGTGGGAAGCAGTTGACGGTGCGGACGGATATATGGCATATGTAGCTCCCGCAGGAGGCAAATATACAAGAATTGATGACGAATTAATCCGTAAATATGACAATTATTGGCGGGTGGACACAGTAGGACTTGCAAAAGGTATCTACTATATTAAGATTGATGCCGTAGTATTGGGCGAGGATAACGGAAAGGCAACTGCAACAGTCATTGCAACGAACGCAACAAAAGCTTTAAAGGTGACAAATTATGACCGTTCGGGATTTGCATTCTCTGACAAATCACCTTTGAAAACAGGATCAGGCGCCTATAATGATGATGGAACATTAAAGGATGGCGCTCAGGTTATTTACGTAACAAAAGACACGGCTAAGACCTGTAAAGCAATGATTCATATAAACGGCGAAAGTAAGCCTGCGGAGGAAGTCACAGGTCTTCAGACAATACTGGATGCAAAACAGAAGAGAGGAACCTCAAATGACATATTAGACATTCGGATTATCGGCTGTGTTAATTTGGAAGACTTAGACAAAATTTCTTCAAGTGCGGAAGGGATTCAAATAAAAGGAAATGCAGCACGTACACCAATGAACATTACGCTTGAAGGAATCGGCGAAGATGCAGTAGCAAAGGGCTTTGGCTTTTTGATTAGAAACTGCGGTAATGTGGAGTTTCGAAATTTCGGAATATTGGATTTCATGGATGACGGTGTTTCAATTGATACGGATAATTGTAATCTATGGATTCACGATTTGGATTTATTCTATGGTCAGGCGGGAGGCGCTGCAGACCAAAAAAAGGGTGATGGTACAATTGATATTAAACTGTCACAGTATTGTACAGTTTCTTATAACCATTTTTGGGACAGCGGAAAGTCCTGCCTGATTGATGCAAGCCCCAAAACAGATAATTATGCGGATTATTTAACCTATCATCATAACTGGTTTGATCACTCTGATTCTCGTCATCCGCGAATCAGAAACGGTCATAATTTCCATATTTATAATAATTATTATGATGGGAATTCAAAATATGGTGTTGGCTCAACCACAGGTTCTTCTGCGTTTGTTGAGGCGAACTACTTTGAAAACTGCAATTATCCCATGATGATTTCAATGCAGGGTACAGATGCTTTAGGAACCGGCACATTCTCCAAAGAAAACGGTGGAATGATTAAGGCATATGCAAATCATATTGAAGGTGAAAAGTCATATTTGCCATACAGCAGCACGAATAAAACCGAGTTTGACGCATATGAAGTAAACGATGCAAGCGAGCAGGTTCCGGAAAGCGTGACAGCAAAAGCAGGTGCATCATCATATAACAATTTTGATACAAGTGCTGATATGTATTTTTATGTTGCAGACACTGCGGCAGATGCGAAGGAAAATGTTAAGAAGTATGCGGGGCGTTTAAACGGTGGTGATCTTCGATGGACCTTTGACGCTTCGGAAAATACAAATTATGCGGTTATTCCTGCATTAAAGGAAGCAGTTGTGAACTATAAAACCAGCGTAAAGACAATCGGCGGCGGTGTTGAAGGTAATCCTGCCGTTATTGACGGAGACGATTCGATGGCTGGTCCGGGTGATGATTTGACGTCTGTCAGTGCACCAATGGCGAATAAACCTACAAATACACAAGTGGAAAAAGGTACAAAAATCACATTGTCATGTGATACAGCCGGTGCGCAAATATATTATACAATAAACGGGGGGGTTCCTACACAAGGCAGCATTCATTATACAGATGCAATTGAGATTAAAGGTACAACCACGATCAGAGCAATTGCCATATTAGGAAATGCCGTCAGTGATGTCAGTATTTTTAAATATACAGTTCCCGGAGAGCCCGGAGAAGGTGATAATCCGGGAGGAGATGACAATCCGGGAGGAGACGACCAACCGGCAAATACAAAGATTGTGACCTACGAGTTTAATCCTCAGGGTGCGAATATGTCAGCCGATACGATTATGCCGGCAGAAGATACGAAATATGGCACAGACAATTATTTTGTGATTGGGAATACAAATGAAAAGGGTAAAATAGCAAAAGCAAATACGAATGCGCCGATTCCAAGTAAATCATCTGTAACCGGAAAGTATACAGTTCACTACCAGTTTGGCGGAACTGCCGCAACGGCTAACGATCCAAGAGCAATTAGGTTTACAACAAGCAATAAAGCAAGAGTATCTGTAGCAGCATTTAGGACAGGTACGGATGAGAGAAATATATATCTTGATACAGACGGCAATGTAAAGGTTTTATCTGCAAGTGTTGCAGAATATATGTTTGACATTATCGAAGCCGGTACACATGGTATTTATGCAAAAGACGGAGATATTGCTGTACTTTACGTTATCGTAGAAGAGTTTGTGCCAATAACTGAAGATCCGGGTGATAATACAGAGGTCAAAGCTCCTTATTCCACAGTATCTCAGGGAGAAGTGTTAAAAGGGACGAAGGTTGAACTCAAATGTGACACACCGAATGCCGTAATTTACTATACAACGGATGGCACTGTTCCGACGACTGCAAGTACGCGTTATACGCAGCCGGTTGTTATTGATAAAGATATAACAATTAAAGCGATTGCTTCGTTAAACGGAGTAACGAGTCAATCTGTAACATTTCAATATAAAGTGAAGCAGGATGACAACAAGGTTCGTACACCGGAGCCTAATTATCCAAGTGGAGAGAAGCTGAGAAAGGGTACAGAAATCACATTGACAAGTGATGAAAGTGCAGTGATTTACTATACACTTGACGGAAAAGAACCGACGAAACAGAGCATACTTTACACGGAACCTATTGTAATTGAAACAGCTACAATCATTAAAGCATTTGCGGTAAAAGAAGGCTTGTCTGACAGTGCTGTTATAACACTGGAATATACTGTTTTTGAAAACGCAGATGTGGAGCAGGCTGCTGAACCGAAGGCGGATATTAAATCGGGAACCGTTAAAAAAGGTACCAAAATCACGTTGACCAGCGACACACCGGGTGCGCAAATTTATTATACGCTTGACGACACTGTTCCGACAGAGGACAGCACGCTTTACACAGAGCCAATAGAGATTAACATAAGTACAACGATTAAAGCCTTTGCCGTTAAGCAAGATTATATGAGCAGTACGATTGCGACCTTTGAGTATAATGTTATTGAGGATGGATTGCGGATTGCATTTAAAAATGCAAACGAAACATATACCTATACAGGCAGTGCGATTAAACCGGATATTGTCGTATGGAATAACAGCGATAAGCTCGTGGAAGGAACGGATTATACGGTAAAGTATACCAATAATATCAATGCGTCCGTGGATGCAAAGGAAAACAAAAAACCAAAGATTACCGTTACAGGAAAAGGAAATCTGACAGGAACCGCTACAACAATCTTTGAGATTCAAAAGAAGCAGCTTGAGGATACCAAGAGAGGGGCAGATCCTGTAGTTATTGGCGGAGTTACGGATAATGGAGAGTTGATTGTTGTTGAAAAATCAAAAGTAACTCCGGCAGTTTACTATGGGGGCGTAAAACTGACCAATAAGGATTATAGTGTTTCAAAGACTGATAAATGTGAGATAACAGATGAAGGTAAAGCGATTACTATAACAGGAAAGGGTAATTTTGCCGGAACACTTACTTATGATCTTAAAGTCATACGCAAAAATGAATTAAAAAAATTTACAGTTTCATTTGCAGCCCCGAACTATACGTATAATGGTGAACCGCAGAAAATTGAGCTAAAAGACAGTGATGTAAAAGATGCGGATGGCAATATACTGAAAGAGGGACAAAATTATACAGTAGTATACCAAAACGATCTCACAAATGCGGGAACCGTTAAACTTACAGTGGTAGGACTGGGGTACTATACAGGTTCGGTTGCAAAGTCATATACGATTAAGCCGAATGCAGTAACTTCCGGCATGGAAATTACCGGAGTAAGCAGTGAGCCATATCCATATACAGGATTAGGCGTTACCATTCCGGCAATAGGTGTTTCTTACCAGGGGATACCGCTTGAGGAAGGCAGAGACTATAAGCTTGCATATGGAAGCAATAAGAAAGTCGGTACGGCGAAGTGTACAGTTTCCTTTATGGGAAATTATAAAGGAAGCAAGGCAGTTTCAAAGAATTTTACAATCGGTGCAAATTCTTTGACAGATGAGACAGAGGGCGTTAAGATCGTCATTCCGAATATGGTTTTCAATAGACCGGGCGTTTACAAATCAAAACCGTATGTATCAGTAAACGGTGTGGAAGTGAAGGCTTCTGAGTATACGGTAAAATATTATACAGATAAAGACAGAACTGCCGAGATGGGAAAAATTATGGAAGCAGACACAGAGGTGTACGTTAAAATTGAAGGGAAAGATAAGAGCAATTATAAGGGAATGCTTTTGACAGCTTCCTATAAAGTTCAAAAGAAGCCCGAAACTGCGATTGATTTGTCCAAAGCAAAAGTAACGGTTTACACGGACTGGAGCGATTCGGCAACAAAAACCAATAAGTTTGAGTACACAGGAAAAGAAATCGAACCCAGTGTGATGATAGAAATCAAACAGGGTAACGTAACGCTTTCTCCTAAAAATGTAAAACAACTTATGGATGAGGAAAAACTTACAATAACATACACGAACAACATACACAAAGGCAAAGCGGCAATGATAATTAACGGCGACGGTGAGACATATGTCGGCAGTAAAACAGCAACATTTAGTATTACGACAAAAAACATCAAAGATACAAAAATTCTTGATGATTTATTTGAAAAAATTGCAGCTATGTGCAGTGTTCGGTATTTGGTAGAAGCTCCATAATAAGGATATGAACATATCAATAAAAATCTGTTGATGGGATGCCCGCGTGGCATCCCATTTTCTGCATAAAACTATATTCTGTGCAAGTTGCATAAAAAAACCTGCCAAAAACGCAAAATTAAGATAATTAAATCCAAAAAGCATTGTAAAGCGATGTAGAATTTGCTACTATTTATTTAATATACATAAATTTTGCACTGGCACAATGCAAAAATATAAAGGTTCAACAGACAGATAAGGAGGAAGCGTATGGGCAGAGTGGGAAATTGTTTTATAAAACGTATGATAGCATTATTTTTATCAGGTACACTGATCGTATCAAATATACCCGGGGTCAATAGAATATCGCAAGACGTAACGGTATATGCAGCAGAATATGATTTGAATACAGAAGAGGAATATTGTGAGATCGATTCTAGGGATAACGATTGTGAAATAAATGAAACTGAAGAAACACATGTTCGAAGAACGAGCGTCGCTGACACTATGGAAGAAAACGAAGAAATCATTGCAGATGTAGTGGAAGATGAAATAATCGAAAGTCAGAAAGACTGTGCTGACGAAGAAAGAACAACGGAGAAAGCAGAAGATGAAAGTGCAACGGAGGTTGACAATAATACAGCTACAGACAGTCGCAATTGCGTTACGCTGTCCGATGGTCTGAAAGCAGGAACAAAATATGGTGATGAGATTTTGACGTTTAGGGTGCTTCAGGATATGCTATACAATACAGATGAAATCACAGTTGATGAAATAACATACAGTGGATATGTTATGGGAGACAGCGTCCCGAAAGTGGGGGGACAATTTGGTGATATTGCCGGAGAGGAGTGTTTTATACCGGATTATGGCTCTGCATTTCAGATCGAAGCAACTAAGGCGGCAAAAATTACTTTTATGCTTGGCTTTCCTATGGGTAGAGATTACTATTTTACGAAAGATGATCATACTGTTATGGGAGAAATACTTGAGTCGAATTTATTGAATAAGATAGGAACACATACTTTTAACCTTGATCCGGGAAATACATATTATTTCTTTGTGAAAAATTCAAAGCCCCAAGTGTATGATATCAGTTGGGAAGAGAGAGACCTTGCGGATGAAATGAACCGTCCTCAATGGGAAACAATAGAGAAGCCTGTCATTTCAAATATTGCAATTGATGATACGGACAAAACAACAGTAAAAGTGACGGTAGACGCATTGATTGGGAAAACGGGCGCCGATAAAGTGACTGTATCTATGTATGATGAAGAAGGGAATAAGCTCAAAAGTACTGAGTCTGTGGAAGAAAAAGCAACGACTGTATTTTCATTCTCTTTGAATGCCACAGGTAATTATACGTTTCAGGCGGCCGTAAGCCGTAAGGATGAAGAACGTATCATCGAGAGTGAAATATCGAAACCGTTTTCGTTTAAATTTCCGCTCACAGTTCCTGTGTTTCGGGCAGCAACAAGCCTTGGGGACGGACAGATAGAGCTTAAATGGAAAGCAGTGAACGAAGCCGATAAATATGTGGTTGAGATTACAGGAGATAAACCGTTTGAGCCGAGAGCGTGTACCGGATTCAGTACAGTTATCGAGGACCTTACAATCGGACAGGAATATTCATTTACGATTTATGCCATGAGAGGCGAGGAAAAAACGGAGAAATCACAACCGAAAACAATAGTGGCAACAAGCGAAAAGAATTTTAATTGGGATTTTTCATCGTATGGAAAGAGTACCATAGACGGACGCAACCGCTTGGAAATAAAGGAAGATAAATCAGTACGAATCGAGGCATCCAGTGGCAAAATTGTGCCGCATGAAAATGACGGACTTGCTTTTTACTATACAACAATCGATCCAAGAACAACAAACTTTACCTTTAAGGCAACCGCACATGTAAATTCATGGAAATATTCTAATGGGCAGGAAGGCTTTGGTATTATGGTTGCGGACAGCATTGGTGAAGATGGCGACAGCAAGGATTTTTGGAATAACAGCTATCAGGCAGTGGTGTCAAGAATTAACTATGGTTGGAATGGCTCAGAGGCAACGGCAGACGGTATAGGGGAAAAAATAAGGATGTGTCTTGGTGTCGGCGCCACCGAGAAAATCGGTGTTACACCGGGCGATGTATCAAAAATTTCAGAAGGAGAGCTTACAATACCGGTAAATTTCAGAGCAACGCAGGAAACACTTGATACAACCCATGCGAAATATGGTGCAGGTCAGTATAATATGGTAGGAAACTGTGTAGTTGGTTCTAATTTATTACAGGGAAATGACCACGAACATTATGTAAACTTTAAATTTCAATTGCAGAAGAATAACACTGGTTATTTTGTCAGTTACACGCAGCTGGATGATGATGGAAACGTGATTTTAGATAGTAACGGAAGTCCGATTACAATTACCAGAAAATATTATGATACAAAAGCGCTGAATGTTCTTGAGGAGGATCTTGTGTATGTGGGTGTCTTTGCCTCAAGAAATGCAGATGTGACGTTTACGGATATGGAGTTTACAACAATCTCTCCGGAAGAGGATGAACCGGCGGAGACAGAGCCTGTAAAATATGTAAACAGCTCATACAAGATTTTGTCAGAGAATGTGACAAACACGGAAAACTATCAATTTGTATTTGAAAGTAATTGGAATGGCAGACTTGTGCTCAAAGACAGTGAGGGAAACATTTTAACAAAGCATACGGAAAGAGACACCGACGGAAAGGAAGTGGAGCTTGATTATTACAATGTTGGAGGAACACTTGACCCTGCCGTTTCAAAGCTTTTGAAAGGGAATGAAGAAAAAAATACAAAAATATATGTTGATGTGGATGGTTTGACGGTCGGTAATAATGTTTTAATGGTGGAGTTTACGCCAGATAAGGAATGGTCTCCTCAAATTAGTTCGCTTATAAAATTAAAAAATTATGATAAGTGGACAAAGAACTATACGATAACGTATAAAAAATATGGTAAACAGGGACAGACAATTTATGTGTCGCAGGAGGGAAAGCCGGGAAACGCGGGTACAAAAGAAAAACCGCTTGATATTTATTCAGCGGTAAGGCATGCACAGCCAGGTCAGACGATTCTTCTTGCAGGCGGACGGTATGATTTATCACAAACGATTTATATACCGAGAGGGATTGACGGAGAGCCGCAAAAGGCGGGCGATAAAGAAGCGTATAATCAATATATCAGAATGATGGCAGCAGATTCAAAAAACAGACCAGTATTTGATTTTCATGGTCAGGCTGCAGGTATGATTGCCTGTGGAGATTACTGGTATTTTAAAGATTTTGATGTTACGGGAAGTAAGGATTGCGAGTACGGGATTCAGGTATCCGGCAGTCACTGTGTGTTTGACAGGGTAGATACATATAAGAATGGTTACGTGGGTCTTTGCATCTGCTGTGCACGTGAGGAGGATACCTACAGGGATTGGCCAAGCGATAACCTTATTCTAAACTGTAACTCTTATCTCAATGCAGATACACAGCGTGAAAATGCGGACGGATTCGGGGCAAAATGTACAAACGGAAGCGGGAATGTATTTGACGGGTGTATCGCGGCATACAATGTGGGCGACGGATGGGATTTATTTGCAGATAATAAAATCGGAAATACGGGAGCCGTCACATTAAAAAATTGTATTGCATATAAAAATGGTTACTTGCTGTTGGATGAAAATAATCGTCCTGATGAAAATGGTGCTGCTAGGGAAGCGAACGGGACAGCAATCGGGTTTAATATGGGAGGCTGCGGTCTTGCAGGAGGAAGCATCTATGATGCAGATTATGACTCAAATGCAGTTGTTCCGTATTCCGGAAATAAGATTATGAATTCCCTTGCATTTTATAATTTGTTTGAAGGAGTTGATTCGTCTAGTAGTTACAACTTAAAGGTATATGGTTCCGTATTTTATAATAATGGCGGAGAAGGGATAAGCAATCGCACGGCCGGATCAAACATTGTGCTTTCGACATACGACATAAATAGAGATACGGATTATGAGCTTAAAAATGTAATTTCGTTTCGGACGGATGGTTATGCGTTTGTAGACAGTATTTCAGGAAAAGGAAAACAAAAGGTAGACAAGATTATCAATGATACAATGTACTATTGGGATGCCGATGAAAACGCGGCAGTCAATGCAGAAAAGGGGCAAATTAAGGCAGATGATTTTATTTCTCTTCGTTATGACGGTTTGGACCGTATTGATAAAGCATATTGGAGAAATACAGACGGTACAATCAATATGCACGATTTTCTTGTTTTAAAAGAAGGAATATCGACGGATGCGGCAACGGGGATGCGTCCCGCTGTAGGAGGAACGGCTTCCAATAATCCGGCAATAGGTGAGGATACGGACGGAACAATCACAGGTGACATTGGACCAGAAGTCCCGCCCGAGACAAGTGAGCCAGAGGAAAGCGAAAGTATTTCAGAAACAAGTGAGCCGGAAGAAAGTGAAACTATTTCAGAATCAAGTGAGCCGGAAGAAAGTGAAACTATTTCAGAAACAAGTGAACAGGAGGAGACGGAAAGTACATTGGAGACGAACGAACCAGAAGAAAGTGAAAGTATGCCGGAATCTGGTGAGACTGGGGAAAGTGAGCCTGAAACAGGTGAATCGGAAGAGAGCGAAAGCGAGCCTGAATCAAGTGAGACCGGGGAAACAGAAAGTCCCCATGACAGCGGTATTTGGATTGTTGGTCTTGATACATCATATCCGTACACGGGCTCAAAGATTACGCCGGATTTTGAAGTTTGGGATTATGATATGGAACATGGCAGAAATTTAATACAAGGCGTTGATTATACTGTGTCATATAAAAATAATTCTAAAATAGGGACGGCATCTGTGATTGTATCAGGAAAGGGAAATTATACAGGCAAAGATGTCATGGAAAACTTTCTGATTAAAGAGGCGGACTATGTTGTAGAATCGGTAGACGTCAAGGGCGCTAAAATTGAAAAAATTGCTGACACGCAATATACAGGGGAGCGACAGTATCCTGATTTTACGCTTGTGTTAAAAAACGGTTCCTTGGTTACTTATGTGAAGAACGATAATTTTTCTGAAAACAAGAACCCCTATAAGAGAAAAGACGGTGCACCGATGGATATTAATGTAGCAGTGTCAAACAATGTGAAGAAAGGAACTGCTGTCATTCTTGTAACAGGGGCAAAAGATGCCAAAGGCAGAGCAACAAGCGTTAAAAAGACCTTTAAGATTACAGCGGTAGATTTAAGCAGAGCAGACGTGGAGATTAAAGTTCAGGAAGCAGACTATGCGGTAAAAGGCGCAATGCCTGCTGTAACTGTCTGCTATAAAGGAAAAACGCTAATCAGCGGCAAAGATTTTACGGCGAAATATGGGAATAATAAAAAGGTTGGAACAGGAACCGTTACGATTACCGGAAAAGGGAATTATACAAAAAAATGCAATCCAAAACAGTATTCCATTCAACCGCTTGACTTGTCTGAGATTTCTGTTGATGCCATAACTGCCTGTGAGGGAATTAAGGCGGGGAAGGTAAAGGCAGTCGTGACGGATAAAAATGGAACGGCACTCAAAGCTTCGCAGTATACACTTAAACTATATCAAGTTAGAGAAAACGAAGGCACAGAAGTAGTAGGAACAGAGTATACAAAAAATGATGTTTTGGTAAATGGAAAGGTTTATGTGCAAGTGGAAGCAAAAGATATTCAAAATTTGAAAGGGAAGACGAATATCACAAAAGAAAAGGCGCTGTTTCAGGTGGGGAAGGACATCTCTAAGGCAAAATTTACCCTTGTGGAGAAGTCAAAACAATATACAGGAAGTGAGATCAAACTGCAAGCCACAGATTTAAACGGAACGATTAATGGCGTATCAGGGATCCTTGAAATGGGTAAAGATTATGAGATTGTCGCATATACAAATAATACAGATAAAGGAACGGCAACGGCGATACTCAAAGGGATTGGTTATTATAGCGGCACAAAGGCGGTTAAGTTCAAGATTGTGCAAAAAGTGATGACAAAAGGAAAGAAAACGTCAGGCTAAAATATTGACGTTTCCGCCTGGGAATGTTATAGTGTAAAGGTGTAATCTGCGTTTGTTATGCGGATTACACCTTTGTTGTTAAAAAAGAAAATAGTAATAAAAGGAGAAAAAAATTTAATGGACGATGGAGATGCTTCCGCCTTTCGCATTATTTTATTCTTAGCGCTGCTTTTTATTGAGGCGGTTCTGACAGGCTTTAACAAGGCAATTCATTTGATGAATGAAAAAGAAATCGAGCGAAAGGCAGAAGAAGAGAAAGATAAGCGGTCAATCCTTTTGAATCGGATTATGGTGCGCGCCACAATTTATATTAATTCCATTCAAATGATTATAACGCTTATTGATATAATTATGGGATGCTATTTCCTTCCGAAATGGACGTTGTCATTTGAAGGCTGGCTTTCGGATCTTTCCTTTATGGGCAGTTTCAGCGAAGGTCTGCTTCGTTGGATTGCGTTGATAATAGCTACCTTCTGCATGATGTACATCCTGCTTACGTTTGGTATCCTGTTTCCTAAAAAGCTGGCGCAGAAATATCCGGATAAATGGGCATACCGGTTTATCCGCTACATCCAGTTTTTGCGGACAGCGCTTTATCCGCTTACGGGGATTATAGCGGTCTCTGCAAATGCGTTTATGCGGCTTTTAGGTTTTCGCGCTTCCGATGAGCAGAACGAAGTGACAGAGGAAGAAATCATTTCAATGGTCAATGAAGGTCATGAACTCGGCGTGCTTGAGGCAGGCGAAGTCGAAATGATTACGAATATTTTTGAGTTCGGCGACAAAGAAGCAAGCGACATTATGACGCACAGAAACAACATTACGGCGATAGACAGTCAGATGCCGTTTAAAGAAGCGTTAAACTTTATGCTAAAAGAGAGCAACAGCAGGTATCCGGTTTTTGAGGAAAATCTTGATCATGTTATCGGTGTTCTCTATTTAAAGGATGCCATGCGCATCCATACTTCCGATGAAGGGCTGAATCGTCCCGTGGGAAGCGTGGAAGGCTTGATTCGCGAGGCAGTCTTTGTTCCGGAGACAAAAAATATAGACGATTTGTTCCGAAGCATGCAGTCTGAGAAAAACCAAATGGTAATCGTTATGGACGAATACGGACAGACCTCAGGACTTGTCACAATGGAGGATATTCTTGAAGAGATTGTCGGAAATATTATGGACGAGTATGATCCGGAAGAAAATCATATAGAAGAAAAAGGCGAGAACGAGTACATTATAGAGGGAATGACAAAGCTTGAGGACTTGCAGGAGCGCTTTGACATGGACTTCGGCGAGACAGAGTTTGAGACCCTGAACGGATTTATGATATCAAAGCTTGACAGAATACCTGAAGAAGACGAAGAGACAGAGCTTGAAATAGACGGATACCGGTTTAAGATATTAAAGGTTGAGAAAAATGTGATACAGTCGGTACTTGTGACAAAAGTGGTTATTGAAGAAACAGACACAGACTTAGAAGAGCAATCTTAAAAATTATAAGGATAAGGGAGAGACGAAAATGTCAGGACATTCAAAATTTGCAAACATTAAACACAAAAAAGAGAAAAACGATGCGGCAAAGGGAAAAATCTTTACGATTATCGGACGTGAAATTGCGGTTGCGGTAAAAGAAGGCGGACCGGACCCTGCCAATAATTTTAAACTTGCGCAGGTAATCGCAAAGGCAAAGGCAAACAATATGCCCAATGATACCATTGACCGCGGAATCAAAAAGGCAGCGGGCGATGCCAATGCAGTCAATTATGAACATGTAACATATGAAGGCTATGGTCCGAACGGGATTGCGATTATTGTTGATGCATTGACGGATAATAAAAACAGAACGGCGGCGAATGTAAGAAGCGCTTTCACAAAAGGAAACGGAAGCATCGGTACACAAGGCTGTGTTTCTTTTATGTTTGACAAAAAGGGTCAGATCATTATTGATAAGGAAGAGTGTGACATGGGCGCGGACGATTTGATGATGCTGGCGCTTGACGCAGGTGCGGCGGACTTCTCGGAGGAGGAGGACAGCTATGAAATTATCACAGAGCCGGACGATTTTGACGCGGTATATAAAGTATTGGAAGAGAACAAGATTGCGATGGCAAGTGCAGAGGTTACCATGATACCGCAAAATTATGTTGAGCTTACGGATGAGAATGCAGTCAAGTCATTAAATAGAACACTTGAACTTCTTGATGAAGATGACGATGTGCAGGCAGTATACCATAACTGGGACGAGTAATATTTATGGTTCAGATAACAAAAGATTGTTTTTCCATTTCGCAGATCTGCATGTCGGGTCAGTGCTTTCGAATGGATGCACTGGAGGGAGAAAAGGCAGGGACTGTCGGTCTTGTGGCGTTTGGAAATTATCTTGAGGTCAGGCAAAACGGAAATGAGATATGCTTCGACTGTACGCAGGATGAATACGATGCGGTGTGGAACGGTTATTTTGACATGGAGACGGATTATGCCGGGATTATCTCCTGCATTGATTCAAGCGATACCTATTTAACAGCCGCTGCACAGTACGGAAACGGCATTCGTATTTTGAATCAGGACTTGTGGGAAATGATTATATCTTTTATTGTTTCACAGCAAAATAATATCAAGCGGATACGTAAGTGTATTCGCTTGTTGTGTGAGCGATACGGTGAAAAAAAGATTTCCGCAGACGGGATTGTCTTTTTTGACTTTCCGACGCCAAGGGCGCTTGCCGCTGCGCGGATAGAGGATTTGTATGCCTGCAATTTAGGGTATCGCAGTAAATATATATATGAGACGGCGAACAGCATTGTGCGCGGGGACGTTAATCTGCAAAGTCTTTGGCAGATGGATTATGAGACTGCGAAAAAGGAATTGCTTCAATTGTGCGGCGTCGGTACTAAGGTTGCCGACTGTATCTGTTTGTTTGCGCTTCATAAAACGGATGCATTTCCAAGGGACACGCATATTAACAAGGTGTTGGCGGCGCGGTATCCTGACGGTTTTCCGTTTGGTAAGTATGGCAAAAACAGTGGAATATTGCAGCAGTATATCTTCTATTATGATTTGAATGGAATGAAGTAAAAATTTTAAAAGGAAAAAATGTTGAAAAAATAGTTGAAAAGTCCCTTGACATATGTTAAAATTTCCTTTGTTAGGTCATCACTAAGGAGGTGTAAAGATGGCAGCTTTGCGAATCGTGCTTACGGTTATTTTAATATTGGTATCGATTGTATTTACGGCGATTGTTTTGATGCAGGAGGGTAAATCGGCAGGACTTGGCGCAATCAGCGGTGCGGCGGAAACCTATTGGGGCAAGAACAAAGGTCGTTCTATGGAAGGTGCGCTTGTCAAGCTTACAAAGGTTTTGGGCGTTGTATTTATGTTACTTGCAATTGTTTTAAATATTAATTTTTAAAGTATATTTAAGATAAAGAATTTTGAGACACTCTTGTAAATTCAAGGGTGTTTTTTTCTGTCCAAATAGTGTATGATGATAAAAAGGGAGGTGCAGACATGTCAGATAAAAGAAAAAAAGTGATACTGGATTTGATGGAGGCAGATTTTTATGTGCCTATGAAGGAAAAAGAGCTTGCGGTGATGCTGCAGGTTTCAAAAGAGGACAGGCCTGAGCTGAACCGTATATTGAATGAGCTTTTAGCAGAGGGGAAGCTTTCGATTACCAAAAAGGGAAAGTTTGTGAAGGCGAAGAATGCGGATAAAGAGTTGGTTGGTACGTTTATCAGTCATCCGAAGGGATTCGGTTTTGTAGAGATAGACGGCAGGGAAGAGGATTTATATATTCCCGAAAATTATGTAAATGGCGCGTTCCACAAGGATACGGTAAGGGTTGCGCTGCTGTCAGGGCATAGCGGAAAGCGTCAGGAGGCGCAGGTGGTAGAAGTTGTTGCGCGCGGCGTGAAGCGTATTGTCGGTATGTATGAAAAAAGCAATAAAAACTACGGGTTTGTAGTGCCGGACAATACTAAGATAACCGGAGATATTTTTGTGCCTGCGGAGCGCGCAAAAGGCGCCGTGTCGGGTCATAAGGTTGTCTGTGAGATTACGGATTACGGAAAAAATAACAGAAAGCCGGAGGGAAAAATCGTAGAGATTATCGGTCATGCGAACGACCCGGGTGTGGATATTATGTCCATTGTTAAGGGGTATGAGCTGCCCGTAGAATTTTCGGAGAAAATTATGCGGCAGGTAGAGCGTGTTTCGGATGAAGTATCTGAGGCGGATATGTCAGGCAGGCGTGATTTGCGCGATGTGCAGATGGTGACAATAGACGGAGAGGATGCAAAGGATTTGGATGATGCCGTAAGCCTTACGGTGGTAGACGGACTGTATCAGCTTGGCGTGCATATTGCGGACGTGACAAATTATGTGCAGGAGAATTCTGCGCTCGACTGGGAGGCGAAGGAGAGAGGAACAAGTGTATATCTTGTGGACCGTGTAATTCCGATGCTCCCCCACAAGCTCTCAAACGGCATTTGTTCGTTGAATGCGGGCGAAAACAGACTTGCGTTAAGCTGTCTTATGACAATTGACCAAAAGGGCGAGGTGATAAATCACGAATTGGTTGAGAGTGTGATAAAGGTAGACCGGCGTATGTCTTATACAAGCGTAAAGAAAATTTTGGAAGGTAACGATGAGGCGGAAAGAAAGGAATATGAAGCGTTGGTGCCTATGTTTGAGCGGATGCGGGAGCTTGCGGATATTTTGCGCAAAAGACGCAAAAAGCGCGGTTCGATAGATTTTGACTTTCCGGAAACAAAGATTATATTGGATTCGGAGGGACATCCGGTTGATATTAAGCCTTATGACCGTAATGTGGCGACAAAAATTATTGAGGATTTTATGCTGATTGCAAATGAAACCGTGGCACAGCATTTTTACTGGCTTGAGCTGCCGTTTGTTTACCGCACGCATGATACGCCGGATCCGGAAAAGATTGCAAAGCTTGGAACCTTTATTCGCAATTTCGGTTATTCGCTAAAGAGCCAGCAGGAGGAAGTGCATCCGAAAGAACTGCAAAAGCTGTTGGCAAACGCGGAGGATACACCAGAAGAAGCGTTGATTTGCAGATTGACACTGCGGAGTATGAAACAGGCAAAATATACAATTGACTGCACAGGTCATTTCGGGCTTGCATGTCAATATTACTGCCACTTTACATCTCCAATCAGAAGATACCCTGATTTGCAGATACACAGGATTATTAAGGAACAGCTTCGGGGAAAACTGGATGAGAAACGGATAACACATTACAATGAAATTCTGCCGCAGGTGACAAAACATTCTTCGGAAATGGAACGCCGCGCAGATGAGGCGGAGCGGGAGACGGATAAGCTCAAAAAGGCGGAATATATGGAGGAGCGTATCGGCAGTATTTATGAAGGCGTAATTTCTTCCATTACTGCGTGGGGAATTTATGTGGAGCTTCCCAACACGATTGAGGGTATGATACATGTGTCAATGCTTTCCGGTGATTATTTTTATTATGATGAAGCATCTTATGAGATGGTAGGGCAGGCGACGGACATTCGCTATAAGCTGGGACAAAAGTTGACTGTAAAGGTCAATACAGTTGACCGGATTTCGCGAAACATTGATTTTGTACTACCCGAGGATTGGGAAATTGAAGAAAGTGAGAAGGGGTAAGGCAATGGCAGACAAAAATGCGTTAAAGCTGGTGGCAAACAATAAAAAGGCATACCATGACTATTTTATCGAGGAGAAATATGAGTGCGGAATTGCACTTTGCGGCACGGAGGTAAAATCACTGCGCATGGGGAAGTGCAGCATCAAGGAGGCGTTTATCCGAATAGAAAATGCGGAAGTATTTATTTACGGCATGCATATATCGCCCTATGAAAAGGGAAATATATTTAATAAGGACCCGCTGCGCGTAAAGAAGCTTTTGATGCACAAGCAGGAAATTAATAAGCTGCTTGGTAAAATAAAAGAAAAGGGTTATACGCTTGTGCCGCTTCAGGTGTATTTTTCCAATGGCAGGGCAAAGGTTGAAATCGGGCTTGCAAGAGGTAAAAAGCTTTATGACAAACGCGAGGACATTGCGAAAAAGGATGCAAGACGCGAGGCGCAAAGGGAGTTTAAGGTAAAAAATCTGCAATAAAATAAGGAACAATATGAAGAAAACGAAATATCGGTGGATAATACATGTGCTTTTTGCCATATATATGGCTGTGCTTTTTCGACTAACTATACTTCGTGACGGGTTTCATTTTCAGAATTTTATGAAATACGGTACTTTGAATTTGACGTTTTTTGCCGAATACATCCCATTTGTGCGGCGGCATAAATGGGGGCGCATTTTCTATCTTTTTGGAGGGAATATTGCAGGCTTTATTCCATTTGGAGTGTATTTGGGGTACCGCGGAAAGAAGATTTTTCCAACGGTGGGATATGGCTTTTTGCTGTCGCTTTTCATAGAAATCATGCAATATGTTTGGGGTGTTGGTATCAGTGAGATTGATGATTTAATCTTAAATACGTTTGGTGCATTTATCGGCGTTGCTGCCGTACGGGTTATTGAAAAAGTAATATTAAAAAAGAGGCTGAAGTGAAAAGTTTATTTCCACTTTGAAAACAGCGATTGGAAAAGTAGCACTTACTCTTGCAGAAAAGGGTAAATGCTGCTTTTTCCTTTTATAAAGTTGGATTGAATGTTACACTTAAGCTGGCAGGTATGCTTTCGGACGGGATACAGGAGAATATTTTGCATACTAAAAAAGCGGACTTTAGTGTCTCTTTTGTGGGAGGGAGGACTAAATTCCACTTGGATGGTGGTGTATGGATACGTCCTGACAGCCGCCTGTAAGTGTTTATTTTTTGAGAAGGTTTGAGGATGACCTTATCTTTCTCTATTTTATGGATGCCGAAAGCATCCGGCTTTTCATACAAGTCATGGTACATGAAATCAGCCAGGTCAAGGGGGCTTGGCATCCGCGGCAGTAAATTCAGAACCTCTGTCAGTGAGCAGAACATGGACATATCTCCTGAAGAGCTGCGTCCCAAGGAGGGATTCCGAGAGGTCAGGTATGCAACACGAAATGCAACATGAAATAGAAAAATCCTGGAAAAATCCAGGCTTATCCAATGGAGCAGACGGGAGTCGAACCCTTTATCTAAGGGTTTGTCAAGATAAGTGTGTAAGTTTTTTATTTTTTTTGTGGTCGAATAGCTCGACCACCTTTTTCGTATAAAAATTAGTTGAATGGAAGTTCTTTCGCTCCATCAGGATCCGTCTCTGATGCACGCCTTATATGGCGGTCTATGATGTTGCCCGGACGTCCATTCCATTCTTATAGAGTTCTGTAATCCGCAGATATAAGGCTTTTCTGACGGCATCTTCGCTGGGAAATGAGCTTTTTTTGTCTTGACGGCACAGACGATAAAGTGTCCGTAATTTCCAAAGACTGTGCAAGATATGTTTCCTAGTCTTTATAGTGTCCCACTTGATAGAGCATACCTTGAAGCTGTCCTTTGATAATGGTGATAGGCGTTTTTGATTCATGGGAAGCTGCTGCAAAAAATTCTACCCGCTGTTTTTCAAGCCGCCTTTCCATGTCAATATCAGCTTGTAACTTTTGATTGGCTTCCTGCAATTCTGAAAGAGCTGTTTCTAATTTCTGGGAGAGTGTATTTAGACTGTCAGACAACACGCTTGTTTCATCCGTGCGCCCGGCAGAACAAAATCCGCTAAAATCCGTATCTGCCATTTGCTTTGAAAGTTTGCTCACTTTCTTGATGGGTGCAGTCATATACCATGAATAGAAGAAAGCGGAAATGATTGAGCCAAATAATATGACAGTACAAAGCACCGGGAGCGTTCCTTGTATCGCTTCTTCTGTCTGGGTATATCATTCTGCTTTGATGAACGGCGTAAGACAGCGGCGATTTTTCGCAATAGTACAGGCATAGAAAAAGGCTTTGTGATATAATCGTCTGCTTGCAAGTCTAAGCCTTTAAGCTGGTTCCCCTCGTCGTCTAATGCCGTGAGCATAATAATAGGCACATCTGATTTTTGCCGGATAACTTCGCAAACACCAAAACCGTCAATTTGGGGAAGCATAATATCAAGCAGTATCAAATCAAAGCTCTGTTCGGAATACTTCGCAAGGGCTTCCACACCGTCAGTACAACACTATACCCGGCTTCCTGTATAAAGTCATGCAGCAAAGCCTGTATAGATAAATCGTCCTCAACAATTAAAATTTTACTCATAGCGCACTTCCTAACCGTAATCGTAACAGGGTAATTTGAATCTATTGTGTAGATTTGTAATTTTTTCGTCTTTTATCGGTCGGTTTCTCCGCGTCCTTTGGTATCAGTCACATACGGCTGAATTTTGCCACGCCGGGTATGCGGTTTTCCTCACATAGCTTTTGTACCCGTCTTTCTGAAATGCCCCACTTCTTCGCCGCTTCTGGGGCAGAAATATACTCTAACATTTTCATTCCCCCTTTCTCTAAGTTCTATCGCCATAATTATATACGGTTAGCCGAATAAATTCAATAGTGCTACGGCAGAAATAGGGAATTATTCAAGCCGATCAAGAGAACTGTGTAGACATATCCAAAAAGAAAGGTGAACTGTAAAATGCAAGAGGGTGAATAATCATGGCAAAAAGACTAGTACCACAACACAATTTCAAGGCTTTTGGGGCGGCGATCAAGGCGGCAAGGACAGGGCGTAAGGAGAGCCGGAAAAAGGTATGCGACGAAATGTATATATCCCCACGCTGCCTTGCAAATATTGAGAATAAAGGGCAGCACCCCTGTCATTGTATGTTGTACTGTGCGGGCGCATGAAATGACGCAATTCTTTATGTACTTGCAAATTTCGCGTTGCTGGCCAAAGTAACCCGGTGGAGGGCTAAACTTTTTTTGACAAGTTAAGTGGGACAGATATAGAAAGAAACATAGCGACATATCCTAAATACCGCCGTGTCTCAAATAATTCAGTCCATATTAAAGAAAAATGACGGTTATTTCAAAACCGTCACTCGCCAAAACAACTTGAAATGGGCATAGCAAATCACCCTGCCGATTTACGGTTTTATTAATCGCCAGGGTGACTGCCGGTACAAATTATTTTTTCAACAAAACTGCAAGAGTTGAACTGTGTTCGCTGTATGTACTACCAGATACATCACCAAAATATTCGCATATTTCGAAACCGCTGCCAACTGCCTCCTCTTCCAGAGCTTTTTTAGAAAAGTAAGTATCCCACAAATAGTAATTGCTTACTTTCTTCTTTGTGATAACCAATGTTTGGCGAAGTGTTACATTATCGGGGTATTTACAAGCCCTGTTTAATGCGATGTAGTTTTCTGGACACCAAAAGCCTCCGTCAGGACAGACTTCCCATGTTTGGCTTTCTTGAAAATTTTCAAGCTGGGTGAGAGAAAATACATCCAGCAAAAACCTTCCGCCGGGTTTGAGATGTTGGTAAATGATTTTCAATAATTGTTTTCGGTCATTTGTCGATAATGCCCCGAAGTCGCAGTAAATCATTGTTGCGAAGTCAAATTCTTTATCTAAAGATAATTTCAGATAGTCTTGATAAAAATAGTCAATAGGTAGTCCTTTTCTCTTTGCGTTCATCTAGGCATAATTTATAGAACGGTGTGAAAAATCAACACCTACAACCCTATACCCCTTTTTTGCATACCGCTCAGTATAAAGACCGGGGCCACATCCAATGTCAAGTACCGATGGATAGTTTTCTGAGGGAAGTATTTTGCTGATCCAATCAACTGATTTTTCAATAAACTCCAATTTTCTACTTGCTCCATCATAGTTTGGATTTAGATGGGCGTTAAGCATCTGTAGTGAAATGTGTTCATCATCCCAAAAAGGTATCTCTGTTTTAGCATAGAGAGGGGGCTTTTTGAAAAGCGGTGTTAATTCTGTTAGCATACAAGTTCTCCTTTCGTAATTGGACAAAATAAAAAGCTGTAGATTTTACTCTACGGCGCCTGTTAAGCGGCATGGATGAAAAGGAGCTAATCATTATTGAGGTTGCCGCAGAGGGGATCAGGAAAGCCAGGGAAACGGAGAGAGCGTAAGGAAAAGCGCGACCTCCGTTTTTCGCGCCATGTATAGGGGAGCGCACAAATGGCAACCTAGAGGAAAAACGGTATTTTTCCCCCAACGCTCACGAGCCTTTATTCTTTCTGTCTGCTACCCCAACTTGTTTGTTATTTAATGATATTTGAGCGTAAAAAGGTCATTGTTTGGGACTTACTCCTAAACGCAAAAATACCGCAGAACCCATGAATACTGCGGTATTTCCCACTATGTTGTTCAGTCGGAGTGACAAGATTCGAACTTGCGGCCTCCACCTCCCTAAGATGGCGCTCTAGCCAAACTGAGCCACACCCCGATTTACATAGATATATGTAGCCGTATCAACGACATGTATTAGTATACACATAATCTGCTGGAATGTCAATAATAAAAGGAATAAAAAAATGTTGCAAAAATTTAAAAGAAAATATTGACAATTGTCAGACAATTTGATATATTGTCTATAGGTTCGTGACAACTCCATCACGAATGAATCACTTAACTCTTTTTCAATATAGTAATCCTTAAAAGAAAGTGTCCTTCTGGCAGTATCCTCCCAATTCTTTACTGTCGGATCGAGACTTTCTTTGTTTTATTCATAAATTCTATTAAAATCGTTTCTTTTTCCAATAAACAAGAAAAATGTGGTAAACTATATAAAGGAAATAATCATGTAGAATTGGTACAATTGTATAATATAGAAGGAGGACCATATATGGAAAGAGCGCTGATCGTAGGTGTTAATATAAATGGAGAAAAGAAAAGCAGCGCGGCGTTCGGGCTGGCGATGGATGAGATGATAAGTCTCGTGAAAGCATGCGACATGCAGCCCGTGGGAAGAATTGAGCAGAATATGGAACATGCAAACACTGCAACATATATTGGTGCAGGAAAGGTGGAGGAGGTGCGCGAGACGGCGGCACAGCTGGAGGCGGATCTTGTTGTGTTTGATAATGGACTTTCGCCGATACAGCTTCGCAATCTGCAGCGTGAGCTGAATTGTCCGGTGATTGACAGGACGACGCTGATACTGGAAATTTTTTCGTCAAGGGCACAGACAAGGGAGGCAAAACTTCAAGTGGAGGTTGCGCGCTTACAGTATATGCTTCCAAGACTTGTGGGACTCCATGCGGCGCTTTCAAGGCAGGGCGGCGCTTCGGGCGCGATGAGTAATAAGGGTGCAGGAGAAAAGAAGCTGGAGCTTGACAGGAGGCGTTTGGAACAGCGTCTTACCAGCATGAAGCGTGAACTGGAGGAGATTTCAGGCGAGCGCAGAACACAGCGCAAAAAGCGCGCAGAGTCAGGGCTTCCGAGGGTAACGCTTGTCGGCTATACCAATGCCGGAAAATCAACGGTCATGAATATGCTGTTGTCCGCATATGTAGATAAAGAGGAAAAGCAGGTGCTCGAAAAGGATATGCTTTTTGCGACCTTGGACACGACGGTACGGCGGATTGCGCCGCCTGATAAGAATGCGTTCCTTTTGTCTGATACGGTAGGGTTTATTTCGAATCTGCCGCACAGTCTTGTAAAGGCGTTTCGTTCGACGCTTGAGGAGGTCAGGGAGGCGGATTTGCTGCTCCAAATCATCGACTATTCCGATGAGAATCACAGAGAGCATATGCGGGTTACGGCTGATACGCTGCGCGAGCTTGGCGCGGGGAATGTGCCGATGCTCTATGTTTTTAACAAGGTGGATCTCTGCGGTATGGGAACGTTTGCTTCTGTGCAGGGCGATGATAAAATTTATATGTCGGCAAAGTCGCAAAACGGGATTGATGCGCTGCTGACACTGATTGCAGGGAAACTTTCGGGCGGTTATCGGGACTGTACTTTTTTGCTGCCGTATCAGCGCGGAGACATTGTTTCTTATCTAAAAGAGAATGCAGTGGTTTTTGCGACGGAGTATCGGGAGGAAGGCGTATATATGGAGGCAAATGTAACGGTCAGGGATGCAGGTAAGTTTCAGGAATATCTGCTATAATTTTTCATATGGTAAATATTTCATAACAGTTCACCTCAGAACTTTGCACTTGCTGCAAAGTTCGTGACATTATGTTGCGGCTGAGATGCATCAAGCCACCACGAAGTGGTTTTGCATGGCTTGATGCCTGTAACAGGAGACCGAAGGCTGAACTGTTACATTTTTCCTTTGGTGAATGTTCACAATTTATTTAAACTTTGATAATAAAAATATGGTATTGTGTATAACAGATACCGACAACAATTAGAAGTTTGATTGGAAAAGGATAAAGTGTGAAGCGATGAACAGATTAAACGGAAAAAAAGCCCTCTTTGCGGCAGGGACGGCAGGCGTTGTCCTGCTCAATGCCGCTTCCTGGAAAAGTAAGGCGTTTAGTGACTGGTATGTGAAGTACATATTTCCGGTTTGGCTCAATACATATGCGCGGCTGACAAGTCTTGTGCCGTTTTCGGTGGGAGAAATCATGCTTGTGCTTGCGGTGCTGATTACGCTGTTTGGGATTGGCTTTTTTGTTTTTTATCTGTTTCGGAATAAGCGATATAAAAAGGGGATAAAACGTTTTGGAAAAATGTATGCGTGGCTTGTGCTTGCGGTATGCTATATTATGACGCTTAACTGTTTTATCCTGTATCACGCGTCCGATTTTTCCGAGAAATATATGGGATATGACAGGACAACGCAGTATGATGATGCACTTTTGGCAGATGTTTCTAAGAATGCTGTTTTAAAAGTGCATACGGGCGGTTATACCGCAAAAGAGCTTGCGCAGCTTCGGGATTTTATTGTGGAGCGGTGCAATACGCTTGCGAAGGAGGTTGCGCGTGACGACAGCGGGGCGCCATACTATGAGGGCGACCTTGTGGCGGAGGCGTCGGACGCGATGAGAGCGCTTGGCGAAAAGTATGACCAACTGTCCGGTTTTTATGTGACGCCAAAGTATCTGACCTGTTCGGAATTTTTCAGCCAGCAGTATATAATGGGGTATTATTTTCCGTTTTCGCTGGAGGCAAACATTAATTCCGTGATGTATGTTACAAACGTTGCGCCGACGGTGTGTCATGAGCTTGCGCACACGAAGGGCTTTATCAATGAGGATGATGCGAATTTGATAGGGTTTCTTGCGTGCGTGAATTCGGACGATTCGTTTTTGCAGTATTGCGGGTATTTGAGTGTTTTGAATTATGTAAACAACGATTTCTATGATTCCATCAATAAAGATAAGAAGAAATACCGTTCGCACGTGCGCATCAGTGATGTTGTGGCGGACGACAATATTTTCCTCACAAGGGAAGACTGGCAGGCGGTCGAAAAAAGGGCGGTTATCAAGACGGAAACCGTTAAAAAAGTATCAAATGCGTTTACGGAAACGACGTTAAAGTTAAACGGCGTGGAGGAGGGAATGCAGCAGTACAATCAAGTCGTGGAGCTTTTGCTGCGGTACTATGACGGACAATATCAATGAGGGATAGTCAGGAGAAAGGAATACGATTACGGATATGGGAGACATTATTTCATATGTTGACGAGTACGGGGGCTTTACCTTTGCGGAAAAGCCCTTTTGTGAAATTGACGGGTTGTTGTGCGCACATTTTTCATACTTTATTTTTACGGGAATTGTGCCGTCCGCGGAGGACAACAGACCGGCAGTCCGGTTAAGCGATGCGGCGCAGAAGATCAATTGGGACGATTTCATTTCCGTGAAATGGGAACTTGAAAAAAACAGGGAGCTGTTTTATAAGACGGCGTTTTCGAGGCGGTACCGGAATACAAAGCTGAACTTTTTGGCAGAGGAAACGGACAAGGAAAAGGAGCTGCAGTTTTGCGCCGTCACGTTCCTGCTTGGAAACGGAGACGTGTTTTTGTCGTTTCGGGGAACGGACGATGCGCTTGTAGGCTGGCGTGAGGATTTTAATATGGCATACCGTACACCGGTGGAGGCGCAGATTCGCAGCACAAAGTACGTCAATCAGGTCGCGGAGCTTTTGGCGAGAAAGCGCAATTTGCGGCTGTATCTTGGCGGGCATTCCAAAGGCGGAAATTTGGCGGTTTATGCCGCCATGACCTGTAAGGACAGCATTAAACCGCGTATCGGGCGCATTTACAATATGGATGGTCCGGGATTTCGTCCTGACTTTATGGAACAGCTTGACTATGACGGAATTAGGGATAAAATTGTGAAAATTATTCCTGACGAGTCTTTTGTGGGAATGCTCATGGAGTCCAAAACGGATTATGAGCTGATTAAGAGCAGTCAGATTGGGCTGCAGCAGCATATCTGCTTTTCATGGATTGTGGAGGGTGACCGGTTTGAGCGCGCCGAAGATCAGGTGCCCAAACGAAAAGAGTTGTATGACAGGATTAACAATTGGATTTATGCGCTTGATAAAGAGCGTGTCGGGGCGTTTATTGATGCGTTATTTCGCCTGATTGAGGTGACGGAGGCACGTACGCTTACGGATTTGAAGGAATTAAGCGGAGAGCTGCCGAAAAAAATGCATGATTTGGTGCAGGAGTACGCGCAGATTAATGAGGAAACGAAGCATACCTTTTGGGAAATCAGTTTATTTATGGTGGAGGTGATTGTGGCGGACCAGCAGGAGCGGGTGAGCAGATGGAAGGCAATCGACAAAATCAGGCAGCGTTTGGAGCATTGAGAAACGGAGTGAACAGCAGCGTTATGTAACGGCTTTCATAAAAAGTGCTTCAAATGTGGTTGACTTTCTTGTGAAAACGATATAAAATTCAAATTGTAAGTGCTTACAGTTTTTTCCTGTAAGCGACGAAAGATTTTAAATTGATAGGAGATAACAGTATGGAATTATTAAACGCAGCAAAGACCGGAAAAAAAGAAAGACCGATTAAAGTTCTTCAGTTTGGCGAGGGCAATTTCTTGCGTGCATTTGTGGATTATTTTATCGACATTGCAAATGAAAAAGGAATGTTTGACGGAGATATTGTTTTGGTGAAGCCGATTGACGGTCCCGGAATTTTAAACATGTTCCATGATCAGGACTGCCAGTATACCGTATGCTTAAGAGGCATCGTGGACGGTGAGCCGAAGGTAGAGAAGAGGGTTATCACAAGCGTTGCGGACGTGGTAGACGCATACGCGGA
Organism: Lachnospiraceae bacterium MD335; assembly: GCA_000403335.2. Lineage (GTDB taxonomy): Bacteria > Bacillota > Clostridia > Lachnospirales > Lachnospiraceae > COE1. The sequence goes on from KE159617.1 coordinate 1,288,694, forward strand.
ATATCAGAAGTACAATGATTATGCAAAATTGGATTCTTTAAGATACATTGTTTCCAACACAACGGAGGCAGGTATTGTCTTTGATAATACGGACAAGTTTGAATTAGACCCGCCTAACACATATCCCGGAAAGCTCTGTAAATTCCTTTATACAAGATATAAGCACTTTAACGGCGCGATGGACAAGGGTCTTGTAATGCTGCCGGTAGAGCTGATTGACGACAACGGCATTATGTTAAAGAAGTGCGTTGTTGAATTTGCAAAGCTTTGGAATTTGGAAGAGGGCTTTTTGACATGGCTTGACGATGCGTGCGTATTTACTTCCACACTGGTAGACCGTATTGTTACGGGTTATCCGAGAGACGACGCGGAGGAGCTTTGGAAAGACTTCGGATACCGCGACAATATCGTTGTTACGGCAGAGCCGTTTGGTCTTTGGGTTATCGAGAGCGCAAAGGACATCAGCAAGGAGTTCCCGCTTCCCGAGGCAGGCTGCCCTGTTATCTTTACGGATAATCAGAAGCCGTATAAGCAGAGAAAGGTTCGTATCTTAAACGGCGCACATACATCTTTCGTTCTTGCTTCTTATCTTGCAGGAAACGACTATGTAAGAGAGTCTATGGAGGATGAAATTATCGGCAACTTCATGCATCAGACGATTTATGATGAAGTCATTCCGACACTGGATCTTCCGAAAGAAGACCTGCTTGAGTTTGCGCAGGCAGTGAACGGAAGATTTAAAAATCCGTACATCAAGCACGCGCTGCTTGCAATTTCACTTAACTCGGTATCAAAGTGGAGAGCAAGATGTATGCCGTCACTTTTGGTTTATATGGAACGCAAGGGTGAGCTTCCGAAGCACCTGACTTTCTCGATTGCAGCGTTGATGGCATTCTATACGGGCAGCGAAATCCGCGAGAAGGCGTTAATCGGTCACAGGGACGGACAGGAATACAACGTGATGGACGACGCGGCAGTGCTTGCGTTCTTTGCTGCAAACAGCGCAAAGCCATCGGCTGAGTTTGTGAATGCATATTTGAGCAACGTTGACTTCCACGGTCAGGATTTGACACAGGTAGCAGGTCTTGCAGACGCGGTTACGGCTTATCTTGAGGACATCAGGACGCTTGGTATGAGAAAGGCAATTGAAAAGAATTTTTAGAACTTCAAACTTTTAAAATAGAGGATTAAGAATGGCAAATTTTATTAAAATCAATGAAAACGATAACGTGGCTGTGGCTTTGGACGTGATTCCGGAGAACACCACGGTCAATGTGGCAGGCAGTGATGTCACAACGACAATGGAGATTCCGGCTGGACACAAGTTTGCGCTTGTGGATATGCCGGAGGCAACTCCGGTAATCAAGTACGGTTTCCGTATCGGAAATACGACTGCCGCTGTGAAAAAGGGCGAGTGGATTCACACGCACAATTTAAAGACAGGTTTGGGCGATTTACTGGAGTACTCGTATGAGCCGGATTTTGCCGAAGAGAAGTTTACGGAGGATGTGACCTTTATGGGTTACAACCGCAAAAACGGCAAGGTTGGCGTGCGCAACGAGATTTGGATTATCCCGACGGTCGGCTGTGTCAACAATGTGGCAAGCAAGATTGCGGAGCTGTCAAAGGATCTTGTATGTGAGAATATCGAGGCGGTGTGCGCATTCCCGCATCCGTACGGCTGTTCGCAGATGGGCGACGATCAGGAGCATACAAGACAAATCCTTGCAAATCTGATAAATCACCCGAATGCAGGCGGTGTGCTTGTGTTGGGACTTGGCTGTGAGAACAGCAACATTGACGTATTAAAGGGATATATGGGCGAGATTGACACGGACAGAGTGAAGTTCCTTGTATCGCAGGAGAGCGATGACGAAATCGCGGAGGGTGTTGAGATTGTTAAGGAATTAGCAAAGTATGCCGCCCAGTTTAAGCGTGAGCCGATTAGCGTGTCAAAGCTTGTGATTGGCATGAAGTGCGGCGGCAGCGACGGATTTTCAGGTATTACGGCAAATCCGACGGTCGGACGCTTCTCGGATATTCTGATTAGCAAAAAGGGTACAACCATTCTGACAGAAGTGCCGGAAATGTTCGGTGCGGAGACGATTTTGATGAACCGCTGCGCAAATGAGGAGCTGTTCAACAAAACGGTTGATTTGATTAATGACTTCAAGAATTATTTTAAGAGCCACAATCAGACGATTTATGAGAACCCTTCTCCGGGTAATAAGAAGGGCGGTATTTCCACGCTTGAGGACAAGTCGCTTGGCTGTACGCAGAAGTCAGGAAATGCGATTGTGAAGGGCGTTTTGGCATACGGCGAAATTGTCAGCACGCCGGGATTAAATCTTTTGAGCGCACCAGGAAATGATTTGGTGGCGGCTACGGCGCTTGCGGCGAGCGGCGCGCATATCGTGCTGTTTACGACGGGGCGCGGAACACCGTTTGCATGTCCGGTACCGACGATGAAGATTTCAAGCAATTCAAGGCTTGCGGGCAAGAAAGAGAACTGGATTGACTTTAATGCCGGTGTGGTTGCGGAAGGTGAGGATCTTGACACGGCAGGACAGCGGTTGTTTGACGAGGTTGTGGCGGTTGCTTCAGGCAAGGAAGTTAAAAGCGAGAAGGCAGGCTTCCATGATATGGCAATCTTTAAGCAGGGCGTGACACTGTGATGCACAGACCCGTGCAGAGGAAGTCCGTCGCTAAAGCGGCGCATGGGTCGCGCGGCGAGTAGGGAGATAAATGACCCTGCTTGATTAAAATACAGTGTAGCAGATATAAAATGATAACAAAAAGAGATAAAACGGAGGATTATTATCATGGCAAAAAAAGTAGTTACAATGGGCGAAATTATGTTAAGACTTTCAACACCCAACAATGAGAAGTTCATTCAGGCGGACGAGTTTGACATCAACTATGGCGGCGGCGAGGCAAACGTTGCGGTTTCTCTTGCAAACTATGGACATGAGGCAAGCTTTGTTACGGCAGTTCCTGACAATGAGCTTGGCGAGTGCGCAATCGCGGCTTTGAGAAAGTATGGCGTTGACACAAAGAATATTGCAAAGTGTGGAGAAAGACTTGGCATTTACTATTTGGAGTCAGGCTCTTCCATGAGACCTTCCAAGGTTGTATATGACAGAGCGCATTCCTCGATCTCAACAGCGACAGCGGCAGATTTTGATTTTGATAAGATTTTTGAGGGTGTTGACTGGTTCCACTTTACAGGTATCACACCGGCAGTTTCCGACTCAGCGGCAGTTCTGACAGAGGAGGCTTTAAAGGCAGCAAAGAAGCATGGTGTTACGGTTTCCGTAGACCTGAACTTCAGAAAGAAATTATGGTCGTCTGAGAAGGCTCAGAAGGTTATGAAGAACCTGATGCAGTATGTTGACGTATGTATCGGAAATGAGGAGGATGCAGAGCTTGTATTGGGCTATAAGCCGGGTAATACAGATGTTACAAGCGGTGACCTTGAGCTTGCGGGCTACAAGTCAATTTTCGAGCAGATGGTAGCAGATTACAATTTCCAGTACTGCATTTCTTCTTTGAGAGTTAGCCATTCTGCATCAGATAACGGCTGGTCTGCTTGTATTTATTCAAGAGACACGAAGGAATTCTATCACTCAAAAGAGTACAGCATTCATCCGATTGTTGACCGTGTGGGCGGCGGCGATTCGTTTGCGGGCGGCGTGATCTGCGGATTATTGGATGAAAAGGATTTCAAGGCTGCGCTTGAGTATGGTGTTGCGGCATCGGCATTAAAGCACACAATTCCCGGCGATTTCAACTTGGTATCAAGAAAAGAAGTTGAGACACTTGCGGGCGGCGACGCTTCCGGCAGAGTTCAACGCTAAGAGAAAATCTAAGGTGATAAAAGACATCACCTAAGATTTTCAAAAGCTTAGCGTTAGGAGAATAAACAACATTCAGCAGTGACTTCATGTTGTTTATTCTCTGTATAGAATGTAGATATGTAAAAATTTTAAGAATATTTAGGAGGAATGAAAGAAATGGCAAATTCAAATCCATTTTCACTGGAAGGTAAGATTGCACTGGTAACAGGCGCGTCTTATGGTATCGGTTTTGCAATCGCAAAGGCTATGGCAGCGGCAGGCGCTACGATTTGCTTTAACGATATTAAGCAGGAACTTGTAGATAAGGGTGTAGCGGCATACAAGGAAGAGGGCATTGATGCGCACGGATATGTATGTGATGTTACAAACGAAGACGCGGTGAACGGGCTGGTAGCAACGATTGAAAAAGAAGTCGGCGTGATTGATATTTTGGTAAACAACGCAGGCATTATCAAGAGAATCCCGATGTGCGAGATGACAGCGGCAGAATTCAGACAGGTTATCGACGTTGACCTGAATGCTCCGTTTATCGTATCGAAGGCGGTTATTCCTTCTATGATTAAGAAAGGCCACGGAAAGATTATAAACATTTGTTCGATGATGTCAGAGCTTGGACGTGAGACGGTATCGGCTTATGCGGCTGCAAAGGGCGGCTTAAAGATGCTGACAAAGAATATCTGTTCTGAGTACGGTGAGTTCAATATTCAGTGTAACGGTATCGGACCGGGATACATTGAGACACCGCAGACGGCGCCTTTGCGTGAGAGACAGCCGGACGGCAGCAGACATCCGTTTGATACGTTTATTTGTGCAAAGACACCTGCAAACAGATGGTTACAGCCGGATGAGCTTGGCGGACCTGCAGTATTTCTTGCATCAGATGCATCAAATGGCGTAAACGGACACATCCTTTATGTTGACGGCGGTATTTTGGCTTATATCGGAAAACAGCCGAAATAAAAACGAAAAGTAATTCTAAGGCGGTAAAACGAAAAGAATTTCGTTTTAGACACCGCCTAAGAATTTCTAAGTTTCGTTTCGAAGAACGCAAAAGGACTGCGTTCTTCATGTATCGAGATTATTAAGTATAAGAAATGAGGTTAATCATGAACGAAGTATTAGAGAAAATCAGTAAAATCGGTATTGTGCCGGTTGTTGTGTTGGATGATGCAAAGGATGCAAAGCCTCTTGCCGAGGCGCTTGTTAAGGGTGGTCTTCCCTGTGCAGAGGTGACATTCAGAACGGCTGCGGCAGAGGAGTCTATCAGAATTATGGCGAGCGAGTTCCCTGAGATGCTTGTCGGTGCGGGAACCGTGCTTACGACAGAGCAGGTTGACCGTGCAGTGAACGCGGGCGCAAAATTTATTGTAAGTCCCGGTCTAAATCCTAAGATTGTGAAATATTGTGTAGATAAGGGGATTCCTGTGACACCCGGTACGGCAAATCCTTCCGATGTGGAGCAGGCAATCGAGCTTGGACTTGATGTTGTAAAGTTCTTCCCCGCAGAGGCAGCAGGCGGCTTAAACATGATTAAGTCAATGGCGGCTCCTTACACACAGATGAAGTTTATGCCGACCGGCGGAATTTCGGCAAAGAATATCTGTGAGTATCTTGCATTTGACAAGATTATTGCGTGCGGCGGTTCCTGGATGGTAAAGAAAGACCTCGTGGCAGCAGGAAAGTATGATGAGATTCAGGCGCTTACAGAGGAAGCCGTAAGGACCATGCTTGGTTTTGAGTTAAGACATATCGGTGTAAACTGTGAGGACGAGGCAGCGGCAGACAGCGTTGCATCAAGATATGATGAATTGTTCGGTTTCACAAAGAAGGTTGGCAACAGCTCGATCTTTGCGGGCATTGAAGTGGAAGCAATGAAGAAGATTGGACGTGGCAAGAACGGACATATTGCAATCGGTACAAACAGCGTTGCACGCGCAAAGAATTATTTGGAGTCTGTTAAGGGCGTGAAGTTTATCGAGGAAACGGCTGTTGAAAAGAACGGTAAGCTTACGGCGATTTATCTTGACGAGGAGATAGGCGGATTTGCTGTTCATCTTGTGCAGAAATAAGCACGAAGAGAATTTTAAACCGCGTTCTTTATGAGAGAGCGGATATTCGCATACAAAAGAGGCATCACTTCTGTAATTAAGTGGTGCCTTTTTGACAGAGACAATGTACTGATGGGAGGTCTGTTATGTACTATAAAATCAACATGGTGACGGAGGAGGACGGTTGGATTGTGATTGACACGGACGACCGTGACGCGGAGCCTGTAAAAGCGTTGTGTGCAAGCATTGCCGAGGAGCTTGGAAAGGAAATGTTCCAGTTGTATGAGGGGGATGCCCAGTTTATGATTAAGGGGGACCCGTATAAGCTGGTCTTTCAGTATGACCATATGTTTGGAACGGTGGTGATTCTCGATAATCTTGCGGATAAGGACGCAGTGACTGCTTTATTGGAGCGGCACTTTGAGAAACTAAAGGATAAAAAAATATAACAAACACGGGAGGGATTTCTATGGTAGACAATAATTGTGCTTATTGTGCAGAAGGCGAACTGGTTGCAAAATTCGGAATTAAGATTTGCGAGCTGGCAGCGACAAAGGTATACTTGTTTAAGGAGCAGAGCCACAAGGGAAGAGTGATTGTGGCAAGTAAGTTTCATGTGAGTGAGATGATTGAGCTTTCTGACGAGGAGCGCAACGCGTTTTTTGCGGACGTCAATCATGTGGCAAGTGCAATTCACAAGGCATTTTCGCCTGACAAGGTAAATTATGGCGCGTACGGCGATACGGGGCATCATTTGCATTTTCATTTGGTGCCAAAGTATAAGGATGACGAGTTTGAGTGGGGCGGAACGTTTGCGATGGACCCTAAGAGAAAGACGCTGTCCGAGGCGGAGTACGATGCGATGATCGCGGAGTTGAAGAAGTATTTATAGGAATTTATGGTATCTGCAGGAATCCACGCTTAGCTGATTGACAAGTTTACATAAGTTTAGTATTCTGTAAGAGTAGAGAAGCTGCTGAAATTATTTCGCAGGAAGTTACAAAAGAAGAGAAACAGGATATTTAATAAAAGGAGATTGGTTATGGGAGTAAAAGTATTGCTGGATTCCGTAGATAAAGTCAGGGATTTTGTGAACATTACAAATAAAACGCCGTATGATATTGATTTAATCAGTGGGAAACATACATATCTTGATGCAAAGTCATTGTTGGGTGTTTTGAGCTGCGATTGCAGAAAGCCGCTGGTTCTTGATATTCATGCGGAGAAAACAGAACGAAGCGAGCTGATGACAAAGCTGGAGAAGTATGTTGTAGCGTAGCGGATTTGGGAAAGGCTTTTCGGCGTGGTATGATGCGCTGGGGGGTCTTTCTTTTTATAGTTATATGTTTTAATACTTTATGCATAAGGAAAGAACGGTGTTGACATACGAGAGAATAAAGGGGAGGCACTATGAACATTGCAATCTGTGATGATGACAGGAAGACCTGCGCATTTTTGGAAGAAAAAGTAAGAACTATTTATCAAAACGCATTCATAAAAAGTTTTTACGACGCGGACACGCTTTGGAGAGCGGCAAAGAAGGAGCCAAAGCGTGCACCGGATATTCTGCTGCTCGACATCCAAATGAATTGTATGAACGGTATGGAGCTTGCGCGGAATTTGCGCGGCATCGGGTGGCAAACGGTTTTGATTTTTATTACGGCGTATGCCGATTATGTATTTGAAGCTTTTGATGTAGGCGCATTTCACTATTTGGTCAAGCCTGTTTCTGACAAAAAGCTTGCGGAGGTTCTTCACAAAGCAGAAGATCTGCTTACGCAGGAAAAACATGAAATCAAATATGCAGATATGGATTTTGATAATACAACTGATGCACGGCGCATTGCAGTCAAAAACGCAGGTGTACATACTTCCGTAAAGGTGTCCGACATTGTTTATGCGGAGGTCTTTAACCGCAAGGTAGCGCTGCATACGACGACGCAGAGCATTGAATATTACGGAAAACTTAAAGACCTTGAGGACGAGCTTGGCGCAGATTTTTACAGACCGCACCGCTCGTATCTTATCAATTTAAAGTATGTCATAAAATATGACAGTAGTGTCATATTTTTGCAGGGCGGTCAGGTGATGATGGCAAAGCGCAATTACGCAGGATTTGTAAAGGCGTATATGGCGTATATAAAGCGTACAGTTACCGGGACGGAATAAACAGTAACAACGGATGTGTAAAGAACAGCAAATCATAATTACTTCGTAATTATAATAAATTTATGATTTACAACAAAAAAAATCCCGTTCACAACAAATCGGTTCAGACGGGAAAACAGACCTCCGAAATATCTTACAGATACGGATTTTTATGAAAGGTCCGTTTTCTACAATAAAGAGGAAAAGGAGGAATGAGCCATGACCATAGGCGGTATTGGTGGAAACGGGGGCGCAAATGCGGGCTTTGGCACAGACGCTGTCAGCATGAACAGCCGCGGTACAGATGCTTACAGCAAGAGCCTGCAAAAGCAGATTATGGAGACGCAAAAGCAGCTTCAGGAACTCTCGGGTAATGAAGAGATGACCAGTGAGATGAAGATGAAAAAGCGCCAGGAGCTCCAAAAGCAGATTAGTGACTTGAATATGCAGCTTCGCCAGCATCAGATGGAAGAGCGGAGAAAAGCGCAGCAGGAAAAGCAGGAAAAACAGGCGCAGCGCAAGCCGCAGAAGGATAAAGACGATGAGGCAGACGGCTTGTCAAAGGGAAGTATGCGGGCGATGATTTCGGCGGAGGGTTCTCTAAAGCTGGCAAAGCAGCAGGGCAGTAAGGCAAACGAAATGCAAAACGGCGCTGACATTAAGCGTTCGGAAATCAAGCTTGACGGCGGCAGTTCCACGCGAACGGCGGGCGACAGCGCGGCAGTCAGCAGCAAGTGGGACGACGTGGAAGATATGGAGCAGAAGGCAAAAGCGGCCACGGCATCGCAGATGTCGTTTCTTGCAAAGGCGCAGGACGAAGTCAGCAAGGCAGCCGAAGCGGGTACAAAGGCGGACAGGACGGATAAGGCGGACGAGAGGGACAATGCAAAAACACAGAAAACGGACGATGTTTCGGGTGAAACAGACGAAAACGGTGAGGCAGCGGCAGACATACTGACGGAAGACGTGTTTGAGACAAAAGATCCGGTCATTACCATGACACAGATGCAGGAAGATTCGGCAGCATCTGCTCCTGCATTGGCAAATCAGACGGCGGCGGTTGGAAGCAACGTGGATGTGAGAATTTAAACCGTTTGTTGCAATCTTTTTGTGATAGTTTTAACAGGGGCGTTCTGCGCAGGCAGGACGCCCTTTGTCTGCACACGGGCTTGTGTATCTGTCTGAAAGCTTCCATTCAATTGTTTGTCTTTCGTGCATTTTTAATCATCCGTGGTGCATTTTTAATACGGTTGAAAAACGGGGGATGAAACAGGGTGTTTGTTCATTGCAAAATCGCCTGCGCGTGTGTATAATGGGAGATAACAATATATAAGAAAAAACAAGGAGGAAAATTCCTCTGCTCCTATAGGAGTAGTCGCATTTTTTCTTCGGAAAAACAAGGAGGAATTGCACAATGAATATCCCAAACAGTGAAAGGCTGGAATCCGTTTACGGCGAAAGCACAAAGAGCGCAGAGCGTTTTCGTGCGCTTGCGGACAATTTTAAAAAAATTTACGGACATAATGAGGCGGCATTTTTTACGTCACCGGGGCGTACGGAGATTATCGGAAACCATACCGACCATAACGGCGGAAGGGTGATTGCGGGCAGTATTGACCTTGATACGATTGGTGCGGCAGCTAAAAATGACAGCAGTGTCATACATATTACAAGTGAGGGTTATGCGCAGGAAATTGTAGTTGATATTACAAAACTGGACAGTGTTTCCAAAGTAGTCAGCACGCAGTCGCTTGTTGCGGGCATGATGGAAGCGGCAAAAAAGTTTGGCTTTGAGACAGGCGGGTTTGATGCGTATGTATCGACAAACGTGATTGCGGCGGCAGGCGTCAGCTCTTCGGCATCGTTTGAGATGCTGGTCTGCACGATTATCAACCATTTATTTAATGACGGAAAAATGAGTGTGTCGGATTACGCAAGGATTGGGCAGTATTCCGAGAACGTTTTTTGGAACAAGGCGTCGGGCATGATGGACCAAATGGCATGTGCGGTTGGCGGTCCGGTATTGTTCAGCTTTGCAAACGGCAGCGAGCCGCAGTATGAGCCGCTTGACTTTTCATTCCAAAGTAAGGGGTATCGTCTTGTTATTGTCAATACGGGTAAAGGACATGCGGATTTGAGCGACGAGTATTCGGGTATTCCAAACGAAATGAAGGCGGCGGCAAAGGTGATTGGAGTAGAACGGCTTTGCGAGACGAATTTAGGGGCGCTCTTAGCAAATGTGGACAAAATTCCAAACGACAGGGCAGTGCTTCGCGCAATTCATTTCTTTGAGGAGGACAGGCGCGTGGGGGAAATGGCAGACGCGATTGCAAAGGACGACACGGCAAAAATTCTGCGCCTGATACAGGAATCGGGCACGTCGTCATGGGAGCTTTTGCAGAACTGTTATTCGCTGCAAGACTGTAAGGAGCAGAAGATTACGCGCACCCTTGCGTTGACGCAGTTATTCTTAAATAAAATCGGCGACGGTGTATGCCGTGTACATGGCGGGGGCTTTGCGGGTGTGATTGCGTGTTTGGTTCCGATTGCGGAAACGGATAATTATGTAAACTATATTGCAGCATATGTCGGAAAGGATAACGTTTATCCGATGAATATCCGGTCGGTCGGTGCGGCGAGGATTTAAACGACACAGGAAAACGATGAAAATTTGACGCCGGGAGGTTAATTATTTACAGATGTAAACCGATATAATTTACAAGGGAAACGTCCGGCGAAAAAGAGTGAAAACCGTAGGAGGGGGAACAGCGTGGGAGAACTGGCACCCAGTGAGAATGAGTGGCTGATTATGGAGGTTTTGTGGGAGCATGACACTGCCATGACGGCAGCGGAAATTATTGACGCGCTAAAGGGCACTTTGGACGTAAACAAAAATACAATTCGCGTGATGATTAATAGGCTTCTTGGTAAAGATGTGATTGCCTATGATGTGGATTTAAATGACGCAAGAATTTACCATTATTATCCTAAAAAGAGCAGGGAATCGTGTTTAAACCAAAAGAGCACACGCTTTGTGAACAATTACTTTAAAGGGAATGCGTCGCTTGCGGTGGCAAGCTTTTTGCGGTCGGCTGAACTGTCAAAGGAGGAGCTGCAGGAACTCAAAAGCTTAGTGGAAATGCTTGAGGAGGAAAATCAGCACAATGGAAATTGAAAAAATTCTGACGGCGCTTGGCAATACAGGATGGTTTGCTTCCATATACTGGCTTTCAAAATGTATGAAAACACTGCTTTGCGGGTTATGCGTGATGCTGGTGCTTCTTATGGTACGTGGCATTTTACATAAAAAGAGTGCGGTTTTAAGCTGTTATCTTTGGCTGCTGCTTTTGCCTGCGGCATTTATGGGAATGAGCAGGCTGTTTTATCAAAAATATTTTGTGTATGTGACGGTGTATCTTGGTAAATATATCAAGGCGTGGTACGGTTATGTTTACTTTGGTGTGATGTTTCTCCTTTTGGCAGTATTTATTGCAAGAAATGTTATGCTTCGAAAACGGCTAAGACGGATGCCGCAGATTTATGACACAAGTGTCATAAATGCGTTTGCACATGGAATGGGGAGGCAGTATATAAGGCGTGTGCAAATTTACTGTTCCGATTCGAATGAAGGTCCTTTTTCAGGCGGTATTCTAAATCCCTATATTGTTGTGCCAAAGGTTACATGGGAGCAGCTTGACGAAAATAGCAGAAATGTGATATTAAGTCATGAGCTGACGCATATCCGCTCAGGGCATATACTGCTTCTTACGATAATGAAGCTGTTTACGTTTTTGTGGTGGGTAAATCCGCTTGTGTATGTCTGTCAGAGCATGCTGAGGGAGGACGTTGAGCTTGCCTGTGACGAGTGTACAATTGCACAGACAGGTATTACGCGTCAGGGGTACGGATATGTACTTCTTGGAATGATTATGCAGTTTTGTCCGAATACAAATATCGCAGTGGCATCCTTTACGGATAAAGGTGATTTTCGCAGATTAAAGCGCAGGATTACGCATATTGGCAGACGGCGCAGTGACAGCGCGGGGCTTTTATGGCAGATGTGCGCCGGCGCGGCAGTGACAGCGGCGTTGTTACTGGCAGCGTTTGTGCTGATTGGAGCGACTTCGTATCCGCGCTATACCGTTCTTGACGAGATTTATGTGTATGGTGAGGATTTGGAGCTGATTGCCTGCGATACGCAGGAGGTGCGCGACGCCTTTTGGGTGGAGGGCAAAACGCTGCACGTCCGCGACGCGGCGTTTCGGCGTTTTGTGGCGCAGGAGGATGTGGCGGGAGATTACGTTTATGTAAGCTATGGTTCCGTGATGAAGCTTCCCGGAATGGGCGGCTGCGGCGAGGTTGTTATGGTGAATGTAGCGGACAGCGTTGACATTTGGTATGTGACGGCGGACACAATAGAAAACCGCATGTCGGAGGTTCTTTTAAAATGGTTATAAGGCGGACAGTGGTTCCGCCTTCTCTTAAACGGTGATTGTTTACGTTTGTAAATATATAGAAAAAATGGAGGATATGGGATGAATATTTCATTAAACAACCGCTCGGTGCTGTTCCAGCATGGGAATAAGCTAAAGAGTACGGAGGAAAAAGAGGAACGGCAGCAAAAGGCGCAGTCGCAGATTGATTTTTTTGAAAATCAGAAGGCAAATCTCAAGAATATGAAATGCGAGACGCTTGAGGAAATTGAGCATAAGCTTGAGCTGTTTAACAATTATGACGCACAGATTATGGCGGTAAAGCAGCAGTACAATCAGGAGCAGATGATGCACACGATGGACGAGGCAAGGGAGCTTGGCGAGAAGATTGCCGAGGCAAAGGAAAAGCTCGAGCCAAAGACGCCCGAAGAGAGAAGACGCGACAAAATCGAGGAAGCGCTCGGTACGGAGGACGAGGGCGGCATGATGACGGAGCTGCTTGACGAAGCGATGGAAAAAGTGATTCTGCTTGAGGAAGAGATGACTGAGGAAGCGATTGCCGAGGAAGAGATGGTTCAGGAGAGCCTGGAAAACGCGGAATTGATGCAGACACAGCCCGATATTATAGCGCAGGAGGAAATGACGGAGGAATATCTGAAAGCGAAATATGCGTCGATAGACATTAAGGTATAAGACATAAGGACAGTGAAAAACGGATTTTTCACATGCCCCAAAACGAGGGCAAAAGGAGGGAACCTTTGTATGATAGCAGGATTAATTGGAGTTACAGGCATAAACAGACATTCAAGAGAGATAAAAGATTCAAGTGGAAGAGTGGTTGGGCGCGTTTCCTGCAGAAGCAACAGTGCAAATAAGAAAACGCCGAAACGCGTAAATTATAATATGCGTCAGATTTCGGCAAGAATTCTCAAATGCAAGACATCCGGCAGCGCGCGGATGGCACTGACAGGTGCACGCACAAAAGTCGCGCAGCTAAAGCGGCAGATGAATGATTACGGAATTGACCGTTATGAACTGGAGCATGCAATTATTCACGCGACAAAGATTATGCGCGTGGCTAAAAAGAAGCTGAAACATCTTCAGGAAGAGGAAACAGTAAAAAAGGGCGGTCCGTGTGCAGGCGAACAGGCGGAAATGGAAGAAGAGTTTGAGGAGCAGCTTTTCGAGGATACACAGAACAAAGAATCCGCGGATGCGTATGGCGATGATACGGCACAGGAGATTATGCGGGACTTGCAGCAGGAAATACAGCGGGAAATGATGAAGGCGATGCAGGAGGAAATGCAGCAGATGCTGCAGGAGATGACACAGGAGAGCGGACTGGATGAGCTTATGGAGGAGCTGGGTGCTTCTTTTTCCGTCGATATGGATCCGGAGGATTTGGAGGCAATGAAAAAGAAGCACCGCAATGAGGAGTTAAAGGATATTCTTGAAGCAGACATGAAGTACTTAAAGGCAATATTTAACAAGCTGCAAAGGGAAAAGGAAGCAGGCTCTGGTATTGCGAACGCGTATGCAAATGCAATGTCTGATTCGGGAGGTGTGTCGCTTGAGCTGTGCGGGGCGGAAATTCCGGTTGATGCGGCGGTATCGCCTGATATGGCAGTGATGACCGAGGGCGCCAATATTGACTATATGGCATAAAAGCAAGGAACAACTTTATAGTCGATTTGTGCAGTCCGTATAAAGAACACATTTGTTTAGACCGATATAATGTAAAATGGAATGATTTTCCATTTTTGTGAAAAAGAGCAGTGAAATGAATCATGTAAATGGCAAAACGGATTTTCGCCATGTCGGATAACGGCATACTCAAAAGTCAGGGAGGGACAACTATGAGTGCAATATCTAATACAATGACGAACTACGCGGAAAACGCGGCAATCTACAACAAAACGTCCAGTCAGGACAAGAAATCCCAAGACAAGAAATCCAAGACAGAAGAGAAGATGGAAATTGTAAAAAAGGATGAAAGTCCTCAAAAAGTAAAAGTAAGCGGCAGGACAGTCGGCAATCCTATGCTGAGTGAAAAGGCGGCGAAGTATTACGAGGAATTAAAGCGCAAGTATGGGAATATGGACTTTATTCTTGTAAGCAAGGATCAAAAGGAATACGCCAAAGCGAATGCGTCAAAGTATGGCAATTCCAGTAAAATGGTGGTGCTGATTGACGAGGAAAAAATCGAGCGCATGGCGGAGGATGAAAAGTACCGCAAACAGTATGAGGGCATTATTGCACAGGGGGCAAACGGTCTTACGCAGATGAAGGCAAAGCTTGCACAGATGGGCAAGAGCGTAAAGAGCTGCGGTATCAAGGTAAACGACAACGGCGCTGCGTCATTCTTTGCGACAATGGACAAAAGTTTTAAGGCGCAGAGTAAAAAACGTGCCGAAAAACAAGCTGCAAAGAAGGCTGAGAAGAAAGCGCAGGAGAAGAAAGCGCAAAAGAAAAAGCAGCAGGAAAAGATTGAGGAAGGCAGGAAGGAAATTCGGGAAGCGCAGGAAAGCGACGAAATTTATTTTGAGGCGGATTCGATTGACGAGTTGTTAAAAAAGATTGAAAACATGGATTATATTGAACAGCCGCAGGACAAAATAAGAGAGATGGAGCAAAAGGTCGGTCAGCGGTTTGACTACAGTATTTAGGCTTCAATGCAGGCTGATAGTCGTTTTATGAGATGCATGGTCGATTTATGCAATACCGTTGCATATCATGAAAAAACGCTCCGATATAATAGTTGAAAAAGTAACTGTTCAGCAGGTCTGCGCATTTACTGCGCTGACCGTAAGAAAATGTAAATTTAGCAAGTAAAAATCCATCACCGAAGGTGATTCTGCATGGATTTTTACTCGTAACTATGAGGGTACTGAATTGTTACGAATAAAAGATTAATATGGTACATGGATGTAACAAAATGCTAGGGACAGCAACGAATAGGTCTATTCGTGCTGTCCTTTTCTTTTGGCAGCGTACCGTAAATGAGGTGGGAATGAAATGAGCGACGCAAACTATCTGCGCACCTTTCCGTTTGTGGAAGGAAAGAAAACAATCAACATGGAAGAGGTTATCTATATCGAGACAAACCGGCACAAAAATATCTTTCACACAAAGGATGAGAGCTATAGTATTTACCGGAAAATCGGTGAGCTGCAGGAGGAGCTGCAAGGTCTTGGCTTTATGCGGACGCACCAAAGTTTTCTTGTAAATATGCGTTTTGTGCAGAAAATCAGCAGCTATGTGCTGACGCTTACGACAGGGGAGGAGCTTTCCGTACCGAAGGCGCGTTATCAGGATGTCAAGCAGGAATACGCGGCGTTTCTTGAAACAAGGTTTGCGGGAGCTTTGTAAAAATGTTCCAAGTAAGTAACAGTTCAGCCCAGGACTTTGCATTGGCTGCAAAGTCCGTGAAATAGCGTAGTGGCAGAGATGCATCAAGTCACCACGAAGTGGCTTTGCATGGCTTGATGCCCGTAACAGGAAGCCGAAGGCTGAACTGTTACCCAAGTAAAGCGGTCAGAGAATAAAAAGAAGTGACATATGATTGCCGGTATGCTATACTGTTTATGAATAGGAAAATGCGTAAGCAAATACATATTCAAAAACAAAAGCAGAAAAGAGGGCAAAGAAATGAAAGAACTGGTAGGGATAATGGTTGGCATTATTGTTGTGGTACTGTTAATTGTATTGCTTTGCTTAGGATACGTGAAAGCGCCGCCTGATATGGCGTATATCATTTCAGGTATCAAAACAAAATCCAAGGTTGTTATCGGAAAAGCGAGCATTCGTATTCCATTTTTTGAGCGGCTTGACAAATTGAACCTGCGTTTAATCCCCATAGATGTAAAGACAAGCAATGCTGTTCCGACAGCGGACTATATTAACATCAATGTGGATGCGACCGTAAACATTAAAATCAGCAATCAGCCAGACAAACTGCGGCTTGCGGCGGAGAACTTTTTAAACAAGAACACGGAATACATAGCGGGTGTGGCGCGTGAGGTGCTTGAAGGCAACGTGCGTGAAATCGTGGGACGCATGCGCCTTGAGGAGATGGTTTCCGACCGTCAGAAGTTTGCGGAGCTGGTAAAGGAAAACGCAGAGCCGGATCTCGCTGCAATGGGATTGGATGTTATCAGCTTCAATGTGCAGAATTTTGTGGATGGCAATGATGTTATTGAAAATCTTGGTATTGATAATATTGTAAAAATAAAAAAAGCTGCGGCAATTGCAAGGGCAGAGAGCGAAAGGGACATCAAGGTTGCACAGGCGGCAGCGGACAAGGATTCGAATGACGCGGCAGTTGCGGCACAGACGGAGATTGCAAAGAAGCAGAATGAACTTGCAATCAAGAAGTCAGAGCTGCAGATGGAGGCGGATACAAAGCGTGCTATGGCGGATGCTGCATACGAAATCCAAAAAGAAGAGCAGCGTAAGACGATTGAGGTTGCGACTGCGAATGCCGATATTGCAAGGCAGGAGCGTGAGATTGAGTTAAAGCAGAAAGAGGTAGCCGTAAAGGAGCGTGCGCTTGAGGCGGAAGTCAAGAAACAGGCGGAGGCGGAAAAATACGCCGCCCAGCAGAAGGCGGACGCAAGCCTTTATCAAAGGCAGAAGCAGGCGGAAGCGCAGCAGTTCGAGGCGCAGAGAGAGGCGGAGGCAAGAAAGGCACAGGCGGAAGCGGATCGTTTCTCCAAAGAGCAGGAGGCACAGGGTGTCAAGGCATACGGAGAAGCAGAGGCAGCCGCAGTGAAGGCAAAGGGTCTTGCGGAGGCAGAGGCGATACAGGCAAAAGGACTTGCGGAAGCGGAAGCAATGGAAAAGAAGGCGGAGGCTTATGCAAAGTACAATAAGGCAGCCGTAGCGGAAATGATGATTAAGGTGCTTCCCGATATTGCGGCAAAGATTGCGGAACCGCTTGCACAGATTGACAAGATTACGATTATCGGCGGCGACGGCGGTGCAAACGGTGTAGAGCAGGTAGCCGGAAACGTTCCTGCGGTGATGGCAAAGCTGTTTGAGTCGATGAAAGAGACGACGGGCATTGACCTTGCGAATATTATTAACGCGGAGTCGTATGATGCAAAAGTAAATCGGAATATTACGGTTAACGGTCTTGATGGTGTTAACATGGTGGTGAATGCGAATAGTGCGCAGGATAAACCGCAGTCCATGAACAATCCACAGGAAACAATTGATTTTTAAATGACAGATCCAACGGCATAGTTACGTGCCGTTGGATTTTTGCGCGTTCTTTTACAGATGAAGCATTGGGAGACGGAGGAGAATATGGAAACGGGTTTCGTACATATCTATCATGGGGAAGGTAAGGGAAAAACGACGGCGGCAGTAGGACTTGCAGTGCGCGCAGCAGGGGCAGGTATGCACGTCTTGTTTGTACAGCTTATGAAAAACGGCGCTTCCTCGGAGCTTGCAGTGCTCAGAGGAATTGATAAAATAGAAGTACATACAATAAAGAATACTTATGGCTTTACATGGAATATGAGAGATGACGACAGAATTAAGCTCAGGGCTAAAAATGACAGGGCGGTGCGGGCGCTGATAAAGGCTGTGAAGGAGGAGACACATCAGATGGTTGTGATTGATGAGCTAATGGCGGCATATCAGGGCGGATTTGTGGATAAGGAGGCAGTTCTTTCGCTGATACAGCTGTGCAAAGGAACGACGGAGCTTGTGCTTACGGGAAGAAACCCTGCGAAAGAGCTTTTGGAGCGGGCGGATTATATTACGCAGTTGAGAAATGAAAGGCACCCGTATGAAAAGGGAATCGATGCGCGGGCGGGGATTGAGCTATGAAGCTGTATTTGATACGGTACGGGATAACACAGGAATATGCGGAGCCAAAGGGAAAATATTATGAATGGCTGATACCAAACGGAGAATTTTTTGAATTAAATATAAAATTTGAAAAATTCATATAATTTACTAAAGTATTTTTATAGTTTGCCGATATTTATTATGTGAGTAAAACAAATGAAGGTTTATTCACAGTAAATCAGCTCCTAAATAATCCTAAAAATAATTCCTGAAAAAGGGACTTGTCGATAAAAAGACAGGTTCCTTTTTATGTACAGTCCTGTGCAGAGGAAGTAAGCCGTTGAGACGGCGTATGGATTGTGCAATGAGTAGGGAAAATTTTCCCTGGCTGATTACTGTATGAATACGGTTTGCAGGTACATGACACACTTGCATTGCTTGTGCAAATAAGGTATCTTTATATATAGGATGCAAATCGGAGGTTGCGATTATGATATGGAATGAGGCAAGAGAATGCATGAGCCGTGATGAACTTATGACCCTGCAGGGAGAGCGTCTTGTTCAGTTGGTAAAGAAAGTTTATCACAGTGTAGCGTATTATCGGAAAAAGATGCAGAAGGAGGGATTGGAACCGGGCGATATTCGCAGGATAGAGGACTTGAGCAAACTTCCGTTTACGACCAGCGAGGATTTAATCCAAAACGGACCGTTTGAATTTTTGGCAGTGCCGCAAAGTGAAATTATTCGTTATCACAGCTCAAATGCCACAACCGGTACAGAATTGATAATTGGCTGTACAAGGGATGATATTGAGATATGGGCGGAATGTGTTGCGAGATGCATTTATATGGCGGGACTTGGAAGGAACGATACCATACAGATTGCGCATAATTATGGACTTTTTACGGGTGGCTTGGGTGCGCATTACGGAGCAGAGAAGATTGGCGCAGCGGTTGTGCCCTCTTCAACCTGCAGTACGGACAGGCTGATTAAAATTATGAAGGAAATTCATGTTACGGGAATTATGTGTACGCCGTCCTATCTGCTGCACATTGCGAAGGCGATTAGAAATGTCAGGGAAGTCGGAAATCTGAAATTGCGAGCGGCAATCTGCGGGATGGAAATATGGCCGGAAAAGATGAGAAAAGAGATTGAGGAAATGCTTGGCATCTGCACGCATGACGTGTATGGTTTGAGTGAGTTTGCCGGTCTTGGCGTGGCATGTGACTGTGAGTACCACAAAGGGCTTCATGTGCAGGAGGACTTTTTTGCGGCGGAGGTTCTTCGCAAGAACAGTAATATTTTGGTGAAGGACGGCGAAAAAGGAGAACTGGTATTCACAACGCTGCAAAGAGAGGGAACGCCTCTCTTGCGATATAGGACAGGTGATATTGCAGCTTTGACCCGTGAGCAGTGCGGGTGTGGAAGAACGACGGCAAGAATCGATCTTTTTGGCAGCAAGACGAATGATACGATTGTGATAAGGGGCGTGAGTGTATTTCGGTTACAGCTTGAGAGTATGTTTGCCGGAATTAATGACGTGCATGCGCGGTATCTGATGCGGATATACAGGACGGCAGGACTTGATATGGTCGATGTGATGGTTGGATTGGACGAGACACAGGAACTGCTTCTTGCACAGGAGAAGGACTTTGTAAAAATTAAGGTGACGGCAGCGGTCAGAAATCTGATTGGAGTAACACCGAACGTACTGTTTGCGAATACGGAGGAAATTGCACGCATGGCGAGAGGTGTTTCTACGGTGGTTGACGAGCGGAGTTACAGGTGAGCGTTTATAATAATTTTGTATTGCATTCAATGAGCGGACAGTATAAAATATATATATCAATTGTATACAAAATCTGATAATAAAATATGAAAGGGATGAGAGCGTGAAGAGGAAAATTTTGACAGTAGTTCTGACGGCTTCACTTGTATCTATATCGCTTGCAGGATGCGGGACAAAGGCGGACAAGCCGGTTCAAGACGCAAAATTAGATTCTGCAGCGTCGTCAGATGACACACAGGTATTGGAATCGGGAGAAGTTGCACTTACCATATGGATGGAGGAAGCAAATTTTGATAATCTGTCCAAGATGGTGGAGAGTTTCAAACAGGAGTATGCGGGACAGGCAGATTTTAATATCACGCTTGAAGCGTCCGCGGATGCCGACACAAGAAAAAATGTGCTTGGCGATATTCACAGTGCGGCAGATATTTTTTCCATGCCGGATGATCAGCTCTACAGCATGATAGCAGGAGGCGCACTTTCACCGGTTGCCGAACAGGACAAGATAAAAAATGCAAATCTTGAGGAGGCGGTGTATGCCGCATCATATGGCGATGTCGTTTATGCATATCCGTATACGGCGGACAACGGCTATTTCCTTTATTATGATAAAAATTATTTTACACAGGAGGATGTACAGACGCTTGACCGGATTCTTGAAGTTGCGGCTGAAAATGACAAAAAATTATCAATGGAATTTAATTCGGGCTGGTATTTGTATTCATTCTTTGGAAATACGGGACTTGATTTTGGCATCAATGATGACGGTGTCACAAACCATTGCAGTTGGAACAGTACGGAGGGGGCGATTAAAGGTGTTGATGTGGCGCAGGCGCTGCTGAATGTAACACAGAGTCCGGCATTTATTGCGCAGCCTGACAGTACTTTTATGGACGGTGTGGCATCCGGTGAGGTGATTGCGGGCGTCAGCGGTGTTTGGAATGCCATTGCGATACAGGACGCGTGGGGAAAGGACTATGGCGCGTGCAAGCTTCCGACTTACACGGTAAACGGTCAGCAGATTCAGATGGCATCGTTCACGGGATATAAGATGATGGGTGTAAATGCTTATTCCGAGCATCTTGGATGGGCACATAAGCTTGCGGATTGGATTACAAATGAGGAAAATCAGACGCTGCGGCTTGAGGAGAGAAGTCAGGGACCTTCCAACAAGAATGCGGCGGCTTCTGATGCAGTAGCTTCTGTACCGGCAATTGCGGCAGTAATTGATCAGTCACAATATGGTGTTTTGCAGCGCGTAGGAAACAGTTATTGGGATCCTTGTACAAATTTTGCAGATATTATTGCAGCGGGCAATCCCGACAATGTGCCGCTTCAGGATTTGATGGACAGTCTTGCAAACGGTATAGCAGCGTCGGCAGTACAATAGAGGGGGAGACAAATGGAAAAGAAAAAACGAATCAGTATTCAACTTATTATTTTTATTCCTGTATGTATCCTCGGAATTGTGGCGGTTGTCTCCAATATTGAAGCAATCAGGAACTTGAGAAGTGTCAATCATACTGCCGTTGCAATTTCGGAAGAGCATATGGTAAATTTATCGCAGCTGAGTGATATTCAAAAGCAGACGCAGGAAATACATAAGCTTGCACTTTCCCACATTATTGCAACGGACCTTGACACACTGATTGGTCTTATTGAAGAGGTGCGCAGTGAGCAGGAGGTGCTTGATGGTTATCTTGAGGCGTATCGGGACGGGCTGATGCAGATGGACGCGGCGGCGTACGAACAGCTTGTGGCAAGCTACACAGGTTTAAAGTATGAGATTGAAAATCTCCTCGCATACAGCGGGAACGATGAGAAGGAGCAGGCGTTTGCACTTGCAAACGGACTGATTAAGGATTACAGCAACGATATACAGGCACAGGTTACAAAGATGGAGAACATTGCGCGTGAGAGCGCGGACAAGGCAGGACATGCCTTAAATGAGGAGTACCAAAAAGCGCTTGTTAAAAATATAGCAGGCATTTGTGTCTGTGCGCTTGTGATTTGCGGTGCATTATACAGTATGTTTGTGTTTGTCATTAGGAAGCTAAAGATTGCAAACCGTGAGATTCATGATATTATTGCGGATATTGACCGGAATGAGGGCGATTTGACAAAGCGCATCAGTATTTTGTCAAATGACGAGATTGCCGATTTGGGCAATGGTATCAATACGTTTATGGAAAAACTGCAGCATATTATGAAACTGATTATCGAGAATTCCCGAAGGCTTGAGGAGGTCGTCAACAAGGTTCAGGAGAGTGTGAAAACTTCAAACGACAGCGCCGCCGATTTATCGGCGGTGACACAGGAGCTTTCGGCAACCATGCAGGAAATCGGAAATTCTGCCAATGTCATTAATCAGAATGCCGATTCGGTGCGCAGAGAGGTAGAGACAATTGCCGACAAGTCCAACAGTATCAACGAGTATTCAAAACAGATGAAGGTGAATGCGGACGAGATGGAGGCAAACGCGCGGACAAACATGCAGGAGACCGGCGTCAAGGTTCAGGAAATCCTCAGCGTTTTGAACAAGGCAATTGAGGAGAGCAAGAGCGTCGAGCAGGTAAACGGTCTTACGAACGATATTTTAAGTATTTCAAGCCAAACAAATCTCCTTGCGCTCAATGCGTCGATTGAGGCGGCGCGCGCGGGCGAGGCAGGAAAAGGCTTTGCGGTTGTTGCGGATGAAATCCGGCAGCTTGCGGATTCAAGCCGCGAGACGGCAAACCGTATTCAGCAAATCAACGGCGTGGTTACAAACGCGGTACATAATTTAGCGGGAAATGCAAATAATCTTGTGGAGTATGTTAACGATTCCATTCTTCCGGAGTTTGAGAATTTTGTGGGAAGCGGCGTACAGTATCGTGATAATGCGACCTACATTGAATCCGTGATGAACGAGTTCAGTGCGAAGACGGATGATCTAAGGCGTGCGGTCGACGAGATTGCAGGTTCAATCGGCACGATTACGGACGCAATTGAGGAGGGCGCAAACGGCGTTACCGGTGCGGCAGAGAGCACGCAGGTGCTTGTGACGGATATGGAGAATATCAGCAGCAGAATGGACGAAAACCAGGAAATTGCCGGTGCACTGCAGAAAGAAACGGATGTGTTTAAAAATTTTTAGCAGTGTTTTATAAAAGGACATGGTAGCAGAGTGAAACGATGTATGATATTTGCGGCGGGGGATTTTGATGCGGATGCCGTCATCGGGAAAGCACGCAATGATATTGCGGTGCAGCGCGGAGACAGCTTCTGCATTGCCGCAGACGGCGGACTGAAGTGGATACAGGCGCTTCGTATCGTACCGGATCTGATTATTGGAGATATGGATTCGATTACGGAAGAAGCGCTTCTTGCGCGTTTTGACGGACATAAGAGGATCCCTATAAAAAAGCTTCCAATAGAGAAGGATGATACTGATATGCTTGCGGCGATTCGGGAAGGATGGCATAAGCAATGAATTTATGGATTGTGAAAGTTTTGTCGAAGTGAGCGACGGGACGCTTTTGGTGTGCGTGGAGGATTTGCGGGAATGAATTATACCTTTACAACATGGCTGTTTTTCTTTTACTTTTACTGTTTTTTAGGTTGGGTGTGGGAGACCTGCTATGTGTCCGTGTGTCAGGCAAAATGGGTAAACAGGGGCTTTTTACATGGTCCTTTTTTGCCGATATACGGCTCGGGCGCAATTGTTGTGCTCTTATTTACGCTGCCGTTTCGTACAAATGCAATACTAGTGTTTTTTGTGGGAATGGCAAGCGCGACGCTTTTGGAATATTTTACGGGTGTGGCAATGGAGCGCCTGTTTCATGTGCGGTATTGGGATTACAGCAGCAAACCGCTTAACTTAAACGGACACATCTGTGCGCTCTCTTCCTTGGCGTGGGGTGTTTTTTCGGTGATTCTTACGTTATACGGACATAATCCTGCGGAGCGGTTTGTGCTTTCCCTGAATCGAAATCTGTTGGAGGCGCTTACGTTTGTTTTGACGGTATACCTTTCCGTTGATATGGCACAGAGTGTGCGCGAGGCGGTGAACCTAAAAGAGCTGTTGGTCGGTTTGGAGCGTGAGAATGAGGAACTTCGCCATATCCATAAGGGAATCGAGGTGGCGTATGCATTTTACGGAAGCGAACTGAAGGAAAAATCGGAAGCAGGCTTGAAAAAAATCAATACTGCACTCGGCGCCGGTAAAGAAAAGAGTGAAAATGTGAAAAGCGGCATTATGGAGCGTATGGAACGGGCAAGAACAAAGCGGACATATAAAAGCATCCGTTCTCTTCTAAACAGAAATCCAAGGGCGGTTTCTAAGATGCATGAAAGAGCTTTTTCGGAGTTCCTGGAGTTGATGCGGGAACGCAGCGCAGGAAAAAAATAAGTGCGGGAAAACAATGATTTCGATGAAATCCAGTTGCTTAAAGTCCAAAAAAAGTGTATACTTTATGCGGGCATTGGTCCTATGAGTCTGATATTTTATATAGAAAAAGGAGAATAGAGATATGAGCAGGAAAACGACGGTATTAATGATTCTTGACGGTTACGGTTTAAATGAAACGACAGAGCATAACGCGGTTGCGATAGGCAAGACACCGGTTATGGACAGGCTGATGAAAGAGTATCCTTTTGCGAAAGGAAATGCGAGCGGAATGGCAGTCGGACTTCCCGACGGACAGATGGGAAATTCCGAGGTCGGGCATTTGAATATGGGCGCAGGAAGAATTGTTTATCAGGAGCTTACAAGAATTACAAAGGAGATCGAAGACGGCACGTTTTTTGAAAATCCGGCACTGCTTGAAGCGGTTGAAAATTGCAAAAAGAACGATTCGGCGCTTCATCTGTTCGGACTGCTGTCGGACGGCGGCGTGCACAGCCACAATACACATCTTTACGGTTTGTTAGAGCTTGCAAAGAAAAATAATCTTTCCAAGGTTTTCGTGCACTGTTTCCTTGACGGGCGTGATACGCCTCCGGCATCAGGAAAGGAATTTGCGGAAGCGTTGGACGCAAAGATGGCTCAAATCGGCGTAGGAAAGATTGCTTCCGTCATGGGACGTTATTACGCGATGGACAGAGATAACAATTATGACCGTGTGCAGAAGGCGTATGAGGCGATGACGTCAGGGACGGGTGAGCAGGCGCCTACAGGTCCTGCGGCAATCCAACAGTCTTATGACAATGACAAGACGGACGAATTTGTGCTTCCGACGGTTGTCGTGGAGAACGGAGCGCCTGTTGGTTTGATTCAGGATCAGGATTCGATTGTGTTCTTCAACTTCCGTCCTGACCGTGCAAGAGAGATTACAAGAGCATTTTGTGATGATGATTTCAAAGGCTTTGACAGAAAACGCCTTGACGTAAAATTTGTGTGCTTCTCGGATTACGATCCGACAATCCCGAACAAGACGGTGGCATTCCACAAGATTTCGGTGACAAATACATTTGGTGAGTGGCTTGCGGCAAACAATATGACACAGGCTAGAATTGCGGAGACGGAGAAATATGCGCATGTAACATTTTTCTTCAACGGCGGCGTAGAGGAGCCGAATCAGGGTGAGGACAGAGTGCTTGTTCCTTCACCGAAGGAAGTGGCGACTTATGATTTAAAGCCGGAGATGAGCGCGTATATTGTGTGTGATAAGCTTTGTGAGGCAATTAAGTCAGGAAAATATGACGTGATTATCATTAATTTTGCAAACCCTGACATGGTAGGGCATACGGGCGTTGAAGAGGCGGCAATCAAGGCAGTCGAAGCGGTTGATGAGTGTGTCGGTAAGGCAGTTGAGGCAGTGCTTTCGGTAGACGGCACGATGTTTATCTGCGCGGATCACGGAAATGCGGAGCAGCTTATCGATTATGAAACGGGCGCGCCGTTTACGGCACATACGACAAATCCGGTGCCGTTTATCCTTGTAAATTATGATAAGGATTATACGTTGAGAGAGGGCGGATGCCTGGCGGATATTGTTCCCACATTGATTGAGACAATGGGAATGAAGCAGCCGGCGGAGATGACCGGAAAGTCGCTTTTGGTGCATAAATAAAGGATTGTTAAACTCCTATCAATACGGAAACGGCATAAGATTCAGGACAGTCGTAAAATTCATGTATTTTACGGCAGTGTCCTGAATTTTTTGTTGTTCTTTGGCAATAATATCTT
Source organism: Lachnospiraceae bacterium MD335 (assembly GCA_000403335.2). GTDB lineage: Bacteria > Bacillota > Clostridia > Lachnospirales > Lachnospiraceae > COE1. Next base: position 1,314,934 of record KE159617.1, read on the forward strand.
TGATGTTAATGATATGCAAAAGGAAATCCAAAAGGAAATCCAAGAGGATAGGAGAAGTGTGGATATGAGAAAGATGTGTTTCAAAATTACGGACGTACATGCAAGGGAGGTGCTTGATTCGCGGGGAAACCCGACAGTTGAGGCGGTTGTGACGGTAAACGACTGCTGTGAGGGAAGGGCGAGCGTGCCTTCCGGTGCGAGCACGGGAAAGTTTGAGGCAGTGGAGCTTCGAGACGGTGAGATGCGCTATATGGGGCTTGGAGTGGAGAAAGCGGTCAACAATGTTAATACGAAAATCAAGGATAAGCTGATAGGCGTTGATGCGTGCAATCAGAAACTGATTGACCATATTCTAGTGGATACGGACGGAACCGATAATAAGAACAATCTTGGCGCAAACGCGACGCTTTCCGTGTCAATGGCTTGTGCAAGAGCCGCGGCGACGGCGTTTGGAATGCCGCTGTACCGGTATTTGGGCGGTGTGAAAACAGACCGGCTTCCGGTGCCGATGATGAATATTTTAAACGGCGGGCGTCACGCCACAAACACGGTGGACTTTCAGGAGTTTATGATTATGCCCGTAAAGGCGGCAAATTTTCGGGAGGCGCTTCGGATTTGTGCAGAGATTTATCACAACCTGAAAAAAATATGTCATGGCAGGGGACTGTCCACGGGAGTCGGTGATGAGGGTGGTTTTGCGCCGGATCTTCCCGATGCGTTTGCCGTGCTGGACTTGATTGTGGAGGCGATTAAGGCAGCGGGCTATATGCCGGGAAATGAAGTGAAAATTGCCCTTGATGTGGCGGCTTCCGAGCTTTACAATGAAGCAGACGGAACGTATCATTTCAGCGGCGAGACGGAGCTGAAGCGCAGAAGGGCGCAGGTGGACGGAAGCAAGGTTGGCGAGTGCTACGAGGCAGGCGAGACATCCGGCGCGAAAGCGGATGAGCAGGTCATCACAAGGACGACAGAAGAGATGATTGCGTACTATGAAAAGCTGATTGAGCGGTATCCGATTGTCTCAATTGAGGATGGTCTTGCAGAAGACGATTGGGACGGCTGGGCGGAGCTGACAAAACGGATTGGCGACAAAGTCCAGTTGGTCGGTGACGACTTGTTTGTCACAAATACAAAGCGGCTTGATGCAGGAATCAAGAAGCACGTTGCCAATGCGATTCTTGTGAAAGTTAATCAGATCGGTACGGTCAGCGAGGCGATTGAGGCGGTGGAAATGGCACAGCATAACGCATATAAGGCGGTTATCAGCCACCGCAGCGGTGAAACGGAGGATCCGTTTATTGCGGATCTTGCAGTCGCGATGAATGCGGGTCAGATAAAGACCGGTGCGCCGTGCCGAAGCGACAGGGTGGCAAAATATAATCAGCTCCTTCGTATAGAAGAGGAGATTGACCTTGTTTCAAAATATCTTGATCCGTTTGATAAGATATAATATACTCATTATTTACGCACGAAGGTCTTCTGTGATACAATGGGCGTTAGGAAGAAACGCGGATTTTTTCACGGAAGACCTTTTTGAGAACCGGGATTAATTGACAAGACTTTAACAAGGAGCGGAAGATGACAATACGCAAGGCGGTACTTGGGGATATAAATCAAATTTTGGCAATTTATGCACATGCGCGGGAACAGATGCGGCTGCTGGGCAATCCGGATCAGTGGGGAGACAGCAATCCTGCGGTGAGTGTTGTTGAAAACGACATAAAAACGGGCAGCAGCTATGTGATGGCTGAGGATGATGAGATTTACGGCGTATTTGCACTGGTAATCGGCACAGAGCCTGCATATGAACGGATTGAGGACGGCGCCTGGCTGAACGATGCGCCGTATGCAACGATACACAGGGTTGCGGGCAGCGGGAAACAAAAGGGGATTGTCAGGCACTGTCTTTCATTTTGTGAATCAAAGATACCAAATATCAGAATAGACACACACGCATGTAATTATATTATGCAGCATTTGCTAGAGAGCAGCGGATACCAAAGATGCGGAATAATATATGTCGCTGACGGCAGTCCGCGGATTGCCTATCAAAAAACGGTGAACGGATTATGAAAAAACATACATATTACATGCCGCTGACGGCAGCGCCGTTTAAGCGGAGTGAAAAGTATTGGGAGCTGCTGCCGCAAAAAGCAGAGCTGACAGGTTATATCCGTTGCTTTTGGGGAAGCGGACAGCCTTATGTGCAGACAGGGGAAACCGCGGACAGCACACTTGTCATTCCCGATACATGCGTAGACATTATTTACTATATTGATGACACTGCAAATACAGTTACTGGCGGTTTTTGCGGGATTAATGACACAAGCTTTTGGCATTATGACAATGCGGATGACGGGCATCGTGTTTCCGTTTTTGCGATACGCTTTTTTGCATGGGGTGTCTATTGTTTTTCGGAGGATTCCATGAAAGACACGCGAAACGGTTTTGAGGATGTACAGGCAAGATTTCGCTGGCTGGAC
>KE159618.1:0-8459 GCA_000403335.2 Lachnospiraceae bacterium MD335
AGAATTGCCGATTTACACTGATGTTGGCAGTTCTCCTGGAATAACAATACTTCTGGGATAATGGGCCTTATTCGAGAACTGGAATAAGGCGCATGTCAGGCGCAAGTACGCAGATGCCCTAAAAGCTATAAAGGATAAGGAAAAGCGTAAGGGTACGCTTGCATATGACGCCATAAAGCAGATCGGGGCAATTTATAAAATAGATAATGAGCTTGCGAGGCTGGAACCCGCTGAACGACAGCATAGGAGGCAATTGGAGGTTAAACCTCTGGTTGACGCTTATTTTGCATGGGTAAAAAAGCATCAGGATGAAGTCCTGCCAAAATCCCAGACAGGAAAAGCCTTTACCTATTCCCTCAACCAGGAACAGTATCTGCGTGTGTTTTTGGAAGACGGTGAAGTCCCCCTGGACAATAACGCAACAGAATCCACACTGCGGGGTTTTTGTATTGGCAAGCACAACTGGCGGCTGATCGACACCATCCGCGGGGCCAAATCCAGCGCCATAATCTACAGCATCACGGAAACCGCAAAAGCAAATGGATTGAAAGTCTATGAATATGTGGAATATCTGCTGACTGAGATACCGAAACACGAAGACGACACAGACTTATCGTTCCTGGATGACCTGCTCCCATGGTCACCGAATCTCCCGGAGTATTGCCGGAAGTCCAATAAATTTGAAGTGAAATAAGAACTGGAGCAAGTCTGCTACTATAATACAGGATTGCTCCAGTTTTTCATAGGTACTCACTATTTACCGTTTACGTTGTTTGCGGGATAAAGCCAATAATTATATAATCAAATATAATTAACATCAGTAAAATAATACTCACAATAGCCATTGCTAATTTAATAAGTGTAGATCGTTTGGGGTGTGATTTAATATATTTATCCACAAAAGGAACACCATATACATTCATAATAATAGCAAGAAGTAATAACACCATTATAAAAATAACAACTTGTCCTGTAAACAAATGAATATCAGTAAGCCAAATAAATCGCTCAATGTAATAGCTCCATTGCTGTATTGAAACAAATAATAATGCGGTAATAGCCATTAGTATAATATTTGATTTGGAAGATACGGTTATTTTATTAGCGGTATTTATATTGTTATAAGCAACCTCCTGTGTTTGTACATTTTGCATAGGACATTCAAAGATAATCTTTTTTTGAGGTAAGTTATCTAAGAAAAATCCTGTCTTAACAACTTGTTTTGGGTTGATGTGTTTTAGCAAAATATTACAGGAATTAGGATCAGTTTTGTCAAAACTCCATAAGTCCTCATATCCCGCTGGAATATCTTCAAAATAACCGGGGATTATTTCTATATCTTCATCAGCTCGTATTTTGATAGGTGGTTCGTTTATTGCTTCATTGCCAATGTTTACAATTTCTAAAGCTAGTAAACAAGGATTTAACAATTCTTTGTCTTTGTATTGTATTTTTAAATCATCTAAGTTAATATCTGTACTTTTGGTTACAGAATTAGAGAGAATAGGGAAAACTTGTATGTTATATGATATTTTTAGCTGCTTAATACTTTTCATTGTTAATTTCCATGTGACTAAGCAAGTAACTATACCAACTAATAAGGTTGCTATTATTCCTCCAATTCCTATAATATCGTTAGACGGAGTTTGGGTTGCAACTTCTTGTGCTGTATTCGCTGCTTGGGTTGCAGTTTGTTGAGCCGTCAATAATATATAATACATATGTACCTCCCAATCGCAATAAAGTAAATAACTACGACAAATTATAATATGTTTCGATAAGAGATACAAGGATAACTTTAGCAAGTCTGTATATGACTGCATATGCCTTTTGGGTTTGTTACATGGAAAAAGATATTGAGGTTTTTGGCATTTGAGGCTATAATTTGGGTAAATCTGAATGTGCTTCATTGCATTTTTATTGCATTATTTTTCTTTTTTATAGTGGTTTATAGGTTCTAATCTTTTTTGAAAATGCCTTAAAATCAACGATTTTTGCTTATAACCGTTACTGTCGGTCTGGACGATGAGTATGAAGATACGATAGTCGGCACACCGCAGGGGGGAAATATTTCGCCGCTGTTAGCAAATGTCATGTTAAATGAGCTGGACAAAGAGCTGGAGGCCAGAGGACTGGACTTTACCCGGTATGCAGATGACCTTATTATAATGGTTGGGATCAGACAGGCGGCAGAGCGCGTGATGAAGAGCGTGACCCGATTTATAGAGGAAAAGCTTGGGCTGAAGGTGAACGCAGAAAAGAGTAAGGTTGATAAACCAAAGGGCATTAAGTATCTTGGATTTGGATTTTACTATGACACATTTGCCAAAGGGTACAAAGCCAGACCACACCCAAAAGCGGTGGCGAAGTTCAAGGCACAGATGAAGAAACTGACATGCAGGAGCTGGGGAGTGAGGAATGCCTACAAAGTGAAAAAACTGAACCAGCTGATCCAGGGATGGATTAACTATTTCAAAATCGGGAGCATGAAAGGGTTATGTGGACGTCTGGACGGTCAAATCCGCTATCGGCTCCGTATGTGTATATGGAAACACTGGAAAACGCCAAAGAACAAAGAAAAGAACCTTGTAAAGCTGGGAGTGCCCAGATGGGCGGCACATAAAGTAGCAAATACAGGAAACAGGATAGCTCACATGTGCCATAACGGCTGGGTACAAAAGGCAATAAGCAACAAGAGACTAGCCGAATATGGGCTAATCTCTATGCTGGACTATTACACTGCAAAGTGTGTTACATGTTAAGTTGATTGAACCGCCGTGTACCGAACGGTACGCACGGTGGTGTGAGAGGTCGGAAATTTCTCAATTAGAGAAATTTCCTCCTACTCGATTATAATAGGGAAAATTTATATATTTTTCTTGCTTTTGTTCGTCCCGTGGAATATAATATGTAAGGAAAGAAGAGGTAATTGGCATGGGATATATGACGGCAAGCCAAGCGGCTAAAAAATGGAATATTTCACAGAGAAGAGTTCAGATTTTATGCTCACAAGGGCGTATACAAGGAACATTTAAATTGGGTGAGGCATGGGCGATACCGGAAGCTGCGGAGAAACCGGATGATAATAGAAAGGCAAAAAAGCAAAATGAAAAATAGTTTGAATGTAATAGATTTGTTTTGTGGCTGTGGCGGCTTGTCATATGGTTTTGAAAAGGCAGGTTATCATGTTCTTCTCGGAATTGATAATGATGAAAAAGCACTGGAAACATTTGAACTGAATCATAAAGATTCACAATCCATCTGCGGTGATATAACGCAGATAACTTATGAAAATGATATTAAACCGCGGATAGCCGGAAAAACGATAGATGTGATAATCGGTGGACCGCCTTGCCAAGGAATGTCGCTTTCAGGACCAAGAAAATTTGATGATCCAAGAAACAAGTTATATTTATCATATATCAGACTTGTAGAGGAAATCCAACCGAAAGCATTTGTTATAGAAAATGTTCCTGGATTAGTTGGTCTGTTTGGCGGACAGATTAAAGACAGCATTATTCAGAAGTTCACAGATATGGGATATGATATTCAATATAAAATATTGTGTGCTTCTGATTATAGAGTTCCTCAAAACAGAAAGAGAGTAGTGTTTGTAGGAATAAGAAAGGGACGTTTTGAGTATCCTCCGATAAATGAAGATAAAGTAAGTTGCCAGATGGCTTTGTCTGATCTGCCTGCATTAGAAAATGAGCTTGGCTGTGAGGAAGCAGAATACATAATGGAACCGCAAAACGAGTATCAGAAATTGATGCGTCAAAATTCGCATATTGTAAAAAACCATGTGGCAGCAGATCATTCTGATAAGGTAAAAAAGATTATTTCATTGGTTCCTGATGGTGGAAATTACAAAGATTTGCCGGAGGAATATAGAAATAGTAGGAATTTTCATGTTGCATGGACACGATTTGCAAGCGACAAACCAGCACCAACGATTGATACCGGACATAGACACCATTTTCATTATAAGTATAACCGAGTTCCTACTGTAAGGGAGTGTGCAAGATTACAGTCATTTCCAGACGATTTTATTTTTCTGGGCAATAAAACCCAGCAATTTAGGCAGGTTGGAAATGCTGTACCGCCTTTAATGGCAGAGTGTATAGCAAAACAGTTAAAAAAAGCGTTAGGAGATGGCGAAAATGGCTGAATATCAAATACCAGAACAATATTATTTCAGACTACATCATGTCAGACCAAGGTTTAAAGGAGATATCGAAAACGTCTTGATTTATGTGGCAGAGGAAATAACAAGAGTTGGGGAAAGAGCGACAGATGAGTTTGTGGAGGCTGTTAATTCGGCATTATTCCGTTATCCGGGAAATGCAAATAGAAAGTTAAAAACAATTAATAATTGGCGGACAGAAATTTCAGCTTTATTTGGGTTTATAGAGCATACAGATACGACAGACAAGCCAGGATGGAGGGCAGTCGAATTAGCAGAAAATCAGGATTTGGTAGAAGGGTTTAAAGTTTTCTTGTATAATTTTCAGTATCCAGGTGCGCACATTAAACCCAAAGAAGTTTTGGAACAGATTAAACAGGGAGTTCATTTTAAACCTGCTCAGTATATTTTGAAAATGCTTCGATATGCCAATAGAGAAGAGGGCAATTCTATCGGCATTACAAAACCGGAAGTATGTCACTGTATTTTTAATGATCTACGCGTTACCAGAGATCAGGAAGGTATCGAACGGACATGGAGCAGAATATCATATAACCGCAGGCAGAGAATGACATACGATGAGACGGGTGATGTAATCCGGTATGCAGGCGATATTATAGATTATATGGAAATTGCCAATCTTTTAAAAACATATGACAGTCGGACGTATTATTTGAATACGCTTGAGGAAGATTCAATTGTAAAATTTTGCGAATCTGAGGAGTGGTTTGGCGAATATGATGCAATGATTGCCAATCGAAGCGGCAGTATGAAAGAAGTAAAAGACTGCATCAATGGGTGGTTTTCCTATGTTAATCGCCGTTTGGAAGATACGGATTTTTCAACGGATATTCTTGCATATATTGCAGGCGATTCGGACGAATTGGAAATGTTAAAGGAAAATGCTAAAAATGTGGAAACAGCAGGAATGGCTGATTTCGTGCAGAGGAACAATGTAATAGAAAAACGGATTGCTGCTTATTATGATATGTTTACTACGAAAGATATCGGCGACATAGGAGAAAGTCTGGTGCATGGTCATGAGTGTATGAGAATAAAACTTGGAGGACGGGAAGATTTGATCCATTTAATAAAAAGGATACCAACGCAGTTTGCAGTGGGATATGACATTAGTTCTGTGGAGCTTGATGAGCGTAAAAGGTATATTGAAGTAAAGACAACTATTAGTTCAAAACCATTACATTTCAACAGGATTCATCTGACTAAAAATGAATGGAATACAGCGGGCAGTACACACGATAGGTATTATGTGTATCGTCTGTTGCTTAGCAAATCAGAAAGAAAGCTGTTTTTACTGCAGGACCCTGTTGGTCTATATAAAAGTGATCAAATTGAGATGGTGCCGTCTGACGGAGCGGACATAACATTTGACCCGAAAAAAGTGGGTGAGTTTGAGGAGTTGCTGACATGGAAAAATTAAGAGTTGCATCATTATTCTGCGGATGTGGAGGTACGGACGTAGGTCTGTTGGGAAATTTTGATTTTTTAGGAAAGCATTACGAATCTAACAGCATGGAGATTGTTTATGCAAATGATATTGATGACAATGCCTGTAATATTTTTAAAGAGAATTTTAAAATCACACCAGATAGCAGGGATATAAGAGAAGTCAAGTCAGAGGAACTTCCGGAATTTGACATTTTGACGGGAGGATTTCCTTGTCAGTCGTTTTCTATCATTGCCCAAAATCCCAAAAGACTTGGTGTGAAGGATGAAAGAGGAAAACTGTTTTTTGAAATGTGCAGGATTTTAAGGGAACGTCAACCGAAATGCTTTATTGCAGAAAATGTAAAAGGGATATTAACAGCGAATAAAAGGAATGCATTTCCGTTGATTATAAAAGAGTTTGAAGACAGCGGATATGATGTGCAGTATAGAATTTTAAATTCAGCTGATTATGGAGTACCGCAGAAAAGGGAACGTGTTATTATTGTGGGGTTCAGAAAAGACCTGCGTATTTCGTTTAATTTTCCTGAAGCAGAGATAGAGAGTGAGGACGGATATGCGCCATTAAGGAAAGTGATAGAGGCAGATGTTGATGAAAAGTATTTTTTCAGCGACAGGGCTGTAGCTGGAATGATGAAAAAACGTGAAAGTATGAATAAGGGACGTGCGCAGGACATCAATAAACCTTGCAATACTGTTGGAGCACATTTGGCAAAAGTATCTCTTAACAGTACAGATCCGGTTCTGATGCAGGGCAGCCGTTATCGTAGATTTACTCCAAGGGAAGTGGCACGAATACAATCATTTCCAGATGAGTTTGAACTTGTCGGAAGTGAGGCGGCGCAGTACAGGGCACTAGGAAATGCTATTCCGCCTGTAATGTTTTGGCATGTAGCAAGGGCGGTAAAAGAGGGATTACAGGAATGTTAGTATGGCGGATAATTTGACTAAGGAACAACGGCATAAAAATATGTCGCATATTAAGAGCAGGGATACTTCGATAGAAGTCAAGTTGCGGAAAGAATTGTGGAAGAAAGGATACAGATATCGTAAAAACTACAATAAAATTCCAGGCAAACCTGATATCGCAATTACAAAATATAAGATTGCCATTTTCTGCGACAGCGAGTTCTTTCATGGGAAGGATTGGGAAGTGTTGAAACCAAGGTTGCAAAAGGGAGATAATGCAGAATATTGGATTTCAAAAATTCAAAGGAACAGAGAACGTGATGATGAAGTTAATAAAGAGTTGTTATTTCATGGTTGGACGGTTATCCGATTTTGGGGAAAAGATATTATGAAGAATACAGATGAATGTGTGAAGGTTATTGATGAGACTGTGTTTGATATAATTGCATTTTGGGATGAGTAGTATAAAAATAAGAGGAGATTATGGGTTTTATGGGAAAAGGAAGAGATGCAACTGATACTATCATAGGATATTACTATCAGTTTGATTATACCATTCTTCAGTTGCTTGAGTTACAAAATGAGGAGGATGCTGTTACAATTGAAGGAATAGAAGATGTAGATATTCAGACCACAGATAGCATGGAAGCTGTACAATGTAAATATTGTGCGAAAACAGAATATAATCATTCTGTGATCGCTGTGCCAATTCGGTTAATGTTGAGAGATTATGTGGCTAAGACGGCAAAAATGAATGGACTGCGATATAAATTATATGGTCATTATAAAACAGGGCATGAGAAATATCCTGATCAATTAACGGTAGAGTTTGCAAAAAAACATTTATTTACATACATTGAAAAAGGGAAAAGGCATTTTTTATATGATGAATTAAATTTGTCGGATTCGGAAATTGAGAAATTTTTGGATAGATTAGATATAGATATCCATGCAGAGGAATTTGAGGAACAAGAACAAAAAATAAAGCAGAAAATTTTAGGTATTTTTCAATGTGATATGTTTGAAGCAGAATTTTATTTTTATAATAATGCACTGAGAGCGATTAGAAAGATTGCTACATATCAAGATATAAAAAATAGAACTGTTACAAAAAAATGGTTTCTTAAAGAAATAAATCAGAAAAAAATATTATTTGATAAATGGTACATAAAACTGAAAGGCGAACAATCATACAATAAGTCGATTAAAAAGAAGTATTTTACTAAAAACAATATTTCACCATATGAAAGATTTTTTCTGGTAGAATGTGATAATTTGGTTACAGATATCGAATTAAAGGAACTGGTAATCAATATATCAAATAAATGGAGCAGATTATCGTTTAGGGAGAAGACCCCATTTTGTCCGTATTTTTATTTTAGCGGATTAACAGAAAGAAGATTACTTAACATAAAAACCATGTTGCATGATGAAGGAATAGGCATTTGGGATGGACACAGTTATCTGAATGCAAAATTTTGTACAGCTGATATTATAAAAGAAGCTAATTACTATAATGGAGTAAAGGCAAAAATTATAAATAGCAAAGAAAATTTGTGGGAAATATTAGAAAATATACATAAGGTGGTGGAAATATATATTTTTTATTTAGAAAAATCATTTTATGAAAATGAAAAAAGAACTTGTTTTGGAATTCAAATTCCCTCAACAAATAGTATTAAAATGATGATATAAAGTCCAGCTAATAAATGTCAATAGAAAAATGAAAAATATTTTCTCCTAAAAAAGGGTGCACTTATCCCTTGGTGAAAATACCTTGTTTAAAAAGATGTTGATTCGTTGGATTTACAGTATTTTATGCGGCTATGTCGCATTTAGCAGCATTGTATTGTTTGATATGCTCCTGTGGAGTGATGATTTCAAAAGGCTTATTATCTCT
>KE159618.1:10134-15034 GCA_000403335.2 Lachnospiraceae bacterium MD335
CTTGATTGACTACACCATTATTATACTAGGAGTGATACATTATTTGTCCTATCCTAAGAGATGATACCTTATGTTTTATCTAGTGTCCATCAGGAGCCGTCAGACATGATTATTATGGATAACATCTGATGAAGGAAGAACCCCTTCTTCTGTTATCTGATTTATAGAAAGAAACATATTAACCAAGTAGTCTTGATTGACTACACCATTATTATACTAGGAGAAGTTTTATGGAAACAGAAAAAATAAATGCAGAAGTTATAGCAGTTTTTCCAAATAAGGTAAAAATTTTAGTCGACAAGTTGGAAGATTTTCAATTGGCAGAAGAAACATTGAAAGTTGGGTCATATCTTCGCATAGCCGATAATGATAATGCGGTATTGATTGCTGTCATTGAAAATTTTAGCATTGAAGTAATTTCGGGAGAAAAAGTACCGTCAGATAGAAGGTATATTATTGAAGCAAATCCTTTAGGAATTATAAGGGATGGGATTTTTGAAAGAGGTGGAGATACAATTGCGATACCGCCTAAAAAGGTAGAACCAGCAAAAAAAGAAGAGATACAAAAAATTTTCGAGGAGTCTTTGCCCGATAAAAAGAAATTTTGTTTTTCATGTCTATCTACAGATGAAACAATTTGTGTGCCGGTAGATGGAGATAAATTTTTTAATAAGCATATTGCAATAGTTGGATCGACAGGGTCTGGGAAATCACATTCAGTAGCCAAGATACTTCAAAATGCAATAAGTGCGAAAGAAGGAACATATCAAGGATTAAATAATTCACATATAGTAATCTTTGATATTCATTCAGAATACCAAAGTGCTTTTCCGCAAGCACATTTTATAGATATATCTAATTTGATTCTTCCTTATTGGCTGTTAAATAGTGATGAATTGCAAGAACTATTTATTGATACAGAAGCTAATGATCATAATCAAAGAAATGTCTTTAAAGAAGCAGTTATAGAGAGTAGAAAGAGATATTTTAAAGGTTCTGATGAAAAGAAAAATAGAATACATTTTGATTCGCCGCTATTTTTTGAAATTAATGAAGTTTTACAGTTTGCAAAAGACAAAAATGAGGAGATGGTACCAGGACAAGGAACAAATAAAAAAATGGGACCATTAAATGGGAAGTTATCTAATTTTGTAAGCAGATTAGAAAATAAAATAAATGATCGAAGATTGGATTTCTTATTGGGGGAAAAATCTAAAACAATAACCTTTGAGGATACCTTAAAACAATTGATAGGATATGGTGAAGATACCTCTAATATAACAATTATTGACTTGAGTGGTGTACCATTTGAGGTGCTTAGTATTACAGTATCTTTGATTTCAAGAATATTATTTGAATTTGGGTATTATTATAAAAGGCTATGCGCTGTAAAAAGAGCGGACAAGCATATTAATAATGATATACCCCTATTGTTGGTTTATGAAGAAGCACATAAGTATGTTCCGAATAATGAAATGGCAAAATACAGAGCATCCAGAGAATCTATAGAAAGGATTGCAAAAGAAGGAAGGAAGTATGGCGTATCTTTGCTGTTGGCTAGCCAACGTCCATCGGAAATTTCGGAAACAATATTTTCTCAATGCAATAATTTCTTGGCATTGAGATTAACAAATCCAGCTGATCAGAATTATGTAAAACGATTGTTGCCGGATACCCTGGGAAATATAGTAGATAAAATGCCTTCTTTAAAGGCAGGTGAATGTTTGCTGATTGGGGATGCGGTCGTGTTGCCGTCTATAGTTCGGGTTCAACGATGCAATCCAGAACCATCTTCTAATGACATACCATACCTGCAGCTTTGGAAAGAGGAATGGCATGATTTAGATGTTGATACACTAAGAAAGATTTGGGATTATTAGAAGATTGTGTGGGTACAAAATGGGTACACCAGTTTTGAAACCATATAAACGAGAAACAAAACTGTATCAAAATGATATGGTTTTGTAAGGAAAAGCAATGTAAAACAGGACTTGCAACGAACTGGAAAAAGAGTTCGAGTGATGAAATGGGATTTTAGAAGCTAGTATTTATGCGGGTTACAAGCAAATTTGTTTAAGCGCTGGCAACGATTTGGCAACATTTTCAACATCACGCACTAAATAATTACATCAATGGCATAAAGAAAAACCTTGCTGATTTTCAGATATGGAAACTGAATATCGGCAAGGTCTTTTTATGCTTATTTCTGTTTATTCTTTTTAGCTGTTTTCTTTTCTTCTTTCTCGATTTTCTGAAATTCCGCTGTAAGCATATCACTGACCGCTTGTGAGGGGACTTTCGCCCAATGCTTTGATGTGTCCAGTTCGGGGTACTTGTACCGCCACTGGTCGTATTCCTCTTTGGTAATCTCGCCATGTTCCAGTTTGGCGGCTTGCTCCTGCCATGCGTGGAACATATCGAACATGGACGTATAAGTGGAATAGTCGGACTTGTCAAGGCGCAGGCAGATTTCCCCGTCAATCTCCCCGATTTTCAGCCCGTACATATCTTCCAACGCAAAGAGCGTGTGCATAAGCCCGATATAGGTATCAATATCTGGCACGGTAAGGGCGTGGGTGCTTACATCAAAGATACTCGCCATTTCTTTTACAAGGTCGTGTTTCGGTGTCCTCGCTTCGGTTTCATACTGTGCCATGCGGACATCAGAGGTCTTTCCGAGAAAGCCGAGGATTTCGCCTAACTGTTTCTGTGTCATGCCTTTTCGGTTGCGGAAAAAGCGGATACGTTTGCCGATTGCCATAATAAAACCTCCGTTATTGTGAAGTGTAGTTGCGCTGTAAAGTCATGCCAGTTTGAGTAGATTGTGCCTTACTTAAACAAATTTGTTGAACTTAGTATAACATGGTGCAATAGAAATAGCAAGAATAACTTAAATAAAAAAAGTTAAGATTATTTTGAAAACCACTTGACTTAACGGAATTTATTTAGTATCATATCAACAAGGCTTAAACAAAAACAGTTAAATATTGAAAGGAGAGGGTATCTGAATGACAGAAAAATCATTTATGACAGTGGAGGAAGTGGCAGCGGAACTGCGTGTATCGAAGTCAAAAGCCTACCAAATAGTGAGGGAACTGAACGCAGAAATGCAGAAGCAGGGCTATCTAACCGTGGCAGGGGTTCTTTCTGAACTTTGGGTATAGGCAACAAAAATTATAGGTTGAAATCACATCTGATTTCAGCCTAAATTTTTGCCTATATCAGTTTAGATAATTCAAATCCTTTCATCTTGGGCATAAAAGCAAGAAAACATTTTTTTGAAAGGTTGACTAATTTCGCTCTGCCATATACAATACGTTTGATGAGTTTGAATTTGTTGTTGTTTCCTTCAACAAATCCTGAACTTACTTCTAAAGATATCGCGTTCTTGACCGGGGCGATATCTTTTTTTATACATTCGCAAAACCCTTTGAGAGAGGAATCTGTATATTTTTCTAAAAAGTCATCTATTTTAGATGGTTCTTTTTCCATCAGTGCAGAATGAAATGTTTGGAATACATCCTCTGTCCATCTGACTGCGGGATAATGCTCCTTTATCAAGTTTATATGTTCTTCTACGGTTTTATTTCTTTTTGACTTAGGATTTTTTGTGAGTATGTACTTTAATATCTCATCCCTTTTTATTACAGTAACATCGTCCGGATAACAGTCCTCCAGCATTTTCATGGAATGTATCTTTTTTCTGCCCGGAAAATTATTCTGACTTATACATGACAGATAAAACCATATGGTGGTTGAGGGATCTTTGATGCCTGTATGCCTCAGATAAAAATAGATGGTATCGTCAGCATGCCCGTCACGCATCATCTTATAAATGATATTTACATAGGCATTCCCCCTCCGCCCGGCTGAATGTTTTGATTTGCGCGGCCTGTCCATTCCCTGTATTTCTTCTGCCGGCATTTGGATATACCTTCGGGCAGTCGGTCTGCTTATTTTATATTTGCTGCAGATGAGTGCAATGTCTTTTTCCGGCATTTCATTCCACTGGCTTTGTACTTCCTGTATCATCTTTTGTTTTTTTTCCTGTTTTCTGCCTGCCGTTTTTTCTCGGCACTGTTGTAGTTATTTGCCGAATCGTCGTAATCAACCGGATTTCCATATGCATCTGTTGGCGGCGTATTGTCATAGTTTAACTGCTGTATGACAGATTCATCCGCTTTCTTTTCCCTTGAAATTTTCTTTGGAGGGGTATCAAGCACCTGTCCGCCCCTGATAAAGATTTCCGGTGGCAGCTCATTTTTAAAAATATTCTTCAGGTGTTCCATCAGATTCTGCAGCAGATGGAAACGGTCGGCAACCTGCACGCATTCCGGCAGGACTTCGCTGACCGCCTTCGCGTATGAACTGGCGCGGTCTCTTGCAACCACTTTGATCTTTTTGTGCTCTTTGAGCCATTCCTTTAATGTCGTGCCATCCCTTCCATCCAAAA
This sequence comes from Lachnospiraceae bacterium MD335, assembly GCA_000403335.2. Lineage (GTDB taxonomy): Bacteria > Bacillota > Clostridia > Lachnospirales > Lachnospiraceae > COE1. The sequence goes on from KE159618.1 coordinate 14,588, forward strand.
GCGCAATCATGTGGTGGTCTTTCAGATCATAAACTGCAGTTGCATAGGTCTGTCCTTTTCTGGTTGCAACATCATCGATGCCAACTGCCTCAACATCCGGATCATCTTCAAACTTTATCCTGTTGTACAGGCGCTGTATGGTATCATTACTTACAGTAACGCCCAGGAGCTTTAACACGCTGCTTGCGCCTTCGTTACTCATGAACATGGCCATTCCAAGTATCAGGGTATTGAGGGCATCCGTTCTTACCTGTGATGTTCGCGCAAAAGAAAGCGGCTCTGTAAACACTTTTGTCCCGCATTCAGGATTATCACACTCATATTTATAAACATTGATATGAAGGCAGGTGGGTTTGCAGCGGATCGGAATATCCTGGATCTTCCGCATATAGGTTGCGTGAAGATGCCGGCTTTCTTCCCCGCATTGCGGACAGGCACAGCTATGTT
>KE159618.1:16789-24787 GCA_000403335.2 Lachnospiraceae bacterium MD335
GAACTGAACGCAGAAATGCAGAAGCAGGGCTATCTGACTGTGGCAGGACGTGTGAACGCTACATTTTTTCATAAAAAGGTATGTTACAGCGAATAGAAGGGAGATGATGGAATGGCTGTATACAAGGACAACGCTACGGGGACGTGGCGGGTTATCTACCGCTTTACCAACTGGAAAGGGGAGAGGAAACAGACACAAAAGAGGGGATTTGCAACCAAAAGGGAAGCGCAGGCGTGGGAGCATGAAGCCATGTTAAAGCAGGGCGCAAAACTGGATATGACGTTCGGCAGTTTCTTTGAAGTGTACGAAGCCGACAAGAAACAGCGTGTCAAGGAAAGCACTTGGGAGTCCAAAAGCCATGTGATACGGACAAAGATTTTACCGTACTTTGAGAACCGCAAAATCGCAGAGATTGAAGCAAAAGATGTGATAGCGTGGCAGAATGAGTTAATGGCATACCGGGACGAGAAAGGAAAGCCCTATTCCGCAGATTATTTGCGGACGATACACGCACAACTGACGGCGATATTCAACCATGCGGTAAACTTTTATAATCTTCCCTACAATCCGGCAAGGCGGGCAGGGACGATTGGGAGCGAAGCCGTTAAGGAAATGGACTTTTGGACGAAAGAGGAATATCTGAAATTTTCCGAAGCCATGATGGATAAGCCCCGTTCGTATTATGCGTTTGAAATGCTTTACTGGTGCGGTATGCGTTCCGGCAACTCCTTGCCTTAACGCCTGCTGACATTGATTTTGAGAAACAGACGGTCACAATCAGTAAGACTTTCCACCGTTCCAAAGGGCGGGACATTATCACAAGCCCCAAAACGAAAAAGAGCAACCGCACAATCAAAATGCCGCCGTTTCTCTGTGAGGAAATGCAGGAGTACATCAAAATGCTTTATGACATCAAGCCGGACGAGCGTTTATTTACGGTCACAAAATCCTACCTCAATCACGAAATGGAGCGAGGGGCGAAGCAGGCGGGCGTTAAGAAAATCCGTGTCCACGATATTCGCCATAGTGCGGTTTCACTCTTAATCAACATGGGATTTTCGGTACTGGCGATTGGGGAACGTATGGGGCATGAAGCAGAGAAAATCACTTACCGATACGCCCACTTGTTCCCCACGGTACAGACGGAAATGGCGGAGAAATTGGAAATGGAGAGAATGACAAAGGAGGATTAGGAACATGGAAAAATCACTGGATTACAAGGGAAGATGGCGCAATCATACGGTGGCGTTTCGGGTATCGGACGAAGAAGCAAAGTTATTGAATGATTTGGTGGCATTATCGGGGCTGACAAAGCAGGATTACATCACAAGGCGGCTCTTATGCCGGGACGTTGTGGTGCAGGGCAATCCGAGGGTGTACAAGGCACTGAAAAATCAGATGGCGGCAATCCATGAGGAATTGAAACGCATAGAAAGCATAAGCCCGGACAATGATGAACTGCTCTACACGTTACAGGTAATCGCAATCACATTAGACGGACTGAATAGGGAAAATCCTCTGCTCCTGCAAGGGCAGTCGCATTTTCCTACGGAAAACAAGGAGGATTGAGAATGACAAATAAAATAAAAACGACTGCTCCCGTATCATCTGTTGGCGCAGATGGGGAACAGCCGCAAACAAAAAATCACACTGAAATTATAGCAAATGAAACAGCAAAAAACAATCTGCAAGACACAAATTGCCCGGAAAAATCCGGGCAGGGCGGCGGGCTTCAAACTGTTTCCATGACAGAATTATATGATACGGTGTACCCGCCTAGAACGCCTGTTGTGGACGGCTTTCTGTATGGCGGCACTTACCTCTTTGTGGGTGCGCCGAAAGTGGGGAAATCGTTCTTCATGGGGCAGCTTGCCTATCATGTGGCAATGGGGCTTCCGCTGTGGAATTATCCCGTCCGAAAAGGGACGGTGTTATACCTTGCATTGGAAGATGATTACGCAAGGCTTCAGCGGCGGCTGTCCGTCATGTTTGGCGTGGAGTGTGCGGACAATTTATTTTTTGCAACGCAGGCAAAGACACTGAATGAGGGACTGGACGGAGAATTAGAGGGCTTCATCAAGGAGCATAAGGACGCAAGGCTGATTATCATTGACACGCTCCAAAAGGTGCGTGAGGTCGGCGGGGACAGGTACAGCTACAGCTATTCCAGTGACTATGAGATAGTGACAAAGTTAAAAGCATTCAGTGATAAATACGGTGTCTGCCTGTTGGTGGTTCATCATACCCGCAAGCTGGAGTCCGAGGACAGCTTCGATATGATTTCCGGCACAAACGGGCTTCTCGGTGCGGCAGACGGGGCGTTTATCATGCACAAGAAAAAGCGCACGGACAACACGGCGGTCATGGACATTGTGGGTCGTGACCAGCCCGATCAAGAGCTGACAATCGAATTTGACAGGGAACAGTGTATTTGGAAATTTCAGAAAGCAGAAACAGAACTTTGGAAACAGCCACCGAACCCATTATTGGAAGCAATCAACGAATTTCTTACAGAGGAAATGCAGGAGTGGGAGGGGACTGCAACGGAATTTCTGAAACAGTTGTCGGATTTGCAATTATCGGCAAATGTGTTTTCCCGGAGATTAAATGTAGTGAACAGTCAGTTGCTTAATGACTATGGCATTTTCTATGATAACAAGCGGGGGCATGAGAGAAAAATTATTCTGAAACGGCTAGAGCCGAAAGTGTAAAGTGCGACGCATGGGGAGCAGTAAAGCGGCGGAAAGCCGCCCCGTCCGTAAGGACGGAAAAGGTCTACGCTCCGCTTCGGTCGGTGCAGTAAAGTTAGCGGCGCAAATATATAGAATGTGGAGGATATGCCTATTGGAAAGGACAATTAGCGGCATGATGGGGAAAGGTTCGGTCAATCACAATACGAGAGCCTTTAGCGCAAAGAATGTAGATAAGGAACGAAGCCGGGATAACGTGGAATTTTGCCACTCGGATATAAAAGAGGTTTACCATACTCTTTTTGATGAAGCACTGGAACGCTATAACGCAAAGCAAAAACGGAGTGACCGAAAGATTGATGATTATTACGAAAAGATACGCCGGGGCAAGCAGGAGAAATTATTTTATGAAGTTATCTTCCAAATCGGCAATAAAGACGATATGAATGTGCAGAGCAATGAGGGGCAGTTGGCGAAAGATATTTTATGCGAGTTTATGGAGCAGTTTCAGAAAAGAAATCCGAACCTGTTTGTATTTTCAAGCCATTTGCACATGGACGAGCAGACACCGCATATCCATATTGATTTTGTTCCCTTTATCCGTAACAGTAAGCGTGGACTTGACACGAGAGTTTCCCTCAAAGGAGCATTAGCAGAGCAGGGCTTTAAGGGCGGCACAAGGGGAATGACGGAATGGAACGAATGGATTGAAGCGGAGAAGCAGGAACTTTCAAAAGTCATGGGGCGGCATGGCATACAGTGGAAACAGTTAGGCACACATCACAAGCATTTGTCGGTACTCGATTTTGAGAAGCAGGAGCGGCAGAAAGAGGTTGCGGAACTGGAACAGACGATTTCCGGCAGTAAAGAGGAATTATCTGACATTCTTCATCAGCAGATAGCGGCAGGACAGGAAACGGAGCAGATGCGGAAAGAGGGCGAAGCAATCCGGCAGGAAGTGTCGGAACTTACCGCAACAAATCATATGTTAAAGGAACAGACGGAAACGCTGACAGAGGATAAGGAAAAGCTGTTATCAGAAAATGAAAAATTGGAAAAACAGCAGAAAAAGTTACAGCAGGAAATCAACAAGACGGTACAGTCAAAGGAAGTCATGGAGCGCAATATCCACGCCTATGATGAAGATGTGAAATGGCAGTTGCCGGAGCCGGGGGCATTGATGAGCGCAAAAAATTACCATGATAAAAAGGCACTCCCGCTTGTAGAAAAATTGAAAGAAGTAGTAAAAAATCTGACTATCAAATGCGTACAGCTTACGGAGCAGGGAAAGAAGCTGACCGCCAAAATGTACGGACAACAGAAACAGATTAGCCGCTTGACGGATAAGGTCATGGAGCAGAACGATACCATAGACCGATTGCAGGAGAGAGCGTCTGATTTGGGGCGTTTGGAGCGTCATTTAGGCAGGGAACAGGTGCAGTCGATAGTTGAACAGTCAAAGGCATTAGAGCAGACAGAAAGGGCAAAGAAACGCCCAAAACGTGCCTTTGAAATGAGCCGATAGGAAAGGAGATTGATGGGATATGACTGATATGGAAAAGAAAGTTATGATACGGCTGTGCGCTAAAATCGTGGCAGATACAGACCTTTATGAAACGGACAAGGAAGTGCAAAATCTGATAGACTGGGTATGTCTGTCGGAGCAGATAAAGGAAAACAACAATACAATCCGCATTCTGACCGGGGAATATAAAAAGATAGAGCCAGATTGCCGGGAGGGAGTGAGGGCGCAGTTGGAGCGTATGAAACAACTCTGCAAGGAGCGGAACAATCTTTATGAAAAACAGAACGATTTGAAAGGAAAGAAATACAAAATAGAAAAATCATTAGAACGATAAGAAATGCGGGGTATGGCGATTGCTATGCCCCATATTTTTGTGGAAAATGGAGCGTGAAAGTGATATAATCAAATCGGTATATATGAATCTGTGGAGGTATCTTATGAGCAAATGGAATCAAGAAGCTGAAAAAATAATGATGGAGCGTTTTGGAAGAGATACGATAATAGCGTTATCAACAGTAAAAGATGATATGCCATAAGTGCGATATGTAAATGCTTATTATGAGAATGGCGCATTTTATATTATTACATATGCTCTTTCAAATAAAATGATACATATTGAAAATAATTCTACTGTTGCAATTGCTGGTGATTGGTTTACAGCGCATGGAAAAGGTGTTAATCTGGGTTATTTTGGGAAAAAAGAAAATGTTGTAATTGCTGATAAACTGAAAAGAGTTTTTGCAGAATGGATTGATAACGGACATAATAACTTTGATGATGAAAATACTATAATTCTATGTGTAAACTAATAGATGGACTGTTATATTCACATGGAACAAAGTATGAATTTTAGACCACAAATTGAAATTTGGAGAAAAAGAAAATGAATATTGAACTTGTAAGAGCAACTAATGAATACAAGGAACAGTTATTTGAAATGCTGACAGAGTGGAAGAACGATATCATAGTAAATCACACCGATATGTCTCCATGGAAAATATGGGCAAATGATTTTCATGATTTTGATAATTATCTAAAAAATCTTGATACAAAGGAAGAAACTAAAGATGGTTGGGTTCCTGATACAACTTTATTTTGTTTCGATAGAGATAGAAAGATTTTTGTAGGGGCTGTTAATATTCGCCACTATTTAAATGATAAACTGTTAAAAACTGGCGGTCATATAGGTGACGGGGTTAGACCAAGTGAAAGAAAAAAAGGTTATGCGACTGCAATGATTGGTTTGGCATTAGACGAGTGTAAAAGACTTGGGATTAATAAAGTTTTGATATGTTGTGACAAAAATAACATTGGTTCAGCAAAATCAATTATTAATAATGGTGGAATATTGGAAAATGAAGTTGAAGAAAATGGACATATTGAGCAGCGTTATTGGATTCAGTTATAAAATAGATGATGAATAACTGATTTTGGAGAGAAATATAGATGAAAGAGATAATTGCATATGAAATGATATATAATAAAGCATTGAAGTATCAGAATGACATAATATGTGTTCCTTTTCATAAAGAATACTGGCATGAATATATGAAAATATATAATGAATGTTTTTACAAAATGAGAAAAGCGTTAGAAGTTGAGCCAATAAATTTTTACTATGATTATTCCCAAATTAAAGATAAAATAAATGATATTTTTCTTTTTTTGCAAAATGGAGTAATAATAGGTGCTGTTTCTTGATATGAAAATGAAATAGATGATTTAATTGTTGAGCAATCGTTTCAAGGACAGGGTATAGGACAAAAATTGTTGTTATGGGGAATGAACCATATAAAGGAACAAGGCTATGAAGAAATTATTTTGCATGTAGCTGAATGGAATCAAAATGCAGTGAAGTTGTATTTGAAAAATGGATTTTGCATTAAGAAAAGAGAGAGGGTGCGTTAAAGGAAATAGTATTTTTAGCAAATTTTTCTTTAATGATATTTAAAGACATGGTGCTAGTACCATGTAATAAGGACATTAAGGAGAAAATATGTGTCGGATTTGTTACGCAGTAGCGTTTTAAAATACCTTATTTTACAAGGTATTTGAAGCATGGGTATGATGTGGAAGATATTTTATATATTTATTTTCAAAAACGGCTTTTATTGCGTAATATTTCAAAAATGGGTTGTTAAATTACCGGGATTTGCTATAATAAATGCGTGGCAACATTTTGGCAACAGAAAATCAGCAAGCCATAATAAATGATGTAATTGAAGTAAAAAAGGGTGTGTATTTGCATAAGACTTAAACAAATATAGTTAAGAACAACAAAGAACACGCCGAGTTCGAATAAGCAAAAATGCTTAGTAAACCCAGTGTTTATGCGGGTTTGCGGCATTTCAAAAGGTCTTTTGATAACAAATTGATAACAGTCGTTTGAGTGCGATTATTCTTACTGTCAAGTGGTTTATAAGTGGCAGAATGATTTTTAAGCGGTTTAGATGACTGAAATAAATCCATATTAGAAACGCCCTTAGCTGTGGGTAGGAACTCACGGCTAAGGGCGTTTTGTCGTGCTTGTCAATCGGTTTTAAGTTTGTCCTTGAATACTTCGGCTAGGGAATCGCTCAATTCCTTAGAGGGAACTTTCGCCCAATGTTGCGAATTATCAAACTTCGGATAATTGTACCGCCACTGGTCGTAGTCATCCTTGCTGATTTCCTCATCAGAGAGCTTGTCTGCTTGTTCTTTCCAAGCAGAGAGCATTTTCAGCAGTTCGGCGGCATCCTTATTTTTGTTTTTGTTGACTTTTAAGCAGACTTCCCCGTCTGTTTCGCTGATGGTAAGTCCGTATATGTCTTCAAGGGCAAATAAGGTGTGCATAAGACCGATGTAGCTGTCAATGTCGGGTATGTCCAGAGCCTGCGGCGCAACGTCAAGAGCCTGTGCCAGTGCAGCCGCCAAGTCTGCTTTTGGCTTGCGTGAGCCAGTTTCGTACTGTGCCAGACGCACGTCTGCGCTCCGTTCGGGAAAACCGACAAGCATACCAAGGTATTTCTGTGTCATGCCCCGCATGATGCGGAAAAAATGTATTCTTTCGCCAATCGCCATAATGTTTCACTCCTTGTTCGTATGTTTATAAGGAGTATAGCATATATGCTTAGAAAAAGTCAAGAATAAGCGAAACAAAAAAGTTTAATATTTTCTTGCAAACCTATTGACAGTAGCAAAAATGTTTAGTATTATGAATTAAGCAAAAACGCTTAGAAAGAGAAAGGAGAGGTTGTATGGACAACAAATTTATCCGTGTGGATGAAGTGGCGCAGGAGCTTTCCGTATCAAAGCCTTACGCCTACAAGCTCATCAAGAAATTAAATGATGAGCTGAAGGAGCAGGGGTTTATCACGATTGCAGGGAGAGTAAACCGCCAGTATTTTCAAGAAAAGTTTTACGAGGCAGGAGAAAAACAGGGAAAGGAGATGGAGTAAATGCCAGTATTTAAGAATGAGGGCAACGGCACATGGTATGTGATGGCACGGTATGTGAACTGGAAAGGGGAGCGGAAACAGAAGTGCAAGCGCGGGTTTGCCACAAAGAGGGATGCGCAGGAGTGGGAGCGGAAATTCCAGTTACAAAATTCTGCTGACCTTGATATGGACTTTGAAGCCTTTACGGAGCTTTATGCGAATGATGTCAAGAACCGACTGAAAGAAAACACTTGGCTGACAAAGGAGCATATCATTCGGACGAAGATTCTTCCGTACTTCGGGAAGATGAAGATTAGTGGGATTGGCACGAAGGAAATCATTGCATGGCAGAATGAGCTGCTTGCCT
>KE159619.1 GCA_000403335.2 Lachnospiraceae bacterium MD335
GGACTTGTTGACAAACTAAAGAAAAATGGCTTTCTGTATGGTATACTTATTATACCAATTGCAGGAGGTCATTTTTTATGATGGGAAAACAAAGCGGACAAATCCAGATGGTAATCCTTGACATAGATTCTATGATTCCAAAGAATCATCTTCTGAGACGGATTAAAAACTGTGTAAATTTTGATTTCATATACGAAAAGGCGGCTCCCTATTATTCTCCTGTTGGCAGAAAATCGATTGATCCCATTGTTCTGATAAAAATGCTTCTGATTGGTTATCTTTATGGGATCAAATCAGAACGGAGACTTGGGGAAGAAGTATCTCTTAACCTTGCTTACCGCTGGTTTTGCGGAATTGATCTCATGCATAAAGTACCGGACCATTCAACATTTAGCCAGAATAGAAGAAGGCGTTTTCAGGAGGCCGACATATTCCGGGAAATTTTTAATGAGATCGTACTGAAGTGTATAGAGTTTGGGATCGTATCGGGTGAAACCGGTGTTGCGGATGGTTCATTCTTTCCGTCCAATGTATCCTAGGACAGTCGCTATGAGGCAGTTGAAACAGTCCAACAATCCACTGTAAAATATATGGAAGAACTGGAAGCAGAGCTTTCATCCATGCCTGGATATAAAGAATCGGAAAATGTAAAAAGAGAAATGACCTGCTATAATAAAGTTGTAACGGGAGTGGCTAATAAGATATACTGAAAATAATTAAGAAAGAGGTACTTATTATGCCGCAAAATTACACACCCGAATTTAAAAAGAAGATTGTCCGTCTTCATGAGGAAGAAGGTCGTACCTACAAAAGCATCACCGCAGAATATGGTGTATCCAAAGCCAGAATCTCCAAATGGTGCCGCGAATTATGTGAAGAATGCTAGACAAGCCCTGAAGACAAAGAAGAATACGACTCCATGAAAGAGAATCTCCGCTTAAAAAGGGAAAACGATGAATTGAAGAAGGAAATAGCCTTCCTAAAAAAGCGGCGGCATTCTTTGCAAAGGAAATCGATTAGAGGCTTATCGATTCATAGACCAATATCGTGAGGAATTCGGAATCCGCTGGCTGCTGCGCCGATTGGACATATATCCGAATGCCTATTACAACTACCGGAAACACCGAAAGGCGGATTATTATACCCAAAAATCTGAGGTTATGGCACAGATCAGGGATATCTACCATATCCATAATGGAATCGATGGGTACCGGAGCATGACAGTTTATTTGGCACGCAGAGGATATGATTACAGTCCTTTGACCATACACAGATATATGAATGTAGAACTTGGTCTGTGTTCTATCGTCCGTCCGAAAAAACCGGGCCATGAACACGGAAAGCCGCACAAGATATTTGAAAATAAGCTGAATCAGGACTTCACCGCAGATAAAGTGAATCAAAAATGGTGTACTGACTTTACTTATCTATACCTTGCAGATCACGAAGTGAGATATAATTGCACCATTATCGACCTGCACGACCGGAGTGTTGTTGCCAGTATCACAGACCGCCACATCACCAGTGACCTTGCAATCCGTACGCTGCAGAAAGCACTGGATTCACAGCCGGCGGTCAAGGAAGAACTGATCCTTCACAGCGACCAGGGCTCCCGGTATACATCAAAAGCGTTTGTAGAATTCTGCGAATCTGTCCATGTAACCCAAAGCATGAGTAAGGCAGGATACCCATATGACAACGCGCCAATGGAGAGATACTTCAACACTTTGAAAAACGAATGCACCAATCTGTATAAATTTCGGACAGAGGAAGCGCTCTATCAGGCGGTAGAAGAATTTGCGTATGTCATCTATAACCATGTCCGTCCCCATAGTTTTAACGGATACCGTACACCTTATCAGGCACGGATAGCATCATAAAAAGAAATCTGATATTTTTTAGCCATAAGTGTTACAAAAATGCTTGACCACAACATCCTGGTAGACACGGGAGGTTTGCTGCCATAGAAGGAATGGTATACACAAAGCCATGTAGAGCGAAAACAAAGACGTTCTACTTCGTGTACCCTACACCCTCTATTTTCGTACCAAATACAGAGAAATGTTCATCTCCTTGGTTCATTCATCTGAGATATGAAACACAAAATTCCTTGATTTTTTGAGGAAAATCACTTGACATTATAGAGAGGGAACAAATGAACTTAGATAAAGTCAAATCTATTTTTCCTGATTTTCAAATGCAGGATTTCAATTTGTTTAATAAAATTACTTTTTTGAAATGGGAAACAACAGTTGACAATGATTCTTGGGAAGAACATACAAATCTAGTATTGGAAATGACCTGTCCTGATAAGTTAAAATTTTGATAGAATTTATAGATGTAAATTCTTGGCATTTTCAAGGAAACGGACAAATTGGGGGATTTTACATTAAAGACATGACTCCAAGAGGATATGAAAATAATGTAAAGTATGAGGTCGGAGATTATGAGGAAGAGGAAATAGAATTTTATTGTTCAGATATTGTTATTAACAATTTAGAAAAATTGTATAATATTTTCCACTTTATAGTGAGATAAAAGTAATGTAATATGCAATATTTGTAAAAATATTTAGTGCATTCCAAACTTTATGAAAGGAAATAATCATCAGAAAGGACGATAATTATGGGTACAATAATTACCGGCAGCGTGTTAGCAATAATTATAGCGCTAATTATCCGCAGTATGATACGGTCTAAAAAATCCGGAAAGTCTTTACAATGCGGATGTGACTGCAATCACTGCGGTAAACACTGCAGTTAACCTTACAAAAGTAAAAGGGCAGGTTTTATGAAATCATTTCATAAAAATCTGCTCTTTTTTGTGGATTTTATGGATATAAAATGTTATAGTAGATAATACGTTCATAAATGAGAATAAGAGGTGCAGTTATGTTACAGCAGACAAAGAAATTTCTTTCAAAATTTATTGGCAACAAGGATTTTTATAAAATGGTTCTTTTAATTGCCGTACCGATTATGATCCAAAACGGCATTACAAACTTTGTGAGCCTTTTGGACAATATTATGATTGGACAGACCGGTACGGAACAGATGTCAGGCGTTGCCATTGTAAATCAGCTTATTTTTGTATACAATCTGTGTGTGTTCGGTGGTGTATCTGGAGCGGGTATTTTTACGGCGCAGTTTTACGGGCAGGGAAACCATGAAGGCGTACGTCAAACCATGCGTTTTAAAATATGGATGGTTGCCGTGATTACATTTTTTACGTGTATCCTCCTTTTGGCTGCGGGAGAGCCGTTAATCAGCGCATATTTAAAAGGAGAGGGCTCAGCAGAAAGCATCAATGCCACACTGTCATATGGAATGCTGTACTTAAAAATTATATTAATCGGGCTTCCTGCCTTTGCAATGGTTCAGGTCTATTCCAGTACATTAAGGGAATGCGGACAGACCCTTCTTCCAATGAAATCAGGAATTGTTGCAGTATTTGTAAATCTTACCTTCAACTATCTGCTGATTTACGGAAAATTTGGCTTTCCAGCGCTTGGTGTCGCGGGTGCGGCAATTGCCACGGTCTTATCAAGATATGTGGAAATGCTGATTATTGTTATACAGGTTCATAGAAAGAAAAAAGAATACTCTTATATAGAAGGAATGTACAAAACATTATGCGTACCACGTCCGCTAATCCAAAAGATTATGATCAAGGGAAGTCCGCTTTTATTCAATGAAACGCTTTGGGCAGCGGGTATGGCTATGCTGACACAGTGTTATTCCATTAGAGGATATAGTGTCGTTGCCGGACTCAATGTGTCAAATACGATTAACAACGTATTCAATATTGTTTTTATCGCACTTGGCGACTCCGTTGCAATTATTGTAGGACAGCTTTTGGGCGCAGGCAAAATGAAGGAGGCACGGGATACCGACAATAAAATGATTGCTTTTTCGGTATTCTGTTGTACACTTGTTGCGGCAGTCATGCTGTTAATGGCGCCTGCCTTTCCCAATCTTTATAAAATTGAGGCAGAAGCAAAACAGCTCGGAAAATACTTTATTATGGCGACAGCACTGTTTATGCCGCAGAATGCATTTCTGCATGCTACGTATTTTACATTGCGCTCCGGTGGAAAGACGATTATCACCTTTTTGTTTGACAGTGTGTTTATATGGTGCGTAAGCGTATCAATTGCCTTTGTACTCAGCCGTTTTACGACAATACCGGTTATTGGCGTATATATACTAGTACAGCTTGCCGACTTCATCAAATGTGTGATTGGATTTAATTTAGTAAAAAAGGGCGTTTGGTTGCAAAATATTGTCGGATAATGCGTTTTACGAGCGGTAAAATAAGAAATGAAAAAAACACGGTTATAAAAAAGAAAGCTTTTTTGTCGTTCATAATTGTTTTCATAGCTGATTAACCGTATCTATTACAATGTAAAAACTGCTATTGCGTAAAATATGGCAATATAAAGGTATAAAAAAATGACGGTTAAGAATAATTCGTTGATAAAACACTGACTGATTTGGTTAACTTACATATAACAGTATTATGATGATAGGGAATTGCAAAACCCAAAACAGTATAAATGTGGATAACACATAATATTTTTAACGAAGTTATCAGCTTTATATGGAGCAAAACAAGAATAATTACTAAAAAATGAATATTTTAATTACCCATATTTACATAATTATTGGCAAAGGGGCAAAGTGTACTAATTGTAGGAGATGTTTTCAACTATTCGCAAAATACTTCTTTAGCGAATATATATTCGAAAATTATTGACATACAAGCAAACACATATCTGTGTTTCAACTGACTGACTATGCTCAAAATGGAGGATGACTATGAAATTACTTGTAATCGGCGGAAGTTACTTTTTAGGACGTGTATTTTTGATTCAGGCGGCGAAACTGCACAACATTACAGTAGTCAACCGCGGTACGTATTCCGTGGAGGCATTTGGCGTACAACAAATAAAAGGAGACCGAAAAAATGCCTCTCTTTGGCAACAAATCACGGACGATTATGATGCCATTATTGACTTTTGTGCATATGAGGCACACGATATTTCCACAGTACTAAAAAATTTCGGCAAAAAGGCAAAACAATACATTTTTATCAGCACGGTTGACGTCTATCAACACGATACACAGCGAAAAAAGGACGAACAGACACCACTTGAAACCAATTTCAGTTCAGACAGCGCCGGAAATTATATTCGCGGAAAGGTTCTATTAGAACAGGAACTGTGCGCCGAATGCCGTCAAAAAGAAATGAAATATACGATTTTGCGCCCTTCTATTATATATGGACCATTTAATTATGCACCAAGAGAATCCGCCTACATCCAGCTTGCCGTCAAAAACCATATTCTGCCGCATATCACGGACGCAGAAGGGAAATTTCAATTTGTATATGTAAAGGATGTGGCAAATGCTATTCTAAGCTGTTTATTAAATGAAAATACCTATCAAAACGCGTTTAATCTTTGCAATGAAATCATATCCGATTATAACAGTTTTTATGAAGAACTCAAACAGGTGATTGACGTACCCGTTACGGAACTTAAAATGACCGTATCAGAAGCGCTTGCACAGAATGTACCTCTCCCGTTTCCGCTTACGGCAGCCGAAACACAGCTTTACGCAAACGAAAAAAGCATTAATTCGCTTGGCATGCAGTACACTCCGTTTTCTGAAGGTTTGCAGAAAACATACCGCGCCTTTAAAAATGTGTTTTGTACCTAAACAAGGCAGAGGACTATTTTGTCCTCTTATTGATATAATCCGTTTTATATTTCGAATACATGATTTTCTGGCTGTGATACAGTCCGACGTACCCAGAAAGCATATAGCTGAACGCGACAGACAGCAGAAAATAAGGCATGCCGTCATATCCGAACAGCTCAAAACTAATCAAAAGTTACGTAATCGGACAGTTTGTCACACCGCAGAAAACGCTGATCATACCAATTGCCGTGCAAAGTGACGGGGAAAAGTCCGTGATTGTCCCAAACAAGCATCCGAAAGCAGCTCCCGTAAAAAACGAAGGCACAATTTCACCGCCTTTAAATCCGGCGCCGATTGTAAGCGCTGTAAAAACCATTTTCAATAGAAACGCCTCCGGACGCACACTGCCTTCAAAATAATGTTCCACCATGTGCATACCCGCACCGTTATAGTCTTGGTTTCCCACCAAAAACGTGAGCGCCACAACCAAACAGCCTCCTGCAAAAATGCGAAGAAACGGATTTTTGAACAGCTTATGATATAGATGCTCCGTTCGCCGCAACATCACACAGAACAGAACACTCACAAGTGCACAAAATACTGCAAGAACGGAAATGATAACAGCTGTGCGCATATGAAATACCGGTATTTCCCAGATAACAAACGCTTCCGAAGCAATTCCGGATTCCAGCGCAATCCCATGCGCAATTAAAGATGCCACGACACAAGGCACAAGCGCGGAATAATGCATAATACCGACACTGACAACTTCCATTGAAAAGATTGCAGCCGTCATAGGTGTACCAAACAATGCCGAAAACGCCGCACTCATCCCACACATAATCATAATATTTTTATCTTTTTCATCTAATCTTAACAATCTTCCGATGCTGTTTCCAAGACTCCTCCCAATTGCAGCGCGGCTCCCTCACGCCCCGCCGAACCACCCAACAAATGCGTAATAACCGTGGATATAAATATCAGCGGAGCCATACGGAACGGAATATGATCACCTGAATGAATTGCGGACAACACAAGGTTTGTCCCGCTATCCTTCTCATAATGCATAAATTTATAAGACGCAACAATGACAAGCCCGCCGATTGGAAGGAACAAAAGTACCCATGTATACATTTCCCGAAAATGAGTAACAAATGCCATCAGACGATAAAAAACAACACCGACACAGCCGACCACAATCCCTGATATAAGGGAAAAAAGAACCCATCTTAGTGCAATTCCTGCACGTTCTGCATTCTGCTTTAACATCTCTTTTAACAATGCGTTCATCAAACCTCCATACTGCCGGCAACGTAACATGCTTCGGCAATTTTTCCACAATTCCTATATTTGCTGCGTTTTTTATCACCAATTATAAAAATAGTAACAATGGTTCCTTAAAAAGTCAATCATGTTATCCTTTGCAAAATCGTGAATTATAGTGTATAGTATAATTTATTCGGTTACTTTTTATGAGGAGGACACATAAAATGCGTCGTGATTGTGATTTAAATAAAATTTCTGACGGCAAACGCTATCTGTTAAATGATATGGTAAAGGCTGACTGCAACGGCTGCAAGGACTGCAGTGTATGCTGTCATGATATGGGAACTTCCATTGTGCTTGACCCGCTCGACTTTTACAGAATATCCCATTTTCTGAACCGTTCGTTTGAGACAATGCTTGATAGTCAAATCGAACTGAATATTGTTGACGGACTGATCCTTCCCAATCTAAAAATGACAGAAACACTCAACAAACCATGCGTTTTCTTAAATGACAGCAATCGCTGCAGCATCCACCCGTACAGACCGGGGATCTGCCGCATTTTTCCGCTTGGCAGACTGTATGAAAACAACAGTTTTTCATATATTTTACAAGTAAACGAATGTCCAAATGAACAGAAATCAAAAATTAAAGTCAGTAAATGGATTGACACCCCTGATTTAAATCAAAATCAACAATTTATAGCGGACTGGCACTTTTTCTTGAAAGAACTGCATGAACGACTGCTTGCGCAGGGTAATGAAGAATGCATCAAAAAAGCAACCATGCAGCTCTTACAGTTTTTCTATATAGAACCCTATTCGTCAGAAGAAGACTTTTATACGCAATTTTATATGCGGCTTTTACATATGAAAAAGCTATTTATATAATACATTTCATCATATATTATACATCATAATACATAATATATTAATGGTTTAACTCAGGAAGGAGAGTATTGCAACAATGGAACGAAAAATCGCATTTTTTGATATAGACGGTACATTAACCTCAGAACTGGACGGCTCTGTTCTGCCCTCAACAAAAAACGCAATCAAAAAAGCACGTGACAATGGTCATATCATGTTTATCAATACCGGAAGATGCATGCAGAATGTGGAAAAACGTTTTTTGGAGATTGGATTTGATGGAATTATCAGCGGATGCGGCACAAACATTTACTGTAACGAAAACGGCATCAACAAAGAACTTTTGTATGTATCCCAAACGCATGCCGTCACTTCCGAAATCCTGACACACGCCCGAAAATTTAAACTTGACCTTCTGTTTGAAAGCAAAAACTATGTCCGTTTTGATACAAAAACGCCTCTGCTGACCGAAGGCGGCATCCGGCAGTACAACGCCTTTTTAAGCAGAAATTACGATATGTCGCAAAATCCGGAAGAAGAATATTTCACATGCGATAAATTTGTCATATGGTTTACCGATATGGAAGACCTGCCTGCATTTCGGCGTGTTAGCGACAAATATTTCGAATGTATTGACAGAGGCGGAAATTTCCGCGAATTTGTTCCGATCGGCTATTCCAAAGCCACCGGAATTCAATTTGTACTTGACCACTATCAGATTGCGCATGAAAATTCCTACTCATTTGGCGACAGCAACAACGACCTTCCCATGTTAAACTATACGAATTACAGCGTCGCAATGGGAAACGCCGTTCCAGCGTCACTGTTTGACCAGGTAACCTATGTAAGCGCAAAATCGAGTGAAAACGGTATCCGGCAGGCATTGGAGCATTACGGGTTTATTTAATGCTTTCAATATATTCTTTAATTTCCCGGTTAATCTGAACAACTTCTTCCAAAAGACCCTGCGCGGACAGCCGTTTTGCGCCGGCGCCCCAAACAATCATCTGTTCCAGCCTGTCCGAAGTGGCTACAGTCACCCGGTACTTTTTGCCCACGTCATGTGCAAATTTTTCAATATACTGATCTGCCGTTTCCGCCTCTTTTGTGTAAACCACATGAATATTATGATAATCAAACGCCGTTCCCTGACCTCCATGCACTTTGTAGGCATCAAACACCAAAATCAGCTCCACATTCTTATATCCCTGATAATTACACATAATATCCATAAGCTTATCCCTTGCACTGTCAATATTGACCTCGGAAAGAATGCGCAGTTCCTCCCATGCAAAAATAATATTATATCCGTCAACAAGCAAATATTCTTTCTCACCCTCATACGAACCGGCATGTTCTGTTCCTTTGTAAGCATTGTCTGCATGAGCGACTACTCTCCTGCCCCATTTGTTACGTTTCTTCTTTGCATTGCCAAACGTCCGCGCAAAAATCTCGTCAATCTCCTCCTGCGCAATAAACAAATCCCCAAATGCTGACACACTGCCTCTATTTATTTGACTTTTATAGTCATTTTCTATATCTGTCTTTGACATGCAATTATCAACATGTGCATACGCCGCAACCTCATCCCAATTCACATAATATCCTGCACCATGCGAGCAAAATATTGACCCAGTTGGATTATCCATATCACTTTCCGAATCATATCTCGTCTCCTGCACAATTTCCTCTTCATTATGACACAAATCATAACCGCATAAACTGCACGAAAACTGACCAAGACCTTTACTGTATGATACAACTTCCAATTGATAGTCCTGCATCAGCGCTGCAGGTGCGCGTCCTGTTATTACTGCCCGGTCTTGCTCAATCACGGGTCCCTCAAAACTTCCGTTTCTTTTCTGAATGTCAGACAGAGCACGACCGACACAATCCGAAGGTACTTCAAGCCGAAATGCATAAATCGGCTCCAGCAAAACACTTTGTGCTGATTTCAGTCCCTGCCGTACTGCCCTGTAAGTCGCCTGCCGAAAATCACCGCCTTCCGTATGTTTTTGGTGTGCCCTCCCCGCAATCAACGTAATCCGCATATCTGTAATCTCATTACCCGTAAGCACGCCAACATGCTTTTTTTCCTCCAAATGTGTCAGTATCAGACGCTGCCAGTTTTTATCCAATACCGCCTCACTACAGTTAGTCGTAAATTCAAGCCCGCTTCCGCGTGCAAGCGGCTCCAACAGCAAATGCACTTCCGCATAATGTTTTAAGGGTTCAAAATGCCCAATTCCTGTCACAGACGCAGCAATCGTTTCCTTATATACAATATTCCCTGTTCCAAACGATACCAAAACGCCAAACCGTTCATAAATAATATGCCTTAATACCTCTAGCTGCACCGCCCCCATTACTTTTGCCTGAATCTGTCCCAGTTTTTCATTCCATACCACACTCAGCTCGGGATATTCCTCACATAGACTGCACATTTTCAGATAAAAATCATGTATATTACAATCTTTCGGCACTTCAATTCCATAGTTTAAAACCGGTTCCAACAGCGGAATTTGATTCCCCTCCAAAGCGCCAATCCCCGCACCTGATACAGTTTTAGAAAGTCCCGTTACAGCACAAACCGTCCCTGCACAAGCCTCATTGACAGTCACAAACTGACTGCTCGCATAAATTCTGATTTGATCCGCCTTTTCCCCCTCACCCAAAAGATCCTTTGTCCGCAACACGCCGCCCATAATTTTCATGTAAGTAAGACGGTTATTCTGCTCATCTCTTGCAATTTTAAAAACCCTTGCTGAAAATATGTCCGGATAGTTTATCAGTTCCATATAAGTATCCATCCCGTCCAAAAATTCCCGAACGCCCTCCTGTTTCAATGCGGAACCGAAAAAACATGGAAAGACCTGCCTTTGTTTTACCATTTTTGCAATCTTCGCATCCGAAATACAACCGTCTTCCAAAAAAAGCTCCAAAGACTCCTCTGAACACATGGCAAGATTTTCCATAAAAACAGTTTGCTTTGGCACGGAAAAATCAATGCAGCATGCATCCAGCTTTTTCTGTAGTTCGATTAAAATACATCCTTTATCCGCACCGTTTCTGTCCATTTTATTAATAAACAGAAAAACGGGTATCCTGTATCTTTTTAAGAGCTGCCAAAGCGTTATTGTATGCCCCTGTACACCGTCTGCTGCACTAATGACAAGAATTGCATAATCAAGTACTTGCAGCGTACGCTCCATTTCCGCACAAAAATCCACATGTCCCGGCGTATCTAAAAGGCAGATTTCCTTATCATTCAGAAAAAATTGTGCCTGTTTTGAAAAGATTGTAATTCCCCTCGCCCGCTCCAACGCATCGCTGTCAAAGAATGCATCCTTATGGTCCACCCGTCCGAATTTTCGTATCGTTCCGCTTATATAAAGCATACTTTCCGCTAACGTTGTCTTCCCTGAATCGACATGCGCTAAAATGCCTGCTACAATTTTATTCGTTTTCATTTTTATCCTTTTATTGACTAAATTGATAATTATTTTAAATTTATTCTTGTATTGACTAATTCAGTCATATTGTTTCTACATACAATTTTATTACAATATTGACTATATCAGTCATTCATTTTTACATTTCTGCATCTATCCAAACAGGCAAAAATTTCCTGTTTTCTCGGCATGGCAAGATCACAAGGAACCATTTTACCACAAACAGACGAAAACCCAGTTTCCTCCAATGCAATATGAACCTTCTCCGCCGCACTTCGCAATGTGGTTTTCCCGTTAAAGACCTTTTCATGCATATGTTTGCAAATATATCCAAGTGTACGCAATTGTTCTGCGTCAATCAGCTGTTCCACTGCTCTCATATCAATCGTATTTTTATTTACGCTGACAGATTCAAAGCCATTCACCCTGATTTTTGTCCTATCATCATAAAAACTTCTGTTTGGCAGCATACACCGGTGAAAATCCGGTAAAATAACTTCTGCCGGCTGTGTCTGCGCTTTGCTGTCTCCCTCATACACCTGCGCCTGTTCTTTTGCGGCATCCGTAATATCGAATGCCCGATATTCATCCATTTGGATAATTGCATCCGCCTTCTTAAAATAGGCACCAGAACTTCCCACAACCAAAATAGTTGAAATCCCAAACCGATGGTATAGCTCCCGGATCCGATCAATATACGGTGTTATCGGCTCCCTGTCCTTTGTCACCACAAGCTGCATCAGCTCATCCCGTATCATAAAATTCGTTGCACTCGTATCCTCGTCAATCAAAAGAACTTCACTGCCTGCCTCAACAGCCTCTATCACATTTGCCGCCTGCGAGGTGCTGCCGCTGGCGTCTTCCGTATAAAAACATTTCGTATTGACCTTATTGGGAAGATTTCTAATAAACATGGAAATATCAGTTCCCGTTATGCATCTTCCGTCTTCCGCACGCAGTTTTACAGCCGTGGAATCCGTAAGGACGTATTCCCTTCCGTCTTCCGCAATATGGTCATAAACGCCCCTCTCCAGCGCCTCAAGCAGGGTCGATTTTCCATGATAACCACCGCCAACAATTAATGTAACTCCCCGTTTAATTCCCATTCCGCTTAGTTTCTCCCCGTTTGGAAGCTCCAACACCACCTTCATGGATTCCGGTGACTGAAATGGCACCGCATTTTTCATCGGTTTTTGAGATACACCACTCTCCCTCGGAAGAATTGCCCCGTTTGCAACAAATGCTACTAAATCCCTTTTTTTCAGTTCCCTTCTTATGTAATCCTGATTTTCTGACAGTTCCGCCGCCTTCCTGATATTCCCTTTATGAATGTTTCTGAACATCAGTTCATTTGTTACTGTATCCGGCAATAATGTAAAAAGAATTTTGATCAGCTCTCCTGCGTTAATTGTTCTTCCGTTTGCAGGAAATCCGATTTCCATCCGGATAATTACACTGCCGTCCGTTTCCTTAATTTCACATCCGCTGCGCTCAAGCACTTCCTGACCGCAGCGGCTCACGCTCATCAAACCGCTCTTTCCCGAACCATGCGCCGTAAACGAAACTTTCGAAAGCCTTTTTCCAAACTGCCGCAGCAGATAATCCTGTACCGCTATCCTTTTATGTTTCTTGTCATACAGCTCCTTTGGCAGTCCCGCATCCTTTCCCGCAACAATCAGTTTAATCTTTGACGGCGATGCAAACGGGTCACCCTGCACATGCTCAATATCAAGAACATATCCCAAAAACTGATAAATCCCTTTCGTATCCTTATACGCCGGATAGCCCTTATGATCAATTCTCCGTAATAAAGTCATTAATTCGTCACTGGTCTTCATAACGTTTATGCAGCCTCCTTATACCATGTCATTCCAAATATCATCATATTTTTTATATTTTTGCTTGACCTATTGACAGGTTTTACACATAATTATTATAAACTATTTTTCACAGGAATAACAGATTTAATTTTATGAGGTAACTAGATGAACGAGAAACAGAATAAAAGATTGATGCATTTAATCCGGCGTGTTCATGGTCTGATGGAAAACGAGGATATTCAAAAACAGCGAACCGTCCAAAATCAGCTTGGTTCCATTTTTGCTAATAGTAAAAATTATCAGTTTACACCCTTAAAAGTGAATACAATGGATGCCGAATGGACAAACTATATTCCAAAAGAACAAAAAACGGACAACAGCCGTTCCATGATCTTTTACTGCCACGGCGGCGGGTATATGACCGGAAGCAGCCTGTATGCAAGAGAACTTACGACCAAACTTTCAAGACATACAGGATTGAGTGTCTTTTGTTTTGATTATCGCCTTGCACCTGAATTTCCTTATCCTGCCGCCGTCGAGGATGCGCTCACTGCGTGGAGTTATATTCTCTCTTGTGGATATGATGCGAAAGACATCATTGTTGCAGGTGATTCTGCCGGCGGAAATCTTGCGCTTGTTCTTACCCTCCTTTTACGGGAACAGCATGCCAAATTACCAAAAAGCCTTGTTTTATTTTCTCCCTGGACGGACATGACTTCGTCCGGAAAAAGCTATCATGCAAAGGAGCTTGTCGATCCGGTGCTCACAAACGCATATATCCAAAAAGCTGTTTCCTGTTATTTAGGCGATACTCCTGCAGATTCCCCCTATGTTTCACCTCTTTTTGCAGATTTGAGCGGATTTCCTCCCGTTTACATTCAGGCAGGTACAAATGAAATCCTGCTGGACGATTCTCACAGCCTCTATAAACAACTTTTGACACACAATATCTATGCAAAATTGGACATTTTTGATGGAATGTGGCATGTTTTTCAAATGTCTCCGATTGCCAAAGCCGAAGAGGCTGTACAAAAAGCCGCCTTGTTTATTAAATAACCGTCATCTTTTCATAGCTGTAGGATGAAAACGGAATATTCCTTCATTTTCCATTCATATTTACATAATTTATTCCAATAATTTACAATACTTTCCAAAATTTTGCAGGATTTATTCCAAAATGCGACTTTTTTCTTCTACTCTACAGTATATGATTTTTTTATATTGTCAGACAACAGTCATATTTTTATAGCACAGCGGTTACTTTTTTATTCCTTTTCCGTTGTTCTTTCATACCTTTACCGTTATTTTTTCATAAAAAAACCGTCATTTTTTTATTTCTTAACTGTCATTCTTTCTCTTCTTATACTTGAAAAGCCTTATATTTCCTATCATTTGTGTTTCCTCTTATACATAATTATACATTTATACTTCATTATACATTAATTATACATTTCATCAAAAAATAATGTTTGAATGTTATTAAATTTGGTATTTAATTAATATTTTTTAACCGTCATTTTATCATTTCTTATTTTATCTATAAAAATATCATCTTTTTTTGCCTAAATAAAACCGTCATTTTTTTATAGCTTATAAATTATTCTACAAATAAGTGATATTTTAGTCAAAAAAACCGTTATTTTTTTATAGCTATATATTATTTGCCGTCATTTTATCATTTCTTGTCAGAAAATGCCTAAAATACGACGTTTTTATGGTATTAAAAAATGATTTATAAAAGTAAAATTGACTTATATGGATAATTAATATTATTAAGCTTAAACCGACATTTTTCTTATCTATTTTTATAAAAGAACGTGAAAATAAGGATAATAAGGGATTTTTAAACCGTCATTTTTTTATAGCTTTGAACATATAGACATAACCGTTATTTATTCATAGCTTAATGACTGATATGGTCATAATTTAAAAAAAGGATGAAACATGCAATATTTTGCATGTTATCTACTGATTAGTAGAAGTCGTGCTGATAAAATGGTTTTATCAGAGAAATATCAAATTTGATTCATATTGTGTAGTGTTGATATTCCTCTGACTGATATTTGTTTTTATGATAATTAAAGGTCATACTGTTCAATAAAGTTGTCTAACAATATTTGTATAAGTTCATTAAATGAACCACCGTTTTTGGCACAGTAATTTTCAGCTTTTTTTACTGAAGATGGTTTTAATACAAGTGACTTCCGAATTGACTTTGATTCCGTTTTCTGTGAGAACATATTAGGGGCGCTCTTTTTGCTGCTTTTTACTGTTTTAGGTTCAATAAATTGTTCGACAGGTTCTATGTGGCTGGCTACCGGTTCTGCCTGTTTCTGTTGTAATACGGGCATATTGGTTTGCATCTGCAGTGTTGGTTGTGAGGTTACCGTCGTTTGGGGTTGCTGCAGAGAACCTTCATTATATATAGCAGGTTGTATAGGTGGTTCTAATTTGGGATCAGGGCTGGGATTTATGTCCTCTTCTGCTCTTGTAATTGGTGTAACGGTATATGCAGTAGGTTCCTGCATTGTTGGAATATCCGTTTTTTGTAAGATGACAGTATGTTCTGAGTCTGCGGATTGCACTTGAGGCGTGGGAGCTGTGTCTGTTTTGTCAGAATGTGATTCATCCTTTTTCTCAGGCTGACTCAGACTGGTTATTGGTGTTTCTTCCTTTTGCGGTGCAATTCCGGCTGTTTTTAAGTCAGTAATACTTTCCGTTTGGTGACCGGTTTGTTTTGCTCGTTTAAACTGATTCATTTAGAAAACCTCCCGTAAAATTAATTCTTTTACTACCCGTCTTATTGCAGACGCAGCCTGATGTGTTGGTTGAAGTACAACGATCGGCGAATGGTTGAGCGATGTATCCTTCATTGCCACGGAGCCGGGAATCGGCGTTTCAATTAGAATATTTTTAAAATCGTCTTCAGACAGATAATAATCCTGCAGGTCTTTTGCAAGGTTGATTCGTTTATCAAAATTGTTAATGATAAGAGCCCTTATATTATTTTTTATACCCAAATCTTCAATATTCTCTTCCCAAAGGAATGTGAAAAGCTCTGCACCTTGAATGGCGTTTAAGGAAACATCTGATACGAGGATAATAGAATCCACGAAATAAAAAATATTTTGATTGATAACGCCCAAGTTTGGATTTGTATCAAAAATTACATGTGTATATTGGGAAAAGAACTCTTTATTGCGTTCAAAATAATTTGCCAAAAGTTTTTCACGTCCGGCAATGCTGACTAATTGCATTTCTGTTTTGATTAATAAAATGTTGGAAGGAATAATATCCACATTTGGCAATTTGTCCAATATCCCATGCAGGATCAGTTCGGAAGGGGCTACTTTTTTATTTTCGAATATGGTACGTATATTATTTCGTTCCATATCGGAACAGTCTATTCCAATATCGTTTGTCAGATTACATTGCGGGTCTCCGTCAACCAGTAAAATTCTGTTTTCAGGATTGAGAGCCAATGCTCCTGCAAGATTGAAACAGCTTGTAGTTTTTCCTGTTCCGCCTTTTAAGGTTCCAAATGCAATGGATTTCATAGTGTATTACCTTCCTTTATATATAGTATATAGTATATTGCATGATATGTTATATTTTTATTTTACATATTTATAACATTATATCATGCATTTTATAATAGTACAAGTATTTTATTGTATATTATATGGTTTGATGTATTTTATATAATATAATGTATGCTTTTATGCATTATAAAATGAATTAAATAGTAAAGCATGAAGTATATTTTATAATGTGTATATATTATGTATTATAATTTGCATTTGTAATTATATTATATATGAGTTTATGTATAGTATTAATAATATTATTACTAATAAAATTTAAATTATATACTTAAATATGTTTTGTATTATATAATATATTGTTAATACACTTGCATCTTATAATGTGAATTGTATTGTAATAAAATTACAATTAAAACACATATTACATAAAATAATACATAGTATATATTTGTTTAACAGTGTTATAAAAAATATATTTTATAATATAATAAGTAATACATTAAAAAATGCAATATTTATTATAATAATAAAGCTAATGCATAATTTAAAATGTATTGTGCATTTATATAAAAATATAATAAATAATACATTATAAAATACATTGTTTTATATATGCTATAAAATAATGTATTATTTAATATAAATAAAATTATATTAAATAATGTACACCAAATTTTAAAATATAATAATTTATAAGTGATATAATGTATTATATATTATATTACTTATATAGACAAATTGTATTTTATAGTAAAAATATATCAATAATAAATAACATATAATACATAATACACTATATACTATATATCACAAAATTCATATAAATTCAAACATATTTACATTATATATATAAATTACACATCTAAAAATAACGTAATATATAATATATTATTAAAGATATTACATATTATATGATTTTACGTATTGAAAAATATATAACTTAAAAGCCTGAATTATAGATATTATATAAAATAGTTAATAGCAAAAACAAATTGACACAATATCATAAAATAAATAATACATAATATATTGTATAATATATTTTAGTCAGATAAAGGTGTAGTATAAGCGATCCAAAAGTCAAAATAAGAATCAAATGATAATATTGTTTTTCCCTTGACTCCCATCCCATCGGGAGTGCGTTCATACCATCCATTATAATTTTGAAGCTGTTTATCCGGCGAATTAATACATACCCACATACGTTCCCTGTAATTTCTGATCTGCGTTTCCGGAATGACATACAGGTTATATACCTGCCTAAAATACGCATGACAGGGAGGGAAAATAGAGAATACAGGATTGAAACAACGTATTTCAGGAACAGAATGTTTTTCGCCATTGCAATCAATAAGCTCATACAGATCTGTCAAAAGCATCCAACCGTTATATTGTTCACAAGATATCCAAACAGGTTCTCCCATATGTTGCGCAAGTTCTTGGGGAAGAATTTCAATATTTTGTATATCTGCCTGTGTCGCAATGTATTCCATAGCGGATTTTTTCGGGTCATCGGAAAATCCTTTTAAATAATCAACTGTAACGTTAAAAAGATTTGAAAGCGCAATTACCTTGTCAGGAGCAGGTATTTTTGCAATAGCAGCGTCTTTATGTTCCCAACTTGCGATTGTCGAAGTGGGAATTTTTTTGTCATTGCCCATAAGTTCGGCTAATTTTTCACCTAATTGCGTCTGTGACCAGCCTTTGGCGATTCTTAGGGTGCGGATGCGTGTATTTAACCGATATCCGACGAACTGCCCTGTATTTTGTGTCATTGTATTTCTGTTTTGAGCACTGCTCATCTGTGCAATCGGGTCGCCTTTTCTAATTTGTGCGTATGAAAAATTATTTTGCATGTAAAATCTCCTTTTGTATAAATGAAACATATAATTTGCAAAAAAAGTTGATTATTTTTTCAGATACAATTATTATGATATATGGGAAATGCAAAAGTCAATAAAATTCTACTAAATTGTGGATAATATGATATGGTATTGCAAAAGAAATATAAAGTTATCGACAATTGAATGTGGGAAAGTGGATAAAAATGAAGAAAAAATTTCAAAATCTGTAAATTATAGTTTCAAAAATGTTATAAAATGAAATATAAAAAAAATAATATATAAATAACTGACGATATTTTAATTAAAAAAGTCAAATATTGTAAAATTATCTTGTAAAAACTTATAATCTGTAATTTACTTTTGTAATGCTTTTTAAATTAAGAGGGTCAACAGAAGTTTTTATATAATTTTTGGGAAAACAGGTTACAAAGATCTAAAATGACTGGAAAAGATAATCAGAAAATTTATTAAAAAGTAGATATAAAATAAACACTTTAAAAGATATGAAAAAATAACGGTGAAAAACATCTGTAATAAACAAATCTAAATGCAATGAAATTAATCAAAATGCAACAAAAAATAACAAAAAATGCAACATATATTTCATGTATTGAGTAAATCATAGTTTGTCATTTTTTTCAAAAAGGTAAAGTAGCAGATAGTAAGAAATTCTGATTTTTATGGAAATAAAAAGTGTTAAAAAATAGAATTGAAAAAGTGCAGGAATACCATTATACTAAACTTAAGAATTTTTGAACAATTGGACAGAAGTAGTCCTTTTGCAGGTTATATAAGATTGGAGATTTTTATGTTAAAAGATTTGGTAATAAAAAACAGATCCTACAGGCGTTTTTATCAGGATAGGGCAGTGACATGCGGACAGCTGAAAGAACTTATTAATATAGGAAGGCTTACAGCCTCTGGCGCAAACAGACAGTCGGTAAGGTATATTCTGTCATATGAATCGCAAAAAAATGAAGATATTTTCCAGTGTTTAAGATGGGCTGGATATTTGGAGGATTGGGATGGGCCGGAAGAAGGGGAAAAACCGGCAGCGTATATTGTAATGCTGGAGCCTGTGGGAGTTAATGCGCCACATGATGAGGGAATTATCGGGCAGACAATTCTTCTTGCAGCAACGGAGCAGGGATTGGGAGGTTGTTTTCTTGCAAATATTGACAGAATAATGCTGCGGGATATATTACATTTAGAAGAGAAGTATGATATTAAACTGGTCATTGCATTGGGTTATCCTAAAGAAGAAGTCGTTCTTGAGGAAATATCCGAAACAGATAACATAAAATATTACAGAGATACAAAAAAGGTACATCACGTTCCAAAAATCAAACTGGAAGATTTAATTTTAAATTGTTGAAAAAAATGCTGTTATATTTTTCGGTTTTTACCGATATATATTATATAATATGGAAATAAGGCACTACATTTTGTCGATAAGATTAAAATTAACTGGTTATGTGGAACCTGTTAGATTTTTCAGCAGTTACGATAAAGAAGAGCAGAATGGATTCGAAATAAAACTTATGCGGATATTTTCATCTGTGTGCTGTTATCAGAATGGAGGATGATTATGGCAATTCAATATACGGCGATAGACTTTTTAACTAAGCTGTCTCAAAGTAATTATACTTATACAAATGCATATAGAAAAAAGGTGCATGAGTCAAATAAAGATGTGGAAGCTTTGCAGGTTGATGTTGCAGGATTAAAAAAGACTGTAAAAGATCTAGGGAAATCTTCAAAGGGGCTTACTTTAAATTCAGGACTGGAGAATCTCAAGATCTATTATAAAAAAACAGCGGTGGAATCCAAGGGAGAGGCTTCAAAGACAAGATTTGGAAAGCAGTTGCAAACTCTTGTAAAAACATTTAATTCCCTGAATAAAAATGCAGAGAAAGTTCCGGATAAGGAACTTGAAAAGCAACTTGAAAAGCTTGAAAATCTGTTTGATAAAAATGAAAAGGATTTAAAAAAGATAGGTCTGAAGAAAAAGGACGGCAAATATGTATTTGACAGCGAAGTTTTTGAAGAGGCGGATAATAAAGTTATCAACAGGCTTATGGAAGGAAAAGATTCGTTTATAAAACAGACAGAAAAGATTATGCGTAAAATAGAGACGCGTCTTGAAGATTTACAATACAATATTGTGGATCGTAATATGATGCGGACCACAAAGTATGATAATGATGAGATTACGCTTGCGTCATCTTTTGCCCTTGCAAAAGAAACAACAAATATACTTGGCTTATGTGGTAGTCTTATGGAAGAAGGAGCACTTCCTGAAGAATTTAAGGAAGAAGTAACAGAGGATTTAGGGTTATTCATTACAGCATATAATAATGCTGATAAATATGAAAGTGAAGATTTTAATACGTTAAAAACGCTTTGTGAAGAGAAAGAAACGGAGCTTGCTAAAGTTGGAATATCTTTTGTTGAAGATGCTGAAGGGAAAAAGACAATGCAGTATGATGCAAAGGATTTTGATGATCCGGATTTTCAGAATGCATATGTAAATCTGTTCGGAAAAGATTCAGATTTTGTTAAAAATATTGCGGATTGCTGCAATAAAGGTTTTAATAATACATTAACACCTGAAAAGGTGGGTGTCTCAATTGTCGATGTTTATGTGTAAATTCATTATCATATGAAAGCTTTTTGTGGTCGAGCTATTCGACCACAAAAAAATATAAAAAGGGAGTGTAATATAAAGGACTTGTTGACAAACTAAAGAAAAATGGCTTTCTGTATGGTATACTTATTATACCAATTGCAGGAGGTCATTTT
>KE159620.1:0-1512 GCA_000403335.2 Lachnospiraceae bacterium MD335
TTGCAGATAATTATTGCTCAGATAAATAGCAATTTATTTGGTAAAAATTTTTCTGGAGATACAATACTTGGTTTTTATTTAAATAATCCCAATATTAAAAGTTGCTTTATAATTGCCCCGAACTTTCCGACGGATTCTCCAGTTTCAGCAGAAGCATCTGTAATATTTGTGACGGACGAAACAAATGCTCGTGTAAATGTTATATTTTACACTTATGAAGGTGATCATGTATTTAAACGTGCAATATATCAAGGGCAATGGTTTACTCCGTGGACAGAAATTACTGCTATAAAACATAGCAATTTAATGGCAGTAAGTACCGAATATGAGATTAAAAATGGTTGGACTTGGACAAGTGGCACTGGGATAGCACGCATTGGAAATACTGTAACTATATGCTTGGCATTAATTGGTACAGAGATTGAATTTAACGAAAATGATAAATTAATACAATTTGATGTTAAATATGCTCCAAATACATGGACGCAAATACCAGCATTGGTAGAAGCAATGGACGGTACACTAAAACCAATTTTTTTACGTGTAGATGTAGAAAACGGCGGTATTGTGGTCGCTATCCCATTTAGGGCGTATCACATAATGATTAATGCCTCATGGATAGCTCGCCTTTAGCAATTTGTTAAAGTATACAATTACTACCCAAGAAGTAATTTTAAATGCATGTATTAATGAAATAGTTTCTTATTGCCCGTCCAAAATACCTTAGGAAAATGTAATAGCAGTATTGCCATGTATTTCTAGCACTATACGTGATGTATCAGGATGTTCCACTGGCGCGTATGGTGGCGACGGGGTTGCATATTTTTATGTTAATAGTTATTGGGAGAGACAAGTTACTACTATTGCTACAATAGTATGGTTATATATAGTTCAGTATAAGTTTTCCTTATGAACTAAATGTATTTAATATCTGCTGATAGCAAGTGACCTTCCACAAAAGGCGCACTTCCTATCGGCGACAGCGCTACGCATCTTATTACGCCTCCCGTTTTTGTTGCTGTAGCTACAGCAACAGATTCGTAAGGCGTTTGACTCATTGCATTTATAACAAGAGCAATTGGCACACCATTGTCAATTTCTTGCGCATCTGTTTCAGCGTACATTTCGCTGGGAGTATTGTAGTCCAAACGAATTGTCTTGCTCTTTATACTATTTAGCCATATATTTGATTCATAAACAAATTTTTGCCAGCCAGAAGCCCAATTATTATTAACTGTAATAGTTCTAAAATAATATCCATCAACTGATAAATGTTTGTATGCCCGTACACTAGCTGCGCCACTAAGGAATGATAAATCAATAGTAAATCCCCAATTTTGCTCTGGTAGATCAGAAAAATTAGATGAAGAAAATATAGCGTGACGAATCCCTTTGTTATATAAAGACATAATATATTCAAGTAATGTTTCAAAACCAGTATTTTCAGGGTCTCTCGCTTCTGCCATATAGTATTTATTTAAATTGCTATTTATCTTATCAAAATCATTATTA
>KE159620.1:2152-3317 GCA_000403335.2 Lachnospiraceae bacterium MD335
AGATAAATAGCAATTTGACGGTGAATAATTATCCATTTACATATGCCGATGGATTCATGGACTCTGATGATTACTGGAAAACTATAGCAGTTAAATTTGGAAAAATACTACTAATTATAATAAATTGTAAATGCAATCATGATATAGAAATTGAACTTCCTGTCATTTACTTACAGGGAGAAAGATTTTTCTACAATATATTTTCTCAAAATGGACACGGTACATTTATTTTGTATAATGAAACAATTTCAATAAGTCCTTCTAGCACAATTAAAGCTGGTGAGTGGATACGAGGATGTATTTTTACGTTTCTTAAGTAATTGATTTTTACTTGGCAATATATTAAAGCTTTGTAATTGAATAATGCATATAACGATACTCCCCTTTAATAGTTAATATGCAATCTGAATCAATGTTTAATGTTAAATGTCCTGTATCATAAATCTCTTTTATTGCACCATTTGCATTCTTATTGTATGGAGTATAAACGAAATAGGCACCCGAATTCATTATGGCATCTGCATTATCAAAAGAGTACGCAAATACGGTAACTAAATATGCTTTATTAGTCTCCAATTGATATGTTCTTGTTAAGTTCTCTTCATAATTAATGTTATTTACTATGCTTTCCGTTAGACCAATTTTCGCATTAGACAAATTTGCTAATTCGTACATACTAAATGTTCCAGCATTAATTGTAAAAAGAACCGCATTTTCTGTATTACCATGCGATAAGAATAAAAATTCTCCATATTGATAATCAGCATATATTTGACCGGCTATAAATGCTATGCCATAACTTCCCTCTCTCATTATAAAAGGTTTATCAGTCGGAAGCATTCTATTGTCAATAAGATATTTCATGCGCTCATACAAATTGGGCGAAGCATTAGAGTAAACAACTCCCATACATTCAATTAAATTGCTATTTATCTTATCAAAATCATTATTAAATTTAAAGGAGGACCCATATGAAAAAAGGCATCGACATCGCCAAATGGAACAAAATAACCAACTACCAAGCCCTCAAACCCGCCGGCGTCGAGTTTGCAATCTTAAAGGTAATCAACGGAGGTAGGCACAATGAAAGACGAATTTATAACAAAGGTAATGACGCAGATGATGTCTGTAATAAGCGCAGAGCAATGCAACGAACTAAAAATAA
>KE159621.1 GCA_000403335.2 Lachnospiraceae bacterium MD335
GGGCACACACGGGGCGCTGATGGAGCGGCAGGGATTTTATTATCAGCTTTATCAAGCGCAGTTTGAATAGATTAACTGCTTGACGATAACCTATACCTGTTTTTGACAGTTGAGAAAAGGTAAAAACCTCACAGCCAGCATAAATACGCTGTTTGTGAGGTTTTCTTAATTGAAAAGTATGTGGCTATTTTTGCTTCTTCTGGGTCTGATTTAAAATTTTTCTCATATTTTTTTGAGAAGTAATCTGATAGTCGCTCCGGAAACCAAAAGCATCATGCAATGCATCCGTTAAATCTGTCCTTGTGTAAGCAGGAATATATCCTTCTCCGGGGGCGATCATCATATCCATAGTCCTCAGGGTTCTGATGATTTCTTCGCAGCTGTACTGCTCTTTCAGTTTCTTTTCGAGTATTCTGTAGATTACGAGTGCAGTGAAGCATGTCGTAAAGTGGGCGGTAATCCGGTCTCTTCTAGAAAGATACACAGGTCTTGCTTTGAATTCTGTTTTCATAATCCGAAAGCATTCTTCGATTTCCCATCTTTTCTGATTGATTCTGATGATTGCTGCAACATCATAATCCAAATTTGTGCATATGGCATAGAAGCCGTCATATTTCGCTTCATTATCTATCTGTTGCTGATTCAGCGAAGTAATGGTTTTGCTTGCTGTTTCTCCATCGGCAGTACAGTGCCCCTGCTCGATAAAACGCTTTGGATCATTTGGCTTTTTCCTTGAAATGGAAGAAGGATTTTCAACGAACTTTCTCGCTCTTGCGATCTGCCTTTCCCTTACCATGCGTTGATAATTACGGT
This sequence comes from Lachnospiraceae bacterium MD335, assembly GCA_000403335.2. GTDB lineage: Bacteria > Bacillota > Clostridia > Lachnospirales > Lachnospiraceae > COE1. The sequence goes on from KE159621.1 coordinate 814, forward strand.
ATTTGATGGAATAAGTTACAATAAGATGCTGTTCAAGATTGTCTTCATTAATCCATCGGTCTTTATAAAAGACTTTGTCGGAATCCTTTTTTTCATCCAGTTCACAGAGTTTATACATTTTCTGATCGCCAGGGATATACCAGCCGTCATCATCCAGGCAGAAATCCTGTAAAAATCCTTTGAGTTTTTTGATAGACTGTGTTGTTACAAAACCACGGCCCTGGATGCTGTTGAACTTTCTGTTTGCAGTGGATGAAAGTCCGGAATCGGTACAGACAATAAAGTCTGATGATTCAAAGTCTTTTAAGATTTTTTTCTCTAACGGAGTCATGGAAGGCTGTTCATTCTGGTTTCCATCAAAAACCGAGAAGGAAAGAGGGATGCCATCCGCATCCATGAACAGTCCCATCTGGACAATGGGATTGGGACGGTGTTCTTTCGAAACGCCATATTTTCTGAAATCATCTTCCTGCTCGATTTCAAAGTAGTAATTAGTGCAATCATAGTAAAGGACTTCCTTTTTGCGTTCAATGGCAGACTGGGAGTTTTTGTAGAGTTCTGCTTGAAAGAAATCATTTTCTTTGGCAATCACTTCGAGAGCTCTGTAAATCTGATGCAGGTTACACTTTGGCTGTTCCAAAAAGTTTTGGGCGCTTTCAAGAGAGGATAACTTCGAGCCGGGTGCAATGATTCTGGAATAAACAAGCATGGAAAGAATGCCATTTAGGTCGTAATCAAATTTATATTTATCAGAGATAGAGTCACAAATCTTATGGGTTCCAAGAGAGTAGTAGATATCCTGAAGGAACAGATATCCAACGTTGCAGGAGCGGCGGACATTCTTGTCAATCAGCATGGAAGCGGAATATTTGAGAAGAATTCCCTGTTTTGATTGTTTTTCTGCCAAGGTCAGTTTTTTTGTATATTCCTTTGCCCATTCAATGGGATCCATATCACCGCATCTGGCTTTGATTTCTTCAATGCTGCCAAGACGTTCAACCGTTTTGGTAGTTGTTTTGTTTCCAATACGGACAGATTTCTGGACATAATAAGCAGGGGATTTTTTAGTTCCGGCGCAAGTCAGTTTCATAAGCAGCCTCCTCTTTATCTCTATTATAGCACGAATACTTACAAATAGCTACATAAAAGTAGAGAAAATTTGACAAAAAAATACAGGCATTATGCGGCCTGCAAGGATTTTTTTCTTAATCAACTGTCAAACTCCCGAGGGATTTTATTATCAGCTTTATCAAGCGCAGTTTGAATAGATTAACTGCTTGACGATAACCTATAGACAGTGGTATTATAAATATAGCTTACTG
>KE159622.1 GCA_000403335.2 Lachnospiraceae bacterium MD335
TTTATTTCGAATTTAGATTTTCCCATTGACATGGCACAAAAAGACGTAAATAACGCCTATAATTTTTTAATTTTTGTATCGTTTTTAGACAATATCCTGTTTTTGACAGTTGAGAAAAGGTAAAAACCTCACAGCCAGCATAAATACGCTGTTTGTGAGGTTTTCTTAATTGAAAAGTATGTGGCTATTTTTGCTTCTTCTGGGTCTGATTTAAAATTTTTCTCATATTTTTTTGAGAAGTAATCTGATAGTCGCTCCGGAAACCAAAAGCATCATGCAATGCATCCGTTAAATCTGTCCTTGTGTAAGCAGGAATATATCCTTCTCCGGGGGCGATCATCATATCCATAGTCCTCAGGGTTCTGATGATTTCTTCGCAGCTGTACTGCTCTTTCAGTTTCTTTTCGAGTATTCTGTAGATTACGAGTGCAGTGAAGCATGTCGTAAAGTGGGCGGTAATCCGGTCTCTTCTAGAAAGATACACAGGTCTTGCTTTGAATTCTGTTTTCATAATCCGAAAGCATTCTTCGATTTCCCATCTTTTCTGATTGATTCTGATGATTGCTGCAACATCATAATCCAAATTTGTGCATATGGCATAGAAGCCGTCATATTTCGCTTCATTATCTATCTGTTGCTGATTCAGCGAAGTAATGGTTTTGCTTGCTGTTTCTCCATCGGCAGTACAGTGCCCCTGCTCGATAAAACGCTTTGGATCATTTGGCTTTTTCCTTGAAATGGAAGAAGGATTTTCAACGAACTTTCTCGCTCTTGCGATCTGCCTTTCCCTTACCATGCGTTGATAATTACGGTATTTGATGGAATAAGTTACAATAAGATGCTGTTCAAGATTGTCTTCATTAATCCATCGGTCTTTATAAAAGACTTTGTCGGAATCCTTTTTTTCATCCAGTTCACAGAGTTTATACATTTTCTGATCGCCAGGGATATACCAGCCGTCATCATCCAGGCAGAAATCCTGTAAAAATCCTTTGAGTTTTTTGATAGACTGTGTTGTTACAAAACCACGGCCCTGGATGCTGTTGAACTTTCTGTTTGCAGTGGATGAAAGTCCGGAATCGGTACAGACAATAAAGTCTGATGATTCAAAGTCTTTTAAGATTTTTTTCTCTAACGGAGTCATGGAAGGCTGTTCATTCTGGTTTCCATCAAAAACCGAGAAGGAAAGAGGGATGCCATCCGCATCCATGAACAGTCCCATCTGGACAATGGGATTGGGACGGTGTTCTTTCGAAACGCCATATTTTCTGAAATCATCTTCCTGCTCGATTTCAAAGTAGTAATTAGTGCAATCATAGTAAAGGACTTCCTTTTTGCGTTCAATGGCAGACTGGGAGTTTTTGTAGAGTTCTGCTTGAAAGAAATCATTTTCTTTGGCAATCACTTCGAGAGCTCTGTAAATCTGATGCAGGTTACACTTTGGCTGTTCCAAAAAGTTTTGGGCGCTTTCAAGAGAGGATAACTTCGAGCCGGGTGCAATGATTCTGGAATAAACAAGCATGGAAAGAATGCCATTTAGGTCGTAATCAAATTTATATTTATCAGAGATAGAGTCACAAATCTTATGGGTTCCAAGAGAGTAGTAGATATCCTGAAGGAACAGATATCCAACGTTGCAGGAGCGGCGGACATTCTTGTCAATCAGCATGGAAGCGGAATATTTGAGAAGAATTCCCTGTTTTGATTGTTTTTCTGCCAAGGTCAGTTTTTTTGTATATTCCTTTGCCCATTCAATGGGATCCATATCACCGCATCTGGCTTTGATTTCTTCAATGCTGCCAAGACGTTCAACCGTTTTGGTAGTTGTTTTGTTTCCAATACGGACAGATTTCTGGACATAATAAGCAGGGGATTTTTTAGTTCCGGCGCAAGTCAGTTTCATAAGCAGCCTCCTCTTTATCTCTATTATAGCACGAATACTTACAAATAGCTACATAAAAGTAGAGAAAATTTGACAAAAAAATACAGGCATTATGCGGCCTGCAAGGATTTTTTTCTTAATCAACTGTCAAACTCCCGTTTCGAATTTAGATTTTCCCATTGACATGGCACAAAAAGACGTAAATAACGCCTATAATTTTTTAATTTTTGTATCGTTTTTAGACAATATATGC
>KE159623.1 GCA_000403335.2 Lachnospiraceae bacterium MD335
CATATCGCCGCTTTATCACGCAACTTATTTAAGCGGTTATGCAAAAGAGTGGAAAATAATTGGAAAATACTTGAAAAAGAGATTGCACATTTTAACCTGTTTTTGACAGTTGAGAAAAGGTAAAAACCTCACAGCCAGCATAAATACGCTGTTTGTGAGGTTTTCTTAATTGAAAAGTATGTGGCTATTTTTGCTTCTTCTGGGTCTGATTTAAAATTTTTCTCATATTTTTTTGAGAAGTAATCTGATAGTCGCTCCGGAAACCAAAAGCATCATGCAATGCATCCGTTAAATCTGTCCTTGTGTAAGCAGGAATATATCCTTCTCCGGGGGCGATCATCATATCCATAGTCCTCAGGGTTCTGATGATTTCTTCGCAGCTGTACTGCTCTTTCAGTTTCTTTTCGAGTATTCTGTAGATTACGAGTGCAGTGAAGCATGTCGTAAAGTGGGCGGTAATCCGGTCTCTTCTGGAAAGATACACAGGTCTTGCTTTGAATTCTGTTTTCATAATCCGAAAGCATTCTTCGATTTCCCATCTTTTCTGATTGATTCTGATGATTGCTGCAACATCATAATCCAAATTTGTGCATATGGCATAGAAGCCGTCATATTTCGCTTCATTATCTATCTGTTGCTGATTCAGCGAAGTAATGGTTTTGCTTGCTGTTTCTCCATCGGCAGTACAGTGCCCCTGCTCGATAAAACGCTTTGGATCATTTGGCTTTTTCCTTGAAATGGAAGAAGGATTTTCAACGAACTTTCTCGCTCTTGCGATCTGCCTTTCCCTTACCATGCGTTGATAATTACGGTATTTGATGGAATAAGTTACAATAAGATGCTGTTCAAGATTGTCTTCATTAATCCATCGGTCTTTATAAAAGACTTTGTCGGAATCCTTTTTTTCATCCAGTTCACAGAGTTTATACATTTTCTGATCGCCAGGGATATACCAGCCGTCATCATCCAGGCAGAAATCCTGTAAAAATCCTTTGAGTTTTTTGATAGACTGTGTTGTTACAAAACCACGGCCCTGGATGCTGTTGAACTTTCTGTTTGCAGTGGATGAAAGTCCGGAATCGGTACAGACAATAAAGTCTGATGATTCAAAGTCTTTTAAGATTTTTTTCTCTAACGGAGTCATGGAAGGCTGTTCATTCTGGTTTCCATCAAAAACCGAGAAGGAAAGAGGGATGCCATCCGCATCCATGAACAGTCCCATCTGGACAATGGGATTGGGACGGTGTTCTTTCGAAACGCCATATTTTCTGAAATCATCTTCCTGCTCGATTTCAAAGTAGTAATTAGTGCAATCATAGTAGAGGACTTCCTTTTTGCGTTCAATGGCAGACTGGGAGTTTTTGTAGAGTTCTGCTTGAAAGAAATCATTTTCTTTGGCAATCACTTCGAGAGCTCTGTAAATCTGATGCAGGTTACACTTTGGCTGTTCCAAAAAGTTTTGGGCGCTTTCAAGAGAGGATAACTTCGAGCCGGGTGCAATGATTCTGGAATAAACAAGCATGGAAAGAATGCCATTTAGGTCGTAATCAAATTTATATTTATCAGAGATAGAGTCACAAATCTTATGGGTTCCAAGAGAGTAGTAGATATCCTGAAGGAACAGATATCCAACGTTGCAGGAGCGGCGGACATTCTTGTCAATCAGCATGGAAGCGGAATATTTGAGAAGAATTCCCTGTTTTGATTGTTTTTCTGCCAAGGTCAGTTTTTTTGTATATTCCTTTGCCCATTCAATGGGATCCATATCACCGCATCTGGCTTTGATTTCTTCAATGCTGCCAAGACGTTCAACCGTTTTGGTAGTTGTTTTGTTTCCAATACGGACAGATTTCTGGACATAATAAGCAGGGGATTTTTTAGTTCCGGCGCAAGTCAGTTTCATAAGCAGCCTCCTCTTTATCTCTATTATAGCACGAATACTTACAAATAGCTACATAAAAGTAGAGAAAATTTGACAAAAAAATACAGGCATTATGCGGCCTGCAAGGATTTTTTTCTTAATCAACTGTCAAACTCCCGAATCACGCTGCTGATTTCACTTTGCAGCTCAGAAACGGAAGCGCTTGCGCCAATCCGCAAATCTGCACGCCCGCCCGGCATTTTGCACAAAAATT
>KE159624.1 GCA_000403335.2 Lachnospiraceae bacterium MD335
TTTAACCAGCGTCTCTTCGGCTTTGGCAACATCTTTTGCAAGTTTTTTGATTTTTTCATCTGCCGCCGGATATTGATTTAAATATTTATGCAGGCGGGAGTTTGACAGTTGATTAAGAAAAAAATCCTTGCAGGCCGCATAATGCCTGTATTTTTTTGTCAAATTTTCTCTACTTTTATGTAGCTATTTGTAAGTATTCGTGCTATAATAGAGATAAAGAGGAGGCTGCTTATGAAACTGACTTGCGCCGGAACTAAAAAATCCCCTGCTTATTATGTCCAGAAATCTGTCCGTATTGGAAACAAAACAACTACCAAAACGGTTGAACGTCTTGGCAGCATTGAAGAAATCAAAGCCAGATGCGGTGATATGGATCCCATTGAATGGGCAAAGGAATATACAAAAAAACTGACCTTGGCAGAAAAACAATCAAAACAGGGAATTCTTCTCAAATATTCCGCTTCCATGCTGATTGACAAGAATGTCCGCCGCTCCTGCAACGTTGGATATCTGTTCCTTCAGGATATCTACTACTCTCTTGGAACCCATAAGATTTGTGACTCTATCTCTGATAAATATAAATTTGATTACGACCTAAATGGCATTCTTTCCATGCTTGTTTATTCCAGAATCATTGCACCCGGCTCGAAGTTATCCTCTCTTGAAAGCGCCCAAAACTTTTTGGAACAGCCAAAGTGTAACCTGCATCAGATTTACAGAGCTCTCGAAGTGATTGCCAAAGAAAATGATTTCTTTCAAGCAGAACTCTACAAAAACTCCCAGTCTGCCATTGAACGCAAAAAGGAAGTCCTCTACTATGATTGCACTAATTACTACTTTGAAATCGAGCAGGAAGATGATTTCAGAAAATATGGCGTTTCGAAAGAACACCGTCCCAATCCCATTGTCCAGATGGGACTGTTCATGGATGCGGATGGCATCCCTCTTTCCTTCTCGGTTTTTGATGGAAACTAGAATGAACAGCCTTCCATGACTCCGTTAGAGAAAAAAATCTTAAAAGACTTTGAATCATCAGACTTTATTGTCTGTACCGATTCCGGACTTTCATCCACTGCAAACAGAAAGTTCAACAGCATCCAGGGCCGTGGTTTTGTAACAACACAGTCTATCAAAAAACTCAAAGGATTTTTACAGGATTTCTGCCTGGATGATGACGGCTGGTATATCCCTGGCGATCAGAAAATGTATAAACTCTGTGAACTGGATGAAAAAAAGGATTCCGACAAAGTCTTTTATAAAGACCGATGGATTAATGAAGACAATCTTGAACAGCATCTTATTGTAACTTATTCCATCAAATACCGTAATTATCAACGCATGGTAAGGGAAAGGCAGATCGCAAGAGCGAGAAAGTTCGTTGAAAATCCTTCTTCCATTTCAAGGAAAAAGCCAAATGATCCAAAGCGTTTTATCGAGCAGGGGCACTGTACTGCCGATGGAGAAACAGCAAGCAAAACCATTACTTCGCTGAATCAGCAACAGATAGATAATGAAGCGAAATATGACGGCTTCTATGCCATATGCACAAATTTGGATTATGATGTTGCAGCAATCATCAGAATCAATCAGAAAAGATGGGAAATCGAAGAATGCTTTCGGATTATGAAAACAGAATTCAAAGCAAGACCTGTGTATCTTTCTAGAAGAGACCGGATTACCGCCCACTTTACGACATGCTTCACTGCACTCGTAATCTACAGAATACTCGAAAAGAAACTGAAAGAGCAGTACAGCTGCGAAGAAATCATCAGAACCCTGAGGACTATGGATATGATGATCGCTCCCGGAGAAGGATATATTCCTGCTTACACAAGGACAGATTTAACGGATGCATTGCATGATGCTTTTGGTTTCCGGAGCGACTATCAGATTACTTCTCAAAAAAATATGAGAAAAATTTTAAATCAGACCCAGAAGAAGCAAAAATAGCCACATACTTTTCAATTAAGAAAACCTCACAAACAGCGTATTTATGCTGGCTGTGAGGTTTTTACCTTTTCTCAACTGTCAAAAACAGGATTATACTATAGATTGCCAAATATTGAAAGAAATATATTCAACAAAAAATGAAGTTATATGATGAAAATTTATCATATAACTTCCCCATTATTTT
>KE159625.1 GCA_000403335.2 Lachnospiraceae bacterium MD335
TATGAAAAAAATATCACATAGATGATGTAATATCATTTTCGATTCCTTCCATCTTTCTGCCAAAGACAGGCATTTTTTTCAGAATACAAAATATCGGGAGTTTGACAGTTGATTAAGAAAAAAATCCTTGCAGGCCGCATAATGCCTGTATTTTTTTGTCAAATTTTCTCTACTTTTATGTAGCTATTTGTAAGTATTCGTGCTATAATAGAGATAAAGAGGAGGCTGCTTATGAAACTGACTTGCGCCGGAACTAAAAAATCCCCTGCTTATTATGTCCAGAAATCTGTCCGTATTGGAAACAAAACAACTACCAAAACGGTTGAACGTCTTGGCAGCATTGAAGAAATCAAAGCCAGATGCGGTGATATGGATCCCATTGAATGGGCAAAGGAATATACAAAAAAACTGACCTTGGCAGAAAAACAATCAAAACAGGGAATTCTTCTCAAATATTCCGCTTCCATGCTGATTGACAAGAATGTCCGCCGCTCCTGCAACGTTGGATATCTGTTCCTTCAGGATATCTACTACTCTCTTGGAACCCATAAGATTTGTGACTCTATCTCTGATAAATATAAATTTGATTACGACCTAAATGGCATTCTTTCCATGCTTGTTTATTCCAGAATCATTGCACCCGGCTCGAAGTTATCCTCTCTTGAAAGCGCCCAAAACTTTTTGGAACAGCCAAAGTGTAACCTGCATCAGATTTACAGAGCTCTCGAAGTGATTGCCAAAGAAAATGATTTCTTTCAAGCAGAACTCTACAAAAACTCCCAGTCTGCCATTGAACGCAAAAAGGAAGTCCTCTACTATGATTGCACTAATTACTACTTTGAAATCGAGCAGGAAGATGATTTCAGAAAATATGGCGTTTCGAAAGAACACCGTCCCAATCCCATTGTCCAGATGGGACTGTTCATGGATGCGGATGGCATCCCTCTTTCCTTCTCGGTTTTTGATGGAAACCAGAATGAACAGCCTTCCATGACTCCGTTAGAGAAAAAAATCTTAAAAGACTTTGAATCATCAGACTTTATTGTCTGTACCGATTCCGGACTTTCATCCACTGCAAACAGAAAGTTCAACAGCATCCAGGGCCGTGGTTTTGTAACAACACAGTCTATCAAAAAACTCAAAGGATTTTTACAGGATTTCTGCCTGGATGATGACGGCTGGTATATCCCTGGCGATCAGAAAATGTATAAACTCTGTGAACTGGATGAAAAAAAGGATTCCGACAAAGTCTTTTATAAAGACCGATGGATTAATGAAGACAATCTTGAACAGCATCTTATTGTAACTTATTCCATCAAATACCGTAATTATCAACGCATGGTAAGGGAAAGGCAGATCGCAAGAGCGAGAAAGTTCGTTGAAAATCCTTCTTCCATTTCAAGGAAAAAGCCAAATGATCCAAAGCGTTTTATCGAGCAGGGGCACTGTACTGCCGATGGAGAAACAGCAAGCAAAACCATTACTTCGCTGAATCAGCAACAGATAGATAATGAAGCGAAATATGACGGCTTCTATGCCATATGCACAAATTTGGATTATGATGTTGCAGCAATCATCAGAATCAATCAGAAAAGATGGGAAATCGAAGAATGCTTTCGGATTATGAAAACAGAATTCAAAGCAAGACCTGTGTATCTTTCTAGAAGAGACCGGATTACCGCCCACTTTACGACATGCTTCACTGCACTCGTAATCTACAGAATACTCGAAAAGAAACTGAAAGAGCAGTACAGCTGCGAAGAAATCATCAGAACCCTGAGGACTATGGATATGATGATCGCCCCCGGAGAAGGATATATTCCTGCTTACACAAGGACAGATTTAACGGATGCATTGCATGATGCTTTTGGTTTCCGGAGCGACTATCAGATTACTTCTCAAAAAAATATGAGAAAAATTTTAAATCAGACCCAGAAGAAGCAAAAATAGCCACATACTTTTCAATTAAGAAAACCTCACAAACAGCGTATTTATGCTGGCTGTGAGGTTTTTACCTTTTCTCAACTGTCAAAAACAGGATTTTAAGAAGTTTCTATTATCTTACTGAATTTCGAAACATGCATATATCAGATTTATGAAAAAAATATCACATAGATGATGTAATATCATTTTC
>KE159626.1 GCA_000403335.2 Lachnospiraceae bacterium MD335
CTGTTAAATCTATTTTGATACATATATCAGCACTGTTTGACAATGCCGACATATCAGTTATATAAAATTATCGTGGAATTCTCTAATCTGCGATAAGCAGGCACAAATAACGGAAATTTGGTTTCCTGCTAATCCGTTTAACCATAAATTTGACCATAAAATATTGAAAGCTTGTCAATGCATTGGCGTTTGGTATCCATAGACGGATGCACATAACGGTTTAATGTAATCTGCACGTTAGAATGTCCCAACATCTCACTGAGACTTTTTACATCTGTTCCGCCTTCAATACAATTTGTGGCAAATGTATGACGCAGAATATGAAAATTTGTATCAGGCAGTTTTGCATCCTGCAGTATTTTCTTAAAATGGTATTGCAATTTTCTTGGTTCCAGCGGACTGTCACCGCCAAATATATATTCATGGCTGCTTTTGAAGCTGCAAAGCAATTCAATTACTGTAGCTGACAATGGGATTTCTCGGCAAGAATACACACTTTTAGGCGTTGTTTCCATTAGTACAGTCTTCGTTGCGTACCCTTCAGCATAGAGACGCTGTACCGTTCTGTTAATTGTAAGTATTTTGCTTTCAAAATCAATATCAATCCATTTTAACGCACATAATTCACCTATTCTAAGTCCTGTAAACAGGCACAACAGCACTGCCATTTTAAAAAGGTTCATTTCCCGGTAAAGTGTCGCAACCAATTTCTTTTGTTCCATTTTGGCAAGCGCCTTCACATCGTTTTTCTGCGTATGGAAAACAGGCTTATTCAGACATGGAATCGTTATAAAATTCTGTTGGGAAGCATATTTTATGACTTGGTTTAATATACAGTAAATACTTTTGATGGTATTATCCGATATATGTTCTGAAATCTTTTCGCTTACAAGAATATTGGTAATTTCTGACAACATAATATCTGAAAACTCTTTTTCAATGTGATTATGAAAAATCAAGCTGTATTTTACATATGTTGAAAGCTTTCTTTTCTCTTTAACCGCTATAAGCCATTCCCGCGCTACATATGTAAACAGAACATCGTTTTGGCTCCCCGTGCTTTGTACCCCTGTTTGGGAAATGTTAATTTTTAATGTATTTTTATGTATCAACAATTTTTCACGCACTTCTTCATAGGTCTTTCCATAAACAGAGCAGTAAACCTGTTTTTTCTTGTTGGCATTATATACAGGATAACGCCCTTCCCATCTTCCGTCTTTTCTTTTTCTTATGTTTTCTCCATGTCTTGCCATAACAATTGTTCCTTTCTGTTTATGCGATTTTGAATAATCGTATACCTTAAATTGACCGTTACATTTATCGGGAATTTTTGACCCCGAATCTGACCATAAAATGACATTAATATCTTTTTTGTTTTAAAATGCTACTTCTTCCATATTTTTTCTTCAATTTTAATAGCTGTTTTTTCTAAAAATATTTGCCATTTGGATTGAATCGTGGTAAACTAATACCGATATAAAATTATGTAAGCATAGATTCAAAAATTTTCATATCGCAGATTAGAGAAATCTACGAAACATCTAATCTTCATTCATGCTTGGTTTTACGGATTCATACATTTTTAAAATGCCGGTATACTTCAATA
>KE159627.1 GCA_000403335.2 Lachnospiraceae bacterium MD335
CTGTTAAATCTATTTTGATACATATATCAGCACTGTTTGACAATGCCGACATATCAGTTATATAAAATTATCGTGGAATTCTCTAATCTGCGATATGAAAATTTTTGAATCTATGCTTACATAATTTTATATCGGTATTAGTTTACCACGATTCAATCCAAATGGCAAATATTTTTAGAAAAAACAGCTATTAAAATTGAAGAAAAAATATGGAAGAAGTAGCATTTTAAAACAAAAAAGATATTAATGTCATTTTATGGTCAGATTCGGGGTCAAAAATTCCCGATAAATGTAACGGTCAATTTAAGGTATACGATTATTCAAAATCGCATAAACAGAAAGGAACAATTGTTATGGCAAGACATGGAGAAAACATAAGAAAAAGAAAAGACGGAAGATGGGAAGGGCGTTATCCTGTATATAATGCCAACAAGAAAAAACAGGTTTACTGCTCTGTTTATGGAAAGACCTATGAAGAAGTGCGTGAAAAATTGTTGATACATAAAAATACATTAAAAATTAACATTTCCCAAACAGGGGTACAAAGCACGGGGAGCCAAAACGATGTTCTGTTTACATATGTAGCGCGGGAATGGCTTATAGCGGTTAAAGAGAAAAGAAAGCTTTCAACATATGTAAAATACAGCTTGATTTTTCATAATCACATTGAAAAAGAGTTTTCAGATATTATGTTGTCAGAAATTACCAATATTCTTGTAAGCGAAAAGATTTCAGAACATATATCGGATAATACCATCAAAAGTATTTACTGTATATTAAACCAAGTCATAAAATATGCTTCCCAACAGAATTTTATAACGATTCCATGTCTGAATAAGCCTGTTTTCCATACGCAGAAAAACGATGTGAAGGCGCTTGCCAAAATGGAACAAAAGAAATTGGTTGCGACACTTTACCGGGAAATGAACCTTTTTAAAATGGCAGTGCTGTTGTGCCTGTTTACAGGACTTAGAATAGGTGAATTATGTGCGTTAAAATGGATTGATATTGATTTTGAAAGCAAAATACTTACAATTAACAGAACGGTACAGCGTCTCTATGCTGAAGGGTACGCAACGAAGACTGTACTAATGGAAACAACGCCTAAAAGTGTGTATTCTTGCCGAGAAATCCCATTGTCAGCTACAGTAATTGAATTGCTTTGCAGCTTCAAAAGCAGCCATGAATATATATTTGGCGGTGACAGTCCGCTGGAACCAAGAAAATTGCAATACCATTTTAAGAAAATACTGCAGGATGCAAAACTGCCTGATACAAATTTTCATATTCTGCGTCATACATTTGCCACAAATTGTATTGAAGGCGGAACAGATGTAAAAAGTCTCAGTGAGATGTTGGGACATTCTAACGTGCAGATTACATTAAACCGTTATGTGCATCCGTCTATGGATACCAAACGCCAATGCATTGACAAGCTTTCAATATTTTATGGTCAAATTTATGGTTAAACGGATTAGCAGGAAACCAAATTTCCGTTATTTGTGCCTGCTTATCGCAGATTAGAGAAATCTACGAAACATCTAATCTTCATTCATGCTTGGTTTTACGGATTCATACATTTTTAAAATGCCGGTATACTTCAATA
>KE159628.1:0-2500 GCA_000403335.2 Lachnospiraceae bacterium MD335
ATCCCAGTGCCAAGCTGGAGTAAAGCTCCATGGGGTCTTTCCGTCCTGGCGCGGGTAGCCAGCATCTTCACTGGCACTTCAATTTCACCGGGTGCACTGTCGAGACAGCGCCCAAATCATTACGCCTTTCGTGCGGGTCGGAACTTACCCGACAAGGAATTTCGCTACCTTAGGACCGTTATAGTTACGGCCGCCGTTTACCGGGGCTTCAATTCAAGGCTTCGCATTTCTGCTGACCTCTCCTCTTAACCTTCCGGCACCGGGCAGGCGTCAGCCCATATACCTCACCTTTCGGTTTCGCATAGACCTGTGTTTTTGCTAAACAGTTGCTTGGGCCTGTTCTCTGCGGCCATCTTTCGATGGCGCCCCTTCTCCCTAAGTTACGGGGCCATTTTGCCGAGTTCCTTGACAGTGCTTCTCCCGTCGGCCTTGGGATTCTCTCCCCATCCACCTGTGTCGGTTTACGGTACGGGTGCGGCATAAACAATAGCGGCTTTTCTCGGCACATGTGCTGCATGCTTCGCTACTTTAATTCGCTCCGCGTCACGCCCTGGATCCCCATGGGGGCTTTTCCTCCCATGCTCCTGCTGCGCTTGCACCGGTTTTTCCTTTCCCGGCACATGCCCTCCATATGCGTCCCCGCAGTTCTGTTATGCCGCAGTGCAGGAATTTCCACCTGCTGTCCATCGGCTACGCTGTTAAGCCTCGCCTTAGGTCCCGACTTACCCGGGGCAGATCAGCTTTACCCCGGAAACCTTGGATATTCGGCCAAGAGGATTCCCACCTCTTTCTCGCTACTCATTCCAGCATTCTCTCTTCTTAATCCTCCACTGCTCCTTGCCGGTACAGCTTCGGCGGATTAACAATGCTCCCCTACCAACCGCATGCGCGGTTCCCGGGCTTCGGCGGTGTGTTTCAGCCCCGGACATTTTCGGCGCGGGACCTCTCGACTAGTGAGCTGTTACGCACTCTTTGAATGTGTGGCTGCTTCTGAGCCAACATCCTAGCTGTCTTCGAAATCCCACATCCTTTTCCACTTAACACACACTTTGGGACCTTAGCCGCGGGTCTGGGCTCTTTCCCTTTTGACTGCCCGACTTATCTCGTGCAGTCTGACTCCCACGGAGCATCATAATGGCATTCGGAGTTTGATAACCTTTGGTAAGCTTTGACGCCCCCGCGGGTATTCAGTGCTCTACCTCCATATGACTCCCGTGAGGCCAGCCCTAAAGCTGTTTCGGGGAGAACCAGCTATCTCCGGGTTCGATTGGAATTTCTCCCCTATCCACACCTCATCGCCACCCTTTTCAACGGATGTGCGTTCGGACCTCCACTGCCTTTTACGGCAGCTTCATCCTGGACATGGATAGATCACCCGGTTTCGGGTCTGCGCCGGCTGACTGTGGCCCTGTTAAGACTTGATTTCTCTTTGGCTCCGCGTCTGGGACGCTTAACCTTGCCAGTCTGCGCAACTCGCCGGACCGTTCTACAAAAAGTACGCGGTTGTGCTCATAAGGCACTTCCACAGCTTGTAGACACAGGGTTTCAGGTTCTCTTTCACTCCCCTCCCGGGGTTCTTTTCACCTTTCCTTCACAGTACTGTGCGCTATCGGTCACTGAGCAGTATTTAGCCTTACGGGGTGGTCCCCGCTCGTTCCCACAGGGTTTCCCGTGTCCCGTGGTACTCTGGATCCTGCCGTGTCCCTTTCGTTTTCGCCTACGGGGCTTTCACCCTCTCTGGCCGGTCTTTCCAGGACCGTTTGGCTAACAATCGGGAATCACTTATGCAGTCCGAACCCCGCCATGCACGCATGGCGGTTTGGGCTCTTTCCATTTCGCTCGCCGCTACTTTGGAAATCGAAAATTTTCTTTCTTTTCCTCCGGCTACTTAGATGTTTCAGTTCACCGGGTTCCCCCCGTACAGCTATGGATTCACTGTACGGTACATGAGGGCTGCTCATGTGGGTTTCCCCATTCAGACACCTGCGGGTCACTGGATATGTGCTCCTCTCCGCAGCTTTTCGCAGCTTATCGCGTCTTTCATCGGCTCTCAGTGCCAAGGCATCCGCCCTGTGCCCTTCTTTGCTTAACCTGGTTTGGTACCGCATGCATAGCGTTGCATGCCCAGGCATGGTTTGTTTTCTGCTGTCCATGCAGCCGCACACTGTCTTTCACGGCTGTATGGCTTTGTTCCCGGCACGCTTCCTGTTTCCATTCCGCGTCCGGTTACCTCGGATGTCTAATTAGAATAAATTAGTTTGTCTTTTTTCTTTAATAATGTTTCTGTATTCGGTTTTCAAGGAACACGCCATGAAACGGAATGTTTCACGGAGGCTGTCATGCAGCCATCTGAACCCCCTACCGCCGGGCGGTAAGAACCTCAGTCGCTGTATAAGAACCTGTCGTTATTGTCTTTTTTTAATCCGGCAGCCACCTGCTCTCCCATATCGTCTCCAATATAGTACCATCGGCCGCTTAAGTCTTAACCGTCGTGTTCGGG
>KE159628.1:5000-83714 GCA_000403335.2 Lachnospiraceae bacterium MD335
TGAACTCTCCAACCACCTTTGGTTTCCCTCCCTCTGTTTTCTCAAATTGCTTTTACCCTATACACAATGTAATAATGTAATTACTGCAGTTCTATCGTCTGTATTGCGTGCTCTGTGACAAGCGTGTAGCGTGCAATGTTTCCCATTGGGAGAAGGCATAGGATCCGCTCCATAAATGTTCCCTGAAATTTTACACGGTTATCCCAATCATATAAAAGACATTCGTTGTCGTTTCGTATGATTATTGATGCGGTGTCAAACAGGATGTCCGTGTATTCCATGCTAAAATTAATTTCATTTGTTTTCTTTGCGCTTGTGTCGTAAATTTCCAGGCGGTAGGTTGTTTCGCCTGTCGGATTAAAAAATACAATCCCTACATGATTCTTGTCATAAAAGACACTGCGTATTTCCTCGGAAATCAGTGTGTCTAAAATGCTTTCGGGCTTTTGTCTGCCTTTAAAAAACATCAGACGGTTATCTGCCACTGCAAACACCGTGTCGTTTTCCATATAATGAACCATCGGTACCACAGCGTCCGCATAACCGTAACCACTGACCAAATTATCGGTATAATTTTGACCGACCGCCGAAAAATTGTAAAAGCCAATACTTGACGACAGCTGTCCGTTGTCGGCTTTGATATAGGAAACCGCTACCTGTGTGCCGTCATCAGAAATATCTATGGCAATTGGGTAACCGGACTGGCTCATGGTTGTTTTAAAGTAAGCATGTTCCCCTTTGGTACTGTAAAGATGGATTGCCGTAACGGTGGAATCGTCAAGAACCGCTGCCACAATTCCGTTTGAGGAAACACAGAAATCCCGTATCGGCATGGTGGTTTCTATCATGCCCAAAATACCCTGCGTATCGGATATGTAAATGCTTCTGCCATTATAGTCGCCGACTGCTACGGTTTTTTTGCAGGTACGTACAATGGGATTTTGCATTTCATAGGTCTGATTCCAAATAACCTTTCCTTTTGTGTCAGTGCAGCTCATTCCGTCATTGCTGTAAGTAAACAACGTGCCTGCTAAATTCAGGCATCTTGAATCCGACGACTTTGTCCATTCGGTCTGCTGTACAACCTCATAGTCAACATATACCTTACTTTTCCAGTTCAGATAAAAGACAAATGTCAGAACCGCTAAAACTGCTATTGCAATAAGAACCGTATATATTTTTATACGGCGGTGTCTTGCCAGCATGTGATCAATTGACCGCTGATTTTTGTCCTCCGCCTTTTTTTCTTTATCTTTATCCCTGTCTTTGTCCTTCTTTGCCAAGAACCGATGTTTGCTAAATTCTTTTATCTCTGCCATATATTTTTGTGCTCCGTTTCAGCGCATTGTGCGTTTCCTAATACAGTATAACATTATTTTTACGGAAGTAAAAGCTTTTGACCGGAAAGAATGCTGTCAGGGTTGTCCAAACCGTTCAGTTCACAGATTTCTTCCATTCGTGAATAGTCTCCGTAGGTATTAATGCAGATGCTTCTGAGCGTATCACCGCGCTGTACCACATAATATTGCGGAACGGGAGCCGTGACGGGCTGCGCCGGCTGCTGCGGCGCTGCTTCCGACGGCACGGAAGGCGATTCGGTCATTGTTTCAGCAGATGTTTCAGCCGTTTTTGGTGCGGGCGTATCAATTGAAATTTCTGTATATTCTTCAGAAACCTGTTCCTGCGTTTGGTTCGGCGGTGCAATATATTTCTCAAACGTTTGCGGTATATCGGTTTCTATGTTTTCCGATACAAACGACATGCAGTAATCAATGCTTTCCTGCATGTTTTTCATTTTTCCGTAACTGTTTAAAGAAATAATACCGTATGCGATTACACACACGACAAGGCTTAAGCTTAACACATTCATTGCGCCCCACACCAAACTGACTCTTGCCGCTTCCCGATTGTATGCCTGTGTCAGTCTTCCAAGCTTTGCAGCGTTATCCGCATAAGCACGGCTGCCTGATTTTGCCGTAGTTCTGCGCAGCTGCCGTTCGCGGCGTTCACTGTTCCATTCGATTAGGTAGTTCTGCATTTCCTCATTTTGGTCGTAGTAAATATAGAAGTCGTCGAGAATGACTTTTGTTCCCTTGGTACTGATTTCAAAGCGGATGCCTTTGTCTTTGTTAAGGCTCACTAGTGCGGTACAAAGCGGTGTGACGGCTGAAAAGCAGTTCCTGCCTGCCTGCTCTGTCGTCGTCGCTCCTGATATAACCATGATGCTTTGTGACGACTGCTCAAAACGATTGCCATACAAGTTGATTGAAGTACCTGCGATGGTATCGGGTTCCTGCTCATATATCAGTTTTTTGATGAACGTATGTACGTAGTCCTCCAGATAAAGTACGTAGATGCCCTCGGAAATGTTTTTTGCGTCACCTACCGTTCGGGTATTTATCGGGATATTTGTTGTCTGCTTGTCCATTTTTTTCCTCCATTCCAAAGCGTTTGAGATCGTATTCCGGTTTCTGCCTATAACGCCTATCATAGCACGCTTTGTATGAGGATTTTGTCAAAACAAGTCAGCAAAGTCCCACAGATCCATAAGATTTTCTGTGGGACTTGTTCCTGTCATTTTGATTAATTATAGAACTTATAGATTGTTGTCGTATTGTAAGGTCTTTCGGGACCGTATACAACGTCTTGGAACTGCGGCTGGTTGACTGCGTCGGGGAAGGTCTGTGTTTCCAAACAAAGTCCGCTTCGTTTTTTGTAGGAAGCGCCGCCTTTTCCGGTTTCAGGCTGAATACAGTTTCCTGCGTAGAACTGAACGCCCGGCTGGTCTGTGTAGACTGCCATTTTTCTGCCTGTTGCAGGGTCCTGAACTTCCGCTGCTTTTTTGATGCTGCCATCCCAGTTGTCGATTGCATAGTTGTGGTCGAAGCCTTGTCCGTATTTAAGCTGTGTATCGTCTGCGTCAATATCATCGCCGATTGTTTTCATTGTCCTGAAATCAAACGGTGTACCTTCCACAGGGACTAAATCGCCGGTCGGTATCAGGCGCTCGTAAACAGGTGTGTAGTGGAATGCATCGATAAAGAGTTTGTGGTTTTCAATGCTTCCTGCGTCATGACCGGAAAGATTAAAATATGTATGGTTTGTCATGTTAATCAGGGTCGGCTTATCGCTTGTCACATGGTACTCAATTTTCAGTTCGTTCTCCTCGGTTACGGTGTAGGTTACCTGCACTTTTTTGTTGCCGGGGAAGCCCATTGTCGCATTGTCTTCAAGTGTAAATACCACGCAGTTGTCTTTTGGCCCGGCGTT
This sequence comes from Lachnospiraceae bacterium MD335, assembly GCA_000403335.2. GTDB lineage: Bacteria > Bacillota > Clostridia > Lachnospirales > Lachnospiraceae > COE1. The sequence goes on from KE159628.1 coordinate 8,271, forward strand.
CCAAACGCGCTTATGATAGCCGAGCGCTTCGTCACTGTGGAGGTTGTTTGTGCCGTCATTGACTTTAAGCTGATACTTCACACCGCCGATTTCCATGCTTGCATTGTCAATGCGGTTTGCACTCGGCCCGATTGTGGAACCGAAGAATGAGCCGTTTGCAAAGTAGCCGTCTACCTTATCAAAGCCGAGAACGACATCCGCCATCGCTCCGTTTTTGTCCGGTACAAGAAGATTTACGAGAATTGCGCCGAAGTTTGTCACTTCCGCAGTAAAACCATTGCTGTTTTTGATGGTGTAGAGGGTTACCTCTGTGCCGTCCGGCGCGTTGCCGAATGTTTTGCTTGTTACTGCCATTTTGTTTACCTTCTTTCTTTATTTATGACACATGTGTCAATCCTTAGAGTTCCGTTCTTCCTTCGAGTGCGCGCAGAAGCGTCATTTCGTCGATACACTCCAAGTCGCCTCCTACAGGCACTCCGCTTGCAATACGGGTGACTTTGATGCCGCTTGGTTTTATCAGCTTTGAAATGTACATCGCGGTAGTTTCACCCTCCAAGCTGGAGTTTGTTGCAATAATGACTTCTCTTACGTCGCCTTCGAGTCGTTTTATGAGTTCTTTGAGTTTGATGTCGCCGGGTCCGACACCAAGCATAGGGGAAATCGCGCCGTGCAGTACATGATACACGCCGTCGAATTTGCCTGTCCGTTCGTATGCCGCTAAATCACGTATGTTTTCGACCACCATAATTGTGGTATGATCGCGCCCCTGATTGGCGCAAATCGGGCAGATTTGGGCATCTGTAAGCGTGTAGCAGGTATTACAGTAATGAATATTTTTCTTTGCGTCAATCATCACTTGCGCAAAGCGCTCCACATGTTCTTCGGGCATGTTGATAATATGTAATGCCAGCCTTTGGGCAGATTTGCTTCCCACACCGGGAAGCTTGGAAAACTGCTCAATCAGTTTATTAATATATTTGCTGTAGAGTTCCATTAGAAGGGCAGTCCTCCAAGTCCTCCGAGACCGCCTGCCATTTTGCCCATCAGTTCGTTGTTTGCCTCTTCTGCCTGACGAAGCGCTTCGTTTGCCGCGGCAACAATCATATCCTGTAAAGTTTCAATATCATCAGGGTCCACTGCCTCTTCTGAAAGCGTCACTTTAAGCACTTCTTTCTTACCGGAAACAACAACTTCAACAGCGCCTCCGCCTGACTTTGCACTGAATTCTTTTGTTTCAAGCTCTTTTTGTCCTTCTTCCATCTGACGCTGCATACGCTGCGCCTGTTTCATCAGATTGCCCATGTTTCCCGGCATTCCCATGCCTCCCGGAAATCCTCCTCTTTTTGCCATATTTTTAACAATGCTCCTTTCTTATAATTCGTCCTCGTCTTCAATTTCAATATCCATGTTGATTTCCCTGTTAATAATCTGTTCCAAATCAACATAACTGTCCTCAAATCGGCTTCCCTGTTCCATGCTTTGGATCTGAACCGAAACCTCTTTTTGTATGGCGCTTGCAATCATATTTTCCAAGTGCTTTTGGTTTTCGGCGTTACTCAGATAATCGTAAGCGACACCGTCTCCGATTACAATCATCAGGCGGTTGTCGCCTCCCAGGCTTAAACGGGCTTTTTTGAGGTGTGTTTTTAACGGCTGCTGTGCCTGCGCCACGATTGCATGCCAGTTTTTCACAATCCGGTCCACATCCTCCGGAATTGCCTTTGGAAGCGCAGGTTTTTGCGGCGCGGGTTGTCCGCCCGACTGTACCGTCTGTGTTGATTGTATCGCAAGAGGGGCTGTCTGCACAATCCCTTTTTCCATTTTTTCTTCCAAATCTTTTACACGCGCTACCACGGCGTCGTTTGTTGTCTCCATTGCAGGCTTGCACAGTTTAATCAGGGTCATTTCAATTAAGATGCGCTTTTGCGTAGCATACTTAATCTGACCGGAAAGCTCCGAAAAAATGCGGATTTGGCGCATGATTTCTTCTGCGTCCATCGCGTCCGCTTCTTCTTTCAGGCGCGCGAGATTATCGCTGGATACGTCAACAACGTCCTCGATTTCGGTATCCGACGTTTTTACGAGCAGAAGATTGCGCAAATACCATGTGACGTCGGTGACAAACTGGGTAAGCTCGCGCCCCTGCATGACGACGCTCTCCAAAAGGGAGATACAGCCGGTAACATCATGTGCGCGGATAAAGTCCATAAGCTGCGCGAATACCCGGGTGTCTACTGCCCCCAACACGTCAAGCACTTTATCGTAGGTCAGTTCTTCGCCGAAGTGGAAAGCGATACACTGATCAAGCAGGCTGAGTGCGTCGCGCATGGAGCCGTCTGCGGTTTTTGCAATATAGCGGAGGGCTTTTTCTTCCACGTTGACCTGTTCTTTTTCCATCAGCTCGCGCAGTCTCCCTGTTATGGTTTCGATGGTGATTCGCTTGAAATCATAGCGTTGGCAGCGTGAGAGGATGGTCACGGGAATTTTATGCACTTCGGTTGTCGCCAAAATAAAAATCACATAGGAGGGCGGCTCTTCTAAAGTTTTTAGAAGGGCGTTGAATGCACCTATCGAGAGCATATGCACCTCGTCTATAATATAGACTTTATATTTTCCTTCCACGGGTGAGTAAGATACTTCGTCAATAATTTCACGAATATTGTCAACGCCGTTGTTGGAAGCGGCGTCAATTTCGATGACGTTGACGCTTGCGCCGGACGCGATGGTCTGACAGCTTCTGCAGGTTCCGCACGGGCTTCCGTCAACGGGGTTTTCGCAGTTTACGGATTTGGCAAAAAGTTTTGCGATGGTGGTTTTGCCGGTGCCTCTTGTGCCGGTAAAAAGGTATGCGTGACCGATTCTGTCTGCTTTGATTTGGTTGCGCAGAGTGGTTACGATATGGTCCTGCCCTTTGACGTCCTCGAAGATGTCGGGGCGGAATTTGCGGTATAGTGCGGTGTATGACATTTTGTACCTCCAGTCTGCGGTGTTTTTGATGTGTTTAGGACAATTAAAATATAGTATAACATAATTGAGGGAACTTTTCCACTTACGCTTTTATTTGCTGCAAAAAGGCAAAAAAAGTATTGATTATAATTCGTCAGTCTTCTTACACATTATTATGTTCTGCTGTCAGAATATTTACCACAAACGCCGTCCCCATTCCCAAATCGCTGTCTGCTTCGATTGTGCCGCCGTGTGCTTCGATGATTGTTTTGGCAAGTGGGAGTCCGAGCCCGATGCCTTGGGTTTCTTTGGAAAAGCGGCTGCGGTAGAAGCGTTTGAAAATATGATATTGGTCCTCCGGGTGAATACCGCTTCCGTTGTCTTTGACAGTAATTTGGAGGACGGTCGGGAGGCGGTTCCATTGGATTTGAACGCTGTCGCCAGCTTTGGTGTGGTCGAGGGCATTTTTTACGAGGTTGTCAATGGCTTCCAAAAGCCAGCTTCGGTCGCATAGCAGTGTTGTATTTTCATCGCCTGATAAGAGGATTTCTTTTTTCTCCTGTGAGGCACGGAAAGAAAAATGTGCCTGCACGGCTTCCATTAATTCGGATACATTTTCCTGCTGTTTGTTCATTACAATGGCGCCTGCGTCGAATTTGGCGATTTTTAAGAGGCTTTGCACGAGTGCTTCCACTCTGTCCAGCTCCTGTTCGCTTCGCATGGCGAAGTCACGGACTGTCGGGTGGTTTTCGGCTTCTTCCTGTATAATGCCGTTATAGATATTGAGCGCGGCAAGAGGGGTTTTTAGTTGATGGGAAATGTCCGATATAGTGTTTTGCAAAAAAGTCTTGGATTTTGCTTCGTTTTCTGCATGTGCGCCCAATATAGAGGCGAGGGAGTTGATTTCGTGGAACAGCCGGTATAGCGCGCCTTCTTCGTTGCAGGCAATGCGGGCGTTCCGGTTTCCTGAAATGTAGTCTGCTATCTGCGCGGCGGCAGATTCAAACAATTTGTCCTGTTTTATGAAATAATGGCAGCACACTGTAAGAACTACGGCTGCCATAATGAGGGCGTTTATCAGAATGCAGACTGCGGCGTGTTCTTTTGCAATGCTCAAAATGGTTATCGACACGAACAAGAACATCAGTACGCACAGCAAGATCGTTTTAAAGAGGGTTTTTATGTCTTTGTTTGTCAATATTTTCATTTCTATTTCCTCAATCTCCTTAATCTTTAATCTGATACATTCCATTTGTAGCCCATGCGCCGGACGGTGATAATCCGTTTGGGGGCACTTGGTTCGTCCTCTATTTTAGTTCGCAGTCTGCGAATATATACGGTGAGTGTGTTGTTGTCCACAAAATTGCCGCTGCTGTCCCACAGTCTGCCTAAAATCTGCTCGGAAGACAGAACGACGCCGGGATTTTCCATAAAAAGGCATAAGAGCTTGTATTCGCCTGCCGTCAGGTCAATCTCTGTGTCGTTTTTGTATACTTTTCCTTTTAAACGCTCTACCCGTATCCCGCCGGAAATAAGCTGTGTGTCTGCTTCGCAAAAATTACTGCTTCGGCGCAGCAGGGCGTTGATACGCGACATTAGTACGGCAAGTTTGAAGGGTTTTGTGATGTAGTCGTCACCGCCGATGTCAAGTCCCATGATAATGTCGGTTTCCTCGTCTGCGGCGGTCAAAAAAATAATCGGGACGTTTGAGACCCGGCGTATTTTTTTACAGATGTCATAGCCGGAACCGTCAGGAAGGGAGACGTCCAGGATTACCATGTCGAAGCGTTTGTTTGTCCATACGACGCCGGCTTCCGCGGCGGTGCGGATGACAGTTATTTCGTAGCCTTGTTTCTGGATTGCGAAAGATAACCCGTTGATTAGGCTTAGGTCGTCTTCGATTAGCAGAATGTGTTTCATTTGTCATTGCCCTTTCTTAGAATTATTTATTTCAACTATATACGCAAAACAGGTTGATTACAAGTGTTGCGGCAAAACAGGTTTTATATCCTATATAGGTTTAAAACCGGCGTTACTCCGCTCACGTATCGGAGGGAGACGCCGGTTTTGTAAACATCGCTCACGACTTAAATTTTAATGTAAGGCTTCTCAATCAAACCAATCTTTTCTTCAAAATCTTCTATTGATTTTGCTCTCGCGGCGATTTTGTTCCATTGCTTTAGCACCTCTAAGTCCGTTTGGTGCATGATAAGTTCTCTTAATGTTTCAGATGGCGCGCCATAATCTTCCAGTAACTCAAGAATTGCTTCTGCCTTTCCTCTTGTTCTTCCTTCCGCTCTTCCTCTTTCTATTCCTTCCTCAAATCCTTCCTCCCGTATTCCTTTTACAAACACTTTCTCATCAAATTCCGTCAGGCACACGCTCATCACCTCCGATTTATGCTTTGTCAGAAATTCTTTCATAATTCCATCCGCTATACAACTATCAACTGCTGCATTTACTGCGCTTTTTATATCCATTCCGCTTTTTTGGTTCTCCCGTATGCGGTTCACCAGTTCCATGTATTCTGATAACGGCTTGCAGCGCTCCAGCAGCTCATTATTTTTTCCTTTGTTAAGGTTATAAACAACCGCCGTCCACTCAAAACCGCCTTTACTCTCATTGATAAAAGCGTCTGACAGCTTCAATTCCACTACCGCCTCACTCTTTTCATTTCCGTTATAAAACACAACGTACTGCGGCGTCGGTATTTTCTGCAGTTTTGTTCCGTATATGTTCAGCTCGTTTGTCTTGATGTAACTGTCGTATAAATTTCCAAAGTACATCAGCCCTCTTACGGGCATATTGGGGTTTAAGGTACTCTGCTGCTCCCACAGGGGCATGTTTCCGTCCAGCAGAATGGAAACGTCATTTTTCATCTTTATGTATATGACATCCTCAATTGTGACAATGGATATATCCGCTGCATTTTTGTAAGCTGTTCCGTTCAGTGCGTTGTATAAAGACAGCATATCCGCTTTGTATTCCTCTGAGCCAAAACGGAGACAGAAAAGTCTGTCCTTATATTTCCTGTTTATTTTTGTTTCCGACACGTGTATTGTTCTCCTTTATTATATCAATTATTCTTAAAGCGTTCAATCGAATATTTGTTCTAATTATGTCTTCCAATATAACATATGTTCGATTTTCTGTCAGCAACGAAAAGCGCTTACAAATGAAAAAGGTGTAAAAACTTACACCTTTTTGAGACTGATATTAAATTGCCATCATATTTCGCTGTCTTCACGTGGTTCATGTGTTTCAATATATTCGATGATTTTTAAAATCTCTTCGCTGTCTATGCCTTTTTCGCGTAATTTACGAATGAGGTTTACTATTTCTTTTCCTGTCATACAATCGCCTACTTTCATTGATAACCGATACTGATTGTTACATCTTAATCATAGCAGATACTGTAAAAGGTGTAAAGCATTAATTAATTTGCGTTATTAAAATAAATGTATTGTAAAAATGCAACGGCAAGGGAAGCTTTAAAGGCAAAATTAAGATTAACTTTACCATTCATCCACAGGATTTATCAAAAATGACACTCGTGTCATGTGACAGGATATATACCGGAAAGGCGGGCGCTCCCGTGGCGGACGCGGATATTCTCCCCGCAGATACGCAGATTCGCATTACGCTAAAGCATGGCAGCGGGAACGGTTATACGGGAACCTTTCAGGGAACATTCCGCATTGTAAAAGCCGACATCAAATCCGCAAAAGTCGAAATCCCGGCACAGACTTATACGGGCGATACGATTACTCCTAATAAAAAACAGATTAAGGTAACGCTTGCCGGCAAGAAGCTGCGCGACGAAGACTACGATATTGTCCTTTGCACGGATAATGTGAAGAAGGGCAAAGCAACGATTACTTTGAAAGGAAAAGGGAATTATGGCGGCACGAAAACGGCGTAAAATCCTATATGAAATGGACTTTACACCGTTTTATTCCCTTGTCACTTACTGCTGTAATCCACGTCATAATCCTTTTTCGCGGAGAATTTCGTCAGCATACCGTCTGCGCCAAAACCCATAAAATACTGGTACTCAATCATTGTCGGCTGGGAAAACCACATGTTTTGATCGCCTGTAAAGTCAGGAAATACTTCCCCTGCCTTTTCTCTTGAAAGCTCCGTAACGGGAACATTATTGAACGCGATTTTATCCAACCCTGTCTTATCCGTAGTGCTCAGCGAAATTTCCATATAGGCAATCACCGCGTCACCCATTCGAATGTCTTCCTCACCTGTGGCAAGTGAAACATGTGCAAACGTCGAGTCCGTCAGCCAAATAGATGCACCGGAATAGTAGGAATTAGCCTCCAGCATTTCCTCCGGATCAATCTCATACTCATTAAACTGTTTATCCGGCGTCATTTCGGATACCGTAACCTTCAAGCCTTTATCCAGCAATGCCTGCACTGTCGTTTCCCCGACACGGATTTCCGTACCGTCAATGGAAACCGGATACAGCACTGCCTCCGGCTTCTCCTCCTCTTTTGCCTTTTCTCCTGATGCGCAGCCTGCCGTCATCATGACCAATACAGTTAACAGCAGTGCCATAATGTTTATTTTTTTTCTAATTGTTTTCATTTATTTTGACGCCATCCTTTCCTGTTTTGCTTTTCCTGAATAAATTGCTGCCGCGAATAACAATCCGAAGCTTCCGAACAGACATACGAAATAAACGGTCGCAAGGGGTGTTGTGGAAGATACGCCCTCTATATTCGCAAACAGTCTGCCGTTGTTAGCCAAGTATGCCGTAACCGTTGCTCCCTGCGGATATTGATATGTATTGTACGCGTTTTCAAGCTTGTGCTTTTCTCCGTTGTACTCTACCGTAACTTCATAAAAGTCCGTGTGAGTACCTGTGGTACGGTTTCTGACCTGCTTTGTCACCGCATCCAAAACGCGCACCTCGACTTCCTCATACTCAATTTCCTGCCTGTCCACAACAAACCACATCACAACCGTGGCAATCAGACATACCACGAATGCGCACCATAAAAGACCGGCTTTCTTTTTCATGCTCATGCCGAATAAATCCCTCCTTAATCTTGAACGATTTTCTTTGTTTTACGCACGGTTTTGCGTGCTGCTTTCCCTACAATCAAATCATAGCTTTCCGCTATCATACGTTTGATGTCGTTTTCGGGAACGGAACCGTCAAGGATAATGGTATTCCAGTGCTCTTTATTCTGATGCCAGCCCGGTATCACCGCCTCATACGTCTGACGCCAAAAGTCCCTCCATTCCGGAGCGACTTTTACGTTTACCCATATGCTCCCCCCGCGCTCATATACCAGCGCAAAGGTTTTCTTATTCTTTTTATAACGGGCAAGCTGCCAGTTATCATCGTGAAACGGCGCGTCCTGATAAACATTTGGAAATGTCAGACAGTAAGCCAATGCCTCTTCTCTCGTTGTCATACACGAACTCCTCTTTATACTCGGCGTTTTTTCGTCCCCGCTTCTTATCATAGCAGATTTTACCAAACCAGACAAGTGTTTAGACATGTTTTGGGTAAAGCTATAGAGGCTGCATCGCATGCTCGAGGGACATTAGTTGTGCTGTCTATTTTGTTTCACACAAATCCAAGTCTGACAAAGGTCGAAACGTATACCCCATCTCCTCCCACTTTGTCAGCAGTTCATCTAAGATTTCGCCGTTTGTCCGCGACGTGTTGTGCAGCAGCACAATTGCACCCGGGTGAATGCGCGCTGTCAATTTGTCAAACGCCTCCGCGTGGCTTGGCTGTTTTTCGGTGTCCCAGTCCACATAGGCAAGGCTCCAAAAAATAGTGCTGTAGCCGATTTCCTGCGCCATTTTAACGTTTGCGGCATTGCATTTGCCCTGCGGCGGGCGGTAATAGTTTGAAAGCTGCGTGCCAGTAATTTCATAGAACAGGCTTGCAACATCATCCAGCTCTTTTTGAAATGCCGCCTTGTCCGAGATTGACGACATATCGGGGTGATGGTAAGTGTGATTGCCCACTGTGTGACCCTCATCAACCATACGCCTGACCAAATCAGGCGCCGTTTCCAAGAAATGCCCTACCACAAAAAAGGCTGCTTCTACATGATGTTTTTGAAGCGCGTCCAAAATCGGCTCCGTGTTGCCGTTCTCGTATCCGCAGTCAAACGTGAGGTAAATGACCTTCTCGCTGTCATCTCCCACATAATAAGCGTCATACCACGCAAGGTCCTGCGCTGAGGCGTTTCCTACGGATTGTGTCCCGGGCTCGCCAAAAGAAAGTCCCCAGTCGTCTGATGCAAACTTCAGTTCGAAGCCTTCCGGCGGTTGTTTTTTGACCGTGTTTTCTTCCGCCGTTTCGGTATTCAGGCTGGCGGTGTCCTGTTCTTTCATTTCCTGTATTTGCGACTGCTGCCCTGATGTCGGATCCTCCATTGAAGTTTTATCCACATCATTAAAATCAACAACTTCTATGGATGATTCCTCCGTCCTTGCCTGTCCTGCTGCCGTGTCCTGTAATTCGGAACCGCTGCATCCTGTCAAAATCATTGCAGCCGCAGCTATGGCGAAAATCCCCCATGCATGTCTGCCCCATTCTCTTATCTTTTCGTACTTCTTCATTGCATTATCCCTCATATTTTCATCTTATCATCAGTCCAAAATCCGCTCCCGCACGCTTTTCTTCTCCGGCGGCAGATTGGATAGTTGACTGCAAATTCCGTCATAATATTCTTCAACCCACACAAACGGATTGTGAATCCCCGCAACTGCCCACGGCTCGGACGGACTTAACTGAACATTATAACCGTTTACGGAAGAATCCGCGCCGTCCGCCTCCGTAAGCTCCTCAAAATTTCCCGCCATGTAAAGCACAAGATCCTCAATGCCTTCCTCCAGTTGAAATCCCGTAAGCTCCGCCTGAATATGCTGTGTCTGACAGATCGCCTCACAGACATGAACGTCCAGGCTGCCCGTATATCCGTACTGTGCCCCGTCAATCGCATAGCAATAAGAAAACAAATAAATATCCGCTCCGTTCTCCGACTGATACTGGTGAAACGTTAAATCCGAAACCTGCTTTTTATAATGCGCATCCACATAATCTGTAATCAATTCCTGACAGTGCTCCCAATCCGACAGGCTTTTTATTCCCGCTTCCTCTTTGTCACGCAGCAAACAGACAACATTTCCGTCCGCCTTTCGCGCATAAAACGCATAATTGGAAAATGCCCCGCCCTCTTCCAAAATACCAAATGCCCAATTTTCCGGTGTTCCAAGCCGGTACTCCGGCGTTTTGATGCCGTTTACGCCTGTCCGCTTTTTCACATAGACATTGCGGTTAATTTGTAAATTCATGTCAGGATAAATCAAATCGGGATTTTTTACTATGTCCGCATTCTGTCCCGCAAGCAAACGATACGCTTCGCCGTCCCCCATAAGTTTCTCACAAATGCGCCAAAGACTGTCACCTTCGCGCACTGTATATTCTCCCAGGTCTTCCGTCAGCACGGTGTAGTCTTCACGCTCTTCCTGCGATACCTGATAGCGCGTCTGGTACGGTTCCTTCGCACACACCGACGCAGCGCTGCCCAATGCCAAAATTCCCGCAAGCATTGTTATCCTTGTTATTTTCGTTATTGCCGTTCTTTCCAATAATCCCATACGCCTGCGTTCTCCCCTAACCAAATATTTTCCTGTAGTTCCTCACATTCCACAACCTCACCGATATTCTCCGACTTGTCATACAACTCCCAAAATTCCGACTCCGTGCGCAGCGGTTCCAGGTCCGCCGCCGCAAAATGCCCGAAAAAGCTGTTATCCTTCGGTACATTGCCTGCAATTTTATTTATCTTTGGATCGTATGAAATTCCGATAACAAAGTCCTTGTTTTCGTCTATGTAAAAAAACGGCGTAAAGATATAAGATTCCTCTGCCTCCTTGTCCTCTCCCAAAAACCATGCGGCAAATGTCTCACGCACGTCCTCGTCATTGGTAATCACACCGTCATAATTTCCGTCCGCCTCCAACTGTTTGCACCAAAGCTCCATAAAGCTGTCGTCAATTTTGAAAATATCGGTAAGCTGATACTGCTCGCCTGTCATCAGGTTGATGTTGGCACACCGCTGCGTCATATGGACGTAGTACACCGGCGAAACGGGTGCATAGGCTTCCTGAAAGCCTACGCTCAGCAGGTATTGACTGTGAAAGTCAACATTGCAGTGCACATCGCTGCTGTAAATGGAATACTCTTCCTGCAATGCCTTGACTTCCTCATTCGGTGTGAGATGCCAGTAGTTTACTTTTTCCATTGCCATGTCGTAAAGCGTCTTGTTAATCGCCTCCGTCTGTTCCCCGTCAATTCCCGACAGAATTGGATACTCTACCGTGACGACGTCCCAATAATCGTACTGTTCCGTATACTCTGCGACGTACTGTTCCTTTTTGACGGTATAGTCCTTATAGCCTTTGGATGCGCCAAGACTTCCGCATCCGCTTAGTCCAAGCAGTACACTAAGTGCAATGACCGTGATTTTTGTTTGTTTTTTCCGCATCTTTTTATCCCCCTTGTGTCCTGATACATTCCGAATCTGCCATTTTTCGTTAATTCCATTGTATGGCTCCAACGCACCAAATTTGTATCATAATTGTATCATAATTGCATCATTTTCTTTCCTGCCCAATTCATAAAAACGAAAACAGGAACACTCTTTTCAAGTGTTCCCGCCCAAGGCAGTCTCTGCCGGATGATCAATTTTATTACGGATTTCCTGCATCTGATAATCCAACGCTTCAATGGAATCCGCACACGCTTTTAATTGCTGCTCAATCTCTTCCGTATTATTAATATCCTTTTTATACCGCAGCTTATGCTCCAGGCTTGCCCAAAAATCCATCGCGATTGTCCGAAACTGTACTTCCGCCTTAATATACTTTTTCTCGTTCGGCAAAAAAACAGGGACACTTAAAATCAGGTGAAGACTGCGGTAACCGTTTGATTTCGGCGACTTAATGTAATCCTTTTCCTTTAGCAGAATAATGTCATCCTGCCGGATTAAAAGCCCCGCCAGGCGGTAAATATCATCCGGAAAGGAACAGATTACGCGCAGCCCTGCCACGTCCACCACATATTCCCTAATATTTTCTATTGTAACCGGATAGCCTTTCCGTTCCAGTTTTTTGTAAATGCTGTCAGTTTTTTTCAGCCTGCTCTTAATCGACTCAAACGGATTTCTTTTATACTCTTCGGAAAACATGGCGTTGAGCACTTTAAGCCTTGTCTCAACCTCCATAATCGCCGAACTGTACTCAATCATCATTTTGTTAAACGGCTCCAGCCGCCCCAAACGAGCCTCCTGCAGACGGATAATTTTGGACTGCTCCTCTAACCGGATTTCAAGCTGGTTTTTGCGGTTAAACATTTCTATCGTATTTCTTACCCTGTTTTTGACAATAGAGGCTTCAAACGGTTTATGGATAAAATCAGAAACGCCCAGCTGAAAACATTGGTTTTCAACCTCGACCGCACGTTCACCGCTGATAATCAAAATTGGTACCCTGTCAATCCAACCGTTTTTCTGCATGTGCGCAATCACGCCGAATCCGTCGAGCTTTGGCATCTGCAGGTCCAAGAGAAGCGCCGCCGTTTCCTTATGGCATTTTTCCAGCTTATAAAGCGCCTCCTCCCCGTCCTGCGCCATTTCCACAATATAATCGTTTTTTAACATATTACACAGGATTTCACGGTTTACCTCCGCGTCGTCCACTACCAATATCTTTTGCATATCCGCAGCCCCTACTCCAAAACCAATGCCTTTTTGGGGCAAAAGCCCGAACATTTACCGCACCGGATACACTTTTCATGATCGACAGTCGGCGCCTGAAAGCCCTTCTGTGTCAGCGCGCCGACCGGACAGATTTCCACTGACGGACAGCTGTGATTTTGGGGGCAGTTCTCTACAATAACTCTTAGTTTCTTTTCCATGACCATTTCCTCCTAAACCGTTCTCTTATTGCTTTAGTATAACTTATGCAGAAAAAACATGCTGTCATGCCTATTAATATTATAGCGTGTTTGGAAGGCTTACTCAACAAAAATTTCAATGCGGTGATATATTAGGAATGTAAAAGATTATGAGAAATCCAAAGTCAAGGCATTATTACCGGACGATTTTGTTAAATTGGCGGCACATGATTGAGGATGTCATAATTCTTTCTTTTGCTTCCACAGGCAAATACAACGCTTAATTTGCTGTTCCCAATCATTATAATGCTCACAGGATACGGAGCAGCCCGCAATTTGCGCAAGCAGCTCTTTCAGCGCGTCAATATCACATTCATGTTGATAGATAAAGCTTATTATATCAATATATTGTTCAATTGTCAGCGGAATAACAGGCACCGGCGCTCCGATCCAGCTTTCCCTGTTTAAAATAAAAAACTGCCACATTGTCCTGACATGAATGCGGGACGACAGAAACATTCCAAGCACCTGCTTTTCTTTGTTTTCATTCATAAAACTCAATACATGGTCAATAACGCTGGATGCCTCATGCTCCCACTGGCGCACCCCTGTCATAAGAGACACTTCGGGAACAATAATATATCCGTTTTTATATAATTCCATATCCGGTGTATTTCCGACTCCCGGCGCAAAACTCTTTGGCGTTAAATCATCCTCTATTTTAAAATTTCTTTTTACAACCTGTTCTCCGGAAATTGCAATAAGTGATTTCCAAGTATTCACCTCAAGCCATAGCGCACTCATATCGTCGTTTGCCAAAATATCATCAAACTTGTCTAAAATGCGCTTTCTCTCGTCATCAGTCTTTGATAAATATTTAACAAAACATTCTTCATTATGAGAGACAATTGCGTCACTTAAGATGTTCTCAAATGTCTTTAGCTCTCCTGTATCCGATGTCTGCGCCGCTTTAGAGACAATTTTTTGAATTTCTGCTAACGACACTTCCACCTTACATTGGTACGGTTCATCCTCTTCCCTGAGTTTTGCTTTAAGAATTGCTGCTTTTTCCGCAATAATAGTTTTTCTTTCCTCAGGATTTTCCCAGGGTAATGTCACATTATGCGTATCTCCGAACCATTTCATATAAGTATCAAGAGAAGTATGTTCTGGGCAATTAAACGCAAATTTTTCCTGAAGCATTTTTACTTTTGCCTTCGAATGTACCGCAATTCGAATCTTCGTCGCAATGCTTCTTCCTGAGGAAGCAAATAATCCTGTATACAGCAGTGTTCTTGATAATGCCTCCGCATAATCATAATAACTGTCGACTTTATTTTCCATATTTCCGTATATATTTTGATAAATACTGCTGAAAAGTTTTTTACCCCGGCAATGTCATTCTTATTTTTCAGCTCCGCATATGCTTCCTTAAATTTCCCAATTGCATCCATTGTTTTGGGTATATCTGCCGCGTCATCACAGCCGAAGATAAAAGCTAATTCACTTCTGTTCAGACTTTCATATCTTTCAAATGCTTTCAAAATTATTTGCATGGGAAATATGAATTTTGCGTCCTTCATTTTTGATTTATTATAGACAAAATTAGGCAGCCGTAGTTTTAACAGTTGTTTTAAATAATCTTCATCATCAAACGTCCCCTGAACAATTTTGTCTCCGACTTCTGTAACCGCAATGGCGCCGTTTTCTTTTACATATCCGAATCCAAAGAATTCATACGTCCCTTTATCCATGCGTCCGTTCGCTTCTGTCTCTTTTTCATCTTTTTTACCGGATAAATAATCCTTTAAAGATATGGAGGAAAGCCAAACGTCCTCATCACTGTGTGCAGAATGAATGTAAGTTCTTCTTATCGGGTGAATCGCTTTTTTGTCTTTCTTACTTATATGAACAGACTTTTTATTCCAATTTTCACCCTTTAAGGATGCAAAATACGGAAACCATTGTATTGTTTTTATAATACTTCTCGGTTTTGTTTTCCATGACCAGCTCATGTGGAAATCTCCTTTGTGTTTTTATAATCACTAACACCTTTTATAAACTTTCTATACAAGTGTTATTAATCTTTAATGATTTGGCGATTGTTGACAGCAATTCCCTATCTGCAAAAAGCCGCTGGACCAACGCCAATTCCTGCTTGTTAAACCGCTTCGAAGAGACTAAATCCCACAGTTGTTCTAACAAGAGAAAAACTGTGGGATGTTTATTATTGTTTTCTATTGATTAAAACGTTCCAAAACCTTCGCAACCGCGCCAACGCCCTCTATCATCTCGCCAAACAGCGCTGTCACCTTCTCGCCAAGCACGTTCTGCGTCAAATCTACGCCGAAAATATCCGCACGCTTCAAAATCGGCGCTGTCACTGCCTTCACATCGCAAGCCTCTCCAAGCTTCACATCGGCAAGCATCGGCGTCAGCGTCTCCAACAGCGGGTCAGGACTTGGCGTAAACGCCTTCCCGTTATCATCAACCCCCATCAGATACCGCAGCCACCCCGCAAATACCATCGGAATGCCTTCCAGTGTATTCACATCCAAATCCTCCGAAGCCATATACGCCTTAATCGTCTCGCCAAACCGGATGGACAATTTCTGCGACGTATCTGTCGCAATGCGCTGCGGCGTGTCAGGCATAAACGGATTCGGAATACGCATTTGCAAAACCTCGTCGATAAACTGTTTCGGCTCCAAAATTCCAGGATTTACAACCACCGGTAATCCCTCCTGATACCCGATACGCTCCACCAGTTTCTTCAGCGCCGGATTTTTCATTTCTTCGGAAATCAGCTCATACCCCAGCAGACACCCAAACACCGCAAGCGTCGTGTGCAGCGGATTAAGACAGGTACATACCTTCATTTTCTCTACCTTATCCACCGTTTCCCGCGCGGTAAACATCACGCCCGTTTCTTCCAAAGCAGGTCTGCCGTTGGGGAACGCGTCCTCAATTACAAGATACTGGCACTCCTCCGCATTCACAAACGGCGCAACCCATGTATTCTTGCTCGTCACTGCCTTTTCCAGCCCCTCAATATTATCCGCCTCCAAAATCGCCTCTACCTTCGGGTCGGGACGCGGCGTAATCTTGTCAATCATGCTCCAAGGGAACGTCAGTTTGGAGGTATCGTTTACATACTCCAAGAAAGCAGCCTCCGCCGTACCAGCTTTTACCCAAGCTTCCGCAAACGCAGTCACCGCCGCTTTCAGCTTGTCGCCGTTGTGCGAACAATTATCCATACTCACAAGCGCGAGCGCAAGCTGTCCTTTAAGATACCGCTCATACACCAATGCGCAGACTTTACCCAAATAGCTCTCCGGTTTTGCGGGTCCGTTCTCCAAATCCCGTGCAACCGCGGGCAGCGTATCACCCTTGCCGTCCACAAGACTATAGCCTTTTTCCGTAATCGTAAAGCTTGCCATTTTCAGCGACGGCGCGGCAAAAATCTCCTTTAAACGGGAAAACTCTTCGTCATTTTCACTGTCCAAAATCAGCGACTCCACGATACTCCCAATCACCGTTTTCTCTACTTCGCCGTTGCCCTTTAACGTGACAAGAATGCTGTAATCGTCATGCGGGCGGTACATCTTTTCAATAATTTCATAGTCAAAACCTTCCGCCACGATTAATCCCGTGTCGCTCTTTCCCTCTTCCATCAGCTGCTGCATCAGGTTCGCCTGATACGCACGGAAAATATTGCCCGCGCCAAAATGAATCCACTCGGGATTTTTCTTCGTATTCTCAGTCAACTGCTCCCTGTCATACGAAGGCACATGATACCCCAGTGCTTTCCACGCCTCGCGTTCCTGTAAACCTGTTTTATCTAATCTCATATTGATAACCATGCTCCTTTCTCAGTCTGCGAATTTGTGCCCTAAGCACAAATTTGCCGTGTGAAAAATTTATTTTTCACATTATAAACCCGTTCCTTTCTCAGCCCGCTATCTCGTATTACTTTTCGTAATCGCTTCCCATAAACCGTTCAGGTAAGTCGCGCCTAACGCCCTGTCATACAATCCATAGCCCGGCATCGCCACCTCGCCCCAAATCATACGACCGTGGTCGGGACGAATCGGACCCTCAAATCCAATATCGTAAAGCGCCTTCATAATCTCATACATATCAAAACTTCCGTCCGACGACAAATGTGCCGCTTCCTCAAAATCACCCGGATAATTGTGCTGCAAATTGCGCACATGCGCAAAGTGTACGCGTCCCTCAAGCGCTCTGATCATACCCGGCAGATCGTTATCCGGATTGGTTCCGTAAGAGCCCGAGCAGAACGTAACGCCGTTATGCGGATTGTCCACCATCTTCATCATTCGCTGGATATTCGGCAGGTTCGTGATAATACGCGGCAGTCCGAACACACTCCACGCAGGATCGTCAGGGTGAATCGCCATATTAATATCATACTTATCGCAAACAGGCATAATCGCCTCCAAGAAATACTGTAAATTCGCAAACAGCTTTTCCTCGTCCACATCCTTATACAACCCAAACAATTCCTTAATCCGCTCCATGCGCTCCGGCTCCCAGCCCGGCATCACAAAGCCGTTCGTATCGCCCGAAATTGACTCGAACATCTTTTCGGGATTTAAGTTATCAACCGTTTCCTGATGGTATGCCAAAACCGTCGAGCCGTCGGGACGCTTTCTTGCAAGCTCCGTTCTCGTCCAGTCAAACACAGGCATGAAATTATAGCACACCATATGAATATCTTCCTGCCCCAGCTTCTCCAGTGTCTTGATATAATTGTCAATATACTTGTCGCGCTCCTTCAAGCCAATCTTAATCGCATCATGAATATTCACGCTCTCAATGCCCGCAATGTGCAGTCCGCCTGCGGCTACCTCCGCCTTCAGCGCGCGGATGTCCTCAAGGCTCCACTCATCGCCGGGCGCCGTGTCGTAAAGCGTCGTAATTACGCCCTTTACTCCCGGAATCTGCCGAATCTGCTCCAGCGTCACCGAATCCGATTTGCTCCCGTACCACCGTAATGTCATTTCCATAAAAATATGCTCCTTTCTTTCCCAACTATATTTTTTCAATTGTTACCGTTATTAAAACCATTATTAAAACCATTGATTGATAGACAGCCTGCCGTTTTTATTCGGCAAACGCCTCCCTGTGCCGCCTGATATAAAAATTCAATGCCACAATCAAAGCCAGGTCAATCAGCACCACCACGACAATCGAGCTCATTCCGTACGCAATGCCCGCGCTCTCAGCAATCCGTCCGATAATCATCGGCATCAAAATCGACCCAAAACTTGCCAGCGTCAGAATAAAGCTCCATGCCATCGAATACTTCTGTATCAGTCTGCCGCAAAACGACACGGTTGTCGGATAAATCCCCGCCATACTGTAGCCAAAACCCATAATGCCGATAATAATTGGCACCGTGCTCTTCGAGAACAACAGCCAAAAGAAGAATCCCACAAAACCGATGCCCATGACAAGCAAAAGCTTCTGCTTTTCCACTTTCCCTGACAGCGCGGCTGCGGTAAGTCTGCCTGCTAAAATCATCACCCACAAAACGCTTGCCATAAGCTGTGACAGCGCATCACTCAGTAATTGCGTATCCACAAAGTACGTTATCAGCCAGCCGATAACACCCTGTTCCGCGCACAGATAAAAAAACAGCGTAAACGTACACAGATAAAACAACGGTTCCTTAAAAAAACCGACACCACTGTCATTTTTCTTCTTCTCTGTCTTCTCCTTTACAGGCTCCGAAATCGGAACCATAAAGTACAAAATCCAACTCAGCACGCCCATTGCAATCATGAAATAACATGCATAAACCCAGCCGTCCGCATTGGTGCGCGTTAAAACGGTCAGCAAAATCGGAAACGAAAACGCACCGATGGAAAACATCGCATGAAGCGCATTCAAAAAACCAGCCCGTCCCGGCGCAATGCTGTTCACGGTATAATTTCCAAAGTTGCTTGACGCGCCTCTTGCCAGTCCCGTCATCAGAAACGCAAGCGCCAGCATCAGATTGCCATTTCCAAACAAAATCATCACATAAGCAACTGCATAGCAGGCATTAAACAGCAGAATGCTCTTCTTCCTTCCCAAAAACACGGAAAGCGTCCCCGATGCAAAGCTCGAAAACAGGTTTCCAACGGAATGCAGGCTGACAATCAGACCTGCAAATGCATAGTTTAATCCCTTCGCCTCCCGTATAAACGGCAGGAGAGAGCCAATCGACAACGCCAATACACCGTTTAGCATAAATGCCAAATACGTAAAGCACAATTGCTTTTTTTCGTCCGCAGTTTTCAGATAACCCATTTTCTTATATTTCCTTTCCTGTCTGTCACTCTTTTTTATTCAAATTCCCCAAGGCGCGTATCTGCGCAATATCCTCGCCATACTCCGCATCATACCGCTCATAAAGCGGTTTCACCGCGTCCTGAAATTTTTTCTTCTCCTGCGCGGAAAGCACAATCTCCTCCACTTGATTTTCAAGCGCCGTCTCCCGCGCCGTCCGCTCGTACTCTTTCCAAAGCCTGCGCTCATAGAGCGCCGACTCTTTCGCACATTCCAAAATAATAACCCTGTCTTCTTCCGAGAGCTGCTCCCATGTATGCTTCGCGCAAATCTGCATCTCCGGAATACGAATATGCTCATCCACCGTATAGTAGCGTGCCACCTCGTAATGCTGCATCGCCTCATAAGATGACCAGTTATTTTCCGCGCCGTCTACCTGCCTGCGCTCCAATGCCGCATACACCTGATCATACGGAATCTTGACCGGAACGGCTCCCAATGCAGTTATCATTTCCGACATGGTGTCCGACTCCTGCACGCGGATATTCAATCCCTTAATATCCTCCAAGGTCCGCACCGGTTTTGTCGAACAATAGATATTGCGCGCCCCCGCGTCGTACCACGAAAGTCCGATTAAGTCATACTGCTCCGGATAGTGCAGAAACCGTTCACCGATTTCCCCATCCAAAACCCGCCACATATGGTCCGCATCTTCATACAGATACGGAAGCTGCAGCACATTCATTTCAGGAATATGGTCCGCCACCTGCGCCAGCGAGATACGTGCAAAATCAATACCCCCGTATCGCATCTGCCGGATTACCTCCGTCTCAGAACCAAGTACGCCCTCCGCCTGAACCAGTATCCGAATGCGCCCCTGTGTACGCTCCCCCACCAACGCGGCAAACTTCATGCCGCCCATTGTCGTAGGATAATCCTTTGTTTGATTTTCAGCGTAAGTAAAGACATACTTTGGCACAACCGCTTTTGTCTGTTGAAACAGGAACAAACCGGCACACAATCCTACTGCTGCCGCCATCGCCAAAAACAAATACACTTTTTTCCCGCTCCGATTTCCTGTTCCCATATATGCCTCTCACTCTGTCCAGTCTCACATTGATGCGCCGTATCGATACTCGCTCGGCGTCATGCCTGTAACCCGCTTAAAAACCTTGGTAAAATAGCTTGAATCGCGGTACCCGACTCTTTGCCCGATCTCCTTAATGTTAATCGTAACATCCGACAATAATTCTTTTGCTTTCTCCACTCGCAGCTCCGACAAATACACGATAAAGTTTTTATCAAAATTCTGCTTGAAAAACCTGCAAAAATACGCATCCGAATAATGAAGCTGCTTTGCTGCATCCTGCAGGCAAATGTCCTCCATGTAATGCGCCTCGATATACTCCCGTATATGCTCTGCCAAAACCTGATTTTTTATCACTTCCTGTTTTTCGTCTTTTTCTTCCGTTTCTGTCCTCTGCAAAGAAGTCACCTCTTTCGTACTGTGCCTGCTTACATACACAGCTTCCTCCAAAACCGCAATCAACTCGTCTTTCGCACTTGGCTTTAACAGGTAGTCCATCGCGCGCACTTTAATTGCCCTTTTCGCATATTCAAACTCGTCGTACGCGGTTAAAAAAATAATGCTGCACGCCGGATTTTCCTTTCGGATTTTTTCTGCCGCCTCCAAGCCGTCAATTCCCGGCATGGAAATATCCAACAGCGCAATCTGACAATCCTGCTCCAAAAACCGCGCAATTGCTTCCCGACCGTTTTCGGCTTCAACAATCTCAAGCTCGTCTCCGAAATAATTGCGCACTGCCTTACTGATTACCATTCGTTCAATCGGTTCATCATCGGCAATTAAAATACGGCATATTTCATTTTCCACCATGATTTCCCCTTTCATCTTCTATCCAAATTCTGATAATCGTGCCGCGTCCGCATTTGCTGTGTATTCTCATTGTGCCATTTTGATACATCATATGAACTCTCTTATAAATATTGGAAAGCCCGATGCTCGTCCGGTCTGTCCGCCCCGTCTCGTTTCCCCGCAGCTCCTGCCTAAGACAACGCAGCGCATCCAAATCCATTCCGACGCCGCTGTCCGCCACGACAATGCATATCCTGCCATGCCGTTCCCGAACACGGATTAAAATCCTGCCGCCCTCCTCTTTCGGCGCAAGACCGTGTATAATCGCATTCTCCACAAGAGGCTGAAATGTAAAGGTCGGAATCAGCACAACCTCCGCGTCCGTTTGGCAGTCAATTTCATACATAATTCTGCCGCCAAACCGCATTTCCTGTAAAAACATATAGTCCCTGACAATCTTTAACTCCCGTGCCAGCGACACCTTTTTCTCCGGTGTCTTTAAGTTGTATCGGAATAAAAAACTCAGCGACTGTATCATTGCCTCCGTCGTCTGCGCGCCCTCCAAATCCGCCATACCGCCGATTACATTCAGCGTATTAAAAAGGAAGTGCGGATTAATCTGGCTCTTTAACAAATCCAACTCCATCGCATCAAGACGTGCCGCAATCTTAATCTTTTCAAGTTCCTCGGCATGGTACAAATCCATTGCCTTTCGCCGCTCCTCCAGTGCCATGATATATTCGCCGGTGGCATATTTCATTTTATTAAAAGCAACCACCAGTTCGCCCAATTCATCCTCACTCCGTACTTTAATGTCATCAATAAAAAAATCATTTTCCGCAATTCTTCGGGAAGCCTCCGCCAACTCCACGACAGGGGAAACAATCGAGATATTGAGCAGCTCCGCAAGCTTTCGCGTACAGAAGAAAAAAAGAAGCTCAAACAATAGCAGCAATGCCGGCAGCACCATAATCATCCGGACTTTCCCTGCATAAACACTGACCCCGTCCTCCAGCGTATCCCGCATCAGCAGTTTGGCGTAATTTTGCAGATAATTCTGCATATCGTATACTTCATACAAATCGGTGATATACTCTAATGTCCGCTCTCCTCCATTCAGAATACGATCCCTTTTTGTACAATATACCTGATACATATTTAATATTGACCATGTCTTGGCATAACGCGCTTCTCCCGTCTTTTCATAATCATACGGAAGCTGTTCGACAACTTTCTGTGTCTGCGCAATCGCTTGTTCCAACGCGTCACGCGCGTCTTTCTTTCCCGTTTTGGCATAAGTCACAAAAAGGCTTTCTTCTTCCTCCATGCACTGCACAAAATCGGTTGCAACCGAATTGCTGTTTAATATGACAGAAAAATCAAACAGGGAATATTTCACTGTCCAAATCGCCAAAACAATGGATAAGAAAATCAATAAAAATATAATTGTAGTGAAGGCTTTTATCTTTTGCTTGATTTTTAATGAATTCCATACCGTTTTCAGGCGCTGCCTCATAAAATACCTCCGACTGCTTGACCCGCACTAACTGCGCCGTTTGGAAGAAAACGCATACTCGTTTATCCGCGCTTCCACATAACGGTAAAAGTCGTCCCGTTCTCTGCCAAGTACATGTCTTGTCAGCATGTATCCGTGATTGACGTCCGTGTAAACAATGACAATTCCCGCTTCTTTGCGCACGCCTTTCACTTTATCCCACCGGATTTGTTCACTCTTATCCCCCAATGTCACATGGATGCCGTCTTCCGCAAAGACAAGCTGCGTTCCCTGCGGAATGACGGAAACCTGCGCTTTTGCCTTTAGGTAAGCGCCCAGCGGCTGTATCACCGGAACCAGAAGGCACGCAAGAAACAGAAATGCCTGCACGGCATCGCTTGCCTGATTCCAAAATCGAACCGTTAAAAGGATCATTGCAATGGCAAAAACAATGTTGCACACCCCCACAAGCGAGTGGTAGGTGCGGTACATTGATAATGCCCAAAAATCCACCGGCCGCACTTTACTTTGATATTGATAACGCATATAACACCAATACCTTTCTCTCACATACACTATTTACACGCGAATCAGCCGCTCAAACAATTTAACCGAATAAATTGGGAAGAAACATTGTAATCTGCGGGAAGAATGTCAGCAGCAGCAAAACTGCAATCATGCACACATAAAACGGCATCGTCGCCTTGACAACCTTCTCCATTTTAACTTTGCCGACCGCGGAACCGATAAACAATACGGAACCTACCGGCGGTGTTAACAGACCAATACCACAATTTAAGATAACCATTATACCAAACTGAATCGGGTTAATACCGATTGAAGTTGCAATCGGGAGTAAAATCGGCGTTGCAATCAAAATAATCGGCGCCATATCCATAATACATCCCAGTATAAGCAAAATCAAATTCAACATCAGCGCAATCAAAACAGGATTATCCGTCAGACCGACTATCGCTTCCGACGCAAGAACCGGCACATGCAGCGTCGTCAGACAGTAACCGAAAATGCTTGATGTCGAAATCAAAATCAATACAATCGACAGCGTATCAATACAGTTTTCCAATACCTTCCATACGCCCTTCCAGTCCAGTCCCTTATAAATATACACGCTTACAAGGAGACTGTAAATAACCGCAACCGCCGCAGACTCCGTCGCCGTAAACCAACCGCCGACCACGCCGACAACAACGATAATAACCGCTGCCAATGCCCAAAACGAAACACCGAGCTGTTTGATTAAATTCTTAAAGCTGAACTTATCGCCCTTCGGGTAATTCCTGCGCTTCGAAATAATATACGAGCCAATCATCAGCGAAATCGCAAGCAGCGCGCCCGGAATATATCCCGCGAGGAACAGGCTTCCTACGGAAACACCGCCTGCCGACATTGCATAGATTACCATATTATGGCTGGGCGGTACCAAAAGACCTTCACATGATGATGTAATCGTTACTGCCGTCGAAAAATCGTCATCATAGCCCTGATCCACCATCATCGGGATAAGAATACTTCCAAGAGAAGCCGTGTCTGCCGCCGCGGAACCCGAAATACCGCCAAAGAAGTAAGACGCCACGATGTTTACCATTGCCATACCGCCTGTCATCCACCCGACGCAGGCGTTTGCCAAGGCAATGAGCTTTTCCGAAATACCCCCGCTTCCCATAAGACAGCCCATTGTGATAAAAAACGGCACCGCCATCAGGCTAAACGAATTAATGCCTTTCACCATCTGCTGGCAAATCGTCGTAAACGGCAGTCCCTGATACAATAAACATAAAAGAGAAGAAAGCGCAACTGCATACGCAATTGGAAAGCGCAGAAAAATCATTACCGCAAAACTAACAAGCAGAACCAAAATTGCCATTGTCTGTGTACTCATGCTTTCCCCTCCTTTAATACAATACTCTTTAAATGATTATAAAGCGTTTCAAGCTCAAAAATCAGCATCGCGATACCGGCTACAGGCACCGGAAAATACATCCAAAATCTTGAAAGCCACGGCATGCTGACATAGCTTCCTTTTGCGCCAAGTCCCGACGCATATTTCCAGCCTACAACAATCATCACAACTGCCAAAATCAAGACGCAGACGTCTGCCAAAATGTCCAAAAACCGAAGCAGACCTTGCGGCAGAAAACGGTCGAGCGCTGTCATTCGGATATGCGCCCCGCGCCGGATTGCAAGCGCTGCGGACAGCACTGCCATATATGCCATACAAGTCAGCACAACCTCCTCACTCCATGCGGGGTCCGGAATAAACGAAACATATCTGCCGATAACACTCATCGTCGTGATTAAAATATCGGCAATCAGCAACAGCTTACAAACAAACAGAACAATTTTATATGTAATGTCAAATACCGGTTTGATTTTATCAACCTGTTCAAAAAAAGCAGACATAAAATACCTCCTCTCTTATAGGTGGGAAAAGGCGCCGCTTTGCGGCGACGCCTGATAAGAATGCTTCGCATTCAAAGTTTATTTTGCCAAGTCAAGAATCTTCTGATACAGTTCTTCCTGACCCTTTGTGTTTTCTTCAATAACACCCTTTACAGCTTCCTGCCAAGGAGTAACGTCGCTTACTTCCACTACGTTTACGCCGTCTGCCTTTAACTGCTCTAAAACTTCATTTTCAGCGTCCTCAGAAATCTGTCTGTTGAACTGTGATGCATACTCGCCTGCCTCAACCAGGATGTTCTGCTGCTCTTCTGTCAGAGAATCCCAAGCTTCATCTGTGATGATAACCTGAATTGCGCCAAGTGTATGTCCGTCTAAAATCAGGTTCGGAGCAACTTCAGGGAATGCATTTGACTTGTAGTTTGCAATCGGCTGCTCTGCACCGTCAACTACGCCTGTCTGCAATGCAGAATAAAGCTCGTTAAATGATACAACCGTCGGGTTTGCGCCAAGCGACTCAACGAGACCGTTCATAACCGGATCGTTGGAAACGCGAAGCTTCATGCCTGCCAAATCTTCCATGCCGGCGATTTCCTTTGTCGTAAAGAAATGACGGAAGCCTTCTTCACCGTAGAAGAGACCTCTTACGCCGCTGCCGTTCTCATGCGGCTCAAGCAAGAATTCTTCTGCCAAATCCGATGTTGCAAACGACCAAAAATGTTCACGGTTTACAAAAGTGTAAGGCAGAGAAAGAAGCATTGACTTTTCGCCGCCGTAGCTTGTAAGAGCAAATGCGGAAATACGAGACATATGTATTGTACCGCCGCCGCCTAACATGGTATCCAAAACGTCGTTCTCAGAACCAAGCACACCGCTTGCCTGAATATCAATTTTAATTGTACCGCCGGAAAGCTCTGCAACCTTATCGGCATATGCCGTTGCTGTCTGTCCAACAATTGTGTCAAGCGGGTTTACCTCTGCGTATACTAAGGTTACTTCCGGCTCTGCCGCAGGTGTTGTTGTGTCTGCAGGCGCTGCCGGCTCTGCCGCGCCTGTTTCCGCAGGTGCTGCTGCCTGTGTCTGTGCAGGCGCCGGCTCTGCCGCGCCTCCCGTTGACGATGTATCCGGCGATTTCAGCCCGCAGGCTGTTACGGATACAATCATAGTCAATGCAAGCATGACTGATAATACTTTCTTTTTCATAAATAAAATCCTCCTTTTTATTTTGTTAATAAAATTATAAGAAATTTTTTATAAAAAAGAAATCCTATATTTTTAATATTTTTGGTATTTTTTTAATATTTTATCATTTAACTTCCACATTTTTAGGCAAAACATACAAATCGGACCAATTACCCTTCTAATTGATACATGATCCATGCCATAACTGTCATGCCTGCGGTCTCGGTACGCAGAATGCGTTTTCCAAGTGTAACGGGCTTCATGCCAAGTGAAATCGCCGCGTCAATTTCGTCCTCCTCGAAGCCGCCCTCGGGACCGATAAAAACGGCAATGCGCTGTCCGGCGTGCAGGCCTTCCATAATCTTTTTCGTACCTGCCATTCCAGACGCGCCGTCCAGTATATTTTCCATTTCGTATGGTACAATTTTTACGTCCATATCTTTGGCATATTCCAATGCCTGGCGGTAGGTCATCACATTTTGAACCTGCGGAATAACGGCGCGCTTGCTCTGCTTTGCGGCGGCCTCTGCAATTCCCTGCCATCTTGCGGTCTTTGATTTTGCTTTTTTTTCGTCAAGCTTCACCACACAGCGTTTCATGGCGACGGGAATGATTTCGTAAACGCCCAGCTCTACCATCTTTTGAATGATCAGTTCCATTTTGTCGCCTTTGGGAAGTCCTTGGAACAGGTACACCTTTGCGGGCAGCTCCACGCCGTCCTCCTTGATAAAACGCAGTCTGCATACAACCTGTGTTTCCGTGATTTCCTCTATCCCACAGCGATAGTCTTTGCCATCCTCTCCGTTGCTGACGCTGATTTCATCGCCGATTTTCAGGCGGATTACGTTTTTAATATGATTGACATCATCGCCTGTAATTATGACACTTGTGTCATAAATTTGGCTCGAATTTACAAAAAAATGGTACATTGTGTCGTTCCTTCCCTTCTTTATATCACAGTCTTCTTTGCACTTCGGCAATCAGCAGCGGCTGTATCTGCGGGTATGTCCATTTGCCTGGCAGCTCGTCAAGAAGCAAGACTTGCTCCATTTCGCTATGCAATTCCTTTTCAAACGCACTGATTTCCGCATAATAAAGCATTCCGAAGCTTTCCTCGCCCGTTTCGTTTACCCTCGTTTTTCCGGTCACGGAGTATACGCATACCGGTTTGATATCAAATGCAATGGCTCCTGTTTCCTCAAATAATTCCCTCTTTGCCGCCTCCAAAATCGTTTCGCCGTTCTCCCGATGCCCGCCGGGGACCTCATAGGTATCCCGCTCCTTATGCTTGCAAAACACCCATTTACCATTGGACTTGGAAACAATTACTGCGAATTTTAAAAGTGTGTCATCTGCGGTTTCGTAGAAATGTACGTGCATATTATCCCTCATTTCAGTTTTATCTTACAATTACTCCGCATCTTCCTTTACCAAAGCATACATCTTCATATCCAGCACCCGACCATTTTTGACGGCATTTTTTCGAAGCAGTCCTTCCAATTGAAATCCCGCTTTTTCAAGCACGCGGCAGGACGCGATGTTACTGCCAAACGGCTCGGCAAAAATCCGGATAATGTCCGTATGTTCAAATATATACTGACACGTCTGCCTTACTGCGCTTGTCATAATTCCCTTTCCCCAGTATGCTTCACCAATATAGTAACCCATTTCCGCCGTCCGGAAATGAATATTTTCACACCGAAACACGCCGATACTGCCAACCACTTTCTCATCAAGCGTAATTGCGAAAGCATATGTATTTTCCGGATTCGCCGAAAGCATTGTCGCGATATAGTCTTCCGCGTCTTTTACTGTATAGGGATACGGCAAACCGTCGCGCAGATTATCCATAATCTTTTTGTTATTCAACAACCTTGCCAAATCAACAGCATCTGTAATATTCCATTTTCTGATAGCACATTCCATAACGCAAATACTCCTCTTGATAAATGTATTATATCATTTCTTAATGAAAGTATTAAGAAAATACTCCTTCGAAATGTCATCACGGCATATCCAAATGCCCCTACCGCTTCCGCGCCGTCACATTGACCCACTCTCCCTGATATGTCACGTCAATTACTTCAAGTCCCGCCTGTGTCACCGCGTCGCGCACGACCTGCTCCTTATTATCGATAATTCCGGAAGTAATATAAACGCCACCCGGCTTTAGCTGATTTACAATGACAGGTGTCAGCGGCACCAATACGTCCGCTAAAATATTCGCGACAACAATGTCATATTTTTCATAACCGACACTGTCCTGAACAGACTTGTCCGTTATAATATTCCCAATCATCATTTCAAAACATTCTGGCTGAATATTGTTCGCCTTCATATTTTCACGCACAGCCTCCACCGCACATGGATCCAAATCTGTCCCCACCGCATGTTTAATACCGTACATTAAGGAAATAATCGCAAGAATCCCGCTGCCTGTTCCCACGTCAAGAAGCTCTGTTTCCGGTGTAAGATGCTTTTTCAACTGCCGGATGCAAAGCTGCGTCGTCTCATGCATCCCCGTCCCAAACGCCGTGCCGGGATCAATATGAAGAATTTTCTTATCTTTATCCTCAGGCTTTACCTCCTCCCACGAAGGAATCACAAGCAAATCGTCAATATAGAATTGATGGAAAAACTGCTTCCAGTTGTTAATCCAATCAATATCCTCCGTTTCCGACACCATGACCGAACCCTCGCCTACATCCATAAAATTGCGCAGACCGTCCAGCTCCTGCTTTATTTTCGCAGTCAATTCATCACTGTCAACCGGGTTCTCCTCACTATCCTCCACAAAAAAGCTCAAATACGCAATCCCGTCGTCCTTTGGTCCGTCAGGAAGAATATCAACAAACATCTGCTCTTTCTCAAGCGGCGTAAGCGGCACCTTATCTTCAATCTGCGCTCCCTCAAGCCCAATATCATAAAGCGTGCTGATAATAATATCCTCCGCATCCGTAATTGTCTTTACCGTAAATTTTTTCCACTTCATATGTTTCCCCTTTCAACTGTCTTATTGAATCAAAAAAACTTCCGTACAATACAATATCTTAACCAATATCATACCATACGGAAGTTCAAATTGCTATTTAAAAAAACCTTTGCGTTTCTTTTCCTTTTTCTCTTTTTCGTCATTCGGCTCGCTGTTTTCCATATTTTTCACGGCTTCCAAACTGTTCCCCGTCTCACTGTCAAACTTGCGCAAAAGCTCCTTTGCCTCGTTCGAAAGCTTCTCCGGTACCTGTACGACAAGCGTCACATAATGGTCGCCGCGCACATCTTTGTTGCGGAGCGACGGAACACCCTTTCCGCGCAATCTGACACGCGTGTCAGTTTGTGTGCCCGCTTTCACGTCGTACACAACCTTGCCGTCCACCGTATCAATCAGCACCTCTCCGCCAAGCGCCGCCACCGCAAAGGAAACCGGAACAGTAGAGAATATGTTCATATCCTGCCGCTGGAAAATCGGATGCCTGTCAACCACAACCTCTACCAGCAAATCGCCGCGCGGTCCGCCGTTGACGCCCGGCTCGCCCTTATCCCTGATACGCACGCTCTGCCCGTTATCAATACCTGCCGGAATGGATACCTGTATTTTTTTCCTTCCGGAAATATATCCGCTTCCGCCGCAGTCGGGGCATTTATCTTTTATAGTCTTTCCAGTACCGCCGCAGTCAGGACACGTCTGCGAATTCTGAATGGTGCCAAACGGTGTCTGACGCCTTGTCACCACCTGACCGCGCCCGCCGCATCGGTGGCACGTCTCCGGTGAAGTTCCGGGTTTTGCACCGCTTCCGTTACAGGTCTTACACGTATCCTTGAGATTTAAGTCAAGCTCTTTTTCTACGCCAAACACAGCCTCCGAAAATGTGATTCGGACACTGGTGCGCAGATTTGCGCCTCTCATTGGTCCATTGCTTGAACGGCGGCTGCCGCCACCGAAAAAGTCGCCAAAAATATCTCCAAATATGTCAGAAAAATCGGCGCCGCCAAAGTCAAAGCCACCAAAGCCGCCGGCGCCGCCGCCTTCAAACGCAGCATGACCAAACTGGTCATACTGGCGTCTCTTTTCAGGATCACTCAGCACCGCATATGCCTCTGATGCCTCCTTAAATTTCTTTTCGGCCTCAGCGTCACCCGGATTCATATCGGGATGATATTTCTTGGCAAGCTGTCTGTATGCTTTTTTTATTGAGGCATCGTCGGCGCCGCGCTCGACGCCTAATACCTCATAGTAATCTCTTTTTTGTTCTGCCATAGTTATAGCCTTTCTTAATTTACAGTATATTATGCTACATAAAGAACGCCTCTCTTTGGCGTTCTTTTAAAAACTTAGCAAGTCTTGGGCGGCGTATTTTGCCGCCTTAGAGTTGCTTAGATTTTTTTAAACCTCTCTGTAATCTCCGTCTACAACGTCATCTGCTGCACCTGTGTCTGCCTGTGCGGCGCCGCCCATGTCCGCACCGCCCATGTCAGGACCTGCGCCTGCCGTGCCCTGCATGTTCTCATACATCTTTGTGAAAAGGTTCTGCGCCTTTGACATCAGCGCTTCCTGTTTGCTCTTTAACTCTCCAACCTGATCCTCTGTCATTTCGGCGTCCTTTGTGCTCTCAAGGAAAGACTTGATGTCGTTTAAGTCTGCCTCTAACGATGCCTTCTCGTTTGCGTCAATCTTATCGCCTACTTCTGTCAATGCCTTCTCTGTTTGGAATACAAACGAATCCGCATCGTTTCTTGCGTCGATTGCTTCCTTACGCTTCTTATCCTGTGCCTCATACTCCGCAGCTTCTTTTACTGCCTTCTCGATATCCTCGTCGGACATGTTGGAGCCTGCCGTAATTGTGATATGCTGCTCTTTGCCTGTACCCAAATCCTTAGCGGATACGTTTACAATACCGTTTGCATCAATGTCAAACGTTACCTCAATCTGCGGAACCCCGCGTCTTGCAGGCGGAATACCGTCAAGACGGAACTGTCCGAGCGACTTGTTGTCTCTTGCGAACTGACGTTCACCCTGTACAACGTTTATATCAACCGCTGTCTGATTGTCTGCCGCCGTTGAGAAGATTTGGCTCTTCTTTGTCGGAATGGTTGTATTTCTCTCAATTAACTTCGTCGCAACGCCGCCCATTGTCTCGATTGAAAGAGAAAGCGGTGTAACGTCGAGAAGCAGAATTTCACCTGCGCCTGCGTCGCCTGCAAGCTTACCGCCCTGAATAGACGCACCGATTGCCACGCACTCATCCGGATTGAGTGACTTGCTCGGCTCTTTGCCCGTGAGCTGTCTTACCTTATCCTGTACGGCAGGAATACGTGTTGAACCGCCTACCAAAAGTACCTGACCGATTTCCGATGCCGTCAGACCTGCGTCACGCAATGCGTTCTGTACAGGGATTGCCGTCTTTTCTACCAAATCGTTTGTCAGCTCGTCGAACTTTGCTCTTGTCAGGTTCATGTCGAAATGAAGCGGTCCGTTTGCGTTCATGCTGATAAACGGAAGGTTAATGTTTGTCGTTGTTGCGGAAGAAAGCTCTTTTTTCGCCTTTTCTGCCGCTTCCTTTAAACGCTGCATTGCCATCTTGTCGCTGGAAAGATCTACGCCGTTCTGACCCTTAAACTCGCTAACCATCCAGTCAATCAGCTTATTGTCAAAATCATCACCGCCAAGATGCGTGTCGCCGTTTGTCGCAAGCACCTCGATAACACCGTCGCCGATTTCGATAATGGATACGTCGAATGTACCGCCGCCAAGGTCATATACTAAAATTTTCTGCTCTTTTTCATTGTCAAGACCATAAGCCAAAGCTGCCGCTGTCGGCTCGTTGATAATACGCTTTACGTCAAGACCCGCAATCTTGCCTGCGTCTTTTGTCGCCTGACGCTGTGCGTCGTTAAAATATGCGGGAACCGTGATAACCGCCTCGGAAATCTTCTCTCCCAAATAGCTCTCCGCGTCCGCTTTCAATTTCTGCAGAATCATTGCGGAAATCTGCTGCGGCGAATATTTCTTGTCATCGATTGTCCTGCCATTATCCGTACCCATGTCACGCTTAATTGACGCAATGGTCTTCTCTGCGTTCGTCACTGCCTGACGCTTTGCCGGCTCGCCGACAAGTCTTTCGCCGGTCTTTGTGAATGCCACTACGGAAGGTGTTGTCCTTGCTCCCTCTGTATTTGCGATAACGGTGGGCTTACCGCCCTCCATAACTGCCACGCAGCTATTTGTTGTACCTAAGTCAATACCAATAATCTTTGCCATGATGTTTCTCCTCCTACATATTTGAAATCATTTTAATTTGTTCTCTTTTCATAATCTTACTTTTTCGACGCGTGAATTTGTGCCTCTGCACAAATTTGCCGTATGAAGCTTTAGAAATTCTTAGTCTGTGTATTTTGCAGACTTAGAATTTCTCTTCATACTCTATTCCACAACGGCTACCATGCTGTGGCGCACGACGCTGTCGCGGTATGTGTAACCTTTTTGAAGCTCCTGTGCAATAATGCCCGATTCATATTCCTCACTTGCAACCTGCATTACCGCATTGTGCAGCTCGGGATTAAACTCGCAGCCGACTGCCTCGATTGGCTTTACTTCAAGCTTTTCAAGCTCCGTGATAAGCTGCTTATAAACCATGTTCATGCCCTCGGCAAACGGTTCCTTCATTTCCTCCTCGGAAAGTCCTGCAAGCCCCCGCTCAAAGTTATCTACCACTGGAAGGATTTTTTCAACAACGCTTTTTGCTCCGGTTTCAAACATTGCCGCTTTTTCCTTTTCGGAGCGCTTGCGGAAATTATCGAACTCTGCCATTTGACGCTTTACGCGATCTTCTAGTTCATCTACTTTTTCCTGAAGCTTGTTAGGCTTTTTTTCTTTTCCCAACAGCGATTTTTTCTTTCCCTTTTTTTCATTCGGATCTGCATCCTGCGCCGTATCCTGCTCTGCTGCGTCAGCCTCCTGAGGATTTTCTTCCTCCAAATTTTTGTCTTCGGAAACAGTTTCCTGTGAATCCGTATTCTCTAAATCCTGTTTGTCTAAATCCTTTTCTTCCACGCTCAATCGTCGTCCTTTCCATATTATAATAATCTATCGTTCAAGTCTGCCCGTCATCTTTTTTGTAAATGGTGTCCAGCTGGCTTTTTAACGTTTTCAATGTATCAATTACCTTGTCATAATCCATTCGTCTTGGTCCGATAATACCGATGGTTCCTTTCACACCCTCCTCAAGCTCGTAGGTCGCCGTAACCACGCTGCAATCCTTCATCGTCTTGACCGGCGTTTCGTTTCCGATATAAACCTGTATGCCCGTTCCTGTCTCATCGGTGAGCGTTTCATTGACCAACTCGGTCAGAAGCTGTTTTTCCTCAAACGTTGTAATCAGCTCACTTGCCCTTTGATTGTCCGCAAGCTCGGGATATTTGAAAATGTTGTTTGCGCCGCTTGTGTAGATTTCAATGTTCTCGTCATTTTTAATCTGTGACGCCACCGCATCCATCACTTCCGCTACAATGCCTGCATGGTCACCTGCCTGCTGTTTTAATTTTGCAATCATCGCAAGGTTGATTTCCTCGATTGGCAATCCGTTTAAGTTTGTGTTCAGCAGGATATTCAGCTTCAAAAGCGTTTCGTCGTCAAGCGGGTCGCCGACGGTAATCATGCTGTTTTTAATCACATTTCCCTCGACCACAATCGTCGTAAGCAGCTGATGTTTGTCAACTCTTGAGAGCTGGATAAATTTGAGCTTATTTCCCCTGACCTGCGGCGCCGAAATCATAGTTGCGTAGTTTGTGTTTGCAGCAAGCATTTTTGCCATCTGCTTGAGCACCGACTCCATCTTGTCTTCCCGCTCAAGGAGAATGCGCTGCATTTCTTTGACCTCCTGCGTCGCCTGATTGAGCTGCTCTTCTTTCTCAAGCATCATGCGGTCCACATACAGCCGGTAGCCTTTGTCCGAAGGGATACGTCCCGCGGAGGTATGCGGCTGAAGAATATAGCCAAGCTCCTCCAAGTCGGACATTTCATTTCGGATTGTGGCGGAGCTTAGGTTCAAATCCGTGTACTTTGAAATTGTCCTGCTGCCTACAGGCTCGCCCGTCTCCAAATAATTTCGGATAATCGCCTGCAGAATTTTCAGCTTCCGCTCGTCTAAGTCCAACCTGCCACGCCCCTTTCTGACTGATGTTCGGGAATTTATTAGCACTCCTTGCTATTGAGTGCTAATATTTACATATACTAACTTACTACTTTCCAAAATTATTGTCAACAATCTTTTTTGAATTATTTATAAACATTTTCTAAACTATAACATGCCCCTTTTCTTATACTGAAAAGAGGCATGTTTTACGTTTATCTTATATACGTCACAAACGCATTGCCATTCTGCCAAAACATGTTTGTCGCATCGTTCATTCCGACCTTATATACCGTTCCCGTCTCCGGGTTCATCACGACTACATTGAGTTCGTTAAAACCAATCAAAAGCACCGCTTTCCCGTCTTCAAGGTTCACAAGCACCGGAATATCCTTGTTTGTGTAATAAAGAACAGCATCAAGACTCACACCACGAAGCTCAAGTACCCTTGCGCCCTCTAAATTCTCCTCAAGGATTTGCTCGACACTCCTGCCGCGGTCAAGCATCGGCTGTACATTTTTCACGATACCCTCGAACTCAAGAATCGTGTCCAAACAGGTTGCAAGCTGACTTCCGTTTTCATCCACCGTTTTGCCTGTTATCGCCATAATTTGATTTCTCGTGCTGCGGGAGGTCTTTTTCCAAATATAATCGCCGTTCTCGTCCACCACCGTGCCGTTTATCGCATACGCAAGATTAATTGCATCCGCCTCATGCGTAAAGGTTCCGTCTATCCCGTATTTTCCATATACATAATAACGGCTTATGGGATTTTCAATCGTAATTTTCATTTCCCTTGAACCTTCAAACATCAGAAGAAGGGGCTTCGTGTGTTTCAGCTTTCTTGGCTCCACCACATTCTTTAAAACAATCTGCACAATCTTCTCATAGTTCTGCGTGGCAACAAGCTCCGACGTATTGTATCCGCTCTCATCCACCACATTGTTGACAATTTGGTCGGACGTGTACTCCTCATAACCGCCCGTCTCCTCGTCCTTCACCATTCTTACAAGTGTAATCAGATTGTCCTCAATCGACGCACCCGTGACATAAATTCCGTCATGTTCATACGTCTTTAAAATCTCGCCCTGCTCATTCTGTATATACACGGCATGCATTAAAAATGTCACCGCTCCGGAAACGTCTACCTTGATATCGTCATATTTTGCCACACCGTAAATCAAATCCTCGTTGATAAATCCAAGCGGCAAAAGCCTGCTGTTTCCCTGTGCCTTGATTTCGCCCGTAACACCCGTGTTCAGGTTCATACAAATCAGCTTTGTGCAGTCATACGCATCCGCAGAATTCTGCCAAACAAGCATCTTATCACTCTCAGATACCTGAAAGCTTCCCTGCTGGAGGTTATCCGCAACCACGCTGCTGGTGCGTTCAATCAAATTAAGCGCCAAAATCTCGCCATCCAAATAAATATAAAATACACCGCCTTTATTAATGTAGGAAAGCTGATCAATATCTGTTTTCAAAGTTGCAAACGACTTATCATACGGTATGAACATCAGTTCTTCTACCGTGTTGAGCATTCCGTTGTACTCATAAATTTCGACACCGATGTTCCCCTCATGATTTCCCCGGTTCATGTAACCGTACACAATGAAAATCACATTCCCCGTCTCATCAACGTTAAGCAGCTTAATTCCGTGGCTGTCGTAGCTGCTGCGCGGATCATCTCCGTCATAAAAGCTGAACAGATATGCCATCTTTTTGTCCGCCGAATGGTAACAAAACAACTGATTTTCATTGATAAACGCAAGATTGGAGCCGCCGTCGCTCTCAAGCATTGTCACATCGCTGTTTCTGATTCCAAGCATAATTTTATTGCTCGCATAAACGTCCGCCTCCGGATCGAACAACTGGTTCATGCTGCGCTCATAGTCCAGCAGATAAATTCTGTCCTCTGTATACCGGATTCGGAAAAACTCCACGATATTATACGTATACGTTTCCTTATTCCAGGAACCTCCCGCCGAGGTCTGCACCCTGTAATAAAGCTTTACGGACGCTGTGCTCTCGTCAATTTCGCTAATCATAATCTGCGGCTGCGTCACCTTTTTCACGTTCAGGTCCGCCCATGTCACCTGCTTGAGGCTGCAATGAATATTAACGTAACTCAGCGTCGTGTTGTCGCCTTTGGTATTCGACTCCAAATACGTCACAAGATCATTCGCCTGTTCCTTGTCAAACGTTTTTTCATGAAAATCCTGCACGAATGCAAGCTTCTCCGCCGTGTGATATGCCGTACCGTCTATAATACGCGTGTAATAACGCACAGTCTCCCCACCGGTCTCTAGCATCAAAATCCAGTTATATTCCACACCGTTTTCGATTAAATCCTTAATGGTCACGGTGGCATTAATCTGCTGCGTATCCTCGTCATAATCCTCCACGGACGTACGTTCCACAAGCCGCTCCCCGTCAATACTGCGCACCTCAAAAGATATTTTGTCAATGCTGTTTCCATATTTATCAATTGTAAAGCCCAGCGTTCTGCCGTCGCCGAGCGGCGTAATCGTATCCCGAAAAAAGCTTCCGTTGAGCTCCTGGCGCAGTCCGTGCATGTAATTATGAGAAATCCCGTTTGTCGTGACATACACCAACGGAAGTGACGCCTCTGTCATATTTGCCGTCATTTCCTCGTTCCCTTTGTTGTAGATACTGCTGCTCACAAAAAGAGTAAGGATAAACACCGCAAGACAGACAATCACCTTACTGATTGCATTTTTCATTGATCGTTTCCTGCTCCTTTCAAAATTCGCAAGATTAGTGTACTGACCGTTTTACTTCATATTTAAAAGCTTTTCAAGCGTGGGACTGACATTCAGAAACGTCTCAAGCTCCGCAATCTGCGCCGTTTTCGCCCTTCCTCTCATATGTCCCTTTTTCACCGCCCTGATTAACAGGTTTTTCGGTGTGTTTTCCATATCTATAAATTCCAAAAGCTGCGTGTCATAGCCCTGCTCTTCCAAAAGGTTTGCGCGGATGGCATCCGTCATAAGCGCCGCCATCCGTTCCTTTATAATGCCATACTTTAACACGGGGGCAAGCGCGGGACATTTGAGCTGCCTGTTCAGCTCGTGCTGACAGCACGGAACGGAGAGTATTACCTTCGCATTCCACTTTACCGCCTTCGCAAGTGCGTAATCCGTCGCGGTATCGCATGCATGGAGCGTCACCACCATGTCAACCTGCGTGGCACCTTCATACGTACCAATATCTCCTACAAGAAATTTTAACCCGTCATATCCAAATTTATCCGCAAGCGCCTGACACGTCTCGATCACATCCTTTTTTAAGTCCAGTCCAGTGACACAAATGTCATAATTATTCATCACTTTAAGATAATAATATAACGCAAAGGTTAGATACGACTTACCGCACCCGAAATCAATAATCTGAAGCGGTCTGCCTTCCTCGTTCGAAAGATTAGGCATTATATCGCGCACAAATTCAAGGTATCTGTTAATCTGACGGAATTTATCATATTTTGCATTTATGATTTTCCCTTCAGGCGTCTGCACGCCAAGCTCCACCAAAAACGGGACAGGAATATCTTGCGGAAGAATATAGTTTTTTTCTTTATTGTGGGAAAAATCGCAGTAATTTGTCTGAGGAGCGTTATCATTTTGTGCTGCGGCTGCCTTTTCTTTGATTGTCAATTTCCCTTTTTTGCTTATCAGGACCGTAAGGCTGTGCCTGTCCGTTTTTGCCTCAAGCTGCTTAAAATCCTGCTCCATCGCACATGCCAAAAAGTTCGCCAGGTCATTTTGTTCGATGGTTTTGTGGAATACTTTTGTGCCGACGAAGCTCTCCGCCTGATATACAAGAACTTCCTTTTTGCGTACAGGGCGGACTTTCAGTTTCTGTATCTTTTCCCTGTCACGCGGGTTGCTTGCGGTTACGGTCAAAATTGTTTCATTTTTATTTATATAATTGTTGATGATTTTTCTTAAATTTTCCATGATAATGATTATAGCACGGTTTGGCAGGAATAGGAAATGAAATATTCCTAAAAAAACACTAAGAAATGATGCTCGCCTGACAATCATTTCTTAGTGTTTATACATTACATATTAAATCTTGTTCATTCTCTTTATATTGTTAATTATTAAACAAATTCATCTCGCATAGGATTAAAAATATCAACCAAAATGCCTTCTTTCAAGCAGACGCAGCCATGCTCAATTCCGTTTCTTTTTAACAGCACATCACCCGCGTTTACAATTTTCTTCTCCTCACCGACTGTAAACTCAAACTGCCCGGACACAACATATGTAATCTGCGTGTGCGGATGACTATGCATTGCACCGATTGCACCTTCTTTAAAATAGTTTTCCACGCACATCATTTCATCGGCATATGCCATAATTTTACGTTCTACGCCCTCTGCGCAAGGCTCGGCATCAATTTCGGTGTTAAAATTCCAAATATGATTTTTTGTCGTTTTCATGGTAATCGGTTCCTTTCTTTTTAATCCTGTTAAACTGGCACAATACATGCTTCATTATAATATGAAAGCATTTTATCATTCATTTTCCATTTACATCATATCATGTCATCCCTCAAATTACCACCCCTAAAAAGTTCACGAATTCTGCTCCCGAAAATTTTTACCAGCATACCGCACCGCATTCCCACAAAAAATAAAACCGTAACCCGTTGTAAAATCAATTATCAAAACGAAACAAAAACGGAGGCGCTTATGAATAACCAAACTACATGCCAATGTACCGCCGAAACCCTTGCAATGGCATCTGTTCCCATGCAGGAATGGTGTGAGCCTTACGACCTTGCCGCTGCAATCTACAACGGTACGCTTTTCCCATGCCTGAACATGAATTTTTTTGACGCCGAGGATATTCCTTGTCCGTTTTGTGACAAACCCGCGCTCACAAAGGCAGCGGAACAGGAAAAGGCATTCATTGAAATCTGTAAAATTGGCTTTGCACTCAATGACCTTACGCTTTATCTTGACATGCATCCCGATTGTCAAAACGGTATCAATCTTATGAAGGACCTTTTACAGCAGCGTCTTGACGCGCTTGCGGAATTTGCCAAAAACTACTACCCGCTGACGCAGCTATCTATCGTCACGGGTACACCCGAAGCAACGCAGTACGAATGGGATGAGGGTCCGCTCCCGTGGGACCCGTTCGCAAACTGCGCGGCATCCAAATAAGAGGAGGAAACAGTTATGTGGGCTTATGAAAAACGACTTCAATACCCAGTTAAAATTACCAAAACATGCCCAAAGACCGCACAGCTTATTATCAGCCAGTATGGCGGACCTGACGGCGAACTTTCCGCGTCCATGCGTTATCTTGCACAGCGCTATTCCATGCCCGTCAAAAAAGTCGGCGGGTTGTTAACAGACATTGGTACGGAAGAAATAAATCATATGGAAATTATCTGTGCCATTGTCTATCAGCTTACAAAAAACCTGACGCCCGAGCAGGCAAAAACGGCAGGCTTTGATGCCTACTATATCGACCACACCGCCGGACTTTGGCCGCAGGCGGCCGCGGGCGTGCCCTTCACGTCATTAGAATTTCAATCCAAAGGCGACGCATTTGCCGATTTATATGAAGACTTAGCGGCAGAGCAAAAAGCACGAACCGTCTACGAAAACCTGTTGCGCGTCATCGACGATCCCGACGTGCGTGCACCGCTGAAATTCCTGCGTGCAAGGGAAATCGTGCATTTCCAGCGTTTTGGAGAAGCACTTGAAATGACGAAAGACAAACTTGACCACAACAATTATTATTTCTTTAATCCGGAATTTGATAAGAAATTTTTGAAAAAATAATCGGATACAGAAAAGGAGCTGTTACCTCAATAGCGAAATGACCTATTGAAGAAGCAGCTCCTTCCTAAATACATGAAATTATTTATAAAAAATAAATCTTTTCCATAATCTTTGGCAATTCTGCAAACTCCGCCAAAACATAATCCGGCTCATTTGCCTCTCCAAAACCATACGACGCGTACACAAACGGAATTCCCGCCACCCGCGCGGACTCTTCGTCGCCCGCCGTGTCGCCGACATAAACCGCCCGCGTGACATTGTTGCGCTCCATAATCAGCTTATT
The DNA here is from genome assembly GCA_000403335.2 of Lachnospiraceae bacterium MD335. Classification (GTDB taxonomy): domain Bacteria; phylum Bacillota; class Clostridia; order Lachnospirales; family Lachnospiraceae; genus COE1. Next base: position 48,658 of record KE159628.1, read on the forward strand.
GTTCTCGCCTTTCGGAAGTAAATTATTCCCCCAGCACTCAATATCATCAAAGCATTTCTCGAGCTGATGCGCCTTGATAAAGCTTTCAATATATCCCTTTTGACAGTTGCTGACCACAAAAAGCCGATACTCTCTTTTCAGCGCAAGCAGCGTCTCCTCCAGCTTTGGATACAACACACCGCCATGCTCGCTTAAATACGCATTTTCCAGCGCACAGCACTCATCCATAAGCATCTCCTGCTGCTGCCCTGCTGCCTTCGGAAACAGGCGCGCTGCAATCTCCGTCATCGGAAGCCCGAAACAGCCCCTCAGCTCTTCCTCAGAAATCAAACCTCTCCCGCATTCTGGATGATTTGCGACCACCTCATTCCATGTCCGCAAAATCCCGTCAACCGCATTCCACATCGTCCCATCCAAGTCAAATAAAATTGCTTCTGCTTTCATCTCTGCAACCATACTCCTTTCAAAGTCTGCACTTGCCCAATGAAATTCAGCTTTTCTTAGCCGGCGTGTTTTTGCGGCTTAGAAAACTTTTCATTGTATCTCCGCTCCTGGAGGCATCGGCTTTTCCGCCGTCATCAGCGCAAGATTTCCTTCCGCGTCCTCCGCACACAAAAGCATTCCCTCCGACAGCACGCCCGCCAGCTTTGCCGGCTTCAAATTCACAAGCACCATCACCTTTTTACCCACCATTTCCTCCGGCGTGTAATAAGCCTTAATGCCTGACACAATCTGTTTTACCTGCGAACCGATTTTTACCTGGCTGCAAAGCAGCTTTTTCGACTTCGGCACCGCCTCGCACGCGATAATCTCGCCCATCTGAAACTGCATTTTTGCAAAGTCGTCATACGTGATTTCTGCCTTCGGCTCTATATCAATTACCGCATCATTTATGACACTCGTGTCATTTTCCTGCGCCGCATTCTGCCGCTCGGCAATCTCCTGTGCCTTTGCCGCAATCTCTTTAGCATCCAAACGCGCAAATAAAATCTCCGGTGCATCCGTTACCTTTGTCCCCGACGTATAGACGCCAAATGTTTTTGTTGAATCAAAATCGCGGATTTCACTGTTTAACTGCTTCATAATTCTCGCGGCAGTTTCCGGCATAAACGGCTCAAGCAGCCCCGCGCCGATGGAAATGCCCTCCACAAGATTATACAGCACCGTGGCAAGCCTGTCCTTCTTTGCCTCATCCTTTGCCAGTACCCACGGCTCCGTCTCGTCAATATATTTGTTGCAGCGCTTAAACAGATTGAAAATCTCCGTCAGCGCATCCGCAACGCGCAGGCTGTCCATTTTTGCTTCTACCTTATCATACGTGCCTGTCGCAACCGCCTTTAAATCCTCGTCGACTGCCTCCGCAGCGCCCTTGTCCGAAACCACGCCGCCAAAATATTTATTGCTCATGGAAATCGTCCTGTTGACAAGGTTTCCGAGCGTATTTGCAAGATCGGAATTTAACCGCTCCACCATCAAATCCCATGTGATGGACCCGTCGTTTTCAAACGGCATCTCATGCAGTACGAAATAGCGCACCGCGTCCACGCCGAACACCTCGGCGAGGTCGTCGGCATACATAATATTTCCCTTTGACTTACTCATCTTGTCATTATTCTGCAAAAGCCAGGGATGTCCGAAAATCTGATGCGGCAGCTCCTCGCCGAGCGCCATCAGGAAAATCGGCCAGTAAATCGTATGAAAACGAATAATATCCTTTCCTATTAAGTGCAGGTCGGCGGGCCAAAGCTTTCCGAACTGCTCCGAACTGTTTCCGTCTGCATCATAACCGATACCCGTGATATAATTCGTTAACGCGTCAAGCCACACATAGACCACATGCCTGTCATCAAAGTCAACCGGAATACCCCACTTGAACGACGTACGCGACACACACAAATCCTGAAGTCCCGGAAGAAGAAAATTGTTCATCATCTCATTTTTTCTCGATACAGGCTGAATGAACTCAGGGTGTTTATTGATATGGTCAATCAGTCGGTCGGCATACTTACTCATCTTAAAAAAATATGCTTCTTCTTTCGCAGGCTTTACCTCGCGCCCACAGTCGGGACACTTGCCGTCCTTCAACTGCGACTCCGTCCAAAAAGACTCGCAGGGTGTACAATAAAGCCCCTCATATGCGCCTTTGTAAATATCGCCTTGGTCGTAAAGGCGTTTGAAAATCTTCTGTACCTGTTTCTCGTGAAAATCGTCCGTAGTGCGGATAAATTTATCATACGAAATGTTGAGCATATCGCAAAGCCCTTTGATAACCCCTGCCACATTGTCGACAAACTCTTTTGGCGTCACGCCTGCTTCCGCCGCCTTCAACTCAATTTTCTGTCCGTGCTCGTCCGTACCCGTTTGGAAAAAAACGTCGCAGCCGTCCTTTCTTTTATACCGCGCAATGCTGTCCGCAAGCACGATTTCATAATTATTTCCGATATGCGGTTTGCCCGATGTGTAGGCAATCGCTGTTGTGATATAATATTTGCCCTTATTCTGCATTGATTTTCATCGCCTTTCCTTATTTCTTTTCATTAACGCCCATTTTATCATATAACAGGGGGTTTTGTAAACATATGCCCCGTTAACTTTATCAGAACGGCAAATGCTTCGTCTTTTCTGACAATTCAAAGTTGACAGACAACACCTCAAATTATACAATAATTATAGGTAATTATTTGTCTGTTTCAAAATAACACTGCGAAAGGAGAAGTCCTATGAAAAAATTAATCCTGTCCCTTTTTACTCTGATGTTTATCCTTGTATGCGTACCGGCAGTTCACGCCGATGCAGCCGAAGATAATGCCGTATGGACCAACGCCGGAAATATGACGTGGACCCTTCAGCGCGACGACGGCACCAATATCACCGTAAAACTAATCGGAAATGTGCTCCATGTACAGGGAACCGGCGCTGTCCCCTCTTATTCACCGGAAGCTTTGGGGCTCAGACCGTGGCATGTCGCAAACATTTCTGTCTATGAAATCCTTGTCTATGACGGAATTACCGAAATCGGCTCAAGGGCATTTTCCGACATGACATTCCTCAAAAAAGTAACCTTGAATGCAAATGTGTTTATAAAGGACGGCACTGCGTTTGCAGGTGCAGCGGAAGGATGCCGTTTTCATTTTCTTGGCACGAACATGGCAACCGAACTGATCGGCGGCAAAATCCCCTACACCTCGCTTGACAGCATCGTACATTTTGGACTCGCCAATAACAACGGCTGGTACACCTACATCTTTGCCAACCATTATATGAAACGTATGGTAGACCTAAAATCGGGAGGAAAGCTTTTCAACGTGGTCGCATCCGATGATTACGATACCACCGCAAACGCAAACTATCCGTATATTGACATCACCACAAAAGTAAAAAAGGTTTCCGGCGACCTCCATTATCTCACATCCATCACCACCCAAAGCAATATTCAGGGAAGAAGCGCACTTGAAGCCTTTGCGATTATGATGGGTGATAACCAGTACGTGGGCGCCTACAACGTGTCCCTTAATTTAAACGATAAGATTGTCAAAAAAACTGACACACCTGTCACTTATTCGTTGGAAATTCCAAACGCATATAAATTTCCAAACCGTCATTTTTCCCTAATACAGTTCGGCGAGGGCGTCATCAACGTACTTACGGACGAGGATGCGGATGACAACACCATGACATTTACCACAAGCTATCCTTCTACCGTATATGCATTAGTTTATCACGATTAAAAAATATAATTGACCTTTTGTTCTATTATCAGTATAATTATATTTATTATTTATTTATCATATCGAAACAAAAGATATGAGATATAAGAAAGGATGGAAGCTGTATGAGGCAGTTTTTTGGAACAAGTCAGAGCGGAGATTTGGCGGCGGCAGTCCGCAGCTTAAACAACCCGAAATTTATTATGCTCTTATCAAACAGCAATCAGTTTGAAGCACATGTAAAAACATTAGAATCCCTATATCCCAAAGTCCCAAGTATCGGCTGCATTGGCATGAGCTACGATACCAATATCACGGAAAACGGCGTCAGCGTAATTGCATTTCTCGACGATGTCAGCGCAGCGGCAAACGTGCTTGAGCAGGTGTCTGTCATGCCGGTAAAATACATCGAGCGATTGGAGAAGGATGTCACAAAAATCGGCGCTTCCGCTCAGGATACCGTATGTATCGATTTTTGCAGCGGCAACGACGCGTGTGTCCTCACAACCATTTATTCCTGCCTGAAGCACAGAGGCATTCAGCTCGTGGGCGGAACCGGGGACGGCGGAAAGGTATCCGCAAACGGCAAGGTTTACCATGACGCTGTAGCTTACGCACTCGTTAAAAACCACGGCGGCCGCGTCAAAACATATAAGGAAAATATTTATCACAAGCTTGGCAATTACCGTTTTATCGCATCCAATACGGACCGTGCAAACTACATAATCGGCACACTCAACGGAATCCCTGCAAAACAGGTGTACAAGGATATTCTTCATGTGACCGACGAGGGAATCCTCACGCAGACCTTCAAAAATCCGTTTGGAAAAATAGACGGAAACGACACCTGTATTATTTCTATTAAAGAAGTCAGCGGAAACGCATTGGCATGCTTCCGCCAGGTAAACGACTCCGACGTTTTGATTTTATTGGAATTAGGGGACTACAGAGCAACCGTAAGAAATACGATTGAGACTATTCGACGCGAATTTCCGAAGCGTTCCGCGGTTTTTTCTGTAAATTGTCTGTTCCGGTATAAGCTTTTTTGCGAGCATAACTACATGAATGCGTATCTGAAGGATATGGGAGCGCTTGGCGCTCACGCCGGTCTTGTCGGATACGGAGAACATTACAACAACCGCTTTGTCAACCAGTCGATGACTTGCGTTGTGTTTGAATAAAGGAGGTAGCGCATCATGTTTTCAAAAAAGAGTCGGGGAAAAGCGGGACAATCTAACAACCTTTATCCGGTCCTGCATGTGACAAGCAGTTTAAACGACTACCAAAAACAGCTTGCACAAAAAGAAGTAGAATCCTTATCGGAACTGAGTATGGTCAGCAGCTCCTTTGCAGGCGTACTCAACGAAGCGGAAAACTTTCAGGCACAATTGCAGGATTTTGGTGACTCATTTTCCAGTGTTAATCAGGCGGCAAGCCAGTTTGCACAGGTAAAAGAGGATATTGCCCAAACCGTGTCCGGTGCGCAGGACCGGGTGGAGGAGCTTAAAATGACCTCCGCAAAGGTACAGGAATCCTACAGCGCAATGGAAAGCACTTTCGAGCAGCTTCAGCTCGCCGTAAGGGATATTAAACGGTGTATGGGAAAAATCGTATCTATTGCGGACGAAACAAATATCCTTGCTTTAAACGCGTCAATTGAGGCAGCAAGAGCCGGCAGCCACGGCAAAGGCTTTGCAATTGTTGCGGAAAAGGTTGGCGAACTTGCCAAGGAAATCAAAGGGTTAACGGATGACGTTGATCTGAGCGTACATAATGTGGAAGAAGGCGCAGGTCAGTTAAGCGACAGCATCATGGCGTCGCAAGAGGCATTGGGACATGGCTATGACATTGTTAACAATACTTCCAAATCATTTGAGCAGATTACGGAAGCCGCAGAAGGCGCATCATCCGTACAATCGGACATTTCCGATGTTATCATTGATTCGCAGAGTAAACTGCAGTTACTTTGTCAATTTTTTGACAAGATAAAATACCAGTATCAGGAGGTTGTAAAGCACATCGACCGTGCAAGCAGCCTTGGCACGACAAAGAGTACAATGTTTGAGGATATGAACAATATGCTCTCCCAAATCGAGCCAATGATGAAAGATACGGACGCTTAAATATTTTAGAAAAACGGCAGTTCCCTTTTTGGGTTTCTGCCGTTTTTAACATTGTATTTTTGTATTTTTTCTGTCTATATTTTAATCTTCGTCCATTTGCCCGAATTAAACCGAATGGAAGTCAACAGAAATCTTGAAATCTGATCTGCCAGCACGCCGAGCCAAATTCCGGTGATGCCCCATTTCAGCACAATCCCGCACAAATACGAAAAACCGGTTCGAATAATCGTAACGCTAAGCGTCGAAACAAATGCCGTATAGCGCGTGTCACCTGCTCCGCGCAGACATCCCATGTAAATCACCTGTGCCACCTGAAACAGCACAATAAAAATAATCACATTCACTATCCGAACGCCATACGCCACAATATCGTCCTCCACAAAAAACAGACGATACAGCGCCTCCCCGCCAAAGAAATACAAAACGGCAAGCGTCACCGCGATACACAGCCCGATACGCCGGCATACTCTTCCATAAAGCTTTGCCCGCTCCGCCGAACCTTCGCCAAGACTCTTTCCAATCAGCGCTACTGCCGCCACCTGCATTCCGTCGCCAAACGAAAATGTCAGCGCCATAATATTCATGCCCACCTGATGCGCCGCCATCGCCGCAGTTCCCATGCCAGCCGCCATCATTGCAGTTGACATGAACCCAATACGCATCAGTATCTGCTCGATAAATACCGAATATCCCACATGAATAATACGCTTTAACTGCGCAAACGAAGGTTTGATTTTCTCCGCGATAATGTATGGTATGCTCACAAAATTGTCCCGCTTCATCAGGGAATGCACACTCATAACACACGCAATTACCGTACCGAACACCGTCGCAATCGCAGCTCCGTGAATACCGAGCGCCGGAAAACCGAAATGTCCGTTGATTAACAGGTAGTTTCCGATTACGTTAACCACATTTGAGACAATATTGGTGCGCATCGCGATTTTTGTGTTGCCCGAACCGCGCTGCGCCGCGTTAATCACAATGGAAAGCACGTTAAACACCGCACCGCCCATAATAATCCGAAAATAAATAACTGCCGTGCCATGCGTATCCTGCTCGGAACCGCAAAACCGGATAATCTCGTTTGCAAAGCCCACCAAAAGTACCGATACCACTGCCACCGACGCCAGCGTAAACAAAACCGCCGCTAAGAGCAGCTCGTTTGCTTCCCGCTTTTTCTTCTCACCGCGCCGTCTCGCCACAAGTGCAGACAAGGACACGTTCACGGCAAGAAACAGCGCCAGCCCCATAAATTTCGGCTGCGTTGTCAAACCCACAGCCGCTACTGCATACGAGCCGATTGAGCTTACCATAAGCGAATCGACCAGTCCTGCCAATGCCACAAAAAATGACTCGCATACCGCAGGCCATGCCATTTGGATGGTCTCCCCTATGACTTCCCTGGAAGCCTGCACTCTGTTCTCCTTACTTTTATTCATCTGTTATTCACACCTTATTCTGTTTTTTATCCAACTGCAGCAGCAAGGAATAACATCTGCAAAAGCGTGTACGGTTTGTCACCATACACGCTTTACGCATTTTTCCTTAAAGCAGTTATACCCAAATCAATTCTACTCAATTTGAGTATACTCCATCATCTCATACAGAAGCCTTGAACCCTCCGCTATCTCCGCAGGAAGCAGCGCCCTTGCAACGCATTTCGCCTCTTCGGACGCATCGCCCTCCTCCCGCCTGAGATATGCATAGTCGCCCTCAAGACGTTCCACAACATAATAAATCTTGTCCAGCAGCATACAGCCTCCATTCCTGATAAACCTGCGAACGATTGCACAAATTTCTTTCTTATGCCAAAACTGCTTTCACTGCATCAGCAATTTTCTCGTCCTTGCAGTTTGCAAAGAAATATTCCTGAAACTTCTCGCCGCTTAGCGCACCCTTGCACAGCTCCCTGTCAAGCTTCGGCAGAATGTCACAAAGATTCGCATGTGTCACGGTCTTTACCTCGTCAAGAATTTTTTTATTTCTCTGCTCCGGTACGACACGCTCCTTCGGGTATCCGCCTCCGCCCGGCGTACAAAACAGTTTTTCGAATATGTATTCGAGGTTCAATTCTCCGCCCCAGCCGAAGTTTTCCGCAAAGGGAAGCGCAACGCAGTTTCCGTCATTAACCTGTGAGAACAGATATGCGTCAAGCGGTGACTCGATGTGTCCGCAAAGCACCTTCGGGAATGAATTGCAGGCAAGCATTGCACCCTCACCTGTACCGCAGCCCGTAATCACAAAATCTGCGGCTCCTGAATTTAATAAAACTGCGGCAAGAATGCCGTTTTGTACATAAGTAAGCTGGTGCGCATCCTCCGCCGTGTACATACCGTAGTTAAAAACCTCATGCCCCATCGGTTCCACAACTTTTTTAAGCGTTTCACAAATCATGGCGTTTTTGGCTGCCTGACTATTTTCGTTAATTAATGCGATTTTCATTTTAACATCTTCCTTTCCTGTTTCTATCTTTTGATACCCTAAGTATATCACCAACCCCCTCATGAATACCACTGTTTCTTGAAAATATTTTAATCCGATTCAATTAAATTTACATAACAATTCTATTTTTGGAAAACTTTATAAAAAATTTCTGTTCTTTCATTTTTTTTTGTATAATTTATACATTTTTAATTGCTTTCATAAGCAATTTGGGATATAGTAAAATTACAAGATACATTTTACTAGTCGATCCAGTCATCAGGAGGTATTTAGATTGATTGCAAGGAAAAATGACTATCCGTCAGAACTATTAAAAGAAATGAATACGGAACGAATATACGAGTCCACCCGATCACTTGCCTTCGTAGCCGCCTCCGCAAAAACCGAGCGCATCTCCCAAGAGGAGTACGACCAGTTAGTTGAGCCTTACCGTGAAGCAATGACCCGCCTTGAGGTTCGCATGAACGGCTTAAATGAAGATTACCGAAAAAAGTACCGCGATTACCCAATACATAATATACAGGCTCGCATTAAGAGCAGAAAAAGCATTGAGAAAAAACTCGCATTTCGTGAACTTCCGATTACGGCATACGCCGCCAAAGATAACTTGACAGATATTGCAGGAATCCGCGTCATCTGTTATTTTGTGGAGGATATTTTTAGCATTCTTTCCCTCGTAAGAACACAGACCGATTTGCTTATCCTGAAAGAAAGCGACTATATCCATTATCCCAAAAGCAGCGGGTACAAAAGTTATCACATGGTTCTTGGCGTTCCGGTATACCGTATTGAAGGGATGCAGTATTATCCTGTGGAAATTCAGTTCCGCACGCTCGCAATGGATTTGTGGGCAAGTATGGAGCACCGCATCTGCTACAAAGGTGAAACCACCGACGAAACGACGGAAGCTTTCCAAAATTATTCCGCGGAGCTTTCCGAGATGGAGCGGCGCATGAAGCATCTGCTCGACGAGGCGCGGAGGGATAACCCGCAGGAGCCGATGCAGTAGCTTTGTTTGTTAACAACTTTTTCTCCTTTCTTAAAAGGCAGACCGTTTTTATATGGTCTGCCTTTTATTATGCACACGGGCACGGATCAAAATCTTTCCTGCCCCGTTAGTCATTCTCATGAAGCGATGTAATATGTACCGCAATATTACAGTCTGCAATAAACTGATAATTCGCCTCAAGCCCATACTCTATTGAAATATGAAGGGCATCTTCTGTCTCCTGCGTCTCAACCTTCTTGGTATCGAGTGCGACCATAATATTCCCAAACGGCGTATGATAATCGGTCATGGTCTTTTTGCCCTCTGAAAACACCATCTGTACGTTTACCGGACCTTTTTTTGAAATCATGAACTCTCTGTCCCTAAGCTTTAGCAGATTTTTAACCGGTCCCTCAAACCCGTCCACAAGCTCCTCATACAGAATAAAATGTCCGTCATTTTTGTAATAATATTCACCGGGACAGATTGTCTCTATCGCGTCAAGCTCTTCGTCGCTTGCTGACGCTCTCACATCCACATCGGCAAACTGCAGTCCCCTTATTGACACCAGCACATCCTTCGTCATTTATACTATCCTCGCTTAATCTTTTCCAAGCAGCTCCAAAATTCCAAGCTTCCATTCCAGCTTGGGGCTCTGCCTGTCATCCGTTTTATTTTTGTAGAAATACAGCTCCATAAACTCTTGTGCCTCCTCTTCATCAAGCGCGTTTCCGTTCTCGTCAAAGATACACCCGGAAGCTCCGTCTATCAAAATTTCCGGGGAAAGCGCACCAATCCAAAGCACTACCCCAAACATCAGTATCATATTGCGCATCTGTCCATACCTCCTATATTTGATGTATAGGATAAGTATGGTCCGCTTTGTGCATCTTATTCACCTGCGCTGCTTTTTTTCACCTTTTTCAAGCTGAAGCTGCCGGATAATTGCCTCCTCCTGATTGTCAATATGCTTTTTCACAACACTTGCAGCGGCTTTTTTATCCTTACACTGAATGCAGCGGTACATTTCCTTGTGCTCCTGTACAAGCATATCATGCTGGCTCTCGTCCTTGATATACTCAAACCGGTATCGGTACATTTGTTCGGAAAGATTGTTGACAAGCTGAATGAGCCGCTTATTACCTGTCGACATCACAATAATATCGTGGAACGCCACATCCGCCTCCGCAATTTTTCTTGTGTCTTTTGTCTCTGTCGCCTGCTCAAAACGTTCGCACGCCTTGTAGAGCAGCTCCAAATCATCCTGCCCCATGCGCTCACATGCCAGCTCTATCGCGAGCGCGTCAAGTGCGCTGCGCACCTCAAGCACGTCTTTTAAGCTCTTCCACGAAATCTGTGCTACCTCCGCACCTCTGCGCGGTATCATAATCACGAGTCCCTCGAGTTCAAGCTTTCTGATTGCCTCTCTTATCGGTGTGCGGCTTACGCCAAGCTTATTTGCCAAATGAATTTCCATCAGCCGTTCACCCGGCTTAAGCTTTCCCGTCAAAATCTCCTGCCGCAGCGTATTAAACACCACGTCCCGAAGCGGCAGATACTCGTCATCCATATTCATGCTCATACGGCTCCTCCTTTCCTCCCGGCATTGTGTTTTTATTCCTGATCATTATAAAATGTCGTGACATAAATCTGTGCGCAAATCTCTTTCTGCCGCAGTGTTCTGTCCACATATTGCGCTGCTGCTTCCGCCATCGCCGTGTCCGTAAACACGCCGAAGATACTCGGACCGCTCCCGCTCATCATCGCGCCCAGCGCACCGTTTCCTGTCAGCATATTTTTTATATCCGTGATAATCGGAAACTCCATCTCCGTGACCGTCTCCATAACGTTTTCCATGCGCCGCACAATACCATCTAAATCGCCGTCCGCAAGCGCCGCCGTCATGCCGTCAATGTCCGGATGCGTTTTCAGCCCGTTTAAATCAAGGCTTTGATACACTTTTCCCGTCGGCACCATAATCGGCGGTTTTACCACCACAAGCCTGGCACAGGGCGGCGCGGGCAGCGGCGTCAGCTTTTCGCCAATTCCCTCCGCAAGCGCCGTTCCGCCCATAATACAAAACGGAATATCTGCGCCAAGCGGCAGTGCAAGAGTCATCAGCTCTTTTTTGCTTCTGTTCAGCCCAAACAGCTCATTCATTGCAAGCATCACACCCGCCGCATCCGTGCTGCCCCCAGCCATTCCCGCTGCAACGGGAATGTTTTTTTTCAGACGAATCTCAATCCCCTGTGCAATGCCGTAATGCTCCCTCATCCGTTTTGCCGCTTTATAAATCAAATTATCCTCAGGTTTTCCAAGATCATCCACACTATTCACAATCAAAATAATATCCGGCTCCTGCCGTTTTGTCAGAATTAGCTCATCATAGATGTCCACTGTCTGCATAATCATTTTTACTTCATGATAACCGTTTTCAAGCCGCCTGCATACATCTAAACCTAAGTTTATCTTTGCCCTTGCTTTGTAGTTTAATGAATCCATTCCGATCCCCTTTTTGTATTTTTTTCAGTACAATTTTGATTATATCGGAAAACCTACGCTTCGTCAACCTCCCAAAGACTTACATCGTTCTCGTAATGGCGCTTTTTGAACATTGCCGCATAAACTGTATCAAGCGCCTTGCGCTGTACTGCGGTTTCATCAAACGCTGCGATGGTGTTTGCCATTGGCTCATTTGGGGCAAAATCGTATATTAAAATACTATAGGTTACGCCAAACAGGCATGAAACAAGCTTTGTGCCCCGGCAGCCGTTATTTTCATAAAATGCAATCCTGCGCCGCCGGATTTCGCGTTCCTGCTCATCCTTTGCAAAATCAATGTTTTCGGACTCGATAAAAAATCCGTCGAGCGACGGATTTTTTTCTTTTAAAGTATGTTCAACCAGCGCAAAAAAGTGATGCCCGATACCTGTACCGCGGTACTCTTTTACAACGGCGAGATAATCGAGCAAACCGTAGGATTGTCCTTCCGGAACAATAAAAACTGCATAGGCACGCAAATCATTATTTTCATAAAGTCCGAACGCACTGCTTAACCCGGTTTGCATTGTGTGTATCATGCGCTCAAGGGGTTTCAGCTCATCTTGAGGGAAATCGGTTATCATATGGGTTTTGTATATGGCTGTGAATTGTTGGATTGTTAGTTCTTTTAGATACATAATGATTTTGATTCCTTTCTTTATTACATTTTTATTTGTTCAACCGCTTCGTCCCATTTACGGGAATTCGCGCAATCTAACTTTCCTTCAATGGACATTTACCACAAAACAATACTATAATTACTTCCCTTAATTATACGCACAAACACCGTCATCGTCAAATCTCCTCTTTTTCCTTCCGCTCCCTGCAAATTTTTGAAACCTGACTTACCGCAATCCCCGCCGCGACCAAAATACCCGCCCCAAACTCACGCTTATTCAACGCCCCGCCGCCAAAAACGTCCAACAGCATTCCGCAGAAAAGCTGACCGCAAAACAGAAAAAGCGACAACTGATACGCCGGAATTTTGGGAACAATCACATTTGTCATCGCAACCGTAGTCACGCCCAACATTCCCCCGCACCATATCCACAGCCGAAAATCCCCTGCCATAAAAGGCACCGCTGCAGAAGACTCATTTACACCAACACCAATCGCCAACAGCAAGCAAAACGGCAAACCAACCAAATGATTGACAAGCGACCCTTGCAGCGCACCGATGCGCTGCGACAAATGCGCATTCACAATTCTCGAAAGAACCACCGTAATCCCCGCCCCCAGTGAAATCAAAACAGAACCCCAACCGCCCGCTGCCGGATTTTCCAGCATCAGCGCAATTCCCGCAACTGAAAGCAGCGTCCCGCAAATGCTTAGCTTTTCCCTACGCCGCTCCATACCAAACCAGCCAAACGTGTCAATGAAATAGGAAAACACAAGCTGCGCAAAAAGCCCCAGCGCAACAATGCTCGTCAAACTGATACGCGAAAACGCAAAATTATTAAACAGCGTCGTCAAAACACCGATTGCACCGCCCAAATACATCCACAAGGACGTCCGCTGCATATTTCCTTTCCGCGTCCGTGTGCATAAAACAAACGCTGCAAACACCGCGCCGACAATATGAATATACAGCGCCGCATGGTAAGCGCCGACCTGCGCGCTCAAGTCCCCGTTCCACTGTATCATGACAGCAAGAATCGCCCCACAAAGAATTGCTAAAAAGTAAAACATAAGCTTCTCCTCCATTTCCTTTTTATGCTGACAGTCTAACACAGGAAACCCTCTTCTAAATAGGACATTTGTCCTACCGCTTGTTTTGTGCTATACTAAAAAAGACAAGTGCCAGCGCACTTATCCAGCAAAAATCCTGCAATTTCCGATATCATAAAAAGAACCCATTTTGAAAGGAGCATCCTAATCCCTATGAAAGAAACCTTTACCATCACGCCGCACGACACCGCCCTGATACAACAGTACGGACTGGCTCCCAAAAAACTGCAAAACTGTTCCGTGCGCTCCTATTCCTTTGGAGAACGCATCATATCCGAAGGGCGCCCGAACGGACTGCTTTTTATTATCACAGGCGGCAAAGCCAAAGTCGGCGTCACGGCGCCCAACGGAAAAAATATTGTTCTATGCTTTTACATATCCAAAGGACTGTTGGGCGAAGTGGAGTTGTTTTCCGACACTTCCGCCGCCAGCACCACTGTCACTGCCATGAACGAGCTGCGCTGCATTGTCATTCCCACGGACCGCAACAAAGCATACCTTCTCGGCAATCCGGCATTTACCCGAATTGCCGCGTCACAACTGTCAGAAAAACTCATGCAAAGCACGGACAAAACAGTGGAAAACACCCTGTACACCGCTGAAATCCGCCTCTGTCGTTATATCTTCGCCGCCGCAAACAACGCCCTTTTCCGGGATGTCATGACCGATGTTTCCTATTCCATAGGGACAAGCTACCGCCACCTGTACCGCATGATTGGCGCCCTCTGCAAAGACCGCATCTTGGAAAAAACAAACGAAGGCTACCGGATTTGCAATATGGAGCAATTAAAAGAACGCGCAGGACAGCATTAGCGTCAAATTTCCCTTTTACTGGCGGATATCCACATATCCGACCTCCAAAGAATGGTCGCACAAATTATAACTGTCTCCATAACTGTCCAAATTCAGATACAGATACGCCAATTCTTCCTCCGGCACAAGCCACGCCATATGAACCGTCGCCGTCTCCCCTGCTTTCAAATGCGTGATATAATTGTTATTCCGCTCGCCGCCATGCACATCATAATACCACATCTCCACATGCCGCGCGGCTCCTGTCAGTACCGCGTCGTCCCAATCCGCACTTGGTCCAAATGTCTTACCGTCATATCGTTTTATCTGACCGTTTTCTTCCGCAAATTTCATAAGACTCCCAAAGAACAACAGTTCTTCCAACTCCTCCGTCCCCTTATTTGTGTATTCCACCGTAGCATAAATCAGTTTTTGCGGAACTTCGCGGCTTTCCACAACCGTATCAACGGAATTAACGCCGTCCCCGAATTTCATATAATTGATTTTTGCCGGAAGCAGTTCGCCTGACGGTGTTGTTTCACTCTGCAATTCCGCCTTAAAATCCTCATCTAACGCAGACAAGTCAAGCAGGCTGATATTATCACTCACCTGTACGTCTGACACCTTAATTTCCACGTTTCCCAAGCCCTCCAAATCCTCTTTTTGGGGATTTGCCGCAAATACGTCTCCGATTGCGTGTGTGTTTTTCATTTCCTCTCCTGATACAGCAGGCGCTGCATCTTCAACCACTTCTTCATGATTGGACGCAAGAAAATCACTCCACTTATAAGCCGCAATGGCATCGGATAACGCATTGTCTGAAACAGGCTGCAAACGAATGCCCTCTGCAATTTTTATAGCCTCCTCCTTCGATACATCGGATGCCGCATACAATTCCATCACATAATGCACATCAGGATATGCCACATAAATACGCTGATTAAAGGATATGTCCTCGCCCCCGATTGACTGCAAGGCAAAATAAACGCCTTCATGCCCCCCAACACTGATGTTTTCCGACTCTTTCACGTTTTTCGTCAACATTTCAAACGCCGCATCACCAGTATCCATTTTGTAAAATACAATTGAAACACCGCCTTTGTACATGGCATTTGCAAAACTGTATTTTCCGTCTTCCGTTTTTACCATTCCGTCCGGCAGGTACGAAACCTCCATTGTAACATCAGGAATGTTTGGTATCTGCCCGTTTTCCAAACTGTTGTTCCCATCTTTTTCTATCTTTGTTTTCACCGCATACTTTCCAACCGATTCACTGCGCATGTGATACGCAATCGCTGCAAATACGGTTGTTCCAAGCAGCATTGCAGCTGCAAATGCAACAATCAAGGACCTTTTTATTGTATGTTTTGTATATTTTCTTCTGTTCCCCGTCACGCTCTCCCTGAGTTGTCTGCGTACCTCATGCTCAACCATGTTCCGCAATTCATCCGGCATTTGGGGAAATTCCTGCTTTAAATCTTCCAATCTCATACTTCCTAAACCTCCATTTCCGTTTCCAGTTCCTCTTTCAGCCTCGCCCTTGCCCGCATCAGGCGGTTTTTCACCGCGCTCTCTGTCGTTTTCATCAAAGCTGCAATCTCCTTAATGCGGTAACCTTCCATATAATAAAGGGTAACGGTCAGCCTCGTCTCCTCTGAAAGGCGGCTCATTGCTTCATACAAATCGGAATAATCACCCTCTTCTATTACCTTTTGCTGCAAGGAAATGCCCTCCGCAGAAGCGTCCTCCAGCGAAATCAGCCTCTTTTCTCGCCGCATGACAGCATAGCATTCATTGATGACAATGCGCACTAACCACGTTTTCCCATATGAATCCTTGCGCAGCATATGCAGCCCCGAAAACGCCTTTACGATTGCCTCCTGAATTGCGTCCGCACAATCCGCATCATTTCGCAGCAGCGTTTTTGCCACGCGGTACATCATATCCTCCGACGCAATAATTAAATTTCCCAATTGTTCCTTCGTCATAATATCCTTTCTGCCGGCTTTTGTTTTGTAATATTGTGCACTGATTTTTTCTTACATCTGTTAGATGTATTATAAATACATTTGGTCGCATTCGAAACAGACAAAATTTCTATATATTTTTAGTCTGCACAAAACTTGCCCGCAAATCATAAATATTGTACAATTATTTTTATCAAAATTATTCAAAACGACATGGGAGGTCTCCTAAAATGAAACAGCTCCTTATCATCGTAGAAGACGACAAAAGCCTAAATCAGGGATTATGCAAGGCGTTAGCCGACCAAAACCGTCAAGTCATTTCCTGCCAAAATATCCGCTCCGCACGTGAGCAGCTTGCACTTGGCGGCGCGGCGCTTGTGCTGCTTGACATCAATCTTCCCGACGGAAACGGGCTTGACTTTTTACAGGAAATCAAAGCCGCATCACCCAGCCTTCCCGTCATTATGCTGACGGCAAACGATACTGACATGGACATTGTAGAGGGCTTGGAAAAGGGCGCGGATGACTACATTACAAAGCCGTTCTCCCTCTCCGTGCTGCGCGCACGCGTCAATGCAAGACTGCGCCAAACTACAGACAACGCAGCAGAGCAGCTCCATGAAAACGGTAAGTTTTGCTTTGACTTCGACCATATGCATTTCACCGTAAACGGCAATGCAGTGGAGCTGAGCAAAACGGAACAAAAACTCCTGCGTCTTTTCGTTGAAAATCAGGGAAACACCCTAAGCCGCAGCTTTCTCGTGGACCGTATTTGGACCGACGGTGCAGAGTATGTCGATGAAAACGCCCTTTCCGTCACTGTAAAGCGGCTGCGCGACAAGCTGGACGCGCAGGAGCATATAAAGACCATATACGGAATCGGATATAAGTTTGAATGGCTCGTGAAATAACCTATTGGCAGACGAGGAGAACCCCAAATGATACTACGAATTGACAATAACATGATATGGCTTATCAGTGCGGCGTGTATGCTCACGGCGGCGCTTGTCATTTTCTATAATTACCACCGTACCAAAAAAACGATGAACACCATTGAACAGATGCTTGAATGCGCCGACGACGTGCGCTTTTTAGAAAAAAAATTTGACGAAAGCCGTATGTCCGCGCTTGAGACAAAATTTGCACACTTTCTGACCGCCTCCGCCGTTTCCGCCAAAAACGTCGCAGCGGAAAAAGAGAAAATTGAAACGCTGATTTCCGACATCTCCCACCAGACAAAAACGCCGATTGCAAACCTGCTGCTCTACAGCGAACTGCTGCAGGAGGCAGACCTGCAAGGCGATGTGCGCGGCAACGCGGAGGCAATCTATGCGCAGACCGAAAAACTCCGCTTTTTAATCGACTCCCTTGTCAAGCTCTCGCGCTTAGAAAACGGCATTATCACGCTCTCCCCCAAGCCAACGCCGCTGCTGCCCATGCTCCGGTCTATTCACAGCCAGCTTGCGCCGAAAGCGGCAGACAAAGGGCTTTATCTGCAACTGAATGACACGGAAACTACCGCAGAACTTTCCGCCGTATGCGATGCAAAATGGACAGCCGAGGCAGTCTGCAATCTCATAGACAATGCCATTAAGTATACCGCGCAAGGGGGTATCACGATTTCCATTACCGCATACGAGCTGTTTGCACGCATTGATATTGCGGACACTGGTATCGGCATCGCAGAGGAGGAGCACGCCAAAATCTTCTCCCGCTTTTACCGCTCACAGAACGCGCAGGATAAGGAAGGCGTCGGTATCGGTCTGTATCTTGCGCGGGAAATCGTAAACGGTGAGGGCGGGTATATTAAAGTGACCTCCTCCATAGGAAACGGCGCTGTTTTTTCCGTCTTTCTTCCAAAATGACACAAGTGTCAGTTTTGTGTACTGTGCGTTGACTCTAAAAGTCATCCGTGATAAAATTATGGAAAACCAATACTCTGAACATAAACCGTTTGTTTAAAAAATGATATATTATAGGAGGACGACAAATGAGTATTTTCGACCGCTTTAAAAAACAGGACAACTCCAGCGAAGCCACACCGGATATTTTGGACACGGAACAGCTTAAGGACTTCCACCCTTTTGACACGGGATTATCCCAAACGATTTCGGCTCTGTCCAAAGAATTTCACGAGAACGGACTCCCCGCCCGCAAGCCTTGCGACAGGGAACAGTTTATCGCCTTGCTTGCAGGCATCTCCGCCTTGCGCAAAACGCCGGGCATTCCCGCACCCGGACAGTCGGACGGAAATTACTTTACGACGCTGCCCCGATGCGCCACTCCGGAGGCTGAGGCGGAGTGCCGCGCGCATTTGGAAAAGGTTTTTGGTATTACGGACAAGGAGTCCTTGGTGGGCTTTTGTATGCAGGAGATTTGCTGCCACCGTCAGTACCTTGATTTTGTGGGCTTTTGGGAAGGAAATCCGCCGTTTGACATGGCGCAGTTAAACGAGGACGCGCGCCAATATTTTCAGACAGCACGAGACTTCTCCGCACAGTTTTATCCGATTGTTAAACATCACGGCTATCTGGCTTGGGACATCACCGAGTGCGCGGGGCACCTGCGGGCTGGATACGCGTGCGGGATACTGACGAAAAACGAATTAAATGACCTGGCGGAGCACTGGATTACACAGGCACAGGTTTTTGAGAACTGGGCGGACTTTGCCGAGAGCGTGTTGTGCGGTTATCTGTACTGGGACTTCCGGCACGATGCCAAACTGCCCGAGCTAAACGAAGGACTTGATTTGTGGACAAAGCTGGTTCGTATTTTGCTAAACGACGATACCGCATGGGGGAGTGGTATGTGGTATACGCCGATTGGCGAAGCGTAATATATTTTTGGGGGAAAATCGGGAATGGATTATACTGGTGGTTTCTGTTTTAGAAGCCGTTCCATGCCACAATCCAGTATCTTCTTTTTCCGTTCCCTGACCATTACTTTGTAAAATTCTTTCTGTATCGGTTCCAAAAACGGCGTTTCCTCTATCAAACTGTCAATGCGCCCCATATCAATACGTGCGTGGATACGTTTCAGAGCTGCATTGCAATCTTCGTTTTTCAGCGAAGATATAAAGCTAAAATAAGATACCTTCTTACTGTGTTCTTCTATTGCAGAAGTCGGATACACAAAGATGCGCTTGTCAATCTCCTCTTCCTGTTCCATAACTCCCTGCATTTCCCCCAATGCAAGCTGTGGATAAAGGCAGGAACCACAGTCATATACCGGCGCAATCTCTGCTGTCTGTTTTTCCTCATCAACCAAAATACCCCAGTTTCCATTATGACGGTCAAAATTTCCAAGCAAGGCATCTATAATGAACATCTCCCAAAAAAAAGATTTTAATTCCGCATGCGGTATCAGTGTCTGTTCATCAATTGCTGTCAAAATCGTGGAGAGTTCTGTACCATACCCGTTCTGTTCGCTGTCTATACAGGTGTTTTTCAACTGTGCAAATTCAATCAGTTTCTTCCCGCCGTCTGTAAAATCGCGGCAGGCAACTACGACCTTTTCCTTCCCCCGTCTGTCCGTATAAGTGCCAAGGATTGTTTCCTGTACCTTCGCTCCAAGCAGTCCGTAAATATGGCATGCAAGGTATTCACTGATGCAGCTGTTTGTATAACTCATGGTTTTGCTGCGCCCGGGCACTGACGGAAACTTCAGCATATATCCCTTCCCCTGATACCGTATGTGTATCTTGTTTCCATTCGCACCGCCATAAGCCTTAAATTTATTCACTTCGCACGGCGTAAAGTCAATCATTTTCCTCTGCCTCCTCTCCAAACAGGTATTTTGCACGCAAATAGTCTGCCTGTTCCTTTGTTATCCTGTCCCCCCACTGGCAAGCATTGATAGAGCCGTACAGTTCTCCCCAAAGACAGTCCAAATGGGACACCTGCTCCTTCTCCCCCTGTATAAATTCATCAAGGGAATGCTGCAGACTTTCCGGCAGCCCTGTCTCCAAATACTTTTTATCTCTAGGTTTCCCACACTGGTCCATATCACTTCCTGTTTCCAAAAGCACCAGCTCTTCCACGCTGGTCCCAAGCGCTTCTGACAACCTTGAAAGCAGCTCTGTACTGCACTGTTCAAACCTGATTTCACCGGAACAAATCTCCGACAGCGTGTCCCACGGCACCCCGCTTATTTTTGACAGACTATAACGCGACAGCCCTTTTTCCTTAATAAACCCCAGCAGTGTCAATTCCATCACCTCATGTACATTATAGGAGTGTTCCGACTGGAACGCAACCGAAGATTGACAGTTTTTTCATATATCAATATAATAAAATGCAAGAACATACGCATGACGCCAAATGCATAAACATTGGCGCCATTGGACAGATACGGTACGCCATGAAACGTTTGATAAGCTTTTAACCGAGGTATCACATGACAAACACAATCTATTTTTTTGCATCGAAACAGGATTTATGCAATATTTTCAAGCCAGTCGAAAATGAGTTCGAAATTAAATATTGCGCCAACTACGTATATGCTGATGCGGACCATGACGAACAGCCGCGCATCGCTTTTCATACAATTGAAGAAATTGCCGACAGTTACGGAGAACTCTATTTCATCGTACCAAAATCCCAAGCCATGCACACCATCTGCCAAACCTTGCAGGACGAAGCCAAAGTGCGCTACATCACAGAATGCAACGGCAATGCGGGGCGTCTCACGTTTCGGACAAAAAGCAGCAACCCAAACGGCTACGAGTGCGATTATGAAGTGTATATCCCAAGAGAATACGAAACAGAATTTACGGGCGCGCTGTTCAAACGGATTGTGCGGGAGGTAAAACGAAACTGCGTACGGGTCAAAAATATCACCCCGTTTTATGTGGGGAAAGAACTTTATCAGAATGTCGGCGATTATGTTTTTTATAAGCAGGGCAGCGGATTTGCCCAAATCGTGACCGACGCAAACGAGACAAAACGGTGGTGGGACAATCCGAATATCAGACAGATGATGGAACAACCGATTCCGGAGCTGCTGCCCTTTTTGCAGGAGGTATTTGCCCAGAAAAGGCTGAAAAATTTTGATCCTTGGAAAGTTCATTGGAAGGACTACCCCGAGGATTACGAAATTTATCAGGGTATTTTATATAAACTATGGACAAACGAGGATTTATCCCTTTTCAAAGAGATTGCCGCGTTGTTTGACGATGCGGTGACAATGAGCGATTTACAGACGGCTCGCACTGCGATGGAAACGCTGCGGGAGATTGAACTTGACTGGGCATTTTCGCAAAAAAACGACGGTATACGGTTATTATTGGAAAACCTCAAAAATGTGCCGGCTGCGGGGTATCATTGCGGGAATGAGGAAGTAATAAGAACCCTGCTCAAGAAAAAGTATTATGAACTGTTTCGGGAAAGTTTATCGCAGGTGACGGACGAAACGAAAGTGTGTGTCAGAAAGACGCTTGAATCGATTGGTGACAAGCGTCTGCAAAAGCAGAAGGAAGAATTAATGCAGTTGCTAAATTCTCCCTAAACATATATTGTAATGAACAGGAAATTATCTTATAAACAAGTAAATCTGCAATTCAGGAGGAAACGTGATGAGTATATTAATCCAATTATGTATTGGTTTCATTTTTGTTACATATAGCATTTATTCTTTACTCCGAAACCGGCGGGCACAAACAAAAGAAAATGTAATTGTCTGTCTTGTCTGCATTTTCACAGGCATATTTTTACTTGGATATGCTGTCTTTCAAATAATCACAGTTTTTGGTATATGAGACACGAAAACCGTTGAACAATAACGAATGCAAAGGAGACTATTGAAATGGTACAACTAAACGCAGAGGCCCAAAAAATCATGACAGAACGCTTCGGAAAAGACACCATAATTGCGCTTGCAACAACCGAAAACGGTATACCGTATGTGCGTAACGTAAACGCCTATTATGAGGACGGCACCTTCTATATTATTACATATGCACGTTCCAACAAAATCCGGCAAATTGAAGCAAACCCAACCGCCGCAATCGCCGGGGACTGGTTCACAGGACATGGAACAGGTGTCAATCTGGGTGCTTTTCGCAAAGAAGAAAATCAAGCAATTGCCGAAAAACTAAAGAAAGTCTTTGCCCAATGGATAAACAACGGACATACAAATTTAAACGACGAAAATACCATAATCCTACGCGTGGAATTAACGGACGGATTACTGCTTTCGCATGGCACAAGGTATGTATTTTAAGCGTTCCATAAAGTACCGTTCTGTCAGGGAAGGAGTGAAAGCAGTCATGGGCGGAAAAGTTTTAGAATATGAGGCAAAAACGATAAGACGAGAAGGCATCAAACAAGGCATCGAGCAAGGCATTGAACAAGGCATTGAGGGAACCGTGTCTATCTTAAAAAATTTAGGAGTTCCGCCGCAGACAATCCTTGTAAAAATTCAGGAACAGTATCATTTAAGCCCTGAAGCCTCTGAAAAATATCTGTAAAAACAGCTTTTGCCAATCCCATATCAGATCTGTGGGATTGGCAATTTTCGGTTTCAGCAGGCATTGATTGAAAAATATGCCTCACTTAATAAAAAAGTGTAAAGCCTTTATTGAATCGAACTTGCTTGACACCATAAAGAAATTTCGTTATAATTTTGTTATCAAAAAGGGAGGTTTATTTTATGCCAAACATTCGTTCAAGTGCAGATTTGCGCAACAGCTACAATGATATATCCGAATTTTGTCATACCTACTGCGAACCGGTCTTCATTACCAAAAACGGAAAAGGGGATTTGGCTGTTATGAGCATTGAAACCTATGAACAACTTGTCGGTCGTTTTGAATTATACGGCTTATTGCAGGACGGGTTAAACGACGTCAAAAATGAAAACACACGCCCTTTCGCAGAGGCAATTTCCGATTTAAGGAGCCGCAGAAAACGATGAACTATACTGTCAATATCACCGCAGCCGCCGAACATGACATGGCAAATGCCGCTGATTATATTGAATTTGCGCTGAAAAACCCTTCTGCGGCTGACCATCTTTTGGACGAAGCGGACGCAAAACTAAGTGCACTTTCTTCTTTTCCGAAGCAATTTCCTCTTGTTGATGATATTTTATTAAATTCGTGGGGAATTCATTTTACGCAGGTGAAAAATTATCTCGCTTTCTATGTTATTTCAGAAGAAAACCACACTGTAACTATCGTCCGTTTTCTATATGAAAAAAGCAATTGGAAATCCATTCTAAAACACGGCTTTTCCTTAATTTAAAATTATTTCCCAACCAATCCCCCCAATTCTGTCAATACTGTAAGAATTACACCCCTCACTCGAAAGAATATCGACAGATTTTTATGAAATAATAAATACAAGCACATCGGAAGAATGCCATGCGCGGCATTCTTTTTTCGCTCAAAAAACGCAAGCCCGGCAGCTTGCGTTCAAAGAATTTGCAATGCAAATTCTTTCCTAAATAATTTACACTATCGCTGTTCACTTTGCAATCAAAAAAGAAAAAACGGAGGAACTATATCATGGAAATTTTACAGGCAAACAACTTAAAGAAAATCTACGGCAACGGCGAAAACGCCGTGCACGCGCTCGACGGCGTAAATTTAAGCGTCGAAAAAGGCGAGTTCGTCGCAATTGTCGGAACATCGGGCAGCGGCAAATCAACGCTGCTTCATATGCTCGGCGGGCTTGACCGCCCAACAGAGGGCAAAGTTATCGTGGACGGTAAGGACATTTCCGCCTTAAACGACGAGGCGCTGACCATATTCCGCCGCCGTAAAATCGGATTTGTGTTTCAGGCGTACAATCTCGTGCCTGTATTAAATGTATACGAAAATATCGTCATGCCGATCGAGCTTGACGGCGCAAAAATCAACAAGGACTTTGTCGGGCAGATCGTACATACGCTAGGGCTCGACGGACGGCTTGACGCGCTGCCAAACCAGCTTTCCGGCGGTCAGCAGCAGCGTGTCGCCATCGCCCGCGCACTTGCGTCCGCACCCGCCATTATTCTTGCCGACGAACCGACCGGAAACCTTGACAGCAAGACCAGTCAGGACGTGTTAAACCTGCTCAAGGTCACGGGGCAGAAGTTCGCACAGACCATTTTAATGATTACACACAACGAAGAAATCGCGCAGATGGCAGACCGCATTATCCGCATTGAGGATGGCTGCATTGTCACAAAAGATTAGTGGGGAGGTTATAAAAATGAAAGTACAAAATAAAAAATGTATCCGAAGGCTGAGCCGCAAATCGCTCTACGCTTATCGGAAGCGAAACCTGATTGCCGTTTTTGCAATCGCGCTGACGACAATCCTTTTTACCACCCTGTTCACCATCGTCATGTCCATCAACGCAAGCTACGAAACCTACCAGTTCCGTCAAATCGGCGGATACAACCACGGTTCGTTCAAGGATGTCAATGACGAACAGATTGCCGCAATTTCCGCGCATAAAAACGTAAAAGAAACTGGTGTTCGCATGGTAATCGGTCTTGCAACAACAGGCGTATTCGGCAAGGTTCCCGCCGAAATCAGTTACATGGATGCCAACTGTACCAAGTGGTCGTATGCAGAGCCCGCCACGGGACGTATGCCTGAAAACAGCAAAGAAATCGCAATGGACACCACCGCGCTCGCACTCTTAGGCATCACGCCCGAGCTTGGCGCGCAAGTCCCGCTCACCTACAACATCGTAGACAAAAACATAGGCACAGGACCCGAGCGAACCGAAACCTTTACCCTCGTAGGGTACTGGGATTACGACAATCTCATGCCCGTCCACTATATCAATATTTCCAAAGAATACGCAGACCAAATCGAGGCGTACGCTATCGAAAGCGGCATGGATACCGACAACTTCCGCAAGGACTTAAACGTTATGATGCGCTCATCCGTTGACATTCGCGGGCAAATGGAAGAAGTGGACACGGATCTCGGCTACACATGGGAAACGCGCGGGGATGAAAACAGCGTTCGTATCGGCGTCAACTGGGGGTATACCTCTTCACAAATCGGCGCGGCATTTGACTTCGGAACGCTTGCCGCAATCCTTGCGTTTATCCTGCTCGTCATCTTTACGGGCTATTTAATTATATACAACATTTTCCAAATATCGGTCACAGGCGACATCCGCTTTTACGGACTGCTCAAAACCATCGGCACAACGCCCAGGCAGCTTCGGCGCATTATCCGCCAGCAGGCATTGCTGCTCTGTCTGATTGGCATTCCGGTCGGACTGCTTTTTGGATTCGGAATCGGCGCCGCGCTCACGCCCGTCATAACCGCAACGCTCACGTTTAACGGCATTACGACCACCAGCGTCTCCCCCGTGATTTTTCTCGGCTCGGCGGCATTTTCCATCGTGACCGTTCTGCTCTCCTGCTCGAAACCTGCGCGCATTGCGGCAAAGGTTTCCCCCGTGGAAGCAACAAAATACACGGAACACGTAAAGTTCAGCAAAAAACACCGCGCAACACGCGGTGCAAAGGTCCACCAAATGGCATTCAACAACTTAGGACGCAATAAAAGCAAAACCATACTTGTCGTCGTGTCTTTGGCGCTGTCCGTCACGCTTTTGGATATCCTCTACTCGTTTGTCGGCGGCTTTGACATGGAGCGCTACCTTGCGCGCAATACCTGCTCCGATTTCGTTGTCAGCAACACGGATTATTTCCGTTTTAACATGAGTGCAACAGAGTTTATCACGGAGGACGCCATTGCGCAGATTAAGGCAAACACAACGCAGAGCTCAGGCGGCAGCGGATATACAACAGTTTCCAAATACGCAATCCAAATGTATATCGACAAAGAGCAATGGCTTGACATTATCATGCCCCACACCACGGAGGACTATGCCCAAACAATGCTTGCAAACACGCCTCAGCGAGGCGGAAAATATGCGATGAATTCCCAAATTGAGGGACTGGACAGTGCCTTGTTCGAGAAGCTGACCGTTGTGGAGGGCGACCTTGCACCGCTGTTTGATGAGAACTCACATTCGATTGCAATGTGCGTCGATGTTGATGATTACGGAAACATTCACAATACCGAATATCTGCCAAAGCTTGGTGAAACCATACCCGTCACATATGTTGATGAGGTAGTGGTCATTGATTCCCGTACCGGAGAACCCGCGGATGACAATACGCCGGCAGAATTTTGTCAAGTTGCGGAAACTGAAAGCCATGATGTGGATTACACGGTCTGCGCGTTTGTAAAAATCCCTTACTCCATGAGCTACCGATATTATGGGATGGGGCACCGCGCCGTACTTCCCGTAGACACCCTGCGGCGCGACAGCGGACGTGAAGTCGTCCCGCTCTTCTACCTCTTTGATACACCCGATGCGGCAGCGGAACAGGCGGCGGAAGCGTATCTCGCCAAACTTACGGAAGGCAGCCTTTCGAAAGACAGCCTTTCGAAAGGCACGCAGTCCGTACTGATGTACGAGAGCAAAGAAACCACGCGCAATGATTTCCGCCAATTCCAGAATATGTTCCTGCTGCTTGGCGGCGTGCTCTGCGCGATTGTCGGACTTGTCGGCATTCTGAATTTCTTTAACGCAATTATGACAAGCATTCTCGCAAGGCTTCGGGAATTTGCAGTCCTCCAGGCAGTCGGCATGACCAACAGACAGCTAAAACAGATGCTGATTTACGAAGGTCTGTTCTATGCAGCCGGCTCGGTTGGCGCATCATTCGTGCTTGCACTCGTTTTAAATCCGTTAGCGGGAGATTTGATGGAGGATATGTTTTGGTTCTTCAGCGCGCGCTTTTCGGTTACGCCGATTTTGGCGGTCGTGCCCGTCTTTGTCCTCTTAGGCTGGTTCGTACCCACGGTTTTATACGGACAGACAACGAGACGCAGTGTTGTGGAACGGCTGCGGGAATCGGAATAAATTAGCAACAAAAAAGAAGTGTTTTATTTCATGGTTGAATAAAACACTTCTTTTATGCCTTGCTGACAAAGCCTCCGCCTGTAATGCGTCCGCCATAACTGCCGGGACTTATGTTTTCTCCCAGTACGCTATGTACGCCGTTCTTATCGTACGAGTAGAGCAGAAATCCCGGACAGCGGTTTTCGTCAAGTTTGTCGTAGACAGATGACGGAGCTTCCTGTTTTTTCTTATAATGCTCTAACTGATATTTGGCGCTTTTGTCGGTTTTTAGCACCTTTTCGGCTTTTTCCTGATTTTCTTTGTCAATCTCGGCAGATGACTTGTCGTAAGAGACCCCCGCACGCGCGTTTGCAAGCTGGCTCTCCTCAATGGCTGCCATATACTCCGCCATCTGTTGCGAAAGATGCTGTTTGGGGTCTTTTGATGTGCTGATGTAAGAATCCTGCTGTGTGCGCAAGTCGTGCTCAAATTGAGCATACACACCCTTTTGCCGCATCATATAGATACCAAGCATAGCTTCAATTGAAAGTGTTCCAACAGGCTTTATTTTTGCAATCGTTTCAGGTTTTTCCGTCTGTACTGCACTCTCCGAAGCCGGCAAAGCACCGATACGCGCGAGCCTCTGCAGGGTCAGCTCCCGCCTCCTATTCATTTTTTCACCTCCGTGTGAAAACTACTTTTCAGAGTCAAAATTCCGTTTTTCTGAAATGAATTTTTCCGTATCCGTTCCTTCCGAAAATTCAGAAGAATATTTATAATATATATCGACATGCGATGCTTATTTTTTTATGCTTTTGCATTGCTATTGTATTAATTTTCAGAAAATTCTATATTTATACAAAAAATCAAAAATTTTTGTATTTTTTATCTGTTTATTATTTTGATAAGTTGTGTTATAATAAATTTAAATGATATTATCTATGTGTTTACATAAAACAAACATTAGAAAGGAACGAGGTAGCGATATGTTTACGGAAGAAAAATTAGAACAGCATTATTCTTCTATTCCCTCTGATACCTTGCATATTATCAGAGACGAATATAAATGGGCGCTTGAGGAGTGCGGCGTACACAATGACGAACAGCTGCGGTACATTGAAAAAGCGCTTTCCCTGCGCGGAGAAAGCCTTGCCGTGCGCCTGAACCGTAAAATTTTATTTTTATGCAAATGCGGTCAAAGCCGTATTGTCACGACAAATGTCCCTGAGGACAAGATAAAAATGTTCATTTTCGACCAGTACAATGTACAGTGTCCGAAATGCCGGAGCATCAATATGTATACATGGAAATATATGGATTAAGGGGCTGAAAACAGCCCCTTTTATCGTGAAATGTATTTCAAAAAATTGCGATTTTGGTACTTTAGTCCTATATACATACTATTTACATTATGTTAATCTACTATTGAATTCGGACAGCAAACAGACACTTTATCCCTTCATTTGTGCCCTGTGTGCCTGCTTTACTTCATCTCTTTCATCTAAAGCAAACCGCATTTCTCTTTTCCCCACACATTTCATACCCGAGAAAGCAGCACGCGCAAATCACAGGCTCTCTTGCTCTGTCGCACAAATTGATTTCTTTTTACACATTACATGCGTATCTTTAAAACGCATCCCCATCCGGAAGGAAAAACGGAAGCGGAAGCCACTCGGCGGGAATACCCTTCAGACGACTGTTTTCTCCCTTCTGCAGTTCCATATAGCAATGACAGGTTGTCAAAAGGCTGATCTTCTCCATATCGTCTGCCTCTAACTCCCTCCACAGCTTATTTACTGCTTCTGCATTTATGACACGCGTGTCATATTTCCCGCGCCATGCAGCCAAAAACTCCAATACCTTTTCCGGTTGAAGGAGCTTCATCTGATGCGACATGGACAGGTTGTAATAGTCACTTGCCCCCTCTAACTGTTCGAGTTTTTCCGTTTCATCCATGCCGACTGATACCCCCAACTCGTTCAGTCCCATTCCTTCCATAAAATCACATATCATTCGCGGTATAAATGCGCTGTCCTTCAGTTCAAATTCCAATATATTTTTCTCGTCTCCCGACAGATTAATATACCCTGCCGGATGCCCGTCCTCCAATACGGCATACGTCACTGCAAGATTGCTTTTCAGACACGGAAAAAAGTTCTCCTTGATCCTTGCCGTAACATTCCGCCTTTGATATAACGAAAACAAAACAGGAAGATATGCACTCTCCCCGTCAATCTCCTCAAAACCGTACTGCGGCGCACAAAGCATTTCCTGCGGGTAAAGCTCCCTGCAACGGTTCCATATATTGCCAAGACGCACATTGAAACTGCATTTTACGCCTGCCTTTTCAAATCCATAGCTGCGGTATCTGTGCCGGTCTCCATCCACAAGCATCAAATCAAAACCCTGATCTCTTGCATCACGCTCCGCCCTTTCCATCAGCTGCGTCATGTAGCCTTTTCCCCTATGTCTTGGATGAACTGCAACCGTTCCAATATATGCTGCCCGAATGCTCATTTCGGTCCCGCTAAGCCTGAGCGTCACCGGATAAACATCTAACAGCGCCCTGATTTTTCCGTCTTCCTCAATGGTATGGTGAACAGGAAAATGGCAGCATTCCTTTGCATAAGCTTTTGGATAAAGCTCCTCAAAATCAATACTGCCATATTCCATGCTGAACACCATATTGGCAAAATCAAGAATATCCTGCTTTTCCATTTGTATCAGCCTTCCCTATTTCTTTGCTTTTGCAGTTGCCTTAGGCTTTGCAACTGCCTTAGGCTTCTCTGCTTCTTCTTCCTGTGTCTCCGCCTTCTGCTCTGTTACCGGAAAGATGTCATCCATATTTATCTCCGCATAGCAGAGTGAACAAAAACCATTGATTGCTGCACCGTTGCTTACCTGTATCGCCTTTGCCCGGATGTCGCTGTCAACAATTGCGGTATCTCCCACTATCACGCATCCCTTCACGTCAAGTTTTCCCTGAATCGCACCGTCCACTTCAAGGCTGTCCGCAAAAATGTCACCAAGTATAACCGTGTTGTCACGCACCACCGCACCCTGAGTACACTCAATTTTTCCCTCAATAAAGGAATCCTTTGTGTAGAGGTCATTCGCTTTAATATCGCCCGTCACGGTTCCTGTTATATTGACACGGTCATTTGAAACGATATTTCCGTTAATCTCTCCATGCATATCAAGCTTTCCGTCAATTTCTATATTACCGTTTATGACGGTTCCCTTCGGAATAATTGCGACTTCTGCGCTGCCTGCTTCACCAAAATTGTTCATTGATTTTATACCCCTTCCTTTATATAAAATAATATTAATTATATTAAATCCTATTTGATGACAGAAATCAATAGCTTATACAAGATTTTTGTCCGAATCGTAACAGTTCAGCCTTCAGCTTCCTGTTACGGACTGAACTGTTACCCCAAATCATTCATTGTAAACACCTTCATACTGTTGTCGAGACTTTCCGATGTCTCAACAATTCCGTCAACGCCGGACGAACATACGTTTACAATACTGCCAATCTCCTGCATTGCCGCAGAGGTTTCCTGGGTACTCGCCGCATTCTGCTCCGCAATCGCCGCAAGACTCTGAACGGATGTCAGCACATTTTCTTTCAGATGATTCAATGTGCCCATCTCTGTTTTAATATTGTCAACTGCCTTCCGGACCTCACCGATTTCGGAATTCAAATCGCCGAATACATCCTTGGTCCTGCCCAGTCCTTCATTTTGCCGGTCAATAACCTCCGTGACATTTTTCATCGTGTCAACCGTTGTGTTGGAGTTTGTAATCAGCAGCTCTATAATTTCCGTAATCTGACTTGCCGACTCTGCGGACTGCTCGGCAAGCTTCCGGATTTCATCGGCAACCACCGCAAAGCCTTTTCCATGCTCTCCGGCACGCGCTGCCTCAATGCTTGCATTGAGTGAGAGAAGATTTGTCTGATCCGCAATATCCGTAATCACATCCGCCGCCGAATGAATATCCTGCGCTGATTTATTTGTCATATTTGTCTGTTCGTACACGATACCAAAGGCATTCTTTGTCTCGTCGCTTATCTTAATCAGCTCCATAAGCGTTTCAGCAGCGCTCATGTTGTATTGCCGCATTTTTTCGGCATTTCCTACAAGCATTTCCATGTTTTGAGCGGTTGTATCTATGGCATCACCCATTCTCTGCACTTCGTTGCCCACACTGGACGTATCCTGCGCCTGCTGTGTAGAGCTTTTTGCCATTTCCTCCACTGCACGGTCAACGTTTTCAATATTTTCCTTCATCTCCGTAAAGGATTCGGAAAAGTTTGCCGATATGCCTTCAAAACGGTCCGTGGCGCCTTTAATTTCCAACACAATTCCCGTCAGATTCGTGACAAGCTTGTCAACTCCTATCGCAATGTCGCCAACCTCATCCGCACGCGAAAGCAGCTTATCTTTTACCTTAACATTCAGCTCTCCGTCCGCAACCCGGTTAAGCATCGTCACCGCTTCCTTAATTCCATTGGAAATCAGCTTTGCAATAATAACAACGATGACGATTCCTACTATGAATATAACGGCAAGAACGGCAAGACTCTTCGAAAGCTGCTGTAAATAAATACTGTTTATCGTTGATTTCTGCAGTCCCACAAAAGTCATACCGATTATTTGATCACTGTTATATTGGTAAAGCGGACAGTACATTCCATAATATACGCCGTTATCAATGCGAATATCCTCGGCGTAGTAATCCTGTCCCTGCTGCACTACAAGCGCATAGATGTCCGCATCCGCTTCCATGCCTGTCAGGCGGCTGCCGTCCTTGTCCATCAGACTCGTCGCAACGCACACATTGTCATAGTAAACGGAAACCTGAAGGTCTACCTCATGACTGAAATTATCAAAAAACTGCGTGTCATCGCTGACGTTTTTTCTGCCCTTATAGAATTTTCCGTTTGTATACATATATGTACCTACTGACATGTTTCCAACGGATACCTCAAAGGCATACTGCGCCGCGCTCAGCTCATGACGCACCATCGTTTCCGTGATGCTTCCGCATGCCTCTTTAATGCCATTGACAGCAAGAATAAACATCAATAACATCGGTACTGCCGCCATAATTAAAAGAACCGGCATCAGCTTTAGCCCTTTTCGTTTCATAAAAATCCTCCATTCCGGTAAGCGCTCATCCTGCATATTTGTTTTTATCGTATCATATTTTGTAAATTTTTACAACAATTTATAGGATATACTTTAAATTTTTATCCAATTTCCCACATAATGTAATTGTTTTGCACACGAAATATCTATCTGAATTTTTTGACATATGGTTGCTACTTTCTTACATTTATGTTAAAATATAATTCATATTCAGAATTTTCATAATTGTATACGATACTAAGGAGGGTGCTATGCTTAAAAAGAAAACCACAACTCATACAGACAACGACAAACAGCTTATGATGCAGGCAATGGACACAGTTATCAATGGTAATTTTACGCCGATTGACACGTCCTCCTTTACTGATAAAGCGTATGCCGACAAGTTAAATCAGCTTATTTATACTTTTTTAAACGCAAACAACAATTTTGTTATGCGTTTAAACGAATCCATGCTGTCCATTGGCGACAGCGCCACAATTAAGAAAATGCTTGATCAGGTGAGCGCCCAAAATGTCTCTATTCAAAATATGAATGATTCCAGCCGCAATCTTCAGGAATCCTTAAACAGGATTTCCGACGAGACGAACCTTATCAGAGAGACAACGGAAGGTGCAGTTAAAATATCACAAACAAGCATCGGACATATTACGGAAAGCATTCGCGCCGTTGAAAGCTCTGCGGCGGAGGTTAACAGTATTAATGATAAGGCACAGTTTTTCCATGATAAAATCACGGAAATCAGCAGCATCATTGCCATGATTAAAAAGATTTCAAGTCAAAGCAGCATGCTTGCACTCAATGCTTCCATTGAGGCGGCAAGAGCGGGAGAATCCGGCAAGGGCTTCGCCGTTGTGGCAAATCAGATGACGGATCTTTCCAAAAATACATCGCAGTCTGCCGAGACCATTGTAAAGTATGTCGATGAGCTGCGCGGCAGCATCAGTGAGCTGATTACGCTTGTGAATAATACAACGACGCACCTTAATGAAAACAACGAGATGATACAGCGCTCCGTCAACGATTTCAACACCATGACAAAACAGATGGACTTAATCAATGACAGTGTCAACAGCATTTACAATTCTGTCAACACCCAGTCGGAAGTCACGGATATTTTTGTTAAATCAATGGAAGATATTGCAGACAGCTATGCAATGCTTGGAGAGGATTGTCTCAATACCGGAAAACATATGTACAAAATCAGCCGCTATATCGACACGGCAAGAAGCGATATGGCACGCCGTTTTTCAAACCTTACAACGCAGGACTGGCTGCATATCTTTATGGTGGACCACTTAATTTTTACGTGGCGGATATATAACAACCTTGCGCATTTTGAACACTTAAAGATTACGCAGCTGAACAACCCGAAGGGATGTAAATTCGGAAAGTGGGCATCTTCACAGACAGATTCGCGCATTATAGATAATTCATTATTCAAGAATTTGGTAATGTACCATGACAACATCCACAAATATGGCTGTGATTCATGGTATGCCGCTGAGGATAATGACAACGCACTTGCGTTGGAGAACTTCTCAAAGGCATTGGAAAGTTATAATAACTTTAGCGCCACAATGGAGAAGTTTAAGAAGCATATGAACAGTATCGGATATACGGATGCGACAGAAATTGTGGTTTTTAGTCCTTAAATTTAATTAAAACCGCTGCGGTAATGGGAGCTATGTGACTCTCTTTTGCGCAGCGGTTTGCTTTTTATTCTAAGTTTCTTTTCGCATTAATCATTATATTAATAATTCTCCGCATGAACCTCAAAATACGCCTGTGGATGATTGCAGACAGGACAGACTTCCGGTGCCTTTGTGCCCACCACGATATGTCCGCAGTTACGGCATTCCCATACCTTAACTTCACTCTTCTCAAACACAGCCGCCGTCTCAATGTTCTTCAAAAGCGCGCGATAACGCTCCTCATGATGTTTCTCAATCTCGCCAACCGCTCTGAATTTTGCCGCAAGCTCAGGAAATCCTTCTGCCTCCGCCGTCTTTGCAAAATCCTCATACATGTCGGTCCACTCAAAATTCTCGCCGTCAGCCGCAGCGGCGAGATTATCTGTCGTGCTGCCGATGCCCGCAAGTTCCTTAAACCACATCTTCGCATGCTCTTTCTCATTGTCGGCTGTCTTCAAGAAAAGAGAAGAAATCTGCTCATATCCTTCCTTCTTTGCAACAGATGCAAAATATGTATACTTGTTGCGCGCCTGTGACTCGCCTGCAAAAGCTGCCTCAAGGTTTTTCTCCGTCTGTGTTCCCGCATATTTGTTTGTCATTTTCATTGCTCCTAGTATAATAATGGTGTAGTCAATCAAGACTACTTGGTTAATATGTTTCTTTCTATAAATCAGATAACAGAAGAAGGGGTTCTTCCTTCATCAGATGTTATCCATAATAATCATGTCTGACGGCTCCTGATGGACACTAGATAAAACATAAGGTATCATCTCTTAGGATAGGACAAATAATGTATCACTCCTTGGGATGCTGAATTATCAGCAGATACCTGCCAGAAAGTCAATTAGTCCATTCGACAGGGTTTTATGTTTTAGCTGGTTGGGAGCCGGAAGGCTATACCCGTATAACACGCTAGGTTGTGTACCTGCCAGATTGGAAATGGATTCCTATCAGAAAGGAGCTTTTGCTCATGTCAAACAAAGTTATTTTTAATCTTGATGATTTATTCATCTCTGTTGGTATTGATGTCGGCGCTGACTTCTCATGGATGTCT
>KE159628.1:83919-89653 GCA_000403335.2 Lachnospiraceae bacterium MD335
GCAATACTCAGAGATAATAAGCCTTTTGAAATCATCACTCCACAGGAGCATATCAAACAATACAATGCTGCTAAATGCGACATAGCCGCATAAAATACTGTAAATCCAACGAATCAACATCTTTTTAAACAAGGTATTTTCACCAAGGGATAAGTGCACCCTTTTTTAGGAGAAAATATTTTTCATTTTTCTATTGACATTTATTAGCTGGACTTTTGTTAAATTTTGTAATATAGTATTTCCTTGCAATTCGCGTCTGCAAATGTCATACTGTTATTATTTATTATATCGGATTTTTGAATTTTGGCAATTCATTTACAAAAAATACAGACAAATATGAACCAAACCCATTTTAAAATACTCTTATATACAGATGGCATCACAAAACAACACGATACATGTATCAAAAGCGCTGATTTCAGAACTCTCTTTGCGCGGAAAAGGAGTCTTTTAATGAATGACAAAACAGAGGAACTGCTGGTTGCACAGATGAAACGCGGAGACCGGTATGCATTTGCACAAATTTATGAAAAATACAGACCGTCAGTGTTTCGCACTGCCTGCCTTATCAGCGGGAATGCCCAGGACGGAGAAGACATTGCACAGGAAACTTTTGTTAAGGTTTTCACACACTGTGCGGAATTAAAATCAGATGCAATGTTCCGATACTGGCTGTTCAAAATTCTAAACAGAACCGCATGGACATTTTTAAACAGAAAAAAGACAGAAATCCCTGACGAAAACATTTTAGACAAAGCCGACGCAAACTGCAATCCGCTTACAGAGGATACATTTCTGAAAAAAGAACAGCAAAATGAGATTTTTCAGGCTGTCACACAGCTTGACTACAAGCTTCGGCTGGTAGTAATCCTTTATTACTACAATGAACTGACAACCAAACAAATTGCCAAAATCGCGGACTGCTGTGAGGGCACGGTAAAATCAAGGCTTTTTACGGCAAGAAGGCGGTTGAAACAATTACTTCCGGAAGAAAGGTATGGCGATTATCATGAAAAGCAATCAGTTTGATTACCAAATTAAAATCGGTTTACAGGAACAGGCAGATCGTTTTCAGAGTGCTGCAGATACGGATATCGCATTCGAAAAGGTGATGCTTGACGCTGAAGAACGCAAGAAACAGCGTTCTCCAATCAAAGAAAGGGGTATAAACATGAAAAAATTTAATATGAAAAAAGCAATTATCGCAACAGTCGCGGCAGTGATGGTACTTGGAACACTCACCGTTGCATCGGGCGGCATAGCAGGGATTCATTCGAGTTCAAGCGCACGTTTGGACTATACAAAATATACGGATTTGGCAACGGCAGAAAACCGTGTCGGCGTGACGACAAACGCTCCGCAAAGCTTTTCAAACGGCTATACCTTTAAGGGAATCAATATCAAAGACGTATCCTATGAAAACGAGGAGAATGCCACAATTGACAGCTTCCAGTCAATTGCGGTACGCTACAAGAACGGCTCTGACGAAGTATCCTATGATGTCGATCCAAGACATATCCTTCCTGTTTATAATGACAGCATGGAGCATTTTGAGAAGGACGGAATTACCTATTATTACCACGCAGTACGCAATATGTGGGTCAGACCCGACTATAAGCCGACCGCTGAGGAGCAGGCACAGGTTGAGGCGGGCACGCTCAACATTGGCTACGGTGCTGATAAAACCTCTTACTCCGACAGCATGAGCGTTACATGGGAAAAGAATGGTCAGATGCGTCAGCTCTTCTGCATGGACGTTGACCTTTCGAAAGAGGAGTTTATTAATATGGCTCTTGAAATTCAGTAAAAAAATCGAGCGTAGGCGCTCGATTGCAAAAAGCTTCGCTTTTTGTTCATAACTGTCATTTGCTACATGCGGGGCGCGTCCTGTCTCCTTACGCGCCCTCATGCACTGTTTGTGGACACTATACTATATAAAATTTCAGAAAGAAAATGAGAGGCTGAAACTCTTTCTGTAATGACGGGGAGGTACTTATGAAAATAAAAAAGATAATCCTATTGTTCGGCACTGTCTTCCTGTTGAATACAATGCTTACAGGATGCAGCAATGGTTCTGAATCTGCTGTTCAGACAGAAGAAAAACAGGCAGATGAAGCATTGCCGGGGGAATTGAATGATGTGCCGTTAAATGAAAATAACGAGAACGCGGAAGATTCACAGGAAAATGCAGCTGGAAAATGGCAGATTTTAGAACCCGATATTGCCGCTGCTGTTGATGCAGATTTTCTAGGGAAAGTTTGGAAGATTGAAGAGGACTCATTTTTTATCGCAGAAAAGAAAGTAAAAATTCTTGATGACGGTTCCTTATCGTACAGTTCTCCAAGCTCCAAAGCTGTTCTTCCTGATTCCCAGTTGATTCATGTGATTTTTGACGAGAATACCAGCTTTTATATGAAAACCATGGATGGAAACGAAGAGAGTCATGCATACAAGGAATGTGGATTTCAGGACTTAAAGGAACATATGTCTGTTGAAATGAAAGGCAGCTTTAAAAATGATACATTTTATCCCACGGAAATACGTTTTTTTTAACATACGAGGAGAATGATTATGAAAAGGAAATGGATGTTGATATTTATGATAGTGACGGTGACAGGCATGACCGCCTGTTCATCAGCTTCAAAAAAAGATGCAATATCTACCGAAACCAGTTCCCGACAGGAAACAGCTACAGAAGAAACTGCATCTGCAAAAACAACAGAAACAATTGATACAAAAGTGCCAGTGCCAAAGATTGCGAAGGCGGATGAAAACGCTTCTATAGAAAATGATAAAAGCGAACTTTGTGATCCCATGGTCGGAATTGTCGAAAAATATGAGGACAATCTTATCACCATCAAAAATCCCGATGATGACATGCTCTACTATTTTTTCACAGAAAATGCCCAAATATTAGAAGGTTTTTCCACGGAAACTGCCCAACCGGCAGCCGAAAACTTCCCAATTGCTGTGGGTGATAAGGTAGAGATTAGCTATCGGGGAACGCTTGATGATAAGGAACACCCAACGGAAGCTGTAAAAATTGTAGTGGTTCCGGTTCCATAATAAGGTCTGTCCGAACATCACAACAGGTTTTTCTTTTTCCAATTCCCCGTGCGGTACCAAAGATACGATATGAAATAGTTCACCGCCCACCCCATCGGCACCGCATACCAAATCAGCTCAATTCCCCAAATCGGGGAGCAGAGCTGCGCCACTGCCACGCGAATGCTCAGGTTCACGAGATTTGCAAACATATAAACCTTAATATCTCCCGCACCTCTGAGGATTCCGTCTGTTATCGCCTTAAATCCCAAAAACGAAAAGAACAATCCTATGAAGCGAAAATAATCTGTGCCTGTCTGAAATGCGACCTGCGAGCTGCCCTCATCCACAAACGCCGACACAATCGGCTTGTAAAAAAGCTGCGATATCAAAATCAGCGCCACGCCAAAGCTGATAATAATTCCATATGCCGCGCGGTATCCTTTGCGCACACGCTCCGGCTTTCCCGCGCCAAGATTTTGTGCCGTAAACGTGGACATCGCATTTCCCGTCGCAATCATCGGCACAACGCAAATAGATTCCAGCCTTGTTCCCGCGGAATAGCCTGCAAGCGCCGAAGAACCAAACTGATTGACCGCGGATTGTGTCAACAGCATACCGATACTTACGATGGACTGCTGCACAATGGACGGAATGGCAATCTTTACCCCCGTCACAAACATATCGCTTCTAAACTTGTCCACCCTTCCTTCGATTTTATAGGTGCCAAGCAGACGCATCAGAATCAAAAATGAAATGACAGCCGCAATTCCCTGTGCAATAACGGTTGCAATCGCAGCGCCCTTCACACCAAGACCGAGTCCTCCGACCATCCACAAATCCATTATGATATTTAATATGGAAGAAAAAATCAACAGGTAGAGCGGTATTTTTGATTTTCCGAGCGCGTTGAAATTTGCGGACAGAATGTTGTACATAAACAAAAACGGCATTCCCACAAAATAGATTTGCAGATACAGGACGGCGTCATCCATGATATTTGGAGGTGTTTTTAAGAGCTTTAGCACAGTGGGGTTAATCCAAAAGCCAATTAACGCCAGCAAAATGCTGAACACTGCAAAAGTAATCAGAAATGTGTAAACCGAGCTTTTCATTTCTTTATGCTTTCCTGCGCCCAAATACTGGCTTGTGAGCACCGATGCGCCGATGCCGCCGCCGATTGCTATCATGATAAATACGGTTGTAAACGAGTACGACGCCCCCACTGCCGCAAGCGCGCTTTCTCCAACAAGCTGACCGACGATAATTGAGTCCGCCATGTTGTAAAACTGTTGAAACAGGTTTCCGATAATCATGGGCAGCGAAAAGAAAAATAAGCTGCGCGCGGGCGGTTGTGTTGTCAGATTTGCTTTTGTATTTTGTGCCATTTTGATAACCATGCTCCTTTCTAAACGTGCTCATTTGGCGCAAGCATAAATTTGTGGTTAGAAACATTGAGCATTTTGTTTTCAACCGCTTGCCTTCGTTTGGTTTGATCGAGAACGTATGTTCTCTAACTTATCCGTTACATATTTTCTCATTTTTTTGCGTATTTCTTCAAACTGTCTGTTTGTCTGTGCAAGCTCCGAATGAAAATCCATCAGCTTTTCCAAGTATCCCTGCTCATACATAATTTTGGTACTCACCGGATAAACCAGCTCGTACACAAGCGAGATATGTCCGACCACGTTGTCCACGGGCGTTTTCTTGAGCGCACGCAGTACGGCGTGTTCTTCGTAAAATGCCTGCATGACTTCCGGCGTGACAGTGCAGTTTTTGAGCTCCTGTGTTGTTACGTTATAGATTTCCTCAAGCGGGAACAGAATATTTACTTTTAAAATGTCAATTTTATCCGCGTCGCGCAGTAGGTCTGCAAATTTCCTTTCCCGCGCGGTGTAGGTTTCGGGAACGCGGTAAGCGCTGTGACAGCGGACTGCCTTTTCAAGGAGAATGTCCTCAGTATCGTCGTCAATATAGTCTCTGATTTTATTTTCACCAAACAGAATATCCGCCCCGAACCCGGCGTGGTCGATAGACTGCGCATCGACAAACGTGGCGTAACGTCTAAGTTGTTCAAACCGTCCGACGTCATGCAACAGTCCTGTGAGCCAAGCAATTTCTACTTCGTCTTCTCCAAAGCCGGAAGCCTTTGCAATTTGTTCACAAAGATCGCATACTCTGTGGGTATGCTCTATTTTGAGCCTGACTTTTTCGTCGGTTATGTCATAATTTTTTACATACGCGCTGAAAGCATCTGATGCTTTTTGTCTGTCGATTTTCATTATTATTCCTCATTCTTACCAAAATCTGCAATTTTCGCTATATTGCCAAAATAAAAGTCAATAGCATGTACTATTGACCTTTAAAGCAGCGCTACAAGGATTCGAACCTTGAAATGACGGAGTCAGAGTCCGTTGCCTTACCGTTTGGCGATAGCGCTATATGTGATTTTAGGTGCTTGTGTTCAGCACGTTATTTAGTATATAACATCTTTAGAAAAAATGCAAGTGTTTTTTTACTTTATTTGCCTTAATTTGCTCAAAATTTCATTGAAAGGGGTTTTTCCCGCTACTCCGCAACGCCAAGCTCAATTACGCTTCGCGGAAGTTCGCTCGCGTGCTTCATATTATAAAATTGGCTTCTTCCCTCCACTCCGCAATGCCAAGCTCAATTCCGCTTCGCGGAAGTT
>KE159628.1:89663-128729 GCA_000403335.2 Lachnospiraceae bacterium MD335
TCGCTCGCGTGCTTCATATTATAAAATTGGCTTCTTCCCTCCACTCCGCAATGCCAAGCTCAATTCCGCTTCGCGGAAGTTCGCTCGCGTGCTTCGCACTATAAAAATAGAAATGACGTCTTGGAAAAAGAAAGGGCATCTTTTTCCGAGACGCCCTTTCTATTTTTGCATTGCTCAATTATACCTCGAACATTAAATCTCCATATGTAGGAATCGGCCATATTGTGCCGTCTACTATCATTTCGAGCTTGTCGACCGGCTCGCGGAGTGCGTCCATTGCTTCTCTTACGGTATCTTTGTAGTAGAATGCCTGCGCCTTTACGTCTTCCATCGACGACGCTTTTGCCTCAACTTCTTTTAAGGTATTAAGCGCTTTCTTCGCCTCCGCAAGAAGTCCGTCCACCTCATTCAGCACTTCGATCTGCGCCGCTGCGGTAGCGCCTGCCTCTTTCACTGCGATAATGGAATTTGCCAAATCTCCTGCATATGATGCCACTGCCGGAAGAATATCTTTTCCTGCCATGTCAATCATTGTAAGCGCCTCGATGTTGATTGTCTTTGCATAAGTCTCATAGATAATCTCCTCGCGCGACTCAAGTTCAACCTTTGTAAAAATGTTAAACTTCTCAAACAAATCAACTGCCTTCTTTGTCGTGAGCGTCGATGCCGCCTCAACCATTGACTTAATATTCGGAAGCCCTCTTCTCTTTGCCTCGGCAACCCATTCCTCCGAATAACCGTTGCCGTTGAAGATAATTCTCTGATGCTTTGTCATGTATTCCTTAATCAAATCATGTATTGCCATTTCCTTATCGTCCGCGCTCTCAATTCTGTCAGCCGCCTCACAGAACGCCTCCGCCACAATCGCATTCAGCGTTGTATTCGGGCTTGCAATCGAGTCTGCCGAGCCGACCATACGGAATTCAAATTTATTTCCGGTAAATGCAAAGGGCGATGTTCTGTTTCGGTCCGTCGCATCCTTTTCAAAGTCAGGCAGTGTCGATACACCCGTCTCAAGCTTTCCGCCTTTCTTAATCTTTGCCGCATCACCTGTCTCCACAAGCTGCCTTACCACATCCTCAAGCTGATCGCCAAGGAAAATAGAGATAATTGCCGGCGGCGCTTCGTTTGCACCAAGTCTGTGGTCGTTTCCGACATCCGACGCCGACTGACGCAGCAGGTCTGCATGTGTATCCACTGCCTTCATAATACATGCAAGCACCAGCAGAAAACGTACGTTCTTATTTGGCGTATTGCCCGGCTCAAGCAGATTCACGCCACTGTCTGTCGTAATCGACCAGTTGTCGTGCTTACCGGAACCATTCACGCCTTTATACGGCTTTTCATGCAGCAGACACCTGAGGTCATGCTTGTAAGCGACACGTTTCATCGTTTCCATAACGAGCTGGTTGTGGTCCACCGCAATGTTTGCCGTCTCATAAATCGGAGCCAGCTCGTGCTGCGCGGGCGCGACCTCGTTGTGCTGTGTCTTTGCCGTCACGCCGAGCTTCCAAAGCTCCACATTCAAATCCTTCATGTATGCGCCGACGCGCTCCTTGATTACGCCAAAGTAGTGATCCTCCATCTCCTG
Organism: Lachnospiraceae bacterium MD335; assembly: GCA_000403335.2. Taxonomy (GTDB): domain Bacteria; phylum Bacillota; class Clostridia; order Lachnospirales; family Lachnospiraceae; genus COE1. Next base: position 91,255 of record KE159628.1, read on the forward strand.
TCCTTTCGGAGGAAGCGCGCCAAAAAGCGTCCGTCCGGCAAACATCAAATCTTTTCTTTGCATATAAAGGTCTTTATCCACAAGGAAATACTCCTGTTCAGGACCCACCGAAGCGGTTACCTTTGTCGCCTCCGTATCTCCAAACAGCCGTACAATACGCAGCGCCTGCTCACTCAGCGCCTCCATCGAACGCAGCAGCGGCGTCTTTTTATCAAGCGCCTCACCTGTGTAGGAACAGAATGCCGTGGGAATGCAAAGGATTGTACCGCAGCCCGATTCCTTTAAAAACGCAGGAGACGTAATATCCCATGCCGTGTATCCTCTTGCCTCGAACGTCGCCCGAAGTCCTCCTGACGGGAAAGATGATGCGTCCGGCTCACCTTTAATCAACTCTTTGCCGGAAAACTCCATCAGCATTTTTCCATCGTCATCCGGATGTGACACAAAGGAGTCGTGTTTCTCCGCGGTGATACCGGTAAGCGGCTGGAACCAGTGCGTATAATGTGTTGCGCCGTTCTCGACCGCCCAATCCTTCATTGCCTTTGCCACAACATCAGCCGTAGCCATTGACAGTTCTCCGCCCTGATCCATGACTCTTTTTACTTCCTGAAATACCTTTTTGGGAAGCCGCTCTTTCATTTTTGTGATTGTAAAAACCTTCTGTCCAAAAATACTTTCCACATTCAATAACTCACTCATAATTTTCCTCCTTATATCCAACATGCCCCAATGTGGTTTATGCGCCGAAGCATGTTTTCTGTGCGTTATAATAGTTCTTATTTATAAAAAAAATGTTCCAAAAAAAAGATAGTATTCTTTTTTGGAACATCTTCGTTCGCGGTATCTTTTATATAAAGTTTTGAATCTCGATTCCATACGGTAAATCATTTACCTTGCTTTTTATAAAATAATATATCTATTCTAAAAAATCAAGACTTTTGTTAAAATTTTCAATGTAATGACGCCTTTTTATGAATATTGTATAGTTTGAATTATTATATAAATTTATTTTTATGGAAATATACTATTCTTTCATTTGGAACGGTAATAATTTCTTTATAGCTGACTGCCTGGAACAAATAGGATTCTTTTTATTAAATTTTCGTTAAAAACCCTGCAAAGCTTGATAATTTTTCAAAGATGTACGATAATGTATGATAGCTTAAACTGTTAATATATATTTTAAGAAATAGAAATCAGGAGGATTTTATCATGGCACAAATAACAAAGGATATGACTATCGGCGAAATTTTGAGGACAACCCCTGACGTGGCGCCCATTCTGATGAATGCGGGAATGCACTGTCTTGGCTGCCCTTCCGCGCAGGGCGAGTCTTTGGAGGAAGCTGCAATGGTTCACGGGCTTGACATTGACAGTCTTATGGAAGAAATCGGAAAGCTTGCATAACCGGAAATAATACGAAACGAGAGAACTGCCAAACGGTATCTTCTCTCGTTTCTTTATTTACATACATTTATATACCCGAATACGCCAAAAAGATCAAAAAGCCTAATGCCGCTGTTTATCCACAGCATTAGACTTTTTTAATATGCATCCTATTCGCTTCATCACACCTTCGCCAAAACCTGTACTGCCTTATCCTTTATCACTGCCTCAAAGTGCTCCTCCATATACGCCTCGCTTGCCGCCGCAAATTTCTCGGGACTGCCGTACTCGGAGAGCATGTTGCAAATCTTGTTGAACTCCTCAGGCGTGTGGTCTGACTGGGCAACAACAAGCACGTAATTGCCCTGCTTTTCATTTTTGTACAACGAATTGCGCCCTACATAGTGTCCGTCCAGCACATGGGCGAGACGTGTCACCTGATTCAGGCTTTCAAATGCATAAATACGCGTTAAATCAATACCCTGTATTGCTTTTGCGGTACTGCTGTCTTTACCCTGACCGCTTTGTCTGCCGCCTTGTTTTCCCAAATCCGAAAGCGCATCCATTGTATTGGCAATGGTGTCTGCAATCGAGCCATCGTGAATTTTACGGAATAAGTCAAGCACATCATCAGCGCCGTCGGAAATGCTCTGCAGCATTCCGCTGAGCGTATCTTCATACTCGTCGTCATCATCGTCGGTGGCAGAGGGCGCAAACTTCGAAAAGCGCGTGTCAAGCTCCTCAGGGTCTTCCACTTTTGTGATAACCAGGACAATACACTCGGAGTTCAACGGAATTGCCTCTATCATAAGAGGAATGTCATCCGCGTCAAAGCCAAACTCGTATGACGCTTGCTGCATCATGTCCCTGAACAGGTTTTTGGCCTTTTCCGTACCGTATGCAAGCTCGCTTATTTTCAATTCACGATCTGCCAAATCTGCTTTGGTCAGTGTGCAGCGTATTTGGTGATCGTTTACTTTCTCAATTTTCATATTCATCCCCCATTCTTGCTCAGTATTTATATCTCCACTAAAACCAAGAATTATATCGACTGTTAAACTTTCCCCTATATTATAATGTAAAGAAAATCTAAGTCAATAGTATCCAACGACTGTTTTCAAAAAATTTATATTATTTGTATCGTACGAAATGTCAAAATAACATACGTTATCGGTCAAAAATCATATTAATTATTACATTTCGGTCAAATTCTTACATTTCAGCCTGCATAAATTTTGATTTTATGCTAATAATTTACTAGTAAGATGTTCCTGCGACAAAACCGTACATGGAAGGAAGGTTTCGGCGCCGGAAAGTGTTGTAATACCTATTTGCGAAATCTTTGAAGTATATGCGTACAGGCTGATTTTTATTTCATTGTCTTATTAGCTTGTGCAAATTGACCATAAATATTTTGCCAATACTTTGTACGTTTATTATCCATATTATTATACAACACTTTTTCGACAATAGGTACATGTTTCAGGCATCTTTTTTAAAGTTTTTTGTTTTTTTATATATCACATGACACTTTTGGACTTTGGCAGCATTGCAAACATAAAACTACGGTAAAGCCCCCTCTTTACCGCCATATCTGAAAACACTTATATCTTATCATATGCATTGCAAAAATGATAGGAGCTTTTTCAAGTAAATTATGGGAAAATTTTTTCCATATCTTAAAATATGTTAAAGTCTTTCATCAAAAAAATCAAAAAACAACAACTTTAGGTGTACGAAATACAAATCTTTTGTTATAATGAGAACGATTGGAGGTATCCGAATGAAAAAAAGGATTATTTTGGTACTGGTGCCCATCGTTCTCATTATTATTATTGTGGCGGCGGCATTTGGGGGGAAAATTTGGGATCGGTTCTCATACTCAAGGGAACATGCCGATTTAAACGAATATTTCGGCCTTACGGAAGACAGTGACTGCGCGATTGTCCTGCAGGACGAAATTGTAGATGATATGGCAAAATTTGTGCATGGCACGCATTACTTTACGCTCTCGACAGTTGAGAAGTATTTTACAGACCGTTTTTACGTCAATACGGACGAGCAGGTACTGCTCTTTACGACCGATACGGATGTAATCAAAATTAATATCGGTGACGCCAGCAATGTCATGTATGTCTCCGACACACCGCAGGAGCTTGATTATATGGCGGCGTTTTATGACGGCGACGTGCTTTATATTGCGGCAAAATATGTGCAGAAATTTGCCAATTTTGAATATTACGGATTTACAGAGCCCGAGCATATGCAGGTTTATACGCAGTGGGACGAGTACACGTCTGCCAAACTTACCAAAAAGACAGCCGTGCGCTATCAGGGCGGTATCAAAAGCCCGATATTGCAGGAGCTTCCGGCAGATGCGCAGGTAACTGTCTTAGAAGAAATGGACAACTGGTCCAAAGTCAAGACGGAAAGTTCCATTATCGGATACGTTGAAAACAAACGGCTGACCGACAAAACCGTATCACAGCGAATGTGCGGTACGGATTTTCAGGAAATTGTATACAATAATGTCCAAAAAGAAGGCATGATTAACCTTGCCTTTCATCAGGTGTTTGAAAATGTTGACGGCAATTATCTTGCAAACGCATTAAGTTCGACCAAATCAGTCAATGTCGTGTCGCCGACATGGTTTCGTCTTACCGACAATAACGGCGGCATTGCAAGTCTTGCAAACGCTTCTTATGTGTCGAAGGCACATGAATTGGGCATTGATGTTTGGGCGCTTGTGACGGATGTGGACAGTACCAATTTATATGGTGTTACGATTGATTTTGACGAACTTTTGTCCTCGTCGGAAAAGCGAAAAGTTCTGATTAGCGCACTGATGAATGAAGTGGATACCTATGGGCTTGACGGCATTAACATTGACTTTGAAAAGGTGAAAAGCTCTGCGGGAACACACTTTGTACAGTTTTTGCGGGAGATTTCGATTGAGACACGCAGACGCGGCATCGTCTTGTCTGTGGACAACTATGTTCCAAGCGAGTATACAGCGCACTATAACCGAAAAGAGCAGGGAATTGTGGCAGATTATATTATTATTATGGGATATGACGAGCACTATGTGGGCGGCGGTGTTGCAGGCTCCAATGCCTCAATTGGCTTCGTGGAAGACGGCATTGCCAACACGAAAGAAGTTGTTCCTGCCGAAAAAATTATCAATGCCATTCCGTTCTATACAAGGATTTGGGAAACAGGACCAAACGGGCTTACAGCCTCGACAATTGCGATGTCGGCAGAACCGTCTTGGATTGCGCAGACCGGTGTTACTCCCGGCTGGTCCGATGAATTTTGTCAGAATTATGCCGAGTACCAATCGGGCGATACACTGTACCAATGCTGGCTGGAAGATGTGGATTCCATACGGGTAAAGCTTCAGGTTATGCAAAACCAAGGCATCAAAGGTGTTGCCAGTTGGAAACTCGGACTGGAAGACAGCGCGGTTTGGGATGTAATCGCGGAGTATGTAGGGCAGTAAAAAATGGGGCTGACGCCCCATTTTTTTAGTCTCCAAAGCTGATGCCAAGCATTTTTGCCTCTCTGATAATATCCGAATCCGGATCCACCATTTTCAGCTTTCCTGCTACTTCCTCAAGCGGAACCTTTACGATTTCTCTGTTGCGGTAGCCTACCATGAATCCGTATTGCTTTTTCATAATCAGCCTTGCCGCTTCCGCGCCTAAACGGCTTGCGAAAACCCTGTCATACGAATTGGGGCTGCCGCCGCGCTGTGTATGACCCGGAACGGTAACACGCACTTCCAAGCCGCTCTTTTTCGTAATCTTCTCCGCGATTTCGTAAGAAACGCTGGGATATTTGTATTCAGACATATACTTCTTAAAGTCTTTCTTTGAAAGCGCCGCTACTTCCTTGGAAACAGCGCCTTCTGCCACCGCAAGGATGGTAAAGCTGCTTCCTCTCTCGGAGCGCTTCTTAATAGCGTCAATAATCTTATTAATATCATACGGTATCTCAGGAATGAGGATAATGTCCGCACCGCCCGCCATACCTGCGTTCAACGTCAGATAGCCTACCTTGTGCCCCATAACTTCGACGATAAAAACCCTGCCGTGCGATGCTGCCGTTGTGTGTATCTGATCAATACACTGCGTCGCGATGTCAACCGCACTTTGGAAGCCAAACGTCATATCCGTGCCCCAAAGGTCATTATCAATGGTCTTGGGAAGCGTTACCACATTCAAGCCTTCCTCACGAAGGAGATTTGCCGTTTTGTGGGTACCGTTTCCGCCGAGCACTACAAGACAGTCAAGATTCAGCTTATAATAATTGTGCTTCATTGCCTCAACTTTGTCCAAACCGTTCTCGTCCGGATCGCGCATGGTTTTAAACGGCATACGGGAGCTGCCGAGAATTGTGCCTCCCTTTGTCAGTATTCCCGAAAAATCAGAGCTTGCAAGCATTCTGTATTTTCCGTATATCAATCCCCTGTAGCCTTCAAGAAAACCAAACAGTTCTACCTGCTCACCGGAATTGAACAATGTTTTTGCCACGCCGCGCATTGCAGCATTTAATGCCTGACAGTCGCCGCCGCTTGTCAACATACCTATTCTTATCATGGAAACCTCCTTTTTCGCAAACACGTTTGCGGTTTATTTTCGTTCACTCCTCTTTGTATTATAATCCCTTTTTCAGAAACGAACAACTTTTTAGACAAAATTTTTTCTACTTTTGTAAGTTTTTCACAATACCGTTTTATCAAAAAGCCTGCGGCAATCCCTTTTAGGCACTCCGCAGGCTTGAATTTATTTGAATGAAAAATATTAGAAATTGCTTACACTGCCGCTTTCCGGAGTGTCCGCAAATGCGCCTGCATTCTGCATATAGCCGATTTGCGCGACGCGGTTGATATTCCTCTGCTCCCTTGAAATCGAAATGACGGTTGGTACTGCCCCGACTACTACAAAAAGCATCTGCTGTAAAAAGGAGCCAATGTACTCTCTCATGCCGTCCAGCTCTGCTATAAGCGTCGGAACTGCCTGAAAGGCTTCAAAAATACCCACCTCATAATCCATATACTCTTTCATCGCCTGGGTAAGCTGGATTGCCCAATCAAGACGGTTTCCAAAATAGGTCATACCGATCATAATAACACAGGAGATAATGATGCCCACTACTGTCAGCTTTCCGCCAAGTTTGCCAAAGCCCTTAAGCGTACAAAATGCCATTACAATGCCGGAGATCGCCGCCACATAGCCGAGCATTCCCAAAATGACAATACATGCCACTCCAATCAGCGAACCTAAAACAGCGCCGATAATTCCTCCGATAATATTTACGTTTTTCTGCTGTCTTTTCTGTGCCTTAACTTCATTCTCGCTCTTTGCCCTTGCTGCACACTGCGCGCAGAGGTGAAGTCTTGCGGTTTCCAGCATAAAGCCTACCGTCTGCGTGGAACTGCCGCAGGTTTGACAGCACGCCGCATAGCCTCTTTCATGCAAAAATGCCGTCAGCGCGTCAAGCGCATATTCAATATCATCCCGAAGCTTGCCCTGATTGGTCTGATTCTTGACCACGACGGTGATTAAACTGTCCTTTTGTGTCAAGGCAGTCACAGGTGCCACGCTCTTTTTGAAAAGTGAGATTTCATCTTTTCCAAGAACCACACCGGCACTTCTTGCCGAAGTTGTGATCGTCAGAAGATACGGATACCTCTGATCGGTCGCATAAATCAGCAGCTCATAGCCGTTTTTGATTCCATAAATCGTGTTGGTATTTTCATCATAGGTAAAGCCAACGCCTGCCGCGAGGCTTTTATAATTTTCTGTAATCTTGCTCATATGTACCCCCATCTGCACACGCACATTGTCCCGCCCGGGTTTTGCGTGTGCATACAAACTCTGCGGTTGAATATTTTTTTGTTTTTATGGAACGGAATTATAATATCATAAAATTTTTATAAACACAACTGCCTCGCTTAAATTGCGCCGTTTACTTAATAATTTTTTAATTACGGACACACTTGTTTCGATATATAATAGTCGAATAGGCAGTTTATTATCAAAAGGGAGGAATTTTTAATGCACAAGTTTTTAGAGGAATTTAAGAAATTTATCAGCAAAGGAAACGTAATGGATATGGCAGTCGGTATTATTATCGGCGGTGCGTTCACAAGCATTGTGTCTTCGCTTGTCAATGATATTATCAACCCGCTGCTTGGGCTTTTTGGCGGAATGAACTTTGATCAGCTTGCCTGGAACATTACGGGCGATGTGACGCTTTATTACGGAAAATTCATTACGGCGGTTGTTAATTTCCTGATTATGGCATTTATCGTGTTTATTCTTGTGAAAGCGATGAATACTGCCGTTTCCAAGTTTCAAAAGAAAGAGGAAGCAAAAGCGCCTACCACGAAAACATGTCCTTACTGCAAATCCGAGATTGCACTTGATGCGACAAGATGTCCGCACTGTACTTCGGAACTTGGCAAATAAACTTTTGCTTGCTTGTAATCGAGTAGGGGAACAACCTTCTCCACTACTCGCCGCGCGCCCCATGCGCCGCTTCTGCGGCATACTTCCTCTGCAAGGGGCTGCGCATAAAAAAATAAGAGCAGCTTCCTGCTCTTCGTACCTTATTATATACCTGTTTCATTTGAAATGGGTGGAGGTGGATTCGAACCACCGAAGCATTAAGCAGCAGATTTACAGTCTGTCCCCTTTGGCCACTCGGGAATCCACCCATATGTCTCTTTAGAAAGATTGCGGACGCATTTTCTTTCTGTAACGAAAAAACTATATCATATATTTGTCGAAACTGCAAGTATTATTTTTATATATTGTAATGCCCTAAGATTTGACTATATCAAGCATTAACGGTATACTGGTAAGAAATGAAACTGTTTTCAGGAGGAGCTTATGCAGTCCTTTTTTGACGAAAGAGTAAAATTTGCGATTGAGCATATATGGATAAACCCGCTTTCCGGAAAGCGCGAGGAGGCGCTGTCGGCATTGCGCGAAGCTGCCAACATGGGTGACGGCGATGCCTTTTATTTTTTAGGACGCTGCTATCTTGGCAGGAGTTTTGCCGATCCTGTACTTGGGCTACCCCATGATCGGAAATTTGCATTTGAGTGCTTTGATAAAAGCTTAGAACTTGAGAGCGCGGTCGGCATGTTCGCAACCATGCATATAGAAGGCTATGAGCCCTCACAGGGTACCTTTATCCATCCGCCTTATAAGTCGAAGCGCGAAATTTGGGACAAGGTGTACGGTATGGCGATGGACGGAGAAATTTTCTGTCGTTTTCTTGTTGCAAACGCATATTTTTATTGTGATGTGGCGGATTTTCTTGATATTACGCCTGAAAGTGCAGGCGGCGAGGAGCCTTATCTGCGCCGCGTGCGCGAGTGGGCGGCGGCTGCAGTGGGGCTTTACGAAGGCTGTGTCAATGAGGGGCTTGGTATTGCAATCCCGAATTTGATTGACATTCTGTCTTCGGGAAAAAACGGCATTCCTGTGATGAAAAAGCGGGCAGACAAGTATAAGCATATTGCTGCGGACATGGGAATCGGCGCATATGAACGTATTATCGGGAATGAATACCGTGACGATAACCGCCTTGACGAAGCGCTCGCAATGTATGAGCGCGCAGCAAGCCACGGGGACGGCTATGCGTATTACTGCCTCGGAAAATTTTACACGTTCCGAGGCGTCCTTGGCATGAACTTAAAGAAAGCCGCCGACTATTTTGAGAAAGGCATCGCGTCATATCCGAACGACAAGGGTCTCTGTAATCTGCTCGGCGAAATCTGTTTTCGCGGCGGGCAGGGGCTTGCCTGTGATTTTCCGAAGGCGTTTGCGCTGTTGGACAATGCCTACCGAAACGGCAGCACCTGGGGTTCTGATATGCTTGGAATGTGCTACCTGAAGGGTCTTGGTACAGAGGTTGACCTTGAGATGGCGCGGTGGATGTTTGAACTGAACCCGAAAAAGCGGTTTGCAGTTTGGGGGCTGGAGGAGTTGGAGAGCTATTGAGCAAAAAACGCCTCTGTCATCTTCCGGTATTCTTCCATTGTGTATTCCGGCTCATAATTTTTGACAAAAGTGATCCACGCTTCTTTTAGTTCCCCGTAACTGATGCCAAGATAGGTCTGATAGTCCGTTTCGTCTTTTCCTTCACGTATCAATTGCATCGTTTTTTCCATGCCGTAATTTTTTACAAGATATTCGACAAAGCTTTGCGAACATTCATACCATATAAATCCGTCCTGTGTCTGAATGGAATAGGTATAGCCTCCGGCGCGTCCGATAGAATCAAGCATTTCGTTTTGTTTCTTTGTATCATAAAATTTCTCCAATGTAAGTTTTACATCATAGGTGAAGAAATCCAATATATCAATGTCGTATTCTTCGAAAAACCGAATATAGTTGACGCCGATTCTTGTTGCCGTATAGTCACAGATTCCTTCCTCAAGAGAATTGCTAAAGCAGATTCTTCCGAGAACAGAATGCGTCAGCTCATGCGGGAGTACGCGGTCTGTCGGTGCATTTATTTGGTTAAAGGACAGCAGGATACTAAACTCGATTGCTCCGTCTGCGCCCTTTGCGGGGGACCAAGCCATAGAATGCGGCGTGCCGCCCATTTCGAGGTTGACAAAAATAGTGTCCGCATCGGGAGCGATTGCCGTGTACCAGTCCTGCACGCCTAAGAGGGTTTCGATTTGCGGTATGTATGTGGACACAAGAGTTTCGAAGTCGTTTTGCGCGGAAATGAAGGAGTTTGAAAAATCATAATGCTTCCAGTAGTCGCTTGTATAGTGGAACGCATAATTCCAGTCTTTTTGCTGCGTTATCTGCGGTGCGTTTACAATTTTCTCCTGTGCGGATGTGCAGCCTGTTAAAAAGATGACAGACAATAATACTCCTATTAATTTTTTTCGGCTGTGTTTCACATCGCACTCCTCCCTCCTATGTTATCATTCAAATTCATTGGTTTTATTTTGTGTACTTTTATGATATTTCTTTTTTTCGCGCATGGCAATTGTATTTGGATGAATGATATTATTTTTGTATTGAATGAAATACAGTTCTAAAACTGATAAGGGTGCAGTTAGTTCCTGCTAACTGCACCCTTATCTATTTATTATACGCTGCTATCACAAATTATTAATCCAAATATTCAAAATAATCAAAATCCGCCGGTATTCTTGTGCCGCATCCGCCATTATTCGCGTAAATGCCGACCAGCGTTCCTGTATGCCGTTTCGGGTCATCGGGCACACCCTCGTCGCACAGGTAGATACAGTTTTCAAGCGTTCCCGCAAGCGTCCAATCCTCGCCGTCATAGCTGTAATAGAACGTTCTCGTCAGTCTGTCGACCACGACCTTGAGATAAACCGCCTGCTCCTTTATCCCGTCAACCTCCGCCATCAGCTCCTCGCCGTGATTGCGGTTGATGACAAGCTGCAGCTTCCTGCCGCCCTCACAGCACAGGGAAAACCGCGCATACGTCGCCGTGCTGTAGTAACATGTCAGGCCTGCCTGCTCACCGTCGCGTGTGGGATAAAATTCAAGCTTTGTCGACGCCGTGTAGCTTAATTCCTGCTCACGTCTGACCAGCGTATTTTTTGCTCGGATTTCCGAAAGCTGTCCGTCCAAGGTCCAAATGCGGAAATATCCCGGGCGTTCCGTGAGGGAGTAGTTTCCCTTTGCCGGATTGCGCACAAACTCCCAGTTTAAGTTTAACGTCTCGTCGTCAAAATCGTCCCTTGTCCATTTCTCATAGGTGCACTGCGGCAAATCCGGCGCTGTCTGCTCAATACTCGGACCTTTGCGGTCATTGATGATAAACCAGTCGTCGTCAAGCCATGTCACGGGGTCCAAGCCCGACTCCCTGCCAATCGTGGTGTAGTGTCCCTGATTTGGTCTTCCCATCAGGTAATATACCCACCAGTCACCGTTCTGCGTTTCAATTAATTTGCCATGTCCCGTTCTCTGAATGGACGCATCAGGGTCAAACTGACGCATCAGCGGGTTGTAAGGCGACGGCTCATACGGTCCAAACAGATTCTCGGAACGTCCTACGTTGATGCCGTGTCCGTAACCTGTGCCGCCCTCCGCAAGGATTGCGTAATAATATTTGCCGCGTTTTAAAAGATGCGGTCCCTCCGGGCAGCGCTCACCCGTGCCCGGCCATACGGGAATTTTGTCGCCGATGACCTTTGTACAATCGTCGCTCAGCGGTACAAGATTAATACCCGGGCTGATAACCATATAATGCTTTCCGTCATCATCTATAAAGTGAGACGGGTCAATATCGTCCACTTCCAGCCAGCTTGGCTTGCTGTAAGGACCCTCCGGCTTATCCGAGGTCACCACAAGCTGTCTGCGCATCACGTTATTGTCGCGCTTGCCGTCCGCATTCAGGCGCAATGTCGCCATAATAATAAACTTGCCGTTGTGATAAGAAATATCCGGCGCCCAAATACCGTGAGAGTCGCGGATACACTGCAAATCAAGGTCGTCCGAATCCGTAATCGCATGTCCGATAACGTGCCAGTGCACCATGTCTTTGGAATGGCTGATTGCAATTGCCGGGAAGTACTGGAAGGTCGAGTTGACCATATAATAATCCTCTCCGACACGCACGACTGACGGGTCCGGAAAAAAGCCTCGCTGTACAGGATTTTGATAGGTATTGCTCATAGTGGTTCGTCCTTTCTGTTTCTCAATTTTATAATCGTCACAAATATGACATATGTGTCAGTTTTTGCAATAAAAACGGTTTTCTGCTTCCGACTGGCTATGCCTGATAAATTACGCTGTCAACTATCGCATATCCTGTACTGCCGCCATTTTCCGACGCACAGAACACACCGTTTTTCACGCCAACCCACCTGCCGGGTATCGATGTCATGTCGCCTGCTTTCTGATAATCATTTCCGTCCGTACTATATTCAATCGTCACGGTCTCCAACGGGAAATCCTTTTCATTCGCATTCAGGTCGCGCAGTCCCGTGCGCTTTACCGTATATTTCACAAATACTTCGCCTGCCTTTGCCGCATCAACCGGCGCAAGCTCCGCCGCAGTTTCAATTGTCTCGTCCGGCACAATCTTGCCGTACTTCTGCACGCCTGTCACATAACTTACAGCAAGCGTATTTCCTTGCTTTTTAAATGTTACAAGTCCGTACGTCATTCCCATGGAAATCACGCCCGCCTCGTCACCGTCCGCAAGGTTTGACAGATCTAACTTCGTGACACAGGTAAACTCCGGCGCAGGCCATTTCTGTATCAAAAGATTCGGCATATCGCCGTATACACTGTTTTTCTTAACCGCATTCAATCTCAAATTGGTTCCCGTCAGCGCGTACCATTCCTTTTTCGGATTGGCATTCCACTGCCACTGAAGACCAAGTTCTGTATCCGTAAAATCATCGGATGCTGCCGGCTCGCAAATTTCCCATTTGACATCGCCGACATTTGGCTTTTTGTATTCCATAACAGGCTCGCCATAATCGTTTCCATCCTTTGCGATACCGATAACGGGCCAGTCATTCTGCCAGCTCATAGGCTGTAAGTGGACAATTCTGCCTGCCGCATACACGTCCTGGAAATGAAGGAACCAGTCTTCTCCCGCTGCGGTATCCACCCATGCGCCCTGATGCGGTCCGTTCACGGGGCTGTTGCCCTGACGCATAACCACTTTATACTCATACGGTCCGAAAATATTCTTTGAACGCAATACAGTCTGCCATCCGATTTTCACGCCGCCTGCCGGAGCAAAAATGTAATACCACCCGTTTCTCTTGTAAAGCTTTGGTCCTTCTATCGTCACCTGATCGTTTTCGTTGCCGTCAAAAATCTTGACTTCCTCGCCGATTAAGCCCATGCCGTCCGGCTGCATCTCCACCATATGGAGTACGCTTTTGTAACCGATTCTGCTCTTTGCCACGCCTGCCACAAGATACGCCTTTCCGTCGTCGTCCCAAAACGGGCAGGGATCAATCCAGCCTGCCGCAGGTCTGATATTGACGGGTTTTGACCACGTTCCAAACGGGTCTGTTGCCGTACTCATGTAAATCCCCTCGTCGGGCATCGGAAAGCAGGCATAATATGTACCCTCATGATACCGAATAGACGGCGCCCACACACCGCAGCCGTGTATCGGATTTTCGTAGCGCGGTTCGGGAATTTCGTTGATAATATAGTTGACGACCTTCCAGTTCACCAAATCCTTTGAGTGCAAAAGAGGTAAGCCCGGCGCATTGCAAAAGCTTGATGCAATCATAAAATAATCCTCTCCTACCCTGATTGCATCGGGATCCGAGTAGTCCGCATAGAGAATAGGATTTTTATAATTTCCGTTTCCCAAATCTGCGTTCCATAATTTTGTAGCTATCATGTGTTTGTCCTGCCTTTCTTTGTATATTAAATTGTCATTACACGTATCATTTCAGAAAGAATCTGCCATGCAAATTCTTTGAACGCAAGCTGCCAAGCTTGTATTTTTTACTTTGTCTGCTTATTACAGTCTATCATATGTGACAAAAATTTACTATATCTAATGTCACATCTTTCATTCTAATTTATGCTATGATTTTTTAGGTGAAAACCGGAGTTCGCTAAACTCCGCATACGGTATCGTCACCTCCGAAAAGCCCATTGCATATGCGGCAATGCTGTATGGGTGCATAAAAAAGCAAATCCCCTCATCTGTCAGCACAAAATCCGTCGTTTCCAAAGAAACGCTCTCGCGCACGGTTTCCTTTGCATCCGGCCAAAAATAGCTTGGGCTTTCGTCAATTATTTCACCGAAATATTCTGTCACAAGGTCTTTTAATTCCGCTTCCGTATTGGATATAATATCCGGCAGCAAAAGCCGTTCGCCCGTTTCAAGGTCAAAGACATATCCTTCCCATAACGGTAATCCGTGCGCACCGCCGAAATAGTCGTAGCCCTCCTGCACAAAGCTCACATAGTTTCCATCAAAATACCGGACACACGATACTTCGCTGTCATAGCTATAGGGTACGGACAGCTCATCAATAAATTCCTCGTCCCTGCGCACATTGCTCTCAAACTGCGTCAGCATATTTGCCGCCTCATGCTCATACAGATATGCGTTAATTTTCTTTGCGCCTGCAAAAGACGTGTCCACCGAAAGCCATTCAATATCCACCGTTCCCAACAGTTGCTTTGGATTTTTCTCAGCATATATCTCATGCTTTTCCACCGCAAGCGTCCCAACTTCATGAATTTTTGTGCGGTAAACCGGCTCCTCAAAATACATCGGCTGCTGCGAACCGGTCATACGTATTCTGACAAGATATGCATCATAATCGCGCATATCCATATAATAAAGGTCGTCCCCCGACACCCTGATGCCAAAGTCAAAGGGCGAAAACCGTTTCGTATAATCTGACATGTCGGAAAGCTCAAAGAGCACACCGCCCGTTGCGTCCTCCGCGGAAAGGTATCCAACCGTCGCTTTGCGTGTTTCATCGCAGAGCATGTAGTAGAGCGTTCCCTCGTGATACACCGCGCTCATGCTGCCCTGCCCATCGATTTCACCGATAACCGTCCGCTCCTTTGTATGCAGGTCAACGCGTTCAAATGTCTGTTTGTCCGTCTGCGTCACGGCAAAAAATGCTTCCCCGTCCGTCAGATATACAAGCCCCGAAGGATCAAGCCATTCCTCCTCCAAAGCTTTTTGATACAAAAACTCTGTTTCCTCCACCGGAATTTCCGCGCCAAGGCTTCCGTCCGCCAAAACCGCATAGCAGCGCGTGCCCTCGGTGTTGTATGAATTGTACAGATGCAAAACGCCATTGCTGTAATAGATCCCCGTATATCCGTAAATGCTGTCTTCCCGCGCAACCGCCTGCTCGTAGCCGCTTCCGTCGGCGTTCATCTTTGACAGCACGAACATCTCATAATATACATCGCTGTCCTCCAAACGACCTGCAACGCGCTCAAGGAAGTATATCTTTTCCCCCAGCAGAATGCCTTTTCCGTCAAACATACCGTAACCCGGCTCAAATGCATCACTTTTCCACAAAAACCGTGCATCGTCAGTCGCTTTATCCACAACATAAATGCAATCTGTCCCGAAAAAATACACATATGCATCGTTTTCCTGAATTCCTGCGCCATTTTGTGACACCTGTGTCATATTTACATCTGTTTTGTCATCATCAACCGTCTGCGTTTCTGACATTTGTGTCATATTTTCTTCATCTGATGTTATGTCTGTTTCTGACACTTGTGTCATATTTGTATCATTCATGTCAACGACTGGGGGCTGTGCCCCGCAGCCGCTGACCGTACAAAGGCAAATCACTGATGCCAAAATTGCTGTCCGTTTTTTCATACTCTTATACATACTCCAATTCATACTCCCTTATTAAATTTATTTCTTCCTTTTCCTATTGATTATTTTGATTATTCTGCGTATTATCTGCATTTTGCGCTTCGTTCCGTAATGCATTCCGTGATATATCCTGCTGTGCTTTCCTATATTTCTTTTCCTCTTTGTTTCTCTTAATTGTCTTCCTAAGCGCAAAGAACAAAATAATTCCTATAATCACAAGATACGGGAACAATCTGATAAACAGGAACAGCACAATTTCAAGGAACATCAAAAAGCCGCTGCCTGTTGATTTTATGGTGTTCACCAATCGGTCTGCAAAGGTGTTCTTCTTTACAGGCTCCTCCTCAACGCGGAACTCCATAACCTCCTCAATACTGATATTCACGTATGAATATGCCACATCAACATCCATATAGCGTTTGCTTGTCTGAAGACGGTTCAATTCATACTGCACTGTGGTAAGGCGCTCCTGTACCGTCAGCATATCCTCAATCGTATCGCACTGCTCCATCATTTCAAGCAAATTTTTCTCCTGTATTTTGAGCGCATCAATCTGCGTTGTGGTATCGTAATACTGTTGGCTGATATTGTCGATGCTCGACGACTTTGAGGTTATTTTACCCACGCCGTCGAGTGCGGATACAAAGCTGTCATAATTTTTTGACGGCACACGGATTTCTATGTAATTGCGCATCGTCCCCTGCGTCTTGCGGTAATCCGCATAATACCATTCGTAGCTGCTGTCTGTTTCATTCTCCGACTGAATAACGCCGCCGTACTGCGCAATTGCCTCCTTGATGGATTTCATTGTCCCTGCATAGTCAAGCGTTTCCAAAGCAAGGTTGCAATGGTACACAAGCTTTTCTTCCAAAAGCGTCATGCTGTCCATATTCTGTGTCGTATTATCTTCCTTAGCGCTGGATTCCCCATAATCCACTTCCTCTGCAGCGGCGGCTTCATCCATTGTATAATTGTCCTGCGCAATCCCTGCACCGTACTCTGCCTTTTCCTGCTGCGCGTAACTGGGAGCCGCGTTAGTGCTTACAGCCGCCGTATCCGACGTCGAAGGCGCTCCCCCGCAGCCCGTTAAAAGACCTGCGGTAAGAACCGTTGACAGCAGCATAGTTGACATTTTCTTCACAAACTTTTTCATAATCCTCCACTCCTTCCATTTTTTGCACATAATGCCGAAAATATGACACATCATGATATTACTATAGGTAATTTTAGTATAAACAATCCTGTATGGGTTTGCAATGTATAGTTATACTTCTTTCTATAAAAAGAGAGAGTAAGCGGAAACATTTTCCGTTACTCTCTATAATCAACTTTTCTATTTCCCGTTCGCCGGCTCAATATTAATCGTCTTGCCCTTGATTTTCACATTCTTCATCGCCCGAAGCACTTCCGGCGCGTTCTCCTTCGGCACTTCGACAAACGTATACTTGTCAAACAAATCAATCGCACCCACAAGATTCCCCGGCATGTTCGCTTCGCCTGCAATCGCGCCGAGAATATCCTTCGGCTTTACCTTCTGCGCTTTTCCGATATTGATAAACAGGCGCGCCATGCCCTCTTCCTCGGCGCCCGTATTATCAAGATTATAACCGCCGTACATCGCCGCCTCGCTGTTTTGCTGCTGCTCGCCCATATACATCTTCAAGAACGCCGCCGCAATATCCATCGCCGTATAATCCGACTCATTAATGTGACGCTCTATCGTATTAATCATAGTAGTAAGATCTTCTTCCTCAATAATCGCATCAATCTGATCAATTATTTTCTCAATCTTAATCTGATTGACATCATTCAGAGACGGAATCGGCATTGCATAGATTTTCGTCTTGCAATAGCGCATAATATCTTTCAGCTTGTAAACCTCTTTGCCCTTCACAAACGTAAAGGAACGCCCTGTACGCCCCGCTCTTCCGGTTCTTCCGATACGATGCACATAATACTCGTCATCCTGCGGAATATCGTAGTTAAACACCGCCTCAACGTCATCGACGTCAATTCCGCGCGCCGCCACATCCGTCGCAATCAAAATATCCGTCTTGCCGTTTCGAAAACTCTTCATCACACGGTCACGCTGCGCCTGGTTCATGTCGCCGTGCAGCCCTTCCGCAAAATACCCCCTGCCCTTGAGCACTTCTGTCAGCTCGTCAACCTGACGCTTCGTATTACAGAACACAAGCGAAAGCTTCGGCTCATAATAATCCAAAAGACGCGTAAGCACCTCCACCTTATCCTTGCGCTTTACGTCAAGATAATACTGCTCAATCTGCGGAACCGTCAGCTCCTTTTTTACTACCTTAATCATCTTCGCATCCGGCTTCTGATAATTCTTGGTAATTTCCAAAATTTCGCGCGGCATGGTTGCGGAGAACAAAATGGTTTGGCGCTCCTCGTTCGGAATATATTCAAGCACCGTCTCAATATCCTCACGGAAGCCCATATTTAACATCTCGTCCGCCTCGTCAAGCACAATCGTGTCCACATGATCACAGCGAATCGTCTTCCTGCGCAAATGATCCATGACACGCCCCGGCGTTCCGATAATAATCTGCGTTCCCTTCAAGGCACGAATCTGCTTGTTGATGTCCTGTCCTCCATAAATGGGGAGCACCTTTATACCATGCATATACTTCGCAAGCTTTCTGACTTCCTCTGCCGCCTGCACGGCAAGCTCACGCGTTGGACATAGAACAAGCGTTTGCGGATGTTTAATTTCCTTGCGCACCTTTTCCAAAACAGGAATACCGAATGCGGCGGTTTTACCCGTACCTGTCTGTGCCTGCCCGATAATATCGAATCCCTCCATTGCTACGGGGATTGCCTTGCACTGAATGGGAGAAGCCTCCTCAAAGCCCATCTCCTTAACGCCGCGGAGAATTTCCGGGCTTAAATTTAATTCATTAAAACGTAATGTTTCCATTTGTTAATTTATCCTTTCTTGTCAAACGATTAACACCCTGTGAAAAATTTATCCTGAAAAAAGCGACAGCCGTACAATATGCTGTCGCTTTTAGAGAAGGTATTTCTTTATGGGGTATAGCAAAAAAATGGGGTTTGCTATAATCAAAATATTGGGGGGTTACAATATGTATTATAACATACCCCCCCATAAAATCCATTCCTATATTCCACAAAATTTACAATAAATGATTTAAAATTTTGGATATTTTTACCATTTACAACTCTGTTTTCTCCTCCTCAACCGTTTTTTGCTCCGCTTCCGGCTCAAAAAGCGCTTCAAACTCTGCTCTTCCAATCTTCTCCCGCTCAAGCAAAAGCGCGGCACAGGAGTGCAAAATGCGTTCATTTTCCAAAATAATATCCTTCGCCTTCTTGTAGCAATCGTCAATAATCGCCTTAACCTCGATGTCAATCTCGTTTGCCACAGCCTCGGAATGGCTTCTCGTATGTGCCAAATCACGTCCGATAAAGACCTCGTTGTCCTCCTCATCGTAATTAATCACACCGATATTGTCAGAAAAACCATAGCGCGTTACCATTGCCCGCGCCTCTTTCGTCGCCTTCTTAATATCACTCGACGCGCCGGTTGTCACATCGTCAAAGATAATCTCCTCCGCAATGCGTCCGCCCAAAGACACCATGATGTCCTGCATCATCTGCCCCTTTGTATTGAACATCTCATCCCGCTCCGGCAAAGGCATTGTATATCCTGCCGCACCGATGCCCGTAGGAATAATCGAAACGGTATGCACTGGACCGACATCCGGCAGCACATGGAACAAAATCGCATGTCCCGCCTCGTGATAAGCCGTTATCTTCTTTTCCTTGTCTGAAATAATGCGGCTCTTCTTCTCCGCGCCAATACCCACTTTGATAAAGGACTTATTAATGTCCTCCTGAACAATATAGCCCCTGTTGTCCTTCGCCGCCTGAATCGCCGATTCATTCAGTAAATTCTCAAGATCTGCACCGGTAAACCCTGCTGTGGTCTGCGCCACCTGTTTTAAGTTTACATCCTCCGCAAGCGGCTTGTTTTTCGCATGAACGTTGAGAATTTCCTCTCTGCCGCCGACATCCGGACGTGCGACGCTGATTTTGCGGTCAAAACGTCCCGGTCTTAAAATTGCAGGGTCGAGTATATCCACACGGTTCGTCGCCGCCATCACGATAATTCCCTCGTTTGTGCCAAAACCGTCCATCTCCACAAGCATTTGGTTCAACGTCTGCTCACGCTCGTCGTGTCCGCCGCCCATACCCGTTCCGCGGCGTCTTGCCACAGCGTCAATCTCATCAATAAACACAATACAAGGCGCATTGCGCTTTGCCTCGGTAAATAAATCCCGCACACGCGATGCACCGACACCGACAAACATCTCCACAAAATCCGAACCCGAAATCGAGAAAAACGGCACGCGCGCCTCACCTGCAACCGCCTTCGCAAGAAGCGTTTTACCGGTACCCGGAGCGCCCTCAAGCAGCACGCCCTTGGGAATTCTCGCACCTACCCTCGTGTACTTGGAAGGATCCTTTAAGAAATCGACAATCTCTTCCAAGTCCTCCTTTTCCTCATGAAGACCCGCCACGTCCTTGAGCGTAATCTCTCCCCCTGTCGTAAGCTTTGCACGGCTCTTTCCGAAGTTCATCATCTTTCCGCCGCCGCTGTTGGAATTCTGCGCCGTCATCATGCTGAACATAAAAGCCACTGCCACCAAAAGGAGCAAAAAGGGAAGCAGCTCCGTCAAGAACCAATTCTCCTGCGGCACATTATGTACCACCGGGTCTACGTTGTATTTAGTCAAAAGCTCCTGAATCTCTTTTACGTCCGACACATACAGCTTTTTAGGCTGCTGTATATTGCGCAGCGTAATGTACACGATACCTGTCGGCACCTGCGTATTGGGCTGAATCTCCGCACCAACCACTTCGCCCTTCTCAAGCTGTGTAACCAGCTCGCCCTTGGTATACGATTCCTCCCGCTCTTTGGTGAAGCTCAACCATATCGTCACCGCGATTAAAATCATTATAATAATAAATGTAAGGTTAATCCCTTTTGAATTTCTTCCCAATGTTTACAACCATATCCCTTTCTAGTTAAATTCAACCACCCCTATATACGGAAGGTTTCTGTACTTCTGATTATAGTCAAGACCATACCCCACCACAAACTCGTCGGGTATCTCAAATCCCGTATAGTCCACGTTTACATTTACCACACGTCTTGACGGTTTGTCAAGCAGTGTGCACAGCGCAAGACTCTTTGGTCCCCTTTTTCCCAAAAGCTCAAGCAGATACGAAAGCGTGCGTCCGGAATCAATAATATCCTCAACAACAATGACATCCTTATCCTTGAGCGACTCGTCCAAATCCTTGACAATCTTTACCACACCGCTTGATTTGGTGTCCTTTCCATAGCTGGACACTGACATGAAATCTATCGAAACGGGCACCGTGACACGCTTTGCAAGCTCACACATAAAAAAACTTCCTCCCTTTAAAACGCATACCAAGTGCACCTTTCTTCCCGCATAATCACGGCTAATCTCATCACCGATTGCCTGTATTCTCGCATTTACTTCTTTCTCCGTCAAAATGACTCTTACGTGCTCTGCCATTTCCTATCCCTTTATCCTTTCCGTTATTCATGGTCTTTTTTCGTTATCAGCGTAAGCTCCAAAATCCGTTTTGTACTGCCGTTTACCTTATAAAAGCTGCTGATTCGCCCCCCTGTAATCCACAGGATATGACTCCCCTCGGCAACAAGACTGATTTCGCCGCGCACCTCCTTCGGCACCTTATGATCAATCAAGTACGACTTCAAGGTCTTTTTGCGAATTTCCCCGCCGGATGTATCAATTGTCAGATAATCCCCTTCTTTTCGCGTTCTTACGACAATACTATTTTTTATTTTATCATAATCAAGCCATTTCGTATACTTTTTTTGCGGAATATTTTTCCCAATCTGCTCAAAATCCATTTTTTTCACACAAAATACAAGGACTTCTTCATCATTTAGAGGAACCTCCACACACGCTCCCTGCAAAAGGCGCTCCCTGTCATCCGCGGACAACGTGTACTCCCTGATACCTGTCCGCCTTGGCTGCACATCGCTGCTTCGGTATATAAAAACGCCCGTAGAATCGCGCCTGGCACACAATCCATAGGGTAAATTGACCGTCCGCCCGCACTGCTTCTCAAACAACTGTTTTACCTGTTCAATATGCACGGACTCCAAATTCCTCCTGCTCCCAGCCAAGCCTGCAAGCGCTTCCATGACAACATACCCCCGTACCGTCGGATGCAGCCCCGCAAAAGCTTCCTGCCCAATATGAAAACCGCCGGCGCCCCCGTTTTCCTCCGCACAAACGCAAGCGGCATAAGCGCTCTGCGTTATATCGCTGATGAGCGCATATGCCTCGCCGATTTTCCCGCACGCCTCGCTGATATGCGAAACTGCCGCAGGATTAATTTCCCGAACCGCCGTATCAAGAATATGGTGCCTGATTTTATTTCTTGTATAATTATCCTCCAAATTGGTACTATCTATACAATATTTTATTCCGTTTTTATCCAAAAATTCCTCAATTTCACATCGCTCTATACATAAAAGCGGACGGATCAGCACACCGCGCACTGACTCAATTCCTGAAAGGCCTTTCAGGGAACTGCCCCGAAAAAGATGAAACAAAAACGTCTCGCAGCTGTCATTTTTATTGTGCGCGATGGCAATTTTTCCGTTTTTTTCCCCCCGGTGAAGCTCCAAAGTTCGGGTAAAAGCCTCATAGCGGACATTGCGCCCCGCCTCCTCCGCAGAGATACGCTGCTGCCTTGCAAGCGACTCCACATCACATTCCACAAGCGTAAACAGTACGTTAAACTTTTCACACAATTCCTTCACATACATTGCATCCGCACCGGCATCTTCCCGTATTTTATGATTGACATGCACCACATGAATTGTTATCGGCATTTTCTCTTTCAACGCACATAACATGTAAAAAAGGCACACGGAATCCGCTCCCCCCGACACACCTGCTACCACATAGTCGTCCCGCCGTATCATCTGATTCGCCTGTACATAGTCCAAAACCCTTTTTGTAATCATTTGTATTTCCTCCCCTTTACGGTGCACTTTGGTTAATATACATTGCAAGCACTGTCATATCGTCGCGGATTCGTCCTCCCTGACAGCCGATTGCACATTTTAACAGATAATCGGCAAGCTCTTTGGGGTTTACATAGCTTGTCTTTGCTATCACCTCGCGAAGACGCCCCTCGCCAAACTCTGCAAATGCGTCCGTCACGCCGTCAGAAACCATTACCAGCATGTCCGCATCACAAAGCTGCACCATTAGCTGCATGGTGTCGATTTCCTCTACACTGCCCAAAGGAAGCGTGTCTGCGGAAAGCTCCTCCACATGCATTCCGCGCTTCAAAAAGCTTACGGCGGCTCCTGCCTTGATAAACTCTGCCTCACCGCTCAAAAGATCAACACTGCAAATATCAAGCGTTGTGGGATTTCTTCCGGTGTTCTGCGAAAAAAACGCACCGTTCACCATCATCAGCGCCTTTTCCTTGGAAAATCCGGCTTCCATAAACTTCTCCATAAATTCCACCACCGACTGACTGTCATGACATGCCTGTTCCCCGCTGCCCATTCCGTCGGAAATCATCGCAACCATTTGATTCTGACTGTACTCCTCAACGGAAAAATTATCGCCTGAAATTTTTTCGTCCTCTTTGACCGCCCTTGAAACAGCGCTGAGAATTGTAAACCGCGGCTCGTCCTCAAAGATAAAAAGGTCATAATTTTTGCCGACTGACACTGCACTGTCAAGCGCCGGCATAAGCCGCCTGTTAAAATAGACGGACAAAAGTCCCGCAAGGTCTTCCGCAGCTATTTCTCCGCGATGCACACAACGCGCCTCCATGCTGATTCTGCGCGACTGCCTGCCCTCAATAAATATCAGCTCCCGCGCCTGTATGCCGTGCTTTTTCAGATGCTGCAGCAGCGTCTTTTTTTTGTGCTCCATCGGCGTGCTCACATGTACAACCGTGTCCGCCGCCTCAAGAAACGCCTCCGATATTTCCTCCAAATGGTTTGCAAAAATCTGATTTGTCTCCCGCAGCTCATTGCGGTATAGAATTTCTTTTCTGTCCGCTGACGCAGGCGCAGCCTCCTTTTGCCTGTTTCGATAGAGCTTTGCCAGCTCTTCATATGTTTCTGCCAAACTATGTAACTTCTTTCTGCTGTACCCTGTAAACAGCGACTTATGTTCTGTGGAATTCGTTTTCATACCCTTTGCTCCTCTTATTCTGACTTCATAATAAGAAGAGTATAAAAGGTTACATAATACTTTTTTTGTCAAACCGACGGCACAATCTCTGTTTTTTTATTGACAAAAAACGGCACTGATACGAAAAAAGCATCTTATCCGCCATAATCCGCAAATAAAATGCTCTTTATTCTATCTTAATTCACTTCCTGAAAAATGATTTCGTCTTCGTACACAAGTCCGAGCTTATCCTTTGCCACTTCCTCAACGTATTTCTTTGTCTTTGTGTATGCGTCGAGGTCTACAAGCTCCTCGCTTCTTGCCTCCTCAAGCTCAATCAGGCGCAGCAGTTCCGCCTCGCGCGCCGCATACTTTTCTTCTTTTTGTTTTAGGGAAACGGAGTTGATGCCTACCACGAAGGTCATAATCACAATCGCAAGCATCGCCGCTGTCATGCCGAGACGGTTCTCATTTCTAACGCGTCGAAATTCCGGCGTCTTTTTTCTTCGTGATGCGCTTTTTGCCATGAGACATACTCCTTTCCTCTTTTTTATCAACATTTATATCCATTTTATGCCGAAACGCCTTATGCGTCAACCGGTATTGGGAAATTTTTTGAATTTTGTTAAATATTCCGACTTTTTTCAAAAGTTCCCTGTTTTTGCGGTTTACAGAAGATGCAGCTTTATGTAACTTCTTGATGATTCTGCACAAAAACCGAACTGCGCTTCCTATTGTTTTATTTATCAGAAAATAGCTGAATTTTACAAAAACTCTCCCAATTGACACACTATAAAGCAACATCCCCAGTGCTGCTCCGAATACGGCAACAAACCGGATTACACCATTGTTCCCATAATATAAAATCACAAAGCTTGCAAAAAAACAAAACGTCCAGTAGAGCAAATCCTCCACGTCAACCGCAAAACGTCCATGACGCACAATCCGCCGGAACAGGCGGAGCAAATCATAGACAAACGCCATACACACGCCTGTCGCTATTGAGACAATCCATAAATCCAAATCCGCAATAATATTTTCACTCATCAGCTAAACAAACGTGTCAGAAGTCCTTCTCCCTTTTTGGCAAGCGTGTTTTTGTCAGAATACGCAAGTGAATCGACCCTTCCGTCCACATCTGCCTCTCCCTTCTCAAGATTGAGGCGGCTGACATGCAGCCCGTTTCCCTTTATTGTCAGCATCCCGTCCACTGTCTCCATCAGGATATTGTTCTCATCAAACGCATGTATATCAATTACGCCCGTTATTTTACAATCACGGCGCTGTTCAAGAATCAATCTGTGTTTTCCGACATTAAAGTTTTCTGAACCGGTATTGAGCATAAAATAAGCACCCCTCTCCTCATATTTTAGTATATGAGAAAAGGGGTGCCCGTATGACTAGATATACTTAAAAAGCTCTTTGGCTTCATCCTTCTTTACAGTCTCCTGCACGTCGAGGATTTCTACCTTTACGTCCTTGTTTCCAAACTGAATGGTCAGAATGTCTCCAACCTTCACGTTTGCAGACGCCTTTGCAGGTTTGTCGTTAATCAGCACTCTGCCTGCATCGCATGCCTCGTTTGCTACAGTGCGGCGCTTAATCAAACGCGACACCTTCAAATATTTATCTAACCGCAATTATCTGTTTACCTCATCCTTTAATGCCTTGCCGGGCTTAAACTTCGGTGCTTTTGATGCAGCAATCTTCATTGTTGCGCCTGTCTGAGGATTTCTACCCTCTCTGGCTGCTCTTTCTGCTACTTCAAATGTACCAAATCCAACAAGCTGGATCTTCTCACCCTTCTTTAATTCTTTTGTAACGACCTCAGTAAATGCTGTCAGAGCTTTCTCTGCATCCTTCTTTGTCATCTCCGCCTGCTCAGCAATTGCTGCTACTAATTCTGTTTTGTTCATTGTTGAACTCCTCCTCTTGGTTTTTGTAAGATATAATAACCTTCAATGCTGTAGTTAACGACTTCTGTAGTTAACTGTTTTCTACGCGTATTACACGCCTATATCTATTTATAGGGGAAAAATATCCGTTTGTCAAGGATATATGCCCATTTTTTACCGCTTTTTTATTCATCTGACTCGACCAACTCCGTAAACGAATAATTCACGTCTTTTTTCTCGCTGTCAATCTGTAACGTGTAGCTTCTCGTTTGATATCCGGTTTTGCGAAGCGTCACGACATAGTTACCTGCGGCTTTCGGAAAATCAACCGGCGTAATGCCAATGTAGCTGCCGTTTAGGTATGCCTCCACGCCCTCCGGCGCATCAATATAGACCTTATATTTATCGCTCGCGGATAGGATGCCTTCCGGATCTTCGTCGTCCTTTTTCTCACTGCTGCGCTCCTCGCTCTCCTTTTCCTCCTCCTGATCCTCTTCGTCATCATCCGACGCGTTTAATGCATATTTTTTACCGACCGGCGTTTCTTCCTGTACATCCTCCTCCGACTTTTTCTCAGGTTCAGATTCCTGCTCCTTGCTTTCCGGCTCGCTGCTCTTCTCCAGTTCGACGCTCACATTCGCCGACGGCTCCGCTACCTTAATATACTGTGCCACCGTATCGTATCCGTCCGCGGTAATGCGCATTGAGTGCAGACCGTATGTAAGCTCCACCGGCTTTGAAGTATTGACCTCACGCCCGTCGATTACCATCTTTGCCGTTGCAGGCGTCAGCGTAAAAATAATTTTTCCCGTCTGCACAACGGTAATCTCAACACTGCCCAAATCCCACACCATTTCCTCGTTGCGCGCAAACGTAATCTCCTGCATAGCGCTGCTGCCCTTATTGCTTACCATTGCGTTAAACGTTCCTTCCGGCACGACAAGAAGCATGTCCTCCTCAATTTTTTGAATGACCTTGTCTCCTACGTCAACCCATCCATTGACAAAATAGTCCTCATTCTCCAAGCGCAGATAACCGTGCCCCTTCTCAACATTGATGCCGTAAATCCTGTCCTGATACCCCCACACGCTAATGACATCCATCGCATTTAACTCAAACGGTTCCGTCTCTATGCCATTCGACACGACGACAACGCTGCTGCTGAGCAGATACGTCTCCTTTCCAACCGTAATTTCGCCGTTATTTAAATCCAACTCATAATTGGAAAGATTGGGAAGATTCAGCGCATCGGCATTTTCTTTTATATAGGAAAGCGACTTGTCCGGTCTGTAAAAACGCACCGTCACCACGCTGCCCTCCTTGAGCTGCTGCATGGAAATCGCTACGTCATTCTTGTCGAAAATGCGCGTTGTTCCGTCGTAACCCAGTGTGTAACGCTTCGATGTGGCAATGTTTTGAAGCTGTATCGTTCCCGCCTTTGCATCCTTTTTTACCACAACTGCCGCATCCTCCGAGTCGTAAATGTCAGGTGTTTTTATAGTTGCCTGCGCCTGTACCGCCGTATTGTTCGTATGCTGCGCCGGCAGTGCGCAGCCGCCGGTTAGAGCAATTAAGGCGGCAAGCGCCACGGCATATCGTATCCTTGTTAACATTTTATCAAACATGTGTGTTTCCGCACCCCTTTCTTGTTATGTAAACTATTATAGTACGGAAACCACATTTTATCAATCAAAAAGTTTTTCTATCAGCTTTTCCTTCTGCCGCTCCTGATTTATCAGGCTCTCAAGCTTTTCATAATTTCTGCCTGACACCCACGACTTACGCGAATTATAATAGAAATTGATAATCTTCCAAAATTTTTCCGGGTACATCAGACGCAGCTGCAGCGACCGCCATTCAATCGGCGTGAGCCTTCGCTTATTCTGATACGCATCAAGCATCTCTTCCGCCGTCTTAACCGACCAATTGTTTTTTTCCGATATTTTCCGGAACAAGAGGTAAAAATCACGCGCTCCCGTGTCGCGCGCAAAATGCTCAAAATTAATAAGGCAGGGCGCCCCCTGACCCTTTGGAAAAATGACATTGTGATACTGAAAATCCCCGTGGCAGTACAAGCCGTTACTTTTGACATACGCCTCATACTCCGCCTTGGATTCAAGCAGCACAAGTGCGGTTGCCTCCTCCGCCTTTTTCAGGAAATAATCGTATTCCTTCAAAAGCCTGCGCTCAAAATCCGTTTTGGTACGCAGCTTCATCAGATAATTTTTCACGCGGCGGCACTCTTTCGTGTGTTTTTCCATTTCATCGCCGTAAAAAAATATCGGCATGTCGTATTCCGCGCGTGTTTCGATCATCTTTAAATGAAGCCGTGCCATTGCGCCAAATGCGCGCACAATATCGTCTTCATTTTTATAGCTGCATTCCCGTCCGTCAATCTGCTTCTTTAATATGTAGGTACTGTTATCCGTATCCTTTACGGACAAGCCGCCTTCCCTGTTTCTGACAATCGTGTCAGTTTTGATACTGTCCGATACCTTCTCCTGCAGCCCGTTTAAAAGTTCCAGCTTTTCGGATTTTCCCCTATATTCCTTTAACACGCACATGCCCTTGTCTGTGTCACAAATGATTGTTCCCCTGCCTTTAAACGTGCGCGATACGATTACGTCATACTGTTCCAATACACCTACTGCCCTGTCATTCACTGAAAAATCCCCCTCCGCATAATTGTAGAACTGTAGAGCTGTATTCTATAATTATGTGGAAAGAGGGGGATTTATTCCTTTATATTTTCGCTCATAAGCGTCTTTGTTCTCTCAAGCAGGTTTTCGTGCGTGTTGCGTGCCGGCTCCTCAAGCACTTCCTCCAAAAGCTTTGACAGAATTTCGCCGATTTTTCTTCCCTGCGGCACACCCGCAGCAATCAGGTCCTTTCCGGATATTGCAAGATCCTTGAGCGATATGCACTGTCTGCTTTCAAGGATTTCCTGATAAAGCGCCTCAACCCTGTCAAGCCCGTCAAGCTTCTCCTCACGCATATACATGCTCTGTGCAAGGCAGTCCGCGCGCTTTAATTCAAGCACTCCGTTAAAATAGTCCTCTCCGATTCTACCCGCACTGCGGCGCACCGCCCGCGGATTCGGATCAATTTGGTCATCATGGTGTCTGATATAAGTTTTTACCCTTGTGATGGTGTCGTTATCAAATTTAAGGCGTCTTAAAATTTCGCCAGCCATCTGTTCCCCGATTTCCACGTGACCATGAAAATGATCAATTCCGTCCGTATCTGTGGTTTTGCTCGCCGGTTTTCCGATGTCATGCAGCAAAGCCGCAATCCTAAGGCATCTGTCTGCCCTCGTATGCATCAGGCAGTGCATCAGATGTTCCCCTACGGTATACATGTGGTGCGGATTATTTTGCGGTGTCTCAAAGGCACTGTCCAGCTCAGGAAGCACAATTGCCGTGATGCCCAAATCATATGCCTTTCGTATCTCATCGGGATGCGGCGACATTAAGAGTTTAACCAGTTCTGTCCGAATCCGCTCCGAACTGATGTTTTTAAGATTTGGCGCAAGCTCCATTATTGCGTGCTCCGTATCCGTATCAATTGAAAATCCGAGCTGCGCCGAAAATCGTACCGCACGCATCATGCGAAGCGCATCCTCCGTAAACCGCTCGCGGGCATTCCCTACGCAGCGCACTGTCCTTTTCTCCAAATCATCCATTCCGCCAAACAAGTCTACAAGTCCGTCCCTGTCATTGTATGCCATTGCATTTATCGTAAAATCGCGGCGCTTTAAATCCTCGGCAAGGCTTGCAGTAAATGTGACCTCCTTTGGATGACGGCTGTCCTCATACTCCCCGTCGATACGGTATGTCGTAACCTCAAAGCCTTCGCGGTCAAGCATCACCGTGACTGTACCGTGCGCAATGCCCGTGTCAATCGTACGCCGAAAAACCGCCTTTGTCTGCATGGGAGAAGCCGATGTCGTAATGTCCCAGTCATCCGGCGTCTTTCCGAGAATCGAATCCCGCACACATCCTCCGACAGCATATGCCTCATAACCTGCTGCCTCTAATTCCGTTATAATCTGTTTTACTTTTCCGGGTAAGTTTATCTGCATTTTTCGCCTCTTTTCTCTGCTGTCCTCCCGCAGTGCACATTCGCGGACTTTGCTTTACCAGTATACACGAAAACCGCTGATAATTCAATCAGCGGTTTCGCGCTATGTAGTCCTGTTTTTTATTTTATTTTACAAGTGTAAGTGTCTGACGCGCAATTGATAGCTCTTCGTTGGTCGGCACACACAACAGCGCTACTTTGCTTCCGTCCTTGGAAATTACTGTGTCCTCGCCTCTTACGTTATTCTTCTCAAGGTCAATCTCCGTGCCAAGGTATCCAAGATACTTCGCAATTTCCACACGTCCTAAAATATTGTTCTCACCAACGCCCGCGGTAAACGCAATCGCATCAACGCCGTTCATTGCCGCCGTGTAAGCTCCGATATATTTTGCCACCCTATAATAAAACGCATCCAGTGTCACTGCGGCAAGCTTATTTCCGTCGTTTGCAGCCGCCTCAATGTCTCTAAAATCAGAAGAAACCTTTGAAAGCCCAAGCACACCTGACTTTTTATTGAGCACATTGTTCATCTCGGCAGGTGACAAATTTTCCTTCTGACAGATAAAATCACAGATTGCCGGGTCAATATCACCGGAACGTGTACCCATAATAACGCCTTCAAGCGGTGTCAGACCCATTGAAGTATCCACACACTTCCCATGATCTACTGCCGATACGGAACCGCCGTTTCCTAAATGGCACACAATAATCTTTAAATCTTCGCGCTTCTTACCGAGAATTTCTGCCGTTCTTGCCGATACATAGTCATGGCTTGTCCCGTGGAAACCATAACGGCGAACCTTATATTTCTCATAATACTCATAAGGAAGTCCGTAAAGGTACGCCTTTTCAGGCATCGTCTGATGGAACGCCGTGTCAAATACCGCTACCATCGGCACGTTAGGCATAATCTCCTTGCATGAGTTGATACCGATTAAATTGGCAGGATTGTGAAGCGGCGCAAGGTCATTGCATTCTTCAATCGCATTCATAACCTCATCGTTTATAATCACGGACGTAGCAAACTTCTCACCGCCGTGTACCACGCGGTGCCCGACTGCGTTAATCTCGTCAAGCGACGTAATCACGCCGTGCTCCGCATTTGTCAATGCATCAATCACAAGCTTCACTGCAACCGTATGATTGGGCATCGGTGTATCAATCTTAACCTTGTCCTTTCCGGCAGGCGTATGCGTAAGAACACTTCCGTCAATTCCAATACGCTCGCAAAGTCCTTTTGCAAGCACAGCCTCGCTGTCGCTGTTAATAAGCTGATATTTCAGTGACGAGCTTCCACAGTTGATAACTAAAATATTCATTTTTTACCCTCCAATATCGTTACTTTTTTGATAGTTTTAGTTTACTACGGATTTTAATAAAATGAAAGCACTTACATCAAATTTTTTATAATATGGAGGTTTTCTATGACATTGATTTTATGTCCCGAATGCACACACAACATTTCCAACGCGGCAGTTTTTTGCCCAAGCTGCGGTTATCCATTAAAAAATACGCCAAAAAAACGGCGCAAGCTCCCAAACGGCACCGGAAGCATCAAGCATCTGTCCGGGAGACGTTCCCGGGAATGGGCGGCATATCCGTGTGTCACCAAATTTTCCCCAAACGGCTCCCCGATTCTTTCACCCGCAATCGGATATTTTAAAACATACGAAGAAGCGTATCAGGCGTTGATTCTCTACAATGCCGCAATACAAGTTCCTCAATCACAGAGCGCGCTTAATGCGTCTAACGCGTCCTGCTGCCTCGCGCCGCAATATCAGAAAATTACGTTTGCCGAGCTTTACGAATTATACTACCACAGTAAATTCCACAACTCCAAGAAAAAATTTTCGCGTGCTTCTACTTACTCCAGTAAAGCCGCATTTAAAAACTGCAAGGCGCTTCACAGCAGAAGATTTTTAGAGCTTCGCAAAGCTGATTTACAGGAAGTCATTGATACCTGTCCGCTGAAGCACGCGAGTCTTGAACTGATTGTCACACTTTTTAAGGGAATGTACGCATACGCCCTTCAAAATGATATTGCAGAAAGAGATTACTCCAAGTATGTGAGCATCAATATCGCTGATGACGACGAGTGCGGCGTCCCATTCTCACAGTCCGCGCTGGAAACGCTTTGGAAACACAGGCACCGTAAAAATGTCGGTATCATTCTGTTAATGATTTACACAGGCTTCCGCATATCCGCATTTCAAAATATCCGTTACGACCGAAGCGGAGAATATTTTCAGGGCGGTGTAAAAACAACGTCCTCCAAAAACAGAATCGTCCCGCTGCATCCTGCAATCCGGGGATTTGCGGCGGAGTTTTTTGACCGTTTTTTGACAGAAGACGGACTGCATTTCCAATCGCACAGTTTTCGGAAAGAATTTTATGAAGTCCTGAACTCGCTCAACCTTACGTTTTCAGACAGCGGTACAAAACATACGCCGCATGACTGCCGCCATACGTTTTCATGGCTGTGCGATAAGTATAAAGTAGACGAGCTTTCAAAGCATCTTCTTATGGGGCACTCCCTTGGCGGTGACGTTGAACGCTCTGTTTACGGACACTGAACGCTCGACGAGCTTCGGGCGGAAATCGCAAAGATTGAGGTTCCGTGTCACTAATTTGTCGCTAACCGGGCGGGGGATGCGAATTGTTTCCTGATGTATGCTGTGCTGCGTTGTTGTTAATTTGTTGCTAATTTGTTGCTAATATGCTGCTAATAATGGGAACTGTGCGGTAAATGGAGTGCGCTATGGTTTTATGGGCTAACTGCGATGTAATTGTTTTGTAGTGCTTTTAGTATGGACGTTTTTTTATTATTTATGACTGATAATATGAGTGTTTTAATGTTTAAAATGCTAAGTGCCGCAGTTGGATAATTGTTATGTTATATTAAGGCGCCCTTAATCGGCAGGTGAAATTATTAAATTTTTATAAATACTATAAAAGTTTTATTAATTTTCTCTTGGACAAGGGTTTTGGTATAGGCACACAAGGGAGGAAGGCGAACGTATGAGTAAATGGAAAGGCAAATTGGCAAGACGTATTATGGCAATCGTTTTATCAGGCGCTATGGTTATGTCAAATATGTCTGCTTATGCTGCGGAACTCACGACGGAAACGGCTACGGAAGTAATAGAAACTGTTGCCGAAACAGAGGAAAGCAGTAACGACGTTGCGGATGATACCGGCAGTGATGATGCCGGTAATGATGCCATTATCAGTGACCGGGAAGACACTGAAGCCGGCAGCACGGACGAAATTGAAAACGATACTGATGATACAAACGGTGCGGACGGCGACGCAGGTACGCAGGAAACGGTTGATGCCCCTATGAATCTAAAGGCTGAAAAGGAAGGTGAAAACGTTAAGTTTTCATGGACAGCAGTTACCAAAACAGACTATGATATCAAATATGCTGTCAGCTTAAAAGAGAAGGACGCAACCGATGCACAGGAAATGCTTAACTCAACGGAAGTAACAGATGCATCCGTAAGTGTTGCAACATCTGAATTTACTGCGGAAAAGATATATACATTTCGCGTAAAAGCAGTTGCATCAAAGACAGGCGATTCTTCAGGAAACGGTTCTATAGAATCAGCCGAAGCTACTGTTGATTATACTGCCCCAAAAGAGGACAGTGGGGA
Organism: Lachnospiraceae bacterium MD335; assembly: GCA_000403335.2. Lineage (GTDB taxonomy): Bacteria > Bacillota > Clostridia > Lachnospirales > Lachnospiraceae > COE1. Next base: position 124,870 of record KE159628.1, read on the forward strand.
TGTGACTTTAAGTGCGCCTGCAAACCTGAGAGCAGAATTGAATGACGCAAAAGACAGCGTTACAGTTACATGGGATTCTGTCAGTGATGCAGAGTCATATGAAATTACAGCGAAAGAACAGGGTGAAGGAGCGACAGCGGAAATTAAGAAAAACTCTAACACAACAAGTGTTACATTTTCTTTGAGCGGCTCAGACAGCCTTACGCGCGGAAAAAGCTATAAATTCAGCGTAGTTGCAAAGAAGGGTGATCAGGCATCAAATGCAGCAGAAACCCAGGATGCACTTACAATTCCGGATGATTCGGAAGATCCTTCGGGAATACAGAAATATAGCGTTGACGTAAACACGGATATAGAACTTGCCGCAGCAGACAGTTTTAAAGCAGATGGCGCAAACGCATCAAGGATAGGTGAAAAAGTCGGTACTAAAAAAGGAGAAAATGGCTATTTCACTATGTGGTATGGTGACAAAGCAAAGGTAGATACAAATTCCAAATCTTGGGCTGACTACAATAATACACTTGGAGATGACGGAAAATATCCGACGATTCGTCGTGTGAACTTTGGTTCTAAGATGGATATTCAGAATTCTACAAATCAGAAATATGCTATCGAATTCACGACCGAAAATCCGGCAAAAGTATCTGTATGGTGGGTGGCGAATTTTGCTTCTACTGACGGCACTAGCAAATACAGAGAACTTGCAATCCAAACAATAAAGGAAAATACGGTATCTACCGTGACACAATCACATGTTGGAGCTTCTGCCGTAAAAAATCAGCCATATAAAACAACATTCAGACTAAGTGAAGCAGGAACATATTACCTTGGCTGCTTAGTTGGTGGTAATTATGTGTTTAAGGTAGAAGTAGAGGAAAGCGAGACAGACAGTGCAAGAAAATCATGGAGTGAAGTTTCTGCTCCTGTAACTGCAACGCCTGCTTTAAAGACAACAACTACTACTGATGCAGTAACAGGAGAAGAAGTGACAAAAACAGACGCTTCTACGATTGTAGTGCCTGTGAATAATGTTCTACTTGATGATGACGGTGGAGATTTACTGACTGTTACAATGACAAAAGACGGCGTTACAGAAGCAGCAGAAATCCAAAAGGATGCAGCATCAAAAACAGAATATAGCTATGAATTTAAACCGACGGAATCCGGTACATATAAGTTCAAAGCGACACTGTCACGCTTAAACGATAAAGGAGAAGACGAAGGCGGAGCAAAAGAAAGTAATGAAGTTTCGTTTGAATTCACATTACCGTTTACAGCCCCTGAAAATTTGAAGGCTGTAGATAAGAGTGAGGGTGATAAAGCAGCAGTTGAGCTTTCGTGGAATAAGGTACCAGCTGCAGACTGCTATGTTGTTACTGTTAAGGAAAAAGATGCAGCGGCAGATGCCAAGCCTGTTTTCGAGAAGAATGATGTAACAGAAACAAAAATTACAATTGACACAGGTCTTGAACGTGAAAAGACATATATCTTTAGTGTGCAAAGTAAAATCAATGCTACAGAAGGCAGCGAGGAACAGTTGACAGGCGCATCCGAAGTTGAATTTTCAATACCGAAAGCTCCAGCGGGAGATGTTGTAGAGAAAAAATATGTCATGGATGTCGGCGAATTGTATCCTGAGTTTACATCAACGACACCTCAGGCAGATAGAACAATGGCAAAAGGCGCCGTAAAGCGGACAGAAGATAATTTCTTTACAATTTATTACAGAAATGAAGGAGACGGTCTGTCAAGAATAGACGTTGACGGGGCTGCTAAAACATTCTCTGACGGTACAACAGCAACACACTGTATCAATACTGGGGCTGCTGTCAATTCATTAATACCAAGTTCAGCCATTAAATTTGAAATACCGGAAAACGCAAAGAACACCAAGGTAAAATTATATTGGCGTGGCGGAAGTGACGGAGCACGTACAGTCGGAATTAAAGATAAGGAAAACAACAATGTTCCTGACTGCTCTGCTACAAGCGAAACTACTGCAAAATCAGGCGATCCGCAGTATAGCGAATTTACACTTACAAGCGCAGGCACCTATTATCTTGGTTCTTTAAATGGTGCAAACAGAATTTACAGAGTAGAGGTATCTTATACTGCTGAAAGCCAAATCACAGTAACAGATTATACCTTTAATGCCACAACAGACCTTCCGGATTCCACAACGGATTCCGAAGTGATTGCTGCAGGCACAACTTATGCTGATGGGTATTTCCGGACAGAAGGCACTGTGAAATCAAGAATTGCGAATCCTGATACAGGATTAGAGAAGCGGGCAGAAGTTGCCAAGAGCAGTACCGGTGCATTTCTTTTCACGGTACTTGGAACTGCGGATGTTGAAATCGAAGTCAGCAGTACCGGCGCTACCAACTATTCAATGGCAGGAATTGTTGAAAAAGATACACCTGACGTAATTATTACAAATAATGAAGGAAAAAGATTTGTAAGCACGCTGAATAAGACAAAATTTACTTACAAAGGATTAAAGGCAGGAACATATAAAGTTGTTTCTCCAAAGCCAACAGCAGAAGATATTGCGGCTGCCGCAGCCGAAAAAGGCAGTGAAGACAAGATGAGCCGTTCCATGTTCCTCTACACCATCAAGGTAACGGAAACAAGAACAGGTGATGAGGAAGAAAAGGTACGTGCCGAATGGCCTGGAACAATTGCGCCTCCGGCAATCACCACAGTTGCATTAGACGAAGCTGACAAGGGCAAAATCAACGTAACAGTCAATGCATTAATTGACTATTATGAAGGCGGCGACGAAGTTGTTGTTTATATGGATAAAAAAGATGCCGCAGAAGGCGACGAAGGTGTAAAAGCATCTTCCGTAGCAGAAAAATCAGAGCACGTTATTTCTTTCACACCGGAAGCATCAGGTACTTATGTATTTAGGGCGGAATTGCTGCGTCAAGGTGAAGAAGCAAAAATAAATGCAGTAGAAACAAAGGAACTTACGTTCACTCTTCCGCTCACCAAGCCCCACATTAAGAGCGCAACCAGCAAGGGTAGGGTAACAGGCACAGACAGCGGTTCCGTTGAGCTTGCATGGGACGAAGTAAAAGAAGCAACAGGCTATACAATTAAGTACAAAGAAAAGGATGCCACGGACGATGCGGCAGTCACGATAGAGTTAGACGCTGACAAGCTTGAGTATCTTGTAAATACAGGACTTGAAATTGGCAAAACATACGTTTTCACATTAACTGCAAAGAGAGCAGGAACAGGTGAAAACGGTGCGGACGAAGTAACAGAACCATCAGATGAGAGTCCTGTTGAGATTACGGAAGAAAGCCAAATAACATGGGCGTTCTCCGCATACGGTGATTCAACAAGCACAAAGACAAACGGATTTACGGATAAAACGCACGTTGGTCAAAACAACGGCAAGGATATGCCTTTAGGCGAAGTGAATCAGATTGACGGCAAGGCAGAGTTCAAGGAAAATGAGAACGCATTTGTCCGTGTATGGTCTATGAGCGGCTCAGGAAAAATTGTTCCTGCGTCAGTAGACGGACTCGCATTCTATTATACAAAGATTAATCCAAATTGGATCTAAGTTCTTTAGTTGGGATAATGTAGCATTACAATTAAGCAAAATGTTTCAATAAGGTATTAACATAGAAGAAGGAGCGGGTTAATCCGCTCCTTCTTCTATGTGGTCTTGTTTTTAAAAATAAAGCATTTCAAACAAATCATGCTTATCTTATAATACGTTCTATAACACAACAATGCGTTTTATTTTCCTTATTATAGTTTATCCCAACAAGCAAAATTTCCCCGCTGTAGCCTTCAAACGCCTGCGTATATTGCCTGCTCTTGATCTGCGCAATCGCCGCATC
>KE159628.1:129376-130396 GCA_000403335.2 Lachnospiraceae bacterium MD335
GCATCATATGTTTCGGTGGTGGTCCAATAGCTTGAAAACTTATGTCGGCGCATTGCTTCCACAACTGATTTGGGGTTGTATATATGGCGGAATTCCGTAAACAAATATCCGTCATACCAGCTTTCGGTTTCACTACAATCCATGCGGAACTGTTCACATAGCGCAGCAACCTCTTTTTCGGTAAAGCCGGTATATTCTTCAAAAACAAACTGGTCTATCATGGAATATTCGGAAAACATATTCAGAGCCGAATGTACTCCGTACTTTTTCACGGGTAAAATTCCCGTCATATAGGCAAGTGCGACATACGACTGATCCTTTAAAAGATTACGCAGGAAGTCAAGATACTGCTTCTGCATCTCCTCTGACTCCTGTCGTTCACGCATCACACAGTCCCATTCGTCTATCAAAAAGATGAATTTTTTCTTTGTTTTGGCATAAATTTTTCGAAGCATGGCAGCCATTCCAACAACAGGCTTTGTCAAAAGATTTCCATAGTTCTCCAATAACTCTTCCAATACTTCCTGCTCCAAATATTCAATTACATCCCGTCCCCTTTTCTCAATCAGAAACTGCTGCATATTCAGGAAAATAACGTCGTATTTATTCAGATGTTCATGGAAGCTTTCCGTCTCCTCAATTTTATATCCCATAAACAGTTCCCGTGAATCACAGCCCCGGCTGTAATATGCCGCAAGCATTTTAAGTGCCATTGACTTCCCGAAACGCCGCGGTCTGCTGACACAGATATATTGCTGCTCCGTGTTTAAACATTTGTTGGTATATTCAATCAATCCCGTTTTATCCACATATATTTCAGAGTGTGTTGCCCGCCAAAAACCGTCATTGTCCGGATTCAAATAAATTCCCATACGCCGTTACCCCTTGATTATCCTACTGCTTTACAATTTTTTCAATTAAGCACTCATGCATCTTATCTGCATTATCCCGATTGTAATTTATCCCAACAAGCAAAATTTCCCCGCTGTAGCCTTCAAACGCCTGCGTATATTGCCTGCT
>KE159628.1:131941-132894 GCA_000403335.2 Lachnospiraceae bacterium MD335
GCATCATATGTTTCGGTGGTGGTCCAATAGCTTGAAAAACTTTGACATTGCATCGCTTCGACGACTGATTTGGGATTGTAGACATGCCTGAACTTCCGAAGCATATATCCGTCATACCAGCTGCAGGCATCTGCAAAATCCATGTCAAATCGTTCGCATAACGCACGGACTTCGGTATCCGTAAATCCTGTATATTCTTCAAGCAATTTCTGATTCGTCATGGAATATTCCCAAAACATATTCAGAGCCGAATGCACGCCGTATTTTTTCACAGGCAAAATTCCCGTCATATAGGCAAGCGCGACATACGGCTGGTCTTTTAAAAGGTCTCGCAGGAAGTCAAGATACTGCTTCTGCATCTCCTCTGACTCCTGCCGCTCGCGCATCACACAGTCCCACTCGTCTATCAGGAAAATGAATTTTTTCTTTGTTTTGGCATAAATGCGTTCGAGAGCCTCCGCCAAAATAATTGTCTGCCCAGGGAACAGATTACCGTATGCTTCACGAATATCCTCAAGAACAACGCGCTCCAAATAGTCCGTCACATTCTGCTGTCGTGCCCTGATTAAAAACTGCTGCATATTCAGGAAAATAACGTCGTATTTATTCAGATGCTCATGGAAGCTTTCTGCCTTTTCGATTTTATATCCCTTAAACAGTTCCTGCGAATCACAGCCCCGGCTGTAATATGCCGCAAGCATTTTAAGCGCCATTGACTTCCCGAAACGCCGCGGTCTGCTGACGCAGACATATTTCTGTTCCGTATTAAGAAGTTCATTTGTATGTTCAATCAACCCCGTTTTATCCACATATATTTTCGAACGGACAGCCTGTATAAAACCGTCATTGTCCGGATTCAAATAAATTCCCATACGCCGTTACCTCTTGCTTATTCTACTGCTTTACAATTCTTTCAATAAAGCATTCATGCATCTTATCTGCATTGTCCCGAT
>KE159628.1:137209-138085 GCA_000403335.2 Lachnospiraceae bacterium MD335
CTTGGATTATAGATATGGCGGAATGTCCGAAGTCTGTAACCGTCATACCAGTCGCTGACCTGCATAAAATCCACATTATGCCGCACACACAGTTTTTTAACCTCTACCTCCGTGAAACCTGTATATTCTTCAAAGTCAAACTGATCTGTCATGGAATATTCCCAAAACATATTCAGAGCCGAATGCACTCCGTACTTTTTCACGGGTAAAATTCCCGTCATATAGGCAAGTGCGACATATGGCTGGTCTTTTAAAAGGTCTCGCAGGAAGTCAAGATACTGCTTCTGCATCTCCTCTGACTCCTGCCGCTCACGCATCACACAGTCCCATTCATCTATCAGGAAGATGAATTTTTTCTTTGTTTTGGCATAAATGCGTTCAAGAGCCTCCGCCAAAATAGTCGTCTGCTCAGGGAACAGATTGCCGTATGCGTCGCGAATATCCTCAAGAACAACGCGCTCCAAATAATCTGTCACATTCTGCTGTCGTGCCCTGATTAAAAACTGCTGCATATTCAGGAAAATAACGTCGTATTTATTCAGATTTTCATGGAAGCTTTCTGCCTTTTCGATTTTATATCCCGTAAACAGTTCCTGTGAATCACAGCCCCGGCTGTAATATGCCGCAAGCATTTTTAGCGCCATTGATTTCCCGAAACGCCGCGGTCTGCTAACGCAGACATATTTCTGTTCCGTATTAAGAATTTCATTTGTGTGTTCAATCAACCCCGTCTTATCCACATATATTTTAGAACGGACAGCCTGTATAAAACCATCATTGTCCGGATTTAAATAAATTCCCATACGCCGTTACCTCTTGCTTATTCTACTGCTTTACAATTCTTTCAATAAAGCATTCATGCATCTTATCTGCATT
>KE159628.1:141495-142549 GCA_000403335.2 Lachnospiraceae bacterium MD335
CTTGGATTATAGATATGGCGGAATGTCCGAAGTCTGTAACCGTCATACCAGTCGCTGACCTGCATAAAATCCACATTATGCCGCACACACAGTTTATTAACCTCTGCCTCCGTGAAACCCGTATATTCTTCAAAGTCAAACTGATCTGTCATGGAATATTCCCAAAACATATTTAAAGCCGAATGCACCCCATATTTTTTCACAGGCAAAATTCCCGTCATATAGGCAAGCGCGACATATGGCTGGTCTTTTAAAAGATTACGCAGGAAGTCAAGATACTGCTTCTGCATTTCCTCTGACTCCTGCCGCTCACGCATCACACAGTCCCATTCATCTATCAAAAAGATGAATTTTTTCTTTGTTTTGGAATAAATTTTTCGAAGCATGGCAGCCAGTCCAAGAGCAGGCTTTATCAAAAGATTTCCATAGTTCTCCAATAATTCTTCCAATACTTCCTGTTCCAAATATTCAATTACATCCTGTCCCCTTGTCTCAATCAGAAACTGCTGCATATTCAGAAAAATAACGTCATATTTATTCAGATGCTCATGAAAGCTTTCTGCCTCCTCAATTTTATATCCCGTAAACAGTTCCCGTGAATCACAGCCCCGGCTGTAATATGCCGCAAGCATTTTAAGCGCCATTGACTTCCCGAAACGCCGCGGTCTGCTGACGCAGACATATTTCTGTTCTGTATTAAGAAGTTCATTTGTGTGTTCAATCAACCCCGTTTTATCCACATATATTTTCGAACGGACAGCCTGTATAAAACCGTCATTGTCCGGATTCAAATAAATTCCCATGAGATAGTCCTTTCCCTATAGAAGTATTGCCGCACTTGCTTTGAATTAACTACTTTAAGATAAATTTAGTATATCATACTCAAAAACTAACGTCTATATATTACCGTAACTGCTATTTTCCATCACTGTATCCCACACAAGTCCTATAAAAAAGCGTTATATAAAATAGAGAAGGAGCGGTTTTGCCGCTCCTTCTTCTGTCCATTGTCTGACTTATGCTGTTGCTGTTTTCTTTACTTTAATTGTAAAGC
>KE159628.1:142559-166529 GCA_000403335.2 Lachnospiraceae bacterium MD335
TTATATAAAATAGAGAAGGAGCGGTTTTGCCGCTCCTTCTTCTGTCCATTGTCTGACTTATGCTGTTGCTGTTTTCTTTACTTTAATTGTAAAGCGAATTGTTCTGCTTCCGGTGAAGTATCCTTCTCCTTTGATTGTTACGGTTGCTGTCTGATATGCATAGCCGTTTTCATCAAACACAAGTTTAGAAACATCTACTTTATTGTCTGAATAAGTTGTTGCAGAATAATCTTTACCGTATTCTAATGTTATGGATTCTTTTGTGCCAACCGTATAAATTTTTCCTGCTGCAGCTTTCTTCAAAGGACTTGTTTCGGTAGTAACAACATCCTTGCCTTCTTCGTCCTTTGTTATAGTCTCAATGTCATCAAAAGTGAATGCGCCTTCATACTTGCCGCCCTTGACAACATCTGCCTCATCAACATTGACAGTAATATCCGTTACGACTGCGTGTGCAAGGTATGCGTTCCATGCTGTTAAATCCTTCTTTTCAATCTTGAAGCTTGCTTTATTCGTACCTGCATAGTAGCCGATACCCTTGATTGTAATCGTGCAGGTGCCTGCTCTGTCATTGTTCTTAAGGTTTACGATTTCATAATCCTCATTAAGCTTCAATGTCGTGAATTCCGCATCCTTAACGTACTTGCCGTCTTCAAGGTGCCTGTTCTGAATCTTGACCTCAAGCTTTGGAGCAGCCATATTACCGTCATTATAAGTATAAACGTCCTTAATTTTGGTAATCTTTGCACTCTTAATGTCATTCTTTCCTACAACTCTGTATGATGCAAATGATGCACCAGTATAAAGTCCGCTCTTACCGCCTGTAATGACTGCGTAAATTGTCTTGTTTGAACCGTTATATGCAATCTTGCTGTTTTTCTCTAACGGTGTTGCAGGAACAACTTCCTCTTTTGTAGTTTCCGTACCATCTTCATTCTTAACGATTACTGTTTTTCTGAATTTCAGTTCACCAGTGCTGTAATTAAATACCGGTGTTCCATCTTCTTCGTAGTATGTTACAACATAATCGCTGTTCAACGAAAGCTTCTTGTTGCCATCCTTTACTGAAAGCTTGGTCGCATAAGCAATTTGATTGCCAGGTTCCGTATTTGTCTTAGCTGTTCCATAGTATACATTTTCAGCTATAATATTTGTTGAACGGAGATTCTTTGCAGTAATATCAAAGCTTCCGATTTCCTTCAGGCTTCCCTTCAAGAGATTCTTACCTGTAATGGAAACAGTTGCCGTACCAACCTTTGTATTGTTTTTATAGCTTACCGAGTAGTTCTTCGCAGATACAACCTTACCGTTTACCTTAACGATAACCGAAGGTTTTACGCCACCCTTTGCATATACCTGTGCACCAATCGGCTCCACGGTCGTGTTTGAACTGTCAATCATAAATGGTGTAATCTTAAAGCTTCTTGTCATACTGCCCTTGAAATCACCCATTCCCTTAATAACAACCGATGCAGAGCCTGCCTTATTGTTACCTTTGTAGCTTACGGTATAATCAATGCCTTCTCTGAGTCTGACGTCCTCTGAGCCTTCATTAGCGATAACTTTTACAACAATATTACCAAATGTGACTGCAGAGCCTGATGAAGGAATAACTAAATTTTTATACTCTTCATCCGTTGTTGCCGTATATGTCTTTCCGTCAAATGTACCTTTAACTGTTACAGCATAATCTTTTACATTGAACGGTTTTGCAAGTGTCTTAAACGTAACAGTCTTTGTTCCGTAGTAGCCCTTCTCCAAATTACCTGTAAGAACTACGGAAGCAATGCCAATATCTGTATTGTTGTAGTAGGCAACATCATAATCGCCTGCAACATAATTGCCTTCTCCGTCAAATGTTGACGGTGTAAGATCTTTAACTGTTACAGCGGGACGATGTGCTGTTCCGTCATAAATCTGGTCAGGTATCTTATCTACCTTAGCCTTACTCATCGGAGTCTTGTTTGCGGCTTCTTCAGCGGAGAGAACCGTAACCTTTACAGTCTTTGTTCCTTCAAAATTGCCGCCTTCCACAGCATTAAGTTCGATGTAATAAGTTCCTGCTGTCTCATAAGAGCCAGTATATGCTGTTTCCTTAAATTCTCCTGTTTCCGTGCCGTCTTCAGCCTTTACAGGTTCTTTTGTGTAAACCTTGCTAATTGTATAATCCTTAGCGCCAAGCTTTTTACCGTTAAACGTTACCGCAGGATTAATCTTCTGTGCCCTTCCGGTTGCTACTGTCGTAATATCTGCCGAAGTCACCTTGTCACTTGACAAGTTAATTCTGTTAATTACAAAGTAGAGATTATACTCGCCTGCATAATTTCCTTTACCCTTTATTACAACTGTAGGAGCAAGCTTCTTATCAAAACCTTCATCACCCGGTCTCAGTTCATAAGCATTCTTCGTATTCTTATAACTTACAGAATAGTTTTTCTTAATAAGCTCATTCAGTCCATAAGCTACACGAACTGCCGGTTTCAGGGCAATACCAGTGTAATCTGTATAGTATCCCTTGCTGTTGTGATCAATATCCAAAAGGATCTTGAGAGTATTGCCATTTACATCAAGCTGTTCAAATTCTTCATCTGTCCAAATGTCTGATGATGAAATATCCTCATCATCACCGCTCGTAATGTTACCTGATGTATTTTTGTCTTCATCTACAGCAGCATTTTTATCGTCGGATGGCTGTCCGCCTATTGAAGGAAGATCAGCAGTGCCTTCTACTACTTTATAAGATTTTATGCCCTTTTCATTTGTAGTTTCCTCGAGTTTTACAAATGCCGACGAATCTGCCTTATCAGAAAATGCAAGGAAATCTCCCATATTGACAGTTCCGTCTGCGTTTCTTGATACGGTAGTAATACCCTTATACTCAAGTGATTTAAACCAGTCTGCCGTTACCTCTTTGCCGTCTTTATTTGCAGCAACTCCCTTACCGGAATTCCAGTAGAAGTTCGAAGCGCCTTCATAGTCATTGAGATTTGCAGCTCCTGAAGGAGTTACAGGCTTTAACTGATCCTGTACTGCATCTGCGTCAACCGCTGCATCGTTTGTTCTAAAGCTTATCAGGTTTGCTGCTTTGTATTCTGTATAGCTTGCAACGCCTGTATAGAACGCAACGTTATAGTTTTTATTATTCAGTGAAACGCAGTTATATGCCTGAATATCAGGACATGAGTTTGAGTCGATACCTTTTGCCTTATTGTAGAATGAGTATGAGTTGAGAACCATATGGTATCCCTTAATGCTCTCTCCACCCATCTTAAAGCCGTTACCGTTACCTTTTCCTGCAATCTCACTACCTTTTGCATTTAATTTTCCATTTGCATCCAAAAGCATGTAGCCATTTTTGTATGCGACACTATTTTTAATGATAACCTGACCGATAGGGCCTGACTCTGACTTCGCAAAGAAATCCCAACCGTCATCGGCATTATATGCCGCGATACATCCGTCAAATACGTTTCCGTCACCAATTGTCAGCTTCGCTGCAAATCCGTCTGCATCTTCGTGACCTGAATCCGCATTTAAGTAAGACGTACAGTTCAGAATTGTATTGTGTGCCGGCCAGTCGTCTGACTTATCAATATCAGCACCTTTATATCTACTGATTTGGATACCTGTGTTTCCGTTGTAGTATGTATTTACCTGATCTAATACATTATGACTTCCTGATACCTGAACACCCTTGCTTCCATCAGAAGAATTCGTTACGTCAAACCCTCTGAAGTACCAGTAATCACCTGCCATTGTCATACCCGATGCAACACCGTTAAAATCAATAACTACTTTACTGGGTTCAAATGGTTTCGTTCTGTCATATGAGCCGGGTACGGCAATCATTCTGATCGGTTTATCGGCTGTACCGTCAATACCTCGTTCAATTACAAGCGGTTTTTTAAGACTGTAAGTACCTTCTAAAAGTACAATCGTCTGACCTGCCTGTGCATATTTCACAGCTGTATATATGTCAAGAGGCGCTTCCTTTGTACCGTCACCTGTTGCCTTACCATTTGGGTCAGCATAGATATTGCTGCCTTCTTCACCATATGCTCTGTAATTTACATTCAGCATCTGTACAGAAGTGTCATATGAGCTAAGCATTTGAAGTTCATCGTTATTCTTATGCCAGCTTCTGTCAGGAGTAAAGGTTACTGTAAATTTATTACCTCCAACAGCGAGTTTAGATGCACTGTTAACCTCGTTATTAATAGGAACAATCGCTTTTACTTCTGCCTTGAGCATTTCTGTTCCCGGAATTCTAATCTTATTTCCGTTTTCATCTAACTTGTCATTTCCCTGCTCATCCTTTTCAACATCATATTCAAAGAACTTATCAAGCATGGAAACAGGCACATAGCTTCCGCCGCTCAGCATTGTAGTCTGCTGGCTTGCCATATACTTAAAGTAATCTTCGTTAAGAAGCTCTCTTCCTGCACCATCCATAACACTCAATGTACCATTCCAGTTTGCACTGAAATTAATTTCGTACTCAGGCGTATTGGATACGGATGCGGAAAGAACTGTATAATTAGGGGCATTGTACGTTATCGGTCTTTCTTCAGGTTCTCCGCCATCATCGACGCTTGATGTTGAAAAACTAATGTCTTTAAAGGTAACTTTTGCATTTCTTGCGGCAAAGAAACCTACATACATGTTCTCTTTGTCAATCTGAAGAAGTGACTGCTTCGCATAATCCTTGTCAACAATAGTTCTTCCTTCATAGAATTTTTGGGTCGTCTCTTCACCGTTCTTATCAATATAAGTAATGAAATAACCCGTATTATTTTTTTCGATTCGGAGCTTTACTTCCGTAAGAAGCGGTTCTATATCAATACAACCTGTCTTCTTTGATTTTGCATTTCCGAATATATTGTAATCACCTGTTGTAAGTCCCTTTGTACCTGCCGAATGATCAAGTGAGAGCATTTCCGATACAAATTTGGAAGGAATCGTAGCGCCGGCTGCCGATTCATCTAACCACTCATCGGTAACGCCTGTTCTTGCAATAGAGCCAAGACCAAGATACATATTATAGCGTGTTCTGTCTTCACCGGGACCTACCGTCGTCGGCAATACGGTAGAACCGTTCCAATAATATTCAAACTTGGTAGCAACTGCCATATAAGAGTTGTTCCAAAACTTAGTGCCATGACCATGAGGTCCGACAGTATCCGCTACCATAAGACCAAAGCCTTCCTGTCCGTTTGAATAGGTCCATTCGTCAATAACTGCTGTTGCTTCTAATACAAAGTTTGTATCCTTATTAATTTTGGTGTAAAGGAATGAAACACCGTCCGTTGAAGCCGGAACAATTTTACCTTTTCCGCCTAATGACCATACGGTAGCTTCGCCGTCATTTACGTCTCCGGAATATCCGCATTGTGCAGAATCCTTGCTTGTAGATTCACCAAATGCAGAATAGTCCCATACCTGTTCTGGCACATCCTTTACAATCTTATAAAATGCTTCTGATTCCTTACTTTCATCTGTACCGCGAACCGCATGTACGCTGAATGCATAATATTGTCCAACTGTAAGTCCTTTAAGAGTCGCAGTCACTTCCGTGCTTTCTGCTGTTACAGGCACGGCGCCTTCAACAGGTGCATATGTGCCATTCTCATTTTTCGTTACCTGAACTGCTGATGCAATATATTTTTCTGCCTCAGGTGTTTCGCTGTACGCAATTTCAACATTACCTGCACCGTCATTTGTTGCTCTTGTAATATTTGGTGTAGCAAGAGGGAGACTGAATTTGTCTGTCATTGCAAAAACAGCGCTGTCGTGAGTCTCTCTTTCCTCTGCACGGGAAGCCTTTGCTATAAAATAATATGTGCCGCTTGCTTCCGGAGTAAAGGATACCGTAACGGTATCATCCGCGCTTGTTGTTGTCTTGGATGATGCTGCTGTTGCAAGAGGCTTTGCATCTTTATTTGCGTTTGGATCTTCACTGTACATTTCAACGGTAACTTTTTCACATCCGTTAAGCTCATCAATGTATGCCGCAAGTGTTACAGTAATAGAGCCTGTCAAAGCACCGGTTTCATCGCTTGTCTGTGCCGCTGATTTGATAACAGGAGCTGCAACGGTATCCCATGCAACCGGATCGGGCACATGTCCTTCCGTAACATTAACCTTGAAGATATAGTTGTTACCGCCTGCATTTCCAAGATAAAATGTTCCGGCTTCTGTCAGCTTAAACTTTGTTATATAAGAAACATCCTTCTTTGATTCTTCTGTCGAAACAGCTATCGGAGTGCCATCGGCGCCAAGTATCTGCATATGTCTATCATTAGCGCCTGCTTTCCACCATACCTTTACAGTAGCTTCACTCTCTTTGGTGGTAAATTTAATCGAATTCATACTTGTGGATGCAACTGCGCCAAAGTTTAATCTGTAGCCGCCTGTATATTCATCCGCCCATGCCTGCTCTCCAGTATATGACTTCTTTTCAACTTTTGATTTTTCACTGTATAATACGGTAAAGTAATCATTAACGTAAGAAACTGCGTCGCCGTCTTTGTATGTACCGGCAATAATGTCTTTTGTGTATACGGTTGCACCGTCGAAGGTGTACTGCTTGTTAACTTTTACGCCTTCTTTGACTTCGATTTTGGCGATTCGGATGTCTTTTTTAGCTCCTACCACCTTATCGCTTGATGCAATTCGATAAGTACCGCCTTCAGAAACCTCAAATTTATTAATGTATACATTTTCCCCTACACTTGGCGTACCATATTGTCCATTAGCCATATTTGAATCGTATAGAGCAACTGACCTCTCTTCAGTAGCTGAGCCAGACACCCACCACACCTTGATTTCTGCACTACCGCTGGTCGTAACCTCAATCCAGTTTCCTTTGCTGTCCCATGTACCGCCAAACTTTAAGGTTGTCGCAGTAACATATCCATCTTCAAATATATACTCATTTGCAGGTTTATACAGTCCGATGCTTGAATTTTTTGCTACCAATGTGAAATATCCATCTTCTGTCAAAGGGATTCTCTGTCCCACAGTAATATTACTTGGAATCGTAAAATTCTTCGCCTCAAAAACACGAGTGCCTTCTTCAACTTTGGTTTCTTCCAAAACAATAGTTCTTACAGCAGATTCTTCAGACTTGTCAATATCTGCAATCTCTGTCGCTTCCGGATCACCTCTGAATGCCTGAACAGTAACTTTTACCGTGCTTCCGGCAACAAGGCCCGTAATATCTTTCGTAAAAGATTCTGCGCTGCTTTCTTCGGCAGTTGGTACATAAGTTACGCTGTCTATCGTTGTTCCTTTATTTGCATCATCTGCATAGGTCATTGCGATTGCATAATAATTCGCCTCTGATACCGGTTTCCAACCAACTGTTATTGTACCCTTATTGTCACTCGTTGTTTCCTTAAAGTCCGCAACGGTAATGACTGGTGCAGTTAAGGGAAGCTTAAATTCAGTTGCCTCTGATACCGCGCTCTTCTTAGCTGCATAATTCGCATCGGTCTCAACACTGCGTTCTAATACTGCCTGAAAATAATAGGAATCTGATTTCTCCGGTGTAAATGTCAGTGTTGTATAGTGATTTCCGCTTTCATCTGCTTCCGTATTTGTTGCACTTACTTTGGTTTCAACAGGTTCTGTTGTATCCGTGATTTCAGATGTATTATATACATTTAAAGTTAACTTGTCAGCGCCTTCGCCGGTTTTGTTAACTACACCTTTAACTTTTACTGAAATGCTTGTGTCCTTCTTAGACATGTCGTAGCTTATTTCTGTGATTTCAGGTGCCACTACGTTTGCCCAGTCGCCGCGATCGGATGGTTCGGGGGGAGTAGCGGCTGTTTCCGTAACCCTTACATAATATGCATTAACATTTCCTGTAATTGTCGAATCAGGTTTATAACCTGCTATAAAATATTCACCCGCTTCAATACTACTCCAAGTTATGGTAGGTGTTTGCCCATCTTCAAGCTTTTGACTTGTATCACTTACGGCTGTTCCATCCTTTTTACATAGTTGAATTTGCGCAGGTTTCCCAGTTCCTGAGTTTACAGCACATACCACAATATCCGCTGTTTTTCCTTCAGCAATTTTAAACGTAATGCTTTTTGAATCAAATGCGCTAGCGCCTCCAAATTTCATTCGATTGGCAATAGAAGTTTCAACTCCATCAATTGTAAATTTTTTGGCACCCGATTTTTCTATGGAAACACCTTTAGTAATTGTAAAATAATTATCTGTACCACTTTGTATCGGTTGTGTTAATTTTGTGTTATTCACATATGCTAAATCAATATTATCAGCATTTAATATATATGTGCCTTCAGAAATCGGGTCGTCATCCTCACCTTCTGATGATGAGGAACTTTCGTCTTCGCCTTCTGATGATGAGGAACTTTCGTCTTCGCCTTCTGATGACGAAGAGCTTTCGTCTTCACTTTCTGATGATGAAGAACTTTCGTCTTCACTTTCTGATGACGAAGAACCTTCTGGTGTCTGTTCACCTTCTGATGACGAAGAGCTTTCCCCGCCTTCTGATGACGAAGATCCTTCCGGTGTTTGGTCACCTCCATTCTCCCCGCCTTCGCCTTCAGGTGTTACATCTCCACCGGGAGTTACGTCTTCACCATTTTCTTCATTTTCAGCGTCTGCCTGTTCTTTTGCATCTGAAACTTCTTCAACAGACTCAACAGATGTCTCTGGTACAAGCTCCGCAGCATAAGCAGACATATTTGACATAACCATAGCGCCTGATAAAACGATTGCCATAATACGTCTTGCCAATTTGCCTTTCCATTTACTCATACGTTCGCCTTCCTCCCTTGTGTGCCTATACCAAAACTCCTTGTCCAAGAAAAATTAATAAAACTTTTATGATATTTTATAAAAATTTAATACTTTCACCTGCCGATTAAGGGCGCCTTAATATAACACACCAGTTTTTTGTTGTTATTTTGTTCCGCTCGCGTTTCATTTTCTCCTAAATAATGTCAAAATCTCTTAGCAGCCTTCTATTTTTTTAACATTTTGGGCAAAAAACAACCGAGTACATACATTTTAACAAATAACTTTACTAATTTCAATATTGCATTGTGCTATTTTTATTATTTAAATCGTTTTTAACTGCCAAATTTTTTATCCTCTTTTTGTAACATTTGTACAAGCGCATAAAAAATTGTACAAAAAAACACCCCACCACATAAGTGTGATGGGATGCTTTTGCTCTTTTATTTAGTCTTTCTTTATATCGTCATCGCCTTCTACCGGCTTTCCTGCTGCTGCCATTTTGTCTGCTACTGCCTTATTTACAATCGCAAAGCTGACTTTCTTTGTCCCGACGAACTTACCGGTTCCCTTAATTGTAAAGTTCGCTGTACCAACCTTTTCGTTTTTCTTGTAGCTGTTTGGTACAATTGCAAATCCGTCCTTATCAAGATAGGTTGAATCGTACGTATATGCTCCGATTAAATCCTGACATAACAATGTTTCGTCACTCTTGCCAGTCCAATACTTAAATGTAATGTAATCTTCAATCTTTGCTACTTCCGTATCCGTCCAGGTCATCGGTGTTGACTTACCATTACCCTTCTTGTAATTCTTACCAAATACTCTAGGTTTGATATTTGTCACTTTTACTTTCTTGATATCCCACATTGCGACTCTAAAGTATCCATCCACATAACCTCTATAGTTACACTTCGGATTACTTTCTAACGCATGTACTCTTACAAGAATTGTTAAAAACCCTTTTTCTTTAAACTCATTTACCGTATCTTTGGAAGTAATCTTGTCTGTAATTTCAATATCAGAATCGTCAATCTCGTAATTATTATTCATATCAATGTAGTACTTGACTGCATTCTTATCGTAATCACGTCCTGCCGAAAGCTTCTTGTTTTTTCCGTTTACTGACTGCATTACCCCAACACCGGCTTTCTTAAGATCTGCATAAACTAAATCTTTTCCGCCTGTTGCTACTTCTTTCGCGGATATGCTGAAGTTAATATCCTCCGTCATATCAGCAGGTGTTATTTTAAAGGTAAAGTTTCTCTTTCCTGACAGGCATTTTGCTCCGGTTACCGTTACTGTAGCTTCTCCAAGCAGGTTATTGTTCTTGTATGTCAGCTTGTAGTTGCTGCTGTCAATAACATTACCATTTACCTTAATATCAAAATTCTTTCCTTCTGCATATTTCACACCAGTTACCACAAACTCAAATTCGGGTGTATATACAAGTTCTACTGCCTTATCGTTAATGTCAAGCGGCAAAATCTTGTACTTGTAATTCAAGGAACCTGTGTAACCGTTAATACCTTTAATTGTAAATGTCGCCGCGCCTGCCTTATCAGTACCCTTCTGTACAATCTGGTAATCCACACCGTTTACAAGTCTGACATCTTTGTTCTTTTTGAGTACCAGCCTAATACTGCCTTCCGGTACTGCACATGATGTTCCAGTATAGGTTACGCCGCTGTTTACATATTGTGTAAGGATTCCCTTAGTATCCTCTACCTCAACAACATCCTTCAGGTTTCCGCCCTTAATTGCGAAATTCACGCTCTTGCTGCCGAAATAATTTACACCGTCGCCGACTACTGTAAGTGTAGCCTTTCCAATCTTGATATTATTTGCATATTCTACCGTAAAGCCTGAAGTAATGACACTGCCGTTCATCTTAACTTCACACGCAGGCTTTGTCTCTAATCCTGAATAATAATTGTTTTTCTCAAGAAGCGTAATGCCTGCCTTGCTTATTAACTTATCTGCAGATACGCTGTATGCATTTACCGACTTTTCGCCAGTAAAATTGCCGATACCCTTCACAATCAGTTTTGTGCTGTCTTCCGGATCTGCCGTTATCGTATAGTCAATATCTTTCTTGAGTGCCTTACCCTGCCATGTAGGCTTTAATACACTTGCCGGATCACCCTTTCCGCTTTCCACTGCTACGCTGGAAGGAATCGATACCGCATTGTCATTAATATCTACCGGCAAAATCTTAAAGGTCTTCTCCGTCTTAAATCCTGTATAATGTGTCGCACCAATAATCTCTACCGTCGCTTCACCCGCATTTACGTTGTTTCTAAATTTTACGTTATAGCCTTTACCTTTTACAAGCAAAGGTACATCAGCGCTGAAACGTACGTGCACTTCCGGCTCAATTTTCTTTCCGGTATAGTAAATCGGCTCTTTTGTCTCATAATTAAGATACTTAATCTCCGCTGCCCAAATCTGTCCGAAATGACCGCTGTTAACATTGATACCGCCTTCCGGGAAATCTTCGCCATAGTCTTCTGATGAGCTGTCCCCAGTTGACGAACCGCCTGTTATGCTTCCGTCCGTATCTTCTCCTACATCCGGATCTACAGAAGGCGTTCCGCCCATTGAAGGATTGTCTTCCGGCTTACCGCCTGTCCCCACACCTTCTTTCAAGGAAAGGAAACCATGTGTATTTACGGTACCGTCTGGATTTCTCCAGTAATCTTTATCTACGCAGTTCAGACTTTCATATACAAGAGATTCAAAGTCTTCTGCCTTGATTAATTTTCCGTCTGCATTCTTTGCTGCATTTTTCGACGCATCCCAATAATATACCGTTTCGTTATTTACCTTTTTAAGGTCCTGTTTTCCCTTTGTTGCAACGCCGTCTCCAGTCGATGCGCCGTCTGTCCTTAATGAAATGACATTTCTCAGTTCATAGTCTGTATTCGGATTATTCGCATATGTTGAAAACGCAACATTTCCGGCCTCATTATTAAATGAAATTGAATTATATGCCTTTACATTCGGGCAGCTGTTTGAGTCAAAACCTTTTGACTTATTATTAAACGAAATTGAGTTAATCAGTTTATGCCCTGAATTTGGAATTACCGCACTCGGATCATAGTCAGAGTCAAACTTTGTTCCGGCTGCAAGACCATCTCCACCCATCTTAAAACCGTTACCATTTCCTTTTCCTCTTATTAATACTCCGAATTCATCAAGTGTGCTGAAATCTTCCGGATTACTGCACAGAATATAGCCGTTTCTGTATGCAATACTATTCCTGATTGTAACTGCACCGATGCTGCCTGTCTGTACTTTTGCGAACAAATCCCAACCGTCATCTGCGTTAAATGCCGCGATACATCCGTCAAATACATTGTTGCTTCCGCTTGTAAGCTTCGCTGCAAATCCGTCTGCATCCTCAAAACCTTTATCTACGTTAAGATATGAGTTACAGTTCAAAATAAGGTTATCATGCGGCCAGTCCTTGTAAGTGTCCGCACTTGATGCACGGCAAATCTGTAAGCCTGTACTTCCGTTCTTATACGTATCTACTCTGTCAAACACGCACCAGCTGCTCGATACCTGAATACCCTTTTCACCATCCTTACAACGGATAACATCGAAATTCTTAAAGTACCAGTAATCTCCTTCTGTTACCATCGCTGCCACCAAACTGTTAAAGTCAAGTACAGGTCTGTTGTTCGGGTCCTCTGCCATCATCTTGATATAATTTTTATATGTTTCCTTACCATCTACAATGTCCGGTTTTCCATTAATGCCCTTCGGTACATTCAAGGTTCTGTTTAAGCTGTAACGTCCGCCTGCAAGAAGAATTGTCTGACCGGGCTGCACATATGTTACTGCCGTGTATACATCAAGCGGGCTGTCTTTTGTACCATTGTTTGTCGCCTTACCATTCTGAGATACATAAATTGTCTGTCCTTCAATACCATACTTTCTATATTCTACCGTATGTGTAATTGTTACCGGATCATAGCTCTTAAGCTCCGTAAGTCTCTGTCCTGTCTGCTTGTCAATATCAGGAGTCCAGCTCTTATCCGGCGTGTACTCTACAGTAAACACATTCTTTCCTACCGAAAGATTGTCAAGTTCAATACTAATCTTTGTGTCTCTGTTGTCATCCCCATCCTGAAGGGCTGCCAAATCCGGGTCAAGCGAGCCGCGAACCTTGTAGAAATCAACTTCCTGCTCATTGCCGTTTTCATCAGTTTCCTTATGCTTGCTTAAAATATTTCCTGCCGTATCTTTAATAACCACCTTTCCATTCCAGTTACTTTGGAATACAAGGGTATAGTCCTTTGTATTTGTCACATTTCTTGACAAGACCTTATTGGAAGCATTTAAATATTTTACCGGTTTACTTTCTGCCGGCGGATCATCCTCCGGTGAGCGTGTCTCAAGCTTTATGTTATTAAATGTGATATCTGCGTTTCTTGAGGCAAACACACCTACATATACCGTATCGCTGTCAAGTAAATTCAACGCATTCGGATCATAATATTTCTTTGTTGTGGTCTTTCCGTTCGGATCTGTGTAGCTAACAAAATAACCAGTGTTATTCTTTTCTATCTTTAAATCAAAATCCACATACTGCTCATGGTCACTGCCAATCGGCGGCGTCAACGGGTTGCCGTCCTTATCCTTCGCGGCATGATTTCCTACAATATTATACTGACCTTCACCATATTTCGCAAATGTTGTGTCAATTGCTGACTG
This sequence comes from Lachnospiraceae bacterium MD335, assembly GCA_000403335.2. Lineage (GTDB taxonomy): Bacteria > Bacillota > Clostridia > Lachnospirales > Lachnospiraceae > COE1. The sequence goes on from KE159628.1 coordinate 156,057, forward strand.
CACTGCACTAAACCGTTCCGGCTGCACAATCTTACCATTGGCAATATCCTTCACATCCTTTGGCGTAACGCCAACCTTTTCTGTAGAACCTGCACCAATCTGCATTTCGATTTTCTGTCCCGAACCGTCTTCCGATATTTCCACACCATTCCAGCGGTAGCTGATTCTTGAGATTACCGCCTGATAGCTGTTATTCCAAAACGCTGTTCCTTTACCATTCTCACCAACAGTATCTGACGCCATAATACCAAAGCCTTCCTGTCCGTTTGAGAAAATCCATTCATTCACATGTGCTGTTGCCGTGAATGTAAAGTTCGTAGTGTTCGGATCAATTGTCGTGTAATAGAAAGAAAGTCCGTCCGTAGAAGCAGGCACTACTTTGCCTCGTCCATTTAACGACCATACTCTTACCGAATCATCCGATAATACTTCATGACCGTTTGCATCTTTTCCAAGCTTTGCACTATGACCATAATTCGAGAAGTTCCAGTTCAGCTTCTGCTTCTCTGTCGCCTCACACTCGATGGGCTCAGATTTCGCTGTTGTTTCCTCACCCCTTACCGCATATACGGTGAACGAATACTTCTGTCCGATTGTAAGGTCCTTTACAACCGTACTGGATGCCGTACTGGTAATCGGTTCAATTGCCTTATCACCCGTAACTTCCACCACATACTTTTCAGCTTCTGCTACTGCGCCCCATTTTACTTCAATCTGTCCGCCGCCAAGGCTGGTTGCTGCTTTCATAATCGGCACGGCAAGCGGCATCGTAAATACAAACGCCTCCGATAATTTACTCTCCTTTACAGCTTCCTGATCATCACGTCTTGTCACTGCCTTAAACGTATATTCCCCTGATGACTCTGGGAAAAACTCAAGCATTGTCTGTGCCTTCTCTTTATTCGATTCGGCATTTCCTACTTCTTTCCCCTCTTTGTCATACATGTAAGCAGCTACATTATCAGCGCCCTTACTGCCGATAACCGCATCTACTGTTACAATTACTTTCGTTTTTTCTTTTTCGTCTAATGCTACAGACGAAATAACAGGATCTGCTACAGTTGCCCAATCAGGACGATTCAATTCTTCTTCAAGATTTCTCTCTTCCCAATATATTGCATATACATTTGCCTTGGAACCACCCATGCAGAAATAATATGTATTTCCTGCAAGCATCTTGAATGCATAAGAGTCCGTCTTTGTCACTTTGCCTGTCGCAAGGCATTCGCCGGAAGCTCCGTTATCCTTTACAAAATAATAGTCTTTTTTCTCTGCCTGATTCAGCACGAATGTAACTTTTGCATCTTTGACTGCATTGATTTTAAATGCCGCACCTGTTGCAGGTATAAGATTTGTTGCCGAAATGCTCTTATCGTCCGCACTCTTCGGATCATTTGTTCCCACAACATAACCCTTGTGTTCAACACCATCAACCGTAACAGTCTTTGACTTATAGCCCATATCCTCCAATACGGTAAATTTTAAAATATCATTACCATATTCCGTACCTTTTTTGAGCCCGTTCTTCAGATCAACCGTATTTCCATCCGCTGCCATATTGTCATCAGGCACTTCTGTGGTCTCCTCCTCTGCCGACTCTGTTTCTGTTGCCGACTCCGTTTCAACCTCTGTTTCTGAAGCAGTTTCTGTCGTCTCCGTAATCTCTTCCGCTTCTGTTGATGCAGTTGTTTCAGATTCTATTATCGATTCCGTTTCCGTCGGAACGGCTGTCTCTGTTTCCGTTGTTTCGGTCACCGTTTCTGTCGAAACAGTTGTTTCGGTTGAAACCGGTTCCGTCTCTGCATCAGGTGTTTCCGTTGTTGTCTCTGCAGAAGCTGTCGTTTCAGCTTCCTTAGATGCTGTCTCTTCTGCCTCTTGCTCATCTGCCTCTGATACAACTTCGGCATATTCGCTTTCGGCATCATAACCGGCTTCGGCTGCATATGAAGTCATACTTGACATTACCATCGCACCTGATAGTATCACTGCCATAACACGCTTCATAAGCCCATTTCTGATTTTGCTCATATCCTTCCTCCTATTCCTATTAACCGCACGCGCTTGGCATACTCCATTCCGTGCCCGTGCAAACCTAAGCTTTTATCCTGTCAAAAGCTATTCTTGTATTCTGATTCTATCAAATTTTTACATTATTTACAACATAATTACATGCTCTTTATTTCACAAAAATTTTATAATTTATTTGTTAATATTATATAATACCGTGCACGTGCACGGCACGTTTTAGCAATTGAAAAGGAAGCTGTCTTCACGACAGCTCCCTTTGGCTGTTTTACATTAATTTCCCTTAATCATTGTCTTTTGGGTTATCTTAAACTTGATTGTCTTAGTGCCGCTGTAATCGCCTTTGCCCCTGATTACTGCTGTTGCGGTTCCCTTATTGATGTTGTTTGAATATGCCACGAGCTCATAATCATCACCCATCTTCAGTGAACCTGTAACGCCCCTAAGCGTTACTGTCAAATCACCTTCTTTGAGGGTAATCCGACCTCCGGTATACGCAATGCCCTTCTTAATCTTGTCTGATAACACAACCTTCGCCTTAGAAATATCTTTACCTACTTTAAATTCCGCTCTAAGCGTTTTTTCGGAAAGGTTCACCGTATCCTTAGCTACAGCTTCGACATAAATGGTTGCACCTGCACTAAGTACATCCTTCGCACCATATGCCGCATCGCCTTCTGCTTCCTTATAGATCTTAAGCGTATACTGCGAAGCCTTCAGCGCATTTCCGTCTCCGTCAACGACCGTTGCCTTTACCTTGCCTGCTGCCATCTTCTCACATGCCGTCACGGCTTCCACCGAAATCTTGGACATGTCAAGCTGGTTGATATCAAACGTTGCTGCCGGCGCCTTCTTTGTGTAGTTGCCTTTTCCGGTAACCGTAATGGTTCCCTGTGCGCCTGCTTTTTTATTGTTTCCATACTTGACAGTATAATCAATTCCGTTTATCAGCCGTTTACCATCGCAAGTAACCGTCAGACTTCCCGGTACGGCGCCTTTCACAGCATATACTCCGGCAGTCGCTTCCACTTTCACTGTCGCTTTGCTCAGATCAGCGGGCAAAATCTTAAATGTTGCCTTGACACTCGTTGTCTTATTTTTTTCTTTTGCACCTGATACGAGAATCGTTGCGGTTCCCTTGTTGACGTTGTTTGATATGGCAACATTAACGTTCATCGGCTGTCCGTCCGCCCTTACGTACACCTGCGTCTCTTCGTCAAACGTGTATGTTACAGCAGTTTTACTGCCCTTTAATGTGAGCTTAAAGTCAGGGTGCTTTGCTTTTCCCGTATATGTTATCACATCTTTTATTTTGTCAATCTTCGCGCCCTTCACGCTGTCAGGAGCTTCAACGCCCTTTGCTTCTTCAATGTTAAATGATGCCGTAACGCCCTTTCCGACATAATTGCCTTTACCTGTAACAATTACATCTGCTTTTCCGGGTTTTGCGTTGTTTTTGTATGCAACTGTATAATCAATCCCCGGCGCCAAAAGTCTGTCAGCGCCCGTAATGTCACAGTCCCAAACCTTAATGTCAGGAATAATTTTCGCACCTGTATAAGCATAGGTTTCTTTAAGACCGGTAATCCAAATATTCTCTTTGTCAATACCCGGGTCATCAGGTTCTACCGGATCAGGTTCTTCTGGAGTAACCTGTTGATTTGTAACCGTATACGCAAACGTTGCAATCGAACTTTTGTTTTCACCCTTGATTGCAATTGCCTTGATAACTACCTTTTTTGCCTCATTGCCAAGGTCAATCGGTCCCGTGTACTCTGTGCTCTGTGCAGTCGGCTCTGTTTCGTCCATTGTATAATAAATCTTTGCTTCCGGTGTTGCAGTCGTCAAAGTTACTTTTGTTCCCTTTTTCACTTCACCTTGTTCTACATCAGAAACAGGGGCAGAAACAAACTTATCAGGGTCTATGTCCACAGAAACCGTGTACGTAAATGTCGCAACTTCACTCTTTGCATCGCCCTTAACCGCAATCGCCTTAATCACAATTGTTTTTGCCTCGTTACCAAGTGCAATCGGTTTTCCGTCATAGAGCTCACTCTCTTTACCTGTCGGAACGGTTCCGTCCATTGTGTAATAAATCTTTGCGCCTTCTTCGCAGTGCAGTGTAACCGTCTTTCCTACAGGCACCACGCCGTCCGGACGGTCTGAGGTCGGTTTTTCTACGGTTTCGGGGTCAATTATCTCCGGCTCAACCGTATAGGTAAATGCTGCAACCTCACTTAGAGCATCACCCTTTAGCGCAATTGCCTTAATTGTCATTGTTTCAGTAATCACAATCGCTTCTTTATACAATGTGCTCTTTGCTGTCGGATTCTCGCCATTTGTTGTATAACGAATTTCTGCTCCCTCAGTAGCACATTCAAGTGCAACCTTCGTTCCCTTCGACACTTTACCCGATTTAACGCTTGCGACAGGAGCACTGACAAACTTCTCAGCATCTACAACCGTATATGCAAACTCGACTTCTTCGCTCTCTGCATTTCCCTTAATTGCGATTGCCTTAATTACCACTTCCCCTTCCGTATCAAGAGAAATCGGCTTTCCGCTTTCATAAATTGCACTCTGAGCCGTCGGTTTATCACCATTCGTTGTATAGTGGATTACCGCTCCTTCGGTAGCACATTCAAGTGCAACCTTCGTTCCCTTCGGCACTTTACCCGGCTCTATATCTGCAACAGGTGCATCGACATGGTTGTAATACGCAGGTGTCCAGCCTCCAAAATATACTGTCATATCTGTTACAGGATTTTCCGTTACAACCGTACCTGCCGTTCTATTACTTGTGTCCGCAGCGCCTCCGCCTTTTACTGTTGTATTATATTCTTTGTAAACAGCATCTTCGGGCTTTGTGGGTTTCATTTCATTCCAGCCTGCAGGCACAATAATGTCCGCTCTGTCAAGCACAGTATTTACAAATGTTACAGTTGCCCGTTTTTGACCTTCTACAGGTTTTCCATTTTCATCATATTGAACCGAAAACCACGGTCTTCCTAAATATCCAACATCTTTATTAGCGCCCTCATTTGTTGTGCCAGTCACTTTACAGTTCCAAAAAAGATAACCGTACTGCCGCGGTAAGCTTGCTGCCGTAATGTATCCGCCTGAGCTCGCATCGCTATATCCGGCAAATTTAAGCTCACAGTTATCAAATACCGCATCGCCGGCGCCGCAGATATAGTCTGTGTTACCTTCTATCAGACAGTCTTTAAAATAAGAACGGGGTGTCTTACTTCCCGTACCAACCGTATCTTGATTGCTGAGGAACTGGCAGTTATAGAATTCCGCTCTGTCGCCTTGGTCTTCAATATACAATGCTGCGGCACGCTCTCCCGCCTTTTTGCTTCTTAAATCCAGGCTGCTGTTTCTTACAGGTTTTTTATCTTTCTGCTCTATTGGTTCTACGCCATCCGCGAGTTCTTCCTTTGTAAGGTATCTGTTAAAGGAATTTTCAAATATAATGTTTTCAGCTCTGAAATCCGTAGCTTTAACAAGTACCGTGCATCCCCATCGGAATGCTGTATGTTTTTCAGTCTTATTATATGCATATTCCGCATCGTAGAATCCATTTTCACCAAGCGATGGTTTAATGCTGTAATACTGATAGCCGATACCATAATACCATGTAAGTTTTACCTCTTCCGAAGGTGTGTCATTCTTAAATGTAATATATGGCACATCTACCGTAATCTGCTCCCTGTATGTTCCCGGCGCGATATGAATTGTAATGCGCTTGTCTGCTGAAGGACTCATGCGCTTCGCAGCCTTTAAAGCCTTCGTTACCGTATTATAACCGTCCTCTTTGTCATCATATCCTACATAGAGATCTGATTTATAATCAAGCTTAGAGGTATCCGTCCATATAAACAGTAAGTCTCTTACAACTTTTCCGCCGTCTACAATAACATGTGTTTTTGTTGTGTATCCGTTTACCTCTGCACTTGCTTCATACTCGCCATCCCGCAGCCGGGCAGAGTATCCGTCTCCTGTTTCATTTACAACAGCCGGGTACACGTAATTCTTATCCAGTGCACCTTCCTCATTAAGACGTGTAAACGAAACTTTTGTTATCTCTGCTCCGTCCAACTCAAGGAATTTACCGCTTACTTCATATGTCGGCTTAGGCTCCACCGTAATATCAGCAGTATAATTTGCAGTCTGTTTGATTGTTGCATCGCTTGTCAAGCTGTAATCATCCACGCCTTCTAACGAAACCGTGTATTCCGTGCCTGACTCCAAGACTGCCTCAAAGCTCATATCCGCTTTATTTATCGTGAGTTCAACCTTCTCCACACCCGCAGTTAATATAACCTTAAGATTATCAAGCCGCTCATAGTCTGCTGCAAATCCTGTAATATTGCCGGAATATTTAACAGTTGACTTCGATACAACCGTTAAGTCCGAATTTGTTATATTTGAATCACCTACTGTTATCTCTTTATTTGTATCCGCAAATCCGTACTGTGCATTGCCGGAAAGTGTTGCAATGTATTTATGTCCGGAAGTCAGCTTTACGGTGTAGCTTCCGTCAGCTTCTACAGCCACAGGAATTGTGCTGTCATCAGTCTGATTTATAAAGGACACCGTACACTGACTAATGTCAAAGTCGGCAGGACCTGAAATTTTACCGCTCACCTCTACGGCAGGGTCGCGGGTTACTTCGATTTTTGTAAGCCATAAAGGATTACCTGTCGATTCCATTAAGATATATCTCATATCCTCATTATACGATATCTGACCATTTACATTTTGATCTGCAACACCGGATGCATCCTGATCCATGCTGGTAAGCTTTTTTAACATAAACTTGCCGTTAGCAGGCAATATTGATACCTTTCCTCTGCCTGATACAGGGATTTTCACTTTGGTATCAGCATTTACTTGTACGTTTGTTGCCCCTACACCAAACTTTCCACTGTTAGTTCCGTTTGTATTAACTAACAAACCATGATACAGTTGTTCGCCAACAGCATTTTCATTTGGCTTATCAGTCTGCAATATAGGATCCTTTTTCTGACCATCCGCAGTGAAATCCCATGTCATACGCTCAATAAAATCAAGTGTATATTCTTTGTCCGCTCCCTGTACTGTAAGATTTGCATAGGTAAGCTGATATGGGTACTCTACTTTTTTACTTACAGACATAGTGTAAGTTCCATCTCTTAAAGCCACATTATCATCACCGATTTTAAAAGTATATTGATATTTTGCTGTATCGGTATCATCATCATTTTCTTTTACATTCGTAAACGTAATATCAGATTCTGAAAAATCCAACTTATTATCAAAGCTATTAACTTTTAGATTCACGTTATATTTGGTTTTCTCTTTTATCGTCAATGGCTGATTTGCAGTGTCAGCACTTAATTCAGCCGGGGAAGCCTCATAATCCTCCATACCCGTGCCTAACAGCGATACGGTATATGTCTTACCTTTTTCCAGGCTGACTTTATAAGTGTCATTTTCAATTACAGCCCTGGTACTATGTGTTCCCTCTGTTGCATCAAGTTTAAGACCAAAATTATCTGGTGCTGCACCTTTTTCGAATGTGATAGTGCCGCTTACTTCATTTACGTCCAATGAACTTGTCTTTATTACAAAATCTGTTATCGTTGTACTTCCAACATCAATCTGTTTATTTTCCGGCTCAGAAATATTGTAACTACTATCGCTAAGTGAAATGTCATATGTACTGCCTTCATATAACGTAACAGAATAAGAACCGCCATTGCCTATGGTATCTTTAATAACTGAATTTTTATCCTTTGTATCTGTAAATATTACTTCAAGCCCTTCCGGAATTGCACCACCTATATCTACTGTTCCTGATACTGTTATTTCATTGATTTTTTCTACCTCAATCTTCTGTAAGTAGTTTCCTCCTTTTAACATTACAAAAGTAGCATATCCATTATCACCATTACATGTAAATTCATCGCGCAATACGCTCTTAGCCTTTGTTCCGTCCACCGAATAACATTCTGCGTCTGCTTTCCATACTGTCACCCAAATTTTACTTCTTCCCTTTATCGGAATACGAATAACTGTATTTTGATTTATCTGTACATTATTGTCATTGCGCACATAGATTTTTCCAAGAGTAGCATTTGCTGTCCCAAGGACATCCGGGTTATTCTTACTTCCATCCACTTCTAATCCGCAGTATTTCACCAAACAGCCTTCTGCACCTTTAGCCAAGTTCTCTGCTGTATTTTCTACCATCTCAGGAAACACTGTCTTATCAGAAAAGTCCCAAATAACATTCTTCCCATCATTAGATATAATACTTTCAGGTATCGAATTTTCCGTTTTGGATCCTTTAGGTTCTACTATTACATTATAAATATAATTATTTCCTCCAAGATAATAAGTTCCCGCATCATCAAGTGTCATTGTTGATACATACATGCTATTATTAAATATCGTAATTTCATCTGTAGCAACTTTTTGTTTTCCATCATCTCCTAAAATAGACATCTGACGAGGTGCCGCACTTGTTCCTTTACTCATCCAATACACTGTCACATCAACTGCCTCAGCAGTTGTAAATTTAATAGATTGTTTTGTTTTACTTGGACTGCCTCCAAGTGCAAGTCTTTGTGTAAAGGGTACTTTCTTTGCCTGCAATTTATCAGTAATATAATAAAAATTTTCTCCTCTGCCAGTATCCACTACCGTAGATCCGCCACATATTATTCCAAAAACGTCTTTTATGATTGCTACATACCCTTCCTCTTTTTTAACAGCAGCAACATCAATCTCATTCGCATTTAGTGTATATGTTTTACCCTGCTCCATAGATTGAACTTCACCTACTTTGGCGTCTTCGTCTATTATAATTTCGGTCTCCGTTTCTGTAATCGTCGTTTCTTCTGTTGCAGATGTCTGTTCTTCATCCGATACCTCTGTATCCGTTGCCTCAACGGTTTCTACATCGGTCTCTTTTCCATTCGAAGCATTATCTTCGCTCTTTGTTGTCTCTTCCGCCGCTGCATCTTCTGTTGCGGATTCAGAAACCGCAACCGTCTCCGCTTCCTTCTTGTCCGCATCTTCCCGTTCCGTGTCATCGTCCCTGTCCGTTTCGTCAGCGACTTCCTCAATGTACCCTCCCGCGTCGGCGGGAGCTTCGCTTGCAAACGCTGTCATGTTGGACATTACCATCGTGCCCGATAACAAAATTGCTATAACGCGTTTCATAAACCCTTTTTTGAACCTGCCCATAATTCGTCCTCCTATCGTTAATTAATACCGTCCGGCACGTCTTCCACCGTGCCCGTGCAAACCAAGGCTTCTTTTAAAGCCAATGCCGCTAATATACTTTAATGGTATCAAATTTTTCAGCATATTAAAAGTTCTTTATTTTACAAAAATTTAATATTTTTTTGGTCATGTTTTACAATTTGTGCTCGTGCACGGTCCGCATTTTTTGCTATATCACGCACCTTTTCCCAAGTCCCGTTTCCATCCCTGACAGCTACTTCCACAAAAAAGAGCCGCCCGTACTGTAAACATTGTACAAGCGGCATGTTTTTGAATGCACATTTTATATTTATGAAAGCTTTCCTTCTGCCTCCTCTTTGCTAAGTCCATATTTCTCCATAAGGCTCCTCACGATCTGCTCGTCAGTATCCCCATGTTCGCGTAAGGTATTTACTAAGATTTTTATGCTTTTTTCTCTCTCATCTTCACGCCCTACCTTTATTCCACTCTCATACACGTACTCATCCTCCGCCTGCCTGTCACGTTTCGCTTTAAGGCGCATTTCATGTTCATACCGCAGCCTGTCCGTAAGGCTGATTTCTTTTAATTCCTTAATTGCTTCTATAATTCCCAGGTTTTTTGTCCACGATTTTATCATATCCAATTCCTCCTCCGTCTTCGCATTAAACAGGCTGTGCCACTCATCCAATGGACCGGGCTGTCCTTTGTCCGGCTTCTTTTTCAATTCTATTGTATGCAACTCCAAAATGTCCAACTTTTGTTTTTTATAGCGCTTGCACAGAAACGGATTTATCATCCGCACGGACTTGATGTCTTTTAGCGGAATTGCCAGCACATCACTTATAAAATGCCTCCTTACAGTCTCATTCTCCATGACTTCTTTAATGCAGAAATCGTACTTTAGCGGTATTAATTTCATTATAGTCTCTCCTCTTGTCTCTTTCAATTGGTTTTCTTTTGATTTTAACTATTACTGTGAATTTGCGGCGATTCGCCTTGATTTTATATAATAGAAGAATAAAATAGATTATAGCACATTATCCGTGTTATGTAAACAGGCAGAGTTTCAAAGAGCGGGATTTCCTCCCGCTCTCTACTTCTTCTCCACTGGCAGACTCGGTAGTTTGACACTTCCTTTTAAACCTCATAACACACAAATCTTGTATTTAAGCCTGCTTTGGGCTTATTTTTTTGTCAAATTTGAAAAAATAA
>KE159628.1:167459-185146 GCA_000403335.2 Lachnospiraceae bacterium MD335
TGAGAAAAAGGTCGGAAATAATTATACCTGTAATGAGATTCTAAGTACACTTCGTTCCATGCAGGTAACACTTTTGTCAAAGGAAAGCGGCTATATCCCTTCTTACAAGAGAACAGTTCTAACAGATGATTTACACAAGGCATTTGGCTTTCATACGGATTATGAATTTATTTCAAAATCAGCCATGCGGAGCATAATAAAAAGTACCAAAACACAAGAAAGGAAAAAATAGCACAAATCGGTTCCACAGAGAAAGTGACTACAGCCAGCATAACTACTGGGTTTGTAGCCACTTTTTGATTTCACAAGTGTCAAACTCGGGATTATAGCACATTATCCGTGTTATGTAAACAGGCAGAGTTTCAAAGAGCGGGATTTCCTCCCGCTCTCTACTTCTTCTCCACTGGCAGACTCAATAATACATACTGCCATTCCCTGTCTTCTTCCGAAGAAAAGCCTACCTTAATCCCAATCATATCACCCGTTATTCGAAGTGAATTTTGCCTAACATACTCCAAAAAATCACCGTAAATCAGCTTTTTTAGTGCATTTCTTGATATTTGTTTTTCATTTTCCATATCAATCGGAAGACGGGCGAAACGCATAAGGCTTGGGCGTTTTTCGTAGTGCTTTATAGGCGGTTCTATCCCTACTCCGTACAACCCTGTGAAAATCTCGTTTGAAGCAATACCTTCACTGTACACCAGGTTCTCATTTTCCACATTTTCTTTATCAAAAATATAAATATATTTTATTTCGGGACACTCTTCCTTAAATTTCCGGTAGGCTTCTCCATTCCTGCCATGCGTATTAATCTGTCCGTTTTGATGGTAAAGAATATAGTAAAAAGAACGGCAGGTTTTTTCAAAAATTTCACCTTTATTTGCAATTCCCCGTTCCATAAGGATAATGTCATCGCTCAGCATATGACGCGTTGCCATAAGATCAGATATTTTTTCGTCAAGCTCCCTCATTCTGACTTGAAACCGACGCAGACCCATACCCAAATTTTCCTGAAACAGGTTTGCGATGTCGCCGTGGTCAAAACCTATTTTTCTGTATCTTCCGACATAAATTGCCTTTTCCAAGTCGCCGCCGTCAAATGCCCGATAGCCGTTCTGCTCGTTTCTTTCCGGATTCAAAAATCCTTTTTCCTCAAACCGGCGAATCGTATTTGTCGTCACGTCAAGAATCTGCGACAAATCATTTGTATTGTACTTCATCTCTACCACCCCGATTCTTTATCCGTTTCTATATCATAACAAGGCCGCGACAATAGACTGTTCCTTCGCTAATCCATTGCCACGACCTTCTTTCTTCAGCTTTCCTTCTTACAATCACTCTTCCACTAACTCCGTGTGGAACATCAGCAGAAATTCTGCGCCGTTTTTGAGTGACAGCTTCATGACTACACCTTTTCTATCCACTGAAATCTTTGAGCTGATTTTCTTTACCGTGTCAAGATTTAACTGCACTGTTGTGAACATATCATCGCTTACGAGGCACATTACCCTGCCTACCACTTTTACCTCTGAACAAATTACCGAAAGCGACATGCTCAGTCCTGTACCATCCGTCACATCTTCGATTGTTGACAGCGCGATTGGTATATTTTTTACATCAGTCAGTACGGAAATCAGGCTGTCAGCATCATTGACGATCAGCAGGCGATTGCGCATTGCCTCCAAATAAGTTGTCCAATTCTGCATTCCATCCATACTTTGGCCTCCTTTGTGTTACTCCCCATTAACGAGTTCACTCGTAAGCCTTTCTGCCTCAATCTCCTATCTGTCTATGAGTGCATTTACGTATATTTTTATTATACTTGTTTCCAAAAAATGTGTCAACTCAAACATTATATTATTTTTATCAGAAAAATGCTGCTATTGTATCGGCGGCACTTTCCAATCTGTCCTATATTCAAGATATTGTCCTGTTTTTGGGTGCAATAGCGCCAATTTATAGGCTAACAAGGCTGTGTTTGTTATCCCTAACTGCTTTGATAATGCCTTCGACGCGTCCGTTCCATATTTCATGTCACCTAAAAGCGGCATCGCGGCATTTGCCATCTGAGCACGTATTTGGTGGTGTCTGCCCGTAAACAGTTCAACTTCCACCAAAGAACACCCTCTGCCCTGATACGTCTTTACCCATTTCCAGTCAAGGACTGCTTTCTTTGCTCCGCCCGTACTTTCTTTTACGATTTTTGAAAGATTTGTACGATTGTCCTTTTGCAAAAAATCTATAAGCGTTCCGCCTGTATTTTCTGCAAGCTCTCCGTACACAAGTGCACGATAGCTTTTTTTCAGGGTATTGTCCTGAAGCTGACGGCTTAAGATTTCTGCCGCAGACTGGTTTTTTGCAAATACTAACAGCCCTTCGACCGGCTGGTCAAGTCGATGAATCACTCCGATATAAGTGTTTTCACCCTTGCTTTTTCTGTAATTTTTTAGCTCTGATACCATGTCTGCCTGCCCTATTCGCGACGTCTGTGTCGCAATTCCTGCGGGCTTATGGATAATCAGAAGTACGTTGTCTTCGTACACTATCATTTTATCCATTTTAAGAGTCCCTATGCCTGTAAAATTTTGGCTGTTATTTTATACTTTAAACCGATACCCGACGCCCCAAATGGTCTCGATATACTGCGGCTTGCTTGTGTCGGTTTCAATCTTTTCGCGGATTTTTTTGATATGAACCGTAACCGTGGCAATGTCGCCGATGGAATCCATATCCCAAATTTCGCGGAAGATTTCTTCTTTTGTGAACACATGGTTGGGATTTTCCGCAAGGAAGGTCAAAAGGTCAAATTCCTTTGTAGTAAACGTTTTTTCCTCGTCGTTAATAAACACGCGTCTGGCGGTCTTGTCAATACGGATACCTCTGATTTCAATAATGTCATTTTCTTTGGTATGGCTGCCGACGAGACGTTCGTAGCGCGCCATATGCGCCTTTACCCTTGCCACAAGCTCGCTTGGACTGAATGGCTTTGTGAGGTAATCGTCCGCGCCCAATCCCAAGCCCCTGATTTTGTCAATGTCGTCTTTTTTGGCGGATACCATCAAAATCGGTACGTTTTTGTCTTCGCGGATGCGTCTGCAGATTTCAAAGCCGTCGATGCCGGGAAGCATGAGGTCGAGTATGATTAAGTCGAAATCTTCTGAGAGCGCTGTTGCAAGTCCTGTGTCTCCGCTGTTTTCCATCGTTACCTCAAAGTCGTTCAGCTCAAGGTAATCCTTTTCCAGCTCTGCAATCGCTTCCTCGTCTTCTACAATCAATATTTTGCTCATGTTATTCCTCCTTGTTTTTTCGAAGAAAAATGCGGCTGCAATCCCTGCGCGATAGCAGGAGCAGAGGAATTTTCCTTCTATATTATAACTTCATCATTATTTTTCATGTATTTGCGGAGCACAAAGTGCATACATGTGCCTTCGCCTTCTTTACTGGTCGCCCACACATAACCGCCGTGGTCCTCAACAATTTTTTTAACGATGCTCAATCCGATTCCGCTGCCGCCCTGAAGGGAATTGCGCGATGCATCTGTCCGGTAAAACCGCTCAAAAATGTTTCCGATGTCTTTTGACGCGATGCCTTTTCCATTGTCCTCAATTTCAATTTTGACGGATTCGTTGTCGTCGTGAATGGTAATCGAAATCACGCCGTTATCATGACCCATGTACTTTACACTGTTGCTGACAATGTTGTTGATAACTTTTTTAAACTGCTCAGGGTCTGCCACCACGCAGGTGTCGGGCGGCGCGAGATTCGTGTAGTTTAAGTGAATATTTTTTGACTCTAAATCAAGCCCGATTTCCTCAATACAGTCCGAAAAGTAATCGGATACATTTAAAATATGGAAATGATAGGGAATTTTATTGGAGTCAATTCCGGAATAAGTGGTCAGCTCGTTTATCAGCCGATCCATATCATTTGCTTTATTATAGATGGTTTTAATATATTTATCCATCTTCTCGGGAGTATTGGCGACACCGTCCATAATACCCTCAACATAGCCTTTTATGGAGGTTATCGGCGTTTTTAGGTCGTGGGAAATGTTGCTTACGAGCTCTTTTTGTTTTTTTTCGTTTTCGGCTTTTTCCTCCGCGTTTTCTTTCAGCCGCAGGCGCATCTGCTCATAATTTCCAAAAAGCTGACCGATTTCGTCGTCGCGGCTTTCCGTCAAATGATAATCGAAATTGCCGTCCGCTATGTTCTGCATTGCAAGGTTAATCTCCTGAAGCGGATTGTAAATGTCTTTTTTTATCCAGCTTGTAATGATAACACTTGTTACTATAAGCACGGCAATCATTATTACGGTAAAATGTTTCAGAAAGCTTCTGCCAACCATCTCGCCTATCATAATGCCTTCTTTTGACAGCTCGTGGAAAATATCAATATTTTCATGGTATCCGAAGCCTAAGAATACCATAACGGCGGCTATTGTAGGTACAAAAATGATTATTAAAAATAGAATAATCATTTTTGCAGTCAGCTTCATGCCGAATTTATGTTTTTTATCCATTCTTTATTTTGTGCCTCCGTGTTTTGGGGAAAATTTTTCATTTCTTTAATCTAGGCCGCAGTTCATTCGGAAAAGCACGCTTTTCCTCTTTCGCGGGCTTCGCCCTATCAAAATATAAGATGACAAATACGTCTGCAAGCAGCCGATTTTTCATCTTGCATTTTGGCACTGCTCATTGCTTTCGCGTACATTATATCATAAATCTGCGATTTCTGATCAACATTCGCCGTTCGCAAAATGAACAGGTTCACTTTGCTCTCTTGCGCTCATTATATCATACCCGCCTTTAAAATATAGAGATTTGGGGATTTCTTAATTTATTTTTTATATTCGATTTTATTTTTTATAATTTTTTTCAAAATAATACTTGACAAATTGAAGTATGCAAAATATAATAACAGTAATCATTACTGATTTAGTTTTGATTACAACGCAAAAGAAATAACAGGGAATCGTGGTTCTGTGAGAATGGAGGATTACTATGGCAATGAAATACAGTCGCCAGCGTGCAGCAATTCTCTCCTTTCTGCAAACCCGTAAAGACCACCCTACAGCGGAGCTTGTCTACTCCGGTTTAAAAACGGAATTTCCGAACATCAGTCTCGGCACGGTCTACCGTAATTTGAATCAGCTTGCGGAATCGGGCATGATAGCAAAACTGCAGTTTGGCGATTTAGGCATTGATCATTTTGATTATGATACTGCCGCGCACCAGCATTTTGTATGCAATCAGTGCAATGCTGTCATCGACCTTCCAGCACAAAGCAATTCTTATGCGGACATTGACGAGCGTGCTGCGCAAGGCTTTGACGGGAAAATTATGGGACATAAGTTGTACTTCTGCGGTATTTGCAGAGAATGCCTTTTAAAAGGCGCATGTGATAAAGTCAATTAATTTATTTAAGGAGGAATTTTAATATGAAATTTGTATGTAGTGTTTGTGGTTACATTTATGAAGGTGATGCTGCCCCGGCGGAGTGTCCGGTTTGTCACGCAAAGGCGGACAAGTTCAATGAGGTAAAGGGCGAGATTACGCTTGCGGCTGAGCATGAGTATGGTATTTATGCAAAAACTGTTAAGAACAACGCTGAAATCAGCGACGCAGACAAGCAGTACATCTTTGACCAGCTTAAGGCAAACTTCAACGGTGAGTGCTCTGAGGTTGGTATGTACCTTTGCATGGCTCGTATCGCACATAGAGAGGGCTACCCGGAGATTGGTCTTTATTGGGAGAAGGCTGCTTATGAAGAGGCAGAGCATGCAGCAAAGTTTGCCGAGATTTTAGGTGAAGACTTAGAGCCGAACATGAAGGCGGATACAAAGTCAAACCTTGCATGGAGAGTTGAATGTGAGTTTGGCGCTACAAACGGCAAGTTTGACTTGGCGAAGTGCGCAAAGATGAACAATCTTGATGCAATTCATGACACGGTACATGAAATGGCTAAGGATGAAGCTAGACACGGCAAGGCGTTGAAGGGATTGCTTGACAGATATTTTGGTTAATTATACAATATCACACTATGCATAAAAAAGAGTCCGGCGAGCCGGGCTCTCGCGCCGGAGCGCGGTTGCTTTAGCAACCATATTCCTTAGCGCGGAGTGCGCATCCCCCGGAGGGTTTTTACTTTATAGGACGTAATTTCCTATAAAGCAAAAATAACGGGCGTTATGACACGCCCGTCTTTCTTTGTGTGTTGCGGTTTTTTGCTGCCAACCGAAACGCCTTTTCCATTGCCGGAGTAAGCTCAGGAGAGTCTTCATCAAAGACAATTTCTCTTTTGGCTGCTTCTTCTATTTGTTTGATTTGTTCTGCTGTGGGTTTTTGATCTTTATCCAAAATAACTGTCCGTATCATAGTATAGGCTCCTTTCCGTTTTTGTGGCAAGTCTCGCTGATATTAAGCGTATATTGTCTTTGCGCTCCGTATACACAACAAATAGCACATCATTTACCATTCCGATTGTATTATAACGATCCTCTTCTGTACTGTGCTCAAAATCATATATTTCAATGCGCTGCATATCATTAAAGACCAGCATTGCTGTTTCAAAATCAATTCCATGTTTTTCAAAATTCCGTTGATTTTTATCCTCATCCCATTCAAACCTCAATAAAGTACCTTCCTTTCGCAAAGACATTTTTCTATAATTTAGTATACTATATTTACAAGCTTTTTTGCAAACAGAATCATTCTAAAAGCATAAAAAACAGGCAGTGCATTCCATTCAAAATGCCACTGCCTGTTCTTTGTTTCAGTCTTTATCAGAAAACATGATTCGCTTTGAGCACGCCAATCAGGATGACCGCAATCAATGCAATCACGCAAAGAATAATGAACCGATCCACAGACCGAACAGACATATCCGGAAGGCGGTCATAAATTCCTTCAAAAATACTGCCTCCCGACTGCTTCTTCTCTTCCTGCACGGTTTCCGATGCCATATCTTCCGTTGTTTCCTGCACAGTTTCCGATACCGCATTTTCTGTCGTATCCTGCACGTTTTCCGGTTCGCTCTTCTGCTTTTCTTCCATAACGGTCAATCCCTTTCTTTCCGTCTGCCAATCACTCTTTTTTCATGCACCGCCTTATTTCTTCTGCAAATACTTTCTCAAGTCAAGTGCAACTGCAATAACAATTACAAGACCTTGTGCGATGTATGTATAAGCCGGGTCAACACCGAGGAACTGAAGACAAATCTTCAAAATTTCGAACACCAGTACGCCAATCAGGATGCCGCCGACACGTCCGACACCACCGTTTGCGGATACGCCGCCGATGGTACATGCTGCGATTGCCTCAAGCTCATAGCCGTTACCTGTTGCCGTTGACGCACCGCCTGCCTTAGCGCCTACCAAAAAGCCTGCCAATGCGTACATACAGCCTGCCAAAACATAGATTCGAATCAGGGAAGCCTTTACATTTACGCCTGCAACCTGTGCAGCGCTTTCGTTTCCGCCGATTGCATACATATATTTTCCATGACGGGTCTTATTATACAGGAACCAAAAATAAACGCCTACAACAACCGCAAAAATCATCAGGTAAGGAATCGGACCCAAGGAACCGCTTGCCACCTTCAGATAGCTGCTCTTATAACCGCCCATAGGCTGGTTATTGGTAATCAGGGAGCACAGTCCGTAAATAATCGTCTGCATACCCAGTGTAGCGATAAACGGCGGAACTTTCAATGTAGAAACAACAACGCCGTTGACGCCGCCAAAGCATCCCATGATAGCAACTACGATGATCAATGCTACCGGCCACGGAATATCCGGCATCCACGGAAGCATACGTGCGGAGTAATCCAAGCTCTGCAGCAGCATCGCCGAAAGACATGCCGCCAAACCAACCGCACGTCCTGCGGACAAATCCGTACCTTTTGTAATCAGACAGCCTGAAACGCCGCAGGCAATGATGAATCTGGGAGATACATTCACTACCAGATTTTTGAAATTAGTGACTGAAAAAAAGTTTTTCGTCATAAATCCCGTTACAATAGCCAGTAAAACAATCAAAATAATAATTGCATTATTGGATATAAATTTTTTTAAATTAAATGTTTTTTGCATGATAATGATTTCCCTCCTTATTCAAACTGAGTCGCAAACGCCATGATATTTTCCTGATTTGCCTCATCTCCGTTCACAAATCCGGTCACACGACCGTCGCACATGACCATAATACGGTCCGACATACCGATAAGTTCGCTCATCTCCGAAGAGATCATAATGATGCTTTTCCCCTGCTTTGCCATCTCAGCAATGATACAATAAATCTCATACTTGGCTCCTACGTCGATGCCTCGCGTAGGTTCATCCATAATGAAGACATCCGGACTGTTGGCAAGCCAGCGGCTAATCAATACCTTCTGCTGATTACCGCCGGAAAGCGATTGAATCTGTGTCTTCGAAGACGGCGTTTTGATGGAAAGCTTTGCAACATTCTCCTGTACAAGCTTTTCAATCTTTGCATCATCCAACATGAATCCGCCAATCAAATACTGATTTAAAGATGCGATGGAAACATTATCCGCAATGGACAGCACGCCCAAAATTCCCGTTGCGCGCCGATCCTCCGTCAGCATCGCAATGCCGTTATTAATCGCGTCCTTGGGCTGCGTAATTTTGATTTCCTTTCCGTTATAGGTAATCTTACCTGCCGTATGGCACCGGAGTCCAAACAGCCCTTCCATTAATTCCGTACGCTGTGCCCCTACCAGTCCCGCTACGCCGAGGATTTCGCCTTTACGCAATTGAAACGAAACATGGCGGAAGCTCTTTGGATTAATGGACGTAAAATCCTCCACCTCGAAAACCACTTCCCCAGGCTTATTCTCACGCACCGGATACAATTCCGAAAGCTCGCGTCCAACCATCTTGGTAATAATAAAGTCCGTTGTCAGCTCTTTTGCCGACCATGTACCGATATACTGACCGTCTCTCATGATGGTAACTTCATCACTGATGCGCAAAATTTCATCCATTTTGTGGCTGATATAGACAATGGAAACACCCTTGCTGCGCAATTCGTTGATAATGGTGAACAGCGCCTCCACTTCCGCGGCAGTCAAAGACGAAGTCGGCTCATCCAAAATCAAAACTTTACAATCCGCAGAAACCGCTTTGGCAATCTCCACAAGCTGCATCTGCGAAACGGAAAGGCTGCCCAGCTTTGCCTTGGGATCAAAATCCAAGTGCACCTCTTTCAAAACTCTAGCAGCATCCTGATACATCTTATCATGATCTACCACCGAGAAAGGTCCGACCTTCTTCAGCGGATACCGCCCTACATAAATATTCTCTCCGATGCTTCTTTCCGGAATCGGCTGCAATTCCTGATGCACCATAGCGATACCGCGGTTCAGCGCATCCAGCGGTCCTTTAATCTCTACCTTCTGTCCCTCATAGATGACTTCTCCTTCATCCATGTGGTAAATGCCGAACATACATTTCATAAGGGTGGATTTTCCGGCGCCATTCTCCCCCATTAAAGCATGGACTGTTCCCGGACGCAGATTCAACTGAGCGCCGCCTAACGCTCTGACACCCGGAAATGTTTTTACGACGTCGTGCATTTCCAAACGATACTCTGACAATTTGATAACCCCCTTTGCATAAAAGGAAGTGCGTGCGCCAAATGCACACGCACTTCCCAATGTTTTCTTTCTATGATTTGATTTCAATTACTGGAAATCTGCTACGTTATCCGGAGTAACCTTTACATAGTCTACATAGATAGACTGCTCGCCTGATGCATATGTCTTGCCGCCTAACAGTTCTTCCATAGCTGTAACTGCGCCTTCTGCCTGTCCCTGTGCGTCGTTAAGAACTGTACCTGTCATGTTGCCTGCTGCCACTTCGTTCAAAGCTGCGTCCAGAGCATCAACACCTACTAAATAGATGTCTTCATTTACAGTACGTCCTGCTGCCTGAATTGCCTGCAAAGCGCCGATTGCCATGTCGTCATTGTTACAGAAAACAACTTCGATTTCATCGCCAAACTGCGCTAAATCGTTCTGTGCGATTTCCTGTCCCTTGTTACGGTCCCAGTCACCGCGCTGCAAGTCAAGCTGCTCTACTTCCATACCTGCATCTGTCAATGCCTTTACAGAGAACTCTGTACGATACTGTGCGTCAACGTTCTCCGGATCACCCTGAATCATGATGTAAGAAACCTTGCCGTCGCCGTTGATGTCGCCCTTGTTCTCGGTATCCAAAATCAACTCGCCCTGCATTGTTCCTGACTGACGTGCGTCACATCCTACGTATACAAGCTTTTCATATGCGCTCATCTGCTCTGCCGTCGGCTCACGGTTAATAAGTACTGTAGGAATGTCCGCATCCTTTACGGTTGCGATAATCTGATCTGCTGCTGAAGTCATAACCGGATTGATGATCAATGCATCAACGCCCTGTGCGATGAAGTTGTTAATCTGGTTATTCTGCTCTGCCTGATCGTTCTTACCGTCCATAAATGTTACGGTGTAGCCTTTGCCTTCCAAAATTTCCTGCAAAGCGTTACGATATGTTGTCATAAACGCATCGTCAAATTTGTAAATGCAGACGCCGACTGTGCCGCCCTCTCCTGTTGTCTCTGCTACGCTTGCCGCTACGGTCTCCGCCTCAGCCTGTGCTGCCTGTGTTTCCGCAGGAGCCGCCTGTGTCTCAGCGGGCGCCGGTGTTGCCGGTGCAGGCGCTGCTGCCGGCTCCGAATTGCTGTTTCCGCACGCTGTCATGGATACCATCATCATGGATGCCATTGCGACTGCAATTACTTTCTTAGATAATCTCATAGTTCTAAATCCTCCCTTTTTCTGCCTGTTCGGCGATTTTGCCATTTTTTGTCATAATACACTTTTTCTTTTGCGCATAATGACGACTGACAAAATCATTGTATCGGATTCGACATTCATTTTCCATAAAAAATTCTTGGAAAATTTATTGATTTTCTTCGATTTTATTAATTATAATTTCCTGTGACGTCCAATAATACTTTCCGTCCGTAAGCGGATATTCCCCGGGCAGTGCCTGTCCAAGCGCACTGCTTGCAGCCAGCGCGACAATTGCGCCGGCATAAACTTCCTTGTTTGCGGAGACCGTTCCCAAAAGGCTTCCGTTTGCAAGCGCCTCCAAACCCTGCGTCGTTCCGTCGATTCCGACAATATTAACGCCCGAAACCTGTGCGCGCTCCAAGGCATCAATTGCCCCTAACGCCATATCGTCATTGTTGCTGATCACCAGTTCGATGGTATCCGGATACTCTGAAAGCCACTGTTCCATCAGTGCGGAACCCTGACTGCGCTCCCAATTTGCAATTCCTCCCGTAATCTTCTCAACAGGAACTCCGCCGTCTTTGAGCGTCCGAACGGACCACTCCGTGCGAATCAGCGAATCCTGATGGCTCGTTTCCCCTTCAAGCATGGCATAGCTGACTACGCCGTCTCCGTTTCTGTCAATTGCCTCCGGATGCTCCTGATAGAAATCTACCACCATCTCGCCTTGCAAAATTGCTGTTTCTTTCGCATCCACCCCGACATAATAAAGCTGGTTCCAACGGTTCATATCCTCCTCCACCGGCTGGCGGTTAAAAAAAATCACCGGCACGTCAGCCGTCATGGCACGGTCAATGATAACCGACGCATCCATGCGGTCTACCAAATTAATGCACAATGCGTCGCAGTCTAAAGAAATAAACCGTTCTACCTGACTGTTTTGGGTATTTTGGCTTCCCTTGGCATCCTGAATGTCAAGCGTCACCTTAATGCCGTTTTCCCGTTCATATTCTTTGGCTTTCTCTTCCAAAAGATTGCACAGGTTGGTAATAAACGTATCATCCCCCTGATACAGGCTGATACCGATACGCAGCGAAGTTTTCTCTTCTTCCTTTCCGACACTTTGGCAGGATGTCAGAATCATAGCCGCACAGACCATCAGCAGCAGCGCAAGCCGCATTTTCTTTCGTACCCTCATATTTCTACGCCCCTTTCCTAATGAAAGTTCCCTATTCAATCGGAAACAGGAGCTTTTCATAGTCCGGTTCCCGCAGGTTTTCCTTTTCAATATAATAAATATCTGCTGTAACGGGAATGCTGTCCGCGCGTTCCAACACCTGAACTGCCGCACGCACACTCAGATAGCCGATGCTGAAATCATCTGTCACACAGACGCCGGAAATTCGTCCGCTGTCCAGGTCATTGAGAATCGGCACCGTGTTTCCCCTGCCGTAAATCCCGCAGACGTGTTGTGCGGCGTCCGGATTGTCGGCGAGAAGACCTGAAACTTCCGTCAGGATTTCCGGATTTTCCGCCAAAAGAACGACTTTCTGATTTCCGTCCAAAGCACCCATCGCAGTCCGAAACACCGCCTCTGCGTCCCACGCGGTGACAAATATTGTGCGCCCTTCCTCGGAAAACACCGCGTCGGCGCCCTTTAAAAACAGGCGGTCCATGCCGCTTTGCCCGTCAGGATCCGTCAGCATCCAAACAGGGCAGTCTGACGGAATATCCTTCCGCATTTCATTTGCAAGCTGTTTTCCCATCTGTTCATAATCAATCACAATGGTTCCGGCGCCGGGCTTCTCCATAATCTTTGGCTGTAAATAGATAACCGGAACAGCCATCGCTTTCCCCATCACGCGTTCTTCATCCACCGGTACGACAATCAGCGCATCGGCTCCGTCCTGCTGTTCCCGGTCCATCAGTTCCATTTGCTGTCCGGCATCCGATTTATCGTACAGCGTAATGAAATGAACATCCACATTAAATTCTTTTGCCGCTTGGTCCATTCCTTTACGAAAATTACTGTAATTGTCGCTGCGCGCATCCTCTATGATAACCGCAATCTGATGGATTTTCCGCTCCGGCTCCCGGATTATTAAATCTGTGGAACACATGAGAAAAAGTACCGTCAAAAATGCAACATATAAAAATACAAGCCACCTTCCACCTTTTCCGATCATTCCTGCTCCTTTACTATTCACTTCGTTGCGGTAACTTCCGCATAAACCCGCGCCGGAAGACGTATCGTAATCGTCGTCCCCTCGTCCGGTTCCGACCAAATTGACAGACCGTAATCGTCCCCGAAATACAGTTTTATCCGTTCCATAACATTTTTTACACCAATACCGGACCCCCGTTTGGAGGATACATGATGTTTCTCTCCCAAAAGCTCCGCTACCTGTTTTTCCGTCATGCCAAGACCGTTGTCACGGACCAAAAACCGCAGTTCCTCCGCATCCCGGTACACTTCCACGCAGATTTCGCCGTCGCCGTCCATAAATTCCATCCCATGATAAATGGCATTTTCCACAAGCGGCTGCAGCATCAGCTTCAGGCTGACCAAATTTAGAACGTCCTCGCCCGCCTCTATTTTATATACAAATTTATTTTTAAACCGCATCTGTTGAATCATCAGATAATTGCGCACATGCTCCAGCTCATCCTTCACCGTGATAATGCTCTTGCCTTTGCTTAAACTGATGCGGAAAAACCGTGCGAGCGCCGTAACCGCCTTGACCGCCTCCTGTTTTTGTTCATTTTCAATCATCCACACAATAATATCCAGCGTATTATACAGAAAGTGCGGATTAATCTGCGATTGGAGAATGTCAAACTCATTCCTGCGCTTGGATTCATGTTCCGCAACAATATCTTCCATCAACTCCTTAATACGCTTCGCCATATCTCCGATTGACCTGCCCAAATGCCTGATTTCATAGGAACCGCCCATGTAAACCTCCGTGTCCAGTTCCCCCGCCTCAATGGCATTGACCGATTTCTCCAGTTTCTGAATCGGAATCGTAATTCTTGAGGAGATAAAGGTATTGGTAAGAATCAAAACAAGCAAAAATGCCGCCACCACAAACACCAAAAAAAGCTGCATCTTCAGATTATTCAAAGACAATCCTTTTTCCGGCGTGACACTCAATAGCTTCCAGCCTGTATATCCTACCGACTTTACGCTGATGTCACGCCATTCTCCTTCATATTTTTCCCGATAGCTGCCGTCCTGATAGGCTGTCGCGACGGCAGTATTCTCCGCCGCCTGTCCGGTTGCGATTAACTGCATTCTGGGATGATAAATTAACTCTCCGTCATTGCCCAGCATATAGAGGTATCCCTGATTTCCCAGCGTAATGTTTTCCAAAATCTGCGCTAAGCTGTTATATCGAATATCAATCAGCAAAATGCCCTGCTCAGTAGAGGTTCCGTGCGTAATTTCGACTGCACGGGTCAATGTGATAACCCATCTGTACTGGTTTTCATTGTTGTCAAAAATATACTGTACATGCGGCGTCGTAAAATGCAGGTTATCCGTTCGCGCAAGCGTGTTGCCAAACCATTCCTCCTGCGTCACATCCAGCCCTGTCTTTAGGCGCGCCGCCGGCACGGATTCCAAGAGTTCCCCTTCTTTGGACAAGAGCGCAATATTGGAGATACTGTCTTTATTATTGTCATACAGCAGCGTAATCCGACTGTTCAGCGATTCCTCATCCAAATCGGCATTTTTGATGACACCGTAGTAAAGGCTGTCAGACAGCTTCATAATCGTACGCAGGTAAGAATCCACCGAACGGTTAATCTGTCCTAGCACCGCCTGATTTTCATCCTGAACGGCGAGCGCCAGCTGGCGGGACATCTGCATATAGAGAATAACCCCGATCAACAGGATAATTGCCAGTGCACTGACTGTAAAGTAAATAAAAATTACCGAGCGGATGCTGTTCTTTTTTCCCTGTCCTTCCGGTAAATCCTGTTCCATAGCGCTCCTTTCTACTGACCGTTTTCCTGTGTTCCCCGATACTTTGTCGGTGATACGCCAAAGTGCTTTTTAAACACATAACTGAAATAGTTTTGTTCCTGATACCCTACTTTTTGGGCAATCATATAAGTCTTGTCGTCCGTTTCATTTAACAGTTCCACTGCTTTTTTCAGCCGGACCTCCGTCAGGTAGTTGACATAACTTTGTCCTGTTTCCTTTTTAAAAACGGTAGAAAAATAAGCCGGACTCATATGCAGATGGCGGCACAGCATCTCCACGGACAGTTCCGAATCCGCATAGTGTTCCCTGATATATGCTTTTGCCTCTTCAATGACCTTTCTCGTCGTATTGTCGCGCTCCCGGTTCAGCGCCTCATTCATGCGGCAGACCACGGGAATTATCCGGTCCGCAAATTCTGCTTTATTACAAATTCCCTCCAAAATCACTTTGTACTGTTCTTTTGAGCCAAACATAACGTCAATATCCAAATTGTACTGCTGCATCAGCCGAAACAGGCAGTTGGCGACAGACAGCATATAAATCTGATATTGTCTGTCATGAACCTTCGCATCGTCCATGTTGGCGGAGAGATTTCGCACTATCGCTTCAATCGTCTCGCGGGAACCGAATTTAATGGCTGTCGTCAGCTCTTCTTCGTCCTTCGCCTGAAACTGCAGATTACCCCGGTTTACAGGTTCTACGTCATTGATATAAATCGGTTTTCCCTTGCCCACAATCGCGCGGTATCCCAATGCATCCACCGCCGTCTGATAGGAACTGCCGATGTCCTGCAGCGCATCGCAGCTTCGCCCCACACCGACTGTAATCGCAATTTCGAGCAAGCGCCTGCTTTCCCGACAAATATCGCCGAACAGATTAATCAATCCTGTTTGGGTATTATTTTCGTCAATTGCCGCAATCACGGTAATTCCTTCCAGGGATGCAAAAATCGCAAAACGGCAGTATGTTTTGAGGCTGTCCTCCACTAACCCGCGCACGGAAATCGGAATCAGTTCCTGATGCATGGAAAGCGCTTTCGTTTCCACACATTCTACCTGCTCCACATGAATAACCGCCGCCAGCCATTTGCGCGCATCCAAAATGTCAATGCCATATTCCCGCAGCCTTGGCGCCACTGCCGTCACATCCGTCGTTCGATTGACCAAATTGTTCAAAAATAATTCACGCAGAATGGGGAGGCTTCCCAAATAATTCTCCCGCAGGGTATCAATGTTGCGCCGCTGTTCGATTTCTTTATCCAAACTGCCGCGTATCCTGCTTAAAATGACCGCCAGCTCCTCTCCGTTGACCGGCTTTAGAATATATTCCGTCACTTCCAGTTTTATCGCCTGTTTTGCATACTCAAAATCATCGTATCCGGAAAAAATCAATATCTTTATGGACGGGTGCTTTTCCCGGATGCGTGCCGTCAAAGTCAGCCCGTCCATATAAGGCATACGGATGTCTGTAATGACGACATCGGGCTCGAGCTGCTCCAGTTTCTCCAGCGCCTCCTCCCCGTTTTCGGCGTCGCCCACGACCACAAATCCCAATTTCTCCCAGTCCATTTTGCGGATAATCGCCTTGCGGACTTCCTCCTCATCGTCTACCAGCATAATACGATACGGATTCATGTTTTTTTCCTGCCTTTCTGTTGTTTTATTCTGCACACTTTTCTTTCATCATATCTTATCTTTTGTGTTTTTTCAATTAATATGTTTTATACAGACTTAAGTTTCCGCAAAATGTAAGCCCAAAATGAATACATCTTCCCAAAGTGCCAATCTGCCGGGTTTTTTGATATTGCAGAATGACAGTTTATAAAGTAGAGGCACTTTAATAAGCCCCGCCGAAACCGGACTTTGGAGGACATATTCTTTTATCTATTCAAACGGTCAGCTTAAGACAGAGCTGACGGTACTTCGGACGTTTCGTCCGAAACCAAAGCCTGACGCCTTCTTTTGCATACGATAGTATACCAGAGATGCCTTTTGCCAGCCGGTAATAGCAGAAGAAAACTTTTTGCTTTACCGGATCTGCTGTTTTTATGATGGAAACCTTTAGCGCATTTGTCTCGGGTCCCATGGAAACCAGGCCTAGGAATGCCATGCACAAAGTAATATAAAAATTCAGGGCATTGATTGCCTTTAACTTTCTGACACGAAAGTTTTCAAACTGGAACACCTGTTTTTTGCAGCGGAAATATTCTTCTATTTTCCAACGGGAAAAATAAGTCCTTGCAACCTGGATTGCCTCCTCCCTGGAGCTGATTTTTTTGTTGGTGGCAAGCATCATTGGATGCTCTGTGATCCCGTAAACAAGCACTAGATAAATGGCTTTCCTGGATGCAGTGATCTGCACTTTGACATGGGAGAGGTATGCCTCATGGCTCTTACCTTTGTAAAAGACATTTGTTTTAATCTTTCCTTTCCTGCGGTTACGCAGTTCTGAAGCCATTGTCCATTTGTTATGGTATAAGAGTTTACGGTTGGATTTCAGGCGGATCACATAATCCTGTCCCAGTTCGTCCAGTTTTAGAAACATTTTGTTATCATCATAGCCGCGGTCCATACAAAAGACTGCCTTTCCAAAGAGTGCCGCTCCCAGTTCCATGGACTGGAATGTAATCGTGTTTACAGACTTATAGGCTTTTTCAGAGGAAGAATGTATTTTGGAAAAAATGCTGACAGGGTGATTACTGCGTGTAAGTACACATGCCTCTGTGACATGGTAGCCTTTTTTGTAAACATTTTTTGTGGATGTGCTTTCAGAACCGTCCCTGACGATCCCAAGAGACTCAAATTTATGGCCGTCCGGTTTTACAACATCACTGTCATCGATATAAACCACCGGTTCATCAGGCGTCCATTTTTTCACCTGCTGAAGGTAAGAAGCAGCTGCAGAT
>KE159628.1:185386-253105 GCA_000403335.2 Lachnospiraceae bacterium MD335
TTGTAAAAGTTAAAATTTTTCGTTTCAATTGGTAAGTATTTGATGTAAAATTAACCACAGGGAATCCTCCTCTTTTTGTTTAGTATGATTTTATTGTGGTGATTAAATTTTACATCAAAAAGGAGAAGGATTCCTTATTTTTTGGCTTATTTTTTTAAGTTGTACATAATTAGTACATACGATTGATGGTTCTGTGGATAGAACTGCGGAAACTCAAGTATACAGACTCTTTCTTTTTTCGACTGCTTATGATATACTATATAGAAACTTTATCGTCTACCAACAACAGACAGAACCGATGTTCAAACGCAAACATTTGTTTTGTTTTTGTTGTTTTGTGGATAAAATAATAAAAAAGGAGCGAGTGAGACGTGACGGAACAAAAAACAGGTTCCCGCAGCCGAAAGGCACGGCGGAGCCTCAACGGACGGATATTGGGGAGCACAACGCTCAATATTCTGGTACTGGTTATTGTAAGTTGTGTAATTATGGCATCTGCCATGCAGTCGTTGGCAAACAGTATTCTGCTTGACAGTTTACAGCCGATGGCGCGGCAGTCCTCCAAAACAGTGGAAGCAAACATCCACATGCTGGCAGACCGTATGATGTCTATTGCAGGCGACCCCCGCATGAATGATGACGGCGACAGCAATGATACGCAGGCAAACCGAGAAGCGGTTCTTGTAGAAGCAGCCGAGGTTTACGAGCTGCACAACATCGCCCTGTACGGCTTGGACGGGCATCTGATGCAGGAAACCGGCGGCGCGCCGGAAGTCTTGGACAGCGGTTTTTTTACATTGCTTCAGGAGACTGACAATCTGACTACATATTCGTCAACCATTACGGGAGGCACGCTCGGAATCATGATGGGTATGCCCGTGAAAAAAGACGGCGAGACAGCCTTCTATGTTGTGGGCATTTATAAATATGATGCAATCAATGATGTAATCAACGGTATTAATATCGGAAAGCACGGAATGGCATATATGGTCAATCAGGAAGGCAGCGTTGTCGGTCATCCGGATCAGTCCCTTATTCTGTCAGGAAGTACACTGGAGCAGCTCAGTGAGGGACATGAAGAAGCAACTACCCGTGTTACGACCGGAGAAACCGGCGCAACCGAATTTCCGATTAGCGGCGAAACAATGCTGGTAGCCTTTTCCCCTATTCGCGGCACACAATGGTCTTTGGTCATTCAGGTTCCGAAAGCAGACTACAACCATTATATCAATACAGCAACAATATTTGCCGTAATCTGTACGTTAACTGTACTGTTTCTTTCAATTTTGCTGATTTTACGCCTGTCGCGCTCGATTTCACGTCCTGTCAAGAGCGTAACAAGCCGGATGGTGGCGCTCTCCGACGGCGACCTGCATACGGAGGTATCGCTTGTGCGCTCCGGCGATGAATTAGAGATTCTGACACAGACCCTTGACAGTACGGTAGAAAGCGTTAACCGATACATATCGGATATTCAGCAGGTATTAACGCAGGTAGCGGACGGCAATCTGCGCACCAATCCGCAGGTGGATTACAAGGGCGACTTCGCTTTAATCAAGAAAAGCCTGCACACCATTCTTGCGTCCATGAACGAAACCATTGGAGGCTTCCGCTCTGCTGCCGCAAGACTTGCCCGTATGTCCGACCAGTTGAATGACCAATCCGGTCAACTGCATGAGGCGTCTGTGGAACAGAACCAGTCTACCGAAGCGCTCGTCTGCGAGGTAACGCATGTGAAGGAGCAGCTTTCCACTGTTGCAGAAAACAGCGGTCAGGCAAGCGAAAAAACCGATGAGATCGCAAGACGCATTCAGGAGGCAAATACACAGATGTCCGCACTGACCGGCGCAATGGACAATATCAGCTCCAACGCGCAGGAAATCACAAAGATTGCCAAGGATATTGAAGACATTGCCTTCCAAACAAGTATTCTTGCCATCAACGCATCCGTGGAGGCTTCGCACGCAGGAAGCGCGGGACGTGGTTTTGCGGTCGTTGCCGAAGAGGTAAAACGTTTGGCTGCAAAAAGCTCCGAAGCTGCACGCAATGCCACGGATATCGTGGGCAGTACGCAGGCTATTATCCAAACAGGTGTTGATTTAACTGCCGATACCGCAGATTCACTCCTGGCAATTTCTTCCGTATCCGACCAAATCAACAAGATTTCGCACCGATTGGTGACGGCGGTACAGGATCAGGAGAGCGCTTTGGCAATTATGGAAGAACGGATTGAGAATATTTCCGCTATTGCCGACCGCAATCTGCAAAACGCGACCGGAACGGAAAAATCAAGCGGCCTGTTGGCAAAGGAAGCGATTGCTTTACAGTCTCAGGTGAAAAAGTTTGTGTTGAAGGAGGAATACGACGGATGAAACGGATACTGAGCCTAACACTGATTTTGCTGTTGGTGACAATGTCACTGGCGGGCTGCGGCGAGACAACAACGGAGCTTCAGGACGGCTATTATACCGCCCAGGCTGCAGAGTTTCACTTCGGCTGGAAGGAATATGTTACGATTATGGTAAAGGGCGGAAGCATCGTTTCCGTAGAATACAACGCCGAAAATCCCAGCGGGTTTATCAAGAGCTGGGATAACGCGTATATGCAGAATATGCTGCACTCGAACGGCACCTATCCCAATGAATACACCCGTTATTATGCCGGTGAACTTTTAGAGGGGCAGGGAAAAGAACCGATTGACGCTCTGACAGGAGCAACCTCCTCTTACAGCTCGTTCCAAAAACTCTCTGCAGCGGTCGTGGATCAGGCACGAAAAGGGGATTCAAGTATTGTGTATGTTGATACAGCCACGGAGTGATAGAATGAAAATCAGCAGAAATCAGGAAACATATATTATTTTATTACTCCGTATTTGTACAATTCTCTTGTCAGCAGTGTCTTTTTGGGCTACTGCTCAGGGAATGATTGATTATACATTTCCGCAAGCTTGGCAGGCGTACGCCGCATCGCTTGGCATACAGGGGCTTTTGCTTGGATTAAATTTTTCGCTTCCATCCTTCTTAAGGAAATGCAGGGACCGGTCCCAAAAAGCTGTTTTGTATTTCCTTACGGTTGTCATCCTGTTTTGCTCTTCTTGGTTTAGTTATCTGTATATAACCGAGCAGGCATACGGCGATTCGTGGAAAACTGAAAGACGCTTACTGGCTCAGGCTGTTTACCGGGAAGAATTATTTGAAGCCGATGCCTATATAGAGTTATACAGGCAGGATGTGCAGAATGTTTTAACAGACCAAATTGTAAACCTGTACCAGCAGGCTATGAATATGGATCAAGCCGGTGTCAGCGTCAGCGAAAATTTGAACTGGGAGGAAGAACGACGGCAATATACTGCGGAAGATTTTGCAGCTAAGGATGCCATGTCTCTTGCCATTTCCGCAATGGAAAACGCTTCTACAGGAGAGGCGTCTCAGGATGTACGGGAACAGGCTGCCGATGTTTTATCGGGTATGCAGTCCAACCTGCAGTCCGAGACAGACAGACTTGCCGAACAGATTTCCAATACACACGGTTATCTTGTCAATGCAGAAGAATCGCTTCGCAATGCAGAAAATCATTTAAACAGCATTCCTGCCGGTGTTGACTATACTTCATATCAAAATACAGTACAGCAGGCAGCAAAGACTTACGAAAGCCTTATCCAAAAGCTGGATGATTT
The DNA here is from genome assembly GCA_000403335.2 of Lachnospiraceae bacterium MD335. Taxonomy (GTDB): domain Bacteria; phylum Bacillota; class Clostridia; order Lachnospirales; family Lachnospiraceae; genus COE1. The sequence goes on from KE159628.1 coordinate 189,063, forward strand.
AGAAAGTCAGCACGCCGATTATGAGAGCGCCCTTCAGCGCACCGGCTATTATTTGACAATTCTCGGCATGGCGGAAAACGGTGTTTCAAGTTATTATGTAGGCGCAACTCTGCGGGAAATTCAACGGGAGTTATTTAAGACATCACCGGATTCCGAACAAATGCTGGAGTCAGCCGCCAATGTATTCGACCGTCTGCAAAATGCAGTTGATTTAAATGCCGACTCTTCAGAATATCAAAATATTTTGCAGGATATGAATATGTTTCGCCAAAATCTTGAGAATTACAGTACACTCAAAAAGGCAGATATAGAAATTCAGGCGCAGATTAACAGATTGGCAGACGGCAGCATACTGTCATTGGAAAACGATGACGAACTCTCTGAATGGAGAAAGCAATTTAACGAACTAAAATCCAAGATTACCGGATTACCCATATATTCCCTGCGGGGTGAAAACGGCTCGGCTTTGACATCATTTGACAGGGCAGCTTCCCTCAAACGCCTGGATCAGGTTATCCGTCGTTATTTAACCGAACACAATGCTGCACAGAAAGGATTAATTTACTTAATAAGCCCCTACCGCGAAGCGGCTGTTTTTTCTCTTTTCCTGGCGCTCCTGTTGGATATTTCCGCTTTTATCACAGGCGTAATTATTGATCGGGTATCATATTCTTCCCCTAACGGGGAAAAAGCAGATGAACAGCCCTTCAATATTGTTCCGGGATTAAACCGATATATTTTTCTGACTGGTGAATATACAGCCGATAATGAAATAACGACTTACAAAGCCATTGAAAACGGTGTAGAGACCGAAATTAAGCATCCCGATCCCGGCCTAAAAGCAGGATTTTATCTGTTTAACGAAGCACGGCTATGTGAGGTCGAGCCGTCTTTGCTGCTATTTAAGGGGACCTCGGGAGGTCCTCAGGACGGGATTTATACCGAATGTGTTCTTCATTATGAAGATTCGCTATTAACTCTGATTCAGGACGAAGACCATATTTTTTTAGGACCGCTTGATGCAAACATTCCTGTCTTTTTACTATCGGAGAAACGCTGCAACGTTATTCCTTCCAAAAATATCTCTGATATTCACGGGCAGAGCATCGTAATTTCTTTGAACACGGAAGGCACTCAGATTACCGCAATTTACATAATGGAGCATGACGGACGTCCTGCCATCCTTGCGCAGCATTAAAATTGCATGTGTTATTCAAAAAACGATAACCAAAGAAAAGCAGGACTCTAAATGAGTCCTGCTCGTTTTAACTGCTTCTTTACCTGATCTCCTGCCACAATCGCAATGACTATTTTCACAAGGTCTCCTGCAATAAACGGAAGAACACCTGCTGCCAATGCTTTCATAAACGGCATATTTCCCTGATAAGAAAGCCAAACCGTTCCAAACAGGTACAGCACCGCCGTTCCTAATAGTATTCCGAAAAAGCAAATAAATACATTGCTTGTCCTGTCAATCACAAATCCGCAGATTAGCGCTAAAAAGATATAACCGATAAGGTATCCGCCCGTAGGACCAAGCAGCTTTGCAGGACCGCTTGAAAAGCCTGAAAATACCGGAAGCCCGACAAACCCTATCAAAAGATATACCAGGCAGCTTACAATTCCTTTTTTCATTCCAAGCACATAGACTGCAAAGTAAATCGCAAGCGTTCCAAGTGAAATCGGTACAGGACTTATGGGGATTTGAATCGAAAGCGGCCCCATAATGCAGATAAATGCCGTCATCACGCCAATCAGAGCCAGTGTTTTCGTGTTAAATTTTTTTGGTTCCATCACTGATACTTCCATCTTGTAATTCTCCTTATGTATTTTAAATGTTAACCTTGTTGCTATATATAGTTTACATTCAAGTCAAAGAAATGTCAACCCATTTTTTCAATCAGGTTGACATTTCTTCGTAATACTGTTACTGTTCACTCCGTTCCAGTAACAGATAAAAATCCATGCAAAAATTGCAAAACGAACAAGTTCGTTGCGCAAATGGATTTTTACTTGCTATATATACGTTTTCGTACGGACTTAGCAGTAAATGCTAAGTCCTGTGTGAACAGTAACGTAATACTTTATTTTAGGCGTACCCTAAACTTCCTGCTCTCCACCTCGTAAGTCTCACCTGAGCCGGTTTCAATCGTGTATACCACCGACATCTTATATGTCTTGGAGGTCTTTAACAGGTCCGGCTGTGCCGCCTTGACGCAAAGCTCGGGATTTATAATGGACATATCGTAGCTGTCTCTTTGTAAAGTAAAGTATCCGCCGTATTCTCCGACAAGGCGCGCACCCTTTACTCTGTGACTGTCTCCGAGATTGCTGAAATCGGAGTTCACGCTGATTTTGTCATCGGCAATCCTCTTTGTCTCTGTATTCGCCCTTACCTTCCCGTCAATCAGCCATACACGCAGCTTCAGTGTGTTCAGCGCCCTGCGCTCACCCGATGACGCATCCGTATAATACGGCGTCAGCTTATAGGTGTAGCAGCCCGTGCCGCCGGTACCCGTGATGCTGACGTTTACGCTGCTGCCGTCATGCACAAGTGAGATGAAATTATCCTCCATAAGCTTCTGTGACTTTTTATTTGCACCCTCGATTACCACATCCGAAAGCCGTGCTTCACCCGCGCAGTTCTTGAGTGAAATATTTACTGCCGCTTTATCGCTGTACGCGGAGTTAAATATCATACTGTCTTTATCTGCCACTGCCGAAGGCACTGCATTTTTAATCGTGTACTCCGCCCGCACTGTATCACGCCAGTCTTTTGCACTGAAAAGGAACGAAAGCCTTGCGTTTCCGCCATATGAAACCCTAAGCGAATAGTACCCTTTATTTTTGTCGATAACAACAGCGTCATTTTCGCAGCGCACATCGTCATAACCGTACTGCGTACCGCCGCAACGAAGCATTCTTTCCTGCGTCAAATCGTAAACCTTTATCGCCGCCTCATTCCCGTTTGCATCCGAAACAATACTGCTGCCGGCTCCCGTATGATAGTCCGTAAGCTTCAGCTTCGGCTTCTCATAGCAGGTTTTTATATGCAGCTCAAACGAATACGCCTCGCGTACACCCTTGAGCGCGACTGTGAGCGTACCTTCCGTGACGCCATCATCGGCAGGCTTTCCGTCCAAAACTGCAATGTTTTCCTGCACAATGTCATAGACCATCGCCCCATTCTGCGCCAGCTTCCCACTGTCTGCTATTGCAAAACCGTTTCCCGTACCCTCAAGTGCATCCTCCCAGCTTAGGGAAGCCGCTTCCATTCCCTGAATTTCCGGCATCAGGGAAAGCTGTCCCTTGTCTGTTGTGTAAAACAGATTGACGCTCTTCGTAATCTTTGCCGAAAGCGCAGGTTTTTTGTTAATGACCTTCACCTTCATCGGATATAGATACGGCTCGCTGGAATCATTTGTGACTACTTTGAGCCTGCACTTGTATGTGCCCTGCGAAAGCTCTTGCGAAACAGGTCTGATTAAGTATCCGTTGACACCGTAATCACAAACCTCAAGAACATCCGATGTTACGATTCCCATATCGTCCGTAAGCTTTACGCTCTTAATATACTGTCCCTCTGACGCCGCAATCTCAATCATTCCGTATTGTGCCGCAGACAATGCCTTACCGCTGCTGTCCATGTAATTGTATGCCGTGTTGACTGTTATTTCCTTTACGGATACTTCAGGCGCCTCACCGCTTGCCATCTCCTCTCCGAAGGACAGCGGCGCCTGCGTTTCCGCAGCGTCCTGCGGCTGCGCTTGCGTCTGTGTCAAAGAATTGCCGTAATAAATCCGAATGCTGCTTTCACCGGCATAGTATCCTGCTCCTGTATAAACCGCCTCAAATTGATACGGCTGGGCATCTTCCGAAAGCCTGTAAATCGTTGTCTTAGGATTTTTCCACTCCCAGCCTTCTCCAAGATAATCGGAAAGTACAATATCCTCAAGCTTCATTTCCTTTTTTGTATTATCAATGACAATCTGCGAAGTTTTCTTTTCCGGAACCGGCTTCACGCAAACCTGGAAGCTGCACTGCTGTCCCTCAAGCGCTCCGCCCGCCGGCGGTGTTACCGTAACAGTCGCCTCTCCCGCACTTAACGGAATTATGACGCCTCTGTCAGTTACTTCGAGCACACTGTTGTCGGAAACGCTCCAATCAAACATCTGCGCGTCAAAGCTGCCTGACGGACTGATTGCGCCTGCAATCTCATACCGTATACCATCCTTCAATGCAATCTCATACATATCGCCATTTTTTATCGCGGGATACCGTCCGTCCTTTGCCAAAAGACCGGCAATCTCAAAACGCTCAGGTGCCGCCTCCACGCGCACCTCTACTCGAATATCAATGCCGTCCTTACACAGCGTAATTCCTGTTTTTCCCACGCCAAGACCGCGAATCATGCCTTGCGACAAATCCGCTACGCTTGGCTTATCAGACTGCACCGTATAACCGGAAATCTCCGTACGCGTCCCGTCCGGCATCACCTCACAGAGTGCAATACCGCACGTATCTCCTTTATAAATGGTACAGCCGCGTATGCTCTTTCCAAGGTCCCCTGTCAAAGACTTCTCCACTACCGCATAGGATTTTACGCACACACTGCACTGTGTAAAAGTTTCCGCCGAATATGCCGACGCCGCCGTTATCACGGCTTCTCCCTGTGATACCGCATGTACCGTTCCGTCTGCATCCACACGCGCCACACTCTCATCGCTGCTGCTCCAAACCACTTCGGCTGATGCATCGGAAGGAACTACCTGTGCTGATAAACTGACACTTGTGTCATATAATAAATTTAACTGCTCCTGCGAAATATCAATGCGCTCAGGAAGCTGTACACTCTTTGTCGTAAAAGAATACTGCGGCGTAAGATGCGCCACGGTTCCCGCGTAACACTCGCCGATAACCGTTTCCATTACCTTCAGCTCTGCATCCGTCACGGTATATGCCGTCTCGGGAGAAAGCCCTTCAAAACGAAGCTCCGCCGTATAGCCGTTCTCTTCCGACAGATCCGCTTCTTTTGTAAACACCTGTTCCCCATCCATGCCGGAAATCGTCAGAACCGCTTTCAGTTTCCGAATATCCTGTGCGCCCGCCGCCTTTACCGTGAGCAGCTCACAGCCTGCCGTGCTGCGCTCCTCGTCAGCCGTAATCTCAAGCGCAATATCCGCGCTTTTTGTCGTAATGCTTCCCGACTGCTGCATATCCTCCTCAATCTCAAACAGGGAAGTATTATAACCGCTGTCGCTTACTGCCACAATGTAATCATATTCCGTTCCCGATTTGAGTCCCTTGATAAAGGTCAGCATTCCTCCTGTCGTATCGCTCACAATAAAGGATTCGCTGCTCTTAATCCACTCCCACTCATCAGCTTCCTTATAAAATACATAAATATAAGAAGTCGTATTAATCGGATTGTTTGTCAGGGCGCCCTTGAGTGAAATATAAGAGTACCCGCTGTTCGCACTGACATTCGTCAGGCTTCTCGCATCCGCCTGCGTCAATACCTCGCCGGAATACGTGCCTTTTAATCCGTTTGCCGTGGTCGGAAATGCCGTGTCGCTGACACCCATTACAAATTCATAGATTGTATCCGCATTCAAATCGTCGCTCAGATAACTTGTAAGCTCAAAGCCGCATGCCGTCTGACCGCTCTCAAGGAGGCTGCTTCTGATGTCCCAGTCCTCTTCCTCTTTTTCCTTAAAAAACAACACCGCGTACTGATTTTCAAAATCAGTTTCTCCCTCAATAGATGCCTGCACGACAAAATTGTGCGCTCCCGCAAGCAGCGATGTAACGCCCATCATCACGCCGTCGATTTTTGCCTCAAACGTAAAGGTAAACGTACCGTACTCGCCGCCCTTAATGTCACAGAATGAAACGGTATATGTTTTGTTGTCGTCAAGCCCTACAATCATGCGGTTATCCGTTTTATAATCCTTTGATTTGTAAAGATTAAAGCTGTCGCCGTACCTTCTGTACTCACCATCCTCCTCACGGATATAGGTAAACAGTGTTATATCGTTTGAAATATGTTCCGTTCTGCCGTTGATGCCGATGTTATAATTCACCGCATCGGTCGTATTCGCCGTAATTTCCACGCTTACCTCAGATTTTTCGGTCGTGACAAGCTGATAGATGGTGTGCGTAAGCGCCGAGCCTGCATACAGCTCCCACTTAAAACCGTACTGCGTGTTGGGCGAAAGCATCATCAAATCCGCTGCCTGCATGGAAACGGTATAGTCCTGCGATGCCGTAAGATTTACTTTTCCCGCCGCCTCCGCGTAAAGCTTTGTCTCGGGATTATAATAATACAACTTTACACTGTACGCCGTCGCTTTTTTCAGCTCCGCACTCTTTAAGCGATAAGAAATAATCGAATCATACGCACCCGTATCCGCCGAAAGCTCCGGATTAATCGGCGACTTTCCGATTTTAAAGGTGCCGCGCTTTACCACGCCCGAAAGGCGGACTTCGTATTCATATTCCGCACCTTCCTGAAGCCCTTTAATCGTGCCCTTAACCTTACCCTTTCGTACCGTAACCGCAACAACCTCATACTCGCCGAGCGAATCCTTCATTCTGTATTTAAACTTACCGCTGACAGATTTCAAATAGTCCTCAATCATAATGGTATAATCTGCGGCGTATGATTTTGTATTATTTTTAACAATATTGACCTTTACGGCGCTTAGCGGAAACGGCGGCTCAGCAGTGGTCACGGTCGCTGCCGTTTCCTTGAAATGACCTGTATAGCCGGGTTCGTTAATCCAAGCGCGCACCGTATATCTTGTGGAGGCTTCCAAATCCTCCGCTTTTGCTTCAATGCTCCACCGTTCAAGTCCCTTTGTATCCGTCTTTTCCATACCGGATAAGAGCGTCTTTCCGGATTCATCCAGTATCTCATAACATAAGTTAAACGAAGAGGGAACCTCGCCATCGTATGCAGTAATGTCCGCCCGCACCGAAATGCTGTCCGGTCCTGTTTCCTTTATTACATAATGCACCTGAGCAGGGTATTCTTTTGTGTCAACCGTCGTGTATGCCGTAACAACTCCGCCTGCATTGTAAAATTCAAAATAATATGTCGTCGCCGGCTCTAAACCAGAAACGCTTACCTGCCCTAAGCCGCTGATATATTTCTGCAGACTGACTTCTTTTTCGTACTCCGCAAGCGGACCGTACTGAATCCGCGTCACAGGGTCAACTGCTTCAATGTCAATCGTAATACTGTCATAGGTAGAATGTATGTTTCGAAATACCACATTATCCCTTGACGCGCCTGTTTTCAGCTTAATTGCTTTAGCATCAGAAACAAGCACTGCTTCGAGTGCCTTTGTGCTGCTGTTAAGCAGATACATTGTAAAGCTGTAATCCTGCGAATGCGTCAGCCCGCTGATGTTCTTTTCTTTTTTCGAATTCAGGCTGACGGTTTCTTCCGCATATGTATATCCCACATCAGGATTTCCATAGACAATCTGCCACAGATACGTTTCCTGCTGCCCTGATTCTAAGCTTCCGCTGATTGTAATATCCGCGGCAATCGTACGGCTTGCAGGTCTCCAGCCGATATTTGCCTTTAAGGAAGACACCGTTGCCGTGTAACCGCCGTCTGTCTCCTGAACAGATGCCACAGCCGCCTTTTTCACGCCAAATCTGACTGTTTTTTCTGTTCCTGCGTCACCGCCCAAACTTATGGCAGGATAGACGGTCTGACCTTTTTCCAAGTATAGCAAAAGGTATCTTACTTTATCCTGATACGTTCTTTGCTTAATCTGATTTTTCTCTTTGATGCTGTCGTAAATCGTATTTCTAACGTTTGCGACATCCGCACCCTCAACATAAAAATTAAACCAGCCTGCACTTGGTGCCTTGAACTTAAAAAACTGTTCTTTTGTATCCGCTGATTTTAACGTAATGTCCGTGCTCTGTCCGTTTTTTACGGTTTTGCTGAATCTGTCTTCTTCGGACTCGGAACTTTTTTCTTCTGACGAAGATTCCTCTGCGGATGAAGATTCCACAACACTTGTTTTTTCCGGTTTGCTTTCCTTTTCTTTTTTCGATTCCTCAACCTTGCTCGATTCCGGTTTTTTACTCTCCTCCTCGGACCTTGGCTCCGACTTTTCTTCCGACTGTGTCTGTGTCTCGGTTTGCGTCGGTGTCGGTGACGGTGACTCGGGGCGCTCTTCCGTTTCGGTCTGTGTTTGTGTCTGTGTCGGTATCTGTGTTTCGGTCTGCGTCTCTGTTTCAGTTGGTCCCTGTGTCTGTGTCTGCGTCGGTCCTTCCGGGCTTTCCTCCGTTTCAGGCGGCGCCTGTGTCGGCGTTGATGTTTCAGGCGGCGCTTCCGTCTGCGGCGGTGTATCTGTGCCCTCCGGTTTTTCCTCCGTCTTTGTCTGCGTCGGCTGCGGCTCGGGTTTTGGTTCCGGCTCGGGTTCCGGTTTTGGCTCGGGTTCCGGCTCCGGCTTTGGTTCCGGCTCGGGTTTTGGTTCCTCGTCCTTTTTATCCTCTTCCTTCTTCTCTTCTTCGCCTTCTTCATTTAACGTGACAATCCCCGTGCCCGTTTTATGCGTTTGCACAGATTCTTTCGCAGCCGCGGTCTGCGGAACGCTGCCTGCGATCAGACAGCTGCATAATAAGATTGCCAATCCCCTGTAAAACATCTGATTTCCCCTTTCTTACTTCAAATCAGTTTCTATCAATTTATATCGGTCAAAATAATACCGCTTTTTCCACATATTGGATAATATTATACCGCTTTTTCCACAAAAATCAAATAGGTTTACAAAATATTTTAACGCCGCTCTCCAATCAGCTTTTCCATCCACACCATATCATACCAATGCTGAAATTTATACCCGCACTTATGGAACCGCCCCACCATCTGATAACCGCATTTTTCGTGAAATGCCACGCTGTCATTTGTCAGGTGCGCGTCATCCGTTTCCGTGTAAGCAATACATGCGTTCAGGTTTAAAATACCTTGCGTCTTTAATGCCTCCTCAAGCCTCTCATACAGCCTTGCACCAATTCCCGCGCGCCGCATTCCCGTCTTGACATAAATAGTCGTCTCAACCGCCCGATTGTACGCTGCCTGCGCCTTAAACGCACCTGCATAAGTATATCCGACAAGCTCCCCGTCCGCATCCGCGACAAAATAAGGGTATTTCTTTAAGGTATTCCCGATGCGTTCGGAAAATTCCCCTACCGTCGGCACCGTATACTCAAAACTTATCGCCGTGTCCCTGACATAAGGTGTAAAGATCTCCAAAAGCTGCCCTGCATCGCTTGGATTTGCTGTTCGTATTGTGATATTCATTTTTATGTAACCCCCTTTAATTATGGAAACTCTATGTCTTATCATAACATGATTTTGCCCGAATTTCACCTGAAAAACTATTGCCTTTGCCATGTCCCCTATGATATACTCTGCTTATAATTACTGTAATCACGGATGATTATTTTTATATAACGGAACAAGGAGGTTTTCATATGACAATAGGAAGTATTTCGGGTTATCAGCCTTACAATTCGATGTACACAAGTCCGCTTGGCAAGACTTCGCAAAAGCAAGAGGTTCATGCGATTTCAGGTATAGAAACCGAAAAGAAAAGCGCCAATCCTGACGAGGTTAAAAAACCCGGTCGCAAGTCCTCTCCCGAGGATTGCGAAACCTGTAAAAACCGCACATATCAGGACGGCTCTGATGAAGGCAATGTATCCTTTAAATCACCCTCTCATATTTCGCCGGAATCTGCTGCTTCCAAAGTGCGCGCGCACGAAAATGAGCATGTTTCCAACGCGTACAAAAAAGCTGCCAAAGATAACGGCAAGGTAATGAATGCATCCGTTACCATTCAGACTTCGATTTGTCCCGAATGCGGTCGTACATATGTTTCTGGCGGTCTTACAAAGACTTCGATAAAGTATACGAATGAAGATAATCCGTACACAAAAAATCAAAAACAGCTTGATGCAATGAATATGCGCGGTGCAAATGTAGATTACGCCGCGTAGATTTCTTAATATTACTTACTTAGAGGAGGATTTTTATGTCAGAAACACATAAAAAAGGATTTGACGCTGACTTAGTGACGGCAGATTTGGAAAACTGCTGCAGAGGAGTGGAGGTGTGCGGTCAGTGTCACGAGACACATTGTCTCATCGGCTATGCCAAAAGGTGCGTTGAGAATTACAAGCAGGCTCCTAAAAAGAATGTTCCCGGCGGTGTGCGCAACATTCCCACCACGGACTTTAAAGTATTTGAAAACGTTGAGCTGGAAACAGCAATTGCACATATTCTAAAGGAATGCAAGGACTGCAAAGAGGACCACACGGAGAACTGTATTATCAATGTCATCCGCAACTGCTATGAGGTCGGTCTGTTGGGTGATATTCAGCCTTATGAAGGCAGCTCCCTGCAGTATTTAATGGCGCTCAAAGCAGATTTTCCCGAACGGGCAGATCATATCGCGGCAATTTATTCAACTTTATAAAAGCATACATAACGCAGCCGCCTGTGCAACTACTGCATAGACGGCTGCTTTTTATACACACGGGCACTCGGTTTTTTACATTCTGTCCTCCAAAAACCGCACAAACTCCTCCTGCGGCAGCGGCTTTGAGAAATAATATCCCTGTATATGACTAATCCCCAAATCTTCCATCGTCTGATACTGCTCTTTCGTCTCAACGCCCTCCGACACGATTTCCAGATTCATCCCGTGTATCATATGGATTGCCGCTTCCATAACATGCTTTGCTTTTCCATTCTCAAAGTAAGAGTTCGTCATGCTTCTGTCAAACTTGATAATATCCACCGGCATATCCACAATATAATTCAAATTCGACTGACCCGTTCCGAAATCATCCAATGAAAAGTGTACGCCGTAATCTATCAGATTTTCCATGTTACCCAGCAATGTTTTTTTGGCGTTTGTAGACGCCGACTCCGTAATTTCCAAATTGATATATTTGGGATCTACGCCATACTGCTCCATAATTTCAATGTAATCCTGCGCCAAATGCTCATAGCCGCACTGCACCACGGACAAATTCACTTCAATATAATGCATTCCGTATTGCTCAAGCGGATGCGTCTTAATAAAATTGCAGACCTTTCCAAATACAATGCTGCCAAGCTTCAAAATCATGCCACTTTTCTCGGCAATATCAATAAACACGCCCGGCGGTATAATGCTGCCGTCTTTACCGCGGATACGCACGAGCGCTTCCGCCGATGTAACACGCTGCTCGGTTGTGGAAAAAATCGGCTGGTAAAACACTTCCACGCGGTCGTTTTCCATCGCATCAACTATCAGATGAATAATTTCGCGCTCACGGCGTATTTTATCGACGCAATCCTTTTCAATACACAGAAAGTCTTTGTCGGAAAAGGTCTTTTCGTCACGCCGCACGTAGCGGATTAAATGCAATACTGTTTCCGCCTGATTGACAATATCCGCATGGGGCAGATACAGCCAACACGGCGTTACATTATCGCCGTTATAGGCTCCCCAGCCCGACCGAAAGCGTTTGCGGATTTCCTCCACCCGTATTTGTGCGGTTTCAACATCCGTAAACACGACGAAAAATTCGTCCTCCGCATTCTTGAATGCATATGCGTCTGGGATTTTCTGCAGATACTCCACAATTTCCATTCGGATACGCTCTCTTTTATCAAGCGATACATTCTGATAAGCGGAATTTTCAAAAACAACAGCCAAAACAGCAAAATCCTGTTTTTTCGCAAAAAGCTGACGCATATACAAATACAGCGCACCGCTGTTAAACAGCCCGGAATTCCTGTCAACGTTCGTCTCCGGATTCTCCAGCTTCAGGTAAAGCACCATGACGCCAATTGCACCGCCATACCCCACAATCAGCAATTCCGTATACATAAACTGAATTTGGGACGCAACGACCCAAACCAAAAGCCAAATGCACACTGCCTCCCTGCGCCGGGGATTGATTTTCGCCTTCTCCTTTTTCATCAGGCAAAGGATTGTGATAAAGAAAACCAACGCCATACCATACGTAACATAAACGCTGGGACCATATGTATATTTCACATTCGCGCCGTCACTCGTATAGCTGTAGTGAAGCGGCACGGCATAGGTTGCTGCCACACCGATTAACGTCATAATCCGGTACTTTCGCATTTGCTTTTGGTAGATTTCCCGCACGGTGTAAATATCCACGCACATATAAGACAGTGCGCTGAGCGCCACACCCAGCAGTGTCACAAGGTATGTCTTTGCCACAAATTTGGCAAACGGCTCAGACAGCACATGGCGGTATTCAATCGCGCCGATGGAAAGTATATCAACCGTTATGCAGATCAGTGTTGCCCAAAAGACATTTAAAAACGCCTTTTGGGTGTCCAGCGATATTCGTCTTTGGCGCATATAGAAATAGAACAGCACCAGCATCAGGACAATACCGCAGCATTGTATCTGTATATGCATTCTTTGTTCCCCTTCTTATATCTCTTCGAACAAAACCATTACGCTTTCATACTGCATCATACTCCACGGAATCGTAATGCCTGCATTTATAAACGCCGCACCTGTTTTTATGACACTCATGTCATTTTTCAGGGTGCACCGATACTGTCTGTTTCTAAGCAAGCCTTTCATATAGACATGCGTCGGAAGCGGGTTTCCCTCGCTCTGCGTTTTTACAATCGTAAGCGCCGCTCTTTTTTTATCCTTTGCCACAAACGCCCACGCCATACAGTCACCGTTTTCAAGCGGAGTCAGCCTGTAATAATCGCCCTCGTGCGTGAGGTCATAGAGCTTATGGAACTGCGCAACCTGCTCCTTAACCTGCTCCTTTTCCTCTTCGGAGATTTTTCCCAAATCCAGCTCATAGCCAAAGCTTCCCGACATTGCCACATCGCCTCTTGTCTGAAACGGTACGCTGCGTCCCGTCTGATGATTCGGGCACGCGGAAACATGCGAACCGAAACTGCTTATCGGATAAAAGAAGCTTGTTCCGTACTGAATGCTCAGGCGGTTTATGGCATCCGTGTTGTCGCTGCACCATATCTGCGGTGAATAATATAGCATTCCTGCGTCAAACCGTCCGCCGCCGCCGCTGCAGCCCTCAAGCAGAAGATCCGGAAACCGCTCAAGCAGCCGCTCTAACAAATCGTAGACGCCAAGCACGTATTTATGATACAGCTCGCCGCTGCGCTCCTGCGCTGACGCATAGCTGTACATGTCGCAGATACTTCTGTTTAAGTCCCATTTTACACAGATGATGGGCGCATTGTTTAAAATGTCAGTCATTTTCTCCAACAGATAATCACGCACGTCAGCGCGGCTCATGTCAAGCGTAAGCTGGTATCTTCCGCGGTTTGGCTCACGGTTTGGAATTGCCACCGCCCATTCGGGATGTTCCCTGTAGAGGTCGCTGTCCTCCGAAATCATTTCCGGTTCAAACCAAAGCCCGAATTTCATGCCCATCGCATTGACGCGCTCGCCAACCTCTTTCAGACTTCCGCCCAGTTTTTTCTCGTTGACAAACCAGTCGCCAAGACCGCTGAAGTCGTCGTCGCGCTTTCCGAACCAGCCGTCGTCGAGCACAAGCATTTCGATGCCAAGCTCCGATGCCTGTTGGGCTATGTCATGCAGTTTTTCTCTGTCAAAATCAAAATACGTCGCCTCCCAGTTGTTAATCAGAACGGGGCGCTTTTCATGTTTATACTTTCCGCGGCACATGTTCTCTCTCAGTATGTCGTGGTACTGCTGCGAAAGCGTGCTCAGTCCGCTGCCGGAAAAGCTCATAATAACCTGCGGCGTCATCAGCTCTTCATCCTGCTCCAACAGGTAGTGAAAGCCTTCGGGATGAATTCCCATCTGCACACGCACCTGATTTTTTTGGTCCTTTTGCGCTGCGCCTACAAAGTTTCCGCTGTAGGCAAGGCAAAATCCGTAGCAGTTTCCCTGTTCCTCGTTTGCGTCATGGTCGCAGAGAATAAAGGCAGGGTTATACTGGTGGCTGGACGTACCGCGAACACTGCCGATTTCAACCTTGGCATGCTTTACGGGAACGCGCTCAGGCGCGCGCTCAAAGGCATGTCTGCCTGTAAAATAAATTATATCAGGGTCAAAAAACATCATATCCATGTTCATGGACAGCAGCTTTTCCACAAAAACGCGGCGGGTACCCTTGTTGATGATTTTTGCCGCTCTTGTAATCACGTTTTCTTTTTCGTATACGCCGTAATAGAGTTTGAGCACGATGTCCGATGCCGCTTCACGCATTGTAATAATCAGCGTTTCGCCTTTTGTGACACTCGTGTCATAAAGTGCGGGCATACCGTCAATTTTGTAGGAGCTGTCAACAATTTCAAAGCTGTCATACCGAAATTCCGCGGCGCGGCTTCCGTCGTCGTGCAAAAGAGATACCATGCTGTCACGGTAATCGCCGATACCAAAACCGGAAACCTCCTGTGGAAGCGTATCGAGCGAGTATGTGCGGTCCTTTCCTGCACAGGGGGGATTTCCGGAAAAACCCATATCGCTTAAGAAAATTAAATCTGACAGGTTATCACCGTTGATTATGGGTCTTCCGTAATATAAATGAAGCAGGACTCCATATTTATCTGCTTTCATTTGGTAACTGCTGCTGTTAGTAAATAAAGTAAACACTAACTCGTTGTCTATTGTCTTTACTGAAATCATGTTGTTCCTCATTTCTATTCCCCAAACATACATTCAGGAAATTGCTGATTTATATGCCCTCTTATGGTTGCGGGCTTTTCTTGAGTATATCATATTAGTCAATAATATTCACCCATATTTTTCAAATTCGGCGGTAAATTTGAGGGTGGTTTCGGACGGAACGCGCTATAGCAGCTCTTTGTATACGTTCAGAACGTTTTTATATGCGATTTTCTCAATTTCGCTCTGCGAAAAGCCCGCTGCTTCCAGTGCGTCAAACAGCTTATACATCTGTGAACAGTCTGCAATCTCCAATGTACCGTCAATGCCGTCAAAATCCGAGCCAAGACCCAGGCAATCCGTGCCGCCGGTTTTTACAATATGGCGCGCGTGTTCGGCAATGCGCGCGGCTGTCGATGCGTTGTCACATTTTGCGTTTAAAAAACATCCGTAATAATTCAGTCCGATTACGCCGCCGCGCTCCGCGATGGTCCTAATCATGTCATCCGTAAGGTTTCTTGCGTGTCCGCAAAGCGCACGCGCATTGGAGTGGCTTGCCACAAAGGGCTTTTTTGTGCAGTCGGCAATTTGCCAAAAACCTGCGTCGGACAGATGGGACACGTCGATAATAATACCAAGCTCTTCCATTCGCTGCGCAAATTCAAATCCGGTTTTCGTCAAGCCTTTTGTACCGTCAAACAGCGGAAATCCGTTTGGATCCGTTTTATCCTGGCACAGATTCGGATTGGCTAACTCGTTTGGATAGTTCCATGTCAGCGTCATCATGCGGGCGCCGCGCGCGTAAAGCGTCTCAAGATTCTCAATTTTTCCCTTGCAGCATCCGCCTTCTTCAATGCTCAGAAATGCGGATATTTTTCCGTTACGTTCGTTTTGCGTTATTTCCTCATATGTTTTTATGACACGAATGTCATTTTTGTTTTGTTCCATTTCCGCGTCAAACAGGTCGATGAGTGCAAGCACGTATGCAAACGGGTCAAGGTCTTTTTTGAGATTTATGTACATGGCAAAATTTTGCAGTGTATAGCCTGCCTGTTTCATTTTTTGAAGGTCAATGTGCAGATTATTTGCACGCAAACTATCTGTATAAGGGCTGATTTCGGCTGGTTTCGACGATTTGCCGCCGCCTTTTCGATCCCATAGTTCTGATATTGTGTCACAGTGCATGTCAGCGATTTTCATTTCCAAATTCTCCTTTGCTATCATTCCTTGTTTATTTTTATAATCGAGTAGGGGAACGATCTTCTCCACTACTCGCCGCGCGCCCCATGCGCCGCTTTAGTGGCATACTTCCTTTGCATGGGGCTGCGCATCCCCCGGAGGGTTTTTTACTTTATAGGACGTAATTTCCTATAAAGTAATAAAAGGGGCTGATTTGCCCCTTTTGTAATATAGCTGTCTTTTTAGCTGATTGGTTTAAAATCCGACGCGGGATGTTTGCACCACGGGCAGATAAAGTCATCAGGAAGCGTGTCACCCTCGTACACATAACCGCACACAACACAGATAAATCCTTTTTTCTTATCCGCAGGCGCAGTCTTGATATTTTTCTGATAATAGCTGTAAGTCACGGACTCTTCTTCCGCAAGGACTTCGCAATCCGTCACGTCAGCCAAAAAGAGCGTATGCGTGCCCAAATCAGTCGCGGAAATTACTTTTGCACAGATATAGGCGTTTGTTTCCTCCGCCAAATAAATCACGCCGTTCTCCGCTCTTTGGTAGGTAATCGCTTCTGTCTTGTCGACATCCTTACCGCTCTGAAAACCCCAGTGTTTGTAGGTGTCAAACTTTGAATTCTCGGTCAGAACCGACACGTTAAAAACACCTGTTTTCACTATCATGTCATGCGTATAATTCTGCTTATTTACTGCTACGGCAATCCGGTTCGGCTCTGTTGTTACCTGCGTTACCGTATTTACAATGCATCCGTTGTCTTTGTCGCCGTCTCTTGCCGTCAGGATAAACAAACCATAGGTCAGCTTATACATTGCTTTGTTATTCATAATCTTTTTTCCTTTCTTTTGCGTTGTATTTTCATACTATTTTTACCAATTTATTATGATATTATAGCATATAAACTTGTTTGGGTAAATGAAACTTTTTCACTCTGCAGAGGAATGACTTATAACCGCCATGACGGAACTGTCATAGTAATGTCAAATCCGCCCGTCCAATCTTCTATTTTTAGCGTAGTTTTTCCAATGACTGTTCGTAAGTGAGATTGTATTCTTTCCTAAGCTCCTCTATAATCCGTTCTTCCGTGTATCCGCCTCGCGATCCCGTTTTGCCTTTAGGCGCTGCTCATGTTCCATTCTTAGTCTGTCGGTAAGGCTAATCTCCTTTCATTCCTTAATCGCCTCAATAATCCCCAAATTTTTTGTCCTTGATTTAATCATATCCAATTCCTCCTCTGTCTCCGCGTTAAACAGACTATGCCATTCATCAAGCAAATTTGGCATATTTAAGTTATGTAAATAATCGTTTTATTTAATTTACTAAATTATTTGTTACATTAAAAAATTTAATGCGGGGACACCGAACGTCTTATCACTTCTGGTATCCCCGCTATCTGTTAATACTCCCCATATGTCCCTTTGGTTGTTTTCTTCACCTCATAAAGCGCTTCGTCCGCGCGGCTTAAAAGTGCAGACAGCTCCTCGTTCGCATCCGCAGTCCACGCAAATCCGGCGGATGCGCTGATAATGCGCTCCTCCGTATCCGACAGCACAACTATGTTTTCACCAAGCCTTCTGTAAAATTCATCTAAATATGCAGCGACATCCGCCCTGCCGTCACAATCATAAATCATCATGCAAAACTCGTCTCCGGAACGCCTTGCCGTCAGAAAATGCTTCTGCGGCATCGCGTTCAGAACAGCGGCAAAGCTCTGAAGATAGCGGTCTCCGACATCATGCCCGTACGTGTCGTTAATTCCCTTAAAATAATCCAAATCCAGCATGACAACCGCACAGACTTTTTCCGGCTGCATCTTCTCCAACCGTTCCTGTGCCAGCTGCTGAAAATGACGGTATTTATAAAGTCTCGTCAACGCATCATGCGTATTTTCGTAGCGCATGCGGCTCTTTTCCATCATATCCGTCGTTACGTCCGTGATAACGCCAAGCTTACGCTTCTGCGACTCAGTCATATGAATGCGGATATATTTCCTGTCATTAATCCGGTAAACGTCCTCCTCACCCTCCACGGCATCCCGCGTAATCCAACACATATAGCGGTCAAACGCATCCGCATTACGGCAAAGCTCCGTAACCTTCTCTGTGGGAATTTCCAGCAGCTTTCCAATTCCCGACGTTGCAAACACATGTTCTTCTCCGTTGCCGTATTCATACGCCGCCAGCGGAATTCCGCTGATGTCAATAATGGCAGAAATCCGGTCGGACAGGTTGATAATGCTCTTTACCATTGTATTGATGCCGCCGCTTAATTTCTCAAACTCGCGGTTGCCGCCAACCTCCACCGTCGTGTCAAGATTCCCGTCCGTTATCGATGAGAGGTTCTCCAAAATATGATGTATCCCGTCCGTTACTTTCCATTTTACAAGGCAGTACAAAAGCAAAATAACCGCCGCCTCGACAAACAGCAGATAAATCAATGTGTGAAACGTATTTTCCAACAGTTTCCGAAACATCACATCTGCCGGAAGCGCGGCGCATATCAGCACATCATCATAGCTTCGGCTCACCACATACCGTTTTCTGCCATCTGCTCCTTTCTGATACGCCCCTTTCATGCACTGCAAAAGGGACTCCAGCTGATAGCATTCTTCCGTAAACGCCTGCTCCATACTCCCAGAATGTCCCAAAACTTCCCCTGTAGAACGGTCAAGCACAAAAAGCTCCTCGTCCACGTCCATCGGAAACCTTGAGAAAATATAATCATACGTGTTTCTCGACTGCGCCTCCAGTTGGCGCTCCGGCACAAATCCAACCTGAACAACGCCTTTTTGGCTCTTTCTCGCAACACCCACATACTGCATTACTTTGTCTTCTGCTGCATTCGGCTGCGGCTCCTGAATCAAATAGGCATCCTCCTCTTCGCTTTCCAAAAGGTCAAGAAAAGGACTCGTCTGTTCATGATCTGCCATATCAATCCCAATATATGCGGAAACCGAACCATACGCAATAATGCCGTTTTCGTCAATGACGTGCAGTTCATCCACATTCAAAAGCCTTGCCAAATACTGCATCTGCGGTACGTCCGTGACAATCTCCTCCTGCCGGTCCATCACATAGGCTGCCGCACGCGCCCTGATTAAGTAATCTTCATCTAAATTTTCCTTGATTAACGCAAGTTCCATACGATTGTTTTCCAATGTATGGATAACCTGTTCTATTTTTGTGTGAAATGTATTAAATTGCTGATTTTCAAGCGTACGCCTGCTAAGCAGAAAATTGATAAAAAGTATTAAAAGAATTGCGGACGTCACAATTGCAACTGTATATTTGATAAATGTTTTTTGCATATAAGTCCCTCATTCTTTCCAAGACCTGTCTCTTCTTATACGGGGAAGAATGCCCTATTCGGGCATTCTTCCGGAGATGGTTTAGAAGGGGGTTCTAAAATAATCCCTTTTCTATTATATCATACCCAAATGCACGTTATAATGTCATTTTCTTCGCAAAAAAGGCTAAAATTTCGCAAAAGCGGAAAGAATGCCCTTTCTCAGCCATTCTTTCCGTTTCCATATTTTATGCTTTACAGTTTTACTGCACAATACTCATATCTTTTCCGGCAAACGGGTTCCACTCTCCCAAGAATGCTTCCACTACCGTATTGTCATTTACAACCGTTGTCTTGTCAGAAAGCGTTACGTTTCCGTCCGCGTCTGCGCTTAAAATTGCCGTCCAGCCTGCACGTGCGCTTGTGACAGATGCTGCCCCTGTCGATTCTATTGAAGCATATTCCTGCATAAACGGTGACTCGCCGCTCAGTGTATTAATCCAACCCTTCGGCTGAATCAAAGACTCGCTTACACCGTTGAAGTCCGTCTGCTCAATAATTGTCTTGTAGAACAATACCTCACTTGTATCAGCCTTCCACGGTCTTCCGAACAGACCCGGCTTAGAAGTCTTTACCGACGCCGTATCAACGCCCGGTGTCGTCGATTTTACGGTACAGTTGTACATCAGGTAACCCCTGTCACCTGCATTCTGCTGTGCTGCCGTGATGTAGCCTGTGTCGTTCGGGTCCTCGCTTGTATTAAATACAAGGTCACATTTTGCAAATACTGCGGTCATCCCGCCGTAAATATAATCTACCGCGCCATAAACAGAACAGTTATAGAACGCTGCGGTCGAACCGGTTCCACCAAACAGTGTATCCTGTCTTCCGATAAATTTGCAGTTATCAAAGTAAATCTGCTTGTAGCCGTTGTCAATTCCAACTGCAGAAGCACGCTCTATCATAGGTTTATTCTGCACTGCCGTACTGCCTGCCTTCATGGAAACACGCGGCGTATCCTTCTCGCCCTTCGGCGCATCGCTTAATGCCACTACCGTATCATTTGCTTCTTTCTCTGAAATATACTGGTTAAAAGAATTTTCAAAAATAATACCCTCTGCGTTAAATCCGTCAGCCGATACAGCCACCGTTGCATTCCACAGTTTGTTTGTATTCTTATATGTCGCACATCCGTTCTCCGTGCTGACTTTCAGCACACGCTCACTCCAGCGTCCGTCTTCGCCCATGCTGTAATAGTTGTAGCCATGTCCATAGTACGATGTGATGCGCACCGCGTTTTTATCAATATCAACACCTTTGTTTAAAGTTTGCAGGCTTGGTGTTTTGCTTGCATTTTTCAGCGTAATGTTTGGCAGCCCGATGACAAGCATCTCTTCATAATTACCCGGCTGAATTTCAATCGTGACACGCTCGTTATTTGGTCTGTCCATATAGTAAACCGCAAGCAGTGCGTCATTGATTGACTTGAACTCAAATCCTTTCTTGCCTACCTGAAGTACAGGTCTGTACGCAGTCTTTTCTTCCTGTGCTTCTTTTGCAAAGCTGATTGTTTTTGTCATGTTCTTGCCGTCAACCTTTACGTTGGACGTAAGCTTTTGTGTATAAGTATCGCTCTTTACTTCCACCTTGTACACGCCGTCTCTTAAACGAATCCCTTCGCTTCCCGTAAATGTGTATACATAGCCTTCCTCATCTAAGTTTGTGAAAACAAACTCCGCACCGGCAAGGTCACGCGCAGCTGCGCCGTCCAATACAATATTTACCTTATATGCAGGCTTCTTTTCAAATATGAAATCCCTCGTTGCATTTTCCGTTGCCGCTATGCTTCTGCGTGTGAGCGCATAGTCATTAACCATGCCTGCATGAATATCATAGCTTACGCCCTTCTCAAGATGAAGGGTATATGCATCGCCGTTAATACTGATTTCCGGCTTGTAAATCTTGTCCGAAACAAAAACAAGCGCAAGCTTTTCAAGCTCCGAAGTCCCAAGACCCTTAATCTTTCCCGTGATTGTCACAAGGTCAACCGCATTGACATTGATGTCAAAGGCTGTCGCACCTGCGCCCTTTGCGAGTGTAAGCTCACGCGCGCTGTTAATCACATACGAATTTGCACCCTCAAGAGAAACATCGTATGAATATTGCTCACACAGGTTTGCCGCATACGTTCCGCCCTGTACAGGTACAGCTGTTACTTCGCCGGACTCTCTGCTCGTAAATACAATCTTATATCCTGCCGGAATGTCTGCAGGTGCGGTTACTGTTCCGGATACCGGAACCCTTACGGGACTTTCTACCGTTACTCTTGCCACAACCAGTTTTTCGGTCAATGTATACAGCTTGTACATTCCCGTTTCCGATGCATGATATGTAAGAACCGTACCGTTCTCCACGCCCGTATGATTCTGCTCTGTCTTTGCACCGCTTGGGCTTTCCAAAGTATATGTATTAACGCTCTTTGCAGAATTTGCACTTGCCGCAACAGTGATAATGTCGCCAGATTCCGCATAAATGCTTAAATTTACGGTATCCGTCATGGACTTGTTGGAGTAGAGATACCCGTTATATGTATTCCCCGCAAATTTGAGTGATTTCTCGTCGTATCTTGTTACGTCCTTGTTGACAGTGCGGAGTCTGTGCGTGTTTTTGTTTCCGCCGTCATCAAACGCAAACAGCGTGTCACCCGTCTTATTCTTAACAGCAAACGACGTGATATTCTCGCCGACCGTACCTGCCGCCTTGCCGGGATAAAATCCGTTTAAGACAGTCTTGGTAAGCATCGTGTTGTAACCCTCGCCAAGGTCTGCGGCGCCAAAGTCATAAACGTCAATATTCCCGTTTTCGTTCTTGCCCTCCATTTTCTTAGGCGCCTGTGTTGTGCCGGCAGCCGGCTCCGCTGCCGCCGCAGTCATTCCTGACACAAGCATTGCGCCTGCCAAAACGAGCGCTAAAAGTGGTTTTGTCTTATGCTTTCTCATTATTCCCTCACTTTCCGCAGCATATGGCGCTGCTTTTTTATACAATATAACAAATTTCAAGGTATTTTTCAACTCTAATTTAGGAATTTTATCCCAAAAAGCAAGGGCGCTCCAAATGGAGCGCCCTACTAAAATCAGCATTGCTTATGCTTCTTTTATCTTGAATTTAATTGTCTTTGTGCCATAGTAGCCATTCTTCGCAATACCTCTAATCGTTACGGAAGCAGTGCCTGCCTTATAGTTGTTCTTGTAGCTTCCTGGTACAATTTCAACATGTTTGCCAAGCTCAAACTCATAAGATCCAAGCAGTTTAATATCCTCAGCCGTAAGCTGTACAGGATTTCTTCCGTCATAATACTTCACAAAATCTTTTGCGAACTCTACCTTAGAAGGCTTTGAAAGCTTCGCAATGTTCTTTGCCTTATCATAATAATAAGCTAAAAGCGGATTCTCTTCTGCGTAATTTGCCTTTGTCGCATCAGTAGGACGGATAATTACCGCACCTCTGCCATCTTCAGCTACTGTAGGCTCGATTACATAGTCCTTATTGACTTTCAGCTTTGTTCCGAAGTAGTCATTAAGAACCACTGCCTTTTCAAGCGCCTTCTGAAGTGCGGCGCCTTCAAGGTCTCCCTTTGTTATGTCCACTGTAATAGCGCTGCTTACATATACGCCTCCATCAGTGAAGTAAGACGGCTTAATTATATATTCTGACTCACTAAATATACCCTTGAATGCATTCATACCTTTACCTGAGAACTTCACAGTACTGCCTACTTCTTTGTTCTTGCTCGCATACTTATAAGATCCCTTAAAGTCTACGCCTTCTTCAAGTAATATTTCATCGACAATTTCCGTGTGGTTCCCATTTGTATATCTTCTAAATAAGATAAACTGCGCTTTTGCACCATTAGGTGAATACTCCATACCATAATAAGGAGCATACACATCCGTTTCCGGATTTACTACGATCGGCTTAATTGTAAACGGTATATTCAATGTACCTGACACATTGTTTCCAATACCCTTAATAACCAAAGAAGCCTTTCCTGCCTTACGGTTATTCTTATATGTTACCGTGTAGTCAATATTCTCTCTAAGCGTTTTGCCGGCACTAGATTTTACAATCAGTTCCTCCGCTACGACTGCCTCTACGCCGCGGTAATCATACTCATTGCCCTTAAGGTCCTCGCCGTTTGCATCTTTTGCTGTTACCGTAATATGGTCAGCCTTATTAATTGCAGCTTTCTTAATCGTAAAGTTTACGGTCTTTGTGCCTATTACAAACTTTTCGCCTTCAGCACATATCGCGTCACTGTCTGCCGAAACAATTACAGAAGCTTTTCCTGTATTGATATTGCTTCTATAAGATACCTTATACTTCGCCGCATCAATTACGTCCTTTCCTACCTTAACTTCCGTTACCGCAGGTGTTATCGCGTAGCCTGTATAGACAGCGCTCTTTGTATCAATTGTAATCTTCGCCTTGCTAAGGTCAATAATACTGTTCTTGTCCGCCTTCTTGTCAAATACCCTAAAGGTCTTTGTAACGCTGCTTTCCGGATTGATTCTGTACTCGTCAACCGTTCTGCCCAGTCCTTTAAGTGTTACGGAATAAACGTTACCCTCCTTAAGAACAGGCTTACTTACTTCGTAATCAAGTCCAGCCGCAAATGTAACCGGATTAATCGGCTTGCCTTCGCTGTCCGTGCCTGCATAATATACAACAGATGTCTTCGGTCTATTTTCCGGATTCTTCTTAGGATCCGCCAGGATAGATGATACTGCTATATCACATTTATCAATGTCAATTACCGTGATAACCGGTTCGTCTCCGCCGCCATTTCCAATCTGAATTGTAAGCGTTAAAGGTTCGCTATTAAGGAACTTATCCTTTACCGCAATTGCTTTAATAACGGTATCTTCCGCAATCTTGGCAATCGCAATGCCTGTCTCGTCATTATACTTGTTACTTGAAGCGCCAGGAAGCTTATTGTCTGTTGTATAGTAGATTTCCGCTCCCTCTGTCGCAGTTGCAAGTTTTACAACAACATCCTCACCTGCATTTACGTGAACTGCATTTCCAGTCACCGGCTTACCATTAACTGAAGTAACTGTCGGAGTCTCAGCTTTCGGGAACTCCTCCTCTGACGTGGTGTAAGTAAATGCCGCAACCGTACTTTGTCTATCACCCTTTACCGCAACCGCTTTGATTGTTGTGTTATTTTCAGTTACTTCGATTCCCTGATCAGGATCATAAGTCTTGCGTGCTTCCGATTCTACAGTAGGATCTGAATCTGCACCGATTGTATAGTAAATAGTTGTACCTTCATCTGCTGAAAGCCGAACAATTCTTCCGTTCTTCGGAAGCACTGAGCCGCTCTCAGGCGTTGCTACAGGCATACTAAGCGGTACAAGATATTCAAGTGTCACAACAGCGCTGTACTTGCTGCCTCTCTTTGCAACTGCCTTTATCACCGTATCCTGACTAACCGTAATTCCGCTGCTCTCTTTGTCGTATGTTGCCGGATTTGATTCTGCAAGTGTCGGATCAGCAGCATCATCAGCCGTAGCACCCGTTGTATACAGTATCGTTACATCTTCATCAGCGGTCAGTTTCACTTTTCCGCCGCCATCCGGGAATTGGTATCCATTCTTCACGCTTGCAACAGGTTTATTTACAATCACATTATACACAGCAGTTGTAACTTCACTGGTCTTACCGGTCATTACCGCAACTGCCTGAATCTTTACGGTACTGTCTTCCTTATTAACCATATCCAGTGTAAGCTTAACGCCTAATTTTCCTGTATAAAGTGTGTCTTTATCTGTTGGAGCAGCTTCAGCATTTACATTGTAGTAGATTTTAGCTCCATACGGTGCTGACATCTTAATGCTTGAGCCTAACAATACATTTGCGTCTGTTTCCGGTGTCAATACAGGCTTAGCCGGAGCCGGCGCTTCAACTACCTTATAGGTAAATGTTGCAACGTCACTGGTCTTACCATATTTAACCGCAATCGCCTTAACTGTTATTGTATTATCCTTAATGTTTTCATCTGTAACATCTATTGCACCCTTATACAACATTTCAGGAGTTTCTGTCGGATTACCGTCTGCATTTACATTATAGTAAACCTTCGCGCCCCTTTCAGCTGAGAGAACAATTGATGCTCCCTTTATAACCTCGTCTTCCTTTTCTGCCTCAGGTGTGATAATTGCTTTCGGCTGTGCCGGTGCCGGTACACCTTCATCATTTGGAAGAACAACGGTCATGTCTTTGCCTGCAAACACGTCCCAGTCTCCTAAGAACGTCTCAACAGTAATCGGATCTCCGCTTACAAGCTTCTCTTCCGTCAAAACGTTTGCCCAGTCGACTCTCTTTGTACTATTGTCTACACCAGACAGCTCGTATGTTCCATATTCCTGGCTCAATGCAGATATGTCGCTCAAAGACTTATCCCAGCCGACCGGTGTAATCAATGAAAGCTTTTCACCCTCAGTACTCCAATGCGCATCTGCTTCATCAATAATCGTCTTATAGAATACGGCTTCACCCGTATTAGCCTGCCAAGGTCTTCCTAAATATCCCGGTTTTGAAGTATACTTAGATGCCGTATCCACTCCGGGCATCGTAGAAGTTACATGGCAGTTATACATTAAGTAGCCGCGTCCTTCTGACTGCTGTGCTGCCGTAATATAACCGACATCATTCTTATTTTCGTCACTCGTGTTAAATACAAGCTCGCACTTTGCAAATACCGCTCTCATACCGCCAAAGATATAATCCGTGCCGCCGTATACGGAACATCCATAAAATGCTGCCGTAACGCCGACTCCGCCATAGAGTGTATCCTGACGTCCGATAAATTTACAGTTATCAAACGAAATATGTGACTGTCCGTTTGTGATTGCGAGCGCTGCCGCTCTTTCTACATATGCCTTATCCTGTACGGTCGTATCTCCGTACGCCATAGATGCTCTTGGAACAGAACCTTCTTTTGCACTGCTCTGCTTCACAATCACATCTTCGGCTGCCTTTTTAGAAATGTACTGGTTGAATGAATTCTCAAAGATAATTCCTTCTGCCGATACATTGGAAGTATTGATAACTACCGTTGCATTCCAATAACTTCCGTTCGTACTTCCGCTGCCCGGATTCGTATAGGACTCGCATCCGTTCTCTTTGTTTGCTTCTAAAACTTCTGCGCTCCATTTGCAGTCATTACCCATACTATAGTAAGAATATCCATGTCCATAGTAAGAAGTAATACGTACTGCATTTGCATCAATGTCAACGCCCTTATTCCGTAAGCCTATGCTTGCATTTTCACCTGCTGCATTGACAAGTTTAATATTGCTTGTTTCAATGACAAGCATTTCTTCATAGTTGCCCGGATCTATCGCAATCGTTACTGCCTGGTCAGCAGTTCTATCCATTTTACGCACTGCTTCCAATGCATCATTGATTGTCTGGTAATCTTTATCTTTACCTACCGTAATCGTTGCTTTGTATTCAAAAGCTTCGATCACTTCAATTGATTTAATATACGTAGTGGTGCTGCCTACCGTAATATCAACCTTATCTGTATTATTGTAAGGTATTTCTAACGTTTTTCTACCACCGTCGGGTTGTGCGGAGTCTGTAATATCACCGCTGACAATACCCCATGAATAGCCTAACTCTACCTTAACCTTACCGGAACCAGTAACTGGCACGCTGATGATAATATTGCTAAGCGTACTTCCGTAGCTCTCACCATGATATTTCCAAGCGCCTTCTCCGCTATAGCTCAATCCGTCACACGGATTTTTAACAACACTGTTTTCATAGGTATTTGCATTTACAAAATCCCATTTTGTAACTGGAGTGCTGTCAAATGCAATTTTCTTTGTTACATCACTGCCGTCTACCACCAAATTACCCGTCAGTTTCTGTCTAAATACACCGCTGTTTGATACAACAACGCTGTAAGTACCGTCTCTAAGCTCAATGTTATCAGTTCCCGTAAAGTTATATACGTAACCCTCTTCCTTCAGATTCGTAAAGGTAAACGTTGCATTTGCCAAATCGGCAAGTGTCGCGCCTACAGGTTCGATTGTAACCTTGTATACAGGTTTCTTTTTGTACGTAATATTTCTGCCTGTGGCATCCGAAGAAATTCTGATTCGGTCACTGTTGTTATTTGCCCTGCTATCGAGCTCATAATCGTTGACACCTTCTGTTGCCAAAATGTACTCAACGCCGCTTTCTAACAAAGCAGTGTATGTCTTAGCAGCCTTGTCAACCTCTATAGTCGGAAGATAAAGCTTATCTTCTGGTTTCTCAAAGCTTATTTTTAGGTTGTTCATTGCAGCATCATCCAAACCAACAATAGATCCGGACAATTTGCGAAGCGTTACTGCACCAACCGTAATATTATGTGTAAATGTCTGCGTTTCGTTAGCTGTTCCTAACTCAAGTCCCCCGCCTTCTTCGATGATATATATTGCAGGGCTGACAACTACGTCATAATGATAGTTTTCAAAAAGGTTTACAGAGTAGGTACCATCTTCTGCAACAGTAACGTTCTCTGCTTTTCCGGATTCTTTGCATGTAAATGTAAGTGTGAGCGCTCCGTCTACTCCGCTCTTGCGCGTAATAGTTCCGCTTACATTTACTGTTTTATTATGCTGTCTGGTAACACGTCCTACAACCAGCTTCTCATCTGTACCGTTATAAATTTTATGTATTCCTGATTTTGTTGCATAATATGTTATCACAGAAGCGCCTTTAGGTTTTGCAAAATTCTGTGCACGTCCTTCGGGGTCTTCTACCGTAATTGTATAAGCATTACCGTTTGAAGACACTACTGCTGTCATAATATCTCCGGCATTCAGTTTGACTCCAACATATACGCCCTTTTCAGAACCCTTATTAGAATATAAGTATCCATTATATGTAGCATCTCCTATATTAAGGTGTTTGCTATCCCATCTTGTCAGATTCTTATTTTCTGTTCTGAGTCTGTGTGTAGCCGGATAACCGCCGTCATTAAACATAAAGTCTACATTTCCGGCATCATCCTTTACCTCAAAAGAAGCAATTGTAGCGTTTGTCGTTCCCGGAGCAACGTTCGGAAACCAACTGTTAATAATTTCTTCTGTCAGCTTATTATTATACTTAACTGTATCTGTACTTTGCAGCTGCTCTGCACCGAAATCCCACACATCGATTCCTTCTGTATAAACATCGGGAAGTTCTTCTGGCAGGTATTCAATGCTAACTGTGTGGATCCATAAAGTACCTTCACCTGTTTCACCTATATTGCTAAAGGTCAGGGTAAGATCGCCGGCATCAGCCTTTCTTATGCTGAACTCAGGAACCTTATCACTTTCTGCAGCAATGATTGTTTTTGTTACCTCTCCGGATGTCGCTGCCATTTCTACAGCAGTTCCAACTCCATATCTGCATCCAAGCACGGTAACATTTGCTTTTCCTGAAAGATTAAGCGTTATGGAAGCGCCGTCACCTGTAGACTCACATCCATGTGAATTGCCTTTATGCTCGATCTTATTGAATGTAAAACCATCAATTTTAAGATCCTTTAATGTTGCAAAATTATAAGTACCTGCTGTTGCATACATAACAGGCGTTACATTAATTGCCTTAATATGGTTATCCGCCGTTATCTCAATGACAACCTTACCGTCCGAACCTGTGCAGTCAAAGGTTTCCTCTGCTGCTTCCGCTGCCTTGCCATCTACCGTATAAGCGGCGCTTTCAGCAGATACTTTTACCTTGCAGGCATCTCCTTCTACCGGAATTGTAATGATTGTTTTATTCTTCACTGCGGCACCGTCAGTACCCGTACCGGTAGAATCCCATCCGCTGCCTTCTGCCGTAGCATCAATGCCAAGACCTGCTACCGTTTCGGTCTTTCCTGTAACTGCCGCACCTTTGTCGCCTTTCAGATTTTCGTCATTTGCAAAATCCCAGTCCCTGCGGATAATCGGATCAAAGATTGCCTTTATTTCTACATCTGAAGCAGGCATTGTGAATTTGTTATTTTCAATTTTCACATCACCGCTGATTACCTTCCACTCCTTGAATTGATAGCGGTTATCCGGTGTTGCGGTTAATGTGATTTCTGTGCCTTCCTCGGCAAGAGCTTTATCTACCTTGGCGGTTCCATTGCCGTCGTCCGTTACGGTTACTTTATATTTTTCTAAACCGCTGCTTTCCGTAGCGACAATGCCGTGTACAAATGACCCCGTTGAATTAATCGTCAGCGTCACTTCGTTTTCAACGTTTAAGATTGTATACTTTTTGACATTTTCTTCTTTTTTGTTCGGATCTTCCGTATTATTTGCCGTTTCCGGAATCGCCTTGGGATCTCCATCCTCAGGCATAGAAATCGCAGTACCATACATACATCCCCATATAGTCAGGTCATATTTCTTTCCCGGCTCAAAAGTCAATTTTATTTTGGCATTACTTACTGTTAATCCATGATCTTTATCCCAGTATTTAAAAGTACCCTCAACAACATCAAGACCGTCAACGTCATCTACAGGGTCGTTCTGTGAATGATTAGCCGACTGAACTTTTTGGTTAAAGTATGTTGTCGTAAAGTATGTAACCGGTTTTAATTCAATAACAGCCGTTACTGTTATATCTGCATCCGGCATTGTAAAAGAATACTTACCAGCCGTCTTAGTAAGCTCGACTTTTTGTGTACTTCCATCCTCTCCCGCATAGGTTACATTCCACTCTTTCAGCATATAACCATCATTTGGAGTTACCGTAGCAACATCATCCATATTTACGGTTACTCCTGCCTTCGCAGATGTTACAGTGCCTGCAGTTACAGTACCATGCTCAACTGTTTCCGTAACAGTTATAGTATGCGATGCACCAATTGCCTCAAAAATTGCCTTCACTTCAACATCACTGGCAGGCATTGTGAACGTAGCTGCATTCGCATTATCATTATCAGGAGTAATCGTAAGTGCGCCGTCTCCCTCCGGCTTAATTACCTGCCATTCCGCTACTCCGTAGCCACTGTTTGGCTCTGCTGTCAGAGTAACTTTGTCGCCTTCGGCTGCATAAACAGGACTAGACTTTGCCGTACCATTTTCATCGGCAGTTGCCTTTATAATATATTTGTCAGTAACATTTTCATTCCAATAATTTACCTTAAGGTTATGTATCCACATACCGCTTGCAAACGATAATGTAACTGTACCTTCAGCTCCTAATATAATATATTCCGGCGCATCTTTCGAACCAGTATAATTTTCTTTCGCTGTTGTCTCAACTATTTTAAACGTTTTTCCATCTGCACCAATAGCTGATGTTACACCATTTGACCCATATTGACATCCTAAAATAGTAATGTCTGCCTTTTTACCATCAGGAATTGTAATCGCCATAGCACTATCGGCAGCTGTACCAATACCATGTGAGCCACCCAAAGGATTATGCCAAGTTATATTTTTAACTGCAATATACTTTAAACCAGCATCGCTCGTATTTGCTGAAGTATCTATATTCGCTCCATCCGTCTTTGATGTTGCAAGGTCTTTAAAATTAATGTTTAAATTATCAACAGCTTCACTTACTGGCTTAAAGCTGCTGTCAATAACGATTCCCTCTACTTTGACTGTTGCAAGGTAGGTATTGCCTGTCACCTCAATTACAACCCATCCGTTTGCACCTGTACATGTAAAAGTATCCTCTTTTTGATCATCCGCTGTAGATACTGTTCCATCTACTTTATAAGTTCCTTTATTATAACCTTTTACGGTTACCTTGCTGGCACCTTGAACGGGAACATGGATTTTCAATATATTCGCTTGTGCCCAAGATGCATTATTAGCACCTAACTTACCCTCTGTTGCGTCAATCAATAATCCATCTAAATAATCTATCTTTCCTTGAATAGTTAAACTATTACTAGATGTTAACGCTGCCAAATCCCACGAAGTCTTTATCGTTTCAAATTGAGCTACTATCTCTCCGCTACCGTCATCTACACTACTTGCTGATACAGTGAATTTATTCGGCTCACTTGTTGCATCAACAGTAACCCCTTCAGGCACCGTCCATTGGCTGAACATATAACCCTTCTTCGGTTCTACAGTCAGATTATACTTATCACCCTCTTTTACTGATGTTACAGTACCGTAGGATTCATTTTCACTTTTAATCGTTGCTGCCTTCAACGTTTCCTCTGTATCTGTTTTTTCTTCCTCTTTGAAATTTTCCGTCTCTTCATCTTCCGAATCTAAAGAAGATGTTACTTCTGTTTCCTTAACATCTTCCTGTTCTTCATCATTATCATCCGATTCCGAACTTTTCTCCGATACTGAAGCCTTGTCCGTAGTTTCTGTTTCTACATCAGCCGCAGCTTCATTCTCGGCTTCTTTATCCACTGTTTCTTCATCTGTACTCACAACAGATTCTTCTGCTTCTACAGCGGACGTTTCAGACAATTCATTGGCATAAACTGTCATATTAGACATAATCATGGCAAGCGAAAGCGCTACTGCCATAATACGTCTGCCTAGCTTCTTTTTAAATTTACTCATTGTCTCCCTCCTATTACCATATTTGTGTAACAGTCTAAAAGTTTGTTTACAAAATATTTTTCATATCCATGCCTCCAACTGCATCTGCCTATACTTTTACTCATACATATACTACCGTCTCCTTTCCAGGCATATCTGTCAGTCATTGGGCATTTTGTCCCAAAAATACTTGTTATATCAAATATAACAGATAAATTCACCCAATTCAACTATGTTTATTACATTTTTTTCATAGATTTTGTTTTTATATAATGATTTTTTCGATGTTTTTTTGTGCAATTTTTATAATTATTTATTTTTCTTTAATTTATTATTATAATTCTCAATTAACACGATTTCTTTTATGCTTTCTAAGTCAAAACCACCGGCTTAGCCGGTGGCTTGCACTCCCCTATAAGGGGCTATTACATGCTTGCGCCCAGAAGACGCACGGAAGGTCTGCCTGCTGCACTACATCCACAGTTACCCCTAAAGGGACTTTTTTAGTGCTTCCTTACCCTGGCGCAGCCCCAAAAGGCCCCTACAGAGTAGGGGGGTATTTTTACTGTGACACAATAAAAATAAAATCCTTTCCGCCATAACTTATCGGCGAAAAGGATTTTATTTTTCTATCCTGATATTGCATATTTTTGTTCCAACGGGAAAAACTCCTCCATCACTGTTTGATATGAAGTCTCAATTTCATTATGATTAAAGCGTTTTCCCTTTGCATTAGACACTTTTCGGATAACAGCTTCTTTATCATCATCCCCAAACAAAACCTTTTGCTGTCTGTCAATAAAAAAAGTTGTAGCCGTAATTTCCAGTTGCTTTGTTGTCATTTGATTACAAAGCCCAAGTATATCCTTTACAATTTTTTTCGAAATATCAGACAGCTTGTTCTCCGATTTAACAATATCATTTAAAAAAATATCATAATTTACACCTTTTCCGATAACTCCATCTGACTCTGTCAAAATATTGTCAGCTACACAATCCTGTAATGCATTTGCAACCTGCTGACTATATGGACCATATATATACAGCTTATAGTTCGCATTAACATCAACACCCATTGCTTTACAAAAATAAACCAATTTCTGCAGCTGCACACGGCCTTGTATCTCACCCCCTTTTTCCTCTAACAACTGAATAATAAATGCGTTTGATTCCATAAAAGCGCCTCCTGATTTTAGCTATTGTATTATTTTAATTATTTTTTAAATGGTAACCATATTAAATTCTATGCCTTGATTCATCTGAATATTTTTGTTACACGCATCCTCGCGTTTCTTATTCAAGCTCATTATTAATAGTGAGGTCTTCCTCCATATCCTTAACTTTCATCTTTAATTTATTCATCTCGCCCTCAAGCGTTTTTATTCTCTCTTTATCTTCTGCTAATTCGACATTCTTCTTAGTATATTCCTCATTAAACCAATGATTACATTTCTTTTGTATTTCCTCTACAGTTTGCTCTTCTGCATAAACACGTAAAATACTGATTTTACGGTCTGAAATACTCCTTAACGTGAAGGAATAATCCTGAATCGGTTTAATCTCACCGCCATGCTTAGGTATTACCGGTATTGCCGGCATTTCCTGTGACAATGATACTTCAGCCATACAATCCGGATCCGACTCTTCATTATACACCTTAATATCGAAAATATGTTTGGTTGTGGAGCCTTTTGCTAAATCGACATATATCTCTTTATTTCCTGCATGTTCCGCTTTTATTTTCTTGTTCATATAAGATATTCTATGATATGCCTCTCTTTGCTCTTCGTCTTTTTCATTGTAGTGTACATACGGCGAGTCAAAAGCAACCTTATGATGTTTTCTGTTATATAGCTTGTTCGCAAAATAACATATGTCAGATTTATCTTTTTTCTTTGCGTATTGTTTGATAATACACTCAATTTCATCATCGTCTAATTCCAAATACTTATCCAGCTCTTCAGGATATTTTCCATTGTTTATCTTTTTACATTTTAAAAACTCTTTTAAAAAGGAACTTAAATAATAATCAAACAATCTACGGTCCTTGTGAAAATATACCTGGATAAACATCCAATAACGGGCTAATACAAATGCTTCCACAGCCTGTATCCCATTTTGGCTAATGGCTAATACGTGATTGTCATCAAACTCTGCAACACTCAGAGAATGGATAAGTTTTTCCAAGTCAAAGACCCCATATTCCACGCCGCAATAATGGCTATCCCTAAGCAGGTAATCCATTTTGTCGCAATCGAGCTGTCCGCTTATAATATCATCAAAAAAACGAAAAGTCGGATCACTGGAGCCTTGGCTAAGAATCATTAGAATATCTTCCACCATGCTATATCCCTTTGATTTTGGCCAAAATTCTTCAATTGTTTTTGATAAGCGTTCTTTAATAATGCAACGTGTATAAATCTCATGCCCTGAAGCCAATTCTCCACTGACAGGATCTTTTAAATTTGGATATATATCCGCATCTGCTTCACCCACATGAGAGAAGCAACCATGCCCAATATCATGGAGAAGCGCAGCCATACGTACTGATGCCCTTTTTACAAAATATTCTTTCTCACTTAAATCTTCTAAAGGCTTAAATTTCCGTAAGTGATCCATTACGCGCCCTGCAACATGCATTACACCAATACTATGCCCAAATCGGGTGTGTTCCGCGCCATGATATATTAAATATGTCATACTAAGCTGATGAATTCTGCGCAGTCTTTGAAATTCTTCCGTATCAATCAATGCCCGTTCCCATTGATACACAGGTATCAATCCATGAATAGGATCCCTAAACACACTTGTTTTACCTGCATTTAATAAAAAAGCTGATTTCTCATTTTCTTGCATGACTTTATCCATACCTAATTCCTCTCATTTGTATTTCATTTATTTGGATTACGCATTTTTTTATATAAAACAGGAAATCGGGATTTCATGGCAAGTCTTAATTTTCCAGCATAACTATAAAAAGGCTCTCCTTTTTCGCCGCTTTTTTTAGCTTCTTTTTTTCTAATTCCTTCCATTTCACTTGAAAGAAGTTCCCTAAGCTGTCCTACAGTATTGATGCCGCAAAAGGAAAGTTCTTCCAACAAATCATCGAAAGGCTCTTGTAATTTTTTATTTTCTTTTAAAAATAGTTCATCTAAAATATGTTCTAAAAGAATACTGTTTAATGTGGTTTCCGAACATTCTTTCTCATTATTGGAAGTTTCCTGCAAGGATAATCGGTAGCATTCTTTGGCATTTAAAATGGATTCTAATTCATCATCTACAATTTCCAGCACTGCGGCCAAACGATTAATATTGCGCCGCATCACATAAGGGACTGACGAATCTCTTTTATATTGCAAAAGATGAGAAGACGCCGCCCAAACGTGTTGACTAAAAGTTCTGACTTGCAATTCGACATCAAGCTTAGAATACTGAGAATCCGTCGGCGATTTAATCCACTCCTCTGGTACCTTGAGTTGAAAGTGAATAGATAAATAACCGAAACAATTATCCGTTTTTTCCTGCGCTTTATCGTCTTCCCATGCTATTTGAAATGTGTTTCTTACCATATCACAAATAGTACAAACATCCCTTTTGAATAATGTAATAATACGAAATCCAATAATGTCATGAATATCTTGTAACGGCAAAGATTTTCTCTCCATTTTTTCCAAAATGGAATCCAACGTTTTAATTCTGGAACTTAATTCGTAATAATAAACATCTGTTTCTTTTATAAGTTCTTTAAACTGTTTTTCCAAATAATCACAAAAACGCTCATATATATTATATTCTTGCTTATATTTGCTAATAAATAATTGTATTTCTGTATTTTCCATATTTTTTACTGATTTATCTATATAAATAGTATCCAGTATCAGCCGCTGCTAATCCAAATAATGTCAGCTATCATAACAACATCCTAATGTTTATTAATACGCCCGACCCCAATAAACCATTTTCTTCGCCGGCTTTCCGCAACAAACACATGTATCGCTCAACTGCTCCTGCTCAAACGGCATACACCTGCTGGTCGCCGTAAGCTCTTCTTTAATCCTATCCTCACACGCCTGCTCGCCGCACCACATTGCCTTCACAAAGCCAGGCTTATTGTTAATTGTGTCACAAAATTCATCCCATGTTACCGCACTGTAAATATGCGATTCCAAATGCGCCTTTGCAGCCTCGTACATATCCTTCTGAATCGTCTCAAGCAACTCTGCCGCCTTCGCTTCAACGTCATCAAGCGCAACCTCTGTCTTCTCTCTCGTGTCACGCCGCACGAACACGCACTTATTGTTCTCAATATCTTTCGGTCCGATTTCAATCCTAAACGGAACGCCGCGCATCTCGCACTCGTTGAACTTCCAGCCCGGGCTCTTGTCTGTATCATCCACCTTTACGCGGAATCCGCTCTTGAGCAAACGCTCACGCAGCGCATATGCCTTGTCAAGCACGCCCTCTTTTTTCTGCTGAATCGGAATCACCATAATCTGTGTCGGCGCCACCTTGGGCGGAAGCTTCAGACCCGAATCATCGCCATGCACCATAATCACGGCGCCGATAATACGCGTCGATACGCCCCATGACGTCTGATAACAATACTTCAATGTATTGTCCTTATCTGTATACTGTATGTCAAACGCCTTCGCAAAACCGTCACCAAAGTTGTGGCTTGTGCCAGACTGGAGCGCCTTGCCGTCGTGCATAAGAGCCTCTATCGTATAAGTAGACTCCGCACCCGCAAATTTCTCCTTTTCCGTCTTTTGCCCCTTCACAACGGGAATTGCAAGTACATCCCTTGCAAAATCAGCATATACGTTCAGCATCTGAATGGTGCGCGCCTCCGCATCCTCTGCGGTCGCGTGTACGGTATGTCCCTCCTGCCACAAAAATTCGCGGCTTCTTAAAAACGGGCGCGTAGTCTTTTCCCAGCGCACAACCGAGCACCACTGATTATATACTTTCGGCAAATCCCTGTAGGACTGCACTTCATTTTTATAAAAATCGCAAAACAGCGTCTCCGACGTAGGACGCACGCACAGACGCTCCTGCAGCGGCTCCAGTCCGCCGTGTGTCACCCATGCGACTTCGGGCGCAAAACCTTCCACATGGTCTTTTTCCTTTTCCAGGAGACTCTCCGGTATGAACATGGGCATATACACATTCTCAACGCCCGTCTCCTTGAACTTCGCGTCAAGCTGCTGCTGTATCTGCTCCCAAAGCGCATAACCTGCCGGTTTAATAATCATACAGCCCTTTACGCTGGAATAGTCGCAAAGCTCCGCCTTTTTTACCACGTCCGTATACCACTGGGCGAAATCCTCTTCCATCGAAGTAATCGCCTCTACAAGCTTTTTATCGTCTGCCATTTTTTTCACAATCTCCTTTTTCTATATACCAAATTCTGCTTTATTTTAATGCCATACGGCTGTTTTGTCAACATTGCGCATCTAATGCGTCACCTGCTGCCCTGTGAGGATGCGCTTAATCTCCGCCTTCACATATGTAGGCTTGTACGGCCGCACAATGTATCCCGCCGCGCCCGCTTTCCGGCAGCGCGCGATAACGCTCTTATCGTTTGTATCAATCACGAAAAGAATCGGCACAAGACTGCCCACAATTCCCTGAATTTTTTCCGCTGCTTCTATGCCGTTTATTCTTGGCATGTCCAAAGAAAGGATAATCAAATCCGGCTCTGTCTGCCGCTTTAAATACAAAAGCGCCTGGTCAACGGACGTGAGCAACTGCAAATCGTACATATTATGCAGAAAGCCGCGCAGCGTCTGCAAATGGATTAACATGTTGTCAATGACCATAATCCGGTAACGTCTTGAGGGTGTAAGCATTTTTTTACGGTCCGCCTCACCCAAAACCGGGTCAAGTACCTGTTCGTTAGCCTCATGCAAAATTGTTATTTTAAAATT
Organism: Lachnospiraceae bacterium MD335; assembly: GCA_000403335.2. Classification (GTDB taxonomy): domain Bacteria; phylum Bacillota; class Clostridia; order Lachnospirales; family Lachnospiraceae; genus COE1. Next base: position 226,698 of record KE159628.1, read on the forward strand.
TTCATGCTCCTGCAAATCAAGCATCGTACCGTCTAGCAGCCGCAGTAACGGTCTTAAATTCCTCGTCCCCGAATTCTCTACGATAATACCTTCTCTGCCATCGGAAAGCTTTACCTGCGTACCCTTTGGGTAAAACGGAACACAGAGCATCAAGGCTTCGACAACTTTGGGCTCAAACATAATGCCGCCGGCGCCCATGAGATACTCACATGCTTCGTACGGCGAATATGGATTTTTATATGGCCGCTTCGACACAAGCGCGTCATACACATCCGCAACGTGCAGTATTTTTGTAAAAAACGACGTTTGGTATCCTTCCTTGCCGTCAGGATAACCGCTTCCGTCAACGTTTTCATGATGATAGAGAACCGCCGTCTTGACATTGGCGGAAATGTCCCATCGCTCCTTAATCAGTTCATAGGAGAGCGTCGAATGCGTTTTCATCAGGTCATACTCTTCACTCGTCAGGCGCGAAGGTTTATTCAGGATTTCACGCGGAATCACGAGCTTTCCAAGGTCATGGAGCAGTCCCGCGGTAACAACCTGCTCAAGCTCTTCACCGTTTAAATTCAATCCAAAACCTATGACGCAGCAAATCACCGCGACATTCACGGAATGCGCGTATGTATAGCTGTCAAAGCTTCTTAAATCGGTAAGATCAAGTGAGTGCACACCCCTGTCAAGTACCTGTTCCACAATTTTCCTTGCCACGGTTTTACAGCCGTCAATGTCGCTTTCACGCACTCCTACAAGTCCCTCGGCACGCAGCTCAGGAGTAATGACCGGCTCAATTTGAATATCCTCCGACAGCTCGTCCGTAATATACACGCCATCAAAGCCATAATCACTCAGCCGCTTAATATAAAATTCGGAAAGCACACTGCCGTTGCAAATCAGCGTGTGTCCGTCTGTGTCGTACATGTTGTATGCAAGGCACATGCCGGGTGTGGCATCTTCGATTTTGATATAGCGCATAGATTTTGATTTCCTTTGTATAGATTACTTCTATTCTATCGTGTTATTCTGTGCATGTAAAGCTTTTCTTTTGGTTGATTGTGAATGTCCGGGTTTCGAATTTTCATGAGAAGTTCTAAAATGTTCGGGTTGTGAAATAATAACTGCCATGATATACTGAAACAGTATATTGAACAGAAGGTGGATGCGATGTTCCGATTATGATGCCCTCTAGTCCTACGAAGGAGGGTGATGCCTATTTACTTGTTATTTTTACGGCATTGTCTTACATAGAGAATCATAAAAAAGAGTCCGGCTCGCCGGACTCTCGCGCCGAAGCGCGGTTGCTTTAGCAACCATATTCCTTAGCGCGGAGTGCGCATCCCCCGGAGGGTTTTTTAATTTATAGGACGTAATTTCCTATAAATTAAAAAGAAATAAGCATCCCCCCCCGCCCAAGGTTGTGATGCTTGTTTCTTTTAACTAAACTTAACTGAGGGCAATCGGATATCGCATCCGATAAAACCTTTCTAAGTAAATTATACACTAGGGCTGCCTGCATTGCAAGCAGCTCTTTTCAAAAAATTGCGACACGCTTTGATAATATTTTAACAAAAGGAACGATTGCATGATAATCAAAAAAATTTCCATATTAAAAAACTTTCAATGCACCGGCGCCGCGTGTCCTTCCAACTGCTGCCGCGGCTGGAAAATTCCGATTGACGACGATGCCTATAAAAGATATATTACCGAAAAGGGCTTTTTCGGCTTTCTCCTGCGCTGCTTTCTTGTCAAAAAAGAAGAACTGACCTCTTTCCGATGCAGCAAACACCAGTACCGCTGTCCGTTTTGGGGCTTAGATCATCTTTGCACATTGCAGAAAAATCACGGTACGAATTATATGCCGCGCGTATGCGCCGAGTTTCCGCGCCAGCTCTCAAACTTCGGCACATTCTGCGAGGAAACGCTCTACCTTGCCTGTCATGAGGCGGCAAGGCTTTTTGTTGAGCAGGCGAGAGCGGGCATTCCCTTTACCTTCACGGAGACGGCGGGTGAGGCAGGCTACGGGGAAAACACGACAAACGATGATTTGGATTTCCTTGGCTACCTTTTAAATTCACGCAGCGAATTAATTACAATGCTCGCGGACGGGTGCGGACTGAATACAAGCCTTCTAGTCTACGCAAAGGACGCACAGGAAAAATGCCTTGCGTATTATACGCATGCTTATGGCGCAGTCAATACCGGCATCAATCTCGGCTCCGAACAGTATCCGCTGCCAAGCCCGCTTGACTATTCCGCGGCGGACGGCAAGCCGTTTACGGCAGATGCCTCCACAATGTATACGCTCTTTTTCAGAGGCTTTTACCACCCGTCCCTAAAGCATTCTTCGCCTGTTTTGTATAAGCTCTGCCAAAAATATATCCGTGAATTTTACACACTGGCAAAGACAAATCCGGCAGAAGCGGACAAAAAGCAAAGCGCCCTATTAGAACTCACATACAAATACGTGCCCGACTTCGATGCACTGATGACTTCCTATTATATATATTTCCTGCAGAAAAATTTCCTCGATATCTTTGAGGACTACTGTTTTTCAAAGCACATGCTTTGCGGCATGGCTCAGGCACAGATGCTGGGGCTCTTTATTGCGCTCTACTGCAAAGACCGCCGCGGAAAAAAGAAGGATCCGCTCTCAACGGATGAGCTTGCGCTGATTATTGCCGTATACGAACGAAGAGCGCCCCAAATAGAGGACGCTCTCAAGGAAATTATTGTGTCATTCCCTTAATTCTGTTAATCGCGTTTTTCACGGGCGGCAGCATGATAATTATGACGGTTATAATTGCTTCCGCAAAGATGTAAATGCCATTGTAGACCAGCGAATACGGCAATACCGCCCAGCCTTCCCAAGCATACTCGCCAAAGAAAATCCAACCCGAGATTACAACAAAGACATACCGTCCCATAACACCTGTTATGTATCCTTTTACAAGCCCGTTTTTCGCGTTTGCAAACAAGCCGGAAAGTCCCAACGCGCCAAACGCAAGGAAATAGTCCACGACAAGCTGTATCGGAAATATCACATACGGATCAATAATCAACTGCAGCGCCCCATATGCTAAGCCTGTAATCAGCCCCGCGCCAAGCCCATAAAAATACCCCGGCAGCACGATGACAAACATCGAGAGCAGCGTAATCGACCCTCCCCACGGAAAATCAACAATCTTCACGAGGGACAGCACCGTCCCAAGCGCAATGGACATCGCGCAGAACGCAAGCTGTTTCACCGTAATTTTTCTCTTGTTACTCTTTGTAAGCTCCTGTTTTTGTGACATAAAAAAACCTCCTTAGTTTTGTTTTTACTAGGAGGATGCACCACAACGAATGGCTCTGCCATTCTTCCACTGTAAAGGGTGGTCTGCTTTGCAGACCCTGGAAATTCTTAATTGATGTCTTTTGTCAACTTAAAATTTCTCTTTACAGTTGCTTCCCTACGCCAGTATTATCCGGTTCAGGTAATGAGGGTAAAATCTCAGCATATGCGCACCCCTAGCAAGTCCCGGGGCTTACGCCCCGAGAATATTTAGTTGTTTGTTCTCTATGTTTAAATCGACTGCATCAGCCAATTTTAAACCGTTGTACCTCTTCTCTCAGACTGGCAGCAATTTCACCGTTTTCCACCATTTCCGAGTTCACGACATTAATTTCCGCCACAAGCGTCTGAATGTTCTGCGCTACGTTCGTTACACCGTTTGCGCTCTCGTCGACTGCCTTTGTAATACCATTAATCGACTCGACAATCCGGCTGACAGTTCCGGTAATCTCTGCAGAATGACGGGCATATTCTGCCATTTCGGCATCAACATGCGCCGCATCGTCACGGTATTGCTTTCCGCTTGCGACAAAATTGTTATAGTCATTTAAAACCGTTCCTTCAAGATAACCCGTAATTTCTTTTGAATTGTCAATCAAATCCTGCACAAGTGTTAATACCGTGCCGTTAATCACCTGAATATTGTTTGCCGTCTCGCGGCTCGAATCCGCAAGCTGTCTGATTTCGTCCGCAACTACGGCAAAGCCCTTGCCTGCCTCACCCGCTCTTGCCGCCTCAATCGACGCATTGAGCGCCAGTAAATTCGTCTGACTGGAAATCGAAAGAATTTCGCCCGTAAGCGAGCTGATTTTCTCAATCTCCTTACTGTTTTCGATTGCCGTCTTTATTTTCTCAATAATCGGCGCAACAAGCTTAATCGTGCTGCTCTTATTCTCCATCGCAGACTGCTCAAGCGCGGTCGCACGATCTTTCATCTCGTTTGCATAGACCACAATATCGTCAGTTGCGCTCTGCATTTGATTCAGCTCATTCATCACGCTGGATGCGTTCTGATCCACGCCTGCCACAGTCGCCGCAATCTCTTCCATTGTCGCGGAAAGCTCCTCTGCCACGGCTGAAACATTACACGCACTGGAATTTGCGTTCTCCGCTTTCTCCACCACATTTGTCACAATTTTATCAAGCGAAATGGACTCCGCATTCAGCTTGTTCATTACACTTTCAAGCACTTCCATCAGGCGGTTCATGTTTACGGCAAGCCTGCCAAGCTCATCACTGTTTGAAATCGTAAGCCGCAGCGACAGATCTCCCTCTCCCCGCTCAATGCTGTCGATAATTTCATCAATCTTCACGGTATGTCTGCGCAGACGCAAAATCACGTACTTATAGATAATTATTACGGTCAGCACAAACATTGCAATAATCAAAATGGTGAGTATCAAAGAAATATTCGATGCCCATATGTATGTCATTGTTTGGTTCCTGATAATATTTTGAACATCCGTATCGTTGTATGCGATCACCTCATTAATAGCTGTCTCCGCCGCCGTCGATATACCATTCATATCCGTCAGCACAATCTCCGCCGCTTTTTGAGCATCTCCGCTGTCAACATGCTGCTTAATCTGCTTTGCTAAATCATACAAGTCATTTATAGAAGTCTCAATCGTATTCAAGCCCTCCTGCGTGCTCTCACTTGTCAAAAGTGTTCTCGCCCTTTCAAGCTGTTCCCACATCTTTGTATTGCTCTCTTCAACCTGTCCCCATACGGCTTCCTTTCCGTCATCCTGAAGCTGAACGTAGACAAGCGCCATTTTTTCCAATTTATTTGCCTGTATCGCAATTTCGTCAAGAGCGGCAAGGGAATTGATTCCGCCATGCTCCAGCTCTTCCATGTCTTCCTGCATCTGACTCATGCTGATTTTGCTATATCCGGCAATCATAAATGCTAAAATCCCCAATATACAGACAGGGATGAGAATTTTAAAACGGATGCTCATATCTTTCATATCCTTACCTCCAAATGTATATTATTCTGATTTGGCATCTGATTATGCCATTTTCGTTAAATACTTCTCAACCGACGCAAGCTTCACGCAGAGCACAAATACCGCACACGCTTTTGTCAGCTCCTTGGGCGTCGGGCACGTAGGCGCAATACGGATGCTCGTATCCGCGTCGTCCCGCTTATATGGGTACGTCGAACCTGCCGGCGTCATCACCACGCCCGCTTCCCTGCATAATGCCACAACACGCTTTGCGCAGCCCTCCAGCGTCTCAAACGCAATAAAATATCCGCCGCGCGGCTTGATCCAGCTTCCGATTTCCAATCCGCCAAGCTCTTTCTCAAGACAGTCAAGTACTGCGTCAAACTTCGGTCTTAAAATTGCCGCATGCTTTTCCATATGCGCATTGACGCCTGCCGCGTTCTTAAAAAACATTACATGGCGCAGCTGATTGACCTTATCATAACCGATCGTCTGTATCGTCACCGTCTTTTTAATATCCGCAATATTTTCAGGCGACGTAATCAGCGCAGCCACACCGGCGCCGGGAAACGTAATCTTTGATGTCGAACAAAGCTCGTAATACATATGCGGATTGCCCGCCTTTTCGCATTCGTCTGCAATATTTAAAATCTGCGCTTTATCCTCCATATAAACATGATGCACCGCATACGCATTGTCCCAGTAAATCCTGAAATCATCCGCCGCCGGTCTTAAACCTGCAAAGCGTCTTACCACCTCGTCCGAATACACTACGCCCGTCGGATTTGAATACTTGGGAATATTCCAAATGCCCTTTACGGCAGGGTCGTTATTGACATACTGCTCTACCAAATCCATATCCGGACCGTTTTCATCTATCGGAATGCTAATCATCTCAATCCCGAAGCTCTCCGTAATCGCAAAATGCCTGTCATATCCCGGAACAGGGCAGAGAAATTTCACCTTGTCAAGCTTACACCACGGTGTGCTGCCGCAGATACCGTGCACCATTGCCTTTGAAATCAAATCGTACATCACGCTGAGGCTGGAATTGCCATACACCATAACATGATCCTTCGGGCACTCCATCAATTCCGCAAAGAGCTCTTTTGCCTCGTCAATGCCGTCCATTAGTCCATAGTTTCGGACGTCGATATTGTTGACGCCCTTGAATGCCGACTTGCTGTTAAGCACATCAAGCATGGGCGCAGATAAATCAAGCTGATCCGTGCCCGGCTTCCCCCGCGACATATCAAGCTGAATACCCTCTCCTTTCAGTTTATCGTACCGTGCCTGAAGCTCCGCCTGCAGTGCGAGCAGCTCCTCCTTACTCATTTTCCCGTACGCTTTCATTTTTTCACAGCCTCCATTTGTAAGCGGCACATTGCATGCCTCTTGTTTTCTACAATATCATATACTATTCTGTCTGTTTCTGTCAATATGTTAATAATTTAACACTCACCAAAACATTTCCTTTCCAAGCTCCACCAAAATCAGCAGCGTCACCGGTCCAAGCACCACCCCGCCAATTCCGTAGAACAATACGCCGGCATATACCGCAATCAATACCGCAACCGGCGAAAAACGAAGCCCGTTCCCCAAAAGCCTTGGCTCCAGCAGCTCCCGTATCAGTACACATATAATATATGTTGTAATCACCGCAATACCACCAAAAATCTTTCCGCGAATAAACTGAACGACACCAATCGGGATTAAAACAATACCCGTTCCGATAAACGGCAGAAAATCCATAACCCCCGCCAAAATCCCATAGGAATACGCATCTTTCACACCTCCGATATAAAGCCCGATTGCTGCAGTCACGCTGATACAGACCAAAATAATCGACTGTGTTTTTGCGTAAGTTTTAATCATGCCGCCAAGTTTTTTGCCGATGCGTATTAATATAGAAAGAAGCCGGTCAATCGCAGGCTCCAAAGCGGCGAGATTCAAAAGTCCCTGCTGCCAGCGCTCCACCTCGCGCGCAAACAAAACAACGCAGATAAAGCTTACAAGAATAAATGTCCCGACGTGTCCCGCAACCGATAGATACCGCAGACTGCCGCTTAAAAACCCGTCTCCCGTATGTGCAAGACTGCCCGCAAAATCGGAAACCCACACATCAATCCAACGGCTGATTGCGCCCTCCTCAAATCCCCAAAACTCCTCAATTCTGACACTCGTGTCAGAAATAATTTCGGAAACGCTGTCCGTAATAAACCCGACGTCACGCACAACATTTCGCGCACGGCTTATCAGAAATGTCCCAATACCCACAATGATAAGCGCCACGACAAGAATAATGCCAAACAAAATGCCGCCTGCCATTACACCCTTTCCGTTGCTTTTGTACAGGCCGCACCGTTTCCCCTTTGCACGTCGCTTTTCCTCCGCGCGGATACAAAACCGCTGCAGCGGCACCACAATCAAAAGCGCCACGGCAAGCGGCAGAAAATACGGCAAAATATATTTTAGCAGGAACAAAACTGACACACATGTCATAATGTACAAAACGACTCTTTGGTATCCCCTTTGCTTCCAAAATTCCACACGCAGCTCCCCCTTTTTTCATCTATGTAAAGCAAACGCCGATGCCTTTCCCGTTTTTATCAAACAGAAAAATGCAGCAGTTTTGAAAATTTCCCAAAACTACTGCACTTATTATCGTCATTATTATATTACAATATACCTATCGTTTTACTTCCATATTAATACCGTTATGAATGCCCAAAACTATTAATTGATTTCTGCCGCATGGCTTAACAGCCAGCTTCCGTCCTCGCGCTCCTGTGCCGTAACGCTCATCACACAACTGTTTCTGTGCTTTTCAACCAAATAACGCTCAATATATCCATCCTGACAGTCGCCTTCATCATACGCCTCATAAATATCCTCCCAAAGGTCTTTATCAGTGATAATCAAGTCAAAGCTGACATCATAATCATCCGTCGCCATCATTGCAGCAAAGCACTCAATATAATAGTCATCAATATCTCCGATATAACCTTCCTCACTGCCGCGCACGGTCTGAACCGTAATATTTGCGGTGTTGTCAACAACCGGCGCCTGCGTCGTTGTACCATCCCCCGTTGTCGTGGTCGTAGTTGTTGTTCCTGTAACTGTTGTGACCGTTGCCGGTCCGGTTGTCGTCGGTTTTTTCGGCGGCGTCACTGTCGTCGTATCAGAAGGCACAGACGGATTTACTTCAAGTCCGCTGTATCTGCTCCCCCTGCATGCCGGAAGATAAATCGACAAATCCTTGCGCATATGATTTCCTGCGTACTCCGCGTCCGAGCAGTTAAAGTAATCATACGTATTCGGTGTAGTATCATCCCATGTACTATCCACGTTATAAAACTGTCCGTCCTCAAGCTTTACAATATTCCAAGCATGATTTTCACCCGCATACCCTGTAACATAATAGCAGGGAATATCAAGCTGCTGAAGCACATACTGCAACGCCCTCGCGTATCCCGCACACACGGTTCTTCCATATACAAGCGCACTGTACGCACTTTGGTTCATGGGTGCGTTTGAATCATACCGAACAGAACCAATCAACGCATCATGCGCCTCTCTCTCCTTATCATAATCCGTATAATACCCATAGGTTTTATCCAAAATGAGCTTTGCCGCGTCCTCAAACTTTGATTTGGAACCGTCAATGTCGTTTGCCGTAACATTAAACACAAGCGTAATGTCAGCCACAGTTCCAAGCGGCGCATATTTATACTTGTATGCCGTATCCACCCAAAACAGTTCAGGGTGATCGTTCACAACAGCCGTAAACGCATTTTTCAGGTCAGTCACCGTAATATCCGTCACCGGCGAAAAATTCTTCTGCATCGCATCCGCATTCGCATACAGCTGACGATAAAGCGCTTTCTGCGTGTCATTGAGCATGGCATAATACGGATAAAACTCCTCATCAAATGTAAGTTTCTCTCCAATCTCACCTTTGCTAAGCGTTTCTAAAATCTCATCTGCTTTTGCCTGTGTGACTTCCGTACCGATTGACTTAATCGGAATATAACCTGTAAGCGCAGCTACCTTTGGTGGAATCTTCAGCTTCTTCTCCGCATCATCATCGTCCGAAGTCGGACTTTCCGCCGCAGGCTGTTCCCCCTGTGTCACTGTTGTTTTTATAACAAAGTTTCCTGCCTGACCTTCCTCCGGCATCTTTGTTTCTGTGGCTTCGTCCGGTTTTTTCAGACGTTCCCCAATTTTTACGGCTATATCGGGATTGTGGTTACAGAGCGCAATAAAAAGAAGTATAAGCGCAAGCAGACCACCAATTCCGTATAGCAGCTTTTCTACTATACGCATAATGGTACCTCCTCTTCCTACTTATACTCCCCCATGAGTCAAATCCAAACGGCACCTCCATATGCCTCAATTGTCGCTTTAATTCAAAAAAAGCGATTAATTTATTTAATTATAAGACTTTTTACAGGTTGTGTCAATCTGTTATTTTGTATATAATATGAGAAGAAAACAAAAAGGTTTTGTGTAATGTGAAAAAGTTTGTGCATTGCAGCACAAATCTGCAGTACATGAAAGGAGCATTCTTAGAAAATGAAGATTTTAGGATTAAATAAAACCACTCTGCTTGACTATCCGGGGCGGGTGGCATGTACGATTTTCCTGGGCGGCTGCAATTTCCGCTGCCCGTTTTGCCATAATAAGGACATTGTGCTTATGTCAGATGCGATTGATGCGTATTCACAGGATGAAATTTTTGCGTTTCTCAGAAAGCGTAAGGAAATTCTCACGGGTGTCTGCATCACAGGCGGAGAACCCACGATAAATAATGATTTACCCGGTTTTATCGCAGATATTAAACAGCTTGGCTACAAAATCAAACTCGACACCAACGGTTCCTCCCCCGCTATGCTCGCATCCTTAATTGACAATAAACTGATTGACTGCTGTGCAATGGATATTAAAAATGCTCCCGAAAAATATGACACAACTGTCAGTTTTCCGGCACTGACCGATGTCAAAAAATCCGTGGAGCTTCTGTTATCGCAATCCTGTGAAGAAGAAAACGGCTTTTCCTATGAATTCCGAACCACCCTCGTAAAAGAGCTTCACGATGAAGCAGATCTCCTATCTATCTGTAAATGGATAGCTGGTGCAAACGCTTACTACCTGCAGCCTTATGTGGAGAGTCCCGGCGTTTTTCAAAAAGAATTTCATGCGCATGATATGGAAGCGCTCTCTTATTTCGAACACCTGTGCCAAACATATATTCCCAACACGCATCTGCGAGGTATATAACCTAAATTTCCACCTGTTTCATATAATATCCGAAACACCCCTCATAAATCTCCCTTTTTTCCTCTCCACGCATCCGCGCCTCACCGATGTCAAACCCTTCAAACCCAAACATCTGCGCAATCCGTTTCTCCCTCTCATAATAAACACCCGCAACACCAAGATAATACTCCACATTGGCTCCGTCCGAGTTTGCCGCCTGAAGCCTGCTGTCCGCCAACTGTTTTCCCTCAAACCGAAACAGCAGAAGCTGTCTGTAATTGTAGTAGGAGTGCAGCACAAACGAGTTGGAAATCAGACTATGATAGCGTTGTGTCAGCACCACAAGATCCTTAGGTTTAATCAGCAATGACTGCGCTTCCGGAAAAATATGAACCTGCGGATAAGTATCGGTCAGCTGCTCCCATTTATCCTGCGGGAGCTTCTCCGGAAGGTCTGAGTTTGCATAATTTATACTATATATTGTCCTATTTTCTTCCTTATTCTCCGCTGCCTGTGCATTCTGAGAATCACTTTCTGTCTGCTTCGACGCAGTTCCTGTACACTCCCGAAGCACACAAAGACCTTTTCTATATCCATGAAATGGTATCTCGACACGGACACATTTTTCAAAGCCTTCGATGTCCTCCCAACTCAGCTTTTCCATGCCATATCCGTTTTGAATGGCGACTTCACCCAAATACCACTTCTCACCGGTTTCCCCAACTGCATAAACACTGCACCGGTTTCCGCACTGTAAGGGAACACCGCGCAATCCCACGCAGATCCCGCTGCGTTCCACCCGCAGAAAACCCACATTGCGTTCCTTCCGGTCTCCGTTCATAAAATCTATATAGAAAAACTGCATTAAAAAGCCCCCTTCCGTGTTCGCCATACAATAATGTATGTCCACAAAAGGAGGTTTAGAACCATTGTTATTTATTGCAGCGAATCAATATACCGCATATAATTTACAACCATGAGTGCAATTTTAAAGGTCAACGCGTCCTCAAATTTGCGGATGTCAAGACCCGTGGCTTGGTGCAGCTTCTCAATCCTGTATACAAGTGTATTGCGGTGTACAAAAAGCTGTCTTGATGTTTCCGACACGTTAAGATTATTGTCGAAGAACTTCTGAACCGTTGTAAGCAATTCCTCATCCAAATCATCCAAAACATTCCCTCCGAAAACTTCCGTAATAAAGATACGACAGAGATTAATCGGAAGCTGATAAATCAACCTGCCAATTCCAAGTGTATTGTAGGCATTAATCGGTTTCTCCATATAGAAAATTTTACCCACATCCATCGCCATTTTCGCCTCTTTATAGGACTTGGACACTTCCTTAAGCTCACCCACGATCGTACCGTAAGAAACCCTTGTAATCAGCATTGCTTCCGAGTTCATCATGTCTACAATAACCTGCGCTTCCCGCGCCACCTCGTCATAAGCATCCACCGAAACAAGCTCCTTGATAATGATAATGTTTTTCTGCTCCACCGCCGTCAGATAATACCCCGGCTGCTCCGCAAATAAATTTTTTAAAAGCTCCATCGAAACATTGTCTTTATCATTCTGCGCCTCCACCAAGTACACTACACGCGGCATATCCGGCGCAATGTGCAGCCTCTTCGCGCGGTTGTAAATATCAACCAAAAGAAAATTATCCAATAGGAGATTCTGAAAAAAGTTGCTCTTATCGAAGTGTTCCTTATATGCAATCATCAAATTTTGTATCTGACTTACCGCAATTCTCCCAATCATATACGCATCGGCAGCACCTGTTCCTTTTGAAATCAGCACATAGCTGACCTCCTTTTCCTCAAGTACCTTCAGCATATGATAATCGCCGACAATTTGGCTGTCCGCAGGCGAGCTTGCGAAATTCTCAACCAACTCCTGTGAAACATCCTTATTTTCAAACGTCGACGCAACCACGATACCTTCCATATCAATAACACAGAAGTCAACTTTTGTAATACTTTTCAGCTCGTCAATGCTTGCCTGAATCATTTGATTTGAAATCATATTTTCTCCCTCCGTGTATACAAAACCCCCGACAGAAAATCTATCGGGGGTATATAATCGCTTTTCAGAAATACAGAATATTAGTTTGTAATAACCTTCTCTGTTTCCTTATCGAATACATGGATCTTCTCGACATCCATAGCAAACTTAACCTTGTCGCCCGGTCTTGCCGTTGTTCTAGGATCAACTCTTGCCGTGATAGGGAACTCAGCAATATCAGCATACAAGAATACTTCTGCACCGAGAAGCTCGTATACACGGATTGTTGTGCTGAATGTGCTGTCAGCCTTTGCCTCTACCATCATCTGAGAATCATAAATATCCTCAGGTCTGATACCGAATGTAACAAGCTTTCCGTTGTAGCCGCCGTCGATTAACTTCTTAGACTTAGCGGGAGGAAGCGCAATTGAGAGGTCTGCTACGTTTAAGTAAGCCGTATCACCCTTAACCTCAACCTTTGCGTCAATGAAGTTCATCTGCGGAGAACCCATGAAACCTGCAACGAACAAGTTCTGCGGTCTGTCATATAAGTTCTGCGGTGTATCTACCTGCTGTACAATACCGTCCTTCATAACTACGATACGAGTACCAAGCGTCATAGCCTCTGTCTGGTCATGTGTAACATAGATGATGGTTGTTCCAAGTCTCTGATGAAGCTTTGCAATCTCAATACGCATCTGTACACGCAGCTTAGCATCCAAGTTTGAAAGAGGCTCGTCCATGAGGAATACCTTAGGATTACGTACAATCGCACGACCCATAGCAACACGCTGTCTCTGACCGCCTGACAAAGCCTTCGGCTTTCTGTCAAGGAGCTTCTCAAGGTCAAGAATTTTTGCCGCATCGCGAACCATCTTGTCGATTTCCGGCTTCGGTACCTTTCTCAGCTTCAGACCAAATGCCATGTTGTCATATACTGACATATGAGGATACAGAGCGTAGTTCTGGAATACCATCGCGATGTCTCTGTCCTTCGGCTCCACGTCGTTAACAACTCTGTCGCCGATTCTCAACTCACCTGAAGAAATATCTTCAAGACCTGCAATCATACGAAGTGTTGTAGACTTACCGCATCCTGAAGGTCCAACGAAAATGATGAACTCTTTATCTGCGATTTCAAGATTAAAATTCTTAACTGCCTCAAATCCGTTCGGATATACCTTGCAAACGTTCTTTAATGATAAACTTGCCATTTTAAACAGCCTCCTAATATTATTTTTTAATTTGCCGATATAGTCAAATACCTCGCAGTAAGCCACGAGCTATTTGACCCTCGCGGCAGTCGTCAAATGTCTGCAAGCAGTCACTTGACTCGTTGCTTGCGGGAATTAAGATATATCGTTTTTTACATAGTCTTAGTATAAATTAAAACGCACCAAATTGCTAGTGCCATAATTCAACAAAGATTTTTGCGGGGTTATGTAAAAATTGCTCACCCAATATACACAAATCCAATATTTTCCATATTGGTTAGTCAACTTGACCAACCAATCCCATATATCCTATACAGATTGCCCAATTCTTATCTTACTTTTCCTTCCCCTCGCGTTCCATACGCTCGCTCTCGGCAAAAATACCGCCTTGCGTTTCGGCAGAATCCTCTGCTTCTTCGGCATCCGCATCGATTGTACTTTCATACTTCCGAAATACCCTTAAAAGCACAAAGCTCTTAAAATAAAAGATTCCCCCAAAGCCGAGCAGAAACACCAGCGGAAAAATCCGCGGCACAAGCCACAAAAGAAAATACGGCACAGCATATATTAGAATAAGAAGAATTGCACTCGGAAGGTGCGAAAGCGCCATCAGAAAAGCATTTTTTATGGTGTGCTTTACTGTATTCTGAAAACGCGCCTGTAACGGAAACAGGAACACAACGCCAAGTGCGGCAACCAGGGAAACGGAAACCATCGCAATCCGAATCCACGACGCAAACGCAACGCCTGAATACAGAATAATCCGATAATCCGCCAAAATTACACCGAACAGCAGCAACACGAAAATCCATATAATGGTCGCCTGTTTAAAGTTATCCCTGAATGCCTTAAAAAATCCTTTAATAATATAGGTCTCTTCGTTTTTCACCATCTTAAAACCCATGTAATACGCCGCCGTAAATGCTGCGCCTGCGGTAATTACGGGAATGCACGCAATCATAAAGACCACGCCCAAAATCAATATGTCCGCAACCTTATTCAGAAAATTCACCAACGGACTGTCCAACTTAAACATACTGCTCTAACTTCCTTTCCATAAATCAGGCAGGCACAATTATGCCAAACTGTTGTAAACCTGCTTATAATTGCGCAGCAGCTTCTGATACATAATAAGCGCCAAATCCGCCTTATCCTCCGCGAGTTCAATAATATCATCATAATGTTTCATAAACGTATCAGTGACAATTGCTTCATATGTACCGGATATAATACCGTTGTTTAAGTTGTCCGTAATTTCCTTCTTTGTATACGCCCTTCTGTACGGCTTTTCATCCATCGCATTTACCACATATTCTGAGATCTGCAAAATCGCATCCTTATTTGTCATCGCGCTCCCTTTAAGCCCTTTTGGATAGCCGCTTCCGTCAAACCGCTCGTGGTGTGCAGCCGCAATTTTGATAATGTTGGGAGAAATTTTACCCTCCAGCATTTTTTCCATAATTTCAACATGCGTCTTAATCAGGTTCTTTTCCTCTTCATTTAAATTCCTGGGAGCCTGCAGCAGCTGGCTTGGAATTGCAAGCATTCCAATATCATGCAAAAGCGCCGCATAGTAGACTTCGTTTTTATCACTTTCACTCAAATTCAGTTTCCGCACAAGCTCACGGCTCACCGAAATCACCGAAATGGTCTCCGAAACCATCGACTCATCCCGAAGTCCCGTACAGTACATCAGCATTTTCAGGTACTTTTCCTTCTCCTCATCAGACAACAGCACATAATCCTCGTACTCGTCAACTTCCTCGCCAAATGTATTGTTTTTAATGCGCTCCAAAAAGTCATCCTTCTTGGTTGCCTCCTCAAACAGCGCAACTGCTTCCGGGTCAAACTTCGTACCCGAATATCTGTTTATCATGGAATATTCAAATTTATCGCCGAATGCCTTGTACCAAATATCCATCATTTCCGCGATTTTCAACAGCTCAAGCTCAAACCGGTAACGAAAGTCCAAATCCTTTGTCTTGGTATAATCCATATGATGATAAAGTACAATTTTTGACCGTTCCTCAAAGGGTGAGAGATACTTCAAAAACAAGTATCCATAAATGGAATGCGGTAAAGTCCGCTTCGCTTCATAAGTCAGCTGCTTTCTGACATCATCTGTTTTATACGCACCAATATCATGGAGCATTGCAAGAATCATGAAGTCAGCGATTTCATACTTTTCATAAGTACCTCTGCACTCGAGAAGCTTCGCCAAAATATAACCCACGCGCACACTGTGGTGCGCTACGCTGACATTCATGACCCGCATTGTCTCATAAATCAAACTAATCATATTTCTGCTTGTAATATATTCAACTGCCATTTGGAATTCCTCCTCATTCGTTTAATTTTTTATGCATTTCCTCATTGGCGTATACCATATTCCATCTTGAATCTGCCGGACATCCGTATCCGTAAAACCAACACGGTGATAAAACTCTACCGCATACGGCGCCGCATTCACTGTGACAAAGCCGTGTCCTTCCTCCCGCAACACATAGTCGCCTACATACTGTATCAGACGCCTTCCAATCCCCCGCCTGTGATACGCTGCATCTACAAACAGCAGGGAAATGTGCGTTTGGTTCCGAAGGCTTATCATACCGATCATACGTCCGTTGTCATATGCTGCAAACAGTTGATATTCTCCCAGCAAAAACATACGGTAAAGCACGGAATCCGTAATAAAATCCTGAAAGCTTTCAATACCCTCCGGCGGATAATCCTTTGCCTCAAACTGCATGAAAACGCGCCACGCAAGCGCCATTGCGTCATCCCACTCATTACGGTATGCAGGTCTGACCGTCACCCTCAACGGCTTTATCACATTACTCTCCAATGTCGTTCCCCTTTTTTGTTTCTTCTATCCCATATCTGCCTTTACGACATTCACAAGCTCCAGTCCCCTGTTCACTGCATCAGCATTCTTTAACGTCACATCCGCAATGGCACGTACCGCCTCCTTTGTAAAAAAGCCCATGTGTGAAGTCACAAGCACGTTCGGAAAGGTCATTAACCTTGCCAAATTCTCATCTGCGATAATTTCATTCGAACAATCCTCGTAAAATACACCATTCTCCTCCTCATACACATCAATACCTACACCGGCGAATTTCTTTTTTAAAAGACCTTCGATCAAATCATCTGTCCTTATCAAATCTCCGCGTGAAGTATTAATCAGATACACATCGTTTTTCATCAGCTCAATCGTTTTTTCCTGTACAATATGTTTTGTCTCAGGCGTCAGCGGACAGTGCAGTGTCAGAACATCAGCGCGTCGGAACACATCTTCCTTGTCACAGTATTCTACATCCAGCGAACTGTTCGGATAAGGATCATACGCTATAATTTCCATGCCAAAGCCCCGCAAAATGTTAATCATCGCCTGGCCAATCTTCCCTGTACCGATAACGCCCGCCGTTTTCCCGTGCAAATCTGTTCCCATAAAACCATTGATGTTCATGTTAAAGTCTCTCGTTCTGGTGTAAGCACGATGCGTTTGTCTGTTGACAGTCAATAGCATCGCCATCGCAAATTCAGCAACCGCCTCCGGCGAATAACTTGGCACACGCAGCACCGGAATATTGTTACGCGCCGCCGCTTTAATATCCACATGATTAAATCCTGCGCTTCGAAGCAGCACCGCGCGCACTCCCATTGCGGCAATACTGTCAATCATCTCCTCGTTTAGATAATCATTTACGAAAATACAAAGCGCATCATGCCCTGCTGCCAGCGGAATGGTTTCCTCATTACAAGGTACTTCAAAAAAATGCAGCTCTATGCCATATTCGCGGCTTAACGGCTCAAAGAATATCTTGTCATAGGGCTTTGTTGAATAAAATGCAACTCTCATATCTATGCCTCCAAATTAATTAATAAAAAGTCTTTCTCTATTCTGTGCATTTTTTCGTTGTTTATGCCTGTTTTGGGCAAATAGAATAATTGTCTGACAATAGTATAGCATATATTTTTATATAAAAAAAGCCCAATCGTAAAGATTAGGCTTATTATCCAAAAACAGTCTTTTATTGACATTGCAGAAATTTTTCAAGCGCGACCACTGCGTCATCCTCATCGTTCCCGTCAGCAGCGATTGTCACATTCATACCTTCAGAAGGATTAAAGGCGATAATTCCCATGATGCTTTTAGCATTGATTCTGTACTTGTCATATTCAAGTAATATTTCGCATCTATACTGGCTGGCAATCTGAACAATTTCAGCCAAAGGATGATCATACTTCTTATCAATGTCTTTTACCATAACTTCTTTCTTTAACACACCAATTCCTCCCATTTGTAAGCAACCCGCTCATTATATAGTTCGCACTGACTATCAGTATCTGCTTTTTTTCGGAAAAAGTCAATGTTTTTAATGGTAAAAAATTGTTATCCATATAAAAACCGTCTAATCCACTAAAAAAAGGGCTATTTTAAATATTTTATTAGTATTTTTTGCAAGAGATTCACATCAATCGGCTTGGTCATATAATCGTCAAACCCTAGTGCAATATACTCTTCCCGTGCACCTGCCATCGCATTTGCCGTAAGAACTACAATCGGCGTCGCATGACTCACGGAGCTTTCGGTGTCGCGAATATGACGCATCACCTGCTTTCCTCCAATCTCTGGCATCATATCATCTGTAAGGATTAAATCAAATTTTTCCTTGTCAAGGCGGTTAATCGCTTCCTGCCCTCCGCCTGCCTTTGTAACCTCAATATCAAGCATCTCTAAAAGCGCGGCAATCACCTCAAGATTCATTTCATTATCATCCGCAACAAATACACGCTTACCTGCAAAATGCATCTCCTCCCGGCTGCTCTCCTGCTCCTTGCGCAGTTTCTCATCTGCCAGTGCCTCAAACCGTTTCTTATAGTCCCCTATCGGCTCATAAGCCGTAATCCGCTGCGGTATTTCCACAGTAAAAACAGATCCTTCGCCATAAACGCTGTCTACACTGATTTTTCCCTTCATTAAGGTCACAAGCTGCGCTGTAATGCTCAGCCCTAATCCCGTTCCCTCTATGGCCTTGTTTTTCTGCTGGTCGAGACGCGCAAACTCTTTAAAAAGCGTATCCTTTTCTTCTTCCTTGATACCCATACCGCTATCCGATACCCGTACAATAATTACAATATTATCGTCATCAAGGTAGTTTGACACGGCCCGCATTCCTACACTGAGTTTAATCCAGCCCTCTTTTGTATATTTTACGGCATTCGTCATCAGGTTGATAATCACCTGTTTGACGCGAATCTCGTCTCCGTAAAGCGCATCCGGTATGTTACCGTCCACCTCAATCTGAAGCTCAAGTCCTTTTGTATCCGCCCTGCCTTGTATCATAACGACAATATCATTCAGCAATGCGGAAAGCGAATATTCCGCATCAATAATGTCAATCTTTCCCGTTTCTATTTTGGAAAAGTCCAGTACATCATTGATAATTCCCAAAAGCGTATTCCCTGCATTTTGAATATTGTTCGAATATTGTTTCACGTTCTCATTTACCGCTTCACGCATAATCAATTCATTCATTCCAAGAATTGCATTGAGCGGCGTACGGATTTCATGCGACATATGTGACAGAAAACGGCTTTTCTGCTCGTTTGCTTTCTCCGCCGCCTTCTTATCCCGTTCCATAAATATTTGGTCCGCCTCACACCGCATCTTATAAAGCTCATAGCGGCTTCTCACAACCCATGTCAGCATACACACGCTGAAAATTAAAAGTCCGTAACCGAAAATCACGGACGCCGGCATTGCAATACTATGCCAATATGCCGCAATTCCCGCCATAGCGCCGACAAATATGGCGCCGAATCCGCCTACGACCTCCGGTGCCGGCGTAATTTTCTCCTGTATGAAGCTGATAATGCATACGACAATGTCTGCAATAATCAACATATGTATACATGCAAAAAAATGAACCATATTATACGCAAACAGTACAAAACAGCTTACAGCTATGATACAGAGCACAACATTTATGAATACCAATGTCTCATATCGTTTATGTCCCGGAAAAAACGCATTCATCGTGAAAAGGATAAACGGAATCGGCAAAAGGATCAATGAAACAGAATGAAACCAGCTGACTACGCCTGTTCTTCCCACAAATATTTCCATACAGCCCGAATCCGCAAAAAGATAAATCATCGCCAATCCTAAAAATAAAGAAAGCCAGTTAAGTGACCGCATATCGTGTAACTTTTCCGCCAAAATATGTGAGTGTGTTACAACCGTGTTCATAAGAATGATAAGGAACGCAGCAATGCATATACCCAGACTGTTTCCTGATTTTTGTATAATATATCTCGTCAGCGCATACCGATCTCCGATTGCGTTAAACTGCATTCTGAAATAATCCCGCCCCTCAGAAGAAAGTTCAATTGTAATAATATCTCCTTCCTGTACGCCATCTACGGACATTTGGTGAAGAAGGTATATTTGTTTTGCGTAGCTTCGGTATTTTTCTTCGTACATATTTTGATAAAGCAGCCTGTCATTGACATAGACCGAAACGTCTTGTGCCCTCACGCGAAAGCACATGTATTCGTCAACGTCCGGTGTATAGTCCATTACCTTTGTAATGACAGCTTTTCCGTCTGACGCTTTTATCCTTAAATACCGCTCGCCCTGGGAAGTTACAAGCGTATTGTCTCCCGCATAATGCCAATTATCGCCAAACCATACATCATTATTTGCCAGCTCATTGAAATGATACTGCACAGGCGAGTCGATGCAGACCCATAGTGTAATGATAAATAATGCCATCAGAAATGCGCCGTATATCACATGCTTTATAAAACGCACATCCCATTTGTTATTTATTTCACAAATTATTTTCCACATAAACCTTCTCCGTCAAACATACTGTATTTTACATATCTTTATAGGCTGTCCACATATATCCGATGCCGAATATCGTTTTAATATACCGGAACGCATGCAGCTTCTGCATCAATACCTGCACGGTCTCCGCAAGAATATCGCCGTCAATCTCTTTCCCAAGTTCCGCATTCAAGCGTTCCATAAGAGTATTTTTCTTGAGAACTACACCTCTGTTTTCAACAAGAAGCTTTAAAAGACACTGCTCCAAATCCCCAAGCATAATATTTTTTTCCTTATATTTGTACTCTTTATGGTCAAAATCAAATTCATATTTATCAATGTACACGGTCTTATCTCCCACCATAAATTCGGGGAATGCCACACCAAGCGCGTCAAATCGGGCACTGGAGCCGTCGTCAAATCGGGTATGCTTTTTTTGGAGCTGTGTGCCGACCTTTGCCTTTAAGACAATGGGATTAAACGGTTTTTTGATATAATCCGCCACACCATATCCTCGCAATCCGTCCTCGTTAAGCTTTGTATCCTCAGCCAGTATCATAATTACAATAATACCCTCGCTGATATACTCCAGTAAATCAAGTCCGCTTCCGTCGGTCATCTTTTCGTCAACCAAAACAAGCGCCCATTCCTCACATTCCAGCATTGTGCGTGTCTTTTTTATCGTATCGCAGCTCATCGGATAATTGTTTGCGTCCGCAAAAACCCCCCTTAATTGAGATGCCAGCTCTGTATTACTCTCCGCTATCAAAATTCTGTCCATATGAAACGTCCTTCTTGTCATCGCAATTATTTGAAAAACCCCTAACCATTTTCTTCATAGTTAGAGATTTCACCATATAAATTATATATCAATTTGCACAATTATTCAATTATTTTGTGCAAAAATGTCGAAGAGAACTGTTATTTTTTACAAGACTCCTGCAATAACAACACTTGCCACAAGACCGGCAAACGTAGAAAGCAGCGCTCCTGCAAGTGTCCAGCGCGTCTTTGTCACCTTTGCCGCCATAAAATACACGGACATTGTGTAAAATACAGTTTCCGTACTTGCAAGTGCAAGCGAGGTCACAAGACCGGCAAACGAATCCGTTCCATATTCCTTGAAAATATCAAGCGCAAGACCGGTTGCCGCCGACGCCGAAAACAGCTTCACAATAAAGAGGGAAATCAGTTCATTTGGAAAGTCCGTAGTAAGGAGACTAACCAAATGCCCCATAATCCCCCCGATAAAATCCAAAAAGCCTGACGCGCGCAGCACGCCGACCGCAATCATCAGACCGATTAATGTGGGGACAATGTCTATAACCGTTTTTATTCCGTCTTTTGCTCCCTTTGTAAAACATGCGTAAATATCCTTTTTTTGGGAAAGTCCCATTGCGATGATATAAAAAACAAGTGCAGGAATCAGAATTGTTGACAAGTGTGCCATTCGGTTCGCATCCTTTTGACATGATAGAACTTAATCTATGTATATTGCATTTGGAAACAGTTGATGTTTGTTAAATAAATATCAAAAACTCTTTTATTTGGTACTTTTGTCCTATATACTATATAGCTTTTTTCATATATGATGCTTTTTGTGGTATAAAATTGACAAGCATTATACCAGCGCCAGGCGAAGCAGGCGTGCCTCGCAAAGCGTACCTTCTTATGGGTGTTTCTGCCCGGTTCCCCTCTATTAGTATTCATTTAATTTTTAAGGAGATGTTTTTGTATGATTAACATTGGACTTTGTTTTGAAAACGACGCAGAGCTTTCATTTTTATATACGGAGCTTTGCAAGTGCTTTGACTTGCGCGGTGTTGATTACAATATCTGTTGTTACCACAATACCGCCGAGCTGCGGCGCGGCATTCAGCGTAAACGCCTTGATTTATTCTTCTTTGATATTATGGGCGAGTATGGGCTAATCCGTATGGCAGCGCTCTCATTAAAGGAACTTAATCCACGGCTTGTCTCCGTCACATTTCAAAACCGAAATTACATCAATCCCCCAAACGACATTCTCTTGGAGCCGCTCTATATCATCCCGAATAAGAGCCGAAAACAACTTTGGGCCTATGCCGTTCTCGCTTACGAAGCAGCACTCGACAAGGAAAACGCATTTTCTTACTATAAACGCCCGTCTTATCTGCATACACCCTATGACAGCATCAAGTATTTTGTCTCCGAGGGGCGCCGCACGCGTATTGTCTGTGCAGAAGAAAATCATCATAACGCTTTTTACAAAAAACTGGACGATGTCGAAGCGCTTGTTTCCGAAAAAAGGCGGTCATTTCTGCGGATTCATCAGTCTTATCTGGTTAACACAAACTACGTTTCCTCCTATAATCGCAACCATGTTGCACTGACAACCGGAGAATGTCTTCCTATTAGTAAATATGAATATTACAAAAAAATCAGCAGCCGCATTGCAGAAAAAAAGCTGCGATATGGCTGCCGTATGCATGTCTGATTTGTTTCCTTAAATCTTCCATAATATTCATTATTGAAAGCAGTTTAACTTTCCGATTATCGCAGGTTCCCGCGCCTCTCCGTCACATACCTGTGCAACTGCAATAAGCCGGAGTACCAAAACTCCTATCCATGCGGCGCATATAAGTACCAATACCAGCTTAAAAATAATGCCCATAAACGGTATCAGTCCAAACAGTACAAAAACCGCGGCGGCAATTTCAAGGATCACGCTGCTTATTGTAAGCTTAAGAGCCTGGCGTACATGAAATGCGGTGTATGCGGAATCGCGCGCTATCAGCAGTGCAATAATGATTCCGACAGGTCCCAGCAAGTATGCGGCAATTGCCGATACCTTGTTTTCGCAGATGTCGTCGAAAGAAAACTGTGAACTATGGTTTGCGGTTTTACTTTGGTTTGATTTTTGTTGTCTTTCCTGGTGATTCTGCTGTGTGTTTTGTACCGGTATCATTGAATGAAAGTCAGTTTGCCGGTAATTGTCTTGTTGGCAGTCCGCCCTTTGGGGCTTCTGCTGTGCATCGGATTTTTCAGTTGCAGGAACGTCAATGAGAACGAAATCTGTCTGTGTTTGATTTTTTTCGTTTTCCGTAATTTGTGTAGGCTGCGGTTCTATTTCCCCCGCTTCATCCTTCTGATCTTCCGCATCCGATGTCTTATTCGTCTGATCTGTTTCCGTTTGTGCTTCCTCATCCTGATATACCGATGAAATCCTTCGCCCCTCACCGTTATCCCAATCCCAAAAATTATCGTGTTCCATCTTTTGTCCACTTCCTCCCGCTTTCATATGACCATTTTAAAATTGTCTTTTGGCACAAAACAGTTCTGTGCCATTATCGTAACATAAAAATCCTGTTCTTTCAAATGAATTTCGTTTATCCCATTTTTGTTGTACCTCCCCTATTCTACATGAAAACATTGTACCGACTTCACAGTAATGTATCCAAAACTGATTTGATAAATTACATTATACTCCATATTTTCACATAATGCATTGGACAGTTAATCCAAAAAGCAGAGAGCTTTAAACTCCCTGCTTTCTATTCATGATTTTACAATAAGCCACCGCCACCACCGTACTGAAAAACGTCGCCACAATTGCAGGTGCAATGACTGCCGCCGGATTGGCGCTCCCGTACTGGCTGCGGTAAGCAATAATATTCACCGGTATCAACTGCAGCGACGAAATATTCATCACAAGAAACGTGCACATCTCATTGCTGGCGGTTCGCGCTCCATAATTTGTCAAACTCCCCAGAGAACCAGTTGATGCTCCCACGTCTACATATTCTCTGTTTCCCCGCTCCCGTTCCAGCTCCTCCAAATCACTCACTGCCCGCAGCCCCCCCTTGAGTCAAGGTAGTGACACGTACTTTTTGAAAAATTGAAATGCATCATTTTATAATATTTCTTATGATGATATAAACATATTATCACAAAAAATATTATAAAAAGCAGAATGCCATTGTATTAAGCTATCCTGCTTTTTTATTTCAATTATTAACTTATGCATTTGCCTTACCAAATACACCATATCTAACTTCAATTATATATTTTCCCATTCCTTTGAAAGAGGAAATTGATATGCCATATCAAAAGCAGAAATTGCAGCTCTATTGACATCACAAATTTCTGAAAAATCCCTATCCTGTCCTCTAATACCCTTATCCCCCAATCCAGACAGTAACTGTTCTGCCGTTCCTAACATTGCAAGATATGCATCTTTTGTTTCTTTATATGTTTCTCTTACACTTCCCTGACATTGTTTCCTTAAACAATAAAGATAATGCCTACATGCCAGTTTCTCACTAAAACCTGTTGATGTAGGCAAACTTCCACTAAAGAGCATATCGCTGTATAAATTCTTCATCAATTTAGGAGGCTCCATTCTATTTAATAAATTCATTCGGCTGGCAATGTCCAAAAAGGGAATTTTATACTCTGATAATGCCTGTGGACAATAATACCATACTGCACGCCGACTAGGTTGTTTTTCCTCTATTGTTTCAAAATGTTCTGGTTTAAACCACCGAAGATTCAAAAAGTTTCCAGAAGCTATCGCATCACATTTTGTCAATGCCATGCACAGTAGTTGATGATTTGCATATCCTACAATAACTTTTTTGTGTTGTCTCTTAATTCCTGCTGTCAAAGACATTATATTAGATACCCACAATGGTTTATCAACTAAATAATATTTTTGTGGATGCTCACAAACTATATATACACCTTCCACATCCCACTCCTCTACAAATGAAATAATCCTTTCCATCTGCACTTCATCATTGACAACATCACTTGATAAAGCTATTGTGTGTATACGCTCTATATCCGGCAAAAATTCTTTAGCGCTTTGTATGATAATTCTTTGAACTTTATTCCATACCTCGTCTATTCTTTTTGTAGTATTTGATGGCAATATAAACATATCTGCTTCAATATTTCTATTAAGATATGAAAGTTCCTGCACTACCTTATCAAAGTGTCCGGATTCCAATGCAGTAATATCATCTTGTGGCCAAAACGCATACTCAGATAATTTTTTCTGAATTTTTCTCGGATAATACAACTGAGGATCAACAAGAACTGTACCATTCTTTCTATGAACCTCATCTGAACAATCTTTTATTTTGTTCGGTGCAATATTCATAGGACTTAAAATAACTGTACCACTGCCAAAATCTTCCAAATGTTCCATTGCAAGTTTACGGGTATTATGTCCCATTTGTATAAATAATTCCATTCTGTCCTCCCTTTAATCATACACAAATGTTTGTTTTGCAGCTTTTAACCATCCTAATGCCTGTTCCGCAGTTTTAGGGCGCCTTGAGGGATATTTACCCATCATAGTTCCCAATAATGCCATAAATTGACTTTGAGTATCTCCTTTTATTAAATACTGTACGGGTGTAATAGTTTCCGTTTTTTGCAAAACTTCAAGTGCATTATCTGATCCTTCTCTAAAAGGATTCGTTCCAGTAATGCATTCATACGTAACCACGCCTAATGAAAAAATATCTGCTCTTGAATCCAATGTCATTTAGATAAGGACGATGCAAAGAACAGTGTATGTAGAAATATGTACCCTGTTCTTTTTTGTATAATTTCATAAAGCACTTGACAGGATAAACCAAATGTGTGGCCGCTCTGACTATCTAAAAAGAAAGATAGTCAGAGCGGCCCTTGTAATCAAGAAAACATCTTGGTTGCAAGGAGGATTACACAATGAATTATTCTACAGAGGTAAAGCAAAAACTATTATCCATTATTACAGAGATGGATTCTTACCGTTGGTTGTTTACAAAGAATCCAGAAACGGA
>KE159628.1:254075-278527 GCA_000403335.2 Lachnospiraceae bacterium MD335
GCTCCACCCGATGTAGAGTATCTAATCGGACATGAGCTTCTTCCTGTACGTTCTGGGAGAACAGACCCTCGCAAAGTCAAACCCCAGTCCGCGATAAGCTTTCTATATAGAGCAGCCTAATCAAATATTAGTATATACCATTTTTAAGACAGATGAAAGCATCTGTCTGTTTGTCGTACAAATTTATTACGTTGAATGCTTTTAAATATAGAAAAACAGCGAATAAACAAAATGTTTACTCGCTGTAAAAAGAATCCTAACTGCAATGTTGTCCTTATCTAAATGACATTGAGCTTTATACTCCCTGCTTTCTATTCATGATTTTACAATATACCACCGCCACAACCGTACTAAAAAATGTCGCCACAATCGCTGGTGCTATGACTGCTGCCGGATTCGCACTTCCATACTGGCTGCGATATGCGATAATATTCACTGGTATCAACTGTAAAGATGAAATATTCATCACTAGAAACGTGCACATCTCATTGCTGGCGGTTCTCGCTCCATAATTTGTCAAACTCCCCAAAGAACCAGTTGATGCTCCCACGTCTACATATTCGCTGTTTCCCCGCTCCCGTTCAAGCTCCTCCAAATCGTTCATTGCCCGCAGTCCCCCTTGTGTCAAGTTAGTGACACGAACTTTGTGAAAAATATCTTGTAATAATGGTTTTTTCCTTTCTCTTATTGTTGAATAATACCAAAACAAGAAAATCAATATAATAAAAGCAGGATTTCTCCGTTTCATGAGTTCCTGCTTTCACAATCCACCGCAAAATTCATTATGCCAGTTGTAAATCATTCTCAAGTCTTTCCACTACACTCAATGGCAAATCTAAATCCTCTGCAATTTCCTCTTTTGTCATTTTTCCTCTTTCCAGCATACGCTTTGCTGCTTCAATTTTTTCTTCATTTAAAAGCTGCTCCATGATTTTACTCATAATTTTTCGTCCTTCCTCATCTTTCTTGAAATATCTTGCCCGGTCTGCTAATTCCTTATAATTCATATCGTCTGGATCAGCACAGCTTAAATCGTGCATCAACCGCCCTAATGGTGTATCATCTTTAATCTCTCCGTTTACATATATAATATGTGCTTTATCATTAAACAACGCCCCTGTTTCTTGAATTGTCCTGTCAATATGATAAATCGGGAGATTACCTTCAAGCACATCATTCTCTGTAATAAATACCACATACGTTTCCGCCAGCATTTCCGTATCATCTCCCGGAAGAATGGAATTTGCATCCATTAAACTGCTGTTATATCTCGCACGTTTCGGCTTTGCCCCACTGTCGGCTCGTTGCAGTTCTACATCGTACTGTTTCTTTGACACATCATTTGTCTTAACATCCATTCTGATAGAACGCCCTTGCAGGTTCTTTATTACCGCCTGTACCTGTGCTTCTTTTACAACTAACTTTGCATCATTCATAATAATGCGCAGCATCAGTTCTACCCCTTTGGAATAATCTTCCAGACATTTTGTCATAAATTCGTCATCAAAATAACTCATTTCCTGTAAGCGTTCTAAAAGCAGCTTCTGTTTCTCTTCCCTTTTCTGCTCATTTGTCATATCCTATTCTCCTGTCCTTATAATATCATAAAAACCTTAATTTTTCAATGTTTCCACGCTTTTGTCCTGAAACTTAAAGACAACCTCAACCCGGTTGCAGCCATATACATAAACCGCATCTACAAGCTGTCTGACAACCTCTTTTGTAAGGTCTGTTAGATTTTCTTTTCCTTTTAACAAGTTTAACAAATCAGACTTTTCATCCGGTACTGCTGTTTCTTTTGAATGGCAAGCCCTAAGTTCTGCTTCATATATTTCTATCTGCTTATTGTTATTTTCTTTTTTCTGTAAAAAACAGTCAGCATCAATCTCACCTTTTGCATAGCTTTCATACAGTGAAAAATTGCTATCTGTAAGTTTTTGAATCTGTTCCTGAAGCTGCTCCTTTTGCTCCTGATCCGCCTTGACACGCTCCTGGAACTGATTGTTATATAAATCCTGTAACCTTCCCATTTCCCCTGCCAGCATTGCCTGATTCCTGATTGCTGACAAAACAACTGCTATGAGTTCCGTTTCCTTGACATTCTCCGGACAACATCCCTCCTGCTTCGTTTCATAGTAATATCTGCAATAATAAGACGCATTTAATCTGCTTCGACGCTGCATATTGTGTCTGCATCCACCGCACTTTACCAATCCCTTAACAGGCGAATCCGCACTTCCCCTTTTTCTCTTTTCTCCCTCACAATATACCGTCTTATCTAAATTTTCTCGATCTGCAAGTTTTTTTATGCTGCTTGTCCGGGCATCCATGCTGTTCACATATTCAAATAATTCCTTTGATATGATTGGTTCATGTGTGCCTTCGCAGACTTCCCATTCATCTTTCGACAGGCATTTCGTTCTTCTTGAACCGACCTCAATAGTTTCCTTTTTGTGAAAAACTGTATTTCCCACATATATCTCATTTTTCAAAATTCTTCCTATGATAGAGCCATTCCACACCTTTTTTTCGCCCTGATATTTCCATTGGTAGGTGCTGCCGCTTTTCACTGCATAGATTTGTGGCGTAGGAATATCTTTCTGGTTTAAATACCTCGCCACCTCCGCCTTAATTCCACATTCTGCATACTTCTCAAAAATCATGCGTACAATAGCCGCCGCTTCCTCATCTATTACTATACGGTTATGGTCAGTAGGCGATTTTTTATAACCAAACGCCGCAAATGTAGCAAGGTATTTTCCTCTCTTACGCCTTCCCATCAGGTCATTTTTAATTTTAACAGAGTTTTCTTCGCTAAAATAATCATACATCAGATTCTCAAACGCAACATCCATATCTGGTGTCGTTCCTTTATAGTCTTTGCTGTCAAAGCTGTTATTGACAGCGATAAATCGAACATCCAATAATGGAAATATCTTTTCAATGTAATTACCGACTTCAATATGGTTTCTTCCAAAGCGTGAGAAGTCCTTCACAATGATAATGGACACTTTACCGGATTTTACATCTTCCAATAGTTCCTGAACCCCCGGTCTTTCAAAATTTTTACCGCTGAATCCGTCATCTATGTATTCCTTTATCTCAAAACCCGCAAATTCCGGTTTTTGCTCCACAAACTTGCGTAGAATGAGCCTTTGATTTGTGATACTATTGCTTTCATCAACCATATCACCATCTTCTTTTGACAGCCTTAAATACAGTGCCAGAATCATAAACAGCATAAAATCACACCTCCTTTTGCATCCAACTATCAAGAACCGAAAAGCAATCCTGATACCTTAACTTTATTTCCACCCGGTTATCAGTAAAAAGCTCTATTCTGTCAACACAGATTTCTACCATTGTTTCCGTCAATTTCCTTGTATTCTGAAAGCAAAGCCAGTCCGACAATAGTTTTTGCAAAGCCGCCTGACACTTCTTTATCCCTTTTACCTCTTTAGCACAAACATTCTCCTGTTTCCCGCATAGTCCTATTTTCTCATGATAGGTACTTTTATATTGCAGAAATGCCGCCTGTGAGATACTTCCTTCCGCATAATCTGAATATTTCTGCATATACTCTTGCTCCAATAGGTTCTTTGTACTCACAATCTTTTGTCTTTTCCATTCTGTCTGTTTCAGATTTTCTTCAAAGGAATAACGAATATCTTTTTCTATCTTTTTCTTTATCCCTTTTATCAAACTCAAATGCCTGCGTATCGTGCCATACAGAATATCACACAGCAAGTCCTCTGCAATCCACCTTGTATCACATAAATCGCAGTGATTTCTATGAGTACTGCACTTAAAAATCTTGTATTGCTCCTTTACCCTATTGACAGAGCGATAAGCGCCTACCCTGACCATATTTGCCTTACAAGAGCCGCAGAACAGCTTCCCTTGAAATATATTTCTCTCAAATACAACCGTTTGGCGTTCACAGGCAGATTCGGTTTTTTTATCCTTTGTCTGACTTAGTATCTTCTGGACAATCTCAAACATCGACTTTTCAATAATCGGTTCATGGTTATTCTCAATAACAATCTGCTCCTGTTCCGGTACTGGACTTGCCTTTTTCCCCGCAAAAAAGCTCTGCTCTGATTGATGTCTTATAACCCTTCCGATATAAACAGGGTTTTCCAGAAGCCGCTTAATTGTAGAACAATGCCATATTTTCAGCTCTTCTTCCGGCTTCCTATATACACTGCCTGTCAAAGCATATTGCTGTGGTGTATAAACATGGTTATCATACAGCCATCGGCTTATTGCATAATTAGAAATCCCCTCGCCGCACTGTTTAAATATCTCCCGTACAATCGGAGCTGTCTGCTCACAGATCATATAATTCGTACCACTTCCATTCATCTTATATCCATAAGGAATCGTAGCACTGCGATAGAACATCCCTTTTTCCTGTTTCGTCCGAAAGGTGCTTCCTACTTTCTTGGAAATATCCCTTGCATACATCTCATGCATAAGGTTTTTAAGAGAAATAAGCAAAAGTTCTCTGCTGCAATCTGCATCAGCACTATCATACCTGTCAACAATGGATATAAAGCGCACACCTAAGAACGGAAATACCTTCTCAATATAATTGCCGGCTTCTATGTACTCCCTTCCAAACCGGGATAAATCCTTGACAATCACACAGTCAATGATTCCTGCTTTCATATCTGCTATCATCCGGCTAAATGCCGGACGTGAAAAATCTGTTCCTGTTTTCCCATCATCAACATATTCTCTTACTATATTCAGGTCAGGACGTCTACTTATATATTCCTGTGCCAGCTTTCTTTGATTTTCTAAGGAGTCGCTCCCTGTATAGTCACTGTCCACCGATAGCCTTAAATAATCTCCAACCTGATATACTTTGTCAGTTTTCTTTGTTTTAACATAGTTCTTTCTATACCTGTCCGCTGTCCTAGCCATTGATGCCCACCCCCTTCATAGATGCCGGAATGTGCCCAGTAGGATTGCAGGCAATACTACTTGTAATTTTACATAAGGTTTCGTATTCATCCTGATACTTAAAGGTGATCTCAATTCTGTTTTCTTCATAAACAGTAATTTTCTCCACTAATGACAGAACGATACTTCTATCTAACGATGTGATATTTCCTTTTTTCGTAAATGTATCAATCCATTCATTCGCAAACAGTCCTTCTTTAAAAACTGTTTCTATCTCCGCCTGCAATTTTCTGATTGTTTCCTCTATCTCTGCGGACTTACGAGCAAAATTTTCTTTAAACTGCTCATATTCATCTATGGAAATAATCCCTGCCGCCAGATCTCTGTGCAAAGCCATTTCCACCTTCTTACACTGTTCCAGCTCTTGATACTTAGCAAGGATTTCCCGGTCATTCGCCACCACATCATCATAACAGGCTTCATTCTCTTTCATTAAAGTCAAAAGTTCATCCAGTTTGGCAACGTGTTCAATATGCCTTTTGATTGCATCCAGCAGTATATCTTCTACCACTGACTGGTTTATGCTGTGGCGGCTGCACCCTTTTCCTTTATTATAAGTGGCACATATATAGTATATGTTCTGTTTCGCTTTATAACGGTTACAACGTCTGACCATACTCCTGCCACATTCCCCACAGAACATCAAACCGGACAGCATGAACAAAGTTTCTTCATCCGGAGATTTACGGGTGTCAAGATTTAAGAGTTTTGCCACATTTTCAAAATCCGCCTTACTGATAATCGCTTCATGGGTATTTTCTTTTACCGCCCACTCTGTTTCCGGCTTTTCTATAACCTTATTCAGCTTATAATTGACTTTTTCACGTTTTCCCTGTTCAAGCACACCTATATAAATCTTGTTCTTTAATATGCGGTTAATAGATACCGCCGACCATTTTGCTTTTGCATTTTTCTGAAAACCGCATTTATAATTTCCCCCAAGTTGTCTTTTGTACTCGGAAGGCGCTGCTACACCAAGTTCATTGAGTTTTTCAGCGATTGCCGCCGAACTCATACCTTTCAACTTCCAGTCGAAAATCTTGCGTACAATATCAGCCGCATATTCATCTGGTATGATTTTATTCCTGTCCGTTTCCAGTTTTTTATAGCCGTATGCAACATGAGCGCCGATATACAGCCCGCTTTCACGCATAACCTCCTGATGACTTCTCACTTTGCCAGATATATCCCGGCTATAATTATCATTTACAAAATTTTTGACCGGAATCAGCAGATTTACATCGCTTTGCGTAGCTGTCAGGCTGTCAAAATGATCCAGTACAGATACAAACCGGACATGATAGGACGGGAAAATTTTTTTCACATAGCGTCCAGAATCAATGTAATCACGTCCTAACCTTGACAAGTCCTTAACAATGACCATATTCACCTTACCATCGTAAATATCCTGGCACATACGCTGAAAACTTGGACGTTCAAAATTAAGTCCTGTAAATCCATCATCTATATAAATGTCATAAAGGGTAACATTTGGCATAGATTCTATTGCTTTTAATATCAATGCCTTTTGATTGGCGATGCTGTTGCTTTCTTTCTTGTCCTTGCTCTCCCGCAAATCTTCATCTTCTTTTGACAGACGCAGGTACACAGCAGCCAAATAAGATATGTATGAAATGTATTCACCCATACCGCTTCCTCCTAATTTTATAGTGCTGACAAACCATAAAATCAGGGTTCCACATATGAATTTAGTCCTGAATATAGTTTAGCACAGATTCCCGCTTTTGTCCAATGAAGAAATACGCAATTTCACTTGTGAAAGTTTCACATTGCACTGGCAGTTTTTAATATCAGCTCCTGCAGCCGATCCGTAAGTGTCACTGTTGTATCCTCAAAGCCAATCTTAACAACATATTCCCCATATCTATAACAGTAAGGATTCTTAATCTGTTCGAGATAGTCCTTAATCTGTCCTTCCCGGCTTTTCCTTTTATTTACTTCCACTTCTCTTATATCTGCAAGTTCCTCCCTTTTTACTGTCCTTACATCCACATTTTTCATTTCTTCTATGCTCAATATACATACACCTCTTTCACTTTTCCACATTCCATTATATTGACATCTGCTTGTCCTATATGTATCATGTCCCACGCCAAATCATTATTTTTTGATATGTTTATCAATGAAAATTCGTCTGTAAGATAAACTTTCATTGATAAACATATTAAAAATATCCTCACAGGTGACAGGCGGGAAACCTGCCCACATTGGACTTGCACCATCATCTTTTCTATGTGACTGACTTTCGCCAGAAGTATCATTATCACGAAACTGTTTCTTCGCCAATAGAATCCCCTCTTCCTGTATAGGAAGTTTTCTACTCCAACACTGATATTTTTTCGCTCGTGCCTTTGCTTCAACATCATCAGATGCTTCTTCACTTTCAATTCCTTACCGGAACAGACAGTCATAGCGTATCTGCTGCGTAGCTCCACAGTTTCTCACGTCCTGTGAGGTTATTGTATATTCAATTTTCAAGGTACACCGCTGTAAATCCTGTCAGCTATGGAAAAGGGCAGCAAGCCGCCCTTTATACCGCTTCAAACGCCAGTATCTTTGTGATTAGCTTTGTTTCAAGCCTCCGGCGCAGTGTTTCATCGACACAATAATGAAGCCGCCCTCCCTCGTCATACATCTTCCGGGTGGACAGGGTAATTATGTATCCCTCATAATGCTTCAGGACTGTGTTGATTGCCAGTACATCGCCTTCTGATGCTGCCTTAATGATATGGAAAGGCAACAAATTCTTTTCTTCTCTACTACAATATATTTATGATTAATACCCCTTACTGCCAGTAAGGAATTATCCATCTTGTTGCTTAAGCTGTTAGAATGAGTAAGGCAATAGGTCTGGCCGTTTCCTCCCAGGACTTTACGTCCGTAGAACAGTCTGCCAACCAGCCCTCATTCGCAGCATTCGTTTTACGCAGGTTGAACCCATAGGCGTTCGTGTGATACCCAGTAGATTGAACAGGCAATGAGTAAATCTGGTATTGACCATTGCTAATACATTCCAAAGGAATACCTGTTATGAACGCTGTTGGTATTGATGTTTCCAAAGGTAAGAGCACTGTCACCATCCGCAGGCCGGGCGATGTTGTTGTCATGCCTCCCCGCGACATCCCCCACACACAGTCCGAAATTAACGCCTTGATTGAGCAAATAAAAGGGCTTGATGGTGAAACAAAGGTCTGCATGGAGCACACCGGAAGGTA
Source organism: Lachnospiraceae bacterium MD335 (assembly GCA_000403335.2). GTDB lineage: Bacteria > Bacillota > Clostridia > Lachnospirales > Lachnospiraceae > COE1. The sequence continues at coordinate 262,280 of KE159628.1, forward strand.
TTTTGAACCGGTTGCCACATGGCTCTCTGGCGCCGGTATCTTTGTCAGCGCCGTAAACCCTGTCCTCATCAGGGACTTCGGGGATGATTCCCTGCGCACTCCCAAAACCGACAAGGCCGATTCCAAAAAGATTGCGCGCTATACCCTTGACCGGTGGACAAAATTAAGGCAGTATGGAAACATGGATAAAATACGAAACCAGTTAAAAACCATGAACCGCCAGTTCGGTTTCTATATGAACCAAAAAACTGCCATGAAGAACAACCTTATTGCCCTCATTGACCAGACCTATCCGGGCGCCAATGATTTCTTTGACAGCCCTGCACGCAGTGACGGCAGCCAGAAATGGGTGGATTTCGTCCACACCTACTGGCATGTGGACTGTGTCCGCTCTAAATCACCGGTTGCCTTTACAGAGCATTACCGGAACTGGTGCAGACGAAAGGGCTATAACTTCAGCGCCGCTAAAGCGGAGAATATCTACCGGCTCTCCTCTGACATGATCGCCGTATTCCCAAAGGATGACAGCACGAAACTGCTGATACGGCAGGCCGTGGCAATGCTGAATGCCGCATCTGCGACCGTGGAATCCCTGCGCCTCAAAATGGATGAGACCGCTTCCTCGCTGCCTGAATACCCTGTCGTCATGGCAATGAATGGTGTTGGTCCTACCCTTGGCCCACAGCTTATGGCTGAGATTGGGGATGTGACACGTTTCACGCACCGCGGGGCACTGACTGCCTTTGCTGGCGTTGATCCTGGAAAGAACGATTCCGGGCAACATATCCAGAAAAGTGTGCCTACCACAAAGAAAGGTTCCCCCTATCTGCGCAAGACCCTTTTCCAGATCATGGACGGGCTCATCAAGCGTTCCCCTGCTGATGATGCCGTTTACGCTTTCATGGATAAAAAGCGGGCGCAGGGCAAGCCCTACTATGTCTACATGACTGCCGGTGCAAACAAGTTCCTCCGCATTTATTACGGGCGGGTAAAGGAATATCTTTCCACGGTTGCAGAAACCGAAGAAACTTAAATAAATGTTCCCACTTTCCATAAGGCCAGCGTTCTGCGGTGGTCTTTTTGTAGTGCTTATTTTTCAACCTGTATAAAATTTCCAAAGTTCACAAATTTCTGCTTGACTTTTTATTTGCAGACTGTTCTTACATCTCTGTTTCATCTGCTTTTCCCTCCATAATCTTCCTTAAAATTTCAAGTGAGCGTGTCCGGTGTTCATGGACTGTGCTGCGGACAAGGTTCATCTCCCTTGCTATATCCGCATCGCTCATCTCCAGAAAATACGAAAGCAGTATTACATTCCGCTTTCTCTCCGAAAGTGCCTGCAACGCTTCCGCAATCAGGGTGTCTTTCACCTCAATGTCATATCCATGCACTGTAAAATGGCTGTTTTCCACTCCGTATTCATCCATAACAAACAACTGGTTCAGCTCCTTTTCAGACAGTTCAGAAAACATGGCTTCATGTTCCCTGCGGTAATCCATGTGCCTGTAATAATTGATTGCTTCGCCTTTCAGCGACATCTGGCACAGGCGGTCAAAACGATGCCTGACCGTCATTTCATCATGGTGAGAAGGTTTCTTCATGCGAGTTCACCTCCTCCCCCGCTGTGACGTGACAAAGGCATACGCCTTTTCCCTTTCCGTTGTATCTGCCAAATGGGTATAGGCTGATGTTCGGGTAAGGGCAAAAAATGTTGAAAAAAAAATTTTTTATATAAAAAACGCCCGGACAGGCAAGATGCCCGCTGGACGTTATTCATATCTGTTATTCTTTTTTCTCCATACGCTACGGGAGCGTATAATTCACTTATCAGGGTATATCCTGCTTCACTGCCTGTAAAACACCTTATAAAAGAGCCTTTCCACGCCAGAAGCCGGACAGGTTCAAAAAGTCAAAAAAATATCCCTCAGACCGTTCAGAACACATAAATTCCCCTGAACGTACCCAAAGGATAAAAATTCACGCAAAAAACCTCTGGATACTGCGTTTTTTTATATGCAATATCCAAAGTCTTTTTATTCTTCTATGTGCATTATGCCCCTCTGATAAAGTGATTTATTAGTGCATTTTAAAAGTAAAATGTGCAATATACACTATACATGGAGGTGCATATATGGCAAGAAAAAAGAAAATTGACAAGGAAATGGGATTCCGTCTGAAGAAAGCCAGAACCGACCAGAAGCTGACCTATGAAGAACTGGCTGAAAAATCCGGCGTTTCCTCCCGCTATATCAAGGAAATCGAAAATCATGGAAACGTGCCAAGCATTGAAAAGCTAGGGCAGCTCATACGAGCCTTACATATTTCCGCCGATCCGTTTTTCTATCCGGACGCCCCGGCAGACAACCTTGACTACAAGCGTCTGCTGGTCTATCTGTCACAATGTACGGAAGAACAAATTACAACGATACTCGCTATTGTGGAAGCCTATCTTCGGACATACAAACATCCCAAAGAATAGAATATCCCCAACATCTGAATTTTTTCGTGAGTATTTCTGGATTTTTCTGAACCATGCAAAAAAGGTGGCTCGCCTTCTGCCCTGCCAGCCACCTCTTTGTCTATCTGCTGAATTTTTTAAGAAACTCTTTTATACGGATACTCTTTTTTATAATGCCAAGTCCGTCAAGAACCTGTACGCAGTCCACAAATCCCTGATAATATGCCCGCTGTTCCTCCTTGTAATGGGCATGATCCACCGCATCCATATAGCCCTCCAAAAACTCCCTGTCCTCTTTCGGCAGCTTGGAAAGATATGCTTCAAATGCCTTCTGCTTCTTTTTCAGTTCCCGGCTGGCTGCTTTTGCTTCCTCCGTCTGGACGGAATACTCCCTGTCCTCCGATTCGCTGCGCAGCTCCTCAAAGACATCCGACAATGTTTCAAAAACTTCATTCATGCTTGTTTCCACCTTTCTCTGTTAAAAATATTATTGTATTTTACAGGCAGTATTATCAATCCCTAATTCTCTTTCCACAAGATAATTCCCTTACACTTCATCTTTAGAAGTATATTATCAACAATATTTCGTAAAATCAATGGTAGGGGACTTCATCTTTAGAAAGTTGGTGGTAGGATATTAAAATCTATTGGAATAAGGAAAACAACTCCAAAAACCTAATCGGTCAAAGGGTTATGGAACTGCGGACGGAAAGGAAGCTGTCACAGAAAGCCCTTGCCGAGCAGCTCCAGCTTGCCGGATATGAGTTTAGCGACCTGACCGTTTTACGGATTGAAAAAGGGACAAGATTCGTCCCGGATTATGAAGTGGTGGCTCTGGCAGAGTTCTTCCATGTATCCTGCGAATACCTCTTAGGCGTACAGGACAAAAAATAAGCAACAATCTGTTTTCACATCACAGACTGCTGCTTAAATTTTTGTTGAACCGATAGCCAATGCCCCATACGGTCTGTATGTAAAGCGGCTTGCCCGGATTGTCCTCTATTTTCTCCCTTATATGGCGGATATGGCTCATGACAATATTGTAATCGCCGGAATACGGTTCCTGCCAGACAATATCATAGATCTGCTCTTTGCTGAATATCCTGCCGGGACTTTGTGCCAACAAATACAGTATTTCAAACTCCCTATTGGTAAGCATAGCCTCCGCACCATGTATGACCACATTTTTCTCTGCTAAGTTCAGTTTCATTTCTCCGATACTAAGATGTTTTTCCACTTGAAGCACATTACAGCCTTCAAAGCGGGGGCTTTCGCTTATAATCTGCAACATTCTCTGGCAGACTTCTTCCTCATCCTCCGAAAAAGACAGTATCATCACCTTACCCATTATAACCACCTGCCTAACACTGATAAACCAACTTGTCTTATCTTCATTCTGACCTCCAAAACGACCTCCCTTCCCATTATGCTATGCTGCTTCTCATTCCAGTTTATTCACTGGCATTTTGTTTGCGGTATTCTGCAGGTGTTATCTTCAATATATCCCGAAAAGCTGTTGAAAACTTGCTCTGGTTCTCATATCCCACCTGATTTGCGATCTCCGCTATTGTGCTTTTCGTCTGCCTAAGAAGCACAGCCGCCTGTTTCATGCGGTATTCTTTCATGTAAGTTCCGATAGGCTGTCCATAAATTCCTTTAAATGTGGCTTTTAAAGTAGCTGTATTGATAAGGTATTCTTTGGAAAGCTCCTCAATCGTAAAACGCTCCTGCAAGTTGGAAATTAACTTTTTATGGATTTCCTTGACAATCTCCACCTGCGGCGAAGTATACATTTCCCGCTGTTTCTCTTTTGTTACATCCACCATGCAGAGGAATAGAAGAAGCTCCTGCACCTTTAGCTTAAAATATGGCTTTTGCAGACAGTCCGGCACAGAATAAAGCTCCGAAAAAATATGCTCGATTTCATCTTTTGCCCGCATAATAAAACAATTTCCATCTGCACAAAACTTTTCTTTAAATTCCAATATGTCAATTCCACTTTCTGCCAAAGTCTGCGGCGGATATTCTGATACCAGTTCTAAATTGATAACAACGGAAATTCCCCGGTAATGCTTTAGTGGAAATGCCATTTCGGAAGCACAGTTATCCATTGTATGAATAGACATATCTCCTTCTCCAAGATACAGACAAGAACCGCTTAATAATTTGCTTCCCTCACGTCCCTCTCTGCAATGGTTGATTTCCAATATGTTCTGTCCAAGCGCACCTTCCCATTCACAGCCTGTTGCTTCAAAATCATTGTAAATAAGCTGTATGCCCGGATAAACCTGATAAACTGTCATCAATCCTAAACCATCGGCACAGTCCATTTTATAGACTGTACAATATCCGTCATTGTCTTTTGGAATAACCGCAGACAGCCCTTTTGTGTTTTTCACTAAGTTTTCCTGCATGGCAGTCCCCTCTATTCCTTCTATACCGTTAATCTGTTCCACCAGATGTTTTCTGGCATCTTCTATTATATATCTTTTCTTCATAATATACTGCTCCAATCGGTAGGATTTACACTCCAAATAGAATTATATTCTATCTCCACCGATTGTGCAAACTAAGAAAAGAGCCAATACCTTATCAAACAAAGTATCGGCTCAATATACATTTCCTCACTCTATCTTGTTTCCGGCATCTTGCGAAATTCTGAAAGCATCATCAATACGGTAATCACAACCAGAACCGCATCGGTCAGGGCAATCGCCAGCCAGACACCACGAATCCCCATACCGCCAACCATCGGCAAAACCACACAAAGCGGGATAAATAAAATAATCTGCCGGAACAATACTAACCAAGTAGCCTTATTCGCCTTTCCCAATGACTGGAACAGCGTTACCGCAATCAGGAAACTTCCCTGTAAAATATAGGTACTGAACATAATCCGGAAATTGGTTGCCCCCGAAGCTGCCACACCCGGTGTTGTAATAAACATGGAAAGTACCTTATCCGGGAACAGTTCAACCGGAATGTAGAACAGTAAGGACAACACTGTTGCCGCCGTAATGAATACGCCTGTCAATTTCTTTACCCGGTCATAATCTTTCGCACCGTAGTTTGTCCCTGCGGCTGGCTGAAATCCCTGACTGATACCCCAAAGAGGAACAAACGAGAAGTTCCAGAAACGCAGCGCAGCTCCTAACAATATCTGCGAATTTTCCCCACCATACACAGACGCCACACGATAAATCACTGTCTGCTGTACCAGTGTCAAAACCTGCATCAGCAAAGCAGAAACCCCAACCGCCAGAACCTGCGGCAGTAATTCCCCGTCAATATGTATCCGTCCGATTTTTACATTTATGCTTTTCTTCTTAAAATACCATAATGTAATCACCGCCTGAATGAACTGTGAAAAAATTGTTGCATACGCAGCCGCTTCCACTCCCAACCCGTAAGGCTTTAAAACCGTAATAAAAATCGGATCAAGGATAATGTTCAGGATTGCCCCGCTTGCTATAATAGCCATTGCCTTTTTAAGCTGCCCTTCCCCACGAATGACCATATTCGCACTCTGGAAGAAATTCACAAACAGGCTTCCTGCAAACACAATACGCAGATACTTTTCCGCATAGTTCAGGATATTGTCGCTTGCGCCTGCCAAAGATAAAAGCTGGCGGGTAAATACCATACCTATCACAGTGTAAATAACAGACAGAAGAAGCACCATTGCAATCAGGTTTCCCATAATCTTTTTTACGGTGTCCTGATCCTTCTTTCCAATCGCACGAGATAGCACCGAAGCAGAGCCTACCCCCAACATCGCCGCCGAGCCCGCATTGATGAGCGTAAACGGATAAGATACGGATACCGCCCCCATTTGCGCTGCGCCTACCATCTGCCCTACAAAAATGGAATCCATCATGTTATAAAGCCCTACAACCACCATGCCAAGAACCGCAGGTATACTAAGCTCCAGCATGAGGGGAAACGGACTTTTCGTCAATAATTTTGTCCTTGTATCAAGTGACTGTTTCATCATGTTTCCTCCTTATATCTATATCTCGCATAAGCAACGAGCCAAGAACAAGCTTGCTTGTTTTTGGCGACTGCCTGCGGTCACATATACTCTGTATATGTGATAGCCATGCCTAACCATATAGAGTATATTAAAAGTCAATCCCTTTTGTCTGCTCTTATCCGAAGGACTTTTGCTCCAATCGGAAATATCTGCTCTATTGCACCATTTTTTCCAATAGCTGCAACGCTTCCTCCAGTTTCGGGTTTTCTGCATCGGTCTGTAACGCTTCCCTGACACAGTTACGGATATGTGCCTGTAAAATCTGTTGGTTAGCACTCTTTAATAGTGCCTGTGTCGCTAAAAGCTGATTTGATATATCCACGCAGTAACGATCTTCCTCTATCATTTGCAGGATACCGTCTAACTGACCTTTCGCAATTTTCAGTTTATGGGTAACATTTCCTTTTTTCGCTTTCATAGGCAACCCGGCTACTGAACACTTATAAGCTGATAGCCAGCATCTTCAACTGCTGTTTTCAACCTGTCCTCTGATACCACATAGCGCATCTGTACCAATGCCGTTTTTGCTTCCAGTTGCACTGTGACATCTGAAACGCCCTCAATCTCCATTAACGCCTTAGAAACGTGTTTTACACAGTTTCCGCAAACCATTCCTTCAATCTTCAATAATTTTTCCATGTTCTTTTCTCCTTCACCTTTTTTTGATAAAATTATCTGACTGCTGTTATATGTTTCTTCCTGTTCCGGTCTTGCAAGATGCTTTGCTTTGAACCAGCGAAGCCGCAGGGCATTTGATACCACAAAGACAGAGCTGAAACTCATTGCAAAGGCTCCGATCATTGGGTTTAACTTCAAGCCGAAGGACAGGTAAAATACCCCCGCCGCAACCGGAATACCAATGATATTATAGATAAACGCCCAAAACAGGTTTTGCTTGATGTTGCGGATAACCGCCTTGCTTAACTGGACAGCGGTGGACACGTCCAAAAGGTCACTTTTCATTAATACAATATCCGCTGATTCAATCGCCACATCCGTACCTGCCCCGATAGCAATTCCTACATCTGCCCTTGCAAGCGCAGGCGCATCATTGATGCCATCCCCAACCATAGCTACCTTCCTGCCCTTTTCCTGTAAACGCCGGATTTCTTTTTCCTTATCCTGCGGGAACACTTCGGCAACCACCCGGTCTACGCCCACCTGCTTTCTGATTGCTTCCGCAGTTTTAGCATTGTCCCCGGTAAGCATGACAACCTCCATTCCCAAGCCGGATAATTCCTGTATTGCCTGCTTACTGGTAGGCTTTACCACATCTGCCACAGCCACCACACCGATAAGCTGTCCGCCCCTCGCAAAGAATAATGGTGTTTTTCCGTCCACAGCCATTCCTTCTCCAAGCTGGAGCAGCGCACCTCCCTCTATGCCCTGTGCTGACATCAGGCGGCGGTTTCCGGCAAGGCAGATAACATTTTGGATTTCTCCCATAATCCCCTGTCCCGGAATCTGCTTAAAGTTATTTACAGGCAGAAAACCTAAAGCATTCTTTTCTGCTTCCTCCACAATCGCATCCGCAAGTGGGTGTTCCGACATTTTTTCCAGAGAAGCGGCAACCTGCAGGAGTTCATTTTGTGAAATTCCCTCTTTTATAAGCACATTCGTTACTACAGGCGTTCCCTGTGTGATTGTCCCGGTCTTATCCAAAACAACCGTATCAATGTTATGCGCTACCTCCAGAGCTTCCGCCGACTTAATCAAAATGCCATTTGATGCCCCCTTTCCTGTGCCTACCATGATTGCGGTAGGTGTTGCCAATCCAAGTGCGCAAGGACAGGATATGACGAGAATAGAGATACCAATAGAAAGGGCAAATTCAAATCCATACCCAGCAATCAGCCATACTATAACCGCAATTAGGGCAATGCTGATAACCACCGGAACGAATACCCCGCTGACCTTATCCGCCATCTTTGCGATAGGCGCTTTGGAACTGGTTGCTTCATCCACAAGCCGCACGATCTGTGCCAGTGTGGTATCATCCCCTACTTTCGTAGCCTGCATTTTAAAATAACCGGATTTATTGATTGTTGCACCGATTACTTTATCCCCGGTCTGCTTTTCCACAGGTATGCTCTCCCCTGTCAGGGCTGATTCATCCACAGAAGAAACACCTTCCACGATAACCCCGTCTACCGGAATGGATTCCCCCGCTTTTACAACTAAAATTTCTCCTGCCTGTACTTCCTCTACCGGAACCTGTATTTCCATTCCGTCCCTCTCCACTGTGGCGGTCTTGGGCGCAAGGTTCATCAGTTTTGTAATGGCATCCGAGGTCTTTCCTTTTGCACGAGCTTCTAATGTCTTACCCAATGTTATAAGTGTCAGAATCATACCAGCGGATTCAAAATACAGATCCATCATAAAGCTGTGTACGGTTTCCATATCGCCATGCCCGAACCCTATGCCGATTTTATAAATAGCATAGATGCCATAGACGATTGCCGCCCCAGAGCCAATGGCAATCAGAGAATCCATATTCGGTGAACCATGAAACAGCGTCTTAAAACCCATACGGTAATACTTAAAGTTGATAAACACTACCGGAATCAGCAACAGGAACTGCGTAAATGCAAAACTCATCGCATTTTCCATACCGAGCAGTCCCTCCGGAAGTATCCACCCCATCATATGCCCCATAGATATGTAAAACAATGGAATGGTAAACAGTGCGGACAAAAGCAGCCGCTTTTTCATCTGTCCATATTCTTTCTGCGCTGTGTTTGCTTCCGGCTGTGCTGTTTTCGCAGAAGTGTTTACTCTCTGCTCCTTATTCTGAACCGATTTAGGAAATGCCCCGTACCCGGCTTTTTCAACTGCCTGAACAATTCCCACCGTATCCAAAACAGACTCATCATAAGAAGCAACCATGCTGTTTTTCAGCAGGTTTACGGATACCTCCTTTATTCCCGGCAGCTTTGCTACACTTTTCTCAATTCTTGCAGAGCAGGCGGAACAGGTCATACCCGTAATGTCAAATTGCTCCTTTTGCAAAATTATCCCTTCTTTCTTTTCTAAATTTATAACAGTATATTGTACCCCTCCCCCGTAGGGGACTGGAGCTGTTACCGTTTTTCATTATAAACACCCAATTTTCCTTTTGTCTGCTCTGAAAAGGAGCTTTTTTTATCCGAAAAGCAATTTCTTTTTTTACAAAAATCCAATCAGAAGGTTTTATGCTCCAAAGAGGAATACCACCTTCAAACCCATTGACTTATGGCGGATTGGTGACTATACTTTGCGCAGAACGATTAAATATCTCTTTAATTGTTCAGCCATGCCAAACCAACTAAACAAATTTTTAGAAAGGTGGATTATTCCCATGAAAAAAACAATCAAACTTATCGACTTGGATTGCGGTCACTGTGCAGATAAGATTCAGAACGCCGTACAGAAAATTGACGGTGTAACCAGTGTATCCGTCAACTTCCTCGGTCAAAAAATGGTGTTGGAAGCACCTGATGACAGATTTGATGCCATACTGAATGAAGCAAAGGCACTGATTAAAAAAATCGAGCCGGACGTAACAGTAAAAGCATAAACAGATCAGGCATAACCGTTAAGTGGCATCTGCCAAACGCATCGTGTTCCTTTATGGGCATGACGCAACACGAACTGGACACCGGCTGCCATTTTGGGCATCCGGTGTTTTTTCAAAACGAAAATGCCTGAATTATGAAAGGAGTATTCTAATGACACGAAAACAAAAACATTTATTGATCCGCATTATTGCAGCGGCAGTCCTGTTTCTTGCAGGCAGTCTGCTCCATCTTCCAGAGCAGGTGGAAATGGGCATATTCTTAGCCTGTTATGTAATAATCGGTTGGGATATTGTCTGGAAAGCCATTACAAACATATTAAGCGGTCAGGTATTTGACGAAAATTTCCTGATGACGATTGCAACGATTGGCGCACTGATTTTAGGGGAACATTCAGAAGGCGTAGCAGTTATGCTGTTTTATCAGGTAGGGGAATGGTTTCAGTCTTATGCGGTTTCCAAATCCCGTAAATCCATTGCAAGCCTAATGGACATCCGACCGGATTACGCAAATGTGGAACGGGACGGGAAACTGGTACAGGTTGATCCAGAAGAAGTTTCTATTGGAAATACCATTGTTGTAAAACCCGGCGAGCGAATCCCTCTGGACGGTATCATTATAAATGGCGTTTCTGCTTTGGATACCTCTGCACTGACTGGAGAATCCATGCCTCGTCAAGTTGCTCCGGGTGCGGAAGTCATCAGTGGCTGCATCAACCAGACAGGTATTTTATCTATCCGCACAACAAAAGAGTTCGGGGAATCCACCGTAGCAAAAATTCTTGATTTAGTAGAAAATGCAAGCGATAAAAAAGGAAAGACAGAGAATTTTATCACACGTTTTGCACGTTACTACACCCCGGCAGTGGTATTTGCAGCTTTGGCTCTTGCCATATTGCCGCCTGTTATCACTGGTCAGTCATTTAGCATATGGATTTATCGTGCTTTGACGTTCCTTGTAATCTCCTGCCCTTGTGCGCTGGTAATCTCTATCCCGTTAAGTTTCTTTGGCGGCATCGGCGGCGCATCGAAAATCGGTGTCCTTGTAAAAGGCAGTAATTATCTGGAATCCTTAGCTCATGCTGAAATGGTTGTATTTGATAAGACAGGCACACTCACAAAAGGCTCTTTTGCAGTCAGTGAAATCCATCCTATTGGCATGGACGAATCACAGCTTTTAGAGCTTGCCGCATACGCAGAGGATTACTCCAACCACCCTATTTCTGCTTCTATCAAAAAAGCCTATGGCAAAAAAATCGTACAAAACCGCATATCCGATGTTCAGGAAATTGCAGGTCATGGTGTACAGGCAGTCATAGACGGAAAGAAAGTCCTTGCGGGAAACGCAAAACTCATGGAACGGGAACATATCCGCTACCAGCCTTCCGGCGCTGTTGGAACAGTGATTTATCTCTCCTGTGACGGAACATATTCCGGTTCTATTGTCATAGAAGATGAAATCAAGCAGGACGCTCCGTCTGCAATCCGCCAGCTCAAATCCTCCGGCATACGGAAAACGGTTATGCTGACCGGAGATGCTGACGCAGTAGGGCAGAAAGTTTCAGGGCGTCTTGGACTGGATCAGGCTTATACTGAGCTGCTCCCCGCCGACAAAGTTGACCGGGTAGAAGCACTGTTAAGGGAAAAAACAGAAAAAGGCAAACTTATCTTTGTCGGGGACGGAATCAATGATGCCCCCGTACTGGCAAGGGCAGATGTCGGTATCGCTATGGGTGGTCTTGGCTCTGATGCCGCTATCGAAGCCGCAGATGTGGTCTTAATGACAGATGAGCCGTCAAAAATTGCCACAGTTATGAAGATTGCCCGAAAGACAATCCGCATCGCAAACCAGAACATTGTATTTGCTTTGGGAATTAAGTTTTTAGTGTTGATTTTAGGAGCTTTAGGATATGCCAATATGTGGGCGGCGGTATTTGCCGATGTTGGTGTTTCCGTTATTGCAATCCTGAACGCAATCCGGGCAATGCGGGTAAAAGTATCACCCGTTTCTGAATAAAGTCAATTTAAAAAGAACAACGAGAAATGCGCTACACCCCACAAGGTAGCGCATTTTCTTAAATATCGGTTGGACAGGAGATTTCAAACAAGGCATCTATGGAACGGTGCAGCAATTTTGCCTGCGGCGTTTTAGACAGGGAGTAGAGCAGGTGCGCTCATATCAACAGCCGCCGCTATATTACAGACACATTCCTCACAATGGCATAACAGCCACAAAATCCGCAGCCTTGTAGGATCGTCTAACTGCTGGAACAAAAACGCTATATCTCTGAACCGTTCTGCAGGTGGAATCTTATCTAGGACTTTCTCAATATTCTGTCCATGATTGTGAGGTAAGTTATAGTGTGGCATTTAACCACCCCCTTCCAGATAAAATTATGATACTCATATACCTTTGGTCTGTCAAACAGCTTATACATAAGATTGGAGCAATACAATGAATCAAACAAACAAAACCATTTTTTCTGTCCCCAATTCTTCCGAACTGGAACAATTAACAGAATTACACAAAGCAATGGGCGATTACACCCGAATGAAAATACTCTGGCATCTGATGAAGCAGGAATATTGTGTGAGCGAACTTGCAAAGAAAATCGAAGTCACTGAATCTGCCATATCCCACCAGCTACACGAACTTCGCATTGCAAGGTTAGTCCGTTCCCGCAAGGACGGTAAAAAGGTCTTTTACAGTATTCAGGACGAACACATTCAATGGATTCTGGAAGAAACCTATGCACATATTTCTGAAAGACATCCATAAAGCACAACGGACAGTACGCTGTGCGCACTGCCTGTCATGTTTAAATATTTGCAATCGCTCCTATTACAGATTTTCGTAGGATACCAACTGGCTTATCGGAATACGCATATCTTTATGGCGTTCCGGATCGGCGGCTTCTTCATCCGAATAACCAACCGCAAGGATATTGACGGGTTCCAGATTTTCAGGAAGTCCAAATTCCTTTCTGATAACATCCGGCTTGAAATAGCAAATCCATACAGAGCCAAGCCCCAATTCCGTTGCCTGCAGCATCATGTGGTCTGTCAGAATAGAGGTGTCAATATCACCTGTCTGCTTCTTATCAAACGGGCGCACCCAAGCCTTTTCATGGTCAGCGCAGACGATGATTGCCAGCGGCGCACCATAGAGGTTTGCCCCCTGTCCTATCTTTTCAAGTCCTTCTTTGCTCTGCACCACAATCAGATGCACAGGCTGGAGGTTTGCGGCGGTTGGAGCTACATGGGCAGCTTCCAGAATCTTATCCAGTTTTTCCTTTTCCACCGCCTGATCTGTGTAGCTGCGTACAGAGAAACGCTGTTTTGCAATGTTTAAAAAATCCATAGTATCAAGTCCTTTCTTATGTTATATTTAGTATGCCAAACCAACTGACAACTCTATTGTAACGCTGAAATATAATTCCGCAAGATTGCACTTTTTTGATAGATACTTTCAAAAAAGATAGCACCCTTGCAGTTAGGAGAACCAAAATGAAAGCAGAACAAAAACAATTTAACTGTCCCGTAGAAGCTACCCTGTCCCTGATTGGAGGGAAATATAAACCGCTGGTATTGTGGCATTTAAAATCACAGCCATTACACTACATGGAACTGCAACGCCTTATCCCAAATGCAACCCCCAAAATGCTCTCCGGTCAGCTCCATGATTTAGAAGATTGCGGCATGATAAACAGAGAAGTGATTCCTGAAAAACCGCCTAAAACAATCTACTCTCTTACTGCCTTTGGGAAAAGCATCATACCTGTACTGAACGCCATGTGTGATTGGGGAACAGCATATTTGGACGGATTGGATATACAATCGCCCTGTTCTAAAAAACAACAGTAAAGCCATATGTGGTTTTCCTGTTTATATAACTATAACCAATCTGATTCCATAAAAAATTTACCGTTATCAAATTTAAGCAAGGAAACTGTTGAGTTTTTTATTTTATTGATTTTGCATAGCTGTTCTGGCGCAAATAAATTGAACAATGTTTTTATAGCAAAGGCATGAGTTACTACTAATATCTTACAGTCCTTCTCTTGGCTAATATTTTGAGCAATCTCTATAAATATATTTTTTAATCGGTTTTCTATGGCAGAGTATGGCTCTGCCATTTCTGTTTTATCATGTTCATAAATCGCATTCGCAACATTTGGAAGTTGCTGGTTCAATTCTTCCAAAGAGGATACTCCACCTAGCCAATTAGATACATTTTCTATAAAAACAGTATTCTTCTCTGCCTCCATACTGCCTAAACACCACTCACGCAACCTTGAATCCTTTTGAATTGGTAGCGAAGCATTTCCACTCGCCTGTAAAATCAATTCTGCTGTATGAATAGATCGTAACATATCACTTGCAAATACAGCATCAAAGTTTATTCCTACAAGTTTATTTCCTAAATCTATGGCAGTCTGCCTGCCAATATCAGTAAGTGGAGAATCCGTCCAGCCTTGTGCTTTATCTAAAAGATTTAAAAGTGTCTGCCCATGTCTGACTATGTAATAACTAATCATCATTCCACCTCCAGATTTACTAAATTTATTAGATTTGTGATTGCCTGACATAATTACAAAGTCTGGTGAAATCCACCTGCGGATTTTTCTGTAAAATCTGCTCCATACATTCCTGTGCTTTTCGATATAATTCCAGATTTTTCAAATCGTCCAGCAAAAAGAAAATATTGAGCCGCCTGCCTACAATAAATAAAAGTTTTTCATCTTCCGGCAAGCCTAAAAAATTATCTATGGCAGACAGCATTTCCTTTTTATCCGTTTGCAGCTTTCCCCTGACCTCCAACAACAAATTGACGATATGTTCATTCACATAATAGCTGTCCATTTCAAGCAGCTTCTCCAAGAATAATTTTTGCTCTATCATTATTTCTTCTTCGGACTGTAATGTGAAAGAACCTTCCTGAACAAACTCCCACATTTTGGACGCCAGTTTTATTCCCGTTGCATGGACACGAATAAAATCCGGCTGAATTACATTAAGTGCTTTTGCTGTCTGGATTGCATTTTCTTCCGAAAGCTCTTTTCCACCAATCCCAAGCAATATAAACTCTGATAAAATCATGCCAGCGTCTTTTGCCATACACCCGCTTTCCACAACGGTATCTGCATGGAAGCCTTTGTTGATAAGCTGTAATATCTTATCTGATCCGGTTTCCATACCACAGTACAGATGATTTAGTCCCGCTTGCCGAAGCTCCTGTAATTCTGCCGGACTTTTTCGTGTGATACTGTCAGCACGAGCATAGGAAGTTATATACTCCAAATCAGGAAAATACTTATTTAGTGCGTCCAAAATACGCAACAGATAATTCGTTTTTAATACCAGCGCATCCCCATCCTGCAAAAAACATGATTTGAATTTTCTCCCTTGATATAATGCCGCCTGCTCCTTAATATCCTGTATGGTATCTTCAATCGGACGCATGGAAAAATTCATAGATTTGTATAGTCCACAAAAATAGCATTTATTCCAATGGCATCCTCTGGTCACTCGGACAAGCAGGCTTTCACTTTCTGACGGCGGACGAATTGAGCCAATTTCTATATTTTTCATCATCCCATATCCTTTCCTTCTTATTCAGACTTAAAATACCATTCTGCCGCTGTCAATACAAGAACGCACTTTTTAGATAGCAACTACCCTATATGATAGTATGAAAGGGCTTAGAGCGACACACCCTCCGGGAGTGTCGTGGGTAGAATAGCAAGCACTGCCCATGTCCGGACACATGGGCGAAATTCCCCATACTTCCCTACCGTCCGTATGATGAAATTTCCATAGGGAAGTATCCCTAACCCTCTTTGGTTTTCTTTGCGTTTTTCTCTGCAAGTCCTTGACCTTCCCACGCAGATTTGCTACAATAACACATGGATAATTCTATCCAAAACAACTGAACAGACACGAAACCAGACTGTTGTAAACCGGACAAGTTACAGCAGTTTTTTTATGCCCAAAAACAGAAAGTCCAGCTAATAAATGTCAATAGAAAAATGAAAAATATTTTCTCCTAAAAAAGGGTGCACTTATCCCTTGGTGAAAATACCTTGTTTAAAAAGATGTTGATTCGTTGGATTTACAGTATTTTATGCGGCTATGTCGCATTTAGCAGCATTGTATTGTTTGATATGCTCCTGTGGAGTGATGATTTCAAAAGGCTTATTATCT
>KE159628.1:280387-373433 GCA_000403335.2 Lachnospiraceae bacterium MD335
AATTCAGCATCCCAAGGAGTGATACATTATTTGTCCTATCCTAAGAGATGATACCTTATGTTTTATCTGGTGTCCATCAGGAGCCGTCAGACATGATTATTATGGATAACATCTGATGAAGGAAGAACCCCTTCTTCTGTTATCTGATTTATAGAAAGAAACATATTAACCAAGTAGTCTTGATTGACTACACCATTATTATACTAGGAGTTTCGCATCGCTGGATAACTCTTTGAACCTTGCATCTTTTATCAGCAGCCTCGGCACTCTGTAAAAAGAAAACTGTTCCGCTTCGATGCCATAATAATAATCGAATTTTATCGTGCCATCCATGCCGATGCACCTCCCCTCTATTGATTTTTCCTGCCATTTGTGGCGCTCCACTCGTCCAGCAGCCGAATGATGATGTCCTCTATTTCCTCACTGCTGCAATCCTCCGCAAAATATCTGCTGATTTTATCCGCTTTTAATGTTACCTTCCGTTCCTTCGGCTTTTCCTCTGCCAGTATCATGTCCACCATTGCAAAGGTAAGCTCCCCGGACTTTCCATATTCCTTGATTTTTACCGACTGTGCCATGCTGATATTGCAGTTTTTTTCTTTTATGACTGCCCACACCCACTGCTGCGCTTCCTCCGTCAGAAAAGATATATCCACGCCCTGTGAAAAACCTAATTTCTTTGTGTCCACCATTTCAAGAAGTTCATCAGAAAGCCTTGACAGCCAGATATAACGCTGAACCTTTTTCGCATTTTCCCCGGCAGCTTCCCCTACTTCATCAAGAGTGTTCCTGCCTGACTTTTTCCCCTGATGCTTCATGGCTTCATACTTCATCTTATAGGCTCTCGCCTTTTCGCTTGGTAAGATGTTCTCCCTCTGAATGTTGGAATCCACCATGATAATCGTTGCTTCATCATCAGTGTAATTGCGGACGATCACAGGCATCCCCGTCTTTCCGGCAAGCTCTGAACCACGTTTCCGGCGGTGTCCGGCTATGATTTCATAGCCGCCGCCCGCCCTTGGTCTTGCAATGCCCGGAACCAGCACACCATGCTGACGGATACTCTCTGTTGTTTCCTCCATCTTCTCATCATCCTCCACCCGGAAAGGGTGGTCTTTGAAGGTATGAAGCTCCGCAAGCGGCGCATTGATAATCTGCTCTATGCCATTTTCCTGTGCAGCACTTCCGCCGAATAAATCATCAAAACTTTCCATTCTGATTTTTGCTGCGCTTCCTGTTTTTGCATTACTGCCCATCTGCAAGCACCTCCTCCGTCAATGAATAGTAGGCTGATGCTACCTTTCCCTTTGGATCATGCTTGTATATGCTGATGCCTTCCGCTGAAATCTCCGCTGCCCTTACCGAAACAGGTATGACATTGGTAAATATCCTCACCCGGCTTCCATAGGCTTCCTTCAGCATAGAACTGATGTCTTTTGCATAGTTAGTCCGGTTGTCCACCATTGTCAGTAATATTCCCTCAATCTCCAGTTTTGGGTTAATCTGCCGCTTTACCTTGCCAACCGTCTTAATGAGCTGCTGCAAGCCTTTAACGGGCAGGTATGCCGCCTGTACGGGTATCAATATGCTGTCGGCACAGGCAAGGGCATTTATGGTAATCATGCCGAGGGAGGGCATACAGTCTATCAGGATATAGTCGTAATCTTCCCTCACTATCTCTATGTACGACCTCAGTATCGTTTCCCAGCTCATAACATTCACAAGGGAAACCTCCAGACCGGATAACTCAATGTTCCCCGGCATCAGGTCTATCCCTTCCTCATGGTGCAGGATACCCTCTGTCGGCTCTACTTCTTCATCATTGATTAAATTCCCCATAATGGTTGCAAGCGTAACTTCCAATGTATCCGGCTCTGTATAGCCAAGACTTGCGGTAAGGCTTCCCTGTGCGTCTGCATCTATTAACAGCACCTTTTTACCCTGTTTTGCAAGTCCTATGCCTAAATTGCTTGTTGTGGTGGTCTTGCCGACTCCACCTTTCTGATTTGCGATTGCGATTACTCTACACATAACTTTTATCCTCCTGATTTACTGAATTTTTTTCGTTTCTCTTTCTACCTCTGCATACACTCTGTAATATCTGTTTGTCCCTTTATTGGCGTAAGGCTCGGAGATTTGCAAGACATTCACTTTCTTATTCCTTTCGAGAATCTTTTTGAACCATTTAATATCGTTCTTAGTTCCCATAAGTCTGATTTTTAACATTGCACCCTCCCGCCTGCTTCTTTAGCAATATTCCGGATAACGGACTTTTACTGCCTGCCAAAAGCATCAATCCAACTTGTTGGATTTGCATACCCACAGCAGAATAAGTCCTCCACCGTATACTGCCTGCACTCCGTCAACTGTTCTTCTGCATCATCATAATCGTACACACTAGGCGTACCATTGTTATATAGATTAAACGCCATACGGACTACCTTTGCACTTCCGCTTGTAATCCAGCCATTATGCAGGCATTCCGTTTTGACACAACCTGTTTTAAAGTCATAGATTGTTTTAATATTTCTCCTTGTGTCTGCATCAATCCCCAAGCAATACACCAATGCTGCATGATAGACATCTACATACCTGCACTTTGGCAGATATGCAAGAAAGAATTTTTTGTGTTCTCCATCTCTAAAAGTTACATTTTGAGCAATCTGCTCTGCCAAATAAATATTTTCATTTTTTGCACTTAACGCTGTGTTATTAGCCATATTCTGACTCCTTTCATATTCCGTATTCTATTTTTGACACATAAATAGGACTAAGCTAGTTATAACGACATTTCTGCCATTCACTAATTTAGTCCTACCTAAAATAATCAATATGTAATTGAATTGTTTACCTTCTGCCCTCCTTATGCTATACTAAAACCAGTAACTCATAGCTTTTAGGCACTTTGAGTTACATTAATGACATTTCTTTGTATTTTCTTATGAATCGGCGCCGCCCAAATGAAAAATTAGAAATGCTTTTGCTACAATACTACATTTTTTCATTAGGACTAAATCGGCGGAAACCCTTGATTTCTCAATGGATTTTTCAACCTGTCATTATAATAACTCAAAGCCCTGCCGGCGTCGCCGCCCATCCAAGCCCTAAAATATTCGCCACGAAATTCGCCGACAAAGAATCAAATGCCCTGTGCCCTTTCGGAATTTTCGGAAACAAAAACCGCATAAACGGCGCTATCGCCTTCGTTAATCCTCCTATAACCCCCGCTTCTCCCGCAACCTCCATCAGTCCCGTCCAAAAAGAAACGATCCCCAGCATCGAAATTCCAAGTGTCACCGCCTCCTTCGCTGACTCCAGCACCGCGTCTGTCACCCCCTGCGTATTCCCCGTCAGCACACCATAAACAATCCCGATAATCAGCATTCCGCCCCATAAATAATTCATTTTGTCACAAGACCTCTTTTTATGTCATCAATAAAATTTATGCCGAAAAACGCAAAAAAGACCAAAAAAACAGCGTGTGCCGACACACACGCTTCATATAGCAATAAAAAACCTGTCTATTCATAAATTCTGATTTAAACATCCGCCCCCTGCTCACTCAGATATTCAATCACATCCCCAACCGTCTTCACACGCTTCTCAAGCTCCTCATATTGCATCTCAATGCCATACTCATCCTCAAGCGCCATCACAAGCTCTACCAAATCAATCGAATCTGCACCCAAATCATCCTTGAGCGACATATCCTCACTAAGTTCCATACCGGACAAATGCAACTGTTCCTCAATAATTTCAAATACTCTTTCCATATCTTTACTCTACCCCTCCGTTTTTATTATCTGTGATGATTATATAACGGCTGTTTTTTATCTCACAACCGCTGAGCATTTTATAATATATTGACAATGAGAAGTATATTATCACCGATTATATTTGTCAACTTATTTCACAATAAATTTTTATATAATATCATTATTTCTTTTTCACCAGGTATTGATAAACCGCACTCTTGGAAATCCCCCTGTCCTTCGCAACCCGCTTCATCGCCTCTTTCTGCGCAATTCCCTGCGACTCATAAATCTCCATATGCTCCTCAATTGAAATATTCTGCCACTCCTCTTCCCGCTCCTGCTTAAATTCCGCAAAACTCTTGCCCTCAATCACAAGCACAAACTCACCTTTCGGCTCTTTGTTCTCAAAAAGAGCACACGCATCGGAAAGCGTCGTTGGCACAACCTCTTCAAACTTCTTCGTAAGCTCACGGCAAAGCGTCAGCTTCCGATTCCCCAAAGCCTCAAAAAGCACATCAAACGTCTGCTTCAAATGGTGGGGCGCCTCATATAAAATGATTGTCCGCGACTCTTTTTTCAAGTCCTCCAAAACGTCTCGCCTCTCCCTCTTGTCCGCAGGCAGAAATCCCTCAAAGCAAAACCGTCTCGTGTTCAGCCCTGAAAGCGTCAGCGCCGTAATGCACGCAGCAGCGCCCGGAAGCGAAGTCACGTCAATTCCCGACTCATGGCACATCCGCACCAAAACCTCACCCGGATCGGAAATCGCGGGTGTTCCGGCATCCGTTATCAGCGCGACATCCCTCCCCTCCATCATCTGTGCAATCAAATATTGCGCCTTCTCTACTTTATTATATTCATGATAACTCGTCATAGACGTATGTATTCCAAAATGATTCAAAAGTTTTATGCTGTTTCGCGTATCCTCTGCCGCAATCAAATCCACCGCCTGCAGCGTTTCCACCACACGCGGCGTCATATCACCCAAATTCCCAATAGGCGTTGCGCACAAAAACAATTTTCCCGTCATATTCCGCCTCCTGATAATACCGTACCCCAGTATCTAATACCCGTATAAGTCGTAAATCTCATCCATGTAAACATTAGGCGCCCGGTAAACAATCAGCGGCTTTTCCACTGTCATTCTCGGCCTTCCGCCGCGGCATCCTTCAATCAGTACCATATTCGGTTCCTTATCCACATAAGGATAAACAAGCTGCATACGTTTCGGCTCCAATTTATAACGCGTCATGACCGTAATAATCTCCGCCAAACGAAACGGACGGTGCACCATAAAAAAATTCCCGCCCGTCTTTAACAGCTTTGCCGCATTCCGCACCACATCCTCAAGCGTGCACAAAATCTCATGCCGCGCAATCGCCTTCGGTCCATCCGGATTTGTCAGCCCGTGCTGCCCAATCATATATGGCGGATTGCAAGTCACCACGTCAAAGCTTGCCGCCGCAAAAAGCTGATCCGCCTCCTTAATGTCACCCGTTACAATATCAATTTTATCCGCAAGTCCGTTCAGCAGCACACTGCGCCGCGCCATGTCCGCACTCTCCTCCTGAATCTCAAGCGCCGTTAAATGCGCAGCTTTTGTCTTTGCCTCGAGCAAAATCGGAATAATTCCCGTTCCCGTGCCCAAATCAAGCACCCGCGCACCTGCCTTCACCCGAGCAAAGCCGCTCAACAGCACTGCATCCATGCCAAAACAAAACTTCTCCGGATTTTGAATAATCCGGTATCCGTTACGCTGCAGGTCGTCAATTCTCTCGTTCTCCTTTAACTCTACCTTCATCAGTTATCGTCGAGCTTCGACTTTCCCTCCTGCTTTTCCTTCTTCTCAAGCTTTTCAAGCTCCTTTAACTCCTTTAGCTCCTCGTCACTCATACCGTCATTCTTGTCCCGCTTATGACGCCGCTTAAACCGCAATTGCTCCACCTTATACTCACGGATTTCTTTCTCGTCATCCACCTCGACAACCACCTTCACAAGCTGCCGCAGCACATTCACGCTGTGCACCTCACCCTTCAGACCGTCATCCGCCGTCACAAAATCGCCCACATTCGGAAGTTTTTTATTCAGATACTCATATGTATCCTCCTCATGCTTCAAACAACACATCAACCTGCCGCATACGCCCGAAATCTTCGTCGGATTAAGCGATAAATTCTGCTCCTTCGCCATCTTAATCGACACCGGAATAAACTCCGACAAATGCGTATGACAACAAAGCGGTCTGCCGCAAATTCCAATACCGCCGAGAATTTTCGTCTCATCGCGCACTCCAATCTGCCGCAGCTCAATTCTTGTCTTAAACACGGATGCCAAATCCTTCACAAGCTCCCTAAAATCAATTCTGCCATCCGCCGTAAAATAAAACAATACCTTATTGTTATCGAACGTATATTCTGCATCAATTAATTTCATATCCAAATTGTGCTTCTTAATTTTTTCAAGACAAATCTTAAACGCTTCTTTTTCCTTCTGCTTATTTGCTGCCTCCTGCTCCATATCCCGTTTATTTGCCACACGCAGCACAGGCTTTAAGGGCTGCACTACCTGGTCCTCCGAAACCTCTCTCGGGTCTCCGACTACCGTACCATACTCTATACCCCGCGCCGTCTCCACAATCACATGGTCATTGCGCTTCACATGAAAATTCACCGGATCAAAAAAATAAATCTTACCCGCCGTTCGAAATCTCACACCAATCACTTTTACCATATCTATCTACCTCACTTCTTATCTATATCCTTCACTTTGCTTATCCTGCTTTCATATCCAAAAGCATTAATTCCATCGTAAGCTCAAGATTCACATTTGCCTTCAATCTGCTGCGTGCCTTGTCAATAGAATGTATAATCCGCTCAATGCCGTCGTAGCTGTAACGCCTTGCCGCATCGGCAATCTCCGCCATATCCTCCTTAAAAATAATGTGCCTGCTGTCTCCATACACACCACACGCTTTATATAATAACACATCCCGATACCAAATGAAACACAAATCAAGGTAATCATCCGCGTCAAATTTTTCCTCAACCATTTTTTTCGTCTCTGCCGCAATCCTGTTAATCTCCATATCAGAAATATGCTTCATTGTACCGATTACCGACGACTTCATATGGTCAAACTGCTCATTCGACGCAAGCTCCGACGCACGCCCCACATTCCCGCGCGCAAATGATGCACAAATCGCCGCACGATAATCCGGAACCTGCACTCTGCGCATCAGATACTCCTTAATCATATCCTCATGCACAGGTCTCGTGTTCAGCACCACACACCGGCTCAAAATCGTCTGCAGCATCGCCTCAACCCTCGTCGCCAAAAGCAAAATCACCGCATATTCCGGCGGCTCCTCTAACGTTTTCAAAAGTGCGTTTTGCGCCTGCACATTCATTTTCTCCGCTTCGTCCACAATATAAATTTTGTGCGCACCGCTATATGGCTTAATCGCAATATCCCCGTTAATCTGCTGACGGATATTGTCCACAGAAATCACATTCGGCTTCTCATGCTGCACATACAGAATATCCGGATGGTTCCGGTTCATCGCCTGCTTACATGACCGACACTGATTGCACGGCTTATCACCCTCCGCATTCTCACACTGCAAAGCACGCGCAAAAATTTCCGCAATCATCATTTTCCCCGACAGCCGCTCACCCTGTATCAGATACGCATGGGAAATTTTATTATATTTCAAGGCACTGCGCAAATTATCCGTCAACTGCTTCTGCCCTACCACATCGCTCCAGTTCGTTTCTGCCATCCATCCTACCTCTTAAGCAAACTACATAAAATCATGCAAAAATATCCAGCAAAAGCCCCCGTATCTCGTCCACCTTCGCCAATATGGCAATCTTGTCGCACTCCTCTTTTACAAGCTCCTGCGCAAGCTCATCCAGCTTTTCATCCACCAGCCGGATAATTCCGTAAACCCTGTGGCGTCCGCGTCTGTCCAAAAAATTTTCACGCGAAAACTTATGCGAACGGTTTACAATCTCATTCATAAACTCTTTAATCAAAGCGCGGTATTTTTTCATGTCCGTAACGTCCATGCGCTTCACAATCTTATCGCCCTGCATCGTAATTTCCTGCATCATAAGATTGAGCCGCTCCGCAAGTCCCGCCTCCTCAATATTGCTCGCCAGCATAAACTGAAACGTATCATCTGTCGGCTGTGCCGTCTGCGTTTGCTGCACTGGAACCGGCTGCTGTATCTCATTCACTTTAAAATCCATCTATGTACCCCCTAATACGCCATCAAGTACCAACTATACCCCGTAAAAACTGCTGTCCTGCGCTCCCCGCCAAAAATCGGCGTAAGCGACCGTGCAAACCATTCCTGCACTTCCCCGGGATCTCTTCCCTCGCCCTCAATCTTTGCATTCACATTTGACTGAAGCATCATAAACCGGACAAACGCATCCCTGTCAAACTCATATTCCAAGTCATAACACACTTGCCCCAGCATTGCAAAGCCAAACGGTTCCACATCCTGTTTCGTCCAAACCTGCTCATTTCGAAGCGGTTTGGGAAATTCCTTCAAATATTTCTCATGCCACCATAATGAATAATCAGTATTATCCCGCATTTGATCCGAAATACCGAAATCATATATCAAGACATAACCCCGCGTACAAATAATTTGTCTTAAATTCCTTAAAAAGTCTTCTTTTTCCACCCACGGAATAACACCTGCAGCCGTGACAATATCATACTTCTCTTCAACAGCAGGAATTTCCTCCGCCCTACTCACCAAAAACGTATATCCATGCAAATCCTGATAAAGCTCCTGTGCCGCAGCTATCATCTCCGACGAAATGTCTGCTCCCGTCACACGACGGCAAATCTGTCTTAACGCTTTACAGGATAAACCCGCGCCGCACCCGACATCCAACCCGTTTTCAAACAGCTTATCCGTAACATCCCTTTGAAACCGTTCTATCACCTGTCCGTGCAAAAAAGGACGATCCTTATATCCTTGTGCAATCCGTTTATAATCAAAATCCGTATTTTTCATTCCAATCCGCTCTCTATTTGTCGCAGAACGCATGTTTGTGTCCGTTTTGTTTAATAAACACGATAATCTCATCAAGACATTTTTTCAGATTATGATTATCAAAGCGACTCGTAACACCTGCTTTTTCCAAATTTTCCTCTGAAAAGTCCTTTGTGTCCGCAATAAACCGCCTGCACATTTCCTCATACCGCGGATTGCTCTGCTTTTTCTCTCGCCGCAGTGCGCGGCTTAAACGCTCTCCGTCCTCCAAATCAATATAAACAGCCACAACCTTATCCGCACCAAAGTAGTCCCGTGTTTTCACATAGGACTCCAAGGTACCGATAATCAAGTAATCATTCCGTTCCAACGCAATCTGACTATCCTTCGCCGTAAAATAATACCACCTTCCGTATACGGTATCATAGACGCGGCACTCAATAATCCGGTTTTCCTCCCGCATTCTTTCCATTACTTCCACTGTGGTAAAGTGATACTCCACGCCCTCCTGCTCACCGACACGGATCGGGCGTGTCGTATACGGCACAATCGTCTTTAAATCCAGTTGGTGACACTGTAAAAGCTTTTTGTAAATCGTATCCTTTCCCGATGAGCTTTTTCCGATAATACAAAAAATCTTACCCATGCTTCTCCTCAGTCAATTTCCTCTCCTTACAGCAAGCTTCCCTGTAACTATGAGGCTTCCTCGACAACATGTATCATATTTGTACTTCCTGCAACGCCAAGCGGAACGCCCGCCGTCATCACTACTGTATCCCCTTTATTGATCAGACCCGCGTCGATACTTGCCTTAACTGCCGCCGCAAAAAGCTCATTTGTACTGTCCTTTTTTTCAATTAAAAGCGGGCTTACACCAAAATACATCGAAAGCTGACGATACACCGTCTCATCAACCGTACAGCCGATTACCTTACAATCCGGCTGATACCGTGAAATCATGCCCGCCGTAAATCCGGACATTGTAACTGTAATAATCGCCGCTGCATCCAAGTCCATCGCCGTCATACAACATGCATGACAAATTGCCGTCGTTACGCCCTCATTGTTTTCCCAATTATAGCTTCGCTTCCTCAACCGAAAATCATAACTAATATCTTCTTCCGTACGCTGCGCGATCCTATCCATTGTACGCACCGCCTCAACAGGATAAGCACCCGCAGCGCTCTCACCACTCAGCATAATCGCAGAAGTTCCGTCATAAATCGCATTCGCAACGTCTGTTGCCTCCGCCCGCGTCGGTCTTGGATTTTTAATCATAGACTCCAGCATCTGTGTTGCAGTAATCACGATCTTTCCAAGTTTAAGCGCCTTCTTAATCATCTTCTTCTGCAATACAGGCACTTCTTCCATCGCTACTTCCACACCCATATCACCGCGTGCCACCATAATTCCGTCTGAAACTTCCAAAATTTCGTCCAAATTATCAATACCCTGAATACTCTCAATCTTTGAGATAATCTTCATCTTGCCGCCATTCTCTTCTATAATTTTTCTGACAGCCAAAACATCATCCGCACACCGCACAAACGATGCCGCTATATAATCATACCCCATCTGCACGCCAAACAGAATATCTTCCCTGTCAACCTCACTAATATACGGCATCGACAAAACTGCACCCGGTACATTGATACCCTTGTGATTTGACACATATCCGCCATTTATCACATCACATACAATGTCCGTATCCTCAATCGCCGCTACCTTCATTTCAATCAGTCCATCATCTATCAGAATCATATTTCCGACATGAATGTCATTTTTTAAATTCTTATACGTAATCGAAGCCCGCTTGGCAGTGCCCATTACTTCATCCGTCGTAAGCCGGAACGTACTGCCTGTTTCCAAAAACACCTTTCCGCCCTCAAAATCCCGAAGCCGTATCTCAGGTCCCTTCGTATCCTGCATCATCGCCAGCGGCACCTTCAGTTCCTCCGCCACCTTCTTTACACACTCAAACTTTCTCTTATGCTCCGCATGATCACCATGCGAAAAATTAAACCGCGCCACATTCATACCCGCAAGCATCAACTCGCGCAATGTCTCCTCATTTTCCGAAACCGGTCCGATTGTACAAATAATTTTCGTCTTCCTCATTTAACACAATCCCTTTCTATTTTATGCCACCTTAATGTATCGCTTCTTTTTTCTTTTACTATACGCTTTTCCCTCATGAATATACAACGTTTCCATTAAAGAGCAATATTTGTCAGCAGTCGTCACAATCCAAGCCTCCCTGCACATCGGAGGTATCACCGTAAGCGGCCACATATGTTTTCTAATAATATCCGCCTGTCTCCTTGTCAGGCGATATTCCTTTTTGGCATTGCGAAGCGCTCTCCCTGGGTGAAAAAATCCATGCAGTTTGTGCGTTTCTATCGTATCTGTCTTATGCCAATCATACAAAAAATAATCATGAAGCAACGCTCCTCTCACCAAGTCTCTCGTATTGCATTTTAATCCCAGCCTATCACGTATCATTAAACTCATTTTCGCTACATTGATACAATGCTCCTTCACAGACATATTACCATGCTGAATATACACTTGCGTACTTTTAAAATTCTCTGAATTTAGAATATCCTCCGCATATTTTTTTAATACATCTTCATACATTGTTTCTTGAATCCCCTTATTCTCTCTCAAACATAGATTATACCTGACGACATTATAGCACATATTGAAATAAAAAAACACGATAAATACCGTGTTTTATAGATTTTTTGTGTTATTCAAACATAATTTCATGTGAAAATGCCCAGAACCGGAATCGAACCAGTGACACGAGGATTTTCAGTCCTCTGCTCTACCGACTGAGCTATCTGGGCATAGTAAAAGCTTCTATATTGAAGGAGTAGCGGGGACAGGATTTGAACCTGTGACCTTCGGGTTATGAGCCCGACGAGCTTCCAGACTGCTCCACCCCGCGTTATTTAATTATACTTAGCTGTTTTACAGCTAAATGGGTGGAGAAGGATTCGAACCTTCGAAGGCGGTGCCAACAGATTTACAGTCTGCCCCCTTTGGCCACTCGGGAATCCACCCATAAAGCCGATGATCGGACTCGAACCGATAACCTGCTGATTACAAATCAGCTGCTCTGCCAATTGAGCCACATCGGCATATATATTATATATGCAATAATATATACAAAATATTTAATAAATAATGGGACCTACAGGGCTCGAACCTGTGACCCTCTGCTTGTAAGGCAGATGCTCTCCCAGCTGAGCTAAGATCCCATAACGACCCCAATCGGACTCGAACCGACGACCTCCGCCGTGACAGGGCGGCGCTCTAACCAACTGAGCCATGAGGCCTAATACTGAGAGTATTCCCTCAAAACCGAACACAGAAACCTTATAAACCTCTTTTTCCTATCCTCTTACCCACAGCACCAACCATGCTTGTCAGGATAAGCTTTCGACCTATTAGTGGCATTCAGCTTAATACATTGCTGCACTTACACCCATGCCCTATCTACCTTGTAGTCTTCAAGGGGTCTTACCGCTTACGCAGCGGACAACTCATCTCGGGGGAGGCTTCACGCTTAGATGCCTTCAGCGTTTATCCCTGCCGGACTTGGCTACCCTGCCGTGGCGTTGGTCGCCAACAGGTACACCAGCGGTCCGTCCATCCCGGTCCTCTCGTACTAAGGACAGCTCCCCTCAGTTATCCTACGCCCGCGCCGGATAGGGACCGAACTGTCTCACGACGTTCTGAACCCAGCTCGCGTACCGCTTTAATGGGCGAACAGCCCAACCCTTGGGACCTGCTACAGCCCCAGGATGCGATGAGCCGACATCGAGGTGCCAAACCACTCCGTCGATGTGAACTCTTGGGAGTGATCAGCCTGTTATCCCCAGGGTAGCTTTTATCCGTTGAGCGATGGCAATCCCACTTTATGCCACCGGATCACTAAGTCCTACTTTCGTACCTGCTCCACCCGTCGGTGTCGCAGTCAGGCTCCCTTATGCCTTTGCGCTCTCCGAATGGTTTCCGTCCATTCTGAGGGAACCTTTGAGCGCCTCCGATACCCTTTCGGAGGCGACCGCCCCAGTCAAACTCCCCGCCAGGCATTGTTCCCCGCCCGGGTTACGGGCGCGGGTTAGAAACCCGGTGCCGGAAGGGTGGTATCCCAACAGCGGCTCCGTGCAGACTGGCGTCCGCACTTCAAAGCCTCCCACCTATCCTGTACATCCGGCACCAAATCCCAGTGCCAAGCTGGAGTAAAGCTCCATGGGGTCTTTCCGTCCTGGCGCGGGTAGCCAGCATCTTCACTGGCACTTCAATTTCACCGGGTGCACTGTCGAGACAGCGCCCAAATCATTACGCCTTTCGTGCGGGTCGGAACTTACCCGACAAGGAATTTCGCTACCTTAGGACCGTTATAGTTACGGCCGCCGTTTACCGGGGCTTCAATTCAAGGCTTCGCATTTCTGCTGACCTCTCCTCTTAACCTTCCGGCACCGGGCAGGCGTCAGCCCATATACCTCACCTTTCGGTTTCGCATAGACCTGTGTTTTTGCTAAACAGTTGCTTGGGCCTGTTCTCTGCGGCCATCTTTCGATGGCGCCCCTTCTCCCTAAGTTACGGGGCCATTTTGCCGAGTTCCTTGACAGTGCTTCTCCCGTCGGCCTTGGGATTCTCTCCCCATCCACCTGTGTCGGTTTACGGTACGGGTACGGCATAAACAATAGCGGCTTTTCTCGGCACATGTGCTGCATGCTTCGCTACTTTAATTCGCTCCGCGTCACGCCCTGGATCCCCATGGGGGCTTTTCCTCCCATGCTCCTGCTGCGCTTGCACCGGTTTTTCCTTTCCCGGCACATGCCCTCCATATGCGTCCCCGCAGTTCTGTTATGCCGCAGTGCAGGAATTTCCACCTGCTGTCCATCGGCTACGCTGTTAAGCCTCGCCTTAGGTCCCGACTTACCCGGGGCAGATCAGCTTTACCCCGGAAACCTTGGATATTCGGCCAAGAGGATTCCCACCTCTTTCTCGCTACTCATTCCGGCATTCTCTCTTCTTAATCCTCCACTGCTCCTTGCCGGTACAGCTTCGGCGGATTAACAATGCTCCCCTACCAACCGCATGCGCGGTTCCCGGGCTTCGGCGGTGTGTTTCAGCCCCGGACATTTTCGGCGCGGGACCTCTCGACTAGTGAGCTGTTACGCACTCTTTGAATGTGTGGCTGCTTCTGAGCCAACATCCTAGCTGTCTTCGAAATCCCACATCCTTTTCCACTTAACACACACTTTGGGACCTTAGCCGCGGGTCTGGGCTCTTTCCCTTTTGACTGCCCGACTTATCTCGTGCAGTCTGACTCCCACGGAGCATCATAATGGCATTCGGAGTTTGATAACCTTTGGTAAGCTTTGACGCCCCCGCGGGTATTCAGTGCTCTACCTCCATATGACTCCCGTGAGGCCAGCCCTAAAGCTGTTTCGGGGAGAACCAGCTATCTCCGGGTTCGATTGGAATTTCTCCCCTATCCACACCTCATCGCCACCCTTTTCAACGGATGTGCGTTCGGACCTCCACTGCCTTTTACGGCAGCTTCATCCTGGACATGGATAGATCACCCGGTTTCGGGTCTGCGCCGGCTGACTGTGGCCCTGTTAAGACTTGATTTCTCTTTGGCTCCGCGTCTGGGACGCTTAACCTTGCCAGTCTGCGCAACTCGCCGGACCGTTCTACAAAAAGTACGCGGTTGTGCTCATAAGGCACTTCCACAGCTTGTAGACACAGGGTTTCAGGTTCTCTTTCACTCCCCTCCCGGGGTTCTTTTCACCTTTCCTTCACAGTACTGTGCGCTATCGGTCACTGAGCAGTATTTAGCCTTACGGGGTGGTCCCCGCTCGTTCCCACAGGGTTTCCCGTGTCCCGTGGTACTCTGGATCCTGCCGTGTCCCTTTCGTTTTCGCCTACGGGGCTTTCACCCTCTCTGGCCGGTCTTTCCAGGACCGTTTGGCTAACAATCGGGAATCACTTATGCAGTCCGAACCCCGCCATGCACGCATGGCGGTTTGGGCTCTTTCCATTTCGCTCGCCGCTACTTTGGAAATCGAAAATTTTCTTTCTTTTCCTCCGGCTACTTAGATGTTTCAGTTCACCGGGTTCCCCCCGTACAGCTATGGATTCACTGTACGGTACATGAGGGCTGCTCATGTGGGTTTCCCCATTCAGACACCTGCGGGTCACTGGATATGTGCTCCTCTCCGCAGCTTTTCGCAGCTTATCGCGTCTTTCATCGGCTCTCAGTGCCAAGGCATCCGCCCTGTGCCCTTCTTTGCTTAACCTGGTTTGGTACCGCATGCATAGCGTTGCATGCCCAGGCATGGTTTGTTTTCTGCTGTCCATGCAGCCGCACACTGTCTTTCACGGCTGTATGGCTTTGTTCCCGGCACGCTTCCTGTTTCCATTCCGCGTCCGGTTACCTCGGATGTCTAATTAGAATAAATTAGTTTGTCTTTTATCTTTAATAATGTTTCTGTATTCGGTTTTCAAGGAACACGCCATGAAACGGAATGTTTCACGGAGGCTGTCATGCAGCCATCTGAACCCCCTACCGCCGGGCGGTAAGAACCTCAGTCGCTGTATAAGAACCTGTCGTTATTGTCTTTTTTTAATCCGGCAGCCACCTGCTCTCCCATATCGTCTCCAATATAGTACCATCGGCCGCTTAAGTCTTAACCGTCGTGTTCGGGATGTGACGGAACCAAAGTTCCACGGGTGTCTCCCCTAAGCGCATCGCCACCGGAATTATAGCCTCTGCTGCGCAGAGTCATTGCAAATTGCTCCGCAATTTGTGACCTGCCTGACAGATAAACAGTAATGCAACTCCCTACTCGTTCTTTCCCTAGAAAGGAGGTGATCCAGCCGCACCTTCCGATACGGCTACCTTGTTACGACTTCACCCCAGTTACCGGCTCCACCTTCGGCAGCTCCTCCCTTAAAGGTTAGGTCACTGACTTCGGGCATTTCCGACTCCCATGGTGTGACGGGCGGTGTGTACAAGACCCGGGAACGTATTCACCGCGGCATTCTGATCCGCGATTACTAGCGATTCCGGCTTCGTGTAGTCGGGTTGCAGACTACAGTCCGAACTGGGACGATGTTTTTGGGGTTTGCTTACCGTCACCGGCTCGCTTCCCTCTGTTTTCGCCATTGTAGCACGTGTGTAGCCCTGCCCATAAGGGGCATGATGATTTGACGTCATCCCCGCCTTCCTCCCGGTTGTCCCGGGCAGTCTCTCCTGAGTTCCCATCCTGAATGCTGGCTACTGAAGATAGGGGTTGCGCTCGTTGCGGGACTTAACCCAACATCTCACGACACGAGCTGACGACAACCATGCACCACCTGTCTCGGATGCCCCGGAGGGCTAAGGGCATTACCCCTTATTCATCCGGATGTCAAGGGCAGGTAAGGTTCTTCGCGTTGCTTCGAATTAAACCACATGCTCCACCGCTTGTGCGGGTCCCCGTCAATTCCTTTGAGTTTCATTCTTGCGAACGTACTCCCCAGGTGGATTACTTAATGCGTTTGCGGCGGCACCGGAGACCCTTGGGTCCCCGACACCTAGTAATCATCGTTTACGGCGTGGACTACCAGGGTATCTAATCCTGTTTGCTCCCCACGCTTTCGAGCCTCAACGTCAGTTACGGTCCAGTAAGCCGCCTTCGCCACCGGTGTTCCTCCTAATATCTACGCATTTCACCGCTACACTAGGAATTCCGCTTACCCCTCCCGCACTCTAGTTCGCCAGTTTCCAAAGCAGTTCCGCAGTTAAGCTGCGGCATTTCACTCCAGACTTGGCGCACCGTCTACGCTCCCTTTACACCCAGTAAATCCGGATAACGCTTGCCCCCTACGTATTACCGCGGCTGCTGGCACGTAGTTAGCCGGGGCTTCTTACTCAGGTACCGTCTGCTGACCGTAAGGTCAGTATTTCTTCCCTGCTGATAGAGCTTTACGTAACGAATTACTTCTTCACTCACGCGGCGTCGCTGCATCAGGGTTTCCCCCATTGTGCAATATTCCCCACTGCTGCCTCCCGTAGGAGTCTGGGCCGTGTCTCAGTCCCAATGTGGCCGTCCGCCCTCTCAGGCCGGCTACTGATCGTCGCCTTGGTGGGCCGTTACCCCGCCAACAAGCTAATCAGACGCGGGTCCATCTTACACCACCGGAGTTTTTCACACCGCTTCATGCGAAGCTGTGCGCTTATGCGGTTTTAGCACCTATTTCTAAGTGTTATCCCCCTGTGTAAGGCAGGTTACCCACGCGTTACTCACCCGTCCGCCACTAACCCATATATCACTAGGTTTCAATATGGGTCCGTTCGACTTGCATGTGTTAAGCACGCCGCCAGCGTTCATCCTGAGCCAGGATCAAACTCTCATGTTGAAATATGGTCTGCTTCGCAGCCCTTGAGAGAAACTTCGTTTCTCCGTTCCAGGATGCTTCGCATCGCTTGTTTGATTTGGCACCAGTTAAACTGGCTAATCTTTCTGCAATTTTCATCACAGATACTATAAAAACCTTCGGTTTTCATAGTGCTTATGGTCATGCGACCTGCCATGAATGCAGACATCGCACGATTCCGATTTACTTTAAAGGTTTGTCTGTTCTTTTCGAACATGTTCTCTGAACAATTCTTTTTAGAATTTTCAGGGTTGCATTACTGTTTATTTGTCAAGGTTCTCAGCTTTGTAAGCTGTTGTTTGCTTATCCTCGTTTGTGACAGCTTATTTACTTTACCACATGTTGCCACTAGATGTCAAGCACTTTTTTAAATTTTTTATTTCGCTGTATTTTACAGTGAAAACCCATACTATCAAAAAAAGAATCTCGATGTTGCTAAGATACTTTTTCCGTGACAGTTTGTCATGACGTTTTCGTCATCACTCATTCATTATTAAAATAAATGAACGGAGAAGAAGGGATTTGAACCCTCGCGCCGGTCACCCGACCTACACCCTTAGCAGGGGCGCCTCTTCAGCCTCTTGAGTACTTCTCCTCGGTACTGAATTAATCCTCTACCAATATTTAAATTGTATGCCGTCTCTCTTGACGCAAATATTATTATACCTGTCGACCTTCTTACTGTCAACCATTTTTTTGATTATTTTCAGATTATTTTTTATTAATCGGTTATTTCCTTTACTGCCGTTTCAT
Organism: Lachnospiraceae bacterium MD335; assembly: GCA_000403335.2. Lineage (GTDB taxonomy): Bacteria > Bacillota > Clostridia > Lachnospirales > Lachnospiraceae > COE1. Next base: position 298,349 of record KE159628.1, read on the forward strand.
AAAGGTTATTTCCCTTGGCATCTATAACTACGATTACGGGGAAATTTTCGACTTCGAGTTTTCGAATTGCTTCTGTGCCCAAATCATCATATGCGACAACTTCAGAGGCAGTAATTGACTTCGAAAGAAGCGCGCCTGCACCGCCTACTGCTGCAAAGTATACGGCACCGTTTCTAGTAATAGCATCTACGACAGCGGCACTGCGCTTTCCTTTTCCGATCATGCCCTTTAATCCGAGATCTAAGAGACGCGGTGTATACTTGTCCATGCGGCTCGCAGTGGTAGGTCCTGCGCTTCCGATAGGTTTGCCTGCTCTTGCGGGGGAGGGTCCCATGTAATATATAATATTATTTTCCAGTGAAATAGGAAGGGGTTCATTTTTGTCAAGTGTTTCATTTATTCGCAGGTGTGCAGCGTCTCTTGCCGTGTAAATCGTTCCTGTAATGTACACATAATCGCCTGCATTTAGACTGAATGCCGTTTCGTTCGAAATGGGTGCTTTAATATGTTTATTCATTGTTAACCTCTTTACTGCAACTATTTTTTAATATACTTTATTATAAAATTGTCAACTGAAAGCATCAAGCCATGCAAAACCACTTTGTAGCAGCTTGATGCATCTCTTCCACTACGCTGTTTCACGTGGCTTGTAAGCCATAATTTGCAGCATGTGCAAAGTCCCGGGCTGAACTGTTACTCGTTCTTTCATATCTATAGTATTCTGACTGCGTGCCGGTTTACATGGCAGCATATATTGACTGCAACGGGCAATCCTGCTATATGGGTAGGATAGGTGTTAATATTAACTGCCAATGCTGTGGTAGTGCCGCCTAATCCGCCCGGGCCTATGCCAGTGCGGTTAATTTTGTCAAGCAGTTCTTCTTCCAATTCTTTTATATAAGAAATGTCAGAATGCTCATTTATCGGTCGTGTAAGCGCCTTTTTTGCCATAAGGGCACATTTTTCAAAGGTTCCGCCAATTCCGACGCCGACTACCATCGGCGGACATGCGTTTGGACCTGCGTCTTTAACCGCCGTGAGAATTACATCTTTTACGCCATCTATGCCATCTGCAGGTTTGAGCATAAATACGCGGCTCATGTTTTCGCTGCCAAAGCCTTTAGGAGCTACGGTAATTTTCACATGTTCTCCTGCGGTAATTTCATAATGGATAATGGCGGGGGTATTGTCTTTTGTATTTTCTCGGATTAAAGGATCTTTTACAACGGATTTTCTTAAAAATCCGTCTGTATAACCTTGCCGCACGCCCTCGTTGATTGCATCTTCGAGAGTTCCTCCCTCAAAATGAACGTCTTGTCCAATTTCCATAAAAATAACTGCCATTCCGGTGTCCTGACAAATTGGTATCATGTCGTCGCCTGCAATTTTGAGGTTTTCCTGTAACTGATTTAGAATTTGTTTACCCAGCGGGGTCTTTTCATTGTCCGCCGCGTTTTCGAGGGCTTTTTTCATATCGGGGGTTAAATAGTGGTTTGCCTCTATGCACATTTCTTTGATTGTTTTGGTAATTTGGGTTACGTTGATTGTTCTCACTGGAAGCTCCTTTTTAATAATCATTTAATAATTTCTGTAATTTAGATATACTCATTCACGTCGTTGGTTTCTTTCAGAAAACGATACCTATCCTTTTTGTAAATGATCCCATTGGGACACCTCGTTTCTTTTGTTTTTTACCGTGCTATAATATCCGCAAACTCCGCTCCTGCGGCGATTGCCAGGTCTTGTGGAGACAGTTCGATTTGCATACCGAGTTTTCCGCCGCTTACAATGATTTGATCGAGGCTTTGAGCGGCTTGTTCGATGCGAGTGGTGTATTGTTTTTTCATACCGATTGCCGTGCAACCGCCGCGGATATATCCGGTGATGGCGTTAATATCTTTTACGTGGAGCATTACTACGGATTTTTCACTGACGGATTTTGCTGCTTTTTTCATGTCGAGTTCTTCTGCTATGGGGATAACGAAGACGTAATAGTTTTTGCTGGCTCCCTGAGTGACAAGCGTCTTGTAGACTTTTTCATAAGGAAGGGATAGCATATCGGCTATTTGTATTGCATCTATAAATTCGTCGCATTCGTAGGTGTGCGTGGTGTATGGAATTTTTTTCGTTTCCAGTATGCGCATTGCGTTGGTTTTGGTTTCTTTTGACTTTGCCATATGGTGAACTCCTGTCTTTCAAATATGAAATTTATTTGATTATAACATGAAGTTTGCGTTTTGTGTATAATTTTCATATTTAGAGGCGGTTTAAAATGTAAATCGAGTAGGAGAAAATGAATTTTCTCCGGGTGTTTGACACTTCTTTTTGATACCATATCGTAAAAATCCTTTATTTAAGCCCATCAAGGCTTATTTTTTTGTCAAATTTTTTAAAATAGTACGTGCGCTTTTGTACGCTTTGTTGTATAATAAGATTATATTACAAAGCAGCAGGGAGGCATTTTGCATGTATATCTCACTTACAGGTAATTCAGATAACAAAGATGTCTATATTAAACGCTCATACCGTAAAAGTAATGGAAAAACTGCTACCCAGATCCATAGAAAACTTGGAAAGCTGAACGAACTCTTAGACCAGTTTTCCGGAGATTATGATGCCATGATGGCATGGGCAAAATCAGAAGCGGAAAAAGATACCATGGAATACAACGCTAAAGCAGGCAGCGTTACAGTTTCTTTATCAAGAAGCGCTTATATTCCTAAAAATGAAGAACGCTGTTTTCAGATTGGATATCTGTTCCTCCAAAAACTGTGCACTGAATTGAAATTAGATTCCATTTGTCAAAAGATTTCTAAACGCCACAAATACACTTATGATTTCGGCGCAATTCTTACTGATCAGATTTTTTCAAGATTTCTGGCGCCTTCCAGCAAACTGAGCAGTTACTCTTACTGCCGCACGCTGCTTGAACCGCCTAAGTATGAACTGCAGAACATCTACCGCGCGCTTTCTGTTATGGCTGAAGAATCCGACTTTATTCAGGAAGAGCTATACTGTAATTCGAACTTTGTACATCCGAGAAGCCGGAAGGTTCTTTATTACGACTGTACGAATTATTACTTTGAAATTGAACAGGATGATGATTTTAGAAAGTATGGAAAAAGCAAAGAAAACAGGCCGAATCCCATCGTTACAATGGGATTGTTTATGGATGCTGATGGAATTCCCCTTGCTTTTGATGTGTTCCCGGGAAATCAGAATGAACAGACGACCTTAAAGCCTTTGGAAACAAAGATAATACGTGACTTTGCATGCAGCGGGTTTGTCTTCTGCTCGGACGCCGGACTTGGCAGTAAGTCAAACCGCAGATTTAACAGCTTTGGAAACCGTTCTTATGTCATTACACAATCTCTAAAGAAGATGCGCGGGGAAGACCGGCAGACTGCCTTGAATCCAAAACAGTTTCGCAGACTTGGTTCCGATAAATTCATTGATATATCCACTCTTGATGAATCCGATCCGGATATTTACGAAACAATCTTTTACAAGGAAGTGCCTGTTGTAAATGGAAACATGGATGAAACCGTCATTGTAACCTATTCTCCAAAATACAGGGCATACCAGAAAAGGATCCGCGACCAGCAGATATCACGTGCCATAAAAATGATCGAACAGCCCGGGAAAAAACGCAAAGGCAAGAATCAAAATGATCCTGCCCGTTTTATTAAAACCACAAATGTAACAAATGATGGAGAGATTGCAGGAAAGAAAGTCTGTGAGCTTGATCTGGACAAGATCAGGGATGAGGAAAAGTATGACGGCTTTTATGCTGTCATTACAAACCTCGAAGACGATATATGCGGGATTTTAAAAATCAACCGGCAGCGTTGGGAAATAGAAGAAAACTTCCGCATCATGAAAACAGATTTTGAGGCACGCCCCATCTATGTCAGGCGGGAAGACCGCATTAAAGCACACTTCCTCACCTGTTACATCAGCCTGCTTGTGTACCGCCTGCTTGAGAAAAGGATCGGAAATAACTATACCTGTAACGAGATTCTAAGTACACTTCGTTCCATGCAGGTAACACTTTTGTCAAAGGAAAGCGGCTATATCCCTTCTTACAAGCGAACCGATCTGACGGATGATTTACACAAGGCATTTGGCTTTCATACGGATTATGAATTTATTTCAAAATCAGCTATGCGGAGCATCATAAAAAACACCAAAACAGGAAAAGTAAAAAAATAGCACAAATCGCTTCCAAAGAGAAAATGGCTGCAGACCGCATAATTACAGGGTCTGTAGCCGTTTTTTGCTTTCACAAGTGTCAAACTCGGGATTATAACATGAAGTTTGCGTTTTGTGTATAATTTTCATATTTAGAGGCGGTTTAAAATGTAAATCGAGTAGGAGAAAATGAATTTTCTCCTACTCGTCGCGCCGGGCACCCGTCAGCGAACCGATTTATCGGTTTGATGACATATTTCCTTTGGGTGCCTGTGTGCATAAAGAAAAAGGAATAAGCTCAGCCTATTCCTTTCCTATGTTCTTATATCCGGTAACTGCTTAAATCCTTATTCATGACAGATACGGCTAAAACCGTTTCCTCTGTTGACTTTTCAATATTTTTCATGTCCGTGTCAATGGACGACAGCAACTGTGACACATTGGTAATTTCCGCACTGTTTTCCTCGGATATAGCGCTCACAGACTGCATTGCATGTTTAATTCGCTCTAAGGATTTCGCATACTGCTGCGTTATCTGCTGAAGACGTTCCATAGATGTTCGAATGGTTTCGGATTTATCCGTAAAATTTTGTGAGGCATTTCCAAACTTTTTATAGTCCTGTGAAACTTCTTTTTGCAAGAATAACAGCATATGTTCCGCTATCGTGTCAAGCCCCTGAATTGCTTCTACTACGCCGTCACTCATTTTGCGGATTTCGTTTGCGGCGTTGTTTGTATCGCCCGCCAGCGCGCCGATTTCCTCCGCAACAATGAAAATCCTTTTCCTGCGTCGCCGGCTCTCGCCGCTTCTATAGACGCATTTAGGGCAAGCAGGTTTGTCTGTCCAGAAATGCTCAATATCGCGTCAGAAAGTTCCTTAATCCGAAGTACGGCATTTGCTTTCTCCTTTTCCTTGTCAAAACGAATAGACATTGCCTCTACGTTTTCTTCTACTCTGTCAGAGGAACTCCTTGCCGTGTCCGTAAGCTCCGCGGAGGAAACATTAATTTCCTTGAGCTCTGTTGTATTGTCTGTTACAATTTTAACAATATCCTGAATATCCTTGTATACAAAGTCTACCTGTTCTCCAACGGTCTGCGCGGACAATGCAATCTCTCCTGACGATGAGACCATTGAATGAATTGTGCCGCTGATAGCGCCAATTCGGGAAACGGAATCGGACACGTGCGTATTAATGTCTTCCATTTTTAATTCAATGTTATCAGCCCCATTCTTTATTTCCCTGACTGTATTTCCCGTTTTTTGCAAAAGCTTATTTAAACTTATTGCGATTATTTCGAGTTCGTCGCCGGAAGTAATGTCCAGTACTTTTGTCAAATCGCCGTCGGAGGATACGACTTCTATAATTTTATCGTTGACTTTTTTGAAATTGCGTTTCATTCGAACCGCCGCAAGCAGCGCCGCAGATATTGCAAAGAAAATGCCTATTGTTACTGCCGCTAACAGGTTGCGGATAAGACTGTTTAACGAAGTGCGTATGGAAGACGCCTCGTAATCGACGGCAATGATTCCAAGCGCCTTTCCATTATGTAAAATCGGTGCATATCCGCTGTAAAAGGTTCCCCACTCATCCGTAAATGCCTCCTTTGTCACGGAAGGCTTTCCCTGCATCGCCTCAAACATGGCGTCCTGCGCTGTATAATCTTCCGCGTACTCTCCCGGGTCCTCGGGGTCTGTATCTACGACAAACTGAAAATTGTCCGTATCCTTGGGCATTAATGTATAAACGTAGGTTACGGAATCTCCCGCAAGAAAAAAGCTGAGCGAATTTTTTACTGTCTCAAGCGCCCCGGCGTCACCCTCCATCGCTGATAAAAAGGTCTCCGCGTCTACATTTTCAGCGGCTATCACTGCGATTTCCATGACATCATTCATGCTTTTCTGCCGCAGAAAATTTTCCATAGTGGAATAAGAAACGCAGCCAACGACTAAAGCCACAATCATTGCCGCTCCTAAAATAAACAAAAAAAGCTGTGCTGCAATACTAATTTTTCTTGTCTTCATATTTTGTATCTCCTATATAAAATATGTAATTTAATTAGAAAATTTTTATATAAGTTTTTGAATTATCCGCATAAACACTATACTTATAAGCAATTTCATAATTGCAAAAACATTCATTTTACCACGAATTTACCACGATTGAATGAGCCTTGATATGACAATAAAACTGATAAGGGAGATAGCACATGAAAGCTGTGTATCTCCCTTTGTTCATGCTAAATGACTACTTTACTCTGATTTCAAACTTCAAGATAGCTTTCATCATTTCCGCATGGATTTCTCCTTTTAATTCTTCATCAACTTGCATAAGTAGAGCACCATTTGCGTGATAGCATGGTCGTAAGCATACATTGGAGATATAAGCGTTATAAAAATCTAATATTTCTCTGATTGCCTTTTCATCTCCGCTGGTCGCTTTGCAAATGAGGTTATAAGAGGGATAACCATAATTTTTTTTCATTTGTTCTATTTCCTTTCGTTTAATAACTTCTGTAATTTCTTTAGTCCTCTATCCCGTCTGCTGTTAATAGCAGAACGTGATACATGATACAATTCTGAAATTTCTCTGTCATTCATGCCTTGAAAGAAATGTAACAAGATAGCAGTACGCTGTTTTTCTGTCAATTCTTGTAAAGCTATACCCAGCTCTTCATTAGATACACGAATTGTAAAATTCAAAACTTGAAATGATGTAAAATCAAAAAAATATTCATCGTTTATGCCATGTTCAACACGTTTCATTTCAGACAATTCACAAAACAAAATTTCATGCCTAGAACGTCTTGCAATTTGTCTTCTGTGGCTTGATAATGTACCTTTTATCAAAATCATCATCAAAGCATTAAACTGTAAACAAACAGCTTTCTCAAAAGAAGATGTTCCCATAATCTCACCCCCTTTCCGCAAAAGCCTAAATATATAAACGGAAAATATTAAATACCGTTTATACCGTTTTAGAGGATATATAGAAAAGAGTGGTGCTATGAAAAAAGCCCGAACAAAACATATAGTTTGTACGGGCAACACATTATTACATTATTCTTTTTTTATTGTAAGGTATTTTAAAAAGCGTGACGGTACGCTTGTAAGTTCTTCAAAAGTACCTCGTTCAATAATCTCTCCATTTTCCATATAAATAATATTATCGTATAATTCTAACAGTTCTTTTTTCAAATTATGAGTAATGGTAATGATTGTCAAGCCCTCTATCTTTAACAAATGATTTTCAATGTCATAGGCTGTCTGCATATCAATAGCAGAAGTACCCTCATCTAATATCAGAATGGGTTTGTTTCTTATTAAAGCACGTGCTACTGCAATCCTTTGCTTTTGTCCTCCTGAAAGATTAGAGCCGTTTTCTCCTGCTTCATAGAGTAACCCCTCTGGAAGTTTTTCGATAACGTCATTTAAACCACTGGCTTTTACAGCCTTATCTATGGACTCTTTGGAATAGTCTTCATGTAGGCAAATATTATCGTAGACACTCTCATTAAACATATAGATATTTTGGTGAATGATAGAAGATAGTTGAACAATATCATTTTCATTCATCATATTTAAGTCGGTATTGTCATAAAGGATTTTTCCGCTATATTCGGTGTAATATCCAGCCAAGAGTTTCACTAAGGTTGTTTTCCCACAACCACTTTTTCCTACGATTACATATTTTTTTCCTTTTTCAATATGAAGATTTATCTTGTCTAAAACTCTGTTTTGTTTCTCATAAGCAAAAGATAAATTGCTGATGGAAACAACGCTGTTAAATGTAGCTGACTGCTTTTTTGGTACTTCATTCAATTCATATTTGGATAATACTGTAAGCTTTTCTATAATCGGTTGTATGCTTTTGATTTTTGGTATATTCGTAAATATCATAATCAACGGATTAGCTAGATTACTGCTTACTTGTACCATACCCAACAGAGTTCCCACAGTTATACGCTCTGTAATGATAAAATAGGCAGATAGAAACAGAACAACTATTTGAACCATGAGTGCAAGAAAGGAAGATAAGCCCTCATTCAATGCAAATAATTTGTCAACACTATATTTAGTATGGATTGTATCACTATTTTCTTTATCGAATTTTTGTATTACATATTGTTTCATCGAATAAGATTTAATAATTTCAAATCCAGATAAAATATCTTTTAATTTGGTTGTAAAATCTGCTAATTGTGAAGAAAGTGTATTTTGCCTTTTTTCCAACTCTTTACCTAATAGACTTGGAACAAGAAACATCAAAGTAATTGCAACAAATACAACGATAGTTACAATAACATCAAAATAAATCATCAATACAAAGGAAGAAATAAAAATAACAGTATATTGAACTACTTCAAAGAATGGGAGTAAAAAGTTATCTTCTATCATTTTTACGTCATTTGTAATAATGGATAGATAATCGGCAGTATTCCTTTTTCCGAAATCTCCCATACTTTGACTAACTATCCCTTTAAATACATCAGTTCGAATTTGCTTAATGATTTTGCAAGTAATCCTTTTGCTAAGCAAGGATTGAAGATATAGAAAAATTCCCAGCATAACAAAATAAAAAATGGAGAACAAAACCATTGGAATAAATTGTTGCATATTCTTTTCCACAGCTATGTCTAATAATTTCTGTAAGAGTACAGCCATAAATACATACCCTAGGGAAGCAATTATGCTTGTTAAAATAGTGAAAAGAAGTAATACCTTGTTTTGTTTCATGTATATTTTCATAAAATCCTCCTTAATCATAATTATACATGGTGTATGTATGTATAATTCTAAAAATAAAATTGCCTTTCGACAATCTTATTTTTGCTAAGCGTTTTCCTTACATAATCTAACTACTTCATCATCAATTATCGGAAGCCCCAAATTATCCATGATTTTTTTAATCATTAAAAATTTTTCCCATGCTTCATCTTCTGTCACCATATATATGGTGGGTATTGACCAAAAGTTAGTTAAAAGGACAAATAACTCTGCTAATAGTCTTGAATGTTTTGTTTGTATAGAACCGTCTTTTATTCCTTCTTCTATTAGTTCTTGATACATAGGAACTAGCTCTTTGTTACTTTCTATCAATTTCTTTAAAAAAGCAGGACTTTCCATAAGCTGCATAGAAGCAATGCTTAATTTATGGTGTTCTGTATCATCAAAAGATGTCTTCATAACAAATTTTAGTTTTTCTAAACCATTTAGCTCTTTATGTTGTTTTGCCTTTTCAAAAGGATTTATTTCATCAAAAAGTTTTTCGCATAATGCTTCAAATACTTCCTCTTTGGACTTAAAGTGATGATAAAAAGCACCTCTTGTTAAGCCTCCCATTTCTGCTATAATGTCTAATACTGTTGTTTCTTCATAACCTTTTTCTAAAAACAATTTTAAAGAAGCATCTAAAATTTTTTGAATAGTTTCTTCAGGATATTTATTACGTGGCAATCTTGCACCTCCTCATACATACACTTTACACGTATACATTATCATGCAGTATGCACGTATGTCAATATTTTTTTGTTCAATGCAACATTCTTATTCTTTATTCCTCTTGATTACCTCAAAACAGTAAAGAAAAAGTCCTGTCAAGAGCCTTGCCACCGTAGGTGGTGCTTGCACTCTTGATCGGACTTTTTGTTTGCTGTATCTTCTGTGAGAGGATAAAGGCTATTCATCTTCATCATCAAAATTCATATTTACGATAACCTTGCCTTTGCCGAATGGAACATAAGGGTTCATGTGCTTGTGTCCCTCAGTGCTTTCCCCGAACATATCAAGGCTGTAAAACTCATCATAGCGGTCTAAAATCTTCTGAAATTTCAAATGCTGGACAAACTCTTTGATTGGGTAAAGGTCAGACGCTGTGATGTCTTTGCCATTGATGTAATCCGTGATATACTCCCGTAACTGCTCTAATTCATAGTCCAGCCATTCTTCCTCGCTGTCAAAGAAGTTATCATAATGACCGTGTTTCAATTCAGCGTTTAATCGTTCTTCCCCTCTGACAAACTGACAGACTTCTTTCTCTATGTGAGAAGCAAATTTCCATGTGCCTGACAGCATTTCATTCGGTGCAACTTCTAACACCGCCATTATCTTTTCCAGCGTTTCAAAAGTAGGATAATTCACACCTCTTTCAATCTTGGAAAGGCTTTGTAGGTTGATACCGATAGCGTCAGCAAGTTCTTGCTGTTTCATTCCCTTTAGTTTTCTGACCGTCTGTATATTTTGTCCCAAATGCTTATAATTCATGGAATATCTTCTCCTTTCAATCACTTTATAAGCCTATCATACTTATTATTTTTGAAAAAGTCAAGAAAAAGTTCTTGACAAGTAATTCTATTGGCGTTATTATCATAGCAGATAGAGTGATTAAGCACACTAGGGTCAATCACACGCTTGAGTAAGCATTTAAAGAAGATATTTTCACTTTGACAGCATGAATGAGCATGGACTGTCAGACTGAAAATCGTGGTTTCCAAAAAGGGCTGGCTGGACGGGGCACGTCCCCCAGACGTGTTTCGGACAGACAGTTCCTTTTGGAGAGGCAACGCCGTAGGCGTTGGGCAAGGGCGTATATGTAACACCGCCCTGCGTATACATGTCATAGTACCTAGAAACTGTGATAAATAAAGGAAAATTTGCAATTTATACCCCGCAAAAAATCGGGAAGTACGAAAGGAGTAATGCAGTATCGCAACACACGAAAATTTATCCGTTAAGATTGATTACATCAGCATTGTATTTGAAACTGCAACCGCTGAAGATGTAATCACACACATTTTAGATTTACCGCCTGACATTTTCAATGTTTATCCGGCAACCGTAAAATTCAAGACCTATCAGACACGTTGGGAGATTGGAGATATTTATGTATCGGGCGACGCAAAAAAGACAGAGGACAACCCGAAAGGACTTGGCTGTTATCTTGTGATGACGGGCAGAGGGTGTGATGATATTTTTCAAATCCTCGACAGCAGAAATGCAACTGCGTGATGATAAGGCTCATGCCTTTGCCATGACATTTAAGGACAGACCGCTGGAACTTGGAGCATTGGCTTTCGGTTTGCTGGCGGATAATCTACGCTTTGTTGTGCCAAATAAAAATGAAAGCAATAAAAGCAGATGGAAAACGTGTCGGTTTTGGGAAAGGTTTTTAGGGGCTGTGGAAGTCTTGAAACTGTGTATGCCAAAACCACATAATTCCCTTGAAGAAACACAGCAGTGGCTTACAGAGGGTGGCGTGATTTCGGCAGTGAAAAGTTTTTACTTCTTGGAAGAACATGACGCATTAGGCGGATTGGAACGGGTGGAAACCATGCTGGATAAAGCAAGATACAGCAATTCTCTTTCCAGCAAACTGACCGCCCATTTACAGAGGATAGACCGCACTGACCTTATCCCCTATATTCAGTTTGACACGAAACACGGGAAAGGGGGTATCTGATGAATAACAAGGATATTCCCGTATGGGAGAAATACACCCTTACCATTGAAGAAGCGTCAAAATATTTCCGTATTGGAGAAAACAAGCTGAGAAGATTGGCAGAGGAAAATAAGGACGCTGGCTGGCTCATTATGAATGGCAACCGCATACAGATTAAACGCCGACAGTTTGAACGTGTCATTGACAAATTAGACGCAATCTAATGCAAATGAGCCTTGTATGTGTTATGATGAACACAAGTCATATCAAGGCTCTTTCCAACAAGGAAAGGAGCAGACACCATGAAAGAAAAAAGGCGGGATAACAAAGGACGTATCTTGCACACTGGAGAGAGCCAACGAACAGACGGAAAATACTTATATAAATATGTAGACGCATTTGGAAACACAAGATATGTGTATGCTTGGAGATTGACACCAGCAGACCCGACACCAAAGGGAAAACGGGAAAAGCCCTCACTTCGTGAAATGGAACAGCAGATACGACGTGATATGGAAGATGGTATTGACAGCAAGGGGAAGAAAATGACGCTTTGCCAACTGTACGCCAAACAGAACGCACAGAGGGCAAATGTGAAGAAAAGCACACAGAAACAAAGGGAACAACTTATGCGGTTATTAAAAGAGGATAAGTTAGGTGCAAGGAGCATTGACACCATTAAGCCCTCTGACGCTAAGGAATGGGCGTTACGCATGAAAGAGAAAGGTTTTTCCTACAATACTATCAACAACCATAAACGCTCGTTAAAAGCGTCATTCTACATCGCCATACAAGATGATTATGTGAGGAAGAACCCCTTTGATTTCAAACTAAGTGAAGTCATAGAAAATGATACGAAAGAGAAAGTTGCATTGACAGAGGAAGAAGAACAAGCCTTACTGTCATTCATCAAGACAGACAATGTGTATCATAAGCATTATGATGAAGTGCTGATACTGTTGAAAACGGGACTTCGTATTTCTGAATTATGTGGGCTGACAATGGCAGACATTGATTTCAAGAATGAGGTTGTCGTAGTCAGCCACCAGCTATTGAAAAGCAAGGAACAGGGCTACTACATTGAAACGCCTAAGACCAAAAGCGGAGTAAGGAACGTGCCATTGAGCGAGGAAACCATTCAGGCATTTCACAGAGTGATGAAGAAACGCCCAAAGATAAGGTCAATGGAAATAGACGGACATAAGGATTTCTTGTTTGTCAATTCCAAAGGCAAACCAAAGGTGGCGATTGATTACACAACATTATTTGTCCGTATGGTAAAGAAATATAACAAGCACCACAAGGACAAGCCCTTGCCACATATCACACCGCATACGCTACGCCATACGTTCTGCACAAGGCTGGCAAGCAAGAATATGAACCCAAAGGATTTACAGTATATCATGGGGCATTCAAACATCAGTATCACGATGAACTGGTATGCTCATGCGTCCATAGATACGGCAAAATCAGAGGTTCAGCGTCTAATCGCATAAAAGTATTTACCACGATTTTAACCACGTTTGATAGGAAAAATATAAGAAGTTAGACCTTGATATGTGAGGTTTACCACTAATACAAAATGCCCGAATAGCTGATAAAATGGGGCTATTCGGACATTTGAGAAGATATAAAAAGATAGTCAAAAAGACATATATAATTTCGTATAATTTTAGCACGCATCTTTTCATTTCGAAAGCCGTTTGGTACCATTTGCATGTTTTAGGGTACCATTTGCATGTTTTTATGTGTTTTTTCATAAATGCGTATTACGTGGCAGGTAAATATTCCTCTAAACGCGGCAGCGTTTCCACAAAAATTGGCGGAAGCCTCCTAATATCAGAAATACCGGAAACCGGCATATTCTGCCCTCGTTTTCCGGTATTTCTATGGCAATTTGTATTTCAGCCTGTAACAGAGGCATTCTGCCGCCTGTAGGTGTCGTTATCTTTTTGGCTTAACTCATTTTCCACCTGCGCCAGTTTTTTCTGCAATTCCCTGACTTTTGCGTCGTCGCCGCGGGCGGACTGGATTTGCTGCGCAATCTGTTGTTTCTTTGCCTTTAATTTCTCAATTTCCCTGTCAACGTTGCCTGTGTCTGTTGTACATTGTTGTGAAGGCTCTGCGGGATTGTCCGACTTGACTTTAGGCTGTTCCTTTTCTTTTGCAGAATTATCATTTTGCACTTTCTTTGGGTCTTCAAAAACAATTTTTTTGTTTCCGTTTTCGTCCTGTTCCATACGGTACAAGCCGCTTGGCTTTTCGCCTGACTTTTCGCTGCTGATATATTCGTCTTTTGGGGCGTTTACTTGTTCGTGCCCTTTCTCCTTCTCCTCCTTTGCTTTTTCTGCCTCTTCTGCCTTTTCCTCACGAAGCGCCTGCTGCGCTCGTCGTTGCTCGGCGTAATCGGTCTGCGTGCGGTTGTGAGTCGCATTGATTTCCATTGACATATGATTTACCTCCTCGTATTGAATATTTTATTGGTACACTAAATTTTTCGGCGGTCGAATTTGGTGCCTGAACCAGTTTGCCGTGAGATGTAATCTCAATGCTGTGGAATGATAAGGAGCACACTGAGGAGGAATGTTGTGCCTTGTGTTTTCACGCTCATTGCACCGTGATATTTTTCTGCCACGGTCTTTATATTTGACAAACCTGTCCCTTTTTGAAATAAAGTGTTTCCCGGAAAACTGTTTTCAATTTCAAGCAAAAGGAAATCACCCTGTATGCGTCCTGTCACATGGATATATTTGGGGGTGTGGTCTTTTATTTTTTTGCAGGCGTGAACTGCATTGTCTAACGCGTTTGAGAGAATTACGCAAAAATCAATGTCCCGTATGAAACAGGGATAGGGCAGCTGCAGCGTACAACATACGTCAATTCCCACACTTTTTGCCAAACCCAGTTTATTTCCGATTAAAATATCCGCAACGGGATTATTGGTGCTGCAGGGAAACGACAGTTCTTCTGTTATGTCTGCCATATCCTTGATATAATTCAGCGCCTGCTTTGGTTTTTCGTTTTGCAAAAGTTCTTTCAGCACGGTAATGTGGTTTTTGATGTCATGGCGGAAGGACTTTGTTTCCTCATAGTGTGCTTTTGCTTCCTCCACGTATTGGTTCAGGGAATGCTCCTCCTGCTCTAGCAATGTTAGTTCTGTAGTTAGCCGGAAATTTTGCAATAGCTTTTTGTAGGCAGACATGATGCAGAACAGGCTAGCCATTCCTAAAAGCTGTATCACGAATATCTGATAATGGTTTGTATGGACAATTCTGCCGCTGCTGTCCGTGACGCTGGTGTTTCCGTAGATGACGGAGCTGATGTAGTCACTCATGAAAAAGATGAGGAGAATTGGTATCAACACCATAAGCAGTGACTGTTCTTGAATGGTTTCATAATAGGAAAAGCTGCGGCAAACGATGCGGTAGCAAAGTACGGCGGGCAAAAGCGCAGTGTGCCCTAATACCATAAAAGCTATACCGACGGCTTTCTGATTGAGGTCAGCGGTAAACGGATAGAGCATCAGCAGGAGTGAATTTACAATGCCGTAGCTAAGCTGCATGACTTCGACGGTCAGAGCGGCGTACAGTAACGCGGATTTTGGGTCCGCATGGCATAAGAAAATTCCGCTTGCGGTCAGCAGAAAAATATATATTAAAAATTCTGCCATGCCGCCTGCCGGAATGAGATATGTGATACATAACCAAAGTGCTGCTATCAGAATATAAACGTATGTTCTTACGCTTTTTTGCAGCAGTTTTATATAGAAGTGAAAGCCTACAAGTACCTGAATATTTGCCATAATATGTGTGGAAAAAAACTCAAAATACGCCGGCATTTTTTGCCCTCCTGTCCGTAACCGGAAACTGGATCGATTAAATTCCAGTCTTCATATACTGTAAAATCACATTGGAAAACTCCTTGCTCCGCAGTCTTGATACGGGGATTTGCCTGCCGTCTTCCATGTAGGCGGTGCCGTTTTTGTAGCTTTTTAAGTGCCTTAGGTTGATTAAAAAGCTTCTGTGGCACCGAAAAAAGCTGCTGCCGAGTTTCCGTTCGAGATTTTCAATGCGTTCATAATAGTCAACGACTTCCGAAGATGTTAAATGCAGATAGACTTTTCTGTCAATAATTTCACAAAAGATGATTTTGTCGAATGGAATAATGCTGCTTTCGCAGCCTTTTTGTACCAGCAAATTTGTTTCATTGGCATTTTGTATGGAGACGAAAAGGCGTTCCATTGTTTTTTGAAAATGGCTTTCCTTGATTGGTTTGACCAAATAGTCGTATGCCTGTACACCGAAGGCTTCAAAAACCATTTCTTTGAGGATTGTCATGAAAATGAGAAACCCCTGAAAGCCGCTTTCCCGCAAGATTCTTGCGGTTTCCATACCGTTTATGGTCTTCATTTGTATATCCAAAAATAGAATGTCTATTTGTCTGCCGTAGTTTAGCAGTTCCTCGCCGCAGGAAAACTGCACGATTGCGATTTGCATATTTTTGCCGCAAAAAAAGTCGGATACCATTGTTTTGATGTTGTCCGACATCGTTTTTTCATCGTCGCAGATTGCAATGCGTATCATGTAATGCCCCCCCCTTTGCCTTGATATATAATATTTGTTACTATTCACGGCTCGGAAGCCGCTCATAGCAACGATTCGGGGCGATATGCTCCTCACATACGAATCATGTTCTCACGCAACGCGCAGTAAATGCGCATTCCTGAACCGTGAAAAGTAACTAATATTCTACCATTTCTTTTTGGAGGATACAATGGAAATGTCTTGAAATGCGGGCTCGCTGTTGCAGAATGTCTTACGGTATGTTTATATTGCATTTTTTATGATATACATATATACTAATCCGTGGATAACACCGCAAACGCGGCAGAATGGAACTTTTGAACGATTAGGAAAGGCTTGGGATTGTGAAATGAGTATTTTGAATGTGGAAAATCTTTCTCACGGGTTTGGCGACCGGACAATTTTTACAGATGTTTCGTTTCGGCTTTTAAAGGGCGAGCATATTGGGCTAGTCGGGGCGAACGGCGAGGGAAAGTCTACTTTTATGAATATTATTACCGGAAAGTTAATGCCGGATGAGGGTAAGGTAGAATGGTCAAAAAATGTGCGTGTGGGGTATTTGGATCAGCATACGGCGCTTGAGAAGGGCATGACGGTGCGCGACGTTTTGGCGTCGGCGTTTGACTTTTTATATGAAATGGAACGGCGCATGAATGAGATTTGCGATAAGATGGGTGATGCGTCGGAAGCAGAACTTGAGGCATATATGGAGGAGCTTGGTACGATTCAGGAGCTTTTGGACCATCATGATTTTTATATGATTGACGCGAAGGTGGAGGAGGTTGCGCGGGCGCTTGGCATTCTTGAGGTCGGGCTTGAGACGGATGTCACGGATTTGAGCGGCGGACAGCGCACAAAGCTGATGCTTGGAAAGCTTTTGTTGGAAAAACCGGACATTTTGCTGTTGGACGAGCCGACGAATTATCTTGACGAAAATCATATCGAATGGCTGAAGCGGTATCTTCAGGAATACGAGAATGCGTTTATTTTGATTTCACATGATATTCCGTTTTTGAATAGTGTGGTGAATCTGATTTATCATATGAATAATGCGGAGTTGAACCGCTATGTAGGCGATTACGACAAGTTTCAGGAGGTCTATGCGATGAAAAAGTCGCAGCTTGAGGCGGCTTATAATAAGCAGCAGAAGGAAATTGCCGACTTGAAGGATTTTGTGGCGCGCAATAAGGCGCGTGTGGCGACGCGGAATATGGCGATGTCGCGGCAGAAAAAGCTGGATAAAATGGATGTGATTGAACTTGCGTCGGAAAAACCAAAGCCTGTATTTCATTTTCAGGAAGCTCGCACGAGCGGACGGTATATTTTTACTTCTAAGGACCTCGTGATTGGGTATGACGAAGCGCTTTCGAAACCGCTTGACTTGTCGATGGAACGCGGGCAGAAGGTGGTGCTTACGGGTGCGAACGGAATTGGAAAAACGACGCTTTTGAAAAGCATTTTGGGGCTGATTGCACCGCTTTCAGGCAGTGTGGAGCTTGGGGACTATCTTGAGATTGGGTATTTTGAGCAGGAAATGGACCAGTCAGTGGATACGACTTGTATTGAAGAGATTTGGAATACATTTCCTTCGTATACACAGTATGAGGTGCGTTCGGCGCTTGCAAAGTGCGGGCTTACAACAAAGCATATAGAAAGCAAGGTAAAGGTGCTTAGCGGCGGCGAGCAGGCGAAGGTGCGGCTTTGTAAGCTGATTAACCGTCCGACGAATATTCTGCTGTTGGACGAGCCGACCAATCATTTGGATGTGGATGCGAAGGCGGAGCTGAAACGGGCGTTGCAGGCGTACAAGGGCAGTATCTTAATGGTTTGCCATGAGCCAGAGTTTTATGACGGACTGGCTACGGATGTGTGGGATTGTTCGGAGTGGAGTTTACGGATTTAATGCTATTGGGACGCCTGTTTTTACAGACGTCCCGTATTATGATGACTCTTAAATATCAAAATCATACATCTTCGCCGTTTCCGCGTTTCTGTATTCGTGCTTTTCGTAATATCCGATTAGCGTACCGTCCTCGTCCCGCAGCGCGACCATATAGACGTCTTTATTTTCTTTTTCATTATATGACGTGTAGACGATGTTGTTTTCTTTGCTCTTGGCAAACCATAGGACTACTTTTTTAATCATTTTTGAAGAGTTCGGATTGTGACAGTCCAAGAGGCTTTTCCCTATGAGCGCTGCACCTCCCCATTTCTGATAACGGGCAATCGCTGTCGGATTCATATAGATAATCTCATTTTCTAAGTTGCAGATTACGACTGCGCATCTGTCCTGTTCGATAATGCTTTTAAAATATTTTGATATTTCCATTTGTGTTTCTCCTCGCTTTAAATGACAGAGGTGTCATTTTTTATATTGTGTGATTTATGGATTTATGTTCATAGTTTACACTATATTGTGTGTTTTTCCAAGCCAAATTTATATAAAGCTTTTCCTGTTATCTGACGACTCTGATTTCAAACGCCGTTGTCTGCGGCGGAATGCTGGCGGTCATGAAGGCTGCATGGCGCACGCGGACACGCAGTCCGGGAACTAAGCCTGAGAAGTTCATCGGTCTTCCGAAGGCATTGAATATTTGTGCGTCGTCTGCTACGTTAAAGCGAATGACGGTTGACAGGTTTGCGTCGCTGATGGTTGTGAAGCTTCTGTTTTGTCTGTCGATGTCGACGATTCTGCCGATTGTTACGTTGTCATTTCGCGGTCTTCCTATCACTTGTATGACAAATGCTGCGGACTGCGGCGGGATACTTCTTGTTGTGGCATTGGAGAAGGCGGCGTTTACGGTCATTCCGACTCTTAAGTCCGTTATCGGTATCCGGTTGCTGTTTTCGTCCAAAATTACGGTGTTTCCGGTGACATTAAGGCGGATTTGCTGATTGTCGCGGCTGCAGGTTGGACAATCCGAATACGAAACCAGTACAAAAGAACCGCCTCTGCCTGTTTCTACGGCATCAATTGTGCCGTTTGTGATTTGTGTTAAAAAATTATTGTCCATAAAGGTCATCCTCGTGTTTTCTTTTAGTATATGCGGGGGTGACTTTTTTTGACAAAATCAGTCGCTATCAATCATTTCAAGTCTACCGTATATAGTTCTTCTACGGGAACTGTAATTTTAACCAATCCAATCTCAACGAATTTGCCGCTGATTTTCCGAAATTCGCGGAGCACTAAATCGCTTGCCTGAAAAAAAGCCTCCTCGTTATCCTCACCTGTAAGCGCTATTGTACAATGCGGCACCCAACGGTCCGGATGATACCATTCCCAGCCTTTTGTATCAAATTCAGTCAGGCTTTCAAATAGCTCCCTTTGAAACTGATACATAGCGCTATTCATGATAGGTGATACAAAGATTGTTTTTGTATCATTAAACATGCCGACGGAGCCAATGTAGGCGGGCATTCTTTTGTGGCTTTGGGCAAAATCCTTTAGGCTCTCGATGCAGCGGTTCTCATCCACATCATTGTAGCATGCCAACGTAAGATGCGGTCTTGTTTTCCACTCAAGAAATTTTGTACTGATTTTTGCATCTGCTATTTTTTGAGACAGTTGATTGAGTTTTTGTTCGGTTTCTTTGTCGAAATATAATTCGATTGCATATTTCATAATAGTCCCCCTCTTTTTTCTATTGAGGCTTTTCCTGCGCCTCCTCGTGGCTGAGGTCAAATGCTTCCATAAGCTCTGTTACGATTTGTTCATCTGTATAGTTGTTTTTGCGCAATGCTTTTATCAGTTTTTCCATTCCTTGACTGATACCTGCTTTTCTGCCTTGTTCAAACACAAATTCGTCCTCTGCCCGGCGGTCGCGTTTGAATTTCAGTCGCATTTCGTGCTCTAATCGTATTCTGTCGGTCAGGCTTACTTCCCGCAACTCTTTAATTGCTTCCATAATTCCGTGGTTTTTTGTTTTTGATTTCAGCATATCTATTCTCCATTCTTACCAAAGTCTGCGAATTTGGGCGTCAGCACAAATTTGCCGATTGAAAAATCTTTGATTTTTCAATCTATCCTCCTCTGTCTTTGCATTAAACAGGCTGTGCCATTCATTGAGCGGACATGGTTTTTCTTTGTTTGGGTTCTTTTTCAATTCTATTGTGTGCAGTTCCAATACGTCCAAATACAACTTTCCATGTTTGTCGCGCAGTGCGTATATGTTATGATAGTCCGCGCGTTCGTCAATATTAAAGTCCAATATGGATATCGCAATACATTTTTTTGCCTTTTTATAAGCTTCCCCACGCCTTAAATCGGCAGTATACATTTTTGCAGGATAAAAAATGCTTCTTTTTTCCCAATGCGACTGTTGTTTTATTTGCAATTCAATATTAATATTTGTGTCATTATTGAGTTCCAGTTGGATATCCAAAATGCCCTGTTTCCGTCGTTTATAGCGTTTCCAAAAGAACGGGTTCATAATCCGCACGGATTTGATGTCCGCAAGCGGAATATTCAGTACATCGCTGATAAAGTGTTTTCGGACAATTTCGTTGTCCGCGCCGAATATCGGCGTATTTCACTTAATACAAAAATCGTATTTCAATGATGTTATTTTCATTATAGCCTCTCCTTACTGTTGTTTCAATTGATTTTCTTTCGAAATTAAATTCATTTTTTGGAATTTATGGCGATATGCCATGATTTTTGTATATAATATTTTTGAGTATAGCATACTTGTGTTATGTAAACAAGTCTTTTCTGAGAATTATCTGAAATTGCGGTAACAGTTTGTTACTTTTCACGGGTCAGGAATGCGCATTTACTGCGCGTTCCGTGAGAACATGATTCATATGTGAGGGGCGATTTTTGCGAAGCAAAATTTGCATATCGCCCCGAATCGTTGCTATGAGCGGCTCCCGATCCGTGAATAGTAACAACAGTTCAGCCTTCGGCTTCCTGTTACAAATTACGCAAGTCAAACGCCTTTCGGAAAGCAGATTTGTTAGCAAAAACTTGTATTGATAATCCGTTTAAAACATCTAAACGCCCGTTTATGACATTCGCAAAGCTCCTATAACATTTATGTCGATATATGTAATACATAATCTATTCGCAAAGCAGGTGGTTTCTATGCTGTCCATCGCAGTATGTGATGATGAAATTATTGAATGCTGCAATATCGCAGGAGCAATCAAGGAAATATTAGATGAAATGAAAGTCCCCTGCACGATACGGCAGTTTTACAGCGGGCGGGAGTTTGTGCGGTCCGCAGGCAATTTTGACATTATTTTTCTTGATATTATCATGCATGATTTGGACGGACTGCGGACTGCACAGATTTTTCGGGAAAATGCATTTGACAAAATCCTTATTTTTATCTCTTCCAGCAGGGATTATGTATTTGATGCCTATGACGTAGAGGCGTTTCAATATTTACTAAAGCCGATTGATAACCAAAAATTAAAAAGAGTGCTGCAAAAGGCTGTTTGGAAAATAGAAACGCCTTCGCAGGAATTTATAGTCGTCAACAAAGAGAGACAGACAACAAAGTGGTTTTTGAATGATATTTACTATTTTGAAATCAGAGGAAGAATGGTTGAAATTCATGGGGCAAACGGTGTTTTTAGCTATTATGAACAGATTCATGTTTTGGAACAGAACCTGCGGGATAAAGGATTTTTCCGCTGCCACAAAAGTTATCTCATCAATCTAAAATATGTTGATGTCTATAATAAGCAGGAAGTAATCCTTGATAATGGGGAACAAATTACAATCGCGAAACGAAGATACGCGGAATTTTGCAGGGAAATCCTCGCATATATGCGCAAAAACGGAGGCATTCTATGAATCAGTTTTTTGATTATTTTGATAGTATCCTGAAAGTGTCTTACTATTTCGTTTATCTATGGACAGCAGATATATTTTGCAGAAAGCATTTAGAAGCTTCAAAGAAACATAAACATTTGTTCTTTATTTCCTGTTTTATTGCATGGCTTTTGCTATACATTGCAGTAATGCGATATGCCGTTCCATACTTTTTTTATGCAATATTTCATCATCTGATTTTAATTGCATGTGTGATATTGTTTTTTCGTGCGGACTTGGAGAAAAAAATTTTGGCGGCAGCGATATTAATAATGATTCCAACATTAATGGGGACTTTTTGCGATTCTTTTTTGTCATGTCTTGTACTGTTTTTATTGCACATGGTAAAAAATATCTCTGAACCGTTTTTAAGTGCGGGACAAATGTATGTAATTGAAGGCATCAGTTCTGTTACGACAATATTGATTCTATGGCGAATGTCAAAGTATCTTGTTCCTGTCTTTTATGGTAAAACACGAAAATGGTATGCCGCGTTGGCGCTTCCGCTGCTTAGCATTATCGCCGTAACGGAAGTGGCAAACTGGGGCGCGAGCAACGGCATTATGGTCAAAAGCGGGGGAACGATGGGATTCTATTATGACCAGCTCTTCAGTCATATCCAGTTTTGCATTTTGGCGCTTTTGTGTCTGTCAGCGGCAGGATTTTATATTTTTGGAATGGAGCGCATTTCCTTAGAACAGAAAAAGAACAATCAGTATTCGCTTCAAATTGCAGCATACAAAGCGTTGGAGAAACAATACAGAGAGTCGGAGCGGTTAAGGCATGACCTGAAAAACCATATGAATGTTTTACTGGAATTGTCAGAAAAGAAGGAATGGGAAAAGCTTGAGGACTATCTGAGAACCATGTTAAACCGGGCGGATTTGGAGCATGGGGAAGAAGTTACCGGTAACCGTGTAATTGACGTTCTTTTGTCCCAAAACAGGAAGCGGGCGGTAGAGAAAGATATTTTATGGAAATGTGATGTGCGGGTGCCGAAAATAAATTCTATTAGCTCTTTTGATTTATGTGTGTTATTTGGAAATATTTTGGATAATGCAGTTGAGTCATGTGAACGATTGCAATGCAGGGAACCGCATTGTACCGTGCAGCCATTTATTGATGTTCAAGCCAATGTTGTGAAGAAATGTTTTCTTTTAGAAGTGAAAAACAGTTCTGATGCTTCAGATTGCAGCGAATTAAAATGCACAGGTAAAAAAAAACCCCATGGGCATGGAATCGGGTTATTAAATATTCGTGATGTGGTGCATCGGTATAATGGCGTCATGGATATGGAGCTTCAGGACAATGTGTTTGTGATTTCGGTCTTAATTCCATTAAACATTCCCGTACATGACATCAAACAGGTCATTTAAAACAAGAATATAACAGTCTTTTGCGAAATAGCCGAAACAAGAAGTGAACCGTTCAGACGGATTATAAAAGGCATTACATAACATTTGCACAGACTGCTTTTGGTTATCAAATATTTAGAGGCTTTGGAAGGAATGGAGGATGAAGTATGAATACAAAGACAATGGAAGGACTTGTGGGCGCAAGGACAAATATAGAATTGCTGAATACGCCGTTTCGGGTTTTTAAAGAGGCACGGCGTAAGGGCGATACAGAAACCATGAAACGGGCAATGGGATATGTCAACGACTTTTCTGACAAGGCGCAGGAGTATAAAGAAGAAGCCGATGTCGGAATGGAGGAAGACGCAAAGGCAGCGAGGGAACGCGAGAAATTAGAACGCGAAAAGGCAATCGAACAGCGCAGGAAAGAGCGCGAGGAGCTTGAGGCAAGAACGGAAGAAAGCAAGGATACGGATAATAACGCGGAGAAATCTGCAAATAAGGAGGCGGACACGGTAGAGGTAAGTAAGGACGGTAAGGTGTTATTAAAGCAAACTGTTGACGCGCAACATACGGATTTTGAGCAAAGCACTTCTGTAAATCCACAAAACGTCACTGGCAGCGAGCCTGTTACCTATACGGCTGTTGGCGCGGTTTGTCCGCCTGCGCAAACGCCGACGATTTCGGTTTCCGTGTAAAAATCGGGATACTCTCTTACCATCAGCCAGGCGCTGAACCGGCTTGATTTATTACAAAATCAGCAGAGCATGCGAGCTTATAGAACGCGTGTTCTGCTGATTTTAATACAAGCAGTTCTATTCCTGTACTGCACATAACGTATATATTCTTGCCTCGTTATCTGCCTTTATAACCGGCATAGGCAAGCCCGCATACATAAGCGCCGCACCCGAACAGGTTATTCCTAATTCTTGGATTTCATACATCGCCTCATCCAAAAGCCCTTCCAGTTTCAAATAAATAATCCCTTTATTTGCTCCGGAAACGAGTTGAATATAACTAAGAACCGCCTCCTTTTGATCTTCCGCCACCGACATAAACGCTGCATATTCTTTCTCTTCTTCCGGATTTGTCAATCTGTAAAAATCTCCAAATGCCGAAACCATTCCATGTCTGCAATAATACGCAATCTGCTTTCGAACTGCTTCCTGCTCCTCATCCGTCAGCTCATTGGGATCCAGCTCATATCCAAATGTCCCAAAATATGCCAATGCAGCCCGTGTATCAATGGAAACCGTTCTTCCTGTCTGTTGGTTCGGACATTCTGACACATGGCTTCCCATTGTAAAGGGAGGATAAATAAACGATGTCCCATATTGAATGTGAATTCGTTCTATGGCATCCGTGTCATCGGAACACCAAATCTGCGGTGCATAATATAGCATTCCCATGTCAAATCTTCCGCCTCCGCCACAGCATCCCTCAAGCCTTATCTGCGGAAATGCATCCGTCAGCCGCTGCATTAATTTATAAACACCGAGTACATACCTATGGCAGACCTCTCCTTGTCGCTCCGCTGGTAACTGCTGCGAAAAGCGTTCGGTCATGCTTCGATTCATGTCCCATTTCACATAATCAATCTCTGCGTCTTTAAATTCCGCGTAAAGCTGATTAAAAATTTCATCAATCACTTCATCCCTTGTAAAATCCAAAACAAGCTGATAACGCTGCCTTGTGGGTTTCCTCCCCGGAATGCAGATACACCAGTCAGGGTGCTCTTCGTAAAGTCTTGAATCTTCATTGACCATCTCCGGTTCAATCCATATCCCGAATTTCATGCCAAGCTTATGAGTCCGTTTTGACAGTCCTGCAATTCCGCTGGGTATTTTCATCAGGTTGCACTGCCAATCTCCCAAACCTCTATACTCATCTGTTCTCCTGCCAAACCAACCGTCATCCATAACAAACATTTCTACGCCTAATGCTTTCGCCTTTTCGGCAATCGCTATAAGCTGTTCTTCATTAAAATCAATCATTGTCGCTTCCCAATTATTAATTAAAACAGGACAGCGCCGGTTGATAAACTGCTTTGGTATCAGGTGATACTTTATAATACGGTGAAAATTGTGGCTCAATGCCGTAAGTCCCCGAGAGCTATATGTCATCACTGCTTCGGGCGTTTGAAAGCTCTCGCCCGGATTCAGCTTCCAGCAAAGCGTATCAGGATTAATACCTGCTACGATTCTAGTCTGTTTAAAATCATTTACTTCCGCTGTTATGGCAAAATTTCCGCTATATACAAGCGCTATCCCATAGCATTCGCCGCTGTGCTCCGTTGCATCGTGGGAACAAAGAACCGCGGACGGATTATAATAATGGCTTGAAATGCCTCTTGTACTGTCAACCGTGTATTTTCCATGTCTTACCGGCATTCTTTCCATGTTCCGTTCATGTCCCCAGCTTCCATAAAAGCTTATCATGTCCATTTTATCCGTAGGAAATGCGACACATGCAGAATGTGCCCTATGTACAAAAACTTCCTGCTCTCCCGTGTTGCAAAGCCTTGCACAGCGTGTAATAATATCATATTCTTCCATAACGCCATATACCAGCGTGACCTCTATTCCGGAGCTGAAATCCCTAAGCAGCACCTCAAGCGTTGACCACCCGCCTTCATTTTCACGAAGAGACGGCATATCTGTTATCGTATATTTCCCTTCATAAATTTTATGGGATACATAACGCAAATCAATACAATCCGAGCCATCACCGTTTTTTACCGCCACAGCAGGCGTTTTGAAGTCCGAAACACCAAACCCCGGATATTCCTGCTCCAGCACATCCAGTGAAATTGTCCTGTCCTTCTCAGCCTCATACGGATTTGCCTCATAACCATGACGCAGGCGAACCGGAAGATAATCAGCACAGTCCTGTATCCTCCTGCCATAATAAAGGTGCTCTAAAAAACCAAACTCCGCTGCGCGAAACTGGTAACTCGTATTTTTTGTATGTAGCAGGAATACTTTCTTTTCCGGTAAATACTGAATGCCCATGCCAAACCTCTCTTTCCGTTTCCTAAACTTTGTTTATTTAATCGCACTATCCACCATTCCCTGAATAAAATATTTTTGTAGAAATAAGAATACAATTATTAATGGTAAAATTCCTAAAAATGCGGCGGCAGCAGCTCCGTTGACATTAGACGCGTCCGCGGAGAAGAATCCTGCAATTGCCAAAGTAACTGTTTTAATCTTGGGCGATTGCAGCAGGTACAGTGCAAACTGATAATTGTTCCAACAGTTTACACCCGTAATAATAATTACGGATGCCGTAACCGGCTTTAACTGTGGCATGATAATGCGGAAAAATGTTTGAAAGGGTCCGCATCCGTCAATGGCTGCCGCCTCTTCCAGCGCAACAGGAATACTGCTTATAAAGCTGGAAAACAGGAAAATACTGGTTGGCAACTGAAAGGTTAAAAGCGTTACAATAATTCCCCAGTAAGAATTGATTCCGCCTATTTTCGCCATATAAGAATATAATGGAACAAGGATACTCAATGGGGGTATCATCATTACGCCCATTATAAAGCCTCTTACCACATTATTTAATTTGCTTTTATTCCTTGCTAACGGGTATGCAGCCATTGCTCCAATCACCACAATCAGGACAACGGCGACAGCACTTATAAGAACCGTATTTTTTAATGCCGAAAGCATTCCTCCCCGTTCCAAAGCCGTTTGTATATTTTTCAGATAAACATATCCCGGAAATATCCAACGTGAAGAATGATCATATGGAGATTTGAACGCGATGGCTATCACCATATAAATAGGGACAAAATGAATCACCATGATAACAAACGCCAGCAGATATTTCCACAATCCTAATATTTTTTTATTTTTCATTGTGTATCAATCTCCTTTTTGTCAAAATATTTGGTCACTACATTGCTGATAACCATTATCAGCACAAATGAAATAATACCAATCGCTGAAGCATACCCCGCGGACTGTGCCGAAAAATACTGATTTGTAACCAAAGTGGACAAAGAATGTGTGCTAAATCCGGGACCTCCACTCGTAAGCGCCATGACAAGGTCAAACAGTTTTAAGCCTCCTATTAAGTTCAAAATTGTTGAAGAGGAAATTGCCGGCATCAGCAGCGGCAATGTGATATGTCGGAACCGGTCCCAAAAAGTTGCTCCGTCCAGCATGGCAGCTTCATAATACATCGCAGGAACATTCTGCAGTCCCGCCAAATAGATTACCATTGCAACGCCCACAAACTGCAATGAATTTACAATTACGATAATGCTGATTGCAGCATTGGAATTTACAAGAAAATCAATCGGTTCTTTGCCCAGCCAAATGAGAATATCATTAATTGCCCCACCATCATACTGGAAAAAGAAATACATGATATATCCCATAATAAGCGGGGCTATCATAACCGGCATGTAAATAATAGTTCGAACAATTGTTCTGCACTTGAAATTCATATTTAAAAATAGTGCATAAGCAAGTCCTAAAATATTTTGAATAATCGTACTCACCACGCCATAAATTAAGGTGTTTACAAACGCCGTTTTTACATTAGCGTCCTGAAACAGTCTTATATAATTCTTTAAGCCCACAAATTTCATATTCTGTGAATATCCGTTCCAGTTCATAAAGGACAACCGAATACCCTGCAGGAACGGGTAGACCACAAATCCACAAAATAATATAATTGCAGGAATATAAAACAAATTAATCATTGTTCCGCGTTGTTTTTTCATATTTATAACCCTGCTCCTTTCAGTCTGCAGGTTTGGGCAATAAAACCCAAACCTGCCGGTTAAAATTTTAATTTACAACCCTACTCCTGTGCTTTCTTCTCTTCATAGCTGGTTCTCATTTGCTCAATTACAGTCGCTTTTGCATCTGCCTGATTTGACAAAAGGGTTCCTCCCGTTACACAAAGATCATTCCACATACCACTTGGAAGATATTTTCTGTCAAAGTACGGGATATTTAAAATAGCGGAATCATTTGCATACTTATCATAAAACGGAGCCAGTCTTCCCGTATCGCTTGTTACATTGTCCAAGCCAGAGGGCATACCGCACTTTGTTGCCAAATAAGAGCAGATATCCTCTCTTGCCAAAAATTCCATAAACATCTTTGCTTCTTCCGGATGTTTTGTTGAGTTCGACATTCCTACCGCAAAATGCTCTCCGGTCATCAAAGAACGCCGTAAGCCTTCTTCTCTTGCAGGCATTGGAATAAATCCCATTTCCGTATCAGGATTCTGTACATAAGTCTCCGTAATACCGCTGGCTGCCGTGAACATAAATGCCGCCTGCTCTGATGCCAGTGCGCCGATTCCTGTCATAAAATCTGCCGTTACTGCGTCTACATTAAAGTAACCGCTCTGATTCCAAAAATCAATCTTGTCGACTACGGCATTCCAATTATCCCAGTCAAAGCTGCCGTCAAGCAGAGCATTCTGATTTGCCTCGTTCTCATTGGTAATCAATGTAGGCGCTACATAATCCATCATGTTTCCTAAAGTGTAATTGTCTTTTCCGCCTAACTGTATCGGTGTTTTGCCAAGTGCTTTTACTTTTTCGCAAGCATCTTCGAAATCTGCCCACGTTTGAATTTCATCTGCATTAACGCCTGCCTCATCCAAAACATTTGCATTATAAACAATCCCTGTTAAATCCACGTCAATCGGCAATGTATAGAGATCCCCGTTTTCATCCGTTATCTGCCCTTTAATACTGGGTGCAATATGTGAAGCAAACGAAAAATCATTTAAAGGCGCCAAATACTCTGCATATCTTGCAACTGCCCATCCGTGTGTGGTCCATACATCGGGAAGCTGATTCGAAGCCATACGCGTTTTCATAATGTCGGAAAAATTACTTCCGGGCATGACAGCCTCCACTTCAATCCCTGTTTCGTCCGTAAACTTCCTGCACACCTCCTGTACAGCGTCGCTGACTGCCTCTCCGTTCAGATTGTATAAGAATTCCAATGTAACACCTGTTGTAGATGTTGCTTGTTTCTGTGCGCTTGTATCCACCGTATTTTCTACGGTATTGTCCGTCGTATTTTCCGTTCCCGGTTCTTCAGGAGCCTGTGAACAGCCTGCTAATGAAACTGCCATAATACCTGCTAATGTTAATGCTAATAATTTTTTCATAAATATCCACGCTTCCTTTCTTACTGTTACATTATTCGTTTTCGCCGGCGTTTGTGTAATTACAGTCTAACATGGGTTATATTCCCATCACAAGGTACCTAAATCTACACTATAAGACTCATTTCTATCATTTTCTCCAAAAAGATTGAAATAATATTTTGCGCAATATAAAATGATTTCATAAGGAGTGATTCGATATGCGAAAACGGCAAACCTTCTACAACAACCTGCTGATTCTTTTTTTGATAAGTATTGTTTTACCTATTGTAATCATGTCAGTTTGCCTGGCTTACTATTTTCAAAATAAAATATATGAGGCAAATAAAAGGTATTTTTCTACCTCTTTATACTCTATTTCCACGAATCTCAGCACTTATTTTTCTGAATTACAGAACCTGGCAATGACCCCGTATGTATATGATGATATTTCCATTTTTTATACTGCCGTAAAAAAAGGAAATTACACGGAGGAGGGTTCTGCCAATTATACCGTGGAACGTTATCGGCAAAATTATACAACCTGTATCCAGCGTATCCTAATCACCGCCAGAGAGGATATCCTTGCGATTTCCTTTGCTCCTGCCAATTCCAATAATCAAATTATGATTACTACCACAAAAAAGAAAGACTTTATTGATAATACCGCTTATCCTTATTTAAAAGAGGCATGGTATTCGGACAGCTTAGCTTCTTGTGAACCATATTACTACACTACGTCTGATTCCCTGCCGTATTTATCCACCGATACCACCGTAATTTCTACAATCCATCCGGTTAAAAATGTTTATACAAAGCATGTGCTGGGCATCATCCGTATTGATGCATCTGATAAAATAATTCAGGACATTTTTAAAAATGTCGCCTTGAGCAAAAATTCCGGTTTTGTAATCGTCAATCAGGACGGTCAGCCCGTTTACCAGTTTGGCAAAATTGAGCAGGAAATTATACCATATCTCCCGACAGCAAAAGCATTGGTTGAAACCTCCAATGACACTTATGATTTATATTGCAGCGATATTTCCGGGATGCCCTGGCGGCTTATTTTTGTATCATCACGAAAAGATACTGCAAAGGAGATTGTTGTTGTATGGGGACTTGCTATATTGTTAAGCATTGCTTCCATTTTGATTGCATACGTCATTTTTCGTTCCAATTCCAAAAAAACGACCTTGGCACTAAATTCTATTTTAAGTACCATGGAAGAAGTTGCGCATGGAAATTTTGACACGAATGTTCCATCGGAGGTTCTTTTGAAAAATGATTCTTTTACTACGGAAGAGTTTTCTTTGATTGCAGAGAACTTAAATGACATGATTAAAAAACTGCAGCTATACATAGACAAAGCATATAAATATGAATTGAACCATAAGGAGGCAGAATACCGTGCCCTGCAAAGTCAGGTGAACCCGCATTTCTTATATAATACCCTGAATTGTTTTATATCCATGAATCGTTTGGGAATGAAAAAAGAATTAGAAGATGGTATTATACAGCTAACGCGTCTTTTCCGCTATACCTGCAGCAACGAAAAGCTGACTACGGTACAGGAAGAGCTGAACTGCTGTGTCCAATACTGCAACCTTATGAAAATCCGTTTTGAAAACCGGATTACCTTTTACTGTGATATAGGACAGGATGCCGGTGATGTCAAAATCCCCCGCCTTCTGTTCCAGCCATTGGTAGAAAATGCCGTAAAGCACGGCATGAGCTCGGATGGGCGTTCCATTTCCATATGGCTGGACGCTTACGTTGAGAATGGTTTCCTTGTCATGCAGGAAAGAAACAACGGCGTTCCTATCAACTTAAATGAAGTATATGCAGAAGGGAAAGTTGGAATTCAAAATGTAGAAAGCCGCGTCCGTATTTTTCATCCTGACGCGCAATTTAAAATTGAACTGATTGACGAAATCACATGCATTACAATACAAATTCCATTAGGAGGGACACGACATGAACATACTTTTGGCTGATGATGAACATCTTACACGGTTAGGATTAAAAAATATGATTGAAGAGCTTTATCCTGACGTTCATGAATTTATGGAAGCGGCAGACGGAGAAGAACTTCTTCAGCTATTGGACAAGAATACGCCGGATTTTATTTTCCTTGACATCCACATGCCTAAGCTAAGCGGCTTGGAAGCTTATTCCCAGTTTTCAAAGAGGGGAATTCCGGTAGTCATGCTGACCGGATATGCCGAATTTTCTTATGCAAAGGAAGCGCTTAAACTCGGTGCTTTGGACTACCTATTAAAACCTGCAAGCTTAGATGAAATAAAGACCGTTATGGAAAAACTCACTTCTGTGCAATATAAACAAACGCTTATGCGCAAAAAAGACTATGAGCTTGAATTTAATAAACTGCTTGATTTATATACTTCCATTCAGTTTATCCCCATACCGGAATTTGTAATTCCACCCTACACTGCGTTGCTGGTTTATTTTGATTATTCACAAAAGACGCTTTGCAAAAATGATATTGACAATCTGTCGGTCCTGCTTGGCAGCGTATTCGAAAAGCACCATGCTTTGTGGGCCTCATCCTTTTTATCATCGGGGGAGTTTTGTTTCATTTCCAGTGCCTCGATACCTGCATCTGAATTCAGCAAAGAGCTTTTCCTTTTTAACCAAAAAAGCAACGGGACGGCAACGGCATTTTATTTTTCGGCACAGACGCTTCCTGATTTATTTGACCGCCTTGAGTATATACAGAAAAACCAAAGTCTGCGTTTTTGCCGTCATCTTGGAGATATTTTTTCAGAGCAGGATGTGTCTTCTGTCTCTGAACTTCTGCCATTTACAGATTTATTGGAAAAAATAATTTTTTCTCATCGAATCAGTGATACCGTGAGCTTTCAAAAGCAGCTTGAGTCGCTTGCTTCTTTATTCACAAGCGACCATATGATACAGCGCTGCGACGCCTCTTTAAACCATATACTCACAATTGAGTTTGAAACGCCTGCTTCGGTTCATACGTTTCAGGAGTTCATAAATTATTTAAAGCAATGCGATGCGAAATATCAGGAGACGGACATTATCGACTCTATTAACATCTATGTCGAAAAAAATTATATGAATCAAATCGGTATCAACACGTTATCCGATTTAATCGGAATTTCTCCTAATTATTTAAGTAAAATATATAAAATAAAAACAGGAGAAAATTTTGTCGATCACTTGACTTCCGTACGTATTAAAAAGGCGATTGAGCTGATACAATCCGGTCAGTTTACTACGATAAAAACAGTCGCGGAGAAAGTAGGATATTTCAGTTCGCGATATTTTACAAAAGTCTTTCTAAAAAGCACCGGTATTACACCCTCTGAATATATTAAGAAATCTACCATTGGAAAAATATCCGGGTTGGACTAAGGATGCCGGGTTCTCAGAAATCCTACATCACCGTCAGCCAAAGCACTGCCGCCGAAATCATAATCTGAATAATCGCAAACTTAAACACTGTCTGCGCGTTTGACCAGTTGCGGTTTTTGCGGACGTGGTCGTGGAGCGGGGTGCGCACCTTGGTGAGGATTTTAATTTTCAAAAACCGTAAAAGCGATACCTTGACAAGCCCGATGCCGCCATCCACCATCAGCACAAATGCCACAAGCAGATACAGGAACGGACTGCCTGTCTTGATTGCGGATATGGCAATAAACAGTCCGATTGCACGCGAACCTGCGTCGCCCATCATTAAGCAGCTTGGCGTTGCATTATACCACAGATAGCCTAAAATGCAGGAAACGAACAACAGTATGGTGTATGCAAATTCGGGCGCAGTGCCCCTCGCATTCATAATGGCATACATCGTGCCAAGCGTGATTGACGAGAGTGTGCCTGACAGCCCGTCAACGCCGTCGGCGCAGTTGGTCACATTAATGGACCCCCACACGAGAACGACTGCCAATGCACCGTAAACTAACGGATGAAAGTGGATTGTTTGTCCCGTAAAAGAAATCAGCACATCGCTGCCGTTAAAATTAACGACGGTAATCGCAGTCATAATCGCAATCACGAGGTCAAGCAAGCCCTTTCGAAGTTCTCCCCAAGACACCTTTGCGCAGTCGTCAAGAAAGCCTGTCATCATGGCAGATACTGTCAAAATCAGATAGATGACCATTTCCCTGTCGGGATTACCAAACAACAGCACCGCTATCACGAAAACAAGAATAAACACAAAGCCCGCACCGCGCGGTTTTCCGGCGGAAATGGACCCGTCATGGGCATATGCCCTGCCGTGGTCGCGGGGCAGCTTGTTCATGCCTGTGCCAAGCAGGAAACATGTGCCAAGATAGGAAAATACGACTCCTAAAAATCCTAAAATGCTGTAATTTGAAAGATTTAAAAAATTATTTATCATTGATCCAACCATGCTCCTTTCCAAAGCACTATTCATTACCCGAACATCTGTATGCTACGCCGTAAACTGGCTTGCATACAGGTTTGCGTAAAATCCGTTTTCCTTTTGCAGCAGCGTTTCGTGATTTCCCTGCTCGATAATATTTCCGTCTTTCATGACAAGGATAATATCCGCCTCTCTGATCGTTGACAGGCGGTGCGCCACGATAAAGCTTGTTCTCCCTTTCATCATAGTGTTAAACGCCTTCGAAATCCGTATCTCCGTGCGCGTATCAATCGAAGACGTCGCTTCGTCAAGAATTAACATCGGCGGCAGACACAGCATCACTCTTGTAATACACAAAAGCTGTTTCTGTCCCTGCGAAAGGCTTCCGCCGTCCTCGGTAATCACCGTGTCGTAACCCTTTGGAAGACGTTTGATAAAGCTGTGGGAATGTGCCGCCTTCGCCGCGGCGATAACCTCTTCATCGGTCGCGTCAGGCTTGCCCATCACAATATTTTCGCGGATTGTGCCTGCGTGCAGCCATGTGTCCTGTAACACCATTCCGAAACTGTCGCGCAGACTTTTTCTTGTCATTTCTCGAATATCTGTTCCGTCAATTTTAATACTTCCGCTATTAATATCATAGAACCGCATCAGCAGATTTATGACTGTCGTTTTTCCGCAGCCGGTCGGTCCGACAATCGCTACGCGCTGTCCTGACTGTACCTCTAAGTTGAAATTGCGGATAAGTTTTTGGTCGGGATTGTAGGAAAAGCTTACGTTTTCCATTGTGATTTTTCCCTTTGGCTCACGCAAAACGACCGCGTTTTCGGCATCGGGTATCTGTGGCTCTTCCTCAATAAACTCAAAAATTCTGCCTGCGCACGCAAGCGCCGTCTGCAATTCCGTCACAACGCCGGAAATCTCGTTAAACGGTTTTGTGTATTGATTTGCGTAGCTCAAGAAGCTGGTGAGCTGACCGACGCTGATGCGCCCTCTTATTGCAAGAAACGCGCCTAAAATGCCGACGCCCGCATATACAAGGCTGTTTACAAAACGGGTGCACGGGTTTGTAAGTGAGGAGAAAAAGATTGCCTTTACGCTTGCTTTTTCCAATCTAAGATTGATTTCGTCAAACTGTTCGCTGACTGCGTCCTCATGGTTAAATGCCTTCACGACTTTTTCATTGCCAATCATTTCATCAATTAATGCGGTCTGTTCACCTCTCGTTTCCGATTGCAGCTTTGACATGTTGAAGGTGCGCTTTGCAATGAAGCCTGCGACAAAAAATGACAGCGGTGTCAGAATTACGACGATAACGGTACTCGTGACATTAATCGAAAGCATGAAAAGCAGTGTGCCGACAATAGTGACAACGCCTGTAAAAAGCTGTGTAAAGCCCATAAGCAGACCGTCCGAAAACTGGTCAACATCTGCGATAATGCGGCTTACGATGTCGCCGTGCGAATGTCCGTCGATGTATTTGAGCGGCAGGATTTCCAGCTTTTTAAACGCCTCGTCGCGCACATCGCGCACGACCTGATAGGCAATCTTGTTGTTGCAGGCGTTCATCAGCCATTGCGCCGCTGCCGTGAGGACGATAATTATGGTCATTTCCTTTAAAATCTGCAAAATCCCGTCAAAATCCACCGCGCCTGCGCCGACGATGCAGTCCACGGCACGCCCTGTCAAAATCGGGATATATAATGTCAGTATGACAGAAATCGCGGCTAATACAATGGAACATAACAGGAAAAATTTGTATTTTCCGATGTAGTTGAGTACTTTTTTTAGAATTCCTTTGTTTTGGGATTTCATATTTGTAAACAGCGCTCCTTTCTGTTTGGTTCTGATTCTATTATTTAAGAAACGCTTACGCTTCTTTTTGCTTTTCTTTCGGGAACTGAGAATAGTATATTTCCTGATAAATCTCATTCTCCGCAAGCAGCTGCTCATGCGTGCCGACACCTGCCATTCTGCCGTCATCCATCACGATAATCTTATCCGCATACTGTATGGAAGAGGCACGCTGTGAAACAATTATGACACTCATGTCATTTTTCATGCCTTTGATTGCCTGTCTCAATTTTGCATCTGTTGCAAAATCAAGTGCGGAGGCGCTGTCATCCAAAATCAAAATCTGCGGGTTTCTGACAATGGCACGGGCAATTGTCAAACGCTGCTTTTGACCGCCGGAAAGGTTTTTCCCTCCCTGTGCCACCATAAAATCAAGTCTGCCCTCTTTCGTATCGACAAATTCCTTTGCCTGCGAAATTTCAAGCGCTTTTTCCAAGTCTCCCGCCGTCGCATTTTCATTTCCCCAAAGAAGATTGTCCTTGATACTTCCCTTGAATAAAACTGCCTTTTGCGGCACAATACCGATTTGTTCGCGCAGTCCCGAAATCTCATAATCTTTCACGTTTACGCCGTCAATCAGCACGCGTCCTTTTGTTGCATCGTAAAAGCGCGGAATAAGGTTGATTACAGATGTTTTTCCAGAGCCTGTACCGCCAATGATGCCGACCGTTTCCCCCTTCTGCACCGTGAAGTTAATATCTGTAAGCGACTCGTCACCGCCGCCGCTATAAGTAAGGCATACATGGTCAAAGACAATCGCCGCATTCTTTCCCATGCGCTCTTTATTTATGACACTTGTGTCATTTTTCTTTACTGTTCCGTCACTCATGCTTGAAGTTATCGCAAAAATACTTTCGACACGTTTTGCGCAGGCAAGCGCTTTTGTGAGCTGGATAATCAGGTTTGCCATTTTCACAAGCTCAACCAGTATCTGTGACATGTAGTTTACGAGTGCGACCACCGCGCCTTGTGTGATAATGCCGCTGTCGACACGGATTGCGCCTGTCCATAAAAGGACTACAAGAGCAACGTTTACAATAATATATGTGACGGGGTTCATCGCCGCCGAAATTTTTCCGACAAATACCTGCGTGTTTAGGAGAAGTTCGTTTTCCTGCTCAAACTCCGCGATTTCCGCTTCTTCGTTTGTAAATGCCCTGATAACACGCGCGCCTGCAAGATTTTCGCGTGTTCTGCCGAGAATTTTATCCAGTGCTGCCTGCACTTTTTTGTAAAGCGGCATGCTGACAATCATAATACCAAACACGACAATGGAAAGCAACGGGATTGCCACCACGAAAACCAAAGCCGCCTTAACGTCTACCGTAAATGCCATAATCATCGCGCCAAATACAATAAACGGTGAGCGCAGCAATAAGCGCAGTGTCAGGTTGACGCCGTTTTGGAGCTGGTTTACGTCGCTTGTCATGCGCGTAATCAGGGTGTTTGTGCCGACAGTGTCAAGTTCGGTGTAGGATAAGCCTTGAATGTGTGAAAACAGCGCGGACCTTAACTTTGTGGCAAAGCCGACTGCCGCTTTTGCACTGAAATATTGTGCCGTTACCGCACTGATTAAGCCGACTGCTGCCAAAAGGACGAGAATTAGCCCCATTTTAATAATGTAGGAAGTGTCCGCGTTTGCAATACCGCGGTCAATAATTGATGCCATAACGAGCGGCACCATCAGCTCAAAGGACGCCTCGAGCATTTTAAATAAAGGAGCGAGGACGCTTTCCTTTTTGTAATCTTTTATGTATTTTAGCAGGCTTTTCATTGTAAAATCCTCCGTTTAATGCTGTTCTTTTTTATGATTTTATTTATCATTATGTATTCGTTTTCTTGTCCATAAAATACTGAAAAATCATTATTCATACAGTTTTCCCATATACAATATTTTTGCCATTGTTTTATAATCGGGAGTTTCCCAGTCAATATCATTATAATCCGACTCGGAGAAATCCTCTATCCATGAGGACATTGCCTGTAGAAATTCCCGGATTGTTTTATTTTCCCACTCCGGTGAATTTACTGCATTGTCTTTTTCCAGCAGATTAAGAAACTCTATAAAAGAATTTTTATCAGTGACAGTTTCCATTTTTGCAAAAACTGCGTCGGAATATTGTTTATTTACCGTATCCTCTTTTTCAGCCTCTTTGATTACTTCTTCCAGCTCTTTTTCCGTGTAGAGAAACGGTGCCAGATGGATTTGCGCAAGCTTCCTTTTTTCCTCAGGTGCGGCAGTTTTCCATTCCCCGCATGTCCGCATCTGGATAATAGCGCGCTGTCTGTAGTCAGTTCTGTTTTTTAGCTGCAGCCAGCTTTCCCACTCCGGGGCTTTTTCGCTCTGAAGGAGTGCGGAAACGACTTCCTGATAAAGCCCGGCAAGAAAAGGGCTCCCTGATACTTGCGCATTCTCAGGCTTTGGATGAAATTTTGCTTCTAACAATATTTTATGCAAATTGAGCAGCGAATAATAGTCTTTTGTTTGTAAATTATATGATTTTATATCCAAAACGGTTCTCCAAAACTTTACTTAGACAAGTTCTTACCACAAACAAGCAATGGCAATTTTTAGTATACACAAATTGCAGGCAAAATACAACGTATCTTGGACAGATTATGACTCTTTGCTGTTACAATTAAACTTAGGACCAGCATAAACATTCATATAACAACAAACGGCATTCCCCATGACATCACGCCATAAGGAACGCCGTTCCAAAAATTCTGCCTGCTATTTTGCTTTTAATTCACTATAAACACTTGCCATCTGCTCATATGCCTGTTTTAACAGGTTTCTTGAACTGGCAATATTCATGCGGATACATCCGCGCCCTTCTTCCCGAAAAACAGTTCCCATATACACACCGACATGTGCCTTCTCAATAAACCATTTTTCCAATTCCTCTTCCGTACAGTTTAACCGGGAATAATCCATCCACAGCAAATAAGTGCCTTCCCGCGGATATATGTGAAATTCCGGCATATGCTCGGCAAAGTAACTGCGTGTATAAGCTTCATTTTCATTGATATAATCCGTTACCGCGTCGTACCAGTCGTCGCACTCCGTATATGCCTTCTCCGCAGCCGTTACTGCAAAAATTGTAGGATTGTGCATTCCTATGCGGTCAATATCATCCTGTGTCTTTTTTCGCAGCTCGCTGTTTGGAATAACCAAATACGATAAAATAACACCCGGAATGTTAAATGTTTTCGTTGGGGACGCTGCCACAACCAAAAGCTGTCTTATTTCCTCTTTCAGTGAAAGTGTTGAAATAAAATTGACTCCCGGCGCCGTAATGTCCCCGTGTATTTCATCAGCAAATAAAATCAATTGATGCTTTAAACAAAATTCACCAATCTCTGTAAGTTCCTCTTTTGTCCATACACGTCCTACCGGATTATGCGGACTGCACAGGATAAGCATTTTTGTATTCGGCGTTATAATTTCTTCCAAATGGTCCAAATCAATCTGATACCTGTCATTTTCTAAAATTAACCTGCTCTCCAGCACATCCCTGTTGTTTTTTACTATCGCATTATATAAAGGACCATATGCCGGTGTGTTAATGATAACGCTGTCCCCCGGCTGTGTGAATGTTTCTACGCACACGCTGGACGAAATGTTAATTCTTGGGCAAAATAAAATCTCTTCTTTCTTTACAACCGCAGCATGTTTTCTTTTCATCCATGAGATAAAGCCATCATAAAATGCCTCATTTAAGTCCGTGTAGCCGAAAATCCCATGATCCACGCAATTTTGAAATCCCTCTATAATCGGTTGGGGCGCACGAAAATCCATGTCCGCAACACCAAGATGAATCAATTCATTGCTTCCATACTTTTTATCCATCGTATCCCATCTTCCACAATTTGTATTTCTTCTGTCTACAATTGTGTCAAAATCAAATTTGAGGTTTGACATCACAGCGCCTCCTTCTTTCTTTACTCAGCTCCTTCTACATCTATTCCGTCTGCCTTATTCAGTGCAACATATTCTGCATAATTCTCGCTGCCCTTTTTAATCTTCATAATACCAATTCCGGTAGCTGCCCAAATCATGGCAAATATGATACCTGTATAATTTAGACATGCCCACGGAAGATAAGAGAGCGTTGAAACACCCAATGTTGTTGCCATGTACACGCCGGCTGCCGTCCACGGTGTAATTGGTTCAATAACTGTTGCAGCATCTTCCAGTGTACGGGAAAGGTTTCTTGGTTCCAGTCCGCGTTTTACATAGGTACTGTGGAACATTTCACCCGGAATCAAGATTGATAACTGACCGTTAGATGTTACAAACACTGCTGTAATACAAGATACAATTGTCGCAAAAATCAATCCGAAGGTGCTCTTTACAGTCTTCATAATCCGGTTCAATACGATGTCCAACGAGCCTGTAACTGCCAATGTTCCTGCAAATCCATATGCACAAAATGCAATCAATACCGTACTAAGCATAGATAACATTCCGCCTCGCTGAAGAAGTGTCGGAATATCAGAAATCAGGTTTGCTGCATCAAATCCGGCAATATTTATCATATCCATCTTAAATCCGCCGATTGCCGCATTAAAGCAGTCTGCCAATTTAAATCCCTGAAATACAACGCCGTTAAACATTGCAACCGCACTGGAAATCAGCATTACCGGAATAGTCGGTTTCTTGCGGATGGAACCGTACAATACAATAATTACCGGAAGAATGATTAATGGATTAAACGAAAAAATCTGATGCAGCGTATCTAAAATAGCAGATACTTTTTCCGGTTCTGTTCCTGATAATCCGCTAAGGTTCATTCCTACAACAGTATATACAATACAGCAGATAATAAAGCCGGGACCTGTCGTCCATAGCATATGCCCGATATGATCGTACAATTTAGAACCTGCCGCAATGGGGGCTAAATTTGTAGTGTCAGAAAGCGGAGACATTTTATCTCCAAAATACGCACCGGATACAACTGCACCCGCTACAATCGGAAGCGGCGCCCCAAGTCCGGAAGCAATTCCCATTAAAGCAACACCAATGGTTCCTGCAGAGCCCCATGATGTACCGGTACAAATGGATACGATTGCCGTTACAAGGAATGCCGTTACAATTAAGAATGACGGATTTATAATTTTCAAACCATAATATACCATCATTGGAATTGTTCCGCCGATCATCCATGTACCGATTAGGAAGCCTACAATAATTAAAATAAAAATGGCAGGCATTGTCTTGGAGAGCTTTTCTACAATGGAATTCATAATCTCATCCCATGTATATCCTAAACAGATTGCGATGACTGCCGCCACCGCCGCAGACA
This sequence comes from Lachnospiraceae bacterium MD335, assembly GCA_000403335.2. Classification (GTDB taxonomy): domain Bacteria; phylum Bacillota; class Clostridia; order Lachnospirales; family Lachnospiraceae; genus COE1. The sequence continues at coordinate 339,392 of KE159628.1, forward strand.
CCAGCATCAGTACCTCCGCGCTTAATCCCAGCATTGCATAGCCTATTCCCAACAGCAAAATCATTGCTATCACTGGTAATGCGGCAAGCAGAAAAGTAGGTTGTTTTTTTTCTCGTGTTTTTTTTGTCATTTTAAGTCCCTCCTCGTTCGAATGGCAGCTACAGCTCTGCAATTACTTCCACTTCACAAAGCACGTTTTTAGGTAATGTTTTTACTGCAACGCAAGATCTTGCCGGCTTATTTACGAAGTATTTCCCATATACTTCGTTAAATGCCGCAAAATCTTTCATATCCGCAAGAAAACAGGTTGTTTTTATAACATTGCCAAATTCCGTTCCCGCTTCTTCTAAAATGGCTGAAATATTTTTCATTACCTGTTCTGTCTGTGCATGAATTTCCGTGCCGACAATTTCTCCGGTACCGGCATCTGCCGGAATTTGTCCCGATGTAAACAAAAGACCTTTACAGGCGATTGCTTGTGAATATGGACCGATTGCCGGCGCAGCTTTTGCAGTTTGAATTGTTTGATACATACTCTCCCCCCTTTACGTTATTATTTTTCATTTACTGTAATTTAATAATATCACTAAAATTTATTTTAGTAAATACAATTTTGTTTGCTGTTTTTTACGAAAAGACAAAATTTATTTTATTCAACTTGTACAATCGCTCCATTCCTAATATAATAAACTTATATACTTTGTTAGGGGGGTTGACTATGACAAATGACAAACCATATCTTGCGCTGACCGCTGCCGACAAGGCAATTATGGAATCCTACGCGGCAATGGTGCCAAATTTAGGAGAATATCTTGGCGAAGGGTATGAAATCATTTTGCACAGTTTGGAAAATTTGCACCATTCTGTTATTCAAAATGTCAACGGACATTATTCCGGAAGAGCAAACGGCGCTCCGATTACGGATTTGGCGCTTTCCATGTTATCCAAAATTGAACAGGACCAAAGTCATGCCAATATCTGTTATCTGAACCGTTCGAAATCAGGCGTGCCTCTGCGCTCGTCCACTATTCCCATTTTCGGAGAACATCAGAGAATTATTGGATTACTTTGCATTAATTTTTATACGGATATTCCTTTTTCTTCCGTTTTAAAGAAATTTTCCTTTGATTCTCCTGTTGTACCGCCGATTTCTCCAGAAATTCGGGAAAATTTTGCGGAAAGTACGGACGAACTGATCGAAACGGCGCTTATGGAAATAAAAAATGTGATTATGGATGACCGGACGATTTCTTCGCAAAATAAAAACAAGGAAATAATCCTTGAGCTCTATCATAGGGGGATTTTTAATATTAAGGATTCCGTGATTAAAGTGGCGGCACTTCTTGGCATTTCAAAAAATACGGTATATATGCATATCCGTAATGTGAAAGCGAAAGAGTAATGCTGCGTATATGTGATTTTACCCCCTCAATATGTTTTGGCTTTTGAGGGGGTGCTTTGATGGATAATTATATAGAACAAAGACTTATTTTTGAAAATGCAGCCGTTTTCCTAATCAAATTAATCTGTAAAATTTTTCCGTATATACTCTATTCCTTTCTCGCTTCGTATTTTTTCTAATAGTTCTCTTTTTTTCTTCTCATCCATCATACCCATATAAATTGTCTCATTTGGCAGCGTACGAAACAACTCCCAAATTTCTCTTGCAATATGCTCTTTTTCAATATATTTGTTTTCCAGTTGTATAATATTCGACTTTTCTTCTACTTCAAATATAACAATATTCCCGCGAACGCGGATACTTTTGGGAACCGCATATTCTGGGAATACCACACCATATTCCTTTACTGCTTTATCAAGCAGATCATCAAAAATGTCTGTTTGAAAGGGTCTCTTATACCGAAATGTTTTAAGCTCCAAACCATACTTTTTTAAATATTCTTCATCTACATAAAAATAAACTACTCCATTGTCTGTCCTCTCTATTTCCATATGCCTCCTGTTATTTGTTTGTAATAATATCTATAAGTCTGCCTCTGCTGCCCATTGTCTAAAATATGATATTTTTCTTTCTGACTAGTAATACGGACAATATTTGTAATACAAATTCCATGCAATAATTATTGATATTATATTGACTGAGCAAAGGAATTATACAAATGAAACAATAAATAAGAAGAGAGCGAAATATCGGCAGTAATCTCAAAATTCTCTGGAAAAAACACAATATTTCACAAGAAAAACTTTGTGTACTGTTACAAAGCCGCCAAATATCAAAAGTATCAATACTGCCCGATTTTTCTTGCAAAACATGTGTTTCTATTATTAATATTATAATATTAGTTGTATATTATTAACTTACTATAACAAGTATGAAGTCATAATACAAGAAAAATGATATTTCATAATAGATAAGCATAAAAAATACAAACTATTTACAGCTTAGGAGTTCGGAATCCTTTAACTACACTGTTTATTGGATAAATTAGAACGGATCGCATATTTTATTAATCACCAAAAACATTTGTTCCTGCAATTAGTATTCTAATACTTATTTAGGATTACCAAACTTCTATAACAACTATAGAATGAAATCATTCAATTGTGAAAGAATACAAACAGCAGAGGTGAGAAATGGAAGATAAATTTGGATATATGGAAATCCGACTCAATGAATTATTAAAGAAAAAAGGATTAAGTAAAAACAAGTTATCGTACAAAGCAGAAATGAACTGGAAACAAATTGATAATTACTGCACCAACAACATTACCCGCTTAGATGTTTTTGTTCTATGTAAGCTTTGTACCGTATTAGACTGTAAGATAGAAGATCTGCTCGTTTTTCATCCTTCCGAAACGAAATAACTTTTGCAGAATATTTCTAAAAACAGCGCAATATAGAAATGAAGAATGATTACATTTGACACAGATTTTTGGAAGCCAACCTGCTAATTGAGTGTACGCAAAAGGAAATAAAACACAGTATAAGGAAGACATTTTGATACAAACTGAATTAAAACCGCTTATTGGGGGAGCATATTTATAAATAACTTTTGAAAAAGAAAAATGTATTTACCCCAACTACGGAGGTATCACCATGTACGGAATTGATTTATGAATGAAAGAACATCTAAACATTATTGCTTTTACCGAATACCTGAAAAACTGTTGCTACGCTATTTAAAAGGAAGACGCTGTCTGCTATACCTATGCACAAAGGATGTTTTAAACAATAAGTCTGTTTTTCGCAGACGGCGCAGCGCTTCCGGCTTGGATAACTGCCTCAATTATTTCTCTTGAAACAGGTCTGTCCTGAAATTTCCGGATTCTTCTTCTAGTGTAAATTACATCTCCATTCATAGTAAATCTCAATAAAGTTCTTATCCATTCTTGCATCCGTTATTCTGTCATGCTATTATTAAGAAAAAATCCGGATTTTTTAATGGGCAGTATGCCATTGGCAGAAAGGGAAGGCACGCAATGAAACTAGACCTAAATTCCACACAGACCACACGGTATCTACAGGTTTACAACTATTATAAGGAATTAATTACGACCGGACGCCTTGTGGGCGGGACGAAAATGCCCTCCATCCGACGCTGTGCACAGCAATTAGGCTTGAGCCGCACAACGATCGAAACGGCGTATCTTTGCCTTGCGGCGGATGGTTATATTATTTCCCGCCCGCAGAGCGGATACTATGTCACGGGACGCGCTGTCCATAAAACCGCTGATAGCAGTGCGCATGGCTCCTACGCAAATCCTGCGCAAACTATTCGCTACAATTTCACGTCTAATAACGTTGATGCCGATAGTTTTGATTTTAATCTTTGGCGGCGTTACATCAAAAGCACGCTGCGGCAGGACGGGCGGATGCTGACATACGGAGAACCGCAGGGAGAATATGAACTGCGGGAAGTTATCTGCAAATACGTTATTAATAAGCGCAACGCTGTCTGCCGTCCCGAAAATATTGTAATTGGCGCAGGATCGCAAACGTTGTTGAATATTCTGTGCCCACTTATCAGGCAACGCAGGAACGTATGTTTTCACGATTCGCGTTTTGCCCAGGGCATGGTAATCTTTGAGGACTATGGCTTTGCGCTTGTAAAAAACAGGAAAAATGCCGATATTTTGTACATGACGCCCTCACATATGACATCGCTTGGCGACGTCATGAACGTGGAAAAACGCCTTGCAATGTTGAAGGAATGCGCGGAACATGACAGACTGATTATTGAGGACGATTATGACAATGAATTTCGATATTTCAGTAAACCTATTCCCTGTCTGCAAGGGCTTTCGGGCGGCGATAATGTAGTTTATCTGAGCACATTTTCCAAGCTGCTGCTGCCCTCTATCCGGCTGAGCTTTATGATTCTGCCCGACGCATTGCTGCCATTGTATGAAGAAAAAAAAGCACTTTATAACCAAACAGCGTCCAAATCAGAACAGCTTGCGCTCTGCCAGTTCTTGCGGGACGGACACTTGGAAAGTCAGATTCGGAAACTGAAACGGCTATACACTAATAAGGCAAAAGCATTATCTGCAGAATTAGAACATGCGTTTAGCAAAAATGCAACCATCTATATGGGGGAATCCGTATTTTTGGTCCATTTGAAAGTGAAATGCAAAATAAGCAGCATTCAACTGTGTGACAAAGCACGAAGCCGCGGATTGTCAGCTTTTGCCTTTGGCGGCAAGGAGGAAAAAGGATATGCGCATATCGCTCTGTCCTGCTGCGAAGTTCCGGTAACAGAGTTTCCAAATGCCGCAGCGTTGTTAAAAGAACTTGTTGAACAGGAATATTAACGAAAACAGGAACTTTGTTCGAAAGGAATTCCCAGGACAGTGGCGGTGATTTCCAAATTTTGAACCATGCAACCAAAACATGAGTTTATCTTGAGATTGTGAAGGTTTTGACAAAATGAAATTGTGATTGGGACTGTACGAAAACAATGCGAAAGTGACATTTTTAAAGCTGATAATAAAAATTTATAAGAAATATTTGGAATATATTAAAAAAATACTTGCAATTTTTCTACAATGCATTATAATAGATAATGCATTGTATCGTTGCATGGCCCAGTTTGGTAGAGCGCTGCGTTCGGAACGCAAAGGCAGTTATAAAAAATTTCATACATCGGCGTGTGGCTCAGCTTGGTAGAGCGCTACGTTCGGGACGTAGAAGTCGCAGGTTCAAATCCTGTCACGCCGATTTTCCTTGAAAATACGGGCTTTTTTGAAAGCTCGTATTTTTTTGCTGTCATTTTTTGATGAAGATTTAGACGTGGGGAAGATTTTCCGACTGGAAAAAAGGGAGTGTTCCAAGGATTGAAAAAGGGGGCGTTCCAACAAAGTTCCAACAAAATTTAAGATAATGTATGCCAAAGGGTTTTTAAAAGGGGTCCTGGGGAAAAATACTATTTGAAATATTTGGACGTGGTTTAAAGGTAATATAGAGGGTTATAGAGTGTCCAACAGTAGACTGGAGTTTAAGATTTATATAAGGCACTGTCAGTCTGTTTCAAATGTTTCAACTTTTTTGTGTTATAAGAATGTCTGTATTGAAATGGATACAGGCATTTTTATTTTTTAAAGTGCACTTTTAATCATGCTCTAAAAAGAAAAAGGGTAAATGAGATATGTTTCAGGGAGTAAAAACTGCTGCAATTATATGCTCATATTAAAAGCAACTGGCTTTTAATAAATGCCAGACTTTACTGTCACACTGGATGTTTGCGAAAATTTACTCAAATGTTATCTTTCCGTACACTTTCTCAAATTCAATAATATGTTTTTTCATGAGAACTTCCACCTCCTTGTTGGCTGAACGCGCATTGTACTCTGCCACATAGCTGAACTTTTTCAGTATTTCATTCTCTACGCGAACCGTAAACTTAGATATTTTTCTTGCCATACAAACCAACTCCTTTAAGGCTTAATGACTTCATTATAACGGCAAAAAGACGGCAAGTTTCTTATTGACGGCATTTTGACGGCATAATATAATTATGAATAAAATATCAGCAAAATATACCCAACAATCCTATGTTATGAATCCTAAAGGGATATTTACGAAAAGGAGAATCATGAACAAAAGTGCAGAACGAAGCGAAAAACGGATTTTTATTATGGACGAAGAACGGGAAAAATGCCAAAGAATTGCGGACGCATTTTCTGACCTTGAGGATATTGGAATACTGGTACTAAATGCAGGAAAATATGGATTTATAAAATTGCTCTATTACCGCTTTCCCGACGGATTTGACAATGCCATTGCATATACTGACAGCAGGATACTGTTCAATGATTTATGGGAAGACTGGATTTGTTCAAAACTTCATGAAATAGGTGTGCACACATCTGCGATAGCGCTTGGCTACGAGGAAATATTTCACTCTCTGTCAAAAGAAGAGCAAAACGCGTTAATGGACAAACGGTATTATTTTGCAGAAAAAGCAGGCATTACGGAACCGTTTGATACTTCCTGCACCGCGCAAAAAGATACAATTATACCGTAAAAATGCGCATATGCGATACCTCTTTTCTATTTGTTTTCCAATGGATAGACCTTGGCTGGGGAAAACAATCCCTTTGCATAATCCCGACAAATGATAGCAAAACCGCCAATCATCCGCTATATATATATGTAATAACCTGTAAACCGCACACCGCTATTTACCAGTTGAAATGAAAAGAGCACACCTATGATTTCACAAGAAGACAAAATATCCTGTTTGCGTGGCTTGGGCTGCTGTGCCTCGTCTCAATCGTATTTTTGTCCGCTACGTCTGTTCATTCAAAAAATTTTGTACTGCCGCCAATGCAAAGCATATCTCTCCCGCAATGAGCGTGATTGTTAAATTGTTATCAACGCCGGAAAAGAAATAACACCCTGCTTGTTGCAAATTTTAAGCCGCTTTCCTGCATACACTGTTCGCAGCGGAATGTAAACGGAACATCAGCTGTTTCCTTTTTTGTATGTTTGTAGTGTGTACTCATCTTTTTATGTCTCCTTTTTATCACAAAGCTTTTTTCAACCTGACATAAATGCCCACAAAACAAGTATACGGTTTAATAATCGATTCAAAATGTTTCTTATCATCGAGAGCAAACTTATTATCTGTTGTAAGCCAATCATTCCATGCTTCGCCAAAGCAGTCCATTTCCCATGTGTCCACTGTATCAATTCTATCGCTGCTGCCAATGAGTTCTTTCCAAAGCTTTGGACCTTTGAACATATGAGCATCCTCTCCAAGCCAATCGGAAAGAAGCTCTTTGGCACAGCCTGTATATTCCTCCTTTAAACCGGGAATTCCAATCAAAACCACTCCGTCATCTCTCATAAACGGCAATATTTTTTCCTGAAAAAAGCCTTTACTTCCTGCAAAATAATGATAAGAGTCGATACTAACCAGCACACGGAACTGCTCTTTTTCAAAATCAAGATTATTCGCATCTTTACAAACAGGCGTTATCCGCTCTCCAATACCCCATTCATTAAATCGTTTCGCATTTTCTTCTGCACTGATCCATAAATCATTTGCAAAAACTTTCGCTCCGGTCTCTTTCGCAATGATAAGGCTCGTCAGCCCTTTCCCGCAGCCTAAATCGAGGACTCTGTCATCAGGCGCCAGCCGTAAAGGATATTTATCAAGCAGCTCCGCTAATATCCTTACGCTGTTTGGTCCCATCATAGTTTCTGCCGAAATATATGTCTTGTAGTTATTAATATTCATACACTATACCTCCCTGATTAAGTAATCCTCTCCTGTTTCACCGCCATACCTTTTATAAGCAAATGCTTATCGTAAATCCTCCGTTTATCAGTTTTCGACAATGGTGCCCTGTTTAAAAATAGGCGTTCTGTCAAACGTACAATTAATAAACTTTGCATTTGTCACGGAATAATTTGCAACCTTTCCCTTGAAAGTACAATTTTCCACTGTCAGACGATTTCCATGTATCTCATTTCTTGCTGTCGATGAACCAAAGGCATACGCTTCGGACTGCGACTGACAGACTTTTTCATTGTCTATGTTTGAATTTTTTATCACAATATCCGTACAGGTATTGTCCCCCTGATTTTTCTCTATTAATATGCAGGCTCTCGGGGCTTTACCGCCGAACAGACTTCCCGCTCCCGAAATGTTACAGTTGTCTACATAGAGATTATGTACGCTTACAATGCCGAGACAGTTTCTGCTGTTATCTTCAATCGTGCAGCCTGTGATGCAGATATTGGTAGAACCATTTCCATTCCCGCCGATATAAATACCGTCGCCGCGGCATTCCTTGATTGTCACATCATGGATATATATATTTTTGGCGTACTGTACACGAATACCCATTACGCCTTCCCCGTCCTTTCCTGCCTCCCGCAGATCTCCGATGATCGTTCCTCCGCTGATTTCTATATTTGAATAATAATCCGGATCATCTTTATGACCAGAGCTACCCACGTTGATAACCTGACATTCATTTTTGTCAGTCTTCATAGCCCGCAAAACTGCATCCTTATGCATATAGAGTTTATAATTTCTACGCATAACAATGCCAGTGTGTTTGGTAAGGTCAATATCATATACTCCTGCAGGCACATATGCCATATGATTCTTCGAATCATCAAGCGCCCCCTGAATCGCCTCCCAGTCATCCTTACCATCACCTGGCACCGCTCCACGATCCGTTACATCAGTCCACTCTCCATCTTCCATTTTTCCTTTTACAGCCACCTGACACTGAGCGCTCAATTCAAGCTGTTCTGCCTCTACATTTGCAGTTGCGCTTGCCATAATCACTGCCATGCCGCTGCCCACCATGCTTACCAAACCTTCGTCCGTAACAGTCGCCACGCTCTGATTTGAAGATTTCCATGTTATCGTGCTGACCTGTACGCCTGACGGTATGACTGCGTTCAACTGAACGGTTTCTCCCGTCTCTGCTGTTATGAACTCTTTATCCAGTGTCATCGAAAGCGCCTTGTACTGTACCCCCTTAAACGTCAGACTGCCCTTATAGACACTGCCCGGCACCGCTTTGATTTTCACGGTATATAGCTCCGTCTTTTTGTCCTGTTTGATTGACACCACCGTGTAATCCTTGTCCTGCTCAAGCGTCTTGCCGTTATACGTCAGCGTGACTTTTTTCTCATCGACGTTTGTAATTGCCATAGAAACGACCGCCGTCTTGCTCGCAAGATTGAGCTGGCCAAACTTGATTTGCAAGGTCTTCGTATCCAAAGTATAATTTCCGTATTTTTTAACAGATGATATTGTAATCCCGTATTTCATGCCAATCTTGATGTTGTCAAACGAGGTTATATCTCCATATCCAATCGTGTAATCCTCTCCATAGGAAAGTACCGTCTTGCCGTCCTTTACCACAACGGCTTCATTGATGGCATTCTGAATGTCGGAAATCGTGCCAAACTTCGGGAGTGTTCCCTTGATAGACACCGATACTTTGCCAAAGCTCTTTTGATTGATGGTAAATTCCAACGGTTCGGAAATGCCGTAATAGCCCGCTCCCTTTTTCGTCACGCCGACAACATATGCTTTCGCCGTTTTTGTTCCTGCGTTGACATTGTTGGTATAAATAACCTTGTAATAGCCGGAAGATACCTTATTGCCGTCCTTATCCGTTACCACAACAGCAGGCTTCTGCGCCTTACCGTTGTAAGTATATGTCTTTTCCGGGTTTTTCCATTCAACTTTTGCACTGGCAATCGAAACGGCATTTTCTGCATCCGCGCCTAAAATATTAAAAGTTGCTTTCTTGTTTGCCGTTCCCGTATAATTGCAGTTGCTGCTTTCTACAGCCTTTACGGTCAGCGTTGATACCGTAGTCGCATCTGCCTTACCTTCCGTCCAACTCACCGTATAATCCGTGCCATCGACCAGCTCCTTTGTTCCGTCCATAACCGTAACTTTGGGTGTCTCGCCGTACTTAATATCACCTACCGATGAAAGTGTAACTTTGCTGATGCTCTTTTGTGCAATCATAAATTCTTTCGTAACCGTTCCCTGATACTCGCCGATACCCTTTACGGTCACCGTCGCGGTTTCTCCACCTACCTCTATGTTATTTCTGTAAGTCACGGTATAGTCCACATTCAGCTTCAAGGTCTGCGTCTTTGACTTGCCATTGCTGTCCTCATAGGTATATTTTACTGTCATTGCCGGACAAATTTTCTCTCCTGTATAGACTGCACTATAGCCGTCAGCCTTTTTCCCCGGAAACAGCACACCGCTTGCCGTGATGCTTGGTCTTTCATCACGCTCCTGTTCGTCCGCGCTTGTCGGTTCACTTTCGGTTTTTGTATCAGTTACGGGTTCCGTACCAAATTCAGATTCCGTACTAGATTCGGTTTCCGTTTCGTCTTTGCTTTCTTCGCTGTCCTCGCTGCCGTTATTTGCATCATCAACAATCGCATTTGCCTTTGAAATCGGATATTCCGTCGTAAATTCCTCTGAAGTATAAGCCGCTTCTGCCGTATGGCCGCTGAAATTGTCTGATCCATTTAAAAAACAGCTATTACCCGTCTTTTCAGCATCACATGCCGCATCCAAATAATAGTAGGAGTCTCCATACTTTACAATATTCCATACATGATTTTCGCCGTTTGCGGTTCCGCTTATAATCCTTGCATCTATGCCGCATTCCAAGAGCAGACGATACAGCAGGCTCGCATATCCCTGACATACTGCGGTTTTATTTATTAAAGCCGCATAGGCGGTACTTTTTAACGTATCACCGGCATCGTCCAAATTCCCATTATCGTAATTCGCGCAGATATAATCGTAAATAGTCTTAATTTTTTGGTAGTCGCTGGTATCTTCATTAAATCCAAAACCATCTATAACCTTTTCTACCTCACTGTCTAACTCCGATTCCTGTCCGTTTGTCGTATAATAGGTTACTTTATATGTAATCGGCAAATAATATGTCGTCTTTGCAGATGTTTCACTGTTTTCAGTTTCCGTGGGTGTTGCTACCGTTATATCATAGTCAGGAATCTCAAGGCTTTCGTATTGAAAGAGAATATAATCTCCTTCTGTCGGCTTTCCCGTATGCTCCAGCGCCGCGTTCCAAATTTCCTTAGCAATTTCACAATCCGGCTCTTCTGTTGTCTGATAATAAACTGTAATTTCCGCTTCCCTGTTTTTCAGCGATTCCCGCAGCTTTCCCCCCACGGCGTCAACCGTTGTCAAGTATCGCGCAGTGTCTATGTTATCTTCTGCTTTCGTCCCGGGTTCGGTCTCCATCACATCCTCAGGCTCCGTTACGTCTTCGGTCTCCGTCACGTCTTCGGGTTTAGTCTCCGTAATGTCTTCGGTCTCCGTTTCCGTAATGTCTTCGGTCTCCGTCACATCTTCGGATTTGGTCTCTGTCGCACCCTCGGTTTCCGTCACGTCTTCAGATTTGGTTTCTATCACATCCTCGGTTTCCGAAAGTAACTCATCTTCCGATTCGATACCTACTTCTCCGCTTTCCGTCTCTATCGTATCATAATAACTCTCGGTTTCTGAAAGCGCCTCCCCTTCGGTTTCCTTTTTCGACTCTGTTTCGGCTTCAGTTACCAATACCGGATTCTCGGTAGAAATGGTACTTGCCGTTGTCTGAAACGATGATAAAGCCAAAACTGCTGCCTGAATACATGCTAAAATACGTACTCTCATTCTCTTTCTCCTTTTTAAGTTAAGTGTTTTTCTTAAAATCATGTTGTTCCTAAAATCATGTTGTTTTATTGTTTACTCTCAGATGAATGAGTTACAATAATGGATATTTCTCTATATAAGATACGAAAATTTTTAATTACTCGTTTTCTTGTAATTGCTTTCTTATCAAAACACACCTGTTCATAGTTTCACGGAAGCAATTTTACTAAATTATTTAAAATTTAACTGGTATAATCGAAATGTAACCAAGAAATCATCTGGCTGCCATTGTTCCTCATAGGAATATTGATGTTGCATTCCTAATCGTTTCATTACATTACCGCTGCGGACATTCTTAACATCATGCGTGGCTGTTATATATGGAATATTGTCCTTTTTCAGTTGCACCAAAACTGCCCGTCCTGCCTCGGTTATAATGCCTTTATGCCAATATTCTTTGTAAAGTCCATAACCTAAATCATAACTGTCATCCATGCTGACCTTAATGTATCCGACAGGGCAGTCTTCTGTTTCAAGTATGGGTGTATTCATAATTGTTATCTCCTCTTATTTTCGGTATTGATTAAATTAATATGTTAAAATTATAACATATACATAATGAAGAAACAATGAATGTTACAATTATTTTAAATTTTTGAACGGATTTATCTTAACTGCAGAGATAATGTCCTGTATGGATAAAATCCCCGCAATATCTTCCTCTGCAAAAATGCAATCGCTTTCTGCATACGCTCCAATGACGTATAATGAAATTTATCGCCGTTACAGTTATCACTGTTAGCAGTGGCCTTTTCATCCGAATACTCAAGCTGAAAATCCTGCGCGTCGGACGCGTCAACAAATTTCATTTCTATGATTTCATCAATCCAAGTATCCGAGTCCTCCAAAGGAGTTCCGCACCGGAGGTATTCCCGAAACGTAAATAGCATATCGCAGTAATCATCATCCCCGTTTATTCCGCCATTGTACATTAGCTCACGCCGAATCTCGCCCGCAATGCGGATGGTCTCGCCCTGCGCGGTCTTTGCCCTGCCTCTTTCAGGGACAAGAAGCTGCCAAAGCTCTTCAAAATTGTTTTTATAACTCAAAAAGTCTGTCACGTGTATTGGAGATTTGCCATCATGGAACGCCTTTTCCGCAAGCATTTCCACGTTGAACAGACTGCAAAGTTTTTCTAATGGCGCCTCTTGGTTTTGCAACGATTTTGAAACTTTTTTCCCCGCATTATGTCTATGAAAAACCTCTGAAAAGGCAGAAACAAATTGTCGGCAGCGGTCCAACAAAATCCTACTTGCGCCCCTGCTTTAAGCAGTGTCCGCACTGCTTTTTTGTGCCCGCGCTTCGCCGCAGCATGAAGCGGCGTACACCCGTCAGGTGTTGCAGCATGAATATCCGCCCCCTGCTCCTTTGCCCAAAAAGCAAGCTCTTTTGGCATGGGCATCAGATCCTTTAGATAAAGTTCTATTTCTTTGGGCAATTTTTCTGACATAGTACGCCTCCGTTCCTGTTAAAATCCTCGGTTCTTAACACCGCAGCGCCTTCATGAATATTTTAACACAACTGTACACAAAGTAAAACATATCTCATGTTTTACCATCAAAACCCATCAAAAAACTCCCGTGACAAAAATTTCAATGCCAATCAAAATCAAAATAACACCACCAAGAACTTGTGCTTTATTGGACAATTTTGTACCAAACCTTTTTCCAATAAGCAAACCTGCTATACAAATGGCAAAAGTAACAACCGCTATAATCAATGCGGCAGCAAGCGCCATAAGCCAGCCATATTCAGCAATTGTAAAGCCAACAGACAGCGCATCAATAGAGGTTGCAACTCCTTGAACGAACAGGGCGCCGATTCCTAAATGCTGTTTCTCTTTATCCGTATCTCTGTTTCGAATTCCTTCATACAACATTTTTCCGCCGATATATGCAAGAAGGATAAGAGCAATCCACGGAATGAACTTCCCAAACGCAGTGAAATATTGAATCACTGTATGAACACAAATCCACCCAATAACAGGCATCGCAAGCTGAAATCCTGCAAACACGCCTGCAATTACACACATTCTGCCCCTTTTCATTTTCGTATCATTTAATCCATTTGCCATTGATACCGAAAACGCATCCATAGCAAGCCCTACACCAAGCAGGACACTGTTGAAAGCAAACATAATACTCCACTCCATTTTGATTCCTCCTGTTGTTCGAAAATTAATTCAGAAACCTTTATCTTCCCTTACCCGCGCATCACCGCTGCACCAAAGTAAAAACCGTATCCTGCCAGCTTGCTGACACTGTTCATTTGGATACCCGTTTATAAAAACAAAAGACTTAAACACAACCATACAGGCTATACCTAAGTCCTTCCACTCACATAATAAAAGACTCTATGTATAGCTTAACAGTTATACATGAGTCTCGCAATTTAAAACAAGCCAGACCGCAATGCGGTCAGTATGTTGACTTGCTACACAGTCCAATGTGCTTGCTACTCCCTCACGGGAACTTCGTTCGACTTATCATACTACTTCTTCACATAGATGTCAACAAAAAATGACGATTCACCACGGCATCTTACATTCCACACCTGCAAGGTAAAGTCCTTGATCGAATCCTTCCCAGGGCTGGAAGGAACGGGATAAGTCAGACATCGCACCCCATATTCCACGAATGTTTCCATTCTCATCTTTCTTTGCCAAATGCGCAACTTCCCTAAAGTGGGAATTCGCATCATCCCATAGCTTTTGGATAAAGTCTGCTCCGTCCGTTGTTGCCCCTTCTTTTCCTATTACAATGAAGGACTCTTTTTTGCATCTATCGATTTTCATTGATTTGTTGGTCATCTCCTTTTCACATATCTGTCATAGCGGCATTGTTCAATGACAGCGCATCCCAGTAACGTAATTGCCTTTGCCGGGCATAAACTGATACATCGGTAGCACATAGTGCAGTGTTTTCCGGCTGCTGCTTTGCCGTTTTCCAGGGTAAGATTTTCCATCGGACAGACCCGGGTACACAGTCCACAGCCTGTACAGGCATTACTGATCTTGAGTTTGTCTGAGTAGTTCTTTGTTTTGCGGCAGTACCATAAGCGTTGGCCGAGCAATCCTGCAATCCTGTCATAAAAAAACAAACCGTCCTTGGGAAAAATGCCGTTTCGGATTCCTTCAGCGCATTTTTCAATCTTTCTGTCAGCCGCCCGGATGATTTTCAAGTTCTGTTCAGGAGACCTTTTCAGCAGCTTAACATCACAAATGGAATCGGGCATACTGATATGTAATCCGCCGACGATTTCTGCACCATATTTTTTCAACAGCCGTGCCGCACAGCCCGCGCCGTCTCCACTGAACAGTCCCATAGTGGCAACACAGAGTACTTTTTTATGTTTCCAGAGATTCTGGTGGATTTTGATGAAATCCCTTACCATGACAGGGATATTTGAAAACTGAATAGGATATGCGAAAACAATAAAGTCATGGGGTGACAGCAAATGTCCTGCATCTTTCTGCTCCATCGGAACTGCCTGCGCGGTTTTATCCAGTAAAAAAAGCAGCTTTTTGATACAATATTCTGTGTTTCCCGTACCGCTTAAATAGATACCTATCATATTTTTTCCCTTTCAAAATTGGAGTAATGACCACGTTCCTGCACCATGGTTTGTGATTTTATCCTCTTCTGTCAATTTTACTGCCATTGACCGATTTTGGGAAGGGTTGAATACAAACATCTTCTCAAAATCGGTCAATGGCAGTAATAATAAATTAAGTTCATTCTTTTATTAGATGTTTTAGAGGTTTTTTAGAGACTGCTCTGATAAAATGGATAAAAAATCCGCAGAAGTACTGGATAAGCTGTGGATTGAATTTTATATGAGAGGAGAACAACATGAAAAAGAAAACAGGAAAAATGATCTTATTGACAGGGGTGCTATGCATCCTAAGCCTTGCGGTATGTGCCTGCGGAAAGACGGAGGAAGCATCAGATACCCAGGAACCACAGGTGGTTCAGGGCGAGCCGATCCCGGAGGATGATACAGAGGACGATGTTTCTGCTCCAGAACCGGCGGCGTATACAGAAGAAACAGACACCGGGAATGAACCGGAGTCACCGGAAGCATCACCGGAACCGCAATCCGGTGAAAGTAACAGCCAGGGAACAGACAGCGCACAGAAAGAACAGCCGGAAGCACAAAGTCAAAGTACATCTGGCACATCTGCAGAATGGGTGGACAGTACTCCCAATCTGGAAGGAGATATCAAAGAGCTGAAGGATGGGCAGCTTACCGTGGTAGAGGCCATTACAGAAAAATCGGATAATGGAGGTGATATCATAGTATCTCCTAGCAGCGGGGATGATTCTGGGTTTAACAAGATTGAGGTTACATACGATGAAACTACCCTGTTTGCTATACAAACGATCTATGATGGAGGGGCCAGAGCTGAAATGTCAGAGGCAACAGCGGCAGACCTGGCATCCGGTCAGTTCATTCGGGTATGGGGAAGTCCTTCCGGCAGCGGACTGAAAGCAACCCAGATTTGTATTGTAAAAGTGGCCTGAGCCATTGCCTGCCCTCTTTTGATAAGGAGAAAACCCTTGTCAAGAGAGGGCAGTTTTTCTTAAATGAAACCTTTATTTCCTGTATTTCTTTCATGAAAAGGCATGTTTTAAAAAATTTTGCAAAAAGGTCACCTTTCGTCTTCTGATTGCGTGTCATAAGTATAACAGCATCCAGCCGAAGAATACCCGGAAAGATTTTCGGGCACGGATGTAGTTCGCAGGGCGGGAATTTTTCCAGGTCGGGGTATTTTGAGTGATGGATGTGAAACAGGAAGGAGATGGAAAGATATGGACTTGGAAGCGGCAGTAAGGAAACACAGTGAGATGCTGTACCGGATCTGCATTGTGATACTTGGCAGTGAGCAGGATACCCAGGATGCCATTCAGGAGACCTTCTGCAAATATTTGGAGAAAAAACCGAAATTTGTGGACGGCGAGCATGAAAAGGCATGGCTGATCAAGGTGGCGACTAACCACTGCAGGGATATACAGCGATTCAGATTCCGGCACCCAAAGGTACCCATTGAGGAACTTGCAGGCACACTGGTATCCCAACAGGAAGACAGGGAGGCGGTGCGGGAGCTCCTCCAGATGCCCCCAAAGCAGAGGGCCGTGATGGTACTCCACTATGTAGAAGGATACCAGGTAAAGGAGATTGCCGGTATCCTGGGGATCACGGAGCATGCGGTCAAAAAGAGGCTGCAGCGTGGAAGGGAGCAGTTTCGGACTGCTTGGAAGGAGGAATATTGCAGATGAGTGAGATGAATGGCGGACAGCTGAGACATGCTATGAAACAGGTACACATGAAAGAAAATATGCAGGAGGAAATTATCATGAATGTAAGAACACAGATGGCAGACGGAACCTACAGACGGAACAGTTTTAAGAGGATGGCAATGTCGGCGGCAGCCTTCATGCTGGTCTTCGGTGCGGTGTCCATTCCGGTCTATGCGGGATATCAGGGATTCAGAAGCGCAATTACCAGCGACAAAGTGCTGGCAAGGATGCAGGAGATCCCAAAAGACGAGCAGCAGGATATTTATAACATGGTTCAGTACGAGCAGCGCAGTCTCCATGCCGACCAGTTTAGCAGAGAGTATACGGAAAAGGAAATGAGCCGTAGGAAAGTGCTGCAGCAGGAGTATGAGAACGGCAGGTTCCCGGAGAATACGCTGACCATGGTGGAAAATGCAGGACAGATCCAGGATTATGGGGAACTGGTTTATGCCAAAGATACCAGCTGCTTCTACCTTCCGGAGAGGGAACTGACGGACGAGGAGATTCTGCAGATCCTGGACTTCAATTCCATAAGAGAATATGTCCTTGAACAGAATCCGGAAGTACAGAGGCTAAAAGAAGAAGCTATTCGGGGGGAATAGGGAGACGGACTGTTTCCGTAAATGCACCAATACAAAAGGAAGATATTTTAGCTGGCATTGTTTGAGAACAGGCTTACCGGAACAGGGCATCAGGGGCTGTATAAGCCATGGTGCCCTGAAAGGGCGAAATGGAACATATCAGTACATATGGAGGAAGAAAGGAACATGAAAACGCAAAAATACAGGCTGTTGGGTATACTCCAGTCCCTCTCATAAATTTCAATCAAAAACAGGTAGATTCTTTCGCAGTCTGCTAAAATACGAAATGGTCTTTGTGTAATACTCTTCCTACCTTTATGTACATTCAAAGCCTGCGTCCTCCTTTGCTACTTTATTAAACAAAATTAACCACCCTATTAGTTTAGGTGATCGCTTAAAAGGCTATCTTCTTTTTTGCATAATCCCCATCTGTACAAGATTTCAATTTCTTGTTCTGCATAAATTACCGATAAACTAAAATTTAACGTACTCTCACGGTATTTGTAAGAACAAATCCTACTTTTTTGTACAGCATGAAAGCTTTATCATTCCATTTAGCAACATGTAACAAAATAGGCTCATTACTGGTTTTGCGAATATGGTTCATTCCCCATAATAAAAGTTGTTTTCCATATCCCCTGTTTTGAAATTCCTTATTGACGATCAAATCGTCTATTTCGTTTCCATAACAGGCAATAGAACCAATAATTTCTTCCCCACTTACAAGCAAGAAAATATCCTTACTTTTTTCACGAACTTGTTTATAATCATTCAAAAAATTATACGGCTCAATAGCAAGAAATTTTCGCATTTCATAAAAGCAAGTATTATATATTTTCATGTATTGTTGAAAATACTTTTGCTCAAAAGGAATACACAAGATATTGCTTTTTTCAATATCATCTTTTACATATTTCATTTCATATGCTATTATTTCCATGTTGTAATTTCCCTTCTGCAACCCCCGATTTGTCGCCTTTACCTGATAGCATTAAGACACACTAAATTATTATCCATTATGTAAGCAAATTGCAAATTAGCTTATTAAACCTGTCGCTTTCGCTCCATTGAGGAAAGTGACAGGATTCCTCTGGAAGTCATGCAAACAAACTTTGAATCCCAAACACAATATGGCGCTCCAATCATATTTATCGAGGGAAGATATGACAACCATGTGTCCTCTGCTCTTGCGAAGTAATACTTCGACCGGATTGAAACAGATAGAGGTCATTGAGAAAAATGTCAATCGTAACGGGTCCGTCAAATTTATAATAGGACTTTCCCGCACCACGCTGCTCCCATATAACAACCGTGAACTGCTGTTCTAACATTTTATTGTACGTCATCACCAAGGGAAACGCAGCGTCTCCGGGGCCACCATGCAGATAGATCAGCAAAGGAGCCTTTTCCTTTTCTGCACGTATCGAAACAAACTGCGGCACACCGTTTATATTCAATTTTAACTGTTTGTCTATATACATGTTTCCTCCAACTTCTGTCGGTGCGCCTCCATTACCAAGACAGCCCGTTCTCCCAAGAGTTAACAACAGTGTAGTTCCATGGCGGCCTGTTTTCTGAAGAAGACACTTTTATTCCAACGTTTGAATACAATTATTTCCGCATCAGTTCCATAGCTGCTGTACTCAGACACCATGAGATATTTCTCATCAGCGATAATTCCATAACATCTGTCGCTGTCCATTTTATGAAGCTGATTCCCTAAATAAATCCTGTTATCATCCCAAAACTTTACGGTATGGCCGTTTGGAAGGGTATATTCAATGTTCGCAAAGGAGCCTTTCAGCGCATTCAGCTCTGTTACTTCTTCCATATCTGGAATCTGCAGCGCATTGAAGGCCGCAATCAGGTTTTCTTTTAATTCGCTTAACGCTGTTTTCCCTTTTTTACAGCTTCCTTATGGGAAAAAATATATACCCTTTCCCAGTCTTTGGACAGGTAAAATCATGGACGGAACCAGCCAGAGCAATACTATGCTCCTGTTGAATCATGGCAGGGAACATTCCTTTTCGGAAAAGCGTTCCCAATGCATAAATTTCTCTTTGTCATAATATAAACAATGCCTGTTCGTAATCTTTGACATAATACTTTATATTTGACCTACCCTTTTGAATTATGGTATGACCCTCTTTTTCAAGTATTTCTTTTTGAGCTTCAATTCCACCTGGATATTTGGGGTTTAGCTCCCCATTCGTTTTAAGAGTTCTCCAATAAGGCGTATAATTATCTGTTCTTTGATAACTCGCCCATGCCACGATTGATACAAATATCCCTGCAGTAATCGGTTCTGTGAAATCCGCTCCATTTTTCTTTGCGAAGTAATCTCTTATTGTTCCTATTGTAAGTAATTTTCCAAAAGGCACAAGTCGCATTACTTTATCATAATCAATAGGTGGAGCGAAATACATTCTGTCTCCGCCGTATTTTTCGATGCTCTTTACATCTGTAATTATTTGGAATTTTGGCATATCCTTGCTGTCATGAAGCATTGTGTTAAAATCTTTTTTATCCTCGTTTGCCATTTTTGCCACCCCTGCCAATTTTTGTTTTTATAATTTTCTTATCGGAAAAAACATATATCCCTTCCTGGTCTTTGGACAGGTAAAATCATGGACGGCACCAGCCAGAGCAATACCTTTGTCCTTCAGATATTGGATTACTTCTGAAAAGGTATTATCATTTTCACGTTCCATATAAATATACTCATAGCCGGGTATCACCCATTTTGTCCAGCCATCGGGAGCCTCTGCATCCTCATTACACTCCACCCCTGCAAGGTAAAGTCCTTTCTGAAAGCCTTCCCATGGCTGGAAGGAACGGGAAAAGTCAGACATTGTGCCCCATATTCCGCTGATGTTCCCATCTTCATCCTTCTTTGCCAGATGCGCGATTTCTCCAAAATGGGAATTCGCCTCATCCCATAACTTCTGAATAAAGCCGGCTCCGTCCGTTGTCGCCCCTTCTTTTCCGATTACAACAAAAGATTCTTTTTCACATGTTTCGATTTTCATTGATTTGTTGCTCCCTTCCCTTTATGTTTCATTTCATTTTAAAGGCTCGTTCTTTTTCTCGTTTTGGATATATCTATCATAGCGGCACTGCTCAATGACTGTGTGCCCCAGTAATGTAATTGCCCTTGCCGGACAGGAACTGATGCACCGGTAACACATCGTACAGTGTTTTCCGGCAGCCGCTTTTCCATTTTTCAGGGTAAGGTTGTCTGCCGGGCAGAGCCGGGTACAAAGCCCGCAGCCTGTACAGGCATTACTGATTTTTAATTGATCCGAGTAACTTTTGGTTTTGCTGTAGTACCACAAACGCTGGCAGAGTAATCCGGCGATTTGGCTATAAAGATGCAGGCCGTTTTTGGGATACCTGCCTTTCCTGATTTCCTCTGCGCATTTCTCAATCTTTCTGTCTGCTTTCCGGATGATTTTTGATAAAATCTTTTACCATGATGGGAACGTTTGAAAACTGAACAGGATATGCAAAAACAATAAAGTCATGCTGCGATAATAAATATACCGCGTCTTTCTGCTCCATCGGAACTGCCTGCGCAGTTTTATCCAGTAAAAAAGCAGCTTTTTGATACAATGTTCTGTGTTTCCCGTACCGCTTAAATAGATACCTGTCATATTTTTTCCCTTTTAAAATTGGAGTAATGACCACGTCCCTGCACCATGGTTTCTGATTTTATCCTCTTCTGTCAATTTTACTGCCATAGACCGATTTTGGGAAGGGCCGAAAACAAACGTCTTCTCAAAATCGGTCAATGGAGCAATAATAAATTAAGTTCATTCTTTTTTAAGATGTTTTAGAGGCTTTTTAGAGACTACTCTAATAGAATAAACAAAAAATCCGCAGAAATACTGGATAAGCTGTGGATTGAATTTTATATGAGAGGAGAGCAACATGAAAAAGAAAACAGGAAAAATGATCTTATTGACAGGGGTGCTGTGCATCCTGAGCCTTGCGGTATGTGCCTGTGGAAAGACGGAGGAAGCATCAGATACCCAGGAACCACAGGTGGTTCAGGGCGATCCGATTCCGGAGGATGATACAGAGGATGATGTTTCTGCTCCGGAACCGGCAGCGGACTAAAAGCAACCCAAATTTGTATTGTAAAAGTGGCCTGAACCATTGCCTGCCCTCTTTTGATAAGGAGAAAACCCTTGTCAGGAGAGGGCAGTTTTTCTTAAATGAAGCCTTTATTTCCTGTATTTCTTTCATAAAAAAGGCATGTCTTAAAAAATTTTGCAAAAAGGTCACCTTTCGTCTTCTGATTGCGTGTCATAAGTATAACAGCATCCAACCAAAGAATACCCGGAAAGATTTTCGGGCACGGATGTAGTTCGCAGGACGAAACAGTTTTAAGAGGATGGCAATGTCGGCGGCCACCTTCATGCTGGTCTTCGGTGCGGTGTCCATTCCGTCCTATGCGGCAATCAGCAACCTGGTGCGGGCAAGGCCGGGGAGGAATAATCGCTGCCAGTTTACAGAAAAATCGGGAATAAGGCCAGTGTCGCCTGAAAGCAGGCTGGCCGGAACAGGGCATCAGGGCTGTGTAAGCCATGGTGTCCTAAAAAGGCGAAATGGAACATATCAGTACATATGGAGGAAGAATGGAACATGAAAACGCAAAAATACAGGCTGATGGGTATGCTGCTGTTGGCAGGAACCTTATGTCTTACTGGCTGTGGAGGCAGTATAGACCCAAAAGCAGATGTTATGGAAGGAGAGGTACCGCAACCGGTGATGCAGGAGGATTTAGCAGATTCCACTTATCGTGTGGACGATGACACGGACCCGAAGGAAAGTAGCAAAAGTTCCGTATTGCCCCCATTATCCACTGAAGCGCAGACAATAGATTATAAGGGGAGCATACCGATTGACTATCTTACGGCATCTGCGGACGTTGTCTATTTAGTAAGCAGGGATCAGGACGGGGGCTCCGGAATCCTGAAAATGAAGCCAGGGGAGGCTGATGGGGAGGTCCTGCCGGTGACGGCGCCGGATGGGATGGTGTTTTCCGTCATGACCACGGACGAACAGGGGAACCTGTATGTGGTGGCAGAGGACAGGGATATTGAAGCAGTGATGAGGGATGATGAGTTTGCCTTCCCTACAGAACACTGTGAAATATGGAGGATCAGCCTGTCCGGTGAGGTGATGGCAAAACTGGACGTTTCCGAATATATCAAGAAGGAGGTCTTCTCCCCCCGTATAATCGCAGTGGCAGGAAATGGGGATATCTACCTTTCCACACAGAACGATGGAACAGCAGTGCTGGCCTTTGATGCGGAAGGGAACTTCCTGAATAAGATCAGTTATGATTACAAGGTTTATACGCTGCGCACCGCCATGGGAAGAGGACGGGACGGAAAGGTATACGCCGTACTTGGAGACAATATTGCAAATGATGGCACTTCCGTGATCGTTGAACTGGACGGGCGCAATGGTAGTATAGGGGATGTCACTTCTTTTCTTCTCCACAGTGACGGCAGCTTCTATAGCTGTGTATGTCCGGGGAGGGATTGTGACCTTGTAATTTTCGGCGGACAGGGAATCCTCGGCTATGACCTGGGGAGTGCCAGTATCAAATGGAAGGTTCCCGCAGGTGAGCTGCCTTTCAGCACAGAGGGATATTTCCCGATGGCAACACTGCCAGATGGAAGGGCGCTGTTTCTAGACAAAAATTACAAATGGGATGAGGATGATCCAACGAATATGTGGTTGGTAGCAGAAGGAACAAAATTCCATTATGTTCCGGCGGCGCGGCAGTAGGTCAGTATCTTTCGGCTGCAGGAAAATAATTTAATATATCCTCAATATGTCAGGTAAGCATGTCAGGAACCAGTAAGCTGTGGTTCGTGGCATGCTTGGTTGGCAGTTTTTTGTAGTTTGTATATTGTTAATACCCTAGAGGAACAGAATGCAGGAGTAAGTATAGTGCAAAAGAGAAGACAGCCAGCCTGGAAGACAGAGAAGCAGAGAAAAAGAAGCAAGAAGATTGCCAGACAGAGACGTAGGGTCATAGCCTATATTGTCCGGGGAATCATGGTGGCTGTCCTGACAGTTATGATTCTGCTGATGATCTGTGGGTGTTTGTATATCCGGGATTTTTTCCGCAGGAATGAGAATGAGCGTAGCACCCAAAAGGCGGATGCTGTTCGGGAAACAATATCCGGTGTAGAGGAAGATGAATTGGACGCAGACCTTTCGTGGGAAGAAAACCATATGGTTGTCCTGGATGCCGGACACTGAATGTAAAACCTGCCGATTACTATATTCTGAAGAATACAACAGTTCCTGCTGTATTGGTAGAAATAGGTTATCTTTCCAATTATAATGAAAGGAATCAGCTGATGTCGGAAGAATATCAGGAGAAGCTGTTATTTTTGGCTGTGGCAGGCGTTCTGTTTGCCGTGTTTCTTTACAAAAATGATAAAGGCGGAAATATCCTTGTTGGGGCAAGCCCGGATACAAGTGCTTTCCAACTGTATTATTATGACGGGGAAACGGTCATGGTCAGGACGCTGTATGACAGCAGTACGGAGAAGGAAGTGGTTAAAAGAATCAATGATATTCCCCTCCAGGCGGCAGATGAACAGGTCCTCTCACAGATGGAGACTCCCTTTTTTGGAATTTGGATCAGCAGCAGGGAGGGGCGTGACATTTCCGTGACGGCATCCAGCGGGGTTTGGCTTAGGAATGACGGGGCGGTTTATTATGGGGATACGGACCTCTCCTTTCTATGGAAAGAGATGGAAGGCAGTGATGAGGATACCCTGAATGTCCTTAACTTTCCCAATGCAGGTCATTTGTCCGTATATCACAGCTGTTTCCTGCTGAAAGCGGATGAGCTGTGCGCAGAGGACACAGAGGGGGTGTCCATGACCGTCGAGGACATTGGGACAAGCGAGATTACGGTATTAATTGCCAATAACAGCGGAGAAGAGTTCACTTATGGGGAATACTTTTCTCTCCAGAAGCAGATATACGGCCAGTGGTACACAATGCCTGTCAGGGCGGATAATGTTGGCTTTCAGGATATTGCCCATATCCTTCCGGACGGGGAGAGTGCCAGCGAGACATATAATTTGGATATTTATGGCACGCTGGAACCAGGGATGTACAGGCTTGTGGTGGAAACACTGAGCGCCGAGTTTCTAGTGGGGCATGGGAGGATGGCAGGAACAGAAGGGGAAGAAAAATAGATTTTCACAGCTGAGATCGTGACCATGATTCAAAAGTGAAATTAAGAATAGAGCAGAGCAAAGAGCGTTTTTCGCAAAAGACCAGTAAATGCTCCTTAATTATTTAAAATGGACAAAAAGCCGAGACCATCTTCCGGCATGATGTTATACTGCTAAGACCAGAGCGAAGGTCAGAAGGAAGAATGTCATGCCAAATTAGAATCATATCTTCACGAAATCGGTCAATGGCGGTAAAATGAACAAAAAAGCGGTAAGGAAAGCATCCGGACAGAAGTAATCGAACAGGCAGCGTCAGGACTTGATCGAATGAAGGGTTACTGGCGGCACTGCCCAGATAAAAAAGTGTGTACTGTACAGATGAATTTTTCTCTATTGAAGTGTAAAAACAGGAGGGATTTTAGCATGATGAAAAATCCAGAACAGACAGTGGGTAACTTGATTGATAAACAGGGTGTTTCTTTTATTGCCTCTGTTTCTGGAGATGGGTTCCCATGTATGAAAGCCATGCTTCCACCCCGGAAGCGGGAAGGAATCAAAGAGTTTTGGTTTACCACCAATACTTCTTCTATGAGGGTCTCTCAGTATCGGGAAAACCCCAATGCCAGCATTTATTTTTGCGACAGACGTTTTTTCAGGGGAGTTATGCTGCTTGGTACAATGGAAGTATTACAAGATGCAGAAAGCAAACAATTAATCTGGCAGGAGGGTGATACGATGTATTATCCTCAAGGCGTAACAGACCCTGATTACTGTGTGCTGAAATTTACTGCTGTGAGAGGAAGATATTACAGCAATTTCCACTCAGAGGATTTTGATGTTTCATAATTGATGTGAAAGGGCGGCAGCCAGAAGCGTTGCTGCCTTTTATTATCAAAATCCCTGCTGTTTCATAATTTCTCTAATAAAGAGGTGGGCAATGAGTCTGAAAAAATATGCGCCTGTTTTGGTCATCCGGATCGTTTCTGTAGTTGATAATCAGTATCACAGTGGGAGGGCTGTAATATAAAAACAGGCTATAAATACCATGCGGGAATGATACCTTATATTTTTTGGCAATAATACTTCTATCTAAAATGGTTAACTAAGCAGAATTACGAAATGGATGATTGGCCAATCAAGTGCCGGGAGGACCATAATGAACAAGAAATTTTTTGAACTGCCATTGGAAAAGCAGGAACGAATCATAAAAGCAGCATACATAGTATTTGCCCATGACAATTACAAAAACGCATCCATGTCCAGGATTGCGGATGCCGGCGGCATATCAAAGTCCCTGCTGTTCCATTATTTTCAGAATAAAAAAGATCTGTATTTATACCTTTGGGAGAATATCAACAGGATATCAAATGAAATAGAGCTGAAGTATTATCACAAAGGAACGTCAGACTTCTTTGAGGCAATGACCCAAAAGGTTCTGGCAAGATGTGAGTTTATGAGAACAGCTCCCGATGAATATTTATTCTCATTACGGGCCCTTTTTGCGGAGAACCCGGAAATCAGGGAGGCAATCGGGAAGTCCTATGATAAAACATATGAGGATGCGGCGGACAGGATGCTGGGGGATCTGGATCTTTCCATATTTCGGTCAGGCGTTGACGTAAGGATGCTGTTAGAGGAGATTGACAGCTACCTGATGCGCTGTGTCTGGCAAATGCTTTCCGCCGAAAAGTTGGACCCAGACGGCCTGGAAAAGGATTTTTTGAAAAGGGTCAGGCAATGGAGGACAGTATATTTGAAGTAAGCTGTGCTGTCCAGTAGAGGAAATGGAGGAACCATGGCAGGAGGATGAATTGGCACAGCCTATTGAAAAATTTATCCCCATATACAGGAGGGCAAAAGAAGAGGGACTCCGCCTAAAGGCCCACATCGGTGAGTGGGGAACAGCAGAGGACGTTGCCCGCGGCGTGAAGGTATTGCAGCTTGATGAAGTCAGCATGGTATCGCAGCGGCGGAATCGGAGGAAGCCATACAGTTCCTAAAAAACAGGGGAATACGCCTCAACTTAACACCTAGCAGCAACCTTTTGCCGGGGCGCATAAAGGAGATGGAGCCCACCCCATCCAAAGATTATACAGGGGCGGGTTAGATGTGACCATAAATTCGGATGATGTGTTGATTTTTGACAGTGATGTGTCAAAAGAATATATAAAACTATTTGAAGCAGGTTCCTGAATGCAGAGGAGCTGGATCAAATCCGGTTAAATGGGCTGAGGGAAGTGCAATTGGAAGTATGAACAAGAACCGGGCATATTTTTCTGAAGAAGCATATGTGATAAAAATCTCTAAAACACTTGCTTGTGACGTAACGTAATGAGATATACTACGAACAGGAGGTGAGAGACATGGACAAAAATAAAGCGATACCACAAGGCTATATAACTGTTGGCGAAGCCGCAAAAAAGATGGATGTTACTGTACGGACATTACAGCATTATGACAGGGAAGGGTTACTTTCCCCGTCTGCCATGAGCGAAGGAGGCCGCAGGCTATACACAGATAAAGATATGGTAAAACTACATCAGATCTTATCGCTCAAACACCTGGGGTTCTCCCTGGATGATATAAAGAACCGACTGATTTTCCTTGATACACCGGCAGAAATTGCAGCTGTCCTGGCAGAGCAAACCGCAGTTGTCCGGCAAAAAATAGAAAGCCTGTCCGAATCATTGAGGGAGCTGGAGGGGCTGCGGGAAGAAGTCCTTCAAATGCAGTCGGTCAATTTCAAAAAGTACGCCGACATCATTGTGAACCTGCAGATGAAAAATGACTTCTACCGGCTCATCAAACACTTTGATGACCAGACCCTTGACCATATCCGCAGCCGTTTTGATAAAGACAGCGGGAAAGTATTTATGGGTACACTCATACAGCTTCAAAACGAGGCGATAAGGCTTCAAAATGCAGGCATCCCCGCGGACAGCGATGAGGGGCAGAGCTTTGCAAAAGCCTATTGGGAAATGATAACGGACTTCACCGGCGGGGATATGAGTATGCTTCCAAAACTCATTGAATTAGGACAGTTTGAGGGTATGGACCCCAAATGGAAAGAAAAGCAAAAACTCGCCAAAGAATATGTTGAACAGGCATTGGAGAGTCACTTTTCCCGGTCAGGCGTTGAACCATTTCAGGAGGATGCAGAATGAACGAAGCTATAAAAATCAACAACTTAAAGAAAAGTTACGGGGCCCACGTTGTACTGGATGGCTTAGACTTCTGCGTACAGCAGGGGGAAATTTTTGCTCTGCTTGGTGTAAATGGTGCAGGTAAAACAACGTCCCTGGAATGTATCGAGGGTCTAAGAAAATATGACGGCGGGACCATCGCTATAACCGGCAAAGTGGGTATCCAGCTGCAGTCGTCTTCTTTGCCGGGTCATATAAAGGCGCTGGAGGCTGTTAAGCTTTTTGCGAAGTGGAATAAAGTTCCGCTTGACCGTGCCATGCTTGACGTCCTTGGCATCCATGATTTTGCCCGGAAGCAGTATTACCAATTATCGACCGGCCAGAAGCGGCGGCTCCATTTGGCGCTTGCCCTGACACGAAATCCGGATATCCTTTTTCTTGATGAACCAACCGCAGGGCTTGACGTTGAGGGGCGGCTGTCCTTACATGAGCAGATCCGGCAACTAAAGGCAGCCGGGAAGACAATCATATTAACAAGCCACGATATGACCGAGGTTGAGAACCTGTGTGACCGGATTGCCATTCTTTCTGGGGGCAGGATTGCCTTTATTGGAACAGTCGAACAGCTTGGTGAAACCGTAGGGAAGCATTATAATATCACCATTCAAACGGAAACCGGCACTGGGAAATATGAATCCGATAATATCGGGGAAACTTTACTTACGCTGCTGGTGCAGTGCAGGGAAAAAGGGGAGACCCTCTTAGATATCCAAATAGACCGCGGTTCATTGGAGCAGCACTTTATGAAAATTGCAAAGGGGGGTTGAGAAATGGGCGCTTTTTTATATGGGGTTTCTTTACAATGGAAATTAGATATACGGAGTAAGACGTTGCTTATCACCTGCTATATCGTTCCCCTGCTGTTCTTTGGGATTATGGGCGGGATATTTACATCGGTTATTCCGGGGGCAGGGGATACACTTATTCAATCCATGACTGTATTTGGCGTGACCATGGGCGCTCTGATCGGTCTGCCGCCTTCCCTTGTGGAAATTTATGGCAGCGACATTAAGAAGGTTTATCAGGCAAACGGTGTTCCTTTATATCTAGGTATTGCATTGGCCAATATCTCAGCGTTTATCCACCTGCTTATTATGAGCATTATCCTGTATATTGCCGCTCCGCTTGCCTTTGATGCCAAGATACCAAAAAATCCGGGCGTATACTTTGCCTCCCTTTCCATTTTTATTGCGGTATCACTCGGCATAGCCAGCATAATTGGCCTGGCGGTAAAAGACCAGACGAAAACCTCCATGTTTTCCATCATTGTTTTTCTGCCCTCAATCATGCTCTCTGGAATTATGTTCCCGGTTGAGATGCTCCCCCAAATGCTTGAAACAATAGGGAAAGCGTTCCCGGCTTCATGGGGATACAGACTGATGACAGGAGGGACTTTTGGGCTGGAAAATCTGTTGCCGATGCTGGTAATTTTTGGATTGGCTGTCTGTGCGTGTGCTATATTGCTATCAGGAAAGATGATTTGGCGCAACAAATAGAGGGGGTAAGCAGTCATATCAATTTGTTTCAGAAATGCTTAAAGGAATCAGGCAGGAGAAAGCTGCATTGACAAAAGGATACAGGAGGATACTCATAGATGGAATATGCCTTGGTTTTCATATTGACGGTTTTAACAATCATCTTTTGGAGTGGAAAGGGCAGTTGGCTAATTGCTGGATATAATACCATGGATGAATGGTTACCGTGTTTAGCGTACAAATGGAGGGGAATATAGGTGCGCTGACATTTGTTCATAGAAACGGAAAAATACAATCTTATTATGCCACGGCAGGCTGGCAGAAAGGCGGCATACCGGAACTGAAAAATTTTGGACTCAATGATCTGGAAGAGATGAGGCTGACAGAGAAAGGATATTTTATTTATACAAATACAGTAACAATAGAACATGGAAATTTGCGTGAGTATTACAGGGTAAAGCCTTTGTCCGATGAATGCAGGGAGCTGACAAGAAAGTACATATATGGGCTTAGTTTTGTGAATTACAATATGCCTGTAACGAACTGGGACGCCAGTAATGTGGAGGAAATCTTAATGCCGCGCATGTTGAGGATATATATCGGATATACACAGATGAACCTTTTCGGACAGATGGCGGGCTGATACCGGCGGAGATTTATGAGCGTGTCATGACCACCTGCTTCCCAGTATCCGCAGAACAGGTGAGGGAATGTTGCGGCTACCATGCAGATGCAGACGGTTATGAATATGAGATGATATTTGCAAGACAGTTTCCGCCTTTTGGGGAAGTGGTAGATTACAAGCAGAATGAAGATGGGACATTCCGGTATCTGTCTAACACGATATTCTGAAATTTTAGTCTGAGTCCCCATTGCATCAATTGTCACAACCTGACCTTTTATACGAATCTTCTCCAACAATTCTAGGATAGCTGTGATTTCATTGCTTTTTGTGTTCTCTACTTTTTGCCCGAGGCTGAATCCATCTTCCCTGCTTCATGCCGTGATGATATGATTTGGCTTCACACAAATCAGTTTTCTTAATGTTTCCTCCTCATTTTTATTCAGCAATTCCTGCCATTTTTGATAGAGCTGCTGTAAATACCCAAAAAAGAATTTGTTCGCAATTTATTTACTCATGCGTTTGTCGTGACAATTTACTTATATTATATTTCATCTATTCTAAATGAATTATCGCATTTCCCTACATCTTAATGCCAAACCCACATTCTCCTTCAAATACCGTAAAACACATGTGACGGTAGCAATCTGCCAACCCTTGCCTTTCATCTTTCTCAATACAGACGTATTTGTTATTTCTGTTTTTTGTTTCTAAACACAAAATATGGAGGAAATATCTCTAATTTAGAACCAATCATGTGGAAAATCGGATAAAATATAAACACCGTCAACACCTGCGTCATGAGCTTTGGTGTTTCTAACGCTAAGTCCTCTGCCAGTACCGCAGTATTCCCCACCATATCTACGAAAAAATCCCTGCGCGTGAGCGGATCTCGATACTCGATTTGATTCAAAAACATCTCATCCTGCGTTAAATCATCCCAAACCACACAACCAATCGGCAGGATGCTGTCCCCGCTATAAATCGAATCTCCCGTGGATTGAACACTCTCGCCATTAATACGCGCGGCTATACGCTCACCGTTTGGCAGTTCCACACTGTAAAAGGAAAATCCGTCATGAAATCCGGCGCCCTCGTTTTTGTAATGAATGCCGGGCGAAACAATTGTAAACGTGTCATGATTTAATAAATCATCCACGCTCTGCGCCCGAAAAACGGTTTCATCCGCCCGTCCGCCAACTGTACCGTCTACAGGCTGATGCTCTTCAAGCTCTCGCTCATAAGCTGTTTCCGCCAAGTGTCCTGCCGCATATCCCGTTCCAAGCGACACTAAAAAAGCCAGCGCCAGGCAAATATATGCATCAATTGGTAAAAAACGTCTTCTCATTTTTATAAACCATGCTCCCTTCTCAGCTTGCAAGGCTGATAATCAAATATTTCACAAATATCCGGCTTTTAATTTTCATTTCTTTGTATCTGCCATACAACTGTATCCACCGTTCAATTTAACATCATTGTTATTATTCATAGTTTCTATTCTTTTTCTTTATATAACAAAAAATTACACTGCGAAAAATGTGATAAAGAATTAATATCCTTCACTAAAGTTATA
The DNA here is from genome assembly GCA_000403335.2 of Lachnospiraceae bacterium MD335. Lineage (GTDB taxonomy): Bacteria > Bacillota > Clostridia > Lachnospirales > Lachnospiraceae > COE1. The sequence continues at coordinate 371,044 of KE159628.1, forward strand.
ATGATTTAAGCTTACTGCATTGGTGTCCCTACTTCAATCAAATTGCCGTCCAAATCATAAAAACGGACCACTCGCTGTCCCCAACTGTGCGTCATCAACTTATTGACAAACGTAACCGGCTCATGATACTGTTCGAGCTTTTTGATAAACCCCTCAATGTCGCGCTCCTCAAAATATAGTTCACAGGCGTTGTTTTGCGGAATAATTTCTTTTCCGGTAAATGTCTGCCATATCCTGGCATCCTGTAAAACAAGCCCCTCCGTCATAATGACATTCCCGTCATTGTCCAAAAGAACCTCCAGTCCGAAAAGCTCTCTATAAAATGCTATGGATTTTTCTACATCATTTACAGCAATTAGAACATTTTTCAGTTTCATACAAATCCTCGTTTCATGATTTTTAATAAAAAAACTGCCCCTAATCAATGATCTCCATTCTTAACACAGCCGCGTTTGTCCGCGTTGCAGGAATGGCCTTCTCCGCACTGATGTTCTGTATCGTGATTTTCATGGTGGTTGCAATGCACATCGGGATTAAACGCAAGGGTTCCTGCAAGCAGCGCATTTACCGCTGCGTCAGCATCTCCTGTAACACCGCCGTAAAGCCGAATTCCCGCCTGTGCCAATGCCGCCTGCGCACCTGTACCAATGCCGCCGCAAATCAACACTTCAGCGCCCAATGATGAGAGCAACCCTGCCAACGCACCGTGCCCGCTGCCTTGTGTACTCACGACTTGTACATTTGTAACCTTTCCGTCCGCAGCATCATAAACCTTAAACTGCTGCGTATGCCCAAAATGCTGAAATACTGTTCCATTTTCATATGTTACTGCGATTCTCATAATGATAACCATACTCCTTTCAAAGTCTTCAGGTTTCCACTATATTCTGTTTCGCCTACAATGGAAACCTCCGGCATCTGTCGATAACATTATAGTCCAACAGAATGGGAAATTCAAGACACTATCACTTCTTGAGTTTCCGCAGTTCTATCCACAGAACCATCAATCGTATGTACTAATTATGTACAACTTAAAAAAATAAGCCAAAAAATAAGGAATCCTTCTCCTTTTTGATGTAAAATTTAATCACCACAATAAAATCATACTAAACAAAAAGAGGAGGATTCCCTGCAATGTCATTTAGATAAGGACGATGCAAAGAACAGTGTATGTAGAAATATGTACCCTGTTCTTTTTTTGTATAATTTCATAAAGCACTTGACAGGATAAACCAAATGTGTGGCCGCTCTGACTATCTAAAAAGAAAGATAGTCAGAGCGGCCCTTGTAATCAAGAAAACATCTTGGTTGCAAGGAGGATTACACAATGAATTATTCTACAGAGGTAAAGCAAAAACTATTATCCATTATTACAGAGATGGATTCTTACCGTTGGTTGTTTACAAAGAATCCAGAAACGGATTTTTCACGTAAAAAGAAATGGTCATTTGAAGAGATAATGAAGTTTATGCTTACAATGGAGGGCAAAGCATTAAGAGATGAATTGTTGGAATATTTTGATTTTGACAGTTCCACGCCATCGGATTCAGCATTTAACCAGCGCAGGGCACAGATATTGCCAGAAGCATTTGAGTTCTTATTTCAAGAATTCACTAAATCTTTTAATGATAATGCTGCATATAAAGGACTTAGATTAATTGCCTGTGATGGTTCGGATTTATGCATTGCCTGCAATCCTAAAGATGAAACAACCTATTTTCAACCGCTTCCTGACAGCAAAGGCTTCAACCAGCTGCATTTAAACGCTTTTTATGATTTATGCAGCAGAAGATACACAGATGCAATTATCCAACCTGCCCGATTGAAAAATGAAAATAGTGCTATGTGTGAATTGATTGACAGATACCGTGGCCAGCCTGCTGTTTTTATCGCAGACAGGGGTTATGAGAACTACAATATATTTGCTCATGCGGAACATAAAGGAATGTATTACTTAATACGCGTCAAAGATGTAACAAGTAATGGAATAGCTTCGAAACTAACAATGCTGCCAGAGAGTGATGAATTTGACGAATGGGTTAATCTTACACTCACAAAAAAGCAGACAAATGAAGTAAAAGCAAATCCCCAAAAATACAGAATTATTATGAAAAAAACACCTTTTGATTATCTTGACCTGCATTTTAATAAGTTTTACGAAATAAAAATGAGAGTAGTGCGTTTTCCAATCTCGCAAGACTCTTATGAATGTATTATTACAAATCTGCCACAAGAAAAATTTAGTTCTGGTGAAATCAAACAGTTATATGCGAAACGCTGGGGAATAGAAACCTCTTTTCGCGAGTTAAAATATGCATTAGGATTAACACGGTTTCATGCAAAGAAACCAGAATATATTGTGCAGGAAATATGGTCAAGAATGACTCTGT
>KE159628.1:374468-379699 GCA_000403335.2 Lachnospiraceae bacterium MD335
TGTCATTCTGCAATATCAAAAAACCCGGCAGATTGGCACTTTGGGAAGATGTATTCATTTTGGGCTTACATTTTGCGGAAACTTAAGACTATCACTTTTACTCCCATCCTTTTCCTGCACAGGTACAGCGAAATCCCCATCGCAATCGTCCATCCGACAGGCCACGCACACCAAATCCCCGTCGCGGAATTTGTCCATCCCGATAACACAAATGCTAAAACCACACGCAGAATAAGGTCCGTAAACGTCGCCGCCATAAACTGCTTCATTGCATTTGTCCCGCGCAGCACCCCGTCCGCAGCGAGCTTTGCAGAAACCACAAAATAAAAGGGCGACAAAATCCACAAAAACTGCCTGCCAGTTGCAAGCGCCTGCGCCGAACCCTCATTCATAAACAGCAGCAGCAAATACTTCCCCAAAAAGACATAAATCAGACAAAACGGAACACTTAAACACCACACCAGTTTTAGTCCTGCGCGAAACCCTTCCCGAATACGCCCGTATTGGTTTGCTCCTAAATTCTGCGCCGAAAAATTTGAAATCCCGTTTCCAATTGTCGTAAACGACGTAATCACAAGATTATTCAGCTTTACCGCCGCAGAGTACCCCGCGGCGACACTGACACCAAAACTGTTAATGCACCCCTGAATCATCATGTTGCCAACCGAAATAAACGACTGCTGCAAAATACTCGGCACCGCGATAACCGCAATCTTTCCAAGCAGCTTTCCAGAAAACACCGTAATTTTTCCGCTTGTCTTAATCTTCGACAGCCGCACTAAAACCAATACCACCGAAAAAACGCAGCTTACACCCTGACACAAAAACGTCGCCCACGCTACGCCTGCAATTCCCATTGTGAAGCTTTTCACAAACAAAATATCAACCAAAATATTCGCACTCGATGACGCCGCAAGAAACAGAAACGGCGTTTTCGAATCCCCCATTGCAGAAAAAATTCCCGTCGCAATATTATAGAAAAACAAAAACGGAAGCCCCCATATGTAAATCCGCAGATACAACGCCGAATCCGCCATAATCTCCGGCTGCGTCTTCATCAGCCAAAGCAGCGTATTGCAGGAAAGTAAACCCATCACCATTAAAACGCCGCACAATACACCGCTTGCAATCAGCGTCGTATAAACTGCCGTCTTAATTGCCTTATAATCCTTCGCCCCAAAAAGCTGCGATACAATCACGGAACAGCCGATATTGCACCCAAACGCAAACGCAATGAAAATCAGCGTAATATTATAACTGTTCCCAACCGCCGCAAGCGCATTTTCCCCGATAAACTTCCCCGCCACAAACGAATCCGCAATATTATACAGCTGCTGAAACACAATGCTCCCAAACATCGGCAGACAAAATGCCCACAAAATCTTCTGCGGATTTCCCTGCGTCAAATCCTTATTCATATCAATAAAACCTCCTATTCCATCAAAAATGACACATGTGTCATTTTTGTATTTTTCATTACAATCGCCCCTTTATTTACTTTTCACTCAATCTGTATTATACTATCCATTAATTAATAAGAAAAATAAATATATCATATAGGAGTAATATAAATATTATATGGATATTAACTTTGAATACTACAAAATTTTTTATTACACAGCCAAATACAAAAATATCACAAAAGCCGCCGCTGCATTGGGCAGCAGCCAGCCCAACGTAACGCGCATCATAAAGCTCTTGGAATCTCAGCTAAACTGCCGCCTCTTTATCCGTGAACCAAGAGGACTAAGCCTCACCGAAGCAGGCGAAAAGCTCTACTCCCACGTCGAAATCGCCTACAGGCATTTTGTCAACGCGCAGGAAGAAATCAGCGGGCAAACCGATGAGGAACGCGGTACCATAGAGCTTGGCGCCACCGAAACGGCGCTGCACCTTCTCCTGCTTGACGCCATGCGCAATTTTAAAACAAGCCACCCCAAAATCCGCATCAAAGTCCACAACTACAGCACTCCGGAATTACTTCAATTTTTAAGCGCCGGTAAAATTGATTTTGCAGTAATCACAACGCCTTTTAAAACCGCGAAATTCTATCAATCCGAAACCTTATACCATTTTCGTGAAGTTCTTGTCGGAGGAACACAATATCAATTTTTATGCGAAAGAAAACTGAATTTGCAGGAACTGCAAAACTATCCCTTAATTGGATTAGGCAGAGGAACCGCAACCTATGATTTATATAAAGATTTTTTCATTGAACATGACACGGACATGGAGCTTGACATGGAAGTCGCAAGCTCCGATTTGATGCTTCCGCTAATCCAAAGCAACCTCGGAATCGGCTTCGTCCCCGAAGACTTGGCATCGCCCCTTCTAAAAAAGAAACGCTTAGTCCAAATTCAACTAAACGCGTCAATCCCTATGCGCTCCATTCAAATTGTCTCGGACAAAGACCGCAGGAAAAGTGCAGCAGCGGATATTTTTTACCATTCTCTGAAGATAAAGAAACCGTCTTATAAATGATTCCCGTTCCTTAAAACAGACTCCTTATAATCGAGTAGAGGAACGTCCTTCTCCACTACTCGTCGCGCGCCCAGTGCGCTGCTTCAGCGGCATACTTCCTCTGCACTGGGCTGCGCATTATAAAAGCCATACACAGGTAAATCCCCATGTATGGCTTTTCACATACTATATCAATATCCTTACCAAACTATAATCTTTTCAGCAGAGCCTCTCTCGCCTCTTCATACCCCGGCTTGCCAAGCAGTGCAAACATATTCTTCTTATAGCTCTCAACGCCCGGCTGGTTAAACGGATTTACGCCAAGCAAATATCCGCTCAGACCGCACGCAAACTCAAAGAAGTAAAACAGCTCGCCAAGATAAAACTCACTAACCTCCGGCATATGCACCATAAGGTTGGGAACCTGTCCGTCCGTATGGGCAAGCACTGTACCGTTCATCGCGCTCTTGTTTACGAAGTCAACCGTCTTACCCGCAAGGTAATTCAAGCCGTCAAGGTCAACCGGCTCCGTACCGATTGTAATTTCCTCTCTCGCCTTCTCAATGTCAAGAACCGTCTCAAACATAACTCTTGCGCCGTCCTGAATAAACTGACCCATCGAATGCAGGTCAGTCGTAAGATCAACGCTTGCAGGGAACAATCCTCTTTGGTCCTTACCTTCCGACTCACCGAAAAGCTGCTTCCACCACTCGGAAACATAATGTGCGCTCGGCTCGTAATTGCAGAGAATTTCAACCGCCTTGCCTTTTCTCAAAAGAATATTTCTGACAGCCGCGTACTGCATTGCGTCGTTTTCCTCAAACGGAAGCTCCAATGCGCGCTTTCTGCCGCTTGCCGCGCCTTCCATCAGCTTATCAATATCCGCACCGCTGACTGCAATCGGAAGCAGACCAACCGCCGTCAATACCGAGAAACGTCCTCCGACATCATCAGGAACAACAAATGTCTCATAGCCCTCTTCCGTCGCAAGGTTCTTCAAAGAGCCCTTCGCCTTGTCCGTCGTCGCATAAATTCTCTTTGCCGCGCCCTCTTTGCCGTACTTCTTCTCCATCATTTCCTTAAATACGCGGAACGCAATCGCCGGCTCAGTCGTCGTACCGGACTTGCTAATCATATTAATTGAGAAGTCCCTGTCGCCGATAACATCAATTAAATGCTTAATATACGTAGAGCTGATTGAATTTCCTACAAAGTAAATCTCCGGTGTTTTTCTGATACTCTTGTCCACCATATTGTAAAAGCCGTGACGTAAAAATTCAATCGCTGCTCTTGCTCCAAGATAAGAACCGCCGATACCGATTACAAGAAGAACTTCGCTGTCGTTCTGAATACGCTTTGCCGCTTCCTTAATTCTTGCAAACTCTTCCTTATCGTAGTCCACAGGTAAGTCGATCCAACCCAAAAAATCGTTGCCCGCGCCGCTCTTTCCTACAAGTACCTCTTTCGCATCAAGGGTGAGCTTCTTCATGTTCTCAACCTCATGCTCGCTGATAAACTGTGCTGCCTTTGAATAGTCAAACGTTACCTTGCTCATTTGTCTTCTCCTTTACATTCACATATTTTTGTGTCATTTGACGAGAACCGTCGCCATATCGTCTTTATTTTAACAAATTTTACCAAATAAATCAATCCGATTTTCAGACCTTATTTGCAATAATTCCGCGAAGCAGCTCCTCAAGCTCACGCGTTTCCTCTGCCGAAAAAACAGGTTCTTTGGTTTTAACGGGCAATTCATCCTGCAGCACATCCTCATCCTTCTCGCCAAATGTCGCATCCTTTTCCTGTGCAAGCTCCCAAAGTAGCTTCTCCTTCTCCATAAGACCATGCTCTAAACGCTGCGCAACCGTATTCTCAAGATAATCCGTGATATTCGTCTTTAACATCCGCCTGCGGTTTGGCATGTCCACAATGGACATAATGCTTAGATACAGGTAAATTCCCAAAAGGCTGATAATATAGAACGGCAGCAAATCAATAAACCCCCGCCCTTCAATGATACCCTTACACACACCGAAACCTGCCACAAACACGCCCGCAAGCATAAGCTGCCCCGAAAGGTGCTTCATAAAGCTCATGCTCATGCCGCACACGCGTATCCGATTGATAAACTTGTCCACAAACACCGAAATATTCGGAACGCCGCCGTTTAATTTGTAACAGTTAACAAACCGTTCCTTGCACTGCACGAGCAGCTTGTTTTCCATTCCCGACAGCGTGTCCGTCGCCTGTATCATCTTCTGATAAATAATACCGATTGCGACCTGATACAAAACGCCAATCGCCATAAGCGTTAACGTCAGTACCACAATAAACGAGTGATCAAAATATTTCATTACTTCATTTGCCATAATTTCCTCCATTCTGCCAGTTTCCATTTTTCAACCGTTTCGCCTGCACAGCAAACCGGAAACAGGCATGTCCAAATTTGGTAGCTGCACACGGGTATTTTACTGATATAAGTATACGCAATTCAAAAGCCCGCCACAAGACGGTTTGACTGAAAATCGTTCGTCAAATTCATGCAGAAAAAGCCCTCTTATTCCTTCCCGCGACACCTGTCATTTTTATCCGACAGAATATGTAATTGTGTAACAGTTCAGCCCAGGACTTTGCACTTGCTGCAAATTCTTGGGCTGAACTGTTACATAATTATTTGTTCCCTAACGAAACCCTTGAGTTTCCGCAGTTCTATCCACAGAACCATCAATCGTATGTACTAATTATGTACAACTTAAAAAAATAAGCCAAAA
>KE159628.1:380654-483733 GCA_000403335.2 Lachnospiraceae bacterium MD335
GTGCTTGTTTACGGGATCACAGAGCATCCAATGATGCTTGCCACCAACAAAAAAATCAGCTCCAGGGAGGAGGCAATCCAGGTTGCAAGGACTTATTTTTCCCGTTGGAAAATAGAAGAATATTTCCGCTGCAAAAAACAGGTGTTCCAGTTTGAAAACTTTCGTGTCAGAAAGTTAAAGGCAATCAATGCCCTGAATTTTTATATTACTTTGTGCATGGCATTCCTAGGCCTGGTTTCCATGGGACCCGAGACAAATGCGCTAAAGGTTTCCATCATAAAAACAGCAGATCCGGTAAAGCAAAAAGTTTTCTTCTGCTATTACCGGCTGGCAAAAGGCATCTCTGGTATACTATCGTATGCAAAAGAAGGCGTCAGGCTTTGGTTTCGGACGAAACGTCCGAAGTACCGTCAGCTCTGTCTTAAGCTGACCGTTTGAATAGATAAAAGAATATGTCCCCCAAAGTCCGGTTTCGGCGGGGCTTATTAAAGTGCCTCTACTTTATAAACTGTCATTCTGCAATATCAAAAAACCCGGCAGATTGGCACTTTGGGAAGATGTATTCATTTTGGGCTTACATTTTGCGGAAACTCAAGAACGAAACCGTATTGACTTACTATGCTTTCACTGATAAAATTCTTTATAGGAAAGAATCGGAAAAAGGAAAGGTTGGATAAACATATGCAATATAAAACAAGTGGTACCTGTTCCAAAATGATAGATTTTGAAATTGAAGGAGACACGATACAATCGGTTTCCTTTACGGGCGGCTGCAACGGAAATCTGAGCGGTATTTCAAGTCTTGTGCGCGGCATGAAGGTAGACGACGCAATCTCCAAACTCAAAGGAATAAAATGCGGCATGAAAGAAACCTCCTGCCCCGACCAGTTCGCGCGGGCGCTTGAGGCATATAAAGCAAAAGAAAACGAATAAATCTGAATGACATTCCAAAAATATACGAATATTATATTTAAGATAAAAAAGCGGAGGCTTTTAATATGAAACGTATCGTATTTACAGGCGGCGGCACTGCCGGTCATGTCACACCAAATATTGCTCTTATTCCCAAGCTCAAAAGCTTAGGTTATGATATACACTATATCGGCTCCTACGAGGGTATTGAACGAAAACTGATTGAGGATTACCGAATACCATACTATGGTATTTCCACAGGGAAACTCAGACGCTATTTCGATTTAAAAAATTTCAGCGATCCGTTTCGGGTAATCAAAGGCTTTATGGAGGCAAAGCAGGTCTTAAAAACATTAAAACCGGATATTGTATTCAGCAAGGGCGGTTTTGTGAGCGTTCCGGTTGTGCGCGCCGCATCCTCCCTGAAAATTCCCTGTATTATCCACGAATCCGATATGACGCCGGGGCTTGCGAACAGCCTGTGCATTCCCGTTGCGAAAAAGGTCTGCTGCAATTTCCCCGAAACGCTTCAAAATCTTCCCGAGGAAAAAGCAGTGCTGACAGGCTCGCCGATTCGGGCTGAACTGACAAAAGGCAGCAAGGAAAAAGGACTGTCAATGTGCGGCTTCCACGGCGGAAAGCCTGTTATTATGGTTATCGGCGGAAGTCTTGGCGCGGCAGGTATCAACACCCTTGTACGTGAAGCGCTCCCCAAGCTTTTGGATGATTTTCAGATTGTGCATATCTGCGGAAAAGAAAAAATCGATAATCTTCTTCTAAGCACGGACGGCTACAAGCAGTTTGAGTATGTGAAAGAGGATTTAAAGGACTTGTTTGCAATAGCGGACATCGTAATCTCAAGAGCCGGCGCGAACGCAATCTGTGAGCTTTTGGCGCTGCGCAAGCCAAGTCTTCTTATTCCGCTCCCCGCCCGCGCAAGCCGCGGAGATCAGATTCTAAACGCGAAAAGCTTTGAAGCGCAAGGCTTTGCAATGGTAGCTGATGAAGATTACCTAACAGCAGTAACACTGACGGAAAAGGTACATGAGCTTTACTTTACGCGTCAGTCATATATCGAATCAATGCAGAACAGCAATCAGCGTGACGCGATTGACAAAATTGTCGGGTTGATTGAAGGAATTGTAAATTCATAATGCTTATTGATACTGATGCATCTTTATATTCCATTTTACCCAAAATCAATATTTAACCGGAAAAATATTGATTTTGGGTAAAATAGCGAACTATTTAATCAATACTTAAAACTCCAATAGTTAATAATATGTAAAGCAACTCCTCCCAAACCTTAATGTATCTCCCTGTTCTAACACCACCGGCGTATGAATCGCAATTACTTCTCCATTATGTACTGTCCCGTTCGTAGAATTCAAATCACAAACACATACCTTTCCGTTATGCTCCTCAATTCGCGCATGCATTTTACTGACTGCATTATCATTAATGATAAAATCAGAAACCCCCCCAAGTTTTCCTACCGTCAGAGGCAGACAATCAAGCGGTATGCTGACTTCTTTTCCATTAACCCGCCCGCGAAGGACGCGTTCCTCTATTGCTTCATTTCCAAGGCAAATTGTCTCATTCGAACACGTTAAAGAATTTACCTCCCGATAACCAACTTTACGAGGAATCTCGTTATTATGTTTTATCGTTAAATTATGAACAACTTCTCTGCTTATCAACTCCTCATATACTGATTCTTCACACTCTTCATTTAGCATCTCAATCTCTCTGCTTTGTCTTACTGTCTTGATATAACACACAAAGAACAGCACCGCCGCCACAAGCGCCATCGCCACTGCACCATACATATAAAGCTCATAATTACCACTAAGCTTATAGCGCTGAAACACACGCGCTCCAACAATAATTGCTCCTGCACAGATTGCCACAAACACACAAAAAACACCGCCAATCAGTTCCTTAATATTTCCCTGTCTGTCACACGTATCCTGATACTCCTCCTCCATATCCGCTTCTTTGCGACGCGGCACATCCTCTTGTAGCATAAACGCATTACTTTCTTTGTTAATTATTCTGTTATCCCACATCTTGTCCCCAGGCTCTGCCAAAGGCTGCTCTGATATATATCCACAGTTTTCCTGATTCGGAACCTCCGTCGCCGCACACTCCATAAACTTACGAATCCCACTAAGCACATAATTCGGATTTCTAGTATAACGATACACCTGATACCCCAGCATCACCGCCTGTTTATCCGTATGGTCAATATGCGCCAAAAGTTCGTCAACAAACTCCATAAACGAACACCGCACATCACCGCTGTAATCAGGATAACAGGCAAAATAAGGCTCCATGCTCTCCACATTCACATAGATAAACTCCGCCTTCATCATAATCTGCTCCCCATTTAACAGGTATTCCTCAAGATTATCAAATAAGTGTATACAGCCAAAAAACACTGTACGCAACATACGGTAATCCAGCTCATTTTTCTCAATCAGCCTGTCAAGCGGCTGTAACGAATTAATCTCATAATAATATCGGCTTTCACCATTTACCTGCCGATGCGTAATCGGCAAAAGCCCTTGTATTTTATTTTCCAAAAGCATACGTACACGATAATCCCGGCTGTTATCCTTTGCAGCGCCAAAAAAGTCACACTTATAAAGCACCATATAATTATGATTCATATCCCGCTCAAAACTTACCAACGGTAAATCCTGCTTCATGTCCCGTCTCCTCCCATTTCCTCCTGCTCCGTTTTTGCCGCAGGTTCATTTTTTTCCTTACTCATTTCACGGATAAGCTTATTCACAACTCTGCAGTTTCTGATTGTACGTGTCGGTCTGTGCCTTCTTGCCTCAGAACAAATATCCAGCGTTAAATCCGCACCCGAAACATATTCACAAAGCCACCCCATTAGCGGCATATTTACTGCACATCGATACTGAACCTTCACAAACTCCGCAGAAACTGACACTTCATATCCAAAATCATGCACTGCAAAAAGTTTTTCTTCTGTAAGACGTGCTGCCGCTTCGTATGCCTGATTATATGCTTCCTGCGCACTCCTTATATGATTTCCCGTCCCGCGAAGCGCCGCCTCATATGCGCTCTGCTCCAAAATACACCTGTCATAACTGTAAAAAGCAAGAAAAATCATCATTGCCGTAAATAAGAGCGCCATCGGGAAAACCAGCGCCGCCTCCACCGTAAAATACCCCTTTTCCGTATCCCTTAAAAAAATCATATTGATAACCTTACACCTTTCTTCGTCCGCAAATTATCTACCCTGTCATCATTACACACACCACATAACCTATAAACAAAGCAGGTATAAACGCAAGCCGTGTATGCCTGTTTCCCTTTCGTAATACCAACACAAAAACTGACACAAGTGTCATAATTAATGACGCAATACACACTGCAGTAAGACACTTCCGAAATCCCAGTATTAGTCCCATAGCAATAATTACCAGCCCATCGCCTCTGCCAATCTGCTCCCTTCCCACCATAGATAATCCAACCGCGCATACTCCAATTAACGCCCCTCCGACAATTTCCCATATTCCAATGCTCCTGTTCACAACTGCACCCAAAAGACCCACAAGCATCAATATTAAAATCATCCCTCTGCTTATTTCCCTACTTCTTAAATCCATAATTCCCGCCGCAAAAAGCAGCGCTCCTGTTATCCCTGTTATCACAAAAACCATTTTAAACCTCCGATTATTTAATGCGTACTTCCACATTTACTGCACGCACCGCGTCCTCCGGCTTCTGATATTGGTACTGCAAGAATTGTACGCTTTAATTTACTGCATCCAAGCGATGAATGATACCTCGTTCCGTAATCTGTAATATATACTGTAGCCCGCTGCTCTCTGCCGCATTCCCCGCAAGGATAATACTTCGCCCTTTCCTCATTGCGCAAATCCTCCAATACTTCTCTATCCACAGGCACTATAGAAAGTTTCAGATAAGTGCACGCCCTGGACCTGTGGTATACTGCCCCGTCAGGTGTAATATATACAATCTCTTCCTCCACATCACCGTTTGAAGCTGCGGCAGCATTATCATATCCTGTCCATGCACGCGTATAAATCCGATTATACATTTTAAACTCACCGAACCCTGCCACTGCTGCCGGTGGTCTTATCGTATATCCTGCAATCAAATCAATACCGTCGTCCTTCTCCAAGACAGAAGAACGGTACCAGTTAATGTGCGCCGCGCCGCCTTTTATCGGTGAATTGTCAAGATAAGATTTTCCAAGAATTGTTTTTACATGATTTGCTGCATACCCATATGTAAGACCAAGCGATTCCGCTTTCCCTATATCCCTGTTAGAAAGTGCCCGATACTCATACGCACATACTGCCATTTCCTTGGCAGTTCTGTGCATTGCCGCGCTCATATTGCTCTGTACTCTGTAGATTTCCAATATGGATATAATATTTAAAAAGGCAAACAGGAAGAACGGAAGCACAAACGCAGCCTCCACCGTCATACTTGCCCGCAGTCTTTTAGAGCGGCAAAGTGACACCCTTTTTTGTACAGAGGCTTTTAAAAACACAATGATATTATATTCCTTCCGGTTTAACGCTTTTTTCATAGAACGCTTCCTCCCCTCCTTTTCTCTAATCTCTCTGCCTAAAAAGGGCATCACTCTGCCTCCCTGTTTCCGATTACTCATAACACATTTTTTTCTCAAATACAAAATCATGCCCCGCCGCATCCGAAAACCCAAATCCCGCTTTTATATAATCAATACACTGATCAATCCGAAACTGTGCGTTTCCCTGCGTCTGCCGAATGTCCATCTCTACAATATCAAGACTGCGCGCTGCCTTTTTGTCCTGATCCATAAGCCCTAAAAATACCCTCAAATACGCCTGATAAGACAATCCGTCCTTCTTTTTTCCACTGCCTTCAAAATTACCGGACAAAATTCCCAATAGCGAAAGGCTCCACTGACCGTCCTTTTTTATCAGCGGCACTTTTCCTCCGTCAAGCAGATTTTTAACATCCGCCGCGGACTCCGCAAGCGCCCACATTCCCAAAAGAATATTCTGCAATAGCGGCGCAAGCTCCGGCGATACAATCAATGCACACAAAAGGTCCGCCACATTTTTTGCCTGATTTTTCATATTGGAATTACTATAAATTGCAATAAGATTTCCCACCGACCGCACCGCGAAGAGTGTCGCAAGACATGCCGAAAGATTTGATGTGTCACTTCCAAAGCCATATAAAATATACTCAATCTGATAACTTAAAAGACTGTTTTCCTTTTTGTCGCGATAATTTCCGCATACCTTCATCAGGTACTCTCCATAAATAAGCTCATCAGCAAAACCCTCTGCCGCAGGCGCTCCTTCATGAAGTCCGATACCGGAATTGACAGTTCCTGCACGCGCACGCCCCGAATAATACGCATTCAAATCAACCTCTGCCTGTGACATTTTTTCACCGCTCGGCATCATCAGTTTCAAAAACGCTCCGCTGATTAATTGATTTACAAGCTTTGATACCTTTTGATAAGAATTGCCATCTGACGTTTCCGTGCCGTACTCAATAATTTCCTTTTCAGCAAGTGCATCCTCGAACTCCTTTTTCTGCTTTTTTATCTCTGATGCGACGTCACGCGTATTCATTTCGTTTTTTTGCACGATTTCCAAATGCTCTTTTACCGTATTGATAATGTCGCCGCCATACACCGCCTTCATATACGCAACCGCCTGTGCCTTCCAAACAGCTCCGTTTTCATCTCCGGCATAAGACACCTCGCGAATTTCCAAATACGGATTGGTAAGCTTTAAATATGTAATACCCCCAAACATTCCAACATCCTTATCAGGGTCCATATTCTTATCCAAGTAACCCGATAAATGCTTTTCAACCATACCTGTTCCGCCGCTTTTACCACCATACGCAGAATCAATAAAAAATAATTCATACTGCTCTAACAATTCCCGATGATACTCCGCAAATACGGAATCCATTCCCAAATCCGCTGCCAGCTCCGCCTGCGCCCTTGCAGCGCCTATCGCCGCACCCTCTATCAGGGCAAGCAGCAGCGATAGGATAATTCCAAATACAAGGGACAGATATACAGTCAGATACGCGTTTTCCTTTTTTCGAATCCCGACCTTTCCGTACATTTTTGATTTTCCTCTCCTTATTATTACAGTTATATTTTATTTGCGTTTGTGGAAACCTTTTTTAATATCGTTTCAACCACCTTTTTAATGCTGTCCTTAAAAATCGCCACTAATGCAATCAGCACAACAATAATCAACACAACCTCCACCGTTCCCATTCCTTCTTCTTCCTTAATAAAACGCTCAAAATTTCTCATATAATTCCTCCATTCATTTAAACTTTTGTTCTCTATTCAATTGTAATTCCTTTATGTTAAAAATAACTCTGAAATGCCGGCACCATAATAATAACCATAATCATACCCAAAAGCATCATCATCGGTACCAAAAGCTTTGTACCTGCTTTTTCACCCAATCTTCTCGCCATGTGTTTTCGTTCCTCGAAGGCATTCGCTGCCTCCTCCCGCAAAAGGATTGCAAGATTCGCGGCGCCCTTTCTGACATTTTGTGAAAGCATTGCAGCAAGCCGGTTATAGGACTGCACCCTGCACCGCCGTCCAAAGCGTTCATATGCATTTGTCTGCGCGACGCCGCTTTCCATTTCGTAAATTGTCAAAAGCATTTCCTCGTAGGCAAACCGCACTCTTCCTGTCTCCTGCCTTCGCACACGATAATCCTTTGCCACCCGCTGCCAAGCGTTCGGCACAGCCATTCCCGCTCCGATTAAAAGCGCAAGTGCACTGACAATTTCAGGATAATCAAGTCTTAGCTGTTCATTTCTGTGCGCAACCTGTTTTTGCAAATCCCTGTCCTTTCCAATATAAATCACAAATACAAGCAACGGCATCGCAAGAAAAACCAGGATTCCGGTATTGCTTCTTTGATAACTCCAACGTATGGTATCTGTATCCATTTCTGACGGAAGTGTCATAAATTCTTCATTTCTTGTTCCGTGCTGTATGTCCTCAACCATCCGTGCCAAAAGCTCTGCCCGTGAAGGCTGAACTGCTCTAGAAAAGATCACACAATTCATTATACGGCGTACCTCAAATTCCTCACAGCTTATAACAGCCGTAAGCTCCACAAGCTTCGGAGCATCAAGCGTATTATGGACAAGCCTTCCGTCAATGTCTATATAATCCGCATCCGTCTGCCATTCTACCGTAAACGGAAATCCCTCAATACTGTCCAAAAGGTTCAGATTATACGAAACCTCATCCAAAGAAACATTCTCACCAAGCATTGTCTTTTCAAGAATCGGCAAAAAATTCTCCAATAGCGCGTTTAATTCCTGTTCCTGATATAGCCGCTCCTCTACGGATAAATCAACCTCATAACTGCCGAACGTATCCTTTGCCACAAGACTGATTTCCTTTTCTCCGTCACCATATGCATTTCTCGCAATACGGTTATCAACAATCTTTGTCTGCGCTCCCTCCTTTATCCACAAAATAACCGATATAGCCAGTCCGCAAACCACCACCATACCGCACAGCGACAGTTTTTTCATTACATATTCTTTTTGACGGCTTTGCGTGTCTCCCGCAGGCTCCAGGGTCTGCAGCGCCTCGCGTACAGAGTTGTCATAGAGAATTTTATCCGGCTTTTTATGCATCCGCTCAAGTCGGTTATAAAAAAGCTCCGCAAAGCCTTTCTTCCTTTTTTTACGCATTTCCTACACCTCAATATCCAAAATTTTATCAGAAATTATACAGGCAAGCCCGTACACAAACAATGCCGCAGTCATAATAAACTGCCCCATAAAATTGTGATAAAGCCCTTCAAAATAACCTTTTGACGTAATCGAAATATAAGCGATGATAAAAAACGGAATATACCGCATAATCCTCTGCTCCAGTTTCTTCTCACTCATAATTGTATCAATTTCCAGCCTGACTGCCTGTTTATCGCCGATAACCTCAGCGGTATTGGATATAATCATCTGCATATTTCCGCCTCCTCGTTTTGCAATTTGGAAAATGTCCGCAAAGTCCCGAATATCCTGCACCCCGCTTCTTTTCGCCAAGTCCGAAAGCGCCTCCTCAAGCTGCTCATTATTTGCAAGTTTTCTAAGCAGTAAGCGAAGTTCACATGCCATAAGCGATGATTCCCCATGTAAAAGCACAATCTCTTTGTAAGCCTCCTGAAATGCATTCTCAAAACTATATCCTGTTTGAAGGTTAGAAGCCACACTCAATATCACGTCACGAAACTCTGCCTCAAGCTTCTGCCTTCTCTTTTGACAAAGCTGCTTTTTTCTTTTTCTAAGAGACAACACCGCAAACGGTATCAGTAAAATCCATGCGATTATACTGTCATAAAACAAATACGCTGTTATTCCAATAAAAGCACCTTCGCAAAGGATATAAACAACAAACTCTTTTTTTGTAAACTTATATACTGCATAATCTGGTATTGGCGGATGCCGTACCCTTCTAATACCTGTTTTATTTGTTTTATTTTTCATGTGGCTAACAATACTCCTTTCACACGTCCTCTCCTGCGGCAAATAACTTCTCAGTATGGGTAAGCGCTCCGACTTTTTCAAGACTTCCCAACACCCTCCCTTTTTCCTCGCCATTTTCCGCAAACTGGTAGACTGGCTTCGTCACAATTTCGCCATCTGCAAATCCGATGATTTCCGTAATTTCCATTACCCTGCGCGATTTATCACGCAATCTGCCCAAGTGGACAATGACATCCACCCCAGATGCAATCTGCCTTCTAACCGCGGCAAGCGGCAGTTCCATGCCCATAAGAATCATTGTTTCAAGTCTCGAAAGCATATCTCTAGCAGAATTTGCATGACCTGTCGAAAGGCTTCCGTCATGACCTGTATTCAACGCCTGAAGCATGTCAATTGCTTCGCTTCCTCTCACCTCGCCGACAATAATTCTGTCAGGACGCATACGCAAAGACGATTTGATTAAATCCCTGATTGTTATCGCTTTTGCGCCCTCTGCATTTGCGTTTCTTGTTTCAAGACGCACAAGATTTGGTATGCCCTGTAACTGCAGCTCTGCCGCGTCCTCTATTGTAATAATCCGTTCACTTTTGGGAATATCATGCGATAATGCATTTAGAAATGTTGTTTTTCCGGAACCTGTTCCGCCGCTGATAAATATATTGTAGCCTGCCCGAACAAGCTTTGCCAGTTCTGCTGCCGCTTCTGCCGTAATTGAACCAAACCGTATCAGATCTTCCATTAATATAGGCTTGTCCGGAAATCGTCTGATTGTCACAATCGGACCATTTAATGCCACAGGCGCAAGCACGATATTAACACGCGCACCGTTTTCAAGCCTTGCATCCACAATCGGCGACGCCTCATTTACGGCTCTGTTGCATTTTGCTACAATCTGTTGTATGACATCCTCGAGCTTATCCTGCGTGTCAAACTGCTTATCCCACTCATAAATATGTCCTGCCTTCTCAATAAAAATATTTTCCGTACCGTTTATCATAATTTCCGTCACATCATTTGAGTCTATAAGCTCCTGCAATATATCCATCTTTCTGATGGAATAAAATATACTCTTTCCAAGCTCCTGCCGTTGCGCTAAGGAGAGCCCGCAAATGCGTCCAAGACCCACAATCTGACTGTCAATCATCTCTTGTATCTCCTCATCCGAAACTTCTCTTGATAAGTCGATACACCCGCGCACACTGTTCGCGATACGCTGTCTCCATTCTTCATATTTTGTATTACAGCCCATTCTGTTCCATAATTCCTTTCATATGTGCCCCAAGCGCGGAAGCCGAAAGCTGAGCCAGGTTTGATGCTGCACTCTCCCAGCCTGCAGGTACGTCAAAACATATACTTTTTCTGCACATTGCTCCAAGCTCCTTACTTTTCATCAGTCGTTCAAATTGCCTATACATTGCTTTCGAAAATGCATCTCTTGCAGATAAAACATAAAGCAATTCACAAGTCTCCAAAAAAAAGTAAAATCCTTTGCAGGTTTCCGTCAAATCCATCACGACATGCGAATATCCTCCGCTGTGTATAAGGCTGGCTGCACATCGTTTCCACTCCTCCTCCGTAATAGAATGCAAATCCCCAAAGTCCAACGCCGGCGGCAGATAATCTACACCATGTATCGTCTTCTTTATCCCTTCCAGCTTATACGGAAGCTTGTCCGAATGTTTCAAGACAAAATACATAAAATCCGTAATATCCGACTCATATGTAATACCCAAAAGCTCTTCAAATCCTGAAAACGGCTGCATGCTCAAGTAAAGCACTTTATTTCCCATATCCGAAAGAATCTGTGCCGCCGCAAGCGCCGTGGCACTCTGCGCTTTATGCCTGTCAGGTGCATAAAAGACAACAAGTTTTGCCGCTGTCTGGCATTTATGCTCTATGCTGACACATTCTTCATCCAAAGCAAAAGCATCAAGCACCTGACCAATCAGCTTTTCCATTGACTGAAATTTTGGAATACTGCTGTATGGCGCCGTATCCGCATGACCGTCCTCCTGTAAAATAAAAATTTTTTGCGCCGTTATATTTATGACATCTGTGTCATAAATCCCCTCACTCACAAGCAAAATTGCAAAGCCTTCCTCCTTTGACGATAACAACGCCTCTTCTATGGAAGAAAATATCACTACCTCAAAACCTGCCGGATTTTTCTTGGAAAGATATGCCTGCAGCATTGCCAAATACTCTTTATCCTGATCACATATCGCCAGTTTTCTACTGTTCATCCTAAACCTCCCCGCTATTCGTCAATAGATTCCTGCGCACATTATAATTAAACTGATAAATGCCGGTACTGACAGTCTGATAACACATCGTTTATTGTTTTTGTCTACCTTATACTCATCAATGCTCTGCGTGCACACTGCCTTTCTTAAATATCCTCCAAAGTAAATAAGTCTCTCTCTGCTTTCGCAAAACAACAGCATTTTTATGATTGCTATGACTGCTGCAGCCATAAACGTGATTAACAGATATTGCATCAAACGCATTCCCTGAATAAAACATCCTGCCATCATCAGAAGCTTTACATCACCCGCACCCAGTCCTCCCATAAGATAAAACGGATAAAATACAGCAAAGACTATTGCCATCGCCATGCATGCCAAGAGCATTCTGCCAATAGAATATGACACACATGTCATAAACAGACCCGATACCATTCCGGCAAGAATACATGCATTGGGTATTTTGTAAAACCGCAAATCCGTATACACGACGGCGCAAAATATAGCGATAAGAATTATCATATTCTTATGTTCCTTTCGTGTTACATTATATTGTTTTGTATTTTATTTTAATTTGTGAAAATTTGTCGGAAACCGACGGAATATTTTTGTGTTTTATGTCAACTTACTGCTGACAGTTATTGACTATAGCACAATAAAAAAATATTGTCCACCCTTATTTTATATTTTGTTAAATTCTACCAATAAGAGCAAACAATATTTTTTATTTTTTATGTATTTTCATGGCAATTTTCTTGCATAAAACAACTATACAAAATCTATACTATAAATAAAATGATGTTTACAATACAGCCGCATTTGTACGCACATTCAATATGAAAGGACAGCCTATGAAAACATATTTCAGCCTCAAAAAGATACTTAACCCTTCCTCCGCCAATTCGTCAGGCACTACCGACGCACCGGCTGCGCTGACTCCGCGCGAACTTCTGCTCTCCGATATTGAAAAGACACAGCACGCTCTTGAAATCGCATATTCCGGTTTCGACAACGTGACAGACCCTGATTTGATTGACTGCTATATCTACGAAATTGACTCCGCGCTCAAACGCTACCGTTTTCTGCTTCAGCAGGCAGAACGCATGCAGCTCTATGAACAATACACTGCATGCGACTCCTTTGATTCCTATGATGATTTTGAGGACGATGCGCTTCCCACCATTCCGGCTATGCCATATAACCTCTCTTTGCATCATAATTGACAAGACTCTCGCTTACGTCTGTCCTTCCGTAAGTAAGACCGGCATAAACATCCTGAATATTGTCCATAAGCGGCTCTGATTTGTCCTCTTTGCTTATGGTATGATACGCGTCATGGAGCTTTGTAAATATCATTTTCAGCACATCAAGATTGTCTGTCTTGTTTGCGAAAATATCATTTGCAAGCTCTCTGTCTGCGAAACAGTATATCGCAAACAAATTCTTTGAAAGCTCATATTGAAAGTTCAGGCTTGTGCGCATCTGCCCGATGCACTCTCTCGCAAGTTTAAGATTGCGCACAAACTCCTGTTTATCTTCTGCTTCATATGCCTTTACCGCATCCTCTAAGTATACCAAAAGCATTTCATATACAATTACGACAAGCTGTGTACGGTTCGCCTGCGTTATACGTCTTGTAAAAATTTGTTTGTTTTCCTTCGTCATATCAATCCCCCATGTCGCCGAGCTATCTTATTTTAATCCTTTTATTGCAATAACTGCAATACCTGCTGCGGTCTTTCATTTGCCTGCGCAAGCATAGACGTTGACGCCTGAACAAGCACCTGTACGGTTGAGTATTCTGTCATCTCCGTTGCCATATCGACATCCATGATGCGTGAATATGCTGCAGTCATGTTTTCCTCTGTTGTATCAAGATTTGTTATAATATGCTCCAAACGGTTTGCATATGCACCGATTTTTGCACGTACACCGGAAAGATAATTAATCGCTTTTCCAATCGTATCAATTGCCGCGGTTGCCTTATCTTCCGTTGAAATATTGAGATTATCTACACCCATATACAATGTGCTAAGATTCGGAATTTCAATTGCAAGAATCTGTCCTTCGTTTGCACCCACCTGAATCTGCATTGCGCCCATTCCCGTAATATTGAGCTTAACACAATCATCCTTCGTATTTCCGCCGACAACAAACGTGGTCTTGGTGGTCTCCTTCATCTGATAAAGATAATCATTCATTGTATATTCTTTTTTATCACCGTCTGAAATTGTCGGGTCTGCATTGATATTTTTAGACTCCTGATGCAAAACCAACTCCATATTCTGATTAACCTCATTGCCCGCCGCATCCGTGCACTTATAGTCAATCTTCATGCTCGCTTTGCCATTCGCATCAATATCGCATGTCATATTCGTTATCTCAACATTTGTTTCATTTCTGTCCTTAAAGTATTCTTCAAGACTTTGTGCAATGCTTCTGTAATCGTCCTCAGAAACAGCATTAACACCTTTTTCTCCACCCACATTAATCAGATTAATATTATAGCGGACTGTCGTAGCCGTAGATACCGCTACGGATACGTTTCTGTAAGTATATGTGCTATAGGTTGTCGTAGCGACTGCAGTCGATGCAAGGCTGCTGTATGTCGAAGTTGTCACGGCGTCCCTGTCATTTATGGCAAGCTTTACTTCAAAATCGCCCTGTGCCTTAATGACAATATTATCATCCTCAATTGTCACAAGCGAATCGTCAGGAAATGCCTTAATACCGCTTATATCATTATAATTTGCCAACTGATCGCTCTTGATCAATGCATTCTTCACATCATCAGCGCTGCTTACTTCATAGCTGCTTTCGCTCTCGATGTTCTTAATCGATTTGTCCTCTCCTGTGTAAGTTGTCGTATTATCCTCATAGTGATAATACTCAATCTGACCAACCACATAAGTACCGCTTGCAACGCCGTCTGTATAAGACATTACCTTCACATTTTCCGTATTAGAATACCCCTTATATGCAAATGTACCGTCAAGGAGACTCTGTGCGTTAAACTCTGTTGTTTCTGCAATTCTGTCAAGCTCCGCAACTAATTCGTCAATCTCAAGCTGTATCTGCTTTCTGTCATCGTCCGAATTTGTACCGTTTGCCGACTGGATTGCAAGCTCGTTCATTCTCTGCAAAATGTCGTGCATCTCCGCCATCGCACCGTCAGCAGTATTTACAACGGAAAGACCGTCATTTGAATTTTGGTTCGCACGCATCAGACTCTTAATCTGCGCATCCATTTTTCTCGCAATGGCAAGACCTGCCGCATTATCGGATGCCTTATTGATTTTAAGGCCGCTCGACAATCTTAATGTAGAATTGGAAAGCCTTGTATCATTATTTGCCAACGCATTTTGTGCTATTACCGATGAAACATTGAAATTTACTCTCATTATTTAACCTCCGCTTTGTTGTTATCTGAATGCTGTTAAAAACGCCTTTGCTGTCTGATAAAGTTCTGCTGTCGATACCCCGTTATCCATGCCCCTTGGCTGTCTGTCCTGACCAAATCTACCCAAATCAAGCGAATTTGACTGCACAAGACCAATACTGACTTTCTTTGTGTTTTCGCCGGAAAGTCCTCCTTTTATCGTCTGTTCAAGCTCTTCAAGCATTTCCTTACCTGTTTTCTTTTCGTATACCACCATACCCGAAATGCCCTTGGCTGTCACATCAAACTCCGCTGCCACTTTTCCAAGCTGCTCCGTCTCAAAGGTCACGGCTACTTTTCCCGCCTCTGCCGCATTGTGGTGTATTTTCAGATTTACCGAGGTAATCTCGCCGTTTATGTTCATAGGAACTTCATAATTTTCCTCTTTCGCAAGATTTCCTGCAAGTGTCAAACCTTTATATAAAGATTGTGCCGCCTTGACATCAATACGCGAAACACCCTTTCGGTCCATAATCTTTTCGACTGCTTTTCCTGCTTCGCTGATAATCTCTTTATACGCTTCGTTTGCACTTTCTTTGTTTGTCAGCGCATCTGTAAAACGCCGCGACTTCTCCAAAATGCTCTGTTCAGCATCATTTATAGTACTATTATCTACAGTACCGTCATCATCCTGCGTGTCTGAAGATACGCCTTCATCTGCTTCGGAAGGCGCCGATTTTTGAACAATCTGTCTAAAAAGCGAACCTCTGTCAAGTATCAGCATTTCTGCCGCCTGAATATTGTCTACACTGACTGACTGACCGTACGCAATCAAAGATTCAATTACCTGTTCGTCAACTTTTTGTACTTCATGCAGACTCTCCTGATAATTCCTAAGATTTTCCTGTCTCCACTGCTCCTGCTTTTCCTGACTTTCTGACATCTGTGTCATTTTTATGCTGTCTGCAAACGCTTCGATTGTTGTCGTTTCCGACAGCTCCACATCTTTAAGCTTCTCCACATCTGTCTTTTTTGCAAGCTCCGTATTAATTTCCCCGGAAAGTCTCGCATAATACTGTTCCTGCTCACGCTGACCGGAATTATCGGAATTTTCTTTATGAAATCCACTCATGATCTGCTCATCAATCGCCTTGCCTTTTGCAATCAGTTCTTCAAGCGCGCCAAAACCGTCATCAACGCGAATATCCATATTTTTGTCCGCGGCAGTTCTAATCGCCGAAAGCATATTTTTGAAATTCATCTGCGCACCTGTCGCAACTACGCTTCCGATAACCGCTCCGTCTGTCCGCTCAATCTGTCTGAAAAGTCTGTAGATACCGATATATGCCTCGCGTTCTGTCTCCGAAATTGTTCCCGCTCTGTCAAGCTTCTGCAAAAAGGTCGAATATTTTTCCGCATCTTCAGCAAAATCCCTGTTCTTGTCGTTTAAATATTCGTCAAGTTCTTCCATCGTCATTTCAAGCGGATTCTTTTGCTCTCTTATCATCTGAAGCGTTGTCGCAGGTGTCATTCGGTCTATTACACCATTGATTTTGCTGTCCGCCTCTTTCACCGCATTAATGTTTTCCTCGCTGATTTCCATACTGTTGTATCCAAGTATGCGTACAGCTCTTCTGTTAGATTCACTCGTTTCCAAGCCCATATCTTCCAAAATGTCATCAACATTGCGGAATGCCTTGCTGATTTTGTCTCCCAAATCTTTTCTCGGAGCAGTCATCAGCGTTTCGTATGCCTGTGATGCCTGCCTTTGCTGGTTTTGGTTCTGACCCTTGTTCTCCTGTGAAAGCTCATTTTGAAGCGCGGCTCCGTCCTCATGAATACGGTTTATCGTATAGGACTGTGCACTCATTACCAGTTTTCCAATGAGTGCCACGGGCATTCCCGCAATTGCCTTGGTCTTGGCAATGGTCTCTTCAAATAAAAGCGCTCTCTGCGCGTTTTCTTCTGCACTTGCACCTTGGAACAGCACGGCTCTTATAGACTCCTCTGCTGCTTTCAGCGCATCCACAACCTTAGAAAGTTCCGTCGTATCAATCGAAATGCCTGCCTTTAAAAGGTGCCTGTTTGCTTCCTCCGTCATCATAAGACGGATTTCCTCAAGCTGTCGTTTTGCTTCGATTTCTTTCAGGGAAACTTCGTCTGTATTCACACCCGCCGGATTTTGTACCGTTGTCTGTGCCTGTGACGCATCAATCTGTTTTTGTGCCTCCGAAAGGTTTTTAATCGTTATTTCATCACCGGATTCTGCAACTGCATGAACTGCCTCATCCGAAATGCCTTCTACATCCTCTAAAATTTCCTTTGCCTGCTCTGCAATGGAAGTCTCTCCTGTCATCAATGCTTTCGTCGGTGTTTTTCCATTTTCCAATGCAGTAACACAAATCTCTTCCAACTGCTTCAAGTCCATCGGAAGCTTTAATTCCTTCAAATCTGACACAAGTGTCAGATTTTCAACATTCAGTTCTATTCCCGATTCAACAAGCCATTTGGCATTTTCCAATGCCGCGCTTTTGGTTTTCTCATCCGTATCCAGTCCTGCCTGACTTATCACGGAATTAAGCTGTTTCTCAAGGTTCTTCCAATCAATGCTGTCGGCTTTTTTCGCATAATAGCTTCCGCCGCCTGCAATACCTTCACTGTAGTAGCCCTGCGCCTGCTGCATATTTCCCGTACTTGAAAACTGCGCTTTATAAATGTTTTCGATTGTGGGAGTCTTGTGATTTACAACCATATATTTTATGGCTTCATCTGAAATATCCGTGATTCCCGATGCTTCCATAATGGCGCCCACAAGCGCCTCTATGTTCTCATTTGTGACAGGAATGTCACTTTTTGAAAGCATATTTGACAAATCGCCCGCAAGGGTTTCGGCATTTATCCTGCTTCCTGTAATCTCTTCTATTTTATCAACATCCAAATCATCATTATAGCCTGTAACTTCCACCCCTGCCTGCGCAAGCGTCACCTTAATCTTATCTACGATATTTACATACGTTTCAACGTCTACTTTTGCGGGGTTAAAACCTTCCTCCTGCATTTTTTGGAGATCTTCCCCTGAAACGCAATTAGACATCACTATCATAAAGTCTTTTTGGACACTAACGTCAGTGTTAGCCGCCTGCTGCATAATCTCATCTGCGGTCAATCCGTGACCATATGCCTCGTTATCCATAACTTTATCAGCGATGTCTAATTGAAAGCCACGGCTGCGTACTTCCTGCGCAGCCGTCTGTGGCTTATATGTAGTTGTCGTAATATTTTCGGTGCCTGCCGGCGCAGTAGTGGAAACCTGTGAATCAAACGTAATATTCATACAAATTCCCCATACCTTCCGCATAAAAATAAATTTATTATGTCATTGTCTAATAAGTATGTCGGAATTATTTGTAAAAAACTTTAGAGTGGGAGGGAAAGAATATCCCAAACGGACTTTTGCCGCAAATTTGTGCATAATAGATAACATAATGAACAACAAAAAATAGTAAAGAAATATTATTGCTAATTCTTGACAATTTGTGATAAAATTATTAAATTGTTAAAATATTATAAAATACATTTTAATTTACATAAAGAAATAAACAAGGAGATGGGCAAATGGATCAATTGCACACAGCAATAATACAGAAGACAAACAGACATGAAAAACAATATTATTTTAAAATGTATACAACTATTTTTATTTTTTCCGCACTCATAATATGCTCTTGGTTTTTCTTTACAGGAAGAACTTTCATATCGCAGGGCGACGGAATCCTTCAACATTATCCGGCTCTTATTTATTATGCAGAATATTTAAAAAGTATTGTTCGCAGCCTCTTTCTTGATCACCAATTGATAGTTCCAAACTGGGACTTTTCCATCGGAGAAGGCTCCGATATTTTAGCAACACTTCATTACTATGTTATTGGAGACCCCTTCGCTTTTTTTTCCGTATTTATTCCGACGCGTTATATGTACCTTTATTATGAACTTATCATTTTACTTCGCTTGTACTTGGCGGGAATCGCCTTTTCCTGCTTATGTTTTCAAACAGGTCAAAGAAATCAGTATGGTATTTTAGCCGGCAGCATGACGTATGTATTTTGCTATTGGGCATTACACAATATCGTCTCACATCCGTATTTTTTAAATCCCATGCTTTATATGCCTATGCTTATAATCGGTATTGAAAAAATATTAAAAAAAGAGCGTCCTTATGTTTTCATTTTTTCTGTACTTCTTTCTGCTGTAAGCAATTTTTACTTTTTTTACATGCTTGTTTTCATAACTGTTATATATGTTATTGTAAGAATGATTACTTCTTACCGAAATGATTTAAAAGTTATTGTGTTCCAAGTATTTAGAATTGGAATGGCATCTGTTTTGGGAGTATTACTGTCATCTGTGATTTTATTTCCAATTTTTTATACTTTTATCAGCGATACGCGCATGACCTCTGAACATGTAATTCATCTTTTTTATCCACTGTCGTATTACAGCTCTCTTCCTGCACATTTTCTGACTTCCGGTTCAGATTATTGGATGTGCATGGGGTTTTCAGCGCCTGTATTGCCTGCTGTATTCTTATTATTTCATAAAAAGAAGCAATATTTACCTCTTAAAATTTTATTTTTTATCTGCGTTTTAATTGCGCTGTTTCCATTTTTAGGACATGCTATGAATGGATTTTCTTATGTTACAAACCGATGGTCATGGGCTTTTGCCCTGCTGTGCGCCTATATTTTATCAGCAATGTGGCCGTCTCTTATGCAATTAAAACATAAAGAGCTTACTTTTTTGATTATGTTATCACTCGTTTATTTTATTGCATGTATTCTGTTGGAATATTCAAGAAAATCCGGCGTTTTTACTGCTATTATATTTGTTCTCTTCTTCCTTCTTTTATCTCCGATAGAAAAAGAGGCAAGGCTCTCTTTTGCCGGAAAACAAAAAATAGCATTGCTTTTAGTTATAACCAGTATTTTTTCCAACAGTTTTTGGACATATTCTTCAGAAGGCGATAATTATGCTGCAGACGGGATGCAAACATCTCAAATGAAAAACGAATATCTAAGCATTGATGCAGCCGCAGTAAATCAGACAGCACAGGCGGAGGAAATAAATAATTTTTGGCGGTTTTCCGGCGGAAATGATTTGCACTGCAACGGAGGATTCAAAACAGGATTATCCTCTACTTCCTTTTACTGGACACTCTCTAATCCTAATATTGCTGATTTCAGAAAAGAAATATCGATAAATGAGGGGGTGGCATTTAATTATCTCGGATATGACGCGAGAACCGCATTAATTGCTTTAGCATCTGTTCTTTACTATGTTATGCCGGAACAAGAAACTTCCCCTATACCTTATGGTTTTAATCACATAAATACTGTAGATGTAAATCATAAAAATTTGCAGGCAGCTATCAATTCCATGAAGAAAGAACTTCAAACGGAAACATTGACAGAAGAACAGATAAAAGCCTTGGAAAATGCTTACTCTGAAAGTTTTTCCGTCTATCGAAATGATATACCGCTTCCTTTGGCTTATACCTATAATAACGTATTATCAGAGGAAACATGGAACAATCTCACTGCGGCAGAAAAGCAAGAGGCTATGCTTCAAGCCGTATATTTGAAAGACTATGCATCTGTTTCTGACTGCAAAAAATCAGAGCTAAACCTAATCAATCAGAAAATTGATTATACCATCATTGCAGAAAATGAGGGCATATCCCTACAAGAAAATGCATTTTTTGTAACAGCTCCAAATTCATCTGTAACTTTAGAGTTTGACGGACTGTCCAATAGTGAAACTTATTTATCAATCCATAACCTTTCTTTTACAGGAAAGCCTGAATACGATTTATATTTTAAAGATGCCAAAGACAATCCACACAGTTTATACAGCAAAACGCTTTGGAACGCAGAATCGTATTCCAATAAAGAAGCTATGCGAAAAGAAAAACGGTTTTGGAAACAAAATCTTCGTACAGAATTAAATTTAATATCTTCTATTGGCGTAAATAATAACCTGACTTATGATACGGAAGAATATTCATGGTACAATGATCGCCATGATTTTATTCTAAATATGGGGTACTCAGATGATAAAATAACTTCTATTACGATTTCTTTTTCCGATATTGGCATATATTCCTTTGATTCTCTTGAAGTAATCTGCCAGCCAATGGAGCATTATGTAGCACAAATCAGCGAATTAAGAAAAGATGTGATGGAAAATGTTATAATCGGAACAGACTCTGTTACCGGAACAATTACACTGGATAAGCCGAAAGTTTTATGTTTTTCAATTCCTTATTCCATCGGATGGAGCGCAAAAGTAGATGGAGAAGAAACTCCTTTATATCAAGCCAATACGATGTATATGGGAATTCCATTAAATGCAGGAGAACATGTTATTTCTCTGCAATATGCTACTCCTTTTTTGAAGGAAGGATTTTACGTCTCCTGCGCATCATTATTTCTGCTTATTATTTATGTTATTATGTCAGAGCGAAAAAAACACATACAATAAAAATATTTATATAAAAAGGACATTTTCCTAACCAGGAAAAATGTCCTTTTTTTTAAATTAAAATGTATACACAACTGCCGTAAGCGGCGGAAGTTTAAATGTAATATACTGTTCTCTGTTATCACAAAGACCTTTTCTTGCCTTAAGCGATTTGGGAATCTTGTTTCCATTTCCGCCATACTTAACATCGTCAGAGTTAATCACCAGCTTATATTGTGTGTTCATCGGTACACCCACCCGATACTTCGGATATTCCACAGGTGTCATATTGATAACGAAAAGCATATGCTGCTTTCCCTTCTTTGATCTTCTCACAAAGCTGTAAATACTTCTATCCTTGTCATCCGCATTCATCCATTCGAAGCCGCTCCAGTCATTATCAATCTCATACAGACAAGGACTTTCCTTATACAGCTTGAGCAAAGCTCCCATAAAATCATGCATACCTTTGTTTAATGGTTTTGCAAGCAGATTCCAGTCAAGCTCTCTCGCCTCGCTCCATTCACGCTCCTGTGCAAAATCCTGTCCCATAAACAAAAGCTTCTTACCCTCATGTCCAAACATAAATGTGTAAAGGTTCCTAAGATTTGCGTACTTGTCAATCTCAAATCCTGGCATCTTGTTTACCATAGAGCATTTTAAATGTACAACTTCATCGTGTGATAACGGAAGAATATAATTCTCAGCACTGTTGTAACTCATTGCAAACGTCAGTTTGTAATGGTTGTCTTTTCTGAAATAAGGATCAAGCTTCATGTACTCACAGTAATCATGCATCCATCCCATATTCCACTTGAATGAAAATCCTAATCCGTTATCTTCGGGTTTTGCCGTTACCTTCGGCCATGCTGTCGATTCTTCTGCAATCGTCATTACACCGGGATGCTGACCATGAATTACTGAATTTAAGTGCTTAAAGAACTCAATTGCGTCAAGGTTCTCATTTCCGCCGTATTTGTTTGCCACCCATTCGCCGTCCTTCTTGCCATAATCAAGATAGAGCATTGATGCTACCGCATCCACGCGAAGCCCGTCAATATGGAATTCATTAATCCAAAACAGCGCATTTGCAATCAGGAAATTGCGCACTTCATTTTTGCTGTAATTAAATATTTTTGTTCCCCAGTCAGGATGCTCACCAAGTCTTTTATCCGGATGTTCGTACAGACAAGTGCCGTCAAACTCGCATAAACCATGCGCATCTCTTGGGAAATGGGCAGGCACCCAATCCAAAATGACACCAATGTCATTTTTATGCAGCAGATCAATTAAATATCTGAAATCATCCGGATTACCATATCTTGAGGTTGGCGCATAATAACCCGTTACCTGATACCCCCATGAACCGTCAAACGGGAACTCTGCAATACCCATAAGCTCCACATGTGTATAAGGCATTTCCTTTAAATACTCAATAATTCTGTCAGCAAACTGACGATAGCTGTAAAAACCGTCTTCCGTTCCATCGGGATGCTTCATCCACGAACCGATATGGCACTCGTAGATTGACATGGGCTGGCTATTCATATCTTTCTTATCACGCGCAGTCATCCACTTCTTATCGCCCCATTTAAAATGGTTTAAATCATAAATTCTTGATGCGTTGCCCGGACGCATTTCCGCGTAATTTGCAAACGGATCCGCCTTATAAAGCTTATTGCCATTCGGAAGCACAATCATGTATTTATACATCTGCCCTTCCTTAACACCTTCTATAAACGTAGTAAAAATACCGATTTCACCAATCTTCTCCATCGGTGCGGCACTCTCGTCCCAGTCGTTAAATTCACCAATTACGTATACTTCTTTTGCATTTGGTGCCCAAACTGCGAAAAATACGCCATTCTTACTGCCTTTTTTGCAAAAATGCGCACCCAGCTTTTTATAGATTTCGTAATGTGTGCCCTGTCCAAATACATATTGGTCTGCCTCTGAAATAAATACTGTTGTTTCGGTATCAGCCATAAACAATTACCCCCAATTCACAAAATATGATTTAGTAGATATAACCGCGTGCATTCTCTTAATACGCCGCTGTCAAGCGACGATATTTTTACATAAAATCTCTTTCTTTCAAGACAATCATATCTTCGCTGTCATATCTCCTGGCAAAAAGCACATCAACGAAATTTTTAATTTTGGATTTCTTTGATTTCCAAATCGCCTCGTCTATAATTTCCCTCACTTCATCCTTTGTTACCACATGATTTCCGCTCTGTATATTTGCAATTCTGGTATAAAGGGCAAGTATCCCCAACTCGTCAATCGAATACTCCAACGCCAAAGCATAATTTCTGGCGTAAGCTACAAGTGCATTGTTATCCATCTCCATCAAATCGATTCTAATATTGAAATAATCAATAATCATCGCCTGTTTTTCCAAAAGCCTTGTAATCTCTTTTTTCGTATCCTCTAAAATGACAACAATCCCGAGATTTTCCTGATTGAGAAAAGTAGCAAGCTCATAAAGCTTTTCCTCAGTCATGCCGTTTGCCTTCTCTATTATAATACCACCATTATTCAATTTCTCAAAGACATCTTTTAAATTTTTTTGATTTAATTTTTCACCGGTAATCTTTGCAACCTTTCCGGAAAAATTGGCATCGGACGCCTGAAATTCGCGAATCAGATTTTTCGCCATCCGTACTGTATCAATACCTGTATCACCAGTAATAATAACATTTCCCGTAAACGCTGCAAGCGTCATATTTTCAAGCGCATAGAGTATTTGCTTTTTTATCTTCTTAGTAACTGCAAAATTCTCAAACAGTTTCTGCTCTTCGGAAGTAAACTCACGAACTTCCTCACGTCTTGCACCTGTTGTTTCCCGTTTTGCCGTCTCCACAATACGCTCGGAAAGAGAACTCAAATCGGCAGTATTCATCTTTATTTCCTGCGTTTTTAAAGCATCCTCTATTGCTGTCTCCGCAATGCTTTCAGCGTCCTCCGGATCAAGTTCCCTGACTTCTTCAGCAGTCTGCGCGTCTTGCGTTTCTATCTCTTTATAGAGCGTCTCATCCGCCGCCTCGCTGTCAACTTCGTCGCTCTCATGATATGCTTCATTGGGATCTACGTAATATTCACTCGAATCGCTGTAATCTTCTTCTGCTTCGTTATAATATATGCCTTCTTCATCATAAGCTTCGTTTATTTCCTCATATGATTCATTTACATCATTATAAACTTCCGCTGACGTTTCAAACGCTTCAACTGAATCATCATATGAATCAACCGGGACATCATACTCCTCGCCTGAATCATCATATGCACTATTTTCTTCCTCATACGATTCTGCCTGCGCATCGTAATAATCATCCGTATTATCGTAAGGTTCTTCATCGGCTTGCGCAGTCATTTCTATTTCTTGCATCGCAGGATGTTTTTCCGCCGATTCTTGCTGCGCCTGTGCAAGTTCTCTGTTAATCTCATCCTGCGGAACGATACGTGTTGCACCAAGTTCCTTTGCAACCACTGCCCCTATTTCCGCAATAATCTGCGCATTTGACCCGGGCGCTACATAAGAAACATCATACTCGTCATCGCTTGTCTCCCCTGCCTGCGCCTTAGGTAAATCACCTGTTACATCAGCTGCAAGAAACGTATCTTTTTTCTCTTCTTTCTCAAGTTCACCAAGAATTCCGCTCTTTAATGAATCGTCAAAGCTTGCAAATATTTTGCCAGTCTGCGTAAGTACACGCTGCTTTATTTCCTCCTGATGCTTTTTTGCATTATTCAGCTTAATGTTCTCCCACTCCGAAAGTACATCTCCAATATTCATTTGGCCTGTCATCGGTTGGAATGAAGCCTCTGTGCCTGTTTCCTCATTCATAAGATCTGTTGTATGATAAACATTTTCCGAATTTTGATCCATGCGAATATGTTCCTCATTTACGCTGCGTTCCGTCGTATCCCGAAGCATATCAATATCCGATTCCGCCTTAATTGCCCGAGCGCTCTCATCCGGAACAAATACCTTTTTAACAGCTCCCGTATCCGGCTCCGGCTCGGTTTCCGATACACCGCTTGTTATCATTGCTACCTTTCCTGTATAGACCTCCTCCACGGTTTCCGCATGTGGCGCTGTTTCTACCGCCTCTTCAGAAATGTCATCTTCTTTTTCCTGAATATCCGTTTTCACTGCCTGCTCAGGAAATTCATCGGGCATCAATTCCTCTGCCGCCTCTTCCGCTCCAATCGCAAATTCTTCACGCTGCTGTGCAAGAACATCATCTGTATCGGAAAAAATCTCCATCATGCCTTCAGCCACTACTTTTTGGAGATTAATCGTATTGTACAGACTCATATCCATAGGGCTGGAAGACGGCTGCGGTGTCTCGTGATAGGTACTGGTATAACTGCTGTTAACACCATCCTCATATATTATTGGTCTGTTATTATCGTATGTTTGTTCGGTATAAAAATTATCATCTGCATATTCTTCGGTATAATATTCGTTTGCGTATTCATTTTCAGTATAGCGATTTTCCGCATATTCACTATCCTCGGTATATTCCCCGCTTTCTGCATAACCGTCATCTGTGTAGTGTTCCTCACTATAGCCATTGTTTATATAACTACTTTCCGTATATGCGTCTTCACCAGTATACCCGCTGTTTTCGGTATAGCCGTCATTTGTATAACCACCCTCGGCATAGCCGTCATTTTCAGAATAAAGATTTTCAGAATACCCTTCGTCCTGTGTATACGCTTCTTCACTGTAATTATCCTGAGAATTGCCCAGCATTGCCTCATATTTTGCCTGCTGAACCTCTGTTAAAGGCACATGCAGCTGCTTTAACTCCATTGCCTTCATTACATAAGGACCATCTCCGAACCACAAAATAATGTCGTCACATTCTTCAACACACTTTGTAGCAAGTCCAATTCTATGATACAGATAAGCAAGCTCATATGCCCACTCTTCCTGATAATCTTTCTTTTTCAATTCCTCAAGCAGCGCAACCCGCTCCTCAAGGCTTGCCTCCTGTGCTTCCAAAATGCGATAACGCAGTGTAATTACACCAATATCCTTGGGTGCCATCTTTGCATACTGTTTATAATATTCAATCGCTGCCACCACGTCATCCAATTCAATTGAAATTTCACACAGTGAATACACTACGGAACGATTTGTCGGATATTTTTCATATGCAAGCACAAGAATGTCCCGGCTATCCTCGTTTCTTCTGTTTATACTATATAAAGCTGCAATTTTTAAAAGCATGGAAATACTCTTGACTCTTCTCCAGTCAACAGTATCCGCCACATTTGCAGCTTCAACATATTTTTCCTGATCAATTAATTTCGTAATTTCTTCTGAACGAACCTTATATTCGTACTTGTCCACGTCCTATCACCTCTGACAACATTGCCCTTAATTTTCATCCCCAAAATGACACTTGTGTCATTTATATTCCTACGTTCTTTTACAACCGTAAAGGCACTAAATTACTACAGTTTATCACATTGTCAGTTTAGCATAACCATGTCTTTATGTCAACGAATTATGTGTCAATTTTTAACAAAATCCGCAAGCACGGCAAATTGTGCAAGCGTCAGTGCTTCGCCCCTTATTGTGGCAGACAGTCCCATCGTCTCCAATGCTGCAAGTACCGCTTCCTTATTTAAATATAAATTGGCAGCATTATTAAGGCTGTTAACAAGCGTTTTTCTGCGCTGATTAAAGGCTGCCCGTATAATGTTAAACATCAGTTTTTCATCCTGAACCTGCACCGGCGGATGCTCATGACGCGTTAACTTAATGACAGCACTGTCAACATTCGGGCGGGGCATAAAACAGCTTGCCGGAACAGTCATCATTACCTCCGGCTTTGCGTAATACTGCACGGCAAGCGAAAGCGCACCGTAATCCTTTGTACCGGGACCTACCTGCATACGCTCTGCGACCTCTTTCTGTACCATAATTGTAATGCTTTCCAAGGGCACATGACTCTCGAAAAGTCCCATGATAATCGGTGTTGTGATATAATAAGGAAGGTTTGCAACCACTTTTATCGGTTTTCCGCCGTTTTTCTTCTGCACAATCGCATTGACATCCACCTTCAAAATATCCTCATTGATAATCGTAATATTATCATAGGAAGAAAGTGTATCCTCCTGTAAAATCGGTATCAGCTTTTTATCAATTTCCACTGCCACGACCTCGCGTGCATTTTCGCAAAGATACTGCGTCATCGTACCGATGCCCGGACCAATTTCCAATACACAGTCATCTTTGTTTACG
The DNA here is from genome assembly GCA_000403335.2 of Lachnospiraceae bacterium MD335. Taxonomy (GTDB): domain Bacteria; phylum Bacillota; class Clostridia; order Lachnospirales; family Lachnospiraceae; genus COE1. Next base: position 408,523 of record KE159628.1, read on the forward strand.
CCTGCTGCCATGATAATATTTTCAAGAATATTTGCGTCTATCAAAAAGTTCTGTCCGAATTTTTTCTGAAAATTAAAATCATATTTCTGCAAAATAGCTATGGTGTTTGTCGGATTTCCAAGTGTCGCCATAAATTTTCCTTTCAATAGTGTAATTCGAAAAATGACATGTGTGTCATTTTTCAGTATTTATAATCCAGTCGTTATAATTGATACATCCTTTCCGCATTTTTTGTCGTTATTTCGATAACCTCTTCATAGGAAAGTCCCTTAATTTCCGCAATCTTTTGTGCTATATACGGCAAGTTCAGCGATGAATTTCTTTTACCTCTGTTTGGCTCCGGTGCAAGATACGGGCAGTCCGTTTCAAGGAGAATACGCTCTATTGGCAACGCCTCTACTACCTCTTTCATCTTCTTTCCATTCTTAAATGTAACTACGCCGCCAATTCCAATGTAAAAACCCATTTTTACAAAGTCAAGCGCCATCTCAGCGCTGTATGAATAACAATGAACAACACCGCCGATTTCGCCCGCCTTGTTTTCTGTCATAATATCAAACGTATCTTTTGCGGCATCCCTGGAATGAATTATTACGGGCTTTTTCAGTTCCCGTGCCAAGTCAAGCTGACGCGCAAACCAAATTTTCTGCACGTCATGCGCCGGTTCATCCCAATAATAATCAAGCCCGATTTCTCCTACGGCAACAACTTTTTCCAAAGCGCACAGTTTTTTCAGCCGCGCAAATCCCGTCTCATCAAGCGTTCCTGTCTCACTTGGATGCACGCCTGCTGCCGCATAGACAAACGGATATTTTGCGGCAAGCTCCAAACCTGCCGCTGTACTCTCTAAATTTGCTCCAACATTTACAATATACTCTATTCCGTTTTCACGCATAGAGGACAGAAGAATATCTCTGTCCTCGTCAAAAGCCTCATCATCATAATGGGCATGTGTTTCAAAAATCATTCTAATCTCCCATTCCTGCAAAAGTATGAAAATTCTCACACCAATTAATGCCGATCCGTTTTATATATACAGAGTATAGCATATTTCTATAAATTTTACATGCATTTTTATTAAAAAGAGAGTTCATACGTACAATGTATTTTAATGACCTTTTAGATTTGTTATATTGAAATAGCAGCTTTTATTGTATAAAATGCGACATTTTATTTAAAACACCTTAAATATCAGACAAATTTTGTTTATTTTTTATATTTTGTTTATTATGTTTAAATATTTTTGAAAATTCAATAAACTATTTTTAAAAAAAGTGTTGACACTGCTTTATTTCAATGATATAGTATTTATTGTTCAGTAGTTGAACGCACCGCTAGCTCAGTTGGTAGAGCACCTGACTCTTAATCAGGGTGTCCAGGGTTCGAGCCCCTGGCGGTGCATGAAAGCACTATTTTTGAGGCTTTAGCCTTGGGGATGGTGTTTTTATTTTTGCATAATCTGCTTCCATTTCAATGATTAATTTATCTTCCAGCAGTTCTTTGTAACTGTCGTAACCGTACGACATTGCCTTTACTTCCAGGTAATCTTCTACCGGTATTTCACCTATGTTTGTCCTGACCATAATCCTCCTTTCCATCCTGATTTGTAATACAAATCTGCCGCAGCATAACGCTGATGCGCGCGCTACAGTTTATGATTTGTATTACAAAATACGTTTTCAGACACTCTAACAAAAAATCAGGGTGCCTAAAATCAGGATTTAGTTAATAGCCTTTTGTAAAAAATATTGGATCCAAATGGTACACGTCAACACCCAGCATTTTGCTTTCCGCTGCAAGCTGGCTGTAAATTTTTGTCACGTTATAGTCACTGTGTCCCATGAATACGCGTAAAAATTCCAGGTTGCCGCCGCCGATGAGATAGCTTGTCGCAAATGTGTGCCGGAGCAGATGCGCATGCAGCCTCTTTATTCCGGATTCCTTTTTCAGTTTTGAAAAGAGATGCTTTATTGCATCTGCCGTCACAGGTTCCCCAGAGCGCAGGGACACAAACAAAAAATTAGAAGACCTGACACAAAGCTCCACATAATGATCTATTTCCCTGATTAGAAAATGCGGAATTAATGTAATCCGGCTTTTACACCCCTTACTGTCAAGGATATGTATAATGTTTCTTTCCCGGTCAATATTCTCATAACGCAGATGCCGCACTTCCTGGGAGCGCAGACCACAGTCTAACATCAGGTGAAACATGCAGTAATTACGCCGTCCTTTTTCCGTCTGCATGTCAAAACATGCATCAATCTTTTTTACCTCATCAGAATAAAGAACCTCTTTTGGCACAGAGTCATCGGGCGGCATCCTGACGCCCTTTAAATAGTCCTGGCATATGTCATTCTGATAACAGTATCTTAAATATGCCTTTGCAATACGGCAGTAACTTCGAATTGTGACGTTTCTTATATTCTTTTTGCGCAGGTAAATGACAAAATCACCAAACAATGCAGTATCCTTAAAATTATCAAATGAAAGCTGTTCAATATCCCTGCCGCCTACGGTTTGCAGATAATCAAAGAAAACCTTCAAGTGACCTTCATAAGAACGCAGCGTTTCAGGAGAACAGTAGACCGATCTATTCCGCATGAACATGTCATATGTATCCTTAATCGTCATCTTCAAGCGCTCCATTCCTAAAGTTTTTCACACTTTCATAATTATATATTTCTCCTGTATCCTCATCCAGCAGACGGAAGCGGTGCAGATCTCCGCCCTCATACACTCCGGAAAGCTCCTCCGGATTAAACTGCCGCAGCTTCTTTGACTTATAAAGCATCGCATTATAAATATCATTATCATTCATTTTCAAAAGTGCTTCATAGGCATCCTGAATGGGACTGTCTTCATTCAGTCCCCTTGAATAAATGCCGAGCGTAATCGCAGAACAAAGTACACGTTTTTTCATAGCGTCAATATTCAGTTTCCTGTTATAGTTCCGGACAAGACGCGCCTGCTCCGAAGTCATCCGCATATCAATGCAGCGTGTCCTGCGTAATGCTTCCCAAAATCCGCATAACGGGCGGCGTGACTTCTTTCCGTCCCCGGTCTTTTCCACCATCCGGAACACCTTATTTGTAAGATAGTCAATAATAATCTTACGATTATCAAAATACTGGTAGACGCGCGCGCATTCACCGAACTGTGAATAATCCTTGAACGGAATAAGCTCATAGCTTTTGCTGTGCCTGCGCATTGTTTGGTATTCAACATTTACAACCAGGTTTATTTTGGGTGTCAGTTCATCCGCAAGCTTAATTAAATCATCTTCATTAACCTGAACCGTGCCGTCAAGTATCCTGCTGACTTTCTCCAAATTTACAGGATCTGTTCCATGCTCTTTATAAAATTCAAGCCGTGCGTAAAACCTGTAAAACCAGTTTTTCTTTTCATAACATTTTTCATATACATATTTATCATATTCGTTAATAAGACCGTTCATTTTCCAAACCTGGAAAAACCACGGCTTGTAATTCTGCTCAATTACCTCACGCGTTTTCAGATAAATTCTGATGAACACTTTATCGGAGCGTTTACCAAGCGCAACATAATCAATCTCGTAATCTTCCGAACCTACTTTGTTTGTAACATATGTCGCATTCTTGAAACGGTCAACGCGCATCTTGTAAAAGCTTTCCGGTGCAAAGAACTTTTCGGGATTGTTCAGAAAATTCGTATGCCAGCAGTAATCAATTCTGTTTTCCTTGACTTCTGAAATCTCAAGACCGAAAAATTTGGCAAAACTCTGCACGTATCTGTACGAATTTTCAAAACTGTCGCGTACTCCATACTGCCACAGCATGTAACTGCGCAGCTGTACGATGCATTCCGCCGTCACGGACTCGCCGCCGTCTCCGGCTTTTGGGACGGAAGGCGCTATAAAAATATCGAAATACTCAGGGTACGAAATACAAATATTATAAAAACGCGAAAACGTAACGGGTCTTAATACAAGATTTTTGTCAATGTCTTTCAGATAGAAATCACCTGTCTCCGGATCATCACTGTCAAATATGTAGCGGTACTTTACATCAAAGTATCTGCGGAGCCGGAGGACATTCTTGTCTTTTGTCCTTGCACGAAAGTCGTTTTTAAATTTTACGCTGTAATAAAATGTATCTACATTATGCAGAAAAGAAGTTTTTGTAAAAGAAAACCATTCTTCCATACTTTGCGGATCCATTTCCATTTCTTTAAACAATAAATTATCCGTGTTGTTATGCTTATCAATCATCACTATTAATACCTCATCAATCTCTATTTTTCAGTTGTAATACAAATAGTTTACATAATGTCCGTTTGGGGAAAACGCAATTTCCCCAAACGAGTTAGTTTAAACTGACTTTCAGTATTCATGGGCTTTTGCCCTCATTTTTTGCCTGTATTACATTGGATTTTGAGACCACGTATTACAGGCTGTGGAGCCGGGAAAAAGCCCCCGCTCCGCGCATGTCCGCGCCGCGGGGCGGCGCGGGCATGCTTTCCGGAGCGGGGGCTTCTTTCTACCTTTTTGAATTCTGAATGTTTATTTTAACCGTCCGGTCTTCCGAAATGGGATTATTCTCCTGAAAGCCTGATTGTGACAACGAGTCCACAACACTCCATGTATCATAGGAATCACGCAGTCGGTCAGAATGCACAAAGCAGTACATGCCGCGGTATTTCAGTTCCTTAACATCACCGTCATTATCAATTACCGGCTCCCTCCTCACGACAATGGTAAGGACTCCCGCAAGCGTCATGCACTGCCTTATTTCCGCGCACTGGGAACGGATCGGCTTCGCCAGCAAATAAAAGTTCTGCGCGGTACCTAAAATAACACGGCGGTTTTTCCTCATCTGCGTAATGACCCCGAGCATTTCCGGGGGAAAGTTCCGGCTTTGGTTGGAACTGAACCAGTTCTGAAGCTCATCCATAATGACGACAATACCTTTATGCCCGTTCTTATAATTCACAAGCTGCTTCCAGTGCACAAGCTTTTCATCCTGGTACGCGAATTTCGTATTACTCAGGCACTTTGCCTTTGGGTATGTATCAAGAAGCTCAATTGCATACTGCATCACCGCAGAGGTCTTGCCGTTTCCCTGCCTTCCGGTAAAAATAATCAGCCCCTGCGGACGGAAAAAGTCAGGCTCCCTTTTGTAGATGTCATCGACGTAACGCCGCGGGGCATCCCAAAAGAGACGCAGGAACAAAGAGCGCGGCTTTATCCTCCTTACGCTGCCGCGCTTAACACGGTCTCCCATGATCCAGCGCACGCCGTACCAAAAGAACACCGCCGCAACATAATAGCCTATAAACAGAAATACCGCAATAAACGGTATCTTAAAAATGGACAGGATTATGCCCATAATCTGTGCAAACATGTCAAACATAATTAATCTCCTTTTCCATGCATTTCATCAAAAAACCTGCATTTCCAATTACAGCATTTCCTACAGTTTCCCTTACACCACAGATATTTGAATTCCGTCATCAAATAAGTAAAACTCCATCCAAGAAAATTGGCTATGAAACTGATTAAATAGCCTATGATTACCAATTGCCAAACCGAAAAATCCACAATATTCCACCTCTTTCAATTCAATTTGTAATACAAATTCCGGCGCCGGCTGTCCTTCCGGGATACCGTTTTGTAATACAAATATTTAATGCTGCTGTTAATCCTGAAGAAAATTTATATTACAAAAGCGGCAACAGATCCCATATGGTTTTAATAACAGCCACAGTAATGCGAAAGATAATAACTGCTACTATAATACTAAAAATAACCTGAAGCCCGCTCATGGGAAGGATGAAGAAAATAAAAGCAACAAAATCATGGATGAATTCATATACAGTTGTACTTATATTAAATCTTAACGGTTCATGAGCGCCGAATAAATACATAAAAACATTATATATAAGTCCTATAACTGCATCAATTACCACATTCATACCTCCTTAATCTTTAAATTTTCCGGTAAATCTGCCATATACACCGCCAAAAGTATAACTGCGGTTGATTTTATGAAGATCTGCGTAATTCTTTCTGATTTCTGCATCCAAAGCCATCCCTTCAACCCTCTGCGGAGTAAAAAATCCCCCGACAGTTCCGTTGATAATTCCAGGCAAAAGGACAAACATGCGCCAAATAAAGAAAACCCACGCAAAAGCAAGAATAATTTTATCACCAAAATCCTTATACTCTGCATACCAGCTGACATCAATGATAATATAGCTGCCAGTGCCGTAGTTGTATTTTTTTGACTTAGGTTTTCCTATTGGTATCTTTAATATGGGACTCGGCGTAATTCCGAACACGGATTTTTTAAATTCAGTAACGATATCCTCCATATCCTCTGTAAACTTAAAGTACTCCTGCATTTCCCCAACCTTTTCAAGAGTAGCTGCTTCATTGGGAACAAATACATCCGTTATGACTCCGTTTACTGAATCAGAAATAACATTACCAAGTACCAAATAATCTTCCTGAACCGTTATTTCATACGAAGGATTAAGGGTAATGGCAGGAGCCTCCACAAATACATCAGGAACGGTTATTTCAGGAATTTTAATTTCAGGTATGTTAATGGTAATCGCTTCAACCGCAGACGCTATATCCTGCGGCAGTGAAATTATTCGTTCTGTCACTTCCCCAACATCGGGAAACACCTCCACAAGCGCATCTGTTATTACTGTAGGAAACGCATCAACAAGTCCATTAACCATTATTCCCGGCAGTACAGTTACTCCCTGTGCAAGCTCCTCCAGCCCAGGAAGCGTTATAGAACCGCTTAATGCACCTGCTATTCCCTCAGGAATTTCCATCATAAGTTTATATATGTCACTTACGGCAGTCGCACTTTTTCCGATGTTTGTCGATATGGTATGGATTGTTGACGATATTTTGTTCATTGCCTCAAGGACATTTTTATTCTGCTGAATAAGCGTTTCCTGATTGACTACGCTCTCCTCATACCAGTCATCCAATGTTGCTGATAGCGTGCTTATATACTCAAGAAATGCCGATAAGTCCGTCCAATCAAAACCCGTGTAGTCTGATTCGGGAATGCTAAAATCCACGTATCCGCTACTGGGAAGCACTGGTGCTATGGAAGGATTGTAAAAAATATTTTTTGTCACCGTTTTATAGGTATAGAGAATACGTAACATTTCTACCGTAAAAAAATTCCAGCTTATTGTGCAACCTTTAGCATAAGCTCTCTGATAGTTACATGTATACCAACTATTTAAAGAATTATTTTTAAAACTAGAATAACCTGGAAGAAAACCATTCTCATGAACCGTCCATGAATCTGCAGAATGGTCGTATCTGTAATATTTTGGTGTATACTTTGGAAGACCGTTCAAATAAGACAGAAAAGAAGACGAATCCCGCACGCCATTTTGGTTAATTAAATTTTTATAATTTGCATTGGAAACTATATTTACGCTTTCTCTTCCTAACCAAGAAGCCTTGCTGGCAACAATGGAATAATTCATTGGTATGGGTGTTATCGCAGTAACCGATCCCGATGCATAAATTAGAAAATAATACTCACTGTCAGAATATCCCTGCGAAGTCAAATAATTATACGCCCCATCAATCGCAAAATAACTGTCGATGTCCGACATGGAACTAACAGAAGGGATCGTTTCCACCGTTGTTGTAATAGACGTCATGTATTCAAAATTTACATTGACTTTTCCAGCCTCCTCATCGGACTCCGCAATAACAAGGTCATTTTCTTCGCTTTCAAGCCATACCTTTACCGCATTTCTAGCTGCAGTAATCAGTCCCGCCGTAAGACCGACACTGATTCCCTTATTAAGCTTATTATCATCATCAACATTACCTTTACCGCCTTTAATAACACGAAAGCCACTGGATGATGTATACGAATAATTATCAGGCAAACTGCTTTCCCCAACTGCTTTCTGCCAATCATTTGCATCCGCAAGTGCTTTCATAACTTCCGAGTTTTCCTTTATTGCCCGCTCAAGAGACTCATGTGCAATGGAGTTCTTTTCAATACGGATACTGGTTTCATATCCTGCGTACACTAAGCCCGCTGACATCAAAAGACTCATAACAATATCTTTCAATGCAAGCCCTCCGACAACCGCTAAATCCGCCGCCTGCGCCTGAATATACGAAGTCAATGGCGCGCTTACTATCATGAATGCCGACATGATGATGCATGTCAGCCGTTTTATTTTTTTCATTTCCTGTTCACCCCCGTTTTTCTGTAAAAGAAAAGGGCACTGCCGAAGCAATACCCTCCCTGACACTAGGCAGCATGAAGAACACTCTGTATGAAGCTGATGCCTTTGCGCAGTCCGATAAATGAAATCATTACAGGAATGCACACGGGCAGGAGTGCAATCACTTCATCAAGTACGCCGTTCATCATGTCCGCGGTCACGACGCTTGCTATTTTTCCCGTTGCCGACGCCGCGCTCTGCGATGCCCTGACAACAGGCGCTATTACAAAACCCGTCATGTTAAAACCTCCTTCTAAACCATTGAATTGTTACTGTATATCATAAATTGCGCAAATATGACCTAAAAGAATATTTTAAAAAATTTATATATGTAACCACACAGGACAATGATAAGGAATACCACTATGAAACAGCATATCACCTGCAGGTCTGTATGTATCTGCTGCAGGTCTTCTCCGTAGACGGAACTTTCCGTCACTGTTTCGGTTTCCTCCTGTGCTGTGTCTGATTCCGGTTCTGACTCGTTGTTCATTTCGGAAAGCATTTCCATTAAGGTCTTTATTCCCCTGTTCAGGATTTCTGTTTCTGCTCCTGCTGTGCTTTCCGGTTCTGATCCCAGTTCGGACTCTGATTTTGGTTCGGATGACGTTTCCGGTTCTGATCCTGTTTCTCTTTCTCCCTCTGTCTGCGCCACTTCTGAACTTCCTCGTCTATCGTTGTCGGTTCCGCTGTCTCCGTCTCCTCTTCCTGACTGATCTGCACTTTCGGCTGTCTCACTTCCGGAGCTTTCTTCACTCTCGTCCTCCTCTGCACTGCCTCTTTCTCCATTTCCAGCGTCTGAAGGCTCACTGTTTTTATAAACGGTATCTGCATCAGCAGCGCTTTCAGGAAATACAGTATCCTTGTCAGCACGCGTTTCAGGAAGTTCATCATCACTGTTATCAGGCAGAAAAACAGCAGCAGCATTATCAGGCTCATCAGGTTTACCGTCATTTTCTTTTTCCTCCGCTCTTTCTTCCCTGTCGTTTTCTTCCGCGGCCGCATCCGGTTCTTCGCCGGAGGCAGCCGCAAGGACAAGTGAATCGAATAATTCCGTCATACGCATAAGTTATACTGCTTTCTTGTCGGACTTCGCCCCGTTCTTTTCCGGGGCAGTTCCATTCTTTTCCGGTTCTGCCTTTTCCGGACCGGTTTCATTCTTTTCCGGTTCTGCCGGCTCATTCAACATATTAAGTACGCGCTGTACGCTTAAAGAATCCGGAGCGTCACAGGAAACCATCCCGGGGAGTTCAAGCCCTTCAACTCGGTATGGAACAAACCTCACGTTTGATTTGTATGCAATATCGGTAAGTTTCAGGGAGGGCTTTCCGTCTGATCCGACTGCCATTTCAAATGTTCCCTCATAGATTGCCGGAGCTAGACGAACCTTGTCACGCATTGCATAATCCACCCAGCTTTTACCGCGCTGCATGCCGACGGGTTTTGTGATGTCATACTCCGACTGGACGGCGTACATTTTATTGAGAAATACGTAGTGTATAGTACAGCCGCGTATCTTGGAACCGTCCTCCCCGATTGTATCAATGGCGTTTGCAAAAAACACCAGTATGTCACATTTCTGTGAAAAATCCATTAATCCCGTAGAATCCATTTTTGTTTCCTCCTTTAAAACGGTATTATATTGTCTTCGTGCTGTTCCCACGCCTGCCTTATGGATTCAAGCCATGCCGTTTCATCCGTGCGGCTCAACCCGGTTGCAACACACATCTCATGAAATGTTGCGGGCGTGTGCCCCTCGTACGCCTTAAGATATTCCAGGACGGTAAGGGATATATGATCAAGATGGATACGGTCCACGTACTCACGGTATTTGTTCCGGTACAGGTTTATTACGTCATCCGTTCCCTCCGGACGGTAACATGCGGTTCTGTCAAGTTCTGCACGGAACTCTTCTTCCGTCATATGCATGCGGTCCTGCATCCACTCCTCATATGTTTTTATCATGACGAGAGTGCCGTCTGACAGCGTATATTCTTTCATCCGTTTTCGGACCCGCTGCTGTCATCAGGTTTTTTCCCGCGCAGTTTACGGCTTATCACTCCAAAAAGCATTCCAGTAATAGCTATTACAGCCAAAACGCCTATATCTGCTATAAACAGCTGCATTTTCGGCGGAATGACACTGATGTCCCTGCCATGCATAAAATAATATACAAACCAGTACATGTTATATACCCCCAGTCCAATCAGTCCTAAACTGAAGCTTCCTCCGAGTATTTTCTTAAATCCTTTTATTTCCATAATTTACCTCTTTCTCTTTATTATTTTTCCGCCTTCCGCCCTGCCGGGGACGGCGGCAGCGCCGGCCAGCCTGCGGCGGCCGGAAGGGCGTTTCCGTCAGCAGTGCTTTTGGCGGCGCCTCCACGCTGTGACCCGGCAAGCCGCACTAAATTCAGGCTTCGCGCAAGGGCGGCGCTCGCCTTCATTAAGTGCTTTGTTGCCGGCAGGAAGACGGCGCCGCAAAGCACTGCCGCCGCAGGCTGATGCCGGGCTTTTTACCCTTTCCTGTTCCGCGGGCTTTGGTTTGGGGGAGCCCCCCAGGCCCGCACTAACCTCGAGGCTGCGCACTTTGTGCACGGCTTGCCTCACTCTGTTCGGGGGGGCGCCGTACAGCCGTGCTTGCTCTCGCTAAGTGCTTCCGGCATAGCCCCCTAATAGTAGGAAATTATCATTCTGCACGGTCAAAACCGTTAAACAGAAAATGTTTTCTCCGCGCCGCCGACTTTTTCCAAAACAGCATTCTGCGGAATAAGTTTTCACACCCCAAACCCCTATCTTAGGGGCAGCTCTTTTGATTTCTCTGTTCGGGGGCGCTGTGCCCCCCAAAACCCCCAACCATGCATACAGTCCGCCTTTAATGGTAAATTCTTCCCGGTTAAAGGACGAACCGGAAACAATTTACCATTAAAGACTAATGTACTGGCAAAATCCGGTTAAGGGCATTAGATTGTCTTATATTTTCATTTCCAAATGACTAAACGGTACGCCCTGTCAAGGGACTTTCGCGGCATAAAGTACGGCTAAAGGACAAGCCGTAATTTATTCCACGGTTCCCCTGACAGGTCTAGTGTACAGCGGCGCAACGGCTTTGCCGATAACGGGGAACCGATTAAAAAACAAATCGGAGCCCCGTTACCGTCAAGTCCATTGTACCGCCGTACACAGGGTATCGAAGCCGTGAGCATACAAGTTCGCAGGGCTCCGCCCTACAACCCGGCCTCCTCCAAAGAACCAATTAGGCGCTGCCGGAAAGTTATTTTACTGGCGGACGGCTTCTGCAGTTTCCAGTTCTTCAAACAGGGCATCTACCCTTCGGGATATTAATGATACGCTGCCGATTTTCTGCATCAGGCTGTCAAGCCTCTTCTTACGCTCCGCTATCTGTTCATCGTAACGCTGGAGCATGAGTTTACGTTCCAGTTCTCCGTTCTTGTACTCTGTAAGTATTCCTATCAGCTTTTTGGAAAAGTCGGCGCCGGGCTGGCTGTCGACAAACTCTACCAGGCTGCTGGGTATGCGTACGGATTTCTGTATCATTTTTTCCAATCAAATCAATCTCCCTTCTGTTATGCAAATGGCAGTTCCTCAGGATCATCCGTGTCATCATCTGGGAAATTTTCCAGTTCTTGACAGTATTGTGCAAACTTTCCGGCGCATTCATAGAAATTCTTTGATGTAAAAAGCAAATGTCCATTGCAAAAAGGAGAAGATGCTTTTTCAAAACCTACTAATGCATACTCAATAAACGAATGGGTTTCAAGTTCTTTCCCTCTTTCAAAAACAAAACATGCCTGCATGATAACATAACCGATGGACCTGATTCTGCCATCTTTACATTTAAAACATTTCATCAATCAACCTCTTTCCAGCAATCGCGATTCGCTTATTTCATTCTCATTACATATGTGTTACAATAAAGTATTAGATTAATCTAATAAGACATTGGTTGTCTTACAAAAGTATTATATTCGACTATAGTCGAGATGTCAATACAAACTAACGATTTTAGTCGATATTTTAGAGGAGATATTATGTCTATAGTCGAGAGAATAAAAGAAAAATGCAAAGAACAAAAAACATCAATGAATGCATTAGAAAAATTATTAGGATTTGGTAATGGATCCATCAGGCTATGGGATAAAAAAATTCCCGGTTCAGATAAAGTAATTCTAATTGCAAAACAATTGAATGTTAGTATAGACTGGTTATTAACTGGAAAAGAAGATTCAGATCTTACACTAGAAGAAAAAAGATTAGTAGAATTATACCGAAATACAAATGACGTTGGTCAACCTTTGACCATGAAACATGCCGAAGATATCCAACAAGTACTTCCAAGAGTTAACCAAACACAGGAGCAAGAATCATTAAATTCACAGATTGGATAAATAAGAAAAATAAATGATGAAATACTTTAAGAAAGGGATTAAATCCATGACCTACAAACAAAATAAATCAACCATACATCCTGCATTAAAATTAATCATACTTTTAGCAGTATACGCATTAGGGTATATTTGTGGAAGCATTAACCAAAAGCAAACAGAAACTGTAATAAGTGAAAACATTAATCAAAAACTGTCAGAAGCAGAGGCTAAAAGCAATAACTCATACAATGAAATTAACGAAACTAACTCATCTGACAACGAAATAATAACTTCTAAATATACAATAACATATGACATATCATATTCCGAACTTAATAAAAACGAAAAAGAACTATATGACAAAATAATATCTACTGCTATGAACAAAGATAACACATTCATTACAGATAAAGAATTGAGCTTTAACCTTAATAGCGAAATATCAGAAAATGAGTCAATAAGAGTTCAATCGGTATTCTATAATAATTACCCTGATGTGACTATTTATACAACCAGATATTCTGACGCATGGATGTATCATGTAACACACTTGTTAAACGGAGTGCCACTTTATAGAACTTATTATTTTAATGTAAAATATAAGAAATAAGAAATAGCGGAGCCTGCATATGAGGTTCCGCTATTTCTTATCTTCATAGAGATTGTTGATTGATTAGATTAATATTATCACAACTCGCAACTAAATGCAAACATATTTTTGTACTTTTATTGACATTATATAACAAAAACTGTAAACTAATATCGTTGCCACTCCTAGACCCGCAACGGGAGGGAGGTGACTATATGGATTCGTTCTTGTCTTTCTTACTCTCTATCACGGCAAAAGTAATCGCCTATTATGTATGCAAATGGTTCGATAGAGTTTTAAGCGGCAATGAGCCTAGGAAATAAGCCAACCTAAAATGGAATAGAAAACCCCAAGAGTTACCGTCTCTTGGGGTTTTCACTTAGCTGACTATATGGCAGCTCCTGTCTTTCGCCTACGGCTATTATAGCATATGCATTTTAACATTGCAAGATACCTGTATTACAAAATTTCTTCAGCTTTCCAAAAACATCCAAAATTTGTCTTACAAATTCATTTTTTAGGCGCCAAAACTCTTAATCAGGGTGTCCAGGGTTCGAGCCCCTGGCGGTGCATGAAAAGTTCTAGGCTTGTAAATATACGGGTTTAGGGCTTTTTTGTTTGCGCATTTCTCCCCAACGGGTAAAAAAATCAGGTTACACAGCAAAACAGGCGCGCGCGGACAGAGCCGAGCGCGCCATTTGTTATTTGTATACGTGCATGACCTCATCAAGATGCGAGATACACTCATTACTTGCTATGGCCTCATACGCAAAATGGAGATAACGCTTTGTTGTTTCTATTTCCTCATGCCCCATGAGGTCCATGACATCCGGATCTGTAAATTACCGTTAAAGACGGTTTTTACAGCTAAATTGTTTTTAACTCGATTTTTTTATTGAATTGTTTCCCCATTCTCGCTGTCGGTCAGATTTCCGATGAAACGGTAATGGATTTCGATAGACTGAACTTTCTCACCATTTACCCAGCATTTATCGCCCACTAAAATCTTTGTGATAAGTTCATTGATGATACAAGAATTTAATTCCTTCAGGTCACTGTACTGCCGGATCAGGCTTGTCCACTTCCCCGCATTCTGCTCTGTAGCATCATGCTCTGCCGACTGCTCCTGCAATGCGGAAAGCTGTTTTTTAAGTTCTTCCTGCTCCCTCTGGTACTTTGGCAGAAGATTGTCTATGCTTGTGCCTGCAAGCCTGCCGACTGCGTAATCCTCATACAGCCTGCTTATGACTTATCTCCTCAAGTCTTTTCCCTATGGTTCGCTTCTTCCCCTCAGCCAAGCCGTAATCGACGGTACTGTTTAACCGTTGCTGTTCCATAACCCTGCCAAGAACTGCCTGCCCGTCCGCCAATGCCATTGCCGCCCATTCCCTTATGTCTTTGAGGACAATATCGTACAAGTCCTGCTTTTTGATACGGTGCGGCATGCATCCGTCCGGTCCGTTTGCCTTGTAGTTTTGGCATGAGCCGAAATAGGTCTTTTTCGGGTTGCTCTCGCTCGTCTTTTCAGGGAAGAATGAAATGCGCCTGCCACAGTCCGGGCAGTATGCAATGCCGGAAAAGATAATCGGTTCTCTTTTTGCCTTGCACATACGTCTGCGCTTCCCGTTGACCTCCTGCACACGCTCCCACAGTTCCAAGTCCACGATCGGCTCGAAGATGTCCTTTACCACCACCCACTCGTCTTTAGGCCTCACATAGTTCTTGCTGACTTTGAACAGCTTTGACTATTTCTGCGCCACAAGACTGCCGACGCAGACCTCGTGCTTTTCGCAAAAACGAATCGTATGGTAATTTCAGTCACTCTATAACAGGAGGCATTACCCGCCCCCTGTTATTTATTCCACAGCCTCAATCGATTCTACAATACTCATCCTGCTGATCTTCCGGAGTGGAATACAGGTTGCCAGGATACAGGCTCCGATGGCAAAAAGCGATGCGCAGGACATAGGAACCACGGGAACTGCCGTCAACCGCAGGGTATCCGTTGCTCCGGCCTCCACAAATACGGTACCCAGATATCCGGCGATACTTCCGATTACCGCCGCATTCCTGCCATAATAAAATCCTTCCCACAAGAACACCCGGAACAGACTTCCCACACTCATACCCACAGCACGCTGTATCCCGATCTCCATGATCCGGGTATGGATATTGGTGTACACCGTATTGATGATGTTCAATATCCCAATCAGACCGATGAACAGAATCAATCCCCAGGCCAGAAACCGGATCTGGGCTTCGCTTTCCTCATACTGGCGGTCCGTCTGTTCATAGGATACCGTAACTGTCCCTGGTATCCGCTGGCCAAGTTCTTCCAGCACCTGATTGAAAGCGGTTCGGTCAGCGCCGTCCTTCAGTCCCGGACATAGTTCCGCATAGGTATCCGTTCCTGTAAGACCAGAATAGATCCGGTCGCTGACCAGAACCTGAACGCCGTTTATAAATCCGTTGTTTCCCATACTGAAATAACCGTCATAGCCGCTCATGGACAATAGTACCGGCAGCTTTTTCCCAGACACAGTGACCGTGCTCCCTTCTTCCACATGGGTCGTTCCGAAGGAAACCCCATCGATCTCCATGGGGATGGGATTGCGGACCACGCACCCCTCCCCTGCTTTCAGCATGTCAAGCTGCTCTTTTGTCAGCCTGGAAGCGAATTCATAATCCATCCAGCAGTCATTGAATCCGAAGATCTGAAAGGATTCGCCAACCCCCAGCACAATATCGGTGTCAATCCCTATGGGCCGGTTCTGCTCATCCAGCTCATAGAGGGAAAACTGCTGCGCCGCCACGTAATCCGCATTTTCTTCCAGTTCCAGCGCTTTTTTCTCCTCCGGTGAGATACCTTCGTACTGATTGACGATGGAATAATCCCCCAGGTGTTCTGACAACGAACCGGATACACCAAGCAGCGACAGAAAACTCTGCAGCGTGATAAAGACGGTAATGCTCATGACCAAGGACAGGACGGTTACCGCTGTCCGCCCTTTGCTGCGGCTCAGATTCAGTCTGGCATAATACCGTTCAAAGTTCCGGATCTTTTTGGTTTTCCGTTTCTTACGTTTCACCTGTCCCCTTGTTCCTGTCATAGCCGTGACCGGCGACACTCTGGCCGCAAACCGGGCCGCCGGAGCTGCCGCCAGAAATGTAAATGCCAGAGTTACAAAGGCACTGACCAGCAGATATCCCCATTTTCCATTACTGTTGGCGTCTATCAAAGCCTGGAGCTGTTCCCTGCTTCCTGCCAGAAACATCTCCGGCGAAAGCTGATTTAATGCCGCGGTCAGAATCCCCTTTGCGGACAGACAGCCAAGCAGCAGACCAGCGGGAATCCCTGCCATACACAACAGCAATATCTCTGTGGCAACCACACGATACAGCTGCCCTTTCTCTGCACCGATGGCCCTGAGCGTACCATACTGCCCAATCCGACCAGAAACGGCGATTTTCAAAATATTATAGACCACCAACCCGGCCGCCAGCAGAATCAGGGCAACGACCAGTACCCCCACGAACATCAGCCAGGAAAAACCGGCATCATCCATGGACAATTCCGAATCGGCAGCCTCCGAACGATAAGAAATACCGAGCGCATTCAAAAGGGGAATATTGTAAAGAGTGTCCAGCTCATGAATCTCCAGCCTTTCGCAGAGGTCATCCATCACAGCCTGAAAGTTCTTAGGATTTTTGGTACGGATATCCATACTATAATAGAGATACTCTGGGGGAAGAACCGCCTCTGCCGTCCCCTGCCCGGCAAGGCCCAGGATATGGCCTCCGGTATAGCCCAGGAAATTACTCTCTGTAATCCCTGTCAGAGTAAACTCCGCCGTATAGTCACAGGCATCCACTACGATCCCATGACGCAGGGCCTTGGAAAGGGAAAGGCTGATGGGATCCCCAATCTTCCCGTTAAATCCAAGAAACTGCAGGGCGTCTTCCGGCAGGGCCAGCTCCATAGGAGCTTCGGGCAGCCTCCCCTCCACAAGACGGGAATATGTGGGCCTGGCGGCAATCCCTCCGTCCCAGTATTCTGCCAGATCCAGGGAAAGCTGGTCATTCAGTTTCTGATCTCCCAGAGGAACAAAACGGCCGGTATAAGACAGACGGGAATCATTCTCCAGTATCTGTGCCTTTTCTTCCGTAAGCTGCACAAAGGTTGCGTAGCGATCACCGCCGATGGCGACTGCCTGCTGCTGGCGCATGGCAGAGAGGACGCCGACGGACTGTCCTGCCGCGGTGGTCATCATGGTGGACAGAATCACCGCAATGAGAATCAGAAAAGAAGTCAGTTTCTGCGAAATCACTTCCTTAAGCGCCAGAGTAAGATAGCTTTTCATCTTCCGCCCACCTCCGTCAACACGCCGTCCACAATGGAAAACCGCCGGTCTGCCATTCCGGCCACGCGATTGTCATGGGTGATGATAACCAGCGTTTTTCCCATCTTTTCGTGTATTGCCCTGAGCATTTCCATCACTTCCCCTCCGCTTCTGCTGTCCAGATTTCCCGTTGGCTCGTCCGCGGTGTTCCGGTGGGGAGAGGGTTTAAGCGTGGCTTGTCAACAAAAGTGTCAAAGCGGTCCGTATTCACGCCCCAAGTCCTGTCGGAAGTTTTGCAGGATAAAATGCGGGCGGATGCCAACTACTACATGAAAGCCATCTTCCAACAGGAATTAAGGAACTTTGCAGTTCCTAGGAAAAGAAAAAGGGAAAAAACCATGACCTGACAGCTACGGAATACAAGGTTGCAAAAGAGGAAGAAAAGATTGAAAAACTATCAACGGATAAAATAGGACTGGAGGCTGACATTCTCGTCCTGAACCATAAAAGATCCACTACACAGAGGAAATTGGACGAATTGGACGGGGAGATTGAAAGTTCCAATATATTCCTGAAAGCACTCCGGCAGATAAAACAGTTTATACAGTCATATCTTCCCTTTGCGCCGCTGATTGAGGAATTTGCGAACCATGTGGAGCGCGGGGCGGATATAGAGGCAGGAAACAGCTTTCGCGGTTTGTTGACCGCACTTGGAGAACTGCTAAATTCATTCAAAGAGATTATAAAAGACGGGTTATGCTGGTTTCCCCGCCTTATGCGGTGGCAGACCTCAAAGGGCGAAGTTTCCCCTGTGTTTGAAGATAACGGGAATGAAGGATATTACTACCGACTGAAATCCTATATGGATATCCATACAAGTCATGCCGTTACAAGGCAGGAATACTCAAAGGAACTGATACAGCCGAAAATCAAGCCGGTAAACCGAACAGGCACAATAGAGCAGTTGGCGCAGAATGTGGAGGCTGTCGAAAAGCAGGTGCAGCTTATGGGTGTAGGGATGAGTCAAAATCATAAGTGTCAAAGTTGACAAATTATAAAATAGCAGAATTAAATTTAAAATTGAAATGTTTCAAGAAGTACCTGCATTTGTAAAAAGAGCAAAATAATATAAATTCTTATTCCAACTTTATTCCCAATGCGTTATAATTTAAAAAATTGGGAATAAAGTTGGGAATAAATCCGTATCGAGGAGAATGTCAATGGATATAAAACAGATTGTATTAGATTTATGTGCCATGAATGATGAACAGGAATGGTTTGAATTTAAAGAGAATTGGTTTCAACCGGAAACATTAGGAGAGTATGTTTCCGCGTTATCAAACGCTGCAGCGTTCCATTATAAGAAATATGCTTATTTTATATGGGGAGTTGAGGATGAGAATCATAAAATAGTTGGGACGACATTCAATCAATATTGTGACCATAATAAAGAACCTTATCAGAATTATCTTGCACGAAATCTTTCTCCGAGCCTGAATTTTTCTTTTGAGGAAACCCAGATTCAGCAAAAAAGAGTTGTCGTATTGGTCATACCTGCGGCTTTTGAGATACCTACTGCATTTAAGGAAAGGCGGTATATAAGAATTAGATCATCGAAATGCAATATCAAGGATTATCCTAAGAGGGAGATTGAACTTTTTAAGATACTTGATGGGAGAACAGAAACCATAGAAACGATTCCGGCAAAATATCAGGAACTTACTTTCCAAAAATTGTTTGGATATTATGGGTCAAAAGGAATTGTTTTAAGCGATAAGACTTTTATAAAAAATTTAGGTCTGCGCAATGAAGAGGGACAATTCAATTTATTGGCGCAGCTGCTTTCGGATGATTCTCATTTTCCTCTCAGAGTATCTATATTTTGAGGGAAAAACGAAAGGAACAAATCTGTTTTCAGTCAGGGAGTTTGGGAATAACTGTCTTTTATACAGTTTGGATGAATTACTGCGGTATGGCGATGTGCTCAATATCATACAGGCAGATGAAACCGACCGGGTTGTGGAACGGAAAGAGGTGCCGCTGTTTGATAACAAGGCATTTCGGGAAGCAATCATCAATGCTGTCCTGCATAACAAATGGATAGAGGGAAACGAACCGATGATTTCCGTTTTTTCTGATAGGATAGAAATCTTATCAAGAGGCTCTCTGCCGCCAGCACAGACAATGGAAGGCTTTTATATGGGGGAATCTGTTCCTGTGAATGAAAAACTGTCGGAAATATTTCTGCAATTGCATATCAGTGAGAAATCAGGGCGGGGAGTTCCTAAAATAACGGAAATTTATGGTAAAGAGGCGTTTGCATTTCGAGAAAATTCAATTGTTGTAACAATACCATTGAAAAAAATCAAAAAAGCCTCGAATAAAGTTGGGGATAAAAAGCCATTAAATGCAAGAAGGAGGACAATTCTGACAGAAATGAGGGATAATCCCAACATAACAGCTGTAAAACTTCGCAAAATCTTAGGAATTAGCAAAACGGCTGTAGATAATAATATTTCATTTCTGCGTGAAAATGGCTATATTGAAAGAAAATTTTAAAAAATTTAATAAAAATCTGTTGATAAGCCAATACTAAATACCGTATAATAATGAAGAAAAACGTTTCATAGAAAATAGTCGAAGGGAAGTGATACTATGGCACCTGCAGCACAGGCAATCAGAAATCAGGAAATCCCAAAAACTGAATATTCCGAAAAAGCAGCCATAGGCGCATTATATGATGAACTCTCCAAAGGAATAAACAGTATGAAAAAAGGCGATGTTTATACGATTGATGAAGCATGGGAGGAAATTGACAAAATATAATGCCGGATAAACCAAAGAAATATAAAATCGTAATGTCTAAAGATGCTCTCTCGGATATCAAGTCAACAAAAAAGTATATTCTTGACACCTTCAAATATCGGGAATATGCGGAAAACTTTTCAAAGAAGATAAAGAAGGCTATCAAAGAGCTGGATTCCTTTCCCAAAGGCTATGAAGCTACGGGATATGCAATTGAGGGATTGAGCATTTATTTCAAGCCTTACAGTACATATGTAATCTTCTTTGTTGTGGAGAATTCTACGATTACGGTAATCCGGGTCTTGAAAGACCGCATGTATTGGCATTCGATTATAAAGAAAATGCAGAAAATCAACAAATAAATTTACTTCAATCCTCCCGTTTCGGTGAAATCTGCGGGCTGACATGGGACAATTCGCACTGGCGGGGGCTCCGGTCTTTTTATTACACAGTGCTTTGCAACTACGCAAACTTCCGTACCTCTTATCTCCGCATAGATGGTATCGGCTATACCGTATACCCCGGTGAGTGGATCTATACCGTAAAGGAACTGTCTACATGGTCCCGTACCCGTTTCCAGTGCCAGGCAGTCTCCATCCTGGATGAACTGCAGAAACGCCATCTTATCTCCTACCTTTTTCTTGACCGTGGGAAAGTAATTAAATACAAGATCCGTGACTGGAAAAAACATAATACCGTGCTGGACTACAACTGCCCCTGTCAAAAAGATACGGGCTTTTTTTATGCCCACTGTGGTTGCGACAGAACTGATCAGCGCCGGACGCTGCTCCGAAATGGATATCCTGCTGGATCTGTGGATGTCCGCTGTCTACAATGACAGCCAGGTGCAGGGTTCGGAGATCGGTCCGGTTGTCTATTTCCGCAATGGCACTGGCTCTCCGCTGGCGGCTTACAGTGAAATGGCTGTCCGCTGGGGCATCTCCAAAGCGACAACAGGGCGCGTGCTGAAAAAACTTGCTGACATGGACTATATCTCCTTAATGTCATTCCCCGGAAGAAAAGGCAGCGTAATCTATCTGCACAGCTACCTTTCCACCATGTTTCAGATATCAGATGTCCTTGTTGACAAGGAGGAAGTTGCCATAATCCTGAAAATCAATATTACAATGCCGGATGAAACAGTATATCCTTTATCAGACGCCTGCAGGGAAAAGTATATATCCCAAATACAGAAAGATGCTGTACGGCGGCTGCTGAAACTTTTGGATACTTCCATTGACCTGCTCCGTACCAGGCACAAGAATGGTGAAAACTATTACTGACTGCTGTATTACTCCTTTCTTCCTCCGCAGCAGTTAAGAAATGTGGAGGAGATCATAGGGAAACTGCGCCCCCATATTTGGGATATCAGTTTCCGTACCTATTACCGCAGGAGGCGGGAGGCGATTGACGCACTCAGCTCTATTCTGTGGGGGGATACGTCTAAGGACAGTATCGACATTTTGGAGAAGTTCTTTCCGGATGATAAGGATGCCGGGGAACAGAAATAATCAGCCATATGATATTTACAGGCAATTAGGCTGGATTGGAGGAAATATATGATTACCAGACAGGTATTTATAAGCGGGCAAAGATATCTTTGCTACAATACAAATTGATTGAGCAACAAGTGCTTTTCTGCCATACTATCTGCAGAAAAGCACTACATTGAAATTCAGAATACAAGAAGTTGTCCGGTGACTAAAGCACGTAAATATACGGAGGATACACAATGGAAAGAAATCAGGTTGTTTTTTTCATGGTTTTCATTGGTCACCTCCGCTTGTAATGGAAGTCAATAAATTTTTTCACTGTCATTACCCACCTTTTCAAAACCTGAAATTTCCAATTTGAGCCGGAAATTTCTAAAATTTTATAAAATCCGATCATTTCCTTCAAAAGCTTTCTATACAAATAAAAAAGGAGGACCAGACGCATAATTCTGCGGTCTGACCCCAAAACTTTTATTCAGTTTTTTTAACCAAACAGTCCTTCGATCTCCCGCGTGATCCTGGGAATGACCGTATCATTGAAGATCAGGATTAAAGCCACCAGCAGCAGGGCACCCAGCACTACGGCAATGATGATCTTCACGGCATCCGAGATATAGAAATCCCCACGCTGGTTGGATACCGCCATCCGGGCACGGTTGATGAAATGGTTTGCCTTGTTGCAGATACAATTCGTGATTTTTCTCATGGAAAACCTCCTACTTCATATAATGTCTGGTTATAGGGAGACACTACTGCCTTTTAAGGCCGCCGGACAGGTCTTTTCCGTCTGTCAAGCTACCACCTCCTTAAATTTGCTGTGTAAAGAGTCTGTGACAAAAAGCTGCCCTGGTAGATGCATTTCTTTAAGAAAGAGTAGCCGGCCATATCCTCATAAAGCCTGGCACACAGTTGCTTGGCGGTGAGACCTTTGATGGTGTATTTGCGTTTCACCAGGTACTGCACCATCAGCTCCTTTAACACGGTGACGGCGCGTTGCGAATCATTTTCCCCGGCGCCGGCTATGGTGGAGGCGTGGTTTTCGGAAAAATAACGCTGCACATCCTCCAGCACCTGCTCATAGGTCAGGTCGCCGTTCTCCGTGGGGGGCAAAGAAAATATCATTTAAGTTATTCATCGTATTCATCCTCCCCGTCCGGTTCCTGTTCATACTCCTCCTCTGCGTATGCCCCGTCTCCATATTCCATTTCATAGGCATCCTCTTCCTGCCGCTCGGCAAGCTCCATCTGCTCCAGGGCATCCAGGACCTTATTTAAGGAGGCGGTATATTTGGAGTTGCAGTATTTGATGGTTTGGAACATGCCCCCTTCTTTTTTTGTATTTATCTTTAAAAAGTAGCGTACCAAACTACCATTGCAGGTATAATCGTCCTTATAACAAGATGCAATTTTTTAACAGAATCCCCTGCCGGCATCTGCAATTTTTGACATAGAGGCTTGGAAAACACCTCATATGCAGATCTGATAATATGCTCCTGCTTTTCCTTTGTGATGGAAAAAACTTCTCATTCATACCTTTACACCATTCTGCTTTTACAAAAATTTGTTCTCCTACAATATAAATATAGAATCCCCGTTACCACAAAAATCTGCCCCACACTTATCATCAAAGTCCTGGCACTAGGGAACCGATACAGCGAAGTCAGGGTGTACATTCCCCCTAAAACTGTATTGGACCATGCGTGGAGCAAAATGGAAACCCAGATGCTTCCTGTAATCCTGTGTGCCGCTGCTAAAGTCACTCCCAAAGTAATACAGAACAGGGTAAAAGCTGCAAAGCTGTATGCGCTCTGTGATGAGTTGGGAATGAACCATAAAGGCAGGTGCCAGATGCTCCATACGATACCCTCTATGACTCCTGCTGCCAGGAATGGGAATCTTTTTTGCAGTACAGGCTGGAAAACCCCCTGCCACCCGATTTCCTCTAAACCCCCGCCATAAATCATCAATGGCATAAAGAGGATAAACAGATACCACGGATTCCCTGTGTACTTTTCCTGTAGGACACAGGCTCCAAATTGGATTGCCCCAAATAAGATAAGGATGATAAAGCTTCTTTTCCTGCTGTCCGTCCGTAAAATCTTTTTCAGAAATCCTTTCCATGTAACAGAAGCATATTTCCTTTCAGCAATAAACGCTGCATAGGCCGGAGCCATCCCACATCCGGCTCCCAACAGCACATAGTACAATATCTGCATTAACTTTTCATCCAGCAGGTTTAATCTGTAAAGAACGATCATTGCCGCCTCGCTCCCCCACGCGATCACAAAGGAATACATCAAAAATACCTGCATCGTTTTTCTCTCAGTACCGCTTAATTCTTTACGTTCTAAATTTATCATCTTCCCTTTGCCTCCTATCCCTGCTGCCCTCATATTTCCATCCTTTCAATCCTCCGGGCCATATCAAAAATGAACAGTAGCCCTACAAACAAAACTACGATTGTAACCCCTTCTACCACTGTCAGGTGATTATTTATGTCTGCTGCCATATTTGCCAACAGCATACTGAGAAGAACAGCGCTGAGTACTGTTATGGAATTGGATTTTTTTATGAACCCAATCCGAATAGCGCAAAGTGCAATTCCATCAGCAAGGAATGCCAGTATCAGTGTATCCCGATAGATAAGTAAAAGGTCCATGATATACAGGTCATTATTCACCAGGGAAAGCATGTGCCCAGTGACAGCGAATGCCAGAAAACTCCCATAAGTACATGCCGGCAGCGCTACCGTAATAAATGCTAGAAGCAGCCCTGTCTTCACCCACACCACGATTTTCCTGTCAATTGGATAGCTGAACAGTAAAATTGCGCAGGAGCCGCTGTATTCTTTAATCACATAGCCAAACCCCATTGCAGAAGCCAGCCCGGAAAAAGCCATAAGCGCAATCGCACCCCCTACCGCCGCTATCCCACGGTAAGAAGAAAAAAGAATCTCGGAAGCTTCAGACCCCGATTCCAGATGGGGTACCCATGCAAAAATATAAAATAACCCCAGCAAGCAGGAACATATAACCAGCGCCGAAATGCAATATGGCCTGATATTCATTTTCTTAAGTTCCATCCTCAACAGATTCACGTTCTGCCACCTCCATTCATAATATTGAAAAAGTAATCTTCCAGCCCCTCCGGGCAGTCTTTTCTGACCTGGTCCATGGACACCTCCTTTGCGATGAAGCCGTCTGCCAGTACACCCACCCGGTCGGCCACATGCTCTATCTCGCTTAAAATATGGCTGGAGACTAGCAGCGTCATACCGGATTCCCTGGCCAGTGACAGGAACAGCTCCCTCATCTGCCGGATTCCCACAGGGTCAAGTCCATTGACTGGCTCATCCAGTACCAACAGCTTTGGCCCATGGCTGATCGCCCTGGCAATCGCCAGACGCTGCCTCATTCCCAGGGAAAACTTCGAGACAGGCTGTCTCCCGGTGTTTTGAAGCCCTGCCCGATTAAGTACTTCCTCAATCTTATCCACGCCGCAGCCCATGTACTGCAGATGTAGTTCCAAATTCTCCCTGGCTGACAAATGTTCATAGAATACCGGTGTTTCAATCAATATTCCCATCTCCCGTAAAAATCCCTTATCCTGTCCTGAAACAGATGTGCCTGAGAATATAATTTCACCCGAATCCGGACGGAGCAGTCCTGTAATCATTTTGAAGGTTGTGGTCTTTCCGGCTCCATTCACCCCAAGAAGCCCATAGATCATACCACGTTCTACGGACAGGTTCATTCCGTGTATCATTTCCCTGCCGTTAAAAGCTTTTGCCACATTCCGCACTTTCAGTATCTTCTCATTCATTGCACCCATTTCCTCCTAATTCCCTTAAAATATTTTTTGCATACAGCGCGATAAGAAAGGAAACAGCGCCTGTTCCAATCATGATAAAAGGTGTCCCTTTGGACATCTCTTCAAAGAGAATCCCGTACAGCAGCTGTCCGGCAGGCTGGGCACACATGATAAATGCCATTATACAGGCAATTACCTTGCCAATCAGATGTGCCGGCGTCTGTGTCTGCACAACCGCCAGCATTTGTATACTGAACATGGTAGAAAATATCATTACCAGCATCCCTGCTCCGGAAAGAATGAGATACTTTAAAAAATGGGTCTGCTCCGGAAGCAGCATCCCCACTCCCATCATACATACGCAAAACGCACACAGCAAAAGAAGAGTGTATGCTTTCCCAGGGTTAAGCATTTTTTCAAAAGCAGCTGTGAACAGCCCGCCAATAATCCCTCCCACTGCCAGCAGCCCCTGTGTAATGCCAAGAAGCTGGTCTGCCATAGACAGCCTTTCCACAATAATAACCGGAATACCAATGGTTATCATAGATGACAAAAAAAGATTGAACCCTGCTATGATAAAACAGATGCGGATAAATACAGGCTTTTTCTCCTTCAGAAACCTTGTGCTTTCCTTTATATCCTCTTTCACAATGCAGATTACTGTTTTTTCCTCTGACCGTTTATGGAAAGGAATCACAATAAAAAGCTCCATAACAGCGGACATGAGAAAGCACAGGATACTGACCTTCAGGATACTCCCAATCCCCCAGAATCCATACAGCATACCTCCAATTACAGGCCCGATAAAGCTCGCCAGAGAACCAATCTGGTTTACGATGGCGCTTGCCGGCAGCACTCGCTCTTTGGGAACAAGTGCCGGTATGCTGGCCTGGACAGCCGGCTGGTATGTACCAGAAACACCATACAGCAGCATGAGAGTTACAATAAACAACGGAATCACCGGCGCCCTTCCGACAAGAACGTAAAATACCAGGATTATAAAAGCCGTAAGGAAATCCAGACCGGCCATGATATTGCGTTTATTTACCCGGTCGGCCAGCACGCCCCCTAAAAGCGACAATAGAATCATCGGCAGCAATGCGAGGGCTGTCACGGTTCCGAACAGTGCGGATGAACCTGTTTCCTTCAGTAAATAAAGGGGCAGAGCAAAACGCAGGATTGCGTTGCCAAAAAGGGAGATAATCTGCCCTGCAACCACCAGCGTAAAGTCTCTGCCGCAGCATGTTTTTCTATGATTCATTACAGCCACCTCCTTTCTCCATACAGAGTAAGGCAGGTGGGAACCCCCAGGTCAACATGGGATTTTAAAAATTTTTACGGTTCCTTATTTCAGCGGAACCCAAACCTCATAAAAATGCTTGTCCGCCTTCTCATTCAGCATAACCAGGCGGACGAAAATATAGACCATTCCCCGGAATGCCGCCTGCTGCCGCAGCGCCCATTCATGGCAGGACTGGAACATCTTTTCAGGAATGGATGTGTCATCATTATCTGCCAGCAGCGTGGTATAGAGACATTTCCCATGCTCCAAAAACATGCCCCTGTCCCCGTTATCCGATTTTTCGGCAGGTTTTACCACATACATTTCAGAACCCTTATATCCTGATTCATCAAAAGTGATTGCCCTGACTACATTAGAAAGAATGTCCTCTTTCTCCAGGTCAAGATGGCGCAGTACTTTTTCCTGGTATTCCTCAAAAGAGCCAACCTCTGGGAATGCTTCCCTGACACAATATGGTTTCAGTTCCCTGATTTCAAACTTTCCCTCCCCGTAAACGGCATCCCGGCAGAAATCCTTTGTTTCCTTTAGCCGTTCCTGCATTTCCTCAAGCCGCATAATCTGTTCCTGCAGACGGTCAAGCTGCTGCTGAAACAGTCTGTCATAGCCTTCTGTTCCTGTTTCCTTCAGCAGACCCTTCATCTCAACAGGGGAAAAACCACGTTTTTTATAAAAGTCTATGGACATCAGGCGGGACATGTCATACAGGTCAAATTCCCGGTACTGGCTCCCCTGGCTTCTCTTAGGGCTGAGTAGGCCGATTTCCTCATAATAGCGCAAAGTTTCCCTGGTAAATCCCAGATACCGGAACACGTCTTTGGTATGGTAGACCGCAGATGCCTGGTCACCGCCCCCATGATCCGCTGTAAAAAGATCCCCGTTCCCGTTCCCGTTCCTCTTCCAGTCATCCTTATGTTTCACCGTCTTTTTGAAATGTCGTTTATCCACAGGTTTCTCGGCAGAATCAGGCACCAGCCAGCTTTTTCCTTTCTTAATTGCACCCTTCACCCGTCCGGCTTCACAATAGTAAGCGGCCATACGGCTTGATATATTCCATTTTTTTGCTGCTTCCACAGTGGTCAGATAATCCATCACCTGTCTCCAATCCTATATATTTCAGATATCTGAAATATATCTCTGTTTCTTATTCCTGTCAATACCCTATATATAGTTCAGGTCATCCGGTATTAACCGCACATCCCTTCATTTTTCTACCCGCCCTCTGTCTTAAAAGGTTCCTTTGTGTATATTGGATATATGTCCTCAAACATGCATGACCAGACGCCTGACTGCGGACTCCCGTGACTGCCGCCGTCTCTCCCGTTTATTCTCTGAATCCCGTCTTTCCATATCGGAAGCATGCACAATTTGGATTCCGTTCCAGATATCCTCCAGGTCCTGCATCAGATCCCAGCTTTCCCTGCGCTCTGCACGGACATTCTGGATCTCAAAGGAAAAATACCGGCCGTGGTATTCAGAAAAAAAGAGTTTCGTAAAATAGTGGTTCCTCACTCTCTCCTTTATTCTGTCCTGACAGAGTGCCCTTCAAACAGTGTGCCGCTTAAGTCATTTCTAAGATAACATCATGCTCCTGGAGATATTCGTGTTTCAACTTACACTCTTTCTTTTCATAAGGGCAGTGGATGGTAGCCATATCATTTTCAAAAGTCCACTCAATCCCCATGTAACTCATGTTGCTGTGGCACTGGAGTCCTTTGCACTGCAGGCCGCAGGGCGTCTTAAAAGTCCGCTCAAATATCCACCATCTTTCATAAGTAAAGCCTCCGTCATAATTATCAAGGCTCTTTTCCTGCCACATGGGTACGTCAACCCTTACATAGTCCGGATGGTGCTCTGCGCTGAATCCTTCCTCCAGCAGCCGTTTTGTCAAAGCATTGTATTTCTCATGTTCTTTTTCTCTCATTTTGTTCCTCCTCACAGCCCCTGGCAGGGGCGCATACCAAAATAGTTTTCCATGCGGTCCCGCAGCCTTTCCGCCGACATATCATATTCCCCGGTAATACAGGATTCACAGCACGGATATTTGTACGCCAGGGTTTTCGATAACCGATCCTCCCAGCTGTTTAACTGCTTACCGCATTTGTTACAGTCCTGATCCAGCCATCTTACTTTCTGCAATCGATCTTCACCTTCCTTTCTTCCTTGTGAATGTTGTTGTTGTATCCTTATATGCCTTCCGGCTTTCAGGCAGCAAAAAAGCAGGAATGACTTTCTTATTCCTGGCGTCCGCAGTTTCCTGTGAACCAGTGTCATTCCTGCTCTGAACAGAGATTATAAATTTTTAACACATAACTATTGAAAAAATGGTTGATTATCTCAAAAAGCCTTGATTTACAGGCATACAAGCAGAATTTCTACAAGCTCTAATATCAGTACAGCATTGAACGAATAAAAGAAAATTGAATATGACACAGACACGGCGTTTCTCTATCCCATAACAGGGAGAACGGAAACGCCGCTTTTTATACCCTCATGTTACACAATAGAAACAAAATATGCCTATTTTCCAAAAGAATCTCAACCGAGTTTGCCCAATATTAGAAAATCCAATGCAATTAACAAAACACCCTTTCCTATCCCTTCCTTTCCGTTCCTCTAGCCACTCTCCCTTTGACGGGAAAACAGTACCACAGCCGGAATGGAAGCAAACGGATTAAAAGCTACCAAAGAAAAAATAAGTTTCCGAGCAAGCATAGGAAAAGAGTACCCTTTTCCGTAAATCTGCCCGTCTGCGGCTTGCCGGACAGATTTGCTTGTTGGGAAATATCCCAAACCATCTTAATAGTTCTCTCACTACCTACAACACCGTACAAGACGATTAAAATGCCAAGCATTATTTAAATTCTTGAATTCATTCGGCTAACCGTATATAATTATAGTGATAGAACTTAGGAAAGCGAGGGAGACCGAAAATGTTAGAGTTTATTTCTGCCCCAGAAGCGGCGAAGAAATGGGGCATTTCAGAAAGACGGGTGCAAAAGCTATGTGAGGAAAACCGCATACCAGGTGTAGCAAAATTTAGTCGGCTATGGCTGATACCAAAAGACGCTGAAAAACCAACAGATGCCCGGTTGAAAGCAGAAAGGAAGAAAAAACATGAATAAAGTTTTAATTATTGATGATGATAAAGAGCTTTGTGCATTGATTAAACAGAGTATTTTACAAGAGAATATAGAAGCTGACTGCTGCTATTCCGGGAAATCCGGCTTGCTGCAACTAAAAGAAAAGGAATACCAGCTTGTCATACTGGACGTAATGATGCCCGGTTTCGATGGCTTTGAAACATTAGAACAGATTAGACAAGAAAGCAGTCTGCCTATCTTAATGTTTACATCAAAAAATGACAGCGCTTCAAAAGTGCGTGGCTTGCGGGCGGGAGCCGATGATTATTTAACAAAACCTTTTGATATGGACGAGCTGGTTGCCCGTATTGTTTCATTGATTAGACGATATACCCGCTTCAACCAAAAAGACGGACAGACACAGAAATTTGAGTTTGACGGGTTGACGATTGATTTTAACAGCCGTTCCATTGTCACAATAAATGGAGAATATGAACTTCCCCCGAAAGAATTTGATCTTCTTCTGTTCCTTGCTAAAAATCAAGGAAAAATACTGACAAAACAGCAAATATATGAAAAAGTATGGGGCGAAGAATATGTGTATGATGATAGTAATATTATGGCAATCATTAGCCGTTTGCGGAAAAAAATAGAAGAAAATCCCGGCAGCCCTAAATATATACAGACGGTAAAAGGGATTGGCTATCATTTCAGTAAGGAGGTATGATCGTTGTTTACAGAAGCTGTCATTGTGATTGGAATAGTGATTGTCCTTTTTTCTGTTTGCAGTTCTGCGCTGACCGTCCGGCGTGTAAAAAAGCAGATTTCGGAAATATCTGACGCTTTAGAAGATATAAAAAATGGGAATGGAAACAGGCGTATTTTAGCAGAAACACATGAGCTTATTGCCCCACTTGCTTATGCAATCAATGATATTATCCTGTCTTATGAAAAAAGGCTTTCTGCCTATCACCAGACGGACGAAACAAACAGGCAGCTTATGACGAGCCTTTCCCATGATGTAAGGACACCGCTTACCACACTGATTGGGTATTTGGACGCTGCACACAAAGGGATTGTAGACGGAAAAGAACGTGACGACTATATAGAAACTGCCCGCCGGAAAGCGCATGACTTGAAAGAATATATAGACGTGCTTTTTGATTGGTTTAAGTTAGGTTCTAATGAATTTTCCATGAACATAGCGGAGATTGATTTAACAGAGCTGACACGGAATATACTAATTGACTGGATACCGATATTTGAAGATACACAGGTAGGTTTCACGATTGACATTCCAGAACAGCCTTTCCGGGTGCAGATTGACCCGGACGGATATATGCGGATATTAAACAACCTGATACAAAATGTAATCTCCCATAGCCATGCAGATAAAATTGAAATCGCTTTATCGGAACAGAACGGGAATATAAAAATTCTCCTGTCTGATAATGGAATAGGGATTGACAAGGAGGACTTAAAGCATATTTTTGATCGGCTGTATAAATGCGATAAAGGACGGTCTGAAAAAGGCAGCGGTCTTGGTCTGTCTATCGTACATGAGCTTGTTGAAAAATTAAACGGAACAATAACGGCAGACAGCACACCGGGGAAAGGAACAATTTTCACCTTGTTTTTTCCTTTGATAGACTAATCAGCTCCCGCCCCCTTACGGCGGGAGTAATTATTTGTAAAAATCTTCCTTCTCCAAATTGCAAGGTTAATGCAAGATTGGTGCAAGGTTAATGCAAGGTTGGTGTGATAGAATGGCAGATATGAAAAGGAGGTAAAATCCTCTGCTCCTGCAAAGGCAGTCGCATTTTACTCCGCAAAACAAGGAGGATTGCAATGAGCAAATATGTAATTGAAACGAAAAATCTTACAAAGCAATACGGAACACAAAAAAGTGTTGCTAATCTGAACATTCATGTTCAAAAAGGGCGTATTTATGGTCTGCTTGGCAGAAATGGAGCCGGAAAAACGACCACAATGAAAATGCTGCTCGGACTGACGCAGCCGACTTCCGGGGAAGTGTCGATTTGGGGAAAGCCTTTGGCGGCAAATGAAAAGAAGCTGCTGCCCCGTATTGGCAGCCTGATTGAATCCCCCGGATTTTATCCGAATCTTACCGCTACGGAAAACCTGCGTATTTTTGCTACCCTGCGGGGTGTGCCGAACCGAGGCGCAATTAAAAACGCACTTGATCTGGTTGGTCTGCCTTACAAAGATAAAAAGCTGTTTTCCCAATATTCACTTGGCATGAAACAGCGGCTGGCGATTGCCCTTGCCATTATGCATGACCCGGAACTTTTGATTTTGGACGAACCGATTAACGGTCTTGACCCGATTGGAATTGCAGAAGTCCGTTCCTTTATCCGTGACCTCTGCAATGAGCGTGGAAAAACAATTTTGATTTCCAGTCATATCCTTTCTGAAATTGCATTATTGGCTGATGATATAGGCATTATTGACCACGGTACATTGCTGGAAGAAGAAAGTCTTGCAGAACTGGAAGCAAAGAGCAGCAAGCATATCCGGTTTATTGTTTCTGATACGGCACAGGCGG
This sequence comes from Lachnospiraceae bacterium MD335, assembly GCA_000403335.2. Lineage (GTDB taxonomy): Bacteria > Bacillota > Clostridia > Lachnospirales > Lachnospiraceae > COE1. The sequence goes on from KE159628.1 coordinate 441,157, forward strand.
CAAGAATTTTAGAACGTATCTTTCATGAAAGCCAGTTTACCATACAGGATGACCACAATATACAGGTGCATAACCTTGATTTACCAATAGGAAAAATTGTTACTGCTTTTGTAGAAAATGGCTTGGAAGTATCGGAAGCCGCAACTTTAGAAGAAAGCCTTGAAGATTACTTCAAACGTGTAACAGGGGGTGAGGGGATTCAATGTCGTCAACTTAAGCCGAAAATCCGCTAACTATAAATTTACGCGTATGAAAAAACCATTTGTTATTCCGTGATGACTCACTTTCCTTTTGAAATGTCTGTCTGGACGGATAATGGACCTTACGTTTTTGGCGCGCTGAATCAATTGCTGCAGTTTATCCTTGTAACACCGGATATTTATTAAACACCGGATATATCTGGAAACTGCGCCTATGATGTAGCTTCTGTTTAATTGGTATCTATGTCTGCCCCTGTTCAATTCTTCCCTGATTTCATTTTCTGTAGAGGATTTAATCAATGCAGACAGGTTTGATATAAATAAAACTGCATACAGTTCCTGGCGAATTGCCTGGGGATTTTTCCCGGAAAAATTCTCCAACCGTACCCTTGTTTTAAGTTCCCCATACTTAGTCTCTATTGACCATCTTTTGTGGTAAAGGTACTGATGGTAATGCATATCCTGATGTTCTTCAAAAAGATTGCTGACAAGTATATGCGGCTCTTCCCCGGAGGTGTCTTTTATTACGCGCAGGCTGACTGTTCTGCCTTTGTGGATGTCTGATACGCTATGCTCTCCGTCAGGGCATTCATTGACACATGAGAGAAAGGAATGCGTACACCTGATCAGGTAAAAAAATCCCTTATCCTCAAGTTCGTATATCAGCTCTCTAGATGGATAGCCACGGTCAAACAGGATTAAGTTTTTGTATCCTTTGCCATTTATGAGCGCCTCTGATGAGAGAAGTTTGCGGGCATGTTCTCTTTCGCCAACGGATATTCCCGTAAATACAGCATCCACAATCAGGTCATTCGTAACATCATATAATGCTGTCAGTCTCGCGGAAGGATAAGAGTGCTGATTGCCACCTTTTAAGCCAAATTCAGTCTCGTTGTTTTTGTTGTGGTCAACGGCAATTTCGGAACCGTCAACGGCAAATACACGGTATCCATCCCATGTCCTGGGATGGTTTGTGAACCGGAACAGGTCGGTCGATAAATTAAAAATATCTTCAAAAGCAAGCGGTGATATTTTATAGCGCGCTTTTGAAAAAGCCTGTTTGGAAATGGAAAAGTTTTTTTTATCGAAAAACAAATCCAGTTCTGTAGTCAGTGACTTTTGCGGCATACTCAGCACAAAATACATTATGTCCTGGAATGAAAGCTTTCTGTTTCTTGTAAAGGCAGTTTTTTCGAGACAGTGCTTTTCTTTAAACGAAGCAGAAGCAATAAGGTCTTTAACATTTTTAATAAGCTTACAGATGCTGTTTTTCTTGAACATATGGATACCTCGCAATCAATAAGATAATTAATTGCGTGGCAACATTTTTCGGCGTACCTGTCAAGTGTTTTTATTAATTTTTTTGAATTTTTTTCTGCTATGTAAGAAGGAGTAACTATGGCTTAAGTTGACGACATTGTGAGGGGATTGCTTAAACTGGTTATATGCGAATTTGCAAAATTAAAGCGCAAAAAATTTATATGGCTGGTTGTTCTTTCTGCGTTTTTATTTCCCGTGCCGCTAACCGTATTGATGACAATGCCGCAGACAGCAGAACGATATGACAGTAAGATAGCGATTTTCAATGATTACTTTCAGTCGGTTATGGGCTATGGGGTAGAATTGCTTTTACCGTGCATGATCGGGGTGATTGCAGCCATGCTCTTTTTTATGGAACGGGATAATGATACTTTCAAAAATCTGCGCACAATTCCCATAACAGGCACACAGATGATTTTGGCAAAGATTATTGTCCTGTTCTTTTTTGGGATTGTTTTTAGTTTGACATCAGCTCTTATAACAATCCTGTGCGGCGGGCTGATTGCAGAAGTAAACAGTATTGCTTATAGATTATTTTTTGCGTTGGAAATGGGAATTTTTATTACAGCCGGGACGCTGCCGTTAATCGTCCTTGTTGTTTTCTTTAGCAAGAATTATATATTTTCTGTTTTATTGTGTGTTTTTTACAGTGTTTTAAGTATGACAGCCGAATCCTCTTTTGGCGCACTGCCTAAAGCGATGTGCTGGCTGATGCCAATTCCGCTTACAACCCTGTGGAGCGCAGGAAATTTAACCGCGCATGGCACTATGGACGGTGTGGGGATGTTGGAAAATTTAATTCCGACTACATTTCAGACAATCACTATTTTAGCCGTTATCGCTTTGCTTTCCGTTATAGTGATTGATTATATGTATAAAAAGAGAGGGGACGAATGATATGTTTCGCATGGTTAAGACCGAAATATGGAAATTAAAGCGGTATCATATGATATGGGCAGGTGTTTTCCTGATGCTGCTCTCCGTCGTTTTAACGCTTTTTTCCACAACAGCATTGGACGGAACGGTCTGGACATTTTCTTTCTTTACGGAACAGGTGATCAAAAATAATGTTACCATGATTTTTCCCATGTGTATTGCTTTGATTGCCGGATATATTATAGCAAGGGAAGCAAAAGACGATACGCTGAAAAGTATTTTGACGATACCTGTTTCATATAGCAGTTTATTGTGGGGGAAACTGCTTGTATGTGCATTGCTTTCTTTGTTTTTTGGACTGGTAAGTGCGGCATTTACGGTAATCGCTGATTTGATGATGGGATTTCCGGGAATTTCTGTAACATCAATATTGCAGACATTTATTCAGATTATTCTCAACTGTCTGTTTTTGTATATTGCAGTCATGCCTGTAATTGCATTCGCTGCCCGTATATCAAACGGACATATGATTGGAACAATTATTGCTTTTGTTTATGGCTATGGTGGTATGTTTGCCTCTGGAAATGCTGCATTAGCAAATATTTATCCTGTTACTGCAAGTTTAGGCTTAATAAGCTATCGAAGCTACGATCCGGCTGTACATTGGAATGTGTTAATCTGTCTGTTTAGTATGATTTCCGTATTGATGATTACTGCTGTTCTTGTATTCACTGCAAAAGGAAACGTGCCAGTCAAGGCAGCAAAAAAGCACAAAAAAACAATAACAAAAAAAGGTTGGTAGCGGAGGATATAGGAATGAAGAAAAAAATGTCTATCGGGATTGCAGCAGTTGTAATACTTATTGTAGGTTTTATTGGTTTTTTGTATGTGGTTCCTTTCGGGAAGTGGCAGCACATACTACTATTCACAGATTGATAACAGTAAAATAGAACAGACCGAATCAAAAGGCGGTGTAATTAACTTTAGTGGAAGTATGGATTACTCATACACTTTATTTTCTTACGATGAGAATGGAAAAGGAAAAGACATTACATTCGGAACATCAAAGGAATTGAAAGAGGGAGCTTTTATCCGTTTAACGGTAATGCCGATCCGGGGTGTTCTTGAATGGAAAGAGGTGCAATATGATGAACTTCCTGCCGCTGTGCAGAGCAACTATACAGGACCAACGAGTGAATAAGGGCGGTTATAGGTTTGGAATTAAAAATAGAAAGGCTGATGTCATGTGCTATAAGAGAATACGTTTCCATTTCCTTTCAATAAGTGTTTTGATATTTAATTTGACACTTACAGGGTGTTCAAAAGATGAAATCTTAGATCAGTATAATAAGGTTGTCCAAACAGCCGGAAATACAGCACTCACAAGCGATTTTTCACTGAAAGGGGATCGGGCATATGGGGATGATTGTTATACAGGGACTTATACGGCAGATTATAAGGACTTTTCTAAAACAGAATATCTTTTTGGTGGAACTTCTATCGAGCGTGAAAACGGCAAAGATATTTCTGTTTCCTGCGACTTGGAAATTACCGAGGGAACAGCGCAAGTGTTTTGGGTTTCTGGCAGTGATAATCCGATGATCCTGCTTGAAGCAACTGGCAGCTATTCCGAAACAATAACACTGCCGGAAGGCGGGAACTATATTGGCGTTATTGGAAACAATTTTACAGGGCATTTAGAAATGAATATAGAATAATAATCTGCCGGACGACGGCAAAAGAAAAAAAGCCGTCGTTTCTTTTAGTACAGAAGCGAGAATCTTTGCCTAAAGATATGGCGGCTAAAGGAGTTAGCCGCCATGAATCTGCTACAATAAATACAGGCATATCAAGGCTCTTTACGACACGGAAAGGAGCAAAAACAATGTCAGAGAAAAGACGGGAGATATGCATACAAATATACCGATACTTTTGGTAAAGTGCAATTTGTCTATGTGTGGAAGTTAGTGTCTACGGACAAGACCCCAGCCGGGAAGCGTGATGACATATCCCTTAGAGAAAAGGAAAAAGAGATACAAAAAGACCTTGACGACGGGATAGACACAATTGGAAAGAAAATGACCGTCTGCGAGCTTTACGCGAAGCAGAACCGCCACCGGGGGAATGTAAGGCATAACACCACAAAGGGGCGCGAACGGCTGATGAAGCTGTTAGAAGCGGATAAACTTGGTTCCTGCCCCATTGACAGTGCGAAGCTGTCCGACGCGAAAAAATGGGCGTTGCGCATGAAAGAAAAGAGAATATCCTACAAGACTATAAACAATGACAAGCGTTCCCTGAAAGCTGCTTTTTACACAGCGATACAGGACGACTGCATAAGGAAGAACCCCTTTGACTTCCAGCTAAACACCATGATCGGGGACGACACAGAGCCGAAAGTACCCCTCACAACAAAGCAGGAAGAAAGCCTTTTATCCTTTATGTAAGGTGATAGCGTCTATCAGAAATACCGTGACGAGGTTATCATACTGCTGGGGACGGGGCTTAGGATTTCCGAACTCTGCAGGCTGACTGAAACCGACCTTGACTTTGAAAACCGGGTAATCAATGTAGACCACCCGCTTTTACGGAGCGCAGAAACAGGCTACTACATAGAGAAGTCCAAAACGCAGAACGGTATCAGACAAATTCCAATGAGTGAAAAAGTGTATGAAGCGTTGGGGCGCGTGTTGGAGAACCGCAAAGGAACGAAACTGATCACCGTTGACGGTTACAGCAGTTTCCTTTTCCTCAACCGGGACGGTTGCCCGAAAACGAATGTGAACTATGCTACCATGTTCCGGGGGCTTGCAAAGAAGTACAACAAGTGCCATGAGGAAGCGTTACCCAAAGTAATGACACCCCACACCCTGCGCCATACATTCTGCACCAATTTAGCCAATGCTGGCATGAACCCGAAAGCGTTACAGTATATCATGGGACATTCCAACATCACCATGACGCTGAACTATTACGCACACGCAACATTCGCTTCCGCAAGGGCTGAAATGGAAAGGTTGATTGCAGCATAGCCACAGACCAATTTACTACTTTTTTCTACCGCCCAGAGGGAAAACCTAAAGGTCTATGAGGGTATATGTGAACTTCTCCCCATATCTAAACTGCCGGAAAATCCCGCGAATACAGGCTATTCCGACATATAAGAATTTCTAAAGAGATAATCTAATTTTACCAATAATTTTAAAATAAAACCAGCGGTATATCACTTACAGGGCGTAATGATACTGCTGGCACAATCATACAAACTTAACAGCGTGTGCAATGCGGGGCTATGCCGCATACAGACGTTTCCATCTGTATCTCCATAAAAGGATGCGCACAAAAATCAATTACAAGGGAAGTGTAACACAAGATATGGAATCAGTCAACAACTTAAAACTATATATAGTATGAAAGAAATTTAAAAAATTTCTGATTCTTGCAGAAATATCTGGTTTTCACCCTATTTTATTATTATATAGGTCATTTAAAAAGATGCCATAGAACGTACATTGACAATTTTATAGCATGGTACTGGGAGTTATACAGGTGCATGGGACAGGTCTGCCATAAAAAGCCTGCCTCTGCTTAATCGCTGCACAGCATGGCCTGAAAATACGCGGCGGAAACTCCGGCGCAGGAAGTGGCCCAGGGCGCCATGTGGATAAAATATATTTTTTGCTAATTGCAGTTGAAATCTCAGCGGTTCACTTCGTATATTATATATGGAGAATATTTTCAAGGATTATGCTGATTCTGTTTCAGCTGCAAGGAAAGGAGCGTATATGGCAGCTGATGAAAAGATCATGAAAACGCCAGCCACTAATGAAAAAAGGACTTATTCTGTCCAGGAGATTGCCGAAATCCTGCAGATCAGCCGCAGTATGGCTTACAATCTCTGCTCTCAGTCCCTCTTTAAAACGGTCAGGGTAGGGAAGTATGTCAGGGTGTCAAAACCTTCCTTCGATGAATGGCTGGACAGCAAATAAAAAAGGAGAATCAGTATGGCATCTATTGTAAAAAGAGGAAAATCATATTCTGTTGTTTATTATCAGGGAACCGGAAAAAAGCGTCAGCAGGTCTGGGAATCCGGACTCAGTTATTCCACGGCCAAAAGCAGGAAAACCCAGATTGAACATGAGCAGGCGACAAATACCATTACTACAGTAGATAGCAGGGATATGACAGTCAGTGAATTTCTTTATGAGTTCATTGAAAAATATGGCCTGAAAAAATGGAGGGCATCTGCCTATGACGGCAATAACGGACTGCTGGAGAATTATGTACATCCCTACCTGGGTGACAAAAAGCTCCGTTCTATCAAAACAAAAACGGTAGATGACTACTATCATTTTCTGGAAACAGAAGCAGAACCGGCTACCAATATGGGGAAGCCCATGCGGGAACACATCACGGCATCTACCATCCATGACATTCATAAGGTACTGCGGTGTGCCTTCAATCTTGCGGTGCGCTGGGAGTATATTAGTAAAAATCCATTCCTTAATGCAACCCTCCCTGAACATCACGAAAAGGAAAGGGTAATTCTGGAGCCGGAGCAGATTTTAAAGGTTCTAGAATTTACCAACCGTCCCGAATATTATGATTATTACTTAATCCACTGTGCGATTCTAATTGCCATTGGATGTACCGTGCGTGGTGGTGAAATCGGTGGTCTGCAGTGGGACAAGATCAATTTTGAAAAACAGATCATCCATTTTGACCGGGCAATCGACAGAGTATCCAAGAAGAACATGGATATGCCGAAGATGAACATTCTTTTCAAGTTCCCAAATCTTTATCCGGGAACCAAGACTATGATTGTTCTGAAACAGCCCAAGAGTGACGACACGATACGAAATGTGGATGTTCCCCAGAGTGTTCTGAATGCACTGCTTGTATTGAAGGAAATGCAGGACAAGCTGAAAAAGGAATTAGGACCGGATGGCTACATGGATTATAACCTTACCATCTGCCAGGCCAATGGTCGTCCCATTATGACAGAACACCTGAATAAACGGTTTAAGGAAATCCTGACTGAAATGAATGACCCTGATATGGATCCCCAGGAAATTGTATTCCACAGTCTGCGTCACACCAGCGCCACCACCAAACTTCTTATGTCCGGAGGTGATTACAATTCGGTTATGCAGGCTGACGGATGGTCCAATCTAGAGATGCTGACCAGACGTTATGGGAAACATTCTTTTGCAAGTGAGCGTGAAAAGCTGGCCGGCAAGATGGATGATTTCCTTGATGGCAAAGGTATCAGTGAGCCACAGAAAAATGATAAAGATGAAGCAAATTCCGCAGAACAGGTATTGCAGCAGCTTATGAAATCCAATCTTGAACTGCTAATAGAATTTGCCAGGTCTATCCAAAATGCTAATAAAGAGTAAATCTATTAGCAGACAAATGAACGGATAAAAATACCGTATTAGCAAAAAAGAAAAAATCTGGTGTTTGAGAAGCTTCAAAATGGGAGTTTTATTAGCAGAAAAACAGGCCGGATTATTTGAACATCCGACCATTTAACTCGTATTAGCATGCAGGTTCTATTTTCAAATGTATTAGCATATTAGCAAATCCGAGTTTTGGTGCTGAAATGAATAAAGCCGAAAACCCGCTAAAATCAAGGCTTTCGGCTATGTTTCCAGCGTTCCCGAGGTGACTCGAACACCCGACCTACCGCTTAGGAGGAAAACTTATACCTTGCCCTGCGGTTACCTTACACCTCTTTTCATGCTCTTTCATGTCAAAAGTGTCCTCGTAGAACCCAGTTTATTGTGCCTTTTTATTGCATATTGCACAATTTCATCTACTACTATCAACTTTCATCAAATTAGCAGAAAATTAGCAAAAGCCGTTTTCAGGAACGTCGATTAGCAAAAAATTAGCAGGATCATCGGCTGATTTTTATGCTAATCCGAGTAGCTTAATTCATTTTAAAGTCTATATTTTGTTGTTGCTGTGTACCCAGGCAGAAACGTCTGAGTACATCGGATGATGTCATTTTACCATAGCCCACGTTGGCTGACAACAAAAACAGGTTCTTTTATTCCAGAACAGGCTTTGCTGATACATGGAGGCGGGTGTTTGACACTTCTTTTTGATACCATATCGTAAAAATCCTTTATTTAAGCCCATCAAGGCTTATTTTTTTGTCAAATTTTTAAAAATAATACGTGCGCTTTTGCGCGCTTTGTTGTATAATAAGATTATATTACAAAGCAGCAGAGAGGCATTTCGCATGTATATCTCACTTACAGGTAATTCAGATAACAAAGATGTCTATATTAAACGCTCATACCGTAAAAGTAATGGAAAAACTGCTACCCAGATCCATAGAAAACTTGGAAAGCTGAACGAACTCTTAGACCAGTTTTCCGGAGATTATGATGCCATGATGGCATGGGCAAAATCAGAAGCGGAAAAAGATACCATGGAATACAACGCTAAAGCAGGCAGCGTTACAGTTTCTTTATCAAGAAGCGCTTATATTCCTAAAAATGAAGAACGCTGTTTTCAGATTGGATATCTGTTCCTCCAAAAGCTGTGCACTGAATTGAAATTAGATTCCATTTGTCAAAAGATTTCTAAACGCCACAAATACACTTATGATTTCGGCGCAATTCTTACTGATCAGATTTTTTCAAGATTTCTGGCGCCTTCCAGCAAACTGAGCAGTTACTCTTACTGCCGCACGCTGCTTGAACCGCCTAAGTATGAACTGCAGAACATCTACCGCGCGCTTTCTGTTATGGCTGAAGAATCCGACTTTATTCAGGAAGAGCTATACTGTAATTCGAACTTTGTACATCCGAGAAGCCAGAAGGTTCTTTATTACGACTGTACGAATTATTACTTTGAAATTGAACAGGATGATGATTTTAGAAAGTATGGAAAAAGCAAAGAAAACAGGCCGAATCCCATCGTTACAATGGGATTGTTTATGGATGCTGATGGAATTCCCCTTGCTTTTGATGTGTTCCCGGGAAATCAGAATGAACAGACGACCTTAAAGCCTTTGGAAACAAAGATAATACGTGACTTTGCATGCAGCGGGTTTGTCTTCTGCTCGGACGCCGGACTTGGCAGTAAGTCAAACCGCAGATTTAACAGCTTTGGAAACCGTTCTTATGTCATTACACAATCCCTAAAGAAGATGCGCGGGGAAGACCGGCAGACTGCCTTGAATCCAAAACAGTTTCGCAAACTTGGTTCCGATAAATTCATTGATATATCCACTCTTGATGAATCCGATCCGGATATTTACGAAACAATCTTTTACAAGGAAGTGCCTGTTGTAAATGGAAACATGGATGAAACCGTCATTGTAACCTATTCTCCAAAATACAGGGCATACCAGAAAAGGATCCGCGACCAGCAGATATCACGTGCCATAAAAATGATCGAACAGCCCGGGAAAAAACGCAAAGGCAAGAATCAAAATGATCCTGCCCGTTTTATTAAAACCACAAATGTAACAAATGATGGAGAGATTGCAGGAAAGAAAGTCTGTGAGCTTGATCTGGACAAGATCAGGGATGAGGAAAAGTATGACGGCTTTTATGCTGTCATTACAAACCTCGAAGACGATATATGCGGGATTTTAAAAATCAACCGGCAGCGTTGGGAAATAGAAGAAAACTTCCGCATCATGAAAACAGATTTTGAGGCACGCCCCATCTATGTCAGGCGGGAAGACCGCATTAAAGCACACTTCCTCACCTGTTACATCAGCCTGCTTGTGTACCGCCTGCTTGAGAAAAGGATCGGAAATAACTATACCTGTAACGAGATTCTAAGTACACTTCGTTCCATGCAGGTAACACTTTTGTCAAAGGAAAGCGGCTATATCCCTTCTTACAAGCGAACCGATCTGACGGATGATTTACACAAGGCATTTGGCTTTCATACGGATTATGAATTTATTTCAAAATCAGCCATGCGGAGCATCATAAAAAACACCAAAACAGGAACAGTAAAAAAATAGCACAAATCGTTTCCAAAGAGAAAATGGCTGCAGACCGCATAATTACTGGGTCTGTAGCCGCTTTTTGCTTTCACAAGTGTCAAACTCGGGATTTTACCATAGCCCACGTTGGCTGACAACAAAAACAGGTTCTTTTATTCCAGAACAGGCTTTGCTGATACATGGAGGGTTCTATGTCAGAATATCAATTAGAGATCAAACAGATCGTGGACTATCCACGCTGCCGGATCTACCGGCAGTTTATCCAGAACTTAATGGCAGACCGAAGCATTCGCACTGGCGGGGGCTCCGGTCTTTTTTATTATACGGTACTTTGCAACTATGCAAATTTCCGTACTTCTTACCTCCGCATAGACGGTATTGGCTATACGGTATACCCCGGTGAGTGGATCTGTACCGTGAAGGAACTGACTGCATGGTTCCGTACCCGCTTTCAGTGCCAGGCCGTTTCCATCCTGGATGAGCTGCAGAAACGCCATCTTATCTCCTATCTTTTCCTTGACCGTGGGAAAGTAATCAAATACAAGATCCGCGACTGGAAAAAGCATAATACCGTGTTGGACTACAACTGCCCCTGTCAAAAAGATACGGGCTTTTTCTTTATGCCCACTGTGGTTGCAACAGAACTGGTCAGCGCTGGCCGATGCTCCGAAATGGATATCCTGCTGGACTTGTGGATGTCCGCTGTCTACAATGACAGCCAGGTGCAGGGTTCAGAGATCGGCCCGGTTGTCTATTTCCGCAACGGCACCGGCTCCCCACTGGTAGCTTACAGCGAAATGGCTGTCCGCTGGGGCATCTCCAAAGCCACAACGGGGCGTGTGCTGAAAAAGCTTGCTGACATGGACTATATTTCCTTAATGTCATTCCCCGGAAGAACGGGCAGCGTGATCTATCTGCACAGCTACCTTTCCACCATGTTCCAGATATCAGATGTCCTTGTTGACAAGGAGGAGGTTGCCATGGTTCTGAAAATCAATCTTACACTGCCGGATGAAATGGATGAAACAGATCCGCAGGCAGATTCCGCCTTTACAGAGCATGAGGTATGCGTTTCAGAGGAATTATCCAGCGTTTCAAAATCGAACATGGAAACTGTCATCACAAAAGTGGCGCAGATCCTTGATGCACAGGGCATTTCCTGTTTTCGGTGCCCGAAATCCATATATAAGTTATATCCTTTATCTGACGCCTGCAGGGAAGAGTATATATCCCACATACAGAAGGGGGCTGTACGGTTCGGAATGACGGTATCCTGCGGGGAGGACAAGCCGGTCTACACCTTTGAGCTGGCGCTCTCTTCTGCCGAAAGAGACAGGGAAGGGGGTGCCAGGGCATGAAAAAGGATCAGGATGAAATGAATATTGCCGATAACCCTCTGTACCATGATACTTGGAAGCTGCTGAAGAAATACAGGGATGTGGTGTGGAGTCTGGAGCTGTCCGTCCAGCAGGTGCGGAGCCGGTTTGAGATTGAGTATGGGAGTTCCATCGAGGATTTTCTGGAGTCTGTCTATGTAGCTGGTATAGATTTGTCAGACCACAGCATTGAACATCACGCCAAATGTATCGAACGGAGCCACCGGATGCTTAAGCTTCTGGATACCTCCATCGACCTGCTCCGTACCAAACACAAGAATGGGGAAAGTTATTACTGGCTACTGTATTACTCTTTCCTCTCCCCGCAGCAGCTCCGAAATGTGGAGGAAATCATAGAGAAACTGCGTCCCCATATCCGGGATATTAGTTTCCGTACCTATTACCGCAGGAGGCGGGAGGCGATTGACGCACTCAGCTCTATCCTGTGGGGGTATACATCCAAAGACAGTATCGACATTCTGGAGAAGTTCTTTCCTGATGATAAGGATGCCGGAGAACAAAAATAAGCAGCTATATGGTATTTACAGGCGATCAGGCCGGATTGGAGGAAATATATGATAACATTGACCGAGGATGAAAAGAGGATGGTATTCCAGCTGGAAGGCTGCCGCAGGTATGATGCGATACAGGAGATCGCTGTATTCTGCCAGTATACCCGTGACCACGATAAAAGGGCCACTGCAGAAAATCTGTTAAAGAAACTTCGTGAGCTTTCGGAAAATGACTGCAGGGAGTTGATCCGTGATATTCAGAGAAACTATCGCCTGCCCTGGAAAGCAAGGACGATTGGGGAGATGATTGCTGTGGCAAGGCAGGAGTCCGATGCCCAAAAACTGGAAGGGCATGACATTATGGCACTGGAACGCTTTGACCCGGAAGTGACACATATGATAGTGTTTGATGTGCTTTCGAGGGAATCGCCTATAGGAGATAAGGGGCACAGGATGCGGCTGTTTCTGACAGAAGCTGGATATGAAAAGGCGTTGGAGAACCAGGACGATCAATATATACATATAAGGAATCACGCCTACGTGAATAATGGTCATTTACTATATGACAATCCTGGGGATGATTTATAGAGTTACAATGTCACATAAAAGAGGTGGGGCCTTTCATCGGTTTCCACATCCAGAACTATAATCCATTACAAGAGTTTAGTTAAAACAAAGGTGGGAAAAATCACTATTCCCCACCTTTGTATACCCTTAGTATTCAATTCCTTTCAGATATGCCATCGGATTTCTTAATTTTGCTTGTCCTTTCAAAATTAACCTTTCCGATACTTCAAAAGCAATACTTCTATCAATTTTATCACTTACAAAAATATAACCTCTCCACTTGTTAGAATTAAAACTACTTGCCCAATGATCTAATTTGACAAAATCATTAATCGACATTAACTTATGGTGGTCTTTTCCAAGGACAACTTCTTCATTAGCAGCACCATAATTTACTAGCTTTGGAAATACAATATAAATATCAAAAAGTGTAAAATTTACATTTTTCCCTTGTTTTTTATACTCTTTGACGAATTCCTCATAAAATTCCTTTCTTTTTTCCAACATTTCCGTGTATGTCATATCCCTTAATCCACTAACAAGATTGTCTAATTTAACTTCGTCATCTTTCATTAGAAATGTCGAAAAACTCAACATTGCATCTTTTAAGTCTTCTGCTGAGTATGTACTATCTTTACATTTATCTAAGATATTTTCACAATATTTCAAAGCTTCCTTCTCTTCATCCACGGGTTTTATTGCTACTACATTACTTTGTGATACTTCAAAGCAACGTCTCGGTAATCTCCGATTATGAATATTTTTCGCAAGTTCCTCCAAATTTAACATTGTTCCATACTCGGGAAACGGGTTCTGACCCGCCTGCATTTTTCCTAATTGCAATATGGATGAATCTGTATACCTTAAAAAATCTGAAAATTTTTTAATTATATCTAACTTATACAGACCAAAGGCATAATCTTTTATCATTGTTTCAGAAATCAAAACTTTCTGATGATAATAAATATAACTAAATAACATTATTTTACAAAATGTTAATTCCTCTATAGCCGTTATTCCATTAAAGTTAATTACCAATCGATCCTCTATTATATTGTTTTTGGATGGTACTGTATGTACTTGAATTTTTGTAAATAGACGCTCCATATCATATTGTAATGTGAGTCCAGCAGTTAGACTATCTCTTTTTATATAATCCAACTTATCTGCATCAAAAGGTCCATTTATTAAAGAAGTTTCATAACTTCGAATCCTTCCATCTCGTTCAATATTTTGTCCAATAATCATACAGCCAATATCAAGAAATAATGTATTACGAACACTACCTTTATTAGGATAATTTACATATTGAAAAAAGAATTCTTTGAATGGATTCGTATTTACAATCATAAATGATAAGATTTCATGGGGCTTTGGTTTCAATTCAAGTATGTCATTAAACTTTTTTCTTACATCTGCAAAATCTTTTAATTCACCATATATAGCCTCTGATAAGTGGGAATAAAAGCAATGTCCTATATCATGTAATAATGCGGCTAAAATAATTGTGTTTTTTATCTCTGAAGGAACATTAAAATTATCAGAGTTTTTATCTATTTTATCACACATTATTTTAGCTGCCGAAGCAACACCCAATGAATGTTCAAAACGTGAATGTCTAGCTGCTGGATATGTGAGCATTGCTAATCCAACTTGATTGATATCTCTTAACCTTTGAAAAAGAGGGCAATCAATAATCTGCATTTCCCATTCAGAATAATCAATAGATCCCCATACCGGATCATGTATTGTTTTTTTTCCAGTATCAACCGGAATATAACCTTGTAATTTTTCTTTCACGAAATCTTCTATATCAGTTTCTACTTTTTTATATTCCGGAGATCTTATAATATCTCGTATTTTTCCCATATTATCCTCCGTCAAAAATACTTTTAAAAACACAAAGCTAATTGCATCATAGCTTCTTCAACCTCTTGTGTACACTCTTTTAGTATTTCGTTTGCTTCTTCGGTTGACAAATAAATAACTAATTTTTCATACTTAGGGTTCAATTTGCCAACTAATCCAAATGTTTGTAAATTGTTAATGCCCTCTGAAATGTCATTAGAAATAACATTATCTATATTTGTTCTAAATTCAATATCCTCAAACATATATTTCAATTGTTCATTATCTCGTTTGAAACTATATATACATGATGTAATAGAATCCAAATCAATAATTACTTTACTCCTTTTGACCAAAGACGCACATAGATAACGCATAAAATTATATGAACTTATTGGTGGTCTAGCGCATATTAACTCCATTCCTTCTTCTCCTCTCAAAATGTAATTCTCTTCTGTTGTTTATATCTATGCTTACCAAAAGTAATTATTGCAAGTATCATCTAAAATCATCAAAAAAAGACGCTTTCCTTGGCATCTCTCCCTAAAATCTTCCCTCGGTAGGATATTAGTAGATACCTACTGTCTCTAGTACTTCACATATGCTACTATCTTATCCTATTTTTTTAGAAATATCAACCTTTTTATGCGATTTTTCGGCGATTCTTCAAAAACATTCTCCAAAGACAAATTAACATAAAACCATCTTGCCAATCCGTTGGCACGAAATTGGCACAATTCCGCACAAAATTGGCACGGTTCTGCTCTTTCCCCGTAAAAAGGGATATGTTACACTAAATATGCTTAAAACTGCACCCAAAAGCAATCCGGGCTGGCGTGGCACCTTTCCAGAAAGGTGCTTTTTTTGCGCCTCTTACCGCGTAATCCGGCTTTTCCCCGCCTGCCAGCCCAAAGAAAGAAGACCGTGCCTGTCCCTGTGGCATGGTCTTTTCTTTCCACAACCAAATCTTATTTAAAGGAGGTCCACAAATTGAGACTGAAAAACAAACTGCAGACGCCTGCCCCGGCAGGTAAGAAGCCCCGCCGCAGATTTTCCCCTGCAAAGGCAGCCTATTATGCCTTCCTGAGTTTTATGATGTTCTTAATGACGACCCAGCCGGTCTATGCCGCAGATGTATGGACGAAAGCCACGGAGATCATGAAGGACGTCTATAACCAGATCGTACTGATTTCCACCGTGGCCGCTATCGTCACCGCTTCGGTGGCCCTGCTGATGATGAACTTCTCCCGCTCCGGCCGCACGGTGGACGAAAGCCGCGCATGGCTGAAGCGCATCTGCATCACTTGGGCGATTTTAAACGGCCTGGGGTTCATCATGGCCTACATCACCCCGTTCTTTGCGGATGGAAAGTGGAGTGGCTGACGCCGGAAAGGAGTAATCATTTATGGGTATTTTAGACGGCATTGTGGAATGGATCGCCGAACAGGTGATGAACGGTCTTGACCTTATAACCACCTCGGTCCTGGGGGCGCTGGGCTGTGACATGACCGTGTTCCTCCGCTACTTCCCCGCCGCCGAGACCATGTATACTTTATGATTACACTCACGGAATTATTACGGCATCCGAACCATTTCTTTTCATATCAATTCCCCATATATATTTTCCGTTATCATAGTGATAAACAATAACATTAGGGTCATGTTGAGAACTGAACCCTGCACCTAAAAAAAATGTAAAAGCTACTGATGATGAGATTACCATATGAATACATTGAATATCATATTTCTTAACGATTTCTCTTATTTTTGATAAAATTTGCTTTCGAAGATTTTCCGCTTGTGCATAATTTCCAATTATATCAAATTCTAAAGTTTGAAGTTGAAATCTAATAATATGACATTTCGTATCTGTGATAGAGGCTATCTCTATGTTTTTAATTTCTAATGATGTAGATATTGCAACAATCAAATTATTTGATTTACAACTTTTATTTTCTTCTTGTATCTCTCTAAAACTTGTTTCCCATTTTGTATCTGCAGAAGTATCCCACTCTTCAAAGTTTGCACTATTATTATGCGCTCTGTGAAACAAATGTATTTCTTGCTGATCCCCATACATATATCCGGCTCTAAAAACTAGCGGAGTATGAGCTATTCCATAGTAACTATGTATCCCTTTTGTAGCAGTAAAATCTTTTATTGCTGAATCCTGTTCTGTAATAATCTGATGAAGATCATTAGGGTAAGAATACCCTACAATGTCTAAATTCTCTTCCTTTATATAATATTCTTTTTTTACATTAGGAGATAGCGGAGCCATTCCGTGTGCTAATGATACATGACACAGAACATTCATTCGTTTCTTCCATGCAAATAATATTATAGATATTACCAATAAGACTCCAATTGGAAAACTTATTCTTTGTAAAGCCATCAAATATTTCTCGGGTACAAAAGCCACTATAGTATTATAAATTGCTGATACCTCTCCAATTTCTATTTTCTTTAAATTTTCACCTGTTCCAAGCGAAATTAAAAATAAAATAAGAAGTAGTGTAAAAATCAAATAATAATACTTTTTGTATAGTTTACATAATTGTTCCATTATTATCCCACTCTCCTACTTTCTGTATCTTTCTGTCTTCAGTCATCCATATTCCAGAACACATAGTTCCAATTATTATAAAAAATTGTTGGTTGAAATTATGCTGTCTCTTAGAGATATTTTTCCAGTTATTACAATCTATGAGTGATGGTATTGGTCTGCGTTGATTATGGGTATGCCATTCTCCCAAATAACTTTTCTTATATCCAGATTGTTCCCATAGCCTATCCATTATTTCTTGATGACCCGTTTCTTTACGAATGAATCTATACCGACCACAAATATCATCTATTTGCGGCCATGTTATATTTGTTATCCTAAGAGCACTTTCTGAGGAATCATAATATCCTATTATGATTCCTCCAGACTCCAGTTTGAATTGCCTCTGTTTCTGATAGTTGCTAATTTCTAATAAAATATTTTCTTCTATATAAATAGCCATGCTGGGGGTCTTGATTCTTAATCCTGTTTTTCTGAGCATATAGGGCACCTTTCATTTATGGGTATATTTTTCCTTGTGATACTGCAATAACTTTGACCGCTAATATGCTCATAATATTCTGAAACTTCAAACCCATTATTTATCAAATTATCTTCCGAGCCAATCCATGATATAAGAGTACTTTCCTTGCACTGTCCAGTCAAAACTTCCAATGACAAACGAACTGTTAGAAGTGCTGTTTGCTGGCTATCCAAAGCACTATATTCCACAAATGATCCAGCACATCCTGATAGACTCTTTTTAAAATTCTGACCTGGTGCAACAAGACTAGCTCTGAAAGGAACAAGATCACTAGAGATCAAATCTGTATACATACATCTCAAGCAGCCACCAGAGGAATTGTTTATTGCAATAACATGTCCACCAATACCATAAGGTTCATTAAAGCAGACAACAAATGGAACATTTACATTTTTATCATATAAAATTCTGTTAAGCTCTAGATTAACTGTTGGTTCGCCCAATGCTGAAATGATTAAATCATAGTTTTTTAGACGCTGTACATCTCGTATAAAGCTTTCTACACTACGGTCTATAAAATTCAATGAATCTATTTCGACATATGGATATTGCTTTTCCAAAAATTCCTTTACTAAATCTGCCTTATTTTTTCTCTTTGTAGCAACATCAAAGCCCAAAAGATGTCGGTATACATTTTCAACACTCAAAATGTCTTTGTCTAAAATATCAAGCTTGCAAATTCCTGATTGACAAAGATTACTAGCAACATAACTGCCTACTGAGCCGCAGCCTAATAAAAGAACCGATTTCTCAGCCAGATTTATATTTTCGCCACACCGCTTTAAAAGAAAATTATAATCTATGGGTCTGGTTGTCACAGGCGTAACTGTGCAATTAATCATTTTTTCTATTTTTCTAAATTGACTATTCTTACAGAAAATATGAAATGATACAATAATGTCCTGGTTTTCTGAAGGAATTGATAATATTAAAAACTGGTTAAATATACGTCTCTTTCTAGTCAGAAAAAGATTAAATGCTTTTTTCTGGCTACTTGTAATATTTTTTGTTATAAAATTTCTTAACCACTTCCAAGTATACATCTTTTGTATTGGTGGAATACAAAATGAACGCAATCGTATTAGCAGGCAATCAATATTTGATTTTCTTTCCAGAGACACTCCAAAATTATTTTTTAACAAGCACTCAGAATCCACAATATTCTCTGAAACAAGCAATCTGTTTTCGGCTCGAACTACTGATAAATTTTGATATTCTTTTCCCATACATGAAGAAAGATTTGTGTATAATATCATCTTTGATACTTCTGCCCAATAAGCATTAAATTCCCGCACAACTTCTGTCTTGTATTCGTAACTTTCCGGATCAATACATAATATATCTACGGCTCTATCAAAAGCATCTAATAACATCTGATCTGGCATATCAGTCTGTATCAAGAGAGATGAATCATCAAAGAGACAAATCTTCCCTGCATTATCAACATGAGGATAAAACCGTTGTGCATTTTCTATACTGAAAATAGGAAACTCCAAAGGAAAATAGTTGGAGAAGTCTATTTTTAAAACTAATTTTTCATTTGGCAATACTATAGTTCCTTGAAATACTGTCGATTGTTTCGGCAGTATTTCAAAGAAAACATGTCTCTCATAATTTAGTTTACCTATAAGATTTTCTAACTGTGCGATTTCCATCATGCTGATTCAGACGTTCCTACATAGCTGCGATCTACAGCAGCAGGGAATGCCTCTCCAAAAATATCAATCATAAGTTGACAAACTTCTGACTTCTTGCTTTTCCCCTCTTCTTCTGTGAGTTTTGAATACATTGCAGAAATCTGGTTATAAAAATTATTCATTTGCTTGTTCGACATCTTTTCAAATAAATTATTTCCTGGTTGAACTGGTAATGATTGTGTTATTGTTCGATAAAAACATCCATCATCACTATCCCATGTAAGATTAAAAGCATTTTGGATATTATTAACTAATCTTTTCAGCGCCTTAAAATCATCATACGCCTTTTTATTTGTCAAAAAATCCTTTGAATAATACGGCGTAAAGTAACTACATGCTAATGCTGTCAGTGCAATCCCTGTTGGAGCATTATTCCCAGAAGTAATAAAATGCTGGTTCTTCCATTTTTTCATATAGCGTACAACACGCCTAAACTGCGCTCTATCATCTGAATCATCATATAATGAATTCAGATAATTTAATAACTCTTGCGGATCAGATAATTGCCAGATACGATATTCTTCTGTGGAATATTCCTTCCCTTTCGCAATGTACATTTGCTTGTCCGCATTATTGGCTGCATAAACCGCAAAATCGACATGATATATCGGTTCTTTGTCTTTTTGGTATGTAACAGTAACGCAAGACCTCCGTATCTTTACACTTTTTGTATGACCATCTAAAGCATCCTTTACCCACTGCTTTACTTGAACCGGATCCGAATAATCATCATGGTCTATATCAAACTTCAAACCTACATCAATATCAAAATCCCCATCGTCTGGCTTGATCCCTGTCCCCATAGCATAACTTCCCTGATTAAAAGTTGTAAAAGATGCTGCTTTATCAGAAATATTCTTCCTCAGTTTATTTAATAGAATATCACGCTTATTGCGCAATTCTTGATTTTCTTCCGAAAGTTTAATTTTGTCGTGAAAAGTAAGAAATTCTGATTGAACATTTACCATATGTTTTGTTACCTCCTGCACATAAAATATATTGGCACTCGTTGCCGTTGTTTGCTAACAATCCAATCATATCATGCTTTTTCCAATATTTCAACATATTTTTTATCTGTATTCGTAATTTTTTCGCAAATAAAAGAAAAACATTCTTGATTATTTTGTTTTTTGTGGTATAATGATAGTGGAGGTATATACCATGTTTGAATATATAAGACTAAAAAACTTCAAATCTTTTGGAGATATAGAATTTAATCTTCTTGACAAAAAGGGAAATCCTAAAAGGTTGATTTTACTATATGGTGAAAATGGCATTGGCAAATCAAACTTAGCCTCTGCTTTTTTTATGTTATCTGAGACCTTGAGAACTATGGATGTTAGAGATATCATGCAATCAATCCTTTCTGAAGAACCGGATTCATTAAGCAATGAAGAATTTGCACGTTTTTTTAAAATGCGATATAAGGATATTGAAACATTGATTCGTGAGAATAAAATGGTTGCTTCTGAAGATTCCATGTCTATGGAATTCGGCTTCCGTATACATGAAAAGAGTGGTCGTTATTTATTAGAGACTAATGATTCCCAAATTATACATGAACGCTTAGAATACATTCTTACTAAAAATAAGGGGGTATACTTTGATATTACTCCAGAACAAATTACTATTAGTCCCAAAATATTTCTTGAAAAAAGTGCATATCAAGAAATTAAATTAGCTTGCTCTAAATACTGGGGAAAACATTCTCTGCTTTCTATTTTAATGCATGAATCTGAAGATAAAGCAGATGAATATATCAAGGAGCAATTAACCGACAATTTTGATTATATCATGGAATTTCTTTCTCGGATATCTTGTAAGGTCAAATTTGGCAGTCGTCAGGAAAGAGGTATTATTGGATTGCCACATGAAATATTTGGTGATTTTGATGAAGGTACTATTTCTAAAGAAGATGAAATTTTATTAGATAGAAGCGAAGCCATGCTAAACATCTTTTTCAAAAGTACAAATCGGGATATTAAAAAGGTATTTTACAAACGTACTGCTAAAGAAAATACTATTCACTATCAGCTAATGCAAACAAAGTTGATAGCTGGACATGAAAGATCAATAGAATTTTCTATGGAGTCAACGGGTACACAGTCCCTTTTACAATTACTGCCATTTATGCTTGTGGTCGTTAAAGGCTCTGTTGCAATAATTGACGAATTTGACACTGGTGTACATGATTTATTGGTACAGAGCCTTGTAAACTCTCTTTATGAAAATCTCTCAGGTCAGTTAATTATGACTACACATAATACCCTGCTTATGGAATCTGGACTTCCAAAGGAATGCATTTATGTGATAAATGAATTAGAAGATGGGGATAAAGAAATACAATGTATAACCTATTATGATAATAAAATTCATGTGAATACCAACATCAGAGATCAATACATGAGTGGAAAATATCAAGGCATCCCAGAACCAATAGCTATAAATTTTGTTTCACTTTTATCTACATTAGGTTTAAAGACTAACTAATAAGATTTTTCTTGAAAACTTGATAGTACAATCTCTTTTGCAGAAAATAGTAGAAAAATTGATGTCAGAGCGTTTGCGGAAGGATTCGAACCTTCGGTGCGTTACCGCACACCACCTTAGCAGGGTGGCACCATAGACCACTCGGACACGCAAACAGAAAGTGGATGGGGCAGGACTCGAACCTGCGGTGTTTCTTTGTGACGGATTTACAGTCCGCTGCCCTCGCCACTAGGCATACCCATCCATGGGGTGACCAGGGGGAATCGAACCCCCATAAGCAGAGCCACAATCTGCCGGACTACCATTGTCCTATAGCCACAGTAGCTCCTGTGGGGCTCGAACCCATCATTTCCGGCTTGAGAGGCCGGCGTCCTGACCTTTAGACTAAGGAGCCATAACGATCCCCATGGGGTGCTGTGGTCCAGTGGACCACGCTTAGCACCGACCGAAGCGGAGCGTAGACCTTGAACCCAATACCTCCGGCTTGAAAGGCCGGTGTCCTGACCTTTAGACCAGGGGACCTTGTTGCAGGCATTTTCAGCCTGCGAATCAACGATGTTCTTTCTTTTCTATATCATGCGCCAATCTGCATCTGGGCCGCTGCATCTATGACCAGAATATCATCCAGTCGTACCTGCAGGACTGTCGCCAACACTACCAGATTATCTATGGTAGGCAGAGCTGCACCCTGCTGCCACTTGTATATAGCCTGCGGTGTGGCAAAACCAAAAATATCCTGTAAATCCTTTACGGATAATCCTGCCTGCTTCCGCAGTCTGTTGATGTTCTGTCCTGTTCCTATCATATCTATGGTTGGCAGATTTACCATGTCTTTCACCTCCTGTTATCAAAATTCAATATCCAGGCGGTCATGCTCCATATGGGACTCGAACCCATGGCCACTCGATTAAAAGTCGAGTGCTCTCCCATCTGAGCTAATGGAGCATAAAAATACCGCCTACCTCATACAAGATAAGCGGTACACAAATCCATGTCTTGCTTCCGGCAGGCTTTTTATAGTCCTGCCTTCCGGATATCACACAGTTTTTCGCCGTTTCCTTACCTTACATGAGCGCATTTTAACCAGACTCTGTTCTTTTTCTTTACTGAACAGTGCCTTATAATGTTCGCTATGCAGATAATATGCGAAAACATTCGCTGCGAAATTAACTGTTGCCATGATTCTTTCCTTTCTGGACTCATCCGATCCGCTTTGTTCTAACTGTAATCACTATAACACTAATTCTCGGAATTGTCATTATACCAGTAATATAATCTGTGGAGAGATCTCTATCCAACAAAATCTATCACATGATAAGACAAAAAATATAAAACCATATTCCACCAGCTGTTTTAGATTATATAATTAACAATGCCATTAAGCTCTAACAAGTCCAAGCCACTGCTCCACTTCTTTCACAGAAGCATCAAGAATATCTGCAATATCCTCTATGGAACTGCCTTTTTTATACAATTTTTGAGCCGTTCCTATTTTCATCTTTTCGGACCCTCTTTTTTCTGCTTCCTGCTTCTCACTTTCCACATAAGTTTTTAAAATATATTCTTCATTAAACAAAGTCATCATAATATCCACAACCTCCTTTTCACGCCCTGACAGATACTCACCCAGTACATTCTGATCCTTGCAGATACGGATTGTCTCCAGGACTGCTTCCCTGGTCCTTCCATACAGTTTCACCTGTTCATTATATATCTTTGTAAAGGTCACATACTGATTGATGATATCTCCCTCTTTTCCATCATAGATCATTTTGACCTTTACATCAAGCACACTGTCATCCCCGCCAAAAAACTCCTTTGACAGATACAGATACTCCGGCCTCGTCTTCCTGTTTCCTGTGAAAATGACGTACATCTCCGGTTTTGGAAGTTCCAGTTTTTTACTCCCATACACATTCTGTTTGGTACTCTCAAAATACTCCTGATAAGTCTGGGCAAGATATAACAGACAGCGTACCACGATATTGATGCTCCAGCTCGATTGCTGCTCTACCAGAATGACGATCTTTTCCCCAATCTGAAAACCCACATCATTATAATACTGGTCCAACAGTACATTTGTGATCGTCACATTTTTGATGCTGTCTTCCGTTGCTTCATGGTCTTCCGGATGCAGTGCCTGATATAACTGCAATAGATATTTCGGCTCCCGGAAGATCGAAGTGAACACGCTGTCTTTTGCGGTATATTTTGCCACCTGCTCAGGCTTCTTTTCAGCATCAGATGATATATTTTTTACTTCCTGATCCATTCTATGCAGACACCTCTATCCTATTGTTTCCATTTTTGTCTATCCTATTTGCAACGCAGTCTTTCTTATTTCCTATCTTACCATAAAAAAGCGAAAATTACAATTTGCTTTCCTGCTGACAGCCGCTGAACTCTCCTGATCCGCTTTTTGACCTTTAAATTCTTTCCTATTTTTAATTGGCACACCATCGGCACAACATTGGCACGGTTCTGCTCTTTCCCCGTAAAGGCATCCATGCTATACTTCTCTCACCTCCATAAAAGCCATAAGACAAACAGGCTTATAATGACTGCCAGGACAGCTCCCAGCAGGGGATACAGTACCAGACAGCATCCCAGGCGTATCACCCGGAATGCATCCCTTATCAGGAGAAGCAAGAGGAATCCCGCTATGCCCCCCAGTATCCATGTTTTTCTTTTCATTTTCACTTTTCCCTTTCTCTGCTGGTTTCTTTGTTTTCAGGCGGCATCCACGGAACTGACCTTTACATGAAAAGTCCGAAATTCCGATACCGTTACAAACTGCTCATAAATCTCCGGGTACTGCAGTTTCAGCCGCATCAGGTTGTCCTTGTCAACGATCATCTTGCGGACCGGGTTATATGTCAGCGTATACCGGCTCCCGCCCATATCGCAGACAGCCTTACAGCTCGTTCCCATCTCCGCAGCCAGGATCGCTTTCAGCCTCTGGATATCGGCCTCCAGCTTTTTGGAATACTTATCCGACTGCTTCTTCTGTTCCTGGAGCTGCATATACCGCATCAGGGTAGACGGCATGCTCCCGTTCAGGACAATGGCATCAGCGTCCTTGTCTGCCCGGCCGCAATACTGCCTGGCGCTTGCGAGGATCACATCCCCGTCCTCCAGATAGGGCGGCGGGACCTGTTTCTGCACATGGCTGTTCCAGAATTCCTGCTCCAGGAATATCATTTCTTCCTCATAGGCCATGTCCCTGTGGATCTCCCGGATAATCGTTTCATCCTCCGTGTTGCCGTACAGACAGCAGAAAAATACACGGTCAATATCCATCACAGCCATGCAATGCCTGCCCTGTGGCTCATAGTAGGCCGGCACGGTCTCCCTGCCGTCTTTCCACCAGTGGTCTTTCGCATTATAGTTCGTGGTCTTGATCTCCAGGATGGCTTTCGTCCCGTCCGGCATGGTGATGAAGTAATCCACGTCTGCCAGCATAAACGGATAAAGGGGATGCCGGAACATCTTCTTGATCTGATAGATTTTAAGCCCTGTCTTCCTCTCAAAAATCTTTGCCACAAGGTCTTCCAGGAGATGCCCCATTTCCATGGCTACCCAGTTTCCCTCGTCTTCCTCCACCGCCGCAATACCCAGCTTGTCATAGTAGATATCCCGCGCGGTACGGAAAGGGGATATCCCGATAATGGCAGAGACGTCACTGCCGCCGATCCCGCGGCGCCGCCAGTCCAGCCATTCTTCCCGGGTAAGGTTTTCCGTATCCACAAGCACCTGCGGATTGTGCCTTTCCACGTTCGTATCGGGCATGGTCACGCCCCCCTTCTGGCCCTGTGCGTGAAGTTTACTGTCCGGATCGTGGTACAGTTCTTCCAGTACTGGCTGTCTGCTTTCTGTGCGGCTGTATCCCTGAAGGGATATCCTGCCGCCTGTTTCTGCCAGCTCCTGCCGGCCTGTTTCTTTCTTGTACTCATTCTTTCTACCTGCCTTTCTAAAAAATGTTTTATCCTCAAAGCCTTGATCGGCGTTTGGGCAACAGCATAATAAAAAAGCGGGAATGACCATCTGCCAAATCCCTGGCGTCCATGGATTTCCATGGACCAAAGTCATTCCCGCTCTCAAAGGGAAAGTGATCCCTTAACATAAAAAAAGCCAGTACACCACCAGCCAAAGGGCATAATGGTACTACTGGCACAAAAATACAAACTTAACAGCGTGTGCAATGCGGACAGTATTCCGCATACAGTCTGAACGGACTGCATTTCCCATACGGGTACGCACAAAAATCAATTACAAGGACAGTTTAACACAAGATATTGATTTAGTCAAGTAATCAATACTATATATAGTATTTTAACGTTTTTCATATAAAATGCAAATTTGAACAGTAATCACATACTGGCTATCTTTCTAACCGTATTTGCTGTCCTTATGGTCAGCTTCGTGCTGATCTTCGTACCTGCTGTCTTAGGCCACCAGTTTGTCTTTTGGTAATCTTTACGGCTGAAAGACCAAAATATCACTTCCTTGTAATCCTTTATCCTCTCCAATTCCTTTCTGGGTTCTCCGATTTCATTATATACATCGGAAAATGCAGCCAGCGGTATTATGAAAATCAGATTATCATAGATTTCTTTGTTCTCACTGCCCCACCAGTCGGGCGCATTTTGTAAAATATCCTCAAGCGCTTCCCTTGACAGGACAAAAACAGGAATATCCAGTCCAAACTGATTTTTTATCATTTCCTCAATCTTGTCCGTAAGCTTCCTTATATTATCTTCATCACTGGAAAAAATCACATTGCCGCTGTTCAAATATGTTTTCACTTCTACAAAAGCAAGTGTTTCAAATCCCTTCTTTAATTCTGCCATTGGCACTTTATTTTTCCCGCTCATATTGATACCCCTTAATAAAGCAATATATCTTCTCATATCCGCAAACACCCCTGCCACTTCCTGATTTATTTATTCATCAATCCAAACGCTTTTTCAAATGAGATACATTCTGTATATCTTCCATTCCACATGAACCCATTTTAATATTTATAAGAATTATCGGCTGATATATATGCATTATCAACCATACTGGTTTGCCGGAACAATCATTTTAAAACCGTGCTCAAAGCTACCTTTCACAGATGCATCTATACAGTAATCCGTCTACAGCCCAATAATAATACCTGAAAATCATATAACTCATTATTCATAATCAAATTTGGGATATCAACAACCAAAAGTACGATTCTATTTTCTCCTATTCATATAGACAATACCTGTTCAGACATTAAACTGCCTCTCCTTCCTGCTTGTTATACACAGTTTGTCATAAAACGGCTCTGCAACTTTCATATTCCTGCTATGATGGTATACGCTTTCTGAGATTGATAAGGCGAAATACATCATCCATAATTTCTCTATCCCGCACATCCAGCATCAACCATTTCTGTCCATTTCCGGTTTTTGTGTTTTTGAATACTGTCTGCACATAGTCGGAACATTGCGGCATAAGAAACTCTGCCTCCGTAAGTTCACGACTTCCTACAACCACGAGAGCAATAAAATAGCCCTGCATCGGATAGAGTGTACAAAGAGACTTTCCGCCTTTTTTATACTTAATATTCCAGCCTGACTGCATAGAACAACGGCTGTATTCCATCCAGGGTCTGGTCCGATAGGTGGACTGAATACGGTTATTAAAATCTGTCCATAAAGAATTGTTAATGTATTCTGTGACTTGCTCCATTGAAGGAGATTTTTCCTTTGAATATAGCGTATTCCAATCCATTCTGAATTCCTCCTTAGCCTTTATTGTTCAGCGGCAGGGGCTTGACCCAAATTTCCATACAGGCCATCCCCTCCAGGTCACGGTAATATTTTTCTGCTGAGAAAGGCTCCGTGGTTAAATTGTGGCGGGGCAGCCAGATACCAAAAAGATATTTACCGGCCTGATCTAAAGAAACCGTTACCAAATCCTCAAAATTTTCTGCTTCGACTCTGCAAACGATGTATTCTCCTGCCGGGAGTTCCCTCTTAACAAAACCATCCTGCAGCCGGTCCGGAATATTTTGAACAAGGCCGCCTGCAAAATAAGTGAAAAAGCTCTGTACAGTACCTTCCCCATGGGATATTCCCATTTCTACAGCAGTATTTAGATTGGCTGCAATGGAAACCTTCTCCATGTGATAACGCTTCCAAAGCTGTCCCGGTACATCTACACCTGTGCTTTCACCAGCCGGCATTTGTTCGGAGATACGGACTTCCGTTTCCAGGCCAAGGTAAATTTCCGGTTTTTCCAATGTCCTTCTCTGGATTTCCAGGACGATATTTCCGGCCACCAGCGGAACCCCCTCGTCTACTAAAACATAATTCATGGAAACTTCCGGCCTGGCGAATGTATTGAGCATTGGCAAATCCCTCCTGTAGCTTTCAGGCGTAATCCCATACGTTTCCTTGAAAGCCCGTGTAAAATTCCCGTGGCTTGAAAAGCCATAGTCCAGGGCAACGTCAAGAATCCTATGGTCGGTACTTTTCAGGTTTTCAATAACCTTTGCCAAACGGCGTAGCTTCACATATTCCTGAACCGATTTGTTTACCAGCCTTTTGAATAATCGCTGAAAATAAAAGGGGGACAGGCCGACAGTATTTGCCAGTTCTTCCGTTGAAATTTCTTTTGTCAGATGTTCCTCAATAAAAGTCAGGGATTGTTCGATTGCTTCATATGCGTGCATTGCGGCACCTCCTTAAGTTGATGATCAAATGATATCATTTTATTTTTTGCCGGGCTTTTCACGCAATGCGCTTTTTGATTGGGAAATTTCAATATAATCAGCCTTAATCATACCATACAAATAGTAATCGCAGTATGTGTTTACCATTTTACCTCCACGGATAAGCCCCTCACGCTTGAAGCCTGCCTTTTCCAAAGTTTTATAGGATGCAATATTTTGTATGTGAACATCAGCCCATAAACGCTGTAATTCCGTTTCTTCAAAGCAGAAGATAACTGCTCTCACCAGTGCTTCTGTCATAAGCCGTTTGCCCTGGCAGGCAGGTGAAAGGCGAAATGCCACTTTTGCCATGCGGTCATTTTCAATGAGATATACCCACATATCGCCAATAACTTTATGATCCTGCTTATTGGTAAGGATAACTGTCTGACTGCATATCGTTATAGGATGTTCTTCATAGGGTGCTTCAAAATATTCGTCTGTTGTGCCTAAAGGGTAAAACTTTTCTTCTGTGAGGTATTCAAGGGATATTTCTTTTTGCCGCCGTCTGCTCCTGTCACGCCATGCGTTGATAGCCGCAAAGCGTATGACAGTCTTGCAATAGCCGTTGAACGTATACATGATGTGTTCTCTGTATGCTTCTATGCAAGGCATAAATGATTCCCCCTTTCCCCCACATGGGGTGGTGCATGATTGACAGTTAAATTACTATAATTCAAATGAGAGACAGATAACGACAGGGCAGAGGAACGTCCGTTTTACAAATTTTTATTGTTTTTATTTTTCAGTTGGAACAATAATTTTTGAAATACTTCTGTATCATTTTCTGTCTCAAAGAAAAAACTAATGTCAACACTTTCTACTGCTTTAATCGCTTCTTTTAATACAGATAACCCATTATCTGTATTACAGATTGTATTTGCACGACTGTCAACTTTACTTTGGATTCTTTGCGTTAATCCTTTCTTTTCCAGCAAACGTAATGTTGACGATACTGTCATAGGGTCAATCATCGAGAAATCGGATATTTTCTTTTGCGTAATTTCAATATCACTTTCACTTAATTCAACAATAACAGCAAGTATGACATATTGAGTATGTGTCAAATCAAACTGACGTAAAACTGATTTAACCGCCCTTTGCCAAAGAGTAGATACTTGCCAAAATAACAAACCAATGCTTTCATCGCGCGAATTATATCGTGACTCCTTCATTGTGATACCATAGACAACAATTTATCCATTGCGTTAGGCAAGTTGGCTGTTATTCCTCTGCCCATACCTTCCATTTGCTCGTCTGCCCCTCCACTAATGATAACCGTATGTGTTATAGTGCTTTCTGTTATAACATGACCAAACGATATGGTAATCTCGCCTAAATGAGAACTTGTAGTAAATTCCCTTTCAGTATCAATGCTGTCAATCACAAACGGGAGTGATTGCCCATTTTTCATTGACATAATTCCATTACTACCAGTCGCAAAGTTACCATGCAACACTACATTTTCCACATCATTATCCCACTCTTTCCAACGGGAAACATTACTATAAAGTTCCCATAATTTTTTGATGTCAATATTTCCAGACACCATGTTTTCGTACTTGAACATTTTTGATACCTCCAATAATAAGTTTGCTTATTATAAGCACACTTATTATAATGGACATGATTAAAAAAGTCAAGATAAAGCAAGATAATATTTCTTGACTTTTATGATAGTGTTCAAATTTTTATTTGTTTGTCTGTCATATATGGAAATGTCCCAAAAGATGTATGAATGAGAGGGATTCCGTAGTAGTCGGCATTGTGCTGTAATGTGTATAACTGGCTGTCTTATGGAATTGTGGGTAACTCTGTTTGCAGGACATGGGAAAGCCGTTCTTTAGTTTTTCCATGTGCTGTGAATAGAGTTATCCATGATTCCATAGCCTGTTATGCACATTTCCACAAATCCAAACTTATATAAAATCCAAACTTTTCTGAAAACAGCTTGATAATTGGGGATTCTTGCCGGAAAAAGTTTGGATTTCGTTTCACAAAGTACAATACTCCAATTATGACAAAATGCGTAAAACACTACTATTTAGCTCTGTTTCAATCAATTTATTCTCATTTCTGACAAGAGAAGTACAAAACAAAATCCAAACTTTTTTATCAGAAAATGCCTTGAATAAAGGATTTACAGAGGAAAGTTTGGATTTCTTCTAAGTTTAGATTTGTGGAAAAATCTAAACTTTTGGATTTTTCCACAATGCTTGTCTTTTGGTCTTTGGTTCTTTGATTCGGTATAGTGTGGTGCTGGCGGTCTATCTCTTGTTTTCGGTCTCTTGCTTCTTTACCGTACATGAGCATTGGGAACAGGTATATATTTCTTTCTGCATATCCATGAATTTTTCCAAACCAAATTGACGGACAAATTCGCTGTTTTCCATAAGGCTTTCCTGATATCTTTTGTTATAACTTTTTTCCAGGTTTTTAATCCGTTTACAGGGATAATCGGAACATTCAAAACAATATGGTAATTTTTTGACCTTGATACAATCTTTTATTTTACACTTACGGCAATGCTCTGGTTTTCCCTTATCACTATTTAAGCAACCTGCACATGGTTTTTTGTGGCAGCAATGTTTATAACAAACAAGACAATTCATTCCACATGGAGCAAACATACTTGTGTCAATATTTTCTTTAGGCATTTTCATAAGTTCTTATCCTTCTAAAAACTGGAATTTAGCGTTTCCCTGTCTTAATAAATTCAATCAGCTTTTCCACATCGTCAAAATCATCATAATCGCCAATAATTCCTTTACGATGATACAGGATTCCTCTCTTTTCATTTTCTTCAAGACAGTCAAGAAGACTTTCTATCCCATATCTTTTTATAAATAATGTAAATCCATATGGCTTGATTTTATTCAGCAACCCTCTTTTACAATCCATTTCACAGGCATAACAGCCTGGAAGTTCCTTCTCCATGGCGCATTTTCTGTTTTCACATTGGATGTAGTCAGGACAGGTATCCGAATAGCAGCCATTGCATTTTTTATTTTCTGAACACAGGCAACAGGCAAGCCCACACCTTGCGATTCCTAATTCTCGTTTCATTCTTTCCCATCCTCAACTCTCGATTTGCTTGTTAGTCCACCATTCTACAATTCTACTATTCAACCTCCACCTTATTTGCAAGATCCAACTTATAACGCACAGCACCATGGTCTCTAAATATCGTTGCACTTGTAATACGGATTGCCAAAATAACGCAGTTTTCATCCTGCTCATTATTTGCATCATCGTACCAGTCTGCAAATGCTTCACGGAGTTTCGTTCTTAGGGCAGCGTTTTGGGGTTCCAAAACCCATCCGAGGTTTTCTCCAATTCCATGACCGTATATTCCCTCAAAGCAAACGGAAAACGCAACCTCTTTGTTTTGAGCGATCTGCTGCATTTTATTTGATTTTGCCGATGTTGTGACATAAAACACGCCATCTTCATAATAAGCACTCACATCACGGACACTAGGGCGAGGAAATCCATCAGCGCCCGGTTCCGTAGTAATCGTTGAGAGCGCAATGGTGTTATCTTTCTTGTTGCCACAACTTTCTTCAATTAATTTCATTCCTTCTTCATATCTGTTCATTGTTAATTCCTCCATCCATTTCAATTTGCTTATTCGTCCACCATGCATTCACTATCCAGAAGTTTCGTCAAGTCCTCCACGGAAGCGTCCATTTTTACAGAAATCTCCTCCATCGTCATACCCGAAGCAAGAAAACGCTTTATCACCATTTTCATATCCTCACCAACTTCAATGATATGCCCGTCCAGATCATAAAAACGGATCACCCGCTGGCCCCAGCTATGTTCGATCACTTCTCCCAGGTATTCCATGTCCGGGTATTCTTCCAGCCTGTGCAGAAATCCGTCAAAGTCCCTTTCTTCAAAGACGATTTCCGCATTGTTGGATTTTTTTAATACCTTTTCTTTTGGCAGGTTCACAAGCCAGTCAAAATCCTGCTGTAATGCCAGGCCGCAGGTAAAAGCGATATTCCTTCCGTAGTCCTGAAATACTTCCAGTCCAAACAGATCCTCATAAAATTTCCTCGCAGCCTTAATGTCGGCCACTGCTATCACCGTACATGTGTACCTCATAGAATGATTCCTTTCCGCTTTACTTTTTCTAATTCTCTTTTACTGTTAGCTGTTTCTGATACAAATAGCGCTGTATCCAGATTGTCACTTTTTCCTGTGCAGCTTCAGTTCAACCTTTCTACGGGATGCAATCTCCGAAAGCACCCCTGTTGCAAAAGCACTTTTCTCTTTGAGCGTAAGGGTTTCCATATCTAGTCTGCTCTCGATCTCCCTGAGCGCCTCCCTAAGTTCCTGCAGATTCAAAAGGTTTACCGCAACGCAAAAAAAGGTCTTTTTACGGCCGTCATTATAGCCGGACAATAAAATATCCAGTATTTTCATCTTTTCCATCTGCTCTGTATTGTAGGCTTCGGCCCCAAACTGCCGGACCTTTTCCAGATCAGCCCTTCGGTTGCGATGTGTAATAAAGGAATCGAAATCGTCAATATGTTCATATTTTTCACATGGGTACTCCCTACATTGACAGCAGTATTCTACTCCGTTGTGCTCCATGCTGCACCTTGCGATCTTGCACGACTGATTTCCTTCCCCTCCACCGCAGCCGGGGCAGTTTTTGTTCAAAAACATGGGGCAAAGCCCACAATTCAGACCACAAAGGGACAAAAACTGATTTTTCCGGTTAAATCCTTTCATGATGCCTCCCAAACAGCCTGCCTGTACCCGATTTGACAAGTAACAACTAAATCCTCTCTGGTAAACAAATATAGGAAATTATATCATTGTCTATGGAATTTCACAACCAAAATGGTATAAGTGGTCAAATGAAAATACTGGAAAGAAAAATAAGATTGCAGGTTCCAACCAGCAATCTTTTCTATCGTTTATAGAGCCTCCATATCAAACAGGCTTAATTGTACCGGCTGCTCTTTTTTCTCCTTTTCTTTTAGCAGATGCATCTGTTCCAGTTCTGCTATCCTCTCTGGACCCAGCCATTTATCTGCATGGCGCCGGTCTGTGCTGTATTCCTCCAGGCTCTCATATCCGTTCTCCAGCAGTTTCTTTTCCAGGCGCCTGACTGCGGCCGCCCGTGACTGCCGCCGTCTCTCCCGTTTTTCCTCTGAATTCCGTTTTTCCATATCGGAAGCATGCACGATCTGGATTCCGTTCCGGATATCCTCCAGGTCCTGCATCAGATCCCGGCTCTCCCTGCGTTCTGCACGGACGTTCTGGATCTCAAAGGAAAAAGACCGGCCGTGGTATTCAGAGAAAAAGAGTTCCGTAAAATAGTGGTTCCTCACTCTCTCCTTTATCCTGTCCTGGCAGAGCCTGGCGCATATCTTACAGATGTCCATGCTCACCGGATGGTCAAAGAGCTTTTTCCCTTTGATGATCCGGGTATCCACCTGCCCCTCAAACAGCGTGCCGTTTAAGTCATTTCTGAGATAGGATATCTTTACATCATAAAATACATTCCCCCTTTTCTTATCCAGTTCATGCCCCAGCACCGGGCACATCCCTGCACATCTGTTCCGTCCGCAGTCATAAGGGTCATAGTTCATCTCCCATTCCAGCGTATCCCGGTTGAACCGCATATGCTCCCGACAGACACGTCCTTTCTTCTGCAGCCCGAAGCTGACCTCCTGCCTCCGTATCTCATCGTCATGCAGTTTCAGGATATGCTCCACACTCCCCTCATAGCAGTATTCTTCATCCGTCATGTGGACCTCGCAGTCATACCTGAGTACGCCATGACCCTGAAGATATTCATGTTTCAGCTTACACTCCCTTTTTTCATAAGGGCAGTGGATGGTAGCCATATCATTTTCAAAAGTCCACTCAATCCCCATGTAACTCATGTTGCTGTGGCACTGGAGTCCTTTGCACTGCAGGCCGCAGGGCGTCTTAAAAGTCCGCTCAAATATCCACCATCTTTCATAAGTAAAGCCTCCGTCATAATTATCAAGGCTCTTTTCCTGCCACATGGGTACGTCAACCCTTACATAGTCCGGATGGTGCTCTGCGCTGAATCCTTCCTCCAGCAGCCGTTTTGTCAAAGCATTGTATTTCTCATGTTCTTTTTCTCTCATTTTGTTCCTCCTCACAGCCCCTGGCAGGGGCGCATACCAAAATAGTTTTCCATGCGGTCCCGCAGCCTTTCTGCCGACATATCATATTCTCCGGCAATACAGGATTCACAGCACGTGTATTTGTACGCCAGGGTTTTCGATAACCGGGCATCCCAGCTGTTTAACTGTCTGCCACATTTGTTACAGTCCTGATCCAGCCATCTTACTTTCTGCAATCGCTCTCCACCTTCCTTTCTTTCTTGTGAATGTTGTTGTATCCTTATATGCCTTCCGGCTTTCAGGCAGCAAAAAAGCAGGAATGACTCTCTGATATTCCTGGCGTCCGTAGTTTCCTGTGAACCCGTGTCATTCCTGCTCTGAAAAGAGATAATAAAATTTTCCAAAATAAAAACCAGCGGTATATCACTCACAGGGCGTAGTGATACTGCTGGTACAATCATACAAACTTAACGGCGTGTGCAATGCGGAAGTTTGCCATATACAGGCAATTCCGACTATATCCACAAAAGGATGCGCACAAAAATCAATTACAAGGGAAGTGTAACACAAGATATGGAATCAGTCAACAACTTAAAACTATATATAGTATGAAAGAAATTTAAAAAATTTCTGATTCTTACAGAAATATCTGGTTTTCACCCTATTTTATTATTATATAGGTCATTTAAAAAGATGCCATAGAACGTACATTGACAATTTCATAGCATGGTACTGGGAGTTATACAGGTGCATGGGACAGGTCTGCCATAAAAAGCCTGCCCCTGCTTAATCGCTGCACAGCACGGCCTGAAAATACGCGGCGGAAACTCCGGCGCAGGAAGTGGCCCAGGGCGCCATGTGGGATCAAACAAATTTTTTAGAATTAGAACGTCTTGTTTTTATTTTTTTGTTGAAGTGGCTGGCCCTGATTTCGTAAGTTATATAGGTAAGGAACCGTAGGCTCTTTCCAGCCACACAGAAAGGAGGTCACTGTGGCTGAACATACAGATAATTTTCCGAAACCCGATCCGGAAAAAAGAAGCTATTCTGTCGCGGAAGCGGCAGAGATACTCGGCGTCAGTAAACGCTCAATATATAATCTCTGCGCTGCGGAAGCTTTCAAAACGGTACGCATTGGAAAGAAACTGCGTATCTCCAGAAAATCCTTTGATGAATGGCTTGACGGGAGCCGGGAAACATAAAAAGAAAGGAGCCTGTATATATGGCATCAATTCAAAAAAGAGGAAAAAAACATGCTGTCGTCTACACCTATACAGATCAGGAAGGGCAGAAAAGACAGAAATGGGAAACATTCAACACCAAAGCTGAGGCGAGGAAAAGAAAATCAGCGGTAGAAGCCGAGCTTGACAACGGAACTTTTATCCCGCCCAATACAACAACGGTGGAAGATTTCTTAAAGGAGTTTGTTGATCTTTATGGAGAAAAGAAATGGGGCCTTTCGATCTATGCCAGCAATACGGCGCTGATCAACAACTATATCAATCCGCTGATTGGAAAAAGTCACTGCCGGAACCGCGCACATATACCGTGGAACAGATTGCGGCCATGCTCAACATTGGCCGCACAACCGCATATCAGCTCGTCAAGCAGGAGGAGTTCAGGATCGTCCGCATAGGCAATGCGATCCGCGTCTCCAAGAAATCTTTTGACGAGTGGCTGGAAAGTTTGGAATTGTGAATATCGCAAGAAACGCCGTAGGCTCAAAAACCTATGGCGTTTTTTTATACCCATTTTGAAGGAGGCTGGCAATGAAACTGACAGAAGCAGAAATGAGGATGGTGTTTCAGATTGAAAGTACCAATCAGAACGCCGCCCTGAATGAGATTTATATGACATGGCGCTATGCGCCGAACCCGGCAACGAAAGAAACGGCGGAAAGCCTTCTGGACAAGCTCCGTCCCCTGTCGGATCAGGAGTGCATGGATTTGATCCGCAAGGTGCAGACCGAATACCGTCTGCCGGAGAAGGCCCGCACCATCGGGGAAATGCTGGCAGAAGCCAGACAACGATCCGGGGCGCAGAAGTTATCCGGCCATGACATTATGGCATTGGAGCGTTTCGACCCGGCGACCAGAGAAGGAAGCCAGTATTTACACATTCAATGCGGACTTGAAGCGGCGGCTGGCGGAGTTCAGCAAAAAATATCCGCTCCTGTGCCGTTTGGAGAAGTCCACGCCGGAAGGGAGCGTGACCTATGTTCTGGATAAGTCCCGGCTGTCTATCCGGCTGGTTCCGCCTTACAGTGAGGAACGGCGGGCGGCGGCGAGGGCATATGCCAAAGAACACGGCTTCAAGTCCATGCCGGGCGGGAAGGATATTGCCTGATTTGGGGGCGTTTTACGGTCAAAACAACGGGTGCGGAGCCGGTATTTTCCCCGTGGTTCACGGTAGAGGTATCAGACATCAGGGAAGCCCCGGACGGCGGAAATGCCTGTTTTGGGCGTGTTTTTCCGGCTGTCATGGGGAATGGCTGCGGTTTCTGTAGGAAATCAGAACGAGCGCGGCGCGTTCTGATTTTCTGATACGGAAAAAGGGAGCCGTCTTTGACGTGGGCGGGCGCAGCGCACTCACGTTGGCGGCAACCTTTTATGCGGGGTACAGGGGCGCAGCAGCCCTGTTGGGGTCAAGGGGCAACGCCCATTGGCGGGTTAAGGGCGGCAGTCCTTATCGGGTCAAGGGTGAAACGCCTTGCCCAGCTAGAGTTGGCGCTTGCGCCAATTCGTACTGGGTATTACCTGACGCAAGCCCCGCAGGTTCGGCAGCTTCGCAGCCCTCCCGCCAGCCCGGGAATCGGTAAAAAGGAAAGGGGGATTTTGGATTGAAACTGACACGGCACAACGGACGCTCCGGCAAAAACGGCACGTACAACCCACGCCACAATGACCGCCGCTTTGACGTGGAAAACAGCGGTCATATTGATTCGGAGCGGGCAAAGAAAAATGTATACTGGGACTGCTACCGGGGCTATACCACCGCCGGGAGCCGGGAGGATTCTTCCCAGCCGGATTTCAGCTTTGAGCAGATAGAACTGGCTTATTACACCGAGAATTATTCGGATTTCATTGAAGCCCAGAACGCAAGGAACGAGAAGAACCGGCACACGGAACGCAACCGCACGGTGAGGGATTTGTTAAAGAACAATAAGACCTGCCCGGAGGAAAGCATTTACCAGATTGGGACGGTGGAGGAATCCGTCCCGCCGGAAGCAGTATGATATTCGTGATATTAATTCCATTATGAAGAATTATGCGGCGGGCTGGAAAGCCTTTGAGAATCCACGGCATTTCCCGCCGCCCTATAACCGCCAGAAGGGCTGGGAACGGGCGGAGCCGCCTGACAACGGAGGGCATGGAGAATCGGGTTTCCAGCCTTTGCCCGAAGGGGAAGCCGTCCAGCTTGGGCTGCCGGAGGAATGGCTGGAAGCGGGAAAACCGTAGCCGGTTGTCGGCTGGTTGCCCCTCCCGTTGTCAAGCCCGTTGCCGGGAAGCCGCCTGACAAATGCCGTTTTTCAGGGCTTTTTCTTTCCCTGACAACGAAAGCAACGGAAAAACAGAAAGAAAATCAATCAGAACAGAAAACGGAAAGCCGGGTTTTGTGTGCGGAGTTTTTTAACGTCCGTTGTCAGCCCCCGTTGTCAGGCTCCCACCTGCCCGGCAGTCCACGCTACACACCCGGACGGAAACGCTCCGGGTATCTTTATGGAGGGAAATTCATATGGCAAAACAGGCAGATTATCCGGCGCAGAACCGGAAGGAAAATAAAAAAGTACAGTTTATCGTTTCCCGTGAGTTTGCGGGAAGCCAGACCATGCAGGAAGCCTTTGAGCAGCTTATTGAACGGCAGACCTGTGAACGGTTTGAGGAATGGCAAAAACGGCAAGCCAGCTAAAGGACGGAACCGGAGAAAAAACGGAAATCCGGCATAAAACAGTTGAAAGAATGGCGGGGGCATGGTATTATCATAGTATCGTGTCCCTGTTCATAGAAGGAGAAGCCTATGAGCAGGAAAAATCATCTATCGAATCAGAAAATAACCGCCCTCTATTGCAGGATTTCCCTTGATGACGGCAGCCAGAATGAAAGCATGAGCATCTCGAACCAGAAACTTATGCTCAAAGATTACGCTGAAAAGAACGGTATGCCCCGGTACGAGTATTACGTGGACGACGGGTATACGGGAAGGAATTTCAACCGCCCTTCGTTTAAGCGTCTGATTGCCGACATTGAAGCGGGGAAGGTGGGCTGCGTGATAACCAAAGACCTTTCAAGGCTTGGGAGGAACTATATTGAAGCGGGCAGTTATATCGAAATCTTTTTCCCGAAACACAATGTAAGGTATATAGCGGTCACGGACGGCGTGGACAGCCTGACAAGGCAGGAAATGGACATTACGCCGTTTAAAAATATCCTGAATGATATGTACAGCCGGGATATTTCAAAGAAAGTGCTTGCCGGGCGCATGACACGCTCCCGCCAGGGGAAGTTTGGCGGCGGGCAGCCGCCCCTTGGCTTGATGCGTGACCCGGAGGAAAGGGGACACCTTATCCTTGACCCGAACACTGCGCCGACTATCCGTAAAATCTATGACCTTGCCTTAAACGGCTGGGGGTGTATGCGGATAGCTAAACAACTGATGGAGGATAAAATCCCCATCACACGGGTAAAAAGCAATACGGAATGTGACGTGAATTATTATTCATGGGGGAGCGCACGGATTAGCCATATCCTGCGGAACCCGTTTTACAAAGGCGCACATCTTGTCTGCCGGACGCACCAGAAAGGAATCCGCTCCAACACCTATGACATCATCCCCCGTGAGGAATGGGAAGTCCTTGAAGGCTGCCATGAAGCCATCGTAAGCCCGGAGGACTGGGAGAAGGTGCAGGAACTGATTGACCGCCGCCCTCCCATCATGGAGGGGAACGCCTGCCCCTTCTACAACCTGTTCCACGGCATTATCTACTGCGCCACCTGCGGGAAGTCCATGCAGGTACGCTATGAGAAAGTGGGCAGAACCGGGAAGAACCGCTTTACCGGCGAGGAACGGGAGCCGATAGACAAGGCGTATTATATCTGCCAGACCTATAACCAGCTGGGAAAAAACGCCTGCACCAGCCACAAAGTGGAAGCAAGGGATTTATATAACCTTGTATTGAAGGATATTCAGGAACTTGCGGCAATGGCGTTGAAAGACGTGGAATCGTTCTACCAGCGGATTAGCAGCCGCATGGAGCGGCGGTATCTGGCGGACGCTTCGGAGATGGAGAAGGAGCGGGAACGGCTGGAAGCAAGGAACCGGGAGATTGACGATATGTTCCTGAACCTGTATACCGACAAGGCAAAGGGAATCCTGTCCGAGCAGCGGTTTGTGAAGCTGACGGCGGCAATGGAGCGGGAACAGGAGGAAAACCAGAAGCAGCTTAAAGAATTGGCACTCTCCCTGCGCCGCTCCAATGAGCAGGAAAGTGATGTCCGCACCTTTATCCGGGAAATCCGGCAGTACGCCGCAGTCCGGGAACTGGACGAGGGTATCTTAAACCGCCTTATCAGCCGGATTCTGGTGGGGGAGGTGAAAAAGGTTGACGGGGAGAAGTTTCAGGAAATCAAAATCATTTATAACTTTGTCGGGGAGATACCGGCGGTAACAGAATAACGGCAATGCCCTTCTCTCTTTTTGGGGGAAGGGTTTTCTTTTGCCTGCATAGGAAAAAGAAGCCGGTTCTCTATTCTCCGGCTTCCAGAATAAACTGAAATTTATCTATTCATCAATTCAAGAGTTTTTTCAAATGAAATACATTCTGCGTATCTTCCATTCCACATGAACTCATTATAATATCTATAAGATTTTTCTGCTGTCATATACGCATTATCAAGCGTACTGTTTGTATTTGCTGGAACAATCATTTTAAGTCCATGCTCAAAACCACATTTCACTGTTGCATCTATACAATAATCTGTTTGCAGCCCTACAATAATAATTGTATCTTCATCTTTTTCATGCAGGTAGTCCAACAACCCCGTATCTTTGAAAGCACTGTTTACATTTTTATCAAAAATACGCTCATTTGGCATTGGCTGAAATTCTTCGTATATTTCATAGCCTAATGCGCCTTTCGTTAATTTCTGTCCAGCACCATCATCATGTCTAACATAAATAACTTCTATACCATTATTGCGCGCCTCTTTGATTAGTGTTTTAATACGATATACAAAAATCTCAAATTCGTATAAGTCATTAGTCATAATTAAATTTTGAGTATCAACAATCAACAATATCATTCTATTATCTCCCAAATTCCGATTTATCTATTTTGCAACAAATTTTAGCATCCCAAAAGCTCCTGAACGGCTTCTTCCCAATATATTTCGGGGATATTGTACCAGTCGCATTTCCCGGTTTCTTCCCTGCAAAGCTCCATTGCCCTGCTCAATACCGTTCCATGGGAAATCTCCCCTGCAAGCATCCCGTATTTTGTCACCCGACACCAGTACGGTGCCGCATCCCAAAGCCCCGATTCTTCCATTTCCTTTATCACTTTTTTCTTATCGTAATCAAGGCTTATAAACTGATGCCCCCATTCTTCCCCCTTCTGGTACAGAATCATAAACTGGGCTTTTCCCCCGCTATATAAAGAAGCACCTACCGAGCCGGGATTTAACAAAATCTTTCCTTTATGGGAAAAGCTTCCCTGAACATGGGTATGCCCGCATAGAATATACTGCCCTGCACACCTTTCCATAATCCCTTTTGTATTTTCACCATCTGGAAACATTTTTTCATTATTCTTATCCGGCGAACCATGGCACGCCAGGATTGAGCCTGCCCCGTCAAATGTGATTTCACGGCAGAGTGGAAGACTTTCAAAGAAACCAATATCCTTATCCGTCAGGTTTTTATAGCAATACTTCATTGCGCCTACCGTTGAATTTCCGTTTTTCCATACGCAATTTTTATCGTATTTCCGGCTGATCCAGTAGTCTTCTTTATTTCCTTGCAGGAAAAAGCAGGTGTATTTTTCTTTCAAAGAATACAGAATTTCCATCGTTTTTTGCGGGTAGGGAAATTCCCCCAAATAATCCCCCAGAAAAATAAATGCGCGGATTCCCATACCCAAAACATATTCCAGGCACTTTTGGAACGCTATGTAATTACCGTGTATGTCGGAGAGGACAGCTATTTTTTTCATACAGACCATATCTTCCTCCTGCAAATCATCATTTTATGTTCTCTGCGACTTCCCGACAAATGGGAAGTTATCGCTTTCTAATAATCCAATCGTCATCTTGAGTTTTTCTTTCTGCATAGTAGCCGCAAGGCATATCCTTTAAGGCGCTAACGGAGTTATCTAAATCAAAAACCCATTTTAGAGATACTAACTTTGCTTCATCTATTTCATGTGTTTCTCCACATAAAAATTGCCACATTCCGTCATCTTCATCATGTGATACATATAGAATAGGTGCTTGACGCTCCATTATATGGCAACAGATAATCGTAGCAGTATCGGGTGACTCATAAAAAGGAAATTCCATTTCTACTACTCCTAGTATAATAATGGTGTAGTCAATCAAGACTACTTGGTTAATATGTTTCTTTCTATAAATCAGATAACAGAAGAAGGGGTTCTTCCTTCATCA
The DNA here is from genome assembly GCA_000403335.2 of Lachnospiraceae bacterium MD335. Taxonomy (GTDB): domain Bacteria; phylum Bacillota; class Clostridia; order Lachnospirales; family Lachnospiraceae; genus COE1. The sequence continues at coordinate 483,629 of KE159628.1, forward strand.
GATGTTATCCATAATAATCATGTCTGACGGCTCCTGATGGACACTAGATAAAACATAAGGTATCATCTCTTAGGATAGGACAAATAATGTATCACTCCTTGGGAT
>KE159628.1:485473-486170 GCA_000403335.2 Lachnospiraceae bacterium MD335
TTTAAACAAGGTATTTTCACCAAGGGATAAGTGCACCCTTTTTTAGGAGAAAATATTTTTCATTTTTCTATTGACATTTATTAGCTGGACTTTCAAATTCCGATTTGTTACTGCGTTCAGTTTATCACATTTATAGAACATCTACAAGATTCCGTGTATGAAAAAGCAAAAAGAATGAATTCTTCACTTGACAATGTGGCAAAGAGTTGATGACCCAGGACGAATTGGCAGTGATGGACGGCGGCAAGTGTATCTTCATGCTGCGGGGCGTGCGCCCGTTCCTTTCGGACAAGTACGACCTCACCCGACACCCGAATTACAGATACACGGCCGACGCCGACCCTAAAAATGTCTTTGACATGGAACGGTACATGAAGAAGCAGCGTGCCGTGGTAAAACCCACGGACACCTTCGATGTGTACGAGATTGACGCAACAACTTAACCCAAAATCAAAAACATTTTTTAGGAGGATTATTTTATGGAATTTTTCAACAGTGCAGTTGGTGTTTTGCAGACTCTCGTAGTGGCCCTGGGCGCAGGTCTTGGTATCTGGGGCGTTATCAACCTTCTGGAAGGTTACGGCCAGGACAACCCTGCTTCCAATGCTCATGTACGGTAAAGAAGCAAGCAACCGAAAACAAGAGATAGACCGCCAGCACCACACTATTCCGAACAAAAGAACCAAAGACCAAAAGA
>KE159628.1:490240-725285 GCA_000403335.2 Lachnospiraceae bacterium MD335
AGTGTTCCCCTATCAACAATAAAATAGATTATACTATTTTATGCAGAGGAAATGAAAATTTTTATAACTTGCACAGAACAATATAAAAGCATAAGGAGAGAATGGCATGGGAAACAAAATAATCATAGCCGAATCCGAGAGGTTGATTTTAAGAAGATACAAGAAAGAAGATATACAGGATTTATTTGAATATTTATCTGATAAAGAAGTGGTGAAATATGAACCATATAAACCGCTATCTTTTGATGAAGCAAAAGAAAATCTTAAATGGCGCATAAGTACAGATGAAATGATTGCTGTCGAATTGAAAAAATCGCACAAAATGATTGGAAATGTATATATGGGAAAGCGTGACTTTGAAGCACTGGAAATAGGATATGTGTTTAATCGGAATTATTGGGGAAATGGTTATGCTGTTGAGAGTTGCAAAGTTTTAATTCAACAGGCATTTTCAAATGGAGTACATAGGATATATGCAGAATGTGACCCCAATAATAAGAATTCATGGAAATTACTTGAAACGCTAGGATTTCAACGTGAAGCTCATTTTAGAAAAAATGTATATTTCTGGAGAGATGAAACTGAAAAAGCGATTTGGAAAGATACATATGTATATGCCAAATTAAATGATAATACGTAAATAAATGCTCATATACAGTAAAGATGTGTAAACAGAAAACAAAAGATAGACCATCAGTATCACACTATATCAAACCAAAGACAAATGAGTGCATCATGGAAAGGATAATCAAGGAACAATGGCTTAAAATGTCCTTTGATTTATAAAAATGTAACCGTCAACCATGCAATATCCCATGTGGGAGAAAGGGGGAATCATCGCGGAGCAGCAGAAACGCCTTCGTGCGCTGGAGGCTCAGCTTGCGGAGGAAGAAAATCTGGAAATCGTCCGCATGGTGAAAGCCGTGAAGATGGACAACAAGGAACTGACCGCCTTCCTGAAAGCCTATGCCAGCGGTATGATCTCCCTGCCGGAAGGTATGCTGCAGGAGGGCAACACCGAGAATGAGGAAACGGAGGGATACGAGGATGAAGCATAACTTTATGACAAAAATGGTATCGGCTCTTTTGGCGGTGGTGCTCAGCACTGCCGCTTTTTCTGTCACCGCCTTTGCCAGCGGCGGCGAGGAAAGCACGGAGTCCGTGGCTGAACAGGAAACGGCCGGTGATGTCTCTGATCTGCTTTCCGCTCTGGCCGGCAGCCAGGTCACGGTATCCGTCACCGAGGACGGTATCCAGTTCAGTTCCGGCGAAAATGACTCCGGGCAGACCGGCACCGTCACCACGGGCGGCGGCAATCTGAATGTCCGCACGGGTGCGGGAATGGACTACACCGCCTTCACCCAGCTTCCCAACGGAACGACCGTGAAGGTGATCGGCACGGACGGCGACTGGCTGAAGGTCATCCTGCCAGAGAAAATCGGCTATGTCTATTCCGGCTACATGACGGTAAGTGACGGCGAGGCTGGTTCCGGGGAAGGTTCTTTCTCTCTGGACACGGAAACGCTGGAAAATCTGCTGGGGATGCTGGGCGGCGGTTTGAATGGCGGTGTCGCCTTGACTCCGGACGGGAACCTTTCGCTGATTGACGATATTGGCAGCCCGACCGCCAGCGGCAAGCAGTTTATTACAGTAGAAACGAAGAACGGCAGCCCTATGAGGAATGGTTCATCACGGACTATGACTGCTATGTGGACGGTCTTTACAGCAAGCTGGGCGAATACGAAAGTCTGGACGAGCTGAATTATTTGGCGTCGAAACTGGATGAAATGAGCGAAAGCGAATACGCACAGTTTCAGGCCGGTATGGAAATGGGCGATCATTGCGGCAGCCTGCAGGAGATCATCAACCTCACCGAGAATCTGGATTGCTATGAGGTTTACTCCGATATCCATGACTATGACGATCTGGGCCGCTATTACATCGAAGAACTGGACGTTATGCAGGTGCCAGAGCATTTGCAGAATTACATCGACTATGAGGCCTACGGCCGGGACGTTGCGTTGGAGGAAAACGGCACCTTCACGGATCAGGGCTATGTGCGTGATACGGGTGACAGTTTCCATGAGTATTACGACGGTGAGCGCGGCAGTATCCCCGACGAGTACCGGGTGATGACCTTCCAGGACGATCTTCCCGAAGAAGAAAAATCCGAGTGGGCTATGGATATCGCCTTTGACATGGACGAGTTTTTCCGTCAGAACGATCCTCAGTACGCAGCGGAGCACCCGGAGGCGCACGCCGCAAAGGAAGAAATTTACGAAAGCCTGATGGCCGGACGCATTTCCGCTTTGGATGAAAAGCTGGCGGCGCTGGGACAGACGCAGGAAGACTATCTTCCTTCGGAGATTGAAAAATTCAAGGATGCCACGGGCTATGAGGAATTTCTTGATTTTGATCCGGCGGAGGTCAAGGCCGCTTTGGATGACCCGGAGAAGTCCCATGCGGATGAAATGCTGTCCGCCGCGGAGAGGGCTGCCTCGGAAAAGATGACTGTGCTTGTAGTGGAACCTATGAAGGAACCCTATGTGAAGGAGATCGGCCCCGACCTTCATTCCCTGCAGGCAGAGGTTGGCGGTGATATTGGGGCAACCTATCCCTATTCTGACCCGGTGGCGCTGGTTTGCAATGATGAAGGAAAGCTCATAGGGCTTGATCTGAACCGTGGGCTGCGGGATGAAAATGGAGAAATTTATGATATCGTAGCAGGGACTTTCCTGGTGGTTGGACTTGGTGAGGAAGATTTTGCGTCCCTGTCCCCGGAACTGATCCAGAAATACACGGAACAGTTCAAAACGCCGGAACGATTTATGCAGATCAATGGCAATATCGTTGTTCTCCCTGTCCCGGCAGAGAAGCAAGACCTCGCTTATCTGCCAGACCGTTTTGAAACTGGCGAACGTGTGCAGACACCGAGGGGCAGCTTTCAGGTGACGGCTATGAGCCGGGAGCAGATGGAGGCAGCCGGTTATGGCATCCACCATATTTCCGATGATGGAAAGTACCTTATCATGGGAAACGGCACACGGGCCTTTGCCGTGGCAGCGGAGCAGCCGGAAAAGGACAATCCTCTCCGCACCGCTGAAATGACGCTGGAGGATGACTACGGCATGATCGACGGCGTTATCAACAACGGCAGACGCGGCGAAGAATTGGAAAAAGCCCAGGAGTACGCAGAACGGACAACGCCGGAGAAGCCTTCCATCCGTGAGCGGTTGGAGGATGCCAAACGGGAATGTGCTGAGCATAAGCCCCCGGAGGGCAAGAAGTCCGGCCGTGATGTGCCGGAGCAGGACTGCCTATGAGCCGAAGCAAGAAGTGGCGGCTGGAATGGGCGTTCTTCCTGGGTGAGAACGGCAGGCGGCAGTATAACCATATCTGCAAAAAATGTGTTCACGGCTGCAAGCAGAGTTTCCGGGCGTGTCTGGTCGCTTGTCCGCATTACAGTTCCAAACGATCTAAAATCTGTGAGGATAAGGGTAGAAAAACCGCAGAATAATTCCCTGTATCCGTACTTTCAAAGAGAGCCTTTATGATTTCTCATGTGTCGGTCTGCTTGCTGGCACATAGAGAAAATGGCTCGATTCCAAACACTTTCTGATACACAAAACGGGAGTACAGCTTTTCGGTTCATCCGATTGGCTGTACTCCCGCTTTTTCTTTTTGCTATCATCAAATTACTTTAACACGGTTCTGTTGTTTGAACAGGGGTACAAATTGTACCTCCGTTGAAAAGGAATTTCCATAGTATTTTCTCATTAGGATTGGATAGGAAAGGATGGATAGCCGCCGCAGTAGGCGTTGTGGGAATGTGCGTAAACTGTCAGAATTGCGAGGCTGTGGGAAAGCTGTTTGCAGGCCTGTGGGAAAAGGCTTGTCTTTTTCCATCAGGTTGTGAATGGTTTTTCCATCGGCACGAGCGGCAGTTTTCCATATTTCCATGACGCAAGAAAATCATCCAACGATCAGCCGGTACACCGTCAGCGGCACATACCACACCGCCACGATCAACCGCCATGCCAGAATGAAACCACCGATCACACCACCGATAATGAAGTTCAATGCAAACAGGGCGATCCCTCCACCCAGGGAGCCGCCGCCCGGCACGATCCAGAGGCACATCCGATGGAGGCCAAACGGCAGCCCGCAGAGTATCCAGAGCCATACATAGTCAAGCTCTCCGTTCTTCATGCAGGCGGATTTGAAGATACAATACAGAATCAGTGCCACGGTCACGGGCAGTACACTTTTGAAGAATAATGCTTTGATTGCTTCGCTTCTTGTCATCGGTAAAACCTCCTTCCGCAGTTCCATTATACAGGATGCCGGGAGCTGCGCCCAGCGTCTTTCAAAGAAATTTATTCAAGTTCATGCCGCCGCTGTTGTTCCTGTTCCATTGGAACGGCCAGCAGTGCATCCACATTTTGCTTGACGGTCTCGTATTTCTGGGCTTCGGTTCTTGCGGTTTTGTACTCCGCAAGAAGGCGTTCCTTTTCTGCGCTGAGATTGGCAAGCTCCGTTTTCATGCTTTCTGTTGTCGGCAGCGGTACAGCCCCCAGCCGTTTCAATTCTCTGGCGGCCGCTTCAAAAAGGATGATCTCGCTCTCATGCCCCCGCAGAAACTTTTCTTTATCATTCGATTTGCGGTATCTGTCATAAAGAGGCTTTAGCTGTCGGTAAGTGCCGGCGTGCTTCATCACAATGGCAAGTTCGGCACTTCTGCTTTCTATCCGCTTGATTTCTGCATGAGCGGTATCCCTGCGTGCGGATACTGCGTTCAATTTGCTTTCCAGTTCTCCATAACTGCTTATACCGTGTTCCGTCAGGAAATTCATGGTCTTGGCGGCCTGTTTCAGATTGTTCAGCTTCGCCCAATGGGTGAAGCCTGCGTTCTGCTGTGCCTTGATGTTATTCTGGATATCAATGAGCAGACTGATCTTTCCGTCCTGCCGTTTCGGTTGGCGGGAAGGTCTGGATCGTCCGGCGATCCGGGCGGCAAGGGCTTCTTCGGTGTAGTCAACCCCCAGCGTTTTCAGACGGGTGAACCGTTCCTGATCCGGTGCTCTGGCAGAGATATACTTGCCGCGCTTGATCTCATAACCTTCTCTCTGCAGGCGGCGAAGCAGTTCTTCCAGGTTGGAACAGGCTGGCAGAAGTCGGTCAATGGCAGCTTTCAGCTTTGCCTTATAGCTGGTGCCGTTCTGCGTGGCCTGATGTTCAATATAGCTCTTGCCCTTGTCCTGCCCAGGAATAATGACAGACAGACCGTGTTCCTTGCAAAGCCGGTCCGAAGTGCGGCGGATATAGTGATAACTCCGCTTGTTGGAATGATAATGCTTGTGATCCGCAAAGCTGACCGCATTGAAAATCAGGTGGTTATGAACATGATCTTTGTCTATGTGGGTGGTAAGGACAAACTCATACTTGCCGCCCAGGATTTCTTTTGCAAGCTCCATGCCGATCTCATGGGCCTGTTCCGGCGTGACCTCTCCAGGCTGAAAGGCTTGGATCAGGTGACGGCCCAGGTTCGTTCCCTTGTCGATGGCATGGCGGCGGGTCCAGGCAAATTCGATATCCGCAGTTTCGGCGGCACAGCCATAGGAAGAAACAAGCAGCTTTCCGTCCGTCTTTTCCGGGTTGCAGATATAGTCAATGGCTGCTTTCAGCGTTGATTTGATAGGATGTGTCTTTGTAACTGCCATATCTCGTCCAGCCTTTCCCGTATCTCGTCCATGTCGGCCTGATACGCAGGACCTCCGGCGTTGATCCGCTTGGCGATCTGGTTGATGTTCCGGCCGATGGCAGAAAGCTCTTTGGTAAATGCCTTGATATCTGCGGTGTCCGTATAGATGATATATCCGTCAATCGCCATCTTTCGGAGGTAGGCACCATATCTGCGTGTGGGGAGCTGGCTCATTTTCTCGTCTATGAGCCGTTTTTCATCCTCCGTAACATAGAATTTCATTTGGATATTCCGTTTTCGATTTGCCATGCGCCGCCTCCGTTCTTTATAAGGGTTTGGGACTATCCCAACAAGCAATTTTGAATTTTCGGGCAAGGGACCTAAAAATCTCAAAATCCGCAAGCGGGTACTCGCTTGCTGTGCTTGCTACCGTATCTTATCCCTACTTATAAAGCGTTTCGGAAACCTCAAAATGCCCGCAAAATAAGAAAAACAGAGGATGTTCAGACACCCTCCGTTTCTTCATTCGGCTTTTCAATTTTTAAGGCCCCGTCAATGGCACCTTCGATAATCGGCAGGTATTCTTCAGGGCAAAGCTTCAGCTTGTGGCTGACCCGCTGCCGCTGATCGCTTTCTTCCCGCATGATCTCCGGGTTAAAATACCGTTCCACGGGAAGTCCGCAGACCTTAATCAACTGGATCATCACGGGCAGGCTCGGAATCGCACCTTGATTCTCAATGTTGGCAAGATACCGCCATTCAATCCCAACCATTTCTGCCAATGTTTTTCGTGCCAGACGCCTTGCCTCTCGTGCGGCTTTGACATCTGCACCGAAGGTTTCAAAACCGGGACAATCTTCAACCTTTGCCATATAGCATCACCCTATTACATTGTATAATTCATACTTTGCCCGTGGAATGTTGCTATATGCAGGTTGATTGAAGTTTATAATTCATATATTACATCTTATATTTTTCAAGAACAGGAATTACAATAGAAGGGAAATGAAAAAAGTAAAAGAAAAATTTCTAAAGTTAAATCCTTTTGGGTTACTCAGTTGTATATTAAGTGTAAGGCGTTTTACACATGGAAGGCGGTGACACGGTATCGAAGATTTCATACTAATTAAAAAAATCCAGTCGGGTGACACAGATGCATTTGAGATAATTGTCCGAAAATATTATCAGTCAATTTATCTATTTTGTTGTCGGCGATTGAACGGCGATCCAGATACCGCCGCAGATATTACACAAGATGTTTTCTTGAAATTGTTGGAGAATATTCAATCAGTACGAAAGATCGGGAAATTTCAAAACTACCTGCTAACGATTGCTGTTAATACCTGTAACAATTATACTAAGAAAGCAAAACCCCTGTATATGGATTTAGAAACTCTTGAAGATATAGAAGATACTGATAATGCCTTTGAAAAAATTGAGCTTAACGAACTTAAAGCGCAAATTCAATATGCAATCAACACATTACCGGACTATCAAAAAGAGGTCATCATTTTACGATTTTATTATGATTTGAAAATCCGAGAGATTGCAACCATTACAAAAGCTAGTGTTTCTACTGTAAAATCTAGGCTCCAACAGGGGATTAAAAAACTGGAACGATATTTGGCTGATTTTAGAGGAGGCGATAATGTATGACCCAAAAACAAAATGGTGTATTAGAATGGTTGCAGAGTTGTGAAACGCCTGCTCCATCTGAACCTAAAATTAAAGCAGTAATCGTAGCTGGAAAAAGTTACATGAATAGTTCTGAATTCAATAAAAATTCAATGCGAGATATTATATTGAACCAACTTCAATTTCTGCCGCTTTCTTTCTGGATTGTTCAAATAATACTCACTATATGTGCAGTATTATTAGCATGTATCCTGGGCCAATGGAGGGTTCCATTTTATTATCCATTGACAATCCTTGCAGTTATGGTTCCATTCCTTGCGTTATTAGGTGCAATAGAAATATCTAAAAGCAACATCTATGGTATGTGGGAAATTGAACAGTCTAGTAGAACAACGCTGGTAAAAATTGTAGCAGGTCGTATGCTGATTATTGGAGTAATCAACCTTTTCCTAATAACAGTCATTTTAATTTCAATGGCATATATTTACCAGAAATCAATGATTGAAATGGTGTTGTATGGTTTGATTCCATTTAATATTTCTTGCACTTGTTATCTTTTTATATGTGCGAAAAGCAGGACAAACGATAGCTTGTATCATTTAATCGCTTGTATGATTTTTCTTTCTGGAACATTTTCTCTTGTACTCCATCAGCGATTTATATTTGAAGCGTCTATGTTCTGGGGATGGATTGGATTTTATGTGTTATCTATTATCCTATTAGGGAAAACACTTCAACTGTACTTGAAAAAAGAAAAAATGATTGGAGAATTGATATGGAACTTACAATAAATGATCTTTCAAAAGAATATGGAAGAAAAAAAGCTTTAAATCATTTCAGCGCAAAATTAACAAATGGTGTTTATGGTCTACTCGGGGCAAATGGTGCGGGCAAGACAACTTTGATGCGAATTATTTGCGATGTCCAAACTGAAACGAAAGGAGCCATTTTTTTTAACGGGAAAAACATTCATGATTTGGGCGAGAAATATCGTAATATCTTAGGCTACCTGCCACAAAATTTTGGCTATTATCCTAACTTTACAGCGTATAAATTTTTGATGTATATCTCTGCAATAAAGGGGCTGCCGCCTAAAAAAGCCCATAATCGCACAATGGAGCTGTTGCAGGTTGTTGATCTGCTCACACAGAAAAACGAAAAAATCAAAACTTTTTCCGGCGGTATGAAACAACGCTTGGGAATTGCTCAAGCATTACTAAACGATCCCCGTATTTTGATTTTGGATGAACCTACAGCTGGACTTGACCCGAAAGAGCGGGTGCGGTTTAGGAATCTGATTAGTTCTTTGGCAGAAAATAGAATTGTAATTTTGTCCACTCACATTGTTTCTGATGTTGAATATATCGCAAATGAGATTCTGATTATGAAAAATGGCGAGTTAATTCAACATGGTTCTCCAGAAGAAATTTTGAAGCCGATTGAAAAATGTGTTTGGGAATGTGATGTATCTCGAAAAGAGGCCGAAGAATTAGAATTGAACTATGTAACAGCAAATCTGAAACATAATAATGGTGCAGAACGGCTGAGGATTATTTCTCAAGAAGCACCATGCAGAACCGCTTGGAATGTTGATCCAACATTGGAAGATTTGTATTTATACTATTTTGCGGAGGTATCCGAGCATGAATGAAATGATAAAAGCAGAACGAAATAAAATATGTTCGAGAAAGCAAACACGAATGTTGTTTTTAGCTGGTGTGGTTCTTATCGTTGCCTATTTTTTCTTTTTTCAATTTAATTATCAAAATGTTTTCTATGATTATGACCTTGAAAAAATGGCATTAGCAAGCGGTTTTACAGCCATTGAACAACGGAAGGAAGTAGCAGAAATATTTGAAGGAAAACTCTCTCAAAATACATTACTTACTATGCAAGAAAAAATCGACCAAGCAAAACAAGCAACTGTTGGACAAGATGAAAATTCTGCTTTTTCTGCTGTTCATGTTTATCGTGACCAAGCGGCGATTCTGGAATATTTGACAAATTCTGATGGTAGTTTTAAGTCACTCGAAACAGCATATCCAAATAGTCCAACTGTGACTTTAGGATATTGTGATGGCTGGGATAAGCTATTATCTGGAATGGGGAGCATCTTGTCCATAATGATATGTTTAATTGTTGTAATCACTCTATCTCCTGTTTTCTCAGAAGAGTATGCACTTCATACAGATAGCATTATTTATTCGGCTCGGTATGGCCGAACCAAACTCACAACTTCAAAAATTATAGCGGCCTTGGAAGTTGTAATTGGCACATACCTCTTGTATTTACTGCTAAATTTAGTTCTGTATGGCTGTACCTATGGGTTACAGGGGTGGAATGTAAGCATTCAATCTTCATTACATTATGCTTCTTCAATATATAATTTGACCTTTTTGCAAATGTTCTTTATCTCTGTAATATTGAATATTTTTGGGATTGTAGCCTTGACAACTATTACATTGTTTTTAAGTGCTCAAATGAGTTCTCCTGTTACAGCGCTTATTACTTCTTGCGTCATCTGCTTCTTGCCAGTTGTGTTTGATTTTAATGATAGCCTTCCTGTTTTACAAAAAATGCAGGAAATTTGCCCGATTTTTATGCTTCATACAAACGGTATATTTTCTGATATGAAAACATATTTCGGTATGAGCCAGCCGGTCTTTATGATCATCCTTAATGTTGGATTGATATTCGTATTTTATAGACTAACAAAAAATATATCAAAGAAACATCAAGTTACGGGGTAATTTTGATGAAAGAGACAAGTTGGGTTAGTTGTCCTATATGCCATAATAAAACCCGAATAAAAATACGAATTGACACGGAATTAAGGAATTTCCCCTTGTTCTGTCCAAAATGTAAACAGGAAACGCTCATTCATGTAAAGCAACTGAATATATCCGTTATTAGAGAGCCAGACGCATAGACGCAGAGCCGATAACACGCAGGCTAACATGACTGCTGTTATCGGCTTTTCATATTCTTTTAAACCTGCCCCGCCTAATGGGGAAAGAAAAAAACCGTAGCTGGGCAGGTTGATTTTGTGCGCTTACTCTAGATACCCTGGCGGCGGTTTTGAGAAATCAGAGCCGCCGTTTCTTTTCGTCTACCCTAAACCAACGACGACCCAACGCCGTGTCTATGTTTGCGTCTTTTCACAGTATCCATGATCTGCACCAGTTAAAAAAAGCGTAGCACCTCCGTCGGAGTCGTCCGGCTTTGAATATGAACTATACCATGTAAGTAATCTTCTTTATAAAACATTTCTGCGTCCAGCAGGTCCGTTGCGACTTGCTGGGCGCTTTTTGCTGTTTTCCGAGGACAAGCCCGCCTCGAAAAAAATTTTTAAGAAATTTTCAAAAAGGAAGCTTTTAGCGGGTAGCGAGCGGCTTTGCGTTCGCCTTGTTAGCGGAAAGGGAGAAACCCACCTCATTCCCCCAGGAAAGGGGGTGAAAAGATGGATATGATCCCCCGCAATAACTATGGCGAGCGGTGCCAGTTCGATGCTTACTGCAAGCTGGTACTGTACCATGAGGCAATCGACTACCTTCGGGAAATGCAGAGGCGCCGTGACAGGGAACTGTCATTCAGCGACCTTCCGCAAATGGAGATGGACAAGCTCTGCGTTGTAGATCATTACCCCAGTGACAGATTTACATTCTCGTCCCACGGGTATGACCTACATATCGAAAACGAGCTTGTGGCTGATGCCTTCGCCGGCTTGTCTGTTCAGGAGCAGAGTATTTTGATCCTGCATTTTGTTCTGGACTTGCCGGATCAGGAGGTTGGTCACCTTGTTGGAATGTCTCGCAGCGCCGTTCAGCGGCGAAGGGCAAAATCATTGACCGAGTTGCGGATCAAGTTGGCCGCACTCATGCCGAAGGGAGGTTGAAGGTATGAAGAAACCCACTTACAAGGGCAAGGAGCTTCTTCCTCTTTCGGTGATCGACGCCGCCCGTGACGGGGACTCTCAGGCTGTGGATCAGGTACTCCGGTATTATGAGGGCTATATCAATAAGCTCTGCACCCGGACGCTTTACGATCCTGACGGTCAGCCCCATGTTCGGGTGGACGAGTACATGAAGCGCCGATTGGAGATCAAGCTCATTCATTCCATTGTCAGCATGAGCTGACAAGCCCGGTCTGAAAGCGGAAACAGCTTACCCTTTCCCTGTTTCTCTCTTTCGTGACCGGAGGCAGCACCTTGACAAAGAAAGCCCGTTGGGAGGCCAACGCCGCAGTATAAGGCAAACGGATACATTCCTGTTCGTGCCGAGCCATACGGCCGGTGCGCCATGACCTCGTTTCAAGTCCGCAGGACGGGACCACTGTAACGGGCGAGCGAACAGCACCAGACCGCAAAGCAAGCGTGGCAGCTTGTGGGCGATGACACACGGGCAGGGTTAAAGATACTCGCGCATTGAACGCCCACAAAGCATTGTGCGCCGCACCCATCAGCATGGGCCGGGGTTAGACTCCCGTGGAGCTGTGCCAGCAGCCGTCCGTAAGCCTACTTTTCTTTTTTGAAAGTTTATGGATAGATCGTAAACTTTTCAATTAGCAGCAGACAAACACGGAGCAGCACGGTAAAATAATAGTGGAAGTTATATTACCCACACATATTCGTGCTGTTCCTTTTCATAACTGAAAGGGGGTTCTCATGTCTCAAACATGGAACGGCACGAAGAAAGAAACCCCTGAAAGAAGGACGTATACGGTTGACGATATTGCTCAAATCCTGGGCATCGGAAGAACTTCCGCATATATCCTTGTAAAAGAAGGGCACTTCAAAATCGTGCGAATTGGTAACGCCATACGCATTTCCAAGCGGTCATTTGACGAGTGGCTTGACTCCCTCGATCTGTGATCCAAGAAAGGAAGAACGATATGGCATCTATAATCAAGCGAAAGAAAAACTATTCCGTTGTTTACAACTATGTGGACGAAAACGGAGAAACCAAACAGAAGTGGGAAACCTGGCATACCCACAAAGAGGCCTTAAAGCGCAAGGCGGAAATCGAAAATCAGCAGCACACGGGAACTTTTCTCCCGCCAAGCAATCAGACAATCACCGAGTTCCTTTATGACTTCGTATCTCTTTACGGAGAAAAGAAATGGGGCGTGTCTATGTATGACGGCCAAACGGCACTGATTGCGAACTATATCAATCCAATCATCGGTGATATGGAGGTACAGGCGGTTACTCCCCGTGCGGTTGACGGTTATATCCAGACCTTGCAGAAAACCAAGTCGGTGTCTACCAAGACCCGAAAGGCCGTTACCACCTATGTCAGCGACAAGACCATTGAAAAGATCATCAAGCTCCTGCGGTGTGCGTTTAAGCAGGCGGTACGATGGGAAATCATTGCAAGAAATCCCTTTGACAATGTGATCCTCCCGAAAACGGAGTATGCGAAACGGGATATCTGGACAGCGGATATGATCCGTCTTGCCCTGGACAAATGCACGGACAGCAAGCTCTATGTAGCAATGAATCTGTCTTTTGCCTGCTCTCTGCGTATGGGTGAAATCCTGGGGCTGACCTGGGAGAACGTCCATATTTCCGATGAAGATATTGCGGCGGATAACGCCTATGTCTACATCGACAAGGAGCTGACACGGGCATCCAAACGGGCGATTGAAACGCTGGGCGAGAAGGATATCTATTACATCTTCACTCCGCTCATGCCGAACACCAGCACAAGAATTATCCTGAAAAAGCCGAAAACCGATTCCAGTATCCGTAAGGTGTGGTTGCCGAAAACGCTTGCCTACATTCTGCGGGAATGGAAGAAGTCCCAAGACGAGTTGAAAGGCTTCCTGGGCGACGAGTATCAGGATTTCGATCTGGTGGTGGCACTTCCCAATGGACGGCCCTGCGAGGATCGGATCATCCTCAAAGAGTTTGCAAAGCTCCGTGAGGACGCAGGGCTGCCGAAGGTGGTCTTTCATTCTCTCCGTCATTCCAGTACCACCTACAAACTGAAACTGAACCACGGCGATCTGAAAGCCACCCAGGGCGATACGGGTCATGCCGAGATCGACATGATAACCAGTATCTATGCTCACATTCTGGACGAGGATAGAAAGGTCAATGCTCAGAAATTTGAGACAGCCTTCTATGCCAAGCCTGATCTCCGCAATGTCCGTCCGCCGGAAGAATCGGCAAAATCGGAGCCTGCGACCCTGGACCTTGAAAGCCTTGTGGAGCAGCTTCAAAAGTCACCGGAGCTGGCAAGTGCGCTCGCGGCCTTGATAGCGGCGCAAGCCCCGGCAAAGTGATCCAAAAAATCGAATTAGCAAAACGCAGAATTTTCTTAGCAAATTTCTGAAAAGCGTTCGAGTCCAATTAGCAAATATACATCATGCGGCGTATAAAAATTTCCCGGTAACAGAAGCGAAATTACCGGGAGAAGGAGGAACAAAAAACGCTGCAAACCCTGAAAAAAGGCTTGCAGCGGTGCTTTCTGGCGTCCCAGAGAGGATTTGAACCTCCGACCCCACGCTTAGGAGGCGTGTGCTCTATCCAGCTGAGCTACTGAGACATTTTTAAAATTTATGCAATTTTCATTGCTCGAAGGAATCGAACAATCTGCCGCTTAGGAGGCGTGTGCTCTATCCAGCTGAGCTACGAGGACTCGAACGATATGAAATTTATGAAAAGAGCTTTTTTACCTCCACGGACTTTGATGATCGGGATATTAGGAGGCGGTCGCTCTATCCATCTGAGCTACGGAAACGTATATCAAATTGTGTGTGACTTGCAGTTCTGTTCCTCCAAAAAGTTTCCGTTGTAGGTTCTCTTAGGAGGCGTGTGCTCTATCCATCTGAGCTACGAGGACTCGTATGACACTACTCATATGTGAAGCCTGCCAAAAGGCAGGCATTCCACACACACGTTATTAGTATACCCAAATAACAGCAAAACGTCAAATACAAATTCTAAACAACTTAACAATGACCATGATGTCCGCGTCCATGATGCCCACCGTGGTGACCTCTTCTTTGTGTCGTCTGCGGAGCACAATACGTTGTGGTCTGCGCCGGTTTCCCGTGCTCGTGGCAGTGATCACAAATACCATCCTCATCATCATCCACGAAATAGTCACAGATACCATCCTCATTTTCATCCCAATAACAATGATTATCGCAAATGCCGTCACTATTATCATCTACGAAACAATGACCGTAATTATCACAATAGCCGTCACCGTCCGCATCTAAGAAACATTCACCCATGTTACAATGTCCTATTCCGCAGGTCTGAGGCTGTGTTTCTGCAGCCATAACCGGAATTGAAGCAGAAAGTACCATAAAACATGAAAGACCGATCGCTAACGCCTTTTTCATAAACAAATACCTCCCTATATTGTCAAGTGATTTTCCTTAAAAATTCAAGGAATTTTTATTGTTACTCTCAGATAAATGAGCCAAGGAAATGGACATTTCTCTGTATCTGGTACGAAAATAGAGGATGTAGGGTACACGAAGTAGAACGTCTATCTTTTCGCTCTACATGGCCTTGTGTATACCCTTCCTTCTACGGCAGCGAACCTCCCGTGTCTACCAGGATCACCATCTTGCGGGTCCTAACTTCCTTCGTTCCGCCTGTCCATAACCAGGGTGCCAGCTCAGCTCCTAACCAGGGTCATGCCCTATGGAAAATATTCCTGCCGGCTACCGGCTCATTCTTTATATAAGTCTTACTGACCTGTATGTTTCCCTGACTGGCACCTTGCGGCGGACGTTTCCCCAGACTGTTCCACATACCTTCCAGCCTTTTCTGTCATGGCTGGATTCAGCTCCCGGCTCCGTCTCCCGGAGGCTCAGTCCAACCCTGACAGGGTATTGCCTGTTTCGATTCCAGCTGTTATGCCGTCTGTACCTGTGGCCTCCTGATGTCGCCCAGCAGCCTCTCAGGGTCATACTGGATGCCTTTGGTAAGGACCGCGTAAAATATCCTCAGCGCCTTACAGGCTACCGCCACCACCGACTGCATCTTTTTGAGCGGGTTCTCCTTCCGCGTCCGGTAATACTCGTGTATCTCCCGAAACTCTGCGTTCTTTCCCACCAGCGATATAGCGGCCTCGTACAGCACATACCTCAGGCGTTTCCGCCCCCGGTAACTGATACGGCTTTCTCCGTTATGCTTGCCCGAATCATTTGCCACGACGGCATATCCCGCCAGCTTCTGCAGCTGTTTGGGGTTGTCAAAACGTCCTATGTCCCCCACCTCTGCTATAAAGCCGCTGACTGTTACCATCCCAATCCCCTTGATCGCCAGCAGGTTATCTATATATGGGATCTCCTTCAGCTTTTCTTCTATCCTCCGGAGCAGTTCCTCCATTCTTGACGCATGTACATCCATGTCACTCAGCAGATTTTCCAGCTCCATCCGCGCCGCTTCCGGCGCTTCCTTGCTCCCTACGCTGTGCTCCGCAGCCGATAAAAGGGCCTTTGCCCTCTTCATCCCGGCACCCCTCAGCTTCCTGTCCCTCCAGATCTGGTTCACACCTTCCGCCCCCAGCTTTAGGATGTCTTCCGGCAGCGGTGCAACCTTCAGTACCATCCTTCCGCTTACTGCCTTTAAGTCCCCGTAAACGTCTTTATATTCGGGAAAGTAGATGGAAAACCACCTCGCCAGCCGGTTCTTGATCCTCGTAAGCTCCTCCTGTGTCTGAAAGCGCAGGTTCGACAAGCTCCTGATCTCCGCATAAATACCGACTGGCATATAAGGGTAAGAGAATCTCCCCTCGTTGACAAGCGCGGCGATCGTCTTGGGATCCTTCCGGTCGTTCTTGTTGGGATTGTTGTCATCCAGTTCCTTCGACTTCTTCACATGATGGGGATTTACATGCACCGGCTTCATGCCGTTGTCCTGCAGGAATTTTCCCAATGCGAACCAGTAATGGCCTGTGGGCTCCATGCCGGGGATTACAGCAGTTTTACCGTGCCTCTCTGCAAGCTCCTCCACCCATGCCTTGAATGTCTGGAAACCGGTTTCGGTGTTGCTGAACTCCAGCGGTTTTTTAGTGTACTCGTAGTTGCGCCAGTCAAATGCTCTTGCATAATGGGTCTCGCTTCCCACGTCGATTCCGACAATCAAAGTTTTTTCTGTTATGGATGCAATTTTTGCGTTTTGTGTGTTACAATTCATCTTGGGATACCTCTCTGTTCAATAAGATTTTTACTAACCGTCCAAAAGTCAGTAATCTTATTTTACTCTGAGGTATCTTTTTATCAACCACCCTTCTTGGAATTCTTTATATTTGAATTATACAGGAAGCTCCTAATATACAAAAAACCATATTATCTGTAGTATACTGAGTATACCACATAACTATTTTTATTTCCAGTCTATTCCATAACTTAGTTATTAAAAATGAATAAAAAACAATCTATGGAAACTCAATAAATCCCTGCAACCACACAACACCCTTAAAACGCCTGCCGACCGCTGCTTCGCCGTATAAATCCTCCCTGTTGATACATACCTCCAGCAAAAGCTCATTGCATTCGACTGTCATAAAAACGACTTCTTCACCGCTCACTCTGTTTTTATCTGTATAAAAATCGGTAATTTCACCCAATATCGAATACTGGTCACACTCCACGCCATACGGCATAAAATACGTATCAACCAAACTGAAAACATCCGTCTTATGAATTTTTCGGGAAATCATCGTGTACGTATCCATATCATCCAATGTCAGACTCTCAATTGCATCTTCATCACCCATCCGCGCCTGCGCAATCAATTGATTTCGCTCGGATGCTGCTTTTTTAATCCGTTTTTTATCATGTTCATTCTTATTAATCGGCATCATAATTGTTCCGTCAACAGAAAGCGCACTCAAAATGAGCGATGTTCCCTGAACCGGAAGCCGCCCCATAGCTTGAAGTCTCTTATATGGTATGATATTCTGTAAATAGAAAATCAGTGTCACACCAACCTTGATGTCATCGCAGACACCCGCATAAGATTCCTTTTCCGCATGACGCTCCACCGTCACATCCTCATTGGAGCTGACATGCAGCGCACGTAAATACGGAAAATAATATTCATATAAAAATCTGTTTTCCGTATCAAATTCACCGCGGACACAAATTCCCGCACCGCGGACAAAATCAAGAGAAAGCTCTGCATATGCCCTGTCCTGATCGTCAACCGCAACATCCCGAAACGCATAATATTCTCCTTCAAAATTCTGCGATTTTGAAAGCGTGGATTTTACCACTTCATCAATCAGCGCACGCAGCTCTTCTCTTTTCTTTATTCCACTAAAGCCAATCGCTCTTAAATATCTGTGCAATTTAAAAACTCCTTATGCTCTAATTTCCGTCTTTCCGCCCATATATGGCTGTAATGCCTTTGGTACTCTTACAGAGCCGTCTTCCTGAAGATTGTTCTCTAAAAACGCGATCAGCATTCGCGGCGGAGCGACCACTGTATTATTTAATGTATGAGCAAAATACTTTCCGGTTTCCCCATTTACTCTGATTTTTAATCTTCTTGCCTGTGCATCTCCAAGGTTAGAGCAGCTTCCAACCTCAAAATATTTCTTCTGTCTTGGAGACCACGCTTCCACATCAATTGATTTTACCTTCAAATCCGCCAAATCACCCGAACAACACTCCAACGTGCGTACAGGAACATCCAATGTCCTAAATAAATCAACGGTATTCTGCCATAGTTTTTCAAACCACATCGGAGACTCCTCCGGCTTACATACCACAATCATTTCCTGCTTTTCAAACTGGTGAATTCTGTATACGCCGCGCTCCTCAAGACCATGCGCACCCTTTTCTTTTCGAAAACAAGGCGAATAACTTGTGAGCGTTTTGGGCAGCTCCGCCTCCGGAATAATGGTATCGATAAACTTACCAATCATGGAATGCTCACTTGTACCAATCAGGTATAAATCCTCACCCTCAATTTTGTACATCATCGCATCCATCTCATCAAAACTCATAACGCCTGTAACAACATTACTCCGAATCATAAAAGGCGGTACACAGTATGTGAAACCTCTGTCAATCATAAAATCACGCGCATAACTGATAACAGCGGAATGCAGTCTTGCAATATCGCCCATCAGATAATAAAATCCGTTTCCGGCAACCTTTCTTGCGCTGTCCAAATCAATACCTTTCAGCTTTTCCATAATTTCCGTGTGATACGGTATCTCAAAATCAGGAACAAGCGGTTCTCCGTACTTTTGAACCTCTACGTTTTCTTCATCATTTTTTCCGATTGGCACGCTCGGGTCAATAATGTTCGGAATGGTCATCATAATCTTCGTGACCTTTTCACTAAGCTCTTTCTCCTTCTCGGCAAGCTCCTCTAGCTTCTGCGCCTGTGCACCTACCTGCTTTTTCACTTCTTCCGCTTCATCCTTTTTGCCCTGTCCCATCAGTGCACCGATTTGCTTAGAAAGTTTATTTCTCTCTGCACGAAGATTATCCGCCTCCTGCTGTGTTTTTCTCGCCTGTGCGTCAAGCTCAATTACTTCATCAACAAGCGACAGTTTATGGTCCTGAAATTTCTTTTTAATATTCTCCTTCACCGCGTCCGGATTTTCTCTCAAAAACTTTATATCAATCATGATTATTAAACCTCCATTATTTGATTACGTCCTGAATGACCACTTTTGTTTCCTTAATAAGGTCAATAATTTTCTCACCGTTAATAACCTGTCCAAATTTGTCATGCGTAACACGCAATATCGGTCGTTCTGGAAAATGCGGATTTTGCTTCATAACAATTGCCGTCTCGCCCTGATTTGTCTTAACCTGAGAACCCGCAGGATAAACCGCAATGAGTTGTAAAAATGTATCGACAATATCACTGTCATACCATATTCCGCTGTAATTTCTGATATTATTAATTGCCTCATGAACGCGAACTCTTGCCTTTCCAATTCCACAGATTAGTTCGTCAAATTCATCACAAACTCCCACAATCTGTGTCATGCGGGAAATTAAATCCGTGCCCAGCGGATATCCGGAACAGTCTTTTCGCTCATGATGGTTCATGACTATTTCCTTTGCCTGATTAGAGAGCCAGTCCTCATTCTTGATTGCCGTGTATCCGTAAATCGGATGCTTTTTATATTCCTCCTGATCCTTCGCCGGCAAAAGATTAATATCCTGGTCTTCATATCGTACCACAAGATAACGCAGCCCCAAATCATGAATTAAGGCACTGACACTAATGTCATAAACCTGTTTTTCATTTAATCCAAGTTTTAACGCAATCAGTGTGGCAATGGTACAAACCTGGAGTGAATGCTCATAAATATCCGCATTTCTTTCTTTCACGTCATAGACCTTTTCAATTACTTCATCCTCTTCAAGAATATCTGTTATTATATTTTGCGCAGTTTCTGCGATTTTTTTCAATCCCTTTGTTTTTTGATAAACATGCAGCTCAAGAATATCCTTAATATTATTGCGGATTTCCTCTTCCACATCATCGCGCAAAACCGTGACTGTTTCCAAAGAAAGCTTAGGACGCCGATTATCCGGTTTTTTCTCCTCCGGCTTTTTTTCCTGTGCCTTTGGTTTTGATGCAGGAGCTTTTACCCGTTGGGGCGCTTTCTTTTCTTCCTTCGGAGCATCCTGTGTTTTCTCTTCAATATATACCGTAAAGATACTAAGCTCCCTGAGCTTATCAATATACTGCTCTTTTATTACTGTTCCTTTTCCAAGCACAACCGTATAATCTTCTAGCAGCACGTCATTGGCAATAATATCGCCATCCTTCAAATCCTCAATTGTTACTAATTTCATATGTTTCTTCCCCCATTTTTTATTCTGTATCTGATGAAGCATTACCATTTACGGCACGCTCCACTGCTACCTTCTCTTCGTTGCTCAGCTCAATTTCCGAATCCCCATTTTTTATCCGTTTTGTATAAGAATAACAACCGTCTGAGCTATGTACTGAATTGATTAAAAACCCATTATTATTTTCATCCAAAAGAACCAGTGCAAAACTGAGCTTTCCACCCATTTCCTTAAACGCGTCATATTTAACAAGTCCCAGCTTTTGGAATGCCGTTTCGTGTTTCTTGTATAATGCTTTAATATCATCTCGATTCTGACTGACGTTGAGCTTAATATATTTATTGTCCTCATACAGCGTCATAATGTCCTTTTCAAGACTTGCTCCGTCCTTACCAAGCATAAACTTATTGTACTTTTTCTTGAATTTTCCAATCTGTGCAAATGCCACAATGATCAGAATTAATAACAGAACACTTATAACTAACAGCCCAAGTAAAAGATACCCCGCATCAATCCCGCCAAGTCCAATCATATTCAAAAAATTGCTGCTCATCCATCTCCCCCCTTACATTGAAATATTGACGTTTGACAATGCCTCTATAAGCCTGTCCAAATCATCATTGGAATAAAATTCAATTTCTATCTTTCCGGTACCATTTTTGCCCTTTGCATTAATCTCTACTTTTCTGCTAAGCTTCTCCTCTAATTTCTTTTCAATATCCTCGTATATATATTGGATACTTTGCGGAAGCTCTTCCTTTTGCGGTTTTTTCTCCGTCGGATTTAAAATACCTTTTACAATTTTTTCAACATCACGCACACTAAGCTTTTCATCAAAAATCCGTTCCGCAATCTGTTTTTGCTGCTCCTCGTCCTCAATTGAGATAAGCGCTCTTGCATGACCTGTCGTTAATTTATCGTCAATTATCATTTGTCGGACATACTCGCAAAGCTTCAAAAGCCGCATACTGTTTGTTATGGTCGTTCTGCTCTTTGATACCCGCTCTGCCACCTCATCCTGTTTCAGATTAAATTCCTCTATTAAACGTTTGTAGGCAATTGCCTCTTCAATCGGATTTAAGTCCTCTCTCTGAATATTCTCAATCAAGGAAATTTCCATGATTTCCTGTTCTGTATAATTTCTTATAATTACGGGAACTTCTTTCAGACCGGCAAGCTTAGCCGCACGCCATCTCCGCTCTCCCGCGATAATCTCGTAATAATCTTTTCTGTCCTGTACAAGAATCGGCTGCAGCAATCCAAACTGTTTAATCGAATCCGCCAATTCCTGAAGTGTGTCTTCATCAAAATTTTTTCTCGGCTGCTCCCTGTTTGGCTCAACCTTTGTAATTTTCACGGTCGTTTCTGCCTGTCCCGTTTCCTCCTTCATTGCGGGCTTTACTGCTTCTGCAGAAATCAAGGTATCTAAACCTTTACCCAGTCCCCTTCTTGCCATATAACTCTCCTTTTATTTTGTTTACATAATTATTTGTTATTATTAATAACTTCCTCCGCAAGTGCCATATAGCTTTCTGCTCCGGCTGACTTTGGATCATACACATTAATTGGCTGTCCATAACTCGGTGCTTCTGCAAGCCGAATATTCCTTGGTATCAATGTATCATAAACTTTCTGCTTTAAATTGCTCTTAACATTATCCACTACCTGGTTGGAAAGATTGGTACGGGAATCGTACATTGTAAATACAACGCCATCCATATCTAAATCCGGATTTAATCGCTCCTTCACAAGATTTACTGTATGTATCAACTGACTAAGTCCTTCCAACGCATAATACTCACACTGTATCGGAACCAAAACAGAATCCGCTGTCGTCATTGCATTTACTGTTAGTAAATTTAAAGAAGGCGGGCAGTCTATAATAATGAAATCATAATTGTCCTTCACCCAATCAATTTCATTTTTTAAAATAAAGTCTTTGTCATTGACACCAATTAACTCAATCTCCGCTGCTGCTAAATTAACATTTGACGGAAGAACGGAAACATTCGGAAGAATTTCCTTTAATATACAATCCTCCACGGTACAATCACCCATTATTAATTCATAGATTGTATTCTCCAACTCATTTTTTTCAATGCCGTATCCACTTGTTGTATTTCCCTGCGGGTCCATGTCAATGACCAGTACCTTTTTTCCTTTTGCCGCGATACAGGACGACAGATTAATAGATGTGGTCGTCTTGCCAACACCACCCTTTTGATTTGCAATCGCTATAATTCTCCCCATTCTATTCCTCCCCTAAAAGTTTTCTGATAATTTTCATTATACCACTAATATTTACGATATGCTATACGTTTTTGTTTTTTTAATGAAGAAATTGTAGGAATTTTGTTGATTTTCTATTGATTTCTAAAAATAATGTTTCACGTGAAACATTTATCTCCTTCTTCTATAATCCCACTTGGACAAAATCACTTCTCTTGGAGCTTCATAAGCAATTTCACAATTCCGTCCCTATTCTTTGCTGTTTTCATAAAAGTTGGTAACTTACTAAATTGATATTCCAATGCTTCCGAAGCTGTCCGAATGTCTGCCGACAAATAAGTAATCAAATATTGCAAATGTTCTCTATTCAATGCCCAAATTACTTTCCCTCTATATTGCGCTTGAAAATAAAGTGGATAATGAAAATATGGATCCTCCGCATTTCGCACATTTTGAAATATAATCTTTTGCTCATTCATATCTTTTACGACATCACCTGCAATCAGTTCCCCGCAATAAGGACACTTCACTTTTACTTTTTGCCCATGAACTTTATGTTTTGGAATTATATTTCGAAAAAACCGACCTGTCAATGTACATTGAGCATTTATTTCCACATTATCTACTCCGCATGAAACAGTTTCCTGTTTAGCATAACATGAATCACACTGGAATAATGCTATATTTTTTTCTCTATCAAAATGCACTGTTCCCGCACTTCCACAGTGCGGACAAATAACCATCATGTCTTTCCAAAATAATTCCTTAGCCATATAATGTATACCCTTCTAATATGCACATTAAATATCTCTCAATTTGTCAGCTTCACTTTTGTACCTGAATAACACAATTATTTTCAAGAACGACTATTATTGATACTACATTTTTATAGTAATCTCTTATATATTAAAACCTTGTCTGCCAATCTAATACTTATTTACGAATGACCTTCCTCATTCCAAAACCACAACACTCATGCGGAATTTTTTTAAATCCTATCTTCTCATAAAAGCTTTCTTTCCCTTTTTCCGCAATAAGCTGTATACTGGAACGTCCTCCGACAGGTGTTTCCCTGCTTACATATGTAATCAGCATGTTTATAATCTCAGTACCAATTCCTTTTTTCTGATAATCAGGACACACAGCAATATCAACAATCATATAATACATACCGTCGCCCGTAAGTCTTCCCACACCAACTGCATCTCCATAATCGTCTACTGCAATCACTGTATATATACTATTTAAAAGTGCTTTTTGCGTTTGTTCTTTTGAAAAATTCATCCAACCGACACTTTCGCGCAGATTAAAATAATCTTCATAAGTCAAAACATTTTCCTTATATTCCATAACATTATTCCTCAAGCATTTCAGATATAACGCAGCAACTTCTGATAATGTCCACTATTTGTCCAATATTCAAGCTTTGTAATAATCTCTGTTTTTACTCTTGTATGAAACACTTCGATTGGACATTCAAATGGTCTATCTTTCTTCGTATCTACAAGGTATAGCACATATTCCCCTGTAACATCCATAGACGGATATATCCTAAATCTATCAAAAGATTATGGTTTTTTAACTGCAATAAGTCCTCGACCAACTCGAAACGATACTTTTCACCATCTTTTTCTAAATCATATTCTGAAAAATTATTGTATTGTACTGTCCAACCGGAAGGTATTCTCAAGGGCTGTAACTCAAAATATTCCATATTATAAACCTTTCTTAATTTATTTTATTAAACACAACGCGCTGTTCTTTCATAGATATTTTTCCAACCTGATAACCATATTCTAATAGTTCTTTTTTATATTTTAGAAATGAATGATCTATTGGTATTCCCGCAATATTTTGTATTTCTTCAAAGGTAAGCATGAATGATTGACTTTCACTTTTCTGTATATACTCCCATAATGCATTATATTTACTCATTGCATATTGCTCCTTTCCCCATCAAAATTCATACTATAAAATTTCTCTTAGCTTAATATTTAATAAACATGTTTATGCATTGTTTTCCATGTTCATTTTCACCATCTTTATGATTACCATATACAATAACCTCGTATGCAAAATTCTTTTTCATTACCATATGCAATACAATCTCGTATCCAACGATTAGACATAATACGAATATCATCTTTTTCATTACCATATACAATAACTTATTTTATATCTTATATCATCATAATTCTATAAAGCCACTCTACTACCTACTATTGGCAAAATTTCTTTCGTATATTTTACTGTATATCAGCAATCCATTATAATCTATTTCACAGTAATTATCTTCAAAATCATAGAGCCATATTCTATCACATTTCAAACGCAAAATTTTCACTTAAATATTTCATAAAAATATCCATTTAATTAACAAGTCCCTCGATACTCTATAAATCTCTACTTCACCATATAATATAAAATCTTCTTGATAAGTATATGCTGCAAACATCACTCCTGTTGAATTAATCAATGACTGCTGTACAATCCCATAGTAACAGGATAAAACAGCCATAGTATATTATTTGGCATAAGAAGTCAAATACTTCACTAAAAGCAATCTCTTTAAAACAATTATCTTTTACAATTCAAAGTGAAATGATTTTCGGTGAATATTCATAATCCTTTTCTACAATAATAATAACCTTATCATATTGTTTATTATCAGAACAATGAAATGAATAAGGCGGTTCTAACCCCATCACCACAAAATTTACAATAATAAAATGAACACTGCCTTTCTAATGTTTCACGTGAAACATTTTTTGTTTAGCAACCTTCTTTATTTGTTTTCTATATTAGCGTTTATTGTCAATTAGTAAATTAATTGTATTTCTTTCACAATCTGTTAATTCTTAGAAATTAATAAAATTTTATCATAACAAAAAATATTTTCAATACAAAAATTTTAAAAACAATAATGGTGATGCAATTCATATATCTTTTGTTTCATTAGATCCACAAGTTCTGGCGGTTCTAAAACAGTTGCGTTGTTTCCAAATGACAGGAAATAATCAGCAACCCAATCCAAAGTTGCATGACGTATTTCCATGTCGATTATACCGCCGCCTGTTGGGAATGTTTTTAATCCCCTTGCCAGTAAAAATTCAGTCTTGCAACGTTTAACACCTATATCTGTTAGCTGAATCTTTATGTGGTAATCATTTCCAATTTCTAATTTTTCAAGATATTCTTGAATGGACGCAGGAATAGGATATTGCCCTATGGGATATGGTTTTTCCTCTATTATTTCTTTGATACGGTCAATGCGGAACTCTCTGATTTGGTTTGCAACAGTACAATATGCGGGGCAATACCAAAGCCCATTCATAGCATATAGCCCAATCGGTATAATTGTGCGTATACTTTCAGAATGTGTTGATGAATATCGTATTGTTGCTGAATGGTGATTGACGGCAATATGAAACATTGGTTTAAGTAATGGTGAATCGCAATGCCTGTCTGGAACCCAAAATACTACACTATTTTGAATTTGTGTGATACTGTTTTGTATATCTAAGGGCAGACAGTTCAAAAATTTTTTTAAAACAGATATTGTTTCCTGTTCAAAAGGTAAATCGTGATAAAATTTCAAGGCTTGACAGGCAAAGAATATAGCTTTGGCTTCACTGTCTGAAAAAGTGATAGGCGGCAAAACGCGCTCTTTCAAGATGTGATACCCGCCAGCAGCGCCGACTTCGGAATAAAGGGGGAATCCAGCCTGTTCTAATTCTTGCAAATCACGGAGAATTGTCCTCTTTGACACGGAAAATTCTTTTGCTAATTCACCTACTGTAAAATCCTTTTTTGCATTGATCGTTATCATCATTTCAATAAGCCGTTCTGCTTTTGACATTTTTAAAAACTCCTTTCCGAATGGTGACAGCCGTTGTCACTAATCTATGATAGACTAACTATGTACTAAATGCAATATGATACTCATTTGGAGGAAATGGCATGACACCAAACGATATTATTTCCTACTGCCAGTATAATTTAAAAGATGTTGTATTGGTAGAAAGTTGGGGAGAACGAGGAATTTTTTATAATCCAAACGGAGTTTTGAAACGGGGAGTATATGTTTTAACTGTTAAAGAAAAAGACGGTGATAATGATAAAGGCTCTATGTTGAACCGTGATAATGTATATCGTGTGAATGTCGGTTTAAGGAAACAAACCTTTATTAAAAAATTTGGGTATATTCCAAAGCGTCCGTCTGCCGGAAAAACCGTGAAAATGGATTATAATTTTACCGTTTTAGATACCATTATTCCCCACCCTGTCTACGCATGGATGAGCTGGGTATGTGTTTTAAATCCCTCTGATAAGACCTTTGAGGATTTCAAGGCAATGATACAAGAATCCTATGATTTTGCAAAAGAAAAATTCAACAAAAGAAAAAATAAATAATGCAACAGAAGCGGTAACAGTTCAATGCTGCCGCCCTCTGATTTATAAAGGCAAGTGTAAACAATAGTTGTCATTCGCTATTTTTCATAAATTCCCGCCTATTCCGGCTTGTGTGGTTTTGTAGGTAATAAGGGGGAATGTCCTATTCTGTATAGCAAGGTATAGAAAAGCGGTCATGCCAAAGAGCATGACTGCTGATTGCGCTTAAACTGTTTACCCCAAAACAAGCTCATAAAGATGAAATGGCATGGGAATACCTATATCGGCATAAGTAATGTCCACAGTATCCACATATTTAAAACCGTATGACTGATACATTTTGACAGGTATATCATTCCCTTTCAGACAGTCTAACCGTATTGCTTTCCAACCTCTGCTTCTTGCTGTCTGGATTGCATGTTCGACAAGCTGCTTTGAATATCCACGCCCGCCATAATCCGGCAGAACACGAAGTGCGTGCATAATGACTACTTCATTTTTTGCAGCGTTGATTTGCCAGTGAACTGTATTATATGCACTGTCGCAATCATGGTTTAGAATATATGCTGCAACGATTTTATTATCTTCTATCCCGATAAATTGACATCCTCCTTTGATAGATTCCTCTACCATTGCTTGCGATGGAAAACCACCTTTATCCCCGTTTGGCAGGAAACTTTTTTCACCAAGGACATCACACATTACACTGTAAAAAGACATTAACTCTGTCAAATTGTCATTCGTAGCCTGTACAATTTTCATTATTACACCACCTTAGTTTGTTTTTTTAATTTTTATCCTTTCTAATGCATTCAAATTTCATATCAGCACTTCCTTATGGAAACAGTGTATCAAATATAACCTGACACCTAATGTCATGTTCTATATTTTTCCTGTATTTTCTGTAATCTTTTTTCATCTGCTCCCGTATAGACTGTGGTTCTATTATCTCAACGCTACCCGAAAAAGACATCACATAAGAATACAGAACCTCATTGTCGGGTAAATCTACTTGGACATATAAATTTCCCTGTAAATCTTCTGTTATGTTATCTGTAAATTCATCATAGACACGAAAAGCCGCTTGCCTGTCAAATTTCAACTTAACGGCAACAGTATTTTCGACTTGTTATGGAGTCAATATCTCTGTAAATGGTTCTGATTGATACTTTAAATTTTTGAGCAAGTTTGGGAGCGGTTGCTTTTCCGTTCTGTAAAAGATAGTACACAATTATAAATAATTTCCTGCATTTTCATCACCTCCCGTATATTATACCATAATTACTTCGCAATTATGGTAAGTTTATGCCCATTCGGGCGGGTATAATGTCTATCGACATTATACCATAATTACTTCGCAATTATGGTAAGTTTATGCCCATTCGGGCGAGTATAATGTCTATCGACATTATACCACATAAAGCTGTCAATGGATTCCATTTTATAACCTGTTTTTATCACCCCATTCACACATTCCGTCTAAAATAGGAATTAAAGATTTTCCACGCTCTGTTAAGCTATACTCTACCTTTGGCGGAATTTGTGGATATTCTTTTCTATACACTAATTGGTCTGCTTCTAATTCTTTTAAAGTGGAGCTTAAAGTCTTATACGAAATTTCACTGATATATTTTTTCATTTCGTTAAACCGGACAACTCCGAACTCCATTAAAGTATATAAAATAGTCATTTTATATTTGCCATTGATTAATGACAAGGTATAGCTGAAACCTGTTGTTTCAAGACATTCATTTGAAATGCAGCGTTCACTCATTTTACACTCTCCTTTAAGTAAATATATAACTCTATTGTAAGTATCTCACTTATATGTGCGTACTTGATTTTGTTTCAATTCTTGCTAAGATTATAATATCAAAAGCAGAGAAAGTCAATCTCAAAGAATTAGGAGGACATATTTTATGAGCAAAAAAATAGTTGTAATAACGGGAAGCCCCCGGAAAAACGGGAATAGCTTTGCTATGACAGACGCTTTCATCAAGGCAGCCGAAGAAAAGGGGCACACAATCACACGTTTTGACGCAGCATTAAAAAAAGTAGGCGGATGCAGGGCATGTGAAACCTGTTTTTCCACTGGAAAAGCCTGTACTTTTGATGATGATTTCAACACGATTGCACCGGCAATTCTTGAAGCGGACGTTATCGCATTTACCATGCCTGTCTACTGGTATTCTATCCCGGCGCAGATTAAAGGCGTTATTGACCGTATCTTTTCTATGGTTGTAAGCGGCAAGGATATTGCCGGAAAGGAATGTGCTCTGATTACCTGTTGTGAAGAAGATGATATGTCCGTCATGGACGGCGTTCGTATTCCTATTGAGCGTATGGCGGCATTGAATAAATGGAAAATGGCAGGCGAGGTTTTAATTCCCGGCGTATTAAATGTTGGGGATATAGACAAAACCGAAGGCTGCAAAAAAGCGGCTGATTTAGCCAATGCAATTTAAGGAGGTAATTATGAGCAAAAAAATTATTATTCTCAATGGTAGTCCAAGAAAAGCCGGAAATACAACGGCATTAACGGCAGAATTTAAGAAAGGCGCAGAGGAAGCCGGAAACACCGTGACAGAGTTTTTTCTTGACGATATGAACATAAACGGTTGTAAAAGCTGTTTTGGCGGCGGTAAAAACCCGGATAGCCCCTGTGTCCAAAAAGACAATATGGATAAAATTTATCCTGTTTACAAGAAAGCGGACATAGTTGTTCTTGCAACACCGCTTTACTATTGGACTATCAGCGGTCAATTAAAAACTGCCTTTGACCGCTTATTTGCTGTTGCGGAATGTGACCCTGATTATCGAAACCCTAAAAAGGAAAGTGTTCTCATTATGGCAGCCGAGGGCTACGGCTTTGAAGAAACCCTTTATTGGTATGAACATCTTGAAAAACATTTAGGATGGAAAAGCATTGGAAAAGTGCTTTGCGGCGGTGTAATGGCTATAGGGGATATTGCCGGAAAACCCGAATTACAGGAAGCCTGCAATTTAGGAAAATCAATTCAATAAAGAAAGGAATTTGTCACTATGATTTGCTTATGCAATGGCAAAGATCTCATACAGCGGCGAGATGGTACGAAATACAAAAAAGTTATCCTTAAAATTCCCGGTGCGGCAATTGCAGACACAGTGATGGGGTGTGGAAGCACTACGGGACGCAACATGGATAAGGCAGAGAAGTTTGGTATTGAACTTGCATCCATCTTTTAACATCTAAACAAAAAATTTGTATCAGTTAATTAAGAGGCGACAGCCTAAAGTGCTGCCGTCTCACTTTATATACCTTTCCCAACTGTGCAGGATAAGATTCTAATATATCTCCATTGTAAACAATTTTGTTTGTGTTCCGTCAGCCATGACCAATGTAAAGGTAACGCCCTGTCCGCTATACTCTGTGTAAGAATTATCCTCATTATAGATAACAACATATTTTAGTAAATCCACTAATTCGTTGATTTCTGTAATTTGAATAGTTATGTTTGGTGGTGATAATTGAACCGTAGAATATATAATTTGAACTGTCTCCAAATTTTTATATGGTTTCCTGCCACTTGCAACAGCAAATACAATCATGATGATTTTACTGTAAATCTCAATGAAGCCTATTTAATCTCCATTTCCGCATAATTTTCATAAACCCCAAACCCAAACCTTTAATCAATCATCCAAAGAAACCAGCCCATTTCGAATACAAAAAACCGCCGCCTGCGTCCGGTCATTGCAGTCAATCTTTTTAAAAATATTGGACAAATGATTTTTCACTGTCCGCTCACTAATACATAATCTGTCAGAAATATCCTTATTCGAACACCCTGCCGTCACGAGCTTCAAAACCTCAACTTCCCTATCAGAAAGCATACCAATCTTTTCTTTATCAAGATCTCTCGCAATCAGTTTGGAATTTAAAAACGGTATCAGACTCGGCTGAATAAACTTTTCACCTTCATAAACACAATTAATTGCACGAATCAATTCATGTGAATCCGAATCCTTTAAAAGATACCCATCCGCTCCCATATCAACAGACTTGAGAAGATATTCCGTCTCATTATGTACTGTAAGCATCAATATTTTAGGACAGGTTTTCCGTTTCACAAGTGCTTCTAAAACCTCAATCCCATTGCGATCCGGCATATTAATATCCAAAAGCAATACATCAGGATTGGCATAACGCAGCTTATCAATACACTCATTTCCGTTATTCGCCTCACCGACAACACAAATATTATTGTCAAATTCAATCAGACTTTTTAATCCCTCTCTGACCATTCTGTGGTCGTCCGCAATCATAACACGAATCATTTCAAAAACCCCATTCTCTTAATATGAAATCGAAACCGGTATCGCGATGTGAATCGACGTACCTTTATCATTTGAAATAATTTCTATCTCTCCGGATAGCAGTTTTACCCGCTCCCTCATAAAAGAAAGACCAAAATGATTACCAATCTTTTTACTGTTAAATCCAACACCATTATCAGAAATCGAAATATTAATTTTATCAACATTCTTCTTAACAAAGACAAAAACCTTTGCCGCCTTAGAATGCTTCATAATATTCTGACACGCCTCATTCACAATATGATAAACAGATATTGCAGTAATCCCATCCTCCATACTGATATTATCAATATCAAAATGAACATCATAACCATTCTGATCAAGTTTGTCATACAACCGCTCAAACGCTGCATCGTATCCAATATCGTCAAAAATCATAGGACGTAAATCATAAATAATATCACGGATTCCATCAATAATCATTTTTGTCTGTTTCTTAGCTAAAGCAAGTTCAAGCTTTGACTGCACCATATCCTTATCCATGTACAGCATCGCAAGTTCAAGCTTCTGTGACAAACAGACAATATCCTGAATTGTGCTGTCATGCAGTTTTTCTGCAATCCTTTTTCTCTCTGCTTCCTGCATCCGAAGTACTTCTTTATTGTACATTTATAATCCCCCATTTGTATACAGCCTTTACAACGGTTCCTTCGTCGGAACTCCCGCCTTGCGCGGATACTTTTTCGGTGTACACTTTCCCTTTTTTATTACAACAAGATTTCTATAAATATCGGAGTTTGGTAGAAAAAACTCAACCTGCTCCAAAAATTCTCCTCCCAACAAAGAAACAGCATGTTCAGCAGCAGCTTTTTCTTCCGCAAGCTTTTCAGACTTATAAGAAATAAACAATCCTCCAACCTTCACATAAGGAATACAATACTCCGACAAAGAGGATAAATTTGCAACAGCCCGCGAAACACAAACATCAAATTGTTCACGAAGCATATTCGGTTTTGCATAATCTTCCGCCCTTCCATGTATCGCTTCAATCCCTTCCAATCCAAGCGCTCCAATTACTTCCTTCAAAAAATTTACCCGCTTTCCCAATGAATCCAATAAGGTAATTGATAAATTCGGAAAAGCAATTTTTAATGGAATTCCAGGAAACCCTGCCCCTGTCCCCACATCTATTACAGTGAGTTCCCGTGTACAGTCAAGTGCCTTGCAAAGCGAAAGACTGTCCAAAAAATGCTTCGTACACACTTCGTCATATTCCGTAATTGCAGTTAAATTCATAAAACTATTCCACTCAACCAATAATGCATAATAGCGCATAAACTGTTTCAATTGAAATTCATTCAAACAGATCCCAAGCGCTTCCAATCCCGTTTTAAAATCCATTATTACCTCTTTCTTATTCTTTATCTGTCACATATCCGTTTACTGCTCCCGCAGATAAACCAAAAGCACTGAAATATCCGCAGGAGATACACCGCTGATTCGCGATGCCTGACCCACCGAAACAGGCTTCATCTTCTTTAATTTCTGTCTCGCTTCAAGCCGCAGACTTCCAATCGCATCATAATCAATATCCACAGGTATTTTTTTCTTTTCCATTTTTTTATACTGTTCCACCTGTTTCAGCTGTCTGCTGATATAACCTTCATATTTTATCTCAATATTAACCTGCTCAATCACATTATCGGGAAGCCATTTCCGCTCTTTATCAATCGCAGCCAAAGACTCATACGAAAGCTCTGGACGGCACATTAATTCCGCAAGCGTAGCGCTTGTTTTTAACGGCGAGCTTCCCTGAGAAATCAAAAAATCCTGATATTCTTTCGCCGCACCAACAAAAGTATTCTTTAACCGCTCAATTTCCTTTTCCGTCATATACTTCTTTGCCAGCATCTCGTCCATCTCAATTTTCGATACAAGTCCTACCTCAAATCCAATTTTTCGAAGACGTAAATCTGCATTATCCTGCCGCAATAAAAGCCGGTACTCCGCACGTGAAGTCATCATCCTGTAGGGCTCAAAATTTTCTTTTGTCACTAAATCATCAATCAGCACGCCGATATACGCCTGCGAACGGTCAAGTACAATCTGCTCCTTCTCCTGAATAAAGAGCGATGCATTAATTCCGGCAATCAAACCTTGTGCCGCCGCTTCCTCATAACCGCTGCTCCCATTAAATTGCCCGCCGCTGAAAAGTCCCAAAATTCGTTTAAATTCAAGCGTCGGATAAAGCTGCTCGGGATTAATGCAATCATACTCAATCGCATAAGCATTTTTCACAATTTTACAATGCTCAAGCCCCGGAACCGTACGATACATAGAAAGCTGAACATCCTCCGGCAACGACGAACTCATACCGCCCACATACATCTCATTTGTATGAAGTCCCTCCGGTTCAATAAATACCTGATGCCGCTCTTTATCTGCAAACTTAACCACTTTATCCTCAATAGACGGACAATAGCGCGGTCCCGTTCCCTCAATAATCCCCGCATAAATCGGTGAACGGTCGAGATTCGCCCGGATAATATCATGCGTCTTTTCATTCGTATAAGTCAGCCAGCATGAAACCTGATCAATCTGTACATCGTCCGGATTTGTTGAAAATGAAAACGGAACAACTGTTTCATCCCCAAGCTGCTCCTCCATTTTGTCAAAATCAATTGATCGTTTATCCATTCTTGCAGGCGTTCCTGTCTTAAACCTTCGCATCTCCACACCAAGAGATACCAAAGAATCCGTCAGATAATTTGCCGCCTGCAGACCGTTTGGTCCCGTATATGTAATCGCTTCCCCACACAGACAACGCGCTTTTAAATAAGTGCCCGTGCAAAGAATAACCGCCTTTGCCTCATAGACAGAGCCCGTGTATGTTTTTACACCTGTTATTTTTTTAACATATTGTCCTTCCTGTGCGGACAAATCCTCTGCTAAAAGCTCCACAACCTCAGACTGTTTAATTGTCAAATACTCCTGATTTTCAAGAACCTTGCGCATCGCTCTCGAATACTCCGCCTTATCAGCCTGCGCCCTAAGCGAATGTACTGCGGGTCCCTTTGAACGATTTAACATTTTCGACTGTATAAAAGTTTTATCAATCACCTTTCCCATCTCGCCGCCAAGCGCATCAATTTCACGTACCAAATGGCCCTTTGACGAACCGCCGATATTTGGATTGCACGGCATCAAAGCAATACTATCCACACTCACCGTAAAAATTACCGTCTCCATCCCCAATCTGGCACATGCGAGTGCCGCTTCGCAACCTGCGTGCCCTGCACCTACTACACATACATCTACTTTTTCCCTTATTTCAGACATTCTATCAATTCCTCTTTCCTACACTTCCCTAACAAGCAAATAGCTATTATCAAACAGTACCATTGTATTACATAATTCCATACACGTCAAATTTCCCAAAACATACACTTCCATAAGATTTATTTCCCCATACAAAATTTAGAAAAAATCTCATTCACGACATCCTCTCCAACCTCTTCCCCGATAATCCGCCCAAGTGCCGCATAAGCACTCATCAAATCAATTGAATAAAAATCCTCCGGCATGTCATCAGCAAGACTCTTCAACACCAAATCCATACTTTCATACGCCTCAAGCAGCGCTTCTTTATGCCGCTCACTTGTAATATAAATTTCATCATTTACTACAATCGATCCACCAAAAAACATTTCCTTTATTACATTTTCAAATTCATCAATTCCGATATTCTCCTTCGTAGAAGTTTTAATGATACGCAAATGATTAATTTCTGACACAAGTGTCATTAATTCCGAATCACTGACAACCTGATCCAAATCTGTCTTGTTAAGCAGGACAATCACCTTTTTATCGGAAATCAATTTTACTATTTCTCTATCATTTTCATCCAATTTTCGCGATGCGTCAACCACATAAATTATCAAATCCGCATTATTTGCATAGGTTCTCGCCCGCTCAACGCCAATCCGCTCCACCTCATCTTTTGTATCACGAATACCTGCCGTATCAATAATATTCAGCCCTATACCGTTTAATTTTACATATTCCTCCAACGCATCACGCGTTGTACCTGCAACACTTGTTACAATCGCTTTTTCTTCTCCGACAATCAAGTTTAAAAGCGATGATTTTCCCACATTTGGTTTTCCCACAATCACTGTATGAATACCATCCTTTAAAAGCTTTCCATTATCCGCAGTGTCAATCAACTTCCCTAAATCCTTTTTTACTGACAAAGCCATCTGCTCCAATTTTTCACAATACCCATCAAGACTGATATGTTCCGGATCATCAAGCGCTGATTCAATAAAAGCAATCTCATATAAAATATCACCGCGCAAAGACTTTACTTTATCGGAAACAGAACCTTTCAACTGCTGGACTGATGCCTTCAACGCAAACTCATTCTTAGAATGAATCAAATCCATGATTGCTTCCGCCTTCGACAAATCTATCCTTCCGTTTAAAAAAGCGCGCTTTGTAAACTCTCCCGCTTCCGCCAGTCTGCATCCGTTTTTTATAACAGTTTCTAATATTTTACGCATCACAAGAATACCGCCATGACAGTCAATCTCTACAGTATCCTCTTTCGTGTACGTATTTGGTGCTTTCATCACGAGAACCATCACTTCATCAATAAGTTCCTCCCCGTCATATATAAATCCGTAATGAATTGTATGACTCCTCACATCCGTAAGCCGTTTTTTTTCCGATTTCGAACGATATATTTTATCAATATTTTCTATTGCCCCATCTCCGCTTACTCTTATAATGCCAATACCCGAATCACTCACCGCAGTAGCAATTGCCGCAATTGTATCTGTCCTCATTCAATCTGTCCTCCATTTCAACAGGAACCAAACATCTTCATGTCCTAATTATAAATTATAAAAAAAGAACCCTGTTTTTACAAGGTTCTTTTCCAAATTATTCTTCCGTATCGGATTGATTTTCATGATTATCATTCCTATAATCCTTATTATAATTTTTCCGATAACCGCCGCGATTACTTCCGTAACCGCCTTTATTGTAACCACCGCGATTATTTCCGTAACCGCCTCTGCTATAGCCGCCCCTCTCAGAATAATTGGCATCTCTCTTAGGAACAACCACTACACGACGAAACGGTTCTTCTCCTTCGCTGTGCGTTGTGACATATCTGTCATTTTGAAGTGCCGAATGGATAATTCTGCGCTCATATGGATTCATAGGTTCCAAGGAAACAGACCTTCTTGTTCTCTTTACCTTATATGAAATATTTTTCGCAAGATTCTCAAGCGTTTCTTTGCGTCTCTCCCTATAATTCTCCGTATCAACCTTTACGCGAATATACTCACCTGTACCTTTATTTACGACAAGTGAGATTAAATACTGCAGTGAATCAAGAGTCTGTCCTCTCTTTCCAATTAAAACACCCATCTCTTCACCGCTTAATTCCACGTCAAGGCTGTTTGCTTCCGCATCATATTTAATATCCGCATTTACCGTCAAATTCATCGCCTGAAATACATCTGCAAGAAACTTCTTGGAGACTGCCTCAACATCAATATTTACTGCATTTACATTTTCGGCAGAAGGCTTTACACTTGCAGTATTTACTATTGCAGAAGGCTTTTCTGTTTTCACAGGCTTTTCGGTCTCTTCCATCTCCTGTATATTCTCAGACGATTCGGTCTCTTCCATTACCCTTGCCTTAATCACGGCAGGCTTTGCACCAAATCCTAAAAATCCTGCTTTTCCTTCATCAATAATTTTGCAATCAAGCCTATCACTTGGAATAGAGAAATATCTGCATGCTTCTGTAATCGCATCATTTTTTGTTGCACCTTTAAATTCAACGTATTCCATTCTATCGTACCCCCAATTACTTATTATTTTTCTCGTTATACTGCTTTACCATATTTGCCTTCGATGCAAGACTGCCCGCCTTCGCATTGCTGTTATAATATTCTGTAGACTCTTTTCTTGCCTTCTCTTTTTCTTCCTCCGTCATTACAGGTCTCTTGATTGAACTACTCTGATATGACGCCCGTGACGAAATACTTTTTGTATTTGTTCTTGCCGCTGCATTTAACTTCGCAGGATCAATTCCCTGTTTGCGGAGCTTTTCATTATATTTCTCGACATTTTTCGCAATTTCCGCATCAATATCCATCTTATCAATATGCTTATTGATAATTACCTGCTGAATACTTCGAACGACCGCACCGATTACCCAGTAAAGACCCATACCTGCAGGAAGCGTCAGACAAAACCAGGCAGACATCAGAGGCATCATTGTATTCATCATCTTCATAGACTGCTGCATCGCTTCTGCCGTATCATTTTGAGGCTGTTTCTTTTTATTCTTATCATCATTGTTCGTTGCAGCCTGCGGCATCAATTTGTAGTTAATCCACTGTGTTACCGCGGAAAGAACAGGAATGGCAATTGCACCCGCAAGTAAAAAATAATTTCCCGCCGCAAATGCTGTCTTGATTGTATCCATCGGAGAATTTCCGATATTCAAACCAAGAAAATTATTATAAACATCAATTACTCCGCGCTCCGCACCGTTTGAAAGAATAATATTTCCGTTATACATCAAATCAGCAAGTCCGAATTTTTCTGATAAAACTGCCATATCTGCAGTAGAAGTCTTATTCAGCGTATCAATAATTGCATTTCTTGTATTATCCGCAATTGTAAAATTCTTTGAAAACATTGCCGCTGCAGAAGTTTCCTTAACAAAATCCGCACCGCCGGGTGTACTCATAATCTTATCAGCAAGAACACCAAAGGCTTCGCCGATTTTCGTAACATATGCGGGCATTGAACTGATTACGCGATAAAGTGCAAACAAAATCGGCATCTGTATCAATAGCTGCAGACAACTGCCGGAAGGAGACACACCGTACTTTGCATATACCTGCTTTGTTTCCGCATTCATTGCCACAACTGACTCATTGTCCTGTTTTCCCTTATACTTATTCTGAATTGCAGTAATTTCAGGATTCATCCGCGCAGACAGCTTCGAAAATTTCTGCTGTTTAATCGTAAGCGGCATTAACAACAAATAAATAACAATTGTGAACAAAATAATTGATAAACCGATATTCGGAATGCCTACAAAATTTAAAAATTCAAAAATAGCATTCATAATCAGACCAAGCAGCCAAACTATATATTTGAATATCGGAGTTGAATTCTGGGTTAATAGCATCAAATCCATTTTTAAAACCATGCCTTTCTAGCGTTAAAACTTATAAAAAGTTTTAATTTCTTTTTTTGTCGGAACCGGATCATAGCCTCCTTTGGAAAAAGGATTGCACCGAAGTATTCTCCATAACATAAGGAAACCGCCCTTTACAAAACCAAACCGTTCCACTGCCTCAAGTCCATACTGTGAGCAGGAAGGAAAATAGGGACATTTTGTAGATTTAAGCGGTGATAAGTATTTTCTGTAAAATAAAATCAGCCTAAGTAAAAGCTTCTTCATCATAAATTATTTACCTTAATACTTTTCTGTGCAGCTTTGACAGATGCAGCAGCGCACTCTCAATATCAGCATATTTCGCCGCAGCCGCATTGGTTCTCGCAATGACTACAATGTCTAAACCACTATTAAACATTTCTTCATGCAGTCTATAGCTTTCTCTCACTAATCTCGTAACATGATGTCTTACGACACTGTTTCCTACCTTTTTGCTGACTGAAATCCCAAGTCTGTTCTTATTTAAATGATTTTCCAATACATACATTACAAGATATTTGTTGGCAAAACTTTTACCGTTACCATAAATCGTTTTAAAATCTCTGTTACTTTTCAATGATTCTGAAAACTTCATATTAAATTCCTTATTTTATATCAAGAAAGAACTGTAGAAAAAAAGGTCACACACTCATGTGACCTGTAAATTATGCAGACAATCTCTTTCTTCCTTTTGCACGTCTTGATGCCAAAACTTTTCTTCCTGCCTTTGTGCTCATTCTCTTTCTAAATCCATGAACCTTGCTTCTCTGTCTCTTTTTAGGCTGAAATGTCATTTTCATTACCGAAACACCTCCTTCTCACTTTTCTGCCAATTGTCAATAACCCTTTTATATATCTTGGCAATCCGGCATTATGCATGTCCATAAAAATGGGCATACAAATACCATGTATTAGAAAATATCGTATCAATTATATAATATCCATCTTCATAAGTCAACAAAAAATGCATATTGTTTGGTACAATTTTTTTAGATTTTCCCATAAAGAAAATACATCAACAAAATATTCACAGATAAATTATTTTTATACACACGAACATTCATTTATCCACAAAATGTGATTAATTTGTGGATAAATGGTTGAAATAATGTAGAAAAGCTTCACATAAAACTGCTCAACTCTTTAAAATACAAGCTTTTAATTTGTTTATAAATATTTTTTTATTTATCCACAATTATGTGAATAATCCTTCTCTAAAATGATATTTAAACAATTTTTTCCACATACTGTTCATGAAGTTATCCACAATATCAACAATTTTTTGGGGATTATGTGAATTAAACGTACAAAATTTTATTAATTTTTTCTAATCATTTGATTTTTTTCCACATTTGGTTTACTATTAATATGGTATGGAATTTTATTGTACGGATAAACTGCAAAGAGGTATGGAATGGACGAAATAAAAAACAGATGGGACGAAATAAAAGATACGCTTAGAGAAGAATACGATTTAACCAATATTTCCTTCTCGAACTGGATTGCTCCCTTAAAGTTTTATAATGTTGAAAGTGATGTGGTAACAATTCTTGTACCTGAGGAGCAGGCACATTTGATTAACTATATTCAAAAAAAATACCATATATGCTTTAAGGCAACCATATCTGAACTTATGAATCATGACTATGATGTTGTTTTTATGGTTGAAAACGATGCTTCCCTGCAGGATACCGCTTCAAAAAATACATCCGCAGCAAACGAAACCATTGATAATCACTTAAATTTAGAGAAAGCAAACCTAAGCAGCAAATATACCTTTCATACTTTTGTGGTAGGAAGTAACAATAAATTTGCCAATTCCGCAGCGCTTGCAGTTGCCGAATCGCCGGGAGAGATTTATAATCCGCTCTTTTTATATGGAGGCGCAGGACTTGGAAAAACACATTTGATGCATTCCATAGGCAACTTTGTTTTGGAACAAAACCAAAATATGAAGGTCCTCTATGTCACAAGCGAGGTTTTTACGAATGAAGTAATCGAATCAATTCGAAGCGGTAACGCCGCGGCAATGACAAAGCTTCGGGAAAAATACCGAACGGTCGATGTGCTTTTGATTGATGACGTACAGTTTATTATAGGAAAGGAATCAACCCAAGAGGAATTTTTCCACACTTTTAACGCACTGCATTCTGCCGGAAAGCAGATTGTGATTTCATCCGATAAACCGCCAAAGGAAATGGAGACTTTGGACGAACGTTTCCGCTCACGGTTCTCCTGCGGGTTGATTGCAGATATTCAGCCGCCTGACTATGAAACGCGTATGGCAATTCTTCGGAAAAATGCCGAGACGTATGACAGGGAAATTGACGATGAAATTATTCAATATATTGCTACAAATATTAAGTCTAATATCCGGGAGCTTGAAGGCGCTTTAAATAAAGTTATGGCAAACGCCCGCCTGAATAAACAGGAGATTACGATTGAGCTTGCGGAAGACGCTTTAAATGACGTAATTTACCCGAATAAAATACGGGAAATCACGCCAAAACTCATTCTTGATACGGTTGCGGAGCATTTTAACGTGTCGGTAGACGATATTTCTTCCAAAAAGCGCGATAAAGAGTTTGCGCTTCCAAGACAGATTATTATGTATTTGTGCCGCATTATGACAACGGAAACGTATCAGAATATTGCCGCTCTTTTGGGAAAAAAGGATCATACAACCATTATCAGCGGTGTTAAAAAAATAGAGAAGCTGATTGAGAGCGACAGCGAATTAAAAAATAAGATAGATATTATCAAGAAAAAAATATCACCGTCTTAATCAGGTTGTGGATTGCTGTTTATAACTTCAGGATTTTTATGAAGGTTATCCACAGGATTATTTTCCAATATTTCCTGTTTTAATCAGCAAAAACAAGGTTTTACACAAATCCACACCTATTATTACTAAGATTACGGATTATATATTATTTTATATATGCTTTCTGCAGTTTCGCAGCGAAAGCAAACTGACACAAACTTCACAATGATTCGAATGGAGGATTCGTATGAAAATCATATGTTCAAAATCAAATCTTCTAAATGGTGTAAACACTGTTTCCAAGGCTGTACCCAGTAAAACGACAATGTCAATACTGGAGTGCATTTTAATTGATGCCAACAAGGGCGAAATAAAGCTTACTGCCAATGATATGGAGCTTGGCATAGAAACCGTAATTGACGGTGAAATTAAGGAAAAAGGTATTATCGCGCTGGATGCAAAGATTTTTCTTGAAATGGTGAGAAAGCTGCCGGACAATGACGTTACGATTGAGACAGATGCTACATATAAGGCAACAATTACCTGTGAGAAGGCAAAGTTTAATATTGTAGGAAAGTCCGGTGAGGATTTTTCTTATCTTCCGCAGATTGAGCGTTCGGAATCAATAGTTGTTTCGCAGTTTACATTAAAGGAAATTATCAGGCAGACAATTTTTTCGATTGCAGATAATTTCACAAACAAGATTTTGACAGGTGAATTATTTGAAATTAACGGCGATGTTTTAAAGGTTGTTTCATCAGACGGTTTGCGGATTTCTTTAAGAAAAATACAACTAAAGAATTCATATCCTGCAAAGAAAGTGATTGTACCCGGAAAGACCTTGAACGAAGTCAGCAAAATCCTTGCGGGTGATATTGATAAGGATGTGAATATTTTCTTTACGGATAAGCATATTTTGTTCGAGTTTGATAATACAACGGTTGTCTCAAGACTGATTGAGGGAGAGTATTTGAAGATTGACAATATTCTTTCTGCGGACTATGAGACAAAGATTAAGTTGAATAAGAAGGAATTTTTAGGATGTATCGACCGTTCGACGCTTTTGATTAAGGAGGGCGATAAAAAGCCGATTATTCTAAACATTCTTGATGACGTGATGGAACTGAAAATGAATTCCATTGTGGGAAGTCTTGACGAGGAGCTTGATATTTCAAAAATGGGCAAGGATTTGATGATTGGATTTGATCCGAAGTTTTTGATTGACGCGCTCAAAGTCATTGACGATGAAGAAATTGAAATTAAGCTGCTGAATTCGAAAGCGCCATGTTTTATTAAGGATGACGAGGAGAATTATATTTATCTGATTTTACCTGTGACATTCAGCAGTGTGTAATTATACGGAATATTAATTTGCGTTTAAGCTTTATAGGAGTGGAAACGAGTTATGGAAGAAATTTTTATAAGAGACGATTTTATTAAGCTTGGTCAGGCGATAAAGCTTGCGGGACTTGTGGAATCAGGAGTAGAGGCAAAGGAAGTCATTCAGGACGGGCTTGTCAGGGTGAACGGCACAGTTGACACAAGGCGCGGAAGAAAACTTGTTCCGGGTGATGAAGTTCGCTTTGGCAAGGGCAGTTTTGTCGTTCAAAAACGCATTTGAGGATATAGAATGATTATAAAATCACTGGAACTTGAGAATTTCAGAAATTATGCAGAACTGTCGATTTCTTTTGACAGCGGGACAAACATTTTGTATGGGGACAATGCGCAGGGAAAGACGAATATTTTGGAATCGATTTATCTTTCCGCTACGACAAAATCCCATAAGGGTAGTAAGGATAAGGAGCTTATCAATTTTGAAGCGCAGGAAGCGCATATCCGTACTTATGTGATGAAGGACGGGTTGGAAAACCGTGTGGATATGCATCTTCGCAAGAATAAGACAAAAGGGATTGCCATAAACGGGCAGAAGATTAAGAAGGCGGCTGATTTACTGGGATTGTTGAATGTGGTGTTTTTTTCGCCGGAGGATTTGTCGATTATCAAAAACGGTCCCTCAGAGCGGCGTCGTTTTGTGGATATGGAGCTTTGTCAGCTCGACAGTTTTTATTTGTACAATCTGAATAATTACAATAAAATCGTTAATCAAAGAAACAAACTTTTGAAGGATTTGTCTTTTAACCCTAATCTAAGAGATACACTTTTTATATGGGATTCCCAGCTTGTATCCTATGGAAGTAAGATTATAGAGAGAAGAGCCGCGTTTGTAAAACAGCTCAATGAGATTATTTATGACATTCATGTCAGATTATCGGGTGGGAAAGAGGCGCTCGAGGTTGTTTATGAACCGGATATTGCGCTTTGTGAGCTGGAAACCGGATTGAAAAACAGTCAGGAAAAGGATATTAAACTC
Organism: Lachnospiraceae bacterium MD335; assembly: GCA_000403335.2. Taxonomy (GTDB): domain Bacteria; phylum Bacillota; class Clostridia; order Lachnospirales; family Lachnospiraceae; genus COE1. The sequence goes on from KE159628.1 coordinate 533,673, forward strand.
AAACAGACGACAATTGGTCCGCATAGGGATGATTTTTCGTTTTTGGTCGACGGGATTGATATTCGTAAATACGGCTCGCAGGGACAGCAGCGGACGGCAGCTTTGTCGCTGAAGCTCTCTGAAATTGAGCTTGTAAAAAAATTAACAAAGGATACGCCGCTTCTTCTTTTGGATGATGTGCTGTCCGAGCTTGACAGCAGCAGGCAAAATTATCTGTTGAACAGTATCGGTGATATTCAGACGATTATCACCTGTACGGGACTTGAGGAGTTTGTCAATAACAGGTTTGAAATTAACCGGATTTTTAAGGTTTCAAACGCAGTTGTAACGAATGTGAAAGAAAATTCCAAATCAATAGAAGATGTTGATTGAGTATTTTGTAACTTGTTTAAATTGGAGGAACGATATGAGTAATGAATACGGAGCTGACCAAATTCAGATATTGGAAGGGCTTGAGGCAGTTCGGAAAAGACCCGGTATGTATATCGGCAGCACTTCGTCAAGAGGTCTGCATCATTTGGTATATGAAATTGTAGACAATTCCGTGGACGAGGCGCTTGCGGGGGTTTGTGATACGATTGAGGTAACGATTAATCCGGATAATTCCGTGACGGTCATTGATAACGGGCGCGGTATTCCTGTCGGGATTAACCACAAGGCGGGTATTCCTGCCGTTGAGGTTGTTTTTACGATTTTGCATGCGGGTGGAAAGTTTGGCGGCGGCGGTTACAAGGTTTCGGGTGGTTTGCATGGTGTAGGTGCGTCCGTTGTAAATGCGCTTTCCACGTGGCTTGAGGTGGAAATCCGGTCGGAAGGAAAGGTTTATAAGCAGCGTTATGAGAGAGGGCATGTCTGTTATCCGTTGAAGGAAATAGGTACATGTGAGCCCGAAAATACCGGTACAAAAGTAACCTTTTCACCAGATCCTGAGATTTTCGAGGAAACGGTTTATGATTATGATATATTAAAACAGCGTCTTCGTGAAATGGCATTTTTGACGAAGAATTTGAAGATTGTTCTGCGTGATATGCGTCCTGAGGACGGTATGATTGAGAAGACATTTCATTATGAGGGCGGTATTACGGAATTTGTAACGTATTTAAATCGGAGTAAAACGCCGCTTTATGAGGATGTTCTTTATTTTGAAGGCAAAAAAGACAATGTATATGTGGAAGTGGCAATGCAGCACAATGACTCTTATACGGAGAGTACGTACAGTTTTGTTAACAACATCAGTACGCCGGAGGGCGGTACGCATCTTGCGGGATTTCGGAATGCGATAACAAAGACATTTAATGATTATGCAAGAAATGCAAAGCTGTTGAAGGACAGCGAAGCAAACCTGAGCGGTGAGGATATTCGAGAGGGACTGACGGCGATTGTTTCTGTTAAGATTGAAGATCCGCAGTTTGAGGGACAGACGAAGCAAAAGCTTGGAAACAGCGAGGCGCGCGGTGCGGTTGACAGCATTGTCAGTGAGTATCTTACGTATTATTTGGAGCAGAATCCTACGATTGCAAAGCAGATTTGTGAAAAGTCCATTCTTGCGCAAAGGGCGAGAGAGGCGGCAAGAAAGGCGAGGGATTTGACGAGGAGAAAGACAGCGTTGGACGGTATGACACTTCCCGGTAAGCTTGCTGACTGTTCTGATAAGGATCCGAAAAATTGCGAAATTTTTATCGTGGAGGGTGATTCTGCAGGAGGCAGCGCAAAGACTGCAAGAAACCGTGCGACACAGGCAATTCTTCCGCTGCGCGGCAAGATTTTGAATGTTGAGAAGGCAAGGCTTGACAGGATTTACGGGAATGCGGAAATTAAGGCGATGATTACTGCGTTTGGTACGGGTATTCATGAGGATTTTGATATTTCAAAGCTGCGGTATGATAAGATTATTATTATGACGGATGCCGACGTTGACGGTGCGCATATTGCAACGCTGATGCTGACGTTTTTATATCGGTTTATGCCAGAGCTGATTAAGCAGGGGCATGTGTACTTGGCAAAGCCGCCTTTGTTTAAGCTGGATAAAAATAAAAAGGTTTGGTATGCGTATTCTCCGGAGGAGCTTTCTAGTATTTTGGATGAAGTGGGGCGTGACCAAAGCAATAAGATACAGCGTTACAAAGGATTAGGCGAGATGGACGCGGAGCAGCTTTGGGATACGACGATGGACCCGGAGAAGCGGATTTTGCTGAAGGTTTCGATTAATGAGGAAACGGAGTCGGAAGTGGATTTGACCTTTACGACGCTTATGGGCGATAAGGTTGAGCCGCGGCGCGAATTTATTGAGGCGAATGCAAAGTACGTGCAGAATTTGGATATTTAATATGATTCCTCGCAATTTTTGAAAGGAGCAAGGTTACAAATATGGATGATACAATCTTTGACAAAATAGAGGAAGTCGATTTACAAAAAACAATGGAAAAATCATATATTGATTATGCCATGAGTGTAATCGCTTCCCGTGCCCTGCCGGATGTCCGTGACGGATTAAAGCCGGTACAGCGGCGTGTGCTTTATTCCATGATAGAGCTGAACAACGGTCCTGACAAGCCGCACAGAAAGAGTGCGCGTATTGTCGGTGATACAATGGGTAAGTATCATCCGCATGGCGACAGTTCGATTTACGGCGCATTGGTAAATATGGCGCAGGAGTGGTCTACGCGCTATCCGCTTGTTGACGGTCACGGCAATTTCGGTTCTGTGGACGGCGACGGCGCTGCGGCAATGCGATATACGGAGGCAAGGCTTAGCAAAATTTCGATGGAGCTTTTGGCGGACATCAATAAAAATACGGTTGATTTTGTGCCGAACTTCGATGAAACGGAGAAAGAGCCTACTGTGCTTCCAAGCCGGTACCCAAATCTTTTGGTCAACGGTACGCAGGGAATTGCGGTCGGTATGGCGACGAATATTCCGCCGCATAATCTGCGGGAGGTTATCGGTGCGGTTGTAAAGATTATTGATAACCGTGTCAATGAGGACAGGGATACGGAGATTGACGAAATTTTACCAATCATTAAAGGACCTGATTTTCCGACAGGCGGCATTATTCTTGGCACGCGCGGCGTGGAAGAGGCTTACCGTACGGGGCGCGGTAAAATCAGGGTGCGCAGTGTGACAAATATTGAAACGCTGCCGAACGGAAAGAACCGTATTATTGTGACAGAGCTTCCGTATATGGTCAATAAGGCACGACTGATTGAAAAGATTGCAGAATTGGTAAAAGAAAAACGGATTGACGGTATTACGGATTTGCGCGACGAGTCCAACAGAGAGGGTATGAGAATCTGTATTGAACTGCGCAAGGACGTGAACGCGAATGTGATTTTAAATCAGCTATATAAACATACACAACTTCAGGACAGTTTTGGCGTGATTATGCTTGCGCTTGTAAATAATCAGCCAAAAGTCATGAATTTGAAGGATGTGTTAATTCATTACATTCGGCATCAGGAAGAGGTTGTTACCCGAAGGACGCAGTATGACTTGAATAAGGCGGAAGAGCGCGACCATATTTTACAGGGTTTGCTGATTGCGCTTGACAATATTGACGAAGTTATTAAAATCATCCGCGGCAGCGCAAATACGCAGGCTGCAAAGGAAGGTTTGGTTGCACGCTTTGGTTTGACGGATGTGCAGGCGCAGGCGATAGTAGATATGCGTCTGCGTGCATTGACAGGCTTGGAGCGCGAGAAACTCGAGCAGGAACATATGGAGCTTTTGAAGAAGATTGAGGAGTACAAGGCAATTTTGGCGGATGAAAAGCTTCTTCTTGGCGTTATTCGGACGGAAATTATGGTGATTTCCGATAAGTACGGTGACGACAGACGTTCTGCATTTGGATATGATGAGGCGGAAATTAACATGGAGGATTTAATTCCGCGCGGCAATACGATTATTGCGATGACGAGCCTTGGATATATCAAGCGAATGACGGTGGATAATTTTAAGACGCAGCACAGAGGCGGCCGCGGAATTAAGGGAATGTCCACGATTGAGGACGATTATATCGAAGATCTGCTGATGACGACGACGCATCATTATCTGATGTTCTTTACGAATTTTGGACGTGTTTACCGTATTAAGGCTTATGAGATACCGGAGGCGGGAAGAACGGCGCGCGGAACTGCGATTGTCAATATTTTGCAGCTCAACCCGGGTGAAAAAATAACGGCGATGATACCGATTAGTGATTATGAAGATGGAAAACATCTGTTTATGATTACGAAGAAGGGTATCGCCAAGAAGACGCCGATTATGGAGTTTTCGAATGTGAGAAAGTCAGGTCTTGCAGCAATTTCGCTGCGTGATGATGATGAGCTGATTGAAGTAAAAATTACCGATGAAAACTCCGAGATTTTCCTTGTGACGAAATATGGTATGTGTATCCGCTTTAAAGAAACAGATGTTCGTTCTATGGGAAGAGGCGCTATGGGCGTTATCGGTATGAACCTTGACGATGGTGACGAGATTGTTGGTATGCAGTTGAATACGCAGGGAGAGCGGCTTTTGATTGTGTCTGAGATGGGCATGGGCAAGCGGACGAATATTGATGAATTTACCGTGCAGAAGCGCGGCGGTAAGGGCATTAAGTGTTACCGCATTGCGGAGAAAACAGGAAATGTTGTCGGTGTTAAGGCGGTTAAAGATGACAGTGAGGTTATGATGATTACGACGGAGGGCGTGATTATTCAGATTTCCGTGGAGGATATTTCGATTTATAAGCGCAATACGTCGGGTGTTAAGATGATTAACCTTGATGAAGGTGTGACGGTTGCAAAGGTTGCAAAGGTAAAACAAAAGCCGTCAGACGGAACACATGAGTTTGATGATATTGAGGAAATTGGCGAAGAACTGGATGAAAACGACACAGACAGTAATTTGCCTGAAAAAGATATTTAATGAGATTAAAAAGAGTAAAAGGAGGAATGTTTATGTATCGTTATGTGGCTATTGAACGTCAGTTTTGCAGCGGCGGACAGGAGGTTGCAAGTATTCTTGCAAAAAAGCTTGGGTATAAGCTTTATGACCATGATATTTTGGTTGAAACTGCAAATCGTTTGGAGCTGCCTGCAATTTATGTTTCAGATTTGGAGGAAACATCATCAACAAATCCGATTTTTAATCTGTCACAGACAGCGCTTGGCGGGTTGAGCAAGAAAAAGAACATACCTCTTTCGGAACAAATCTTTCAAGCGGAAAAGCAGGTAATCTTGGATGTTGCCGAAAATGAGAGCTGTGTTTTTGTCGGACGCTGTGCAGGGCATATTCTGAGTGAGAAGGAGGACTGCCTTAGGGTATTTATCTATGCGGATGATGCGTTTCGGCTTGAGCGTGCAAGGACAAAGGAAAAGATTCCGATGGAAAAAGTTGAGGCGGAGATGAAACGTGTTGACAAGCGCAGGTCCGGTTTCTTTACAAATCATACGGATTGCAAGTGGGGCGCGCAGGAATTTTTCCAAATCAGTTTGAATTCTGCTACGCTTGGAATTGAGACATGTGCAGAGATTCTTGCAGCAGCTGTTAAAAATCACTAAAAAGTTCTAAGATACGACATAATTTTTGTATATAAAGTACGCCAAATGCAGGTTATCTTGCATTTGGCGGTTTTATTCCCGCGAGCAACGAGTCAAGTGGCTGCCTGCAGACATTTGACTTGATATAAATAACTTCTGCCATCTTTTCCAATCTTTTCCACCACTCCTGTTTCCAACAATACATTCAAAAGTGTTCCTGCGCGCTGCTGCGGTATTTTTGCAGCTTTTCCAAAATCTTTGGATGTAAACTGCTCTGGCAATGTCTCCGGCAGGAATTTCAGATAATCCGACATCGTATCAATCCGCACTTCATCATAAATATTAACAGGAACACCGTCCATTCTCGATGAACCTCTTTTTTTATTGTAACTCCATCCGTTTAAATAACGTGTTTCTTCCACGTCAATCAGGGATATAATAAAATGGAGTCTTGGATTGTGTATAAACATTTTTATTTTATAAAGCTCCGGTATAATCTGATACTGTGTGCCCGTCTTGGGTGATTTGCGTTTTGGAGAAAGCTCACCGGTCTCCATATCAAGCCAAGAAATCCATTTATGGTGTGCCACGGGATAAATAATCGTAACATCGTGTTCCTGAAGAAAATATTGCAGTTTATTGCGCATGGTGTTGAAATTTCTTGTCTGTACTTCAAAAATTTCACCGTCCACGCAAATATCTGCCACATATGGTCCGATTTTAATTTCATGATAAGAAGAATCAGGTGCATAATAATATTTTAGAACGCTGTGTATTGTTTTTTCCCGTAATGTTCCGATGCCGTTTTGTCCCTGAAGTTTTCCAATCATTTCGTAACATGCTTCAGAGAATAGTTTTTTATCTATTGTGCTTTGCATATCAGTCCTCATTTTTTTAGTTGCGTACAAATTGTTTTAGGATTACTATAGACATATGTAGTTTAATAACCGACAGAAAATGATTTCTATATACATTTTATAGGAGAACGACCGAAATGGGAATAATAAAAAGTAAATATTACGGAATTATACGCGGATTCATCGTAGGAATCGCGTTTTTCCTTCAGATAGGAATAATGGTGTTTTTGTCGATGTATCTTATCCAGTTCGCGACAGAAGTATATTTTGTATTGGAATTAATCAGCATTGTGATTGTATTTGAGCTTGTTAATAATGCGGAATCATACAAAATGAGCTGGATTATTATTATCCTTGTGCTTCCCGTTGCAGGTTTGTTTTTGTTTGCCATGTGGGGAAGGAGCCGTAAAAATTCGGGATATTTTAGGCGTTTTAGGGAAATTGATGCGAAACGGACAAGAAGACTTATGAATGATGATGCGGTGGCGGAGGATTTGGAGATAGAGCATCCCAATAAAGTTCAAATCAGCCGTTATCTGCGGAAGGAAGGCTTTCCAATTTACAAAAATACGGAGGCTGTCTATTATGAGGTAGGTGAAAAGGTTCTTACTGCAATGATTGCAGACATGAAAAATGCAAAAAAATTTATTTTTATGGAATATTTCATCGTTTCCGAAGGCAGGATTTGGGATGAAATCCTTGATATTCTCACACAAAAGGTAAAAGAAGGCGTAGAAGTAAAACTTTTGTTCGACGATTTTGGGACGTTAAAGATTAACACACATGCGTTTCGGACTGATATGAAAATGCGCGGACTTGATATGTGTATTTTTAATCCGATTCACAAAGGTGTGGTGCGGATGTTGTTTAATTACCGGAATCATCAGAAGATTACCGTAATAGACGGGAATATTGCCTATACAGGAGGATTTAATCTTGCGGATGAATATGCCAATTATATACAGCGATTCGGTCATTGGAAGGATTCAGGTATGCGGCTTTATGGGGAGGGCGTTTACAGCTTTACATGCTTTTTCCTTGATATGTGGCGTATTTCACATAAAAATGTGCAAATAAATGATGAGGCGTATAAGCCCGGGGTCAGTGTGCAGGAGGAGGGTTATGTTCAGCCGTTTATGGGAGGTCCTCACAGAAATCCGCATAATCCTACAGAAGGCGCGTATACGCGTATGATAAACAAAGCGAGAGACTATATTTATATTACGACACCGTATCTTGTGCTTGACCAAAAGATGCTTGAGGACCTTACCAGTGCGGCGGAGAGCGGTGTGGATGTGCGTATTATTGTGCCAAAGGTGTATGATAAATGGTATGTTTATATGGTGAACGTTTCAAATTACGGAATGCTTATGAATGCAGGCGTTCAGATTTATGAGTATACGCCGGGATTTATTCATGCCAAAAATGTCATAGTAGATGATGAGTGTGCAATCTGCGGAACAATTAATACGGATTACAGAAGCTTTTATCTGCATTATGAATGCGGTGTATTTATCAGTGAAATGGAAGCGGTTCAGAATATGAAAGATGATTTTTTGCGGACTATTGAACAATGTGATGCGATGGATATGATTCGATGGTCGAAACGTCCAATTGGTAATAAGCTCATACAGGGAATGCTGCGCGTTATTTCACCGCTGCTGTAATTTTTATGCACAGCCCCATGCAAAGGAAGTATGTTGCTAAGGCGGCGCATGGGGCGCGCGGCGAGTAGTGGAGAAGGTCGTGACCCTACTCGATTCATCTGTGCGTACAAATAAAAAAAGTGCTTTTGGCACTTTTTTATTTCTCGGTATGAAATTATCCGATTACTTTCTTGAGTGCTTCGAGAACACGTTCCGCTTGGAATGGCTTAACGATAAAGTCTTTTGCTCCTGATTGAATAGCTTCAATAACCATTGCCTGCTGTCCCATAGCCGAACACATGATAACCGTTGCATTGGGATCATTGCCTTTAATTGCTTTTAAAGCTTGTATTCCGTCCATTTCCGGCATTGTGATGTCCATAAGCACAAGATCCGGCTTCGTTTCATTGTACTTATCCACAGCTATTTTTCCGTTTTCTGCCTCAGCAGCAACGTTGTATCCATTCTTTGTCAAAATGTCCTTAATCATCATTCTCATAAAAGCTGCATCATCGACAATTAAAATATTTTTTGCCATTTTAGTTCCTCCTCTGGAATAATCTATGAAATGGAATATGTATATTCATGAAACCATTTTTAGATGTCGCTCAGATATATTCTACAATTATTTTTAAATTTTGTCTATATAGGAGGTGAAAATAAATCGAAAAACGGGTAAAAATTCGTGTTTGAAATTTTCGGATTTTTGCAAATAATAAAAGAAGTGTTTACAATCCTATGTAAAATATGGTACATTACGCATAGAAAGCATGAAAATGAATAAGTGGAAAGGAATTTATAAAATCATGACAGAAAAGGAACTTTCAAGTGTATTGGAGGAACATGGACAGGGGCATATTTTTGAGGCGTATCAGAAATTAGATGAGGAAGGAAAGAAAAAGCTTGCCGGACAGGTGGAACGGATTGACTGGTCAATCATGGATATACCATTCCATAAAACGGCAAGTGATGAGGAGCCGAAGCAGGAGCGAGGGAAGCTTGAGCCGCTTTCTGCGATGGAAATATCTGAAATAGAGAAAAATAAGGCGCGGTATGAGGCAATCGGGCTTGACGCGATTAAGGCGGGTAAGGTCGGCGCCGTGCTTTTAGCGGGCGGACAGGGGACGCGCCTTGGTTCCGACGGACCGAAGGGTAAGTATAATATCGGGCTTACAAAGGATATGTTTATTTTTGAGCGTCTTATCAGAAATCTGCTTGATGTGACGGATAAGGCAGGCTGTTTTGTGCCGCTTTATGTGATGACGAGTGACAAAAATCATGAGGAGACAGTTTCCTTTTTTGCGGAAAAGAATTACTTCGGGTATCCGGAGGAGTTTGTGAAATTTTTTAAGCAGGAGATGGCGCCTTCGGTTGATTTTAACGGAAAGCTTTATATGGAATCTGCTGATTCGCTTTCGCTTTCACCCAACGGAAACGGCGGCTGGTTTTATTCGATGGCGGTAACGGGCGTTTTGAAAGATGTCAAGGAAAGAGGCGTTGAATGGCTGAATATCTTTGCAGTTGACAATGTTTTGCAGCGGATTGCGGATCCTGTATTCGTGGGAGCGACGCTGGAATCAGGCTGTGTCAGCGGCGCAAAGGTGGTAAGAAAGGCAGACCCGCATGAGAAAGTCGGCGTGCTTTGTCTTGAGGACGGGAAGCCTTCGATTGTAGAGTATTATGAAATGACAGATGAGATTATTAATTCAAGAGAGCCGAATGGTGATTTATCTTATAATTTCGGCGTGATTTTGAATTATCTGTTCCGCGTTGACAAGCTTGAGCAGATTATGAATGAAAAAATGCCGGTACATGTGGTGGAGAAAAAAATTCCGTACATGACGGCGGACGGTGATTATATCAAACCTGAGACACCAAACGGTTATAAGTTTGAGCTTTTGGTGCTTGATATGATTCACTTGCTTGATAATTGTCTGTCGTTTGAGGTTGTGCGCGATTATGAGTTTGCGCCGATTAAGAATAAGAAGGGTATTGACTCGGTGGAGAGTGCGCGGGCGCTTTTGCAGAAGAATGGAGTTGCGTTATGATAAAAAATGTTGTTTTTGATGTTGGAAATGTGCTTGTGTGTTATCGCTGGCGTGCGCTGATGGACGAATTGGGATTTCCAAAGGATTTGCAGGAGGTGTTTGCCGAAAAGGTATTTGGTAATCCTTTTTGGATTGAGCTTGATCGCGGCGTGATTGATGAGAAAGATGTAATTGCCAAAATCCGCGGGGAAATCAGCGAATATGGCGATGAATTTGACAGGATTTGGGACAATATTGACAGGCTTGTGGAGCCGTATGATTATGCGGTAAGCATGATTGACACGTTGAGGAAACGGGGATTTCGCGTTTATCTTTTGTCCAATTATCCGGTGAGCATGTTTGAGCTGCATACAAGGTGCGGGCGGTTTCCGTTTTTGGAGCATGTTGATGGGAAGGTGGTTTCGGCTTATGTGAAGCTTGTGAAGCCTGACAGGGAGATTTATGAGTATCTTCTGAATCAATACGATTTGGAGGTGCAGGAGTGCGTATTTTTGGATGACCGGCTGGAGAATGTCGAGGGCGCGCGCAAGGTTGGCATGAAAGGGATTTTGTTTGAGAATTATGAGCAGGCTTGGGCAGAGCTTGAGGAGATGATTTCGCTGTAAAAGGGGTTATACCGTTTCTTAATTAAGTATCGTTTTAAAATGGAGTTTATTTTAAAACGGTATTTTTTTGTTACTTATAATAGTCATTTAAAAAAAAAGCCAATAAACTTTCAATATAAAAGAAAAAAGTGTAAAAATTGTTGAAATAAAAGTTAATAACCCCATTTTATACTGTTATTATAACATTACAAACTTTTGAAACAAAAATAAAATGCTTGAAGAACACAAAAAACATGATACAATGAGGAGTGGATAAGTATGAATTTTATAACGGGGAAAATATAGATACAGGGAGTTAGCATATGGATACAATGGAACAGCGCAGGAACACGATTGTGGATTTGGTTAATCAGAGCGGAAATATCAGCTTTACACAGCTGAAGAAAAAATTTCCAAAAATCTCCGAAATGACACTGCGCACGGATTTAAAGGCTCTTGATGAGGCGAAACGAATTGTTCGGGTACACGGGGGTGCAAAATCGGTTGATGTTGTGATTGGAACAGATGATATGCTCAGCCGAAGGCAGGTACGCAATATTGAGGCAAAGCAGCTTATCACGCAAAAGGCGCTGCAGTTTATACGGAAGGATACGACGATTTTTTTGGATTCTGGAAGTACAACAACCATGCTTGCGTCCTGTATGCCCGACCAGTCTAATCTGATTTATACAAATTCGCTGACATGCGCGGCGGAGCTTGGCAGGCTGACAATGCCTTCCATACATGTTTTGGGCGGGAAAATAAACCGTTACAGTATGAGTGTGTGCGGTATTCACACGGTTTCTGAGGTACGGCGTATCAATTTTGACCAGGTATTTATGGGTGTTACGAGCTATTGTGAACAGACGGGATTTAACTGCGGCATGGACGAGGAGGCGGTTTTGAAAAGTACGGTACTGCATCAGGCGGAACAGAAAATCTTTTTGATGGATTCCTCAAAGGTCGGCGTGAAAAGCACGTATTCGTTCTGTACATTCAGCGATGTGGACATTATTATTTCTGATGATAATCTTTCCGAGGAGTTTCGGGAGGACTGTAAAAAGCACGGAGTACAGATTATTTAGGACAAGCAGTTTGGTTTATCGGGGGTGGCGGGTAAGGAGATAATTCATGAAAAATGGGGTGCAGCGTTTTGGTAAATTTCTTTCGGCGATTTTGGTCTAAAAGTCCGTACCGCAGGCGCATCTTGTAACGTATTTGGGAATATGACGGGGAGAGTTATTTTGAGGCGTATCACGGTGAGCCGATGAGCTGCTGCATTGGCGGGTATCATAGCAATTATCAGCGTCATTAATATCCGTAACGACAATCCGCTTCGGCTTGTTCTCAAACGCAAGACCATAACTTATCGAGGCAGAGGATATGCTGTTTGAACATTTTGGAGGAAAATAGTGTGAAAAATAAATTTGCAGACTGAGAAGGGAGCATGGTTATTAAGATGATTTATACAGTGACTTTTAATCCGTCTTTGGATTATATTGTATCCATGAATGATTTTCAGATGGGAATGACGAATCGCACCACCGCGGAGCAGATTTTTGCGGGCGGTAAGGGAATTAATGTTTCCATTGTTTTAAGGAATTTGGGAATAGAAAATACGGCGCTTGGTTTTACGGCGGGATTTACCGGAGAACAGATTGAAAAGGAAGTTCGCAATATGGGACTGCTTACGGATTTTATCCGCGTTTCGGACGGGATTTCGCGTATAAATGTCAAGCTGAAGGATTATGACGGCACGGAGATTAACGGTATGGGTCCTAAGATTGACGAACAGTCCGTGAATGCGTTATTTGAGAAGCTGGAACGTCTTGAGGCGGGCGACGCGCTTGTCTTAGCGGGCAGTATTCCGAAATCCTTGCCGGATTCCATTTACAGTGATATTATGAAGCGTCTTTGTGACAAAGGGATTTTGTTTGTGGTGGACGCGACGAAGGAGCTGCTTTTAAATGTATTGCAGTATCACCCGTTTTTGGTAAAACCAAATAATCATGAGCTGGGCGAAATTTTTAATGTCACATTACGTACAAGAGACGAGGTTGTCCCATACGCGAAAATGCTTCAGGAAAAAGGTGCAAAAAACGTGCTGGTGTCTATGGCGGGTGAGGGCGCTGTTTTGGCAGATGAGACGGGCGGCGTGCACATGTTTGCGGCGCCGAAGGGAAAGCTGGTCAATGCGGTCGGAGCAGGAGATTCTATGGTTGCGGGCTTTTTGGCAGGCTGGACGCAGAAAAAGGATTATGAATATGCATTCCGCATGGGCATTTCCGCAGGGAGCGCGAGCGCTTTTTCGGAGCTGCTTGCAACGAAAAACGAAATAGAACAGATGTTTGATAATTTAGATAAAGAATAACGGTGATAATAGGAAAGGGGTTATAGAGAACCTGTAAGTGACAGCTATATGGGAGGTAGGATATGGCAGAGAAGGTTTCGGGTATGAAATATTTTGGAAAGACTGTCTACAGCGGTATTACAATGGGAAAGGTACTTGTTCTGCGCAGCAATCAGGAGCCAATCAGAAGGGCGAAGATTGAGGACGCGGAACACGAAATCAGCCGTGTGCATGATGCGGCGGAAAATGCCAAACAGCAGCTTGGCGCGCTTTATGAAAAGGCGGTTAAGGAAGTAGGAGAATCGAACGCCGCAATTTTTGAGGTCCATCAGATGATGCTTGAGGACGATGATTATCTTGACGCGATTTCCCATATTATCCGTACGGAAATGGTGAATGCGGAGTATGCGGTGGCAATTACGGGAGATAATTTCGCGGGAATGTTTGCAGGAATGGAGGATGAATATATGCGTGCGCGTGCGGCTGATGTTAAGGATATTTCGGCGCGCCTTGTGCGTAATCTCTCCGGTCAGGAAGGGATTGATTTTACGGCAATGGAGCCTTCCGTGATAGTTGCCGATGATTTAAGCCCAAGTGAGACGGTGCAGATGGATAAAAAGAAAATCCTTGCGTTTGTGACGGTGCATGGTTCTGTTAATTCCCATACGGCAATTCTTGCGCGTATGATGAATATTCCGGCGCTGGTTGGCGTGACGCTGAATCTGAATGAAATCCATACGGGTATGACGGCGATTGTGGACGGTGCGGCGGGTGAGGTTATTTTTGAGCCGACAGGGAAAGAGTGCAGTGAGGCGGAGGAAAAAATCAGGAACGAGCAGGAAAAAGCCCGTCTTTTACAGGAGCTGAAGGGCAGGAAGAATGAGACGAGGGACGGCAGGACAATCAATATTTATGCAAATATCGGCAGTGTCAGCGATGTGGGTTATGTGCTTGAAAACGATGCGGGAGGGATTGGGCTGTTCCGCAGTGAGTTTCTGTATCTAGGACGTGATAATTTTCCTACGGAGGAGGAGCAGTTTCAGGCGTATAAGCAGGTGGTTCAGACGATGGGGCAGAAGAAGGTTGTTATTCGGACGCTCGATATTGGCGCGGATAAGCAGGCGGATTATTTTTCGCTCGGGAAAGAGGACAATCCGGCGATGGGTTACAGAGCTATCCGTATCTGCTTAAAGCAGCCGGAGATTTTTAAAACGCAGCTTCGCGCGCTTTTGCGCGCGGCGGCTTACGGAAATCTGTCAGTTATGTATCCGATGATTACTTCCGCTGATGAGATCAGGCAGATTAAGAAGATTGTGGGGGAAGTGGAGCAGGAGTTGAAAAGAGATGAAATTCCTTACAGGATACCGGAGCAGGGTATTATGATAGAAACACCGGCAGCAGTTATGGTCAGTGACGAGCTGGCGGAGCTGACAGACTTTTTCAGCATCGGCACAAATGATTTAACGCAGTATACGCTTGCGATTGACAGGCAGAATCAGAAGCTGGAGGATTTTTACAATCCGCATCATAAGGCGATTTTGCGAATGATAAAGATGGTGGTGGACAATGCGCATCAGTGCGGGAAATGGGTAGGCATCTGCGGGGAATTAGGCGCCGATACGGCGCTTACCGAGGAATTTGTCAATATGGGCGTGGATGAGCTTTCGGTGGCGCCGCCGATGGTGCTTAAAGTACGGGAGAAGGTACGCTCTATCTGAGCGCGTCAATTTGCGTGTGCTGAGTTGAATGTGTTAATCCTTTGTCAATGTAAGCGCGGTAATTAAGCAAATGGCAGGAGGCTGAATATTTTATAGCGAACGGATTAACAGGCAGGACGAATGCATTTTGCGGCATTGCTTCTGTCTGTTTTCCGTTACACAGCTATGCAGAGGAAATATACTGATATAATGGCGCATGGGTATTTTTATGGGTAAAAGGAAAGTATTGTATTAAAGGTTGTTTTCATTTATACTAATCTTAGCATTTATTAATAGTTTTTATTAAATATAGGAAAAGGAAACAGGAATATATGATATTTGTAATACAAAGAGTAACACATGCAGATGTGACAGTGGAAAATAAAGTTGTGGGCAAAATCGGACATGGGCTTTTGGTCTTTGTCGGTGTGGCGGATTTTGACAATCAGCAGACGGCGGATAAAATGATTGACAAAATGACGAAGCTGCGTATTTTTGATGATGCGGACGGGAAAACAAATTTGTCAGCTTCCGATGTGGGGGGTGAATTTCTGATTGTTTCGCAGTTTACGCTGTATGCGGACTGCAAAAAGGGAAACCGTCCGTCGTTTACGAAAGCGGGAAATCCGGATATGGCGAATGAGATGTATGAGTATATTATCAGCGAGGTGAAAAAGAAGGGTTTTACGGTGGAACATGGTATTTTTGGGGCGGATATGAAGGTTGGGCTTGTGAATGACGGTCCGTTTACGATTGTGTTGAATTCCGAGGAAATAATGTGAAATTAAAAATTCCCGCATCCTGATTTGTATGCCCGCAAAGGCGGGAATATAGGAGTTTATGTAAAAAATAAATTTGTAGGTTTTGGCGAAATGGGGGATTAAATGTTTACAACAATGCTTTCCGGTTGGACATGGGGCAGTATTGTCATTCGAATCGTGGTTTCTTTGGTGATAGGTATGATTATCGGGATTGACCGCGGTGCGAAACGGCGCGGCGGCGGTGCGCGTACAACGATTACGGTGTGTCTTGGCGCGACGATGGTTATGCTGATGGAGCAGTATCTTGAAGAGATTTATCCCGAACGGCTTGATATTTCAAGGATTGCGGCGCAGGTTATCAGCGGCGTTGGTTTTCTTGGCGCGGGTTCCATTCTTGTGTCGGGACATCAGATTAAAGGGCTTACTTCTGCGGCAAGTATTTGGACGTGCGCGTGCGTCGGGCTTGCAGTGGGAATTGGTTTTATTGACGGCGCTGTGGTTTTGACGGCGCTGTGGCTTGCCGGCGTACATTTGGTGCCCTATATTGAGGAGCGGGTTTACAAGTATTCGCGGTATATTACGCTTTATATCGAGGTTGAAGACGGAAAGGCGATAACCCATGTGTCAAGGTTCCTCAAGCAGGACCATTGTTTTACGGACACGTTTTACGTGGACAAACCAAAGGCGAAGGGGCAGCATTTTCAGATTGTTACGACCTTTAAAATTCCGCGGGGGAAGAACAGGGAGGATTATCAGCGTTCTTTGCAGGAAATTAAAGGGGTGGTTTCAATTAATGAGATATAAGGGTATTGCCAAATATGTTGTTGATGTTATATTTTTATGAAAATATACTTTTAGAGGAGGGTAACGGAATGAATGCATTGTTTACAATTGTTTTGGGAATATTCGGAGCCATAGCAGCAGTGAAACCGGAAAAAATATTGAAACCGGCCATACTTGAAAATCCGACCAGGGTGAAGATTGTAAGGATAGCGGGGGGACTCTTAGCAGTTTGCGCTGTATTACAAATTATATTTTTAATAGGTGCGAGCTATTAATGAGTAAGGAAATAACTAACCACTAATCATAAAGGTGAAAAGTCTTGTGAAAAAATTATAAGACTTTTCACCTTTTTTGACTTGCAGACGAATGAAAAATACTCCATTGTTTAGGATAATCGTGCCATATTTCTTAATTTTTTATGAATATGGTAGACATAATTCTTAGATTAAAATATAATTTAAGTGACATTTTAAACTTGTTATAATTAGCAGAAATATTTTAGGATATTGTGTTTACGGTTCTAAAAACATAAACGGCAGGAAAGGTGTGATGTTGATATGGAAGAACCAAATCACGGATATTTTGAGGAAGCATTATCTAATTTCACAATGGATTTTGCGTATGGGGGCGCGATAAGGCATCTTGTTGACCACGGATATACGGTTGACAGGATTATAAAGGAATTTCATTATCCAATATCAAGAGATAGTATCGAGAAGATTGTGGATAGATACCGAAAGGATAAGGAGAAAGTTTAAAAGATAAGGGGGATTATTATGAACAGGAAAAAGAATTGGTTTGTCAAGTTTTTATGCATGAATTTATCGTTATGTTTGGCAGTGCCAAGTATGCCGTTTATGCAGGAGAATGCAGGGTATGTTTATGCGGCGGAGGCTGAGACGCAAGTACAGGATGCGGATAACGCCGAGGAAAAAGTGACACAAGTGTCAGAAAATGAGAAAGATGAAACGCAGGAAACAAAAACACAGGAAGAAAAAATGACACAAGTGTCAGAAAATACGGAAAGTGTATCTTCAGAGGTAAAAGAAACGGAAACCGCGAAATCGGAACCTGCGGAACCAGTTGAAACAACCGGAACTACGGAAATCGTGGAACCGGTTGAGACAGAGACAGCTGAAGAAATCGAAACAGAACCTGCGGAAACGACAGAAGAAACCGAAACAACTGAATCAAGTGAACCAGTTGAAACCGAAACGCAGCTTCAGACAACGGAAACCGAAACTGACGATTCGGAATACATTGATTCACTGCTCCAAAAGTTAAAAGAAAAATATAGCGGCATGTACATAAATGACGACGGATATTTTGCGTATACCGATGAAAACGGAACAGTTCACACGTATGATCCGTATGACCCCGAACTGTATTATAATCTTTTGGAAAATGACGGTACTTACGAACAAGGTGACAGTGAATTTAATCAGTTTAATGCCGACAGCTCTGATTCAACAGTCAGTCCGTTTACAAAAAAGACATACATTCATGAAGAGCATGTGTCAAATAAAATTGTAAGGCACGGTATTGACGTATCAAAATATCAGGGTGATATTGACTGGGAGAAGGCAAAAAAAGCAGGCGTTTATTTTGCGTTTGTTAGAGTAGGCTACAGAGGCTATGGTGAAGAGGGAAAAATATCCGGGGACGAAAAGGCGAAAGATAATATTAAAAAAGCGCATGACGCGGGAGTAAAGGTAGGCGTTTACTTCTTTTCACAGGCAATCACAGAGTCGGAGGCGACTGAGGAAGCTAAGTATACAATCAAATTTTTAAGTGACAACGATTTGAAAAAATATATTTCCATGCCCGTTATGATTGATTATGAATACACGGCGGGCGATACAAAGGGAAGGCTTGAGAAGGCAAATCTTTCAAAAAGAAAGCATCAGGATATTTGTGACAGGTTTGTAAAAGATGTCAGGGGCGAAGGTTATGATGGAGGTATTTATGCCAATTATCAGATGCTGACAAAAGACATGCAGCCGACCTCTTCTTCTGTTTACAGTAAGACACACTACTGGATTGCAAGATATAGTGAAAGGACGAAATATTCCGATAATTATAAATACTGGCAGTATTCGTCAAGCGGCAAAGTAAGCGGTATTTCAGGACGGGTAGACTGTAATTTTTGGTATCAGGATAAGAGAAAAATAACAAACTGCCGCATCAGCATTGATACGGAAACGGATTATGTAGATGATGTAAAAGAAGCGTTATGTATCTATGATACCGGAAGGAAATATGAACTTGTGGAAGGCAAGGATTATGAGGTTACGGTTACTTCTCAGATGGTCAATGAAAAAGTGACGCATAATCTTGTTATGGTCGGCATCGGTGAATATGAAGGAAGAGTTGAGCGGACTGTTACAATGACACAGCTTACGCTTTCTGAGGCAATGATTAGTGATATTGCGCCGCAGGAGTATACGGGACTTGAGATTACACAGGAAACAGGACTGAAATTAAAAGTCAATAACGGAAACGTCACGCTTACGGAAGGCAAAGATTACACGGTAAGCTATGCGGACAATATCAGCGCAGGTACAGGATATGTAATTGTAACCGGAATGGGAAATTACACAGGTGAGGTACGCAAAAGCTTTACAATTACAGGCATGAAGCTGACACCGGAAATGTTTGAGGAAATTCCTGATATGACCTATACGGGATATGCACTGGAAACTGACACAGGTGTCATAATTAGCGGTACAAATAAAAATATTGATTATAAATTAATAGAAGGAACGGATTATACACTCAAGTACAGCGCAAACAAAAACGCAGGAGAAGCAAAGGTAACTGTTGTCGGAACAGGTAATTACGCAGGTGAATTACCGCTAACGTTCCATATTTTAAGCAAAGATTTTTCGGAGACTGCCGTTGTAAGTGTTGGCGGTTCTTATGATACTTATGAAATGGCATACACAGGGAAGGCGTTAAAGCCGAGTGTTGCCGTGATGGAAAATGGTGAAAAGCTCTCAAGGAATGATTATACGGTTGAGTATGGAAATAATGTGAATATTGGCACGGAAGCTTATGTGCTCATAAAAGGAAAACGAAATTATACGGGTGAAGTCAAAAAATATTTTACGATTGTGCCAAAAGCGCAAAAGCAGACAAAGCTTTCCTCAAAAATGGTATCGTTAAAAAATATTTATATGTATACGGATGGCGGAGCGCCAGTCCAGCCTGAGCTTTATGTTATAAGCGGTACTAAACGCTTGGAACCGGATGTGGATTATACCGTAATTTATCAGGATAAGCGCGGTGCGCAGCTTTCTGAGATTACTGACGCCGGAGACTACAAGGTAATTGTAACGGGTATCGGCAGATACAGCGGAAAGGTGACAAAGAAGCTGACGTTAATATCCGAAAACAATAAAGAGTTGGACGACAGACTGACAGAAGTGACACTTGTGTCAGAAATTGAGAGCCTGATTTATACCGGTAAAGCAGTGACGCCTCAGATAAAAGTAACCGATAAGGTAAACGGTGCAGAGCTTACATTGGGAGCGGATTACAAGGTTTCTTATATTGACAATAAAACTGCCGGGGCTGCAAGGATTGTCGTAAAAGGTAAAGGGGTATACAAGGGTGAGGTTGTAAAGACATTCGACATTCTGCCAAAGGATCTTGGGACATTGGTTCAGGAAACAGAAGGACAGCCGATTTTTCATGAAAATACAACCGTAAGCCTGAATAAATATACGTACGTTTATAATGGTAAAAAACAGCAGCCGAAGCTCACGATAAAAGACGGAAAAACGACCTTAAAGGAAAATAAGGATTTCAATGTTGCTTACAGTGCCGCGGGCAACGCGGAAAATGCAGCAGCTCGCGCATATGCCGATAGATATACGATGACAGTAACATTTCAGGGAAATTATGCGGGAACTGCAACAATCCTTTATGAAATAACACCGGCGGATTTAAGTAAAATAAAGGTAAAGCTTAAAAATCAGCTTTATACCGGAAGTGAAATTCGTCCGGAGCTGAACAATATGGAAATCAAGCTTGGCAGTGCAAAGCTTGATGTTAAGGCAATGGAAGGAGTTGCTTTAGAAGATTGGTACAATAATACGAATGTCGGCAACGCAGGATTTCGTATGACGGCTACTGAGGAAGCAAAGAATTTTATCGTCGGCAGCAAAAAAGACGACGTTAAATTTAAGATTGCCAAGAAACCGATGAAGGATAATGCAATTGCGATTACAGTAGGCGGTTTTGTGGTTTCTTCAAAAAATCAGTGTGGTTTGGAGCTTGTGTATAACGACGGAATTGAATATAACCAGTCCAATGGTGCGAAGGTGGAGATTCAGGATGCGGAAACCGGTGTTGTATTAGAGGAGAACAGGGATTATACGGTAAAATTTTCGAATAATAAGAATGCCGGAAATGCAAAGGTTAAGGTTACCGGTATTGGCGGTTACAGCGGATCAAGAAATATTACCTTTAAGATTGTTGGAAAGCCTTTGACGGATGAATGCCGTATTGAGCTTTCGAAGGACAGTTACGTATATAATAATACGGAACGTAAGCCCACGGTAAAATTTTTCTATGGAAATATGCCGCTTAAAAATGGAAGAGATTTTACGGTATCATACAAAAACAACACGAATGCAGGCGAAGCAACGGTCATTGTAACCGGAAAAGGAAAATATGCCGGAACCATGACAAAGAATTTCACAATTCTTCCGAAGGAGGCAAAAAATGCTTCCAAAATTACGGTAAGCAATATTGCTGACCAAAAGTATACGGGAGAAGTGATTGTGCCGAAGGTAACGGTAACGGTTGACGGTGAGCAGCTTGTCAAAGGTAAGGATTACACGGTCAGCGTTTTGAACAGTACAAGACTTACGTATGATTTAAACAAGAAAAAACAAAAAGGTACTGCTACCATGATTATCACGGGTATCGGTAATTATAAAGGCACGCTTACAAAAAGGAGCTTTACGGTTTATAAAAATAATTAAATTGAAACGGGGATTCCTATGAGTCTTACACAGCTGCAAAAGCTTGAATTAAATAAAAGAACGGATAAAATATTACATGCGCCCTCCAACGCTCCGGCGGGAGGGCAGCAGCTTGAAATTGCATTTGCTGCAGATTTGTCGGGCTGTATTGACGAGGTAAATCAGTC
Organism: Lachnospiraceae bacterium MD335; assembly: GCA_000403335.2. Classification (GTDB taxonomy): domain Bacteria; phylum Bacillota; class Clostridia; order Lachnospirales; family Lachnospiraceae; genus COE1. The sequence goes on from KE159628.1 coordinate 555,076, forward strand.
CATAAAAGACGCAGCCGCGTCGTTGAAGTCACATGATAAAATATTTCAAAACGTGCGGAGTAATCTGATATACTGGGGAAACGGAAAAATTATTATAAGAGCGACTCCGATGTCATTTATTCAAATGGGCAAAGCGTTTGAAGGCATTGTTGGAGATACTGTTGAAAACTCTGTTGAGAACAGGGATAAAAATGTGGATAAACCACCGTATTTTGAAGATTTATGTGGATTTCTCAAGCTTTATGGCGCGCGGTGCAGATGTGTCCTGCTTTTTCTGAATGAAACTTATGAAGAGTTTGAAAAACAGTATTTCAGGGTAAAGGATACAGAGAAAGCGAAGGAGAATTTAAATCCGTTTTTAAAACATAGATTACTGGTAATAACAAAGGACAAAATGGTTACGGGAAGTGAAATTTTAATGAAATTAATCACAAATAAATAAAAAAGGATTCCGTAGCATGAGGTGAAGGAATGGAAAATAAGGAATATTCGACAGGTGCGCTTATTCAGCGTTTCCTGCCATATTTTAAGCCATATAGAAGGACGCTTTATATGGACTTATTTTGTGCGGCACTGACGACGGCTTGCGAAATTGTGCTGCCTTTAATTATAAGAATGATTACAAACACAGCCCTTCAGGATGTGGCGCTTTTAACGGCGCGCATGGTGACAGGGCTTGCGTTTGTTTATTTTGTATTGCGTATAATAGACGCGATTGCTAATTTTTACATGGCAGACGTCGGTCATGTCATGGGTGCAAAAATCGAGACAGACATGCGGCGCGACGCCTATGCGCATTTACAGCAGCTCTCAAATACGTATTTTAATAATACAAAAGTGGGACAGATTATGGGACGAATCACAAATGATTTGTTCGACGTGACAGAATTTGCGCACCATTGTCCTGAAGAATTTTTTATTGCCGGATTGAAAATTGTTATTTCGTTTATCATACTGGCGCGTATTAATTTTGCGCTGACGCTGATTGTATTTGTGTTTGTGCCGATTATGACAATTGTCTGCCGGATGATTAATAAAAAAATGCGCAAAACATTCAGTATGCAGCGCAATCAAATCGGTGAGTTAAATGCGAAAATTGAGGACAGTCTTTTAGGACAAAAGGTTGTGAAAGCATTCACAAACGAAGCGCTTGAATCGCAGAAATTTGAGGACGGCAATCAGGAATTTCTGAAAATAAAGACACATGCCTATGTGATTATGGGTATTTTCAGCACGTCAACGAGAGTATTTGACGGGTTTATGTATTTGGCAGTTATTCTTGGCGGCGGCTTTTTCTTAATGAACGGCAGGATACTGCCCGGCGATATGGTGGCGTATGTAATGTATGTGACAACGCTGATTGCCACGATACGAAGAATTATCGAATTTGCGGAGCAGTTCCAGCGGGGTATTACTGGAATTGAGCGTTTTTTGCAGATTATGGATGCCGATATTGAAATCTTTGATGAAGCGGATGCGCAGGATATTGAAAATCCGAAGGGTGAGATTGTGTTCCGTGATGTAAGCTTTGAATATCCGGACGACCATAATAAGGTGTTTACCAATTTGAATTTGGAAATCCATGCCGGAGAAAAGCTTGCGATTGTCGGACCTTCAGGCGGCGGTAAGACGACTTTGTGCAATCTGATACCGCGATTTTATGATGTGTCGAAGGGTGAAATCATGCTCGACGGGAAGAATATTAAGAAGATTACGCTAAAGAGCCTGCGGCAGAGCATCGGTGTTGTGCAGCAGGAGGTTTATCTGTTTTCGGGGACGGTTTATGAAAATATTGCCTATGGAAAGCCGGGCGCTTCTTATGACGAGGTTATGGCGGCGGCAAAGCGCGCCGGTGCGGACGAGTTTATTCAGAATTTAAAGGACAAATATGACACATATGTCGGTGAGCGGGGCGTAAAGCTTTCGGGCGGGCAGAAGCAGCGGATTAGTATTGCAAGGGTATTTTTGAAAAATCCGCCGATACTGATACTTGACGAAGCAACCTCGGCGTTGGATAATGAGAGTGAGTATGCGGTGGCAAAATCTTTGAATGAGCTTGCGAAAGGCAGGACGACGCTAACCATTGCACACAGGCTTTCCACGATACGGGGTTCTGACAGGATACTGGTGCTGACGGACGCTGGAATTGTTGAAGAAGGAAGTCATGATGCGCTTATGGAACAGGGCGGTATTTATCATGGACTGTATACAATGGCGAACGAAATCAAATAATGGAGGAAAATGACAGCAGATGGCAGAGGAAAACAAACGAGGGCTTGTTGGGGTAACGGATAAGAAGGTGGAGACAAAACGCCTCCTGATATTTTTTGCGCTTTGTTTCGGCGTGACGTGGGTTACGGAGATTTTTGGCGTCATTCCGATGTATAGGAGCGGTGATGTGGAAATTGTAAAGGACGCCGCGGATCTGATTTCGCAGATTATGCTTGCGCCCGCTTTGGCGGCTTTGGTAACAAGGCTGTTTACGAGAGAGGGACTTGTAAAATCGGGATTTCAGTTTAATTTTTCGGAGCAGCGGTTTTTGTTTTTGTTTGGCTGGTTCGGGATGTCTGTACTTACGTTTGTCGGCGCGGTAATTTACTTTTTGGTATTTCGGGACAATTTTGATCCGAATATGACAAATTTTGTAGCATCATACAGTGAGAGTGCGGCGGGCGCAGGCGCGCAGATTACGCCGGTAGAAATAGTGGCAGGCGTGAAGACGGATTTGCTTGTGAAATTTTTCACGGCAGCAGTGCTTGATTTTATCAATGCGTTTGGCGAAGAATGGGGATTTCGAGCATTTCTTTTACCGAAGCTTTTCCGAAAGGTCGGTACCATTCCTGCAATGATTATCACGGGATTTGCCTCCGGTTTATGGTATGCGCCGTTGGTGACAATCGGGTATTATTATGGTGAGGGAAACAGTGGTTTTCCGATAGTGAATATTATTGCGATGTGTCTGTTTGGTACGGTTACAGGTATTATTTATGCATTCCTTACGTTGCGTACGGGAAGTATTTTCCCTGCGGTATTTGCACACAGTGCGATAAACGTTATGATGGGACAGGCGTCACAGTTTACGTTTGATGGCGGAAATTTCTTTGTAGGTCCGGCTCCGACAGGTATTTTGGCGGGAATACCGCTGATAATTACAGCCGTGATTTGCTTAATTCATATTTATAAGTATCCGGTACAGGCAAGCGTTGAGGAAGATGAATAATATTATCACAAAAAGTAAAACCCTTGGGCAAATCAAATCGCTCAAGGGTTTTTGTGTGTCTTTATAAGGAATTATTGTAGGGGTATTTTTTTATCTGTATGTAAAATATGGTTGACAAGCCATCCCAGTAAAAATTCCAAAAGCTGCTGCAAGGATTCTTGGGGATTTTCATCAATTTCCGAAAGATCAATGTTCTCAAGTTTCTGAATAAAGGCATCGTGTGCACGCCTTTGTGCCTCAAGTCCTTCATAGTGAATGCTTTCCATGTACTCTTCTTCGTCGGTAAAATGCTCCTTTGTATATTCTTTGAGATTGTCTAAAATATCAAGAATTTTATCGTACCCGGAAGCTCTGTCATATGACTTTACCAAACGGTTTGCCTGATCGACAATGCGGAAAAGCTCTTTATGCTCGTTGTCAATCAATTCGATGCCAATCAGGTAATCATCCGTAAATTCACAGGGATTTTCGCGCACCATCCACTCCTCAAGAGGGGGCAGCTTCCCGATTAAAACATCGCTTCCGATAATGTGGCGGTAAAGCCATTTTGCAAGAAAATTGACTAGTTCAGTCAAAACTCGCTGCTGTTCGTCAATATCATCAATGTTGACAAACTCATAATCGCGGATTTTTTCACGGAAAAATGCATGCTGTGCGCGCTGGCGGATAATTTCAGGGTCGCATATCTGCACCATATAATCCTCCTCGTGCGTAAAATGCTGTTCCGCGTAGTAGTCAAGCTCCTCAATAATTTCTTTTAAATCCTGATAGCGGTCGCTGCAGAAATCGTTTGCAAGCATTGTTCCGGCTTTATTTAAGAGTGAAAATAAAGTCCTGTGCTCCTCATCAATCTGCTCTATTCCTATTAAACAGTCGTCCGTAAATTGAAACATGATACTCCTCCATTCATCTTGTAATATTTAAAATTACGTTTCTTGTCTTTGTTTTGCCAAAACATATTGCTTTTGTGAACATTCTATCACAATAAGTATAAAATGGGAATAAATAATTAGAACAAATAAACAAGTATTGGTTGCCAATAAAAAAGGGAAATAGTATAATATTACATATATGAGGGGGAATTTTTGCAGCTGGTTGTTGTATTGTGTAAAAAGAGGGAGCATTTATATGAAACAAAAGACACGTAAATTAAGTATTCGTTACAAAATTATTTTTCCTGCAACATTTCTGATTATTTTAGTATGCCTGATTATCGGCGGAAACTCCTATATGAGAATACGAAACAGCATGATTGATATGGCAGTGGAGGAAGCATCGTTAGCTGCCAAAATTGCGGCAAAATCCGTTAATCCTACATGGGTAGCAGGCATTGCATCGGAAAAGGAGGGTTCAATAACTTATAATTTACTGTTATCTCAATTGACCAAATTGCGGGACGAGTGCGGAATGTTGTATATGTATACCGTATATCTTGCGGATGGAAAGAGTTATTACGGACTTGATACGGATGAAAGTGAAAATCATTGTGCGATAGGTGATGAGTTTTCTGCAGACTATGAGGTTTTGCTTCCTGTCATGGACGGAGAAATTATTTCAACAAAAGAGATTGAAAGCTATGAGGATGAATACCTGCTTTCTGTTTACGCACCGATATATGACGGAGAGACCGGACAGACGGTAGTCGGTATTCTTGCCTGTGATTATAGTGCCGGCAGTGCAGTAGAAAAGATTAATATAACAATCAAAAGTGTTGTGATTATTTCGATTATATGCATGGTTTTGGCGGTACTTATTATGAATATTATTGTTCAGGCGATTATGGGAAATCTTCTTGTTATTAATCAGAAAATATATGATTTGGTAAACAATGAGGGTGATTTGACACAGACGCTTGAAGTAAAGAGCGGTGATGAGACAGAGCTTATTGCAGGTAATGTAAATGGGCTTTTGGTACATATGCGTGAAATCATGCAGAATATATCGGCAAATTCGATAAGTATTAAAGATTCTTCCAACAGTATGGTTGACAGTGTTTCGGATGCAGAGCTGAATATTACGGATGTGTCTGCAACAATGGAGCAAATGAGCGCGGCAATGCAGGAGACGTCGGCATCCATGAATCAAATTGCGGAATCTGTAAATCAGATTTATCAACAGGTTGAAGAAATCTATGAAAAGTCAAAAGACGGAATGAATAATACGGATAAAATCCGCACAAAAGCGCAGCAGATTCGCGCGGATGCCCTTGAAATTCAGAGTAGTGCGAAAAATCAGGTAGAGCATATGACTGCCATAATGAATGAAAAAATCGAGCGTTCCAAAGCAGTGCAGGAAATCAGCGAGTTGACGGAAAACATTCTCAATATCACGGAGCAGACAAATCTTCTTTCCCTCAACGCCACTATTGAAGCCGCCCGTGCAGGAGAAGCCGGAAAAGGATTTGCAGTCGTGGCGGACGAAATCGGAAAGCTTGCAAGCAGCTCTGCCGAAACCGCCGAAAAAATCCAACTGGTGAGCAGGGAAGTTATTACGGCAGTAGACGATCTTTCTAATGAAGCGGAAATTATGGTTGAATTTGTTAATAACACTGCTATGAGCGGTTATAAAACGCTCGTGGATACCGGTGATAATTATCAAAACGATGCGGGCAGCTTTTACGGAATAATGGACAGATTTTCGCAGACTGCGAGCGATTTACGCCAAAATATGGACAGCATTAAAGAAGCGGTTGAAGCAATCAATATTGCAGTGGAAGAAAGTGCAAAGGGAGTCACGAATGTATCGGAGATGTCCGTTAACCTGACGGAAATCGTAAATACTATCAGCGAAGAAGCCCAAGGCAATCAGGAAATCGCAGGACGGCTTAACAATGAGGTTGGGAAGTTTAAGATTTGATAAGCTGAAGGTTTTAACGGGTTTTAAGCAGTTTTCCAAAGCCGTAGCTTCAAAAATAGTGTCTTTAATGCACCGTCAAGGACTTGAACCGTCTACTGGATGAAGACACAGGAGAACTGTATGACTATGAAGAAATAAGGAACGGAGGATTAAGGAGGCAGAACAAAATGGACAGGGCATATGTGATCTGCCATATGGCGGTCTCGCTGGACGGAAAGATAGACGGAGATTTTAGTTCCAGGTGGCAGTGTATTGTGTCACTGTACCGCTCCCTGATTATTGCAATGATTGGGGGACGTGTTATATGGGGGATGGTACGGGCTGCAATGCTTGGAATGACAGGAAGTGCGTTCACATGGCAGATGTTTATGGCGGGTGCATTTTTGAATGCAGTTCCGGGGATCATTCTCCAGCTTGTGTTTATCCCTGCGCTCATGGTGGCTTTGAATAAGACAGGGATTGTACGTTTTCACCGGGAACAGAAAGCCGCAGTGAAAGCAGGGCAGGGAATATAATTGATTTCAATAAAATATCTGCTGGTCGGATAGAGGTGATAACAGCGGATGAGGATACATCCAATATTCCGGAGGCGTTTATATTGTGAATGTAAGTTGAAACACGAATACCTTCAGGAGAACGGCATACTCAGATATAACTGCGAGGTCCATATGACGGACGATGAATACTGCTATGAAGGGAATGTAGAGCATACCGTTCCTCCAAATCTCCTAAATTTATTTTACTTCTCTTTCCTGCCGAGCGCAATCCGCACCAGTTCCTCACGCCTGGCAACACCTGTCTTTTCAAAAATATTGGAAACATGCTTTTTCACCGTCGTCTCCGAAATGTATAATACCGAGGCAATGTCTCCGTTTGTCTTCCCTTCCGCAATTAAACCCGCAATTTCAAGCTCACGCTTTGTCAATCCGTAAGGTTGAAACCGTTTTGTATAATCCAAACCGTCCTCTGCTTTTTCTGCATCCGTCTTATCCTGCACAGCAGCAGGATCCTCAAGTTTTTCAGAAAAAATAACCTGCATACAAAATCCATACAACAGCGGTCGAAAGCTCATCGCAACCTCACTCAAAATCTCTTTCCCGTCCGCAGCATTCTGCAGCCCCACGAACAGAATCAGAAAAGACTGTATAAATCCCGCCTCCAATGCCTTTTTACCAAAAACATACCGAAGTTCCCTGCGATTCATATTCCTTTCGTAAAACGGTACCGTCAAAACCGTTGTTCCCACCATCAAAAGGAGAAAAAGCCGGATGTCAATCAGCCTCAAAAGGTTAAAGTCAAGCGCTGCTGCAAGAATAAGAATATACAGAATAATCGAAACAGGCACCTGCCATTTTCTCTTCATGGTTTCCTCCTTATTCTGTCTTTTCCGGTCCGCAGTCCTCACGCTTCTGATTCGTATCCTGTACTGCTCCATCCTCCACTATGATATTTTCTTCACAAAATGCATCCAACCGCACCTTGAGCCTTGACTTTAATGGCAGCAAAACAATTGCAAACGCCGACGCATAACATAACGGCAGCAAGCCGACTGCAATATAACTTATCGTCAGCGACAAGTTCAAATTGCCGGAATTCTTTATCAAGACACTGCCTGTCGGTACCAAAAAGGTAAAAATTCCCGCAGTCCAAAACGCCTTAATTGCAAATGAGACCGCTTCCAATGCACGCGAAAGCTCCGCTTTTTTAACCGGTTTCTTCATTTTTGTACCAAACCGGAACGCATTGTTGAAATCCTTTAAAAGTCCTGCGATCACTATCATAGGAATAACAAGCATAATTAACATTATGATTGTCGGCATATCAATAAAATAAATAATGCCTGTCGACCCTATCCCTGTAACGTTAATCATAAAAACGATACACAATACCAAGAACACTAAAATAGATAATAAGTACATATTCTTCCTCCTTTTTGTGGAAATTTTAACAAGTTTCTTATCCTGATTTTAGCATTCCCATATCGTATTTTCTATACTTCCGCAGTAGTATTTTCAGTAGTAAAACCATGCTTAACGGGCATAAAACCTACTTTTTTTGCTTTGTAAACAATTGAACTTCAAACGGATGCAAAAATTCCTCCCGTTCACCCTCGAGCAGTTCATAACGGTCATGCAAATGATAAACTTGTTCATCATCCGTATGATTTATTACAAAAAGCCAAATTTGATCCTGCGACTCACGTGTCATCATCTCCACGCCGTCTGCCGCCGTACCGAGTGTTGCAATCTCACTGCACCGCTCAAAGTATGACAGCAGGTCCTCCATAAGCTCCTGATCGGGTTCTGTTCCGATATACCATGCAATTCCTTGCCCATACGCATTTTCCGTAATTGCCGGCGATTGTTTATAAAATCCCGTCGAATACTCCGCGAGGCACTTCGCCCCCTGAAGTTCAATAATATCGCACCATTTTTTAATTACATACTCCTTTTTTCCGTAAAGCACACCGCCTGTCGATTCAAGCAGACAATCATACTCCGGTATGGTAATTCCGCAAAGCTCACCGAGACGCCCCGGAAGCTCCCTTTCCGTCATGCAGCGGTTTGCTGCGTCCTTTACGCCTGTACGCATAGTTAGGACTAAATGCCCGCCGTTTTCCACATAATCAAAGTAATGCTGCTCAAGCTGCGGCGTCATCAAAAACTGTAGCGGTGCAATCACAAGCTTATATCCCGACAAATCATCCGTATCCTGTACAAAGTCCACAGGAATCTTCTTTTCGTAAAACGCCCTGTAATACTTATAAAGCTCCTTGACATATGTAAGCTTCGGATGGTGCGGCTGTATCTGAAAGGCATAGTTTTGCCGGAAATTGTGCACAATCGCCACTTCAGGTTTTGGCATACTTCCTGCAAACGCATCCATATAGTCTGCAAACGTTTCCGTCAAATGCTTTAACTCATCGTAAATACGCCCCGGTTTTCCGCTGTGTCCCAAAATACCATGCCAAAATTGTTCCGTTCCCACGGCACAAGTACGCCACCTGAAAAAAACAACGGCATCGGCACCGTGCGCCACCGACTGCATAGCCCAGGCTGAAAGCTGATTGGGCTTGGGCAGCCTGCCCATAATCTCCCATCCCGTCATTCCTGACTGCTGCTCCATAATCCAAAACGGTTGTTTTTTATAGCTGCGCACTACATCATGCGCTGCCGCCGTCTGATATAAAGGCTGATGTGAGCCTTCCTGCCAATGTCCCGGATATACATCATTTGACACAAAATCCAACAATTCGCCCAAATCATAGTAGTTCACCTTATCGTCAAAACACATATAATTATGGGTGATAAAATGGTTCGGACATTTTTCCCGAATAATATCTGCCTGCCATTTTGCAAAGTCAACAATCAAATCCGAACAAAAACACTTCCAGTCCAACATAGCAGACGGATTTTCGCCCGCCGCCGTTATAAGAGGTGTTCGTACCTGTGAAAATTTATTGTATCCCTGACTCCAAAATGCCGTTCCCCATGCACTGTTTAAACGCGCAATTGTACCGTATTTTTTCAAAAGCCATTTTTGAAAATACAGCCTGCATGAATTACACATGCACAAGTCCGTATGCGAATTCCCAAGCTCATTGTCAATCTGCCACCCGATAACACCGGGATTGTCTGCAAATTTTTCTGACATTGCTGTCACAAATCGCCGGATATGCCCGCGGTATGTCTGATTTGACTGACAGCAATGATGTCTGCCGCCAAAATACCTACGCCTGCCTTCCCTGTCTATCGGCTGTATTTCCGGATTTTTCTCAATAATCCATGCCGGAGGCGCTGCTGTAGGCGTTCCAAGGATAGTCTTAATTCCATACTGATCTAATAAATTTACTGCTTCCTCAAGCCACTGAAAACGAAATACGCCTTCCTGCGGCTCCATTTGGAACCACGAAAATTCTGCCATGCGCACGACCTGAATGCCCATTTCTTTCATTAGCTGTGCGTCCGTTTCCCACCGCTCACGCGGCCAATGCTCGGGGTAGTAATCCACCCCAAAATGTATGCTCATATTAGTCCTCCTGTTTGCGCGTTTATGCCTCCGCACAAACCTGCAAAAAATAAATTTGTTTTATCCCCGAAAAATCGCCAAAAATAATAATATGAAAAAAGCTGCTGCCGCAAACACCACGGGCTTAAACCACTTCCACTGCGATGTGTGAGGCACTATATTAAGGACAATGTCTAAACCGGCAAAAATCAAAAACAGCCAAAGCGGTAAAAACCCCTTTATTATTCCCCGTGCACCCATAATTGTACATGCCAGCAGACTGATAGCAGTCCCCAAAAGTGTAATAAGAGCTGCAGGAAAAATTCTATTGTGCAAGATATTTTTCAATTTCATCCAAAACCTCCTGCGATTTCCAAAAATCATTGTGTCCGATCTCATCAACTGTGACAAAATTACAGCCTTTTTTGTATCGTTCAAACAAACGTACAGAGCTGTCGTAGGGTATCTCCTGATCTGCTTTCGATGCCAAAAGCAGTGGTTTTATATCCACTTTTTCCGCAAATTTCACGGACTTCATTTTAAAACTGACAAGTGCTTTTAATGGACCATGAAAAATGTCCGCATATCCATTATATAAATCATACCCGTCTGCGTATGGCGCCATTAAAATCAGCCCCGCAGGCTGCCGCTCACTTGCCGCATAATTCGCTACACCTGTACCAATGCTATAACCCATTAACGTAATCCGGTTCACGTCGTCTCTGTTCATCAGGCTGTCATATACGGTAAGCCCCATATCTTTAAAGCTCTTCTCCGAAGCCATACCCTCGCTTTTCCCATAACCGGGATAATCAACATATGCAAAATGATAGCCGTCAAAAACAGAGCGCAGATTTTCACTCTCCAGCAGTGTCAGCACGCGTCCTGCCGCATCCTCACCGTTTCCTCCAAAATAAAGCACTGTCGGCGCGCTTCCCTGTGCATTGTGAAGAAACCAGCCGTGCAGCGTACCGTTTTCAGTTTCAAAATTCAATTCCTCAACGCTTCCGTTTGCCTTATATGCACTCAGCCGTTTTTCCGCACGCTCATTATGCACGGATGCAAACAGCATGACAGGCGCAAACGCGCAAATTGTAACAGACAAAAATGCGATTAATGCAAACAAAATAAACAGCTCGTTTGCCAAAAGCTTTCTCGTAATCCCGAATTTTTCTATTACAATATCAAACACGATTTTAAACACAAACAAGACAACTGCCGCACCGAAAATAGACAAGCCGAGTATCCTCACGTTTGCGCTGCTCAAAAAAACAAACCACAAAAGCGTCACCGTAACACTCGCTATAAGTCCGGTAAAAGCGGATTTCTTTAATTTTTTTAAATGATTTGTAAAAATGTTCATATTTTAATCTTTCTATATTCTTGTAACTAAATTCTCAACAAGCTTCGCGCAATGTGCCGCCGCCGCACGCTCAAACTCGGGATAATCCATATGCGCGCTGCCGTCCGCCTTGTCTGAAATGGCACGAAGCACTACATATGGAATCTTGTTTAAAAATGCTGCATGTGCAATCGCAGCGCCTTCCATTTCTGTACACGAAGCATTAAAAAGCGTAATCAGCCTGTCTTTTGTATCCCCGTCCGAAACGAACCGGTCACCGCTGACAACACGTCCCTCGTATACATCGATTTCCGGATTAACTTCCGCGCATACCGCTTTTGCCTGCTGTGCAAGCGTTCTGTCCGCTTTAAAAAACGAAGTTTCCATCTGCGGAATAATACCCGGCTCATAGCCAAGCGCCGTCACGTCCATATCATGCTCGCACGCATCTGTCGAGACAACAATGTCACCGATATTGATTTCTGCGCGCAGCGAACCTGCCACGCCTGTGTTAATCACTGCATCCACATTGAATAAATCTGCCAAAATCTGTACGCACATTCCTGCGTTTACCTTTCCGATACCGCACTGGACAATTACCACGTCTTTACCATTCAAAATCCCCTCATGGAATTTCATGCCTGCCTTTTCGACAACATTTTTTACATCCGTTTTAGATTTTAATTCTGCAACCTCAAGCTCCATTGCACCGATAATTCCTATTTTATTCATACCCTTTTTTCCTTTCGTTTATGATTTTAAAAATTAATATTCCGCAGTGCGCTCGAAAAGCTTTCGGCACTGCTCATTGTTATCGCGGATAGACCAGCCGGTCTTCCTTAATATCATAAAGCACATTGTCCAAATACCGTTTCGCAAGGAAATTCGCCATACCAAGATTCATATCCAAATAATTCCCGCAGTCCTTCGGGCTTGCACCCGGCACCTCGTCCTTAAAGTCACGGATAAACTCATACAGTTCTGTCATAAGAGGCACAATATCTTTCGACTCATAATCCCCCGCGAGCAACAGATAAAATCCAGTCCGGCACCCCATCGGTCCAAAGTAAATTGTCTTCTCACCATACTCCTTGTGATTGCGCAAAAATGTCGCCGCCAAATGCTCAATCGTGTGCACCTCCGCCGTATTCATAACAGGCTCCTCGTTCGGTGAGGTCATTCTAAGGTCAAACGTCGTAACCGTGTTATCGCCCACCTTGTCCTTGCGCGATACATATACCCCCGGCTGTAATTTAATGTGGTCAATTGTAAAGCTTGTTATTTTTTCCATAAAAATAATCTCCTTTCTTATATGTAATGCACGCAGTCGCGTCATTTACCCATTCATCGTGCTTCTTCAAAATAGATACAATCTGATTGCAAAGCTAAACCAAATCGTCCTCTGATTCCTCCCATTGCAGCTCAGGATACAGTTTTCCAGTTTTCGCAAAAAAACCCAGTCATTATCCATATACACCGCAAGAAAATCCTCTTTTCCATATTCGTCTAAAGCCAGTCACGCATAGCCGCAGTAATGGTTACGGATTTCGTCCACCAAACTGTTTACCGCCTCCTGTGTGACAGGATTGCTTTCCTCATTCAAAAAACGGATTGCAAGCTCGTTCATATGCATTATCTCCTTCTATATAGAAATGGCGGGAAATGCTTCCCGCCTGCAATAATCCAAAGAGCCCTCGCCCAAATCAAAGCTGTACTGCATTACAGCCTATATTCAATTCATATTATACGGTACCTATATATAACTTGCAAGCGTTTTTTCCTTGATTTGCAGTTAATGATTTATAGTTAATCTGTAATAGTAACAAATACATAGAAACATCGGGAATTTCCTGCCATTGATATTGAACGCTGTCGCCAAATACGCGGTATAAACGGTCTTTATCAAGATCTGTTTTACCCATATCTTCTATCGGAAATGCATTCATATCACCTTCCCGTTCCATCATGCCATTTAGCTTGTTAAATGAAAGATTGTCGCGCTTGGTACTTCTTTGCCCGAACTCGTGACATCCGTTACTGTCGCGAGAAAAGGCAACGGATAAAACGCTCAAGCGTCTGCATGGTGCGCTGTTATTGGCGGAGTATGCCGTATACTTTACGGCAATCCTGCGTTATCCACAACTAACATACCTGCCGCAAAATGACAAAAACACGATGTTAATTTTCAGAAACCTGCAAAATGTATGCCAAGGTTGACAAATTGACAATCTAAATTGCTTGAATCCAAAGAAATTTTATTGTAGGCTGAAAAAAAGGAGGCAAGGTAACATGAAATTCAACGAAAAACTATTAAAGCTCAGAAAAGAAAAGGGACTTTCGCAGGAAGAACTGGGAATGGAAATGCAGGTGTCAAGGCAGACGGTTTCAAAGTGGGAGGCAGGACAGTCATATCCTGATTTTACCAGGTTAGTTATGTTAAGTGATTTCTTTGATATGACCTTAGATGAACTTGTGAAAGATATTGACGTGCAGGAAGTAAGAGAAAATTCGCTTACAAACGAGAAAATAGATTCTATTTATCGAGTTTCCCAAAACGTGGATTCGATACTTCAAAACAAAACACTGAAAAACATTTTAAAAGGGGTAGCATGGTTTATCGTGGGCAGTTGTATTTTGATATGCCTCGTTGCGGCAGTTTCCCTTATTCTGCATATGATTTATCCGGAAAGCAATACATTTTGGCGTACCTATTAGTTACGGCAAAACCCAAATCAGAATTTTTGATAAGCGAAACAGCGGTAAAACCATCATACAATTTTACCGCTGTTTTTTATTCCTGTTGTCTAATCAATCCTAAAAACAAATGAAAAACAGCCCCCCGTCAAACCTCCCGATAAAAATCGTCCCGCAGTTCGGACATTACCAAATAACACGTCTTCCCATAAAGCAATTTCGCAGGAACACGCCACGGCTCCCCGTAATAAAAATTGTCCGCCGCGAGCACTCCGTCCGCATAAATCTGCGCCACATCATATTGGTCGGGAATTTCCACAAACCCGCCCTCGCCTAAAACCGTAATCTTTTTCCATGTTCGCTTCCGCGCGCCGCCAAGACAAAGTTCCTCGGCATAGGGCGGCGCAAAGGGCTCTTTCACTGTCTCAAATACCGCCTTTGCCTGTGTAAACGAACGCTCTACAACAACATGCTCAAACGCCGAACCGTTCCACACGTCATACGAAAAATCACCATCTTGCACCGCATGGATTCCGTCCTCACACATATAAAGGTCGCAGTTATCCCCGATATAAAGCCTGCCCGAAAGTTTGCGGGCAAAGCGCGCACGATCCCACGAAAGCGCCACAATCTGTATGTCATTCACCCTGACAACACTGTCTGTTTTTGGTCGGAAACACGGGTCCCCCGTAAAGCAAAACTCTGCTTCCACGCCGTCAATCGCGGCAAAAAACCAAGTATTTTCGAGCCTGCAAAGCGGCTGCGCCGTCGCATATTCCAACAGATTTCCCGACAAATCCATGCGAAACGGCAGGAAAAAACTAACCTCACCGCACACGTCAATCGGCGGAAATTCCACAACGCCTGTATCAATGACAGCCCCCTTCACATCAGAAAGCTTCGCCAAACGCTGATAATGATTGACAAACACAAACCCGCTCTTTCCGTCCGTGCGCATACAGTACCGCAGCGACGCCAAATCCTCCGCAGCAACTGCCGTGCGCGCATCCACCGTCTTCATTGGCGCAAGCACGTCCCCAAAGTCGTTCACAAACAGATGAAGCAGATTGGTCAAACGGTACTGCTCGCGAATCTCGCCGTACTCCGAAATCGGCGCCTGAAAATCGTACGACAAAATCGAATAATCGTTCGGATACCTCGTCGCCTTGGACTCGTTTAATGTCGATAAGCTGCCGATTTTGTTGGTACCGCCCTTGTACATATAATACCCGACAAGATTGTTGCCTGAGCCAAGCTTTACCAGCGAAAGCGCATAAATGTCCATGCCGCTAATCCGCGGTCGTCTATGGTGCGTCACCTGCATTCCGCCGCCCAATTCGCAGGTTGCAAACGGATAGTTCTCGTACGGCAGACACCACCCGTCCGCGTCCGTCTTTGCAATCAAATCCCTGCCAATCGCCGCGTCATTGCGCGTCGTGTCAAACACGTAATGCGGGGAAAGCGGCAGCCTGTCGGTATGCTCTGCCCACGGTGCCTCGGGGTATGCACCGAACACGGGAACAACCTCGTCGTGGAAAATTTTTAATAGTTGCGGACGAAGATAAGTATGCGCCGAACACGGGAACAACCTCGTCCACGGGGATTTTGGCGCCGTAGGCGCTGTTCCAGCCTGTCACTGTGTAAATTGGCGCGTGAAAGCCTATTGCGAGTGCCAGCTTTTTGAGTTCGAATAAATGTTCTTCATTGTCGGTCAGTTCGTTTTCAAACTGAATGCCGATAATGTTTCCGCCATCCTGATAAAACAAGCCTTGTACCTGTTCATAAATTTCCTCATACCAAATCCGTACTTTTTCCATGTAGTCCTTGTTGTTGTCGCGCAGCTTGTAGGGCTTTTGCAGGAGCCAGTCAGGGAATGCACCGTTTCTGCATTCGCCGTGCGCCCACGGACCGATGCGCAGAACCACGTCCAAGTCTGCGCGCTGCGTTTCCATGATAAATTGGCGAACATCCCTGTCGCCTGTAAAGTCAAACTGTCCCTCGGTTTCCTCGTGGTATATCCAAAACAAGTATGTCGCGACGACGGTGATGCCGCCTGCTTTCATTTTGCAAAGTTCCCTGTACCAGTTTTCGCGTGCGTCGCGCACAAAATGATATTCGCCCATCACGCCAATCCACGGCTTTCCTGCGCGTGTAAAATATTGGCTTGTCACGTTGATGGTTTCCCCGTTTGGGTTTTTGCCGCCCATGTTAAGGTGTGTCATACCTAAATAGTTGAATAATAATCGAAATGATTGTGAAACTTCAAGATTTGATTGTGTTTTGCAGATATTCCTCCGCCACAGGGGATAAACCTTATTCCCCTGTATGCGATTTTTGAAAGCATCAGCCTAACTTTTTACCGTTAGCTGGCTTCCCTGTTTCATAAAATTAAAGTGTATCTCCACTGTTGTATTGCGTTTTCCCTCTGCCATATCCTCATGGACAACAATCTCTTTGATGAGCAGATGCAGCATCTCCCTGTCAAGTTCCCTGATGTCGGCATACTGCCTTATCAGTGACAGCCACTTTGAATTGTCCTCCTGCTCCTTTGCCGCCCCGTTAAGACGCTCACGCATCGTATCCGCCTTTTTCTGCAAGGTTTCCTGTTCGGTCTGTGCTTTCTCCATCATGCGGGTAAAATTCGTTTCGTTAATCCTGCCCGCTACCCAGTCCTCATAGAGTTTGGAAATCAGTGTATCCAGTTCGGAAAGTCGGCACTCACTCTCGGAAAGTTTTTCTTTTATGCGCCTGCTTTCTTCCTCACTGTCGCACTGGCAGCTTTTCCGCAGTTCCTCCATGACTTTCGTTTCATCCGCAAGGGCGAGTGCCGCACAGGAGCGTATCTGCTCCAAAACAATCTGATACAGCGTGTCAAGCTCCAACCGGTGCTGGCTGCAATGCGCCACACCGTAACGGTTATACTTGGCACAGGTCAGTATCCTTGTTTTTGCCTTCGCATTTGCCACACGCTGGTTCATGGTGCTGCCGCATTCCCCACATTTGACAAACCCTGCAAATATCCCATAGTTGCCCCATGCGTCCGGTCTTTTGCGCATCTTCACTTTTTCCTGCACAAGATTGTAGGTATCCATATCCACAAGCGGCTCATGCACGTTCTCCACCTGAATCCATTCCTCCGGCTTTTTATCCCCAATCCAGCCGACCTTGAAACGGTAATCTGCCTTCTGTGACGCTATCGTTCCAATATAGACGGGATTGGCGAGTATCTGCTTGATTGTGGAGAAATCCCACATATAAATGCCCTTTTCACCGTATTCCTTTTCCCATTTGGTCACATGGTTGCGCAAGCCTTTTTTCCTGTTCCACCAGCAGGGGGCAGGGATTTTCTCATCCTCCAGCCTGCGCCTGATCCAGTTCGTTCCATGCCCTTCAGCCGCCCAGCCAAATATCTTCTGCACAATCCAAGCGGTGTCTTTGTCCGGTATCAGGAAGTTTTTGTCCTCCGGTGACTTCATGTAGCCGAATGGTGCAATACATCCAGTAAACTTGCCCTTTTTCGCCTTGATGACGTAAGAAGAATGTACCTTTTTCCCGATGTCCTTTGAATAAATCTCGTTGAAAACGCTGCGGAATGCGATAAGGTCATCATCTTTCCCCGTATCCACGCCGTCTGTCACGCCTATGTAGCGGATATGATGTTTTGGAAAAAATTCATCCCTCAACTGTCCCGAATGTGTGCTGTTCCGGGTAAGCCTTGACATATCCTTAGTTACCACAATGTCAATCTTGCCCTGTTTGCAGTCGGCTAACATTCTCTGGAAGTCCGGTCTGTCCATGTATAAGCCGGAATACCCGTCATCAGCGTACACGCCTGCAACGGTATACCCATGTTCCTGACACCACGTTTCCAGCATATCACGCTGGTTGTGTATGCTTGCGCTTTCCCCGTCAAGATTATCGTCTTTGGAGTTGTCATTTTGGTGGAGAGCAGAAAACCGCATAGAATCAGCAGAAAAGCGTAACTACACCTTTTATCAATACCCCCACATAACACTCCTATCTTTCCGAGGAACAGCAGTACACGCTTTTAGAAGCGATGGGTTACAACGATGCCACGCCCTCTCTTGCACAGGCTATCAAGATGAAGAAGTTCATGCAGGAGGGAAAGCTCACGGATGGGGTTATCCAGAGTATCATGCAGGAGGAAAAGCCGAACCAGAAAGAGAAGCCCGCCTTTAAGGACGAGCGGATAACCAAACTCATACCGAAATCCATCCCCAGAGGGCAGGAAACGGATTTTGTCGTAAAGGCGTTGGAGTTCTACAACCGCCATCTGCAAAGGCAGCGGGGGCAGGAAAGATAACCGCACACTTGGGGAGAAGTCCGCCCTTTGGGTTCTTTCTGAACTTTGGGTATAGGCAACAAAAATTATAGGTTGAAATCACATCTGATTTCAGCCTAAATTTTTGCCTATATCAGTTTAGATAATTCAAATCCTTTCATCTTGGGCATAAAAGCAAGAAAACATTTTTTTGAAAGGTTGACTAATTTCGCTCTGCCATATACAATACGTTTGATGAGTTTGAATTTGTTGTTGTTTCCTTCAACAAATCCTGAACTTACTTCTAAAGATATCGCGTTCTTGACCGGGGCGATATCTTTTTTTATACATTCGCAAAACCCTTTGAGAGAGGAATCTGTATATTTTTCTAAAAAGTCATCTATTTTAGATGGTTCTTTTTCCATCAGTGCAGAATGAAATGTTTGGAATACATCCTCTGTCCATCTGACTGCGGGATAATGCTCCTTTATCAAGTTTATATGTTCTTCTACGGTTTTATTTCTTTTTGACTTAGGATTTTTTGTGAGTATGTACTTTAATATCTCATCCCTTTTTATTACAGTAACATCGTCCGGATAACAGTCCTCCAGCATTTTCATGGAATGTATCTTTTTTCTGCCCGGAAAATTATTCTGACTTATACATGACAGATAAAACCATATGGTGGTTGAGGGATCTTTGATGCCTGTATGCCTCAGATAAAAATAGATGGTATCGTCAGCATGCCCGTCACGCATCATCTTATAAATGATATTTACATAGGCATTCCCCCTCCGCCCGGCTGAATGTTTTGATTTGCGCGGCCTGTCCATTCCCTGTATTTTTTCTGCCGGCATTTGGATATACCTTCGGGCAGTCGGTCTGCTTATTTTATATTTGCTGCAGATGAGTGCAATGTCTTTTTCCGGCATTTCATTCCACTGGCTTTGTACTTCCTGTATCATCTTTTGTTTTTTTCCTGTTTTCTGCCTGCCGTTTTTTCTCGGCACTGTTGTAGTTATTTGCCGAATCGTCGTAATCAACCGGATTTCCATATGCATCTGTTGGCGGCGTATTGTCATAGTTTAACTGCTGTATGACAGATTCATCCGCTTTCTTTTCCCTTGAAATTTTCTTTGGAGGGGTATCAAGCACCTGTCCGCCCCTGATAAAGATTTCCGGTGGCAGCTCATTTTTAAAAATATTCTTCAGGTGTTCCATCAGATTCTGCAGCAGATGGAAACGGTCGGCAACCTGCACGCATTCCGGCAGGACTTCGCTGACCGCCTTCGCGTATGAACTGGCGCGGTCTCTTGCAACCACTTTGATCTTTTTGTGCTCTTTGAGCCATTCCTTTAATGTCGTGCCATCCCTTCCACCCAAAAGCGCAATCATGTGGTGGTCTTTCAGATCATAAACTGCAGTTGCATAGGTCTGTCCTTTTCTGGTTGCAACATCATCGATGCCAACTGCCTCAACATCCGGATCATCTTCAAACTTTATCCTGTTGTACAGGCGCTGTATGGTATCATTACTTACAGTAACGCCCAGGAGCTTTAACACGCTGCTTGCGCCTTCGTTACTCATGAACATGGCCATTCCAAGTATCAGGGTATTGAGGGCATCCGTTCTTACCTGTGATGTTCGCGCAAAAGAAAGCGGCTCTGTAAACACTTTTGTCCCGCATTCAGGATTATCACACTCATATTTATAAACATTGATATGAAGGCAGGTGGGTTTGCAGCGGATCGGAATATCCTGGATCTTCCGCATATAGGTTGCGTGAAGATGCCGGCTTTCTTCCCCGCATTGCGGACAGGCACAGCTATGTTTTCTTGATTTTATAAATATATCTAAAGAATCCGTTTCTGAATAATCATAAACATAATGATCCTTGTCTAGAAAAAAAGAATAGTCTGTAATTTCTTTATATTTCATATGGCGGTTCTCCTTACAGTATTTGGTGATACTATTGTATCATTTGTACCCAAAAATAAGAATAATATAGGTAATAAAAAAACAGATCTTTGACCTGTTCTTTTATTACCTATCATACCCAAAGTTCAGAAAGAACCGCCCTTTGGGGGATAGCCATTTTTTTCGGCTTCCCCCTCTCCACACCTCTCCCCCTAGATACTGCCAGTAACTATCCGAGAAAAGAACAATTAAAGGCTGTCCAGATGGGCAGCTTTTTTTGACAGCAACTATCAACATGAGAACGAACAGGAGGTAATGAATGAAGATTCGTAAATTATTTCAAAGAGCTGCGGCGTTAGCGTTGGCTGCGGTCACGGCATTGTCCGCCGTCCCTGCCACGACAGCGTTTGCGGCGGGCGACATCGGCACGATTTCCTTTACCCACACCTACGACGGCGCAGGGAACGCAATCAGATATAATTCCAGTGCGAACATCGGCGGTCATACCGCAGGCGGCACGGGCGAATACAAATACCGCATGTATGTGGACGGGGAAACGGCGTTCTGCCTTCAGCCGGGCGTACCCTTAAAAACGGGCAATACGCTGGCAAAGGCATCTTCCAACACATGGAACGCCCTCTCCGCAGACCAGAAAAAGGCGGTGGGGCTTGCCTTGCTCTACGGCTATCAGGGCAACAGCGGGAATTTATCTGGAAGCGATGATGAGAAATGGCTTGCCACGCAGACCCTTGTGTGGGAGTTCGTCACGGGATGCAGACAGGCAGCAAGCCCGTACAGCCAGACAAGCACGACCGTTTACAGCCTGCATTTTGGCTCGAATTATGCCAACAGCGGGGCAAGGGCGGCTTACGACCAGATTGTGTCATTCATGACAAGGCACAGCACGATTCCAAGCTTCATGTCGGCGGGCAAAAAGGATATTACAAAGGAGCTTGCCTATAAGGACGGCAAGTACAGCCTTACGCTGACTGACAGCAACGGCGTATTGTCCGAATATTCCTTTACCAGTTCCGACAGCAATGTAAAGGTGTCCAAGTCTGGGAATGAGAAAAGTTGGAGGTGAGGAAGAATGTCTGATGCATTCAGATTTGAAACTTTTGTAGATGTTCATGACAATGTTTTTAATGAATATCTCGGCTCTGTCATCGCAAAACTGTCCAGAGAAAACAAGGAATACCGTGCCATAAGAGCCGAGATTGAGGGCTTATATGAAAAATATCCGAAAGTCTTAGGCGTGTTTGACACGGAATCAGCGGAGGAACTGACCGAGGAAGAATGTGCCGCACTGATTAAAGTGAAGGAGCTTAGGAACAAACTTACGGACATGGAGATGCAGTCGGTCTACTTCCGTGGTTGCTATGACAGCGTGGGGTATCTGAAAAAGGCAGGGATTTTATAACGGACTGACCGAGAAAAAGGCGGTGTTAGCGTGAGTGCTGATGCCGCTTTTTACATAGCCACAGGGTAGAAAATTTTATAGATTGAAGAGAAGTGGAAAAATCAATAAGTGGTATATATTTTGTAAGAAGTGATAAATTTTAAAATACTATTTTACCAAAAAATAGTTGAAAAATCAATAAAAAATGTTATAATTTAATAAAATAAGAAAGAAGATTATGTGAGGGATGCATATGGAACAAAAACTTCATTGGCTAAATAATGCGATGGTAAATATAGAAGAATCAAAAAAAAGGATTAATAAAATTGTTAGAGAATATGAAAATATAGATAAAAAATTAAAATTGATTTATTTATATGTAACCTTTGGATGTAATCAAAAATGCCAATATTGTTGGATAAACAATAATACATCATCTGGAAACAATGAAATGAATCTCGAAATGATTGATACTATTTTGGAAGAGGCGTTACCTCTTGGATTAGAACGTGTTAAAATTACAGGTGGAGAGCCGTTTACTAATAATAATTTAATTCGAATTATAAATAGAATACTTTCTTTTGATGTGAGAATAGACATAGAAACTAATGGTACTAGATTAAATGAAGAGTTGTTGTTGGAGATAAATGATTTAAATAAAATTTATTTTAAGATTAGCTTAGATTCGGTAAATACATCTGAACATAATAAATTAGCAAATACTGGCAGTGATGTTTTTGCAAAAACTATATCCAATATTTACCTTTTAAAAAAATATTCAGTAGATTTTGATATAGTTACTGTAATGAATAAAATAAATAAAAATAGCATGAATGAAACTGTTAAATATGTCCAAAAGTTAGGAGCAAATAGTCACCGTATTATTTTAAGTATACAACCAATAGGGCATGGAAAAGAAGCAAAAGAAATTCAATTGGATTTAGATGAAACTATAGAAATGATTAATAACATTTATAAATTAAAATCTGATTATGAAAATTTAGCAGTTGGAACATTGCATTCAACATTACCACCAGCTTTTATGCCCTTGGATTCGATTCAATTTAGACCATGTAACTGGGGAGTTAATCTTTGTGGAATAATGCCAAATGGAGATGTTTCAATTTGTGCTCCTGCATTTGATTCTATGGAAATTGTTGCAGGAAATATTTTTAATCAGAGTTTGTCAAGCATATGGTATGAATCAGAGATGTTTAAAAGCCTTTCTGAAGTTGAAGAACTGGAAGGTATTTGCGGACGATGCTCATATGTAAAAATGTGCAGAGGTATGTGCAGGATATTTGCTAAGGCAGAATATGGACGAATAACTTCTCCTTACCCGTTTTGTCAAAAAATGTATGAGAAAGGCTTATTTCCTACATATGCTATAAAATAGAAAATAAGATAGGAGATTGTAAAATGGAAAGTTGGGATTTTAATGAAAGTAATGCAATGGAGCAATGGGATATATTTGATAAAAATAGGAAAAAATTAAACTATACAAAACCTCGAAAAAGTAATTTGGAAGAAGGAGAATACCATTTAGTTGTTAGAATTTGGATTGTAGATGATAAAGGAAATATATTATTGTCTAAAAGAAATCCGAGTAAAAGAGGGGGCGGGTTATGGGAATGTACAGGAGGTTCTGTTTTAAGTGGTGAAACTACGGAGCAAGCTGTTGTACGAGAGGTAAAAGAAGAGTTGGGAATAGAGTTGGATATAGCACAAGGAAATGTTGTAATGAGTGAGAGAAGGGATGGACATCATGATTTTTATGATATATGGCTATTCCGTAAAAATATTAGATTAGATGAGATTGTATTTGATAAAAATGAAGTTATTGATGTAAAATGGGTTACTATTGAACAGTATAAAAAAATGTTTGATAATAATGAAGTTATGCCGACTTTGGGTTTTTTTATTGAAATATATGAAAAGTTTATAAGTTCAATATCTTAGAAATCATGATATATTATTTGAAAGGAAGAGAAAGTGAAATCTCGCATTTTACATTTATCCGATATTCATTTGGGGAATGATATAGGAATAACGGATTATGAAATAGATGATAAATTAGGTGTTTTTAGAAATAATTTAATTGAAAGCAAGCAGAATTATTTTGACATTCTTTTGGATTATTTATCTAATGCTGGAATTACGTATGATTTTGTAGTTATTTCGGGTGATATAGTACATAGAGGGCAATATGACTATAGTTCATACTTTAATACGTGTATCTTAAAATTGATTGAATTAAAGAGGTTGCCAAATAGAAATCACATAATTATTGTCCCAGGTAATCATGATATTGTAGAGGGGAATGATAAATGGAAAATCTTTGAGCAATATTTAGATATTCAGTTTGTGAAACCTATAATGAAATTAAATTCCATTTCTCGAAATGAGTATTTACAAAAAGTCAATAATTTATTAAGAAAAAGAAAGCGTTCAAAGTTTATAAGTAATTTAGATTTTCCATTTATTATTGACAAAAATAAAAAAATTATATTTTATGCATTTAACTCTTGTTCATTGTGTCAAATGAATAATGTTATAATAGATGGAAAAAGCGAAAAATTGGATTTGCCACGTATAGATAATCTGGAATTAGATTATTTTATATATACGATGAAGTCTTTAAAAGAAATAGATAATGATTATAATGATTATTTAAAAATTGCTGTTTTTCATCATCATATTTCTTCATTTACAGAATTTGAAGAGATTAAATCATTTGAAACATTGAGTAATGCAGGGATTGTAAAAAAGACACTAATTGAAAATGGATTTAAGTTAGTATTGCATGGTCATAAGCACTATCCCAATATATATTTGGATACAACAGCAAGCAAAAAAGGAGGATTGACTGTTGTTTCGGGCGGTTCTATATGTGAAATAATAAATAGAAAAGGAGTCAAACAAGGTTTTTTTGACTTATTATATGATAGTAAAAGTCCTAATGAAATAAATCAAAGATATATAGAATTAATAAATTCAAAAAGAAATTATGATAGAGTTCCATATGAAAAAATAGAATTACCTCAAAATAAAAGTTACATTAAAAAAAGCAATAAAATTGATGTGGCTAATATAAATAGATTAATATTAAATGTCTTAGAAAAGAATTTTGTAAAGAATAATAATATATGTGGATGGGACAAAAAAATATTAGATAAAAAGACGGTCGGAATTTTAGGTACTGCATTTGGAATAATTTTGATGGAAATGACCGGAGGCAATTCAAAATTTTATATTGAAAATAAAGCAAGTATAATAAATTCCTTGCATTATCAGAGAAAAACAGATGGTGGATTTGGTGTTTTATTCCAAAGCGAAAGTTCCATTATAGCTACTTGTTGGGTAGCGCAAGCATTCAAAATATCTGAGACATGGGATTATTATTTAAAAACGATAAATGTTTTGTTAGAATTTGAAGAAATAAAATCCGAAGAAATTATTTCTGAAAGTTATGAAAGTAATACATTTACTATTGCCTTTCTTATGAGAGTATTGTTAGATTATTATATGATATTTCAAAATAATCATGTTAAAAGTACAATAGATGTATTGTATAAAAGTTTGAAAGAAGGCTATTTAGAGGATTCTCAAGGAATAAGATGGGCAAAAAATTTAAAAAATGACGAAGAAGAATCAATACCGCACACTTGCCATGCGTGTATTGCATTAATTCAATATCAGGAAATTTTCAAAAGAAATGATGAGGAATTATTTCATATATTAAAATACGCAAAAAAATGGTTATTAGACAGACAGGATATGGCTTTTGTTGTTGAACGTATTAGACATAATGGGATGGAAGTGGTTTATGAACATAATACTATAACATGGTATATAATTGCACTAATTAAATTGGGGGTTTCTGAATTTGAAGAAAAAGTAATTAAAAATGTTGATTCGATAATGAATAAATTTGATTGGGAAAAAGGAGTTTGGAAATATAATGATTCATATAACATATGGGAAACATATGATTCATTAATAGCATTGAGAGAGTATATAATATTTTCGGCTAAGTATTAAAATTGAAAAATCAAATTTGCTTTTTACTAATGCGAGATTCGGTTGAAGCAAACTCCCTAATGGATATAGATTTATATAAAGAGATGCATTTGACAGTTATGATAAAATTAAAGTCATTGGAGAAATTTTTGAAGAAACATTTGATATTAAGTCAAAGAATATAAGGAACTATATACAATTTTAGTAGAAGTGTATTGATTTAGTTAATATATTGATAGATTTATTTATTACATAGCCGAGAGGTTTTCATTAGCGAAAATCCCTCGGCTTATTTTATTTTCAAGGAGGTGTGTGATTGAATTACCAAGAGTACAGAGAGTCCCTTAACCAAAAACTGGCTGAAAAAGTACAGCGTGAGCTTGCCGATTTCCGTGAGGATATTCTAAGCAAGAGTCCACAGGAAGTTTACAATGCTGCATATCAAATCATCATAAAGAGTGATATTGCAGAGTGCTTTTCCGAAGCGGATTATTCCCCGCAGGCGGCAAAAGCCCTTATGAAATCCCCGAATCTTTTGCAGGATGTCTATGAAGAATGGATTGGACGGGAGGATTCCCACATGGATGAGCTGCACCAGACTATCGCAGATTTTAAATCCTATATGGTTAAGACGGAAAAGATTTTGTCTGGGAAAGAGAGGTGAGCGTGCTTGGATGAGAAGTAACAGACCTTATGTGCAGATAGCCCCCGACGTGCTTGAGCAGGCAAGGCAGATAGACCTACTCTCCTATCTTCGGGCTTACGAGCCGAGCAACCTTGTCAAAGTCAAAGGCACAACGAACGTCTACTGTACCGCCGAACATGACAGCCTAAAGATTTCCAACGGCAAATGGTACTGGTGGTCGAGGGGCTTTGGCGGCTACTCTGCCCTTGACTATCTGATGAAAGTCAAGGAATACGGTTTTGTGGAAGCCGTGGAAATCCTTACGGGGCAGACGATGGCGGACTGGAAGCCGCCGCCCCCTGCCGTAAAAAAAGACGAGCCAAAGGTGCTGCTCCTGCCGCCGAAAAATAAGGACTGCGGAAAAGTGACGGAGTATCTTTTCGGTCGTGGCATTGACTATCAGCTTATCCAAGAGTGCATTGCCGAGGGGATTATTTTCGAGAGTGCCGACTACCACAACGCCGTTTTTATCGGGAAAGATGAAAGCGGGACGCCAAAATACGCCGCCTGCCGTGGCACAATGGGGAACTTTAAGCGGGACGCATCAGGCAGCGACAAGCGGTATTCGTTTCGGCTTCTGGCAAAAGAGCCGACCGATGCCGTGCATTTATTTGAAGCTGCCATTGATTTATTATCCTACGCCACCTATTTAAAATGCGAGGGCAGGGATTATAAGGCAGAGAATCTTCTCTCCCTGTCGGGCGTATATCAGCCGAAGAAAGAGCTGAAAGAAAGCAAAATCCCCGTTGCCCTCACGACTTTTTTGAAAGCAAACCCGCAAATCAAGACCATATTTCTGCATCTGGATAAGGACAGGGCAGGTCGTTTATGTACCGCCGCTCTGAAAGAATTGTTGCAGAAAGACTACCGAATCGTTGATGAACCGCCGCCAGCCGGCAAGGACTTCAACGATTTTTTAATGTCCTATCTGGGGATTGCAAGGCAGAAACCGAGCCGTGAAAGGGGGGATGCCCGCTGACTGCGTGAAGATTTTTCTGTTGGAAACAACCGTAACTATCACAAAATTTCAGACCAAAAGGGAGGAAAGGCTGATTGAAGAATTATGAAGTGACCCTTGTCGCCCACTATGCAAAGACCGTTTCCATCCATGCCGACAGCCCCGAACAGGCAGCGGAGAAGCTAAAGACCGTCCTGTTTGACACCGACCTTGTGAAGTTTTCCGACGGGGATTTTGTCTGCGGCGAAGCCGAGATTAACGACCCTATATGCCGCTTTCTCTGCAAAACATATTGCTGCAATTTCTGATAGAAGCAAGGTTGACGTAAAACCGAAGCTGCCCACCCACTACTTTATCGACGCAGAGTGCGGCTTGCAGCTCCCTTCCATCGTGCTTCTCGAGCAGCTCCGCACGGTCAGCAAGCAGCGGCTTGAGGGGTATATCGGGCGGCTGGACAAAAAACATATCCGTGGTGTAAACCATGCGCTGGCGGTCAGCATCGGTCTTATCTCCCCCGTCCCAAACAGGCTTCAGCTCTGCTTATGCGGCACTTGTGCGGACAATTTTTACAGCACAGGTGCTTACATCCTGCGAAGGCTTGACAAAGGGCAGACTGAGAAAGACGTATGCACATACTGCAACCAGCGGATGGGCTTTGATTATGAAGTCATACCGAAAACAGACGGGCGGGAATGACCCGCAGGAAAGATGGGAGGAATGGCATGGAAACAATTCCAGAAAGGGGACACGTCACTCACAAAGGGGCTTGCAGCGGTGCAGGCTCTTTTCCTCATCAGAGGGAAACCTTTGACGCAAAAGACAACATCCGTGTTGTCAGCATCTTCAACGGGGCGAGGACGGCAAGCGAGGTCATACACCAAGCGGCTGTCAAAAAAATCCTCTATGAGAACCCGTATGCATGACGGGAACAGCAGGCACACATTTGACCGTGCCGTTACAGCCTTATATACTGTAAGCGTAGGTTACACTTTCCTGCTGTTTCCCAAAAAGGAGGCATTTATTTATGAGAGAACAGCAGAATTATACCGCAGGGATTTATTGCAGGCTGTCTTCCGAGGATTCTGCCGAGCATGAGTCCATGAGCATCGGAAACCAGAAAGCGATGCTCAGCGACTATGTGAAAAGGCAGGGATGGGAAGTCGGGGACATTTATATCGACGACGGGTACTCTGGGACGAATTTTGAAAGACCAGATTTCAAGCGGATGATAGGCGACATTGAAAACGGCAAAATCAACATGGTTGTCGTAAAGGACTTATCAAGACTTGGGCGGAACTATATCATGTGCGGACAGTACACCGAGATTTACTTCCCCGAAAAGGGGGTGCGTTTCATTGCGGTGAATGACAATGTTGACACCATCAATAACACGGGCAGCATGGACATCACACCCTTCAAGCACATCCTGAACGACATGTACGCAAAGGACATCTCCACAAAGATAAAATCCTCACTGCACATGAAAGCGATGCGTGGCGAGTATCTGGGTGCGCTCGACCCTTACGGGTATGTCCGTGACCCGAAAGACAAGCACAAGCTGCTTGTCAATGAGGAAACAGCCCCCATCGTGAAACGCATCTTTGAGATGTGTGCGGGCGGCATGGGTTCAAGGAGCATAGCGACCACGCTTAACAATGAGGGCGTACTCTCCCCCGCAGAGTACAACCGATTTAAAAACCACGACCCAGAGAAAGACGGGGCTTTTGTCCGTAAACGCTACTGGTGTCAGACATATATCCGAACCATGCTCCAAAATGAGATGTTTATCGGGAGCATGGTGCAGGGCAGGCATTACACACCGTCCTACCGCACAAAAAAAAGGGTAAAAAATGACAGGGAAGATTGGATTGTCGTCAAAGGTATGCACGAGCCGATTATCTCTGAGGAACTGTTTGAGCAGGCTCAAAAGGCACTCCACTCCCGCAAAATCCAGCCCCGTAAGGACAGCCCACACCATGTAGACCCCGATGTTTTCTCTGGGCTGTTCCGCTGCGAAGCCTGCGGGACTGCGATGCGGAAACACCGCACACATAACGGGAAATATATCTATTATGTATGCGGACGCCACCACCAGCAGGGAAAATTCGCCTGCTCAAGCCATTACATCAACTGCGATGTGATTACCCGCCTTGTCCGTGAGGACATAAAAAGAAACGCCGTCCTATTCGCAGAGGATACGGAACGAGCTGTCAAAGAACTGACAGAAAAGAAATGCTCTGATGACCAGAAAAAACTGTCGCAGATGAAATCCGAGCTGACCGCTTCAAGGAATCAGCTTGCAGGGCTTGACGCAAAGCTCCGACGGGCGTATGAGGACAATCTTTCTGGCAAGCTGCCAGACCACATTTTCACAATGCTTATCGGGAATTACGATGAAGAAAAAGAAACATTGCAGCGAACCATCCGTGAACTGGAAAAACGCATTGACGCTTCCAATGCCGCAAGGTCTGACGTGGAGCGTTTCTCGAAGCTAATCCAGAAGTACACCAGTTTTGAGGAACTCGACAGCTTCATGCTCCATGAGCTGATTGAGAAAATCACAATCTACGAAACGCCCAACATGGGACGTTACCGCAAAGGGAAAGAGAAAATCGTTACGATTTATTACAAGTTTGTGGGGGCGTTACAGTAAACGCCCTTTATACCAAAATGAACACTCGTCATCCTTTGAGAGCCTGCAATATATGGCAACCCGTAAATTGCTGTGAAGCTGCTGTAATGCTGCGAAATTAGAATCCATCATGCTGTCCTCCGTTTTCCGCAAAACCAACAGTTGTACCGCCAACATTTGCTTCACTGTCTTTAGTATAGTCTGTATATTGTGTTTTATCAATACTATGTGCTGATTTATCAATATAAGTATTTTGTATATCTACCCCACTGATACGGTATTGTCTTTGTATCAGCTTCATAAATGCCTGCTGTCCGCTCTGTTTTCCGTCAAAGACTGTTTTTACTGTAATGCCTGCTTTTGTATCGGTGCAATTACCTGTCACATTATCCATAATCTTAATCCTTTCCATTTTCTGTAATTGCCCTGACGCTGTACAAGGATATGGACTTATTGACAATGCCATATCCACAAGTTTCTGAAAAATGCCACAAAAAAATAGGGAAACAAATCTGAATCATCAGTTATTCCCTGCTTTATGGCTACAATATAAAATTTTTATTCTGTATACCTCACTATACATAGTGGTTTTGCCTACAACAACATATTTCAGATAATATTTCCATAAATCTAATCACAAACGCAGGCGAGTATACAACCTTTTCATGTTCGTAATCATATCTTATTACAGCAAAATTCAATTTTACTTTTTCTAAATGAGTTTCAAAATCATCATCCATTTTTTCTTTAATTAGAATTTTTATACTATCATCACACTTATCATATAGCTCTTTTAAATCATGTCCTGCCACTAACTGCTTCTTAGTTTTTGTCTGAATACCATCCTTTTCAAAATTAACTAAATATTTTAAGTACAATTCACACGCTAAACATGCATTTAATTCTGTTGGTATCAATTTATTTGACTGCTTTAGTATATCCGCCGCATCTCTAAATTGATTTGCCCTATCCAAAATTTCATAATCGTTAATTTCTATATCCATCAATATATTCTCCCATTCTTATATTATGCATAAATAATTTGGTTAATGGTCTAAAATAAGGCAATGATATATGCAATGTATAACTTAATCAAAATCAAATTACTGCTTTTTTACATATTTTAACACTATCACTTTACACTGACTGAAGCTCTGCAAGTTGCTCCACTTCCGCAACACTAAGACCTGAATCCTCAGCAATTTCCTCTACCGTCATTTTTCCTCTTTTCAGCATTCTGAGTGCAGTTTCCTTTTTAGTTTCACTTATGCCTTTGTTTAAAATTCTTCGTGCTTCTGTTTCAATCAATGCTCCGCCCATTATATCACCTACGCCTTTCTGCACATTCTCATATTTCTGTGCGATTTCTTTAATCACATCACCGGAAAGCTCTATGATTGTGCGTTTGTCAAACGCCCCGATCACTCCCTGCTGTTCCAGTCCATCAAGCCTTTCCAAGATACCCTGATATTCCGCTTTCAGTTTTTCCAATTTCTGCTCGTTACTATTATACTCCGGAAAGCTGTTCTCATGTGAAAAAATGTAAAACGGAATCAGCATCAGCAGACGTTTTTCAAAAATATCGTCAAGCGTATATTTCTGTACTTTCATAATCGGCACATCATACTGAACCGTTCCACCCGGTGTGACAATCACATATTTCATTTTGTCCGGTGTCTTTTTGTATGTCCGAAGATACAGAACCGCCGTATTGGGAAATGTCACAGTCAATGTTTCCTCCGTAACCTCGCCCTCATCAAGCGCTATCTGCGCATCATACTCAAAAAGCCTTATGGTGATTCTTCCGTCCGGCAGGCTGCTTTCACACTCAACATGGTATTTCTTCGGTATCTTCCCGAAAACCGTAAAATTCGTATCTGTAATCCGTTCCTTGTCCGCTTCATCCTGCTGGTCTAAAAAATGTTCATTTGGGAAAAAACGGATTTCTTCGTCCCCTGTATATGTCTCCCCGAAAATCTCGTTGATTACAGGGATAATCAGTTTCCGGCAGTCATTTAAGATTGTGCGGAACGCCCCGTCATATATATTTGCCATGTGTTATTCCTTTCTTTTTTGTGGTTTTATCATATCATTTTTTCATTGCAAATTCAAGAACCGTACAGCATTTCACACTGTTTCATGCTTTAAAATGCCTGAAGCATTCTCCATATTTGCCCTACCCTTGCCTATCCGGTAATTCTTCCCTGAAAAAGCAACAGGAACACACCTCTCCATGATACGGTCATAGATGCGCCCATGTTCCAAATCTGCCGGATTGCACAGTTCTTCCAGTGACAGGTTTGTTGTAATGATAAACGGTTGTCCGCTTTTGTAGCGCTCATCAATCACAAGATAAACCGTTTCCAGCGCATAGGAAGTGTCACGTTCCACGCCTAAATCGTCAATGATAAGAAGTTTGTACTGGTTCAAACTTTTCAGATACTCATTCTTTTCGCCGCTGTACAGCCCTCCGAGTGCATTTAACAGTTTCGGGAAACTTGTCATCAGCACAGGGATATTCTTCTCCATGAGCGCATTGGCAATACAGCCTGCAAGGAATGTCTTGCCTGTTCCTACATTGCCCCAGAACAATAACCCCTGCCCGTTTTTCTGAAATTCTGCAAAATGCCCCACATAACGGCGTGCATATTGGGCGCAAAGGTGCGTTTCATCACAGTTTGCAAACGTGTAATCAAAGAAAGTACTGTCCTGCAATCCTGCGCTTTTCATCTGACGGATATGCAGAAGTTCTTCCTCCTCCCTGTGTTTTTCACGCTCCCTCTCCATTTCCTCTGTCGCACACTGGCAAAGACAGCCGACAACTCGTTCCACCCCCAAGAATGAGATTTTTTTCTGCTTTTTTGTATGGCATTTTCCGCACATCAAAAGCCCCGTTTCAGTATCCATGTAAACATCAGCCGCTTTCGTCCCCTCATTTGCGGCATTTTCCATTTCTTTCAGCACTTCATCAACAACCGCACCGATCATAAGCTGTCACCCTCCTTAAAACTGCCATTATAAGTATACCCTCTCCCTGTTTCCCGTTCTTTTTTCAAGTCCGCCCTTTTCCAGCATTCCATAGTGGCTAAATGGTTTTTATATGTTCTTCCTGAATATTCCATGTATTCCGATAAATGTTCTATCATGGACAGGTAATCTGCTGGAAAGTCATTTTTCAGCGTTTCCAGTTCTCTATCCGTAAGAATGACATTCCCATATTTCCCATAAGGGCGTGGGAGAGTGCCTTTTTCTCTCTCACTCTCTCTTTTATCTAAGTTCTTATCTCTATTCTCTATACTCTTATCTCTAATCTCTGGTGGACAGAATTGGGACAAAGGTGGGACATTGTCCCGATTCTGTCCTATGTCAGTATTTTTGTCTGTCAAAAGCAACATATTCTCCTCCGCTTTCTGCCTGCGGTATCTTGCCTTGCGCTCCCCATCGGACGAACCTTTCCCCGTCATTTCCTGAATTTCCGGCATATAAAAGATGTTGTCCTCCAAGACTTCCACAAGACCAAGCTGCATAAACGCCCGCATTGCCCTCTCAACTGTGCCGACCTCATACCTTGTAAGCAGTGCAATCATCTCTGCTGAAAGCGGTGTTATCTCATTCAAGAGCAGTTTCCCGTTATGCTGTAATGATTTCAAATATAGCTTGAGCAGAATATTCACATAAAGGACACCATCTTTCGAGCCTTCCAGCACTACTATCTCACGCTGGTCAAAAAAATCCTCCTTGAGTTTGAGGAAATAGTATTTCTTATTCTCTGCCATAATTACCCCTTTCATTTTTTGCGCTTTTTTGCTCCCCAAGATTGGGAAGTATTTCATTTTGTTTTGATTTACCCCTCTGTACCATTGCCGCCTTGTCCGCAATCTCCGCAAGTTCCCCAAGAATTGCATCATTCTCCGCTAAATCCTGTCTTATTCTTGCGCTTTCCGCTTTCAATCCCTCAAGTTCCTTTTTCCACGTTTTCGGAAGCAGCTTATCCGTACCGCTCATATTTTTCAGTCCTGTGCGGTAGGAGAGGGCAGTTTCAATCTTATCTGCATTTTTGTCATAATAAGACTGTTTCTGTCTGCCGGAAAGGCTTTCATACTTTTTCAGGTATTCCACATACGGCTTGTAGGCTTGATAAATGTCCACGATATTGGACATCTTTTTCAGCTTTGCATTTAACTCACGCTGTTTGTGAATGTTGTCGCTCCGCTGTTTTTTTGTTTCCTCTGCCAGCCTGTGCAAATCTTCAAGTGTTTCAATTTTGTGCGATTGCAGGAATGACACCATAGAGGAAAAATTTTTTATGTTGCCCGTTTTCGTGTCTGTGCGCTGCCGGATATTGTTGTCCTGAATAAATGCGCTGCGGTTTTTCTGCCATTCCATCAGGATTGCGGTTAAGCTGTCCTCTTTCTTTTCCTGTGCAGGCGCTTCATTTTCTTTATCCTGTCCAGCCGATTTTTTCTCTTTTTCAAGAAAAGCAATCTTATCTGTCAGACGCTCAATGTTCTCCATACTGGATATGATGAGGTCATTGATTTTTTTAATCTCCCTGTTCATGTTTCCAATTTCTGTTTTGATGCCCCTGCGTTCCATTGCGGTCACTGCCGCACCCATGTGGATTGTCGGCAAAAGGTCTATGCCCTGTCTTTCAAAAGAACGGTGTTCCGCCGTTATCTCATAGCCGTTCTTTTTATAAAAATCAGTTTCAATATCTGCCCACAATGCCCGCCATTTTTCCACGTTTCCCTTATCGTCCCAGTCAGTGGCATAAACCTTATGCGATTTGTAATCGTCTCCTTTGGGAGTTGGGATTTTCTGACCGTTTTTATCAAGGTCATATTCCCGCCAGCATTTCTTTTTGACAAAGCTTCCGTCTTTTTCAAACGGGCGCATGGTGAGCATGAGATGACAATGCGGGTTCGGATTCTCATGGTCAGGATTGTGCAGATTCATGTCAACGACCATTCCCTTATCCCTGAAAAATTCTGCAAGCGTTTTCGCCGCCTTTAACCGTTCGTCCGCATCCAGTTCACAGGGCAGTGAAAATTCAATTTCCCTTGAAAGCTGCGCCCTGCTCCCTTTTTCAAAATTTTCAACTGCGTTCCATAAAACGGAACGGTCAGCAAATTCTTTCGGCGCATATTCAGGCAGTAGGATTTCAGAATATATCACATGACCTTTCCTTGAAAAGTCTTTTACTTCCCCATCGTATTCGCAGTAAATTTTTGTTGCGCTCCGGTATGCGGCAGAAGCCACAGCCGACTGCGGCTTTTCCCCGCCCCTGCTGATTATCTTTGCGTTAAGATGTATCATTTTGGTGCTTATCGGTATCTCCCTCCTTTTCTGCATTTTTTATCCCCGACGGAAAAATGTTGCTGTGCTACATTTGACAAGGGCGCACTTATACACGCTTCGCGTGTGTGCGCCCTGCGGAGCTTTGCCTGCCTTGCGGCAGGCAACAGGGGAAAAGGTCAGCAAGCTGCCCTACACAATTCCCCTACGGGCGTTCCGCCCTACCCTTTAGTGAACTTTGCGTTCAGATAAAGGCTAAAAAGCAGCCTTTATCTGCCCACAAAGTTTTATAATGCCGCCCTCCATGTTTCGTCAGATAATTTCATTTTGTCGGAGATTGTGATTTTCTTTTTCTGCCAAAATATTCTGCATAGTCCGGCGGAAAAATAAGTCCGCAAACAGCGTATTCAGAATATCCTTTATCCTGTCATCATCAAGCGTAGCAAACTGTTCTTTGGAAACATTCAGTTTTTCCCTGAGAAGGTATTCAAAGTGGCTTCCCCATACAATGTTTCGGTGTCGGCGTTCCTTTTCCGTCATACCTTTTATCTGGTTGCGGAGTTTCGCTTCCCTGTGTTTTGCAATGACAAGCTCTGCTTTGGTTTTTTGTAATTCCACATCAATCACATCTCGGCGTGTTTGTTTACTTTCACTCATTTTTTCACTTCCTTTCTGCCCGTAACGCTGTAATTTGTGGGCATAAGAAAAGCACTCAGGTTTCTCTCCCAAGTGCTTCTTCACCTACATTGTAGTATGCCGGATTAAATTTATATCCAAAACCTCTGACTGTAAGAATATAGGACGGTCGTTTCCTGTCATCTTCAATTTTACTACGCAGATTATAAATGATATGCATGACACTGTCATATGCCTGATAATATGGCTCTTTCCATATCTGCCCATAAATTTGTGCTTTTGAAAATACCCAGCCGGGATTTCTTGCAAGCAGATATAAAATCTCAAACTCATATAACGTTAGTTTTATTTCCTGACCATTTTTCTCTGCATTTCGTTTCAGGGGATTGATTATTAATTTTCCAAAATCAAGTATTTCATCATTCAGAACCATGTCCCGTATCTGAAATTCTGGCTGCATTCTGATTATTTGCATTATCTCATGCAGGATGTGTTCTTCTGAATTGGAAAAAGATAAAATTACTATTTTGCCAATAGGTATCACGCCCTTCTTTCCTTAAATTTTTTCTTAAATTGCATTGTCTGAATAACCGGCACATTCCATTATACCAGTCTTCCATGTTCCATTTCATATACCATATCACACAAAACCTCTATATCCTCTTTATTATGGCTGGCAAGTATGACAGTTTTTCCTTCTTTCTTTAATCCCAAAAGAATATCCCGCACGTCGTTTACCCCCTGATTGTCCAGTCCGTTCATTGGCTCATCCAAAATCAAAATATCCGGGTTTTCCATAATTGCCTGGGCAATACCGAGCCTCTGCCTCATACCAAGGGAATATTTTCCAACTTTTTTGCGGCTGTCGGGATCTAAGCCTACCCGTTCCATGCTCTCCCTGATCTGCTCCCTGCCTATCAATTTACGGATAGATGCCAAATATTCCAGATTTTTGTATCCTGTGTATCTGCTTAAAAATCCGGGATTTTCAATAATAATTCCCATATTGTCTGCAAAATCAATATCTTTTCCGATCTCCTTTTCTCCCACTACAACCCTTCCGCCTGTCGGTTTTAAATATCCAATCATCGTTTTGAACAGAACAGTCTTACCGGAACCGTTCCTTCCTATAATCCCATATATTTTTCCTTTTTCAAAACTGATGTTAATACGGTCGAGTGCAACGACTTCTCCAAACCTTTTTGTTACATTCTCCACACGGATTGCTTCTGCCATATTCGCAAACCTTCCCTTCTTCAAATATAATCTGTTTCTTTTTTCAAATATTCCCGCCCGACAGCAAAACTGGCTGCCAGCAAAACTGCTTCCGTTACAATTATCACTCCGACCGGAAAGCCGCCTGTTTCATTTAAACTGCTTCGCAGATACATCCCCCACATTCCATACATTGCATGGGAAACTGCGCAAATCCGGCAGCCAATCATAAATGTCACGCCTTCCAGCAGGAATAATATTCCCGGAACAAAACGCCTGATGGGGAATAAATCCAATAACACGAAAAACGCTGCCATACTGATACTATGAAACAGCCACAAGACACTGATTTTCGCAAGAAGCCCTGCGGAAAGTAAAATCAATTTCCCCATAACAATATCGCAGGTCAAAACAATGAGCAGGAGCAATATTGCCGTCTTTATACCAAATATCACCCTTTTCACAAAATGCCTTGTCCACCAGTCCGAAACTGTTCCATAACGGTACAGGGAAAATATTTCCACCTTTCTGTTCCGTTCTGCATAAAAACCCACTGTCAACAGAAAAAAGCCAATCGGCAGAAGCCATTGTCCAAAAGGAATCAGCGGTATGGCTTCAAAATAATCGGATGGTACTCCTGCAAACAGCCTGATAAACACACTTTCCGACATTATCCTTCTACCTCCGTTCCCGACTGAAACTCAATTTTTTTCACAAAAATAGATGATAAAACCATTAAAACCACAATCAGTGCCAAAAACAAAGCGGCAGACTGCCAGTAAGACAATGTCCCATCTATAAAATTTCCCGGAACTGCCCTTGCCAACAAAGAAGTTTCCGTATAACCATCCATCATTCGTAAATATCCGGTCAGATGCACCCCTATTACAGCCACCATTCCGGCTATTCCCGAAAACAGCAGTGCAGCAGCATATAAAAGCACTCCCATAAAAGCAAGATACAGATAAAGGAACAAAAATGTCACTGCAAATGCCTGTGGAACAGACATGACCTTCATCATCACAAGCCACGGAAATGTAATATTATATTTGGCTCCAATGTTGTTTGTGACATCACGTGCAAGAGAATATACCGGACTGCTCCACATATTCCCCACAAACCCAAAAAAACTGCTGATGATTATGGTAAATGCAGCCATAGCCGCAGTATAAAAAAATGCCTGCATCAATATATAGAAAAACATTCCCATATTCCAACGCTTTCTGCCGCATCGATATAAAAGCAAGTAAATATTCCCTTTCATAAACGGGGCGTCTGCCACTACCAGAAGCCATCCTAAGACCAAAAACAGCATATTCACATAATGCTGCTCAACCACGCAGAAGGCTTCCA
Source organism: Lachnospiraceae bacterium MD335 (assembly GCA_000403335.2). Classification (GTDB taxonomy): domain Bacteria; phylum Bacillota; class Clostridia; order Lachnospirales; family Lachnospiraceae; genus COE1. Next base: position 593,588 of record KE159628.1, read on the forward strand.
GTATATTGACTGGTTCTCCTGTGTCAGCCGCATACCGCAAAAAACCACTCATCCAATAGCCCACGATCGCAAATCCCAAAAGATATCCCATGATAACCCTGACGTTTCTTTGCTCCTGCCGAAACATTCCTTTTATGATTACCGCAAAGCTACCCATTCCGATACCTCCTCACAAGTCCTGCCATAATGACGGTTGATACGGCAATGATATAGACACATTCTACTCCTGCCGCCAAAGGGTAACTTCCTACATCATCTCCCCGAAGAAGAAAGATTGGATTCAGCCATATAATCTGATATAGTGCAATCCACAGGGACTCATATAGTACAAAGGGTGCAATCAGGGCAACATAGCGGTTTGGAATCCATACTGCAAATGCGAATCCCACAAGCGCCCATACACACCCAAATAAAAAACCGAGAACGGTTTTCCCAATGGCAATGTACCAATCCCCATATTTGACGATATAGGTAAGAATAATTGTCCCATCCAGCAGTCCCTCGTCCGAGCCTTGCGGCACGCCTGGAACGCCAAGAATATAAGCCATGATACAGGCAGACGCAATCGGAACTGCCAGCATGACGCCCCCGGACAATGCAACGCTGCATATACGGATTCTTCCAAAGCGTGTCGGGCTCATCCTTGAAAAAATCATACGGTAATACCCACTCTGATATTCTTCACAAAAACGAGTCGCATAAGCCAGCACGGGAAAGACAGCCGCAAAAGGCCCAAATCCCGAAGCGCCAAACACATTGAACAAAATATAGTAGCTGCTCCGTATACGTCCCGGCGGTGTCCCCGTCACCACCGCAGCCGTCAAAAGCGCTGCCACGGAAGCCATCCCGACAAAAAAACCCATATTCAGGAAACTTCTTTTCATATCCTTCCAAAAAAATCCATTCATTTTATTCCACCTTTATCAATTCTCCCGTCACGGCATCCAGATAGATATTCCACGCCGCGCCGCTCTCGACCGCTTCCTGCCATACTGTATCGCCAGACTCCATTGCATCTATCCTTTCGTTGAGCGGAATGTAGATGTGCCATGCCGGTGTCAGGATCAGTTCCTTTTCCTGAAGCGTCGGATAATATATAAGCTCTGCCTGCGTCAGTTTTGCCTTGGAATTTCCGAAAAGCATATTATTTTCCAGATATTTTTCCAAAATATCAGTCACCTGTGAGAACGTCAAAATATTCCCTGTTTCAGACCGTTCCACAATTTTGCCGCAATAATCTTCCAAATTCATCATCGCTATGCCGTCCTGCGTAATCCATGCAGTTCCTCTCGGCTGAACCTCCCCAAGCACAATCTGGCCAAACTCTGACGCTACTCCAATCGCTTCATAAGAAGGCGTGAATGTCAGTTCATAAAATGCGGTTCCGTCAAGCTCATAATACAAAGCCCTGGAAATATGTATTTCTGTAATATCCAATACTGCCAGTTTCTCCAGAAGAATTTCCTTCGCATGGGAAACGGGAAATTGGGCGGGAGCGGTTTCACTCTCCCTTATAACATCAATTTCCGGAGCTTCTTTATAAATTGCATCACAGTTCTTTTTTAATATTTCATCCGTATAACTTACAGATGTATTTCTTGCAAGAGATACCTCCTTCTGTCCGTCCGACAAAATCATAAGAGAATCATCACCGAAATTCATCCATTCAACCGGCTTATCTTCTTCATTCATTTCACTGAACTCTTTTTCCCTCTGCGCAAGATATTCTTCGGTGATGTCCTGAATATTCCCGTTTTCGCTGTCAAGCAGTTCTTTCAGCTTTTCCGTATCCCAATCGCCCCGTTCCTGCAAAGTCAACGCCAAAACGGCCTGTGGCACGTCAGGAATATCAGCGCAAATCCAGATACCGTTTTCTTCCGTTCCGACTAATGCATCGTAACCTTCTCCCTGCTCAGAGCCGTCTGGCCCTGCCGTACTTCCGTCAGACTCCTTGGCCACGATATTCTCCACATCGCCCTCCAAAGAGCTTTTTGCATGATAAACATCGCTGTTCCCAGACGCTTGCGGCGCTTTCTGGCACCCTGTCAGTACACATATTCCTAATGCTCCTGCTATCAGTATGCTTGTAATTTTTTTCTTCATCTTAATAACCCTGCCTTTCTCTCAACCTGCTTCCTGTAAATTTCCCATCCGGGTTATAAGGGATTATACACTTTTTCATCTTCATTTTTTAATTTCAGCGAAATTCTACCATATTTTTCCGAAATCAACCCAGAAATCTGTTACAAAAAGCTTTATGAAAAAGCTGCCATAATCATATGACAGCTTTTTCAGTGTTTACAGGTTTTTCATATACAGCATAATCTCTGTTTCCATATAGTTGTCTTTACAATACATTTCCATATCGCCATGATATTTTTCCACAATTCTCTGGACATTGGTAAGTCCTATCCCATGCCCTGCATAAGACTTCTCGGAAAGCCTGCGTATTTCGCATACACCTTCGGGTATCCCCATGCAGCTATTTATCATATGCAGGAGCAGAACGCCGTTCTCCATCCGCATACTGAATTTTAAAAGCTGTCCGTCTGTCTGAACAGATGCTGCTATTGCATTGTCCAAAAGATTTCCAACAATGACATTGAAATCGAAAGAGTGCAGATTCATCTTCTCAGGAAGCACAATATCCGTTTCCACTTTTTTTAATACTTCTTTTACCCTTTGCAGCTTGTAATTCAGCAGGCTGTCCAAGGCTTCATTCCCAGTATAAATATGTTCTGACGGATTCTTCATAAACTCCTGCATGGAATCAAGATATTCCATCAGTTTTTCTAACTTTGAACCCTTTGCCAGTCCCTTAAGTGCTAACACATGGTTTTTCATATCATGTTTTAATGCCCTGATACGGCTCTGCGACTCTTTCATAATCTCAAACTGGTTCTGATAAGCAATCGTCTGCTGTTTATAAATATCCTGTTCCCTTAGCTTCACATAATTTTTAAGCAAAATATGGTACAAATAAAACACACACAGATTAAGCGCTAAAACCACAACACACACAAATACCGCTGTCAATCTGCCAATGTTTTCATACATAAACCCCCAAAATACCGTCACGCTTAATATGGGAATTGCAGACAGCAAACACATCTGCTTTTTATCAAGCACTTTTTCCCTTCCTTCTCTCGAATCAGGAATATGACACACAACCACCACGCAAATCAGCAAGAGCAAGGCAGAAACCGCAGCCTGCTGCATTCCTACCATCTCTGAACAGGCAAGGGATACAGCCGTCCCGCTGCCTGTATCCAAACAGAACCAAACCATAGAAATCCATATTTTTTTCTCCCATGCCCCACAATAAAAACAAGCCACGCCAATAATACCCGCCAAATTACATATTTCATAGGGAAACGATACATGAAATACACTGTAGGCGGCTGTTGTCAACAAATAATATCCCACAAAAACGATTTTCCACATCAGCCTGTCCTTATCCCCTGCAGGCAGAAAGGTATCCAAGACCTTTTTCAGTAGTGCCGTATGCAAAATGCCTACAATCAAAACCACTGTCAATTCATATACTATCTTATAATGCATTGTACATTTTTTCCTTCAAATATTGTTTTATTTTCGCCCTGACTTCTTTTCTGTAGGGCTTACTGACACTCAGGACATCACCATTCATCATTTTTATGCTTTCATAGGAATACTCGCTCACATATTCCTGATGTATCACATAGGACTGGTGTATCATCAAAAATCCTGCCGGAAGCTGCTCCATGACATTTTTCAGCTTGCCATAAAATTCCTCCTGTCCATCCTTTTTTATCATCAAAACCTTTTTATCCATGCTCATAAAATATAATATTTCCTTTACCGAAACACGAAAAATCCGGCTCCCTCTTTGATATTCAAAACAGCTTTCCGCATACTTTTTCCTTTTCATGCTTCTTTCGAGCACTTCTTTCAGCCGTGCGGCGGAAATTGGCTTTACCAGAAATTCCAATGGCTGCATCTTGAAAAGTTCCATCGCATAACTCTGCTTTGAAGAAATATAGGCGATATGGGTATCTGTATCCTCCATCTCATCACGGATAAAAGCTCCTATCGCAATCCCATTTTTCTGCAATAATTCAATATCAAGAAAAAGGATATCCAATCCAACACCTTTTTTCAAATCACTCTCCAAGCTCTCTCCGCTATACCATACCTCTATTTCAAATTTTACTGAAAATTCTGCCGAAAGCCCCTGAATCTGTTCCTCCAGCAAGGAACACAAAACTTTATCATCATCACATATTCCTACTCTGTACATACAATCAATCGCTCCTTTAAACAATATCGTTTCTATTGTACTTTATCTTTAACCTGCTATCAAGGTTTGGCATTATGTAAAATAAATTTTTCCCACAAGATATTGAATCCTCCTTTGGGAATATCGAAGCCCAAAAATCATACAAATTTCCATTATGATAAAATTGGTAAATCGGCAGAAATATATTTTTATTAACAGCACTCTAATATGCTTCCTTCTTATTTTTCAGTTCTTGCAAATGCCTAAGCTGCGCTTCACTTAATGTTCTAGGGAAACACTGATTAATTCAAGTATTTCCAGATAATGTATGATAAAATGTAAGTATCAAACAAAAGGTGGTACGCCTATGAATCAAATGACACTTACAGATATGGAATATTCCAACCGTAAAAAGAAAACCAAACGAGAAGAGTTTCTCGATGCCATGGATGAAATAATTCCATGGCCTTACTGGGTAGAAATAATCCGCCCATACTATTTCAACAATAAACGCGGTCGCAAGCCGATTGGAATTGAAACAATGCTCCGCATGTATCTTATGCAGGTCTGGTTCAACTTATCCGATGAAGGAATCGAGGATTCCATCTACGACAGCTATGCCATGCGTACATTTATGCACATAGATTTTAATGAGCAACAGGTACCTGACGCTACAACGCTGCTCAAGTTTCGCCATATGCTTGAAAAGAACAAGATTGGCGAGAAGATCTTTGCAGATGTAAATAGCCGTCTCGACGAAGCCGGTCTTATCATGCACGGTGGTACTGTCGTTGATGCAAGCCTGATCGCAGCACCAAAGTCCACTAAAAACAAAACCGGTAAACGTGATCCGGAAATGCACCAGACGAAGAAAGGAAATGAATGGTACTTCGGAATGAAGGTTCACGCTGGTGCTGATGCCGGTAGCGGTTATGTGCATTCGCTAACAGGAACTTCTGCAAACATGCATGATGTATCTGAAACATCAAAACTAATACGAAAAGATGACCATGTGGTTTATGGTGATTCAGGTTATCTGGGTGCTCCCATGCGGGAGGAAATCAAAGATGATGAGGCGTTATCCAAAATAGACTTCCGAATCAATAAACGTCCATCCAGCCTTAAAACTGCTGATGATTTCCAAGGCATTAACTGGGATAAAAAGATGGAGCATGATAAATCAGCTATTCGTTGTAAAGTAGAACACGTATTTCTCATAGTCAAAAAACAGATGGGATATACAAAAGTTGTATATCGTGGAATCGAAAAGAATATGAATCGGTTCCACATGCTGTTTGCCAGTGCCAACCTTATAATGTGTAGCAGGGCTGGACGAACCCAAGATTTTCTGGGGTGCATGGGGTAAGTACGCCCAATTTCAAAGAAAGCAACCATCAAATAAAGGGTTATAACCTGGAAATATCCAATGATATTTCCGCTGGCATTCTAAAAAACCTGACAAAACGGGATAATGCTGAAAATAAAACTAATTAATCAGCGGTTCCCTAGGTTTCCCAATCCTAATAAGATTTTTGGGTAAAGCATAGGTCTTGCTTACTTCCGTCCATGACTTTAAGCGGATTATTTCCGGAAACTCCCTGTGCAGCTTATCCATTTTCCGTATCCACACTGGATTTGCTGTGTAAACAGTTGCCTCGTCCTCATCGGCATTTAAAATGATGACAACCTCCTGCTCATATCTTGATAATTTCATTCCATACCCCTTTCTCCGGTTCCGAACCGGTTCCGAATTTATCTGACAGCACCCTGTCGGTGCCGAGTTTTTCTGCCCAAAATTGGGCGGTTTTATAAATCTGCTGTTCTCCCCTTGCTGTTTCCTGACAGGCAACCCTTGTCGGCGCTGTATCGTCCAGTATTGGCGCTCAAATTATTTCAAAATTGGTCTTGGCGGTATATGTCAGCTTGGACAGTCATTTAATTGTACTGCCATTATCCAACAAAACAGCCTGCTTTCCCGTATATCCATCATGTTGGAAATCCGCCCCAAAATTGAAAATTTCTATCATGCTGGAAAAATGTGATAGGAATCCGCCGTTTTATGTGATATTCTGTTTTTCGTAAAGGAGAGATTTATCAATGAAAACACAATTAAGTATTCAGGAACGCCTGAAAGACCTGCGTGTGGAAAAGAGACTGACTTTAGAGCAGCTATCACAGCAGACAAAAATTCCGGCTTCCACACTTGGTTCTTACGAATCTGATGATTATAAGGAAATACCCCACAGGAATATCTTTGACTTGGCAAAGTTCTATGGAGTATCAGCCGACTATCTGCTTGGTATGACCGAAAACAGGCAGCTTGACAATATTTCTATATCTGAACTGCACCTGAGTGATGCTGCCCTGTCACTTCTCAAAGACCGGAAAATCAACACACTGCTCCTGTCAGAGCTTATCACCCATGAGCAGTTCCGAAAGCTCATGCTTGGCTTGGAGATTTATGTGGACGGTCTTGCGGATATGCAGGTCAAGTCACTCAATCTTGCGGTGGAAACAGGCAGAAAGATATTGCTCAAACGCCACAATCCCGATGAATATAACCTGCAATTAAATGTATTAAAGGCATCGCACCTTGAACTGAATGAATATTTTTCCCATGTAATTGATGATGATATGCATACCATTATCAGGGACATCAGGAACGCCCACAAAGGCGATATTGATTCCGCCCCGTCCAAAACCGTAACCGAGCATTTTGAAGAAATCATCGAAAAGGCAGAAAACTTCGTAGGCACTTCCAAACAGAAACTTGCTTACATATTCAGCCAGTTTTTAAAAATCAAGCCGACTGAAAATAATATTAACGATATGGCAGATATACTCGGTCAGTCTGAAATTTTGGAGCCTGACGCAAAGAAACGGCGGAACAGTGCAAGACAGAAACGCAATAAGGACTGATTTTCTGCAAAACAAAAGGAACTGCAAAGTATCCGCAATTCCCCGTTTTGAAAACTGTGGGAGATTACTCCTCTGTTTTTACCAGTTCCACCACGTCCTTCAGTTCACAGTCCAGCGCATCACATATCCGTATGAGCGATTCCATAGAAATATGCTGCCCTTTGTTCATATTGGCAAGCACATTCGTGGTAAGCCCTGCTTCAATGCGCATCTGGCTCTTGGTCATTCCCTGTTCTAAGAGCAGATGCCATAAGGGTAAATAACTGACTTTCCGCATAACAGTCCTCCGTTATCCAGCAGATGTTTTTTCTGCCTGTTTTCTGTATTTGTTTTGTTTATTCTATCAGATACATTGTCTTTTATCAATCAAATCTTGACTATTGGCGGTATTTCCTGTTGTTTTGCCAATCATATTTTTGTTACACCTATTTGGGTATGAAGTGGTTTGTCAAAAGGGGGGATTTTTGATATTGGTTGAATTGGTATTGCATTTTTGCCTCCATTTTTTTGTTCCTTCTATATATTTATAGCTTACCCTTCATGATACCTTACTAAGCACATCATGAAGGCCCGCGTGGCATTTGTCAAGCTCCAGTCCTGCTTGGACATATCTCAAAGGCGTGATGAACGGCAAGATTACAATCCCGACAAAGGCGTGGAAAGAAGAATACACCAAGCTGACCGCCGAGAGGAAAACGCTCAATCAGCGGTATCTTGTATTGAAAGAGGAAGTGAAAGAAGCGGAGAAAATCAGAAAGAGCGTTTACAGTATCTTGCGGCAGGAACAGCGGGAACCGCAAACAGTACGGGAAAAAAGCGTAAATTTCTATTGTATTCTCCTCGCTACCATATTGATACCCATATCCCGTTCCGAAATTGGACTGATTATTCTATTTTATCCCGCATGGAATCCGCTTTCGCCTGCTTTATCAAGGTAATGCTATATACTTCCCCCAACTGCGCCGGATACGTTTCCATAATGCTCCCGTCATACGCAATTTCAATCACATCACCCGCCTGAAGCTGCGTTCCTTCTATATTTGGTATGTGAAATTGGCCAGCGGAATCCAATTCCAAGGAACCTTCCACAGGCTCTGCCAAAATAGACGTGTCCGAACATTCCAGCACAATCGCCTGAAAGGTTACTGCCACAGGCGGATTTTGTTCGGCAATGCGATATAATTCCTCTATTTTTTCCTCCAACGACGATTTTGGGATATAAATCCCCTGATAAGGCTGCTCCACATACTCCGTGTTTTTATCCTTATAATAGTAAAGCGTCGTTACCGTGTCATGGCAGTTTAAGGATATTGTAATATAGTCTTGATTTACCGGTGTATCTGTTATAGACTCCATGTTGGACATTTTCATATCAGACAAAATGGCATAAAATGCGTCAATAAACGCCGTTGCTTCCTCCGCCGTATTTGGTGAAAACGCCAATTTGTCACCATCGGAAACACCAATTGATATAATGTCCTCCCGTTCCGGAAGCCAAACAGGATTCTCTGTTTTTCCGCAAGCCGTAAATACAGTCATTATCAATAGAACCGCAATCATGATTATGCATTTTTTCATCTTGAAACAATACTCCTTTCACAAACCACACATATTACACCCCCGCCATCTGCCTGCTGAACTGTTTTCGAAAAACCCCCCGAAAATATATCATCTCCACAATCGCCGTAATGCTCCATGAGAAAATATAGAGCAGATACAACGACGGTATTGTCCTAAAGCAAGCAAACACCGTATAAACCCATATAATTCGGAAAACGCAGGAACCCATAATCACAATCACCGTCGGCACAACACTCTTACCAAGCCCCCTTGACGCCGCAATCGCGTTATCCATAAACGCGGAAAAAGCGTAAGAAAATCCCATAATCACAAGTCGTTTCATTCCTGCGTCAATCACCGCCGTCTCAGGCGTAAACAGACCCAAAAACTGGCGTCCAAACAGCTCCAGTGTAAGCCCAAGCGCCGCACCCGCGCCAAACGAATACGCCAGCGTTATTATATATGTTTTCCGCACGCGCTCCTTGTTGCGCGCCCCGTAGTTCTGCCCGATAAAACTGCTGCACGCCGTGTAAAATGCCGCCATTACATCATACACCAGTCCGTCCGCATTTGCCGCCGCCGAATTGCCTGCCACCATTGTCGCGTCAAAAGTATTGACGCCAAACTGGATAAACAGATTCGCAAGTTGAAAAATCCCATACTGCACGGCGGACGGAAATCCAATCGTCATAATCGCCGACGCCATCTTTACATTCAGACGAAGCCTTGAAAAACAAAGTCCGTACACTTCCTTGCTGCGAAACAGCGAACCCAAAATCAAAGCCGCCGAAATGTACTGTGAAATGACGCTTGCAAGCGCCACACCCGCCACGTCCAATTTACATACAATCACAAAAAACAGGTTCAGTACAATATTGATAATCCCCGCCGCCGTCAGATAATATAGCGGCTTTTTCGTATTTCCCACCGCGCTGAACACCGCATTGCCGTAATTGTAAACGGCAAGCGCCGGCATACCAAGAAAATAAATACGAAGATACAGCGCTGCTCCCGCAATCAGTTCGTCCTTTGTATGCAACAGCCTTAAAATATCATGCGCAAACAGCAGACCTGCCGCCATAATGACAATCCCCGTAAACAGACAGATTATCACTGCCGTATGTGTCGCGTCCTCCACGTCCTTTGGTCTTTTTGCCCCCAAATAGCGGGCAATCAGGACGTTCACGCCGCCTGCCATACCAATCAGAAAGCCGGTAAACAGCGTGACAAGCGTTGTCGTGGAACCGACCGCTCCTAAAGCAATAGAGCCTGCAAAGCGTCCCACAACGGCAATGTCCGCCATATTAAATAACACCTGTAATAAATTAGAAATCATCAAAGGGAGACTGAAAACAAATATCTGCTTCCAAAGATTGCCCTTTGTCAAATCCTGCTCCATTTTATCATCATGTCCTTTTAGATTACAATATTTCGTTCTTTTCCGTTCAAAAAGCTCTCAATGTTCTGATAAACCTCTTTTGCACACCGCTCCCTTGCCTCGTGGCTGCCCCATGCCATATGCGGCGTAATCAAAAGCTTCGTGCTGTCCTTGATTTTGCCAAGCGGATTGTCTGCCGCAATCGGCTCCTTCACAAGCACGTCTAACCCCGCCGCCGCGATTGTGCCGTTTACGAGTGCGTCATAAAGCGCCTGCTCGTCCACCACCGGACCGCGTGCCACATTAATCAAAATTGCCGTTTTCTTCATTTTTGCAAGCGCCTGCGCATTGATGATATTCTGCGTCCTGTCCGTCAGCGGGCAGTGCAGCGACAAAATATCGCTTTGAGCAAGCAGCGTATCAAAACCCACGCGCTCATAATCTGTTGAGGTATTGTTCCCTGACGCCGAATAATAAATCACGCGGCACCCGAATACCTTTGCAATTTCCGCCACCTTCCTGCCGATATTCCCAAGTCCGATAATGCCCCATGTCTTTCCCTCAAGCTCCGTAAAAAACGGTTCAAAGCATGTGAAAATCGGGCACTTTTCATAATTCCCGTTTTTGACATATGTATCGTAAACCGGCAGCTTTTCCAACAAATAAAGCGCCATTGCAAACGTGTGCTGCGCTACGATTGGCGTGGAATATCCTACCACGTTTGTCACGCGGATACCATGTGCCTTGCAAAAATCAAGGTCAACATTGTTGTAGCCTGTCGCGGTTTCGCAGATAAGCTTCAGATTATTCGCACCGTTCAGCGTTGTTGCATTGAGTGGCGCTTTGTTTGCAATAATAATATCCGCGTCCGCCACACGCTGCGCGACCTCGTCTGCCGTTGTGTTTTCGTAATAAACAGTTTCCCCGAAATCATTATAAAACGAAATATCCAAATCGGTTCCTAAACTGTTTTTTTCTAAAATTACGAGTTTCATGGTTTATATCTCCTTTTTTCTCTATTTTCTATTTGGTTTTCTTTTAATGCTCAATAATCTGATAAAATCATTTCCTTCGTAGCTTTCAATTTATATGTTTGATTATAAAATAAATATCCGTTCTTTACAACGGATATTTATAATAGTTTGGCATTCTATCCAATAAGGACATTTTTTCCCTCAAATGCAAAACCGTATTTGCGAATGCGGGAGGCAGGTATGCCTTCTGATTCTAAGGCGGCGGCGTATTGCTTTTCTTCTATTTGAGAAAGTGCCGCCTGTACCGTTTCCTCCAAACTTTTCTCTTTTTGGGGACGGTGTACTTTAAACTCCATAATAATTGCGTCGTCTATTAAATTGTCTTTTTTCGGTTTCAACATCACGTCATAACGCCCGAACCCACTCTCACGGTTTGAGGCAATTGTATACCGGTCGGACAGCTCCACCATTAATCCAAGTACAAAGCCATGATAAAAACGCTCTGGCTGCGCTTTCTTTGAAGGATTTTTCCCTGTGTCAAAATTGCTGAACGTGTCGCAGGCAACACCGTTTATATATTCGTTCATCGCATCAAGATTGCCATCCAGCAACGCCTTAATAAAATCATTATATTCCGGAGAATATCCCTTAAACCAGCCTTCTATCATATTTTGGAACATGATTTTCACTTCTTTATTCGTTAGCCTTAAAATATATTCTTCCTTTCCTGTGTCTGCGTCAAATGTATGTTTTTCCACTTTCAAATACCCGCTCGCAAGCAGCAGGCTCCAAATCGCGTACTCATTATGGTCAAGTTGATTGAATACAATCTGTTCGTCTATTTTGGTGCAAAGCGCACCGCCGCTTAAAAGCTCTTCCATTGTAATCTTAACATCTTTGCTCGCCTCGCGTATCAGTTTCCCGACCAGGCTGTTTGAACTGGTATTTGCCCAATATGTGGAAAATTTCTGTTTGTCAAGGAAATTAATAATAGACCACGGATTGTATATATCTGTTCTTTCCCCAAATGTAAATCCATCATACCAGTTCTTAACATCCTCTTCCTTATCAGACAATCCAAACTCCGTCAAAGCATCTGACATTTCTTCTTGTGTAAAGCCAAAAATCGTCGCATATTTATTAGAAGTTGTCGTCACAACTTCAAGATTATTCAAGTCTGAAAAAATACTTTCTTTACTAACTTTTGTAATTCCTGTCAAAATCGCGCGTCCTAAAAATGGATTCGTCTTAAAAGTTGAATTAAATAAGTTTCTTGTAAACGCCACAAGCTTATCCCAATACCCATTAACATATGCTTCCTGCATCGGCGTGTCATACTCATCTAACAGAATAATCGGACTTTTTCCATAATACCGCTGCATAAAATCACACAACTTATTCAAGGAAATTACCGCATCTGTTTCTGCCATCTTCTCTGAAATCCTGTCAAAATATGCCATCTCCTGCGGTGCCAGTAAACCGCTGTCCTTTAGGAAAGCATTCTTAAGATACGCGTCCGCAAGAATCTGGCAAATCCTCGTTTTCGTTCCCTCATAAGTATTATCCTTTACATTCGCAAAGCTAAGCCCGATTACAGGATACGTTCCCTGAAGCGCTCTGTACTTCTCTTCTTCCCATATATTGAATCCCTCAAAAACTTCACCCTGTCCTTTATATTGAATGGAAAAAAAACGCTCTACCATACTCATTGTCAGCGTTTTACCGAACCGTCTCGGACGGGTTATCAGCGTTACTTCATCGTCATTTTCCCACCATTCCTTAATAAACAGGGTCTTGTCAACATAAAAATTGTGATTCACAATCATTTTTTCAAAATTCTGTTTTCCAATCCCCACCGTTCTTGCCATATTGCTGTCCCCTTTTCATAATTTAATATCCCACCCACTCCTGTCTATGTTTATACTACCACAAAACATATCCAAAATGAACACTCCAAACCCCGAATTTACCGCCGCTTCTCAAAATAATCCATCAAGATTTCCTTAATATGGTTATACCGCCGTGCGTACGAATTTTCGACCCGGATAATCTGCAGATGATGCGCCCTGCAAATCTCGTTTTTCTGCTGGTCTCTGCGTTTCACAGCCTCATCCTGAAAGTGCTCCTTCCCGTCAAGCTCAATCGCAAGCATTGGGATTTCGTCCTTTTGCTGTTTTTCATATACGACAAAGTCAAAACGTCCCATATAAAACAGACTGTCATTGCTGACATTCTCCTCGAAGACCTGCGAAATCGGAACTTCTTTGTGAATGACGTATCTGTTTCGGGACATCCAAATATTTTCCAAAGCATGGCTTAAGTTTGCCAAAAATGCCTCCTCTGTCGCAGTGCTGAACGGCTTCACTCCAAGCGCCCTTGAATTTGCCTGTTTCTGCGTCACCTTGGTTTCCCCGTTCTTCCTGACATAATCAATCAGCTCATATAAATCGTCATCTCCGCTCTCATGAAGCCGGTTCACATTTTTCATGTCAGACAGCACAACCAGCTGGTCCTTTGCACGCGAAGTTGCAACATTAATCAGCTCCTTGTTATTTTTCAGCCACGCGTACGTTCCAGCCTGTGTCTGCTCCGTAATTGCCGTCGAAAACAAAACAATATCCTTTTCATCTCCTTGAAATGCATGCACCGTTCCGCATGAGATATTCTCCAAATGCTCCTGTTTAATCGCGTCCTCAATCAGTTTCCGCTGATTGACAAACGGCGTAATTACTCCGATGCTCTTTTCCTTATTCAGCTTCGCAAAGTAAATCATTGCCCGGACCTCTTCCGGCGCCGTATTTTTTACATTAGACGCACCATTTTGCACATCAATATACAAAAGGGGCTCTTTTTCTGACTCGTTCGAACATATATTCAGCTTTGAATTATAATACTTCCGGTTATTAAACTCAATAATCTTTTTATGACACCGGTAATGATTATGCAGAAGAATTTCATCACTGACCGAATCACACGCCAAATATGTCTTGTAAATAGAATTTTTCCGGTAATCATACTCGTCCGTTATCTGATACTTTTTGCGAAGGTACAAATTATCTACTTCTCCCAGTAAAATAACCGGATTCAGCTGCTGCGGGTCGCCGACAAGCATAACATTTTCCCCTCTGATAATCGGTACAAGAGAAACCGCCGTATTGCATTGGCTTGCTTCGTCCAAAATCACCATATGAAATAACGGTTTCGGCTCTCCTATCCGGTGTGCGGATATACACGTCGTAATCATAATCGGAAACACCTTCTGCATTTTTTTCACATTCTCTGCACTTCTAAAATACCTGCGAAAAGCCTCTGTCTGTTTCTCTCCTTCCTCCATATCAAGAATGCTCATAAAATCCTCATATTTCTTCTGCCCAAGCTGTTTGATATAATGAACGGAGGTATAGTATAAATACTGAAAAAATTCTTCCTCGTTTTGGTCTAACAGGTTTAATGCGTCCTGCTCCGTAACGGTTCCAATCTTTTCCATCTCCCGTTTCACCCGTTCTAACTGGCGTCCTTGCAGGTCAGCCTGAAAAGGAATCATTGCACCTTCGTTTCCCTTTTTATTCTGATACTCCAGCAGCCTTTGCAGCGTTTCGCCTCTCTCCGTCAGCTCCAGCCTGTCTTCATAGCGTTTCAGCATATCGGACAGTGCCTTTGCCCGTTCAATCCGGTCGCCCTTGCGTTTGTCCAAAGTGGTATTGTAAACAGGTATTCCCTGCGTTTTCTCATACAAATTTTTGATATAAACAATTGCTTCCCTTATTTTTGTATCATTCCCCAAACGCAGCGCCGGAAACGGAATTTTGTTTCCGTGGTACTCCAAATTAGACAGTTTATGAAATACTGTATCAATCGGTATATTATTATAGGAAGAAAACAGCACCGTTCTGTTATTAAAAAACGCGGTTACAATCGTGTTGATAATCGTATTTGTTTTCCCCGTCCCGGGCGGTCCCTGAATATACGCTACCGGATATTTCATCGCATTGTGAATCGCCAAAAGCTGATCCAAATTGATGTTTTTATTAATCAGTGCAATCGGATACGTTTTGCTCCTGCGGGGACGTTCCAGTAAATCACCGAAAAAAGCCTTCATCGGAAACGTAACCTCTCCCTTATGGTACATCTCAATAATTGCCTTATACTCATCATGTAAATCCAACGCAATTTCCGCTCCGATTCCTATGATATACGGCATATCGTCTACACCCATAATCTGTCTGTTCCGCGCTGTTATGATATTTTTAATTTTTTCCTGATTGTTCTCAAAGTCGTTCAGCAGCTCATATTCTTCCGCGTCCAAATAATACCGTATGCTTTCCTTTTTCCCTTCTACTTTAAATTCCGTACACAGTGTTATCTCCTCATCCGGCCGCAGCACATGGCGTTTCACGTCTAAATTTAATTTCCGGTACGCAAGCGCATATAATCCTCTGTTCGTATGAATGCTCAAAACATTGATTGCAAGCCGTTGTATCGTCAGCCTTCCGTTATTTGGCTTTGTCTTTTCCATTTTATACTCAAAATGCTTTACAATCTCACGGAACTGTTCCTGGCTTAACTGGTAGCTCTCCCCTTGAAAGCTGTCACGGTCAATATACCGGATCAGTTCAAAATTGTCATAGTACGGTACAGTATCCATGCGGTTACACGTTTCCAAATAATTTAATATCTTCAAATTCGGAATATGGTCAAATACGGTTTTATACTTGTGAGGATTAAGTGAAATATCTTCGACCAGCTTCTGATTGATTGGGCAATAAGAACCTTCTATGACTTGGGAAGAGCGTATGGAATCAATGAAAATACAGTCAAAATGACACACGGAGTACTGTCCCAAATGCAGTCCCTCTACAGATAGAGAACGTTTTCTGACATTAATGTCACAAATTCCAATCCAGTATTTTGTGATTTGCTCCTCCTTGTTTTTATACTCTATCTTAAGCCATTTGCCCTCATGTATAGCCTGAAAAATATCACGCGCCACGGTATTCATCCATGATTTCCTCCTGTGCACCTGTATATCCCGAACAAATATTTTGGGTACTATGCTCTTATGGTATCATAGATGTACTGGTTTTTCAATGATATACAGTGAACTCCCCTATATACAATTCCCCGGTATCCCTTTGCACGTAAAATCCCGCCAGTTTTCCCCTATTGAATGTCAGTTTTTGCAAATAATACCCCTGTTCCAAAAGCGCTTTATTTCCCATCGGATAAGTGCCTTTCAGATTGCCGGCATAATCGTAAAACGATACGCTGTCCGACTTACACTGCGGCAGCTGCCCTGCCAGTGCGTTCTCTGTATCCCGCACCGCATTTTCCGGCTCTGCCGCATTACTGCTAAAATAGCCATTGTCCGTAAACAGGTACTCCCCTTCGATTAACCGGGTATCTAATCGCTGCGTTTCCCCATTGTCCTTGATCGCAACGATTTCATAATCACCGGAGCTATTCGACTCTCCCAGCACAATGAGACCATATTGATTAAAATCCAATATATACGAATATTCCCACTTCGTGGTTTCCCATAGTTTCTTCCCGTTCCATTCCCCGTTTTCGTTTGCTTGGGCAATCCAGTATTCCTTGTGTTTTCCTTCCTTATCATAAATTTCATACGCCATCGTGCCGTCGTTGCGCATCCGCGCGTCCCCAAGAAAACAATCCTTATTTTCTCCGATTACAGGCTGATAAACGTCCGTAATGCTGCCGTCCGAAAGACTTAATTTTTTCAGCGTGCGCGCTTTCCCGAATATGTCCTGGCGTGCCCATTCACTATAGTAAATACAACCGTCACAAACATACCAAAACGGTCCAATCTGCATGTCACTTGCCACACTGTAATAGCGGTTATTTTCCTGCGTGTCCATATCGTATATGAAAAATGACGCGCTGTCCTTGGATACGGTTATCACTAGATTTTGATACTGCCTGCATTGCATTCCCGAATGCTCGTCTACATGAAAAATGGTGTTCAGCGTCGAATCCTGTTTGACGTATGTTTCCCCTTCTTTTTTATAAATGTCCGTACCCAGTATCAAGGTGTCGTCATGACAGATATAGTTGTTCATACCATAACTCAACCCTGAAATATTGCGATAGCCCAGCTCCGGTATTTCTTTCGGTTCTACTGTGTCTATATAAAGGTTTTTATTGGAAGGCTGCCGTGTATTTGCTGCATATTCTGCCGCCGTTTCTTTGGTGTCAGATGACACGGCGAGCGTTGTATTGGTTTCTGCCGTGTTGGTTTCCGTATTATTTGAACGTATTTCTTTTTTGCCGCACCCCGACAGAGTGGTGCATATTACAAGCGCGAAGCAAAAAAAGATTGTTTTTTTACGCATAAAATCCCTCCTTATATCTGTCCCCAGTATCATTCTCAAAATGGTATTGCAATGTTGCGATATAGTGCATTTCCGGTTAAATTTTGCCTGTTCTGCCGTACTGGCGTTTACAAAAAATACTCCTGCTCACAGCCGTATCCTGATAATCGTTACAAAACAGCCTCCATTCCAATCTTTTGGATTTTCAGCCCAATCCGCTCATAAAACTTCACCGCATTCACATTATCTGCCCAAACATTCAACGTCACATTATAATACGCCTGCGCTCTTGCATACTCGACAACATACTCATAAAGCGCCTTCCCGATATGCATTCCGCGCGCTGCTTCGTCAACGCACAAATCATCAATATAGAGCGTTTTAATATCTGTCATATTATTATTGTTAATAAACTGCTGATGCACACAAAACGCATAGCCCACAACGCCCCCGTCCTGCTCTGCAACAAAAACAGGCGTCTTATCGTCTGCCAGTATCTCTTTGAGTTCCTCATCCGTATACTTCTTTGTACCTGCTTTAAATAAATCCGGACGCACATCGCTGTGTACTTTAAGAACCTCAAAAAGCAGCTTATTTATTATAGGTATATCCTTCTCCTCTGCACGGCGTATTATCAAATTTTCCATATTTCATCATTCTCCCTATCGCTTTATCAAATTATTTACAACCCCTATTCTAGCACTACTTTCTACACAATTCCATGAAAATATTAATCAAACCCCTGTAAAACCCCGAAACCGTGCTTTTTCTTCACAGGCACAGCTAATTGCCGCAAAAGAAAAAACAGCGAAAGTCCCATTGCAATCGCCCACCCGACAGGCCATGCGCACCAAATCCCTGTCGCGGAATTTGTCCATCCTGATTACACTTAAGTTTAAATTAAAATATAACTTACGAAACCGGATATGAAAACGAAGAAAATTATGTGTTTCCCGAAGTGAATGGGAAAATTTCCTATTATAATAGGATACACAAGTGCATGTTGATATAGTGCAAAAACAGAATACAACATTACATAAAAGTTCATCTTGCTTTTTTTCTAAATATTCTATAAAATAATGTCATTAGGGTTCATTCTTAATAATATGATGAATGGAATGAAATTGAGAAGGGAGCATGTTTATAAAAATGAAGAACAAAAGAGTAAAACATTTAGGACGCAGAATAAACGCTTTAATGACCTGCCTGCAGGTAATCAGCATGATTTTAGTTGTTGCTCTATGCATTTCCATGTTTTATAATCTTGCTATGAATCTGTTAAGGGACCGCTGTGTTAATGCAACCAATGTCTTGGCATATGAGTTAGATGGCTATGTGGGACCGGATGACAAGAACGTAACACTGGATGAATTAAAAGACTTGCTGCGCTGCGAGTTCACGATTTTTGAGGGCGATGTAAGAACTTACACGACCATCCAGCAAAACGGAGAACGTGTTGTTGGCACAAAACTTTCGGATGAATTGGCTGACATTGTGTTAAGACAGGGACAAAGCTATATCGGGAATGCGGAGATCCTCGGTGTTGAACATATATGTTCGTATGTACCTACTAAGGATGAAAACGGTCAGATTAATGGTTTAATTTTTGCGGGTATTTCACTTCAAACCGCTACGGAGCAGATCAACGAAACGGTAAAAATGGCATGTGTGGTAGGTATTGTTGCGGTTATTATCAGTATTATCCTTATGTCTGTTTTTGTCGGCCGGTCGGTTTCCGGACCGCTTGCAAAGCTTACTGGTTTGGCGCAGCTGATGGAACAGGGTGATTTGGGACTTAAGTCAAAACATCCATTAAAGGTTGATATTCATACTAATGATGAAATTGGTTATCTGACGCATATTTTCCAAAATATGATGGAGCATCTAAAGGGATATATTGGTGAAATCTCCGTTACATTAGCAGCAATTTCAGATGGAAATCTGACAGTGGAGACAACACAGAATTATGTGGGCGATTTTGTTTCCATTAAGGAATCGCTGGATGAAATTTTGAAAAAGCTGAATGATACAATGTCGCAGATTATGGAGAGTACGGATTATGTTTCGAATGGTGCGGATCAAATGTCAGTCGGTGCACAGTCGCTTAGTCAGGGTTCCGTGGAGCAGGCAAGCACAGTTGAGGGATTGGAAATGAACGTGCGTGAGATTTCGCAGCGTATTTCGCAGTCGGCAGAGAATGCACAGCAGGCAAGCCAAATGGTGGAATCAGTTGGTGTGCAGATTTTAGAGAGCAACCAGAAGATGCACGAGATGATTGATGCAATGCGGGAAATTAATGAAAGCTCAAATGAAATCAGCAAGATTATTAAAACAATTGAAAGTATTGCATCCCAGACTAATATCCTTGCATTGAATGCCGCGGTGGAAGCGGCACGGGCAGGTGAGGCAGGCAAGGGATTTGCGGTCGTTGCGGAAGAGGTGCGTGCATTGGCAGGCAAGAGTGCAGAAGCCTCTAAGACAACGACGGATTTAATTGAGAGTTCTATTCAGAGGGTAGAGCATGGTTCCATGATTGCCAGCGAGATGGCGTCGCAGTTAGAGTTCGTTGTTTCAGGAGCAAATCAGGTAATGGAAACGACAACCCGCATTGCGGATGATTCGCGTATGCAGGCGGCGGCAGTTTCGGATATTCAGGAACAAATCAGTCAGATTTCGTGCGTGGTTCAGACAAACTCTGCAATTGCACAGGAGAGCGCAGCTACCAGCGAGGAGCTTAGCTCGCAGACGAAGATGCTGAAGAATTTAACGGATATGTTCCATGTAAGGTCAATATAATATAAAGCAAAAAGAGTATTGCAAAATATACAGATTTAATACAGGGAGAGTGTGGCTTAGAATAAGTTACACTCTCCCTGTATATTTTCATAAATACTTTACAACAGTTAAATTACCAGCGTACAATAGATGACTTAAGTATGGTGCAGAAAACATTCTTGGTGAAAGGACGAATAATCTCTATATTTGAATAGGGTGTAAATCTGATGGTAGTTGGACATTTATATAGGAAGTTGACGGATTTTATTCTGTTATTTTGAAATAAACAGTATAAATCAGTTGACAACAGAAATATACTGATATATACTGTTTATATCAGAAAGGGGGCATTATATGAACCTAATCATTAATCACAACGCGATGCAGCCGATTTACGAGCAGATTGTGAGCCGCATTAAAGATAAAATCGTGCATGGCGAGCTTTTGGAGGAGGCGATGCTTCCGTCAGTCAGGACCCTGGCGAAGGATTTAAAGGTGAGTGCGCTGACAGTGAAAAAGGCGTACGACCAGCTTGAGGCAGAGGGCTTTATCGTCACGGTGCATGGAAAGGGCAGCTTTGTGACGTGCGCGAATCAGGCGCAGATTTTGGAGGAGAGCAAAAAGGAAGTGGAGGCGGAGTTTGAGGGTGCGATTCGAAAGGCTCGCAGCTGCGGACTGGGAAATGATGACATTCGGGAGATGTTTGAGATTGTTCTTACAGACAGTTAGTGCTTGTCGGCTATAAATATTGCAGAGGCAGCAAAACACAGACTGCCAAATCTGCGTTTCCTGACAAAAAGAAATAAAATGACAGGTCTTTATAAGAATGGGGGATTATCATGGTAAAATTGGAAAAAGTAAAAAAACAATATAAAGATTTTAGTTTGGACTGTTCCTTTGAGATACCGACGGGACAGGTGACAGGAATTATCGGAAGAAACGGAGCAGGAAAAACGACGGCGTTTAAGGCAATGCTTGGACTGATAAAAATTGACGGCGGAACGGTGGAGTTGTTTGGGAAAAATATACGTGACCTGACGGTGAAGGACAGGGAACGGATTGGCGTGGTGCTTGCGGATTCGGGATTTGGCGGGTATCTGACGATAAAGGATTATGTGCCGATGCTTGACGCGATGTATCATGATTTTTCGAAGGAAACATTCGTGTCGGAGTGTGAGCGCATGGGTTTGCCGCTGAAGAAAAAAATCAAAGAATTTTCGACGGGAATGAAACGCAAGCTGCAAATTCTGACAGCACTGTCACATAATGCGGATTTGCTGGTGCTCGACGAGCCGACGGCGGGACTTGACGTAATCGTGCGCGATGAAATTTTGGAAATGTTACAGGAATATATGAAAACGGAGGAGCGCAGTATCCTTATCAGTTCCCATATTTCAAGCGACTTGGAGGGGATTTGCGACGACGTATACATGATTGATAAAGGCAGAATTGTCATGCATGAGGATACGGATGTGATTTTGGGCAGCTATGGGTTGATTAAAGCGACACGCAGTCAGTTTGAAAAGCTTGACAAGACGTATATTATAGATAGCTTTGAGGAGCAGTTTGGGTATAACTGCATCACAAATCAGAAGCAGTTTTATGTGGAAAATTACCCTGATGTTGTGGTTGAGAATTGCGGTTTGGATTTGATGATGCGTATTCAAAACATTAAGAAACACTAAGGCTACAGCCTAAGATTTTCTAAATGTTTATGAGACTTGACAGTTATTGTGGAAAAATATTTTATTTGGAGGTTTTCGATATGAAGGGTTTACTGATAAAAGATATAAAGCTGATAAAAACACGCGGAATTTTTATCCTGTTTGTGGTTGCGGCGTATGCAGTGCTGCAATTGGGTGCAGGAAACATTGAAATGAGTGTCGGACTTACGACATTGATTCTTTCGATTTTTTCGATTACATCAATCACATATGACGAGTACGATAACGGAATGCCGTTTTTGTTTACGCTGCCGATTACGCGCAGGGAATATGTGCGGGAAAAATATGTTTTTGGATTTGCGCTTGCGACGATAACGTGGGTGGTTATGAGTATAATCTGCTTTTCCTTTGAGTACTTTGTGTGGACGGAATCCGTAAATGCTTTGCCGGAAAAACTGGCTTTTACGGTGGCGTATCTGTTGGTGGTTTATTTTATGGTGGCATTTGAAATTGCAATGAAATTGAAGTTTGCGGAGCGCAGCGGGCTTGCGACAATGATTATTATGGCAGTTATGGGCGCGCTGATTGTGTTGGTTTACTCGACGTTTGATTTGGGTACAAAGCTGATAGACACAAAGTTTTTGGAGGTGAAGCTGTTCATCGGAATGGCAGTCGTTTTTGCGGCAATGATTTATGGGTTTTACCGCTGGTCGGTTCGGATTATGGAGATGCGGGAGTTGTAATTATTATAGTAATTGCCGTTGAGATGGTTTATAATAACTGTAACTTGTTATGAAGAGACAACTACAACAATGAGGGGATTCGTATGAAAGAAGTTGCCGGTTATTATGATGGTAATTCAGTACAGCTTTTGGAAGCGGTTACGGTTTTCTCCGCTCCAGTAACAGGTAAAAATTCGTGCCTCCTTATTATTTTTCTGCAAATGTTAAATTGCGTTGCTTGTGGCAACGGGCAGTTTCGCCTACAATAAGGGAGAAATCGAAAGGAGGCTATCACGAATGCTCAACGAAAATATTAAAACAATCAGAAAATCAAAGGGACTTTCACAACAAGAGCTTGCTGTCAAGCTGAATGTTGTGCGGCAGACTGTTTCGAAATGGGAACAAGGACTGTCAGTTCCCGACTCTGATATGTTAATTTCCTTATCGGAAGCGCTTGAAACACCCGTAAGTACGCTGTTGGGAGAAACTGTTGTCAAAACGGAAGATGATACGTTAAAAGCCATTTCAGAAAAACTGGAGGTGATAAACCTGCAACTGGCACAAAGGAAAACCACGAGAAGAAAAATGATTCAGTGGTCGCTTATTTCATTATGCGCAATCATAGTAATTTTTTTTGTAATCTTACTGAAGTTAGAAAGCCCTTACTTGGGGTGGAATTATAGTGATCCCGAAACCGCTGTCCTTGGAGTGGCATTTCACTCATTGGAATGGCTGTTTGTCAGAATAGCGCCGATTATCCTTGTTGGTGCAATCATTGGAATTTTCTTAACATGGAAGAAAGAATAAAATAATCATACTTTTGGGGAACAGTT
The DNA here is from genome assembly GCA_000403335.2 of Lachnospiraceae bacterium MD335. GTDB lineage: Bacteria > Bacillota > Clostridia > Lachnospirales > Lachnospiraceae > COE1. Next base: position 617,000 of record KE159628.1, read on the forward strand.
CGGACTTATATTATATCTTGAATGAGTTATATGATTTATGTGAATGGATAATCATGTGGTACGGGGAAGAATTTGACAATTTTATCAGGCGTTGGAGGCGTTTGCGTGCGGAGCAGAGCGTGTTTTGGAACAGGTTTATCTGCTGGAATTGGGACTTACGGAAAATGGTTTTTTACCGAGCGTGCTAAGCCTCAGCCGGTGATTGACTGCAGGAAAATGCACGGGATTTTCGTGGACGCTTTGCGCAACGGCGCGGAAGGAGAGCAGCATTGAATCAAAAAGGTCATTATGCATGGGACTGCATCGGGGAATTGGCTGGGAAGCGGTTGTTGAATATGGACGAAAAAGCGGCAGTGTTGTCATTTTTTTTGGGTCGGTCATTTATATCGCGACCGCATTGTTCTTTTATCTTGTAAAGGAAATATGGGTATACGACAGGTGGAAGACGCAGGAAAAAGAGGTTATGAAAAAAGACGTGTACCGCGTGCCTGTCACGATTGGGGAAACCTTTCGGGCAGGCGGTAAAAAGAAACACTGCTATGCAACGCTCAAATATACGCAGGACGAGAACTTTCTTGATACCTATCAAATTACGGAACATTTATATAATCATGTAAATGAGACAACGCCATATTGTTGCTATTATGAAGGAAAACCCGAAAAGTACAATGCGGGAAAGTATAAATTGTTTTTTATTTCTGCGGGCAACGAATTAGAAGAATAAATTACTACGGACTTTGCAGTAAATGTGAAGACCTGTCTGAACAGGAACAAATGCTGTGCCTTATGGCAGCAGGACGTTTTCGCAGGGGCTTTCATCACCCCTGCGTTTTCACATCATTATGCTTAATATAGACCACACTCAGCAAATAAAACAGCAGTATAAAAATAACCGAAGAAGTCAAAAACAGTTCATAATTCAACGCCCTGTTCGGATTGTTCGCGCGCAGTCCAATACTCAGCAGACCGTAAGGCAATGCATACGCGAACCCTTTTGCAGTGACAACCAGCCCCGCGACGCCGCCGACCAGCCCCAACCCGATTGGAATGGCGAAGCTTCGGATGATAAGCGACAAAAATAACTGTACCGCACAGACCGAAACACTGCCGATAAATCCAAAAAGCATCCAGTCTGCAAGCTCAATGGGAACCGGTGCGGTAAGGCCTGCACACCGTCCGCAGACGATAAACAGAATGCCAAGCCACAGCATGGTAAACAACGAAACAACTGCACAGACCGCGAGCTTGTTCCACACAATCCGATATGCGGAGGAATGCGTCAAAATCATGTTCCAATTCGAGCCGTTATGCTCCAAACGCCACAGATAACTTGCGTAAACGCCAAGCAAAGGCGGCATGAAAATATAGCAGAGAAACAGCGAAACCTGCGTCCACAGCGAGTACCAACCACTCGTTAAAATCTCAAGGTTGTTCAGAAAATTCGCCGTCCCAATCAATGCGGAAATCAGCGGAAGAACGAGGAACGCAATCCATATCGGAGTGCGTTTTATCTTCATCAGTTCCGTTGGCAGGAGCGGAATGCGCACAGGCTTTTGCGATACCAAAACCGCATTTCGTTTGCCGAAAATACCCTGAAAATGATAGCCGTCCGTGTCCATGTTTTTGAACAATAGCCATCCGCCGACTGTCAGAACAATAAACCACACCGCGATAAACCATACTGCACCGTTATCCTGCCGCATATAATAAAATCCGACAAGCTTTCGCGTTTCCGCATTCCAGTCCATGCCTACAAACATCGCCGCGCCGTAGTGTCCCCACGGTATAATACACCGCAAAATCGGGCACTGCGGAAGAAACATCAGAAACAGTCCCGCCATACTTCCGCAAAGCCCCACGCAGAGCGCAACCGCCTGATTTGAGAACACTATGGAGATAATCATTTGAAGCAGATACAAATTGAAGCTGATGACAAGCGTCTGCACAAAAAACAAGCCAAGAGACCACCAATCGGGTGTCCCTGCAAATCCAAACAGCGTTCCGAGCACGAGAAATCCGAACACTTCCGCAAGGGAAAAGAGCAAAACGGCGCAAAAACCGTATAGTGTTTTTGCAAGAAACAGCGCGCGCCTGCTTTGCATGGTCTCAAGCTGTTTCCACATATTACCTTTATGCTCCATATCAATTATCCTGCTTGCAAGTACTGCAATTGCTGTCGGAATCAAAATTGCGTTGAGCAGCGGTGTATAGTAAAGCACATCCATCCAACCGTATTGGATATGGCTGTTACCGTTGCTGCCTGTGTAGGAGTGCCCAAGCCATATCATAAGGAAGAAAAACAGTGCGGTGGGAACAAGCCAAATGCCGCGCCGTTTTGTTTTTCGCAATTCTATTGATAAATAATTCACAGACTTTCACCGCCTTCCGTCAGTTTTAGAAAGACTTCCTCAAGCTCGTCGCCCTGTGCCTCAAGCGTCGCCATTGTCCCCTGAAAAACAAGCTTTCCGTGATGAATAATGCCGACCATGTCCGCCATCTGCTCCACTTCGCTCAAAAGGTGGCTGGATACGATGATCGTCATTTGGTGCGTCGTTGGAAGGTCCTTGATAAATTCGCGCATTTCCCGTATGCCTGCAGGGTCCAGTCCGTTTGTCGGTTCGTCCAAAATCAGCACGCGTGGGTTGCCAAGCAATGCCATTGCAATTCCGAGCCGCTGTTTCATGCCGAGCGAGTATTGCTTGACCTTTTTGTCTTTCTGCTCATAAAGGCGTACGGTGTTCAGCGCTTTTTCAATTTCCGCGGCGGGAACTTTTTTGAGTTTTGCAATAATCTGAAGGTTTTCCAGTCCCGTCAGATGCCCGTAATAACTTGGATTTTCAATCAGGCTCCCCGTGTGAGCAAGAATGGACAGGCGGTTTTGCTCCGTCATTTTCTGCCCGAAAAAAGTGATTATGCCGTTTGTCGGCTTAAGCAGCCCGAGCAGCAGTTTTAATGTCGTCGTTTTGCCCGCGCCGTTCGGACCAAGAAAGCCGTAGACGCAGCCCTCGGGAATTGCCAGGTCAAGATCGCTGACGCGCATAGCTGCGCCGCTGCCTTTAGTAAGGTTTTTCGTTTCAATAATGTTCATGGTGGTTTCGTCCTTCCTGTTAGAATAACAGCAAATTTTGATTGCTTTCAACAGAAATCATAAAACCGTTATATTAAAAGAACATGAATGTTACCTTATAATTACCTTAATTTTGGCAAAAATAAATGCGAATGCCAATAATCCGTATTATAATGAATACAAACCAATATAAATGCAAATTGAACAACAGAAGGAAGGTGTGGAAACATGACACTATATGACAGCAAAATACTTTTGGTCGACGACGAGGCGCCGCTTTTGAAAATGTTAAAAGACCTGCTTAAAAACGACGGTTTTTGGCATGTGGACACAGCGGCAGACAGTGCGCAGGCAATAGCGCGAATTGAAAAAAACGAATACCATCTGCTGATTTTGGATGTCATGCTACCCGATGGCGACGGCTTTCAACTGTTTGAAAAAATGAAGAAAATAAAAGGAAATGACATCTGTGTCATATTTCTCTCGGCGCGCGATGAAGACAGGGCAAGGCTGCGTGGTTTGGGACTTGGCGCGGACGATTACGTGACCAAGCCGTTTCTTCCCGAAGAACTGCTGCTCAGGATTAAATCCGTCTTAAAACGCACTTATCATATCGATGCCGAAAACGCGGCGGACAAAATCGGAAAAGCCACCGTCGATTGGAATGCAGGCACAATCAATGTGGGAGAGGAAAGTTATGCACTCACGGCAAAAGAGTACGTACTTTTGAAAAAACTATGCGAAAATAAAGGGCGCATTTTGTCCATTAACACGCTCTGCGATACGCTTTGGCCCGACGGCAGCTATGGTTATGAAAATTCCCTGATGGTGCATATCAGACATCTGCGCGAGAAAATTGAGGAAAATCCGTCCAAACCCACGCATCTGCTCAATATCAGGGGTTTAGGATACAAGCTGAAGGATTAAAAGCGAAAGGTGCATGGTTAAAAACGTGAAAAAACTCGAAAGCAATATTTACAATATTATAAAATACATTGTACTGACAATTGCAACGCTGTTTTTCCTGTTTTGGGCGGACATTTTTGTACTTGCATATATACAGGCAAAAGACAGTATAGCAAATGTATATGTTGAATATGTTGCAAGCGGTCTTGAAAAAAATACGGATGAAAACGGAATAAACCATTATGATTTGACGCAGGAACACAAGGATTATGTGGATGCGCATAACGGATTTGTGTTTTTGCTGGACAACGACGGTACTGTGCTGTGGGAGTATTGTATGCCAAAGGAGCTGCCGCGGCAGTACACAATAGCAGACGCGGTGAAATTTTCGCGGTATTATCTGCAGGATTATCCCGTCTACACGCATATCACGGATAACGGAATTGTAGTCTTCGGGACGGAAAAAGGAAAGACATGGAAATACACATTGACCTATCAGGGAGCAACCGTTGTAACATATATTTACGCTTTGCCAAGCATGTTAATTGTAAATATAGCGGTACTAATTGCCACCCTGGTTGTTACGGTAAAACAGGATCACCGCAGGCGTGAAAAGGAGCGCACGACATGGATTGCCGGCGTGTCACACGACATCCGCACACCACTGTCCTTGGTGATAGGTTACGCCGACGAAATTTTGCATATTGCACAGGACGCCGACAAAACCATGATGCAGGAAAATATGACACATGTGTCAGAAAATGAAGGCGGCATTTTTCGCCGTGCACAGGCGATAGAGGAACAGGCGGTGCGCATTAAAAATTTAGTCACCAACCTGAATACAGAAAATAAGCTTACTTATGGAATGGGAAGCTGGAAAAAGGAACCGGTTTTGCTGCCCGCAGTTATCCGTGATACAATCTGCGAAATCGTAAATAGGAATATTGATGATGAATATGACATTTGTGTTAGTATATCCGAAGAACTGGAGCAGCTGTCCGTCAAAGGCGATAAGGAGCTGATAAAACGGATGATTGAAAATTTAGTGAACAATTCCATTATTCACAATCCTCAGGGCTGCAAAATTGCGGTATCCCTTACGAAAAAGCAGTCTCCCACGTTTAGGAAATACATATTGGAATTGTCCGACAACGGCTGCGGCGCAAGCGGGGAACAGCTGAGGCGTTTTAATGCAAAGATAAAATCAAACAAACTTCCTGAGCACGGACTCGGTATCCGCCTTGTGCGGCAGATTGCGGCGTTTCATCATTGGCGCGTGCGATTCGACAAGGGAGAGAGCGGGGGATTTTGCTGTAGGATTATAATACCGAAACGGTAAGAATATTGGCTTGTGGATTTTAGGATAATCTTAATATAAGAAGATACGGCTCAAAAAGGTTTAAAAACAATCATAGTAATTGTATAAATCCTATGCTATACTAAATTTAAAAGAATAAAATTTACCGTGAAACGAATACAGTCTGTCTGCACGTTTTACGGTATTTTTGTGGGAAAAAAGGAGTAAGTACATATGAAGATTGTAGTCTGCGACGACGACGAGAAGGATTTGGCAAAGATTGAAAGGCTGCTGACAAGTTACAGGCAAGCCAATTCAAATATAAGACTTGACACAGAGAAGTTCTTAGATGCCGAAACACTCTATCAGAAAATACAAACAGAAGACCTGGCAGACATTTATATATTAGACATGATTATGTCAAAAAAGACGGGGATTGATATTGGGAGCGAAATCCGGCGTATCGGCAGGGAAAGCGTTATTGTCTATATTACTTCGTCAGACGATTTTGCATTTGAGGCATACGGTGTGCGTGCCATACGGTATCTGTTAAAGCCGGTCAGCGAAGAGCAGTTTTTTGAGGCGATTGATTATGCGCTGTCCCTTACCAAAACGGAAAAGGAGCCTGTCTATTCGGTAAAGACAAAAAACGGGCTTGTGGCAGTGCCATATTCTAAAATCGAGTATATTGAGAATTATTCCCGCGTATTGAATATTTGGCTGACGGATGGTGAATTAATAAAGAGCATTTTTATTAGAAAATCGTTTAATGAGGAAATTAAGGAAATTGCAGAAGATAAGAGTTTTATACAGGTTCACAAATCCTTTTTGATTAATATGCGCTATGTTAAAAAATTAACACAAAAAACTGTACTGATGGAAAGCGGAAAAAGTATTCCGGTTAGCAAAAACAGGGCGGCGGATGTTAAGAAGGAATATCTTCTTTTTGTTACGGACTATTACAGTTAGGGGGCGCAAACAGTGTATTATAACAATATGTACTATATGATAAGCCATATTTTCCTGATGCTGTTTCTGTACCTGTTTATTGCGTGCCGCTATTCCAGGAGGAAGACGGCGGTTATCTGTGTGCTTGCCTTTGTTACATTGTGCGTAACGGACTGCATGAAACTGAACGCGTTTCCGGACAGTGACGGGTGTTATACATTTGTGACAATTTTTCAGATATTCGTGGTACAGTTTACGGGACTTTTTCTGTCGCAAAAAAGGGACAGCAAGGCGCTTTTTGCAGGTCTGAGCGCCTCCAATTATGTGATTGTGGGAAGTGTTGCCGCGACTGTGTTTGACATTTGGACAGGTAATGCGGCTGTTTCTTTGGCAGGAAGCTTTGCGGTTCATGCCGGTATTTTGTTTATTTTGTATCGGAGAACCCGGGAGATTTGGCTTAAATTTCAATTTAAGGAATCGGTTAAAAACTGGTGGGAGCTGTGCTTGATTCCGGTGCTTTTTTATTGCAGTTTTTCCTACTTTGCCTTTTTCCCGAACACGCTGTATGACATTCCGGAAAATATTATTGGTGTTATGGTGCTGATTGCGACTATGCTGACGTCGTATGTGGTTGCGTTCCGGTATGTGGAGAGTGAATCCGACCGGGCAGATACCTATTGGAAAAACGTGATGTTTGAAGCATATATTAAAGGATTGGAAAATCAGTATTATTCAGTGGAGCAGTCGGAGAAAAATCTGCACATTCTGCGGCATGACATGCGTCATTATTCCAATATGATTGATGCATTTTTGGAGCAGGGGGAGTATGGCGAGATTAAGCGTGTGACGGCGCATATCAACACAGTTGCGGATGAGAATAAAATCAAAAAGTATTGCGAGAATTTGATTGTGAATACCATCCTTTCCCATGTGATGGAAAAGGCGGATTCCTTGAATGTTGTGGTGCGGGGGGATATTGTCGTCGCAAAGGAGATTCCGGTCAACGGTTATGAGTTCGCGCTGGTGCTTGCCAATCTTTTTGAGAATGCAATGGACTGTGTTAGGGATTTTGAGAATGAGCGGAAGTTTGTGGATGTAAAGATCCGGTGTGAGGATGACCACTTGCTGATTCATATGAAAAACGAATATGATACGGAGATTGTGTTTGACTCATACACAGGTCTGCCAAAAAGCAGAAAAGGAGGCAATCACGGATGGGGAATGCAGAGTGTGCAGGCGTTTTCGGATAAAATCGGCGGGGAGATTACCTGTTATTGTGAGAGCGGGATATTTCATATAATGTTATTTGCGAGATTTTAAAAGTTTCATTACATAAATATATGATAGATGTTTCTTATGTATAAACTGCGTTGAAAATGTATGTGTTATAAATAAACATTAATTATTCTGATAAGGATTTCTTAATTATTAAAACTTTATCCAAAGTATTTAACAGACTTTTAGAGAATAAGAAAAGAGAACGAAACTATAAACAATTGTTAATGTTTTAAGTATCTAACAATAGAAAAAGCATCATATGATAACTTATTTATAGTTATGGTATGATGCTTTTTATAGGTAATGTCAATTAAAAATTGTGAATTACTTTAAGAGCTGAATATTACCAATGACAGGAACTGCCTTCTCTTCCTGCTTGCATGCTGCAATAAGTCCCATAATCCAAAATACGAATAATGCGAGACTAAGAATGCCTACTACAAGGGAAATGATTAACCCTACTACAGGTATTACGCCTGCTACAACAGACAAAATTGATAATACAGTCATACCAATCATTATAACCAATGATTGGTTTAAATGAAACTTTGCGCCTTCCTTGTCTCCTGCAAAAAATGCAATAATCCAACCAATCCATGATAAGTATGATACAATACCAGTTACCTTTGCGTCCATCTTTTGTCCTTTCCGCATTGTGACTTTAACAATGCATAAAAAATATAAAATAATGTTTAGTGAAATTATAAAATATTTTACTACTTTTTATCAGATTCTGTCAAGTATAATATAGTTAAATGTAAACATTTATATGTAAATAACCGGAAAATTTTTCCAAACTAATATACTAGTACACTAGGTTTTTCCACCAAACCAACACTTTCGAATTAATCGTATAGGAAATTTTTTTCTCGCCTCCGTAATTCTTGCCAAGCCCTTTGAGTATGACGCTTGCTTTGCCCTTTTTCAAATTGTTGGCGTAGGTTGCGGTGTCTATGGTATAGTCCGTTCCATATTTTAAAGTGTCGCCGTTGAGCGTAATTTGAATGTCATCTGCCGTAAGTGTAACGGCATCGCCATTCTGATATGCTTTTGCTTTTACACTGACTTTTGCTTTTGCAATGTCAGAGCTGATAATACGATATGTGCCGATAATGGCAGCGCTGTCATCCCCTTTGTATGCACCCAAACCTTTCACGGTTACACGGATTACCGTATCTGCGTCGGGAATGTCGTTATCATTGACAGTATCGCCTGCCTTGCGAGATACCTTGCTGCCGTCGGCAGTTTTTATAACGGTATCCGTATCATATGAAAATAGGACACTCTTGTCATAATCTTTGCCAGCCGAAAGCTTTGCCCCGTTCGCGTCAATTAAAGTGACAGCAGTCTTAAACTTACCCGGCTTGTTCTTGTATACCATATCTTTCAATACAAGCTTTACCTTATCACTGCTGCCGCCAAATGCGCTGTCCGTAATGACCCACGTACCTTTTAACGAGCCTTTAAAATTACCTTTGCCCGTCACGGTAATTGCGGGAAGTTTTTTCTCCTCCAAATCCGAAGTAGTAACCTGCTTGTTATTTGCGTATTTAACGGTATAATCTTTACCCTTTGTGAGCGGTGTGCCGTATAAATAAAGCTGTATATCCGGACAGGTGCTTCCTTTCATGTAAGGCGAGGTTATCTGCGACAGCGAGGTAATTGAAATTGGTGTGTCCGCTGCATCCTGCGTCGTGTAAGTCATGGTAATTGCGTTGTCGGTAATGTCAAGCGGCGTAATTTTGTACGTTTTTTTAAGCTGTCCGCTGTAACCGTTAATGCCTTTGAAAAGGATTGACGCAGTGCCTGCTTTTGTGGTGTTCGAGTAGGAAACCGTGTAATCCTTGTTTTCCTGAAGGGCTTTACCGTTATATGTAAGAACCGCGTCTTCCTGCAGAACATCGCGTTCCATGCCCGTGTAGGATTTAGGCTCAATTCCGCTGACCACAGCTTTGTTGACAGGTAATCCGACAATTTTGTAAGTCACTGACTTTGTACCGGAAAATCCGGTTCCGTTCTTGGCGGTAATGTAAGCAGTAGCTGTTCCGACGGACAGATGATTTGCATATCTGACAGAATAGTCCCTGCCCTCCTCAAGGATGCGGTCTCCATAAGAAACATTTAATTTATTAGGTGTCATGCCTTGTCCGCTGTCTGCCAAAGCTTCATCATAAGTTTGATTTGGTATTTTTTCAACCTTTACTTTGCTCATCAATATGTCAGAAGTGATTTTTTGGTAAATGGTCAGCGTACCGGAGTAGCCGCCTGCGCCTGTAATAGTTACAGGATAAGTGCCTGCGTCGGTATATGCATTTTTACCGGTTTCGGGATAGGACAGTGTAAAGTCTTTTTTCACCGAAAGCTTTTTGCCCGCGCGGTATATTGCAGGCGTCGGTTTTTGGACTTTTCCGTTGTAGGCGACCGTCATATTTTCAACGGAAATATCTTTGTCTGTCAGCGGCTTAGGAATAATGTTGAAGTAGGTGTATTCCGTACCTGTGTAATTGCCCTTTCCTTTTATTACGACAGCAGGAGACGCGCTGTCTTTCGTATTTGCATTTTTGTTATTTTTATAAGCAACCGTATAGTCCTTTCCTTTTTCCAGTGTAATCAGTCTGTGGGTCCCGTCGGTGTTCAGAACGCTGTCAAATACCTGCACTTCAGGTTTTATGGCGCTTCCCGTGTATACGTGGTCGCTTATGGGAAGAACATAAAAGCCCTTTCCTTGTACTTCACAATACGGGTAAACGACAAGTTCATTTGCGGATAGAACAGTGGTACTGTCAAAAAGTGTGCCTTTCCCGCCTTTTTCCGTAAACCAGCCGATAAAAAGTTCGTCGTCACTAACTGAAATTATAGGAAAATCCGTTTCCGCGATGCTTCCCTCATACGGCGTTTCAATGGTTTTTAATACAGTCGTGTTATCTTTATCCATAAAGGTAACCGTACATGTTTCAATTTCAGGAGCAGGAGCAAGAACGCGAACCTGGCAGTCAGCGGTTTTTACCGTCGTATTGCCTGTGTCAGGATCTTTTGCAGTTGCGGTTGCCGTAATCGTTGCCGTACCTTCGCCTTCGGCAGTAACAAAGATTTTGCCGTCGCTGTCGGAAGCAGTGATTCCTGCAACATTTAAATTTGATGATTTCCATTTGACGGTAATTTCATCAGAGGTGTTTGCAGGATTGTAGCGAACGGTCAACGCGTCATGTGTGTCAAGGTCCGTTGGAGCTCCGGTAAGGGAATCAGGAGTCTGTAAGATCAGCGTGCTCTTATCAAGTGAAATGCTTTCAAGATGCTGTTCCTCAGGCATATTCAAAAATACCGGTATTTTAAACACAAATGCGGAATCAAGGCTTCCGGCGTTTGCATACATTTTTTTTGTGGTAATGGCTTCGCTTGCCGGCGCCTGAATATTTTGCATATATTGGTGCGTGTAGAGCGGATAGTAGCTTCCGTCCACGTTAAATTTTTCGAGATAGAGCGTATCCTGCCCCTTTAAAATGTAATTGTTTCCAATGGTTGCCGCGCCGCCCGCAAGAGATTTATAATGTGTATTCCATCCCTGCGATTTGGCGTAGGAAAGACCGTTTTCAATAATTTCCTGTTCTGTCTTTCCGGATGCTTTTACATTAAAATAATTATAATAGCCTTTATAATTGTTGTAAGTGCCCGAAATCAACGCGGACTTTCCGCTGCCTTGTTCCTGATAGACACGTGATGCCAAATGAATAGGACTGAGCGACCTGCTTTTGCCGATTTCAAAAAATGCCTGTGCGTACGTTTTGCCCGCATCATCGGGAAGCTTACCCTTCATAAACGTTCCGTTTAAAAAATTCTGAATGGCGGATACGGTATGGTAAGAGCTGTTGAATGTAAGCTGTTCGAACTGGAAAATGTAATTTTCCGTAAGGAAATTGCAGGGGTCCATATAATGCATAACCGCGTCTTTTGTGGCATAATACCAACCGCTTCCGTAAGTCTTTCCAACCCAGCCTTTTTCCGCGTTGCTATTTGTATTTTGAATAAGGCTTTTGTCACCCATTTCATTTGTGACAGCCGTATTAAAATCAATCCCTGTATTCATGGGAACAAAGGTCCAGTTTGGGTGAAGCGCTTTCAATGCTCTGAGCTTGTCGCGATAAAAAACGGGAAATGCGTCAATATCTGAGGTGTCCGCTTTTCCGTTGGAGGCAAATGAATTTATGACACTTGTGTCATTTAATGTGCTTACCCATGAAATCCAGTCCTCGTCAGAATATGCGAGATAATATGCCTCCGCATATCCCGTATATTCCGTACCGTTTAAGCCAAACTTCACCTGATACCATATATTGCCGTCAACTATTGCTGCGGATTTTACATAGAGCGTATGACCGCTTTCAATCACGGCGACGGTATCACTGTCACAGGACGGGGACTGACGGACGTTGTAGGAATTCGTGCGGTATAAAAGCGCCATTAAAGGCTTGGTATCGGCAAGGGTGTTGAATTCTTCCACAGCGTTTTGCAGTTTTGCAACGTCCGTTGTATGTTCTGTTTCAGATTCCGTCTCCGATTCTGTTTCTAATTCAAGAGATGTCTCTGTTTCAGATTCCGCTTCAAAATCACTGCTCGCAGAATCGGTTTCCGTTTCCGGTTCGGTAACTGTTTCTGAAGAAGTTTCTGTTTCAAAAGAAGTTTCCGTTTCCGAAGAAGTTTCTGTTTCAAAAGAAGTTTCAGGGGCTTCTGACGTATGAATCTCTGTTTCTGCTTCTGTCCGAACTTCAGATTCGGTCTCTTTTTCGGAAAAATTTTCCGTTTCGGCATGAGAGCTTTCCATATTAGAAAAACGTTCCGTTTCCTGTTCTGCTTCAGGCTCTGAACTTTCTTCATTTATGACATATGTGTCATTTTTATCATATAATTGCGCAGCATTCACTGTATGAGGTACAGCATTGGAAAAGAGTGCGGTACACAGAATAAGTGACAAAATGCGATAATATTTTTTATGTAACATAGTATCTTAAATCCTTTCGTAATAAAATAAAAATATTGTCGAAATTAATACAAATACAGTAAAAGTTTATCAAAGCGGTATAGTTATGTCAACTCCGCAATGATTGGAAATTTAAAATTATGTCAACTTAAAAGCTTGAAATATAGCAGAGTATTCTATATAATAAAGTACAAAAAGCGGCAGCGAAGAGAAAGAATGAAATACGATATATAAAATATAAAATTAAGGAAGAAAAAAATGCAGGAACAAAAATCATTTGACTACCGTGACTATACAGTCATGATCATATTGATCGCGATAAACATTATCATATATATGTACTGTACATATGCGGGCGAGGTAGTGTATAATAGGGGTTGCATGGACGCGGAGCGCGTGCTTTTGGACGGCGAGTATTACAGATTTTTTACAAGCATGTTCATGCATGGAGGAATAGACCACATTGTAAGCAATATGATTTTTTTGGCTGCGCTGGGTGAAATGCTCGAACGCGTCATTGGTCATGCCCGCTTTGCAATTTTATACATACTTTCGGGAATAGGCGGCGGGCTCTTTTCGATTGCAAATGTACTGCTCAGCGGAAATCACCACACGTCGGTAGGCGCAAGCGGAGCGATATTCGGACTAATCGGCGCAATGCTGATTCTTGTGGTCATTCATAACGGACGCTATCAGGATATTTCCGTAGGCAGAATGATTTTTGCAATCGTTTATATGGTATATGACGGTATGCGTTCGGAAGGTATAGACAACGCGGCACATGTCGGCGGACTGATTTTCGGTGCGCTGATTATGGCGTTTATGAATGTGATAGAAGCATTTAAAGGAAATCGATAAACGGGAGGAAAATCAGGTGAAAATCAACATTTATTACGGAGGCAGGGGGCTAATCGGAGATCCTACCCTGTATGTGCTGAATAAAATGCAGGAGGTACTGCGTGAGCTAAATGTCAATATGGAGCGTTATGATTTGTATGAGTTTAAGAACAACATTATCACGCTTTCGCAGACCTTAAAGGACGCGGATGGCGTTATTCTTGCGACTACAGTAGAATGGTTCGGCGTGGGAGGATGGATGCAGCAGTTTTTGGATTCCTGCTGGCTGTACGGGGATAAGGAAAAGATTTCTAATTTATATATGTGCCCGATAGTTATGTCAACTACTTATGGTGAACGCGATGCACTGACAAGCCTTACGGAGGCGTGGGAAATTCTCGGAGGACTTCCGGTGACCGGCATCAGCGGCTATTTTGCGGATGTTGCGGAGCTTGAGGAGAATGCAAATTATGCGAGAGTCATTGAAAAGCGCACGGAGGACCTGTACCGTTCCATTAATCAGAAAACGGCAGTATTCCCGTGCAGCAATCAGGCGGTAAAACAAAAAATATCCTTTACACAGAGTCTCAACCTGACGCCGCAGGAGGCAGAACAGCTTTCCGAGCTTGCAAGCGACGACCTTTACGTGCAGAAGCAGAAGGAGGATATTCAGGAGCTTGCGAGTATGTTTAAGGACTTGATGGGTGCGTCGGGGGAGATGGACAGCACCATGTTTTTGCAGGATCTGCGCGACCATTTCTATCCGCAGCCGGGATTTCATGCCGTATATAAGTTTAATCTTCCAGAATCAAAACAGCCGTTAATTGTGAAGGTGGACCATACGGAAATGGAATGTTTTTACGGTGACAGCGATACGTTTGATGTGGAGATGCGGCTGTCTTCGCGGATTATGAATGAGATTGTTCAGGGGCGCATGACCTTCCAAGGAGCATTTATGGCGGGCGACGTGAAGATGAAAGGCGATTTTAAGGCGCTTCGGACACTTGATTTGTTATATAAGTTTTAATGCATACAGAAGGAGGATGAAAATGAAAGACGATAACTGTATTTTTTGCAAAATTGCAAACGGTGAGATACCCTCGCGGACGATCTATGAGGATGAGGATTTTCGCGTAATTATGGATATGGCGCCTGCCACAAAAGGGCATTCGCTGATTATGCCAAAAAACCATTATAAAAATATTTATGAGATTGCGGACGATACCGCCGCAAAGGTGTTTCCGCTTGCAAAAAAAATGGCGGCGCTGATGACGGAAAAGCTGGGCGCGGACGGATTTAACATTGTGCAGAACAATAATGAAGTGGCGGGACAGACAGTATTTCATTTTCATGTGCATCTGATACCGCGTTACAATAACGATAATCAAAGTCTTGTGATGAAGCCGCAGGAAATGACGGATGCGCAGCTTGATGAGATACGGGATACGATTGTGAAATAGAATAGAAATGACAGAAAGCCGTAGTAATTTAATCTATTGCACGTATAATTTAGAAAGGGGCGTAACGATGAATGAGTAATTTTACAGTTGAATTACCTAACATTCTAGACAAGGAATACAATATCAAGGATTTTGGAGCAGTAAACGGCGGAACACAGTCAAACACGGAAGCGATTAATGCGGCAATTTGGAAAGCAAATGCAGACGGAGGCGGAAAGGTGGTGGTTCCGTCAGGAATTTGGCTGTCGGGACCGATAGAATTAAAGTCCAATATTGACCTGCATTTGGAGAATGGTGCAGTTTTGCTGTTTGATAAAAGTGAAGAAGAATATCCTCTTTATATGTCGGACTTTGAGGGGATGGAATGTATTCGTGCGAAATCCCCAATTATGGCGGAAAATGCGTCAAATATTGCAATTACGGGAACGGGAACAATTGATGGAAGCGGTCAGCTTTGGCGTCCTATTAAGCAGTTTAAAATGACACAGAGACAATGGGATGCGTTGTTAAAGAAATCTTCTTATACAGTGACGGAAAAAGACGGTCAGATTTGGCTGCCGACAAAGACGAGCTTTGACGGGTGGAATAAGAGTAAGGAGAAATCGCCGGAGCTTGAGAGACTTGATACGGCGCAAAAATATTGGGACTTTTTCCGGCCTGTTATGGTGCGTCTGTATCAGTGCGATCATATCTTAATAGAAGATGTAACGCTGCAGAACTCACCTGCGTGGAATCTGCATCCTTGTTTTTGCCAGCATGTGACAATTCGAAATGCGAATATTCGAAATCCATATTATGCACAAAATGGGGATGGACTTGATCTTGAATCCTGCCGCTACGCGGAGATTACCGGGACGACATTTGATGTGGGCGACGATGCGATTTGCATGAAGTCTGGAAAGGGTGAGAAGGCAAGGGCGACGAAGGTTCCGACAGAGGATGTGCGGATAAGTAACTGCACGGTTTATCACGGTCATGGCGGTTTTGTGGTTGGAAGTGAGATGTCGCGCAGTGTGCGCAATGTGGAGGTTAAGAATTGTACGTTTATTGGGACGGATGTTGGTATTCGTTTTAAGTCGGCGATAGGAAGAGGCGGTGTAGTTGAGAATATTACGCTTGACGGAATACAGATGATTGATATTGAAAAAGAAGCGATTATTTTTACAATGGGGTATGTGCTTGATTATCGTGAGTCGGAGGAGAAGTCGAAGGTGATAAAGGCAGAGGATATACCGTATTTTAGAAATATTACCTTGAAGAATATTATCTGCAGCAGTGCGGAGTATGGATTAAAGGCAGAAGGTATTGACCTTACGGCGTTTGAAATTGTCGGAGACAATGACGGAAAGCCGGTCATTGATAATATTGTGATTGAGGATTCGGTGATTGTGTCGCATATTGAGAAAAAAATTGAGAATTGCGGCGAAATCCGTATTCTCTAACGGCTGCTAAGAATTGATAGAATTATAGAAGTATTTTGCGCCTGCTATTTTTGGGTCATTGTCGTAGATTATGACTCAAAAATAGCAGGCGTTATTAATTAGCCTTTTTTCTGTTGTGAAGTTCGCCTTTTATCACAAGTTAGCAAATGTTATTGTTTCCTGTTCCAATTCGGATGCAACCTTATGATTTACATCCATGCGGCTTGTGATTTCCGTCATATCTGTTACCAAATGCTGAGCGCTGTCCGCGACGCCAGAAATACCTGAGGCGCCGTCATCAATGGCTTTTGTAATGGTTCCTATGGATGCTACGATTTCCGTCATGGAAGATTTTAAACGGTCAGTGTTGGCATTAAACTCAGCCATAGCCTGCCGGATATAAGCGGCATCGTCCTGATATTGCTGCCCGGAGGCAACAAAGGAAAGAAATTCTTTTAGGATCGAATCCTCAATATAATTTACAAGATTTTGGGCATTTTCGGAAAGGTTGTATACAGCCTGGGTTACGGTAGCATTTACTTTTTGAATACGGTTTGCAGTTTCGCTGCTGGAGGCTGCAAGCTGGCGGATTTCTTCTGCGACTACGGCAAAGCCTTTTCCTGCTTCCCCGGCTCTTGCCGCCTCAACGGAGGCATTCAGGGCAATCAGGTTGGTTTGCGAAGCAATCCCTAAAATAGCATGAGTCAGGCTGTCTACCTGATCCACGCTGCGGCTTCCTTCAATGGCTTCGTTTAAGACATCTAAAATGTCTTTTATTTTGGCGTTAGTATTATTCAGGCTTACCTGTGCGGATTGTCCCATTTCTTCAGCCCTTATGTTCATTGCAGTGCAGTAATCCGTAATCTTTCCGCATTCCTCTGCCATACTTTCTGCATCCCGCTGTACGTTTTTCGCATTTTGATTAATTAGGGAAGTATTGCTTGCCACTTCCTGAATTGTTGCAGACAGCTCCTCGGCAAGAGCGGATAAGTCCATAGCGCTTTCGCTAGAAGTGCGTGTTCTTGACAAAACCTCGTCAACCACGCCGCTGATACGTCCGGAACATCCCCGAAGTGTTTCCAAAATATTTTTTATCGGCTTAACGACAGATCTTAGGATAAGGGAAACCGTAGTGAATACGAGTATAATACAGGTGAGAGCGGATGCACTGTTCGTAATCATAGAGCTAAGGTAAACGGAAGAAAGCTGCGCTCTTGCCTGCGTTGTCCGGCTGCTGATGGAATTGTCCAAAACAGCGATATTGTTTTCGACCGCAGTATTGAAGGATGCCACATCGCCGTTGGCAAAGGCATAGGCATCCTGCGTTTTTCCGGATGCACTGGCGCATACAAGAAAAACGAGAGCGTGCTTTAATGAATCGTAGTCGGAAAGCAGGGCATTATAAGTTTCCCTGTCGTCATTGGTAATGTAGATTTCGTATTCCGTCAGCATACCATCCAGTTTTTTCTCTTCTTCTTTGATGTCGTTGACAAGGGTAATCATCGTATTATAATCGGTAGCTACAATATGTGATAATGCCATTTTATGTATGTTCATAACGGACTGGTGGATTTTTGCCAGCTGGGTTCTTCCTTCCATATAATTATCCGCGATATTGGCGGCATTGTCATTGACATTTTTGATATTGGAAACTGCAAGGATATTTGATATAAGCGCTACAATTCCGAGCAGGGCAATGGGTAATATTAATCGATATTTGATGTTCAGTTTTTTCTTCATAATCCCTATATCCTCCAAACAAAACAGATGTATTTTTTATGGGGCGGTAATCCCTTCCACCATCGTATCAAGCTGTTCCTGCAATCTTTTTCCTCCCGGATTTCCGTTAGCCATGTTTGTGGCAAATGCAGATACCGGATCCCAAAAATTGCCGCCGATTCGCTGCAGACAGGAGAATTCCGACTGATCAATTAAAGCGGTAATGGCTGGGGAATCCTGCACGCTGGCAGATGCCGCGGCGTTTGTATTTGCGGGTCCCTGACCACGCAATTCAAAGCGAAGCTGTTGGTTTTCTTCATTGGAAATCCATTCTGCAAGTCGGGATGCCCATATGTACTGTTTGGAATAGGCGTTGACGCCGATTAATTTATAGCCGGAAAAAGAAGCCATTTGTATTTGCCGGTTTGCGCAGGTATATGTAGGAAGTTTGGCTGCGCCGTAATTCGCTCCCAAGGTTTCTTTCATGGCAACCGCATTCCATACGCCGCTGACCCCGGCAATTACGGAACCATCCTGAATTCCTGCAAGAAAGCCAGGTTCCTGGGTGTTTAGGAAGGAGGGACTGCGGGAAATAGAAAGCATGGCATTGGCAACGTCTACTCCTTTAATGTCACCATCTGTCCCATTCCAAGTACAGTAATTCGTAATTCCGTCATCATTTAATCCGACTTCCAAACCGGTATTGCCAAAGAAGGCGTAAACATACCATGCAGAAGACCAGTCCATCGTAATCTTTTTTTCATTTTCTTCAGCAATCTGCAATATACGGTCAAAAGTTTTTATATCATTCTCATTGAAATATTGCTTATTATAATAAAGGAAATAGCCGTTGTCTGCAGTTAAAGGATACGCGTACAGCACATCCCCGACGCAGGCGGCTTCTACGGCGCCAGACAGATTTTGCGATTTGATTTGGTCCGCATTTTCTATCGGTTCCAAAGCGCCTGCTGCTACAAGGGTATTCAACTGATCATCGGCAAAAGCAAAGACGTCGGCGCCTGCTTCCAAATCTGCCATCAAAGCGTCTTTACAGCCGGATTCACTTTGGGGGGCAAATGTGATATTGAAATTAGCCTGTTCTTTGTATTCTTCCTGAAAGCTCTCAAAAATTTGCTGCAATAGCGCCTCGTCCTCTTCGGCGCCCCAAACGACCAATTCCACATCTTTGTTTTTACTGGTATTTTGTGATGCAGCGTCCGTATCGGCAATGTCATTTTCTTCTCTTACACCGCCGCAGCCAAACAACGCAGTGGTCAACACAGCGGTTACAAAAAATATGCCAAATCTTTTGCTCATAATGTTCTAACCTCTCATTCTGTTATTTTTTATTAGCGTTATTATAAGCGAGATGCTCATAAGACAGTATTAGAATTTTTTCTTTCCTTTATATACAACAGTTTTTTCTTTTGCGTATTTTAAACAATGCTGTCAGATTAGTTTCTGTTGCTGATGTTATTATATCGGTTTCATAATTTTTATTCAATGTTTTTTCTGAATTTTCTGTTTTGAATTTGATACTTTATTTATGCAATTTTATAAACTGGCAATAAGTTTTTGTATGCATTATTGACAGACGGAAAAAAATTACATACAATAATTGAAAATTTCCAGTATTCCCTTGTAAGCGGAGGTATTTTATGGAACAATCCGTATTTGAAAAAATATATGAAATTGTAAAACAGATTCCGTACGGGCAGGTTGCGACGTATGGCCAGGTTGCCGCGCTTGCGGGGAACAGACGGTGGGCGCGGGTGGTTGGGTATGCGCTTCATGTCAATCCGGACCCGGATAATATTCCTTGCTATCGTGTGGTTAATAGAGAAGGCAGGGTATCGGAGGCATTTGCGTTCGGAGGTGGAAACCGGCAGGTTGAATTGTTAAAAGCGGAGGGCGTGGAATTTGTTGACGGGTATGTAGATATGAAGCGGTTTCAGTGGGAGAGACCTGTTTTTTAATCGTGTGAGAAAGAATATGCAAAATAAAATCGCTGCACCGAATGAACGGACTCCGTGCAGTGATTAGGGGGGAGCTATTATTTGTAACAATTGTAAAAATAATAGGGTGCTTATTTGTGCATAATAATACAACCAACTATAGTATAGCGCGTATTTTTAGTAAAATGCAATAAAAGATTATCGACATACTGCAAAATCAGAATAATAATGCTGCCGGAACGCAGTGAATCGTAACATCATTACGGCGGATATGATAGTAGTTGTAGAAACGTTAATTTTATGTTATTCTGTTTTATATAGATTAGCGACAAGAATGGACGATGTCAATGAATTATATTATTTTGGATTTAGAATGGAATCAGGCGGATGATTTAAAGACAAAGCTCGAAAGTGAACTTATGTTTGAAATTATAGAAGTCGGAGCGATAAAACTAAACAGCGAATACATGCAGATTGACAGCTTTCATGAGTTAATCAAGCCGCAGGTTTTTAATCGGATGAATCAGGTGACAGGAGAACTGATTCATATTAGTATGCGCGAACTTGAGAATTGCCGCAATTTTTGCGAAGCAGCGTCAGACTTTTTGCGTTGGTGTGGTGATGACTATATTTTCTGTACATGGGGAAATGTGGATTTAACGGAATTGCAAAAAAATATGGACTTTTATCATATGCCGGGCTTATCGAAAAAGCCGATAAAATATTATGATGTACAGAAGCTTTTCAGCATTGCGTTTGAGGACAAGAAAAAAAGACGTGCGCTTCAGTTTGCCGTAGAGTTTTTAAATATTAAAGAGGAAGTGGCGTTTCACCGTGCCGATGCCGATGCGTTCTATACAGCGAAAGTTTTTAAGAAGGTGGCGGCTGCCGATGGTGTTTTGAAAAATTACTCCTTTGACACATACCGTCTTCCGAAAAATAAAGCAGAGGAAATCAATGCAGTATTTGAAGATTACGCGAAATATATATCGCGTGAATTTATTAACAAGCTTGCCGCAATGAATGATAAAGACGTGGTTTCTACAAAGTGCTTTCTTTGCGGTGCGAAAACGAGGAAGAAAGTACCGTGGTTTTCCAATAACGGGCGAAATTACTATTCCGTGATGGTTTGTCCCAGGCATGGAAATATTAAGGGAAAAATCCGAATGAAAAAATCTGTAAACGATAAGATTTACGTGGTGAAAACCATGAAGCAGGTCAATATGGATACGGTAAATGATATTATAATGAAAAGAAATCAGCTCCGTGAGGGCAGAAGAGAAAGGAGACATCGTACATAAGACGTGCCTCCTTTTTGATTCCTGACTTTATCTTCTTTTCTTGTAATCTGTCCGCCGCTTGCGTTTGAGCTGCTTTTCCCGCATTCTGCGGCGGAATGTATGAAACTGTGCCAGGCGGCTTTCCTGCCTGCGTTTTCTTCTGCGTTTTTGGCTTTGTCCCCGCGCGGAAAAGCTGTAGCTGTTTATCACGGAAATGATAAATAGTACGATAATTGCAAGAACAGCCAAAAGGACAATTCCGAAAATTACATTTTGCACATTGATGAAAATTACATTGTTGACCTCGCCGGAAGAGTCTGTTTTATTTTGCGTATTTTTTTCATTTCCTGTCGTAATCTCAGCAATTTCGGGAATCGGATTTCCAAAAGCGAACTGATAGTCATTTTTTTCGGACTTAGAAAATATTATTTTGCAGCTTCCGACAGGAATATCGGAATAGGTATAATTGATGGCAGCAATTACATTTTCGTCGTTTTTATCAGTATTGTCTTCATAATTGAGTGAGGAAACCATGTCTGAAAATTCCGCCGTATTCGGTAAAATGACGTAGCTGTCCTCCTCCAATGTCATCAGAGGAGTAGAGTCTCCGAACAGGTCATTGTCCGTGTCAAAAAGGTCCCCCGTGATAATTTTATAGTTTGTCTCATTTTTGCTGACAGATAATTGCTGAAAATTTTCAAAACCATACTGAAAGAGCGTGACCGTGTCCTCAAACTGATAAGGTGTTTCTTCGTAGAATATTACACAGACAAGCTTCATTCCGTTTTTTTCTGCGGCAGAGACGAGAGTCTGCCGTGACTGCGATACAAAGCCTGTTTTACTTCCGAGCAGATAACTGTATTCGTAAGGTTTTCCTTTGTATAACTGGTTTTTTGAGCTTATCCAGCGTTCATCCTCATCAGAGGCTCTTAACTGAAAATGATACTGCGGTGTCGAAGACATTTTACAGAGCAGTTCATTGTTAAAAAATTCACATCCAATCAGCGCAAGATCATAGGCGGTTGTATAATGGTTGTCATTGTACAATCCGTTTGCGTTTGTAAAGTGGGTATCTTTACATCCAAGCTTTTCTGCCTTATCGTTCATCAAATCAACAAAAGCATCTATTGGCATTTTACTTTCTTCTGTCAAACCAAGTTTTTTTGCAACATGTTCGCCTACAGCGTTTGCAACTTCGTTTGCGGACTGTACAAGGATGCAGTAGAGAGCCTGTTCCATTGTTAAGGCGTCACCTTCGTTAACTTCACCAAGTTTTGAACCATCGAGAGGAACATCATGGATAGAATCATACGAAAAGGTGACGGTTTCGTCCAGCGTACAATTCTGCATGGCAAGCAGACAGGTCAGGATTTTGGTGGTACTGGCGGGATAATTCTTTTCATGTATATTTTTAGCATACAATATTGTGTGGGTATTCATTTCCATCAGGATTGCAGAACGTGCGCCGATTGCAGGTCCTTTCGGCCAGTTTTCAATGGTGTTCGTTTGAATGGGCAGTGCTTTATGCTCCTCCCGCTGCGCCTCACGGTCAGGTTCTGCGGCATAAACCGTAAAGCCTGTGTTTGTCACAAGCAGAACGATTGCTATGAAGGTGGAAATGAATTGATATAATCGTTTAACCAGTTTCATTTTAAGTGTCCTTTATGCGTTTGGATTTTTTTGCATATTATTAATTAGATTGTACACTATTTTAAAAAAAATGTAACTAAAATAAAAGTCGCATATTTCTAAAATTTATATAAATTTATCCCTTAATTTGATGAATTTTTGTAAAACATTACACAACTTTTATAATGACAAAGAGGAATGTATGGAGTAAAATAGGGTTGGTAAAATATAGAATGATTCAATAGGGGATGCATATGAGACTTAGGAATGTAACAGGTTCAAGGGAAATGATTGCGGACAGCCGTTTTGTGGTACATGATCCATTTGACCATAAAGGAAAGTGGAAGGAAGTGTTTGGCAATACCAATCCCGTACACATTGAGATTGGTATGGGGAAGGGACGGTTTATCATGGATTTGGCGGCGGCAAAGCCTGACGTAAATTATATCGGCATTGAGAAGTATTCGACGGTGCTTTTGCGTGCAACACAGAAGATGGCGGAAAACGAGCTTCCGAATTTATGCTTTATCCGTATGGATGCGGAGGATATTTGTGAAGTTTTTGACAAAGAGGAGGTTGCAAAGATTTACCTGAATTTTTCTGATCCGTGGCCTAAGGACAGACATGCGAAACGGCGGCTTCCGTCGAGACAGTTTTTGGCGCGGTATGATGCGATTCTTGCTAAGGACGGACGAATTGAGTTTAAGACGGATAATCAGGAGCTGTTTGACTTTGCGCTGGAGGAGATTGAGCCTGCGGGCTGGGAGCTGGAGGCAGCGACGAGGGATCTTCACCATGATGAAAAGATGATGGCGGGAAATATTATGACGGAATATGAGGAACGGTTTTCATCGCTTGGGAATCCGATTTATAAATATATTATTTACCGGCAGCAGTTTGAAAATGGGGGATGAATATGTATTTATTGTTTTTTCTTCTGTGGATTATTTTTAATGGAAAGATTACGGCGGAAATTGTGCTGTTTGGGCTTGTGATTTCGGCAGCAGTATACGGGTTTGTGTGTAAATTCATGGATTTCAGTCCGAAAAAAGAGCTTATGTATTTGAAGAAATCAGGCTATCTGATACAGTATCTTTTTGCCTTAATAAAAGAAATTGTGACGGCTAATTTTGCGACGCTTCGGTTGGTGTGCTCTTCAAGCCATGAAGTGGAGCCGGTATTGATACAGTTTGACATGAATTTTAAGAGCGATACGTCTAAATTTATGCTGGCAAATTCCATTACGCTGACGCCGGGGACAATTACGGTATCCGTGGAAGGAAATACGTTTACGGTGCACTGTCTCGACAAGTCGTTAGCACAAGGAATCGAAACGTCGGTGTTTGTTAAGCTTCTTGAAAAAATGGAAGGGGTGATGTCATAATGTACAGCGCAAATGCGGCATTGAATCAGGCTTACGGCATTGTGCTCACGGCGCTTCCCATTGTGCTTGCGGTAATGGTTATTTTGTGTCTGATTCGCGCGATAAAGGGACCAAAAATTGCGGATCGGATTGTGGCGATTAATATGATGGGTACGATTACAATGGTAATTATCGCAATTCTTGCGGTCAGGATGAATGAAGGGTATCTTGTTGATATTTGCATTATATATGCCATGATTTCGTTCCTTGCGGTAACGCTTCTGACGAAGGTTTACATGGGAATTTATGCCGAATATAATCAGAAGCGCGGCAAAAAGCAGGAGAAGAGGGAGGATAAGACAGATGATCGTGTTACAGTGGATTAGATTTCTTTTGGGAACAGGATTTTTGCTTTGCGGAATCCTTGTATTTGGAATAGAACTTTTTGGCGTGTTTAAATTTCGATATGTGCTGAACCGGATGCATGCTGCGGCGATGGGCGATACCTTTGGAATTGCACTGTCCATGATCGGACTGATTATTTTGAACGGTTGGAACTTTACGTCCGTAAAAATGATTTTGGTGGTCGTCTTTTTGTGGTTCGCATCGCCGGTCGCGTCTCATGTGTTGGCGCGTTTTGAGGTTGCAACAAATGAGAAGTCAGAGGGCTGTTATGAGGACAAAACAACAAAGGTTTAGCGCTGTGTCCAAATTTACAGGATTTGGTGAGAATGGAGGAATTATATGAAAGTATTTCAACTGGTACTTTTCCTTTTTTTGATTGTGTGCGCGATTTCCGTAAGCTTTTCAAAAAATCTGCTCAATTCCATTATTATCTTTATGTCATATAGTCTGATTATGTCGATTATTTGGATTCTTTTGGAGTCGCCTGACCTTGCAATTACGGAGGCGGCAGTCGGAGCCGGCATTACGAGTATTTTGTTTTTTGTGACGCTTAAAAAGATACATGCGATGGTTGAGGTCGAACAGGACAGGGATAAGGAGGGAGAAGAGTGAGCCGCTTATTATCGGAGCAGGAATATCGAAAGACGAGGGCATTTAAAATAAAGCGCTGGTACCGCGGCGAGAAGGATGCTTATATCGGAAACATTGAGATGAAACCGCAAAGTCCGTTTCACGAGGATATAGAGACGGCAAAGCAGAGGACGCACGATGAAGCGATGCTCAGGCGGGCAATTTATGACATTGAGCATAATAAAAAGCTTGCCGTTTTTTCTAAGCTTTATAAGGTTGTTTCTGTTCTTTTTGTGTTTGCACTGATTGGTATTTTGTTGTATATCGTGTCGTATCTGCCGCCTACGGGAAACGCGGCAAATCCTGACAATAATGAGGTTGCGGCAAAGTATATTGAGGACGGCATGAAGGATACGGGTGCAGTGAACATTGTTACCGGTATGATTTTGGACTACCGTGCTTTTGATACGTTAGGTGAGTCTAACGTGCTGTTTGTCGCAACCTGTACGGTATTTATGCTTCTGAGGATTGACACAAAGTCAAAGAAACGGGAGGCGGAGGAAAACGACCGTGTTTATGAGCCGAAAAATGATATTATTCTGCAAAAGGTGGCGTTTTTCCTTGTTCCGATGATTATTATTTTTGGCATTTACGTGATTTTAAACGGACATCTTTCGCCGGGCGGAGGCTTTTCGGGCGGCGCAATTATCGGTTCGGGATTGATTTTGTATGTGAATGCTTTTGGATTTAAAAAGATAGAGCGGTTTTTTACGCAAAAAACATATAAATGGATTTGTTTTACGGCGCTTTTGTTTTACTGCCTTGCAAAGACGTATTCGTTTTATTGCGGGGCGCATCATCTTGAAACGGGAATACCGCTTGGCACGCCGGGAGCGATATTGAGTTCCGGACTTATTCTGCCGCTGAATATTTGTGTGGGACTTGTAGTGGCATGTACGATGTACGCATTTTATGCGATGTTCAGAAAGGGAGGCTTCTAGGATAAAATGGGCGGAAATCTGTTTACGAATTATGGGGAAGCGGTCGCGATGATTTTGTTTGGCATCGGTTTTTCCAACCTGCTTTTGCAGAAGAATCTGATAAAGAAAATTATCGGGCTCAATATCATGGATACCGCGACGTATCTCTTTTTGGCGGAAAAGGGATATATTGTTGGAAGGGCGGCGCCGATTGTGGTAAATAATGTGACAAGTGTGGATGCATATATCAATCCTGTGCCGAGCGGGCTTGTGCTTACGGGAATTGTGGTGTCCGTGTCGACAACGGCGTTGATGCTTTCTTTAACGGTACGGCTTTACAGGAGGTACCATACGCTTGACATGGATCAAATTTCGACGCAGCTCAAGAAGGAGGGCAAATAATGGATTTTGTACAGAATGTTCCCTTTTTCAGCATATTGCTGTCGCTTGGTTCCGGCGTACTTACCTCAATTATGAGCAAAAAAATCGCGCGTATGTGGAATACGTTTGTTTTAATTGCGATTACGGTGATGTCGGCGGCGCTTTTCGTTTACATGCTTGATGTGAGGGAACCGTTTATCTTTATGATGGGACATTTTCCGGCGCCTTGGGGAAACGAAATCAGAGCCGGTGTGCTTGAGGCGGGAATGGCGTTGTTTTTCTGTATCATTATGCTGCTTTCCATGAAGGGCGGGCAGAAGCATATTGACGAGGAAGTGGAAGAGGCAAAGATTAATCTTTTTTATATCATGATTAATCTGCTGTTAAGCTCGCTGCTTGCGTTGATTTACACGAACGATTTGTTTACGGCATATGTTTTTGTGGAGATTAATACGATAAGCGCGTGTGGTCTGATTATGATTACACAGCATGGCCGTACAATTGAAGCGGCGATGCGCTACATGATTATGAGTGCGCTCGGCTCCGGTCTTTTGCTGATGGGACTCTGCATTCTTTATGATATTACGGGGCATTTGCTGATGAGCAATATCAAAGCGAGCGTTGCATATGTATATGCGCAGGGAACGTATAACGTGCCGCTTATCGCGTCGATTGGCATGATTTGCGTGGGTCTTGCGATTAAGAGTGCGCTTTATCCCTTTCATACATGGCTGCCGGATGCGTATGGATATTCAACCGTATCAAGTGCGGCAATCCTGTCGAGCCTTGTATCAAAAGGTTATATCTTTTTGCTAATCAAGATATTTTTTAGGGTGGTCGGTTTTGATATTGTTGTGGATTCGAAGATTGTCAATATTTTCTTTGTGTTCGGTCTGCTGGGGATGATTATGGGCTCCGTAAACGCGATTTTGGAGATGGATATTCGGCGTATGGTTGCCTTTTCTTCGGTCGCACAGATTGGCTACATTTACATGGGCTTCGGACTTGGGACGACGTTTGGCGTGATTGCCAGTATTTTTCATATTCTTTCCCATGCAGTAACGAAGTCGCTGCTCTTTATCGCGAGCGTAGGGTTGACGGATGCCTCAAATAACAGCAGGGATTTTGAGGATTTGACAGGAAGCGGGTATCGGAATCCCGTGGCAGGCATTGCGTTTACGATAGGCGCCTGTTCGATGGTGGGGATTCCGATGTTTTCGGGCTTTATCAGCAAACTGTTGTTCGCGCAGGCGGCGGTACAGAACAGTATTTTCAAACTTTTGCCGACGCTGATTTGCCTTGCGATCAGTACGGTGCTGAATGCGATTTATTTTATGAAAACGGTTATTCGTATTTATACGCCTGCAAGCGCTGTGCGGTATGGATATTTGAAACATGCGGTAGGTAAGGATGTAAAGGCCTACCCGGTTTATACGCTTGCATTGGTTCTGTTAATACTGCTTAATATGGTGCTTGGCTGCTGTTCCCAACCGATTGTAAACTGGATTTCAAGCGGTCTTGGCATGTTTGGATAGGTGTGGGGGTTATAAATATGAATGAGTTAATTTTATTGCCGATAATTCTGCCAATCCTGTTGGGGCTTGTGCTGCTGCTTTTGCCGGAGCGGGTATTTGGAAACAGAAAATGGCTGGTAAATATGACAGGTGTGTCATTTCTTTTATGTGCGGCGCTTGGCTGCTTTGCGGTCAGCGGGGCGGCGGGAGAGCAGTCTGCACTGCTGTTGTTTCGGATTGTTGGTGAGATACCGGTTTATTTTGCGATTGACGATTTGGGC
Organism: Lachnospiraceae bacterium MD335; assembly: GCA_000403335.2. Classification (GTDB taxonomy): domain Bacteria; phylum Bacillota; class Clostridia; order Lachnospirales; family Lachnospiraceae; genus COE1. Next base: position 645,266 of record KE159628.1, read on the forward strand.
AGGCTCTTTGCAGGGGTTGTCACGCTTGTGTTTTTATTAGTCGGATTTTTTTCGCTGTCTTATATGCAGAATGAGGAACATGAGAAGCGGTATTATGCGTTTTATCTGATTACGTACGGTGTGCTGATGGGACTTGATTTTGCGGGAAATTTGGTGACGCTTTATCTGTTTTATGAGCTGATGACGATTGTATCTGTGCCGCTGGTTCTGCATCATGGGACAAAGGAAGCCGTTATGGCGGGACTGAAGTATTTGATTTATTCGTTTTGCGGAGCGTATATGGCGCTTTTTGGAATTTATTTTTTGTATTCGTTTGAGGCTTCCAATATGCTGGCTTTTACACCGGGCGGTTCGATGGATATAGGGCGTGCAGCACAGTCGGGAAACAGCGGTATGCTGCTGGCGGCGGTATTTTTGATGCTGCTTGGTTTTGGCGTGAAGGCAGGTATGTTTCCGCTGCACGCGTGGCTTCCGACGGCGCATCCTGTTGCGCCTGCGCCTGCATCGGCGTTTCTGTCGGGAATTATTGTAAAAGGCGGTGTTTTGGCGATTATCAGGACAGTTTTTTACTGTGTGGGGGTGGATGCCCTGCGCGGTACATGGGTACAGACGGTGTGGGCAGTGTTGGCGGTTGTAACACTTGTTATGGGGTCTGCGCTCGCTTTTAAGGAGAAGGCGCTTAAAAAGCGGCTTGCGTATTCTACAGTGTCAAATCTCTCTTATATTTTACTGGGACTTTCCATGATGAACAGGACGGCGTTTGTGGGAAGTCTGCTGCATGTGGTATTTCATGCCGTTATTAAGAGTGCACTGTTCCTCTTTGCCGGCGCTTTGATTTTTAATACGGGCAGGACAAAGGTAAATGATTTTATCGGTCTTGCGAGAAGAATGCCGACACTTTACTGGTGCTACACGGTTGTTTCTTTGGGACTGATTGGTATACCGCCGACAAGCGGGTTGGTAAGCAAGTGGTATTTGGCGATTGGATGTTTGGAAAGTCAGATGGGCGCTGTTGGATGGATTGGCGCTGCGGCGCTTTTGGTGTCGGCGCTTTTGACAGCGGGATATTTGCTTCCGATTAGCATTAAGGGATTTTTATATGCACCTGTGGATTCTTCGCTGATTACAAAGTATCATGAGCCGTCGCCGCTGATGCTTGTGCCAATTATGATTTTTGCGGCGCTCACGATACTGTTTGGTGTTTTTCCGATGCCGTTAATCCGGTTTCTTGGTGGGATTGCAGCTGCATTGATGTAGAAGGGGAGGAGAAATTTGATGATTTTATCGTTGATGATTATTGTAATACTGCTTCCCTTTGCGGGCGGGCTTTTACTTCAGCTTTTGCGGTTTCAGGATAAACGGTATAAGCAGTGTTTTATTTTTGGATATGTTATGCTCAACACACTCTTGACTTACACGCTGATTGCGCATGGGGCGACGGAGGATATTGAGCTGATTAATTTTGCGGGAGCAAAGCTTAATCTTTCGCTCAAGCTTGACGGCATGGGAATTATTTTTGCAGGGCTTGTGGCGACGCTTTGGCCGCTTGCGACCCTTTATTCGTTTCCGTATATGGAGCATGAGAACAACAGCCGTATACACGAAAATACGTTCTATCTATTTTACACGGCGACATATGGGGTGACACTGGGCATTGCGATGTCGGGTAATATGCTGACGATGTACTGTTTTTACGAGTTATTGACGCTTGTGACGGTGCCGCTTGTAATGCATACGCTGACTCAGGAGGCGGTGCTTGCGAGCCGCAGGTATTTTTACTATTCGCTTGGCGGTGCCGCGTTTGCGTTTATCGGGATGATCTTTTTGATTATGTATGGAAGCACTTTGGAATTTGTTTTTGGCGGTGTCCTGAATAAGACGGCAGTCGCAGGCAAGAAGGATTTGCTTTTGATTATTTATGTATTGTCTTTTATGGGGTTTGGCGTAAAGGCGGCGATTTGTCCGTTTAATTCGTGGCTTCCGAAAGCGGGCGTTGCCCCGACTCCCGTGACGGCATTGCTGCATGCGGTGGCGGTTGTGAAATCGGGTGCGTTTGCGATTATGCGTCTGACGTATTTCAGCTTCGGTACGGAATTTTTAAAGGGTACCTGGGCACAGTATTTTCTGATGTGTGTCGTGATTTTTACGATAGTGTACGGGTGCAGTATGGCGGTTAAGGAGACGCATATTAAGAGACGGCTTGCGTATTCGACAATATCCAATCTTTCTTATATTTTGTTTGGTGTGTTGATTATGACGCCGCTTGGACTTGTAGGCGCGCTTTGCCATATGGTGTTTCACGGCGTGATGAAGATTTGCTCGTTTTTCTGTGCCGGTGCGATGATTACGCAGGCACACGCAAATTATGTGTATGAGATTGACGGAATGGCAAAGAAGATGCCGAAGGTCTTTGGAATATTTACGGTGTCGGCATTTGCGCTGATGGGTGTTCCGGGGCTTTGCGGTTTTATCTCAAAGTGGAATTTGGCACAGGCGGCGTTTACGAGTGAAAATATTTTGGCAGTCGTGGGTGTGGGTGCGCTTTTGGTCTCGGCGCTGCTGACAGCAATTTATATGCTTGCAATCGTGATTCGGGCATATTTTCATGAAAGGGTTTCTGACAGTGAGCGTATGGAGCATAAGGCAAAGGACCCTGACTGGCGGATGATTTTGCCGCTTGGACTGTTTGCGGCTGCGATGTTTGTGCTTGGCGTTTACAGTTCGCCTTTTGTGGAATTTTTCACAAAGGTAGCGAACGGATTGTTGTAAGTTTTAGGTGAGAAGGAAATTGCGATGAATACAATAATTTTTGCAGTAATTTTTCCATTAATAGCGGGGTTTTTTCTTTGGCTTCTGTTTCGGAATAAGCGTTTGGAAGGCGACAGGTCTGCACTTTCCATAGCGATGATTGCGGTAAGCGTGATTGAGCTTGCGGCGGTTGTCAATCTTTTTGTCTGTGATTTAACGGGCGTCGGGTTTGACAGGGTCTGGCTTGGATGGGGCGTGGGCGGTCTTGGTCTTAGCTTCCGGTATACGGGCTTTCGGGGCATATTTGGAATGCAGGCGGCGTTTGCGTGGTTTGTGACGTTTTTGTTTGCAAAGCAGTTTATGAAAAATGACACGCGTGTCATAAGATATGATTTTTTTAATCTGATGACGCTTGGCGCAACAATGGGAATTTTTTATGCGGCGGATTTTTTCACATTGTTTTTCTTCTTTGAAATGATGTCCTTTACGTCGTTTATGTGGGTGGCGCACAGGCAGACATATGCTTCGCAGTACGCGTCGGGGACGTATCTTGGGATTGCTGTTGCGGGCGGAATGGCGATTCTTATGGGAATGTTTATCATATATGTGTCTTTTGGCACACTTGATTTTGCGGCGCTTGGGGAATTGAGAGCTGCGGAATCGCTTCCGGTTTTTGCGGCAGCAGTCTGTATGTTTTTGGGCTTTGGCGCAAAAGCGGGCGCGTTTCCGGTGCATGTGTGGCTGCCTGCGTCTTATACGGAAGCGCCAGCGCCTGCAACGGCGCTTTTGTCCGCAATTCTTAGTAAAACAGGTGTATTCGGGCTTCTTCTTGTGACGGTGGAGCTTCTTCCGTATAGCAATAATTGGGGAAAACTGGTTTTGGTTCTTGGCGTGATTACGATGGCGCTTGGCGGTATCAGGGGCGTAATGAGCAATAATTTCAAGACAACAATTGCTTATTCGTCAATGTCACAGATTGGGTTTATCCTTGTAGGTGTGGGAATGCAGGCGCTGACTGCGGAAGCGATGGCTTTGGGCAGTGCAAAGGGGATGTCATCGGAAGCACATTTTGCAGCGGAAGCGTATCAGGTGTATCATATGGCGGTGAATGGGACATTGCTGCACATGATAAATCATTCGCTTGTAAAGCTGGCGTTGTTTATGATTGCCGGTATTGTCTTTCTGAATGTGGGGAGTTATGAGTTGAATAAGGTGCGTGGTTTTGGGCATGGAAAGCCGTTTTTACTTGTGACGTTTTTAGCGGCAGCTTTGGGTGTGGGCGGTATTCCGCTGTTAAACGGGTATGTCAGCAAGACGCTTTTGCATGAGAGCATTGCGGGTTATGCAGAGGTTTTAAATGGCCTTTCCGGCGCGGGCGTATCGGTAGGATTATCGCCTGCGTTTATTAGGGGAACAGAATATTTGTTCCTGTTTTCGGGCGGTTTGACGCTTGCATATATGGCAAAATTGTTTGTAGTCTTGTTTGTGGAGCGAAATGAGGATTCATTGCTTCAGTATGAATATGAAGAGAAAAACAAATATGCGTCCGTGCTCAGTAAGGCAGCAGTGGCATTGTGTGTATTTCCTATTCCATTGATTGGTATGCTGCCGAATATAGTTGCTGATGGTGTGGCAAAGTATGGATTTATGGGAGCGGCAATTGAGGGCGCTTTGGCGGTTGAGCAGGAAAGAATGCAGTATTTTTCAGTGCGGAATCTATCGGGTGCGCTCATTTCGATTGCGGCGGCGGTTGCCGTGTATCTTTTCATTGTGCGGGTTTTGATGCTGCGCAAAAAGGGTGAAGGCTATCGTGAAATTTTCCCTTCATGGCTAGATATGGAAAAGTATGTGTATAGAGATGTTTTTTACAGGTTTTTTGCATTTCTTTTGGGGATAATTGCGCGGATTTTGGACAGCATTGTGGATATTGCGGTTGTATTCCTGCGGAAAACCGTTTACAGGGATAAAGCGCTTCCCTATGCGCTTCCCGAGGGGAACCGCGTGACGCATTTGCTTGGCAGAAGTATGGAGTGCGCAAGAAGATTTTACTGTGTGGTGACGAAAAAGGAGTATAAGGCGAAAAATTATGAGCATAAGCTGGCGTTAAAGAGTATGGATCTTTTTGAGAATCTGCGTATTATTGAGCGGAGTCTTTCGTTTGGATTGTTTATGTTCTGTGTCGGGCTTGGGCTGACGATGATTTATCTGTTGTTGGTGAATTGATGGATAGATAGGGTTTTTTGAAGTACTGATAAGATTTGGTATGCGGGAAGTGTTTTTGGTGAAATGCTTCCCGTTTTTGATGGCACGCTGTAATATTTAAATTTTGACTTTTTAATATTTATATGATAACAATATAGTTATATAATTGTCAGAGATTATAAATAGATATTAATAAGCCAAATTACAAAGGAGGAAATTTATGTATACAGATAAAGCGCAATTGTTATCATATTTTCGAACTATAAGTAGTACAAAATTGGCGTATATTCAAAGAAAAACAAAAGATTATAGAACTCAGGCATCATTAATTAATAATTGTATTAAAAATGTTAAGGGGCAGAGAATACTTGGAATGTTAGATCAGGCAAAAATAGAACGATGGAATAATAGTGATATTTTAGAGGCTGTTCTTATGATTACATATGCTGCGGATATTGTTATGCTGGAGTCAAGAAACGATGTGTGGCCTTATGAGTATATGGCGTTTGCACGAAGAATAGGGGAGCTTTGGGAACCGTTTTGTAAAGAAGCTTTTAAGTATCCTGTTAAAGATCTTGATTTAAATAACCCTCCAAATTTTGAGGAAGTAAGGGAAGAAATTATCGAAAGCATAAAAAAATATATCTCTTTTCTTAATGTCGAGAGTACAATCAAGAGGGATTTAATGTATTATTATCAAATTCCATGGAAAATGGTTGATAGTGGCAGAGTAAAATTAGGATTGGACTTACATTTTTCTCAAGCGGGTTTTCATTATAATTGTGATTTTAAAAGCGGATTCAGCTCTAATGAAAAAGGGAATACAAATAGACTGCTAATGGTTGCAACGATATATCATTTCATAAGTCATAAAGAGAAAATGATACTTTTTGTGAGACAAGCAGAAAAACAAAATAATCATTATTTACAAACGTTAAAGAATTCAAACTATTGGGAAGTATATTGTGCAGATGAAGCGTATACGAAAATTTTTGAGTTTACAGGGTTTGATTTGCGTAAGTGGTTGGATATGAATGCTTTTTGGGAACAGGATATATCTGATGAGTTTCGGAATCATTTAAGTAAAAATGATTTGCTTAAATACTTGACTTGGTAACCTATATATTTTATGCTCTTCTTAAGACAATACTTAAGCTAAGGAGAAGAAAAATGAAAAATATATACTGTTCATATTATACAAATTCAGAACCTATTACGGTATATATGACAAAACGTTTGGAACTGCAGGACGGAGATAAAGTTCTAGAACCATCGGCGGGGGAAGGAACATTTATAGAATCTGTATTAAATGAAGGTAAAAGTGTAGAGATAGAAGCATTAGATATGAATTCGGGAGCAATAGAGATATTAAAAAGAAAATTCATGCACAATGATCAAGTAACATTAATACGTGAAACGGATACTCTTTTTGATTCACAATTAGATATGTATATGATGTTTAGCGGGTATTATGATAAAATAATAGGCAATCCGCCTTATGGCGCATGGCAGGATTATGATAAAAGAAAAGAGTTGAAGCGCAAGTATATTGGATATTATGTTAAAGAAACATACTCTCTGTTTTTACTAAGATGCCTTTCTGTCTTAAAGGAAAATGGAATTTTATCATTTATTATTCCTGACACTTTTCTTTTTTTGAATATGCATGAAAATATAAGAAAAACATTATTAAAAAATGCAGAGATATTAGAGATTCTTATATTTCCTTCAAAATTCTTTCCAGGAGTATGTTTTGGGTATTCCAATCTGTCTATTATTACATTAAAAAAGACATGTGATGAAGCAAAAGCATTGGAGAATACAATTCGTGTAATACGCGGATTTAAGAAAGCAGAGGAATTGCCTAAAGTTCTGCTTGATGAATATACAAAAGATATTCAGATAGATACGATAAAACAGTCTGATATATTCAAAAATTCTAATACACGTTTTTTACTAAAAGATGCAAATGTAAAATTAGATCTTAATAAAGCAAAAGTAACTTTAGGAGATGTTTCGGATGTAGTAACTGGATTTTATTGCGGGGATAATCTCAAATTTATTCGCGTGAAGGATAAAACAGTAAAAGGTTCAAAAAATTATGAAATAATTAATGAAGATGAGATTGCAGAGTGTACATCATTAGAAGGAATTGAGGAAAAGGGAAAGAAATATATTCCTTACATAAAAAGCACTTCTGCGAAAAGATATTTAAGAGATGACGATGAATGGTATGTGAAATGGGATAAAGATACAATTGCATATTATAATTATAATAAAAAGTCAAGATTTCAAAATTCAAAATATTATTTTAAAACGGGCATTGCGATACCTATGGTAAAATCCAAGACATTAAAAGCAACATTGATTCAAGACAGAGTATTTGACCAGTCAATAGTAGGCATTTTTCCTAAAAATGAAAAGTACCTATATTATATTTTGGCATATTTGAATTCAGACATTGTATATAAAATGATACATATTTTAAATCCTACTACAAATAATTCTTCTAATTATGTTAAACAGTTACCATTTAGTATACCTAATGAAAATGAATTGAAGATAGTTAATGAGCTGGTCAGTAAAATTATGAATTCATTTGAGGAAGAAGCAATAGTAGATGTAGCTCAGAAAGAATTAAATGTTATTTTTGAAAAAAAATATCTGAAATTATTGGCATAGTGACGCATTTGGGCTGCAGTATTGTATGTTTTATGATATACAGAAAGCGTAAGCATTTTACGCTTGATAAATCCTCATATCCCAAAGCGTAGTCAAGTAATGATTAATCCATTTTGCCACGCTTTATTGATATTTTTCATTTAGGTTTAAATCCGGTTAGCGGCGAACTGGAAACCATTACGGAGGAGTATGTCTTTACACCGTATGACAGCGAAGGAAGGCAGATTGAAAATGAAGATGAAGAGCTTCACGTTGATGTATCATCTGCGCTTGGGACACAAATTTATTCGGAGCTTTCAAAATAAGAATGTGCAAAAAAGCGCAATTGTGCTATGGCTCTTGTATTGGAAACTAAGTACAGAAGAGGTACTTCGTTTTATGATATTACACCAACAGACGTAATTACGGAGGAAGTTTAAATGGTTATTGAAGGAAATCAAACAGAAATCGATGCAATGAAGGAATTTCACAATGGTAATCGGAAAAAGGGGCTTGAATTGCAGGAACAGTTTGCGGCGGAATTTCGAGAAGAATATAAAGAAAAAGACCACTGTCCATGTAAAAAAGCATGCAGGTATCACGGCAACTGTAAAGAATGCGTTGCTATTCACAGGGCACATCAGGAGCATGTTCCGAACTGTATGCGACCGATTATAAACGCAAAAATTAAATTGCTGTCCGAATTAACAGAACATACGATAGCTGAAGAAATAGAGCCGCCTTCCGAAATTTTGCGTAAGGAATTTCAGGAATCGGAGACCGTTTTATAAAATAGTATAGTTAAGAAAGGCAGGGTATCCGAGATGAATGCAGACAATACAACAGACCGTTTTTTGGAAAGGCTGAAGGAAGATTCCGTGGAATATCAATCGCTGGAAATCGATGCTTACGATCTTACGGAAAAGAAAAACGCAATCCGTTCGCTGATGAATATCCGTATGCCTTTGAAATTGTCAGCGGAGCTTTTAATGGCGCAGGACAATTATCTGCAGGAGGAGCTTTCGGCAAAAGGCATTGTTGCGTTGAGTGATATTCCGACCATAAAGGACCAATTTAACAGCAGTGTATCTTTCGCGGAAAAGCTATGTCTTTGGCAGGGCGATATTACGAGGCTGAAAATCGGAGCGATTGTCAATGCCGCCAATTCGCAGATGTTAGGGTGCTTTGTGCCGTGTCACAGATGTATTGATAATGCAATCCACAGCGCTGCCGGGTTGCAGCTGCGCGATGAGTGTTATCATATTATGCAGGAAAAACGGATACGATACGGAAAGCAATACGAGGAACCGACCGGAACCGCTACCTTGACGAAGGCGTATAATCTTCCTTGCGATTACATTATCCATACGGTTGGTCCGATTGTATATAACGGATTAAAGGAGACACATTGTCAGGACTTGCGAAACTGCTACAAAAACGCACTGAACTGTTGTTTGGAAAATGGCATTTCGTCGGTGGCATTCTGCTGCATTTCAACAGGCGAATTTCATTTCCCAAATGAGGAGGCGGCGAATATCGCAATGCAGACCGTTACGAAATTTTTGCAGACAAATACACAGATTGAAAAAGTGGTGTTTAATGTTTTTAAGCAGCAGGATTATGATATTTACCGCGGGATTTTTAATAATTGAGAAATGCTAAAAAGGGGCGGCTGATTTCTCAGCTACCCTAGTGTGTAATCTAGTCGGAATGCTAATTGGAAGCAGAGGCGTATATTGAAAACGGCTGCCCTCAAAAATCAAATTATTATCATCGTCCTCCGCATCAAAAATTGCCATGCAAAATCCAGTATCCTTCCACTGCTCGTCTAATGCGTCGCACCAGTCATAGAAATCGCCTTCCACATTAAACGCCGCCTTGTCCACGCAAAGTCCGTTTGCTTTAACACCCCCCGTCTCAGCAAACAGGTCTCAAAAATCATTTAATTCAAAATTACTATTGCAATAACACAAATAATGCCGCTCCGTCAGCAGCGAATATCCAAATCCGGATCTTCCATTTTACTTGAATTTAATACAACAACAATTGTTTCCATATTTATCCCTCCATTCTTATCAAAGTCTGCAAATGCAACATGAACTCCATTACAATGCGCAAGCACAAATTTACCGACTGCTCCGTGACTAAAAAATTTCCTATGTAAAGTTATGCAGTTTACATATGAATTGCCGTTCCGATATGTTTGTCCAACCTCCATTGGGGTGCAATACCATCGTCCGCCCAATATTCATCAATAGCTGCAATTTTATCATCAACCGTTATGATAAAGGAAGTCACATGAAACGACATCTCCCGATTTTGTGAAAATACATGTGTTACAGTCACAATCAAATCGTTTATTTTTTCCACCCGTTCCACTTCGCCGCCCCAAGCGCCCGGGTACTCACAATTTGCAATAATAAATTCCTCCACAGTAAAATGCTCATTTGTACAATGCCAGTTGATATAAGCATTCTCGTGAAAATAGTTTCTGATGGCATCTGCATTTTGCGCCAAAACATCGTTCCAAAACTGATAGATATTCATTTTATGCCCCCATTCTGCCCTTATAATAGATTTAAAAGTTCATCTCTAAAGAAAAGTTTATCACAGAACCCTTGCAAACGCTATAATAAAATCCGTTCTTTCTTTTTATAATTAAATAAAAAAGAGACGGAACCGCTATACTATGTTCTTTTCAAAGAAATTATCAATTTCCTTTTTTACGATTTCCGGTGCAAGGGATTTCGACAGGTATCCGTTTGGTTTCAGCTCAATCACCTTTTTTACGCTTTCCCTATCCACCTTGCTTGTCAGAAAAATAATCGGAATGTCTGCAAAATCTTCTTCGGAACGTATCATTTCCAAAACCTGATTTCCTTTGCAGACAGGCATCTCATAATCCAACAGAACCAAATCCGGACGGTTAAGCGTAATACTCCGGATTGCGGACAATCCGGACGTAGCCGTCAGCACTTCATAATCATTCTCCAACAGCTTCTGCATCATTGTCAGCATAAAATCCGAATCATCTACAACAAGCACCTTCTTTTTTAAACTTGCCGCAATGCTTTCCGCCTTATTTTGTTTCAGATAATTCTCAACCGCCGACATTGCATTCTCTGTAATAATCGAAATACCGTCTTCACTTGGTACCATATCGGACGTTGTCATGCAATACGAAAAATACCCTTTACCGGTATCAAACAACAAGCTGAACTGCGGACTGTGCTTCTCAAATACTTTTTGAAACTGTTCATAGGTCAGCAGCTGTTCTTCCTTTATTTTTGCGTCGTGCAATTCTGCAAAATGCTCCTTAAGATGCTCTACAAGCTGCCTTGCCGTATACCGCGCTACGTTCATAATCATCACATTTACGGATTCGGATTTCGTTTCAATCACGTTTCCAATTGTGCTGACAATCAACTGCTCTTCAAAAATCAGCATAAACTCCCATCTCTTTTTTTCCCGCGTGATGTAAATGAGGCGGTAATAAATGCCGTTGCCAAACTTTTCGCCGCCATAGCAGTTGCTGATAAGCTTGGAATTGAGCTGAAACATCGTATAGAGACGGCTGATTATTGCCTGCCCCATCACTGCCTGCTCCTCATCCGGCAAAAGATTTTCCCATTGTTTCACGGTTTCGCCGCTTACAATTGCATGATCCTCAATCGTGGTGTGCCCAATTAACCATCCTGCGCATACACCAAGAAAATGATTCACCGCATCCTGTGAATAACCGGTTGCATTTAGTTCCTTTTCAAGCGCCGGAAGTGTTGTTTCCCGAAAGTTTTTATGAATTCGTCTATGTATATCGATTCCCGCATAATTAATAGACGCCATATAAGCCTCTTCATCAATAAAATGCTGAAGGGCATGGTCTTTAAAATATTTCACTGCCTCCTGACAAACCCATTGGCTTTTGTCCTCCTGCTGTCCGAAATCAAACAGCTTATTGAGAATACTGAATAGCTTTTTATGTTCTTTGTCAATAATTTCCACACCAAGATTGTACCGGTTATTCCATACCAATTGATTTCCCATTTAACGTTCCTCCTGATAACTGTCTTTTTGTTTTCATCAATTACATATGTTTTTATGTCCCTGCGCGGCGGTTTTTCTTTGCAATTTTGTGTTCGCCAGCCGCCAGCCGAAAAATTCTTCTTGTATTATACCATTATATATTGATTTTGATAAGTGCCGATTTTTCGCGTATTGCTCCCTTTTTTACACATTTTTTGAAGGGGTATGTATTCGGATAATTACAGGATAAAGCCAATGAATCAATAAGATAGAGCAGTAGGAAAATAAATATGGAAAGATAAATACTGACGTGATAAGATAAAATTGTAAGCGTAATTTTTGCCGGAAGCATTTTGAAAATAGAAAGGGGATTTCTATGGAGAAAAAAAAGAGCCTTCCAATGGGAATGGAAAATTTTGAACGGATTCAGAATGAGGATTTTTATTATATTGATAAAACGGGACTGATTAAGGACCTTTTGGAAAATAAGTCGTATGTGACGTTGTTTACGCGGCCGCGGCGGTTTGGAAAAACGCTTACGATGAGTATGCTGAAATACTTTTTTGAAATCGGAAGCGACAGTACGCTTTTTGACGGGCTTGAAATCGCTAAGGAAAAACGGCTTTGCGATGAATATAGGGGAAAGTTTCCTGTTATATCAGTTAGCTTAAAGGGTGTGAGCGGCATCAATTTTAACGAGGCAAAAGCAATGTTGCGCGGGATTATCGGAACAGAGGCGCTTAGGTTTGAAGGCATTCTGCAAAAGGATAGTTTATCGGAAACAGACTATCAACAGTATAAACAATTAATTATGTTGGATAACAACTGTGAGTTTGCAATGACAGACGGGCAGTTGAAAAACAGCTTTTTGACGTTGTCACGCCTTCTGCAAAGGCATTATAATCAAAAGGTTATAATTCTGATTGATGAATATGACGTTCCTTTATATAAGGCGTATCGGTCAGGCTATTATGATGAAATGGTAGAATTAATGAGAGGACTGTTCGGGCAGGCGCTGAAAACAAATGACAGCCTGTATCTTGCAGTGCTGACAGGGTGTCTTCGCATATCAAAAGAAAGCATATTTACCGGAATGAACAATTTTAATGTATATACTGTAAAAGATATGCAATATAATCAATACTTTGGTTTTACGGATGCGGAAGTTACGGAAATGCTGGAATATTACAGTTTTATGGAACGCAGCGATGTCATAAAAGAATGGTATGACGGCTACCATTTCAGCGGTTTGGATATTTACTGTCCGTGGGACGTTATAAGCTATTGCCATGCATTAAAAATGAACTTTTCCATCATGCCGCAAAACTACTGGGTCAACACAAGCAGTAATGATATTATCCGAAAATTTATCAGTAAAGCGAAATCCGTTACCAAAAGCGAAATCGAACTGTTAATCGACGGCGGCAGCGTAAAAAAGAAAATACGGCAGGAGCTGACCTACCGCGATTTGGACACAAATATCGACAACCTTTGGAGCCTGCTTTTTACAACAGGTTATCTGACACAATTCGGTGAAGACAACGGCGGATTGACAGAGCTTGTCATTCCAAATAAAGAAATACGCTGGATTTTTGTGGAACAAATACAGGAGTGGTTTGCCGAGGAGACTGCAAGGGACAGTACGACGCTTGAACAGTTCTGTAAGGCATTTGAGGAAAACAATGTAGCTGCCATTGAAGAGGGTTTTACGTTTTACTTGAAAAAAATGATTAGCATCCGTGACACAAATGCAAAAAAGGAGCGGAAGGAAAACTTTTATCACGGTATTCTGCTGGGTCTTTTTAGCAATATGGACGGGTGGATTATCATGTCAAATGCCGAGACTGGCGACGGTTACAGCGACATTCTCGTCGAGGCACAGGATACGGAAGTCGGTATTGTGGTAGAATTGAAATATGCGGAAAATGCAGCGTTTGATACTGCATGCAAGAATGCATTGGAGCAGATTGCGGACAGAAATTATGAGGAACGGCTGCTTGATGACGGAATGAAAACGATATACCGGTATGGCATTGCGTGTTATAAAAAACGATGCAGGGTTGTTTCTGAATAATAGTGTGGGAGAAAAACTCCTCCCACACTGCAAGCTATTTCAAGTCTTCAATGCGGCCGGACTGAATTGCATCAATATTTTGTTTTATTCTGCTTTCGGACCAATTCCACCATTGCAGTTTCAATAGTTCCAAAATCACCTCGTCTGAAAACCGCTTTCGGACAAAATAACAGCCTCAAAGCCGATCCAAACATCATTGCCGACTACAATATCGCCCTTGTTATCCTATGCACGCGTAATGTCTTTGACATCAAGTCCCCACTCCTCAAAAAAATCGGAAACGGATAGGTTGAAAGGGAACGCATCGTATGGTTTGCGCTGGTAAACAGGAAGAGAATTTGCTGTTTCATGGAAAATATATTTTGAAAAATGAAGACATGATTTTGGCGTGAAAATAGCGGTTGCAACTTCAAATTGCGAAGGTGCAACCGTATTTTGATAGACATCATGAGGGAATTTTCGTATGCTGATATTCAAAAGGAGGAGATACATATGACGTTAGGTCAAAGATTACAAAAGGCAAGAAAAGAGAGCGGTTTATCGCAGGAGGAGCTGGCAGAACAGTTGGGCGTCTCAAGGCAGGCGGTCAGCAAATGGGAAAATGACAGCGGCTATCCCGAAATGGAGAAAATGATACGGTTGAGCCAAATTTATCAGGTCAGCCTGGATTATTTGGTTGGAAACGGTCAGGAACAGGAACATGCCAATGAGGAAAACGCTGCAGCAGGGTGGTATGTCAGCCGTGAACTGGCAGCAAGCTATTTATCGTATCGAAGAACAAAGTTTATGAAAATAGGAATGTGCGTTCTATTAGTGTTTTTGTCAAGTGCATTTTCTTACATAGACATATATTATTATGAATACGAAGGGATAGGAGACATCCTCAGCACATTCCTGATTATGGTGGCGATTATTCTGATTTTTATCATTGCGATAACAGGTAATCCCTATAAAAAGCTGAAGACAGAGCCGTTGGTATTTGATGATGAAGTATTGAAACAATTGCGTGTTGAATTTGTAGAAAGCAAGATAAAACTGCAGATTATGCTGATAGGCGGCGTATGTATCTGCCTTACGGGATGTATGCTGTTTCAGGAGCTTGGCGATTTTATCTATGAGGAGCGGCAATATTTATGGTATGCAGCAGGAGATGTGCTTACAGGAATTGGCGCGTTTTTTGTACTCTATGCATGGGGAACGTGGAACGCATACAGGATATTGACTATGAATGAACACTATCATAAAAAGAAGGAGAGAAAATGATTATGAAACGTGTATATTTATTTGTTTTGTTTATTGCAGTTTGTACTTTTACGGGCTGTGGGCTGAAAATAAGTGAGAAGGAGAACGAAAAGCTGTCCCGTATTGAAATCTGCGATGCAGACGGTAGCAGTATTGCCGTATTGGAAGATCAATCAAGTTCTGATGTCAAATCTTTTTTTGAAGATGAAATGTGGGTTAGCGAAGAGCAGCCTGATGAGACGCTGACACCGCAATATACCATTTATTTGTATCAGGAAAAAACGCGCACGCTGTTACAGGAAGAGGACGCGGAACGTTATGAAAAAATTGTGACTTGTGTAACATATGAAAATTCGGATGTCGTAAAATATGTTATAAATGTTGACACGGTACCTGGTATTGTATCAGAGGAGGATTTAACGTTTTATTTTACGGGGACAAAGGCATTTTTTTCTGAGATAGAGAAAATATGTTCTGTGTAAAATAAATATTTGTTTAGAGATTATTTGGAAACTTGTGTGCTATTCTACAGCGAATGTTGGTCATAAATTGAAAATTGGACTGGCTGTTTGCAAATGATGTGGAGGTTCTGCTATGCTGCGGCTGCTGCGGTGTTCTTGCGGACATTCCGGCAGGTGACGTTATTATTCCCACACGGGCGTTACGGGGTGAAGGCGCATCATATCAATATTTACCGCCGGGCAGATACGTTGAACTGCATCAGCAGCCGATACAAATATTTAAAGACGTGCTTGAAGAATGCAAGATTTCATATATGGAATGTACGACATGGAGCACCGACTGTTTTTACCGGGAAACAAAAGACATGGTAGCGCACCGGATAAAGCAAGGCTGCCTAGCCGTTGAAATGGAATGTTCCACAATGGCGGCAGTCGCACAGTTCCGCGGCAAAATATTCGGGCAGTTGCTCTATAGCGGTGATATTCTTGTCGGCACGCAGGATTATGACGACCGGAACTGGTTTTCCAACAAATCTGCACGGGAAAGGCTTTTTCAGATAACCGTAAAAGCGTTAATACGCTTTTCTGAAGCAGATAAAATCTCAGAAGAATAAAGGGGGATGTCGGTAACGCCTGGTCATTAGAGCTGGTCGGTACAGGAGATTTTGATGACGACCCCGGAAATCCCGACTGGGCATGTGAGGAAGTGACGGATTTTGACACAAGAGAAGCCCTACCCGCTTTTGCCATATCTATTTTACAGATTGGACAAAGGCGGATATTTTTTCTTGACATATATAGATAACCGATATATAATTCCATATATAGATAATCTACATATAACAAACGAAAGGAGTTATCACAATGGCAATTGACAAATCTTTAATTTCCGGCAGCACTTCTATGCTGATCCTGCGTCTTTTGGAAGAAAAGGACATGTATGGCTACGAGATGATTGAAACACTGGAACAGAAATCAAACAACGTATTTACGTTGAAAGCAGGAACGCTTTATCCGCTGTTACATTCTTTAGAGGACAAAACCTATCTCACTGCATATGAGAGTGAAGTAAACGGAAAAGTGCGAAAATATTACAGCATTACAAAGAGCGGCAGAAAGTACCTGAAATCCAAGAAGGAAGAGTGGAGCGAATATCAGACAGCCGTGCTGAATGTGCTGTGCATGTCATAGCGAAAGGAGGGAAGAAATTAATGAATATTGAAGAATATCTCACCACACTTACAGAGCAGATACGGTGCAAAAAAGCAAGACAGGGAGTGGCGCGGGAAATCAGGAACCACATTTTAGACCAAACGCAGGCATATGAACAAGGCGGTATGGAACACGACAAAGCTGTCGAAGCGGCAGTGCATGAAATGGGGGATCCCGTAACGGCAGGCGCGGCGCTTGACCGTATTCACCGCCCACAGTTTGACTGGCGTTTTTTTGCCATGACAATACTATTCAGTGCGGCAGGCATCTTTGTCATGTATGTTACGGGCGCACTCGGATCAAATGCAGAATGGTTTCCGCGGCAATGCCTGTTTACACTTTTTGGAATCGGAGTAACAGTTGCTATTTATTTTATGGATTACACCTTTATCGGAAAATATGCATTGCCAATTTACATTTTTATGAGTATTGTATTCTATATATATCAAAAAACCGGTACAAAGGTAAACGGCACTGTTCCCGCATTTAGAAGTCTTGTGTATCTGTATGTGCCTGTTTATGCGGGACTTTTATATAAATACCGCGGTGAACTGCTCAGTAACATTATCAAGCCGCTCGCCTTCATACTGTTGACCACCTTTTTTTCAAAATTTCTTGCGTCAAGCATGTATGTCGGTTTTTGCATTGGCGCAATCTGTACCATTCTGTTTTTGTATGCTGTTCTAAAAGGATGGTATAAAATAAACGAAAAACGAACAACGGTATTTGTTATAGTATTTTTATTTGTATCAGTATTGTTTGCCGGATATATTTTCTTCTTCGCTGCCGATTACCAAAAAATGCGGATAATGGCATTTCTTTATCCGGAAGGATACAGGGATGCAAATTATCAGCTTTTGGCGACACGCCGTGCCATAGACGGCGCACGGTTTATCGGCGAGAGCACAGAGGGCATTCTTATAAAGCAGTTTGTGCAGCAGGATACGTTTTTGATTTTTGCGCAGGTGGTCGCAATGTACGGGCTGATTGCAGGAGCGGCAATTATCACCGTATTTGCAGCATTCGCATACCGCGCGCTGCATGTCGTAAGGCATCAGAAAAGCCAACTTGGAATGATATTGTCGGCAGCATGCTTTTTACTGGTATTTTTTAATTGTACCACAGGTATTTTGATGAATTTCGGACTTTTGCCGATGGGCAGCCTGCAGTTCCCGTTTCTTAGCAGAGGCGGCAGCGGCACAATTATGTACGCCGTAATTATTGGACTTTTAATGAGCTGCCGCCGTTATGAAAAAGTAATTGACCTTTCCGCAGATGTGTGATAGACTTTCTCTGTTGCGATGCCCACACAAAGGTCGAATGGGCAGATACTTTACCAAACCGTGTGTTCGAGACCTTCCACACGTAAAACAAAACTAAAGGAGATAACTGAATATGAAAAACAAAAACGTAACATTCATCACACAGGCAGGCGTAATTGCGGCTCTGTATGTGGTACTGACACTGCTGGCAAACGCTTTGGGACTGGCAAACTATGCCATTCAGGTGCGGTTTTCGGAGGCGCTTACAATTCTTCCGTTCTTTACCCCTGCGGCAATTCCGGGACTGTTCGTAGGATGTCTGCTCAGCAATATCATTACAGGCTGCGCGCCGATGGACGTGGTATTTGGCTCTCTTGCGACACTTGCCGGAGCAGTCGGAACGTATCAGCTTAGAAAATACAAATGGCTGACACCAGTACCGCCAATTGTTGCAAACATCATTGTTGTGCCGCTTGTACTTGCATATGTGTACCAATTTGAGGGAAGCCTCCTGTACTTTGCGGTAACGGTCGGTATTGGAGAAATCATTTCCTGCGGTATCCTTGGCATGATTTTGCTGAATGTGTTGAACAAAAATGCACATGTGCTCTTTCCGCAATTTGAGGGTGTAAGTATAAAACGACAGGTAGAATAGATAAAAAGGGGTTGCCTTATCGGCAGCTCCTTTTGTTTTATGCATACGGTACGAATGGGAGCATGTATTGGCAGAAACAGATTCAGAAGGTTATCTGTTAGCGTTTTTTATGATGGTCTTGGTAAGATGGGGAATTTCACCGCAGCAGACTCAGGACGGTGACAGAAAGAGAAAATACTCAAATTTTTTTTAGGATATTGAAAAAAATAAGAACCTTTGCTAAAATTAAATTATTTCATAAAGACAAAAACACACAAAGTTTTATAACAAATAGTACATAATCAAACGAAAATTTTGTGATGTTTGCACAATCTAAAACAAGGAAGGGAGACGTACATGAGCAGATTGGGAAAAAGTTTTAAAAACAGATTCCTGCGGCAGGCGTTGGCACTGGTATTGGCGGGTTCGATGGTGATGTCAGGAATGCCGGCTTCGCTTGCTGCTGAATCATCGGATGGTAAGACATCCATAGAAACAGAAGTTCAGGGAGCATCGGTTTCAGAGGAAGCGGCAGAAGACGAAGAGGTAGAACAGAAGGAATCATCGGAGGCGGAGACGCAGGAGAAGGAGAGTGCGAAGCCGACCGAAGAAACGGAAACTGCTTCAAAAACGGAAACTACGACAAAGGAAACGGATAAAGAAACGGAAAAGTCGTCAGAGGAGACATCTAAAGAGTCGACGAATTCCAGTGAAATCAGGGAAAGCGAGGAATCCGAGAGCGAATCGGAGGAGACCTCTGAGACAGAAGGGTCTGAGGAGGAGAATGAGGCAAACAGTTTTACATCAAATGATGCAGCTCTTGCAGAGGGGCATTCATATGCATTATGGGATGTGAATGGATTAGTACAAAATAATAAAGGGACAACAAGTGGAATACAAAGTACAAAAGGCATATATAAAAATTCCGAAAACGATAATGATATTTTATTTGTAGACGCTATAGCTGATAATGCTAAATTTGCGGTTTCAAATGAGGGTGACAGGATTCAAATAAATTTTAATACAAAAATTTATATACCTGTGAAGGTGGATAATAATGTAGCCAAAATAATACTATACCAGTCAGGAGTTAGTAAAAAAGAAAATCTTATGGTTGCTAACCAAGACAGCAGTGGCAATGCAAAGAGCTATTTTGCTATTTCAGAAGCAGAAGGAAATTTACAAGAAGCAGAGTGTACTGCGTTTGATTTGGGCGAGACTGTAAGTGGAAGAAAATATTATAAGACAGAGTGGACTTGCACATTGAAGGATAGTGTGAGTTCTGCCCTTATTTGTGTTGAAGTAAAAGATGCAAACAATTATGTGACAAAAATCATTAGTGGAAAAGAGGTAGAAAAACCAAGAGACGACGTATATGATGATGCAGCAGGCGATTCCGCAGACCTCGTAAAATATAATATGGAGGGCTATGCAAACAATTATGGTGTCACAGGCGGTGGCGCCATGAAAATTGACGCAGCTAATTATCATAAAGTAGGCACAGCAGAAGAATTCTTACAGGCGCTTGTAGACATAAAAAAGGCGTCAAAGCCGTCTGTAATCAGGATAACAAAAAATTTAAATCTTGGCTGTAATGAAATTAAAAATATCTCTAATTATAGTCAGGTTATAAGTGCGCATAAAAATCAGCCGCTTTGCTCTCCTGTTTTGGGAACTAAAGATGAGCCGGGGACAGGCGTTTCAATGCTGTCATTGGATGGATTTCAGAACTTGACAATTTTTTCAACAAACGGGGCAGCTATTAAACATTGTTGTATCGTGTTGAAGGACAGTAAGAATATTGTTTTCAGAAATCTTGTTTTTGATGAACTTTGGGAGTGGGACGATCTCGTTTACTATAAAGCGGATGAAAACGGCGACCCCGAGCTGAAAAATGGCGAGCTGCAATTGACGCAAGGTGATTATGATAGAAATGACTGGGATTACATAGGCGTAGATATGAACAGTGATGGAATATGGATTGACCACTGCACCTTCTACAAGTCATATGACGGAGTCATTGATATAAAAAATCCAAAAGAAGATGGAGAGGAGCGCGTTACAGTATCATGGTGCAGATTTGAGGGTAAGAGTGCACCTGATAAGAACGGAAATCACCCGTTTTATGACAAACAGCTTGAGTGGCTTAAGGAAAACATAGACAGCACAAACTATTACAGGGCGCTTATGAGCGAAGAAGGAACATCTGTTGCGGTAACGGCTACAGATGGAAAAATTTTTACGAAAACGCAGAGTGCAACGATACAAGGCGAAGGCTTTTCGGATTCTCTTATTGAATCCTATACCCTCGGACAGAAAAAGACACATCTTTTGGGACAAGGAGACGAGGCTACAAACGCAGTAGGGATACGTGCAACATTTGCAAATAATATATATAAAAATTCAATGGACAGAATGCCAAGGCTTCGTTTTGGCAATGCGCACATGTATAATACGGTATTGGATGCGTCAGATATTTATTATGCACACAAATTGGAAGGCGGCGATTCTGAAGAGGCGGAGGCTGAAAGAAAAAAACTTGACGGTCATTTGGTAAGTAACGGTGCAATTTCCACGATGGATGGAAATGTGTTTATTGATACATGTTATATAGATGGAATTGAGGGACCTATTCTTTCAGGAAACGGTGGCAGCGCACCAGGATATATTGGCTGGGACAACTGTAAGTATAAAAAAGGTGACGATACACTTGAGTTGGATATTCAGTATAAGAATAATACTGACAATAAAGATTATAAATTAACAAAAGAGGCATTTACAAATAAGCTGCCGGAGAACTATGTATATAGTCTTTACACAGGGGAGTTGGATAATTTAAGGGAATACCTTTCAAATAAGACAGGTGCGGGCGTTGTTTCGATGACGGACTTGCAGTGGACTAAGGTTTCTTATGGTGACGGAAATACAGATAACTCTAATCCGACTAATTGGGATCCGAGTGCAGATAATGATCCTTCAGAAGATGAAGGAACAGAGCCGCCAGAACCGGACAATCCTCCCGTTGTACAGAATGACAAAGAATTAAGGGCGGATACATTAGATACACAAGCGGCGCTTACGGCTGATTTGAAGGTAAATGATTACTTTACCGTTACAAAAGGATGTGAAGTCGCAGAAGGCTCGGCAACAATAAATGATATAACATTCACAAAATATATTAAGCTTTCAACCAAAGGTTCGAAAGAAAATAGCATACAGATTACTTCATCCGGCAAGGGTACGGCGACGGTATATGTTGCGTCAAATGATGGAATAGCAGTAAAGACTGTACAACTTCTTGATTCTACAGGCAAAGTTGTGGCAGATTTTGTAAGTGATGTTACACAGGCGGAAGCAGTCACATTACAGATACCGGAAGCAGGCACTTATTATGTGGCATCGGCAGATGGGGAGTTGCATGTATATGGTATTGATCTTAAGGAAGATGAGAGCTCAGGGGAAGAAACTCCTATTATTGAGTTCAGTCTTAGCGCGGATGAAATAAAGTGGATAAATCTCACACAAAATAGTGATGGTAAAGATCAACGTGTACTGAAGGAAAAGTACCGAAGAAATGGATTTACGATACAGGCGACAGAGGCTAATACGGTTGTAGTAGATAAGAGTAAGAAAAGTGTAGATGGAAAGCAATTTACGCAAAGAATTAAATTAGGATCTGCAGGCAGCGCTGATAGCCGCAGTATTCGTTTTAAAGCAGAAACAGCAGGTACACTTACGGTATTTGAGGCAAGCGCATCAACAAAAGAAACAAGAGAGTGTCGCTTATATAAAGTGGGTACAACGCAGCCTATATTAACAGAGGAAGCGCCTATGGGTGATCCTGTAAAGAAAACATTTGAAATTACAGAGCCGGGCGAGTATTATGTTACGGGAAACGGCGCTATTAATATTTGTTATATTGCATTCTCTAACCAAACAGGAGGAATCACTCCTCCCGACCCAGGTGAGTATGCACCGGAGGAAGTCGATGCGGAATGGACAACCTTACCTGCCCTTATAGCGGAAAGTGTGTATGATGCAGAGGATGCTAAGGATGCATCAAAAGTAATGTACAATTTGGAAGGCTATGCAGGCGCAGCAAATGTTACAGGTGGCGGTCTTATTAGAGAAGATACCGCAGGATATTATAAAGTAACGGACGAAAAAGAATTTCTTGAGGCACTGTCAGAGGTTCGGAATGTTACGGACAGACCGAATGTAATTGAGATCACCACAGACCTGAACCTTGGAAAACTTGAACTTAAAGAGAAATTCGGCTTGAATATACTGGCGAAGGGAGAAAAGACGGAAGATGGTAAAAATGGTGACTTTAGCGCTGTCATAAAAGCATATACAATACAGCCAAGAATGCATCCGACGTTGAAAAAGACAGGTGTTTCTTACTTAAATATGCATGCTTTTCAAAACCTGACAATTTTTTCAAAGAATGGAGCGACCATTAAACATGCAGGCTTAAAATTTGAAGATGTGTCCACCAAAAACGTGATTATTAGAAATCTTGCGTTTGATGAGCTTTGGGAGTGGGATGAAGGTGGTCTTGACGCAAAAGGAGAATATAAGGTTCCTGGTGATTATGACATAAATGACTGGGATTATATAACGATTGATGAACATGCGGAAGGAATATGGATTGACCATTGTACTTTTTATAAGTCATATGATGGTCTGATTGATATTAAGAATAATTCAAACGACAATAATTATTATCAGCGTGTGACGATTTCATGGTGTGAATTTCTGCCCGGAAGTAAGGACAATGTTTTCTTTAATGAGCAGATGAAATGGCTTGAGGATAATATCAATAATGAAGAGGTAGAGATAGCATACTACAGACAATTGCGCAAGGAAAAAATGAAAGCGCCTAATGCAGATAAAACGATGAGCGCAAAAGATGTATGGTGGTATGTATATGGACAAAAGAAAGCGCATTTGCTTGGTTCGGCTGACAGTGCGACTGCAGATAAAGTAATGCGTGTGACATTTGCGAATAACTACCACAAAAACGCAATGTCTAGACTGCCAAGATTACGTTTTGGTAAGGTGCATGAATATAACTGTGTATTTGATGCGCAGCAAATGGACGTGCAGTATCAAATAGGAAATCCGCATATTACCGGAAATGGTGCAATTTCAGCATGCAATGGCGAGATGCTTCTTGAAAATTGCTACATTAGAGGTCTTAGATCTCCATTGCGTTCAGGTTATAGCAGCAGCAAGGATGATAGGGGATACATTAATGCCGTCGATAGTGTTTATTACTATATAGATAAAAATACAAAGCAGATGCAGCTGACAACGCCTGAAATTTCAGAGAGCTCTGCTGGCAAGAAAATTACGGATGAAGTTAAGTTCAAAGAAAAACTACCGGAAGGATATGTTTTTACTACCCGTGATGCAACACAGCTTTACAAAACGGTAGTACCATATGCAGGCGCAGGAAAGCTTGATATGACTACTGTGCAGTGGGAAGCAACGAACTATGGAACAAACAATGTAGGAAGTGAAACACCGTCATCACCATCTCAAATTGAACCGGCAATACCAAGCGAGTATGACGAAATGCCGACAACGCCGTGGGATGACCCGGAGAATCCGGACAACCCTCCTACAGAACCGACTACAATAGACGCTCCAACCGCATCACCTGCGGAAGAGGCGCAGTTCCCAAGCACGGGCGGCGAGATTACATTAGACTGCACAACAGACGGCGCAACGATTTATTATACAATCAGTGACACGGAGTCTGGATTGACAGACCCGGCGGATGCAGCAAACAAAAACCGTGTACCGTATGATAAAGGAACAAAGATACCAATTACAAAGGAAACCTATATTTGGGCAGTGGCAGTAAAAGATGACAAAGCGAGCGAGCCGCTCAAATGCCATTACACGGTCCTTGCGGAAGGCGCTGTGGCAAGACCGATTGCAACTCCTGGTTCATCAAAACCCGTGGCAACCGGAACAAAGGTTACGCTGTCCGCAATGGGTGAATTTGACAGCATTTATTACACAAAGGGAGCAACCCCTGACACTACGGCAGATCCGACCAAGGAAGACAGCGGACGTGAACCATTTAATAGCGAAACAGGCATTATCATCACGGAAGCAGTAACAATCAAAGCTGTTGCAAAGAAAGGCGACACTTACAGTGATGTTGCAACGTTTACGTACACAATAAAAACAGATACTCCGGATGACGGGAAGAAGGTTAAGGCACCTGTGGCAGATCCGGAAGCAGGAGCGGTCAAGAAAGGAACGCAAGTTCGGCTGAAATCTGAAACGCAGGGAGCCGCAATTTACTACACAACAGACAAAACAGATCCGGCTGCCGAAAGCAAATATCTTTATAATGACGAGACTCCGATTACAATTGAGGAGCCTGTGACGATCACGGCGTTTGCGGTAAAGGACGGCTTGGATAACAGCGATGTTGTTTCATTTACGTACACAATTACAGACGAATCTCCTGTCGATCCTGAAAAACCGGAAATTAAGACAATTAATATCAATGAATGTACGATAACGGTTCCTTCTGCGATTTATAATAAAAAGGCAGGAAATAAACAGTCGGTAACATATGTGACCTATAACTACACTGACGCAGCCGGAAATGAGAAGAATGTCAAATTTGCAGAGGACGTTGATTATGAGGCTGCATGGGAAAAGGCAGGCAATGAGTATAAGGTAACATTACAGGGTAAAGGAAGATCTGCATCAGGAAGAGACGTAGACGGATTTATTATTGATAAAGACTCCAAAACGGAACCTATTACATATAAGGTATACGCATCTGCAAAGGATGCCGGTCTTGTCAATATCAGTAAAGCAAAAGTAGACTTTAAGGCGAATGTAAAAGCGAATTTGAAAACGGCGCATTATACCGGTTACGCGCATGAAGTGCGTTATGAAGATCTCGATTTTTCAAAAGACAAAACCGGACTGAAAAATGTACCTAAGGATTATATAAGAATTGCTTGCAGAAACAACATCAATGCAGGAAAAGCAACCGTGTCAATTTCGGTGGATCCAAAGTTTGAGAATGGCAAATATGCAGGTTCAAAGACGCTTACGTTTACCATTAAAAAAGCAGCGTTAAATAAAAATTCTGCTAAAGCAACCGCGCTTGCAGAATTCGATAAAAATGCTTCCGAGAAGCAGCAGTACATGGGCTCTGCCATTGAGGCAAAGAACCTTAAAGTGAAACCGAAGAATGGCAGAGAAGGCTCTCTGCGCAAGAATGAGGACTACACGGTAACCTACAAGAACAGCGTCAAGTCAGGAACTGTAACAGTAAACGTGACCGTAAAAGGTGTTGGAAATAATCTTTCAGGCAGTTGGTCAGGCTCCTTCACAATAAAGCAGCTTGATTTAAGCGATAAAACGCTTACTTTTGACACGAATGAAGGAAAACTGCCCTATTCACCAAAGGGCGCAAAGCTTGGAACAATTACCGTAACAAAGGACGGAAAAGCTTGTACGCTGCGCGCGGGTGTTGACTATACCGCGAAATACGTGTACACGGATAAGGCAAAGAAGTACGATGTTGGCGGCAAAGTGACAGCAACCATTACGGGCAAAGGCTTGTGCAAGGGAACGACGACCTTTAAGGATCTTGAAATCATAAAGGCTGATTTCGATGAGCACATTATCGTGTCCGATGATGTAACTGCGGATAGTGATTCATTTAAGGCAGATAAAGGCAAGGCATTGTCAAAGGCTGTCACGGTAACGGATACAGCGGGCGTGAAGCTGAGCTTAAATAAGGATTACAAAATAATCGACATAAAAGGCGTATCCGATACGGAGGAAAAGACGTTTACAATCCAACCGATCGGTAAGAATGCAAAGAACTATACGGGAACAAAAATCATTCCGTACAGAGTAGCGAAAAATCTTGCAAAGGATAAAAACTTTATATTTAATAAAGATTTAGAAAAGAAAGATCCACTTGCATACGACGGAAGAAATCCCGTAAAGCTTACGACAGCTCAAATTGATAAATATATCAATAAAAATATCAGTACGGATAATCCGCACTACGACACACGTACCTACAGACTTGGCGGTAAGAATGCAAACATTGAGATTGTACCGGGAACGTACAAGAACAATGCGAAGAAAGGAACAGCGCAAGTCACCGTACGCGGCATTGCCGGAGTAGACGGCGGCTTCTATGGTCAGAAGGTATTGAAGTTTAAGATTGTAGAGAAATAAATTTTCTGGCAGACACCCCCGCCCTTGGATGTGATTCCGAGGGCGGGGTGCTTGTGCGTTTGGAGACGGGTAAATATATGCCTGCAAGGAAAAGATGACAGCAGAAAACATACATATAGCTGACATTATAAAATTATATTTTTAATTTATTGTAAAAAAAATAAAAGAAAATTTAAGAGTTTTGGAAAAATAATTGAACAAGGCACAGTAATATGTTATACTAATAGCGTCTTTGATAAATGTTTTTCTTGAAATAAATACGTGATGGTGAAGAGAGCATGAATGAACAGTATGTAGAAGCGAGAATTCGGGAATTCTCTAAAAAGCGAATTTTTTATGAAAATTTTGCAGAGCAGGTACTCAACATTTTGAAGGTAATTATAAAGGAAGAATATCCGGATATAAAAATCGCATCGTATTCTAAACGGGCAAAAGAGATAGAAAGCTTAAGGAAAAAGCTCCGTAAGGATAAATATAATGAGACCAGTGAAATTACGGACTTAGCGGGTGTCAGAATTATTACATATAGCAAAAAGGATATTCCGTTAATTGCAGGAATCATTAAAAGCAGTTTTGACGTTGACATTCAAAATTCCATTGATAAAACACTTTCTTTGGGGAATAATAAAGTGGGCTATCGTGGTGACCATTATGTGGTATCTTTTAGTGCGGACAGGGCTCGGATGCCGGAAAATAAGAATTTTAAAGACTTAAAGTGTGAAATTCAGGTTACGAGCTTAATTGCGCATACATGGTCTGAGATTACACATGAGAAAGGCTATAAGTTTGAGGGAGAATTGCCAGAAGAATTAGAACGTAGAAAAAATTTATTGGCTGGAATGTTGGAACTGGCAGATTTAGAGATGGATGCATATGTAGAATCTTTTGATAGTTATGTCAGTAAGATTGAACAGGAAATAGAAAAGGGCTGTCTTAAATATCAGATAAATTCGATGTCATTGGAACGATTTATGGCTTGGAGATTTCCTGACATAGCGCCGCAGATATTTAGGGATGTGGATTTAATTCTTAATGAGCTAAGGTTGTATGGTCTGAGTACCATAAAAGAATTAGATGAACTAATTCGTTCGGAATATGAAACGGAGATTCGAAAAGCTGAGTGGAGATCTTTGGATGGAATAATACGAAACATATTGATATTACATGATGCTGAACTATATTTCACAAAAGTATGGAATCCGTCCATGAATCAGATGAATAGAAAAAATTATGAGTTATATCAGAAATTCGGTGTGGATGTAGATAGAATTTGCAACGAACACAATATCTGTATTGTATAGAACAGAGGGGGGAACAATGGAAAAGAAAAAACAATATTTTGGATATGATGAAGAACAGATTCGAGAGGTATTTCGTAACAGTAAGGATCAGGTAGATACAAATAGTAAAATTGAAGACACTTCAACTTTGTCACAGTTAGTTGAAGCAAGTGGTAGATTGCTAAAAGAAAACAAAGATTTTTTGCATATGATATACAATGATTTAGATGATTAAATAGCTTGGAGGCATGATTTCGATATGTCAGAAAAATACAAATGGATGACCGAACAAGAATATATGGAAGAAATAAGTTATTTAGATAAACTTTTACGTGATTTTTGTGAGGGCAGTGATTTATATCCGTATGAGTCAGTGAAGACAAATATTAAGACTTTGAAGGATATTATTGTCAGGGTTCATAAAAGAAAGCATTATTTTAAAGTATTTCATAAAGAAATGATTACTTCAGAGTATAAGGAAACAGCTTTATATTGTTACTGGTATTTAAAATTACGGCCGTTATGGATTGAACCGGATAATGTGAGTTCGGAAAGGATTAATGAAAAATTTGCATTATATTTATACATTTCACTACTGAAAAAATATAATGAGGATTTTTCTTTAAAGGACGGGATAAATATATCGCATATCAGGGAGCTTTTATATTCCTTTCGGTTTAGAGATTTTACAAAAGAATCAATGATACTAATGCTAGAGCCGTACTATTATGAATATTTAAAGAAGAAAGATGCGGTATTTTGAATAATTGTCTGTTTCTTGACGCAAAACAGTTTGTTTGAGCATAAAATATACTTGTCGTCTGTTGATGTGCAATCTCCAATTAACTGGAGTGCAAAATTGGACACATTTGAGATCTTATAATTTTTAAGCGATGGAAGACTAATAGAGGTTCATAAAAAGGTGGTATTGTTGGGACAGAAGATTAAGCAAAATGAGAGTGGAAAATATCACGGGAACTGTTATTTAAATTTGGGAAAAGGATTTTCTCATAACACTATACGCACTCACCAGTAAAAAATTCGCGATAAATATCAGGATTTATATGAAAACAACAAAACGCTTTATAATAAGAAAGCCCTACTTGTACAAAATTCACAGTACAAGTGGGGCTTTTTTGTAAAATTATTTGTCAAAATTAGTTTGACTATGACCTTATGTCATACTTTATAATAAAAATATAGCATTAGAGTGTAAAAGGGCTTTTTGTGCTCTCAACGTAAAAAGGAAAAGGAGGAGCGGGTATGCTAAATATGAAGAACAAACTGGCAAAGCGGATTATGGCGTTTGTGCTGTCGGGAGCAATGGTAATCTCCGGACTTGCACCAACGGGAATGACCGCGTATGCCGCTGAAGCCTCGGATGATACGGGGAGTGGTTACAGTAGGGAAGTAGACACGACCGTGACGGATGAAGTGTCACAGGATGAGGAGAACGATGAAGAGGCGGCTTTCGACGAGACCGTTCAAGTGGTGAATACGGAGGAGACAGAGGCGGAAACGGCGGCTGAATCACAGATACAGACTTCTGAGACGGAGTCTTCTTTGCGTACGGTAAGTGAGGAAGAGACGGTGGCTCAATCACAGACTTCTGAAGTGAAGTCTTCTTTGCATGCAGAGGATATGGAGGAAGAAGTTGATGATAAAAATGTTCAGGCAACAGCGCCATCAGCAGATAGCACAGTTTGGACAGCATATCCAAGTGACGCTGAAAAGATTTTTAAGGGATCCTTTTTTGGAAATAATATAGGAACTGATAATGGGCAGGCTGTGATAAAAGCGGATGCGGATGGCAGTATGTATCTTGAGGATAAAGGTAAAGCTAAACTTGGAAAGAATGATGACGGATTTGTAATGTATTACTATCAAGTACCCAAGAACACAAAGTTTACTCTTACGGCAAGAGCAAGAATTGAATTTATAAAGACGGATAGTACACAATCAGCTTTTGGTCTTATAGCAAGAGATGATATGTATGTTGATCAGCTAGTGAGTGGTTTAAATTCCAGCTGGATAGGTGCATGCATGAATGGTCAGGTAGCAAAGGCTGGTTATAAAAGAGTTCAGGGACAGCAATTGTCCACTGAGCTATTCGATTTTAACGCTCCAGCGGCAACAGGCGATGTCTATGATTTAGGCATTTCATATGATGGCACAAAATACACAATTCAAATTAATGATATACAATATGAAGAGGAGTCACTGGATCTTTTTGCTTCAGATACGGATAATCTGTATATTGGAATGATTGCGACAAGAAGTACAAAGGTAAAGTACGACAGAATATATCTAGCAACAGGTGACAATAATTCCAATGTCATTATGGATCAAAGAGCAGATGTTTCCGGTACAATAAGCGGAATAACAACTGAACTTGAAACGGGTACAACAATTCACTTTACAGATGCCGATGGCACAGTGACAGAGGGCGAAATCACAAAAGAGGGTGACACGTATAAGTATTCCGCTAAATTGTATGCAGGAGAATATACGGTTGCTCTGAGTGACACAAGCTATACTGTATCTAACGGCAGTCCGGTAACAGTCGCGAACAAGGCGGCAACAAAACTGGATAATGTTACTGCGGATATTACAGTAAAAGGAATTCAGAGAGTTCAGGTATCAGGAGCCATTACAGGAGCTTCTTTTGATGATTTAAAGCTTACCTTCTTATGCGAGAAAAGCGGAGATAAGGTTGAGGTAAGGGTTAACAGTGCAAACACATGGTCTGCTATGTTGGCAGTTAATTCGGCATATGCTTTAACTGCGGATGCAACAGGTATAAAAGATTACATAATTAACATGGAAAACATAACTGTTGCGGAGCAGGCGTTAACAGAACAAAATATCGAATTTACAGAAAAGACCAAACATAAAATAACACTCCAAAAGAGCATAGAAGGTCTTTATAAGGACAGCCTTGATTTAAGAGATGTTAAAATAATTTTCTCTAATAAAACAGATGAGGGATATGAAACCAAACGAGGCATTGATGAAGAGGTTCAGCTTAGAGATGGCAGTTATGCCGTTAGCTTGGAAATACCTGTTAAGATTAAGGTGGCAAATAATAATGATCCCGAAGGCAACGGAATAGCCGAGTATCCGGTTAGCATAGAATTGAATGACTTAAACGTTTCAGGCGAAGCATCCTATCCGTTGGCTTTCGAAGAGCGAATGGTTTGGGATTTTGCAGCAGAAGATCCCTTGCTTCCGATAGGAGACATACAAGCTTCTGAGGATTACTTTTACAACGGACTTCTTGTTAAAACAAAAAGTGTTTCAAATGTAGGAAAGTTTGGCGTGCAAGGTCCTTCGAATAACAGGGTGCAGATCAATGATGGTGCAGAAGTATGGATTCCCGTGGCTGGTTCAGGTACGGTTACAATCAAGACGAGCAGTACTAATGGTGATAAATACACAATAGATGGCGTTGCGGCAAGTACGGTGCAAGCTGGTACAGAGGGTGCAAGGACTTTTAGCTATGAAGATAAACCGATTGGCTCTTACATGGTTCTTAAGTCAACTGCCGGAATAGAAAATGGTAAAACACTGTCAGTTTACCTTGAAAAGATTGCTATCACCCGCACAAAGGAACCAGAGGGCGGTAATGTCCCGACAAAGAAGCGCACGATATGGCTCGTCGGTGATTCGACAGTATGTACATACATTAATCCCGATGGTACACATAGAGATCAGGACCGGTATTATCAGCGTTGGGGTTACGGCACAATGCTTGATAAGTATTTGGACGACAATTATAAAGTGAATAATATTGCACTGTCAGGAAGAAGTTCAAAGAGCTTTTTGAGTGAGAGTGTGTATTCAACTTTAATCGGCGCAAGCGGGATTCGTGAAGGCGATGTTCTTATCATTGGTTTTGGGCACAATGATGAGAAAAGGAATCCTACCCATTATACAAATCCGAACGGAGATTACCAAACAGAGGGAAGCTTTGCGAAATCATTATATGACAATTATGTAAAGATTGCGTTGGATAAAGGTGCACAGCCGATTCTTTGCACACCGATTGTTCATTTGAGAAAAGACAATAATTATGCAAATGAGCATATTGTATCTAGTGGAGAAGGTCCGGATAGTGCAGGAAATACAATAACGTATGAAGGCGGAGATTATCCGAAGGCGATTCGTGATTTGGGAACGGCAGTTAATGTGCCGGTGGTAGATTTGACACAGCTTACAGGTGAAAAGTGGGCGGAATTAGGATATGATGAAGCATTTTTCCTTCACGCATCTGATGGTTCAGATCCGAAGGTTCCTGACACAACGCATGTAAACAGCTATGGCGCAAAGATGATAGCACATATTCTTGCAACGCAAATAAGCGGGCTTGAGAATTTAGAGCTGGCGCAGCACATCACGAACCTTGATAATGTGGCTACAAAAGATGATTTGGATTTGAGCATCAACGATCCAAACAAGGGCGATTATAAGCCGCCTACAACAGCAAGTAAGTACGGAGAGGACTTCGGCATCTTTAAGGCGACTGCTTTCGGCAGCCTCAATGCGGAAGCTCCTGCAGGAACAATCGCGCTTGGAAAAGATGCGAATGGTAATATGAATATCAAGGTTACCGGAGATAATGGTAAGATTTCAGCGAAAAATGACGGTATTGCAATGTACTATTATCAGATTCCAAGCAATGCTAAGTTTAACTTTTCTGCAAAAGCAACCATTAATGCAATCGGTGATGACGAGGAAGCAGCCTTCGGTCTGATGGCACGTGATGACATGTACATTGACAAGGTGGATGAAAATATTCTTTCAAATTATGTGGCAGCAGGTACATTTGCAAAGAATTCCGTAAACTGTTTCTATCGTAACGGAAAAGAGCTTAAACCGGGCGCTGCAATTACTGCTGTGAAAGCAGGCGATACCTATGATTTGAATATTTCAACAACGCAGGACGGATATACATGTAAATTTGGAGATAATGAACTGCAGGCAAATGGTTATGATTTTGGGCTTTCGGGAATTGATTCAGCGTACAAATATATTGGTATGTTTGTATCAAAGAATGCGGATATTACATTCAGTGACATTAAGCTTACTGTGAACGATACTGTGATTGAGCTTGACAACGACCGTACCTTGGCGGGTGACGGCGGAGCCATTGAAGTGAAAGACGGATTTGCTAAGGGCTATAAGTACGGCTATAAGGATACAGCTACGTTTGAAGTGCTGAATGACATGATATTTAAAGAAGGTGTTACTGATTCAACTACCGGTCAATGGACATCGTATGAATTTGAAGTTGATGGAGTAACATATAGGGGTTGTGCACAGGCTACGGATGATGCAATAAATATAAAGGATAAAAATGGTGTTCCGACTACTGTTCCAACAGATAGAAACCCTGTATTTAAGATCACTGCGGTAAAGGATAGTAAGATAACCTTTACATTAAGAAAAGAACCCCAAAAGAAGAAAAATTTCTACTTTTATGATACGGCAGATGATTCTGACAAACGGCAGAACATACCGCAAGACGCACAAGATGGTAACAGCACAAGCCATACTTTCTATATGAAAGCGGGACATAGCTACTACTTCTTCGCAGCAGGCTCTAAAGTAATGGTAGGTGCACTTTCGATTGCTACAAGCGGTAAGGATGATGCGGAATGGGATAAGTTGTTTGGCAAAGATAATCCTGACAATCCGGATAACCCAGATAATCCTGACAACCCGGATAACCCGGATAATCCTGACAACCCGGATAACCCGGATAATCCTGACAACCCGGATAACCCGGATAATCCTGACAATCCGGATAACCCGGATAATCCTGACAACCCGGATAATCCAAGTAAACCGACAACTCCGGACGATAAGATTCCGGCAGACAACAAGCTTAAGACAATTTCAATCAGTGATACGGCTAAAATCACAATAGAAGCAACCGATGTTGTATATTCGAAGAAGCAGCCGTATGCGATTACCGTTACATATAAATATACCTATGAAAAAGAAGTCCAGGATGAAAAGAAGACATATACAGCTGAGCAGCAGCTCACAGAGGGTCTGCACTATACTGTTGATACAGGCAATGAGGACCTGTCTTCAGAGGGCTTAAAGAAGGTAACAATTAAAGGTACCGGAAAAAAGACGGATTTAGGTACATTTATCAATGAGGCGGCAACGGAATATAATGTAATTCCAAAGAGAAGCGCGTCGAAGCTTGATATTTCAAAGGTAAGGGGAATCAAGCTTGAAAAGAGTGACACAAAACAGCCATACACAGGTAATTATGTAACACCGATACCAACAATCGAGATTCCAGAAAAGAATGAAGAGGGACTTGCAAATTATAAGGTTACATACAAGAATAATGTAAACGTAGGAAAGGCAAGTGTTATCATTATCGGACAAGGCGATTACTATGGTACAAAGGTACTGCCGTTCACAATTACCAAGACAGACCTGTCAAAGACCGTGCTGACAATTACTGCTTCAGGAATCAAATTTGAGGGAAGCGGTAAAGCGTATACAGCTAGTGTTTATGACAAGGAAACAGACCAAACCAAGAACTTTGAATATAAAGGCGCTCCAATCACATTTAAGGGACTGAAGATAACGCCTGCAGGAAACAGGAATGCACTTAGACCACATGAGGATTACACTGCTGTCTACAAGAAAAACGCGCAGGCAGGCAAGGCGACACTTACGATTAAAGGTGCAAATAACTTCTCGGGTTCTATCAAAATTGATTATACGATAGAAACAAACCCGAATATTCAGACCGAATTAGACAAATTTAATCCTGAGACAGCCAAGACTTTGGAAGCGGCGCTTCCAGCCGAATATTCTTCAAAGGGTGCAAGACTTCCGGAAATTAAGTTAGGCAACGGCATAACGCTGAAAGAGAATGCGGATTACAAGGTAAAATACGGAAAAGAATGTAAGGAAGTTACAGCCGGTCAGGAAGAGCTGCTGACTGTAACAATATCAGGCGCAGGTTCATACAAGAATGCAATTGCAAAAAATACGCCGGTTGCGATTAAGGTAGTAAAAGGTAAATACTACATTAAGGCGAATACGATTGTAGAGCTGAAAAAAGCTGCAACTGCTGATAAGCTTATCAGTGCGGCAAAGATAACGGATGCATCAGGCGCAAAGGTTAAGCCGGCAGACGTTAAGATAACGGATGATCAGGTAGGCGTTGCTTTAACAACAATCAAGGTTGAAGCAAATGATAAAACAAACTATGAAGAATATACAATACTTCCATGCCGCGTAGCGACAAAACTGAGCAGCGTGAAGCTTGACAGAACCGCAAAGATTCCGGATCAGCCGTTTGACGGTGTAAACTCCGTAACACTTACGGAAAAACGGATTGCGACATATCTCGGCTGGAATGCCAAGGATATTCGCATTGTTTCGTACAAGAACAACAATAAGCTGGGTTCTGCTACAGTGACAATTGAAGGAACGCAAGAGGGACCGTATTACGGTACAAGAAACCTTAAATTTAAGATTGCGCTGACAGCATCGGATCGCAATCCTGAAGATGAGGAAACAAACCCGAGTGGCGGATCGACTGAGGAAACACCGACCGAAACGGATCCTGGAGAGACAGAGACAGACCCTGGGCAGACAGAGACAGACCCTGGGCAGACAGAGACAGACCCTGGGCAGACAGAGACAGACCCTGGGCAGACAGACCCTGATCCTGATAAGCCCAATCCTCCATCAGCCGGAAAGAAGATTGATGTTTGGGACTTTGGCGGTTACGAAGAAACGGATACGGATACTTATCGGAACAATATTACACCAGATGGGTTAAAACCACTTCTTAATGATGGTACGCAAGAAGGGTTTAAGAAAGGCGATTACACAGGGAATGCCCCGGCTGAATTTGGTGATTTGAAGATGTACTTTGAGAAAAAGGACAGATGTTACACGAACGTACCTGCTTTGTCCGCATATAGTGCAGGTACTTCAGGGCAGGCACAGTATCAATATGAGGGGTACAAATCTGCAGGTGCATGGTATGGAGGCGGACCAAGAAGCGCTACAAAAGGATATGTGCTGATAAACTTACAGGCAGGCGATAAAATTATTGCATATATGGGTAATCACAATCAAACAGGCGATGTTATGTTTATGTTTGAGGGACCTGATAATGCAGTAGAGCAAAGCGTGGAAGCGCCAATCACTGGTAGAACATTTAGCAAGTTTACTTTCGTTGCGGAGCATACGGGTACATATAAGATTTATCAGAGTGAGGGCGAAGGTAAGCCCATGTTCCATAGGATTATACGTATACCGGCAGTGGATGTAAGCGGCAAAATTGATTTAGACGGAAATACGATTTCAGGTTACGGTTTAAAATTTATAAACCAAACAGACAAAAATCTGCCTACTGTTGTTGCAACTGTATCAGCAGACGGCAGCTTCACGGCACAGCTTGCAGCAGGCTATACATACAGGGCAATGCTGACAGGCGTAACGGGATATGGAATTTTATCAAAAGATAATGCAGACAAGATAACGACAACCGATGATGATGCGCTCACCGGAAAAAATAATTTATCATTTAAGGTAGCGCCTCAGGAGACCTATACTTATTCCGGCACGATTGCAGGCTTTGCTGAGGATTATGATATCAGTAAATTGCAGATTACAATGATGCCGACTAAGGATTATGACGCAAATCCGGTTGACCTTGTGATTGACACTGCAAATAAGACATTCAGCGCAAAGCTGGAGCCAAACATCAAATATGTTTTTGAAATGGAAGGCGTAAACGACTATGAGGTGAAAACACCTACGGAGATTTTGAAGGAAGACAAGGGCGACCTTACAGAACAGACCATTATCGTAGGGCTGAAAGAGATGTATGACGTTATCGGAGGCTTCGTAGGCTTAAAAGAAGGCGTGACGGTAACAGCACTGTCATTTACAAACGTGGCGGATGAGTATTCGTATGAAGCAGCAGTTGAAAACGGCAGTTATTCTATTAAGCTAAGAGATGGCGAATATCTCGCAAATGCGACCGTGTCAGACGAGACATATTCAACAAAGACACACGTAGTTGTAGACGGCGGTATAGTAAGTCAGGATTTACTTTTTGTATCTTCTGCGAATAAGGATGAGATTGCGTACGCGGCAGATATTTATGTCGGCTATCCGAAGCAGACGAACAACTATGCTACGGTTAATGAGGCTGTAGAGGCTGCAAGCCTGATGAAGAAAGACGGTCAGGCAAGAACGGCTGCGGACCGTGTTACGATACATATCGCACCGGGAACTTATCGGGAACAGATTATTGTAAATACACCTTATATCAGCTTTGTAAATGATACGAATGAGGAAGTATTACTGACATGGTATTACGGTCTCGGCTATGTATATTACAGTGCCGGTGCGGATGGCTATTACAATGCTGAGAACGCATATGATAAGTATGAGAAACGCCGTGTGCAAAACTGGGGTACATCCGTATATTTGAAAAGCGGCGCTACTGCGTTCCGCGCAGACGGAATCACGTTTGAAAATTCGTTCAATCGCTATATTACGGAAGAGGAGCTTTCAGATGGTGTAGAACCGGCAGTGACTTACTCAAATACTCCTATCTATGGTGATACGAAAATCTCTTATGTTCGGAATAGAGGTGTTGACGTAACAGCTAAGAATGCCACGGAGCGTGCTACGGCAATCATGATTGACGCAGATCAGGTCGAATTTAACAATTGTGGATTTTTCAGCAGTCAGGACACGGTAAAGACTGGAAACAGCGACAGCATAGCACATATGTATTTTAAGAATTGCGTGCTGGAGGGTCAGACTGACTATATTTTTGGCGGCGGAAATGTTGTCTTTGACGCGTGCGAGCTGAGCTGGAAGGGATACCGCGATAAGGATAAAAATGGTAAGGCATATAGCGGATATATTACGGCATACAAACAAAGTGAAAAATTAAAAGACGAGGTGAGCGGCAATTACGTCGAAAAGGGTTATTTATTCAGGAATTGTACCATTACAGGAAACAATTATAATAATTTGGAAGTTGGAGCAGGCTATTTCGGAAGACCTTGGGGACCGAAGGCAGCAACAACCTTTATCAATACAAAATTAAAGAATGCTGATATGATTACCCCTGTGGCTTGGAGCGATTGGGGAGATGCTAAACCTGCATCAGGCGCTTTCTATCATGAGTACAATACAACCTCTTTAGATGGTACGAGCGTAGATGTTTCAGAACGTCCAGCCGGAATTATAATGTCAGCAGAAGAGGCAGCAGCAGTTTCCGTTTCTGATTACTTCGAAAATTGGACACCTGTGTATTATACGGCAGAGACAAGCGGAGCTGTTACATTTAGTACAGACCCATCGTTAACGGATAATGGTGATATCAATGTACCGAATCCGGGACATACGCTTACGGTAAATTACACGTTAAGCGGAAATGACGCAAAGAATGATGTTTCCACAATTAAATGGTATATCATGGACGATGCGGGCGGAACAAATGCAAAAGTAGTTAAGACTTCGTTGGCATCTGATAAAACCTATAAGATTTCAAAAGATGCATCAGGAAAGTACATTAAAGCGGAAGTAACGCCGGAGACAGTCGACGGAAGAAAAGGAGAGGCAAAATCAACGGTTCTTTCTACAGCGGTAGGAAACGAATATGTAGATCCGTCATCAGGCTCGGATATTACGGTTGGCGACGGCATCAATATTTACCTCGCCGGTGATTCGACCGTGAGAGATTATTCCGTAAAAGGAATGTGGAATGGCGGAAGCCCGCAGGATTTGGGTTCATGGGGCGAATTTATACAGGAATTCTTTAATGAATCCGAGGTAACTGTTCAGAACTTTGCAGAAGGCGGCAGAAGCTCAAGAAGCTTTATCAATGATGACACTACGAACAAGAAGAAATTCAGCGTCATTCAGGAGAATATCGGGGAAGGCGACTATCTGTTTATTCAGTTTGGTCACAATGATTCCTCGACAGCTGAAAATAAGAAGGACGTATATACACCGATAGGAAAGAAGGATACTGATAACAAATATCCATATACACCAGGAACAAAGAACAGTGAAGGCAGATATCCTGACTATTACGTATGGAAAGACGGCAAGGCTGAATGGATAAATGACGGAACGGAGGGCACTGGAACATATTGCTGGTTCTTGCAGCAGTATGTAGATATGGCATTAGAGAAGGGGGCAATTCCCGTAATCATGTCGCCTGTTGCCAGAATGCAGTATTCCGCTGAAGGGAACAAAACGCATCATAGTGATGACAATAATAAGAATTCTTACTATTGGGAGGCTGCAAAGCAGGTATACGAGGATAATAAATCTGAAGGTGTCTTGTTTATTGATGCGTATGAATTAACCACACAAATGTTCAACAGTGCATATGGAGACGGAGGCGAGGCTCGCGGTAAGGAGGTTATGTGTATCGCTGACGGTACGCACAACAATAAGCTGGGTGGAATGGTTGAAGCAATGCTTGTTGCGGAAGCGATTCAAAAATTGAATACACCGCTCTCTTACGCAGTGAAAGCGCCAGGTCAGGGAGGCAGCTCGACAACAGCCGGAAAGACTGTATTTGAAATAGATACAGCGGGTAAGTTTACTGCTTATGAGCAGAGATTTACCGGAAACAAGGCAGATGCTGAGTATACAGACGATACCTTTACAACGAAGTCCGTATACTGGTCAGGGTATGGAAATACCAAGCTTACGACTATCCGTACAAAAGCAGAGGAATTGGCTGACAGCAATATCAGTGATAAGATTGCGGCGGCACCTAAGGCATCTTCGGAAATGTCAGATGCTGATGGAAAGGCAACAGTAACAGTTACATTAAGCAGCGCTACGCAGGATGCAAAAATCTACTATACGGATGACGGAACAAATCCAAAGAATACTGACGGCACAAATGCAGATGGCGCGAAGCAATATGATACAGAGAATAAGATTGTATTAGAGGAAGATACAACAATTAAAGCATTTGCTATGGCAGACGGTAAGACCTCAAGTAAAGTAGTTACATTTAAGTTCTCTGTGAAACCGGATGTTCAGGCGCCTACCGCAAAGACAGCGGAGGGCGATGCAATAGAATCCGGTGCGGTGATAGAATCCGGCACAGTGGTTAAACTTGCAACGGCTACTGAAAACGCAGAAATTCGTTATACAATGGGCAGTGGCTCAAAGCTATCGGATCCTGGTATAAACAGTCCTCTGTATAATGACGAAAAAGGACTTACCATAACAAGCAGTACGACCATTAAGGCGATTGCGATAAAGAATGGCGTAAAGAGTGATGTTGTTACATTCACATTTACCGTTTCAAAAATGCAGACAGCCTTGAGCAGCTTAAGTCTTGTGATAGAGGATGGTTCTCAGTCATTAAAGGCAGCTTAATTAACGCTTTTTAAATTTACTCATATACACTATATAAATTACGCCATGACCTTTACGAAAGTAGGGTCATGGCGTAATTCTCTTTTTGCCTGAGTATTAAAACAAAGTATATTATTTGTTAAGTGCCTTAAACAGCTTGTCAAGCCGTTTGTATGCTTTCTAATGAAGCTTTCTAATGAAGCATATCCGCCGCGTCATCTCGGCTAAGTCCATATTCCGTCATAAGTTCCTGAATAATCTGTTCTTCAGAACAATTTGTTCTGCGTAAACAATTAATAAGAGAATTAAGACCTTGCCTTTTGCCGATTTCAATGCCCTCGCTTCTGCCCTTTTCAATACCGTCTTTCTGTCCCTGAACATAAACGAATTTATCCTCCGCCCGCCTGTCGCGTTTCGCCTTAAGCTTCATTTCATGCTCATAGCGCAGTTTTCCAACTCGGACGGTTGAAGTTCGTTCCAAAATATCCGTCGTCCACGAAAAACGCAGTATTTGAGAAATGATTTTCTGAAGCTGCGCCGTATGCCCTTTGACCTCTCGCAAATCAAGCGTGATAATGTACCCGTCAATGAGTATTTTCCGAGCGTAGGCGGAGAGATTGAGCGTCGGTATCTGCCGCATTTTTTCTTCAATCAACGCCCGTTCTTCTTCTGTTACCCGAATAATGATTTGCATGTTTCGTTTCCTGTTTTCCATGAGTAGCCCCCTTTCGCTAACAAGACGTTTGCAAGCGGTTTTTTTCTTTCACTACCTACTACACCAGACAAGGCGATTTTGCCGAAGATTTTAGAAAAGTTTAAGAAATATTTTTCCTGCTTCCTAATACGGAGGATTTTGAAAAATGCCAAACCTACACCGAAAAAATGTTCCATATTTTTAATTGCGCTATATCAAAGTGTTGATTGACTTTTTAGTATCAAAATGATAATATTTTCACATATCAACGCAGGAGGGTGAAAGATGACAGATAGGCTTATGGAGTGCATTACAAATCCGGTGAAATGTAAATTACTGCTTGAAATACATTCACAGGGGAAAGCAACTGCGAGACAGCTAGCCGATATTTATACCGACATTCCCCAAGCTACCTTATACCGGCATCTCAAAAAAATGTTAAGCGACGGTATTTTACAGGTGGTGGAAGAAACACAGGTGCGCGGTACGGTAGAAAAAACTTATTCGCTGGCACACAACTTCAGCAACGATATAGAAACAATCGTCGAGAAAAATTCGGGCGAACTTTATATGCAGTATTTCATGCAATATTTCATTGGGTTTGCAAAACAGTTTCAGGAATATTGCCACTCTCCAAATATCAATATCAAAAAAGATATGACGGGATTTTCACTTTCCCCACTATATCTTTCTGATGATGAATTGACTTCTCTTATAACAAATATTTCTCAAATAATCAGCGCAGTAAAAAACAATGCACCCAACTCGGGGCGCAAGCTGCGGACGATAGGCATAATCGTATCTCCGGCAGAAAATACAGATAAATAAAATGACCGTCCCAAATCAGAGGGACGGTTTCTATTGACTTTCTATTATCATTATGATAATATTATTAAAACGATAGAATAGGAGGTAAAATTATTGAACACATTATTTGAAATTCTGCCATTACTTGTTCCCGTTCTGCTGATAGACATTGCTCTTGCAGTAACAGCAGTAAGACACGTTCTGCGACACCCACGCTATCGCTTTGGGAACAGAACTATGTGGCTTGTAATTGTTGTAGTCCTTTTGCTCTTTGGACCGATTATTTATTTTGCCTTTGGAAAGGGGGAGAACGAATGAACGTCCTCACAATACAAAATTTATCAAAAAGTTTTGGAAAGCAGAAAATCATTGACAATCTTAATCTGTCTGTTCCAGAGAGAAGTATCTTTGGCTTCATAGGGAAAAATGGTGCTGGCAAAACAACGACTATGAAAATGGTATTGGGACTGTTACAGCCCGACAAGGGAGAAATCCATGTCTGCAATGAGCCTGTTTGTTTTGGACAGACAAGGACAAATCAATATATTGGATATTTGCCGGACGTTCCAGAATTTTATAACTATATGACGCCGATACAGTATCTAAAGCTATGCGGAGAAGTCATTGGACTGTCAAAATCCGAAATTTCAAAAAGAAGTGATGAACTCATCTCCCTTGTCGGTCTAAACGGTGCAACAAAGCAAATCGGCGGATTTTCCCGCGGTATGAAACAACGATTAGGAATTGCACAGGCATTGCTCACACAGCCCAAATTACTGATTTGTGATGAACCGACAAGCGCGCTTGACCCCGTAGGAAGAAAAGAGATTTTGGATATTCTTTATAAAATCAGCCAAACGACAACGGTGTTATTTTCCACGCATATTCTTTCTGATGTGGAGCGCGTTTGCGACCATGCCGCCTTTTTGAATGAGGGAAAAATCGCTGTTACCGGAACACTTGCAGAAATTAAGGCTTTACATGGACATGACAGCCTGCTTTTAGAATTTTCGGCGGATCAAGATTTACGGCTTTTCAAAAAACAAAAATCCATAGAGCCATTGCTGCTTCATTCCGAAGAAAATAACAGGGAACTTATTTTACATAGCCGAGATATGGTAAAAGTGCAAAAATCCTTGTTTCGCGTACTTGCGGAAACAGGGATTTGCCCCGTAAAAATAGAACTTATGGAGCCGTCCCTTGAAAGTCTGTTTTTGGAGGTAGTGAAATGAATGGATATATTGCTTTTATGAAAAAGGAATTTACGGAAAATATGAAGAATTATCGTTTTATTATCTTGTTTGCGGTCTTTTTGATTTTCAGCATTATGAGCGCATTTCTTGCAAAATTTACGACAGAAATTCTATCAGCTTTAGCCGCAGATATGGAAATGACCTCTGAACCAGTCGCTTTGGACGCATGGAAACAATTTTACAAGAACATTTCTGGCGTTGGGTTCAGCGCATTTATCATTTTGTTTGGGAGTTGTCTGTCAAATGAATATTCCAAAGGAACCTTAGTTTTAATGGTTACGAAGGGATTATCCCGTAAAGCTGTTATCCTTGCAAAATATACGGTAGCCGCCGCGCTTATGACAATCAGTTATTGGATTGGATATGCTGCGGCATACGGTTATACAGCCCTTTTATGGAATAATAACCACCTTTCAAATGTTGCTTTCGCGGCAGTATCACTTTGGATAGTCGGCTTTCTGTACTTGAGTATTTTAATGATTGGGTGCGTGATATTCAGACAGACTTTCACAAGCATACTCTTTACAGGCGGCATTGTCGCCATAATATCC
The DNA here is from genome assembly GCA_000403335.2 of Lachnospiraceae bacterium MD335. GTDB lineage: Bacteria > Bacillota > Clostridia > Lachnospirales > Lachnospiraceae > COE1. Next base: position 689,001 of record KE159628.1, read on the forward strand.
TTGCTCGGAATGATAGAACCGATTGCGAAATTTAATCCATTCATTTTAACTTCAAAAAATATAGATTTGATTTCCGGCGAAGCTGTTCCGGCAGAATTTATGATACCTGCTGTTATTTCCATTGCCTTATCCATTTTGGGGGTGTTGTTTGCCATTCGCCTTTTCAATAAAAAACAGCTTTAAATGTCGAATTTATTATGGAGCATATCGAATATGCCTTTGCCGCGTTCTGTAAAGTCGTTGTCCGCAACGCGGCAATCAGCGCATACCGCTTTGACAGGTAGTAGCAAAGCCAAGAGAACGCAATCGGATAAACCGCTTATGCTCTCTATCCATTATGGAATGTTACGCAATAAAGTGTGTTTCTCGCTTGATTTAAGCGGCATTACAGCGGTAATAAGGGCAGGGGTAAGTTTTTACTCCACCCTTAAAAAAGAGGTTCTACTGCGTAACAAGGAGCATGAAAAAAGCGGGCAAGAAATAAATTGCACCCTCTTTTTACAAGACTGTACAGGACCTTTAATGGAGCAGGGATGATGCTTCTTCACGGCTAAGTCTGCATTTTACCATTAGCTCTGCAATAATTTGCTCATCTGACAGCCCATTGCTTCGCATATAATCTATCAGCACAGAAAAACCTTGTGCTTTGCCAATTTCAATACCGTCTTTCTGTCCCTGAACATAAACGAATTTATCCTCCGCCCGCCTGTCGCGTTTCGCCTTAAGCCGCATTTCATGCTCATAGCGCAGTCTGTCCGTAAGGCTGATTTCCTTCAATTCCTTAATCGCTTCAATAATCCCTAGATTTTTTGTCCCTGATTTAATCATATCCAAGTCCTCCTCTGTCTCCGCGTTAAACAGACAATGCCATTCATCAAGCGGGCAAGGCTGCTCTTTGTGCGGCTTCTTTTTCAAATCTATTGTATGCAGCTCCAGTACATCCGTATACAGATTCCCATTCTGATCACGCAACATATATATATTGTGGTAATCCGTGCTTACACAGTCTTCCAATTCAAAGTCCAAAATCGTTATGACAACACATCTTTTTGCTTTCTCATAATCCTCCCCACGCCTTAAATCCGCGGTAAACATTTTTGCAAGGTAAAAAACGGATCGTTTTTTCCAGTTATATTTTTGTTTTAACTGTATCTCAATATTAATTTTCGCATCATCATTCAGCTCAAGCTGTATATCTAAAATTCCTAGTGTGCTGACCGTTTCATATCTGGTAAAACTCCGCAGAATATTTTTCTGAGAGTGCTGCTTCACAAACGCAGGCGTAGCGGTGGCTACGGCGAGGCTTGGGGAGTAGTACTCTCGGGAAAATAGGCAAGGAGGTTTGCCTGAATATGAACGAGTCAGTACACTAGTTTTTGCTTCTTATACCGCTTCCACAAAAAAGGATTTAAAATCCGCACTGACTTAATGTCTTTCATTGGGATACTCAGCACATCACTAATAAAATGCCTTCGTACAGTTTCGTTCTCCATGACTTCCTTGACGCAGAAATCATATTTAAGTGGTATTATCTTCATTATAACTTCTCCTTTTGCCTGTTTCAATTGATTTTCATTTGAATTTAAATAATTTTGTGTGAATTTACGGCGATACGCCATGAATAGATATAGAAATCATTATATTTTGATAGTGTAACATACACGAATTACATAAGCAAGGATTTTTGACAATTTTTATCAAACCGGAAATTTTATGTTTGAATGGTTGTAAAATAAAGGCAACGGAATTATAATAAAAATAACTGCAGACCGGAAGTTCGCGTTGGGCGGCTTCTTTTAAATAACGGGGTTATGGTTTATGGAGTATCATAAAAAAGCGGATTTAAAGGTGGAATGCATCGCGTCAAATGAAGATTTGGAGTTTTTCGGCGTTTCGCTGGATGATGTGCTTGAGCGGACAGAGGCGGGAATGCATTTTCTGCGGCGCGTAAAAGAATTGTGTGGGCAGACGCAGAAAGTGGAGTGGACAAACACGGCTTACACATTAAACATCACGATGCTGCCGGATGAGCGGATTTCGTTTGAATTCAGCGAATGCATCGAGGACTACGTAATCAGCCTGAAACACTCAATGGCGATGGCGGACGAGCAGACCTTGGGACCTTTGCGGGAATTTATTGAGGCGCTTGAGAATGCAGACGAAAGCGAGGCGCGCAGCCTTGTGGCGCATTTTGAGAAAAACACACGCGAGATGAGTCATTGACAAAATTTTATCAAAAGATTGGAGCAAGAAAAATGAGAACGTACATTAAGAAAGTTTACGCTTGTTTTCCCGGAGGAAAGCATAAGGCACTGACAATGAGTTATGATGACGGAAAGCATGAGGACAGACGGCTTGTAGAGCTGTTCAATAAGCATGGAATCAGGGGAACCTTTAATTTGAACGGTGGTTTGGAAGGTGATCCTGTGCGGATTCCGCAGGCGGAGTACCAGGAGCTTTACAAAGGGCATGAGGTTGCGTGTCATACGATTTCGCATCCCACGATTTCGCGATGCCCGCTTACGAGTGTGGCGCGCGAGGTGATTGACGACAGGATAAAGCTGGAACAGATTATGGGGTATCCGGTTCGCGGTCTCGCCTATCCGAACGGTTCGTATTCCAAGGAAATCTGCGACATGCTGCCGCAGCTTGGTATCCGTTATGGAAGAGTGGTCGGAAACAGCGAAAATTTTGACATGCCGGAGGATTTTCTGCGGTGGAAGGCGACCTGCCATCATAACTATAAGCTTATGGAATTGGGAAAACAGTTTGTGGAGGATACGAAAAAGCAGTATCTGCGTCTGATGTATGTGTGGGGGCACAGCTATGAGTTCACAAATAATGACAACTGGAATGTGATTGAGGAGTTTTGCGAGCTTGCAGGCGGACGGGATGATATTTGGTATGCGACAAATATTGAGATTGTTGACTATATGGACGTGGTGAAAATGGCGCAGTTTGCGGCGGATAATTCGTTTGTATATAATCCGTGTGCGCAGAGTCTGTGGCTTGCCGTTGAGGATGATGAGCTTGTGGAAGTCAAGGGCGGAGAGACGGTGAAATTATAGTTTTATTTGTTTCTTTATGCGAAAAAACAGTTTGAATTTTACCCAAAATATGTTAAAATAATACCTAGAGCAATTGGCAGTTATCTGTAAATTGCGGGATCACTTAAGAATGGGGGATTTATATGAAAACAGCAAGACTTTCTTTTTTGAAATTTTTATATGCAGTGGTAATCGGGATTGTGGTTTCTGTATTTTCGTTCGGTGTTTCAACCGTGAATGCACAGGAGGCGCAGGGAAACGTTGTAGCTGCGCAGGAGGATGTGTCGTCGGGCGAAAGTGCGGATAATGGCGGCGGTGCGGTTTTGATTCTTTTGGGAGGAATGCTTCTTATCATTATTGCGGTGGTAATTACAGTGGTTGCATCCGTTGTAACGACAGCGCCGATTGCAGATGAGATTTAATTGAGGGCGCGGCGTAATAATAGGAGTAGAAATAAATTTGCGCAGAGGATTGACTTTTCGGGCAGTCTGTGATAACATTAAGACTGTTCGTAAGCCGATTTGCAGGTGTAGTTCAATGGTAGAACACTAGCCTTCCAAGCTAGATACGTGGGTTCGATTCCCATCACCTGCTTTTTCATATTTACTGACCGACAGGTTTTGTGGTATGCAGGATTAGTACATCGGTAGTATGTTAGCTTCCCAAGCTGAAGAGGCGGGTTCGACTCCCGTATCCTGCTTTTGTAAAATTTTAAAGGTGTTTTTTTCCAAAAACAGTTGACAAAAACCGATAAGTCATGTAATATAATAAAGGTCTGATACAGACAGCAAATGCGATAGTGGCGTAGTTGGTAACGCGCGACCTTGCCAAGGTCGAGACCGCGGGTTCGAGCCCCGTCTATCGCTCTAAAAAAGCCTAGAGTTTTCTAGGCTTTTTGTTTTCCATGTTGCATTTCGTGTTGCATATCTTCAAAATGCATTAACGTCAAGCCCGTATATTTCTCTTCAAAATCCGTAATTGTTCCACGATAAATTGCTTTCAGCGTTTTATCCGAAGACCATCCGCCGCGCTGCATGATGTATTGGTCAGGAACGCCGATTGCGTGCATAATGGATGCCGCATAGTGGCGCAGGTCGTGGAAGCGGAACGCAGGTACGTCGAGATGACGGAGCGCACGCATGAACCTGTGCGTGATTTGGTCAGGATTAAGATTGACAATACGTCCCGATGTCGGACACTTGTCTATGACAAATTGCGGCATTTCTATTGTGCGTGTGCTTGATACGGTTTTTGTTGTTTTAACTACCCAGTCATCGGAACCGCTGTCTACAATGGCACGCCGGACTGTGATTACATTTCCGTTAATATCCCCTGCCTCCAGTCCGCAGACTTCAGAACGCCGCAACGTTCCAAATGCGGCAAAATAAACCGCAAGCTCCATATCCGGATCGTGCTCACTGAAATATTGGATTAGGATTTTTATATCGTTATCAGACGGTACATATAATTTTGGCGGGATACTCTGCGGCAGTGTTATCCGTAACCGTATGTCCGGCGCAAAAGTATCCAGCACTGCCCGAATAAGTCCGTAAGCATTCTTGACGGTTTTGGGACTGTGGTTTTTGGCGAAGCTGTTCACCCAGCGTTGGATGTCATCGTTGGTTATCTCACTTAGCTTAATATCCTTAATATCCGTGTAGTTGTAGTTCTGTGCTCTCCGGTATTCGCGGATAGTGGAAGGTGAGAGCACGTTGTTCTTTAAATCGCAGTAGCTGCCGATAGCCGTGTACAATGTGTATTCGGGAAGCGCTTTTTTCTTTTCTTCCTTTTCCATTATGTACTGTGTCGCTTTGTATTCCGCCTCCTTCTTGGTCGGAGCCGTAAAGGATTTGTATTTCCGTTTTCCGTTCTCCATGCGGTCGAATATCAGGCAGCGGTACGCGCCTGACGGTAGTTTTTTTGCAGTTGCCATTGTATCATTCCTCCTTAGAATTTATTGTTAAAACCTTTGCGCCTAGGAGCAGTCGGTTTTGGGTACAAAAATAACAGCCAACGTCCATTTAACGCTTGCAGGCTGTTCTCAAAAATGATACAATATTGTTGTGAATTTGATGTCTCATTTTTGAGATATTATGAAATTGCTCGGTGTTTCGGCATCGGGCAATTTTATTTTATTGCGATGTCGCAACACGTTTTCCGAAGTACCCGTGCAGACATCTTATGTTTGAATGATAACGCACGATTGCCGATGCGTCAATAATATTTTATCAGATATTAAGCTATAAAATCTACCTTCATGCTTTCATATCTTTGATTTGTTGAAATTTTTGGAGATATTTACAATTTTTCAACAGCAAATTTTAGCAGAGTGTTTAAATTATATTTTTAATTTAACATTATATGGTATATTCCTCCAATCCATGATATGATTGTACAGTAAGCGCATTACAACTACAAAACGAAAGAAGGTAATCACTATGAGAAAAAAGATTTTAAAATCGGCGCTGCTTACATTGCTGTTTAGCTTACTGCTTTCAGTCAATGTATTTGCAGCAGGACTGACGCAGGATGCTGCAGGAATCCATTATCTCAACGATGATGGCACTTATGCGGTTTCTACTTGGGTGGAAATATCAAATCTTTGGTTTCTATTCGACGCAAATGGTGTTTGCGTTAATCCAACAGGAGCGCTTGCACCAAACGATGCAGACGGATGCTATCAGGTGGTAACATCTTATACGCCGTTCGTGACAGAAGACGCCGCGTTGCTCAACCAGTGTCTGACAAATGGAACGGTAGTAAATTTGGAAGGGCAGTATTTTATCACTCCGCAGGCAGCAACTGTAATGCGTAATGCCAATAGGGCAGCAGTTGCAGATGCAGGTACGGCACAGGTTACAACGGAAACCGCCGTGCAGGCGCAACCGGGACCGATTGTTTGGATTACTGCTACAGGTTCAAAATATCATGCCATTAACACTTGCGGAAAGACTAACCCGAATAATGCAAGCCAGGTAACTTTAGAACAGGCAGTAGCCCTTGGGCTCCAAGCCTGTGGCAAATGCTATTAAAATTTAATATTGGAATATGTACAAAACGCTCCGGCATCTCAACCGGAGCGTTTTGTATTATCCTTGATTTACATGCAGGTATTCTATAAGCGCATTCTGAAATATTTTAGAACAGTTCACGCCATCCTCATCAGCTTTTGCGGCAAGCCACGCCGGAAGTGAAAGTGTCTTTTTTACAAATTTGCTGTTAATGCGTTCCCTGATGGGAGGCATAAACACATCAATTAACACCGGAATTTGATTAGGGTCGAGAGAAATATCAGTAATTGGTGTTGGAGCAGGCAACTCCTCATTGTCTTGCTCCATTCCCCAAATATGAAGTCCCATAGCCTCTTTAGCATTTTTTAGAGCCATTTCGGTATCACCTGCATCGGCACAAGGGTAACAGCCAGGTAAATCCGGAAACTCAATACATATACCGTCATCATCGTAAGAAAATACTGCAACATATGAATATCTGTCCTTTAACATTGAAATCCCTCCTGTAATATATTAGTTTAAGAAACCACAGGGATTATGGAAATATAATCCCTGATTGTTTTGAAATACTTTTGAGCGTTCCGGCAGGAATGTCTTTTTTGGGGTGGGTAAGCGTAACTTTTCCTTTCTTGACAGGATGTTTGTATTGGTGGTGATCACCGTCGCATCCGACTTCGTACCAACCGTCTTTTCTAAGTATCTCAAGAATTTCTCTTGATGAGTAGCTTTTCATATATAGGATACCTCCTTATGATTATATTATAATACATAATAAATTACGTGTCAATATGTTTTGATAAATAATTTATTATGTATTATGACTGAAATACTTTATGCAAACCGCAGTATGTAGTAAACTATGAAAACATGACGGTTACATTTTTGTGGTTGTCGCCGAAATTTGTGCCGGAAATAAGATATGAAAAAACGAGGGTAGAATTTATACCTTATAAAATGATAAAATGCTTGCATAGAGAAACATCGTGCAAAACGGATATTGATAATTTAAAACAAAGGAGCGGTATTATGAGAAACTATAAAGAAAAGGTCATTGAGCTTATAAAGCAGATAGATGATGAAAGCTTCTTGAAAAAATTATATTATTTGATACTTGCAAACAAAAACAGGGTAGGGCGTTAGTTCCTATCCTGTTGCTTTTTCATCACGGATTTAATAAATTGCACAACCGTTTTTTTGTTGTCGTCGTTAAGTTCGGAGTATGATTTTATAATATCTAAAATTATATCACGGAAAGAACTATCTACGCCGTTCATTAGTAATTCTATGTATTCGATGCCGCTTTCCTCTGACAGGTCATAAACTGGCTCAATGCCATCACGCAGCCATTCCTCACGGACATTAAACTCACGACAGATCGATTTAAACATTTGTTCGGTTACGCCTCTATTTCCGTTTTCAATGTTAGATATAGTAGATTTAGTAACACCGATTTTCTCACCAAATTTTTCCATAGTTAAATCATTAGCTTTTCGTATTTTCCTAACTCGGTTATTTATCGTCACCCAATCACCCCCTTGTAAATAAGGATAACATTTAAAAGTTTGCGTGTCAATAAAAAAAGTATTCAAACGCAACAAAATAGTATTGACAAAGTATGCGAACAGAACTATAATGTATTCAAGCGCAACGAAAGCGACAAGAAAAAGGAAAGGAGGATGTTGATCATGGCAGCAGCGACAATGGAAAAACAAACAACGGCAAAAGACGAGACAACCCTAGAAAGCATTAGGGACAGCCTGTTAAAACTCGACGAAACGTCCTTACAGGAAGTTTCACAGGTTGTCAATTCATTTTTGATAGTCCAAAAAGTCAAAAGCGGCTTGGAAAAAGTCGGGTAACAAGGGCAATGTCATTTAGTTAGGAAAAGAGTTTGTTTCGGTTTTGCTGCTTCTTCCCAAGGGGGACAGGGCAATATTGCTTTCAAACGCAAATGCATTCAAAACCCGAAATGACATTGAAAAGCTCAAAGCCAAAGCAGATAAAAGAACGCATCCGGCAGCAGAACCGCCGGAGCTGGCAGCAGGAGGGAGGTGAGGAAAAGCGAAAATATGGATAAAGGAATGCATATAGGTGGAGTTATAACAGGGATTTTGATAACAGAATTAATATTTTATAAACTTACAGGATACTGCGTATTAACCATTCTGCTACAACTGCTGTTACAATACCTGAAATAAATCCGGGCAGCCACTTAGTAAGAAAAGCAATTTTAAAACTGTCCATGAGAAATTTGAAGCGGTAATATCCCTCATATGTCAGACTAAAGTAAATGCTCGTGGGGTGATTAGATAATTTAAGATAACCCTGATTTGCTAAGGAACGAATTATTAGGGGCATGTCTTCGTTTTTATAGCTGACTTCAATTTTATCACATAAAAACTTTTTCTTATCGGGGTCTAAAAAGATTATTTCTGAAAAACCAAAATGTTTTTTAATAAGGCGTAATGCTTTGCGTTCTTGTTTAATCATAAGTATTTCTCCTAGTATATGTACTCGGCTGTTGCAACAGCCTGTAAGAACAGTATAGGGGAAATTCAGGGAAAGCGCAAGGCAGACAAAAGAACGCATCCGGCAGCAGAACCGCCGGAGCTGGCAGCAGGAGGGAGGTGAGGGAAGTGAACGAAGCATGTGAAAAAGGTGGAGTGACAACACAAATGGAAGTACTTGATGATGCAATAGAGGAATGTATTCAAAGATTTAAAGATGAAACAACTGGAAATGGAACAAGGATACTAATTGTTGAATTTGAGGAGCTTATGCTGTTAAGAACGAAACTGTTGACGCAAATGGTAATAGCAGATCAACAGGTAAAGCATATATTCAAAAGATACAAATATCAACCTAAAGAAAAAATACCTAAAGAAATAAAGAGAAAATTGGAATTTCAACCTTTGAATATTTCAAATGTTGAAAAGAGTGGCAAAGCTGAAAATGCCGTATGGGAAGAACTGGACTGCGCATATAAAAAAGCTGACCGCAATTCTAAAATAGCGTTAGGAATTACGGTCGCAGCATTTGTACTGCTTATTTTAGCACATTTAGATAAGATAATATCTTTTGTATGTTATGCACTATCTTATCTGCATTAGCAAGTATGGCTGCCATAAGGGACAAAACAGAGATTGCAATTGACAGATATGCCTTAAAATTAGCGCGTTTAGATGCTTTTTTGGCTCCTTCTGCTTGTTGCGTGGCTAGTTCAGCCTGTTTGGCAGCACTATCGGCAATTGCCTTTATAGCATCTGCCTGTGAGGAAATAGAGCTTAATTGCTGCTGCATTGAACTGGCAATGGATTTGAATGCTTCAAGTTCTTCGGCGCGCTGTTTTTGGATAAGAGCATTCTGCTCCATGATGTAATCATGGTGTTTTAATGCAGCACGACCAAGCTCGGTGATTGAAAGTTGAGCGTCATCATCGCATTCAACAAGATTTGCTGCTAGCAACATCTCAATTTGTCCACCGACTGTAGGTTCGTCAAAGAGAAAGTCACCATGGAGAGTATTGGGTTGCTCCAGTATTTGTTCAAGCAATTCGAAACCTGCTTCGGCAATGCCTTCAAAAGGTTTACTCATAATCAAATTTCCTTTCTTTTGTACTTGGCTGCTGCAACAGCCTGTAAGAACAGTATAGGAGAAATGTGAGATAAGTTCAAGATGGGGCAGCAGGAGGGAGGTGGGGAGAGATGCTAGAGAACGTAGATAAGACAATAAACGCAATCTGCGACTGGATTCAGCAAGAAATAAGTGATAATAATAACCCTATAGTAATAACAGAAGCAATAAAAAGCTTGGCGGAGTTGGTATCTGCCAGGGGAATAAATTAAATGAAAGAAATTAAATAACAAAAAGCCGATTCGCCCTGTGCGTGGTGTGTCAAAACAATACACGCCACACGATCATACGTATCTCCTTTAGTTATACGGTGGTGCATCATTATTGGTGCATCACGCACAGGGCGCAACAAAACATCAATGTAAAAAAAGCCAAACAATGGCAGCAGGAAGGAGGAAAAACATGGTAAGAGGATTTAAACCGGAAGCGACACGGAAGAATGAAGACTTTGCCCGCATCATAAGGATGAAATTAGTCGAGCATGAAATATCTCGCTATAAGATCATGAAGGCTACGGGAATAGGTTCGACGACGCTGTCACACCGATTTTATGCCCAAAAAGCAAGCCCGGCTCCGGACCTGATGACAGTAAAGGAGCTGCGCGTGTACTGTAAAGTACTGAAGCTGTCTGATGAAGACATCCTGAATTTTGTAAAAGGATAAGGCGGATATATATAAGACATACACGTGAAAATACATAAAATATACGACACTTAGGCACAGTGTTTTTATTTTTTACCTTTTTTCAGGAAAAAGAACAGAAAATGGCATGGAGGGAGGTGGCTGAAAGGTGATATGCAGGGATGAAGCGGAGGTTGTTGACAGGCTGTGCATTCTCGGTGATAAATTCAGGGACCTGTTCTGTCAGAGGAAATACGCTGAAGCGTTATTCATCTATCATACAGCGTCAACGGTAGCGGTGTTTATGGATGCGGATTACGACCTGCTGAACTTTCTGTTCGGGCACGGCAATACGGAGGAAACCGACGAAAAAGGACTGTTCAACAGGGAATGGGTATCCAGGGCACATCTTGAATGTCTGAAACGCGGACAGAACGCACCGTATATATATTTGGAAAAAGAGGACATGGTCAGGATACTGGAAAGCCTATAACAAGAAAGAAGAAATCTTTATGAGAGAAACATTAAGGAAAGCAAGAAAAGAAAAAGGTCTGACACAGCAGCAGGTGGCAGACCAATTGAGAGTAGGCCTTAGGCACTATCAGAAAATAGAAGCTGGAGACACTACGGGTTCTTTTGAGATTTGGGACGCCTTGGAGGACATTCTAGGGATACATCAACGGATACTCCGAGAGACGACAGATAATCGTCACGTTCCAAAAGAAAATCAACAGGAACATTGAATATATCGGATAGCGCAATTAAACCTTCAAAGGTTGGACGGGCATCACCGCTTTCGTATTTTTGATAGTTACGTAATCCCATATGGAGCTGATCAGCTATTGCCTGCACAGTAAAGCCGCGAGATATTCTAGTGGCACGTAGTCTGTCTTTAAACATAAGAACCTCCTAAAAGTTAATATTGACTTATGCCATATTATGGCATATAATCAAATTAATTAATACGCCATAATATGGCGTAAAACAGGGAGGTACATATGAAAGTTACAGAAATGCAGGGCAGACTTGAGCAGGTACAGAACAGGCTAAGCACAATTTATGAAACAACAAATGCAATCTCAGCTTCTTTGGATTATCAGATTTTGCGGGCTGACCAAATAGGATTTGCAATGGCAGGAGTGTTGGAAAATATTAATACAACTGTCAGGGAAGTCGGAGATCTTATCGAGGAAGCAATAAAGATGCGCGGGGTGGTTGAAAGCCTTTAGAACAGAGGGATGAAAGCCTCCTTGGCAACAGTATTAGTATATTAAAGTTAGGTACACGGGAGTAAAACATGGCATATGGAGTGGACACCTACGACATGGGTGATGTGATTGAATATGAACATAAGTGTATGGGGAAATTCGGAGCCAAAGGAGAAAAAAGGGCGCCGAAGAAAAAGGCGACACCCGAACAGATAAAACAGCAGAACCACGCGAACAGGATCAAGAGGGTAAGGCGGGAGATTTTCCTCAATTTTCACCCGTGGGATTTTTGGCTGACCCTGAAATATAAAAGGGGGACAAGAAAGTACACGAAGGAAGTGCTTGCGGATTTCAAAAAGTGGATAGACAGCCTCCGTAAGATTTACCGGAAGGCAGGGGAGAAGCTCAAATGGATCCGCCGCATTGAAATCGGAAAATACGGGGGCATCCACGTTCATATCATTGTCAACCGCCCAAGGACCATAAAAAATGTCGACCTAATCATGAAGGAGCTGTGGGGCAGGGCAGGCATCAACTTTCAGACGCTCCGGGAAGAAGGCGGATACGAACAGCTTGCGGCATACCTCTGCAAAAAAGGCGATGACGAGACGCAGGGGCAGTTAAGCTTCCTTCCGGAAGAGGACAGGAAACGGTGCCTGAGCTATTCGACAAGCAAAAACCTGATACGTCCCGAAGATGTCCGGAAAAGGAAACGCTACACCCACTGGACAATGCGCCGCCTGATCGAGGAGGGACCGAAACCGAGGGAAGGCTATTATATTGACAAGAACAGTATCCGGACTGGCGTAAACCCATATACCGGAATGACCTATTTTTACTATACCGAGATACGGATAAGGAACAGGTGGGAAGATGTTTCATGCGGAGGCGCTGCCGAAGGCATCACATAAGTTATCAACAAATGTGGATAAGTGCCGCGCGCTTTGTGTTTCACAAAGAGGAGAAGGATTTTAGGAAAGGAGGCTGACATGTTCAAGGTCAATATTTACATAGAGACGGACGGACAGGACAAAAGGAAGCGGTATAGGACGTTTTCCGCCATAGTCGAGTTCACGACAAGGCATAACAAAGCCGTAATAAGGAAAACGCACGGGACGGAAAATACCACGGGCTACGGGATAATGCTGTCCGCCCTTGCAGCTTCACTGCGGATACTTACGAAGCCCTGCGAGATAAAGATATACATGGACTGCGACTATGTAAGCGGACGCATATGCGACGGCAGTGTATACGGATGGTTTGCCAGCGGGTGGAAGACACTGCGCGGCGAACCGGTTAAGAACCGTGAGGAATGGCGGGAAGTGATGAGGCTGCTGAACGGGCATGAGCCGGTCTTTACCAAAGGGGACCACGAATATAAGACGGAACTGAAGACCGACATTCAAAACATTAAAAACCAGGGAATGGAATACAGGCAGCAGGTAATTGGACAGTAACATTTCAGGGAGGAACGGAGGAAAGAGAAAAAGCAATGACATACGAACAGCTTCCGATAGGGAAGAAAATAAAAATAAGGGAACGCGAGACGAACCTTGCGGCAAACAGGGTCAGAGCCACAATAAAACAGTACACGGTAGCCGAAAAGTACCCGCACATGTGCATTGTAAAGGATGCGCAGGGCAGCAGGCGGGGACTGTCTATGGGCGACCTTATAATGAATGGAGTAATCAAACAGAAACCGGAGCTTGAGGCGTTAAAAACAGTACCGCGCCCAAGGACATTCAGAAAGAGAGGCAGATAACATGAATCTAAGAAACATGAAACGCGGCGAGGACACGGAGCAGATAAAGGTAATGCGCTGGGCAGCAGGGGCAGAATGCAGATATCCGGAACTGCGCTGGCTTTACCACGTACCCAACGGCGGCAGCCGTGACAGCGCCGAAGCGATAAAACTGAAAAACATGGGAGTGAAACGCGGGGTGTCCGACCTGTGCCTCCCGTTCCCGCACGGCAGGTACCACGGACTGTACATAGAAATGAAGTATGGCAGAAACAGGACGACGAAGGAACAGGCGGAATTCCTGCGGGACATGAGTGACGCCGGGCACTGCGTTGCCGTCTGCCATGACGCACAGTCGGCGGCTGGGCTGATAGAACAGTACATAAACCTTCCGGAGAACGGTCTTGTCAGTTTCAGCGTCCTGAAGGAGTTCAGCTGTTTTTGGGACGAAGACGGCATCTGCCACATAAAGCTGCCCGGTCCTTTTGCCTGAAAAGGATTTATATATCACAAAAACAGCAAAAAACATGGCAAAGCCTCCGGACCCGCAATGTGGTCCGGAGGGAAAGGAGGATACGGATGTTTGAGATATTCGGGGAAATGGATTCCGCAGAGGAAATCAACAAAACGGCGGAGGGACTGAAAAAAGAGGGCGACACGGACAGCCTTATTAAGCTGGCGGAAGAAAACGGCATCGATACGGAATTTGCCTGGAAATACCATTTGGGTGAAACCGAAAGCCTTTGCGACGACGCAACCGCGGCAATCGGAAAAATAGAGGCGGAGGCAGCGGTACTAAAACCGGTTGAAATCATTGCCGACTGGACGGAATACATAAAAACGCAGTGCATCGATAATGAGGAAATCGCACGCGCCGTGCGCAGGAAGGGGAAAAGCTTAAAGGAATGCATCGGGTATCTGCTCCGGTGGTCTTTCAATGCACGCTATAAGGTGGACAAAGGCATCATTAGGGCAGCAGGGATCAGCACCGCGTCAGTGGAAATGGGAATACCCGGAATGGGACGCGCAAAAAAACTAATAAAGGAATACTATCTGAAACAGGGAGGCGGAGAAAAATGAGGAAAGCGGGACTTCTTGACCAAAAACCCATGACGGCGACGCGCAGGATGCTTGAAACGGCAAAAAACGACACCGGCACGGTAAAATATGCACAGTTCACATATTCCCCGAGCCGTAAATACACGGAATATGAATCGCGGTATTATTTCAGGGCGGCGCCGTCCGCACTGCAGGGGATACTCGAAGTGGACCTGTTTACGAGAAAGGACCTTGCGGAAGGAAGAAAAGAACCGCGTTTCCGGATATTCCTTGATTACGAAAATAAGGATTTTATAAGCTGGAATGCAGTGGAGGAAAAATGGAGCAGCGCAAAAATAGACATGCTGGATACGGGCGATGGACGGTATGCCTATTCCTACCGCGGCAGGAATTACGCGGCGGAAACCGCGCGGAAGCTGGTGAACAGGCATCTCGGGACCGGAAACGCGCAGGACGTTGAGACGGCGGTGCTGGCGTTCCAGCTGAAGGTAAGGAAAAAGGAACTGAAGGGCAGGCACAGGCTCGTAACGGACATGATTGACGCATACATGGACACCGTGCCCGACAGGCTCCCGGCGGACTGGATGCGGTTCCTGAACAGGCGTGCGCTCGAAGACGGACACTGCATCCTGTATAAAAAGGGAACCGGAACAGGCTGGTGCACCTGCTGCAGGCTCCATGTGCGCGTGCCGGACACGGTCCGCCACAACATGACCGGAAAATGTACCTGCGGCAGCAGGATTACATACAAAAGCTGGAAAAAGCAGAAATGCATCGCGTACGATACGAGGGCGTCGGTGATACAGAAATGCACGGACGGACAGACTTTCGCATACCGGCAGTTCCATGTCCGTATGAAGGCGGAAAGGGAAAAGGAATACGTGCCCGAAATAACGGTATTCCACGAGGAATACAGGCTGCTGTTCGAAATTTCGGACACGAAGGGACCGCTGACCGGACGCGGCGGATACGAATGGGGGTATTTCAGGAACACGGGCGTGGAAAGATGGTGTAAGGAAGGCACGGTAAACCGCGGATACGGATACGGTTACAGCGTGTACGCGAAAACCACGCTGTACACGTCAAACCTGAAAAAAATACTGAAAGGCACAAAACTGCAGTACGTCCCGGTATCCGACATCATAAAAAGCACGGATAAAAGGCTGAACGTGACTGCGGTATTGGGCGACATGGGAACGGGCTTCCCTTATGAGGCATACTGGAAGATGGGACTGAAACGTTTTGTCCGCGAACGCGCTGAAAGGGACGGAACGACAGGGCTCACGCACATTAACGTAAATGCACGGAAACCGTGGCAGCGTCTCGGCGTCACAAAAGAGGACATGATGCAGGCGGCAAGGCTTGACGCCACCGACCAGCAGATGCGTATCATACAGCGCGCGGCAGGGCTGGGCGTGAAGCTGGATGACGAACAGATACTGTGGCTTGACAGGAATGTGGGCGTAAACGTGCTGATGAATTATTTTCCAACCCACACGCCGCACAGGATAATCCGGTACATGAAGGAAAAAGCCGGAATACCCGATGCGGGGCAAGCCGGGAAGGAGGCGCTGCACCTTTGGACCGATTACCTTGACACCGCACAGCAGCTGGGCTGGGACATGGGCGACAGGTCGGTATTCTTCCCGCAGGACATAAAAAGGGCGCATGACGAGGCAGTGAACGTGTTCACACTCCAAAAAGACAAAGAAGACGCCCTGAAAATGAAGAATAAGGACCTGATAATGCACGGATACGCAAGGGAAATAAAAAAGGCGTTCCGCTACAGGAACAGCCGGTTCATGATAAAAGTCCCGGGATGCTATATGGATTTTAAAAGGGAGGGGCATAAACAGCACAACTGCGTGGCGACATACTATGAAAAAGTGCTGGACTGCAGATGTATCATCCTCTTCATCCGGAGAAGGGAGGCGCCGAAAAAGCCGTTCTGCACGGTGGAAATCCGGAATGACGGCGGAAACTTCCGGATTATACAGAACAGGACCGAATACAACCGTGACGCGCCGCGGGAGGCGCAGGAGTTCATGCAGGCGGCAGTCATGGCGGCGCAGAGGATAACGGACGGGATACTGAAGGAAGAAAAAACGCAGGTCCGCATTAAGACGGCGGTATAGGAGGAAAGCATGGGGCAGTTAACACTGGACATTAACGATTACATCGAAATAAAACACAGGATAAAGGAAAAACTAAACGAAACGGTCCATAATTTCATTACGGTCGGCTATTACCTTAAACAGGTAAGGGACAGCGGCGCATTCCGCAGGGACGGATACAGGAGCATGGAGGAATTCGCGCATGCCGAATACGGGCTTTCGGCAGCAGCGGCAAGCCGTTTCATGGACATAAACACGGAATTTTCAAAAAACGGAAACAGCATTGAAATAAAGGAGGCGTACCGCGGCTTTGCATACAGCAAGCTCCAGGAGATGCTCACGGTAACGCCGGAGGACAGGGAGCTGGTAACGGAGCATACGACCGTGCAGCAGATAAGGGAAATCAAGAAGGCGGAAAGGGAAGAAAGGAAGGCGGAAGAGGAAGCTGCGCGGAAGGACCTGCCCCTGCTGCGGACGGAGCCGGCGCACACGGGGGACGGACCGGAGCCCGCGGCGGAAGCGGAGCCGGAAGACCCGTTTGAAAAAATACTGACGGCATTCTGGAGGGAAGGGGAAAACAGGGAGCTCCATGCAAAGGCGGCATCCGGAACGCTTACGCCCGAAATCATTGCAGAGGAAATCTGCCCTTCCGGCAGCAGGACATACAGGAAGGGCACGGACATGCTGTTCTTTTACGATATTGACGGGGGGCTTAAATTAAGAAGCTATGCGGGCGGAAGTCCGGTAATCACACAGTACTCGTATGAGCAGCTGCTCGAAAGGACGGCGGGGATTGAAGCGGACGCGGAAGGGAACGGACAGCAGGAGGCGGAACAGCGGGGGAAGGATGCGGCAGGGCTGCATGCGGAAGAGGCGGTTGCGACGCCGCAAAACGGACCCCGGAAACAAACGGACGAAAGTCCCGGTAAGAGCGTAAATTCAGGAACGGAGCCGGCAGATAACGGAACGGAAACCGTAACAGGCGACAAACACAGAGAGCCTGACGGAGGCAGCAGGAAGGACGGAAACGAATATACGGATGAGGAAATAAAAAATGCCATAAACTATTTCGACATTGAATACAGCCGGATGCTCGGGCTGCACCAGGACACCGCAAAACAGCGGAATTATAAAATAGCGCTCGGCTGCATACGCAGATGCCACAAAAACATAGCAGAACAGGCGGACCGCGAGAATTATATGGGGGCGTGACGGGAAATGGGAATTGAAAGAATTGGCGGAGGATATATAAAAATCGCCGTAAGCAAAGAAGACCTGGAGGAAAGCATAAGCGGGCTTAGCCAGCTGAAGCCCATCCTGCAGGCGATAGTTATTAAAAGCAACGGGAATAATAAGCATCAGGCAGCAGTTGACAGCGCACAGATAAAAAAACATTTCGATACCGCAATAGATGCAATGACAATGCTGTTATCCGGATTTGACGGGTACGGGAAAGGAAAGGAGAGGGAAGATGACTGAATGGCAGGTGTTTTGGACGGCGGTAACGCTGCTGGCATCAATTGTGGCTATAGGGGCTGTGGACAGTTAAATAGTTTCAAACAGAACTATAAGAGAATATGCATTAAGTGAGGTACCGCAATGACAGAGAATGAAGCAATTGAAGAATTAAAAATGTTTCCGGTATGGAACATGGACGACCAGTGGTTAAATACCGATGATATGGAGGAATTAATCCGCTTCTGCACACAAGCGATTGAAGAAGTCCAACAGTACCGTGAAATCGGAACGGTTAGGGAATTAAAGGAGTTAAAGGAATGTGTCTTCAGAGGAACGGAGCCTGCATCCATATGCATAGCAATGCAGCATTTGAAGAAGTATGAAGCAGTCGGCACAATAGAGGAATGCAGGGCAGCAGTGGAAAAGTCCCCCGATATTTGGGGCGGCAGGTATGACAAGGAAGGCAATATGATTTACGATATGTACGACTGTCAGAACTGCGGGGAAAGCTACGAGACTGACGGCAACAGATACAACCACTGCCCGAACTGCGGTCAGGCTTTTTTACCGGGAGGTATCGAAACATGAACATATCCGAACATGCGAAACAGCGCATGAAGGAACGCTGCGGATTTAACGGAAAATCACAGGAACGCATGGCACAGAAGGCGCTTGAGTACGGAATAACACATGCACAAACAAAAGGCAGGCTTAAAAAGTGGATAACAAGCCTCTTCTTTAAAAACACTAATGCGAATAATATACGGGTTTACGGGGATAACGCATACATATTCTGCGGCAGCACGCTTGTGACGATTATCCGGGTGCCTGCGAACATAAGGAAGGACATGCAGAAAATGATAAGGAGGGAACCAAACGAATGAAAACAAAAATAATCAGAAAAACAATTATTAATAAAATCGGTTGTTTCGTGGCATGGTGGATACTACGCTACTGTAACGACGGACTGGTTATCGTCAGGAAAGGCGGGGCAAGGCAGATAATAAAAGTGTTTGCAGAACCGGCATACCGGAATGTCATCAAACCTGCTATTTACAGAGCTACGGAGGTCATTAAGATTGGGGATGTAGTTACGGATAATGGCTATCATGGAGAAGTTGTTGTCACCTGTATTGATTACAGCTACAACACATTCAGGGGATACTACAGGGCGGACGGCGCTGTGGTAGCAGGATTGAAACTGAAAGATTTCAAAAAAATAGTCGGGCATATTGATGTAAAGATAGAAAATCCGCAGAAACAGAAATAAGTAGCGGAATTCGCCATGAAGAAAACGCTAAAAACAAACAATGAAGGGAAAATTGCAATGTCGAAACAAATCAAAATAAAAATTACATACCGGAACGGAACACGGGAGGAACATTGTATTGACAATTACGAAATAAAAGACGGTTGCCTGTGTACTTATGTACGTTTCGGAACAGAGAGCGGAACTAAACATATCCCATTGGATTTAATTAAAGAATTTATAACGTATTAAACCAAGAAGGAGTTTGATGGATGACAAGGGAGAATGAAGAAAAAAAAGAGTATTTAAAAAAACTTAGGGAAAGTAAAAATGCATTAAAAAGAATTGAAGAGCAATTAAAAGAAGTTGAAAGTGAAACAGTACCCAAAATGAGCAAGATAAACACTGTAGTTCGTGGCAGCAGTATGCGAAAGGATTTATCTGATTATATCGCAAAGAAAGAAGAACTTGTGAATAAAATGACGAAGGCAAAATATGAAAGAGTAGACATATACAATGACGTCTTCCATGCTATTGAAGAAATGAACGATGAAAGAGAACGCACAATACTGACGCTAAGGTATATTAAAGGTCTTAAATGGGAAGAGATTGCGGTACAGTTACATGTAGAGCGGGCACAGGTACATAGAATTCACGCAAAGGCGTTAAAACATTTCAACATACCAAAGACGGAAGTACAAGCAAAAATTGATATTGCAACACGAAAATAAAAGATGATACACAATGATACACTTTTATATGTTAAGATGGTATCATCAGAAGAAAGAGGAAATCAGTTAACGCTGGCTTCCTCTTTTTACATTGGGGAATGTGTGAATATGGCGAAGGAATGGGCAAAATCTTTTTACAATTCAAAAGCATGGCAGCAGTGCAGGGACAGCTACATCAGCAAGCGGACTGCCATAGACGGTGGCATATGCGAAGTATGCGGCATCAATCAGGGTTCCATAGTCCATCACAAGAAAATCCTGACACAGAACAATATCGGCAATCCGGATGTAACCTTAAAACACGGTAACTTACAGTATGTATGCAAAGACTGCCACGACAAATTTGAAGGGCACGGCGTAGGCAACAAAAAGATAAAACCTTTGTTCGCTTTTGATAAGGACGGACAGCCCGTGTCGCTGCGGGAGATCGACAATCCCCCCCTGTGACTACGGCGCATTTTTTCGCCGCAAGACCGAGGGCACTCATTGGTTTAACATACGGCTCATTATAAGGGGGGTGTGGTATACGTGATGACAGAGGATGAATTTTTGAAAGAGGAAATCCGCAGGGAGACGGAATATGACAGCATTTCCGGTTATGTGGAAAAACAAAAGAGGATTAAAAGGGAAGTAAACAGACTAAGGAAATTATTCAAGGAAATAGATGAAAATAAAAAGAAACTGGTGCTTGCAACGATAGATGACGTGGCATTCCTGACAGTGACGATGCAGGACCTCCGGGAAAATATTGTAAGGGACGGAACAACCGTCGAATACAAGAACGGCGAAAACCAATACGGCACCAAGCAAAGCCCTGACGCGCAGCTTTACCTTGCGATGTCGCAAAAACAGGCGCAGGCAATGAAGATACTTCTTGACTGTATGCCAAAGTCACAGCCAATACCAAAGAATGATGGATTCAATGATTTTTTAGGAGAACG
This sequence comes from Lachnospiraceae bacterium MD335, assembly GCA_000403335.2. Classification (GTDB taxonomy): domain Bacteria; phylum Bacillota; class Clostridia; order Lachnospirales; family Lachnospiraceae; genus COE1. The sequence goes on from KE159628.1 coordinate 709,814, forward strand.
GCATGGATAGAATCAAATACGCATCCGGTTATAACCCGATACTGGAATACTGGGAGAAAATAGAGCATGGAGAAATACCCGTATGCAGCAAAACGCGCAGATGGTATAAATACCTTGCTTACATGGTAAAACATCCGACACCGAAAATGACGTACAATCCAAAACGGGCAAACCATGTTTTGGAATTTGCGGAAAACTACTGTTGCCTGTCAAAAGGAAAGTGTGCGGGAAAACCCGTGGTTTTGGAGCTTTGGGAAAAAGCCCATTTGGCAGCAGTGTTCGGGTTTGTGGATGATGAGGGAAACAGGACGTGCAGGGAGTCAGTGCTGATAGTCGGAAAAAAGAACGGAAAATCGCTTCTTGCTTCCGTCGTAGGTCTGTACATGCTGGTTGGTGACGGAGAAAACGGTCCCGAGGTGTACAGTGCGGCAACCAAACGCGACCAGGCAAAGATAATATGGCAGGAAAGCGTGCGCATGATCCGGAAATCAAGGGCGCTTGCGAAACGCATAAAATGCAGGGTAGGCGATATATCAAGTGAAAATTTCAATAACGGTGTTTACAAACCGTTGGCAAGCGATTCGGACAGCCTTGACGGAATGAACATACACTGCGCTCTGATGGATGAGATACACCAGTGGAAAAACGGAAGACCGCTGTATGACATCCTCGCGGACGGCGTATCGGCGCGCGATCAGCCACTCATCTACATAACCTCGACAGCGGGAACAATCAGGGAGGACATATACGACGCTAAGTATGAGGAGGCGGAACACGTCATCAACGGGTTGTTCGACAATAACGGATATAAGGACATCCACTTTTTCCCGTTCATATATGAGCTTGATGAGCGTAAAGAGTGGACGGATAAATGCAGGTGGCTGAAGGCAAACCCAAATCTCGGCATATCCAAGAAATGGGATTATCTCGAAGACAAAGTAAACAAGGCGATGGGAAATCCCGCACTGGTCAAAGACCTTGTATGCAAGGAATTCAATATCAGGGAAACATCAACGGAGGCATGGCTCACGTTTGAACAGCTCAACAACACGGAACTCTTTGACATACTGGAATTACAGCCCCGCTATGGCATCGGCGGATGCGACCTGTCAAGCACGACGGATCTTACGAACGCAACCGTGCTGTTCATGGTACCGGACGACAGCAGGATATATGTGCTGCAGATGTACTGGCTTCCGGAGGATTTGCTGGAACGCCGTGTGCGGGAGGACAAAATCCCTTATGACCTTTGGAAAGAGCAGGGACTTCTGCGGACATGCCCGGGGAACCGCGTGCATTACAAATACATCACGGAATGGTTTGCGGAGATACAGAACGATTATGACATATACCTGTACAAATGCGGGTACGATTCATGGTCAGCCACATATTTTGTCGAGGACATGAAAGACACATTCGGCGCCGTGGTCATGGAGCCTGTGATACAGGGAAAAAAGACGCTTTCGGGACCAATGAAGGCGCTTGGTGCTGACCTTGAGAAGAAAAAAGTGATATACAACAACAATCCGATTCTGAAATGGTGCCTTGGAAACACGTCGGTAGACATTGACAAAAACGATAACATACAGCCGTGCAAGGGAAATGTCGGAACAAGGCGTATTGACGGACTTGCAGGGCTGCTGGACGCGTATGTCATACTGGAAAACAATTTAGAGGAATACCAGTCAATCATATAGCATATGAGGAGGAGGCAAACATGGGATTTTTTGGGAAAATGAAGCTGTTCAGAAAGCGGGAACCCACGGGGGACGATGACCGTATGGACAAGAACATCATGCAGATGGTTACTACGTACGGGGAAAGCTTCTATTCATGGAACGGAAAACTATATGAAAACGACATCGTAAGAGCCTGTCTGCGACCGAAGGTCAAGGCAGCAGGAAAGCTTGTCGGCAAGCATGTGCGGCAGGATGCATCGGGACTGACGGTCAATCCCGATGCAAACATAAGATTCCTGCTTTCGGAACCAAATCCGCTCATGACAGGGCAGCAGTTTCAGGAAAAAGTCGTGACGCAGCTTTGTTTAAACAACAATGCATTTATCCTGATTGTGCGTGATGAGAATGGGAAACCCCTGCAGCTTTATCCGATCCCCTGCGTGTTATGCGAAACGGAGTATGTAAACGATGAATTGTACCTGAAATTCACGTACAGGAACGGAAAGAGCCAAAAATTCCCGTACCGCGAAATCATTCATCTGCGGCAGGATTTCAACGAAAACGACGTATTCGGGGAAAGTCCCGCGAAAGCGCTGTTTCAGATGATGGAAGTTATCGGGACAATAGATCAGGGCATCATCAAGGCAATAAAAAACAGCGGGATGGTACGGTGGCTGCTGAAATTCACGTCGTCGCTGCGTCCGGAGGACATTAAGGAAAACGTAAAGAAGTTTGTTGATAATTATCTAAGCATTGAAAGTGACACATGGGGCGCGGCAGGAGTGGACGCAAAGGCGGACGCGGTACGGATTGAGCCGAAGGACTATGTCCCGAATGCACTGCAGACAAAGGAAACAATCAACCGGATTTATTCGTTTTTCGGCACGAACGAAAGCATTGTCCAGTCAAAATGGACGGAGGACGAATGGAATGCATACTATGAGTCGGAGATCGAACCGCTTGCAATCCAGTTCGGGGAAACCTACACCGTAAAGCTGTTCAGCAGGCGTGAACGCGGGTGGAATAATAAAATCATCTTCGAGGCGAGCAACCTTCACTGCGCAAGCCTGTCAACGAAACTGGCTTTCGTGCAGATGGTTGACCGTGGCGCGATGCTGCCAAACGAGTGGCGTCAGACTATGAACATGGCACCGATCGAGGGAGGGGACCAGCCAATACGCCGCCTTGACACGCAGGTCGTGGACATGGTCAGGGAGGTACTAAACAAAATGAATGCGGAAAATTGCGCGGTAATGGCAGAGCTTGCAATAAAACTGCTGGATACCGCGGGAAAGGAAACGGATGAAACACAGAATCAACATCAGGGGCGTAATGATCCCGAACAGTTACAAATGGTACTATGACTTTTTCGGCGAAGACAGTACATGCCCGAAAGACGTGCAAAGCATACTTGATGCGGTCAGACAGGGCGACGAGGTGGAAGTATACATTAATTCGCCGGGTGGCGTGATTGACGTGGGTTCTGAAATCTATACGCTGCTGAAAGCACAGAAGGATAACATCAAAATCTACATAACGGGCGAGGCGTGCAGCGCCGCTTCCATAGCCGCAATGGCAGGCTACTGCGAAATGTCACCGACCGCGCTCATGATGGTGCACTGCGTATCAAGCGGAGTCAACGGTAACCATAAGGCGATGGAACACATGGGCGAGGTGTTAAGGACGGCGGATAAGGCACTCTGCACGGCATACATGGACAAGGCGGGAATGAGTGAGGCAGACGCGCTCGAGATGATGGAGCGTGAAACGTGGCTGACAGCGCAGCAGGCAAAGGAAAAAGGACTGATAGACAAAATCATGTTCGATGAGCAGGAAGCGGATACGGTACAGATGGTAAACGGGCTTTCTTTCCGACTGCCAACGCAGGAGCAGATGGAAAAAGTCAAAAACCTGCTGAATGACATTCCTTCCGAAAGCAGTGACAGGAAGGAGATGCTTATGACGCAGACAAAGTTCAATTATTTAAAAATGAGAGGAGAACAGCGATGAACAGAAAACAGTACGAGGCAATGAGGAAAAAGCTCATGGACGAAGCACAAGCGCTTATCAATGAGGGAAAGGCAGATGAGGCGCAGGCGAAAATGGACGAGGTCACCGCGCTTGACGCAAGGTGGGACGCGATTGCGCAGGCAGAGGCAAACTTTAATGCCCTGAACAAAGAGCCGGAATTTGCAACAGCAGCCATTCCCGTGAATGATAAAACGGGCGGGGAACCCGAAAAGGAAAACGTACTTGACGCATGGGCATCCGAAGACTATCTGAAAGCGTGGGCAAATACAATACAGGATAAGCCGCTCAGCGCCGAGGAAACGAGAGTGTACCAGTTTGTCAACGAGGCGTATACACATACGACCAAAAACACGGGAGCGGTAATCCCGAAGTCGGTTGCCTCAAAAATATGGGAACTTGCGGGGGAAATGTACCCTTATTTCCAGGACGTGCAGAAAACCTATGTAAACGGCATTTTATCCATCGTACAGGAAGATGCAAGTTCGGATGCCGCATGGTATGAAGAAGAAACAAAGACGGAAGACGGAGAGGAAACATTCAAGGAGTTTACACTGTCCGGATGCGAACTGTCAAGGGCAATTACCGTAAGCTGGAAACTCAAGGAAATGGCGATGGACGATTTCATCCCTTATATCCAGCGGAAGATGGCGAAGAAAATGGGAGCGGCAGCAGGATACGGGGCAACGCATGGAAAAGGGGCGGAGAACAAGAAAAAACCGGAACCGACAGGCGTTGTGACGGTGCTGACGAAAGAAGAAGGTACGCCGCAGGTAATTGAATACGACAAAGTGCCTACATTTGCAAACATCACGGCGGCAAGGGCATTAATTAAGAGCGGATACAGCGCAGGATTAAGGATTTACGCCAATTCATCCACGATTTGGAACAAAATCGCAAACATCGTGGATGCAAATAAGCGCCCGATTTTTATGCAGGATCCCACGAGCGGCGGCTACAGGGTTCTCGGTATGGAAGTAAAGGAAGATGACTCCATGGGAGAAGGTGAAATTCTTATCTCAAATGCTTTTGCCGGTTACCATGCAAATATCAATAAGGAAATGACAATGCTGCCGGAAGATCATATCAAGGATCGAAAAACGGATTACTGCGGATATGCAATTATGGATGGAAACATTCTTACAAATAAGGCGCACGCTTTACTGAAACCGAAAAGTCAGACGGATACTGGCGCAGGAAATGTGTAGGAACATAGAATGCTGATAAAAAACAGTAAATAACAGGAGGATGCCATTATGGAACTGCTTGAACAGGTAAAAAAATCACAGAGGATTTCACACGACGCGCTTGACGACGTCCTACTGTCAGATATTGAAGCTGCAGCAGGCGAACTTTCAAGGGCAGGCGTATATCCTTACACGGCGGAAGGGAGCATCATTGAAAACCCGCTGATATGCAAGGCTATAGAATTGTACGTGAAGGGCATGGAGGATTTCGAGGAGAAAGGCAGCACATACATGGCGTCCTTTGAAAAACTGCGGGACGCGATGGCGCTGAGTGGTGAGTACATTGCGCAACGAATTAATTACACTGATAACGACAAAAAAGACGCGTAACGGCAGGGGATTTGAAGAAACCGAAGAAACGGTCAGAAAAGGAATTTTTGCTGAAGTACGCTCCGCAGGAGTCATAGAAAAGTACGAGGCTCAAAGGGCGGGCATTGACGTATCAGCGATATTCAGGGTTGATACGGATTCGTATAAATCAATGCTGCTTGACGGAAAACGTCCTGATAAAGTGGAGCACGACGGAGAGGAGTACAGAATCCATGACGTGCGTAGGAAAGGCTCTTACAAAAAAACCGAAATTGTATGCAAGAGGTAGCTTATGGCTAAATTTGAGATATTTGACGGGAGGACGGACTTGGATGAGTTGTTTGACATCGATTTTGGTGAAATGGCTGAGGAAGCGTTATTGGAAGCAACTCCGATACTGGAAAAATCAATGAAAAAAGCAATTCAGGCATCAATACAGCACGAAGGAGATTCAGAGCTGGTAAAATCCATAAAGCCGAACAAGCCCAAAAGGGCAAAAAACGGTGCATACATCGTGAACGTGACACCGAGGGGATATTCCAAAATAAAAAGATACAACGCAAAAAAAGGAAAAAGGAAGTATCCCGTAAGCAACGCGCTGAAAGCAATATGGAAGGAATACGGGATAGCCGGAAGGCAGCCGCCAAGTCCGTTCCTTGCAAAAGCGACGAACGACGCTAAAAATGATGTGCTGAATGCCATACGGAAAAAATTTGACGAAAAGGCAGGTAGCGGATAAATGGATTTAACGGAAATACTCATGAAACTGGCAGAAGTGACAGGCATCGAGGTGTATCAGGATATATGTACCGACGAGGATGCGGACAGGTACATCACATACGTTTATCAGGATGAAAGACCTGCTCTATGCGGAAACAATGAGGTGCTTGCCGACCAGTGCGACATTTACGTCAGCCTGTATACCCCGATAAAATTTGACTATTTTGGGGTAAAGAAAACAATAAGGAACTATTTGGAAGCAAACGAATTTTTGATAAATTCCATCGGGACGGGAATCGAAGATGATCATTCAGGTGGGAAAATACGCAGAACAACATTTGACTGTAAATATGCAGAATTCAGGAAATAGGAGGAAATTACAATATGGCATTTATAGGACTTATGAACCCATATATGGCAAGACTGGTGGATGAAAAAACAAAAAAGTATGAGGACTGCTTCATGTGCGGCAATGCAATGAGCATAAACATAACGCCAAATTATAACGAAGCAAAACTCTACAGCAACAATCATCTGTCAGAATATGTAAAAGAGTTCAAGGATGGAAACATGACACTCGGCACGGACCGCCTGCCCATAGAAGCATCTAAGGTATGCTTCGGTCATGAAGTCAGTGAAGATGAAAGAGAGGTAACCTATAAGACCGACGATTCGGCAAATTATGTAGGAGTGGGCTTTTATGCAAATGAGATGGTTGACAACGTGCGCAGATATGTTGCAACGGTGGTTTATAAAGTTAAGTTTGGGGAAGCCTCTAATGAGTATTCTACCAAAGGCGATGCTATTGAATTTAAGACGCCAAGTCTTGAAGGGGTTATAGCCGGCATAAGCGGCAATGAGTGGAAAAAGACGAAGGTGTTTGATACGGAGGACGAGGCTGATAAATGGATAAGAGATATTTTTGGATACAAAGATCCGGCAGAAAGTACAGCACCTTCCGCAGCGGGCGAATAAAATGAGTGGATAACAAGGAGGACGGGCAAATGACCGGACATATGAAAACAGTAACACTTGCGGGAAAGGAATACCCCATCCGGTGCAACATTAATGTACTGATGGAAGTTCAGGAGCAGTTTGATACAGTACCGAATTTTGAAATGATGATAACAGGAGTGAAGCTTGCGCAGGACGCAGCAGGAAACACGATTACAGACGCAGACGGAAACCTAATATTCAAAAGGTGCGATCCGTCGTTAAAGGCGATAGCTGCGATTCTTCCCTGCATGCTTGCGGAAGCAGCCGGAAACAGCCGGAAAAGAGAACTGAATGAGGCACTTGACGCTATTCAGAATGTGGAATTTGACCTGTACGACACAGCGCTGCGGATGGGCGAGGAGCTGGCAAAATGTTTCGCAAGAAAAAACGCATCATCCGCCAAAGGGACAGGGGAAACGGAAACGAAAAAATAGACTTTTGGCGGATAATGGCGCAGGGTTTACACATGGGACTGACAAAGCAGGAGACGGAATGTCTATATATGGGTGAATACATGGATTTGTTTGACGCATACAAGGAAATCCACAACATGGAAGTCAAAAAAATGCTGTACGTGCTTCCGGATAGAATGGATGAACCCGTAAGCATGCTTGATATGTAGGAGGACAGGGCATGGCAGAAAAGAAAATCGGCGCACGGATTGTAATTGATGGCGAATCTGAATTCAGAGCCAATCTGACAAGTGCAAAAGCAGCTTTAAACAAGTTTCAAAGTGAATTGAAGCTTGTTAATACAGTTTACAAAGACAATGCAGACTCGCTTGAGGCACTGCGGGAAAAACAACAGGTATATATAAATCTGCAACAGGAGCAGCGCAATAAGGTGCATCTGCTTGCGGAAATGCAGGACAAAGCTGTAAAAAAATATACGGAAGAACAGAGCATTCTAACAGGACTTGAACAAAAGAGAGAAGAGCTTAACAGCGCATTGCAAAACGCCAAAGAAACGTACGGGGAAAACAGCGAAGAGGTTAAGAAGCTGACTGCTGAGCTCAATGATGTCAATAAGCAGTATGAAGCGCAGGAAAGAGTCGTACAAAAAACGGGCGACAAAGTGAATTCATACCAAACGAGTCTTAACGGTGCACAAATGGAGCTTGAAGAGCTTAACAGTGCAGTCGCGCAGAATGAAAAGCAGCTTGAAGAAGCTGAAAAATCCGCGGACGGGTGTGCTGATGCGATGGAAGAGTACGGGAATGAGGTACAGGAGGCGTCAGACAGGACCTCCGTGTTTGCGGACGTGCTCAAAGCGGAACTTTTGGCAGCGGCGATAAAAGAAGGCATTAAGGCGATTGCGGACGGCATCAAAACAATTGCCACGGCAGCAGTGGAAACAGGCAGCAGCTTTGAAGCGTCCATGTCACAGGTTGCGGCTACAATGGGGATGACAACGGATGAGATTGCAAACGGAAGCGCGGAGTATGAGATATTGAACAAAGCTGCGCAGGACTGCGGAAAAGCAACGATGTTTTCTGCGTCACAATCGGCGGAGGCATTGAACTATCTCGCACTCGCGGGTTATGACGCCTCGAAGGCGGCGGAAACGCTCCCGAGAGTACTGAACCTTGCAGCAGCAGGAGGGCTTGACCTTGCTTATGCAAGCGATCTTGTGACAGACTCTATGGCGGCACTTGGAATGGAAACATCGGAGCTTGACAACTACATTGATGAGATGGCGAAAACGTCCCAAAAATCCAACACTAGCGTGGCACAGCTTGGGGAGGCGACACTGGTATGCGCCGGAACGGTTTCCCTTACAGGGCAAGAACTCGAAACAATGAATACCGCACTGGGCGTACTGGCAAACAACGGACTAAAAGGCGCGGAAGGCGGGACACACCTGCGGAACGTCCTTCTATCGCTGTCAGCACCGACGGATAAAGCTTCGGATGCCATAGATAATCTCGGACTTAAAGTATATGATTCTAAAGGAGATATGCGGGATCTGAACGATATAATGACTGACATGAATAGTCTTATGTCGAACATGACACAGGATAATAAAACAAAGCTGATAAGCACGATATTCAACAAAACGGATATTGCGGCAGTAAATGCACTGCTGAAAAGCACTAATGGCGAATATGGAAAACTTAATGAGGAAATCAAGGACTGCTCTGGGGCAGCGCAGGCGATGGCGGATACGCTGAACGACAATCTGAGGGGCAAAGTGACAATCCTGCAGAGCGCGCTTGAGGGGCTGGGGATAACGGCATATGACCTTTTTGACGACGAAATGAAGGAAGCTGTCGAGTCTGCGACGGACGCAGTGGGCAGATTACAGGGAGAGATTGACGAGGGTGCTTTGGGAGTCTCGCTAAGAAACATGTCAGAGGCGTTAGGAGAATTTGCCATAAATGCAGTAGGGACGGCGGAAAAAGCCCTTCCGATGCTGATAGACGGATTTACGTGGCTTTTGGAAAACGGGGAAATCGTGGCGGGGCTAATCGGGGGCGTAACGTCCGCGAAAATTGCCTACATGGTTGCGACGGAAGCGGCGACCGTGGCGCAGAAGCTTTTCAACGTGACGGCGAACGCGAATCCTTACATATTCCTTGCAACCGCGATTGCAGGTGTGATCGGTGCAGTGACACTGTACGCAAAAACGGCGGATACCTCGGTGGCACAGCTCTCGGAATCCACAAGGAAGCTGACGGATGCGTCCAAGAAGCTGAATGAGGAAACCGCTACGTCAGCGCAGAAACGCGCGGAGACAAGGGAGGGATACGAGCACGAAAAGGAAGCCTGCATGAAGCTTGCTGACGAACTGGATGAGCTGCAGAACAAAACCACGCTTACGGCATCGGAGCAGGCAAGACAGGCGGCGATTGTTGACGAATTAAACACGGCAATCCCGGAACTGAATTTAAGCATTGACGAACAGACCGGACTGACAAATATGTCTACGGACGCGTTGCGCGCAAATATTGAAGCGCAGATGGAACTTATGAAAACGGAAGCGGCGCGGGAGGATCTGACAAGGATTGCGGCTGAACAGTATGAGGCAGAAAAGCTTTTAGCAGATCTCACAGAACAGCGTGCTGAGGCTATGGCAGAACTGATGTCAGTGACACAGAAATTTTCAGAGGGAGGAGAAATAAGGTTCAGTGAGGAAGAACAGGAATCGTATGCACAGGCAGAAGAAGCAATAAAAGCATTACGTGTTCAAATAGAGGAAACAAACGGCACAATCAATGATTTAAGTACGGAATACGAACAAACAATGTCTTATATTGCAGACGGCGAGAAAGTATTGGCGGAAGCATCAGGCGGAATGGAAGGGCTTGGCGGCGCCGCATCGGACGCGGGTACCGCTATCAGCACAATGTCGGAGGAGACGCAGAAAGCGTACAATGACATGATTGACAGTCTTTCAGATACCATAAAAAATCAGATGAACCTGTTTGATGAATTTAAGGAGAAAACAAAAGTATCCGCTGATGAAATTCTGAAAAACATGCAGTCACAGGTCGACGGCGTGTCGCAGTGGGCTGACGATATGGATACACTGGCGGACAGGGGGATTAATAAAGGGCTCCTGAAATACCTTGCCGATATGGGACCGGAAGGCGCGGCATATGTTGCAGCTTTTGCGCAGATGACGGACGAGGAATTAGAAAAAGCGAATGATATGTTTGTGGAATCACTAAAATTGTCCGAAGCCTCTGCGGTGAATATTGCAGATTCTTATTACGATGCAGGAGACAACGCCTCCAAAGGATATGCAAATGGCATGTTGGATGCAATAGACATAGTAAACGAGGCAGCAGGATTGTTGGCGGAAGATACTTTAAGCACGGTTAAAAAGGGACTTGACGAACACTCACCATCAAAAAAGACGCAGGAAATAGGGAAATATTTTGATGAAGGACTGGAACGCGGCATCAGCGGAAATAAGGAAAAGATATTTAACGTAATAAAACAGCTTACAGCAGGCATGGCATCAGAAACACGACTTGGCGTAAACTCGGAAGAATTTAAAAAAGTAGGCACACAGGTAATAGAAGGACTGCGAAACGGCATAGAAGCCGGACGGAGCAGGGTACTTGATTCCGTCAGGGCATTATGTGAAAAGACAATCCAAGCGGCAAAAGACAAGCTTGACATTCATTCCCCGTCTAAGGCGTTTGCGTATCTAGGCGAAATGTCAGGAGAAGGGTATATAAGCGGTTTTGAAGGCAGCATGGAGAATATTGATACTGTAATATTGGAAAAAATGCCGGACTTTGTACTGCTTAGTGATGAAATGCGCGAAGAGTTTGACAAGATGGCAGAGAATGCCTTGTCTTTTTATGGACAAATTTTGGCGGTCGATAAGGCAATTGAATCGACAGGAGAACAATATAACGAAACAATGACGGACATTGCGGATAATGAGGCGGTGGCAGGCGCTTGTGAAAGCATGGGAGAGCTTGGGGAAGCCGCACTGGATTCCGCCGCAAATATCACCATAATGTCAAAGGAAACGATAGAGGCGTACAAAGAAATGTATTCCTCCGTCCGTGAAAAAGTACAGGGGCAGATGGATTTGTTCTCCGAGTTTTCAAGCGAATCGAAGCTGTCAACGGAGGATTTGCTCAACAACATGCAGTCACAGGTCACGGGAATTGCACAATGGACATATGACATCAAAACGCTTGCCGACCGCGGAATCAATCAGGGACTCCTGCAGTATCTTGCCAATATGGGACCGACGGGCGCAGGTTATGTATCCGCGTTTGTGGACATGACGGATGAAGAACTTGACCGTGCGAACAAACTGTTTGAGACATCACTTTTATTGCCTGATTCAACGGCAGTCATTATTACGGATTCATTCGCAAAAGCAGGCGCGGATGCGGCAAGGGGGCTTGCCGGAGGAATTACGTCGGAAATGAAAGAAGTGGAAAATGCTTCCGCATCAATGTCGGACGGTGCGCTGGACACAGTTATAGACACACTCGATGCGCACCCTTCGTCTAAAAAAACAGAAGATATTGGCACAAATTTTGATGAAGGACTGATAAAGGGAATCGGCGGAAGCAAAGAGGATGTCCTTAATGTGATAAGGAAACTTACAACAGAATCAGTCACTGAAACGATGCTGGGGCTACCGCCTGCAGAATTTATAGAAATGGGGCGGAAGGTTGCGGAAGGATTACAGGCAGGGATAGAGGCGGGCGAAAGTGGAGTTATAACAGCAATACAGTCCATGTGCAAATCCGCAATCGACACGGCAAGAACCACGCTTGACATCCATTCTCCGTCCAAAGCATTTGCATATCTTGGCGAGATGTCGGGCAAAGGCTACATAAGCGGCTGGGAAGAAACAATGAGAAACATCAATGATGTTATAGCGGATTCACTAGCGGTTTCGCCGGAAGGGTTCCAAGGCAGCACGGGTGCAGGATTGCCGGATAACAATATGTCTGCACGCATATATACCATGTGTGAAAAAATGTATAACATTATGGTGCAGTATATGCCCGGCATGCAGAATATGCAGGTGGTGATGGATACAGGCTCCTTGATAGGCGAGATTGTTCCGGTGCTGGACAAGGAATTTGGCGAAATGGAATACGACAAAAGCAGAGGTATTTATGAATGACGGGCGTAAGATTTGGAAACATACACAGTTATGATAATTTGGGGCTTACGATTAACAGCGTTAAAATAACGCCGCCCAAACCCAAAACGTACAGAATAAGCGTGCCTGCTGCAGATGCAGATATTGATATGACGCAGGCATTGACTGACGGTGATGTCAAATACGAACGGAGGACTATCACGGTTGAACTTGCCATGCTGGGAGATAACCGCGACATACAGAACAAATACAGCGAGGTCATGAACGCACTTCACGGAAAAGAGTTCGAGGAAATAGTTTTTGATGATGACGGAAATTACTATTACACAGGAAGGGTAAGCGCGACAGCTTTAAGCAGTGAACCGCTCAAAGGCATTGTAACGGTACAATGCATAGTTGACCCGTACAAATATGACTTTGGTGATGACTGGCTTTGGGACCCATTCAGCTTTGAGACCGGAATAATAAATGAAATGAACAGTTTGGAAGTAAACGGAACACTGGAAGTTACATATATAGGGCAAAGGAAACAATACATTCCTACAATTACGGTGACATCAGCAATGACAGTAACATTCCAAGGCAGCAGCTACAATCTGACATCAGGAAAAAATAAAATATTTGACATCAAATTCAGGGAAGGTATTAACCTGTTGACTTTCATTGGAAACGGGATTGTATCAATCGAAAATAAAGGGGGGAGTCTTTAATGTACAAGGTAATATCAACACTCAATGGTATAGATCATATTCTTATGGATGTCAGGGATGAGGAATATATCCTCGGAACGCCAAAGCTCACCCTGCAGCTTAATGCGGCAGGCGTGTTTACGTTTACCATTCACCCGACGCATCCGGAGATACGCAGCATAATCCCGCTTGTGTCAATGATTAAGGTATTCAAAGTCAGCCGTGACAATACCCGCAAAAAGTGGATGTTCACAGGACGCGTAATGAGCAATGAATGCGATATTTACAATACCGGGAAAGTCAAATGCGAAGGAATACTGGCATACCTTCTTGACAGTGTAGTATATCCTTACGAATATCAGGGAACCCCGGCGGATTATGTAAGACAGCTCATAGAATCGCATAACGCACAGGTTAATGATGCAAAACGTTTCGAAATCAGAACGCTTGACCTGTCTGACGTGGATAGCAACAACAACATTGTCCGTGCGAACAGGAACTATCCGACGACATTTCAGGAATTAAAAACAAAAGTCCTAAAATCATTCAATGCGTACATTTCGGCGGAAGATGCTGACGGAACACTATACATTGACTGCAGCCAAAGCATTTTGCATTATAACAGTCAATGTATCCGCTTGGGGGAAAATATCATTGATTTGAAACAGGTAAAGAGCGCGGGAGAAATCAGGACGGTGATGATTGGAATCGGCGCGGAGAATGATGACGGCAGCAGGCTTACGGTAACGGTTGAAAATGATGATGCCGTGGCAGAATACGGGCGCATCGTTGGAACCGTTGAATTCGAAGACGTAACAACCATGCCGCAGCTGACAAAAAAGACACAGGCTCATCTTGACGGCATCATATTCACATCAAATGCCATAGAAATAAAGGCAGTGGATTTAAATATGGCGGATGAAGAAGTTGAAGCCATAGAACTGGGTTACTGCTACGTTGAGTCTCCTTGCAATGATTTAGACCATAAGAGAATGCTTGTAAGCAAAATGGACATTTATTTAACGCAGCCTGAAAAGAATACATTCAGCCTCGGGGCGGCAATCAAAAGCGTTACGACAAGCATATCACACGCAAGCGCGGATATAGACAGCAGGGTAAAAAGAATAGCAGGCAGCATAAGCCCCAAAATACAAAGTGCGGTAGAAAATGCAACGCAGATGATTACCGGGGCAAAAGGCGGATACGTAGTTTTAGACTGCGGGGAAAACGCAGACAGACATCCGGAACAGATACTGGTAATGGACAGTCCGGAAAAGGAAACCTCCATGAACGTAATAAGGATAAACAAAAACGGTATCGGGTTCAGCACAAGCGGATACAATGGACCCTACGCCAATGCGTGGACAATTGATGGAAACCTTGTTGCAGACTTCATCACGGCGGGAACGATGTTTGCAGACAGAATTCGCGGCGGAACGCTTGAAATCGGAGGGGAAAAAGACGGAAGAATAACGGTACTTGATAAAGACAGCAACACGGTAGCGGCGATAGGGCGGGAAGGAGTGGATGTATTTAAAGGAAGCATACGGGGCGCGGAAATTATTGCGGGAGGCACGAATAATGCGGACGGAACAATAACCGTGCTGGATGAAAAAGGCGGTACTGTCGTGACAATAGGGAAAGACGGGCTGACAGTTATAAAAGGCAGCATATCAGGGACAACGATTATATCATCGGACGGCGAAAAGTGGATAAAGATAAGCTCCGGAGGGATTACGATGGGAAGCGGAGAAAATACGACGGGAAAAATTAATTTCTCCACCGGCGGTTTGGAATTCCGCGGCAAAGAATTGACATTCTGCATGGATAAAATAAAATGCGGTACATCCATGAACGCGACAAACACCAAAACAGCATACACTGGCGACATAAAATATGCCGTAAAGCAGGAAGATGACAGTATCGGCAATGCGGTAATGAATTTCAGGAACGGTATTTTAATGCAGAATGGCTAGGAGGTATACAACGTGGCAGATATAGGAAAACAATTGGAACAAATAATGAAAGCCCGATACGGGCGTGACGTAAGGCAAAGCATACATGATGTGATTGATGCATTAAACGGCAGCGCGGAAGCAGAGAGACAGGCGGCGGAAAGAGCGCAAAGGGCATCGGAAGCAGCCCGGGAAAAGTCGGAGGAGGCACAAAGGGCATCGGAAACAGCCCGGGAAAAGTCGGAAGTGGCACAAAGGGCATC
>KE159628.1:725295-741315 GCA_000403335.2 Lachnospiraceae bacterium MD335
GAGGCACAAAGGGCATCGGAAACAGCCCGGGAAAAGTCGGAAGTGGCACAAAGGGCATCGGAAGCAGCCCGGGAAAAGTCGGAGGAGGCACAAAGAGAGACAGAAACATTAAAAGCGCAAACGGAAACTGCGAAGGAAATAGCGGAAGAGAAAGCAGGAACTGCACAGGAGGCTGCAGGGCAGGCATTAGATTATTCTGAAGAAGCGGAAAGTTGGGCACGTGGCGGAACCGGTACCAGGGAAAATGAGGATACGGACAACAGTAAATACTACAGTGAGCGGGCAAAGACAAGCAGTCAGACGGCATCGGAATATCTGAACAAAGTAGAACAGGCAGGCGAAAATGCAGTGCAGGCAGTCAGAGATGCTCTCGGCATGGATGTCCCAAGTTTTACCGTGGACTTGGAAACGGGACATTTGGTGTACAGCGGAGGGAGGTTTCTGTTTAACGTAAATAAAGACGGACATTTGGAATGGGGGTTGGCAGTATGAACGATGCAGGAAGGATAGGATTTGTAATAAAAGGAGAGTACGAAAATACAGCTGCATATGATTTTTTGGATGTGGTATATTACAACAGCGCGTCCTATGTGGCAAAAAAATTAACAGTTGGAAATGTGCCACAAGAAAATAATGAGTTTTGGCAGGTGCTTACAAAATGCACAGGGTCAGAAGTTACGGGTGTAAAAGGAAAGAATGAAACCGAATACAGAACTGGCAATGTTGAAATCACGCCCGACAATATCGGGGCATTGTCTTTAACAGGGGGAACTGTAAACGGGGAAACCACATTTAATGCGGACGTGACTGTTGATAATCTAAATATAAGCAGAGATAGAATTACTTCCCTCGGAGAGAGAAACTTATTTGAATTAAAAGGATGCGTTGAAGCGGATAATGGAGACTATTTAAACATTTTAAACTACCTCTATGAATATGAAGAGGCTTATAATATACGTATTAACGGCATCGGAATAAAATTTATTGATTATGATGGAGTCAATACGCTCTATGCATATTCCGGAATGATAATTACGGAGTCTGTGGATTTTGTTTTTGTTGTTGACAATACTGATAAAAGAACAAATTATGTCTTGTCCGGGGATTCATTATATGTTATTGAATCAGGAGCCATAGATTTAGGGAGAGCCGCTCGCAAATGGAAAAACATTTATGCAACAAACGGTACAATTCAGACATCAGATAGAAACGAGAAAAACACCATAGAAGAACTTTCTTCAGAAAAAGCCCAGCAGCTTATATATGGCTTAAAACCTTCAACATACAAAATGAACGCAGGAACATCAGGTCGAACGCATTGGGGAATTATTTCACAGGACATCGAGGCGCTGTTTGAAGAAATTGGAATGACTTCTTTGGATTTTGCAGGATTTATTAAATCCCCTAAAATGCATATCGAGGAGGAGGAATGTGACGAAAATGGAAAAATTACAAAAGAAAGAGTAGAAGAAGTTATTGAGGGCGAATACGATTATAGCCTGCGCTATGATGAATTTATTGCCCCAATAATTAAAGTAATCCAGTCGCAGCGCGAGGAAATTGAGGTTTTGAAACAGCAGGTACAAAATTTAATTAATACGGCAGGAGGAGTTTAATATGATCAAAGGAATAGACATTGCAAAGTGGAACAAGATAACCGATTACAAAGAAGTAAGAAGCGCAGGTGTACAATTTGCCATTGTAAAAGTAATTAACTCCCAAAACAAGCCCGACAGCCGTTTTCATGAACATGTAAGCGGTTTAAACAGCGCAGGCATTCCGATAACGGGAGGATATACATATTCTTACGCCAATACAGTGGACAAGGCTAGGAAAGCGGCAGATGCATTTGTAGAGACTGCCAAACCGAAAGGCATAGATACCATGTGGCTGGACTTGGAGGACAACGCCGTTAAAGGTCTTGGCAGCAGTATTATAGATATTATAAATACATATAAGATGTTTGCAGAGTCTGCTGACATGGACTTCGGCATCTACACAGGCGCACAGTATTACAATCCATACCTGAAACCCTACGCAAATGAAATCGCTGATATTCCTATTTGGTGGGCGCGGTACCCATATACAAAAGAACGCACAATAACGGCGGACGTCCCTGACAGTAAATACCTGCCTGCCGGCATGGAACTGTACGGCTGGCAGTACAGCAGCAAAGGAGTGATTCCTGGTATACAGGGATATACGGATCTAAATATATGGTACGAACGGGAAGCGTTCGAAAACATTCAAAAAGAAATACCAACAGAATACAATCCGTTTACGGAACCGATGGGAAATGTTGCAATCGGAAAGACGGGCAACGATGCAAGCTGGGTGCAGTGGTATCTGTGGCGGTTCGGTAAACTTACCAATGGCGCAGGGCAGCCGGATGCAGCAAAGATTAATGGTGTCTTTGACGTGGAAACAAAACGGCAGGTAAGAGAGGTACAGACACTACTGGGACTGGCAGCAGACGGAATTGTCGGTAAAATCACGCGTGCAGTATGGAAAAAGATGTGTTAACGGAGGAACAAATCATGGATAAAACAAAAGCAACACTTATAATTATAATTTCAGCAATCATGGACTTCCTGGGAATACTGGCAATCCCTGTATTTCTCATGGTCGGATGCAATATCATCGACTACATAACAGGACTTATGGCGTCAAAGTACAGGGAAGAGCAAATCAGCAGCTATAAGGGTATCCGCGGCATCACCAAAAAGGTGTGCATGTGGCTGCTGGTCCTTGTCGGAAGCTTTATTGACATTATCATCAATTACACGGCGGAATACATGGGAATAGGGTTCAAAATTCCATTTATCGTTGCGACATTTGTAGCCGTATGGATTGTAGTAAACGAGATTATTTCCATACTGGAGAATATGATTGACATCGGCGTCGCGCTTCCGCCGTTCCTGATGCCGATTGTCAGGATGATAAAAAAAGAAATAGAAACGGTGACCGAAAATGATGGTAATAAAACAGAATAGAAAAGTAGTTTATTGACTGTCTTTCTATTCAAAAACCATGTTGCATTTCGTGTTGCATACCCATATATTTTATTATATAATTGTACAAAAAACTAAATGGTTCATACAACAAAATATATGGGTTAATGCAGTATGCTTGCGGGTTTTTGTAACTTTCCGCGTAAACAGTGGACCTATGGGAATTAAACAATATACGGGTTCGAGCCCCGTCTATCGCTCTAAAAAAGCCTAGAGTTTTCTAGGCTTTTTGTGTTTCCGTATTCTGTACTATCTTTTTTGCCTGCTGGCATTATGGCATATGTAAAAATGGATTGCAATATGCTCCCTTGAATAGTTTGTATCGAATATTTATTTGTCAAATTGCGATATATGTGTAATGTTTTCAGTCCGGTTCCGGTATTTCTGTTTTCCGTTTAGGAAAGCAGCTTTGCAACATTAATACACAAGTCTTCATAAATGCAAACCGGAACATCATCTTCAAAGATATACTGGTTTGATTTTGTTTCCGTTTCAAAATCATATACCGTGACAGTCTTTTTCTGCGGATTTACAATCCAATACTCACGGACGCCGGAAGTACGGTATTTGAAAAGCTTCATCCCGTAATCATTCTGCGGGTTGGAAGGAGAGGTGACTTCAATAATCCAGTCAGGCGCACCGTTGCAGCCGCGTTCATCCAATTTGTTTTTGTCACAGATAACGGAGATGTCAGGTTCGACATAGTTGTGGTCATCTTTATTCAGAAATACGGCAAATGGTGCAAGAAATACCTCACAGGAACCTTTCTTTTTATCAATGTAGTCAGAAATTTTTCTCCCTAGGGCGTATGAAATTCTTTGATGATTTGTATTCGGTGGCGCCATCATATACATCCGCCCGTCAATCAGCTCTGCCCGCTGCCCTTCTGGAAGCGCGTAAATATCTTCGATTGTATACATTTTTTCCTGTGGTAGTGCCATATCGATACCCCCCTTAATTCTTTACATCCCAAATCCCGATAACCTTCCCCATGCATCTTGAGCTTTCTGTCAGCGTAATGTTTTTAAATTCCGGATTCAGCGAAATCAGCTCGCCATTCCCAAGCTTTTTCACATAGCTTTCCCCATCTACCAAAAAGATACCGATTTCCCCGATTTCAATTTCATCCGTCATTTCGATAAGAAGCGTATCGCCGTCTTTGTATACCGGGAACATACTGTTGCCGTTTACGCCGATGGCATAATCGGCTCGTTTATATGCCGGCATATTCGGTATTTCAATCCGTTTCGTGGGCGGCATGTCAAAGATGAGCTGTCCGGTACCTGCTGATGCGAGTCGGTAGTAATAGTTGATAAGCCGCATTTCAATGTGCAAAGGTTCGCTGACAACAGGTTCTGCCTGTGCAGTTTCATTCTTTTTAGGCTGAAGCAGTTCGTTTGCAACATTTTTGAGAATCTGTTTGGAATTGTTATCTAAATTCTGATATACAACAATAAAATTTTTTATCAAATCGGCAATCAGGTCGCCATCCGAATCAAGCAGCATCTGCGTACATTTTTCCAGTTCTTCATCCTGCGTCATTTCCACGAAGATTTCATCATCGGGACCGCCGTTGCGCAGCCAGTCTTCATTAATATAAAAGACATTGCAGAGATTTGAGATAACACGGTCCGTAATATTGATGCGCCCGTTCTCTATATTTCTGATGTTGGAGCCGGACAGTCCGATTTTAGCGCCGAAATCATCGCAGTTTTTAAAGCCAAGTTTTACTTTTCGGATATACCGAAGGCGTTCTCCAATCGTCATTTTTGTGACCTCCTATCCCTTTTCATTAATAGTAGCATTTGCAAAAATGATTGTCAAGCGCAAAAAAATATAAAAAGTGATTGACAAACACAAAATAAGTGTGTAAAATGTGCTTAACAATCAAAAATAAACGTTGGACCGATTGAGGAGGTGAAAGGGATGGTGGAGATTGATGTTGCAGATGGGATTTGTTCCCGCGGACCGCCTGAAGGATTATCACAAAAAAGAATGGAGAGGTGTTTGAAATGGTAGAGTTAATCATTGCGGCAGTCAAAGCTGCCTTGAAGGAAGCATTTGGAGACGGTTATGCAATCCATACGGAGGAAGGGTCGCAGGATGCCGGTTTCTTCATTACCTGTCCCGACCTTGCGGAAACCCTTTTCGTGGGAAAACGGTATTTCAGGCAGAACAGATTGTGTGTGCGGTATATTCCAAAAACGGAAGAAAAACAAAAGGAATGTACCGATACGGCAGAGCGGCTGCTGCAGTGTTTGGAATATATTATGGTTTCCGGTGAAGAGAAACCGATGAGAGGGACAAAAATGAAGTGTGAAATAACTGACGGCATTCTGAAATTTTTTGTAAATTACGACTGCTTTGTCAGCAAGTCACAGCAGCAGGTACCTATGGAAAGCATGAAAACAGGTATCAACATGAATTAGGAGGTATATATGGCAACAGCGAAAAAGACAGAGAACAGTATGTCAGATGTCAAAAACAGAGAACAGATGTTCACAAAAGAGCAGATTGCGGCGTCACAACGCTACGCCGACAGAAAAGATTTGGTAAATGCGGTTTTGGCTGACGGCAAAAAGTACACGTTTCAGGACGTGGAGAAAACAATTGAAAACTATTTGAAAGGTAAGGTGAAGTAGATGGCTTTAGGTGGAGGCAGTTTTATTACACAGAATAAGGAACTTCCGGGTGCATATATCAATTTTGTATCTGCGGCATCCGCATCCGCGCAGCTTTCTGACAGGGGTATTGTTACAATGCCGCTTGAATTGGACTGGGGCGAGGAAGGAACAATTTTTGAAATTACAGGAGAGGACTTTCAGAAGAACAGTCAGAAATTATTGGGCTATGCTTATGACAGTGAAAAGCTCAAGGGTCTTAGGGATCTCTTTATGGGAGCAAAGACAATGTACGCATACCGTCTTAACGGAGGCGGCGAAAAAGCGTCGAACGCATATGCGTCTGCAAAGTACAGCGGTGTGCGCGGCAATGACTTAAAGATTGTGATTCAGGCAAATGCAGATGTGGAAAACGCGTTTGACGTGGCAACGTATTTGGGAACGGTAAAGGTTGACAGTCAGACAGTTACGGAAGCAGCGGCATTGTCAGACAACGATTATGTGGTATTTAAGAAGGACGCAAGCCTTGAGGAAACCGCAGCCACACCCCTGACGGGAGGCACAAATAAGGCGGTTGACGGGACGGCGCATCAGGCGTATCTCGATTTGATTGAGGCATATTCTTACAACACAATGGGCGTTGTGACGGAGGACGACGTTACAAAGAAGCTTTACATCGCGTTCAATAAGCGTCTGAGGGACGAAATGGGTATCAAGTTCCAGCTGGTGCTCCATCGTGCACAGGCGGATTACATGGGTGTAATTAATGTCGCAAATGAAACAAGCGACAGCGGCTGGAGCGCGGCATCCCTGGTGTACTGGGTAACCGGAGCCGAGGCAGGGTGCGCAGTCAACAAGTCCTGCCAAAACAAAAAGTATGACGGCGAGTTTTCCGTAGATACGAATTTTACGCAGAACAGACTGAAACAGGCTGTAAAAAACGGTGAGTTTATCCTGCATAATGTGAATGCGGATATTCGGGTTTTGGAGGATATTAACAGCATGGTTACGACAACGGACGACTGCGGTGCAGTTTTTAAGGACAATCAGACCATCCGTGTAATTGACCAGCTGGGAAATGATGATGCAGTGCTGTTCAACACAAAGTATTTGGGTGTTGTACCCAACAATGCGTCCGGCAGGGTTTCGCTTTGGTCGGATCTTGTGAAGATACGGCAGCAGCTTCAGGACTTGGGAGCAATCGAAAACTTTAGCGATTCCGACGTGGCAGTCGTGCAGGGCGACACGAAGAAATCGGTTATCGTAACGGGCAGCATCACGGTTGTGAACGCTATGGGCAAACTTTATATGACGGTTACCGTCGGATAGGAGGCAGGAAACAATGGATAATGTGGTTATGAAAGGAAAGGACACGCTTAGCGCGTCGCTTGCGGAGTGTTTTGTTACAATCGGTTCGCGCCGTTACAATTTTATGCAGGCAATCAGCATTGAAGCCAAGATTGAAAAGACAAAGACGGAAGTGCCGATTCTCGGAAAAACGGGAAAAGGGAATAAGGCGACCGGATGGAAGGGAACCGGTTCGGCGACGTTCCATTATAATACGAGCATTTTCAGACAGATGATGATTGATTATAAGGAAACGGGCGAGGATATTTATTTTGACATGCAGATTACGAATGATGACCCGACAAGTGAGGCGGGACGTCAGACAATTATTCTGAAGGACTGCAATATTAACGGAGGCATTCTTGCAAAGTTCAATGCAGGCGAGGAGTATTTGGAGGAGGATATGGAGTTCACCTTTGAGGACTTCTCAATGCCGGAGTCGTTTGCGGAGCTTACGGGATTTCTGACAAATTAAACAGCGCCCCCTTCTACAGGGGGCTGCATTCAATAAAGTTTCAATAGAAAGGAAAGAGAGAATATGTCTAAATTCAGTCGGTTTATGAAAGCCAATAAAATTGCACAGAAAAATGAGAAATTTGCACCTACGCAGAGTCTGCGGGACGAAAACGGAAAGCCGCTTGAATGGGAGTTCAAGAAGATTTCCGCAAAGGAGAACGAGGAGATACGGGAGGCATGTACGATGGAGGTTCAGGTCAAGGGAAAACCGAATATGTTCCGCCCGAAGGTGAAAACATCGGAATATTTGGCTAAGATGATTGCTGCGTCGGTTGTTTATCCGGATTTGTATGATAAGGAGCTTCAGGACAGCTATGGGGTGATGACGCCGGAAGATTTGGTGTATGCGATGGTGGATAATGCGGGAGAATATCAGGAGCTTAGCGTTTGGCTGCAGAATTTCCAAGGGTTCACCAAGACGATGGACGATAAGGTGGATGAAGCAAAAAACTAATTGAGGAGGGTGACGGTGAGGCAAATTATGCTTACTATGCCCTTCACAAGCTTCATATTCTGCCGTCTGTTTTTCTGGAAATGGATGAACAGGAAAAGGCGTTTGTCATAGCGGCAATTAAAATTAAGGTCGAGAATGACAGGAAAGAAAAGAGAAAAGCGGAAAGCAAGGCAAGGAGAAAACATTAAGGAAGGCAGGTGATTAAGATGTCATCGACTCAAACAGGAGTAGCGGTTAGTAATATGAATACATTTATGAATATGCTATCAGCATTTGCAAATGCCGTACCGCCAAGCATTTCGGCATCGCCAACGGTTACGATACCTGTTATATGGGATACAAACGATTTGGAGGTATTTACAAGTACAGGAGCGGAACGGTTTCAGCAGGAAATACAAAGCGCAAACAGCATGCTCGGACAGCTAAGCAGTGCGCAGAGTGCAATTGCAGCGCAAGCACAGAACGCAAGTTTACTGCCGCGGGAAGCATTTCAGGATTTGAGTTCGCTTGCCGGAAGAATGGACACTCTGCGGGAACGGATTCAACAAATGGAAAATATGCCTGCGTCTATGAGAACAACGGCAGTAAATACAAACCTGGAACAATTGCGGATTCAATTAAATACTGCGGTCCAGGAACAAAATAATTTAAGTGAAGCGATGCAGGATATGGATGTTTCTGCTATTAACAGTGCATATTCGCGGTTATCACAGACAGTCAGCGGAACGGAACGCTACGTTCGGGATAATATCAGGGAACAGAGTAAGTTTAACCAAATGATTCAAGAAGGAGTACAGCAGGCAAATAAACTGGGTTCAATGGTAAAAGATGTTGTCACGAAGTATGCTACGGTTGATAACTTGAAAAATGTAGTCAATGTATCCGATGAAATGACCCAAACGGTTACACAGCTGAACAGGGTAAATGATGGGAAGCAGTCTACGGATGAGCTTGTAAACATGGTTTATGCGGCGGCGCAGGATTCGCGCGGTTCCTTTGGAGGAATGGCGCAGGCGGTAATCGGTTTTGGTACAGAGGCAAATGATGCGTTCGGCAGTTCGGAAGAAATTGTTGCGTTCGCGGACCTGATACAAAAACAGGTGGCAATTACAGGAGGAGATGAAAATGAAGCTTCGCAGGTAATGCAGCAGTTGGCAGGGGCATTCGGTTCGGGAGAGATTTCAGGCAGTACGCTGGAAGGAATTTTTGATAAGATGCCGGATATGCAGCAGTCTATTGCCGGGTATTTAAATGTTCCGGTTGACCAAGTGAGTCAGTTGGCGGAAGAAGGCAAAATCTCCGTTGAAATGGTAAAAACGGCAGTATTTGCGAATTCGGAAGAAATTAATGCGAAATTTGAGGAAATGCCTACGACATGGGCACAGGTATGGCAGTCCATGCAAAATGGAGCGTTGATTGCATTTGCACCTGTGCTGGAGGGTATCAATCATTTGGCAAATAGTGAAGTGTTCCAATCTATAGTCGGAAGCGTTCTTGAAGCGATGGCAGTAGTTGGCGGCATTATTGGAGAAATTTTTGGTTTGGTTGCCTCGGTCGGAGGATTTATTGTTGAAAATTGGGCGATTATTAGTCCAATTATCTATGGTGTGATTGCGGCGTTGGCGTTGTATGCGGCTTATCTTGGCATAGTAAAAGCGATCGAGCTGGGGTCTGCGGCGGTAAGCGGAGTAATGACGGTTGCAAAAGGACTATATGCGATTGCGACAGGCGCTGCGACAGGCGCGACATTAGCGGAGACAACAGCGCAATTGGGATTGAATTCCGCATTACTGGCATGTCCGATTGTATGGATTATTTTGCTGATTATCGCTTTGATTGCAATATTTTATGCAGCAGTAGCCGCAATTAATAAGTTTGCAGGTACTTCTGCTTCAGCGACAGGTCTGATTAGCGGAGCATTTGCCACTATGGGAGCATTTATTATTAACAGTACTTTTATTCCGCTATGGAATATGATTGCCTCATTTATAAATTTTATTGGAAATGTGTTTAATGATCCGATTGCGGCAATTAAAATGCTGTTTTTGGACATGTGTCTGACGGTTACAGGATATATACAGAGTCTTGCAAGCGGGATTGAATCATTGCTAAATAAAATCCCGGGTGTAGAGATTGACATTACAAGCGGTCTAGACGAATTTTACTCTTCTTTGGAATCTGCACGGCAGAAAGTTCAGGATGAATCGGAATGGGTCGAATATGTTAAGAAAATGGATTACATTGATTATTCTGAAGCTGCAAATATGGGATACCAGTTTGGGGAAAATATTGATAACGCAGTCAGCAATTTCAGCCTCTCAGATTTTTTGGGAATCGAAGGCATGCCTGACCCGGAAGACTACACGTCAAAATATAAAGACATTTTAGGGGATCAGGAAGCTTACGGAATGGAGGATGTGCTGGCAAATTCGGGCGTCAGTGACAATGTCGGAAACATTTCCGATAATACGGGAGCAATCAGGGATTCCGTAGACATCAGCAACGAGGATTTGAAATACCTGCGGGATGTCGCGGAGCAGGAGGTAATTAATCGTTTTACGCTTGCGGAGGTTAACATTGACCAGTCCGGTATGCAGAATACCATTAACAGCGGAGACGACATTGACGGATTTATGACAAAGCTGACAGGCTCCGTGAGTGAAGCAGTCGACAGCATGGCGGAGGGGGTGCATGCGTAAATGGCGAAAAGCAAATATGACGTATATATGGGGAGCTGCCTTTTACCGGTAACTCCCGAAAAAATACAGATAAAAATTAAGAACCAAAACAGTACATTGAGTCTGATTAACGAGGGTGAAATCAATGTTTTGAAAAGGGCAGGGCTGACAGATATTGACTTTGAATGCGAAATTCCGCAGATTCGGCAGCCCTATGCCGTATACCAGTCGGGATTCCGGGATGCGGGATATTTTATGGACATTTTTGAGGGACTAAAGACAGGCAGAAAGCCGTTTCAATTTATTGTCTGCCGCAGGCTCCCGTCAGGAAAACAGCTTTTAAATACAAATATTACGGTATCCTTGGAGGATTACAGCATTACTGAGGATTGCGGAAACGGATTTGACTTTAAGGTGAAATTCAGTTTAAAGCAATGGAAGGAATACGGGACAAAAACAGTCAATATCAATATTGCAAAGGCAAAGGCAAACGTCGAAACTTCGCGCGAGACAAACAATGCCCCCGAAACGGAGGAAGCGCAGACCTATACGGTCGTTAAAGGCGACTGTCTTTGGAACATTGCAAAACAATTTTACGGAAACGGTGCGAAGTACACAGTTATTTACGATGCAAACAAGAGCGTCATAGGCGGCAACCCGAACCGGATTTATCCGGGACAGGTTTTGACGATACCGGCAGTGTAGGAAAGGGGTGTGGAACATGTATGTGGAATTGCTGATTGGAAATGTAGAAGGCACAAAAACGTATCAGCCTGCGGTTTTGGAAGGGATTGAATGGTCAACGGAACGCAAAAACACACCCGGAAAGCTGGTATTTAAGGTTATCAAGGATGACATACTTGACTTTTCAGAGGGAAGTCCGGTCAGAATGCGGGTTGACGGAGACAATATTTTCTTTGGATTTGTGTTCAAACAACAGCGTTCAAAGGACGGGATTATCACGGTTACCGCCTATGACCAGCTGCGGTATCTGAAAAACAAAGATACAAAAGTATATGAAGACAAAACGGCGGCACAGTTTATACAAATGGTTGCGGACGAGTATGCGCTGACTGCCGGAACATTGGAGGATACCAAATATGTCATTGAGTCGAGAGTAGAAGAAAATACATCCTTGTTTGAAATGATTGCCAATGCGCTCGACTTGACGCTGACCAACACAAAACAGATGTATGTTCTATATGATGACTTCGGAAAGCTTACGCTGAAAAGTCTTGCGTCGATGGACGTGGGCGTGCCGGGTGCCTATTTGATGATTGATGAGGAAACCGGCGAAAATTACGACTATACTTCGTCCATTGACGACAATACATACAACCAAATCAAGCTGACTTATGACAATGAGGAAACCGGTGTCAGGGACGTATTTATGGCGAAGAGTACCGAAAACATTAATAAATGGGGCATTTTACAGTATTTTGAGACGCTGCAGAAGGGAGAAAACGGGCAGGAAAAGGCAAATGCGCTTTTGGAGCTGTATAATCAGAAAACCCGCAGCCTGCAGATTACAAATGCCATTGGAGACAACCGTGTCAGGGCGGGGTCAATGATTTTTATTCACCTTGCGCTCGGGGACGTGAAGATAAAAAACAGAATGCTTGTGGAAAAATGCAGGCATTTATATAAAGAAGGGGAACACTGGATGGATTTGACACTAAGAGGAGGTGAGTTTGTTGTCTGACGCAAACGGATTGGTTGAAACATTAAAACGCGCGGCAATCGAGGCGGTTGACGCAAAAAAGCCGGTCTGCATCTATTTTGGAAACGTAATCAGTGCATCACCGTTACAAATCAATGTGGAACAGAAAATGACGCTGGGTGAAAAACAATTGGTTTTATCGCGGAACGTGACGGATTTTAAAACAATGGTCACGGTGGACTGGGCAACACAAAGCAGTCTTGAAACGCATACCCATACCGTAAAAGGCAGGGACAACAGCGGCGACGGCATCGACCTGACGACAGGCGAGGAGGACCTTGCGCATACACACAGAATAAGGGGGAAAAAGGAAATCACCGTACACAATGGCTTGGCGGTCGGTGATGAGGTCATTTTGTTCCGGCAGCAGGAAGGTCAAAAATTCATTGTGTGGGATCGGATTGGCAAATGATACCGTCAACAGTTGGTTTTTTAAACCAGGATTTTGAGATTGCGGAACAGCCAAGCCAAACTTACAAAATGGATTTAGAGGGGAACTCCGTAAGAGGTTTTACGGATAACCGTGATGCGGTAAAACAGGCAGTATTTCGGATATTAAATACGGAACGCTATCAGTACATTATCTATCCGTGGTGGTACGGGATTGAGACACTCGATTTGTACGGGAAAAGGGTTACTTATGTATGCCCGGAGCTGGAACGGCGGATTACGGAAGCGCTGCTTGTCGATACGCGTATCCGAAGCGTGACGGATTTTGAACATGACCTTAGCACAAAGGGCGTGGTGCATACTTCTTTTACGGTGCATACAATTTATGGTGATGTTAAGGCAGAGAAGGAGGTGAATGTCTGATGTATGAAAAGGAAACATATGAGGTGATTTTGGAGCGGATGCTTGGCAGAATTTCTGACAAGCTGGACAAACGACCAAGCTCTGTGATTTACGACACACACAGCGCGACGGCAGTGGAGCTGCAGATTTTGTATATTGAGCTGGAATATTTAATCAAAAATTCCTATGGAGATACTGCCGCGCGGGAATATCTGATTTTGCTTGCAAAGGACAGGGGAATTGTGCCGAAGCCTGCATCAAAAGCGATACTCAGGGGAGAATTCACGCCTGCACAACTGGATGTTACGGGCAGGCGGTTTAGCATAGACGGTGTAAATTATGTGGTAACACAGCGGATTGAGCCGGGACAATATCAGGTGCAGTGTGAAACAGCGGGAAGCATTGGCAACAGATATTTGGGACAGCTGATACCGATTGAGTATATCAATGGTCTGCAGACGGCAGAGCTTACGGAACTCTTGATACCCGGTGAGGACGAGGAGGATACGGAGACATTACGGCGGCGGTATTTTGACAGTTTTAACGAAAAATCGTTTGGCGGAAACAGGGCGGATTATCTTGGGAAGGTCCGCAGTATTTCAGGTGTCGCCGGCGTTAAAGTGACAAGAGTATGGAACGGGGATTTGCGTCCGGCGGATATGATACCGAGTGCAGCGGTTACGCAATGGGTTGCGTCCGTTGCTGACGGGTTAGATGAAACGGTTGCAGGATGGCTTTCGACAGTTCATCAGGCGGCATCTGACAAGAAATTAACAATCGGTGGCAGCGTTTTGATAACAATTGTTCAATCAGATGACTTTAAGGCAGCGACGCAGGATTTATTACATAAGGTTCAGGACATGCTTGACCCTGACAATGAAACGGGCGAGGGTGCAGGGCTTGCGCCAATCGGTCATATGGTAAAGGTACAAAGTGCAGGTGAGGTTCCCGTAAATGTAACAACAAACATTGCGTTTCAGGAAGGATATAGCTGGTCAAATCTGCGGGAGCCGATAAAAAACGCAGTTGACGCATATCTGCTGGAGCTTCGTAAGGAGTGGGAAGATACCGCGAATATCGTGGTTCGGATTAGTCAGATTGAATCAAGAATTCTTGCAGTGAATGGAGTGGCGGATATTGCGGACACAAGACTGAATGGCAATTCTGAGAATTTAAAGCTGGGCGCATACGAAGTTCCGGTAATAGGAGGTGTATCCGAATGATAAGAGAAATGGATCTTGTTTCTTATCTTCCAGTGTTTATGCGTAATTACAGGGAACCTGCCGCCGCATTGGAAGCTGAAAACGAGGAATTTGAAATCGTGTGGGATACTGCCGACCGGGTGCTGCGCAACCGTTTTATTGAAACAGCGGATGAATACGGTATCTCGAGATTTGAAGCAATGCTTGGCATCTATCCAAGCGAGGAGGATACGCTTGAATTAAGGCGCGAACGTGTCCGCAGCAAATGGTTTGACAGAATACCTTATACATGGAAGATATTACTGCAAAGGCTGACGCAGCTTTGCGGCGATACCAGGTTTGTCTTAACGCATAATTTTGAGACCGGATATACGCTGTTTTTGGAGACGGAGCTTGAATTATTCGGACAGACGCAGGAATTGGAGCGGCTGCTCTTGACGATACTGCCATGCAATATCGTGATTGATTCGAAAAATATGATACCGATGGAGGCAGAAGGAACTGCTCCGGCAGGCGGAGGCGCATGTTTGGTACATACCTTCCGCATTACAAATGACTGGCGGGAGGACAACGTCGTAACCGTGAAGGGCATTTCGGGCGGCGGCGTGTCGTGTTTTATGATTAAGGATTTTAGAGATTAGAAAATAAGGAATGAAAGGATGAGAAAAAATGGCAGAATTTTCAAGGTTAGTTATTACGAATAAAGGACAAGCGCTGCTTGCCAAGATGATGACAGGGGAAGGAAATGTTGAGTTTACGAAGATTTCCACGTCTGATATGGAATATACATTAGAGCAGCTGGAGGCGCTTACAGAGTTCTCAGGAGTCAAACAGACGGTGTCTGTTTCTAAGGTTACGCGAACCAATGGCGTGGCGGTTACGATTGAAGCAATATTTAACAATTTGGAATTGACGCAAGGGTATCATATGAGGGCATTAGGGTTGTATGCGATTGACCCTGATGACGGAGAGATTTTGTATGCTGTTACGACGGAAATGTCGGGTTGCTGTTATATGCCGGCATATAACGGAGTTACCGTTTCCGGGGCGTGTATTAAGCTGGTTACGACAGTGGGAAATGCCGAGAACGTGTCGCTCGAGGTGGACCCGGGTGTGTATGCTACGGTTGGGGAGATTAAGGAGCTGCGGGAGACGGTTGCTAACACATATTTGAATAAAACAGGAAATAGTGCGGACAATACGGTGACATTTACCCAAGCTTCTGAAAGGACACAGATACAGAGCGGAGAAAAGCATGAAACGTTATTTGGGAAGGTAAAGAAGTGGTTTTCGGATCTAAAAGCGGTTGCGTTTAGCGGTTCATATAATGATTTGAGTGACAAGCCGGATGCGCAAAGTGTGGGGGCGCTACCGGATACAGGAGGCGTCATTGCTAATGACAGTGATAGAAGCATAACGATTCAACCTACTTATATTCAAGGTGACGGTACGCAGAGATTAACCGATTTCTATAAAATAAGTGCGGATAGTGTTGAGGGTAATTGCCTATATTATGGTAATGACGATACGGATGAAAGGTATGTGAAACGAGAAAATGTGCTTAAAACAATGGAAGAGGTGGATTCAGATACATCAGAGGAGAACATTGCAGGAGCGGCGGCTGTTAGGAAATTAAAGTCTGATTTGGAGAATAATATTAATCAGATAAATAGCAATTT
>KE159628.1:742925-744095 GCA_000403335.2 Lachnospiraceae bacterium MD335
AAATTGCTATTTATCTGACCAACCATAATATGATTTACAACCTCTTGTGTTTTATAATAAAAATAAAACGCAGGAGGTAGGCACAATGAAAGACGAATTTATAACAAAGGTAATGACGCAGATGATGTCTGTAATAAGCGCAGAGCAATGCAACGAACTAAAAATAATTCTACATATGATGTTACAGGAGTATGAGCTTACAGAACGGTGTACGGAGGTAATGGATATGGATAAAAGTTATATTCACTATTTACAGCTGTTTCTTGTCAGAAAAAAGACGGAAGGAAAGTCGGAAAAAACATTAAAACAATATAAATTACATCTTACGAGTATGTTGCAATATTTAAATTTGCCAATCGATAAAATAACAGAAAACGAACTATTTTTATATTTGGCAAAATATAAAAAAGACCGTAAGGTATCGAATGTATATTTGGATAATATCAGATTGGTATTTAGCAGCTTTTTTACATGGTTAAATGATAAAGGATATATTTCAAAAAATCCAGCTTGTGGGTTAGAACCAATAAAGACAGAAAAACGTATTAAAAAACCATTGTCGGATGAGGAGCTAGAAAGATTACGCAGGACATGTGAGCAGGAGCGAGATCTTGCATTATTGGAATTTTTATATAGTACGGGAGTCAGAGTAAGTGAACTTATAGCATTAAACAGACAGGATATAGATTTTTTTGACAAAAATGTCGTAGTTTATGGAAAAGGAGGTAAAGAACGTGAAACATATCTTACGGCAACTTCATGTTTGCATTTAAAGGCTTATTTAAATGGTAGGAGTGACGATAATGAGGCATTATTTGTCAGCACAAAAAAACCTTATAAACGTCTTACAGTAGCCGGTATCGAGAGGATACTCAAAAAAATAGGGAATACAGCAGGCATTGAAAAAGTACATCCACATAGATTTCGAAGAACTATGGCTACAAATGCTTTAAAAAAAGGTATGCCACTTGAAGAGGTAAGAGAACTTTTGGGTCATACTAAACTTGATACTACTATGATTTATTGTACTGTAAGTAGAGATAACGTAAAGCATTCACACCAAAAATTTATGAGTGCATAATAGATAAGATAATTAAATACAAAAGTTAAATAAAAAAGTTGCAGATAATTATTGCTCAGATAAATAGCAATTTATTTGGTAAAAATTTT
>KE159628.1:745106-763409 GCA_000403335.2 Lachnospiraceae bacterium MD335
AAATTGCTATTTATCTTATCAAAATCATTATTAAATTTAAAGGAGGACCCATATGAAAAAAGGCATCGACATCGCCAAATGGAACAAAATAACCAACTACCAAGCCCTCAAACCCGCCGGCGTCGAGTTTGCAATCTTAAAGGTAATCAACGCCCAAAACACCCCCGACTCCCGCTTTTGGGAGCACGTAAACGGTTTAAAAACCGCAGGCATTCCAATAACAGGCGGCTATACATACTCATACGCAAACACAGAAGAAAAAGCCCGAAAAGCCGCCGCCGCATTTGTAGAGACAGCAAAACCGCAAAATATCAACACAATGTGGCTCGATTTGGAAGACAACGCCGTCAAAGGTCTCGGCAGCCTTATCGTTAAAATTATAACAATATACAAAACAGCCGCCGACACCGCTGATATGGCATTTGGCATCTACACAGGCGGACAGTATTACAATCCATACCTAAAACCCTACGCAAAGGAAATTGCCGACATTCCTATTTGGTGGGCACGGTACCCTTACACAAAAGAACGCGCAATAACGGCAGACGTACCCGACAGCAGGTTCCTGCCAACCGGCATGGAAATCGCCGGCTGGCAGTACAGCTCCAAGGGCATCATAAACGGTATAGACGGATATGTTGATTTAAATGCATGGTACAATAAAGAACCATTCGAAAACACGGAACGGGAAATACCAACAGAATACAATCCGTTCACGGAACCGACAGGGAACGTTGCAATTGGAAAAATCGGCAATGATACAAGCTGGGTGCAGTGGTATCTGTGGCGGTTCGGTAAACTTACCGACAGCAGGGGTCAAGCAGATTCATCAAAAATTAACGGCATCTTTGACGCAGCTACCGCGCAAAAAGTAAAAGAAGTACAAAACCTGTTAGGACTGACAGCAGACGGTATTGTCGGAAAAATCACACGTTCAGCGTGGAAAAAAATATGTTAGCAGGAGGAGTAAAGGTTGAAAGAAAATCTTTCAACCTTGATTTGAGGGTCAAATGAACATGCAAGCATGTTCGCTTGACCCATGGAGGCAAAAATGGATAAAATAAAAACAACACTGATTATTCTTATATCAGCAATCATGGATTTTTTGGGAATACTGGCAATTCCCGTATTTCTCATGGTCGCATGCAATATCATCGACTACATAACGGGACTTATGGCGTCCAAGTACAGAGAGGAACAAATCAGCAGTTATATAGGCATCCGCGGCATCACAAAAAAGGTATGCATGTGGCTGTTGGTCCTTGTTGGAAGCTTTATCGACATTATTATCAATTACACCGCGGAATACATGGGAATAGGATTTAAAATTCCGTTTATTGTCGCAACATTTGTAGCGGTATGGATTGTAGTAAACGAGATGCTGTCCATACTGGAAAATATCATAGACATCGGCGTCGTGCTTCCGCCGTTTCTGATGCCGATTGTCAGGCTCATTAGAAAAGAAGTAGAATCCGTTGCAGGAGAGAGCGGACAAACAAACTGAAAAAGCAGTGAAACGGTCGCTGCGCAAGCCTCCTTTCTGTTGCACAATCCTGTATTTTGTTATATAATCGTGTAGACAGAAAGGGGCAAATGCCGTAAACGGAAAGGAGCAGGACCATACAGATGAACATAGGAATATTCGACTCCGGAATCGGAGGGCTTACACTGCTCCATCAGGCGCTTGTGATGCTTCCGAATGAAAAGTACATATTTTATGCGGATACGGACAATGCTCCTTACGGTACAAAATCAAGCGCGCAGGTAATAACGCTTGTTGACAACGTGATGCACTTTATGACGGAACACAACTGTAAAGCGGTCGTGATTGCCTGCAATACGGCAACGGCAGCAGCAGCGGAAACAATGCGCCGCAAATACAAAATCCCGATTATCGGAATAGAGCCGGCAGTAAAACCTGCAGTCAGGGAAAGCCACGGAAAACGTGTACTTGTGGCTGCGACGCCGCTCACGGTCAGGGAAGAAAAGCTTCAGAATTTGGTAAAACGCGTTGATGATGCGCATTTGGTTGATTTGCTTGCGCTGCCAAGGCTTGTAGAGTTTGCCGAGCGCGGCGAGTTTGAGTCGGACGCGGTGGAGCAGTACCTGCGGGAAGCGCTCTCTGCATATGTGCTTGAGAAATACGGGGAATTGGTGCTTGGCTGTACGCATTTTAATTATTTCAAGGACACATTCCGCAAAATTCTGCCAAAGGACGTGCATATGATAGACGGAAGCGAGGGCACGATACGGCAACTTGCTTTTGTTTTGGAACGTACAAGCCAGGCGGAGACATTGCGCGCATCAGAGCAAAAAAATGACACGAGTGTCAGATATTTTTCCTCCGGACGCGAATGGAAAAGCGAGCAGGAACTTGCCTATATCAGACAGCTTCACGAGCGGCTGGAGCGTATGCGGGTCTTATAATAGTACCAAAGTACCATTGCAATTGTGCAAAATATCGGTTATGTTAGTTAGCGGCTGTTTTGAGGAGCGGCTAAACTAAGGAAATCGAGGTACAAACGTTATGAAAAAATGGAAGAGAATACTCGCGGCAGCGCTTGCGGCTATGGCAATCGCGGTAATGCTGCCGATGGGCAGCGTGCAGGCGTTGAGAATGAAGCACCGGGTTGTCGCGGAAGTGCCGCCAAGTGATATACAAGCGGAAGAGGAAGCATCCGAAACAGAGAACACGTTCGAAACAGAGGAAGCATCCGAAACAGAGGACACGTTCGAAACAGAGGAAGCATCCGAAACAGAGGACACGTCAAATACAGAGGAAACATCCGAAACAGAGGACACGTCAAATACAGAGCAAACGGACAATGCCGCAGGAATCACAGAATCCAACAGGCAGCTCCATATCCAAATAACGGACGATATTCAATCAGGTCTTTCCTGCGAAAATGACGAATATGTTAAGAAAATAACACACACAATAAAACTCACAAGACCCAAAACAGAATCGCAATCAGACACAAAAATCTATGACGGCATTTCTTACACCATCTATCAGAAAACGGACAAAGGCGAAATCAGCCTGAAGAACGGTTCACTGATAATCCCGAATGGAAACGAATACGTATATGAAAACAAAATAGAAGCGTCCTACAAACAGGCAGGGGATTACTGTATCCGAATATACGCAAGATTAGGACAGACGACAAAAGCTCTTGCCGGTCATGATTTTTCGATTAAAAAAGAACCGCAAAAGCTCACACTCAAAAAAAGTGAGGAAACACTTCTCTATAATGACCTCATTTACATAGATGAGTTGGTATCAATTCCCCCAACATGCAATCAGCAAATGGAATACGAAATAAAAGAAGAAAGCGGCGAAAAAAGCAATATACTTGAAATCGGAACAAAAGAGAACCGAACCTATATCAAAGCAATCGGAATCAACGCGGCAGAAATCGGAACAACAGCCGTTACAATCCGATTAAAGGAAACAGCGCTTATGGAGGCATCAGATGAAAAAACGCTGTCAATAAACGTCAATCCGATAAAACTTAGTTTAAATATGCAGTTGAAATCATCGGCAGTCTATCTGTATGATACACTTGCAGTAAAAGCAGCAATCCACAGGAACGGAGAAAATATCATAAAAGAACTGCTTGCGTCGGATAAACGCCTCAAAATCGGATTTACAATAGCCTCAGATACAGAGACCTGCGAGATAATCGCAGACGATTTGGAATACAAAGAGGGGATCGACTATACTTTTTATATTCCCATAAAAAGAGAATACTTCAAAAACTTTACGAAAGGTGCCCAATATAACGTAACACTTAACCTCCGACACGATAGCAAATACTTGCCGTATGATGTAAATCCGGTGACAAAAAGCGTCATGCTGCTTGGCAGAAGGGCGGCGCTCAAGCTGTCCGCAGAGCAGGAAGGGATTTATGATTACCGCACATATTATTGCGGAGAAATGCCAAAGCTTTTTGTGGAGCTGGAGGATAAAACGTCACATCAAAATGCGGATGCGGCAAATAATGCGTTGTCGGCGGAAGCAAAAGAAATCGTATATAAGATAGAATCCACAAACCCAAACGTGGTGTCGGCAGATGACACCAGGGAATATACGGCATCCGACGGCAGTATTCCCTTTAGCATTGACGGGGCAGGCACGGCAACGCTGATTGTCACGGCAGACGGCGGCGGTGTGTATACGGTAGAGCGGAATAATATCCGTATTAGGGTAAAGGACAGTCCTCTTTTTGATACTGATTTTTTGATAAGCGTTTTCAATGCCGATAAGACGGCAGAACAAAGCTTTGCCGGCGACATGCAGAAAACAGGATTTGAGAAATGGCAGGCGTATCTTGAAGCACATAACGGCTGGATAAACGGAAGTGTCAGAATAAGTCTGACGGAATCCGGATTAATCCCCTATGAAGCGCTTAAATTAACGGAAAACGGACAGAACATACAAGAATCCCAACAGGTATCAATAGAAGGAGACAAGGACAGGGCAGAATATCAGTTCTATGCAAAAAATAACACGACAAAAGCAGATACTAAAAAGTGTGAGGACAAGGAAAACGGCAAAAGAAGCTTTCAAATGGGCATTGACACAACCGCTCCCGTAATAAAAAGCTTTGCTCCTGATACGGATTATTTTACCTTGGCAAGTACCGACAGCCAGCAGTATTTTCCAAAAAATTATGTACTGACAGGTACCTTTGAAGATGCCACAAGCGGTATTGCCGCAATAGAATATACTACGGATATTACAGCCGGAAATGCACAGTGGATGTCGTTGGAAAAAAGTGAAGATGCAGCAAAGGAGAAACCCTTTCAGCTTATACTGAAAAACGGCATTTACAATGCAATTGCAGTGCGGGCGGTTGACGCGGCAGGTAATGTCAGTGAACCTGTCTGCCTGAAAAACGAAGCAGGTGCATTCATAAAAGTTATTGTCGACACAACTGCGCCTGATATAAAAGTACAGGCAGTTTTGGAAGACACGGCAGACGGATTGTGCGAATATGATGCAGAAGGAGAAAACTGGACAAACAAACCCATAACATTTCATATTTCCGAGAAGGAAAAGGCAGCGGACATAAAAGAATCCGTTTTTGTACCTGTCAACGAAACATATACCCGGCTATATAAGGCAGAATACGCTTATCAAAGCATTGCATCAGTGCTTCGCGGTGATGCAATCGGCGATGACGAGTGGCGGGAGCTTTCGGTTGATGCACATGGAACCGCATCTCTTTCCATAGGAAATGACACCAAAAATCCTATAAATAAAAACGGCTGTTACTATTTCAGGGGCATATCAAGAGCCGGTATAAAAAGCGAAACAAACATAGAAAAAAGAATCCTTCTATGGCAGAAAGCAGCGCCGAAAAAGCCAGTTACGGAAAGCGGCGCGGACCTTGAAAAATGCTCCAATGAGTGGTACAACAAAGCCTCAGGCACACCGATTCTCGACTTTGTTTATCCCGAATATGACACGGGTGTCATTTCCGGTGAGTATGCCGCACCCATTACAATACATTACAACCTTCATGTTCAAGACGAAACCAAAAACATAACATCCCTTGTTGTTGATAAAACGGCGACAATCCGGACAGACACATCCCAAAGCATTCCAATAAACTTTACAGGATTTACATCAGTCAGCGACGACCTTTCCGCATTACAGGCAGCGCTTTGTGAGGACGGAATTTACACACTTGAATACTGGATTACGGACGCGGCAGGCAACAAAAGTGAATTAGAAACGCGGACCTACAAGGTAGACTGCCACGAGCCGACATCATTAAAAATTGCCTTAGACGGTGAAGCGCAGATTGTAGGAAACGATAAGGTACTGCTATATGAGAAATTTTATCAAAACACAGTATCCGGCGAAGCGTCGGCAGAATACGGAATTAGCGGACCAGGCAGTATAAAGCTTTTAAAAGCAAAGCAGATTGGAGATTGGAAAACAACACCCCCCGCGGAGAACGCGGAACAGTTTCAGGTTGAACCGAACACACGCTGTCTGCTGTATATCAGGGCGGTTGACGGTGCGGGCAATATGGCGGAAGGATGGACACGCGGGATTGCGGTAGACAATGAAGCGCCGACAGGAAACGCCACTCCCAATTTCATAATTAAGCCTGAAGGAGCAAACAAACATGGATTTTTCAATAAAGACGTAAAGGTAAAAATCAATGTTAAAGATGCGCCGGGCGACAGTAACAGCGCAGGTCTGAAGCGGGTGACAGGTTCTGTCGGTACAGATGGAACAGATACGATTTCGGATAAAGAACTTTTTATCAGTACAGAGGAAAGTGTTTCCGAAAGCCTTCTCACCGAAACGGAGCAGTTTTCCGCTGCCGAAACAATTAACGCGAAGGCAAACGAGGGAAATCATGCGTACATAACCGTGACAGCCGCAGACCGCTGCGGAAACATTGCAACGGAAACACAAGAGCTCAAAATCGACGTGACAAAACCTGAGATAACAATTACTTTTGATAACGAAAACGCTGTAAACGGCAGATATTATAACGCAGATAGAAGGGCGCAAATCAGCATTCGGGAACAGAATTTTGACCCCGCTCTTGTGAAAGTAAAAGCGTCCAAAAACGGGGAACCATTTACTCCGGCGTTATCAGAGTGGAAAAGCGATAAGGAAAACCACAACGCATACATTGACTTTACAGCGGACGGTGACTACACGCTCCTAGTGGAATGTAAGGACTTGGCGGACAATCAGGCAGATAAGGTAAGTGCGGAACCGTTTACAATTGATAAGACAATGCCGCGGGTCGGAATAACACTCGAAAGCGGTGACGCGGCGGACAAGTATTATCATGAAACACAGACGGCAGTCATCAGCGTAACGGAACACAATTTTCGGGCAGAGGATGTACAGATAAAAGTAGAACCGTCCGGAAACATCGGTATATGGGAGCATAAAAATGACACACATGTCATAAAAGCGGAGTTGCCCAAGGAAGGTGCGTATAGCATTTCGTGCGAATATAAAGACTTGGCGGGAAACGATACAGCGGCGGAGGACAGGGCAAAAATGCCGTTTTCACTGGTAATAGATAAAACGGCGCCTGCAATAGAAATATCGGGTGTGGAACACAATTCCGCAAATGCGGGCGCGGTTTTGCCCAACATAACAGTGCGTGATACCAACATCGCACCGGAATCCATTGCCATTACACTTACCACGGGACGGGGAGCGGCAGTTGACATTGGTGCGGATATTTCTGCGGCGCTCACAGAAAATGGATTTTTGTATACCCTTGTCGGACTTGACACAAAGCCGGATGATGTGTACTATCTTGCGGTAAATGCCGCAGACAAAGCAGGAAACAAGGCGGAGCTGACATATCGTTTTTCCCTCAACAGACGCGGTTCGGCTTATGATCTTACCGAATTATCAAAGCTGACAGACAGCTATTATAACAGTTATAATCGTCTTGAGGACATTCAAATTGTGGAAATGAACGTGGACAGAGTGGAGGAGTCGGCGCTCTATCTGTCGCACAATGCGGATATTATTTATGGAAAGAAGGGCAGCAGGTCCTTATGCCAAAAACAGGGTTCGGTTTCCGAGGCGGTGTTATACAATGTGGAGACTTCGGGAAACGAGGATACAGGTTATATTTATACCTATACTGTTTACCGTGAAAATTTTGCATCCGAGGGGACATACCGTTTGGGCATTTATTCCAAGGACAGGGCAGGCAACGAGGTGAACAATCTGCTTAGACAAAATGGCGAGGAAATACGGTTTGTTATTGACAATACAATGCCGCGTATTGTAATAGACGGCGTGGAGAACAACGAGCTTTATGATGTGGAGGCGCAGGAGGTGCGGGTCGTTGCTGAGGACAATTTCAAGCTTTCCGAGGCAGAGTTGATGCTTGTCAACCGTGACAATGAGGTACTGGAGCGGTGGGATTATTTCGATTTGGTAGAAAATGAAGGTGAAACGGCACGCATTATAATCGGAGAACAAAGCGAGGAGGTGTCACTTTTATACAGAGCCGTGGACGCGGCAGGGAATGAAATAGAGACATTACCGGGGGAAAAAACGGCAAAGGAGGGCTTTCTTGTTACAACGGACAAGCTCGTGCAGTTGGTCAATAAGCCTGCTCAGACGCCAATCGGGCGCGGGATTATTGCGGTGTCAGTATTTTTGATGTTGACCACACTGGTCATTTTTGCGATACTTGGCAGAATTTTTCTGAAAAAGGCGTTCTTAAAAAGAAGTTCCCCCAACGAATGATATGTGGTATACTTATGTAAGTATTCTTACGAGCAGTCATTACAGGAGGTACGTCAGTGGAAGAGAAAAAGTACGTAACCACATGGGGAAATGCAATTTCCATCGCGGACAGAAAACCGGAAAATTACGCAAAAGACCTGACTCTGCGCTATCCAATCCGTCCAATGTTTGATGCGGATAAATTAAAAATAACACTCGACAATTTTTGCGGCACGGAGCCTGTGACAATCACAAAGGTATATGTCGGAAAGGTTCCCGTAACCTTTGAGAACGGCAGCGCAAGTGTGACCATTCCGGCAGGGGAATCGCGTGTGAGCGACGAGACGGTATTTGCGGTAACGCGCGGCGAGGATTTTAATATAAGCATTTATTTAGGCGATTTTACACAGATGCGTTCGGCAGTTTTAATAACAGGACCGCTGTCAAAAGGCACGTATACGGTAGGCGACTATGCGGCAAGCGGCGCGCTTCCAGCCGATTTGACAAGAAAAACAAACTGGTTCTATTTTCTAAGCAATGTAGAACTGTATACATCTGCCAAAAACAGGGCGGTGATTTGTTACGGCGACAGCATTACGTCGCAGGCGTGGCCGGATTGCCTCTCTTTAAGGTTATTTCACGAGAAAATCGAGCATACTGCGATTGTGAGAAGAGCGGCGAGCGGCACAAGAATTCTGCGTCAGTATGACAATATCACTTACGATTCATACGGATTAAAAGGCGATATCCGTTTTCCGCACGAAGCACGTGTGAGTGGCGCGGACACAATTATTATTCAGCATGGAATAAACGACATTATTCATCCGGTGGGCGTGGAGGTCAATCCGTTTCGCCCGTGGAGCGACCTTCCGACGGCGCAGGAGCTGATAGACGGCTTGAAGCGCTACATTGAATGGGCGCATGAGTACGGATTAAAGGTATATATGGGGACGCTGCTCCCGATTTACGGCTGGCGGACATATGAGCCGTTTCGCAACGATTTAAGAAACGAGGTAAACGAATGGATTCGCACCACACATGAGGCGGAGGGCTGCATCGACTTTGACAAGGCGCTCAGGGACCGCGCAAACCCCGCGGCATTTGCGCAGGGCTATGACAGCGGCGACCATCTTCACCCGTCATTAAAAGCGTATGAACGCATGGCGGCGGAAGTGCCGAAGGATATTTTAGGATAAGGAGCGAGCGGTATGCCAACATTACTTTTTATCAACGCGTGTGTGCGCGGCAGGGATTCAAGGACTTTGGTTTTGGCGGAGCAGCTTTTGGAACGGATACGCGAAGCAAACAGCCACGATATGGCATTCCATATAGAAGAAATACGATTATCAACGGAAAATATGCTGCCGTTAAATTATGAACGGCTTCAAAGGCGTGACGAGCTGTTGGCAGCAGGGCAGACCGACGACACGATGTTTGACTATGCAAATGCCGTTGCAAGTGCAGACATGCTTGTTATTGCAGCGCCTTACTGGAACATGGCTTTTCCGGCATCGCTGAAAATCTTTTTGGAACTGACAAGCGTGGAAGGGATTACGTTCACTTACGCACAGGACGGCACGCCAATCGGCTTGGCTAATGCCAGTGATATGTATTATGTCACTACCAGCGGCGGCTACATCGGAGACTGCAATTTCGGATTTGAATACGTAAACGCGCTTTGCAGGCTTTACGGCATGGAAAACACGCATTTTGTCAGCGCCGAGGGTCTTGACCTCGACGGTGCGGACGTGCAGGCGATTATGGAAGCGGCGTGCAGTGGGGAGATTGCGAATTTTTAAAGGAGCGGTACAAAAGAATGCAGATTACGATTGCAAATGTTACATATGAGGTAGAAGATG
This sequence comes from Lachnospiraceae bacterium MD335, assembly GCA_000403335.2. Lineage (GTDB taxonomy): Bacteria > Bacillota > Clostridia > Lachnospirales > Lachnospiraceae > COE1. The sequence goes on from KE159628.1 coordinate 755,199, forward strand.
TTTTAAGCAATATTACGATTGCAGACAGTGCGGTGACCAGAAAACATAAAATCGGCTCAGGCAATGGCGAGAGAAAAATATATTTATCCGGGAATGTATATCAATCAAAACAGCGGTAACAGGACGGACCCGAACTGGAGTTTAATCGGAAATATTGCGTTACCAAGAATTTCGCGCCTGTCTATTTTGAAAATATTCAATTGCGGAGCAATCCGTTATTATTTTAAAATCAGTTATGGAATTGTATCAGATGACGTTGTAGAGGAAGAAAAGGAGATTCGGGAAAGCGTCAGGGAAATAGAGGAAAGCGCTTTAAAGCCTGCGGAGAAGGAAACGATTATCCTGGCAAGAATTGGACAGGGAATTTACAGGAAAAAGCTTTTGGAAGAAACAGGAATCTGTCCGTTTACAATGGTAAATGATGAGCATTTATTGATTGCATTCCACATAAAACCGTGGAAACAGGCAGAAAATAAAGAAAAGAAAGATCCGAAGAACGGATTTGTATTTACGCCGACTTATGATAAATTATTTGACAGAGGATATATTTCCTTTACGGATGATAAGAGGCTGATGGTATCGACGTGGCTTTCAAAGTATAATCGTGAGCAGCTGGGACTTGTTGAAGGGCAGGTAATCGATAGGCTTCCGGTTATTGATGAAAAGAGGAAACAGTATTTGGAATATCACAGAGCGCATATTTTTAAGAAACTGGAGGATTTATAAGATGATCAGGCTGGCAACTGTATTCAGCGGAATTGGTGCAATTGAGCATGCGCTTGACAGAATGGAATTGGACCATGAAATTGTATTTGCATGTGATAACGGGGACGTTGATATTTTGTCAAAAAAAATTGATGATGATTTGGACGAAATCCAAACAGAACTTACTTCTTTGGAGGAACTGATTAAGGGTATTCAAATTAAGGAGGAAGAAGACGAATATAAAGCGCAGCTGGATACAATGCTGAACGCGGCGAAAGCAGAATATAAAAAAGTCTTGGATACGATTGACGGAATTGGCGAAGAAAATGTGACAGAATTGATATTGCATGTTTTGGATGCGATACTTAAAATGGCGGAAGTGAAAAAGGAACGGCATAAGGAATATAAAGGATTTTCAGATAAATTAAGGAGAAAGGGAAGCAGGCAGACCACACTTCTGAAATCGTTTCAATGCATTTTGGAAGTTGTGAATGACTATAAAAAAGATAATGCAATCGGCGATTTGGGGAGAGAATCCGTGCAGTACAACAGTACTGACAATATTGAATGGTCCGGGGTTTCAACTCATTTAAAAATGGCATACGATATTCTTGAAGCAAATGCCGGTAAGAAAATCATTAAGAGCGTAAAAGACCTAAGCCAACGTACCAGTATGCTTCATGAGAAAATCAATGCGATGCATGTGCTGCGTGAACTGGCGCAGATTGATGATTATGCAGAAAAGAAAAAATATGTTGACCGGTTGTACAGCGGTAAAGAAGCACAGAATAAAGTAAAAGCCAGTTATATGGCAAATTACAAGGTAAGCGAAGAGAATTTCCATTGGAATGTTTGTTTTTTAGACGGAAAACAATACCGGGATAAAGTGGACTTGTTTGTCGGCGGCAGTCCGTGCCAGTCGTTTAGTCTTGTCGGAAAACAGCGCGGTTTGGAGGACACAAGAGGAACACTGTTTTATGAATATGCAAGGCTGATTAGCGAGATTAAGCCAAAGGTTTTCATTTATGAAAATGTAAAAGCAGTTATGAGCAATGATGACGGTAAAACATGGGAAACGATGTCAGAGGTATTTACACAGTTAAATTATACGTGGAAAGAGATGATTTTGAATGCACGTGATTATGGAATTCCGCAGAACAGAGAACGTGTATTCGTTGTCGGATTTCGGAATGATTTGGTACTGGATCAGAAATTCATGCCGCCAAAGCCCGTCGAGCTGAAAAAGAAAATGCAGAGTTTTTTGCTGGATCATGTATCAGGACGTTATTATCTTCCTAAAAAGGGCGCTGCTTTTGTCACAAATGAAAAGAATCTGACAAAAAGATATACGCAGATAGATGGTGAGGTGCAGCTATGCCAAAAGAAGAACCAGCAGTTTAACTGGCATGGGGATTTTGTATTTGAAGAGGAAAACATAGATAACGAGAAAACGATGGAGGATTTGGAGAAATATTTTCTGTCTGAGAAGGTCAGGAAGTATGTGCTTTCAACCGGAACAAAAAATTTCTATTCAAGACCTAAAACAGATTTGGATGTAGCACGTCCGCTATTAACGACTATGCATAAAATGCACAGGGCAGGTGTGGATAATTATGTCACAACGGATGGAAGGTTAAGGAAGCTGACACCGAGAGAATGTTTGAGGCTTATGGGATTTTGCGACAGCTTTAAGATTGTTGTATCGGATACGGCTGCTTATCAGCAGGCAGGCAACTCCATTGTCGTGGACGTGCTTATAAATATAATGGATTCCGTTTTAAAAAGTTATCCGAAACTTGCTTTTAACGAGGAAGAGATTAAACTGCTGAAGAAGCTTGAGGAAGAAAAAAAGGATAACATGAAGGTAAGCTGAAAGGATATTTTAGGAATGGAGAAAAATATGACACAAGTGTCAGAAATCGCATCGCGGATATGGGGCTTGTCGCGGGACCGGATTTTGGTAAACCTGCGCTTTCTTGACGTGGCGTTATCGGGCATAAAACTGAAAGAACAGGCAGGCATGGACGGCATCCGGTGCGACATCAACGCACCCGGGGAGGCGGTCATATATTACGACCCGCGTACCATTGTCCGGCTGTACAAAAAAAATCAGAACAACATTATCCGAACGCATCTTCATATTCTTCTGCACTGTATTTTCAGCCATTCCTACCGCTACGGGCGTATGGAGCAGGAGCTTTGGGATGTGGCGGCGGATATGGCGGTGGAGAATGCAATTCTTTCGCTTGGCATATCAGGGATTGACGTGACAGGCGACCGCGAGCGCAGAGAGACGCTTGATGAATGGCGTAAAAAAGCAGGGACTTTGACGGCGGAACGTATCTACAGAAATCTGAAAAACGACAGACTTGGCACAACAGAGCTTTTGGAGCTTGCCAATTTGTTCCGTCGCGACATTCACGAGAGCTGGGCTGCGGCGGAAAATGCGGAGACGCTTGAGATTACACAGGAGCAGTGGAAGAAGCTCAGCGAGCGCATCAAGGCGGAGCTAAAATCCTTTTCGGAGGATAAGTCGGACGATAAAAGCATCCTGCAAAATCTTGAGGAGGCGACAAAGGAAACCTATGATTACGGTGATTTTCTGCGCCGATTCAGCGTATCGGGGGAAGATATACAGGTGAATGACGACGAGTTTGATTATGTATATTATACCTATGGGCTTTCGATATACGGAAATCTGCCGCTTGTGGAGCCGCTTGAGTATAAGGACGTCAACAAAATCAAGGAGTTTGTGGTTGCAATTGATACTTCCGGCTCGTGCCGCGGAGAGATTGTACAGTGCTTTCTGAATAAGACTTACAGTATTTTGAAAAGCAGTGAAAATTTCTTCCGCAAGGTTAATATACACATTATTCAATGCGATTCGGAGGTGCGCCGTGACACAAAAATCACAAATGACGAGGAATTTGAGGCGTTTATGAAGGAAGGGCAGCTTGAGGGTTTTGGATCTACGGATTTTCGTCCGGTGTTTGCGTATGTGAACAACGCGATAGAGAATGGGGAATTTGAGAATTTAAAAGGACTGATTTATTTTACGGACGGCTATGGCGTGTATCCTGACCGCAAGCCGCCGTACAATTATGACACGGCGTTTGTGTTTTTGGAGGATGATTTCGAAAAACCGCCGACACCGCCGTGGGCAATTAAGCTTGTGCTTCCGGCAGAGGACATTGAGAATTTTGAGGATGAACAGGGCAAGCCGGTGCAGATGCACTAATTTACAGATTTTGGCATAGATGGAGGATTACCATGAATATTAAACAGGCAAAAAATCATATTAAAAATTCCGTAAAACTGTATCTCAAAAAAGACGAATATGGTGATTACCGTATTCCCGTCGTGCGGCAGCGTCCGATTTTCCTGTTGGGTTCGCCGGGCATCGGAAAAACGGCGATTATGGAGCAGATTGCACAGGAGCTTGGCATTGCGCTCGTCAGCTATTCCATGACACACCACACAAGGCAGTCGGCACTCGGGCTTCCGTTTATTACGCATAAAAACTATAAGGGCATGGAGTTTGACATATCCGAATATACCATGAGCGAGATTATTGCCTCTATTTATGAGGTCATGGAGGGCTCCGGCATTGAGGAAGGCATTTTGTTTCTTGACGAGATTAACTGCGTGTCGGAAACGCTCGCACCGTCGATGCTGCAGTTTTTGCAGTATAAGATTTTTGGAAAGCATAAAGTGCCTGACGGCTGGGTGATTGTGACAGCAGGAAACCCGCCGGAATACAACAAATCCGTACGGGAGTTTGATGTGGTGACAATGGACAGAATGAAGCTCGTGGAGGTCGAGGCGGATTATCCCACATGGAAGGAATACGCTTTAAAACAAGGTATTCACAATGCGGTGACGACCTATTTGGAAATGAAGAAAAGTGATTTTTACCGCGTGGAGACAAATGTCGGCGGCAAGTCCTACGTAACTGCGCGTGGGTGGGAAGATTTGTCTGCAACAATGCTTCTTTGTGAAGAAGAAGGTATCACTGTGGATGAAACGCTGGTGGGGCAGTATCTCCATAATGAAAAGATTGTAAAAGAATTTACAGCCTATTATGAGCTTTATAATAAGTACAAAAAGGATTATAAGGTAGAAGAAATTTTAAACGGCACCAATTCCGCGCAGGAGGTAGAGCGCGCTCGTATTGCCAAATTTGACGAGCGGCTTTCTTTGGTCGGGATGCTGCTGGATAAGCTTGAGAGCGAAATGCGGGAGAACTTGGAAACTGCTGATTACCTTGCGGAGCTGATGAAGGTGCTTAAGATTATTAAGGCACTGTATGAGCGGGCAGAAAATACTCAAAACGGCGGAGAAACGGATATTTGCGCGACTGTTGAATCGCAGATACAGGCAAGACAGAAGCTGCTTGAGACAATGCGCTCCGCAGGTACGCTTTCTAGTGAGGACAGAAGGAAGAACCGCGCAATTATCCAATTCCTTGAGGCACGCGAAAAAGAACTGCGGCTCAACCGAAGTGAAAATCCGTTTGCTGTGCTGAAAGGCGCGTTTGACAGCGAAGTAGTGGCGATGAAAGAAGAAAATGCAAGAATTCAGGCGCGCCTGCACAATGTATTTGCGTTCAGTGAAGTGGCGTTTATGGACGGGAATGAGCTGCTTGTGCTGGTCACTGAGCTGACGGTCAATGTATACAGCTCGCGCTTTATCAGCACATATGGAAGCCCCGACTATGCAAAGCACAACGAGGACTTAATGCTTCATGAGCGTGAAGATAATATTATGCAGGAGATTGACAAGCTGGAGCTCTAATATAAGGATAAACGATTTTGAAAGGCAGATTTTGCTTATGGAAGATACACAACGTTTGACAACGGATCAAACAGTCGAAAATACGGAGGGCGGCGGTCAGCTTGTATATGTGCCGTATAAGAACGGTATTGCAATCAAGCGCTATCGCGGCATCGCAGCAAAAGTTGAGGTTCCGGGGATTATTGACCAAAAACCCGTAATTGCCATTGAAAAAAAGGCATTTTTAAGCTGCAAAACCATCAAGGAAATAAGCCTGCCCGACACCATAGAAGAAATCGGCGACTGGGCATTTGCGCACGCGGAACACTTGCGGACGGTTATGATACCAAATCGCGCGTTACTGCGCGGAAAAGAGCTGTTTTTAGGGTGTTTGCGGTTAAAGGAAATACGTATACGCACACGACAGGAGTTCCATGACCTTGGATTAGGGAGGATGCTCGCTATGGCGGTCACCGTTTTACATGATTATTTCCTTTTTGAGCCTTTGGAGATTGGAAGCGATGCATGGATAGGACGTTGGGATGCAAAGCTTATAGACTTAATCCGGCTTGACGACTTGGACGGATTTGAAGAACTTTGGACCTGCGGCGAGGAGGACTACGAGGGCAAGGACTATGACATTAAGTCCTACCCCGTGGAAAAACGGAAAATGAAGCTGCGCATCGTTTATTTCAGGCTTCTCCATCCTTATAAGCTTGCGCAGCCGGTTGAACATGAATTAAAAGAATACTTAAAGGCGTCCCGCGAGGCGTGGGATATTATCATGGAAGAACACGCCGATGATTTGGAATATTATAAGTTGTTTGCGGATGCAGGCTGTATTACGGAAGAAAACTTTGATACGCTTTTAACAGACTTGGCAGACGCCGGAGCGGAAATTAAGGCATATCTGTTAAAATATAAGGATGAACATTTAAAGACAGCAGACGCATTTTCAGCATTTGAGCTTGATTGGTAAATGGAACGAAATCGGTTTGATGACATAGTTCCTTTGGGGCGCCCGTGTGCATAAAAAAGCGGAAACATGTAATCATTACACATGTCTCCGCTTTTTTCATTCTGATTATTCTGCGATTGTCTCTGTTTCAGAAACCGTTTCTGCTTCCGTTCCGACCTCTGTTTCCGTTTCTGTCTCTGTCTCTGCCTCATCTGCCTCGCTTGGCATCTTGTCAGGGTCTTTGTAGCGGTCTACAAGATAGTCCAAAACAGCATCGTGAATTTCATTCTGTGCCAAATACCCCTCACCATAATTTTCAATCATGCTGTCCGCATAGGTTTCATCACCGTTTGTTTCGTTCATTTCAGCCTTTGCGGCTTCCATATCAATTGTTAAGCCTGCTTTGTCAAAAATCGCTTGATAAACCATTGCTTCCTTCACGGAATCATTTGCACGCTCCGAGAGCGATTTTTCATACGCGAACTCGTCCTCGTCACCGGTAACCTCCCACACATTTGCGTAAGCCTGCATACCGGATGATGCAAACACCTGACTGTAATAATTCATTGTTGCCTCATCGTTTGCCTTTGTTGTCGCTTTCATTATCTTCACGTAATCCTTAGGATAAGTATTTACAGTCGAATTCTCGATAATATAATTTGAGAGAAACTCTCTAAGGTTGGTCTCATAATACTTTTTGGCGATGGATGCGCGGTATTCGTCAGCAGTTGTAATTTCCCCAGTTGCAAGACCGTTTTTCTCAAGAAATGCATCGTCAAATGCGGGCGCTTTGTAGATACCGTTTACGGTGACTTCAAATACGGCGTCTTTTCCGGCAACAGTTTCATCCTGCTGATAATCTTCGGGAAACGTTACATCGACAGTTACGTTATCCCCGGGATGTGAGCCGATAAGCTGCTGTTCAAAATCATCAATGAAAGAACCGGAGCCGATTGTAAGGTCATAACCGGCATTGTTGCTGTTTCCGCCCTCGAATTCCACGCCGTCAATTGTTCCTACATAGTCAATATTGACCTTGTCGCCATCCGCAATAGCGAGGCTTACATCATAATCAATTTCCTGATACTCTTCCAAAAGCTCGTCAATGTCCTTCTGAACTTGCTCGTCCGTGCTGACATCCTCGTCGGTAATCGTAATATTCTCATAATCTACCAGTGTAACTGCATCAGAAACATTCACACCCTCAATTTTTCCATCCGCCGTAAGTCCTGCGCTCATATCAGTGCTCGCTGTCGTGCGAATAGCCATAAGATAAATGTTCTTTCCTGCAAAAACGATAATAACACCTGCTATAAAACCAAGAATGGCGAAGCTGACAGCGCGTGAAATCATGCGGTTTCTTTTTTCTTTTGCCACTTCTTTCCTGCGCTCCTCGCGCTTTGCCTTACTTTTACTAATGTCCGTAATTTCACCGGACTTTGTTTTTTTGTCCTTTGCCATGTTAAAAATCATGCTCCTTTATTTCATTAAATTTCTTCCGTCCCAATAGACACTTGCAATTATTGTACTACAAAACTTCAAAAAAATAAATACCCAATTTTCTTGAGTTTCCGCAGTTCTATCCACAGAACCATCAATCGTATGTACTAATTATGTACAACTTAAAAAAATAAGCCAAAAAATAAGGAATCCTTCTCCTTTTTGATGTAAAATTTAATCACCACAATAAAATCATACTAAACAAAAAGAGGAGGATTCCCTGCAATGTCATTTAGATAAGGACGATGCAAAGAACAGTGTATGTAGAAATATGT
>KE159628.1:766429-800674 GCA_000403335.2 Lachnospiraceae bacterium MD335
GTGCTTGTTTACGGGATCACAGAGCATCCAATGATGCTTGCCACCAACAAAAAAATCAGCTCCAGGGAGGAGGCAATCCAGGTTGCAAGGACTTATTTTTCCCGTTGGAAAATAGAAGAATATTTCCGCTGCAAAAAACAGGTGTTCCAGTTTGAAAACTTTCGTGTCAGAAAGTTAAAGGCAATCAATGCCCTGAATTTTTATATTACTTTGTGCATGGCATTCCTAGGCCTGGTTTCCATGGGACCCGAGACAAATGCGCTAAAGGTTTCCATCATAAAAACAGCAGATCCGGTAAAGCAAAAAGTTTTCTTCTGCTATTACCGGCTGGCAAAAGGCATCTCTGGTATACTATCGTATGCAAAAGAAGGCGTCAGGCTTTGGTTTCGGACGAAACGTCCGAAGTACCGTCAGCTCTGTCTTAAGCTGACCGTTTGAATAGATAAAAGAATATGTCCCCCAAAGTCCGGTTTCGGCGGGGCTTGTTAAAGTGCCTCTACTTTATAAACTGTCATTCTGCAATATCAAAAAACCCGGCAGATTGGCACTTTGGGAAGATGTATTCATTTTGGGCTTACATTTTGCGGAAACTCAAGCCAATTTTCAAAAGCGCCCATACATTACAAGTTGTCAAATGCTTGACAACAAAAGTGTTCACGGACTATACTATATAATAGCAGTACAACGCGAATAGTGTGAAATATAAAATTTCACCATCCTGATTTGTACGCCTGCTGAAGCAGGCAGATGGGAGTTAGTGTCAAAAAAGGTAAAAAGCCGCAATCGGCAGAATGGGAGGAAATATGAACGTAGAAGATATTCCGGTACCTGCAATGGCGACAATTAAGGTCAGTAAGGAAAATAAGTCGGCGGTGTTTGAGACGACCGTTATTCACACCACAGATAATAAATATATCTACTGTATGCCTGTCAGGGTAGACGAAAAACTGGTAAATTTTGAGGCAAAGGGAATGCTCAAGGAGCTTAAAATTGAGTTTGCACCCTTTGAATTTTATGCATGGAAAAATATTTCCATTATAAGATTTGTGGAAGATGGGAAAAGCTATTTAAGAATAAAGACAACAACACCGGGTGTAAAAGCAATGGCATGGCCGGATAAACCTGTCACCACGCAGAAGAAAAAGAAAGCGCCGGTTGTCAGTGTACCGGCAGAGGAGGAGTGATCATTTGTTTAAGGGGAAAATAAGGGTAACGGCTGCGCTTATGCTGTCTGCCGCAGCGCTTGCAGGCTGTCAGGGGGACGTAACGCTTGACAACGTAGGCGACAAAATCAGCGAGTCGGTGAGCGATACCATCACAAAAACGAAGGAACAGGTTCGCAGCGAGCTTAAAAATGCATTTGTTAATGAAGTGCAGGAATTTATTGCAAATGGTGATTTAGCAGAAACGTTGGGAATAAGTGCAGAGGAACAGGAGAGCATCAATGCCTCCATACGCGGTTACATTGATAACTACGAGTTGGACGAGGAAGAGCTGGAGGCTGCAAAAGAGTCTGTCGAGACATTTTTAGAAAATGCAAAGGGACTTTCCGTTGAGGAAATCAAACAAAATATTGCGGATATTCTTTCAGAATCGTGATAAATAAAAAACGCCGGCTGGCGTTTTTTTACTTTATAGGAAATTACGTCCTATAAAGTAAAAACCCTCCGGGGGATGCGTACTCCGCGCTAAGGAATATGGTTGCTAAAGCAACCGCGCTCCGGCGCGAGAGTCCGGCTCGCCGGACTCTTTTTATTGATAAAGAATATATTCTAAAGCATACGGATAATCTCGGCGCCCTGACGTGTGCGGAGATCGTATTCTACATTGCTTATAAACACGGTTGGGCGTGAAAGTGCATCCTCGTGAATCTCAATAATACGTCCTTCCATATTTCCGGTAACGCATACGCGCCGCTGCAGATACATGTTTGCAATGCGCGTCATTATGGGACGAATATTTTTACCGTATTTCACCTCAAAGCCCTGCTCCTCAAATACACGAATCGCCTGAAACGGCGTCAGCGCCGCGCGGTGTGACCTTGGGTGGGTCATTGCCTCGTAAGTGTCTGCAATTGCTGCAATCAGTGCAAACGGATCAATGCGGTCTTCTTTAATTCGTGCAGGATAGCCGCTCCCGTCGCACCGCTCATGATGCATAATCATTACGCTTACCGTGTGAGGCGGGAAATTTCTGCCTTTGAGCAGGTCATATCCGAGATGGATATGGTGCTGCATCTGTATAAATTCCTCCGGCGTCAGTTTATCAGGTTTCCACAAAAGCTCATCGGAAATCTTTGTCTTGCCCACATCAAACAAAAAGCCTGCAATTGTCAGATTGTCCAAATCTTCTGCTTCCAGTCCGATCCACTTGCCGAAAATATAGCACAGCAGACCGCAGTTAAAACAATGATTATATGTAATTTCGTTTTCGTCGGGCATCATATTGTACAGATAGTCAATAAGCTGTTCTCCGTTTACGACCGTCTGCATCATATCGTCACGCAGTGTTAAAAGCTTGGATGTATTTAAATCAATGCTGGTGTCAAGAATACGGATAAGCTTGTTAAAGGTTGAAAGGGACAAGGTGTACATTGCGTTGAACTTTTGAAAATGAGGATGCTGATGAAGATGCTCATACCGGGGCATATCAACCTCATTTGGCTCAGCAAGGGCAATCTGATCAAAATTGTATTCGCACAAAGTCTGTATGTTTTCCTGAGTAAGATGTGTATTCGCTTTAAAGATTAGTTCGTTTGAGGGATTGTAAATATCCTCATAAAGTATCATTCCCGGTTTTAAGGACTGAGTTGACAAATTATACATATTTACCTCCATATTATGGTTTTCGTGGCAAAACAGATTGGACCAACAGTACCATTGCATAAATTACTAGAAATATCATATCATAAAAAATCAAATTTTGTATATAAAATTTAAAAAAAATGGGGAAAAATTAAATTTGTGCTTTTCAAAACAAAAATATGTGGTAAAATGTAGATAGAAAATGGTTTACATAAAAAGTTGAAAAAAATTATTTTTCGGCGAAATAACCATTGCAATATAAAAATACATATGATAGTATTTACATAAAGTGGCTGCGAAGCGCATGAAAAAAATGTCATATACGGCATAAAATGTGTCTTGCGGCAAAGATGCGAGGGGGCATCAGGAGATGGGGCAGGGACGGGAAAACTGTCGGTTACAAAGTTGATTTAGCGTTGCGGGTATCGCCACAAGGGAGAAGGTGACGTTGCGGCAAGGCTGATCATATAAACGCGGTTACAAAGGGATTTAACAGCCGCGAAAAGCTTTAATTCAACATATGCACTTTGAAAAAAGGAGGTTTTTATTCTCGTGGACCGACGGACCAAGCGCAGGTACGGCCGGTTTTGGATTAGGAGAAAGATAAAATCACCGATAAGGAGACAAACTGAAGAAGGGTTGAAAGGGGATCAACAAATGTTAGTAGCAAAAAAAGCAGTATCAGAAAAAATTAATGTAGTAAACAAAAAACCGATGATTAGAAAAAACCAAACTACAGGAGAGATGGTAGGAGGCTTTCTTGATCCTGAAACGGGAGTGTTTGAAGCAGCTATGGAGATAAATAACGAGAGGGACATCGACGAATTCCTTGAGGAATATGATCTTTCCGTTGTAATGATTTCGAAGATGTAATCGAACGTTTTAAAACGTATTGTACAAAACGCATAAGCTTATGAGGAAACCCTCGAAATAGCTGTGATAAATCAAAATTAAATATTCGGACAAGTGCATGAATTATAGCTTTTGAAAAAGGGAGTAGGTGGGACTGCTCCCTTTTTCTAAGGGAATTTGAGGTTTACAATAATAATATCGGAAACAATTTGAAATACTTAACAGGGAAAGAAAAGAAAAACAGCATCAGGGGGCGCATATGAGGAAAACAGAGCATGAACTGCCATCAAAGGATGGAATTCATAAACTTCACGTGGTATTATGGGAGCCGGAAGGAAACGTGCGCGGCGTGCTGCAAATATCGCACGGTATGATAGAAATGATAGACCGCTATGACGATTTTGCCCGTTATCTGAACGAAAACGGCTTTGCAGTTATCGGAAACGATCATCTTGGACATGGCATTACTGCCGGAAGCGATGCGGATTTGGGTTACTTCTGCCGCAAGAACATGAGTGCGACCGTCGTTGCGGATCTGCACCGCGTTACGGTTTATGCCAAAAAGCATTATAAAGATGCGCCGTTTTTTCTGTTGGGGCATAGTATGGGATCCTTTATGGCAAGGCGCTATATCATGACGTACGGCAGTGAGCTTACGGGTGCAATTATCGTCGGCACGGGAAAACAAAGCGCGTTCGCGCTTGCTGCCGGCAAAATAATGTCCGCGCTCATCCGGTTTTTTAAAGGTGACAGGCACCGTTCCGAACTGATTGAGCGCTGTGTCTTTGACGGCTATCAGGAATGCATTGAAAATCCGCGTACACAGTGCGACTGGATTACCAGAGATGATGCAATTGTGGACTTTTACTGCAAAAACAAATACTGTAATTTTAAATTTACGGTCAACGGCTACAGAATGCTGTTTGAGGCGCTTACCTTTATTCAAAAAGATAAAAACATCCGGCGCATCCCCTGTGAGCTGCCGCTGCTGTTTTTAGCAGGCGGAATGGACCCTGTGGGTGATTACGGAAAAGCAGTAAACGAAGTATGCCGTGAATATAAGAAGAAAGGAATAAACGATGTCAGCATGAAGCTCTATCCTGACGACCGGCATGAGATTTTAAATGAACTTGACAGAAAACAGGTGTATGAGGATGTGTTGAGATGGATGGAAAAGCACGTATGAAAAAAATCGTACTGATCGGACCCGTCTACCCATACAGGGGCGGAATATCACACTATACAGGACTAATGTACAGGGAGCTCGCCAAACATTATGAGGTGGAGATGATTTCCTATAAAATGCAGTATCCTAAATTTTTGTTTCGAAAAGAACAGCGGGATTACGAGAATGAAAGCTTTAAAATAGAGCAAACAAACTTTATGATAAATACGGCAAATCCGTTTAATATTATCCGCACGGCACGTTATATTCGGAAAAAAAAGCCCGATATGGTGCTGATACAGTGGTGGCATCCGTATTTTGCGCCATGTTATTTTCTGCTTGCAAAGTTTATGGGAAAACAGAATATAACATTTGTGTGCCACAATGTATTTCCTCATGAACGGTTTCCGCTTGATAAAAAGTTAACAAGACTTACCCTCAAAAACGGAACGCATTTTATTGTACATGCCAAGGAGGAGCAGACAGAATTAAAACAGATTATGTCTCATCCTGATTGTCAGGTAACGCCGCATCCCTCCTACAATGCATTCTGCTTTGAACACATGACCAAAGCACAGGCGCGGGAACGTTTAGGCCTTTTGGCAGACGAAAAGGTGCTTTTGTTTTTTGGGTTTGTGCGGCCGTATAAAGGTTTGAAATACTTAATCAATGCCATGCCAAGAGTAAAGGAATGTTTAGGAAATATAAAGCTTTTGGTTGTCGGGGAATTCGCCGGTCCCGATGACAAAGCCGCTTATATCCGTCAGATAAAGGAACTTTCGGCAGCAGATGCTGCACTGGAAGCTTCTATATTAATATATGACGGATATACACCTGACCGTGAGGTAGAGCAATATTTTGCAGCGAGCGATATGGTCGTCCTTCCGTATGAGAGCGCGACGCAGAGCGGTATAGTCCAAATTGCATATGGCTTTGGGAAACCCGTTGTTGTCACGGACGTAGGCGGTCTGCCGGATGTGGTAAGTCATGACCGGACAGGCTATGTTGTACCGCCGCGGGATGAGAAGGCGCTGGCGGAAGCGATTGTGCGGTACTTTACGGGGCATAAGGAGGCGGAATTTGCCGGAAATATCGCTGCGGAGGCGTACCGGTTTTCGTGGGAACGCATGGGAGAGGTTGTCGGAAGATGGATTTGATCAGTGTAATCGTACCCATATATAATGTAGAAGAATATCTTTGCGCGTGTATTGATTCGATATTATCACAAACATATCAAAACCTGGAAGTTATTCTTGTGGATGACGGATCTACTGATAATTGTCCTGAATTGTGTGATGAGTATGCGTTGAAGGATAAGCGCATAAGGGTTATTCATCAGATAAATAGGGGATTGTCAGCGGCAAGGAATAAAGGCTTTGAAGCTTCAAAGGGCAGATATATAGCTTATGTTGATGCGGATGATATGATTTGCAGTACTTATATAGAAAGTCTTTATGGGCTGATTATAAAAAATAACGCTCAGATTGCGATTTGCGCCTATACGCGTTCAGCGGATACCCTGGAGGATAAAACTGTCGCAGAGGAGTATATGCTTACTTCCGAAAAAATGTTAAAAGAATGGCATGGCAAGCGAAAATCAATCGAAACAGTAGCATGGAACAAACTTTACAGCCGTGAAATCTTTGAGAACTTTAAAACCGGCAAAATCTTTCCGGAAGGAAAAACACATGAAGACATCTATACAAGTCATTTATTTGTTAACAGCGCTGATACCATAGTAATTACAAATAAAAAATTGTATTTTTACCGCAGACGGGAAAAAAGTATCAGCAGAACCTATACGAAAGAGGCGGCAAAGGCAGATTTGGAAGCGCAAAGAGAAAGACTTCGGTTTTTTAAGGAGAGAAGGTTTTATGGCGCATATATGAGATTGTTGAAAGGGCATTTGATGCATAAAGCGATGTATGGGTGTAAGTTATAGACGGGACATGTAATTTCGGAGATAAGGATACTAAGGATTTACCAAAATAGGCATACGTTTACCATAATAATGTGATTATTATAAAAGAAACAAAGGGGTATTTTAGGATGCGCACGAAATATGCAGTCATTATTGTGACATACAATAGGGAACTTCTGTTAAGGGAGTGTATTGATAATGTAAAAAATCAGATTATTGTGCCAAATAGTATTATTATTGTAAACAACGCCTCTACAGACGGTACTTATGAGTATCTTGAAGAATTGACCAAGAAAAGTGAACTGTTTGACATTATTCATCTTTCAAAAAATACAGGCGGTGCGGGAGGCTTTGCAAAGGGTATAGAATGTGCATTGCAGAAAGACGTTGACAGTGTGTTGATTATAGACGATGATGCAATGATAGAAAAAGACTACATGCAGAAAATATTACAAATCAGACTTCAAAACCCACAATATAGAGCATTTGCAGGTACTGTAAAAATAAACGAAAGGATTGATACATTTCATAGAAGAAATCTACAAAAGGCAGGACTAATATCTCGCAATTGCAAGGAATGGGAGTACGGACAGCCATCTTTTGCGTGTGATATTGCGTCCTTTTGCGGTATGGTAGTTGATACCGGCCTTATTAGACAGATAGGGCTGCCGCATGCAGAATATTTTATTTGGTATGATGACACGGAATATTCGTTAAGGATTCATCAATATAGCAAAATCCTTGTAGTGACTGCTGCTGTGTTAAATCATAAAACAAGCCAAAACGTAATATCGCATCCAAGAAGGTACGATTGGAAAGATTATTATGCTGTCAGGAATCGACTGCTGATGGTAAGGGAACATGGGAACTTTATCGACAGGATGGTTAATTTTATTGATCTTTTTATTCACATTATTTTTAGAAACTGGATATTTGCGATTATTAAACGGGACAATTATAATTGGGAGTATGAGCGCAGTCTTGTATCAAAGGCAATTAAAAATGCCAAAGATAAGGAGTTGAAAAACGTAATAATCAGGAGAGAAGAACGGAAGTAGAGGTATGTTTATTGGTAATATTGTTTATTAATTGATGTAAAAGAGGAGCATATTACTAGTAAAATATAGAAAAAACAATAAGAAACTTGCTTATAAAATGGAAGTGTGGCACAATAGCAAAAGGAAAGCAAAGGTTAAACGGAATGTATTGATAAAGTGTGGGGGATAAATGAAATATGGATGGAAAATTAATTACATTTATAGTGCCGGCTTTTAATGCAGAAAAAACCTTGACAAGAACCATTGATAGTATATTAAAACAGACAAGCAATAAATATAAAGTGATTATTATAGATGATGGATCTAAAGATCGAACGGGAGAAATTGGTGCAGCGTATAGCCAAAACTATCCGGAAATTATAACATATGTATATCAGGACAATAAGGGGCTTGGCGGAGCCAGGAATCAAGGAATGCGTTTGGCAGATACACCATACATTTCATTTCTTGACAGTGATGACTGGATAATGCCAAGATATGTAGAAACAGTTGCCTTACAATTAGAAATGCATAATTTCGATAAACCTGAAATTGTAATGATACTTCCGCTTATATATAATGAAAATAGTAAGCAGATTTTAGACTGGTATGATAAGAGACTGTTTGAGGAATTATTTCCAGAAGACGGAGTATGCATTAATCCGCAAGAGGAGACAAAAATTTACTGCTCAGAAGTAAGCCAATGCCGTAAAATTTTACAATTGGAGTTTGTCAGAAAAATTGATTTTCAATTTAGAGAGCAAGTCAAATGGGAGGATGTCTATCCGCATTTTTATTTATTATCAAATTGTAAATGTTGTATGGGAATAGGAAGTGTTGGTTTTTATTATAGAAAAGGGAGCGGACAGCAGATTACGGCCTCCAGGGGCAGGGAACGAATGGACTTGCTTATTGTATTTGATGATTTGCTTAATTACATAAAAAGTATTGAGAGGAAAACATATATACAGGGTATAAGGTATTCAGCAATGCGTGCCATCGTCAGTTTTGCGAATGAGGGAATTCGTATGGCAGATATGGATACACGAAAAGCGCTTGTTAAAGCGTTATATCAATATTTTAAGAAAATTCCCAAAAACTATGACAGATTATTATTAAAAGAAGGGAAAAAGCGCTGCGGTAAATCCGAACTCAGGCAATATCGTATTTTCCTTACTGTTATAAGAAGAAGGTTTTTTTTGCCGGTTTTTTATGATTATATATATAGGGATGCCAGTGAAAAAATGGTAAAGAAGATTTTAGGAAAGATAAAGTAATATGAAACAGCTTGAAAATAGTTTATATCAAATCATACAAAAAGGTATAGATGGTATTGTATTGCTGCCGCAAACAAACGAATTTTTGGGGCTTATTCCATTTCTTTTAGAATATGTGAAACCTGAATGTTTATTTTGCTTACTGCCTAATGATAAAAAAGTTGCAGACACAATACAAACAGTATATAATGGGAAAGTCCAAATTTGCAGTGGTAAGGATTTCATTCATTTTAACAGACACGTAGAGTTCGTTTTGTTTGATTATGGAAGCGCAGAACATATTAAAAAGTATTTTAAAAATGTGAATCATATAATAGGAAGAATGTCAGATTATGAAGACTATTTTCCGCTTTGGGAAAGTTGTCGTGAAAAGGCAGAATATATTTATATAGAACAAAATAGAACCGAAAATAAGGGATATGAAATTTTCGAGTGGGAAAGACCGTATACGCAAACAGAATTGTCTGTTATCATTCCTGTTTATAATGTAGAAAAGTATCTGCCGCAATGCATTGAAAGTCTTACGGAATGGAAAGCCCCCTATGTAGAATACCTGTTTGTGGATGATGGTTCGCCGGATGATTCGGCTGATATTATTAAGAAATATGCGGCGGGTGATATAAGAATAAAGCTGATACAAAAGAAGAATGGCGGCTGCGCTTCGGCGCGGAACCAAGGGCTAGCGGCTGCGAAAGGTCGTTATATAGGTTTTGTTGATGCTGATGATTTTGTCGATAAACATATGTTTTATAAGCTGCTCAAAAGGGCGATGCTTGGGAATTATGATCTTACGTATTGTGGGTATTCTGAATATTATGAAGAATCAGGTGAGGCTGAGCCGGTCGATAATGAATGCATGACAAAAAACTATTGTTATGGCGAGGATAACCCTGATAAGGTAAAAATGTTAGCAGTTAATACAAGAGTAGCCATTTGGCGGTGCCTGTATAAGAAATCAATATTGAACCAATATAATATTCGTTTTCAGGAAAAGTTGAACCGATTTGATGATTTGCCATATCGGACGGAATATATGTTCGCATCGAAGAGTGCAGTATGTATTCCAGAATATTTATATTATTATCGGATAGGACGAAAAGGTCAGGATACTGCGTGTACAGATGAACGATTATATGTGCATTTTAACATTTTTGAATATTTAGAAAAACATGTGAAAGCGTGCAAAGATAGAAAGCTGTTAGATTTATTACAGGCAATAGAGCTGCAAACGCATGCTTATGGATTATCAAAAATACAGAAACAGTATCGAAAGAGGTATTCTAAAAAGGTTAAACTGCAGTTGAAGAAACATGCAGGATATTTTAGAAATGTAGTGATTTGCCTTCTTTATGCGGGTAGAGGAAATATCGGTTGGTTAACAAAGCTGTGGATAGGGCTTTACTAAAAGACACATATGTGATATATATGAAAAAAACACAAAAACTGAGGAGTTTATGAAAGATGAGATTTTTTAAGGAGTTAAAACAATACTGGGGATTTGCGGTTTATTCTGCAAAGTGTGACTTAAAAGCTGAAGTTGCGAATTCTTATTTAAACTGGCTTTGGTGGATACTTGAGCCATTTTGTACAATGATTATTTATGCGCTGGTTTTTGGTGTTGCGTTTAAGACGGATGTAGCATATTTTCCTATTTTTATTCTTATTGGAATTATGATGTGGGACTTTTTCAACCGACTTGTGATGACAAGTGTCGAAATGATAAGAGGTAACCAGCATATTATATCGAGGGTGTACATGCCAAAATATATACTGGTACTGCAGAGAATGCTTGTGCTTGCATTTAAAATGATGATTAATCTTGGTATTATTATCGTCATGTTGATTTTTTTCAGAGTGCCGGTTGGAATTAATATTTTATTTGTATTTCCTATTTTGTTTGTGTACTTTATATTTTGTTTTGGATGCAGCCTCATTATTATGCATTTTGGAGTATATGTTAGTGACTTGACGAATGCGTTGGGAATTATTCTTAATTTTGTCTATTTTTTAACAGGTATTTTTTATAACGTGCAGGATTCCTTTCCGGCTCCATATGGTTATTTGCTTCAAAGAATTAATCCTGTGGCTCATTTGCTGTTTTGTATTAGAAAGGCTCTTCTTTATAATGAAACGCCGTCTTGTATTATGCTCTCGATATGGTTTGTAATATCTATTATTTTATCTGCAATTGGTTTAAAACTGATTTATGAAAATGAAAATGATTATGTGAAGATGGTATAAAAGATAGAAGGTGAAAAAATGTCAAAAGAAATATCAATAGAAGTAAAAGATGTAAAAATCCATTATAAAATGATGAAAAAATTTTCGATTCAAAGAAATTTGTTAAAACGCGACGCTGACAAAGCAGAAATTTTTGAGGCAGTCAAAGGCGTTTCGTTTGATGTTGAGAAAGGTGAAATCCTTGGAATCATTGGTAAGAACGGAAGCGGTAAGTCAACACTTTTGAGAGCAATCGCCGGAGTGTTCTCTCCAAACGAAGGGGAAATAGATTTAAAAGACCATTCCGTATCATTATTGTCGTTAGGCGTGGGATTTAAGGATACGCTGTCAGGCAGAAGTAATATATTTCTGTCAGGTATGTTGCTGGGCTTTTCTGAGGAGGAGGTAAAGAGTAAAGAGGCAGATATTATTGAGTTTTCTGAGCTTGGGAAGTTTATTGATATGCCTGTGAAAACATATTCAAGCGGTATGTATTCCAAACTTGCATTTGCCATTACTTCAAGCCTGGAAACGGATATTATGTTAGTAGACGAGGTTTTGAGTGTTGGAGATGAACACTTCCAAAAGAAGAGCCTTGCGCGGATGGAAGAACTGATTAATGACAGAAACAGAACGGTAGTTATTGTATCTCATAGCATTCCTACACTTAGAACGCTGTGCAATAGGGTGTTATGGCTTGATGACGGGTTAATAAGGGAAATAGGCGATACGGAAACAGTATTAAATTCTTATGAGACATATATGAATCAGGTATAGATGAGTATGAGAATTGTTTTGGGATCTGATTTAGACAGGATATTTGGGAGAAAAAGTTGTGCAATATATGAAAAGTGATAAAATTAGTGTTATCGTTCCAATATACAATGTAGAACGGTTGCTTTGCCGTTGCATAGAATCCATTCGAAAGCAGACATATAAGAACTTAGAGATTATTTTAGTTGATGATGGTTCTCCGGACAATAGCGGGGATATTTGTGAAGACTATGCTGACAAAGACAGGCGCATAAAGGTGATACATAAATGCAATGGCGGATTATCAGATGCAAGAAATATTGGAATAGAGTTTGCATCAGGAGAATACATATGCTTTGTGGACAGTGATGACTGGCTGGATTTAGATATGTTAGAGCTCCTGCATAAAGTGTGTGTGGACAGAAAAGCTGACATTGTGGAATGCAGTTATCGTAATGTTTATGCAGATTATATTCAGGAAGAAACATGTTGCACGGCTGAAATTATAGAAGCTGACAGTATTTTTGCGTTAGAAGGGATGCTTGATTGGAAATATTTTAAACCTGTAGCATGGAATAAACTTTACAAAAAGTCTGTTTTAGGAGATATTCGATACCCTTTAGGAAAGATTCATGAAGATGAGTTTACTACATATAAATACTTTTACAATGCCAATAAACTGGTTTATGTGGATGTATCAAAGTATAATTATGACAGAACAAGAAACGATAGTATAACAGGAACCGGATTTAAAGAGAGCACTTTAGATGCATGTTTTGCATTTAGGGAACGGGTAGATTTCTTTAAGGAGCATCATATTAATACTTTAGAAAGGAAAATGAATGATATATACTGTTATCAGGTATTACATTATTCGTATCAGTGCTATTTAGCCAAAATTACTGGTGAGAAAGTGGATCGTTTGATTGAGTCAGTAAATAAAGACATTGCATATTTGGAACAGGCAGATGTAAATGAACAGTATGTTAAAGAGTTTAAAATATTGAAAGATGGGATTGAGCGATATGGGGAATACAGAGATAATAGAGAAAATGGTTAGTATTATTATTCCGGTTTATAATGCGCAAG
The DNA here is from genome assembly GCA_000403335.2 of Lachnospiraceae bacterium MD335. Classification (GTDB taxonomy): domain Bacteria; phylum Bacillota; class Clostridia; order Lachnospirales; family Lachnospiraceae; genus COE1. The sequence continues at coordinate 779,548 of KE159628.1, forward strand.
AATATTTGGGGTACTGTCTAAACTCCATCGTTTCCCAAACATATCAACAGATTGAAATAATTTTAGTAAATGATGGATCAACTGATAATTCACTGACAATTTGTGAAAACTATGCAGGGTTAGATAGCAGGGTTTCGGTTATTACAATTGAGAACAGCGGTGTCAGTAATGCAAGAAATGCAGGATTGGATGCTGCAAAGGGCGAATATATCCAGTTTGTCGATTCGGATGATATTATCAGAAGCGATATGGTAGAAGATTTTGTGAATTTTATGGAAACGTACCATATGGATTTAGTTGTCTGTGGTTTTGAAATGATAACTTTAGGGCAGGATATTTACAACAGACAGATTACTCCATTTACTTCTGATATTATGGGTGCAGAATGTGTGTTGACCAGAGAAATGTTTTTTGATAGAATGGCGTTTATTTTGTGGAGAACAACAACATTGGAATGTTCATGGAATAAAATATTCCGAAGACGCATTATAGAGGACAAGCATATACGCTTTCCTGAAAACATATCGTTGGGAGAAGACTTTTGCTTTAATATGGATTACTTCCGCTATATAAATGGGGTCGTTTTCACAAATAAAAAGTACTATTATTATATGCAGTCAAATCAAGCAGCGTTAACAAGGAAATACAGACCGGATTTATTTGAAAATCAAATGAATTTAATACATAGATTTCATCATCTTATAGAAGATTATGTCCAAATGTCGGAAAATGAACAGAAAGAACTTGCAGAGTACACCGTATCGAAGATGATGTCGTCCTTATATAATTTAACAAGTGAAAGGTGTGATTTAAGTGATTTACAAAAAAAAGGTGAGATAGCCAAAATTGTAAATGACGATTTTGTGAGACATGCATATAAAAGGGCTGTGTATATGGAGCCGAGATATGAGTGGATTCGGGAATGTATGGAATTTTCGGATATTCAGAAAATATATGATTATTTGTTTGGCGTAAAGGAAGAAGTGCCTGATATAGAGGCAGACGTAATAGAACAGGTTCAGGATGATATGGAAACAGCGGAACCGCAGAAAGTAGGACGCCCGTATCGAAAACCGTGGTGGTTAAAGCAGATATTGATTAATATTTGCAATGTGATATTAAAAATACACCATATAAAATTCATAGAAATGATAAGGAATAGTTTGGAAATCAGAAGTATTAAGAAGACAGCAGTAAAGTGTTTTTTGAAGTTAATAGGAAAGAGTCAGGGATATGATGAAGTCGAAGTATTATGATGCGGTTGCAGCAAAATATAATCTGTCAAAAGATAGGGTAAATATTATTCTTATAGGAACACCAAATCATGGTAATTTAGGAGATCATGCGATTGCGTATGCAACATTAAAAATTTTAAAGGAACTGTTTTTGGATGCCAATATATCGGAAATGACTATACAGGATTTTGCAATTGATATTGAAGCTTTATATTTTTTGTTAAAGCAGAAGGATATTATTATCTTGCAGGGAGGAGGAAACTGCGGAAATTTCTATATGGATGACGAGATGATCCGGCGCTATGTGGCATTGCGCTTCAGAAAAAATAAGATTATTTTATTTCCGCAATCCGTATGTTTTTCTGATGATGAAGCGGGAAAACAGGAACGAGATATTAGCAGCAGAATTTATGGCTGTAATAAAAACTTATATTTAATTGCAAGAGATACGGAATCAGAAAAGGAATTTAAAAGCTGTTTCCATAATATGGTATATAAACTGCCGGATGTAGTGTTAACATTGCCGCAAATGAATATGACAAAAGAAAAGGCGGGTGCTTTATTATGTTTGCGCAACGATGAGGAAGGCATTTTGGAGAATTCCCAGCAGACGCAATTGGAAAGTCTTTTAAGGGAAAAATATCCAACGGTTAAACGAATGGACACAGTGGTCAGCTATGCCAAAGAGGACTTTTGCAGAGAAGAGGAAATTAAGGCACTGTTAAGAGAAATTGGCAGTGCGGAACTAATGGTTACGGACAGGCTTCACGGGATGGTATTTTCAGTTATCACGGGAACGGAATGTATTGTCTTGCCGACTTTCAATACGAAGGTGGTCAGTGCATTCGAGGAAATTAAGGATGTTTCAAACTTAACATTGGCAAGAACAGCAGGGGAATTCCAAAATGCGTTAAACGGCGTGGGAGGAAAAAAAGTCCGGTACCATAATGACCATATCACGGAAGGCTATAAAAAGATAATAAACGAGATTATGGTCAGAGAGGTTTATTATCCGGAAACACATATAACTATTGAAGAAAATATAATTTTCGAAATTACCGGATACTGGAGCGCCCAGCATTACGAGACAAATTACTGGCGGGAGACAATTAAGAACGAATACAAAAAGCTGGAGGACAGCAGCCGCGAAAAGGCAGGTGAAGTATTGGTCTATAAGGACTGGATAGCAAATATGGAAAAGCAGCTGGGGCAGATAAAAGCCGATAACCAAAGAATGCAGTCAGACAGGGAAAAGGAAACAGACAGCTACAAAGAATGGATTGCGAATTTGAAGAATGAGCTGGAGCAGACAAAAGCCGGGAGCCAAAACGCACTGGAGGAAAAAGAAAAGGAAGCAGCAGACTACAAAGAATGGGTTGCGAATTTGGAGAAGCAGCTGGAACAGACAAAAGCCGACAGTCAAAACGCACTGGAGGAAAAAGAAAAGGAAGCAGCAGACTACAAAGAATGGGTTGCGAATTTGGAGAAGCAAATAAAAGAATTAAAAGTGCAGTATCAGAATGTTTTGGGAAGTGTAGCGGAAAGAGACAAAGAATTATTAACTTATAAAGAAAGAACCGACTGCCTGCAAAAGGATATAGAACAAATGGAAGAGGATGTTGCAATTTCCAAAAAGGAACTGATGGAAAGGGAAAGACAGTGGAACATTCAGCAAAGGGAGCTGTTTAACTGCATAAAAGCTGAGAGAGGAAAAAAGGAACAACCATAATGGAGGTAAATATGGAAAAAAAAGAAAAAATATATTCCATTTTAATAATTGTGTTAACGGGGCTATCACTTGTACCTTTGATTATTTTGTGTAAATATAATCACCCTTCAGCGGACGATTTTAATTATTCTATTGCGACATTTCATGAATGGAATAGTTCACATTCCATATGGAAGCTCATAGGCGCTGCTATAGACACATCAAAAAATTTCTATAATAGTTGGCAAGGTTTATATTCATCAGCTTTCTTTTTAGCACTTCAACCTGCTATCTTCGGCGAGAAATATTATATTGTTACTGGCATAATAATGCTTTCTATAATTGTTTTTAGTACATGTTTCTTTTTTGCATTTCTTACAAAGAAAATAATGGAGGCATCTCTTTTAGAGGGCGTTGTAATAGGAAGTGCGGCTTCATTTTTGATGATTCAGTTTATGCCTTCATGTGTTCAGGGGCTTTACTGGTATAATGGAGCAATTAATTATGGTCTATTTTATGCAATATTCTTAATGTTGATATGTTCCATGATAAGTTTATACGGAACATCTAATAAAAAAGATACTATCAAAATGTTTTTTACTTGTTGTCTATTAGGATTTCTCCTTGAAGGCGGAAATCATGTTACTGCTTTTATGGGGTTACTATCTGTTTTTTGCTTTATGATAATAGAAATAGTCCAAAATAGAAAAGGAAAAATAATAGGACTTAGTATAATTTTACTGTTTATGACTATGTGTTTTTTGACAAATATATTATCACCAGGAACTAAAATAAGACAGGCGGGACTAAATGAATATAAAATGAATTTTGTACACAGCATAAAAAATGCTGTTTTGGGTGGTATAAAAAATATTAATTCATGGTTAGATTTAGCGCCAATAATTATTGTAATATTGGTAATGCCAATTTTTCTGAAACTAATAAAAAATATACGAAATAAATATAATTTTAGATTTACATATCCCTTTCTTGTCTTCGTTTTGTCAATTGCATGGATTTGCATAATGTATTGCCCTCCGGTATATGCTATGGGTTATTTAGGAGAGGGACGGCTGCACAACATAGTTTATTTTAATTTTATTATTTTATTTTTTGTCAATATTTTTTATTTTACCGGATGGATATTATGCAATCTTAGTGAGCAAAAAGAGGTTAAGCATTCGTATATTAATACGACTTGGATATGCTGCATGGCTGTTTTGCTAATAGGATTATGTATTTCCAACTGGGGTAGTTCTTGGAGTGCAGAAGCAATTAGCAAACTAAAATGGGGAGAGCCACAGTGGTATTCCCAACAAGCATACGACAGGCATAAAAAGTTGCTAAATTCAGCAGGACAGGATGTAATTGTGGAGGAATATTCCGTTAAACCGGAAATTTTATTTTTTGATGATATAACTGATAATCCGGAGGATTGGAGAAATTCATCTGTAAAAGGATTTTATGATTTAAATAGTATAGTAATTGAAAATACGGGGGGGGGGTACTAAAATGCAAGCTTAAACTACCTTATGCATTAGCGTATATTATGTTGAAAACATGCAGTACATTTATATATGTTAAAACGCTGATCTCTATACAATTTTGTATATTTCATAGAAGAGGTATTCGAATATATAACAAATGTGATGTAGCAAAAGCAATAGGATATTTAATGATAGAGGAAGGTTAAAAATGAGTAAAGCTAATAGTAAGGTAGCGCAATTTTTTGTATATGGGATTATTTTAGTTATTTCTTTATATTTTATGGTTGGAAAAAGTACATATTTTGTTGATGAAATTTATTCATTTGGGTTATCTAATAGCAATTATATGCCTTTTCTTCCAAGTGATGATACATGGAAAACTCCAGATTATTATTTGGATTATTTATCCGTAATAAACGATGGTTTTGACTATAAATCTGTATGGTTTAATCAATCGGTAGATGTTCATCCTCCGTTGTATTATAGCATAATTCACTCCATATCATCGATATTTAAGGGAATATTCTCTAAATGGATCGGATTAGGCATTAATATAAGTGCAATGATAGGTGTTTACTGGTTATTGTATAAAATAAGCGTAAGTACAGGGGGGGGGTATAAAGGAGGGCTTTTTTCCTCGATTTTATATGGCAGCTCATACTGGTATTATTCAGATTTGCTGTTTATAAGAATGTATGCATTAACTGCTTTCCTTTCAATACTTCTTTTATATCTGCATATTCAGTTTTATCAAAAAAATAAAATGAACCTTGCAGATTATATTAAATTATTTTTTTCACTCATGTCCGGAATGCTTACGCACTATTTTTTTGGTGTGTACGCGTGTTTTTTGTGCATTATATTTTGTTCTATAATATTAAAGCGAAAAAAATATAAGGAAGTCTTATTATATATAATCACCTTGGCACTGTCAGGAATATTTTATATTAAGATATGGCCTCATATTTTTAATCACGTGTTTGGAAATACTGGAAATGGATTATTTGACATTCTTTTTTCATTTAATGAGTTTCATGCATTGGGTAATGTTATAAAAATATTTAAAGAGCATTCTTTCGGTTATATTGTATTACCGATTGTTCTGTGTGTTATGTGGGTGCTTTTCCGGAAAAAGGTATATAACAAAGGACTATTTTTATTATTATTGTTACCGCCTGCTTTAACAATATTGGTGACAGCAGGGAAAATAATGCAGTCAGAAAGATATATGTATCCGTTTATCCCTTGCATAACGGTATTTATATCATTTTACTTTTGCCATATTATTAAGGATTGTAAGTCAGGACAGTATATATTTTATCTAACTGCCGTGATAGCGGCAGTGTGCAATCTAGTAAATATGAATCCTAGTTTTTATAAATATTATGACGATTATTATATGAAAGAAATGTCTGCTCTTGATGGACTTAATTGCGTTTATATAAATGAAGGCTGGGCGAAGTATACGGCAAATGTTCCGGAATTTATACAGTATTCGAATATATATGTCACAAATAGTAATGATATAGCATGGATGTCTAACGATAAAATAGTGCAAAAGAGCAATCAGTTGATAATTTATATTGATTACATATATGATTCGGATACAATATTAAATAATATTTTAAGTTTTACAGACTATTCTAAATATGCGTTAATGACGGATACTTATTCCGCCAAAGTTTATCTGCTTGAAAAATAATTTTGTCGTTCGGGTCTAATAATGGAATTTGCGGAGGATATCATGTTTTTAATTAATATTGGAGGATTTCTTTTTCTGTGTTTGATTTTATCCTGGTATTATAAAGAGACGTTGGCAACAGTACTTCCTTGTGGTACTGGAGTTCTCATTTGTCTTTTATATATATTGGCTTTTTTTCAAAAGCTAAGTAGTATAAACATTATAAATCTATGCTTTATACTTTTGGCAATAATATTGATAATTAAAAGAAAAGATGCCTTTAACTATATTAAGAATGAAATATTTTCGGCATCTGCAGTAATTATATTTGTTACTTACTTCACAATTTTTTTATGTGTTAAAGATAAAATGATTACGCATTGGGATGAACTCGGAGTATGGGGACTTGAAGTAAAAAGTATTTATTTTATGAATGGGTTTGCTGATAAATATAAATTTACAGCAATAGGATATGCAGACTATTTTCCCGGACAGATGTTATTTGAATGGTGGACATGTAATTTTAGCCCGTATGTATTTAAGGAAGGTTTGGCGTATGTAGGGTATTATTGGTTATACGCAACATTTCTGATGCCGCTTTTAAAATATGCTGGGCCTAAAAAGAAGCATTATGCAGTTCCTTTGGGCATTGTGTGGGTAGTCTTTATTATGCTGCTTCCCGGAGTAACAGGCACATTTGGATATAGGTTTTTATCTGCTGAATTATTAATCAGTGCTGTATTTGCATACTGCCTATTCCAATATATTGATATACATAAACATAACACATCATTTTCTATTATAAACTTAATGCTTTGTACAATGCAGTTAATGATGTTTAAAGAAACCGGGATATTATATGCAATATTATCGTTATTGTTTGGTTGCATTATATTAACAGGAAAAAAAGAAAGAGGGTTTTATAGGAATGTTGATATGATGGGCTATACGGGTGTAATAATCATTTCATTTATATCAAGTATTCCAGTAATTATATGGAAAATTTATTGCAAAATATTGGAAAGAGGAAAGTATTTTGATAATGCAACAAAACATTTAGTCGCTTCTTTGAGTGAGCATAATTATCAGGTTGATGAAAATGCCGGATTATATATAACTGCTTTTCTTGAGGCGTTATTTAAAGAGCCATTACATGAAGATAAGACAGTTTTTATGGATATGACCGTAGCTTTTTGCGTTTTATTGATTTTGTGTTTGGTTGTTTATATCTATAAAGAAGGAAGATTGACAGGTAAAGAATGCAGAAAGATATGCTTGTTCTATATTGTATCATTTATATTGTCTTCAATTGCTTTAATAGGTATGCACATTTTTATCTTTCGGGAAGACCAGTATATAGAAACATCAACAATGATAAAAAGTATATCAAGATATTTAGAGCCTATGTTTTTTGGGATTCTCATTTTCTTGTTTTATTTGTTAATATCAGGCAATACAACTCCTATGAGCAAGCGGAAGAATATTATCCTATGTATGGGAGTCATTCTGTTATGTACAAATTACAAAATGGCATATGATTCTATTATTAATTATAAGAGCAGGATAGAAGTTGTTAATGCAGATCGAGAAATAATTCTTCAAAATTATGCAGATCTATTTAAGGATTTACAGCGATCGGATACTGTATATTGTAATAGAATTTTATGCTTGGAGCCTGTTAATAATTTGGGATATGAAAGATTGCTCCGATATTTAGTTGCTCCAAATTCTTTAATTCTGCAGCAAGTTGCTTCTGATAAAAATGTTGATGCATTTAAAGAGGATATTAAATATGATGTAACCAATAATCATTGTGAATATATTTTCTTTTATAATATTGAAACAGAATACTTAAATGCAGCTTTTGGAGAAAATGCAGGTTGTTTAACAAATACATTAATGCATGTTAATGTTAATGAAAACGATGATATAGTATTTAGTTATGTTAAATAGATGAATCGAGAGGAAGGGTAAAAAATAAATATGGCTGAAATAAAAATACCAGTGCTTATTCCAGCATATCAACCAAATGAAATGCTGTTGAAATTAATTAAGGAATTAAAAAGTATTGGAATTACAGACATTGTAATTGTAGACGATGGCAATACTAGGGGGGGGTATGATATTTTTGAGAGTATCGGGCAGATGTTTGATTGTGATATTGTACGGCATTGCGTGAATATGGGAAAAGGGAGAGCTTTAAAAGACGGATTTAATTATTGTATATGTAAATATCCTAATTTGTATGGTTGTGTAACTGCTGATGCAGACGGGCAGCATACGCCAGAGGATATTTATAAGTGTATGAAAGCTCTTGCGGAAAACAGGGAAATGCTTATCTTAGGATGTAGAGATTTCGATCAAGAAAATGTTCCTGTCAAAAGTAAATTAGGAAATAAAATTACAAGAACCATTTGCAAATGGTTTTGTGGCATTAATGTATCAGATACACAAACGGGTTTAAGGGCTATTCCTAAGAAATTTATGGAACATTTGTTAAATGTCAGCGGCGAACGCTTTGAGTTTGAAACCAATATGTTATTGGAGACAAAAGGAAGGTGTGAGATAAAAGAAGTAACAATTCATACGGTTTATGATTCAAAAGAGAACCATGCAACACATTTTGATCCAATAAAGGATTCAATTAAAATTTATAAAATACTTGGCAAAACGTTTCTTCGGTTTGTTTTTTCTTCATTCTCTTCAAGCTGCATTGATTTGGCGTTGTTTTCTTATTTTGTATTTTTATTAAAAGAAAAAGATACGGTTTTTTACGCAGCTTTAGCAACGATTTTGGCAAGAGTCATATCAGCTGTATATAATTATATTATTAATTATAAAATTGTGTTTAAGAGCACGGAAAAACACAGAATGTCTACCTTAAAATATTTTTTTCTTGCAATTATACAGATGCTATTCAGTGCGGTATTGGTTACTACCGGCATAAAAGCATTTTACTTTTTACCGGAAATATGGATTAAAGTAATAGTAGATATCGTTTTATTTTTTATCAGTTTTATTATTCAAAGAAAATATATTTTTAAGGTTTAGATACAAGGTTTTATTTTGACAGCCTGAAGGGTCAAACCAGTTTGACCCTTACAATGTCTACTTACTGTCAGTTAACATACATTTCTCTATACCGACTAAAAGGGCAAATATTGAAACGCTTAGTTCCCTGTATGTAAACCAATAATGAACGTAGGAATGTGTCCCTGCTACCAAATACCAGCAAAATGGTATTAAAGAAACTAAGATAAATGGTAAAAAGCATAAACACCTTTGTTTTAAATTTATCACCTTTTCACTTCGTATAAACCGTCTGATATAATAAATGCTTATTAACAGGCAACTAATAATAATAGGCATTTTATTTATCACCTTCATATTATTTGAAATAATCTGTAATATCTGAACACTTTTTTCCTGATATTCCATTGATGTATATACTGCTGCCTTTCCTAATGCATCTATAAATAGATTTTCGTTTAATAATATACTTCCTATTATCCATTTCCCACACCACATTCCAAGATACCCTATGCTCCATATTAACGAATGGCTAATTACTTTTCTTACAGCTATTGTCCAAGAATCCTCTTTTTCCAAGAGTAAAACAAGAGGATAGCCCAATGTTACTAACGGATATGTCAGAAAGTCAAAAAAAGCTGTTAAAATACCAAGGTTGAAAAGCAAAAACATGCCTTCTTTTTCTGATAATATATTATGTTTTAAAATATAGATAACACTTAATAACATTAAATAATAAACTGTCGAAAATTGAAAAGATAATGATATTGCAACCGGGTTAAGCATCAATATAGAAACTATAAATTCACAAGAATATTTAAAATGTCCATACCCCATGTGCCACAAAATATAACTAATCAGTGCAATCTGCACAAACATATTTATTGCCCTAATATCTGACAGATTAAAAAGAAAAAGTAATGGCTTTAAAATCACTAAATAACCATGCCAGTATCTGGAATATGATACGTTATATGTATCTCCGCTAACATTATTTGCATAATACTCCAGTGACGTTACTGGCGCTTCTCCTCTGTACTCTGTTCGAAATACTTTCATTGCTTTTTCAACAGTTTTTTCAGCTCCTGAATATATAGCATTTAGAAGCATTATGGAATCTGTCCAGCCATCTAACTGACTCATTTCATACCCTCTTATTAACTGAGGATAACTTCCATCAAAGTCATACAGTTTCGCTGATTGCATCACATTCGTCTTTATACGCTCTACAGGTAAACTATATACCATTAGCATTAGCAGGACTGCACCCAAAATGCCTAAGCATAATACCCCCCCCCCGTAGTAACTGCTTTTAATATATCAGATACCTTTTTAAACATACCGTTCTCTCCTTTTATTCAAAAAATTCTGGATCTTTCTGTTTACCACCTTTTAAGTTACTATATTCCACTTCAAAATATTCACTTACTAATTCACTATAATGCCCCTCATTAATCGGGAAACCATTGTTTTCAGTATCAAAGTATTTCCCATACACAGTTATAATCGGGACTTCTTTACTTACATCTAATAAATATTTATAATATCCTGATAATGGAACCTCTGCCGTTTTTAACAGAGTTGGAACAACAAAAGGCATACCAATACTTCCTATATTCATGCTGTCAAGCGGATAGTTTGCCCATATAAAAAGCGGAGTTTCTCTAAGTTTTAATTCTTTTTCTTCCTCACTCATATGATAGCCTGCAATATCACCTGCAAATGAAGGACAATGATCCCCCACCATACAAACAATTACAGGGCGATTTACACCTTTAAAATATTCAGTCAATTCTCTAAAAGCTTCATCTGATAAAGATATACTGGTTAAATATTCATTCATTGTGTCTGTTGCTTCAAATTCACTTTGGGTAATATGTACTGTATCGTACTCGGCATCACTCAAATCCCAACTTCCATGATTCTGAATTGTGAGTAAATATAAAAATCTTGGCTGCTCGCCCATTTCATTATACCATTTTTCTATATTTCTATATACACTGGAATCTGTTTCATACCATCTCCCATAATACCCCTCCATATTTTCGTATTCTTGTTCAAATTTGATAATATCAAACCCAAGGTCAGTATAACCTGTAATTCTGTTATAGTTACTCCCTGCTTCTGTATGTGTTGCCAATGTCTCGTATCCTAAAGATTTTAGGTGTGATACCACACTTGTTGCTTCTCTTAAATCAATTACATTAAAGGGTGTAACTCCACTATTCATCAAATATAATGAATTGCTTGTAAGTAGTTCATACTCCGAGCTGTTTGTACCCCCCCCCGGTATAGGGGATACTGCATATCCATATATAAGATTGTCCATATCCCTAATATTTTTAAAATAATCAACATCTGTTTCGAAATTAATCAAATGTTTTAAATCATATAATGTCTCATTTACAATAAAAATAATATCCGGATATGTTATATTTTCATCATAATTCATTTCTTTTGGATATTTACTATAAACTGCCTGTACAGTATCGTAATTATAACCTTGTGGTTTGTTTATAATATTATTTCTTGAATATATGTCTTCTACGAAGCATGCAACGTATCCGTACCTACCATACGCTTCTTTCCATGACCAACCTATTGTTTTTATCGGCTTTATCGGGCTTTCCCCATAAAAACAAAAGAAAATGTATCCGCCGCAAATTAAAATAGACGCACACAATGCCGTATTAATTTTAATTTTGCCTTTCTTATTTTCTATTATTCTGATAAATAAAGAACATAAAATTACCATAATACATGTGATTAATAATTTTATAGGAATACCATTAAAATTCAACTTATAATTCCCAAGCACATCAAATGCGGTTCTCATATTTCTTAATTCAGCAATCGTAAATGGCGTTCCATGATGTTGGACAACAAAAAAATTTGTGAAGCCTATTATTGTGCACATTACATTAGAAATAAATATGGTTATCCATAGGCGGGTTGCTATTATCATAATAATACAATTCACTATCATTAAAATACTTATATTTAATAAAATACAATTAAAATTAATAGTGTACTGTTCTTTTTCTAAATTACAACTAATGTCCAACATATACCAATCTAAAACAGATATTATCAATAAACATAAAACTTTTCCCAAACCTAATACTATGCTGTTTTTTTGTGTGTCCATTTTTCAATACACCCCTAAATCATCTTGACTCATTTTCTATTTTGCCTCTAAATGCCCAAAACTTATTAATCACAAAGTTAATCGGAACACTAATAAGTAAATTAATTATTGGTGCTACAAATTCAGAAACGTGCATTACATTTACCCAGAAGATTATTAAAACAGTATTCAAAAATAATCCTGTAAATGAATACGAAATAAACGTTTTTATCAACGAGAGCCATATCGAACGTTTCTCTCTTTCATGCATCACAAAAACTATTTTGTTATTCCAGTAAAAAGACCATATCACACTTAATATAAATGCCGCTGCTTGAGCGGCAAGATAATCAATATTAGACAATAGCCCCATTATTCGAAAAAGTAATAAGCTAACTACATATATTATATAAGAAATTATTGTATTACTTATACCCACAATACCAAATTTTACAAACTGCATAAAAGAAGCAAAAATTTCATCTGAAGGTTTCTTTTTAATAATTTTAAATATATACAATAGTATTTTATAAGTTATTTTTTCTATTAAAATCCATATTTTATTACCCAAGCTTTTTTTCACCAACCAATCTTAATACAGCATTTACACAATAAAATGCTATTTTCAGAAACTGTTCTCCAATCTTAATACGCCCCTTCTAATATACGGTTCACTGAAATAATAGTCATAATAATATAACATATACCCATCTGATGTTTCTATTTTCCAATCTTTGAATATGTTTCTAAACACATCTTCATGTTCTTTACAATGATATGTACAGATAGCTATTCTAATATTTTGACAAGATTTTAATAACCAAATACCCCCCCCCAGTACCGCGGGTTCGCTTCCCTCAGTATCTATTTTAATAAAGAGTTTTTCTGAATGGAGATTATATTGATTTATTACATCATCTAACGTTACATGATTACTGTCTGTATAATCTGTCACAAATTTCTCAATAATTACTATTTTGTCTTTATAATCTTTATATGTCTTATTTAGCGCCTCAATCCATTCTGGATTACACTCAAAAATGAATACTTTTTTTACATGCCGAAGCCACTGAAGTGGAAAATATCCTTCCGCTCCTCCTATATCAAAAATTACGCTTCCCTCGTCAGGATAAAAAGTATTTGACGTATAACAATGAGGGGATCTTTTATCCTGCTCAATCCGAATATTATTATAATATCTCGCCACACGAAATTTAGACTGGTATCCTCTTCTCATATATATACTCATATCCGCATCTTTAACAAATAAAAGTCCGCTATCAACATCTCTTTGCACAGATATGTCTTTTATGCTGTATTCCCGCTTATATTCATAGGGAAAAGTATTAATAGCATTATTTTTTAAATAGTCAACTATTGTTTTTACATCTTCATCATGTAATCCTGAAAGATATTTGATAATTTTATTTTTGTGTAGTCTCGCCTTAACTTCACAAAAAATAAATTCTATATCACTGTCTGCAATTTTTATAGTTTCTGTAACAGTATTCATTTTAATTCTCCATTATCATCATTGAGATATTCTTCTACAATAAACCTAGGACGTTCTTTTGTTTCTAAATAAATTTTCCCTATATATTCTCCAATAATACCTATTGCCAAAAGCTGCAATCCGCCTATTCCCCATATGGAAATAACAAGCGTTGCCCAGCCTTCAATAGTTCTTCCCATAATGTACCCTAATATAAAATGAATTAGTAGCGCAATGCTTATTGCAAACAATATAAATCCTAAGGAAGTAATAAATCTAATCGGTTTTATGCTCAAGGAAGTGATGCCATCTAATGCAAAGCCTAACATTTTTTTTAATGGATACTTCGACTTGCCTGCAAAACGCGGTTTTCTTTCATATGTTACACATTCTGTTTTAAACCCAATCATAGGTATAATGCCACGCAAAAATAAATTAACTTCTTTAAAACGCGACAGTTCATTCAACGCCTTTTTACTCATAAGCCGATAATCTGCATGATTATAAATTATTTCCACACCCATTTTATTCATGAATTTATAGAAAGATTCTGCTGTAAACTTTTTAAAAAAGGTGTCTGTTTTACGAGAACTCCTTACGCCGTAAACTATTTCGCATCCCGCATAATAGCACTCAATAAATTGATCAATCACCTCTATATCATCCTGCAAATCTGCGTCCATTGAAATAACCATATCACACGCATCTTTGACCGTCAATAATCCTCCCTATATTGTCAAGTGATTTTCCTTAAAAATTCAAGGAATTTTTATTGTTACTCTCAGATAAATGAGCCAAGGAAATGGACATTTCTCTGTATCTGGTACGAAAATAGAGGATGTAGGGTACACGAAGTAGAACGTCTATCTTTTCGCTCTACATGGCCTTGTGTATACCCTTCCTTCTACGGCAGCGAACCTCCCGTGTCTACCAGGATCACCATCTTGCGGGTCCTAACTTCCTTCGTTCCGCCTGTCCATAACCAGGGTGCCAGCTCAGCTCCTAACCAGGGTCATGCCCTATGGAAAATATTCCTGCCGGCTACCGGCTCATTCTTTATATAAGTCTTACTGACCTGTATGTTTCCCTGACTGGCACCTTGCGGCGGACGTTTCCCCAGACTGTTCCACATACCTTCCAGCCTTTTCTGTCATGGCTGGATTCAGCTCCCGGCTCCGTCTCCCGGAGGCTCAGTCCAACCCTGACAGGGTATTGCCTGTTTCGATTCCAGCTGTTATGCCGTCTGTACCTGTGGCCTCCTGATGTCGCCCAGCAGCCTCTCAGGGTCATACTGGATGCCTTTGGTAAGGACCGCGTAAAATATCCTCAGCGCCTTACAGGCTACCGCCACCACCGACTGCATCTTTTTGAGCGGGTTCTCCTTCCGCGTCCGGTAATACTCGTGTATCTCCCGAAACTCTGCGTTCTTTCCCACCAGCGATATAGCGGCCTCGTACAGCACATACCTCAGGCGTTTCCGCCCCCGGTAACTGATACGGCTTTCTCCGTTATGCTTGCCCGAATCATTTGCCACGACGGCATATCCCGCCAGCTTCTGCAGCTGTTTGGGGTTGTCAAAACGTCCTATGTCCCCCACCTCTGCTATAAAGCCGCTGACTGTTACCATCCCAATCCCCTTGATCGCCAGCAGGTTATCTATATATGGGATCTCCTTCAGCTTTTCTTCTATCCTCCGGAGCAGTTCCTCCATTCTTGACGCATGTACATCCATGTCACTCAGCAGATTTTCCAGCTCCATCCGCGCCGCTTCCGGCGCTTCCTTGCTCCCTACGCTGTGCTCCGCAGCCGATAAAAGGGCCTTTGCCCTCTTCATCCCGGCACCCCTCAGCTTCCTGTCCCTCCAGATCTGGTTCACACCTTCCGCCCCCAGCTTTAGGATGTCTTCCGGCAGCGGTGCAACCTTCAGTACCATCCTTCCGCTTACTGCCTTTAAGTCCCCGTAAACGTCTTTATATTCGGGAAAGTAGATGGAAAACCACCTCGCCAGCCGGTTCTTGATCCTCGTAAGCTCCTCCTGTGTCTGAAAGCGCAGGTTCGACAAGCTCCTGATCTCCGCATAAATACCGACTGGCATATAAGGGTAAGAGAATCTCCCCTCGTTGACAAGCGCGGCGATCGTCTTGGGATCCTTCCGGTCGTTCTTGTTGGGATTGTTGTCATCCAGTTCCTTCGACTTCTTCACATGATGGGGATTTACATGCACCGGCTTCATGCCGTTGTCCTGCAGGAATTTTCCCAATGCGAACCAGTAATGGCCTGTGGGCTCCATGCCGGGGATTACAGCAGTTTTACCGTGCCTCTCTGCAAGCTCCTCCACCCATGCCTTGAATGTCTGGAAACCGGTTTCGGTGTTGCTGAACTCCAGCGGTTTTTTAGTGTACTCGTAGTTGCGCCAGTCAAATGCTCTTGCATAATGGGTCTCGCTTCCCACGTCGATTCCGACAATCAAAGTTTTTTCTGTTATGGATGCAATTTTTGCGTTTTGTGTGTTACAATTCATCTTGGGATACCTCTCTGTTCAATAAGATTTTTACTAACCGTCCAAAAGTCAGTAATCTTATTTTACTCTGAGGTATCTTTTTATCAACCACCCTTCTTGGAATTCTTTATATTTGAATTATACAGGAAGCTCCTAATAAAGTATTTTGATGTCCTCTGTTACGTGATAATTTTATACCTAATATCATAGGATCTTTTTCATGCATTTCTTTAATTATACTCCATGTCCTATCATTAGACCCATCATCACAGAAAACAATACGACTGCTGTTTGAAATCATATTTTTTTTAATCATATCTATCATTTTTTCTTTCAAACGGCATTTTGTCTCATATAATACTGCTTCTTCATTATAGCAAGGTATAACGATATACAATTTATCTACGTTTTTCATATGCAACCCCTATTATTCTTATCTATAGAGCATAATTACTTTTGATTGTTATTTTTATTCAAAAATAACAACCTTACAACTGCAGCAGCTCTTATTACTAACTTAAAAAAAATAACATCAAATATATTTATCCTTAATACACCTAATTTTCGATGTTTTTTAATCAATAAATCACTGTCTTTTATTGATGCATTAAGCATTTTTGTGTATAATCTGTTGGTTTCTGATGAATCTGAAATTCTAAATTTCATAATATAATCTTTGCAGCATGCAACATCACCCAAATACGACAACTTAACACCAAAATCCCAGTCCGGTGTATATGAAAGCTCTACGTCATATTGCCCCAACTTATAAAAATATTCTGTCCTATATAATGCATTAGGAGGCTCTGAATAAATATTTCTCCCTCTAAATGACTTCATGGCATACTTTTTTCCATCAATAAGAATATCTTTTTTGAAACGTTTTCTGTTCATAATAATTTTATTTTCCGCATCAATAACGTAGGTGTTTCCTATAGATATTGATGCGCTTGGATTCGCTTTAAGAATTGCTAATTGGTTACTTATTGCTTTTTCACATAGCACATCATCCTGGCACATTAATTTAACAAACTCACCTGTGGCAAAAGATACGGTTCTATTCCAATTACTAACCAAACCTAAATTTTTTTCGTTAGAGTATATTTGTATCCTTTCATCTTCTATACTTTTCACAATTGCTAAAGTATCATCAGATGAACAATCATCATTTACAATAATTTCCAAATTCTGATAATCCTGGTTTAATACAGAATTGAGTGCGTCTAATATAAATTTAGAGCCATTATATGTCGGAATACAGATGCTTACTTTATCCTTTTCAAATTTACTCATCTTCACTTTTATCCTTCCTATAATTTATACCAGGCAAAACTATTCTAGTTTATACCATATATACGGTTTAATTCTTCATCTGGAATAAATTGAACCTCTATTTCATGTGATATTAATCCATACTTATACAAACAATGCGCAATCCTGTTAGATCCATAAAGAGCTAATGGCCAATTATCTTCATAACCTGATTTTGGTACATGAATTTCAATATATGTCTCTCCTCGTTTATCCGCGTCTAAATGTTGTGAAATTATATCACTATCTATTTCGTAACATATACTAGCCGGCACACCATCGTTAATGTCTCTGAATGTTCTCCCAGATGTATTAGTAAAACTTAATAATATAAATAATATTAGAATTGACATAATGATACTTTTCGGATATTTAGAAAACAGGAAGCCTATACAATTACAAATTAAGATTATAAGTATCACCGTCGGACCAAACACAACGTCCGGTCTGCTTATATATGACGGATATGTTTTAGCACATAACATTATAATAAAAGATAAATATATCAAGAATAGTAAAAATAACTTTATATTTGTTCCTATAAATTCACGATTTTTCTTTTCGCGCAATCCTGTTATGATTAACGTAATCATACTGATAATAACAAATATTATAGAGAAATATATAAAATATATATTTACAGTACTTAAAACCGACTTTAAATTACCAACCGTCTCTTTTATATTTTGGATCATTCCATTTGATGCAATGCTATTCGATCTCCCGCCATTTATTTCAAAAATTGCCGTGACAAGCCACAACCCTATGATCAGCACATAGTCTAAATCTCTTAGAAAAACTTTTTTGATTCGTTCACTTATGTTTCCATTTTCGTTTGCTAAGTTATAAATCAAATTAATTCCGACACCTGCTGCTAAAATATATGAGGAAAAAAGATTAGAGCAGATAGCTAAGTATACTAATAATATTATGATTGCCGAAACACAATTGTTATTAGATCTTCTTATGTTAAAAATTAACAGCAATGCCATATTTACCATTGATGGCATTAAATAAAAGAAATAATTAGTTACTGAGTTCGAGTAGAATAAATAGTTATTACTTGTTTGACTTGAACAAAAAATCAAAAAATGGAAAATGACAAAAAACAGAGTAACAATGATACTTTGGTTAGCTGAAAGCTTCATTGTTTTATGAAAGTAATAAGCCACACTCAATACATAAAAAGTAATTATCGTACATAGTAAAAATGCAACTACCAGCATCAATGAAGTAACAAAATCATGCTGAAACGGCATAACAAAATAGACCGCAATATATGAACATATCGGCATCGCAATTTCTGGCAAAATCCGCGTCGGGTTAAAAAATTTCAGAGATGGAATTGCATATCTTGCTCCCGAGAATCCAGCCCAGTCATCTGTGTTATATAAAAACAGGGGTTTTACTTGTGTAAAAAACACAAACATATATGCAAAAACTCCAATGCTCAATAAAATAAATTTTTTCCTATCGAGAGTGTAATATAAAGTGTGTAAGTTACCGGTAACAAAAACTTACGCACTTTATTTTTATTATAGAGTGCGATACACTAAAAGAAAGGAACAGAGAGGATTATGAGTAACGCACTTATGGCACCACGTAAAAACAAAAGAAGCGAGGCCAGCAAGGCTATCGCACAGGCAATCATTGAACAGTATCAACCCGCATCTGCAGAGGATATGCAGGATGCATTAAGGGATATTTTTGGCCCCATGTTTGAAGCAATGCTTCAGGGAGAAATGAACAGCCATCTTGGCTATAATACAAATGATCACGGCTACAAAGAGACTTCCAACCGTAGAAATGGCTATACCCACAAAAACCTCAAAACCTCCATGGGGGAAGTAGGAATTGACTCGCCCCGTGACAGGGATGGGTCATTTGACCCACAGCTCATTCCCAAGCGTTCTAAAGATGTGAGCGGCATTGAGGATAAAGTTTTATCCATGTATGCAAAGGGAATGAGCCAGAGGGACATTGCCGATACAATCGAGGATATCTATGGTTTTGAAATATCCCATGAAACAATCTCAAATATCACAGACCGGATAATAGAAACAGCAGGCGAATGGCAGAACCGTCCGCTAAAAAAGTTCTATCCCTTTCTCTTCGTTGACTGCCTGTATGTAAATATACGCAAAGACATGGAGAGCAAAAGCTGTGCGGTATATGTTGTTTTAGGGTATGACGTGAATGGGATCAAAGATATCCTTGGCATCTGGATTGGAGAATCAGAAGGCAAACATTACTGGATGCAGATATTTGACGAGATCAAAAACCGTGGTGTGGAAGACATTCTTTTTATCAGCATGGATGGTGTGTCCGGGCTGGAAGAAGGGGCAAAATCCATTTTTAAAGATGTGGTCGTCCAAAGGTGCATCGTACACCTGATCCGTAATTCAGTCAGATACATACCATCGAAAGACTATAAGGCATTTACCTCCCAGTTAAAGAAGGTGTATGGTGCAGCCAGCCGGAAAGCGGCAGAGGTGGAGTTTGAAAGGTTTAAACAGGCATGGAACCAGTATCCGGGAGCTGTTGATGTATGGAAGCGCAACTGGGCACATGTGGAACAGTTATATAATTACGGAAGTGCCGTACGAAAAGTAATGTATACCACAAATGCCATAGAATCGATCAATTCCAGTTTCAGGAAGGTGACAAAGAAAGGTTCTTTTCCCAGTGAAGACGCCGTTCTGAAAGCCTTATATCTGAGGATCACAGAACTGTATAAGAAATGGAACGGTCGCCCGGTATCAAACTGGGCGCTGGTCAGGAATCAGCTTGCCATGGATGACAGGATCCAAAAACGCATATTGAAATACGAAAATTTTTAAGAGAAGAGGAAACGCAATGAGTAAACGGAAAATGCCTGGATATGAAATGGATGATGAATTTATAGCCCAGTTGGATTTTTTGAGGTATGACTATGACAATGCCCTGCAGACTATCGAGCAGCAAAAACAGGATATCCAGAAGCTTCTGGCTGTGCTGGTCGAACGGGATATCCCCATTCCGGGTAATATCATTGACCGTTATATAAAGCGTGCGTCAGAGACAGATAACGATGAAGCAGAAGAACTTCCCTTCAACTGATATTTACATGGAAAAGGTGGCCGGGTTTCCTGGCCACCATAAAAACACAAAAAAATTTACACACTTTACTTGACAAACCCCACAAAAAAATTTACACACTTTACTTGACAAACCCTTCCTATCCGTTAAAACCATTATTTTTTCCTCTCTCAGCTTTTATGCAGTTAAACAGCTCCCTTTGCTGAATGTTCCACTGTCTTTCCCTTTCCATCAGTTCCTTTTTGGAAATTGCAACATCCTCTTCCATTTGTTCTATATCCTTTTGCAGGCAGTCGGTTCTTTCTTTATAAGTTAATAATTCTTTGTCTCTTTCCGCTACACTTCCCAAAACATTCTGATACTGCACTTTTAATTCTTTTATTTGCTTCTCCAAATTCGCAACCCATTCTTTGTAGTCTGCTGCTTCCTTTTCTTTTTCCTCCAGTGCGTTTTGACTGTCGGCTTTTGTCTGTTCCAG
>KE159628.1:800974-850558 GCA_000403335.2 Lachnospiraceae bacterium MD335
CTGTCGGCTTTTGTCTGTTCCAGCTGCTTCTCCAAATTCGCAACCCATTCTTTGTAGTCTGCTGCTTCCTTTTCTTTTTCCTCCAGTGCGTTTTGGCTCCCGGCTTTTGTCTGCTCCAGCTCATTCTTCAAATTCGCAATCCATTCTTTGTAGCTGTCTGTTTCCTTTTCCCTGTCTGACTGCATTCTTTGGTTATCGGCTTTTATCTGCCCCAGCTGCTTTTCCATATTTGCTATCCAGTCCTTATAGACCAATACTTCACCTGCCTTTTCGCGGCTGCTGTCCTCCAGCTTTTTGTATTCGTTCTTAATTGTCTCCCGCCAGTAATTTGTCTCGTAATGCTGGGCGCTCCAGTATCCGGTAATTTCGAAAATTATATTTTCTTCAATAGTTATATGTGTTTCCGGATAATAAACCTCTCTGACCATAATCTCGTTTATTATCTTTTTATAGCCTTCCGTGATATGGTCATTATGGTACCGGACTTTTTTTCCTCCCACGCCGTTTAACGCATTTTGGAATTCCTCTGCTGTTCTTGCCAATGTTAAGTTTGAAACATCCTTAATTTCCTCGAATGCACTGACCACCTTCGTATTGAAAGTCGGCAAGACAATACATTCCGTTCCCGTGATAACTGAAAATACCATCCCGTGAAGCCTGTCCGTAACCATTAGTTCCGCACTGCCAATTTCTCTTAACAGTGCCTTAATATACCATTTTATATTTCAGTAATTTATAGGAATTATATTGTAGGAATAAATATTTTCTTGTATAATTGAAAACGTTAGGATTTATGTTTGGAGAGAATTGAAGGTGTTTTGGCTTTGGTAGCTGTTACATCGCTGATAAGTAATGTTTTGCCGATTGTATGAATTTATGATACAAAGATTATGATTCGTGTGATTGATAGAGATTTTTATATAGAAGGGATTTGTTATGGAGAATAGTAATAAACTAAAGAGATTTTTTGACGTATATATTCCAACTGAAAAATGTAATTTTACATGTTCATATTGTTATGTAGGACAAGAGGGAAAAGCATCAGGAGAGATTATGCCGATAGGGCATACGCCAAAAGAAGTGAGAAAGGCGTTATCAAAAAAAAGACTTGGCGGAGTATGCTTTTTCAATTTTTGCGGGGGAGGAGAAACACTCTTAGGTGATGATATATTGCCGATTATATATGAATTATTAGATGAGGGACATTTTATACAAATTGTCACAAATGGAACGGTTACAAAGCGCTTTTGCGAAATTAGTATATGGGAGAGCGAATTAATATCGCGATTATTTTTTAAGTTTTCATTTCACTATTTAGAATTAAAGAAAAGAAACTGTATGGATTTGTTTTTTGATAATATCCAGCTTATGAGAAGTAAAGGATGTTCCATATCATTAGAATTAATGCCACATGATGAACTTATTCCATATGCTGATGAGATAAAGGAAATATGCTTAGAAAAGGTTAAAGCGCTTCCGCATCTTACTGTAGGGCGGGATAACACTACAAGTGAATTAAAATTATTATCCCGGTTTACAAAGGAGGAATACGGGGGGGGTTGGTCAGGCTTTGATTCGGATATGTTCCGCTATAAAATGTTAATGTTTGGAAAAGAACAGAGACAGTTTTGCTATGCAGGTGAATGGAGTTGTTCACTTAGGATTGATACGGGAGACGTATATCAATGTAACGGATTGGTGTGTATTGATAATATTTATGACAGGATTGATGAGGAATTACATTTCAAGGTGGTAGGAAATCAATGTCCGCACCCTCACTGCTGGAATTGCCATGCATATTTGTGTTTGGGAGTTATGCCAGATGTTGATGCGCCGACATATGCGTCAATGAGAGATCGGGTATGTACGGATGGAAGCAGGTGGCTGAATGATAAAGTACGTGAATTTTTTTCTCAGAAGCTTGAAACCAATAATAGAAAGTATACAGAAAGTGAGAAGAGATTAATTAATGAGAGTGCCGCACTTACTCGGCAAAACTATAAACAGCAACAATTGATAACACAGTATAAAATTCAAAATGCAGAGTATAAAAACTGGGTTGAAAATCTTCAGGCGCAAGTGAATGATCGCTTAAAAGAACTGGCGGAATATAAAGACTGGGTAAATAATTTGCAGATACAGGTTGAAGAATTTAATAAAGAAAAACAGGTATACAAGGACTGGGTAAATAATCTGCAAATAGAGATTGAGAATTTGAAAAAGGGGAAGGAAATATGATAGCAGGTACACAATTGATAAAAAATATTACAGCATTATTTGACTATACTTCTCATTTTAAAAAAGTATTTAATTGAGGATTGCATGTGAACTGTGTAGAGGTAAAAGAAATAAAGTAATGAACACGAGTCGGAAACAAAACTCTGCAGTACATATTTTAAACTTTTTGGAAAGCACTTTTATGTAATTGAAGAGGGAATAATCATTGTAATTTGTAAAAGGAATAATATGGTAATATGGATTACAAGATACCCGAGTAGATTTAATTATGAGGCAGTACAGGATGCACGGTGAATGCGTCAATGTAATTGAAGGCAAAATAACTCCTTGCTGATTTAAGCATGCAAGTCATTGTTTTGAACAGTATTTTAATGTATTATTTGAGCGATCAGAGGAAGACTATCTTAATATGTATAAATTGATTTTGCATGAAGCTGACGCATTTCTAAGAAAATTCAACCGTTTTGCAAATATTGTGATATAAAGAACTGGAAAGAAAATATACCGTGGAAAGTCAGTAAGAGGGAAATGGCGGAATGGATGGCATGATAATACATTATTCTTTTGATGATGTTCTGTGGATTTTCAAAGATTTGACAGTACACGAAAAGGAATATAATACGCTTTTTGATAATAGCCTGTTATGTTGGATGCGAGAGATGCACATAAAATATAATGTTAGATTTGACCTGTATGTATTTTATAATGCATGGTATGACTTCACCTTAGCTGATATGACAGACAGATATTCATTAGAATTTAAAAAAAATTCGGACTGGCTAAAATTTGGATTTCATGGCTTTGGCTTTGATAATGGAATTGATAAAAAATATGGAGAGGTCAATAAGGATGAGCTAATTAAAGATTATGAACGTGTAACATATGAATTGCAAAGAGTTACTTCAAAATATAATATAACTGATACGCTTCGGCTAAGTTTCTTTAGCGGTAATAGGAAAGGAATGGTGAAACTGCACTGGAAGTATGGGGTTAAAGCATTTTTGTGTGCAGATCAAGCGGAGCGTCTTAGCTATTTTTTGACTAAGAAACATTGTAAAACATTAGAAAATAAAGGTTATTTATTTGACTGGATTTCTGGATTATGGTTTTATAGAACTTCAATTAGGATTGAGAGTGAATTAGATATTGAAGCAAAGGTATGTCAGTTACGCCAAAAAGGGCTGCCAATAGTTGCATTCTGCCATGAGTGGGCTTTTTTGGATAATCCCAAAATATGTAAAGAAAGATTTGAAAAATGTTTTAAATTACTGATGGCTTGAATACACGATAATGTAAATCAGGATGCTTTAGAATAATAAATATTAGCAAGTAAATTGCAAAAATAAAACAAGATTTAAACAAAAAGAGGGCTTAGAGGAAATAAATATGGTAGATATTACAGTAATAATTCCTGTTTATAATGTTGAAAAATATTTAAGCAACTGTATACAAAGTGTAATTTCACAATCAAAGAAAGAAATAGAAATAATATGCGTAAATGATGGATCAACAGATAAATCAGGGGAAATTTTGGATAATTTTGCAGCGTTGGACAGACGTATAAAAGTTGTACATTTTGAATGCAATAAAGGCAGAATTGCTGCCAGAAAGATAGGAGTTCAAATGGCAGCAGGCAGATACATTATGTTTCTTGACAGTGATGATTATTATACAGATGACGCTTGCATGACCGCCTTTCAAGAAATTGAGAACGCAAATGTTGAGATACTTCACTTTGGGACAACTGTGATAAATGCCGGATTATCGTCACAATATGAATATG
Organism: Lachnospiraceae bacterium MD335; assembly: GCA_000403335.2. Taxonomy (GTDB): domain Bacteria; phylum Bacillota; class Clostridia; order Lachnospirales; family Lachnospiraceae; genus COE1. Next base: position 804,996 of record KE159628.1, read on the forward strand.
ATTCGATAGTTTCCTTTTTTAGACCATATATAAATAATTTATATGGCGAGAAAGTTTTAGAAGAATGTTTTAAGGAAGAAAAATATAATTATAATTTAGTGGATAAAATATATAGTGCTCAATTGTGTAGAAAAGCTTTTTCGAGTATAAGCGAAATTAATTGTTGTATGGCTGAGGATATGATGCTTTATTTTATCATATCCTATTATGCAAAGTCATATATGGGAATTGAGCGTAAATTATATAATTATAACTTTGCCATAGGCGTATCAAAGCCGGGACCAATAAATTTAGAAGGATTAGATAAGAGATGTACATCTGCAGCAGCGTGCTTTACAATCAGGGACTTTTTATACTTGCAGGAATGTTTTGACAAATATGAGAGTACGTATATAAAAATTGAAAGAAGGCTGCTCTCTGACAATTTTGATGCATGGTATTATAGACTGCCTGTTACAGAGAGGAAAGAAGGATATAATATATTCCTGAAACACTGGGGAACAGATAAGGTTATATTAAGTCTGCTCTATGATGTTGAAAATAAGCAATATGACATAAATATCAAGGGTGCGAAGATTTCAGAATTAGAACAGAATATAAGGTCGGCACGGGCGGAAGAAGCGAAACATTTAGAAGAACTGAAACGGAGTATGGAAAGGAACATAGAGTTAGAAGAAAAATTACTTTTAAACAGACAGGAAATGGAGAACAAAATATTAGAATATAATAATAAAGCAAAAGAACAGACGGAAAAAATACAGAATATACAGACAGAGTATGAAAGAATATCCAATTCTTTTTCGTATAGGCTGGGTTTAATGATTACTAAAATACCGCGGATGATTGTGCATATGATTAAAGGAGTTGTTTAAAACCAGATATAATCACAACTGAAAAACTGCTGAATAGAAAACAATTCATATTCAGCAGTTTTTGTGTTATGATAAAACATATAATCATTAAGGAGAATTGCCAATATGCCAAAAACAGTCAGTATCGGGCGACAGGATTTTGAAGCCATAATTACAAATAACTATTTTTATATCGACAAAACAAGTTTTATCAAGGAATGGTGGGAGAATGGCGATAGCGTAACGCTTATCACCCGCCCGCGCCGTTTTGGAAAGACACTCAACATGAGCATGGTCGAGCAGTTTTTTTCAATTGACTATGCAAACCGCGGCGATTTGTTTGAAAACCTGAATATATGGAAAGAAGAAAAATACCGGAAGCTCCAGGGAACCATTCCTGTAATCAGCCTGAGTTTTGCCAACGTAAAAGAGACAACGTATGTAAAGACAAAAACACGAATCTGCCAAACGCTTACGGATTTGTATATCAAATATGCGTTTTTGAGGGACAGTGATACACTTACGCCGCGGGACAGGGAATACTTTGACAGGGTTTCGGAGCGGATGGCGGATACGGACGCCGTGATTGCGTTGTATAAGCTGAGTGATTTTATACAGCGTTATTATGGGAAGAAACCGATTATTTTACTGGATGAATATGATACGCCCATGCAGGAGGCATACGTAAACGGCTATTGGGATGAGATTGTGTCGTTTACAAGAAGCCTGTTTAACTCAACGTTTAAAACAAATCCGTTTTTTGACAGGGCAATTATGACGGGAATTACCAGGGTTAGTAAAGAATCTATTTTTTCTGATTTAAATAATCTGACAGTAGTAACGACAACATCGGATAAATATGCGGATTCATTTGGCTTTACGCAGGACGAGGTGTCGGAGGCTTTGCGCGAATTTGGGTTATCCGAAATGGAAGAGCGGGTAAAAGACTGGTATGACGGATTTACGTTTGGGAAAAAGACGGATATTTACAATCCGTGGTCTATTATTAATTTCTTGGATACCAAAAAGCTGTCTGCTTATTGGGCAAACACCAGTTCCAACAGCCTTGCAGGGAAATTAATCCGTGAAGGAAGCAGGGACGTTAAAATAATTATGGAAAACCTCTTGAAAGGCGGAACGCTTCACACAAAGATTGATGAGCAGATTGTATTTAACCAGCTTGACCACAACGAATACGCAATATGGAGTCTTCTGCTTGCAAGCGGTTATTTAAAGGTTGAACGATATTCGATGGATGCCGATGCGGGCAAAGAAGAATATGATTTAAAGCTCACCAATAAAGAAGTGCGTCTGATGTTCCAAAATATGATAGAGGGCTGGTTTAAGACATATGTTCCGGCATATAACGATTTTATCAAGGCGCTGCTTGAGGATGACACGGAGGCAATGAATTATTATATGAACAAAGTCGCGCTTGCGACCTTCAGCTGTTTTGATACGGGAGCAGGTTCTGTGGAAACCACGGAACCGGAACGCTTTTATCATGGATTTGTGCTGGGGCTGATGGTTGACCTGGCGGACAGATACGAAATTACCTCAAACCGCGAAAGCGGATTCGGACGCTATGACGTGATGCTGGAACCGAAAAATCCCTCGGATGACGCAATCATCATAGAGTTTAAGGTTCACCGCCCTGCAAGGGAAAAGGATTTGGAAGCCACCGTGAAGGCGGCGCTTTTGCAGATAGAAGAAAAGCAATACGCCGCCTCGCTGGAGGCAAAAGGCATCGCGTCCGAACGAATCCGAAAATACGGATTCGCATTTGAGGGGAAAAAGTGTCTGACAGGGTAAATGTATGATGCTGCTTTTCAGCGGCATCGTATATATGTATTAGCACTAAACAAAAAATGAAATTGTTTTCAATATTTTATTGAAGCATCAAGAAGAAGTAAGCACATTTAATGGATGGAAGTTTTTTCTTTTCATTTTTCTTTAATAAAAGCTTAATATATATTGTTAAAAAAAATGAAAACATGTATAATATCAATGATTATTATCAAAATATGTAACTTTAATACATTTAGAGAGGGAAAACAGAAATATGACAGAGAATATTAAAATCTTTATTTCATGCCATAAGAAGTGCTATATACCAAAACATGAGCTGCTTGTACCGATTCAGGTGGGAAGCGTGCTCAGTAATAAGCGGTTTGCAAACATGCTTCATGATGACGAGGGAGATAATATCTCAGAAAAAAACAAAAGCTATTGTGAACTGACGGCCCAGTACTGGGCATGGAAAAATGCAGAAGCAGATTATTATGGATTTTTCCACTATAGAAGATACATGTCATTTGCGGATAAAACGTTGGACCACAATCTATTTGAAGATGTTGAGATGGAATATTTGACGGACAATGCGTTGGAAAAGCTGAATTTGGACAAGGACGTTATGGTTCAAAAGATTAATCAGTATGATATTATAGCTACGACGCCTGTGTATCTGAATAGGCTGAATAAAATCCTGCATACAAACTTTGATCAATATGTAAAGACGCCTTATCAGTACAAGGAAGATTTGGAAGTGCTTTTGGATATTATTAAGGACAAGTATCCTGAATATTATAAGATTGCCTACGAATACATATATAAGCTTCCTTATGGTTATTACTGTAATATGTTCATAATGAAGAAAGAGCTGTTCATGGAGTATAGTGAGTGGCTTTTTGACATACTTGAGGAACATGAGAGGCGGCGTGATTATTCGGATTATAGTATTGAAGGCTACCGGATAAGCGGTTTTTTAGCAGAACGTTTGTTTGGAATTTATTATGAATACATAAAAAGACAGAAGAAACACAAGACCTGTGAGTTACAAAGAACGCTGTTTCAAAATGTAGATGTTCCGGATGAGATAAAGCCGGCTTTTGGACATAATAATGTTCCAATCATAATTGCCACGAATGACTATTACGCGCCTTACATCAGTACACTGCTTTTATCAATAAAGGTCACTGCTTCTGAGCAAAATAATTATGATATTATTATATTATCACATGATATTATTGCAGATAATAAGAAAAAGCTGCTTGATATGATCGGTGAAAAAACAAACTTTTCACTTCGCTTTGCCGACCCGGGTGCGTTTCTTGACGGGTATAAATTGTTTACCCGCGGGCATTTCAGCGTTGAAACATATTATAGGCTTGTTTTGCCTGAGATGCTCAAAGATTATGATAAAGTGCTGTACATAGATGTCGATATGGTGACTACGGCAGATTTGGCAGAGCTTTATGTGACGGATGTAAAAGGGTATTTACTGGCAGCGGCATATGATCCTGACACAGCCGGATTATACAATGGATACCAGCCTGACAAAAAAGAGTATATGGACAAGGAGCTTGCACTTGATAATCCGTATCATTATTTTCAGGCAGGAACACTTGTGATGAATTTGGAGGAATTCAGAAAGACATACACTACAGAACAGATCCTTGATGTTGCGGCTTCTAAGGAATGGCAGCTTCTTGATCAGGATATACTGAATAAGCTGTGCGAGCATAAGGTTAAGATTCTTGATATGAGCTGGAATGTAATGTATGATTACGGGCATGTCAGGATAAATCAGATTATTAAACTTGCTCCGAGATGGCTGAATGAGATGTATATGGAAGCACGCAAACACCCTAAAATTATTCATTATGCCGGTCCCGAAAAGCCTTGGCTTTTTCCGGAAGGAGACTTTGCGGATGTATTTTGGGAATATGCGAAGCAGACGCCGTATTATGAGGTTATGCTTTACCGAATGGCATGTTTTGCGGCAAATAGGATAAATGAAGTGAATGATGTGTATAAGAGTGTTGATAGGAATAAAAGCTACAATATTGTTGTCAGGACATTGCGCTGTTTGGTGCTATATGGACCAATACATATGTTTAAGGAGATAAAGAGGGAGCTGAGTAAATAGAGCAGGGTATTGTTACGCGCTATTCACAGTGTAGGCAAATAGCGCGTTATACAGCATTTTTTGAAAGAATGCATTAAGCATTTTATTGTCATATAAAGTTGAAAAATTTATAATTGGCGTAGTGTAAGGAATAAATGTCATCTAAGGGAGAGGGGTTGAAGGGCTACCCCTTTTGGCGCATCTATAAATATTTTTGGAGGACTGTGATGGATAAAGTAGCCGTATTAGTGCCTTGTTACAATGAGGAAAAAACAATTGGAAAGGTAATTAATGACTTTCGGGAGAGTTTGCCCAATGCTGTAATTTATGTGTATGACAATAACTCTACGGATGAGACAGTCAAGATTGCGGAGGAGTTAGGGTCTGTGGTAAGGCATGAATACCAACAGGGTAAGGGAAATGTGATTCGGCGTATGTTTCGTGAAATTGATGCAGATGTGTATATTATGGTAGATGGAGATGATACTTATCCAGCGGATATAGCACCCAAAATGGTAGAACTTGTCAGGGATTATCAGTCAGATATGGTGGTGGGTGATAGACTTTCGAGCACCTATTTTGCGGAAAATAAGCGTCCCTTTCATAATTTCGGTAATAGTTTGGTTCGGGGAAGTATTAATAGCTTGTTCAAAACATCTATCAAAGACATTATGACCGGATACAGGGCATTTAGTTATCAATTTGTCAAGTTGTTTCCTGTCATGTCAAAGGGATTTGAAATAGAAACGGAAATGACTATTTTTGCAGTTGACAGAAATATGAAAGTAGATAATGTGGTCATCGAATACCGCGACAGACCAAAAGGAAGTGAGTCGAAGCTAAACACGTTTTCGGATGGATTGAAAGTTATTGGAACAATAGCGCATTTATATAAGAATTATAGACCTTTTGGTTTTTCAGTTTACTGGCAATAGCTTTAGCCTTGATTAGTTCAGGATTCTTTGTCCCTGTACTTGTGGATTATATTAACACAGGAGTTGTGGACAGGTTTCCGACACTGATTGTATGCGGTTTTGTCATGGTATTGGCGATCCTCCTGTTTTCGGTAGGAATCATTTTGACAACGTTACGGGTAAAAGACAGACATGACTTTGAGTACAGACTGCAGGAGATTAATATGTTACAACATATTATGAAAAGAGGTTAAAGAAAGGGAAGGAAAATGGAAAAAGTTTTTGCAGTTGTATATGCGATTAGCGTGTTCTGGATGATGCTTGGCTTGTATGGTATTAAAAAAAATGAAATAAAATTAAGTGGAATTAATTTTATTTCAGTCGCAGTTTTTTGCTTTTTTTGTTACCAAACGGCTCTTGCTGGACTTTTGCAAATGATAGGAATTGAAGTGAGCAATAAATCTTTGGGAATATTTAATATATTGGTTGGATGTGTATTGTGGTATTTTATTATAAAGAAAGAATGCAGACAGAAATATTATTTTAATAAATGGGATGCCGTTGCAAATGCTATTATGATTTTAGCAATTCTTATTTTGGCGACTCGACAGTTCGGAAAGGGCTTGAACATATTTAATTATCAATGTACGTGGGATTCAAGTGTGCATTTATCGTGGGCAAGAGAGGCAGCAAAGCAGCATAGCTTGTCTGGAATGTATTTTAATGCATTAAATATGGGAGTATGGCTAGAGTGTGTATATGCATTTGTTCCATATGCAACAGGATGTGAATTATATATAATTACAGATTTGGTTACACTGATTCTAGATGCAGGTCTTTTTTGGTGCCTGATAAGGCGATATATAAATGACAAAAGTATGTATATAATGGGAATTGTGTGTATACTCGCATATGTATTTGGATATCCGCTAAATAATATGGTTTTTGGCACATCTTATTTAGGTTCTGGTAATTTATGTGTAATTTTTGTTGTATTATTGTATGATACCTTTAAAGTGGGTAAGGCAAATAAAGTAATTTTGGGTCTGATGTTGATGTTGACTGTTTTTTCCCTCATTAAATCATATGTTCTTTTCCTCCCTGTAATATTAATTTCAATATATATATATATATTTGTTTTTTTGTATGAAAAGGGTAAGATAACGCGCAATAGACTGATGGCAGTTGCGATATTATCAGCTGTTGTGGCGGCAGGAGGCTACGCTGTTCTCAATGATTATCTTTGGAATGCCATAAGTGGGTTGGCTTTGGAAGGGCAAATATATCGTAACCTTGCAACCAATTTTGTGTTATTTATTCCGTTTATTCTGTTTGTTTTAGTAAAAAAATATAGAACTTTTTCGGGAATAATGTTAATTATGACTTTGTGTTATATTGCAGTTTTTATGGCTTGTGTATTAAATGGAAAAGTATCAGGTTATTATTACTTTAAAAATTACTATATTCTTTGGTTTCTGTCATTTTATAATGCATTTATCATAGTGTCTGAAAATATTAACAGGCAGAGTTGTGTTAAATTTTATATAGCCGGATGTAGTCTGCTAGCAGTGTTTTCCGTGTCGAAGGTTGAGAATAAGCTGGGAGGCTACACAGATCCGTGGTATGGTCAGGTTTTTGGGGAAGTTCGTGTAAGTAGTTTGTTTGACATTTACAACTTTAATTTTGACAATATGGCTAGAGAGACAGTGGATACTGGAACAAGAGAATTGTTTGGTGAGGTTGCGCAAATGAATTCATATGTTGATGAAACTATATTCTATGTAGGTATTCATGACTACGCGATTCATAAGGTTTTTTATGCATTGGCTAATCAGCCTGAAATTAATACTGATGATGTTGTTTCTCCAGAAGATTATATCCGGAAAATAAGGGAAACAAGCAAATATGTTTGTGTTTTGGAGCCAGAGAAAGATACGTGGGATATAACAGATTATCTGTCAACGCTTGAGGTTGTATATAAGAATGATAAAGGATACATTGCAAAAGTACAGTAATTAGTTTGGCGCATATGAGGCTGTCAGGGGAGACTGAGTTATGAAGAATGGCAGAAAAAGAATATTTTATTTAGGGTGTATAATTGTAATATTATTATATGTGGTTTCGAATCTTACAAAAGGAGTATCTGTATATATAAGGTTATATTATGGAGAGACACATCAAGAAGGCAGGGCACAACTCTTTTTCTGGAATTCGGAGGAACAACTATCCGAAGAAAAATCGTCAATAGTAACATTAAATGGAAATTCTGTAGTGGAATTTAATATAGGACGAATCAATGACAGGGATATGCATTTTCGCGTAGATCCCATTGATTTACAGGAAGACTTTTCTGTTGAGGGGATGGAGTTATATTGTTCTGGGCAGAAGATTTTAGATTTAAGTGGACAGGCATTTATGAACGAAGTATCGGAGATATTTGACTGTGACTGGTATGTAGAAGGGGGTAGAACATATTTTTCTCCATCTAATACGGATCCGAGGATGACAATATCGATACCTATAAATAATCCCTACAAAAGAATATCAGATATATTATATTTCTTGGCAGCAATTTTATTTATGATGTTAGAAATTATATTTATGATATATATATATTCTAATGAAAAGGATTGTAAATGGGAAAAGTTTTGCGGGGGACTTTTAATTTCTATTATAGGAAGCAGGGTTTTCCTTGAATATTTGCGAATTCCGTTTTATGGATTAGGATGGATTACATTGGCGGGTGTAATTTTTTATATTTATAATATGAACAAAGAACCAAATTGGGCTGGAGTAAAGGTGGGAAGTATTTTTTATGCATTGATTTTCAGCTTGGGATTGGTGATGGGGTATCATATTCAAACAAATTTTAATCTATATTTTGGAACGAAACTCGAGAATTATATTTCTAAATATTCTGTGGAGGATGTATGGGCGTTTTCATTTCTCGTGCCAGTTGTATTGATTCTGCTAAAAGGAATAATACATCTAGTGGGAAAACAGACAACACATTTCAAACGGATACAGGATGTGGAAATTAAGAATCGGAGAATATGGCTGATGGTATCAGCGATTATTTTTATTGCATGGCTGCCATATCTTATGACTTATTACCCGGGAATGATTTTGGGTGATTCTCTTAATTCTATATATCAGGCAGTAGGACAGGTAGGGTGGAATAATCATCATCCATTAGCATATTCCTTTTTTATAAAGATATGTTTGGATATTGGGACTGCTATTAAGGATATTAATTTAGGATGCTGCATTTATACCCTTATACAAATGGGATATGTGTCATGTTGTTTAGGGTATGCAGTGTATTGGCTTTGGTGCAAGGGCATACCAAAGAAAATGGCTTGTATTTTAACCGGATTTTATGCGTTTTCCCCTTTTTTTGCGCTTAATGGTATTGTCATGTGGAAGGATCCCATTTTTTCGGCGAGCATATGTGTGTGGACATTGATTATTTTTGACTTCATGACATCCCATGAAATTTTACTGGATAGAAAATTTTATTTGAAGAATTTGTTTTTTATTTTAGTTATTTGTTTTGTAAGGAATAACGGAATATATATCGTTGCATTTGTAGAGCTTGTATTGATACTGACAATGATTCTAAAAAGAAAAGAAGGAATTATTAAAAAGTTAAAAAAACCAATAACTGGAATGGGAATAGTTATTCTTATGGTATTAATTATTACCGGACCTTTATATAATAAACTGGGTGTTTCAGGGGAACCTGTTGAAAGTATTGGTATTTTTCTGAATCAGATGGCAAGTGTGGCAGCATATGATGGTAACATGAATGAAAATGATAGGGAATTTATGGATAACTTGCTTCCGCTTGACAGATATGCCGAAGTGTATAGACCGTGTGTGGTAGATCGTCTAAAATGGGATGCGGAATTTAATCAGACTTACTTGAATGAACATATAGATAAGTTTTGGAAAACATATTTTTCAATGTTAATAAAAAATCCGATGAGGTATATTCAGGCATGGGAATTAAACACATTCGGATATTGGGCAGTTAATTTTTGGGAATTAAATTTCAATAGACAAAATATAACAGCGGGAGATTTGACATGTATTTATACTTGGGATAATTGTGGGATTGTCCCTAAAAATTTCTTGTATGGATGGAGTGAAAATGCAGAAGAGACATTTCCGCTTGATGATGCTATGCTTGCATTGTCTTATATAAGCTGGTTTATACTGCTGTGTTATGTTTTTTTGATTGCAAGAAAGAAAATGGCGTATGGAGTGGTGTTAGCGCCATCGGCGGGATTGGTTATAACACTCCTGATAGGTACACCACATGCATATTGGCAGAGGTATGGGCTGGCATGTTATTATCTGCTTCCAATTTATGTATTCTTATTTATATTGTTGATGCATGAAGATGACGTAAGTCAATAGAGCTTTATATTAAATTTTAAAGATAAAGATAATAATGAAAAAAATATTGAATTCCAGCTTTGGGGTGGGATTTATCCGGTATTTTTGGTGAAATTATAATTCTGCTATTTGAGACTTGTGGTAGATAGGATTATTGTGACAAAGAAATAGAAAGTTGGGTTCTTTATTGTTGGGATACTAAGTACTTTTGTTTCGTGATTGCAGATTTATACTGGAAAAGTTAATAATATATATAACTTGACTCCTACGTTTACATGTATTTTGTGCATGATGTATATGCTGTTGGAATTAAATAGTATTAAAAGCAATATCATGAAAACTATATTATCGTTTGTAAGTAAATATTCTTTGATGAGTTCTTGGTTATACCTCTAAAGAAGGATATGTTTAAACTGACTAAAAGAATTAAAAATACGGTACATAATAGTTAATTTAGGAATATTACATTTTTGGTCGCATTTTGCAAAGATATATGATAAAATACGCTTGTGTGTAGAGTAGACAAAACTTGGGTTTAATCAAGTTTTTAAATGTAGGCGTATTTATTTTGCCTGGCATAACTATATTACATTATTAAAATTGGCAGGGAGACAGAATATAATAGATGAAAATATTAGTTATTATTCCAGCGTATAATGAGGCTGAGAATATCATAAATGTGGTAGAAAACTTAAAAAATAATTATAACATATTCGATTATGTAGTAGTTAATGATGGTTCAAATGATGAAACGGCAAAAATCTGTAAAAGAAATAACTATAATTTAGTAGACTTACCGATTAATTTGGGCTTGGCAGGTGCATTTCAAACAGGTATGAAGTATGCGATGTATTACGATTATGATTACGCTATACAGTATGACGGGGATGGACAGCACAATCCGCAATACATACAGGGAATGGTTGAGTTTGCTGAGAAAAACAAATTAGACGTAGTGATAGGAAGCCGTTTTGCCAAAGAGAAGCGACCAATTTCAATGAGGATGATAGGAAGCCTTCTGATAGAGCTGTGTATATTAATGACAACAGGTAAAAAAATCAAAGATTCAACTTCGGGAATGCGTTTGTATGACAGGAAAATGATCAGGAAGCTGGCAACTTCAATGAATTATGGTCCGGAACCCGATACAATTGCGTATCTAATACGGTGCGGTGCCAAGGTAGAAGAATATCAGGTTCATATGAATGAGAGAACGGCAGGGGAGAGTTACTTAAATTTGTCAAGGAGCATTAAATATATGTTTCATATGTGTTCATCAATATTAATAGTACAATGGTTTAGAAAGAAAGGGATATGATATGTCGATAGCTTTAAGGGTAATATTGTTTATCGCCTCCGTTCTGACATGTACGTATATAGCACGAAAGTTGAAAAAATCGCAGATACAGGTCACAGATACGGTTTTTTGGATTGGATTATCGGCGCTATTCGTTGTTTTGAGTTTGTTTCCCGACTTGGTAGGGATTCTTTCAGAATTAATGGGATTTCAGGCGCCGGTTAATTTAATTTTTCTGTTAATGATTTTTTTGCTTTTAATTCGATGTTTTTTAATGTCTGTGAGGATTTCACAATTAGAAGATAAAGTGAGAAATTTAGTAGAAGAGCTGGCAATACGGGAAAACGGCAGGCATTGAAGCGGTAAAAGCGTGAGAAGAGCAGTTTTGTGAAAGAAAGAAGTAAATGATATGAATAAACACACGTTTGCAATCTGTGCATATAGAGAGAGTCCATATTTGGAGGAGTGCATTCAGTCGGTATTACGCCAAACGATTCCCTCCAATATAATTTTGGTAACATCTACGCCATGCGATTACATAACAAATCTTTGCAGTAAATATGACATTACGTTCTATTTAAATAAGGGAGAAAGCGGTATAACACAGGATTGGAATTTTGCATATTCAAAATGTAATACACCGCTTCTTACGATTGCACATCAGGATGATGTTTACTTTGAAAACTATACAAAAGCTTTAGAAGAAATGGCTGAATCGGCGAAGAAACCTTTGATTTTTTTTACAGATTATTATGAACTGAGAAATGGTAAACTGATAAAAGACAATAGGCTGTTAAAAGTAAAAAAAATGTTGTTGTTTCCATTGAGTTTTAAGGCTTTTCAGAATAGTATTTTTGTGCGAAGAAGAATACTATCATTAGGAAATTCAATTTGCTGTCCTTCTGTTGCATATTTTAGAAGTAATCTTCCTGAACCAGTATTTAGAAATCATTTTCGTTCGAATGAAGACTGGGAGGCGTGGGAAATGATTTCCAAACGAAAGGGACAGTTTTTGTACTGTAGAAAACCATTGATGGCACACCGTATACATGAGGATTCGGAAACATCTGCCATGATTCAGGAGAGTGGAAGAACATGGGAGGATATTGAAATGTTTGAAAAATTTTGGCCGAGATGGCTGGCGGTAAAAATTGCCAAATTTTACCGCAAAAGTGAAGCATCAAATTCGCTGGATTAAATTTAAAAGAAAAAGCAAGAAAGATTATGGTAATTTATGGGTACTTGGATCACTGAAGCATTATGGAAGGAAAGTAAACATCAAACAGAAAACCAATATAAGTGGTATGCATTAGGAAGTATTTTGTTTGCGTTGTCTACGTTGATAATTACGATTATAGTAACCCGGGTTACGGATGAGAGTACTGGGGGAATGTTTTCGATTGGACTGTCATTGGCGCAATGGATGTCTACTATTGCGTATTTTGAAATTAGGACATTCCAAGTTACGGATGTAAAAAGGGAATATAAACTGTATCAATATGTCGGAATGAGAGTCTTGACATGCATAATTGCATTCGGGACTTCTATTGTGATTATAGCATTTAGCGGATATACTATTTTAAAAGCACAAATAGTAGGTTTGCTTTGTTTTTATAAAATATTTGAGGGAATTTCTGATGTATATGAGGGAGAATATCAGCGGAATAACCGCATAGATATATCGGGAAAATCGATATTTTTTAGAACGTTAATTTGTACAGTGGTGTTAATTTTGGGAATATTGATAACAAAAAATATAATATGGAGTCTTATAGTTATGGATATTCTCGAAATTGTAGTTATTTATTATTTGGATATTGTGCCAACACGCAGACTCAATAAAAAAAGGATTGGGTTTGAAAGAAATAGTCTTTTACAATTAGTGAGCAGTTGTATTCCGTTGGCAACATGTAATTTTTTAAATACTTATTTGATAAATTCTTCCAAATTCTCTGTTGACAGAGTATTCGGGGATGAAATGCAGATTTATTATTCGGCGGTATTTATGCCAAACTTTGTGATAAACTTGTTTTGCGGCATTATTTTAAGACCAATAGAAACAAAACTGGCAATATATTATGTTGAGCGTAAAAAAAGAAATTTGATAACCATGGTAAGTAAATTATGTGGGTTTATTATGATTTTTACGCTTGTTTGTATTATCGGTGCATATTTGATAGGCATTCCGGTTTTATCATTGTTATATGGAATAGATTTATCGGAATACAGGCTTGTGCTGGTTATTCTCCTTTTGGCTGGAGGCATTAATGCAGTAAGTGTAATTTTTTATTATGTGATTACAATAATGAGAAAACAAAGGTATATGTTCGTAATTTATGCTGTGACGACGCTTTTTTCCATAGCATTACTGGATACATGTGTTGAGACAAAAGGGCTTATGGGTGCAGCGGCAGGATACTGCGCAGTATTTATGTTTCTATGTATTTTATTATTTCTGTTAATAATATATAAAAAACGTGATGCAACACAAATATAGGGCAAATGATAAAAAATAAAGGGAGATAATTATGAACATATTGTATATATCACCATATGTTCCTTCTGTTCATGCCTGCCATGCTGGTGGGGTGCTAATGGGGAAGGAAGTTGAAACGATTAGAGAAAAGAATAATCTATATTTAATTTCTTTTATTAATAATGATAATGATAAGCAGCTGGCAAAGGAATATGCAGATAATGAGGCAGAATTTTTTGAAATAAAGAAATGGCAGATGTGCTTAAAAGCAATACTGCATCCATTTACTCCTAATTTGTTTGCTATAAGAATAGACAAACGTTTTGAAAAAAGGGTCTGCAACATTATTAAAGAAAAGCAGATAGATGCTATACATGCTGATTATACGGCTATGGGATATTATCAAATTGTCAAAAAGTATTTTCCTAAAATTCAATTTAATATGGTTGAACATGATGTAGTACAGCAGTCGTATAAAAGGCAGGCAGAACATGCAGGAGGTTTGCGTAAGATTTATTATAAATGGCAGCTTTCTTTGGTCAAAAAAAAGGAATTAAAATATTGTAAACGGGCGGATGCTGTTTTTGTCCTTAATGATAAAGACAAAAAGCTGTTATTTGATTATTATGGATTGGATAAAGCTGTATATAAAATTAATCCATATTATGGTGTAGATATAGAAGCGTCACAAAACAATTTGGAACAAAATGACGAGAAAGAAAAAAATAGCATTTGTTTTGTCGGGCAAATGGGAAGAGCAGAGAATAAGCGGGCAGCATTGCGTCTTATTCGTATTTTTTCGAATATTAATCTGAAAAATAAAAAATTATATATAATAGGCGCAAATCCGGATGACGAATTATTGAAGTTTCATGGAGGAAATATTGTTATAACTGGTTTTGTTGATGATATCAACGCTGCCATAGCAAAATGTAAAATTGGAGTATTTCCATTGGAAGAAGGTGCGGGAATAAAATTTAAAGTTTTGCTGGCACTTGCATTAGGACTTCCCGTTGTGACAACAGCAGTGGGAGCAGAGGGAATAGATGAGAATGGAAATATTATTGATTTGGCGGAAACAGATGAAGAAATAACGAAATGCATATTAAAATTACTGGCAGATGAAAGTTACTATACAGATAAAAGAAATAAAACTGCGGAATATGTTCGCAATCATTTTGGATGGAATGAAACAGAAAAAATATTTGATAAGGTGTATTTATAAATTATAATGAGTATGCAATACGGAGTTTTTTGAAGGGGAAAACGTTGACTGTATAAGCATAAGGAGACAAAATGCGTAAACATTTAAGTATATTTTTCAAAACGATTAGTTTTCTGATAATCGGAATATTCCTTTTTGCCATGATTCAGAATATTCTTATGCCAAAACGTGCGCCGTATACGAAAGCGTATGATGCAGGAAAGCTGGCAGGTTTTTATAATGAAGAAGAACATACAATTGATGTGTTGATTTGCTCTACAAGTCACATCAGTAAGAGTATTCTTCCGATGGAGCTGTATGAGGACTATGGGATTACGTCCTATAATTTGTCAACTTCCACGCAGCCGATAGAAGCGACGTACTATATTCTTGCAGAGGCATTAAAGACACAGAGTCCGGAGGTGTTTATTATTGATGTATCAAACTTATACTTTAGCAGTGTTGAGGCAAAGTATTGGTGGTTTGTCTTAGACGAAATGCATTTGGGTGAGAATAAGACGGCGCTTTTGCAGGAATATAAAAGAAGTGCAAATGGCGGTAATGAATCAAAGGGAGAACTGCTGTTTCCGCTGCTAAGGTATCATGAGCGCTGGAAAGAGCTTAGAATGAACGATTTTATGGGATGCCTGCGCGGCGATATACATGATTACAGTAAAGGTGGGCAGGTGAACTCCGCCGTTTCCGCAGCAGACGTAACGGTCGGGGAGATGAATTTGGCGGCGGATCAATTGCTGGAAAGTACCCAAAAGATAGAATATGTGTATGATGCGGCGGGCGTTAACGAGAAAATTGAGGACCATGCATTATATCATTCTGATATTCCTGAAAAAAATATTGAATGGCTGAGAAGAATGAAAGCGTTATGTGACGAAAATAATATACAGTTATTGGCAGTGAAGGTGCCGACCGTATTTATGCCGCAGCTTTATAATTCTTCGTGGATTGAGGAGAAATATCACCAAGTACGTACGTTGTGTAATGAAGAGGGCATCACATACTATGATTTACTGTATGATACGGATGCAGGAATTGATTGGGAAACCGATACGTCAGACGAGGGCCTTCATCTGAATTTGCATGGTGCACAAAAGTTGTCTGATAATTTGGGAAGATACCTGATTGAGCGCTATGGGCTGTCTCCCAAACGGAGTGAGCAATGGAACAGGGACTTGGAGTCATATCAAAAAGTGCGGAAGGTTGCGCTGTTAGAATTAGAAAGGGATTTTACTTCATATCTTGATATGCTTGCAAATGAATTTAAGGACAAAACCATTATTATGTCAATGGCAAATGACGGAGCCGTAGGATTGAATGAAGCGGATATTTGGACGCTAAGGGCATTAGGATTGCAGGCGGATTTTTCGGAAACAGATAAAAATTCCTATATAGCTGTCATCGAGGGCGGCAGTGTGAAATATGAAGCTTTATCTAATCGTCCGCTGAATTATAAAGGAGTATGCGGTGAATCAAATGCGGCATATGAAGTATATAGTTCGGGGTGGCTGACAGGAGCAGATACGTCTATAAAACTAGCAGGTGAGGAACAGGTAAATAGCCGCAAAGGGTTGAACATTGTAGTATATGATACGCAGCGGGAACTTGTTTTGGATAGCGTCAATTTTGACACCTCTTCGGAAGACCATAAGGCGAGAAGAAGTAATTCAAAAACCAATGGATTGGAAGAGCAGTTTGAGAAATATATCATAGAAGAAGAGTATAAGTAAAAGAGGCAGACCACATCGGTCTGCCTGCTTTTATACATAAAATATAACGTCTTTCTTTTTCGCAAGCAAGGTTCCTTCTGCCAAAGGATACCCCAGCGCCGCCATACACCATACAGTATGTTTGGCTGGAATGCCAAACTCGTCCAAAATGCTTTTAACCGGTTCTTCATTTCGCAATGTCATTAACGCATTAAGCCACACGGAACCAATGCCGTAAGAGTGTGCCGCAATAAAAATATTTTCTGCCGCGCAGGATGCATCCTGACACCCGTTATGATTTCTGTCATCGTTTGAAATTAGAATAAGACATGCCGGATTCTCAAAGCCATAGCAGTAAACATTGTGCTGCTTTGACGTTGTTACGGCAGCCTCCTTTAATCGGGCAATTTTTTCCTTGTCCTGAATGACAGTAAAGCGCCACGTCTGCATATTGTGTCCGCTCGGAGCGTAATATCCTGCCTGTAGTATCATATCCAATACATCTTTAGGGATGGGGGCATCCTTAAACTTTCGGATACTTCTTCTGGTAAGAATTGCCTGAATAACAGGATTCATAAGAGATTCGGCGCCCCGTTCCTCCCACATTTTTTTCAGGGTTTTACGGTCAAGCTTTTGCATACGGTTTTTGGGAAGCTCCTGAACCGGTACATAGTGCATTGGCAGTTTGTAGCGTTCCATACGCTGCGCTAAATAAGTGTGCATTTCTTCTTGTGAATACAGGTTATCCTTTACCACGATGAAAAGTACAGGTACAAATCCGAGTATACCGTCAGGATCGGGAACACCAATACAGGCGCACTCGCGAATGTGCGGATATTCACATGCAATGTTTTCGACCTCAATGGGAGACACCTTTTCACCGCCGACATTAATAATATCATCTGCCCTGCCAAGCATATAAACATATCCGTCCGCATCCTTGTATACCATGTCACTGGTTAAGAGCCAGCCGTCCTTTAATGTTTCTTCGGTCAGATCTTTGCGATTCCAGTATCCAGCCATCTGCATATCGCCTTTTAGCGACATTCTGCCAGGATGGTCGCGGTCACTTTGAATCTCGTTGCCGGATTCATCCAGTACACGTACTTTGATTTCCGAAAGCGGTTTTCCGAGTGCTCCGATTTTTTGCGCATCATCTGCTATTTCTGTAACATTAATAAACAATGCACCGCCGGATTCCGAAGAGCCCCATGTGTTATAAATTGTTGTATTGGGGAGAAGTTTTACGAGGCGTTTTCGCTGCTCAATGGTCAGGGAACCAGCGCCTGCTTCAATATACCGGAATTTTCCTATAATTTCAGCAAATTGTCCTTGCATTTGCCTTGCAATCGTTTCAATGGATGCCGGAACGACTGCCAGTCCGGTACATTGGTAAGTGGTTTGATTGTTTTCGATTTCTTTTGCAAAGGTGAATCCGTTTTGAAGAATAACAGTTGCACCCTGATAGAGAACAGCCCTTAGTACTCTCAATGCAAAGGAATGATTCAGGGGCAGAGGCAGGAGTACGCGTTCATCCTCCCGAATGCCAATGCCTTCTATTGTGTTTTTCAGAATATTAAAAACTGCTTTGTAGGTAAGAATGACTCCTTTAGGTTTACCGGTTGTACCAGTAGTAAATAATAGCTCAGCAATCTCATTTTCTTCTGGCATTATATAGGAAATTTCTTTATAACGAGAACACTCATCCGTGTCCGCATGATATAATTTTTTTAGGGACTGTATATTTATCTGACTGTCAATTCCTTTTAAGGGTTTGTCAGTCAATAACAAGACAGCATCTGTATCCTGATAGACGAACGAGATACTTTCAACGGTAGCATTTTTATCCAAAAAGACGGCGACAGCGCCGCAATATTGAACGCCTAGATAAGCTGCAATCATTTCGGGCTTTGAGAGCGCTGTAAATAACACCCGATCTCCTTTTTTTACATTTTGTTCCGCAAGGATGGCGCCGATCGCTTTTATTTTTGTCATTAATTGCTGATATGTCAATTGTTCGGCTTTGAATGCCGCAGCCATTTTATCCGGCTGTTTTTGCGAGAGCTCCTTTATGCGATTGATTAAGGTATCAAACATCATAGCCTCCTTCCTGCCATCGCTATTCTGACAGTCTTTCCACCATTTTTGCCAATCCCGCAACAGAGTTAAAGTTTGCCTCAACAATTTCTTCATAAGGGATTGTAATGCCAAACTCCATTGTTAATGTGGCAATAATTCCTGTAATTGTTAATGAATCTAAAATTCCGTCGTCAACAAGTTCATCTGAAGCGGTGAAATCAATTTCCGGATATTCTTCCGACAATAAATTTAAAATTTTTTCTTCCATTTTGTATTCCTCCATTTCCTGTCTCAAATTTGAAATCTAAAAGTTCGCATATACAAAGTCGCTGGCGCTATATCCAACGCCGTATATTCCTAAAATAATAATTGCAAAAATTGCACCATAATAAATTGCCCATCGTAATACGATATTTCTATTTGCAATCGCTTCCCTGACGGATGCTTTTTGCTGAAGCATACTGATTTTGCGAATAAGAACGAGGCTTAGCAGTACAACACAAAAATCTTTGTAGTCCATCCCGATTCGATAGAGCGTTCCGTCCCAAAAAATCCAGGGATTGAAACAACGGAACAGTTGCTTTAACGCTAATGCGCTATTTTCCAACGTTCCCGGCGCTGTAATCAGTCTTCCGATTGTAAAGATGAAAAAGGTACGCACCATCTGAAAGACTTGGTATCCGCGTGTTGTTGTGTCTATGTGCAGGAGTTCTGCCATTTTTTTATACTGCTTTGCAAAAATTGTTGCAGAAATAATAAGCACACCCCAGTAAATTCCCCACACAATATAGTTCCAGCCTGTCCCATGCCACAAGCCTGTCAGCAGCCATACGACGGCAAGGGGAATTGCAGCGTTTATTTTTTTGGCGGCTTCCCTGCCGGCTTTTTCTTTTATTGTATTGGTTTGCTTTGCAAGCCATCCTGATGTTACAACCGGAAGATAAACATAGTCTTTAAACCATGCTCCTAAGGTAATATGCCATCTTCTCCAAAATTCGGCTGCACTTTTGGAAAAGAAGGGATGATCAAAGTTTTTATCTAATCGAACATCAAACAGTTGTGAGGCGCCGCGCACAATATCCATGCATCCCGAAAAATCCATATAGAGTTGAAATGAGGAAAAGATCAGTGCAATAAGAATAATCAGTCCTTCATAATCCGCAAGGTTTCCGAGAACTTGTCCTGTAAATAATGCCAGTCTGTCGGCAACAACGAGTTTTTTGAAGTAGCCGTAAAGCATTAACTGTATTCCGAAACATATGTTTTTATAATCAAAATGGTGCTCTTTCCATATTTCAGAAGACAATTTATGGTATCGGGCAATAGGACCTTGTACAATTTGCGGAAAATAGGAGACACAAAGCAGATATTTAAAGTAATTGTGGATGGGCTTTGCCTTTCTCCAATAAATATCCAGCAGATAACCGATGGATGAAAATGTATAGTAAGATATTCCCAAAGGAACGATAATATCTGTCCATGTCCAAAAGGTTATATTTTTATTCAAAAACGCAAAGACATCTGCACCAAATTTACAGTAACATAAAATTGCAATTACCAAAATAATTGTCGGAATAAGGTATCGGTTTCGGCAGGTTTGTTTTATGGGAGCTAAGAATGCCATTCGTTCTTTGCCTTTGAGCTGTCTTTGGTCTGCTTCCTGTTCAGCTGTTTCAAATCGTATGTTCATGTGCTTTGCAGATAAAAATACTATTAAGGCTGTCAGGACGAGAATCGGCAGTTTTTTTATTCCGGCTGAAATATAAAATATGGTGCTGGCAGCCAGCAAAACAATCCAGCGCAATTTGTTTGGCATGATATAATATAGGACTGAAATACCAAGTAAAAAAATAAGAAAATATAGGGAGTTAAATGTTAAAAACGGCATAGTATCCATTCTCCACTTCTAAGTTATCTTTCAAGTTTCAAGTATATCGTATAAGGCTGTAAAAAGCAAATAATTTCACTAGCACCGCACCTTTAAAAACTGCGCTTTTCCGTGGAGATGCATCTTCTCGGAATTTGCAGGTACGAAAATACAGTCCCCGCGGAAAAAATGCAGCGCTTCGCCGTTTTCCTGAAGTAAAACGCCGCATCCGTTTGTACATAAAAGCACTTCAAAGGAGGTGCTTTCAGTTTGAAAACATACCAGTTCACGGCAGCGTTCCGTGTTAATCAGCATACGTTCCGCCTGAAAGTATTTGCAGCGGCAGAGCAATTCGGATGCGCTTCCGGGGACGTATTTTAAAACACGGATTTGCTGTTTCGGCGCCGCGCTTCCTTTCATGTTTACGACATCCATCGCTTTGTCAATATGCAGTTCGCGCGGTTTTCCGCTTTTGTCCATGCGGTTATAATCATACATGCGGTAGGTAAGATTGGAGCTTTCCTGAATTTCGGCAACAAGTGTGCCTGCGCCGATGGCATGTACGGTTCCCGGTTCGATAAAGAATACGTCGTCCTTGTGAATGGGAACTTTTTGCAGATATTTTTCGACATCGCCCTTTTGCAGGCTTTTTCTTAATACATTCGGGTGAATGTCGCGGACGAAGCCGTAAATCAGCTTCGCGTCCTTTGAGGCATCTAACACATACCACATTTCCGTTTTGCCCTTCTGTCCGTTTTCCTTTGCAAATGCATAAGCGTCATCGGGGTGTACCTGAACCGACAAATCCCTTTTTGCGTCTATAAATTTAATCAAAATAGGCAGCTCGCCCTTTGTTTCGGGATGCGTTCCCAAAAATTCAGGATGTTCTTTGAGCACATCGGACAAAAGCCTTCCGCAGAACGCACCGCTTGCAACAGTGCTTATACCGTCGGGATGTGTAGAACATTCCCATGTTTCTGCCAAAGGTTCCATATCAATTTGTTTTGAAAAATCGTCGTTAAGGCGGGTTCCGCCCCAAAGATAGTCCATACCCGCAGGCTTTAATAAAAACGGTTTAGCTTTCGAGTTCATATTTGTGTTTGTCATGAACGCTAATCTCCTTGCCAAGCTGTACTTCGATTACCTGAAGATTTGTATCCGCAATAATGGTATGACGGCATCCTGCCGCCATTGTGACGACGTCGCCCGCCTTTACTTTTTGCTCCATTCCGTCTACAATGGTTCGCCCTTCACCGGAAATTATGTTCCATACCTCGTCCCTGTAGTCGTGGCTGTGATAATTCATTTTGTGTCCTGCATGGAGTGTTACCTTAATTGTTACACTTTCATCCTCCATGTCCAGTACGCGGAAGCTGCCCCATGACTTGTCCGCAAACATAACCTTCTGCTCCAGTGTATTGACCAGCGGTTTGATATAGCTGGACTGCTCTTTGTCGGATACGAGGATACCTTCCGGACTCGCGGAAACGACGACATCTTTCAGTCCCATGCAGATAATGGGCACGTCTAGTTCATTTACGACGTGTACGTTTTCGCAGGTTTCATTGAACAGCGCTTCTCCGACGCTGTTGCTGTCCATCGCCTTTGTCAGTGTATTCCATGTGCCGAGATCTTTCCACATGCCGGAAAAACGCATAACCTCAATCAAATCTTCATGTTCTGCAACGGCGTAGTCAAAGCTGATTTTTGTCAGGGTGTCGTATTTTGCATACAAGTCGCTGTAGTCCGTAAAATCAATCAGTTCATGGGCGCGCTGTAAAACGTATCCCAAACGGAAGGCAAATACGCCGCCGTTCCAAAGTGCGCCGCTTGCGATGTATTGTGCCGCAGTCTCCTGCGTTGGTTTTTCCTTAAACATGGAAACTTTGCTGACGTTATCGCTGCTCTCGGGAATAATGTAACCATATTTTTCGCTGGGATAGGTCGGTTCGATTCCCATTAAAACGAGGTTCGCTTTGCTGGTTTTGGCGCGGTCTCCAAGCTCCCGTATTGCCTTGAAATAGTCCTCTTCCACATAAGGATCGACAGGGCAGACAACAACAGACTCATTTTCACCCACACCCTGAACGTCTTTTAAGTATGCCGCCGCAAGTGCGATTGCGGGGAAAGTGTCCCGTCGGCAGGGCTCGATACTGATGCCCACATTTTCGCCTAATTGGTTATGGATTGAGGAAACCTGTGATTTGGAGGTGGCAATGGTCACGGCTGCGTCCTTATCCACTGACTTAATTTGACGATAGACACGCTGTACCATTGACTCCAGTTCGCCGTCCTGCGTGTGGAATATCTTGATAAATTGTTTGGAGCGGATGTCGTTGGATAACGGCCACAGGCGCTGTCCTGAACCGCCGGATAACAAAACAATATTCATAAAAAACCTCTCTTTCCGAATGACTTGAAAATAGGTTGACAGTCATGTAGTTATAGTATAAGGCTTTCTTTATAATCTTATCAAGCAAAATTAAATATTAATTGTAATATTTGGGTTTTCTTGTTATACTAGAGGGCAGTAGATTGAAAAATTAAAGGTTAAGGAGAAACATATGTACGATTATTTAATAGTGGGCGCTGGTCTGTTTGGCGCTGTATTTGCACATGAAGCTGAGAAAAAAGGAAAAAAGTGTTTGGTGATAGACAAGCGTGCACATATTGGCGGAAATGTTTATACGGAAGATGTTGAAGGGATTGCGGTGCATAAGTATGGTGCGCACATTTTTCATACAAGCAGCAGGGAGGTATGGGAATATGTGCAGCAGTTCGCGGAATTTAACCGGTATACGAACAGTCCTGTTGCAAACTTTCACGGTGAAATTTACAGTATGCCGTTTAACATGTACACGTTCAATAAAATGTGGGGCGTGGTGACGCCTGAGGAGGCAAGACAAAAGATTGACGAACAGGTGAAGGCATCTAAAATTGACAATCCAAAAAATCTTGAGGAGCAGGCGATTTCACTTGTCGGAAAAGATATTTATGAGAAGCTTGTAAAGGGGTATACGGAGAAACAGTGGGGCAGAAGGGCGACAGAACTGCCGGCGTTTATTATTAAGCGTCTGCCTGTGCGCTTTACGTATGACAACAATTATTTTAACGATACGTATCAGGGGATTCCGATTGGCGGATATACGGGAATGATTGAAAAGATGCTGGAGGGAATTGATGTCCGGCTTGGTGTGGATTTTTTTGAAAACAGGGAAGCGCTTATGGCAGAGGCTGCGAAAACCGTATTTACGGGAATGATTGACGAATATTTTGATTACAGTCTTGGCGCGTTGGAATACAGAGGATTGAAGTTTGAGACGGAAATTTTAGAGGCGGCAAATTATCAGGGGAATGCGGTGGTGAATTATACGGACTATGAAACGCCGTATACGCGCATTATCGAGCATAAGCATTTTGAGTTTGGCACACAGCCGAAAACAGTTGTGACGAGGGAATATCCGCAGAAGTGGGTACGCGGGGAAGAGCCGTACTATCCGATGAACGATGATAGGAATAATAGTCTTTATGCAAAATATAAAGCGCTTGCAGATAAGGAAACAGGTGTTATTTTTGGCGGACGGCTTGGTCAGTATCAGTATTATGATATGGATGATGTGATTGAGGCGGCATTAAACTGTGCCAAAGAAAATTTGTAATTAATTGTAATAAAAGAGAAAGACGATGAATGACAAATTGAAGCATTTGGGATTTATGAAACCACATAAAATAACGTTAGTTACGATAAAAGACTTCCTTATAATACACAGGGAGGTCTTATTTCAATGTGTATTGGCGGTTATTCTGTTTCTTGTGGGAACGTACAGAATAGAAGAAAGTACAATGCCTATTTTATTGGATGATGAGTATGGGTACTGGTCAAACAGCGCCTTTTTTACGGGCAGTAACTGGTCTTCCATCACAAGTAAAATTGCTTATTATTCCTATGGTTACAGCCTTGTGCTTGCGCCAATCAGATTGTTTTCGGCGTGGCTCGGGCTGGGCTGGGCGCAGACGTATCAGCTTGCGCAGGCGGTCAATGTGTCGTTTCTTGTGATTGGCTTTTTTATCGCGGTACAGCTTTGTAAGCGGTATATGAAAAATTTAAACTGGGCTGTGAGAAGCATGGCGTGCTTTACAGTGATGGTGTACAGTTCCAATCTTTTTTACGCGCACATCACGTTTACGGAGAGTACGTTAAATGTTGTGTTTTGGGTTTTTCTTTATTTAATGATGCGGGTGATAGACAAACCGAAGGTGGGAAATCATGTCGGATATGCGGTAACGTCATTTTATATTTATGCGGTGCATCAGCGGTCGTTGGCAGTTCTTGTGACGTCGGTCCTGGTGGTGCTTTATCTGCGGTTTGTGCGGAAGAATGCATTAAAGCATACGGTTGCTTTTGGGATTGCGCTTTATGGGTGCAGTCTTATGCATTCAATTATTAAGGGAACGTTGCAAAATGTGTGTTATAAAGGGAATGAGCCGGGGGGATTGGCGGACAGCTTTCAATTCATTTTTACGAAAAAGTCAGCATTAATTCTTGTAGCAGGGCTGGCATTGTTTATTCTTTTATATTTGCTGGATAAAGGAAAGGTCAGACTGGTGCTTTGCGCGGCAGCAGCAGGTGCGGCAATTGCTGTAGTTTACGTCGTGACGCGGGCAGGGGAACTGCAGGCGGTACAGGAGGCAGTTCCGGATAAAATTGCCATGAATGACTTTGCTGGTCAATGGGAGAAGATAACAGGTATTTTTTCAAAGAGCGGTATGGTAAGGCTGGGAACAAGCATTGTGGGAAAATGGTTTTATCTGACGGCATCCACAGGGCTTGTGATTTGCTGGGGGATGAGAAATCTGTTTGCAAATTTCTTTTTGATGCTGGCAGACAGTGCAAAGAGGCTGATTGCTGCTGTAAAAGGTACTGCCGCAAATGGCGGGGGATATGCCGGGGTTAAGGCAGCGGCGGATTGGAATGACAGAATATGGTATACGGGAGTATTTTTTGCATGGTTTGGTACGTTCATGATTTGTGCTATTTATAAAGAAGGCTTTTTTAAAAATGACGATCTTGTAAATGGAAGGTATCATGAATTTGTGATAGGGATTTTACTTCTGTACAGCCTGAATATATTAATGAAAGAAAAGCGTTGGATTATAACGGCGCTTATAAGTCTGGCGTTGTATTTGGCGGCTGCGTGGTTTTGCCAATACGCACTGGACACTCTTCGAAGAACGGATTTTGAACTTGCGCACTGTGTGATGTTTGGGCGTGTGATATGGAACTATGAAGTGCCGCATGGAAAAATCAGAATATTGTCACAGTATGTGCTTCGCCTTGCGGCAGCATTCTTTCTCGTATTTAAAGTAGGGAGCGGTTTTATAAAGTCGCATAAGACAGCGGCCGTCAGATGCGTTTTGGCGCTTTTGATACCGGCGTTTTCGTGGATTTATTTAGCCAATACGATAGTGGACAATTATGTTGTGGTACGAAATGAAAAGCAGCAGGGGGCAATGCCTGTAGTGGCGTCATGGATTGATACGTTGGGAACGGATTTTCCTGTATATTTTGCGGAAGACTATCTTTCTTACAAGCAGGCGTCGGTCATCCAGTTTATGCTGCCGGAACAGGCAATTACGATGACGCATATTTATGATATGAGTTTTGACGAGGATGCATTTTATATTATCAATAATCGGTATCTTGTGGACGACCCGCGTGTAGCGGAAAAGTGTAAAACAGTTGTAGATATAGGAAACTATGCATTGGTGGTTAATAAAGAGCAGGAGTTGAATAGACGGTGGGAGTATTACGAGACGATGTTCCAATAAAAAGACCGCTTCTTTCGGTTATTATACCAGTGTATAATGGCGAACGGTATTTGGGTGAGACGATTGAATGCATATTAAATGCTTCTTATAAAGAGATTGAGCTTTTGCTGATTGATGACGGTTCTTCGGATGACAGTGCAAAACTGTGTGCGGCTTATATGAAAACAGAACAGCGTATTCGTTATATCTACCAGGAAAATGGCGGTATCGTATCAGCGAGAAATAAAGGTCTTTTGGAGGCGTCAGGAGATTATGTGTGTTTTTGTGACCAGGATGACCTTGTCGAACCTTTGATGTATGAGCGTCTGATTAATAAAATGGCGCTTTATGAAGCGGAAATCGGGCTGTGCAGTACAGGAAGATTTATGAAAGAGCAAAGGAGTCCGTATGAGCATGTGGAGGATGGTGTATACGGGAAGGAAGAAATTAAGGGAGAGCTTCTTTATCCGCTTTTATTTCGCGGCTATGATTATAGTTTTGTAAAAAGCGGCAATTATCTGTATGGAACAATTTGGAAGTTTATTTATAATAGGAAGTTTCTCGTAAACAATGGTGTTTGTTTTAAACGGTTTATCAATTATGAGGACGATTGGATTTTTGTGACAGAGACATTATGTGCCGCAAAAAAGGCGGTGA
The DNA here is from genome assembly GCA_000403335.2 of Lachnospiraceae bacterium MD335. GTDB lineage: Bacteria > Bacillota > Clostridia > Lachnospirales > Lachnospiraceae > COE1. Next base: position 832,181 of record KE159628.1, read on the forward strand.
CAGACAATTATACTGGATATTATTGGAGAATAAACAATGGTTCCAAATCCCATTCCTGCCAGTTTGTGGAACACATAATTCCAAAAATGCGCGAATATAACGCATATGTGGGCAATTATCTGAAAAATGGCATTGTTGACAAAGATATTTTAAAATTGTATATTAGGATAAGCTTATGCGAACATTTTGTCATATTATATCAAAATGAAACAGGAATTCCGAAATATGATAAAGAAAAAAGGGACAAATACCACGTGGAAGTCAAGGAATACATGGAGTCCGTAAAATATAAGACAAAGCTGCAATGCAGGAAGCGCCTAAAAAAGGGCGTTTTTCGGCGCAGAGTGGTATTGTGGGCGCTTCAGTACCTTGGTATAGAACAGACCTTTTGCATAAGCAGGGCAGTGGATTGGACGGAAAAGACTCTGAGCAGTGTGCGGTGGATAGTGATGCTTGAGAGGAGATTGAAAAGATGAAACTAATCATTCAAATACCTTGCTACAATGAAGCGGAAACGTTGGAAATTGCATTAAATGACCTGCCAAAGCAGATAGATGGAATTGATGAAATTGAATATCTGATTATTAATGACGGCAGCAGCGATGATACAGAACGGATAGCGCTTGAGTGGGGTGTCAACTACATTGTGCATTTCAAGAGAAATTTAGGACTTGCGAAAGGATTTCTTGCGGGAATCGATCTCGCATTGCGGCACGGTGCGGATATTATTGTCAATACGGATGCAGATAATCAGTACAGCGGCGGGGACATTGGCAAGCTGATACAGCCGATACTTAGAAGAGAGGCAGACATTGTAATTGGTGAGCGTCCAATAGATGAAATTGACGAATTTTCGCTTGTGAAGAAGAAACTGCAGAAGTTCGGAAGCTGGGTGGTACGCGTCGCGTCAAAGACAGACATTCCTGATGCGCCGAGCGGGTTTCGCGCGTACAGCAGAAAGGCCGCAATGCGGGTAAACGTGCATAATGAATATACCTATACATTGGAAACGATTGTTCAGGCGGGACGGAACAAGATGGCGATTACGTCTGTTCCTGTACATACGAATCCGGAGCTTCGCAAATCGCGGCTCATGAATTCCATGGCAGCGTATATTAAGAAATCCATGCTGACGATCCTGCGTGCAGTCCTGATGTACAAGCCGATGAAAATATTTACGATGATAAGCAGTGTGTGTATCTTTATCGGAATAACGATCGGCGTGCGGTTTTTGTTCTTTTATTTTAACGGAAACGGAGGTGGACATGTTCAGTCTCTGATTCTTGCGACGATGATGATTATTATCGGGTTTCAGACATTTGTGACGGGGCTGCAGGCGGATATTATATCAGCTAACAGGAAAATATTAGAGGATGTGCAGTTTCGCGTAAAAAAACTGGAGTTCGGTCTGCTGGATCCGGACGGAAATGCTGCCGCAAATAACATAAATGTGTGCAATCGTGCGGAAGGTGAGACGGGCATTAATGTTAAAAGAGCTAAGGATTAATACAAAATTGTGTACAATTCGTACAAAAATATTGGAGAAGCCGTTGTTTACTGAAAAAAGGCTTGCATTTTAAAATTGGCAGATATATAATTACAGAGTAAAAATTACACATGGAGGAGAAGGTGCTATGAAAGGAAAATTTATTAAAAAGCTGACAGCATATGCTTTGACGGCTGCTATGGTAGTTTCAACGCCGATGACGGCATTTGCTTCGGAGTTTGCTGATAATTTTTGGGTTTCCGATGGTGTTGATGAGCATGACCCGATGGATACAGGTACAGGTACAGTTTCGTCGACAAATACAGATACTACAGTATTACAGCATAACGCAAATATTACAGGTATTGTAATTAAAGAGAAAGGTGCAGATAAGGCTGCATCATCCCTTGTAATGGATTTGTCACAAGGGAAAACAAAAACACTTGTAGCAGAGGTACAGTATGCGACAGGTGCAGAGATTAGCGATGCACAGAAGAAAGCGACAGAAGAAAAGATTACTTGGAGTTCGTCAAACTTGGAAATCGTAAGACCCGCTGCAAGATGGGATGACAGAGCAACATGCCCTATCAATGCATACAAGGGTGGTTATGCCAGCATTACAGCAAGCATAGATGCTGATAATGATGGTTCGGCTGATTATTTGGCAAGAGTTATGGTAATGGTTAAGAAGGCTCCTACAGCTATTTCTTGGAACATACCTAACAATACTTTATATGCAGGTCATACATATGATTTGATGGATTATGTATCATTTGGCTCTGCAGATGAGTTTGATGCAGTTGAGTTTACAATGACAGGTTTGGATGCAAAGAAGCAGAAGCTTGTTACATTCAGCAAAGATGGTGTTTTAAAGCTTGACAAGAAGATTAAGAACAAAGACGGTCTGAAAGTTACATTGACAGCAAAAGTAAAAGGCAGCGATTTAACAGCTGAAGCTAAGGATATTGTTCTTAGTGAAGGTGTTCCTGTTACGGGATTAAGCTTTACAGATAAGAAGCCTGCATATGATATTGCAGATAATTATGATAAGACAACTTTAAAGCCTTTAGCGAAAAAGCAGGAAAAGAAACTGGCAGTAACAGTAAAGACAAAGAGCGGTACTACAACAGATGACATTACATGGTCATCAAGCGATAACAGAATTGTTAGAGTAACATCTAAGGTTTTAAAGACAGAAAAGAATGATAACAAGCCGTTTACGGAAGTAACATTTGAAGGTTTATCAGTAGGTAAGGCAACTGTTACAGCTACATCAACGAGCGGTAAGAGTGCAAAGGTAAATGTTACAGTTACCGCGACGCTGCTTGCAATTGAGAGCGCATCAATTGATAGTAACGCGACATATTCAGGAAAGACAACACCGGTTGAGGTTGTCAGAGTTCCGAAACAGAATAATGATAAGCTTAAAATAACAATTCCTAAGGGTGAGAAGGCTGTTAAAGGAAAGGCAGGCATTACACCTATCATCACGCCTGTTGCTGATTTGGTAAAAATCGGCGCTGACAATAAGGAAATTAAAGGTGTAGAGATTGTACAGGCAAAGGCACCGAAAGGAAAATCACCGATTAAGGCAACTGTAGATACGTTTACAGTAAAGCAGAGTGATGTAAAGCTTGATAAGGTAGTAGCTGGTAAATCTTCTACAGATATGAATAAGCAGACTGTTAAGATGAATTCAAACAGAGTTGTTACGTATTTTGCTACACTTGATCCCAAGCACAATAATGTGCCCGGCGTTGAAGCTGTTTCATGGACATCTAGCAAGGAAACAGTAGCTACAGTAGACAATGGTCGAATCAATGTAGTTGGTGAGGGCAGTGCTAAGATTACAGTTTCATCTGTATATAAGAATGAAAAAGGCAAGTATGCAACAATTAAGAAGGCATTTACAATTAAGTCAACACCTAAGTGTGAAGAAATTATATTGAAGTCGGATGTTGTAACTGTTAAAGAAGCTAAAGCAGGAAAGACAGTTAAGGCAGTTATTAACATTAAGCAACAGTCACCTAAGAAGGCAGCTGATCCTGTTAAGTGGTATATTTATGATAAGACAACAGGTGAGATGACGCTTATACCTGCATCAAAGACGGTAAATGATAAGAAGTGCACACTTGAACTTAATGATAAATACAAAGCCGGCGACGTAATTACGGTAATCGCAATGGCAGGCTCTGCAGAGGTAGAGGCTAAGGTTGTTGTGATACCTGCAAAATAAAAAGAAGACTACAATCACGGCTTCCGGTATAAAGACAAGGGTTGCATATTATGCAACAGATAGAGAATTAAAATAAGCTAATAAGATTGTAATTTTTACACATATAGCAGGAGAAAATCTTAGAAAAGATTTTCTCCTGTTTATTAATATAATGAGAATATTATAGGCAAACGAAAAAGGGAGTAAATTATTCCTTTTTATGGCTGTCAATTTTATCTGAATTCAAGTCTGACATATTCAATATGATAGTAGGAACTATAAATATAATATTTTAATGTAATTGAATTGTGCGATTACAAAATGTCTAATCCCAATTTTCCTCAAATAATAGAACTAAGATACTTGTATTAAACTTTTATAAAGAATATAATAAAAGATGCTACAGTGTACCCAAAACAGAGGGGGGAACACATAACAGATGTTTACAAGAAAGGACTACACAAAATGTTGAAACGCAAACTGTTAAAACGAGTGCTGCCAATGATTTTGAGTATAAGCATGGTATTTGGTTCGATGCCGGAAACTGTGTTTGCTGCGGAATATGAAGAGCGCACAATAACGCAGGAAACATTTCCGGAGGAGGACGAAGCCGTTAGTGAGCGCTCGGAAAATTTAGAGGATACTCCTGCAAGTACTGGGGGGGGGTATACAGAGGCGGAAGAAAGCGCAGCGCAGGAGACAGAAACAGCCGGTACCGATGCAGCAACAGATGATAACAACGTGCAGACTGCCGTATCGGAGGAAGCTGCGGAGGAATCCGAAAAAAACGCGGAGAAGGCGCTTGATACAAAGCTTGTCGTGAATAAGGAAAACCTGGCAAAAGCATGTGCAGGTTTTTACAAATATGATGTTGACAAAGAGATTGTATTGGTAAAGTATGACGCGGATAACAGCGATCCGTTTTCTGTAATTTTAAATAATATTCAGAGTGCAAACAGAACAATCCTTTCGATTGAAATAGACGGTGAAACAAATAATGCACTACATGGCAGTCTGAAATATCAGTGGCAAAAGGCGGATGGTACGAGCTTGGCAGAAGGTGCCGTTCCGGCAGCGGCGGGCGATTATAAGCTCCTTGTGTCGCTTGATGCGGTTGAGAATACATGTTCACAGGCTGAAATAACACTTGTTTTTCAAATAGCAAAAAGACAGCTTTCGATTGCACTTGCGGATGAATATGTGCAGCCGGGGACAACGGTCAGTGCGTGGAAGGATAATTTGAAATATGAGCTGCGGCAGGAGGACAGCGCTTGGGAGGACAACAGTGAGATAATCGGTGAGGACGAAAAGTCAGCATATATTGAGTCTGTTTCCGTAGAGATTTACGATGCGCATAGTATGGAATCTGCCCTTTCAGGTGAGACAAAGCTTGTTGAGGGTTTGGATTATGCTGCGAAAGTGAAGCCTGTTTTAAAGCAGGAGGCATCATCAAACTATGCGATTCCCGAGGAAATCGTATTGAATCTCCATATTGCTGATTTGATTACTACGCAAGTAAAAGCGGAGCAGAAAAATCCGTCAGAGTCCATTGCAAAAGTTTACGACGGGGAAAAATTCAGCTATGCGGCATTGATTAAGGATAAACTGAACATCTCTGTTCTTGCCTATGATGCATTGAACCCCGAGGAGGGAAAAGTGCTTGAAAATGCGGCAGTTACGGAGGTGTGGTTTGATTCCGCAAAGGCGGAGCTTGGCGAAGGTGAGGAGGCGGAGCCGGCGCAGGCGGGTACGTATTATCTTGGATTCCGTTATTATCCTGCGGAAGAGGACGCGAAGGTCTACAGTGAGGCGACGAATTGTCAAACTTTTATCAAAGTAGTTATTGAAAGGGCACCGCTGACGCTTGTGCCTGAATTCAAGAGTACTGCGGAGACATTCTACACGGGCATGAAAGCGTCCGATGTGCTGCGGTATGCGGATTATAAATTGTTTGACGCTGCGAACAACGAGGTTACAATTGACAGAAACACATTTTGGGGTGTTTCTTATGATGATGGCAAGGCAGATACAATGCAGTCATTTGAGCCGGTATTTTCTTTAATCCGCGCAAAAAAGGATGCAGACGGCAATCCCGTAAAGGATGCGGACGGAAAGGAAATATGGACAGCGGATGCGGGCGTGCTTGATAAGGATTATCTTTACAGACTTGTGTTTACGGGAAAGAAGGCTGTTTATAAAAATAAAGGCAATTTGGAATTGGGCTTAAAGGGTGAAGTTGACGTAAACGGAAGTGATGTCGATGCGGAAGACAAAAATCATTCCATTGTGACATCGGAGGATGTCCTTTTCGGGAAATACGTGAACGTGCCTGTCGAGGAGGCAAAGCAGACGACAATAGATGTATCAGGTATCTTGCAGCAGGGCTTTAACACAAAAAATCTCAATGAGCTGTACCAGCCTGCAAAGCTTGTATCAAAGGTGTATGACGGAGCGGGTATTTACGGCGCAAGGGGGGACTACAAAAAGGCAGTCGTAACGGCGGCGGACGGCACGGAAGCGGCAAAAGATTATGACGTTGCGATACAGTATACATGGTATCGGATTACCGGAATTGAAGCGGATTATGACGAGACAGATCCGGACAATAGAAAGCAGATTGGCTGGAAGGTCAGCAAGTCCAGTGCGGTGAATACAACAGTTCAAAACGGAATACCGGTTGCCGCAGGCGAGTATATGCTTCAGATTCGTTTTGCAAAGACCGGATATGTTCCGAGCACGGAGACGATTTATTACAGAATTGATAAGCAGCAGCTTGTTGTCGACATTAAAAGCATTCCTTTAGCGTATACGGGAGACGACGCAGCGCGCTATCTTAGTAACGTGCATTATCAGGGAAAGTATGATGTCTATAAAGTGCCTCAAAATCAGTATAGCGAAGCGGTTAAAACAGAAGAAAACCTTTTGACCGATTGGTATAAATTGTCGTATTACAGCGATATTGAGGACTATAGCGGAAACTGCTACAAGCTTGACTGGTTTGTGGAGCAGGCGCAAAAGGATGCGGATGGAAAGACGGAATATGTAAAGCTTGATACGTATGATTTGTTAACGGAAACGGCGGCAGATACGTACAGGCTTGGCGTTGAGCTAAAGAGCGGCAATGCAGATTACGGAAATTATGAGATTGTTTATGAAGAGGAGATGACGCCGGCTCCGTCTTACAAAACAGTGTATCACAATGATTACGAGACGATTACGGTAAGCGATACGCAGGGAATCGAAGTCGTGCTTGCGTTGGATGAAACAAAGCTTACGACGGTAAAGGATTATGACGGAAAGCCTTTTTATGATTCGGAAGAGGAAGGTGTGGCAGCGCTTGAAAATGCGCTGACGATTACAAATGCCGCAACGGGAGAGGTGATTCCAAGAGAGAACTGGCCAAGGATAGCGTATGACGTAGTGGATAATACCTATGCGGATTATTATGGCTATGACAGATATGTCGGGTTGGACGAAATGCTTCACGGCGGTTCTTATGCGCTGGAATTTGAAGTTGAGGGTGATGAAACATACCGCTACGATTTTAAGGGCGAGGTCGTTTGCTACACCATCAATCAGATAGCGCTTGATGTAACGCCGGCTCTAATGGAAGATATTCCGGCAGGTACGGATACAAGAATTTCGGACGGCGCGGTTTATGACTTGTCAAAAACGGAGTTTAAAGGTTTTGCGGAAGCGGACGCAGCGGCGTTTCAGTATGGAACACCTTGTAATGATGACAGTGAGACAAAGAGGCTTGGATTTAGTGCGTACTATAGATTTGATGATGATAACAAGTGTTATTTATATAGCGAGCCGCGTGCCAAAATAAGCAAAGCAGGAAGCGCGGCGGTTTATAACGGATATATCCGTTATAATACGGAATATGCAGTGCAGTTTGCGGGGGCGCTTGGGTATCCGTATGTCAGAGATTATAAGGTCAATTATGTGAGAAAAGCCTTTTCTGCGACGCGCAGAGGCAATTCCAAAGCGCAGGAAACGGAGTTTTTTGGAAATACGGCGGCATTTGTACAGCAAAATAAAGCAACGGCAGTGACGATTACGCCAATCTCGGAACTTCCGTACATATATTCGGATGCGCTTGAAGCATATGATGATATAACTGCCGGAGAGGGAAATTACTTCGCGTTCCGTGTCAATGCGCCTTATGAGTTTATGGAGGACAATCGCAACTATGACAAATACGCGGACAGCTTTGTATACAAAAACAGTATTGAGGCGGCGGGCGGATTTGTTTATGAAGAGGACACAGCAGGCCGCTTTTATGTGCTGTTCCCTGTAAAGGATAAAACGGACAAAAGCTTTGATATTATATGGGAAAACGGATACACCGAAACGTATACCATTCATTTTGTGGATGCAGTATTGCAGGATGATCTGACAAAGGCGGTTGCTCCGAAGAGCCTTTCTTTTAATAGTGTCAATACAAAGATGGCTGTGGGTGATGAGCAGCAGCTTGATGTCAAAATTAAGAAGGAACAGATTGGTGACGTTATCCATATTGATTATAAGGTAACGCAGGGTGATGACGTTATCAGCATTACGGCAGACGATGCCAAGAAGACGGCAGGCTATGCAACGGCATTAAAGCCCGGAAAAGCAGTTGTTTCGGCATTTCCTGTCAGAATGGTAAACGGTGTCAAAACGCCGATTGAAGGGGCAAAAGCCGCAACGGTATTGATTACGGTCAGTGATGTGGCAGCGCCCGCCGTAAAGACGCTTGCGGCGTTTGATACCCGTGTGAAGCTTCAGTATGTAAAGCCTGCAAACGGATACCGCAGGGAGCTTTATGTTTTGGAAGGGAAGCAGAAGGCAGATGCGTTTGAGAGCGCAATCGGCGAAATCCAAAACGGCAAGTGGCAGGGCATTTTTGCGGCGGAGCCGGTATATTATTCAAATGAAACGGTAACGGATGCAAAGACGAAGCTTGTGGCATGGAAGACCATAAATAATCTTTTGCCGGACAAAGAGTATACGGTTTATGTGAGAAATGTAAGCGGCATTCGGACGCTTGCGGATGGTTCCTGCGTTTCCCTGTCAGCGGCGGGAACTGTTAAAAGCTTTAAAACGTCGAAGCCGCAGATAAAAAAGCTTCGCCTGCGTGCCAAGGTTGGTGAGGACAAATTTACAACAGGAGTAAAAACAGTTACACTTTCAAGTAAGACGGAGCAGCTTTATACGGATGGACTGTTTGCGGAGAATGTAACGGACCCTGCGGCAGATCAGACAGACATGTTGTGGCTCAGCCTGCCTCTTGATAAGATGTACGGGAAGACAATGGCAGCTCCCAAGCTTACCTATTGGGTAAGTGCAAGCCCCAACAGCGTAGACCCGAAAATACCCGACAAGGATGTGACGGTCGATGAAATAAGGGACTTTAGATATTATGTATATGCAGGCGGCGAATATTATGACAGAACGGACATCGCAACCGTTGATAAGAAGGGTAAGGTTACGTTTAAGGGCGTAGGTACGGTATATGTTCATGTGCGCGACGATGTGACGGGATGTTCGGCGAGCATTCGCTTAAATATCTGTGCAACGGCGGACAGCATGACGGCAAAATCCGCAAAGCTTGCTGTCGGCAGGCAGCTATACCTTTCAAGCCTTCTGACCTATTATGAAGGAAAGACAGCGCTCCTGGGCGTTTCGTATCACAACTATCGAAACGACGGCACCGTTTTGGATGCGGTAAAGGGAACTACGTATAAGTCAAATCTTGTGCTTCCGGTAGAGACGATAAGCAGGGTTAACAACGAGGGCAATTTCTACATTGAAGCTACAGGGGACGGGGACTACCGGATTTGTGCGTTAAAACCAAACGCACAATGCAGTCTTACTGTTGCGGACGGAGCGCTTTCGGCAACGGCTGCAATACAGTCTGCACCGATTGATCCGGTAAAGGATTTTAAAATAACAGATGTTGTGGATAATGGATTTATAATCAGTTTTGCATATCCGGTTGACACCGATTTAAGCGGCGTGAAGTACCGCATTGATATAACGGACGCAAGAGGCAGTCTTGTAGATAGCTTCCGGTGGGATGCATACGATTATACGAGCTGCGACGGAAAGAAAAAGACGTTTATGCAGACGGGGCAGTATCAGAACGATAAGATTATCCGTCTATCAAAATATAACGTTTCCGTTACGGCGTTATACGGAGATGAAGCTTCGGCAAAGCCTGCAAAAAAGACGGTAAAGACGACCGATTTTCCTGCGTCATATTATGCGCTTTCCAAGGCCGGATACGGCGGAATGCCGATTCGCGTGTACGCAAAAGCAGGTGGAACGACAGAGTTTAATGCAGAGTTAAAGGATAGAAAATACCTGACATCCGGAAATGCATATACATTGAGTGCGCAGGTAACGACGCCCGCCAACCATAGAATGACGGATACACTGACATGGAAGAGCTCCAATACAAAGGTAGCGGCAGTCAAGTCGAAGGCGGGAACCTATACGGCGCAGCTCAATGCCTTAAAGCCCGGTTCTGCCGTAATTGAAGTAACCTCAAAGATTACGAAGAAGGTCATTGCACGATGGGTTGTATTTGTAAAGGCAGTCGGAAATGCAGAAACGTATTATGGTGATTATGAATTTACCTATGAATATCCGTTCCGGTTTGACCCGTATTATACTGCGAAGATTGAAGTGATGACATTGCAGAATGATGTGCATGTAACGCCTTCTGAGGTTGAGAATGCGTCATATGACTATCGGTGGGTGAAGTTTACGGCGCCTGCAAAAGGAATATATACATTTGAGCGTTCGGATTGTCAGCCGAACGCATTGGTGGAAGTGGTTTCTTCTATGGAACGGCAGATCCTTGCGTCGGAAATTAACCGTGGGGACGGTATTTGGATGACGGAGGGAGAGGCGTTGTACTTTAAGCTTCGCGGCAGCTTTACAATGCGCATATCGGATTATGTCAAGCAGGGTAACAATTTTACCATAGACGACGATTCCGTTTTGATTAACAGTGAGATAAAGCAGATTGTGGAGTTCCAGTCAACGGAGGATAATGTGTATACATTTTATTCCAGGGAGCTGCCCGGATTGGCGGGGAGTCTGACGGTCTATGATGAAAAAATGAACGGTTTCGGCAGCGGCAAATATAGGATATGGACAGATGATGAGGGGATTGAAAAAATAGATATTTCCCTAGAGGATAAAGAAATCATCCATTTTGAAGCGCCTGCAGGCAGATACACTATTTATGCGGAAAAGAGAACACCGGAGGAGCTGACTGACGACGGTGCGGCGCTTGTGTTGACTGATGGGGTTAAAGAAAAGTGGTACATTTACACGGCAGGGCAGCAGGGATTATATACATTCAAGTCAAAGGATGCGACTGCCATATTGACCGCGGATTATTACGAAAGTCTAAAGGATTTTGACTCCGCTGCATGGGGCGTTGCAAACAACGGCGGCAATTTTTCCGGAAAAATGACGCTTAAAGCAGGGCAAAAAGTAATCTTAAAAATCAGTGCAGACGAGGCGGCAACCGCAGCAATCGGCGTGACGCCTGAGATTCCCGTAAATCTGTCTGACGGCGAAGAGAAAGAGCTTTCTGTCAAAACAGACGACAGAAGATGGGTTTCCTTTACTGTTTCAGAGGCAGGCAGATACCGGTTCCGTGCTTTTACTGCGGAAAGTGATGCGGATTACCAGGTACATTTAAGATATTATAAAAATGCAATTGAGCAAAATGCGTTTACATTGGTAGACGAAGATGAGATGATTGTGTCAGATAAAGCGAATTATAAGCCCGATGTGGCAGTTGGCGATACAATTTATGTCGAAATTACAACAGATAAAGAAGGCGGTGATGCGGCGAATGTCAAGGTAAGCCTGGCACAGGTCCGCGCTGTTGAACTCAAAATAGGAGAGCCTGTATCCGTTACCGTTAAGAACAACGACGTGCAGTGGTTTTCGTATACCGTGCCAAAGGATATAAGATACGTAGTGCAGTCTGTCGTGACAGAAAATATCGGAGCGGACAATGCCGCAGGGGATACGCATAAGCTGACGGCGCAGTTGTTTACCGGCGGGCTGGAGCAGAGGAATCCGACCAATACACTGGATACAATCGGAGCTTATGATTTTGTGAGAGAAAAGGAGTTTTCGACAGAGAAGACGGAAAGCATCAGGGTATCCGCAAATGATTTGGGTTTTGATGAAAATGGCGGGGAAATTACAACAACAGCTGTTATTGTATTAAAGGAGGCGGTAGAACCGCTGGCAATGAATGACCCGCAGGAGCTTTCCCTGCGTACAAATGAGCGAAGATGGTTTTCTTTCACGGCGCCGGAAACGAATACGTATCTCTTCCGGAGTGATATAACGGAAGGAAATTTCGATTTGTCATACAAAAACAGTATGGATCCTAGTGATCGTTGGCATTCTATGAACAACGTGCGGCATGCGCTTGATTTAGAAAAAGATCAGACCATTTATCTTGACTTAAGCGCGAGACGGGATACTGCGGCAAAGCTTACATTTTCCGTGGAATTCTCGGATAAACTCTCGGGGACAGCGGAGAAAACAGTGACCGTGACGAGCGAAGCACCTGCGTATTTTATGTATGTGACGGGTTCGGACGAGCTTGCAAGATATGCAGTTACCTATACGAAAGACGCACAGGACGCTGCGGTAAGTCTGTTTTATGATGATACATTTGCGAATCCGAACCACAATTCGATCACAGAGGGATACGCAGAGTGCAATATAGAAGACCGATATTTTTTCAAGGTATCAACGACAAACGAAACGCCAGTCACCGTAACGGTTAAAATTGCGAAAATCGAGCCGATGAAGCTTAATGTCGGCGTTACGGAGAATATTCCCGTAGCGGGGCAAGTAAGTGAGGAAAACAATGTACGCAGGAATACATGGTGTTCTTTTACGGCGCCGGAAACAGGGCGGTATGTAATTGATAAGACTACTTCTGATTTCAGTATCCTGTCGTACTACAAAAAAATGACGGGGAATCCGCATCTTGATTGGCAGAATTATTACTATGAAAAGGGCGAAACGATTTATATCGCATTACATACAACATCGGAGAACGAGCAGTCAACGAGTGTGAAAATTAATAAAATAGAGACAACGCAAATAGAAGGCGTCCCTGTGTCTGTTGATGATCAAATCCTTCCGCAGGGTATTCTCAACACAAAGGGATATTTGTACACCGTGCCAAAGACGGGACTTTATACCTTTACAAATCGGGATACTGCGCGTGTGCAAATAAAGCTGTATATAGATCCTTCGGATAGTATTGGCGAGACTGTGACAGGCAGCAGCCCGAGACCATTGTTTTTAAAAGAAAACGATGTGCTTTATATTAATGTAATGCCAACCCAGGCTATTGCAAACGTGAAATTTACAATTGAATATGCGAGTGAGGCGCAGACACTCTCGTCAGGAGAAAATACGATAACCTTCGGCGGGCAGAGCAGCTGTCTGACTGCTTTTACGGCGCCGGACGCAGGTCTTTATCGCTTTGACGTTGCGTATGCGGGAGACAGCAGCGTTGGCGCGACTGGTACCGCTTATTTGATGAAGGACAGTCAGGTCGTTGGAGGAACCAACGACTCACTTTACAGCTCTATGAGTGGAAGTGCAGGAAGCATCGCGTTTGCCAACAGACTGGTTGCACAAGGCGAGACCGTATATCTTTCCATTCCGAAACCATCTTCTGCGACAGGAGCCGCGATAAGCGTTTCAAAAGCGGAGGAAACGGTAAAAACGGAAACCATTACGGAAGACATCGAACTGGAGCGTGTATTTGAAGACGGCGATAAGGTGTACTATATATTTGACGTTCCCGAGGACGGAACGTATAAGCTGCTGGCAGAAAGCCGTGTTGATACGGGATATTGTTATTATGACATATACTATAACAGGTATGGGCTGTCGGATGCGGACGCTTTAAAAAATGCAGGCGTTTGGAATGTGGTTACTTCAAAAAAATGCAATTTAGGCAGCCTGAATAAACGCCAAAGAATATATCTCCGGGCTGATAAAACGGACCAATCCGGCGATTCCGTCAGCAAATTGGCACTGACGATTACGAGGACACAATAAAATAACAGACGTAACAAAAACGGAGCAGATTTGCTCCGTTTTTTGCATTCCTTCACCAATTTATAAAAGCATCTCATCAATGCAAATCTTCAAATCTTCATAAATACATACAGGAACCGTATCCTCAAAAGAATACTGATTCGTTTGCTGCTCATGTTCAAAATCATAAACAATAATGGATTTCTTTTCGGGATTCACTATCCAATATTCCCGTACGCCGGCAGTACGGTATTTAAAACGTTTAATCCCATAGTCATGCTGCGGATTGGAGGGCGAAGTAATCTCAATAATCCAGTCCGGCGCTCCGTTGCAGCCTTTATCGTTTAATTTATTTTTATCGCAGATGACAGAAATATCCGGTTCGACATAATTTCGGTCATCTTCATTTAAAAATACGGCAAACGGAGCCGGGTAAACTTCGCAGTCCCCATGCTTGCTGTCAATATAATCATCAATAATTTTGGCAAGCTTGAGAACCAGTTTTTGATGAACTCGTTTTGGCGGCGCCATCATATACATCTGCCCGTCGATTAATTCCGCCCGCTGTCCTTGCGGAAGCGCGTAAATATCTTCAATTGTATAACTTTTTTCCAATGGTAATGCCATATCGTGATACTCCTTTCTCTTTTCCCTGTATGAAATTTAAAATTTTTCTGAGAAACAGACGGCAGCAATCATTCATTCTGCACCGTTTTTGTAAGTGTCTTTATTTTATTACATGCCATATGCAAATGCAAGGTATTTTACAGCGCTTTATTTTTTTGCTATCGGCGGACCATATTACAATGACATTTACCAAAAATGACAAATTGTACCCCGAAACATGCGAATCGTACCAAACGCCTTGCGGTCATACCCTTATTTGATATAGTGAGATTTAATATCCGGCAAGTTTTTGCGTATACTTCCAAGCTTGCAGATTTTGAAAGGAGTATGGTTTCAAATATGTTAGGTGGTTCAGTCTATATAGCGTTTACGCGTTTTGTCATTAGTTTAATAGGAGTAATCTTAATATTCCTGCAAATCAGCAAATCAAGATTCCGTCCCCAAAAGACAATCCTGTGCTATGCATTTTTTTGCGCGGCAGTGGCGTTTGGGGGATGTGTTTGGTATATGGTGGACTGGAATAGCTGTGTGCGGATGGTGGCGTTTGCCATGTACCTGTGCTTTATGGTTTTTGCCATTTGGATTAGCGGGGAGTCCATTTATCTGTCGTTTTATAAGCTGGCGCTGGTTTTTTATCTGATGGCGGTATTCGTCATCGGTTCGCTGGAGATTTCCATTCTTTTTTTCACCGGAATGTGTGGGCGGACATTATTGCGCGCATTTTTCTGATTGGTCTGATTATGTGGCTGATTGACAGATATGTAAAAAAATCCATTCAGGGCTTTGGGGATTTTATTGAGAAAGAAGCGGACAAGTTTAGTGTCGCCGTTATGATAATCAGCATCCTGTTAGGCATCGGGTACATCCTAAACCCGTATCTGAGCAGGGAAGTAACGCCGTACCGTATCTATCAGGTTGCGGTCAATTTTATCCTGACAGGAATGCTGCAGCTCCTAATCTTTCACTTTTACTGCCACGTCGGCAATGAGAAGGAATATGAGCGGGAAAAACAGATGATACAAATGAATTACAGGCTTTTGGAACGGCAGATGGAGATTTTGGAAGAAAGCGTCGAATCGAGCAAGCGTATTCACCATGATGCAAGACACCACAATGCCGTCATAGCGGAGTATATCCGCAGGGGGCAGAGCGAGGAACTGCTTGCCTATCTGAAAGAATACGAAAAGGAAACGGATTGCGGAATGCCAAAAATGATATGTGCCAATGCCGCAGTCAACAATATTCTGTCCGCATATACCAAAAAGGCGAGAAATCAGGGGATAGAGGTGATACTGGACGTCGGAATTGACAAAAATCTGACAATACCCAGTATTGACTTGGTGGCAATCCTTGCCAATGCCTATGAAAATGCGATTTATGCCTGTATGGAAGTGAAAAAAAGTCAGGATAAAAGAAACTGCTTTATCCATGTGCTGCTCAAAAGGCGAAGTGATAAACTGGTGTTCTCCTGCCGCAATACCTGCAAAATGGAAACAAAATTAAAGGACGGACAGCCGGAGACTGCATTTACAGGCGGGATAGGCGTTTCCAGCATGATTCGGTCCGCGGAAAAATACGGGGGAAAGTACGATTTTAAGAATGAAAAGGGCATATTTGTGTTTCGCCTGATTATGGACGCAAAAGCAGTGGAGGAATGTTAAAAGGAGCATATTTTAAGAGCATTATGTCAACAAACTGCGAATTGTACCCCCAAAACAGCAAAGTATACCAAAACAGTTGTTATTTTATAGAAGTTTGATAGAGTGGAGTCAGAAGTCGGTAAACAAGGCGAAACAAAACGGAGGGATATTTATGCACAAATTAATGCAGACAGAAACAAAAAAACGATTACGGAAAATTATGGCAATGCTGCTCTCGGCGGCGCTGATATTAGGGACAGTACAAGGTGAGGTTCCCGTTAATGTAATGGCACAAGAACATACCGGGGAGGGGTACATTGAGGCTTCGGAAAATATAAGTGAGCCTGCGGAAGAGATTATGGAAGAAGAGCCGGTCAACGAAGAAACCAGAAATGAAGAGCCGGTCAAAGCGGAAACGGATAATAAAGATACGGAAGAAACCGTGACGAGAGAACAGGACACGGCAATAGTTTCGGAATACGAGCCGTCGCAGGAGCCGCAAGAGCAGGTTTCCGAGGAAGAGGTGTCGGAAATTGCTGGCGAAAACAATGCACAGTTAAAGGCGGCATCAGATGCGTCGGCGCGGTCTGGCAACATTTATTCCGGGACGGACTGGAATTTGGGTGAAACCGACAAAAAGCTGGTCATTGAGTCCGACGCGGGAATGGCGGACTGGTGCATTGCAAAAACATCGCGGGTGGAAACATTTTACGAAGATAAGATTACATCTGTAGAAATAAAAGACGGTGTATCGTACATAGGGGAAGAAGCGTTTTTTTACTGCCAAAACATAACGAGCGTAACGATACCAAGCAGTGTGACAAGCATCGAAAGCGGGGCGTTTGATTTGTGTACAGGTTTGCCGCAGATAACAATTCCGAATAGTGTAATAAATATAGAAGCAAGTGCGTTTTATGGATGTCGTCAGCTGACGGAGATAACGATACCGAATATAACAAACATAAAGGCGTCCACATTTGGTAGTTGCAAGGGGTTGAAAACAATAACAATTCCAAACAGTGTAACAAGTATAGGGGAATGTGCGTTTTCCCATTGCAGCGGGGCGGAAACAATAACAATACCAAACACTGTAACAAGTATAGGGGAAGGGGCGTTTTCCTATTGCAGCGGGGTGGAAACAATAACAATACCAAACAGTGTAACAAGCATGGGAGATGGTGTATTAATGGGGTGTGATGCCCTAAAAGACGTAAAGCTGCCGAACGACATAACAAGTATAGGGAAAGAGACATTTTCGCAGTGCATAAATCTAACGAGTATCACAATTCCGGACAGTGTGACCAGTATAGGAGAAATGGCATTTGCATTTTGCAGCAGCTTGGAAAGTATTACGCTGCCGGACAAGATGACTGACATAGGAAGGGCAGCATTTGCGATGTGTGCAAAATTAACGAGTATCACAATCCCGGACAGTGTAACCAGTATAGGAGCAATTGCATTTGCATATTGCAGCAGTTTAGAAAGCATTAAAATGGAGCCGGATACGCCGCCACAGCTTGGATTAGATGAAGATGATGTGGGAGTGTTTACCGAATGTAAATTTGTAACGGATAATGTAAAAGGAATAAAGGTACCCGTAGGCTTCGAGAACGCCTACAAAACCGCATGGACAGACTGGGCGGATTTCATTATAGCAAACATCGCCTCCGGCAAAGGTTGGACGCTTGACAGTGAAGGAACACTGACAATCGAATCCGAGGACGGAATAGAAGACTGGTGTAATAATCAGAAGAATGGCAGAGAGATCTATAAGAACGATGTAACAAGTGCGAAGATACTGGATGGCGTGGTCAACGTAAAAGCCGTGTTATGGGGTGCGAAAAATGTAAAAAGCGTAGAGCTTCCGGACAGTGTGAAAAGTATTGGAAATCTAGCGTTTTCACGTTGCCAAAGCCTAACGGATATAACGATACCGGAGGGCGTGACCAGCATAGGGGAGGAGGCATTTTATGAATGCAGAAGTCTGCCCGGTATCAATCTCCCGTCCGGGCTGACGAACATAGGAAGGTATGCATTTTCATATTGTTATGGATTGACGGATATTGATATTCCGGTCGGTGCGACAGGTGGGGATTGGGTGTTTTCTCATTGCATAGGATTAACGCATGTCACAATTCCTGACGGCATGACCGAAATATGGGGAGGTATGTTTTCCGGCTGTACCGAATTGACTGCTATAGAGATTCCGGACAGCGTGACCAAGATAGGTGATTGGGCATTTTCAGAGTGCAGCGGCTTGACAAGCATCAACATTCCATCCGATGTGACCGAGATTGGGGGTGGAGCGTTTTCAGAGTGCA
>KE159628.1:850568-851187 GCA_000403335.2 Lachnospiraceae bacterium MD335
GATTGGGCATTTTCAGAGTGCAGCGGCTTGACAAGCATCAACATTCCATCCGATGTGACCGAGATTGGGGGTGGAGCGTTTTCAGAGTGCAGCGGCTTGACAGACATTACAATTCCGTCCGGCGTGGAAAGGATAGAGGCTATGACGTTTGTGGGCTGCAGCAAATTGAAACACATTACAATTCCCGACAATGTGACCAGTATTGGGTATTACGCATTTTATATGTGTAGTGCTTTAGAAAATATTATAATTCCGTCCGGTGTGACCGAGATTGGTTGTAGTACATTTGCAGAATGCACTAATTTGGATAGCATATCGATTCGGGCGAGTACGCCGCCATCGCTTGAAGTAGTTGAAGGAGAACCACTTTTATTTGAAAACTGTAAATTTGTTACGGAGAACACGCAGGGTATCCACGTACCCGACGGCGCAGCGCAAGCTTATAAAACCGCATGGACAGACTGGGCGGATTACATTGCGGACGATTCCCCGCAGTTCTCCGACGCCGAAAAAGTTGCGGCAGCGAAAGAAGCCGTGGAAAAGGCACTCGAAGACATAACCGTATCCAATGCAACGACAAAAGAAAGCATACAGACAGCGATTAACGATGCGGTAAAAG
>KE159628.1:851262-1004314 GCA_000403335.2 Lachnospiraceae bacterium MD335
CGACAACAAACGCCGCAGGAAGCGTTACCGGAAAAGTAACGATAACAAGCGGAACAGAATCTGCCGAAACAGCAATTGACAAGACAATCACAAAGTTACCAACCACGCCTGCTGACAAAGTGGAAACCGTCAGAGCCGCAGTGCAGGATGCATTAAAGAAAGCCGTAGAGGAGGCGCTCGAGGGAACAAAAGTAACAAACGACAACGCGCAGGATATTGCGAACCAAATTGCAGAAGAAATCATTCCCGCCGCTGTTGCCAAGGCATTGGAGGAAACAGGCGTCAGCCCGAAAGACATTGCAATCGGTGAAGTGGACATCAAAGTCAGTCCGTCTGACGCGGACAGCGAGGGAAGCATTGATGTCGTGATACCCATTACAAGCACAGAGGACTCTGCGCAGACAGGCAATGCACAAATCCAAGTGCCTATTGAGAAAACAGGCGGGGAGCAGGATCCTGATATGGATGCCGAACAGGCGGAAAACACCATAAAAGATACCCTCGGCAAGCTGGAAATTACGAACGACACGACAACGGACGACATTCATGGCGCGATACAGGAGGCGCTTGGAGACGACGCAGTCATCGGGGACATCGAAGTGGTTGAAAAAACGGAGGCAACAGAGGAGAACCCAGGCAGTCTGAGTTTAAAGATAAACGTAACCATAAACGGGAAAACAATCATTATCAACATCGTCGTTCCGATTAAAAAAACAGGCAGCAGAACCGGTGTATACGTCCGCTTTACGGATTATGATAAACTGGACGAAAATGACCAGCCCTGCTACAAATATACCGGAACCGCAATCAAACCGGCAGTCGAGGTTTACCACAACGAGACTCTTCTGGCGTTAGGAACCGACTACACGATAAGCTACAAAAACAACACCAAGGTCAGCAGCGCGGCAGCATTGACCGTGAAAGGCAAAGGAAACTTTACGGGAACCTCCAACATGGTCAACTTTACAATCATCAACGCAGACATTGCCGCGGATACGAAACACCCGACAAAGATGACCGTTGTGGCAAATACAAAGGTTGCACCTGTTATTTTAAATGGCACAAAGAAACTCACGGCAAAAGATTATATGCTGACCGGAGAAGGACTCGACGGCAAAGGAAAATATACAGACGTTACAGCCGACGGTGTGTTTAACACTCTGACCGTAAAGGGCATCGGCAGCTATGAAGGCAGCAGTTTTGACATTCAAGTGAAAGTAATCGACAAGAGCGCAGCGAAAAAGTTTACAGTCACCATTGACAAGGATTTCCAGCCCGTTTATGACGCAAAAGCCATCAATCTGACGTCCTTGTTCCAAAGTGCGGACAATCAAAACGGTGTGATTGCGGTAACGGATTCAGCCGACCCGTCAAAGCTGTTAAGGGAAGGAGAAGACTTCACCACCGTATGTATAAGCAGCCTTACAAACGCGGGAACCGTACAATTCATGCTGACAGGTATGGGCGAATATACGGGAACGGTAAACAAAACATTCAAAATTAATCCGTTAAAGGTTAGCGACAGCAGCAAATTTGCAGTGACCTTTGACGAAAATAAAGTGTACGAATACAAAGCTTCCGGGACAACTGTTGACAATCCTTCGGTAAAATATCTCGGAGAAACCGATGCACAAACGGACGACTGTATCCTTAGACAAGGCGTCGACTATAAAGTTTCTTACAGCAGCAACAAAACAGTCAGCGACGCAAAAGATGCAGAACTCAAAATAACCTTTCTTGGAAACTACAAAGGCAGCACGGCAGTCACAAAGACTTTTAAAATCAAAGCCGCAAAGCTGTCGGCACAAAACACGGAAGTCACTGTTCCCGACAAGGTATATGCCAAGGCGGATAAGGCATACAAATCCGCACCGATTGTATCCGTTGACGGCGTGACAATCAAAGCGTCCAACTACGACGTATCGTACAGATGGGCGACAGCGTCAAAAGCAGCAAACGACGCAGACTATGTTTCCGACGATAAGGTAAAAATTACGATAGCCGAGGGTGACAGCTATGCCAAGGTCAAAGTCACAATCACACCTAAGGGCAGCTATACGCTCGCCGAAGGCGCAGTTATTGAGGGAGAATATTATGTCAGAAAAGCCGAAGGCGCAGCCGACCTCTCCAAAGCAAAGATAACGTTCCACGACAAGACAGGAAACAAGCTCAAGAATTTGGAGTACAACGGCGCAGCATTTTACACGCCCGAAGGAAACAATCCCGACGCCCAAAATGCGCCGGACGACGAAAACGCAGTCTATGTGAGAGTGAGCGTAAAAAATAAGCTGATAGACCCGTCGCTCTACGACGTGATATGGACAAACGCCACTGCCAAAGGCAAGGCGACAGTCGTAATCCGCGGCAAAGGGAGCGCAGCCTCACACGGCAATGACATTGCGGTCGGCAGCAAAAACCAGTCAATCAGCATCAAAGCAATGGCATTCAAGGGCAGGAGCCTGAAAACTTATATGGAAAAAGCAGTGGAAAATCTGAAGAAAATACTGTTTTAGATTTGATAGGGGATATTTTCATAAAATAAATTAAAAAAGTAAAGATGTGGAGCAATAAGGCTTTCGTTAGGAAGCCTCTTGACTCCACATTTTTATGTTTTCAGCAAAGACCCCCGTTCGCCTTTCGGAACTGTGTCGGTGAAAGACCGGTACAACGTTTAAAACAATCGCTGAAATAAGCATTGCTCGAAAATCCGGATTCCATCGTAATCTGCGTCATACTCAGCTTGGAGTTAATCAGGAGCTTTTGCGCGCACTGTACTTTTTCGCTTAAAACAAAATCGGAAAAAGAAGTATGAAGCTGATTGATAAAAATTTTTGACAGGTAAGACGGTGAAACGTGAACGCAGTCGGCAGTTTCTTTTAGGGAGGGATTTTCGTGAAGATGCGTTTTGATGTATTTTATGGCATCAGAAAGGCATTCGTGCTTTTTCTCCAAAATCTGTATCGGCATTCCGCCGAGCTTGCGTTCCCGCAGACATGTGATTATCAGCCGATGCAGCAGCCCCTTTAAAATCAGCTCGGAATATTTGTTATAATGGTTCCACTCGCTCTCCATGTCGTTCAGGATTGTTATAATTTTTGCCTGTGTTGATTTCTCACAATGAATCACGCATTCTCCGCAAAGGTCCTCATAGGTTTCCGCACCGAAAAGTGTCAGAAGATCGTCAATCATCGGGTCGGTAAATTTTAATAGGACTGCTTCATACACTTCGCTGGATGGGCATGCTGCGCGTGTGTATACATTGCGCGGAATAAAATTGACATCGCCCGCCTGCAGAACTGCTGTATATCCCGGAGAATAGACAATCCGTTCGCCGGCTAATATGTACGATAGACCATAAAAGTCCGTATAGGCTTCCGCGGAAGTCATTTCAGAATTGGATGTACGGCGCAGACGTGCGTAATTAAAATTGTATCCGGGTTTTAATGGAAGCGGCATTGTAATCTCCTCCTTCGCTGCTTTTTTCTTTTTGCATTAACGCTTTGTATTATTCGGATAGTGTGAGTGTAACACGGTAAAAATCCGATTGACAATCACCAAATTATTGAATTGTGCATTCAAAAATCAACCTTTTGTAGAAAATGAATATGTGCAGATTGCTGTTGACATGCGGTACGCATATGTTTATCGGTATTTAACAGTTAAAACAATATCACACTTATAAAAAAAGATAAATGTCTGAAATCTAAAAAAACGCAAGAAATGAATTTCTATACAGAAGAAATGTATTTTGTATCGGTGATAAAATAAATAAAAGCAAATCGCCGCATTAAAGCGGCGATTAAGAGAAATGCATCGCATTTCTCTTAAAGTTATGAATTAATTCAATTTAGGGAGGTACGTTATGAAAAGGAAATTAATAGCAATCCTTTTGGCAGGCGCGATGCTCACGTCGCTTACAGCGTGCGGGGCAGCGGATGGGGAAAATACGACGCCTGCGGCAGACAGCAATAACACGGAAACAGGGAATGCGGCAGCCACGGAAACGGGAACGGGAGAAAAGGCGGACTACCATGATATTCTCGGCGATACAGGTCTCAATATTGTGGTAAACGGCACGCTGACGACAACGCTTGACAATGGACAGGCAGAGTTTAAGGAGCAGTGGGAAGAGGCAGTCGGCATTCCTTTAACGATTCAGCAGATGGATCACTCAGCCTATCAGGACGCGGTCGGACGCCTTTTTGCGAGCGGGGACTATCCGGATGCAATGATTATGTCGGCGAGCATGTTTAAACAGTATGCGCCGACTGGTATTTTGTGGGATATGGCGGACGCGTATGACAATGCGGATTTCCAAAACAGAATGATCCTTCCGGACATCAACAAGAACTTAAAGGATTCTGAGGGACGCTTATACGGATTTGCGCCTTCCTACGGAAACGGCTGCGTTACCTACGTAAAGCAGGCGTGGCTTGATGCGGTAGGAATCGATATTAACGACATCAAAACATATGATGATTACTATGCAATGCTCAAGGCATTCCATGACGGAGATCCTGACGGCAATGGTAAGAACGGTGACACATATGGCGTTGTAGCGCCCGGATTTATCGGAACGGACGCGCCTTATGTCAATTATCTTCCGGAGTTTTGGCAGGATGCATACCCTTCGCTCCTTCAGGGCGATGACGGCGTATGGTATGACGGATTTCAGACAGAGGAGACAAAGGCGGCGCTTGCAAGACTGCGCCAGGGATATGTGGACGGCTGCATCGATCCTGAGTCGCTGACGGCACAGACTAAGACTGCGCGTGAGAAATGGTTCTCAAACAATCAGACCGGTTCGTCGGGTGTGTTTGTTTATTGGGCAGGTTCATGGTATCAGACGCTTACGGACAACTTTATCAAAAACGACGTTGATCCGGATATAGTACAGCTTCCGCCGATTGAAGAAGTTGGCGCATACATTAACAAAGAAGCTCCGGTTTGGGTTATCATTGATTCCGGCGACCCGGCACGAAATCAGGCAGTGTTTGACGCGCTTCTTGAGACGATGATGGATGGCGACGTGGTGCAGACGCTTTGGACATATGGCGCGGAAGATGTTCACTGGTCAACGCACGCGGAGGAATTTGTGACAAATCCGGGAACAGAAAACGAGAAATCATATTCTTATGAAGAGGGAGAATTTCACTTAAAACCGTCTCCAAACGATCCGAACAGTGTTTGGAAAAAGAACTATATTGATCCTGCGCTTACCATATGCGAGCTGACAAACGGCTATTCGTCTCAGACGGATCTTGCGGCGGAAGGCAACAGATTCTTTACGGAAAATTCCGTAGACGCTCCGGTATCTCCGGTATCGGAAACCTTTACAAATGAAACAGGTACCATTTTCGATGCAAAGCTTGCCGTAATTACCAAGGTCGTTGTGGAAGGCGGCGACATTGACGAGGCGATGCAGGGATATGTGGATACGGTCGGTTCGATTGTAGACCAGTGTTTGGCAGAATTAAACCAGTAACAAAATCAATAATTGGAGGAAACAGATGAAAAGAAAATTAATTGCAATCCTTTTGGCGGGCGCAATGCTTACATCGTTTACGGCGTGCGGGGCAAAGAGCGGAGACGAAACAACACCTGCGGCAGACAGCAGCAATACGGGTGGTTCCCAGGGCGGCGACACAGCGCAGACTCCGGCGCAGGATACGGCTGCAGGAGATGCCGCGGCAGATACAGGCAGCGGTTATCAGCTTGAAAAAATCGTCATGGTAGTTGACGGCACAATGGCGGCAGATCTTGAAAACGGAATGCAGGACGTGGAAAAACAGTGGGAAGAGGCAGTCGGTATTGACCTTGAAATCCAGCCAATTGACCATTCCGGCTATGTGGATGCGGTCGGACGTCTTTTTGCAAGCGGTGACTATCCGGATGTGATGATTATGTCGGCGGATATGTTTTCACAGTATATGCCGACAGGACTGCTTTGGGACATGACAGAGGCGTACGACAACGCTGACTTTCAGGAGAGAATGATTTTACCGTCAATTAACGAGTCTTTAAAGCAAAAGGGAGGCGGAAGGCTTTACGGATTTTCGCCGACGTATGGAAACGGATGCGTGACCTATGTCAAGAAGGCATGGCTTGACGCACTTGACATCAATCTTGACGACATCAAGACCTACGACGATTATTATAACATGATGCTGCGGTTCCACAATGAGGACCCGGACGGGAACGGTGTGAACGGTGATACATATGGCGTGGTAGCGGCAGGCTTTGTCGGATTTGAGGCGCCGTACATCAATTACCTTCCGGAGTTTTGGCAGGACGCATATCCCGCAATTCTTCAGGGCGATGACGGCGTGTGGTATGACGGTTTCCAAACAGAGGAAACAAAAGCTGCGCTTTTGCGTCTACAGCAGGCATATGCGGATGGTGTAATTGATCCGGAGTCGCTTACCGCTTCAACAAAGATTGCGCGTGAGAAGTTTTATTCCAATGATCAGACTGGTTCTTCTGCTTCCTTTACCTACTGGGCGGGACGCTGGTACCAAACACTGACGGACAGCTTTGTCAAGAACGGTGTTGATGCCGAGCTTGTACAGCTTCCCCCGATTGCCGAGGTTGGCGCATACATTAACCGTGAAGCTCCTGTGTGGGTTATCATTGACGACGGCGACGGTGACAATGCCCGTGAGCAGGCAATCTTTGATACGTTTTTCGAAACGATGATGGACGGCGACGTGGTACAGACACTTTGGACATTTGGCGCGGAGGATGTGCATTGGTCGCTTAAGGCGGAAGAGTTTACGACAAATGCGGACGATCCGGAGAAACGCAAGGATTACAGCTATGAAGAGGGAACATTCCATTTACGTCCTTCTTTGACGGACCCGAATGCGCTTTGGTCAAAAAATTTGTTTGATCCCAATCTTGTAGTCTGTGAGCTGACGAACGGCTTCGGCGATCCGAGCTCTTTGATGACGGCAGGCAATAAATTCTTTACGGAGAACAGTAAGGACGCACCGCCGTCACCTGTTTCCGATACCTTTACAAATGAATCCGGCACCATTCATGACGCGAAGCTTGCCGTGATTACAAAGGTCGTTGTAGAGGGCGGAAATGTAGATGAGGCAATGCAGACGTATGTAGATACGGTTGGTTCGACGATTGACCAGTGTTTGGCGGAGTTGAATCAGTAATTTTTAAGACGCCATAAAATTCAGGCGCTGCTGCTATGTGCGGTGTGTCGTGCATGGCAGGGCGCCTGCTTTATGCACATGGATAGGGGAAGAAATGTTCCCTCCTCCGATTTTATTAAAGGAAAGAAAGGATGAGAACGGTATGGCAAAAAAACAAGTTGTAATGACCTCGGGCGGCGTGGAAGTCCGTCATAAGCCTTTGGGACTGCGGATTTGGAACAACAGGGGATATTATGTCATGTTCCTGCCTGTAGTAATTTTCATGTTGATAATGAACTATTGGCCGATGCTTGGCGTGCGCTATGCATTTTATGATTATAAGCCGGTAGGAGCGAAGGTTTTTGTGGGTTTTGATCATTTTGTAAAGATGTTCGGGACACCGGCATTTTGGACCGCATTCAAAAATACGCTGGAATTGAGTATTATAAAACTGATTATCACAAATGTTTCCGCAGTTGTGGTATCTATTTTCTTAAATGAAATGAAAAATCTGTTTGCAAAGAAAACACTGCAGACAATTATTTACCTGCCGCACTTTATGTCATGGGCAGTCGTTGCATCGATTTTCAGCTTGTTCCTTTCACCATCATCAACCGGTATGGTAAACGGCATTTTGTTCAACGGTGATACGACAAAGTATATCTATTTCCTTGCAAGCAAAACCTGGTGGCGTCCGATTTTCTACATTATTAATATTTGGAAGGAAACCGGATGGGGAACGATTATCTTCCTTGCAACGCTGTCAGGTATTAATCCCGAGCTGTATGAGGCGGCGGACATTGACGGTGCGACGCGTATGCAGAAAATCCGTTTCGTAACACTGCCTGCGCTTGCCAACACAATCATTACGGTATTGATTTTGAATCTCGCAAAGGTTATGAACATGTTCGAGTCCGTATTCGTACTTTACAACAATGCGGTATATGATGTATCCGACGTTATCTCTACCTATATTTACCGTCAGACATTTGCAATTGCATTGCCGAACTATGGCTATTCAACAGCGGTAGGTCTTTTTAAGTCCGCGGTAGGCTGCGTCCTTGTTATCGTATGTAACTGGGCGAGCAAGAAGACGCGCGGGCGCGGCATTATATAGAGAGGCTTTTAATAAGAATGGAGGATTAAGATGGCAAAGGAAAAAGAAATCAAAACAAAAAAGCCAAGTGAGCGGACTTCGCTGTTTGACATTATCAATTACATTGTGTTTATCATTATCGGCTTAATTATCATTGTACCGATTTGGAAGGTTGTGGTTGACTCTCTCAATAAGGTTGGCGTATATCAGTTCCAGCTTTGGCCAAGCCAGTTCACATTGGACGGCTACCGTACCATTATTCAGACAAATGCGCTGTACAGACCGTTTATTAATTCCGTGATTACAACAGTATTAGGTACGTTCCTTGGACTGGTACTTTCGACACTGGGCGGCTATGTGCTGGTGCAGTTTGACATGCCGGGACGCGAGTTTTTTGCATATTTCCTGATGTTTACCATGATTTTCTCGGGCGGTATGATTCCCGAGTATTTGGTCATGAAACGGCTTGGTCTGGTGAATAATATGTGGATACTTGTCTTGAAACATGGCATGAATGTGTATAACTTAGTTCTGATGCGCAACTTTTTTGAAGGCATTCCCGCGTCACTGTTTGAGGCGGCGCGAATTGACGGGTGTTCGCCGATGCGCATATTCTTTACGATTGTGCTCCCGCTTTCCAAAGCGGCGCTTGCATCGATTGGATTGATGTTTTCCGTGGCGGTTTGGAATGACTATTCAACGGTTAAAATTTATATTACGGACCCGAATCAGACAAACTTCCAGTATAAGCTTCGAAACATGATTATGGACGGCGATACCCCGAACACGTCGTATGAGGTATCGCAGAATACGCTGTTTAACGCGGGGATTATTTCGGCGATTTTGCCGTTTATGATATTGTATCCGTTTTTGCAGAAGTATTTTGTGAAGGGTGTTAATATTGGAGCGGTTAAGGAATAGAGAGTAAAAAAACGACGCAAAGCATTGTTCGGTGTACTTTGCGTCGTTTGATGACTATGCCGTTCGTATTGATTAGGCTTCAATGCCCGCATCAGCGAGCATTTTTTTAAGTTTGGCGATTTCGGCAGCACTGTCGGCAAGTTTAGCGGCGTTGTCGGCAAGTTTAGCAGCATTGTCGGCAAGTTTGGCGTCCTTGTCAGCCAACTGTGCGCTCTGCTCCGCTATGCGGATTTTAAATTCGACGATTTCAGGAGCCAAAAGTTCCTTTAATTCTTCACACATATGATCACCCTCCTGTATCAATTTCTTAAACAGTTCAATATTTGCCTGCGATGTAACATTCATGACGGAATTTGCGTTTCTTTTGTCCTCATAATCCTTGAGCTCCGAATAATTATAAAGGAGTTTATGCGCACGCTCCCGGCTCATAGTCCGTGTCAGGGACGTAACCCACACGTGGATTTCCTCATTTAACTCTTTCGTCACAAGAATCTGCATCGGAAACAGCATTCCGTCAATCCGGTAAATACCGTTTGTCTTTTCGGTTACGGTGTATTTCTCACCAAGTTGTTTCAAAAGCTTTACCGGTTTCTGCTCCCTGACAAGGGAAACCGTAATGTCCGTGTCAATGATTTCTTCAATATTTCCCGCCTCTGCCTTATACAGGCACGCATAGGATAATGCTTTGTAAAATGTGCCCATATTTACATCATCATTCGGCGATTTGTATTCAAAAATATTGTTGCCCAAAAAGAAATCACCAATCTCATTTTTGATAATAACATGCGGTTTTTTCTTGATTACCAAAAAATCAATTTTAAGCGGCATCTTACTTAAATTATGCTCACGCTCGTAAATAAGGTCCTTCTTATTCTCCCGCAATTCCAACTCCATAGCGGAGCAAAAAGCGGGGTGCCACTGTATTGTATTGTCAATTTCCAATCCGTATTATTCCCCTTTTCTTTTGTTCTTTTAGTATACCATATGAAAACCAGGCACGCAATCAAATCATGGGCACGGGAATAACAGGTAAAACCAACAGATTATATAAAACATATCAAAAAATAAATTTCCCGTATCGTAAATGTTGTTAAAATTTGAAATACATGATAAACTGAAATTGGCAATAAACACCGATAAAATAGAAACAAGTTGTTAAATTTTTGTCTATTTTTATTTTTGATTAATAGGAGGAAATACTATGCATGGTAATGTAATCGTAGGTCAGTCCGGAGGTCCGACATCGGTCATCAACTCAAGCCTTGTGGGCGTATTCAAAACAGCCAAGGACCGCGGTGCAGGAAAAGTTTACGGTATGCTGCACGGCGTAAAGGGACTGCTCGACAGGCAGTATGTGGACTTGTCGGAGCACATCAAGTCGGACTTGGACATTGATTTGCTAAAGCGCACCCCTTCGTCATTCCTCGGCTCCTGCCGTTTTAAGCTTCCCGAAATTAAAGACGGAAAGGAAGTTTATGACAAGATTTTTGAGATACTGGAAGAACTGGACATTGAGGCATTCTTCTATATCGGCGGAAACGATTCGATGGATACGATTAAGAAACTGTCTGACTACGCGATTTTGATTAGCAGCGACATTAAGTTCATTGGGGTGCCCAAAACCATCGATAACGACCTTGCATGTACCGACCACACGCCGGGCTATGGCAGTGCGGCAAAGTATATCGCAGCGGTTACAAAGGAAATCATCCGCGACGGACTTGTTTACGACTATCCGGTAATTTCAATTATTGAGGTTATGGGGCGCAATGCCGGCTGGCTTACGGCTGCGACGGCGCTTGCCGCAGGCGAAGACTGCGAGGGCGTAGATTTGATTTATCTTCCAGAGGTTGCGTTTGACATAGACAAGTTTATGAATAAAGTAAAAGAATTGAGTCAAAACGGACGTTCTGTCGTGATTGCCGTTTCGGAAGGTATCAAGACAGCGGACGGAAAATATGTGTTTGAGCTTGCCGATCATGTGGAGTTCGTGGACGCGTTCGGTCACAAACAGCTTCAGGGTACCGCGAAGTTCCTTGCGGACAGAATTGCCGCGGAAATGAAGGTAAAAACACGTGCAATCGAGTTAAGCTCGCTGCAAAGATGCGCTGCGCACATGACGTCGCGTGTTGATATTACGGAGGCATTCCAGGTTGGCGGCGCCGCAGTAAAGGCTGCATTCGAGGGTGACACAGGCAAGGTTGTCGTGCTTGACCGCGTTTCGGAGGACCCTTATATCTGCACGACAAGCACGCAGGATGTACATAAGATTGCCAATATCGAGAAGAAAGTGCCGCTTGAGTGGATTACGCAGGACGGTACCTTTGTATCGGATGAGCTTGTGCACTATATCACACCGCTCATTCAGGCGGAGCTTTCGCCGATGATGGTAGACGGAAGACCGAGACATTTGAGACTGATGAGATAGATAAAATAAAAAGAATGCCGGGTATCTGTTGTTAGACAATAGATACCCGGCATTCTTTTTTATGCTCAGCCCCATGCAAAGGAAGTATGCCGCTAAAGCGGCGCATGGGGCGCGCGGCGAGTAGTGGAGAAGGTCATTCCCCTACTCGATTCTGTTGTTATTCCACAGAGCTGACGCAGTTATACATCAGCATTGCAATCGTCATCGGTCCGACGCCGCCGGGAACGGGCGTAATGGCGCTCGTGTGCGGAGCAACCTTTTCAAAATCAACATCGCCGCAGAGCTTGTTATTCTCATCTCTGTGAATGCCGACGTCAATGACAACAGCGCCTTCCTTTATATAGCTTTCATCGACAAACTTCGGCTTTCCGATTGCCACCACCAAAATATCCGCCTGCTTTGTGATTTCCTTAATATCCTGCGTGCGCGAATGGCATACGGTAACTGTGCCGTTTTCCCGCAGAAGCAAAAGGGACATCGGTTTTCCGACAATGTTGCTCCTGCCGATGACAACACAGTGCTTTCCGGCAATTTCTACGCCTGAGCGTTTTAAAAGCTGGATAATGCCAAGCGGTGTGCAGGATACATACCCCTTGCTGCCGACACACAGCGCACCGACATTCTTTTCGTTAAAACCATCCACATCCTTTTCGGGCGCGATAGTTTGGATAACCATTTCCTCATCAATCTGTTTCGGAAGCGGGAGCTGTACAAGAATACCGTTTACCTTGTCATCGGCGTTTAGTTTCTTTACGAGGTCTAAAAGCTCATCCTGCGTCGTTTCCTCGGGCAGTTCATAGGCGAGCGATTCAATGCCGATATAG
This sequence comes from Lachnospiraceae bacterium MD335, assembly GCA_000403335.2. GTDB lineage: Bacteria > Bacillota > Clostridia > Lachnospirales > Lachnospiraceae > COE1. The sequence goes on from KE159628.1 coordinate 863,677, forward strand.
GCGCACGCCTTCTTCTTGTTGCCGACGTATACGCTTGACGCAGGGTCGCTGCCCACCTGTATCACGGCAAGGCAGATGCTTTTCCCCTGCGCTTTGAGGGCAGTTACCTTGTCCCTTAATTCGTCCTTGATTTCCTGTGAGATTTTTTTTCCGTCAATCAGTTGGTACATGCTGCAATTCTCCTTTTCTATTTAATCATGATGGCATCCAATCCCGCCGTATCGGAAATCGGGTTGGATTCACAAACAACCGCCTGCAGCTTCTCAAGCTCCTTGAGCGGTGCAAGCGAGGTCACATAGTTGTCCGTGATGTTAAGAAGCTTTAAGTTTTTCATTTGCGCCGCAAATTCCACGCTGTTTATGGTTAAATCCTCAAGCATGAGTTCTTCCATGCCGTGCAGGTTTGCAAGTGCGCTTTGAAGCGCTTCGACATCAATATCCTCGCGGTCCGACCACTGGTCCGTGCTGTACTTGTAAATTTGGGAGTTGTTCATGTCGAGCAGGCGCAGACGTTCATTTGCCGCAATACTGTCCGGATCTATCATAAACGACGTATATTCAAGATGCAATTCCTCAAGGTTTGGCATGTTGATAATCGGATGAATGCCGCTCCAAAGATAGCTGGAATAGAAATCCAGGTATTCAAGTCCCTCAGCCTCTGAAATCTGCTGTATCATTTCCGGTGAAACAGAACTGTTTATCACGGATAAAGAGCGCAGGTTCGGCAGAGACAAAAGTGCATTGGTGCTGCCAAAATCGCCGTATCCGCCGTCATCAATCGTCAGTTCTTCCACATTTGTCATGTATTTCAGATTGCCAAAGCTCTCGAAATTTCCGAGATAAAGCTTTGTGACGTTGCTAAGCGCCGACAAATCCGGCATATCGGAGTCGTCAAAGTCAAAGCTTGTCATTAAACCAAACTCCCTAAGCCCTGTTAAATCTTTCACAAACTCGTAATCCGCCGTCTCATAATTTTTCAGCAGGTATAGCTTCTCAAGTCCCGTACATGCCGCAAGCGGATTAAAATCGAGAACCTTGCTGCCAACAATGGTAAGCTCCTTTAGGTTGTCGAACTTTGTCAGAAAGCTTACGTCCCGCAGCGAGTTTGACTCGATGGAGAGTGATTCGAGCTGCGTTGCCTGATACAATGCGGACAAGTCATCAATATAGTCTCCATCCTCAATGGTTAAATGTTTCAGGTTCGGAAGGTCCAAAATGCCGGAAACATCCGAGAGCATGCCGCAGTCGATATAAAGACGTTCAACATTAGTAAACGCACTCAGATCCGAAATGGAAAATTTGACATCATACAGACCAAGCTCCGTAAGCTGAGACGGGTTAACCGCGTTTTCAATATCGCTGATATATCCGTCGTAATAGAGCGTGTGCAGTTTGTCAAGACCGTCCAAATTTAAATTGCCGTAGAAGGCTTCCTCTAAGTAAAGCTCTTCAAGATTTACAAAGCAGGTCAAATCTTCGCTCATATCACACTTTTGTGAGGCAGGGTAAACCGTTCCGCCCGTGCCGTCCGACAACACATAATCCACCGCCATATAATCGTAGCCTGCCTCATATATACGAAGCGAAACGAGCTGTTCGGAGTCATCTGCGGTAAGCGCACTGCTGTCTTTTTCAAAAATAAAACACATCATCTGTGCGAAAAATTCCGACTGCGGAACCGTTATGGCAGCCGTTTCCTGTATGGGCTGCGTGTCATCATATGCATTGTCGTCCGCGGTATAACCGCCGGCTCTTCTGTTATCCGTATCCTCTTTTGAGGCGGTATGATAGCGGTTGGCGGATGCCGTGAAAAAACGCATGACAAGGGGAATTAAAATTGTCAAAAACACAATCAGAAGCGCGGCGCATATAATCAGTATTTTGCTGTTTGATTTGGGACGTTCGTCCCCGTAGCGCTCCCGCCTTTGTGCGGTGATTTCAGCAAAGCTTGGAGTGGAAGCATTGTACTGCTGCTGGTTTAAATATTGTTCATAAGGTCTTAAATTCTGCGCGGACGCAGCTCCCGAAGCGGTACTGCCCTGTCCGGTGTTGGAAGACTGGTACCGGGCACGGGAGCTTTCGCCTGTGTCTGCGGTTGTACCTGTGGATGTGGTCGTATAGGAAGACCTGCCAAAGGATTCGTTGTAGCCGCAGTCAGGACAGGTAAGCACTCCGTTTACCTTACCCATTTTTGCGCTGCAAAGAGGGCATTTTTTTTGAAATGGCATAGGTATATCGTTCCTTTCGTAATAATTTCCGGTCGTTCTTTTTCAGTATAGCATACATTGGATGGGTTTGCATTAAATAATGAAAGAAATACACCTTGCACATTGCCAATACCCCCTGATTATGCTATGATAAGATAAATAAAAGTTTCACAATCTCGATGACAGGGGGATAAGCATTTAATGGAAACAAATGGAAGTATCCGAAAAAAGCTTCTTCCGATAGTTATATTTCCGATTATTTTATTGAGCTGTCTGATTACGGTGACCGGTGTGACATTGTTTTACGGTTTTTATACGCAGAGTATTCGAAATGAACTGGTATCGACCACGGATACGCTGCTGGACTGCCTGAATTTTGCGATAAGCGGAGATTATCGCTACGAAAATGAGATGCTGCTCAAGGGAGATTTAAATATCACGGATTCCACAATGCTTTTGCGGATTAAGGAACAGTCACAGATTGATACGACTTTCTTTTGGGATGATTTGCGTATCATGACGACGATAGAGGACGAATACGGTGTTTCTGCCGTAGGCACAAAGGCGGGCAATGAGGTGAAGAACGTCGTATTAAAGCAGGGACAGCGGTATTTTTCAAAGAATTTGACAATAAACGGCGACATGTACATTGGATATTATGTCCCGCTTAAAAATACCAGCGGTGAGGTTGTAGGCATGATTTTTGCCGGAAAACAGAAGGATTTGGTATATGAGAAAATAACAGAAGTTATTATATGGTTTGCTGTATTTTCCGTTATTATGATTGTTGTTTCTATTGTTATTACACTAAAATTCTCGTCGAGTATGATAGCGGATATTAACAGCATCAATCGTTTCCTGAAAGCGATTTCGGAAGGAAATCTGAGGTCGACGCTCGGAAACCGCGTTGTGAACCGCAATGACGAAATCGGTTCCATCGGACTTTGTGCGCTGAAAATGCGGGATAATCTTCAGAAGCTGATTGAACGGGATGCGCTGACAGAGCTATACAACAGAAGAAGCGGTCATAATATGCTTTCAGCAATCTCACAGAGGAATGAGCTGTACTGTGTTGTTATGTGTGATATTGATTTTTTTAAGAAAGTCAATGATACTTATGGGCATGATGCGGGAGACTACGTACTTCAGCAAGTATCCAGGTTAATTAAGAATAATGTTTCGGACTACGGTTTTGCAAGCCGTTGGGGCGGAGAGGAATTTTTACTGGTGTATAAGCTTGGATATGAGGATACGGTTGCGAAAACCCGGCTGCTGCGTGAAAGTATTTTAGCGCATGATTTTACATACGAAGGTACGAAAATGATTATAACAATGACGTTCGGCGTTGCAGACGGAACGGAGTACATCCGGTATGAAAATGTGATTAAGAAAGCGGACGAAAAGCTTTATGTAGGTAAAAACAATGGAAGAAATCAAGTCGTTGCATAGCGGGAGGTATTTATGAAGAACGCTTTCAGAAAATCAATTTTCATGGCTGCAATCGTCTGCTTGATTATGATAATGTCAGGCTGTGGGGAAGAAGCAGTCGCCAATACAGTCAATTCGCTTGATGACCTGAGCGGAAAGAAGATCGGCGTACAGCGCAAAACGACGGGGGACATTTATGCCAGTGACATTGAAGATGCCGAAGTTGTACGTTTTAATAGAGGGATCGATGCGGTGACAGCATTAAAAAAGGGCGTTATTGATGCGGTGATTATCGACGATGAGCCCGCGAAGGTGTTTGTGGAGGAAGTCAGCGGTCTAACGCTTTTGGATGAGCCTTTTGCGGAGGAGGAATACGGAATTGCGGTCAGTAAGGATAATCCGGAGCTTTTAAAAGACATTAATGCTGCGTTGGAAAAGCTTGAAAAGGACGGAACGCTGGATCACATTAGGGATGCCTGGATTATGGGAGAGGCAAAGGTTACTGCCTATGAGGGACAGGACAAGGATTCGTATGCGGACGGCGTTTTGAAAATGATTACGAACGCGGAGTTTCCGCCGTATGAAAATATTACGGAGGACGGGCAGATTGTGGGAATTGATATTGACATTATGAAAGCAGTCTGCGACGAACTGGATATGAAGCTTGAAGTGGAAAATACGGCGTTTGATTCAGTGATTGTGTCCGTGGAGAGAGGCATGTCGTCCGCGGCGGCTTCCGGCATCACGATTACGCCGGAGCGGTTGGAGCATGTGGATTTTTCCAATCCGTATACGACGGCAAAACAGGTGGTTATTGTGCGCGAATAAATTGGGTATGTGGTTATAAGCCGTTTGGCGCTGTGGCGCCGGCGGCTTTTTGAAAAGGAACGGGTTTGTAATGATGATGGGATGGATAAAAAGACGTGCGGCATTGCTGCTGTCGGCGGTGCTTTTGCTGTCACAGTGTTTAGGGACAACGCTGTATGCGGCGGAATTGAATAGCGGAACAGAGAATACGACCGAAACTGTGCCGAAGGATGCGAACGAATATTCGAAAGTAAATATGACGGATTTTGGGACGGAACCCGCAACGGAAAACAGTACAGAGGTTTTGCCGGAGAATGAAACAGTGACGGAATCCGAAACGGAACCAGAAACCATAACGGAACCGAATTCTGAAGCAGAATCGGAAACGGAACCGGAATCCAAAACAGAGTCAGAATCGACAATAGAAACCGAAACGGAATCGGCAACAGAATCTCAAACAGAATCCCAAACGGAAATGATGACGGAAGGTCAGCCGGAGCCCAAGAGTGAAACCGTGCCAAAGGAAGAACTGGAATACCCGTGTCCTGCGGCGCTGGAACCGGAAAACATTCCGCATGACGAAAATCAGGACGCTTTCACCGACAGGCTTGTCAATGGGAAACGGTTAAGAAGTACACTCCCTGCAAGCTATGACGCGCGTACACAGGGATATTTACCCGCAGTTAGAAATCAGGGAAGCTGGGGAGCGTGCTGGAGCTTTTCCTTAACAGGAGCAATGGAAGTATCGGCAGTAAAAGATATGGGAATAACACCGGAGACAATTGATTTGTCAGAGCATCATCTCGCATATTTCGGATACAATACGGGCTATGACGCGCTTGACAATGCAAATGGGGATACTATGACCTGCAGTCCCGCAAGCTATTATCTGACGAACGGCGGAAATGATATAAGGGGCGTTGTCCGTCTGATGAACTGGAACGGCGGTGCAGGTGAGCAGGATTACCCGTATCCGGCGGGCAGCCTTCCCGCCGCGCCAAAGAGGGAAGCGGCGCAGGACGCAAAGGTTTATCTTGAAAACGCGTACCGCTATAACTTTGCGGGAGAAGAAAACAAGGCAGAGGCAATCAATGTGGTCAAAAAGATGATTGCGGATTACGGTGCGGTATCGTGGTCTTATTATCAGGATGCCAAATACGCAAATGAGGCAACCGGCGCATACTACAACAATGTTGGAGGCTCCGGCACGGCAAAAACGAACCATGCGATTATGGCGGTCGGATGGGATGACAGTTATTCGAGGGAAAATTTCCGCTCCGACAATCAGCCTGAAAACGACGGGGCATGGATTATCAGAAACAGTTGGGGTATAAACAGCGGAGATAACGGTTACTACTATATGTCCTATGAGGATAAGTCACTAGGTTCAGGCAATCCGGTGTATGCCGTAACCGTCTGCGATTCCGCGAAATATGACAACAATTATTTTTATGGAAACACGGCATATTCTTCTGCAACAATTGCAGTGCGGCGTGCGGCACAGGTATACAAAATCAAGAGCGAAGCCGCAGTGCGCGAAAAACTGACAGCAGTGTCATTTTTAATCGGAACCTCGGATGTGGATTATGAGCTGCAGATTTATAAAAATCCTGATGAAGTAAATGGAATTGTGGAAAATCCCACAAGCGGGACGCCTATGTTGGACGAACCGCAAAAAGGGAAAACAAACTATGCGGGATTTCATACAATTGCGCTTGATACGCCCGTTACGCTCGATGCGGATGACAGCGTGTCCGTTGTTCTGACCTTTCCGAATACGAGACCTGCCATGTACTTTGACAGGAGCTACACATCCGATAACGGACAGCAAAAAGGGGAGCACATTCTTCAAAAAGGACAGAGCTTTTACAGCGATGGGCTGACTTCGTGGCAGGATAATGCTGCAAAAAACAGAACGTTTCGCATAAATGCGCTTACAGTGGACTGCGATGATATAATAAAAATTCCCCAAATAAAGAGCGCAGAGGTTACGGAAGCGCAAGGATTTGACCAGCTTCCGCAAATTCATATACAATGGTCGAAATGTTCGGACGCAGACGGCTACAGACTGTACCGTTCGGCGGATAATAAAGAGTATGCGTTGATTTATACGGCAGACCGCACTGTCAGGGAATACACGGATACCCTTGCGGAGCGGACTGCGGCACAATATTATTACAAAGTGGAAGCGCTTTACGGTGACACGGCAGAGACATCACAGACCGTAAGTAAAAGTGTAAAGGGCGTTATCAGAGCGCCGGCGCTGACGCTTTCCGATTATGACGGATACAAAGCAGTTCTGACGTGGAACGCTGTCAGTCAGGCGGAAAGGTATGAGCTTTGGAAATGCGCCGATGGCGAGAGTGCGGACAGTAAGGAGGAGCATATTGCGGATTTTGCGGCTGGGGACGCGTATATATGTCCAATTTGGACATACACGATTGACACAGACGGCTGGGCGCTTGGAACGTATGCGTATAAGGTGCGTGCCGTGTACCGCGGTGAATATACGGATTGGGGTTCGGTTCGCATCAATCGGAATTTGGTATGGAAGCAGAACAGCTATGACAGGGCGCGTTTTGAGTGGCTTCCTGTACAGAATGCCGTTTCCTATAAACTGTTCCACAAAGTAAACGGAAAAACATTTTCTGCAACAGTACAAAACACGAGCGCGCTGATGTCCATGAAAAGCACATCCTATCTTCCCTGCGACGAGCATCAATATTATGTAAATGCATATGATGCGGCAAACAATGTGCTTGAGACATCATCGACAATCGTGTTTCGTATGACACCGGATGCGGTAAGCATTGACAGCCTGGAATATGATTATGCAAATACGGTTACGATTACATGGAGCGGTGGATTCGGCGCCGAAAACATGGCGGTATACCGGAGCGAAAGTCCGTCGGAGCAGGGCGTGCTGATTGCGGAACCAAAGGCAGCAGAATTTATGTTTGCCGATGCGGTACACAAAGGAAAGGAATATTGGTATACACTTGTCCCGAATGTAAATGCAACGGACGGCGAAACGGTTACGGGGATGCCGGTACAATCTGATAAAATTATAACATTTCCCGAGGCAGTGACGCTTGAAACGGCGCAGTATAATGGCGAAGACGGTATCAGCCTTGTGTGGAAACCAGCCAGGGGTGCGGAAGGTTATCTGATAGAACGAAGCGATAATCAGAAAGACTTTGCTGCGGCGGGCACGATAGCAGGCGGCAAGAATACGGCTTATACGGACAGGTCGGTGAAGGCGGGAAACCGCTACCGTTACCGTGTGAAGTCCTATTACACGGCAGAGGACGCAAGCCAGTCTTTTGCAGCGGCACAAAATTCGTTGGAAGCAAGCATTTTGCCAAAACCTGTGTCAATTTCAAAAATTGCGGAGTTAAAGCGGGAGAGTTCGGACAGCGGGCAGGACAGGGCGCGCGTTGCACTCTCATGGAATGCAGTGGAGGGGGCGCAGTCGTATGCGGTATACAGAAGCGAGCTGTCCGACGGAAAAGAAGAACAATATGTATGTATTGCGCAGACGGTCACGGATACCCAATACATTGACACCGGTGCACTTTCGGATACATCGTACGGTTATAAAGTAACCGTTGAGATGAACGGTATTGTTTCCGGGCTTGTAAATACGGCGGCGGCGCTGATTACGACAAAGCCCGTTTTGACGGCGCTTACAATGTCTGAAGAAACCGTGGAGATTGCAAGGAATACGGAATATGCATTTGCAATTACGGCGGTACCGGCACACTATCCGTATCGTCAGGAGCTTGTATGGTCCGCAGCCGACGAAAACGCAGCTGCGTTGGAAGTGATACAAAAAAATGACACGCTTGTCATAAATGGAACCGACGGCAAGGAAGTGCTGCACCTTTCGGACAATAAAATCCATGCGGCGGGCGAGTCCCAAACCGTGCGGATTACACTGACTGCCGCAATCGACGGGGTGTCAGTGTCTTGTGCCATTTTTGTCTACAGCGACAATTTTTGGGTAAACGGCGTGAAAGATCTTACCTACACGGGAGCTGCACTGACGCAGGAGCTTGCAGTATATGACGGAAAGCGGCTTTTGGCGGAGGGTACGGATTACACGGTTTCCTATAAAAACAACGTGAAGGTCTCAACGGATGAAACAAATCCGGCAAAAAAGCCTGCCGTAATCGTAAAAGGAAAGGGCAGCTATTTTGGTACGCAGACGGTTTATTTTGAGATTCTTCCCGAGCCGGCTTCGGACGCCGGAAAACGCTCCATACTAAAAACAAAGGTGAAAAACATCGGTACAATCGCGTATGAGGGGGCGGCTTTGGAGCCGAAGCCTGTCATTACGGACGGCAGAAAGACACTTACCGAAGGCGTAGACTACACACTTTCTTATCAAAACAATGACGGTGCGGGCAAGGCAGAGGTTCTTATAACCGGAATCAATGCCTATAAGGGGACCCGGAAAGTCAGCTTTGCGATTACCTGCAATTTGTCCAAAATCCAGCCTGAGCTGGTGCGCGTCACGTTTGATACGCCGGAAGTTCCGTATACAAAAGGCGGTGCAAAACCCAGGCCCAAGGTATACTGCGGCGGCAGGCTGCTCATGGAAGGAACGGATTATAAGCTTTCCTATAAGAATAATAAAGCCATTGCGTCTGCATCGGACAAAAAAGCGCCTATGGTTATTGTTACGGGAAAAGGCAGCTACAAGGGAAAATGCAGCGCCGCGTTTGCCATTGTAAAACAGAACATCGGAAACCTGACACTGACGGCAAAGGATAAACGCTGTACCGATAAGGCGGGAAAATTTACGACAAGCTTTGTCATCACCGACACGGACGGAAAAAAACTGTCGGCGGGAAAAGATTATGACAAGAATTCCGTTCAATATACTTATGCCGAAACCGGAAAGCCTGTCGGAAAAACGGACATTGTGCCGGAAGGGACGACGCTTCGCATTACCGTAAACGCTGCGCAGACAGGGTCATATACCGGAAGCATAAGCGGTGAATACCGTATAACGGCGTACGATATTGCAAAAGCAAAGGTTACGGTCACGGCACAGACTTATACAGGAAGCGAGATTGAACCAAATTCGCAAACTGGTGTTCGCGTTATGTTTAAGGGTTATGAAAATGAGCTGACTGAGGGTACGGATTATGAAATTACGAGATATGACAATCATATACGGACAGGAACGGCAAAGCTGTATATTAAGGGAATCGGTGATTTCGGCGGAACAAAGACCGTGAAGTTTCAGATTAAATCAAAAGCCTTTAAATGGTGGTGGCAGGATTGAAAGGAGCGAGGTTATATAAATGGAGTTTGTTGGAACAAATGAAGATGAAAAATATATGAAGGATGCCTATAGACAGGCAAAAAAAGCATACGCGTTGGGCGAGGTTCCGATTGGCTGTGTGATTGTGCACGAAGGAAAGGCTATCGGCAGAGGATATAACCGCAGGAATACGGACAAAAGTACGCTCGCGCACGCGGAAATTACGGCGATTAAGCGCGCAAGCAAGGTGATTGGCGACTGGCGGCTTGAGGAATGTACGATGTACGTAACCCTGGAACCGTGTCAGATGTGCGCCGGGGCGATTGTGCAGGCGCGCATTCCGCGCGTGGTCATGGCGTGCATGAACCCAAAGGCAGGATGCGGGGGTTCCGTTTTAAATATTCTTGACATGCCGCAGTTCAATCACCAGGTAGAAACCGTGCGCGGTGTTATGGAGGAGGAGTGTTCCGCGCTTCTCAAAACCTTTTTCAAGGAGCTGCGCATTCGGAATAAGTTGGAAAAAGAGGTTACGGAAAAAATATAATTTGCCTCTTTATTATGTAACTAAGATATGTTAAACTATAGCTATTATTGAGTATGATAAATATAAAAAAGGAGACAAGTACATGGATGAAATTGCGGTGCTGATACCGTGCTATAATGAAAGTAAGACAATTGAAAAAGTGGTAAAGGATTTTCGGGCGGCTTTGCCAAACGCCGCAATATACGTATACGATAACAATTCCAAGGACGGCACGGACGAGATTGCTAAAAAGGCAGGCGCCGTGGTGCGTTACGAATTTCAGCAGGGAAAGGGAAACGTCATCCGGCGGATGTTTCGTGAGATTGACGCGAAGTGCTATATTATGACGGACGGTGACGATACGTATCCTGCGGAAGAGGCGCCGAAGCTTTGCGAGGCGGTGCTTGAGCGCAATGCCGACATGGTCGTGGGGGACAGGCTTTCATCGTCTTATTTTGAGGAAAATAAGCGTCCCTTTCATAACTTCGGAAATTCGCTGGTGCGCGGTGCGATTAACAGCATGTTTAAAAGCGATATTCGTGACATCATGACAGGCTACCGCGCGTTCAGTTATCAGTTCGTAAAGTCGTTTCCCGTACTTTCAAAGGGATTTGAAATTGAGACGGAAATGAGTATTCATGCCATCGATAAAAATATGCGTGTGGAGAATGTAATTATCCAGTACCGTGACAGACCGGAAGGCAGTGTTTCAAAGCTGAACACGTATTCGGATGGCATCAAAGTGCTTCTGACGATTATGAAGCTTTATAAGAATTACAAACCGATGCGCTTTTTTGCATGGATTGCGGCAATTCTTACGGTAATTTCCACGGCGTTTCTTGCGCCTGTTTTGGGAGAATATTTTTCGACAGGATATGTGGAACGGTTTCCGACCCTGATTGTCTGCTGCTTTGTCTATCTTGCGGCGATGCAGGCATTCTTTGCTGGTCTGACGCTTTCCACCATTAACCAAAAAAACAAACAGGATTATGAGATGAACCTTATTTATCTTGACACGGAATACAAGAGTAAACAAAAATGAGTATACAAATACCAATGAACTATGTTGTTTTCGACATAGAAACAACCGGATTAAATCCAAAATACGAAAAGATTATTGAGATTGGGGCTGCGCGCGTGCAAAACGGGGAAGTGGCTGATACGTTTTCGACCTTTGTCAATCCGGGCAGAAGCCTGCCAAAGCGGATTACACAGCTTACGGGTATTTATGACACGGATGTCATAAACGCGCCCTATATTGAGGACGTGTTTGATGCGTTTACTGCGTTTGTGGGCGATGATATATTATTGGGGCACAATCTGATTTTTGATTATTCCTTTGTGAAAAAAGCGGCAGTTAATCAAAAAAAGAAGTTTGAACGAAAGGGCATTGATACGCTTAGGATTGCAAGGCGCTTTCTCTCCGATTTGGAGAGCAGGAATTTAAGCTTTCTGTGCGATTATTATCAAATTCATTTGGAAGCGCACAGGGCGCTGAACGATGCGCTTGCCACCCACGCGCTGTATCAGAGGCTCGTTGCTTCCTTTGCAGACAAGGAGGCAGAACTGTTTTTGCCAAGAGAGCTTGTGTACAATGTAAAAAAGGAAGGTCCCATTACGCCCAGGCAGTATGAGCTGCTGCTAAAGCTTGCAAAGCAGTACCGGCTTGAGACGTATGCGGGTGAGGCGGACAGCATTGTCCTAAAGCCTGTTGCAAAAGTAACTGCGGACAGCGTAGATTTAAAAAGGCTGACAAAAAACGAGGCAAGCCGTCTTATTGATAAGCTTCTCTCAACCTTTGGACGATCGAATCTTTCATCATCGAATTGATTTTTTGTGCGTGTGAAATCAGGGCGCCTATTTTTTCCGGTGTACCTGCCTCTTGATATATGTCGGCAAGCAGGTAGTACGATTTGCTTACGTCGGTACCGGTTGAAACCGCAAATTCCAATGTAGCGGCGGCGAGTGCGTCTTCGTTGTTCTCGTGCAGCAGCTCTGCGAGTTTTTGCAAAAGCGTCACAAGATTTGTGTAATGTAAATCAAAGTCGCTTAATATAGTAATATTAGCGGTACCATATGCGAGCTTTAAGTCCGTGTTGGTGTAGCCTGTAAGGTTGACGATTTGGTATTCGGACAAGTCGTTTAATTCGCGGATACAGGCATTTAACGCCTCTGTCGTTACGGCAGGCTTCATATTCAAAAGCTCGTTGGGGATGGTAATATAGTCAAGACCGTCAAGGGATTTGCGTCTTACGAAATTAGCGCGCTTTTCCCGGTCCCAAAATTCCCGGTCCCGCGCTTCTTCAATACGGCTGGCGCGTTTACGTGCGAAAAAAAATACAATGGAGAACAGCAAAAAGCTTGTAATGATTATAAAATTCATATATAATATCCTTTCAGAAAAGGGGTGAGCAGCACATGATGAACATGAATAATAAAAAAACTCAACGTACAATCGCGGCTGTCATTGCAGTTATTTTAGTGCTCTGTATGGTAATACCCTTAGTCGCAAGCGTTGTCGGCTATTAGAATACCATTTGATTATAATACATAAGTTATGTAAATTGCAAGTCATTACTGTAATCGTAATGAACTGTGAGTAACAGTTCAGCCTTCGGCTTCCTGTTACAAGCATCAAGCCATGCAAAACCACTTCGTGGTGGCTTGATGCGTCTCTTCCACTACGCTGTTTCACGGACTTTGCAGCAAGTGCAAAGTCCTAGGCTGAACTGTTACAATTGTTACGGCAACAATTCATTATTTTAGCAGTCTTTAACAAGGAAAGACTGCGAACATGGGAAAGGCATGGTTAGTCATTATGAAAAAATATTTTAAAATTCTGTGGACGCTTGCGCTGGTTCTTGCGCTTGCGGGCAGCTTTGGAGATGCTGCGGCACAGGCAAGAGAGGAGAACGATACCATACTTGGCGGTGTTTACATAGGCGAAGTTGACCTTTCAGGTATGACGGCGGATGAAGCGGCGCAGGCAGTCAACCAATTCGTGGACGGCTTAAAGAGTAAAAATGTTACCTTCGGCGCGGCAGGCGGACGTTATGTGGCGGTAACGGCGGGCGAGCTGGGACTGAAATGGGAAAACACGGATGTTGTGTCGGAAGCTGCGGCAGTTGGGAAAAAAGGAAACTTTATCAAACGCTACATGGCAATTCAGGATTTGAAAAAGGGCAGTAAGGTTTATGACCTTGAGCTGTCACTTGACGAGAATATGGTGCGCGCGGTTCTTGAGGAGCAGTGCACCGAATACAATATTCCTGCTAAGAACGCAACTATGACGCGTGTCAATGATGCCTTTGAAATTGAGGAGGGGCAGGCAGGCGAGGCGGTTAACATCGAAGCGTCGCTGCAAAAGGTATCGGAATATATCACAAACGAGTGGAACTATCAAGATGCGGCAATTGATTTGGTTGTTGACGTAACCGAGCCGAAAGGAACCGCCGAGGAGCTTTCCAAGCTCACCGATGTATTGGGAACCTTTACGACAAGCTACTCAACAAGCAGCGCGGCACGGTGCAAAAATATTGAAAACGGCTGTAACCTGATTAATTCCACAATTCTGTATCCGGGCGACGAGTTTTCGACTTACGAGTCGATAAAGCCGTTTACGGAGGCAAACGGTTATTTTCCGGCAGGCTCTTATTTGAACGGTAAAGTCGTGGAGAGTTTAGGCGGCGGTATTTGCCAGGTTTCGACAACGCTCTACAATACGGTTCTTTTATCAGAGCTTGAGGTGACGGAACGGCATAACCATTCCATGATTGTGACTTATGTAAAGCCTTCTATGGATGCGGCAATCGCGGAATCGGCAGGCAAGGATTTTAAGTTCGTAAACAATTACAGCAATCCAATTTATATTGAAGGGCATACGGAAAATAAGCAGATTACATTTACGATATATGGTGTGGAGGAGCGTTCATCCGACCGTGAGGTGCTCTATGAGAGCGAAACACTGTCGGTAACGCGTCCCGACCATGAGGTGATTACCGCTGCGCCCGGTCAGGGAATTGGGTATATTCATGTGGAATCGGCACATATCGGATATACGGCACAGTTATGGAAGGTCGTTGTGGAAAACGGTGCGGAGGTCAGCCGTGATGTCATTAATAAGAGCGCATATAAGGTTTCGCCGAGAACGGCAACCGTGGGAATCAACACCGATAATCCGGCGCATGCGGCAAGGATTCAGGCGGCGATTGACTCGGGAAGCATTGATGCGTGCAAGGCAGAGGCGGCGGCTATTCAGGCGGAGGTTGCGGCGGCAGCGCAGCAGCAGGCGGATTTGGAGGCATATTATCAGGCGCTTCAACAGCAGCAGCTTGAAGCACAGCAGCAGGCGCAGCAGCAACAGCAGGCACAGCAGCCATAAATGCATTACATTAAGGGGATTTTAAATGAATTACGGAAAACTGAGCGAGGACGTATATGAGCGTTCGGTCGTGAAAGTGATAAAGACAAATTCAACAAATAACCGAAAATTTTACGATGGCGCAGGGATAGGGGATTTCTGCGCCATTTTTCCATATGGGGATGTCGATTGTAAAACCGCTGACGGTACAAATGCGCAGTCATTTGCTTTCGTGCAGGCAACGGCGGGCGGAAAAAATGCCGTTGCAAGAGCGTATGAGGCTGCGCTTAACTGCGCTGCGGCAAAAGGTGCGTTCGGTGATACAAATGGCAGCGCGTACGCGGGCGTTACGCTTTTTGTTCCGGAACGGCTCCGTGAGATTAAGGTGCGCGAGATGCTTGCGGAGACGGCGCAGCGTGCCGATGAACTGCGGATACCGGTCAGGAACGTGACGGTTCAGGTTTTGCCGTGGATTGGCGTTGAAACGGCAAACTGCGTTATTCATATGGCGCATTCCGGCAAGGCAGGCATGAAGGGTGCGGCGGCGGGAGACGACATTGTGATGACGAAGTGGCTTGGTTTGGAGGGTACGGCGGTGCTTGCAAGAAGCAGTCCCGACAGGCTGAAAGCGCGCTATCCGGCGGATATTGTACAGGATGCGGCGGACTTTTTAAAATATATTTCCGTGATACCGGAGGCAGCCTGCGCCGTGAAGTCCGGCGCAAGCTATATGCAGGCGGCAAGAGAGGGAGGCATCTATGGGGGACTTTGGGAGCTGGCTGCAAATAACAGTGTCGGACTGGTCGCAGACTTAGGTCACATACCTGTAAGGCAGGAAACCATCGAGGTATGCGAGTATTTTGATTTGAATCCCTACACGCTTATGGCTGGAGGAAGCCTGCTCGTTACGTGCAAAAACGGCGGTGCGTTGGTTCAGGAGCTTGCGCGGCGCGGTATCTTTGCGGCGGTGATTGGGAAAATCACGGAGGGAAAAGACCGGATTATCCGTCATGAGGACGAAAGCAGGTTTTTGGAGCCGGTGCGCGGGGATGAATTATATCAATATTATAAAAGGAGATTATAAAATGAGAGAACAGATTTTATCAATTATAGAAAAGAACAGCAGGATTGATTTGCGGGAACTTGCAATTATTCTTGGTGTCGACGAAACAACCATTATCAATGAGATGCAGAAAATGGAGCAGGAGGGTGTAATCTGCGGATACCATACGCTGATTGACTGGGAAAAGACGGACGTGGAAAAAGTGAACGCACTCATTGAGGTACGTGTCACGCCGCAGCGCGGAAACGGGTTTGACAGCGTGGCGGAGCGTATTTACAAATACCCGGAGGTTCATGCAGTCTATCTGATTTCGGGCGGTTATGACCTGCTGGTGTCGATAGAAGGGAAAACGCTCAAGGAGGTATCGCGTTTTGTGTCGGAAAAGCTTTCTACACTGGAAGCCGTTATCAGCACGGCGACGCACTTTATTTTAAAGAAATATAAAGACCACGGCACAATTCTCGGAACGAAAGAAACGGATGAAAGGATGCAGATAACACCATGAGAAATCCATTATCAAGTACCATCACACAAATAAAGCCTTCGGGTATCCGTAAGTTTTTTGATATTGTAAGCGAAATGAACGACCCTGACGTGATTTCACTCGGTGTCGGTGAGCCGGATTTTGAAACGCCGTGGCATATCCGTGACGAAGGAATCTATTCGCTTGAAAAAGGGCGCACATTTTACACTTCAAACGCGGGACTTGCGGAGCTTCGGGAGGAGATTGGCAGATTTTTAAAACGAAGATATGATTTAAGCTATGACGCGAGAGAAGAAATTCTTGTGACGGTCGGCGGTTCGGAGGCGATTGACATTGCGCTGCGCGCGATGGTTGATCCGGGCGATGAAGTGCTTATTCCGCAGCCAAGCTATGTTTCCTATGAGCCGTGTGCCGTGCTTGCGGGCGCAAAGCCTGTGATTATTGAACTGAAGAATGAGAATCAGTTCAGACTAACTGCACAGGAGCTTGAGGACGCGATTACCGACAAGACGAAGATTTTGATTTTGCCGTTCCCAAACAATCCTACGGGTGCGATTATGGAACGCAAGGATTTGGAGGCAATTGCCGAGGTGATTAAAAAGCACGATTTGTTTGTGCTTTCCGACGAGATTTACTCGGAGCTTTGCTATACGGAGAAACATGTGTCGATTGCAAATATTGACGGCATGTGGGAGCGCACGGTTTTGATTAACGGTTTTTCCAAGTCGCATGCGATGACGGGCTGGCGGCTCGGTTATGCGTGTGCGCCGGCACATATCATCGAACAGATGTACAAGATACACCAGTTCTGTATTATGTGTGCGCCGACAACTTCGCAGTATGCGGCGATTGACGCGATGCGAAACGGCGATGAGGACGTGCAGAAGATGCGGGAGTCCTATAATCAGAGAAGACGGTTTTTGGTACATGCGTTTCAGGAGATGGGGCTTTCGTGCTTTGAGCCGTTTGGGGCGTTTTACATATTCCCGTGCATCAAAGAATTTGGCATGACGAGCGATGAGTTTGCAATGAAATTCTTAGATGCGGAGAAGGTGGCGGTTGTGCCGGGCACGGCGTTTGGCGACTGCGGCGAGGGATTTTTGCGTATTTCGTATGCGTATTCGCTGGAGAAGCTCAAAGTTGCGATTGGGCGGTTGGAGCGGTTTGTCAAGAAACTCCGTGAGGAGAAAAAAGGATGATGAACATTGTACTGCATCAACCTGAAATACCTGCAAATACAGGAAATATCGGACGAACCTGCGTTGCGACAGGAACCGTGCTGCATCTGATAGAACCGCTTGGGTTTCGGCTGACGGGCAAGGAGCTGCGCCGCGCGGGGATGGATTACTGGGAGCATTTGGATGTGCGCAGGTATATGAATTTTGAGGAATTTTTAGAAAAAAATTTTACGGACAATCCCGATGCGAAGCTTTGGATGGCGACGACGAAGGCGAAGAAAGTCTATACCGAAGCGTTTTTTGGCGAAAATGATTTTATCATGTTTGGCAGGGAGAGCGCGGGGATACCGGAGGAAATCCTCGTGGATTACGAGGATACCTGTATTCGGATACCGATGCGGGATAAGATTCGCAGCCTGAATTTATCAAACAGCGTGAGCATTGTTTTATATGAGGCGCTCAGACAGCAGGGATTTGAACATATGCAACTGGAAGGAGCGCTGCATCATAGAGAGTGGAGGACGTAAAGCAAAAGGAGGGGCGCGCATTCGCCCCTCTTTCAATATTTTTTAGTCCTCTTTATTAAGAAGCAGAGTCATTTTATTAACCATATCATTTATGGTATTTGCATGTGCAGTGACCTCTGCGGTATCGCTGGCATTACTTTCCGCCATTGCATTTATCGCACTGAACTGTTCATTCTCGTTTCGGATGCTTTCGGCAATATCCTGATTAATTAATACGGTGTTCTTAATAACCTCTGACTGCTCTCTGTGTGCATCTCCCATAGCTTTTATCGCAGCTACGGACACATTCAGCAAATCAGTCATATCTTTCATTCCGTCAAAAACGTTTGCAAAATATTCGTTTTGCTTTCTTAATTTTGCGGAATTTTCTTCTACCTGCGCAGTAATATCAACGACATTCTGCTGTACACGCTCAATAACCGTTTGGACGTCTTTTAAAGATTCCTGCGTGTTATTAGCAAGATTACCGACTTCTGTAGCAACTACGGCAAAGCCTTTTCCTGCTTCCCCGGCTCGTGCGGCTTCAATTGCGGCATTCAATGCCAACAAATTAGTAGATGACGAAATCTCATTAATAAGGTTTAAAGTAACCCCTATTTCCTGAACGGCTTCCGTTAACTTTTCCGTTATGCTTGTTGTGGCATTCATGGATCGGGATACTTCAGTATTGATTAGAGATAAATCATTCAGCAATTTCTCATTTTGTTTTGATTTATCCAAAAGGTTTTTGGAAGTATCCTCCACCTTTTCGACATTTTCAGCAACAACGTTTTCCCAATTATTCAGTTCGCTGAGATTATCCATACTTTCATCCGTCTTTGCGCTTAACAGATTATTTCCGGCAGCTAATTGCTCGCTTGTTGCTGCAAGCTCTTGCGCAGAAGCGCTTTCGTTTCCGGAAATTTCAGAGAGCGCCAGCCCTGCCGTATGTAATTTGCCGGACAGCTCCCGAACGGTGGCAAGAACGCTGGTGACATGTTCATTATTCTTTTCCAACTCATCTTTTTTTGCATTTACTAAGAAATGTGCAACAAAAAATACAAAAATAATTAATCCGGATAAGGATAATACTAATGCAACCAAACACATAATAATATCCGCCAGGAATAATTCATCTTTTACGGGAAGAAGATCCGTGCCTTTTATTAACCAGCCTATAAATAAAGAAATCATACATGCCAAACCGCTTCCCAGCAACAGCTTAATATCTAAAAAGAATGCAATTAAAATAAGGAAAAAGAATAAAAATCCCCAAAAAGTTCTTGACGGGAGCATATATAACAGATAATTCCATTGAATAACTAAAATTGTCGCGGAAAAGAGTTTACCGACTTTTAATTTGCCTTCTTTTAAATATCCATCCTTATCAAATGATGTTTTTATGATAAAAACTGCCATGATAAAAAACGTTACATCCATGATACCCAAACCGATTGTTGCAAGCCATGACACGGCAGGATACAGTCCAAACATTTTTTCCGTGTTAAACATGACCGTAGCACACATACAGGCGCTTACTAATATAATAAGCCCCCATTTAAAGACGGTAGATAAGTAAACTTCAACAGCTGTTTTTTTCCTGTTCATAAGATCTAACCTCCTAAAATGTAAATAGTTGAAAAATTCAGAAATTTACTAAAAAAGCCTTTTATCATAATAATATCAGATAAAAAGCCTGTTTTATGGCTATTAAGTTAAAGAGAGAACACAGTAACTGCAACTGTCAATTCTTTTCTTTTATCAATTTATACACTGCTACTGTTAGCAATATACCATTTTTAGACAATTTTGTCAATTTTTATATTTATATCAGATTATAAACTGCTTATAAACCGAGATGCCCAAAGTGCGGAGATTTTACTTGACCGTGCTCGTGCACGATGCTATAGTTATATTATAAATAATGGTTCGGAAGGATAAAATTTCAATCAGTGAAAGGATGGGTGCGGTATGTATTACATAGGTGTGGATCTTGGAACCTCGGCAGTAAAACTTCTTTTGATGGAGGGGAACGGAAAGATTGTGAATGTTGTGTCAAAGGAGTATCCCCTATATTTCCCGAATCCGGGGTGGAGCGAGCAGAAGCCGGAGGACTGGTGGAGTGCGGTGAAAGAGGGATTGAAGCTCTTGACACGCGAGTTTGATAAGACCAAAATTGCGGGTATCAGCTTCGGCGGTCAGATGCATGGGCTTGTCATTTTGGATAAGGATGACAATGTGATTCGTCCGGCAATCCTTTGGAACGATGGCAGAACGCAGGCGGAAACGGATTATCTGAACAATGAAATCGGCAAAGATAAGCTTTCCAAATACACGGCAAATATCGCATTCACAGGCTTTACCGCACCGAAGATTTTGTGGGTAAAAAATAACGAGCCTGAGAATTTTGCAAAAATAGAAAAGATTATGCTGCCCAAGGATTATATCGCGTATATGCTGTCCGGCAGCTTCTGCACCGATGTTTCAGATGCGTCTGGGATGCTTTTGTTTGATGTGGAACACAAGCGCTGGTCGAAGGAAATGGTTGAAATCTGCGGTATCAAAGAGTCGCAGCTTGCAAAGATTTATGAGAGCTATGAGGTTGTCGGAACGTTAAAGTCTGATGTTGCAAAGGAGCTTGGTTTTCCGGAGATCGTTAAGGTTGCGGCGGGTGCAGGCGACAACGCGGCGGCGGCAATCGGGACCGGAACAGTCGGCGATGCAAGATGCAACATTTCCCTTGGAACAAGCGGTACGATTTTTATTTCCAGCAAGAGCTTTGGCGTGGACAAGAACAATGCCCTTCACTCGTTTGCGCACGCGGACGGCAGTTATCATCTGATGGGCTGTATGCTGAGCGCGGCTTCATGCAATAAGTGGTGGATGGAAGAGATTTTACAGACGACGGATTTTGCAAAGGAGCAGGAGCCGATTACAGATGAAAAGCTTGGAAATAATCATGTGTATTTTCTCCCGTATCTCATGGGAGAGCGTTCTCCGCACAATGACGCGAATGCGAGAGGAACGTTTATCGGTATGACGATGGACTCTTCAAGAGCGGATATGTATCAGGCAGTTTTGGAGGGCGTTGCGTTTGCAATCCGCGATTCGTTCGAGGTGGCAAAGAGTCTCGGAATTGATATTCAGGCGTCAAAAATCTGTGGCGGCGGTGCGAAGAGCCCCCTTTGGAAAAAGATTTTTGCGAATGTTTTAAATATCCGCCTTGATATTATTGAGAGCGAAGAGGGACCGGGATACGGCGGAGCAATTCTTGCGGCTGTGGCATGCGGTGAGTATGCGTCGGTTCAGGAAGCGGCGGATAAGCTTGTGAAGGTGGTAGATATGGTAGAGCCTGACGCAGAGATTGCGAAGCGGTATGAGGAGCGGTATCAGAAGTTCAGAAAAGTGTATCCGGCGGTGAAAGGTATTTTTGCGGATATTCAGTAAGAAGTCGTTTTCCCTTGTTATTTGTCTTATGGCATTTTTGACAAGGGAAAACTTTTTTGTGTGCATTTTTCTATGGGCAGTGGGTCAAACGCCGATTTTTACATGGATTTTGAGGAGACCGGTTTTGCTCTTGCGCCCTGTATTGACGCGATTGTGGGCATATGGTAATATGATACAGATGTTGCTGATTTTGCGGCAAGATTTATATGGAGGGCAGGCGTATGGATTATTCAAGTAAGCTTTTTAAACAGACTGACGAAGTCGCTCCGGTCAATAGAGATTGTGAGCAGCATAATGAGATGAAGAGCGTTCAGAATTTGGAGACTGTCATCAATGAGGGTCTTCGCGTCGCCCTGCAGGAGGAGACACCCGACCGCACGCTGGAGGTGCTGCTGGAGCACTTGGGAAAAGCGCTGAACGGAGAGAGGACTTATATATTTGAACAGAACGAATCCGGCTGTGATGACAATACGTATGAGTGGGTTGCCGATGGGGTAGAGCCGGAAAAGGATAACCTTCAAAATGTTCCCCCTGAGGTATGTGCGGCTTGGTATCAGAATTTTAGTATCGGCGGACATATTGTTATTGAGGATTTGGAAGATATTCGGGAGACGGATCCCCTTCAATATGAGAATTTGAAAAATCAGAATATACATTCTTTAGTGGTTGTTCCCCTTTATAACGGTGAAAAGATTATCGGCTTTTACGGCGTGGACAATCCGCCGGTGAAATTATTGGAATACGCATCGAATATGCTTCAAACCGCGGCTTATTTTATCGTATCTTCCCTGAAACAGCGTAATTTGTTCCGTGAGCTTCAAAGGCAGGCAAGGCAGAGCCTGGAGGATATTTTGGAGGGCGCCAGGACCGGAATTTGGACAATCGAGCTGGAAGAAGGGTGTCAGCCAAGGATGTATGCGGACCGGACGATGCGGATTCTTTTAGGTGTAACGGATAAGATTGAACCGGAAGAGTGCTATCGGCACTGGTTTGGAAATGTTGAGCCGGACTATGTGGAAATGGTGCAGGAGGCAGTAAAAGAGATACTGGAAACCGGACGTTCCGAGGTGATTTATCCGTGGCATCATCCCGAATTGGGAAAAATTTATGTCCGCTGCGGCGGTGTTCCTGACAAAACATTCACAAAACCGGGTGTCAGTCTGAACGGATACCACCAGGACATTACGGAGATTATGGTGACAAGAAAAAAACAGGAACAGGCGATTATGGAACTGTTGGAGAAGGTGAGATGGGCGAACTCGGCAAAGAGCGAATTTCTTTCCCATATGTCGCACGATCTTCGTACGCCAATCAACGGAATTTTGGGAATGCTGGAAATAATGGAAAAAATTCAGGATGATCCCGAGCAGCAAAAAGCGTGCCGGAAGAAAATCCGTGTCTCAACGCAGCACTTGCTGTCTTTGGTGAACGACGTTCTTCAGGTCAGTAAACTTGAGACAGGAAGACTGGTTGAGGTGGAGGAGCCGTTTGATATTCATGAAACCTTGGAAGACTGCATTACAATTATGTCGGTTCAGGCGCAGGAGCGGGGGATTAGGCTTGAGCTGAAGGAGAGTGACCTGCAGCATGGCAGATTGATTGGGAATCCGCTGCACTTGAGGAAAATCCTGATGAATGTCATTGATAATGCCATTAAATACAATCGCCCTCACGGTTCCGTGTTTGTTCAGGCAAAAGAAATTGGCTGTCAAAACGGGACTGCGAATTTTCTGTTTGTGATTGAGGATACGGGAATCGGAATGGGTGAGGAATTCAGAAATCACATATTTGAGCCGTTTACCCAGGAGCAGCAAGACGCAAGAACGCATTATAACGGCGTTGGTCTTGGCATGTCCATCATGAAAAAGCTGACAGATCAAATGAAGGGAACTGTTGAGATAGAGAGCCAGCCCGGCAAGGGCAGCGTGGTGCGCATTACGCTGCCGATTCGGGTTGACGGGACGTGGCGTGCGCAGCCTGTGGATGTGGAGCGTGATTTGCGAAGTAATATTGCCGGAATGCGTGTTCTTTTGGTGGAAGACAATGAGATTAACTGTGAAATCGTAGAGTTTATGCTGAAAGATGCGGGTGCAGAGGTTGTAACTGCAAATGACGGAAAAGCCGCTGTGGATGTGTTTGTGCAATCGGCTCCGGGAACGTTTGACTGCGTGCTTATGGATTTGATGATGCCGGTTATGAGCGGATATGAGGCGACCCGTGTGATTCGCGGTTTGGAACGATCGGATGCAAAATCCGTGCCTATCATAGCGCTGTCGGCAAATGCATTTGAGGAGGACGTCACAATGGCAAGGGACGCCGGAATGAATGAGCATTTGGCAAAGCCGGTGGATATGGATAAGATGTTTAAGGTCATAAGCCGTTTGAGGCGTTGACAGTGTAGACCAAAAAGGAGAATGCAAACGGCTATGACAAAAAGAGAGCAGTATCGGTAAAGGAAGAGTTTATCAGTGACTTTGAAAAAAGTTACGAGTATAAAAAGGAGGTTGAAAAACAGTTTCCCATCATGTTACATTTTTTGTTGTCGTTTGGACATAATCATGCTATAATTGTGCCAAAGAAAGAGGTGAAGCATTATGCCAATTATTATGCCTATTAAGGATTTACGCAATACAACCGAGATTTCTAATATTGCACACAAGGAACAGGAGCCTATTTTTATTACTAAGAACGGATATAGCGATTTGGTTGTAATGAGTAGTGAATTATATGATAAATTTGCAAAAATGAACCGCATTGACCAAGCCATATTTGAGTCCGAGCAGGAAATTGCTAACGGAGCAGAAGCAGTTGACGCAGAGATAGTTTTTGCAGAATTGGAGAAAAAGCCTGGACACATTTCCACAGTCCCATCAAGAGCGTAATGAGGGCAGATATGCCGGAAAAGGCTACCGTCAGTTACTGATTGATAATTATATCGCCATTTTCCGCATTGATGAACCATGTAAAACAGTCTATGTAGTAACAATCCAGTATCAAGGACGAAATCTATAAAACAAGCGCCAAATGACACTATAAATCATTTGGTACTTGTTTTGACTTAAGAATTATCTACCATAATTCCAACGAATCCTCTGCATTCCCCCACATCTGCATATTTCCTTCAAGATATAATAAATCCATCGACGTGTCGATGGATTGCATATATCAAGCGGCTCGTCTATCGTCAGAGCATTTAAGGCGCATTCCGAACAAGGGGTAGTTTTCAATCTTTCTTCCGCTTTATTACAGTCAATCCTCATAAAGTAGACTGCGTGGGTGTATACGTCAATGCTGTTATGGTGGATATTGTATGTTGCATAAATCATATTCATTATTTATCTGTCCCTCTTTTCATTATTTTTTGAAAGCATTTCAACAGTTCACAATTCCCGTATGTTTTGTGTTATCATGTTTTATATGATTTTGTTTGGGAAAATGTCCGCATATAAAGTGAAAATCGTCAAAAAATGTGCAGTTTCACGCAAGATAAAATAAAGTGGTGGAAACTTTATTATAAAAAATCTATAATAGATACACATTAAATTTAAAAAATTGTGCAATTTAGCACAAAAAAATGAACCTTATGCGGGAAGGTTCAAACGAGGAAAGGAGTAGGTTACGAGCATGAGAAAAAAAGTGAAACAGTGCATTCAAAGAAGTCTGTGCGGGATTTTGAGCGCGGCAATGATACTGACAAGTCTGTCGGTACCGGAGCTGTCGGCTTATGCGGCACAGCCTGGCGGGACGGAAATTTCCGGGGAAATGTCTGCGGAAGAAGTCAGGAGTGAGAAAAAAGAAGAAACTTCAACTCAGGAAACAGCAGAGACAATGCCTTCAAGTGTTTCTATGATGGGGAAGGATGAGGACTCTTTAGAAAGCACGGAAAGTGAAACGGAAGCAGAAGAGGCAGAATCGACAGAAACGGAAGCTGCCTCCGAAACGGAAAGTGAAACAGTTGTTAAAGAAAAAACAGATAAGATTAGTTTTACATTGGAGAAACGTGAAAGGGAAGTAACCAATAAAGAGGGCGAAACAACAGAGGAAACCAATCATATTGTGGACGGTGACTTTAATCTTGACAACGATAATGATTGGGCAGATGGCAAATTCGGAAGTTGGGCGTTTATTAATGATTATTGGAGCAGTGTTACTTTAAAGGCAGACTGTTGGGCAGCAAATGTTGAAACAACTGCTGAAGATAATGGTGAATATGGTTTGGCTGTTTCTTATAACACTGACTTGTCAGAAGCATATACCTTTGAAATATACCAAACCATTAATAAAACACTGCCAGCAGGAACATATAAGCTGACAGCGTACCTTAAAAATGGAACATCAGCAAAAGGGTTTCACGGAACAGCGTATAATGAGGAGAATCTGACTTATGCGTCTACTTCTTTAGATTTGCAGCCTACATGGGAACAATTATCCTATGAGTTTGAGATTAAATCTGCGGTAACAGAATATGTTGTCGGCATTTCTATTACTGCGGATGCGAGTGCATGGGTATGCCTTGACGATGTGTCTTTGATCTGTACAAAGGAAGGCTCGGATGGATATACCTTACAGGAGCTGAAGACGTTATATGATCAGGCGGCAGCTTTGATTGAAGGAAAAGAGGAAGCAGACTTTAAAGAAGGTTATAGCGAATTAAAGTCTGCCTTAGAAACAACAAAGACACTGATTGATAATAACGCTACAGATACTGCCGCAATTTCAACTGCTTATGCAGAGTTGGAAACAGCCGTCAATAATCTAAAACTTGCAGACATTTCGGCAGCGTTTTATTATTGTGGAGAAACGGGCATTACGCTTGGCGCTGTTTCATGGAATTATACAGGAGTTCATTTGGAAGGTGATTGGTCAGGGGAGCAATGGCTGCTTAATGCCGGTACGAACTGGAGTGCGAGTGTTTGTCTTGTGAAAGAATCTGAGGATTATCCGGGATGGTATCGCGTTGATTTAAAACTTGATCCTTCAATAACAGATGACGGATTCGATATATACCAATTAGAAACGATAGAAAGTGAAGCAAAAAAGATATTTTCGTGTGACAAGGAATGGAATAACACGGAAATTTATAATAAACTGATTTCCGGTGACGCAACGGCTTATGCAGTTGGAAAAACAGGAAGTGATTATAAGATAATTTATGAAAGCGAAGAAAATATAACCGTTGCAATGCGCAACGTCACATTGCACGTATATGACAGCGAAGGAACGCCTGCGATTGGTTATAAAGAAAGCCTTAAAGCACTTAATGATAATGGGGAAATAATAGACCTTATAGAAACAGAAAATGCAAGCGGTATTTACTATTATAATATGGAACCCGATTCTGAAAACGACGGCTGGTATTCACTGACATTTTCCGTTCCGGCTGCCGATGATGCTGCAGGTGAGGTTTGCGGATTATACTCTAAAAAGGCAGAAACATACGAAAGTGTTAAAAAATTCACAAATAGCGAAATTGCGCCGGTTTTCAAGGGTGAAACCTATTATAAAAATGAGATATTTTATGCATCCAAGGCACTTGCAGAAGGCATTACGCTTGGTATGTTAAAGACATTAATCACAGAAGCAGAAACCAAAGTACAGGACGACTACACAGAGGATTCATGGCAGCCATTTAGCGAAGCCGTGAAAGCAGCACAGGACTTGGCAGCATCATTAAATGGCAAAGACGACACCTACATGGACGAGGAAGGCACAACTGCAATTACAGATGCATACAATGCCCTGAATGAAGCAATAGAAGGTCTGCAGCAAAAGGAAGTATCCGTTACAATAGACTTCTACTACTACGCGGGCGATACAAACGGCAAAGGCGTCGGTATTTACCAGTGGAGTTCCAATGACAATATTTCTTCGACAGCTCCAATTGCAGAGTGGAAGGCTTGGGGAACACAGCCCGTTTACGAGATGACCCCTTCCGGCTATTCCGGCTGGTATACGATACCGCTCACCTTTAAAGGCAGCGTGGAAGATGACGCAAACTTCCAGGTATTTGTTGAGGGCGCTTCAGATTCCGTTTTTAAATGCGGCAGCGAAGCGAGCAAGGACAATGGCGGAAATAGTGCCCTTTATGCCAAATTCTTCAACAAAGAAAACGACAAAAAGCCCTATGCCGTAAAGCAGTTTGGGGAAGACAATAAATTTTACGAGGGTGAAGACGAGGTAAACCCCGCACTGCGCAACACTGCAATATATGTATATGACAGCGAAGGAATACCTGCAATCGGTTCTGCAAATAAACTGACGACAATCAATGCAGAAAACGGAACAATCGAAGAGCTTACGGAAACAGACAACGCAGACGGCAGCTTCTATTATCAGATGAAGCCCGCAGAAAACCACGACAACTGGTATACATTAACGTTTTCAGCCGCGGCAGACGATGAAATCTGCGGTTTATATACATACACAAATTCATCTTACGTGTTTGCAAAAAAATTCCTGAACAAAGAGCCTGCTTCAGGAGACACGCAATCCGTTCATTTCAGCCCTGTTTTTGAGGGAAATATTTACTATAGAAATGGCAGATTTTACGGGTCAATCGACCTTGCGGAAGGCATTACCTTAAAAATGCTGAAGGATTTGCTGGCATCGGAGGATACTGCCGCAATTGAAGCAAACGGTCAGGATAACTATACGGAAGCTTCATGGAAAGCATTCAGCGACGCAAAAAAACAGGCAGAGACAGTCGTAAAGGATTGTGAAAGTAATGACGAGACAAATACGGATGATTACAAGAGCGATACCATTACGGACGTATACGCTGCGCTTGAGTCTGCAATCGCAAATATGGAAGATAAGACGTCAGCCGTTACATTTTACTACTATAACGACAGCGTTGCCGCAGATGACGAACTAGGACTGTTCTTTTGGAGCGGCGACAACTCGTATTCTACCGCAGATACTTATACGGACTGGTGCGTATGGAACGAGGGCGATACCCATGTTATGACAAAGGTAGACGGTTATCCGGGATGGTACAGTATCCCCATGGTTTTGATACCGACTCCTGCGGAAAACTGGCCCGGCTTTGAAATCCATAAAAGGAGCGACCCCTCCGCCGCAGTGGCGACATTCTCTGCCGACGCAAATAATTATCCCGTTTTAAGTAACGGTGAAACCGCATACGCAGTGAAAAACGGCAAGTATTATTTAGGCAGCGAAAAAGTGAACCTTTTGATGCGCAGTATCACATTGTACGCATATCAGGAGGACGGCGTGCCTGTAATCGGGGCAGCAAAAGAACTTTCCGATTATTTGGATGAAAGTACGGGAAATACGGTTTCGGTTTCTTACGCAGACCAAAGTGACGGAATTTATTATTACCTTATGAATACCACAGAGAATACAAACTGGTATTTGATACAATTTTGTGCACCAAAAGCGCAGAATAACGAAATTGCAAAATTATATAAAAAGAACGATACAGGATATGAAGCAGTTATAACATTTACAGAGGGCACACAGACGGCAGAGAACGCGCTCAGCCTGACGCCTTATTTTGGAAAAACGGCATATTATAAAAACGGTAAGCTGTATGACTCCATGCTGTTTACAATGGAAGAGCTGCAGACCTTAATTGCCAAAGCCGCGCAGCTTAAAGAGGATGACGAGAAGGCAGAGGAACCAAAATACTTGCATGAAAATGACGGCGGAAAATGGCAGGCATTTGTCACAAAGCTTGACGAGGCGAAGGCAGTTGCCGCGAAAGAAAATCCGACGGACGATGAAATCCAAACGGCATATCAGGACCTGAACACTGCAATGGAAGAGCTGGTTTATGTTCCGCAGGACGCAAAAACAATCAACGTAAAACGCGTTGCGGTGCCCGATGACTTTATCACGGGTGCAGACCTTTCCTCTTATGTTGCGTTAAAAGAAAGCAGCGTCGTGTTTAAAGATGAAAACGGCAACGCGCTGTCTGACGAAGACTTTTTCAGAATGCTGTATCAGGGCGGCACAAACTGGGTTCGTATCCGTATTTGGGACGATCCGTATGACGGCAACGGTAACGGATACGGCGGCGGCAATTCCGATTTGGCGAAAGCAAAGATTATCGGTAAGCTTGCGACGGACGCTGGAATGCGTGTTTTAATTGACTTCCACTACTCTGATTTTTGGGCGGACCCGTCAAAGCAGGACGCACCGAAAGCATGGGAAGGATTTACACTCGAACAAAAAGAACAGAAGGTTTATGAATATACGCTGAATAATTTAAATGCGTTAAAGGCAGCAGGCGTTGACGTGGGAATGGTTCAGGTAGGAAATGAGACCAACAACGGCATTTGCGGCGAAAAGGGCTGGGAAAATATGTCTAAGCTTTTCAATGCCGGAAGTAAGGCGGTGAGGGAATTTGATAAAAACTGCCTTGTGGCGCTGCACTTTGCAGACCCTTCCTCCAGTGCATTTCCGGGATATGCGGCGCAGGTAGACAATTATAAAGTTGATTATGATGTTTTTGCAGCATCGTATTACCCGTTTTGGCACGGAACGACAGAAAATCTGACTAATATATTGACCAATGTAGCCAATACTTATGGAAAAAAAGTTATGGTAGCGGAAACCTCCTGGGTAACGACATGGGAGGATGGTGACGGTCACGAAAACACCGCACCGAGAACAACACAGACATTGCAGTATCCTGTTTCCGTTCAGGGACAGGCAGACGAAATGCGTGATGTAATCAACGCGGTAAACCTTGTAAACAGCAATGCCGCGGGCAATCCGGCAATTGGCGTATTTTACTGGGAACCGGCTTGGATTTCTCCTTACTATGTCTACAATGGAAAAACGATTGACCAAGGCTTGTATAACAAAAACAAACAGCTTTGGGAGAAATACGGTTCCGGTTGGGCGACAAGCTATTCCGCGGAGTATGATCCGACAGATGCGGGAAGATGGTACGGCGGAAGCGCGGTTGACAATCAGGCATGGTTTGACTTTAACGGTCAAGCGCTTGAGACATCAAAGGTATACAGCTATATCAAAACAGGCGCGGTAGCTGCAGAGCGGCAAAACGAAATTGCCAACGTAGAAAATGAAATCGAGAAAAAAGTTAATGTAGGCGAACCGATTCCCTGGCCGGAAGGTAAAGACGTAGTTGTTACGTTTAGTGACGGTACAAAGACCTCGGACGAGGGTGGAAATTCGCATATTGCATCCATTACCATAGAGTGGGACGAGGATCAGGTGCCGCTTGTCAATACGGACAAAGCAGCAATATACAATATTGACGGCGTTGCCACATGTACTTATTATCTTGTGGACGGAAAGCCGGAAACCAAGACGGAGAAGCATGATATTACGCTGGAATTGGAGGTGCTCTCGACCAGCAGTATTCTTGTAAACGGCGGATTCGAGAGCGGTCAGGAGCCGTGGAACATTGCGCTTTTGGATAATACCGCGGCAGGCACTGCTGTCGTAAATGGCGACGACCCGCATTCGGGCGGTTCGGGAATGCATTTTTGGAGTGCGGATACGCTTCACTTTACGGTATCACAGGAGATTGCAGACCTGAAAGCAGGAACATATACCTTTGGCGGTTTCCTCCAGGGAAACGGTGCATCCGCAAAAGATGAACAGCTTTTGTTTGTAACCGTAACCGGAGCAGACGGAAGCAAGACGACCTATGAGCAGACATGCTCATTAAATGGCTGGCTCAACTGGACCAACCCGGAAATTACAAATATCAAGGTGTCCGCCGGAGACAAACTGAGTGTCGGAATGGAAATCCAGTCCACAATTGCCGGCGCTTGGGGAACAATTGACGATTTGTATTTATATGGCAAGTACGGAATTGATATAGACAATATTGAACACGGAACTGTCAATGTCAGCAACATGGAGCCGGACAGCGGCGAAGTGGTGCGTATTGCGGCAATGCCGGAAAACGGATACTATTTATCTGAACTAAGACTTTCCGGTGAAAATGTCGAAGACGGTATTTTAAAAGACGCAGCGGGTGCGGGAGTAACGCCGGAATACAGCACGGATGAGGCAGGACAAAAGTCTGCGGTTTTGAAATACAATGTTGATGACAATAACAGAAGCGATGAAACGATGCTTGCTTCCTTTGTAATGCCGGAGGGTACTGTAAAGCTTGGCGCAGTATTTACACAGATTGATTTTGGCACTGCAGTCCCGATGGAACAGGTCAGAGCGAAAGGCTTTGTTCAGGGAGCAGACGGGAAAGCTGTTTATGAGACGGCACAGGAATACACCGGTAAAAATGTCGAGCTGAATTTAGAGCTGAGTTATGCGGGCTATAAGCTGACAAAGGCGGACTATACCGCATCTTATAAGAACAATAAAGATAAAGGCGAGGCGGAAATTACAATTAAGGCAAAGGGCAGCAAATTTACAGGTACAAAGACCCTGTACTTCACCATTGCGGATACAAAGTTTGACATCTCAAAAGCGACGGCAGTGTTGGGAGAATCCGTTTACTATTATACGGGAGATGAAATCGAGCCGGAAATTACGGGATTGACGGACAAAAACGGTCAGGCTGTCAACGTAAGCATTACGCCCGAAGATGACTATTCTATATATTGTGAGAAAAATATCAAAGTCGGCAAGGCGACAATGTATGTCATTGCAAAGACCGGAAGCACAAAAATTAAGGGGGCGCTGAAACAGACCTTTACCATTGCAAAACGTCCGATTACGGATGAGCATATCACGATTTCGGCACCTGCCGGAGGCGCGTATACCGGACAGAAGATTACACCGAACGTTATCGTGAAGTTGGACAATAAGGCACTGCAAAAGGGCAGGGATTATACGGTTACGTACAAGAATAACGTTAAGGTGAGCGCAGGCGCCGGGGAAGATAAAAAGCCGTCGCTTAAGATTACCGGAAAGGGAAATTATACAGGTTCAACGCCGGAATACTACTTTGAAATTTCGCCGAAGAATATCAATGATTACGGCATAGTTGTAAAAGCCGATGCCGTGGCGGAAGGAAAGCTGTATAAGATTGCAATAAAGAACGGTTCAAAAACGTTGTCGCTCAATAAGCAATATATCGTCACAAAGCTTGTTTGCAAAACGGATGGCGGAGAAGAAACGGTTTATGAGGACGAAACCGGTGCGAAGTCAAACAGCACGAAGCTGGCAAAAGCCGGACGATATACGGCGACAATCAAAGGCGTGGAAAGCAATGGTTATACGGGCAGCCGCACCGTTGAATTCAGGGTTGTCGATAAGGATCATTTGATTTCCAACACGAAAATCAAGATTACAGGTTCGAAAGTTTATACGGGAAGTGAGGTTACGCTTCGCACGACAGGCGACAACCCGGAGCTGACAATCGAAAGCAAAAAATACGGTCCTTTGGTCAGCGGTCAGGATTACACGGTAAGCTACAATGATGAGAACGGAAATAAGACGAATATTAAGAGCGGAAAGGTAACGGTAACAATCACCGGTCAGGGTGATTATGCCGGAACAAAGAAGGTTTCCTTTACAATTAAGAAGCGTCCGATTACGATGACTGCTTCCGATGCCGCAGGCAAGGGACTCATCACATGGGATACGAAGGAAGACACCATTTTGTATAAGGAGGCAAAGAGAGTCGGAGAAAACGGAGGAATGCTTTATCTTCCGTACACAGGAACTGCGTGGAAACCGGAACTTGACATTTATGCCGTGAACGAAGGAAGCGCTAAGAAGCTGCTGATAAAGGGGGTTGATTATACGCTTACCTATAAGAAAAACCAAAAGCCTGGCGATGTGGCATCCGTTACAATCACGGGCAAGGGCAATTACAGCGGCAGCGTTCAATTTGACAATATTTTCACGGTAAAAGATGTGACATTGGACGACTTTGTAATCACGGTCAGCCCGACAGAATATACCGGAAAAGCGGTGAAGCCAAAAATTAACTTTGTGTATAAGGAGCTTGGCGTAGCGGTTGACATGAAACAAGGCGCGGCATATGCCGTAAAATATCAGGACAATATCAAGGTTGCAAGTATTGAGAGTGCGGTAAAACCTACTGTAACGATTACGGAAAAGGGCTTGAACGCTTCGAAGAAGGGCGCCGAAAAGAAGACGCAGGAGTTGGCATTTACCATTACGACAGGGCGGATTACGTCAGCGTGCGTACAGGAAATCAAGGTGCAGACCTTCAGCGGAAAGCCGGCGGAGCCGAAGCTTAGCATTCGTGTCAATGGAAAGAGTCTTGCGCAGGGTAAGGATTATATTGTAACTTATACAGGCAACATGCAGCCAAATGATAAGGCAGCTGCGCATATTATCGGAATCGGAAATTATTCCGGTACGGTTTCTAAGGAATTTGTAATTCGATAATTTAATAATTCGAAAAAGGGCTATTGTAAAAGCAGATTATCATGCGGGGCAATAGCTCTTTTTTATACACACGGATGCGGAAAGGAACTATGCAAAATAGAGATTTTTTGTTACTGCATGCATGCAAAAATAATTAAAGTATGCATTTTTTGCAGTTCATTTTACATTTTACTAATAATAAATCAATAAATAATAGAAAAATTCACTTATTTTATGGCATATTTTTCCATAAAATTTGTAGAAAATGTAAAATATCAATATATAACGTGTGAAATTGCACATATTTATTATATAATGAGTGCGGTATAAAACAGGCAGTGAAAAGGCATAAGAATAACGCTGCAATACAAATTCCGGAATGAAAAGAAGAGGAGGGTTATGAAAAAGAAAAAAACAGCACAGGGTGTCGCGATACTTTTCATTATGGCATTACTTGCCGGCTGCGGGACATCGAAGGAGGCTGCGGAACTCAACACATATCTTGCGCAGAACCATCCTGCACCCGAAAAAAAAAGCAGTCCTGCACCGGAGGAACTTGCAGCGGCTTTGGAAGATGCGGGATTTACGGTGGAACGGCACGAGGAGGTCAAAGAGCTTGGTATTACAGCGCAGCGGGTTAAGGCAGTAAAGGATGAAGCGTATTTTGATGTATGCTACAGTGTGACAGACGAGCAGGATGTACAGGACATCATGGAATACTATATTGAACAGTACGACAGGTGCAGCATCATCGTAAATGATGAAGGCGCTGTATTTTGTTACAGCAGTGAAGCTGTTGCGCAGCAGGCGGGATTTCTCGCCGAGTGACCTGTTGCGGAAAAACAGAAAACGACAGGTAAAATATGAACGAATGTGTTCAGGAAATGGAGGAAGGAATGAAACCGGACAAGTTAAAAAAGTTTTTTAAAGCAAAACGTATCATTGCGCTTGCACTTGCGGCGGCGATGGTGATTACGTCTGTGCCCCAAACGGCATTGGCGGCGGAAGCAGACATGATTGAAACGGAAGCGGCGGAGACGGAAACAGCCGCGGAGGCTGACACACAGCAGGAGGATGAACAGCCTGCACAGAGCAGCGCGCTTTCGGAGAATGCAGAGCAGGAAGCGGAAGAATCCAAGACGCCGGAAGCGACAGAAACGCAAGTGACAGAAACAACGCAGGCAAAGACAACAGAAGCACAGGAAGCGGACGCAAAGGAAGCCGAAAATCAGGCGGAAGGGGACGGGACGCAGACAGAAAGCGCCTATACGCTTGAAATCGTTGGGCTGGATGCGGAGATGAAGACGGCATCCTATACAGGAAACCAAATGTTTATGGAGCGCTATGAGGATACTCCGTCGTTTGAGATTTTGGACAGGATTCAGCTCAAGGAAAACGGTAACTTTATAGGATACATTACGCAGTATAGAGATGAATTCACATATAAGTGGCAGAAGGACGGCGCCGCGGAGGCGGACCCCGAAGCCGCTCCAATAAATGCAGGTAAATACCAGCTGGTAATTGCGGCGGCAGCGGACGGAACGTTTGCCGGTATGAAGCCGTTGACAATCACAGGTTTTGAGATTAAAGCGGCGGAAGTAACGGTTGAGATTCCTTCACTGGAAGTAAAACCGGGTACGGCGCCGGATAAAGTCATTGACAGCTTAACCGTGCTGAATGTTATAACAGGAGCCGATACGGACTTTGTATATGATTCCGAAAGTAATGAAAATAAGCTGAAGGTAACCGTGGATGAAGTGATTGATCCTTATACCGGAAGCAAAACCGCCGATACATATCTGAAAAAGAACGGCGATTATGCGGCGAAAATTACCGTAAGCTTTTCGGATGCAAAAGACGCGGACGGCAATGCTTTGGTAACGGAAGAGGAAAAGAGCAACTACAAGCTGCCTCAAACCGTTACGGAAAAGATAACCGTTGCCGATTTAAAAGCGACAAGAACAACGCTTGAAAACATTACCGGAGCGACTGAGGCAAAGCGCAGCGATAACGGGGCGGCAGTAAAGATTATCACTAAAACCTATGGAGACGAGATAAGCGTTCCCGCATATACCGTAAAAGTGGAGGAGAGTGAGCCTGTACTTGATAAGGACGGTAAGGAGCAGTTTATTGCCGTTACACCCAAAGAAGGAGAAGTAACAGGTAAATGGCATTCTGCCGAATTCCGATCATGGACGGAAACGAAAAAAGTTCCGGAAAAGAATGAGGATGGTACGGATAAGAAGGACGAAAACGGCGAGACGGTATATAAAACCGAAACCGAAACACTCTGCAGCCTGACGGTAGGAGGCGCGCTCGAAGGCGACAGTCTGCCCAAGGAAGCGGGAACGTATGTTTATCGCGTGACATATTCCGGCGATAAAGAGCAGTACGCATCCTCTTATGCGGATATTGTGATGGAAATCACTGAGGTTGAGGTGACGGTTAAGCCGGCATTATCCGATGCGAATGCAGTATTCTACGCAGGCGAGACCGTGAAGGATGTGCTTACGAAAATCACCTGGAGCCTGGACAAAGAAGGAGTGGATGGCATTTGGGGTACGTCATACGATAATGACGAGAGAACCCAGCCATACGAGCCTGTTTTTGGCGTGTACAGAATCGAAAAGGAAGAAGCCGTATTGTTAAAGGATACAGCGAAGCTTGCGGCGGCGGAAGGCGTGACGTATGAGGTGCGCTTTACCGGCAAAAAGGCAGTGCGTTCTTCAAACGGCTTTTCAAACGAGTCTGACCAAAAAGAAATTAACGATGACACGGTAGATTCATATAACAGTAATTATAAAACAAAGACGGACGCAGATACGCTTGCCGCAAACAAGCTGACGCTGACGCTTAAGCCATCGGATGCGAAAATCGATACAACGCCGATTACAAGCGATTCGGCGCTTGCGGCGGCAGGACTGAAAAAGTCGGAGTATACGATTGACGGCAATACAATCTACACAAAAGTTTACAAGGAAGGCGGAGCGATATACGACAGCCGCGCCGCTTACAAGACCATCGTTTTGGATGACGAAAACCTTACTTATAAGTGGTATAAATGGTATAACCGGAATGAGGAAAACGATGCATATTATGATGTTAAAAAAGCGTATGCGGCGGTATTTAACGGCGAGCTGAGCTTTAAGAGCAACTGGAATTCACTGCCGGTGAACAGCAGTGATTTCAATTCCGTAAAGAACAGCCTGAGTGAGGCGGGTATCTACAAGCTTGAGATTACGTATGACGACGGTGCGTCCTATGCGCAGGAAAGTATTTACTATGCAATCGAGCGTCAGCAGCTGCGTTTTATTCCGACAAACGTGCCGGCGGCAAACTACGGTATGGATACGTGGAATTATGCACACGACAATGAGTCGCAGTTTGCGCCCAAGCTGCAGATGCGCCAGGACAATACAGGCGACTGGATTGACATGGACTGGACGCAGGACAGATCGGACGGCGATTATTATCTTGATTCTGATTATTCCTGGTATGTGGAAGCAAAAGCGCCGGCGGCAAAAGAAGGCGAAGAGCCCGAATGGGAAGGCTGGCAGGAGACATCTTCTTTTGACTACAGGACAGGAGAAGAAGGTCAGACGCCGGAGCAGAACACGTACAGACTGGCATATGAACTGGATGGCGTTGTAATCAGACACGGCGCAGGCAACTACACGTTTGAGGAGTGCTCCGTAGTTGATAAAAAGCAGGACAACAGCGCGCCGGAGAGCAAGCCTGTAAAGATAATTGTCACGGAGAATCTTTCGGCGGCGGAAATTGCGGTAAATAAAGCAGGCGAAAAGATGCTGACATTAAAGCTGCCCGAAAAGGAAATCAAAGCGGAAAAAATATACGACAATACGCCGGTAACGGTAGACCTTTCCGGCATAAAGTATGTGGACAGCGACAATAAAGAAGTAACGCCGCAGTTTGTATGGAAGTGGACAAACGAGGAATTGGAACGCTATGATGTCGTAGTATCTCCTGAGGAGGCTGTTAATGCCGGTACTTACACTATCTATGCAAAATTTGACGGCAATGCGGATTATGCGCCCGCGCAGCCTGAGGAAGCAGCGGCAGCGGTTATCGAAAAAGCAGAGCTTACGGTAACGGTAAAACCGTTCACGGAAGAAGTGACGGCAGGAATGTCGGGCTATGAAATCGGAAAGGCGTACAGAGAGCTGACAAAGGCAGGAGACATTTTGACTGTTACAGGCTTCCCTGAGAAGGAGACGCAGGAAGTTATTGATGCGTTTACGAAATGGCAGGCAATCAGCAGAGACGAGAATGGAGTAAATTATTGCTATCCGGCATGGGTGTATGCAGACAGGGATGGCGATGATGTTTGGTATAACTATTATCTTCCGAGTCTTTGCATTTACAAAGACGGCGTTATCGTGGATGACGGCGGGGATGATTACAGATTACAGAGCGGTGAGAGCTATACGGTGAATATCAGTTCCGAATCGGAAGCTCAAGGTCAGTACTTTGGCAACTATAAGATTAAAGCAGGCGCGCCTGTAGAGATAACGGCAGTTTACGCAAGCTCAAAGGTGTCATTGGCATCCGTGAAAACCGTTGATACGGTAACAAAGGGTGAGACGGCGGAGAAGTTTGCGCACGAGGTCATGCTTTTGGGCGGCGTTCCCTATACGAGTGCGAGTGTTACGGAAAACGGCGTTTCCAAGACCGTTTACGGACACTGGGCGACAGTGAGAATTACGGCGCCGAAGGAATATGACGGATATATTCCGGATACGGCAGTCTATGAAAACGCACTGAGAAACGCGGGAGCAGTTTCCGTTTCCGAATCGGACGGAACAATCAGCGCAAAATTTAATCTTTCCAAGGACACGGAAGCCGGTCTTGAGCCAAATCCGGTAACCTTCTCAATTGTATGGAAAGAAGACTTTGTTGAAAAATTCACAATCACGCCAAAACAGGAAAACCTTGCGGCGGATTTAAGAAATGCAGTCGCACCCAAGTCCGTTGCATTCAATGCGCCGAAAACCAAGATGGTAGTCGGCGAGGTGCAGGACCTTGACGTAAAAATAACAAAGGTGCAGAATGAGGATCTTGTATATCTTGATTACAGAATTACGGAGGGCGATGACGTCCTTGCAATCAGCAGCCAGGGCAGAGTGACCGCTTTAAAAGAGGGTAACGCGTCTGTTGAAGTATATCCTGTAAGGATTGAGAACAACGAAAAGAAGGAAATAACGGGCGCAAAGACCGCAACGGTAAAGATTGCAGTGTCCAAGGTTGCGGCGCCGAAGGTTGGTAAGGTATTTCCTGCCGACGTATCGGCGGATGTACAGTATCCGTATGTGAAGAACAACGGAAAGTACTATGATTACGGTTACCGCCGTGAGGTTTATGTAATAGAAGGCAGCAAGAAAACTGCTGAGGAATTTGAAACGGCAATCAGGACATTTGAGGAGACGGGCGATTATAAGACAGCAGGTCTTGCGGCAAATCCTGTATATATTTCAAGCGATACCGAAAATCATATTGCTTTTCAGCTGACATCAGGGGGAAGGACGGAATATGAATATAACTACAATATTTCAGGACTTGCAAGCGGCAAGAATGTAACAATGCAGGTTAAGGTAACCGGATTAGCGCCTAAGACCGCGTATTCCGTTTACGTCAGAAACGTCAGCGCAAGCCGTACGGTTTTGGACAAAAACGGGGAAAAAAGGACTGTGGAACTGTCGTCAAACGGCATACCCAAGGACTTTACAACGACGCTTGGACAGGTGAAGAGGCTTGTAGCTGCGGCGGAAGGCGAGGCAGGAGCTGCAAAGCTGTATGACAGTGAAACGGACGAAACGGTGAACGTATCATACTATGAGTATGACCTTACAGCCGGCGGCGCACAGCTTTCCGTAACCGGACTCTTCTCTGCAATTGCGGACGAAGTGGATAAGGCGGAGACTCCCGATTTGTCGCAGGGTTACGCAATACCGTTTGCCGGTGCGGACAAGGCGGCGTTAAAGACAAAGCTCCTTGAGCCGAAGCTGGACTACCGTATGCTTCAGGTTGTGCAGGAAGAGGACGGACGATGGAGTTACGTAAGACGCGAACACTATTATGAAGAGGATGATTATTGGTACGATACACTTGTCGGTGCGCAGTATACGAAAGCGGATAAGAAGGGCAAACTGAAGTTCGCACAGCCTGAGGCGTTTGCCGTTACGGCATATGACACGGTAACAGGTACGGAGTCGGCTCCGATT
The DNA here is from genome assembly GCA_000403335.2 of Lachnospiraceae bacterium MD335. Taxonomy (GTDB): domain Bacteria; phylum Bacillota; class Clostridia; order Lachnospirales; family Lachnospiraceae; genus COE1. The sequence continues at coordinate 903,496 of KE159628.1, forward strand.
ATTATCCGGATTAAGGCGGATGCGGACAGCGCGGCAGGCGCTAAGGTAACCCTGCAGGTAGGTCAGAAGACACCGATTGTAAACCTTGTGGCATATAAGGCAGGAAAGAACGCACTTCATTCTGACAATCCGTACTTCGCACATACGGCGTCAGCGGAAGGAAACGACTACCTCAGCGTAGGCAAAGACGGAACCGTCACGCCTGTGAAATTTGATAAGGCGGCATCAAAACAGACCGTAACCGTGACGGCAGGCGAAGGTCCCGCAGTCAGCGGCGCAGCGGCAGTTACGATAAAGGATCTTGACCCGGTTAAGAACCTAAAGTTTAACAATTTAATTGACAACAGCTTTACGCTCGATTTCGCGCCGAGCATTTATGCGGAAGGATACATCGTTGACATTAAGAACTCCGCGGGAGGACTTGTACAGCGCAAGTATATTTCACAGCGCGATGAGGACCTTGAATACAATGACGGATATATTTGGTATTACAGCACAAAGAAAAAAGCGTACACATGGCAGCCTGAGTATATGGATCGCTTCCGCGTAACCGGTCTTACGGCAAAGAGTAAGTACAACGTAACGGTAACGGCGGTGTACGGCGACGCAAAGTCAAAGTCGGTGTCAAAGGCGGTTACGATGACAAAAATACCCGCATGGGATGAAGGGCTTGTTGTAAATGGCGTTATAGGCGGTATGCCAGTGAAAGTATTTGCAAACGGCAGTCTTGATTATAACGCAGAGGACTATGCATTTGTATCGGGCAACCGCTATACGCTTGTGGCGGACGCAAACCAGGGCGCACAGTATGCAGTAACCGACAAGCTCACATGGAGCAGCTCTGACGGCAAGGTGGCGAAGGTAAGCGCGGTAGGCGGCACGTATTCTGCAAGCTTAAAGGCGACCAAGGCAGGAACGACGATTATCGAGGTGAAATCAGGCATCCTGAAGCAGACAATCGCAAGATGGAAAATTACCGTGCGGTCAGTCGGCGACGCATACAACAATGCGTATTTCTATGATGAGAACGAGGATCTGCGCGGCGACGGCACAAATCCGTATGACACCGAGACAAAGCTTGTGCTGAACGTACCGGCGGCGGTAGAGCTTCCGGCAGGTGCGCGGCAGAGCTACAGCTTCACTGCGGAAGAGGCAGGAAGCTACAGGATTGTTTCGTCCGGTAAAGGATTTTCGGTAGAGGCAGCCTTAAACAACTTAAAGAAAGGTCAGAAAAAAACAGTTTGGGTAACGGCTGGCAGCACGAATCCGGCATCCGGCACGATAACAGTCGAGAAGCTGCCGGGAGCAGACTTTGCGGACAGAACACCGCTTAAGCTGAATGAAAAATTAACCCTGGCAGGTAACAGCTGGGCTGTATTTACGGCGGAGAAGGACGGAATTTACAGATTTAACAGCGAGAATTCTCGGATAATGCTCTACGTTGACAAAGACGGAAAAACCGTATCAATCGATAAGTCAGGATCGAATATCGACTACGCGATGAAAGCGCAGGATACCGTGTATGTAAAGAACAGCGGCAGCTATAATACTGCGCTTACTGCTTCCACAGTCAGCGTTTTATCGCTCAAGACAGGAGAGCAGTATTCCGGCGAGGGCTATAAGACCTATTGGTATGCTTTTACGGCGGCGGAAGACGGCGACTATCGCTTTAAAGCGCTCAACAACAGTAATATTGACTTTAGCGTATATAAAGATTTTGACGCGGTAAATAAAGGAACAACGCTTGGAACCACCTGCACAATGAAGGCAGGAGATACCGTATATGTGCAGGTATATGTCAGCCAGTACAGTGAGGCGGAATTTGAGGTAAAAAAAGTAGTTCCGGTTGTAATTACGGACGATAAAACGCAGTATGACAACAGCGCGGAAGCAAATATGACGACACGCTACAGCCTGACGCCAAGTGTGGATGCGATTTATACGTTTACATTGGACAGTTCTGTTAAGCGTATGGATATTTATTTGGATGGCAGTGAAGCGGCGCCGCTGAATTATACAGAATGGAACCGCACAATATCTTATTTGTTTAAGGCAGGTACAGCGTATTCAATAAAAGTGGATAATAATCGAAGCAATGACTTGTCATTAACGGTGGAGAAGAAGGCGATTTCCGCACTGACAGCAGGCGGGGACGCAGCAGCATTTACAATGTCGAATGTAAGTTTGCCCGGGGAGAGCACGCGGAAATATGGCTGGATTACTTTTACCGCACCGCAGGATGCAGCGGCGTTTTATAAATTTACGTTGGACGGGTTAACTTCATCTTCCACATATGTTTACGTGATGGAAGAGCCGTTGCTGGAGAATTATCCGGATGCGGATCAATATATTAAGCGGGTCACGAATGCCGGCAGCAGCAATAACGCAATAACGCTCTTCTTACAGGCAGGACAGAAGGTGTGGTTCAGGATTGGCAATAATAGTTACAGTGACTATTCCAATGTGACGGTGGCGGCTGAGAAGACAGAATCTACGATAACGCCGTTTACAACGGAAGAGGTTTCGGTAGCTGCAGGTAAGGAGTCGTGGTACAGCTATGCGGTGGAAAGTGACGGAAAGTATGTTTTTGGAGTTGCTTCAACGAGTTCCAATGTCAATATACGGTGTTATGATGATATAAATCAGCAGCAGAATTCCTTTACGGAACGTTGGCTGAAAGCAGGCAGCGTTGTGTATATCCGATTGAGAAACAACGGCTCTTCAGACGCGGCAGCGAAATTAAGCGCGGCTAAGATTGAGCCGACGGCATGGACGGATGCATCCGTTTCACAGGCGATTCCTGGAAATTATGAAGAAAAATGGTTTGCATTCACGGCGCCGGAGGAGACGGAGTATACATTTACTTGTAATACTGTAGATGGTAACTCATCTCCATATGTTTATTTGTATACGGAAGAGCAGTTCCAATCAACAAACGGCAGCGGATGTTTAATGGCTGGGGATTCGGTGACATATCCGTTTGACAAAGGAGAGACAGTATATTTAAAGACGAGCGCTTATAGTGAATCGACACTTGCGGCGGAGAAGGCAGAATTATTGGAACTGCAGGACGGAGAGAATACGATTACATTTACAGACAGTCAAGCTACGGTGAAGTTCACTGCTCCGGAATCCAGAATATACACGTTTGAATCGAATCTAAGCTCTGGAACAATACACTTCTATGCGGATAAAAAAGCATATGCGGAAAACAGCGACTCACAGTCCGATTACGACGGTACGGGAATTTGCTATCCGATGGTAAAAGGCGCGACAGCGTATTTGATTATAGATTACGATGGCGAAGAATTTCCGTATACGATTACCGTTGGTAAGGATGTCGCAATGGACGAGGTAAAAATAGGTGAAAATCCTTTGAAGCTGACAGCATACGACGACAAATGGATTTACTATACACCGACGGAGCATAATACAAATGAGGTATATATTTCGTATACATCAAAAGACAACGGCATTTACAGTATTTCATATGGGTATAACTATTACTTTACAAGTAATAGTTGGCAGGAGAATTTGAATACCAATACAATGTACAGTAATAGTAGTGGAGACTCAATATGGTATTCCGAAAATAAGCTTGTGCTGATAAAACTTACTCCGGAAAACAGCGGAGAAATCACGCTGAAACTTTCAAAAGAGTACAACTAATTTTCACAGCAGCATAAAACGGTCAGGGAGTCACTGCAGACGCAGCGGCTCCCTGACTGATTCTGACTCATAAAAATTCCAAAACAGATAAACATTTAAAGCCGTTTTGCCGATATATTTATATAGGATAAAAGAAGCAAATGGAATCGCGGGTAAAATATTCAAAGGAATGAGAAGGAGGTTTTTATGCAAATCAGAATGTCTACGGAAAACAGCTTCAATATAGTAGTCGGCAGAGCGTCCCAGGCGAAACAACAGTCTGCGCAGATGTTAGGCGGCGTTTTTGACGGTCCGCAGTGTAAGGTTACGATTTCAAAAGAGGGCAGAAAGCTCAGTGAGCAGTCGGACAGACAGCCGGCAAGGAGTGCACAGAGCCTGAAGGCGGAGAAAATGATGCTGCGGCAGTGCAAGGAGACGGAACAGGCGGATGAGACGCAGGATGAATATATGGCTCTGCTTGAGGAAATAAATAACAGTATCAAATCTATGAACAATTCTTATCAGGCGGGCGCGGATAAGGAAACGATTGAGAAAAAACAGCAGGTTATGCGCACCATGCGCGAGCAAAAGCAAAAGCAGATTGAGGAGAATCAAAGAAAGGCAAAAGAAGCACAGCAGATGGCGATGCAGTCGTCCGAGATTCAGGATGAGGTTGATAAGAATAACCGCGATTTGCTCGTTATGTTAAAGAGCATCGAGGAATCCGAAAAGTCGGAGGAAGAGAACGAACACAAGGGCGGCAATGCAGAGGAGAGCGGCAGCAATGGTGCGCAGTCAGAGAACGGCGTGAGTGACAAGATTCACAACTCAGCCGCACAGTTTACCGCATCTTCGGCAAAGCGCGAGATGGATGTAGTCGGTATGATTCATGCGCTGAATGAGGAAGGGCATGCGTATCTTGATAAAGCGGATGAGATTGTGCAAAACGCGCTTGAAGAGGCGGAAGATTTAAAAGCGTTTTTGGCGGATGGAAATGCTACGGATGCCGAAAAAGAAGAAGCGGTATCCCGCTATCGTGGGAAGGTAATGGCAGGATACAGCGATTTGAGCGCTTACAGACGGCGCGGACTGCAGATGATTCGGGATTCGAAGGAGTGCCGGATTGAGCATATTAAGTATAACCCGCTTCAGGGAATGGAGGAAACGAAGGACAGCATGATGCAGTCGGCAGTCGATGCCGCGTTTAATGAGGCAACGCAGGGCAAGCTTGACGAGACTTCACAGGAGCTTGAGGATGCGGTAGAGGAGTTGGTTGACGAGCGCAATGATATGGACCATGTAGAAGAGCCAAAAGAGGAGCAGAAAGAGGAGGAACAAAAAGAGATCGGAGAATTGCTTGAGACAAAAGAGCAGTCAGAGGATGCTGAAGAGAATCCAAAGGCAGTTTATCAGGCATAAATCATTCAGAAAGTGTATCACAAGGATAGTGGGAGCGTTTCAAAAGGATGTGATCATATGAAAGTAGGAGAGGCACAGAAATTATACCGTGCACAGAGAGCAGCGATTATTGACCGGCGCAGAAAGCTTGTAAAGAAAAAGGAGGAGCTTGATAAGAAAATCAAGACGACTTTCGATTCAGAAAAGAGGGAAGTCTATACGAATGAAGCGGCGACCCTGGAACTTTCCATCGGTGCGCTGAACGAGAAATTTGATGAAAATCAGGAAGTGCTTGACAGACTGACGCAGCAGTATGCGTCTGTCTTTAATGCGGAGGCTTCCAGGCAGCAGAAGGATGCGATGGAAGATGCGGCGGTGGAAATGGGAAAGATCATGGAGGTTGCAAGGCGTATTGGAAAAGGTGCGCGTGTGCCGGCAAACGACGAAAAAAAAGTGATGGATTACAGCATGGAGCTGTATATGGCGGCAAAAAATCTTGCGATGCTCAATAAGATGAATAAGAAAAAGAAAGAAGAGTATGATTCTCTTTGGGGCGATGAGGAAGAAAAGAAAGAATACGATCCTGAGGGCAAGGCGGAGAATGCGGAGACATCTGTCGAGGCGCCGGAGGATTTGGGGACGCTTGGCACACTTCCCATTGTCTAAAACATACAAAAGTGTGGACAAACAGTTGTATCAAACAGAATGGAGGAAAACATGGTTAAGAAAATTGAAAAGAATGACATGAATGAAGCGTTGGGAAGCAGTCTTGCGTTGGTAGACTTTTCCGCGACATGGTGCGGTCCGTGTAAGATGCTTGCGCCGGTGCTTGAGGAGATTTCGGAGGAGTTCGCGGGAAAACTTGACTTTTTTAACGCGGATGTTGACGCCAATGACGAGCTTGCGTTGAAGTATGGCATTCAAAATATTCCTGCGCTTGTCATGTTTAAAAATGGTGAAATTGCAGACAGAATTGTAGGATTTCAGTCAAAAGAGAAGCTCAAGGCGTTTATAGGCGCACATATGGCGTAAAAAATGAGCAATTCCCCCAAGTCAGGAATGATTTGGGGGATTTTTTTGGAGCACATAAAGAACTTCATTCCTTGCGATTTGACTGCATTGGTCAAACAAATCGCTGTCCTTGATTTCCCGCGCTTCTTCTTCGGTTATCAGGGCACGCAGCCTGACGGTATGGTTTTCTACGGGAATGTAGGCTTTTTTTGTTTTATCAAAAGCGGAGCGCAGCAGATAATAACTGTAAGTATCTTTTCGATTGTCTGCAAGCTTTACAATATCTTCGACGATACATACGCCGATGGTTTCGCTGTATATGACATCTTTCTTTTGAAACAAGGCTATCCCTCCGTGTAGTAATTGACGTTGTTTGTTGCGTTTTCTCCAGTTTCATTTTTCTGCCTAAATGTTATTTCCGCGACAAATGGTAATTTATACGTCTATCATAATTCCAATCTCATATAAATAACTTCCTGAAATCCTGCGAATCGAGAATGAAAGCCTTTAGGGTTTCTGCCATATTCAACAAACCCGGCTTTGTTATATATGGATAATGCTCTTTCATTGTCGGCAACTACATTCAGTTCAAGCTGGATATATCCCGCAGCCTTTGCGCATTCAATACATGCTGTAGTTAATGCCTGTCCAATCCCCAGCCCCCAATAATCTTTAGCGACACTGATACCAAGTTCGGCACGATGACGTAGCTTATAGTTTTTCCCCACTGCTTCAATCCCGGCGGTTCCCACAACTACATTATCGACTACGGCAACTATTTCAATTTCATTTTCACTTTCATATTTCTCTTTTAGGAATTGGCTTTCCTGCATAACATCAAAGCAATTCTCGTCCGGATAGGTAAGTAAATAATCGGTTTCTTCATGTGTCAGATTAAAATTATCAAATACAGCTTGTCCATCACATTCTGTTCCATTTCTCAAACAGCATTCCATACCATTTTTTAACATTATCATTTTATTATATTTCATAGCGGATACCTCACAAGTTCTAGTGTACTGACTCGTTCATATTCAGGCAAACATCCTTGCCTATTTCCCTGATAGCACTACTTCCCAAGCCTCGCCGTAGCCACCGCTACGCCTGCGTTTGTAAAGCAGCACTCTCAGGAAAATATTCTGCGGAGTTTTACCAGATATGAAGCGGTCAGTACACTAGTCTGTTGAATTGTTCAACGTCATTATCTTACCATAATTACTTCGCAATTATGGTAAGTTTATGCCCATTCGGGCGAGTATAATGTCTATCGACATAATACCACAAACGCACACACAATTCCATTAAATTTTACCTAATTTCCCGTTGCCTTATTACTACTTTAGGCAGAAACGAAATAGAGGCAGAGTGGTCAGAAAATTCAGAAAATACTGTACGAAATAACTGAAAGAAACTGTGCAAAACGACAGTATTGAGAAAAATCCTAAAAACCTCTTGAAATATCCTAAAAATAGTGTTATTCTACAATCACAAAGAGAGCAGAGAAAAGCATAAAAGATACCATTAATCTTTCAGCTTTATCCTATATATTTTCGGAAACCGTAAACAATAGCGATAAAGGGTATGCTTAAGAAAGGAGATGAGTCCATTGGATGGCACACAAACCTTAATCTGATGAAAATGAAAATCCTTAACGAATATGAGAATGAGAGAATGTGTATTTAAGAGGATTGTACACATAGGAGAAGATTAAGAGTATGTTTCAGACAGAGTAATCGGATTAAAGGAAAACAAAGAGGACGCAAAAACCGGAAGAAAAAAGAGTACCATAAAAAATTCGGCAAATAAAAAAAGGTGGTACAAAGAAGAAGAGAAAAGAAAATGCCGAGAAAGAGGAAAAAATTGGATATTGAAATGAATTAGGGCGGCCGGTATATCACTGAAAAAGGATATAGCGGTCGCTCTTAATGTGTAAGTAGGAATGGATCGTGGGGAGAACAGGTTGAAAATGTACAGAATTTTAATCGTGGAAGATGATGAAATGATAGCAGGCAGCGTAAAACGTCATTTGGAGCGTTGGGATTATGAGGTTGTCTGTGTAAATGATTTTGCAAATATTATGCCGGAGTATGCAAGTGCCGCGCCGCAGCTTGTGCTGATGGACATAAAGCTGCCGTTTTATAACGGATACCATTGGTGCAGTGAAATCCGGAAGGTTTCCAAAGTGCCGATAATTTTTTTGTCCTCGGCGGCGGACAATATGAATATTGTCATGGCGGTGAACATGGGCGGTGACGATTTTATTGCGAAGCCGTTTGACTTGGATGTTCTGACAGTGAAGATACAGGCGATGCTGCGCAGAAGTTATGATTTTGTGAGCCAAAGCATTGTTTTGGAGCATAGGGGAGCGATGCTGAATCTGACGGAGGCAACGTTTCTGTACGCAGGCGGTAAGCTGGAGCTTACGAGAAACGAGCTGCGGATTTTGCAGGTGCTTATGGAAAATAAAGAAAAGGTGGTTTCGCGGGATACCCTGATGACAAAGCTTTGGGAGAGTGACAGTTATGTGGATGAGAATACGCTGTCGGTGAATGTAAACCGTCTGCGCAAAAGACTTGAGAGTTTGGGACTTGCGGACTTTATACAGACAAAGAAAGGAATCGGGTACAGGGTTGGATAAGAAAGGGATTAAGTATTTGAAACGGTATATCGGGGAGCGCATTGGCTGGCTTGCGGTGATTTTATGTATTGCGGCGATGATGGCGGGGACAATGTTTTTTAACGGAGTGCCTGCATCGGAGATTGGCTATGGTTTGGCTTTGTGTGCATTCGTGACGGCAGTGGTGGTGTTTACGGGATATGGAAGACATTGGGAGAGCCTTTGTAAGCTGGAGCAGATGCGGGAGAATATTACGGTGCTGTCAAATGAAATGAAAGCGCCGGAGTATTTGTATGAGGAGCAGTATCAGGACTGTATCAGGGCTCTTGCGCAGGAGAAGGACAGGCTGCGCAACGAGATGCGCAACCGGCAGCAGGATAGGTCGGCGTATTATTCAATGTGGGTACATCAGATTAAGACGCCGATTGCGGCGTTAAAGCTGTTGATTGACGAGGATTTGGAGACTTGCTTTGAGACAGCGGATGAGACGGAAGAAAATGACACGCGTGTCAGAAAAGAACAGCAGAAGCAGCAGGAGCTTTTTCGGATTGAACAGTATGCGGATATGGCGTTGCAGTATACGCGCCTTGGCGCGGAGTCAAACGATTTTGTACTTGAGCGCGTGGTTTTGGATGAGGTTATTAAGCGTTCTGCCCGTAAATATGCAAAGCAGTTTATTCATAAAAAGCTGCGGTTATGTTATGAGCCGCAGGAGATTGCGGCAGTGACGGACAGGAAGTGGCTGGGGTTTGTTTTGGACCAGCTCTTGTCAAATGCGGTGAAATATACAAGGGAGGGCAGTGTTACGGTTCGGGTGTTTTGTGCAGTTGAGGACGCGCAGAGTGTTCACATTATTATAGAAGATACGGGGATTGGCATTCGTGCGGAGGATTTGCCGCGCGTCTGTGAAATGGGTTATACGGGTTACAACGGGCATGCGGACCGGTATTCGACAGGGATTGGGCTCTATCTGTGCAAGGCGATACTGGATAAACTTGGGCACAGGCTTTCGGTGGCGTCAGAAGAGGGCACGGGGACCCAGGTGGAGATTGTAATTGCTGGCGGTTGACGGCTGCGGCGGAAATCATCCAATCTTACATAAGTGTAAGATATAAAAGGAAAATGTAAGCTTAAAAAATGGCTTGCGTTTTCCTTTTTTGCTATTATATAGAAAAGAGCAGCAGCTGTGTTCAAGGTTAGAAAAAAGATATGAGAGAGGTAGAGAGGATGTCAATTTTAGAGGTCAGAAATATTAGCAAAATTTATACAACGCGTTTTGGAAGTGCGAAAGTACAGGCGCTTTCCGATATGAATTTTTCCGTTGAGGAGGGAGAGTATGCGGCGATTATGGGCGAGTCCGGTTCGGGGAAGACGACGCTGTTAAACATTTTGGCGTCGCTTGATAAGCCGACGGGCGGCGAAGTGCTGCTGAATGGTAAAAGTTTAACAATAATCCGGGAAAAAGAGCTGTCGGCGTTTCGGCGCGATAATCTTGGATTTGTCTTTCAGGATTTTAACCTGTTGGACAACTTCTCCTTAAAGGACAATATTCTGCTGCCGTTGGTACTTCAGAAAAAAGCAGTTTCAGAAATGGAGGAGCGTTTGGAGCCGATTGCAGAGCGGCTTGGAATTACGGAGCTGTTGGCAAAATACCCATACGAGGTTTCAGGCGGGCAAAAACAGCGGGCGGCGGTGGCACGGGCAATTATCACAAAACCGCAGTTGATTCTTGCAGACGAGCCGACAGGGGCGCTTGATTCGAAGGCGGCGGCAGGATTGTTAAAGGTGTTTCGTGAGATTAACGGTGACGGGCAGACAATTCTTATGGTGACGCACAGTATCAATGCGGCAAGCCATGCCAACCGTATTCTGTTTATAAAGGACGGCGAAGTATTCCACCAGTTGTATCGCGGAAATTTAACAAACGAGCAGCTTTATGTAAAAATATCGGACACGCTTACGGTGCTGTCACAAAAAACTAGGGGTGATGTGGTATGAATACGTTATATTACAGACTTGCCATGACAAATCTGAAAAACAACAGGCAGTTTTACCTGCCATATATACTGGTGGGAGTGGTATCCGCAATGATGTTTTATATCATGCGTGCCATTCAGGGAAATAAAGGAATTGACGCAATGCGCGGTTATGGAACGCTGAAAATCGTGCTGTTTTTGGGTGTTATCATCGTCGGACTGTGTACCTGTATTTTTCTGTTTTACACAAACAGTTTTGTCATGAAACGGCGGAAGAAAGAGCTTGGGGTTTATAATATTCTCGGCATGGAGAAAAAACACATTGCGAAGGTGATGGCGTGGGAAGCGGTGATTTTGTATGGAATTTCGGTCGGCGGCGGGCTGGTGTTTGGGATTTTGTTTCACAAGTTTGTTGCAATGTTTCTCTATCATCTGACAGGGCTGGCAGAAAGCATTCCGTTTTCCGTTTCGGGATGGGGGTGTTTGCAGACAATAGAACTTTTCGGCATGTTATATCTTGTGATGCTTTGTTACAACTTTTTTCAGGTAAAACTTGCCGATCCGATTGCGCTGCTGCACGGAACGTATGCAGGGGAGCGTGAGCCGAAGGCAAACTGGCTGTTTTCCGGATTAGGTGTAGGGTGCATTGTGACGGGATACTATCTTGCGTTGACGGTTTATGGCGTGATTGAGGCAGTCAATATGTTTTTTGTGGCGGTTCTTTTAGTGATAGCCGGAACATATGCGCTTTTTATTTCGGTGAGCATTGTCATTTTAAAGCTTCTGAAAAAGAATAAGAAATATTATTATCAGACGGCACATTTTATCACGGTTTCAGGTATGATTTACCGTATGAAGCGCAATGCAACCGGGCTTGCGAATATCTGTATTCTCTCGACAATGGTCCTTGTGATGATTTCGACGACGGTGTGTCTGTATGCGGGCACGGAGGCTTCTTTGCAGAACAATTTTCCGAGAGAGATTAATGCGACCCTTTATTTTGACAGTGTGCCGGATGACGCGGCGCAGGAATATCTGCGGGAGCAGATTGCGTCTGTGGCAGAAGAACAGGGGAGAAAAATGACACATGTGTCATATTATACGGATGTGGTGGCTGTAACACACAATGAGGCAAATGCGGTGGAGCGTTATGATAAAAACGCATCTTATGGTTTTTCGGATATGGGAATGCTCTATGTTATGACGAAAGAGGACTATGAACTGTATGTGGGAGAACCGATTGACGAGCTGGAGCAGGGCGGCGTGCTGGTTGCGTCCTTGACGGATTTTTTATGGGATACGATAACAGTTTTCGGGCAGAACTATACCGTGGAGGGGCAGGCGGTGTTTCCCGACGACGCTCCTGACGGAGAGATGACGGATTTTTTGGGAAGTACAAACGTGCTTTATGTCATTGTGGCGGATGATGACGCGCTTAATCGGTTTTGCGTTCAGGATCAGGTGCAGTACCATATCGGTATCGAAACAGACGGAACGCAGGCGGAGCGAAAGGCATTTGTATCCGCGTTTCGAGGAGTGGTGGAAGATTGCAAAGCACAGTTGGGATTTACGACGGGATTGATTACTTCAAGGGTGGAGCAGCAGGAAATTTATTTGGAAATGAACGGCGGATTTTTGTTTCTAGGACTGTTTCTTGGCAGCATGTTTTTGATGATAACGGTGCTGATTATTTATTACAAGCAGATTTCGGAAGGATTTGAGGACAGGGAGCGTTTTGCGATTATGACAAAAGTCGGCATGAGCCGCGACATGGTAAAATCCGCAATCCGCACGCAGATGCGCATGGTGTTTTTCCTTCCGATTACGGTTGCAGTCGTTCACCTTGCGATGGCGTTTCCGATGTTAAAGCTGATGATGCAGATTTTCGGCTTGGCAAATGTACCGTTGTTTGTCGGCTGTCTGATTGCGACGGCGGCAGTGTTTGCAGTGATTTATTTTATCGTGTTCCGGGTTACGTCGGGGAGTTATTACCGGCTGGTGTATCGGTAAGGATGCGGCAGGGACCGGCAAAACGTTATACTTGATGAAACCGGCAAAATGTGGTAACGTAAGTAGGAACAGTGTATAAGGAGGAAAATCACTATGGTTTCACAAAAATATAAGGACATGCTCGGTGCAAAGTCGGTTATCAGGGAGTTGTCAGAGTGGGCAGGAAGGCGTGCGAAGGAAGTCGGCGCGGAGAATGTGTTTGATTTTAGTCTTGGCAATCCGTCCGTTCCGGTTCCGCAGGAGTTTACGGACAGAATGATAGAACTTTTACAGACGAAAGATACAATGGAGCTGCACGGTTACAGTCAGTCGCAGGGGATTTTACCTGTCCGTCAAAAGTTTGCGGAGTTTTTGAATAAGAAGTATGATATGAATTACACGGCAGAACATTTGTTTATGACAACGGGCGCGGCGGGTGCGGTGGCGCATGCGGCGAGAGTTGTGACGCAGCCGGGGGATGAGGTGATTACGTTTGCACCGTATTTTCCGGAATATAATCATTATATTAATCAGACGGGTGCTGTTTTGAAGGTTGTGCCTGCGGATACAAAGCAGTTTCAGATTAATTTTGAGGAGTTCGAAAAACTTTTAAATCCAAAGACAATGGCAGTGCTCATTAACACGCCGAACAATCCGTCGGGTACGGTATATTCGACGGAAACATTAAAGCGGCTTGCAGCGGTTTTGGAGGAAAAGCAGAAGGAATACGGACATGATATTTTTATCATTTCGGACGAGCCGTACAGGGAAATTATTTTTGAGGGCGTGGACGCGCCGTATGTGTCGAAGTTTTATGATAACACGCTTTCCTGCTATTCGTTTGCGAAGTCAATGTCTATTCCGGGCGAGCGTCTCGGGTATGTGGCGGCAAACCCGAAGTGTACGGACAGCGGACTGATTTCCGTGATGTGCGCGCAGATTTCAAGGGGTATCGGTCATAATTGCCCGCCGTCAATCATACAGATAGCAGTAGCCGATGTGCTTGGCGTGACGTCGGATTTGTCTGTGTATGAAAAGAACATGAATATCATTTATGACACGCTTGTCAGTTTAGGGTTTGAGGTGGTAAAACCGGGCGGAACGTTCTACATTTTCCCGAAAGCGCTTGAGGCGGATTCGGTTGCATTCTGCAAAAAGGCGCTGGATTACGATTTGGTGCTTGTTCCGGCGGATTCGTTCGGATGTCCGGGATATTTCAGAATGGCATATTGTGTCGAAACACAAAAGGTGGAGCGTGCAATGGCGGCGCTGCGTAAATTTGTCGAAACAGAATATAGCATGTAAACGACTTCTAAATGACTATGCGCCATAAGACGCAAAGCTAAAAAGTACGAAGTTTCATGCAGCAAGCTTGTGTGAACACAAGCTTGTATAGGGAGATAGATATGATAGAGATTTTTAAAGCGATTATGTTTGGAATTGTTGAGGGTATTACCGAATGGCTGCCGGTCAGCAGTACGGGGCATATGATTATTCTTGATGAGTTTATCAAGCTGGACTGCACGCCGGAATTTTTGGAGATGTTTCTTGTGGTGATACAGCTTGGCGCGATTATGGCAGTGGTGCTTTTGTTTTGGGGAAAGATTTTTCCGTTTCAGTTTAAGGATAAGTCAAAGCCTGTGATTGAGATGGATAAGATTATGCTGTGGCTGAAAATTGCGGTCGCGTGCGTTCCTGCGGCGATTGTGGGACTGCTGTTTGACGATTTGTGCGAAGAGTTGTTTTATCATGCGATTTCGGTTGCGATTGCGCTGATTGTGTTTGGCGTGGCATTTATTATTGTGGAACGGAAGAATAAGGGAAAGGGCGCCAAAATAAAGGCGCTGGACGACATTACGTTCCGCACGGCGCTGATTATCGGACTGTTTCAGCTGATTGCCGCAATTTTTCCGGGAACCTCGCGTTCGGGAGCGACGATTGTGGGCGCGCTGTTAATCGGCGTGTCGCGTAGCGTAGCGGCGGAGTTTACGTTTTTCTTGGCAATTCCGGTGATGTTTGGGGCAAGTCTTTTGAAAATTGTTAAATTTGGGTTTTCATTTACCGGCGAGGAGGTATGCATTCTGCTTGTCGGGATGGTGGTCGCGTTTGCGGTGTCGGTGTTTGTAATAAAGTTTTTGATGGATTATATCAAAAAGCATGATTTTCAAGTATTTGGCTGGTACCGGATTGCGCTTGGGATTGTGGTGATTGCGCTTGGCGTGGGGGGCGTGATTACGGTATAAATAAAATGTTAAGCGGAGAATGGATGTTCGCATTCTCCGCTGTTATTTTATGCACACGGGCACCCAAAGGAAATATGCCGGCAAGGTGATGTTTTTCGATTCGATTTGTTATATAATGGAGATAAAAAGAAATACAAGGATGTCATGGCAGATGCGGTGGGGAATTTTGGCGACAGGAAACACTGCGGGAAAATTTGCGTCAACCATTCTTGCGATGGAAAACGAAAGGGAGACACTTGCGGCAGCCGGACACCATTCCGACAAGCGCAGGTCCTCCCGGAAGAAGGCGTCAAAAGGAGAGGATTACAATGACAAAGTAGTCCGGACATTGCCCGTGTGTTTTACCGTGCGGGATATATTGAAAGTTGGGGACGCGGAATACAAAAAATTTGCGATGCGTGTAAAGCTTTAGGAGCGAAAGAGCCAGAATATATATTGTACATGGTGCGGATATTATGGTGAAGTTTAAGGCATTGCAAAGCACCAAAACAGAAAATATTGAATGTGTAAAGCCTTAAAATGAAGCTTTGAAAGTAAAAAATGTGGGTAGCATAAAAGAAAAAGCCGGTTAAATCGGACAAAAACCCGATGAAAGCCGATAGAAAACAAATGATTATAAGATACGTGTCAGAAAACGGCTCCATTACAAATAAGGAAGCAAAAGAATTATTAGACTTGGCAGCTTCCACGACGAAAAGAATTTTAAAGTAAATGTCAGAAGAAGGACTTCTGACTGCGGAAGGTGAATATAAAGCAAGAAAGTATCTATTGAACTCCCCGCCCCATTCTGTTAAGATGAAATAGCACGCGAACCAAACGGCGAAACAGCGCATATTTTATATATAAAAATACTGTTCAAAAATAGATACACAAAATAGGTTGGTGTTAATATGAATGAAGTTTATCTTGACAATTCGGCGACCACAAGATGTCTGCCGGAAGTTGCTGCACTAATGACACATATCATGTGCGAGGATTACGGAAACCCGTCAAGCATGCATAAAAAGGGCGTGGAAGCCGAAAAATATGTACGTTATTCCAAAGAAACCATCGCAAAAAGTTTAAAGGTTCAGGAAAAGGAAATCCTATTTACATCCTGCGGAACAGAGTCGGACAATATTGCGCTGATTGGCGGCGCATACGCGAATTACAGAGCCGGAAGACATATCATCACGACGCGGATTGAGCACCCTGCCGTTTTGCAGACCTGTGCATATTTGGAGGAGCAGGGCTTTGAAGTGACGTACCTCCCCGTCAATGAAAACGGCGTGATAAAGCTCAGTGATTTGGAACGCGCAATGACACGAAATACAATTCTCGTGTCGATTATGCATGTCAACAATGAAATCGGTTCCATACAGCCGATTGCGGAGGCAGGCGCGTTGATTAAGCGGATGAACCCGAATACGCTGTTCCATGTAGACGCGATACAAAGCTACGGAAAGTGCCGCATTTATCCCAAGCGCATGAACATCGACCTTTTGTCGGTGAGCGCTCACAAGATACATGGTCCAAAGGGTGTCGGATTTTTATATATCAGCGAAAAAGCGAAAGTGCGTCCTATTCTTTTTGGCGGCGGACAGCAGCGCGGTATGCGTTCCGGTACGGAGAACGTTCCCGGTATCGCGGGAATGGCAAAAGCAGTAGAACAGGTTTATATGGACCTTGATTCGAAAGTCAATCAGTTGTATCGTATAAGAGAGCGTTTTATACAGGGTGTCAGCAGGATTGAAGGAATTAAAATTAACGGCTGTCAGGGCGCAGAGAGTGCGCCGCATATTGTCAGCGTATCTATACAGGGCGTGCGCAGCGAGGTGATGCTGCATGCGCTTGAGGATAAGGGCATTTATGTTTCGGCAGGAAGCGCCTGCTCATCCAATAAGCCTGCAATTTCAGCAACGTTAAAGGCAATCGGTATCGAGAAACAGTACCTTGACTCGACAATCCGTTTCAGCTTCAGCATGTTTACAACAGAAGAGGAGATTGATTATACCATAATGTGCATGGGCGAGCTGATCCCGATGCTGCGGCATTATACACGGCACTAGTGGGAAAACTACAAGTATTTTTACAGGTTACATTACACGGAGGAAAGGTTGAAAATTAAAATTTTCAACCGGCAAATTTGTGCTCACGCTCAAATTCGCACGCTGAGAAAGGAGCATGGTTATAATCATGGAATACAAAGCATTTTTAATAAAATACGCGGAAATCGGCGTAAAAGGAAAAAACAGATATTTATTTGAAGACAGACTATGTGACCAAATCCGCTATGCGCTAAAGCGGTGCGACGGTGCGTTTGATGTGACAAAATCACAGGGCAGAATTTACGTGAACGCAGACGGGGATTACGATTACGACGAGGTTGTCGAAAACCTGAAAACCGTGTTCGGCGTCACGGGCATCTGTCCCGTTGTTCAGTTTGCCGACGAGGGCTTTGAAAAGCTTTGCGAGGACGTGATACAATATATGGATGAAGTTTATCCGGACAAAAATATTACGTTTAAAGTGGAAGCGCGGCGCGCAAGAAAGAATTATCCAAAGGATTCAATGGAAATCAACCGCGAAATCGGAGAGGCGCTGTTAAAGGCATTTCCCGAAATCAGGGTGGATGTGCATAAACCGGATGTGCTGTTAAGAATCGAGATTCGTGAAAAAATTAACGTATACTCCGTTGTCATCGCGGGACCGGGCGGACTTCCAATCGGCACGAACGGAAAAGGCACGCTTCTGCTTTCCGGCGGTATTGATTCACCCGTAGCAGGCTATATGATTGCAAAGCGCGGCGTTAAAATTGACGCGGTGTATTTTAGTGCACCGCCTTATACCAGTGAGCGTGCAACGCAAAAAGTCATGGACCTTGCCAAAATCGTGTCAAAATACAGCGGACCGATTACGCTCCACATTATCAATTTTACGGACATTCAGCTATATATTTATGATAAGTGCCCGCATGATGAGCTGACAATTATTATGCGCCGATACATGATGCGCATTGCGCAGACGATTGCGGAAAAAAGCGGAAGCTTAGGACTGATTACGGGCGAGAGTATCGGGCAGGTGGCGTCGCAGACCATGCAGTCTTTGATGGCAACAAACGATGTGTGCACCATGCCTGTTTACCGACCATTAATCGGCATGGATAAACAGGAGATAGTGGAAATTTCGGAAAAAATTGACACCTATGAAACGTCGATTTTGCCATATGAGGACTGCTGTACCATTTTTGTGGCAAAGCATCCGGTAACAAAACCGAATTTGAATGTAATCCGTATCCATGAGAATAATCTTGAGGAGCGGATTGAGGAGCTTATGCAGACCGCTTTGGAAACGGAAGAGGTTGTGGAGATTAAATGGGAAGTGTAAAAAAATCAGGTACAGAATTTGATCTGTACCTGATAAGCTTTTTCAGAAATTCAATTTTTAATCGAACACTTCAAACTAAACTAAGTAAGGATTTAATACTTCCATAATCTCGGCTGCGTCGCCCTCGGTATGGATATTTAAGTCGATCTGTTTTGATAAATCTAAGCTGAAAATTCCCATAATTGACTTTGCATCGATGACATATCTGCCGGAAACAAGGTCGAAGTCGTAATCAAACTTAGTAATATCATTAACAAAGGACTTAACCTTATCAATCGAGTTTAAAGAAATCTGAACTGTTTTCATTTCAAAATACCTCCTTTATTGTTTGCGTTTTCACCTATTATAATAAAGGTAAACCTTGGAAAAGTCAACCAAAGTTAAAAAACAGTTTCAATGAAAATTGACAAAAAAAAGTCAAAAAAATATACAGGTTGACATGCGAAGTACAAATGTGCCAATAAAAATCAGGTTTTTTTGGAAATATACAGCAACAGTTTTGCAAAAAGAGAGGAGAATACCAGTGAAAACCGTAGCATATCACAATTTAGGATGTAAGGTAAACGCCTACGAAATGGATGCAATGCTGCAGGCATTGCGGCAGAAAGGCTATGAAATCGTACCGTTTGAGGAGAAGGCGGACATCTATATCATAAACACCTGTACCGTGACCAATATTGCGGACCGCAAAAGCCGGCAAATGCTGCACAAGGCAAAAAAGACAAATCCCGAGGGCATTGTTGTTGCCGTGGGATGCTATGTGCAGTCGGATACACAGGCAGTGCAGGCGGACAAGTCCGTGGATTTAATTATCGGAAACAACAGAAAAAAGGATTTGATTTCGATACTCGAAAAATATTTCGACGGAGTAGCGCAGGAGAGTGTAATCGATATTAACCATACACTAGAATATGAAGAAATGAAATTGACCGCAACGCAGGAGCATACCCGCGCCTACATTAAAATTCAGGACGGCTGCAACCAGTTTTGCACCTACTGTATGATACCATACGCAAGGGGACGCGTTCGCAGCAGGCAGCAGGCGGATATTTTGGAGGAAATTAAGGGACTTGCCAATGCAGGCTACAAAGAATTTGTGCTGACCGGCATTCATATCAGTTCTTACGGCGCGGATGCACTTTTGGAACTGATGCAGGCAATTGACGAAATTGCAGGCGTCGAGCGTATCCGGTTAGGCTCGCTTGAGCCGCGCATTGTAACGAAAGAATTTGCGGACAGCCTTGCCCGGTTGAAGCACATCTGCCCGCATTTTCATCTTTCCCTGCAAAGCGGCTGTGCGTCTGTCTTAAAGCGCATGAACCGTCACTACACGCCGAAGGAATATTTAGACGGTGTGGAATGCCTGCGTGCGGCTTTTGCGCATCCTGCGATAACGACGGATGTGATTGTCGGATTTCCGGGTGAAACAGACGAGGAGTTTGCGCAGACGGTGCAGTTTGTAAAAGATGCGGATTTTTATGAGATGCATATTTTTAAATATTCCAGGCGAAAGGGTACGAAAGCCGCGGTAATGCCAAATCAGGTGCCGGAACATGTAAAAACAGAACGCAGCATGGTTTTACAGGAGCTTGAGGCGCAGATGTCGGAGAAATTCAGGCAATACTATATAGGAAAGAACGCGGAGGTTCTTTTTGAGGAATGCAGGGAAATCGGCGGAAAGCAGTATTTTGTCGGACATACAAGAGAGTATGTAAAAGCGGCGCTTGAATGCGGAAGCATAAGCTGTAATCTCGAAAATCAACTGATTGACACAAAAATGACAGGCTTTGCAGATGCGGAAATTCTGACTGCAGAAATAGAATGATGGAAATATGACGGAAATATAATAAAGAATTTATTGAATTTTACACCAAACTAAGTTATGATAGTTATAAGTGTTCAGAAAAATGTACCACAGAGAAAAATAAAGCGGTTAGACGAAAGGAGCATAGAAAATGGAAGATTTGACACGCACACAATTTATACAGTTGACACCGGAGGATTTGGGAGAGGCTGCTTCGGTTCACGATGTGTTGGCTTCCGTGTATGCTGCGCTTACGGAAAAAGGGTACAATCCGGTAAATCAGATCGTTGGCTATATTATGTCGGGTGATCCTACTTATATTACGAGCCACAAGGGCGCGCGTGCGATGATTATGAAAGCGGAGCGCGACGAGCTTGTGGAGGAGCTGCTGAAGAATTATATTACAAACCAGGGATGGAGCAGTATCCGAAGATTTTAACGGGGGATATACATGAGAAAAATGGGGTTGGACTTTGGCGCAAAAACTGTAGGAGTAGCAGTGAGCGATCCCTTGCTGATTACGGCGCAGGGGCTGGAAATTGTGCGCAGGAAGTCTGAGAACAAACTTCGTCAGACATTGGCGCGCATTGAGGAACTAATCGTTGAGTATGAGGTGGACGAGCTTGTGCTCGGGTATCCGAAAAACATGAATGACACGTTGGGAGAGCGCGCAGAGAAAACACAGGAATTCAAGGAGATGCTTGAGAGAAGGACTGGATTGAGTGTACAATTGTGGGATGAGCGTTTGACTACGGTGGCAGCAGATAAAGCGATGGTAGAAGCCGGTATAAGACGTGAGGAGCGAAAAGAGCACGTTGACAGAATAGCGGCGGTTTTTATTTTGCAGGGATATTTGGATTACTTGAAAAACAGATAAATTGGCAACTGCATGGAGGTTGGTACGGCTTATGGAGAAGATTACCTTTATGCCGGACGGTGAGGCTGCGGTGGATTTTTATGTGCTGGAGCAGACCGTAATTGGCGGGGTGAATTATATTTTGGTAACAGATGCAGAAGACGGTGAAGATGGAGAGGCTTACATTTTAAAGGCGGAATCCGCTACGGAGAGCGAAGAGCAGGTTTATCGCATTGTTGAGGATGACAATGAGCTTGCGGCTGTATCGGGCGTTTTTGAAAGTATGCTGGATGACATTGATCTCGTGTAGTATACCATTGATAATTAGGCAAACCTGTTTTCTAATATCGGCGGTACACTGCACTGTCTAAAAATCGGTTTAAGAACGGAAATTACATTTTATTCAGGAGGTTAGATTTGAAACAGAACAAAAAACAAAATACGGCAAAGCTCAAGATTATTCCTTTGGGAGGGCTTGAGCAGATTGGAATGAACATTACTGCCTTTGAGTATGAAGACAGTATTGTTGTGGTGGACTGCGGTCTGAGTTTCCCGGCGGACGATATGCTTGGAGTGGACTTGGTTATACCTGATATTACGTATCTTAAGAACAATCATGATAAGGTAAAGGGGTTCGTGATTACACACGGGCACGAGGATCATATCGGGGCGCTTCCGTATGTGCTGCGGGAACTGAATGTGCCGGTTTATGCGACAAAGCTTACAATGGGCATTATTGAAAATAAACTGGAAGAGCACAATCTTATTCACAATGTGCGCAGAAAAGTTGTAAAATTCGGGCAGAATATTAATTTGGGATGCTTTCGGATTGAGTTTATTAAGACAAACCACAGTATTGTGGACGCGGCGGCGCTTGCGATTTATTCGCCTGCGGGCGTTGTGGTGCATACAGGCGATTTCAAGGTGGATTATACGCCGGTTTACGGTGATGCGATTGACTTACAGCGCTTTGCGGAGCTTGGCAAAAAGGGCGTGCTTGCGCTGATGTGCGACTCGACTAATGCGGAGCGCGCAGGCTTTACACCGTCCGAGAAAAAACTTGGACATGTGTTCGATACGCTGTTTGAGGAGCACAAAAAGACGCGTATTATTATCGCGACGTTTGCCTCCAATGTTGACAGGGTACAACAGATTATCAACACGGCTTACAAGTTTGGCAGAAAGGTTGTCGTGGAGGGACGCAGTATGGTGAATATCATCGAAACCGCGTCAGGATTAAACCGTATCAGCATTCCCGACAACACGCTGATTGATATTGAACGGCTGAAAAATTATCCGCGCGACAAGACCGTTATTATTACGACGGGAAGTCAGGGCGAAAGTATGGCGGCACTGAGCCGTATGGCAAACGGGATGCACAAGCGGATTACGATCGGAAAGGGCGACACGGTAATCTTTTCTTCCAGCCCGATACCGGGAAATGAAAAAGCAGTCACGCGTGTGATTAACGAGCTGTTTAAAAAGGGCGCCGACGTCATTTTTCAGGAAACGCATGTTTCGGGACATGCATGTCAGGAAGAGATCAAACTGATTTATACGTTGACAAAACCCAAGTATGCGGTTCCGGTGCATGGTGAGTATAAGCATTTGAAGGCGCAGGCGAAGATTGCACTGGAGCTTGGCTATGAAAAGGATGAGGTGTTTATTCTGCAGTCGGGTGATGTGCTTGCGCTTGACGGCGAGAGTGCGCAGATTGTGGACAAGGTTCCCGTTGGGGCGGTGCTTGTGGACGGACTTGGCGTAGGAGATGTCGGAAACGTGGTTTTACGCGACCGTCAGCATCTTGCGGAGGACGGTATTCTGATTGTGGTGCTGTCGCTTGATTCTGCAACGGGTGAGCTTCTTGCGGGACCGGATATTGTGTCGCGGGGATTTGTGTATGTCAAGGAGTCGGATGCGCTTTTGGAGGAGGCACATAAGATTATTGAGAAGGCAGTGCTGGGCTGTTTAAAGAAAAATATCACGGATTGGGGCAAAATTAAGGGAACAATTAAGGATACACTGAGTGATTTTGTGTGGAAGAAGACAAAGCGGCGTCCCATGATATTACCGATTATTATGGAGATTTAAAGTTGAAAAAATTTTTTCAACCGGCAAGTTTGAATTTGACAATCCAAACTCGCGGGCTTTGAAAGGAGCATAATTATTGATATGAACGCAAAACAGCTTTTAGGAGCAATATCAGCCATGATTATTAAAACGGCAGCGGCGGTAGCAATTATTGTTGTTGTGTTCCGCCTTGCCGTCAGCGCATACGATTTTGGGTATCAGGTGTTTGCGGATATGCCTGTGAGCGAGGGCGAGGGCAGGATTGTCAGCGTCGTGGTCTCGGAGGGACAAAGCAGCAGGGAGCTGGCAAAGATTTTAGAGCAGAAAGGGCTGATAAACAATTCCTATGTGTTTTTTATTCAGGAGCAGCTTTCCGATGATTATAAGGGAAAGATACAGCCGGGTACGTATGAGCTGAGCACGGCGATGAGTTCCGAGGAAATGCTCGAAGTGCTCTGCCATGTCGAGGAGGAGGAAGAAGAGTGACGGACGAAAGAATGCTGACTTTTATTCACTCCTTTGACAGGGAAAAGCCGGATTATTTAAACGAATTGGAGCAGTATTCGCTGGAAACCAATGTGCCGATTATCAGACCTCAGATGCAGAGCCTGTTAAGGCTGTTGATTACGTGGGCAAAGCCCGTGCGTATTCTTGAGGTGGGGACGGCAATTGGTTTTTCTGCGTTATTTATGAGTGAATACGCACCCAAAGGGTGTCATATTACGACGATTGAAAAGTATGAAAAACGGATACCAATCGCGCGCGGGAATTTTATTCAATATGGAAAAGAGCACGATATTACGCTGCTTGAAGGGGATGCCGTGGAAATTCTTTCCGGACTGCCGGATGACGGGGGATATGATTTGATTTTCATGGATGCGGCAAAAGGGCAGTATATTCATTTTTTGCCTGACATTCTGCGTCTCCTTTCGCCGGGCGGGATTTTGGTGTCCGACAATATTTTGCAGGAGGGCGAATTGCTGGAGTCAAAGTATGCGGTAACGCGAAGGAACCGTACAATTCACAATCGTATGCGGGAATACCTTTATGCGTTGACGCACAATGACACGTTGGAAACGATGATTCTGCCGATTGCGGACGGTGTGACGCTTTCCGTTCGCCGCCAAATGGAGGAAAAGGATGAACAATAAAAGAGAAGGAAAACCGGAGCTTTTGGTGCCGGCGAGCAGCTTGGAGGTTTTAAGGACTGCCGTGATATTCGGAGCGGATGCCGTTTATATCGGAGGAGAAGCATTTGGACTGCGTGCGAAAGCGAAGAACTTTTCGCCGGAAGATATGGCGGAGGGGATTGCGTTCGCGCATGCACACAATGTAAAGGTGTATGTGACTGCGAATATCCTTGCGCACAACGGGGATTTGGAGGGTGCGCGCAGGTATTTTGAGGAACTGAAAGCATTAAAGCCGGACGCGCTGATTATTTCCGACCCGGGGATGTTTATGATTGCAAAGGAGATTTGCCCCGAAATCGAAATCCATATTTCGACGCAGGCGAACAACACGAATTATCAGACGTACCGGTTTTGGTGGCAGCAGGGCGCAAAACGTGTCGTGTCGGCACGCGAACTGTCGCTTGCGGAAATCAGGGAGATCAGGGATAATATTCCGCAGGAGATGGAAATTGAGA
Organism: Lachnospiraceae bacterium MD335; assembly: GCA_000403335.2. Taxonomy (GTDB): domain Bacteria; phylum Bacillota; class Clostridia; order Lachnospirales; family Lachnospiraceae; genus COE1. Next base: position 928,119 of record KE159628.1, read on the forward strand.
GTTTTATACACGGCGCAATGTGTATTTCGTACTCGGGGCGCTGTCTTTTGTCGAGTTATTTTACGGGCAGGGACGCAAACCGCGGCGCGTGTACGCATCCGTGCCGTTGGAAATACGCCGTTGTGGAGGAACAGCGTCCGGGAGAATATTTTCCGGTGTATGAGAACGAGCGGGGGACGTATATTTTTAACTCAAAGGATTTGTGCATGATTGAGCATGTTCCGGAAATCGTTGCGGCGGGGATTGACAGCTTTAAGATTGAGGGGCGCATGAAAACCGCGCTGTATGTGGCGTGTGTGGCGCGCACGTACAGAAAGGCGATTGACGACTTTTTTGAGTCGGAGGAAAAATATCGTGCAAACATGGAGTGGTACAGAGCGGAGATTGCAAAGTGCACTTACCGGCAGTTTACTACGGGATTTTATTTTGGAAAGCCGGATGAAAACACGCAGATTTATGACAGTAATACGTATGTCAATGAGTCCGTTTATTTGGGAATGGTCGATTTAGTTGACGAGAGGGGCTTTGCGAAGTTTGAGCAGAAGAACAAATTTTGCGTGGGCGATGTGATAGAAATTATGAAGCCGGACGGAAGGAATGTCAGTGCAAAGGTGCTTTCGATGTATAATGAGGACGGTGAGGCGGTCGAGAGCTGTCCGCATTCAAAACAGGTGTTATATGCAAAACTGAGCGAGCAAGTTAATAAGTATGACATTATGCGGACAGAGGCGGGGAAAGAACGCTGAAAAACGAACGTTTTGCTTGTTAAACATTATGGGAAAAAGTAGTTTAGATTGTTAAAAAAAGCACATTATTAACCATAATAATACAATTTTAATTGACTTTCAACCCCTTAGTAAATTTTAACAAAAAATTCATAAATTTCCCCATGCTGTACATGAAAAAGAACAAAGAATAATATTGACGTGTATACAAAATAGAGGCTATAATACAGTTAAGAATGTTAGACAAAAAAAGTCAATACTACTTAGGTAATAACATTCGCAATCTAAGTAACCAGCGGTGTGAATACCGCATAAAAATTTAAATTATATTTAGGAGGCTTTGCAAAATGAGACCAGAATGGACAGATTTTGTAGGTGGAAAATGGGACAGCGAAATTAACGTACGTGACTTTATTCAGAGAAACTACGAGCCGTATGACGGGGATGAAGCTTTCTTGGCAGCACCTACGCAGAACACAAAGGATTTATGGGACATGGTACTTGATCTTCAGAAGAAAGAGAGAGAGGCCGGCGGCGTATTAGATATGGACACAAAGGTTATCTCTACAATTACTTCTCACGGACCGGGATACCTTGACAAGAACAAGGAAACAATCGTTGGTTTCCAGACAGATAAGCCGTTCAAGCGTTCTTTACAGCCTTATGGCGGTATCAGAATGGCAGAGAAGGCTTGCGCTGACAACGGATACGAAGTAGATCCTGAAGTAAGCGAGTTCTTCTCAACACACAGAAAGACACACAACGCAGGCTGCTTTGACGCGTACAATGCAGAGATGAGAGCATGCCGTTCATCACACATCATTACAGGTCTTCCTGATGCTTACGGACGCGGACGTATTATCGGCGATTACAGAAGAGTTGCGCTTTACGGTATTGACAGACTTATCGAGGATAAGCAGGCTCAGAAGGATTCAACAGGACGTGTTATGACAGATGATGTTATCCGTCTTCGTGAGGAAATTTCAGAGCAGATGACAGCGCTCAAGATGATGAAGGAAATGGCTGCTTCTTACGGCTGTGATATTTCTAAGCCGGCTACAAATGTACAGGAAGCGATTCAGGCTACTTACTTCGGATATCTTTGCGCGGTAAAGGAGCAGAACGGTGCGGCAATGTCACTTGGACGTACTTCTACATTCCTTGACATTTATGCACAGAGAGATTTAAAGAACGGCACATTTACAGAGGAGCAGATTCAGGAGTTCATTGACCACTTCATTATGAAGCTTCGTCTTATTAAGTTTGCACGTACACCTGAGTACAATCAGATTTTCGCAGGCGATCCGGTTTGGGTAACAGAGTCACTTGGCGGTGTCGGCGTTGACGGACGTCCTTTGGTAACAAAGATGTCATTCCGTTATCTGCATACATTGGAGAACCTTGGACCCAGCCCTGAGCCGAACTTAACAGTTCTTTGGTCTACAAGACTTCCTGAGAACTGGAAGAAATACTGTGCAAAGATGTCTATCCAGACTTCTTCAATCCAGTATGAGAATGATGACCTTATGAGAGTAACACACGGTGACGACTATGCAATCGCCTGCTGCGTATCTTCAATGGTAGTTGGTAAGGAAATGCAGTTCTTCGGCGCTCGTGCAAACCTTGCAAAGTGCTTGCTCTACGCTTTGAACGGTGGTGTGGACGAAGTGACAAAGAAGCAGGTTGGACCGAAGTATCGTCCGGTTGTCGGCGATGTGCTTGACTATGATGACGTATTTGCTAAATTCATGGATATGATGGAATGGCAGGCAGATGTATATGTAAATACATTGAACATCATTCACTATATGCATGATAAGTACTGCTATGAGAGAGCACAGATGGCTCTTCATGACAGAGACGTTAAGAGATATTTCGCAACAGGTGTTGCAGGTCTTTCTATCGTTGCTGACTCATTATCAGCAATTAAGTATGCAAAGGTAAAACCGATTCGTGACGAGGACGGCATTATCGTTGATTTCGAGACAACAGGCGAGTTCCCGAAATATGGTAATGATGATGACAGAGTTGACCTGATTGCACAGGATATCGTTCACAGATTCATGACAGCAATCAGAAGACATCACACCTACAGAAATGGTGTTCCTACAACTTCAATCCTTACGATTACGTCTAACGTAACTTACGGTAAGGCTACAGGTAACACACCTGACGGACGTAAGAAAGGACAGCCGTTTGCTCCTGGTGCAAACCCGATGCACGGACGTGATACACATGGTGCAGTCGCTTCACTGTCATCTGTATCAAAGCTTCCGTTTAAGGATGCACAGGATGGTATCTCAAATACCTTTACAATCATTCCGAACGCTCTTGGTAAGGAAGCAAAAGTATTCTCAGGAGATATTGAGTTGGATTTGAGCAAGTAATTCGGTTGAATTGTTTAGAGTACAAAACAGAAAGGAATAGGTGTAATCAATGGACGAGAAATCAATGATTGATGACCTTGTGGCACAGCTTGATGCAGGATTTTCCAAAGATAAGGCTGTGGGACATTTCAATGTGAATGTCGACGAAGGCTCTTCTACAAAAGAAGTTGAAACGCTCGGATGTACAGACTGTTCCGCTAATCCGATGGCGTGCAGTGTTCCGACATTGCATGAGGGGTTAGACAAAGAATAAAATTTAGGGAGGCGTACGCTGAGGCAAACGTTGCCTTGGCGTATCAAATCCTTACATGCAGGCTTGTATTGATACAGGCTTGTGAACATAGCAGATTTTAAAAATTTTAGGAGGTATGAAAAATGGACAACGCAGCACAGGTTGATAACTTAGTATCTTTATTAGACGGTTATGCTACAAAGGGTGGACACCACCTGAACGTTAATGTATTGAACAGAGACACACTGTTAGACGCACAGAAGCATCCTGAGAACTATCCTCAGCTTACAATTCGTGTTTCAGGCTACGCTGTAAACTTCATCAAGCTTACACCGGAGCAGCAGGCAGACGTTATCTCTCGTACATTCCATGAGGCAATCTAATTGTAAATGAATAAAAGCCGTTACTTTGTGATTAAAAACGCAGAGTAACGGCTTTTTTGCATGGATGCTTTTTATATCGGTTCTTATGTTTACAACGCATTGTTTGTATTGTTTAGACATGCTATAATGTACAGCGTAAGTTAATACATCATAAATCTGTGTAAGGTGCAGATTACAAAACAAGAAAGAGGTGTTTTATGCAAAAGGAACGGGGGATTAAGAAAACAAAACGGTGGGTGTCGGCAATCCTGCTTGCTATGCTTTTGGCGGTATGTATTCCGGCATTGGCATTTGCGGCAAACGTTACACTGACGGTAAACAGTTGTGCTATAACAGGTAAGGATGTAACCGTAACGGTATCAGGTGCACCGGCGCAGGCAGCGGACGGAATGTATTACTTGTTTGAATTGAAACCATACGAAGAGGAAATCGGCGCGCGTCAGAATTACTGTGCGATGGCTCCGGCAGCAGAGATTGCGACATTTACGACATCACTTGATTTTAATACGGCAAATTCCAAACTGTATTCGCGTTTTGTAGTGGCAGTTTCGGAAAACGGCATGTTTGTTCCGGTCAGCAATGCGTCGTACATCACAAATCCGGAAGCCGTTGCAGCGAAGGCAACAGGGTATCCGGTTCGAAGCAGGAAAGGCTTAACTGCGGACTGGCAGTATAGCAGTGATTTGTCTGCACTTGGAGCGGGATATGCCGCATATGAGCTTGACATTAGCCGTTTTTTTGCAGGCGGCGGCACGAATTATACATATAACGGCAAGACATACAGTTTTAATTCCGGCGTTGTCAGCGAATATGATATTGTATGTCAGAAGTTTGCGAAGGAAGGCTGCAACGTGATTATGGTAATCAAGAATTCCTTCAATCCGGCAACGGCAGATTTGATTGCTCCTTTGGGACGCATACCGGGCAAGAACTGCTATGCGATGAACGTTTCAGAGCAGGCGGGTGCGGAGAAGATTGCGGCATTAATGTCGTTTCTTGCAAACAGGTATTCGGGTGATAAGGGAACGATTCACTCATGGATTATCGGCAACGAGATAAACAACAATTCGCCGTGGCATTATGCGGGCGACATGGGAGAACAGCAGTTCTCTGAGTATTATGCAAAAGAGTTTCGACTTTGCTATAATGCAATCAAGAGTCAGAATGCAGGCGCAAGAGTATTCATTAACATTGATCAGCGTTGGACGCATACGGACGCCAATACACTTGCATATAAGGGCAGAGATGTTTTAGATCATTTTGCACAGTCTATCAGTGCATCCGGCAATATTGACTGGGGACTATCAATCCACCCGCATCCGGTTCCGCTGTTTAACTGCCAGTTTTGGAATTTGCCGCCCGGATATTCCGGAATGAGAAATCTTGTTGTTCATTCTGATGATACAGGAATGGTCAATCCGACAAATTTAGAGGTTGTCACAAACCATATGGCACAGCCGTTTTTGCTTGCACCAAGCGGCAATGTACGTCATATTCTGATTTCTGAGATGGGCTTTACATCGGCGAATCCGAGCCTGCCGACAGACCAAAATATTCAGGCGGCGGCAATGCAGTATGCGTATAAGCTGGCGGCATCCAATCCGTTTATCGAGGGTATTGTTATTCACAGACAGATTGACCATGCTTCCGAGGTTGCAAATGACGGTATGGCAGTTGGTATCAGAGATGCCGGCGGAGCGCCGAAGGTATCGTTTAATATGTTCAAATTTATGGATACCGCTGACCCGACGTATGCGAACTTTGCGCTGCCGTACATTGGCGCTTCAAGCTGGGCGGATGTTGGGTTGAATTAAATTGTATTACAAATAAATTATAATTGCGGAAACCGCCGGAGATTTAGCTTCGGCGGTTTTTTACGCGCATGGATGCGCAAAGAAATGAAAGCTGCCCGCATCCGGCGCGCGGGTAGGAGCACAAACCCAATTTATAGTAGTTGCGCGGCATGGCGTTTTAGTGTAGACTGTAGGTAGCAGTAAACGGCGATAAGGCTGATCGTAATTGTTAATTTAGAAAGGGTATAAATAATGGATACTATGAAACAAAGGAGACGTATGCCGCGGCAAGGCAGAGGCGGCAACATGGTTATTATCGTACTGCTTTTGCTCACAACGATAATATCCGCAACGCTTGCGGCAGTGTTTGGAATAGGGTATGTGCAGGGAAATCAGGAGAGAGGAGCGCTTGTCGCAGAATATGAGGCGCGGATTGCGCAGCTTGAGGCGGCAGCGCCTGCAAATTCCGACAGCTTGGAGGTGCCGGAGGCGGACACAGATACGACATCAAAAGAGTATGTCGAAGTTATGGGAGACGGCGAAAATGCAATCGACATCAGCGCGCTGCTTCAGGATAAGGAAAATGAGCTGGAAGCGTCCATTAAGGAGCGCATGAAAGAGCTTGTAATGGCGGAGGACGGCAGCCCGCTGAAAATGCTGCGTTCATTTTTCCCGGAAAATCTGATTTACGCGGATCAGGACGAGTATGTGTTTGCGCCCGTTCTTGACGGAGTGAAAAAGCACAATTATTCAGAAGAAAACTTTGTGGAAACGGACGACGGAGAAATGCAGTACATAGAAAATGGCACGGTTGTTTCACATAAGGGAATTGACGTGTCGAAGTATCAGGGCGATATTGACTGGGCAGCGGTGGCATCGGACGGTGTAGAGTATGCTTTTGTAAGGCTTGGATTGCGCGGATACGGCTCAGGGAAGCTGGTACTTGACGAATATTTTGACCAAAATATGCGCGGCGCAAAGGAGGCGGGAATAAAAACCGGAGTTTACTTCTTTACACAGGCGATAACCGTTGAGGAGGCAATAGAAGAAGCAGATTATGTGTTGGAAAATATCACGGGTTACGATGTGTCGTATCCGGTCGTATTTGACGTGGAAATGATTGTCAATGATGACGGCAGGGCAAACGGGCTCTCACAGAAGGACCGCACGGATATTACGATTGCATTCTGCGACAGGATAAAGGCGGCTGGCTTTACGCCGATGATATACGGGAATGTTAAATGCTTCACAAAGCTGCTGGATATGACAAGGTTAAACGATTATGAAAAGTGGTATGCTTTTTATGACGATTATATGTATATGCCGTATGAAGTGGGAATTTGGCAGTATACGGAGAAAGGAAAGGTAGCAGGGATTAATACGGGCGTTGATCTTAATATTTCTTATAAGGAATATTAAAATAAGTTGGAAAAATGATTTATTATGGAAAGGAGCGGTTCACAATATGAAGGCGGAAATTGAAAAGCTGCAGCAAATGATTGACGAAAGTAAAAAAATCGTATTTTTCGGAGGCGCAGGCGTCTCGACGGAGAGCGGCATTCCGGACTTTCGGAGTGTGGACGGACTTTATAATCAGAAGTATGATTATCCGCCTGAGACCATTTTGAGTCATACCTTTTATATGAAAAGACCGGACGAATTTTTCCGGTTTTACAGGGACAAGATGCTGTTTACCGACGCGAAACCGAATGCAGCGCATGCAGCGCTTGCGAAGCTCGAGGAGGCGGGGAAACTTACGGCGGTTGTCACGCAGAATATTGACGGACTTCACCAGTCGGCAGGCAGCAAAAAGGTTTTGGAGCTGCATGGCAGTGTATTGAGAAATTATTGTGAAACATGCCGCAAATTTTATGATATTGATGCTGTCCTGAATTCTTCCGGCGTGCCTTTCTGCGAGTGCGGCGGCAGGATTAAGCCGGATGTGGTGCTCTATGAAGAGGGGCTTGACCAAAACACACTGTCCGAGTCGGTGCGTGCAATCAGCGAGGCGGATATGCTGATTATCGGCGGAACGTCGCTTGCGGTTTATCCGGCGGCGGGTCTGATTGATTACTATCATGGCAATAAGCTTGTGCTTATTAATAAAACGCCGACCGCGCGCGACACAATGGCGAATTTGGTGATTACCGACAGTATCGGGGAAGTGTTTTTGCAGATTAAGATCGTGTGAGGCAGTGTTTTTCATTGAACCTGGTTAAGGCGGTATGGAGGGTAGTGTGAAAAATAAATTTTTCACACGGCAAATTTGTGCTCACGCCCCAATTTGCAGACTGAGAAAGGAACATGGCTATTATAATGAAAAGTCGGATTATAGGTTATCGCATGAAAATTGATACGCTGTTGGCGCAGCCGCCGGAGGATGTGCAGTGGGAGCCGATATTACAGGAACACCTGACACAAGTGTCATTTTTTCAGCATGAGCGGTTGGTTCATTTGATTGTGACAGTGACGTTTGCGATTCTGACAATGATTGCGTTGGCGATTTATTGTATCGCGGAGTACATACCGGTTTTGGCATTGATAGCGCTGCTTTTGGTACTGCTTGTTCCGTACATCGGGCATTATTATACGCTGGAGAATGAAGTACAGAAAATGTATCGGCAGTACGATGAGATATTGCGCAGGGTAAAGCGTGAAACATAAATAAAGCGGAAGCAGTGATGAAAAGGGGACGCGGAATGGATTATGAAGTAGGTGACATTGTAAAGTTGAAGAAGAAACACCCGTGCGGCAGCTTTGACTGGGAAATTCTGCGCGTCGGTGCGGATTTCCGGCTCAAATGTACGGGCTGCGGACATCAGATTATGATTGCGCGCCGTCAGGTGGAAAAGAGCACGAAGGAATTGTCAAAGCGGCAGCAGGAGCAGTGAGTGGAAAAATTCTAAGAAAATACTGGCAAAGTCTTGCAAAAAGATACAAGCTATGGTATCATAAATTTTCGTGATATATAAAAAATCCTTGCTTTTCCGATAAGGGGAAAGGCCAGAGACCAAAAGGAGGTAACAAGATGAACAAATATGAATTAGCCGTTGTTGTCAGCGCGAAGCTTGAGGACGATGACAGAGCAGCTACCGTCGAGAAAGTGAAAAACATGATTACAAAGCACGGCGGTACAATCACAAACGTAGATGAGTGGGGTAAGAAGAGACTTGCTTACGAAGTACGTAAGATGAAGGAAGCCTTTTACTATTTCATCCAGTTTGATGGCGAATCAGATGTTCCGGCAGAAGTTGAGTCAAGAATTCGTCTCAACGAGAATGTTGTCAGATATTTGTGCGTTAGACAGGACGAGGAATAGAAAATACGCAGATAGGACTGCGTATCGTGGGAGAACTTAAAATATGAATAAAGTAATTTTAATGGGACGCTTAACAAGAGATCCTGAGGTAAGATATACACAGGGTGATAATCAGATGGCAATTGCAAGATATACGCTTGCGGTTGACAGACGGTTTAACCGCAGCGGCGATGACAACACAGCAGATTTTATTTCGTGTGTTGCGTTTGGCAAGTCGGGGGAATTTGCAGAACGGTATCTGCGCAAGGGTACAAAGATTGCCGTGACAGGTCGTATTCAGACTGGAAGCTATACCAATAAGGACGGCGTAAAAGTTTACACCACAGACGTTGTTGTTGAAGATCAGGAATTTGCAGAGAGCAAAAACAGTAACGGTAACAGCAGCTTTGACGGAAACTATGGCGGCGGAAACAGCAGCCAGCCTGCACCGATGGCGGCGGGTGACGGTTTCATGAATATTCCGGACGGAATAGACGAGGAATTACCGTTTAATTAATCCTGAATGATTTGAGATTTTAAAGATAGGAGGCTTTATCATGGCTTTTAATAAAACTGAGAAGACTGATTCTCCGATGAAGAGAAGAGGCGGTATTCGTAGAAGAAAAAAAGTTTGCGTATTTTGCGGCAAGGACAATGTAATTGATTATAAGGATACAGCAAAGTTAAAGAGATATGTGTCTGAGAGAGGCAAAATTCTTCCGAGAAGAATTACGGGTAACTGTGCAAAGCATCAGAGAGCGCTTACAGTAGCAATTAAGCGTGCACGTCACTTAGCGCTTATGCCTTATACAATGGATTAAGATGAAATAAGAAACGAGAAGACCAATGAACGCTTTAACACTGTTCATTGGTCTTTTTGATGCGGGAAGTAACCTTCCCTGCCGGATTAAAAAGGAAAGGAAGAAAAGATATGGAGAAAAAAATGTATTCCGCAGTCGTGGAAAATTTTTTAAGATATGTGAAAATCGATACGCAGTCGCTTGAGCAGTATGCCGACAAAACGCCGTCTACCGAAAAACAGCGGGATTTGGCAGTTCTGCTGCGGGACGAGCTTTTGGTGTTAGGCGCATCGAACGTGCGTTATGATGAGGAGCATTGTTATGTTTACGCGGAAATTCCGTCCAATTTAAGGGTAAAAAAACGTGTTCCGAAAATCGGGTTTATTGCGCATATGGATACTTCCGAGGCAGTGAGCGGTGCAAACGTCAAGCCACGCATAATTGAGAATTATGACGGAGAGGACATTGTACTTGACGAGAAGCTGAACATTGTGACACGCGTGTCGGAATTTCCGATGTTAAAGGCGTGCAAAGGAAAGAGCCTGATTGTGACGGACGGCAGTACGCTGCTTGGCGGGGACGATAAAGCAGGTGTGGCGGAAATTATGGCAATGGCGGAATACTTTCTAAGACACCCAGAGGTAGAGCATGGAAAAATCTGCATCGGCTTTACACCGGACGAGGAGGTAGGAAACGGTGTGGCGTTTTTTGACATTGACGGATTTGACGCGGATTATGCTTACACGGTTGACGGCGGGGAACTCGGTGATATGAGCTACGAGTGTTTTAATGCGGCAGGCGCGACGCTTACGGTGAAGGGAAAGAGTGTTCACCCCGGCTATGCGAAGAATATTATGAAAAATGCCATTACGCTTGCGTATGAATTTATCAGTACCATTTCGGGAGAGTGTCCGGAAAATACGGAGGGCTATGGGGGATTTTACCATGTGGACAGCATTCATGGAGATGTGGAGAAGGCGGTTGTGGAATTTATTATTCGTGACCATGACAGCAAAAAATTTGAGCAAAGGATACAAACGGTCAGAAACAATGTTGAGATGTTAAATAGTAAGTACGGTGAAAAACGGTTTACGGTGGAAATCAAGGAGCAGTACCGCAATATGCGGGAGCGGATTGAGAAGGAGCTTTATATCGTTGAGTATGCGGTTGAGGCAATGCGGCGCGCGGGAGTAGAGCCAAAGGTTTCGCCGATTCGCGGCGGTACTGACGGAGCAAGGCTTTCTTTTGACGGTCTGCTGTGCCCGAATATTTGTACGGGTTCAGAAGGGCATCATGGCAGAAATGAATTTGCATGCATAGAAGACATGGAAACGATTGTGGAAATCCTGAAAAATATTGTGTTACTTCCCTGCAGTGAGTAGAAAAAACCCGCTTTTCCCCAAACAAGTGTATATTAAGACAAAATATGCTATGGAACTTTGCTTAAATTGATGTTATACTTAAATAGTATCAGCAGATAAAATTTCATATTAAAAATTAAATATATTTAGGAAAAATCCCGACTTTCGTTGCGGAAGGCAATGGTGAATTTGGCAGGAATGGGAGATTAGTATACATGAATGGAAAAATGAAACTGAAAGGGCATCTGAGGGCGTACCTTCAGACAGCCCTGCTGTTAGGAATTTTCCTGGCGGCAGTGAATGCAGGAATCTATTTTATCAATATATTGGCAGGAATATGTGTATCCGGCTTTTTGGCAGTATATCTGATTGCAATGAGTATACTGCTGTGCCGCAGCAAGCCTGTGATTGTGAATGAGTTTATTGATTTTGCCACACAGTACGGACAAGTTCAGAGCCGGCTTTTAAGAGAGCTTGACCTTGCGTATGTGCTGATGGATGAGACAGGCAAGGTGATATGGACAAACGAGGCATTTGAGCGGATTATACATAAGGACAAGAGCTGGAGAAGGCAGATATCCGTTGTTTTTCCGGCAGTAACAAAGGAGAAGCTGGAATTTGAACAGGAGCTTGAGCTTGACATTGCGTTTGAAGAGCGCGAGTATAATTTGAAGCTGAAGCGCATTTCGATTAAGGAAGTGCTTGATAACAGCCAGCTCGTCGACAATGGTGACGTTGATACATGCATGATTGCCGGTTACCTCTATGATGAGACAGACTTAAAAAGGGCGATTCGGGAACTCGATGACCAAAGCCTTGCGGTCGGTATGATTTATATTGACAATTACGATGAAGCGCTGGAAAGCGTGGAGGATGTCCGGCGTTCGCTTTTGATGGCGCTGATTGACCGCAGAATCAATAAATATCTGTTTGCGCGTGACTGTATTGTGCGCAAGACGGAAAAGGACAAATATTTTGTCATTATGCGAAAGTCGGCGGTTTCCGCATTAAAGGAGTCGCGTTTTGATCTTCTTGAGGATGTAAAAACGGTCAATATCGGAAATGAAATGGCGGTCACGGTCAGCATTGGTGTCGGACTGGACGCGCCTACGTATGCGCAGAAGTGTGAATTTGCACGTACCGCAATTGATTTGGCGCTTGGACGCGGCGGCGATCAGGCGGTGGTAAAAACGCCGGACTCGATTATTTATTATGGCGGAAAGAGCCAGCAGATAGAAAAAAGCACGCGTGTGAAGGCGCGTGTGAAGGCAAATGCACTTCAGGAGATAATTAACAGTAAGGACAAGGTGCTTATTATGGGGCATAGACTCTCTGATGCCGATGCGTTTGGCGCAGCGGTCGGGGTTAGCTGTATTGCGCGCACGCTTGGCAAAAAGTGCTATATTGTCATCAACGATATTACCTCTTCGGTTAAACCCTTGGTAGAGCTTGTCAGAGACAAGAATGCGTATGAGGAGGACTTTATTATAGGAAGCTCGGATGCGCTTGAACTTGCGGACAGCAGTACGGTGCTTGTGGTGGTTGACGTTAACAAGCCAAGCATTACAGAATGTCCTGAGCTGATTAAATCCTGCCGGACCGTGGTGGTGCTTGATCATCACAGGCAGAGCTCTGAAGTGATTGAAAACGCCACACTGTCGTATGTGGAGCCGTATGCGTCAAGCACATGCGAAATGGTAGCGGAGGTATTGCAGTATATCTCGGGCGGGAATGTGAAGGTCAAAAGCAACGAGGCGGACTGTATTTACTCCGGAATTATGGTAGATACCAACAACTTTACGGCAAAAACAGGTGTTCGGACTTTTGAGGCGGCAGCATTTTTAAGAAGATGCGGCGCAGATGTGACGAGGGTGCGCAAGATGTTTCGGGACGGCGCGGCGGAGTACAAGGCGAAGGCGGAAACGGTCAGAAATGCCGAAATATACAAAAATGCCTATGCAATGGGCATCTGTCCCACGGAAGGGCTGCAGAGTCCTACGGAAATAGGCGCGCAGGCGGCAAACGAGCTTTTGGGCATCAACGGTATCAAGGCGAGTTTTGTTGCCACGGAATACAACGGGAAGATTTATATTTCCGCAAGGTCAATTGATGAAGTAAACGTGCAGATTATTATGGAGCGTCTCGGCGGCGGCGGTCATATGAACATCGCGGGAGCGCAGCTTCAGGATATGTCGTCTGAGAGGGCGGTCGCGGTTATCAAGGATACTGTAAACCAAATGCTTGAGGAGGGCGCAATCTGACACGTTTAAAAACAGAAAGGACAGCAGTACAATGAAGATAATTTTGTTAGAAGATGTAAAATCAGTAGGAAAGAAGGGAGAGCTGGTTGAGTTAAAAGAGGGCTATGCCCGCAACTTTATTCTTCCGAAAAAGCTTGGAGTGGAAGCGACAGGCGAAAATATGAATAATCTGAAGCTCCAAAACCAAAACAAGGAAAAAATTGCAAAAGAGCAGCTTGATGCGGCAAAGGCACTTGCAGAAGAACTGGAAAAGATGACGGTAAAGCTTGAAATCAAGGGCGGCGAAGGCGGAAAAACTTTTGGCTCCGTGTCATCCAAGGAGATTGCGAAGGGCGTTTCGGAGCAGTATGGCAAGGAAATTGACAAGAAGAAGATACAGCTTTCCGACGCGATTAAGACAGAAGGTACGCACGAAGTAACAGTGAAGCTTCATCCGAAGGTGTCGGCAAAGCTGAAAGTACACGTCACGGCAGTCTAAGAAAAGCCGTGCAGGAATTGGGGGATTACGATGCCTGAAATGGATGAGGCGGTTTTAAAGAGAGTCCTGCCTCACAGCATTGAGGCGGAGCAGTCGGTTATCGGCTCCATGCTTATGGACAAGGAGGCTATCACCATAGCGAGTGAGCAGATAAACGGAGCGGACTTCTATGGAAAACAGTACGGTATTCTTTTTGACGCAATGGTTGAGCTTAATGACGAGGGGAAGCCGGTTGACTTGGTGACGCTCCAGCAAAGGCTCAAGGAAAAAAGCGTTCCGCCGGAGATATACAGTTTGGAATACATAAGGGATGTTATGGCGGCAGTGCCGACGTCGGCAAATGTAAAATATTACGCCAAAATTGTGGCGGAGAAATCCGTTCTGCGCAAGCTTATCCGGGTGAACGAGGAGATTGCAAACAGTTGTTATGCACAAAATGATACACTGGAAGCAATTCTTGAGACATCCGAGAAAAATATTTTTGACATTGTGCAGAACCGCAATAACGGCGATTTCGTGCCAATCCGGCAGGTCGTTATGAACGCGATGAACATGATTGAGGAGGCATCTAGACATCATGGAGCAGTCACGGGTATTGCAACGGGATTTCTTGATTTGGATTACAAGACTGCCGGAATGCAGCCGTCGGATTTAATCCTTGTGGCGGCGCGCCCTTCTATGGGAAAAACGGCGTTTGTCTTAAACATTGCGCAGCATGTGGCATTTCATGAGGACAAGGCAGTTGCAATTTTTTCACTGGAAATGTCGAAGGAACAGCTTGTGAACCGCTTGCTCTCACTAGAGTCAAAGGTTAATTCGCAGGCAATCCGTACGGGAAACATGAAGGATGACGAGTGGGAGCGTCTGATTGAGGGCGCGGATGTCATCGGAAAGTCAAAGCTTTTGATTGACGATACGCCGGGAATTAGTTTCGGTGAGCTGCGTTCTAAGTGCCGGAAATTCAAATTGGAGTACAATTTGGAAATGATTATTATCGATTATCTGCAATTGATGACCGGCTCGGGAAAAAACGAGTCAAGACAGCAGGAAATTTCGGATATTTCAAGGTCGTTAAAGGCGCTGGCGCGTGAACTGCATGTGCCTGTTATAGCGCTGTCACAGCTTTCAAGAGCCGTGGAGCAGCGCCCTGACCATCGTCCGATGCTTTCGGATCTTCGAGAGTCGGGAGCGATTGAACAGGATGCCGATGTGGTGATGTTTATTTACCGTGACGATTATTACAATAAAGATACCGAGCGGAAAAATGTGGCGGAAATTATCATTGCCAAGCAGAGAAACGGTGCAATCGGCACAATCAATTTGGCGTGGCTGCCGGATTATACACAGTTTGCAAATCTTGCAAAATAAAAACATTAAGAAATACGAAATGCTGCAAAATACGCAGCATAAGAGTTTCTAAATGTTTAGAAAAACGCAAAGGACAGCGTTTTTCACAGATAAGAATAAAATTATAGACTACGAAAGAGGACATGAACATGGGACATGCCCTCTTTTTATATTTTAGAAAGGAGAGTCAGAATGGTAAAAGAAACATATTTAATTAATGAGGCTGCAAAAGAGGTTCATGTAGAGGCGCATGTACTGAGATACTGGGAAGAGGAGCTGGAGCTGCCGATTAAGCGGAATCCGCAGGGGCACAGGATTTATACACAGGAGGATATTGAACGGTTTGTGAAAATCAAGAGCTTAAAGGATAAAGGGCTGCAGCTAAAAGCAGTTAAAACAGTTTTGTCGGACAATCCCTTTGCACAGAAGCAGCTCACCAAGATTTCAAAGCCGGCGGCAGAAACCGCGGAGAAGGAACATGATGAGGATTATTACGATAAGCCTGGTCATGATGCGTCTGACAATGATAATTCACATCATAAGAAGAATATGATAGAGATTAAATCCATTAAGTCGATTATGAAGCCGAAAAATGAGATTTCGGAGGTGAAGGTGACACAGGAAGAGCAGACCGAGCGGCTGCAGTATTTATTCCAAAAGCTTGTTAAAGAAGCCGTGGCGGCGAATAATGAGGAGATGATTGGAAAGATTGTGGAGCGTATTTCCGAAAGTGTCAAGGGTGATGTCTGCAAGGAGCTTGATTATCAGTTCCGGCTTATGGAGGAGCGTGACGACGAGCGTGAAACGAGCAGGATGTCGGAGGAGGACAGGCGCAACGAGGAGTATTATAAACGGATAGACGAGCTTTTAAGGCAGTATAGGGGAAAGGGCAGATTTGCAAAAAACGCAAAGAAAGAAAAGGAGGATAAGACAATTAACTTTCCGCTTGCAAATAAGGAGAAAGAGCCTAAGGCAAAAAAGGAGTTTCGGCTGTTTAAGAAGACGCCTGAGGCAAAGTTCCAATAAGTTGACAATATGTTTCGACAGTACATAAAAAGACCGCACGGATACGATGAAACGTGTGGTCCTTTTATGCACACGGGCACCCAAAGGAAATATGTCATCAAACCGATAAATCGGTTCTCTGACGGGTGTCCGGCGCGACGAGTAGGGAAGATAAATCTTCTCTACTCGATTATTTCACAATATGTTTTTGAATCTGATTATGCCTGAGAGATTGAGCCTGTCGGGCAAGCGCCTGCGCAAGAACCGCAATCAATGCACTTATCTGCGTCGATTTCGAACTTACCGTCACCCATGCTGATTGCGCCAACCGGGCACTGAGCCTCACATGCTCCACAGCAAACACATGCATCTGAAATTACGTATGCCATAATAAATTCCTCCTTATATTATATTAATCCTATACGCTGTATACAGCCTGCAAATTTGGGCATCACCACAAATTTGCCGTTTGAAAAAAACTGTCGTATATAGTCTTTTCAAACGAATCACACAAGAAACTTACATTGACAAATACTTGTCAACACAGATATTGTAATATAAAACACCTTGAAATACAAGGAGAAATCATAAAAATTTTACTTGTTAAAATATTGGCAATCAGTTTACAGGGATACCGCGGCGCTCCTTGATACCGTCAAGAATATACTGCTTTAGTTCGGGAACTTTTCCCTTGTCCATATCGGGAACACCCTCAAGACGGTACTCCATGCCAAGCTCCTTGTATTTTTTCTTGCCCATTGTATGGTACGGAAGAACATCCAATGCTTTGAGATTTTTCAGACCGCCGATAAAGACGCCAAGCCTGTGCAGATCATCAGGATTGTCGGTAATACCGGGAACGACCACATGGCGTATCCACATTTCCACGCCTTTTTTGTCAAGATACTCTGCAAACGCAAGAATGCCTTCGTTTGGCTGTTTTACAAGCTCCTTGTGTTTTTCGGGATCAATGTGCTTGATGTCGAGCATTACAAGATTTGTCACTTCACACAGCTTGTCAAGCTTTGCAAGCCATTCGGGATTGTTGTTCGGCTTGTAGGCAATGCCCGAAGTATCGAGACAGGTGTGAATGCCGCGCGCGCGCGCTTTTGTGAAAAGGTCAAGCAAAAAGTCAATCTGCATCAGCGGTTCTCCGCCCGTGACCGTAATGCCGCCTTCGCGGTAAAAAGGCTTATTGCGCTCATAATTTTCAAGGATTTCTTCCGGCTCCATAAGCGTTCCGCCGTTCATTTCCCAAGTGTCCGGATTGTGGCAGTACGCGCAGCGCATGGGGCATCCCTGCACAAAGACAACGTAACGCACGCCCGGCCCGTCAACGGTTCCAAAAGATTCCAGTGAATGTATTTTTCCTTTCATATCAATAACCTCCATTTTGACTTTTAAGAATATATATATTATACCATGTCTTTCAGACATGGTACGCTTCGCGATGCACACTCGCTTCGCTCGGCGCGGGTATAATATCTAATGCTATTATATCCTAAATTGCAATAAAAACGATAGAAAATATAAAAAATCCGAATGTTTAAAAAGGAGACACATTCCGTCCCCTTTCTAAAACCTGTAATTGTCCAATATTCAATTTAAAATATCGCCGGTCTAATTTGCCATGATTTCATCAATATTAGCAATGATGCTCTGAAGGGTCTTGGTGATGTCGGTATCAATCTGATACTGAATCAGTTCGCTTAAAATGCGTTTTGCCTTGATGGTATCGTATGTCTCAAGCGCATTGAATGCTTCCTGAAGCTGCTCGCCCCAACGCTTGTACGTCATCGGACTATCTCCCTTATAAGAAGGATTTTCGAGTCCTAAGGAATTGAGATATTCAAAAAAAATACCGTATGCTTCGTCAAGCTCAAAGGAGAGTTTTTCCCAATTTGCGCGAACAACGTCTAAACTGCCCGCGTAGGCTTCTATTTCATGGAAAAAGGCAGTGTCCGTAAGATTGGAGATACCAAGCTCGTTTGCCTTCACTCTTAAGGCATGTGCCTTGCTGCCGTATTGAAACAGCGTTTCAGGCTGCATTAAGTCGAAAAGGTCGTCCTCAAGTTCATCGCTTTCTCCTAAAAATGAAAGAACAAGCTGGTTGTAGGCATCAACATTTCCGTCGATGCGTTTTAAGGCATTGTCTACGTCAATTCCGTTTTTTGCCAAATAACGCATTCGAATGTGGCAGTCGCTTAAAAAAGTATCAGGAAATTCCTGCTGCAGAGTATCGATGACTTTCT
This sequence comes from Lachnospiraceae bacterium MD335, assembly GCA_000403335.2. Taxonomy (GTDB): domain Bacteria; phylum Bacillota; class Clostridia; order Lachnospirales; family Lachnospiraceae; genus COE1. The sequence continues at coordinate 946,441 of KE159628.1, forward strand.
TTGCATGAAATGCCATAACGGAGATCTGCTGTTTTTTGGCAAAGGTTCCTGCTTTTCTGTGATAATAGAAGACCACAAGAATTAGTGCAACGGCAGAAGGGATAATCCCCAAAAGCGCCCAAAGAACCTGCAAAGGAAGCACGCCTGCGGCACATGAAACACCGATAATGAGTGACATGCCTGTCAAAAAGCTAAGCCAAACAAGAGCGGATTTGTTCACAAGCTGCCTGATTTCTTCCAATATTCGGTTGTAATTGTACTCCATTATATCCCTCCGGTAGAAAAATTATGCTGTCATTTTCCTTCATCAATAGCCCTTATTCTTGCCGATTAAAAAATCTTTGATTTTTCAATCTATACTCCCTAAATAACTCCGATAGAACTATCTTACCACACTTTGTTCGCGGATAAAAGTCTAAATTTGTGTTCAGACAAAAGTGAAACGGGTTTGTAAGTTCTTATGTAACTGGAATCTTTAGTGTACTAAAGCGGGTGTGGATAAAATGGAAAAACACAAGATGTTGTGGTTTGGTTATCCACAAGAGTGGGGACAAATCACTCGTGTTTTGTGTGAATCAGTGTGGGAATTTTTTTCAGCATTGTCAGTGCGAAAAACAAAATCATTGTGTCAAGCGGAAGCATAACCGCATTTTTGATAATCCGTGCGGGAAGAAGGACAAAAAACCCTTTTCCGTAGAGCATGGAAATCCAAAGCGTGTTGAAAAAGCAGTTGACAATCAGCTTGGTAATCAGCTCGGCAAGGGCAATGCGCCACAGTTTTACGGGTTTTTTATACAGAAAAGAACCGTAAATTACACTTGCGAGCATCGCGTCAAACGTAAAGCCGAAGAAAAACGGACCGCTTGGTTTAACCAGATATTTCAGGATGTCAAGCATCCCGCCGAAAATCGAGCCGACAATCGGACCGAACAGAAACTCAATGATGCGGTTTGGAATACCGGAAAAGCCGATGCGGATGTAGGGACCGACTTCAATGCTTGCCACGTAACTCAGTACGACGGCGAGCGCTGCCATAAGTCCGCAGATGACAAGGTTTTGGGTAATTTTGAGCTGGTTAATAGAATCGAGATAGAACTGTTTGATTTTTTGCATAAAAAAACGCCTCCACTAATGCAGCGAGACCGAAAACTACACAAAAATATGTAGCAGCGGGATGCGAACCTCGTACCGCAAAGCCCCAGAGGGCTTTTTCGTCCCTGTGACAACTCCCTGTTCACAAGGCACTTAAGGAACTGCTAACAAAGAACTTATAACAATGACTTGTATAAATATTCACCTACGGCATCAGACAATCTTGGCGTAGCCCGCTACGACTGCGATTGTCTTCTTTGTAGTTGAACATTTATACTGTGTCCTTGTCACAAGTTATTTGCTAACAGTGCCTAACGCACGCGATTCTACTCTGCATGAAATATGTTTACATAATGGGTTACAAAAGAAACTATACAATAATTTGAAACGTTTGTAAACAGGTAATTTGGAAAAAAGACAAATTTTCAAAATTAGGTTGCGCGAACTGACGTTTGCGTGATATGATGTTATTGACTAAAAAACGATTGTTAAGGCAGAGTGTCAATAAGGAAGAGGGAACAAAAGAATGACAGGAAATACGATAGGAATAATGCTTGCCGTTATTGCGGGAATTGCAATTGCAGCGGCGGCAGGCATAGCGCTTTGCAGGCGGTTTCGCAGAAATGTGCGGGCACATGCATTGGATCATATGGAAGGGCTGGAGTTTGAGTATTATTGCGCGGACTTGCTTGCCGCAAACGGATTTATTGAGGTGGAAGTGACAAAAGGAAGCGGTGATTACGGGATTGATATTCTTGCGGAAAAGGACGGCGTGACGTATGCGGTGCAGTGTAAACGGTATACGGGACTTGTGGGCGTAAAGGCGGTGCAGGAAGCGTATGCGGGGCGCGATTATTATGACAGAATGGTAGGCGCGGTGATGACGAACCAGTATTTCACAAGGCCGGCGGCTGAGGCGGCGAGAAAGCTTAAGATATTGATGTGGGACAGGGACTATATTGAATTTTTGGAGGATAATGAAGATGGACGCTGATGAAATATTGTTTAAAAAGCGGCTTGCGGAGCTTGCGAATAAGGCGTATACGGACAGCCGGTATTTGTTTACGGGCTTTTTGTCACTTGCGGAACAGAATGTATATTATCAGATGGAGCGGGAGCTTTCTTATGTTCCGGTGACAGCTTTTGGCGGCACGGCGGACTGTGAGCGGGTGATGCTGCGATTTGGCGATAAGGCGCTTTGCGGTTATGAGGAGTCGTTTCCGATTGCGTGTGTGGAAATTGCGCCGCTTGTCGAAAAGTTTGGGGAGGAGCTGACCCATAGGGATTATTTGGGGGCGCTGATGAACCTGGGAATTGAGCGCGCAACGTTTGGGGATATTGTGATTGTGGGAAAACATGCGTTTTTGTTTTGCACGGAGAAGATGTCTTCTTATATTATGGAGGCGTTGGATAAGGTACGGCATACGAGTGTCCGGTGCCAGATTGCAGAGGAGGCGCCCGAAAGTACGGTTACGAGGCTGGAGCGGAGGACGTTTCAGGTGAATGCGGCGCGGGCGGACAGTGTGATTGCAAAGCTGTACAATCTGTCGCGCAGTGAGAGCGTGGAGCTGTTCCGAGCAAAGAAGGTGTTTGTGAACAGCAGATTGAATGAGAATAACAGCGGGCAGTTGAAGCCCGGAGATAAAGTTTCTGTCAGAGGGTTTGGGCGTTTTGTGTTTGTTGGCGTATCGGGTGAAACCCGTAAGGGGAAACTGAATGTGGAGGCGGATTTGTATTGCTGAATTTTGCGGGGCAGGATGGCGTTGTAAATGCACGGGATTTTAGGTAATAGTTCAGTCAGGGACTTTGCACTGGCTGCAAAGTCCCTGAAATAACGTATAGGTAGAGATTTTAGGGGTTACCTGTTGTGACTGTCTTGTTAATTTGTACTGTTTCACATATAATGGAGTGTAGGGGAGGTTAGAGCGTATGGGAATTTATTTAAATCCGGATAATAAGGGGTTTCGCCAGGCAATTCGCTCTGAAATCTATGTGGATAAGACGGGCATGATAAAATATACAAACAAATGTTTAAACACGGAGCAGAAATATATCTGCGTAAGCAGACCGCGGAGATTCGGGAAGTCAATGGCGCTTAAGATGCTTGCGGCGTATTACAGCCGAGGGTGTGATTCGGCGGAGTTGTTTCAAGGGTATGCAATTAAACGGGATAAAACCTTTTTGGAGCATTTGAACCAATATGATGTGATTTTCCTGAATATGCAGCAGTTTCTGATACGGGCAAAAAATCAGGAAGTGACGGAATATCTTGAGCGGGTTGTGATTGCGGAAATCCGCAAGGCGTATGGGGAGTTGTTTCCAGAGGAGGAAACAATTCTTGCCGCTGTTTTGGAGCAGATTTATGCGGAAACGGGGAAGGAGTTTGTTTTCCTGATAGACGAATGGGACTGTGTGATGCGTGAGCGGCAGGAGTCGGAGGAGCTGCAGAAGCAGTATCTTGATTTTCTGCGCAATCTTTTGAAAGATCAGTCGTATGTGGCGCTTGCGTATATGACGGGGATTTTGCCGGTTAAGAAGTATGGTGTGCATTCGGCGCTGAATATGTTTTCGGAGTATTCCATGACGGACCAGTACGCATTGGGGGAATATACAGGTTTTACGGAGCGGGAAGTAAAAGAGCTGTGCGCACGGTTTAACATGGATTTTGTGGAAACGGGCAGTTGGTATGACGGATATATGCTTACGGAATTTCGGCATGTATATAATCCGAAATCGGTGGTCGAGGCAATGCGCCGTCATAAATTTTCGAATTACTGGACTTCCACGGAGACATATGATGCGTTAAAACCTTACATGGAAATGAATTTTGACGGACTGCGTTCGGACATTGTGCGGATGCTTGGCGGGGAATGTATCAAGGTAAATACGTTGAGCTTTCAAAATGACATGCGCAATTTTAGGACGAAGGACGATGTGCTTACGCTGTTGATTCATTTGGGATATCTTGCTTACGATTCGGAAAACGAAGAGGCATTTATTCCCAATAAGGAAATTATCAGGGAATTTGAAAATGCGATGAGTGTGGGCGGCTGGCAGGAGGTTATGCGTGTATTAAAGGCATCGGAAAGGCTGCTCGAAGATACGCTCAATGGTGACGGACAACGTGTTGCCGAGGCATTGGACAAGGCGTATACAGAGGTCGCATCCATTCTTACGTATAATGACGAAAACTCGTTGAGTTGTGCAATCGGCCTTGCATATTACAGCGCGCGCAAGGATTACAGATTAATCAGGGAGTTTCCGACGGGGCGCGGCTTTGCGGACGTTGTTTTTCTCCCGCTTCCGCATACGGATAAACCGGCATTGGTGGTAGAGCTGAAATACGACAAAACAGTTGAAACGGCAATGAAACAAATCAAGGACAGACATTACACGCAGGCGCTTGAGAGGTACTGTGGTGAGATTTTACTTGTCGGGATTAATTATAATAAGGAGAATGCCAATAAGCCGCACACCTGTGCAATAGAAAAGGTGAATTGGCGGTAAAAGCTGTTGCATTCATTTTGTATAATTGATATAATGTCGATAGACATTATACACGCCCGAATGGGCATAAACTTCCATAATTGCGAAGTAATTATGGTATAATGTCGATAGACATTATACATGCCCGAATGGGCATAAACTTCCATAATTGCGAAGTAATTATGGTATAATGTCGATAGACATCATACACGCCCGAATGGGCATAAACTTACCATAGTTGCGAAGTAACTATGATATAATAGGGGCAGAGCGTGACAGATATTTTGTGCATATTGACAAAATATTTGTGAAAAATATAACAAACAGGAGGTTAAAGTTTTATGGGACTTGACGAGAACAATGCGGTTGCAAAGAGCGCGATTGAGAGCGGTAAAACTGCGCTCGGCATTGAGTTTGGTTCGACCCGCATCAAGGCGGTGCTGATTGACGAAAATCAAGAGGTAATTGCGGTTGGAAACCATGATTGGGAAAATCAGTTGGAAAACAACATTTGGACGTACAGTCTTGATGCGATTTGGAAGGGGCTTCAGGACTGTTATCAGGATTTGGCAGGACAGGTGAAGGACAAGTACGGCATTCCAATCAAGACGATTGGCTCCATTGGATTTAGCGCCATGATGCATGGGTACATGGCATTTGATAAGAATGATGAGCTGCTGGTGCCGTTTCGGACGTGGAGAAACACGATTACGCAGGACGCAAGCGAAAAGCTTACAAGCCTATTTAACTACCACATTCCCCAAAGATGGAGCATTGCGCATCTCTATCAGGCGATTTTGAATGGTGAGGAGCATGTGGGCAGTGTTACGTTTTTTACGACGCTTGCAGGTTTTATTCACTGGAAATTGAGCGGTGAAAAGGTGCTCGGGGTTGGGGATGCTTCAGGTATGTTCCCGATTGACATTGACACAAAAGACTTTAATGAGAAAATGATTGCGCAGTTTGACGCGCTTGTGGCAGATAAAAATTTCAGTTGGAAGCTTGCGGATATTCTTCCGAAGGTGCTGATTTCAGGCGATAAAGCGGGAACGCTTACGACGGAGGGCGCAAAGCTGCTTGACGTGACGGGTACGCTGCAGGCAGGCGTTCCGATGTGTCCGCCGGAGGGCGACGCGGGTACGGGTATGGTTGCGACGAACAGTGTGGCGCAGAGGACGGGTAATATTTCCGCAGGAACTTCCGTGTTTGCGATGGCGGTTTTGGAGAAAGATTTGTCAAAGTCGTATGACGAGCTTGACCTTGTGACGACGCCGGACGGCAGTTTGGTTGCAATGGTGCACTGCAATAACTGTACTTCTGATTTGAATGCGTGGGTAAATATTTTTAAAGAATTCCAAGAGGCAATGGGACAGAAAACCGATATGAACGAGTTGTACGGAACGCTTTACAGGAAGGCGCTTGAGGGCGACGCGGACTGCGGCGGACTGTTGGCATACGGTTACTTTTCGGGTGAGCATGTGACGGGCTTTGCCGAGGGCAGACCGCTCTTTGTGCGCACACCGGACGCGAAATTCAGCCTGGCGAATTTTATGCGCGTGAACTTGTTTACGGCGCTTGGCGCGATTAAGATTGGTATGGATATTTTGTTCAAGCAGGAGCATGTGACGCTGGATGAACTTTTAGGACATGGCGGACTGTTTAAGACAGAAGGCGTGGGTCAAAAGGTCGTTGCGGCAGCTGTGAACGTGCCTGTTTCCGTGATGAAAACAGCGGGCGAGGGCGGCGCATGGGGCATTGCGGTGCTTGCGAATTATATGGCAACAAAAGGAGCGGACGAGTCGCTGAGCGATTACCTGAACAATAAGGTATTTGCGGACGAGGAGTCTGTGCGTATGGAGCCGGATGCGAAGGACGTGGCAGGTTTTGAGACGTTTATTGAGCGGTATAAGAAAGGGCTTGTGATTGAGCGCGCAGCATGTGAAGGGCTTCTAAGTTAGCAAAAGACGCTGACTAAAAAGCGCTAAGTCACATGCTCAACGAATGCAAATCTAACAAGTTTGCTTTGTATTCGTTCGGGTAACGGAAGATATGGAAGTCTAGGAAAGGGGTTCAGACATATGCTGGAAGAATTAAAGAAAAAGGTGTATGAGGCGAATATGGATTTGCCGAAGTACGGTCTTGTGACGTTTACGTGGGGAAACGTGAGCGCGATTGACCGTGAGAGCGGACTGTTCGTCATCAAGCCAAGCGGTGTTGACTATGATTTGCTCAAACCCGAGGACATGGTTGTTATGGATTTAGAGGGCAACAGAGTTGAGGGAAAATATAATCCGTCGTCCGATACACCGACACATTTGGAGCTTTACAAGGCGTTTCCCGAAATTGGCGGCGTTGTGCACACGCACAGTACATACGCCACAAGCTGGGCACAGTCGGGGAGGTCTATTCCTTGCTATGGTACGACACACGCGGACTATATGTACGGGGAAATTCCGTGCGCGCGTGTGCTGACGCAGGAGGAAATTGACGGCGGCTACGAGAAGAATACGGGAACGCTGATTATCGAAACATTTAAGGATAAGGATGTTATGGCAGTTCCTGCAGTGCTTTGCAAAAATCACGGACCGTTCGCGTGGGGCAAGGACGCGAAGGAGGCGGTACATAATGCCGTTGTGCTTGAGGAAGTCGCAAAAATGGCGCTTTTTACGGAGCAGCTGAATGCGGACGTGGAACCTGCTCCGCAGCGGATACAGGATAAGCATTATTACAGAAAGCATGGCGCCAATGCGTACTATGGAAATAAGGTGGAAGATTGATGTTTTTTTGACAATTTTCCAATATATTAATGTGAGGTACTGTGAAAAATAAATTGTTCACAGAGCAAATATGTGCGAGGGCACAGATTCGCAGGCTTTAATAAAGAATGGAGGTAGTTTAACATGACAAATTTGGAACTTCAAAGAGCAGCAAATGAAGTTCGTAAAGGCATCGTCACAGGTGTTCATGCGGCAAAGGCGGGACATCCGGGCGGTTCCTTATCGGCAGCGGATATTTTTACATATCTATATTTCGAGGAAATGAACATTGATCCGAAGGACCCGAAGAAAGCAGACAGAGACCGTTTTGTTCTCTCAAAGGGACACACGGCTCCGGGGCTGTATTCGGCGCTTGCAAACCGCGGATTTTTCCCGGTTGAAGATTTGGTGACGTTAAGAAAGCTTGGCTCTTATTTACAGGGACATCCCTGTATGCAGCATGTGCCGGGTGTTGACATGTCGTCAGGATCGCTTGGACAGGGCATTTCCGTTGCGTGCGGTATGGCGCTTGGCGCAAAGATGTCGAATGCGGATTATCGTGTATACACGCTGCTTGGCGACGGCGAGATTGAGGAAGGACAGGTTTGGGAGGCTTCAATGTTTGCGGGGCATAGAAAGCTTGACAATCTCTGTGTGATTGTAGATAACAATGGTTTGCAGATTGACGGCAAGATTGAGGATGTATGCTCACCTTATCCGATTGACAAGAAATTTGAGGCGTTTAATTTCCATGTGATTAATCTTGATGACGCGCATGATTTTGATAAAATTCGTGCCGCTTTTAAGGAGGCAAGGGAGACGAAGGGAATGCCGACGGCGATTATTGCACATTCATTAAAGGGTAAGGGCGTATCCTTTATGGAAGGAAATGTTGACTGGCACGGTAAGGCTCCGAACGACGAGGAGTATGCTGTTGCTATGGCGGATTTAGAGAAAATCGCGCAGCAATTAGCGTAGATTGGGAAAGGAGCATAGAAAAATGGCAGATGTAAAAAAGGTTGCAACAAGAGAGAGCTATGGAAATGCTCTCGTTGAAATAGGAAAAGAAAATCCGAATTTGGTCGTTCTTGACGCGGACCTTGCGGCGGCGACAAAGACAGGTGTTTTTAGAAAAGCATTTCCGGAAAGACACATTGACTGCGGTATTGCAGAGTCAAATATGGCAGGTGTGGCAGCAGGACTGTCACTTGCAGGAAAAATTCCGTTTATGAGTTCGTTTGCAATGTTTGCGGCAGGGCGTGCATTTGAGCAGGTGCGCAATTCCATCGGTTATCCGCATTTAAACGTAAAAATCGGTGCGACACATGCAGGAATTACGGTAGGTGAGGACGGTGCTTCACATCAGTGTAACGAGGATATTGCGCTGATGCGGACAATTCCGGGTATGGTTGTAATGTGTCCGGCGGATGATGTCGAGGCGAAGGCAGCAGTCCGTGCGGCTGTGGAATATGAAGGACCTGTGTATATCCGTTTCGGACGTGCGGCAGTTCCCGTGATTAACGACAGACCGGACTACAAGTTTGAGATTGGTAAGGGCACGGTTGTCAGAGAAGGAACAGATGTAACGATTGTGGCGACGGGTATCTGCGTGGACTCAGCGCTCGGAGCAGCCGAGATGCTGGAAAAGGATGGTGTAAGCGCTGAGGTTGTCAACATTTGTACGATTAAGCCGCTCGACGAGGAGGTTATTGTCAATTCCGTGAAAAAGACGGGCAAGTGTGTGACAGCGGAAGAGCATTCCGTTATTGGCGGACTTGGCAGCGCGGTTTGCGATGCGCTTTGCAAGTCGTATCCGGCGCCTGTTTATAAGATTGGTATGCAGGATACGTTCGGCGAGTCCGGTTCGGCGGCGGCTTTGATTGAGAAGTATAAGCTGGACGCAAAGGGCGTTTATGAGCAGGTGAAGGAATTTTTGAATAAATAGGTCTGAAATGACGTTGACTGGCAGAGTCCGCTATGCTGTGGCGGGCTCTGCTTTATTACATGGGAAATTGGGGCTGGCGTATATTATGAGAAGTATTAGTTGTGTGAAAAAGAGTGAAAATCAGGAGGAATATGAATGAATAGTTCAAAGGTATATTTTACAACATTTAAGGCAACGGGCAGCGAGAACCTCTTGCAAAAACTGCACAGATTGATGAAAACTGCGGGATTTGAAACGATAGACTTTAAAGAGAAATATGCAGCCATTAAAATCCATTTTGGCGAGTATGGAAATCTTGCGTTTCTGCGTCCGAACTATGCGCGGGTTGTGGCGGATTACGTCAAGGAATTGGGCGGTAGGCCGTTCCTGACTGACTGTAATACGTTATATGTCGGCAGCAGGAAAAATGCGCTTGACCATTTGGAAACAGCGTATATTAACGGATTTTCACCATATCAGACAGGGTGTCATGTAATTATTGGCGACGGTTTGAAGGGAACGGACGAGGCGCTTGTGCCGATTAACGGTGAGTACGTGAAAGAGGCGAAAATCGGTCAGGCGATTATGGATGCGGATATTTTCATTTCACTGACACATTTCAAGGGACACGAGATGGCGGGCTTTGGCGGCACGCTGAAAAATATCGGCATGGGCTGCGGTTCAAGAGCGGGCAAAATGGAGCAGCACTGTGACGGAAAGCCGAGCGTGGATCAAAGCGGCTGTATCGGCTGCGGCGCGTGCAGCAGGATTTGTGCGCACGGTGCGCCGGTTATCACGGACGGCAAGGCGAAGATTGACCATGAGAAGTGTGTCGGCTGCGGACGTTGTCTTGCGGTTTGCCCGAAGGACGTGATTGCGGCGGATTTTTCGGATTCGATTGCCGTTTTGAATTATAAAATGGCGGAGTACAGTCTTGCGGTGTGCAAGGACAGACCATGTTTCCATGTTTCGCTGATTTGTGATGTTTCACCGAACTGTGACTGTCATGCGGAGAATGATATTCCCATTATTCCGAATGTCGGAATGCTTGCATCGTTTGATCCTGTGGCGCTTGATCGGGCGTGTGCGGATTTGTGTAATCAGATGGAGCCTGTTGAAGACAGTATTTTGGGCGAGAATTTGAAGGAGCACGGAAATCATGAAGGCAATGCCGATGCTTCGCATGACCATTTCCATATGACGCACCCGGATACGGAATGGAAGTCGTGCATTGCACATGCGGTTAAGATTGGACTTGGTACGGACAAATACGAGTTGGTTAAGATTTGATAATATTTTTAGAGAAAGCCGGCAGGGAGAGCTGCGCCATAACGCAATTTTCGTTATGGCACGACTCGTCCTGCCTTTTATTTATCTTAAAAAGCCTTCCTGAACGAAGTCTTGCACAACCTCCGTAGGAATTTCAAACTCCACGCTTCCCATATATCCCGGCGCGACCTCGTATTCATCAAATACAATCACAAGCTTTCCGTTTTCGTTGACGTAAAATGTCGTATCTGCTGAAATAGCCTGAAAATCCCATTCCGGCACATCGCTGTCCAAAAAGTATGAAACCGATTCATCCGCCGCCATCTGCGCTTTCATTTGCTGCTTGATATTCTCTGAAATCGGCGTGATAAAGTCAGTCCCGTCCTTGAATAATCCCGACAGTCCGATTATCTCTCCGGATTGTTTGTCGATATGATAAATCTTGACCATCTGCGTACCGCTTGCCATGACAAGCAGCTCGTCAAAACGAATCGAGAACAAACGTTCATCATCCGTAATCACGGAATAATCCAACGATACATTCATATGCCCTTCGCTCTCGCCTGCCGCCGCGACATCTGCTTCATACTGCGCAATGATTGCGTCAGTGTATTCCTGAATGCTCTTGTTAATCTTTTGTGTTGTTTCTTCGTTTACCGTACCATCCTCATTTTTGACGCTGACCTCGGGAATTTTGATGTCTGCGTCCATATTATTTTTTGAGCTCTCATAGTGGCGAAATGTTACAATTTCGGCAATCGTGCCAATCACCGGAATTTTTGACATTGCGTGCGCAATTCCCGCCCCCGAATTTGCCATGACTGTGATAAGCAACAGTGCGGCGGCTGCGGCGCTTACAATTCTTCCGATATATACCGCAATCGTTGATTTCTTATTTTCATTGTTCTCATTTTTTATTTCCTTCATATTCTCGCTCTCCTCTCCTTTTGCCTGCCGGATTCCTGCCTCCACCCGCTGACGCAGCTCCTTTGGGATTTTGATGTGTTCGTAGTCCTGTTTCATTTCTTCTAATTTTTTCTCATTCATATCTTTGCGCTCCTTCTGCCGCTTCCGGCTGTAGTATCAGCTTCAGCTTTTTCAGACTTCGGTATAAAATGGTCTTGACCGTATTGGTATTTTCGTCTAAAATCTCCGCAATCTCATGCAGCTTTTGTTCCTCGAAAAAGCGGAGCACCACAACCGTTTTTTCCTTCTCTGTCAATGTGTTCAAGGCATTCAGGGTATCAAAATCGGGATAGCTGTCCTCCTGTCCGCCCTCATAAAAGGTATCGGTTGCGATTTCTTTGTTGTTTTTGCGGATAAAGTCCAGTGCGGTATTCATGACAATCCGCCACAGCCATGTTTTGATGTACGTCTCTTCTTTGACGGAAGACGCGTGTTTTATGGCTTTATATACACTTTCCTGCACAATATCAAGCGCGTCCGCCTCATTGCGCGCATAAGTGTATGCCAAACGGTACATCGCCTCATAGGAGCTTAACACCGTTTCTTCTACTTTCTTTTGTTTGTTGTCGGTTCGCATAGGCTCGTTCCTCCTCTCTGTAATGGTTAGACGGCGGGGGAGTCGAAAAAGTTTTAAAGATCTTAAATATATTTTAAACGGTTGTTAATGGAATGATTACAAAGAATATGCTAAACTTATGCATAATATCAGTTATTTTAGTACAGTTTTTTATGGGGGGAGAAATGGTTCGGTTATTGTCTGCTGGAATTACTTGTTTATCGTCAATAATTTTTTTGGTTCCTGCCGTTATTGTTTTGCAGTATTTTGTGTTGAGACAACGCAGTTTTTGCAAATGGTTTATGGTTCTTCTTTTGGCGGTTTATCTGACGGCGGTTTTCTCGGTAACGGGGCTGCCGACCGCATATACGCTGCAGTTTGATTTGAGCGTGAACCTTGTGCCGCTTGCAGACATTGTAAACAGTCCTTTGGAATATGTCAAAAATACGTTGCTGAATATTGTTTTATTTATGCCGCTGGGATTTTTGCTGCCTGTTATTTGGAGAGAGTACCGCTTGTAGAAAATACGGTGTGGGAGGCTGTTTTGTCAGGGACGTGGTGGGAACGCATCAGATAGCTGCGTGATTTGGGGGCTGTGGTGTGCCTATCGGTGAAAAGTGGTTAAATAGTCGTCTGCTTCCGCTCTTGACTGGAGAACGATGACTTTTCGCGATGATTGATATTTTCTTAACAAATCATAAATCCCTGGTAACTGTGTTTTGGGAAAATCAATAATTGATTGTTGAAATTCCTCGTCAACTTCCGTTTCGATCCACGGCAAATCCTCCCGTTTTGTCCCGATACGTGTCTGTGCGCCAAGAAGACAAACCTCCAACGGGAAGTCCAGCAGAAAAACCGTATCGCATGCTTTGAGGCGCGGCTCGAGCGTGCGCTGATAATTTCCGTCGATAATCCAGTAATCTTTTTTGAGAATCTCATTTAATTGTAGGTCAAATGATTCTCTGGAAATGGTTGTCCGATCCGGTTTGTGCCACAACATATCCAAATAATATAACGGAAGTCCCGTAACATCTCTAAGTTTCCGGGCAAATGTACTTTTCCCTGCTCCCGGACTTCCGATAATAATGACTTTCAACATAGTTTCACCCTCCGAAGATAGTAGTATGGGTATCATATCACAAATTTTCACAAAAATCATCATGCTCCTTTCTGAACCTGCAAATTTATTTTTCACATTATCCTCCGTTTTGCCTTAGAAATATTTTTTACAGGATTCTCATTTAATCTTTTCATCGCGCAGACAGGTACAGATTGCGTTTCAAAAAATTTTGTGCTATAGTGGTCAGGAAAGAAAGCAGAGCGAAAAGATACATTTGGAGGAAATGAAATATGGTATGGTTTTTGTTGCTTTTTTGTATTCATGGTTACATTTGCGGAAAGATAGTCAATCGGATTATAGAAGATAAAGGACGTACAGAAGATTGGTTTTTGTGGGCATTTTTCTTTGGCGTGTATGTGATAATTGCTGCGTTGCTGCTGCCTAAGGTAGAAATTTATATCAATGAAGATGAAAATTATTTTGGTTCCGACGAGTCTGTCGTTGCGCATAGTGATACATATAAGAACTTTGAGGATTCAAAGAAAATGATTGCTGCCGCGGAACTGTCGAAGGGTTGGAACTGTCCGGTCTGCGGGGACATGAATGCAGGTCATGCAGGCACTTGCAGTTGTGGCTATAGCGTAACCAGGAATATGTAATTTTTAACAAAGAAGATTTGTGATACGAAAAGATTACCCGCAAATGTCAAATTGATTTTGTGGGCAATTTTCTTTTTTGAAAAAGAACAGAATGATATTTACCGTAGTCCGGGAGGTATTACTGTGAAAAATAAATTTTCACAGGGCAAATGTGTGCTTGCGCCCCGATTCGCAAATGCATCAAGTATGGAGGATTTCTATGAGAAAAAATCTAAAGCGCATTGTATTAACGATATTGTTTTTATTTTTAATTACTTCCACCGCACTCTTGACCTATCTGCATTTTTTTGCACCAGGTGACAAGGACCTGTCCGGAAGCTGGACCGCAAAACTGGACATGACGGACCAGGCGGCTGTTACGGCGCTTGACTGGCTGCAGGACATAGAGGCGGTTTCTCTTACCCTGGAGGATATGGAACAATATATGCAGGGGTTGACCGTTGAAGTCAATTTGACCTTGGAACAAACTGCCCGTGAGCAAGGAATGTTTTCCTGCAATATCCGGTCGGAAAGCTACGATGCCTGCAATCAGGCTGCATATGAGGCATTTGCCGGGGCTTTTGAAGACCTCTTGATTGAGCGGCTCAAAAAGGCAGGCTATTCGGGCGGCACGGACAAGGAAAGCATTGAAACGCTTGTAACGGAAACCTTTGGAATGCCCACCGTTTCCTATTTGATGTCCTGCGGACCACAACTTCTGCCCTCCTTAGAGGATTTGCAGGCGCAATATGACGGCAGCGGCGCCTATACAACAGAGGAAGGCGTCTTAATAAGGCAATTCGATGACGGCTGGCAGGTTAGCGCAAAGACAGAATATTACCTTCGAAAAGACAATACATTGCTTTTGTCCGAGGAGGCGGGATATGAATGTCCCATGATATATATTTTGCAGTAATCTCCAAACCGGTAAAGTGAGTGAGAAAGGAGAGCCCATGAAAAAAACAATACGGAAAATCAATTCTGTTATCCTGTCGGTAATTTTAGTATGTCTTATTTTTCCTGTCAGGGCGTCCGCAAGCTATGAAATACCTAAAACCTGTCAGGTGCAGACAGATACCGGCGCCGCATACACAGTAAAAACGCTGGATTATAGCTATGACTGCAACACGTATTTTTCCATGCGGGATATTGCCGTGGCTTTGAACGGTACGGATAAATCCTTTTCGTTGGAAATCACAAAAAACGCCGTCTCTTTAACACCGGGGAGCGCCTATACGCCCGTGGGCGTCGAAAATATTCCTTGGGAAGATGTCGAAAATCCGGACATTTCCCTGCGGCGAAACGAAATGAAAGTAAACGGACAAGAGGTTCGTTATTATACGCTGATTATGGCATTGCCTTCCGGTCATTACGATTGTTTCATGATGGCGGCAGATTTGGCGATGATTTTGGATATGAATATCACGGTTTCCGAAGCAGGTGTCCTGCAGCTTCAAACGCAGGCTCCGTTTCGCATTGACCCTGCTGCTTTGGAACAGGCAGGATACTTTTACGGAGTCAATAGTGTGTTGGTAGGAGATGCTGCCACAGGGGAATATTATTATCAGTATCAGTCCGATATTTCCTATCCCATAGCCAGCACTTCCAAGCTTATGACGTGTCTGCTGGCAATGGAGGCAATCTCGGAAGGACGGCTTTCTCTTGAAGAGCCGGTTATTATTTCCGAGGCAGTGCAGGCGCTGTCTGCGTCAGATGACGGCGTAATTCCTTTGGAAACAGGGGAACAGATTACCGTACAGGAGCTTTTGCTGGGTGCTCTTTTGCCCTCCAGTAATGAATGCGCGTTGTGCCTTGCCGAGGCGATTGCCGGTTCGGAGGAAGCTTTTGTCGAAAAAATGAACCAAAAAGCACTGGATTTGGGACTTTCTCAGGCAATTTTTTTCAACTGTAACGGTCTGCCCTCTTACACGCAGGAACCCATTCCCGCAAAGCGTCAGAACCGCATGAGCGCAGAAGATATGTTCCGGCTGGTATCGTATCTTTTACGCGTTTATCCACAGGTCACGGATATGACGTCTCTGCAATCCGCGACATTGCAATCCCTTGACCTTGAGGTGCGCAACACAAATCCGCTTTTGCATAATCTGCCAGAAGTCACCGGTTTGAAAACCGGAACGACCAATAAATCCGGCGCCTGCCTGGTGACGTCTTTGACTGTGGATGACGGGAATATGAAGCATGATTTAATCGTGATTGTTTTGGGTACGGAGGATTCTATAGAAAGAGGACGTGTTTCGGAATTACTTGCAAAATACGCTTTGCAGGTCTTTGACACAGGCATGGAAGAAACAAAAAACGAGGCGCTTCCTCAAAATCTGCCCACGCACGCCAGGGCGGCAGTGGATTGGATATTGCGAACCGCACGTACAAAACAATAAAGGCGTTAAGTTTTCGTGCAAACGTGCTTTTTCCTGCGCCCAGACTTCCGATAACGATTGCTTTTAGCATGGCTTTTTCCTCCGTAAACGTTAAGTGATTTGTGTACAGGTATCATAACACGGATTTTTGTAAAACATCAAGATACGTATTGCTGAAGGAGAACGGAATATGATTTGCGTAATTCTTCGCGCAGCCAATTCATATTGTTGTGTCATGATGTCTGGAATTGGTTGCCTTTTTTTTGCAGTATTGTTATAATAGAAACGGAATGTAAGACATTAATTTTGTGCATTTTGACGAAATTCCGGCGAATATCAGGCATGGCTGCCGCCTCTTGACGCCAAAAAACAAAGGAGGAAACATAGGACATGAAGAAAATTTTTACACAAAGACTTTTCTGTTACATGCTTGCGGCGCTTCTTATTACGATTACGGCAATATTTGGGCTGCAGACTGTGGTCAGTCAGACGGGCAATGATTCCGCCAGCCGGGACAAACTTGGGGCTGTCAGGGAAAAGTTAGAGGACAACGAGGCAAATATCCAACAGCTTACGGACAATCTTGGTCAGGACAATCTTGCCAAGACAAGGGCATTCGCGGACATGCTTGCCGCAGACAAGTCCATTTATGGCAACGCGGCAAAGCTCAATGAGATTAAGGAACGGCTGATGGTGAACGAGCTGCATATTATTGATGAAGAGGGGATCATCACGAGCAGCACGATTGATGCCTATATCGGTTTTGACATGAAGAGCGGCGAACAGTCCAACGCGTTTATGGTAATTGTGGACGATCCTTCCATTGAAATTGTACAGGAGCCGCAG
Source organism: Lachnospiraceae bacterium MD335 (assembly GCA_000403335.2). Classification (GTDB taxonomy): domain Bacteria; phylum Bacillota; class Clostridia; order Lachnospirales; family Lachnospiraceae; genus COE1. Next base: position 963,412 of record KE159628.1, read on the forward strand.
GTAAACGTTGCCGAGGGCGTTGTTGTGCAGTACATTGGCGTGGCGCGGACGGATGACAAGGGACTTGTGCAGGTTGGTGTGCGTCCGGAGGTTTTGGAGCGGACGCTCGCAGGAACGGAGATTTCCGTGGTACTTCGGGATATTGATTTTGGCGAGACTGGATATGTCTATGCGATTGATGCCGCGAGCGGACAGATTTTAGCACATCAAAATGAAAGTTTAATCGGAATCGCCGCAACGGATGCAGGTTTTCCATCAAACCTGACAGGAAAAGGAAAAGCGGTGATTGACGGGAAAAAAGGTTATTATATGGCGGAGGAATATAACGGCAGGATTATCGGAACCTTTATGCCGGCGAGTGAATATTACGCGGGGCGTCTCAATCAGACAGTTGTGGTATCGCTGAGTCTGCTTCTGATTTTCGGCGTGCTGCTATTGATGATTAACCGCATGGTAGATGATAAAATCGTGAGCGGGATTAACCGCATTTCCAATTCCATGAAGGAAATCGCAGGGGGAAAATTTGACATTACCGTAAATGAACAGGGAAATCCCGAGTTTTCAATGCTTTCTGACAGCATTAACAAAATGGTTGAGGGGATTTGTCAAAGTATTAAGGAAAATGAATCGCTTTTGGTTCTGCAAAGTCAGGATATGGAAAACAACCAGCGAATGATTGGAGACGTAAAGGGTGTCTGTACGGAGCTGAATGAGGTATCGGGGGAAACGCTCAGGAATGCCGACGACATCTTTAACGGAACAGGTGAACAGGAAAAGGCTGTGGAGGACTTAAAGCAGATTATGAGCCAGTTGACGCAGGAGCTTAACAGAAGTGTAAGCGCCACGGTTGAGGTTACGGAAGCGACAGGAAACACGTCGGAAAAAATTATCGAGACGCAGTCCCGTATGGAGCTGTTAAAGGATTCGATGCAGAAAATCAGCGATATGTCAATTGCGATTGAAAAGATTATCGGTGAGATAAACTCCATTGCACAGCAGACAAACATGCTTTCGCTCAATGCCTCAATTGAGGCGGCAAGAGCCGGGGATATGGGCAAAGGTTTTGCCGTTGTGGCAAGGCAGGTTGGAGAGCTTGCTGCAAGAAGCGCGCAGGCGGCAAAAGAAACCAGCGAATTAATTATGAACTCCATTAAGGCGGTGGAAGACGGACGCGAGATTACTGACCAAACGGTGGAGGCGTTCGGGATTGTTGTGGAAAACATTGAGAAAACGGATCATGATGTGGAAGCAATCACCGATATGGTGAAACAGAATGTGGACATCGTATCGCATGCTGTCAGTCAGATTGAGCGTATTTCCAATGTTGTGGAACAAAACGTGCGCATTTCCCACGACACGAAACAGGTTTCCACAAATATGGCGGAAATTACAGGAAGACTGCTTGAGATTGTGGAGTAAAAGATGCCAAAATTCATCCTTTTTTTATCGTATCTACATCATTTTTGCATCATTTTGTCGCATCTTCTTGCATACATTATATCGTCTGATATAATGAAAACAACGAAGAGATTAAGGAAGCAATGATGTAATCGGCATTTCCTTAACTATGTGTATGATAAGAACAGGGGGAATAATTATGGAACAAAATGAAAACAGTTTACCGCAGACATTGCAGGAAAAACCGCCCAAAAGAGGCGTGTCCATTCCGGTTATTATCGCACTGATAGCCGGAATTTCGGCAATTATCTGCATGAGCATTTTTTCAAACGGTATTGTGAACTACAAAAAGTATTCCAGCAGCAGCGGCATCACCGTTACCGGATCGGCAAGCTGTGATTTTGAGTCGGATTTGATTGTATGGCGCGGCAGTTTTTCCTCATATGGTTCGACGCCGAAGAGGGCATATCAGTCCATTAAAGACAGCGCCGAAGTCATTCGGAAATATTTGGTCGATAACGGTATATCGGAGGACGAACTTTCGTTCAGCTCCGTATCCATTTCGCAGCGTTGGGTGACGGAGTATAACGATGACGGAAAGCGCACGGGCGAGCATTTGGCGGGTTACGATCTTTACCAGTCTGTCACGGTAACGTCCGAAGACGTAGATAAGGTTGATGCAATTTCAAGGGATATTACGGAGCTGATTGAATCTAATATTGAATTTGAATCGGATTCACCCGAATATTACTACACAAAACTTGATGAGCTGAAATTAAACCTGATTGAACAGGCGACGGACAACGCAATGGCGCGTATGGAAATCATCGCGGACGGTACCGACGCAAGTTTGTCGAAACTGCTTAGCGCAAACCTGGGGGTTTTCCAAATCACTGCGCAAAATTCCAACTCCGAGTACAGCTACGGCGGTGCGTTTGACACAAGCTCAAGAGACAAGACAGCGACCATTACGGTGAAGCTGAATTATGCGGTAGATTAAAAGCGGAATGATAAAAACAGATTGTAAAAAGGAGCGGCAGATTTTGAACCGCTCCTTTTGTAGTTATCCTGCCAAATTCACCCGAGAAAAATTTATTTTTTACAGTACCCCTTTATAAAACCGAATTCATATGCTACAATATCAATGATTAGCAAGTCCGTGCGAATTAAATCGTGAAAAAATTCACATATAACCGCACGGATTTTGAAAAGAGCAGTCGAACCTGCATGTTCAGAAAGGAGCATGGTTATAAAAATGAATACGCAAATCGTGCCCCTGATACAGGACGAGGATAAGGAAACGCTGCTTGCAAAGCTTGCGCAGGCAGGTGAGGTCATCAAAAACGGAGGACTTGTGGCATTTCCGACGGAAACGGTCTACGGTCTTGGCGGAGACGCTTTGAATGAAACATCGTCAAGAAAAATATACGCTGCAAAAGGGCGTCCGAGCGATAACCCGCTCATTGTACATATTGCCGACATGGAGCACTTGGAAAAAATCGTGCAAGACGTGCCGGAAAATGCAAAAAAACTGGCAAACGCATTTTGGCCCGGACCGCTTACCATGATATTGAAAAAATCAGATGCCGTGCCCCGGCAGACGACAGGCGGATTGGAAACGGTCGCGGTTCGAATGCCCGCGCACCCGCTTGCGCTGATTTTTATTAAAGAGGCGGGCGGATATGTGGCGGCGCCGAGCGCAAACCTGTCGGGGAAACCAAGCCCTACAACGGCAAAATACGTGATACAGGACATGGACGGCAGAATTGACATGATTTTGGACGCTGACGCGGGAGCGGACGGCGCAATCGGCATTGAATCGACAATTGTTGACATGACTGGCGAAGTGCCGATGATTTTGCGTCCCGGATACATTACGCAGGAAATGATTACAAATGTTATTGGAAAAACTGACACAGATGTCACAATTTTGGATAACGATTCAAAACAGCCCCCGAAAGCGCCCGGCATGAAATATCGTCACTATGCGCCAAAAGGTGAGCTTGTGATTGTAGAAGGCACGCCTGAAAATGTTGTAAATTATATTAATGAACAGACAGCGCTGCACGCCGGGAAAGGCGAGCGGACAGGCGTAATCGGAACTACGGAAACGATACGGCGCTACAAAGCGGACAGCGTAAAAGACGCGGGTGCGCGCGACGATTTGCTGTCGGCGGCAAAACGGCTTTATACGTTTCTGAGGGAGTTTGACGACGAAAACATCGCGTACATTTATTCGGAGGCATTTTGTGCAGGCGGTATCGGACAAGCGGTTATGAACCGGTTGTTAAAGGCGGCAGGACACCAATGCATAAAGCTCTAGTGTACTGACTCGTTCATATTCAGGCAAACCTCCTTGCCTATTTCCCTGATAGCACTACTTCCCAAGCCTCGCCGTAGCCACCGCTACGCCTGCGTTTGTAAAGCAGCACTCTCAGGAAAATATTCTGCGGAGTTTTACTAGATATGAAGCGGTCAGTACTCTAGATTTTCCGTCAATATAAGGTAAAGAAAGTGTTATAGTATCATAAAAACAACAGTTTAAAAATGGAAAGGAGCACGGTAAAACATGATTGCATTAGGCAGTGACCACGGCGGACTGGAGTTAAAAAACAAAATAATAAAGTACCTTGAGGAGCATAATATCGCATATAAGGACTTTGGCTGTTATGAAAACAAGTCCTGCGATTATCCCGTATTCGGAAAGGCGGCGGCAAAGGCAGTCGCAAGCGGTGAGTGTGAGAAAGGAATTGTGGTTTGCACATCGGGAATCGGCATTTCCATTGCTGCAAACAAAATCAAAGGAGTACGCTGTGCGCTGTGCAGTGAACCGCTTTCCGCAAAAATGACAAGACTGCACAATGACGCAAACATGCTTGCACTCGGCGGCGCTTATGTAGGCGAGCTGCTTGCGCTTGAAATTGTGGAAACTTTTTTAAACACACCCTTTTCTGATGAAGAAAAGCATATCAGACGCGTTGCACAGTTGGATGAAGATTAAAAATGCGCTGACACCTGTATTTTAAGGTGCGGCAGAATGGAGATTACATGGCAAAAACAGTAGTAATGGATCACCCGTTAATTCAGCACAAAATCGGCAGGATCCGACGGACTGAAACAGGTACAAAGGATTTTAGACAGACCATCGGCGAAATCGCAAACCTTATCTGCTATGAGGCGACAAGGGAACTAAAGCTTGCGGACGTGGAAATCGAAACGCCCATCTGCACAACAACCGTAAAAGAGCTTGCCGGAAAAAAACTTGCGGTTGTGCCCATTTTGCGGGCAGGACTTGGCATGGTAGACGGTATCTTACAATTAATTCCTACTGCAAAAGTAGGACATATCGGACTCTACCGCGACCCGGGCACCTTGGAGCCGGTCGAGTATTACTGCAAGCTGCCCGAGGACTGCGACCAAAGAGAAGTCTTTGTCGTGGACCCGATGCTTGCGACGGGGGGGTCTTCGGCAGCGGCAATCAGAATGCTGAAAGATAAAGGCTGCAAAAGCATTCATTTTATGTGTATCATCGCCGCGCCCGAGGGCGTAGAGCGCATGCAGCGTGAACACCCTGACGTGGATCTTTACATTGGCGCACTTGACGAGAAGCTCAATGACCACGGCTACATCGTGCCGGGATTGGGAGACGCGGGAGACCGTATTTTCGGTACAAAATAGAAATGAAAATTATGAGTTTGGGGAATGGTTTAGAACATGACAAAATCGGCATTAAAAAGGTTTGCTGCGGTAACGGTTGCGGCAGTGCTTGCGGTCACTGTTGCTGAGTGTCCGACCGTGCCCGTGCACGCGGAAACGACGTTGGAACGCCTGCAGCGTGCGAAAGAGGAAAAGGAAAAAACCGAAGATGCAAAAGAGAATACGGAAGACAGAAAGGCTTCCCTTCAGATAACCAAAAATTCGCTTTTGGGAGAGCTTGGCACATTAAATGACGATTTGGCGGCAGTTTCTGCAAAACTGGAAACAATCGAGGCGGACATTGTCACAAAGCAAACGGAGATTACGCAGGCACAGGCGGATCTTGAACAGGCAAAAATCGTTGAGCGCGAGCAGTATGAAAATATGAAGCTGCGCATCAAGACGATGTACGAAAGCGGTGCAAGCTACGGTTATTTAAATTTTCTTTTTAACTCTGATAATTTTGCGGATTTTTTAAACAAGAGCGATTACATTGAGCAGATTAACCAGTATGATCAAAAAATGCTGCGGAAATATGAGGAGAGCCGAAAGGACGTAGAGCAGAAAGAGGCGCAGCTCACGCAGGAGCTGGAGGATCTCCACACATTGCAGGAGGAGGTAAACGCCGAAAAGAGCAAGGTTGCGGAGCTTGTGCGCAAGACCTCGCAGAACGTGGCAAGCTATTCGGACCAAATTGCGGACGCGGAGGAAACCATCGACGCGCTCGAATCCATGATTGACGAGCAGGAGCAGGACATTGCCGCACTTCAGAAGCAGTATGAGGAAGAGCTTGCGAAGTCAAGACTTGCGGCGCAGTCGAGCTGGCGTGATATTTCGGAAGTCAAATTTGAGGAAGGCGACCGTATGCTGCTTGCAAACCTGATATACTGCGAGGCGGGAGCGGAGCCGTACAGCGGACAAGTTGCGGTTGGTGCGGTGGTAATTAACAGGGTGCTTAGTTCGCGTTATCCTAACACGATTGTTGGCGTTATTTACCAAAATAAGCAGTTCTCACCGGTAAACGACGGACATCTTGCGCTTGCGCTTGCAAACGACAGGGCGACGGCAAGCTGTTATCAGGCGGCGGATGAGGCGATGAGCGGCGTGACGAATGTCGGGCATTGTGTCTATTTCAGGACGCCGATTCCCGGGATTAACGGGATACGGATTGGCGGGCATGTATTTTACTAATCAATATAGGACAAAAGTACCATTGACACAGAGATAACGCGTATAGTACCATTGAAAACGCTATAGAACAGGAAGGCTGACAGCATTATGAAATACAGAGTAGGTGTATCGGAGAAGATTACAAAAGACGGTAAGGACTATCAGGTATGGAAAGTGTCGGAGCAGGCAGGATTTTATCTTGCTGACAGCATTGCAAGAGAGGATGCACAGGGGCTGATTGACCGGATTATCGCTTCCTGCATTGCACTTGCGGTAAAATTGGAGACAGAGGAGCAGACGGATGAAAGCGGAACGACGCAGCCCTTTGACACACTTCAAAAGGAGGCAGAGGACAGCGTTGCGTTGAAGAACAAGACGCGCGAGCTTCATGAGAAACTTCCCTTTTTAGTGCGTAAACGGACAGGTGAAAAGATTGCGATTGATAAAAATATTTTTAAGCTTGGAAAGGATGCGGCGTACGTAGACTATTTTGTGGATGACAACCCTACCATCAGCAGAAATCATGCCGACATTGTGCGCAGGGACGACGGCTTTTATGCCAAGGATAAGGGTTCGCTAAATCATACCTTTGTGGACGGAAAGAAGCTGGAGCCCGAAAAACCGGTGAAGCTTGTATCGGGAAGCCTGTTGCAGCTTGCTGACGAAGTGTTTGAGTTCCTGGAGGAAGTGTAGTTGGCAACAGGGAGGACGAAGATGCAATGAAGCTGTATTATACAGTGGCAGCGCAAACGGATGTAGGAATTGAAAAGCGCGTTAATCAGGACAGTCTGACCGTAAAGGTTGCAAATACGCCCTATGGGGAGGCCGCGGTGGCGGTGATATGCGATGGAATGGGCGGTCTGACCCAGGGGGAAATTGCAAGCGCCGTGGTGGTACGCGCATATGAACAGTGGTTTTTAAAGGAGTTTCCCCTGGCGCTGGGTGACAGCAGCGGCGTGCCGGATGTTTCGCGGCTTCGGGAAAGCTGGGATACGCTTGCAAACGACTGTAATACACGGATACTGGATTACAGTAAAGAGCGCAGGACCACAATGGGAACGACGCTTACCGTGCTGCTTTTATTTCAGGGAAGCTTTTACATATCGCATGTCGGAGACTGCCGGGTGTATCATATGACGGATACCGGAAACAAAATGAATTTGCTGACAGCGGATCAGACATATGTCGCACGTGAAGTCGCTTTGGGTCATATGACACCGGAGCAGGCAAAAAATGATGCCCGCAGGAATGTGCTGCTGCAGTGTATCGGAACGGTTCGCCATGTAGAGCCGGACTTTGTAAGCGGAAGCTATCGGTCGGGGGACAGCTTTCTGCTCTGCTCGGATGGTTTCCGTCATGAGCTGTCTGAGCGGGAAATATACGATTACTGTCATTTGGCATTAAACAGGATTACGTGGCATGTGGATTGCAGACAGGAAAATTCGCGTGTTATGAGTGGACAGTTGAAGTATTTAATTGAGCAGAATAAAAACCGCATGGAGCGGGATAATATTTCCGCCATTCTTTTAAAGGCAGCGGATCGTTAAGGAGTTTTGACCATTTTATGTTGAAAATTGGTTCCGTGATTGACGGAAAATATAAGATTTTGGACGAAATCGGACATGGAGGGATGAGCACAGTCTATCTTGCCATAAATGAGAAGGCGAATAAGCCGTGGGCAATTAAGGAGGTGCGAAAGTCCTTCCGCCGTGATTTCGATATTCTGAAGCAGAGTCTGATACTGGAAACGGATATGCTCAAAAAATTAAGTCATAAAAATCTTCCAAGTATTGTCGATGTCATCGATTCCGATGAGAATTTCCTGATAGTTATGGATTATATTGAGGGAAATACCCTTGAAAAGTTGATAGAAGAAAACGGCGCTTATCCGCAGGAGGATGTAGTGGATTGGGCGGTGCAGCTTTGCGATGTGCTGCGGTATCTCCATGAGCGTCCCAATCCGATTATCTATAGGGATATGAAGCCGTCGAACGTGATGCTGAAATCCGACGGAAATGTTGTTTTGATTGATTTTGGAACGGCGCGGGAGTTTAAGGAGCAAAATGCAGGTGATACAACCTGCCTTGGTACGCAGGGATATGCGGCTCCGGAACAGTTCGGCGGAATGGGGCAGACCGATGCGAGGACGGATATTTACTGCCTTGGCGCCACGATGTATCATTTGCTCACGGGACATAATCCTTCTGAGCCGCCTTATGAGATGTACCCAATTCGCCAATGGAATTCTGCACTTTCGAGCGGTTTGGAGAAAGTGGTTTTGAAGTGTACGCGGAAAAATCCGGCGGACCGGTACCAGTCTGCAAGCGAACTGATGTATGCACTTAAACATTATAGGGATTTGGAGACTAAAACACAGATACAGTGCCAAAAAAGACTTGGCGGATTTGCGGCAACGCTTTTTTTATGTTTCGTTTGCGCCGTGTGCGGGGCAGGATTTCGGGCGGCGGCAAATGAGAAAATCAGGGACGATTATATGACATTGGTTGCGGCAGCAGGACGGACGGCGGATACGCTTGATGCATGCGGATTATACATGGAAGCGATATCGCTTGACGCGGCGCAAGGGGATGCGTATCATGCATATTATGACAGAGTGGTGGATGACGGGATTTTTGATACGGATGAAGAGGAGTTCCTGATTAAAATGAATATGAGCGCAAAGGAATATTTAAACGTGTTTGAAACACAAAATCCTTTGGGATATGCGGACTTTTGCTATGAGATTGGAAATGCTTACTGGTATTATTATTCTCATGAGGAAAACCGCAAAACGCGAGCGCTTGGCTGGTATGAATCGGCGCTTGCCTGCTATGAGGGGAACAGCGAGCGTAGCCTTGCATATGGAAGATGCAGGCTTTATGTGGAGATTGGCGGCTTTTACAAGAAAATGATTGCGGCACAGATTGACGGTACGGATGAGGGGATTTATCGAAAATACTGGAACAGTTTATCGCAGCTCAAGGCATTGAATGATGAAAATCCTGACAGAGAACTTATCACGCTGCGCATGTATCATGAGATTGTCGTGCGCGTGACAGAGTATGCGCGGTATTTTATGGATGACGGTGTGCCGCGTGCAGAAGTTGAAACGATGTTTGACAGTATTGATGCCGATTTATGCAGAATGAAAGAGGGAGCGGCGCCTGCGGTATGTACGGAAATCGAAAAGATACAGACTTTAAGGACGCTTGCGGATAAAATTGTGCGTTCCACGTATAAGGAGGAATAGTTTGGAGGTTGTGATTTGAATATTACGGAAATGACATATGTGTCATATTTTTTCTTGATTATGGCTGCGTTGTTCGGAATTACGGCTATTATTCTATATGTTACATTGGACATCAGGCGGTGCTGGAGGATTGTGCGGGGAAACCGGCATGTTCCTATGCCGAATACTGCTGCGGTACGTGCAGCGCGTTCGTGCCCACGGCAGGAAAGCGGACCAGAAAATATTTCAGCCGGGGAAACGCAGCGGCTGTCCGCAAACGCAGCTACACTGCTTTTGGAGCCGGAGGAGACCGTGCCGCTTGGGACGATGGCGCTGGTCCAGGATATTGTTATGATGGATGCGGAACTTGGCTAAATCCTTGACGTGAGGGAAACTCTTATATATACTGATAGAGGGTCTTTATAAGAATGGGAGTGGTTTGGAATGAAACAAATAAAGAAGATAGGTGCAGTGGTAAGCTGTTTGCTCGTATGCGGTCTGCTTGCGGCGTGCGGTGCGAAGCTTGATGCGCGTGCGTATTTGCAGGCAATGCTTGATTTGTCGTACAAGGGAGATTCGGCAGCCTATGTGGAGATGAAGCTTGGAACGAGTGAGGAGGCTGCCGCACTGTATGAGCGCGGCATCGATTCCGAAATGACATTTTTTACGGAAAAGCTGAGTATGTCAGAGGATTTAGAGGCGGATTTCCGCAGTTTGTTTAAGGAAATTTACGGGAAAGCGAAATACACGGTCGGCGAGGCAAAAAAACAGGAGGACGGATCTTATGTTGTGGAAATTACATATGAACGCATGAAGGTTTTTGAGCCGGCACTCACTGTTTATAACAATAATATTGCAAGCCTTCCGGAAGCATGGGAAGCAATGGAGGAGACGCCCGTACAGGAGGAGATGCTTGAAGATATGACGGAGGTTTTGCGCGACGCGCTGCAAGAAAGTATAGGAAGCGTGGAATATGAAGCGGCGCAATCGCTGACCATTCGGATAGAGCTGGTGGAGAATGTTTATACGCCGAACAGTGAGGATGTGATTGCACTGGAAAGGGCGCTGTTTGATTCGGATTACAGTTTAGAGGATGCAGAATTTTGATAGGAATGGAGACGTGAAATGTCTTTTATAAAATGTGAGAATTTGGTGCTGGGGTATGAAGGAGTTCCTGTAGCGGAGAACATCAGTTTTGAGGTTTGCCGAGGAGATTATCTTTGCATCCTTGGCGAGAACGGGGCAGGAAAAAGTACGCTTATGAAAACGCTGTTAGGACTTACGCCCCTGATGAACGGCAATATAACATACGGCGACGGACTGGAGCGGTACGAGATTGGCTATCTTCCGCAGCAGACGTTTGTGCAGAAGGATTTTCCGGCATCGGTATGGGAAATTGTGCTTTCTGGTACACTTTCGAAATGCGGCAGACGTGCTTTTTTTGGAAAGGAAGAGAAAAAGCTGGCGGAAAAGAATATGCGACGCATGGACATTTGGGAGTTGAAAAAGGAGTGCTACCGCAATCTGTCCGGCGGGCAGCAGCAGAGGGTTCTGCTTGCAAGGGCGCTTTGTGCATCTTCAAAGCTATTGGTGCTGGACGAGCCTGTGACCGGATTGGACCCGAAGGTGACGGTGGAATTTTACCAGTTAATTAAGGATTTAAACAATGAGGGGCTTACGATTATTATGGTAAGCCATGATATTCATGCCGCGGTAAAATATGCAAGTCATGTGCTGCATGTGGAGAAGGAGCGGTCGTTTATCGGGACTCCAAAGGAGTATGTAAAGAGCGATTTTTGGAAGGATATAGGGGGGAGTGTGCGATGATTGAAACGTTACAGTTTTATTTGTCCTATCCGTTTGTGCGTTATGCGTTGATTGTGGGAACGCTGATTGCGCTGTGTTCATCGCTGCTTGGCGTTACGCTTGTGCTGAAACGGTTTTCTTATATTGGCGACGGGCTTTCGCATGTGGCGTTTGGGGCGCTTGCAATCGGCACAATCTTTGACCTTACAAGCACGTCTGTTATTGTAATGCCGGTGACGATTGCCGCGGCGGTTTTGATACTTCGGACAGGTCAAAATCCCAAGATACATGGAGATGCGGCAATTGCAATGCTTTCCGTAGGTTCGCTTGCGATTGGGTATTTGGTGATGCATCTTTTTTCGACGTCTGCAAATATTTCGGGCGATGTGTGCAGTACGCTGTTTGGCTCAACGTCGATTTTAACGCTGACGAAGGCGGAGGTGTGGTTGTGCGTCGTCATGTCGGTGATTGTTGTGGCGGTTTTTGTTGTTCTGTATAACCGGATATTTGCGGTGACGTTCGACGAGAACTTTGCGAAAGCGACGGGCATTAAAACCAATACATATAATACACTGATTGCAGTTATCACGGCAATCATTATTGTGCTTGCAATGAATCTTGTGGGTTCGCTGCTGATTTCCGCGCTTATTATTTTTCCGGCGCTTTCGGCTATGCGCGTGGTTCAAAATTTTAAAGGCGTGATTATTTATTCTACGGTGATTTCAGTGTTTTGTGCGCTGTTTGGAATTGTGGTGTCTATTCTGTTTTCAACGCCTGTCGGTTCTACGATTGTGGCGGCGGATATTATGATGTTTGCCCTAAATTGCTTTGCTGGGAGAATGTTAAGGAAATAAAAAAACAGCGGCATTTCGACCGCTGCTTCTTATTTTTCCGTCTCCCTAGCAGTTGAAAAATAGCAAAACCAGCAATTACAACAAATGCAATGTCAGCTATTTGTTTAAAAGTTTCATACATTTTCCAGTCCTCCTTTTTCCTGTAGACTGTAATTATTTTAACATATTTGCATTAATAGCACAACTTAGGTAACGTTAACATATGTAAAATATGCATTTTTGTCGATTTATTAAAGACTTAGCCACTGGATATTAAAGTCATGGAAAAAATTCTTTTGGCATATTATTTATAGAGTTACATATGTGTGGGTAGAATGTATGGGTGTGAAGCAGGGAAAAAATACTGCAAAAATATTGACAATGCTTTTGGTGTTTGCAATGCTTTTGGTAGCACACGAGTCGGCACAATTTGTAAGCACGCTTGAAGAGCACATACGCGCGGCAAAAAATAAGTCGGTAACGATTGTGGTGGATGCCGGACATGGCGGAATTGACCCTGGAAAGGTCGGTATCAACAAAGCGTTGGAGAAGGATATTAATCTTGCAATCGCCCTGAAGCTTGAACGCAATTTGAAGGAAAGCGGCGTTAATGTGGTGATGACGAGAACGGATGACAGCGGACTTTACAACGAGGGTGATTCCAATAAAAAGGTACGCGATATGAAGAAGCGTCTTTCGATTATTGAGGAGGCAAAACCGGAGCTTGCGGTGAGCATTCATCAGAACAGCTATCCCGACCCGTCAGTGTGCGGTGTGCAGGTGTTTTATTATAAGGATTCCGTAAAGAGCAAAGCTGCGGCGGAGATTATGCAGACACAGCTTGTAAAAAGTTTAAAACCATCAAAGGAGCGGGCTGCAAAGGATAACAGTAGTTATTATTTGCTAAAAAAGACATCTGTGCCGATTATGATTGTGGAATGTGCATTTATGAGCAACCCTACAGAAGCGGATTTATTGATTAAAGACGACTATCAGGAGAAGGTGGCGTGGGCAATTTATATGGGCATTATGCAGGTGATAAACAGTGATAGTCCTTGACATAAACATAATATTAGGATAAAATCATTTATCGGTGGTAGATTTTATAGAGTACCAAGGAGATTTAGAAAGGGGTATAGGTATCAAATGAAAAAGATAAACAAAAATTTAGTAGTTGTAACGTTGTCGGTTGCTTTGGCAGCGTCAAGTCTGACGGGGTGCGGGGCAAGAACGATCGCAGACACTTCAAATGATGTCGCGGTTTCTAATGACGATGCAAAAAGTACGGCAGATGAAGCATCAACGGCTGAAGCTTCTTCGGAAGTTGTAGACAGCGTGGAGGGTGAGACAGATACGGTTCAATGGTTTAACGCTACTTACGCAATTCTTACATATTTAAACGGTCAGGATTATAATGTATTTGGCGGTTCGGAACCCAGCATGATAATGGAAGCGCAGTATCAGTCAATGCTGGACAGCTCATGGGGTGTAACAGATCGCACGAGCGCAGACGAGACGCTTGACTGGATTTTGACAGAGGGACATCGTGATGATTTCATGATAACAGGCGAGCTGCTTTCACAGATTGTTGAAGAATGCGGAGAGGAAGAGTTGGTAGATTTTCTGATTCAGGAATTTGAGGAAACTCCGGAGGAAGCGCAGCTGGATGCTGCGACATATAATATGTACAAAGAGTATGGTGAGACGGCAATTGACGGATGGGATTACTGCCGTGCGTTGAGTCTGATGAGCTTTTACTATATGGCAGGTTATTATACAAAGGAAGAGGCGCTTGACAAGTCCTTGGAAATTGCCAAGACACTTCAGCCGTTGTACAGCTCCTGGGACGAGCTGGTTGACAGTTATCTGAGAGGCTACGAGTACTGGAATGAGAGTGACAGCTCTGAGCGTCGTGAAGTCTATGAGGAGCTTTTGGCGGCGGATGACAATCCGTTCCGTGTAGATTATAATGTGACGTTGGAGAAGACATGGTAATAACGTACAATTTTGTCAGAGAGGCATTTCATACTTGACAAAAATTGTAATGTTTAGTAAAATTTGTTTTGATAATGCGTATGATAGAAGTAAGCATAATTATCATGCGTATTTGCCCAGATAGCTCAGTCGGTAGAGCAGAGGACTGAAAATCCTCGTGTCACTGGTTCGATTCCGGTTCTGGGCAGGAACCCTTACAGGCATCGCGGGTGCGGTGTATGTAAGGGTTTATTTTTTTTGCGTTTTGACTTTTTTGCGTGTTTATTCGTTATATAAAACAGAGGGGGGACTTTTATGCTTGAGAAAATCATAAGGAAGTACTATGACGCGATTTTTGACTATTGTTACCACTCTGTGGGAAACCGTTCGGCGGCAGAGGATTTGTGTCAGGATACGTTTGCAAGTTTTATTAAGCGCTATGCGGATTGCCGCAATGCGGGCAAGATTAAGAATTACCTTTATACGATTGCAAGAAACAAATGTACGGATTACTATAGAAAGAACACGCCGGTTTTTATGGAGGAAGTTCCAAAGGAAGAAACGGCAGAGTATGAGTTCGGTGCGGCATCGCTGCTTTTTACAGTGGGATATTTGTCGGTTGGGATTTTGGCGGCTGCGTTTTTGCTGACTCGGGAAGGGTTTGTGAAAGGAAAATAGCAATTGCATTATTAGGCTGCCTGTTATAGGATTAATGATAGAGGGGATAACGCTTGGCATAATGCGGAAAAGAGGGATTATAGTGATACAATATAAATTTGTTGCAGTCGTATTGGCAACGGCGCTGTTTTTGATGGCGTGTTCTGGTACGGCGCAGGTATTGCCAGAAAGAAGTGCAATGGAGGGTGACATTGCGGGCGAAATAATGAATAATGATATGGAAAACAATGTTTTTAAGGGTGATTATTCCATAATAGACACGGAAAATCTGTTTTCCAAACGTGATTTGAGCGGCACATACGATGAGGAGACGTGCGAAACAATTACGCTGCGTGACGGCGGCTCAACGACCGGAAGCAAAGGCGTAGAAATTGACGGTGATGTTGTCACAATCAAAGAAGAAGGTGTTTATCTCATTGAAGGCGCGCTTGCAAACGGCATGATTATCGTGGATGTTGGTAAGGAGCAGAAGGTTCAGCTTGTGTTAAACGGTATCAGTATAAAAAGAGATACATCCGCCCCGATTTATGTAAAACAGGCAGACAAGGTGTTTCTCACGCTTGCGGACAAATCGGAAAATATGCTTGCGAATGGCGGTTCATTTTTGGAAATTGATGACAATCATATTGATGCAGTCATTTTTTCAAAGGACGATTTGACGCTGAACGGAACAGGAAGCCTTACGGTTTCGGCTCCTGCAGGACACGGTGTGGTGTCTAAAAATGACCTTGTGATAACAGGCGGAAATTATGAGATTACGGCAGCTTCTCACGGACTGTCAGGAAAAGACAGCGTTGCGGTTGCAAACGGCAGTTTCCGTGTTACGGCAGGCAAGGACGCGGTCCATTCCGTAAATGATGACGATGACACGGCGGGATGGGTTTATATTGAGGATGGTACATTTTTCCTCGATGTGCAAGGCGATGGTATTGAGGCAATGAATGAAATCAATATTGCAGGCGGAACGTTGACGGTCGCAAAATCTGATGAAGGCTTGGAAGCGCGCCTGATTAATATTAGCGGAGGCGTAATTGATATTACCGCTTCCGATGACGGGATCAATGCCACTGACAAGCGTATTTCCACACAGGAGGCAGAAGTCGAAAACGTACAGGATTTTGGCGGTAAGAAAGCGCCGCATAATGATGCGAATATTCATATTTCGGGTGGCGTAGTCAGAATTGACGCGGAAGGAGACGGAATGGATTCAAACGGTCATTTAATGGTAAGCGGGGGAGAAACGTATGTTCTTGGTTCTTCCGATGCCGGAGACGGAGCGCTTGATTATGACCTTTCGGCGGTAATTACGGGCGGGATTGTCGTGGCGGCAGGGCAGAGCAATATGGCAGTAAATTTTGGAAGCCGCTCGACGCAAGGCTCCATTCTCGTAAACAGCATGTCGCGGCAGCAGGCGGGAACGGATGTGATACTTCTTGACGCAGACGGAAAGGAGCTGCTTGCGCACACAATCGAAAAAAGCTTCAATTCCGTTGTGGTCAGCTGTCCCGCAATCGTGGACGGCGGGACATATACGCTGAAAATGGGAACGGAGGAAACACAGGTTACGGCGACATTTTATGATGATTAATCTTCCTTGGATTTCTCGAGTGTAAAAATAAACTCGGTGCCGATGCCTTCGGTGCTGATGACATTGATGTTTTCATTGTGCGACTGGATAATTTCCTTTGTGATGGAAAGTCCGAGTCCGGTTCCTTTTTTGTCCTTGCCGCGCGAGAGGTCCGTCTTGTAAAAACGGTTCCAAATGAGTTTAATGCTGTCAGCGGGGATACCGATACCGCTGTCCTTTACGGAAATGAGAAGCTTATTGGAGCGTTCAATGGTTTCGATTTTGATGGACGAGTTTTTGTGGCTGAATTTGATTGCGTTGTCCACGAGATTGTAAAGCACCTGTTGGATTTTAACCATATCGGCATTGACAAGCATCTCATCACCGGTAAGCACAAGTTCAATTGTAATGAGTTTATTACGGCAGGTTCCTTCAAAAGAAGCTGCCGTATTTTTTATAATTTGATTGATGTCGAAATCGGTACGGTTCAAAATCATTCCTTTTGTGTTCAGGTTATTAAGCGTGAGTAATGAGTTTGTCAGCTTTGTAAGACGGTCTGTTTCATTTAACACAACACCGATATATTTTTCATGTAGTTCGGCAGGAATTGTGCCGTCAAGCATCGCTTCGAGGTATCCGCGCATGGATGTAAGCGGAGAGCGGAAATCATGTGAGATATTTGCCACAAGCCGTTTTTGATTGTCCTCACTTTTGGCGACTTCACTTGCCATGTAAGCGAGCGATGCCGCAAGATAGCCGATTTCGTCCTCGCTGTCAACCTGAAACTCGTAACGGAAATTACCGACTGCATATTGTTCCGTTGCATGTGTAATTTTGCGCAGCGGCAGGTAGACCATTTCCGTGAAGAACAGCAGGATAATCAGCGACAGCAGGAACAGGATGACCAGCGTGATATAAGAGATATTCAGGAGTGAATTGCACGAGGCTTCCAGCTCCGACATCGGCGTGTGGATAATAACATAGCCTTTGACCTTGTAATTTGAAGTAATGGGAGCAAAGGCTGAAATCATGTCTTCGTCAAACATGCCGAAAAAGTTGCCGACTGTGTAGAATGAGCTACCGGTAATGGTTGGACTAAAATTTGGAATTGTGGTGGGATTTTCAATGTCAGGCTGTGAGCCGGAATCCAGGATGACAAGTCCGGAAGGGTTTACAATCCAAATGGACGCGTCCACAAACGTTCCGATTGCATCAATCTGCCGCCACACGGATTCCAACGTAATTTCGTTATTATAAAGGTCAGCCGCGTAGGAGTCGGCAATGAGCAGCGCTTCTTTGTAAAGCGTGTCCGCGCGTTCCCGCTTCATGTGTTCAAGTGTCATACTTGATGTAAAAGTTGCCACCACAATAAAGCCAAAAAAGGCAAAGATAAAATATGCAAGGACGAATTTCAGATATAATGTGCGTTTCATGTCAATAGTCTTGCTCCCTTCTCAGCCTGCAGGTTTGGACTGTAAAGCACAAACTTGCATTGAAAAATCTTTGATTTTTCAATTTTTTACCTCAAATTTGTAGCCGATGCCCCAAATTGTAGCAATCCGCCATGCGTCGTGATCTTTTATTTTTTCGCGCAGACGTTTGATATGTACGTCCACAGTACGAGTGTCACCAATATATTCGTAACCCCATATTTGGTCTAAAAGCTGCTCCCTTGTGAATACATGATTTGGAGAGGCGGCAAGAAAATACAATAGCTCAAGCTCCTTGGGCGGCATATCTACGGTATGACCGTTGTAGATGACGGAATAGTTTGTGAGGTTGATTGTTAAGTCAGGATAGCTCACCTGCTTTGCGGATGCAGCAGGGGAAGCAGGCGCGGCTGTCTTATAGCGGCGCAGCACTGCCTTTACACGAGCCACAAGCTCTTTTGTGTCAAATGGTTTCTCGAGATAATCGTCGGCGCCAAGCTCCAATCCCAATACCTTGTCAAACACTTCACCTTTTGCGGAGAGCATGATTATTGGTGTTTGTGCTTTTTGGCGTACCTCGCGGCAAACCTGATACCCGTCGATACCGGGAAGCATCAGATCCAGCAAAATCAAATCAGGCGAAAAGCCTTCCGCTTCCCGGAGCGCCGATTCGCCATCGTATACTATTTTTGTTTCAAAGCATTCTTTTGTCATATACAAGGAAATCAGTTCTGCGATGTTTTCGTCGTCGTCAACGATTAAAATTTTCTGTTTATTTGCCATTGCGTTTCCCTCTTTCTATTTAAAATCTACAATTGTAACACCTGCATCGCCCTCTCCGTATTCTCCCAAATGAAAAGATTTCACATAGGAAACGCGCTTTAAATGCTGCGAAACAGCCTGCCGGAGTGCGCCTGTGCCTTTACCGTGAACAATGCGGACGCTGGGCGCGTGGGATAAATATGCATCGTCGAGATACTTGTCAAGCTCCGCAATTGCTTCGTCAACCGTCTTGCCCAATAGATTGATTTCCGGTGAGAGCGTGGCGGCTTTTGACATGGAAATGCGGTTGGAACCGGAACCGGAGTTCATACCGCCGTAGCGTTTCTTATAGCTTGCGATGCCGGACATGGTTTCTTCCTGCGCAAGTACCAAATCCTTAATATTTACCTTGGAGCGTATAATGCCGCACTGTACAAATAAATCGCCTTTTGCGTCCGGCAGTGTCGAGACGGTGCCTTTGAGTCCCATTGTCACGACTTTTACGAAATCGCCCAACTTTAACTGACTTGGTTTTAGAAGCTTATGTGTAGGCTTTGCGTCTGTAATGCTCAATTTGTTATTTTTTTCACTAATTTTATCCCGTACTTTTGTGCGCGCTTTTTCTAAATCTTTTATGGAAGTTTGGCTGTTTGCTTTTTGGAAATTTCGGATGGTTTCATCCGCAACATCCTTTGCGTCCTGAAGAATTCTTCTCGCTTCTTCGTTTGCCTCGCGTAAAATCTTGTCCTTTTGTGTGTCCAGCCGTTCCTGTTTTTGTTCCAGCCGCTGCTTGAGGGAAGCGATTTCCGTTTTATAGCTTTGGATTTCGCTGCGTTCTTTTTCGATTGTGCGGCGGCTATCCTCAAGATTGGCTAGTAAATCTTCAAAGCTTTCCTCTTCCTCGCTGATATGTTCCTTTGCGGATGCGATAATTTCATCAGAAAGTCCAAGCTTTGAAGAAATTGCAAATGCGTTGCTTTTGCCGGCGATTCCGATTAAAAGCCGGTAGGTAGGGCGAAGCGTTTCCACATCAAACTCACAGCAGGCATTTTCGACATAAGGTGTTGTGAGTGCAAAAACTTTTAGTTCACTGTAATGTGTGGTTGCCATTGTACGGATGCCTCTGCCATGCAGATGCTTTAAAATTGCAATTGCAAGCGCTGCGCCTTCTGTGGGATCGGTGCCTGCGCCAAGCTCGTCGAAGATACACAGAGAATGTTCGTCGGCACTGTCTAATATGGAAATGGTATTTGTCATGTGCGCCGAAAATGTAGAGAGGTTCTGTTCAATGCTTTGTTCATCGCCAATATCTGCATATACCTCCGTAAATACACCAAGCTCCGAACGATCAAGTGCGGGAATGTGCAGCCCGGATTGTCCCATCAGTGTAAAAAGTCCGACTGTTTTTAGAGAGACGGTTTTTCCTCCGGTGTTTGGCCCGGTTACAATTAAAAGATCAAAGTCTGCCCCCAAATGGACATCAATCGGAACGACTGTTTTTTTGTTCAATAACGGATGTCTTCCTTTGCGAATATTAATGTATCGCTTGTTATTAAATAACGGTCGTGATGCATTCATATCAATTGCAAGTGCTGCACGAGCAAAAATAAAGTCCAAAATCGTCAAAAGACGATAATTATTTGCAAGCTCCACGGTAAAATCACTTGCATTTGCGCTTAATTCTGCAAGAATTCTTTCAATTTCATCTTGCTCCTGCATTGCAAGCTCTTTGAGCTGATTATTTAAATTTACAATAACAGCCGGTTCGATAAACAGTGTGGAACCGGTTGCAGACTGATCGTGAATCATACCAGGAACGTTTCCTTTGTGCTCTGATTTCACCGGAATACAGTAGCGGTTGTTGCGCATGGTGATAACGGCGTCCTGAAGATATGTGCGGTAACTTCCGTTTACCATGTTGGTGAGCTGACTGTGGATTTTATCATTGGTAAGACTAATGCTGCGCCGGATATGCTTTAGTGCGGCGCTTGCATCGTCGGCAATTTCCTCCTCAGATAAAATACAGCGGTTAATTTCATTTTGTAATGGTGTTAATGGCTCAAGGTTTGCAAAAAAACGCTGAAGACTGTCCTCAATTTCGTCATCGCGTTCCGTGCGCGAAAATGCTTTTGCCCTTGCGGCACAGGCAAGGGATGCGGCAATTTTCAGCAGTTCGGCGGCGGAAAGCGCGCTGCCGATTTCCAACGCC
Source organism: Lachnospiraceae bacterium MD335 (assembly GCA_000403335.2). GTDB lineage: Bacteria > Bacillota > Clostridia > Lachnospirales > Lachnospiraceae > COE1. The sequence continues at coordinate 984,164 of KE159628.1, forward strand.
TTAATGCTGTAGCTGATGTCCGTGTTTCCGCTAAAGTTTGCGCGGTCGCCTTTGACTAAGCGTGAGAATGCGTCGGCAGTCTGCCGCTGCGCTTCTTCGATTTTCTCAAGGTCCGTCATGGGCTTTAGGACATGGCAAAGCTCCTTGCCGGGGGCGGAGGTGGCTTTGTCTGTCAGAAGATTTATAATTTTATGATATTCGAGTATTCGTAATGCTTTTTCGTTCATGTTTTGTCATTCCTTTCCAAGCGCAAGTGTTCTCATTGTTTTCATTATTGATATTTAGTTTATCATAAAAAGTATTATACATCAAATAAACCCCAAAGTTCTTTCATATGATAATACCATACCGGGCGGTAGGCGTCATAATCGCCCGAAACATAAAGCGAGAAGACGGATAAAATCAAGTACAGACATGTGATGCAGCATAGCAGTGCGAGCGTACGGCACCATACTGTTTGGGGAATGCTGCATATAAGCGTATTGCTTTGACTGTAATATTCGTCAATAAACGTAAATAGTATCATGTACGCTGCAAGATAAAACATAAGGGTAAAATCCGCAGTATATCTTGTTAAAAGTCCTCCCATCTGCACGTCTGCACAGACAATTAAAATTGCGCCGATCAGATTAAAGCAGATAAAAAGATAAACTTTTTTTTCTCTAAATTTTGCGCGGTATTTGTAAAAAAGAAGGCAGGGCAGTAAAATCAGGTTTGTTGCAAAAATTCCGCCGATACCGGATTCATAAATTGTTTTTCCCTGATATGCAGTATGGAACGACGTTGTGCCAATATATGGGAACTCAATATTGACAGATGGCGGTTGGAATAAATAATACCATAAACCGGAAACCCATCGCGCAATATGAAATCCGCGTTTCGTCATATCATTAGTTGTCAGGTTATAAGTGGAACCGAAATCAAATGGTGAGCCAAACCGGGCGGCATTGTACCACATAAGAAAAACAGCTGTTATTATATAGGGGAGGCAAAAAAGTATTAAAACCAATAAATGTTTGCTGACATTCTCTTTTGCTTTTCGTTCCCGGAATATTTTTTTCCCTTGTCCGGCAAAAATTGGCAGCGCAAGAAAGCTGGCAATTAAAAGCTGTGGACGGCATCCTGCGACCAGCGCCATACAGAGTGAGCCTGCCGCAACTTTCCACATTTTGGGAAAGCTTGCATCTGATAAACTGCTTATCCATAAATACAAACCCCATACAGTAAATGTAAGTCCTGCCATAATCGCCATATTATATATACAGACCCGTTTGGCAAAGATCAGTGTGCCGATTCCCAGCATAAATGTAATTTGAAGCAGATAATATAATTTTAAAGGTATTTTTTGGCAGTATTTGCATACCAAAGCATCTGTCAGTTTGAACGCTCCGGCAATAAGCCCGATTAAAAAAATCAGATAAGGAACAATATGCGGAAGATCTGAACCCGTAAGCAGATAATAGGGCAGATACGTTAAAATAACGGGGATAACGCCGAAGTAGACATATATTTTACCGTTAAAATAGGCATAATCCCATTTATATCCGCCAACGCCTAATGCAGTTCGCTCCGATTTGTCATATGGATTTTCCGCTGTCAAAAGCCGTTCATCCGCATTTTCAACTACGCTCACCATGCCATTGGCAAGAGAATGGGTTAGCTCTGTGTATTTATCCATGGTTGCAAGCCCGCTACGGTCGTTTCCAATTAAAGTTAACGGTACAATCAGAACGATGCATATAAGAAAAATAGCAAATGTTATTAATCTGCGCTTTTTTGCGTTTTGCTGATAGTGTGTTTCATAGGGCTGGAAAAATAATGTTTGAATTAGCAAATAAAGCAAATACATAACCAAAACACGTTCTACAGAAAAGAATAATGGCACTGGTTGGTTTAAAATAATAGTCTTAATGGTAATCGTTGTTCCTTTTTCACGTGGAAAGGTTATCTTTAAGGATTTCAAATTTCCATAGGGATAGACGGATATATAATTACATTTATCCAGCAAGGAAGAGATTACTCTGTTATCTACGCCATAATATTCTTGATTTCCTTCGTCAATCATATTTAACCGGAGCGTCAGGACATTTCGCTCTGTTTCTTTGTATGTTTCGACATTCAGGTATATATTTTTCACTTTTTGATCAATATCCCTAATTTCCAAATAAGAATTGTCACCAATTTGGTAATCCGTGCCTGTTTCCAAAAGCTGTCCTGTTTCCGTATAAATTTTATCAACGCGAATCGGATTGTATTCTGATGTAAGCCAAAAAGAATGATTCCATACGAAAACCTCGAGTACTAATATGATAAATGCGGCAATTGCAGCTCGTTTCCAATTTGTTCTCTTTTGTTTCTTCATTTATATCCCCCATGCTTGTCAAGGTATGCGAAATTGGGCTAAAGCACAATATTTGCAAAACGAACAAGTTCGTTTGTGAAAAATTCATTTTCATCCTAATTTCAGCTCTCTTCGTTCAAAAATGCATAATAAGTTTCCTGTTTTTTATAGAAATTATAACGGATAATGCATCGAAGCGCAACTCTCTATATGAAACCATTGACCGCGATAGGGCTATCGGATATACTAGAAGTTAAGCAAAAAGAAAGGACACCGAATAAAGGGGCAGAATGGAATGACAGAGAATGAAAAAAATGAAGAAATAAAAAACCATGATACGGCGAGCGATTTTGACTTTTTGCAGGAAAAGATAAAGGAACGCCCTATAAATAAGAAGAAACTCCTAAAAAAGACGATTATAACGGCAATGATGGCAGTGCTTTTCGGACTGCTTGCGTGCCTGTCATTTTTGTTGTTGGAGCCGGTGCTCAATAACTGGCTCTATCCCGAAGAGGCGCCGGAGGTTGTAACCTTCCCGCCGGAACAGGAAGAGATGCTGCCGGAGGATATGCTTACAGAAGGCGGTTCAACGCAGCCTTCGCAGACCGTATCGGAGAGTGAAGAAATGCAGAGTACACAACAGCCTTCGCAGGAAGATATGCCGACACAGACCATATCGGTTTCTGATATAAACAATATGCCGGAAAGCGGGACGCATGAGGCTGAGAGTATGTTAGGGGACGAAACGCAGGAGCTTACTTTAAAGCCGTATCAGACACAATATGAAGAACTGTACCAAACGTATAAAGATATTTCTTCCAGTATGGTGACAGTGACAGCGGTTCATTCCGATGTGGACTGGTTCAACAACACCTATCAAAGTGAAGGAACGACTGCCGGCGTGATTATCGCGAACAATAATCGCGAGCTTTTGATTTTGGCAAGGAAATCACCGCTTGGCGTTGCGGAAAGCATACGGGTAACGTTCTGTAACGGAGTAAACGCGGATGCAGAGATAAAAAAGTATGATAAAAATACGGATTTGGCGGTATTTGCAGTGGATTTGAAATATGTAGGCAGCGCAACGCTTGATTATGTGTCAGTTGCGGTACTTGGCAGTTCGGCGCCATCAGGAATTGTAGGTAAACCTGTAATTGCCATCGGGAATTTGTTTGGATACAAAGATAACGTATGTTATGGAATTATCACATCAAAAGGGAATAATGTGGAGCTTGCCGACAATGAATATAAGCTGATTACGACGGATATTTACGCAAGTGAAAATCCAAGCGGCATCCTTGTCAGTCTTGAGGGCGAAGTAATCGGGATGATTGACAATAGCTATAACAATTCTGATACAAAAAATCTGCTTTCGGCAGTAGGGATTACAGAACTGAAAGGTATGATAACAAAGCTTTCAAACGGTGAAGACATTCCTTATCTTGGCATATATACGCAGGACATCACGTCGCAGGTAAAAATTGAGATGGGACTTCCACAAGGCGCATATATATTTGACATTGATATGGATTCCCCTGCCATGCTGAACGGAATGCAGAAAGGGGATATTATTGTGCAGGTAGGGGCACAGGAAATCCGCAGTCCTTCCGACTATATGAATGCCTTGCGTGCCGCCGTGATTGACCGGAATCTCAAAATTATCGTGCAGCGGGCAAGCGGCGATTCCTATGAGGAGATGACATTTACGGTGCAGCCTGTGCATAGAGATTAGTATAAAACTGAAAACCCCAATATTCTGACTGGATATGCCTGCTAAAGCGGGCAGATGGGAATTAGACGAAAAAGGGATTAAGAATGGAGGATAAAAATGAAGTATATTAAAGATTATAAGGACGGAGACAGAGTGTTTGACATTTATTTTTGCAAATTCAAAAGCTCTGCGGTGACAAAGAACGGAAAGAGCTATGACAATGTGATAATCCAGGATAAGACAGGAACACTCGATGCGAAAATATGGGACCCGAATAATGCGGGAATTGCCGATTTTGACGCGATGGACTATATTGAAGTCTATGGTGAGGTCACAAGCTTTAACGGAGCGCTTCAAGTGAACGTAAAGCGTGTGCGCAAGTGTGCGGAGGGCGAATATGACGAGCAGGAATATATGCCTGTCAGCAAAAAAAATCTGGATGAAATGTATGCACAGCTGCTGCAGCTTATTGCTAGTGTGAAAAATACATATCTGAATACATTGCTTCGGCGTTTTTTTGTCGACGACAAGGTCTTTGCAGAACGATTTAAGAAAGCTTCGGCGGCAAAATCCGTGCATCACGGTTTTATCGGCGGACTTTTGGAGCACACGCTTGGAGTTGCGAAATTATGCGATTATTATTGTACCGCCTATCCTGTTCTAAAGCGGGATTTGCTGCTGACTGCCGCGATTTGCCATGATATAGGAAAAGTGCGGGAGATTAGCGCATTTCCAACGAACGACTATACCGACGAAGGGCAGTTTTTAGGACATATTGTTATTGGCTCCGAAATGATAGGAGGAAAGATTCGTGAGATTGCCGGGTTTCCGCCCCTGTTAGAAATGGAGCTCAAGCACTGCATTCTTTCACATCACGGCGAATATGAGTTTGGCTCTCCGAAAAAGCCTGCAATTATAGAAGCCGTCGCACTGACTTATGCAGATAACACAGATGCAAAAATGGAGACCTTTACAGAACTGCTTGCCGCCACACAGGAAACGGGATGGCTTGGATTTAACAGGCTGTTTGAGTCAAATCTCAGAAATAGCAGTATAGATTAGGATATTGTATTGTTAGCAGTAGGGAGGGCAACGTGGAGTATAAAAAAGATGATTTAATAACATTGGTTATTGGAGATATGGGAATAGATGGTGAAGGAATTGGTAAAATCGATGGCTTCACCTTTTTTGTCAAAGATGCGGTTATTGGCGATGAAATTGAGGCGAAAGTTTTAAAGGTAAAAAAGGGGTATGCATATGCAAGAATGACTAATTTAATAACACCCTCAATGGAACGAACGGAACCCAAATGTCGTTATCATAAACAGTGCGGCGGGTGTCAGATACAAGCATTAAAATATGAAAGACAGATGTTATTTAAGACGGAAAAGGTAAAAAATAACATGCAGCGCATAGGTGGATTTTCGCGGGCGCTGTTAGACAAAATAATGGAACCGATTGTTGGAATGAATACATTTGGACAAACACCATATTATTATCGCAACAAGGCACAATTTCCAATAGGAGCGGATAAATACGGTGAAATTATTACGGGGTTTTACGCTGGGAGAACGCATGTTATCATACCTAATACGGACTGTGCACTTGGCATTGCAGAGAATAAAATTATACTTGAGGCTGTTATCAAATATATGAAGGAAAATAAAATAACGCCATATAATGAAAAGACAGGTAAAGGGCTTGTGAGGCATGTATTGGTTCGGAAAGGGTTTGCCACCGGAGAAATAATGACATGTGTTATTGTAAATGGAGACAGGCTTCCGCATCAGGAAAAGCTGATTGAAGCTTTGGCGGAAATCGAAGGGATGACAAGTGTTTTTCTAAATAGTAATAGAGCTAAAACGAATGTTATTTTAGGGGATGACTGTCGCCTGATTTGGGGTAAAAATACGATAACAGATATTATTGGTGGAATTCGATTTATGATTTCACCATTATCGTTTTATCAGGTCAACCCGGTGCAGACAGAAAGGCTTTATGGTTTGGCATTAGAGTATGCAGGTCTTACAGGAAATGAGGTTGTTTGCGATTTATATTGCGGAATTGGAACGATAAGTCTTTTTATGTCAAAAAAGGCGAAGAGGGTCTACGGAGTCGAAATCGTTGAGCAGGCAATAGAAGATGCAAGGAAAAATGCAGTGCGCAATCAGATTGATAACGCGGAATTTTATGCAGGGAAGGCGGAGGAAGTTCTTCCAAGGCTGTATGAAGAGAAGGGGCTTAAAGCTGATGTTATTTGCGTTGACCCTCCCCGAAAGGGCTGCGACGAGGAATGCCTTGCCACAATGATAAAAATGGCGCCAGAAAGGATTGTATATGTAAGCTGCGACAGCGCTACGCTTGCGCGGGATTTAAAATATTTGTGTGCGAATGGCTACCGTTTGGAACGCATTCGCCCTGTTGATATGTTTCCGCATACGGTGCATGTGGAAGTCGCATGTTGTCTACAAAGGAAGGATTCGTAGAAGTCCTTGAGTTTACGCACTTTGCGAGGATTTTTAAGTTTAACCGAACACCTAAAATCGGAAAGAAAAAAGAGATTTCTCACGAGATTAAAGTGTCCGTAGTTATGGAACTCGTATGAGTGGACACAAAAATGTATCGTTCACAAACTCAATCATTACAGAAAAATCTTATCAACAACTGAATAATAGGTAAGTCGAACGACCGCTTGTTTTCTATATTTTTGTGGTATGGAGCAGGCGGTCTTTTTTGATTTTAGAACTGCCAGCATTCATCAGACACCTTGATAATCAAATTAAAAAGTAGGAGGACAAACAGATGGAGCAGACAGGCAAAAAGAGTATATGTGGGATTTTCGACCACAATGTACAGACGGAAAATGTAAAGATCAGCGAACTGCATGATTTTCAGGGGCATCCGTTTAAGGTAGAGCATGATATGCAGCTCTTTGAATTATCGAAGAGTATTGAGGAGAAGGGCGTGCTTGTTCCCTTGATTGTAAGACCAAACCCAATTGGATCAGGGTATGAAATCGTTGCAGGGCACAGAAGAAAAGCAGCCAGCGAATGGGCAGGTATAGACACGGTTCCTGTGATGATTGTGCAGATGGATGATGCAGAAGCAACGATAACGATGGTGGATAGTAATTTACAGCGCGAGCATATCAAGCCTAGTGAGAAAGCTTATGCCTATAAAATGAAGCTGGAAGCCATGAAGCAGCAGGGAAAGAAAATTACTGAACCTATGTCTCAAGTTGGGACGAAGCTGTTAAAGAATGTGGGAGAAACCGGAAAGCCCGTACTTCGTTCGGATGAGCTTTTAGCAAAACAGGTTGGGGAGAGCCGGAACCAGATTGCAAGATATATCCGTCTGACAAATCTTATTCCCAAGATTCTTGATATGGTGGATGAAGGGAAAATAGCGTTTACTATAGCGGTGGAACTTTCTTATCTGAAGGAAGAGGAGCAGTATGAGCTTCATGCGGTAATGGATTTGGAGCAGTGTACGCCGTCTCTTTCACAGGCAAACAGGATGAAACGCCTGAGTCAGTCAAAGGGGATTGATATGGATAAAATGTATGATATTTTGGGAGAGGAAAAAGCAAATCAGAGAGAACAGATTAAAATTAGGGCAGATTCATTATCGCAATATTTTCCCGCAGATTTCACACCAAAGCAAAAGGTGGAACTGATAGAAAAACTGGTCAGGGATTGGCATGAAAAACAGACAGGTATTCATAATTGTTCAGCTAAAAGAGCGGAAAAATCATGGTAGAAACAGAAGATTGGAGGATAAAGTTATGGGTAGGAAAAAAGAAGAATTATCGATATTTGAACAAATGGGCGGCACTTACACAGAAAAAGACGGTATCTTATATCCCAATATCTGTATTGGCGAAGAAGAAACAGAAGCAATGCAGAATACCTTTTCAGGAAAATACGGAGATTTATGGAAAAAGTATCTGAAAGAAAACCAGCTGGAAAGATATTATCATTTGGTTCATTTAGGGCAGTTGAGACAAAAAGCGGCAGAAATCAATGAAGAAGCAAATGAATTGCTGGAAAGGATTATGCAAAAGTATTTACAGAAGCATAAACCGGAGAATCCAGATTCTACAATGGAAATGTGGCAGCTTCGGGAACAGGCTAAGGCAATGGCAGAGGAAGTGGTTCTTCAAGATGTTGTCTACTGCTATCACTAAATCAAAACGAAAAGAGAGGGAAAAATTATGGCGAATATAAGAGAATATAACATGAATGGAACATTGATTTTAGGAATTGATCATGGATATGGGAATATCAAAACAGCACACAGGGTATTTCCAACAGCGCTGATCAAGAGTGAGAAAGCGCCAACTTTCAGTAAAGATTATTTGGAGTATGATGGACATTTCTATATTATCGGGGAAGGTCATAAGAGCTTTATCGCTGAAAAGCAGTCGGATGATGATAATTATATCCTGACGCTTGCGGCAATTGCAAAAGAACTGAACGCAAGGGAATTAACCTCTGCCAGAGTGCATCTTGCAGCAGGACTTCCGTTGAAGTGGGTGCAGGCGCAGAGAGAATCTTTCCGTCAATATCTGATGCAGAATAAGATTGTGCAATTTCGTTATAAAGGCAGACAGTACGAGGTTGAGATTGCCGGATGTACGGTCATGCCGCAATGCTATTCTGCGGTGGCGGAAAACTTGAAAGATTTTAAAGGGATGAATTTACTTGCCGACATTGGCAACGGAACAATGAACATCATGTATTTAAACAATGGAAGGGCGATGGAGAGTAAATCATGGACAGAGAAACTCGGTGTTTTCCAGTGCATGCAGCGTATCCGCAATAAGGTGCTGGACGAAACGGGAACAAACCTGATGAACGAGGTCATTGAAAATTATCTGAGGACAGGGGAAACGGATATTGCAGAGCCTTATGCCTCACTCATGAAAGAAGCAGCAGTTTCCTATGTACAGGAGATTTTTCAGAAGCTGAAGGATTATGAATATAATGAAAGCCTTATGCAGCTTCACTTTATGGGCGGCGGCGCAAGAATCGTGGAAGTTGTCGGGGAATATAACCGGGAGAGGACGCATTTTAATCACGATATCTGTGCGACTGCAAAGGGATATGAATATTACTGTTACATGATTTTGCGCCACAATAAAAAGTGCAGCTAGAAAGAAGATGCAGGAATGACAGGAAATATCCGTAACCGCAATGTGCGGTTTTATGAGGAAAAGGAAGCTGACAGACGGGCATGGGAAATACTTCACTCAGAAGCTGTCAGGGCATTTCCCTCGCAGAATGACTTTATCATTCAGGCAATCAATGATTTTTATGACAGGCATCTGGCAATATCGGATGATCCTTATCTGGAAACAAGGGAAAAAGAGGATGCCTTTGCAGATAGGATCGTGGAAAAGGTGGAACAGAAAGTGCTTGGCAAAATGAAAAGTATGAAATATAAGATGACAGTCTATGATGAGTTCTTGAAAGAGTATGAGTATCGGAAAAAACATTGCGGAGTAAAGGATAATATTCAGAAAAAGCAGAGGGATAGGGAGCGATGATTTTTAGTAAAGAGAATGCAAGGTAGAAAATCTTAAAAGATGATTAAAAAGTAGCAAAGTTTGGCTTGATGATGTTCGGGCAGTTGGATATACTAAGATAATAGGGGTAATAGACATTAAATTGAAAGCATTTTAAGAAATACAGAAGGGATATCATATGAATTTAAGCACAAGTATAAATGAAAAAGCAGCTTTGATATGGGCGATTGCAGACAAATTGACAGGTGTATACAAACCTCATGAATATGGAGAGGTTATTTTACCATTGACGGTTATCCGCCGTTTTGACTGCATTCTTGCAGATACGAAGGAAGCAGTTCTTGAAAAATATGATGAGGTTAAGACTTTGCCGATGCGGGATGTTTTATTGCGCAAAGTATCGGGTTACGAATTTTATAATACCAGTAAATATACATTTGAAAAGCTGTTGGATGATCCTGATAATATTGAAGAAAATTTTCATGATTATTTAAATGGCTTTTCTGAAAATGTACGGGACATTATTGAGAAATTTAAGTTTGACGGACACATTGACACGATGGCAAACAAAGGTATTCTGTATATTGTTATCAAAGAGTTCACTTCGACCAGAGCAAATCTTCATCCTGATATCATTTCCAATTTAGAAATGGGATATATTTTTGAAGAAATCATTCGTAGATTTTCCGAGTCACACAACGAAGATGCGGGACAACATTATACGCCCCGCGAGGTTATCCGCCTTATGGTAAATATTTTATTCTATGATGACAGTAGTACATTGTCGGGAAAAAATATTGCAAGAACGATTTATGACCCGGCATGTGGAACAGGCGGGATGCTCTCCGTTGCGGAAGAATATTTACATGAACTCAATTCTTCTACAGAACTTATGTCATTTGGTCAGGAGTTGAACGACCAGACATTTGCAATCTGTAAGGCGGATATGTTGATAAAGGGCAATAATGCAGATTTTATCAAAGATGGAAATACACTTTCCGATGATCAGTTTGAAGGACAAAAATTTGATTATATTATATCGAATCCTCCTTTTGGACGGGAATGGAAAAATGAAAAGAGAGTCGTGGAGGATGAAGCAAAGCGCGGATTTGCGGGACGTTTCGGGGCAGGACTTCCGGCTGCCTCAGACGGGCAGATGCTTTTCTTGATGACTGCAATTTCCAAGATGAAAGAACCTCGTGATGGTGGGAGCAGGATTGCGATTATTCACAATGGCTCGCCGCTTTTTACAGGTGACGCGGGCAGCGGACCTTCCGATATCAGACAGTACATTCTTGAAAGTGATTTGCTTGAAGCGATTGTTGCCCTGCCAATATAATACAGGGATAGCTACATATATATGGGTATTGTCCAATAAGAAAGCAGGAACGAAGCGGGAAGGTAAAGTGTAGCTCATAAATGCTAACGGATTGTATGAAAAGCGCAGAAAAGCACTTGGAAATAAAAGAAATGACATCCCCGAAAGTGCTATTACAGAAATTACGCAGGTTTATGGAGATTTTCGGGAAACAGAAATCAGCAAAATTTTTAATAACGAGGATTTCGGATATACAAAAATTACTGTAGAGAGACCTTTGCGCGGTGGAGATGGTGAGCTGATACTAAAAAATGGGAAAAAACAGCCGGATACTTCGCTGCGTGATACGGAAAATGTGCCATTGACGGAAAATATACAGGATTATTTTAAACGTGAGGTGTTACCGTTCTCTCCGGACGCATGGATTGATGAAAAGAAATCCAAAGTGGGATATGAGATACCATTTACGAGGTATTTTTATAAATATGAAGCACCGCAGCCTTCTGCTGAAATTATGGCAGAGATATTGGAATTGGAAAAGGAGTTGGAAGGCAGTTTGCAGGAGGTTTTTGATATATGAGGGAAATGAAGGATAGTGGGGTTGAATGGATTGGAGAGATACCAAAAGATTGGGAAATTGTTCCGACCAAACGGTTTTTCCGAAATATAAAACGAGTGGTTGGTAGTGACGTTGATAATTATGAAAGACTTGCCTTAACGATGAATGGGGTTATAAAGCGAAGTAAAGAAGATAGTGAAGGTTTACAGCCTGAGAAGTTTGAAGGGTATCAAATACTTCGGAAAAATGAACTCGTATTTAAATTGATTGACCTTGAAAATGTAAAGACGAGTCGTGTCGGGTTATCTTCATATACTGGTTTAGTGTCACCAGCGTATATAGTTTTAACAAATGAATTAGAAGATAATAGGTATTATTATTATTGGTTTAAGTTTTTGTACTATAATGAAGTTTTTAATCATCTTGGTGGTAATGGTGTTAGAAGTGCGTTAAATGCAAAGGATTTGTCAATAATTCCGATTGTATCAATTCCAGCATATATGCAGAACTGCATAGCAAACTATCTTGATGAAAAATGTACAAAGATAGAAGGCATTATCGCATTACAGCAAAAGAGTATTGAAAAATTGAAAGCATATAAGATGTCATTGATTAATGAAACTGTTAATAGCACTACTGGAACGAAATGCCACTTGGGTTATATTGGTGCAATGAAAAATGGTCTTAATTTTTCTAGTATATTAGAAGGTGTAAAGATTAAGTTTCTTGGTGTTGGAGATTTTCAAGATAATTTTATATTGGATAAGTTGGATATGTTTTCTGATATTATTATAGTGGACGAAATATCAGAAGAATATATGTTAAAGGATGGAGACATTATTTTTGTTCGTTCTAATGGTAGTAAGGAATTAGTTGGTAGATCAGTGATGGTCAAAAATGTGAATTATCCGTTGACATATAGTGGATTCTGCATTCGATTTAGGAATACGAGGATGGATATTATTGACAGCAATTATTTACTCTATTTCTTTAGAAGTTTCGATTTTAGAAAACAGTTAGAAAAAAATAGCCAAGGTTCTAATATAAATAATGTGAATCAAGAACTGCTTTCACAAATTGATTTTACATTTCCAAATATAGAATTACAAAGAAAAGTAGTATGTGTTCTTGATGCTAAATGTAAAAAAATAGACAATATAATATGTAATAAAGCGAAATTAATAGATAAACTTGTTGACTATAAAAAATCGTTGATTTATGAGGTCGTAACAGGGAAAAGGGAAGTAAAATAATTTCTTAGGAAAAGGAGAGTATTCTTATGTCAAATATAAATGATTCATTTATTAGGATATCAGAGATTATGAGAAATTCTATTTTAAGCTTTGATATATCTGCGGAAGTTAAGGAGTCTATAACAAGAATGAATGATCAGGTTAAAAATATCGTAAAAGTCTATGATTCGACTTTATTTATGCAGAATCAACGCAAGTTTATAGAAATGTCAACGCAAGTAACAAAACAATTGCGTGACTCAATGGAAATAATGCGGGACATTGATAATTTGTCAGAACTGTCAAAAAATTTGGCGCAATTTGCGAAGGTAATAGATGTATCATATAAAGATATGTGCAAGATTTTGCAACAATATGATTACGCAAAATTAACTAAGATAATGCAGGATACATTGAAAGCATATGATTACAATAATCCGTTTGATGTTAATATTATAACGGAGCAAATTACAGAGGCATACATAGCTGGTGAAGAAGATGAACAGAATGAATATATTGAGACGAAAGATAAAAAAGAATATGTTAAAGATATAAGAGATTGGGTAAGTTTTTGTATCGCAACTATAAGTTTTTTCATTTCTATCTATTCATTGGTAAGCACTAAGCCTTCTAATACATATAATACAACCATTGAAGTAAACAATTATTATGTGAATGATTTAGAAATAAGTGCTGGAATGCTAAATGCAATGTCATACCGCATTATTGTTAAAAATGATGTGATGCCACGTATAAAACCAGATTGTTCTTCTTGCGTAATGGGACACCTTAATATAGGACAAGTTGTAACAGTGTCTCGAAAATATAAAAAGTGGGTAAAAATTGAATGGGAAGACGAATGTGGAAATTACTATTCAGGTTGGGTACAAAATTATAAATTGGCAAAGTTCAAATAATATAGAATTATATGAAATACCAATGTGTGATGTCAACATATGAAAGGTAAAGTAATTATGAATGAACCCATAAAATTTGAAAATACTGATATTATGAGTATTTATCAAAAATCAGAAAACATATTATCAGATATCCAAAATATTATAGAAACTTCCCAACGGCAAGCCTATCATGCAGTTGATACAATTCTGTCGCAAAGAAATTGGCTGATTGGATACCGAATAGCGGCGGAAGAAATTGACGGTTCAGATCGCGCTGAATATGGTGCAAACATCATAAAAAAATTATCCAAAGAGCTAACCGCAAAGTATGGAAAAGGTTATGACCGCAGTAATCTTTATCATTGTCTGCGCTTTTACAAAGAGTTTCCCCAAATTGTCGACACAGCGTGTCGACAATCTCATATACGGCTTTCATGGTCTCATTATCGTGCATTATTGCAGGTGGCAGATACCTCTGTACGTAATTGGTATGAGAAAGAGGCATATGAGCAGACATGGAGCGTCCGTACATTACAGCGCAATATCAATACGCAATATTACTACCGCATTTTACAGTCTCAGCATAAAGAACTGGTGAAACAGGAAATGCTTGAAAAGACTTCCGATTTTCAAAATGACAAGTTAGAGTTTATCAGAAATCCCGTCATAGCGGAATTTCTCGGGTTATCGTCTAACACGGATTTTACGGAAACGGAGCTGGAAACCAGTATTATTTCCAATATTCAGAAATTTCTGATGGAAATGGGAAAGGGATATGCCTTTGTAGCCCGTCAGCAGCATATCAAGACGGAGAAAGAGGATTATTTTATCGACCTTGTATTCTACAATTACATTTTGAAGTGTTTTATTCTAATTGATTTGAAAACGGACAAGATTACGCATCAGGATGTAGGGCAGATGGATATGTATATCCGTATGTATGATAAATTAAAGAAAGGCGCGGACGATAATCCGACATTAGGTATCGTACTTTGCACCGAAACGGATGAAGATATCGCAAGGTATTCCGTCCTTCATGGCAATGAGCAGTTGTTTGCATCAAAATATAAATTGTATTTGCCGACAGAAGAAGAGCTGCGAAAAGAAATCGAAACGCAAAAAACCATGTTTTATTTACAGCAAAAAGAAAAGCAGAGTGAGTAAATGCACATTGCAGGATATATGTTGAAAAGAAAAGGTACATTGAGGAGGAACGATTCATGTCAGATTTCGACGTAAAGGAAAAACGTTTTGAACAGGATATAGAAGAATATCTCATTACCGAGGGCGGCTATGAAAAAGGAGATCCACGTAAATTTGACCGTAAACTGGCATTGGATACGGAAACCTTTCTGAAATTTTTAAAAACAAGTCAGCCTAAACAATGGGAACGCTATGAGAAAATCTACGGAACAGACAGTGAAAAGCAGGTAGTGGAGCGCTTTTGCCGCGAGGTAAAAATGGTAGGACTGCTTCAGGTTTTGCGTCAGGGATTTACAGACCGAGGCGTTAAATTCCGTGCAGTATATTGGAAGCCGGAAACTTCCATCAATACAACAACGCAGGAACAATTTGCAGCCAATATATTACATTGTACAAGGCAGTTACACTATTCATTAAGTAACGAAAACAGCATTGATATTGTGCTATTTGTCAATGGGATTCCAGCCGTTTCAACGGAATTAAAATGTCAGTTTACAGGACAAAGCACAACAAATGCGATTGAACAGTACAAATTTGACCGCAGGGGAAAAGACGTAATCTTTGCTTTTAAAGAACGTGTGCTTGTCCATTTTGCCGTTGATTTGACACAGGTTTATATGACCACACGTTTGGAGGGGGAAAAGACTTATTTTCTGCCATTTAATCAGGGTAGTAACGGTGCCGGGCGAGTCGGAGGAAAAGGAAATCCTATCAATGAAAACGGATATGATACAGCGTATCTCTGGCAGAATGTTCTTTGCAAAGAACGTCTGCTTGAAATACTGAACAAGTATCTTCATCTGAAGGTAGAACGGGATAAAGATACAGGTGAAATTGTATCAGAGACAATGATTTTTCCACGCTATCATCAATTGGATGTAGTGACAAAACTGCTGGCGGATGTCAAAAGGAATGGATCGGGTAAGAATTATCTTATACAGCACAGTGCAGGTTCCGGAAAATCAAATTCCATTGCATGGCTCGCGCATCGTTTAGCAGGACTGCATACTGCGAATGATGAGAAGATTTTTCAGTCTGTTATTATTGTCACAGACCGCAAAATGCTGGATGAGCAGTTGCAAAATACGGTATATCAGTTTGATCATGTAGATGGCGTGGTGCAAAAAATTGAGAAGAATGCGCAGCAGCTAAAGTCTGCCATCAATGATGGTGTACCGATTATTATTACTACACTACAAAAATTCCCAGTGATTTATAAAGAGGTAAAATCTGGCAGCAGGCGGTTTGCTGTCATTGTGGATGAAGCGCATTCTTCGCAGTCGGGAGATGCGGCGAAGAAATTAAAACGTGCATTGGCAGATACAGATAAAATTTTAGAAGAATACGCTCAAATGGAATACGATCAGGAGCAAAATTGTAAGGATGATGAGGATAAGCTGTTAGATGAACTGGCAGCACAGGGGATGCATAGCAATATGTCATTTTTTGCATTCACAGCGACACCCAAAGAAAAGACACTCAATATGTTTGGCTGGAAAGATGAGAACGGCGGCTATCATCCGTTTCACGTCTACTCTATGAGGCAGGCGATTGAGGAGGGTTTTATTCTTGATGTGCTGAAAAATTATATGACATATAAAATGTATTATAAGATTGTAAAATCAATACCTGATAATCCGGAGATAGATACAACAACAGGAGTAAAGGCCGTTTTGGATTACGAAAAACTGCATCCGCATAATATCTCTCAAAAGACTGCCATTATGCTGGAGCAGTTTTATCGTGTTACCAGAACAAAGATTGGCGGTAAAGCAAAGGCAATGGTGGTAACGCCGTCACGTTTACATGCGGTACGGTACTTACAGGAATTTCGGAGGCAGATTCTTGAGAAAGGTTATGATCTTGATGTACTTGTTGCATTTTCGGGAGAAATTGAAGATGACGGGCAGACATTTACGGAAGAAAAACTGAACAAGACAAAGGATGGAAAGACAATCAAAGAAAAAGCATTATCCAAAGCGTTTAACACAGATGATTTCGGTATGTTGATTGTGGCGGAAAAATATCAGACAGGATTTGATGAACCATTATTGCATACGATGTTTGTGGACAAGAAGCTGTCGGGTGTGAAAGCGGTTCAGACACTTTCACGTCTCAACCGTACCTACAGAGGAAAACAGGATACGTTTATTCTTGATTTTGTAAATTCGGCGGAGGATATCAAAAAATCTTTTGAGCCATATTATGAAGAAACCACTTTAGAAGAAGAGACAAATCCGAATGTTATTTATGATCTGAAAAATACGCTGGATGAGTACCATGTATATCAGGAAAATGAAATCATGCAGTTTGCAGACATATTTTATGCAAAGAAGCAGCAAACAAGCGGCGATATCGGCAAATTACAGGGAAAAATAAAACCGGCGCTTGACCGTTTTCAATCATTAAGTGCAGAGCGGCAGGATATGTTTCAATCGACACTTGCCCGTTTCAACCGCATTTATGCCTTTATTACGCAGGTATGCCGCTTGTTTGACAAGGACATCCATAAATTCAGTGTCTATGCTAAATTCTTATTGATGCAGTTACCGAAAGGCAGTACGGAACGTGTCAATGTAGATGATAAAGTGCTGTTGGAATATTACCGACTGGAAAAAGATTTTGAAGGAAGCATTGATTTGGAACCGGCAGAAGAAGGTTTTCGCCCGATTACCGGTGAAGCAGGACGTAAGGATAAGAAAAAGAGTCTGCTTACAGTCATTATTGACAAAATTAATGAACGCTATGGAACAGATTTTACAGAGATGGATAAAGTGCTTTTACAGATTGAAAGTGATTACGAAGCGCAGGATAAGTGGCATGGATATGCACAGAATAATGATTTTAAGACATTTATGCTGCTTTTTGAGAAGGATTTTCCTAATATGGCGGCGAGCCGCTATGAACAAAATGAGGCGTTTTTTGTACGGCTGTTTCAAGAGCCGGATATGATGAAACAGATTATGGAAACGCTTGGAACGGTATTGTATGAGAAACTAAAAAGGAAGAGCGATGTCGTATATTCATTTGAACCGAAAGTAAGTATGGTGGCGGAAGATGTACGGTATGGAAAGGGGTAAAAGTTCTTTATGATACAGTTAATGAATTATTGTAAGAGCTGTACACTTGAGCAAATTAGGGGAATAAAGTGTTCTATAGCAGGATTGATAAGAGTATCTGAAAACTATAGTGTAAGTATAGAAACAAAAGAACTTTCCAGAGAATTGTATCAACAGATAAAACACAGTGATAATGATGTTATCTATTTAAAAACAGTTGACCAACATGTGACTATTATGGGGTATTGGGTTACTGACAAACATACAAGAGGAGTAGAAAATGTTGTTTTTTCTATTACTTGTGAGGCAAAGAAAAGCTTTTGGGGTAGTCAATATTGTAGTGTAAACGATAATTGCTTTGAAGAATTTTCTATACAAGTGACAGAGGGGACCGAATTGGTAGGACTAACGCCCTATGGGAAACTGGATACAAAGGGTATTTTATCCCACATACAGTCAGCAATACATATAGATACACATATGAAGAAAATTGGTAAGGAAGAAGGTTTTTCTTGTTTTATTGCTCCAGAAGTACAACGCATAGGTACGGATATACGATTGGGAGTTCAATACGGAATAAATTATTCACAAGAGCGTACATTGTCAATTAGCGATATTGAAGACAAAATTTATAATATTGTTTTGCTTATGGAAATACTATGTGGAGAAAGAGTATCGGTAACTAATATGAAAGTGCGGCAAGGGGAAGAAATTTATAAGTATTTGGGGCAGCCTATAATGCTCAAAGAACGGTTACATACCTTTGACAGAGAGCATTTTGGCTCACGCGGTTATGTGCGGAGAAAAATATTTAAACTTTCTGATTTCAATCAGGATATTGATGAAGTTATCCGTAGGTTTGGAGAATTGTATGCTGAGGATCAAGTAGCATTTGAAGCATATCAGCAGCTTATGATGGATGAGGAATTACAGATTTTTACAGTAAATAATTTTTTAAAGGCTATGCAGATGGTGGAAGGAATCGAGAGACTGGGGGATAGGGAAAGCATAGAAAAAGAATTTAAAAAAGAAAAGCATAGAATTATGAAAAAATTAACGGATGAGAAAGATAAGGAGTTTGTAAAAATTTATTGTAACAATCTTGGAGAAACTTTTAGAGAATGTTTAGAAAAAATTGTAGAAAGCTGTCTTATGGCATTATCGGAAACTGACAATAGTAGTTGTGGAGATATAATAACTAAGATGGTAAATGACCGAAATGTTTATACTCATGCGTCACATAAAAATGATCCACTATTAAGTCAAACAGATTTAAGGGGGATTACATATTGTTTTGAGGTCTTTTTCAGGATAGAAGTGCTTATGCATCTTGGACTAAGCAAGGAACTTATACGAAAAAGGTTTTCTTATGATAGAAGGTTTGTGGCATATTACGAAAATCTATTTGGGCAGACGATTGGAGAAGCGGATTGTGGAACAGGGGAATATGATGATATCATGCAAAGTATTTAAAATATATTGCTTGATGAAATTATAAATTAAGAATGATGGTAGAAGGACAAGAGTAAAACGAGGTATATATGGATCAAGAACAATTTCAAAGAGATATACAAAAAGCGGATAATGATTCATTAAGAATAGGTGCAGCTAATCGTATTGTGCAGTTGCTTGATAAGCAGCGTTATAGTAATAATGAAAACAGTGTTAAACGGTGGATTTGGGAGTTATGCCAAAATGCCAAAGATGTGAGTAATGAAACTGGTAAAGTTAAAATAAGCATTGATTTTGATAAAATCAATAACAATGTAATATTTAGACATAATGGAAGACCGTTTACTATTGCAAACGTGATGTCGCTTATTAATCAATCTTCATCAAAAGACAAGTATGATGGAAGCGAAAGAAAAAGCGGAAAGTTTGGAACGGGATTTATAACTACACATTTATTATCAGAAGTTGTCAATGTATCAGGAATTATAGAGGTCGAAAAAGCTAGGTTTTCAAAGTTTCAAATCACATTAGATAGAACTGGTCATGATAAAAATGAAATAGTTTCTGCTATGGAAAAGGCTGTAGATCAATTACAAGCATGTCAGTCGTTGACAGAAGATGAAATTAAGACAAATGAATATAACACAATATTTGAATATAAGTTGGATAAAGGAGGCGTTGAGGTAGCACAGCAAGGTATAGATAATCTAAGAGTATCAGCTCCTTTTGTGTAAACGTCAAATTCTACGCTCTACCAAATTTTAAGCGCCGCATTAGTCGCGACGCTTGCTGTAACAATCAGCTGGTAAGGTTTTCGACCACGGCATGAGCGGCTCCAGCATTGATTGTT
>KE159628.1:1004849-1137233 GCA_000403335.2 Lachnospiraceae bacterium MD335
TTTGGTCACAGGCTTCTTTCCGAAACTTTCGAAGCCAGTAGTAATAAGCTTTTTCTTTGATATCATTCTCCGCGAGCCATTGCTTGACCGACGTGCCAGATGGTCTGTTTTGGCATTGATGAATAATGTTTAGCCAGTTTGTGCGTCGTACATCATGTGTAGATTGATCCATGACAGTTTGTGCCTCCTCTAAAAAACTACTAGTTTTTTCGTGTCTTTTAGAATATCGCACAAATATGCTAACTAGCCAAGGCGAGAGATTTGACGTTTACCCTTTTGTACTGTCTATGCTCAAAGATATTGAAGAAATTGCTCTTGAAGCTACTAAGGAGAAGTATAAATATAGTCAACCCGTTTCGTGTGGTTTAGATGGTTCGCTAATTCATGAGATTATATATGAATCTGATATAGAGACGAAAAAAATCTATGTTTTAAATTTAACAGAAGAAAATACTACCATATCTATTGCGTTGGAACGTAGGGAACATGAAATTTATATCCTACCCTTTGCAGGACAGCAGTCAAAGTTGTTCTGCGATTTTCCTTTGATAGGAACAGAAGATTTTCCTTTTCCGGTTTTAATTTTCGCAAGCGATTTCAACCCGACAGAACCGAGAGACGGTATTTATCTTACTTGTAAATCAAAAGCTGATGATAAAGTGGAACAAAACCGTAGCATTATTGAAACAGCATGTAGATTGTATGAAAAGCTTCTTCAATATGTAGCGCAAAAGAAATGGGAGGGAACTTATAATATTACTCGGATTTGCTCATTTGGGAAAAAAGAGTGGATTGATGAGGTGTGGATTGGAGATATCGTGGAGAATTGTAAAAAAATAATTCTTCATGTACCAATTATACATACCAGTGTTGATTCCATGATGGAATTAGAGGATTATTTTGATGAAGAACAGATATATGTAATATCAGACTCTAAAGCAGAGATGCGCGAAAAAATATGGGATTTACTTTATGATATAATGCCTGAAAAGATTCCGTGTAAGAAAGATATTCATAATTGGTATTATTCCTTATGGAATGATTGTAATAAATACACTTTTAAATCACTAACAAAACAAATAAATGATTTTGGTAATGCAATGCAATTACAGAGAGAAATAAAAAATAAGGATTGGCGTTCTTGGCTATCGATGTATTTTAATCTTATAGAGGATAATAGAAATCTTCAAACATATGTTGCAACTGAACAAGTTAATATTATTCCAAATCAAAATGGTGTATTTTGCCATGTAGAGGAATTGCATTTTGATAAAGAAATTTTAGACGAATATAAGGATATATTAAAACTGCTTGGCAACGATTGTAGAGGATGGCTTCTTGATTTGAAGTTTAGAAATAGAGATTGGTTTCGATTTGAGGAATGTGATGATGAACAGATACTAAAATTGATAGAAAATAATTTAGATGATGCTGATAAACAGCAAAAAAGTGATATTTTGTTGCAGATGGTATGGCTATGTGATAGTAGGTACGATAACGTGGGTGTTCAAAGGCAGATATGCCACTATGCCAAGAGTATTTTGAAAGTTGACAATCAAATGATAGAAGTGCAAGTGGTTTCGGATAGGATATTACAAGAATCCATGAAATATACAATAACTTGTGTGGCGGATCGAATTAGTGAGTATGGATGTATACAAGATTTTGCACAATATATGGAAATATCACAAGATGAGACGGTTCAGTTTTTAGCAGAGTTTATAGAATTTATTGTAAAGCAAGGATATGATAATCTTATCAATAAATTAACAAAACCAATTCTTCCGAATCAAAATGGAAATTTTATGATTAAGGATGATATATTCCTTGATAATGAAATTGATGAAACACTGAAAGAGTTGGCTGTCAGTGCAGGATATGATATTAAGGCGGATTTATTAATAAGAGATATTTATTTGGTTCTACCAGAGAGTCGCTGGAAAAACAACATAGATTTGTCACCGCAAATTATACAATATGTAAATAGTAATAGAAGTCCAAAGGAAGAAGAGGTCAGAAATAATTTCAAGAAATTGTTGATATGGATGCGTGATCACGAAGAAATAGCGAAAGAGATTTTTCCTGATTTGTATAAGAATAAACATTATTTGTATGATGATGAACAAATTCTTGATGATATAAAACATGCTGATACTTTAAAGTATCTTATGCGGAAATTTAATGTATCCAGTCCGGAAAAATTAGAGGAACTTATTGCCGAAGGCCAGATGCATTATGTTGAAAAATGTGATGAAAGGATTGAATTAACACAAGATGTATTGTTACAATTAGGAATTGATTCTGAAGAGGCGTTGGACATTGCATTCAACAATACGGAGTTTGCAAATAAATATATCAGGACATCGAAACATGATACAGATACATATGAGTATGTCAGATCAATTTTGGAAAGGTCAAAAAACAATATTCTTTCTTATTTAGACAGGCGGGAAGAGTATGATATAACTGATATGCGTTCGATAGCTAATACAATTTTTATCATTAAGAAAGATGGAAAAGAAATATTTTTATTGGCGCGTCCATCTGATGGTGGAGAAGTAAGGATATTTTATGAAACAGAGAAAGATTTGTTGGATTATTCAATGGATTGGGAACTTTGGGTAGAAGATGGAAAGAACGAACCACAGAAAATCACATTTGGAAAGATTATTAAACTGACTGGACTCAATAGAATACCATTGAAAGGGATGTAGATAAATGATACCAGATGAAAAAGAGGTTATAGATATCATACAAAATAATATGACAGACAATTTAATATGTAGAGCGTTGGAAATGCGTCCAGAAGAAATTACAAAATATGTATGTGGATTAGCCAATGTTGAAGGTGGATATGTTTTGATTGGTGTTGAAAGAGATAACGGTATATTAAAGGTAAAAGGTTTTCAGCTTGCATTTGATATGAAGACTGTTATGAATGATGTGTCTAAGAAACTAAAAGGCAAAATTCTTTTTGAATATGGTCATATATATGTGTTGGCAAAGAATATTTTTGCGATTAAAGTTGAAAAAGCAGAGAAAAAAATATCAATGAATGACATATGTTATTGTTATAAAAATAATAGCATAGAGGTATGTCGGGAAAACAAAAAGAATCCTTCAACTTTATTTATTTCATATACAGAATGTGATGCTCCAATAGTGGATATAATTGAAAAGAAGATTTCTGAAAAGTTACGAAATAGGGTTAAAATATCACGTTATATTGGCTTAGAATATAAAGACAGTTTTAAAACTTTTATGGACACAATTCAAGATCATGATTTTGTTTTAACGATTGTAAGTGATACATATTTAAGAAGACAAGCCTGTATGTATGAAGTGGGAGAAATAATTAAGGATCATCATTATAAAGACAAGCTTTTGTTTGTTGTTCTAACTGAGAAGGAGCGAAAATATTATGGAAAGAACGCACCAGATAAGATTGAAGCAGATATATACAAGGGAGCAACATCTAAACTGGAGTATACGCGGTATTGGAAAAAGCAGTATGAAGAATTAGAGGAAGCTATGAAGCAAATAAATGATTATGAGGCAACAAGACAGGCGACTTATGATCTTCAAGTAATTGGTCAGATATATAGAAAAGACATAGGTGAATTTTTGCAATTTTTGTCTGATGAAAATGGAAAGAGTTTTCAAAAGTTATACGATAATGACTTTAATGAACTGATTAAATGGATATTTCCTGAATATGAGCCGAATATTTTTAATCAGTGTGATTGTTTTGGCATTTTATTACATAATTCTATTGAACAATTGCATCGTATAACAAAAGCTGACTATAATCAAATTGCCCTTGGAATAAAGACGGATAGCCATAAAACAGGATTGATGGTTTTTGCAGATGATATTGCGGGATATAAGCAAAGATACCGTTTAGTTGTAATGGATGGGTTAATGGCAAAATCATATGTAACAGGAAACAATATTTTAGTTAATAATGTAAAACAAGAAGTTGAGTACTTTTGTGCAGTTTTTCAGACTAAATCGGAAGTAGTATTACCTATTAAATATGGGGGGAAAGTTATAGGTGTATTTAATTCTGAAAGTGAAGAAGAAAATTATTATAACCAAGAGATGGTAATTCAATTGACAAAAGTACTTGTGGACTTTGCAGATAAAATAATTGAATTAGGGTATGTAGGGAATATGACACAAAACGATTTACCATATGTTCATATTATAGTATAATATCACTAATTTTTTGAATGCATAACTTTTAGAGTCACAGGATTTTAAAAATTGAGCGGTACCGCTCAAAAAAATGCTAAAAAGGAAGAAAGAATCAATGCGCTGCTTGAATATTGCAAAGAGCCGAGAGGCAGAGATGAGATGATGAAGTTTCTTTGTATAAAACACAGAACAACATTCAGAAGCGATTACCTGAATCCATTATTGGATGAGGGTAAAATTGCAATGACAATACCTGATAAGCCGCAAAGCAAGAATCAAAAATTTTACTCTGTTTAACTTTCACGAAATAACAAATTTGCAATCTGCAACGGTAGGAGCAATGTCAAAAGCCTGATATTTTGCGGTTTTGGCATTGCTTCCTGTAATTTTGGGGATTTTATAGTTCTTTTAACTTTCGCTAATTTTCATATTCATAAAATTTGGCATCAATTTCATCTGGAACATTCAAGATATTTATTTTTATACGTCAAAGCCTGTTCCGGTTTCTGCCATCGGGTGTACAGGCTATTCAGGTACAAATAAACGGTTTTGGCATAATCGTTATCGACTCCCATGACTTCCGAAATAATATTCTCGGCAGATAAAAGATGAAGTTCGGATTTTTTAGCATTGCCTTCGGAAAGCGCAATTGCGCCATACATCATCTGGCAGACTCCATTATCTAAAGTTTGTGTTCCCTCATGTTCCAAAACAAGATTCTCATAGGTGGAAAGAACCTGTTTTGCCATATCCGTATTTTTGGAAAGAATCAACATATTAGTCAGATTTATTAATTGTTGCAGCATATCATGTGATTCTACCAGTCCAAGGTGCGCATATTCCTGACGGATGGTTAAAGCGGTATGGAGCATTTCAGCAGCCTCTTTCGTCTTTTTCATCTACCGATGATGATGAGCAGTTAGGGAGCTTTGAATCACAGAAACTGTATTATGAACAAAAGATAGCATCAAATAAAGATTGGGTAAATGCAGGAATATTTGCGGATGAAGCGGTCACAGGAACAAAGACGGATAAGCGGAGTGGGTTTCAGGATATGATTGCTCATTGCCACAATGGCGAAATAGATATGATACTTGGATCGGTAGTAAATGTCTTTCCCAGAAGAATATCCCCTTTGTACTTTTCATTCTTAATCATCCCCATAACACCATGCGTATGCCAGCTTACTTCTCCTTTTTTATTCTTAATTCCAAGTTCCATTAACCGTTTTGCAATCGTGGTCGTTCCATAACCCTCCAGATACATGTCATAAATCATACGGACAATCTCCGCTTCTTCCTCATTGACAGTTATGCTCTTGTCCTCGGTATGATAATCATATCCATAACAGCCATTGAAACCGATCAATTCGCCACGCTTCATTTTCATCTGCAATCCCATCTTGACATTCTGTGAGAGCGACTCCACTTCCTGCTGTGCTAAGGAACTCATAATAGTCAATAACAGCTCGCCGTTCATATCAAGTGTATTGATATTTTCCTTCTCGAAAAATATGGCAATATTCCGGTCGCGGAGCATTCTCACATAATTCAGCGTATCTACCGTGTTGCGGGCAAACCGTGAAATAGACTTTGTAATTTCCAAACGCAGGCTTGCAAATATGGGAGAAGAAAACCAGTATTATCTCAGAGATCATCATGAGCCGATTGTCTCAAGAGAAATATGGGATAAAGCAGAGGAAATACGCATGAAGCGTTCCAGAAATAAAGTAGTTGAAACAACCGGAAACAGGGAACGTTATACACGTCAGTATTCCTTCAGCAGTATGTGCGAATGTGCCTATTGCGGACATAAGCTCACACGCAGGACAAGACACAGCAGGTCTGATTATGAAAAACCGGTGTGGCAGTGTATGAATGCCACTAAGAATGGCATTGCCAACTGTCCGAACTGTAAAGCAGTCGATGAAGCAATTTTAGAGGGAGCTTTTCTGGATGCCTTTGGACTGCTGGCAGGTAATTTTGATGATGTGCTGGATGTGGTATTGTCATATGTGGCGGAATCGGCTGACAGTGATGAAAATATGCGTAAAAAACAGCAGATTGATAAGGATATTTCTTCATTGGAATCAAAAAAATCGCGGATGACAGATATGTTGATTGATGGTACAATATCCAAAGAGGTGTACGAGGAAAGTCAAAGATTTTCATTTTTGCCGCAACCCATATGAAATTCAGCAAGAGTACCTTAAGATGTTTGTGGACAAGGATAAAATAAAGTGTTTTGCTACAAAACACGCACGGAGAGTAGAGTGGTTAAAGGAGAATACTCAAGATGTAAAAATTCAATATGGTTTGGATGATAGGGAATGGGATGTAAAAGGTATTTTTATTGTGAGTAAACCACTTATTAGTAACTCCATATATAAACAAAATATAAAATGTATTTCCAAAGCGGAACTGTGTGCGGAGATAATTAGAAATATTTAATGGAATTATAAAAGGGCTTGTGATAGAATGAATAAATCGAAAAATGAAACGGAGGTTATGTAATGTATAAAAAAAATTTCTGTTTATGTGTATTTTTGATTTTGTTGCTTTGTTCTGCTTGTGGAAATACAGAAATACCATTTACAACAGAAGATAATCAAGAAAGTAGCCAAGCGAGTGATGAAGTTCCAAGTAATCAGAATATAGATGTTGTTTTTCAAGATAAATTAACATATTCAAATTTAGACAGTGAATCATCTATGAGTGAAATACGGGATATTTTGACCAAAGCTGGTATTCAGACAAATCATGTTGATACTGTATTGAGCTGGGTAACAGATTATAATGACAGTATGAGGGAATGTCCGTCTTTTTCTTTAATTGGGGATTTTGTTACAGTAGACGGAATGACAGTAGATTATGGAGAATACCCGCCCATGTCTGTATGGTGGTACAAACATAATAACCGGAATTACCATGATGTTCTTTGCAGGATTGTAGCTTATGAGTTAAATCATGACAATATTTCAGCAGGAAATGTAATCAAAGAAGAAAATTTTGATTGTTGGGACGAGAATACAGCATGGCTTTATACAGACGGCGATATTCTTTTCGGACGGGAAGCCGTAGAGGGCGAACATAAAGCGTATGTTCCTTTTCCGCTGATTGAGTGGAGTAAAGATATGCAGGCAGAATATTTTACCCTGTTTAATCCGATTCACATTACAGAGCAGTGCAGTGAACAGGAAATGTTTCAAGCCATTCAAGAAAAATGGAATGAGCAGGAAATTTCATTCAAAGAAAGTACATTTTCTTTAATTACTTTTTGGACGCAAAGTGGTGATAGAATATGCGCTTCACATGCTGCTACTTTGATAGAAATAGATAATGGATATTTGCTATTTGAAAAAACCAATCCGGAATCTCCCTATGCGGCAACAAAATTTTCTTCTATCGATGAAGTAAAGCAATATTTATATAACATGATGAAGTTAGACTATTCAAGATATAATGACCAAATTGGAACTTATATTATTTTGCAAAATGATACGTTGCTTTAATATAATATTACGTCTATAATTTCATATTTTTCATTTTTGGGGCAGCGATTATCTTAACAGACAATCAGCTACCTTTTTTATTTTCAGAAACTATCAACACAGCACAGAAAGAATGAGGTATCAGAAATGATTGAGAGCAAGAATGATGCAAGCAGAAATTTAGAAAAAGCATTGCAGGAAATGGAACAGGCGAAAGAAATGCTCATGCTTGCCAGGCAGGAACTGTATAGCGCACAGTATGCCAAGATTAAGAGTACAGCGGTCAGCGTGAAGAATGAAGTCATGGAGATGATTGCAAAAGTGAGGTAGTGCAAAAGCAGGCTTGAGGGCAGAAACTAAACCAATTAAAGGAATTGTCAAAAATGTATGCCCTCTTTGCGCCAATCCAAGCCACCTATAAGGAGAGCCAGTCACTCAAAGGACTTGTGAAAATGAAATACGATAAGGAGCATAAAGACAGCTTATCAAAGTACCCCGAATTAAAAGAGCGTATGCAGAGATTACATTTCAGCATGAATGAGGCTGATTTAGTATTCTATCTTCGTGATAAAAATGAAGGCGTTGGAGGTGAGGTTGGCACTAGATATGAGCTTCGCAGAAAATATTGGACATATTCTTTATGGAATAGTATCTAATATTCTTATTGCTTCATCATCGTAACACCGATATAATATATTTGAGGCGATGACGTTGACACTAAATGAACTGCTGCAAACGAGGGAGCTTTCCCGTTACAGTCTGTCAG
Source organism: Lachnospiraceae bacterium MD335 (assembly GCA_000403335.2). GTDB lineage: Bacteria > Bacillota > Clostridia > Lachnospirales > Lachnospiraceae > COE1. The sequence goes on from KE159628.1 coordinate 1,013,303, forward strand.
AAAAGAGCGGGGTGCCGTGGGCAATCCTGTCGGATCTGTGTTCCGGCAGAACAAAATTTGAGCAGTGCAGCGCGGCAACACTTTCCAAGCTGTCAAAGGCGCTGAAAATCAGTATGGAGGAGTTACTGCTTTTGGAAACGGGAGATCGCATGGGCGGGGATGGAAAACCAAAAGATAAAGAATATTTGGAAACAGGACTGCCGGATAGCCTGCAGCATGCCATTGATGAATTTGTCCAAGGAGAGAAAGAGCAGGTATCCTATATGGACTGCCTTTGGGGGGGAACTGTATGGTTCTATCAATGCATGCCGGTGGGGAGACAGGATTACAGAAGAGCAGGCAGATTATCTGCGGAAAAAATATCTGTTTGGAGGAGAGGAGGCAGCGGATGATTGATTTTACGCCATGCGAAGTCAATAAATTTAAGGCATATGGCGGTGCAAACGGGAATAAAGTCCATATTCTTTATCAGAAAAAAGGCTGCATGCTGAAATTTCCGCCAGTGCCCGGACGAAGCAAGACTATGGGTTACACAAACAGCTGTATCAGCGAATACCTTGCCTGCCATATCTATGAAATGTTTGGATTGAAGGTACAGGAAACGCTTCTCGGCGCTTATACGGACAGGCGGGGGAAAGAAAAAACGGTGGTTGCCTGCCGTGATTTCACGGATAACGGAAAGAAGTTGATTGAATTTGCACAGCTGAAAAATACCTGTATTAACAGTGAACAGAACGGATATGGCACGGAGCTTTCTTCGATTATGACGGCAATTGGCGAACAGGAACTGATTCCGGCGGAGGAACTGCGGGGATTTTTTTGGATATGTTCATAGTGGACGCCCTGCTTGGCAACTTCGACCGTCATAACGGGAACTGGGGCATCCTTGTGGACGAGGAAAAACAGACGGCTGAAATTGCTCCTGTATATGACTGCGGTTCCTGTCTTTATCCGCAGCTTGCGTCAGGCGAAATGAAGGATGTACTGGAAAAAGAAGAAGAAATTGACAGACGAATATTTGTTTATCCCACATCTGCGGTGGAAGAAGACGGAAAAAAGATTTCATATTTTGATTTTATTTCATCCCTGAAAAACCGGGACTGTAATGCCGCCCGGAGACGTATCTATGAACGGATAGATATGGAGCAGATCGACTGGCTGGTGGCGGAAACGCCGTTTACTGAACCGATACAGAGAGAATTTTATCAGGTTATGATTCGGGAGAGAAAAGAGAAGATACTGGATTATAGCATGGAGCAGCTTATGAAGCTGGAGAAACAGCAGGACAGGATACAGGAGCATTTTTCCGGTAATTATAGCTAAGTGTGTGTTTGAGTTATGGTCTGAGTAAAATGTCAGACTGTCATAAGACAGTACTTTTTATTTGGAGGTAAAAACAAATGATTAACTTGGACAAAAGCGAGAACTGGAGCAGTTGGGAAGATTGGGTTAAAACCAAGAAAGCCCATTATGGCTCAAAAACAGGATTGCAAGTTTACGGAGGAATTATTGATTTTGACCCGGACATGCAGAAGGATTTAGTAGGCGGAGATAAAATAACTTATAATGAGTATCTTGACTTGCAGATGATAGCTTGCGAAAGAAAAGGAGCCGTGCGTTGGGATTTTGCAATGTGCTACTACTATATTCCTTTAGAGTTTAAGGGAGAGATTGAACGCATTACTGGAAAAGCAGTATGCTTCAAGCGTATTTTTGTTTCAGGCATGTATCCAGATGGAATGTGCTTTGATGGAAAAGAAGACCATGTTTGGATTGATAAGCACGGAATTGAGGGATATAGTGTTGGCGACTGTCTGTCATTTTTTGCAGAACCATACCGTTATATTAAGACCGGAAATGGAAAGCAGATTGACTTTGGACTCCGTAATCCTCAAGACATCAAAAAAATAGAAAAGTATGTATTGCCTTCTGATGAAGAATTGATGCTACAGTCAATTGATGCTATTATCTGTGAAACTTGCTACCTTAATGAACAATGCTTCAGGGGTATGTGTATCAGAGATAAAAAAGAACGTCAGTCTTTGAGAAAGGATATGCTCAAAGCTGTAAAAGAATCAGGAAAGAGGAGGAATACAAGGTACAGCTAAGAGCTGCACGAATAATAAACCATAAAAAGAATCCATATTGCATTTTAATGCTCTAGACAAGGGCAAAATACTTCATTTGAAGTCTGCTATCTGCGAGTCAGTCAGATGAATGACTCGCAGATAGCAGACTCTTGGTGCACTGGAAAAAATGGCTATAGCATATCAAAAAAACAGAGAGAATTCAAAAGCAGGTATTATGGCACGAAAATAAAGAAACATTTGTCAATTATATTTCAGGTACAAGGTTAAACGAAATTTGATTGGAGATATCTTTAATTGTTTGGGGCATTATAGTATGGGTTCGTTTGGGTATCTGCAAATAGACGAATCTACAAACTATTTATATAAAAATAACTTGACTTATAAATCTTACTGATGTAATATTTATACAAGTGCAGCAGGATTATGGATGAAATTTTTTTGCTTCAAAATCTTACAAGTGTAATATTATAAAGATATAGCGTACATCGAAAATAGAACACGACCATATCGGCAAAGCAAAATGAATGGAGGTCAATATGAAGAAAGGAAAAATCAGAAATAAGCGAAAGAAAACAAGAAGCAGGCTCCTATAGATTGCGATTGCTGTTATAGGAATAGCTGCGGTAACTGCTGCAGTATGTGCGGCAGGAATATTGGCAACAAAGGAACGAGGAGGGTTGTGAATGATTCTAATGGAAGCGGATATGCTGTTCAGAAAAACAACCTGGTTTTGGAAGAGTGGTTTAGCAGCAATTAGTTTTGCACTGATGTTTAGTACTTCGGGATGCAGTGACGCACCTTCGGAAGAATATACAGTTTCGGAAACCGTAATTGATGTTCAGGCTATTCAGGAAGAATCAGAGGAGGATGCTGACGACATTATAAGCATATGCATTGAACTTTATAAGAAATCAGAAGAAGAAAATACGTTAGCTGATTTGGAAACGATTCGCGGTATTGTAAATCGCCTTGGAGAAAATGGCTATCCGGCAGTTGACAGTAAGAACCAGATTAATATGACGCAATCAAAACAGGTGGTGGAGTTCTGTGAAATGGTGGATGCGAAGGAAGAGGCGGAAATAACCATTATTGAGGTCAGTTATTTGGCGGGTTTTGTTAAATATGATCTGCAAACAAAAGATGGAAGTATAGATGTGGTCAGAAGTTATTACAAGTATGAAAACGGAAATATACAAAGAGAGGTTACAGGAAGCTATCAGGCAGAATACTGGAATTATACGGAAGAGGGATACCTGGTGTTTTCAGGAGTATGGTTTCCGGAAGAATTATATATTCTTACATTAAGCGGAGCAGAGGAAAACACTGTATTGCGTGTGAAGCCTTTGGATAAGACTTGCAGAGAACTGACTCGGAAGTATCTTGCTCCAATCAGCTTTGAACAGAATAATATGTTTATTGTAGATTGGAGCGAGGATGATTTTGGAGAACTGAATTTTTATGATATGTATGACATTCTCTATCAAAAAGAAAATGAAGGGTATATTCCCTATGCCGCAGATGACAACATAGGAGTTAGTGCGGTTTACCGGATTCCGAAAGAGGAATTTGAAAACGTTATTATGACATATTTCAATATTAATAGTGAAACGCTGCAATCCAAAACGGTCTACTATTCAGAGGATATGACCTATGAATATAAGGCGAGAGGGTTTGAAGAAGTGGAGTACCCGGAATATCCATATTCGGAAGTAACAGGGTTCACTAAGAATCGTAATGGAACAATTACACTTACAGCGAATGTGGTATTTCCGCATTCAGGTATTTCCAAGGTATATGCTCACGAGGTTGTAGTCCGTCCTTTAGAGGATGGCGGAGTACAGTATGTATCCAATCGAATTATACCTTCCGAGGATAATTATGAGGAAACATGGTATACACCTCGTTTGACAGCAGAGAAATGGGAAGAACTTTATGGAGGCAAATGATGGAAGATGTAAAATGGCTGTTGAAGAAATGGGGATTTCCGATTTTGATATTGCTAATTGCGGTAATGGCAGGAGCGGTCTGCTGGGGAAAGCTGTATACAGAGGTGGAAAAGGCGGCAGAGGAGGTATGGAAGCCTCCGGTGGAAATCAAGGACAGTGAAACGATAACGGAAAAAGAAAACAATATGGAAATTTCTACAGATTCGGTATATTGGTTTATACCGCAATCCGATGATTGTCTTATTTCGGAAAAGGAAAAAGAGCAGTTGCAGAGTACAGTTTTGTCGGCAGCGGAATCAGTCAAAGAAATCTATAAGGATGTGATAATTGCAGATGCTGCAAATTATTCTTCCGGTGTTAGTGAATTCTCAAGCGAACAACGGAAAGCGGTTGTGGAGCAATTAGGGAAGGCTGGTTTGATAAGTGTAGAGGAAGATACTAATATGCAGAACCCTGAAGGGATAGAAATGTTTTATGCGGATTATTTGGATGGTCAGGATTCGATGGTTACAGTATTTGAGGTCCATCGGGATGGACTGATTGGGGCAGTAACCTTTATTTATCGAAAAGAGCAATTACAGACCTATTATATAGGAGTTCGGTGGAAGGAGGGCGGTATGCCGGAGATACAAGGAACTTCGGTAAGTAAGGTAGCTGAGATTACACTTACGGAAAAAGGGTATTTTATCTATGCATATGAATATGTGATTGCACATGCAAGTTTAAGACAGTATTGGAGAGTAGAGCCGCTTTCAGAAAACTGTAGGGAACTGACAGAGAAATACATATCAGGGCTGAGCTATGTGAATTACAATGTTCTTGTCACAAACTGGGACAGCAGCAACGTGGAAGATATTCTGATGCCTTGTATGTTTGAAGATATCTACCGCATTTACACAGGCAAAAATTTGAAGACACAAAACTGGAAAATCCCGGCAGAAGAATATGAGAAGATTATGACTGCCTGCTTTCCGGTATCTGTAGAACAGATAAGAGAGAATTGTGGGTATGATGAGCAAAGCAACAGCTATGAATATGAAATGATTTATGCCAGCCCCTATCCGCCTTTTGGGGAAGTCGTTGACTATATGGAAAATGCGGATGGTACGATTACGCTCATTGTGGATGGAGTATGGCCGGATTACAATTCTGATCTCGCATTCAGAAATGTGATTAAGGTCGAGCCATTTGAGGACGGAACGTTTCGCTATCTCTCCAATTCAATAGAAAAGCGGGAAATGGATATCCCGATTGTAAGATGGGAGGGCATAAATGAGTAGTTTTAACCACAAAAATAGAAAACACTTTTTTCTATTTCCATATTTGCAAGTCAGAGAGGATAGACATCGTAATTTCCGCAGCAACACTTCCGGCAGCATCACTGTCAGCTCCAATATTGACGGCAAAGAAGTATGTATTATTTGCGGTTTCGATATATCCTATGAACCAACCATTCACATCTTTGCCATCCACACGGCCAGTTCCTGTTTTTCCATAAATTGTTCCAGTATCGTTGGAGGAAAGGCGTATAGCATCTTTTACGGCATTGATATTTTTTGGAGCGAAATCAAAACAGTTATTTTGAAGCCTGGTTAAAAGTTCGACCTGTTCTATTGGAGAGATTTCCAAGGATGATTCCATCCAATAAGTGGAGAAATCACCACTCATGTTTTCGTTACCATATCCGATTTTATGAAGATAGCTGTAAATTTCAGAGGCGCCGAGCTGTTTATCTACTGCCTGGAAGTACCAGTTAACAGAGGAGTTCATTGCAGTCGGTAAGGTCTGATCCGCATTCCATGCTTTAAATGGATAGCTTTCTCCATTCCATGCAATAAAGGAGTTTTTTGGTGTAATGATATTTTCTTCTAATCCGAATAAGGCATCATATATTTTGTAGGTGGAGTTTGGTGCAACTCGCAGGGTGGCATGCTCCATGTCGTGTATGCTCCAAGTATCGTTTTCTAAATCGTATAAAACAAAACTCCCTTCATATTTTCCAAAGTATGTAGAAAGGTCTGCATAGGAAATATTTTCTGCGGAGGCATTCCACTGATAGTGACTTCCATCTGCTGCATATGTAGAGATAAAAGGTGTAAGCCCTAAAAGGAGGACAGCAGTCAGCATAAATGCAGTCATGCCCTTTAGTCTTTTCATAAATGTTGGATTCTCGTAAGATGCAATATTGATGATTCTCCGTTTCATCTGCTTCATGTTTCCGCCAAGACCGGCAGTAAACGGAAAAGGAGTAAGAGAAACCTTTTCTGCAAAGTTGATCAGTGTATTGCCATAATCCGCGTAATCCTCCTCTTCAAGCATCTTTAAAACAGAGGTGTCACAGGCAACCTCCCTGTCATCACGCATTTCTTTCAGAGCGTACCAAACAAGAGGATTGAACCAATATACCACTCCGGCGAGATTCATTAAGAAACTTCCAATAGCATCGTGATGCTTGTAATGCTGCAGTTCGTGCAACAGCATATACCGCATATCGGATTCGTTATAATCAGAAATCAGATGAATCGGTAAATAAATACATGGTTTCAAAAGACCCGTAATAATCGGAGATTTCAAAAATGCGGTACTGTAGACAGGAATTCTGCTGTGAATTTTCATCTCTATTAAGCAGTGATGGTACAGTCTGCGGACTTTCTTGTTCTGAATAGGAAGTGCAGATTTCTCCAAACTGCGTAAGCGGAGAAAGGATTTGACTATCAATATAATCATAGCAAGAATACCTGCAATCCATATGCCCAATAATATGTATCCTGCAATGGATGCAGCCTTACTATTTACCGAAAGGGTAAAGTCATTCATCAAATCTGCATTTCCGGTTGGAATGGTCTCCGCAGCTTCTCCCATAGCGGTTCCAGTGCCGGAGGCGGGAGAACTTCTTAAGTATCCGAGCCACGAGAAGATTTGCGGAAATCCGATAAGACGGAATGGTATAAAGGGAACGATTAACAACACAAGCAACAGGAACCACAGATTATACTGCATCCGGCTGGAAAGGCTTTTTTTGAATATGCGCTTGGTTATCAAAAGAATTCCGATGATACCGCTGATAAAAACGTTGCATATCAAAAAGCGTATCATAAAATCAGCCACGTCAATCGCCTCCCTTTTTTGACCTTTTGGAAAGAAGAGAGCGGAGGGTGTCTATTTCTGCTTCGGACAGTCTGTCATTTTTTATATATGCAGACAGCATGGCAGTGATATCCCCGTCATAGTATCGCTCCAAAAAAGAGTTGCTTTTCTGACCGATGTATTCGCTTTCTTTCACGACAGGGGTGTAAACAAACACCCGGCTCTGTTTTTCATAAGTCAGAGCGCCTTTTGTCACAAGTCGTTTGATTAGAGTCTGTATCGTTTTCGGATTCCAGCTTGTGGTCTGTAATAATTTATCAGTTATCTCATTGGTACTGATCGGAGCATGTTTCCATACGATTTTCATAACTTCAAATTCAGCTTCAGAAATTTGTGGTAAATTGCTCATTTCAATCCTCCTTGTTTTTTGGAGGAAAATGACCGCCCATTGACGGGCAGAGGATTTTTCTCCTTAAATCTTACGGATGTAATAAATATATTATACGCGTTATTAATTTGGTTGTCAATTTTAGATTCCTAATCGGCTTTTTTTAGATAGTAAAATGTAGGTTGATGTGGTAAAATATAATGAACGGAATAAGATTTTCTTGTCAAGAAGGGATAAGTATTTTGATGAAATAGAGAATAAGCTGAAGAGTATCAAAGGGGATTTTCAGCCAATCAGAATATATAAAAATAAGAATTATATTGCTATCTTAAAATTGTATAGAGAAAACAAAAAAAGACCTTCAAAGTGACTTGGCAAGTGTTTGAAGAAAAAAGAAAGGGGATTTTAATAAAAAAAGAAAGACGAAAGGATTTGGCACCACTAATCGTATTCTTTATGAAGCGAAAACAAACAATGGGAATACGGAGGTAAAGGATATGAAGAAAAAAGCAGCAAAAGCTGTTGCTGCAATGGCGGTGGCTATTTTGGCAATAGGAAATATGGCGATAGTAGCGCAGGCACATCACGGGCACTCATCAAGGGCAGCGGTGCAGACGCCATATTGCTATGAGGATGGGAGCTGTGATGTTGACGGGGTATGCCTGAACGGAACGGATTGTGATGGAACAGTGCATCATTCCCAAACAACTTCAGGAAGTTGGTTAGGGCACCACTCCGAAAGAGGGCATCGCAGAGGATACCATCACTAGAACAAAAGTTCAAAAAACCTCGCCGTTTGTGCGGGGTTTTTATTGTGTTGCGGAGATAAAAGGGAGGGAAGCCTTTGAAAAGCGGAAGCCCTTATGCATGAGATGTCATTTGGAAAATACCGCGCTTATTTGGAGCTTTCGGAATATGACCAAAACGTTACGGTTGAGGATTGCCACGGTATGACAATGGGAGAAATTCAAAACCGAATTAACAGATGCAGACAAAACCACGCAGGAGGAAATAAAAACGGTCACAACGGGCACCACAGGAACGCTTCGGGACATTGACATAGATGCCTACAATTGGTAGAATATAGAATAGATAAATACATTCCCTTTGGTTATCAAAGTAATCGGATGTAAGAAAAATACGGGAACACCGTTTCGGGATGATGCGGTGTGTGAGGAGGATATTTATGTATCATTGTCATGTGTGTTTTTATTTTATCGGTAATCAAAATCAGTTGTTTGAAATCGTTAGAGGAATGCCCCCGTTTAGTCCTTTTGTCCATGAATTTATAGAAAGCGTGCAACCCCAGGAGGAGTTTGCGGCAAAAGCCGACGTGCTTCTTGTTGATTTGCAGGGGTTGGACGCGGCGAAGGCTGTTCAGACCTTAATCGGCTGGAAAAAGCCGGAGGCAGATTTGATTTTACTGGCTGAACAGGGACAGTTTGCGGTTTTTGCAGACGCTCTTGAGGCGGTTACGGATGTTTGGATGATGCCGATGACAGATGCCGAGCTTCGGTTCCGATTCCGGCGTTGGCAGCAGAACTGTAAGACACAGAGAGACTTTTGGCAGGCCAGCCAGTATTTGGAAAGTACAATTAACAGCGTTCCAAATTTGATTTGGTACAAGGACAAAAACGGCATCCACGAAAAGGTAAACGACAGCTTCTGTAAGACGGTGAATAAGACCAAGGAGCAGGTCCAGGGACGCGGGCACGCCTATATTTGGGATGTGGAACAGGATGACCCTGCATGTATCGAATCGGAACGTATTGTTATGGAAAAGGAAGAGACGCTTGTTTCCGAGGAAATCATTCAAACCGGAGAGGGAACGAGAGTGCTTACGACATACAAATCCCCGTTATATGATTGGGATGGAAGCGTTATGGGTACTGTGGGTGTGGCGATTGACGTGACAAAAGAACGTGCGTATGCACAGGAGCTGATTAAGAAGAATCAGACCTTGGAGATGCTTTTTACAACGATGGACTGCGGTGTGATGTGCCATACGCTGGATGGTTCACGAATTATCAGTATTAACCGGGCGGCTTTGAATATTTTGGGGTATCAGTCGAGGGCAGAGTTATCACGGGCTGGTTTTAATTTGGTTGCGTCTTCTGTACATGAGGAAGACAGAAGTAAAGTTGAGTACAGTATACAATCGTTGAAAAATGTGGGAGACAGTGTTAATTTGGAGTACCGCGTCCGCCATTCGGACGGGGCGATTGTTTATGTGTTGGGCAGCTTTAAGCTTGTGGAGGAGGACGGTGAAGTTTGCTGTCAGCGTTTTCTTTTGGACCGCACGGCAGAAAAGTTTCAGGAAGAAGAGGAGCGGATGCGGGATAAGCGCAAGCAGATGGAGCTTATTCAGGCGCTCAGCATTGATTATAACCTGATCTGCTTCTTTGATTTGGAAAACGGAACAGGAAAGGCGCTTCGTATTGGCGAATGCAAAAATAAGATTTTGGATTCTGTTTTTGCCGGAGAGCTGTCTTGGGAAGAATGCATGGAGCGTTACATAGAAACGGGTATTTTTGACGAAGATAAAGAGACAATGCGCTGCGCCGTTTCCCGAAAGCAGCTTGAGTTAGAGCTTTCGAAAAAGCCGATATTTACCGTGAATTATCGTATTACCTGTTGCGGTGAGATGCGGTATTTCCAAATGAAGGTTGTGCGTGTCGGAGATTGGTCTAAAAACCGAAATGTCGTTTTAGGCTTACGCAGTGTGGATGAGGAGACGCGGAGTGAGCGCGAGAGAAATGATCTGTTGGAGAATGCGCTTTTACAGGCGAACCGGGCGAGCAAAGCAAAGAGCATCTTCCTCTCGAATATGTCGCACGATATTCGTACGCCGATGAATGCGATTATCGGGTTTACTGCGTTGGCGATAACGCATATTGACCGCAAGGAGCAGGTAGAGGAATATCTGAAAAAGATTATGACGTCTGGCAATCATTTGCTGAGTTTGATTAATGACGTGTTGGATATGAGCCATATTGAGAGCGGCAAAATCCATTTGGAGGAGGAGCCTTGCAGTCTGCCGGATATTATGCATGAATTGCGCAATATTATTCAGGCGGATATTCACGCAAAGCAGTTGGATTTATATATGGATGCTGTTGATATTCATAATGAAGAAATCTGCTGCGACAGGCTTCGTTTGAATCAGGTGCTTTTGAATTTGCTGAGTAATGCCGTGAAATACACGGGGGCAGGCGGAATGGTCAGCCTGAAGGTGGTTGAAAAAGGCGGTGCGGCAGCAGGGTATGCAAATTATGAGTTTCATATTAAGGATACCGGCATTGGTATGAGTGAAGAGTTTGTGGCGCATATTTTTGAGCCTTTTGAGCGGGAACGCAACTCGACAATCAGCGGAATACAGGGAACCGGACTCGGAATGGCGATTACCAAGAATATTGTGGATATGATGAACGGTACGATTGAAGTGAGGAGCAAACAGGAGTTTGGTACGGAGTGTATTGTTTCGCTTCCGCTTCGTATTAACGGCGGAAGAAAAGAGCCGCAGACGATTCCGGAGCTGAACGGGTTCCGTGCGCTTGTGGTGGATGACGATTTCAATACCTGTGACAGTGTATCCAGCATGCTTGAGCAGATTGGTCTGCGCGCCGAATGGACGCTGTCGGGAAAAGAGGCTGTTTTGCGAACACGTCAGGCGGTAATGCGCGACGATCAGTATTTTATATATATTATTGACTGGCTTTTGCCTGATATGAACGGCGTTGAGGTAGCGAGAAGAATTCGTCAGGAAACAGGCAAAGATGTACCGATTATTATTTTGACGGCGTATGACTGGTCCGATATTGAGGATGAGGCGCGTGAGGCAGGTGTAACTGCATTCTGCAGTAAACCACTGTTTTTCTCGGAGCTGCATGGATGTCTGTACTCGATTATAAAGTCGGATATAAAAGAAGAGAAGGTTGAGAAAGCTAAAACGCCATTGCGTACTGGTCGTATTTTGCTTGCGGAGGATAATGAGCTGAATCAGGAAATTGCGGTTGCGATTTTGGAGGAAGCGGGATTTTCCGTAGAGGTCGCTTCCAACGGCAGAATTGCCGTGGATAAGCTCAAAGCATCCGAACCGGGATATTATCAGGTTGTACTGATGGATGTTCAGATGCCGGAGATGAATGGATACGAGGCAACGCGGGCAATTCGGACGCTGGAAAACAAAGCGCTGGCATCGCTTCCTGTTTTGGCGATGACGGCAAATGCCTTTGAAGAGGATAAGCAGGAAGCGTTAAGAAGCGGAATGAACGGGCACATTGCGAAGCCGATTGACATGAAAACGTTAATGGAGATGTTGGACGAAGTGCTTGGGTGAATAGAAGATACAATACATGGAGGAAATGCGAATGAATATGGAGGAAAAACTCTCGGCAGAAAAGGTGATTGTTATTGACTTTGGAGGTCAATACAATCAATTGGTGGCAAGACGCGTCAGGGAGTGCAATGTTTATTGTGAAATATATTCATACAAGACAGATATAGAACAAATTAAGGCAATGCATCCAAAGGGCATCATCCTTACGGGTGGTCCTAACAGTTGTTATGAGGAGAATTCGCCGACATATCAAAAGGAACTTTTTGAACTGGGGATTCCGGTATTGGGGCTTTGTTACGGCGCGCAGCTTATGATGCATGTGCTTGGCGGCAAGGTGGAAAAAGCGCCGGTGCGTGAGTATGGAAAGATACAGGTTGCGGTAGATTCGCATTCTCCTTTGTTTGCCGACGTGCCGGAGACAACGATTTGCTGGATGAGTCATAATGACTATATTTCTCAGACTGCTCCCGGTTTTTCGGTTTGTGCGCACACGGCAGACTGCCCAGTGGCGGCAGCGGAGTGTGCGGAGAAGAAGCTTTATGCAATTCAGTTTCATCCGGAGGTGCTTCACACGGTTGAGGGTACAAAAATGCTGTACAATTTTGTGCGTGGTGTCTGCGGGTGTACGGGAGCTTGGAGAATGGATTCTTTTGTGGAGGAGTCTGTGAGGCAGATTCGTGAGAAAGTTGGAAGTGGTAAGGTACTTCTTGCGTTGTCGGGGGGCGTTGATTCTTCGGTGGCGGCGGGGCTGCTGTCAAAGGCAATCGGCAAGCAGCTTACGTGTGTGTTTGTGGATCATGGACTGTTGCGCAAAGATGAGGGCGATGAGGTTGAAGCAGTATTTGGTCCAAATGGAGACTTTGACTTGAACTTTATCCGTGTCAACGCGCAGGAGCGGTATTATGCGAAGCTTGCCGGTGTGACGGAGCCGGAGACGAAGAGGAAAATTATTGGCGAAGAGTTTATCCGTGTGTTTGAGGAGGAGGCGAAGAAAATTGGCGCCGTGGATTTCCTGGCACAGGGAACGATTTATCCGGATGTGGTGGAGAGCGGTCTTGGCGGGGAGTCGGCTGTAATCAAGTCGCACCATAATGTCGGTGGACTGCCGGATTATGTGGATTTTAAGGAGATTATTGAGCCGCTTCGGGATTTGTTTAAGGATGAGGTTCGAAAGGCGGGACTGGAATTAGGAATTCCAGAGAGATTGGTATTTCGGCAGCCGTTCCCGGGACCTGGGCTTGGGATTCGGATTATTGGAGAAGTTACGGCCAAGAAGGTGCGGATTGTGCAGGAGGCAGATGCGATTTATCGTGAGGAGATTGCAAAGGCCGGATTGGACAGGACGATTGGGCAGTATTTTGCGGCGCTTACAAATATGCGGAGCGTTGGTGTCATGGGAGATGAGCGGACTTATGATTACGCGGTGGCGTTACGGGCAGTGAATACGGTTGACTTTATGACGGCGGAGAGTGCGGATGTTCCGTTTGAGGTGCTGCAAGTGGTTATGAGCCGGATTATTAATGAGGTGCGGGGGGTTAATCGGGTGTTTTATGATTTGACTAGTAAGCCGCCGGGGACGATTGAGTTCGAGTAACGGAAAAATAGACCGGATAACGCATAAAATCAGTGTTTTCCGGTCTTTGATTTTGTTCCGTGAGATTGTTTTGAGATTGCTTTTGAAATACCTTCCACATATTCCACGAAAGGAGAATCTGATTGAAATTCCTGTCGAACTGTGATAGTATTCCAATATGGAACCCATGACAGGGGTGGTAGCCTCCCAAGCTTAATGACCGGCCTGCCGGAATACATAGGAGGGGAGGTGGCGCAAATGACTGCTGCGGATATCATATTGATATTTATAGGGATAATCGGCTTGCTGATTGCCTTTGGTAGTTTTGTTATAGCGTTGCTTGCCTTTCTCGACAGAGATAGGGAACACAAGCGAAAAAAATAATGCCCACCCTGTTGCAACCAGGATGGGCGCCTCTCGCTGAGAGGTAATTGCTCGCTTGGGAAACTCCACCTTTGGAGTGGGGCTCCTATGGGACACCTGTTACAGCAGGTGTCCTTCTTTATGTTCAATATACCATAATCCCTGTAGAGTTTCAAGTGATTTCTTCTGATGGCGGTGTCCGTCGAAATTGGTTCAGTCTGTCGGCTAGCTTTTGGTCTTTGTCCGGATACAGGTGGGAATAGGTATCAAGGGTTGTCTTCACTGATTCATGCCCTAGACGGTCGGCTATTTCCAATGGGGTAAAGCCAAGTTCTATGAGCATGCTTGCATGGCTGTGCCGAAGGTCATGTACCCGGATCGGCTGCAGTCCTGCCTTTTTTGATGCCTGTTTTATCTCTTTTTCCAAAGCGGACTTCGTGAAATAGAAAATTCGGTCGCTTTTTTTTATTCCATAGAGCTTTGAGATGTATTCGTGGATGTCATCATACAGGAAGTCGGGGAGGGAAATACACCGCTTTGCTTTGGGCGTCTTCGGTTCCAAAAAGAGCTCTTCCCCCTTGACTTTTGCATAATTCTTGTTGATGTCCACCCGTTTTGATGGAAGGATGTCTGCCGGGGTGAGCGCAAGGAGTTCTCCGGAGCGCATTCCGGTGTAGAACAGCATGTCGAAAGCCAGTTTCATGGACGACTTCTGAATGGCGCCGGAGAATTGCTCATACTGTGCCTGCGTCCAAATGTTCATTTCATCAGCTCTGCTTTTTCCCATACTGCCGGCGGCTTTGCACGGATTGGATGCAAGGCGGTAATGCGCAACGGCGTAGTTCATGACTGCCGAAAGCTGGTTGTTTACGGTTTTCAGGTAGGTTTGGGAGAAGGGCTTTCCGCTTTCATCCCGATACGAAAGCAGTTCGTTCTGCCATTTCCGGACTTTTATGGTGTCAATATCGCATACTTTCATCCTGCCGAAGTAGGGGAGCAGCTTGCCTTCAATGATGAAGCGCTTGTTTTCCATTGTTGTGGGTTTCAGGCGGTGCTCCATGTCCTCGAAATAGTTTTCCACAAGCGAGGAGAAGAGGATGTCGCTGCTGTTGTTCTGCTGGTCCATGAAGGAACGTTCGTATTCCTTGGCTTCGCGCTGCGTTTTAAATCCCCTTTTGCAGGTATGCCGGTTCTTTCCGGTCCAGTCCGTGTAATTGAAGGCGGCATACCACATTGTTTTTCCGTTTTTCAGGGTGTATTTGTATACTGGCAAAATTGGCACCTCCCTCAGTGGTGGTTATTACAATAAGTTGCTTAATTTTTTATATTGAAAAGTTGCAATAATCTGTTATAATATACTTAACAAGACAGCCGACAAGGAAGGTTAAGGCTTCCTGCTCCGGCGAAGATAATTAGCTAAGTAAGCCGCCTACTCCGTCAAAAAGCAGGGCGGCTTACGTATTTTTCAGATTTAGAATTGCAGCGATTAAAAGACCAGTTGTCAGTATAATCATAAATTCTTCATATGTAGTCATAAGCATTCCCCTTTCCGCAAGACTCGGAGCAGGGTGCATATTATGAAATTATTGTAAGGCGTCTTCCAATGCTGCGTGCATCCACCATTCATCAGCAGCAGTATCAATATTATTAAATATCAGATTATCAAAATTTAGTTTTTGGCGTGTTTCATTACTATAAGAGGCTTTGATCACTATTTCCTCAGTAGCGTTTCCATATTTATCTATTAATGGATAAGTTATATTGAAGTCTATGGAGAGATTTTCAATATCCTCCAGTTCTTTTAGGGTATCAAAAATATCTTTAAACATTCCTTGGACAACCATCTTATTGGTTAGATTATCACTCCCTTTAGCTTTGATAAGTACAAATTGGGTATCAGAATTATAATTTATGCTTTCTACATTGGAAAATCCAAAAACTTTTTTGGCAGCAGAATTTATAGAAGATTCGACATTGTTTTCAGTAACAGATGCGGGCTTATCCGTTTCTTCTGTATGCTGTTCGGTTTTGCTTTCGGTGTTAGTAGTTTTTGTTTCAGAGTCTATTTCACTTTCGTTTATTGCATCAAGTTCTTTTTGCATTTCAGTAAGTTCTGATTTCACAATATTTATTTCATTTTGAGTTTCTATGAGTTTTTCCTTTGTAGAGTTTAACTCCTTTGTTTGCGCATCATAACTTTCTTGTATACTTTCTAGTTCTATGACTTTTGCATCATAATCCTCTTGCAGTTCTCGAAATGCTTTAACTTGTGCATTGTAATCTTCTTGGGAAATGGATTTACCACATCCGGTTAATGATAGAATTATTCCAATAAGTAATATAAATGATTGCTTTTTCATGATAATCTCCTTTGTCATTTCCCCCTCCGGTACCACTCGAAGGGTATTATTTTCCCATGTTTTCTGTTCCTGTCTTCTTTAATGCTTCATCCGCTGCAACGGATTCTTCATAGCATTCTAAGTAACCTTCAATTCTTTCTTTAAATTCATCACGCTTTTTTTCAGGGAGGCGATGAATAAGTGAGAGCCATTCATTGTCTTCTGCTGAATATAGGACTGAGAAATTAGTAGTTACTCGTAAACCAGGAAAATAATGTTCTAGATCTCCATAGGCTTTGGGGTCATAAATTCCAGTATTTTTATAATCTCGGTATAGTAATATAAGTAGATATTCATCAATATTTGGTTCTATTCCTGGCGAGAGCATTCCGGGGCTGGTCCAATATCGTGGCAGTATTTCAAAAAAATCTGATAGCTGCTCATAATAATTGACATATGTATTATCAGAACCTTTAATCCAATTCATAACAATTTCGTCAGATATATCCAAGTAATTAGCAAGTTCAGATATTTTTTTTCCTGTTACATCTAATTGAAATGTCAATTTTGAAGGAAATGTATTGAGCATCTCTTCCTCTTCAGGATATCCAATAAGCGATGATATTGTAGTGCCGAGATATTCAGCGATTGCTGAAACTACAGAGGCACTAGGGATAGTACCTCTTTTTTTCCAATCAATAAAGGAATTCCTGCTTAAATTTAAGTCAGAAAGCATTTTATTTTTGGTTATTTTTTGTTCTTTTAAAAGGCTTGTAACATTGTCAACAAAGGTACTCATAAACGTTCCTTTCTAAAATAATTCAGCAAATGCTGAAAAAGGTATTGACACTCAGCATTTGCTGAATTATTATAAAAATACATAACAACGAGTTACAACAAAACATCACAATTACCGACGGCAATCGGAGAAAGGAGTTTTTATGGAAGACAGAAAAAAGCCTTGGTTTGACCGATTTTTGGACAAGCACCCATATTTTCCATTGGGCATTTCAGCAATATCTTTAATTGTTGCAATACTGACATTGCTGTTAAGGCTTGGCATACTTTAAAAAGGGTATTGCAGAACCAAGCTGATAATGCTTATGACCAAAGCGATTAAGGCTATGACAACAGGAAGTTTTCCTTTAAAATAATCTTCTTTCCTGTATAAAAAATAGCGGGTTGCTTTGTCCGTTGGCTGTATAAATTTCGGAGCATTGCCATCAACGATAACCTTTCCTGTTGAAGTTAAAGTTTGCTTCTGCTGAATGCATATGAGGTCATGTTTTAGGAATATGTCCTTTTGCTGCTCACTGCAAAAATCATATGATATTTTCCGCTTTTTGAGTATGCGGTGCAGGACATATTTTTCTTTCAGGGATAACATGATTTTGTCATAGTCGTCAGCATAATCTTGCATTATGTTTGACCTCCGGGTTATCTGTTGCGCCATACATGATCCTCATTTTGGCAAAGCGGAGTGTTATTGGCAGCAATTTATACAAAGTTATTGTAACACATTGTAATAACTTATTAAAGTAAAAAGTTTCAGAAAGGGGGTGCACCGATGAAGAGGGGGTTATCACCGTGGAGCAAGCAGTGCAAGGTACAGATGCTTGTGCTTGAAAAAAGTCTTGACCAGTTGAGTAAGGAAACAGGTTTCTCGAAATCGTATCTTTCTTCCATTATAAACGGAAGGATAATCGTTCCGGAGGAAACCGTGAAGGTTATCAGTAATGCATTGGACGTTGACATGGCGCTGATAGGGTAACTGGTTTTATTATACCGAACGGGGGTGAAAAGAAAAATGTCAAATATAACCGCAGAGACCAGCTCAAACGCATTTTACCGGGCACGCTGCGCGGCTTCAACACACAATGAACAGCTGAAAAGCAGGGAAGGGGCAGCGGACATCATGTCTATTGACAGGGGGAGACTCTACAGGATAGAAAAAGGGTTAATAAATCCCTATCCCGAAGAAGTCCACCTGATGGCGGATTTGTACAATGCGCCGGAGCTTAGGAATTATTACTGCACCGGAATGTGCCCGCTTGGCAGTGAGATGTCAAAAGCATCCGTTGAGGATTTGGACAGGATAACAATCAGGGTGGTTTCGGCATTCCGCAGACTGGATGGAACAAAGGAGTTGCTGCTTGACATTACAGAAGACGGAATTGTTTCGGATGATGAAAGACAGGACATGCATAAGGTGCTCGAAAGCCTTGAGGAACTGGAAGGGATTGCTCAAAGTTTGAAGATTTGGGTAAAGAAAAATATGTAGGAGGCGATGATTTGAATAATTTAAAGGCGGCTGTCAAAAAAGCGACAGGACATGAAGTAAAATATATCTTTTCCTATAATTTATCACCAGGTGGATATGTCGATTATGGGACAGGAGATAAAACATACTCAATAAAAATAGAAAACTTAGAGCTTTGAAAGGGGGCATGGAATGCAGGCATTGGAAAAGGCATCAGGAGTTATTGGAAAGCCTAAAAGACTGTTTGTAACTTCAAATGATGTAATGAAACTTCTTGGATGTAAGAAAAGCTATGCATCTAAAGTGATACAGGATATTAATGCAGAAGCAAAACAGAGGGGGGAGCACGCTTTTCCTGCCGGAAAGGCAAATAAATACATATTTGCAAAGACTTTTGCGCTTCCTATGGAAGATGTTGAGAGCGTGATGGTTGAAGAACAGGAGGAATGACATGGCATATTACAGTATTTGTCCTAGATGCGGATGCCATTTGGATCCGCAGGAAAAGTGCGACTGTGAGACAGAGGAAGCAGAAAAACAGGATTTTTTCAGTAGACATATAGAAATGAGTCCGAAATCAGGACAGCTTGTGTTTGTGTTCGGGGACGGGGAGGCGGCATATGAGGAAAAAAGTTATTGCTAAACTGTGTTTGGTAATTGGGATTACTGCTTTTGCGGTTGCGGCATGGATAAGCTATTTAAACAACGCATCAACAGTAAATGTACCTGCGCAGGATATAGAGGATATAAAATATCAAATTCCTTACAAGGAGTGGTGGGATTGTTTAAAGGAATGATTAATCTGTTGATTTCAGGCTGCTATGCCGCAGTGATTACTTATATGGTTGGAAAATGGGGATTTTTCATGGCGTACATGGAAAGGGGATATGTAGCTGTCGGAGGTGAATATTTTCTTATTCCGATGACGTACTGTGCGGCAGGGAGCGCCATGCATTATTTTATCAGCGCACTGGAGGGATTGAAGCGTGGGAAAGACTGTAATGAAAAAGGAAGTGGAAGAGCTGCTCGGCTGTAGCATCACGACGGAACAGTTCCGTGAGGCGCTGGAATATGCAAGGAAAAAACAAAAATACATATACGGACAGGAAAGGAGGCTGACGGTTTTGCAGCACTGGTATCTTGTAAAACTGACGGAAGAATATGTCAGGAGTCTTTCGTTTGCAAAAGAGACGGTGGATTTATGCGGAACGCTGCGCAATATGGAAAAAGAGCACCCGACAAAAGTCAAGGCGCCCAACACGTAACCATATTGTAACATCTTCTGCCTTATAAATCAATAGAAAAAACAATATGGAGGTAATTTTTATGGACAATTCTAATGCGTTGGCTGAAATACAGTCAAAGTATCAAAACTGTAACTTGCTGATCCCATCAGCTACATCAGTACAGATTAACCCGTTTTATAAATGTACGGTTATGGAAGTGACGGCGGACACTTCGGAAAATTCCGGTGATATTTTCAAGGTTGGAAATACGAAAGTTGGAGAAGACCATAATGGAAAGGCAATATATGCGGATCTCTTTTCTCCCGCAAAACCACTTCTTATGAAACTGGCAACTGCCGCAGGCATCCAGTTCCATCCGGAACATACAACCGTAATCCGGGAAAATTCAAATACTTATGTGGGAAAAGCGTATGGAGCGTTAAGGCTTCCGGACGGAACTTTTAAGACTCACGTGGAAACAAAGCGCATTTGCCTTGATGATGAAGAGGCGAAATACCGTCTTGAGTTTATGGATAAATCTATTATGGGTATCCATGAGTGGAAAGCAGCTAAAGCTGCTGCGGAAATGTTCAAGGGTGAATGGCGTGAAAATCCGGAAAATCTTAATCAGTGGAATAAACCGGAGAAATATTATGTCATTGCTGATTGTGACAGGGAAAAGTATATTGAACGTTCTGTGTTGGTAAATATGACGCTGCTTCGGAAAACGGCGTCTGAAAAAGCTCAGACAGGAGCAATTCTTAGGGTTATTAGGGCACTTTTGGGAATAAAGGGAACATATAAGCTGCAAGAACTCAATAAGCCTTTTGCGGTTCCGACTGTAACATTTTCTCCGGATTATTCGGACGCATCAGTCCGGCAGGCAATGCTGCAGCAGGGAATGAACTCTATGGGAAATATGTTTGGGGCGGCATCTGTACCGCCTGCGGCTCGGTCATTTGGCAATGAGGTTTTTGCAAATACATTTAATCCGGAAGAAAACTTGGATAATCCTGTGTTTGCATCAGAATGCGACGTGGATCATGAGGAGTTATATACGGATTATGAGCAGACACCACAGGTACCGTCAGGACAGGGAGAAGAACTGTCGCAGCAGGAAGAATCGACAGGATATTTCTGTTCTGAGTGTGAAAAGGAAATAAAAGAAAATGTGTATACATATTCCCTTAATAAATTCGGAAGACCATTATGCATGAAATGTCAAAAAGGAGCAGGTAAATAATGAAGATAATTAGGATTTCGACAGATCTTGAATTAACGGTACATGAGTTCCCAATCGGAACCCATGCGCGGCAGAACCAGTTTTTGCGCGAACTGATTGGAAATTATTGCAGCATATATGAGCATGTAATGCCAAGGCGGCTGTATACGGAACTGCATATGAAAGATGAACCGACCGAAGTTCCGGGGCAGTGCGTGAGTATGCTTGTCGATGAAGAAGGCAGACTGAAGGAAAATGATCTAAATCTGATTGGAAGCTATCTCTATGAAACGGACAGGCATAAGAATTATATTATGGGAAATGTCCTGTTTGTCGGTGAGGAATTGACTGACAATGGAATTGATTTCTGCGGAATTGAGGAATCCACGTTTAAAGTTTTGGAGCAGCAGCTAAATAAGATGATTTTGGAAGGAAAAGCGGCAAAGGAGGCGGTAAAAAAATGAAAATATTACATACGGCAGACTGGCATTTGGGCACATTCCGCAGTCCTGTAAAAGACGGAGTCAACCTTCGGACGGAGGACACGAAACGCTGCCTTAATGAACTGGTACGGGCAGCAAAAGAGGAAAGACCGGATTATTCCCTTATTTCCGGCGATGTGTTCCATGTAGGACGCTTATGGTCCGAAAGATGCTGTGAGGAAATCATCACGGCAATCCATTATATCAGGGAACTGGCAATGGTATCAGGGCAGGTTGTTGTCATGCGCGGCACGCCGAACCATGACGGCGCAGGGCAGTTCAACGTCCTTGGGGAGATGTTCGCGGACAGCCGGAACGTGCATATCGTGACAACGCCGCAGGTCCTTTCGTTTTATGACGCGGATATTGCGGTGCTTCCGGGATTTGACAGCGGGATTTACCGTACAAAATTTCCAGGGCTTTCCAAGGAGGATGAAAACGCTGCGATAACAAATGAACTTGCCAATATTGTTACGGGACTGAAAGCGCAGTGCAGGCAGGATAAGACGAGCATCCTCATGGCGCATTATACGGTACCCGGATGCAATACGGAAAGCGGACAGACAATGATGATGACGCAGTTTGAGCCGGTCATCCCGCAGGAGGCATTACTGGCGGCAGACTATGATTTGGTTGCCTTGGGGCATATTCACAGACCGCAGAGGATACTGTCAAATAGCTGGTACTATTCGGGTGCGGTAAATGCCATAAATTTTAACGACGCGGGACAGGAGAGGGGATTTTGGCTCCACACGGATTTGCCGTTTGGGGGATGGGACAGCAGCTTTATTAAAACGCCAATCAGGGAATTTAAGACAATCTGCCTTGATAATGAAGACATTAGTCAATTGAATGCAGGTGCAGTTGACATGGTTGCGACTTATAAATGGCGTGGCGAGGTGGATGACAAGATTGTCCGCATCCACTACACCTGCTCAGCGGAGAACAGCAAGGCGCTGAATACGGCGCTGCTCGAGAAGGAGCTGCTTGATGACGGCGCCTTCATGGTATGGGAAATATTGCCGGAGAAAATTGCCGAATTTGCAAACAGACAGGAACTTGCCAACACAACGGATCCGGAAGAAAACCTTATAAGATATTTGGAGGAAAAGCAGTTTCCGCAGGAAGAGATACAGGCGCTTGTATTGAAAGCAAGACCGGTCATTTCGGAGGCGGAGGCGGGAATGACCGCGGCAATCAATACGGGAATGTTTGAGCCGGTGGAGATTACGGTCAGGAATTACCGCAACTATGAGGAAGAACATTTCAGCTTTGAGAATATAAGTTTCTGCACTATTAACGGACAGAACGGAGCAGGCAAAAGCAGCCTGTTCATGGACGCAATCATTGACTGCCTGTATGAAGAACCGAGGGAGGGAGAACTGACGGGATGGATACGGAACGACGAAAAAGCCCGTTCCGGCGCCATTATCTTCACGTTCCGTATCGGTGAAAAGACATACAGGGTTACAAGGACGAGGGCACGTTCCGGGAAAGGGACGCTGAATATTGCACAGCTTGTTGACGGTGACTGGAAAGACTGCTCAAAAGAACGTTACAATGACACGCAGCAGGAGATTGTGGATATTCTCGGAATGGACAGCTTAACATTCAAATCCTGTGCGCTTATCATGCAGGACCAGTACGGTTTGTTTTTGCAGGCAAAACCGGAGGAAAGGATTGAGGTACTTGGAACCCTGCTCGGTCTTGGGGTTTATCAGGCAATGGAGAAAATCGCACAGGATAAGGCAAAGACAAACGCGGCAAAGAACCGTGAATTGAAACAGGAAATTGAAATCCACAGCAGTACGATTTCGCAGCTTGGAAATCCTGATGAAGCTCTTGCAGCGTGTCAGGCGGAACTGGCAGGGTACGAGAGAAGCTTGCAGGCGAAGATAGCAGAAAGGGATCATCAGAAACTTATCCTTGCAAATCAGCAGGCAGCCGCAGAAAGGCGGACAAAGCTGTTGGCATCTATTACTACTCTGCAGAGCAAAAAGGCGGCGACAGAGCAGAACAGGGATGTTCAACAGGCAATTATCAAGAGTAGCACTGAATTTTTGGACGGCAGGAATGAAATCATGGAAAAGGTTGCGGAGTACAACTCCATGGTGGAAAAGGAAAAAACGCTTGCGGCAGAAACGGCGCTGTATTTATCCAAAAAAAACGAGGCAGAAGAACTTGCGCGGCAGGCTGAAACCGAACGGCTGAACATTGACGGATACGCTGCAAAAATAAAACAGAAGGAATATGAACTTATACTGGCGCAGCCGACAGAACAGGCTTCCGTTATCAGGGAAAAAGCGGCAGAATATGAACGGAAAAAAGCAGAACTGGAGGAGTTGCAGGAAAAAGCGGTTGCGTATCAGCAGGCAAAGACGGAACATTCCGTTGCTGTGTTCCACCATGATGAAACGGCAGGGAAATTTGATACGGAAAGAAAGTCTTTGGATGAGCAGAAAAAGGTCCTTGAGAAGAAAGTGGAAATCCTGGGCGAATCCGGATGCGTCGACATTGACAATGCACACTGCCGCTTTTTGCAGGATGCCATTGAAGCAAGGGAAAAGCTAGCAAGGTTTGACGTGTTGTATGCGGATATCGCGGCACGGCGTGACTGCGAGCTTGCAAAATCGAAGCAGGTCGTTGACAAAAAATATGCGGAAATGCATGCGGTAGGTTTTGATGCGGCGGCGCTTACCGTTCTTCAGACCGAATGCGCGGCACTGTTCCCGTATGCTTCGCAGCTTGAGACCATTAAGCAGAGGGAAAGTAAAATTGTCCTGCTGAAAGCAGATATTGAAAATTTACGGGTAAATATGCTTGAGGTGGAAACAAGGCTTGCAGCGGTAAGGCAGAGAGCCGACGCGGCGGCCCAGGAGCGTGACGGATACGCAAAATCCTTTGAGGAACACACAGAGGTGGAAAGTTTCATACTGATGTTGAAACCCTGGCTTGAAAAGGAAAAGCAACTGTCAGTGGAGGAAGTACGCAGGACAGGCGCGTTGGACAGGGTATCGGAACTTTCGGCAGAGATTGAAGACCTTGACAGGGAGATTGCGGAAAAGCAGACGGAAATAGGGAAGGAAGAAGTTGCCATGTGCGGCATTGAGGAACTGACGGGTGCCGTTGCAAAAATGAATGCGGAAGTGGATGCGGTCAGTGCACTGGTGCGGGAACAGCAGATGAAGCTTGGGGCACTGCGTCAGAAGTCGGAGCAGGCTGCCAGTCTGAAACAACAGATTGCGGCATTGAACGAACGGCAGACGGAATATGCAAAAGAGGCATCGGATTATGAAATCTTAAAGACAGCTTTCAGTCAGAACGGCGTTCCGCATCAGATTATCCGGTCCATTATTCCGCAGCTGGGTGCCACATCCAATACTATTCTCGGACAGATGACGGGCGGGAAAATGGGCGTGGATTTCCGGCTGGAAAAGTTACAGAAAAACGGCAGGGAAAAAACGTCGCTTGACATTTTCATAGAGGAAAACGGGAAACCGGCGCTGCCATATCTGTCAAAGTCAGGCGGGGAAAAAGTAAAATCGTCGCTTTCCGTAATCCTGGCACTGGCGGAACTGAAATCATCGTCGGCAGGAATCCAGCTCGGAATGCTTTTCATTGACGAACCACCGTTCCTTGATTCGGACGGTGTTGAGGCGTACTGTGACGCACTGGAAACCATTCAGGGAAGGTACCGCAATATCAAGATTATGGCAATCACGCATGACCCCACCATGAAAGCGCGTTTTCCGCAGAATATTGACGTGGTGAAGACGGAAAACGGCAGCAGGGTGGTTTACTAAAAAATATGCCAAAGGCTGGTTCTTTTGGCGGAAGGAAGTGATTAGTTGGCAAAGAAATATTTCTGGCTGAAACTGAAAGAGGATTTTTTTGATGATGATGCCATTAACTGGCTTGAGGAACAGCCGAAGGGAAAAGAGTATGCACTCTTTTATTTGAAATTATGCTTAAAATCCTTAAAAACGGACGGGATACTGATTCGGACGGTAGGGACAATGTTAGTGCCATACGACATGAAAAAACTGTCTGAGATAACCAAAACGGAATTTGATACGGTTGTTGTGGCAATGGAACTTTTAAAGAACATCGGACTGGTGGAAATTTTGGAAAACGGGGAGATTTTTCTGCCGGGTTTACATCAGATGGTAGGTTCCGAAACCAAGTGGGCAAGGTATAAAAGAAAAGATAACATATTGGAAAATTTCCAAGAAAATTCCAACAATAGTAAATTGGAAAATTTCCAAGAGGCTTCCAATGATAGTAAATTGGAAAATTTCCAAGAGGCTTCCAATGATGTTCCAAAAAAAGTCCAAACAGAGAATAGAGATAGAGATAAAGAGATAGATAATAATATTATTGTTGCGCCTGCGGGCAACGGACCAAATGATACCCCTGATGACATACAGGAGAAATATCCAATCGGCGACTTTGAATATCAGTGTGTGGATATACTGATCCGGTCATGTGTGGCGGTATTCCCAAACTCAAAAGTACCGAAAACGGAGGCGGAGAAACGAAAATGGGCTGTGGAAATTGAACGGATGAAGCGTTTGGATGGGAGGATTGAGTCGGACATCGTTGAAGCACTTACATACGCGACCACGGACGGGTTTTGGAAGTCCAATATCCGCAGCACGAAGAAGTTCAGGGAAAAATTCGAGACGCTGATTGTCCAAAGCAGGGGCAGGCAGGGGAAAAACATCAGGGCTAACTGCTTCAATCAGTTTCCGCAGAATAATTATGATATGCAGGCAATTGAACGTGAACTATTAGCGAACGGCGGTGATGTGGAATGAAAAGAAGTGAAGTGATACAGGGCACGGAAAAGGAATTCATGGAGGTTTTCAGGCAGCTCTGCCATTCCCGGAGCGCGTGGCAGGTATGGGCGGATCTGATAAGCGCGATAGCCTGTTCCCTGAGTAATGCGGTGGACCGGACGGCAGGACATTACGGGCAGCGGGAGAAGGAATATGCGCAGTGCATACAACGCCTCGGTTCGGTTGAGGCAGTTGCAAGGATACTCGCGATTATCGTCGTTGCCTTGGAAAATAAGTCGGAGCAGGATTTCCTCGGAAAGATGTACATGAACCTGAACCTGTCAAACCATTGGCGGGGACAGTTTTTTACACCGTACGATTTGTGCAGAATGATGTCACGGGTTACCGTGGGCGGAGCCGAAAGGAAGATAGCGGAGCAGGGATACATATCCGTCTGTGATCCGGCATGCGGGGCGGGCGCGACACTGATTGCGGCTGCGAATACCATGAAAAACACAAGATATAATTTTCAGAACCACGTGCTTTTTGTAGGGCAGGATGTGGACAGGGTGGCGGGAATGATGTGCTACATACAGATGTCGCTGCTTGGATGCGCAGGATATGTCTGCATAGGGAATACATTAACAAATCCGCTGACCGGACATGTACTGTTTCCCCATGAGAATGAAGGACAGGAACTTTGGTACATGCCAATGTTTCAATCGGGTGTATGGCAGTGGAGGCGGGCGTTTAAACTGTTGGAAAGTATGAGTGGAACCGAAACCACCGAAAAAACAGTGGAAAAAGAGCACTTTTATGTATTTTTCGATTTTGACAAAAAGGAGGTCAACTATGGAAACGAAAGGGTTTAGCGGAAATGAGATTTCCAAACGGGACAAAGAAGCTTTGCAGTCTGAAACATGGCAAAAGACCAGGGAGGCAATGAAAACAGAGGTTCAACACTTTACCTACGCGCCCGAGATTCAGCATTTTGCGACGGTAAAAGTAAATAAAAATGATAATGTTTATGGTGTTGTATGGGGAAATCTGGTCAGGGAATATCTGAAAACCGCATATTCCAAAGAAGACAAGCAGGCTGATGTTGTGTCGGACGGTATAACATATAAAATTCTGAAACGCAGGGAAGTGACGGTTTTTTACGATGCGGACGAAAATACGCTTTTCGATGTGGAGAATAAGAGGCTTGAAAAGGAATATGAGTATGTCATGCAGGAAGATAAAGCGACTGTTGGATCAGAGAAGAGAATTGTCAATGCAGCTGAAGCTGAGGAGAAAAGTGCAGATTTGGAAAAGAAAGATGCGGATAAGGAAACTGGAGAAAATCAGGAAGAAAAATCAGAAGGGAAATCCGAAAGTGATGTACCGGCTGACAATATAGAAGTTCCTGATCCGGTATCCGTAAAGCAAATGGCGAAGGAAAAACTGGAAAAAGAGTTGAAAGCTGATAAGGATAAAACCTTTGCAGAACCTGTTATTGGATATTTGCTCAAACGCTGCGAAGATGATTTGGGACTTGCTCAGGATGTGATACAGGAGCATAAGACATGGGAAAAGTGCCTTGATTATATATATTGCAATGCAGAAAAGCAGGCTATTCATAAAAAGGCGGTTGTGCGCAGTGACATCGTATATGAATGGGCTGAGGATTACTATCGCAAAGACGATAAGGTGGAAGAGGAAAGGAAAGCCAAAGAAGCCGAAAGGCTCAGGAAAGAACGGATTGAGAGGGCTAAAAAAGTAAAATCCATGCAAAATAATTCGAAAGCGGTAACACCAAAGGAAAAATCAAATGAAGCGGCAACGCCAAAGGAAAAACCAAAAAGGAATAACATGGAAATTGAAGGGCAGCTTGACATGTTTTCACTAATGGGAATATAGGGGGCGGTGCAAATGATAAAAAAAGAATTAAGGGCAGTACCGGTTCCAAAGGCGGATATCCCAAGAATCCATGCGATGGCAGCAGAAAATGATAATATCCGTGGTGTTATCGCATCACAAAAGAAAAAGGTTGGCACAGAAGAAACGCTGATACTGAATGTGTATCAGGTAAGCGGAAAAAACAAGCAGGACATATCACTGTTATTCAGGGTATTCTGCCAAAAGGACGATTATATTACGCTTGAAACGGACTGCAATAAGTGGAGGACAGGAGCGTTATTACATCTGGTATGCAGGGACAGCGGCTGGAGTGAATACTGGTGGAATTATAATCAGTTGGAGTTCCTGACGGACAGGGATGCAAAAAGGGTTGAAAGCACGCTCCGAAAATGGAACCGCAATAACAGTGATAATGGGGAGAGGGTTGCGTTTACGCTCCTTGACCAGTACCAGCAGAATGTAAAAAAAGCTCGGATGATGAAGAGGCATAAAAAAGAAACAGACATCATTGATACTGACATGGAAAAGTTCGGGAAGCTGCCGGATGATTATCAGGATTTTATAGAGGAAACCGTGTTCAGCGATGACAATTACATTTTTTATGATACCAAGAAAAAGAGGGCTTTCTGTACCAGCTGCAAAAAAACATTCCTTTTGAAGGGCAGGCATCTTCGGCATGAAACGATAGGAATTTGGAATAACAGGAATGATGTGAAACACAACAGGACGGTCTGCTGTCCGTACTGCAATAAATTCCTCTTGGCAAAAAGTGAGGGGATGGGCAGGCAGGGCTTAATATCGGTGAAATGGAGCGTACTGGTCCAGCCATGTAACGAAGAAGTGCTGACAAGGTATTTCTGCCATATAAAGGATTTCAGTCCTGATTTCCATAATCCCAGAATAACTACCAGTGAGGGATACCGGACAGTACACCGTGCTGACAGGTCAACGGATTATATGTGGGCGAAGTACAGGACAACAGAAAACATACGGTGGTGCTATTACAGGGACAGGGGTTCCTCATGGTGTACTCCGGCAGAAACAGTCGCGCCAAGGAGCGTGGTAATGTACAACACGAACCTGCAGGAGGCGGTTGCTGGCACATGCATGAAATACAGTGTCCCGGATATTTTCATTGGAAATACTGAATGTGAACGCTATTTTGATTCACCGTGGTTTATTGATAAATATTTCAATTCATACAGGAAATATCCGTTCATAGAGCAGCTCCTGAAAGTCGGGTTCTATAAAATGACAATGGAATTTCTTGATAAAGGATATAGTAACGTAAATCTGAACCACGGGCAGAATAGCATTCTTGGAACGCTTGGCATTAACAGGAACCAGTTCAACATGCTCCGGAGGGTTGGAAATCCGGGAATGAGGGATTTGGCGGTATTAAGATACAAACCGGATCTAAAATGGGATGAATTTGAGGATTTACGCTACATAAAAGATGACAGGTATGCAAATTATTATGAAAAATATATAGATTTAATGAGATATACCACTCTGCATAAATTACGCAGGTATATCGACAGGAACAGGATAACGTATGCACAGGATTATTTTGACTATACGAAATGGATTGAGGAAATGGGTTATGATATGCGGAATGAGTTTAATCTGTTTCCGACGAATTTCAACAGAGTCCATGATGAAATGTCCAGACAGTATATGAGGTTTAAGGAAAAACAGGCAAAAGAAGATGCAGAACGGTTCAACCGGATCCTTAGAAAAATGAAAAAAGAAACTATGGAAATAGAGGCTATGAACCTTGATGTCGACGGACTGTTTGTCAGACTGCCAAATAAACTGGAAGAGCTAAAGGAAGAAGGCGAGACACTTCATCATTGTGTCGGTACATTCATGGAAAAGGTAAGCAAAGGTGAAACAATGATTTTCTTTATCCGTAAAAAAGCGGATCCGGAGAAACCATATTATACACTGGAATGGAAGGGCAGGGTTGTCCAATGCAGAGGCAGTCATAATTGTGATATGACACCGGAAGTTAAGGCATTTGTTGAAATATTCCAAATGAAGATGCTGGAGTATGGAAATGCATCAAAGAAACAAAGAAGGGCGGGATAAGAATGTTTAGGAATATGGCAAGAAGACCAATAGAAAAAACGGAGACCTATCTGAAATACGGGTTTGTCATTACGGAGCACAAATTCCATTACTGTCCGAAATGCAAAAGTGTGCTGAATGCGGGACCAAACCATACACCTAATTATTGCAGCAGATGTGGACAAAAAATCAATTTTTCAGGCGTTGTGTGGACAAAGGACAGGGAACTCGGATTTGGCTGAAAGGAGAAAGTTATATGAACAGGTCTAAGATCGAATGGTGCGATCATACATGGAATCCTGTTACGGGATGCAGGCACGGCTGCCCGTATTGCTATGCGCGCCGGCTGACCGTCAGGTTTGCGGGTGATGTAAGGCTGAATAAAATGGCGAAAAAGGATTACGGCATGGTTCCGGCAGCGGACGGAGGCGAAAATTTGTATGTATTGGACGTCCCGATGCTGAATGAAACAGAAAATCCGTTGGTGTATCCGTTTGAATTTGAACCGACGCTGCACAGATACCGAATGGGTATTCCCGGAAAACTGAAAATGGGGAATAACATTTTTGTCGGCGCCATGTCGGACATGTTTGGAAAGTGGGTACCGGATGACTGGATTAGGGATATATTTGACGTATGCCGGAAATATCCGATACATAATTATTTGTTTTTAACTAAAAATCCTGACAGGTATATTGAGCTGTTTCTGAAAGAGCAGCTTCCGGAAAGCAGAAATATGTGGTACGGGGTGACGGTCACGGATTCCCGGCAGGCGCATACGGCGGAAGCAACACTGCAGGATTTACCCTGTACCGCGCATGCCTTCCTAAGCATTGAACCGCTTTTGGAGGATATTTCGGATGACGAAAGCATGAAAATTGTAATCGGAAATTTTACGGACTGGGTAATTATCGGTGCGGAAACTGGAAACAGAAAAAACAGGGCTGTCCCCCAAAAAGAATGGGTGGGGAATATTGTCAGATTGTGTGATGAAATGGGAGTGCCTGTATTTATGAAAAACAGCCTGATTCCCATTGTGGGCGAAGGAAACATGCGCAGGGACTTCCCAGAAGTGCTCCGGCATTCAGAGATAAGTCCGAAAATGAAAAAGAAACTGTATGACGTGTGTGCGGAGTGCAAGGTATACATGAAAAAAAGCGACATGATTACCCTGCTTGCAAGGTCCGAACGGGGTGAGCAGCCGAAACAGTTTGGATTCATGTGCCATGACTGTTTTAAGGAATTTTGTGGCAATTACGGGCTGGACGTACCAAAACTGGCGAAAAATATTGGGGCTGTTTCCTGCGGCAATGATGTCTGAATGGAACAGGAACAAAGAGGGTTATGCGGACCATACTGCGGGAATTGCGGTACGGAATGTGTCAAGGGAAGAAAGGAAGGGCACTATGGCAAAAAGAAGAAGCTGCAGACGCACGACGGATGAGAACATTATCCATGAAAAAGCCGTGAAAATGCGGAAAATGACGGATGAACAGCTGGTGCATTATGTTGAGGACAGGGTGGAAAAGGCGAGGAGTGAGGGATTCAACCGTGGAAAAGAGCAGGCGCGGAAACCGGTTCACGTAAGTATTTCGGATATTCTCATGGAAATTGGGAATATCCGCGGTATCGGTGTCTCGAAGCTGATTGATATTGGCGCAGTACTTAGTAAATATTTGGAGGTTGATGAGTGATGAAGATACAAAAAACGGAGCTTGCGGCAAAACTGAATAAAATCAAAGGGGTTGTACCAAAGAAAGGGACAAACGCAGTCTTACATAATGTTTTGGTAAAGGATGGATATCTGATTGCCAGTGACATGGCCATGACGGTTAAGGCAAAGCTGGCGGGAGATGGGCAGGAAACCTTCCTTATTCCGGAAAGGGCATTTGACCTGATTGAAAACCTTCCCAAGGGAGAAGTGGAGTTTTCGGCGGGGCGGGATAATACCATAGAAATCAGGGCGGATAAGATAAAAAACAGTTATGATACGATGGATCCCCTGATGTTTCCCAAAATAAATGATTTGGAGGAAGGAGAGGAGCTGACGGTAGATGCGACGGTTTTACTGGAATCCATAAAAAGAGTTGCATATGCGATACCGGCGCAGGCAACAAACAGTATCCTTACGGCAATGTATCTGTGCGCTGAGGACGGACAACTGAATTTTGTCGGAACGGATGCACATGTACTTGCATGGGACACAGTGGCATTTGACGGAAATTTCAAACTGCTGATACCCAAAAACACGGTGGACAAGCTGAAATCGCTCGGATTATCCGGTGAGGTGCAGATCAGGCACAATAAGTCACAGGCAGTTTTTATTACAAATGAATATGAAATATATACAAGGCTCATTGAAGGGGAATACCTAAGGTATCAGGGTATGTTCAGAGAGCTCCCCATACATACGGTCGCATCAAGGGCAGGTTTACTGGATGCCATGACAAGGGCAAAGATGTGTACGGAGGAACGTTCCCCAGTCAGGTTTGACCTGCAGGGGGAACGGCTGGACCTGAGCATTAAGGACAGGACCACCGATTACCACGAAACGGTTGACCTGCAGGAATGCCTTTCAGAGCCCCTGACAATCGGTTTTGATGCGAAACTGGTACTGGAAACCTTAAAGGCTTTTGAATGTGACAATGTAGGTATTTCCTTTGACAGTCCCAAAATGCCAATGATTATCGAGGCGGAAGACAGTGACTTTAAGGTAATCGTACTGCCGGTTGTACTTAACTAAGCGCTTTTGGGTAAAGATTTATATATCACACAGTAACACGTTTACTATTTTTGGCGGTCTTACGACCGCCGGAAAGGAGATGAAAATGGACCATGTTTTCATGATGGTAACAAAGGACAAATATGAGTTACCAGTAGCGGTAGCAGATACGAGAAATGAATTAGGGAAAATACTTGGAGTCAGTCCGGTTACAATAGCCAACAGCATTACAAGGGCAAGAAATAACGGTCAAAAAAGCCAATATATGCGTGTGGATTTTACTGATAGTGATATGGATTAAAAGGAGTAATGGTTAATGAAAGCAATATTGAAATATCTGGGAAGCAAGTGGTCACTGGAAGACTGGATTGTCAGTTTTTTCCCAAAGCACCACAGCTACTTGGAACCGTTCTTTGGGAGTGGCGCGGTCCTTTTTAACAAGCCTCGTTCGAACATTGAAACCGTCAATGATTTGGACAGCAATGTGGTGAACCTGTTTGAATGCATCAGGGAAGAGCCCCGAAAGCTTGCCCAAATGATATATCTGACACCATATTCAAGGCAAGTATATGAGAGCGCATATGCGGAGCTGCCGAATGATAAGTTTGAAGCTGCCTTGAACTTTTACATAAGGCTTAATATGGGACATGGTTTCCGCACAAATGGAGAAAAAGTCGGGTGGAAAAATGATGTACAGGGCAGGGAACGGTTGTATGCATCATGGGACTGGTGCAGTCTTCCGGAAAAAATTATGCAGGCAGCAGAACGTCTTCGGGGAGTGCAGATTGAAAACAGACCTGCATTGGATTTGATAAGTCGCTTTAATTACGAAAATGTTTTGATATACTGTGATCCGCCGTATCTTTTGAAAACGCGGCATGGAAAACAGTACCGGTGTGAAATGGATGATGACGAGCATGAAATGCTGCTCCGGCTATTGCTCCGGCATAAGGGACCTGTGCTGATAAGTGGTTATGATACGGAATTGTATCAGGATATGCTTGGAAACTGGAAAAGATACGAAGCTACATCATATTCTCAGGTCTGTTGCAAGAAGAAGGAAGTGCTTTGGATGAATTATGAACCTATGGGAAGGCAGATGGAATTTGCGGATTATGGAGGTGCGATATGAAGAAATGTCCGAAATGTGGCAGGGAAGTTAAACGGCTGTTGGCATTATCGAGAACTGATAATAAAACCATGATTTGTGATGAATGTGGAACTATGGAGGCGTTGGACAGTTTGACTCATAGGGGGTTATCGCCACAGGAGCGTACGAAAATTGCAGTGGAAGCGACAGGAAACAGGTGGGCAGTGGAAAACTTTAATGCTACATACTATTAGAGGATAGTAATCGTGAAAGGACAAATGGATTTATACGATTTTATGAAAAAACCGCAAGTGCAGCAGACAGAAAAAAAGTACAAAATATCTAAGCAGCTTCTGTACGAGCTCGATAATCCTGTAATAGAATGTGTAAATTGTGTATGTCATTACTGTGTGAATAATGTTGAAGAGTTGTGGCATACGGTCAGACCGGATGAGGTAATTGAATCTTGTTTCAACTGCGATGAATGCTATGAGTATACTAGAGATTGCAGGCATCGGGGAATGATAAAAGAGCACTGCGATAAGTTTGTCCTATCAGATTATGGGGCGGAACAGAACAGGAAGAAGATAAAAACGATCCAAAGGAATACGACATGAAATGGAAACAGGTAGGGGTATTAGAAAGGATTAAAAATATGACAAAATGGCAGATTTTTTGGACAGTAGCGACACTATTGGCATCAATTACAGCTATAGGGGCTGTAGACGGTTAAAACTTTTTAGCGAAAAACCAGGGAAAGATGCATTTACGGAGGTATAAAGATGACAGATGCGGAGGAAACAAAACGGCAGAAGGCAAGGCTGATGAGGTATAAAAAACCGATAGTAAAAGATTTAAACTTACAGACCATCCGTGACAGGTTATACGATATACGGGAGGAATGCGAAAGCGTCCACTGGTATGTTGACACGGATGATGAAACATTGGTGAACGCTTTGGACGGAAATGAGGACGAGGCATATGAATTCAAAATGATGTTTAGCGATTTATGCGCTGAGTGTGAAAGAATGTATTGTGATTTGAATCAGGAATGGATGCCGGACTGTTTTGATAGCTTTTTCGTGGGAATTGGGGCAGGCGAGGACTTTGGAGGGCTTTTGGGATACGATTCCTATGAGCAGGATTATTTTGGACTGTCATGTACGGACGCATTCGCGGAAGATGAAAGCAGAAAATCGCTTAAACGTCTCACAAAAGATGAACTGATAGCCGCATCAAGACAGTGCTTCCGGATATACCAGTCGTTTGTGGCGCTGATATACCGGTACGACTGCCTGAAAGCGGCGATGGATATCCTGAAAGATGGAAATATCGGATACATACAGATGGTCAGACAGATCGGGGAAACATACGAAAAAGCTGACAGGGAATCGAATGGATTCCGCTATGATTTCGTGAAGGAAGTAAAAGAACTGGACAGGCTTATAAGCAACATGCCGCAGGAGGCATGGATACAGTAAGGGGGAAATTATGGCTCATAAGGAAAGGAATTGTGTTTATTGGTGCTGTAGTAGGAACGGAGGAACAACTTGTTGGGACTGGGGAAACAAGTATGCAGGAAAGGGTTGTCCGAATGATGACCGCTGCGAAAAGTACCGGACCTGCGAAAACTGTAATGGTGTAATGGGAAAGTGTCAGACGTACCAAAAAGTGAAACGGGGTGAACTATAGATGAATGAAAACAATCAACTGTATTTTTTCTCTCAGTTCCTTAATGAGGCGGAGAAGGAAATGTCCGAAAATGCAGAAAGAAATTAGGGCAAAAAGAAACGACGGATGATATCGGAGCAGATGTTGATGTTATCACGTTAGCTATAAAACGTGGGAGGAATAAGAAAAGCGAAAGTAAAAACAAAGGGGAAAGCCATGATGAAGATTGTAAAACCAAGAATGAGTAGCTATGTGGACAGGGGCAATGAATTGATTAAAAAGGATAAAACAAATGAAGCGATGCAGCTTGTGTCGAAAGGGCTGCAATATTATTCAGAACGGATTATTGACGCAATATCACCATATGCAAAGGCAGATGCCGGATTGATTGTCTTGGTTCTCCGGCACATTGCTGATGAAGTGGAACGAAATAATCCGGGAGCAAAGGAACTGTCCGAGGGAATGAAAAAATGTGTCAATATGCCTCCTCTTGTAGAGATTGAAAAAGTCAAGAAAGCGAACAAAAGATAGGTTTAGGGTGATTGGAGAGGAAAATATGGAGAGATTGACATTATCAAATAATAAAATTCATACAGATGTTGGGATCTGGATATTGAAAAATGGAAATTCAAAAGAATTGATTTCTGATGATTGTGATGAATACGAATATTTTAAAAAGCTGGCAGAATACGATGACTTAGATGAACAAAACAGACTGATGAAACTGCCTTGTGCTGTGGGAGATACGGTTTGGGATATTGATTTTGGCAGACCATGCAGTTATGAGGTTACGGGATTTTCTTTCGGAATTATGAATGATGATGACTGGGAAGAAGAAAGGGTTTTAGACCAAGTTGTTGTTTACTATACAAATTCAAACGGAAGTATTACGGGAACTTTTGCAGTAAGCGAAATCGGTAAAACAGTTTTCCCCACCAAAGAATCAGCCGAAGCCGCATTGAAAGAATTATGAACATCACAGGGTAAAAGTGAAATGATAGGTGATCTAGCCAAACTGATAGATAAATTTGATAATGATAGAATAAAGGGGCTGACAGATTTTGAACAGGTTCAGATTTTTAATGCCTTGAAAGATTTGGAGATGTATCAGAAAACCGGCACCATTTCTGAATTTATGGAACTAAAATGTATTCGGGAAGCTCAAGCTAAAAGGAAGAGAGGTTGACAGGATGAAGGAAAACCCAGCAAATTCATTGATTGGAGCAACAGAAAATCCGGCAAACGGAATAAAAAGCCTTATGTGGGGATTTCTTATGGATAAAGGGCAGCAGGCAGATATTCAGTCTTTAAAAGAATATGTTTACGATTTGATTCAGATGACCACGCAGAAATCAGCAGGGCAAAACAAGAAATTTCAGGCAAAAGGGCATATTGACTGGAAAGAGCTTGACATGACGATAATGAGCATTGTCATTGAAGCTACAGCATTGGTTCTGTCAGGAAGACTAGATGAACTGGAGAAAACTAAGGGGGATTGTGATGGATAGAAAAAAGACAACGGAGTTTCTTGGAAGCTTGCTTGCTTCAGACAGGCTTTCGGGGGCGGGGAAATATTGGGCGAAAGAGGTAAGCATCGACCCGTGGGCGGCCAAAGGAACACCTAAGAGGGTTGACTATATGCAATTCGTTCCGGATAGACAGCTCTCTGTGTCGGACATAGAAAAAGGCATATTTGTCTGCTATGAAATCAAGAGCTGCAAACAAGATGTTTATAGCGGAAATGGATTAAATTTCCTCGGAGAGAAGAATTACATAGTAACAACGATGGAATGTTATAAGGACTTGTTGCAGGATTTTCGAGATGGAACGTTTGCAAGACATTTGCATGAAGCAGCGCCGGAATCGTCTTCGCATTTTGGAATAATGGTAGCAATACCTTTTATGTCTGAAATGACGGATGAATTTGAAAATCCGACCAAAATTGATTGCGAGAACGTACAGTGGAAACTGGCTGTCATACAAAAATGTGTTCCGGGACTGAGAAAAAGACCAATGACAGAATTATTGTTTTGTATGCTGCGAAGTGGGCATTAAAGGAGGAATGTGGAGTGATACGGCCTATTATATTTAATACGGAAATGGTAACAGCTATTTTGGAAGATAGAAAAACCGAAACAAGGCGCTTGATTAAATTTCCGAAAAATAACTATACAGGAGAGTTCCCTAAAGCTGACAATACAAAAGTGTATAAGAATACTATTTTTTCGAAAAAAATAAGTTTTTATGAAGAACCGCATTATTGCTTTGATATGAAGCCGCCTTTTTATCAAGATGATATTCTGTATGTCCGGGAAACATGGGCGTTTCAGTGCTGTATTGAGTGCATGAACACCCGTGAAGATGATTCCTGCATGTCCGGAAAAACGCCGACGGTTCATGAGGATAAGGATACCGTTTCTGAAGGCTGCTATATATACCGAGCAGCTCATCCGCATTCAAAGAGAGTCAATTGGCGTCCTTCAATTCATATGCCAAAGGAAGCAGCCCGTATTTGGCTGAAGGTAACGGAAGTCAGGGCGGAGAGGCTGAAGGATATTACACATGTGGACATTATTATGGAGGGAGTCATGCCGGAGTATCTTAATTCCCGCAGCGGGGAGAAGACAAGGGATGATTTTATCAGACTGTGGAATTCCACAGTAAAAAAATCAGAACTGGAAATCTGTGGGTGGGATGCCAATCCGTGGGTATGGGTTATCAATTTTGAAAGGATAGAAAAGCCGGAAGGATGGTGTATATGATATGCGTTAATTGTGGAAGAAAGCTGAAAAGCGCGATAAGCAGGGAGGCAGGGTATGGACCTGTGTGCTACAAAAGGATATTCGGCATAAGTATGAGGTACAGATGTCCCAATAATGCTTTGGAAACAGCCAACATTCCTTATCGCACATTACAGGGTCAGGTGACAATGGAAGAATATCTGCAGACGGTTTCAGAATAAAAGAGCAAAGGAGAGTGCTTCCGCAACCCTCCCAACAGACAATTATATTGTACCATAATTTGGGGCGAATTAAAATAGGGAGGGCGATAAAATGCGGGAAGCAGACGTAAAGAAAATCATGGCTTTAAGAAAAGCTGGTTGGACAACGGACAAAATTGCAGTGGATATGCATTTGGAGAAGGGCATTGTGGATAAGGCAATAGCTGATTATCAGGAGGAAAAATCTAAAAAATCAGGAACCGATCAGGAAGATAAACCGCAGGAACCGGTGAAGGAAGTATCTTTTATTTCCATTACTTCGGATCAGTTAAAAGATATTTACGAAAAAGCAGCAGCAATTGGGGCGAAAGAAGCGCTGAAAGCGTTCGAACAGGAACGAAAAAAGGAATATGGTATCAGGGCTGACCGCAGACTCCGGAATACAAAACTGCTTCTGCGGAATTACCATATGCTGAAGAAGCACGCGGAAAATTCGGTATTCGGCAGGACACAGATGGAAGAGTCGGCGTTGGAAATAATGGAATCAATGATGACAATGTATGATAACGAGGTTATTATCGAAAGCATAAAACGCAGCGCCACCAGGACAGCAGTAATTGTATCACATATAGAAACAATGTTTGGATTATATGCGGCTTACTGTGATAATTCCCCCAATCGGGAGGTTGAAGCGAGACGGTATGAAGTCATATGGGATATGTATATGGCGGACTGTGTCATGACTGCAAAGGAAATTGCGGAAAAACAGAACATATCTGTCAGAAGTGTATATGATGATATTAAAGCGGCTACAGAAAAAGTATCAGCGCTTATTTTTGGGGTGGACGGTTTGAACGTTCATTAAATCCCCCACCTGCAAAAAATATTCCTTGACTTTGCATTATAAAGGTGGCAAAATAGTATTTGTAAAATTCTAAATCAAACGTTGTGGGAAGTCTGTTGCAGCAGGCTTCCTTTTTATTGTCTACTATATTATTCCATTTTTCGACTTTATATGGTATACTATGAATAAAAAATGGAGGAATCGTACATGAGGTTTGGGGAAATTTATAGAAGGTGTAAAGATAATTATTTGGAAATAAACATTATATGTAATGATGTATTAGGTATGCTTGACAATTATGAGGAAAAGCTGAAAACAGCTGAAATTCTTGATACATATAATATGCAGCAAAACTTAAATAAAATTTTACAATCATTAAAAGTATGTATTGATGAAAGATTGGGAGATATAGAATATTTCAATACTTCAAGTAATGATCTTGCAAGAGTGATTATAAATGATAATTTAACATTAAAGCAAAAAGCGGATTCAGCTGGACGAATAAAGGGAAAAATAGACTGTATCATTCAATTGTATGAATCATTGGGACAAGAGGAGCAGGAAATAGGATTAGATATTAAAGTGCCGGAGACTGATGATATTACCGAGTTTAAAAA
Organism: Lachnospiraceae bacterium MD335; assembly: GCA_000403335.2. Classification (GTDB taxonomy): domain Bacteria; phylum Bacillota; class Clostridia; order Lachnospirales; family Lachnospiraceae; genus COE1. The sequence goes on from KE159628.1 coordinate 1,053,250, forward strand.
ATATATAGATGGGTTAGAATTTGTTTTTACAAAATGCCCTTTTTTCCAAAGCAATGATGCGAGTCTAAAATTTAAAAGTGTAGATATTGGTTCAACATGGCTAATTATCGGTGTTGCCTGTGCTACTATAGCAGCTGGAAGTGTTCTGTTAAATAATATTGCTGCATTTATAGATAAGTGTATTGTAATAAAAAGTCATAAGCAGACCTACTTGATGCAAAGACAGCAGATTGAAAAATCAAATCGTGACCAAAAGATGAAAGAAGAAATAATTAAATATGTGGAAGAGACATATAAAATTAGTGTTGAAAACGCAATAGAAGATTTAGAGGAAACTACAGGATACCAACTACAAGATGGTGATGAGAGAGGCAGAGTTGAACAATCTTTTGAAAGATTAGAAAAATTGCTTGATAAAGGAATGCAAATATATACATCAATTGATTCGCCTCCTGAGACAAAGGCGTTATTTGAGCCGCTTGAAATGCATTATTTGTCAATTGCGGAGGGGTTGAAGCGGATAGAAAAGAAGCCGGATGATGGAGATAAGGAATAAAAGCACTGAAAATTGGTGTAATGATGATAAGAGGGATGACGAATGGAAGATGTAATAAAAGAGGATGATAATGAAACACGCGAGAAGGAATACAGGAAATTAAAACTCAGAGTAGAAGATCTGCATAAAAGAAAAAGTATGTATTCTTTGCTTTTTGGAATATTTGCGGCGATATTTACAGGCGTACTTTTTGCTTTATATGAAATGGCTTTATCCCAAATTACTGTTTTTAGGGCAATTTGTTATATTATAGTAGCAGTCATGATTGGAATACTCGTTGCAATTTACGCATATTTGATGTTTGAATTACAAGAAAACCAAATTCGTAGAAAAATGTTAGAGTATGAAGCAGAGGATATAAAAGAAGAAGTACAGGAAGATGTATTTGAAAATTCTATTAAGATGAGCTACAAATATCTTGACCAATATTACTTACAGACTAGAGAACAGGCGCAAAAGGGTTTTTTTGTAACAGCCTGTGTTTCTATTTTTGGAGCAGTATTACTTGGGATAGGAATTGTGGCAATGTTTTTTGAAAAGACGGAACCGTCATATGTTACCTGCGCTTCAGGAGTTATCACTGAATTTATAGCGGCTATATTTTTCTACTTATACAATAAGACTATTGTAAGTATGAGTAAATATCACAATAAATTGGTGTTATCGCAAAATATCTCGATTGCTTTAAAAGTGGCTGATACGCTACCTTCTGATGATAAGACAAAAAGCAAAAATAAAATTATTGAAGAATTATTGAAAGATATTAATTCATATCTGATAAAAAGTGACTCGGAAAATAGTAAGGAATGACATGAATGAGAAATAAATTATCTTGTTTGCATTTTAAAGTCAGAGACGGAGGGAAAAATGAAGAAACTTTTCAAAATTATAGTATCTATTGTTTTTGTGGGAATATTCTTATCAGGATGTGTAAAAAAGGAAACTATGAAAACAAATGATAATATTGAACAGGAAACAACAAGTGAGCAACCTGCAACGGAAGAAGGCATGGAAACACAGACTATGATGGAAGGGGAAGACGTTAATACTACGGAGGTAGATTTGCTAGATGAATTTGTGGAAGTCGCAACTTGGAACCTTTCGAATATACCTGACAGAGAGGGATTGATAACGGAAATATCTGATATTACAAACAGTATTGGTGTTACTGATATTAAAGATATAGTTTTAGGGAATATGTCAGGAGACAAAAACAGTGTTATGACAATAGATGGATATTGCGTGACGGATACAGAAAAACAATTAATCGTATCATGTAAATACAGGGCGCTTAATTTCATACCTAAGTGGATCACTATTGCTGTTGTAGATGTGGATACAGGAAATTATTATTATGCGTCTGACTACAGAAAATCTACAGTGGATTTTTATGACTATCAGACAGGAGAACAGCTTACGGAAGAAATTACCATTGCAGTTAATGAATCGGAGACACAGAGTGAAAAATACACAGAACTGATTTCAGATGAAACTATGACAGAAACAGAGACAAAAGAAATAGAAAAGCTGGAAGAAAAAAATGCTACAAACAATACAAAAGTCAGTGAATTGACCTATATGGATGAAAACATTGTGGATACAGCAATTGCAGACATGAAACAGTATGAATATATAAAAGATGTTTTCATAGAGGTGGATGAAGATAAAAAGGAAATTGATATTGTTGTGCAAATACCTTCTTCTACGGATATTGAAACGGCGAAAATGGCTGGAGAAGATGTTGCCCGATACCTTGCGGCAATGGCTAACTTCGCAAACAGTTATTATGAAATACCGGGCAGTGACAGCATTGGTGGTATTTATAATAAATATGATTTGGTGATATATGTTGATGACGGAAAAGGAAACTATAATATATATGGGGGCAAGGTTACTACTTCAAAGAAGATTACATGGAGATATTAATATTAGAGAAAAGAGAAGGTGAGAGCCTTCTCTTTTCTAGGAGAATAAAAAATAAACTTTTTTAATTGACTGTTGACTTTTGGGCTTCAAAAGTGAGGTGATTATATGAGTCCAAGAACAGGCAGACCAACTGACAATCCCAAAGGAGTTCCAATTCATGTAAGACTTGATAAGGAAAGCGAGGAAATACTAACAGCCTATTGTAATCAAGAAAAAGTTAGTAAAATGGAAGCGGCAAGGCGAGGGATTAAGAAGTTAAAGTCTGACATTAAAAAATAAGAGCAAGCGGATACTTTGGCGAGTGCGCTTACTCTTATTCTGCCACAGAGAAGTTTCCCTGCGTGAATATTGTAACATGCAAAGGGACTTCGTTCAAGAATATTTTTTGAAAGGAGTTTTTATTATGCAGAAAATCGAACAAACCTTGAGTTCATTAGAGGTAGCTGAGATGTTAGAGACAGAACACTGGAAACTGCTTAGAAAGTTAGAGGGAGATAAAAAATCTAAAGGAATTGTAACTGTTTTGGCTGACAACAATTTCGTGGTGAGTGATTTCTTTATTCCTAGCACGTACAAAGACAGTAGCGGCAAGGAAAATAAATGCTATCAAATCACAAAAAAGGGTTGTGAGTTCCTTGCAAACAAATTTACTGGCGAAAAAGGAGTTTTATTCACTGCCTGTTACATTAACCGTTTTCACGAAATGGAAAATGCACTGGAAACACAAATGCCTCCCGCTGCTCTCCAACAGTTCATGGAGTACCAGCAGAACCTCATGGAAGAAATGGTGAAAATGAACCGCTCCATCTCTGACAGGCTGCTTGCACTGGAAAACCGAAAAGAAGAGCCTCTTGGCATTACCGTAAATTCGGGGAACAAACCTTTTACGGTGGAGGAGAATGAAAACGCTGCCCGAAAGAAAAAACTGAACAGACTGGTCACGCAGATGGCAAAGGCGTACGGTTGGACTAGGAGCTTCACCCTTCATAGGCTGTATAAGACATTGGAAGAGGTTCTTAACATCAGCATGGATAATTACGTGGAAATGTACAGGGAGGAAGTGCAGGAAGACGTATGTGCCATTGATGCAGTCGTTGCATCGGAACGCCTGTATGCAACAGCTATCAGGCTTTGCAATAACACTCTGAGCAAGCTGAGTGTGGAGGTGCAGTCATGAGGGCGGCGAATTCTGCTTCTGCAATTGTTAATATCAGCGATTACAGGGGCAATGGGAAAAACCAATACAGAATAAGCCGAAAAACCAGCCATAAAGCAGACGCAAAAACGGAGAAGCTGCTTGAGAAGTTCCGCAGGCTCGGATACGAACAACAAAGACGTTTACTTTCATATACCAAAGGATATGTTTTAGATACGCTTGGCGAAGCTAATGTGTACACTATGGAGCAGGAATTTCGTTTCATCATGGAAATCGGTATGTCCGAGTACAGTCATGCGTTGAAAAATATAGACCGTAAAGCAGATAAGCTGTTGGAAGGGAAAAATTAAGGTAATTAAAAGTGCAGTATAAAGGAAGATTTAATGTTAAATCAATAAATATCCGTGAGAATTGAGATGGGGAGCATATGCTCCCCTTTTTGTGTTCCCACGGTTGCAAAAACGAATGGTAGAGGTGGTGATATGCCGAGGGCACCAAGCGAACAAATGATTAAAGCTGAAAAGCTGTTTTATGATGGCTTAACTATGGTGGAAATTGCAAAGCAGTTAGGCATTTCCGATAGTACTGTCCGTAGTTGGAAAAATAGGTACGGATGGGGTGACAAGTCAAAAAAAAACAACTGCAACGTTGCGAAAAAAGACGACAAGAAAACTGCAACGTTGCAGAAGAAAAAAAGAGGCGGTCAGCCTGGAAATCAAAATTCCAAGGGGGTGTCTAAAGGTAAGGGAAATCCAAATCCAAAGCCACCACCTGACATGACAAAGCATGGCGGATATGTTCCGGCATTTATGGATGCGTTGGATAAAGACGAACAGGAACTCGTATCAACGATTCCAAAAGATACCGAAACACAGCTTATGGAGCAGATACAGCTTTTTTCCATTCGGGAGAGGAGGGTACTGAAAGCAATCAATAAATATAGGGAACAAAAGGGTGATGTTTCGGTTGCTGATGTTACTAGGTTTGAGGATAAGAGGGCTTTCAGGAATAAAGAGGAGGAGGATGAATACGACAGGCGTCAAAAGATAAAGGTTGACAAGGGAGACATCCTTCCGGGTAAGTCCTATAGTATACAGACACATACAACCAATAAGGATATGGTTATAGCAAGACTGGAGCAGGAGCTTTCAACCATTCAGGGCAAAAAGACAAAAGCAATAGAAGCCTTGGCAAAATACAGGATGGAAAAAGCAAAACTGGAAAGTGAAAGCGCCGGTAATGAGGCTGTTGATGATTGGATTGCGGCGGTTATTGAGGAAGACGAGGGAGATGATGTAAGCATTGATGAATAAGAACTCGCGAGCATTAAGGAAACAGTTCTTCAAAAAAAGAATTCCGGTATATAGGAAAAACCCTGTCATATTCGCGAGGGAGGTACTATTATTTGAGCCGGATGAGTGGCAAAGGGCGGCACTGATGGATTTGGCGGAAAATCCGAAAGTGGCAATTAAATCCGGTCAGGGCGTCGGAAAAACAGGATTGGAAGCGGTGGCGCTGTTGTGGTTTCTGTGCTGCTTCCCGTATCCGAGGATTGTGGCAACTGCACCGACCAAACAGCAGCTCCATGATGTGCTGTGGTCCGAAGTCAGTAAATGGATGAGCAGGTCTCCTTTGCTCTCAGAAATCCTTAAATGGACTAAGACATATATCTACATGGTCGGCAATGAAAAGCGGTGGTTTGCGGTAGCGAGGACTGCCACAAAGCCGGAAAATATGCAGGGTTTCCACGAGGATAATATGCTTTTCATCGTTGACGAGGCTTCGGGCGTCGCTGATCCGATTATGGAGGCAATACTTGGTACGCTGTCCGGCGCAAACAACAAACTGCTTATGTGCGGAAACCCGACAAAGACATCGGGAACATTTTATGACGCCTTCCATGCTGACAGGGCAATGTATAAATATCATACAGTGTCAGCTGCGGACAGTAAGCGCACCAATAAGCAGAACATAGAAGCCCTTATCCGGAAATACGGGAGGGAAAGCAATGTGGTACTGGTCCGTGTGTTCGGGGAATTCCCGAATCAGGAAGACGATGTTTTTATTATGAGTTCCATTATTGACCAGTGCGGAAGCAAGATGTATGAATTGCCGGAAGACAGGGGTATGCCGTATATCATATTCGGCGTGGACGTCGCGCGGTTCGGTGATGACGAAAGTGTTATATACCGGAATGCCAAAGGAAAACTGAAGCTGGCGGTGCAGAGACGCGGACAGGATCTGATGGCAACTGTAGGGGATATTGTGGTCCAGTACAGGAAAGTGCTCAAGGAGTTTCCGGAATATAAAGGTCCTGTTTACGTCAATATTGATGATACGGGACTGGGCGGCGGGGTGACGGACCGGCTCAGGGAAGTAAAGCGGGAGCAGAAGCTGCACCGTCTGTTTGTGATACCAATCAATGCTGCCGAACGGATTGATACGGATACCAAAGACGGTAAGGAGGCAGCAGAACATTATAATAACATAACGACGCACATGTGGGCAGTTTTGCGTGAGCTGCTGGAAAATAAGGACATTGAGATAGCGGATGATGCGGATACATTTGCGCAACTGTCCGTCAGAAAATATTTCATGGCATCAAACGGAAAACTGGAGCTTGAAAGCAAAAAAGAAATGAAAAAACGCGGCGTAAGCTCTCCTGACAGGGCGGACGCGGCGGCGCTTTCCGTCTATCTCGGAAAAATCAAGAAATATACCGGAAGCGCGCCAAGTCAGCATGCATTGGACAGACTTGGAAAATCAAGCTATTGGAGGTGATAAAGCGGTGGCGAAAAACAGGGAAATCGGGCGCATAGGGCAACGGCGCTATGGTGGAACAATTTATGAGGAATTTTTACACGAGCTTCGCGGAAAGCGGGGGATAGAGGTCTACAGGGAGATGTCGGAAAACGATGATGTTGTAGGCGCCATTCTCTTTGCGATAGAGATGCTTATAAGGCAGTGTGACTGGAATGTCGAACCGGGAGGCGATACCGCAAAGGACCGGGAGGCGGCGGAGTTTGTGAAAAGCTGTATGGACGATATGCAGGACACATGGATTGATACCATATCCGAAATACTGTCGTTCCTTACATACGGGTGGAGCTTTCACGAGATTGTATACAAACGGCGCATGGGAAACACAAAGGATCCGAAGACTAAGAGCAAATATACCGATGGGCTGATTGGGTGGAAGAAGCTGCCGATAAGGGCACAGGAAACGCTTTACCGGTGGGAATATGATGAGGAGGACAACCTGCTTGGAATGACGCAGCAGCCGCCCCCGTATTTCTGTACATATACAATACCGATGGAAAAGGCGCTGCTGTTCCGTACAAAAAGCAGGAAAGGCAATCCGGAGGGCAGAAGCATACTGAGGAATGCATACCGTTCATGGTACTTTAAGCGCAGGATACAGGAGATTGAGGGCATCGGCATTGAGCGGGATTTGGCGGGACTACCTGTCATACATGGACCTGATGGTTTTGACCTGTGGGACGAAACCAATCCTGACAATGTGGAAACGAGAAAAGCATTGGAAGACATGGTCAGGAGCATACGCCGTGATGAAATGGAGGGGGTTGTCCTTCCGGCAGGTTATACCCTTGAGCTGCTTAGTTCAGGAGGGAGAAGGCAGTTTGACACGAATGCAATCATAAACCGCTATGATACACGGATTGCGATGACGGTACTGGCGGATTTTATTTTTTTGGGACATGATAAAACAGGCAGCTGGGCACTCAGCTCTGATAAAACGGAGCTGTTTGCAGTGGCGATCGGTGCATTCCTTGACATTATCTGCGAGACCCTCAACAGTCAGGGGATTCCGGCGCTGATTGACATTAATGGACAGCATTTTGCAGGCATTACGGAATATCCCAAAATGACACATGGAGATATAGAGGATGCCGACATAACAAAGGTTGCGTCGTTCATATGTGACATGACGGGAATCGGCGTTCTGATACCGGATGACGGTCTTGAGGATTATGTCCGTCGGGTGGGACATCTGCCGGAAAGAACTTACGGAAACACGGAAATCGACAGTATAAGGCAGAAGCAGCAGGAGCAGAACCAGCCGCCGGAGTCTGAAACGGTGGCTGGCAGCAAAACGGGTAAGGGAGATGATGAAATACCTGATGAAATTATGAAGAAGGCAGGAAAACGGCTGGGAAGGGGCGATTCTGATGGCAATACGTATCATACCGCCAAAGCGGGTAAAGAAGGCAAAGAGCCGTAACGGTCAGGAAGTCCTGCGCAGGCTTGGGGAATACCTTGAAAATGAATCTGATGAACCGGTGAAACTTCTGTGCGGGTTTTGGGAAGACCAGCAGAACGTCATTACATATCAGGAACTGCGCTCGGCTGTAATGGCGGGATACCTGAGCCTGGAAACACTGCAGCTGTGGCAGCAGGATTATTCGGTGCTGGTGGCAGGCAGGCTTAAAAGTATGTGGACGGCTGCGGCTGCGGCAGGTCCGTCAGGGCAGCCAGTACTTGACAATGTTTCCTTTAAATTTGATACGCAGGCGCCGGGAATACTGAACTGGATTGAGCAGAGGGGTGCGGAATTTGTCACGGCAAGCACGCAGGAGCAGAAAGATGCCATTGCGGCGCTCCTTACAAATAAAATGAGGGAAAAACACACGGTTGATGAACTCTCAAGGCTTATCCGTCCCTGCATCGGTCTCACGGAGAGGGACGCTAAGGCAGTTGCGCGGTTTTATGACAATATTGTTGATACAATGAAAAAAGAACACCCGCGGATGAAGCCCGAAAATATCAGGCAGAAAGCGCTTGATGCATCGGGAAAGTATGCCGAAAAAAAACACAGGGCGCGCGCCATGACGATTGCACAGACCGAAAGCGCATTTGCATATAACAGGGGGGCGGATGAAGGTGTAAGACAGGCGCAGGATCAGGGACTTCTCGGGAAAACAATAAAAAGGTGGAGCACTTCGGGAGATGATGGGGTATGTGATCAATGTGCGTCTTTGGAAGGTGTCGAGGTTGAAATGGATGCAGATTTCAATATTAAGGGACGTATCATATTTCAAGGTCAGCATATGCTGCCACCGGCGCATCCGCGGTGTGCATGTGCGGTTGAATACATAGAAATAGAACCTCCGAAAATGCCCCAAAGTGAACAGATGTATCAGGATAATGCAGACGGAAGCAGTTTTGATGATTCCGTGGACGCAGAGTATATCGGTTCCGTTAATCCGGAAAAATCATCCGAAGCAACCGTTTATTATGGTAATGAGATACGGGTAATGGAAACGGAGAACGCCGTGATCATTGATAAAAACGGAAACGTTTATCATGCGGAAGGAGGTAAAACGTCTGTCTGCTTTAAAGGAATAGATTTGGAAGGCGCGTATATTGTGCATAATCATCCGGATAAAAACGGGATCGTTTCATTTGGCGAGGATGATTTTGTGTTCATGAAGGAAAACAGTAATATTGCAGAACTGCAGGCAGTCAATAATTTTTATACATACAGTGCGGTTCCGCTGGCTAAAATCAAGGAAATATCGTATAATGAAATATACAGGGAAGCCCTCATAAGGGGCTTTGAAACGGGTGAGGATGATTTGCAGCATTTGGCGATGACGGTACTGGCGGAGAAAGGCGGTGTTGTGTATGGGAGAACTCCATTTAAGTGAAGCGGATCAGCTTGAATACGACTGTATTCTGAATGAATGGATGCAGAAGGTAAAGGAAATACCAGCATATGAACAGCGGAATCCCGGCAGGGCGCAGGGTACATATGTGCTTGACGGAGGCAGCAACGGACCGTATTCGGAGCTTGAAAAGATATACCGCCCAAAACTGGATGCAATAAAGGCAAGAGGGAGGAAGGGGAAGATGAAAAAATTCTCTGAACTGATTGAAAAGAGGGACGATGTCCTAAAGGGACGTTTCAAAATAACAAAATCCGATGATGACAGGCGTCTTGCTTTTGGGTGGGCAAGCGTTTCCATGCGTGTGGACGGCGAGCTGATTGAAGACTGGCAGAAAGACATCGTGGAGCCGGAGGAATTGGAAAACGCAGCCTATGAATTTGTGGAGCTGTACCGGGAAGGCGGTGAGATGCACGAGCGGGGCGGCGTTGCCGTACTGATTGAAAGCGTCGTGTTTACGGAAGAGAAAATGCAGGCTATGGGCATACCGGCGGGACTGCTTCCGGTCGGATGGTGGATTGGTTTCAAGGTTCTTGATGAAGACGTTTGGGAAAAGGTCAAAAACGGTACTTATCAGATGTTTTCAATTGAAGGTGAAGCCGAAAGGGTAACGGTAGTTTGAGAATGATGTAAATAAATACGGTAAATGATATGACAGGCATCCGGAAACGGGTGCCTTTTGTATTGTTATAAAATTTTAAGGAAAGGAGACGGAAGAATTGGCAACAAAACTGAAAAACCTTGCTGTAAGAAAAGTGGATTTTGTGGATGAGGGTGCAAATCCAGACGCGGACATCAAACTGTTTAAAAGAAAAGACCCAAACGGCGTTGGTGTGCAGTCCGGAGACGGGAATCGTTCGGGAAACGTGCTGAAAAAGCTTTTTGGATTTATTGGAAAGGCAGCAGGCATGGATCAGGGCGAAATTGACAGCGTGATGGAAGAAATACAGAAAGGCGATTCCATGAGTTTCAATGAGAAAATCAACGAAGTAAGAAACAGGAACATCGTTGATGAGATGTGGGACATCTGTTACGCGCTGCAGTCGTCCCTCTGTTCCATCCTGAATGATGAGGAACTGGACAGTGCAGGTATGGCGGCGGCAATGCAGGAGAGCCTTGACGAATTTTACGCGGTGGTAAAAGAGTCCATTGCAAAATGGTCCAACGGAAAGGCGGCGAGCATTGTAAGCAAGGGAGGTGAGGTATCGGAAACGGAACTGGAGGTTATGAAATCAGCGGTGCAAAAGCTGAATGAAATAATCAAAAAAGCAGATTCCGGTACTCACCCAATGGAGAAATCCAAAGAAAACGGACCAAACAACAATAACCTGAAAGGAGAAGAGGAAAAAATGGGACTGAAAATTGACAAGAGCAGAATGTCAGAAGAAGAGAGAGCTTTTTATGAAAGTATTGAAAAGCGTTACGGAACAGAGGAGGATGCGGCGCCGTCTGCCGGAAGCGAACAACAGGCATCCGTGAACGATACGGTATCTGATACGCCGACGGTAACAAAATCTGTCACTGCGGCAGCATATAATGCGCCGGTACTGCAGGAGGATGCGGACAGTATTTACAAAGGTCTGCATCCGGTGGTGAAAGCGGAGCTGGAGAGCTTAAAGAAGTTCAGGGAGGATTCGGAAGCCAAAGAGCTTGCCGAAGTTGCCAAAAAATACGCTATCATCGGCAAAAAGGAAGAGGAGCTTGTGCCGCTACTTAAAAATCTTAAAGCGGCAGGGGGAACAGCATACAATGACATGATTGCCGTGCTTGATCAGGCAGTGGATACCGTCGAGAAGTCAGGCGCGTTTTCCGAAATTGGAAAATCGGGACACGGCGGCATCGAAAACTCGGCGGAAGCAAAAGTAAGCAGTATTGCAAAGAAATACATGGAGGAAAATCCTGTGTTGAGCTATCAGGAGGCGGTAGCAAAAGCTTGGGAGAACAATCCGGATCTTATGGATGAGTATGATGAGCAGGAAGGATTTTAGGGAAGGGGGTAAGGACATTATGGCGAACAGGAATTTTAATGGGGTACAGATTAACCAAAGCGTTACGATTGTGGAACAGGCGGGTGAAAAGATTGGGGACTGCCGCAACAGGCTTATGGCTTATGATACCAACGGAAACGTAGTGTTGGCTGCGGACGGCACAAAACCGATTGTGGGCATTGCACTGATTGAATCCGGGCTTAACGATATTTCGGGAAGGGATTCAGGCATGGTCGAGGCGGGCGGCGATGTTGACATTCAGATTAAGGATATCGGCTATGTACTTGCAGGCGCGGAAATTTCCAAAGGCGCGGAGATTACGGCATGTGAGGGCGGTTTTGCGACACCTGCGCAGGCAGGGAATTATGTGGCAGGCATTGCGCTTGCGTCGGCAGAGGAAAATGATTACTGCAGGGTACAGATTGCCAAGTACCAAAAGGGCAGTGCCGCATCAAAATAAAAAGGAGGATGGAACAGATGAAAAGAACGGCAGCAAGCATTAAGGCAGACATTGCAAAAGGAGCATTCAGACCGCATACGGCGTTATCGAACGTAGCGTTGGCATATTATCAGAGCGACGCGAAGGCGTTTGCAAAGACGATTTTTCCGACATGTCCGGTAAACCTGTCGTCTGACAATTATTACGTTTTTGACAAGGAGGATTTACTGCGTGACAACTGGCGCAGGAAGCCTGCTTATGGAAAAGTCGATCCGGCAGTGCTGTCAGAGCATACGGAGAGCTACGCATGTCAGGTGGATCAGATGATTATGGGTGTTGACCGCATCAGACAGACAGACCTGACGCGCAGACAGGGACCAGCATCAAGGGATCCGAGGATACAGCGGACAAGGACCATGGCGGGGCAGGCGAGCATCCATCAGGATGTGCTGTTTGCAAAGCACTTTTTTAAGTCAGGGGTATGGGGACATGAGGAAAAAGGCGTGGATTCCACGACACCGACAACGGGGCAGTTTATCAAGTTCTCGAACGGAAATTCCGATCCTGTTGCGTTCATTGATGACAGAAAAACCGTCATGGAGGAGAACACGGGCAGGATGCCGAACAGGATTGCAATCGGCGTGAACGTATTCAATGCGTTAAAGAAGCACCCTGCAATCCTTGAACGGGTAAAATACGGCGGCTCGACAGCCAATCCGGCAACCGTTACGGAAAACGTGCTTGCACAGTTGTTCGGTATTGAACGACTGACCGTGCAGCGTTCCATTATGAATACGGCGGAGCTTGGGCAGGCTGCAAATATGAAGTATATCGGCGATCCGAATGGCTTTCTGCTTGCCTATGCAACGGATACACCCTCCATTGAAGAGCCTTCAGCAGGCTACATTTTTACTTGGGATATGCTTGGTGACGGCAATATTATGCCTATCCTAAATTACGACGGGGAACCGGGAACGCATTCCGAGTTTGTTGAAGGTCTTATGGCAACCGACATGAAGAAAACGGCGGATGATTTGGCAATGTATTTCTGCGAAGCCGTGTAAGGGGGGATTCTGATGATGCTGATTGCAAAGAAACCGTGCAGCTTCGGGGGACGGCAGTTTTTCATAGATGATGAGATACCAGCAGAGCTGGTCGCTGATCCGACGACACAGGTACGGTTTGGGATACTTGCTGTTATCAATACGGATGATAATGCAGAGGGCATGAAAGACGGAAAGGCGCACGATGAATATTCAGGCGTTTTTTACACGCAGGAGGAAGTTGATGTCATGGTATCCGAGGCTGTTGCGGCAGCAGTTTCGGAAATGGAGCAGAAACAGGAAGAACTGCAGCGGTCAATTGTGTTGTTGCAACAAACCAATCCGGAAATGTGTGATGGCATTATCACAATTGATATTAATGGAACATCTGACGGGGAAAATGAGCAGATGACCCCAGTTTTCGCAACACGGGAGGATGTTCAAAAAGTATTTGAGATAATGCAAATGAACGCCGATGAGGGTGTAAAAGTTGTTACGCATGTCATGAGTGAGAATGTGCTGATACTGCTGCACGCAGTGGACGGTCGGAAAACAATCAAGGATGCAGTAAAAAAACGCGCAGATATTCTGTTTATGTTTGATGAAAAGGCTGTTGTTCAGGCTGTATTCACAGACGTTAATACAGCCACAATCAGTAATGCAACCGTGGAAGTTAATGCAGCCGCCAATATGGAGGGAGCTGATGCTTAATGGCAAGAACATATACGTACGAACCCGAAAAAATTATTGAACTGGGTAAGGACCGTATGCGTTTTGAACTCGGTGACGTAATGGTGGAAGGAGGTTCTGATACAACGGCGTTGACAGACGAAGAGATACAGGCGGCAATTGATGCACATCCAAACAAATGGAAAAGAGCAAAGCTTTTGCTGCTTGAAAGTCTGTGCCGCCGTTTTGCTTATGAGGTTGACACGAAGACGGGTCCGCTGTCATTGAATATGCAGGAACGGGCTAAAATGTGGCGTACGGATTACGATAAACTGAAAAAGGAAGTGTCTGCAGAGTCGTGCAGAGTTCCGAGGTTTGGAGATGGAGCGCCGCAAAAGCCGCCGTATTTTTATGCGGGAATGCAGCGTAATGAAAGGGCGGGACAGGAATGATAAACGCAAGGATGATGTATGTGAGACCGGGAAATATGTTTAGGGAGTTTATCATTGAATGTAATAATCAGACTGTAACAAGTACGGGAAGGGTGGCAAACAGACATACCGGAGATGGTACGGTAACATTGAAAGGCTGCCTTGCGGAGGCATCCGATGTTGACAGAACGAATCACAGCCAAAAGGATCATATTGTTACCCACACGATTGTACAGGCAGGAAAACCAAAAGCCAAAAGGACTGACCGGCTTGTGTTGCAGGAACGCGTATTCTACATTGTTGATATTGATGATGCTGGTTCCCTTGGTATATCAACGGTATATTATGCGGAGGAAAGGCGGGATGTTAAATGAAGTTGTGGGCAGAGGGCGAAGAGGGCAGTATTGGCACTGCTATTCAGATGAAAGTATCGGAAGTGAAAGCTAACGTCAACCGTCAAGTTAAATCAAGAGCTGTTAGGGCAGTAAATGTTATGAGGACTGCCGAAAAACAAGTATTAAAAGGACAACGCAGCGGTCGGAAGTATAGAAAACCTTATACTGGAAGTAAAACAAAAGAGGAAAGAAAGAAGTCGGGGTATAAGCCGCGTATGTATACGGCATCAGCGCCGGGAGAAGCTCCAGCAAGACGTACAGGAACTCTGCGCCTGCATTGGAACGGCGATATGGAAACAAGAGATACTTCCAGCGGTATGGAAGTTATAGCCGTATTGGAAAGCGGCGAGAAATATGCGGCAATGTTGGAAAATGGAACGTCCAACATTGCACCAAGACCGTTCGTGGAAAAAATAAAGAAGAACGCTGAGCCGGAAATCCGCAAGATTTACGGTGAACCGTATACGTAGGAGGTATCAGTATGGCATTAATAACAGAAAAACCCGCAACATTTTTTGATACGGAGCAGATTAAGCGCGGACATTTGCTTTGGGGAAAACACCGTACATGGAATGAAGGCAGGTCAGGTTTTGTTACAGCAGTTACTAAAGACTGTCTGACGGTGCAGTACTATCCCGGAATCGGCAATGTGACCAACCATTTTATGATACCCATATCCGAAGCAGCTGACGGACAGTGGGAAATCCGTTGGTCTTATGATATGTCGCAAGGCTCGTTGAACCGGAGATTGATGCTGCCGCCTGTGTCACCACATGGCTTCCCACGTCAAACACCGCCATGACTATATCAAAGGTCTTGGAAAGCAGCATGACAGCGATACAAGCCTTAAATAAAAAACGGAAGAACAGGCTTGTATCAAAGTCATGCATATTGTTTTTGTCGATTACCATTGTTATCAGCTCATAGATCAGCACAAAACTGATTATCATGCCTGCTATGGGCACTACCACGTTCTCCGAAAGCGTCCGTATCATGCTGAATATGCCGGAGTTCCATGTGCTGGGTGTCTTGCTGACCTCCCCCGCAATCGTCCCGACCTTATCATTGACATCGGAGAACATGGTATCAAGGTTGCTAAGCACCCACCCCTGCAGCATCTCCTTTATGAAATCAGTGATTTTGTCTATGATGCCGCCCATTTATCTTATGAGAACAGGCTGGAAAGCTGTGGGATCACCGTCTGCGCCACAATGATAATGCCCCCTCCACTCATAAGCTGCTTCATGCCCTGCGATTTTGCTCATGTGAGATAAAGAAGTAAAAGAAGTGTAAAAAATTTTGCCGTTCCCTGTCCGGCTGACTGCCGGACGGGTCGGGCTTTAGTCGGGCAATTCTACCTTGCCGACAAAAGAGTAATAGATTTCGATTTCCTGTCTGCGGAGCTTCCCCCGGCGTTTCCCGTCAAGGGCTTCCGATTCGTGGATAACGATTTTCTCCACAAACTCCCGCAACAGGGTAGGGGTAAGTTCCTCAAAGCTGGTGTACTTGCGTACCACTTTCATAAACTTTTCAGCGTTTGCCGTGGCTTCCAGCGTCTTAGAAAGCTCGCTCTGCAAGGCGGCGGCTTTTTCTTTCAGTTCCTTTTGCTCGGCTTCGTAGTCTGCCGACAATTCCGTGAAACGCTCGTCCGATATGCGCCCGGTCACGCTGTCCTCATACAGCCGTTTGAAGATAGCGGAGAGTTCCGCAATCCGTTTTTCTGCCGCTTCCAGCTCTTTCTTCTTGGCGGCGTTCCGGCGTTTGCTCCCGTCCTCGGTCTGCTCGGTCAACAGCTTCATAAACCGGGCTTCATGCTTGGCGGCGTAGCTGGTGACTTTCCGTAGGTTCTCGGTCACTCCCTCGGTCAAAAGGTCGGTGCGGATAAAGTGTGCCGTACAGTCTGCCGTGCGCTTCTTGTAGCTGCCGCATATGTAACAGTCCTGTTTCCGCTTGTCCGTCTGATACCTCTGCTGGTACATGACGCTTCCGCAATCCGCACAAAACAGTATGCCAGAAAACAAGCCCACTTCATCATAGCGGTTAGGGCGTTTGCGCTGCTTGCGTAGCTCCTGCACACGCTCCCATGTGTCCTTGTCGATTATCTGCTCGTGGTGGTTCTCGAAGATTGCCTGTTTGTCCTCGCTGTTGTAGATAATCTTGCTGCACTTGTAGGATTGTGTGGTGGTCTTGAAGTTCACAAGGCAGCCCGTGTATTCCCGGTTTTCAAGGATATGTACCACGGTGTTCGCCGCCCACTTGCACTCGTAGCCGGGGTGGTAGCGGCGTGTGCTTCCCGTCCGGCAGTATTCCAGCGTTCCCGGCGTGGGGATTTCCTGCTCGGTAAGCATACGGGCTATCTTGGTCGGTCCGTTCCCCGCAAGGCAAAGGCTGTATATCTGCTTCACCACGGGGGCGGCTTCCTCGTCAATGATAAAATTTTCGTCCTCGTCCATGAGGTAGCCATACACGGGCTTGCTTGTGACAGGCTTCCCACTCATGCCTTTTGAGCGTTTCACGGCTCTGATTTTCTTGCTCGTATCCCTCACCAGCCATTCGTTAAAAATATTTCGCAAAGGCGCAAAGTCATTCTCGCCCTGTGCGCTGTCAACGCCGTCATTGATGGCAATGAAGCGGACGTCTTTCTGTGGGAAAATCATTTCCGTGTACATTCCCACTTGCAGATAATTTCGCCCTAACCGTGACATATCCTTTACGATAACCGTTCCCACAAGCCCCGCTTCAATGTCGGCAAGCATGGACTGGAAGCCGGGTCTTTGGAAATTTGCCCCGGAGAATCCGTCGTCCGTGTACCATTTGAGGTTGGAAAAGCCGTTCTGTTTTGCGTAGGCTTCAAGGATTCGCTTCTGGTTGCTTATGGAGTTGGATTCGCCTTGGAGCGTGTCCTCGTGCGACAATCTCGGATATAGGGCGGTAATCAGTTTTTGGGTGGTCTGTCTTGTCATGGTTTCCTCCATTTCCGACAGCCAGCCCCACTATTCCGTAGGTCTATTATACCATAGGGCGGGGCTTGCTGTACAGTCCTTTTTGCTACTTTATATCGAAAAATATCACATTTTTTTATTAAGGTTTATCGCAAAGTGTTTGAGGTGGAAAATTTCAAATTTCTGTGCTATACTATCTTTGTTTTCAAACAATAGCTTTAGCGATATGAGAGGTGGCAAATGGATAATTGGTTCTCTGTAAGTAAAATTGATGATAATACATTTGCAATCAATGAGGATAAGCATTGGGAAGAAACCCACTGTTATCTGTTATGCGGAGTAAAAAACGCATTACTGATTGATACTGGATTAGGAGTTGCAAATATCAAAAAAGTGGTGGATAGCTTAACCTTGCTTCCTGTCTTGGTTGTAACAACGCATATACATTGGGATCACATTGGCGGTCATAAATATTTTGAAAATATTGCAGTCCACGAAGCGGAAAAGGACTGGTTATCAATCAAATTTCCCATTCCGTTACAAGCAGTAAAACATAATCTTGTATGTAAGCCCTGTGATTTTCCTTTGGATTTTTCCATTGACAGTTATCAACTGCCTAAAATTTCTCCGCAACAAATTTTACATGACGGTGATTGTTTGGACTTGGGAGAGCGAAAAATAACAGTTATTCACACTCCCGGTCATTCACCCGGTCATTGCTGTTTCTATGAACCGGAACGGAAATACTTGTATTCCGGCGACTTGATATATAGTGGCTGTCTTGACGCTTTTTATCCCACAACAGACCCTCAACTTTTTTGGCAGTCTGTTAAAAAGATTCAGCATTTGGACGTAGAACGTGTTTTGCCCGCACATCACCAGCTAAGTATTCCTGTAAATATAATAAACAGTATTGAAAAAGCCTTTAGTCAATTAGCAGGAGAAGGCAGATTAGAGCAAGGCAACGGTATATTTGATTTTGCTGATTTCCAAATCCATATTTAATTCTTGCGGTCACGCTCCCCGGCATGACCGCTTTTCCATATCACGGCTTAGGCAGTAAAAGGCGGCTTGTGTCCGGCTGCGCTTTCGGCTTCCAGCACTTTCATCATCTTGTCGGCGGCGGTGGCGGTAGTGCCTTGTTTGAAATAACCGGAAACCACAAGGACGGTGTTGCCCCGGCGTACCTCGGTCACGCAATCCGGGCGGCGGGCGGTGGTGCTTTTCTTGGGCGTGTCGGTCATAGGCAAATCTCCTTTCCGTTCAGCAGCTTTTTAAGCTGTTCCATTTTCTCCCTTGCTTTGGCTTTTCTGAAATTCTCCCCGGTAATGCGGACGGGGGTACACATTTCTGTAAGGCGGTCATAAATGCGGGCGTGGGCGGTGTCCTCCGGGTTCTGCAATTCCTCCAGCGTCAAGTTTGTTGTGACTATTAACGGCTTTCTGCTGCGGTATCGGCTGTCAATCACGTTGTAAACCTGTTCAAGCCCGTATTCCGTGCCACGCTCCATACCGAAATCGTCAAGGATAAGCAAAGGGAAGCTGCAAAGGCGGGCTATGTATTCGTTCCTGTCCTTGTAGCTGGCGGCAAGGTCGTTGAGTATCAAGGCAAAGTTTGTCATGCACACGGAAACTTCTTTCTCCATGAGGGCGTTGGCGATACACCCGGCGAAATAGCTTTTGCCTGTGCCTACCATGCCCCATAACAGATAGCCGATATTCCCGGCTTTCATTTCCTCCCAACACTCCACATAGGCATGGGCTTTGTGCATTTGGGGGCATTTGCCGTTGTCGTTTTCAAACGTCCATTCCCGCATAGCCGGGTCGGTGAAGCCTATTCTTTTCAGCCGTTCCACTTCCTCCCGGTGCTTGTATTCCCGGTGGCTGGCTTCCAACGTTTCCCGGCGTTTTCTCTGGCAGTCACATTCTTTGGGGTGTCGGTCACGTCCGAAAAATGTTTTGCCCTCCGGGAAGTAGGCTTCTTTGGGCTGGCGGCAGCTCCCGCAATATAAAAGCCCGTCCTCCCCGGTGTAGTCCTCCGGCTCTGCTTCCTGTGCCGTGGCAAGCCGGAAAATGGCGTTATCGTAATCACTCATAAAATCTTCCTCCTTGTTCATGGTTTTTTACGCCCTGTTTACGGGGCGTTGTGTCTATGCGGTCAAAGGCTCTCGCCCTCCTTGTAGGAATAATCGGGGATTCCTTTCTTTCCTGTGGCTTTCCTGTCACGTCTTGCCCACATACGGACAGCGGCGGCATGGTTGGCGTACACTTTCCCGTAGGCGGCTATGAACTCGCTCAATTCCTCAATGAACCGTTCCAGCCTGTCTGGGTATTCCCCTTTCAGCTCCGCATACTCGGATTCGGAGAGGAAAAGGTTTTTATATCTGCCAAAGGGTGCGGGCTGCTCCCCACTCACTCCTTTTCGTTGGTTCTCTTTTAGTTGGTTTATAGTAAGTTGGTTAGGGGTCGGTTTTCCGTCCAACGCAAAGGTCGGTTTTCCGTCCTTATGAGGGTCGCTTTTCCGGCTATCAGAGGGTCGGTTTTCCGGCTGTATGGCGGTCATATGGTCGGAAAACTGTACCACTGGCATTTGCGGTATTTTCACATAAAGGCGGTTGGGTGCGGAGAAGCCCCGGCGTTCCCTCACCAGAAGCCCGGCAGCGTCCAGCTCGTTCAGTGCGCTTTTTATGGCGGTGCTGCCTTTATCCAGCGTTTCCGTTATCTCCGAAACGGGATAGACAATATACGTCCTGCCCTCGCTGTCCTGCCAGCCGTTCTTCTGTGAGAGGGTGGAACGGTCAAGAAGCAGCCCATAGAGCAGCCTTGCGGTATGCGACAAGTCCATTTTCAGCAGAAAATAGGGATAGGGCAGAAAACGGGGCAATATGGTGTCGGCTGTGATGTAATCGGTTATGGTTCTCACCTCCTGTCTGTGGCTTCCTGTTACGCAGTTAAAACGCTGTTTTCGGGGGTAAAGGATAAATGTATCGGCTACCCTTTGAGGGCGGTCAAAAAAGCCTTGATTTACGGGGGTCTGGAATATCCTAAAGCGTGACATTTATCCCTCTGTTTCCGCTTGCGCTGTGCGGCTCGGATTCTTTTCATGCGTCCGGCGCACTCCGGGCAGTATTTCCCCCGGTTTGACTTGGGGAGAAAATACCCGCCGCACTCGGTACAGCGTTTCCTGTCTGCCCGGTGGAGTAGGGCGGCTTCCAGTTTCCCGTCCAGCGGCAGAACGGCGGTAATGAACCAGCGGCATAAAAGGGAATAGCTGATACTCTGGACGCATACGCAAGGCTCGCCGTTATCCAGCACAATACAGTTGCCGTTATCATAGTTACAGCACTCATGCACAAGGCGGCGGGCGGCTCTGTACTGTGGGTAGTCCATGCAGGGGCGTTTACCGTTCATTTTCCCGCCCCTTTCCCCGTTCCGGCTCACGGCGCAAGATTTTGTCAAGATTACTTTTCACGGTCTGCAATTCCCGGACGTTCTCTTTCTTCTCCCGGTACTCGTTGTAAAGGGCGTTTTTCGCTTTGGTAAGCTGCTCAATCTCCGCTTGTAAGGTCTTGGAAGATGGCAGTTTGGTAATGCCCTGTGCCTTGAAATACCGGGCGGCAGATTCGGCTATGATAAAATCGCTTTCGTGCTGCTCCCGGTAAGCTCTCCGGGCTTTCTCGGTTTTCTGCGCCCGCAGTCCGTCACGGGCTGGCTTGGTCTTGATATACGCCAATAGCTGTTTCTGCAAGTCCTTTTTCTCCCGCAAGGTGCTTTCCACGGCTTTCAGTTTCCCGGTAGTTTCATGCAATCCGGCACTGGCGGCGGCAAGGGCGGCTTCCAGTTCTTCCGGGGAAGAAAAGCCGGATTCCTCGTAAACGCTCACGGTAGCCGCCATTTGCTTTAGATTGTGAACAGCCGCCCAGCGGTCATATCCTATACCCTTGCCCTCGGCTCGTTTCGCTTCCCGGTCTACCATGCGTTGTACTCCGTCATTTTTCGGGGCGTTTATGGCGGCTTTGTTACGCTGTAAGCGGTCTTTTATGCTCCGGGGGTATTCCTGTTTGGGTGTGGGCGTTTCGGCGGCTCTGGCGGCGTTCTGTGCGTTTATGGTGAGTGTTTCCAGTATGGCGGCTCGGTCAAAATCATCACCTAATTTCCGGGCGGTGATGGGCTTCGTCCTGTCCGGCGTGAGATACGATAATCTCCCCCGGCTCTCCTTGACGGTCACGCCCTGTTGTAGCAGCTTCCCGGAAAAATCTTCAAAGGTAACGGCAGAGGACAGGGCGGCTCGGATTGTGCGCCGTAGCTTCTCCTTGTCGGTTTCAAACTTGGTCTGTTTGGGTGGCTCTCCTGTGGCGGCTTGGGAAGCGTTCTCTTTATCCAGTGCGGCTTGTCCTTTCCGCTTCGCCCAATACTCACGCTCGGTAACACGGTTCTTGCTCCCGTTCAGCAAGTCAATCTGATAGAGGTTTTCCCGGTGGCACATCTCCATGACTTCCGCTTTGAAGTATTCCATAGCTGCGTCTGTACAGCGGTGCTTGCAACCCTCCCTTGTGTCGGCTGGTCTTTCCATGTAGGGAAGCAGCGGCACTTCCGCAATCCGTAAAGAATTGATTACGATATGCACATGAATGTTGCCGCTGTGGTTATGCCCGTCCGGGTGGGTGCATACAAGGGCTTGGTGTCCGGGGAAATGCTCTCTACAAAACTGCTCGCCCAACGCTTGCGCCCGGTCTACGGTCAAGCCGTTGTCGGGTGCGTCACGGGGGTCAAAGCTGATGATATAGTGGTGGCTCTTTACGTCCTCCCGCTTCTGGTTCTTGCCGTATTTGAGATTGGAGCGCATACAGGCGATTGCAAAATCTTCATCACCGCAATTCAAAGAGGAAATGCGGTAATCGTCACGGGGAATAAGCCGCCCATTTTCATCAAGGGTGGGCTTCATGGTAAACTCGTCATGCTCAAAAGTTAGGTATTGTTCAGCCGCCCCGTAATCGGCATTTTTAGAGCTGATATGTTTGAATGTTGCCAACGGCTTCACCTACTTTCTGCAAGATTTCAAACTTCAAGGCGGCAAGCTCCGCTGTGGCGGCTCGTACCTCTTGGGAGAGGGCGTTATAGGGTGCGCCGTACTCGTTCAGACAGCGGGCAATCTGGTTCAAGTTGCCGCCGATTTTCCCGTATTCGGCTGTGAGTTTTCCAACGGCAGAGAGTAATTCATCATTGACCGGGGAAACGGTAATGACCGGGCGTATGCTTGATTTGATAAGGGCTTGCCGGATAAACTCGGCTTGGCTCATTTTGCAGAGGGTGACACGCTCGGAAAACTCGGCGTATTCTTCCTCGGTCAAGCGTGTCTTGATTACCCGGTGACGGTGTGGCGTGTTGTATCTTTTCATGGCTGTGAACCTCCTTTCGTGGGTGGATTTTTTCAAGCGGCGCAAGCCGCAAAAAGGCGGGCTTGGGGTGGCAACCCCAACAAGATTCCCATAGGACAAAATGAGCCGGTAGGCGAAATTTGGTACTGTGGTAGAATCTTGCTCTTAAAAAGTGTCGGTTTCCTCTGTGCTGGCTTCTGTCAATACTTTTAGTGCCGCAAGCGGGGATTTTGCCAAAGCTGCGGCGATATTTCTCCCCCTACTACCTACAACACCACGCAAAGCAAAAATGACGGAGATTTGCGGAAATTTCTTCACTTTCCTTTCAGTTCCCACACCACCGAAAATTGAAAACTGCCAAACAAAACAGGTGGGATTTTCCTTTGCCTGCCCTCCACGGACAGCTTGCGGATTTGCCAAACAAGAGAGAGAATTTCTTTCAGTCCCCCTTGCACGGTATAATACTGACAATTTTTCAAAATGCCAAAAATGGACGCAAAAAAACAGGAAACCTTTTCTTGATTTCCTGTCTTGGTGTGCCGTTCTATGTAGCGGCGGTTATTCAGTTTTTAGCTGGCTATAATTCCACAAACCGGAATTTTACTTTTTTCTTTTCTCTATCATAACCGATGACACAATCGCATATACAATCGCAACTATTACAACTCCTATTACTAAATAAACCAGCCAGACCGTTTGTAAAATTATATCAATTGTATTAATCAAAAATATAATTCCAATTAAAAGAAAGACAATCCCCGATTGTTTGTAGTGTGGTTTCTTATCCATGTTTTTTCTCTCCTGCTTTGATGCATAAATATATGCACTGTTAAACAAGAACCCTTTTTCATTAAACTGCAAGTAACTAAATACAAAACATATAATTGCTATTACACCTAATACAATCGCTCCAACTATATTTCCCATAGCATTAACCTCCGTAAATCCCGATTTGTCGTTGCTTTATTATATATCCGTTTTTCAAAAAATGAAAGCGATTTCTTATACTTTCTGTTCATCAAAGCGGAACTTAAACAGGGCAGTGACAAGCCGCTGCTTTATGCTGTCCTCGGTATCCCTGTCTATATGCCCGTTTTCAATGGCGGCGATTCGGATTCGCTTGCTGTAATGCCGTAAAACCTCGTCCACGGCTTCCGGCTCTCCGCTGGTCGCCCGGACAATCGTTTCATAGGGCAAAAGGTTCGGATTCCCCATGTGAAAGCACCTCCATTTCCTTGTGCAGAAGCTGTAAAGTCCTGCGGATTTGATACCCGGTCGTACTCCGGCAGCGTCCGTACATTTTCCCGATTTCCTGTTGTGTGTAATGCCCGAAAAAGTAAAGGAAAATGATTTCCCGGTTCTTCTCCGGCAAAGATAGCAGGGCGGTGGCAAGCTCCCCATTGGTGAGGATAACTGTCTGACCGCATACTGTAATAGGGTATTCTTCATAGGATGCTTCAAAATATTCATCTGTTGTGCCTAAAGGGTAAAACTTTTCTTCTGTGAGGTATTCAAGGGATATTTCTTTTTGCCGCCGTCTGCTCCTGTCACGCCATGCGTTGAGTGCGGCATAGCGTATGACGGTCTTGCAAAAGCCGTTGAACATATACATGATGTGTTCCTTGTATGCTTCTGTGCAAGGCATAGATGATTCCCCCTTTCTCCCACATGGGATATTGCATGGTTGACGGTTACATTTTTATAAATCAAAGGACATTTTAAGCCATTGTTCCTTGATTATCCTTTCCATGATGCACTCATTTGTCTTTGGTTTGATATAGTGTGATACTGATGGTCTATCTTTTGTTTTCTGTTTACACATCTTTACTGTATATGAGCATTTATTTACGTATTATCATTTAATTTGGCATATACATATGTATCTTTCCAAATCGCTTTTTCAGTTTCATCTCTCCAGAAATATACATTTTTTCTAAAATGAGCTTCACGTTGAAATCCTAGCGTTTCAAGTAATTTCCATGAATTCTTATTATTGGGGTCACATTCTGCATATATCCTATGTACTCCATTTGAAAATGCCTGTTGAATTAAAACTTTGCAACTCTCAACAGCATAACCATTTCCCCAATAATTCCGATTAAACACATATCCTATTTCCAGTGCTTCAAAGTCACGCTTTCCCATATATACATTTCCAATCATTTTGTGCGATTTTTTCAATTCGACAGCAATCATTTCATCTGTACTTATGCGCCATTTAAGATTTTCTTTTGCTTCATCAAAAGATAGCGGTTTATATGGTTCATATTTCACCACTTCTTTATCAGATAAATATTCAAATAAATCCTGTATATCTTCTTTCTTGTATCTTCTTAAAATCAACCTCTCGGATTCGGCTATGATTATTTTGTTTCCCATGCCATTCTCTCCTTATGCTTTTATATTGTTCTGTGCAAGTTATAAAAATTTTCATTTCCTCTGCATAAAATAGTATAATCTATTTTATTGTTGATAGGGGAACACTTTGAATTTATAAATAAAAGATGTGCCATATTTTTTACATGGCACATCTCTTTGTTATAAGTTCTTTGTTTTTTCCTGCCTTATGATTCTTTGAATACTTTTTTCCACAAGAAAATATTTTTGGGAGAGTTGCTTAATTGAAAGCCCGCTAATATATTCCATGTAGATATTTGTATTTCGTATAGATAGTTCTCTTTTTGCCAAAGTATCAACTTTTCGTCCTTTTTTCTTAGGTTCCGATTTAGGGATATAGATAATCTGACCATCTACATAACATTGTATCTGCTTAATTATCTCTATTGGCAATACATCTTTGGCACTTATATAGTTCATGTGTTGCACCTCCTAAAGAAATCATTTAGGATAAGCATGAACTATTACTTTTTAGTTTTTTTGCAATAGCTCATGCTATGCAACTTTTGTTCTACTCATAAATTAATCTTACCTCCTCTTCTAAAAAGTATTATATATTTAAAGGCAGTTAAAATCAATGCTTGATTTGTTTTTTAACAACATCATCTGATATATAAAGAATGGGGGGATTTCGCCGCCGTCGGCATTGTGGGAATGTGTATAACTGGCTATCTTATGGAATTGTGGGTAACTCTGTTTGCAGGACGTGGGAAAGCTGCACTTTAGCTTTTCCATGTGCTGTGAATAGAGTTATCCATGATTCCATAGCCTGTTATGCACATTTCCATAATGCTTGTCTTTTGGTCTTTGGTTCTTTTGTTCGGAATAGTGTGGTGCTGGCGGTCTATCTCTTGTTTTCGGTTGCTTGCTTCTTTACCGTACATGAGCATTTGCGCCCGGATTATCATTTCCGTATCCCTCAAGAAGATTGATAACGCCCCATACGCCAACGCCTGCGCCGATTGCTGTTACGACTGTCTTTAATCCTGTTACCGCTGTTGTAAAAAATGCCATGTTTCTACCTCTTTCTTTCTCAAAAATAGTTTTTGTCTGGTTTCTGAAAGAGTTTTTCGTGTTAAAATGCCCTGCCTTATGGTAAAATAAAGACAGGGCAATCCTTTAGGAAGAACCCTGCGGGCATCCGGCACATTCAGTTTGGCGATTGGCTGTGCCGGGCGCTTTGTTTTTGTCCTTTCCCAAGTACATTCAAAACTCCGTTCCACTTCTGGACTTTTTGTCCAAAAGTTTTGCTGCTGGTTAGCGGGTTCCATATTCAGTTTTTCAATATTCAGTTGTCATGCTTCAATCACGCCTGCATCCTCCACCTCATCAACGGTGTCATTGTCCCTGACTTTCGCTTTGCACAGGTTCTTTACATATTTTTCGATGTCTAAGGCGTTCTTGTCGTCAAAATCGGACAGAAGGCGGTACTGCTTATGCTTCGTAATATCAAACTTATTGGAGAAGAAAGGTCTTACCCCTCTAAGCTGCATGATGCACTTCCCTCCGTCCATGACTGCAATCTCATCTTGGCTCATAAGCTCTATGCAACATTGTCAAGTGATGAGTTTAATTTTGCGCACACAAAAAAGCAGGGACTCTCTCGAATCCCTGCTTTTTTGTTATTTTTGAATTATATGATGTAATAATCTTATGCTAAAATACCCTTACCACAACATATAAAAACATTCAACACACATTAATCAATAGAAATTGTAAAATTTCCTGCCTTTTCTGAGTAAGCCTGCAATGTGTATGTACCACTTAGCGCAGGTATTTGATCCATCGTAACACTTTTGCCTACCTCAACTTCTTTTTCTTTTCCAACCACTGCACCAGCTTCATTAACAATCCGCACTTTGATGGAACAAGGATTAGACGCGTCATTCGTTACTTTGGGCGAATCAGGAAAAAGATTGTTTGATGACGTAACGTTGCACCATTGCTTCGCTGCCAAATATGCTGTTCCTGACCAATTTACACGTGGTTGAATCTGCTCCTGAACAGAATCTGCTACAACAACTTCCGACTCGCTTTCACTCGCAAACGCTACTATGGGGCTAACCGCGAGTGATGCACATACTCCTGTTACCATTAATAACCTTCCTAATCTTCTTTTCATTTTTGTCTCCTTCCACAAATGATATTTTTAAAATGCGTAGCACTATTACTACCTTATCTAAAGTTAAGCATATACCATCCATTGTCTGCCCATATTTCTACTGTATAATATTTATTGTTTTCTAGTTCCTTTAAGTTAATAGTAGTTCCAGCGTCAATTATTAAATCATTTAATACAATGTTCCCTTTTTTATCTAATATCCTCATTTTTATGCTATCCGTACTGTTGGCATTATTAGTAACTGTTTTCTTATAGAATATTGAATCATAAATTAAATACTGATTGCCCTCAAATGATATAGCCTTCCATTCTCCAAAGCCATCCTCCTCATTAATGACAGATATCTGATGGGGAAACAAAAAGTTATTTATGGCACCAACATTAATTACGACCATCATACCTATCATTGTCATTAGCATTACAGCTATAGCGACTATAATAATTCTAATCCGATGCATTTTATTTATTTTTTTAAATGGTTTTTGTGCTTTCAATTTGTCTTTTTCTACGCTTAACTCGACAGACTGAAGAGGTTTTTTCATAGACTCTAAGAACTCTTTACATTGTTCACAACTTTGTATATGCTCATAAATTAAATTTTTAGAATCTTCACTACAAATTTCATCTACAAATGATGGCATTAAATCTTTAATAATATTACATGTCACTTTCATTATGATTAACCCTTTCATTTAACATTTCCTTTGCACGATAATAGGTAACGCGCGCCCAGTTATCACTTTTTTTAAATATGTATCCAATTTCCTTAAAACTCATTTCACCTAATGTTCTTAATAAAAAAATTTTACTATAAGGTTCTTTCATATTCAAAGCGGCATGTATTATGTCCTCTGCCTGTTCCTTAATTACAAAGTAATCCTCTAATGAAATTTGGTGTGGATTTTCTTCTGCAATAAAATCAAAGTTTTCATCAATACTAACTTGACCATAATGTTTTTGCTTTTTCAAATAATCATAAAATACGTGTTTTGCTATTTGGCATAGCCAAACAGACATTTTACAAGTACCATCATATCTTTCTATAGATTTACAGGCTTGATAAAATGTTTCTTGAGTCAGTTCTTCAGACAAATCATAATTATGTGTCAGACAAAATAAAAATCTTTTAATATCATTTGCATAATTTATATATACTTCCTGTAAATCCATTTATAGCTATCACCCCTTTCCTTCTAAATATAAATAGAAATTTATTTAAAAACGTTACAAAAAAATAAAAAATTTTATATTTTTCCTATTTATATAAAATTAATAGAAAAAGAAGTCAATTTTATCAGATATAAATAAAGTATTTAGCCTTATTTATATTCTGTAATATCTCGTATATTGAAATGAATACAATAATTTGACACAAAATATGTTTAAAGTTTATATATTGTATTATAAATTTTTCAGAAATAATGAAAATTTTTTATTTTATAGCTCCCCAACAAAATTATATACAATCCGTACTTCCTGTGTCTTTACCCCGTCCACTTTCTTAGGTTCTCCAATCAGTATGCGGTTAATCAGTCGGTTTAACACTGTTTCATCAAGCTCCGTTATGGCAGCATAACGCCTGATTTCCCCCATAAACATCTGCACATCGCCCTCTGAATGTTCCTCCTCACTGATAAGTGCTGCTATTTCCTGCATACGGTTCTGGTTGCTTTCCTGTTCCTTTTCCATTGCGTCCGTCAGCTTCAAAAAACGCTTTTCCGTAAGTATTCCTTTTGCTTTATCTGCATATAGGCTGATAAAAGTATCATCTATCTCCTGATTGCGCCCTGCAAGGCTCTCAAATTCCTTTTTCAGACTGTCCGTATCTGCAAGGTACTGTTTCTCCATTCTACGGCTTAATCTTCTATAAAACGCTTCTTTGTCCTTTAATGCCATCGCTGCAACTTCCTGTATGTCCGAAAGCACAAGGTTGTATAAATCCCTTGCTTCAATTTTATGGCTTGTACAGGCATTTTTACCCAAACGGTTATAAGTCTGGCAGATATAATATGCCTTATCTATCGGCTCACGTTCTTTCCCTGTCCGGCGGTCTTTGTCCGTCCTGCCCACCTTTTCATAACGCACCTGCATGGACTTTCCACAGGTGGCACAATAGACAATGCCATGAAAAATATTGTAATATGGACAGTTATTCCCCTTCATGATTGGCGGTCTACGGTCTATAAGCTGCTGTACCTTTTCCCACTCCGCTTTAGGGATAATGGCTTCGTGGCAGTCCTCTATGACTTCCCTCTGCTCCCTCGGAATGATGTTGTAAGTGTTGGAACGTATCCCCTTCTGATGTGTCTTGCAGACAACGTGTGCGCCCTTGTAAAAAGGATTTCTCAGGATAGCGGAGATACGTGAACCGCTCCAAGCGTAATAATTCACGTCACAGTCCGTTCCCGTCTGCGTTCTTGTAATCGGTATCCGTTCTTCCATCAAAACCTTGCATATTTTCATGTTCCCAAACCCATCAAGCGCAAGGTCATATATCCGTCTGATAATCGGCGCAGTTTCCGGATCAATGATAAGATGCCCGTTGTCATCAGGATCACGCATCAGTCCCAAAGGCGGCTGTCCCCCGCAGAATTTTCCCTGCCTTGAACGTGTCATGCGCCCTGCAAGCACTTTCTTTGAAATATCCCTGCTGTACATATCATTCAGGATATTCTTAAACGGCGCTATGTCCATTTCCTGCTTGTTCAGGCTGTCGTAATTGTCCGTAATAGCTATGTAGCGTACATTGTGTTTTGGGAAAAATACTTCCATGTAGCTGCCGGACTCAATGTAATTACGTCCAAGCCTTGAAAGGTCTTTGGTAATCACACAGCCTATCTTTCCTGCTTCTATATCACTTATCATACGCTGGAATGCCGGACGGTTGAAGTTCCGCCCTGTGAAACCATCGTCCACATAAAACTCACAGTTGAACATACCATTCTTTTCTGCATAGTCTTTAAGCAGCAGCTTTTGATTGCTGATACTCATGCTCTCATTGTCTTTGCCATCTTCAAGAGATAATCTGCAATAAAGGGCAGTAATCATTGGACTGGTAATCTTAGAATTGTTTTTCTTGGAATTGTTATTCCTGTTCATAGGTTCTCTCCTTTATGAACAGGGACACGATATAATTATATTACCATGTCCCCGCCCCAATTTCAACATATTTTTCCTAAATCTGCCTTAAACCGCCTGCCTGTCCTTTTTTCGAGAATGCGGAGCATTTTTTGAAATATGTTCCTCCGTCTTTTTCTCTATAAGCTGTTCAAAAGCTTGCTGCATAGTCTGTGTGCCGCCAAATTCCCTCGTCACCACAAACCTTGTCTGCCCCTTTATTTCCTTTTTAACTTCTCTGTCTGCAATCATAAAATAAACCCTGTCCTTTCTGCGGTCATTTCCCCGCCTGTCATATTTCAATCCTCTTTTTCTCTCTGTACAGAAAGATAAATCTGCATAAAAACAGCATTGAAGATAACCCTTCCCCAATGCCAAACATCACACTGTATCCTTAACACCTGTCAAAATCTTTTTCGCCGTATCCCTGTTGCCCTGCCCCAGTTCAGAACGGTAATTCTTACCGCCGAAGAATACAGGCATACAGCGTTCCATGATGCGGTCATAAATCCTTGCGTGTTCCACGTCCTGCGGACTTTTCAGCGCATCAAGCTGAATGTTTGTTGTGATGATGAACGGCTTGCCGGACTTGTACCGTTCATCAATAACCGTATAAATTGTTTCAACCGTATACTGGCTTTCCCTCTCAATCCCCATATCATCAATCACAAGCAGCGTGTAGCGGTTCAAACTTGCAAGGTACTCATTCCGCTCCGAACTGTAAAGACCGCCGAGCGCATTTAATATTTTCGGAAAACTTGTCATCAGTACAGGAATTTTCTGCTCTAACAGCGCATTAGCAATACACCCTGCAAGGAATGTCTTGCCTGTCCCAACATTCCCCCAAAACAAAAGTCCCTGTCCTGTCTGCGCCATTTCTGAAAAATGTTCCACATACCGCTTTGCGTATACGGCGTTTTCCTGTGACGCATCACAGCGGTCAAAGGTATAGTTATAAAATGTTTTGTCCTGCAATCCCGCACTTTTCATCTTCTGTATATTCAGAAGTTCCTCCTTTACCCTGTATTCCTCATGTTCTTTTTCCAGTTTCTCCGCCGCACATCTGCAAAGACAGCCGACAATGCGTTCCTCTCCCAGGAATGATATTTTTTTCTGCTTTTTTGTGTGGCACTGTCCGCACATCAATAATCCGGTATCATCGTCCGTATAATCATCAACCGCCTTGATTTCCTCATTTGTGGTTTTTTCCAATTTTTTCAGTACTTCATCAACAACCACTTCAATCATAAACTGTCACCCTCCTTAAAACTGCCGTTATAAGAATACCCGTTTCCTTTTGCCTGTTCTTTCTTCATATCCTCTTTTTTCCAGCACTCCATAATGGCTAAATGATTTTTATATGTTTTTCCGCTGTAAGCCATATATTCCGACAGATGCTCTATCATGGACTGGTAATCTGCCGGAAAGTCGGCTTTCAGCGTTTCCAGTTCTTTATCCGTAAGGCTGACATTTTCATATCTGCCGTAAAGATTTATCTCCTGTCTTGTGGGTGCGTGTGTGTCCTTTTCTCTCTCACTCTCTCTTTTATCTAAGTTCTTATCTCTATTCTCTATACTCTTATCTCTAATCTCTGGTGGACAGAATTGGGACACAGGTGGGACATTGTCCCAGTTTTGTCCCGTTCCCATATTGTTATCCATCAAAAGCGGCGTGCTGCCTTCCGCTTTCTGTCTGCGGTATCTTGCCTTGCGTTCCCCATCAGACGAGCCTTTTCCCGTCATTTCCTCAATTTCCGGCATATAAAAAGTATTATCCTCCAATACT
This sequence comes from Lachnospiraceae bacterium MD335, assembly GCA_000403335.2. Taxonomy (GTDB): domain Bacteria; phylum Bacillota; class Clostridia; order Lachnospirales; family Lachnospiraceae; genus COE1. Next base: position 1,085,280 of record KE159628.1, read on the forward strand.
TCCACAAGCCCAAGCTGCATGAATGCCCGCATCGCCCTCTCTACCGTTCCTGTCTCATGCCTTGTGAGCAGTGCGATCATTTCCGCTGAAAGCGGCGTCATCTCATTCAAGAGCAGTTTCCCGTTATGCTGCAATGATTTTAAATACAGCTTGAGCAGGATATTCACATATAAGACACCGTCCTTTGAGCCTTCCAACACTACAATCTCACGCTGGTCAAAAAAATCTTCCTTGAGTTTAAGGAAGTAATATTTTTTATTCTCTGCCATAATTGCCCCTTTCCTTTTTTACGCTTTTTTTCTCCCCAAGATTGGGAAGAATTTCATTCTGTTTTGCTTTTGTCCTCTGTACCATTGCTGTCTTGTCCGCAATCTCCGCAAGTTCCCCAAGAATGGCATCATTTTCTGCCAAATCGTGTTTTATCTTTGCACTTTCCGCTTTCAGTTCTTCAAGTTCCTTTTTCCACGTTTTGGGGAGCAGCCTATCCGTACCGCTCATATTTTTCAGTCCTGTACGGTAGGAGAGTGCAGTATCTATCTTATCTGCATTCCTGTCATAATAAGACTGTTTCTGCCTGCCGGAGAGACTTTCATACTTTTTCAGGTATTCCGCATATGGCTTGTAGGCATGGTAGATGTCAACGATGTTGGACATCTTTTTCAGCTTTGCATTTAACTCACGCTGGTTGTGAATATTGTCACTCCGCTGTTTTTTGGTGTCCTCTGCCAGCTTCTGCAAATCCTCAAGCGTTTCAATCTTATGTGACTGGAGAAACGCCACCATAGATGAAAAATCTTTTATGTTGCCCGTTTTTGTGTCTGTGCGCTGCCGGATATCATTGTCCTGAATAAATGCGCTGCGGTTTTGCTGCCATTCCATCAGGACTGCAATTAAAGAATCCTCTTTCTTTTCCTGTACAGGTAATTCTTTTTCTTTATCCTGTGCAATCGCTTTTTTCTCTTTTTCAAGGAAAGCAATCTTATTTGTCAGACGCTCTATGTTCTCCATGCTGGATAAAATAAGGGCATTGATTTTTTTAATCTCCCTGTTCATGCTGCCGACTTCGGTTTGAATGCCCCTGCGCTCCATTGCGGTCACTGCAGCACCCATATGGATTGTCGGCAGAAGGTCTATTCCCTGTCTTTCAAAAGAACGGTGTTCCGCTGTAATCTCATAGCCGTTCTTCTTATAAAATTCAGTTTCAATATCTGCCCACAATGCACGCCATTTTTCCACGTTTCCCCTGTCGTCCCAATCAGTAGCGTAAACCTTATGTGACTTATAATCATTTCCTTTCTTTGTGGGGATTTTCTGACCGTTTTTATCAAGGTCATATTCCCGCCAGCATTTCTTTTCTAAAAAAGTCCCGTCTTTTTGGAACGGGCGCATGGTAAGCATAAGATGACAGTGCGGGTTCGGGTTCTCATGGTCGGGACTATGCAGATTCATGTCAACCACCATTCCTTTATCCCTGAAAAATTCTGCAAGTGTTCTTGCAGCCTTTAACCGCTCATCCGCATCCAGCTCACAAGGCAGGGAAAATTCAACCTCCCTCGAAAGCTGCGCCCTGCTTCCTTTTTCAAAATTTTCAACAGCGTTCCACAAAACGGAACGGTCTGCAAATTCTTTCGGCGCATATTCCGGCAGGAGGATTTCGGAATATATCACATGACCTTTCCTTGAAAAATCCTTCATCTCCCCATCATATTCGCAATATATCTTTGTCCCACTCCGGTATGCAGCGGAAGCCACAGCCGACTGCGGTTTTTCTCCGCCCCTGCTGATTATCTTTGCATTAAGATGTATCATTTTGGTGCTTATCGGTATCTCCCTCCTTTTGCATATTTTCTATTCCCAACGGAAAAATGCGGCTGTGCCGCATTTGACAAGGGCGCATTATCCGAGATAAAAACTTATCCGAGGTAAATTGATTAAATCCGATGAATACAGCATTTGAAAACGATTATCTCGGATAATTAACCCCGCTTTCAATTGTGGGTGATTTGTACTTATCCGAGATAATTGGGTAAATCACACCTTTGCCTCTGATAATTTTTGAAATGGCAGTTGCTCTTTTCATAAATAATTATCCGAGGTAATTTCTTTGAAAGCCTTTCATATCGGCAGCTTTGAGAGTTACTTCGGATAATTGGAAATCTCGGATAATGCGCCCTATCCAAGAACTCGGATAGGGCGCACTTATACACGCTTCGCGTGTGTGCGCCCTGCGGGGCTTTGCCTGCCTTACGGCAGACAACAGGGGAAACGACAATTCCCCTACGGGCGTTCCGCCCTACCCTTTAGTGAACTTTGTGTTCAGATAAAGGCTAAAGAACAGCCTTTATCTGAACACAAAGTTTTGCAGTGCCGTCCGCCACGTTTCAGCAGATAATTTCATTCTGTCGGTGATTGTGGTTTTACTTTTTCTGTCAAAATATTTTGCATCGTCCGGCGGAAATACAAATCAGAAAAGAGAGTATTCAGAATATCTTTTACTGAATCATCATTCAGAGCGGCAAGTTGTTCTTTGGAAACATTCAGCTTTTCTCTGATAAGGTATTCAAAGTGACTTCCCCATACAATGTTGCGGTGTCGGCGTTCCTTTTCTGTCATACCTTTTATCTGATTACGAAGTTTTGCTTCCCTATGTTTTGCAATGGCAAGTTCAGCTTTGGTCTTTTGTAATTCCGCATCAATCACATCTCTGCGTGTCTGTTTACTTTCACTCATTTTTTCACTTCCTCCCTGCCCGTAACGCTGTTAATATTGGATAAAAATACAGGCATACAAAAGAGGACATCCATATACTGAATATCCTCTCCTTCGTTTGGCTGCACCTGTTTATGTTTCATCTTATTCCGTTTTAAACCACAATTTCATTTACATCATTTTAGGAGAAATTTTATGTCCTGTCCCTCAAATCCTGTAAATGCCTAAGCTGCGCTTCACTTAATGTCCTCGGCTTTCCAATCCGGATAAGATTTTTGGGTAAAACATATGTCTTGCTTACTTCTGTCCATGACTTTAACCGGATTACATTTGGGAACTCCTTATGCAGTTTATCCATTTTCCGCATCCATACCGGATTTGCTGTGTAAACCGTTGCTTCGTCCTCATCTGCATTCAGATTGATAACCACTTCCTGTTCATATCTTGATAACTTCATTCCATACTCCTTTCTCCGATGCCAAATTTATTTAACAGTACCCTGCCGGTACTAAATTTTCCACCCATAATCGGGCTGTTTCATTTGTTCTGCTGTTCTCCCCTTGCTGTTTCCTGACAGGCAACCCTTGTCGGCGCTGTATCGTCCAGTATTGTATTGGCGCTCAAATCACTTTCAAATTAGTCTTGGCGGTTTATATCAGCTTGGACAGTCATTTAATTGTACTGCCATTATCCAACAAAACAGCCTGCTTTCCCGTATATCCATCATGTCAGAAATCTGCCCGGAAACAGAAAATTTCTATCATGCTGGAAAAATATAGTAGGAATTCTCCAGTTAATGTGGTATTCTGTTTTTGTAAAGGGGAGAATTATCAATGAAAACACAATTAAGTATTCAGGAACGCCTGAAAGACCTGCGTATAGAAAAGGGACTGATTTTAGAGCAGCTATCACAACAGATAAAAATTCCGGCTTCCACACTTGGTTCTTATGAATCTGATGATTATAAAGAGATACCCCACAGGAACATCATTGACTTGGCAAAATTCTATAAGGTATCAACAGACTACCTGCTTGGTCTGACTGAAAACAGGCAGCATGACAATATTTCCATATCCGACCTGCACCTGAGCGATGCCGCCCTGTCACTTCTTAACGACCAGAAACTAAACACGCTGCTCTTGTCAGAGCTTATCACACATGAGCAGTTCCGAAAGCTCATGATTGACTTGGAGATCTATGTGGACGGTCTTGCGGATATGCAGGTCAAATCACTAAATTTTGTAGTGGACATAGGAAGAAAGATACTGCTCAAACGCCACAATCCCGACGAATATAACCTGCAATTAAATACCCTGAATATGCAACACCTTGAACTGAATGAATATTTTTCCCATGTAATTGATGATGATATGCACACCATTATTAAAGATATCCGAGATGCCCACAAAGGCGATATCGACTCCGCCCCACCCAAAACCATAACCGAACATTGGGAAGAAATCCTTGAGAAAGCAGAAAATTTTGTAGGCACTTCCAAACAAAGGCTTGCCTACATATTCAGCCAGTTCCTGAAAATCAAGCCGACTGAAAAGAATATTGACGATATGGCGGATATGCTCAGTCAGTCTGAAATCTTAGAGCCTGACGCAAAGAAACGCCGGAACAGTGCAAGGCAGAAAAACTCTAAGTCAGATAAGAATTGACACAGCAGACATGATTAGCTGAATTGCCGGCTGATCGTGTCCCTGTTCCGTTTATTTTTGTATCGGGCAGCCAACTCTTCACAAATAAGTATGGCATATCTTTTCCGGTCTTTTGATAATTTAAACCGTAGGACTGCGACGTACCCCTTGTGTCAGAGGTATTGTAAAGGTCTATGGTTTCCTTACCCAAAATTTCCGCCATCTCTTTCAAGGTGGTCTTTTCCTTCCCTCCGAGGAATAAGGTGGTATCACAATTCCCTTCAATGGTGTCGGCGTTATCCTTATAAATCGCTTTGAGCTGCGACTTCGACTGCAAGATAATGGAAGCTGATATTTCCCGGCTCCGGATTGTGGCAATCAGCTTCTCAAACTTTGGTATCTGCCCAATGTTTGCAAACTCATCGAGTAAGCAGCGCACATGGACGGGCAGCCTGCCATGATACACATCATCCGCCCTGTCACAGAGCAGATTGAAAAGCTGCGTGTACATGATTGACACGATAAAGTTGAACGTATCGTCCGTATCGGAGATAATGACAAACAATGCTGTCTTTTCATCCCCTAACATATCAAGCCCCAACTCGTCATAGCTTGTCAGGTCACGCAGTTCCTTGATGTCAAAGGGGGCTAAACGTGCGCCACAGCTAATCAAGATGCTTTTCGCTGTCTTGCCCGCCGCCAGTTTGTATTTTTTATACTGCTTTACCGCAAAGTGTTCCGGCTCTCTTTCCTCCAGCTCATCGAACATCAAATCCACAGGGTTCTTAAATTCCTCGTCATCCTCCCTCGCTTCACTGGCGTTTATCATGTCAAGCAGGGTAGTGAAGTTCTGTTCTTCCTCCACGCACTCATACCAGATGTACCCGATCAGTGCGGTGTAATAGAGCTTTTCGGCTTTCACCCAGAAATCCTCGCCGGATTGCTGCCCCTCCCCTTTGGTGTTTAGAATGATTGTGTTTACGAGTTTCAAAATATCCTTCTCGCTCCGGATATAAACGAGAGGGTTGTAGTGCATGGACTTCTTGAAGTTAATGGTATTCAGCACTTTTACCCTGTAATTGTTCTTTAAGAGCATTTTTCCGCACTCTACTAACACTGTACCCTTTGGATCAGTGACAACATACGATGAGTGCATCTGCATAAGGTTCGGTTTTACAAAAAACCTCGTCTTGCCCGAACCGGAGCCGCCGATAACAAGGATATTTTTATTCCTCGCATACTTCGGCTGTTTTGGTCTGCCGGACATCATCAGCCTTTCCGTTTCTGTGAGTAGCACATTGTTCTCAAATACCGGATCGACATAAGGCTCAATGTCTTTCGCTGTCCCCCATGAAGCGTTTTGTCAAGTGCTTTTTTGAGTTATTGACGCAAGCCCTTGTTAGTGCGGTGGGAAACGGGGCAGGAAAAAGGGCGCAAAACGCGCCTGTGGACATTTAGAAGCCGTTTTCGCGGGTGGGTAGTATAAAACCCTTGCCCGGTGGGTTTTCGTGTCTGAAACGCCTTAAAAATCAAGCCTTTTCAAGCCCTATTGCGTAACACTCCATTCTGTTCTTTGGGAGAGGTCGGGGGCGCGGGGGCAGAGCCACCGCATAACCTACCGCCCGCCGCCGAAGTAGTGCAGACGGTTTTGCCGTTAGAATGGAGCAGACGAAAACAGGGGCAGGATTTTTTTATCCTGTTCCCCGTTTTCGGCGGCGAAATGGCAACGGCAAAAATCCAGACGGTCAAGGGTTTAAGAGTGGAGATTTTTTCGCGCTCTTTGCGAAAAAATACTACTCGTCCCTTGACGGTCTGGATAGTCGGAACGGACGTAGAACGGGGGATTGCTTTTCGTAATTGGGTATGCTATAATTTCCCCCAGTACAAACCGATAAATTGGGATTTATGAAAGTGAGGGAAATATATGTGGTTTTGGTGGTTCATATTTGTTTGCGATTTACTTATTCCAATCACAATGATTATTGCTGGTAATATGATGTGGAAACATGCTCCTAAAAAAATCAATGGAATAATCGGTTATCGAACAGCACGTTCTATGAAAAATATAGACACATGGAAATTTGCACAGGCGCATTGTGGCCGCTTATGGCGGAAAATTGGTTGGGTTATTTTGATACCATCAGTTGTTATCCATTTTCCTTTTTATCATAGTTCAGAGAATATAATTGGAACGGTTGCGGCGATTCTATGTACAACACAATGTCTGATTTTAGTATTAGCTATTTTCCCAACAGAATACGCCTTAAAAAGAACGTTTACTGAAGAGGGAGTACGAAGATAAATTCCAGTTTATCGGTCTAATAAAAGTCCAAAACAGGGCAGCGGTGGCAAGCATTGACAATCCCGCCGCCCTGTCTGTTATCGCTCCATATCCTGCTTTCTGTGGGGCTGTTGTTCCCGCTGTTCCTGCCGCAAGATACTGTAAACACTCTTTCTGATTTTCTCCGCTTCTTTCACTTCCTCTTTCAATGCAAGATACCGCTGATTAAGCGTTTTCCTCTCGGCGGTCAGCTTGGTGTATTCTTCTTTCCATGTCTTTGTCGGGATTGTGGTCTTGCCGTTCATTATGCCTTTGAGATAATCTTTCGCTGTTGTGAATAAGATTTGCTCGGCTTCGGTCAGCGGCTTCTTTCCCTTACACTTGAAATAAATGTCGGCTTGCTCTAAGTGCTTTTTCAGAGTGCCTAACCGCCGTTCAACGGGTTTCAGTTTCCCTTGAATATCCAGTTGTTCCCCTATCATGGACTTGAATTTTTCATCAAGCCCCGTCATATCCATGATGTTGTTGGTTTGCAGGAAGTTCAGCATTTTTGCCGCGTCTTTGAGGTTATAGAGGGATTGGGAATATCCCGGTTTTCCCGTCTGTACCTTGCGTGACAGTATGCCTTGAATATAGTCGGCAAGGGTGGGCGGCTCGGTGTTCTCGGCTTCTTCCTTTAACCAGTTTTGCAGTTTGGAGATACGCGCCTTTAACTGCCGTAACTTCTGGTTAGTCACTTCGATTTCGCGGTTAAGGTCGCCGCGCTCGGTGCGGATGCCGCGCTTCTCCATAGCGGAAGCGGCAACGCCTAAATGGACGGTGGGTATCTGGTCTATCCCCTGCCGTTCATAACTGCGATGGTCTACGCGCTCCGCGTGTCCGTTCTGCTCCAATGCCTGATTGCAGAGTTCCGCCCATGCCGCCCGCCATTCCTCCGCTTTGGTCTGTTCGTTCCAGTCGGTAGCGGGAATGGATTTGCATTTGTACTGCCGCTTTTTGGGGTCATCACATCGGCATCCTTGCCCTTGAATAATACGATGTGCTTCGGCGGCTTTTCTGTCTTGTCCTTCTTCACAGCAAACTGCACATTATATTTCTTTGCCACTCTCTCAAAGGACTTGATATTGTTATCCGTCACCTCAATGCTCGAAGCACCCATACCCTGACCGACCAGCTCTTTCACTGATATTTTCCCATGCGGCATCTGCTTTTCCTGTTTCCGGTGTTCCAGATACATCTTCATAGCCTTTTTCAGCACATCGGCAGTCAGCCGGGAAGATTTGAACACAAGGGCAATCGTTTTCTGTGTCACTTCCTCCTGCATGGTTTTCCTCCTTCTTTTTTATTTGTGTACGCCCGTCAGGGTGGGACGTACAGCCTGTGGATTAAATATTTCATAAGCTCTCCTTTCTGAGCGGGTTATGGCAGATAAGGTTTTCTCCCTTCTTTCTCCGCTTCGATTATTTCTGAAAAACCGCTTTCCAAATCCTCAAAGCAGATAGGAATGTCCCCCGGATTTTTGATATAGGTATCCACAAAGCGGTAACTGAGCCGCCCTCCGTTCTTTCCAATACTGACACAGTAGACAGACGCAAACTCCCCGTTTTCCAGTATCCACATCTCGCTTTCAAGGCACAGGACAAAGTTGTCTGAAAACAGTTCCCTTATCTCACAGCCTATCTTGCAGGCTGGATAACAGAAAAGCACGTCCGTCATGGCAAAGGGTTCTTTCCCCGTACCGTCATCCCCCTCCAGCATCATCACGTCCTTCATGTTCCTTTTGATATAAGGGAATAACTGGCTGGAATAGTTCTCCGCCTCATATTCCCCCGGATCGCCCCCATCGCCCAAAAACTCCGCAGAATCATCAAACTCACTGTCCTCATACAGCCGGAACAGACGGAGAAGGCACTCCCGCAGCTTCCCTTCCGTCAGACCTTCTTCCTGTATGTCCGGCTCCCGTCCCTCTTTCGGTTTTCTTTTCCCTGCAGCATAACGGATTCCGCCTAATACCGCTGCGCCTGCCGCCGCCGCAGAAAGGGCGGCTGCTACTTTTTTGTGTTTCATTTTCCTTCTTTCTCCTTTCCGCTTCTGGACTTTTTGTCCAAAAGTTTTATAAACGCAAAAAGGGCAGCTGCAAACCGCTGTTTACGGTCTATAACTGCCCTTACGCTGTCTGCCATATTTAATTTGATTTTCAAAATAGCTAATATCTATAACTGAACTATTTATCTTATGGTAATTCCCATTCGTTTCAGTATCTGTTCTTCCTGATAACGATATGTTGTACAATCTACAGTTAAATCATTCTCAAATATAATCCAATCATTTATTGACTCTAAGGCATAATCCATAGCCTCCTGATTCAATATAACACCAGACTCTTTTAAGAAGTTTATTCTAATTACAAGTTCAAGTACATAAATAAAATACCATGTTACATAATTTGTAATATCTTCTTCTGAGTTATAAACCAAAGTAGCTAAACTATTTTCTAAATATTTATAATGATCAAATGCGTGCCTTTCTTCAGTTAATAGCAATTTATATTTTTCTCCGTCTAACCCAAGTAAGGAAATTCCTTTCTGTAACTTTTGATTATCTACTGTTTTCTTAAAAAATCTATCATAACTACTTTTTACACTATTTGTATCTTTAAATGTGTTTATTATAAAACCATCTGCAATATTTAATAACAGAGATAATCTATGATTTGCGTTTATTTTTCCATAATTTTCAGAACTTAAATAATAAAATGCATTCACAACGGATTTAGTCATTTTTTTATCTGAAATATTAGTATTCCGAAATTTATCATATTTCTTTAAAACTTCTGATGATAAATCTCTTTGTGATCTTCCTAGCAGTTCTGAATTATACCACTTTTTATCTGTTTTATAGAACGGTAACGTGATAAGTTCTTTACAATTTTTTTTATGTCCATCAACTTCGTATAATACTGGTTCATAAAAATATCCATCATAAAGGAATAGTAATTCCCAAATAAGTCGAAATACATCTTTGATATTCTCATCACCTTCAAGAAATAATACACAATTAGTGTCTTTTATTTTAATATCCGCACTAATTCCTTTGTACTCTGTATATATTTCTTGGTCACTCCAATTACGAACATAATCCTTTACTTTCATGTTAATCATCCACTTCATAAGTTCCTCCTGACTATAATCCACTCATTTCCGATTTGTCTTGCATATAATAACTGTAAAATCCATCAAATCAACTCCAACTATATATACACTGGCTTTATTATACAGTATCAACTTGGCAAATGGAATATCCTTTCATAAGGCTTGTCAAATAAGAATTTCTCATGAAGCAAGAATTTCTCCTCGGAATCATAAAAAACATCTGCTTTTCGCTATTAAATGTCGCCCCCGTCGCACAATGCAGCGAAATATGCTTTTTTCTTTAAGATATCCTCCTGTCTATCTTTCGAAAGCGTCTGGAATATCTCGTCATAGTCAAGCTCTGCAAGCGGCGTACCCAGCACAGGCGTTAAGACCTCATGTTCATACCATATCCGCCAGAGTTCCTCAAACAGCTCCGCACTGTCTGAAAATGCCATCGCTGAATCAAAGCCCTCGCCCTCACTGAACCATTGCAGACGGACGAAGCCGAACCTCCCGGCATCTGCCACCATCACATCGGTCAGCTCATACAGTTCCGCAAACGCATCCGCCACTTTCCGGCATTTTGCCCGCTGTTCTTCTGTAATATATATTTCTGCCATAGCGCATCCTCCTGATCCACTTCTGGACAAAAAGTCCAAAAGCTATTTATTCTCTTTTAAACAGTAAATCGTGCAGAGGTCAGCATATAACACGCCTTCCCCACATTTTATCGTGTCAAACAAAAGGCACTGGAACAGCACGTCACGCACACCCTCAAGGCTTGCAATCCCCTGTTCTTTTTCTGAAAAGCCTGTGCCGGGAATATCCATCTCCGCCGATGCCGCCCGCCTTGCCGAGATACAGTGCGTGTAAAGTCCGAGGATATATTTATCCGACATAGGGAAAGCGAATGTTTCCTGCCCGTCATATGTCACCCTGTATTTATCCTGTTCCCCTTCCGGCAGTTCAAAGAAGCACTGCACTGTTTCCAGATAAGTATGCCCGTCAAAATCCGGCTTTATTTTCTTTCCGTACCTGCGGATTGTGGAAAAGAGGGTATTCCGGTCAATAAAGGAACGGGTACGCTTAAAAGCCGGTTTCCTGCCTTTGATGTCCATGTAAACATTATTCCCTGTCCCTTTCCCGGCAAACCTGCCATAATCGCCAATCCGCAGCAGATAGGACAGCACCTCCAGCAGCTTTTCTTTTGACGCAATCTCCTGATAAGGGGAACCGCTAAACTCTATCCTAACAAATCTTAATGGGCAGCTCCCCTTTGCAATCTCCCGTTCCATTACCCGGTCAATATCCCTCATGGATTCCATTTATCCATCTCCTTCCGCTTTGGGCTGGAACATCCCTTTTTCTTCCCACCCGCCGCCATACATATCATGCTGCACCAACTGCTGGTAATAGTGGTTCATGGTGTTAGGCGCATTGTAGAGGGCAGTCACCATGTACGCCCTGATGTTGGTTATCTTGGTTGTGGTTTCCCTCATGCACCCGATAACATACTCCAAATGGGAGCTGTTCAGCTTTAAAAACTTTGATTTTACAAGCTCATAAGGGTAATCTTCTCCGTTGACCTTTACCGTCTTACGCTTCACGCATACAATCTCACAAATTACCTCATACAGTTCCTCATACAGCCCCCTGTCACTCCAATCGCCATATTTCATGTGATGCTCGTATTCGATATTCCCTTTGATGATTTCCATGTAGGCGTGGGCATCATCCATCACATCAATCATACCATTATCCGGCTTGCCCGGTTCTTGTTTTTCTATTCCTCTATCCGATTGATTGATAGGATTGGTATAACTCAGATCAGTATAATTAGTATTGTTATAATTAGGGTTCGATTTTTGAACTTCCAGAGGTTCGTTTTCTGAACTTCCAGAAGTCTGCTTTTTGAAACTCTTGAAGTCTGCTTTTTGAACTTCCAGAAGTTCAATTTCTGAACTTCTGGAATCCTGATTCTTGTACTTCTTGAAGTTCAGTTTTTGAACTTCTGTGGAAACATCAGTGCCTGCGGGTTCTCCCGCTGTGCCTTCCCCACCTGCGGGCGGCTCTGAAAGGACGAAGTTCTTGACATATATGATGTCCGGCTTTCCCAATCCCTGCCTTTTCTTCTCAATCAGACCAATCCCTTTTTTGCTGTCAAGCTCCGCAAGCACCTTTGCACAGGTGGCTCTGGCGCACCCCAAATCTTCCATGATGTTCTCAACCGTATAATGGATATACGCCCTGTTCTCATCATCAAACCAGCCGTTTTTCATGGATAATGCCATCCTGTCAAGCATCAGACCGTAAAGGAGTTTCGCATCACTGGATAAGCCTTTGAAACGCCTGTCTTTAATCAGCAGCCTCGGCACTCTGTAAAAGGAAAACTGTTCCGCTTCCGCACCGTAATAGTAATCGAATTTCAAACCGCCATCCATTCTGCCCAACCTCCTTCCTATTGTCTTTTCTTCCATTCATCCAATAGCTGAATGATGATGCCCTCTATTTCCTCACTGCTGCAATCCTCCGCAAAATATTCGCTGATTTTATCCGCTTTCAGTGTCACTTTCCGTTCCTTTGGCTTTTCCTCCGTCAGTATCAGGCGCACCATTGCAAGGGTAAGCTCCCCTGTCTTGCCGTATTCCTTGATTTTTGCCGACTGTACCATGCTGACGTTACAGCCCTTTTCCTCAATAGTAACCTGCACCCACTGCTGCGCTTCTTCCGCCAGAAAGGAAATATCCACGCCCTGTGAGAAGCCGAGCTTCTTATTATCCACCATAGCAAGTAGTCCATCAGACAGGCGGGAGAGCCAGATATACCGCTGAACCTTTTTTGCGTTCTCCCCGGCGGCTTCGCCCACTTCATCAAGGGTGTTCTTCCCTGACTTCTTCCCCTGATGCTTCATGGCTTCATATTTCATCTTGTAGGCTCTCGCCTTTTCGCTTGGCAAGATGTCCTCCCGCTGGATATTGGAATCCACCATGATAATTGTAGCTTCATCATCGGTGTAATTGCGGACAATCACAGGCATTTCCGTCTTTCCGGCAAGCTCCGAGCCACGTTTGCGGCGGTGTCCGGCTATGATTTCATAGCCGCCGCCCGCCCTCGGTCTTGCAATCCCCGGCACAAGCACCCCATACTGCCGGATACTCTCTGTTGTTTCCTCCATCTTCTCATCATCTTCCACCCGGAACGGGTGGTCTTTGAATGTATAAAGCTCCGCCAGCGGCGCATTGACAATCTGCTCCGCCCCGCTTCCCTGTGCGGCACTCCCGCCGAATAAATCATCAAATTTTTCCAGCGTAATCTTTGCTGCGCTCCCCGATTTTGCGTTACTGCCCATCTGCAAGCACCTCCTTTGTCAGAGAATCATAGGCTGACGCCACTTTCCCCTTTGGATCATGCTTATAAATGCTGATGCCCTCCGCTGAAATCTCCGCCGCCCGGACGGAAATGGGAATAACATTGGCAAATATCCTTACCCGGCTTCCATAGGCTTCCTTCAGCATGGAGCTGATGTCCTTTGCATAGTTCGTCCGGCTGTCCACCATTGTAAGCAGAATCCCCTCAATCTCCAGTTTCGGGTTAATCTGCCGCTTTACCTTGCCGACCGTCTTGATAAGCTGCTGCAAGCCTTTAACGGGCAGATATGCCGCCTGTACGGGTATCAATATGCTGTCGGCGCTGGCAAAGGCGTTTATGGTAATCATGCCGAGGGAAGGCATACAGTCAATTAAGATGTAATCGTAGTTCTCCCTGACAATCTCTATGTATGACCGGAGTACCGTTTCCCGGCTCATCACATTTACAAGGGAAACTTCCAGACCGGAAAGCTCAATGTTCCCCGGCATTAAGTCTATCCCTTCCTCATGGTGGAGGATACCTTCTCCCGGCTCTATTTCCTCGTCACTGATTAAGTTCCCCATAATGGTTGCAAGCGTGACTTCCAGACTGTCCGGCTCTGTAAAGCCTAAACTTGCGGTCAGGCTGCCCTGTGCGTCCGCATCAATCAGAAGCACCTTTTTTCTCTGTTTTGCCAGCCCGATGCCTAAGTTGCTTGTGGTGGTGGTCTTGCCGACTCCGCCTTTCTGGTTTGCGATTGCGATTATTTTACACATGATAATTCTCCTTTGCTTTCTACTGGTTTTCTTTTACGTTGCTTTTCCGGACTTCCACATAAGTCCTGTAATATTTCTTTGTCCCTTTGTTTGGGAACATATCGGAAAACTCCGTCACTTCAATTTTCGGGTTCCTCTGTAAAATCTTCCCGAACCACTTAATATCGTTCTTTGTTCCCATAAGTCTGACTTTTAACATCAATCCCGTCCTCCAAGCATGGCGTACAAGTTGTGGTTATATGTTACATATTCCGGATAACGAATCTGTACCGCCTGCCAAAAATAAGGCGCATAGACACAGCAGAACAGTTCTTCCACTGTGTACCGTCTGCACTCGTCCACCTGTTCCTCCGCATCATCGTAATCAAAGACACTTGGCGTACCATTGCAGTAAAGGTTAAACGCCATCCTGACTACTTTTAAGCTCCCGCTGGTCTGCCATCCTTCATGCAGACACTCCGTTTTTACACATCCTGTCTTAAAGTTATAAATGCTTTTGATATTTCTTCTTGTGTCATCGCTGATACCAAGACAATATACAAGCGCTTTGTGGTATACGTCCTGATACCTGACCTCTTTCAATTTCTCGTAGTAGAATTTTTCATGTGCATCGCTGATAAAAATAATCGCTTTCTCTGCTCCTAACGCTGTACTACTCATGTTCATTTCCTCCATTTCCTATTTTGTTTTTTGACCATAACAAAAGGACACTTCCCTAAAATTTTCTTTTAGAAAAATGTCCTTATCGTACAAAATATTGAATTAGATTTATGAGTACAACTATTCATTAACGCTTATTATTCTTCATTATGCGTTGTAAAATTGTTGTAAATTTGTTGTAGTTTACAAGTTCAAGTACCGCAAACCCTTGATTTTACTGGTCTTTTCCGCCAAGCGTTTTCATTGTCGGGAAATGAAGAACATAATGCTTGGCATTGATGAGTACCCGGAAACAGGCACGCTTGATTTTGGTTAAGAAGGGAGGTGGAGCATGGAAAGACCGGATTTGGAAAACTTCCCTGTAAGTGTGAGCGCCAAGAAGATGTTAGGATATGTGTCGGACGGTTTTTATGATAATTCCTATGTTGGGAAATGGCTGTTTGAAATCATGGGACAGGAGTATGACATGGCTTTGGAAGCGGTAGAGGAGCTTCCAAAGCAGTTTTTTCCGGAAACTGCCACATGGGGATTGATGTACCATGAAATCAAATGGGGGCTGCCGGTACGTACATATTTGTCCTGTGAGGAACGTAGAAAGCTGATTTGTCAGAAGAGGGATTTTGGTTCACCGATGACGCCGTATAGAATGGAAAGGTATCTGCAGGATGCAACAGGATTTGAAGTATATGTTGCGGATGTGAACGATACCGGAGAATATGGTTTTGTGCCGCCGCATCCGAATGTTTTTAAAGTGTATTTTGTCGGGGAGGAAACACTGGATTCAAAGCTGGTCCGCAAACTGCTGAATAAATTGAAACAATCCCACACCACCTATAAGGTCAATGACAGGATGGAGCTTGAGATTAACAACAGGAATTTGGAACGGATTGTTTTGCGAAATATTGTATTTAAGATGGCAGCTATGTTTTGGTATGACAGGTATATATATAATGAAGCGTGGCTGTTTGATGGTGCATGGCTGTTTGATGGTGCATGGCTGTTTGATGGAACGTGGCTGTTTGATGGAACGTGGCTGTTTGATGGTACATGGTCGTTTGATGGAACCGTTGGTTTCAATACTAAAAGGCGTTATGGGTTTGCGCTTGGACTGGAATATAAAATACGTACCTATGTTCGTGAGGGCGTAAAACTTAATTCATTAGGATTGTCAGGAAAAATACGGTTTGATGAAATATTATTTACCACATTAAAATACTGTTTCAGTATTGGCTTTTGGAATACCCTGTACTTTGATGGTTCGTGGGAGTTTGACGGTTCTGTGATTTTAAGCCAAAGGGAGTGGTATAACATTGCACTTAGTATTTTATATTGGTATGAAATCAGAAATGATACGGAATTTGCAATGGTGAATGTCTTAAAAACCAAATGGAGGCAGCATGTTCAGGAAGAAATATCCGGACATATGGTTTTTGGATTTTCGGCTGAGTTTTGGAGGCTTACGTATTTGGACGGAGAATGGGATTTTGATGAGAAAATACTTTTGAATTCCAATCGGTGCAGGGCACGGGCAGCTTTGAAAATGTGTACCGCAATGGATTTTTCACAGGAGGAAAAAGTGGAAGATGTTACGGTGGAAACGAAAACAAGGGATTACTGGTTCCTGAACAGCAGTATGCTGTTTGATGGAAGCAGGAGGTTTAATTCGATTTACAGAAAGGAGACTGTGGAATGAGTGTAGAAAAAAATAAAAATGTAATCATAACAAAAAAAGCAAGAGAGAAGCTCGTAAAGGCAAGAGCAGGGGCAATACAGCTTCCTAAGATTGCAGGCATGGCATTTGGAAACGGCGGCGTGGAAGCGGATGGAACCGTGAAACCGCCCATAGATACACAGAACGGACTGACAAATGAGCTTTTTCGGAAAGAGGTTGACGGGTATAGTTTTCCGGCAGATACAACCTGCAGGTATGAATGTACGTTGGCGGAAAACGAACTTGTAGGTGAGGAAATAAGCGAAATAGGTCTTTATGATGAAGAGGGTGATATTGTCTGTATTAAGACTTTTATGAGGAAAGGCAAGGATGATGATGTTGAGCAGACGTATACATTAGATGATATATTCTAGGATTAAATTAAAGAAAGGATTGAGAAAATGAAAAAATATATAAGTTCCAACCCGGAGTTTTCGAATGAGATAAATATTGTCGAACCAACGGATCCGGCACATGCGGATAATGTTAACGCGGCTCCGAAGCAGCTGTTGGAGAATACGCTTGTTAATAAGGGCGATATTGAAGAGTTACAGGAAAAAACAGAAGGTCTTGAAACATGGAAAGATAGTACACAGCAACGGTTAGACAACTGCCTAAAAATATTACGCATCACTGACCCGATTTTAGTAGAACTGGGTTCTAGTGGTTCATCATCAAATACTTCGGCACCAAGTGACGTTGATACATATGATTTTATAATTGTTGATCTAGTTAAAATGATACCAAGACCAAAAGACGGCGAATATATACGATTTTCTGCAAGTACGTCAAATTCATCTAGCACGGCGTTAGAGTTATTCCGTAATATGTCATATAATGTCGCGCTTCCTGCCGTGATAATAAAGAAAATGGAATTTAGTCCATATGTGGCAACTGTATTTGGAGAAGATGGTGATTATACATTCACTTTATTTGCGTGGAAATATCCAATACTTGCAATATCATTAGCAACAGGGGAAAGAGGACCTGATATTTCAATTCCGAATGTCAATTATAATCCTGCAAATATATATGTTAAAATTGAGATGAATACCATAAATGACGAGTTGAATTCGTAAGGAGCTTATTAATTATGGAAGATATTATTTTAATATTGTAGTAAATTAGCGGAGGTCAAATATGAAAAAAGGAATAGACATCGCCAAATGGAACAAAATAACCAACTACCAAGCCCTCAAACCCGCCGGCGTCGAGTTTGCAATCTTAAAGGTAATCAACGCCCAAAACACCCCCGACTCCCGCTTCCGGGAGCACGTAAACGGCTTAAAAACCGCCGGCATTCCAATAACAGGCGGATATACATACTCTTACGCAAACACAGAAGAAAAAGCCCGAAAAGCCGCCGCCGCATTTGTAGAGACAGCAAAACCGCAAAACATCAACACAATGTGGCTGGATTTAGAAGACAATGCCGTAAAAGGTCTCGGCAGCAGCATTGTGAACATTATAAATGCATACAAAATGTTCGCAGACTCCGCGAATATGGATTTCGGCATCTACACTGGCGCGCAGTATTACAATCCATACCTAAAACCCTACGCAAAGGAAATTGCCGGCATTCCCATTTGGTGGGCGCGGTACCCGTACATAAAGGAACGTACAATAACGGCGGACGTCCCTGACAGCAAATACCTGCCTGCCGGCATGGAGCTGTACGGCTGGCAGTACAGCAGCAAAGGAATTATAAGCGGCATAGACGGATATGTTGATTTAAACGTATGGTACAAAAAAGAACCATTTGAAAACACGGAACGGGAAATACCAACAGAATACAATCCGTTCACGGAACCGACAGGGAACGTTGCAATTGGAAAAATCGGCAATGATACAAGCTGGGTGCAGTGGTATCTGTGGCGGTTCGGTAAACTTACCAATGGCGCAGGGCAGCCGGATGCAGCAAAGATTAATGGCGTCTTTGACGTGGAAACAAAACGGCAGGTAAGAGAGGTACAGACATTACTCGGACTTGCAGCAGACGGCATTGTTGGCAAAATTACACGCGCTACATGGAAAAAGATGTGTTAAGGGAGGAACAAATCATGGATAAAATAAAAACAATAATCATTATTATAATTTCAGGAGTAATGGATTTCTTGGGAATACTGGCAATTCCTGTATTTCTCATGGTCGCATGCAATATCATCGACTACATAACGGGACTTATGGCATCCAAGTACAGGGAAGAACAAATCAGCAGCTATAAAGGCATCCGCGGCATCACCAAAAAGGTATGCATGTGGCTGCTGGTTCTTGTCGGCAGCTTTATTGACATTATTATCAATTACACGGCAGAATACATGGGGATAGGGTTCAAAATTCCATTTATCGTTGCAACGTTTGTTGCCGTGTGGATTGTAGTAAACGAGATTATATCCATACTGGAAAATATCATAGACATCGGAGTTGTGCTTCCGCCGTTCCTGATGCCGATTGTCAGGTTAATAAAAAAAGAAATAGAAACAGTGGCAAATGATTCGGGAGAGGGAAACGGTCATTAGACCGTCCCTCTTATATGCTGTTAAATACCTCCACCACAGCATTTTGCATTTTGGGAATTATTTAGTATAAAAAAATAATCCGTCAATTATAATTCTCATATCTGAAATCACTTTCGCCCAGCGCATCTCCGCTGGGTGGGGTGGTTAATATACGCAACCTTCTGCAATACTGTTTTCAATTATTGAATAAGCATCAATCTCCAATTTGTATTTTTTTCGCTTTTAAAATATCATTTATTGATAAGGAAACAGGAGAACCAATTATATTCTTTTATGACAAGGGGTGCAGTGATGTCGCTTTTTATATTGTAATATGCTGATAGGATATAACAAAAACCGCTATAAAATAACAAAAGACACATGTGTGTGTCAATAAGTGCTATCTTATAACGGAAGGAGCGACGACGTATGATAAGAATTTTACTATCTACTAAGCTCGGTGAACGCAGGTGGACACAGGCAGAATTAGCAAGGGCTACAGGAATCCGACCAAACACAATCAATGAATTGTACCATGAGTTAGTTGAGAGAGTGAGTTTAGAACAGCTAGACCTTATTTGTGAAGCTTTGGATTGCAAACTCGATGAACTGATTGTGAGAGTGCCGGAGAAAAGCCCTAAAATTCTACATACCAAGAATGGCTCTCTGATTTCACCAACTGACAAATAGTGCTGCAACATTATTGTCAAAAAGGAAGACGTTCATGGATGCGAACGTCTTTCTTCATATCATAAATCCTGCGTACATTCAATGGAATTTTTTTCTAAAGATTTTTCAAAAATTGATATATCCATATTGTTATCAATATATCCTCGGCGGATGGTTTCTATATAACAAGCAGATGGTTTTCCGGGAAGCTGTCGTTCATCCATGATATATACCATTGCTTTCTTTTTTCTTCCTCCGATATCCACCATGATATTTTTCTTGAAATAGTAGCGTGGGTACCCCTCGTATATGTCCAGCCGATATTCATCGATTGTCTGAATTTCCCATACAAGAACAGGAACAGTTGAGCCGGATTTCCTTTCGATTGTTGCATGTGAGTTCCTTTTTGCGCCTCTATAAACCAGCTCCCAGTTATTCAATACTCCTTTTGCATAAACTCTAGCAGAGGGACATCTAGTGGCCATCTGTACCAAATTAAGGTTGCTACCATAAGCAATATATAATTTTCTCATGATATTTTCTCCGTTTCTCCCCGTTGTGCCGGTAGGTCAGCGTATAATTTGTTAAGCAGCTCTGCAGATCACTCCTGCGGCTTTCTTCAATGGTGTCATAAGATGCAGGCGGCAAGTTTTGTATTCATCACCATAAAGTCCTAACCGGTTGGTGAGGATATTCCGCATAATCGTAACTTTCTGCACCGGTGTGTAATTATCCATACTTTTGAAGATGACCTTTCCAGTGTCCGTAATTGCCCATGCTGAGACTGCGAGACAGAATTGAATGTATGCTTTGATTTTTCCAGCGTGGAGGGTGGAATTGAAAAGTCTGAATTCGACAGTTCCATTTGAAAAATAGGAGTGGAGATTAACTCCGTGATATCGGGTAGGATTGTAATGCTGATGGTCGATGCCACTAATGTATCCGTCGTTCGCCGGACTGTACCAAATGCGTTCAGCATCATTACGAGAAAGCTCTGTGCAGGATTTCATTTCTTTTAAAAGGTTTGCGCTAAGCTTTTGGCACCAACGCTCTCCGCGACTTTTGATTTCAAGTGCTTCATATATTAAATCCTGCCGAGCCACCATGAAATTGATTAAACGTTTCAGGGAATTTGGAGTGTGGTTCGCCCCATCTACATGAACATGGATTCCGCAAGAAGTGTTTGTTCTTGCGCCATTTTCACGAAGCTTTCGAATGATGTTCTGTAGTAATTCAATGTCTGTGTAGTTGAGCGGTGGAGTTACCAATTCCACTTTATATTCGTCTATTGGAGAATTGCTGTTATCACTCTGAATAGAACTGATAGAACCATCTCTCATTACTTTCCATTTGCGTGCTGCCTGGTCTGCAATAATGCGGGTTTCGTAGCAAGTGCTGTCTGGTTTGGATGCTGTGGTTCCGAGAACTTCTGCGACAATGGCAGCTGCTTTTTCTCTTGTAATACCTGTCATTTCTACTTCGACTCCGAATAACTGATTTTTTAACATATGTTTGTCCTCCTCGTGTTTTAAGATATTAGAATTTTATTCTGTGTTCTTGTTATAAATATATTACCATATGCACACGGTATGTCAATACTTTTTAGAAAAAAATTTCAATATCTTAGAATTATTTATTGACTTATAAGTCTGATTTTGATAAGATAGAAGAGAGGTGATGATTATGATTACATATAAACCATTATGGAAAACGCTGATAGATAAGGATATGAAGAAGATGGATTTAGTTACTAATGGTACGTTAAGCAGAGGCACATTGGCAAAAATGGGGAAAAACGAAAAAGTGAGCCTTGATGTAATTGAACGTATATGCGGTAAATTGCATTGTAGAATTGAAGAGGTAATAGTGTATGATGAAAATATCGAATAATGTAAACGAGATTAGGATAGAGGATATATCTGCAAACATAGAGTTATCATGTATCTATCTAATAGAAAATCTGTGTAATGGAAAAGTATATATAGGAAAAGCTTCAGATGCGATTCATCGAATTGCTGGACACTATTACTCGTTGAGAAAAGGGAATCATATTATCAGAGAAATGTAAGAAGATTTCAATGTCGGTAATGAATTTGAAATCAAGACGCTTTGCCCATTCGATAAAAAAAGATCACGATAGAAAGACAAAAGCACTGGAAACTTTCTTCATATTGCAGTATGATGGAGTAGGAAAAGGGTATAATGCGACCTATAATTATCCTTCTGTCGAGAGAGCCCATGAGATTGTGGAGGACAATGCCGAATATATAATCCGCTGTCTGAAAAACAATGGAATTAGATTTAGGCTGGAGATAAAGCTGTGAGATTGTCGTGAGATTTATAACTATGTGGAATGTATGGAAAGTGTGGACATACTCAAAAAGGACACGTATTTCAAAGATTTTTTAGCGTTGAAAGTACATGAAAATGCTAATAGGAAATCGAGTTCGAGTGAGAAGGTAAATCCTCGCAAGTCTTGAAAAATCAAGGCTTGTGGGGATTTTTTAATTGGCGGTGGGTACGATTTGGGTACAGATTTTTTAATCCAGCTTATTGTTTATCAAACGGTGTTCTGTATCCTCCATAATTTGGTCATGGAGCTTCTGGATACTGAGGTCGAAAAAAGTATTTCCGTTTTGTTCGGGATAAGTGTCCATCCAGCGGTCATAATCCGTTTCGGCTTTAATCAGAGCTTCCCCACGTTTTTTTGCATCTTTGATTTCATTGCATTTTTCTACATCTTCTAAAAATTTCTCGTAACGCTGGCACCATGCGTTCATCAGCGTCAGGGTTTCAAAACGTATTCCAACTGTATCATTGCCTTCCTCGTCTTTGCACGCAAAAAGATGTCCGTTGTATTGTCGGGCAATCTGGAATAAGCGGTGCATGGCTTTAATCATGTCAAAATCGGAATTTTCCAGTACCTCTGGATTAACGGCAAGGGCATTTGCTATTTTTTCAAGGGATGATGGTTTGGGATTGCGTCTGCCGCTTTCGTAGGCACGAATATAGGCTTCGCTTGCATCAACCAATTCACCTAACTGTTTCTGGGTAAGACCACGCTCTTTGCGGATGCGGCGTATATTTTCTCCAACGGTCATAAGTTTGCCTCCTAAAGTTTTAGCTGTGTATTTGCACTAAATCAATCATACCACATAAAAAGAAAAAAATAAAGCAAAAAAGATATTGACAAGAAACAAAAGTTACGATATGATAAAAACGAAACATAAAGATACTATACAGAAACAAAAAAGAATGAGAGGACATAACATGAATGAAAAGATTTACTACAATGCAGAGGATATTTCTAAGATGCTTGGTGTGAGCATGGGAAAATCCTACAAGATTCTCAGAGAGATGAACAGGGATTTGGCAGGCAGGGGATTTCTTACGATTGCAGGGAAAATTCCTGTGGAATATTTCAGGGAGAAATGGTATGGGGCAGCAAAGGAGGCGGTTGTATGAGCTGTAATGCAAAGAAAGACCCAAACGGCACTTGGCGGATACAATACCGCTGGACGGATTGGACAGGAGCGAAAAAGAAGTCGCAGAAAAGAGGGTTTAAAACAAAGAAAGAAGCGGAAGAATGGTATGCGCATTTCTTATTGCAGCAATCTTCTGACCCAACAATGACGCTGGCTGATTTTTGGGAAATTTACAAAGCGGATATGGAAAAGCGCCTGCGGAAAACGACCATGAAACAGAAAGAGTATGTGATGAATGATAAAGTCCTGCCTTACTTTGGAAGTACGCCAATCAATGAAATCACTGCCCCTATGATAAGAAAGTGGCAGGGTGAGATGATGGAGAAAGGTTTCAAGCCTACTTATCTGAAAACCATACATAACCAGCTCAGCGCCATTCTGAATTATGCAGTCAATTTTTATGAGTTGCGTTCCAATCCATGCCGGAAAGCAGGAAGTATGGGAAAGAGCAGGGCGGATGAAAGACCATACTGGACTTTGGAAGAATTTCAGAAATTTTCGGATGCGATTATGGATAAGCAGGATTCGTGGGTTGCATTTCAGATTTTATTCTGGACAGGGATGCGTTTGGGAGAGCTGCTTGCGCTTCAGGTAAAGGACGTAAATTTTGAGGAAGGCACGATCACGGTTGATGAATCCCTTGCGAGGATTGACGGGGAAGATTTGATAACCGCACCGAAAACAGAAAGTTCCGTCAGGGTAATTACGATACATAAAGAATTGCAGAAGGCGATAAAGGAATATATTGCAACGATTTATCGAGCGAGGGCAGGCACACGCCTTTTTGCAGGACGGACAAAGAGTTTCTTTGAACATGAAATGGAGAGAGGAATTAAGTTGTCGGGTGTAAAGAAAATTACAGTACATTGTACCAGACACAGCCATGCAAGTATGCTTGTACAGATGGGGTTCAGTCCAGTGGAAATTGCAAAACGGTTAGGGCATGGGAAAGTGACAACTACGATTGAAACATACTGCCATCAGTCTATGGATGCACAAATAAAAATTGCGGACAGGCTTGGAAAAGTGGAAAGGGGAGAGGAAGGTGGCGTGTAAGCGTGAAGCAAGGTTTCGGCGTAACACAATCGCATTCTGGCTGAGTGATGAGGAAAAAGCCAAAGTGGAAGCAAGGATTATATTATCAGGACTTCCAAAAGGAGATTATTACCGCAAAGCCATATTGGGACAGGAAGTGGCGGTAACTGCCGGAAATTATATGTCTAACAGGGTTGCAAAAGTTTTAGAACAGATATTGGAACATCTGAAAAATGGAAATACAGAAGATGAAAAATTACTGCTGGAACTGGTAAAGCAGTTAGTAGAAATTGGACAGAATGAAAATGCCCCTGCTGGCAACAGGGACATTTCAGAAGCAGAGTAAGTTGTTGGCGCAATTTACTCTGAATATAAAAAGGACAAGCCTCTTTACATATACGTTGCAGATTTATTATAACAGAGGCTTTTCCGAATGAAAAGGAGGAGAAGCAGTAAAATTGAATATTTTTTCAGAGGTAAAGGAACATCTGACTGCAAGGCAGGCAGCAGAATATTATGGTCTGAAAGTTAAGAGAAATGGGAATGCGTGCTGTCCGTTCCATGATGATAAGCACCCAAGCATGAAGATTGACAAGAATTATCACTGTTTTGCCTGTGGCGTTGGCGGAGATGCGGTTGATTATGTTTCCCGTATGTTTGGATTGTCACAGTATGATGCAGCGTTAAAGCTGATAGAGGACTTTACTCTGCCTGTTGAGGTAAGGGGAAATATAGAGCTAAATATACAGGAAAAAGAACGTATCCACAGGGAAAAGGAAGAGCGTGAAAGAATAGCGCATATTAAAGAGCGTTTTGAAAAATGGTGCAGTCAGACAATTGATAGGTTGAGGAATTGTATCTTGGAGATTGACGATGTAAATCATTTTCTCATTGGAAAACCGCCTGATATTATTTTTTCGGAAGATTATGCACAGATGCTCCATGCAGAGCCAGTTATCAATTACTGGCTGGATATTCTGTGTATGGGAGAGGTTTCAGAAAGGCAGGAGTTATTTTTAAAGGATAGGAAGAAGGTGGAGGAAATTGCAGGAAGAGTCTGTGCAGGCAGAAAACGAATTATGGGATGCAGTAGGGGAAGCGCTTGATATGGAAATGAGTACCGTGGAGGACGTACTGGAGTCACTTGCAAGAACACAGAAAGGGAATGTAAAATCTTCCATCGAAAACTGCATGACTATTTTATACAGAGATCCAGTGCTGAAAGATGCCATATGCAAAAATGAGCTGACAAATAAAATTGATATTGTGAAGCCGTTATTGTGGAAACGGAATGGAAGCTGTGTCACTGATGTTGATATGTACCAGATTCAGCGTTACATAGAAACATATTATGGAATTTCCAGTGATAAGGCAATTAACAAAGCGGTCAGCATTGTAGCAAGTGAAAGAAGTTATCACCCAATCAGAAATTTTCTTGAAGCCTTACATTGGGACGGAAAAAACAGGATTGCAAGTCTGCTACCTCGTTTTCTTGGAACAGATGATAATGAATATACAAGGGAAATCATGCGGCTTTTGATGATGGCGGCGATACACCGGATTTATGAGCCAGGCTGTAAGTTTGAGATTATGGTCTGCCTTGTGGGTGGTCAGGGAGCAGGAAAGTCCACATTCTTCCGTTTTCTTGCTGTCAATGATGAGTGGTTTACGGACGATTTGAAACGTATGGATGATGAAAATGTTTACAGCAAGATGCAGGGGCATTGGATTATTGAGATGTCGGAAATGCTTGCCACTGTCAATGCAAAAAGCATTGAAGATATTAAATCATTTTTAAGCAGACAGAAAGAAACATACCGTATTCCATATCAGACTTATGCGGAGGACAGACCAAGACAGTGTATTTTTGTCGGCACATCAAATAATCTGGATTTCCTCCCACTGGACAGGACGGGGAACAGAAGGTTTGCGCCTGTTTTGGTTCATCAGGAGCGTGTGGAGAAACATATTCTTGAGGACGAAAAGGAGTCGAGAGAATATATTGTGCAGGCATGGGCAGAGGCAATGGTTATTTATAAAAATTGTCCACATGAATTGAAGCTGTCAAAGGAAATGGAAGAATATCTGAAAGAGATGCAGAAACAGTTTATGCCGGAGGATACAAAGGTGGGCGTTATTCAGGCATGGCTGGACGATTGTACGGAAGAATATGTGTGTAGCGAAATGATTTACAGAGAAGCACTTCGGCATGAGTATGAAGAACCGAAGCAATGGGAGATTAAGGAAATTAACAGCATTATGAACACCTGTATTGAAGGGTGGGAGAAAATCAGTTCTCACAGGTTCGGCAGGTATGGATTGCAGCGTGGCTGGAAACGAAGAACCAATATGCAGGGATTTTCACCGCTGCCGGATAATGTGAAGACACCTTTTAAGAAGTAAATGGCAGTATGTTTTAAACTCTTTTTTATCCGGTTTACAGGGCGCGTTTACATTTTTGTAAACGGTGAGTTTACAGTGGAATATAGGAAAATCAAGGTTTTCAGTCATTTGTAAACGGTGTAAACAGAAAAAATGGAAAACGCAATCATTAGTTAATAACAATATGGAGGACATATATTATGCAGAAATATAACAACAATACAAAAGTAATCGTTGGCTTGGATCACGGATATGGCAATATGAAAACAGCGCACAGGGTATTCAGGACAGGAGTGGAATGCTTTGAAGAAGAACCGATAGTCAGTATGAATTACATCAAGTATAAGAATAGGTATTATGTGATCGGGGAAAATCACTTGATTTATCAGGGTAACAAAACGGATTCGCAGGACTTCTTTATTCTTACGCTTGCAGGCTTAGCGGAAGAATTGAAATTTAGAGGACTGCATGAGGCGAATGTATTACTGGCTGTTGGACTTCCTCTTGCATGGGCAAAAAGTCAGGCGGCAGATTTTAAGAAATATCTGATGCAGGAGCAGGAATTGTTTTTCTCGTTCCGCAAAGAAAATTATAGGGTGCATCTGTGCGGAGCGGAAGTGTTTCCACAGGGATTTGCGGCGGTGTGTAATGCTGGTTCTATGAAAGGCATTAACATGATAGCAGATATCGGAAATGGCACGATGAACGTGATGCAGATTATTGACGGCAGACCATTAGAGAAAAGTCTTGTGACAGACAAATTTGGTGTTTCTATCTGTATGAAAGAAATACAAAAAGAACTGTCCAAATCAGCAGGGGAAAGCATACCTGAGGTTATGATTGAGCCGATGCTGATAAACGGTTTGCAGGGCAGGACGGATGATATTGCGAAAATAGTTATTCGAACTGCGGAGCGGTATGCAGGTGATATTTTAAAGCGGTTGGTTGACTATGGGTATAAGGAAAATCTGGTGCATCTTTATGTGATTGGTGGAGGCGGCTGTTTGCTCCGACATTACAGTGATATTGCTTCAAAGGCGAATGTGACGTTTATTGAGGACATCTGTGCTAATGCTAAAGGATATGAATACTTTGCAATGCAGAAACAGCGTAGGCAGGCGGTGTAGAAATGAGGTTATAGAATGAGAAAGACCTATAAATGCAGCAATATAAAATTCTGCATGGAAGATGAAAACCAGCGCAGGACTTGGGAATATTTGCAGAGCATGACACGAAAAGACGGTTCTTATGGGAAAATACTTTCGGATGCGTTTGTGGCGGTTCTTGATAGGCAAATATTGGATAGAAATGATAAGGCGGTGAGTGATCCTACTATTTCGCTGGAGCACAATACTGATATTTTTTGGATGATGCTGGACAGGACATTGGAACAAAAATTCCATGAAATCCTTCAAGAGCTACAGAAAGTTTTGGCAGAGCAGGTCAGCGACAGTTTAAGTCAATATGTTTCCGCAGTTCATTCCGATGCAGAAAAGCTGATAGAAAAGAATAATGCAGACGGGAGGGGGCAGATGCAGGAGCCGGAATTATCCGAGGATATGATGGCATTTGCATTTGCAATGGGCGAATAGGCGGTTCCGAATTTTAATATTCGGTACTCATTTCTGAAAAGGAAGCCTATGGAATGGTTCCGAAAGGTATTAATTCGGTGCCGCCGCCCATAGCGAATGATGGCGGTATCATGCCGGAATGGGCAGTCTGACGTGGGAACTTTCACGACAGACTACGAATGCCGATAGGCAGAATACCCTCGGAGAGCGCCTTACTTCTGATGCATATGCGTCAGAAGTAATAAGGCGTTACTTTTGACAAAAGTAACAAAATCGTAGTTAGCCGGCATATGTAAAATTTGAGAAAGAAGGTGGTGTATTGGCAGCAAAAACAATTTCTTTTCCAAAGGGGAAAGGGCATCTTACTCATAACAACAGGGAATTTATCTGTAACAATGTGGTGCCGGAAAGGACATCTTGGAACCGGACTTACATACAGGAGCCATTGAAGGACGCTTATGAGAAATGTTTCGGACAGGCGCTCAGGGATTATAATGCCGCACAAAAGCGTAAGGATAGGCAGAAAGAAGATTATCTGAAGGAGGTAGAAAAATCTGGGAACAAGGAAAAGACATTTTATGAAAACATTGTTCAGATAGGGAAAAAGGAAGACACTCCTGTGGTGGATGAAAACGGAAACCTAACAGCAGATGCCAAGACTGCTATAGAAATTTTAGAGCAGTATGCCAAGACCTTTCAGGAACGGAATCCCAATTTATATCTTTTTAACTGTGTGATGCATTTGGACGAAGCAACGCCGCATCTGCATATAGATTATATTCCGGTAGCACATGGATATAAAAATGGCATGGAAACCCGCAACAGTCTTACAAAAGCATTCCAGCAGATGGGTTTTGCAAAGGCAGTCAGTAGAAAGCAGAATGAAACGGTTGCATGGCAGGAAAGGGAGCGGAAATATCTGACGGAACTTTGCAGGGAACGGGGAATTGAGATAGAGGTTCTCGGCATACAGCGTGATAATCTTTCTCTGCCAGAATATAAAGCGGCAATGCGTGAAGTGGAGGAACTGGAACAGCAGGCGGAAGCGCTGGACAGTCGGAATGCGGCACTGGAGCAGCAGAATGGCAATCTGGCACAGCGTACATCGGAACTTGCCGCACAGGCGCAGGAAATGGAGGCACATAACAATGAGCTGGCTCTGCAGGCGCAGGAGCTTGCGGAGCAGATAGAAAAAGCGGAAGAAAAAGAGAAAGCGACAAACGAGGTTCTCGCCAAACATGATTTAAGGGCGGAAACATTCAAAACAATTTCAAAAGAAGTGAATGCGGAAACAAAAAAGATGAAAAGCGTGGTGGTTCCGATGACAAATCTTTTCGGCGGAGAGGAATATATCAAAGTGAAGAAAAGCGACTGGAACAAAATGCTGGATGCGTTCGGCAGGGCAGTATCGAGGAATCATCTCTTGGAGAAGTATGAGAAGAAAATAGTCGGTTTAGAAAAGAGGATAGAAACGCTTACTGATCAGGTTGAAAAATTAAAGCGGTTTGTAGCATCAAGAGGACTTGGAGAGGCGTTTGTGGAATTTGTAAAATCCCTTGCGCCAAAGACGATGAAACAAAAACTGGAGGATGCAAAAGCTTATTCTGCTGAACAAAGCCGCCAGAGAAACGCACAGCGGCATGAACTGCCCGAAAAGGGTAAGCAGTGGCAGCAGGAAATGTAGATTTTATGGAAAGAGAGGAACAGGCAATGAATATAACTTATGAAAAATGTGGAGATTATCTAATCCCGAATTTAATTCCCAATCCGGAGCCAGAGGGAGAGCTGCGGAAGTTTGGGCTGATGCGGAAATCCTATTTGGAAAATCACAGGAGAGGTATTTATTCTGGCTTGCTGTTATCCGGCGAATTAAAAAAGCATCTCCTCATGATACAAGAACAGGCAGAGGAGAGATTTGATTTGCTAGTGGAGCAGATGGCGGAGCGAGAAGGTGTGACGGAGCAGTTAAAGGAGTGCGCTCAGATGCTTTGGGTGCAGAGAATGAATAGCATTAGGGCGAGTGCAGAGGAGATTGTGAGGGAAGAAATAATATATTGTCTATAAGGGAATGTGAGGGTATTGAATCCAAGGTCAGTACCATAGCTTCTGCGATGAGTTCATTAACAGTAATTTCTTCGATAGTATGTTCTTGTTCTTCAAAATAAGAGAATACAATATAAAGAGTGTAAGTGATACACTTTATATTATATTCTCACAGATAAGGCAAAACGGTGAATGCCCTGATAACTAAAATATTATCAGGGCATTTTATGAGAGATTGGTTTTGTTTTACATTTCATTGTCATCGTTTTGTTAATATAAAGGATAATTGGTACGATTTTCTGTTATTTGTAGCAGATTTATATCTCTGTCAATATTCTTGGCGACAAGCATATCTTCCATATGAATTTGGAAAATTTCTGACATTTTATATAAGTTGTCGATGGAAGGTAGTGTTTGTCCTTTAATCCATCGGTAAATGGACTGTGGGCACGCTAAATTTAAAAAACATTGAATGTCCTTCACAGTGCACCCGTTTTTTATGAAAATATAATGTATTTTTTTACCTGTCTGAATCATATCCAGTGATGTGTATATGTTGCTTTCAACAAATTGTTTTACTGAATCTGTCCATTCTGATGTTTGTTTACAATTTGAAAAGCAGTACATATTTTTATCAACAGTATCAGGTTTTTCATTTGAGGATTCTTTGGTTATTATCTTTACTTCCATTTTTTTCCTTTCTGTTTCAGAAAAATTAATAAAAAATTTTTCTTTATTTTATTTCTTATATAAGTATAAAATTATACTTTTACATTAGATATTACACTATAAAATATAAAAATGTCAATATTTATATTATACATAAGAGTGTAAAATTATATTTTTATTTGATTTTCCTCACTTTAATGTGTATAATTACATCATGAGAAAGAGGTGGAAAAAATGGGAATGGCTTTAAAGATACGGACTATTCTCTTGGAACGGGATATGTCAATAAAAGAGTTGAGCGAAAAGTTAGGATACAAGGGCGCAAACCTTTATAACAAACTTGACAGGGATAATTTTAGTGAGAAAGAGTTGCGTGCTATTGCTGAAGTACTGAACTGTGATTATGATGGCATTTTCACTTATAGGGATACGGGAAAAAAGGTTTAACTAGCTATAATATGTCAGTCATAAAATAATGAATATTGTACTATATAATAGCCAAGAGAGCAGAGATTCAAGAGAGTCCCTGCAGTAACTGATACTGATAGTCTTATCCCTTTTTGGATTTAGGGGACAAATGGCTTAAGGATCAGTTGCTTCGGATTACCGAAAACACGCCTGTAGCTGAATTGGATTGTGAAGATATGTTCCAATTCCTGTCTTAAAGATAAAGCGTGAGTATTTTGCAGAAAAAGCAGAGATATGTATAGAGTGAAAAAAGAACGGGGAAAGGATAGAGGTATTTATTCGGGATTGTTGCTATCAGGTGAATTGAAGAAGCATCTGGTTTTGATTACAGAAAGAGGAAAGATTTGATTTGCTGGTAGAGCAGATGGCAGAGAGGGAGAAAGTGACAGAATAGTTAAAGGCGCAAGATCATATACTTTGGTTGAGGAAGATGAATAATATTCGGGCGAGGGTAGAGAAGATTGTGCTGAATAACATAATTTACAGCTTATAGGGGCAATATAAAGGACTATGACAATATGTTGTAGTTCTTTTTTTGTAAAATACAATATATCATTGAATTTGTTCCGGAAGAGGAATATAATATAGATGGATTTGGAGGGATATTATGGAATATTTAACTTCAGAAGAAATTGCACAGAAATGGGATATATCATCGCGGCGTGTAACCACGTTATGCAAAGATGGGAGAATAAGTGGAGCAATTCAAAAGAGTGGTGTTTGGTTGATACCTGATGATGCGCAGAAGCCTGAAAGCATGAAGCGAGGAAGAAAATCGAATAGAGGTGAAGGTAGTGGCAGGAAATAGTAATTTGCATATGTCCAAAGATGCAAGGGAAGATGAATATTATACAGACCTTGCAATGATTGAGAATGAACTAAAGCATTATCGTGCTCATTTTAGAGGAAAAACAATATTTTGTAACTGTGATGATCCATATGAAAGCAACTTTTTTAAATATTTTGCTATGAATTTTAATTCATTGGGATTGAAAAAACTGATTTCACTTGGCTATAGCGGTTCACCTATAGTCTATACACAGCTCTCTTTATTTGATGATATAGAAGAACCAAAAATTATAGAGGAGCGTCATCCATATAAGATAGAAATTTCTGAAGTTACAGATGAAAATGGAGATGGTGCAATAGATTTGTCAGATGTTGAACTGCTTATAAGAAATAGAAAGAATGTTCTGACAATGCTTAGTGGAGATGGGGACTTTAGGGGACAGGAAAGTCAGATTGCGCTTGACGAAGCGGATATAATAGTAACCAATCCACCGTTTTCTTTGATGAAAGAATATATTCCATTACTAATGAACTCAGGCAAACAGTTCTTGGTCTTGGGCAATATGAATCATATTACATTTAAAGAGATATTCCATTATTTTATTGAAAATAAAATTTGGTTGGGATACACTTCAGGACATTTTTGGTTTAAGGTGCCAGAATATTATGAAGAGAAAAGAACCGATTTTAAAATTGATGAAAATGGACAAAAGTGGAGGAGGTTAGGAAATATATGTTGGTTTACTAATATGGAAATAGAAAAGTTGCATCAACCATTAACTCTTTATAAGCATTACAGTCCGGAAGAGTTTCCAACATATGATAATTATGATGCGATACATATAGAAAAGGTAGCGGATATCCCTTGTGATTATAATGGAGTCATGGCAGTCCCGATAACGTTTATGGACAAGTATAGTCCGGATCAATTTGAAATACTTGGAAAGTTTGATGGTGGGTCAGATTCAAATGTTTGGGATTTAGCAAAGCCAATTTTGGATGGCAATCCAAAGTATAAAAGAATAGCTATTAGAAGAAAGGTATAGGTTATGAATATAGAATTGCATGAAATCACCATACGTGATATCGCACAAAATTATGTTGATAATAATGAGGAGGGAGTTATTGGTTATAATGGAAAATTGAATATTCGTCCTAAATATCAGCGTGAATTTGTTTATGATGAAAAGAAGAGAAATGCTGTCATTGATACAATAATGAAAAGTTTTCCTTTAAATGTCATGTATTGGGTAAAAAATGATGACGGAACATTTGAAATTTTAGACGGACAGCAGAGGACAATTAGTTTTTGCCAATATGTTGTGGGTGATTTCTCGGTTAATAATCGAACATTCCATAACTTGACAGTAACAGAACAGCAACAGATTCTTGATTATCAGTGTATGATATATTTCTGCGAGGGAAACGATAAGGAAAAACTTGATTGGTTTAAGATTATCAATATTGCGGGAGAAAAGCTAACAGATCAGGAATTAAGAAATGCAGTTTATACTGGAACATGGTTGACATCTGCAAAAAGCATTTTCAGTAAAACGCAATGTGCAGCTTATAATTTGTCCAGCAAATATGTAACAGGTTCACCGATACGACAGGAAATTTTACAGACTGCTATTAGTTGGAGAAATAAAGGGAATATTGAGGAATATATGTCTATACACCAGCACGATCCAAATGCGAATGAACTTTGGACATATTTTCAGAATGTTATCAATTGGGTTATGCTGACATTTCCTAAATACCGCAAAGAAATGAAAGGTATTGATTGGGGTAAACTATATGATACATATGGCTTAAACTTATATGACACAAATGAATTAGAAAAACGCATTGCGGATTTAATGATGGATGATGATGTTACCAACAAGAAAGGTATTTATGAGTTTGTATTGTCTGGGGAAGAACGCTGCCTGAATATAAGGGCATTTACAGAAAGCCAAAAGCGAAGAATATATGAGTATCAAAAGGGTATCTGTAATATGTGTCATAAGCATTTTGAATATGAAAAGATGCAGGGAGATCATATTACACCTTGGAGCAAGGGCGGAAAGACGGTAGATGATAATTTGCAGATGTTGTGTGAGGATTGTAATAGGAAGAAGTTGAATATGTGATAAATAGTGAGGCAGTGAGAATGGGGAAAATACATTTTTATAGAGAGTATGTAGACTTGGCAGTAAAGTTAATGGATGCTAAAAGTAAAATTGATGATGTAAAAGCATTAAAGGATGCGAATGAAATTAATTTTATGATTAATACTGCAAAACCGACTGTGGAGTTTGTCGATGCAGCGAAACAGTTGGATAGAAGAATCAATGTGGACTATCCAGAAATCAATGAGATGTACAACATGGCATCAAATATGACAAATCATATAAATATGTGTCAGAACAAGACGTATTCGGAGTATGATGCGATTTTAAAAGATTTGAATAGTGACTTATATGGAATTTTGGCATCTGTATTATTGAAACATGGAAAGATTTCTTGCATTAAGGAGTTCATTGAAAGTGTTGATTAATAATTATTAAATTAAATTCGTTATACGCGTGTAGTGAATTGAGGAGAAAGGAAAATGAAGTTAATGGATATATTTAATGTTATTGCAGGTGTGGCATCAATAATTTCTTTAATTATTAGTATTGTTTCTTTGTATAAAGTTAATGCAGTTGAGAAAATTATTAAATCGAAGCAAAACATAAGTGACAGCAATATAACAAGGAGTACGGTTACTCAAGTTGGAGGAGATTATACAAACAAATAATAGTATAATGGATAGGAAGTGCCATATATGAATAGGAAGAATGAGCAGAAGATAGAAAATGCAAATATAAATAATTCGATTGTGTTACAGACTGGTGGAAATTTATATTTGACTGAGCATTTTTTTAAAGAGTTAGCAAATATTCAAGGTAATACACTGTTGCTAAATAGTTTAATTAAGGAAAAAATAAAAACTTGTTCAGAACTTATTCTTAGGAGAAATATTGTTGAATTACGGAAAGTAATTCAGGCTTTTTTAACATATGGAATTTCAGGTATAGAGCGTGATTTGCAGCAACAAATTAGATATTATCAGTTTTTGGTAGCATTATTAGAAAAAAATATTTCTGAAATGAACGATGCTTATGATTTGCTAGAAGCGAAATATTTACAAGATGCCACATATGTTAAAGGCATTTTATATGAGGAAGAGAATAGCAATTGGAATGAATTTTCGATTTTATCCTTAGAGAGTCAAGCGGTTGTTCTTGATTTAATATTTGAACAAGGAGACTATACAAAGATTGAAGATTTTGGAAAACAAGTGGAAATGACTAAAGTAAATGTAGACGATATATTTTTATATTATGTGGGACTGTCATTGTTTAATCTTCAAAAATTTGATGAGGCTTTATGCTGTTTAAATTGTATACAGGATAAAAGCAAGCGTATTAATATTGTTATTGTAACCTTATTAGCTAAGGCACTGATTGCGATAAAGCAGTATGATTATTTTTCTAATAGCCAGGAAGAATTGCATGAGTTATATGATTTAATTGTAGCAGAAGAGACAAGAAATCCAGATGCAATAGTTGGTTGTGAGGTTTTAATAGGGAATGTTAAATTAACAATATGTCTTGATATTATGCCGGATAGATTTTATGAAGTGTATTCGCAATTTACGACACAAGTAAAAGATAATGTTGGTATTCAGTTTAATTTGGGTTTATTTTATGAAATGAAATCTGAGTATGAGAAGGCACTTGTTGTTTATGAAAAAATTAAAGGTAACAAAGATTCAAATATAATATTTAGGTATTTATATTGCAACACTGTATTAAAAAAACACGATAAGGTGATTGCGGAGTATGAAAACTTGCCTAGAGAATCTATTACCAGTTTAATTACAAGTATTTGGTTGGAGTGTATAAAAGTAATTGATTATGAAAGATTTATAAAAGAATTAAAAGCATGTATAGATAAGTATCAGTCATCAATAAATGACATTTATTATCTTTCATTATCTGTGGGTGATGAAAAAGAATTGTTTGATAAATTCTTTTTGGATTTGTTTGTTTCTAATCTTGACAGGCTTAGTAACATGGAATTTTTGAGAGTAATAAGTATTGTAAGAGTACTATTAATTTGTGAACATATAAATCATGCAATAACTTTATTGAATAAAATTGAAGTAACAGGAAATATTCCAGATGACTTGCTTGAAAATATTTTCCGACTAATATATTTATATAAAAGAGATATTTTGGAAAATGATAGTGATAAGATTTTAAATGTGGAAGAAATCAAACTGGCAGATGAGAAAATAGCTTTTTGTAATTGGTTTATTAATGCAGGATATAGAAAGGAACTCTTTATTAAAGAGAAGATTAATTGTTTATCTGCATTACGTAAGAAGAATGAAATGTTGAAATGTTCTAAAGAATTGTATGAAATGACAGGAGAAGTAGAAACTGCAATAAATATCATTGCATTGTTATTAGAAAATAAGAATACGGATGTGAAAGAGTATGAGAGTTATATAGAAGGACTGGAGAAGGAAATTGACTCTAGAGCATGTTTGGCTATTGCGAGTGCATACAGTTATTTAGGAAAAGTTGACCTAGCTGATTTTTGGGGATATAAAGCAATTTTTTTCTTGAATAATAAGACTGATTTTGAGATACTTAAAGGATACATGGCACTTCGATTTCAAATGTTACCTGCTCAAGAAAATAATATCATTAATTATGAAATGGTAACGGGGAACACGGTTATAACCATTCAGCAAGATTCAACAACAGATTATATTTGTTTAGACGATGAAGAGGAATTATATGAGTATATCAAAACTAATTTTAGTTTAAATGCAAAACATTATGGGAAAAGGGATCTCGCTTATATAAGATTGAAAAATAAAAAAGTTGGTGAGGTTATTTCTATAGATGAAGATGAATACGAAATTATAGAAATTGTATCTAGAGAAGTTTTTTGCTTTAGATATGTGCTTTCTCTTTGCGCAAATCATCCAAAAGAAACAGAAGTAATTGCCGTATCAGTTGATGAAGAAGAATCTCCAGAAGCGTTAGTTAAGTCATTACGTCGTGCTATAGAGAAAGCAGGAGGTAAAAAGAAAGCACAGGAAAATTTATTGTTAGGTTATCATTTTGAAAATAATGAGTTAGGTTTTCCGATTGAAATATTGGTGGCAGGGAATTATGAACGATATGTTGATGCTGTTAAAATGTTATTATATTCGCAAAATCAAGCATTGTATGCAGGAGAAGTAAGTAATATATGCTTTGATAAGAAAAGAATAATTTTGACATTTCCATCGTTATTAATTATAAAATTATTGGATATGCAAGATATACTTAATCCAAACTTAAACCAAATTGTTATTCCGAAATCGTTGATTGAATTTGTTGCACAACTAGCAAGAAAAGCAACAGAGCAACAGGTTATATCACCGGGAAACCTTATAGACCAAGAAGATGGAACAATGGTAATGATACCATTTGATGATGCCATAGTTGAGTTATATACTGATATTTATGAATTATGTTTAAAATTTCAACAAGAGGAAATTTCAGTGGAAGAAAGAACTGATTTTACTGTTGCAGGAGATATTTCTGCAGATATGATTTTTTCATCACTAAAAATAGATAATTCCCAGTTGGATTGTTTGATATTGGCGAAAAAACTGAATGATTGCATATATATATGCGATGATTTGTTTTTAAGAAAGATTGCAGCATCTGCAAGTATACATAATGCTAGCAGTATGAGTTTTATACAGGCATTAGAGGATAGGGAGCGTGCTGTAGAATTATGTTTTAAACTTTCAAAGACCAATTATATTTATATTCCGATAATTGCTGATAATATGGATTCTCTTAAAGAATTATGGAAAAATATGCTTAATGGTGAAAGAAAAAGCATATGCTATGAGGAAGTTATAAGAAATATGATTGGCGATATGTTAATGATGTTTGCAGAGAGGAATATACCAGTTGATATGGAGTAAAATGAAATACTATCATATACATATTCTTTGAAGTATTTCAATAAGTGATATCGGAGTGCGTTGAAAAAAATAGTATTTGATAAATAGAATTTTAATTCGCTACACGCTGTGTAGCGAATTGGAAAGATTGTTTTGGCAATAGGAATATGACGATAGAAAGCAGGTGAAAAGTATGCCGGAACATCAGACAATAGAATGGAAAGAATCATGGCATGATGAGTTCTTAGAGTGGATTTGCGGCTATGCAAATGCTTATGGCGGAACGCTCTATATTGGAAAAAATGACAATGGCAATGTTGTTGGAATCAGCGATAAAGACAGGAAAAAGCTGTTGGAGAGTATTCCAAATAAGATTACAGATACAATGGGTATCGTGGCAGATGTCAATTTGCTATACGAAAATGACTTGCAATATATTGAGATTATCGTGGACAAGTACCCTTCGCTTATCAGCTATCATGGCAAATATTTTTACCGCTCTGGCAGCACGATGAGAACGATAACAGGAAAAGAATTGGACAAAGCAATTTTAAAATCGCAGGGAAGAACATGGGATGGTATGCCGATCCCGAAATTGAAAGTGGAAGATTTAAGGAGAGAGGCAATTGACCTATTTAAAGAAAAGGCTCTGAGAAGGC
This sequence comes from Lachnospiraceae bacterium MD335, assembly GCA_000403335.2. Lineage (GTDB taxonomy): Bacteria > Bacillota > Clostridia > Lachnospirales > Lachnospiraceae > COE1. The sequence continues at coordinate 1,123,814 of KE159628.1, forward strand.
ACAGACTGACAGAGGAAGAAACAAAAGTTGATGATAGTATACTGATGGAGAATCTTCATTTATTTGACGAAGAAGGATATCTGATCAGAGCAGCTATGCTGGCATTCTATAAAGAACCGGAGAAATGGGTTACAGGTTCTTATATTAAAATTGGTTATTTTGGCGATTCCGATTCTGATTTGAAATATCAGGATGAGGTGCATGGCTCCCTGATTGAACAGATTGATAAGACGGTTGATTTGGTTTATACGAAATATCTGAAAGCTTTGATTTATTATGATGGGATTCAGAGGATTGAGCAGTTTATGTTTCCACAGGAAGCATTTCGTGAGATATTGCTGAATGCGGTGGTTCACAAGGATTATAGTGCCTGCAACCCTATCCAGATTAGTGTATATGAGGATAAAATATATATCTGGAATGATGGAGAGATGCCGTCTGAGCTGGATTCAACGGAGAAACTGTTTGAAAAACATTCTTCCAAACCGTATAATCCTAAGCTGGCAAATGTTTTCTTTAAAAGTGGTATGATAGAGGCATGGGGCAGAGGTTTTGACAAAATCAAGGAAGCATGTGCAAAGTACGATGGACGCCTGCCGGAATACAATATCAGCGCATCTGGAATTATGGTGCTTTGTAAGGCGTGTGATAAGTATTTGGAGTTGTTGAATGATGAGGAAAATTTGCATCTTGGTCAAAGCGACCAAGATGTGACCAAGATGATAATCGCATTTTGCAAACAGCCACATTCTGCTAAGGAAATTATGGAGTATATTAAAATAAATGATAGAAGTTTTTTTAGAAGGCATTATCTTAATCCTATGATTAAAACAGGACAATTAAAAATGACAATTCCAGACAAGCCAAAAAGTGGAAATCAAAAATACTATGTTTAGTAACCAATTAGATCGCAACTTGGTCAAAGTGACCAAGATAATGACCAGGTTGTAATAATGAGAATTTGGAAAAATTGTAATTCGCTACATGCGTGTAGCGAATTGGAAAGAATGAGGGAAATAAGTATGACGGAACATCAGTGCAAAGAATTATCAAAATATTTTTTGGATAACGGCAATCGAAAGTTATCTACAGAAGAAAAAATAAAATTAGCAATAGATCAAGCAAATAGTTTAAATGAACTACTACAAGTGGCGTTTGCAGGTTTGACTATTGATGCACACAGGTGATTATTGTAAATTTGTGGTATGGGTACAATTTGGGTACACCAGCTTTGAAACCATATAAACGAGAAATAGAAACGCATCAAAATGATACGATTTTGTAAGAAAAATTAATGAAAAACAGGACTTGCAACGAACTGGAAAAAGAGTTCGAATAGTCGGAGCTAAGCCGCAAAGCCCGTAAACACTAGGGTTTGGCGGCTTTTTCTCTTTCTCATTGCATTACGATTGCATTTTTCTATTCAACCTCTCTGTGATAGATTGCGGTGTGCTGATTGCTTGTGTAATCTGCAATGCTGTGTGAAGCGGGTGTGTATGTCAGCACGCCCGTTAATTTATTGGCAACTTCAAGATTGCTGTTAGGGTACAAATGCCCGTATGTTCCTAAAGTGGTCTGTATCTTTTCATGCCCCAGACGCTCTTTAATCAAAAGCGGGTTTTCTCCCATGCTGATTAAAAGGGAAGCGTGGGAATGTCTTAACGCATGGATTTTGATACGGTGTACGCCTGCAAGCCCGGCAAGTTTCTCTAAGGCTCTTGGAAGCGTGTGCTTACTGGTCGGAATACTGTTGTAGCTCAACACCAGATTGCAGCCTTTCAGTACCTTTTGCTGAACCTCACGCCACGCCTGCAACTCCTTTAGGGTGTCCGTGTCGATATAGATTGTGCGGACGCTTGCCTGCGTCTTTGGCTCAACAAACTTGTAATCGTCCATTGATTTATAGTACAGGGTTTTTGTTATGCTTAAAAGCCCGGTTTCAAAATCAATGTCAGACCATTGCAGGGCGGCGGCTTCGCCTATCCTCATGCCCGTCATAAACAGCAGCCAAAAGGAAATGAAAAGGTAATGTTCGTAATAATCGCCCTTGTAGAGCAGGGAAATCACTTTCTGAAATTCCTCCAACGTCCAAAAGTCAACCTTTGTCTTTTTGCTCTTGATGTTGCCTATCATGCGTGACGGGTTTTTCTTTGCAATCCCTAAAACGATAGCCCGGTCAAATGCGATAGAAAGCATACCCTGTACGATACGGATATAGTTAGGGCTGAACTCTTTCGCAAGTTCCAGTTGCCAGTTCTGCACGTTGATAGGCTCTATTTCGTCCGTTGCCATTTTGTAGAAGTATGCGAAATGCTTCTGAATGGTGGAACGGCGGTTTAGGTATGTGCTTTCCTTTACCTGCGTTTTGTACCACGGCAGGTAGGTTTCTTCAATGAACGTCTGAAAAGAAACCGTGTCCTTTTTGGCGGTCAGTTCTTCGGTGGAAGTGAGGACAAGTTTTGAATATTCCTCCCGTGCTTCCTTTTTTGTCTTAAAGCCGCTTCGGTATTTCTGGATTTGTTTACCTGTTATCGGATTGTAGCCTAAGTTTGCTCTAAAATAATAAGTTCCGTTATCTGCTTTCTTAATTGGGTCTTTTGCCATAATCTCACTCCTTACATTGGTGTGCAAGAAGTACATTCAGCCTGCCCGTCTTGAAATCTGATACCCAACAATTCCTCCACGGCTTCCCTCGGTACACGGTCTAATTTCCGGGACTGGTAGTATGTATGCCCTTTGGAAATCATAAGTTTCTTCGCTTCCCTTATAATGTCAGCCGCAAAAGATGTCCCATAACCCAGAGCAATTAAGTCTTTTTTGGTTACGGTTATCATAGCCCTCCTTTCCTAGACCAGATAATGAAACCTCAATATCTTGTCTACAATCATAACAGATTTTCAGCAAAAATGCTCATTAAATTTCATTATTTTTCAAAAAAGTTGAGTAAAACGGGAAAACGGACGGCTTGGCAGCTCCACGGGACTTTAACCCCTCTCATTCCTATGAGTAGCCGTGTCATACGGGTGTATCATTATGCCAATGTGCGGGTCATGGCGGCGGCAGTTTCCACATTGCCGCCTGCGGTTCGCTGATACTGTATCGCTCGCCCCTTGCCGGGGGTCTTGGCGTATCAGCCCGCAGGCTCGCCGCACATTGAACGTGTCCGTTTGCCCTATGCTGCGCCGTGCGCTTTCTTTGTCAAGGTTCTTGCGGCTTGTCAGCCCGCAAAGGCACACCATGTTGATGTACTTTTGCGGAATGGCAAGAAGCGGCGGGCGGTCAGCCCGCCCGTGCTTTCCTGCTTCCATTGGGAAAGGGTATCTGTCGTTATGCCACCTTAAAGGTCGGGATTTTTGCTATCAGCTTAGTTTCCAGTCGGCGGCGTAATTCTTCGTCAATGTAGACAATGGGCTTTCCCTGCTCGTCATACATGGTTCTGGTTGACAGTGCGGAAATAAAGCCTGCAAAGTGTTCCAGTACCACGTTGATAGCGTCCACGTTGCCGGAAACAGCCGACACAAAGGCAGTCTATATGCAGTACAAAAAGGTAAAGGACAAAGAAAAGTTCCTGCGGGGCAATGAGAGCAGCATTATCATTCACGAAGCCGCCGCTAAGACGTTGCAGGCGGCAAGGAACGGCGGGAAGCTGCCCGATTTCAAAAAGCTGCATACAGAGTACAAGGAGCTTACGGAGAAAAAAGACAAGCTGTATCAAGAGTACGGGAAGCTGAAAAAGAAAGTGAAGCAGTACGACACAATTAAGCAGAATGTAGACAGTATCTTGCGGCAGGCGAAGCAGCCGGAACGGGAGAAACAGACAGAGAGGTAATGCGGACAGTTAGGGTGGGCGTATAAGGCGTTTTAAAGGCATTTTCGGGGCGTTATGTAGTGCAAGTAGGTAAATACCCATTGCCGCCCGAAAAAGGGCTTCTAAGCGTCCACAAGGGCAGAAAAAGACACCGGGGAATGACAGCGTATCAATCATTATTTCCCGGTGCTTATCCGTCAAATTTATAGCCGACACCTAACACGGTTTTTATGTAGGTCGGGTTTTTGCTGTCCGGCTCTATCTTTTTCCTCAGGTTGCAAATCACATTTCCAACGCTCGAATGGCAGCTATCGCTATCCATGTTCCAGACGGCTTCAAAAATCTGTGTCCGTGTAAGGACAATGCCGGGATTAGAAGCAAGAAGTATGAGGGTATTATATTCAAGACGGGTAAGGTTGACTTCCTCCCCGTCTTGAAATACGCTACGTTGGTGCTGCCTTATTTCCAGTCCCGGAAAAGACAATATAGAAACGGGGGCAATTTGCACGTTGTCAAGTTCTATATAGTCAGACAGTGCCGCTATGATTTTGTCAATCGCTTTTTCTTCCTGCTCGCTAAGTGTCAGCAGTAATAATTTTCCCATGACACCACCTTTTTAATTTTACTCGGTATAAATATGAAATAGTTTTGCTGTTGCATTTTCATCTATTCCTATCTTTTTCAGATAAATTTCAAAATTGCCATAATTATCTGAAATTGTTTGGAAAGATAGTTTCAGATGATTTTCCTCCGCCAAAAAATATTTTTTTGTTTCCTGTATGATAGCTTCATCAATATGCAATGACTGAAATTTTACAATCGTTTCCTCTATCCGTTTCTTTAAGTATTCATTTGTTATCAGATAATCATTGATAATGCAGTCCATGTCAACACCCATACACCTTAAAAATAAGGCAGCGGCAAATCCTGTACGGTCTTTCCCTGCGGTACAATGGAACAAGACAGTATCTTTTGGCTTGTCGCTTTCTAACAGTATTTGGAAAAATTCATGGTATGCTTTTCGTGCGCTTTCTTCCAATACAAAATCCCGATAAACTTCCTGCATTTGTTCTTTTTGTCTGAATAGCAGTTCAATCAGACTGTCTTTATTATGGAGCATATCTTTAATAAATTCCTCGTTGATTACAGGTATTCTTGTAGAGGAAAAAACAGGGAACAGGAAATATTTTGTGTCCAGCATTGGTTTATCCGGCTCGTTCTCCTGTTCTTCCACGCCCCTAAAATCAATCACTTTATTAACTCCCAATTCCTGTAATGTAATTTGGTCTGTTTCAGATAAATGATGTAAATGTGCAGAACGAAAAATTTTTCCATACTTTATCTGCTTTCCGTTTCCTGCTTGAAAACCGCCTAAATCACGGATATTCCCTACGCTCTGCAACTGTAAAACATGGATATTATTTATCATGTGTTTTCCCTCGCTTTCTATCTGCTATAAAATAAAAACCAAAATAAAGGATACAAAGGTATGTAACAGCAACAAACCAACCGCCCAAAATATCCGTAAAATAATGTACTCTTAGATACATACGACTAATTGCTATACAAAAAGGCAGAATACATAAAAAAACAGTAATATAGTTCCTTAAAACATCCTTTTTTATTTTCGGAACAAAAAAAGCAATCAGCGTAAAAGAGATTATCCCGCAAATTATTGAAAAAGAAAAAGGGTTTGATAAAGAGTTAGCACAGTTTTTGGAAAATAATATAGAGTTTGAACAAATGATGTCTGTTTTAAAAGAATACCTAAAGGGAACAAGTAGCGAAAAAAAATTAAAAATGCGTTCTTTGTGGGAATAATTTTAAAATACCGGAGAATGGCACTGTATAAGCTGCCATTCCCCGGCGTTCCATTACTCCATATCTTCAGCAGGCAGAAACACAAGCTCTGCAAATTCTTCCTCGGTCAGCTTCTTCAGCTTTTCCGCTGTGCGCTCCGCAAACTCCCGTATCTCCGCTTCCATGTAGGGCAGGGCGGCGGTCATTGCCGCCACCGTATCAGCCCTTGTTTTCTTCCTGTAACAGCAGATAAGGTTTGTTTCCTCAAAGTTGAATTGTCCCATGCGCCTATACCTCCAATCCCTTGTTCTTGCTCTTTGCCGCCTGCTTCTTCGGGGCGGCGTTTACGGTCTTTTTGTCCTGTGCAAGCTGCGCCCGCAAAGACGGCTTTTTCTCTTTCCCCTTGCCGGACAGTGTTTCGATATGGCTGCTGTTCAGCTTCATAAACTTAGACTTCACAAGTTCGGCGGGGAAGTCGTCCCCGGCAATGCGTACCACCTTGCGGCGGGTGCAGACGGTTTCAAGCATGAGGGAAACAATCTCGTCAAGCATACCCCGGTCAATGTTTCTGTCCTGTATCAGATAGCGGTATTCGATATTGTCCTTTATGACTTCCTCATACGCCCGTACTGCGTCCATGTTGGTGTTGTCGTTTCCTTTCCGTTCCGGCGGCGTAGCCGTCCCCTCTTTTAAGGGAGTGGAAAGGATAGGAATGGAATGGTTATTTAATAAATCCGTATTTGATAATTCTTTACTTGATAGTTCTTTATTTAATTGCGTTGGATTTTCCGATACCGGGTTTTCCGTTGTCGGGTTATCCGACATTGGATTTTCCAACACCGGGTTATCCGTGGTTGGATTTTCCAACTGCGGCGGCTGTGGCTGCTCGTAAATGGTGTACTCAATGGCGGTCATTTTGCCCTTGTCGTCCCGTCCCTGCCTGCGTGTGATGTACCCGGCTTTTTCCAGTTCCCAAACGGCGGTACGGATAGCGTCAATACTTTCTTTGTTGATACTGGATAAGCCCTTTAGGGTGTAGTCCCAATTTTCCGGCAGGGACAACATTTGGGAAAGCAGCCCTTTCGCCTTTAGTGACAAGTCGGGGTTGCGTAGGTGGTGGTTTGACATAACCGTGTAGCCCCTGTTTTTCTCTACGCGGAATACTGCCACGTTATCAGCTCCTTTCGTTTGAATTTTGGGTAAAAAAATAGACGCTCGTGTTTGAACGTCTATTTGAAATATAAGTATGTATTTTATTTATGACAACGTAGTTATCTTTATGGTTACTATGTGTTTTTTGATATAAATGAAAAGTGAATAAGTAGTGACAATAGCACAATAACAATAATTGCAGTAGTTGTTTGGTAAACGGTAAAAAATGAGTACCGTGCATGACAAAAGATATTCCGATATAATGGCCTTGAGAATGATTTATTGTTTTCAAGGCCATTTGCAGTTGCTATGACAGTTGTGAAAACAAATGCTAGTTTTTACAGATGGTATTATGACTATGAAAACTAACGCCAGTTTTCACAGTTCATACGCATGGCTTTGAAAACTTTTACCAGTTTTGAAAGCGAGGTGTATACTGGTGTCAGATTTAAAACATGAAGTAACTGCACAACGATGGGCTGCCCTGATCAAAGAACGCATGGACAGCGGCATGACCATTAAGGAATGGTGTCAGGAAAGAAATATCAAAGAGTCTCAGTATTACTACTGGCTGAGAACTCTCCGCCGGGATGAAGCTGATGCGGCGGAACAGGACTTAGAAGCTGCGCCTTTCGTGGAGCTTCCGGTTATCTGCCGGGAACAGGAATTCCAGCCGGGCAAGCCAGCAGGCATTATCCGCAAAGGGAATGTCTGCATAGAAATAACGGAATCCGCTTCTGCAGGCTTTATCGCAAAAATCATGGAGGCCGCGGCCCGTGCTTGGTGAAGTGAATTTATACAGCCGCATTTACCTGGCATACGGCTATACGGATCTCCGCTTTGGGATAGACGGCCTGGCGCGGGTCATACAGGATCATTTTGAGCTTAATCCATTCTAGAAAGGAACTCTTTTTGTGTTCTGCGGAAGGCGTACTGACCGGATCAAGGGGCTTTTGTGGGAAGGCGACGGATTCCTCCTTGTTTACAAAAGACTGGAGGCGGGACGGTTCAAGTGGCCCCGGACAGCGTCCGAGGCCCGTGAAATTACGCCAGAGCAGTTCACATGGCTGATGCAGGGGCTTGCTGTAGAGCAGAAAAACAGGATACAGGAAGTTTCGCCAAAAAAGACATGCTGACTGTTTTTTGTGCAAAACGCAGAAATTTTCAGCCTTTATCTACAGCCCGTGCCATTATCCGGCTGACAAAAAAATATTGCGTACAAATGTGTGCCGGCGGTTTTTGCGCATAGTTTTCCTGTTTTCCCTCAAAAATTGACCTATATAATTCCATTCCTTTATAAACCGGCATTTCCAGCGATACACACCATTGTCATTTTGACGGGGATGCCGGTAAAAAAATGCAGCGCGGGCCGCTTCTTTCTGCTATAATCATGGTATGGAAAAGAAGATTTATACAGCAGATGAATTGAATCATGTTGAAAAAGACGAGCTGGTCAGTATCATACTCTCACTGCAGGAAAACACTGCCCGGATGATGGAGAACCAGGAGCTGATCATGGAACAGATCGCAGTTCTGCGCCAGCAGCGCTTCGGGCGGCGTTCTGAAAAAATGGACGTGATTGACGGCCAGATGAGCCTGTTTTTCAATGAGCCGGAAGCTGCAGCGGGTGAACCAGGCACGCAGGCGGAAGAACCGGAATTTGAGGAAGTTGTCATCCGCAGAAAAAAGAAGAAAAAAGGAAAACGCGAAGAAGACTTAAAAGATATCCAGGTTACAGTCATTCAACATGAAATGTCGGAGGATGAGTTGAAAGCAGCGTTCCCGGATGGGAAATATAAGCGGCTTCCTGATGAAGTATATAAAAGGCTGGAGTTCCACCCTGCCACTTTTGAGGTAAAGGAACACCATGTGGCTGTTTATGCCGGGACAGATAATGAGACAATCGTAAAAGCGGGCCGCCCAAAGGATCTTCTGCGCGGCAGCATTGTCACGCCTTCCTTGGAAGCGGCAATCATCAATGGAAAATATGTAAACTCCCTTCCACTCTACCGCATGGAGCAGGAGTTTAAACGTAATGATGTGAATCTGAACCGCCAGAACATGGCAAACTGGACGATTCAGTGTGCAGACCGTTACCTTGCCATTCTGTATGACTATCTGCATAAGCTCATGTATGGATACCATGTCCTGCAGGCGGATGAGACCCCGGTGGAAGTCACAAAGGACGGGAGGGCTGCAGGGGCAAAGAGTTATATGTGGATCTACCGCACAGGAAAATCCTATCCGGAAGCTATCGTCCTGTATGAATACCAAAAAGACAGGAAAGCAGATCATCCGGAAGAATTCCTGGCAGGTTTCCAGGGGGTATGCGTTACAGACGGCTACCAGGCCTACCATTCCCTGGAAGAAAAAGCGGCCGGCCTTACGGTTGCAGGCTGCTGGGCCCATTATCCTAGAAGTATTGTTATTCCAAAAGCAAGTCTACATGTGGCATAAATGTTGTTTTTTACAGCATATTTCTTGAATAATGATAGTGCTCTTTTACAATGAAGATGTAACTAATTCATCTCATTTTAAAGGAGGTCTCATATGAGAAATACAATCTTACCATTCGATGAACTGATGAAAGCAGTTCTGGAGCAATTAAAATCTCAGAAATATATGGATTCAACGTTGACCGTATATCGACGAACCTACAAGCGCATTCACATTTTTCTGAATGATCATGATACGGACATATACACTCATGAATCAGGCCAGGCATTTCTTGCCGATTCAAATGTTAGCAAGCCCACCTTTGTAGCCTATGCCTGTGCAGTACGAAGGCTGGATGACTACATTGACGGAAAACCTTACAGGTGCCATCATGGTGATTATAACGAGCAGATCCCTTTGGTGTTTGCGGACACTTTGACTGGGTATCTTCAAGAATGCATAGATAATGGCAATAAACCGGCTACGATATGCTCAAAAGAAAGAACCTGTATATCTTTTTTGTGCTTTGTGGAAAATGCAGGTTGTTCTGACCTTTCGCAATTAAGCACAGGCATTGTATCACAGGCCCTGCTTACATTCTCCAACAAGGATGCCTATGCACGTATCCGTCAGTTCCTGAATTACCTTGTTGAAAAAGGCATCATAGAAGTGGATTTTTCCAGGATTGTTCCGCACTATAAGAGAGGTACGGTGCTTCCTGCGACATATTCACCAGATGAAATCAGCAGGGTCGAAGCTTCTGTTGATACCAATACTACTATTGGAAAGAGAAACCTTGCTATTATCCGACTGGCATCACGAATGGGACTCCGTGCGGGTGACATTGCAAAACTTAAGCTATCGGAAATCAACTTTAGTACGGGATACATTAGTATAACCCAAGAAAAGACGGGGATACCTCTCACACTTCAAATGCCTTGTGAAGTTGTTAATGCCATTTCGATGCACCTTGACAATGACAAATACTCTTTAGAAGACGGGTATGTATTTCATAGTCTTACGGCTCCGTATGGACGCATTACTACAAGCATAATACGACACGCTTTAAATAAATGCTTTGCTGCAGCAAATGTCAATACAGCAGGGAAAAAGCATGGTCCACATGCATTTCGGTCATCCCTTGCAAGTTCAATGGTAAACGATAATGCATCTTATGAGGTAGTCAGAAGAATCCTGGGACATTCAAATTCTGATGTTATCAAGCATTACGCTAAAGCAGATATTGAAAATCTGAGGATGTGTTCTATAGATCCTCCGATTCCTACAGGGATTTTCCGTGATTATCTTTCCGGCAAGGGGGTGGTCACCCATGTTTGATAGTATTTATTCAGAACAGTTATCACAGTATTACGGTCTGCGTCAGGAAACATTGAGTGAAAGCGCAGGGAAACACGAATTATGCTATCTGCGCCGCTTTGATTCGTATGTTTCTGAACAGTTAGATTCCCCCGGACACATCACGGAAGATTTCATCAACCAATGGGTTGGTTCCCTTTCGGGAAAAAGCAGTTCTGTGGAGAATGAAATCATTGTAATACGACAGTTCCTGGAGTTTCTCAAGCATACCGGAGAAAATGCTGCCATGCCTTCCATACCCAGGGTTCATGATGACTATGTCCCATATATCTTTAGTGATACGGAGTTGAATTGTATTTTCGAGTCTGCTGATAACATCGTTCAAAAGGATCCAAAGGCTGATCCTTATCTGGTGATAGAGTTTCCGGTGATTCTCAGGCTTTTATACAGTTGTGGCCTTCGAATCGGTGAAACGGTCAAAATAAATATGAATGATGTAGATCTGGATGGCGGCATCCTCCGCCTTATAAACACAAAGGGCAATAAGCAGCGTTTAGTCCCGATGTCAGCGCCCATGACAGATATTCTATACAAGTACTGCATGGCAATGAACCTTACCGGCAGAAACAACATATGGCTTTTCCCGTCCTCTAAAAATGAGGGACATATATCCGACAGATCAGTAAAGCGCAGATTTGAGTACATTCTTCATAATAATGGCATTCAAGTCTATAGCCGAAAAAAACACGAGCGTGGTCCATGCCTGCATTGTATGCGCCATGTGTTTGCGTTTAAATCGTTTGCAAAGGCCGAACGGGAAGGAAGGCATCTTGATGACGCTGTCCCATTCTTGTCTGTTTATCTCGGACATGCAGGCATTAATGAAACGGCCAAGTACCTAAAATTCAGTAATGAATTGTTTCCGGAGGCCATCGATTCCTTTGGCAGATTTATGAGCGACCTGCTTCCGGAGGTGGGCTATGAAGAATAAAAAAATTTCCTTCATGAATCACCTTGAGTGTTATTTCAATACATATTTACCAACTGTAAAGGGCTTATCACAATCAACGATAGTTTCGTATAAAGCAACATTCCGTATACTCATGGAATTCTTATATACAGTAAAAGGTATTCCCTCTGATAAGGTGGAGTTCAGTACCCTTGATGATAAGTTGATCATGGAGTTCTTAAGCTGGTTGGAAACAGAGCGAAGCTGCAGTGTCAGCACCAGAAACCAGAGGCTCTCTGCTATTGCAGCATTCTCGATATATGCACAGAATAGAGATTTTGGTTCAGCAGTTACTTTCAGAAACTGTGTACTAAAAGTTCCAAAGAAGAAAGCGCCCCGCAAAGGCAGAAGCTCATTCACAAGGGATGAAGTCAAGACTCTATTCGGATTACCCGATTCAAGTAATGAAATCGGATTAAGAGACAAGACTTTGCTGTGTTTTATGTATGCTAGCGGGACAAGGGCACAGGAGGTATGTGATTTAACAGTTGGGAATATCCAGTTCTATCCTGATCGAGCCGGTATCAACATACATGGTAAAGGTCAAAAGGTGCGCCGTATAGGTATTCCATGTGATGCTTCAAATATGTTGAAGAAGTATATTGAACATCGTAGAATAATCAATGATACAGAGCGGCATGTGTTCTCAAGTCAGACACATGAGAAGATGTCAGTTTCCTGTATTGAGGAAATATACTCCAAGTACATTGAGAAGGCAAAACAAGAGTATCCTGAAATGTTCAGATATCATTACACGCCACATTCCATGAGGCATACTACTGCCACCCATATGATTGAAGCAGGGGTTCCTCTTATTGTGGTTAAGAACTTTCTCGGGCATGTATCCTTGCAGACCACTCAGATATATACAGAGATAACGCAGGATACCATGAACAAACAGCTTAAATCGTGGAATGACAAATGGTTTCTCAAGGATAATTCTCATTTTGAAAACACTAATGGCAAAAGTAACATACCGGAATTCTTAAGATAAAAAGTAGTTATTGTTATTCGAGATTCAAAATTGAGAATTGCCGATTTACACTGATGTTGGCAGTTCTCCTGGAATAACAATACTTCTGGGATAATGGGCCTTATTCGAGAACTGGAATAAGGCGCATGTCAGGCGCAAGTACGCAGATGCCCTAAAAGCTATAAAGGATAAGGAAAAGCGTAAGGGTACGCTTGCATATGACGCCATAAAGCAGATCGGGGCAATTTATAAAATAGATAATGAGCTTGCGAGGCTGGAACCCGCTGAACGACAGCATAGGAGGCAATTGGAGGTTAAACCTCTGGTTGACGCTTATTTTGCATGGGTAAAAAAGCATCAGGATGAAGTCCTGCCAAAATCCCAGACAGGAAAAGCCTTTACCTATTCCCTCAACCAGGAACAGTATCTGCGTGTGTTTTTGGAAGACGGTGAAGTCCCCCTGGACAATAACGCAACAGAATCCACACTGCGGGGTTTTTGTATTGGCAAGCACAACTGGCGGCTGATCGACACCATCCGCGGGGCCAAATCCAGCGCCATAATCTACAGCATCACGGAAACCGCAAAAGCAAATGGATTGAAAGTCTATGAATATGTGGAATATCTGCTGACTGAGATACCGAAACACGAAGACGACACAGACTTATCGTTCCTGGATGACCTGCTCCCATGGTCACCGAATCTCCCGGAGTATTGCCGGAAGTCCAATAAATTTGAAGTGAAATAAGAACTGGAGCAAGTCTGCTACTATAATACAGGATTGCTCCAGTTTTTCATAGGTACTCACTATTTACCGTTTACGTTGTTTGCGGGATAAAGCCAATAATTATATAATCAAATATAATTAACATCAGTAAAATAATACTCACAATAGCCATTGCTAATTTAATAAGTGTAGATCGTT
>KE159629.1:0-452754 GCA_000403335.2 Lachnospiraceae bacterium MD335
CCCCCGGTTTGACTTGGGGAGAAAATACCCGCCGCACTCGGTACAGCGTTTCCTGTCTGCCCGGTGGAGTAGGGCGGCTTCCAGTTTCCCGTCCAATGGCAGCACGGCGACAATGAACCAGCGGCATAAAAGGGAATAGCTGATACTCTGGACGCATACGCAAGGCTCGCCGTTATCCAGCAAGATACAGTTGCCGTTATCGTAGTTGCAGCACTCATGCACAAGGCGGCGGGCGGCTCTGTACTGTGGGTAGTCCATGTAGGGGCGTTTACCGTTCATTTTCCCGCCCCTTTCCCCGTTCCGGCTCACGGCGTAATATCTTGTCAAGATTGCTTTTCACGGTCTGCAATTCCCGGACGTTCTCTTTCTTCTCCCGGTACTCGTTGTAAAGGGCGTTTTTCTCTTTGGTAAGCTGCTCAATCTCCGTTTGTAGGGCTTTGGACGCTGGCAGCTTGGAGATTCCCTGTGCCTTGAAATACCGGGCGGCAGATTCGGAAATGATAAACTCGCTTTCGTGCTGCTCCCGGTAAGCTCTCCGGGCTTTCTCCGTTTTCTGCGCCCGCAATCCGTCACGGGCTGGCTTCCTCTGTGTGGGCTTTTGCTGATACCCCCGGCTTGTTCGGCGTGGATTCTGCCAACTATGCGGCGGTATTTCTCCCTCTATTACTTACTACGCACGGCAAGGCAAATCTGGCAAAGTTCCCCGGAATTTCTTTTCGTGTTTTCATAACAGCATTTGACAAAAACGGAAGAATCAGTTCCGTTTTGCAGTGATATACGGACGGTTTCAAAAAATGCCAAACTTTCCGGCAATTATTTTTCCCCTTATTACCTACTACGGGAAAAAAGAAAATTTAGGCAATGTTTTCCGAAAGTATTTGAATTAATTTATTGCGGCGCAAAATCCGGCTTGGTTTTGGGCGCAAAAAAACAGGAAACCTTTTCTTGATTTCCTGTCTTTGGCTGCCGCTGATGGGCGGCGGTTATTCTGTTATCATTCCCCGGAAGCAAACTTGTAGCCCACGCCTAAAACGGTCTTTATGTAAGTGGGCTTGCCACTGTCCGGCTCTATCTTTTTCCGTAGATTGCATATCACATTTGCCACATTTGACTGGCAGCTTTCGCTTTCCATGCTCCACACGGCTTCAAAGATTTGCGCCTTTGTGAATACCCTCCCCGGACTGGCGGCAAGGTAGCAAAGTGTGCCGTACTCTAAACGTGTGAGAGGAATGTCTGACCCGTCTTTCAGTACCCGGCGTTGGTGTAATCTGATTTCCAATCCCGGAAAAGTAAGTGCCGGGGAGTGGGGCGGCTGCATGGCTTCCAGCGGTATCATATCGGCAAGGGCGGCTATGGCTTTCTCAACTGCTTTTTCTTCGGTGTCGTTAAACATAAGCATAACTATTTTTGCGACAAATCTCACCTCCTGTTAGGTAGGCTGTCCGTCAAAGCGGAACTGGAACAGGGCAGCGATAAGCCGCCGTTTAATGTTGTCCTCGGTGTCCTTGTTGACCTGTCCGTTTTCAAGGGAAGCAAGCCGGATTCGCTTGCTGTAATGCCGTAAAACCTCGTCAATGGCTTCCGGCTCTCCGCTGGTTGCTCTGGTTCTTTCTGAACTTTGGGTATAGGCAACAAAAATTATAGGTTGAAATCACATCTGATTTCAGCCTAAATTTTTGCCTATATCAGTTTAGATAATTCAAATCCTTTCATCTTGGGCATAAAAGCAAGAAAACATTTTTTTGAAAGGTTGACTAATTTCGCTCTGCCATATACAATACGTTTGATGAGTTTGAATTTGTTGTTGTTTCCTTCAACAAATCCTGAACTTACTTCTAAAGATATCGCGTTCTTGACCGGGGCGATATCTTTTTTTATACATTCGCAAAACCCTTTGAGAGAGGAATCTGTATATTTTTCTAAAAAGTCATCTATTTTAGATGGTTCTTTTTCCATCAGTGCAGAATGAAATGTTTGGAATACATCCTCTGTCCATCTGACTGCGGGATAATGCTCCTTTATCAAGTTTATATGTTCTTCTACGGTTTTATTTCTTTTTGACTTAGGATTTTTTGTGAGTATGTACTTTAATATCTCATCCCTTTTTATTACAGTAACATCGTCCGGATAACAGTCCTCCAGCATTTTCATGGAATGTATCTTTTTTCTGCCCGGAAAATTATTCTGACTTATACATGACAGATAAAACCATATGGTGGTTGAGGGATCTTTGATGCCTGTATGCCTCAGATAAAAATAGATGGTATCGTCAGCATGCCCGTCACGCATCATCTTATAAATGATATTTACATAGGCATTCCCCCTCCGCCCGGCTGAATGTTTTGATTTGCGCGGCCTGTCCATTCCCTGTATTTCTTCTGCCGGCATTTGGATATACCTTCGGGCAGTCGGTCTGCTTATTTTATATTTGCTGCAGATGAGTGCAATGTCTTTTTCCGGCATTTCATTCCACTGGCTTTGTACTTCCTGTATCATCTTTTGTTTTTTTTCCTGTTTTCTGCCTGCCGTTTTTTCTCGGCACTGTTGTAGTTATTTGCCGAATCGTCGTAATCAACCGGATTTCCATATGCATCTGTTGGCGGCGTATTGTCATAGTTTAACTGCTGTATGACAGATTCATCCGCTTTCTTTTCCCTTGAAATTTTCTTTGGAGGGGTATCAAGCACCTGTCCGCCCCTGATAAAGATTTCCGGTGGCAGCTCATTTTTAAAAATATTCTTCAGGTGTTCCATCAGATTCTGCAGCAGATGAAAACGGTCGGCAACCTGCACGCATTCCGGCAGGACTTCGCTGACCGCCTTCGCGTATGAACTGGCGCGGTCTCTTGCAACCACTTTGATCTTTTTGTGCTCTTTGAGCCATTCCTTTAATGTCGTGCCATCCCTTCCATCCAAAAGCGCAATCATGTGGTGGTCTTTCAGATCATAAACTGCAGTTGCATAGGTCTGTCCTTTTCTGGTTGCAACATCATCGATGCCAACTGCCTCAACATCCGGATCATCTTCAAACTTTATCCTGTTGTACAGGCGCTGTATGGTATCATTACTTACAGTAACGCCCAGGAGCTTTAACACGCTGCTTGCGCCTTCGTTACTCATGAACATGGCCATTCCAAGTATCAGGGTATTGAGGGCGTCCGTTCTTACCTGTGATGTTCGCGCAAAAGAAAGCGGCTCTGTAAACACTTTTGTCCCGCATTCAGGATTATCACACTCATATTTATAAACATTGATATGAAGGCAGGTGGGTTTGCAGCGGATCGGAATATCCTGGATCTTCCGCATATAGGTTGCGTGAAGATGCCGGCTTTCTTCCCCGCATTGCGGACAGGCACAGCTATGTTTTCTTGATTTTATAAATATATCTAAAGAATCCGTTTCTGAATAATCATAAACATAATGATCCTTGTCTAGAAAAAAAGAATAGTCTGTAATTTCTTTATATTTCATATGGCGGTTCTCCTTACAGTATTTGGTGATACTATTGTATCATTTGTACCCAAAAATAAGAATAATATAGGTAATAAAAAAACAGATCTTTGACCTGTTCTTTTATTACCTATCATACCCAAAGTTCAGAAAGAACCGTTGCTCTGACAATAGTTTCATACGGTACAAGTTTAGGATTCCTCATGGAAAAGCACCTCCATTTCCTTATGCAGCATTTGCAAGGCACTGTGTATGTGATGCCACGCCGTACTCCGGCAGCGTCCGTATAGTTCCCCGATTTCCTGCTGTGTGTAACGTCCAAAAAAGTATAGGTAGATGATTTCCCTCTTTTTCTCCGGCAGAGAGGACAGAGCTTCGGCAAGATTTCCATTTGTGAGGATAACCCTCTGACCACATATCGTAACAGGGTATTGCTTGTAAGGGTCTATGAAATATGTGTCTGACGTACAAAATGGATAAAACTTTTCTTCTGTGAGGTATTCAAAAGATATTTCCCTTTGCCGCCGCTTGTCCCTGTCACGCCATGCGTTGATTGCTGCATAGTGTATAACAATTCTGCAAAAAGCGTTAAATGTGTATTCGATATGTTCTTTGTATGCTTCCGAAGAAGTCACTGGCAATTCCCCCTTTCCACCACAATAGGAACTGTTATTCAAGCTATAAAAGATAACAAGTCGGCAGGTCTTTCCAAAAAATAATCTGCCCGTATGTGCTTATTATGGCTACCCCATACTGCCAAAGCAAAATCAATTCCAGCATTTTCTGCACTTATACTGTCATATTTGCTATCTCCGATATAAAGCACTTTCCTATGTTCTGTTTTTGATAATTCCACATATTTCAAAAGCGGTGCGGCATTGGGTTTATGTTCCTGTGTATCGTCCGCACATATGATTGTTTTAAAATAATGGCTGATACCAAACTGGCAAAAATCATGTGTAAATTCTTCCCTTGTCTTTGAGGTGACAATTCCCATTTTATAATCCAGACTTAGAAGATTTTTCAATAGTCCGGTTATTCCGTCAAATACTTTAATAGTATCTGCATATTTACACATATTTTTATCCCATAATTCTGTCGCATAGGAAATGTCTTTTATCTCAAGTTTTTTCAAAGCGTCTATCCCGGTAATCCCTAACGCAAATTTTAGTTCAGAGCATGGTATCTCTCTCCCCGACAATGCCCTTATGGTTTCCTGTAAGGAATGTAAGACAGCATATTCCGTATCAATCAGAGTACCGTCAATGTCAAAAACGATATGCTTATATTTCATGTAGCCGCCTTTCTTTGTCTGTATCAAAATGACGTATCACCCTGCATGGATTCCCTACTGCAACACAATTAGCCGGGATAGGGCGGTTTACAACACTTCCAGCCCCTATTACGCTGTTTTCTCCTATGGTGACTCCTGGCAGAAGAATACAGCCGCCGCCAATCCAGACATTATTTTCTATCTCTATCGGACGTGCATAGGTTCTAAAAAATGTTGTCTGGCGTTCCCTCCAATCCGGCACAAGCCTTTCCATTGGTAAAACAGGGTGCGAAGATGTATAAATCTGCACATTTGAAGCAATCAAAACCCTGTCACCAATTCGGATAGTTTTGTTATCCACAAAGGTACAATTCATATTGATTATCACATCATTTCCCAAAAAAATATTTTTTCCATAATCACAATGAAAAGGTGTGTCGATTGCCACATTTTCCCCAATTCCCCCCAACAGCTTCCGAAGAATGGAAGTGCGTTTTTCCATATCTCCATAATCAGAGAAATAATATTCCCGTGTTAATTCCCTTGTGCAGGCAATCTGCTTTAATGTATCGCTGTCCGCAGTTTCTAAAAAATCGCTTGCTTCGTAATACACAATATCCCTCCCTAACGAAAACTGTTTTCCACAACGCCCGGAAGCAGAGTATAAACAGAGCAGCCAATCTGTTCTTCAAACAGTTCTTTAATCTCTAAAATTTTTTTCCACCTGTCTATTGTCGCCGGGTGGATGCCGTACCGTATTGTCACATCTACGAATCTCTTTTCCAAAAGGCAGAACCCCGTAGGCATAGCCAATGCGTCACATAGCTGTACCAGACGGTCATAATCATCATATACCGCATTTGCAACAAAATCTTTCATAAACAGGTAATCCTCATCACTGACATCAAACTCTCCGATAGAAGTATCAATATCCTGTATCATAAATGCGTGGGATATACATATCTGTGCAGCTTTTCCCCACCCACGCTCCATACAGTAACGATAGCCGTCTATCAAATGCCTTTCCGAACTCACTCCGGCATAACGTCCAATATCATGTAACAGCCCGAAAAGATACGCCTGTTCAGAAGATAAATCTTTACAGTGTGACGCAATATTTTTACAGGCTTTGGCTACATACCGGGAATGGTCTACCCATGCCCCCGGATTGGACTGCGCCGCTTCCGTTAATGTCATTTCCACGGTTTGAATGTTTAGTTCCATTTTAACTCCTTTCAAAAGGGCGGGGCTGGCAGATAAACCGTCCAGCCCCTTTATGATGAAATATTTACAGACAAATCAACAATCCCCGGCATAGTATGAAACAATGCTCATATAGTCCGTTGGATTAGGAATTTCTAAAACAAACCGCAGGCAGTTTTTGTTTTGGCGGTACTGCCGCCACAAACTGTCCTGTACCCTTTCTTCCCCATTGATATTTCGTTTTTTACCGTCCGGGCAGAGCATATTTACTTTGCCGGTACAGGCATTGACCGTATCTAAAAAATTTTTCATGTTCAGAATGTTCATTTTTACCACCTTGAACCCACCTCCTGTAAATTGTTGATTTACTTTACAGGTATCATTATAATGCAGGAAGTGCAGGAAAAATATTTCATTTCTGCCCTTATCTATCACTATTCTGCCATTTCTTCCGATATTCTGTTGGTGAACAATGTGCGTACTCCCGAAAAACTTTTCCAAAATAGCTGCTGCTCCCCAAACCGCAGTCATGGCTGATAACTGTAACAGGTTCCTGCCCCTTAGCCAACATCTGACAGGCGGCTTGCAGACGGTAAGCCTTTATATAGTCTACGGGGGTCATGTGCAGACAGTCATGGAACACTCTGTAACATTCCCTTTCGCTTAGATATGCTGCCGCTGCAAGCTCCGGGATAGAAATTTTCTCCTTATAATGCTCGTGAATGTATATCATCATCAACTTTATTTTATCGTTGCTCTTGTTCTGTTCTCCCGCCTTTTCACGCATAGGGCGGGATAGTTCAAAAATCATTAGCCATATTTCCGTTAGGATTTCCCGAAGTCTTATTTCATACCCAAATTCATCACCGGAAAAGTGAAATGCTTTAAGAATAAGTTTCAAAATGTTTTCTTCTGCTGCATTGCCCGGAAAAAAAGGAATTAGTTCAATCTGCGGGGCAGTTATAACAGGGGCGATATACTTTTGCTCAATCCTGTTTCCCTGTTCTCCGGCAAGTAGGGAAACATCAAAAATATGAAGTAGTTGTATATTCTTTTCCCACTGTGATATTGCTTTTGTCATATGGAGTACGTTGGAATTTACCATGCCGCCGCTTCCGGCAGGAAACAATAGCTTTCCTCCCGGCGTATCATATTCAATGCTGCCGCTTTCCATGTAAAAAAGTTCCACCGTTTTATGCCAGTGCCACGGAACATAACGCCCTATATACTTGTCAAGTTCCGCTCTCGAAGCGATATAGGGAAAATCCTTTTCAAAATTGGGAAGCAATTCTTCCTTGCTTCCAGTATAAAATTCAATGCTGTGTATATTTTTCATGTCTATTCACCTGTATATCTGCGGTTTCGTCTGTTTTATTAAATATACTGGAATAGCTCTGTGATTGTCAATCAATATAGCGTGTTCTTTAACATCAAAAAAGAAGGAATGAGCGGGATTCCGTAGTAGTCGGCATTGTGGTAATGTGTATAACTGGCTATCTCATGGAATTGTGGGTAACTCTGTTTGCAGGACGTGGGAAAGCTGCACTTTAGCTTTTCCATGTGCTGTGAATAGAGTTATCCATGATTCCATAGCCTGTTATGCACATTTCCACAATGCTTGTCTTTTGGTCTTTGGTTCGGAATAGTGTGGTGCTGGCGGTCTATCTCTTATTTTCGGTCGCTTGCTTCTTTACCGTACATGAGCATTATACTAGGGGTGATATATATGCAGGCAGGAATCTTTATCAGTGCATGTGTCATAACAGTAGGCGTACTGGTGGCATTAGAGCATGTAACCGCATGACAACAGAATCACACAATGGAATAAGGGCAATCAGCGTAACAGTTGATTGCCCTTATTTTTTATGCAAAGGAGCAGTCAGATGGAGAAAAACGTAATAGATAAGTTTGTAATGGAACGAAAAACTATTTTCGACAAGACAAGAAAAAAGCGGTTTGAGCTTACTTTTCAGATTCAGGGAGAGAAAGAGCAGAAAAAAATTCTGGTAATCGGCTTGAATCCGGCCAGTACGGATATAAAAGTGTTGGATACCACAACCACATTTATTTTAAATAATCTGCTGCCCATGGGTTACACAACGATTACCATATGCAACCTGTATGCAGACCTGTGCAAGAAACTGAAACCCTCCGAGATTGCCAATAACAGGGAAAACCGGGCATATCTTCGGGATGTGTTAAAGCGCAAATTTGACACAATCCTTATCGGCTTTGGAAATACATTCACCGGAAATAAATTTGTGTCAGAGGAAAAACGTTATTTAAAAGAACTTTTAAAGGATTACAAGGACTGCAGCATGGATTTGGTGGATGAAGCTGGAAAATACGCAAGATTAAGGGCAACACATCCGTTAATGGCTGGAAGGTATTATCCGGGACAATGGAAATTAAGGCCATATCAATTTGAGGAAGTGAAAAAAGAAGCAAAAGAGGAGGCTCCAGGTGGAACAGATAAAAACGGTGAGAATCAGGAACATCAGCCAGTTGTACCTGCTAAAGCAGATTAATTCCTGCTTAGGAAAACGGGAAATTCCCAAAGAGGTTATTCACAGAATGTTCCGCATTGTCCATTCAGGGAAACTTGGAAAAAAGGGCTTTTTGGTTTTGTGCCTGAATAAGATAGAAGATGATTATTATGGCATAGAGGAGGCCGTTGGTATGTATCCAGGCCGGATGTGGCTGGATGAGAATATGGGAACTATAGAGGTAAAAAGTGGCTGCCGGAAGAAAGCCGACTGGTACATAGCCTATGCGAAAGTAAACGGCCAGAGGATTTATGTTCTTTATCAACCAAAGGAACGGCATAATTAGGAGGGATTATATGACGGGTGTAAGATTTAAAGACTGGGAAACATTTTTAAGATATGTTGGGAGTCAGGAGAAGATGAAGCATAAGGAAGAATGGAGAAAAGCCGCAGAATTATGGGATATGGACGACCTGGAACCGGGAGAGTGGAAGGGCATGGAAAAGATATTGTCACCCTCTAACTATGAGGAATTAGCAATGCGTTTGGGGACTGTGGAAGTAAGGTCATTCCGGTTGCCTTTTGAATCAGACGGAATGATTTTCTATGCCGCAGGGAAGGAAGAAGGCGACGGAGGTTATTTCTGTATGGGCTATGGATTTGTGGAAGAAAATGAAACGAACCCTTCAAAAAGCCGTTATGTTCCGTTACCTGTCCGGAAGGAAGGAGAAAAGGCCAGCTTTTATAAGATTGGAACAGAGCAGGAGTATTGGAGTTATTATGCGAAGCTGTCAGAAAGAGTTCCAGGCAAAGTATTGGCGCAGGTGCTTTTAAAAGCGGAAATACTGGATAATTATTACGGAACAGAACGGGATATAGAGAAAGACATGGGCGGCTTCTGTATGATTATCCCTGAGCTGGAAGAAAGGGCTAATGTATATCAGGAACTTTTTAAAAAATATGGCTTGCAGGAAGAACTGTATGAATATCGGGACATCATAGTAGGAGAAGAAAAAGACTGGATAGAAGAACTGTTTCTTGTTGGGACTGAATATGGCATTGTAATATTCTGTCCGAAAGGATTAACGGAGGTAGAAGCATGATATTAGGTTTATTAACAGCAGCAGGTAGTGTATTGACATCTGGTGTTATCATTGAGGCGGTGACGTCCGGCGTAGGTTTGGGAATCAGTGTCTATGTGGCTTCAAAAGGAGTGCGGCAGGCGGCAAAGAGAGGGAATAGAAAATAAGTAATTGCAGAACTGTGGCGATAACTAAGACAGGTTATTGCCGCAGTTTGTCACATTACCATATTTTTTTGTTTTTTATGTAAAAGTGAGACGAGGGAAAAATGTAGCACGAATCAGATAAGTATAGTAAAATAAATAATACTTATTATACAAGGGGGAGAGATTGTGAGTGCGGATAGCCAAAAGAAATCTTATGCGGATTTTTTAAAAGAAATAGTGAGAAAAAAATATGGAGAGTTCACATTATCAAATTCTGATAATAGTGATACTGATAACAGTGCTGTTAGAAATTTAAAACGGGATTTAAAAAATTTGTTGAAGGGCTTAGGTTATGAGGATATTTTAAAGAATGAGTTATACACGCAGGAAAACAAAAAGATTTTCCCCGAATACATATTGGCATTTTTTGAAGTGTTATTGTTACTTCCGTCAGGAAAGAAGGACACTTTGGGAAGTAAAATAAAAAATAGAAGGTTTTTGGAGATAACGGAAGATGAGATAGAAGATTTCGCCGAAAAAATATGGGAAACTTTTCAAACATATGGAAAATCCATCATTGTCAAAGGATTGGAATCTGACAGAAAAAAAGAGCTGGATGATATGAGTGATGAAGCTGCGGACCTGGACGAAGTAGAAAATGACTGGGATAGTGACGTGGAAGAAGAATATGTCCACCGTAGGTGGGAATTATTGAGCAAAGCAGAAATGTATGCTGAGGAGGTTAAAAAAGTCCTGGAAAATAAGAAAAAAATCATGCAGGCAGAGAAACGCATGGGAACAATGGTTCAGGAGAGAATAAAAGAGCTATTAGATTTGCCGGAGATTTTAGACAGAAAGATAGATATTCTGGCAGATTACAGAAGCGATATTGATGAGCTGAAAGATATTCCTTTTACAATGCCGTCAAATCATATTACTGCCATACAGGAGGCTGAAAAATCTCAGCGACATTACATTACCAGTGGAGAAAAATTATTTTTGCTGGAGCAATTTGAAATATATTTAGAAACATATTTGGCTGATTGGGAAGAATTTTTAAAGACTTATAAAAAGAAATTTGAAACTGCTGAAGAAGAATATTTTAGTGGAAAGAGAGAGGAACTTCCTGATATGGCTCAAATATTTGTAAAGACCATGTTAAAAAAATACATGAATAATAGATATAACACAAATAAAAATACAGAAAATATAATACAGTAATTTTTTAAGTATTGGCTTATTGGCTGATACTTTTTTTGTTTAATCGCAATCTTTTATGTCAAGAGGTCAAAAAAAAACGAAAAAAATGAGTAGTACCTATATTAGATTAGCAGTGATATACTCTACTCGTAACGTTACAGAAAGCGGTATGTATGTAACTTGAAAACATCATAGCCTATCCGGAAGGGCGATGGATACGTTTTTTGATAGTGGAGGAAAGACTTGCATGAAAAATTTAAACGAGCTTCAAAAAGAAGGGCTAAAAACATTTGAGATACTGGTAGAGCCGGGGCAATTTACAGAAGTTAGATTATTAAACACCAAACAAGGGACTCTTTCAGGCTATTACAATGATGTAGATAAGCTGATTGAGCATATTCAGCGTTATGATGGCAATTACAATATTTACATCACAATGAACGCTTTAAGCGAAGGAATCGAGGCCAGAGGCAAGAACCATCTAAAGAGTTATGCGAAGAATACAACCAGCGACAAGGAAATCCGCTGCCGTAGATGGATTCTCATTGACTTAGACCCGGAACGTCCGGCCGGAATCTCCAGCACAGAGCAGGAGTTAAAGCTGTCTGAGGAATTGGGCAGGAAAATTCAGGGTTATTTAACAGACTGTGGATTCCCGGAGCCTGTAACCGCATTAAGCGGAAACGGCTTTCATCTTTTATATCCTGTGGAACTTCCCAATACACCGGAAATGACAAGTCTGGCAAAGGGCTTTCTTGGTGCATTGGATTCAAGGTTTTCTACAGAGCAGGTAAAGGTCGATACAACAACCTATAATGCGGCCAGAATTACAAAGCTTTATGGTACAGTTTCCTGCAAGGGAGATTCCACAGAAGAACGTCCACACAGGCGTTCCAAAATCCTGTATGTACCGGAGAAACGAGTGCCGGTAGCGATTGAGCTGTTACAGCAGATTGCGGCGCAGTGTGTGGAGAAAGGGAATAAAAAGAAAACAGTGAATAGAAATGAGAAACGTGAGCCTGCCAGAAGCATATCAGGGAGCAAGATGGAGTTTGATTTGCGTTTATGGCTGGAATCCCATGAGATTCCCGTCGCAAGGGAAAAGCAGGTAGAGAATGGCATGTGCTATGTTTTGGAGTCCTGCCCATGGAATCAGGAACATTCCAAGGACAATGGAGCTTATGTCATACAGTTTGATGATGGTGGGATTGCGGCTGGCTGTCACCATGATAGCTGTAAGGAAGAAAACTGGGAAACCCTCTGGCGTATGCTGGAGGGTGAGAAGCCTATGCCGTCAGTGAAAAAAGCAAAGACAGAGAATCTTCCGTCAGCAGAAAAAGAAAGCCCGGTGGATGTTCTTTTAAGACTGATAGAGGAGCAGGGGCATATTCCGTTCCGAAGCACAGAAGGGGAGGCTTTTATCCAGATTCCAAACAAGGTCAGTTTTGTGAATTATCCGCTTAAATCGGAATATTACCAGATGTGGCTGAGGAATTTGTATTATCAGACCTACAACCGGGGCAGCCGGAATGATATGATTCAGGCAGTCATGGAAACTCTTGTGGCAAAAGCGCACTGCCAAGGGAAAGAATACCCGGTATACAATCGGTTCGCTTTCCATGAGGGCCACCTGTATTATAACCTGGCGGACAGAGATTCCACAGTGCTTTGCGTTGACGAATCAGGGATAAAGTGCTGCAGTGAGCCGCCTGTCAGACTGATAACCAGAAAAAATATACGTCCTCAGCCCATGCCGCAAAAGGGAAAGTCATTCAGGAAGCTGATGAATAAATACTACCATTTTGCCAGTATGTCAGACCGTATTCTCCATAATGTTATTTTGATTGTCAGACTCATAACAGGGATTGAGCAGCCTATCGTTATCTACAAAGGCAGCAAAGGCTCCTCAAAGACCACTTCCATGGAAATGGATAAACGCTGTCTGGATATATCCAGCAACAATGTAACGGTCATGCCGAAAAATGAGGAGGACTTTCTGCTTCTTCTGGAATCACAGGATATTGTCTGTTTGGACAACATGGATTCCATTACAAAAAGTCAGGCAAATATTTTCTGCCAGGTAGTGACGGGGGCAACAGCGGTTAAGAGAAAGAAGTATTCAGACAGCGAATTGTGCGAAATCAATATAAAGTCTGTTGTGTATATGAATGGAATCCATCTGCTTTCCGACCGTTCCGATTTTCTTGACCGCTGTGTATTTCTGAATATGAAAGCCATATCATCAGAAAAACGCAGGAGCAAAAAAGACGTCATGGAAGAATTTGAAGCGGATAAGCCTTGTATCCTTTATAGAATGTTTGAGTGTCTTTCCAGAGCTATGGAAATTGAGCCTTTGATAGAAGTAAATATAGACGACCGACTTCTTGATTTTTTAAAATGGGGGTGTGCCGTAGCAGAGGCTATGGGGTATGGACAGGAGAAATTTTTAGAGGCATATCAGAAAAACCGTACTCGTCTGAACGAGGAGCTTTTGGAAGAAGATGAGGTTGCCGGGGCGGTCATGGATTATCTGGAGGAATCCGGGAATTTTGAAGGGACAATGAGCGAACTAAGCGCAGAATTGTTTGATATGCTCTATGAAAAAGGAATGTATGCCAGCAATAAAATCAAACAGGCGAACCACTTATCAAGGAGATTAAAAGAACTGGAGACCGGACTGCACAATGTTGGGATTTCCGTGGAGATAGGGAAAAACAACGGAAAACGTTTTGTAAAAATCAGCAGAGAGAATACAGAATAAGACGATAAGGACAGTAAGGACGATAAAAAACAGAAAAAAGGTAGAGAAGTCTATCGAAAAAAAGAGCATTGCTAAATATATAAAAATTTTTTTTGATAAAAAAACCGTCCTTACCGTCTTTATTGTTCCGCTTAAAAAAATCATGCCTGTATATTGGAGGAATCTGGAAGATGAATGAGTTAAAACAAGAGGAATGGCTGGAAACGCTTATGTCAATCCTGTCACAGCTTATTGTTGAGTTCTATTTAAAAGAGAAGGAATCGTAATTACATAAGAAAAATACAGACTGGGAGTTTCAGGCTCCCGGTCTGGAAGGATAGATAGAATATATATTATAGATTTGAAATATAAGATAGAAAGGCAGGGACAACAAATGTCTGACACAATGATAAAAAAAGTAGCAATTTATTGTCGTGTATCAACACAGGAACAGGCAGAGGAAGGGTATTCTCTTGAGGAACAGCAGCGTTTAATCCGTGAATATTGCCAGCAGAAGAATTATGAAGTGGCAATGGTTTATGAAGACGCCGGAATCAGTGGAAAGGATATCCGCCACCGACCGGCCATGCAGCAGCTTTTGGAGGACGCCTCTAAAAAGAAGTTCCATCTGGTCATGAGCTGGAAGATAAACCGAATTAGCCGGAAATTATCAGATGCCATTAAAATTGTAGAAACGTTAGAGAAATATGGAATTGGCTACCAATCTTATTCAGAACCTTTTGAGTCCAGCACGCCAGCGGGGAAAATGCAGTTTCAGATGATGGCGTTGGTTGGCGAATTTGAACGAAATACCATTGCCCAGAATGTTAA
The DNA here is from genome assembly GCA_000403335.2 of Lachnospiraceae bacterium MD335. Lineage (GTDB taxonomy): Bacteria > Bacillota > Clostridia > Lachnospirales > Lachnospiraceae > COE1. The sequence continues at coordinate 14,411 of KE159629.1, forward strand.
AATGGGCATGAGAGCAAAAGCCATGTCCGGGGAATGGTGCGGTGGGATTCCACCATTTGGATATTGCTGGGTGACAATGGAGGGTACGGAAAACCATGGAAGAAGAAAATCAAGACTGGAGGTGGTGGAACGAGAGGCGGAGGCAGTGCGCCTTATGTTCCAGCTCTATGCCTCCGGAAAGGGATACAAGGCTATTGTGGGACGGAATAACAGGGAAGGCTACCGAACTAAGTTGGATAACGCTTTTTCAGTGGCACAGATAAAATCAATTCTCACAAATCCGGTATATATTGGGAAGGTGCGTTATGACGTAAGGAGAGACTGGAATGAAAAACGAAGGAACAATATCAATCCCAATCCTATTGTTGCAGACGGAAAACATGAAGCAATCATACCGGAGGAGTTATGGGAACAGGTTCAGTTTATGATTTCCCAAAAGAATGGAAAGCCAGCTAGAATCTACGACGGGGAATATCCGCTGACAGGTATTCTAAAATGTCCTCAATGTGGCGCAGGTATGGTGATTTCCAGGACAACGAACCGAAACAAAGACGGCAGCAAACAGAAGCTTACCTATTACGCCTGTGGGAACTGGAAAAATAAAGGAACCACCGTATGCCACAGCAATATGGTCCGGGTAGAAAAAGCGAACACGTTTGTGTACAATCAACTGGATAAACTGTTAAGCGATGAGAAATTTTTTAAAGAGGTTGTGGGCAGAGTTAACCGGGAGCATAGAATCTTAAAGGAAAACGCCATAAAGGAACGGGGAGTCCAGGAAAAAAACCTGGAAAAAATCAAGGTTCGCCAGCAGAGAAACCATGAACTTTACGAAGACAGCGAGATTTCCAGGGAGGAATTTTTAATACGCAGGGAGGAATTAAACCGGCAGCTATGTGAACTTCGTGAAAAACAGACGGAAACATCCATGGTGATTCTGGAAGAAGGGAAAAAAGAAATTCCCAAAGAGACCATCCAGGAGATACTAAAAAATTTCAGCAGGATTTTGTCCAGCGACATTGACCGTACCATCCGAAAACGTCTGTTACATCTTTTGATTTCAGAGATTACAATCGACCAGCACCGGAACATTGATTCCATTAAATTGAAGCTATCAGATGAGCTGATTCAATTTCTACAGGGCTATGGCGGCACACCTCCAGACGGTGCGCCGTCTGTTTTTATGTTTCGGGAACTGGGGATTAAGACCATGGATTTGGAGCTTGTGTTATCATAAATAAATTTAATCAGAAAGAAGGATGAAAAGGTGATGAAAAACAATTTGAACCGGTATATTGCGGCAGAATATGAAAATTTAAAATCGGAGCTGGAGCAGAGGGAGTTTGTGGAAAAAATAAGGTTCCTGATGATGGCAAAGGATAAAGATTTTACAGATTACTATTCCAGCCGAACCCTGACAAAAGAAGAGTTTTATTCGGTGGCAGATACACTCTATGCACTGAATAACCTGTGGATGTTGTCAGGATTTATCCGTCAGAACAGACAGGTCTTGTTTCAGGAAGTCCAGAATAGCATGAACGGCCTGAAAAGTCCGGATTTCACGGAAACGTGCAGATTTGGAAAGGAAACCATGCTGTCAAGAATGTTCCAGGTCATGGAACGATTTCAGTTAAATAACTGTATGGTGGCAGAGGATGTGGGTTCGGGTTATACCGTGGCTACCCGGAGGATGAAAGCGTACTCATTTACAACAAGGAATGGGAAAAATGTGCCGCAGATTATCCTGCAGGGGAACTGGGTAGAGCAGTGGGGCTTTGAGATTGGCTGCAGCGTGTCTGTGGAGTGTTACCAGAATAAGCTGGTTATTTTAAAAGATTGAAAAATTTTGTGGTCTGTTCGTATGAAATATGATAAAATATCAGTAAAAGCAGGAGGTGAGGCCATGAATACAGATACTACCATAGCGAAAAACATCCGTGTGGCTGATGAGAAAGCCAGCTATGATGCGGCCTGCAAGCGGCTGCTTTCGGAGAAGATTATTCTGGCATGGATTATGAAGAACTGCCTGGAAGAATACCGTGACTGTGATGTGGAAGAGATTGCGGAAAAATATATTGAAGGTACGCCGCAGGTGGGCGAAGTGGCAGTTGCAGCGGATGAAACCAACCGTGTTTCTATGATACAGGGAGCTGGAAACGAAGACACTTCTCTGACGGAGGGAACTGTTACCTATGATATCCGCTTTTTCGCGATAGCTCCTGTATCCGGTGAATTGATTCGTTTGATTATCAATATAGAAGCCCAAAATGATTTTTATCCGGGTTATCCATTGATAAAAAGGGGAATCTATTACTGCAGCCGGATGATTTCCGCCCAATATGGAACAGAGTTTACAAATTCCCACTATGAGAATATCAAAAAAGTATACAGCATATGGATTTGTATGAATCCGCCAAAGAGCCGTGAAAACAGCATTACCCGTTATTACATTGCGGAAGAAAATCTGGTGGGCAGTGTAAAGGAACGGAAAGCGGATTATGATTTGATGGCGGCTGTCATGATTTGTCTTGGGAAAGAGGGAGATTCGGGTACAGATTTATTGAAATTGTTGAATGTGCTTCTGTCCACGGAGACAGGTTCACAGGACAAGTGCCAGATATTGGAGGAAGATTTTCATATCAGAATGACTCAGACATTGGAAAGTGAGGTGTCGCTTATGTGTAATTTAAGTAAGGGTGTGGAGGAGAAAGGAATTCGGAAAGGGATAGTAGCTATGGTATCTACATTAAAAGAGTTACAGATAGCGGATGAAATTATCTTGAGTAAGATTCGAGAGAAATTTGGTCTGACAGAAGAAACTGCAGAAACTTACTTGAAAGAAATAAGTTAAATATTTCAGACAGAGCATTTTTGGTGTTCTGTCTGAAATAATATTACGAGATTTTTCGCATTTAGGTATGTTATGGACAGCCGTACCATAAGTAAAGGCGAAGTTTTCAGGAAGGCCAGAAAGTGCAGGAAAGCTAAGATTTAGGCGGGAAATAGAGAGCTGGCAAAAGTTGTTTTAAGATAATACTATGAAAATTTTCGCACTTAGGTGTGTTATGGAGAGCCGTATCATAAGTAAGTGCGGAATTTTGCAGAGGTTTAGAAAGTGTCTGAAAGCTAAAATTTTGGTGTAAAAGGGGATTATAGAAAAGAGGATTTCGCATGAAAATGCCGGAAATGATTATCTTTGATTATGGGCGTACATTAATTTACCAGCCGAATTATAATGTTTCTAATGGAAATAAAGCAATTTATCCATATATAGACAGGAATCTACGCAATATTTCTTTTGAAGAATATGACAGGAGCAATATGGAACTGTTTGCGAAAATGAAAGCAGAAAGAGGAAAGTATCTTGAGATCCATGAGCATAATTTTTTAAGGTTGTTTTTGGATTATATGGATATTTCCCTGTCCATATCATTGGAAGAGGCCGAGATAATAATTATGAATGGAATATCTCAGGGTGCAGTTATGCCCTATGCGGATATTATGCTCGACTACCTTAATGCAAAAGGAATAAGGACAGGAGTGATAAGCAACAATTGTTTTTCCGGTGCTGCTTTAAAGGAGCAGCTTGACCGTCTGCTCCCGGGAAACAGATTTGAATTTGTGTTAGCATCAAGTGATTACATATTCAGAAAGCCGCATAGCATTATGTACAAGATAGCATTGCAGAAATCGGGATTAACGGCAGATAAAGTGTGGTACTGCGGCGACAGTATGGAAAATGACATTTACGGAGCAAATAATGCTGGAATGTTTCCTGTTTTATTTGAAGGAAGAACAAAGGATGAAACACATTTTCTGTCTGATCAAAATGATAAGGATAATCCTGATTTTGAATATCTGCGTATTCATGATTGGCGGGAGCTGATGGATATTTTGGCATGATAAAACTGTAAATGGAGTTTCAATGGCGTCGCGCCCTCGTACCGCAGAATATTTTACAGGGTGAACAGGGTAAAAAGTTGGGCTTTAAGATTGGATGTAATGTTTCTGTAGAGTGAAAACTGGTTATCCTGAAAGATTAAAAATGAAATTTTGTAGGAGAAAAATTCCGGAAGGGAGATTCTTAGCTTATTGTAATTATCCGGAAGGATGTGTATAATAGGAATAGATAATAAATTTTTGAGACATAAAGAGTTTTCCGGCAGTTCTTTATGGGCAGAAAGCAGGTAGATAAATGGGAAATATGGAAACAAAGCAGAAAAACTGGGAAGACCTAACCATATCCAATGATTTCCTGTTTGGAAAGGTCATGCAGAATCCGGAGTTGTGCAAAGAATTACTACAAAGGATTCTTCCGGATTTGAAGATTGACCGCATAGAGTATCCGGAATCGCAGAAAAGTATCAACGTGGATATGGATGCCCGCAGCGTGAGACTGGATGTGTATGTAAAAGATGATAAAGAAGTTGTTTACGACATAGAAATGCAGGTCAGCGATACAAAAGAGCTTCCTAAAAGAAGCCGGTATTATCAGAGTATGCTTGACCTGCAGTTAATTGATAAGGGGCAGTTTTATGATGCGTTAAAGAGAAGCTACGTCATATTTATCTGTCCGTTTGATTTATATGGGAAAGGGCGGCATATTTATACTTTTGAAAATATCTGTAAGGAAGATGGCAGTATTTTTATGGGGGATGAGACGGTAAAGATATTTCTCAATGCAAAAGGAACATTGGATGATGTCAGTGATAAGTTAAAAGCATTTCTGGATTATGTGGCAGGGAAGAAGCCGAAAGATGCCTATGTAGAGAAGCTGGAAGAAGCAGTAAAGGAAGCAAAGAAGAATAGGGAATGGAGGCATGAGTATATGACATTGCTAATGCGTGACCAAGAGAATGTAAAAATTGGAGAAAAACGTGGAGAAGAAAAAATGCTTTTGCTAATGGAAAGATTGATAGAAGATAAGCGTTTTGATGATATTGCGAAAATAAAGGCAGATAATGGCTATCGGCAGAAACTTTATTTGGAGTATCATATCATTTAAAAGCAGGACATCACAAGGCAGAAAATTTAAAAGGTTTTCTGTCCTTAATAATATTACGAAATTTTTGCATTTAGATATGTTATGGAGAGCCGTATCATAAGTAAGTACGAAAAATGAACAGACGCAGCATCGTTTGGAATAAGGTGAAACAAAAAGATATGTGGTGAAAAATGAATTTGCTTTTTATATGCAGCCAAAATAAGAGGCGCAGCTTAACCGCTGAGAAGATTTTTAACGGATATAACGGACATAGGGCGTATTCCGCAGGAACAGAATCAAACTCCAGAATTAAGGTTACTCCCGGATTGCTGAAACAAGCCGATATTATTTTTTGTATGGAAAAAAAGCATGTGCGAAGAATCAGGGAGAAGTATCCGGATATTGTTGACGGTAAAAAATTGATCTGCCTTAACATTCATGATGATTATGAATTTATGGACAGGGAATTACAGGAATTGCTTGAAAGCTATGTTTATGAATACATTTCGTGAGAGTATGCAAGTGGGATATTGCTGGGTAAAAGATTGCCTTTGCGGTAAAAAAGGACGAAGATCCATGCTCATGTGCGGTGTGGCTGTCATGGTGGGTATTTGGCTGCTTCTGTGCGCTTCCTTGCGCCTTGCCGTGCGCGAGCCTTCCTTGCCGGAAGAGGACTGCATGATGTATTATATTGTAAATGCAGACGGTATGAAGGGATTGGGGCATAGTATTTTGCTCCTTGTGGATGAACAAGGGATTGGGACAGTATTTAGTTTCAATGGAATGCAGACTTCCTTGGGAGAAAGTCTTTTTGGAAAAAGCGGGATTGGGAAATTGAGTACAGGAACGATGACCGCGGAAGAAACCGAAATCTTTTTGCAGACAGGAGATTTGGGAATAGACGGGGATCAGCTTACGGATAATTATGATATGGCTTTATACAGACCGATTATGGCAGAGGAATATCAGGTTATCTTAGAGCAGACAATTCCGTATTTGAATGCAGAACATCAGTTTAAAACATTGTATGAAAAATGGGCTGAGGAGGAAGACGCTGGTAGAAGGGCAGAATATGAACGGGCGTTAGAGCAGATGGGGCAGGATCAGAGTCTGCCACTCTATCAGATTTATACCAATAATTGTGACCATGCGGTCAGAACGTTTATTTCCGCGGTTGATTCAATGATGCAGGAATATACGCATTATACGCGGCGTATGACACCAAACGGAAATCTGAAAGCTTTTGGTACAAGGGCAAAAAACTGGGGTGTGATGATGTTGGGGGCGCAGTCCTTTTTGGAGAGGGTATTGATGTTTTTGGTAATTTTTTGAGGAAGGGATATGAGAAGGGGACGAAAAGAAAACCTGACCGCATTATTGATAGGTGTGCTATGTGTTATTGTTAAGGCGGTGTGCAGCGGGGAGGAAGTGCAGTCATCGATAAAGTTTACGGGGGCTATATTACCGGAAGAAAGCCAATCGCACGAAAAAGCACAATCGTCAGAAACGGATACAATAGAGGAGGAAGTTTCCATTATCAGGGAAATTCCTGTTGATTTTCCGTTTGATGAATTGTACCCTTCCAAGCCGTATTCGCTGACGTTGGCTTTGCGTGAGGAGCCTGCCGGGGCGTATGAGCTAAGGCTTTATGATGGGAGTGGGGACGTTTTGCAGCAGATTCCCTGTGCGGCATTAACGGAACCGCTGCAATTTTGTTATGATAGCTTGTCCAGTGTCGCGTACGGACCGGATTTGGAGATTTTCTCTGCGGACAGTGATACAGGATTGTTGTATCCGTGGGAAGGGGAGCAGTTTTCAAAGAAACCGATTCCAATACCGCATTATTCGGAATTGGAAGGCAGTGCGATGCTTGTCGTGGAAGAGGACGATATGCTTCAGACAAAAACGCTGTATCAGTTAAACGAAGGGCAAAAATGTGTGGAACAGGCTAGGAGCTGGCGGCTGCAGAAGGATACAGGAGCGCTTGCAATTCGAAATGAGCTGGATAATCAAGTGGTGTTTCAGGGGACGGCGCTGTTGAATGATGAGGGCGCTCTAGTTAATGAGGCGTATTATCAAATGCTGTTTGCAGATGAACTTTACTGGTGGCATGAGGAACCAAAGGAGACGACGGTTTCGGTATGGTTTGATGAACCGCGGTCGGAGAGCACAGCGGAGTCAGGCAAAACGGAGGCTTTTGAAAACGTACAAAAAGTGGTGTTTGGCAATAACGGACATTCGGCGGAATATGCGGACAGGGAGGCATTTTTATCGGATTGCGGATTTGCGGACAGTGTTCCAATGTATCAGTATTATGACAGGAATGGGAATGTCCAGTTGGAATTGTATCGGGACGAAGCTACAGACCGGTTTTGTGGAATTGTCTATGAAGATTGCTTGAATAGTGAAAAGAAAAAGTGGGCGACGATGTATGGGTTTACCATAAATACTGTTTTGGAACAGGAATGGACAGGAGGGAACTTGCTTTTCGGGAAAAACATTTATGATCGTGATATGGGAGATTATGAGGAAGCAATCGAATACACATCATCCGGACAGCCAAAGCATGTCTGCTATCGGGGAATGACGGAGCGGGAACGGGTGCCCGGGGAGCTGTCGATAGCGCTTGATTCGGTAATGGAAGTCAATTACGTATATCGGGACGACGATACATTGTTTTACAGGGAATACTGGCATGACGGAATGGAATTTGGCACGACGCTTTCTACCCTGCGCAGCTTTTATGACAACAGTGCGAGAGTTGTGTATGAGAGGGGATATATTACGCATGGTGCGTTGGAATACTATTATATCTATGAGGGTGAGGGCAAGAATCCGGCGTATTGTTTGGAGATTGATCATAATCTAGGGTATGCCATTTCAAATATCGTGCGGTATCAGTAGGATCTTGTTTGCAGGGTGAGGTTACCTGACACTGCGGGCAGGACTACATAAATGAACAAAAATATAGAAAGGATGGGAATTTTCCCGAAAGAAAAGAGATGAAAAAAGAAAAGAACAGAAATTCGTTTTCCGGTTCCATCGGCTTTGTGCTGACGGCGGCGGGAAGCGCGGTGGGTTTGGGAAATATTTGGCGGTTTCCGTATTTGGCGGCAAAAGACGGCGGCGGACTTTTTTTGGTGATTTATCTGATTTTGGCGGTTACTTTTGGATTTACGCTGCTTACGACAGAGATTGCAATCGGCAGGAAGACGAAGCAGAGTCCGCTTACGGCATATGGCAGGATGAAACCAAAGTGGGGCTTTGTTGGCGTGCTGGCATGTCTTGTGCCGGTTATTATAATGCCGTACTACTGTGTAATCGGCGGCTGGGTAGTAAAATATTTTTTGGCATATCTGACCGGCAGTGGAGGAAATACGGCGCAGGACAGCTATTTTACCGGATTTATTACGGGAGAGTGGCAGCCTGTCGTGCTTATGGCAGTGTTCCTGTTTATGGTGGCGTTTGTTATCTTTCGGGGTGTCAATAAGGGGATCGAGATGTTTTCCAAAGTGCTGATGCCGATTTTGCTGCTGCTTGTTGTCGGGATTGCGGTCTTTTCGCTGACCATTCATGCGACAGATGCTTCGGGCGTGACGCGGACAGGTATGGAGGGGTTGAAAATTTATGTGATTCCCAATTTTGAGGGTATGACGGTACAGGGATTTTTCACGGTGCTGCTTGACGCGATGGGGCAATTGTTTTTTAGCCTGAGCGTTGCGATGGGCATTATGGTTGCGTACGGTTCGTATGTCAAGGACGATGAAAACCTGGTGAAGTCGATTAATCAGATTGAGATTTTTGATACGGCAGTTGCGTTTTTGGCGGGCGTTATGATTATTCCGGCGGTGTTTACGTTTATGGGAAGGGAAGGCATGGCGGCGTCTGGACCAAGCCTGATGTTTGTTTCGTTGCCAAAGGTTTTTGAAGCGATGGGAAGAATCGGAAACTTAGTAGGCTGTCTGTTTTTTGCGATGGTGCTGTTTGCGGCATTGACAAGCGCCGTGTCGATTATGGAGGCGGTGGTGTCAAGTTTTATGGACAAGTTCCATATGTCAAGGAGGCGTGCGACTGTGCTTGAGACAGTGATTGCGCTTGTGGGCGGGATTGTTGTTTGCCTTGGGTATAATAAGTGGTACTTTGAGGTGAAGCTGCCAAACGGAGCGGTTGCGCAGATATTGGACATTATGGATTATATCAGCAATAATTTACTGATGCCGCTGGTGGCAATCAGTACATGTCTGCTGATTGGCTGGGTGTTGAAGCCGTCGTCAGTTATTGGGGAAGTGGAAAAGTCCGGCTGTAAATTTGGAAGACGCAAATTGTATATTGTAATGATTCGGTATATTGCGCCGGTGCTGCTGGTGATTTTGTTGCTGAAATCTTTAGGGATTTTAACGATTATCTAAGTTTGTGACACGTGTGTCAGAAAAAAGCGGTTTATCAAGGGAATAGTAACGCGTTATCCGACATAAAATGAAGTATAGAAAACCTATACTTCATTTTTGTCCGATAGTGATGCTTGGTGGAGCCGATATGAATAAACGAGATGTGTTCAAACAGGATATGATGAGTGCGGGAGAACGCTTTGCGGATGCCTTTTCACTGCCCAAGGATATGGTGGTGAATGCAACGCTCATTCATATGATTGGAAAATCAGATGTGTTTGTGGAAAACTTTAAGGGTATTATCTCATATACCTGTCACGAAATTATTGTCAAGGGATATGGGATAAAGTTCTGCGTATGCGGTGAAAACCTTTTGATTGAGCATTACTGCAACGATGACATGAAAATATCGGGACAGATTAATGAAGTGCGGGTAATAAGAGAAACATGAGGTGGGGCGCTTGCAGAACAATTACATCCGTTATATAAAGGGCTGCCTTATCATCAGGCTTGGCGGTGACTACTTAGAGCGTTTTTTTAATATGTGCAGGCTGCATGACATAGACCTGTGGAATATAAAAAAAGAAAACGAGACATGCATGTGTGAGGTATATGCCGCAGATTTTAAAAGACTTGTCCCGTTTTTAAGAAAGACAGGGACGCGGGCGCGTGTTGTAAAAAAGAGTGGACTGCCGTTTTATTTTCCTTTTCTCAAAAAAAGGATTATTTTTTTTATCGGAGTGGCGGCATGTCTTGCCATGCTTAATTTTGTGACGGATTATGTTTGGGCGATTGAGTATGTCGGCAATCGCCAAATCAGTGATGATGAGATGACGGACTTTTTGAAAGGGCAGAATATTCACTACGGTGTTAAAAAAGAGAGCATTCATTGTGAGGAGGAGGAAAAGAACCTGCGGGAACGCTTTGAAAACGTCACGTGGACTTCAATTTACTTTGAGGGAACGAAGCTGTATGTGGAGGTAAAGGAGAACGAAAAGTCGGAACCTGCGCAGAAAAGGGTAAAGGGAACGGACATTGTGGCGAATGAAGGAGGCGTTATTACATCCATTATAACGAGGAACGGTGTGCCAAAGGTAAAGGCTGGGGACAGTGTGGAGGCAGGTGATGTGCTGGTGTCGGGGAGCGTGCCGATTTACGATGAAAATCAACTAATTGCGGACTATCATGTCTACGATGCGGATGCGGATATACTGATACGCACACCATTACGCTACAAGGACACCATTAAGAAAAGCTACCCTGTAATCTGTTACACAGGAAATGACATACGTGTCAGTTTTTTGGAGATGTTTGGGCGTCATATTGATGCCATGCCAGTGTTTGAATTACTGGACGGCAAAAAAGAGCGTACGTATGAGACGGTAACTGAGAAGGAACAGCTTGTTTTGCTGGATAACATTTATCTGCCGGTTTATTATGGTAAAATCAGCAAAAAAGAGTATTATATAAGGTATATGACTTACACGCAGGAGGAGATGGAAGCACGGCTTTTGGAGCAGTTTGAAAAATTTATTTTTTCTTTAGACGAAAAAGGGGTACAAATTGTTGAAAAAGATGTTAAAATAGTAGAGAATAAAGATGGTATGGAAATAAATGGTGATTTGCTTGTGATAAAGACTACAGGGGAGAATGTGGACATTACGGTTACGGCACAGAGCGAAGACGAAACGATAAAGGAGTAATACATTGGAGAATTTTCAGTTAGGAATGCAGATTGACGCGGAGCATATGCAAAATATTTTCGGCGGCAATGATGCATATATCAGGCAGATTGAGGATGACCTAAAGGTGGTCATAACGGACAGAAACGGAGAAGTGCGGATCAGCGGGGAGCAGTCGGCAGTCAATAAGGCGGCAAGGTTGATCAACGAGCTGGTGGAGCTTTCAAAACGCGGAAATACGATACAGGAGCAGAGTGTGACATACGGGTTGGAGCTTTCCCATGCTTCGCAGGAGGAGAATCTTTTAGAGATTGATGCGGACTGCATCTGTCATACAATGGCAGGAAAACCAATCAAGCCAAAGACGTTGGGACAGAAGGAATATATTGATGCCATCCGGAAAAATATGATTGTGTTCGGTCTTGGACCTGCGGGAACGGGAAAGACGTATTTGGGAATGGCAATGGCAATTACCGCATTTAAAAATCATGAGGTGGAGCGTATTATTCTCACAAGACCTGCGATTGAGGCCGGCGAAAAGCTCGGTTTTCTTCCGGGTGATTTGCAAAGTAAGGTAGACCCGTATTTAAGACCTTTGTATGACGCGCTGTATCAGATTATGGGTGCGGAGAGCTTTCAGAAAAATTCGGAGAAGGGATTAATAGAGGTTGCCCCTTTGGCATATATGCGCGGGCGGACGCTCGACAACGCGTATATTATTTTGGATGAGGCGCAGAACACGACGCCTGCGCAGATGAAAATGTTTCTGACACGTATCGGCTTTGGTTCGAAGGTTATTATCACGGGCGATGCCACGCAGAAGGATTTGGCGGTAGGTACACAGTCAGGGCTTGATGTGGCTCAAAGGGTGCTTAGAAAGATCAGTGATATTGCATTTGTCAGGATGACAAGCAGGGACGTCGTAAGACATCCGCTTGTACAGAAGATTGTGAAGGCATATGAAGACTATGAGAATAGGCTGGAGAACAGGACAACGAGTAGAAAAGGCGGTAGTATACGCCCGAAAACAAGATAAGAGGATAAGCGTTCTATGAAAAAAAAGGAAGAATCCCGTTGGCAGAGAATACTTTTGATTATGCTGATGCTGCTGCTGTCCACCCCGGCGGTTGGAGCGGCTGCATATCTGTATGGAAAATCGTTTCGGGATATTTTTACCCTGATCATTATGGTTGCTGCCTGCTTTGGGGCAGTGGTTTTTTCAATGGTACAGTCGGCAGTGTTTGGCACGCTGCATTATGATAACGGTAGCCACTATGCAAGATTCGTCTTTGTTTTTCTCGTATCAGTAGCGGCATTCTGCATTTTGCCGACGCTTGAGAGTGCGGGATGGGCGGTGCCTTCGCTTGCGCTTGCGCTTGCGCTGTTTTCCAATACGGTAACCGGAATTTTGGCTTACGCGGCGCTGCTGGGCGCCTGTGTCTATTTGGCATCGGCGGATACGCTTGTATTTCTCCTATACTTTTTTATGGGAGTTATTTTTGCGGTGCTTTTTGAAAAGCTGGACGAGGATTATAAAACGGGAGGACCGATGTTTATCGCAATGGCTGTGTACGTTGCAGGAATGGCTGCGAAGCTTGTGTTTGAAAGCCGGGGAATGGTATCGGAGGACACGCTTGCGATTGCGGTAATCAATGTCTTTATCACGTTTGTAATCATGCTTGCGGCGCTGCGGTTTTATTGTGCCGTGGTAATTGACAGGGAAAAGGGAAAATACCTGATGATCAATGATCAGGAGTACAAGATGCTTGCAAAGTACAAGGAGGAGGACAGGCAGCTCTATTATAATGCCATACATACGGCTTATTTTGCGGAGAAAACGGCGAGACTGCTTCATATGGATGTGGATGTTGCAAAAAACGGCGGCTATTATCACCGCATTATTGTCAGTGAATGCAAGGCACGGGAAAAGTCGCTTGAGGAAATTTGTAAGGAAAATAAGTTTCCGCCAAAGGCAGTGCAGCTTTTGCAGGAGTATAATTATAAGTCCCAGCCGATGAAGATGCGGGAAACGGTTGCGGTATATATTGCGGACTGTGTTGTGTCTGCGATTATGTACCTGATTGATAAGGAAAAATCGGAGGAAAACAAGCAGGAGGACGAGAAGGCAGGCAATGATTATGCAAAGGTTGCGCTGGGAGTCGTGCGCAGGAAAATTAATAGCGGACTGCTCAACAAAAGTGATATATCGCTGTCGGATTTAGGCGGACTTGAGAAAATATATACAGGAGAAAAATTATATTATGACTTTTTGCGTAGAGAATGAGACGGATAGAGAATTGCCGTTTGATAAACAGGATGCGGCAGAAAAGGTAATTGCGCAAGCGCTTGTTTTTGAGCAGTGCCCTTATGAAGCGGAAGTATCCGTGCTTTTGACAGACAGTGAAGGCATTCATGCCATGAATAATTCCTTTCGGGGAATCGACAGATCAACAGATGTGCTTTCTTTTCCAAATGTGGATTATGAAGCGCCTGCCGACTTTTCAGGTATTGAGGATCGGATTGAGGATTACTTTAATCCGGAAAGCGGGGAGCTTTTTCTTGGAGATATTGTCATCAATGTGGACAAGGTTTTCGAGCAGGCTGCACAGTACGGTCATTCTCCTTTGCGGGAATATGCATTCCTGATTGCACACAGCATGCTGCATTTGCTGGGATATGATCATATGGAGGAGGCTGAGGCGGCCGTTATGGAGCAGCGGCAGGAAGAAATCCTGAAGAGACTTGGTATTACGAGGGAAGCGTGAACGCTAAACGGGGGTTATACATGAAAACAACAAAAAAGTCTAAGTCGAATTTTATTATGCAGGGAAGTATTCTTGCGGCTGCGGGAATTATTTCCCGTATTATCGGTTTGGCAAGACGCTTTCCGATGGAGCATATTATCGGGGATAAAGGGAACGGATATTACGGTGTGGCGTATGAAATTTATGCAATGATGCTGATTATTTCATGTTACAGTCTGCCGCTTGCCGTCTCAAAGGTCGTGTCTTCGAAAATGAGCAAACGGCAGTATAAAAGTGCGCAGAGGGCGTTTCAGTGCGCGATGATTTTTGCGGTTATAGCAGGCGGGCTGACGTTTTTTGTATGTGAGGTATTTGGTGATTTTTTGGCATCCGTAATGCATGAGCCGATGAGTGCAATGGCGCTCAAGGTGTTAGGTCCCGCGCTCCTGATTGTTTCCGTGATGGGCGTGCTTAGAGGGTATTTTCAGGGACTTGGCACGATGGTGCCGACTGCTGTTTCACAGATACTCGAACAGGTGTTTGTACTAATAGGCAGTATTGCAGGTGCATCAGTTCTTTTTAAATACGGCGGTAAGGTGGGACAGCTTCTTCACAATGAGGATTTTGCGCCCGCGTATGGTGCAGCAGGCGCTTCGGTTGGTCCGGTTGTTGGCTCTGCAATCGGTCTGATTTTTTTGCTGCTGATTTTTTCCGCGTACCGCAAAGGTACAAAATCCCAGCGTATCAAAAGTGCAGGGCAAAAGGCGGACAGCTACGGACAGATTTTCAGGCTTATTCTTCTGACAATCTTGCCGGTGCTTTTAAGCACAACGGTTTATAATATCAGCAATGTGCTTGATATTAATATTTACAACAAAGTAATGGTGCAAAAAGGGCTTGCGGATATCAAGGCGTATAATGTGGGCGTTTACTCCGGAAAATACAGGGTGCTTGTCAATGTGCCGATTGCGCTTGCAAATGCAATGTGTTCTTCCATTGTTCCGGTGCTTACGGGCTTAATGCAGCGGGAGGAGTACGGGCAGGCAAAAGACAAGATTAATCAGGCGATGCGTTTTACAATGCTTGTGGCAATTCCAAGCGCGGTAGGCCTTACGGTTCTCGCCCGTCCGATAATATCGCTGCTGTTTAAAGGGGAAGTGGATATGGCGGTAAACATGCTTCATATCGGTTCCGTATCCGTTGTGTTTTACACGATGTCAACACTTACAAACGGTGTGCTGCAGGGTATTAATAAAATGAGGATACCCGTAAGAAACGCGGCAATTGCGCTTGTGATACACATTGCGTTTCTATATCTGACTTTGGAGCTTGACGTGGGAATCAATGCGCTGGTTTATGCGAATATTCTGTTTGCAGTGATTGTATGCGTGCTCAATGCGCTTGCAATCAGAAAGTATTTAAGATACCGTCAGGAGTATGTGAAAACGTTTGCGGTGCCGGCGATTGCAGCGGTGATTATGGGTGTGGTGATTGGTGTAATCAGTATGCTCCTGTCAAAGACTTTGGGAAATCTGATAACGGTTCTTGCTGGCATTATAATCGGTGTGACGGTATACTTTGCGGCATTGATTTTGTTAAAAGGGGTTAATGAGTATGATTTAAGAAAGATGCCGGGCGGCAGAATCGTGCTTACGGTTGCAAAGCGGTTTCGTCTGTTGTAGTTACCTTGCCTGCCAAGATGAATAAAAATTGAAAATAAGCTGATACTATATCAAAGACGCCATATGTTTAAGAGTTGGATGGAGGCTGATGATGAGAAAAGGATATAAGATTGGCTTATTTTTTGTGTGTATCATGATTATGGTGCTTGTGGCGGTGCTTGTATGGAAGCGTCATACAATGAGCGGTTTTCCAAACGAAAATGCGCAAAACAGCGATGATATGAACAAGAAAGCGGGCGCACGGAATTGGGAAGCGCAGCAGGATCAACAAAACGAAATGTATCCGCAGGACCTGCAGGCGCAGAGTATCAATATGGTTACTACCTGCGATACAATCTGCGTATATGAAAATATTGATAAAAAGGACGGCGCGGTGTCGACGGAGGAGCGTAAACTTCCGGCAAAGTATATCGGGCTGACAAGAGAAGAGCTTGAGGCGGCGCTTTTGCAGGATAGTCAGACAATGACGCTTGAGGACAAGCAGAAAGGGTTTAAGTCCCAGCATTTGGAGCTTTTCTCATCAGACAGAATTAAGGTTTTAAGAATTTATGATACCTCCAAAGAACAGGCTGGCTTTTACATTATGGAGGTAGACGGGGAAATCGGCGTTTACAGGGAAGATAAAACAACGCTGTATTTTAGGACGGGGCTTAATCCTAAATCGCTTCCGGCGGATGTGCTAAACGAGGTTCGTGAGGGTAAGTATATGGATACGGAGCTTCAGGTATATCACTTTTTGGAATCATACAGCAGTTAAAATAAAAAAATCAGAGATTTTTGATTTGGCAAATTTGTGTAAGGACACAGATTCGCGATAAGATAAAAGAGGAATAAACTATGTATAACGTGATAGTAGCGGGCGGCGGTGCAAGCGGTCTTACCGCCGCGATTTTTGCGGCAAAAAACGGTTATCAGGTGACGATACTGGAGCATAAGGACAGAGTCGGGAAAAAAATCCTGATGACCGGAAACGGCAGATGCAATCTCACCAATATGAGTGACGTTCATGGAAAGTATTACAGCAGTGATAAGCAGTCGCTTCAAAAAATTTATGACACGCTTGTCAGTTTTGGGGCAAACGATACGAGAGCCTTTTTTGAGCGCATAGGGCTTTACACAAAAGAGAAAAAAGACGGGGGCGTATATCCTGTCTCGGAACAGGCATCCGTTGTACTTGATGTGCTAAGGGACGAGTGTGAACGGCTCGGCGTGCGGACCATTACCGGCTGCGAGGTGCGGACCGTTAAACCATTGAAACAGGGCGGAACGGTTGGTGTTGTATATTCGGGAGAAGACGCGGCAGGCAGACAGGCGCAATTTCACTATGACAGGCTGATTTTGGCGACAGGCGGGAAGGCGGCTCCGGCATCAGGGTCGGATGGTTCAGGATACCGGCTTGCAAAAATGCTTGGGCATAGTGTGATTAAACCGCTTCCGGCATTGGTACAACTGCGGTGCGCGGGCAGTTTTTTTAAATCGGTATCGGGTGTACGGGCACAGGCAGGGATTACGCTTTACATAGACAACACAAAGGCGGCGTTTGACGAGGGAGAGCTGCAGCTTACGGATTATGGTATCTCGGGGATACCGGTGTTTCAATTCAGCCGTATGGCGGCAAGAGCGCTGGATTGCGGTAAGCTGTGTGAGGCAGGAATCAATTTTCTTCCATATGTTGAGGACAGGGCTTCTTTTTTTAAAAAAAATGCTTCCTTAAAACGTTGGGATTATAAAACGGTCGAGTCGCTTTTATCGGGAATGGTGCATAAGAAGCTTGCGGCGATGATTTGTAAAAAAAATAAAATTGGCATAGGAACGCTTGTATCGGAGGCAGGGGAAAAGGCAGTACGGGAGTGCATTGCCCAACTGTTTGATTTTCGTGTAAAAATCATGGAAACCAATCCGTTTGAAAATGCGCAGGTGTGCAGCGGCGGTGTGCCCCTTTGGGAAGTGGACGAAACATTTCGGTCCAAATTGAGCAAGGATGTGTATCTTGTGGGCGAGCTTTTGGACTGTGACGGAATTTGCGGCGGATATAATCTGCAGTGGGCATGGGCTACGGGCGCGATTGCGGGCTCGGGTGTTTCGGTCTGATATGGGAAAACAGGAGGAGAAATGATAGCGGTAAATCAGTTAAAGACAGAGATACGGTTTGAAGATGACAGAGCGGTTGCGATGGATACGGAGCTTTTGCAAAAAAGGGCGGCAAAGCTTTTGGGAGTGGAAGCAGCGCAAATCCGTGAAACAGTGCTGTTAAAGCATTCAATTGACGCAAGGAAAAAACCGCAGCTGTTTCATGTGTATACGTTAGGGATTTGTCTTAGGGATAAGAGGCAGGAAGAAAAAATCGTGAAACGGTGCAGGAATGCCAATATTACGATGTATGTGCAAAAGCCTTATGTGTTTCCGAAAAGCGGTGCAACGCCGTTGCAGGAGCCGCCCGTAATTATCGGTACGGGACCTGCGGGACTATTTTGCGGTTATCTTTTGGCAAAGCATGGTTACCGCCCGGTTTTACTGGAGCGGGGCGATGATGTGGATACGAGAACAAAGGCGGTTGAGGCGTTTTGGAACGGCGCACGGCTTGATACGGAATCAAATGTTCAGTTTGGCGAGGGCGGCGCAGGAACATTTTCGGACGGAAAGCTGAACACGCTTGTGAAGGATAAAAACGGCAGGAACAGGGAGGTGCTGCGCATTTTTGCAGAATGCGGCGCGCCGCGTGATATTTTGTATGAGAGCAAGCCGCATATCGGTACGGATATATTGAGAAATGTGGTTGTAAATATGCGCAAGTTTATTATAGAGCACGGCGGAAGCGTCCGATTTCGGGCAAAGATGACAGGACTGGAGATACAAAACGGTGTGCTTGCCGGCATCAAAATAAATGACACGGATGTCATAAAAACGGGGAATGCCGTGCTTGCAATCGGACATAGCGCGCGGGATACCTTTGCATACCTTGAGCGTATCGGAGTGTCAATGGAGGCAAAAGCGTTTGCGGTCGGAATGCGGGTGGAGCATCCGCAGGAGCTTATTAATGCGTGTATGTATGGAGCGGAGCATGGGAGCGCGCTACCTGCCGCGCCCTATAAGCTTACGGCGCAGACCAGTACAGGACGCGGGGTGTATTCGTTTTGCATGTGTCCCGGCGGGTATGTGGTCAATGCTTCGAGTGAGGAAGGACGGCTTGCCATAAACGGGATGAGTTACTCGGACAGGGGAAGTCGTAACGCGAACAGTGCGATTATCGTGCAGGTTACGCCGGATGATTACGGAAGCAGCGGACCGCTTGCGGGCGTGGCGTTTCAGCGGCGTTTAGAGGAGCGGGCATATGCGCTTGGAAAGGGAAAAATTCCGGTACAGTATTATGGGGATTATGTAACAAATGCGGTTTCTTGCGGGAAGGACAACAGCTTAAAACCATGCATAAAAGGAGAATATATGTTCTCAAACCTGCGCGGTCTTTTACCGAAGCCGTGTGAGGAGGCGTTTATGGAAGGCATGGAGCAGTTTGACAGGACAATCAAAGGATATGCCCGTGGAGACGCGGTATTGTCCGGTATTGAGAGCCGCACCTCGTCGCCTGTGCGGATACACCGCGATGCGGATTTGCAGAGCCCTTCAGTGAGGGGGCTTTATCCGTGCGGTGAGGGGGCAGGTTACGCAGGCGGGATCACTTCGGCGGCTATGGACGGGATTTTAGTGGCTGAGATGATTGCGAAACTATATCAGCCGTTTGCGGATAACAATACTGCGAAATAACGGAGAAATAACGGATCGTGTTTTACTGGACTTTTCGGGTGTTTCGGATTAGAATATATGTGTTTTATCATGAATACGGATATTGGAGGAAAAAAGAGTGGATGAGTTACGCGCAAAATTAAAGGATAAAAAGAGGGTGGTAGTAAAAATTGGTTCTTCCTCTCTGCAACATATGGAAACAGGGGACTTAGATTATACAAAAATGGACATTTTAGTGCGGGAGCTTTGCAATATCCGCAATCAGGGAAAAGATGTTATTCTTGTAACATCAGGCGCGATCGGGTGCGGCAGAAAGGCGCTTCACATCAAGCCGCCGCTTACGCTTGCGCAAAAGCAGGCATGTGCGGCAATCGGTCAGGCGAGATTGATGACGATGTATCAGCGATTTTTTTCGGAGTATAGTCATCAGGCGGCGCAGATTTTGATGACGCGTCATACGATTGTGTCAGACTTGAACAGGAAAAATGCACAGAATACGTTTAACGAGCTTTTGCGCATGGAGGCAATTCCGGTTGTAAACGAGAATGATACAACGTCTACCTTTGAGGTGGAAGATGTGATTGGGGACAATGATACGCTTTCTGCAATTGTTACGGCGCTTACAGGTGCGGATTTGTTGATACTGCTTTCGGATATTAACGGGCTGTACACAGACGACCCAAGACAAAATGCTGACGCAAAGTTTATTGAACGTGTCGATACGCTGACGCAGGAGCTTATCAGCATGGGCAAAGATACGACAGGCAGCAGCGTGGGAACGGGAGGAATGGAAACAAAGCTGACCGCGGCGAAAATCGCGACATATTCCGGGGCGGATATGGTGATTGCAAACGGTGCCGACGTGCGGGTGATACACCGCATTATGGAAGGAAGAAATTATGGAACCATTTTTAAGGCGAATAAAAATAAGGACTTTGATTTTGCAAAGTTTATTGAGGAATTACATAAATAAAACAGACAGATGCAGAACACTTATGAGTAAAATACTACTTTTTCTTTATGTGAAAGGACAGTATTGCAATTGTGGTTGGAATAAACGGGAGATTCAAAATGATTCAATATAGAATAGTATCAAAAGAAGAAATCAACAGGGAATTATTCCAAAACTTTGTCCGTCACCAAAACGTTACGGACTGTTGGAGGAGGGATAACAATACATGGGTGATAAAAAGCGCTCCATTCGTTGACGACTGGTCAGAGGAGGATTATCACACATTGGTAACGTGTTTGAAAAATACGGCTGCTACAGGCGGTTTGGTGTATGCAGCCTTTTATGACGGTAAGCTGAAGGGCTTTGCATCTGTCGAGTCAGGACTGTTTGGCGGTGCACAGAACTATCTTGATCTGACCAGCATTCACGTATCGGAAGATATGCGCGGTGAGGGGATTGGAAAGGCGCTTTTTTGTGCGGCGAAAGCGTGGGCAAAAGAACACGGAGCAAAAAAGCTGTACATATCCGCGCATTCTGCCGTGGAAAGTCAGGCGTTTTATAAGGCAATGGGGTGTGTCGAGGCGCAGGTGTATAATCAGATGCATGTCGAGGCGGAGCCGTACGACTGCCAGCTGGAATGTGAACTGTCATAACAGACTCCGTACTATGGATTGCCTAACAACCGTTTTTTGCGGATAAAATAATATCCAAATCCGGCAGCGTCCGCTAGAATCCATCCAATCGGCACTGCCCACCAAATTCCGACAACGCCGATTGCGGGAATGGCGGAGAGGACGTATGCAAGCACGACGCGCGTGCCAAGCGAAAGGATTGTGAGTACGACCGACATGCCGGGTCTTCCCAATGCGCGGTAAAGTCCGTACAGTAAAAACAGGCAGCCGATACCGCAATAGAACGTGCCTTCGATGCGCAGATAGCGCACGCCTTCCGCGATAATGGCAGTTTCCTCCGCCTTGACAAACAATAGCATAAGCGGGCGGGCAAACACCCAGACTGCCGCTGAAATGACAACACTGAAAACCACTGCCGCAGCAACGGCGCCGCGAAAGCCTGAGCGGATACGCTCTGTCTTCTTTGCGCCGTAATTTTGCGCGATAAATGTGGAAAAGGCATTTCCAAAATCCTGCACGGGCATATAGGCAAACGCGTCAATTTTAACTGCGGCGGCAAATGCCGCCATAACCACAGGACCAAAGCTGTTGACAACGCCCTGTACCAAGAGGATGCCCAAATTCATAACGGACTGTTGCACACAGGTGAGCAGGGAAAAACCGGAAATTTCTTTCATACAGCTCCAGCGCACGCGCAGTTCGCCTTTTTTTAATTTCAGACATGGAACGCGTATCAGAGAATAGAGCGCGATGCCGATGCCTGAAACATACTGTGCGATAACGGTCGCTTCCGCAGCGCCTGCAACGCCCCGCTGTAACCCAATCACAAACCACAAATCGAGAGCGATATTAAGCAGCGCGGAGACACTCAGAAATAAAAGCGGCACAACCGAGTTTCCGATGGCGCGCAGTAAGGAAGCAAAATAGTTGTATAAAAATGTCGCAAAAATGCCGCAAAAAATCACGGCAAGATAACTGCGCATCGGCGCCCATACTTCGTTTGGCACCTGAAGAAAAATCCGGATTTGGTTTAAAAACAGAAAAATAAGAAGATTGATGATAAGCGTTAAGGAGAATATCAGCGCAAAGGAGGCGCAGATTCCTTCTTTTAGTCCTTTTTCGTCCCCTTCGCCAAAGCGCATGGAAAAAAAAGCGCCGCTTCCAAGGCACAGCCCTAAAAGAATGGATGTCAGAAACGTCATCAGTGTGAATGAAGAACCGACTGCCGCCAGTGCATTCGGTCCAAGAAACCTGCCGACAATCAGCGTGTCGGCGATGTTGTAGCATTGCTGTAAAAGGTTGCCAAGTATCATCGGGAGCGCGAAACGCAGCATGGATTTCATTGTGGCACCTTGTGTCATGTCGATATTCATCGGGAACCTCCATTTGTGTAAAAATCTTTCGTTAATTAATTCACAAATTAATTTGAAACCATAATACCAATTTTCCCCAAAGATGTCAATGTGCGGCGCCCTGTAGAATTTACTGGTATAATCTGTTTTTTTGGAATTTTCAGAAATTTTCGGATAAAAAAAGGAATTTCAAAGCGGGCACGGAATATATTAAATAGAGATATGATGTTGTAAAAAGGTATGGTGGCCATATGACAATCAGAGAAAATCTTGAACAGTGGGAAACGGAGTATTTAAGCCCGTATGCCACGTTGAGCAAAAATTCAAAGGGCAGGGACAGGGAGGAAGAACAGTGTGACATCCGTCCTGTTTTTCAAAGAGACAGGGACAGAATCCTGCATTCGAAATCGTTCCGTCGTTTAAAGGATAAGACGCAGGTATTTTTATCTCCGGAAGGAGACCATTACAGAACGAGACTGACGCATACGCTGGAGGTGTCGCAGAATGCAAGAACGATTGCAAGGGCGCTGCAGTTAAATGAGGAGCTTGTGGAGGCAATTGCGCTTGGGCATGATTTGGGGCATACGCCTTTTGGACATGCCGGAGAGCGGGCGTTAAACGAGGTCTGTCCGTATGGTTTTCAGCATAACGAACAGAGTGTGCGCACCGTTGAAATTTTGGAGAAGGACGGTGAGGGACTGAATCTCACATGGGAGGTTCGGGACGGCATGGAAAATCATCAGACGTCAAATATGCCGTCGACGCTTGAGGGAAAGATTGTCCGGTTTTCCGACAAAATCGCATATACTTATCACGATATGGATGATGCGGTGCGGGCGGGGATTTTGCGGGAGCGCGATATTCCGCGGGAAATCGGTGAGGTGATCGGTTATACGCCGAGAGAACGGCTGAATAATTTTATCCATGATATTGTGACGCAGAGCAAGGGCACGGACGATGTGCGCATGTCCGATGCGGTGGAGCTTGCGATGCGCGATTTGCGAAAGTTTATGTATGACAAGGTGTATAGTAATCCCGTCGCAAAATGTGAGGAGAACAAGGCTGTTTCGCTTGTCAAGACCTTGTATGAATATTATATGAAGCATACGAATGAGCTTCCGAAGTTTTTTGTGGAGCTGGGACTCCGGGGCGAGCCGCGGGAGAAGGTTGTGTGCGATTACATAAGTTCCATGACAGACCGGTTTGCGATTGCGCTGTATGATGAGCTTTATGTGCCGAAGTTTTGGATGGGATAAGGCGAAGATTTTGGCAGGAATGGGGGACTAAACTGAGAAAGGAGCAGGGTTGTTCATGTACTATCCCGAAGAAATTGTAGAGGAAGTAAGGCAGCGAAATGACATTGTGGATGTTATTTCAGGTTACGTCGGACTTTCGAAACGGGGAAGCAATTATGTGTGCTGCTGCCCGTTTCATGGGGAGAAGACCCCTTCCTTTTATGTAAGCCGCTCAAAGCAGATATACAAGTGCTTTGGCTGCGGCGAAGGCGGTAATGTGACGACGTTTGTGATGAAATATGAGAACTGTACGTTTCCGGAGGCGCTGAAACTGCTTGCAGAGCGGGCAGGGGTAAAGCTTCCCGAAGAGACGTATTCGGAGGAGGCAAAACGCAGGGAGAGCAGGCGGCAGCAGCTTTTGGCAGTGAATAAAGAGGCGGCGAAGTTCTATTATTATCAGCTTCGGGGTGAGCGCGGCGCAAAGGCGCGCGAATATCTTGACAAAAGGGCGCTTTCGGATGAGACCCGGAAAGGCTTCGGACTTGGGTTTGCGCCTGTAAGGGGCGAGGAGCTGTTACTGTATCTGCGCCAAAAGGGGTTTACGGACGATTTAATCCGTGATGCAGGGCTGGCAAAGGCAGACGAGCGGCGCGGAACGGTGACGCAGTTTTGGAACCGGGTTATGTTTCCGATACAGGACATCAACCATCGCGTGATTGGTTTTGGCGGGCGGATTATGGGGACGGACGACAAGGGACCAAAGTATTTGAATTCTCCCGAGACGGAAATTTTTGACAAGAGCAGAAACCTTTACGGCATGAACCTTGCGCGCTCGTCAAGAGCGGGAAATATGATTTTGTGCGAAGGGTATATGGATGTGATCAGTATGCATCAGGCGGGTTTTACGCAGGCGGTTGCCTCGCTTGGAACGGCATTTACGGCGGGGCAGGCAGGGTTGATTAAGAAGTACACAAAAGAGGTGCTTCTTGCCTACGATAGTGACGGGGCGGGCGTGAAAGCTGCGCTGCGTGCAATCGGGATTTTGCGTGACGCGGGAATGTCAGGAAAGATTATTAATATGTCGCCCTACAAGGACCCCGATGAATTTATGAAAAATCTTGGAAAAGAGGCGTTTGGGGAACGCATAGAACATGCGGAGAATTCTTTTTTATTTGAAATCCGTATGCTGGAGCGGGATTTTGACATGAATGATCCGGAGGAGAAAACGAACTTCCACAATCACATCGCAAGAAGGCTTTGTGATTTCGGGGAGGACGTAGAGCGTGAAAATTATATAGAGGCGATAGCGGACAAGTACCATATCGGCTTCGAAAATTTAAGAAAGCTTGTCGTCAATATGGCGGCAAAGACAGGAGGCTATGCGGTTGCTCCGGTTTTGCGGGAACGCCCGAAATCAGGGGTGAACAGCAGAGGGAAAAATCCGGCGCAGGAAAATGCCAGGAAGGCGCAGCGGCTTTTGCTGACGTGGCTTACGGATTACCCGCAGCTTTATGAAAAGGTCAAAAGTTATATTTCTCCCGAGGATTTTACGGACGAGCTGTACAAAAAGGTGGCGCAGCGGATGTTTGCGGATATTGAAAAAGGCCAGTTTAATCCGGCGGGCATTATCGACCTGTTTGACGACGAGAGGGAGCAAAGCGAGGCGGCATCCCTGTTTACGACACAGCTTCCGGAGCTTCGGACGGTGCAGGAGAAGGAAAAGGCATTCCATGATATTCTTGTGCGCGTAAAGAAAAACAGTTATGAGCATTATTTGGAACGCTCCGGTGTGGAGATTGCCGCGTTAAGCATTGCGGTTGAGGGCAAAAAAGCACTGGAAGAACTTAACAAAACGCATATTTCTTTCAATTAAGGATAAAAATATATGGTATGGAGGATTGACCAGAATGGATGAAAACACACAAGCAAAATTTGAGGCAAAGTTAAAAGAGCTTCTTGCGATGGCAAAGAAGAAGAAAAACGTGCTTGAGTATCAGGAAATCAGCGACTTTTTCAAGGACATGCCTCTTGAGACGGAGCAGTTTGAGAAGATACTGGATTTTCTTGAGCAGAGCAACGTGGATGTGCTGCGTATTACGGACGATGACGACGATTTGCCGGATGACGATATTCTTCTGAGTGATGAGGAAGACGTGGACATGGATGTGGAGAACATCGACCTGTCCGTTCCTGACGGCATCGGCATTGAGGACCCCGTAAGGATGTATTTAAAGGAAATCGGAAAAGTGCCGCTTCTAAGCGCTGACGAGGAGATTGAGCTTGCAAAAAAGATGGAGCTTGGCGACGAGGAGGCAAAAAAGAGGTTAGCTGAGGCGAACCTCAGGCTTGTTGTGAGCATTGCGAAGCGCTATGTGGGCAGAGGAATGCTGTTTTTGGACCTCATTCAGGAGGGCAATCTTGGTCTGATTAAGGCAGTTGAGAAGTTTGATTACAGGAAAGGCTATAAGTTTTCGACCTATGCGACGTGGTGGATACGGCAGGCAATCACAAGAGCGATTGCGGATCAGGCGAGAACCATCCGTATTCCGGTGCATATGGTTGAGACCATCAATAAATTAATCCGCGTGAGCAGACAGCTCTTACAAGAGCTTGGGCGGGAACCGACCCCGGAGGAGATTGCAAAGGAAATGAATATGCCGGAGGAGCGCGTGCGCGAGATTTTGAAGATTTCGCAGGAGCCGGTATCGCTTGAGACGCCGATCGGTGAGGAGGAGGACAGTCATCTTGGGGATTTTATACAGGATGATAATGTGCCCGTTCCTGCTGACGCGGCGGCATTTACGCTGTTAAAGGAGCAGCTTGTCGAGGTGCTTGACACGCTGACCGACAGGGAGCAGAAGGTATTGAGACTGCGTTTCGGACTTGACGACGGGCGTGCGCGCACACTCGAGGAGGTCGGTAAGGAATTTAATGTTACGAGAGAGCGTATCAGGCAGATTGAGGCAAAGGCGCTTCGGAAGCTGCGTCACCCTTCAAGAAGCAGGAAGTTAAAGGACTATTTGGATTAGGAGAGTGCAAATGCAGTTGTCGGATAGAATGCGGGCTGTGGCGGCGCTTGTTTCGCCCTGTGAAAGCATGGCGGATATTGGCTGTGACCACGGTTATGTGGCAATGGAATTAATCAGGAGCCGTACCTGCGCGCATGTGATTGCAATGGATATTAACAGGGGACCGCTTGAACGTGCGAAAGAAAATATCCGCGATTACGGAATGCAGAAATATATCGAAACGCGGCTTTCGGACGGGGCGGCGGCGCTTTTGCCAAATGAGGCGGAAGGCATTGTCTGTGCCGGTATGGGCGGGCGGCTTGTGGTGTCGATTTTGGAGAGGAGCCGCGCGCTGATTGGCGACATGAGGCAGGTCGTATTGCAGCCGCAGTCGGAGCTTGACGAGGTGCGCAAATATCTGCGTGTAAACGGGTATCTGATTGAAAAGGAAGATATGATTTTTGAGGATGGGAAATATTATCCGATGATGCGGGCGCTGCCTGCGGCTTTCGGAAAACATGAGCGTTTGCTGGCAGGCGGTTTGGAGCAGTTAGGCAGGCGGACGGCGGTGTGCGGCAATCCGCCTGACATTTCCGAGATTTGCACGGAGGAGGCGGCAAGGCTTACGAGCGTGCAGGATACATACGGACCGTATCTTTTGGAGCATTCCCATCCCGTTTTGAAGCGGTATCTTTTGTGGCAGAAGGCAAATTTGGAACAGATTCGGGAGCGTTTAAATGCTTCGGGTAGGGAGACTGCAAGGCAGCAGTGTCGTATGACGGAATTGGAAGACGCGCTGAGTGATATTGTGTTCTGCCTGTATCAGTATTTTTAGCCGCTTCTGTTACATAGTATGAGTCAGGGAGGGATAGGATTTTGACGTGCGGTGAAATTATAGAAAAGCTTGAGACGCTTTCGCCTAAAAATTATGCGGAAGACTGGGATAACATCGGTCTGCTTGCCGGAAGGCGTGACAAGGATGTGGAAACGATTTACATAGCATTGGATGCAACGGATGAAGTCATTGCGGATGCCGTGCGCGCGGGGGCGGATATGCTGCTGACACATCATCCGCTGATTTTCAAAAAGCTTTCCCGTGTCAATACCGACGATTTTATCGGAAGGCGCATTGTAAAACTCATACAAAATGATATAAGCTATTATGCGATGCACACCAATTTTGACGTCATGGGGATGGCGGACGCGGCGGCAGATGAACTTGGACTGCGGGCGCGCGAGGTATTAAACGTGACGTTTGAAGATGAAATCTCAAAGGAGGGCTGCGGACGCGTGGGACGTCTTGCAGACCGGATGAGTATGGAAGCGCTTGCAGGGCTTGTCAAGAAGCGTTTTCATGTGCCGAATGTGCGCGTATTTGGCGACTTGGGTGACATCGTGGAAACGGCGGCGGTAATGCCGGGCTCCGGCGGCAGTTTTATAAGGGATGCCATCTATGCGGGAGCTGACGTGATGATTACGGGAGACATTGACCACCATGAAGGCATTGACGCTGTGGCACAGGGACTTGCAGTGATTGACGCGGGACACTACGGGATTGAGAAACTGTTCATACCATATATGGAGGAATTTATCAAGCGGGAGCTTCCGAAGCTGCGGGTGTACAGTGCACAGTTTTGTGAACCGTTTACAGTCATATAATACGATAAAGAGGGGTGAAACGATGGACAATAAACAGGAAAACAGGAATAGTTATTTGGTGACGGTCGGGGGTAAGACAAGGGAATATCCCGCGGGAATTACATACGGCGAAATTGCAACCGTTTATCAGAAGGATTATCCGCATCAAATTGCGCTGGCGGTGCGGGACGGCAAAATCAGGGAGCTGTTCAAAAAAGTAGACAGGGACTGTACGGTTGAGTTTCTGACGCTCACGGACGATACGGGTCATAAGACATACAACAGAACGGCAATTTTAATTTTGATGAAGGCAATCCAGGAGGTTGTGGGCGCTGATAACATTGAAAAGATTAAGCTTGAATTTGCAATCGGAAACGGATTATACTGCTCAAAAAACGGCGATTTTGAGGTGACGGATGCGTTGGTGGCCGAGGTGAAGGCAAAAATGCAGGAGTACATCAACAAGGATTTGTATGTGATTAAACGCTCCATGCCGCTTGAGGAGGCAAACATTATCTTTAGCGAGCAGAAAATGGAGGATAAGGTAAATCTGTTTAAGTACAGGGGCAGTTCAACGGTCAATGTCTATAATCTTGACGGCTATAAGGATTATTATTACGGCTACATGCTGCCGAGCACGGGATATGTGAAGCATTTTGATTTGCGCAAATATGAGGACGGTTTTGTGCTGATTTTGCCGGAAAAGAAAAATCCGGATGTTTTGGAAGAATTTAAACCGCTTCCAAAGCTGTTCCATGCGATGTCGATTGCGACGGACTGGGGCGATAAGCTTGGCGTTGACACGGTGGCGGACTTAAACGACGAGATCCGCGCAGGCAGGTTTAATGAGCTTGTACTGGTTCAGGAAGCGCTGCAGGAGCGGCGTATCAGTGAGATTGCGTCGGATATTGTGTCGAGGGGCGGCGTTAAATTTGTGATGATTGCCGGACCTTCCTCGTCGGGAAAAACGACGTTTTCACACCGGCTTTCCGTTCAGCTAAAAACGCACGGGCTTGTGCCGCACCCGATTGCCGTAGACGATTATTTCGTAAATAGGGAGAATACGCCGAGACAGCCAAACGGCGACTACGATTTTGAATGCCTTGAAGCGATTGACATGAAGCAGTTTAATGAGGATATGTTAAAACTTCTTGCAGGCGAGCGTGTGGAGCTTCCGACTTTTAACTTTGTCACGGGAAAGCGGGAGTATAAGGGAAATTACAAGCAGCTTGGTCCCGATGATGTGCTTGTGATTGAAGGGATACATGGATTGAATGATAAGATGTCCTATGCGCTTCCGGCAGAAAGTAAGTATAAAATTTATATCAGCGCGCTCACATCACTCAATATTGACGAGCACAACCGGATTCCGACGACCGACGGAAGGCTGCTTCGGCGTATGGTGCGGGACGCGCGGACAAGGGGCGCCACGGCAAAGCGTACAATCCAAATGTGGCCTTCGGTGCGAAACGGTGAGGAGGAAAATATTTTCCCGTTTCAGGAGAGCGCGGACGCAATGTTCAATTCGGCATTGATTTATGAGCTTGCGGTGTTGAAGCAGTATGCGGAGCCGCTGCTTTACAATATCGAAAAGGGTGAGCCGGAGTATTTTGAGGCAGTGCGGCTTTTGAAGTTTTTAAGCTACTTTTTGGGCGTCAGCACGGAGGAACTTCCGAAAAATTCAATCGTTAGGGAGTTTGTGGGAGGCAGCTGCTTTAAGGTATAGGAGATATGTGTATGAAACGGTTGTTAAAGCGATGTGCGGCACAGGTGTTAGTCCTTGTTTATTATGCTACAGGCGCAGCTTACCGCACGGGAAACAATGGATTAAGCATGGTTCAATCGTTAAGAGAATGGGCAGACAAATAAAATGGTTTTGATATTATGCCACTGTGGCAAATGATCGCGGCTTTCGCAAATGCGGAAGGTGAGGAAAGTCCGGGCTCCATAGGGCAGGATGCCGGATAACGTCCGGTAGAGGCGACTCTAAGGCTAGTGCAACAGAAATATACCGCCAATGCTGCTTGCTTGCGGGCAGCATTTGGTAAGGGTGGAACGGCGGTGTAAGAGACCACCGCCTCCAAGGTAACGAGGAGGGCACATGTAAACCCCATCCGGAGCAAGACCAAACAGAGAGCGACAGATTTGCCCGATCTGCTTTCAGGTAGGTCGCTTGAGGCTGCCGGTAACGGCAGTCCTAGATAGATGATCATTCTTTGTGCAAATGCACGGTTGTGCAGGCACAATGACATAACCCGGCTTATCGCCGCGGTGGCAATATTTGATTTATACGTTGGGGAAGTGCTGACGCCGGCAGGCAGTAATCCCTTGTACCGCCGTTCTATCAGAGTCAGCATGGGAACTGTATTCCAAGTTCCGTGGGCATTTTTTGAAGAAGGGAATGGAATAGGACAATTGTATAATATGGGATTTAAGACAGCGGCAATGGCATTAAGGGAAGACGCTGTCAGAATTGATGCGCCGCAGCTGATGCAGGAAGAAAAGCTGGCGATTGTGCTTGGCACAGAGGGAGAGGGACTTGCATCAGATACGATAGCAAGGTGTGATTATACGGTGCGCATACCGATGGCACGCGGCGTTGATTCTCTTAATGTAGCGGCGGCAAGTGCAGTTGCTTTTTGGCAGCTCGGAGGAAGAACGTGAAGCGGCTTTATAAGAGACTGATTATTGTGGCATTAGCTGCCATTTTTTTTGCAGAAGCAATGATTTTAAATACGGCATCAGGGAATGGCTTTTACCGTGGAACGCTTTTATCGGGAATGCATATGGGTTTTTTGTCGCATCTTACGGACAATGACCAAATGGAGGATGCAAGGATGCAGGTAGTTTATCAGCTCGCAAGGCGGAGCATTGTGAAGGTAGTAGTGAAGGATTCTGCCGGCAGTGGTATCGTATGGAGAATAAATGACGACAGTATTGTGATTGTATCAAGTAAGCATTTGCTTATGAAGGATGTAAAGGCGCAGGTAACGTTTTGCAATGAAGAATGCGCGGACGCTGAGATTATGGGGTATTCCCAGCAGTATGACATTGGCTTTTTGAAGATAGACGCAAAATTTGTAACGGCGAAAATTTTAAGGGATATTTTTGAGGCGGTTCCGGTGGACGAGCTTACGGAGGAAGCGGATATGCCGACAGAGCAGCCTGTGCTGCAGGTTGGCGCGGATTTGAGTGGGAACAAGGAACATTTTGCAGCCGGAACGGTTTTGGGCGTCGGCTATGAGCCCGTTTTTAATACGGAAGTTTTAAAGACAAACTGTTATTCGAAGGCGGGAATGTCGGGCGGCGGGGTGTTTGATGCGGTCGGGCGGCTTTTGGGGATGATTTCGGGCGGAGAAGTTTCGGAGGATGCCGAAATCAGGGAGGCTGAAGTTTCTTATAGCCTTCCCGCAGCGTTGATACTGGAAGAGTATGACAATTTAAACAAATGAGAAGTGACATAGGGAGGGGGACACTGTGAAAGGAGCATGGTTAGTTTCATGGTAAAACCGGAGATAAACAAACGCATCTCAAAGGTTGATGCGTATTTAAACTGCGCGGAAAATTTCGCGTACAGAAGCACCTGTATTAAAAGAAAATACGGGGCGGTGATTGTGAAGGACGACGCAGTGATTTCCACGGGTTATAACGGTTCGCCCAGAGGGTTTGAGAATTGCTGCGATATAGGGGAGTGCCCGCGGATTAGGAAAAATATGCATCAGGGAGAGGGATATGCAATTTGCCGTGCCGTGCACGCGGAGGCGAATGCGCTCTTAAACTGTTCGCGGGAGCAGACGATAGGAGCGGATTTGTATTTGGCAGGCGTGAATCCAAACGACTTGTCGGTACACAAGGCGAAGCCGTGTCCGCTGTGCGCGCGCATGATTATACAGGCGGGAATCCGAAAGGTGTATTTAAGGACAGGTGGCGGTGCCGACTGCTATGAAGAAATCAGAGCGCAGGATTTGGAATGGTATACGCGGGAGGAGTAGTTTTTACTTATTTAATTGAAAATTAACGAAGCATTTATGGAAAATAAAATTAATTTGTGATAATATAAAAAATTAGAGATAATTTAGTAATTGCATGATGTGAAGTCTTAGAAAGGAGCATGAAATATCATGACAAAGATAGACATTTTTTCCGGCTTTTTGGGAGCTGGAAAGACGACATTGATTAAGAAGCTGCTGCAGGAGGCGCTTGATGCCTCAAAGGTGGTGCTGATTGAGAACGAGTTTGGCGAGATTGGCATTG
The DNA here is from genome assembly GCA_000403335.2 of Lachnospiraceae bacterium MD335. Lineage (GTDB taxonomy): Bacteria > Bacillota > Clostridia > Lachnospirales > Lachnospiraceae > COE1. Next base: position 46,703 of record KE159629.1, read on the forward strand.
ACGGCGGTTTTTTAAAGGAGGCAGGTGTTGAGATTAAGGAGATGAATTCCGGCTGCATTTGCTGTTCGCTAGTAGGAGATTTCGGAAGCTCTTTAAAGGAAGTGATTGAGAAGTATGCGCCGGAGCGTATTTTAATTGAGCCTTCCGGTGTGGGCAAGCTTTCCGATGTCATGCGGGCGGTTCAGAATGTGGATACGCAGGCAGAGATAGTGCTCAACAGCGCAGTTGTTGTAGTTGATGCCAAGAAGTGCAGGATGTATGCAAAAAATTTCGGCGAGTTTTTCTTGAATCAGATTGAACATGCGGGAACGATTATTTTGAGCAGAACTGCCGACGTCAGTGAAAGCAAGCTGAATACGGCGCTTGAGATTATCCGGGAACACAATGATAAGGCGACGGTTATTACAACGCCCTGGGAAGAGCTTGACGGAAAGAAAATTCTGGAAACGATAGAGAATGCAAAAGATTTGGAAGCAGAGCTTATGGCGGAAGTTGCTGCGGCACATGACCATGAGGAGCACCATCATGACCATCATCACGGGAATGAAGAGCATCATCATGACCACGGCGAAGACTGTACATGTGGCTGTCATAATCACGACCATGACCACGAGCATCATCATGGGAATGAAGAACACCATCATGACCACGAGCATCATCATGGGAATGAAGAACACCATCATGACCACGAGCATGAGGAGCATGATGATCATCACGGGCACGGTGAGGATTGTACGTGCGGATGCCATGATCACGACCATCATCATCACCACGCGGATGAGATTTTTACCAGTTGGGGCTTCGAGACGCCTGCATCTTATACGCAAGCGGAGGTTGAGGATATTCTTGACAAGCTTGAGGATGAAAAAACATACGGTGCGATTCTCAGGGCAAAGGGGATGGTTTCGGCAGGTGACGGCACATGGGTAAATTTTGATTACGTGCCGGGCGAGAGCAATGTGCGCAAAGGAACGCCTGAGGTGACAGGGAAGATTTGCGTAATCGGCTCGAAGCTGAACGAGGAGAACTTAAAAGCGCTGTTTGCAAAGTAAAGAAAAAAGGAGCCGGTCATGAAATCAGTATATATTATCAATGGATTTTTGGAGAGCGGAAAAACGGAGTTTATTTCGTTCACACTGTCACAGCCCTACTTTCAGACAAAAGGAACAACATTGTTAATCCTTTGCGAAGAGGGCGAGAATGAGTATGACAGCGAAGTTCTGAAAAAAAGCCACACGGTTGTAGAGCTTGTGGAGGATGAGGAAGAAATGACCTCCGCGAAAATGATAGAACTTGAGAAAAAACACAAGCCGGAACGTATTATTATTGAGTATAACGGCATGTGGAATTTTAAGAATTTTAAAATGCCGTGGCATTGGAAGCTGGAACAGCAGATTACGATTATCGACGCGTCCACTTTTCAAAATTATTACACAAACATGCGTTCTTTGCTTGCGGAAATGCTTCGGAAGTCGGAATTGATTATTTTTAACCGCTGCGACGGTCTGATGGATCAGTTAAGCAGTTTTAAGCGTAACGTAAAAGCGGTCAATCCACAGGCGGAAATTATATTTGAGGATAAAAACGGAGAGGTAAGCCAGCTTTTTGAGGAAGATTTGCCGTATGATTTGAAGGATGAAGAACTAAAGCTTGACGATTACGGCTACGGTATTTTTTACCTTGATGCAATGGATAATCTTGACCGGTATATTGGGAAGACGGTTACGTTTGTGGCAATGGTGCTAAAACCGGAAGGCAGCGACGGCACGTATTTTGTTCCGGGAAGAATGGCGATGACCTGCTGTGCCGATGATATGGCATTTTTGGGATATGCCTGCAAGTATGAACAGAGCGGCGCGCTTGAAAATAAGGACTGGGTGGAAGTAACGGCAACGGTTCATGAAGAGTATTGGAAGGACTACAACGGCGAAGGACCGGTGCTTCACGCGCTGCGTGTAACACCTGCAAAAAAGCCCAAGGATGAGATTTTAAATTTTGTGTAAATCGGCAGAATAAAATTTTTAGAGTAAAAAGAAGCCCTAATTTTGAGAGAGCTTCTTTTTATTGTTTTAGTCCCAGTTCGTTTAAATGTTGCTGATGAAATACATGTATAAATATACATTTTCAAAGATTTTATACATTTTGAAAATGTGTTAAACTGATTGTTAAATAGTAGGTATCCTTTATATAGGCATATAAAGTATTGATGAATAAATAATATTTTAATATGAAAGGATATCAAAAATGGATAGTGTATACTTAAAATTAAACCAAAATGCAGGTAAATTAGAAATAGCACATGGTTATGTACTGGATCCAAGACAAGAATATATTATAGACTATGATAATGAAATGGAAGAACAATTAAGAATTTCAATGGCTGTTCAAATGTTTGGGCTTCCTGCTCTGAATGATTACCATACATGGCTTGAAAATAATGGTTTTAACTCTGAAATTCCTAATCCGACTGACAAAATATTATCTAAATTTTATGGTAAAAAGAGTTTATGGAAAACTGAACTGTCACAAGGGATAGTAGTTAGAGAAATTGAAAATGGGGAATATTGTATTGTCATGGAATGCAGCAGATTGAATACTGGTTTTAAATATACGCAAATTATATTAACATTCAGTTCGATTTGTGATCCCGGTTATAATGAAAATGTGGCAAATAACCCATAAATATGGTAATATTAACATAACAAAGCTTAAGGAGGTATATGATATGTATTCAGTAACAAAAAGAATAGGTATGATAAAGCAACCGCGTGGAGGCTATATAAATAAAAAGGAACTTACAGTTATTCAGCTTGATGATGGGATAACATTAAATGAGAGTGAAAACATACACGCCAGCTTAATTGGCCTTACAGTTGACTATATGACCCGATTTATGATGGGAACCGTAAAAGAGGAAGCATTTTCAATTTCTCTGAAAGGTGCTATGACTTTAGATTTGTTCACAGCGGATAAAAAGCAATCAGCCTTGAAAAATGCAGTTAAACTATTAACAGATATCAAAGGGCTTGATAAAAAGTCCATTACCAATGCCTGCAAATTGGCAGGTTATGATGTTTGTTTTAGAGCAGGGATAATAGGCTACAAACCCGTAGAAGAAATCAAACCAGACACAGATACAATAGAGAATATTGTAACCATGATTAACCGTAGCCTATCTTTTTGGAAAAAATATGGTCCCATAACAAAAGATGGATTCACTTTTGAAGGTGGATATACAGATATAATATCCACAGGTGACGGTGATTATTTAACAAAAGATACATTGTGGGATTTTAAGGTATCAAAAGATGAGCCGAAACCCAAGTATACATTACAGTTGTTGGTGTATTATATTATGGGCATACATTCCGTACATAAAGAGTTTAAGAGCATTAAAAAACTAGGAATATATAACCCTCGTATGAACAAAGTGTATACAATAGATATTGATTCTATATCAACTGATGTGATAGAAGAAGTATCAACAGAAGTAATAGGCTATTAAATGTAGAAATAATTATGCAATCACCGTGACAGTGGTGTAACAGCCACTGTCTATTTTTATGCCCTTTATCACATACTCAAAATCTAGGGAAACACTGATTAATTCAAGTATTTCCAGATAATGTATGATAAAATGTAAGTATCAAACAAAAGGTGGTACGCCTATGAATCAAATGACACTTACAGATATGGAATATTCCAACCGTAAAAAGAAAACCAAACGAGAAGAGTTTCTCGATGCCATGGATGAAATAATTCCATGGCCTTACTGGGTAGAAATAATCCGCCCATACTATTTCAACAATAAACGCGGTCGCAAGCCGATTGGAATTGAAACAATGCTCCGCATGTATCTTATGCAGGTCTGGTTCAACTTATCCGATGAAGGAATCGAGGATTCCATCTACGACAGCTATGCCATGCGTACATTTATGCACATAGATTTTAATGAGCAACAGGTACCTGACGCTACAACGCTGCTCAAGTTTCGCCATATGCTTGAAAAGAACAAGATTGGCGAGAAGATCTTTGCAGATGTAAATAGCCGTCTCGACGAAGCCGGTCTTATCATGCACGGTGGTACTGTCGTTGATGCAAGCCTGATCGCAGCACCAAAGTCCACTAAAAACAAAACCGGTAAACGTGATCCGGAAATGCACCAAACGAAGAAAGGAAATGAATGGTACTTCGGAATGAAGGTTCACGCTGGTGCTGATGCCGGTAGCGGTTATGTGCATTCGCTAACAGGAACTTCTGCAAACATGCATGATGTATCTGAAACATCAAAACTAATACGAAAAGATGACCATGTGGTTTATGGTGATTCAGGTTATCTGGGTGCTCCCATGCGGGAGGAAATCAAAGATGATGAGGCGTTATCCAAAATAGACTTCCGAATCAATAAACGTCCATCCAGCCTTAAAACTGCTGATGATTTCCAAGGCATTAACTGGGATAAAAAGATGGAGCATGATAAATCAGCTATTCGTTGTAAAGTAGAACACGTATTTCTCATAGTCAAAAAACAGATGGGATATACAAAAGTTGTATATCGTGGAATCGAAAAGAATATGAATCGGTTCCACATGCTGTTTGCCAGTGCCAACCTTATAATGTGTAGCAGGGCTGGACGAACCCAAGATTTTCTGGGGTGCATGGGGTAAGTGCGCCCAATTTCAAAGAAAGCAACCATCAAATAAAGGGTTATAACCTGGAAATATCCAATGATATTTCCGCTGGCATTCTAAAAAACCTGACAAAACGGGATAATGCTGAAAATAAAACTAATTAATCAGCGGTTCCCTAGAGATTCCAGCCCATATTTTATACCCAATACACAATATGACTAAAATTAAATATGGTTCGGAGACAAAAAGGGCTATACATTACAAATGAGTTGCATACGTGCCAGTTATTGCACCCATCTAATGTCTGTATACATTCAAATATTAAAAAGTACAACAGGATAACTGTGAGTACTTTTTAAGGAGGTCGAACTAATGTTCGATAAAACAGATGGCTTTATGCCCCAAAATTGTATGTCAGGATATGACTTTGAACTATGGGTACAAGGCTTTATGACTGCACTAAAATTTGATGCAAAGAGGACAAAAGGAGATGACAATGGCGTTGACATTATTGCAACACTTGAAAAAGGAGGGATTCAATTAAAATATTACATACAATGCAAATTCCATAACCGACCAGTTGGAAAGACACCTATACAGGAAGTATATACAGGATGTAGATTTTTTGGAAATGATGGGTATCCGGTAGTAATAACAAATAATCGCATGTCAAGCGAGACAAAAGCATATGCAAAGCAAATGGGTGTCGAATTGATAACCGAATACCAGTTAAATGAGATTTCGCTTTTGGTCAAGACAGGTAAAATAGTCAATGAAAATTATACGGGCTTAATGGGAATTATACTTGGAAAATTAGCAAAGAGACCGGATTTATGTAAAAAAGCCATTGAAGTTTATGATAAAAAACAAAATAAAGTTGAGGAAACGACTGATAAAGAACAAATTAAGAACGAATTGATAAATACATTTGACCAAGCTAATTTACTGTTACAGGAATCAGCGGAACTACAAATGAGAGCAAATGCGTGTCAGCAACAGGCAATGTCTTTGCAGAAAGAGGCTCTTCTTAGAAACCTCAACTGTCTTTAGCTCAAAAGTCTCCGACCATGTGTTAGGAGGTTTAACCATGGCAGATTTATACGAGCAATTATTAGATAGCATTGACACCCTTACTCCAGAACAGCTCACTGAATTAGCCTCAATTATCAATGCCAAACAACCAAAGCCGGAGAAAATAAAAGAGGAAATATCATCAAATACAAGACAACCATGTGTACATTGTGGAAGTATAAATACAAAGAAACATGGAAAAGTGAGCGGCAGACAAAGGTTTATATGTAAAGACTGCGGTAAGTCTTTCAATTTATCAACAGGTGCCATCACAAGCAGTTCAAGGCTTTCGGTAGGACAATGGAAAGAATTGTTGCGTGGTATCGTGGACAACCTCCCTATCAGCAAAATTGCCAAAAATACAGGCATAGCAAAATCTTCCGCATGGATAAACAAGCAGAAAGTTTGTTATGCGATAATGCTGTTATATGGAGATCAGGACAGGTTTATAGATATTGCAGAGTGTGACGAGTATTATGCACCGGTATCGTTTAAAGGGAAGCGTGACCCGAAGTTCTTTGTATATACACTGGGAAGATTACCACGACACCATATGAATTTGGAACAAAAAATAGAGTGGCTTATGAAAGAGGGCTTATATAATGAATTGCAGGATGACCCGGAAAAACTCGAAGAATTGTTATATAGTGGTGAATCATATTTAAGGGGTATAAGCAGAGACCAGACCTGTATATTAACCTGTCAAGACCGTAGCGGAAATCTATACATGAATCCAACTTGTGTGGGAAGATTAGAGACAAATGATGTAAATAAAAAGCTACATGGAAAATTTGAAAAAGATGCAATCCTTGTAACAGACAGTCATAATGCCTATCCGGGGTTTGCAGATAAAGAAAAGATACAATTAGAACAGATTGAGGCAGACAAACATGCCAAGGGAGCATTTAATCTGGGCCGTGTAAATGCGTTACACTCCGATATAGCAAAGTACTGGCCGAAACAACAAGAGAGAATACCATCAACAAAATACATGGATTTAAGTTTAATGCTCATGTGGTGGTTACGAAAACATGATGACCTGACAACCAATGAAAAAGTAGAAAAATTATATGAGATTATCCAAGACCAGCATATAACAGTAGATACATTATATGAGAAAATAAAGAGCAGAGAACTTCAATTAAATACAAAAGGATACTTTCCAAATAAGGTATAAAAGTCGTTGACAAAAAATATGTTCGGCGTTACCCTCCACCAAAATTTTGAAAGGCGGGTAATGTATATGAGGTTAATGGACATAGTGGAAGATTTATTAGTCGAGTTTGAACATTTTGAAAACATGTTAGAGATTTTAGAGATTGGATTTGAGAATTGTACAAACGGTGACGATAAATGTGAGACTTCAAGTATTCATGTTATAAACGTGTATTTGCAAATGATAAAAAGGGAATACATAGAGAAGTTAGCCGAGCTGTTAAGTAATGATTAACGGGCCAAAATAAAAGGCACCCAAAAATGAGGTGTCTTTTATTTTGCTCTTTATTGAAAGTGGGATATTCATTTCTTGTATAAATATGAGCGGTGTGAAGTGGAGATAGTCAATAGGTACAAATAAACGAATTGGGAGTTGTTTTATATTATAGGAAGAATCAAAGCTTTGTATCCCGTTCCCTGCTTCCGTATTTCTCCTCGCAGTATTTGCAGCGGTAAATTTCCTTTTTCTCGTCCGTTAAAATAAAGATATGCGGCAATTCCTGCTCAATTGAAGTGATACAGCGGGGATTCCTGCATTTTAGTACGTTCTTGATTTCCTTAGGAAGCGTGAGCGGCAGTTTCTCAACAATTTCGCTGTTTTTGATGACATTTACCGTGATGCTGTGGTCGATAAAGCCGATAATATCAAGATTTAAGGTGTTGATGTCACACTCTACCTTTAAAATGTCCTTCTTTCCCATTTTGTTGCTGCGCGCGTTTTTGATAATGGCGACCGTGCAGTCAAGCTTATCTAGACCTAAATGTTTGTAAATGCTGAGGCTTTTTCCTGCCTTGATATGGTCCAGCACAAAGCCTTCTTCAATTTGTCCGACGTTTAGCATGATACGGAACCTCCTTCCACGTTAATTTCAAGCAATGTCAGCAAAAGCGCCATTCTTACATAGACACCGTACTGTACCTGACGGAAATAGACGGCTCTCGGGTCACTGTCTACCTCGACGGAAATTTCGTTGACACGGGGAAGCGGGTGGAGCACAATCATGTCTTTTTTGGCAAGCTCCATTTTTTCCGTATCGAGGATGTAATAATCTTTCAAACGCACATAGTCCTCTTCATTAAAGAACCGTTCCTTCTGAACGCGTGTCATATATAAAATGTCAAGCTCCGGCATAACGTCTTCAAGTTTGCGCACTTCTCGAAAGGGGATATTTTTTTCCCGCAGCATTTCTATAATATAGTCAGGAATCGTAAGCTCCTCAGGTGAGATAAATACGAATTGAATATCGTTATAACGAACAAGTGCGTTAATCAGAGAGTGGACAGTACGGCCAAATTTTAAATCGCCGCAAAGACCAATCGTGAAATGATCCAGTCTGCCTTTTATGGCGCGGATGGTCAGAAGGTCGGTGAGTGTCTGCGTGGGGTGCTGGTGTCCGCCGTCGCCCGCGTTGATTACCGGAATTGTGGAATGTGTCGCTGCCACCATCGGGGCGCCTTCTTTTGGATGACGCATCGCACAGATGTCGGCAAAGCATGAAATCACGCGGATGGTATCCGAAACGCTCTCGCCTTTTGCGGCGGAGGAGCTTCCGGCGTCCGAAAAGCCGATGACGCTTCCGCCAAGGTTTAACATTGCGGTTTCAAAGCTTAAACGGGTGCGGGTGCTAGGCTCATAAAAACATGTCGCAAGCTTTTTTCCATCACAGCTGTGTGCATATTTTCCGGGATTTTTCTCAATGTCCTCGGCAAGCTCAAAGAGCTGATCGAGTTCTTCCAGCGAGAAATCCAATGGTCTCATTAAATGTCTCATAGAATCCTCCATTCTTGTCAGAGTTGCAATTTGTGCGAAATTACAATATTTGCAAAACAAATCAATTTACATACTTGCACCTCCATGTCGTTTTTGACACAAGTACCCATGAAAAGTACGGTGCAAGTAATACGATGCACACATGCAGCAAGCAGCACGGCGCATGTACGCTCAACGCAGCAAGTGCGCAGAGCTTAGGTTTTCTTCTCATACTTTGTTATCATAGCAGATTGATATATTGGATTCAAGACTTATTTTCATGAAAAAATTTTTGTGAAAAATTTATTGTATAAAATTTTTATTTTTTATACAATATTGGCAAATTATATGATATTATGTAAATATCGTGTGCAAAATATAACGATATAGCGGGTATGGATTTAGAAGGAGGAACAAAACTATGGAGTTTCAGGAGAGAAAGCGCTGGGTATTTTTCGGACTGCCGTTTACGTTTACGGTATATACCATTCGGGAGGAGGTTATCACCGTAATTACGGGCTTTTTAAATAAAGAAGAGAATGACTGCTATATGTATAAAGTGCAGGACGTGACATTAAAAACTTCTCTTTTTGAGCGGATATTCGGGCTTGGAACGATTGTGTGCTATACAGGCGATACCACAAGTCCGCAGCTTATTATGGAGCATATTAAAAATGCAAAGAACATTAAGGAATTTATACTGGAGCAGTCAGAGACTGCAAGAAGAAAGCGCCGCACGATGAACACACTCGATATTGGAGCAGACGGAAATGACGGTATCGACGGCGAATAATTATGAACGGGACAACAGGGCAGCTGCGCTGCGGGCGCTTGACGAACTAGAGGAAGCACAATACGGCTATACGGCGCAGGATGAAGAGCGGGCGCGAAGGCGAAGGGAACGGATTCATGAAATGAAGCGTCAGAAGGAGAAACAGCTTCTGATGCGAAAAATCGCCATTCCTGTGATGTTTGTGGCGGTACTGTTTGCCGTGTTTGCCGGGATAGGTGTAAAAGCACTGGTAGGAAGACATCAGACAGCTGCTGCGGAAAGAAGGACAGAAGCAGAAACGCAGAGAGAAGATGCGGCAGCCGATAAGGGCAGTGCGAAGAGGGAAAAGCCACAAATGCGGGCGGATTTCAACCTTGCAGGCGCTGATATTACGGTATCATTTCTTGGAATGCGCGAGATGCAGACGGCATTTATTGAGACGCATGTGACACGCACGCTTGGCGGAAAAAGTAAAGAGCCTGTACTTTTTGCACAGGCAGATGACAATACAATCGGCTCCGTGGGGGATTGTGTGAGTGAAAATGTTGTTTTTATTGATGTTGAAAGCGGACGTATTCTTGCACAAAAAGATGCGAAGATGCGTATCAGTCCTGCGTCCATGACAAAGATTTTAACGATTTTGGTGGCGGCGGAGCACATTACGGATGCCGATGCTGCGTTTGAGATTACGACGGATATTACGGATTACAGCTTTGTGAACCATTGCAGTAACGCCGGATTTGAAATCGGCGAGCGCGTTACCGTGATGGATTTATTTTACGGGACAATTCTTCCGTCGGGCGCTGACGCGGCGGTGGGACTTGCAAAATATGCCGCAGGTTCACAGGAGGAATTTGTAAAGCTGATGAATGAAAAACTTGCGGAGCTTGGACTTTCCGAGACGTCGCACTTTACAAACTGTGTGGGCATTCATGAAGAAAACCATTACAGCACGGTCTATGACATGGCTGTCATTTTGAAAGCGGCGTATGACAATCCGTTTTGCCGTGAAGTGCTCTCAAGGCGTATTTATACGACTACGCCTACGCCGGAACATCCTGAAGGGCTTACGCTTTCGAATTTGTTTCTTAGGCGGATTGAGGACAGGGATACACATGGGGAAGTGCTTTGTGCAAAGACCGGATATGTGGACCAGTCAGGAAACTGCGCGGCAAGTTTGAGTGTGGGAAACGATGGACGGCTGTATATCTGCGTGAGCGCGCATTCACAAAGTTCCGGGACTTGTATCAAGGACCATGTAAGCTTTTATCAGTATTTTTTGCCGTGAGGTGATGTGAGCACATGCTCAAACAAAAGTCCTGCCAATGCCCAAATAGGCAGAAAATCAAGACGTATCATTCCGTTTACGTGCCAGCGGTGGCGGTCATAATTCCATGGACAAACGCGGTGTTTTGCCAAAAACGTACCGCTTAGGAATTCTGCTGCAAAGATGGACGCAGCATAAAAGAGGGCGCGCAGCGGGAATGACATTTTCTTAACAATTAAAAATACCGGCTTAAAAAATGCGGCGCATCCGTAAATGGGAAACATGTAAAGGGAGGTCTGTCCAATAAGCTGCAGTTCCCTGCGGCGCAAGGAGCCCAGCGCGGTGAACACGATTTCCATGCACCATCCGATAACGCCGCATTTGATAAAGTCTTGTAAAATTCGAAAAAAAGGTAAGGGATAAACAAATTTCTTCATGCCAAAAGCATAACCGGTTATCCCTTACCTTATTCATTTTTACTGTTAAATATTGTCTTTTCATGCACAGCCCCGTGCAGATGAAATATGCCGCTGAAGTGGCGCACGGGGCGCGCGGCGAGTAGGGAAGATAAATCTTCTCTACTCGATTTAATTGCTTTTGTTGATTTTTTCTAAGGCAACTCTTGATGCTTCGTCAAAGCTGGTTACGTTAACCGGACCCGACGCAGATGTTTTGTAAACGGGCGTCGTGCTGCCAAATCCCGTAAAATAGACATAGCTCGAAGTCGCATTAATATTAGAATGTGCGCCCTCTCTGACAACCGTCATATCAGAGCCGTCGCGCCGTATGCGTTTTAACTGCGGCGTTTTACCGGATGTCTGATAATAGATAAAGCTGTCGGTAACGTTAATCAAATCAGTTCGGTCGCTGTCAAGCAGCGTTTTCTCTCCAGTCGAGATATTGAGACTTATAAGGGAGTAGCCGTTATGGATGTCAATTCCATAGACGTTATTTCCTTCAATAATCGGCATATAAATGTCTTCCGTTATTACCTGTCTTGATGCCTTTGTATTTAAATCATATGCCATTAAGTGGAGATTGTCTTCATTATTAATGTAATAGAAGGTGGAATTCTGCACGCTCACAGGCAGAATATCAAGCTCTAACAGCGTTTCTTTATTTTCCCCGTCAATGCCGATGCTTTTGAGTGAAATTTGATCGTCCGAGCTGGTATAGTAAACGGTATTGTCTGCTAAAATCACGTACTTTCCAAGAACACGGTCAAGACAGGCGACATTTTTGGGTTTATCTTTTTGCACGCGGTAAATGCCGGTGGTGCTGATTAGAAAACCAAGTCCTGCGTTTCCGCCGGAGCCTCCCTGATAATAATAAAGGTATTTGCTGTCCGCATTGAGACTTGCCACCTGTGTCGGAACCAGTTTTTTCATTTCCGATTCGTCAGGGCGCATACAGTAGAGCGCGTTGCTGTCATAGGGATTTGAGAAGTACACATATCCGTCGCTTTCGCAGAACAGTCCGCCATTGTAGAGATTTCCTGAAGTATTTCCGATTGTTCCTGCCGGATTTTCGGGAATGCGGTTGGAAATTCTGCTTACAACAAATAATCCTGCGCAGAGTAACAGCGCTAAAACTGCGCAGATAATTGCAATCACTTTTTTCTTCATTGGTTTATTCCCCCTTAAATATCTGTTATATTTTTATTATAATGAATTTGTTACAAAATGAAAAGAATTTATGAAGAATTCATTATTATTTTTTTACAAAATCCGATTGGTATGGTATAATGTCGATAGACATTATACTCGCCCGAATGGGCATAAACTTACCATAATTGCGAAGTAATTATGGTATAATGAGCGCAAGAGAGCAAAGTGAAATTCATTCATTTTGCGAACGGCGAATGTTGATCGTAAATCGAAGATTTATGATATAATGAGCGCAAGAGAGCAAAGTGAAATTCATTCATTTTGCGAACGGCGAATGTTGATCATAAATCGAAGGTTTATGATATAACGAGCGGTAGTGATAAGAATAAAATGTTCATGGAGGAAAACACGTATGGACTTGTCTTTGCTTAGGGAAGAGCTTGACGGAATTGATAAAAACATCGTGGCGCTTTACGAGAAACGAATGGACGTATGTGCGCAGGTGGCGGCATACAAAATAGAAAGCGGAAAACGTGTGTTTGATAAGGAGCGTGAGCAGCAGAAGCTTGACAGTGTGAGCGCACTTACACACAATGCATTTAATGCGCGCGGAGTTCGCGACTTATTTGAGCAGATTATGGCAATCAGCAGAAAGCTCCAGTATCAGATTATTGCAGAGCACACGGGCGGAGGACGTCTTTCGTTTACGGCGCTTGAAGCGCTTGACGCCAAAAACTGCCGGGTGGTATTTCAGGGAGCGGAGGGCGCATATTCGCAGGCTGCCATGATGCGGTATTTTGGCAGTGGAGTGAACAGTTTTCATGTGGATACCTTTCGGGATGCGATGCTTGCAATTGATGAGGGCAGCGCTGATTTTGCCGTGCTTCCGATTGAAAATTCTTCGGCGGGGATTGTGAGTGAGATTTATGATCTTTTGGTGGAGTTTGAAAACTACATTGTCGGTGAACAGATTATAAAGATTGAGCACTGTGTTATGGCTGCTCCGGGTACGGAGATTACGGATATAAAGACCGTTTATTCGCATCCGCAGTCGCTGATGCAGAGTGCGCATTATCTTACGCAGCAAGGCTGGCAGCAAATCAGTATGAAAAATAACGCGTTTGCCGCGAAAAAAGTGGCGCAGGATCAGGACAGGACACAGGCAGCGATTGCAAGCGAGGCGGCGGCAGAAATTTACGGACTGGAAATTTTAGAGCGGGGCGTAAATGATTTAAAGGATAATTCAACGCGCTTTATTATTGTGACAAATCAAAAGGTGTTTGCAAAGGATGCCGCTAAAATCAGCCTTTGTTTTGAGTTAAACCATGAAAGCGGTGCGCTATATCATGCGCTTTCCCATATGATGTACAACGGACTTAACGTGACGAAAGTGGAATCAAGACCGATTTTCGGAAGAAACTGGGAGTATCGCTTTTTTCTCGATTTTGAGGGAAATCTTACGGACAGTGCGGTCAAGAATGCACTGAGAGGACTCAGAGAGGAAACGCATAATATGAAAATACTCGGAAATTATTGAGAAATGGGGGATTGTTATGGCTTACAAAACGTTTGCGGCGATTGATGTCGGCTCATATGAGCTTGCAATGAAAATTTATGAAATATCGGTCAAAAACGGGATTAAGGAAATCGACCATATAAGACATCGGATAGAGCTTGGCACGGACTCTTATTTTACGGGAAAAATCAGCAATGACAGAGTCGATGAGCTGTGCAGGATGCTTACGGAGTTTACGCACATTATGAAATCCTACAAAGTGGATGATTATAAGGCATATGGTACCAGCGCGATCCGGGAGACGGAAACTTCCACGATTTTACTGGACCAAATACAGGCAAAGACCGGCATTAAAATAGAAGTGTTAAGCAACTCAGAGCAGCGTTTTTTGGACTATAAATCTGTTGCCTCCATCGGACGTGATTTTCAGAAAATTATTGAGAAAAGTACGGCATTTATTGATATTGGCGGCGGCAGTATCCAAATTTCGCTTTTCGATGAGGACAGCCTTGTGACCAGTCAGAATATCCGTCCGGGCGTGCTGCGTATGCGGGAAGAACTGACACGCGTGTCATACCGCAGCTATCAGCTTGAGGAGATGGTGGAGGAGATGTTCTGCGGAAATCTTGAAATCTTTAAGGAGCTGTTTATCGGTGACAGAAAGATACAGAATATTATTCTTGTTGATGACTATGCGTCGCTTATTTTACAGCGTAATTATTTAAAAACCAATAAAAAAGGACATGTCAATACGGAAATCTTTTTAGAGTTTGTGGATTCCCTGAAAAAGAAAAAGACAAAGGAGATTGCGCTTGCGCTCGGAATTGCGCAGGAGAATATTTCGCTGTTGCATATTTCGTCGCTTATGATAAAGCATATGATAAAAATGCTTGGTGCGGAGGTGCTTTGGGCGCCCGGCGTCAGCCTTTGCGACGGTATGGCATACGAGTATGCGGAACAAAATCATCTGCTGTCAACATCGGGGGAGATTACCGCACACGATTTTGAGCAGGACATTCTTGCCTGTGCAAGGGATGTCAACAGGCGTTATCATAGTATTGAACGCAGAACGGCAGGGCGGGAGATGATTGCCCTTACAATTTTTGACAATATGAAAAAAAGCTACGGATTTTCCAGGCGCGACAGACTGCTTTTGCAGCTTTCGGCAATCCTGAGCGAATGCGGAAGATACATCAGCCTTTCTAATGTAGGAGAGAGTTCTTACAGTATTATTATGGCAACGGAGATTATCGGGCTTTCCCATCTTGAGCGCGAGATTGTGGCAAATATCGTAAAGTATTCCACGGAGCAGTTTGAATACTATGATATGCTGCGGGGAACGGTGACGCTTGACATTAATTCGTACCTTAGGATTGCTAAGCTGACAGCGATTATCAAGCTTGCGGAGGGGCTTGATTTGAGTCACAAGGATAAGTTTGACAATATGAAGATTACGAATGATGACAATATTATGTTCCTTACGGTGGAAACGAATGCCGACATGACTTTGGAGCTTGGAATGTTTGGACAAAGTTCGATGTTTTTTGAGGAAGTATTCAACGTAAAGCCTGTAATCAGGCAGAAAAAGAGCAATATTTAGGGGGATTTCCAATGGGCGATAAATCAGGTAAGTCAAACAATAAAATTGATTATAAAAAGCCGGAATATTATTTAAACCGGGAGCTAAGCTGGGTGCAGTTCAACCATCGCGTACTCGGTGAAGCAAAAGACAAGAGCATCCCGCTGTTTGAACGCCTTAAATTTCTGAGCATTACGGCGTCAAATTTGGATGAGTTTTTTATGGTACGCGTGGCGTCTCTTAAAGATATGGTAAATGCGGGATACACCAAAAAGGATATTGCGGGAATGATGCCGGCAGAACAGCTTGACGCGGTGAACAGGGCAACCCATGAGCTGGTAGAGATGCAGTATGCGGTTTTTAACCGTTCTCTTTTACCGCTCCTTGCACAAAACGGTCTGATTATGGTTGAAAAACATGAGGAGTTAAGTGAGGCGGACGCAAACTTTGTTGACCGGTATTTTCAGGATAATGTTTATCCGGTACTGACGCCGATGGCGGTGGATTCTTCCAGACCGTTTCCGCTAATCCGCAATAAGACGCTCAATTTGGGAGCCCTGGTTTCCCGGAAAGAGGAGAAGGGAAGAAAACATCTGTTTAACAGAAAGTCGGCACAGAGCAAAGAACTGGAGTTTGCCACAGTGCAGGTGCCGGGCGGTGTGCCGCGTATTGTACAGCTGCCGGAGGGAGAAAACGGTGAGAAGCGTGTGATTTTATTGGAGCAGATTATTGAGCGGAACATGGATAAGCTGTTTTTGAACTATCATATTGAATGCGCATTCCCGTTTCGCGTTATGAGAAACGCGGATTTCTATATTCAGGAGGAAGAAGCGGAGGATTTATTAAAAGAGATTGAAAAGCAGCTCAAAAAGAGACAATGGGGACAGGCGATTCGTCTTGAGGTGGAGGACGGTATGGAAAAGCGCCTGCTTGATATTATAAAAAAAGAACTGATGATAGACGAACGGGATATATACCGCATTCCCGGACCGCTTGATTTGACCTTTTTGATGAAAATGTACGGTCTGCAGGGATTTGACCATATGAAAAATAAGCCGTACAAGCCGCAGCCTGTTTTGGGGCTTGAGACGGGAGAAAATATATTTGATGCGATTAAGGAGCGGGATATTCTCCTGCACCATCCGTATCAGACGTTTGCACCGGTGGTCGATTTTATAAAACAGGCGTCGAGGGACCCTGAGGTGCTTGCGATTAAGCAGACTTTGTACCGTGTGAGCGGCAATTCACCGATTATCGCGGCGCTTGCGCAGGCAGCGGAGAACGGTAAACAGGTGTCGGTGCTTGTGGAGCTTAAAGCACGTTTTGACGAGGAAAACAATATCGTTTGGGCGAGGAAGCTTGAACAGGCGGGCTGTCACGTTATATACGGACTTGTGGGATTGAAAACGCACTGTAAGATTACGCTTGTGGTGCGGCGCGAGGAAGAGGGGATTCGCAGGTATGTGCATTTGGGGACGGGAAATTACAATGATTCCACTGCAAAGCTCTATACGGATTTGGGAATTCTGACCTGCAACGAGGCAATCGGTGAGGACGCGACAGCAGTCTTTAACATGCTTTCAGGATACTCGGAGCCGCTTGGCTGGAACCATTTGGCATTGGCGCCGCTTTGGCTAAAGGATAAATTTTTATATCTGATTGAGCGTGAGAGAGAAAATGCGGTTGAAAAGCGTCCGGCAAGAATTGTGGCAAAGATGAATTCGCTTTGCGATGCCGATATTATTAAGGCGTTATATGAGGCTGCCGCTGCGGGGGTTAAAATTGAACTGATTGTCAGGGGAATTTGCTGTCTTCGAACGGGAGTTGAAGGGACAAATGACAATATCAGCGTGTGTTCCATTGTCGGAAATTTTCTTGAGCATGCAAGGATTTTCTATTTTGAAAACGGAGGCGCTTCCGAAATTTACATGGCAAGCGCGGACTGGATGCCAAGAAACCTTGAGCGGCGCGTGGAAATTCTGTTTCCGGTCTTGAATCCGCAGCTTAAAGATGAAGTGTGGCATGTTTTGGAGGTACAGTTAAGTGATACGCAGAAAGCGCAGGCGTTAAAACCGGACGGAAGCTATGAAAAGGTTGACAGACGCGGAAAGGAACTGTACAATGCACAGGAGGAATTCTGTAAGGAATATATGGCGCTTGCCGCAAAGGAGCATAAGCTTGAAAAGCAGGCGCGCGTATTTCGGCCAGAGTATAAAAACTGAAAGGATGAGTAAAAAGTTATGGTAAGGTTTGTGCTTGCCTCGGGTTCGCCAAGACGCAAAGAGCTTTTAGAGCAGCTTGGACTGAAGTTTGAAATTTCGTCGGCGCACGGTGAGGAAATTATTACAAAAACGGTTCCTTCGGATATTGTTGAGGAGCTGTCAAGACAAAAAGCGGATGAGGTTGCGGACCGGTATGCGGATACGTACAAAAATGACACGTGTGTCATAATTGGTGCAGATACCATCGTGGCGTATGAAAATCAGATTATGGGAAAGCCCCGTGATAACGGGGATGCCGTGCGTATGCTTACGCAGCTTGCAGGGAATACACATCAGGTGTATACAGGGGTGACACTTGTGGTTTTGGAAAATGGCGGCCGTAGGACGCTCACATTCCACGAAAAGACAGACGTACAGATGTATCCCATGACGACAGAGCAGATTCAGGTATATGTGGCGACAGGAGAACCGGCTGATAAGGCAGGGGCGTATGCCATTCAGGGCAGATGTGCCGCATATATTAAAGGAATAAACGGAGAGTACAACAATGTGGTAGGGCTTCCTGTGGCAAGGCTTATGCAGGAGCTTTTGGCGTTGGGATTGGTGTAGCGAAAGGCATAGGTATAAAATATGAATGAATATGATGATGCGGTATTAACATGCTTTTTAGAAAAACAGTTACAGCTGTTTCCGGAAAAAATAGCGGAATCAATTGATGAGGCGGAAGCTTTTTTGGAGGAATGTGTAGCGGTGGTGGTAAGCTCGCTTGACGAGGTATGGGAATATTTTAACGAAGAAGGGATTGACCTTGATGGACTGGACAGAGATGCGATTGCGACTGCACCGGAGGTTTTTGAGGTCGGCGACGGCAGATATTTGATTGTAGAAAGCTAGTAGGAATACAGGATGGAGGTAAACGTGGAAAGAAAATCGAACATTTCGGTATGGCAGATTGGGCTTTTTGAGGGCTTTGACAAGGATATTATGGTGATGCAGCGGGACGAGGAAGAAGTCTTTGACGATGCCATTCATGTTTTTTTTGAACGGGAATATTATGATGCGTATGTGGCAAAGGCGGCAAAATACAGCAATCATCAGTATGCGTATCACGAAGATAAGTTTGGTGAGGTAATCAATCAAATCTTTGAGGAGCAGATTACAGGGCTTGTCATTCACATGAATACCAATACGGAAGAAAATGCGCTAAAAAACCAGCTTTGTGATGAAAAATACATTTCTGCAAAGGAGCTGGCAGGGTATCGTGATGCGGCGCAGAGTTACCACTTACTCTACACCACGTCTATTGACCGCTGTGTTAAGGAAAAGGCGGTTGCCGCGATTTGGACGAAATATGTGTATATTATAGGACAGCTTCCTGACCCTGGAAAAAAGCCTGCTGAGGGAGAAAAGCAAGTTTTTGAGCTGATGACAATGAAACGCAAGAAGGATAACAGCAATGCGACGGCAGAGGATTTTGATTATGAATCCTTAAAGGTATTTCTGACGGCGGAAAGCGCGATGCGCTATAATCCTGACAAAAGACCGGTTGGCAAGTATAAGCTTTCAATGCTCTCCCAGCTTGTGCATGGGAAACTGAATATTATTATCGAACCGCACAGAAGCTACTGGCTGGAGTATGATCCTGCCAATATTGACATCGTGGGATATTTGGATATTCCGCAATATGATGAGGCAAAGGTTTTGGCGCGTATTAAGGAATATACCGGGATGAAGCAGCTGTATATTCTTCTTAATCCGCTGCACAGTGATTACAGGGTATCGCTTGGAAATCCGTTTTTAATGAAGCATGATGAGAAAAATATTATGATGTATCTGTTTGAGAAGCATGAAGATGCAGTGAATTATGTGCTTCAAAATCAAAATCTTTTGCCGGTATTTGACTCCACTTTCCCAATCGGAATGCTTGACGGCAAGGAGCCGCTTTATCAGCTTAAAACGGTGGTTACGCTTGCCGCAAAGCTTGGCGTGACAACGGTTTGTTTGGATGCTGATACGAATCATTCCATTGCCTGCAATATTGACTACTTCAAAAAGGCGGCAGGCTATACAAAGCCTGTGGGGGATTTGCTGCTTCATGCAGATTTGGAAAAGGTGATGCGCGAGGAAAACGGGGAGAAAAAGTACCGGCTTCCGATTGTGCCGTTTTATGACCGGCATAATGATTATGCGGTTGATGATGCGCGTAAGGCAGAGTTGATTTCGCATATGGACAACGATTTTGACAATGGCTTTGCGTTTATGGCGTCCTTGGAGGTTCCTGAGTTGATGGTGATTATGCAGGAGGCGGCAAAACGCTTTGACAAGGCGCGAAATGAGAATGATGAGGAGGGCAAAGCATGGTACAATCATATGTTGAGCCGGATTATGGTGGTTCTTACAGAGGCGCTTTGTGAGAAACCTTATATTTATACGCTTAGAGATGAGAATGGTGATTTTGCGCTTCGCAATAATATGATATATTTGGTTGTGACAAACCGCTTTGAGGCGGGAAGAAGAGGCGAGGGAAGACTCACGCCTGCGGGAATTGATAATCCGCAGTTTATGGAAAAGCTTTGTGAAAAAAGCAGGGCTGCGGTGCTCACAGACGGACCAAACATTGTCTGCGTTGCGGATACACTGATTATGAATGAGGCTGCAAAGCAGTGGAAGAAACAGGAGGCGCTGCGGGAAGAGCTTTTGATTTACATAACACAGGGCTGCGGTGTGCCATATGATGATGCGCTTCGCCAGTATAAGCGCCTGAAATCCGATAATGATTTATTCGTGGAGTTTGTTTCAGCAGTGCGAAATGCAGAATTTCCTCCAATGGGAATGCTTGAGGTGGAGGGATATACTGCCAAAACGCTTGCACAGGAGTCCGGTTTGAATATGCTGCAGGCGTATGACAGACTTCTTTCATTAAAAGAATCACGGAAGCAGGCGTAAAACAGCCTTGAATGATTTGTGTTTTCTCATGGATTATGATATAATGAAAAAATGACGCATGCTTTTGCACGAATATTTAGAATGCCGTCGGCGTCAGCGGTGAAAGGGGAACCAAACGTATGAAACCTCAAAGACATACGCGAAAAGAGTTTATCTCCATACTGATTGTTTCTAACACAGGCGGAAAGAATAAAGAAATTCAAATGTCCCGTCTGAAGTTTAATGTGCTGCGCAACGTGCCGTTTATGTTTGTGGTTATGGTTTTGCTTTTTGGGGGAGTGATTTTCCTTGGGCAAAGGAAAATGGCGTCACTTCGCGGGGAGCTTGAACCGTACAAGCAGCAGATTGCACAGCTGGAAACAAAGCAGGAAGGCTTAAATGCCGAAAATACGAGACTTGCGGATGAAAACGCACAGCTAAAGCAGCAGATGGAAGCGGAAACAGAAACAGCAGATGAGACCACACAGGAGCAGCCTGAGGAAAATCCGTACGAGGATGCGCCGGACGGGTATCCGTATACGGGTGCAGGCGGTTCTTTTGCCTCCGAATATTCCGAGGAGCAGCCGTATATGTCTATCTATACGCATACGGATGGCGAGGTGATTGCTGCGGGTGACGGGACAGTAATTTCTGTCAGCTCAGATGATACGTATCCGTTGATTGTGGAAATACAGCATGAGAACGACTACATAACGCGCTATGCAAGCAGGGAAGCGGCGCAGACACAGCTTCAGGAGAATACACAGGTAAAAAAAGGGGATTCGCTCTTCGCGATTACTGTTGACAATACACAGTTTGATTATCAGATTATTTTTGAGGATAAACTGATTGATCCGCTTATGGTGATTGAAGCAAAAGGATAAAAAATAAAAGGAGGATGACATGGCTATGTTACGTAAAAACACAGCTTCCACATCGGAGGTCAATGTAAAGGTAAACACACTGATTGGAGAGGGGACGGTTTTTGACGGTAATCTGACGGCGCCTGATTCCATTCGGATTGACGGAACAATCAATGGAAACTGTTCCTGTGATTCGACACTTGTTCTTGGTGAGACAGGGCATGTGTTTGGAAACATTACCGTGCAGAATATCATTATTTCCGGTGAAGTTAAGGGCGATATTATCGCGAAGGGAAAATTGGAATTTCTCTCTACAGGAAGGCTTACCGGAAATATTACAGCAAACACGCTTGTCATTGATGAGGGTGCATATTTTGACGGAAAATGTACGATGACATCGGACGGTTCCGCGTCAATGTTTGGACAGCAGGATTAAAAGTTCAAAACGAAACAGGAGGAATGCTTCACATCTGAAAAGAGAGAAAGGAAAAGAATGAAAAAACCGAACAATGCGAACAAGAAACTGATGGCGTTTTTGTTGAGTATGGCGATGCTTGTGACGTCGGTTCCGCAAAGCATGCAGGTGTATGCGGCGGAGCCTGTGGAGACGGCTGCTGCGGCTGAAACGGAGGAAGTAGCGGAGGGGGTGGATACTGAGTCGGATTTTGAAAACGATTCTGCTGAAGGGGAATCTGCTTTGGAAAGCTTGGCAGCGGAAACACAGGAATCTGTTTCGGACAGCCGGGAGACGGAAGAAGACAGCATTCGCAGTGAAGAGGCGAAAGAAGAAACGACGGCTCATGACAACAGCGAGTCAGCTTCCGAAAACAGTTCCGACGAGGTACTGACAGAGGAAGAGGTGTCGGCTGCGGAATCTTCGTTTGAGGAACAGTCCTATGTGGAGGAATCTTCGGAAGAAATGGGGAGCGAAACCGAAGAGGAAACAGATGAAGAGGCATTAAAGACTGCTGCCAGGAAAGCGTCAACAGCGAGAGCATCCGCATTTTCCAATGTCGGAGGGTGGAATGAGAGCATTTATGCGGAAATTGCAGGAATAGAGGATACAGACGTCACGCAGGTCCGTTATTCAGGTGCAATGGACGGGGCGCTTAGTGAGACGGATTTGAATTATCTTGTCAGAAAGAGCGGGAGCGGTGTTCGCATTGATATTCCGGGATTGAAAGCAGGCACCTATACACTTACCGTGACGGTAGGACAGGAGAGCGTGCTTACAAAAAACGGGATTACGGTTTATGCATACGACCGTTCGGGATTTGCGCATTTTAAGTATAATGACGGTGTCGGTGCGTATAAAGATGACGGAACATTAAAGAACAATGCGGTTGTGCTTTATGTTACGGATAAGAATAAGAATGATGTAGAGCTGAAGGTTGGGAATATCACGGTAAAGGGTATTGGGAATATTCTCAATTCAGTAGGGCAGGCTTCAGCAGGAGGACTAACGAGTAATGGCGGTAAGGCGAATTCCAATCAGGGGATTATAAAAGAGCTTGCAAAAGCCAAAAAGCCGCTTGTGGTTCGTTTTATCGGTACGGTGTCCGATTCAGGGCTTTATGAGCAGAAACAATTTAATGCTTCCTCCGCATCTTTAATAGAGGGATTGACGGTTTATAACTCTGCGGATAACGGAGGAACAAAAGGTGATAATGGGCATATGGCGCGTATTCAGTCAGGAAAAGATATTACGCTGGAGGGGATTGGATATGATGCTGTAATTGATGGTTGGGGATTTCATTATATCGCACAAAGTTCCGATCCTGATTTAGGTAAAAGTTTTGAAGTGCGTAATTTGACATTTATCAATACGCCGGAAGATGCAATTGGTATGGAGGGACAACAGGCTAGTAAGAACACAAGTTCTGATATTACGGCTAGTGTTGAGCGTTGCTGGATTCATAATAATGAATTTTATTGTCCGCATATAGAAAGTCCTGCGCAATCCGATAAAAGTGAAGGGGATGGCTCTGTAGATTTTAAAAGAGGACAGTATTTTACTTGCAGCTACAACTATTTTGATAGCTGCCATAAGACGAATTTGGTAGGATCTGCAGACTATAGTCTTCAATTTAATTTGAGTTATCATCATAATTATTGGTACATGTGCAAAGCGAGAGGACCTTTGACGCGGAACGCAAATGTACATTTGTACAATAATGTTTTTGATATGCAGACGGATTATGCCATGAATACAAGGGCAAATGCTTATATTTTTTCGGAATACAACTTATTTTACGCTTGTAAAAGCCCGCAGGCTGTTGAGGGCGGTGCGATTAAGAGCTACAATGACTCCATTACGAGTATTGTACAAAATAAGGGTGCCTTAGGAACGGTGGTTGAAAGCAAATCGGATTACGTTCCAAATAATTGTCAATTTCAGGCAAGAGGCATAAAATACGATAAGTTTGACATGGATTCGTCACAGTCTTATATACCGGATAATCAGTATCAGCTTCAAACAGATTTTGCGGATATAAGGAAAGTTATTGTATCGCAGACAGGTGTACAGGAACAAAGTCCAAAGCGGGCAGAATCGGTTTCGAAAAGTGAATATTCCGTGATAGACAGAATGGCAGGCGGCAAGGTCAATCAATTTGACAGTCTTCCTCAAACACTTGCACCCGGCAAGATTTCAAAGACTGTCTACGCGTTTGAAGTTGGCGCCGCGTTTGACTTGGAAGTTGAATATGAGGATGCTGCGAAAGCAGGTGTTCTCGTAAATGAAGAGGGTGAAAACTTACTGGAAGGAAACGGAAGCGCTATTGATCTTCCGGCAGGCAGGTATATGATACAGGCTATAAGTTTTCAGCCGGGCGATCCCGCCCAAAATACGATCGCTGTTTTTAAGGAAATATCTGTCAGTAATTTGAAGATTTCCCAGCATGATCCTAACGCGCACTATCATAAGTGGACATTGGATTCTTCTAAGTCGATACAGGCGACGTGTACGCAGGAAGGTAAGAATGTATACACATGTAAAGGCTCAGGTGATTGTAATGAGAATGGACTAAAGGAGGAAACGGTTTCTGCACTGGGGCATAAATATATATGGATTATCGATAAACCTGCAACTGCGCAGGAAGCTGGACTAAAGCATCAGGAGTGTACAAGGTGTCATGATAAAACAAGTCTTGATACGGAAATACCGGTTGGCGGTGATAACAGCAGTGGGGGCAGCACGGGCGGAAGTACTGTGGCAGGAGATTATGAGCTCTACTTTGAGGGAAAGAAACCAAATGGTGATACGGACTTTTTCAAGGTAAATGGAAGCTATACGGATAAAGGTTCTGCAACAGTGAATGGTACGAGCTATTCAGGTGCGCTTAAAATGGAATCAAAGACCTCACTGTCTTTCTCATGTAATGATGACGCTGCTTTATTTATGGTATTTGATGCATCAGGGAAGAGAGTAAAAGTGGATGGTACTATATATACAACGGATGCAAATGGAACAATTACAGTAAAGCCGTTGTCTGCCGGGTCCCACGAGGTAACAAAAGGTGATAGCATGAATTTGGTTTATGTATCCGTCGCAAACGGGGCATCAACGCAGGTGAATTATACGCTTTCATTTGAATATAATTACGATGATTCTCCTGATGCGAAAGCAGTACAGGTGATTGCAGGAAAATCTTATGCATCACTGTCAGAACTAATACCTGTATCGTTTAACAGAAAAGGGTACAAATTAAAAGGATTTTTTAAAGATGCATCCTGTACGGAGGAGATTACATATCCATATGTTGTAAACAATGATGCGATTTTATATGCAAGTTGGGAGGAAAGTGACGAACCGATTGAAACGGAATATTCTTTGATTTTTAATTCGAACGGAGGTTCTCCTGTTGCAACGGTGAGTATTTCACAGTCTCAGATTTATGAGTTGAAGCAAAAGCCGACGAAGGCCGGGTATGCCTTTGCAGGTTGGTATGACGCCTTGGAGGGCGGCACATTCATTGACAAAATTGATGGTTCGAAATTAACAGGAAATTATACAGTATATGCGCATTGGAATATACTGGAGGAAGTAAAACTCAGTCTTGACTGTTCTAAGCTTGAACAAGGTGATGTTAAGACAAAAACGGACCTTAATGGCAGCGGATTTATTGCACATGCGTTGGAAGGCGGAGTAGGCGCTGCCGGAAGCGAAAATCCAAAATATTACATGACAGTGAAAGACGGCGGTCTGTATACAAATGGTTTGCGTTTAACAGATACGGGGATAGCAGGTAATGAAGACGGGCTTTTGAAAACAATAGAGTTTAAAACAGAAGGTTCCGGTATTTTAACTGTAGAAATGGCATTATCAGGGAAACCGGCATCTGGGGGAAAATATGAGCTTGTTCTTATCAGGAAATCTTCGAGCGGTTACGAAGAGGTTGGACGGTCAGCGATTACAACAGGGACAACAAAGACTACAAAAGAATTTAATATTGATGGAGCAGGGACTTATTATTTATATGCTGAGGGTGATAAAGGTGTTGTATACTATAGCATGAAGGTAACGGAGTTGCTTTATACGATCCTTTATCAGACAGGAAACGGAACTGCACCAGAAGATCTTACGGTGAACAGTTTTACGGCGAAGGCGGGGGAGGAGCTTACACTTCCTTCAGACTGTATTCCGGCGGCAGGGTATCTGTTTAAAGGATGGTCGGCAGATGATGGTGCGACAATATTAAAGGATATTTATAAAGTTACTGCAGATGATGCAACGGGCGGAACCATTATCATTACGGCACTTTATGAGGCAGAACAATTTACGGTGAAATATGATGCGAACGGCGGAACGCTTCCAGCGGGAACACAGGAAACCGTTGTGGTATCTACAGGAGAACGATTACGCCTTGAAGATTGTACTGCACCCGCAGGTCAGAAATTTATCGGGTGGTCATTAGGACATTCGGGTGAACTTGTGAAGTCTCCCTATGTTGTCAATCCGGCGGATGCGGGGGCAGATAAGACAATTCACTTAAAGGCAGTATATGTCGCAGAGGGAGAAGAACTCATATATTGTACGGTAATTTTAGATACGGACGGAGGCACACTTGTTAACGGCGGGGGAAGAGAGCGGCTTGTCGTAAAGGGAACCGCATTTGATCCCAGCGACTGTCAAAAGTCAGGATATGTATTTAAAGGGTGGATGTTAAACGGAAAAACAGTTCAATTTCCGTATAAAGTTATGGAGGATGTGACATTCCGGGCAAGGTACGGTTTGGCTGGTGATTCAAATGACAATGAGCCGCGTGAAGGCATTGCAATCGTCGGTTTGGAGGACTCCTATGATTATACGGGCGTAAAAATTGTTCCCAATATTGGCGTAGTTGATTATAATGTTGACGGCGGCAGATTGTTAGCGCCGGGCGTTGATTATACGGTTCAGTATAAAAATAATGTAAAGGCAGGTGCCACGGCAACCATTACGGTGACCGGAAAAGGAAACTATGAGGGTAAGGACACGCAAAGAACCTTTACAATCAAAGAAGTAACAACAGTTACAAAGGATTTGATGGAGCTTAAAGGTGCAAAACTGAGTAAAATTGATCCGCAGTTTTATACAGGAGAAGAGCAGCGTCCCGGTTTTACACTTACACTAGGGAACGGAATTCCGGTACCGTACACCTATAATGAGGAAAGTGGATTATATGAAGCCGGCGGAAAGGCAATTGCAGCAAATGTGGCATTGTCCAACAACATCAACAAGGGTACGGCAACAATTTTAATAACCGGTGCAAAAGATGCTAAAAATAAGTTGACACGGGTAAAGGGTACCTTTAAAATTATGCCGATTGATTTACAGGCAAATGCAAGTAAGGTTGCGGTAAAGGCAGCTCCTGGTATATATGCCGTAAAAGGTGCGGTTCCGGCATCTATAACCGTTTCATATGATGGTAAGCCGCTTAAAAATGGTACGGATTATACCGTGAAATATTCTGCAAATAAAAAGGCAGGAGAAAAAGGCAAAATTGTCATTACAGGCAGGGGAAATTATGCTAAGAAATACGATAGCGCGGAGTATGACATTCAACCGCTTTCTATGGAAGAGATTAAAATTGAGGCAGTCAATGCATATGAGGGAATCAAGGCTGGCAAGGTAACTGCGGTGATAACCGATAAAAACGGAAATTCGTTGAAGACGTCACAGTATGAGCTTTTTGTATATAAGGGCGGGATGCAATGCAATCCGACAGATGTATTGAGCAAGGGTGATGTGATTCAGGTACAAGCGGTGGCAAAAGATTCCCAAAATCTTACAGGACAGACATCAAAGGAAGAATTTACGGTAGGCAGTAATATTGCCAAGGCAAAGGTTGTGCTCAATAAGGGAGCAAACGGAAAGACCATTGTAAAGACTTATACAGGAGAAGCGGTTACGCTTGAGGGAGCGGACCTGACAGTGACAATTAGGGAGAATGGTCAGACCAAGATGCTTATAATGGGAACGGATTATGAAATTCCATTGTCATCGTATGCAAATAATATCAATAAAGGAACAGCTACGGCGGTAATAAGAGGAATCGGCTCTTACAGCGGAACAAAGACTGTGAAATTTAAAATAACCGGAAAACCAATGAAAGTGAAAGAAGCTGTTACATGGGACGATATTTCTGACAGCATTCGCAGCTTTATGAGTGGTTTGTTCCATTAAGAATAGGGAATTGAATGATGAGAGGCTGAAATTTTACAGATGCTTTGGGAAAGGCAGGAACAGGCTATGGCAGGAAACGGTACGGTAATGTACTATTTACAGGACGACAATAAGAGAATCCAAATAGAGGTACTCTGTATGGGAATGTCCTTACAGGCAAAACAGCTTAAAATGTCAGACTTGAACACACAGGTGGGGGTTCTTGCGGGAATCAGGGGCATAAAGCCGCTGGAGATGCAGAACGAGGAAAAAGCGCCTGCAATATTTTGCATGCCGGAGGTCCTTATTTTTGCCGGCGTTTCCAATAAAACACTGGATGAATTTTTGGCTTCTTACAAGCGTATCGGGCTTGCACCGATTAAACTGAAAGCAACGGCAACGCCGAAAAATGTGGAGTGGACGCTGTATCATTTGGTCAGGGAGCTGGCAGAAGAATGCAGGCAGATTGAAGCGGCTGCAGCACGAAAAAATTCTAATAAATAAACAGTAACGGAAATGAGGTTCAGGATGTATATTGATAATTTCAAACATGATGACAACTGGCAGGACATCAAGGACTCCGCCATGAATACGGTTGGAAAAACTACCGGGAAATATCCTGATTCAGAATGGAAACGAAAGCTGATTTTGTCTGAACATTCTCCTATCAGGCGCATGAAATTTTATTGGCGTTGGAAAGATTTAAAATCATGGGTGAGCGTCCATATGGTACGACATAAAATTGGCATTGAGCACTGGGTTTCGACTCAGAGAAGTGACCGAACCGGAATTAGCCGTGACGAACTTCCGCAGGGAGCGCTTGTCAGCCATGCATGTGAGGCGGACGCGCAGGCGTTGATTAATATCAGCAGAAAACGTCTCTGTTCCTGTGCCAGCAGGGAGACAAGGGAGGCGTGGCAGCTTGTTAAGGAGGAAATCGAAAAAACAGAGCCGGAACTTGCAAGCTGTATGGTGAAGGAATGTATTTACCGCGGCTTTTGTCCGGAGATGTTTTCCTGCGGATATTATAAGACGGAAGCGTTTGAACAGGAGCTTGCTGAGTACCGGAAAGGGATTAATGATTAGGGAGGAGGTTTTTGGTGGAGCAGTATTATTGTGATTATCCCAATGATTTCAGACGCATCGAGATTGGATATGCAACTGTCAAAAAGTATGAAGGAATAAATCTTTTGTGGCTTGTTCCGTTAAGGGACAGTGAATATGAATGGATTAAGGAACACAGCAGTGAGGAGGCGCTTGAACGGTGCAAAAAGGCGCACAGGGAGCTGATTGTGTTTGATGGGGAAGGGGTTTTATAATTCATAACAATTAAAATATATCAATATAAATGATTAATTTTAATCCTTTTCAAACATCTAAAGGAATGGTATGATAAAACAGAACTGAAGAGATAATGGCTGTGAAGAGAAGCAGTAGCTGCACAGAGCGTTTCAGAGAGCTGTCGTTTGGTGCGAGACAGTACGGGAACTGCGGTGAACTCGTCTTGGAGCTTTGTGCCTGAACCGGTATGAAACTGTATCAGTAGGGCGCAACGGAATATCCCTCGTTACCGGGATACGGCATGTTTGTGCCAAAAAGGGTATGCTGTGGGAAACGGTATAAAGTAAAGTGGTACCGCGGAAGAAATTTGATGTCTTTCGTCTTTACAACGGGAAGTTGTAGGACGAAAGATTTTTTATCTTGTGAGACAAATTAGAGAACAATGTTGACACTTGACGAAAAGGAGCGTATTTTAAGGAGGATGAAACATGAAGAAGTTTGATGCAGGGTATGAATTTTTAAAGGAGATGTACAGTGACGATTACTTTCCCGATTTTTTGGTAGACAAAGTTAAGGCAGAGTTGGAAAATGTGATTGCTTTTTTGGAAACAGGTGTTACGGACGTGGAACAGATTCAGGAGAAGTTTGACGCAATGACGATTGCAGTCAATGACCTGCAGGAGGAATTTGAGGAGAACGACAGTGAAATTGAAACGGTGGCAAGGGACAGTATTGCGGCAGATGTGATTGAAATTTTAAATTGGTTTGATATTGACATTGATGTCGAGGACGCGCTTGGAGAGCGGGACTGGTAGTGTCTCGGAATAAAAACAGATAATATTGGAGGATAATAACATGAAAAATGCAGCAAAATACGAAAAGACATATTTTTTACCGCCTGTCTGTACATATGACTGGGTGAAGAAGGATGCGATTACAAAACCGCCTATTTGGTGTTCGGTGGATTTGCGCGATGGCAATCAGGCGTTGATTGAGCCGATGAGCCTTGAGGAAAAGCTGGAGTTTTTTACACTTTTGGTAGACATTGGATTTAAGGAAATCGAGGTCGGGTTTCCGGCGGCTTCGGAAACGGAGTACGAGTTTATGCGTGCTTTAATTGAGCGCAATATGATACCTGACGACGTGACGGTTCAGGTACTCACGCAGGCAAGGGAGCATATTATCAAAAAGACATTTGAGGCGGTTAAGGGGGCGCCGCATGCCGTTGTCCACCTTTATAACTCGACATCTGTAGCACAGCGTGAACAGGTGTTCAAAAAGAGCAAGGAGGAAATCAAACAGATTGCGGTTGAAGGTGCAAAGCTGTTAAAACAGCTTGCCGACGAGACGGAGGGCAGTTTTTCGTTTGAGTACAGTCCGGAAAGCTTCCACGGAACAGAGGTTGAGTATGCCGTGGAGGTTTGCAGCGCTGTGCTTGACGTTTGGCAGCCGACCGCTGAAAATAAAGCGATTATCAATATTCCGACGACGGTTGAGAATGCCATGCCGCATGTGTTTGCCACACAGTTGGAGTACATTCACAAAAACATAAAATACAGGGACGCCGTTACGCTTTCCGTTCATCCGCACAATGACAGAGGGTGCGGCGTGAGTACGGCGGAGTTGGCGGTTCTTGCGGGTGCGGACCGTATCGAGGGGACATTGTTTGGAAACGGCGAGCGCACGGGCAATGTGGATATTGTCACGCTTGCGATGAATATGTTTTCGCATGGTGTAGATCCGAAACTGGATTTTTCGAATATGACCAAAATCCGGGAAAAGTATGAGCGGTTCACGCGGATGCACGTACATGAGCGTCAGCCGTATGCGGGCGATTTGGTGTTTACGGCATTTTCCGGTTCGCATCAGGATGCGATTGCAAAGGGAATGCAGTGGCGTGAGGATCAAAACAGCGAAAAATGGTTTGTGCCGTATCTGCCGATTGACCCCAAGGACGTGGGCAGAAATTACGAGGCGGATGTCATCCGTATCAACAGCCAGTCGGGTAAGGGCGGTGTCAACTACATCTTAAAACAGAACTTCGGCATATCGCTTCCTGAGGCGATGCGCGAGGAGGTCGGCTATTTGGTAAAGGATGTGTCGGACAACGAGCACAAGGAGCTTTCACCGCAGTGGGTGTATGATATTTTCGTGGAAAATTATGTGGACAATACGCCGTTTTTCCAAATCAACGAGTGCCACTTTAAACAGATTGACGGCATTATGGCGGAAGCAATCATTACCTGCGGCGATAAAAAGACAACTGTTGACGCAAACGGAAACGGAAGACTTGATGCGGTGAGCAACACAATTAAGCAGTATTTCGGCGTCAGCTATCAGCTCTCAAATTATGAGGAGCATGCGCTTACAATGGGATCGTCTTCCAAGGCAATCGCGTATGTGTGCATTACGTGTAAAGGAGAAAAATACTGGGGCGCAGGAATGGATGACGACATTATCAAGGCATCGATTCATGCCCTTTGCGTCAGTGTCAATAAGCTTCCTGAGGTGCAGAGCAATGATGCCTGTCAGGACGAGCGGATGATGGCGATTATGAATTATATACAGGCAAATTATCAGGGAATCGCACTGAGCGACATTGCGGCGCATTTCCACCTTTCCGAGCCGTATTTGAGCAAATATATCCATGACAAGTCCGGCAAGACATTTGGGGACTTACTGATTAATATTCGTCTGAAAAAGGCAAAAACGCTGCTTAGAAACGGCAATATGACTGTGGAAAACGTGGCGATGGCGGTGGGCTATCCGAATGTGGAGCATTTTAACCGTGTATTTAAGAAAAAAATGGGAATGACGCCGGTTCAGTACAGAAAAGGTGAAAAGCAGGCATGAGAACGGAAATAAGAGATCAAATCGCGCAGTATGCGGAGCCGGAATACCGCGACTTTTCGGCAGCGCTTGTCCCGGGAGCAAAACCGCTTTTGGGCGTGCGGCTGCCAAAGCTGCGCGCGATTGCAAAAGACATAGCAAAAGGGGATTGGCGCAGCGAAGTAGACAGTGCACAGGATGCCTGTGCGGATGTGTATTTTGAGGAAACCATGCTGCGCGGCATGATAATCGGATACGGTACGGCAAAGAAGGACACAGCGCAGGAGGAGGGCATTCGTTACCTTGCGCAGTTTGTGCCGATGATTGACGACTGGTCGGTGTGCGACAGTTTTTGCAATTCGTTTACTTTTGCAAACAGACACCGCGATGCGGTGTGGGAAGCGATTCAGGGATATTTGTATTCGGACAAAGAGTTTGAGGTGCGGGTTGCCTTGATTTTGCTTTTGAGCCAGTATCTGAAATACGACAGGGAGAATAAAAAGCTGCCAAGAAATCGAAGCGTGAATATGGCGGCACTGGACCAAAATGAGGAAAACAGGGAGCGTTCTGCTGTGGTAAGGCATAATTTTTTCTATCTTGATAAAATTTTATCAACCTTAAACCGCCCGTTTACGCAGGGATATTATGCGCAGATGGCTGCGGCATGGCTTCTTGCGGAGGCGTTTGTGTGTTTTCCGTATGAAGTGCATGGGATGATTGCAAAGGACTGTCAGATGGACAAGTGGACGTATAATAAGGCGCTTCAAAAGGTCCGGGAATCCCTGAATCCGGATACAGAAGTAAAGGAATATATGAAAAACCTCAAAAAGTCGTGACAAATCCGGAAAATAATGGTAGAATAATTATGTTTCGTTTAGAAGACAGCAAAAGCGTACGGGAGGACGGTCATGAGCGCCTTTAAGGAAAGCCTTTATGAAAAGAAATGTTTTATCTATCAGGTTGGTGAGGACTATTATGCGATTGGAGCAAACACGTTTGCAAAGATTACGGATTCACCGGAAACTGACAATATAGAACTTTTCCAAAATGCTTTAAAAAAAGAAAATGAGCGCCAAATTGCAAAGTATTACGAAAAAATTACACGCATCGCCAATTCCTACCGTGTGGATGCGCGTGAGCACTATAAGCTGCGTGATAAGCTTTTTGCGTTTCTCGATGATCTTCAAAAAAATGATGCACAATCCTTTCAGGCGTTGCAGGAACAAGTATCTTTGGTTGATTCGCTTGCTGAAAAATTTTAAAAAATAAAATTCCAAAAAATACTTGTCTGCTTTTATAGACAAAGGAAGGTATTTGTGTTATTATTACAAAAGTTGCACCCGTAGTCTAATGGATAGAACGGAGGCCTCCGACGCCTTTGATGCAGGTTCGATTCCTGCCGGGTGCATTTGCATGTGCAAATGGATAGATACATGGATAGAGAATGGCGAAAAGGAGGACACATGGCTAAGAAAAGAAACCCAAAAAAGAGTAAAGTGCAGCAGAGCAGTAATATAAATGAAGTAAATAAACAGATTGACGTGCAGAACACGGAAACTGATGAAAATATAAATAAAAATAATGCGGTGAATACAGAAGCCGTTACAGCACAGAATACTCCGGTTATCTCCCGGCAAAAAGAGGCTGCAGCGCCGTTAAAGGGGAAGGAAGGCAGCGCTGCTTCATCGGAGCAGATCAAAGGGATTGCGCTTAGTGTGCTCAAGGTTTTGCTTCCGGTAGCGGCATGTGCAATCGTCATTGCCTTTATTATTTCCATTGTCAGCTCAAATGGTGTGGATGACGCAGACAGTGCAGCGTTGAATTTAGACAAGAATGCGGAGGAAGCACATCTTAATAACGAACCTTTGCAGGAAAATGCCTACGAAAATGTCAATGAGCTTATGCGCAGATTTTTTAAGGCTCTTGGTGACGGAGATATGGATACCATTGTTGCGCTGATGGATTACAATGATGATACTTCTTTGATAACATATGAAAAGCGCAGTGAATTTATTGATGAATATGCAAATGTTACGTGTTATACGAAGCCCGGATTGGACGAAAATTCTTATTTTGTATATGTTTCGTATGATGTAAAGATTAAGGATATTGAAACAACAGCGCCGGGGTTGAATGCGTTTTATGTTTACACCGCGGAGGACGGCAGTCTGAAAATAGACGGTGACATGGAAAAAAATGTTGATGCGGCGTTTAAGCTTGTAACCAATCAGGATGATGTGGTGGATCTCTACAACCGGATTGATGTGGACTATAAGTATGCGGTTGCGTCTGATGAGACACTCAACACATTTATGGAGGAGCTGCCAGGAAAGGTCAAGACGGAAGTTGGTGTAGCGCTTGCGCAGCTTGAGGGACAAAACGATGAAACTGCCGCCGCACAGGAGAGTGAGGGAGGCGAGGCAGAGTCAACGCAAGAGCCTCAGCCCGAGGAGGAACAGCCGCAAAATCAGGCGGTAAATCAGCTTGTGCGTGCAATAGATACGGTCAATGTCCGTAAATCCGACAGTGAGGAAGCGGATCGTATTGGAAAAGTGTCACCGGGGACAGAACTGACACGTATTGAGGAGCGAATCAACGGTTGGAGTAAGGTGATTTATGAAGGCACCGAGGCATACATAAAGAGTGATTACCTTGAGGTGATTTCCACAGAGGAAGCAGGTGAAGTAATCGGTTCCGTGAAGGCAACTACAAATGTTAATGTCAGAAGCGCGGCAAGTCAGGATTCGGAGAAGCTTGGCGTGGCACAGGCGGATACTTCTTATGAACTTTTGCAGGATTTGGGAGAATGGTACCGGATTAAATATAACGGCATCACAGGTTATGTGAAGGCAGAATTTTTTGAGTAATGCGTTGTAAAAGAAAACCCATGCGGTCGAATTGGCTGCATGGGCTTTGTATATCCTTTTCATAAGATGGAAATAATAGGAACAGCAAACGATTTTCAGATTATGGAAAGGAATGGTTACCGGAATGAATCATGATGACAGGGAAATTTTGAAGGCAGTGCAGAAGAATGCCGATATGGCAATTAAGACGATTGGCGTCGTGGCGGAGAAAACAAACAGTACGGCGCTTTCGCGTGAACTTGCGAAAGAAAAACTGATGTATTCCGTGATACAGAATAAAGCGACAGACAGGCTCAACAATGAGCAGGCGGACAGTTATCATCCAAGCGCTGCGAACGATTTGTTTCTTGCAGGCGGTATTCATATGAGTACGCTTGCAGACTGCAGTACCGGAAAACTTGCGGAGGTGGTGATACAAAACAGCGGCCGGGGACTGACGGGAATGTGGAAATCGATTAATCATCATCAGAATTACGGTAATATGTCAATGGAAATTGCAAAGGAATTTATGACGTTTGAGGAGAAAACGATCGCACGGCTGAAAAAATTTCTGTAAAGTTTGTTAAGACTGCAGGAACAGAAGGGAAGGAATGCTTGGAATGAGGTTGAATCAGTATATTGCAGCGTGCGGTATCTGTTCCCGCAGGGAGGCGGATAAGCTGATAGAAGGCGGCAGGGTGTGCGTGAACGGACAGACTGCCGTAAGCGGGATACAGGTGTCGGACGAAGATCTTGTGGAGGTGGACAAAAAATCCGTCAAACCTTTGTCTGCAAAAGTGGTGCTGGCGTACAATAAGCCTGTGGGCGTGACCTGTACTGAGAAGGATAAGTACGCAGAAAAGACGATTGTTGAAGCCGTGAAATATCCGGTGCGGCTGACATATGCCGGGCGTCTTGACAAGGAGTCGGAAGGGCTGATGATTTTGACAAATGACGGTGCGTTGATTCAAAACATGATGAAAGGGGCAAACTGTCATGAAAAGGAGTATATCGTAAAGGTTGATAAGGAGATTACAGACAGCTTTCTTTCCGGTATGGCAAACGGCGTATACTTAAAGGAATTAGAAAAAACGACAAGACCTTGCAGGATGGAACAGACAGGAAAATATACATTTAAAATTATACTCACACAGGGCCTGAACAGGCAGATTAGAAGAATGTGCGGGCAGTTTGGCTATCATATAAAGCGCTTGGTTCGTGTGCGGATAATGAATATTGAGTTGGGGGCGTTAAAGACAGGAGCGTATAGGGAGATTCAGGGCGAAGAGCTTATGGAGCTGTACAGGCTTTGTAAACTGAAATAGGGCGCAACCGGCGGCGAAAGGAGCATGTGGCAAAATGGCGGCGAACAAGGAAACAATACATAGAATGCGGGAACTTTCACAAAAGCTGAATGAGGCATCGAAGGCGTATTATGCACAGGACAGGGAGATTATGAGCAACCGTGAATATGATGCACTTTATGACGAGTTGGAGTCTTTGGAACAGGAAACCGGAATGGTACTTGCGGGAAGCCCTACCATGCGTGTGGGATATGAGGCAGTGGATGAGCTGCCCAAAGAGTCGCATGAAAGCCCGATGCTTTCTCTTGGGAAGACGAAAGAGCGGGAGGAACTTGTAAGCTGGCTTGGTGATAAGGATGGGCTTTTGAGCTGGAAACTTGACGGACTGACGATTGTGTTGACGTATCAAAACGGTGCGCTTGTAAAGGCGGTCACGCGCGGAAACGGAGAGGTCGGAGAGGTCATTACAAACAATGCGCGTGTTTTTCAAAATATCCCGCTGAAAATAGCGTATCAGGGTGAATTAATCCTTCGCGGCG
Organism: Lachnospiraceae bacterium MD335; assembly: GCA_000403335.2. Classification (GTDB taxonomy): domain Bacteria; phylum Bacillota; class Clostridia; order Lachnospirales; family Lachnospiraceae; genus COE1. The sequence continues at coordinate 83,566 of KE159629.1, forward strand.
AGGCGGTTATCACATATGGCGATTTTGAGGCGATTAACAGCCGTATTGCAGATGTGGAGGCAAGGTACAAAAATCCCAGGAACTTGTGTTCCGGTTCCGTCAGACAGTTGAATAATCAGATAACAGCCGAGCGGAATGTGCGGTTTTATGCATTTTCCCTTGTGCAGGCACAGGAAAACGGGGCGTTTGTCGATTTTGACAATTCGCGGGAAAAACAATATGAATTTCTTGCGGCTCAGGGATTTGACGTGGTTGAGTATGTGCGGGTAAAGCAGGATACTATTATTGAGGCGGTAGCAGATTACGAGAACCGCGTGGAAACATACGAGGTGCCCTCCGACGGTTTGGTGCTTATTTATGATGATATTGAGTACGGGCGGTCGCTTGGGCGCACGGCAAAATTTCCGCGGGATTCGATTGCGTTTAAGTGGGCGGACGAAGTCAGGGAGACTGTTTTAAAGGAGATTGAGTGGAGTCCGAGCCGTACGGGGCTGATTAATCCGATTGCCATTTTTGAACCCGTGGAGCTGGAGGGAACGACGGTAAGCCGTGCATCGGTCCACAATATCAGCATTCTGAAAGGCTTAAGGCTTGGCATCGGTGACCGGATAACCGTATACAAGGCAAATATGATTATTCCGCAGATTGACGAAAATTTAACAAATAGTGACACGATTGAGATACCCGAACATTGTCCAGTGTGCGGTGGAGATACGCAGCTGCGCGCAGTGGGGGAAGTGCAGTCGCTTTACTGTACAAATCCTGACTGCGAGGCAAAAAAAATCAAGTCGTTTACGCATTTTGTGGGGCGTGACGCCATGAATATTGACGGGCTTTCGGAGGCGACGCTTGAAAAGTTTATTGCGAAAGGGTTTATTCATCAGTACCGTGATATTTTCCATCTTGAGGAGCACTGTGATGCGATTATCGCGATGGAGGGGTTTGGCGAGAAGTCTTATAACAGGCTGATAGAGAGTATTGATGCGGCGAGAACGGCAGAACTCCCCAAACTGATATACAGTCTTGGAATCCCCAATATCGGTCTTGCGAACGCAAAGGTTATTTGCAGATATTATGATTATGATTTGGATGCCGTGCGTAAGGCGCAAGCGGAAGAATTAAGTGCAATTGACGGTATTGGGGAGGTGATTGGAAGGGCGTTTGAAGATTATTTTGCTGTTGCGGATCATTGTGAACAGTTTGACAATCTTTTAAAGGAGCTTACAATCAAGAAGGAAGAAGTAGACGCGGCGGGGCTGACGCTTACGGGAAAAACATTTGTGGTTACGGGTAGTCTTGTGCATTTTGACAGCAGGAATGCGCTTAAGGATTTGATTGAAAAACGGGGCGGCAAGGTGGCAGGCAGTGTATCCGCAAAGACGGTGTGCCTGATTAATAATGATATTGCGTCCTCCTCGTCAAAGAATAAGAAAGCGAAAGAACTGGATGTGCCAATCGTTACGGAAGAACAGTTTATGGCGGACTATCTTGATATGCAGCCTTAAACGTTTGAAAAATAAAGGGATACGGGGGAAAGAGAAATGCCGATTAAAGTGCAGAGTGCATTGCCTGCAAAGGAAATTTTGGAAAATGAAAATATATTTGTCATGGATGAAAGCCGGGCGATGCATCAGGATATCAGACCGCTGCAGGTTTGTATTTTAAATCTGATGCCGATTAAGCAGGACACGGAGCTGCAGCTTCTGCGTGCGCTTTCCAACACGCCGCTGCAGGTGGACGTGACCTTTCTGATGGTGACAAGCCATGTGTCCCTGAATACCTCGGCAAATCATTTAAACCGTTTTTATACGACGTTTGAGGAGATTAAGGACAAACGGTTTGACGGAATGATTATTACCGGCGCGCCAGTGGAGGATATGGAATTTGAAGAAGTTGATTATTGGGATGAGATTTGCACGATAATGGATTGGGCGGAGTTTCATGTGACTTCGACGCTTCATATCTGTTGGGGGGCGCAGGCGGGATTTTATCATTATTATGGAATCCAAAAACGAAAACTTCCAAAGAAGCTGTTTGGGATTTATTCGCATCGGGTAGGAAACAGAAAGACACCGTTGGTCCGCGGATTTGATGATTTTTTCCTTGCTCCGCACAGTCGTCATACGGAAACGCCCGCCGATGCAATTCATAAGTGCGGTAAGATTACAGTGCTTGCAGAGTCCGATGAAGCAGGGGTTTTTTTGGCGTATGCTGAAAATGGGAAAAAGATTTTTGTAAACGGGCATCCTGAGTATGACAGGTTTACATTGGACGCGGAGTATAAGCGGGATTTGGGGAAGGGACTTTTGATACATATTCCGAGAAATTATTATCCGGAGGATAATCCTGAAAACAGACCTAGCTTGCAGTGGCGGTCGCATAGTAATAATCTATATACGAATTGGCTCAATTACTACGTTTATCAGGTGACACCGTATGACCTGTAAAGGGAACCTGCGATAGATGCCTGAAAGCCTAGTAAAATCAAGGCTTTCAGGGATTGGCAGACGGTGGAAAAAGTCATGCAGTTTCCCGTAATTTCTCGTATTTTTGGGGTAAAATGGTGTACAAATGGTGTACTTTTTGCCCTTTCAACGGTGTACATGGCGTATAAATGACGTACTTTTTGGGGAATGGCGTATAGGAAATTGGAACGGAAATAGGGATATATTTTGAATGGTATCGCGCATAAAAAAGAAATATATTTTTTAAGGAACATAAATTATAGTAAGGTGAGTGAAATATCCTGCACTGTAGGTTGAAATATTATTCTCTATAAATAAACAGAGTTCTTCTAAGGCAGCTATTGACGGTGCTGGTATGTGCATATCAGTAAACTCATTACCAGGACCTGCAGATATTACTCAAAAGCAGGATATGGAACAGATGCCTTCTCTTATTGTCAAAAAATGTTTGTTGAAGACCAGTCACTATATTGTGGTTGGTCTTTTAAGTTATTTTATGATATGATGAAGCTGCAGATAGCTTTTAATAAATAATAGAAAAGAAATCATCTGGCAGGCAGCAAATATAAATACTTTGTTTAAATTTCTTACACAACAAGAGGATTTGAAATGGAAAATACGATTATTGGAATAATATTAGGTTCGTCAGTAATTAGTTCTGTTGTAGGCGCTTTATTTGGTTATATAACGAATAAAAGAAACAGTGCTTTGACGCATATTACAACTGAAAGGGAGAAATGGAGGGAAAAAGTCAGAAAGATTAGTGAAAATATAGAGAAGACAGAGTTTCAAGGCAAAAAGAAGAGGAATATAAATCGGTATTTAGTACAGTTAGAAGTGAATATCAATCCATATGGGAAAAGAATGGAGAATGATTATGCAAGAGATTCCCATATATGGGCGGAGATTGAAAATATAAGGCAGGTAAAGAACAAAAAAGAGTTTAATGAGCATAAAGAATTGCTGATTTATTATTTATCATTAATGCTGAAGGAAGATTGGGAAAGGTCCAAGAGAGAGGTTAAAGGATATTCCAGAACTTTGTTTGAACTTCCAGTGATACTTTTTCTTAATTGCAGTATCGGGGCATATTATGCATATAAATTGGGGAGTAGTTATATAGATACAGAGATATGTGTTATTGCTGTGTCTGTCATGGTATATTTTTTACTTAGGTATGTACAGCAATTTGGGGAAGGAAGAATCGTTTCGGATAATAGGATAAGGAAACTCTACTATTTTGAAGTATTTACATCATACATTGTGATGATATTTGTTTCGGCAATAATATCATTTTTTTTGAGTATGTTTTTAAAAACGTTTTATAGTGAGTTTGTATTCATGAATTTATGGACGGTTGTGATGTGTGGAGGTGAGTGCCTTTATATCTGTTTTGCAGGTATAAATTGGGGGTTTAAGAGAACATTTCTGGCGGAGGCAGTACTTGGCGCAAGGCAGAAGATATTAGATTACAATAAACAGAAAATAGAGCAGTATGATAAGATTGTAAATGAACTGTATAATTATATAAGTGAAAACAGTCAGAATATAGAAAGTTTAGAACCAAGCATTCGTTCATTAAAAAAGATTATTAAAGAATATAAGGTAGAATTAGCTGATAGAAAAAAATTTTTAAACAAAAAAGGTATGAATGCGCGGCAGTATGCAGAATATAATGCAGTCCAAAATAAAATAGAATATTTAGATAAACTGCAGGACAAAATATTACAATATTCATCAGAGAGAATCATTAATATGGTTTGGCATTGGGTAAAAACGATGCCTGTCCTTGAACAAATTAAGAAAATATTAATTAAGCTGAAAAGAATCATTTGGAATGAACCAGGGAAAAATCCGTTTAATTGACGCTATGGTGGACTGGACTGTAAGGATATTCCCATTGAATCCTCCAGGTTAAACTGTTATATTTTAAACCGGATAGCGGTAATAGTCATTGGCATCAAATCCACGGTCAAGGATACGGATGCATTTGGGAGTAAAGTTTATGCTATTAAGCAATATATTTATCTGAAAAACAGGCATCTTTGTCATAAAAGGATACAAAGATGCCTGTTTTTTTAATCAATCTGCATTTTTTGCTCAATAAAATTTAATACCCCATATATTAACATTGCAATTGCACAGAGAATTGCGATACTCAAAATTACCATATCCAGCTTAAATACCTGAGATTTATTATGTAAAAAGTAAATAACTAAGAATAATAAGGAGAACCTCAGCATATGGTTCTTTTTTGTATTTAATTCGTTATCAATGGGCGGAACAGCCTTTTGAATAAATGGAACTATTAACCATCACTAAATTTTTATGGAGGAAAAATTTATGAGCAGAATTATTGCGATTGCAAATCAAAAAGGTGGAGTGGGAAAGACCACAACAAGTATTAATTTGGGCGTCGGACTTTCAAGGGCAGGAAAAAAGGTCTGCCTGGTGGACTTGGATCCGCAGGGGAATGCGACACAGGGGCTGGGATATAATCCGGATGAACAGGATATTACGATTGCTACCATTATGGAAAAGATTATCAGCAAGGACTTTAATATCACGCAGGAGTTCGGAGTGCTGCATCACGAGGAAGGGATTGACCTTATTCCATCATCAATTGACTTATCATTAATGGAAATGAAATTGCTGTCCGTCTATATTGGCAGGGAAAAGATTTTAAATACATATTTGGAAATGATATATCATTTATATGACTATATCATTATTGACTGCAAACCGTCACTGGATATTATTACACTAAATGCACTGACCGCAGCAGACGGTGTTCTGATACCCGTACAGGCACAGTATTATAGCGCAAAAGGATTGGAGCAGCTTCTCGGCACAATCAGTCAGGTTGTAACGGAAGGGTTGAACAGCAGCCTTGCGGTTGACGGAATCTTATTTACCCTGGCAAATAACCGTACAAATAACTACAAGCAAATAACAGATATTGTAAAAAATACATATGGACATAGCATACACATATTTTCCAGCACTATACCAAGAGCGGTGACTGCAGAAGAAGCGCCTGCCGCCGGAATGAGTATATACCAATATGATCCGACCGGAACGGTCTCAAAGGCTTACAATGATTTTACATGTGAATTTATGATTTTGGAAGAAGGTGTATAACTATGGGCGCAGGAAAAACAGTTCCAGGGTTTTCACTCAATTCCTTTGTTGCTCCGAAGGAGGACTGGTATAAAAACCTTAATCTGCAGGATTCGATTGATATGGCAAAGGAAAAAATGGTTGCCGCTGCCGAGAATTTTGTGGCGGTCGGTTACTATTTGAAGCATATTAGGGATGGCGAGCTTTATAAAAGTAAAGGCTATGAAAATATTTGGGAGTGTGCCAGGCAGGAATTAAATTTAACACAATCCACGGCATCAAGGTATATTAGTATTTGCGAAAAATTCAGCAGCGATGGTGACAGCCCTTATTTAGGGGAGAAATATAAAGAGTATGGAAAGAGCCAGTTGCAGGAGCTGCTGACAATCAGTGACCAAAAGCTTATCGAACAGGTAACACCGGATATGTCAGTGAAGCAGATACAAAAGCTAAAGAGGGAAAATAAAGCGGGGAAGGATGAACATGTACAAATTGAACAGATTAAGGAGCAGACATCAGGGGAGCGTTACGCTGCTTTACCGGGACAAATGCAGATGGTGGTAGATGGGACGTTTCGTGAACTGGAAGACGAATCGGAACCGAAAGAGCCCGAATCTGTTACAGATACAGAGCGATTGCCTTCAACAGATAATGCTGTTGATCCGTTAGATGTACAAGAGGAACCACTTGTAATCTCGGATAATGCGGATGTTCCTGCAGGTGGATATAGTATATCATTGATTGATAAATTAATTTTACAATATGAAGGTTATCAAAAAGATAGCGTTAAAGAACAGAGGCTTGAAATGGTATACAAATATAATTGTTTATTGGATGCTTTGAGGTTATTAAAGCATAAGATGCTAGAGTCATAAATAGATATTATTGGATATTAATAAGCTATATTACGAGCAATCGCATAATATAGACACCCTGACACCTCCAATATTGTCAGGGGAAGAGGCAGCTTGAAAGGGCTGCCTTTTTTGGGGGATAATTTCAGGTTGAAACACCTGGCTGAAAAGCCGCAAGAAACAGGGTTCGTCATGGGATATATCACGAAAAGCTATGATAAAGCAGGCGGTTAATAGTAAAATTAGCCGCCTTATTGGGAAAGGTGAAAATAGAAGATTGAATATATCAAAAGAAATTATAAGGAAAATGCATAGACTAGCCAAACTTACAGGTGAGACTAAAAAATTATCCAGTGAAATAGATCAATACTTTATGGAAAAGGGATTTGATATAGATGAATTACATTGTGGTAATGGAAGAAGTCTTGAAGAGTTAGAATGTGGCAATGACATTACGGATATATTTTGTATAGATGCTAAAAATAATTTTTCTGATAAAAGTATGTGGAATACACATTTTATAAGAGTACGTTAAGTAAGAATGTGGGGTGAGACCAAAATGGAGCAGAACCGAAACCTGAAGTTTGAGAAAATATCAAAACTGGCAGAAGAAACATCAGCACGTATCATGCAGGACGCAAACGAATGGAAAAACTATCTTACAACAGTGGGACAGGTTTATAAATATCCATTTTGTGACCAGCTTTTAATACATGCACAGCGTCCGGATGCGACAGCCTGCGCCTCCCTGCAAATATGGAATGAAAAAATGCAATGCCGGGTAAACCGGGGAGCAAAAGGGATTGCACTGATTGATACAGACAGTAAATATCCGAAACTAAAATATGTGTTCGACATATCCGATGTACATAAGGAAAAAAACATTGGACGTTATCCCTATTTGTGGGAGCTCAATGAAGAACATAAGGAGCTTATACTTGCCCAATTAGAAAAAACTTATGGAATGACAGATCCGCAGATGCCTTTTGAAAAAAGAATAATAGAAATCAGCAAAGCAGCTGCGGCAGATTACTGCAAAGACTTTATGGCAGACAGTAGTTTTTCAGAAACCATAGCGTATTTTGAAGCGGAAAGCACCCTTGCGTCCAGTATTGCCTATACCGTTTTATCACGGTGCGGTATTGAAAAGGAATTGTGGGAAAAGGAACTGGATTTCAAATATATCGGTAAATTCAATACACAAAACGATCTAGCCGTTATAGGCAACGCCAATACGGAAATCTGCAGAGCGCTGCTTATGGAGATTGGAAAGACAATCAGGGTATATGAACAGGAGACAGTAAAGGAAAAAATACTGCAAAATACGGATATAGGACTTGAAAAGGACACCAAACTGCAATATAATACTTTAAAGCGTGAAAGCGAGACGGTAAACCAAACCATTGAAACGGAGGGAATGAAGAATGGAACTGACTTACAGGCAGGAGGGGGATTACTTAACTTAAAGATAGTATATACATACAGCCTGCTGACACATTGCTTGCAGATGCCCCGCAGAAACCAAACCATACAGAAAAGGAGTTTTTGCATATGAAGTCAATATTTGAACAGTTAGGCGGCACATATCACGAAGAAAATGGGTATCTTATTCCAGATTTAATATTACCCAACGAAGAAGAACAGCCGATAGGCACATGGGGACAGCGGCATCAGGATTATCTGAAACAGTACCACAAGGTTACATACACCAATCTTCTCACAAGTGGCAGACTGAACTCCTATCTAGCCGTCATTGACAGGCAGGCGCAGGAACGCTTTGAAAGGCTTATAGAGAGCATGAAACAGGCACAGGACATAACGGAACGGCTAAAGGAAGAAAATGCCATAGAGTGGACAGGCAAAATAAATAATATAAGGGCTTGTGCGAGGGAAATTGTGAACGGAGAAATTATTTTTATATAATCAGAATTGGCGGCAGGGAATATAATTCTTTGCCGCCTTTCAAATGGAGTAACTATATTATGAAATTAGCTTGTGAAATATATTGCTGATTCTTATCCAGCAAATGTTTTAGGGTTTTCAGTCCTGTTTCCAATTGTTGTAAGGAATCAGGGGAACAGGTTGCAATTCTTATAGCTGTGGATTCAGCTTTGCCAACGGTAAAACGGTCAGAACAGAAGATATGAATGCCATTGTCTGTTGCCTGCATTTCCAACTGATAACCGTTATAATGGGCAGGCAGGGGCAGCCATTGGAAGAAGCTGTATTCATTCGGGCAGATGCTGTCTGGAAAGTATTTTTTATATATCCTGTTCCGTTCTTTTGCCTGTCTTTTTTTCTGCCCTATGATTCTGCCTGCATTGCCGCTTGCAATTAATTCGCTTATAATTTCTGCGTTAAGCAGCGGTATTTTCAAATTTACATTATTAGCCGTTTCAAGAAAGGTTTGTCTTAAGCAATCAGGGATAACCATATATGCGCATCTTAAGCCTGCTGAAAGTGATTTTGACAGGCTGTGCAGGTAAATGGTATTATCTGGTATCAATGTCTGAATCGGTTCTCCTGTATCATTTGCAATAAATCCATAAGCGTCATCTTCCATTAAAATCAGATGGTATTGCTGTATGAGGCTGGCAATTTTCCTTTTTCGTTCCATTGACATGACAGTTCCTGTCGGATTATTGCAGGACGGCATTAGGAAGATTCCTTTTATATCCATTATCCTGCACTGCTTTTCCACTAGGTCGGGTATCATTCCATCCTCATCTGCGGCTACTGATATCAACTGGACATTTAACTGTCTGGCTAAGCCGATAAAATTGGAATAAGTGTAAGAATCAGTTAGGATTTTATCTCCAGAGTGGAAAAGAGCCAAAAATACAATCGTCAGGGCATTTTGAGTTCCTGCCGTCAGCATGATGTTTTCAGGCTCTGTTTCTATATGGAAAGATTTCAGCCATTTTATGGCGGTCTGTTTGTGCTTGTAAGATTCCGATATGCTGTCAAATTCAAAAAGATACTGGGAAGTATTGCGTTGTATGGTTTTTTGCGCAATATCAGCGACAATCTTATTATACTGGTAAAAAGGTCTGATTATGCCCAGTTCTACGCACCCGTTATTTGCCTTATGTAAAAAAGGGATGGCGGCATTTGGGGATACAAATGTGCCTTGCCCTATATTGGCATAGATTAGCCCCTTATTTTCACAAATCTTGAATGCACGGGTTATTGTGCTTAGGTTCAAATCAAGAAAGTCTGCTAATTCCCTTTGGGGCGGCAGTTTTGTATTTCCAGCCAGTTTGCCGCTTTGGATATCCTGTTCCAAAAGCTCCGCAATAGATATATAAATTGGTGATTTTAATTTTTCTTTATCGGGTATCCATGGCATTGGGTAATTTTCAAAAGAATTAACTGGCAAGCTTTTTCCCTCCCTGCTCAAAATTGTATTACATACAATATTAGCATTGAAAACATACAAAGTCAAGAATATAATCTATATTGTATGTATTGTGTGCAAACAATACCATGCAACAAAAAGGAATAAATTTTATTTTAGTAGGAAAGAGGTTACGAAATGAAGGATTTAACGAGAGAACATGAGTTAAAGACAATATTTTTATTTTCACTGCCAATTTTGGTCGGCAATCTATTCCAGCAACTATATAATCTTGCGGATACGGTTATTGTAGGTAATTTTTTGGGGAAAGAATGTCTGGCGGCGGTAGGGTTCAGTTTTCAGATACACTATCTGCTGATTGCCCTTTCTATGGGCATTTCAATGGGGGCAAGCATATTGGTTTCACGTTATTTTGGCAGTAAGGACATGGAATCTGCGAAAAAAGTTATGGATACGGGATTTGCTTTCTGTTTTTGCCTCAGTTTGATAATTGCTGCTTTGGGCATATGTTTTTCCTATCAGATTCTGCTTGTCTTCCGAGTGCCGTCCGCTTTGCTTGAAGCGGCTGACATATATCTTAAAATTATGTTTATCGGCGTTATCCCCACGTTTGCATATAACGCGCTTACAAATATTCTTCGCGGGATGGGGGATTCAAAAACACCTACATATATTCTGATAGTGGCAGCGCTTCTGAATATTGTGCTTGATATATTGTTCATTAAGGCATTCGGAATGGGTGTGGCAGGGGCGGCATTTGCGACTGTGTTATCGCAGCTTTTGTCATTTATCGTTTGTATGGTATATATGAAAATACATTATCGCAGCTTGTTTATTAATGTATTGCATTTACAGTTTGACAAGGCAGAATTAAAAAAGAGCTTGAAGATAGGTACGCCCGCCATGATACAGCAAGTATTTGTGAGTGTGGGATTTATGTCATTGCAGTTTCTGATTAATGGGTTTGGCACGGATTGCATGGCGGCATATACTGCCGCATCTAAGGTAGATGCTTTTGCAGAAATGCCCGCCTTGAACTTAGGGCAGGCTATGACTAATTTTACTGCCCAGAATTTAGGGGCAAAAAGGAAAGACAGGGTATTGAAAGGCGGGAAATACGCATTGGTTATGGGGATTGCAGTATCAGCGTGTATTTCTGTTGTCATTGTATTGTTTCCGTCTGTATTTATATCAATATTCAATAGGGATACGTCTGTTTTAGATATTGGCAACAGCTATCTGAAGATTGTGCCTGCTTTTTATATTATCTTTGCAGCCATGCAGGTATTAAACGGATTGCTTTTGGGGTATGGAAAATCATTTGTGCCGATGATTGCTTCCATATGTTCCCTGTGCTGCCTTCAAGTGCCTGTCGCTATTATTTTGTTTGGCACAAAGCTTGGTTATAATGGAATTTGGATAGCCGCTCCAATCGGCTGGTTTGGAGGGCTATTAATCCGCGCAATTTATTTTTATCATGTCAGCAAAAAAGAAAAACAATAAAAATATACATAAAGAATTTTACCAAACTTGAATCAATGGATAAAAAATTAATGTGGCAATTTAAGCAACAGCTATCTGCAAAAAAACAAATTTGTGTTGAGGATAAAAAGAAGATGGATAGCTATTGCTTATTGCCTGCATTTCATTCATAGCATGGATGTTCACCATATAAAAAAACGGCGTGTGGTGGGCGGTATTGCTATGCCCTAAAAAACTTAACAGACACTCTCCAGACCTGTTTTTGAAGTTTGGAGGGTTTTTTATGTTCTTTTTTCGGGCGGTAATCTATCTGCTCATGCAACACAGAATTTATCCGTACATAGCATATCGGGGAATAGCAGGAAGCCAGTTAAAAAAATCCCTGCCCATGCAACGCTACTTCTTGCCATGCAACCAGAGGTATAATCTCCACTTAACAGAATATGTATCTCCTATAACCGTAGAGGTCACCGAGCCTTTGCGGTTTTTCTTTTGTCGTTTTTTATCGGAATGTGCCGCAGGGCTGTTTCTGCTGTTGGCTGCCGTTCGCCTCCTATCCAATCTGGTTTTTAGCATTTTCAAAAATTTCAGATTGGAGGAAAAAAGAATGGCATACAACAACGGACGGGAGAACAGGAAATGGCTTATCTGGAAAGAAGCCGAGGAAAAAATATTACGGGAGCATGGAGTTGATGAAACCACCATTGAACAAATCCGCACAGACGACAGGGCAGACTTCAATTCCAACAGGCGGTTTTACCATTGGACAAGCGACTTTGGCGAATACCTTGAGGGAATGGCAGACAGGGAGCGGAATGCCGAGGTAAAGACCGTTGCTGATTTACTGGATGAGATTGAGGACGAAACTCTGTATCGGGCATTGCTTACGGTGGACAGGCGTACCCTGCAAATCATCCTGCTGAAAATGCAGGGCTATTCCACAAAGGAAATTGCACCGCTTGTTGGATTGACAACAGGGGCTATTTATGCACGATTAGACCATCTGCGGAAAAAGTTGCGGAAGATTTTATAACCAACTAATAAAGACAGCTTTTTGACGGGCTATTGGGTGGGGGATAAAATTCCCCGCCAAATTATAAAATTGATGTATAAAATTCCTGTCCACAGGGAATACTAAAAAGTTTGTCCAAAATCTTGACATGGGTACAGCCGCTATGATATTCTGAAATACCCGTGAGGGAATTGGAAGATTGAAAATGAAATAGCACATAGATGGAAGAACGGAATGTCAGCCAATGGACAAGGCTGACCGCTGCCGAATTTATGCTGCCCTTTTCGGCTGGTGTATGGCAGCATGGTTTTGAATTTCAAAGCCGTTACATAGCATTGCGAATCCGAGCAGGAGAAAACACTCCTGTCATTCGTGGTGCGGTGTGGCGGCTTTTTCATTTATCCAAAAGTCAAGAGAAATCAAATCCAGAACGGAGGTGCAGGGACATAGGATTTTCTTTTCGGAGGGTAAGACAGGCGTTAAGAATACCGCTGCACAGGAAAAATGCTCTGTGGCATTGTCCACAGAGATAGCGAGCATCGGATTGTGTCAGCCACAATCCCAATCCATGCCGCTTGCAGGCATGGACTAACTCAGGGGACAGCCCCTGAATACCCCGAAGAAAGGAATTTAAGACTGGAGGATTAAGGAAAATGAGTAAAGAAAAATCAGAAAAGGGCGTGCGGAATGTCCCGATTACCGTCCGATTGAACGAGGGAGAACATGAAAAATTAAAGCAGTGCGCCGCCGCTTGCGGTCTGTCCGCTGCCGAATTTATGCGCCAGTTATGCAAGGGAAACGCCCCGCAGCCGAAGCCAAAAACCGAGTTTTGGGAACTGTTAAACAAGCTCTATGAAGTGCATGACGCTTTCAAAAAGTGTGTTCCCTACTATCCAACCACCGCCGAAATCTGTAAGGAGATTGAGGATTTTATCTTAGAACTGCAACAAAAAACAACTCTCCCACAACGATTTAACGTAGAAGAATTGACAGAACAGGGGGCGGTCTGATATGGCGGTAACGAGCCTATGGCATGTCAAAGGGAGCATAAAAGACGTGATTGACTATATAGAAAATCCAGAAAAGACCGTGCCGAATGAAGATATGCAGGACTTCTTTGACGTGTTCTCCTATGTGAAAAATCCGTCAAAAACAAATGAGGGCGAGTATGTTTCCGCTATCAACTGTTTGAAAGAAACCGCATTACAGCAGATGATTTTGACAAAGAAGCAGTACCAAAAGACAGGCGGATATATCGCATGGCACGGCTACCAGAGCTTCAAGCCAGACGAGGTAACGCCCGAACAGTGCCACGAAATCGGATTAAAACTGGCAAGGGAAATGTGGGGCGATAAATACCAGATAATCGTTGCCACCCACCTTGACAAAGGACATCTCCATAATCATTTCTGTTTTAACTCCGTTTCTTATCTGGATGGGAGCAAATATAATTACTCAAAATCCGAACAGAAACGGCTAAGGGAGGTGTCCGACCGCTTATGCCGAGAGTACAGTTTATCGGTGATTGAAAACCCCAAGAAAGCCCCTGCAAGACCGCTGTATCTGGACGAAAAAAGCGGAAAGCCGACACGGTACAACGTCTATCGGGAGGATTTAAGGGAAGCAATCAACGGGAGCAGGGATTTACAGCACATGATGAAATACCTTACCGATAAAGGATATGAGATTGATTTTTCGGGCAGCCATTGGAAAATGAAGCTGCCGCAGTACAGGCATTTCACAAGGTTAGACACGCTTGACGAACGGCTGACTCCCGATTTCATACGGTCATGTTTAGGCGGGGCTTCCCGATATGGAAACTACAAAGCAAGGATTTCCTACTCCCCGCATATGCCAGAGCAGTATAAAAACGCATGGAAACCGCATCAGAAAACCACAGGGATTTTAGCGTTGTATTACCACTGGTGCTATCAGCTGGGGATATTCCCCAAAGGCACAGACTACAAGCCGGCAAGCCCGCTGATGAAAGAGGAGCTTCGGAAACTGGACGAGATTACCGCACAGGTAAGGTATATGTCAAAGCATAACATCTCTACCCTTTCCGACTTACACGCCGACAGGGAGAAAAACCAGACCGAAATGAATAAACTGATTGACTACCGCCAGCACTTGCGGAACAAGGTACGCCGTGCCACACCATCCGAAAAAGAAACACTCCGAGCCGAAAAGCAGGGCGTGACGGAGCAGATAACAGAGCTTAGGAAACGGCTGAAATATGCAGACGGGATTGAAAAACGCTCTGCCCATATCGACAACTGCTTAGACCAAATCCACGATACGATTGAAAACCAGCGGTTAAACCAACAGAAACAGCCAGTTAAAACAGACCGCAGGAGGGAGGAATCATTACGGTAAAACAGCTATTTGACAGAATAATTAAGTCAGGAATCCAGCCAAAAGAGAAAGGAATCCCAACAGGGTATTTCATAGAAAAGGATGGGCAGACTTCTTTTGTCTGCGGCAAAAACATTGTCCATCTTACAGAGCATTTCAGCGGGAAAAAACAGACCGTGGAAACGCTTGCGGAGAATATCATGCGGTACGAGATGAAAAAACCATAAGAAGAATATTGTTGCAATGATGGAAAAACAGCCTGCCCCATGCTATAATAGATTCATGCAAGCAGTGTATTGTGGCGGGCTGTTTCCAAAGACAGGAGGTTAAAACAAGTGAAACAGCAGCAATACAATACAGCGTTATATATGCGTTTAAGCCGTGATGACGAGCTGGAAGGGGAAAGCGCAAGCATTTCCACGCAGAAACAAATACTCAGGGATTACGCAAATGAACAGGGATTTTTAGTCGTTAACGAGTATGTGGACGATGGATTTTCGGGTACAAATTTTGTTGAGGTAAGATAACGTAACCTTTTTTGCAGAGGGTGTTATCTTACCTCTTTTTGATGTATGTTAGATAGCATAACTCTTTACGTCGGCTCCTATCTGTCTGAAATAGGAGATACTTTCGGTAGGCTTATCGCCTGTATCAACTCTGCCGACAAAGCTATAAAAGATTTCGATTTTGCGGGTGTTCGTTTCCTTATCCAGTTCGTGAATAAGAATACGGTCAATAAATTCATGGACGTTTTCGTAGGTCAGTTCGGTAATGGCGGTGTACTTGCGTACCAGTGCGACAAACCTTTTCACGTCCGCGCTGCGCTCGGTGGCGTTGTCGATTTCCTGTGACAGCTCCGCAATCCTCCGGGTCAGCGTCTTTTTTTCTTCATCATAGCCGGAAGTCAGAAAAGCAAACTGTTCATCTGAAAGTTTTCCTAAAGCGTTATCCTCGTAGAGCTTGCGGAATAAGATGTTCAGCTCGTTCATACGGTTCTGCGCCTTGTCAAGCTCTTTCCGCTGCTGTGTCAACGTCTTTTGTACTGCCTTTGCGCTACACTCGTTAGCGGTTTCGATAAATTCCTGTTCATGCTCTTTCACATAAGACGTTACGCGCTGCAAGTCTGCAAGGACAAGTTCTTTCAATACGCTTTTGCGGATATAATGCGTAGTGCAGAGCATATCATTTCTTGCCCGGTTGCGGTAGTTGCCGCAAGTGTAGGCGTGTTTTCGCTCAAGCGTCCCGGCTCCGCGTACCGCATACATTTTGTAGCCGCAGTCCCCGCAAAAGAGCAGCCCGGAAAACAGGTCAATTTCATCAACCTTTGTCGGGCGTTGCCGGGTGGCAATCCGTTTCTGTGCAAGTTCAAAGGTTTCTTCATCAATCAAAGGCTCGTGAGTGTTGGGGAAGAAATACCGTTTTTCCTCCGGGTTCTTTTTCGTCTTTTTCGACTTATAAGATACCTTGTAGGTTTTCCCGGTTATGGTATGCCCTAAATACTCTTTCCTTGTCAGAATGTCGTACAGCGTCTTGTCCGGCCAGTTGTACCATGCGTTGAGCTGTGGGCGGGGGTGGCGTTTGCTCCCTGTCCTGCGGTAGCGCAGTTCCCCGACGGTCAGTATTTCATTGTCCCGTAGCCAGTTCTGGATTTCACACATACGGTCGCCCCGTACATACATTGCAAAAATCTGTTTTACGACGTGCGCCGTTTCCGGGTCGGGTATCAGATGATTGCGGTTATCCGGGTCGATAAGGTAGCCGTAAGGGGCTTCGCCGTTGACGCGCTCGCCTTTCTGCGCCTTTGCCTGTTTGACAGCCCGGATTTTCTTTGAGGTGTCGCGGGCGTAAAACTCATTAAACCAGTTCCGCAGAGGGGTAAACTCGTTATCTTCCCTTGCTGTGTCTACACCGTCGTTAATGGCAATGTAGCGTACTTCGTATTCGGGAAAGACAATCTCTATCAGCTCCCCGGTTTTCAGATAATTACGTCCCAGACGGGAAAGGTCTTTTGTTATGACGGTCGCCACATTCCCGGCTTCAACCTCATGCAGCATGGCTTGAAGCCCCTCACGCTCAAAGCTCACGCCGGAAAATCCGTCGTCTACGAAAAAGCGCGTGTTGAAAAAGTGGTGTTCGTCAGCATACTTTTGTAAAATCAGCTTTTGGTTCTGTATGCTCTCGCTTTCCCCGGCCTGCATATCTTCCTGGCTCAATCTGCAATATAAAGCGGTAATCTTGTCTGTCTGTAACATTTTGTCCTCCTTTCCGACGACAGACAAGCATGGTATTTGTACTGTCTATATTATACCACATACCGCTGCCTGTGTCATGTATAAAATGTGAAGAAACGCCCTATTTCCGGGCGTTTGCGGGGTTCAGCTCCATGTCTTTGCGAATGAGCTTTTTTATCTTTTTATCCAGTGTGTCCGTCGCGTGTTCACTTGCGGACGAACATACAAGGTAAGTAACTTTTCCGATTTTATGCTCCGTTGTGGTAACGGGCGTTTGGTTTTGCGTCAAAGAAAATCCCCCTTTCTTTCGCAAACATATAATACAGTCTATGAATAGCAGCAAGTCCACTATTCAAGAAAACAAAGGCTTTAATCGGACGGTTATTAGCATAACCTCATGGGAATTTCACCCCGGCATGGTTCTCATGCAGCCCTACCCATTGCCTGCGACGCTCTTAACGCTCGGACTGTGGCTGTAAGGAAGTATCATTGTATATTCTGCGTGTCGTCGCCCGCAAGCCGCTACACTTGCTTTCCGGCGCGGTGTTGGTCGCTCGGCTGTCCGGGTGGGGATAACCTCACCCGGATAGCGTCATGGCGCACCCGCCGTATGGCTCGACGCAAAAGGAACGTATCCGATTTGCCCTATGCTGCGCCGCCGTTATCTTGCGCCGCTTTCTTTTTCAAGGTTCAAAAATGGCTGTGCTGCCCACGTCAACAGCGGAACGGAAAAGGGGGTGAGAGAAAGCGTCCCGCCGCCGTTGCGGTTATTCCTCTGTCCTAAAGGTGAGGACAGCCATCATCAGTTTTGCTTGCAGCCGTTCCCGAATGTCGTGGTCTACGCCGAAATAGACGTTCCCGCGCTCATCGTACAACTTTCGCATGGAGAGGCGGGCTATGTAGCCGCTGAAATGCTGCAAGACAATCTTCATGGCGTCCGGGTCGCCCTTTGTCGCTGCCACAATGACAGGATAGGGAACAAGGGCATTTTCCGGGTAGCCGGGTTCGTTACCATTCGTCCCATTCATCAGCATTTTCCTCCAGATATTTTCTTAATTTCTCAAAAGAGCTTGTCCGCCTGTACTGTATCGTGCTTCTCGACGTATTGAACAGCTCCGCAATCTCAGTGTCGTTCATTCCCTCGAAATAGTACAGGAGTACGGCTTTGCGCTTTTCTTCCGGCAAAGTACGGATTGCTTCAAGAAGCAGCTTCGGCGTGATTTTCTTCCCGGCTTTCTCAAAGACGGTTTCGGCGGCTTCCCGTTTGAAATATTCATCAAAGGTATGAAGCTGCCGCGCTTCGTCTAAGGGCAAATCGGAAAAAGTGACTTCCCTTGCCTTATGCCTGTGCAGCTCCCTGTGAGCGTCACACGCTTCATTGTGCAGTACCGTATTACAAAACTTCTGAAAAGCACATTGTTTGTAAAACTCCCTGCTATTAGGTTCCACATTCTCACCTCCTTTCTCGTTGGAAAGTTGGTGGTGCTTCCCCCTTTTCGCGGGGCAATACGGCGTTTTTGAAAAACGCCGAAGATTTTTTGAAATTTTTTCAAAAAA
The DNA here is from genome assembly GCA_000403335.2 of Lachnospiraceae bacterium MD335. GTDB lineage: Bacteria > Bacillota > Clostridia > Lachnospirales > Lachnospiraceae > COE1. The sequence goes on from KE159629.1 coordinate 102,000, forward strand.
TTTTTTGAGCAGCAAAATACGCCTGTCCGAAAATCCCGGACAGGCGTATAGGTATTGTAAGCAGTATTTAGATGATTAGACAGTTCATATTTATAGGCGTGATTTTCCCCGGCGGCGGTCGGGCTTTTTTTGATATGTCAATGACCGTCGGATTTTGTCGATACGGTATATGCTTCATGGCGGCTACCTCCTTTAGCCGCCGCTTTTAACAGTGATACCGCGTCATTTCTTGAGAAGATAAAAAGAAAAACGGCGGCTTTGATTTTTCAAAAGCCGCCGCGTCAAAAAGGGCGTGTGAAAATATCTCTGCTGTACGACGGCTTTTTTTCTTTTGCCGTCGTGCGGCAAATATTGTTGTAACGATATTATCAAAGGTTTTAGGTTACAAATTTGATATTCTACAAATGATGATAAGTTTTTTTGCCAATATAGCCTATGACCAATATTGCGATTGAGGTTAAAAACATTATAACGGGAAGATGATTTATAAACTTTTCATATAGATAGCCATAGAGCAAAATACCTATGGGTAGGGCAATGCTTACTATTGCAGAATAAAAAGACATGATACGTCCTAACATATTATCGGGTACATTTTGCTGAATGGCTGACATAATATAAACCCCTGCTATACTTGCACTTATAAAAATAATAATGCTAATAATTACAAATATGATATAGGTCAAGTTTGCAGAAAGATTGAACAATAGGCTACTGCCAAAAGCTGCTATTGATATTCCCATAATCCAAAACAGACGATAAATTTTTTCTGTTTTGAATTTATTAGCAACCATTCCGGCAACTATCCCGCCTACAAGTCCGGCAGCTCCCATAAAAGCCTGTGGCAGACCATTTAATACAGAACTTAAATCAAGTACAACTCGAATTATGAATGGTGCGCCTGTTGCAATCAACGGCTGTATCAATAAAACAAAAGCAGCATTTAGGAGAATTGCTTTGAATACATATACTTGTTTTGATGTTAGGAAATGAAAACTTTCGCTCAAGTCATTTTTTATTGCGTGTAATGGTTTGCTGATTGGGGATAATGTAATCTGTGGTATTTTTATAAACGCTTCAAGGATAGCGGCAGAGAAAAAACAAATGGCACATCCCCAAAAAACAATTCGTACATCCTGTAAATATGCTTTTCCGATTGCACTATAAAGCAGTCCTGCCAATAATGGCCCAATTAGATTAGCGAGCATATTTATCTGGCTGACAATGGCATTGGACTGAATAAGGCTTTCTTTTTTTTGAATGAGTGGTATGCTGGATTGCACGACAGGAGTTTCAAAAGAAGATACAATCGACAATCCTACCATGATAACAGTGATTAAAACAAGCACATTAGAAAACGATAATGAAAGCACTAATAGAATAGCCATAATACCATACAGGCTATCTAAGGCAATCATAAGATTTCTTTTATCATTTCGGTCAGCCATAATACCGCCGATAGGAGATAGAAAAATAGGTGGTAGATAGCTTATCGCTGTAATCGTTCCAAACAAAGCAGCAGAACGGGTCAAATCAAGTATCAATAAAGATACAGTAAATTTGAGTAAGACGGTTCCAAACATAGATGAAGCCTGTCCTATTATCAAAAGTATAAAATTTCGGTTCAATGTTTTTGTTTTCATATCCTACCTCTTAAAGTTTTTTCTTTAATTATAAAAATGAAAGCCTGACAGTGGTTGTCAGGCTTTCAAAATCTTTATAGGGGTTTTACTTGATTATTTCCAACATAGTAGCAATATCCTCGGTTGCCATTGCTACTTTTGACTTTTCGATTAAGATATTCCCTCCTGTCATTATGTATGACGGCATTATCCGAATACCCTTATAATAAATTTCGCTATTCCGCAATTTATAGGTGGAAACGGCGGGAACAGCGTTTTTCTTTGTTGACTTTTTCGTAATCATGTTAAAGGCTTTCTTTGCAACATCTCCCATAAGCATAATAACCTTTGTGTTGGGGAATAAAGAAAGCTCTGCTTCTAAATATGGCAAGCTACTTTCAATACTGCTTTTGTCAATGGCATATTCTGTCTTTGGGGTTTTTACTGCATTTGTGATATAAATACCCATTTGTAATATGTCTTGTATAGAAGTAACTGCCGTTCCCGCTCCTTGCAAAAGGGGGATAGTTGTTTTCAGATAATCAGCGTCGGGCAGCCCATAAAAATCCTGTAAAGGGTCAGAGGGAACAACTTCATTTATCATAATTGCTTTAATCGTAAGAGGGGGAATATCAATATTGTTTAGATAAATACTGTTTGCTATACCTACTTTTGTTTCAAGTTCTCTTTTAATGTTCATATCTTTATTCTCCTTTATGATGTTCTCTTGCAGCCTCATGTTTTGCTTTCAATGTTTGACGAATAGATTTAGGCTGAATTATTGTTACTTTGTTTCCAAATGACATAAGGAAATCATAAAGCCAATCATTTTCTGGCAGAGTGAGCTTAACAGTATATCCGTTTTCATGCTGTGTAATAGCTGTATCGTCCAACGTATCAAATAACCTGTACCCAACATCTAAAGCAAATTCTAATTCTAAGTCTATTAAATTCCCGATTTCTTCTGGCTTTGGAAAAAGAGAATGATATTGGTATGTTTCTGTCTTGCGTTCAAAATGTACTTCGGTTAAAATAAGGTTTTTTATTCTTGAAAGACGAAACAATCTGTTTTCGCTTCGTGATAGACAAAAAGCGTACAAATACCATGCCCTGTCTTTATAAACTAATTTATATGGATATACATTTCGCCTGTTGTTATTCCCAGTAGAATTATGATAATCAAAAGTGATTTCGCGGTTTTCTAATATAGCTTGTTTTAATTGTCTAAACAATCTATTTTCGTTTTCCGCAACACTACCCCAACGTGAAAAATCCACATCAATCCAGTCCGTTAAACCGATTTGAAAAATCGCACCGAGTTTGTTCAAAACAGTGTCTACTTCTGGATATTGAACGGCTGATAAACTTTGCAAACTGGATAATATTTCTAATTTCTCACTATCTGAAAAAAAAGATTTATTGAGGACGTAATCATCAAGAAACTGTATGCCGCCGTTTCTTCCAGTCGTAACATAGATAGGAATACCTGCACTACTTATAGCGTCTACATCACGATAAATTGTGCGGACGGACACTTCAAATTTTTCTGCTAATTCGGGAGCCGTAGCACGTCCCTTATCCAATAGATAATACAAAATTCTGAACAGTCTGCTTTCTTGCAACTCATCACCTCCATAGCTTGATTATATTATAATAACCTTGACAACACTATGTCAAGGTTATTATATGTTTTATTTTGGCTAATTGATAGAACTGTGTAGACATATCCAAGAAGAAAGGTGAACAGTAAAATGTAACAGGGTGAATAACTATGGCAAGCCCTGATATTATAAAAAACATTTATGCCGCTTTGGACAGAATGGGATTTGAAAAGGGGAATATTTTGGAGCCGGCAATGGGCATTGGGAATTTTTTTGACATGCTGCCAAAGAAAATGCAGAAAAGCGGACTTTACGGAGTGGAACTGGACAGCCTTACGGGCAGAATTGCAAAGCAGCTGCATCCCGAAGCGGATATCCGGATCTGTGGGTTTGAAAAAACGGATTATCCAAACGATTTCTTTGACGTGGCGGTAGGGAATGTGCCGTTTGGTCAGTATAAGGTCGCAGACAGGCAGTATGACAGACAGAATTTTTTAATCCATGACTATTTTCTTGCAAAATCGCTGGATAAGGTACGACCGGGAGGTGTGCTTGCTTTTGTCACAAGCAAAGGTACAATGGATAAGAAAAGCCCTGAGGTCAGAAAGTACCTTGCACAGCGGGCTGAGCTGCTTGGGGCAGTCAGACTTCCAAACACGGCATTTAAGGAAAACGCAGGTACGGAGGTCACTTCCGACATTCTGTTTTTAAAGAAACGTGACCGCGTTATGGATTTGGAACCAGATTGGGTGCATCTTTCGGAAGATGGAAACGGTATTGCTATGAACAGCTATTTTGTGCAGCATCCGGAAATGATTGTTGGAAAAATGGAAATGGTATCAGGACCGTTTGGCATGGAAAGCGCCTGCAGACCGGATGCAACACGAGATTTTGCACAGCAGCTAAGGGATGCGATAGACCATATTAATGGAACGGTTGACGCGGCAGAACTGGATGGGATTACCGAGGAATTAGCGGATGCTGCGATTCCTGCAGACCCAAATGTAAAAAATTACAGTTATACATTGTCAGATGACAAGGTATATTACCGTGAAAATTCACTTATGAGACCTGTAGAATTGTCCGATTCCATGCAGGAACGTATCAAAGGCATGATTGGAATAAGAAACTGCACGCGGGAACTTATCCGTTTACAGCTTGAGGAATACCCGGATAATGCAATTGTAGAAAAACAGGCAGAATTAAACCGCTTATATGATGATTTTTCCAAACAGTATGGTCTAATCAGTTCGCAGACCAATAAAAGGGCTTTTCATCAGGATTCCAGTTACTGTCTTCTTTGCTCTTTAGAGAAAATCAATGATGAGGGCAATTTTATCGGTAAGGCGGATATGTTCAGCAGACGTACCATAAAAAAGGCAGAGGCTGTAACAAGTGTGGATACGGCAAGTGAAGCGCTGGCGGTTTCCTTATCAGAAAAGGCAAAGGTTGACCTGGACTACATGGCGGAACTTGCAGGTAAAAGTACCGACACAATAAAAGAAGAGCTTGCAGGAATTATTTTTCAAAATCCGATTACAGATGTATGGGAAACGGCGGATGCGTATTTAAGCGGAAATGTACGCAATAAGCTGGAGACTGCAAAGGTATATGCGCAGAACAATCCGGAGTTTGCCATAAACGTGCAGGCGCTTACGCAAATACAGCCAAAAGAACTGGATGCAAGCGAGATAGAGGTGCGCATCGGCGCAACATGGATTGAACCAAAATATATTGAAGAATTTATGCGTGACACCTTTAAAACGCCGCAGCATTTGCTGAATGGGAACATTATGGGCGTTCAGTTTTCTGATGTAACAGGACAATGGAACGTAAAAGGAAAAAATGCGGATTTTGGGAACTCGCTTGTGAACATGACCTATGGCACAAGCCGGAGAAATGCATATACCATTTTGGAAGATTCCCTAAATTTAAAGGACAGCAGGGTCTATGACACGGTTGTCGAAGACGGAAAAGAGAAACGGGTATTGAACAAAAAAGAGACCATGATTGTATCGCAGAAGCAGGAAGCAATCCGTGAGGCATTCAAGGACTGGATTTTCCGTGATCCCGCAAGACGGCAGGAACTGGTGGAAAAATATAACAAGCTGTTTAACTCCACAAGACCAAGAGAATACGACGGTTCCCATCTGAACTTTCCTGGCATGACGCCGGATATTGAATTAAAACCGCATCAGAAAAATGCGGTAGCGCATGTATTGTATGGCGGTAATACATTACTGGCGCATTGTGTGGGAGCCGGAAAGACTTTTGAAATGACAGCGGCAGCAATGGAAAGCAAACGACTTGGATTGTGCCAAAAAAGCTTATTTGTCGTGCCGAATCATTTGACGGAGCAGTGGGCAAGCGATTTTTTACGGCTGTATCCCGGCGCAAACATCCTTGCAGCTACCAAGAAGGATTTTGAACCTGCAAACAGAAAGAAATTCTGTTCCCGCATAGCGACAGGAGATTATGATGCGGTTATTATCGGACACAGCCAGTTCGAAAAAATCCCGTTGTCACAGGAACGGCAGGCAGCTACGATAGAACGGCAGATCAATGAAATTGAACTTGCCATTGCACAGGCGAAAGCGGATAATGGGGAACGCTACACGATTAAACAGATGGAAAAATCAAGAAAAGCCCTCAAAGCGCGTCTTGAAAAACTGAATGATGCCACAAGAAAGGATAACACGGTAACGTTTGAACAGTTAGGAGTAGACAGGTTGTTTGTAGACGAATCTCATAATTACAAAAATCTGTTTCTTTATACAAAAATGCGGAACGTGGCAGGTATTGCGCAGTCAGAAGCACAAAAATCCTCCGATATGTTTGCAAAATGCCAGTATCTTGATGATGTGATATGTTGTGAACTGTAGATGTAAACATTTCCAATAAACGCTTTATTTTAGCGGAAATGCGCATCTGCAAAAATACAACATATGCGGCTGGCTCATTTGTGGTGAATGGAAACTTGCAGATGTTGTAATACAAGGAAGAAGGTGATAATCCTTTTATTCGTATCTGTAAACAGTTTAGCACAAAGAAAGGCGGTTGTATATGGAGATTACTTACCATTGGGAAGGAGATTATCTGATTCCAGACCTCAAACTTTCGGATACAACGGAGTATCAGATCGGGAAGTATGGACGCATGAGGAAGCGTTTTTTGGAAGAAAACCATAGGGGCATTTATTCGTATATGATCTTGTCGGAAACCTTATGGAAGCATCTTGCGGAGATTGATGAAGAATGTAATGAGATGATGGACAGGCTTGTAAGGCAGATGGCAAAAAAAGAGGGAGTAACCGAACAGCTTAAATCTGATGACTGGCTCTGCTGGCTTCAGAAGATGAACAGCATTAGGAGCAGAGCGGAGGAAGTAGTGCTGCATGATCTGATATATTCCCTTTAGTTTTATTCTGGCTTTAAGTTTTGTAGCATGAGGCGCAGAAGATGTCAAGACACCGGCTCCGCCTCGCCTGCGGCGGTCTTGACATCTTCTGCGCCTCATGCTATGGAGTGGTCAAGGGGAAACAAAGTTCCCCCATTGCATTAAAAATGCCAATGGCGGGATTTTGTGAAAAATTAAAATAGGGGATTGACAGGACGGAAAAAATGGCTTATTATTGACAATAAGAAATGGGTTTTCACCGTACATCTTGTTACGGCTTGCTCGTTTCTTTTTTTACTGCCAAAATATCATACAGATATTTTTTGCCATTTTCAGCATGGTTAATTAAAAGACGGGCATGGAATATATTGTATCTGACAAGCACATTCTCATCATAAACCGGGAGGGCAAAACGGACATCATACCTGTACCAGCCGTATCTGGCGTTTTTGTTGTGTTTTTCCTTGCGGTTTTCTTCATAAGCCGGGTTTGATGCTATCTGTATCAGTTCAGGTATCGCAGTAGCGGCGTTTGCCTTCGCTTTTGCATTTGCACCCATAAGGCTTTTCCGGCTCTCTGATTCCGTGTATTCTTCGGGAAGTTCATTTCCAATATAAATACGCTCGGCATTTTCTTCAATCTCGTAATAGTCTCCGACATATCCTTCGAGATACCGCTTTACATTATCCCAGTCAATTTGGCGTTTCCCTTTGAAACGGATATCGTTAATCAAGACCAGCTTTTTACCGTCCGCATCGGTTATGATATTTACGTTCCTGTTTTCAATCATCTCTTTTGTTCCCTTTCTTCTTTTCTCTTGATTTGTAGACATTAAACTGGTTCTTGCACCTCTGACTGCAAAATTCATTCCCCTTCCGGCTTGCGACAAAGGCTTTTTTACAGTGCTTGCACATACGCATATCACTGTCCTTGTCCGTGAGCATGAAGGAAAAGCACATCTGCACCATGACAAGCAGCGAATGGAAATCCCATACGATAACGGGCGAATCCTTTTCCAGTGCAATCCGGTAAGTGGGGGATATGCCGCCGAAAGCGGAAATGCCCTGACGGTACAGGCTGCGTGTCTGCTCGTCAATCGTATCATAATCGAGGTAATAAAGGAAACTTGTCATAAAGGTAAATGCTAAGTCAGTAAATTCTTTCAAAATCCAGTCGTACCTTTCCGCATATTCCTTCTGTAATTCCATCGCCACAGCCTGCGGCGCATTCCCCATAGCCATTGTGATCGCAATGCCTTCACGGTCAGTCACAGACCATCCCGATTCCACACTTTTCTTTCTGAAATCCAGTTTATCAAAAGGGTAGAAATAGGAAAGATACTTCTCTGTAGGAAGGGATTCTTCCTTTATAAAGTGGTTTTTTGGAAGATACACGGATTCATAGGTTATAAAATCTGCTGTTGTCGGCAGGGCGGTCATAAAGCCGAGGAAACCATATTTTTTTACAAAGTCAAGCACGGACTCTTTTAGTTCTTCTTCCGAGGCTTTGTGCATGGCGGCAAGCCCGACATTTACCGCATCAGTGATAAGCTGCTCCGCTTCCTGCATGGGGCGGTACATTTCCGGTTCTGCGCCTTCTGAAACCGTTATGTAGAGAGTGCCATCATCAGCGGTCTTATATTCATAGCCGCTGTACCGAATCCACGGTGCGCTGGTATGCGCAAATAAATTCTTCATAGAAAATCTGCTCCAATCCATCAATCATATCGAATTATCTGATGTAATATTTCCTATATTATAAACAGTTACTTGTTATCGGTCAAGCCGTTTACTTTCCTTTTTCTTCCGCACTCCGTTTTCTAAAAAATGTTTCTCATCAAGCGTCAGCGGCAGACTGTTTTCCTTCCGGTATGCAAGCACAGCACCATAGAGTTTTCGTATCTTTTTCAATGCTGTTTCACGGATGCCCCGGATGTTCCGGTCTGTCTGCCCGATGCTCTCTGCATACTCTGTAGCGGAATCATCACGCAGGAACAGGTAATAGAGCATATTTTTGAGGTGCGGCTTTAGTTCCTTTAATATTTCCGATAAATCCGCATCTGTGACAAGTTCATGTATCGTTTCCGGGCTGTCAAATATGAAATCAAGAAAATCACCTGCAAGCAGGAGCCTTCTTAAAACCATATCATAAGACGGTCTATCGAATAAATGCAGTTCATCTGCGCCCCATTCCAGAGGAACAGTGGAGCGTCCTATCTCATGGTCTCTTTCTCTCCGTTCCCTGTTTTCGTCCAGTTTATCCCACCAGTACAGTACGTTTTCAAAGTCCTCCACTGTCCTTGCGCTTTCCTCAATGCGCCGGATTGCAAGGGCACGGGCTTCACGGTGGAGCATATCCCCGTCCGCTTCTGTTATAAAACTTTGCTCCCTGAATGTTGGGGGTTCGGTGTATTTTGGCATTTATAATCAGTCCTTTTCAAAAATATAAAAAAGTGTAGCAGTTTTTTCAAAAACACTTCCGTTTTTATAGCTGTTTTTCTCCTATTAGTGAAAGAGTAATCTTTTTCAAAATAAAATCAGTTACAAATAGAAGGGAGGGCGGCTTGTGGAGTACGGATAAAATAAAAATTCGGTTACTAAGTACGGAAGTCAGGGAGCTTAACAGTTCCCCGAACAATTATAAGGGATATGCGCTCGGTGCGCAAGAAAGGATTGTATGGCAGAAACATTAAAAGTGAATAATGATGTAGCAGAATCCAGCCCTGTTCCGGCTGGATTTTTTTACAGAAGAATCGGCGGGACACTTTTCAGGGTCAGGGTATATACGGGTTCGGGATATGCCGACACGCTGGATGAAAAAATTCCCCGGTTAATTTTGAATGAAATGGTGACAGGCGCAGAAAGTTATGTTAAGATGGATTCACCACAGATGAGCCAGCCGCCGGAAAGGAGTTCGGAATGAACAACAGGACGGCTGGTGACAACAGAATAACAGCTCTTTATGAGCGGCTCTCAAGGGACGATGATCTTGCGGGGGACAGCAACAGCATAGTCAACCAGAAAAAGATGCTGGAGGATTATGCAAAAAACAACGGGTACACGAACACGGTGCATTTTACGGATGACGGATTTTCCGGCGGCAGTTTTGAAAGACCGGGATGGAAGCAGATGTTAAGCCGGATTGAAAACGGCGACATCGGCACAGTCATAGTAAAGGACATGAGCCGTGTCGGGAGGGATTACCTTCAGGTAGGATTCTACACGGAGGTATTCTTCCGGGAAAAGGGTGTCCGTTTTATTGCTGTTTCCAATGGTGTTGACAGCAGCAACAACACCAGCAGTGAATTCGCCCCTTTTTTGAATATCATGAATGAATGGTATCTGCGTGACTGCAGCAGGAAGATCACCGCAGTTTTGCGGGCGAAAGGGAAAGAGGGAAAACCGATTACGAGTAACCCGCCCTACGGCTTTGTGAAAGATACGGAGGATAAAAACCATTGGCTCGTTGACGAAGAAGCGGCGGAGGTTGTGAGAAAGATTTTCCGTCTGACCGTGGAGGGCATGGGACCGTACCAGATAGCAAAGCGGCTTATGGAGGAAAAGGTGGAGAAACCGTCCTATTATCAGGCGACAAGGCAGAGGGGCAATTACCAGACCATGTGCGATTTTGAAACTCCCTACAACTGGACGGGCGGATCGGTGGTGCGGATACTGGAAAGACCGGAATATATGGGCGATACCGTAAATTTCCGTAGCCACAAGGAATCCTATAAGGATAAGAAAGCTGTTAAGAATAACAGTGATGAGATACTTGTTTTTCAGGATACCCATGAACCAATCGTAGACCGCAGGACGTGGTATATGGTGCAGGAATTAAGAAAGACAGTGCGGAGAGTGGATACCGGCGGAAAAGGAAGCCTGCTGACCGGAAAGCTCTACTGTGCGGACTGCGGCGGAAAAATGCACTACCGCAGAAGCACGACAAGGGCGGCAAGAGACTGGAGGGGTATCCCGAACGGCGGGACAGAGCGCACATCCGCAGGCTTTAACTGCAGCACTTACAACAGCAGCAGGAAGCAGTATAAGCAGGTGTGCTTTTCACATTCCATAAAAGAGGATACGGTAAAACAGCTTATCCTCGAAACGATACGGTATGCCTTAAAAAGCGTCCGCATGGACGAGGCGGCGTTTATAAAAAATATGCGGAGTGCATCCGAGGTCAGGGATAAAAGCGAGGTCAAAAAATTGAAAGCAGACTTTTCTAAAAAAGAGAAACGTTTTGCAGACCTTGACCTGCTGATCAAAAAGGTGTATGAGGACAACGCAATGGGGAAGCTGCCGGACAGACGGTATGAAATGCTTTCTTCCGATTATGAGAAGGAACAGCAGGAGCTTGAAATCTCCATGCAGGAAATCCGTGAAAAACTTGCACAGTTTGAGGATGACACGGACAGGACGGAGGAATTTCTTTCCCTTGTCCGCAAGTACACCGACATTCAGGAACTCACGCCCGCCATTGTGAATGAATTTGTTGATAAGGTCATGGTGCATAAAATAGAGGAAATCGACGGAGAACGTGTGCAGGAGATCGAGATTTTCTTAAATTATATCGGGAAGGTGGAGCTTCCGGTGCAGGAGCTTTCTGAGGAAGAAATGGCGGCGGAGGAAAAGAAGCGGAAACGCCGTGCATACAGCCGTGCCTACCTGAAAGAATACCGTAAAAAGCACAGACCGGAAATCCGGCGTGTGATTGAAGGAGCAAGGGAGGCGGACAAACAGAAACAGATGGCGGAGGCGGAAGCATCAGCGGACGGACTCCTGCATACGGACGGTACGGAACAGGTTGCAGCTATGGTAGCAGGGGAAAACAAGATTATTGTAGAGAGCAGCCTTCCGACCAAAGAGGAAGTGAAAGCAAAATATGGCAGATAGTTTGATAATAACAACAAGCATGAAAGTGAGGATTTTGATATGGCAAAACTTAGAGATTACAACATGAACGGGACAATTATTTTAGGAGTGGATGCAGGCTATGGGAATTATAAGACGGCAAGGTGCTGTTTCCCGACTTCCGTGAGCAGGAGCAGTCAGCCGCCTGTCTTTACAAGAGACTATCTGGAATATGAAGGCAGCTATTACACCATAGGCGAGGGACACAAGGATTTTGTTGCGGAGAAAAGCCTGGATGACGATAATTATATTCTTACTCTTGCCGCCATTGCAAAGGAGCTGAAAGCGAGAGGATTATCGGCTGCAAAGATACATCTTGCGGTAGGGCTTCCGTTAAAATGGGTGCAGGCACAGAGGGATTCCTTCCGTGAATATATGATGCAGAACCGCCATGTAGATTACAAATATGCAGGTAAACGATATACGGTTGACATCGCGGACTGTACGGTCATGCCGCAGTGTTATGCGGCGGTAGCGGAGAGCCTGCCGGATTTTAAGGGGATGCACATGATAGCGGATATCGGCAACGGGACGATGAATGTGATGATACTCAACAACGGCAAGGCGAGCGAAAGCAAGTCGTGGACGGTAAAGCTGGGGGCGAATGAATGTTATATGGCGATCCGCAATCTTATACTGGACAGGAAAGCGGAGGAACTTCCGGCAGAGATTATCGAGAATTATCTGCGTTATGGTGATATAAAAGTGGGCGGGGAATACCAGCAGCTTATGGAAAAAGCGGCAAAGAGCTATGTGGATAAGATATTTGCGGAACTGAAAGCACACGGTTATAATCCGAACCTTATGAAACTGTATATCATGGGCGGCGGCGCAAAGATTGTGGAGCTTGTCGGGGATTATGACAGTGACAATGTTGCCTTTAACCATGATATACGAGCAAACGCCAAAGGCTATGAATATTTCTGCTATATGAAACTCCGCAGGCAGAAATTGATGGCTTCCGCCGGATAAGGAGATGTGTCTGAATGAAGAATAAAAACCACAATATCCGTTTCAACATGGAGAGAGGGGATGAGTGCAGGGCATGGGAACTCCTGCACTCCCCGCAGATACGGCAGATGTTCAAGTCACAGAACAGATTTGTGATAGAAGCAGTCAATAATTATTATGACCGCTGTGTGGCGGTAAAGCGTGATCCTTATCTGGAAACAAGGGAGAAAGAGGACGCTTTTGCGGAGCGCATCGTGGAAATGGTGGAAAAGAAAGTGATGTCCAATCTCCCGGCGCTTTTTGGGATGTATATGGCACAGATGCAGTTTTTTCCCTTATCCGTTCCTATGGGTGCATACCCAGCGGCGCAAGGCGGCATGGTGTACGGTCAGGCATCAGCAAACGGTATGAATAACGGAAATGCAGTAATGGGCGGGGCAGTTTCTCCAAGTGTTTCCAATCCGGCAGATATGGAAGCAGCGATGCAAAATGCAGGGGATGTGCAGGAAGAAGCTGTATCGGAGAATCCCACAGAGCCGCCGGACAATGACTTGATTGATTTTGATGCATTTTAATATATTTGCAGAGTAGGGCTATGGTAATCAGGTTTACTGTAGCCTTATTTTTGTGGATTTTTTCACATCAGAGCATAAATGCATCCATATTTTCATAAAAGACCGACAAAGGGTAGCCGAAAGGCTACAAAATAAGGACAAAGAGCAGCCATATAAGGCTGCATAATAAAGGGCGGGCATTTAAGCCCGCAAAATAAGGGCAAAGAGCAGCCGGAAGGCTGCAAATAAGGGCGCAAATGTAGCCGTCTGTTTTGAAGCTGGAATACCAGTTTTCAGACAGGCGGCTTTTTTATGCCCGTAAAGAATCTGCTCCACGAACTGTTTCGGAGTAGCTCAAGGAGTGACTGGCAGTAATTTCTAGGGAGGGCGCAAGCCCTTCCCTAAGCTCTCGGCGTTTGAGAGCGAAATACACCCTACGCACAAAACTTCGTTTTGTACTCCGGGGATTTCGCCCTTGCAGGGGGCAAATTTACGCCTGCGCAAATTTACAGTCCGAAAGAGCCGGACTGTATTTATCCATACCGCCCAGAGGACGGGCGCATGAATGGCGATGCTGCTTACGGCTACATTTCAGGGCAGATGTGCAGCATCGTCATAGGGACTTCATAAAACGAAGCCCTTATGCGGCTGTCAGAAAGCGACAGCCGTAAATTGCCCGTATTCGGACATCGGTTCGCAGACAGACGTCTGATAATGACTGCTCACAAAAATCTGCGGCGGCAGATTATCTATAAAAAGAAAGGAAAATCGCATATGAGGAGAAATTCATTTATAGAAATGGCAAAACTGCATGATTTATCGGGGCGCATCACTTATATTTCAAGCCATGCCAAACAGGAGCATCTGTATGAAGTCTATGCAACGGAGCCGGACAGGGCGTTCTGGCGGGAACTTGCCAAGTGTAATCAGGAAGAATTTGAAAAAAGCGGGACGAATGGAAAGTGCATCGAAGCAAGGGAGCTGATGATCGCCCTGCCGGAAAGTTTCATCAACCATGACCATGATGAGCTGCTGAAAAGGATGGTTGACGGATTTAAGGATAGGTACGGCGTGGAGTGTTTTGCTGCACTTCATCATAACAAACGGAAAACAAACCTGCATATCCATATGATATTTGCGGAGAGGAAACGGTTAGACCAGCCGGAAGAAAAGACTGCCACCCGGAATATGTTCTATGACGAGCAGGGGCGTCATGTGCGGACAAAGAAAGAGATACTTGGCGGGGACGGAAATATCCGCAAGGGCTGTAAAATCATCAAAAAAGGCGAAGCGTATGAACGCAGGATTTTTACTGTAAAAGACGGACGCTTCAAGCAGGAATCTTTTCTGGATGAGATAAAAGTATTATATACGGATCTGATTAACCAGATGGTGATTGACGATAAGGACAGGCTCAGCATATTTGATAAAAACGGTCCGTACCTTGCCACAAAGAAAGTCGGTAAAAATAATCCCAAAGCGGAGGCGATAAAAGCAGACAATGAAATCCGCATGGAATGGAACAGGGCTGTTGACCGTGCTATTATAAGCGGCGTATCCGAGACGGAGGTTGTGGAACTGAAAAAGACAGAAATCACGGAAAAGGTAAAGGAATCTGTGGAGCAGAACGGTAACAAGCCGGAGCTGTTCGGGGAGATTGTCAGGGCGGCGATTTTATTATTAAAGTGTCTGATTATAAAAGCTATGCAAAAGGTAATGGATATAGCGGAAAAAGTTATTGATAAAGCTGCTGATGCCATAAAGGAAATACCAAAAGAAATGGAAAGTCATGCCCATGTAAAAGCTGGTTCGGCGACTCAGCAGGAAAAGAAAAAGATACCATTTTCTGTTAATCTGCGCCAAGAAACGGATATGCAGAATAAAGCAGAACAGTCACAGCAGAAAAATACTGTCACAGTCAAAAAATCTATAATCGAACAGATAAAAGCAGAACAAAAATCTGTTCCTGCCGAAACAAATAGGTTGGAAACAGAAAGACCGCCGCAACCAAAACCTTCCGTACTCGCAAGTAAATATCCCCTTCTGAAAGAGATTGACAGTAAGCTCAAAGAGCAGAATAAAGCAATTTTTGAGCGTGAGAAAAAGCGCGATAAGCTGAAAAAGGAATTATCCGAATGTATGGGTATCTTTAAGGGTGGAAGACGGAAGGAATTACAGCAGGAGATTGACAGTATCGACAACCAGATTGCCAATATGAAAAAGCGGCTTTCATCCATCGTGAAAGAATATAACTTTGACTCTGTTCAGGCATTCTATAGGGAATTTGATGCATCAAAGAGAGAGAATCTTGAGTATCAGGCAGCTCGTGCGGAGTATGAGAAAATTCACGGAGAAAAAGCAAACGATATCATGAGCATAAAAGAACGGCTTAGACAGAAACAGCATGAGGTAAAAGAAAGGGAAAGCAGACGAGAGCATCAGGCAAGGCAAAAGGATAAAGGGGCGAGGTAGCAAAGAAAAACTTGTTTTTAGTCAGGGTAAAGACCATAAAATACAGAAAAATAATTAGAAGGGGATATTTCTTAAAAGGCATACAAAATTTGTTCGGTTATGATATAATTCAAATATTATGTTTATTGTGTCCGTAGGGTTTCATTTAGATTTAAAATAAATACGAAAAAATTAGGAGGAAATCAAATGGCAGCGTTTTTTCCGAATGTATTGGATAAATTTTTGTCACCTACTTTTTTAGAGGAAGTACGCAAAAAATTCCATTACGATGAAACATAAATACATGAATTTCAAGCAGTGGCTGAAGAAATGCTGCCATTGATGCGTGAAGAAGCCTTTTGGGAGAAAAGCGTATATTCTGGGAAAAATAAGCATCAAAGTGAATCGTACAGCGTGATATATGAGCAAGTTGTTATGTCTTTAGGTAACGGTATAGATTGTTTACAGGAAAGATATAGTGAAAGAAAAATGTTGTCACATAGCTATATGATTGAGGTACTGGCAGGCGAATTTCTATTGCAGGGATATGCCGCTTATAACTGCTATATTCAGAAAAATACGGACTGGCATGTTGCGAAATATCATTTTCTTGGAAGTGAGGAAGATTTTCCTTTGGAGATGCTGCCAGAGCTGTTAAAAACGCTTACGCCGCTGATTACCTGTAATTCAGCTTTTTGTATGCTGCCGAAAAAGAGTGTTGCATTTATTGCAGAACTTACGCGGGATGATAAGGTCAGGTGTAGAGGCATTTGCGTTGACTGTAGCAATCTTAATTGTTCAGGCAGAATGGCAGAAGGCAGCTTGGCATGGAAACGAGTGCCAGTCATGACCGATATGCAGTTGACTTATGGATATGGACAAATTTTCGGATTGTTCTAACAAGTTTTAGGTAACAAAAATTTGATTTGCAGTTATTGACATTAGGGAAAAAATGTGTTATACCTTGTACAATTGAATAAATAGTATACAGGTGTCAGAACAATGCGGGAAATGAGCATTGGTTTTGGTGAAAAGGGAAACAGGTGCAAATCCTGTACGAACTCGTCACCGTAATTAGGGAGTAGAAGCCAATATGTCACTGGGAATTAAATAAATCCTTTCCTGGGAAGACGGCTGATGTGATGATCTATAAGCCGGGAGACCTGCCTGAATGCTGTACAGAAACATTTGTTTCAAACCACGAGTAACTGGTTGTACGTTTTGAACTTGCAGAAAGCACGATGGAAGATTGTTTATTTTAGTGCATTTGGCAGGCTTATTTTGTGTATGAATCCTTTACCGTAGTTATTATGGTGGAGGATTTTTTTATGCGCAGGGGCGCACAGATGAAATTGTTGCTTGCGCAACGTGCGCCCCACGCGGCGAGTAGGGGAAGATGAATCTTCCCTACTCGATTAAAATTTAAAATAATATCCCTGTAGAGCGACAGGACAGGGAAGGAAGCGAGGAGAAAATGAAAAAGAAATTAGTAGCTGTTTTATTAACTGGTGTTATGACCTGCTCACTGGTGCTGGCAGGTTGTTCAAAAGATGCCCCGGCATCGGCGGAAAATACCGTACAGTCAGAGGAGGGAGATACAAAGAGTGCAGAATCGGCAGAAGAGAATGACAGCCAAAATCAGGCGGATGAATCGGAGACAGGGGATGACGTTGTTTCTGATCAGGCAGCAGCAGATGAAGTTGCAGCATTGATTGATGCAATCTATGTACAAAAGAGAACAGAAGACACTGATGCGCAGTGCGCTCAGGCAAAAGCGGCATGGGATGCGCTGACGGATGCCCAGAAAGAACTGGTGGAAGGGGAAGAAGCCGATCCTGATTATTTTGGCAGGGATACAGGCGACGCTTCCAAAGACAATCCGAGAAATCAGGACGATATCGGAGAAAATGAAATTCTGGTAGTCAGTTTCGGGACTTCTTTTAATGACAGCCGTGTTGCAGATATCAAAGGAATAGAGGATGCAATACAGACAGCAAATCCTGACTGGTCTGTAAGAAGGGCTTTTACGGCGCAGATTATTATCAACCATGTGCAGGCGAGAGACGGAGAGTTCATTGACAATATGGATCAGGCATTGGAACGTGCAGTAGGAAACGGAGTAAAGAATTTAGTGGTACAGCCTACTCATCTGATGCATGGGGCAGAGTATGATGAACTGATGGAGACAGTTGAAGTATATAGAGATCAGTTTGAAACAGTAAAGATTGCAGAGCCGCTTCTTGGCGAGGTCGGTGCGGATGCATCTGTTGTCAATGAGGACAAAGCAGCGGTAGCGGAAGCAATCCTTGCGGAAGCTGTGGCGGACGCAGGTTTTGGGAGTTTGGCAGAAGCGCAGGAGGATGGGACAGCGTTCGTATTTCTGGGACATGGCACTTCCCATGCAGCAAAGGTAAGTTACAGTCAGATGCAGACACAAATGACAGACATTGGCTGTGTCAATGCATTTATCGGAACAGTGGAAGGGGAACCGGAAGAAACATCTTGCGAAGCGGTGATAGATGCTGTGAAACAGGCGGGTTATACAAAGGTAATCCTTCGTCCGTTGATGGTTGTTGCAGGAGACCATGCCAATAATGACATGGCAGGAGAAGATGAGGATTCATGGATTAGCATGTTCAAGGCTTCTGGAAATTTTGAAAGCGTGGATGCGCAGATTGAAGGTCTTGGTTCTATTCAAGCAATTCAGCAGCTTTATGTAGAGCATACGGCAGATGTAATGAAAGATTAACAGGCGGGTAAGAATCATGAAGAAGAATATAATAATTGCTATTGCGCTTCTCGCTGTCACGTTGTCTGGGGGTTGTGGAAATAACAATAATGCGCAGGAATCAGATTCTGCGGTAGATGTTACTGTAGAAGAGGATACAGAGCAATCATCAGAAACTGTAACGGAAACATTGCCTGAAGAACCAATGGAAGAAGAACCTGAAAGTGATGAAACAGATAAGCAGAATCAGGATACAGCAGAGCTGGCAGATGGGATTTATACAGCAGAGTTTACGACAGACAGCAGTATGTTTCGTGTCAATGAAACCTGCGAGGGCAAGGGAACGCTGACAGTAGAGAACGGGGAAATGACAATACATATTACCCTTGGTTCAAAAAAGATTTTAAATCTTTATCCCGGACTGGCTGAAGATGCGTCGGAAGAAGGAGCAGAGCTGCTTTTACCGACAGAAGATACAGTCACATACAGTGACGGTATGACGGAAGAAGTTTATGGTTTTGATGTGCCTGTTCCCTTGCTGGAGAGCGAATTTGATCTGGCGCTTATTGGGACAAAGGGAAAATGGTACGACCATAAGGTCAGCGTCTCCAATCCGGTGCCGCTTGAGAATGATGAACAGGTAAATGATGAAGTATCTTTGGAAGATGGTACATATAGTATGGGAATTACCTTTGCAGGCGGAAGCGGAAAGGCGGAAATTTTGTCTCCCGTATCAGTAACTGTGGCAGGTGGAAAAGCGATGGCAACCGTACAATGGAACAGCCCTAATTATGATTATATGATAGTGAATGGAGAAAAATATCTGCCAGTAAATACGGAAGGCGATTCTATATTTGAGATTCCTGTTCTTATATTTGATGAACCAATGGATATTATCGGCGACACTGTAGCGATGAGTAAACCTCATGAAATAGAATATACACTCACTTTCCATTTAGATACAGCAGTCAAAGAATAAAAGGCAAAAAATTTTCTAAGAAAATCTTTTTGCCTCCAAAAGTGGGGAATAAGATGAGAGGAAGAAAAAAGGCATCTGTTTTGTTTCTTTTGTTTCTTGTGGGGCTGCTATGGCTGTATGGCTGTGGCAGTCCTTCTCCCGATTCTGAAGTAATGGCAGATATAGAGGAAGAATCAGATTTGGATTCAGGAGAAGAACTGGTTTATGAGAGAAGCTTAGAGTTACAGTATGCGGAAAATTTTAAAGTTGATTATTATGAGGGCGGTTATACCCTGCTTACGATAACAATGGATGGCACGCAGTTTTTGATTGTACCGGAAAATGGGGATGTACCGCAAACTTTAGATAAAGAAATTGTGGTGCTTAGGCGTCCGATAAAAGACATCTATCTTGTGGCATCTTCGGCGATGGATATTTTCAGTGAATTGGATGGATTAAATTCTATTACTTTTTCAGGGCAAAAGGAAGATGGCTGGTTTATTGAAGCAGCCAGAGAGGAAATGCAAAAGGGTAATATCCTTTATGCGGGTAAATACAGCAAGCCGGATTATGAACTGCTTGTTTCAAATCATTGTGCGCTTGCCATAGAAAATATGATGATTTCGCATTCGCCTGAAGTAGTGGAAAATCTGGAAAACTTTGGAATCCCTGTTATGATAGACTATTCCAGTTATGAGTCACATCCGCTTGGCAGGGTAGAATGGGTGAAATTTTATGGGGCGCTGCTTGGAAAGGAAGAGGAGGCAGAAAGGATATTTACGGATCAGGCAGCAATTCTTGAGAGAGTAAGTGCATCTGAGAGAACAGATAAAACAGTAGCCTTCTTTTTCATTACTTCCAATGGTATGGTACAGGTACGCCAATCTTCTGATTATGTTCCGAAGATGATAGAACTTGCAGGTGGAAACTATATCTTTCAAAATTTAGGCGATTCTGAAACAAAGCGTTCTACCATGAATATACAGGTCGAAGAATTTTATGCCAGTGCAAAAGATGCAGATTTCCTGATTTATAACAGCTCTATTGATGGAGGTGTTTCCAGTGTAGAGGAGTTGCTTGATAAATGTGAGCTGCTTGCGGATTTTAAGGCTGTGGAGAATGGAAATGTGTGGTGTACAACAAACGATATGTACCAGCAATCCCTTGCAATCGGATATTTCATTGAGGATATCCATTCGATGATACAGGGAGAAAATGATGATATGAACTATCTTTATCATTTAGAGTGAAAGGCTGCGATTATGATGCATAAAAACAGAAAACATAGAAAAATTGCGGCTTTCTTTTTGCTTGGAGCCTGCGTTTTGATTTTTTTCATATTAAATATTTGTATTGGAAGTGTCAGAATTGCATTGCCGGATGTGGCAAGAATATTTAGCGGGCAGGAAAGTAATGGAACGGTAACAAGAATTCTGTGGGATATCAGGCTTCCGAGGGCGATAGCCGTGTTGCTTCTCGGGGGTGCGCTTTCTCTTGCCGGATATCTTTTGCAAACATTCTTCAATAATCCGATTGCAGGACCGTTTGTTTTAGGAATTTCTTCCGGGGCTAAAATGGTGGTGGCGCTTGTAATGGTTTTTCTCATGGGAAGGGGAGTCAGGGTGACATCGGCAACTATGATTTTGGCTGCGTTTATTGGAGCTATGCTATCTATGGGCTTTGTACTTTTGATGTCCCATAGAATCCATAATATGTCAATGCTGGTAGTCAGCGGAGTTATGATAGGTTACATTTGCTCGGCGGTCACGGAATTAGTAGTTACCTTTGCCAATGATGCGGATATTGTAAATCTTCACAACTGGTCACGGGGAAGTTTTTCGGGAATGACATGGGAAAACGTAAAAGTTATGACCGTTGTGGTTGCCGCCGCGTCTTTGACAGTTTTTCTGATGTCAAAGCCACTTGGCGCTTACCAGTTGGGAGATGTTTATGCGCGGAATGTGGGTGTTAATTTACGCCTTTTGCGTGTGTGTATTGTAATTTTCTCCAGTATTTTATCTGCGTGTATTGTGGCATTTGCGGGACCGATTTCTTTTGTTGGAATTGCAGTGCCGCATTTGGTCAAGAAATTGCTGAATACAACAGAGCCAATTTGGATGATACCTGCCTGCTTTGTTGGGGGAAGTGCTTTTTGCTTGTTTTGTGATTTGCTTGCGAAAACAATACTTGCGCCAACAGAACTGAGTATTAGCACCGTGACGGCGATTTTCGGTGCGCCAGTGGTGCTTTGGATTATAAAACGAAAAGCAAATCTAAGGCGCTAAAGAACACCACCTAAGATTTGCTATGTTTCGTTTGGACGAAAAGAGAATCGAAAAGCATGAAGAACTATTATTTTTCCACGAAAAAAATGTGTGTGGGGTATGATAATAAACCGTTGATCAAGGATATGGAAATTGAACTGCGGGAAGGAGAAATCCTGTGCCTGATCGGACCAAATGGTGCGGGTAAATCTACCGTTTTAAAAAGTATTGCAGGGCAGCTTGGGTTACTTGGCGGAGCAGTATATCTTGGAGAAGATGATTTGTCTGAAATGAAGGCAGAGGAACTGGCAAAGAAAATGTCCGTAGTGTTTACGGAGAGGGTAAGGGTAGAACTGAAAAGCTGCAGAGACATGGTTGCAACCGGGCGTTATCCATATACCGGATGGTTTGGCATTTTATCCGAAGCAGATGAGCGGATTGTAGATGAAATGATGCAGCTTACCCATATAACAGACATCAGCGAAAAAGACTTTGGCAAGATAAGCGACGGGCAAAAGCAACGGGTGATGCTGGCGAGGGCAATCTGTCAGGAACCTGAAATTGTGATATTAGATGAACCGACGTCTTATCTGGATATCAAATATAAGCTTGAATTTTTGCTATTATTACAGGAAATGAGGGAGAAAAAAGGACTGACTGTTATTATGTCCTTACATGAATTGGAACTGGCAAAGATTGTTTCCGATAAAATACTCTGCCTGAAAGGAGAGTATGTGGAACGATATGGGACGCCAGAGGAGATTTTTGAATCGGATTTTATCGAACGATTATATGATATGAATGAAAAAGACTTTATTGGAAACGAAAAGCTTCTTGCGTATATGAAGCAGATTGGAAAATATGAGAGGTAATTATGGCAAAGGTTATTATGATTCAGGGAACCATGTCCGGTGCAGGAAAGAGTCTTTTGGTAGCGGGACTATGCAGGATAATGAAACGGGATGGATACAGAGTAGCTCCTTTTAAGTCACAGAATATGGCGCTTAATTCTTTTGTTACAGAGGAAGGACTTGAAATGGGAAGGGCTCAGGTCATGCAGGCAGAAGCAGCAGGGATTACCCCGTTGGTCTGCATGAATCCGATTTTATTAAAGCCGACAGACCATACAGGTTCACAGGTAATTGTAAATGGGCAGGTTCTTGGAAATATGAGCGCGAGGGAATATTTTTCTTATAAACGAGGGCTGATTCCGGATATTAAGAGAGCTTTCCGAAAGTTAGAGGAAATGGCAGATATCATTGTGATAGAAGGCGCTGGAAGTCCGGCAGAGGTAAACTTACGCGAGAATGATATTGTCAACATGGGACTGGCAGAGATTGTGGATGCTCCGGTATTGCTGGCAGGCGATATTGACAGGGGCGGTGTATTCGCACAGCTTTTAGGAACGCTGCTGCTGCTTACGGAAGAGGAAAAGAAACGTGTGAGAGGACTGATTATTAATAAATTCAGGGGAGACCGCTCACTGCTTGATTCCGGCATTGAGATACTGGAAGAAAAGGGAGGTATTCCGGTAACAGGGGTAGTACCCTATATGGATATACGATTAGAGGATGAGGACAGTCTGACAGAGCGCTTTAGAAAAAAAGAAAAAAGAAAGATAGATATAGCAGTCATCAGGTATCCCAGAATTTCTAATTTTACGGATTTTAATGTGTTTGAACAGATACCGGAGGTGTCTGTTCGCTATGTTGCATCAGCAGCGGAATTAGGATGTCCGGATATGGTCTTTTTACCGGGCAGCAAGAACACAATGAGTGACCTTGACTGGATGCGTGGGAGAGGATTGGAAGCAGCAGTTATAAAAATGGCGGAAAATATACCGGTTTGTGGTATTTGCGGCGGGTATCAGATGATGGGGGAGCATATTTCTGATCCAGAAGGAATGGAAAATGGCGGAACCATGAAAGGAATGGGATTACTGCCTGTCACAACGAGGCTGAAACGTGAAAAAGTGCGCCGTCAGGTACACGGTACAGTGAATAAAATGGAAGGTTTTTTTTCCATACTTTCAGGATTGGAGTTTAATGGATATGAGATACATGTGGGGGATAGCGGGCATTCTCCGAATAAATCTGAGTTGTTGAATATGGAAACGGCGTTTGTGACCGGAAGAAATAAAAATGTATGTGGAACGTATATTCACGGGATATTTGACAGGGCTGCGATTGCAAACGCTCTTGTGACTGCATTGGCTGAAAATAAGGGATTATTCATTGAATCCTGCATTGATTATAAGGATTTTAAAGAGAAACAGTATGATAAGCTGGCAGATATCTTATCAGAATATCTAAACATGGAGGAAATATATGGAATACTCAGGGAGGCACATATTAGATAACCATACAGACGAAACCTTGAAGAAACTTAATTTGCAGGAACCGGACTGTAAAATATACAAAAAGGTATTGAAAAATTGGGATTCCATAGCCAAGCCTCTTGATGGGATGGGAAGATTTGAAACGATCACCGCACAGATTGGCGCGATTTTAGGTACGGATGAAATTGATATTTCAAAAAAAGCTGTCATCATCATGTGCGCAGATAATGGAATTGTAGAGGAAGGCATTAGCCAGTCCGGTCAGGAAGTCACAGCGGCAGTAGCAGCGCAGATGGGAAAGGGTGCATCATCCGTAGGAAAAATGGCGGCGAAGATAGGGGCGGACACGATTCCTGTAGATATTGGAATCAATGGAAAAGAACAGATTGCAGGAGTGCTTAACAAAAAAGTCCGCTGCGGTACCAGAAATTTTAGTAAGGAGCCGGCTATGACAAGAGAAGAAACTGTCAGGGCAATTTTTACTGGTATAGGAATTGTGGAAGAGTGCAAAAGGAAGGGGTATCAAATCCTCGCAACCGGGGAAATGGGGATTGGAAATACGACAACGAGCAGTGCGGTTGCAGTGGCATTGTTAAGATGTGAGGCAGATGAAGTGACTGGAAGGGGCGCTGGACTTTGCGATGAAAAATTACAGCGTAAAAAGCAGATGATTACTGAGGCAGTCAAAAAGTATAAACTTTATGAAGCGGAACCTCTCATTGTACTCCAAACAGTCGGAGGATTGGACATTGCCGGGCTTGTTGGAGTCTGTATTGGCGGCGGCGTTTTCCATATACCGATAGTGCTTGATGGTGTGATCAGCATGGTAGCAGCATTGCTTTCAGAAAGAATTGCGCAGGGAACAATACGATATCTGATTCCGTCACATAAAGGCAAAGAACCAGCAGTTGAGAAACTTATGAAGGAATTAGGGATAGAACCTGTGATAGACGGCAGAATGGCATTGGGCGAAGGAACGGGGGCAGTGATGATGCTGTCGCTATTGGAAATGGCAATGTGTGTATATCGTAAAAGAACGCTGTTTTCAGATATCAGTGTAGAACAATATGAAAGGTATTTATCATAATGATGGTTTTGGTTGTTGGAGGAAGTGGAAGCGGCAAATCTTCTTATGCGGAGAAAATGGCTGTTTCTCTTGCACAGGCAGGTATGAGAAAATATTATCTTGCAACGATGCAGGTTTTTGATGACGAGGGAAGGAAAAAGGTTGATAGACATAGGAAGCTAAGAAATGGGAAAGGTTTTTTCACGATTGAGCAGCCTGTACGGATTTCCAGCGCACTGGAAAAAATGGAAGATGGAGACAGGGCTGTTTTGCTGGAATGTATCTCTAATTTGACGGCAAATGAGATGTTTTCAGAGAAAAAGGCTATGACGGAAATACAGGTTACGGAAAATGTCATACGAGATATAAAGATGCTGAAAGAGCAGACAAATCATTTAGTTGTGGTAAGCAATAACGTATTTGAAGATGGAATTACTTACGATGAAACAACAACGAAGTATATTCGGGCAATGGGAAAGATTAATCAAAAACTTGCGGCATTGGCTGACCGAGTAGTGGAAGTGGTAGAAGGGATTCCGGTAATAATAAAATAGTAGTGGTGAAAGGAAAAAGAAATGCAAGTGATAAAATCCTTTTTTATAGCAGTATCCATTTATTCTAAAATTCCTGTTCCCCAATTTGAATGGAAAGAAGATGACATGAAATATGTTTTTTGTTTTTTTCCGTGGATAGGGGCACTGATTGGCGGTAGCATTTATTTCTGGAATTATTTATGCGGCGTTTACCATATAGGGGTTGGGTGCAGGACAGTGATAGGGATGGCTATTCCGATTTTTATTACGGGTGGATTTCATGTAGATGGCTTTATGGATACGATGGATGCGATACATTCTTACAACCCAAAGGAGAGAAAGCTGGAAATATTAAAGGATTCCCATATTGGCGCCTTTACAGTCATTATGCTCGCTGCTTATGGATTGGTTCTTTTTGGTACATTTTCGGAAATAGAAAGTGATGCAATGTTAAAGATTGTATGCTGTGGCTTTTTCCTGTCGCGCTGTTTGTGCGGTATTAGTGCCGTTTCCTTTCCACTCGCAAAAAAAGATGGTATGCTTTATACTTTCGCAGACAGTTCCCATAAAAAGGTTGTGAAAGGCTCATTATCTTTACAGAGTGCGCTATGTGTTGGCTTGATGTGTTTCCAGTCTTTTCCCGCAGGTTTGATTGTGGCAGCGGCGGCTGTCTTAACGCTGGTTTATTATTATTATCGCAGCAGGAAGGAATTTGGGGGAGTGACCGGCGATACGGCTGGATTTTTTGTACTTTTTTGCGAAGGATGTATTGTAGTAGTTGCAGCATTTATTGATATTTTTATATGGAAAGAGTGAAAAAGATGAAACTAATAATAGGCGGAACTGCGCAGGGAAAATTGGAATATGTACTTCTGAAATATGATGTGCAAAAAAATATGGTGTGGGATGGTGTTTTGCCAAATGATAGAAAATTAAATAAGAACATAGTGGTTATCAATCACTTTCATCAGTGGGTTAAGAGCCGTATGGTGAGCGGGGGATGTCCGGAAGATGAAATTATGTCATTTTTGGACTGCAATGAGGACTGTATTATTATATGTGATGAGATTGGAAACGGGATTGTTCCAATAGATCCGTTTGAGAGAGAATACAGGGAACGTACAGGAAGGATTCTTGTGCAGCTTGCAATGAGAGCAGAGGAGGTAGAGCGCATCATATGCGGGATTGGACAGAAAATCAAATAATGCTGGTATTCATTAGGCATGGTGCAACGCAGGCAAACAAAGAACGAAGATATCTGGGAAAAACAGACGAATCCCTTTCAGGAGAAGGGATAGAAATATTGGAATCTTTTAAAATGCGGAAACTTTATCCTGATGTGGAGTACCTGTTTACCAGTCCCATGAAAAGATGTACGGAAACTGCTAAAATTATTTATCCCACATTATGCCCGATTATTATTCCAGAATGGGAAGAGATTAATTTCGGACGGTTTGAATATAGAAATTATGAAGAATTAAAGGATGATGCACAGTATCAGGAATGGCTCCGCAGCAATGGCACATTGAATTTTCCGGAAGGAGAAAGCAAAAAAGATTTTATCCTGCGTTGTAAAGGCGGTTTTATAAAAATGTGCCATGAATTGAGTCAGGTTTTCGGACAAAAAGCAAAGAATCCTGCTTTAGTAGGAATGATTGTTCATGGCGGAACGATTATGTCATTGCTGAGTTTGTATGGCGGAAAAGATTATTTTGACTGTCAGGTGTCAAATGGCAGGGGTTATGTATGCAGACTGACGGGAGTGAATGGCAGGACAACACAGGAAGATAATCTACAGATAAAGGTGGTAGCGGAAATATGAGGCATTGGATAAATTATCACATGATAGCCTTTTTCATGGGATTTCTTTTGGATTTGGTTTTAGGTGATCCTTATTATTTGCCGCATCCAATCCGTTTGATTGGAAAACTGATAGAAGGAGCCGAAAAAGTACTTCGTGGAATGGGGATAAGAGGGAAAGATAGTAAGGAAGATAGTAATGGGAGAGCGTTTCGACAGGGAATAGGACTTGTGCTTATTGTGGTCATCAGCGTGGTGGCAGTTACGCTTTTTCTGCTGTTTATGGCATATTGGCTTCATCCGGTTCTGGGAGTGGTGGCGGAATGTATTATGACTTATCAGATACTGGCAGTAAAATGTCTGAAGGTAGAGAGTATGAAAGTCTATCAATGTCTGAAAAATGGCAATATGGAGCAGGCAAGGAAAGCTGTTTCCATGATTGTAGGCAGAGATACGGAACATCTGGACGAAGAAGGTGTTGCAAAAGCAGCGATAGAAACGGTGGCTGAGAACACCTCTGACGGAGTGATTGCACCAATGTTGTATCTGGCAGTTGGCGGTCCGGTACTTGGATTTTTATATAAAGCGGTAAATACAATGGATTCCATGATTGGATATAAAAATGAAAAGTACCTGTATTTCGGAAGGGCAGCGGCAAAGCTGGATGATTTTGTGAATTTCCTTCCGGCAAGAATCAGCGCCTGCCTTATGATTATTGCATCTTTTTTGGCAGGCAGACACTTTTCGGGAACAGGTGCATGGAAAATTTATAAAAGAGACCGCAGAAAACATGCAAGTCCCAATTCCGGTCAGACTGAGGCAGTATGCGCCGGTGCGCTTTCCATAAGGCTTGCGGGAGATGCCAGTTATTTTGGAAAGATAGTAAAGAAACCGTATATAGGCGAGGCGGTACGAGGGGTAGAATACGAGGATATAAAATGGGCGAATTATTTGATGTACATTACTGCATGGCTGTGTGAGATGTTATGTCTGTTGGTAATGTACGCAATAGCAATGAGCAGTGCGCATCCGTAATTTGAAAAAATGGCAGCTTGCTGACAATTTTTTCAGAATGCGGATGCATAGGGCGAATGCCTGCGAACGAGAAAAACCGAAGATTTTTTGAGTGTGCACTGCGGAATATGTGGAATAGCTGATGAAAGGAGCAAGGATGAGCATTCATGGAGGCGATGTTTATAGAAATCATGTGGATATTGATTTTTCGATTAATGTAAATCCGTTTGGTACACCGGAATGTGTAAAAGAAGCACTTCATAAGGCGGTTGAGATGTGTGGGAAATATCCTGATATGGAAGCGGAAAGATTAGGAGAGGCAGTCAGTACATTTCTTGGAGTGCCAAAGGAATATTTGATATTCGGAAATGGGGCATCAGAACTTTTTATGGCGATTGTTCATGGAATAAAACCGGGGAAGGTCGTGATACCGGTGCCTTCCTTTTATGGATATGAATATGCGGCAAAGTCAGTGGATAGCGAAATTATTTATTATGAGATGAATCAGGAAAATAACTTTTGTTTGAAAGAGAATATGAAGCGTATCCTGACAGAAGAGGTAAATCTTCTTTTTCTTGCTAATCCAAATAATCCGATTGGAAATCTTTTAGACAAAGAGCTGATGAAAGAGTTGCTCTTGCATTGTGAGTATAAAGGGATTTATGTGGTAGTAGATGAATGTTTTATTGAATTTTGTGGAAATCAGCTTTCTTTACTGTCTGAGATAGAGGAATATGAGCATCTGATAATTGTAAGGACTTTTACAAAAATCTTTACAATTCCGGGAGTGCGCTTAGGGTATCTGGTGTGTAAAAATAATGCGGTACATACAAAAATAGCCAGACAACTCCCTGAATGGAATCTTTCCTGTTTTGCGCAGGAAGCGGGATGTATCTGTGCGAAGCAGGCAGAGTTTATTGAGAAAACAAAAATTTATATTGAAGAAGAACGACAGTTTATGGAAAAAGAACTTATGCAAATAGGATTGAGGACATTTCCGTCTGTATCGAATTTTATCACGATATACAGTGATAAACCCTTATATGAGAAGTTGCTGAAAAAAGGAATTTTAATTAGGGATTGCAGTAATTTCAGGGGATTAGGAAAAGGATTTTACCGTATTGCAGTAAAGAGCAGAAAAGAAAATAAGATTTTACTGGAAAATTTATAGTATATGGGAGATGGAACATGGAACATTCTAAAATAGAATATCTGCCGCCGGAGGAAATTGAAAAACGGAGCTTTGAAATCATTACAGAAGAACTTTTGAAGAGAAATATCAGTCTCCCCAAAGAAGAGGAGTTCATTACAAAGCGGGTAATACATACCAGCGCGGACTTTGATTATGCCGAAACGCTTTGCTATTCCAAAGGAGCAGTGGAAATCTTGAAAAAGTTGATAAAAAACGGAGCTGATATCGTGACAGATACCAATATGGCATTGGCAGGAATCAATAAAAAGGTGCTTGCAAAGTTTGGTGGGGAGGCGCATTGCTTTATGGCAAATGAACATATTGCGCTTTTGGCAAAGCAAAGAAATATGACACGGGCAGCGGTCAGCATGGAAAAAGCGGCAACGATTGAAAAACCAGTTATTTTTACAATCGGCAATGCGCCAACTGCTCTGATAAAGCTGTATGAAATGATGGAAAAAACGGATTGGAAGCCAGCCTTTATTATTGGAGTTCCGGTGGGATTTGTCAATGTGGAAGCGGCAAAGGAACTTATATTAAAAACAAATATTCCATACATCATTAACAGAGGACGAAAAGGTGGAAGTAATATCGCTGCGGCAATTTGTAATGCCGCATTGTATCAACTTTAAGAAGGGAAGATAGAAATGCGATATGGTTTTACGACCGGAAGCTGCGCGGCTGCGGCTTCAAAAGCCGCAGCTTATATGCTGCTGACAGGATTAAAAAAGACGGAAATTACAATAGAAACGCCAAAAGGTATACTGTATAATGCAAAGATTCTGGATATCATGTGTGGGGAAAATGAAGTAAGCTGTGCGGTAGAAAAAGATGGCGGAGATGATCCGGATATTACAACAGGTACATGGATTTATGCGAAAGTTTCGTATGCAGAAAAAGGTGTGAAGGAACAAATTATCATTGAAGGCGGAGTAGGCGTGGGGAGAGTGACAAAACCGGGACTTGACCAGCCTGTAGGCAATGCGGCAATCAATCGCGTTCCGAGGAAAATGATAAAAAAAGAAGTATTAGAAGTTTGTAGATTGGCGGATTATAAAGGCAGCCTTCGGATTGAGATTTCAGTACCGGAAGGTGAAAAGCTGTGCGAACGTACTTTTAACCCAAGACTTGGCATTGTTGGCGGTATTTCCATATTAGGGACGAGTGGCATCGTAGAGCCTATGAGCAGTCAGGCGCTGATTGATACCATTCGGGTAGAATTGTGTCAAAGAAGGGTTTTAGGATTTGATTATGTTGCCGTTTCGCCGGGAAATTATGGTTTGGAGTTTATGAGGAAAACATATGGATATGATTTGGACAAGAGTGTGAAATGCAGCAATTTTATCGGTACAACCATTGATATGGCAGTGGAAATGGGATTTCAGAAAATGCTCCTGACAGGTCATATAGGCAAACTGATTAAGGTTGCAGGTGGAATTATGAATACCTATTCCAAAGAAGCAGATTGCAGGATGGAGCTTCTTGCGGCATTTTCCGTAAAGGAGCAGATAGAACCTTTACGGGTAAGAAGAATATTGGAATGCGTGACAACGGAAGAAGCAGTTTCTGTTATAGAGGAAAGCGGGAAATTACAGCAGGTCATGGAGCAGATTGCAGAGCGTATCTGCTATTATATGGAAAACCGCGCCGGAGGAAAAATGAAAACAGATTGTATTCTGTTTTCCAGTGAATATGGAGAACTGGCAAAAAGTAAGGGGGTAGAGGAATGGTTTATTTTGTTGGGGCAGGAACAGGCGCAGTAGATTTGATAACAGTCAGGGGAATGCGCTTATTAGAACAGGCAGATGTGATTATTTATGCAGGTTCTTTGGTGAATCCCGAACTGCTTGCCTATGCAGGAAAAGACTGCGAGATACATAACAGTGCGAAACTAACATTAGAAGAAGTGATACAGATTATCGTTAGTGCAGAAAACAAGGGGAAAACAACTGTCCGTTTGCATACGGGAGAGCCGAGTATCTATGGAGCAGTCAGGGAGCAGATGGATGAGTTGGATACACTGGGCATTTCTTATGAGAGCTGTCCGGGGGTAAGCGCCTGTTTTGGCGCAGCGGCGTCCTTGAATCTTGAATATACGCTGCCGGGAATCTCACAATCCCTGATTATTACAAGAATGGAAGGCCAAACGAAAGTGCCGGGACTGGAAAGTATTGAGAGCTTTGCAGCACATAAGGCATCTATGGCAATTTATTTAAGTGCCGGAATGATTCGGGAATTAAGCAGACGGCTGGTTAATGGCGGGTATAAGGAAACAACACCAGCAGCACTTATTTATAAGGCAACTTGGGCTGAGGAGGAGGCGTACCTGTGTACGATTGAAACATTGTATGATGTATCTGTAGAGCATAGGATTACGAAAACAGCCTTGATATTGGTCGGAGATGCAATCGCGCATCAGTATTACAGAAAATCAAGGTTATATGCGCCGGATTTTTCGACCGAATACCGGGAGGCAAAACGAAAAGAATGAGATTAAGTATTATTAGCTTTACAGAAAATGGAAAACAACTTTCGGAAAGTATTGTAAAATTGTTGGAGAGGGAATTAGAAATTAGGTTATATACAAAATGTGAGGCAGGCATAAAAGACAATCGTTATTCAGATATCTTATTTGTAAAAATATCTGTTGGAGATTGGGCAAAGGAACGGATGCAGGAGCAAAACGCCTTGTTGTTTATAGGCGCCTGCGGAATTGCAGTCAGGGCAGTAGCGCCGCATCTTACGGATAAACTGCATGATGTACCAGTGCTTGTAATGGATGAAAAAGGGAAATATGTCATTCCGATTTTATCAGGACATATGGGCGGTGCAAATGATCTTGCAAACCATATAGCAAAGAAAACAGGGGCAGTACCGGTGATTACTACGGCAACAGATCTGAATAAAAAATTTGCTGTGGATTTGTTTGCAAAAAGAAATAACCTGTATATTGCAAATAAAGATGGGATTGTCAAAGTATCATCAAAGGTATTAGCCGGAAAAGAGATTACGATATGTATAGAGACGGGACATGAAATCACTTGTGAAGAAACTGGCGTGCGGATTGTTCCATATCCGCCAGACAGATTTGTTGATGTTGTGGTTACTTCCAAAGATGATGTGTTTGATACTTCTCTTTTGTTGAAACCGCGGGAGTATGTCATAGGAATTGGCTGTAAAAAAGGAAAAAAAGCAAATGAAATTGATAAATTTATTTCAAAAACAATAAATGAAATGGGAATTTCTATCATGCAGATTTTTGCGCTGTCCTCTATTTCGCAAAAGAGTGATGAACAGGGGATTATTGAATGGTGTCGAACAGAAGGGATTCCATTTTTTACATATACAGCAGAAGAATTACAGGAAGTAAACGGAACTTTTACAAAGTCTGTGTTTGTTAAGAATCAGGTTGGCGTTGATAATGTTTGCGAAAGGGCAGCAGTGAAAGCCTGTGGAGAGGGTGGAAAACTAATATGTCCAAAAGTTGCGGAAAATGGGATGACAATTGCGATTGCAATGCGAGTATAGCCGCATGGAGAGAATGGAAGGTATGTTTTGATGGCAAATAGAATTTATATTGTAGGAATGGGACCGGGCAGGGAAGAAATGATGACAGGAGAAGCATTGAATGTGTTAGACCAGTCTGATGTGATCGTTGGTTACACATTATATCTAAAGCTGCTTGGCGGGCGTTTTCAGGGGAAAGAAATGTTATCCACACCAATGCGTCAGGAGGAGGAACGGTGCAGGCTGTGTTTTGAGGAAGCTGAAAAAGGGAAAAAAGTAGCCCTTGTATGCAGCGGTGATGCAGGAATTTATGGGATGGCGTCTTTGATGTACGAGATTGGGAAAGCTTATCCGAAAACAGAACTTTACGTTATCGCAGGGATTACTGCGGCGAGCAGCGGTGCGGCAGTTCTGGGAGCGCCACTGAACCATGATTTCTGTGTTATCAGTCTGAGTGATCTGCTGACACCGTGGGATGCGATTGAAAAAAGGTTACATGCAGCCGCAGAAGGTGATTTTGTCATTGTACTGTATAATCCGTCCAGCCATAAAAGAAAGGATTATCTGATGAGAGCATGTGATATTTTACTGTGCAGCATGGAGGGGGAACGAGTTTGCGGATATGTTGAAAATATAGGAAGAGACGGAACAAAAATGGAAATCTGTACCTTAAAGGAGTTAAGGGACAGGGAGGTCAATATGTTTACCACGGTATTTATTGGAAGTTCCGGTTCGGAGAACATAAATGGGAAATTTGTCACAAGGAGAGGCTATAAGATTGAAAAAAATATTGATATTTGCGGGGACAACTGAAGGAAGAAAATTATCGGAATATCTTGCAGAGGCTGAAATAAATCATACAATCTGTGTGGCAACGGAGTATGGCGCAATTGTTTTAAGACAGCATCCCCTTATAAAAGTACATCAGGGAAGAATGAATCAGGAACAGATAGAAAGATTTTTGGACGATGGAAAATATGGTGTTGTGGTAGATGCAACACATCCTTTCGCCAAAGAAATTACCTGTAATATAAAGGCAGCATTGAAAGAAATGGGACAGGGAGGAACAATAATTCCTTATTTAAGATTGAAAAGAAACGGCATTGAGGAAAAGGAAAACGATGTTACTTATTTTGAAACAAACGAAGAATGTGTAAAAGCGCTGGAAGATACGGAGGGTAATATTCTTTTGACTACCGGAAGCAAGGAATTGTACAAATATTGTATTTCAGAAGGAATAAAGCATAGATTGTATGTAAGGGTACTTCCAAGTGTGGAAAGTCTTTCTCTTTGTACGGAGCAGGGTATTTGCGGAAAACAGGTTATTGCAATGCAGGGACCTTTTACTACAGAGATGAATGAGGCTATCATTCGCCAATATGAAATATCTTATCTTGTAACGAAGGAAAGCGGTGTGCCCGGAGGTTATCAGGAAAAAGTGAGCGCTGCAAAAAAAACAGGGACAAAGGTATTTGTAATAGGCTGTCCTGAACAGGGCGAAGGATATTCTTTCCCTGAAATATGCCAGAAACTTAAAGATATGGGAGGAAAGAACTTCCAGACGAAAAACCCAAAAAAAGGAAATATGGAAATACCCTGTGGGTATCCCTCTATGTCCCAAAAACAGGACATATCTTTTGAGATTATCCTGGCAGGCATTGGCATGGGACATAGAAACGGTCTGACGGGGGAAGCAGCGAGGGCAATCGAGGAAGCAGACATTTTATTAGGGGCGGAGAGAATGATTATGACGGTCTGCTCTAAAGCAGAAAAATATCCCTTTTATCAGGCAGAACAGATTATCCCTTATCTGCATGACATGCAGAGCGGAAATACATTTACGGGAAATAAAAAAGTTGTGGTTCTTTTTTCGGGGGACAGCGGATTTTACAGCGGATGCCAGCTTCTAAATGAGGCGCTGAAAAAGGAAATCACAGAAGGACGCCTGAATGCATCCCTGCGTATTCTTCCGGGTATTTCGTCCGTAGCTTATCTGGCTTCATGCATTGGAGAGAGCTATCAGGACGCGGCTGTCTACAGCACACATGGGAAAAAATTATGCAACCTTGTACGGCGGATTAAAAGCAGTCCGAAAACATTTCTGATTATGTCCGGAGTAAAAGATATAAACGAGTTGGGAGAACGACTGACAAATGCCGGGATGCAGAAATGCGAAATCATTACAGGATATCAGTTATCCTATGAAGAACAGCGGGTGGAGAAGCATACGCCAGTAGAATGTATGGAATTGAAGGATGAGGGCTTATATACATGTTTTGTCAGAAATCCATATGCGATGCAAAGAAGGCTGACACATGGTATCGCAGATGGACAGTTTATCAGAGACAAGGTTCCCATGACAAAAGAAGAAATCCGAGAGGTTAGTATCTGTAAGCTGCGATTAAAAGAAAAGGCGGTAGTTTATGACATTGGCAGTGGCACGGGTTCTATTGCAATAGAAATAGCGGGCATTTCTGACGATATACAGGTGTATGCGGTGGAGCAGAAGCATGAAGCAGTTTTATTAATTGAAAAGAATAAAAAGAAATTTGAACTGCAAAATGTAACAGTGGTAGAGTCGAGAGCACCAGAGGGATTAACTGAACTTCCAATGGCGACACACGCATTTATAGGAGGAAGTGGCGGCAGATTAAAGGAAATACTGGTGTCACTCCGACAGATGAATCCCGACATGAGGGTTGTGGTAAATGCTGTCAGTATGGAGACAATTTGTGAAATGAGAGAGATTTTATCAATGGATGATATGATAAAAGAAGAAGAGATTGTGCAATTACAGGTAAGCAGGGCAAAAAAAGCAGGAAATTATCATTTGATGCAGTCTGAGAATCCGGTTTGGATTTGTGCATTTGATTTCTGCGGCAAAGAGCCTGAAAGAAAGGCGTGATATTTGCATGAAAATAAAAAGAGTTATGATTGCCGCCCCTAAAAGTGGAAGCGGAAAAACAGTAGTCACCTGTGCCTTGCTTCAGGTATTAAAGGATTGCGGCTTGAAAGTGGCTTCTTATAAATGCGGACCGGATTATATTGATCCGATGTTTCATGAAAAGATAATAGATGTTCCGGCAAAAAATCTGGATACATTTTTTACAGATGAAGAAAAGACAAGGAAACTTTTTCAAAAAAGTGTAATGAAAATGGACTTTGCAGTTTTTGAGGGTGTTATGGGACTATATGACGGGGTAGGCGGAGTTAAGAAAGAAGGTTCTTCTTATCAGCTTGCAGAAGTGACAAAAACACCGATTGTGCTTGTTGTTGATGCGAAGGGGATGGGACGCTCCATTGTGCCATTGATAGCAGGATTTCTCGATTATGATAAAAAACATTTGATAAAAGCTATCCTGCTGAACCGAATGTCAAAAGGATACTTTGAATTGGTAAAGCCATTGATTGAGGAGGAACTGAAAATCCAAGTGGTCGGTTTTTTGCCTGAAAATGACAAACTGTACATTGAAAGCAGGCATTTAGGACTATTTTTGCCGGATGAGGTGAATCATATAAAAGAGAAATTACAGACGGTTTCTGAATTATTTTTACAGACAGTTTCCGTAGAGCGTATCAAAGAAATAGCAGAAAGCGCGGAAGAACTGGAATCTGAAGAAATAGCGATAAAAGAAACCAGAATCGAAAGCTATGGGGATATTGGTCATGTGAAAGCAGTTAGTGACAGCCGTCCAACGATAGCAGTGGCAAAAGATGAAGCCTTCTGCTTCTATTATGCTGATAATATCCACTTGCTGGAGGAATATGGGGCAAATATAACATATTTTTCTCCGCTGCGGGATGAAAAACTGCCGGAAGGATGCCATGCCCTGTTAATTGGCGGCGGATATCCGGAATTGTATGCGGAACAGCTTAGCGCAAATACGAGAATGCGTGAGGCAGTCAGGAGTGCGGTTGAAAATGAAATGCCAGTCGTGGCAGAATGCGGCGGTTTTATGTATTTACATTCTTCTTTGAAAGATAAAGAAGGGTTTTCTTATGATATGGCGGGAGTTATTCCAGCAGCCTGCTATCATACCGGGAAACTGGTTCGTTTCGGTTACATAGAACTTCGGGAAAAGCAAAAGCACTTCCTGTTAAACGGCGGGGGAATAAAAGGACATGAATTTCATTATTACGACAGCACTTATAATGGGGCGGACGTAATAGCAGTTAAGCCGATGACTGGAAAAGAATATGCCTGCATTATAGAAAATAAAGCACAGTGGATGGGATTTCCGCATTTGTATTATCCGTCAAATCCTATATTTGCAAGAGCATTTGTTGATAAAGCAAAGGTATATCAAGGAATGATATAGGAAAGGAAGTATGGAAAAGTGAGTATGGAAAATTCATACCGATTTTTTGAGAACAGGAACTGTAAGTATTTTCCCTGTCACAAGGGATTGGGAAACTTAAATTGCCTGTTTTGCTATTGCCCGCTATATTTAAGGGATAATTGTCCGGGGAATCCTGCATATATAGAAAAGGATGGGAGAAAGATAAAAGTCTGTACAAACTGTACCTTTCCCCATCATCCTGAAAATTATGATGCGGTAATTCAGATATTGAAAAGGTAAGAGCGCATTATGGTAACAGAGTATGGGAATATACGAAAGCGAACAAAGAAAAGCAACAGTAGATTGTCACAC
Organism: Lachnospiraceae bacterium MD335; assembly: GCA_000403335.2. Classification (GTDB taxonomy): domain Bacteria; phylum Bacillota; class Clostridia; order Lachnospirales; family Lachnospiraceae; genus COE1. Next base: position 139,537 of record KE159629.1, read on the forward strand.
AATCAAAGGTGCATCGTGATGAAGTGAGAGCTTTTAAACGATGCACCTTTTTAGATTCAATTCTGAGGGAGTGTATACTTGGTTGTCCAGATTTCAGGGAAGGACGGCAATACGGATTTATGATTGTGTTTGGTATTTGGAGTGAAGGTAACAGGATTTTGCTAAAAATTTACAAACACACTTGACAATATCTCTCTGAACTGACAGGAGGCAAGGGCGTAACTTTTGCGACAGGCACGCCGATCAGCAACAGTATGACAGAGCTTTACACAAATATGCGCTATCTCCAGTACGGGACGCTCCAAAAATTGGGTTTGGGACAGTTTGACAGTTGGGCATCGTCTTTTGGCGAGGCACAGACCAGTGTGGAGCTCGCTCCGGAAGGTACGGGATACAGGGCAAAAACAAGGTTTGCAAAATTTTTCAATCTGCCGGAGCTGATTGCGCTTTTTAAGGAGAGCGCAGATATTCAGACGCCGGATATGTTAAAGCTTCCGGTTCCGGAGGCAGAGTATGAAAATATCGTGTTAAAACCAAGCACGAATCAACAGGATATTGTTGCATCATTGGCAGACCGTGCGGAAGCAGTGCGTAGCAGGCTTGTGGAGCCTTATCAGGATAATATGCTGCGGATTACAAACGACGGCAGAAAACTGGCGTTAGACCAAAGGCTGATAAATCCTCTGCTCCCCGATGATGAAAATTCAAAATCAAACGCCTGCGTAAACAAGGCTATTGAAATTTGGGAGCAGACAAAAGAAAAGAAATCGGCACAGCTTATTTTCTGTGACTTGTCGACACCAAAGGGAGACGGTACATTTAATGTTTATGAGGACATTCGCAACAAACTGATTGAAAAGGGCGTTCCGCCAAAAGAAATAGCGTTCATACATGATGCAAATACAGAACAAAGAAAATCGGAGCTGTTTGGCAGGGTAAGAAGCGGGCAGGTTCGTTTTTTATTGGGTTCGACGCAGAAAATGGGAGCCGGAACCAACGTACAGGACAGATTGATAGCATTACACCACCTCGATGTGCCCTGGCGTCCTTCTGATATCGAACAACAGGAGGGGCGCATATTAAGGCAGGGCAATAAAAATGACAGGGTAAAAATTTTCCGCTACATTACAGAAAGTACGTTCGATAGCTACTCATGGCAGCTCATTGAAAACAAGCAGAAATTCATCGGGCAGATTATGACGAGCAAATCCCCGGTACGTTCCTGTGAGGATGTGGACGAGGCAGCTCTCACTTATGCAGAAGTAAAGGCGCTTGCCACGGGTAATCCATATATTAAAGAAAAAATGGATCTTGATATTCAGGTGTCAAAGCTAAAGCTAATGAAGGCAAACCACATCAGTCAGAAATACCGTTTGGAAGATAGCATCACAAAATATTATCCGCAACAGATAGCTGCTTTAAAGGAACGGATTACGGGATTACAGGCGGATATACAAACGGCACAGCTAAAGTATCCGCAAGCAGAACAGTTCTCCATGAAAGTAGGGAATAAGGTTTACAGAGACAAAAAGGAAGCCGGAGCCGCACTTGTGGAGCTTTGCAAACAGATGAAGTCTGCTGATACGTCTTCCCTTATGGGGGAATATGCGGGGTTCAGGATATTCGTGTCTTTTAACAGCTTATATAAAAGATTTGAGATGAACTTAAAGGGGCGGCTCAGCCATAAGTTTGAAATTGGTTCTGATCCGCTTGGAAACATTACGCGCATGAACCATGTACTGGAGTCCATGACAAAGGGGCTTGATACGGCAGAGGTGGAACTGGAAAATGTCGGACACCAGCTTGAGACCGCAAAAAAGGAAATGACAAAACCGTTCGTACAGGAGGAAGAGCTTGCCAAGAAGCTGGAACGCCTCACAAAATTAAATGCCCTGTTAAACATGGATGAAAAAAATGATGATTTGGAAAAAGGAGGAGAATCAATGGATTTATCAGAATTAGACGGACTTTGGAATGATTCCAATGATGGGGAAAAACAACCGGAAGCGGATTCAATGATCCAAAAAGATGTCATACTTGTTGACGTAGTACATAACGACGAACATCGGTATTTCCGATATGAAAATATCGGATTGGAGGAAATAAAGGAGCAATTACGGCATATGGACAGACCGATGATTGATTTAACGGGAGAATTGATGACCTTGCCGGAATTTGCCCAACTGGAGCAAAGCAGCAAGGTTTCCCTGTCACTAACCATTAATATGGACGACAGGACAATTCAAGCATATGAAACAAATAATATACCAGAGGACCTGCGGACGGACGACAATATCAGCATAAAAACATATCCAATGGATGAATATTTGAATGACAGGAAAGTACCAAAAAAGGAAAAATCATCAGTCATTGACCGCTTACACCAAAATCAAAAAAAGATCCAAGACAGTAAAGCAACAGGACAGGAGCCCGTACACAGAAATCATGAAACAGTAAAATAAACTTTACAATGCACTAGGGGAGAGGCGCATATGAAAGAATACACAACAGGCAACAGCAAAGTTGACGCAATGGCACAGATCCAGCTTACAGGCAATGTTATACCGCAGATATGGTACCGTACAATTACAAAAGAGAACGGTAAACCGCATCTTCTTGCAATAGCCGTATTATCCGATATTGCATACTGGTACCGTCCTGCAGAAATAAGGGATGAAGGTACCGGAAACCTTATCGGATACCGGAAAAGATTTAAAGCAGACATGCTGCAGCGCAGCTATGACCAGTTTGCCGAACTATTCGGCGAATCGAAGCGCAGCGTTACGGATGCTGTTATACGGTTGGAGGCATTGGGTGTAATAAAAAGAGAGTTCCGGACAATCGATGTAGCCGGAATAAAGTACAATAATGTATTGTTTATAGATTTTTTTCCAAAACGATTGTATGAACTTACATATCCAGATGCGGTAGATGAAAGTCCGGGTTTAGAGCCTGAATTATGGCAGCATGACCCTGTCCCGAAATTTTGTGACAGGGGTCCCGAAAATGAAAATACCCTGTCACAAAATTTTGTGGGAGGGGTCACGGAAAAAAGGGAGAGGGGTCCCCAAAAAAAGGGAGAGGGGTCACAAAATTTCGGGACACGTAATACAAAGATTACTAAAGAGATTACTACAGAGAATACATCATCATCTTCCGGTGATGATGAAAGGATGATACGGGAATGTCTTGTGGCGGCAAAAGGCTTGTATGCGGAAGAGACGATAAGTGCAGTGGCAGAGGAGCTTAGAAGACACGACAGCAGATATTTGAAAATGATTACGCCGCCGTTTTTTCTGGAAATCTGCAAAAACATAACGGAACATGCGGCACCATATATTGTCAACCAAACGGCATACATTCAAAAGTGCATTGAAAATATGATATCCGGGCAGAAACTGTCAGAGGCAAACAGGGCGCACCGCATAAGGGCGGAAAACCAACGGATGAATCAGATGTATCAATGCACAAATATGGAAGAACTGGAACGGAGAATATGCAGCAATTAATCTATGCGACGTCGCATAAAATTTTATCTGTCATGAAAGGAGACAAAAACATGGCAAGTGCAGCGGTAAAACCGATGGAACAAATGGAAGAACTAAAACAAATTTTAATTGATCTGAAACAAAATACAGGCGTGCAGGTTGTAAATATGGTACAGGAGAGCTTTAAGACAATGGATGCGCAGCGCCAAGTATTGCAGCAGGAGCTTCAGGACGTAAAGGCGCAGTTAAATGCAATGCAGGAAACTTTAAACAGCCTGAACCAGCAGCCGCAGTTACCTGTAAATTATGTTATTCAGGTAAAAAACAACCATTCAATCATGAAAGGACTTGCGGAAGGGCTTGAAAAGAGCATTTCAGGACTCGGAAAACATATTGCGCGTATGAAAAAGAGTATGGGTGAAAAGGCAACGAAAATCGTAAAGGATTTTAAGGCTCATGGAGTTATAGCATTGAACAATATTTTCCAAAAGCTGGGGATTAAAGAGTTCTATAAGACAGGGGAGCAGTATTACAGCGATGAGGCTCATAAAGCGAAGGCGGCAATTGATAAACTCAATGCCATTAATATGGAAATAAATAAAACCAAAACGCATTTTGTTAATATTGGACGGGCAGTATTAGGAGGAGAGCTTAAAACAGCGTCTGAGAAACAGAGCAGATTACTTGAAGCGCTAAAAGCGCCATATACAAAACGGTTACAGTCATGTCAGAAGGAAAGCGCAAGGTGTCACAAAATGGTTGCCAAATTTGAGAAGTTGGAGCAGCAGGCAGTTAAAAGTAAATCTGTCTTGGGAAAAATTGATAAGTTTAGTAACGTTAAAGCAGAAGAACAAGAGAGTCACCATGGTTTGGACATGAAGCAGACGCATGAGACAGAGGCTCAACAACATAAACGTAATGACAGGTCTGAAAGATAGGGGGGATTGTACATATGCCAAGTTTATCAGATGACATTGCGTCCAAAACCCTGGATAAAGCGCCGCAAACTGCAAAGATGCTTGCCAAAGGTGCGGATACAGGTATCAGGACTACAGGAAAAGCGATAAAAGGGATATGTCTTATACTTGGAAAAGGCGTTGGATTTACCACAAAAAATGTAATGAATGCAGTAAAAGAAAAAGCATTAAAGAAAACAGGGGATATAAAATACTCGCGGCGCAACATTAATATAAAACAACTGTCACAATCAGGAACAGTAAAAAAGATTGATGATGCCATTACGGGTGATGTAATGAGACATTTTGACGCGGCGTGTAAACAACACGGCGTAAAATATTGTGCGATGAAGGATACAAAAGACCAGCAAAATCCGCAGTATTATGTATTTTATGAAGGCAGGTCTGCCGATTTGATACTGCATGTCATGGAACAGGCGTATAAAGAGTATATTTCCGAGCAGCAGAAGGGAAAGGATATTGCAAAAGAAAAAGCCCCCGAAGGTCTTCGGGCAAAGCTTTCATTTTTTCGCGATAGGGTTGCAGCTTTGGACAGAGACGACGCGGCAGTAGAGAAGCACCGCACGCAACCTGAGCCACAAAGATAGCAGCCCGTAGAAGGAGACCTATATGGAAAATAAAACATATAAAGAAAAGCTTCAGGCTTTCCGTGAGAAACCTCTAAAACAAAAATTAAGAGTAATGTTGCCTTATATTATCGCATCTTTTGTATGCAGCAGAGTAGCAGAACTGTACAGGCTGTGCGGTGGAAACATAGTAAAGATCGTCAAAAATTTAGCATACCTGTATAAATCCGTTCCTCATTTTATACTGACCGATTTGCTTATCGGTATCACAGTAGGATGTTTTATTGTCTGTTATATAAAATTCGAAAACAGGCTTAAACGCAAAAACACAAGAATGGGGGAGGAGTACGGCGCTTCACGATGGGGAACTGCGGATGACATCAAACCATTTATAGATCCTAATCCATTTAATAACATTATTCTGTCAAAAACAGAATTTCTCTCAATGAATCCGAGAATGAAGAAATTCAACTTAAACAGAAACAAGCACGTTGTAATTTACGGCGGTTCCGGAAGCGGAAAGACATACGGCGTTGTAAAGCCAAATCTTTACCAGCTCCACAGCAGCTATGTACTGACCGATCCAAAAGGGACATTACTTCCGGAGACAGGAAATCTTTTTGCCAAGAAAGGGTACAGGATAAAAGTATTTGACACGGTTAATCTCGCAAACAGTATGCATTACAATCCGTTTGCATACATAAAACAGCCCAAAGACATACTGACGCTTGCAAACGTACTGTTTACGAACCTAAAACCGGAGAATGCGGGAACACCGCCTGACCCGTTTTTTGATCAGGCTGCGCTGCTATGGCTACAGGCGACAATCGGCTATCTATGGTATGAAGCGCCTAAAGAAGAGCAGAATATACCGACGTTACTGGAAATTCTTGAAGCGGATGAGGTGAAGGAGGATGATGAGAATTATAAAAATGCGGTAGACATGCTGTTTGAAGAACTCGAACAGAAAAATAAAAAACATTTTGCGGTGAAGCAGCGAAAAAAATACAAAAAAGCGGCGGGCAAAACGGCGAAGTCGATTTTAATTACACTTGGAGCATACCTTGCGCCGTTTGATATTCCGGAGGTAAATGAGCTTGTACAGTATGATGAGCTTGAGTTTGACACGTTTGGAGATCCGGATCAGAAAAGCATTCTGTATATCATTATTTCGGATACGGATACCACTTATAATTTCCTTCCGGCTATGATATTCACGCAGATGTTTAATGTACTCTGCTATAAGGCAGACAAGGAAATGGGCGGAAAGCTGAAAACGCCGGTACAGTTTATACTGGACGAGTTTGCCAATATCGGAAAAATTCCGAAGTTTGACGTTCTGATTGCCACTATCCGAAGCCGTCTGATGTCATGTATTATCATCCTTCAAACGCAGAGCCAGCTAAAAACAAACTACAAAGATGCAGCGGAAACGATAACAGGCAATTGTGATACCGAAATTTTTCTCGGCGGTAAAGAAAAAAGCACGGTAAAAGACATTGAGGAGTCGCTTGGTGATGAAACGATTGATTTATTCAATGAATCAAAAACCTACAGCAACCAGGAAAGCAGCGGAATTAATTATAATAAAGTCGGGCGTAAACTGAAAAACATATTTGAACTGAAGACAATGGACCGGGATAAATGCATCGTGCAAATATCAGGACTTCCGCCGTTTTTCAGTGACAAATACAGACCGGAAATGCACCCGAATTATAAATACACCGCAGACGCAGACGACCGTAATCTGTTTGATTTCCCCAAATACCGCAGGAAGCTTGCCGAGAAAGAGAATGTGTCAGATATTAAATTCCATAATTCGGATACTTACAGGGTTATTGTGTAATTCTTATGCGACGTCGCATAAATTTATTGTTTTTTACAGCACAAAATGTTAAAATAAAGGCGAAGAGGTTCATGGAAATCTCTCGTCAGATTATTGAAAGAGGGATGAATATGATAAATACACCATATGATGACGTGTTCCGGACGCTGTTAAATGACTGTCCTAAATTAATTATTCCGGTTTTAAATGAGATTTTTCAGGAACACTATACAGGCAATGAAGAAATCCGGTTTTTACCAAATGAACATTTTCTTAACAGACAGGGCGGAAAGGAAGACGAGCGAATTACAGATTCTGCTTTTGTAATTCAGTCACCGGAGCCCAAAAACTATCATATGGAGTGTCAGAGCACACCGGATAACAGCATGCTGGTCCGCATTTTTGAATATGATGCACAAATCGCGCTGGATAACGGAAGGATACAGGGAGATACGCTTACGGTAGAATTTCCGAACTCTGCGGTACTGTTTCTGCGTTGTGATGCAAAAACTCCGGACCAATTGAAACTGTGCCTGAAAACACCTGGGGGAGATGTGAGATACAACATACCCGTTATGAAACAGAACAACTATGAAATAGAAAAAATATTTCAAAAGAATTTGCTGTTTTTAATACCGTTTAATATTTTTTCACATGAGAGTAAGCTGCCTGAATATGATGGTAATAAGGTGAAGCTTGAGGAGCTGAAGCAGGAATATGTCCACATAAGGGAAAAGCTCGAAGAACTTTGTAGGGATAAGCACATTGATGAATATACAAAGTGTACAATTGTTGACATGTCTGATAAGGTAATAGAGCATATAGCTGCAAAGTATGAAAATGTGAAGGAAGGAGTGAAATCTGTTATGGGTGGAAAAATACTTGAATATGAAGCAAAAACCATTAGAAACGAAGGAATTACACAAGGAATTACACAAGGAATTACACAAGGAATTACACAAGGAATGATTAAGGCTTATGTCGATTTAATAAATGATGGCATTATAACTTTGAAGGAAGCTGCCGGACGTCTGCATGTCAGCGAAAAAGAAATTCTTTCCTTTAAAGATAACAGTACTGCGGTTCAGATTAAGGAAGGCAGCGTGCGGGAAAAGCTTGATGCTTTTAAACAGGAAACAGGGAAAAATGAGCAGCAGCCTAAGACTCCTGTTAAAAATATGGAGGAGCTTCAAAAATAATTTATGCGACGTCGTATAGGACATAGGGAGCAGGTGGTACTTTTGAGTATAACGGAACAGACATATCAACAGGATTTAGAACGTCTGAAATCACTCCGATACATGGATGATGATTTTATGACGGTCTGCCTTGCAGATAATTTTGAAGGCGTGGAACTGATACTACGGATTGTTTTAGGGCGGGAGGACATAAAAATTAAATCGGTCAGGACACAGGAGCCGATGAAGAATTTGCAAGGACGTTCTGCTATTTTAGACGTTCATGCGATTGGCAGCACTAAGAAAGAGTTTGACGTAGAAATTCAAAGGTCAGACGCAGGAGCAGGCGCAAAGAGGGCAAGGCATAACAGCATCCTACTGGACGCGCATATATTAAAACCCGGAGATGATACGGAAAATATTCCCGACAGTTATGTTATTTTTATTACAGAAAATGATGTTATGGGAAAAAATCAAGCTATATATCACATACAGCGGTATGTGGAAATTGATGATAGAAAAGAATTGTTTGGAGACGGTTCGCATATCATATATGTTAATGGGAAATATCGGGGCAATGATGAAGTCGGTAAGTTAATGCACGATTTTTCATGTAATAATCCAAACGATATGAACTTTGAAGTGCTTGCTAAAAAAGCACGATATTTTAAGCAGGATGAGAAAGGAGTTGCTACTATGTGTAAAATTATGGAAGATATGAGAAATGAGGCGGCACAAAATAAAGCAAAAAAAATGGCTATTCGTATGATTAAAGCAGGAAAAATGCCATTGGAAGATATAGCTGATTATACAGAGCTGCCTTTTGATACAATAAAAGAGTTGGAAAATCAGACAATGCAGTTGGTGTAATTAATTATATCAGTCAGAGTTAAATACAGTAACGACCTTAGAGCATGTAGAAACTGAAAACTATGTGCTCTTTTTGTTTTAAATGAGCATAAATTGCATAACTTTTATGCGACGTCGCATAAGAATATAAATCACGTAAAAGGGGGGATGCCTTATGGACTACTAAAATATAATAACTGAATATGGAACTGTTGTAAGCCTTTCTGAAATATCAGAGAGGTATTTTTTATGTTTAGGAGGAATAAAACTATGAATTTAGGTATGGCGTTAGGCATACTGATGTCAAAAATGGTAATTAAGTTTAAATGGGCTATGATGTGTGCCAATATGCTGGCGACAGGGCTGCTCCTTGATGCGACTTCTTTTTTGGATACCGGAGTTGAATGGGGCTCTGCGATTGTATCAGTCGGAGGGGCAGTTTTATTGATAGTAGGGCTGAATGATTACTCAGAAGGAAAAACGCAGCATAATCCAAATGCAAAACAGGAGGGACTGACTAAAATAGTGGGTGGAATAGCTGTTATTTTAATCGGTGTAGGACTTGTTCCCCAAATCAGAACTTTGTTCCCAGAATAATGTGAGGGACAAAGAATATGGATGAATGGGGACATAATATCGGTCAGAAGCTGATGGGAAGCATCTATGAGGCGGTTCATGCCATATGCGACCATCTTTTCGATTTTCTGTTCTACTATTTAAACCATCAGGTAGAATGGGCGCAATTGGAACTTAAGCAGCCAATCGATGAATGGAACGAAAGCGTGTTTGTATTAATAAGGGATATTGTGGCAAAAGATGTGTGTATACCAATTGCTGCCGCATTCATCACATTTATATTCTGCTATGAGATAATACAGCTTTTGCAGGATGAGAATAGAATGCGAAACATCACAAAGCAGACACTTTTTGTAACCATTATGAAATTCAGTGTATGCGGTGTGATCTGTGCAAAAAGCTTTGATATTGTAATGGGATTTTATGAAATAGGCACGAAAGCAGTCACAATACTTGGAGATCGAACCAACGGTGCGTTAGATGGAGGATTGTTATCATTTGATGAAATCCTTCCGCCAACCATTGAAGAATATGAACTGGTACACGTTTTTCAGATTATAGGGGATTTATTACTGATTTTATGCGCAATTATAATTGTTGTTGTGCTGTCCGCAATCATATATGTCAGGATTACGATATGGTTTTTGGAATTTCTGATATATGCGTCGATGGCGCCTATTCCATTTTCAACATTTAACAATAAGGAATGGGCACAGGTTGGCATGAATTACACACGAAAAATGCTTGCATTGTCTTTTGAAGGTTTTTTCATGCTGCTAATGCTTGCAATGTATGGCTTCATAACCGGCGGATTGACAGCAGGAGATGATTTTATTGAAACACTGACAATGCTTTTGGGGACAGGAGTGGCGCTTATAATGCTGATGGGAAAAGCAGGCAGTATTTCCGCAAGCATATTTAACGCACACTAAGGGGGACAGGAAAATGGCATACGTGAATATGACAAAGGATTTCTCGGAGGTAAGAAAGGTAATACCGAGAATAGGGCTTACAAAACGGCAGGTTATAGGGTTTTCAATAGGTGCAGTGGTAGGGCTTCCTGTATTTTTCTTCCTCAAAATAGTTTTAGGATGCGACTTAATGGTTGATGTGTTTGGTCTTGCATTTGCGGCTGCTCCGGTAATCATTCTGATAACAGTACAAAAAAATGGCATGTACATGGAAAAACACCTTCAATACTGGTACGAAACACATTTCATCAGAAACACGGACAGACCATACGCAACCAACAACATTTACAGCCTCATGCAAAAAGAGGAGGAACTGAAAAAGGAGGTGGAACAAATCTTGTTCAGGGGAAAAACGCCGGAAGAGATTAAAGCCATTAAGGAGAGCGGCGAAACAAGACAGATTAAAATCGGCAGGAAAAGGCTTACAATTCCCATGACCGGACGGATTGACCGGAATACTAAGAAAGAGCTTGAAAAAGCGGTAAAAAAGGCAAAGCTTAAAGGTGAAATCCCGGAGTCCGCGCAGGACACGATACCATATAAGGTGCCGTATCCTGACGGGATATTCGAGTCAGATGACGGATACTTTACACAGACGATTGCTTTTGAAGACATTACGTATCAATTGCTGGATAATGATCCGAAAAACATCCTTTTTGAGTGGTGGTGCAAGCTGATTAATTACTTTGAGCCGGAGATCCATTTCCAGTTCAATTACGGAAACATGGAGATTGACCGGGACGAGTATTCCAAGGATTTTAAAATCGCATTTAAGGAAGATTCGTTTAATCTTGTACGAAAAGAATATTCTGACATGCTAATCAACCAGTTTTCAAAAGGAACAAACAACCTGAAAAAGGAACGTTACCTGACATACGGGATAAAGGCAACGGATTATAAAACTGCCAAATTAAAGCTCGGCAAAATCAACAAGCAACTTGAAAAAAATTTCAGAAAACTGAATTGCAAGGCGCATATCATGGACGGATATGAGCGGCTGCACCTTCTGTTCCGCCTGTTTCACCCCGCCACAAAGGAAAAATTCATGTGGAACTTTGATATGCCGATAGGCACAGGACTTTCAAGCAAGGATTTTATCGCGCCAAGCAGCTTTTGCTTCAAAAGCGGACCGGAGCTGAATGCAACAAGATATTTCAGGGTGGGGGAGCGCATCGGCGCAGTCAATTATGTAAAAGTCTTTGCATCGGACATGGAGGACAGAATTATATCAGACATCTTAAACATGGACAGCAACGTTTGGATATCCATCCACTCGGACACCATGATGAGAAAAACGGCGCTTGAGTACGTAAAAAACAACATCACGGATATAGACGGAATGATTATTAACGAACAGAGAACGGCAGTTCAATCCGGGTATGATATGGACATTCTGCCACCGGATTTAAAAATGTACCAGGATGCCGCAAATAAACTGTACAAGGCAATCCAGCGCAAGGATGAAAACATGTTTAATACGACAATCACGATTGTACAAACAGCAATGACACGAAAGGAGCTTGAGGACAATATTTTTGAACTGAACGGGATACTGAACAACTACCAGTGCACACTCGTCCGTCTCGACAACCGGCAGGAGCAGGGATACATGAGCGCAATGCCGCTTGGAAACAACACAATTGAGGCGGAGCGTACTTTTACGACGACGGACATGGCGATTTTCATACCGTTCACAACAAAGGACCTGTACACCAGGAACGGACAGTATTACGGAATGAACTCCCTAAGCAACAGCGTGATAACGGTCAACCGCAAGGATCTTGTCAACCCAAATGGTCTTGTGTTCGGAATGCCGGGATTCGGCAAGACATTTATGATCAAGCGTGAAATACTGGATGTATTCCTGAAAACAAATGATGACAGGCTGATTATTGATCCGGAGGGAGAGTACAAATGGCTGGTGCGGCTTTTAAAAGGGCAGGTTGTTGAAATTGCCCTGAATTCAAAGGTGCACATCAATCCCATGGAGATTAACCTTTTTGCGCGGAACGATAAAGACAAGGACTACGATCCGATAGCGGCAAAATGCAGCTTCATCGTATCCATGTGCGAGCTGATACTTGGAAACAAGTCTGTATTGGGGAAAAAGGAGGTTGCGGTAATTGATGAGGCGTGCAAGAAGGTCTATTACAAATTTGCTGAAAATCCCGCACCCGAAAATATGCCGATTTTGGAAGATCTGTATAATGAACTGCAGAATGGCTTTGAGGGTGAGAAAAAGATGATTGGATGTGACCTAGCCATTGCATTATCAAGATATGTTACAGGCTCGCTTTCCTATTTCAACCATCGCTCCAACGTGGACATCAATGAACGGCTTGTCTGCTTTGACTTAAAAAACATGGACAGCAACCAAAGGGACCTTACAATGCTGATCATACAGGAAAGCATCTGGGACAGGGTGGCGCAGAACCGGGAACGGGACGTGTATACCTGGGTTGACATTGACGAGTTCCATCTTCTTTTAAGGGAACCGCTGACAGCAAGGTATTCCGTGGAGATTTGGAAGCGTTTCCGAAAGTGGGGAGGCGTACCGACAGGAATCACGCAGAACATAAAAGACCTTTTCCGCTCTCCGGAAATCCAGAACATTCTTGACACAACAAACTTCATCGCAATGCTGAACCAGTCGGGGGACGATGCAAGGCTTCTCGCAGAGCACCTTGACCTAAGCGAAGAGGAGGAGGGATACATCAAGTCAGGGGAACCTGGAAAAGGACTTTTATGGGTGGAAGGTATTAAGATACCGTTTGAAGATGATTTCCCGAAGAATACGATATGTTACAAGGTAATGACCACAAAACCGGGGGAATCCATCAAGGAAAAAAGAAAAGATCAGGCATCATAAAAATCTTATGCGACGTCGCATAAGATTTTTATATGTTACGGGGAGGTGAAAAACTTGAGCCAAAAACTGTCACCCGCAGACAGTCGGCATAAACTGGACGGCAAGAGCAGGGATGAAACGGATAAAAACAGCGCGTATCATCAGCTTAGTACGAATCATAATACAGCACAGCAGCTTAACGCTTCTGATCGAGAAACACAAAGCAGCGAATATAACAGCGATACACAGCGCAATATGTTCAATCATCACCAGCAGTCATTAAATGATCAGAGAGACCAGTATACGGAGCAGGCGTTTAACCAATATGAACCGCAGACACACCAGCCTCAGACAGGGGATAATGTTCCGTTTCCGGACACGGCGCCACCCGCTCCGCAATCGGGTTCACAACCGGCTGCAGTATTGGAATTGGAACAACAGTCCAAGGCTTATAATTACGAAAAGCAGGAAGAGACTGACAATTCCAATGAGAACCCGCATAAGGAATTTGAAAGATACGGGGAAAGTGAAAAGCCAGGGAGCACGGACAGTGCCGCATCCGCAGATACCAATGAGGAAACCCTGCTGCCTGACGCCAGGCATGAATCTTTGGAAAGCAAAAAGATACCGTCTGAGGATGAGACTTCAAAGATGATGAAGCTGTCGCGGAAGATACACAAGGACAGAATCAAAAAAGATAAGATTCATGCAAGGTTAAAGGAAACAAAGAAAAAGAACAGGCGTATATCCGTTGATGCATCAAAGAGGCTGAACAGTGGAGACGGAAAGCCAAAAAGAGTCCAGAAAACACAGACAGGAAAAAAACGCCTGTATGATAAGCATAACATGTACGATTACGAAGGCGCTGCAAAGCTTGACCGCGCGGTTGATGACGTTATCAACAGAAAAAAGCCCATAAAGCGGCGTAAGTTTTCAAACGCAGATGACAGCGGAAAGCCCGAGCTCGAATTTGTACGCGTTAAAAGCAAGACAAAAAGATACGGACGCCTGAAATACGAAAAGGAGACCGCTTACCAGAAACAGACAAAAAAAGCGTATGACAAAGAGATTAAGAAGAAGGACCAAAAGGCGTTTGAAAAAAGGGTGAAGGGCAGACTCATGTTTTCGCGTGTGAAGTCCGTTTTTGATGATGAAAACATTCAACGGGACGAAGTAGCGGCGGACATGTCAAGAATGCTTAAAAGAGGCGGCAGAACGGCGGCGTTTATATTGCGGAAAAAAAGCCGGGATTTAAGGGATATACGAAATCCGTATGAAAGGCTGAAATACATAACGGAGCGGGAGCAGTACCATATTGCAAAGCAGCAGCGTCTTATCAACAAAAATGCACGCATGCAGGAAAAACAGCATGTAAAAGAGGCGGCAACAAAAGAGGAGCGCAAGCGCAGAAAAAAAGAAATGCAGAAGGCACGTGTGGAACGTGAAGGAAACTTTTTCCGGCGTACGCAAAACCAGTTTAAGATGACCAAAAAATCTGCTGAATATAAAAAACACACGGTAAAAAGAACAGTTAAAAGCGTGATTGTAATAGTGAGCGTATTAAGTATTGTTTTGCTGTCTGTATTTTTAGCGCTGTTGTTCGTGATGTGCCTTACGCAGGGAGCTGCGGAGTATTACGCCGAAGCAGTTGTGCAGGTAGACTATGACACAATGACGGATGCCACGGAGTATTATAAAAATCTTGAAGCAGATTTGGAAGAATATCTGTCTGACAGAACAGCGCTGGAAAGTGAATTACGCTCCAATTTTGGCAGTGACATTTATGAATTCCATTACAATATCTGCAGTTTCGGTTTCAGCGCCAATACGATCCTGGCATACCTTGCAGCCAAATATAACGAATTTACGCTTGATGATACGGTGAAGGAGGATCTGAAAGAAGTATTCCAGGAAATGTATGTTTTAAACATATCAACACAGACGGAGGACAGGGAAATTGACGGTGAGACGGAACAGAAGAAAATATGCTATGTGACGCTGACCCGTACGGAGCTGGAGGAAATCGTTGAAGGAAGGCTGACCGACGACCAGCTTGAGCTGTACAGGTCATATAAGCTTACGACAGGGGGACAACAGGTATACGGTCCCGTAATGCGTGAGGACTGGACAAACCTTATCAGCAGCAATTACGGTGACCGGATACATCCCATCACAAAAGTACGTACAACGCATAAAGGGGTAGATATAGCAGTCCCGACAGGCACAAAGCTGTATTCTGCGGTAAAGGGAACCGTCACGGTTGCGCGTTACTCCGAAACAGCCGGAAACATGGTTACCGTTAAAAACAGCACGGGTTGGACGGTAACATTCATGCACATGGACAGTATAGCGGTATCTGTCAATCAGGAAGTGGAAAAAGGGGATTTTATAGGATACAGCGGAAACAGCGGAAATTCCACGGGACCGCATCTTCACCTGCAGGTGAACGACGCAAGTGGAAATACCGTAAATCCGATTTTCATAATTTCGCAGACCTGTGCAAGAATCAACGACGAATAGGAGGAATTTACTTGAAAAGTTTAGAAAAGCTTGAAGAACAGTACCAAAAGGAACTCGCGCTTGCGCAGAAGCATAAGCAGGACGCCGAGGATTTAAGGAGGGAGATAGAGCTTTTAAAGGGAACGATGATTAACCAGAAGATTAAAGCCCTGAATTTTAGCGGAGAGGAGTACAAAAAGCTTATGGTATTCCTGAATGACAAAAAGGGGATTATGGAGGCAATAGAGCTTGTAACCGGAAGTCCGGGTGTGAAAGGAGATGACGGATTTGATGAGAACAAAACTGCGGCGCTGCATTAAGGCTGCAGTAACGTTGGCAGTCATTGCTGTCCTGTCCGCGCATCTGCTGCTGAATAAGCAGAAAGCCAGTGCAAATGCGTCGGGAGAAAGTGTTCTGAATGTACTGAATGAAAATACATTTACGGACAATATGACGGAAGAACTGGAGCTGTCTGAAGAGGAAAGCTCACAAACGGATACGGAAGTTCATGTACAGGAAGAAACAAATGAAGCGTTTTATGCGACGTCGCATAAAACGCAACCTGTCACACAGGACATAATCCGGATTGCGGATATGTACGCGGTAAAAGGCGAGTTGACGCTGAAAAGCTATTATCCTGACGCAGCCGGGTATACATGGGAACTGTATGACACGGATGCAAAGAGTTGGAAAATTCTTGATTCGGAAACAGTTTATGATGAGCTGTACAGACCGGTATCTTCCGTATTATTGGATTTGGAACGGGACGTCATGGTGCGCTGCAGTGTGGGGAAAGAAAATTCCGAAGAAAGGATAACGGACGTGGCAACGGTTAAGTGCATTAAAACCGTAGCAGGAATCAGCGCTGCCGAGACGAGGCTTGAAACAGGTTCAGGATGGCTTCACAGCCAGGACATTCCCGTAAAAGTCACTTACAGCGATAACAGCAGCGAAACATTATCAGGACTGTACGGCTTGGTGTTCGTGGACAGCCTTGAGAGCAGCGAGGTTACATATTCGGATACGGGCAACATGATCGAAACAATAACCACGGTTAATACAGAATGCGAGTACAGCTATGCGGATGCCGGCGAAAAGGAATTTGTAATCCGTTACCGGGATAAAGACAAAACGTATGACACTAATCTAACGGTGGTCAGTACCGATAAAGAGGCGCCTGTAATTTCGGCGGTTTCCATAAGTGATTTTGAAATAAGCAACATTGACAAACCTGTAACGGTAGAGGTGTCCATAACGGCAGAGGATAATGAAACGCCTTATCCTGAGCTTATGTATGCATTCCTTCCGCAGGAGACAGAACCGGACGAAGAGGCTGACTGGACTGCCAATCCAAAGCTTAAAAAGGAGATTGACAAAAACGGTGTATGGATTGCCTATTGCAGGGATAAGAGCGGAAATATTGCCGCATTTGAGAAAAAAATAATAGCAGTGGACCAAAAAGCCCCGGAGCTTGCACTGACGCTTGAACACTCCGAATGGTGCCAGTCAAATAAAATTATTGCAGATGCCAGGGATGAGCTGTCCATAACGTATCTGTTTACCTGTCCCGAAACGGGAGAAGACAGCGGATGGACTGACAGAAACGAATATGATGTCACAAAAAACGGAACATGGGAGGTACAGGCAAAGGATGCGGCGGGAAATACCGCAGTCAAGGAGATTACGGTAAGCAATATTGACACACAGATGCCCATAATAAAGGGAATCACTGAAGGAGAACGAATATATGAAAACTAGAAAACAAAGTATGATGCTGCCTGTATTGATACTTACCTGCCTGCTTTTTACACCTGATTTAGAAGCAAATGCGGAAGGCGGTGATGAGTACATTACAATTACGGTAGATGCGGAGGATGATAATGAAGGACTGCTGTATTCAATTGATTCAACGGAAGACGCGGCATTTACCGACTCAAATACATTTACAATTCCGGCAGGAACGTCCCATACAATTTATGTAAAAGATGCGGCGGGAAACATTACGTCACAGGACTATTCACCGGGTTATCTGCTAGGTCCAAGTCCTGATATATCAGTGACAGATGAAAACACACAGGACATCAATATTGACGTTGAGCTTGGAAATAAGGATTACAGCAGCATTCTCGGGACTTCTTCTTCCGCGGCGGAGCCCGGAGAGGGAACAATGCATGACAGAACCGTAACGGATGGAACCGATGACGGCGAAAAGGTATTTTACACGGTTACCACTGCGGAAGGGGATACCTTTTATATGGTAATTGATAAAAACCAAAATACGGACAATGTGTATCTGTTGAATACGGTAACGCGTTCCGATCTTGCAGCACTGGCAGTTGATGATAAGGAAGACCGGGAGGAAAAGAAGGAGGAGGACAACCTCCTTACTGCATTACAGGGAGAAAAGGAAGAGGATGCGCCGGTGAAAACAGATTCCCCCAAGGATGGTGGAATACCGCCTAAATTTATTGTTTTGGTAATCGCGCTGATTATAGGCGGCGCGTATTATTACCTGAAAATTTACAAAAACAAAAAAGAACAGCAGATGGATGTAATGGATGCGATGGATATGGATGATTTTACGGCAGAGGAAGAGGACATGGAAGAAGACGAAGCGGAATTTGACATGGCGGATGATGAAAAGCAGGCATTTTTAGACAATCTGATAAATGAAGACAACGAAGAAGAGGAGCTGTATGATATGGATCCTGATGCCTATGCTGCTGAGGATGAAACGGCAGATTCAGACAATGAGTTGTTTGCGGATTTTGAAACCGACTATGATCCGGAGCTTGATGAAGAGGAGGAATAATATGAGCTTCATAAAAAATTTGACACATAAAAATAAAATAATGATACTTGCAGGAATTGGGATATGTGCGGTTGTTTTAGTATTGTTTATGGTATCGAGCGTGACAGGAAAAGAAAGTCCCGTCAGCTTTGAGTATGACAGCGTGATAGAGGCAAACCTTGCCGAAAATGTCAGGAATTATTTGGATGAGTACCTTATTCTCGAGGAGCATGACAGAAATATAATAGCAAATGAGGCAGTTGAGAATTACCGCATTATCATGTTATCGGGGGCGGAAAACATAACCGATGAACATACAGATGCAATTAACCGGAATATGCTTCAGGCGCTTGACAGCCATACAATAGACAGTCAGATTACATACGAAGATTTGGAGGCGCTGGCAAGCGGGATCAGTAAAATAATCCTTGATACGATACTGTTTCAAATAGAAGAAAGCGGAATGTCCAGACTTGACGCATATAAGGAAGAATATGTTGTTCTTGCGGACAGCCTGCAGACACAGATTGATGAACTCAAAAAAAGAAGTACGTCAGTCAATATTACGGCGCATGTAAAGAATAATGACGCCGAGATTGCGAATGCGAAGAATGAGATATACAGCAGTGTTGATCAGGAGCTGTCATCCATGCGCAGGACAATCAGCGCTATATCCGATGGTGAGGATGGAAAGGACGGAAAAGACGGCAGGGACGGAAAAGACGGTGAGAATGGGAAGGACGGTGTTAATGGGAAGGACGGAAAAAACGGGACAAACGGCATCAATGGAAAAGACGGAAAAAACGGCATAGACGGTGAGGACGGAAAGGACGGCGCCAATGGAGAAAACGGAAAAGACGGAAAGGATGGCATCAATGGGGAAAATGGAAAAGACGGAAAGGACGGCACTAACGGAGAAAACGGAAAAGACGGAGCTGACGGTGAGAACGGCAGGGATGGAACCGACGGTAAAACAACATACGTGGCATATGCAGATGACAGATATGGTAACGGGTTTTCACTTATTCCCACCGATACCACAAAGTATATCGGAACATGCATTACAACGGAAGCAGAGCAGCCCGCAAAAGCGGCTGAATATAACTGGCAGCAATACAGAACGTATATTATTACATCCACAACGGATGAAAATAAAACAACGACACTGTATATTCAATGAAGGCGGAGGAAAACGGTATGAATGAAAAAAATAAAGAATTGGAGCTGAAGGAAGTAATTCCGTACATTGCCGCAATTGCCATCGTGCTTGCCGCGGTTGTTCTGCTGGGGCTTTTCTTGTGGAGAAACAGAAATGAGGTCGTTACGGAAAATGTTGTGCAGCGATATTTAAAAGACTATTACGGTGAGATAACGCAGGAGATGAAAATTTTATCGGAAAACATGTCGGATGAGCTTGACAGCAGCCTTGCAGAAATGGATACAAGGGAGCTTACGCAGGAGGAGCTGCAAAGGCTGCTTGATATTGTCAATAACGAGCTTTCCCAGGCAACCTATAATATTTCTCAAGAAGAAATTAACAAACTGGCAAAGCAGATTGTGCAGAAGGTACTTGAAACCCGTATCGGGGCTGATACGGAGCTGCTTGAAAAATACGCAGCGCAGCTTGACGCGCTTTCCGGAAAAGTTGCCGCCCTTGAGAAAAAAGTACTGCTTATTAAGAATTATTCGGAAGACGACATAAAAAACATAGCAAAATCCCTTGACCTTACGGAAGCACAGGTTGCCGCCCTTATTAAAAAATATTCCGCAACAACCTCATCAAGCCTGGACGGACTCGCCAGGGAGCTTGACATTTCCGTGGAGGAGCTTAAAAAGCTGATTGCGGAAAGCAGGGAGTACACGGATTCCCTGTATATAAAGCTCTCAAAGCAGCTTAATGTTTCCGCCTCAGACCTGAAAAAACTGACCAAACAGGTCAACAATAATACGGAGGCACTTGATGAGCTTACAAAAAAACTGGGAATTACGTCTGAACAACTGTATGACGCCATCTTCGCTTCAAGCGAACTAACAAAGAGTGAAATAGAAAAGCTGGCATCCCTGCTCAACAAAAACGTTACGGAGCTTAGCGGTATGATAGACCAAAATAAGGAGCTGACAAGCTCAGGGATTGATGATCTTGCTCGGGAATTAAATATGTCAAAAACCGAAATCCATCAGCGTTTTAATGTATTAAATACTACCGTGAGTGAAATCAGGCAGCTTATTGAAATGAGTGATGAGGAGCTGCGTGCACTTGCAGAAAAAATGAATTTAAGTGATGAGGAATTAAGAACGCTTATAGGCACTTTGGAGAGTGAGTTAACCAATAATTATGATGAGCTTAAAAACACCGTAATAACCCGTGATGCACTTGCGGAGGCACAGGAAAGTATACGAAACAGTCTTTCTGCTGAAGCAGATGAGAGGGAAGCTGCGGTAAATAAGGCAATTGCTGACTTGAATGCCGCAATAGACCTTTCAGAGGGTGAGGATGCAAAAAAATTACAGGATGCAAGAGACGAACTGCAGAATGCATTAACCAACGGCATGGGGAACATAGAAAATGCGCTTAACAATGCAAACGCACAGATAAATTCCTATCTAAACAATCTTAACGTGGAAATAGACAAGCTTAACGGTGCAATAACTAAAGTCAACAGTTCAATTAATGAAATTATAGGAAAGATAACAAAGAATAGTGATGACATTGCTAATCTCGGGGCACAGGTAACAAATAATTATACAGAACTTAAAACGACAACTGCAACTAAAGATGCTCTGCAACAAGTTCAGAATAGTATGAAAGAGGAGCTGGATGCTGAATCCGAGAAAAGAGAATCTGCGATAAATAGACTTGGAAGCACAAAAGCCGAGATACATTATTATGATGATAATGGCGTACCAACATTGACAATAGATAATGTTATCAGAGATTAGGAAGGAAAGTGAAAAAATGAAGAGAACAGCACGAATTAATATAGTTATGGTCGTAATAACTATGGTATTTATAATGGCATTTTCCATTACAGGAAAAGCGTCAGGAGGCTTTAAATCGCAAGGAAAAATTGTATTTAACAATAAAACAGCATCCACAAGAGACGATGTAATTTTTGATGCAGATGATTTTGACAGACTTGCGCAAGTATGCAGATAAAGAAAGGTGGTAATATTTATGGGAAAAATTAAAATTAGCAACGTGATTACAGCGATAATATGTGCAGTTTCCATTTCTACGGTATCATTTTATTTTGGAACATCAGCTGCATCCGGAGCTTCTATATCATATAAATCACAAGGAAAAATTGTATTTAATAATAATACAGAAGATACAGCAGATGATGTGATTTTTGATGCAAGTGATTTTAAGACAATTAACGACATGGTTGTATCAGGAAAAAGATTAGTAGGCACGGAGCTGAACAGATACCCATCCGTGAATATTGATCTTACAAGAACAATTCCGGATTTCGGCGAACTTGCGGCAGCAATAGACACGCTTACGGATGATGCCACGGCAGACAGCGGTAAGATGTTAAAGGATGCCACGGCTTATGCCAAAGGGGCTAAAATAAAGGGTACTATTCCAAGCAAAGGTGAAGCAACATATACGCCGGGACGTGCCGACCAAACGATAACATCAGGACAGTATTTGAGCGGTGTACAGACTATAAAAGGGGATTCTGGTCTTATATCTTCAAATATTGCAGAAGGCAAAACAATATTCGGGGTAACAGGTACAGCGGTAACTGAGTCGCATATTATTGAAAATAATAAATCGGTAGATATTTCTGACATTAATGGAACAATAACTCCAAGCAATGGAAATAACGCGATGGAACAAGTAACATATTCGGTCTCAGGAGTTGATTCTGATAAAATTGTGTTTGGTAAAAGTATTCTTGGGGTAGCCGGAACTGCAGAGCCAGAAAGTCATACAGTTTTGTCTGTGAATGACATAACTGAAGCAGATGGAACTGCAGCAAAAGTGTTTATTGCTGGTAAGACATACAAAATTCCTGCTCAAAAGTATGCAGATAATGATATTTATATTAGTGCCGAGAAAAATGAGTGTAGTTCTGAGAACATATATGTTGATTATCATTTGGACCGGTACTTATGTTATGGAAGCAGTGTTGCAGCAGCAAACAATACGGGAAGTTCCATTACAGTATCCACACCGGAAGCATTTCGGGACAAGTCGGTTACGGTTATTTTACACATTCGGATAAAGGATGATTCAAAATGTGCACATGACTTAGAGTTCACAATAGATGATACCAGCGTGGATTCGGTTGGCACCGGAAGCGGCGATGGAAAATCAGCAGATTTTTATAAAATGAGCGAACATATCAGCGGTTTGACAACTCATGAATTAAATTCATTTTTTTCATATGACAGATTACCAAATGAGCTAACGTTTTATCCGCATGAGAACTCATTAGGAACGCATCAGGGAATTCTATATACTTACAGTGTAATATACTTAAAATAACCATAAAATATATGATAGGAGCAAGGCAAAGCATGGGTAAAATATTAATAATTGCAGAAAAACCTTCCGCAGGACGTGACATAGCCCGTATACTGGGTGTCAGAGAGGACAAGGGTACTTATATGGAAAATGACAGCTATATCGTCACATGGGCAGTAGGACACCTCGTGGAGCTTAAAGATCCTGAGGACATCAATGACAAATATAAAAAATGGAATGCGGAAGATATTCCACTCCCCGCTGATAACGGTTTGAAAATAAAGAAAGGTACAAAAGCACAGTTTGATGTCATAAAAAAACTGATTGCACGCAGTGACATTGATTACCTGATTAATGCCGGCGATGTTGGATAGTGCGGAGGGGTGACAAACAAATACAAATAAGAAAGGGACTTCCTCAATCCTTAAAAGGCTATGACACTATCGGTTATAGTCTTTTTTCATGCGGTAATTACCGTATAAAATGAACTCCTATTCCCACAAGCGGAGAAATATCCAACAACAATATTACGCAATCCAATCTCCCGACAATTAACGTAAGAAAATCATTTATCAGCACGGAAACCAATCAATCATATCAATCCATATCACAGGAGGACAAAGAGCATGGATAAAAAGCAGGAACAGCAGATTTTATACTATTACAGTACCACAGAGAAATATATCCGTAGCAAGACACACTCTAATGCGCATCAGAGTGTCTTTACCAAAGAAAGTGATAAATACCAGTGGCTTGTGTTGGAACAGAGAAGCCAGTGCGAAGTCGAGGTAAGGCAGACCGACAATCATGGAATAATTACAGCGAGGGATAATTACGAACTGACAAGAAATTTACCTAAGTGCGTGGGCGTGGAGCGTTTATGTGAAGGCGCAAATGTTCAGATACCTTTTAATGCTGATGAAATCAATTTAATCTATCAGTTTGGGGAACAGAGCAAAGCGGAAACGTGTGCCAGTCTGTCCGCTATTCTTCCGCAGATAAAAGACGATAACACAAAGCAGATAGTAAGTACCACCTTAAAGAAATTAAATTCTCTGTCCGAAGAAACGTGTGCGGAACTGACAGCCACCACCAAAAGACGGAAACTGACTGAGCATGACCATTCCATAAAGGCAAGGTTAGCCAAAGCAAAGGAACAGACAAAACAGCCGACAGTTGCCGAGGAAAAAAAGCACAAAACCCACAGCAAAGGAAAGGGGGATATGGCACTATGAAACTTTCACGATACGAGCAAGAAACGATTGTTAATTACAATGCAGGAGAACAGACTGCCACCGTCTACACAAGGGATAAAACAGTTATGCGGAAACTTGACACACTTGTTGATGAATTTCCCGACATATACAAGCTGACAGGGCAGGACAAAATATCTAAGACCTATTCCTTTCCGAAATCATACGTTAATTACCGTAAGCCAAGAAGGATAAGCAAAGAACAAAGAGAACAGGCAAGAGAAATGATGTTAAAGATGAATTTAAGCGACAGCAAACAGTGAGAATTGCTATCGCCTGTTTATAATTTTTGGTCTTTGTCAGAGGGAATATATCGGACAATATCTTTTATGTCACAATCTAAAATTCGGCATATATCATTCAATGTTTTAGTTGATACATCTTTGTTGTGCTTCAAGCGGTGGAGTGTACTATGTGATAAATGATGTTTATTTGTCAAAGTATACCAATTTTCATTTGACTTATCCAAAGTTTCCCAAAACGGAGAATAGTCAATCACATTCAGCGCCCCCTTTAATAGTATCTTTAACAATAGAATAAAATATATTCCGATACTTAAATATCTTCGTAAAAACGAATACAACAAGAGGAAAGGAGCAAAACTGAATGTGTAGTTTTAGTTTGAAGTAAGAAAAGTAAAGAACAAATAAAAAACAGACAAGGGAGAATGATATGTAAAAAATATAAGCGACAGCAAACAGTGAAAATTGCTATCGCCAGTTTATAATTTTTGGTCTTTGTCAGAAGGAATGTATCGGACAATATCCTTTATGTCACAGCCTAATATTCGGCATAAATCGTTCAGCGTTTTAGTGGTCACATCTCTATTGTGTTTTAAACGGTTGAGCGTGCTATCCGATATGCGGTGGTTTTTCGTCAGAGTATACCAGTTTTCAATTGATTTTTCTAAAGTTTCCCAAAACGGGGAATAGTCAATCACATTCAGTCCCCCTTTAATAGTGTGTATAACAATAGAATAAAGTATATTCTCATACTTGAATATCTTCGTAAGAACGAATATACTAAGGGAGTAGGAAAAAATGAATATGTATGACCCCTAGTGTGAAAGGAGAAAAATCACCAAATGAAATTTTATGAAATTACGTACATAATTGAGGACGAGCAACAGGAAAGGCTGTCGGCATTGGCAGAGCGTTATGAAAAAGTTAATGGGTGGAATGAAAAAGAAATATTGCAGTTTGCTGTTGCTGCCACTTCCAAAGAAGAAATGGAAAGTAAACTCCAATTTTTGGAAAAGGAAATCGTTAAGATGGAAAAGGATTGGCAGGAGCAGGAAGAAAAACCCAAAGAAAAAAGAAAGTATATCAGCGATGAAGAATATGAAAAATGCAAAAGAGTTGTCAGTGCTTATGAGAAGGAACTTGATGAAATTGAAGTTACGGTTGTAGACGCAGGAAGGTTCGGATTTGTGAAACTGATATATTATAAATTCCCGTATGGATTTGATGACGCCATAGCCTACACAGACAGCCTTGAACTTTTTCTTGATTTATGGGACGAATGGTTTGAGGCGCAGTTGTTAGCACTCACAAAAAACACCCCAATGGCAGAACTGGATTATGAGGATATATTCAAATGCCTGTCTAAAGATACGCAAGAGGAACTTATGGCAAAAAGGGAATACTTTGCAGAAAAAGCGGGAATTGGAGCAAGGTAAAACAGAAAGGGAAAAAGGCTAATGCGGATAATGGCAGTTGCAAGGAAATGTATCAGTACATTAAAAAAAATAAAACGCAAAGTAATGTTCAAAATAAAATTATGGGAAATGGACAGATTGTGGGAACTTATGGGTGGAAGTTGTTGGGGATTGTTTCCCCCATCATTTTATTACACTCATACGGAAGAAGAAATAGAACGAATAACAAAAGAAACCATAGAAAGTTGCAAAAAAATGCTTGATGAATTTTAAGCCTTTAGTTCTTGCTTTAAAGGGAATTTTCAGAAATGGAAATTCCCAATTTGTATTTATGGACAAAGGCAAAAAAAGAATATCAGAAACTAAATAGTCCTATTTGGGTAGCGGTTATCTTAACAGACAATCAGCTACCTTTTTTATTTTCAGAAACTATCAACACAGCACAGAAAGAATGAGGTATCAGAAATGATTGAGAGCAAGAATGATACAAGCAAAAACTTAGAAAAAGCATTGCAGGCGTTGAAACAGGCGCAACAGCGTGTAGCTAACGAAAAGAAAAAACAGAACGAGAAAAAACGCAAAGCCGAGAACCACCACAAGTACATCATGGGCGGTATTATCGTGAAGTATTTCCCCGACTGCTACCGCTATGACGAGGGCGAGTTAAACCGTATCTTGTCGGTTGCCTTGCAGACAAGGGAGTGTCAGCAGATTATATCTAAAATCAAAGCGGAAAGCCGAGAAACCACTCCCCCACAACCTACTCTCCCCAATGCCGAAAATGAAAGCGAGGGCGGTACGGAATGACGAGGGCAACGGAACTGGAAAGCCGAGGTAACGTATTCACCCCGTTTACGGGGTGCGCACAGATATACCACCAGAGGTGGTATGTGCGCTCTCCGAGGGGCAAGTTTCACTTGCATGGACTCTTGCAGAGGGCGTTGTCTGTCTTGCGACAGCCAAAAGGGGAAACGACAATTCCCCTTCGCAAGCTACGCTTGCTACCCTTTAGTGAACTTTGCGTTCAGACAAAAGCCAAAGTGCGGCTTTTATCTGCCCACAAAGTCTATTCATGCACCCCACTACCCTATTGGCAGAATGTAGGTGTTGCGTATGGGTAATGTCACGAAACAGGCAAGCACACGTTTTTCCATAGTCAAGCGGAGCAAGGGGCAGTCGGCAGTTGAGAAAGCGTCCTATATCAGCAGGAGTGTTCTTGTCAGCGAGTTTGACGGGCAGACCTACCGCCCGAAATACCATGAGGATTTAGTCCATAGTGAAATCACTCTCCCGCCCAATGCGCCCAAAGAGTATGCAGACCGAGCCACTTTATGGAACGCTGTTGAACTGTCAGAGAAAGGGCAGAAATCACAGCTTGCAAGAATGTTAAAAGCGTCACTCCCCAACGAATGGAGTTACGAATTTGCAGAGGAAGTTGTGAGGGATTACGTTCAGAGGAATTTTATTGATAAAGGTATGTGCGCTGACTGGGCAATCCATGACAGCGAGAACGATAAAGGACAGCGCAATCTCCATATCCATGTTTTGCTTACCATGCGCCCTATCACTGAAAACGGGGAATGGGGAGCGAAACAGAAGAAAATCTATGACCTTGACGAGAACGGCGAAAAGATACCAGTGATTGACAAAAAGACAGGTCAGCAGAAAGTTGACAAGCGGAACAGGAAACAATGGAAATGCCACACCGCCGACAGCACCGACTGGAACAGTAAGGAAAACGCTAAAATGTGGCGCAAGGATTTAGCCGACACAATCAATGCCGCCAATGAGCAGTTAGGGATTGCGGTACATTGGGAACACCGTTCTTTTAAGGAACAGGGGATTGACCGAGAGCCAACTATCCATATCGGGGCGATTGCCAACGCTTTAGAGCGCAAGGGAATACAGACCGAGAGGGGAAACATCAATCGGGAAATCATCAAGAACAATATACTGTTGGAACAGGCGAAAGAAATACTCATGCTTGCCAAGCAGGAACTTCACAGCGCACAGTACGCAACGTACAAAAGTACGCAGATTAAAAATGCGGCGGTCAGCGTGAAGAATGAAGTCATAGAAATGATTGCAAAAGTGAGGGAACGCAAAGGCAGACTTGACTTGCCGATTGTCAGCGGAAAGCACCTAAGAAGAATATCCGACAGAAGCGCCTTGCAGTCAGCCGACAATGCGGAGAAATTCATCACGACAAGGAAGATAGACAGCTTTGAGAGCCTTGCGAAATTCACAGCGGATAAGGAACAGAGATACCAACAGTTGGAAACGGTACATCTTTCAAAGGGGCAGAAACTAAACCGATTAAAGGAACTGTCAAAAATGTATGCCCTTTATGCGCCAATCCAAGCCACCTATAAGGAGAGCCAGTCACTCAAAGGATTTGCGAAAATGAAATACGATAAGGAGCATAAGGACAGCTTATCGAAGTACCCCGAATTAAAGGAGCGTATGCAGAGCCTTTTACAGAATGGCGAGAAGATAACGCCGAAACAGTGGAAAGCCGAGATACAGTCCTTGCAATCCGAGTATGACAGTATCGGCAAGGAGCAGACCAAGACCGCCACAGAGTTAGCATATGCCGAGGTAATCAGTTATAACAAAAAGAACCTTGAGAGGGAACTTCAGAACGAGAGCCGACAGCATAACAGGCAACAGAACAGGACTAAGCGGAGGGAGGAAGAAATTTAATGGAAATCTAATAGAAATGAGCGTGTGATTGTGGTATTCTTGTTAGGGGCACAAATCATAGACAGTATAATTATATTTTTATGGAGGATATGTATGGATATTCGTGTAGAGCCTATATTATACGAGCAGAAATCTGTTTTTATTCAGATGTTGGAATTGTATAATTATGATTTTTCAGAGTTTTCCAATGATGACATAAACGAATATGGATATTTTGGATATGAGCATATTGATGATTATTGGAATGAAGAAGGCAGACACCCTTTTTTTATCAGGGTAAATGGAAAACTTGCGGGACTGGTTTTAGTACGTTCTTGTTGTGAACATAATAATCTGCCAAGCCCTTATAACATAGCCGAATTTTTTGTAATGAAAAAGTACAGACAAAAAGGAGTTGGCAGGGTAGCCGCTATGAAGATTTTTGATATGTTTCATGGTGGGTGGGAAATATCCCAATGGATTAACAACTTACCCGCCCAAAACTTTTGGGGTAAGGTTATTGCAGAGTATACAAACGGGAAATATGATACATTTACCGCAATGGAGGCAAATGAAACAGGATTTACGTTTGATAATTCACTTTAGAAGTTGAGAAAACATATATTTTTAATTTCAATCGGTTTTTATCTTACCTTACGACAATCACAACTGAATAAGTAACACAGCGTCAGAGCGTATAGAAAAATCTATGCGCTCTATTTTATTGTAAAGGAGCAGATTTATGAGCAAAGACAGCAACACAGGGCAAAGAGCCACCCGACAGCACCCACCCACAAAAATAATCGTGGAAAGGCACTATGTAGGCACTGAAAAAATGGAAACGGTATTCAAGCGGATAGCCGAGGAACAGATAACAAAAAAGGTTAAGGAGATAGCGGAAAACAGCGGAAATTAGCACTGGAAACGGAAAAGGGAATATAGTATAATAGGAATTGAGGAAGTCCCTTTTCATTAAGGAGGACGACATGAAAAGGGCAAAACTGAATAACGACAAAATCACTGCTTTATATTGCAGGCTTTCCAAAGATGACGGCACGAACAATGAGAGCATGAGTATCAGCACACAGAAAACCATGCTGAAAGATTATGCAAAGCGCAACGGTTTTCTGAACTGCCAGTTTTACGTTGATGACGGTTACAGCGGTACAAACTACGACCGCCCCGCTTTCCGACAGCTTATCGAGGATATACAGGACGGGGAAGTGTCAACGCTCATCACAAAAGACCTGTCACGATTGGGGAGGAATTATCTTGAAACAGGTACTTATATCGAGGTATTTTTCCCTAATCATAACGTGCGGTACATTGCAATCAATGACGGGGTGGACTCCATAGACAACGCACAAATGGATATTACACCGTTCCGCAACATCATCAATGAAATGTACGCAAAGGACACATCAAGGAAAATCAAGAGCGCACTCCACGCAAGGAGAATGCAGGGCAAGTATATGGCAACCACCGCCCCGTTCGGTTATCAGAAAGACGAGAAAGACCATAACCACCTTGTCATTGATGAAGTGACCGCCCCCGTTGTGGAACTGATTTTCTCAATCGCCGAGGAGGGTGTGGGGCTTCACACTATCTGTAACCGCTTGCGTAAGGCAAAAGTGCTGAAACCGAGTTTCTATAAAAAGGAACTGTTTGAGCGTTTTATGGACGAGGAAAAAATGTATGACTGGGATACTGCCTATGTCAGTCAGATATTGCACAATCCCGTCTATGCAGGAAACCTTACTGTTGCGGACAAACCAACTAAGACCATACGTTCCAAGAAAAGACAGTATATTCCGTTTGCAGAGCGTGAAGTTATCTATGGCACACATGAGCCAATCATTGAACAGAACCGCTGGAACAATGTGCAAAAGATTTTACAGAGCCGACCGCCTGTTATCGGGGAAAGTTCAAGCGGATATGATAACATTTTCCGAGGGATTATCAAATGCGCTGATTGTGGGAGTGCCATGCTTGCCAAAGTCGAGCAGAAAAGAAAGCGGAACAACGTACTGGACAAGACTTTCTACTGCTGTACCAAGTACCGTAAATTCGGGAAAGAAAGTTGTTCATCACACAACATTGAGGCGAGGACGGTTCACGAAGTTGTGCTTGCAGACATTCAGAAACACGCAGGACAGGCACTGACGGACAGGAAAGCAATGGTAACGGAAATTGCGGAGCGTCTTAATCTCCAAATGTCAGCGGACAGGGAACAGCAGAAAAAAGAACTAAGGCAATGTAAACAGCGTGTGTCGGAGATTGAAAACCTGTATGCCAAACTGTACGAGGACTTGACAAGGGAACTGCTGACCGAAAAGCGTTTCCAAATGTTGTCGGCAAGGTATGACAGCGAGCAGGAAGAACTGACTGCCAAGATAAAGGAACTTGAAAAAAGTGCCATAGCGGACAGGGAGCAGTTATCTTCCATTGAGCAGTTTGCGGAGCAGATAAGCGGTTATGCAGGAATAACGGAACTCAATTTTAAGATAATCAATCAACTGATAGAAAAAATTCTTGTTTCTGAACCCGTAGAAGTTGACGGGCAGAAAATTCAACGACTTACTATCCATTACAAATTCATAGGGGCATTGGAAACCCTTGAATAATGGATATTTTCTAAGTCACCTATTCCAACTATTCAACAGATGCCGGACGCGAAGGACTGCTTATCCAGTCGTGGATATACCGGATGGCAGGGAACACACATCCGGTAAAGATCCTATGGTCATCCTCCCTGACAGACGAGGCAATTAAGAGCGCAATGAAAAGGCTCCATGACGATACAGAGGAGGAATTTGCTTCCCTGCTTGAAGAGGCTGAAACAAGGGCTGTTGCGGATCAGGTATATGGCTATAATTACACAAGGCTGCTGACCTGCCTGTATTCAGACCGACAGGTGCTTTCTTACGGACGGTGCCAAACACCGTTATTGAATTTGATAGTAAAGCGTGACATTGAATACGAGAACTTTAAGCCGCAGCCGTACTGGAGCGTATCCGTCCGTTACGAAGAGGGATTTGAGGCAAATGAGACAGACACTGACGGAAAAACAGTAAAATATACGGAAAAGACAGCCGCTGAACAGACTGCGGAATACTGTACACAGTACGGAAAAGCTTCTGTACAAAGCTGCATGCGTGAAAAAAAATCAAATAAGGCACCTGCACTTTACAATTTAGCCGAGTTGCAGAGCGTAATGGGAAAAAAATACGGATATACTCCGGATCAGACGTTACAGCTTGCACAGAGCCTCTATGAAAAGCACAAAATCTTATCCTATCCCCGGACAGACAGCAGGTATTTATCAACAGACCTGTACAATGAGCTGCATGACCATACGGAATGCTGTGCATTCGGAAAATTCAAACAATATACGGACAGAATAGACTATGCCCAATTTTCGATGGATAAGGCATACTTTAATAACAACAAGGTATCTGACCATCACGCGTTGATCCCAACAATCAATGAAGGAATGGCGGATGCATATGAGAAGCTCACGGTGGAAGAACGCAATGTTTTTGACGAGGTGGCTGTAAGTTTTCTGTCCATATTCTATCCGCCTTATGAATATGAAGCTACGGAAATTATCTCAGCCATTGGCAACCGACAATTTAAATCTTCAGGAAAAACACTCATTGCATTAGGATATAAAGAGGTACACAGTCTGCTGAAGAAAAATGTAAATGAGGAGAAACAAAGCGACCAAAGCATTCCCGATTTGAGGGAAGGAATGGAGATTAAGCTTGAAGAACTTGCAATCAATGAGGACAGGACAAAACCGCCTGCAAGATACAATCCGGGAAACATTATAAAGCTTATGGGCAAATACAAAATAGGGACGTCAGCGACATCTGCAGGAATTATACAGAACCTTATAAACAGGGGATTTATTAAAATTGAAAAGAATAAATACATATCAACGGAGCTTGGGCGCCAGCTTCTTTCACTCATTCCAAATGTCCTGAAATCGCCGGAAATGACAATCCGTTTTGAGGAAAAACTGCAAAAAGTCCGTTCTAGGGAAATAACCAGGCAACAGTTTACTGATGACATTATAACTGAGATACAAGACAATAAACGTAATTTTCTTAAGAACATTCCTAATGAGAAGCTTGGAGGGTCCCCATCAGTCGGTGCATGTCCCGAATGCGGCAGGAAAATGCGTGAAAACCAACGGAGCTGGTATTGCGAAGGATATAACCAGGAACCGAAGTGCTGCTTTTCCATATGGAAGGAAATTGCAGGGAAAAAGATAACGCCGGCTTCGGCAAAAAAGCTTATTACAAATAAAAGAACTGATTTAATCAAGGGATTTACTGCAAAAAGCGGTAAATCCTTTGATGCGTATTTGGCACTGCAGGAGGATGGGGAGGGTAAACTAAAGACAGCTTTTGAATTTCCCGAAAAAAACAGTAGGAGGAGGTAAAAAATAATGGCAGTTAATAAACTGGATAACAGAAATCGGCTTCTTCAGGAAATGGGGCTTATATACGGTCAAATCATGGAGCTTAACGAAAAAATGACCGAGGCACTGCAAAATGCCGTGAACATTGATATAAGCGTTACAGGAGGCGTCTCTGACATTACAAAGGATTTCATGGAAGGCTTTCATTATAAAATCGATGAACATGCCCGCGTGGTGAGTGAACTGAAAAAGTGGGAATATGACCGGCTTCCTCCTGTCAGGGAAGCAGAGCCGGAAAATCGGTACACGGACATTGCTGCGCAAGGTGATAAAAGAACCATTACACAGGAAGAATTAAACAGGCTTCTGAAGGAACACAGGGAGCAGCAGGAGGCGGGAAATTATGAGACGCTCGATTTGTCCAATTGCATTTTTAACGAAATCCGTTTTACCGGAAAATTAAGCGGTATTAACCTTATGGGCAGTGAACTAAACGGCTGCATCTTTGAAAATGTTGAAATGGAAGATTCTTATTTGTCGAAAGCGGAATTTGTGGACAGCGCATTTTCCGACTGTACATTTTATAATACGATGTTTCAGGAGACGGAAATGGGATACTGCGAAATAGAATATACGGTATATACGGACTGTGTGTTTTCAAAGTCGGCAATTGTGGCGTGTGAGATGCAGTCATCAGGAATGAACGGATGCTATCTTGGGGAAGCCGTAGTATCCGACACAAAATTTGCGGATACCGTGATAAATAAGTGCAGTGGCATGGAATCCATAGATTTTTCGGGGGCAGATAAGAACTTAAGAAATTCTTCCGAAAATATTTTTAATAATCAGGAATCTACATTTGACTTTGAAATGAAGCCGAATAACGAAGTGGCAGTTTATGCACATGCAGGACAGAATACCATAGAAAAGACTTTTCAGGTGGATTATAATCCGGATACACATAAAATTGATAAAATCAGCGCATCGGATTACAGTCTGTCCCCTGAAAAGTCATTCCTTCTTGACAGAGCTGCGGATATGCTCAAAATGGATATTCAAAAAGAATTTCAAAAACAGCAGTTTGACAGAAAGGAAATATCACGATTTTCGCCATGCGTCATGGTTGGGGCATCAGGGATTATAGGCTTGAATGAAAACACATTATATGACTTAAAAGAATTTTCCGATAAGATAAGCTCATATGAACGGGATGCCAGAATAAACAAGTCAAACAATAAGGCAGAGTTTACGATTATGTTTGATACCAAAGATGGAAACGGTGTAAGAAAATGGAAAGATCAACATAGTTTGAAAAGCGATATGGACAGCCCCATGAAAAGACTGGAGAACAGTAAACGGTTTAACAATGCAGAGATCTCTTATCTTAAAAGTTACATCAATGGGGAGAAGCTTCCCGCTATTGAAACCATAACAACACAGTCCGAGACTCAGGAAGCAAAAGAAGCTGCGCAACAGAAAGCACCTGCAGAACAGAAGCCATCTGCAGAACCGCAGGTATCCCAAGCACAAAAGCCTCAGAACGAGAACCGCCAATTATCCGCGCCGCCAAAATATGCAGCGGTTGTATATGTAAAAGGAAAGTCGGATGTAAAAACGCGGGTGACAGGTACGTCCCCGGAAAAAATAATCCAACTGTGTCAAAAATGGAATACGGAGCGCGCATCCGACGACCAGCTTGGGACAGCATATATCAAAAAATACAACTCCACGACAAAAGCATATGAAAATTTAGGTAAATATGACATCAGTAAAGGGACGGAAATACCATCCAGTCAGCCGACAATTTATCTTGAGCTTCCCCCGCTTGGAAAACAGGAATTTGCGAAGATGGTGTCAGAACTGAAAGCCAACGGAGCCAAATTTAACCCGGAATTAAAAAAATGGTACGTAACACAGTCCTGTGACTTATCAAAGTTTTCAAAGTATCTTCCAAAGCAGTCAGAGCCTCAAATTGACACAAAAGGACAGCAGGACGGAAGAAACTCCGTCCTTAACGGTCTGAACCAAAATAGGAGCCATTTGGATGAAAACAAGCACAAGGGAAACCAGCCGCAGGAGCAGCAGAAAAAGAAAGACGCGCAGGAACGTTAGATGTCATGGAACCAATCCAGGGACTTTGGGAGAGCATACCACTTTCCCAAAGTCCCTTTTTTACTATTTAATGATAATCAAAAGAAAGCGGAAACGGAGGTATGGAGCATGGGAGCAAAAACGAAAAAATACCGTGTACGTGACAGGGATATTCATATTATGGTTACGGATTATGAGTATGAACTTATCCGGCAGCGAATGAAGGCGTCAGGAAAGCGTACGCTCCGGGAATACCTTGTTGATATGGCAGTCAACGGTTATATCATAAAGGTGGATTACTCGGAAATAAAAAACCTTACCTATGAAATCAATAAAATAGGCACCAATATCAATCAGATAGCATACAGGGCAAACAGCACAAACTATGTGAGCCAGATAGACATTAATGAGATAAAGGATAAGGTGGACATGATTTGGCGTCTTCTAAGAAACAAGCTGTTCCAAATTCCGAGCGAGAAATAAAGAGGAGGTTTTCATGGCAACAAGTAAACTGAAACCGATTAAGAAAACGCTTGGAAAAGCGATTGCATATATAATAGATCCTGAAAAAACGGCAGGCGGAACCCTTGTATCCTCATTTGGATGCAGCGTTGGAACGGCTGACATAGAAATGCAGATGACCGCGCAAAAAGGCAGCGGCATCGGTGAGCGGATTGCATATCATTTAATGCAGTCCTTCTCTCCGGATGACGATATTACACCAGAAAAGGCACACCAGCTGGGAATGGAATTTGCCCAAAAAGTCCTGAAAGGAAAGTTTGAATTTGTCGTTGCAACGCATATTGATAAGGACCATATACATAACCATATTATATTTAACGCTACAAGCTTCTACGGTAAACACAACAAATACCATACAGGGGACTGGGAGGCAGAGAAAAGAAGAATCAGACGGATAAACGACAGCATATGCAGGGCAAATAACCTGTCAGTCATTGAAAATACCTCGGGACAAAAGGGCTATGAATGCTACGAAGGCAGGAATGGCAAAAAAAGAAAATCGTGGAAGGAGACACTCAGAACCGATATTGACAACGCGGTTAAAAGCGCTAAATCCTTTGACGAGTTTTTACAGATTATGGAGCTTGAGAAGGATTATAAGATAGCAAGACGCGGAAAGTTTTTACGGCTGCATCCCCCGGGGTATGATGAAAACACATATTTCAGGCTCGGCAGCAAATTGGGGGAGGCGTATACGGAAGAGGCAATCAGGGACAGAATTGAACATCCGGAAAATGCGTATAAATATCAAACGGTAATTTCAAAGGGAACCAGCAGGCGGTACGTGTACAAACCAAATCCGAATAAGATAAATCTCATAATTGATATTTCCAAAAATATTAAGGCAAGGGAATCCTTGCATTATGGGCAGGCACTTGTAAGAAGCAACATTAACACGCTTGTAAAAACTATGAACTTCCTTATAAAAAACAATCTTACAACAACAGGTGAGTTTGCGGATTATTATAATTCCCAAATGGATACATATGAAAAACTGCGGAAAAATGTCAGCGCATATGACAGTCGTCAGTTGGCATGTACGGAAAAAATCAAATTCCTGCAGGACTATAAGAAGTATCATAATCTCTATTCCGCTGTTATGCGCGCAGGGGCACAATCAAATTTTTATAAGGAACATACAAATGAGATTGTATTATTCAAAGCATCAAAAATGTATTTTGAGCGTATAGGGGAAAATCCGGATGCGCTGAATCTTTCCGATTTGTTTGCACAGTACAAAGAATTGAAACAGGATAAATCCGCCGACGAGAAATTGTATAAGGAAATACAGGATGAAATAAAGAAGCTAGATGTAATCAGGCAGAACGTGGAGGAAACGCTTAAGATTGAACTTGTCAAAAAAGAAGACGAAAAGGAACAGGCAAGGCGTCAGATGGAAGAGGATTCAAGAAACGCGCCACAGGACAAAAATGATAAGGCCGGGGATATTGGATACTGATATATCTCCATCAAAGGAACGGATGCCTAATGTCAAGGTTCTCTCTATTTCACGACAAAATAACCGCTTGGCATTTATGCCTTGCGGTTATTTTAGCTTTTCTTATTTTGGGCGGAAATGAAAAATTGATTATGCAGGACTTAATAAAATTATACTAGCTGCATAACCTCGGCTTCAAGTTCCTTTAATTCGTCCATTGATAAAGATGGTATATAACGTGCAATTTTTTCAAGAGAAAGTTCTCCGTCTTTAATCATTCTTTCAGCTGTTTCTCTGTCTTTATCGTGAGTAATCTTATCGGTAAGAGTATTTTCCATATCTTTCCAATATGTTTTCATTATCTGCTCATCATTAAATAAACTCATCATAATCGTCACTACCTCCATTTCTCTGTTCATCAGATATTCTTTTAAGACGTTCCTATCCTTGCAAATACGGATTGTTTCTCTGACTGTCTGCTCTGTCATTCCATACAGCTTTCTTTGTTCATCAAAGACTTTACAGAAAATAATATATTGATTGATAATATCCTCTGTTTCGCTCTCATAGATGACCTTTGCTTTTACCTCAATATCTATATCTGCACCGTCAAAAAATTCTTTGGACAACGATATTGTATCGGGTTTTCTGCCCCTATTGCCTGTGTAGATGATATATAATTCCGGCTTAGGCATTTTGACCTTTGTACTCTTATACAGGCTTTGTGATGTCCTTTCAAAATATTCATGATAACTCTGTGCTAAATACAACAGTATTCTGATTAAAATATTTACCGTCCAACTCGATTGCGCTTCCAACAACAAAAGCAATCTGTTGTTACCCACCATTATGCCCAAATCATTATAGAGATTATCTGTCAAAACATTGTCTATTGTTACAATATCTAGCGTGTCCTCTGTTGCTTCCATATCCTCTGGGTGTAATGTTTTATACAGTTTCAGCAAATTCTTTTTATCTTGAAAAAGATCTAAAAACACACTGTTCTTTGCGGTACGTTTTGCCTTAACTTTTTGCGTCTGTTTTGTATCGCCTGACACCTTACCACCTCGATTTCTAAAAATCTGTGACACAAAATACGATATATCCTTCTCCTGTCACATTTCAATTATACAAAAAAACGCCAGTCTTTACAATAAAATTCATATGAAAAAATTTTGCCTGATGGCATACTTTTTATTTTCGCAGAAAATGATTTAATAGGGGCTTGGGGATTTCCCCAACAAGCAAAATATTTTGAAATCTGCCGTCAGGCAGATTTTAAAATATGGGCGAGTGTGTACACACTTGCGTTGCTTGCTATTCCGTGAAAATGGGGATTTTTCACGGGATAGATGGCTGCTCCGGCAGCCTTTCCGACTGCGCAAGCAGTCGCGTTTTGGCTGCATAGGCAGCCTGCCCAAAACGCATAATGCCGTATCCGGCATAAAAGCGCAAAATAAAATTGCGATAAAAAGTAGATTATGATATATTATGGATGAGGAACAATCGTGTTACAAGGTGGTAGCCTCCCTGAACTTATACAAAAGAGGGGAGGTGGTGTATATGAGTACGTACGGAGTTTTGACATTGTTGATTCTTTTTGGTACATTTCTCATTGCGCTGCTTGCCTACATAGATAGGAATAACAGGCGAAAATAAATAAACCTACCTTGTATCTTGCCCAAAACAGGTAGGTTTATTACATAAACTTATTTGGGAGGTCAACCACTTTGTGGGCGATTGCTTCCTTTTATGGTTCTAATATAGCATATTGCAGAGTATTTTTCAAGAGTTATGAGCCTGCAAAGGACGCAATACCTGAATTTGATGTATAGGGAGGAAGTTTTTGTGGATCAGATTGATAATGGTAAATACGTAAAAGCAGTCAGTAAATGGAAACAAATGGACATAAAAACAGTTTCGGATCTAGAAGCTGTCCTTAGTAACTTCAGTGTTATATTTGCGTATCATTCAGGAGTTATTGAAAATCCTGAAATAACATATCACACAACAAGGGAAATTTTTGAAAATGGAAAAGTAATCAATTTTACAGGCGATGTCAGGACGGTGTTTGAAATTAAGAATCAAAAAATTTGCTATGACTGGCTAAAAGACAAAATAATAGAAAAAGCAATTATCACACCTGAACTGATTAAGGGTATTCATAAAAAACTGACAGATGGAACATATGATGAGGGAAGATACAGCCGCGGAGAACGTCCCGGAGAATATAAAAAACATGATTATGTAGTTGGAAATGATCAGGGAGCACTTCCGGAAGAAGTGTCGTCTGAAATAGAAGAGTTGTGTGAGGAGTTGCAGGATATTCCAGATAAAGGAGACAATATTATTAAAACGGCGGCGTATCTTCATTGTAAATTTGAAAATACACATCCGTTTGCTGACGGGAACGGACGCGTCGGGAGAACGTTAATGAATTATTTTCTGATGACACATGGACATCCGCCAATCGTGGTACGCAATGAAACAAAAAACGAATACTATAATGCTTTGGGCTGTTATGATAAAACAGGAGAGCTTGACGGTTTTGTGGCATATATAAAAAAAGAAACCATAGAGACATGGGAAGAACCGAGGCAGGTA
Organism: Lachnospiraceae bacterium MD335; assembly: GCA_000403335.2. Taxonomy (GTDB): domain Bacteria; phylum Bacillota; class Clostridia; order Lachnospirales; family Lachnospiraceae; genus COE1. The sequence continues at coordinate 179,252 of KE159629.1, forward strand.
AAGAAACGGCTGAATGAATATGTTGAGAAAGAATCTTGTTAGTGACCTTTGGCGGCTTGATTGTTCGTTTCTTGCCTTTCTCGATAAGAGGAACGAGAAAAAATAAAAATGCCTCACCTGTCTGCAAACGGATGAGGAGTTATCTGTAAGGACAAATTTGCCTTGGCTACGGAGCATTCACTTTAGAGTGGCTGCTTTTCTTTGTTTGTGCGCTATGGGCGCGCCCTTATATAGCATAATCCATATCAGAATTTAAAAGAGGATGAACATACTTTAAAATTTAATGTCATAATTTGAAAAATATGGTATAATTAAAAAAATAATCGGGTTTGCATATTTGAAAAATTTTTGATGGGAGCCACAAAGGAGAAACAATATTATGAAAATTTTAATTATAATTGGTGTTATAATATTAGTTATTATAGCTGCAATAAAATCTACAGTTAGACACAAAGTGGGTTATGTTTTATTTTTAGTATTATTTTTTTCATTTGCTAATCATGCCATATATGAGATAATTTCTGATATGCTTCAAAACGACCCAATAATTCAAAAGCTTTATGATCCTGTTTTGCCAATTGCTATTTTTTCTTATAGTATTATAGGCATTATTGAAGGGATAATAAGATTTTTTGATGATGAATTTACTTTTTGGGAATTAATATTAGATAGTTTCAAAAGTATTTGGAGGAAAATTTACTGTAAAAGAATAGGTGTTGTATTTTTAAAAGAAGAAAGCGAGGATGAATTAAAATTAGAAAATTTGAAATTAAAAAGGCAAGAAGCTTATGATGAGGATAAATGGAAATTTGACCAAAACATTGAACGTATAAGTAAAGGGATATACGGAGAAAACCAGGTTGCTTTTGAATTAAAAAATAGTGGGGAAGATATGTATGTCTTACATGATATTTTATTAACATATAAAGAACAACCAAGTCCAGCTCAAATAGACTATTTAGTAGTTACACGAAAGCATGTTTATGTGATAGAAGTTAAAAACTGGAGTGGAAATATAGAGGTTGATAAAAAGGGGAATTTTAATCATATCGTAATAGATAAAAATAGGCTAATTCAGACAGGATCAGAATATTCTCCAATCACACAAAATCAAAGGCATCTTGAGGCAGTAATAGGACTGGCAAAAGAAGGGATGAAAAGAAAATTAAGGAAAAAGATATTAGGAAAACCTTATTACAATGCTTTTAAATCTCTTGTGGTTTTTTCAAATGCTCGTTCTTATTTAGATATCGACAATGCTCCGGCGGAGACCAAAGAACAAATTCTTAAAATAGATCAACTGATTTCATATATTCGCCGAAATAATTTTGGCATTGGGAGATATTGGAGTAATAATGAAATGTACGAAATAGCAAAATTCTATTTGGATAGAAATCAAACTAATAGACTTGATTACTTTAAGAAAGATGATAATGAAAATAAACAAAAAGATGTGGATAAGGTAAATTTTGAATCTGCAATTTAATTTAAGAAGCTTTTTAGACATGGATGAATCGTTTAAACAAGGAGAAACAATTTTATGAATACACCAAAGAATATGATATTTTTAATAATCCTGCTCTGCGGAGGTGCTTTATTAACTGGATGCGGCAAGGAAAATGACACTGCTACTGTTAAAACGAGTACATTGTCGGTTATAAGGACAGAAGAGGATACCGGCGAAAAAGAAAAGACTGGTGAACTGACGGAATTTGACGCATTTGAAGGAATTTATCCGAATTTTTCAGGGACATCTCCAAATGGAACTGCGAGCGTTGTCTATAAAAATAAAGCAAATCCCATGAGATATTTCTATAGTGTTGAACCACATTCTGATTTAAGAAATGGTGATGTTGTAAAAATATCTATTGATGGTGACGATCCCGAGAAGAAAGCAAATGAGTATGGATATACACTTTTGGAGACGGAAAAAGAATTTGTGGTTGAGGGACTTGATTATTATGTGGAAACAATTGATGAAATCTCAAATGAAATGCAAGAGAAAATGAGTGACTGGGTAATAGCCAGTATTCAAGCAGATATGAGTAAACGAGTATCGGAGGTATCTTTAAATAATTGTGAAACCATAGGTTATTACCTTTTGTCTAAAAAGACAAATGTTTATGATCTAAATAATCACTGTTATGGTGTATATAAAATTACTATAATATATTCTGGACAGGAAATATCATATTATTATTGTGCAAGATTTGATAATATAATAATTAAAAAGGATGGCAGTTGTAAGGTTACAGGTGGAAGTACTATAACGTTAGACTCATTTTATGAAGGTGATTATAGAATTCGAGGTTGTCAAACCTTAGATGAAATATATGAGGAATGTGTTGAAGATTGGTGTTGGGATACAGAAAACTATAAATTAGAAACAAATATATCTAAGTAGTTAGTATCGGCGGTGATATGACCGCCGATATTAATATTACATTAATTAGGTAGAGATACAAGGTAAGAATCAAATCCTACACTTATTTATAAAATGACGCCGCTGGATTTTTGGCGGAGTGGTTTTCCACATTCTTTTGGAAGCTTTGTTGACCAAGGTAACAGAACTTCCGATTTTGTAGGATCTATATTTCCTTTATCATCACGGAGTTTCGGAAGCTCCGTGAGCAGTTGTTTAAAATAATAATACGGTCTTAGGATGTTAAGATTTGCAGTTTCATATTCTCGAATCATCAAATCCCTATTTGTTCTGACTATATTTCAAAAATGTAAAATGTTTTTGATGTTGTAAGCTATATTTTTGCATTATATGAATCGAAGTACATTCTAAGAGTATCAATAATATATCTCGCATTTTCTCCAGCTATTTGCTTATAAGTTTTTCTATACTTTACAGCAAAATGGTTATTGTTTTTATGCTCTAATTCTTCAAAGAGCATATCCACTGCGTTTTTATAGTTTATATATCCTTCTCTAATTTCATCTGATTTTAAGATTTCTATCAACATTAACATATTTTTTTCATTTTTAGGAGCCTCAGACCATAAATAGCTTATAGATGCTTGTAGCCATAATAATGCATTATGACCAAACAAAGGGTGCGGTGTTATATTACTGTTTTCTTGTATGAGTTGTGTGAGAATATCATTTGCAATATAAATAATATCCTCTTGATTTTTTATTTTTGTAAATTCTAAATCAAATAGTGGAACATTAAATTTTTTGATTTTAAAAATAGGTGCTTGTGTTTCTTGATATATGGTTTTATGTTTGTCTGTAAAATATGCGGCATCCATATTGCTATATGAATTATCAACATTGTATAGTTCTTCATATGATATATTTACATCATTAGGGTTACTAGATAAAATCAAATCTTCAAAATTTCCATATTTAAAATAAGCGTAGTCGTTTGAACCAAATGAGATATTCCAGTTAATTTGTATAGACGGATCTATAGGGATACTTTTTATTTTAAGCTTACGCATTCGTTTTATAAGCTCATTACCATCTGTATCAGAAGATAAAGGGCTGTCAGGTTCATCAAACAAAAACCAATTTCCCTGTATTGCACTGCAATAATCACAGTGATTTGCAAAACACGTTTCTCCAAGTGTTTTTGAATAACCAGTCTTAACAGAATAATTTTCTTTTAAATATTGTAATAATTTTGGTGGAATGTCCTCTTCGTTATCTACCCATGCAAGATGTAACTCATCTAATGAATTGGACAATGTGTCCTCAATGCATGGCTTATCATATTCATTAAGATAAATGTGGACAGCTTCGTTTAATCCTAATCCAATTACTCTTGTAGAATGTTTACATTTCCAACAAGTCTGCTGTCCTTCAATTATATATAGATTTTCCATAGCAATAATTGCTTCATCAGAATCATTTAGTAGCCATTTTGAAAATTTAAGATATTCCTTAAAGTAAGTATCTATATACCATTTTTTTACTTTAGGATTCCATTTTGCGCCAAGTTTTTTTATTTCATTTTTTTCTTGATAAGGTACATTTAAATATAGACACATAAAAATCTCCTGTATTTTATTTGTTTAATTTGTACAGTTTAAATTTTACAAATTCCTCAACATCAGACTGTTCTTCTTCTGATAATATTCTGAAATCATGCAAAAGATTTTCTTCTTTTTCATTAATATCTATATCGTCTTTTATTATTTGCGGAATCTTATATGCACTTCTTGTAAGAGGGTTATCTTTTGTGTTAATACATGATGTACAATAGTAAAAATCGCCATTTTCACGATAAAACATCTTTCTGCTACATTGAGTACAAAAGACAGGACGACTATAAGGATTTTTGAGTCCTTCATAAAAAAACTTATCTTTGAGAAAATGTAATATATTCTCATCAGACCATGTAGAAGATAAATCCAACTCTATAAATGGTCTGCCAAATATGTGTGTGGTAATAAATTGTTTGAATAAGTCAATATGCGCTTTGGCTGGATCAGTTAAATGCTTTCGTCCATTGACTTCAATGATAACATGGGGAACATGAAATTCTTTATCATATATTACAAAGTCAAAATGACACAGCTCAGCCATTTTTTCATCCATTTCAGGTTTATAAATTGCATAACAATAGTTTTTATACAAATCTTTAAATTCAGCAACCCGTTTCACTTTTTTAAATGTATCTAATATAGATTGATGTGGAAAGATATCATAGTCCTCCATATTAATAAGTTTTTGGAGATATTCATAAGTAATTTTTTCAGCAGAGCTATCAAATAGTCCTTGAGAGTTAAAATTAGTTTGTTCTTTCATATCGTATCCTTCTTGTATATAATTATTTTATCCTATTTGGGAACTTGATGATATTTGGTTGTTTGAAGTCGGTAACTCCGAGACTTTAGGTTCCTCTATATCATTATTTTTGCGTTTTTTATTCCTAAATAATTTGAATTCTATTAGTTCTTCAATTTCTGATTGTTCTTCTTCAGAAAGTTGGTGAAAAGTACAAAGAAGATGTTCTTCTTTTTCATTTAATTTTATATAATTATGCTTATTAGCAGATTTTCCAGTAATGAGCCATTCCATATCACATTTTAAAATTTGTGCAAGTTCATAAAATAAAATAGCGGAAGGTACACGAGTTCCGTTTTCAATTTTACTTAATGCACCTGAATCAATTTTGTATTCTTGAGATATATAGTTTTGAGTAAGACCTAATTTCTTGCGGCATTGTTTGATTCTATTACCAACATCAACCATTGAGATGGCTATATATTTTTTCATATCATCCCTTTCTTCTGCCAATAAGCATAAAATGTATTGACATTCGTCTTATTAGCAGATATACTAGCTATTAAAGAATATTAATTAGCCAGTATGAAATTTTTTTATTTGATTGCTTGAAGTTAGCAGTTCCGAGACTTCGGCTTCTGCTTGACGCATAATATTGCGTTTACCTCGTTCATCAGCTTGTATATAAAGTTCCAAAAGTTTTTGCTGCTGCGGATCTAGCTTTGAAGTATATTCTATGTCTGTTCCGGTTAAGAGCCAATTGATAGAGCATCCAAAAAATTCACATATCGGAGCGACACATTCGGCAGGGATTTCTCTGCCATGTTTAAGCCACTGCGATATAGTGCTGGGAGCTTTTTGTAAATATGACGCTAAATCTTTTTGTGTAAGAGAATTGTTATTTGCAAATAAATCTTTAATTCGCAAAATAATATGTTCATTTTTAGAAGACATTGTACCTCCCATAAATTCACATTCATAAATATTGCTATTAACAAATTCGCGAATGAGAATTATGGTTTAAAATGTAAAAATAAATCATCGTTAACAGTAAAAAAGTAACAAAATAAAAGATATTTCTGCAAAAATATCCCTAAATTATACAATAGCGAAAAACAAAGCAAAATCCGCTATTTTTATTTTAACTAGATAACTTTAAAAAGTAAAGGCAAATATTTAACAAGAAATTAACTACGATATTAGAAAGAAAGGATTCAAGGATTTGCAAATGAAAAAAATACTCTCAGACTGGAGCAAGGCGATTAAACATGCAATGATTGACCAGGATATGGACATCAATGATATTGCTGAAAAATTCCACTGGACGCCGCAATACGTGAGCGGTCTAATCAATGGAAGGATCTATTTTATTGAGCCTGTGAATCGCCTGAGCGTATTTTTTAATATTGAAATTCCGCCGGAAAATTCTACGTTGGCAGTGGAGAGAAGGGAAAGCAATGCGCAGCATTAATGCAATTATGAAATGGAATGCAGTTGACACCATCATATTTTCAATCGAGAAATTCATATCAAAGGCTGCCGATGAAGTGAACGAAGCAAAAGACGAGCTGCCTGTTCCGGAGGAAATGATTGCGGCGGCAACGAAGGAGCTTCAGGAGGAAAACGAGGAGCTGAAGCAATACCGCATACCAGGTTATCTGATAGAGCATGGCAGATCTTACGAATGTCCTGCCTGTGGGAGAGAAATATCAGCCGAAGAGATAGAAGGCTTAAAAAGTAAAACTGTAAAATACTGTAACAATTGCGGAAAACGCATCATGTTATCAAAAATATCGTCCTATGCAAAAAATTACGCCAATAATTTGGTCGACGTAAAGCACGAATGACCAGTTATTATAAAATCTGAACATTGACAAATTACCTATAGCAATAGGTACATATAAAGTCCGGAAACGTCCTTCATATTGAGAGCTTATGCATTTATGCCTATACAAAACCGTATACAGCAGGCGCTTAACCTGTTGATGCAGCTTCTGGGTTCGTTGCTGTTTAAATGCATCAGGGGTACATGGTAACACTCCGTAGTCGATGATATATGAATGAATAGAATAATGATACTCCCGCGTTGAACGCTTCACAGCATTGCGCGGCGCACCCACAGGCATGGGACGGGGTGAGATTCCCGTGGAGCTGACCAACAGCCGCCGGCATATTAGTCTTTTTAAAGTGGCGTAAAAACCACAAAAAAATTCATTGGACAAGGTGTGGCAGACATTCTTCTCCCCAATCGGAATGTCCGTCACTTTAAGAAGACTAATATTTTAAGCACATTTTTTTGGAAACAACATATGATAAATTGAGGTATCAGGAGGTGCAGCAGTTATGAGTCAGGAGAAGAAAAATATAATCGAACATATAATCAGTCTGCTTGTACAGGAAAATCAGATCACACCAATTGAACAATTGATGATGTTGGAAACTTTAAAGAAAGAGTGAGTAAAACAGAATGGAACGTTTAAGAGCCGTAGCAGCCTGCCGCTGCAGCACAGAGGAGGAAAGTCAAAAGGATGCGCTCATGCAGCAGGTAAAAGAGGCGAAAGCCTGCATTGCCGACATGGGATGGCTGTTGGTTGACACTTATGTGGAGGCGAAAAGCGGTACAACTGTCAAAGGGCGAAAAGAGTATAACAGGTTATTTGAAGATTTGGATAAAGATAAGTTTGACATCATTGTGATAAAAAGCCAAGACAGGCTTATGCGGAATACAAAAGACTGGTATATCTTTTTGGATAAAATGCAGAAAAACAAAAAGCAGCTTTACATGTATTTGGAACGCAAGTTTTACACACCTGATGATGCGCTTATAACAGGCATAAAAGCCATCCTTGCCGAAGAATACAGCCGGGATTTGAGCAAAAAAATCAACAATGCGCATAAGAACAGACAGACGGACGGGAGCCATTTTGTGATTACAAATGCCACATATGGATATAAGAAAAATGAGGACAAACAAATTGTGATTGATGAAACAGATGCTCCGCTGGTCAAGTTAATATTTGAATTAGCTGCCGAAGGTCACGGAACATACATTATATCAAGGGTTTTATACCAAAAAGGCTTTCGTAACAGACAGGGAAATATGATCGGTCCGGCTACGATCCGCAGGATTATCAAAAATCCGATTTATGTCGGTGACATTATTCAGAATAAAAGGCACTTTGATTTTGAGAGCAAACAGGTATATAATAATCCTGAAAGTGATTGGATTATACATAAAAATGCAATCCCTGCGATTGTATCACGTGAGCTGTTTGCCAGTGCGAACGCTTCCCTGGAAAAGAGAGCAGACAGTAGTGCTTCTGAGTATTCGGCAGAAGGAGATGTCGTTCATAAGAAAGCGTTCCTGTCATCAAAGGTATGGTGTGGATTGTGCGGGCAGCCTTTTTATAGATGTACCCGTAAGCGTACGGACGGAACAATCATTGCGGAGTGGAAATGTTTATCCTATGTGCAGCATGGCAGAACAGCAGCGTACCGGAAACGAAAAAGGGAGCGCGAAATTCCGCAGACAAACGGTGCAGGCTGTGATAATATCCATATCAATGAAGACAAAATGTATCATGCTCTTTGGGAATTGTGCCAGGGATATAATGACGGCTTTTCGAAGGAGGACTTGACACAGGCTACACTGACTATTTTGGAAAAGGTTATCCATGCGAATGAAACGGGCAGTAAACGCAGTGAATTAGCAGAATTAATAAAGAAATATGAGACACAGAAAGAGATTTTGCTTGATAAGCTGCTTGAGGGTGTTATATCGGACAGCGATTATAAAAAGAAGGCTGCAAAGGTTCAGGAATGCTTGGAAAAGGCACAAAAGGATATGGAAGCGCTTAGAGATGCAATGGATTTGGTCAGTAACACTAAGGTACGGTTAGATGGTATCAAAAAGTCATTGGAGGAGTCAATTGTTGATAAGGCAAAGGTAGAAGATGTTTCTGTGTACATTAAAAAAATTGAAGTTTTTCCCCAAGAGATAAAGGTTTATTTTGATTATACAAAGCTTATAGACTTAAAAAATTCGCAATTATATAAAGTCCTTGACGCGCAGGAGTTTGTGCGGATCATTTCCAGCGAGGAGGTCTGCAGCGGAAACAGGAGAGTAATCGAGGATGAAAAAGACGAAATAATCAGCATGATGAAATCAAATCCCAAAATCACGGCAAAAGCGATTGCCGGCTTAAAGCAGTGCGCGCTCAGCCGCATAAACAGGCGGATTGACGAATTGAAAAAAGAGGGGAAAATACAGTATAGCATACCGAACGGCAAGGGACATTGGATTGTAAAGGATATATGATAAAAGTGGGTTTGGATACCTGCTTTTATCATAAAAAATCGCAGGTAAATACCTGGCTTCCATAAATAATCAAATACCCAAGTCCGCGTCTGCCAGCCAAAAATTCACCGATAATCACCCCCACAAGCGCAAGTCCGATATTGACTTTGGAAAGCGAGATAAACGTAGGAATATTACCCGGAAAGACAACCTTGGTAAACGCCTGCATTTTCGTGCCGCCAAGTGTCTCAATCAGTTTTAAACGTTCCGGATCCGTCTGCGAAAATGACTGGTATAAATTTAAAATACACCCGAAAATCCCAACCGACATGCCGCATAAAATAATGGTACGCAGTCCCGTGCCAAGCCAAACGATGATAAGCGGCGCAAGCGCTGATTTCGGCAGGCTGTTTAAGACAATTAAAAACGGCTCAAACAGTTTTCCGAGAGACGGATAAAACCAAAAAAACGTTGCAATCAGCAGCGAGAATAAAATAATCAGCAAAAAGCTGACACCTGACTCAAACAGCGTAATTCCGATGTGGCTTAACAGTGATTTATCTTTGATGTCATGCACAAACAGCGCGCCGATTTCACTCGGGGAACTAAAGTAAAATTTGTCAATCCAGCCAAGGTTTGCCGAAATCTGCCAAAGCGCCAAAAAAGCAACAAACAGAATAGTCCGGCTCCAAAAGATGTAAAGCTTATGTCGTTTTTGGTGTTTGATAAACTGCTGCTGCCCAAGCGTTTCCGCTGCGGCGACAATACTGTAGCTTTTTTTATAAGTATCAGATTTCCGTGTTTTCATCCTGCATTTCCCTCCATATCCTGTCAAAATATTCCTGAAACAGCTTAGAAGTACGTATTTCACTTCTGTCGATACCATTCTTCTCAAATTCTATCGGAATAATATCCTTTACGGTGCAAGGCGGCTTTGTGAGCAAAATCACGGTATCCGCCATTGAAACGGCTTCTGAAATATCGTGCGTCACAAGGATTGCCGTCTTTTTTTCCGACTTGATAATCTCGCGCACATCGGCGGATATGCGAAGACGTGTCTGATAATCGAGGGCGCTGAACGGTTCGTCTAATAATAGCAGATCGGGACGCGTGGCGAGCGTGCGGATTAGTGCAATACGTTGACGCATACCGCCTGAAAGTGCGGAGGGCTTTTGGTTTTTGGTGTCGGAAAGCTTATATTTTTTAAGCAGTTCATCGACAAGCGCAAGATTTTCGGGCGTTTTTGTCTTTTGGATTTCCAGTCCGAGCATAATGTTGTGATAAACGTCACGCCATTCAAGCAAGTGGTCATGTTGGAGCATATATCCGACTTTGGGGGCACAAAAATCATCGGAATAGAACGTGATATATCCGCCCACCGGTTTTAACAGACCGGAAATCAGGGATAAAATGGTAGACTTGCCGCAGCCGCTTGGTCCGACCAAGGCAACAAATGCGCCTTTTTCCACATGAAAATTAATATCATTTAAAACGGAAACCTCCCCTAGGACACTGTAATAGGAAAAGGATACATGTTCTAAGCGCAGAAAGGATTTATTCGAATGGTTGCTTTGCATTGCGACCGCCGCCTCTCAATGAAAAAAGAAATTATAAAATATTATATGAACGAATATGACAAAAGTGTGTGTTGTTTTGCGTTTCTTTTTCTGTCGGCACAAAAAGCAGCTGTTTGAACCATATTCTGAATTATCCGTCATGTTAGCCAAAAAGTAATGATCTACTAAGGTCTATAAAATAATTGTATGGTTTTTTCTTGGTTCTTTCTCCTTGAAACTCTCCAAAAGGTATGTTATTATAAGGAAGATTTTATTGCACCATATTACTTTTTATAACAAAAACGATTATGAAAAATTCAGGGAGGCGGCTTAAAATGGCACAGCTATGGGGCGGCAGATTTACGAAGGAAACGGATAAACTGGTTTATAATTTCAACGCTTCCATTTCCTTTGACCAAAAATTTTACCGGCAGGACATCGAGGGCAGCATGGCGCACGTGAAAATGCTTGCCAAGCAGAATATCCTGACGGAGGAAGAAAAAAATCAGATTTTGGCAGGCTTGGAGGGCATTTTAAACGATGTCGAGGCAGGAACGTTGGCAATCACGGATGAATATGAGGACATTCACAGCTTTGTGGAGGCAAATCTGATTGACCGGATTGGTGACGCGGGCAAAAAGCTGCACACGGGCAGGAGCAGAAACGATCAGGTTGCGCTTGACATGAAGCTTTATACGCGGCACGAAATTACGGAAATCAATGACCTTTTGAAAAAGCTGCTTGAGGCGGTTCTTGCGATTATGGAGGACAATACCGAAACGTATATGCCGGGCTTTACGCACCTGCAAAAGGCACAGCCGATTACGCTGGCGCATCATATGGGCGCGTACTTTGAGATGTTTAAGCGCGACAGGCAGCGTCTTTGTGATATTTATAAAAGAATGAATTACTGTCCGCTTGGCTCGGGCGCGCTTGCAGGCACAACGTATCCTTTAGACCGGGAGTACACGGCGCAGCTTCTTGATTTTGCTGGTCCGACGCTCAACAGCATGGATTCGGTTGCCGACAGGGATTACGTCATTGAACTGCTTTCGGCGCTTTCCACAATTATGATGCATTTGAGCCGGTTCAGCGAAGAAATTATTATATGGAATTCCAACGAGTACCGTTTTGTGGAAATTGACGACGCGTATTCGACGGGCAGCAGCATTATGCCGCAGAAAAAAAATCCAGACATCGCAGAGCTTGTGCGCGGTAAGACGGGGCGTGTGTATGGTGCGCTGATGTCAATTTTGACGACGATGAAAGGCATTCCGCTTGCATATAATAAGGATATGCAGGAGGATAAAGAACTGACGTTTGATGCGATTGATACGGTAAAAGGCTGCGTGGCGCTGTTTACGGGAATGCTCGAAACGTTGAAATTCCGCAAGGACGTGATGCGGGAAAGCGCGATGAAAGGCTTTACGAACGCGACGGACGCGGCAGATTATCTCGTCAATCATGGCGTGCCGTTTCGGGACGCGCACGGCATTATCGGGCGGCTTGTGCTTTATTGCATTGAGCAGGATAAAGCGATTGATGAGTTGTCGCTCGACGAGTTAAAGGCAATCAGTCCCGTGTTTGGGCAGGACGTGTCTGAAGCGGTCAGCCTTGAAACGTGTGTCAACAAGCGCATGACAATCGGCGCACCGGGACCGAAGGCGATGCGGGAGGTTATCCGTATCAACAAGGAATATTTAAATCAGTAAACATATTATAAAAGATTTGTGATAGCAGGAGGAAAAAACAATGAGTGAAAAATTAAAAGTTGGTATTTTAGGCGGTACAGGCATGGTAGGACAGAGATTTATTTCTCTTTTGGAAAACCACCCGTGGTTTGAGGTGACGACGATTGCGGCAAGTCCGCGCTCCGCAGGAAAGACATATGAGGAGGCAGTCGGCGGACGTTGGAAAATGACAACACCGATGCCTGAGGCGGTAAAAAATATCGTGGTTATGAATGTCAATGAGGTGGAAAAGGTTGCCTCAGAAGTCGATTTCGTATTTTCGGCAGTGGATATGACAAAGGAAGAAATCAAGAAAATCGAGGAGGAGTATGCAAAGACGGAAACGCCCGTTGTCAGCAATAACTCCGCACACCGCTGGACGCCGGATGTTCCGATGGTAGTTCCTGAGATTAATCCGGAGCATATGAAGGTTATTGATTTTCAGAAGAAGCGTCTTGGAACGACAAGAGGCTTTGTTGCAGTAAAACCGAACTGTTCGATTCAAAGCTATGCGCCTGTGCTGACTGCGTGGAAGGAGTTCGAGCCGTATGAGGTCGTTGCGACAACGTATCAGGCGATTTCCGGCGCAGGAAAAACATTTCAGGACTGGCCCGAAATGGAAGGAAATATCATTCCATATATTGGCGGAGAGGAAGAAAAAAGCGAGAAGGAGCCGCTGCGCATTTGGGGCGAAATCAAGGACGGCGTGATTGTGCCTGCGGCTTCTCCCGTGATTACCTGCCAGTGTATCCGCGTTCCGGTGTTGAACGGACATACAGCAGCGGTGTTTGTGAAATTCAGAAAGCAGCCGACAAAGGAGCAGTTGATTGAGAAGCTGGTAAGCTTTAAGGGAGTGCCGCAGGAGTTAAATCTGCCGAGCGCACCAAAGCAGTTTATCCAGTATCTTGAGGATGACAACAGACCGCAGGTTGCACTTGACGTGGACTATGAGAACGGCATGGGCGTTTCGGTCGGACGAATCCGCGAGGACAGCGTTTATGACTGGAAATTTGTAGGACTTTCCCACAATACGGTCAGAGGCGCGGCAGGCGGCGCGGTGCTCTGTGCGGAATTATTGAAGGCGCAGGGGTATATTGTGAAAAAATAAGGAAATCCATTCCAAAACGGTTTGACAGCGCGCTGAAAGGAGGATGCAAATGGGTTTTGATTATGAAAAACTGGAAAAGAATTTATTAGAAGCTGTTGAGGAATACGCAGCGTCGCAATTGGATCAGAACGATGATATGTACATTATGTCAATCGAGTATTTTCCCGAGTTTACAACGTTTATCGCAATCAGGACGAACACCTATTCTTATCTGAAGGAACAGGTGGATGAGGACGATGAGAGTTATACATACTATAAGTATTGCGAAGAAGAGTGGGACCTCTATGAGGACGTCAAGGAAATTTCCAGTGCCCTGCAGGCGGAATATAACGAGATGGAAGAAAAATACGATGATGATGCGTTTGAGGAAGCACAGGAAAAACATGCGGAAAAGGTAATTGACATTTGTATGAATGTGATGAAAAAGTTCAAGGAAACAGATACTTACAGGAAGTTTAAAAAGCTATATCTTAATGTTTACCTTCGGGAATATTTTGACGAGGAAGAAACCATTCGGATTTTTGCGGAACTCAATGGGGAGGACTGCATAGAAGAATATGCGTCGTGGCTATAGACGAATAAAAAATATGCCATAGCTTGTTTTATGGGAAAAATGCATTTGAACAGTATTCCATAATAGTAAGAGTATTACGGGAGGCGTGTGTAATGTACATTACTTCCACACAATTGCAAGTGTTCAGCGAGCATGACCTTGTGTCATTAGAGCAGCAAGGTCATGTAAAATTCCCGCAGCCGTATCGTGATTTTTTGAAAACCTACGGCAGTGGGACTTACGGTGGCGCGATTTGCATTAACGGTCCTGATTTTAATCTGTTAAAGCAGTATGCAGAAGAAGACTTTTGGGAATATGATAACAGTCCGATTAGACGGGAGCAGATGAAGGAATGTGTTGTAATCGGGAACAGCATTGACGGGGATTATATTACAATTCACTCTGCTGTCCGCGGATACATCCTGCTGCCAAGGGGCTCGGAGCAGATTGAACTCTTTCCAAATGAAACGGAAGATTTTCTTTGCACAGTCAATAAAATAGGTGCGTTCCTTTATGGGGAGGAGCTGGATGATTATTTTGAACCGGTGGGGTATCAATATTTGTTTTTGCATTATTCCGGCAAAAATATGCGGGAGCTTATCACGCGTTTCATGGCAGCATTTCAAAAGGATTATCTGATTGAGAATGAGTATGTGTGCGAGGTATTTTTGCTCCGTATGGGCGGAAATGTCAGGTTCAGCCTTTCTAAAGGTGGCGAAGTTGCGGTTTTTTATTGTGTGTATTGTCTTGGATTTTTTGAAGAGGTCAAAAAATTTTTGTGTGAGAACGGTTGTGTCTGATTTGTACATAGTTAGTCCTCAAACATAGAATTTACGGCGTCTTCAGCGGTATCAAACGGACCGTGCAGATTTCGGCGGGATCTGCTGTCTGCAATTGCCTCTTGGATAGAGTTGCTGACAGGTTTGGAAAAAAGAGCGTCTGCCTTTTGCTTTAATGTGTCATTAACACGAATTTTTACTGTTGCCATATTGCATCTCCAATGAGTTTGTATGATAATTGTACTATATTTGCAGTACAAAGGCGATCAAAATCTTATGGATTGGAATTGGTGCAGACTTTAGTTGGAAAGGGGAATTATCGTAAAATTAATCCGATTAGGGGAAAGGAATGCTGGAATGCGCAGGAACAATCTCAAACGAATTTGCTGTATGATGTATGTAATCGGTGCGCTGCCCGGATTGGCAGGGTGTGGGAGTATGTCGTCCGAATCGGTTAGGCAGGAAGAAAACGCAACCGTCTTTTATGATGAGAAGGTTACTGATAAGAATGTTAATATAAAAGAGACTGTGGAAACGAACATGCAGGAAACAGAGACGGTCTTTGAAACAGGGAAACAAGATGCGGAAATGGAAGTACAAAATGCAGCCGCATATGGGAACCCAAAAGAAGTGTTGGATAATATCGTCATTGTGTCAAATGTTGAAGTCATAAAATCGGAAACGGACGAATTGCAAATGAACTTTGAAATCGAGAATCTTGGTGTCTGTACCTTTGTTGCCGGTAAAGGAAAGGAACTGGCTCTGCCAAATGAAGTTTTTGTGGAGGATACTAAAATCGAGTGGACGGCGCCAACCGCAAACGGTGAATATATTTTTCCACATATGAAGGCGAATGAAACTGGGGACCAGTTTCTAATTGATTGGGAATATAACGAATATCGCTTTGCCATTTATGGAAAAGCACCGCAAAAAACAAGTGACAGGGATATGGCAGGAAAGGTTGCGTTGGCGATTATTCGGAATTTGGAAGCAGAAGAGATTAAGGAGTGAACGATAGGGCAGATATTGAAATGAAAACGATTTCTGTGAAAAATAAAAATAATGATTATCAAAGATTTGAAGCATTGAAGAATAATCGGAATAAAAGATATAAATATCATCAATTTATTGTTGAAGGCGTGAGAAGTCTGAATGAAGCAGTGAAAAATAATTGGAGCCGGGATGTATTGGAACATCAGATTGAAAGCGGATTATATGAGCGTAAGGGAAAAGCTATTATGACGCTTACACTATAGTTGTTTCCTTCTAATTTTTTAAAAATATTTGATAAGACAGTATTAAAAAAGTTGAATAAAAATGTGTATTCATCTTTTGAACTAATTGCGTATCACAGTGCGCAGGTAGGTATAGAATGAGAAAACGAAAGATTATTTTTTTTATGGCAGTAACGCTCGTATTCATTTTATTTGGGAGTTGGTATTATTTTTTTGCAATTAACAAAGATATAAACGGATTAACAAAAAAAGACGTTTGGCAGGCAGAAAAGACGTTGATTTCCTATATTGATACTTTAAATTTACAAGAACATGATAAAGGGTTAACTCTTTTATCTAAGTTTTATGTAGATAAAAAAGAAGACATGCAGAAAATGTTTGAATTGGGTTCAGGAATAATATATGATGATTTTCAAGCAGACTATATAGAACAAAGTTGTAAAATTAATTTAGGATATATGCAAGAGAGAGAACAGTATGCTGAATATATACCAGGTGCTAAAATTGTGTATTTTGTTTGCTCCTTTACTGCTGTCGCAAGGCAGGAAGGATCTGAACTCGGTTCAGGATATACTGCAAATATGAAATATGAAGAATTTGGCTATTATCTAGTGAAAGAACAAGGACAGTGGAAGATTTTATCTTGGGGTTATTAGTTCAGAGGTTTTGTCAAATGTAGTTGAAAGACATATATTAAGTCGTTCCTGAATTTGAAAGTCGAATTGCTGCCGGATTAGTGTTAAATTATATTACATTTGCACTTTTGTTGCCAGTAAAGGAAAGGAATTGGCGCTGCCGGATGAAAATTTCGTGGAGGAAACCAAAATCGAGTGGACGGCGCCAACCGCAGATGGCGGATATATTTTTCCATATATGAGGGCAAGAGAATATCATTGGAACAGTTGTGGTAATTTTATGTACAATACAATGTCTGGTTTTAGTATTCGCTATTTTCCCGACAGAACAAGCCCTAAAAAGAACGTTTACTGAGGAGGGAGTACGAAGGTAAATTTCTTTTTATACAGACAAATCATACAAAATGGATTATAATAATAGGTAGGGAGGGGACGAAATGCTCCTTACTCACTGGAACGGTATACGCAGGTAAAAGAATGGGATCACGGGTATTTGGTGTTATGGCAAAGTATACGCACAATCAGAACGAGGTGGAAGAATACATAGACCTTGTTCCGATTTTGGAAGATTTGTATTATGATGCAGATGAATTTTTGGCACCAATAAAGAAAGTGAGAATTAAGTATAACTGATGAAAATATATTATAAACTCCGCATGAAAACACAGTATTGAAGATATGATAACTTTAAAAACGAAAAGGTAGGTGAAGATATGCTGGCAATAGAGGGTTATTATGATGGAGAAATTGTCAGAACAGTGGAAAAAATTCAAGCAAAGAAAAATCAAAAGCTGATTATCACGATATTAGACGAATTTGTTGAGGAACTTCCCCAAAAGGAAAAGTCGCAAACGGTAAGAGGTATGTTGGCAAAATATGCAGATCCGAGTTTGAGGGAACAGGAAGCGACAGCGTGGGAGAAAGCGGTGGTAGAAAAATATGGTAATGCTTGATACAAATATTATTTTGCGTTATCTGTTAAATGATGATGAGCAGATGGCATATGAAGCGGAAACGATTATTAAAAGTATGCCTGTTCAAGTTCGTATAGAAATTATTGCGGAAGTTGTATATGTCCTAAAGGGGGTATACCATGTTGACAAGGCAGAGATTAAAAAGAGTCTGATTGGATTGCTGTCGGAGGTTACGACTCCCGAACCCGAAGTGCTGAAGCTTGGCATTGAAACTTATGCAGAGCAGAATTTGGATTTTCCGGATTGTATTTTATATGCATATCATAGGATTAAGGGATATGAAATTAAAACTTTTGATAAGAAGCTGAATAAGCTGTTGGCAAAATGAGATACAGGTAACTTATTACATAAAGAGTTTCATGTATAAAATTGATAAAAGAGCAGTGCTTGCTGCTCTTTCTGTACGTTGTGGAAAAATGCCACCTAATTTAATATTTTATTTTGCAATGTGGCCAAAAACGCTATAAGAATTAGTGTTTTCAATCATTATGTCGGCAGAAATTATGAAAAAATCAAACACAAAGAAATGATATAATTTAGGGAATTTATGTAAAAAAAGTATATTGTACGACTATGAGGAGGGCAGAATAATGCATGAGAACAATGGAAAAATAGCAGATAATTTCATTGGAATATATCCTGTATCAAAAACCTTGCGTTTTGAACTAAAACCAGTCGGAAAAACACAAGAGTATATTGAGAAACATGGAATATTGGATGAAGACTTAAAACGGGCGGGGGACTATAAGAGCGTAAAAAAAATAATTGACGCTTATCACAAATATTTCATTGATGAGGCATTAAATGGAATTCAATTAGACGGGTTAAAAAATTATTATGAACTGTATGAGAAAAAACGTGACAATAATGAAGAGAAAGAGTTTCAGAAAATACAGATGTCATTGCGTAAACAGATTGTAAAGAGATTTTCTGAACATCCACAATACAAATACTTATTTAAAAAGGAACTGATTAAAAATGTCCTGCCTGAATTTACAAAAGATAATGCAGAAGAGCAGACTCTAGTAAAGTCATTTCAGGAGTTTACAACATACTTTGAAGGTTTTCATCAAAATAGAAAAAATATGTATTCTGATGAAGAAAAATCAACAGCTATTGCGTATCGCGTTGTACATCAAAATCTGCCCAAATATATTGATAATATGCGTATATTTTCCATGATATTAAATACGGATATACGGAGTGATTTGACAGAATTATTCAATAATTTGAAAACCAAAATGGATATAACTATAGTAGAAGAATATTTTGCAATTGATGGATTCAATAAGGTAGTTAATCAAAAGGGAATTGATGTCTATAATACAATTTTAGGCGCTTTTAGCACTGATGATAATACGAAGATAAAAGGTCTGAATGAGTATATCAATTTGTATAACCAAAAGAATAAGGCAAAACTGCCAAAGCTGAAACCGCTTTTTAAACAAATTTTAAGTGATAGGGATAAAATATCTTTTATTCCGGAACAGTTTGATTCAGATACAGAAGTTTTAGAAGCGGTTGATATGTTCTACAATAGATTACTGCAGTTTGTGATTGAGAATGAAGGGCAGATAACTATAAGCAAACTTCTAACAAATTTTTCGGCATATGACTTGAATAAAATATATGTAAAAAATGATACGACAATATCTGCAATATCAAATGATTTATTTGATGATTGGTCATATATAAGTAAAGCGGTTCGGGAAAACTATGATTCAGAAAATGTTGATAAAAATAAGCGGGCAGCAGCTTATGAGGAAAAGAAAGAGAAAGCGCTTTCAAAAATTAAGATGTATTCTATAGAAGAGTTAAATTTCTTTGTTAAGAAATATTCATGCAATGAGTGCCATATCGAGGGATATTTTGAACGGAGAATCTTAGAAATTCTTGATAAAATGCGTTATGCATATGAATCATGTAAAATTTTGCATGATAAGGGATTGATAAACAACATATCATTATGTCAAGACAGGCAGGCGATTTCAGAGTTGAAAGATTTCTTAGATTCAATAAAAGAAGTGCAATGGCTGTTAAAACCGCTTATGATTGGGCAGGAGCAAGCAGATAAAGAGGAAGCATTTTATACAGAACTTTTACGGATATGGGAAGAACTTGAACCGATTACGCTGCTGTATAATAAAGTGCGTAATTATGTGACGAAAAAGCCTTATACATTGGAAAAAGTGAAATTAAACTTTTATAAGTCTACATTATTAGATGGATGGGATAAAAACAAAGAAAAAGATAACCTTGGAATCATTTTATTAAAAGACGGTCAATATTACTTGGGAATTATGAACCGAAGGAACAATAAAATAGCAGATGATGCCCCCTTGGCTAAAACGGATAATGTATACAGGAAAATGGAATATAAATTATTAACCAAAGTAAGTGCAAATCTGCCTCGGATATTTCTTAAAGATAAATACAACCCATCGGAAGAGATGCTGGAAAAGTACGAAAAGGGTACACATTTAAAAGGCGAAAACTTCTGCATAGATGATTGCAGGGAATTAATAGACTTTTTTAAGAAAGGCATCAAGCAATATGAAGATTGGGGGCAATTTGATTTTAAGTTTTCCGATACGGAATCATATGATGATATTAGTGCGTTTTATAAAGAGGTAGAGCATCAGGGATACAAAATAACATTTAGAGATATTGATGAAACATATATTGATAGTTTGGTAAATGAGGGAAAACTTTATCTGTTTCAAATATATAATAAAGACTTTTCGCCGTATAGTAAAGGAACAAAAAATCTGCATACGTTATACTGGGAGATGCTGTTTTCACAACAGAATCTACAAAATATCGTATATAAATTAAATGGAAATGCGGAAATATTTTATAGAAAGGCAAGCATTAATCAAAAAGATGTTGTCGTACATAAGGCGGATTTACCTATAAAAAATAAGGATCCGCAAAATAGTAAAAAAGAAAGTATGTTTGACTATGACATAATAAAAGATAAACGTTTTACCTGCGATAAATACCAATTCCATGTACCAATTACAATGAATTTCAAAGCGCTAGGTGAGAATCATTTTAATCGCAAGGTAAACCGTTTGATTCATGATGCTGAAAATATGCATATTATAGGAATTGACAGAGGAGAACGAAATCTTATATATTTGTGTATGATAGACATGAAGGGAAACATTGTAAAGCAAATATCATTAAATGAGATAATTTCTTATGATAAAAACAAATTGGAACACAAAAGAAATTATCATCAATTGTTAAAAACACGGGAAGATGAAAATAAAAGCGCACGTCAGAGCTGGCAGACCATTCATACAATCAAAGAGTTAAAGGAAGGATACCTCAGTCAGGTAATTCATGTTATAACGGACTTAATGGTGGAATATAATGCGATTGTAGTTTTGGAAGATTTAAATTTTGGTTTTAAGCAAGGAAGGCAGAAATTTGAAAGGCAGGTATACCAAAAATTTGAGAAAATGTTGATTGATAAATTGAATTATCTTGTAGATAAATCAAAAGGCATGGACGAAGATGGAGGGCTGCTCCATGCATACCAACTTACGGATGAATTCAAAAGCTTTAAGCAGTTGGGAAAACAATCGGGTTTTCTTTACTATATTCCCGCATGGAATACCAGCAAATTAGATCCGACAACAGGATTTGTTAATTTATTTTATACGAAATATGAGTCTGTTGAAAAATCAAAGGAATTTATTAATAATTTTACCTCAATATTATATAATCAGGAACGGGAATATTTTGAATTTTTATTTGATTATTCCGCTTTTACTTCCAAAGCAGAGGGAAGCAGACTGAAATGGACAGTGTGTTCTAAAGGAGAACGAGTTGAAACCTATAGAAATCCCAAGAAGAACAACGAATGGGATACGCAAAAGATAGATTTAACTTTCGAATTGAAAAAATTGTTCAATGATTATAGTATTTCCCTTTTGGATGGCGACTTACGTGAACAAATGGGAAAAATTGATAAAGCAGATTTCTATAAAAAATTTATGAAACTGTTCGCATTGATTGTACAGATGCGGAATAGTGATGAGCGGGAAGATAAGTTAATATCTCCAGTATTAAATAAATATGGTGCGTTTTTTGAAACGGGTAAGAATGAAAGAATGCCTTTAGATGCGGATGCGAATGGCGCGTATAATATTGCACGAAAAGGTCTTTGGATTATTGAGAAAATTAAAAATACGGATGTAGAACAACTGGATAAGGTAAAACTTACAATATCTAATAAAGAATGGTTACAGTATGCACAGGAACATATATTATAATGGTTGAAGTAATCATATCATAAATGATTTTGTATGATGCGTTGTTTTTATAGTTGATATGGGAATATATTAATCATTATTCGATTAAAGATTGTAAAGCATCGTTTGAGTCGGTATAATGGTAGAAAGGCTGCTGAATATTTTAGTAAAATATACATAGTACAAAATGAAAGAGACAATAAGATATAAAAATACAGGTAAAAATTTCGGGACAGGTGTTTAGTAATCTATAATAATTTCTACTTTTGTAGATGAGAATGTTTATTATTTGGAAATATGTTTGGAAATTTATAATAATTTCTACTTTTGTAGATAAAAGTGCTATGAGGAATTGATGAGAGTATAGTAATCTGTGATAATTTTTATTGTTGTAGATAGGGCGGTTTCTATGTCGTTGTTCTTCTGTATAGCGAGTAATAATAATTTCTACTATTGTAGATATTGATTTTGAAGTGTTTGGGTTTCTGATTAGTAATTTATGAAAATTTCTACTGTTGTAGATAGCGTGGCGTTGGCGGTTGTGGTGCAGTAATTTTTAATAATTTATATTATTGCAGTTTCTTTAATATCTCATTTCAGAGTATTGGAATTGAATGTTGCATAAACGAAGAAATAGGATATTTTGTATTAATGTTTTTTTGTAAAATATCATACATAATCAGAAATTTTAGACATGATACTATACAACAAACAGGAGGACTATGTGGGAAAAAAATTAATCATAACGGAAAAACCCTCCGTGGCTCAGGACTACGCGAAGGTGTTCGGCGTGTCGGGCAGAAACAACGGCTACATAGAAAATGACACGTATGTCATAACCTGGTGCGTAGGTCATTTGGTGGAAATGGTTTATCCCGAGGAGTACGACATCAAGTATAAAAAGTGGATGCTAAGGGACCTGCCGTTTCTGCCTGAAACATACAAGTACGGCGTGATTGCAAACGTAAAGCAGCAGTATCAAATCGTAAACAGACTCCTTCACAGGGAAGATATTGACACTGTCTACTGGGCAGGCGACTCCGGAAAAGAGGGACAGACCATTGAGGAAAATATCCGCAATTTCGGCGGCGTGCGCAAGGGCATGACGGAGCTGCGCGTATGGATTGACTCGCAGACGGAGGAGGAAATCCGCCGCGGCGTCGCGCAGGCAAGACCGATGACCGATTATGCCAATCTTGGCAAGTCAGGCATTATGCGCTCCATAGAGGATTACGCAATGGGTATCAATTTCTCGCGCGTTATGTCCGTAAAATACGGCAGGCTTTTAAACAACGCGGCGGCGACAAAGGATTACACCGCAATCGCGGTCGGGCGTGTAATGACCTGTGTGCTTGGCATGGTGGTCAACAGGGAGCGCGAAATCCGTAATTTCAAGGAAACGCCGTTTTACAGAGTTGTGGGCGATTTTACGGACGCGCATGTGGAGGCGGAATGGAAAGCAGTCGAAGGCTCCGATTATGTTGCGTCGCCAAAGCTTTACAAGGAAAACGGCTTCAAGGAAAAAGCGGACGCGGCGGCGCTGATTGCGTCGTTTGACAACAAACCGGCAGTGGTAAAAACACTGGAAAAAGGCACGTCCAAAAAGAAAGCGCCGCTCTTGTTTAACCTCGCGGAATTGCAGGCGGAATGTGCGAAACGGTTTAAAATCAGCCCCGACGAAACGTTGCAGGTCGCACAGGATTTGTACGAAAAAAAATTGACCACGTATCCAAGAACAGACGCGCGCGTGCTGACGAAAGCAGTCGCAAAGGAAATTTTTAAAAACCTAAGCCGCTTAAAAGGCTACACGCCGACGCAGGCATTTGTTGACAATATTTTAACAAAAAAACAGTATGAAAATCTTGCCAAAACGCAATATACGGACGATAGCAAGGTAACCGACCATTACGCGATTATCCCGACAGGGCAGCTCACGGAGCTTGGCGCACTTTCGCCACTTCAGCGAAAGGTATTTGATTTGATTGTGCGGCGTTTCTTGAGCATTTTTTATCCGCCTGCCGAATATCAGACGTTAAAGCTTGTCATTGGCATTGAAAAAGAGTCTCTCTTTGCGTCTGCAAAGGCGCTCAAATCGCTCGGATACCTTGAAGTGCTCGGAAAGACGCTCGAGGACGCGGACGAGGAGGAGAGCGACGCGTCCGGTCAGGGCGAAATCGGGGATAATGCTGACAACGTCAATAAGAACACCAAAAAGAACAATACGAAAAAGCTGTTGGAGCTTGCAAAGACGCTCAAAAAGGGTGATGTCGTTTCCGTAAACGGTTTTGAAATCAAGGAAGGAAAAACATCACCGCCCAAACGCTATACGTCAGGCTCCATGATTTTGGCAATGGAAAACGCCGGACAGCTCATCGAAGACGAAGAGCTGCGCGCGCAAATCAAAGGCTCCGGTATCGGAACGAGTGCCACGCGCGCGGAAATCATCAAAAAATTAATCCGCATCGGTTATTTAAAACTGAACAAAAAAACGCAGGTGATTACGCCTGAAAACTTTGGTGAAATGGTGTATGAGGTTGTCGCAATGACCGTACCCGCGCTGCTCAATCCCAAAATGACTGCGTCATGGGAAAAGGGGCTTGACGGCATCACAAACGGAACAATCGACGTTGGTGATTACCGCACCAAGCTTGAAGATTTTATCCGCAGGGAGACAATCCAAATCCGCGACAAGGATTTGACGCCGCAGCTTGCCGAACAGATTAGCAAATTGTCAAAGAAAGATGCCAAGGCATTGAGCGCAGGCAGAAAAGTCGGCGTTTCCTGCCCTGTCTGCGGCGGTGAGATTGCGACGACACCGTTTGGATACGGGTGCTCGAATTATAAAAAGGATGGCACGGGCTGCAAATTTACAATCGGAAAAATCGCGGGAAAAGACTTGAATGACGCAGAAGTGACAGTACTGCTTACAGACAAAAAGACGCCTGTGCTAAAAGGCTTTACGGGAAAAACAGGCAAGCCGTTTGATGCCGCGCTGAAGCTGAATGAGGACAATCAAATCGTGTTTGATTTTGCTGAACGGGAGCCGCCCACAGAAACAAATCTTGCATGTCCGCGCTGCAAGTCGCATAAACTGAAAAAGGGACAGTGGTATTTGGAGTGCGAGTGTGGGTTCCGCGTTCGTCATACCGTTGCGCAGGCGGCGCTTTCCGAGGAAACCATGCAGGAACTGTTTGCCAACGGCAAGACGAAAAACAAGGTAACAGGGTTTCTTTCCAAAACGGGGAAACCGTTTGACGCATTTTTAATCTATGAGAAGGAAGAAATCAAATTTGATTTTGACAATGCCAATGAAAAAACGTAGAATTGTTTTTGGAACGAGTAAAGAAGTACGCCGCGTTATGGCTGCGGGGATACTGGCGGCAATTATATTGTCAATATGCACAGGGTGTAATGCGGACAAGGCTAAAACGGATACCGAAAGCGCGTCGGCAGAACTTGAACCGCAAAACAGGAGCCGTATGTTTGACCAAATCGAACAGGGTGACTGGTCGTGTGTAAAGCCGATAGAGGGAATGGAATATTTGTGGGGAGACAGCGAGGGAGAATGGATACGAATGGACGTCAACGGCGACGGTCTGCCGGAGTTGGTGAACGGTTGGGAGCTGACAGGGTTAGGATATGACACAAGTGTCAGAAAAATCAATATTACCTATATTTTTGCCTGTCAAAATCAGACCGTGGAGCTTGTCTATACCGATGTCAATGACGGAATGGAATTTCTTTATATCGCGGGAAACGGGAATCTTGTTTACGAATGGTGTGTGTCAGGAGGACCGTGTATGAACCTTCAGCGGTTATGCCGGTTTGATTTGAAATGGAATAAGGAATATTTGGACACGTTGGTTTTATATCGGTTTCCGGAAGGTGATGGAATGGATCCCGAATATTATCGGGAAAACTTTCCAGATACATTTGGAGCCGGAGGATACGGCACATACTATCTGCGGGAACGCAAAAAAACAAAGGAGGAACTGGCGGACAACGCAGATGGAAAATATACTGTCAGAGAGTATCTCACGGAGGAACAGTTTTTAAACGCGTATGAGAAAATGACAGGGTGGGATTTTTATGCGTCGCAGTATATGTATTAAATGCTATCGCCCTTTTCGGAATTGTGTAATCACTGAAAATTAGTATGTATATGCATTGCGTTTGGCAGGCAGATTTTTTATAATGCAATATATAAATTGAACGTTACAGGTGACTTTATGGAATTACAAAATGATAAATGTAATGTAAAAATCAGTATAGATACGACATATACCGTAGACTCTGCAGATAATCAATTTTATGATATGGAAATTAATTTACGCCATATTAAAAATAGTGATTTTTACAAAGTCTTTTCAATAACGATAGATCTGTTTTACAGGCAGTATCGTGTTGCTTTGGTAGGGGATTTTTATAGTTATGACGAAGACTGTGCTATATTAGATGACGAAATTTTGACTATATTACAAAACGATACGATTACACAATTAAGGATAACGGATGGTTCTATATTATTATTTAAGGAGTTTGACTGTTTCGGATGTAATATGGGGATTTATAGAGTACAACAGGGTTATCTCATATGTGGCGAAATTGAAATAACTATGTTGGATTTGAATTTTAATAAGAAATGGCAATTTTCCGGAAAAGATATATTTGTATCGGTTTCCGGAAAAACGGCTTTTCAATTATGTGAGGAATCTGTAAAACTTTATGACATTGAAGATCATTTTTATGAAATTGATTTTGATGGAAAGCTGATTAGCGAAAATCAGCAATCTAAATAATTTCCGGTTTGAAAGGAGCATGATAAAAACATGGAACAATTACAAATCAAAACCCTTTACAATTTAGACGAAACAATTGCAGCGCCGCTTTTTGACGGGGCAGTTTACCCGTGGGAGCTGCTGCCGAAAATCAGTGCATTTATTATGGAGCTTGGAAACACGCTTTCAGATGAACAATTTGAAAAGCGCGGCGAAAACATTTGGATTGCAAAATCCGCCAAGGTAGCGCTAACGGCATGTATCAACGGTCCGTGTATTATCGACGAGGAGGCTGAAATCCGTCACTGCGCATTTATCCGCGGTAACGCGATTGTCGGAAAGGGCGCAGTTGTCGGAAACTCCACGGAGCTCAAAAACGTGATTTTGTTCAACAAAGTACAGGTGCCGCATTACAATTACGTGGGTGACAGTATTCTCGGTTATAAATCGCATATGGGTGCAGGCTCGATTACATCAAACGTCAAGAGTGACAAGACGCTCGTGGTCGTAAAATCCGCATATGGCAATATCGAAACCGGTTTAAAGAAAATGGGCGCAATGCTAGGCGATAATGTTGAGGTCGGCTGCAACAGTGTCTTAAATCCCGGTACCGTCATTGGCAGAAATTCCAATATTTATCCGACGTCAATGGTTCGCGGCTATATCGAAGCGGACAGCATTTTCAAAAAATCGGGGGAGTGCGTAAAGAAAAATGCGTAGAATTTGACAAAAATAAACTTTTGATAATTTTTTGACAAAATTACATTTTTTAATTGCTATTTTTGTCGATTTGTGCGAAAATGAAAATGTGTGATTAACATAGCAAATCCCTCAATTGGTTATCAAGGCAAAAGGATAAGAGGACGGGATTGCGTGGTATAAATCCGTTATTAAATGCGTCGCATTTAAAATATAAGTGATATAATCGAAAGGAGTTTTCACATGATTTATTCAAAGGAAATTGAAGAAATGTGTGTAGTAGCACGTGACGGCAATCATGGCTGCGCACCGATTCCGGAAGAAGCAAACTGGGTAAAGGCAAAGGATGTCAAGGACATTTCCGGCTTTACGCACGGTATCGGCTGGTGTGCACCGCAGCAGGGAGCCTGCAAGTTATCGTTGAACGTGAAGGAAGGCATCATTCAGGAGGCGTTGGTTGAGACAATCGGATGCTCCGGCATGACGCATTCTGCGGCTATGGCAGCGGAAATTCTTCCCGGCAGAACGGTTATGGAGGCATTGAATACGGACCTTGTGTGTGATGCAATCAACACAGCGATGAGAGAGTTATTCCTTCAGATTGTTTACGGACGTTCCCAGTCCGCGTTCTCTGAGGACGGACTTGCAATCGGCGCAGGTCTTGAGGACTTAGGAAAAGGTCTTAGAAGCCAGGTTGGTACAATGTACGGTACGTTAAAGAAAGGACCTCGTTATCTTGAGATGGCAGAGGGTTATGTTACAGGCATTGCGCTTGATGCGGACGATAAGATTATCGGATATAAGTTTGTAAGTCTTGGCAAGATGACTGACTTTATTAAGAAGGGCGACGACCCGAACACAGCATGGGAGAAGGCATCGGGTCAGTACGGCCGTGTGCAGGATGCCGTAAAGATTATTGACCCAAGAACAGATAAGGAGGTAAAATAATTATGGCATTATTCGAATCCTATGAAAGAAGAATTGATAAAATCAACGAAGTATTAAACAGCTATGGAATTTCTTCCATTGAAGAGGCTGAGAAGATTACAAAGGACGCAGGTCTTGACGTATATGATCAGGTTAAGAAGATTCAGCCAATCTGCTTTGAGAACGCTTGCTGGGCATACACGGTGGGCGCTGCAATCGCAATCAAGAAGGGCTGCAGAAGGGCTGCAGACGCAGCGGCAGCAATCGGCGAAGGCTTACAGGCATTTTGCGTACCCGGTTCCGTAGCGGACAACCGTAAGGTTGGTCTTGGACACGGTAACTTAGGAAAGATGCTCCTTGAGGAAGAGACAGAGTGTTTCTGCTTTTTGGCAGGTCATGAATCTTTTGCAGCGGCAGAGGGTGCAATCGGTATCGCAGAGAAAGCAAACAAGGTTCGTCAGAAACCGCTCCGTGTTATTTTGAATGGTCTTGGAAAAGATGCGGCAGAGATTATCGCACGTATCAACGGCTTTACCTTTGTTGAGACAGAGTATGACCCGTATACCAATACGGTTAAGGAAGTTTTCAGAAAGCCTTACTCTGACCCGAACGGACCGCGCGGTAAGGTAAACTGCTACGGTGCAAACGACGTTCAGGAAGGCGTTGCAATCATGTGGAAAGAGGGCGTTGACGTATCCATCACGGGTAACTCAACAAACCCGACAAGATTCCAGCATCCGGTTGCAGGTACATACAAGAAAGAGTGCACGGAGAAGGGCAAGAAGTATTTCTCAGTAGCGTCAGGCGGCGGTACGGGACGTACGCTTCATCCGGACAACATGGCTGCAGGTCCGGCATCTTACGGTATGACAGATACTTTGGGACGTATGCATTCCGATGCACAGTTCGCAGGATCTTCTTCCGTTCCGGCACATGTGGAAATGATGGGCTTAATCGGCATGGGCAACAACCCGATGGTTGGCGCCACAGTTGCAGTTGCGGTTGCGATTCAGGAAGCGGCTGATGCAGGAAAGTTCTAAGAAAAACTTAGTAAAATGAAAGATTTGGGGACTTATTGGAGAAATCCAAAGTCCCCTTTCCTTTTATGTTATAATTTAAAATCGTGTTAATAATTGCCTGAAGTCAAATTAGATTTTTAAGTAAGCGGAAGTGATTGTAATTCCTGTTAATATTGCCTATAATAGAATCAAAAATGGAGGTGCAAAGATGGACATATTAAAAAAAGAAGAACTCTATACAATAGAAGATATCTATGCTTTGCCAAACGGAGAGAGAGCGGAATTGATTGATGGAAAAATATATTATATGGCGCCGCCAAACACAAGACATCAAGCACTTGTAATGGATTTATCATATCAGATAAAAGATTATATTAGACATAATAATGGGGAATGCAGCGTGTTTCCGGCTCCGTTTGCAGTATTTTTGAATGAAAATAATAAAAATTATGTTGAACCGGATATTTCTGTTATCTGTGATAAAAATAAGATAAAGGGTGTAATGGCGCACCAGATTGGGTGATTGAAATTGTTTCATTAGGCAGTAAACAAATGGATTATTATAAGAAACTGTTTCAATATAGGACGGCAGGAGTACGGGAATACTGGGTGGTAGATCCTGAAAGAGAACTTGTAACAATATATAATTTTGAAAAAGACAGTATGGAAGAATACTCTTTTGATAAAGAGATACCAGTGGGAATTTATGAGGGTGTTTCATTAAAAATTGATTAGATTTTAAATATAAGTATGATGGCTAAGGAAAGCATTTGTATGATAGGAATCCACATGCTTTTTCTATTTAAATATTATTTTAAGATGAAAGGAATGTGGCACCGGTATTTGGCGTTGTGGAAAAGTGTCATGAATTATATGATTCATGGCATTTTTTTATTTGAAACTACTGAAATTTTTATAAATGAATTGACATCAATACACTAAAATGGTAAACTTACAAATTGTTAGTGAACTAAACACATATTTATGTATGAGGAGAGGATTCGACATGAAAAAGAAAATTGTAAATGTATTATTATCAGCAGCAGTTATTGCAACCATGATGTTTTCAGTAACAGCTTGCGGCGCTAAGACAGACGAAGTACAGGATACGGCAGCAGATACACCTGTATCTACCGTGCAGGATGACGTGGCAGATGTGCAGGAATCAACAACGCAGGCACAGGAGTCAACGGCAGCGCCTGAATCGACTGTGGCAGCAGAAGGACAGATGTCACTTGAGGAGTGGACAGAGTCTGAAGAGTGCAAGCAGTTTTTGGACATGATGAATGAGGGAATGGCAGATCAGGGCGTTACTGTTTTATTTGAGGTTGACGGTGATGTGATTTCTTTAGTATATCAGTATAATGAGCAGATTGAAGTTGCAGATAATGCTGAGGAAGCAATGTCAGAGCTTTTCTCAAGCAATGCTTCATTGTTTGAGTCAGTGCGTGACGAGCTTATCAGTGAGACAGGAAATGAGAATACGGTATTGAGAATAGAGTACAGAAATGCTGATGATTCTGTAGTTTACAGTCAGGATTTTTAAATAAGAATAATGGAAAAGTGTCGTGGATTGTATGATTTGCGGCACTTTTTATGCATTTGGGAATTAAAATAAAATCTGTCAGTAGACTGACGGATGTTTGGCGCGCAGCCAGGAAAGGACTGTTCCTTGTTTCATTGGAGTTACCGGTTATGTGATTTGAATCTGCGGTATGATAATAAGCAAAAGTTTACCAAGCGGTAAGGGATTTTTGTCGTTTTTGTCAAAAGGAGAAAAGGTTTAGGATGCGGAAGACGGGTATGGTAATTATAAGACTTGTGTTGTTTTTATTCGGTGCGGCGGGCTTTGCGGGTCTTGTGATGCCATTGATTAAAAGGCGGATATTAAATATTGGAAATGCCGCAGGTTTATCAGTCTGTACGATTTTGATGCTTTATGCGCTGTTTATGCCATATGTCAATTTATTGATCGGAAAGTGGTGGCAGAAGAAATTCGGAAAGCTTGTTTTAAGCATCATCGGTATGGGAATTACGGCGGGGATAGTGCTGGTACTTGTGATAACGGTATGCATGGTGAAGGCATTATCTGTAAAGCCTGCCCAAAATGCGACAGCTGTGATACTCGGATGCAGAGTGTATGGTGATCGTCCAAGCCTGATTCTTACGGAGCGCATGGATGCGGCAGTTTCGTACTTAAACGAAAATACAGATGCCGTGTGCATTGCATCGGGCGGACAGGGTGCCGACGAGGACATTTCAGAGGCAGAATGCATTTACCGCTATCTTGTTGAAAACGGTATTAGTCCTGAACGGATTTACACAGAGAATCAATCGACATCTACGCGTGAAAACTTTGCATATTCATATGAAATCATAAAGGAAAATTCCCTGCCGCAGGAGATTGCAATCGTGACGAATGAATTCCATGCGTATAGAGCGGGGATTATTGCAGGGAAACTTGGACTTTCTTACGGAGCGGTTCCAGCTAAAACGGCGCGGTGGCTTTTGCCGACCTATTATGCGCGGGAGTTGTTTGGCGTATTGTACGAATGGTGCAAAATTGCTTGACATTTTATGGGATTGGAACTATAATCAATGGCGTATTATACGCAACAAATGCTTAATTTAAAATGAGGGAGGAAACATACGATGAAGATGGCACAAAGTAAAAAAGAGCAGTGGGAGAAAACACTGAAAGAACTTGGGTTAATCAGTGCGGATGATGTAATTGAGGAGCATACACAAGGAGATTTGTGGACATTTGCATCACAGGTGAGAGGAAACTATTTCTTTACAAAAGAGAAGTTTGTGTTTGCAGGCGGTTTCGGTTTGGAGAACTTTTCCGTAGCATACGGTGATATATCGGGTGTAAAGACCTGTAATGTCGGCGGTTTGATTCCGATTATTCCTACGGGGCTTAAAGTTTCGTTTATGAACAGTGAGGGCAAGATGGTGTCTAAGAAATGTTCTGTTATGAAGCGTAAAGAGTGGCTTGCTTATCTTGTGGAACGAGGCGCAAAAGAAGGCTGATATTCTTTTGAAAATACATATTGACAGGAAAGGTCTAATGCGTTAAACTATAATTAGGTTTAATGCATTAGACCTTTTTGCGTCGGTGAGGAATTTAAAAGAGAAGGAGGAGTTTTATGGAGATACCAAAGATTTTTGAGAGTGAGTATCGTTTTTGTGAGATTTTATGGGAGAATGAGCCGGTTTCCAGCAGCGAACTTGTGCGTTTGTGCAGCGAATTGCTTGAGTGGAAGAAGTCTACCACTTACACGGTTATCAGGCGGTTGTCCCAGCGGGGGGTGCTCAAGTCTGAGAATGCGGTTGTGACGTCGCTGGTATCCAAGGAGGAGGTTCTGACAGCAGAGAGTACGCAGGTGGTTGAGAAAACCTTTTCAGGCTCCCTCCCTGGTTTTATAGCGGCATTTACGAGAAATAAACAGCTTACGCCAAAGGAGATTGAGGAGATACATCAAATTATAGATGCATATAAGGAGTAGAAGGGAGGGGGCGATATGATTCGGGGACTGTTTTTAGATGTGCTCAATCAAAGCATCACGGCGTGTTACTTGATTGCAGCAGTCATTGCGGCAAGAATTTTGTTGAAAAGGGCACCGAAAAGTGTATGCTGCATCCTTTGGATGCTTGTAGGCATCCGTCTAATCATGCCGTTTTCGGTGCAGTCGGCTTTTAGTCTGATGCCAAGCGGTGCACAGGTGCAAAATGACATTCGCCAAATTACGGGAACGGATACGGCGGTGTATCAGGATGAAACGGCGCAGAGAACGGCTTCCTTTGCAAAAACGGATTATCTTAATGAAGAAACCATTCGGGAACTGGGATACAATAATAATAGTCCCGAGAGTATAAACAGACCGTTTGTGTATTTTAGCATCGCATCGGCAGTGTGGCTTGCCGGTATGGGAATAATGCTTTTGTATTTCATGATAAGCTGGTTTTGCCTGCGCAGGCGTGTGCGCATGGCGGTTCCCAAACAGCAGGGTGCGGTAAAATATTATCAGTGTGAGATGATTGATACGCCGTTTTTATTCGGACTGGTAAAACCGCGCATTTATGTGCCGCTGGATTTATGCGGTACGGATTTAGATTATGTGTTGAAACATGAAACTGCGCATGAAAAACGGCGGGATTACTTGATAAAGCCGATAGGTTACCTGCTTTTGACGATATACTGGTTTCATCCGTTTGTGTGGGCAGCATATCTTTTGCTGTGCCGCGATATTGAGCTTGCCTGTGACGAGCGTGTTATCAGGACGCTTGGAACAGAGGAGAAAAAAGCGTATTCCCTTGCTCTTTTGACCTGCGCAGTCAATCATAGGGCAATTGCGGCATGTCCTGTTGCTTTTGGGGAGATTGGCGTAAAGGGGCGTGTGAAGAATGTGCTTTGCTATAAAAAACCGACGTTTTGGGTAATTGCAGCGGCTTTTACAGTAATTGCGGTGGTCACGCTCTGCTTTATGACGGAAAAGACAGAAGCAGATGCTGCTCAAAACGGCAATCGTTCAAATCAGTTTATTATGGTAAATGAGGCAGACCATGCGAAGATGCAGACAGCGCAAACTACGTTGCGGCAATCGGGAGAAGAGATTATAAATACGCAAATTATGGATATGGAAAATGCGCAGGACAGAACGCAGGCAGAAGTTACAGCGCATTCTTATTTCAGCAATGAGGGGGAGTATGTAAAACAATGGGCGGAGGCGTTTTGCAGCCGCGACGGACAGACGATTATTGAGCTGACGCAAGAAAACCTGCGTGAGGAGCTTTCCGATACGCTGGGACTTTCCTGGGGCGTGGATGACAATAATAAGCCGTACGCAGCGTTTGGCTGGTCAAGTCCGTGGCCTTGGGGAGATGATGAAAAAAATTACCGTATTCTTTCGGCGTCTGAAGGCAAGGCAGTTATTCTGTATTATGCCTGGGTATCTGACCCGCATGTGACGGTGTGGCGTGAGGAGCTTTCCTATGCAGTTCAGGATGGGAATTTTCAAGTGACTTCACAGCATTTGCAGTTTCTTGATGGGATTTGCATAGCGGATGAATTTTATGCGGCATATCCTGACGGTGTTATAAACGGTACAATGATGGATTATTATGCTTATAATGAGGCAGGGGAAACGTTAAACAGCAACGCAAAAAATCCGGATATGGCATTGAGCGGGTACGCCGGACTGGATCAGCCGGATACTGCTGCAATCAATTTACTTAATATTTTAAAGAATGAAAACAAGGTGACCGTTAATGTGGAATATACCAATGCGCAAGAGACGCAGGCGGTCGTGACGTTTGCTTTTTTGGAGGACGCAAGCACGGCAAAGGTGCGGATGATAAAGCCTTACGGAGAGGACAGCATTTGGCTGCCGCAGACGTATTAAAGGACCAAAGCAGAAAAT
Source organism: Lachnospiraceae bacterium MD335 (assembly GCA_000403335.2). Lineage (GTDB taxonomy): Bacteria > Bacillota > Clostridia > Lachnospirales > Lachnospiraceae > COE1. The sequence continues at coordinate 213,967 of KE159629.1, forward strand.
TTTGTAACAGTTCAGCCCAGGCCTTTGCATTTACTGCAAAGGCCGTGAAACAGTGTAGTGGCTGAGGTGCATCAAGCCACCACGAAGTGGTTTTGCATGGCTTGATGCTTGGAACAGGAAGCCGAAGGCTGAACTGTTACAAAATTTTGCAGGTGTCAAGAAAAAATACTTGACACCTGTTTTTGTATGTAGTATGATAACAAAGTCGCATGGTGCGAAAAGCGGAGGAAATATCGTGAAACCGGTGAATGAGAGTAAGGAAAAAGCAGTAGGGCATGTCAGCTTGGAGCAGCTGGAGTATAAAGGTATGCTTTACGATTTTTACGGCGAATTGCTGACACCGCACCAAAAGAATATTTATGAGGATGCCGTATTTAACGACTTGTCGCTTGGCGAAATTGCCGGTGAGCAGGGCATCAGCAGACAGGGCGTGCATGATTTAATCAAGCGGTGCGACAGGATTTTGAACGATTATGAGAATAAGCTGCATTTGGTTGAGAAATTTGCAAGGATTAAGCACAATATTCAGCAAATCAATGAGCTGACGGATGATGAGCAGATTAAACAATTGTCGAATGAAATTATAGAGGAGCTTTGAACCATGGCATTTGAGAGCTTAACAGATAAATTGCAGAATGTCTTCAAAAATTTGAGAAGCAAGGGACGGCTTACAGAGGCAGATGTCAGGACGGCGCTCAAGGAAGTCAAAATGGCGCTGCTGGAGGCGGACGTAAACTTTAAAGTTGTCAAGCAGTTTGTGAAAGCGGTTGAAGAGCGCGCTGTCGGTTCCGACGTGATGAACGGCTTAAATCCGGGACAGATGGTGATTAAGATTGTCAACGAGGAAATGGTTTCGTTAATGGGCTCGGAAACGACGGAGCTGGAACTGCAGCCCGGAAAAGCGACAACCGTCATGATGATGTGCGGTCTGCAGGGTGCAGGTAAAACCACGGCGGCGGCAAAAATTGCAGGAAAGCTTGTGTTAAAAGGAAAGAAACCGTTGCTTGTGGCGTGTGATATTTACCGTCCGGCGGCAATTGAACAGTTAAAGATTAACGCCGAAAAACAGCGGGTTGACTTTTTTTCTATGGGAGCAAACCACAAGCCTGTGGACATTGTAAAGGCGTCTTTGGAACATGCATCAAAAAATAACAATAATATTGTAATCATAGATACCGCCGGACGGCTTCACATTGATGAGGATATGATGGCGGAGCTTCAGGAAATCAAGGCAAATGTTGATGTGCACCAAACGCTTTTGGTTGTCGATGCGATGACGGGACAGGATGCGGTGAATGTCGCTAAGGAATTTGATGACAAGGTTGGCGTAAGCGGCGTGATTTTGTCCAAGATGGACGGTGACACGAGAGGCGGCGCGGCGCTTTCCGTAAAGGCAGTTACCGGAAAACCGATTCTTTTTGTCAGTACAGGCGAGAAGCTGACAGATATTGAGCAGTTCTATCCGGACCGGATGGCAAACAGGATTTTGGGCATGGGCGATGTGCTCACGCTCATAGACAAGGTAGCCGAAGCGAACCTTGATATGGATGCTGATAAGGAAAAAGAGATGGCTGCGCGCCTGAAAAAAGGAAAATTTGACTTTGAGGATTATCTTGAGAGCATGAGTCAGATGAAAAAGCTTGGCGGATTGTCAAGTATTTTGGGAATGATGCCTGGCATGGGAATCAAGGCAAGTGACCTTGAGTCGGCAGTGGACGACAAACAGCTTGCACGCATGGAGGCGATTGTACTATCCATGACGCCTGCCGAGAGAAAGGACCCAAAGCTGTTAAATCCAAGCAGAAAGCACCGGATTGCAAAGGGTGCGGGTGTGGATATTGCAGTGGTAAACCGCTTTATCAAGCAGTTTGAGCAGTCTCAAAAAATGATGAAGCAGCTCCCGGGAATGATGGGAGGTTTCGGTGGTAAAAAAGGGAGATTTAAACTTCCCTTTTGATGCACACGAACGCAAAAAATCAGCTGTTAAGGCAGCAGGTGTTCGGCGCAGCGAATGGGCATAAGTCTGTTCGTATATAAAAAATAAAAGAAAGTTGAATATGAGGTGAAAAAACATGGCAGTAAAAATCAGATTAAGAAGAATGGGTCAGAAGAAAGCTCCTATTTATAGAATAATTGTAGCAGACTCAAGATCCCCAAGAGACGGAAAGTGTATCGAGGAAATCGGTACCTACAACCCCAATACGGACCCAAGCGAGTTCAAGGTAAACGAAGAGCTTGCCAAGAAGTGGTTATCGAACGGAGCGCAGCCTACAGAGACAGTCGCAAAGATTTTCAAGGCAGCCGGCATTGAAAAATAACTCTTTGTACGTGGAAAACACTTGGAGGTGTAATAATGAAGGAGTTAGTTGAGGTTATTGCGAAAGCCCTGGTGGACAGCCCTGACGAAGTCGTTGTGACGGAAACGGTGAATGGCAAGAACGTAACCGTGGAACTGCATGTGGCGGCGGACGATATGGGCAAGGTTATCGGTAAGCAGGGAAGAATTGCAAAAGCGATTCGTTCCGTGGTTAAGGCAGCATCTTCCAAAGAAAATCTGAAGGTTGATGTAGAGATTGTATAAAAACATAAAGAAAGGGTGTTCATAAGGAATTGCGTTATGAACACCCTTTAAAAGTAAATTGAAAGGCAAAGGTATTTTATGGACGATTTACTGCAGGTGGGGGCGATTACGCAGACACACGGTCTGCGCGGTGAGGTAAAGGTGTTTCCAACCACCGACGACGTCAAACGGTTTAAAAAATTAAAGGAAGTGATATTGGATACAGGGAAGGAAAAAATGGCGCTTGAAATCGAGAATGTGCGGTTCTTTAAGCAGTTTGCCATTCTGAAATTCAAGGGCCTTGATAATATTAATGATATTGAGCGCTATAAGGGCAAAAGCCTTTATGTCACAAGGGAGAATGCCGTAAAGCTTAGAAAGGATGAATATTTTATTGCGGACCTGATGGGCGTAAAGATTTATGATGAGCAGGATGCATATATGGGCGTGTTAAAGGACGTGATAGTGACGGGCGCAAACGATGTATACGAGATTGCACTGGAGGATGGCAGAACGCTGCTGCTTCCGGCGATTAAGCAGTGTGTGCTGGATGTGGATATAGAGCAGCGAAGAATGAAAGTTCATGTTCTTGACGGACTATTGGATTGATAAGGATAGGGTGTTTTTATGAATTTTCATATTATGACGCTGTTTCCGGAGATGGTGCTTGACGGTCTGCATACGAGTATTATCGGGAGAGCGGAAGAAAAGGGCTGTATTTCCATAGAAGCGGTAAACATACGGGATTATACAACGGACCGGCATAAAAAGGTTGACGATTATACCTATGGCGGAGGCGCAGGAATGCTGATGCAGGCGCAGCCTGTTTATGACTGTTGGAAAGCGGTTTGTGAAAAGATTGACAAACAGAAGGGAAATGCGGTAAAAACACGCGTGGTGTATGTGACACCGCAGGGAGAAGTGTTTCACCAAAAAAAAGCAGCCGAGCTTTCCAGGGAGGAGGACTTGATTTTACTGTGCGGGCATTACGAGGGAATTGACGAGCGTGTTTTGGAGGAAATTGTCACGGATTACATTTCCATTGGCGACTATGTGCTTACGGGCGGGGAGCTGGCGGCGATGGTAATGGTGGACGCAATTGCAAGGCTTGTGCCCGGAGTGCTTCATAATGATGAGTCGGCGCAGACAGAGTCACATGCAAACGGGCTTTTAGAGTATCCGCAGTATTCGCGCCCCGAGGTATGGCATGAAAAAAAAGTGCCCGAGGTGCTGATGAGCGGACATCATGCCAATATCGAAAAGTGGCGGCTGGAACAGTCGCTTGAGCGGACAAGGATTCGGCGGCCTGAGCTGTATGAGGCGTATATGCTTGGCAAATCCGGCAAAAAAGAATAATAAGTAATGCAAAGGCTTTAAATTGCTTGAAAACAATTAGGACAGAAATTGAAAAGGAGCTGAATGATATGAAAGATAAATATCAGTTATCAATACGGGAACAAAGTGTGATGGATTTATTGTGGGATGAAGGCGAAGCCCTGACAAGCGTGGATATACTGGAACGTTTGGGAGACATTATGCAAAATGCGACGTATGTGCATCGTACAATCAATTCCTTGTTGGATGCCGGTTTTATACAGGGATGCGGGAGTGTCCGTTATAATACGCAGTATGCAAGAAAATTTGCTCCGTGTATGACGCGGGAAGAATATGCCGCCAAATATTTGCTTCGGCACGGAATACAGAGTGACTCATTAGGCAAGGTGGCGATTGCACTGTTTAAGGAAGCGCGGGGAGATAATCACAATTACGCAGATGAAATCATAGCACAGCTGCAGGATATGATCGATGTTCTTAAAATACAAAATGAAACACAAGAGTAATATGATACTATGACGATGAATGGGTGATGAATATGTGTATAACTCCATATTCGTTTGCTATGGGGTGTATATGGACTTCCATACTGACGATTATTATGCGTGCCATACAAAAGGGTAAATGGACATTGCAGTATTTCGGGGTAAATAATCTGCTGATTTTGTATGCATTTTGTATTTTTAGAATGACGGTACCAATTGAATTTTCTGCAACAAAAGTAGTTCCGGTAGAAGCCGTGTACAATGCCGTAACGTCTTTGTGTATCAAGATAAAAATCGGCGGTACGATCCCTGCGGGCTATTTATTTCTCATAATATGGTGTTGCGGTATCGTAATAAAACTGTTTTTGCGGTTAAGGGATTACCGTATTTCAAAACAACTGCTCTTTCTTTGCACTGTAATCCGCGAAGGGGCGGCATGTGAACTGTTAGAGAAGCTGCAGAATGAGAAAGGAGATAAACGGAAAATTCAGATATACCGAACACCGTTTGATATGCCAATGGAAATGGGAATTTTGCATCCCGTAATTTTGCTGCCTGACCAGGAATATGACAGACAGAGCCTGTACTATATTATGAAGCATGAGTATACGCATATTTTAAATCGTGATGCGGCAGTTAAGCTTCTGTTAAATCTTTGGAGCTGTATCTTTTGGTGGAATCCGACAGCATATTTGTTGAATCTCAACATAGAGAATATTTTAGAGTTAAAATGTGACCTTAAAGTAACGCAGGGCTTGAAAAATGAGGAGAAAGCAGAGTATCTGTCATCCATTTTGCAGATGATACAGGGCACTGCGAAAAAAGAAGGAAAAGTGCCTTCTGCCAAAAACGATACTTCTTTGTATAAAAAATATGTCGGAGAGAATCTCAAGAAAAGATTTTTGTGCGTTTCGAAATGTCCGCAAACGACGGGAAAAGCAAGCGTGAAATACAAGACATATATGGCGACCATGATAATGGTTTACATAATTTTATTCTTTGCCTCATATAGCGTTGTTTTTCAGTCAAAATTTGATGTGCCGGTGGAGGAGGTGATGACAGAAGACAATGTTTATTTTTTAGAACCCGAAGCTGTTTTTTTACGGCAAACAGAAGGTGGCTATGAGGTTATATACAAAAATGAGTGTGTATCAGTAGTTGATGAAAATATTGCACAATTAATGTTAGAAGAAGGATTTGAATTTAAATAGGAGAGAACAAAATGAAAAAAAAGATATTGATATTAGGTACTGCAATAATGCTGTCTGCACCAATGATGATTGAAATGACAGGAATATATAAAGTGGACGCCGCTGAGATACAAAATGATTGTGAAACGATAGAAGCAGGTGGAGCTATTGAACCACGTGCAGATGTTATTGTAACAAAGTTTAGAGTAGTGAACGGGGTAACACAGTATCGAAGATGGAACGAAACCAAAGGGTACTGGGTTGACAGCGATTGGATTACACCATAACAGAATCAGGAAAAACAGAAAAATACCGCATAACTCTTGCAATCTCATATATTTTGTGGTAAATTACTAATGTTGCGAGAAAAAGAGATGGTCCTCTGATACGTGTCATTGGAAACAATGTGATTATAAAGTATTAAGAACGTCGAAATAACAAGGAGGCAAATAAAATGAACGAAATTATTAGAGAAATCGAGAAGGAACAGCTGAAGGAGCATGTTGACAGCTTCAGAGTCGGCGATACGGTAAGAGTACACGGCAAGATTAAAGAGGGTAACCGTGAGAGAATACAGGTATTTGAAGGCACCGTGTTGAAAATTCAGGGCGGCAGCAACAGAGAGACCTTTACGGTGAGAAAGCTTTCAAACGGTGTCGGCGTAGAAAAGACTTGGCCGATGCACTCTCCAAACGTAGAGAAAGTGGAAGTGGTAAGATTAGGTAAGGTAAGACGTGCAAAATTGAACTACTTAAGACAACGTGTTGGTAAGCGGGCGAAGGTTAAGGAATTAGTAAAATAATGAATAGTTCATATGACGGAGCTTGGAAACAGGCTCCGTTTTTACAAATGCACGGACGGGATATACCGGAGAGAGGGTTTGCTCATGGCAAGAAGAAAGGGACTGAGTTTTTATCAAAAGAAGAAAAAATTGAATGTCGTGATTATCCGGGAAATCATGAGTTGGATCTTTTGGATATTTGCGTCTATGCTTGTGGCTGTTGTGACGATGTTTTGTGTGGGTATGCGGACAAGCGTCATCGGTTCTTCTATGGAGCCGGGTCTTTATAACGGTCAGAAGATTTTTTTAAACAGAATTGTTTACGGTGTATCCTCTCCGAAGGAAGGGGACGTCGTGGTCTTTCTTCCCAACGGCAATGAAAAGTCGCACTATTACGTGAAACGCGTGGTAGGAGTACCGGGTGATACGCTTTACATAAAAAACGGAATTTTGTATGTGAACGGGGAAACCGTGGAAGCATATTTTAATGACCGGATAGCGGAGCCGGGGATTTTGGCGGATGAGGTGACGCTTGGCGAGGACGAATACTTTGTGATTGGCGATAACTGCAATAACAGCGAGGACAGCCGTTCGGCAAATATCGGAACGGTCAAGAAGGAATATATTATCGGGAAAGCATGGTTTAAAATGGCATCGGGGGATAGTGACATCGGATTTGTAGAGTAAAAAGGGAGGAGACAAATGGCGAATTATCAATGGTATCCGGGGCATATGACGAAGGCAAAGCGCATGATGCAGGAGGATATAAAGCTGATAGACCTAATCATTGAGCTGGTGGACGCGCGGATACCGCTTAGCAGCCGCAATCCGGATATTGATGAGCTGGGTAAAAATAAATCAAGGATTATTTTACTGAATAAGTCCGACTTGGCAGATACCAGGAAAAATAAGACGTGGATGGAGTATTTTTCGGACAGGGGATTTCATGTGCTTGAAATCAACGCGAAGACAGGCGCCGGCATAAAGTCCATCCAGGGTGTGGTTCAGGAGGCATGTAAGGAAAAAATTGCGCGTGACAGGAAGCGCGGGATTATCAACCGACCGGTGCGCGCGATGGTGGCAGGCATTCCAAATGTCGGAAAATCCACCTTTATCAATTCCTTTGCGGGAAAAGCGTGTACAAAGACAGGCAATAAACCGGGCGTTACAAAGGGAAAGCAGTGGATTCGATTGAACAAAGGAATTGAGCTTTTAGACACACCGGGGATTTTATGGCCGAAGTTTGACGACCAGTCGGTAGGGCTTCGGCTTGCGATGATCGGTTCCATGAATGACGAGATTGTTCATTTGGATGAGCTTGCCTGTGAGCTGATTGATTTTTTGCGCGCAGAATATGCAGGAATGCTTGAGAACCGTTATGAAATAGAGATAAACGATGAACAATCTGCATATGATGTCATAAAATCTGTCTGTATTAGTAAAAAATGCTTTCTAAAAGGAGAAGAACTTGATATAATGAAATCATCAGCAATGATTGTTGATGATTTTAGAAATGGTAGAATAGGAAAAATTACATTGGAGATGCCGTAAAATGGAAACAGGGGAAAAGAAGGAAAGTAAAATAAAAAATATCATGAAAGAAGTGTTAAGTACCAGTATTTATCTATTGCTGGTGCTTTGTGCCGCATATCTGATTGTCACCTATGTAGGTCAGCGTACACAGGTGAGCGGGGGAAGCATGGAGAGTACGTTAAGCAATGAGGATCACCTGCTGGTGGATAAAATATCGTATCGGTTTACGGAGCCCGAACGGTTCGACATTATTGTATTTCCGTTTCAGTACGATGAGGAAACCTATTACATAAAACGAATTATCGGTATGCCGGGCGAGACGGTAAAAATTGATGATGAGGGAAATATTTACATTAATGATGAAATTTTAGAGGAAGGTTACGGCAGAGAGGTGATTGAAAATCCGGGTATTGCGGCGGAGCCCATTGTGCTTGGCGACGACGAGTATTTTGTTATGGGGGACAATCGGAACAACAGTTCTGACAGCAGGGACCCTTCCGTCGGTAATATTCACAGGGATGATATTATCGGACGGGCGTTTATCAGAATATGGCCTTTGGCAAAATTTGGCATATTGAAGCATCAATAAGAAAACCATACATGGGAAAGGCGGCACGATGGAGAAAAAAATAAGCGATATTAAAAACGAATTGACGGCAGCAGACGAAAGTGCGCTGCCTGTTTTTGTGGAACGCTATGGAAATGACGAGAGAAGCGGCGTAAAGGCGCTTGTCACAAGGGCCAAAAAGCGCATAGAGGCATTGGAACAGGAAGTGCAGCGTATCGAAGTTATGCGGCAGTATGAGCGTGAATATGCGGCGTGCGGTTATATCTGCGGTATTGATGAGGCAGGACGGGGACCTCTTGCGGGACCTGTAGTGGCGGGAGCTGTTATTTTGCCTGCTGAATGTAAAATCCTGTATTTAAACGATTCCAAGCAGCTGAGCGCCAAAAAACGTGAGGAGCTTTACACGGTGATTATGCGTGAAGCGGTGGCGGTAGGCGTAGGCTGCGTTTCGCACGAGCGGATTGATGAAATTAATATTTTGCAGGCAACATATGAAGCAATGCGTGAAGCAATAAACAGGCTGGGGGTAAAGCCCGATCTATTATTAAACGATGCGGTGACGATACCGGAGGTTACAATCCGGCAGGTGCCGATTATCAAGGGAGACGCAAAGAGTATTTCAATTGCGGCAGCGAGCATTGTGGCAAAGGTTACAAGGGATCGGATGATGGTTGAGTACGATAATCTTTATCCGGAGTATCATTTTGCCAAAAACAAAGGTTACGGCGCGGCAGAGCATACGGATGCGCTGAAAAAATACGGACCGTCGCCGATTCACCGCAAAAGCTTTATCGGAAACTTTGTGGACATCTAAGAAGCTTATGCTTTTCGCTGTCAGGAGTCTGCAGGCTATGTGAGAATGGAGGATATTTATGGACAGTTATTTATCAGGATTTTCGCGTGGTTATACGGGAAATATAGGGACAGGTCATGCAGGGAGTATGTCGGGGGCGGGTTCCGTGTCCGCGGCAGGCGGACAGAATGTTGACGTGACACAGCTTAAAACAGGCGATACGTTTCAGGGAGAAATCACCTCGGTAAACGGGGAGGATGTGCAGATACAGCTTGCAAATGGTCAGTATTTGGCGGCAAAGCTTGCGCGTGACGTGCAGGTTGCGTTGGGACAGGTGATGAATTTGCAGGTCCAGTCCAACAAGGATAACCGCGTGGTGCTAAAGCCCGTGTACGACGGCAATTCGCAGATGCTGCGTGTGGGAGAGGCGGCGCTTCGCGCGGCAAATATGGCGGTCAATGAAAAAAATCTGCAGCTTGTGGCTAAGCTGATTGAAAACGGCATGTCGATTGATAAAAACACGTTAATGACCTATAATCGACTGGCGCTGCAAAATTCGAATATTGATTTGTCAAATATTATTAAGCTGAATAAATTACAATTACCCGTGACGCAGGAGAATGCGCGGCAGCTGGAGAACTACCAAAATTTGGAGCACAAGATTTTGGACGGTGTAAAGAGTGCGGCGGATGAACTGGTAAAGACATTTGAGAGCCTGCTTGGGGAGGGAACGCCGCTTTCAAATGTTCCTGCAGGTGCGCTGCAAAACGGGGCAAAGTTTATGGAACAGGCGCTTACGCTTTTGGGCGGTGAAAACGAGCCGGAGAGTGCGGCGGTAAAAACACAGCCGGGAGAAGCCGGGACTACAGCCGGTGCCGTAAACGGTGAGGCTTCAGAACAGGCAGGAACTATTTCTTCTGAAAAGACGGCGGATATGGGAAATGTTGCAATGCAGCAGGAAGGTGTTAAAATTATCCGCGGTGATATGCCGAAAGATGCGCAGGGTATTCCTTCCGATAAAATACAGGAGCAGCTACAGCAGGAAGGGCAAACGCAGACAACCAGTGCAGACAGCGCGCAAAAGAACGCGGAAGGTGAATCGTTCAAGGAGCTTTTGAACCTGATAAAAGGGGAGAAGTCTGAGAATGTGCCGGATAAGATTATACAGTATATGAGCAGCGGCAAAGCACAGTTTAAGGATATAAGGCAGTTTTTGCTTGACACGGAGTTTGGGAAAAGTCTGACGCCGGAGCAAAAGGCGAAGATTTTCCATTCGGATCCGTTTAAAAGCTTGTTGAAGGACGGGTTGCAAAAGCAGTGGACGCTCACGCCGGAGGAGCTTTTTAAGGATGGAAAGGTTGAGGAATTTTATCAGAAGCTTCTGCGGGAATCAAGCCAGCTGACGAAGCTGATGAATGAGGCAATGCAGTCCGGTGCGCAGTCGGCGAATGCGCCGCAGGCAAAGGCAATGGGAAATATTGCCGAGAATGTGGAATTTATTAATCAAATGAACCAAATGTTAAATTATGTGCAGCTGCCGTTAAAGCTTGGCAATTCGCAGGCGCATGGAGATTTATACGTCTATACGAACAAGAAGCATATGGCACGCGGAGACGGAATGCTGACAGCGTTTCTGCATTTGGATATGGATTATCTTGGTTCGCTTGATGTGAGTATTGCGTTACAGACGCAAAAGGGACAGATTACAACGAAATTTTATCTTGATGAGGATTCGATTGCGCTTGTCGAGGAGCATATCGGAGAGTTGAGTGCGCGGCTTGAGAAAAAGGGCTACCGGTGCAAAAACATGATTTTGGAAAAGGATGAGGATAAAACCGTACTGGAGCATGTGGAGGAGCAGGTGGCGGCAGGCAGCGCTGTCATTGGTTATCAGACGTTTGACACGAGAGCGTAATTGCAGATAGAAAGTGGATTTGTAGAAAATAGGAGTGGGACCTACAATGGCTGAGAACAAAAATAAAAAAATCAAGCAGGCAGTGGCGCTTGAGTATGATCCGTCAGACAGTGCGCCGAAAGTGATTGCAATGGGACGCGGCGCACTTGCGGAGAAAATTATTGAGCAGGCAAAGCAGGCGGAAGTTCCGGTGCATAAGGATGATAAGCTTGCGGATACGCTGTCAAAGCTGCAGATTGGAGACATGATACCGCCGGAGCTGTATGAAGTGGTGGCGGAAATCCTTGTGTTTGTGGACGGCATGGATAAGATTAAGGCAAAGGTTGCGGCGCATCAAAACAACAAAAAATAGTGCAGGAGTGTCTATGAATACAAGAAAAAAGGGGATGGAATATGAGCGGGCGGCGGCAGGATATTTGCAGCGCTGCGGTGTGAGAATCTTGGAATACAATTACAGAAACCGCCGGGGAGAGATTGATCTAATCGGAAAAGACGGTGAATATACCGTGTTTTTTGAAGTGAAATACCGCAAAGACGATAAGAAAGGCTCTCCGGCACAGGCGGTTCACTTTACAAAGCAGAAAACAATCTGCAAAGTCGCCGATTATTACCGGATGATGCACGGCATGGGGGAATTTGCGGCGGTGCGCTATGATGTGGTGGCGATAGAGGGAGAGAACATTACGTGGTATAAAAACGCGTTTGTGCATATTTATACATAGAATTGACAGAGGAGAATAAAACGCGATGCAGGATATTGTCAGACAGGGAGACCGGAATACATGCAGACTGGAATATGACAGGAATAACAGTGAACTGGCATATTTTACGTTTGCAAATATAGAGGAAACGGGGATTGTGGAGCATTGCTTTACGACGAGAGCAGGCGGCGTAAGTACAGGGGATACTGCGTCTTTAAATCTCAGCTATTCCCGCGGGGATCAGACGCAAAACGTCGACGAAAATTTCAGAAGGGTTGCCGCGCATTTTGGAAAACAGCCAAACGACATTGTGTGTTCACAGCAGACACACACGACAAATGTGCGCAAGGTTACCGTTGCCGACAAGGGAAAAGGCGTTGTGCGCAAGCCGGATTATACGGATGTGGATGGGGTGATTACGAACGAAAGCGGCATTCTTCTTGCAACGTTTTTTGCGGACTGTGTGCCGCTGTTTATTGTTGACCCAATCAGTCACTCGATAGGCTTGTCGCATTCGGGTTGGCGTGGTACAGTGGGAAAGATGGGCAAAGTTACATTGGACCGAATGGCACAGGAGTATGGCACAAAGGCGGAAGACGTACAAGTAGCGATTGCGCCTTCGATTTGTCAAAGCTGTTATGAGGTGAGCGGGGATGTCGCATATGCGTTTGATGGGGCTTTTCCAAAAAATGATGAGATGGCGCGCGAATATCTGCTGCGGTATCAGACAACACCTTCATCAGAGGATATTGCAAACTGTCTGTTTTACAAAAAGGAAAACGGAAAATATCAGTTAAACCTGTGGTATGCAAATTTCAGGGTCTTTCGGGATGCGGGCGTGCCGGATGAAAATATTGCGGTGACGGACGTATGCACCTGCTGCAATTCCCAATTGCTGTTCAGTCACCGGGCAAGCAGGGGCAGACGCGGAAATTTGGGTGCGTTTTTGATGCTGAAGGAAACAGGAGGGTGACGGTTGTGAAAAATTTTGGACGAAAAATGGCTCCGCGAAAAAGTTTTGATACGGAAAACTGGTTTATTGAGAGTTACCGCAGGCATAAGGGACATCCGATGAAGATTCTAATTTCGCTATATCGGGGGAATTATCACAAGTTTGTGCTGGCAGTGATTTACTTTTTTATTAAGCACGCCTGCGTGTGGGTGCTGCCGATTGTGACGGCAAATATTATCAATGACGTGACAAGTCAAAATCCGAATACGGTAAGAAATATTATTTTTTATACAGTGTTTGAGGGATTTTTGATTGCGATTAACGTGCCGATGAATTATCTTTATACTTCATACAAGAGCCTTGCCACGCGCTATGTGGAGACGGGACTTCGCAAGGCATTGGTGCGAAAGCTGCAGCAGCTGTCGATTTCTTATCATGTGGAAACACAGTCGGGGCGGCTGCATTCAAAGATTATGCGAGACGTTGAGGCGGTGGAAACGCTCTCAACACAGATGTTTTTGAGTATTTTAAATATTGCGCTCAATATTGCGGTTGCGCTTGTCGTGACAGGGACGAAAAGCAAAACGGTACTTGTGTTTTTCGTCTTTGCCGCGCCCGTTGCGGCGGTGACAATGGTATCGTTCCGCAATGTCATGCGCAGGCGAAATACCGAGTTTCGTAAGGAGATGGAGGAAACCTCCGCGCGGATTATGGAAATGGTGCAGCTTGTGCCCGTGACAAGAGCGCATGCGCTTGAGAATAAGGAAGCGGACAAAATGAGCGCACAGCTTCTTACGGTAGCGGAAAAGGGCTATCGGTTAGATGTGGTGCAGGCGCTGTTTGGTTCGGTCGGATGGGCAATTTTTCAGCTTTTTCAGGTGGTATGTCTTGCTTTTACAGGGTATCTTGCAATCAGGGGCAGCATTCAGGTCGGGGACATTACGCTCTATCAAAGCTATTTTGCGACGGTCGTCAATCAGGTATCAGCGATTGTGACGCTCCTTCCGACGATTACAAAGGGGATTGAGTCGGTAAATTCAATCGGCGAGGTGCTTTTGTCGGAGGATGTGGAGCAGAATGAGGGGAAGGATGCGCTCACAGATGTGGAGGGCGTGTTTGATTTCCAAAATGTGGGATTTCATTATAAAAACAGCGAAACCCGTGTGCTGCATGATTTGAATTTACATGTGGACAAGGGAGAAACCATTGCATTTGTCGGCGAATCGGGCGCGGGAAAGTCTACCATTTTAAATATGGTCATCGGCTTTCATATGGCGGAGAGCGGCGCGCTGCTTTTGGACGGGCATGACTTGCGCGGGATTGATTTGCGGACGTACCGGAAGCATCTTGCGGTGGTGCCGCAGACGTCAATTCTCTTTTCAGGCACAATCAGGGAGAATATTACGTACGGCTGTGAAAACGTGCGCAGCGAGGAGCTGATGGAGGTGGTAAAGGCGGCAAATCTGTCGGATTTGATAGAAAGTCTGCCAAACGGGCTGGATACGCAGGTGGGCGAACACGGCGGAAAGCTTTCGGGCGGGCAGAGACAGCGGATTGCGATTGCGCGGGCATTAATCCGAAACCCAAAGATTATCGTGCTGGATGAGGCAACCTCGGCGCTTGACAGCATTTCGGAGAAAATGATACAGGAGGCAATCAACAATTTGGTAAAGGGTCGGACAACCTTTATCGTGGCGCACAGGCTTTCAACAATCCGCGAAGCGGACAAGATTGCCGTGATTGCAAACGGAAACTGTGTGGAGTACGGCACGTACAATGAGCTTATGGAGCTAAAGGGCGAATTTTACCGTATGAAGGTGATACAAAGCTAAAGATTGAAAATTCCAGGTTTTAATCTTGCAGGCTGAGAAAGGAGCAGAAATGAAAAAAGTATTGGCAGGTATGCTTGCGGCGGCTGGCGCGGTGATTTTTGGCATCGGCGTTACGTCCATGACAAAGAAAGCGGTTGCTGTTTCGGTGATTGGCGGGGCGGACGGACCGACTTCCGTATTTCTCGCAGGAAAAATCGGCGACGGTTTTTGGTGGGCGGTTACGATTGCGGGAGGCATGATCATCGGATTGGCGGTAACGCTGTTTGTGTTTTTAACGAGAAAGAAGAAATAGAAGAAGAGGTTAGTGTGAGAAGTACTTCTAATCACTCGCAGCAGAGGCTGCTTCGCGAAGAAGTACTAAGTCTCACACAGGAGAAAGGAGCATGGTTGTATAAATGGACGAAATCAGAATAAAACCCTATGTACATCACGCACAATATTATGAGACGGATCAAATGGCGATTATTCATCATTCTAATTATATCCGGTGGATGGAAGAGGCAAGACTTGACTTTATGAGTCAATGCGGAGTGCCCTACAAAAAATTGGAGGATATGGGAATTATCATTCCGGTGCTTTCGGTGTCGTGCCAGTACCGGAGCATGGTGCGTTTTGACGACTGCGTGACAATCGGGGTAAAGGTTGTCAGATACTCCGGGGTAAAAATGGATTTGGAGTACGCGTTTACCAATACAAAGACAGGGGAATTAACGACGACGGGAACAAGCTCCCACTGCTTTTTAAACAGGGAGTACCGCCCGATGTCCTTAAAAAAGGATTATCCGGAAATTGACGCGCAGTTTCGCAAGATGCGCACGCTTTAAAGGAATTCTGATCTAAAGGAGACTGCATGGAGACATTCAAGAGAAGTTTTAAAATATCAATTGCCGCCGTGCTTGCGATTGTGGTCGCGGACAGGCTTGGATTGAACTATTCAGCGACGGCGGGAATTATCACGGTGCTCAGTATTCAAAACACAAAGCGCGAAACGCTGTGGACCGCGCTCAAAAGAACGGCGGCGCTTTGCTGTGCGTTTCTTTTGGCGGCGGTCTGTTTTCGGATAATCGGTTATAATATTGGGGCGTTTGCGGTATTTTTATTCTTTTTTGCTTTGCTGTGCTTTCGCATGAAATGGGCGGAGGCGCTTGCGATGGTGTCTGTGCTTGTGACGCATTTTCTGTTAGAAAAGGATATGACGGGGAGAATAGTGCTCAATGAAATCCTGCTGTTTTTTGTAGGAACGTCGTTTGGCGTGCTTGTGAATCTGCACCTGCACCGAAAGAAACATCGATTCGAAATGCTGTCGGACGAGGTTGACGACCAAATCAAAGGCATTCTGCACCGCATGTCGGAATGGCTTTTGCGGGAGGACCGCGAGGCATACGGGAGCGGTTGTTTTGCGGCGCTTGAAGACGCACTGTCTAAAGCAAGGCTTTGTGCAATTGAAAATTATGACAATTCCGTGCTTTCGGATGATACGTATGAAATTGACTATATTGAGATGCGCGAGGAGCAGAGCATTATTTTGCGGGAAGTATACGAAAATATTAAAGGACTTGCGTATCTTCCCCAGCAGGCGATACAGGTTGCCGCGCTGATTAAGAAAATTGAGGAGGGCTATCACCGCGAAAATACGGTGGAGGGGCTGCTGGCAAAGACGGATGCGTTTTTAAGCCGCATGGCGACGCGCCCGCTGCCGCAGACGAGAGAAGAATTTGAGGCGCGGGCGGTGTTGTTTTATATTCTAAAGCAGTTAAGAAATATGCTGAAACTAAAATATGATTTTGTAAAGAACAGGCAGGATTACAGATTTTAAAAGGAGTTTAGGAAGAATATGGGATATATTGAAGAAACGAATGAATTAAAGCTGGATTTTCAAAAGATTGCGCGCATGGAGGGACAGGAAGTCATTCCTGTGGCGATTCAGAACGCGGATACAGACGAAGTGATCCTTGTCGCCTACACAAACGAGGCGGCTTTCTTGGAGTCGGTAAGGCTGCGCCGTCTTGTGCTTTGGAGCACATCAAGGAACGAACTTTGGCATAAGGGCAAGACTTCGGGGAATGAGTTTGAGCTGTTGGAGGTTTTGGTGAACTGTGAGCAGAATTCACTGGTTTATAAGGTGTGCCCGCTTAGAGGGAATATCTGCCATACTTCCTTTAACGGGGTGGCGAATAACTGTTTTTACAGAAGGCTTGATATGGAGCGGATGGAGCTTGTAAACCGGAATATGAAATAAACATGGAAATTTCGGAGGTGGAAATAGATGGGTTTTATTTCTTTTAGCTTGGATTATTATAAAAAAGAATTACAAAAATTAGAATCGGTTCCTGTAAGCGCGGAAACAATATACCGGGCAAAACAGCTGCTGAAAATGCTTGATGACCTGGTTGATGAGGGCTACACGGAGTTAAATGAAAAACTGGAAGAAGCATGTCAGGGTGTTTCAAGATTAAGAAAGTATTTGAACGATAATCATGCCAAACCGTTTCCTATTTACCGCAAGCCATTGGCAGAAACGGATGTTGTATACGAACAGAAATCTATTGAGCTTGCAGAGGCAATCAAAGAGCTTACCGGGAATGCTGAAAAAAGTAAGGATTTAAGTAAGGATGCGTTCTTGACAGAGTTGCTTCGTTTCTGCGAATGGGTAGGATATGAAGAAAATACAGCATATATTTTTCTGCTCCGTGATACATTATTGCCGTATATTTATTATCAGGGCAAAAACAGAAAAAGCATTTATCCGTGGTTATTGGGCAGGAAAACATTAACGATGTTGACAGGAACGGAAAACGTAGATGATGCAATTCGTGCTTCTATCATTAAGGCATTGGAATTTGGAAAATGCAGTAGCTTTGAAGATTTTTGCGGTGCGGTTTTACCTGACATACAAACCACGCTGAAACAATATCCCGAAATAGGGAATTGTCTGACTGCATTGCTTGAAGATATACAAGAAAAGCGTATTATCGTAGTTGAATCGGGATGTTCGGGCACGTTCCCTATGCTGCTTATGAGCTTAGATGACCGAATTGATGTGCGTATGTACACTACCTATCCTTATCTGTTAGAGATATATGGCGATAAAATATATTCGCCTAAGTACGAAGAAAATCGTTTGTTTGAAACGTTGTATTCTCAGGATTTGTACTTCCGGTTTTCTGATTTAAAAGATGGGCATTTCTTTATCAGTAAATGCGAAAATAAAGAAGTAGAGAAATATGCTTTGGCAGAAGTCAAAGCGACCTTGAACGAATGAAAGCAGATTTGTTTTAAAAGAGCAGATTTCTAAAATAAACTTACATTTAACGTGAAAGTAATTTTTATTGACAGCGTTTTTATATGGAATTATAATTAGATTGTATACAATATTCAAAATCATTGGAGAGAAAAAGAATACATGAAAAAAACTCTGTTCCGTGAGTGTAATAAACGAAAAGTAAATATCATGCGCATACTGTGCGCTGCATTAATCATTATAACATTTGTGAGCGGCTTAGAAATTCAAATAGCGCAGGCAAGAGACGTTTCGCGCGTGGAAATTGAATTCAGCGAGGAAGAACTTGCCTATATCGCGCAGGAAAAAGAGCTGCGGCTTGCCAATTTTTCGGTGAGGGCGCCGCTTTCCTATACGGAAGACGGAGAACTGCACGGGATTTGTGTGGATATAATGAAATGGATCGAAACCAATACAGGTCTTCATTTTACCTATTTAGAGATTCCGGCGGGGGGGAATCCGGTTGACTATATCACACAGGGTGATGCCGATGTGGCAGTCGGTGTACTTCGTTACGGGGGAAATACGAACAATCCGGATATTATGCTGACGGATACTTTTTTTGAAAGCGATATGGTGCTTGTGGCAAAAAAGGGCGCTGCAATTGATATGAGCAAACCCTTAAAAGTATTTGTGAGCAAAGGATACCGCATGGGGTATCAGTTTATGAAAGACTCTTATCCTGACTATGATGTAGTATATGCAAAGAGCACAGAGGAAGCGCTGCATGCACTGCAAAACGGAACTGCAGATTTGATGCTGCAAAGCGTCTACGTTATCGACGAGTTTTTAAAAAGACCTGCCTACAGCGACCTGATGCTGTATAAAAGCTCCGTTGCGCAGGAAGAGCTGACGTGTGCGGTATTGGCAGACGAAGACAAGGTGCTTGTGGATATTTTGAATAAGGCAATTGCGGCGATGCCGGAAGAATATACACGCCAGCTGGTTGTGGATTACACGATTACGAGAATGTATTATCCAACGTTTGCCGAGCAGATTGAAAACAATCCGATGCTGTTTATCGCGATGGGCGTTGTGCTCCTTGTACTGATTGTTGCAGCAGTGCTTTTTGTCCGGCTCCAAAGCCGCAGTAAAATGATGCGTCTAATGTCCAAGAACGAGGAGTACCTCCAAAATATCACGAATAACATTCACGGCGGTTTGGTGATTATCACAAAGAAGGACGACTTTCGTGTTACCTATGCTAACGACCGCTTTTGGAATGTTGTGAGCGGTGAATGCGATGCGACACCGAAAACGGACAGCCTTTTTTTGGACTTTATTTGTGATGAGGATAAAAGTAAAGTGGATGCCGGGCTGAAACGGGCATGGACATCCGGAGAGATGATTGAGCTTAAGTTCAATATCAAAGACGGTGACACGAAAAAGCCTATTTTGTTAAACGGAACACGCGGAGATGACTCAAATGGTCAACGAAATATCACCTGTGTGCTGATCGATTTTAGCAGGGAGCAGATGCTCAAAGAGGCTCTTGAAGATGAGAAAGAGATGTACCGTATTTTTATGGAGGACTCGAAGGACATTGTATTTTATGGTGACATTAAGACGAACGAGTATATATGGCCGCCGTTTTACAAGGAGCGTTTCGGGATTGATCCGCCAGGAAAGATTGCGGACGGAAATGAGCAGGAGGCATTTGGAACCGTCATTGTACAGGAGGATTTAACGCTTTTTATAACAGCATTAGAGGCGTTAAAGACCGGCAAAAAACAGCCGGAGCTTCGGATGCGCTTAAAGACGGCGGACGGCAGGAACCGATGGCATAAGGTGAAGCTAAGCTGTATGGAAAAGAACGGTACCGTTTACCGGATTCTTTGCAGAATGACCGACATAGACAAAGAGGTCAACCACATGAAACAGTTAAGCGATGCATCCATGCGGGACAAGCTGACAGGACTTTACAATAAAAATGCGTTTTATGCATTGGTCGAAAAATTTATTGAAGATAATGGTAAAAAGGGTATCCTTTTGTTTCTTGATCTTGACAATTTTAAGAATGTTAATGACCAATTGGGTCATTTGGCAGGAGATGAAGTTTTAATCGGCGTGGCGGGAAGCATGAAAAATATTTTCCGCAGTGATGATATTGTCGCGCGCTTTGGAGGAGATGAGTTTATTATTTTTGTTAAGGACAGCGATGAAAAGATTGCGGCGGACAAGATACAGTATCTGCGGGAAGAAATCATGCGCATCAAAGAGGAGTGCCGTGCGGAAAATACAGGGCTTTCTGCCTGTGTCGGCGTAAGTATCTATCCGGATGACGCAGAAGGCATAGAGCAGCTCGTATCAAAGGCGGATGAAGCGATGTACTATGTAAAGCAGCATGGGAAAAATGGGTATGCGTTTTACAAGGATGTCAAAAATATGGTTGACAAATAAAGCAGGAATGTTTATAATCACGTTATAGTAAAAAGCTGTGAAGGGAAAAAGTAGCTTTTGTGCAAACCTACAGAAAGCAGTCGGTTGATGAGAGACGCAGGGGAACGCATTTGTGAATACATCCCGGAGCCGCACACCAAAATCCAAAAAATGGAGAGTAGACTGTGACGGAATGCCCAAACGTTATATTGGGAGGAGTATCGGATTTATTTTTATGCACAGCCCCATGCAGAGGAAATATGCCGCCGAAGCGGCGCATGGCGCGCGCGGCGAGTAAGGAACCTTACTCGGTTGATAGAAATCCCGTACTTACTGAGGCGCAGAATGTGAGTTCTGCGTAAATAAAGGTGGTAACACGTGGTGAGATAGCCTCGTCCTTTGAATGAAACAGTTCAAGGACGGGTTTTTTTATGCACATGGGCGCCCAAATGAAGATTGTTTTAAAATAAACCTCGTCCTTTGAAACAAAACATGATGATGTGATAGGAGGAAAACAAAATGCAGTTGTATGACGAATTGGTGGCAAGAGGATTGATTGCACAGGTAACGGACGAAAAGGAGATTAAGGAGCTGATTGATTCCGGAAAGGCGATATTCTATATTGGCTTTGACCCGACGGCGGACAGCCTTCATGTGGGACATTTCATGGCATTATGTCTGATGAAGCGTCTTCAGATGGGGGGGAACAAACCGATTGCGCTTTTAGGCGGCGGAACAGGCATGATTGGTGACCCGTCGGGAAAGACGGACATGCGAAAGATGCTTACAAAGGAGGATATTGACCATAATATTGCCTGTTTTAAAAAGCAGATGAGCCGTTTTATTGAGTTCGGTGAGGACAAGGCGATTATGGTAAACAATGGCGACTGGCTGTTGGATTTGAACTATGTGGAGCTTTTGCGTGAAGTCGGACCGCATTTCAGCGTGAACAGAATGCTTGCGGCGGAATGCTACAAGCAGCGCATGGAGCGGGGACTTAGCTTTTTGGAATTTAATTACATGATTATGCAGAGCTATGACTTTTTGGAGTTGTTTCAGAAGTATGGCTGCAATATGCAGTTTGGCGGCGACGACCAGTGGAGCAACATGCTCGGCGGTACGGAGCTAATCCGCCGTAAGCTTGGAAAAGATGCATATGCGATGACGATTAATCTGCTGTTAAATTCCGAGGGGAAGAAAATGGGCAAAACGGAGTCGGGTGCGGTATGGCTTGACGCCGAGAAGACGTCGCCGTACGAATTTTACCAGTACTGGAGAAACGTCGCTGACGCAGACGTCATAAAGTGTATTAAAATGCTGACATTCCTTCCGCTTGAAGAAATTGAACCGATGGAGAAATGGGAGGGCAGCGAGCTGAATAAGGCTAAGGAAATTCTTGCGTTTGAGCTGACGCAGCTTGTGCATGGCACGGAGGAAGCCAATAAGGCGCAGGAGGCTGCAAAGGCGCTGTTTGCAGGCGGTGCAAATTCGGAGAACATGCCGAAAACGACACTCGCGGATACGGATTTTACGGACGGTGTGATTGATATTCTTTCGATTTTGGTAAAGGCAGGAATGACCGCTTCAAAGTCCGAGGCAAGGCGTGCCGTGGAGCAGGGCGGCGTGTCCGTAAACGGTGAAAAGGTGACGGATGCGAAGGTTGTTTTTGCGAAGGATGCGTTTGAGAATGAGTTTGTCGTTAAGAAGGGCAAGAAGAGTTTTCAGAAGATTTGTCTGTAAAACGTCCAATCTGACAATATAGATAAAGATAAGAATGGCTTTCTGCTTATGATAAAACAGAAAGCCATTTTTGTCAAAATAGGAAACTCTTTTCTATAAAAGACTATGCGTCGTCACCGGGTACCGCTGTTTATACCTGATAAATCTCCATGTCATCATTATAAAGTTCAATAATACGCTGAATACGCTCCGTCGGCGTTGATACGATTTCCATGGAAAGGTCATGATTCATAAAGTTAATAATGGACGCCAAAAACTTACTCATATCCGCCTCCATATAATAAGGCTTTGTCAGAAGCTCAGGCGGACGGTAACTTAAATTGGTGGTGATGACCTTATCAAATACACCCTCCTCGTATGCTTTGTCAAAAGCGGAAAGTCCGTTTGTGAACAGTCCGAACGTCGTACAGATAAACACACGTTTGGCTTTCATAGCTTTTAACTGCCTTGAGGTGTCAATCATGCTGTCACCGGATGAAATCATATCGTCAATAATGATAATATCTTTTCCCTCAATATTATTGCCTAAAAATTCATGTGCGACAATCGGATTTTTTCCGCCGACAATTGTTGAGTAGTCGCGGCGCTTATAAAACATACCCGTGTCGGCGCCGATTACGCTTGAAAAATAAATGGCACGGTCAAGCGCGCCCTCATCAGGGGAAATAACGATAATATGGTCTTTGTCCAAAACCAAATCCTTTTCGGAGCGCAGAAGCGCACGTGTAAACTGATAATGTGCCGTAAAATTGTCAAAACCGCTTAAAGGTGCAGCGTTTTGAATGCGCGGGTCATGCGCGTCAAAGGTAATAAAATTGCTGACACCCATGTTGGTCAATTCTTCGAATGCATATGCGCAGTCGAGACTTTCCCTTCCTGAACGTCTGTGCTGCCGCCCTTCATACAGAAAAGGCATTATCACATTGATTCGATGTGCCTTGCCGTTTGTCGCCGCAATCACGCGCTTTAAATCCTGATAATGATCATCGGGAGACATATGATTTACATAACCTTGCATTTGATAGGTAAGACTATGATTGCACACGTCAACCAAAATAAACAAATCTTTTCCGCGGACGGTTTCTGCTAATATTGCTTTTCCCTCTCCGCTGTTAAAGCGCGGCGTTGAGAAGCGAAAGAGATAGTCATCCTCCACATATCCCTGAAACGCCGGATCGTCGGTATAGGCATTCTTTTCCCGATGGCGGTAATCGACAAGATAATCATTTACTTTGTTTCCAAGCTCAGCCGCGCTGTCCAAAACCATAAGCTTTAGGGGCGCTACGGGCAGAGCGTTCTTAAGTTTGTCTAAATGGGGCATTTTTTCTGTTCCTTTCTGTTGTTACTGTTCACTCCGTTCCAGTAACAGGTAAAAATCCATGCAAAAATTGCAAAACGGACAAGTTCGTTGCGCAAATGGATTTTTACTTGCAATATATACGTTTTCGTACGGACTTAGCAGTAAATGCTAAGTCCTGTGTGAACGGTAACTTTCTGTTCCATATATTTATATTTTATAACATTCAGGTAGTGACACGTCAAGAAATTTTTAGTATAATTGAGCATGTCTGTAACAGGAAACCGGGGGCTGAACTGTTACACATGATTAACTACCGGAATGGATGATTAAAATAGAGTTAGAGGGAAAGCGGCATATTATGGAAAAGCAGCATTTACACATTGTGGAAGCAGTGGAAGCAGGAAGCATCGCCGAGGAGCTGGAAATTACGGCAGGCGACGTACTTCTTGAGATAAACGGAAATAAAATAGAAGATATTTTTGATTATCAGTATCATATACAGGATGAATATATTGAGGTATTGATTCGCAAACCATCCGGCGAGGAGTGGCTGCTTGAGATTGATAAGGATTATGATGAGGACTTGGGCATCTGTTTTGAAAACGGGCTGATGGATGATTATCGTTCGTGTCATAATAAATGTATTTTCTGTTTTATTGACCAAATGCCAAAGGGAATGCGGGAAACGCTGTATTTTAAGGATGATGATTCAAGGCTTTCCTTTTTGCAGGGAAATTATGTGACGCTCACCAATATGTCGGACGACGATATTGCGCGCATTATCAAGTATAACCTTTCGCCGATCAACGTGTCGTTTCAGACAACCAATCCCGAACTGCGCTGTAAAATGCTCAATAACCGCTTTGCAGGTGAAGCATTGGAAAAGGCGTGGCGGCTTGCTAAGGCGGGCATTACCATGAACGGGCAGATTGTGCTTTGCAAGGGCGTTAACGACGGAGAGGAGTTAGAGCGCAGCATTCGGGATTTATCGCGGTATTTGCCGAATCTTGAGAGTGTGTCGGTCGTTCCGGTTGGGCTTTCTAAGTACAGGGATGGACTTTATCCTTTAGAGCCGTTTACGAAGGAAGACGCTAAGGCGGTGCTTGCCGCAATTCATAAATGGCAGGACAGACTTTATCCCGAATACGGTCTGCATTTTGTCCATGCAAGTGATGAGTGGTATATTTTGGCGCAGGAGGAGCTGCCTGAGGAGGCGCGTTATGACGGGTATCTGCAATTAGAAAACGGCGTCGGCATGCTACGGCTTTTGCTGGATGAATTTGCACAGGCGCTTGCAGAAGCAAAAGCAGACAGGCAGCGGATTGCGGCAATGGGAGAACGCTGCTGTTCGATTGCCACGGGAAGACTTGCATATCCGTTTGTCAAACAAATGGCGGATGCGCTGATGACGGAATTTGAGACGGTTACGATACACATTTATCCTGTTCGGAATGATTTTTTCGGAGAGCTGATAACCGTGTCGGGACTGCTGACCGGACAGGATTTGAAGGCGCAGCTTATGGGGCAGGATTTAGGAGAGAGGCTGCTTTTGCCGCAGAATGTTTTAAAGAGCGGGGAAAGCGTGTTTCTTGATGATATGACGGTCAAAGAGCTTGAAAAAGCTTTACAAGTTCCGGTAGATATTGTAAAATCAAGCGGAAAGGATTTTATTGACGCAATATTATATTCGAACAATTAGAAATGGAGCTATGGAATGGAAAAGAACAGTAAGAAACCGATTGTCGCTGTTGTCGGTCGTCCCAATGTGGGAAAATCCACATTGTTTAACGCGCTTGCGGGGGAAAAAATATCAATTGTCAAGGATACTCCCGGCATTACAAGGGACAGGATTTATGCGGACATCAGCTGGCTGAATTGGAACTTTACGTTGATTGATACAGGCGGCATTGAGCCGGACAGTAAGGACATTATTCTCTCGCAGATGCGGGAGCAGGCACAGATTGCGATTGATACGGCGGACGTGATTATTTTTCTTGTGGACGTGAAGCAGGGACTGGTAGATGCCGACGCAAAGGTTGCGGACATGCTGAGGCGCAGCCGTAAGCCGGTAGTGCTTGTGGTAAATAAGGTTGACAGCTTTGCAAAGTATGAGGCGGACGTCTACGAGTTTTACAATTTGGGCATCGGAGAGCCGCATGCGGTTTCTGCCGCAAATCGGTTAGGCTTTGGAGAGATGCTGGATACCGTAACAGATTTGTTTGACAAGGATGCGGTTGAGGCGCAGGAGGACGACAGACCGCGCATTGCGATTGTGGGAAAGCCGAATGTAGGAAAATCTTCTATTATTAATAAGATTACGGGCGAGAACCGGGTCATTGTTTCTGAGATTGCCGGTACGACGAGAGACGCGATTGACACGGAAATTAAATATAACGGCAGAGAGTATATCTTTATTGATACGGCGGGACTGCGCAGAAAAAATAAAATCAAGGAAGAGCTGGAGCGGTTTATGATTATTCGTACAGTCAGTGCGGTAGAGCGCGCGGACGTGGTGGTTTTAATGATTGACGCGACGGAGGGCGTGACAGAGCAGGATGCCAAGATTGCGGGCATTGCGCATGACAGAGGCAAAGGGATTATCGTGGCAGTCAACAAGTGGGACGCGATTGAAAAGGACGATAAGACGATTTACCGTTTTACGGAGAAGGTGCGCAATACGCTTTCCTTTATGACATATGCCGAGATTGTCTTTATTTCGGCGGTTACGGGGCAAAGAATCGGCAAGCTGTTTGAGACGATTGACATGGTGATTCAAAACCAGTCCCTGCGCATTTCGACCGGAGTAGTCAATGAGATTGTCACGGAGGCAGTGGCGCTTCAGCAGCCGCCTTCGGATAAGGGAAAACGGCTGAAGATTTTTTATACGACGCAGGCGGGCGTCAAGCCGCCGACGTTTGTCGTGTTTGTCAATGATAAGGAGCTGATGCACTTTTCATACACTAGATACCTTGAGAATAAGATTAGGGAGGCGTTTGGTTTTAAGGGAACGCCGCTGAAATTTATAATCAGGGAACGCAAGGATGAGAAATAAATTTCTATCCTCGGATGAAAAATAAATTTTTATCTTCGGATGAGAAATAAATAAATCGAAAGGCAAGGAAATTGTAGGAATGATACGTTTGGTATGTTTACTGATCGGTTATGTGTGCGGATGCTTTCAAACTTCCTATATATATGGAAAGCTGCACGGAATTGACATTCGCAATTACGGAAGCGGGAATGCGGGAACGACAAATTCCCTGCGCGTTTTGGGAAAGAAAGCGGGTATTATTGTGCTTCTTTGTGATATGTTAAAGACAGGGATAGCAATGATGCTGGTGCGTTTTTTGTTTCGGGAGCGGTATGGCGATGTGTTGTATCTGTTGACAATTTATGCGGCTGCAGGCGCGATTTTAGGTCATATTTTTCCGTTCTATTTGGGCTTTAAGGGCGGAAAAGGGATTGCATGTACGGCAGGACTAATCATATTTTTTCATCCTTATTTGCTTTTGCCGCAGGCAGTCAGCTTTTTGACCATCTTTTTTACGACGCATTATGTCTCGCTTGGTTCGCTTGTGACAGAGCTTTTGCTGATTGCGGAGATGGTTCTTTTCGGGCAGTTTGGAGTATTTGGAATGCCGCAGGGAGCATTAAACGAGCTTTATATTGTGACGGTGCTTTTGGCGGCGCTTGCATTTTGGGGGCACAGGGAGAATATCAAAAGGCTGGCGCACAAAGAGGAACGGAAAACATATCTGACGAAAAAAAGTGAGCAGTAGGGAGGTTGAAAAGAACATTCAACCGGCAAGTTTGTTCTAAAAAAGCTGAAACTTCAAAATGTGAAAGGAATAAGGGTATTAAACATGGCAAAAATTGGGATAATCGGTGCAGGAAGCTGGGGAATTGCATTGTCCGTGCTGCTGCACAACAACGGACATACGGTTACCGTATGGTCAGCGTTGGAGAAAGAAATCGAAATGCTGAACAGGGAGCATGAACAAAAGGAGAAACTGCCGGGAGTAAAGCTTCCCGATGATATGTGCTTTACGTCGGATTTGCAGCAGGCTATGGACGAGAAAGATATTCTTGTGCTTGCGGTTCCCTCATCCTTTACAAGAAGCACGGCGCATTTAATGAAGGCATATGCAGCGCAAAACCAAATTATTGTGAACGTGGCAAAGGGAATTGAGGAAGCGACGCTGATGACACTCTCGCAGGTGATTGAAGACGAGATCCCGCAGGCAGATGTTGCGGTGCTGTCGGGTCCTTCCCATGCAGAGGAGGTCGGAAGGGGAATTCCCACGACGATTGTGGTCGGTGCGGGTACGAAAAAGACTGCGGAATATATTCAAAATGTGTTTATGAGCGATGTGTTCCGTGTATATATCAGCCCTGACGTGCTTGGCATTGAGCTTGGGGCGGCGTTAAAGAATGTGGTTGCGCTTGCCGCGGGGATTGCGGACGGACTCGGATACGGAGATAATACGAAGGCGGCGCTGATTACGCGCGGCATTGCGGAGATTGCAAGACTTGGCATTGCGATGGGCGGAAAGTTTGAGACCTTTTGCGGGCTTTCGGGTATCGGCGATTTGATTGTGACCTGTGCGAGTATGCACAGCAGAAACAGGCGTGCGGGTATTTTAATCGGACAGGGCAAGACGATGGAAGAGGCGATGGATGAGGTTAACATGGTCGTTGAGGGTGTTTTTTCGGCAAAGGCGGCAATGGGTCTTGCCAAGAAGTATGATATAGAGCTTCCGATTATAGAGCAGGTCAACGAAGTGCTCTTCCAAAACAAGAGCGCGGCTGCGGCAGTAAAAGATTTGATGATACGGGATAAAAAGATTGAGATTATCAGCGACGAGGGCTGGGATTAATAGGATTTCATGGAGCAGGCTGAGAAAGGAGCATGGTTATTAAAATGGGAAACACAGCATTTAGCAGTACGCAGAATTATGTGGCAAGCGAGGAGCTTTTGGCAAGCGTGAATGTGGCAATTGCCTTAAAAAAACCCCTGCTAATCAAAGGAGAACCGGGAACCGGGAAGACAATGCTTGCGCAGGCGGTGGCAAATTCGCTTGGCAAACGGCTGATTATTTGGAACGTAAAATCGACGACAAAGGCGCAGGACGGTCTGTATATGTACGATACCATTCAACGGTTATACGACGGACAGTTCGGTGAGGAGGGCGTTGATGATATTGCAAGGTATATCAAGCTTGGAAAGCTTGGGGAAGCGTTTGAGAGCGAGGAGCAGGTTGTGCTTTTAATTGACGAGATTGACAAGGCGGACTTGGAGTTTCCAAACGATTTGCTTTGGGAGCTTGACCAAATGGAGTTTTATATCCATGAGACAAAGCGCACGGTAAAGGCAAAGCACAGACCGATTGTGATTATCACGTCGAATGCCGAGAAGGAGCTGCCTGACGCGTTTTTGAGAAGATGTATTTTCCACTATATTGATTTCCCCGACGAGGCGCTGATGGAGGAGATTATCAAAACGCATTATCCGGATGTGGAGGAAAATCTGATGCGTGGTGCGATGCGGGTGTTTTATGATATTCGTGCGCAGCGCGATATTCGCAAAAAACCGAGCACTTCGGAGCTGATTGACTGGATTAACGCGCTTCAGATTGGAGGAATTTCTGCGGATACGCTGCGGGAAAAACTTCCGTTTGTAGGTGTTGTGGTAAAGAAGGACGAGGATATGGCAATCGTTAAAAATATGGGAGCTCTATGATACCGTCAAATTTGATATAAACAGAGGAACGCGAATGTTTTCAAAATTTTTCTATACATTAAAGAATAAAGGTCTTGACGTGACGCTCAGCGAGTGGCTGACGCTTCAGGACGCGCTTGACAAGGGGCTTTGCGAAAGCTCTTTGACACAGTTTTATTATGTGGCGCGCATGATTTTGGTCAAAAGCGAGACGGAATTTGACAAATTTGATATGGCGTTTGAGGAATGCTTTAAGGGCATTATGAGCGAAAACGAGGTCGGTAAAAACATGCTTGCGTGGCTGGATAAGCCTGAGATGAGCGCGCTTTTGCACGAGGAGGAGAAGCACTGGCTTAATCAGATTGAGGAAATCCATGTGGATAAGGATGACGTTGAGGAGAAATTTAAAGAGCGTCTGAAAGACCAAAATGAGGAGCACAACGGCGGCAATTTTTGGATTGGAACAATGGGAAAGACACAGTTTGGAAACACGGGCGGAAATGTGGGCGGTGTACGCGTAGGCGGTGCGACGGGTTATCAGTCGGCGTTTGCCGTAATCGGCGCAAGAAAATACAAGGATTTCCGTGATGACAAAGTAATTGACAACCGGCAGTTCCAAATGGCGCTTCGGCGGCTTCGCCAGTTTTCCACAAAGCTTGACATTCCAAAGACGGAGCTTGACATTGACACGACGATTGACAAGACCTGTAATAATGGCGGATATCTGCAAATCGAAATGATGCGTCCGAGGAAAAATGCCGTAAAGCTGATGCTGTTGATGGATTCGGGCGGCACGATGATTCCATATACAAGGCTGATGAATGATTTGTTTCAGTCGGTCAATAAATCCAACCATTTTAAAGATGTGAAGGTTTATTATTTCCACAACTGTATTTACTCCAAACTGTATAAGACGCCGGAGTGTGAAAACGGCGACTGGATTGACACGGAATGGCTGTTTCGCAACGCGGACAGTGATTATAAGGTGATTATTGTCGGGGACGCGGCAATGGCGCCGGAGGAGCTGTATTCGGATACCGGAAATTACAGGGGTCCAAACGGCGGGCTTTCCGGCTATCAGTGGCTGCAATTGGTAAAGCGGCACTATAAAAAGGTGGTTTGGATGAACCCGAAAATGGCGGCTGGAAGGGCGCCGTGGAGGGAGGCGGAGACTGCCGTAAAAGAAATCTTCCCGATGTATAAGCTCACGGTGAAGGGACTGAATGACGCAATGATAAAGCTGATGGTAAACAAACAATAGAATCCACGCTTCGCGAGTCTTCTATTGTCATGAATAAAAAAGAACCTTTTGGGTTCTTTTTTTGTCCAATTCTGCATAAGCTTAACTAGAAAATGTGGAAAAACCATATATAGCAGTTTTTAAAAATTTTATGTAGAAAAAGAAAGGGGACAATATGAGCAAGCTTGATGCAAGTCAGGAATTTAACTTATACAGAGATATTAGTCAACGTACGGGAGGAGAAATTTATGTCGGCGTGGTAGGACCGGTCAGAACGGGAAAGTCTACCTTTATCAAACGGTTTATGGATTTAATGGTCATTCCGCATATGGAAAACGAACATGAGCGTTCGCGGACTTTGGATGAACTGCCGCAGAGCAGCGGCGGAAAAACGATTACGACGACTGAGCCGAAGTTTATTCCAAAAGAGGCGGCGGATATTGAAATCAGCGACGGCATAAACGTGAAGGTGCGGCTGATTGACTGTGTGGGATATATGGTGGACGGTGCGACGGGGCATATGGAGGAAAACGAGGAGCGGCTTGTCAAAACGCCGTGGTTTCCCAATGAAATTCCGTTTACGCAGGCGGCGGAAATCGGTACAAGAAAAGTAATTCAGGAGCATTCGACCATTGGCATTGTTGTTACGACTGACGGCAGCTTTGGGGAAATTCCGCGCGCGGCTTATAAGGATGCGGAGGAGCAGACGATTATGGAGTTAAGCCGAATCGGAAAGCCGTTTATTGTCCTTGTCAATACCACAAAGCCGTACGGTGAGGAGGCAAAGGGAGTTGCCGCAGAGCTTGAGAAAAAGTATCAGGTGAAAGCAATTCCAATCAATATCGACCAGCTAAAACGCGAGGATATTGCGATGCTGCTGGAACAGGTGATGTATGAGTTCCCAGTGTCTGCGGTTGAGTTTTATACGCCGAAGTGGATGGATATTATGTCGATGGATAACCCGATGAAAAAGGAAATCGTCGAGAAGCTGAAGGAATTAAAAGAAAACATACGTACAGTTCGTGACTTGATGGAAAAAGACGTGTGCGCGCTTTTAGAGAAGGACAGCGAATATATCAAGCGCTGCAAATATGACAATATTAACATTGCGGACGGTTCTGCGTCGCTGTTGTTGGACGGGGACACGAAGTATTATTATGAGCTGTTAAGCTCCATGACGGGCGAGAATATCAAGGGTGAGTATCAGTTAATGCAGCTTTTGGCAAGTCTTGCGGATATGAAGAAAGAATATCAAAAGGTGCTCAACGCATTGGAGAGCGTACGGCAAAAAGGATATGGCGTCGTAACGCCGGAGCGCGACGAGATTACGCTTGAAAATCCGACCCTGATTAAGCATGGCAATAAATACGGGGTTAAGATTAAGGCACAAAGCCCGTCTATTCATATGATAAAGGCAAATATCGAGACGGAGATAGCACCGATTGTGGGAACGCAGCAGCAGGCACAGGATTTAATCGGCTACATATCCGACGCGGAAACGTCTAAGGAAGGCATTTGGGAAACCAATATTTTCGGAAAGACGGTAGAACAGCTTGTCAATGACGGCATTACAAGCAAAGTTTCCATGATTGGGGAAGAAAGCCAAATGAAACTTCAGGATACAATGCAGAAGATTGTCAATGACTCGAATGGCGGAATGGTTTGTATTATTATTTAATACTTGGAATGTGCATTTAATGCCGCGGCAAAACTGCCGCGGCATTGATTTTGGGTTGCCCGTATTTTGGGGATATGCTATACTGAAATAGTATAAATTGGCAAACGATCAACAGGATTTTGGACAGGAGGTACTTTTTATGAACGAATTATACAGCAAATTAAAGAACTGTTACGACAGCGTGCGCGCCAAAACGGATTTTGTTCCAAAGGTTGCGCTTGTGCTTGGCTCGGGGCTTGGCAATTATGCGGACAGCATAAAAATTGAGGCGGAAATCGATTATCAGGACATTGAAGGATTTCCCGTGTCAACCGTGCCGGGACATGCAGGAAAGTTTATTTTCGGATATGTGGGCGAAGTGCCTGTTGTGTGTATGAAAGGGCGCGTGCATTATTATGAAGGGTATCCCGTATCGGATGTTGTGCTTCCGACAAGGCTGATGAAGCTTTTGGGCGCGGAGATTCTGTTCCTCACAAATGCGTCAGGCGGTATGAACAGGGACTTTAAAGCGGGCGATTTGATGATGCTTACGGACCATATCGGTATCTTTGCACCCAATCCGCTGATTGGACCGAATATTGATGAACTTGGGACAAGATTTCCGGATATGACAAATGTTTACGATAAGGATTTGCAGGAGATTATAAGGAATACGGCAAAGGAGAACGGCATTGATTTAAAGGAGGGCGTTTATGTGCAGCTGACAGGACCTTGTTATGAGTCGCCTGCGGAGATTAAAATGCTTTCCAATTTTGCGGATGCGGTGGGAATGAGTACGGTAGTTGAGGCGATTGCGGCAAACCATGCCGGAATGAAAATCTGTGGTATTTCGTGCATCTGCAATCTTGCGGCAGGCATGAACCCGACGCCGTTATCCCATAAAGAAGTACAGGAAGCAGCGGACATGGCAGCGGAGAAATTTACAAGGCTTGTGACGGACGCGATTATGAAATTCTAAATAAATAGGGGAGAAGCTTATGGACAAAAAAGAGTTGATTCGCCTTGCACTCGAAGCAAGGGAGATGGCGTATGTTCCGTACTCAAACTATATGGTAGGGGCGGCGCTTCTTACAAAGGCGGGGAAGGTATACAAAGGCTGCAATATCGAAAATGCGAGCTATACGCCCACAAATTGCGCGGAGCGGACTGCATTTTTTAAGGCGGTGAGCGAAGGGGAACGTGAGTTTGCGGCAATCGCGATTGTCGGCGGATATGCAGGAGCGCCGACGGATTATGCCTATCCGTGCGGTGTGTGCCGTCAGGTGATGATGGAGTTTTGCGACCCGAAGGAATTTTGCGTGATTACGGCAGTTTCCGAGGAGGAATATCTTGATAAAAAACTGGAAGAAATGCTTCCGCACGGCTTTGGTCCGTCAAGTCTGTAGGTGCGGCGCATGGAAGTCATAATTGTTCTTTTGGTGATTTACGCCGTGTTTTTGTATGTTATGATACGCGGCGCGTACGATGAGAAAAAGAGAAAGCAAAAGTACAGGGCATATTTGAAGAATCTTTACGGAAGCTTCCCTGAAACGGCTTTAGGAGCGGAGGAGCTTTTGCGCATCGGGAGCAGCTTTAATCATATGTCAGGCAAACGCACGGCGGAAGGTATGATTGACAATATTACCTGGAACGATTTGAATATGGACGGTATTTTTGCGCGCATGAATTTCACGCAGTCTTCTGCAGGGGAAGAAACGCTTTACGCCATGTTAAAATGCCCTGTTCTTTCAGAGAACAGGCAGGCGGCGCGTACGATGGAGAAGCATATTGTGTCTATGATGTCCGATGAGAAGGTGCGTCTTGATGCGCTGATGCTGTTAAACGAACTTGGGCAGAGCGGAAAATATGCGCTTGCCGATTATTTGGACTATATTAAGGGGCTTGGCATTCGCAGCAATGCCAGGCATTATGCTTGTATTTTGCTGCTGACTGCTTCGATTGTGTCGGTTTTTGTCTATACGTCTTTTGGTGTAATGCTGCTGATTGCGGCGGCATGTATCAATATTGTGACGTATATGAAGGAAAAGGGCGTTGCGTCCACATATATTACGGCGTTTTCTTATATTATGAGAATGGTCGGGTGCGCGGACGGTATTTTGGCGCTAGGACTTGATGCGGAATTTGCGCAATATTGTGACGCGCTTCAAAAGAACAGGACGCAGTTTCAAAATCTTGAGAAAAATTCGCGAATGGTGCTGCGGTTGAATGCGGCGACAAGCAGTGCGGACGGTATTTTGTTTGATTATATAAAAATGCTGACGCATATTGATTTAATCCAGTTTAACAGAGTGTTAGGACTGATTCAGCGGCACAGTCAGGATATTTATGAAATTGCGGACAAAATCGGTTATTTGGACGCAGTGATTTCCATTGCGTATTTCAGGGCGGCGCTTTCGTATTATTGCGTGCCGGTTCTGACAAACGGGAAAAATGACACGCTTGTCATAAAAGACGGCTTCCATCCGTGTATTGAAAATCCTGTTGCAAACAGTGTCAGTCAAAGCCGCGGTATGCTTGTCACAGGTTCCAACGCGTCGGGAAAATCCACGTTTTTAAAGACGGTGGCGATAAACGCCATTCTTGCGCAGAGCATTCATACCTGCTGTGCAAGGTCTTACAGCGGAAACTATTACAGGGTTTATTCGTCGATGTCGCTGCGTGACAGCTTAGAGCAGGGCGAAAGCTATTATATGGTTGAGATTAAGGCAATTAAGCGTATCGTGGATGCGGCGTTTTCCGACAGCGTTAACCCGCTTCTGTGTTTTGTGGACGAGGTCCTTCGGGGGACAAATACGGTGGAACGGATTGCCGCGTCGGTTCAGATTTTAAAGAAACTTTCACGCCAAGGCGTATATTGTTTTGCGGCAACGCATGATATTGAACTGACACATCTGCTTGACAGGGAATATGATAATTTTCACTTTGAAGAGGAGGTCAAAGACGGAGACGTGCTGTTTTCGTATCGGCTTCTTGGGGGGCGGGCACACACGCGAAACGCGATACGGCTCCTTGAAATTATCGGATTTTCTGAAGATATTATTAAAAAAGCAGACGATATGGCAGGCAGTTTTTTAAGAACGGGAGAATGGAGAAGATAGACGAATGTTTGTGAAAATTTTTACTGACGGTGCTGCACGGGGAAATCCGGAAGGTCCCGGCGGCTACGGAACGGTTTTACAGTATGTTGACTCGAAAAGTCAACTTCACGAGCGGGAGTTTTCGGCAGGCTATAAAAAGACGACAAACAACCGCATGGAGCTTATGGCGGTCATTGTAGGGCTTGAGGCGTTGACAAAGCCTTGTGAAGTTGAAATCATATCCGACTCGAAGTATGTGACGGACGCCTTCAACCAGCACTGGATAGAGGGGTGGCTGAAACGGGGATGGAAAAACAGCGCAAAGCAGGAGGTCAAAAACATCGACCTTTGGCAGCGGCTTTTGCGTGCAAAACAAGCGCATAAGGTGACGTTTACATGGGTTAAGGGACATGCGGGACATCCTGAAAACGAGCGGTGTGACATGCTTGCGACGGCGGCGGCGGACTGTCCTGACAAGGACAGCCTGCTTGAGGACGTTGTCGGGGAAATTGTGCTGTGAGTTCTGTCATGTAGAATGGCTGGAATAAATAAAAATACTGGTTTATGGAGGAAGGTATGAAAAAGGTATTGTCAGTCTATTTAAGACCTTATTACGGGCGAATGCTGATTGGCTTTATCGTTAAATTTATTGGTACGATTATGGACTTATGTCTGCCTTGGATACTGGCGTACATGATTGATACGATTATTCCCCAGGGCACAAGAAACCTAATTTATCTGTGGGGGCTGGTGATGCTTGTATGCTCGGTGCTGGCGCTCACTTTTAACGTGCTGGCAAACCGTATGGCATCCAAGGTGGCAAGAGATACCACGGAAACGATACGCCACGATTTATTTGAAAAAATCATGTGGCTTTCTAATGCAAAGACAGATGAATTTACAAAACCTTCCTTAATATCAAGGCTGACCACTGACACTTACAATGTGCATCAAATGCTCGGCAGAGTGCAGCGGCTTGGTGTGCGCGCTCCGATTTTGGTCGTTGGCGGGATTCTTGTGACGCTGACATTGGACCCGGTTTTAACGCTTGTGCTGATGTCGGTTATGCCGCTGACCGCGTTTGTGACCTATTATTTTTCGAGGAAAAGCATTCCGATGTATCACGCGCTGCAAAAAGCCGTGGATCAGTTTGTGCGGCTGTTAAGGGAGGATATTGCGGGGATCCGCGTGATTAAGGCGTTGTCAAAGACCGACTATGAAAAGGAAAAATATGAGACGCTCAACAAAGAAGTTGTCACGTTGGAAAAAAAGGCAGACGTTACAATGGCGATTGTCAATCCGGCGACCAACCTGTTTTTAAATCTCGGTATTGTGCTTGTCGTGATTGCGGGCGCGTACAGGGTGCATCAGGGGTATTCCGAGGTCGGGAAAATTTTGGCGTTTCTTACATATTTTACGATTATCCTAAATGCCATGATCAATATTTCTAAAATGTTTGTCATTATTTCCAAGGCGATTGCCTCTGCAAACCGGATTGTGGAAATTATTGACGTTCCACAGGAGGTGGAGCAGACGCTCTGTGAAAAGCTTGCAAAGGACGGGGCGTATATCTGCTTTGACCATGTGACGTTTTCCTATCATGCCGGGGAGCCAAGTCTGTCGGACATCAGTTTCTCGCTGCAAAAGGGGGAAACGCTTGGCATTATCGGTGCCACAGGTGCGGGCAAAAGTACGATTGCCGCGCTTTTGATGCGTTTTTATGATGTCAATGAGGGAACGATTTCTATCGGAGGGGAAAATATCCGCACCATATCGACGGGCAGGCTGCGGGAATTGTTTGGCGTGGTATTCCAAAACGACACCATTTTTGAAGATACGATTGCGGAGAATGTCCGTATGGGGCGGACACTGTCGGACGATGACATCAGGAAAGCGGTTATGCACGCGAAAGCGAAAGAGTTTGTTGAGGCGGCAGGGCGCGGATATGACAATCAGATGAATGTACGCGGGGCAAATTTAAGCGGCGGTCAGAAACAGCGTATCTTAATTGCGCGGGCTTTGGCGGCACATCCGGATATTCTGATTTTGGACGATTCTTCGAGCGCGCTGGATTACCGGACGGACGCGTCGCTGCGCCATGAGCTGGCGGTGCATTTTGCGGATACGACAAAGCTGATTATTGCGCAGCGGATTAGCTCCATTATGCATGCGGATCATATTATGGTGCTGGAGGACGGAAAAATAGCCGGCTATGGGACACATGAGGAGCTTTTGGAGAGCTGCGGCGTCTACCGCGAAATCAGGGATTCACAGATGTAAAGTGGAGGGATTCAATGGCGGAAAAGCAAAAAAAATATGAAAAACCAAAAAACCGTAAAGGAACCATTCTGCGGCTTGCGCGTTATATGGTGCAGTATAAATACCGGGTGCTGTTCGCCCTGGGTCTGACCGTCGCAAGCAACCTGCTCGCCCTTATGGGACCGATGCTTTCCGGCTATGCCATCGACGCGATTGAGCCGGGCGTTGGCAGGGTTGATTTTGCGCGCGTGTTTTACTATGCGGCGCTGATGGTTATCTTTTATTTGGTTTCGTCCGCGTTATCCTATGTGCTTTCCGTTCTCATGATTCATATCAGCCGCAAGGTGGTTTACAAAATGCGCGAAGATGTGTTTACGCATTTGATGGAGCTTCCGGTGGGGTATTTTGACACGCATCAGACGGGGGATATTATCAGCCGCATTTCGTATGACATTGACACGGTTAACACATCGCTTGCAAATGATTTGGTACAAATTCTCACGACGCTGATTACGGTTGTCGGGGCATTTTCCATGATGATTGCGATTTCTCCGCGGCTTGTGCTGATTTTTGCGTTTACGGTGCCGCTTTCCACGTTTTTGACAAAACTGATCACGGGAAAAACGCGTCCGCTGTTTCGGCTGCGTTCGCGTAAATTGGGAGAGTTGAACGGTTTTGTGGAGGAGATGATAACGGGGCAGAAGACACTCAAAGCATATCATCAGGAAGAAAATACGATTCGGAAATTTGACGGAAAAAACGAGGAGGCAGTGGAAGCGTACTATCGGGCGGAATACTATGGAAGTGTGGTAGGACCGACAGTCAATTTCATCAATAATCTTTCGCTTACGCTTGTCAGCGTGTTTGGCGCGCTGCTGTTTTTGGCGGGAAAAATGCGAATTGGCAGTATTTCGTCATTTATTTTATACTCAAGAAAGTTCTCAGGACCGATTAACGAGGCGGCAAATATTATGAGCGAGCTGCAGTCCGCGCTTGCGGCGGCGGAACGTGTGTTTAATATGATTGATGAGCCTGCGGAAATGGCGGACAGTGAGAACGCGGTGGAGCTTTGTCAGGTCAGGGGAGATGTACGGCTGGAAAACGTGAGCTTTGGATATACGAAAGAGCAGCAGATTATCAAAAATCTGAACCTGCGTGCGCCGCATGGAAAACTGATTGCCATTGTGGGACCGACGGGCGCCGGAAAGACGACGCTGATTAATCTGTTAATGCGGTTTTATGACGTGCAGGACGGGTATATTTTTGTTGACAATCGCGAAATCCGCGATGTGACGCGCACAAGCCTTCGAAAGGGGTATGCGATGG
Source organism: Lachnospiraceae bacterium MD335 (assembly GCA_000403335.2). GTDB lineage: Bacteria > Bacillota > Clostridia > Lachnospirales > Lachnospiraceae > COE1. Next base: position 252,610 of record KE159629.1, read on the forward strand.
TGTTGCAGGATACGTGGCTTTTTCAAGGGACCGTTTTTGAGAATATTGCATACGGGCGGCAGAATGCAACGCTTGAAGACGTTGTGGAGGCTGCAAAGGCTGCAAAGATCCATTCGTATATTATGCGGCTGCCGCAGGGGTATGATACGGTTTTGACGGACGAAGGGACGAATATTTCCAAAGGGCAGAAGCAGCTTTTGACGATTGCAAGGGCGATGCTTTTAGATGCTCCGATGCTGATTTTAGATGAGGCGACCTCCAACGTGGATACGCGCACGGAGCGGCAGATTCAGCAGGCGATGCGAAAACTGATGGAGCATAAGACGTGCTTTGTGATTGCGCACAGGCTCTCGACCATTCAGAATGCTGACGAAATTTTGGTGGTCAATCACGGGGAGATTGTGGAGCAGGGCACACACGGGGCGCTGATGGAGCGGCAGGGATTTTATTATCAGCTTTATCAAGCGCAGTTTGAATAGATTAACTGCTTGACGATAACCTATAGACAGTGGTATTATAAATATAGCTTACTGGAAAAGAAGCAGATTGAGAGGTAATGTTTCATGGCAAATTTAATAGAATTTATTCGGATGACCTTATCGTATTTATTAACCTTTGCAGTTATTGTTGCCGTAGCGGGCATTGGCGGATTTATCGGTGTGAAATGCTGGAAGCCAAAGGAGAAATCAGAGCAGGTCAAGGAATAATAACAAGTGTACGGATGAAAATGTACCGATGCAGTTCGGTACATTTTTTTGTCTTCCAAAGAGCGTTTGACGTACAAGTGTTCTTTGTTTTGCGGACCATCTAAGGAGTTTGTTATGTAAAACCAAAATCAGTCAAGAGGAAATATGATATTTCATAAATATTGTAGTTTTTTTATAAATTATTTTCGGTTTTATTGTGAATCTGTTTAATTGACATAGTATGGTAATTATTCTATACTTATAAACAGGCACTATATATTGTATAGGGATAAGATTACATATCCTATAAAAACACAATTTGTAGTATTTTATGCAAACGTCAGAATATTCTGAAAATATGGTGCAAAACATGCGACGGAGGAATGAGAATGAGCGAAGAGACAGATTATGGTGCGCTTTACAAGCCCAAAAACACAGTTTATGTTATTAAAAAAGACGGAAGCAGGGAAGCGTTTAACGTGCAGAAGGTGATAACGGCTGTCGGAAAATCGGCTTACCGCGCACTTGCAAAATTTACGGACGATGACAAGCGCCATATATGCAGCTATGTGATTAACAAGGTGGACGAGATGGAGACGGATGAAGTTCCGATTCCCGTGATGCACAATATTGTAGAAAGCGCCCTGGAGGAGGTAAAGCCGGTCGTAGCCAAGAGTTACCGCGATTATCGGAATTATAAGCAGGACTTTGTGCGCATGATGGATGACGTGTACAAAAAGAGCCAGTCAATCATGTATGTAGGCGACAAAGAGAATGCCAATACGGATTCTGCGCTTGTTTCCACAAAGCGGAGCCTGATTTTCAATCAGTTTAATAAAGAGCTGTATCAGAAATTTTTTATGACCACCGAGGAGATACAGGCATGCAGGGACGGCTATATTTATGTGCATGATATGTCGGCGCGCCGTGATACGATGAACTGCTGTCTTTTTGACGTGCAGAACGTTCTTTCGGGCGGATTTGAGATGGGCAATATTTGGTATAATGAGCCGAAATCGCTTGATGTTGCGTTTGATGTTATCGGCGATATTGTTCTGAGTGCGGCAAGCCAGCAGTACGGCGGATTTACCGTCCCCGAGGTTGATAAGATTCTTGCGCCCTATGCTGAGAAAACGTATCAGGCGGCGCTTGAAAAATACAGTTCTCTTGGTATTGAGGAGAAAAAAGCACAGGAAGTGGCGTTGGCTGACGTGGAACGCGAGTTTGACCAGGGATTTCAAGGATGGGAGTATAAGTTTAACACGGTGGCAAGCAGCCGAGGGGATTACCCGTTTATTACGGTGACAGCCGGTATCGGAAAAGAACGTTTTGCGAAAATGGCAACGATTCACATGTTGAATGTAAGAAGGAAAGGACAAGGAAAGAAAGACTGTAAAAAACCGGTTCTCTTTCCAAAGATTGTCTTTTTATATGATGAAAATTTACACGGGCCGGGCAAGGAGCTTGAGGATGTGTTTGAGGCGGGCATTAAGTGTTCGGCTAAAACCATGTATCCCGACTGGCTGAGCCTTACGGGGAAGGGATACATTGCAAGTATGTATAAGCAGTACAAAAAGGCAATATCCCCTATGGGCTGCCGTGCGTTTCTTTCTCCGTGGTATGAACGGGGCGGAATGCATCCGGCGGACGAGAAAGACTGTCCGGTGTTTGTCGGACGGTTTAATGTCGGCGCCGTGTCGCTGCATCTGCCGATGATATTGGCGAAGGCAAGGCAGGAAAGCAGGGATTTTTATGAGGTACTGGACTATTATCTGAATTTAATCCGGCAGCTTCATATCAGAACGTATGCGTATCTTGGAAACATGCGTGCGTCAACCAATCCGCTTGCGTACTGCGAGGGCGGTTTTTTAGGCGGAAAATTGAAGCTTTCGGACAAGATTAAGCCGCTGTTAAAGTCGGCTACGGCTTCGTTTGGCATTACGGCGTTTAATGAGCTTCAGATGCTTTATAACGGAAAGTCGCTTGTGGAGGACGGTTCGTTTGCGCTGGAGGTTTTGGAGTACATTAATAAAGAAGTAAACCGCTTTAAGGAGGAGGACGGAAATCTTTATGCGATTTACGGTACGCCTGCCGAAAATCTCTGCGGACTTCAGGTGAAACAGTTTCGTGCGAAGTACGGTATCGTTGAGGGCGTTTCTGACAGAGAATATGTCAGCAACAGCTTTCACTGCCATGTGACGGAAGATATTACGCCGATTCAAAAGCAAAATTTGGAGTACCGTTTTTGGGAGCTTTCAAACGGCGGAAAGATACAGTATGTAAAATATCCGATTGATTATAATATTCCAGCAATCAAAACGCTGGTGCGGCGTGCGATGGAAATGGGCTTTTATGAAGGTGTCAATTTGTCGCTCGCATACTGCGATGACTGCGGGCATCAGGAGCTTGAAATGGACGTGTGTCCGAAGTGCGGAAGCAAAAATCTGACGAAGATTGACCGCATGAACGGATACCTGTCTTACTCGCGCGTGCATGGCGATACGCGGCTTAATGATGCTAAGATGGCGGAAATTGCAGAACGCAAAAGTATGTAAAACACTAAGAGATTCAGCATATAAAAGACATATGCTAAGGATTTCGTTACTATTCACGGCTTGGGAGCCGCTCATAGCAACGATTCGGGGCGATATGCAAATTTTGCTTCGCAAAAATCGCCCCTCACATATGAATCATGTTCTCACGGAACGCGCAGTAAATGCGCATTCCTGACCCGTGAAAAGTAACAGAATTTCTAAGTGTTTGGAAGAACGCGGGAGAGGCGTTCTTCTGATTGGCGGGATGTTATTGATATTATATTAAAATTAAAAACGATTAGAGGTTAGCGGAATGAGGTATCACAATATTACCAAGGACGATATGTTAAACGGCGACGGATTGCGGGTTGTTTTATGGGTGGCAGGCTGCGAGCATTGCTGCAAAGGGTGTCAAAATCCTGTGACGTGGGATCCGAACGGTGGTTTGGAGTTTGATGAAAGCGCAAAAAATGAGATTTTTGAACAGCTTAACCAGTCTTATATAGCAGGGATTACTTTTTCGGGCGGCGATCCGCTTCACTGTGCGAACCGCGGCGGCGTCAAGCAGCTTGCAATGGAAATTCGGGAAAAATATCCTGATAAGACGATTTGGCTTTACACGGGCGATGTGTGGGAAGATGTGATGAATTACGGACTGATGAGGTATGTGGACGTGCTTGTGGACGGTGAGTTTGAGCAGGAAAAGAGGGATACGACACTGATGTGGAAGGGCAGCAGCAACCAGCGCGTTATCGATGTGCAGGCGACGCTGCAGGCAGATGATAAATCGGTGCCGGTGCTTTATTGTGAAAATTATGACGATATTCCGATGGGGCGTGAGACAAATATCATTCCGTTTAGCGCGGGCGGAAGCTGTTCAATTCGGAAAGCATAATGTCATTGGAGAGAAAAAAGAGGTACAGGGTGAAAATTAAGATAAAGTATTTTACGGATAAGGTACAAAAGCTTGAAAAAATTGCAAAAGGGAACTGGATTGATTTGCGGGCAGCAGAAAACATCGTGATGAAAAAGGGCGAGTTTAAACTGATACCTTTGGGAATTGCAGTGGAGCTGCCAAGGGGTTATGAGGCGCATGTCGTGCCAAGGAGTTCTACTTTTAAAAATTTCGGATTGATACAGGTAAACCATCAGGGTGTGATTGACGGACCAAACAGGGAAACGGGAGAGGGCGGATACTGTGGAAATGATGACGCATGGTTTGTCCCGATGTATGCAATGCGCGACACGGAGATTCATTTAAATGACCGCATCTGTCAGTTTCGGATTATGGAGCAGCAGCCGGATATAGAATTTGAGGAGGTCAGTGAGCTGACCGGACCAAACCGCGGAGGATTTGGGTCTACGGGGAAAAATTAAAATGATGATTGGAGAGAATGCACTGTAGTTAATACAGTGCATTCTCTTAATATGCCGCCTTTAGGCGTTGCTGTTTATTTCTGTGATTTTGGCAGTCTGTAGCGAAACAGTGCATGGCTGACCTTCTTCCAGTTAAACGGAATAAGCGGATAGAGATAGCTTTGTCCGGATACCATTTTGTTTGATACAATTGCGAACAAAAACAGAACGATGCCTGCAATATACCCCCAAAACTGAAAGATTGACGTCAGTATCAGATTGATAATTCTGAAAAATTTAATTGCATAGCCGAGTTCATAACTGGGATGCGTATAGTTTGCGATTGCAACAAATGCCATATACAGCATTACTTCCGCGTTGAACCAACCGCTTTTTACGGAAAATTCCCCAAGAATCAGCGCTGCCATGACACTGAGCGGAGTCGAAAGCATGTTCGGAGTATTTACGGCGGCAAGACGCAGTCCGTCTATTGCGAGCTCAAGGATTAAGAACTGCCATATCAGCGGCACATTAATATCTTCCTTGACGACAATAAAGTCAAAAGCAGGCGGTATCCAGTCAGGGTTTTGCATTAACAGCAAAAATGTGGGTGTGACAAAGTAGGTAAGAATCAGGATTAAAAAACGCGAAAATCTTAAATACGAGCCCGTTACGGGTGGAAAGTAGAAGTCGTCCGCTTCCTGTATCATATCAAGGATGCTGATTGGAAGAATCATGGCGGAGGGTGAGTTGTCCACCAATATAATGATACTGCCCTCTAAAACCTGTGCGGCGGCAGTATCGGGACGTTCCGTGTATTTAAATTTCGGGAACGGGTTGAACCATTTTGAGGTATAAAGGCATTCCGCAAGACTTTCCTGATTTAAGGTAAGCGCATCGACCTTAATATCGTTAATCCGGCTGCGGATTTTTTTTAGGAATTCCTTATCGACGCGGCTGTCCATATAGCAGAGTACAATGTCCGTTTTGGAAGCGTTTCCTGCGCTGAGCATTTCCATCCGCAGATCGGTACTCCGGATACGGCGGCGTATCAGAGCCGTGTTGAATACGATGGTTTCCACAAAGCCGTCCTTTGATCCTCTTAAAACCTTGTCTTTTTCGGGTTCCGACACGCCGCGGGCGGGATAGGTGCGAGAGTCGATTAGAATACATTCATCAAAGCCTTCAATGATTACCGCAAATACGCCGCAAAGCACATTTTTTGCGATTTCATCAAAATTTTTCGACAAATCAACCTCTACATGCGGCAAAAGCTTATTCATATCCTTGGCACTCTGCGGCATGTCATCGCTTTTCAGTCCCATAAGAAACTGTAAAATTTTTTGCATCATTTCATCTTTACAGAAACCGTCTATGAAATAGAAGGCTGCATTTTTTTCACCGATTGTAATATCACGGTTTACAATATCAAAGCATTCGCTCACATGCAGCATTTCGTTCAGATATTGTTTGTTCTCCTCAAATGTCTGATACATAGTAATCCCCCATTCTTAATATGCCCGTTATGCGGTTTTGTGCAGCGCATACAGGTGTGAACTCATTTGATGTTGAGTATTGCCAAACGGGAAAAAAATATTCGCGGGGATATTCGAATGAAAAATGCTCCGATACACCCGCTTGAGTTAGCGGCTGTATCGGAGCGTTTTTGTCGATTAAATAAAGAAATTTATTTATCAAATTCCGGATTAAATGCGTAGAAATTGCGTGAATCGAGATTCTCCTGTGCAATACGCAGCGCTTCACCGAAACGGGAGGATTGCAGTAACACACAGTGGTTACAAATTCCAAGTGATTTCAAGATTTCCGTCGGCAATCCGAATAACCTTGATCAAAATATCAACTACAGCCTGCCTGTCTTCGAAAGAGAGCGTTTCCCATGTTTTTACATGACCGGTTATCTGTGCAGGTTTCTGTTTTGTGTCCGCAGAACCTTCTGTCACAAGTTCCTGCTGCAGAAATTTGCGCTGCGCATCTAATTCTGAAACTTTTTCGTCAATATATTTGATCAGTATACTTCCAGCTCCTGACACCTTGGAAAGAAGTTCTTCGATTTCCTCCTCAATCTGTGTCAGTCGGATTTTTTTTGTCATATTTGTCTGTGCGTTTGCCATGTCACTTATGGAGGGGCTTATGTTTTCTTGGAGAACCGGAAATTCTGACAGCCGTTTACTGACAGCATTCAATATATATTCTTCCAAAACATCCGCATAAACCGTACATCCTGCCCCTTTGCAGTTTCCGTGTGTTCCTGAACGGCTGCATATAAAGTAGCGCTCCCATTTCGTCTTTGCCCTGCGGATTGTCAGTGCATAACCGCATCTGCCGCATTTTACTTTACCCGAAAGCCATGAATTCTTCGGTTTACAGGTCTTTGTGGATTGCCTGTTGTTCAGGCTCTTTTGCCGGCAGGCTAACCATGTCTGAGAGGAGATAAAGCCTTTATGCGGTGCAAGTACAAGCTCTTTTTCAGACAGGTCGCATTGTTTTCTTGTTGCGGATACGGTGCCTTTATAGAGATAACAGGCATTATCTCCCGTAAAATCGCATACGGGATTACAAATTACCGCACCCTGATTCTGGAAAAAACGATATACGTCGATGTCGGCTTTCACATATACAGGATTGCGGAGCATTTCACTGATACGGGCAGTATTCCAGTCTGCACCGCGCAGATTTTTAATCTGATGTCCATTTAAGTAGCGAACTATATCGCCCAGGGAAGTACCTGAATCTGCATACATGGAATAAATCAGCTTTAGCTGTTCGCTTTCCGCAGGCACTTCCGTATACATGGAGGTGCGGATATTATCAATGACCGTATTGGTCAAGCGATAGCCGTAAGGGACGCGTCCTCCCATATAAAATCCGCGTTTGCACCGTGCGTAATAAGTGTCCGTTACACGTTTTTGGATTGTCTCCCGCTCCAGCTGGGCAAACACAATACAGATATTCAGCATCGCCCTGCCGATTGGTGTCGATGTGTCAAATTTCTCAGTGGAAGAAACAAACTCCACACGATATTTTTGGAAGAGTTCCATCATGTTTGCAAAGTCGAGAATGGAGCGGCTGATTCGGTCTAGTTTATAGACAATTACACGCCTTATTTTGCCCGCCCGAATATCGTTTATCATATTTTCAAAGCCCGGGCGATTAGTATTTTTGCCGGAAAAGCCTTTGTCCGTATATTCGATAAAGGCTTCTCCGCGGGTTTCATATCTGCAGTATTCAAGCTGGCTTTCAACGGATATGCTGTCTTTTTTTTCAACAGACTGTCTTGCGTATAATGCGTCATACATCTGCATATTTTTTAAAAATCCGATAGAGATTTGCAGAAGCTTCCTGTCGGACTTCCGGTTTGGTTTTTTTTTGAAAGACAGGATAGATATTCGTTGCGGTCAGCCTCATTTTGTCTGTTTGTATTTGTGTTCCGGGTATTGGGATGTTTTCGTTTTTCTGCATAAATGTTTTTACCTCATGTTTTTTTCATTTTATGAGAAGCGGCAAGTACACTATAACCGGCTGGCAGACGTAGTTGGATAACGGCAAAATTCCTCTTGTATTTGTTGACATAATTTGGTATGATAAATTCAATACGCTAATTTACTTTTTTGAGTGCAAATCGAGCCAAAAAATCAAAATTGGCGTATTGTTTTGTAATTGTTTCACAATTTATTTGTAGACCAGATTGTATTATGGAACAGGGGGGAGAACTGGAACGAATACAGAAAAAGAATGCAGTAAGATAAAACAAAAATTTTGAGAAGACAGAGGGATTTTATATGAAGAAGAAATTTTTATGTATGCTGTTATCGGCTGCAATGCTGTTTACGACAGGCGATTTTTCCGCACTGACTTTGGTACAGGCCAGGGAGACGCAGGAAGCTGTTGAGGAAACCGAAGAAGTGCAGGAGGAGCGTTCTGCAGATTTTGAGAGCACGACGGTGCAGTATGAGACAACGCAGGAAACGCAAGAAGATACCGTGTCCAAGGAATGTGAAGAAGTATCGGAACCGCAAGAACAGGAGCCGGAAAGCCAAGAGCCGCTTGAGGAGGAATCCGTACAGGAAACAGGATCGGGAACGGAAACCATATCAGATGAAGAAATTGCAGAAAGCACTGTGGAGGTAACGACCGAAGAAACGGGCGCAAGTGAGGAAAACGAAAGCAGTGAAGAAACTGAAAGCAGTGAAGAAACCGAAAGCAGCGAAGAAACAAGCAAAGAAGATACCGAAAAAAAGCCAAAACAATTGAAGCTTCAGGCGGCATATCATACGCCTGACGAAATCAGGGAATTTTTAGAACAGGAAACTGCTGTAAGTACGGATGGAATCACCTATGCGGCAGAGCCTGACTTTGCCTCTCCTTACGAAACGGGCGTTTTGTCCAACACTGCGTTGGACGCGGCAAAGGCTTATATCAGACAAATTCGTTTTATTGCCGGAGTGTCGTATGATGTGTCTTTTCGTGACGAGTACAGTCGCTTAAGCCAGGCGGCGGCATTTGTAAACTGCATGAATGGCGAATTGAGCCATGAACCTGTGCAGCCGCAGGAAATATCGGAGGAGTTATATGGAATTGCATGTGACGGCGCGCTCAATTCCAATCTTACATATACAAACGGAAATCCGTCGGTTTGGGAAATCCTGAATGCTTCCTGTTTAATGGGCAGTGATACGGACAATTTTTCTGAAATCAATCTGCGCAGGCAGATTTTAAATCCGTCTGCGCAGCAGTTCGGATTTGGCGCGGTAAAGGACGGTAAGGGCGTTTACAGCGCTGTATATGCGGCAGATTGCTCCGACAGTGACGAGACCGTAATGAGTGTCGCGTGGCCTGCACAGACAATGCCGGTTACTTATTTTGACAAAGAAAGTTTTTGGTCTGTCTCAACCGGCGAGGCATTGAACACAGCAGATATTCATGTGAATCTTACACGCAAGTCTGACGGTGCGCAATGGCACTTTTCAGCAGATGCGGCAGACGGAGATTTTTATGCGGATGATAACGGCATTATCTTTCGCCCAAAACTCTCGGATGCGGAAACGTATGCAGACGGAGATTTATATCAGGTAGAAATTACAAAAAATGAAGAAGAATATCTCTGCTATCAGGTCGAATTCTTTTCCGTTTCAAAGGACACAGAAGAAACAGCCGAAGATGAGCCTTTGCAGTATACCGTAACTTTTGAAACAAATGGCGGAACAACTGTAGCGGCGCAGTCGGTTCCTGAAAATAAAACTGCAGCACACCCAAAAAATCCGATTAAAGAAGCCTGCCTGTTTGACGGCTGGTATAAAGACCCGGAGTGTACGAACGCATGGGATTTTGAGACGGATATGGTTACGTCGGATATAATTCTGTATGCAAAATGGACGCAGGAAACGGAAACCGTGCCGGCGCAGAGTGTTTCCGATGTGTTAAAAGCTTCCGAGGAAAAGATTGACTTAGCGGCTGCGAATGTCACAATCTCAAAAATAAAGCCAAAGATGTATGACGGTATGTCTTATACACCGGTAGTAAAAGTTACTGTTAAGGATGGGAAAAAACAGGTGACGCTTACGGAGGGAGTGGATTATTCCGTAAAGTATACCAACAATGTCAATGCAGGAACCGGTCAGGTCATCATACAGGGCGGCGGTAATTATACAGGATCGGTCACACAGGAGTTTACGATTAATAAAAAGCCGATAAGCAAACTGAAAATTGTTGCGGACGGCATGACCGTTAACAGTAAAGCGGCTCCGTCAATATGGATTTATGACGGTTCCCGGATGGTGGCAAAAAGGGATTACAAGCTTGAATATGACAGCAGTCTGACACAAAAAAAGACGGCATCGGCAAAGGTAAAGGTAATCGCTGCGGAAACCAGTAATTATACCGGTTCTGCTTATGCAAAGGTTGCCGTATATGAGCTGAAAGAATCGGAGATGCTTATCACTTCGAAACACGTTACGTTTACAACAAGAACTGCTGAATTTACAGGAAAGCCGATTACCACCGATGTTGAACCAATCGTAAAAGTCAATCAGATAACGCTGGAGAAAAATAAAGACTATACAGTACAGTATCAGAATAATGTCAATGCCGGTGATGCCTATGTGATTGTTACAGGAAAAGGAAACTATAAGGGGAAAGTAGTCGGTTCGTTTAAGATTACACCTGCATCAAAATCAGAGCTGGAAATTAAGGCAATTCCGGATCAGACTTATACCGGAACACTGCAAAAACCTGCGGTATCGGTAAAGGCAGGAAAGAAAACGCTCAAATTAAACAAGGATTATACGGTTGCTTATGGGCGTAACCTGAATGCAACGACAGCAGCGGCTGTTACGGTAACAGGTATCGGGAACTATGCGGGTGCAAAGAAAAGCGTTACGTTTGTGATTAAACCGCAGAACATATCAAAGGCATCCATACAGGGCTCAATGACATCAGGCATTACGTTACTGTATAATAAAAGAATGCTGCAGTTAGGCAGGGATTATAATGCACCGGTTTATTCTACCGTAAAAGGCAGCAGTATTGCAGTTACAATAACCGGAAAGGGGAACTTTACGGGTGAAATGACAAAGTCTGCAAAGATTGACGTGCCTGCCTCGAAAATGACACCTGTCATTTCCACCAATATGAACAGGCATAATTATGTATCATTTAACGGTTCACTTATGAGCTCCTACCTGGTAGAGGCAGACGGTAACCTGATGCGCGTGGAATATGTTGGCGGCAAAGGGGTATATGCAGAAATCTTTAACGAAGACTTTACATTTGTTTCCCGCAAATATATTAAGATGGAGTTACCGAAATTCGGTGGATTTTTTGAAGGAAAAGATTATTACTTCCTTGTATTTGGACAGCGGAATCCGGAAGAGAGCAACGATGTTGAGGTTATGCGCGTTGTAAAATATGATAAGAAATGGAAGCGCAAAGGTGCACTGAGTATATACGGGGCAAATACGATTGATCCGTTTAAGAACGGAAGTCTTCGCATGGAGGAATGCGGCGATATGCTGTTTATCCGTTCCTGTCATCAAATGTATAAAAGCTATGACGGAAATAATCATCAGGCAAGTATGGCATTTAGTGTTAGAATTTCAAAGATGGAATTAATAGAACAGGTTACAGGTATTTCGCAAACAGCGTATGTAAGTCATTCCTTTAACCAGTTTATACTGCGGGACGGTTCCGACTTGCTTGCAGTTGATCACGGCGATGCTTATCCGCGCTCCGTTGTATTGGCAAAATATGCCAGGAAGGCAGAGGACGAAAAGGTTATAAACGGCGGATGTTACCGTATCAGCGTATTGCCGATTCAGGGAAAAGTAGGCAATCCTTATACGGGAGTATCGGTAGGCGGGTTAGAAGCATCAAACACGGCTTATCTGACTGCCGGAAATTCAGTGGAACAAAACCCTGCAACATACAATTCTTCAGGTGTACGGAATATTTTTGTAACAAGCACATTAAAAGACAATTATACAAATGAGGGGACAACGGTTCATTGGATTACTAACTATAAAGAAACCACGGACCCGACTGTTTCGACACCGCAGTTGGTGAAAATAAGCGGCGATGAGTTTATGCTAATGTGGATGGAAGGAACACAGGTAAAGTGTGTATTGCTCAATGCATTGGGTGAGCTGGTAACGGGAATTTACGGATTTGACAGTGCATTGTCAGACTGCAAGCCGATTGTGATTGACAAAAGTGTGGTTTGGTATTATACAAACAACAGTGAACCGGTGTTTTGCACTTTGAAGATTGAAGATGTCAGAAATCAGACAAAGTAGTGTTAATCAAATAAGATATGAAAGGGCAGGGCAGCAGAAATGCTGTCCTGTTAGACGTAAAAAATCTTTTATTTCATTTTGTACGGTTCGCTTCACCGAAACGCTGAAAATGCACGATTTCCCTTGCACGCAGAAAACGAATCGGTTCACAGACCTCGGGATCTTTTACAAGACGCAGGATATTGTCATACGTTGTGCGGGCTTTTTGTTCTGCCGCAAGATCCTCGGTCAAATCCGTAATCACGTCGCCCTTTGACTGGAACTCGCACGCGTTAAACGGAATGCCGCCTGCCGCCTGCGGCCAAAGTGCCAGCGTATGGTCAACATAATATTTGTCAAAACCGGATTTCTCAATTTCCTCCGGCGTAAGATTTCTCGTAAGCTGGTATACAATCGCACAAATCATTTCAAAGTGAGCAAGCTCTTCAGTACCCAGAGAAGCAGCGGTAATGTTCCACTTACTGTATTTTGGGACGGGCATGATACGGTGGGATTTCCGATACATAGCTTTTCGACGTTTGAGAGGATAAAGAAGTATGATGAAAATGAAGATGCGGGGAATGTCGGGAAGCCTTATTCTATCGAAGTTAGAGATACGGAAAGAACGATAACTATATATGGCATTGCTTCAACGAGATTTGATATAGCAGGTTAAATTGTGTCAGACCTATTTGTTTTATTGTGGACAAGTAGGTCTGATTTTATGTAGTAAAGCACACAAGTATAAGATTTGAAGTTGTTCGATTTGATTCGCTTGATTTTTTTGCGTTGAATAGATATAATGTAGTAAAGCACACAAGCGATAAAAAATTTATGCGTATTTTAGTGCAGAGGTGAAAGTTTGGAAGTAAACTTCCAAATCTACCTGAATGACGCAGTAAATGCGTCAGAAGGAGGAAATAATGCTAACACAAAATGATATAAGAATACTAAGCAAAATATTTTCTGATTATGGCTACGTAATGACAACAGCACAGCTTACAAATGAAAAATTGTTTTATAGAGATATTCAACGTATGCTGGAACAAGGATTGATTGAAAGAATAAAAAGGGGCTGTTACCATTGGGTGGATGACTATGGTACGAGTGAGGTGGTTATTGTCAACCGCCTGTTCCCTGATGCAGTTCTTTGTATGGAAACAGCCCTTTTCTATTATAGATACAGTGACAGGAATCCCGCTGAATGGAATATTACCATTGACAAAAATACTTCCAGAAAGCGTACAAATATAGATTATCCTTTTATTAAGGCTTATCGGGTTGAGCCAGAGCTGCTTTCCATTGGAAAAACAAAAGGGGAAATTGACTTCCAAGAAGTTCATATTTATGACCGTGACCGTACCATTTGCGATGTGCTGAGGAATATGAATAAGATGGATAAAGAGATTTTTAATAAGGCAATACAGGGCTATGTAAAAGACCAGAAGAAAAATATTCCGAACCTTATGCAGTACGCAAAGACTTTGCGGGTGCAAAAGCGTGTAAAGGATTTGATTGGAGTGTGGTTGTAATGGCAGATAAGGCAGCGTCCGTTCTTGCGAAATTGAAAAACAAAGCTAAGATTTCTGGAATCAGCTATCAACAGTGTTTGCAGTTGTTTATGCAGGAGGAATTTTTGCGGAAACTTTCAAAATCTGGTTATGAAGACAATCTTATTCTGAAAGGCGGATTGTTCATCTATACGCTTACTAATTTTGAAAGCCGCGCAACGATAGATGTTGATTTCCTGCTTCGTGGATTTTCCAATTCCATAGAAGATGTAAAAAGTATGATTGGTAAGATTATTGAGACATCAACAGGAAATGACTTTGTTTCCATGACAGCAAAGGGATTTGAAGAAATTTCCCCACAGAGGAAATACCACGGCATCAGCACTCAAATTATCGGTCAGATAAAAAATGTCCGTGTGCCGTTTAATGTGGATATTGGTGTGGGAGATATTATTGTGCCAAAAGCGGAGGAAAGAAGAATCAATACACAGCTTCCAGATTTTGAAAAGCCAGTGATAAAAACGTATTCTTTGGAAAGTACGATAGCAGAGAAATTTGACGCTATTTTGCAACGATTTGAATTGACTGGCAGGATGAAAGACTTTTACGATATATATTATCTAGCAAGAACATTCGATTTTGAGGGAGCGAAGCTACGGGCGGCAATTTTTGAAACATTGAAGAAAAGAGAAACGCCTTATGACAGAGATAGCTTTAAGCGTATTCTGGCACTTTCCGAAGATGAAGATATGCAGAAGCGGTGGAGATATTTTTTAAAAAATATTAAAGATGATACGTTGGAATTTGCGGTGGTTATTAAGGAGATGCAGAAATTTCTTGAGCCAGTGTTTGATGCGATAGTGGATGAAGAAGAGTGGAAGAAGAATTGGACTTTCAAACAGAAATGGAACAGATGAACAAAGGGGGGATACAGAATGGGTAAAGTTCTTGAATTGGAACAGAGGGAACAGGCAGGTTCTAGTTCATATAATCGTTTTGAGTATCAAGTTCACTGGATTGTGTGTCATATTATAGGTCAACTTGAAAATAACGCAGGTATTGTATTATGAGCAAAGATTCAGCAAAGAAATTTGAGACAGAACAAAAATATCGACTTTTAATAAGATATATGCGAAAAAGAGAGGAGGAAAAGAAAAATGAAAAGGCTGATAATAAAAAAACTGATTGTAATCAGTCAGAGTGAGTCACGTTCATTAGAAGTTCCTTTTTCGAAAGGATTGAATATTATTTTAGGTGGGAATAAGACTGGAAAATCTTCAATCATTAAAAGCATTTTTTATACTTTTGGGTGTGAACTTAAAAGAATAGAAAAGGATTGGAAAGAGCTTATATCTTCATATTTAATCTTTTTTCAATATGGGAAAAATCAATATGTCATAATACGGCAAGGTAAAAAATTTCAAATTTTTGAGCAGTCGAAAGGCGAATATTTATGTATAATTGAATCAGATGAATTTCATAAATATAGCAATTCCTTAATGGATATTTTTGGAGTTAAAATGCCGTGTATTTCAAAAGAGGGGAAAGAGTTTAATATAACACCCCCTTTACTTTTTAGGTTCCAATATATCGACCAGGATGAAGGGTGGAACAAAATAGCTGACGCTTTTGATAAAGTGGGATATATTAAAGATTGGAAAAAGAATACAAATAAATATGTTTGTGGTTATCTTGATGATAAGTATTATTCTCTTCAAACCCAAAAAGCGCAACATATAATGGAGAAAGAGGAAAAGAAAAAGGAATTAAATCACAATCAGAACTTTGTTGAACAGATTTCTAATTCTTTGTCACAATTGGATAATTCAAAGTCTATTGAGGAAGCAACTAGAGAAATTGAGAATCTAGTACAACAAGCAGATGCTTTACGAAAAGATATTTTTTCTATAAAAGCGGAAATGACAATCTATGAAAATGAGACGTATATGAATCAACATAAATTGCATATTGTTGAACAAAATCTTATTGAAACAGAAAAAGATATAGAATTTGCAATGAAACAAGAAAATGAATTAGTTTGTCCAACTTGCGGTGCTGTTTATTCTAATGGATTAACGGAGCAAATGAATATAAGTTCTGATTATGCTCATTGTGAAAAATTAAAAATGGAGCTAACAGAAGCATTAGATGTGACTGAAAATACTTTATCTGATTTGGCACAAAAATATGAGCAGATTAGTAGGCAATTGGAGTCACTTGAATTAAAAATACAAAAATCACAAGAGTTTATATCATATTCTTCATACTACAAAAATAAAGGTCAATATGAAATGTATGAGGCGTGTGGGCAACAGTTGGACATCCTTGAGAAAAAAGTGGATAAAATTTCATTTGAAATTGCAAAGTTAGATGATGAAATTAATGAAATGAAATCTAAAAAAAGGTCAAAAGAAATTAAGGATAAGATTGAAGGAAATTGCCGTATATTGGCAGATAAAATTAATGTACCAAAGACATTCATAAAATTACGAGATTTTGTGCAAGTAATTGACCACACTGGTAGTGAAACACCTCGAATAGTTTATATGTATCAATCAGCATTATATTTATATAATCTTGAAAGAACAGACAGTCCTTTTAACTTTTATATAATTGATACTCCAAATCAGCAGGGACAGGATACAGATAATTTGGAAAGTATATTTAAGTCTCTGAAATTAATCATGTCAGACGATGGGCAAGTTATAGTTGGTACGGAACGTGAAACGGGTATAGAGGATAAAGCTAATAATGTGATTAGATTAATAGAAAAACGTAGATGTCTATCTTCTGAAAAATACAATGAACACATTGAATTGTTTCAAAAATTACAGAAATTAGCTTTAAATTGGGTTGCAGAAAATCATAAGAAACAAAAAGAAGTTGCGGATGAGATGATTGAGTAATGATGAAGTGTGCTATTTGAAAAATTTTCAACCTAGAGAAGCAGCAGTAATGTTCCATTATCACAAAGTAATGAATCATCTGATTTTACAGGCTTTTTAGTATATTCATTAAAGACTTCGGATAAGGTGGTACGGTATGGTGAAAATAATCAAGTTGAGTTTTCGGAACATCCGACAGTGGTTCAACGAGGTAATGAACGTACAATTAACCTTTTGGTATCTACTCCCGATGTTGCATAGTTGGACAAGTAAGGTTGTCCTTGTTGATTGTATGCCGAGTTTGGGTATGCTGACAATCAATGCGCTTGCGGCTGCTGACAGCGTGGTTATCCCGACACAGCCCCATTATCTTTCCGCCAAAGGCTTAGAGCTGTTGCTTCGCTCCGTGTCTAAAGTGAAACGGCAAATCAACCCGCACCTGCGGATTGACGGCATCCTTATGACGATGGTAATGCCACGCACGAACATCTCTAAGGAAATCACGGCAACGGTGAAAAGTGCCTACGGGCAGAGGATTAAAGTATTTGACACACAGATACCCCACTCCATCCGAGCCGTGGAAGCCACCGCAGAGGGAAAGAGCATTTTTGCCTACGACAAAGGCGGCAAGGTAGCCGCCGCTTACGAGCAGTTCGGAAAGGAGGTGACAGAGCTTGGCGAGAAACAGAGAAAACAAAATCGAGCTGACCGCATACGATGACCTCTTTGAAACGGACGAGAGCCGTGCGGAAGCGAACCTAAGCAAGATTAGGGAAATCCCGATTGCGGAGATTGACGAGTTCCCAGACCACCCGTTCAAGGTCTTAATGGACGAGGACATGGAGCAGCTTGTGGACAGCGTAAGGCGGAGCGGAATAATGACCCCTGCCACTGTCCGCCAGAAAGAGGACGGGCGGTATGAGCTTATCAGCGGTCACAGGAGGAAAAAGGCTTGCGAGCTTGCAGGGCTTGAAACGCTCAAATGCGAGATTAAGGAGCTGACCCGTGACGAAGCGATTATTGTCATGGTTGAGAGTACCCACACCTATGACGGCGCAGGGAACGCCATGAGGTATAATTCCAGTGCGAACATCGGCGGTCATACCGCAGGCGGCACGGGCGAATACAAGTACCGCATGTATGTGGACGGGGAAACGGCGTTCTGCCTTCAGCCGGGCGTACCCTTAAAAACAGGCAACACGCTGGCAAAAGCGTCTTCCAACACATGGAACGCCCTCTCCGCAGACCAGAAAAAGGCGGTGGGGCTTACCCTGCTCTACGGCTATCAGGGGAACAGCGGAAATTTATCTGGAAGCGACGATGAGAAATGGCTTGCCACGCAGACCCTTGTGTGGGAGTTTGTTACGGGATGCCGTAACTCTGCAAGCCCGTACAGCCAGACAAGCACGACCGTTTACAGCCTGCACTTTGGCTCGAACTATGCAAACAGCGGGGCGAGGGCGGCTTACGACCAGATTGTGTCATTCATGACAAGGCACAGCACGATTCCGAGCTTCATGTCGGCGGGCAAGAAAGATATTACAAAAGAACTTGCCTATAAGGACGGGAAGTACAGCCTGACATTGACGGATAAGAATAATGCTCTTTCCGAGTATTCCTTTACCAGTTCCGACAGCAGTGTGAAAGTTTCCAAATCTGGGAACAAGCTCACCATCACCTCAAAAAAAGCGATTGACGGCAAGGCGAGGATTACAGCAACGAGGAACAACACGCCGACGGTCAGCAGCGGGGCGAAGATGATTGCCTACGGCGACCCGAATTTACAGGATGTCATTACGGGCGTGGAGAACGTGGACACCATGACGGCGTATATCAACGTGGAAACGCCGACAGGCACGGTCGCATTGAAAAAGACTTCCGAGGACGGCGTTGTTGCAGGGATTTCCTTTACCATCAAGGGCGACGGCTTCAACAAGACCGTAAAGACAGATAAAGACGGGAATATCACGGTGGAGGGCTTATTCCCTGGCACTTACACTGTCACGGAGCAGTCCATCGACCGCTACGAGCCTCAGAAAACCCAGACCGTGACAATCATCGGCGGGAAAACTTCTACGGTCACGTTCAGCAATACCTTGAAGCGTGGCAGTCTGGAAGTCGTGAAAACATCCGAGGACAATCTTGTGGAGGGCGTGAAGTTCCACCTTTACGGCACATCTTTAAGCGGATTGGCGGTTGATGAATACGCCGTGACCGATAAGAACGGGCTGGCGAAGTTTGAGAACGTCCTTATCAGCGGCAGCACGCCGTACACCCTTGAGGAAGTGGACACGGCTATCCGCTACGTCGTCCCTGCATCCCAGACCGCCCCGATTGAGTGGAAGAAAGCCACAAAACGCAGCTTTACCAACATCTTAAAGAAATTCAACGTCACGGTATTAAAGACCGATGTGGAAACGGGGAAGAAGCCGCAGGGAGACGCCACCCTTGCAGGTGCGGTTTACGGCATCTATAAGGGCGAGGAACTGGTTGACACCTACACCACCGACGAAAACGGGCAGTTCACAACGAAATATTATATCTGCGGGAACGATTGGAGCGTCCATGAGATTGCCCCGTCCGAGGGCTATCTTCTGGACACGACCGTACACCATGTAGGGGCAGAGCCAGAGCTTTACACCGTGGAATATAATTCTGCAAAGAATGATGTGAATGAGCAGGTTATCAAAGGCAATATTGCCATCATAAAGCACACAGACAACGGCGAAACCCAGATTGAAACGCCAGAGGAGGGGGCTGTTTTTGAGGTATATTTGAAATCCGCAGGCAGCTTTGATGCGGCTGAGGAAACCGAGCGTGACACGCTTATCTGCGATGAGAACGGCTTTGCCTAGACAAAGGATATGCCGTATGGCATCTATACCGTACACCAGACCTCTGGATGGGACGGGCGTGAGCTGATGAAAGACTTTGACGTGTTCATCTGCAAGGACAGCCAGACTTACCGCTACCTTATCAACAACGCCAACTTTGAGAGCTATATTAAAATCGTTAAGAAAGACGTGGAAACGGGCAAGGTCATCCCCTATGCGGGCGCAGGCTTCCAGATTTACGACCCAGAGGGAAACCTTGTAACAATGAAATTCACTTATCCTGAAGTGACGGAGATTGACACGTTCTACACGACAGCGGACGGCGGGCTTATCACGCCGCAGACACTTGAATACGGCAAGGGATATTCGCTTGTGGAAGTGCAAGCCCCATACGGCTATGTTTTAGACTCCGAGCCAGTCTATTTTGATGTGGAGCAGGAAAATTCCGAGGAGGAAAGCGGCGTCACCATTGTCAAGGTGGAACGCTCCAACGTGGCGCAGAAAGGGAAAATCACGGTATCCAAGTCTGGGGAGGTATTCAGCAGGGTATCGGGAAACAAGGGGCTGTACCAG
The DNA here is from genome assembly GCA_000403335.2 of Lachnospiraceae bacterium MD335. Taxonomy (GTDB): domain Bacteria; phylum Bacillota; class Clostridia; order Lachnospirales; family Lachnospiraceae; genus COE1. Next base: position 272,776 of record KE159629.1, read on the forward strand.
CCGATTTTTGCCGTGGATAATTTAGAGGGCGCAGTCTATGAGATTACCGCAGCCGAGGATATTATTACGACAGACGGAACAGTAAGAGCCAAGAAAGGCGAGGTTGTAGATACGCTCACTACGGGCGAGGACGGCACAGCGGAAAGCAAAGAGCTTTATCTCGGAAAGTATGAGGTTAAGGAAGTGACCGCCCCATATGGAATGGTGCTGAATGATGAAGCCCATGCCGTGGAGCTTGTGTATGCGGGGCAGGAAATCGAAGTGACGGAAACAGGCACGGAGTTTTACAATGAGCGTCAGCGTGTGGAAATCAACGTAATCAAGAGCCTTATGTCAGCGGCGGCATCGTGGAGATAATACAGAATCTATCCGTGGCAAGCCTTGCTTCTTTAACCGCTACGGACGAGCTTGATTTGGATGTTTCCCTTCCAGTTCGATTGCTTGCAGATGCCGTGGCGAAATATCAAGTGTTTCTGCCAATTTCTCCCGTGTTATCTTTTGGGCTTCACGAAAAGTTTTGATGTCAAGCCCTATTGGAGTAAAGTCAAATCCGTATCTGTTTTTCTTGTTTTTTCCATTTCCATATATCCACCGCCTGTTCTAAAGTTTAATATGTTCCATTTTACAGAGATAGAAGTTCTCATTAAACGAGATAGAATCTCTATGTATAGGAACTACAAATGCTATATTGGAGAACAAGCAGCATTGGATTATTGAGTTTAAACATAAAAAGTGCTATAATATAAAAAGTCCTATTTCATATCGAAAAATGATGAAAGGGAATACGAGAAGAAAAAGTTTATTTGATACTTTGATGTGAAGCTATCGTTTGGAGGATATTATGTGTAGGAATAAAAAAAGAAAAAATAAAGGTTTACTCCATGCAAAGCCAGTGTAATAAGCGACATTTGCATGGAGAAATATAAGTCGCTGATATAAAATATCTGGCTTTGCTGCTTGACATTAGAACCTAAAAATACACATTTCATGTGGTCTTTAGGAGAATCAAGGAGGAAGCCTGCGTATGAAATATGTGAATGCAAATGACATTCTCCCCGACATGCTGATTGAGGAATTACAAAAATATGTCCAAGCAGGATATATTTATATTCCAGTTAAGAACGAACAGCATAAATCTTGGGGTGAATTGTCTGGTTATCGGAAAGAACTTGAAAGGCGCAATAACGCTATCATTGAAGAATACCGCAGAGGTGTTTCTATTGAGAAACTTGCGGACAAATATTATCTTTCGATATATGCTATAAGAAAAATAATATATCAGAAATAATTGGAGAGGGCTGCCGTATCAATGGCGGCTCTCTTTTATACTGATTATTTCTGCATCATTCTATGTATTGAGGATGTAACAACGAAAGGATAAAATTACGGTGTATTATGTGTTGACAGGAGGATAACAAGATGGCAGATTTGCAAAAAATATTTCCGAGGACAGGGGATACACAGACTATCTATTTAAAAAACGTGGTTACTAATCCAAATATTGAGATTGGCGATTATACGATGTATAACGATTTTGTAAGTGACCCTGCGGAATTTGAGAGGAATAATGTACTGTACCATTATCCAATCAATCACGATAAGCTCAAGATAGGAAAATTCTGTTCTATTGCTTGCGGGGCAAAATTTCTTTTCAACAGCGCAAACCATACGATGGCGTCCTTATCCACCTATCCGTTTCCGTTGTTTTTTGAAGAATGGGGGCTTGAGAAAAAGAGTGTCACAGAAGCATGGGATAATAAAGGGGATATAAACATCGGGAATGATGTATGGATTGGGTATGAAGCGGTTATTTTAGCAGGCGTGACGGTTGGAGATGGAGCAGTTATTGGAACTCGTGCGGTTGTCACGAAAGATGTGCCGCCTTATACTATTGTGGGTGGCGTCCCTGCAAAACCAATAAAAAGACGTTTTTCAGATGAAAAAATAGAACAGTTGCTTAAAATGAGATGGTGGGACTGGTCGGAAGAAAAGATTGCTTTGAATATTAGAGCGATACAAGCAGGCTGCTTGGAACAACTGGAATAGGCGTAATAGAATGGATGATAGCTAAAAAGGAAATATCTCTTGACTTTTACTATCATCAATAGTAATATTGATGATAGTAAAAACGGAGGTGAGAATATGTCATCCATAGATTTGGTAATTCTCGGAATTGTTATGGAGAAACCGCAGAGTGCATACGACATCCAGAAAGATGTTGAATACCATCATCTTTCAAGATGGACAAAGATTAGCGTCCCGTCCATTTATCGGAAAGTGCTTCAAATGAATGAGCAGGGCTATTTAGAGAGCAGTATTGTGAAAGGGGATAAATTCGCTGATAAAGCGGTTTATTCCATCACGGATAAGGGACGGGCGTATTTTGGGCAGCTTATGGAAACTTACGCAAGCCAGAAAGTCCCATTGCTGTTTGACTTCAATGTTGTCATTACAAACTTAAACAAAATGGACAGGGAAAAAGCACTGGATTTGATAAAGAAGCTGCGGGACAATTTTACGGCTTCAGCAAAGTCCATTGATGAATATGACGCCAGCTATCCAGATATTCCGTTAGGAGGGAAAGCGATTTTTGAACAGCAGCGTTTGTTATACCAATCCCTGTTAGAATGGCTTGATAAATTTGAAAGCCAGTTTAAAGGGAGTTGATGGTATGGCAATGAAAAGCAGCTTGACAATTCTGTTTGAAAATCCCTTTTGGATTGGATTGTTTGAGCGTATAGACGGTGACAAATATGAGGTTTGTAAGATTACGTTCGGCGCAGAGCCGAAAGATTATGAAGTGTATGATTTTCTGCTCAAAAACTGGCATAAGCTAAAATTCAGCCCGCCAGTTAAAACAGAAAAAATCGAAAAACGAAAAATTAATCCCAAGCGTATGCAGAGGGAAATCAACAGCCAGTTGGAAAACAAGGGCATTGGAACGAAAGCCCAACAAGCCTTAAAGCTCCAACATGAGCAGGGGAAACTGGAACGGAAAGTGAAGTCCAGAGAACAGAAAGAAGCAGAGAAAGAGCGGCAATTCGCTCTGCGGCAGGAAAAGAAAAAAGCAAAGCACAGAGGGAGGTAATGTTCTGATGATAGCAAGAGAATGGGTGCGCTGCCCGATTTGTTCTAATAAGACCCGTGACAGGATTAGGGAAGATACGGTATTGATAAATTATCCGTTGTACTGCCCGAAATGTAAGCAGGAAACATTGATTGAAGCGAAAAATTTAAAAATAACAGTCATCAGAGAGCCAGACGCAAAGACGCAGAGCCGATGAATTTGTGAGATAGTTTGAAATCACAATACATCGGCTCTGTTTTTGTATTCCGCAATTTTTTACAATTCAAATAATAAGCCTGTTGGTATGATGTAAGCAGGCAAGAGAATTGTCAAAAAATTGAAAGGAAGTGTTGGAAATGAATTACAAAAATCTGTTTGAAAAATTCAACGAGGGAGGAAAGCTGCTGTTAAAAGATGCCACAGTTACATTTGATGCTATCCCGTGGTCGAAACATCCTGCTTTTGAGGGTGTGGAGCTGAAGCACATTATCACATCCGAAAGGACAGACGGACAATTTAGTTACCATCTTGTGAGGATAGCCCCTAATAAAAAGATTGGCAGCCATATCCACGAGAAACAACTGGAAACGCATGAAGTAATCTCTGGCACGGGCGTGTGCGTTAATGACGGTGTGGAATTGCCTTATGAAACGGGCGTAATATCCATATTTCCCATAGGCGTACCGCATGAAGTGATTGCAGGGGATGACGGGCTTTGCCTGTTCGCAAAGTTTATGCCCGCCCTCTGCTAATAGCTCTATCTGCTTATATCTCTTTCGTATCGCTGAATGGCACGAGTGCCCCAGAGGGTATAGGGGTATTTTGGGGGATAATTCCAGAAGAATATTTATAAGTTAAAGGCGGCAAGCCTACATATTTTTCAAATTGCTTTATGAAGTGGCTTTGGTCGCAGAAACCCGTGGTCAAAGCTACTTCGGTTATTGTATCAGTTTCATGGATTAGGCGTTGCGCCTTGCGGATGCGGTTCTGGATTTGGAACTGGTGCGGTGTAAGCCCTACCTCTGCCTTGAAGCTTCTGATAAAGTGGTATTTGCTGATAAAAGCGTTTTGTGCCATTTCCTCGACAGTAAGTTTACATTCTGGGTATAATTCCAACTGTTTTTTTAAGTCGTGGATATAGGGGGTATGGTTTTTTAGCTGCCAGTTAGAAGAATCCGAGGTTTCATCCAGACAGTTTAATAGCTGTAATATCTGATAGTGACTAATTTTTCCCATATTCAGAGCCTGCATCAGAAGAAATCTAATATGTTTTTGTATGGTGGTAATATCTACGTTGTTTACAGCATTCTTATCAATGCACAGGGTAAGCAGGGAATAGCTGTCATGTGCCGAAATGCTATGCGGCTCATATGGAAATATTGCAAATGTTTCGTTTTGCTTATAAGTCCTTGCTTCTTTATTTGTTGTAAGGACTACGGAGCCGTCCAGTATGATGCCGATTGTCAGTACGGAAACGTGATTATGTAATGGGTAAGATATGGTTGAATCCTTACAGAAAATCAGCTCAATGCCTGTTTCTGCATTATATAAATAGCGGATATTGTTTGTAGTCATAGGTTTTCCTCACAGTCTGTTATCCATTTCATGGACTTGGGTTATATGTTGGCGTTGCAGCTTTCAAGTAAACGGTTTGTTCCTGTTATTTCAGCATCTACAAGGTCAATCATTCTTTTTACATTTGCAGAATGGGCAGAAGAAACTTCATTTTCCCATAACGGATTGATTTGTTTATCAATCCCTGCACGGTACTTTTGCAAAATATTAAGCCGCTCCTGCAAAAGTTCCTGCTGTTCATCAGGGGTAAATGTACTTAGAAAAAAAGCGGCAATAGAAAAGATGTTTGTATCATAGTTGAATTGCAGGATTGATGCTTTTAAAGTGTTTATAAATTCGCTTTTCCCCTTATCAGAAAGTTTGTAAACGGTGCGGTCTGGCATATTTCCGACTTTCTCGGTAGTGCCAGATATAAATTCCTTTTTCTCAAGGGTTTTTAATGTCGAATATACCGTTGAATCAGCGATATTAAACCACCATTTCACATTCATGTAGTTTAAGAGTTTTATTATCTCGTATGCGTTAAGTGGTTTTTCGTATATGAAACCTAAAAGCATTGTGGCAGGTTTGGACAACATATTTTTTCCTCCTTGACATTGGATTGTATTTATAGTACTTTATATATAAAGTAGTTTTTATGAACACTACTATTATAACATATCAATGTAGAAAAAGGAATACTGGAAAAGGAGGTTTTTTATGCCGCAGCTCAATAAAGGGGGTAAATTTGTATTTGGTCTTTCCGTTATAAACCCCGATTTAACAATACACATCCCGCCACAGGCATTGTTGGAATATGATGCACTGCGGGATGGAAAAGTGATAATTTTTACGGGAAGCAAAATAACAGGCGGCTTTTGCGTGACGACATATCCGCTGCTGTCAAATTCAAAACTCAGCCATATATTGGAAGAATGCCCTGCGTTAAGGGACTGCCAGCTTTCCGAGGGTGAGTTTACCCGATATAAAGGGCGTAAATATGCGTGGATTAACATTGATAAGGACGGAGCTGTTAAATTGCCGCAAGATACGTTGGACGTTTTAGAATTACAGTCTGGAATGGAATTGTTGTCAATCCGCAGCAGTGATATTGCCTTTACAATGGGAGCAAAAGGACCACTGCTTGAAAAAGCACATAATTTTCATGGAGAAATTAAGAGATATTAGGGGAGATTGGAAAATGGGAAATATAATAACCAGTAAGATATTTCATTCAGTTATGCTCTTTACAGTTGTTGGCGAGTTTTTTCTTCCGTGGATATTGTGTCGGTATTATGATGGGTACAATAGTAAAACAATGGCAATGAGTGCGTTGGGAAGTCTGCAAAGCCCCGTTCGTGTTATTTATAATACATGGTTAATATGGCTTGGATGTTTTCTGGCATTTGCAGCGGTTGCATATTTTTTTATTACGAAAAAAGACTTTCCAATCTTATCGGTTTTACTGTTGTTTTCACTAGGGACATTTGCTGTCGGAGCAGGATTGGTTTCGGGAATATTCCATGTGAATGAAAACAAAGACATTGTTACTGCGGCTTCAAAAGTACATGGAATAAGTGCGGCAATCGGATTTATGGCATTATTGTTTTTCCCATTGTTAAATGGGATTTTAGCATTTAAGCAGAACAATGTCATTTTTGGCATTATATGTGTTATTTCTTTTATCTTGGCATTAATTTTCTTTGTCTGTTTTATCATGGGAGATAAAGAGCAGTTTCAAAATACCATGTTGAAATATGAGGGATTGTGGGAACGGCTGTCTTTACTTTGTATGTATATTCCTCTTACTTACAAGGCTGTCCATAATCTGCTGTCCTAAAGATAGCGGTTAAATGGAAAAAACAGAATGATTGCATGAAATGGAGATAAGATTATGGACTATAAAGAAACAGATTTCAGTTTTCTATACGATGATTTAACTGAGGAATATGGAAATGAACAAGGTAAACAGCTTTATATTTTAATGTGTGAAAAATATACGAATCTATGCGAGAGGGAAGCAAAATCTAAGAATGACGAAATAAATCAGCATATTTTCAAAAGATTGTTGCCAATCATGGGAATATATTTAACTCTTGTTGAACAGGGTTTTACCAAAGAACAAGCATTTATGATTGCCTATAAGGAAATACAGCACAATGCACACAGCTTAGCGGAAGAAAATGCTAAATTTACAAAAATGCCATTTACATATGGTTTATTTAAAATGTTTGCCAAATCGCATATGAGCAAAAAGTACCCAACAGAGGGGTTTACGGTAGAATGGAAAAGACATGATAATAGAGAAATTCATTTTGATATAGTCCGTTGCCTTTACAAAGATATGTGTGAGAAATATTCCTGCCCAGAACTTTGTACGGTTTTCTGCCAAAGTGATATAATTGCTTTTTCGGGATATGAACCTAAGATTAGATTTGAACGCATGGGAACAATAGGGGGAGGTGCTAATTGTTGTGACTTTCATTTTATTCATGGAAAATAGATATTCAAGTAAAATCATTGAATGTGAGGAAACGGTATCAGTATAGTTGATTTAGAATACGTTGACTGGAAAGTGGGGGTATTATCATTTAGTGATTTAAAAACATAGCAAGAATGATGAAAAGATAAAAAACTCCTTGTGCTACAATATTTTATTGGAATACCGTACAGGCATATCATAATGCTTAAAAGTGCGGGAAAAAGGAAAGGAGGTCGCAAAATGCAAGGTCAGACAGTACGCATTGTTTCACAGGCTATCCGCTATATCGAAGAACATCTGCATGAAAAGATGGATTTAGATATGGTGGCATCGGCATTGCACTATTCCAAATACCATTTGCATCGGATTTTTACAAAGACCGTCGGCTTGACTATCCACGACTACGCAAAACGGCGGCAGCTTACAGAAGCGGCAAAACTTCTGGTGTTTTCTGCAAAACCGATTATTGAGATTGCCATTATGAGCGGTTATGAAAGCCAGCAGGCATTTACGGATATTTTTAAGGCGATGTATAAGACTTCCCCTGCGGAATTTCGGGAAACGGAAAATTTTTACCCGTTACAGCTTGAAATCTATCTGAAGGAGGAGCTTGTAAAAATGGATTTGACAAAAGACAATATAAAATTTGCCACGCCCGAAGATGCGGATGACTGGATGGAACTGGTAAGCCTCACGGTTGACGGCTACCCATGTCTGGATAAGAAAGATTACGCTGCAAACCTGCATCGGTATATTGCGGATAAAAAGGCTCTAATATTGCGGGATGGCGATATGGCTATTGGCGTGATGGGTTTTTCGCCAGACACAGGCAGCATAGACTTTCTGGCTGTCCATCCGCAGTATCGGCATCTTGGCATTACAAAGCTGTTCCTTGATAAGCTGGCGGAGGAACTGCTTTGCGGGAAAGAGATTACCTTGACGACATACCGTGCAGGCGATAAGGCAGATACGGGCTGGCGGGAAGAATACCGCCGTCTTGGATTTGCAGAACGGGAACTGCTTGTGGAATATGGCTACCCGACGCAGCGTTTCGTGCTTCCACCGAAAAACAAGGAGGAATCAGAGAATGACCGAAGTACAGAAAAACCCGTTAGCAGAGAGCTTTAACGCCCTATCCCTTATCCGATTTGCTTTCCCAAGCATGGTGATGATGCTGTTTATGGGATTATACACCATTGTAGACACGATTTTCGTAGCAAGGTTTGTAGACACGAATGCCCTGTCGTCCATCAATATCGTCTGCCCCGTCATCAATCTGATTGTCGGTCTGGGGACGATGCTTGCGACAGGAGGAAGAGCGGTTGTTGCGAAGAAAATGGGGAATGGAAACACAGAGGAAGCCCGAAGCAATTTTACTTTGATTGTCGTGGCAGGGGCGGTTATCGGTCTGCTGATTACAGCGGCAGGTCTTTTCTTTTTGGATGAAATCATCTGGGGTTTGGGTGCAAGTAAAGTATTGTTCCCATATTGCAGGGATTATCTGACGGCACAGCTTATTTTCGCTGCCTTTAACATGATGCAGGTGCTGTATCAGAATCTGTTTGTGACGGCGGGGAAACCGACATTAGGCTTAGTGCTTGCTGTTCTGGCGGGGATTGCCAACATTGTTTTTGATTATGTTTTTATTGTTTTGCTGCAAATGGGAATCAAAGGGGCTGCTATTGGGACAGGCATCGGATATATGATACCGTCAATCATCGGTACAATATTTTTTCTGATGAAAAGAAGTGAATTGCATTTTTGCAAGCCTAACATGGACGCATCTGTTCTGTTGAAAAGCTGTTCCAATGGTGCGTCGGAAATGGTAAGCCAGTGTTCGACTGCTGTAACTACATTTTTGTTTAATGTAACAATGATGAAATTGTTGGGCGAGGATGGTGTAGCCGCGATTACGGTACTCATCTATTCGCAGTTCCTTTTAACAACGCTTTATATTGGCTTTTCTATGGGAACAGCCCCCGTCGTAAGCTATAACTATGGGAGCGGGAATGTAAAACAGCTAAAAAAGACCGTCCGTATTTGTTTCAGCTTTATAGCAGGGATTTCCATATTCGTATTTTTTATTTCGATGCTTGGTGGAGAAAGCATTGCAAAGGTATTTGCCGAGGATAACAGGAATGTTTTTGAAATTACAAAGGATGGATTTGTCATTTTTTCATTCAGCTTTCTGTTCTCTGGATGCAATATTTTTTCATCCGCATTATTTACGGCATTGTCCAATGGGAAAGCATCTGCAACCATATCTTTCCTGCGGACATTTGGATTTATTACGATATTCCTTTTGGCATTGCCGAAATTTTTAGAGGTAACGGGCGTATGGCTTGCAGTACCGCTTGCGGAGCTTTTCACGCTTATGCTGACGGTATATCTGTTATGCAGGCATCGGAAACAATACCATTATTTTTGAAAGAAAGGCAGGCAAGAAATTGAAACAGACAGAATGGATATTATGCCCTGTCTGCGGGAGCAAAACCCGCAGCAGAATTAGGGAGGATACTATTCTGATAAATTATCCTCTCTACTGCCCGAAATGCAGGCAGGAAAGATTGATAGAAGTGAGAAATTTACAAACAATAGTCATCACAGAGCCAGACACATTAGATGCAGAGCCGATGAACGTGTGAGCAATCACAGTTTGTCGGCTTTTCTTTTTACATAACCAAAGGTAGGCACGTCCACCAAATTAAAAAAAACGGCGATTTGGTGGGCGGTATTGCTATGCCCGAAAGACTTAACAAGCACTCTCCAAACCTGTTTCAAGTTTGGAGGGATTTTTATTGCCTGCAAATAGCAATTTTCATTTACATATATCATATCGGGGATGGGTGGACAGCCTGTTAAAAAAATCCTTGTCAATGCAAGGGGGTTTTCTACCCAAGAAGTAGAAGTCAAATCTCTACATATAAGAACAAATATATCTATAAACCGTGAGGGTGTAACAGCCTTTGCGGTTTTTCTTTTGTCGTTTTTTGTTGGAATACGTTGTAAGGCTGTTTCTAGGATTGGATGCCGTTCTCCGCCCGTCAATCTGGATTTTCAAAAAAATTCAGATTGATTGGAGGAAATTGCAATGCTTGAAAAGCATCCAAACCGAAAAAAGGACAAGTATAATCCGTACACTTTGACGATAACCGAGGGGCATTATTACCTCTCTTTTAAGGACGGGCGTGGAAAGCAGCAGAGTATTGAGATTGATGAAATGCTGTACCAGACGTTTGACAGATTTGAGCTTGAGGACATATCCCATTTGAACAGGGTGAGCAGGCACATTGAACACTCCGAGCTGACCGATGAAACGCTGAATGACAGAGCTTTTTATAAGGCAGAACGGATTGAGGATATTGTTTCAGAGAGCATCGAATACGAGCAGTTACATAGGGCGGTTTCCGAACTTCCTGAAGTGCAGCGACGCAGGCTGAAGCTGTACTTTTTCGGGGAGCTGACCTATGAGCAGATTGCAAAGATGGAGGGCTGCAAATATCAAGCTGTCCAGTGTTCCATAAAAGCGGCATTAAAGGCGATAAAAAAATTTATGAAATAATTGCCTTGTATTGTGGCGGTTGAGTGAGCAAACAGGTGAAGGGGCTTAAAAACCCTTTCACCTGTTTTCCGTTATGGCAAAACGGGACGGCTCTTTGAAAACCGAATACCCATTCACCAAATACATTCTCTTTGTGGCTGTAATAAGTGTAAGCGTGTGCAGCGATACGCCATGACCCGCCGAAAGGCAGTAAGCGAAAATTATCGACTGAAAATATCGGGCAGCTTCCGATTCCGCCATGACCCACAAAGAGGATAATGATACTCCCGTCCAGCCACAGTCCGAGCGGTAACCAATCCGCCGCAGGCAATGGGGGCGGCTCTGTCAGACCGACAGTTGGGGTGTAACTCCCGTGGCGTCAGTTCGCTGCTGACCGTTTGGTGACTTCCCTTTGCGTTATCACGCATCAGCATTTTCGGGGTGTCGGGGACAAATAGAAAATGCCTTTTATCATAATGCCAGATGCAGGGCGGTCTATCGGAACAGGGCTTGTTTTATGTGCTTTCGACTTTAAATACTTCCTTGCGTCTGGCTGTTACATAGGCAGGGTATTCCTGCCTAAATCCAGATAGGAGGTTCTAAAGAATATGGAAAGGACAATTAGGCGTGGTGACATCTACTACGCAGAGCTTAATCCCGTTGTCGGTTCGGAGCAGGGCGGCATACGACCCGTACTTATCATTTCTAATGATATAGGAAATAGCCACAGCCCGACAGTCATTATCGCTGCCATAACAGGTAAAACACAGACAAAGGCAAAATTACCGACACATACCGAAGTAAAGGATGTTGAGGGGCTTGACAGGGACTCTATCATCCTGCTTGAACAGATACGGACGATTGATAAGCGACGTTTGCGGGAATATATGGGAACTCTTGACAGGCGTTTTCTTCCTGCAATGGACAAAGCGTTGGCAATTAGTATTGGTTTAAACGGATATTCGCAATGCCCGATGAGGCAGGGCAGGCTCTCGGCTTCTTTACCTGCTCATGAATGTTGTCCGCTGCATGATGACAGCGTTCAAAAAAAGGATTAGCCCCCTCGTTATATGGTACAATCATTCGCTCATACATTGAGAATGAGGGAGGTGCTGTCTGTTGGAGCATAGAGAATTTAGGTATGTTGGTGAGCCTGTTCCAGAATTGAATGAGCAGGAACACGCAGCATTTCTTATGAATTTTCAAAGGTCAATCCTTTTATCATTAGAAAAACGGAATCTGTTGACCGCATCACAGCGGGAACGCTGTTTGCTTGAGCTTGAAAAACAATATCGTCTAAATTAGAAAAAAGCAACGTCAGGCATAACCGCTTGACGTTTTTACATAGTCAAGTGTGAGAATTACAAATTTGCACATTCGACATACCATTTTCAATTAACTATACTGAAAATACGGCAAGGGATTGTCGGGAAAGGAGATATTCTTATGTCAATAGATAAATACGAAACACTAAACCAAGAAAGGAAGATACAGCACACAAAGAGAAAGGTTGCCGCATACTGCCGTGTATCTACGGACAATGAAGACCAGGCAAATTCATTTGAAAGCCAGCAACGCTATTTCAGACAGTATATAGAGCGTAATCCCGATTGGGAGCTTTATGAAGTGTTCGCAGATGAAGGCATCTCTGGTACGAATACGAAAAAACGGAAAGAATTTAACCGCATGATTGCATGTGCAAAGAACGGTGATTTTGATTTGATTGTAACAAAAGAAATCTCCCGTTTTGCGAGGAATACCCTTGATAGTATATTCTATACCCGCGACCTCAAAAAGCACGGCGTGGGTGTTATCTTTCTAAACGATAACATCAACACTTTAGACGGCGATGCAGAGCTTCGCCTTGCCATTATGTCCTCGATTGCACAGGAGGAAAGCCGTAAGACTTCCGAGCGTGTGAAATGGGGGCAGAAACGCCAGATGGAGCAGGGAGTTGTGTTTGGGCGGAGTATGCTTGGCTACGATGTGAAAGACGGCAAAATGTATATTAATGAGGATGGGGCAAAAGTTGTCCGTCTGATCTTCCATAAGTTTGTAAATGAGGGGAAAGGAACTCATGTGATTGCCCGTGAGCTTCGGGAGGAGGGCATTAAGCCCATGCGTGTAAAAGAATGGCAGAACACAGTCATTCTCCGTGTTATCCGCAATGAAAAATACTGTGGTGATTTGGTGCAGAAGAAAACCTATACGCCAGACTTTTTATCCCATGAGAAGAAAGTAAACCTCGGGCAAGAGGAATTTGTGATTATCAAAGACCATCATGAGCCGATTATCTCCCGTGAGCTTTTCGATAAGGCAAACCGCATTTTGGATGAAAAATCGCTTTCACAGGAGGGAAAAGCGAAACACAGCAACCGTTATCCATTTTCTGGGAAAATCAAATGCGGATGCTGCGGTTCAAGTTATGTGGCGAGATATAAAACCCGAAAAAATGGAAGCCGCTATAAGGCGTGGCGGTGTCTTGAAGCTGCAAGGCATGGAAGCCCTCATGTGGACAAAGCAGGGAATCAAGTTGGATGCAGTGGACTTAGTATACGCAACGAAGATGCAACCCACATCATGTACCTTGTCACGAGCAGCTTAAAATACAATAAGGAGAAAATCACTAATAATCTGCTTGCTATTATCCAGTCTATTATCGCAATGGATACCGCAGGTACAGATAGTGAGAAACTAAAATCGCAGATAAAAGCCATTGAACAAAAGCGCACAAACCTCATTGACCTTTATACATCTGGCGATATTACCAGAGATGAATTTTCAGCAGCAAAAGCAAAATGTGAGAATGAGATTGCTGAACTGCAATCCGTGATAGGTAGCATAGACAAACAAAGGGAGATGATAGAAAAACAGCAAGAGCTTGTTGATGAAATTACAGAAGCCATGAATGAGCTTATCAATGGTGTGGAATATGAAGATGATTTTTACAAAGAAATCTTAGATAAAATGGTTGTGAATGACAAAGACCATATTGACGTGTATTTGAACCTGCTCCCCCTCAAATGGAGCTACACGGTTGCAAAAAGCGTAAACTGTCCGCAGGGTAGACCGCTAAAAAAAGCGCAAGCCCCTGAGATGGAACATTTCAGGGGCTTCTCTACCGATATCTGTCAAAAGACCTGCCACAGTGTTGTACGGCATTGTATAGCGCTGCGCCAGATAGCGCATGGATGCCGCAAGTTCTCCGTCCGGCCCGCCATACTGGGAGATGATAACCTGTGCAATTTTCGGGTTGGTTTGGGTGATTTTTACAGGAAACTGCAATCTTTTTTCATAATTCCACATTAATGATATCCCCCTTCCCACGGCCAGTCTTGTGTGGCCCATTTCCATTCTCCGCAATCCGTATCAATGATACTCAGTACCAAAGGTCCGTACTTTTGTGTATATTCCGTAACCATTTTATTTTTTGCCATATTATAGTGTTTAAATGCTTCCATCGCCTGCTGGTCGTAGGGGTGGGTGTCCAAATAAAGATTAAGCTCCTTGAGCACAAAATCCACTTTTCCGATTTCCTGTAAAAGGCGTCTTCGTTCCGCGCATGTATCAGCGTTGCATGTCTTGTACCCTGTATTCATCATTGAACCCTCCTTCCCGTAAACGGTTTGTTCAGTTCCGGAAAGATGGTGCCCGTTTTATAGGCTTCATCAAGGTTTTCATACATGTTACAGTTTCTCTGCCACGGCACGTATGCCATTGCTGCCGGGAACTGTTCCATATAAGGCATCTGAGGTTTCCATTCCTGCATAATGTCTACACTCCTCGATTTTTTATATTTAATACCATATTATGTCATAACATGTGATTGGTTACTGCAGTGTCTCGATTTTTTGTAATGGGATTGCGGGGGCGGACACGGCAAAATACCAATCTTAACCGGCTGTGAAAAGCGTGGTTTCTTTGTGAGAACATATGTTTTGTTAAATGCAGACAGGAAACAAAAGCGAAGCTTTGCATATATTAATAGTAATAACAATCTCAGAACGGAGAATCCATGAACAGACAATGTTTGGAACCGTGCGTTGCAGCATATCTTAATAAATTTTACTGTATTTTTGATGAAATGATGCGGGGAATGTCAGGCACAGGAATAAATTGCAGCATTTCCCATAACTTTATCGTGCAGATGATACCGCACCACAAGGCGGCAATCGAGATGGCGCAAAATCTCCTGCGATATACTTCCAATCCGTCTTTGCAGGAGATTGCATCAGGCATTGTCACGGAACAGACGAAAAGCATTGCGGAGATGGAAAAAATACTGGATTTTTGCTGCGGATATGAAAATTCGCAGGATGAGCTTTGTATTTATTTAAGCAAAATAAATGCCGTGATGAACCGCATGTTTCATAAGATGAGTCATGTGTGCGCAACCAATCAGATTAATTGTAACTTTATGCGGGAAATGATACCGCATCACGAGGGCGCGGTGGAGATGTCCAAGACGACGCTTCAATTCGCAATATGTCCGCAGCTTGTGCCGATACTGGATTCCATTATCAGTTCGCAGGAGCGGGGAATTATTCAGATGCAGAATTTAATGAAATGTTTGGGCTGTGAAGTGTAACGTTTTTGGTAAATAAATTTCCAAAATATGCATAGCTTTCATAATTCAGGCAATCCTTTTAGTAGGCAGATAGTGCGAATAAAGCTGTTTGCGGATAAGGAGGATTGTTATTATGCTATTAAAACAGAAAGAAAAAGACGCTATTACAGAATTGCAGACACAGGAAAAGATCTGCGTGGAAAAATACCGCAGATACAAGGAGCAGGCAAAGGATCCAGAATTAAAGACGCTTTTTGGCAGACTGGAGCAGGAGGAGCAGAAGCATTACGATACATTGGGACAGGTGTTAAACGGGAAGGTTCCGTCATGTGACTGCAACGATTCGGACGGAAAGAATTATAAGCCGCAGGTAACATATGAAGGTGTGGCACAGAACGCGGATAAACAGTCCGACAACTTCCTGGCTACGGATTGCATCGGAACGGAAAAATATGTTTCTTCCGAGTATAACACAAATGTATTCAAGTTTGCGGACGCTGCACTGCGTAAGCTTTTGGCAGACATTCAGATTGAGGAGCAGAACCATGCGGAGATGCTGTACAAATACAAGACGGCAAACGGCATGGCATAAGACGCGTACGGATAATCGGTTGAAACGGGACTTTTTGTGTATGTTCCTGCAAACTGCACAAAAGGTTCTGTTTTTATATGGAATGATGTGGGAGAGTGTGATAAAATAAAAAGAAAATAAGTAATTTTAAGAACATATGTTTTATAGATGAACTATAAAAATTTGGAGGCAAATGATGAAAACAGCAGAATTATTTAAGAAAAAAACGGTATTATCCTATGAGGTTTTTCCGCCAAAAACGACGGACGATGCGCATACGATTTATGAGGCGCTTGACGGGTTACAGGGGCTTTGTCCCGATTTTATCAGTGTTACATATGGGGCGGGCGGCGGTACGAACTGCGCCAAAACGCTTGATATTGCAGCGGCTGTAAAAAATCAGTACAAAATTGAAAGTGTTGCGCATTTAAGGGGTTTGGATTTATCGCGTGACGAGGTGCTGCAGATTATCGGGGAGTTGAACGAAAAAGGGATTGAAAACGTACTTGCACTGCGGGGCGATGCGGTACAGGACACGGTTCCGACGGGGGATTTCAAGCATGCGGACGAGCTGATTGCCTATATCCGTGCACATAGTGATTTGAATATTCTTGCGGCGTGCTATCCGGAGGGGCATCCTGAGTGCAAGAGTCTTGCGCAGGATATTGCGTACTTGAAGCGCAAGGCGGACGCGGGCGCAAGTCAGTTGATTACACAGTTTTTCCTTGACAATGAGGATTTTTACGGCTTTCTTGAAAAGGTACGTGCGGCGGGGATTACACTTCCGATACAGGCGGGGATTATGCCTGTAACAAACAGGAAGTCGATTGAGCGCATGGTTAAGATGTGCGGGATTAAGCTTCCGAAAAAGTTTATGCGGATTATGGACCGTTATGAACACAGCCCTGCGGCTTTGCGCGACGCGGGGATTGCGTATGCGATTGATCAGGTGATTGATTTGCTGGCACATGATGTGGATGGGATTCATTTGTACATTATGAATAAGCCGTATACGGCAAAACGGATTTATGAGGCGGTGCAGAACATTATTTCGGCATGATTGACATAAGACGCAAAGTGGTGGTTTTCGGTCATAATGCGGACTATGGTAAACGGATTATGTCGGAAAGGTTTACAAAAGAACGGTGTTTTGAAAGAAAGACTGCAAGGAATGACAGTTAATATAAAAAAGAGAAACTGTGTCAGGAAACGTAAAATAAGATAAAACGTAGAGAGGAAAACGTATGAAAATCGAACATATCGCAATGTATGTAAACGATTTGGAAGGAGCGCGGGATTTTTTTACGAAATATTTTCAAGCGGTTTCCAATGAAGGGTATCATAATAAAACGACAGATTTCCGTTCTTATTTTCTGACGTTTGAGGATGGGGCGAGGCTGGAAATCATGCATAAACCGCAAATGCAGGATGCCGAGAAATCTGTTGCACGCACAGGATATATTCATATTGCATTCAGCGTCGGCAGTGCTAAACGGGTGGACGAGTTGACCAAAATGCTGGAAAACGACGGTTATGCGGTGATAAGCGGCCCCCGCACAACAGGCGACGGATATTATGAGAGCTGTGTCGTTGGGATTGAGGGAAATCAAATTGAGATAACGGTGTAAATGTTTAATATTGAATCCCTCTGCGGATACCGTAAAACGACGGACAGGGGACGCCTTATACGGGAGTGTCAGTGTGATAATTGGCGATGGAGCAGTCCCGAAACAGGCTGTTTACCGCAATTTTGTATTCGCTGTAAGTGGACGCTTTTCGGATTTTTTTGAGGTGTTTTTCTGCGCCTTCAAAGCTTTCGATAAAATAGGTCCACAAGTCTTTCATTTTGAAAAGAGTAGGTGTTTCCCCCGACATTTGTGCGGCGTAGCCTTCAAAAATTTCATCGTGAAATGCCTTGAACGTGTCTTTTGAACACGAATTAATAATTTTGTGTTCATCTAACTGCGAAACCAATGCAGGATTGCGCAGAATGCCGCGCCCAATCATCACGCAGTCCGTTTGCGGAGCCGCGTCAAGCAGCATTGAAAGGCTTTTCGGGGAAGTGATGTCTCCGTTATAGCATAGCGGAATTCCGGGGAGTGCGGCGAGCGCAGATGCAAACGCCTCTTTATGCGGCGTCAATTTGTAAAATTCTTTTTGCAGGCGCGGGTGGATAATCAGCTCGGCAAGCGGGTATTTCTCATAAATTGCAAGTATGGTTTCCCACTCGTCAACCGATGCAATCCCGATGCGGGTTTTTATGGAAATATGCAGCGGCGACTGTGCGTAGATTTCATATAAAAAGCGGTCAAGTTCGTCAGGCACGCTTAGAAATCCCGCGCCGCGCTTTCTTGCCGTGACTGTACCGGAAGGGCAGCCGAGGTTGAGATTGACGGTATCATAGCCGTATTCCGCGATTTTGCGTGTAATTTGCAGAAATTCCTCCGCGCGGTTTGTCAGAATTTGCGGAACGACGCTAAGTCCCTGATTGTGTTCGGGAAGGATTTCGTTTAATTCGCGGCGGTTCATTTTTTTGCTTGCAATGAACGGTGTGAAATATTTGTCAATTCCGCCGAAATAGCGGTTGTAGACAGTTCTGTAAATGTATGTCGTAATCCCCTCCATTGGGGCAAGGTAAAATTTCATAATTCTCCTCCATTTTGTATCATTCATAACGAATTGTTCTGCAGGCGTACGCATTTATTGTATATGCCACAAGAATGTATGGATTTTATCCATTACAATGATGATACAGAATCGTTATCATTATAATTTGTAACACGTGTTCAAGTCAAGTTCAGAAACGGAGCATCGGGAATGGAATATCAGAAAATCATAAAAAAAGAAGAAAGCAACAAAAAAATCACAATTTATCCAGGCAAAGCTTCGGACATGCCTGTGATATACCTGAACGCTGTTTCAGAGGAAGAAGGCGACAAGGTTTATCAGGTGCTGTCGCAAAATGATTGTCCGGATTTTTCGCTTATTGTGATAAGCGGACTGGAATGGAATCACGATATGGCGCCGTGGGATGCTGCGCCTGTATTCGACAAAGGCGGTGAGCCGTTTACGCAGGGCGCGGACGCGTATTTAAAACAACTGACGACGGAAATTATTCCAAGCGCTGAATGCTGTATCCAAGGAAAAGCGGCATGGAGAGGGCTGGCGGGGTATTCCCTTGCAGGTCTGTTCGCCGTTTACGCCATGTATCAGACACCCCTTTTTGACCGAATTGCAAGCATTTCCGGTTCGCTTTGGTTTCCCGGATTTGCGGCGTATGCTGTTTCGAATGAGTTGGTAAAAAAGCCAAAACGCCTGTACTTTTCGCTTGGTGATGTGGAGAGTAAAACCAAAAATCCGTATCTGAAAACAGTGCAAAGTCGTACGGAAGAGTTGGAGGCGTTTTATCGCAAGCAGAGCATTGAGACAACGTTTTGCAGGAATACGGGCGGACATTTTAAGGATACGGACCAGCGTATGGCGGCAGGGATTTTATGGCTGTTATCAAAACTGCCTTAAAAATTTAAATTCCGAAGGGCTGGGAGTTCAATGTAAAAATCATTGAAAGACAGGTGTTTTTATGGTAAGGTAACTTATGAGAGAATCGTGAGCCTATAGTCCGGTCACAGAGCTTGTCCGAAATTTTGAGAAAGTTCTGAATGCGACATTAGATCAGAAAGGGGTTATTGTTGCCTCGTTTTTGCATAATATTCATAACAGCGTAATTCCTGTCTTAAAATACAACGATGAACTTTAAAGAAAAATAAAAAAGTAGTAGAAGGAGAAATATATGTATATCGGAAACCATTTATCATCATCAAAAGGATTTGAACATATGGGAAAAGAAGCGCTCAAGCTTGGGGCAAACACGTTCGCGTTTTTTACAAGAAACCCAAGAGGCGGCGCTGCAAAAGAAATATCCGAAGATGACGCGAATAAATTGCGGGCGCTTATGGAAGAACACCATTTCGGAAAGCTTGTCGCGCACGCCCCTTACACTATGAACGTGTGTGCGGAAAAAGAAAGCGTGCTAAACTTTTCGAGAGGTGTGCTTGCGGACGACTTGGCGCGCATGGAGTATCTTCCGCATAACTACTATAACTTTCATCCCGGTTCCCATGTCGGACAAGGCGCGGAAAAGGGAATAGAACTGATTGCAGACGCACTCAACGCCGCCTTAAAGCCGGAATATCAAACGATAGTTCTTCTTGAGACAATGGCGGGAAAAGGCTCGGAGGTCGGCAAAAGCTTTGAGGAATTAAAAGCCATTCTTGATCGTATAGAGCTGTCTGACAAAGTCGGTGTCTGTCTTGACACCTGCCATGTGTGGGATGCGGGATATGACATCGTGCATGATCTTGACGGCGTGCTCCAAAATTTTGACGAGATTATCGGACTCGACAGGCTCTGCGCCGTACACTTTAATGATAGCATGAACGATTGCGGAGCGCACAAGGACCGGCATCAGAAAATCGGTGAGGGCAAAATCGGGGCGGATGCGCTGCTTGCCGTTGCATACCATCCGCTGCTTGCGGGCAGACCGTTTATCTTGGAAACGCCCAATGACGACGAAGGATACGCAAGGGAAATTGCAATGGTGCGAAATGCCGAACCGCTTGCCAAGTAGGCGTTATGGTAGTAAAATAAAAACAGGATTGGAGACGACAATGGGGTTCGATGAAAAAATAAAGCGGATTAACGAACTTTATCACAAATCACAAAAGGGCGCTCTTACCGATGAGGAAAAGCTTGAGCAGGCGAAGCTTCGGGCGGAATATATCGCAAACGTCAGGGCAAACTTAAAAAGCCAGTTGGACAACGTTTCCATACAGGAGGCGGACGGCAGTATTACAAATCTTGGGGAGAAGTTCGGGAAACAGACGTCATAATCAGAATATCAAAATATAACAGAAAGGAAAAGCAGGGAAATCCTGATGCCAAAGCATGGAAACAAAGGCAGAAATCAGAAAAAGAATACTTGCGGTAAGAGGAGTTCTTACGGATGATGAGATTGCGGCAAAAAGTGACGCAATCGTCCAAAAAGTTTTAAAAACACCGGAATATATGGAAGCGGTCAACATTCTCCTCTACGCCGACTATAATCATGAAGTCATGACGCGCGGCATTTTTGAAGATGCGATTATGCGCAAAAAGCGCGTGTATTTCCCAAAGTTCGACAGGCTTACGAATGCGATGGCCTTTTACCAAACGGTGTCCGTAAAACAGTTGGAAAAGGGTTTTATGGGAATTCCCGAGCCGAAAGAAAACATACAGCTTTGTTACAAATTTAATGCAGACGAGGATACGCTTGTAATCCTTCCCGGCGTGGCGTTTGATACGGCAGGTTTTCGGCTTGGTTACGGAAAGGGCTGTTATGATAAATTTTTATCAGGCAGGCGTCAGCTCTCAACGATGGCGCTTGCGTTTGCATGTCAGATTGTGGACGAACTGCCAAGTGAGCAGCATGACATCAAAATGGATAAGCTTGTGACAGAGGAAATTATATATTCTTTTTTGCGGATTTAAAGAGATTGAAAGATAAAAAGGGGGGGGACGACTATGACCATTCAGGAAAAAGCCGCGGCAATGAAGCTTGACAGTCCGCAAATGGCTGCAGCGCCGACAGAAATAAGAAACAACGCGCTTTTAGAAATTAAGGCTGCGCTGCTTGCAAACCGGAAAGCGATTTTTGACGCAAATGCGCAGGATTTAGAGCAGGCGCAGCAAAACAACATACCCGAAGCGGTTGTAAAACGATTGAAATTTACGGAGCAAAAGCTGCTTGACGTAACAAATGGGCTTGAAAATCTGACTGCACTTGCCGATCAGGTGCATCAGGTTCAATTTATAAGGGAACTTGACGAGGGGCTTACCCTTGTGCGCGAAAGCTGTCCGATTGGCGTTATCGGGGTTATTTTTGAGGCAAGACCGGACGCTTTGGTGCAGATTGCGTCGCTTTGTATTAAGAGCGGAAATTGTGCCATTTTAAAGGGCGGCAGTGAGACAATGCATACCAATAAGGTGCTGTTTGATTTGATTTACCACGCGGCAGTGCAAAGCGGACTGCCTGAAAACTGTCTGTTTCAGGCAGAGCTGCGGGAGGAAATCTCGGCGCTTCTAAGCTGTCACGAGTCGGTGGATTTGATTATTCCAAGAGGCTCAAACGCCTTTGTGCAGTACATAATGAACAATACGAAAATTCCTGTAATGGGACATGCCGACGGTATCTGTCATATTTATGTGGATAAGGACTTTGATGTGGAAAAGGCAATCCCCGTGATTCTTGACGCAAAGACGCAGTACACGGCGGCGTGCAACGCAGTGGAGACGCTTTTGATTCATAAGGATGCGCTTGATATTCTGATGCCGCGGTTAAATGAAGCGCTCAAAGCACATCAGATTGAACTGCGGGCGACGCACGAAATTGCCGCGCAATACGAATGCGTGCCTGCGTCGGAGGAGGATTTTGCAACCGAGTACCTTGACCTGATTCTTTCGGCAAAAACGGTTGAAACGATTGAGGAAGCGGTGCATCATATTAACCGGTATGGTTCGCACCATACGGACTGTATTATTACGCAGGACAAAGCGGCGGCAGAATACTTTATGAATATGGTGGATTCTGCAGGCGTTTACCAAAACTGTTCGACGCGCTTTGCCGACGGGTTCCGCTATGGTTTTGGAGCGGAGGTCGGAATCAGCACTGGAAAAATTCATGCAAGAGGACCTGTCGGTATCGAGGGGCTTCTAACCTATAAGTATAAACTGTTTGGAAACGGTCAGATTGTTGCGGATTATGCCTCGGGAAAGAAAGCGTTTCACTTTAAAAATTTAAAATAACAGATATAGAAAACGGATAGGAGATACGAATTATGAAAAAAGGAACCAGGAAGCTAATTTTTGCGGCGGCGCTGTTAATCATTGCAGTCGCGTTTACAACCCCGGCACAGGCGCATGCGCTGAACATTATTCCGATGCAGCTTGAGATGTACTCAACCTCCGCGACACCGGTCTATGCGTCGCCTGACGTTTTTTCACCGATTGTGACTTATTTGGATCGTTTTCTGAATGTACGTGTTACAGGGATTACAGAAAACGGCTTTTTCCAGGTGGATTTAAACGGTGCGTTCTATATTCCGGGAGCGTATCTTGTGCCGAAGGTAGAGAAGGAAAAATCGGCATATCAGAAGGCGCATGACAGGCTTGATGAGGTTGCGGAAATATACAGGACACAGCTTCAAATGATGGATGGCGCCTGGTCGAAATTTGCGCTTAAAGATGTGACAGGCGATGGCGTGCCGGAGCTGATTGACGATGCCGGAAAAGAGATTTACAGTTGTTATGACGACGGGGAATATATGCGGCTTGTAATTCTTTATTATTCGGAAAATCCGGTGACGTTTTATTATTCTAAGAACAATAATAAACTGCTTGGAAAATACAGATGGAACGATAAAGATTATTGGGAAGTCTACAACAGGGATACGACTTTTGTCCCTTGGGGACAGTTCCGCTGTGTCTCAACAGACGCATCGGCATATAAAGGAAATGCTGCTGCGATTGAGAGAGACCGCGATAACAATCAGGAAACAAGGAATGATTTGTACAACATTCTCCATGAAATGTTCGGGCTTGGGAAGGAGCATTCGGAGGAAAAGGAGAATAAATAATGCATAAAGCGACAGACTGGGATAAGATTGACTTAAATTTAGCCCCGCCCACCGAAGAACCGATGCGTCAATACTATTTTATGAAAAAAGCGCGCGAAATCGTGGCGGAGGAAAGCAGAAAGCTTGGCAGACGTCTTACGGCAGACGGCGAAACGTTCGGCTGCCCGAACGTTTGAGTAAACAGGAATTAGAAATCTATTGATAAATACAAGGCTTTTCCCGGAAAGGAAAAGTTCTATGGAAGGGTTAAAAATTGATGTTATGGGGCGCAAATATCCGTATTCGGAATGTAGCGCTTGCCACAAAGTAGCAAACAGAAAATCAGTTGTAGAAGGCGCGGATCTTCGTGTAGGAACCTTGTATTGTATCCACATTGGATCGTCAACAAATTTTCTTTGCCAGAATTGCCTTGAAAAGCTGGCTGAAATGTTGAACGATTTTTCATGTTCAGGAAACGGGGTGGCACAATGGGGAGCGTAAATTTTCAGATCGAAGGTGAATTTGTTTGTGACCTGGCCCGCGTCTGGTTTTGGGACGAAGGCCGCGAATATTCAAAGTGTGAAGAACTTCTTCTTTCATGCCTTGTGACGGATCAAATTACCCTGGAAGAAAAGAAGAAGATTGTCGTCGAAATCCTGGAAGGGCGAAAGAAACTTGTCGGCGTGAATAGCTTGTCACTTGTGGACGATGGCGCCAGAATCCGGCCGCTGACTGATAAAATAGAAGAATACCGGAAGAATGAAATCATTCGCAAAATCGAAGAAGACATTCAGCGCCGGCCGCTGGCATACCTGGATCCGTATTCATGCGATCAGGATCCGGCAGATTATAAACCGATTAGCGACAATTTGAACTATGACGACAGAAAAGAGATCCGGGAGATATACGGGAAATATTTAACGCCGTATGAAGATTTAAGGTTGTGGGCCTATTCTTCGGATAGTTATTTTTATGGCCGGCGCCTTCTTCCTGGCTTTTGGAGCGCGGAAGATCGCCCGTATCTGGATCAGGGGCTTTATTTAATCGAACGGCCGCGTCTGGTTTTTGAACTGATCGGCGGCCCGGTAAAGGACACTGACAAATTGATGTTATTGCTTGGGGACTTCCTTCAAGCGCTTGTCGATAAAAAAGGAGTGAATCAGGCCGCCGCCCTGGAAATCATTCACCGGAACAAAAAATTTGCCGCGGCCCAGGAAGAAAAGCGGTGCCGGATTCCGAAGCCGGAAGAAAAAGAGTTGGCCGAAGACGAATTGAACAAAAGGACGGATCCCGATGATTTTCTTTCCGAATACGGCTTGATTGATCCTTCCGGGAATTATTACAGTTGCAAGTTCGCCGGTCATCATGCGAAGGCGTTCCACATTATCGCAAAAAGAGAAGGCAAGAATCCCGACATATACCCCGGCGATTTCGACAAGGCGCTTGACATATTATATTCTGAAAACTGGGCTATTATCAGGAATCCAGATCCGCGCGGTTCCGTCTTCTTCGATTTTAGGGGAGATCGGCGGCCGACAAAGAAACAGATTGACGCCGCATTTACGCATATAATCAAATTTAACGAACCGACGCTTCCGGGAATCGAAAAGTATCTTGAAGATTAAGGTGCCAGACGAAAATACAACAGAATGGAGAATGTACAATGTACTTTAAATATTTAAAAGACGCTATGGAATACGCTGAAAAATATAGAAAAGGAATGAAAAATGTCTTCCGATATGACAATGTAGTGAAAATGTTTTATATTAGTCCGATTTAATGGGGGGTGTGCAGTATGACAATAAAAGATAGTGTAATAGCGGCATACCGGCGCGGAGAAATAAGAACCGACAGCGACTTATTCGATCTTGCCGATTCTCTCAAAATATCAACAAAGGCAGTTAGTAAAATTGTCTTTCAGGAAATGGCGGCTGGGACAGCTTGCGCCGGGTGTAAAAATATAGGATCAAGATTCTTTAATTCGCCGGCGTTTCCGTGTTCGATATGCACACGCCGCGACACGGAATTAAAAGATATGTTTGAAGCTGAATAATTAAAACGGGCGGCCGGCTGGCCGCCCTGGTTATTTCTTCCGATGTTCACACGTGGCAAGCTGGCCGCCGCATATCGGACACACTTCTTTTTCACAATCGGCATGATGAAAGCGGCCGAAGCTGACGCCGCAAGCCGCACACGCCGCGACTTTCTTCCCTTCGTATGGATCCCCAGGATCACCGACTTTCACACGGCGATAGTTTTTTCCTTTATAGCTGATTGTTCGGATCCGACAGCTTACCGTTTTCCCGATGGTATAACCACACGCGCGGCATTTCGGAAGTTCCGCCGGCGCCGAATATACAAATTCATGTTCAAGCCCATTCACGAACCGGATCTTCTGGACGCGGCCGTCCAGGGCGACGATCTGATCGACAACCTGATCGACAAAATCTTTTAATATTTCATTATCCAGGTCAAGGCACATTTGAATATAATCAATGTGCTTTTTTGAAACTATCCGCTGGGCAACAAGGAAGGCGGACGCTTTCTTGATGAATGACAGATCCGCCAGGTCGGAGCCGTCGCCGGATTCCGTGATTTCTGAAATCTGGCCTTCAATATCGCGGATCTTCTTTGTAAGTTCCTTTTTCTTTTTTGAAAATTCTTCTTTTGTCAAGGCTTCGGAATCATAAAGATATAGTTCAGTAAGCCTTGAAATGGCGTTCTGGCACTTCTCACGTTCTTTTTCCAGGATAGAACGGCGTTCTGCGATAGAAATATCGTCTTCGCCTTCTGCAAGCCCTAAATCGGGCAAATAGGCGCCCTTCCCCAGTCCGCTATATGCCAGGGCCGAAAAAGTCGCTTTAAGGCTTGATTCCGTCAATCTGGCGCCGTTGTATTCATCGCCTTTTAGAAGGGCCGCTTCCAGCTTTTCAAGGGAATCAATCTTTTTGTTTTTAAATTCCTTCTGAACACGCGCCAGGTTAGCAACATAGTTAAAAATAAAAGGGCCGATATATAAATCGCTTACAATCTTTTTATTCTCACAATCAAGCATTTTCGCCCGGCGGCCGCACCGATAATTTGAAGGCCGGAATCCGTTTTCCCTAGCCCGATCCTTTGTCGCTATCATGCCGGAGCCGCACACGGCGCAAATTATTTTTCCGGCGAAAACGTGAGTGTGTACCGTTTCCCGTATTTCTGACACGTCGCGCGAAGTTCCGTTTTCGTCCATGATTCTATTACACCGGTCAAATTGTTCCTTGTCAATGATTGCCGGGTGATTATTTTCCCTGATGATCCATTCGCTTTCAGGCTTCAAGGGGCCGCGGCCGGATTCCCGGAGATTATAGCGGTATGTCCCTATATAGAAAGGGTTCCTGATTATGTCATGGACTAATTTTGAAGACCACATTCCGCCGCGCTTCGATTTCACGTGATTGTTATTCAAGTACCGCGTCACTTGCAAGGCCGAACGTGTCTTTTCGTATTCATCGAAAATAAATTGAACAATTTTCACTTCTTCGGGATCTGGTTCAGGATATTTCGTTTCATCATTCCAGCGGAAGCCGATCGGCATACGGGCGCCGTTCCACAATCCATTTTCCGCCCGGTCAAGCATGATCCCGGTGACACGTTCCGACGTCATGTTCCTTTCAAGTTCTGCGAAAATTAAAATGATCTTCAACATAGCTTCGCCGATGGCGGTTGAAGTGTCGAATTGTTCATTCATAGAAATAAAAGTGACGCGGTGATCCTTTAATTCCTCATACATGGCCGCGAAATCCAGAAGGTTCCTTGAAATTCTGTCAACCTTCCAAACGATGATATGTGAAAATTCGCCGGCCCGGACGCGGTTCATCATATCTTGAAAATGCGGCCGATCGGTATTCTTCGCCGAATAGCCGTCGTCCTCGAATATCTGGAAGGCGTCTATTCCCATAAGTTTACAATATTCTTTTAGCTTCTTCCGCTGGAATGGAAGACTGTCTTTGTCTACCTGGTAACGTGTAGACACGCGGACGTATAACGCCGCCTTCTTTTTCGTCCATAGCCGGACGGGCTTATTTCTTTTTGATCTCAAAATGTCCCCTTTCTCCAGGCAGACCAGAAAAAAGGGCGCAAAAAAGAAAGCCCGTTGATTTTTACGGCTTTCAATGATATAATAGGATTGCTTATTTCCAATATCAGAAGCCGCTTGTCGGTTGCCTGGTATTAAATCCGGTTGGCGTTTGCAGACGTCGGCCGGATTTTTATTTTGTTTTCAACGTCGCGGAATCACTACTTCAAGATTCTCTTTCCTGAATGTGTGCGTTTCGCCGTTCTTTAATTTCTCATAAGCGGCCAGGATAAACGGGACACATTCGCCAGAAGGCTTTTCAGTTAAACAAACAGCCGTCTTTGACGGGCATTTATCGGAGTATTCACACATGATTCATTCCCCGGCTTCGACATCGCCGTTATCTGTATAAACGATATAACTTTGAATCGGCGTTCCTGAATATAACAACTTCGCGTCGTGTTCTTCACCTTCCACATAATCATATTCCGAAACCATGAGCCAGCCGCCGATCATGTTGATCCGCGCCGTGATATTCCGGCCCAGGTTCACGATTCCGTGAATTTCGTCTTCTGACTTTATATATTCCTGATAGTATGAAAAAATATAGTCCTGAATTTCCACGTCTTCGGAAATGACAGCCAGCCGCCAGTTTCCCGTCACGTCATTATTCACATTGTCATAAAAAACAATATGAAGATCTGAAATATCCTTGTCGCTGACGCCGATTATTTCTTCACCGGTTCGATGTTCAACTTCTGGCGCCGCCGCTTCTTCTGATTCAGTTCCGTCCGCCACTTCCGCCGCCTTTTCCGGTTCCGATGATTCCGCCGCCGTTTCTTCCTGGACTTTTTGTTCTGATTCTTCCGGCTTCTTTTCTTCCGGCTTCATAATGAAATAAATGCACACGGCAATAATTAACAATAAAATAATGGCGATCATACTTCTTCCCTTTTTACTTTTCATAGCGTCCTTTCTATCAACCTTTTTTCGATGGCGATTTTATAAATATGTTTACATGGTTTATGTGTCCTTTTAAATTCTTCACACTGGCACATTCCCAGGTTACACCAGTACACGGCCGGATCGCTGGCGCCGCGGATCCGCGCAAGGCCCTTTTCTTCGTCCTGATACTGGATAGAAAACGATTCTTCGGACGCCTGGCGCCGGCGCTCTATTTGTTCCGGTTCCCGATGAACGCTTTCGTCCCAGCGGTAAAACGGCCGGACGTTTTCTTTCTTCTTCCGTTCCCATTTCAAATAGATTCTGATTTTCCAGGCCCACACGCCGAAGAAAAGCGCCAGGGCCACAATTAAGATTTTCATTCTTTCCCCCTTTCTGAATAGTTCAGGTAAGATTTTCCAGTGACTATATAATATAACTTGCGCCCGGCCCTGGAAAGGTGGCGATACTATGGAAAAACATTATATTTATTATCACCGAAGGAAAGTCTTCGCGTTGTGTTATGCGTCTTACAGAAAAATATACTACAATTTGAATTTTGAAGGAAAAACCAAACTATATCTTTTAATCTGGTAGATTGAAACACGCGGTCGGGCGTATTTTAACGCCTAACCGGTTTTCGTTCCTTCATCGGGCTTCTTTGCCGGCGGAAATTGCTTTTCCAGGTCGCCGGGCGTCCTGGGCGCTTCCGCTATGTAGTCAATGCTTTCTTCTGAATCAATCACACGATAGAAGAAATCACGAACCTTTTCCCGTTGTGCTGGGGCAAGTTTCAAATATTCATATACCAGATTGAAACTAAAATCGTCAAGGTCAAATTCCTTCTTTAATTGTTCCATAGTGCCGGAAGGCGTTTTTGAAAACATTTCCCCGGCGCCGGTTCGGAGCCAATCTTCCGATACACTAAACTTTTGACATATATC
Source organism: Lachnospiraceae bacterium MD335 (assembly GCA_000403335.2). Lineage (GTDB taxonomy): Bacteria > Bacillota > Clostridia > Lachnospirales > Lachnospiraceae > COE1. Next base: position 302,150 of record KE159629.1, read on the forward strand.
TAATATTGTCCTATCGGAAGGATTTCGCTTTCCGACTTCGATCAAAGAAATAGAATTTCGTTTTAAATTTAACATTTCCGCAAAGTCTGATTGACTTAACTTCAATGTTTCACGAAGTTCTTTGATTCTTCCGTTCATTGGATCACCTTCTTTCTGACATTATCATAACGCCTAAATGCTTACTTGTCAACAAAAATATTTTGATTATTTTTGAAAAAGTGTTGACAAGTAATATTTTCAGTGCTATTATATGCTTACAAGTTAGCAATGACTTGTTGACAAACCAAAAGAAAGGGGGCCTTTGAATGGCTGACAAAATGGCTATAAAGGAAGCGAATGTCACAACCGTAAATGAAGCGGACAGAACATTCATTCGTTCCTTGATGTCACTTTCCCCTGAAAAGAAGATTCTTGTCAAGGGAATCTTGATCGGAATGGATTTACAGGAGAAGCCGGCAACCGTCGCGGCCCGATAGTCACGGGCCGGACGTTGAAAATACAGCCCAGGAAACCGACTGCAATCGGGCGGCTGATTTTGGAAATAAGCGCACATTGAAAACTGAATAGTGAAAATGTAACTGGAAATAAGCAAAAAAGGAAGAAAGGAAAATGAATAAAAATAGTTATCGAATCCACGACACTACTATTTATTATCGGAACAATACCGTAAAGGCACCGAAGAACGCTGATTCCTGGCGGTTCAAATATCCACATTTCGGAACGCTTCACCGGTTGTTCAATATGCTTCGCGCTGAAGGATTCACGATTGAAAACGACGCCGAAGTCGCAAAGTGTATCAGGGACGATTATTACATAGGCCGCCGCGGCGATCTGGAACTTTACGCGCACCGTTACCCGGCCGGGTTTGAAATCATGTTCTTTCAGAATATCGTCATAGAGAACCGGAACGGCGGAAGGTATGATTTCGATAAATTTCAGAAAATGCCCTATATGATCCGCCTTCGGTTTATAAAGTACCGGGATAAGATCATCGCCCTTCTGAAATCCGTTGAAGAACTGGAAGACGACACGAAACAAAGTCCGCGGCTTGCGGAAGAATGGATCAAGGCCAGATATGCGGAAGAATGGCATCACGAACAGACGGACACAAATTTTCTTCTGTCTGACCTGGACGGCCAGACGCAACCGGAATATAACGGCCGCGATCGGGAAGGGCTGACGCTTCACAATGGCGATATAAAGTATTTCAGGGCTTGGAACGGCCGCATTTACCGCGGCCGCGTCTATCACAATATCAATAATATGTGGTGGGTTATCGTTGACCGGTTCACGGTTAAAAACGTGGCGTCGTTTGAATTATTCGACTTGAAGCCGGAAGACAACCGGCGGCGCCAGGCCCGGCCGCGGATCCCGGAAGCGTACCAGAAGCGGCGCCAGGCAATCGAAGACACGAAGACAAAGGAACTTATGAACGAACTTCGCCGGCGCGGCGTGAAAGTAGGGTGAAAATGGAAGATATGAATAAGAGCCAGGCGGAAAGCCAGGAACCGGAAGTTGAAAACTTCATCGTCAATTATAGCGATGGCACACAACGGATCATTGACAAGGGCTTCTTCTGCGAAATCAAGGAAGAAGAAAACGGAGAAAGCGTCTTGTCCTTCATCATGGCGAATTGTGCCGGCCGCGATCTGGAAACTATTATTCTTGGTTGCGTCCAGTTGGGCGTTAAGCTGGGAATGATTTAATAAATCAACCAAAAGAAAGGAAATAAGCACATGAAAGAACACAAGTTTGTAAAAGAAACGCCGGTTACTATCTACGACAAAGACGGGTTCCCGTCTATGATGTTAAAACTTGAAAACACGGCGCCGTCGAAGGAAGAAGCGGATCCGATTTTCATTGTCAAGGGCCAGGAATACGATTCAGTTTATCTTTCCCGTTTCGTCAATTCCATTATGGACGGCCACGCGGTAAGCCTTCCCTTTATGAATCCGGCCGTTTCCCTGGATATGGACGAAATGATCGCCGCTTGCAAGGCGAAGGGCGAAAAGTGGCACTTGCTGACTATCCGTGAATGGCGGTACATAGTTGACCGGGCGATCGAAGGGCTTCACGGGAATACTTCTTTCGGAAGTTCCCACAAAGACGCCAGCGAACGCGGAATCAAGGGGAATTATGGCCTGACGCTGACCGGTTCCGGCCCGGCGTCCTGGTTCCATAATGGCGATAAGGAAACCGGGATCGCCGATGTTGTCGGCCTTGTCTGGAAGACCGTCGCCGGCCTTCGCCTGAAAAATGGCGTCCTGGAATACATGAAGGACAATGACGCCGCGGCGCCTGACGCTGATTTGTCGGCGGATAGCAAGGAATTTTTACAGATTATGATTGACGGCCTTCCGGTAAGAATCGGATCCGACGGCGACGGTTTGAAGATTACCACGGACGAAGTATCGGAATATGACTGGGACGAAAGACGGAATGTCGAAGTTGACCTTGTAAACGTGCCGGAGATTTTGAAGGATTTAGGGATCGTCACTGACAACATGGAAGAAAGCCGCGAATGGCTGGCCGCGGATCCTGAACTGGAAGAATGTGTCTGTTACGTGGGCGCCGGCTTCAGCAACACGTCGCACTCTGGGCCTTCCGCGTTGAATTTGAACAACGTCCGGTCGGACGTGAACACGGACATCGGCTTCTTTTCCGCTTTATTGGGGGAACCTGTGATCCGATAACTGTAAATCTGTATATCCGCCCGATAGGGCGGCTAATAGGCCCAGGAAGGGCCGGAAAGGTGGAACCATGAGAAAAGCAACGAACCGCACTTCCTACAAGGAAGTATGCGCCTTATACGAAGCCACGGGGCGCACTGATTACCGCTTGCAGACGGTCAATGATATTAAAGTCATTCACGGCTTCGACATTCTGGAAACAACCGGCTATGAAGACTTGACGGAAGAACAGAAGGAAACCTTCGTCGCCTATGTCCTGAAACACTTGAACAGTGTCGGCATGAACACAAGAATTACAATGTTTCCGTATTCCGTCCACTATGTACGGGAAATCAGTCTTTTAAGCGCCGAAACATGGTGCGAAGAAGATCAAAGAAATTACCGCGAAGAACTGGGCCGGGAATATCTGATTGTGAAGGCGAACGGCAAAACGAAAAAGTGGAAAAAATTCTTCTACGAAGAAGGAACTGAAAACAAAGTTGATTCCAGGCGCGAAACGGAATTTCTTCGCGTCGATTGGAAGTACGGAACCGGCCGCGAATGGTTCCACGTTTCAAAGGAATTAAGCTATTACTAGAAAGGCGGTGAAGCGATGGAAAAGAGCCAGAACACGGCCAGCAAGGCGGAGCGCCTGAAAGATATTCTGAAAGGCTTCGGAATAAAGACAGCTAAAGACCTTGACGAAGCGTTGTCCGGCGCCTTGGGCGCTATGACGATCGGCATTATGACAGAAAGACCGGTTCAGAAAAATTCGGCATAATAAAAGCGGCGCAACGTGGAAAGATTGGAACCCTGACACGTTGCGCCTAAACGGCCACGCGCGAAAAGCGCCGAAGCCTTTAATAATATTAAGGGCTGGAAAGGAAAATGTCAATAGGGGAATACGAGAAAAGACACCCATTTTATAGCGATGGAATAACAAAAGTGACGGATCCGTTCTGGCGGTCGGTCTGTAAGAAATGCGGACACGTGTTTCTTGCTTGCCTGGCGACTTCCAGTTGTCCGGTATGCGGAAGCAACGAAGCGGATCGGCGCCTGGGCGACATTCCCTTCGATCAAGTTGTGGCCGAACGTGGTTTTCCGATTAAATCCGATTAAATCAGAGAATATCAGAGAATATCAGAGTTTATCAGAATAAATCAGAGTTTAACAGGGTTAGAAAGGCGGTGAATCTTGAATCGGTTAGGTTTTATTATTCTTTCGATTCTTCGCCAGGAAGGAGCCACGAACAAACTTTCGTCTATGACGGTTCGTGAAATCGCTTCGGCGGAAGAATTTGGAATAAAAGAAAACACAATATTTAAAAAAATAAAGGACTTTGAACAATCCGGCTATATATGCCGCGGTCTGAAAGAGGGCCGCGCCGCCACATTTTACATAACGCCGGAAGGTTGCGAATGTCTGGAAAGGGAAAAACAATGAAAAATAAAATTGCTTTTGTGGCAGTCGGCCAGGCCGGCGGCAACATTGGAAGACTTTTTGAACAGAAGGGCTTTTCCGTCCTTTACGTGAACACGTCCCAGGAAGATCTTGACACGCTGGATCACGCGAAGTTCAAACACCATATCACGGGCGGCGAAGGTTGCAATAAGGACAGAAGGAAGGCGAAACAGCTTGTCGTCGATGATTTCGACAATATCGCCGCGGAAATCGAATCAAAGATCAAGGCCGGCATGATTTTTGTTATCTTCGCCAGCGGCGGCGGAACCGGTTCGGGCGCTGGGCCGATGTTGTCGGATCTGTTAATCGACGAAGGAAAAACGATCGGCATGATTACGATTCTTCCGGCGCCTGATGAAAGCCCGAAGTCACATATAAATTCTTACGAATGTTTTTCGGAACTGACGGAGATTTCCGGGACGGGCGCTTGTTTTATCCTTGACAATGCGAACGGGGAAAAGCTGAACTTAAATTCCGGCTTCGTGGAAGCCTTCACGGCGTTTCTTGAAATCCCGTCGAAACATAAGAGCGTAAAGGGGAATATCGACAAGGCAGAAATCGAAGAAACATTGAAAGCGCATGGAATGGCCGTTGTCGTGCGCCAGAAGGCCCAGGACAGCGCCGGAGTGATTCAGGCTATAAAAGATAACGCCTTCGCGCCCCTGGAAGCCGATCGGGCCGTTAAATACATTACCGCGTCAATGGCCGGGAATGTAAGCATGGCAGACATTGAAAAGGCAATCGGGACGCCGCTTGACAACTTCCAGACGTTCAACGATGAAGAAACGATTTGTTGTGTGTCCGGGCTTTCATATCCTCAAACGCGGCTTGATGAAATCTATAACAAGGTATCTGAAAACAAGGACACGATCAAGAAAAATCTGGCGGCAACACACGAAACCAGAATGAAAAACGATGTGAATTTCCTTTCGGAATCAGAGCCGCCGAAGAAAAAGAGCGAAGCGCCGAAGCCCAAAACAAGGCGCGATATTATGAGCAAATATTTGTAGATTGGCGGTGATTCTATTGTCTGAAATTAGCTGGATAAAACTTCGGATTGATATGTTCGACGATGAAAAAATCAAGATCATTCAGTCCATGCCGGAAGGCGACGCGCTTCTTGTTATCTGGATCCGCCTGATCGCCCTGGCCGGCAAATGCAACGCGAACGGCCTTGTCCTGGTTGAAGACGAATTTCCGTATAGCGACGAAATGTTATCCGTTATTTTCGGGAAACCATTATCAACGGTTAGACTTGCATTAAAAACCTTTGAAAAATTCCGCATGGTAGAAACTACGCAAAAGGGAATCTACATAACGAATTTTGAGAAACACCAGAACGTCGAAGGAATGGATCGGATCCGGGAACAAAACCGGATCCGAAAACAGCGCGAACGGGAACGGAAAAAGGCGCTTCGCCTGGAAGAATCGAAGGTTCCGTCCCTTCCTGATTTTGGCGGTGACGGTTCACGCGACGTCACACAAACGTCACGTGACACTTCACGCGAAGTCACGGAACAGAGAGAAGATAAAGAGATAGAGAAAGAAATAAATAATATATCTTCTAGCGAAGATATTGTCGGCGAAGCGCCGCCGGCCGCCCTTCCTGAACAGAAGGCGGAACGCCTGGTTTATAACCTGATTATGGACGATTATAACAAGACGTGCGCTGATTTGCCTAAAATACGGGCTATTTCAGACGCCAGGAAAAGAAGCGTCCGGGCGCTTCTGAATGAACTTGAAAATCTGAAATTTTTCCCTGGCTTCACGCCGTATGAGAAATTACACCAGATTTTCACAATGGCCCAGGAAAGCGATTTTCTGTCCGGCAGAAATAAAAAATGGGACGGTTGTTCGTTTGATTGGCTGATGAATAAATCTAACGCCTTGAAGGTGCTTGAAGGAAATTATAAAAACAAGGGGGGCTTCGATGGACACGACACAAGAATTACACAACCTGGATATAACAGCCCTGACGCGGCAGAGGTTGGAAACACTACGTCGGACGCGCTTGAACGGTTCCGGCGAAACAACGGCGGAGCCGGTCTATAAATGCCCGAAATGCCGTGATACTGGCTGGGAAGAAGTCAAGGGCGAAAACGATTATACTTTTATGCGCGAATGTTCGTGTGGCTTGTTGCAACGTCAAAAAATGGATCGGAAATTAAAGTTTGCGGCTATTCCGAAGGAATTTCAGAATCAGACAGTCGAAAGTTTTATGACGGATTGTTATTCTACGCCGCAAAATAGAGAACTGGCGCAAATGGCAAAGATTATCGCGAAAAGGTATGTCGAACAATTCGAGGAAATCCAGGAAACCGGAAAAGGGTTGTATTTTTATTCTTCCGTCAAAGGTTCAGGAAAGACGCGGCTTGCCGTTTCAATCGCAAACGATCTAATACGCCAGAAAATGATTTCCGCGAAGTTTGCGACTACGCTTCAAATTCTGGATCAGATAAAAGCAACCTGGGGAGAAATTAAAAAAGCCGGCCCGGAAGAAGGCGGATCGGAACAACAGCTTGTCAATGACATTATTTCCGTTCCCGTCCTGGTTATTGATGATATAGGCGCCGAGAATGTGAAAGACTGGGTAAACGAGAGATTTTATAATATCCTGAATGGCCGCATGATAGAGAAACGCATAACAATTTTTACTTCAAATTGCCGGATTGAAGACTTGAAACTTGACGAAAGAATCGTCAATCGAATTATAAAAATGGCATTACCGATAGAGTTCCCGGCCGAATCTATCCGGGTATCGCTTGCCAGAAAGGAGAATAGCGATCTTCTGGATCGCTTGCTGGGTAAATAATTATTGCAGTAGATTTTGACGGGGTTATTATCCCGGCCGGGTGCTGGCCCGGAGTTGGAGAAGTGAACACGGCGTTGATCGAATGGCTGAAAGAACTTCGTGAAGCTGGAAACAAATTGATTTTGTGGACGAATCGCGTTGACGAAGCGCTGGATCTGGCCGTTTCGCTTTGTGCAGAACACGGACTTTATTTCGACGCGGTGAACGACAATCTTCCAGAAATCACGGAATACTTCGGTTCAAATAGCCGGAAAGTGTACGCGAATGTATATATCGACGATCGCGCCGTATGTATCAGGCATGAAAAGGGGGTTGAAGCAATCAATGAACGAATCGCAAAACAAAGTTATTGATAAAATCGAAAAACTGTTAGCGCTGGCCGGTTCCGATAATGAGAACGAAGCGAAATCCGCTATGATGAAGGCCCGTGAACTTATGGCAAAGTATGAAATCAAGCGCGAACAGCTTCGCGAAGGCCAGGAGGAAGAACGGGCGATCGTTCACTATACTTCGCCGCCGTTCCGCGATGATTGGTGTAAAATGATTGCTTCTGTAATTGCGGATAATTTTAGAAGCCGCGTGATTTCAAGTTCGCGGCGCGGTTCCGGCGGCGCTTACCGTCTGAAATTTTTCGGATATGATGAAGACGCGGAAATATGTATCAATATTTTCAACTATGCCGTGAAGGTTATCAGGAACCGCTTCGCCACGTTACGCGCTATCTATGCAGACGCCGGCCGCGAATTTGGAAGAAATGAAAAAATGAATTATGTCGAGGGATTTTGTTATGGCCTGGAAAGAAATTTTGAAGATCAAAAGGCGCAAAGTGAATCTTTCGCCCTGGCGTTGATTGTTCCGCCGGCCGTGTGTGAATACGTTGATAATATTCCGGGGCTTACAGAATCCGCCGGCCGGAAATATGAATCAAACAAGGAACACGCGCTTCTTCGGAAGACTGGCTATATTGACGGAAAGAATTTTCAGAACGCCGGCGACAAAGAAAGAATCGCAAACTAAAAAACGGGAAGGTGGTTGAATGAACTTTGATAAATGCAAGGAAAAGTATTTCGTCATTGTGGAAGGCGAAGAACGCGCGACAATCCGTGAATCCCTGGCGGCGGCGGAGAAGAAAAGAAAAAAGCTGGCGAAATATAGCCAGGGAAAGAAGATATTTATTTTCAAGGCGACGGAAAGAAACTGAATCCCAGGATAAGAAAATTTATAAAATGCTTGAATCCCTGGATTTTAATTTCGGCGGCAAAACCTATAAAGTGGGCGAAGCCGGATTGATGTTCGCTTATGAAATAGGCATGGAGCGCGGACAGATATACGTTATAGCACTTACGGAAAACTTCGGGACAATTATATTCTACATACCGGAAGAAGCGGAAGAGAGGATAAAAGGGCGCGTTCAGGAATTACCGTATTCATTGAATGATTATTTGTTTTTCTTAATTGAATTTAAAGATTTTGAAAAAACATTGAAACCATATAAAGCATATGGATTGTCTATAAACGAAGCCGCCGTCGAGTTCAAAAAAATGCTGATTAACTGCGGAATGTATGCACAGGACGCGGCCGGTTCACTGGCCGCTTTTGCCGCGGCATACGGAGAGAAGATCCAGGAGCCGGCGCCGGTTCCGAATAACTGGCTGAAAATACACGGCTTCCCTATGCGGAGAAAAGAAAGGGGGAAAAGAAAAAGTGAATAAATGGATCGGAAGCGGAAAAGTAACGGAAGAACCAGTTATCAGATATAACGGCGATAAAGCGTCCTTTGTTGCGTTTACCATGATGTGTAAACGGAACCGGAGAATAAAAGAAGGCGATCAACCGGTGGATTTTATTGATTGTGTATGCGTCGGACAGAACGCGAAGCTGGCCCAGGAATTTCTTCGCAAGGGAAAGAAAGTTGAAGTATGCGGCCCGTTACAATCCGGCCACTATGAAAAGAACGGCCGGAAAGTTTACACGAAGACGGTATTTGTCGAAGATTTATCTTTTGCAGAATCGAAGGCGGAAGAAGAAGCGCGTCTTCTGGCAGAGAAGGCCGCCCAGACGCCGGCGGAATCAGGATCCGGCTTTATGGATATTCCAGACGTTGACGACGGTTTACCGTTTCAATAGGGGGGGCGCGGCTATGAATCAGAATGATATAAAATACAATGCTTCCGGCTATCGTGACAAAGTGGCGGAAACAGCAATCAGGAAGGCAGACCGGACGCCGCCGGAAATAACGGAACTTGTTGACGTGATTAAAAAGATTTCTGGCGCCTATGGCTATGACGTGGAAGGCCGGATCGCGTTCAGGTGTAAGAAAACAAATATGATTTACAAGTGAGGTCTGAAAAATGATGAAAACAATATGTATATGTGATCGTTGCAAGAAAGAATTTCCGGCTAAAAAGGCAAAACGAATTATTTTTGAAAGTTCTTTACCGGAAAAAGAAAATGCCGGTTCAAAAATAGTTGATATGATAATGACTTTGTTTCCCCTTCCGGTATCGCGTGACTATTGCCCGGAATGTGTTTCTGAAATTAAAGAATTTATGAAAAAGAAAGAAGGTGTAAATGATGAAAACTGTATTGATAAGCATAAGGGCGAAATGGTGGAAACTGATTCTTTCGGGGAAAAAGACGGTGGAGATCAGGAAGACGGCGCCGGCGGAAATTGATTTCCCCTTCCGCGCGATCGTCTATGTTCCGAAGGTTGGAATCGTCGGTCTGTTTGACTGTGAAGGAATAACGCGGACGAATCTTTATGATTCCCTGACGGAAAGAAGCTGTCTGACGGCTGAACAGATTTCAAAATATGCTGGCGGCGGTAAGATTTGCGGCTGGCTGATTGAAAAGGGATCGCCGGTGGAATTTGACAATCCGCTTCCCGTTGAAACGTCCGGCCAGACGCGGCCGCCGCAAAGTTGGTGCTATATTCCGAATTACCGGGCGAACCTGGTATCATATAGCTTCGACAATGAAACTTACGGTTGCACGTATGTAAACACGGCCGAAGCGCTGAAAGACGCCGCCGCGGATCTGAAAAGCTGGGCGCCTTATTATCAGACAGACGGAAAGAAAATATATGTCGGAACTTGTGAATTTTTCAAGCCTTGCCTTTCGGCGTGTGCCTTCGACGCGGTGGAATCCGTTATTTGCCAGGCAGACGACGAAGGCTTCGGAGAATGGGCCGACGATTACTTATCGGACGTAACAAAAGAACAGTATCAGGAGTTGGAAGAACAGCTTGACGCCGTGTTCAATGCGTGGATTGAAAAGAATGGCCTTCACGCTGGATTCTATAAGATAAATTCATATAGTGAATATTTGTTTGACAAGGCGGAAGGCGAATTTGTGACGCCTGAAATATATTATAGCCGCCGTGTGAAAAAAGAATTTTCGGGAAAGGGGAAAGAATGAAAAGCCAGGAAGAAAGAATTAAGGAATTTATGAAGGGTATGTCTGAAATGACAGAGAAAACCGGCATAACCTACGCCGTGGAAGCTGGCCGGAATATGGTCGTTTTCGATGTTTGGAACAATGATCCGGTTGAACTGGAAATCACGGTCGGAACGGAAGTTGTAAAGAAAGACGGGCGGACGTCAATCACAACTTTTGACCGGTCAAATATAACTGAATGAACGTCGGACTGATTGACGTTGACGGACATAGCAATTTCCCGAATTTGCCGCTGATGAAATTATCGGCATGGCATAAGAAACGCGGTGACACCGTTCGATGGTACAATCCTATTTGCGACAGCTTTCCGCGGCCGCCTTTCGATCGGGTTTATATGTCTAAAGTGTTTACATTTACGCCGGATTTCCCGTATTACATAAACGCGAAGGAAGTTATAAAGGGCGGAACCGGATATTCATATCCAGACGGCGGAAAACCGCTTGATCCAGAGATAGAGCATATATATCCAGATTATTCTTTGTATGGGATAACTGATACGGCATACGGATTTTTAACGCGCGGTTGTCCGCGAAATTGTGATTTCTGTATTGTAGGGAAGAAAGAAGGATTGAAAAGCCGGAAAGTCGCTGATCTTTCGGAGTTCTGGAACGGACAAAAGAATATAATGCTTTGTGATCCGAACCTGATCGCGTGTCCTGACTGGAAAGACCTGATTCAACAGCTTATTAAAAGCAAGGCGAAAGTCAATATAAATCAGGGGATAGATATTCGGATCATGACAGAGGAAAAGGCGAAAATGATTAAGCGCCTTCGCGTCGATAGCGTTCACTTTGCCTGGGACAGATACGAAGATAAAGAAATAATTATTCCGAAGTTTAAGCAATTTAAGGAAATTACAGAATGGGGAGCCAGAAAAACAAGTGTCTATGTCCTTACGAATTTCAACACTACAATAGAACAAGACCTTGAACGGATATATACACTTCGGGATCTTGATTATGATCCGTATGTGATGATATACGAAAAAGAAAAGACACGAAACGACGATCCCGTTCGGTATCTTCAAAGGTGGGTGAATAATAGAAAAATATTTAAAACTATTCGGAGATTTGAAGACTACGATCCAAAAATGGGTTGAAATTGCATGGAAAGAGGGAAGAAAAATGAATACAGAAGTTATGTTTTCAAGTAAAACTGATTCATGGGCCACGCCTATAAATTTCTTCCGGGAACTGGACGAAGAATTTCATTTCAACCTTGATCCGTGTGCTGATGAATTTAATCATAAATGCGATAGATATTTCACCGTTAAAGAAGACGGCCTTTCGCAAAACTGGGGGGGGGTTCTTCTGTTTTTTGCAATCCCCCTTATGGCCGCGAAATAGGAAAGTGGGTTGAAAAAGCCTATCGCACGAATCAGGAACACGGGAATCTTGTTGTTATGTTATTACCGGCCCGGACAGATACGAAATGGTTCCATGAATTTATTTATCAAAAAGCGGAAGTCCGTTTTGTGCGCGGCCGCCTGAAATTCGGCGATAGTAAAAACAGTGCGCCGTTCCCTTCGATGGTTGTCATTTACAAAAAGAAAGAAGGTGCTGACAATGGGAAAAGTAAAGGGGAAGAAAAAGAATAAGCGCCCGGAATACGTCGTTATATGCCGGGAGTTCAACCGGGACGCCGGCAGAATCGAAATATCCGTTATAGATTCCGGCGTTACGGATCACTTATTAGATAATTTAATCAAAATGCACTTACGGGATCCGCACAAGCGGTATTTTCTGACATTGAAAAAAGATTATCAGGTTTACGGCGCCGTATGGAAGAAACAGATCGAAACAATGTCAATTAAAAATAACAAGCGAATTGTCGAACTGGGGATTGAACTTGAAAAAGATTAAAAAAGTCGTATTTTACGAATGTCCGGTATGCGGAAAAAGTTCTTCCGACAGAAAAGCGATAGAAAGTCATTATAAGACGCACACAATCAGGTCGAAGGAAGTTTGTTATTGCAGTATATGCGGCGAAGGTTGGTATTCTAACGCCTGGGGCGCCGCCAGGGCGGCAGAAATGGCGCGGAAGTGCTATCAAAAACACATTGACGAAGGAAATATCGACGAAGTGGCGACACGGGCTTTCTTTCTGTCCGGCGGCGCCTTCGGATATGTGAAAACCTTCGGGAAGGGAGAAGAAGAATGAAAAAGAAAACCTTTTATTCGCTGTATCAAAAAAGCGAAGTGACGGGAGCCGTAAAACACGAAGGATTCCAGTTTGAGAAAAACGGAATAAAACTATATGTATATCAGAACAGAGTAGGGACTATTTTTATTATTGATCCGCCGACGGGGTTATCCCTTACAAGTGAATGTTGTTCCGTCGAAGACGCGCCGCTATACATAACAGAATACAGAATCGAAGATCTGGCAGAACGACGGAAGACGGAAGAATATCAGATAAAAGCTAAAATGTTTAAGGCATTTAAGAAAGCCGCAAAGGTGAAAGAAGAATGTGAAATCATGCTGAAAGGAATAAAAAAGAATGAAAAAATATGACGATCAACTTTTGAAATTTGCAATCACAAATAATAAATTGAAAATGGAAATCAAATTGTCGGATCTGGTCTGGCTATTCAGAAATTCGCCTGATAACGTGGCAGACGACGGAGAACATGAATTTTGTCGCGTGAAAAAGGGAGAGAATCAGGCGTTTACAGAAGAATTTGTTCAAATGCTGATGGACGAAGCGCCGGAAAATGGAAATGATACACGCTGGGGACATATGTTTGAAAAAATATTTCAGGAGTTACGGGAGAGTGGCGCGGACTTTCTGAAATATTATAATGATTAGGGGGGGGGGAGAATATGTCTTTTGATTTCAATTCAGAATGGAACGGAACGTCGGCGTCTGATATTATTTTCGATATTATGAAGGCTAAAGAAGCGATCGCGGCCCAGCGGTTTTTTACAATGAACCGGAAGACAAAAGAAAAAGTGTTCAGGGGTTCGGCAGAGTATGACGAAATGATTGCTGAAAATGAAAGCGTCCCTGATGATCTGATTATTTCTTTCAATCCGTCCCCGTCGTGCGGTTCCGGGGCGCCTGAATTTATAAAAGTTATAGACACGGCGGAAAAAGATTGTTCTTCGTTTGTGAGTTGCGCGGTGACGAATAAAGACAGGCTTCCGGCCGTTCAGGGACATTCAGGAAACCGGAAACAACGCCGCGCCGAAGAACGCGCCAGGCGCCGGGCAAAGAAAGGAAGAAAGCAGTTGACTTGACAAAAAATATTCTGTAAAATAAAAGAACGAACCGCTTTTCCAGCGGCCCGAATCTTCAACCTTTAATAATCATACCATATTCGCGGTATGATTGCAAGGGGAAGCTGGAAATATGGCGAAACCGGTTAAAACTGTCAAGGAAAGGAATCTTTTTGATGAAATTGACCTGAAAATCATGTTAATCAATGAACAGATCAAAAATCATCGCCGATCAATCGAAAAAGCGAAACGGGAATGTGGCTGGAATGGGCCTTCCGCGGTCGGCGGCGTCGATTACTCAAAAGAGCAGTCAAAAGGCGTTCATATTGCCTTTATTGACGGCTTGCGAATGATCGAACTGGACGAAAGGCGGATCCGGGAACTGGAAGAAGAACGAAAAGACCTTCGGAAAAGCAAAAAGCGGATCAAAAGGATTTATGAAAGCCTGGCCGGCTATGAATCCCAGGTTTACTATTACAGAATTATTCGGGAAATGACACAAGCGGCCGCGGCTGATGAAATGTCAATTTCTGTAAGGCAATTCCAGAGGATTGAAAGCGATATGAAGGAAAAGGGGCTGATCTGACGGGTTCAAAAATGAAAATTTTTTAATTCTAAAATTTTTCTAAAATTTGAACACACATTTTTTCAAAAAAGCCTGATTTTATGCGGCTTTCAGACGAATTTGAATGTCGTGTTTTATGTCGTGTTTTTGTCGTGAAATATGTCGTGGAAATGTCGTGTCAATATGTGTTATACTAGATATGCTGAAAAGTGTATGAAGAAGGACTTGAAAGGCGTCGCCGAAGGGCGGCGCTTTTTGTATGCCAGAAAGAAGGAATGATGAAATGATTAAAATTGCAGATTTTATCTTTAGAAACTGGCGGATTTTTGCCCTTGTTTATGCAATCGGCGGAACGGTTGTTTTCATTTTGTCGCTTGTGTTCATGCGCCTATTGGCAAAATGGGCCGATTATGACAAAGAAAATTTTCCTGATTTCGATTATGACTATCCCCCGGAAGGCTGGAAGAATACCGCAAGAGTGATAATTGTATCGCTTTTTCTTTCGGTTTTATGCGCCGTATTATGGCCGGTGATTCCGCTTGCATTTTTCGGAGTGCTATTTTTGACGGAAATCGCGGAGCGCTTCCCTTCGCTTATGGGACATTTAGCGGACGACGATTCAGAGGGGGACGAAAAAGGGGGTGTGCCTGATGAATACAGTCGAGCCGATCCGGGACATGGATCTTGTGATGGACGTCGCGGATTTCCTGAAAGCGAGGAATGACCGCGATTATTTAATGTTCATGTTCGGCATATATACGGGGCTTCGCATTTCGGACATTCTGAAATTCCGTGTCCGCGATGTGAAGGAAAAAGACGCCGTTTATATACGGGAAGAAAAAACGGGTAAGGAAAAACGCTTCCCGATAAATTCCGAATTAAAACCTATTATCCAGGAATTTATTCGTGGGAAAAAGGACTATGAATATTTGTTCAAGTCCCCGAATTTCCCGAATAAGCCTATCACCAGACAGCAAGCCTATAACATATTAAGCCAGGCGGCCGCCGCGTTTGGGCTGGATTCTATCGGCACTCACACATTACGGAAGACGTTCGGCTATCATATGTACCAGCAGACACACGACGCCGTGACTATCAAGGAAATACTGAATCATTCGGATATATCCGTCACGCTTCGCTATATAGGGATAAACCAGGACAATAAAGACAAGGCTATCAAGGGGCTATCATTCAGGAAGAAGGCCCACAAATAGCCTTGTCTTTATGTGTGTATATGCGCCTATGTATGGGCCGAAGAATGGGAAGCGCTTTCTTTCTTATGCCTTGTACTTGACACAATGAGCCTATGACAAATGATATATGTCACTTTCATTCGCACTTAATTGAAAGAAAACAGTCACGGCACGACTTGACACAATTACAAGATATGTCAAGAGAAGGAAGGCAAAGAGAGAGCCGCCAGGGCGAACGAACATTCGTAAGAAAATCGCCGCCGGCCGGGTAGGTTCTTCCGGCGCCCTGACAAGGCTTGCGGGTAAGCGAAGCCCAAAATCTGTCTAGCTACAAAGAAAAAAATATAAAAGTTGCCGTTTCCGCTTTTCCGGCCAGAAAGGAAGTGAGAGCATGGCGAAGGCTGACACGGATTCAACGAAGGTTACTGACATTGACAGCCTTACCGTTTCGGCGGCCGTCCTGGGGGGAATATTCGGCGTGACAGATCGCCGCGTCCGCCAGATGGCAGAAGAAGGAATCATCGTTCGGGCCGCAAAGGGCCGCTATAATCTTGTTGAATCACTAAAGAATTACATACTGTCTTTAAAGCTGGCCGCCGAAGGCGCGACAATCGACGGGCCAGACGGAGAAATCGACATTGACGAAGAAAAGGCCCTTCACGAAAGAGTGAAGCGCCACATTTCAGAACTGAAACTTCAAACCATGAGAGGGGAACTTCACAAGGCGGAAGACGTCGAAAAGGTTATGTCCGATATGCTGTCCGCCTTTAAGACAAGGGTTATGAATATCCCGTCGAAGGTGGCGCCGATTCTGGAAGACCGCGACGCTGGCTATATCAAAGACCGGCTGACAAACGAAGTCGTCGAAGCGCTGAATGAGTTGAAGGACTACGATCCGAAGGCGTTCTATTCCGACGAATACGTCGAAGGGGAAGAAGATTATGAGGAATAAAAAAATTACGGTGGAAGAATCGCCGCTTGTTTCCCCTGATACCGTCGTCGTGAAAAAGCGTCATAAAGATTTAGGAATAGACTACAAAACAATTAAACTATTCCGGGATATTGCAAAAGTAGTTGCGCCGCCGCCGATTCTGACGGTTAGTCAATGGGCGGATCGTTATCGAAAATTGTCCGCTGAATCTTCGGCAGAACCGGGACAATGGAACACTGACCGGGCGCCGTATCAACGCGAAATCATGGACGCGATAAACGATCCAGAATGTGAAGAAATCGTGATAATGTCTTCGGCCCAGGTGGGGAAAACAGAACTTATATTGAATATCATCGGTTATTTTATAGCCTATGATCCGGCGCCGATGTTAGTTGTTCAACCGACAGTCAAACCGATGGCGGAAGATTTTTCAAAAGATAGGTTGTCGCCGATGATCCGCGACACGCCGTCATTGAACGGGAAAGTCCGGGACGTAAAGTCGCGCACTTCCGGGAATACGATTCTTCACAAGACATTTCCTGGCGGTCATATAACGCTTGCCGGCGCAAATTCGCCGTCAAGCCTTGCGTCAAGGCCCGTCCGAATCGTGCTTATGGACGAAATAGACCGCTATCCGGCCAGCGCCGGAAGCGAAGGAAATCCGATAAAACTTGTTGAAAAGAGGACAACGGCCTTCTGGAACCGGAAGAAGATAAAAGTATCGACGCCGACGATCAAAGGAATAAGCCAGGTTGAAAAAGAATTTGAATCAGGTTCACAAGAAGAATGGTGTGTTCCTTGTCCGGTATGCGGAAAGTATCAACCGTATGAATGGCCGCGGATCCACTTTTCAGATGTGACAATGGAATGTAAATTTTGCGGCGAACATATCCCGGAAATTGACTGGAAACAGCAGACCGGGAAATATATCGCAAAATTCCCGGAGCGCCGCCGGAAGCGTTCTTTTCACCTGAACGAATTAGCGTCGCCCTGGAAACACTGGGAAGAAATTATCCGGGAATTTAAGGAAGCCCAGCATGAACTAAAGGTAAACGGCGATATTAACAAAATGAAAACGTGGATCAATACCACGCTTGGCGAAACATGGGAAGAACGCGGAGCCAGCGCGGACGATGATTCATTGATAGGCCGCCGCGAAAAATACGAAGCGGAGATCCCCGACGGCGTTCTTCTTCTGACGGCCGGCGTTGACGTTCAGGACGATCGCTTCGAGATAGAAATAACCGGCTGGGGCCGTGGTTATGAATCGTGGGGCGTCCGGTATGATAAGATTTTCGGCGATATGGAAAAAGACGAAACCTGGGACAAACTAGAAGAATACCTTGACCGGGAATTATACTTTGCGTCCGGTTCCGGCCTTCTGATTGCTTGTACTTGCATAGATACCGGCGGCCACTATACGACGGAATGTTATAAGTGGCTGAAAAAAATGGAAGCGAAGAATAAAAAAATTTACGGTATAAAGGGAATGGGCGGCCCTGGGATTCCTTTAATACATAAAGTTTCAAAGAATAATGAATACAAAGTGAAAATCTTTATCCTGGGCGTGGATTCAGGAAAAGAAATTCTTATGACGCGGTTAAAAATCGAAGAAGAAGGCCCTGGATATTGCCACTTTCCGAGCAATTCCGAATTGGGATATAACGAAACTTATATCAAGGGGCTAAACAGCGAACAGCGCGTCGTTGAATTGAAGGACGGGCGGCCCGTGATTAAGTGGAAAAAGAAGGCTGGAACCAGAAACGAACCGCTGGATCTTCGGAATTATTCGACGGCCGCGGCGGAAATCCTTCGTCCGAACTTTGAAATCCTGGAAAAGAAGGTAAAAGCCGGGATAAATTACATGAAAAAAGCGCCGGCGAAGACCGGGAAGAAAAGAAAAACCGGGGCAGTAAGCCGCGGAGTTCAACTATAAGGCGGTGATAATATGGGAAAATTGCAGAAAGAACGCCTGGAAAGATATAAAAAGCGGCTTGAAATGTATTATGAAGCCGAAGAAGCCGTCCTTCTGAATCAGGAATACACGATCGGAACAAAGAGCCTGAAACGGGCCGATTTGTCTACCATACGGGCGGCAATTAAGGAACTGGAAGGGCAGATCGAAGCGCTGGAAAGTACCGGCGGAAAAAACAAGGCGGCGCGATTTCTTCCGCGTGACATTTAGAAAGGCGGTGAAGAAAATTGAATATCATAGACAAGTTTGTCGAAGCCGTCAATCCTTCGGCCGCCTTACGACGTCAAAATGACCGAATCAAGCTGGAACTGATCCGGTCATTTAAAAATTCCGGGTATGATGAAAGCGGCGCGTCCAGGAATAAAAATTCCATGCGTGGCTGGCTGGCGTCGAGTAAATCCCCACAAGAAGACATAGACCGGAATATTCCGATCCTTCGGCAGAGATCCAGAAGTCTTTATATGTCGGCGCCGCTTGCAGTATCGGCAATAAAGACGAATCGAACAAATATTGTCGGTGAAGGGTTGCGGCTGAAAAGCACAATCGACGCGGCCTTCCTGAGAATGACGCCAGAAGCGGCGGCAGAGTGGCAACGCAACACGGAACGCGAATTTGAGTTATGGGCGGATTCAAAATTTTGTGATTCAACACGGGTTAATAATTTTTATGAGATCCAGCAAGTCGCGTGTCTGTCCTGGCTGATGAATGGCGACGCTTGCGCCCTTGTGGAGTATGAACGGCCGACGCCGGCGTTCCCTTATGGCTTGCGCGTCCACCTGATAGAAGCTGACCGCGTATCAACGCCGCACACAAGCGGAACGGCGGTCAATCTGTACGCGACGGAAAGCACGACGGGGAACCGGATATTTAACGGCGTTGAAGTGACGGACGCCGGGCGCGTGGTCGCGTATCATATTTGTTCTACCTATCCGAACAGCCAGCTTCGGGCGGCGAAAAAGTGGCAGAGGGTGAAAGCCTTCGGGGATAAGACGGGAACGCCGAACGTCTTAATGATTTTTGAAGCGGAACGCGCGGAACAATACAGAGGGGTTCCGTATCTGGCGCCGGTGATTGAATCATTAAAACAGCTTACAAGATACGGTGAAGCCGAAATGATGGCGGCCGTTATCAACGGTTTTTTTACTGTCTTCATTACTTCCGAAGGAAACACCGGCGAAGTGGGATTTACCGGGGTTCTGGACGACGAAGACCGCGTTTCTGATGATGATCTTAACTATGAATTAGGCCCTGGAATGGTTAATGTCTTAAAGCCTGGGGAAAAGATTGATATTGCAGATTCAAAGCGGCCTTCAAGCAATTTTGACGCCTTCACGACAGCGCTTGCAAAGTATGTCGGCGCCGCGCTGGAAATACCGGTCGAATTACTGATAAAATCGTTCAATTCCAGTTATTCGGCGTCACGCGCCGCCCTTCTGGAAGCGTGGAAGGCTTTCAGAATGAAAAGAAAATGGCTGGCCGCTGATTTCTGTCAACCGATTTATGAAATATTTTTGACGGAAGCGATCGCAAATGGAAGAATTAAGGCGCCTGGATTTTTTTTAGATCCGGCGATTAAGAAAGCATATTGCCGCGCCCAGTGGAACGGGCCGGCGCCTGGTATGCTGGATCCGGTAAAGGAAGCAACCGCGGCAGAAAAGAGAATCGCGATCGGAGTATCAACGCGCCAGCGCGAATCTATCGAAATGACGGGGACGGATTTTGACGCGAACGTCGCCCAGCTTGCCAGGGAAAATCAGTTGATGAAAGAAGCCGGACTTGTTTCGGCCGCCGCGCCGCCTGGGAGCGCGGAAGAAAACAAGGAAAAGGAGAGTGAAAAACCCGATGAAGGAGAAGAAGACAAGGATCCTGAATCAGACGGCGACACCGACGGCGCCGAAGAATCAGAGGATCAATAAATTCTGGAATTTCATCAATAAAGACGATGAAACGGCAGAATTACAGCTTTTCGGCGAAATATCCAGTGAAGAAAGTTGGTGGAATGAAGATTGTGTTACATATCGAAATTTTATCGCCGATCTAAACGGATTAGGAGAAAAGAAAAATATAAACGTGCTGATCCAGTCCGGCGGAGGTGATGTTTTCGCGGCAAATGCAATATATAACGCGCTGATTCTTAATAAAGCAACGATCACCGGGACAATTATCGGGGTTTGCGCCAGTGCCGCAACGGTTATTTTGATGGCTTGTAAAAATAGAAAGATTGCTAAAAATGCGATCCTTATGGTACATGATCCGGCGACGGTTCTTCGCGGTTCCTATACATCGGAAGAACTTATGAAATTAGTGGAAGCAACGGACAAAGTAAAGAAAAGCATAGTAACCGCATATATGGATCGTCTTGATAAAACGGAAGAAGAAATCAATCAGTTAATGGACGCTGAATCATGGTATGTGGGCCAGGAAGCAGTTGACGCCGGTTTTTGCGATGAAGTGATAGAAACCGGATTCCAGGACAACGGATTTTCCGACCGTTCAATAACGGACGATGTTTCTTATAATTTTAAAAACTATCTGGAAACTTCCGTCCCTGAAAACATTCGGAAAAAGGTTCAGGATCTTTCGATAACGCCGCCGAAAGACAGAGGAACTTTTTCAAATAAAACAACGAAGAAAGGAAATGAAAACATGGGTGAAGAATCAACCAAAAACACGACGCCGGTTATTACTGACGCCGCGCATTTAAGAAGCGTCTATCCTGATTTTATCAATCAGATTGTGGCAGACGCGGTGAAAGCGGAACGGGAACGCCTGAAAGCGATTGACGAAATCGCGTCCGGGATTCCTGGCGATGTGCTGACACGGGCGAAGTATGATGAACCGATTTCCGCCGCTGATCTTGCGCTGGCCCAGATGAAGGCAAACAACAAGGCCGGACAGCAGACGTTAAATAATATAGTCGATGATCTGGCAAATTCCGGCGCTTCTTCTGTCGGGACTACGCCGAACGCCGGAGCCGGCGGAGAAGAAGACAAAAAAGCGGAGAGCGAAGCAAAAGTCAATAATTTCGCTTCGTTTCTTGGAAAAGATAAAAGAAGGGGGAAAAGAGAATGAAAATGTTTGAGCAGATCGGAGAGTTTACGCCGGATTCCTTAATTACTTCCGAAGATTTCTCGATTCTGAAAGAGGGGATCGGGTTGAAAGCCGGCCAGGGCGTTTTGAAGCGCGGATCCCTGATTGTCAAGTCTGAAAAAGCCGGCTATCTTGCCGGGACGGCAGATATTGAAGGGAAGATCTTCGGAATCCTTACGGACGATACCGACACCGGAGCCGACGCCGCCGGCGACAATATCCCGGCCGTGTGCTATCAGACGGGGAATTTTAACCGCGCCGCGGTGATCGTTGCGGAAGGTGCAACTGTTGACACTTACGAAGACGATATGAAGGCCGTTTCTTTGTTCCTTCGTAACGTCCAGAAATATGAATAAAAAGGGGGTTTTAAAATGCCTGACTTAACAACACGTGAAATGATGGAAGCGATCGATCAGACGCCGCCCGTAAGAACTTTTTTACAGAAAACCTTTTTCCCTGGCGAACAGACGCACATAACCGAAAAGGTGGAATTTGACGTCCGCAAAGGGAAAAGAATCATGGCGCCTTTTGTAAGTCCCAGAAAAGGCGGAAAGGTTATCACGCGCCAGGGATTCAGGACGAATCAGTTCACTACGCCGAAGATCGCGCCGGAAAGAGTGCTGACAATCGACGATATTACCAAACGCGCGATCGGAGAAAATATCTATTCGCAGAGGACGCCGGAAGAACGCGAAAACGAACTTTTGGCGAAGGATATGACAGACCTGGAAGAATCTATCGCCAGAAGAAAAGAGTGGATGTGCCGGCAGATTCTTTTTGAAGGAAAAATCGACGTCGTGGACGAAGAAGAAGGCGTTGACGTTCAGATCGACTTTGGTTTTGATAATATTGTCGTCCTGGCGGCTGATGAACAGTGGACGATTGCCACGGTGGATCCTATGATTCTTCTTCGGAAACTTCGGAAACGGATCATTAAGGACACCGGAAGAGCGCCCGACATTATGGTTTTTTCTTCTGATGTTATAGAAGATTTTACCACGAATCCGTTCATCGAAAAAGCTATGAATATGTTGAAGTATAAAAACATTGTGATCGAACCGCGCGTCATTGATCCGGCCCTGACGTTTTACGGGAGAATCGCAGAACTGGATCTTGATATTTATAGTTATGATGAATGGTTCCTGAATGATGAAGGCGAAGAAGAAGCGATGATCCCAGAAGGAACCGTTCTTATGGGACATTCCACGGGAGAAGGCCAGATCGAATATGGCCTTGTTACGCAGATGGAAGATAAAAAGTGGCAGAGTTACGAAGGAAAACTTGTCCCGAAGAAATGGGCGGACGAAAACGACGAAGTGGAAAAACTTCGCCTTACTTCCCGGCCGCTTCCGCGCCCGTTTGACGTGGCTTCCTGGGTTGTTATTTATGCGAGAAAGGGGGCTTAATTTATGGCGGCATATAAAGCAAAAGTTACCGTTATGACAAATGGAAAAGAGTATCGGCCGGGTTCTATCCTTCCGGCCGATATTTCTTCGGTTGATCTGGCGTTCCTGAAAGAAAAGAAGTTCGTCGAACTGGCAGACGTTCCGGAAGTCGTTACCGATGAAGACGAAGACGACGAAGGATTTGAAGGCTTCGACGAAATGGATCCCGGCGCGGTAAAGAGTGAAGACGAAATCAGGAAGATCCGAACAAAAAAAGATCTGGTCGCCTATGCCGCGTCTATCGGCTATGACCTAGGAGAATGGAAGGAAAAAAGCGTCAAGATCCTTCAGGAAGAAATCATCAACTACCAGGAAGAACAGATCGGAGAGAGAGAAGACGGCCAGGAAGCCGGGGAAAACCAGGAAGACGGAGAAGGCGAGGGCGTTTGAAATGCGTTCATTCAAAGATCAGTTAGAAAAGGATTTTGACAGTACATTCTTTAACATGAATGAGTTCGCCGAGTTACACAACATAGACGGGAAAGAAGTACCGGTTGTTGTTGATAACGACACGCTTTTAGCGCTGAACCTGGGGAAAAATGCTGATTCTGACGGAATATTTGAAGACGCA
Organism: Lachnospiraceae bacterium MD335; assembly: GCA_000403335.2. GTDB lineage: Bacteria > Bacillota > Clostridia > Lachnospirales > Lachnospiraceae > COE1. The sequence continues at coordinate 325,536 of KE159629.1, forward strand.
AAACTATTTTTTATCCTGAAAAAGTATCTGGATTCCGAACCGGTTATCGGGCAGATCATAGACTTTGACGGTGAATCATATCCGATCGGAAACATTCTGGAAGACTTCGGCGGCTATACTATTATTTTGAGGGGGAATGAAAGTTGATTTATTCCGAAATCAAGGTTACAAGCGTTGAAGAAGTACAAAAGCGGCTGGGGAATTTTAAAAGCAAAACGCCGCTTGTATTATCCAGGGCGATCAATCGGGCGATTCAGAACGTGAAAAAGAACATGGGGAAGGAAACTTCCCAGCTATATTATATTTCAAGTTCTGATGTAAAAAAAACTGTGAGAATCACAAAAGCGTCGAAAGGGAGCCTGAAAGCCGCGGCAATTTCCGCCGGCGGCGGAATAGAACTGTCAAAGTACAAAGTATCACCGAAAACGCCGGTAAGATACCGCGGAAAATCACGTTCGCCCAGGGTGTATAAAGCCGGGGTTAAAAAGGACGGCGGAATAAAACCGCTTGACGGAGATCCGAAGTCTTTTGTCGCCGTGATGAAATCGGGACACGTCGGAGTGTTTACCAGGAAAAACGGAAAAAGTCTTCCGATAAAACAGCTTTACGGCCCGTCGGTTCCGCAGATTGTGAAGAATGAAGACATTATGTCTAAAATCAACAAAGAAGCGTCTGAAACGCTTCAAAAGAGAATCGACGCGGAAATCAATAATATTTTACGGAAGGGGTGATTGAACCTTGCAGACGGACGTTCTTCTTCAAAAGGCGCTTGTCGAAGAAGTGAAGGAAGAATTGAAAAATTATACTTCGGTCAATAACGACGGGGAATATATCAAATTCAATGTCTATCCGCAGAACTTACCGGCGAAGAAAGGGAAAAATGACGATGAACATTTCCCCTATGTCCTGGTATGCATGGACGAAGAACAGATCAACGGGGAAGATGATGATCTGATATGTTCGATTTATTTCCTTGTCGGCATAAACGATAAAAACCCGAACAAACAAGGCCACTTTGATATTGCAAACGTTTTGAACCGTCTTTCAAAGCGCTTCCTGGAAAAACGCCTTGTTAATGGCCGGTACAGAATCGCCTTTCCACTCACGAAAAAATTCCAGGAAGAAGACACATATCCGAAGTTTATCGGCGGTATGTCTACATTATGGACGTTAGAAAAACCAGAAATCGAGGAAACAGAATATGACTAAAAGTGAATCGCCCGTTATGTACTTAGGGCCTACGATCCGCGGCGTCGTGAAATACGGCGCCGTTTTTAGTGGCGGAATCCCCAAAAGGCTTGAAAAGCTGGCCAGGAAGAAGCCCATTGTGAAACAGTTAATCGTTCCGCTTTCTGACATTGTGAAAGCTAAAACCGCAATCGACACCGAAGGGACGGTCGAAGCGGTCGCCTACGACAAGATCGAAGCACTTTCGGAAGCGGAAGTCAAAAAAATTACGGAAGGAGAATAAAAGAGTATGTCTAATTATAAGCATGGAATCCGCACGAGCCGCCGGCCCACTCAATTAGCGGTTCCGATTACGTCTGACGGTTGCTTACAGTGCGTAATAGGAACGGCGCCGGTCAACCTGGCCGCGGATCCTTACGACACGGTAAACAAGCCGTTTGTTTTTCATAATAAAGCGGCCGCGATTGCCGGCCTGGGGTATTGTACCGACTTCAAAAATTATACCCTTTGCCAGTCCATGTATGCGACTTTCGATGTGTTCGGCGTGGCGCCGCTGATTATGATTAACGTCCTGGATCCTGAAAAGCACGTGAAAGCGGAGTTATCGAAGGAATACGCCGTCGAGGGCGGCAAAGTGAAGATTCCTGAAACGGGGATTTTGCTTGATAAACTTTCGATCGCTTCGACGGGAGAGTCCGAAACAGTGTATAAGCCTGATGAAGATTATATCGCGTCTTTCAATACGGACGGAACCGTTACGGTGGCAATCGTAACCACGGGCGCCGCGGCGGCAGAAAAGAACCTGAAAGCAACCTTCGCCCAGCTTGATCCGTCCCTGGTAACATACGAAGACATTATCGGATCCTATGACGTGAAGACGAAGAAGAAAACCGGAATGGAACTGATCGGCCGCGTATATCCGAAATTCGGGATCGTTCCGTCGCTTCTTCTGGCGCCTGGCTGGTCGCATATTCCGGCCGTAAAACTGGCGCTTGCGGCAAAGTCCCAGCTTATATCAAGTCTTTTCACGGCGAAGGTCGTCGTTGATCTTGATACCGCAGAAGGCAAGGCTGACAGCATGGAAGAAGTGAAGGAATACAAGGATAAAAGCGCGTGTTCTGACCGCGACACTATCCCCATGTGGCCGCTTGTTGGGGTAGGGGACTATAAATATTACTATTCCGCGCAGATGGCGGCGCATATGGAGTATTTGGCCGCGAATAATGGCGGCGTTCCGTCCCGTTCCCCGTCGAATAAGGATATTAAAATCACCGGGCTTTATACGGCAGACGGGGAAGAAGTTGTCCTTGAAATGGACGAAGCAAACGACTATCTGAACGCTTGCGGCGTCGTGACGGCGATCAATGTCAACGGCTGGAAGTGCTGGGGGAATAATACGGCGGCTTATCCGTCTTCTACGGATCCGCTTGACCGGTGGATCAACATTGTGACGATTTTCGATTATATCGAAAATAACTTTAAGCTGTCCTTCTTCCAGAATGTCGATGATCTGACAAATTATCGGCTGATTGACGAAGTTGTGTCCGGCTTTAATATGCAGTTGAACGGATTACAGGGTTCGGACGATATAGCCGGCGGCGAAATCGTCTTCGATCACGACGAAAACCCGATCAACGAAATTCTGAACGGACATATCAAATTCCATACGCGGATCGGTGGATATGCGCCGGCGGAAGATATTGAAAACGTCTTCGAGTTCGATCCCACGATTACCGAAGCCGCGCTTGAAGGGGGTGCTGAATAATGGGATATAAAATTCCTACGGTATTAAACAATTTTAACGCCTACGGATCCGGTCACAAATACGTCGGCCTGACTTCCGAAGTGGCGCTTCCCAGCTTCGAGTATTTAACCGAAACGATCGACGGCGCCGGCATTGGCGGAGAAATCGAAGAAGCGGTCGAAGGTTCCTTCGGTTCCCTGGAAACGGAAACGTCCTTCCAGAATATCGGCCGTGAATACTTTGATTTTGTATGCCAGACCGGAATGATTACCTATCGCGGATCTATGCAGGTTTTAAACACGGCGACGCAGACAAACGACTATGAAGGGATTGTTGTCACCACGAAGGGAAAAGTGAAATCGTTTGAACTTGGTTCCCTGAAAAAAGGCGGCAAGGGCGAACCGAAAGTCGTCCGGGAGATTACCTATTGCAAGATCACAATAGGCGGCGCGACAGTCCTTGAACTGGATAAATTCAATCTGATATGGAAGTTAAACGGCGTTGACCGTTTACAGAAGGTTAGAAGCCAGATTTAAACAAAAGGCGGCGAAATGCTTTCAGGCATGGCGCCGCCTTCATCATGCAAAAAAGAAAGCGAGGAAATGAGCAAATGGAAAACTATCAGGAAATGAACAGAGAAGACTATAACGGAGCCGAAGGCGAAAACCAGGGAATGAACAATCAGGAAATCCCGGTCGCGCAGTCCCCGGCCGCGTCTGGCGCGTCCCTTCTTCCGGCGAAAGAGGGTGACGACGACGAACTTATTATCAAGTTCAGAAAGCCCTATGTCTTTGACGGGGAAACCTTCACGGAACTTGACCTTCACGGCCTGGAAGACCTTCGCGGCCGCGATTTGACAGCGATCGAAAAAGCCTTCAACAAGACCGGCGTTTCTTCCTTTGTTCCCGAATCGACGACGACTTACGCAAAGATCGTCGCAACAAAAGTCACCGGCCTTCCGGCCGAATACTTCGAGGATCTTCCGGTCGGAGAGGTGGAAAAGATCAAAAATGCCGTCGTGGGTTTTTTCTACAAAGACGAATAAGGCATGATTCCGGCCGCGACATTCAGAAAACTTCGGTTTATCTGTCTATGGCGACAAATACCGGAATGGACTTTTTTACCGATCTTCCGGTCGATGATTTTATCGACATAGCAAAGGAAGTGGGCGAAATTGGCAAACAAAACAACTTACGAACTGGCGCTAGAAATCGGCGGTAAAATACAGAGTTCCCTTGAAAAGTCGGTCGGCGGCGTCAATAAGAAGCTGGATTCTATCGGAAAAGCCGCGAAAACGGCCGCGAAAATTGCCACGGCCGCGTTTGCGGCGGTAAAGATAGGCGATTTCGTAAAAGACGCCGTTTCCGTCTATGCAGATTTCGATCAAGCGATGGCGAACACGGCCGCCACGGCCGGCGCCACAAGTGAAGAATACGCAAAACTGGAAGCCGCCGCCCTGGAAATGGGGAAAAAGACAACCAAAACAGCAACGGAAGCAAGCGAAGCCCTGGGATATATGGCCCTTGCCGGCTGGGACGTGAACACTTCTATTTCGGCCCTGGAACCGGTTCTTCGGTTGTCGGAAGCTACTGGAATGGATCTGGCGACGTGTTCTGATTTGGTAACTGATTCAATGAGTGCGTTGGGCCTTACCGTCGATGAACTATCAGGCTATCTTGATGTGGCGTGTAAGGCGAATAATAAATCAAACCAGACGGCGCAACAGCTTATGGAAGCATATATCGGTTGTGGCGGCGTCCTGAACAATTTAGGCGTATCCGTGGAAGATAGCGCGACGGCGCTTGGAGTGCTGGCGAACCGCGGAATCAAAGGATCAGAAGCCGGAAACAAATTAAATACTGTTTTAATTAACCTAACGTCGGGAACCGGCCAGGCCGGCGCGATGATGAAGAAGTTAGGTATTTCCGCCTTTGACAGCGAAGGGAAGTTCATCGGGCTTCAAGAAACCCTTCAACTTGTCAATGAAGCAACAAAAGACCTGACAGAAGAAGAACGGAACGCCGCGCTTGCGGCTATCGGCGGAAAGACGCAGATCGACACGCTGAACGATCTTCTGTCTGGATTGAATACCACAACAGCGGACGGCCGTTCAGAGTGGCAAGCCCTAAACGATGAACTATACAACGCAGAAGGCGCTATGATGGATATGGCCGGAAAAGTGACGGACACTTTACCGGGCGCGATGGCGGTTTTCGGTTCCGCGGTAGACGACGCGAAGATCCGGTTGTGTAAAATCTTCGCGCCTATGGCGAAGGACGCAATTTTCGCAGTTGCCGATCATATACCGAAAATCACGGAAAAAGTGACCGGATTTATTCAGGCGCTATCAGAAAGGGCCGTTCCGGCGATTGCTTTATTCAAGGATAAGGCCGTCGCTTTCTTTGGAATGGTTCGTCCGATTCTGGAAGATGTGAAAAATAAAGGCGTCGCGGCGTTTCAATTCCTGGCGAATACCGGAAGAACAGCCTTTGAAAATATCAAGGCAAAAATCGAGGAAAACAAGCCGGCTATTGATAAGGTGATCGCGGTCGCCCTGGATCTGAAAGATAAATTTTTTGAAGCGTTTGAAAAGGCGAAGCCCGTCATTTCTTTTATTGCAACAACGGCCCTTCCGTCGGTTGTTGGCGCTATTATGAAAGTGATCGGCGCCGCGGCCACGGTCTACCAGAAGTTAAATGAATGGGGGGCGCTGAAACCTATTATTATAGGCGTTGCCGGCGCGATAGCGTCTATGAAAATAGTCGGGCTGGCAAAAGATACCATGAACGCGGCGAAGGCGGTCAAGGCCCTTGTAACCGTGTTTATAGCAGAAAAGAAGGCTATGCTGGCAAATATCGCCCTGAAAGTAAAGGATAAGGCGGAAACTTTGTATTTGCACGCCTTATATGCGAAAGACGCAATTTTGAAAGGAGCCAGCACGGCCGCAACCTGGGCGCAAACGGCCGCTATGACAGCATGGAACGCGATTTGTACGGTAGGAACGGCCGTCACTTCGGCACTTGGCGCCGCTTTTACCTTCCTGACAAGCCCGATCGGCCTTATTATCCTGGCGATTGCCGCGGTTGTGGCGATTGGCGTTTTGCTTTATAAAAACTGGGACACGGTGAAAGAAAAGGCTTCGCAGTTGGGACAATGGATCGTCGGCGTATTTAACAACCTGAAAGAGAAGGCCACGGCCGCGATTCAGGCGTTCGCCGACAAATTTCCGGCCGCGTTCGCTTTCATATCCTCAATTTTCGAGAGTTGGAAGCAGACCGTGACGGGCGTATTCGACGGCGTGAAACAGGTATTCCAGGGGATCATTCAGTTTGTGACCGGCGTTTTTTCTGGCGATTGGTCGAAAGCGCTTGACGGGCTGAAAAATATCTTTTCTGGCGCCTTCAAGGCTCTTTCTTCGCTGGCGCTGGCGCCGCTTAATGCGCTGAAAGGCGTTGTTGTCGGCGCGTTCAATGCGATAGATACCGCGACGGGCGGAAAATTGACGGCGATCAAAGAAAAGGCGTCCGCCGCCTGGACTTCGATCAAGGAGAAGGCCGGAACCGTTCTTTCGGCCGCGAAAGATACAATCACGGAAAAACTTTCAAATATAAAGTCGGCATACGAGCAACACGGCGGCGGAATAAAGGGAATAGCCGCGGCCGCTATGGAGGGAGTGAAGGGCTATTATACAGCCGGATATTCCTTTATAAACAACTTGACCGGCGGAAAATTGGAAGAAATGCGGTCAAAATTCAGTGAAAAATTGTCCGCGGTGGGAACGAACGTTTCAAACGCTTTTAACAGCGTGAAGTCTACAATAGGAAATTTTATGTCCCAGGCCGTTTCAAACGTATCTTCAAACCTGGAAAGCATGAAAACAGCATACACGAACGCCGGCGGCGGAATAAAAGGGATTGTCGCCGGCGCGATGGCTGGCGTACAAGGTACTTTTTCAAATGTTATGTCGGCCGTGAACACATTAACCGGCGGAAAACTGGAATCTATCAGATCCGCCTTTGCTTCAAAACTGGACGCGGCGAAGCAAGCCGCAACTTCAAAATTTGAAGAAATCAAAAGCGGAATATCGTCGAAACTGGAAGCGGCAAAACAGACCGTACAAAACGGGCTGAACGCGATCAAGAATTTCTTTTCTGGTTGCCACTTATCGCTTCCGAAAATTAAGTTGCCACATTTTTCAATAAGCGGTTCCTTCTCGCTTTCGCCGCCTTCGATTCCGAAAATCGGCGTCGAGTGGTACAAAGACGGCGGAATCCTGACGGGGCCGACGATCTTTGGCGCGAACGGCGGTTCCCTTTTGGGCGGCGGCGAAGCTGGAAAAGAAGCTGTCCTTCCTCTTTCTGAATTATGGTCAAACATGAAATCGGTCGTCGCCGGCGTGGTCGGGAGCCAGCCGGAAGCAAGCGGCGCCGCGGATATGTTCGGAAGAATCAAACAGTTAGTCGAAGGCGGCCAGGCGGTAGGCCAGGAAGGCGGATCCGTCACAAAAGAACTTTATAACACAATAAACAATAATAACACCGTGAACAGAACCAGCGAAACGAGTTCAACGGACGATTCACAACGGATCGTCTATTCGCCGCAAGTGATTATCCAGGGGAACGCGAGCAAAGAAGACGTTCAGTCGGCGCTTGATATGTCCCAGGAGAAATTTAATCAAATGATGGCGGAATACAACTGGCAGAATCAGCGGACTTCGTTCGCGCCGGCATGAAAGGGGGCCTGATATATGGACGAAAACCGGATATATACCACGGTACAAGGCGATATGTGGGATTCAATCGCCTATCAGTTTTACGGGGACGTGAAATATATCGGCCTTCTTCTTCAAAATAACGCCGATTTGCTGGAAATTTACGTCTTTTCGGCCGGAACGAAGGTTTATATCCCGAAATTGCCGGAAGAAGACGAAGAAGACGTCCCGGAATGGAGATTGTAAAGCATGAAGGCGCGTCAATCTTCCGTAACTGTATTATATAACGGTAACGACATAACAAAGACAATTACTGACTATATCGAAAGTTTTCAGTATGTGGATCATGCCAGTGGAACGGCCGACACGGTGACTTTGAAGCTGAATAACAGAAGCGGAAAGTGGTCGGGAAGCTGGATCCCCGTTCAGGGGGATTATGTCGAAACAATTATCAAACTGACAAACTGGAAGAAGGAAGGCGACAACCGGAAATTTAATTGTGGATATTTCCTGATTGATGATTTGAGTTTTTCGGGGCCGCCTTCAACGGCTTCCGTCGGCGGCATAACGACGCCGATCAATACAGACTTCAACGTCACAAAGAAATCGAAGACCTGGAAGAAAACGTCGGTGAAAGGAATCCTTTCAGAAATCGCAAAAAAAGCCGGCGTCGGGCTTTTCTTTTCCGGTCAAGATTATCCGGTCGATGAACTGGAACAATCGAATCAGGAAGATATTTCATTCGCCTTTAATCTTTGTTCTTCCTACAATCTGGCAATGAAATTATACAACCGGAAAATAGTTGTCTTTGATAGTGTGGAGTATGAGAAGAAGGGGACGTCCCTTTCGATTGACCGGACGGAAACCGAATCATGGTCGGCAAAAAAAGGAATGACACGCGCTTATGACGGCGTTTCGATTTCTTATACCGATTCAAAGAAGAATCAGACCTTGACATATAAATTCATGTTGCAAGACGGAAGCCGGATCCTGAAGCTGAACGAAACAGCCGAAAGCCTTCAAGACGCCGAAGTCAAGGCAAAGGCGAAATTGCTTGAACATAACAGACAATGCCAGACGATGAATGTAAAAGTCAAGGGGGACACGAAATATATATCCAGCAAGTGCGTAAAAATGACCGGCTTCGGGAAGCTGGACGGGAAATATTATATTGATACCGTCACGCACGAAAAGAACGCCGGCGGCGGTTATTTTTGTTCGCTGGATATGCACTTGTGTATTATTGTAAAAGGCGTTACGGTTGCGACGGTCGCTTCTGGAAGCACTACAAAGAAGGCGGCGGATCCTTCGACGAAGGCTAAAACCTATACGATTGTATCGGGTGATACCCTTTGGAAAATCAGCACAAACCATTTAGGATCCGGCGCAAAGTATATGCAGATTTACAACGCAAATTCAAGCGTTATCGAATCCGCGGCAAAATCACACGGGAAATCTTCGTCCAGTAACGGACATTGGATTTATCCGGGGACGACACTAACCATACCAGGATAGAGAGGGGGGCAAGAAAATGTCTGACGTTGTGCGCGTCGGCTATATATCGGCCGTGAACCATGCAGAGGGAACGGCCCAGGTCGTTTATAAGGATCGGGATAATTCTTTGTCACCCTTCATGCCTTTATGGTCTAATGAATGGAATCCGCCAGAGATTGACACAATGGTTTATGTTATTCACTTACAGAACGGCGGAACGCGCGGAATGATACTTGTTCCGCCTTACACAACCGGAAACCGGCCCGTCGAAGGCGTGGCCGGGATCTGGCGGAAAGACTTCGGCGACGGAAGCTATATCAGATACGATCGAGAAGAAAAGCGGCTTGACATTGTAAGCGATTCTGTACACGTGGAATCGCTGAATATAGCCGGTGATTTGACCGTTGACGGCGCTATTGAAGCAAAGTCGATAAAAACAACCGGAAACGTCCATGTGGGCGGAAATTTGACCGTTGACGGCAGTTATCCGGGGTAGAAATGGGGTGATTCTGTTTGATAGGCTATTTCGGCGAAGTGATATTTGAAACAAACGATAGAAGAATTTGCACATTTAACAATTTAAAAAGGACAATTTCGGCGTCATATTCTGAACACAAGCGATATAGAAAAAAATCCGAATTGGAGTTTGAAGGGCCGCAGAACCAGGGCGTAACTTTTGAAATGAAATTTATCGCCGGTCACGGCGTCCGGCCCTGGAGCATGGTTCACAAAATAACCTTGATGTGTGAACAAGGGGTTGTAAATTCTTTCGTCCTGGGCGGACACAAAGTCGGCGGCGGAAAATGGGTTATAACCGGAATAGACGAAGATTATAAAGAAGTCTGGAATCACGGCGAACTTGTTTCCGTTGCGATTACAGTCACGGCGAAAGAATATCTGTAAGGCGGTGATATTGTGTTAATAATAGACGACGTTCAGATTATTATAAATAGTGTCTATGAAAGGGAACTTCGGGAAGAAATTCTTGAAAAGGCCCTTTTTCTTTTGACTTGTATAAAAGGCACAATCCCGAATAACCGGGAAATCGGGCTGGATCCTGATATTATTTCAAGCCCGGCCTATATCGCGCAGAATCTTTATACAATAAGTGCGATTGAACTAATAGAAGAATTTGAACCACGCGCAAGCGTGGAAGAAGTATCATTTATAGCTTCCGGCGGCGCCGGAAATATGATTCCGAAGGTGGTGCTTACATACAATGCAGAATGAAATTTCAAAACTTTATAATTTGCCTGATATTTCCTTTGTCGATGATATATCATACGAAAAAATTTTGAATGAAATGATCGCCGACTATGAAAAGAAGTATCAGGAAGCAACCGGCCGGAAGGTTACGCTTCGCCCTGGCGACAAAGAACATATCCATTTAAGGATAGAAGCCGGTCAATACTTTCAAATGTATCAAATATTAGATAATGCGGCGAAAATGAATCTTTTGAAATACTCAAAGGGGAATTTCTTGCGGCATTTAGGCGCCTTCAAGAAAACCTTTATTCAGGAGCCGAAACCGGCAGTTGTGACGGCGCGGTTCACACTTTCGGAGATAAGAAAGGACGTGATCTATATTCCGCAAGGAACCAGAATCACGGCCGGCGATGGCGTGTATTTTGCTACTGATGATTACGCGGAAGTAAAAGCTGGCGATTCCTTCGTCGATGTTGACTGTACGTGCGAAACCGTCGGGGAAGTCGGGAATGAATATATTGTCGGACAGATTGAAACGATCGTCGATCCGGTTCCTTATGTTTCCGGCGTATCGAATATTACAAAATCAGACGGCGGAACCGGCGAAGAATCCGAAGACAGCTTCCGGGAAAGAATCTTCCTGGCGCCTTCTTCTTATTCCGTGGCCGGCCCGGCGGACGCTTACGAATACTGGGTGAAGCAGTATAACAGCGCCGCGATTGAAGATGTGAAAATATATGAACCGACGGAAGCGGTCGTTGATATTCGGATCCTTCTGGTTGGCGGCGCCCTTCCCAGCAAGACGTTTTGTTCCGGTTGCCTGGAATATTTACGGGAAAACCCGATCATACCGCTAACAGACAATGATCTTGTGGCGGCGCCTGATGTGGTGAATTATAACCTGAAAGCGGTTTACTATATCGCACGAAGCGACTTGAACAATATCAAGGTGATTCAGGAATCCATTGAAGCCGCAAAAGAAACATATTTAAACTGGCAGAGGACGAAGATCGGCCGGGACATAAACCCGGACGCATTGACGGAATTTGTTCGCGCCGCCGGCGGAAAGCGCGTTGTGATAACTTCGCCGGTATTTACGCCGATTCCTGAAACGTCGATCGCTATGGAAAAAACGGTTGAATTTACATACGGTGGAATAGAAGATGATTAAACTTGCAGATTACCGGACAGAAAACGCGCTTCCGTCCGAAATGAAGACGCCTGAAAGAATCGCCCTTTCGTATGCCTTCGATATGCAGAAAAAGAAATATTTTGACCGTGTGCGGCGTGTTTATATATGGGCGGATCTGGAATCCGTGTCTGATGATAAACTTGACTTTCTGGCGGTCGAAAACCGTGTTTTATTTTACAGCCCTTCCCTTTCGCCCAGCGTGAAGCGGAACATGATCCGAAATTCTATTTATTGGTATATGAAGCTGGGGACGCGCCAGGCGATGGAAGAAATGATTGATACGGTATTCGGAAATGAAAATACTTCCGTCGAAGAATGGTTCACCTATGCCGGAGAACCTTTTCATTTTCGGATTGCCGTCGGAACCGAAGTCACGCAGACGTCAATCAAGGAATTTTTGAAATATTTAAACCAGGTAAAAAATGCGCGGTCGCGCTTCGATTACATGGTTTTTCAAAATGGAATAAAACTGGTATTCAAACAGATTTCAGAATTTCAATCTTTTGTTTATACATTTTGCGGTGAATTTGAGTGTGGCACTTATCCGAATACAGAAGTCGGATTCTTGCCTTCCGAAGTGAATATCACGCTGGAAGGCGCCAGCGATAGCGCAAATACAGTATATACAAACGCCGGAACCACGCCGGATATTTCCGTCGGTGCCGCGCTTGTAGAAAACCAGATTGATTTTCAGGCCGCTTCCGAAGAAGGTTTTTCTGTCTATTCTTCGGACAGTGAAACAGAATCAGGAACCGCGCCGGATATTTCCGTCGGCGCGGCATTTACCGACGGCCAGATCGACATTCAGGCCGCTTCCGAAGAAGGTTTTTCTGTCTATTCTTCGGACAGCGAAGCGGAATCGGGAACCACGCCGGATATTTCCGTCGGCGGCCAGTTTGCCGAAGCCGAAGTCGATATTGAAGGCGAATCCGGGACGGGTTCAACGGTTTATCAGGAAACCGGAACCGCGCCGGATATTTCCGTTGGCGCACAATTTAACGAAGTTCAAGTCGGGCTTGAAGGCGAATCCGGGACGGGTTCAACCGTCTACACCGAAACCGGGACAATTCCCGATCCTTCGGTCGGATTTTCCGGCGCGGAAAGCGGCGTTTCCGCGGCTGGGGAAAGTACCGGCTATGACTTATATTATAACACTGACGCGGACAAATACGCCGCGGAAGAATAGAAAGGAGTTTGGAAGCATGACAGAAGCAAGCTATATTCCTTTGACGGCCGAAGCGCTGGAAGACATAAAGGAATATATTAAAAAAGTTATCGCTTATGCGGAGTACAGATCCGGCGAAACCTGGTCGAAAATCCCGATCGAAAAAGTGGAAACATTACCGGACGGCCGCGTCGCTATCTATGTAATGTTCGATCACGAAGCGCCGGACGAAATCAACGGGATCCGCTTTTATCATCGGGACGGCTTTATGTGGGCCGGCGGAAATGAGAATTTAAACAAGGCGGAATTTGACGAAGGGATTCAGTACCGCTATACCCTGAAAATCGTCCAGACTTCGGCAAAGAGTTAGAAGGGAAGGTGAAGAAAAATGTATATCCCGGTATTTTGGGAAGATCGTATCGTCCAGTATCCCCGGCGCGTATCCGTTGAAAGCCTGGGGAACGGTCTGTATAACTGGGCGCCGGCGCCTGGCGAAGTCGAGAAAAAAGGCACACAACAGAGCAAAAGGAACTTCGGAAACATGGATTTCGGAGTTCTGGAAAACGCCCTGATTGTCGGGTTTGTGTCAATGAATCTTCGGTTAGTCCAGGAATCGCTTGACGATGTGCGCGGCCAGATTTTGACGGTCGATCTTAAAAACACGATGAAATATCCGGCGACAAACGCCGAAAAAACGGTTACGCTTCCGCGCCCGGCGAATAATTCCGATTACACGGTCGAAGCGGAGATCGTCGAAGCTGACGGCCCGGTCGAAAACGTCGAAGTGTACGGAAAAGCCCTGAACGCCTTCAAGGTATGTTATTCAGGGAGCGCTAAAAACGTAACCTTGAAACTTCATGTGATAGGGGGCTTGTACTAATGGTTGGTATAATTGTTAAATCAGATGAACGACGCGCCCAGGAAGCTAATATTTTACGGCAGTTTGGCGGCGGTTCCCCTGAAAATTCCGATCGGCTGAATCGGGAGTATGCAGAGGAAATCAACGCCAGAATGAACGAAGTAAAAAGAGAGGTAGGTATAACGCGATGAAAATTATCGAAGCAAACGAAGGCCCGAAGATTCACTATGAAGAATCGGGAACCTGGATCAATTTCGACGATCAGATCATGCTGAACCTGAAAAAGAGCGAAGCGGATCACGACGTCCATATCGACATTACTTCGGACGCCTTCGGACGCCTGAACACCGGCGCCGGCGCCTATTACGTGGCCCAGGTAGACATTCCGGCCAGGAAATACGACGAAACGGAAGTTCCGAATCCTGATTATGTGGAGCCGGCAGAGGACGACGACACCGGCGCCGGATACGTCAACAAAACAATCACAAAACGCGAACCGCTTCCGTTTTCTATGGAAAATGTGACAGTGACTTTGTTCGCCCTGAAAGAAGGTGTATTCTAAAATGAAAAGTTACAATTTTGACAGCTTGAAATTTGCAACGGAAGGGCTGACTGGCTTCGGGTGTACCGTGATCCAGGATAACGCGAATCTTCCTTCCTTCATGATCCCGATCAACAAGCGCACAAACGCGCAGTTGTACGAAGGCGGAAGCCAGAAGACACATTCCGCCTTCGTTGTCGATGATGTGGAATACAAGCGATTCTTTATGAGTAAATTTTTGAATTGTATCATCAACGGCCGCGCCTATTCCTGGCCCGGCATGGATCCGGCGGCGGTGATTGATTACGACGCTTCACACGCGGCTTGCAACGCAAAAGGCGCCGGCTTCCACCTGATGAGTATTCCCGAACGTGCGGTCATTAACCACTTAATCTATAAAAGTGGTTTTGTTCCGCGCGGAAATACGCAGTACGGGAAAAGTCATTCCCACACATACGAAGCCGGAGAGCAAACCGCAGACGAAAGCGACGGAAGCGGCGGACGGCGCACAACCAGGACGGCGACGGGATCCGGCCCGGCGACGTGGTTCCACGACGGGACAAGGAACGGAATCGCCGACTGGGTGGGAAACATCTGGAAATGGAGTTCCGGTATGCGTATTAAGGACGGAGAGATTCAGATCTTCGTTGGCAACCTGGCCGCGAAACAGGTCGCGCACACGGACGCAAGCACTTACTGGAAGGCTATTCTTCCCACGGGCGCACTTGTGGAGCCTGGAACGGCCGGAACGCTGAAATATACAAAGGATCTCAAGATTGCAACCGCGACGGGCGGAGCCGGAACAAACAGCACGTCGAATTTCGGAAGCCTGGCCGCCGCTTCTGGCGTGACAATCCCCGAAATTCTGTATGAGTTAATGCTTGCGCCGAAATCCGGCGTAACGCATAGCGGCGGATTTTGGATCAATACCGAAGGTGAACGCTTGCCGCTCGTGGGCGCCAGCTTCAACAACACGTCGTACTCTGGGCCTTCCGCGTTGTATTTGTCCCACGTCCGGTCGCACGTGAGCACGAGCTTCGGCTTCTTTTCCGCTTTTATGGAGTTGGAATCTGTAATCTGAAAACTGTAAATCTGTTAGGGGCCACGATAGTGGCCCCTTTGTTTTTAGAAACAGAAAGGAACCTGAAAAGTGGGACAACAAAGAAGATATGATGATCGGCCGCGCGGCAATCCCGAAACCGACGAAGGACGGGATCAAAGAAGCGGCTTGATTATATTGCAGAAAACGAAAGACGCTATGAAATATTTATATACTTCGTGGGTGAAATATCCCAGGAGTGAAAAGTTGGGGTTTGTTTCGGACTATAAGAAATGTTTATTTCAATTCCTGATTTACATTATCACGGCGCAAAAGAAGTATTACAAAAAGACCACGCTTCAAGACGCCGACGTCCAGCTTGAACTTCTTCGACTTTTCAACGATCTTTCGTATGATATGAGATTTATTGATGAAAAGCGTTATCAGTTGATTTCCGAAAGGCTTAATGAAATAGGACGGCTTCTGGGCGGCTGGATAAAGTCACAAAAGGAAACCAGCACAACAAACGGGAAATAATATTCCCGGTGGGAATAGGTCAAATAACGCTTGCCGATCGTGGGCGCCAGCTTCAACAACACGTCGAACTCTGGGCCTTCCGCGTTGAATTTGAACAACGTCCGGTCGAACGTGAACACGAACATCGGCTTCTTTTCCGCTTACCCTTTGAGCCAGACGGGAAAGTTTACGGACTTTTCACAGTGCATGAAAGGGAAAGGGATCTATCCCCGTTCTGGCGAAGCCAGAAGAATTGACGCCGCTATCAATGCAGTTAGTACCGAACCAGAAGCCGGCCAGGGCTGAAAGGGAAGGGCTAGAAGGGTGTAACGGGTAGCGCCGCGCCTTCGGCCGAAAGCCTGGGCGCAAGTCCCGTCTGTACTGGCATACAGACGGTAAAACATAGAAAGGGAAAAGGCTATTGAAAACTTTCGATGTGACACACGAAGAAGTGATCGACTTCGGAAATTTGCTGGAAGGGCATAAAAACGCTTCGCAAAGCAAACATTACCGCGACGAAAATCTTGCCTTTGAAGCGCATAGGGAAGATGAATTGATCGATCTTCATAACAAACTAACCTATTTCCCGAAAGACGGGGTTCCGGGAAATCCCCTGGAATCGTCCTATCATGTAGGGAAGTATCGAAAGAAGAAAATCTATGAACCGAAGCCGCGGATCGTCATGGCTTTATCATATCCCGATCGCGTCGTACAATGGGCGTATTACCAGAAATTAAACCCGTTGTTTGACCGGCAGTTCATAACACATAGTTACGGTTGCCGCGTTGGGAAAGGAACCACAAAGGCGAGAGAACAGCTTCAAACGTGGCTTCGTAAGGCTTCCAGGAGTTCTAAAAAGTGGTATGTGCTGAAATTGGATATAGCAAAATATTTTTACCGCGTGGATCATGAAGTCCTGATGAAGATTCTTTCAAGGCACATAAAAGACGAACTTATCCTTCGGGATCTGTATAAACTGATAAATTGTGAAGACACGGCCTTCGGCCTTCCGGCTGGCGTACAACCGGAATTATGCAAACAAGAAGACTGGATTTACAATAGGGGTATGCCGATCGGAAACCTGACTTCTCAAATGTTCGCTAATATTTACTTAAACGAATTAGATCAGTTTTGCAAACATGATTTACATATCCGTTATTATATCCGGTACATGGACGACATTATTATTCTTTGGCCGGATAAAAACGAATTGTTTCAAATACTGGCAGAGATCGAACGGTTCCTTGATGAAGAACTTCGCCTTGAATTAAATAAAAAGACCTGTATTCGCC
Source organism: Lachnospiraceae bacterium MD335 (assembly GCA_000403335.2). Lineage (GTDB taxonomy): Bacteria > Bacillota > Clostridia > Lachnospirales > Lachnospiraceae > COE1. The sequence goes on from KE159629.1 coordinate 342,483, forward strand.
CGGCCTGGCTTCCGGTTACGTTCGTCGGAGCGCAGATCACGGCGAAAAAGATCATTATGCGAAAGAGTACGCGAAAGCGTATGTTCCTCCGCATGAAGTTTATAAAAGGACTTTTTGAAGCTGGGAAGATAGCCTTTGAAAAGGTCAACAATACAATGCAAAGTTATTTCGGCCTGATACAGCATTTCACGGCCGGAAATCTGTTAAGAAAAATTATAGACGAATTTTCCTTCCGAATATTCAACAATTCGTAACCGGATAAGCCGGTTATTTTTTATTGTCTAAATTTTAAGAAAGGGGGCTTGTCTATGTCGGAATTATCTTTTGAAAGGGAAGTTCTTGATCGTCTGATTGCGATTGAAGGAAAACTTGACGGCTACAACAACGCGAAAGCGAAGACCTATGAAAACGAAAAAGACATCATTCAGTTAAAAGACGACGTTCAGGACGCGGAAAAGAGAATTTCAGATCTGGAAGACGCGAATAAATGGCTGGCGCGGACGATTGCCGCCACTATTATAACAATCGTCGTCGGCACCGTCGTCTTCGCTATTCGCATGGGCGCCGGAGTTTAGGAAAGGAGCCGGGAAACGTGGGAAGAAAACGCAGAAGGAAGCGGCCGCCGGAGTTTTCAAAGAAAATCCTGACGGAAGCAAAAATCGAATGTTGGATCATTACCGCCTTCGGACTGTTTTTCACCTGGAAGGGGCTTGACGTGACGTTCTTCTGCTATGTGATTCCGGTATGCTGGGGCGGCTATGCAATCGCCAGGGCGTTTTATTACAACAAGGCGAAGGCGGAAAATGCGATCAAACTTCGCAAGGCATACCAGAAAGCCGGGCTTGACGCGGCGCCGGCGGAAGAACAGTTTGAAAGCGCGATGAATGAAGACATTCAGGAAACGTATTAGAAGGGAGATTTTAAAAATGGATTTACAGAATTTGCTTGAAACTATTGTCAATACCGTACTGATTCCGGCGATCCCGATCGTCGTCGGTGCCGCGGTTCAGTATGTCCGCACGAAGACGGAAGGAAGCAAGATTGAAGAAGCCGTCGGAATCGTCCTGGACGCCGTGGATCAGACGAACCAGACGTTCGCGGATCAGTTGCGGAAAGACGGAACCTTCACGGAAGAAAAACAGCGTGAAGCGATGGAAAAATCAGTCAAAACCGCGCTTTCCATGATGAACGAACGCACGTTGAAGATCCTTGAAAGGGAGTTCAACGACGTTGAAGCGTGGATTGTATCGAAGATCGAAGCGGCTTGTAAAGAGAATAAGAGAATTAACAGCTAATAACCGGGCGGCACCTTTTCACGGGCGGCCGCCTTTTTCTGAAAGAAGGTATTTTATGGCATTAAGAGGAAAAGACAACGCGGAAAAAATCTGGAACTTTTTTCTTGATGAAGGATTCAGTATTTACGGAATCGCCGCACTTATGGGAAATCTTTCCGCGGAAAGCGGCCTTGATCCGAAGAATCTTCAAAATTCATGTGAAAAGCGCCTGAACTATACCGATGCCGAATATACGGCCGCCGTTGATAATGGAACATATAAAAATTTTACATACGACGGCGCCGGATATGGGCTTCCACAATTCACATTCCCTTCAAGGAAAGAAGCGTTTTATAAATATGCAAAAGCCGCCGGGAAGTCGATCGGCGATCTGGAAACACAACTTCTTTTCATGGTTGAGGAAATGAAGAAAGATTTCAAGTCTGTGTATTCGGCATTGAAAACGGCGTCCGATGTGAAGACAACTTCGGATCTTGTGCTAAAAAAATATGAAGCACCGAAGGATCAGTCCGACGCGGTGAAAAGGAAACGGGCCGAATACGGCCAGGAATATTTTAACCGGTTTTCAGGAGCCGGAGAAAAGAAAGGGGAAATCAATATGTCTATCATGGTAGGAAGTGCAAGAATTGACGAAAGAGGAAACGCCAGCGGCGGCGCCGCCGGAGATCAGAAGCAGACGTCCGCAAAAAACGATCTGACCGGTGAAGTAAGTATGCAGAAAATGTATTCCCACTCTAAAGGGTGGTATATTTTGCGGCCGAAGTCCGCGGCACACGCGGTAAAAATGGCGGATCTGATGAAGGCCGCGTGTAACAATGCAAATATCGGATACGATCAGGGCAACCGCCTGGGGGTTGTGCAACACGGCATTATGACAGCCGTTAAAACTGAATGTGATTGTTCTTCGCTTGTCCGTGAAGTAGTGAAGGAAGCAACCGGAAAGGATCCCGGAAACTTTACCACGGCAAACGAAGCGGCGTCCCTGGAAGCAACCGGCCTTTTTGAAAGCAAGCGTTCCTATGTATCGCAGAGCGCGACGCCGGTATATGACGGGGACGTGTTAGTCACGAAAACAAAAGGTCATACCGTGATTGTCGTAAGCGGAAACGCAAGAAAGGCCGCTTCCGGTTCTTCCAGTGCGCCGGTGCCGTCCGTTTCTACGGCGAAGATTGAGAGCGCGAAAGGGTTTGACAAAACGCTTGCCGGCACATATAAGACGATCGGAAGCCTTTATTTAAGGGCCGGAGCCGGGAAAGGAAAGCCGGAACTTGTCGTCATGCCGAATAATACAACCGTGAGAAATTACGGATATTATACCCTTGTTGATGGTACAAAGTGGCTTTATGTGCAGACGACGATCAAGAGCGTTACATATACCGGTTTTTGCAGTAGTAACACAAAATATCTTGCTAAACAGTAAAGCACCGTTTTCAAAATGTAAAATAATGTTTTAAAAACTACACTTGACCGTTTAAATAATGTGTGATAAAATGGGCGGCGAAGGGGGTTTTAAAGGGGGTACAATCCCAGGACGCCAGGCCGCCGCTATGCGAAGCAAAATTCCGGCCGCCTGACGCGCCAGAATAGCCCAGGAAGCCCCCGAACGGGTTCAAGTGTAGAAATACCCACATACGGAAGAAAACGTCTTAAAACGGCCGTGTGTGGGTTGTTTTATTTTCTGGATTCCGGCGCCGGCTTCCCTGGGCGTAAATTCCGGCCGCCTGACGCGCTAGGAAGCCCCCGGAATGATTCAGGCAAGGAAACGGCCGCTAAAAGAAATAAGGCCCTTTACGGGGCTTATATTAAGTCTGATTAAGTCTGATATACTCTGATTAAGTCTGATATATTCTGATTAACACTGAAATCAAAAAGACGGCCAGCCGGCCGCCTAAAATATGGTGTATTCACTTGTATTTCTGAAATTTATAGTGATACTTTGCGGCGTTATCATGTGTTCGGCCGCTTCGGTTATTTCTATCACTTCATAGGTGGAATCAAGGTTTTCTTGCACTATCCGCCGCGCGTCTGATTCTGAACACGCTTTCACATATCCAAAATGCCCCGGTACATATTCCGGCGAAGTCTTCATTTTCCAATAAGCCCTATAAATCATGTTTTCCTTCCTTTCCGGCCAGCGGCACCAGGCCGCCGGCCCTTGCAAATTTATTTTGTTATCATGCTTACCGTGGAAGCGTCAAGGCGAAGAACCGTGTCAAGAATTGTCTGTCTGTATTTTAAGACGTTCGACACACGCGCCAGCGCTTCGCGTTCTTTCTTAAATGGAATCAGTGAAAGCGCATACTGTACAAGATTTTCTTCCGCCTGGCGGAATGTTTCTTTTGCTTCAACCAGCTTCGCCCATAACCCGGATTCCTCAACCAGCTTTCCAAAATCTTCAATCGCTTTGTCGGCGGCTTCGTCGTCGTCGATGGCCCATGTTGCGACAGGAACGGAACCGTCTTCGTTTACGATTCCCAGGGATTTAACGAAATCCGCTTCCATTTTCTTTTCCTGGGATTCCAGAATGTCAAGCGCCTTCTTTGCTTCGATATATGCCTTTTGTTCTTTACTGTATTTTCTCATTTTTATTTTCCTTCCTTTCTTTACCTTATGTCTATATTATACACGTGAAAGTGTAATTTGTCAAGTATAAATGTAAAAATAAAGTGAAAAATTTAAAAGAAATGTTTCCATATTTCATTTTAAAATGAAACGGCGGCCGCCTGGGCCGCCCTGGTTTATATCCCGTTTTCTAACGCATACATAAAATAATCGCGCCAGCGTTCAGACATATAATAATCGAAATCGTGAAACGCATAACTATTACATTGCACATCGTGAAGATCATGGGTTGTTGTAATGTGCATATCGTCATACGCTTGTTCGTTCGCCTGATACCCACGGATCGCACTTTCAACATAGCTTGAAAAATTCCGCGTTCCGTATGTGTCATAATACATAAAATTCAGACTTTCAAAGAAATCTGCTAATTCACGGGCTTTTCTTGCGACTTCATATCCCATTACTTCGCCATTATCCAGCCGGCGCCATTTATTAACAATTACTTCTTGCCACAATTCCATTTTCTTTTTCCTTTCCGGCCAGCGGCGCCAGGCCGCCGGCCTTTTGTCTTATGCTTCCGCCAGGATAGCAGAAGAAACGCTTTTATAATATCCCTGAATATTGACTTGTTTCTTTACAATGTCGCTTTCTTCCCCAAAATTCCAGGAATCGCGGCGGATTCTTTCGGTAAGTTCGTCGGCCATTTCCTTGAAGAAGTCCGCGACTTCCGCCCGGCTGATTCCGGTTTTCACTTCGATTTCGGCGTGTTCCTGGTTCCATTTACGAGCTTCCGCCGTCTTCGCGCGGTCGCTTATAAAAACCGCTATCGGCCAGAAACAAATATTTTTCTTCGCCTGGCTGATCTTGCCGCGCTTCGATATTTTGTGAAGGCAATAATCAGAGCCGAGCCAGCCGGGATCCCCTTCCGATCTTTCTACGAAATAGAATCCGTTATCAGTTTTGAAATATGATCCGGTGATTTCCACAATGTCGCCCGTTTTGATTTCGATTCCGTTTTTATCTGTCATTTTTATTTTCCTTCCTTTCCTTACCTTATGTCTATATTATACACGTGAAAGTGTAATTTGTCAAGTATAAATGTAAAAATGAAGTGAAAAAATTCAAATATAATTTACCATTGACATTTCAAAGTGTATTGTGTAAAATAGCAGTACAACCGAAAGAAAGAAGGTGTAAAAATGAAAGCTAACACGGCAGAGAAGATCCGGTTCCTGAAAAATAGAAGAAATGTAACGCTGGGAGAAATCGCGGAAGTGACGGGGCAGACGCGCCAGAACTTTTCAAATAAATTAAAGCGGAACGATTTCAGAGAGTCCGAACTTTCGGCGATCGCCGATTTCCTGGGTTGTGAATTAAAGATTTCATTCGTTGACAGAGAATCCGGCGAAGAAATCTAATAAAAATTTAAAAGAGGGAAAGTCTTATGTATAATGAAATAGATCTTGACGCGATCGACACGACGCAAGAACCACCGACAGAAGAACCGGCCCGTCAATATTATTTTATGGCAAAATGCCGGGAATGGGTTCGGGAGTTTGAACGGAAAAACGGACGTCGCCCGTTCGCGTTTACTCAAACGTTCGGGTGTCAGATGAATGCAAAGGACAGCGAAAAGCTGATTGGCATTCTCGAAGAAATCGGCTTTGAAATGATTGACGACGAGTCGGCGGATTTGGTGTTTTACAACACCTGCACCGTGCGTGACAATGCAAACCAGCGCGTGTATGGAAGGCTTGGTCTTGTGCACAGCATGAAAAAGAAAAATCCGCATAAAAAAATTGCCTTGTGCGGCTGCATGATGCAGGAACCGACCGTTATCCAAAAGATACAAAAAAGCTACTCGTTTGTGGATTTGATATTCGGAACGCATAATATTTATAAATTTGCGGAGCTGCTTGTTGCAATGTACAGCTCTGAGGGCATGATTATTGATATTTGGAAAGACACGGATAAAATTGTGGAGGATTTGCCGGCGCAGCGCAAGTATCCGTTTAAATCAGGCGTCAATATCATGTATGGCTGCAACAATTTCTGCAGCTACTGCATTGTACCATACGTGCGCGGCAGAGAGCGGAGCCGCAGTCCAAAAGACATTATCCGTGAAATCGAAACGCTTGTGGCAGACGGCGTTGTGGAAGTGATGCTTTTGGGGCAGAATGTCAACTCTTATGGAAAAACGTTGGATGAACCGATGAGCTTTGCCGAACTTTTGCAGAAAGTTGAAAAAATAGAGGGCTTGGAGCGAATCCGCTTTATGACCTCGCATCCAAAGGATTTGTCGGATGAACTGATCCAGGTCATGAAGCACTCTAAGAAAATCTGCCGTCACCTGCACTTACCGCTGCAGGCAGGATCTACGCGGATTTTAACGGCAATGAACAGACGTTACACAAAAGAGCAGTATTTGGAACTGGCACAAAAAATCAGACGCGAAATCCCTGATATTTCCCTGACGACGGATATTATCGTTGGTTTTCCGGGGGAAACGGCAGCGGACGTCGACGAGACAATCGAAGTTGTGAAAGCAGTAGAATATGACAACGCGTTTACGTTCATTTATTCCAAACGGACAGGCACCCCCGCGGCAGCAATGCCCAATCCGGTAAGCGATGCGGAAATTAAAGAAAATTTTGACAGGCTTTTAAAGGTTGTACAAGAAACGGCGAGGAAGCGCGTCGGACGCCTGACTGGCGAAGTGCACAGCGCGCTTGTGGAGGAAATCAATGAGCATGACAATACGCTTGTTTCGGGACGGCTTTCCAACAACACCATTGTTCATTTTCCGGGCGATGCTTCACTGATTGGGAAAATCGTGGATGTACGGCTTGCAGAGTCGCATGGATTTTATTATATCGGCGAACTGATGTCTTAAATCATTTTTCCGTTATGCACAAAAAAAGCAAAAAAAATATGTAAAAAATGTAAGAAATGCAAAAAACAAGTAGAATATTCAGCGATTAGTGCTATAATGAATATGATATATAAGTTTTTTCAATTATATATTAAAATTAAAAATTGCAGGGGGTTTCTTATGAATGGCGGAAGTGTAAAACGTTCATTAGTCCTGATGTCGCTGATTCTTGTTTTGCTGGCTGTTATTGTAGTAGGCGGCGTTTCGATACTAGGAATTGAGTCCATGTCAAAAATGGCAAACAGTGATTATGAAAAGGCAAAAGTTGAAGGGTATGATGCGGAAATTACATCACAGGTTCAGGCGGTGCTCAGTATCCTGCAGAGCGAGTATGACAAGGTTCAGACAGGAGAGCTGTCAGAGGAGGAGGCAAAGCAGGAAGCAGCGGAAATTGTGCGTGCAATTCGTTACGGAGACGACAGCAGCGGATACTTTTGGATTGACGATACGGATTACATCCTTGTGATGCATCCCATTTTACCGGAACAGGAGGGCAGCAACCGGTATACGCTTGAAGATCAGAACGGCATTATGATTATACAGAGTATTTATTCTGTATGTACAAGCGCCGAGAAGGCAGGATTTAACGAATTTTACTTTACGAAATCGGATGGAGTGACGGTCGCTCCAAAACGTGCATATTCCGCAATGTTTGAGCCGTGGAACTGGATGATTTCCACCGGGAATTACATAGACGAGATGGAAGCCGACATGAAAAATGTAAAGTCAACGATAAAGAATACGGAAATCCGGCTTGAGGTTGCAATGGTTGTTGCGGGAATTATTATCGCGGTTGCGGCAGTCTTTGCATCAGCGGTATTTGGCGGCGCAATCTGCGCACCGCTTACAAAAATCCAAAAACTTGCGGACCGTATGGCAGTGGGCGATTTGTCGTCGAATGTGGATATTCGCAGTAACAATGAGTACGGAAAGACCGGAAAAGCGCTCAATGACGCGCAGACGCAGATGGTTGGTCTGATTTCGAACATCAAGAATATTTCCATGGATTTGGAAAATGCCGTCACTGAGTTTTCCGACAATTTTTCAAGAATGGACGAGTCCATACAGAATGTGTCCATTGCCATTAATGAAATTGCGGAAAATATCAACCAGCAGGCGGAGTCTACAGCGACAGCATCTGACAATGTTGAGCGTATGGCGGAAGGAATTGAAGAAGCGGCACATGAAATTACGGCACTGGAAGAGAATTCCGAAATTATGGCGGACCGTTCCGCAAAATCAATGGATTCCTTTAAGCAGTTAATTGATATTAACGAAAAGACAAAAGTTGACATTGATTCCATGTATACACAGACAGAGAACAATAACGAAGCAGTCAATAGAATTCGTGAGGCGGCAGGGCTGATTGGGGATATTGCGGAGCAGACGAATCTATTGTCTTTGAATGCTTCGATTGAGGCAGCAAGAGCGGGTGAGGCCGGAAAGGGCTTCTCGGTGGTTGCGGAAGAAATCGGAAAGCTGGCGCAGCAGTCGGACGATACAGTCGGACAGATTACGAATATTATAGAAGAGCTTACCGTAAATTCCGAAAATTCCATGGGTATTATGAAGGCGATGAGTGAAGCGTCAGACATACAGGTAAATGTGATTCAGCAGACAAGGGAAATGTTTATGGAGCTCAAAAATGCATCGGATGCATGTACGGCTTCTATTAGGACCATCAGCGAGCGCATGGACAACTTAAATGCACAAAGAGAATCGATTACGGATACAATTGTCACATTGAATAATATTGCAACGGATAACGCGTCATCCACACAGGAGACTTCCGCGATGTCTTCCGAGCTTGGAAGTGCAGTTACACAGGCATCAGAGCTTGTACAGTCCCTTGCAAACGATATGAATGTATTGACGGAGAACTTAAATATCTTTAAGCTTGCGGGAGAATAAAACAAACAGGAAAAGGAGCAAAAGGATTAAAATGAGAATTCAGGATTTCTGCAACATGGATAAATTTGAAGACATTATGGCGAACTGGGCAAAGTGTACGGGGCTTGCCACGGTGGCTGTTGGCGATGACGGCAAGTATATCAGTGAGTGTTACAATTTCACGGATTTTTGTATCAAATATACACGCGGCAGCGCTGAAGGCTGCAAACGATGTGAGAAGAATGACAGAGAAGGAAAAGGCGTGTATAGCTGTCACGCCGGCTTGGTAGATTTTGGCATTCCCATTACATTGGACGACGGCACGGTGCTTGGAAGCATTATCGGCGGACAGGTTTTGCCCGTAAATCCTGATGAAGATAAATTCCGGGCGACGGCGAGAGAGCTTGGAATTAATGAAGATAAATATATTGAAGCATTACAGAAGGTGTCTGTAAAAACAAGAGAGGAAATCGAAGCATCTGCGACGCTTTTGGGCGATGTAATCAATATGTTTGTGCGTGCAAGCTACTCATCTTACAAAAACCAGTCGATTGTCGAAGGGTTAAAAGACGGAATACAGAAAGCGGCGGATCAGGTACTGCTTGCGAATGAAAGCAGAAAGCAGATTGAGGCGTTTAGCAGCAGACAAAAGATTTTGGCGCTGAACGCAAGTATTGAGGCGGCAAGAGCCGGAGAGAGCGGAAAAGGGTTTGCGGTTGTGGCAACCGAGGTAAAGAAGCTTGCTGAAGGAATGGTGGAAACGAGCACGAATATTAAGAATGCGCTGGATGCCGTGACGGAAACGATTATGAGCTTAAATAAATAAGAGTATTGTAATGTAGAAATAACACTATGGAATGTGCCTGTCACATTTTGATAGTGTTTTTCTTTTATGAACATTTTCATGAAAAATCAACGATTGATTGAGTTGTTCCGAATACAGTCGCGAGGTCGGTTATTGCGGGTATACAATAAAAATGTGTATACTAATAACAGAGGTGAGGGAAATGTTAGACAAAGAAAAGATTGGAAAAACAATCGCATTTTACAGAAAAGAACTGGGAATGACGCAGAAAGAACTGGCGGATTTGCTGCACATTTCCTATCAGGCGGTATCCAAGTGGGAGGTGGGTGCGGGAATACCCACAGTGGAAATGCTTTATGAGCTTTCTGCCTTGTTTCATGTATCCGTTGATGCGCTGCTGAATAATGAGCAATGGGATAACAGGCGGATTACGTATCAGGATGTCGGATTGGATTCACACAGGCTTAATATATTGAAGCATGAGCTGATGGGGTGGAATTCACAGGATGCAAATCTGCTTTCGGCATATTTTGCAGATGCGACGTTATTTCAGATCGATACATCCTCCTATAAAGATCCCGTCTATTCCATGATTGTGTGTGTTCCAGGCTCGAAGGAACATCTTGCGCAAATCTTTGGATATGATAAGGAAATCTGTATGGATACGGTATCGAGTGCAATCAACCATTTGTTGCAGCACGGCATGAAGCCGATCCTGTTAAAAGCAATGGTTTGGTGCGACGGAAGCAATCATGACTGCCTTCGCCAAATGGCACATGGATTTCAGGCGGCATGTAAACAAAATGACATTTTGTATTCCGGAATGGAAATTTCGGCTCAGCCGATTAATTATAAGCAGGGTGAATACCATGTTGTGGTATCGCTTGTCGGGGTGGCAGAAAAAAGTGACTTAATCCGTTCAGAACATGTGCAGGCAGGAGATGCCGTAATTGGCATTCAGACAGACGGCATTGACGGAATCAATTATCCGTTCATTAAGGTTATGGCTGACCGGAATAAAAATCTTTTCAGTGAGCGGCTGGCAAACGGAAACTCGGTTTTGGATGAAATTATGAAGGTCAATTCTGCATATACGCAGGAAATTCTGCTTTTACAGAAGGAAAAGCTCATTCATGGCGCCTGCCGTATGCGCAGCCATCTTTTTAATACCCACTTTCGCCGTACGCTGCCAAAAGGCATTGGAATGTGCGTTGATTTGTCCGCAATTCCGGTCACGGATTTATACCGTTTTTTGTTTCATCAGGATATGATTGGCAGAAATATGTTTCAGTATCATTTTCATTTCGGCATCGGAATGCTGGTGGTTGTTCCAAACGCAAAAAAAGAACGGGCATTGGAAATTATTTCCCGGTATCACAAATGCTTTTGCATTGGAAGGATAGAAACCTGCCGTCAGGATGACGCGCAAAGAATTTGGACAAAGGGGGAAATACAATGGTGAAGAAAAAAGGGAAAAGCTTTGTGTGGCAGGCGGCGAGAAAGCATATTGGGCTGTTGCTTAGTTACATTGCGCTTGCGTTTGTTTTTGACCAAATTGTAATCATCGGAAACGATACGATTGCAAAAGCAGCGGACCAAATACTGGCTGGTCAGAAGATTGCCCTTGGAGACTTGATGAAAACGCTTATGACAATGGCGTTTGCCGGTGCGGCGGCAGCGTTTGGAAAGAGTTTTTGTTCTGGAAAATACAATGCAATTGTGCAAAAAGACGTGAAAGCCGGTCTGTGCAGACACATTTTGGTTCTGCCGCTGGAATACTTTGAAAAAAGCGGTTCCGGCGGTCTGATGACACGATTGTCATCGGATATGAATGAGGTCGGACGTTTCTTTTCGGAAATCCTGCCGACATTTTTAATCAATCTGATTACGGTAATTACGGTAACCTTCTATCTTGCAAAAATGGATATTCTGCTGATTGTGATTTTATTTGCAAGTTATCCGCTGATGCTGATTGTGGCAGATCGTTTATCAAAACGTTTGGCAAAAATTGTAAAGGGCTTTCGCAGCCGTATGGATGACCGTACACAGGCGGCGTATGACGCCATTCAGGGAATTACGGTCGGAAGAAGCTATAATCTGTATGATATTATGAAAAAGCGCCTTGACGCCATAATTGACGATATTGCGGTGCATGGGTGGAAAAGTACGCGGATTTCATCGCTTGGATGGTCGTTAAAAAGCATTATAACGACAATACCGGTTGTAGGGTGTTATTTTTTTGCCCTGCATGAGACGTTAATCGGTCGTATTACAACCGGGGAAATGCTTGCTTTTACGGTGCTCCTTGGAAGAATTCTTTCTCCAATCGGGGATGTTGTCTTTAGTATGAACGAATTTCGGGAAATTGGCGTTGCATTTGAACGCATTCAAACGATTTTTGCAGTACAGACTGAGACAGGGGAGGATGCTGCGGCGACTATTGACCGCACATTTTCACAAAGAAACATCCCCGAAACTGATTTGGCGGTTAGTTGGGAGAATGTGACATTTTCTTATCAGGCGCAGCATCCTATTCTAAAAGGAGTGTCATTTACCGCAAAGCGCGGAGAAACAATCGCCTTTGCGGGCGGTTCGGGAGAGGGAAAGAGCACGATTATGAAGCTGCTATGCGGCTTTTATCCAAAAAGCAGCGGAAGTTTTCGTCTTTTTGGAAAAGAATATGAAGCATGGGATATTCAGGAGGCAAGGGCGTGCATTTCCCTTGTATCGCAGAATGTGTTTCTTTTTCCCGTCAGTGTTTGGGAAAATGTCGCCTACGGAAAGGAGCACGCGACAAGGGAGGAAGTAATTGAGGCGTGTAAAAATGCCAATATCCATGCGTTTATTGAACGGCTTCCGCAAGGATATGATACGCTTGTCGGAGAGCGCGGCGTACGGTTGTCCGGCGGGGAACGGCAGCGTATTTCGATTGCGCGGGCATTTTTAAAGGATGCTCCGATTTTGCTTTTAGACGAACCGACTGCTTCTGTGGATGAAGAAACCGAAGAACTGCTTCAAGAGGCAATTGCACGGGTTTCCAAAGGGCGCACGGTACTGATTGTCGCGCACAGGCTTTCGACAATTGCCAAAGCCGACTGTATTTATGTGCTAAAGCAGGGTGTGATCGCAGAGGCAGGAGGACACGAAGAGCTGCTGGCACGGCATGGCGTGTATGAGAATCTTATGCAGTGCGGTATGCACAATATGGTACATAACACGGAGGGGAGCAGCGTATGAAAAAACAATACAGCACTTTTATATGGTTTATGGGGCTTATGGGAAAGCGGCTTCCTCTTTATTTGGCGGCAGTGCTGGTTTCCACATTAGGTTTGGCGTTCGAGAGAATTGCAAACGCAAGGATTGTAGAAGCGATTGTTTCCGCGGCGCAGACACGGGAAGCACAAGGTCTTCTATGGTCAGTTGCCATAACCTTTATTCTTTTTGTAATTGCACGGTTTATATGGCGTTTTGGGATTATACACTACAATATAGAGGCGCGCAGAGGTGTAGCAACATTGGAAAAATTGGTGTTCTCTAAGGCAATGCGTCTTCCGTACGCTTATTATGAGCAGCATCACAGCGCAGATTTTATGTCGAGGCTGACGTTTGACACAGAGCGTGCAGGTGATATTTACAGTTCAAGGCTGCGCCGGCTTTTGGCGGCGGTGATTTCGTCTGCCGTATATCTTGTTCCGATGTTTTGTTACAGCTGGCAGCTGACATTGTGCCTGTTAGGGGTGAGTATCCTGTCGTTGACCGTCAATACGCTGTTTACAACGCCTATGAAGAAGGTTGGTACAAAGCTTTCCAAACAGCATAGCGTGATGTTGGAAAAGCTGACAAATATTCTTGCAGGAATGGAACTGATAAAGGTTTTTCCGATGGGGAAAACGATGTGGGCAGATTACAGTGCGTCAAATGAGGCATATTATGGTACACAGGTAAGGTCGGCAAAGCTTACGGCGGCATTGGAAAGCCTGAATGCGCTGTTTGATTTGACAGGAGCGCTTGCATTTTTGGGCTTGGGGATTTCTTTTATTTCGCAAAACAGAATAAACCTTGGACAACTGACAGCAATTTATACGCTATATGGAAGCTTTCGCTATGTATTTCTCGAGATTGGACTGTATCTGCCGCAAATGATGAACTGCATTGCAAACGCGGAGCGTCTGCATGCGTTTTTGCAGCTTGAAGAGGAGACTGACCATATTTTTCAAGAACCAAACAAACCGGAGCAAGGATATGCGGTTACGGTGGATAATCTTTCCTTTTCTTATGAGGAAGCGCTGCCGGGACAGAAGAATCTTTTGGAACATCTGTCATTCAAAATAAAGGAAAACAGTTTTGTTGCGCTGACCGGCGAGTCCGGCTGCGGCAAGAGTACGCTTACAAAGCTGCTGTTGGGATTTTACGAACCAAAGGAAGGACAGATTTGTATCTGCGGGAAAGATTACCGGGGATGCAGTAAAAAGGAGATTCGTGATATGATTGCCTATGTGCCGCAGGAGCCGTATCTCTACGGCGTGAGCATTGCGGAAAATATTGCTTACGGCAGAAGCGCAGTTTCGCCAAAGGATGTGCCGATGGAGGATATTATTGCGGCGGCAAAGGCGGCAAACGCGCACGACTTTATTACGGAGCTTCCCAAGGGGTATCAGACGGTTGCAGGGGAGCGGGGCAATACGCTTTCCGGCGGAGAGAAACAGCGCATTGCCCTTGCGAGGGCGGTGTTGAAAAACGCACCGGTTCTGCTGCTTGACGAAGCGACTTCAGCGCTTGACAGCGAGTCGGAAAAGCTGGTAAATGAGGCAATTAAAAAGGTCTGTCAAAATCATACGACAATTATGATTGCGCACCGCAGCTCAACAATCGCTATGGCGGATGAAGTGATTGCAATTGGCTGATGATATAAAATAACAGCACTTTTGATTTTTCCAATATCATGTTACAGAGTCTTGCAAATTTTGCCAAATAGGTATATATTGGATATGTTTATAAAATTTTAATATTTACCGATGAGGAGAACGATCATGGAAAAATTAAAACCAAAGCTGTTTTCGGTAATGAAAACATACACCAAACAACAGTTTGTTAAAGACATTGTGGCAGGCATTATTGTCGCAATCATTGCCCTGCCGCTGTCGATTGCGCTTGCACTTGCGTCAGGGGTTGCTCCCGAACAGGGTATTTATACTGCAATTATTGCGGGCTTTCTGATTTCGTTTTTTGGCGGATCGCGTGTGCAGATTGCCGGACCAACGGCGGCATTTGCAACCATTGTTGCAGGAATTGTCGCACAAAAGGGGATGGATGGGTTGATTCTTGCAACAATTCTTGCAGGAGTGATACTTATCGCAATGGGATTTTTAAAACTTGGGAATCTGATTAAATATATACCCTATACAATCACAACCGGATTTACGGCAGGCATTGCCGTGACTATTGCAATCGGGCAGGTGAAAGATTTCTTGGGTCTTACCTATCCGGCAGGTACTGTGACCATTGAAACAATGGAAAAGGCACAAGCGGTAATAAACAATATTATAACAGTCAATCCGCAGGCATTGATTGTCGGACTTGTATGCCTTGCAATCCTGATTATATTTCCTTATATTAACAAGACAATTCCCGGCTCACTGATTGCCGTAATTGTGGGGATTTTAATGGTACAGCTTTTACATATGGACGTTAATACAATCGGTGATTTGTATGAAATCAGCAACCGCCTTCCGGCGTTTCACATACCGTCTTTTACGCTGCGGGATATTGGCGATATTTTTCCGGACGCATTTACCATTGCAATTTTAGCGGCAATTGAATCGCTGTTGTCCTGTGTGGTTGCAGACAGTATGATTAACTCCAAGCACCGCTCCAATATGGAATTAATCGCTCAGGGTATCGGCAATGTGGGTTCCGCACTGTTTGGCGGTATTCCCGCGACCGGAGCGATTGCAAGAACGGCAGCCAACATCAAAAACGGCGGACGCACGCCGATAGCAGGTATGGTACATGCAGTTGTGCTTGTATTAATTTTGGTAATCTTAATGCCGTACGCGGCGCTGATCCCCATGCCCTGCATCGCGGCAATCCTGTTTATGGTTGCCTACAATATGTGCGGTTGGCGGGCTTTTTGGAATTTGTGCAAGTCGTCGCCCAAAAGCGACATTATTGTGCTTGTGACAACCTTTGTGCTTACGGTGGTGTTTGATTTGGTGGCGGCGATTGAGGTCGGCATTTTGCTTGCGGCAGTGCTTTTTATGAAGCGGATGAGTGAGGTTACGGAAGTGGAAGGCTGGAAATATGTGGATGATGAGGAGGACCCTGACAGCATTGCGCTGCGGGAAGTGCCAAAGCATACGCTTGTATACGAAATTTCCGGTCCGATGTTTTTTGCGGCGGCTGATAAGATTTTAAAAATATCCATAAAAGAAGATACAAAATGTGTGATTTTGCGTATGCGAAGCGTAAGTGCCATTGATGCGACGGCAATGCATTCCTTGGAGCAGCTTTATGAAAAGTGTGAAAAAAAGGGGATTCAGATTATTCTATCACATGTCAATGAACAGCCAAGGACTGTTATGCAAAAAGCGGGATTTCAGAAGAAGGTAGGCGGAGAAAACTTCTGTGCCCACATTGATGAGGCGCTTGCACGGGCGGAACGGTTTACGGCAAATCAAGTATAGTTAATTCATTAAATTTTTATCAATAACAACAAAGCAACCTTTGATTTTTTACACAATTGTGATAAAATAGGAAAGAGTAAAAACGGGCAGACGGTTTTCTTTGCCCGTTTTAAAGTGTGTATTTGTTTTCCTACAAAAGAAAGGTAAGGTGCAAATTTGTGCCATACACAAATTCGCAAACGGAGAAAGGAGCATGGTTATTAATATGGCAGGAATGACGCCAATGATGACACAATATATGGAAACCAAAAAGCAGTACAAGGACTGTATTCTTTTTTACAGACTCGGTGACTTTTATGAAATGTTTTTTGAGGATGCAAAGCTGGTTTCCAAGGAGCTTGAGCTGACGCTGACTGGAAAAGACTGCGGGCTTGAGGAGCGTGCTCCGATGTGCGGCGTGCCGTATCATGCATTGGACAATTACCTGACGCGCCTTGTGTCAAAAGGCTATAAAGTGGCAATCTGCGAACAGGTCGAAGATCCCAAAATGGCAAAAGGACTTGTAAAACGCGAAGTGACGCGCATTGTCACACCGGGCACAAATTTAAATATGCAGGCGCTGGAAGAATCTAAAAACAATTATATTATGTGTATTTCACACTTTCCGAATAAAATCGGCATTGCAATTGCGGATGTTACAACGGGGGACTTTTATATTACCGAAGTCGAGGGTTTGGCAAAACTAACCGATGAATTGTACAAATATATGCCCACGGAAATCATTTGCAACGATGCTTTTTTGATGAGCGGTTTTGATATCGATGATTTGAAAAACCGCCTGAAAATGGCTGTGTATTCTCTTGAGCCGTGGTACTTTGACGAGGACGGATGCCGCAAATGCCTGATGGAGCATTTTAAGGTCAATACGCTTGCAGGCATGGGGATAGAGGATTTTCCTTCCGGCATGATTTCCGCGGGCGCATTGATGCAGTATCTCCTTGAAACTCAAAAGACGCCGCTGACGCATATCACGCATATCACACCGTATCTTGCAAGCCGCTTTATGCTTCTTGACAGCTCGACGAGGCGCAATTTGGAGCTGACGGAAACGTTGCGTGAGAAGCAGAAGCGCGGTTCGCTTTTGTGGGTGCTTGACAAGACAAAAACAGCGATGGGCGCAAGGCAGATTCGGACGGATATGGAGCAGCCGCTCATTGACAAGGACGACATTAATGACCGTTTGGATACGGTTGAACAGCTCTGCAAAAATATGGTGGCAAGAGATGAAATCAGGGAGTATTTAAACCCGATTTACGATATGGAACGGCTTTTGGGCAAGGTCAGCTACAAAACCGCCAATCCGCGCGACCTAATCTCTTTTGCCAATTCGATGGAGATGCTTCCGCATATCAAGACGGTTTTAAAGGAATTCGATGCAAAGCTGCTGCGGGAAATTGATGCGCAGATTGATTCGCTTGAGGATTTGTTTTCGCTGATTAAACGTTCTATTTGTGAAGAACCGCCGCTTTTAATCCGGGAGGGAGGCATTATCCGGGACGGTTTTGACGCGGATATTGACCATTTGCGCAAGGCAAAGACGGACGGGAAAAACTGGCTTGCGCAGCTTGAGGAGGAAGACCGCGAGCGGACGGGAATTAAAAACCTTAAAATCAAATATAACAAAGTATTCGGCTATTATTTTGAGGTTACCAATTCGTTTAAGAACATGGTTCCTGACGATTATGTGCGCAAGCAGACGCTTGTCAATGCCGAGCGCTATACAACGCCGAAGCTAAAGGAGCTGGAAGATACCATTCTCAACGCGGAGGACAAGCTCAACACATTGGAATATGACATGTTCTGTAAAATCCGGGACGATATTGCCGGACAACTGGAACGCATTCAAAAGACTGCAAAAGCCGTAGGGCGTCTTGATGTTTTTGCATCGCTTTCACTTGTTGCCGAACAGAATCATTATGTCAGACCGGCTTTAAATGACAAAGGCATTATTGACATTAAGGACGGCAGGCATCCCGTTGTGGAAAAAATGATAGACCACGATATGTTCGTGTCAAACGATACGTATTTAAATAACGGCAATCACTGCATCGCCGTTATCACGGGACCCAATATGGCAGGAAAATCAACCTATATGCGGCAGTCGGCATTGATTGTGCTGATGGCGCAGCTTGGCAGCTTTGTGCCTGCAAAAAGTGCGGATATTGGCATTGTTGACCGGATTTTTACGCGTGTCGGCGCATCGGACGATTTGGCAAGCGGGCAAAGTACCTTTATGGTGGAAATGAATGAGGTTGCCAATATTTTAAGAAATGCCACTGCAAAAAGTCTTTTGGTGCTTGATGAAATCGGCAGGGGGACATCGACCTTTGACGGGCTGAGCATTGCGTGGGCAGTGATTGAACATATCAGCAACAAAAAGCTTCTCGGCGCAAAGACGCTTTTTGCCACGCATTACCACGAACTGACAGAATTGGAGGGCAAGATTAACAATGTCAACAATTATTGTATTGCCGTAAAGGAAAAAGGTGACGACATTGTATTTTTGCGCAAGATTGTAAAGGGAGGCGCCGACCGCAGTTATGGTATTCAGGTTGCAAAGCTTGCAGGTGTGCCGGATATGGTGATTGACCGTGCGAAGGAAATCGCGGAGCAGTTAAGTGATAACGATATTACGAACAAAGTTCAGGAAATCGCCGTGGATACGAAGGGCGAACGCAAAAAAGTAAAGCATTATGATGATGTGGATATTGGTCAGATGTCGCTGTTGGATACGGTGAGCGATGCGGATATATTAAATGAGCTAAAGGAGATTGACGTGTTTAACCTCACGCCGCTTGACGCGATGAATACGCTTTACAGGCTGCAGAGTAAGATCAAAAACAGATGGTAAAAATAGCGTCGCCCGGCGGCGACGCATTAAGAGAATGCAAAGCCATTCTTCAAATGGCATGCATTCTCCCAAAATAAAGCAGGCTGCTGCGTTTGTTCATCAGTAATGGTTTTTCATTTTAAGAAAGGATAACGTTATATATGGCAGAAATTCATGTACTTGATGATACGACAATTGATAAAATAGCCGCAGGAGAGGTTGTGGAGCGTCCTGCAAGCGTCGTAAAGGAGCTGGTGGAAAATGCGATGGACGCCGGAGCGCATGCCGTTACGGTGGAAATTAAAGAGGGCGGTATCGAGTTTATCCGCGTGACGGATGATGGAGACGGCATCGAACATACGCAGGTACGCAATGCCTTTATGCGTCATGCGACAAGTAAAATCAGCTCCGTGGCAGACCTGATGTGCTTAAACAGCATGGGATTTCGCGGAGAAGCGCTCTCAAGCATTGCCGCAGTCGCCAAAGTGGAGCTGATTACAAAGACGAAGGATGCGATTACAGGAACCCGGCTTTGCCTCGAGGGTGCACGCGAAATGGCATTTGAGGAGGTCGGCGCACCAAACGGCACAACATTCATTGTACGAAACCTGTTCTTCAACACGCCGGTCAGACGCAAATTCCTGAAAACATCCATGACAGAGGCAAGCTATATTACGGATTTGCTGGAACATATGGCGCTCTCAAGACCGGAAATTTCGTTTAAGTATGTGCTGAACGGACAGACCAAATTTTATACAAACGGAGACGGCGACCTGCATGCCATTATCTACCGCATTTTCGGCAGGGATATTGCAAATGAACTGATGGCATTCCAGGCAGTTGACGAAAATATCGTGATTGAGGGGTTTTTGGGGAAAACAGCGCTCAACCGCGCAAACAGGAATTTTGAAAATTATTTTGTTAACAGACGCTATGTCAAGAGTAAAATCCTGTCAAAGGCAATTGAGGAAGGGTATCAGCCCTATATGATGCAGCACCGGTATCCGTTCTGCGTCGTGCACATCACGGTGCCGCCGGAGAGTGTCGACGTAAACGTTCATCCGACTAAAATGGAAGTGCGCTTTTCCAACCAAAATAGCATCTATAAGCTGATTGCGGACAATATTTCCGAATTTTTGTCACAGCAGGAAATGATACCGCAGGCAACCTTGGGACAGGATAAAAAAAGCAAAAAAAAGGAAGAGAAAAAACAAGAGGCGCCCGAGCCTTTTGAAAAGGAACGGCGGCTTGCAGATACTGTTGCAAATGCCGCAAACCTCCTGCGCGAGGATACCGGATATAACCGCGGCAAAAATGACACGAGTGTCATTTTTGCCAGCAGCTATGACGATGCAAAGACAGAAAAGGAGCCCTTTTTCGTCGATAACCGTGCTCCAATACAGCCGCAAAGTTCTTCTGTGACAGCCAATTCGCAGCCTAATCCGGTGCAGAACAAAATACTCGGTGCACCGCCAAAAGAAAACGACATGCAAAATAGCGGCATCATTAAAGCAAAGGATCAGATTATTGTAGAGAAACCGGAGCAGTTAAACTTCTTTGACGAAAAGCTTTTAACACGCGAGGCAAAGCAGGAGTACCGCATTGTAGGACAGATATTTGATACCTACTGGATTATCGAATATCGTGATAAAATGCTGATGATCGACCAGCACGCCGCCCATGAAAAAGTAAAATACGAACAGATATTAAAAAAAGTGGAAGCCAACGAAGTCTACACGCAGACGCTCACCCCACCCGTTGTCATCAGCGTGACGCCCAAGGAGGCGGACATTATCAACAGCTATGCCAAATATTTTGAGGAGCTTGGCTTTGAAATCGAGGATTTTGGTATGAATGCGTTTGCAATCAGAGGCGTGCCGCTGGATTTGTTCAGTTATCAGATCAAAGACTTATTTGAAGAGATTCTGACACAGATGTCAGAAAGTCCGGTCAAAGGCGTACCGCAGATTATCCGCGAAAAAATAGCGTCAATGGCATGTAAGGCGGCGGTAAAGGGAAACAATTCATTAAGCTTTTCAGAGGCAGACAGGCTGATTGAACAGCTTTTGGAACTTGACAATCCGTACAATTGTCCGCACGGCAGACCGACCATTATTTCCATGTCAAAATACGAGGTGGAAAAAAAGTTTAAAAGAACAGTGTGAAAGCAGGGAGAACAGGAATAATATGAAAAAACTCATTATTCTGACAGGACCGACTGCCGCAGGAAAAACCAAACTTTCAATCGCGCTTGCAAAAGCCATAAACGGTGAAATTATTTCTGCCGATTCCATGCAGGTTTACCGTCATATGGACATCGGTTCGGCAAAAATCCGTCCCGAAGAGATGCAGGGAATACAGCATTATCTGATCGATATTTTGGAACCGTCGCAGGACTTTAATATCGTCTTGTTTCAGACATATGCCAAGCAGGCAATGGCGGAAATTTATGCAAAGGGCAAAATTCCTATTTTTGTAGGCGGTACGGGGTTTTATATCCAATCTGTTCTCTATGACATAGATTTTTGTGAAAGTGATGAGGATACGGCGCTGCGGTCAGAGCTTGCATTCATTGCCCGGCAAAAAGGAGCAGCATATCTGCATTCCATGCTGAAAGAATGTGACGAAAAAGCCGCCGCCGAAATTCACGAAAACAATGTCAGGCGCGTCATCAGGGCAATTGAATTTTTCCGGCAGACCGGAACAAAAATATCAGAGCATAACGCTATGGAGCGGCAAAAGGAAGCAGCATACGATTTTCGTTATTTTGTGCTTACGGACGAACGGCAAAGGCTCTACAAAGCCATTGACAGACGTGTTGACCTCATGCTGGAAAACGGACTTGTGGAAGAAGTAAAAAAGCTGATGGATATGGGATGCAGACGCGATTCTGTGGCAATGCAGGGACTAGGCTATAAGGAAATTATTTCGTATTTGGAAGGCGAATGTACACTGGACGAAGCGGTTTGCGTTATAAAAAGAGATACACGCCGATTTGCCAAAAGACAGCTCACATGGTTTCGGCGGGAGCGGGACGTTATTTGGATTGAAAAAGACAAATTTGAATACGACGATGAAAAAATGTTACACTATATGTTAGGAGCAATCAATAATGAATACGGAAACAGAGAACATATATAAGGAACTTGGAATATCCGATAAAATCTATCGGTTTAGTAAAGAAATTTTAGACAGCTTAAAACAGCGTTTTTGTGAAATAGACCAAACCGCGGAGTATAACCAGCTTAAGGTCATTAAGGCAATGCAGGACAATAAAGTAAGTGAGGCATGCCTGCTTGGCACAACCGGCTATGGCTATAATGATTTGGGGCGCGACACGCTGGAGGCAGTTTATGCGTCTGTTTTTCACACGGAAGACGCACTGGTCCGCCCGCAGATTACCTGCGGCACACACGCGCTCGCGCTTGCGCTGATGAGCAACCTAAGACCGGGGGATGAGCTGTTATCGCCTGTCGGTAAGCCGTACGATACCTTGGAGGAAGTTATCGGAATACGACCGTCTAAAGGTTCTCTTGCGGAATATGGCATTACGTATAAACAGGTTGATCTTTTAGCGGACGGCAGTTTTGATTACGATAATATCAAAAAAGCAGTAAACGAAAAAACAAAACTGGTGACAATCCAACGCTCAAAGGGTTATCAGACAAGACCAACCCTTTCCGTACAAAAAATCGGCGAGCTGATTTCCTTTATTAAAGGAATAAAACCCGATGTCATCTGTATGGTTGATAACTGCTACGGAGAGTTTGTAGAACGGCTGGAGCCTACGGACGTGGGGGCGGATATGGCGGTCGGTTCCTTAATCAAAAATCCGGGCGGCGGACTTGCTCCCATAGGCGGCTATATCGTCGGTAAAAAGGAGTGTGTGGAGAATGCCGCATACAGATTGACCTCGCCGGGGCTTGGCAAGGAAGTCGGAGCATCGCTTGGAATTTTAAAGGATTTTTATCAGGGTCTGTTCCTTGCGCCAACCGTCACGGCGGGCGCGTTAAAGGGCGCTGTTTTTGCTGCAAATGCATACGAGAAGCTGGGCTTTGCGGTCGTTCCCGATTCCACGCAGTCACGGCACGATATTATTCAGGCGGTTACGTTTGGAACGCCTGAAGGCGTGATAGCCTTCTGCAAGGGCATACAGGCAGCGGCACCCGTTGACAGTTTTGTGACGCCCGAGCCGTGGGATATGCCGGGCTATGACAGCAAAGTCATTATGGCGGCGGGCGCATTTGTATCCGGATCGTCGATTGAGCTGAGCGCGGACGGTCCCATAAAGCCGCCGTATGCCGTATATTTTCAAGGGGGGCTTACGTATGAACATGCCCGCTTTGGGATTATGAAAACCTTGCAGAGCATTGCAGATGCGGGACTTGTCACACTTTAGAGAAGCGGTGTCGAAAAAAAACGAATATTTCTTGTGTACAGACGTTGACGGGTGTGGTAAGATAACAATTGGATTACGCTTATTTGAATAGAGGGCAGCCTCACAAAAAGATATGAGTCATTTTAAGGAAATTTACGCATCCGACGAATTGCCGTACGACAAATTCCTGCGCCTTGGAGCCGAAAATCTGTCCGACGCGGAACTGCTTGCAATTATGCTGCGTACCGGAACAAGGGACAAGACGCCGATTGAGCTTGGACGCGACATCTTAAATCTTGCCGGAGACAAGCTCGGTCTCTTAGGTCTGTATCATTTCGGCGTTAAGGAGCTGATGCAGATACCGGGAATCGGCGAGGTGAAGGCAGTACAGCTTTTATGCATTGCCGAGATTGCAAAACGCACTGCAAACATGAAAGCGAAAACCAATCTTTGCTTTGATAAACCAGAAACCGTGGCGGCATATTATATGGAACGGCTGCGTCATAAAGCGACGGAGCAGCTTTTGCTGGTGCTCTTGGACAGCCGTAAAAATATAATCAGCGAAACGATTATCTCTGCGGGAACCGCCAACGCTACGCTCGTGTCTCCGCGGGAAATCTGCGGCAGGGCGCTTCGATTGGATGCGGCATATATGCTGCTTTTGCACAATCATCCAAGCGGAAATCCAAAACCTAGCAGACAGGATCTTCTTGCAACGCAAAAGATAAAAGAAGTGTCCGATTTAGTTGAAATTCCGCTGTTGGATCACATTATCATAGGTGACAACAGATATACAAGTTTTAATCAAAAAGGACTTTTATAAAACAGAAAGGAGTTGTTAAAATTGGCTAACAACGCATTTGGTATCGATTTAGGTACCAGAACAATCAAAATCTACAATACACATGGGGATACCGTTGTGGTAGAGAAAAATATGATTGCCATTGAAGACAAGAAAAATTTATTTGCATATGGGGATTCTGCTTTTGAAATGTTTGAAAAAGCGCCCTCCAATATTGAAATTTCCTATCCGCTGTGCAACGGTGTGATTGCGGATATTAAAAATATGCAGCTTCTGCTCAAGAATTTTATTTTTGACTGCAATAAGGGCGTTGTGAAGCCGGCAGAGTTTTATATTGCAGTGCCTTCCGATATAACGGCAGTGGAAAAGAGAGCTTTTTCCGATTTAGTAAAGGATGCAAATGTTAAGGCAAAAAAAATCATGCGGGTAGAGAAGGCTGTCGCGGACGGTCTCGGACTGGATATTGACGTAAAGAATGCACAGGGGATTCTTGTCGTCAATGTGGGCTTCCACACGACGGAGATTTCCATTCTCTCCCTTGGCGGCATTGTACTCAGTAAACTGATAAAGATTGGCGGACAGAAGTTTGACGAGTCGATTAAAAATGCGATTCGAAAGGAATTCAGCCTGATTGTCGGCAGTAAAACAGCAGAGAACGTTAAAGTCAGCCTGCGGGAGCTGGAGGCGGAAAACCGCGGCGCAATTGTATACGGACGCGATATTGTGACAGGACTCCCGATGGAAAAAGAGATACCGACCAATTTGGTCAGTGAGAGTATGCTTGAAAACTTTAACGTGATTATTGATAACATCCGCGTGATACTGGAGCGGACGCCGCCAGAACTTTCGGCGGATATTTTCAGGCGCGGCATTTATCTGACGGGCGGCGCTTCCCAGGTGGCACACCTTGCGGAACTGATTGCAAAGGGGACAGGCTTAAAGGTCAATATGAGTGAAAATCCTGTATCGGGCGTCGCACTCGGACTTGCAAAAATCATTAAAGACGATAACTATAAATCAGTAGCTTATTTAGAAGGAACGGGGCGCTAAAATCAATGAGTCCGATTGCAAAGAGAAAGAGAACAAAATTCTCTATTCCAAGTAAATACTTATTGCTGCTGCTTACCTTTGCGTGCATACTCCTAATGGCGGTAACCTTTTTTACGGATTATTCCGCAACTCCCTTAAATAAGCTTGTAGGGTATGTCATTGTACCGTTTCAAAACGGTGTAAGCCGTATCGGCGCATGGATTTCCGTTCGGGTGGACGAGCTTGGCGAGCTGCGTGTTGTTCTTCAGGAAAATCAGGAGCTAAAGCAAAAAGTGGACGAGCTTACCGTACAGAATACGCAGCTCCAGCAGGATAAATATGAGCTGAATAATTTAAGAGAGCTTTATAAACTGGACGAGCAGTACAGCGGTTACGAAAAGGTGGGCGCACGGATTATCGCAAGAGACAGCGGAAACTGGTTTCATTCCTTTATCATTAATAAGGGCAGTGACGACGGGCTTGCGATGGACATGAATGTCATTGCAGGAGGCGGTCTTGTGGGGCGCATTGTCGATATTGGAACAAACTGGTCCAAGGTCAACGCCATAATCAATGATAACTCCAATGTCAGCGGAATGGTGCTTGCAAGCTCCGACATCCTTATGGTGAAAGGCTCATTGGAGCTTATGGCGGACGGGGTAATCGGTTTTGAGCAGCTCACTGATTCCGCAGACAAAGTTCAGGTCGGCGATAAGGTGGTAACCTCCAATATCAGTGACAAGTATCTTCCAAGTATTTTAATCGGCTATATTACGGAAATTAATCCGGATTCCAATAATATTACGAAATCGGGAAAAATTACGCCGGCGGTTGATTTTGAGCATCTTGAGGAAGTGCTTGTCATCACAAAAACAAAACAGCAGATCGCAGATTAGGTGTGGCGGATGAAAAGAAATGTTATTTTATTTTTTGTAATTATAACAGGATTTGTACTGCAGACGACGCTCTTTCAAGCGCTTAGTTTGGGCAGTATTTCTCCGAATATAATGATTATTATTACCGCTGCATACGGTTTTATGTTCGGGAAGCATTACGGTATGACGGTGGGATTTATATGCGGACTTCTCATGGATATATTTTATGGGGACGTACTTGGGTTCTACGCATTGATTTATTTATACATAGGCGCCGCAAACGGATTTTTTAACAGCATCTTTTTTCAGGAAGACATTAAATTGCCTCTGCTTTTGATTGCGGTGAGTGATTTTTGCTATTCGTTTGTCTGTTATGTGCTGCTTTATCTGCTGCGCAGCAGGTTTCATCTTGTGTTTTATTTGAAACACGTGATTGTGCCGGAGATGATTTACACGATATTTGTTACCGTATTTTTATATCCGCTTATTCTGCTTCTGAATTGGACAAGAGAGGATACTGGGTATCATTCACAGCAAGAGGGGTGAAGCAAAATTGTTTCGGAATTTAAGGGAAGGTCTTTTTAACTTCTTTACGTCGCGGCTTTTGCTGCTGTTTATTGTTTTTGTGGGAATGGCAGTGACACTGATTTACAGACTGTTCGATTTGCAGATTGTAAACGGTCAGGCGTATTTAGACAATTTCCGTCTGATGATTGAGAAGGAAAAGATAATACAGGGCACAAGAGGCAATATATATGACAGAAACAAAAACCTCCTTGCCTATAATGAACTGGCATACTCTGTCACGATAGAGGATGTGTATGAATCTAATTCCTCAGGAAGGGAGCAGCTTAATGATACGCTCTATAAGCTGATTCATATGGTTGAGGAAAACGGCGATTCGATTATCAGTGATTTCAATATTATATTAAATGAAAACAATGATTATGTATTTTCGGTAGAAGGCACAAAACTTTCAAGGTTTAAGGCGGACGTATACGGTCATGCATTGATTACCGACCTTAAATTTTCGGAGGAGAATGCGTCTGCACCGGAGATTATTGATTATCTGTGCAATAAATATAAAATCGGTGAGTATGAAATTCTTGCAGACGGAAAAAGGGGAAGCGCTTTTTTTGCAGGTAAAGGATATACGAAACGGGAGGCGCTGCAGCTTGTCACAATCCGGTATCAGATGAGTCTCTACAGCTATCAGAAATATATCTCCACCACGGTTGCAACGGACGTGTCGCTTGAGACGGTTGCCGTGGTTATGGAAAACGCAGATACGCTTGACGGTGTTGCCATAGAAGAGGATACGATAAGAAAGTACAATTATCCGTTTTATTTTTCACATATTTTAGGCTACACGGGGAAAATCGATTCGGACGAGCTTGCCGCGCTTACGGAACAGGATTCAACGTATACGATGAACGATATTGTCGGAAAAGGCGGTATTGAGCAGGTAATGGAGATTGACTTACAGGGACAAAAAGGATCGCAGACAATCTATGTAGACAATATGGGAAAGGTGATTGATACAACGGACATTGTGGAGTCGCAGGCAGGACATGACGTATACCTGACGATAGACAAAGACCTTCAGGTGGCAATCTACAATATTTTAGAGCAGAAACTTGCAGGTATTCTTGTTTCAAAGATTAGAAATATTTACAATTATGATCCGTTGACATCCTCTTCAAGACAAAATATTATTATTCCGATTGATGACGTATATTATGCACTGTTCAATAATAACGTTATTGACATTAACCATTTTTCGGATGCCAATGCATATGACACCGAACGAGAGGTTTTACAGATTTTTAATGATAAAAAGGCTCGTGTGCTTGCTTCCATTGAGGCGGAGCTTTTGGAAACGAAAACGCCGTATGATAAGCTTACGAAAGAATATCAAAATTATGAAAGCTATATTGTCTCCATGCTGACCGAAAAAGGCGTGCTCGTAAGCTCTGCGATTGACAGAGAAGATGCGACCTATATCGCATGGACGAACGATGAGGTTATCAGTCTGAATGAGTATTTAACGTATGCTGTTTCCAAAAACTGGATTGATGTCACAAAGCTTTCCGTGGAGACCCAGTATTCGGATTCTTATGAGGTTTTGAGCAGCATTGTGCAATATATCCTTAAAAACCTTGACGACAATACTAAATTTTCAAAGATGATGTACAAATTCATGATCAGCGACCAAACGATTAGTGACAGGCAAATCTGCATGATTTTGTGGGAACAGGATTTAATCAGTGTGGACGAGAGCAAAATCACCGCTTTAAAGAGCGGTAAGACAAGACCTTATAATTTTATGCTTGAGATGATTTCCACGCTTCAGATAACACCCGCACAGCTTGCGCTTGACCCGTCTTCCGGTTCCTGCGTGGTAACAGATGTCAACACCGGAGAAGTGCTTGCGCTTGTATCCTATCCGGGTTATGACATCAATAAGCTTGCAAACGGTGTGGACGCGGAATATTTTGCAAAGCTGCAGGCGGATTTGTCCGTACCGCAGTGGAGCGCCGCAACGCAGCAGGAGACTGCCCCGGGTTCTACTTTTAAAATGATGGTTGCGGTTGCCGCTATGGAGGAAGGTGCAGTTTCCTCCGTTGGAGAAACGATTACCTGTACCGGTGTGTTCGATAAAATTCCGCCGGATATTCACAGGTGCCATATCTATCCCGGCGCGCACGGCGCAATGAATTTGCAGAATGCCATTTCAAATTCATGCAATATGTATTTTTATGAGATCGGCTACCGGCTAAGTTTGGACGGCAGCAATTACAATAGTAATTACGGTCTTTCAAGGCTTGAAAAATATGCGGATTTATTCGGATTGACAGAAAAATCAGGGATTGAAATTACGGAGTCCGAACCGAATTTTTCATCGGAATTTTCCGTGCCTACAGCAATCGGTCAAGGTTCAAACAACTATACAACCGTTGGGCTTGCACGCTATGTAACAGCCGTTGCAAACAGCGGAACGGTATATAACCTTAGCATTCTTGATAAGGTTGCCGATGCAAACGGCACGATCATCAAGGATTACACGCCTGAAATCAGAAATGTGATAGATATTGATGCAAATATTTGGAATACCATTCATGCAGGTATGCGGGGCGTGGTAG
The DNA here is from genome assembly GCA_000403335.2 of Lachnospiraceae bacterium MD335. GTDB lineage: Bacteria > Bacillota > Clostridia > Lachnospirales > Lachnospiraceae > COE1. Next base: position 371,707 of record KE159629.1, read on the forward strand.
AAAAAAAGAAGTATTACGAGGAACTTCCGGTTCATGTGGCAGGAAAGACCGGTACTGCGCAGGAAGGAAGAAACCGTACAAACCACGCGTTGTTTCTTAGCTATGCACCCTATGAAAATCCTGAGATTTCGGTAGCAGTGCGCATTGCGTACGGTTACAGCTCAGATTACGCGGCACAGACTGCAAGGGATGTATATAAATATTACTATGATTTAGCAGAGGAAGACGAGCTTATCACCGGTACTGCTGAAATTCCGGATGCGGTAAGCGGTGACGGTGACTAAAACACGAAGGGAGAACATGTGAAAAATTCAGTGATTTTAAAAAGCTTTTCCAGCGGAATATCCGTGATTATGGACGACACAATTCCATATGAGGAGCTGCTTGCGGACATTGCAGTAAAATTTCAGGAGGCGGATCGCTTTTTTAAGGATGCGGCTGTTGCAATTTCTTTGGAAGGCAGAAATCTGACTGAAAAACAGGAGCGTGAGGTGCTGGATATTATTACGCAGAATTCACGTTTGAAGGTACTGTGCCTAATGGGCAGGGATCAGGATAAAAATATTAAATTTTTAGGGATACAAAACAATCTGAGCTTTCAGAAGGATGAAAACTGTGGGCAGTTTTACAGAGGATCGCTTAGCGGCGGACAAAGCATCGAAACGGAGAACAGTATTATTATACTGGGTGATGTGTGCGATGGAAGCTATGTTTGGTCAGCAAAGGATATTGTGATACTGGGAAGCCTCACAGGAGAAGCACACGCCGGAGCAGGCGGCGGTCTGAATCATTTTGTCGTGGCATTGGAAATGAATCCAAGCGCTTTAAAAATCGGATCTCTCAGCTATAATATACAGCCTCAGAGGACCTCCCTTTGGGGGCGGAAGCCAAAATCAACACCGAAAATTGCATACACCTGTAATGGTGAGGTATTGATGGAATCGATTACGAAAGAATTGCTGGACGGATTTACACTTTAAATTTGTCCGGAGACCATTATCAATAATAATGGAGGACATCCTATGAGTGAAGTAATCGTTGTTACATCAGGAAAAGGCGGCGTGGGAAAGACCACCACATCCGCAAACGTAGGAACAGGTTTGGCAGAGATGGGAAAGAGCGTTGTTTTAATTGATGCCGATATTGGCCTTAGAAACCTTGATGTGGTTATGGGGCTGGAAAACAGGATTGTGTACAATCTTGTGGACGTGATAGAAGGCAACTGCCGTTTAAAACAGGCGCTGATCAAGGACAAACGGCATGCCGGACTGTATCTGATGCCGGCGGCACAGACAAGGGATAAAAACTGTATCACACCGGAGCAGATGATTAAGCTGATTGACAGCTTAAAGGAGCAGTTTGACTACATAATTCTTGACTGTCCGGCGGGTATTGAACAGGGATTTCAAAATGCAATTGCAGGAGCAGATCATGCAATCGTAGTCACGACGCCGGAAGTATCCGCAATCCGCGATGCTGACCGGATTATCGGTCTTTTGGAAGCGAATGAGATTAAACGGATTGACCTTGTCATTAACAGGCTCCGCCACGACTTAATCCGGCGCGGCGAAATGATGACCGTGGATGATGTGCTTGATATTTTGGGACTTCCGCTGCTTGGCGTGGTACCCGATGACGAGAACGTGGTTATCGCCACAAATCAGGGAGAGCCGTTGGTCGGAAAGGGTTCGATGGCAGGACAGGCATTTTATAACATCTGCAAGCGGCTGGCTGGAAAAGAAGTTCCTTTTATGGATTTTAGCAAAAACGTAACACTGTGGGCAAGGTTTTCGGGCTTATTCAAAAAAAGTCTACAGGAGGAACAGGCATGAGTATATTTAATATTTTCCGAAGGAAAACTTCACGACAGATTGCAAAAGACAGACTGAAAATACTGCTGATTTCCGATCGCGTAAACTGTTCGCCCGAGATGATGGAGCTGATTAAAAACGATATTGCTGAGGTTATATCGAAGTATATGAAAATTGATACTTCCAATATGGATATTCAAATATCCAAGGCAGGCACAAACAGCAGAAACGGAAAATCACCGGTGCTTTATGCCAACATACCGATTTTAGACTTAAGAAATTAGACTAGATTATGAGAAACGGAGCGTAATATGTTAAAAAGGTACAGAATAAGGGATTATGATTTTAAATTAATACTGATGCTTATAGCAATAACGGCAATCGGCGTGTTTTCCGTAGGAAGCGCAAGAGCCGATTTGCAGGGCAGGCAGCTTTTGGGCTTTATTATGGGCTTTTTTATCATGATTGTTCTGTCCTTTTTTGACTATTCGTTCTTTCTGCGCTTTTACTGGCTGATTTATCTGTTTGACTTATTGCTTTTGGGAATGGTCGCGCTGTTTGGAGAGGTGGTAAACAATGCAAGGCGTTGGCTGGTTATCGGCGGCATACAGTTTCAGCCTTCGGAGGTTACGAAAATCATGCTGATTTTGGTGATTTCGCAGTTTATTCTAAAACACAGGGAGAAAATCAACTCCATTCAAAATATTATTATGATGCTTGCAATTGTGGCGGTTCCCGCATATTTGGTCTATGATCAGCCGGATATGTCAACGACCATTGTAATCCTTGTGATTTTTTGTGTAGTATGGTATGTGGGCGGTTTGAGCTATAAGTTGATTCTCGGTACACTGGCGGTTGTTGTTCCGATTGCGGTTGTTCTGTTTATTTTGATTTTGCAGCCGGATCAAACGATAATTAATGATTATCAGCAAGGGCGTATTCTTGCGTGGCTTTATCCGGAGCGCTATCAGCAGACACTCGCATACCAGCAGACGAATGCCATGATGGCAATTGGTTCAGGACAGCTTTGGGGAAAAGGTCTCAATAATAACATGATCAGCTCCGTAAAAAACGGTAATTTTATATCGGAGCCGCAGACAGATTTTATTTTTACGATTATCGGGGAAGAACTCGGGTTCATGGGAAGCTGTGTCGTGGTAATCCTGCTGTTTGGAATTGCGTTGGAGTGCCTTAGCGTAGCAAGAAAGGCAAAGGATATTGCTGGAACTTGTATTGCTTCGGGAATGGCGGCGCTTATCGGTTTTCAAGGTTTTGTCAATATCGCGGTTGCCACGGGCGTTTTTCCAAACACGGGCGTTCCGCTTCCGTTTGTAAGTTATGGTCTGACTTCGCTTGTGAGTCTGTATATCGGCATGGGTTTTGTGCTAAATATCCGGCTGCAGTGTGTCAGAAAATATAATAATTAAAAAATTTATGAAAATTTAGAAAATTATCGCAATATGATATAGCTTTTTGAACGCAAAGAGGTTAGAATATTAATAGATACAATTATTGGACAAAGGAAGGTGCAGGTATCATGAATATTGCGTTAATCGCACATGACGGGAAGAAAAAATTAATGCAGAATTTTTGCATCGCATACAGAGGTATTTTAAGCAAAAACACACTGTATGCCACTGGTACGACAGGTCGCTTAATTGAGGAAGTCACCAATCTTAATGTTCATAAATATTTAGCCGGACATTTGGGCGGTGAACAGCAGATTTGCGCGCAAATTGAGCATAATCAGATAGACCTTGTTATTTTTTTAAGAGATCCGAATTCAAAGTCCCACGAGCCCGATATTAATAACGCAGTTAAGCTTTGTGACATGCACAATATCCCTTTGGCAACAAATCTTGCCTCAGCGGAGCTTCTGATTAAGTCACTTGACAGAGGAGATTTAGACTGGCGTGAAATGTACAAATAGGATCAAACAATTTTTCATATTGTTTCTGATGACGGCGCTGACTCTGACAACGATTACCGGCTGCGGCAGTAAGGAATACACTTTCGGTTATGACCGAAGCAGAAATAATTCCGGCTTTTCGACGGCTTCCCATACTGCCGGTAATACTGCGGATTCCTTTGCGTCGGAACTTTGTGTCACTACAAAAGATGTAACCTCGGGGACAGATGTTGATATGTCAGCAGCAACTGCAGCGGGGCTTTTTGATATTTCACAAAAAAACGTGATTTATGCCAAAAGTGTCCATGAAAAATTAAATCCCGCAAGCCTTACTAAAATTCTGACTGCACTGTGCGCGCTGGAACACGGAAGTCTTGACGATGTACTGACTGCAAGTCCAAACGTACATATCGAGGAATCCGGTGCGGTTAAGCTTGGCATCGAGGAAGGCGATACGATGACATTGGAGCAGGCGCTTCATGCATTGCTGTTGAAATCATCGAATGATGTGGCGGTTTTGATTGCGGAGCATATTGGCGGGAGTGTGGAAGGATTTGCCGATTTAATGAATGAAACGGCGAACCGTCTTGGCGCGACAAACAGTCATTTTGTAAATCCGCACGGTCTGACGGATCCAAACCATTATACGACGGCATATGATCTTTATCTCATATGCAATGCGGCGGTCAAACACGATAAGTTTGTGGAAATTATCCATACAGCAAGTTATAATTCCGTATATCACGATAAGGACGGAAACGAAAAGACGATGGATATGGCAAACAGCAATGCGTACATAAAGGGAGAGGCATTTGCGCCCAACAATGTTACGGTAATCGGCGGAAAGACAGGCACGACAGACGCGGCAGGAAACTGTCTTGTCATTTATGCAAAGAACAGTGCAGGAAATCCCTATATTTCCGTAGTGCTTCAGGCGCCTGACAGGACGACAATGTATACGGAGATGACAGATTTATTAGGAGAAATTTAATAAGTTGTTGTTTTTTTCGACGTATTCTACTATAATTATATTAAATGATTTGTTACTGTTCAAATTACTGGAACGGAGTGAACAGCAGCAGGTGTTTGTCTCATTTCAAATATGCATTTTACAGGAGGTATTTCTTATGGTACAGCTTATTGTTGGACAAAAAGGCAAGGGTAAAACAAAAATCATTTTGGACATGGTAAACAAGGAAATTGCTACAGCATCGGGAAACATCGTTTATCTTGATAAAGGCAATGACCACATGTATGAGTTGAACAACAAGGTAAGACTCATCAATGTAAAGGATTACGGAGTTGCAAATGCCGACGAGTTTATAGGCTTTATTCGCGGTATCGTTTCTCAGGATCATGATTTAGAACATATTTATCTTGACGGGTTTTTAAAAATTTCGTGTCTTGAGGGCACACAGGAGAGGGCTGAGGAAATTCTGACAAAGCTTGACCGCATCAGTGATGCATATAACTTCAAGATTATAGCCAGCATTTCTATTGATGAGGCGGATCTTCCGGAAAGCTTAAAATCAAAGGTTGTTGTATCATTATAGAAATATTTTAAAAATAAAAAGCCTCGGAAGCTCCGGGGCTTTTATTAAGGAGATTTGTTAGTGGCAGGAGAGAATAGACCAGTTAGGCCAAAACAGCATAGTAAATCGGGAAAGACGATGAACCGGATTGAGCTGCTAATATTCGGTGCAATGACAGTATACATTATTGTGGTCATTGTGATGTATTTTAATTCGGATCCGATTATGGGATATTCTGTACAGATGGGGTCACTGTCCGTTTCGAAAACGTATACGGGCATTGCACTGCGGGAGGAAGAGATTATTCGTACTCCTTATACCGGTTATATCAATTACTATGTCAGGGAAGGCGAGCGTGTCTCTTCGCGGGACACGGTTTACTCTATTGATGAAAGCGGAAAGCTTGCTACACTTTTGAATTCAGGAGAATTGGGAGAAAACAAATATTCAGACGATGAACTTGCGGAGCTTAGAGCTGATATTATACAATATGACAGCGGTTTTGACAGCAAGGATTTTGCGACTGTTTATGACTTTAAGTATAACCTTGAAGGAGCAGTCATGAAGCTTGTCAATATCAATATTTATGAAAGTATGGATACACTAAACCAGTCTAGTCTGGGGGGAATGGTTTCACTGTGTCCCGTAGGAAAATCCGGTTATGTCGTTTACAATACGGATAATTATGAAGGACTTACGCCTGAATCAGTCAATGCTGAGCTGTTTGACCGTTCCGCCTATGAACGCAGCAGGGTAAACAACAATGATTTGGTGCAAAAAAACGATGTCGTCGGAAAGCTTGTTACAAATGAGAACTGGTCGCTTATTATTCCAATTGAAAAGGAACGTTCGGCAGAGCTTGAAGAAGAGTCTTATGTTAAGGTAAAGTTTATTAAAACACAGGAGACTTCATGGGGTGAAGTTTTTATTCATCATTTGGCGGATGGAGATTATGCGCAGCTTACTTTCACAAACTCATGTAAGACTTTTTGTTCCGACCGGTTTGTCGATATTGAGCTTGTGGTCAATGACAAGAAAGGGCTTAAAATCCCCCAATCTGCAATTGCCCAAAAAGAGTTTTTCATTGTCCCCGCGGAATATATGAGTAAGGGCGGAGAAAAAGGAAACTACGGTGTTACTAAAGAGTCCTACACGGAAGAAGGAGAGCTTACCTACCGATTTATTGAGACAACCGTTTATAATGCCAACGAAGACGAATTTTATGTGGATAACAGTAATTTAAGCGTTGGAGAATACATTTGTAAACCAAACTCCACGGATAAAATTGCGATAAGCAAATCCGGAACGCTGACAGGAGTCTATAATATGAATAAGGGATATGCGGATTTTAAGCAGATTACCATACTTGATGAAAATGACGAATATGCGATTGTCAGCTCCAACACGCAATACGGACTGACCGTTTATGACCGGATTGTTTTGGATGCGGCAAGTGTAAATACAGATGATTTTATTTACCATAAATAAGCAGTGGCAGTAAAGGGGAGAAAAGATGAGTACATATGGAATAAAGGAAAATATGAAAGCAGTGGAGGAGCAGATTGACGCAGCATGCAAAAAAGCAGGGCGTGACCGGTCACAGGTAACGTTGATTGCCGTAAGTAAAACAAAACCTGTTGAGTTGCTGCTGGAAGCATACGACTGCGGATGCCGTGATTTCGGTGAAAATAAAGTTCAGGAGCTTATGGATAAATATGAGCTTCTTCCTAAAGACATCCGCTGGCATATGATTGGACATTTACAGCGCAACAAGGTCAAGTATATTGTTGACAAAGTATATATGATACACAGTGTTGATTCGCTAAGGCTCGCAGAAGAAATCAGCAAAGAGGCTGTAAAGAAAAATGTAACGGTTCGGATTTTAATAGAAGTTAACGTTGCAAATGAGGATACCAAATTTGGAACGACTTGTGAGGAAGTTCTCCAATTAGCCAAAGATATTGCCAAATTACCTAATATTTTGATAAAAGGACTGATGACAATTGCCCCTTATGTCGAGAATGAGGAGGAAAATAGATGTTATTTTCAGAAATTAAAGAAAATTTCAGTTGACATTATGAAGGAAAACGTTGATAATATATGTATGGAAACATTATCCATGGGGATGACTGGGGATTATCGCACGGCAGTGTCAGAAGGAGCCACTTATGTGCGTGTTGGAACCGGAATCTTTGGAGTGAGGCCGACAAAGCTGAAGGGAGAGGAAATATAATTATGGGAGTAACAGACAAGTTATTAAACTTCATGCATCTTAATAATGATGAAGATTATTATGATGATGATTATTACGACGAAGGAGAAGTTATTGCAAATACAGTCAGAAAGCCGGCACCTGCTATGCGTGACAACGATTATGATGAACCAATTGAAAAACCGGCAAGGAGGACCTCACAGAAGGTAACACCGATCAGACCCGTAAAGAAGGCACAGGGAAGCGGTATGGAGGTTTGTGTGATAAAACCCTCAAGCGTAGAGGACGCAAGAGAAATTACGGAAACACTTTTGGACAACCGTGCGGTCGTTTTGAATTTGGAAGGCTTGAATTTAGAAATTTCCCAAAGAATTATTGATTTTGCGTCAGGTTCAACCTATGCAATCAACGGAAATTTACAAATGATTTCAAACTATATCTTCATTATCACACCTGCAAGCGTTGATATTTCAGGAGATTTTCAGGGAGTTTTATCAAGCACTTTTAGCGTACCCATTTCACACAATACACTTTAAGTTCGAAGGAATGCAAAAGATTTAACTTCCCACTTTCGATAAGGGGTGGGAAGTTTTTGATTGTCAGCATAGCTGACAAGTAACTGGCGCGCGAATCTGTGGAAAAATTTTCCCCGATTTAATATACGATCATATAATAAATGGAGGTAGTTATGTCGCAGAGATTAACAATCAATCAAAACAACAAGCCGATCTATGATATTGTGTATGAGCATGATTTTGAAGAACTTGCAAATGAACTTGCCGCTTTTGACATTGCGGATAAAAAGCTTTGCGTTATTACGGATTCAAAGGTAAAGGGATTGTACGCCGATGAGGTATGCTCCGTTTTAAAGGATCGGTGTAAAATGCTTGTCGTATATGCATTTGCGGACGGAGAGCAGAGTAAAAATCTTGATACGGTTAAAGACATCTATGCATTTTTAATTGAAAATAAATTTGAACGTAACGATATGCTGCTTGCGTTAGGCGGCGGAGTTGTCGGTGATACCACAGGCTTTGTGGCGGCAACGTATCTTCGCGGTGTTGATTTTGTACAGATACCGACTACACTCCTTGCACAGGTGGACAGCAGTGTCGGAGGAAAAACAGGCGTTGACTTTGACCAGTACAAAAATATGGTCGGTGCGTTTTATATGCCAAAGCTTGTCTATATGAATATTGCAGCGCTTAAAACACTGGATGACAGACAGTATTATTCCGGAATAGCGGAAGTTATGAAGTATGGTCTCATTAAAAATGCAAACTTCTATGAGTGGATTATTGACAGCATGTATGAAATCCATGAACGGGACATTGAAACCCTTGAGGAAATGGTTCTCAAAAGCTGTACTTACAAAAAGATTGTCGTGGAAAAAGATCCTACGGAAAAAGGGGAGCGTGCAATTTTAAATTTTGGACATACGATTGGGCATGCAATTGAGAAATATAAGAATTTTGAGTTGATGCACGGGGAATGCGTAGCGCTTGGAAGTGTTGCGGCAGCGTATATCTCATGGCAAAAGGGACTGCTTACAAAGGAGGAATATTACGAAATCAGGGATATGTTTGTGCCCTTTAATCTGCCGATTTCCATTGATAAAATTAATCCGGAGGAGATTTTGGCGCTTACGGCTTCCGATAAAAAAATGGAAGGGGATCGGATTAAGTTTATCCTCCTGAAAAAGGTCGGGAAAGCAGTCATTGATACTTCAGTCACAAAAGACGAAATCAAGGCAGGTATTCATGAAATTTATTTCTCTGAAGAGGATTGGGATGAATAGAAAAAAAGTTATTTTAGTAATTATCGATTTTTTGCTGACAGCGATACTGATTGCAGCAGACCAAGCCACAAAGTATTTTGCCGTACACAGATTGAAAGGGCAGGCGCCATATCCGGTTGTGGACGGAGTTTTTGAACTGCACTATCTCGAGAACAGGGGTGCGGCATTTGGAATGCTTCAGGGGCAGAAGTTTTTCTTTATTTTTATTGCGGCGGTCATTCTTGGCATTATTGTTTACGTGCTTTGGAAAATGCCGTATCAAAAGAGGTATGTAAAGCTCCATATTACGCTTGTATTTATTGCAAGCGGTGCACTCGGAAATCTCATTGACAGGGTGCGGTATGATTATGTTGTTGACTTCCTGTATTTCAGTCTGATTAATTTTCCGGTATTTAATGTGGCGGATATCTATGTAACACTTGCAGCATTCGCACTTGCAGCGCTTCTTTTATTTGTATACAAGGAATCGGATTTGGAATTTTTAACCTTTCGAACAAAGCGGTTCCGCGACTTAAAGTAAGAGCACGACGACTGTCAATTTGTCAGGGATGAGGAATTTTTATGAACACAGACGAGATTGTTTTTGAGGCAGTTTCGGATATGGAGGGGGAACGCATTGATAAATGCATCAGCGGTTATCTTGATTCACTCTCAAGAAGCTATATTCAAAAAATAATTAAGGACGGAAACGTATTTGTAAATGATACTGCCGTAAAGGCAAACTATAAGGTGCGTGTGGAAGATCAAATCCGGTTTACCATACCAAAATCAGTTGAACCTGATATTCCTGCCCAGAATATTGCGCTGGACATTCTCTATGAAGATTCAGATTTGCTGATTGTTAATAAGCCCAAAAATATGGTTGTACATCCTGCACCCGGACATTATGAGGGAACACTTGTGAATGCTGTTTTATATCATTGCCGCGGTGAGCTTTCCGGGATTAACGGCGTTATGCGTCCCGGTATCGTCCACCGGATAGACAAAGATACTACAGGCTCTCTGATTATTTGTAAAAATGATACAGCGCATAATGCCATAGCCGCGCTTTTAAAGGAACACGACATTACAAGAAAATACCGGGCAATTGTGTTCGGTAATATAAAAGAAGACAATGGCACCATTTGTGCACCGATTGGGCGTCATCCTACAGACCGCAAAAAAATGGCAGTCAATGAAAAAAACGGGAAACATGCAGTAACGCATTATAATGTGTTAGAACGCTTTTGCGGGTATACCTATATAGAGTGCCAGTTGGAAACGGGAAGGACACATCAAATACGCGTGCATTTGGCAAGTATTGGTCATCCGCTTCTTGGCGATGACGTCTACACAAAACAGAAGGCTCCGTTTCGGCTGGAAGGGCAGGTGCTTCATGCGATGACAATCGGCTTTGTACATCCAACCTTGAACAAATACATGGAGTTTGAGGCACCGCTTCCGGATTATTTTACAAGTTTGCTTAAAAAATTACGACAAATATCATAACGCACAGTACAAACTGTTTTGAAGCTTAGAAAGGCAGTTGTATTGGGCGTTTTTTGTTATTTTATAAACTTTTTTGTATAGTTTATTAAAAAAATATAATCAAATATAATCTAATCATAAAATAAAATTGAATTATCATAAAATAGTGATATAATCCCGAGTTTGACACTTGTGAAAGCAAAAAACGGCTACAGACCCTGTAATTATGCGGTCTGCAGCCATTTTCTCTTTGGAAGCGATTTGTGCTATTTTTTTACTTTTCCTGTTTTGGTGTTTTTTATGATGCTCCGCATAGCTGATTTTGAAATAAATTCATAATCCGTATGAAAGCCAAATGCCTTGTGTAAATCATCCGTCAGATCGGTTCGCTTGTAAGAAGGGATATAGCCGCTTTCCTTTGACAAAAGTGTTACCTGCATGGAACGAAGTGTACTTAGAATCTCGTTACAGGTATAGTTATTTCCGATCCTTTTCTCAAGCAGGCGGTACACAAGCAGGCTGATGTAACAGGTGAGGAAGTGTGCTTTAATGCGGTCTTCCCGCCTGACATAGATGGGGCGTGCCTCAAAATCTGTTTTCATGATGCGGAAGTTTTCTTCTATTTCCCAACGCTGCCGGTTGATTTTTAAAATCCCACATATATCGTCTTCGAGGTTTGTAATGACAGCATAAAAGCCGTCATACTTTTCCTCATCCCTGATCTTGTCCAGATCAAGCTCACAGACTTTCTTTCCTGCAATCTCTCCATCATTTGTTACATTTGTGGTTTTAATAAAACGGGCAGGATCATTTTGATTCTTGCCTTTGCGTTTTTTCCCGGGCTGTTCGATCATTTTTATGGCACGTGATATCTGCTGGTCGCGGATCCTTTTCTGGTATGCCCTGTATTTTGGAGAATAGGTTACAATGACGGTTTCATCCATGTTTCCATTTACAACAGGCACTTCCTTGTAAAAGATTGTTTCGTAAATATCCGGATCGGATTCATCAAGAGTGGATATATCAATGAATTTATCGGAACCAAGTCTGCGAAACTGTTTTGGATTCAAGGCAGTCTGCCGGTCTTCCCCGCGCATCTTCTTTAGAGATTGTGTAATGACATAAGAACGGTTTCCAAAGCTGTTAAATCTGCGGTTTGACTTACTGCCAAGTCCGGCGTCCGAGCAGAAGACAAACCCGCTGCATGCAAAGTCACGTATTATCTTTGTTTCCAAAGGCTTTAAGGTCGTCTGTTCATTCTGATTTCCCGGGAACACATCAAAAGCAAGGGGAATTCCATCAGCATCCATAAACAATCCCATTGTAACGATGGGATTCGGCCTGTTTTCTTTGCTTTTTCCATACTTTCTAAAATCATCATCCTGTTCAATTTCAAAGTAATAATTCGTACAGTCGTAATAAAGAACCTTCTGGCTTCTCGGATGTACAAAGTTCGAATTACAGTATAGCTCTTCCTGAATAAAGTCGGATTCTTCAGCCATAACAGAAAGCGCGCGGTAGATGTTCTGCAGTTCATACTTAGGCGGTTCAAGCAGCGTGCGGCAGTAAGAGTAACTGCTCAGTTTGCTGGAAGGCGCCAGAAATCTTGAAAAAATCTGATCAGTAAGAATTGCGCCGAAATCATAAGTGTATTTGTGGCGTTTAGAAATCTTTTGACAAATGGAATCTAATTTCAATTCAGTGCACAGTTTTTGGAGGAACAGATATCCAATCTGAAAACAGCGTTCTTCATTTTTAGGAATATAAGCGCTTCTTGATAAAGAAACTGTAACGCTGCCTGCTTTAGCGTTGTATTCCATGGTATCTTTTTCCGCTTCTGATTTTGCCCATGCCATCATGGCATCATAATCTCCGGAAAACTGGTCTAAGAGTTCGTTCAGCTTTCCAAGTTTTCTATGGATCTGGGTAGCAGTTTTTCCATTACTTTTACGGTATGAGCGTTTAATATAGACATCTTTGTTATCTGAATTACCTGTAAGTGAGATATACATGCAAAATGCCTCCCTGCTGCTTTGTAATATAATCTTATTATACAACAAAGCGTACAAAAGCGCACGTACTATTTTAAAAAATTTGACAAAAAAATAAGCCTTGATGGGCTTAAATAAAGGATTTTTACGATATGGTATCAAAAAGAAGTGTCAAACACCCGTATAGTTTATTAAAAAAATATAATCAAATATAATCTAATCATAAAATAAAATTGAATTATCATAAAATAGTGATATAATATATAATTAAGATTGGTTGTCAATGACTATGAAAATTTTACGTTGACAGCACGGAGCGTTATTATGGCACAATATACAAGAGAGAGTGCAGTCGAAAGGCTGCTTGAAAGCTACAAAGCATATTATAATGTGAAACTATCCGATGAGGCGCAAAAACCACTAAGGGCGATATGTGAATTTTATGAACATTCCGAAAAATTTGTTCTCTCAAGGAAAGCAGAGCTTTGGTCTGCGGATTGTGAGGAATTTATATATCTTTACGAAGCGGCGCATCTTACAAAAGAGCTTTTTGAGCAATGCAGGGATTTTGCCAAAGAAGACGGTTTAAAGCGGGCAAATATTGGTCCTGGTCATATGTATACTTATATTACACCGATATTCGTGTGTGATACCTGCGATTCTGATGCGAAAAAAGCGGTGAAAAAATGCCGCATTTATAAAAGCTTTCAATTTTCTCTGCACGGTTGGATGGACTTCCACGCCGCAGTTTATGAAACTTCAAATGATACGATTTTCACAAATGCTGCCGGAAGATGTGTAGGGAAAGTTTTGAAAAATGTTTTATTCCAAAAGAAAAGGAGATGTTAAAAAAATGAACACATTGGTATTATTACTTATTTGTGTTGCCATTCTGATTGGAGGTTATCTCTTCTATGGAAGATGGCTCTGCCAGCAGTGGGGTGTCGGTGACAGCAAGGGGGAAACACCTGCACATACCATGTCGGACGGTGTCGACTATGTTCCGGCAAAAGCGCCCGTGTTAATGGGGCATCATTTTTCATCCATTGCAGGCGCCGGTCCGATTACAGGACCGATTGGTGCCGCAATGTTCGGATGGCTGCCTGTTACGCTTTGGGTTTTAGTAGGAGGCATATTCTTTGGCGGCGTTCATGATTTCGGTGCGCTTTTTGCATCTATCCGTCATAAGGGGCAGTCTATCGGTGAGATTATATCCACTAATATGAGCCGGCGTGCAAAACGGTTATTCCTAATTTTTGCGTACCTCACGCTGATACTTGTCGTTGCGGCATTCGCATCAATTGTTGCTTCAACCTTTGGTGCAACCTATGATGACAGCGGTGTACTGGATGTTGCAGCAAGCAGTGCAAATGCATCCGTTGCGATGGTTTCTCTGTTATTTATTGTCATTGCGATTATTTTTGGTTTTTGTGTATACCGCCGCAATACGCCGATGTTGATTTCTACGGTTTTAGGCGTGCTTGCAATTATGCTTTGTATGGCAGTCGGTATGAATTACCATCCAATCTACCTTTCGTCCAATACATGGATGATTGTTGTCGGTATTTATATTGCAATTGCATCGGTTACACCCGTATGGATTTTGCTTCAGCCGCGTGATTATCTAAGTTCCTTTTTGCTTTATGCAATGCTGATTGTGGCATTTGTCGGTGTCGTGGGTGCACACCCCGACATTGATCCGGAGCTTTTCCCAGCATTTGCAGGATTTGCGGTAGACAACGGAAATGGTATGCAGTATCTTTTCCCGATTTTGTTCACGACGGTTGCGTGCGGCGCGATTTCCGGTTTTCATTCTCTTGTTTCATCTGGTACAACGTCAAAGCAGCTTGACAAGGAAACGGACGCAAAACCAATTGCTTATGGCGGAATGCTTCTTGAGTGTGTACTGGCGATTCTTACACTCTGTGCAATTGCTTATGCAAGACAGACAGGGCACACAGCAGGCGCTACGGATATTTTTGCAGGCGGAATTGCCGCAATGGTAGCAGCGATCCCCGGTCTTGCAGGACTTGAACATATTTTATACACACTTTTAATTCTTACATACTCCGCATTCTGCCTGACTTCATTGGATACGGCTACCCGTTTGGCTCGTTTCATGTTTCAGGAGTTTTGGCTGGAGCCGGGACAGACGGTGGGAGATATTAAGGATGGCTGGAAGAAGGTTATGGTAAATCCTTATTTTGCAACTGTTGTTACGGTTATTCTTGGTATTGCGCTTGGTATGACAGGCTACAGTAAAATTTGGGGACTGTTTGGTGCAGCAAACCAACTTTTGGCAGGTCTTGGACTTCTTGCCGTTGCCACATGGCTTGGCAATATTGGAAAGAATAATAAGATGTTCCTTTTCCCAATGGCATTTATGATGGTTGTCACAATCTGTTCGCTGATGTTAACCGTAAAAAATCAGATTGGACTGATTATGGCAGGCAGCGCAGACTGGGGTCCGTGGGCACAGACAATTTTAGGTATTTTACTGATTATTCTTTCAATCATTCTTGTAATTGAGGGTATTCAGACACTCACAAAGAAAAAGGCCAAGACAGTGTAAGTATTTTAATATTTAAATTATTTTTGGGGGACTTCGCAGCGCATCATTTAGTTGCGAAGTCCTTTTATGTCATTTTTGCTATAAATGATTGATATTTTTCACGTTTAATAGTATAATATACATAAAACAAGAAGATACCTCTTATCAAAATGAAAGGTGGAGTTTATATGAATACGATCATTACAATCGGACGGCAATTTGGCTCGGGAGGACATGAAATCGGCGAAAAGCTGGCAAATCATTATGGTATTCAGTGCTTTGACAAGGAGCTGCTTTCCCGTGCGGCAAAGGAGAGCGGTTTCTGTGAGGAAATGTTAAAAAATCATGACGAACGGCCGACCAATTCTTTCCTTTATAATTTAGTTATGGATACATATACCTTTGGTTATAATTCATCCTCATTTGTCGATATGCCAATCAGTCACAAGGTATTTATGGCACAGTTTGATACGATTAAGAAAATTGCGGAAGAGGAGCCGTGCGTTATCGTAGGGCGCTGCGCGGATTATGCTTTGCAGGAATATAAAAACTGCCTTCACCTGTTTATTCATGCAGATGAAGATGCTAAAATCGAGCGTATTATGAAGAAATATGAAATTGCAGCTGATAAGGCGCGTGAAATGATGATTAAAAAGGACAGACAACGTCAAAGCTACTATAATTATTATTCTACCAAAAAATGGGGACGCTCCGATAGCTACGATCTTTCTATCAACAGCAGCATCTTAGGAATTGATGGAACCGTTAAGCTGATTATTCAGTATATTGAAGATTTTGAAGCTAAAAATAAATAAAGTATTTTTGTGTATTAAAAAAATCCCTTGTGTTTGCAGGGGATTTTTTAGATAAAAGTTCGTATGGAGAGTGAAAGGCTACTTTTCGCAAAAGCATACTTTAACGAATAGTTAGCGAGATAAAAATACAAAGCAGCCCGTTTAACTTATTTTGCTTAAAGACTGCCTTGTACTATATAATATAACCATTTAGTCCGTATCTTTGCCTCGTCTGTTTCGCGTTCTGTTGTTGGTTCGATTATTATTTACCCTGATTGTTCCATTGTTCATTCCATGATTGTTTCCTTCATTGTTAAACAGTTGCGGTTTGTTTTGCCCTTTATTCTTAATAAGAATTTTATCAATTTTTTCAAATGGTTTTTTTGCATCTTCCGAAAAACCAACAAGCTCATGGGTATCTGTATCAATATATAGCAGCCTTAAATATTTCATTGTTTCGGACGGTATTTTTTTATTTTCCAATTTTAATTCTATCAGGGACTTCATAAAGGCAAATAACACCGCAAAAATAGGGACACCGACGATCATACCGAATATTCCCCAAATACCGCCAAATAAAGTAATTGCAAAAATCACCCAAAAGCTTGATAATCCTGTTGAACTGCCTAAAATCTTAGGACCGATAATATTTCCGTCAACCTGTTGAAGGATAATTACAAAAATTAGGAAATAAAATGCCTGTAACGGATTAATAAAGAGAATTAATAAAATGGAAGGAATTGCTCCCAAAAACGGTCCGAAAAACGGAATAATATTTGTTACACCAATAATAACACTAATTAAAACACAAAACGGCGTTCCAAGAAGGCTTGTTCCAATGAAACAAATTAAACCGATAATTATGGAATCCATAATTTTACCTACAAAAAATCCGCCAAACGTCTTGTTTGCAAACCGAACATTGCTAATCAGCCGGTTTGCCGTTTCTGTTGATAAAAAGGCGTATGCAATTTTTTTTGCCTGTGCCGCAAAGATTTCTTTGCTGGATAAAATATATACAGAAATAATAAATCCAATAATTAAATTCCAAAATTCTTTTAATATGGAAACAATGCTCATGGAAATTGTCATAATCAGGCTGTTGAGCTGCGGCATCAGCTTTGAATTAATAAACACTTCAATATCCGAAAAGTACGTATTTACAAGGTCTGTCACTTGCTTTTCGATTACGGGATTATCTTCAAGTACCTGTGAAATCCATACGGTAAGTGTATCTACATAACTTGGGAACTGATCTATAATGGTATTGATACTGTTTCCAATCTGCGGAATTACAACAGAGAAAAAAGAATATAATGCCGAAATTACCAAAAATAATGTTATCACAATCGAAATCGTTCTTCTCTGCGATTTTTTATGGTTGATATTCAGCTTTTTAAAAACCGGTTTTACAATGCTCCGTTCGATTGCATTTACAATAGGCGTCATTAAGTATCCAAGTATAATACCATCAATAATCGGCATCAAAATGACAAAAAGCTTTGTAATCCGCTCCGTCAGATTATCTAAATGAAATATAATATAATAGCTGATAATTCCCCCTAAAACGACAAAAAAGGCAGTGAGTCCCCATTTGATGTATTCCTTGTTATTTTTCATACTAAATAAAATGCACTCCTTACTTAAAAATGATTGGAATTCTTTTTAAAATGTTATAAAATAATTATATCACATTATTTCAAATAATGACACAATAATTTAAGTGAGGCGCAAAAAGTGGAAAAAAATAAAAATACCAATTATCATGACGAACTTAATAAAAAAAACATTTTACATCTGAGGGAACTGCTTGACACGCTTCCGCCCTTCTGTGCCCAATATTTCAGAGGAATGCAGGATTATACGGCAAGCAGGACAAGAATCGCGTACGCGTATGACATACGGGTATTTTTTGAGTATCTTCATGAGAGTAATCCCGTATTTCGTAAAACACCAATAAAAGAATATCCGCTTGAAATCCTTGACCAAATTACAAGACTTGATATTGAAGAATATTTGGACCACTGCTCTTATTATATTAAAGATGGAAAAGAATATATGAACGACGAGCGTGGAAAAGCAAGAAAACTTGCATCGCTTAGAAGCTTTTACAATTACTTTTTCCGAAATGAAATGATTGAAAAAAATCCCGCGGCACTTGTAAAAATGCCAAAGCTGCACGAAAAGGAAATTGTGCGGCTTGATCCTGATGAGGTTGCAATCCTGTTAGATACCGTAGAGACAGGCGAAAAATTAACCAAAAAACAAATGCAGTATCATGAAAAGAATAAGCTTCGGGATGTTGCACTGCTCACACTCCTTCTCGGAACGGGAATCCGTGTTTCGGAATGTGTCGGAATCGATTTACAGGACATTGATTTTAAAAATAATGCCGTAAAAATCCGCCGCAAGGGCGGCTATGAGGCAGTTGTTTACTTCGGGGATGAGGTCCTTACTGCGCTTACGGATTATTTGGAAAAACGTGAAACAATGCAGCCCGTGGAGGGACACGAAAACGCTTTGTTTTTGTCTATGCAAAATAAACGTATTACAGTGCGCGCTGTTGAAAATCTTGTGAAAAAATATGCACTTCCCGTGACAAATTTAAAGAAAATAACTCCGCACAAGCTCAGAAGTACATATGGTACAACGCTCTATCGTGAGACAAACGATATTTACCTTGTAGCAGACGTTCTTGGACACAAGGATGTAAACACTACGAGAAAGCATTATGCGGCATTAGAGGAAGACAAACGCCGCATGGCTGCAAAGGCAGTGACGCTCCGTGAAAAACACTGACTAAAACGGGTTTAATATGCCAAATGTACAAGGTCATCAGGGGCATAATAAGGAATAATCAGACAGCTCCCTGACATAATATGGTCGGATTTCATTGCATTCATTTCTTTGATTTCCTTTACATATTCCTGTATATTTTTATAGTGTTCCATGTCAAAATTTTCTGCCGCGATGGACCAAAGCGTATCGCCTTTGGATACTTCAATGCTTTTATAATATTTATACTGTGCTGTGCGTTCCAACCCGCTTGCCTGTGTAGAAATAGAGATTGCAAATACGCAGAGCACTACTGTCGTTATGATTGACACAATGAGCATACTAATATTTCTTTGTACCTGGAGCTTACGCCTGTATCGGTTTACCGTTTTGATAGAATACTCTCTCCTCATAAATAATAACCTCCTTTATATCAGAACAAATATTCCAAACATAATTTCCGAACAGCTGTTTAACAGTATTATAAAGAACGATTGTTTGTTTGTCAATATGCCTGACTAAAATATTCCGAACTTTTTTTCGGAATATATGTTTGACTTTTCCGAAATATGTGGTATGATTATATAGAAAAGGAGGACTTATGTTATGGCGTATGGAAAGATAACTGCAAAGCAGAAAGAAATTTTAGAATTTATTAAATCAGAAATCTTAAAGAAGGGCTATCCGCCTGCCGTAAGAGAAATCTGTGAGGCTGTAAGCTTAAAGTCAACATCTTCTGTCCATTCACATTTAGAGACACTCGAAAAGAATGGCTACATAAGAAGAGATCCGACAAAGCCGCGTGCAATTGAAATTATGGATGACAGCTTCCAAATGGTTAGACATGAGATGACAAGCCTTCCTATTATAGGAACCGTCGCAGCAGGTCTGCCGATTTTGGCGGAACAAAATATCGAAGGTTATTTTCCTATTCCAACGGATATGGTTCCAAAGGGAGAATCGTTTGTTCTGCATGTAAAGGGTGACAGTATGGTAAACGCCGGTATTTTCAATGGCGACAGTATTTTTGTTACAGTCTGCAATACTGCTTCAAACGGCGATACGGTTGTTGCGCTTGTCGATGACTCTGCTACGGTTAAGACGTATTATAAAGAGAATGGTCATTACAGACTCCAACCGGAAAATGACAATATGGAGCCGATTATTCTTGACAATGTTGAAATTCTTGGTAAGGTTTACGGCGTATTCCGTCTATACAACTAATAAAAAATGCCCATTCCGTCTCATCCATTATATTACTGGACTTACGGAGCGGGCATTTTTGCGTTTTAAAGCGCTACACTTTTTCCGTCGCGCCACATGTGTTCCAAATCATAGAAACCACGGCTCTCTGTATCAAAAATATGCACGAGAATATCACTGTAATCCATCAAAATCCAGTTTGCCGTATTATAACCTTCTATATTGCGCGGCTGCACTTTTTGTATGGCAAGTTTTTCCTCTACATGATCGGAAAGCGCCTGTATCTGGCTTTTATTCAAACCATTTGTGATAACAAAGTAATCGGCTACTGTCGAAATTTCGCTGATGTCAATAACTCGTATATTTTCCGCCTTTTTATCTTCAAGCGCGTTGATGATTAGCTTCAAATTTTCTTTTATATCGCTGCTGTTCATCTGTATCTCTCTCCTTTTCATTTTTTATAGCTTTCATATGTTGTCTGTGTCATGGTATCAACAGGAGTATTCTTCACCGCAAGATACTTGAGCGTATTTGACAGAATTTTCTCCATAGTCCGGTCTATATCCTCAAAAGCAAGTCTGCGTATCAAATCAAGTTCCTTTACGGGTTTTCTTGACGGTTCAATATAATCTGCAATAAAAATAATTTTTTCAAGAAGCGACATATTCGGACGACCTGTGGTATGCCATGTAATCGCCTGCAAAATGTCCTCGTCCCTGATTTTGAATTTTGCCCTTGCGATATGCGCACCAACCTTTCCATGAAGCAGATAAGGATGTTCGGCTTCCATACTGCTGTATGAGATATGGTTTTTATCGCACATCTGAAGCTTTTTTTCGTCACTCATACACTTTGCACAATCATGCAGTAATCCCGCAAGATATGCCCGCTGAGCCAAATTTGCATTGGAGGTATCCGTGTTATATTTCATGGCAAGCGCCGCGGCAGTGTATGCCACACCAAGCGTGTGATGGTACCTGTCCTTTGTCAGATGTTTTTTCAAATATTTTTTAATCTTCTTCATAATATAACTGCTCCCGTCGTATATATTCCGCAACCTCCACCGGAACGTCTTCCACAATGGAAATATGCTTTTTAACCTTTGCTCGTATATCTGTCGATGATATTTCTATTTTGGGCATGTCAAGATAAATGATGTCTGCTCCAAGTCTGCTTAACTGTTGTCCTTTTTGCCGAATACTGTTCATGTCATAATCATCCCGCACTGCGCAGACGATTTTTGCGAAAGAAAAAATCGTTTCGGGCTGTCGCCATTTTTCAATCTGAAAAAGTGCGTCGGCTCCCATAATAAAATAGTAACAGGTATCCGGATTTTCTTTTGTAAGCTCCTGCAGTGTTTCACTTGTATAGCTGTTTCCCTGCCTGTTTGTTTCTACAAGCGACAACGCAAACCACGGGTATTTTTCAATAGCAAGACGCACCATATCAATACGCTTCTTAGTCGCAATTACGTTTTTTTTCATATAGGAATTGCCGCTTGGCATAAACAGTACTTCGTCAAGTCCAAGCATTTCATATGCTGTATTTGCCAAAATAAGATGTCCGTTGTGAATCGGGTTAAATGTACCGCCCATAATGCCTGTTTTCTTACAGCCCTTCATGAAAGCCTCCATTCTTCATTCCTATCAGGTCAGCCGTTTTTCATTACGCTTTTGGTAAAATAATTTTCGGATGATCCTTAAACGGCTTATACAATACAATCTTCTTTCCGATGACCTGTACAACCTGCGAATGTGTACGCTCCGCAACCATACCTGCAATCTCTTTCGGATCGTCGATACAGTTTTTCAACACGGCAATCTTTACAAGCTCGTGTGTGTTAAATACTTCCGAAATCGCATCAACGTTTTCCGGTGTTACGGACGCCTTTCCAATCTGAAATACAGGATCAATATTCATTGCAAGTCCTTTTAAATACGACCTTTGTTTACTTGTCATTTTAACTCCTTTCGTCTCACGCAAAAGATGATACGTGAACCGTTCGATTTTACTCCTTGTAGTAACTAAATGCCAAACCATACATACGCACGGTATCGCCTTCTTCAATTCCGAGCGCCTCAAGCTCGTCCAAAATACCGTTATCTTTAAGGAATTTTTGGAAGAACTGAAAGCCCTTTTCGGAATCCAAATTTGTATATCCGAGCATTTTTTCAATGCGGGGACCTTCTACCACATATTCGTCCTGTTTCTCATCATATTCAACGGTATACGGCTCATTTGCCGTCACAATATCCACATCCGGATTGAATTCCGGCTCAAATACGGTCGGCGGTTCGTTGATTTCCGAAAGTATTGAGTTAACATAATATAACAACGGTTTTACACCCTCACCTGACACGGCAGATATAGGAAACACTTTCATTCCTTTGGGTTCAAATTCTTCTTTGATTTTCTGTACAGCATCGGTACCGCTTCCGTCATCGAAAATTGCGTCGATCTTATTTGCCGCAATCACCTGTGGTCTGTGGGCAATATCAGCATTATAGGCTTCCAACTCTTTGTTAATTGCATAAATATCCGCAATCGGGTCTCTGCCTTCTGTCGATGCAGCATCTACCAAATGTATCAAAACCTTTGTCCGTTCAATATGGCGAAGAAACTCATGTCCAAGTCCCACACCTTCGGAAGCGCCCTCAATCAATCCGGGAATATCGGCAATTACAAATCCAATGCCATCCTCCAAATCAACAACGCCCAAATGGGGATTTAATGTTGTGAAATGATAGTTTGCAATTTTCGGGCGCGCATTCGTTACACGGGAAAGAAACGTTGATTTTCCGACATTCGGAAAACCGACAAGTCCGACATCTGCAATAACTTTCAATTCAAGGAACAGATTCAGTTCCTTTGCCGGCTGACCCGGCTGTGCATATTTTGGTGCCTGCATGGTAGATGTGGCATAATGCTGATTGCCGTTTCCGCCCTTACCGCCGCTTAAAATTACCTGTCTGCGGTTATTACCTGACATATCCGCAATGATTTTTCCGGATTCAAGCTCTTTGATAACCGTACCCTGTGGAATTTTAATCACAATATCATTTCCGTTTTTTCCGCGGCAGTTGCGTTTTCCGCCGTTCTCACCATCCTGCGCACAATATTTTCGAATATGCCGAAAATCCGTAAGTGTATTTAATCCCTCGTCAACCTCAAAAATGACGCTGCCTCCCATGCCGCCGTCACCGCCGTCGGGACCGCCGTTCGGCACATATTTTTCACGCCGGAACGAAACGTGTCCGTCGCCGCCTTTGCCGCTTCTGATATATATTTTTGCCCTATCTGCAAACATTAATCATCCTCCATGTTAGAATTGCGTAAGAATCGTGTGGCCTGTGCACTGCCGAAGCAGCATATTTCCTTTGGGTGCCGTGTGCATAAAAAAGCTTCAGGTAAATCCTGAAGCCTTTTGTGCATCGTGTATGTCGTCCTATTTCTCCTCTACAGGATAAACAGAAGCCTGCTTCCGATCGCGACCCTTTCTCTCAAATCTGAGTACACCGTCTACCAATGCAAACAATGTATCGTCGCCGCCTCTGCCAACATTTACACCCGGATGGATTTTTGTTCCACGCTGTCTGTATAAAATGTTACCTGCCTTAACGAACTGACCGTCTGCTCTCTTTGCACCTAATCTTTTTGACTCGGAATCCCTGCCGTTCTTTGTAGAACCAACTCCCTTTTTATGAGCAAAAAACTGAAGATCTAAATTCATCATTGTTGTTGCCTCCCTTCTTAATGCTATCAAATTTGTGTCCTGGCACAAATTTGCCAGTTAAAAAATCTCTGATTTTTAACCTAACTCCTCAATTGTAAGTCTGAAAAAGCTTTTTTTGTTCTGCTTTCCATAATTTTTTTCAATGTCTTTTAAACCCAGCAACATCGTATCCATCAACAGTTTTGTCTTATCATTGATGTCATTTAGAAAACGGCATTCAATGACACCATCCTTTGCCACGACATCAGTTTTCTCATTGGCAAACTGTTCAATCGCATTAAGCGTATTGATGACCAAAACGGAAATGGATGCACATACAATATCTTTTCCTGCTTCGGCAAACTCTGCGTGACCCGTACAGGTAAAACCTTTATAACTGTCTTTGGATTTAAAAATTACGACTGTAGTCATACTATTAACGAAACAACATCTTAATTAAGCGTTGATTTTATCAATCTTAACCTGAGTGTATGCTTGTCTATGACCGTTTTTCTTGTGATAGCCTGTCTTTCTCTTGTATTTGTAGACAATAATCTTCTTACCTCTGCCCTGCTCCATAACAGTAGCCGAAACAGATGCACCGGAAATTTCCGCGCCTACTTTCAGAGAATCATTGCTGACAGCAATCACTTCGTCAAACGTTACAGTGTTTCCTACTTCCGCATCAAGCTTTTCTACCTTGATGACATCTCCTTCAGAAACCTTGTACTGCTTTCCACCTGTTGCAATAATTGCGTACATATTGCACCTCCTAAATATTTACTCGCTAACTTTGGTGGTATCGTGAAATACTCTTTAACCTCGTTATGCGGCATACTCATAAATAATAGCATCTCGTTCTTTTCATGTCAAGTAAAAAACGCTAATTTTTCCCACTTTTCCGTAACAGTTCAGCCTTCGGCTTCCTGTTACCAGCATCAAGCCATGCAAAACCACCGCTTATGCTCTATTTCATCAGCTGTTCGTACAGGGATTTCGTTGTCTTTTTGCGGGTAATCTCCACAAGTCCAAGCGCGGTAACATCGACCACCGTAGTCAATACACGGTCTTTTTTTGCAAGTGTCCTTAACTGCTGTAAAAGCGCAAAGTCTTTTTGAGGATCCTCCATATTGATAAAATCAACCAGTATCATCCCACTCAGATTCCGAAGCCGTATCTGCCGCATAATTTCTTCGGCGGCTTCCATATTAATCTGAACAATATATGCAGCATTGTCTTTTTTTGTGATATTTTTTCCCGAATTCACATCAATGACATACATAGCTTCCGTTTTTTCTATCACAAGATATGCGCCGGATTTCAGCCATACTTTCTTTGCAAGCAGCTCCTCAAGCTGCGTTTCCACACGATAAAGCTTTTGCAGCGGATAATCAGCATCCTGATATAACGTAATATCAGAAAGCTGTTTGGGCATATAATGCGTTACAAAGTCCTTTAATTCTTCATAAATTTCCTTGCTGTCCGTAACAATCTGCTGATAACTGTCTGAGGTGTCACGCATATTTGTCAGATAAGACGGCACGGACTGCCATATCCGGCTGTAGCAGGTTCTATGAATACCTTCCTGAAGCAGCAAAGACATTTTATGATTATACTCCAGGATTTCGTCCGTAACAGGCTGCAATACATCCTGCATTTCGGAGGTTTCCATATTAGAGGCATCAAGAAGCGATGACGCATTCGTGCGCACTACAACGCCGTAAGCAATGTTCTGCGGAATAGCGGCACGCAGGCGTTCCCTCTCCTGTTTTGAGCACTTTTTTGATACACCTTTATACGTGTTGGCATATGATACCACACAATACTTGCCTGCAAGCGATAAATTCATGGTAAACACAGGTTCTTTCGTGCGGACGGCTTCCTTTTCAAGCTGCACCAAAATCTCATCGCCCGCTAAAATCCGCCCGTCATATTTGCGATTTGTAATCACCGGAATGGCGTCAGTTAAAATCGGCAGATAACCTTTTTTATTTGGTGCATAATCAATAAATGCCGCATTAATCTGCTTTGCGACGTTTGATACCTTTGCGACAAAAATATCGCCGATTTTTGCATCGTCATTCGCACTTTGTGTAAAGTTTACAGTCTCCATTTTGTTTGTCTTTGTATCCCACAGAAAAGACAATACGCCTGTTTGGTATTCTGTCAGGACATAACGCATTTCGGTCATCAATAGTCACTCCCTATAAAACCCAACGGTTTAAGCTGCATGGACTCCTGCGTTCCTATATTTAAATACGTTTCTTCTCTTGTAATAAGAAATGCGAATTCGTCAAATTCCGCATTGCATCTTTCATAAACCGCTTTCAGCAAAAGAGCAGGTTTTACATTTCCCGAACTGCTTGCATCCACCGTAAAATACAGCATGTTTTGTTCTTCGTCATAAGTGCATTCATATAAAAAAGGCTTCAAATCAAACGTTGTTTCCCCTTTTTTTGTCTGTTTTGCAACAATGATTTCGGATTGACCGCAAAAGTCAACTATGACTGAATTGGTCAAAAATCCCGGTATATATCCTTCCCGAAACGCAACCGTATAACGCGCCGCCGCTACACTTGCCATCGCGTTTCCGGCAGTTTCCGGCAAAAGCTTTGCCTCCAAAATCTCAATACCGTCCGCCATTTGGGCATTTAATGCCTTCACAAATTCTTTGGAGCTTGTCAATGAATTCACTTCAATGTCCATGTATTCGCCGTTACTTTCCAGCCCGACGCCCAAAGGAGCCGCAAAGGACATAATCTGATGCGGACTAAATCCCGCGGAATATGCAATGTCAATACCTGCACGCCGTATTGCTTTCTGAAAATAGCGCATCACGTCAAGATGCCCGATAAACCGGAGCACGCCGTGCTTCGAAAATTTTACTCTCAGTTTCATAGTTTTACGAACTCCTTTTCATCGTACAGATTCCGCATTGAAAGCTTGCCGCGCCGCAGGCGTTGCACTGTTCTTTACAGTTTTTTGTCACCTCTTCATGCAGTGCCCTTTGCCACTCGCTCTTTAAAAATTCTTTCGTCACGCCACAGTCAATAAAGTCCCACGGAAAAATTTCATCAAGACTGCGTGCTCTCGTCGTATAAAACGCCGTATCAATGCCACACTCGGTAAATGTTTCCATCCAAATGTCATGCTTGTAATATTCCCCCCATGCGTCAAAGATACAGCCCTTTTGATATGCCTTTAATATCGGTGTGCAAAGCCGTCTGTCTCCGCGGGCAAGAATCCCCTCCATAACACTCGCGTCCGCCTCATGCCAGTTATACTTAATGCTCTTTTGGTTTAACTGTTCCATAATAGCGTGCTTAGCAGTGTATGCTTTCTCCAAAAATTCTTCTTTTGTACACTGCGGCGCCCACTGAAACGGGGTGAACGGTTTCGGCACAAAAAAGGAGGTACTTGCGACAATCTGCACTCTTCCACTACGCTTTTCTTTCGGAACCGTGTCATAATACGCCATCGCAATTTTGTCGGAAAGTTCCGCAATTCCCCGAATATCTTCATCCGTTTCAGTCGGAAGTCCAAGCATGAAGTACAATTTCACCCGGTTCCAGCCGCCTTCAAAGGCAAGCGCAGCGCCCTTCAGAATGACTTCTTCAGTCAATCCTTTGTTAATTACATTTCGAAGCCGCTGGCTTCCCGCTTCCGGTGCAAAAGTCAGGCTGCTCTTCTTTACATCCTGAACTTTTTCCATGACATCAAGTGAAAATGCGTCAATACGCAGTGAGGGAAGCGAAATATTCACGTTCTTTTCTTTACAACGCTCAATCAGAAACGTAACAAGCTCCTCAAGCTGCGAATAGTCGCTTGAGCTTAACGAACTGAGTGAAATTTCTTCATACCCTGTATTTTCAAGCATTTTTACGGCATATTCTTTGAGCATGTTCACATCGCGTTCCCTGACAGGGCGGTAAATTTGTCCCGCCTGACAGAACCGGCAGCCCCGGATGCAGCCGCGTTGGATTTCCAATACAACCCTGTCCTGCGTACATTTAATAAACGGTACAACCGGTTTTTGGGGATAAACAGTATGAGTAAGGTCCGAAACTATTTCTTTTCGTACGGTTACCGGAACACCGTCGACAGTGGGTTTATATGCCTTAATTGTGTAATCCTCGTTGTAAGTAACCTCATAAAGCTGGGGCACATATAAGCCCGGAAGCTGTGATGCTCTTATAAGAAATTCTTTTCTCGAACAGCCCTCAGATTTGCATTTCTTATATAAATCAAGCAGAGGTCTGTATTGTGTTTCACCCTCTCCAATATAAAAAATATCAAAAAAGTCTGCAATCGGCTCCGGATTGTAGGCGCACGGACCGCCGCCAATCACGATTGGACAATCCCAATCCCTGTCACATGCATGAAACGGGATTCCCGAGAGGTCCAAGATTTGAAGAATGTTCGTATAACACATTTCATACTGTATGGTAATGCCCAAAAAGTCAAATTCTTTAATGTTTTCCTGCGACTCTAATGCAAAAAGCGGAATATTGCGCGCGCGCATCACGCTGTCCAAATCCGGCCACGGAGAATACACACGCTCGCACCATGTATCTTCATAGCGGTTGAGCATGTCATATAAAATCTGTATTCCAAGGTGGGACATACCGATTTCATACACATCAGGAAAACACATCGCAAAGCGGATGTCTACGCTGTTTTTGTCTTTCATTACGCTGTTTACTTCGTTTCCGATGTATCTTGCAGGTTTTTCTATGTTTAATAAAATCTCATCGCTTAACGCTAATTTTCTCATCGTTTCCAATCCTGTAAACCTTTCGCATTTTACGAATTTGTGCTTTTGCACAAATTTGCCGGTTGAAAAATCTCTGATTTTTCAACCTATAAACTTCCTTTCGTGGAAAGCACGTCACTGATGCGTTCATCATAAGCCACTGCCATATCAAGCGCCTTTGCAAATGCCTTGAAAACCGCTTCTATCATATGATGGCTGTTCTCGCCGCTTAGCATTTTAATATGAATGTTCATTGCCGCGCTGTATGAAACGGCATAGAAAAATTCTTTCACCAAATCGGTGTCAAAATCGCCTGTCATGCGGCTTGGAAACTCACAGTCAAACTTTAAGTATGGTCTTCCGCACAAATCAACGGCGCACAGTGCCAGTGCATCGTCCATCGGAAGGATAAAATAGCCGTAACGCCTGATGCCTTTCTTATCGCCTATGGCATCCCTGATTGCGGTTCCAAGCACAATCCCTGCATCTTCTACCGTATGGTGCCCGTCAACCTCCAAATCTCCCTTAATGTTTACAGCAAGGTCAAAAAAGCCGTGCTTTGCAAATCCTTCCAGCATATGGTTAAAAAAGCCTATTCCAGTGTCAATTTCTGATTTTCCTGTTCCATCCAACTCGATTTTCATGGAGATGTCCGTTTCCTTAGTCGTTCTGTTGATTGTTGCGCTTCTGCTCATACCATACCTCGTTTCTTATTTTTCTTCAAACCGCACACGAATGGAATTTGCATGTGCCGTAAGTCCCTCTTTTGTCGCAAACAGTTCAATATCCTGATGTACTTTTTCCAAAGCCTCTCTTGAATAAGAAATAATACTCGATTTTTTTACATAATCATCAACATTGAGCGGAGAGAAGAATTTTGCCGTTCCGTTTGTCGGAAGCACATGATTAGGACCTGCATAATAATCTCCCAACGGCTCCGACGAATATTCACCGAGAAAGATTGCCCCCGCATTTCGAATGCGCGTCATGGTATCAAACGGATTTTGGGTCAGTATCTCAAGATGCTCCGATGCAATTTCGTTTGCAGCGTCAATTGCCATCTCCATATCCTCCGCCACAAGAATATATCCATAATTATTAAGAGATTCCTGTATAATTGCCTTTCGCTCCAACACCTCGACAAATTTGTCCACTTCATCGGAAACCTGTTTTGCAAGCTCTGCACTTGTCGTAATCAAAATTGACGATGCCAGCTCGTCATGCTCTGCCTGTGAAAGCAAATCCGCCGCAACATAGCGCGGTGTCGCGCTCTCGTCCGCAAGTACCAGGATTTCGGAAGGACCTGCAATCGAATCAATGCTGACATGACCGTAAACGGCTCTCTTTGCAAGCGCCACAAAAATATTTCCGGGACCGACAATCTTGTCCACCTTCGGTATCAGCTGCGTACCATACGCAAGAGCCGCAATCGCCTGTGCGCCGCCTGTTTTAAATATCATATCCACTCCCGCAATATCTGCGGCAACAAGCGTTGCGGGATTAACCTTACCGTTTGCTCCCGCAGGCGTCGTCATAATAATATTTGGCACTCCCGCTACCTTTGCGGGAATAACATTCATCAGCGTTGTAGACGGATAAGCCGCCTTTCCTCCCGGTACGTACACGCCGACCGTCTGCATTGGCGTGATTTTTTGTCCGAGAATCGTTCCGTCCTCTTTGGCGTCAAACCAGCTGCTGCGTTTCTGTTTTTCATGATAAGCACGGATGTTTTCTGCGGAAGCCTTCATCACTTGAATAAACTGCGCGTCAATCTCTGCGTACGCCGCATCAATCTCTGCTTTTGTGACCTGAAAAGTCTCTTTTGTCGTTAAACATTTATCAAACTTTAGGGAATATTCAAAAATTGCCTCCTCCTTACGTGTTTTTACATTCTCGATAATATCCGCAACAATAGCTTCATAATCACCGTAATCATTGGTGCTTCGTTTTAATAGATTTTCCAAAAGGTTCTGCTTCGTCTCATTTGTTAAATTTACAATTCGCATAACATTTTCCTCCCTTGTCTTTTACACCACTTCCTTGAGTGCCTCTAGCAGTTTTTTTATCCGGTCCGCTTCCATTTTCAGGCTAACCTGATTGACAATCATGCGCGCCGAGAGCGGACAGATTTCCTCCAAAACCTCAAGCCCGTTTTCCCTGAGTGTAGAGCCTGTCTCCACAATGTCAACAATGACATCGCTTAAATCCACAATCGGTCCAAGCTCCACGGAGCCGTTAAGCTTAATAATATCCACCGTCTGATGCTTCTGATTATAAAAATAATCTTTCGCTATTTTGGGGTATTTGCTTGCCACCCGTATCATTTCATGGTGCTGTAACAGAACACGCGCTGAAGCGGGACCACACACGCACATACGGCATTTTCCAAATCCTAAGTCAAGCACCTCGTATACTTTCCGGTTTTCTTCCATAATAGTATCGCTTCCCACAACACCGATGTCGGCAGCGCCGTATTCCACATAAGTGGGAACGTCTGAACCTTTTGCAAGGAAAAATTTCAGTTTCAGGTCTTCATTTACAAAAATAAGCTTTCTCGAATCCTTATCCTTCATTTCCTCACAAGTAATCCCGATCTTTTCAAACAGATCAAGTGTTTTACTTGCAAGCCTTCCCTTTCCGAGTGCAAAAGTAAGGTATCTTATGCTATTGGTTGTATTGTTCATTGTTTTGTTCGCCTTTCTATTCGGATATAAAAATCACCTGCGAAAAATTGTTTTCTTGGGCAAATTTTGTGTAGCGCTGCTTTTCTTTTTCGCGTTTCATAAGCACCGTTGCATACCCTTTGTCACGGTATGCTTTTGCTTCGCTTATTGCTTTTTCAACTGCATTTTCATACACTAACAGCAGATTTCTGTTCTCTAACGGTGGACACATTTTTTGTCTTGTCAGTGCTGATACAAGGTCGTCTATAATGACAACAAAACCTGTCGCAGGCGCTGCCTTTCCGAATTTTTCAAGCAGTCTGTCATAACGACCGCCCTTTGCGATTGCGCTTCCGGTCTGATAGGTATATGCACTGAAAATAATGCCTGTATAGTAATGATATTTGCTCACCATTGCAAGGTCAAAGGAAATATACTGTTCAACACCGTATACTGTCAACAGCCGATAAACCTCCTTTAAACGCTTGATTGCCCCTGCGGAACGAGGATTGCCCGCATAGGTTTCTGCCTTATCCAGTATTTCATAAGAGCCGAAAAGACTACTTACGTTTAAAAGCGCTTCACAGACACCGGGCGACAGGTGTTTGCTTTCCAAAAGCTCCTGCGCGCCGAAATCATTTCGGTTTGAAATAAAACCGCGCAGCTCTAATTCCGTTTCCATGTCAAGGTCTGCCTGCTCGCAAAGCCCCTTAAAAAAGTCAATCTGCCCTATGGATACCTGAAATTCTTTTAATCCTGCATTTAACAACGATTCGACCAACATTGCAATCATTTCCGCATCTGCCTCAGGCGACGCATCGCCGATGAGCTCCGCGCCCATCTGCGTTGTTTCTTTTAGTTTTCCCTGTAGGTCTCCGGTATTAATAAAATTGTTTCCCACATAGCAAAACCGCAGCGGGATTGTCTCGTCCATAAAATACTTGGCGGCACACCTTGCAATCGAAGGAGTAAAGTCTGGTCTTAAAACAAGCGTATTGCCTTCTTTATCAAAAAATTTATATAATTCCTTGGACGGCGTTGTGCCGATTTCGCGGCTGAATACATCAAAAAATTCAAAGGTCGGTGTCTGAATATCCTGATAACCGTAGCTGTGAAGCTTTTCGCCAAAGAGTTTTTGAATGTTTTGCTTGTTGGCATATTCACTTCCGTAAATGTCACGCACGCCTTCGGGTGTATGTACAAGTCGTTTTCCTTTAAAATCCATAAGTTCCTCCCAAATATAATTTCTTTACAGTAAAAGCGGCAGGTACATGTCTGTCGCGCGACACTGCCTGCCACTTGCTTTATTTCTGATAATATTTTTGAACCTGTTCTTTTGAAACATTACGAAATGCCTCCATTTCTTATGACCCGCGCGATAAACACTTCCTTTTTTATTATAACAATTTTTTGCGCGATATTCAATCGTTGCTTTTGCGCTTTGCTAAAATCATAACATCGTCAATTTAGTGTGATAACAAATTAACACGTTATCATATTAACGTGACATATATTCGCAGTATACACGCTTTTGTCAGTCGTGTCAACCTCTCTCATTCAGCTCAAGCTGGATCATATCAAGATACGGTACCATTTGCCCGCCCTTTGCCGTAAAAAAATGCGCTTCGTTTAACTCGTCAAAACGAAAGCTCTTTCTGCCGCCATTTACCATTCTGTCCCAAAATACATTGAGCTCCCGAATACCCATATAATACATTTTATCCCGTGACGTGTAGTAAATCAGAAAAAAAGCAATTCCGCTTTGTCTGTCAAAATCCCGCATAAATGCAACCTGATGGGGATGAATGTTTTGGAGCGAAAACGTGTCAACGGCACATTCCTTTGCGTCAAAACATACGGGGATTCCCTGCACTGCACCAATATAATCAACGGTACTCTTTTGATCAAAGTATGCAAGCGTAATATGGCGCGTATCCTTGTCGATGGTAATCGGCGTGATTGGTGTCGGCACCTTTTGGATCAATGCAAGACCGCCCTCACGGTATTTTTCATTTGTCATATTAATCATTTCCTCGAGGAGTGAGCCGCGAAGCCCCCTCGAATTCCATGTTGCCATTGCTGTTACTCCTTCTTAGGTGTCATAATTTGCCCAAATAGTTTCGGCAATGCGCACGTCAATGTCTTTTCGGAAAGCGCTGCAAAACGTGTGTCATTGCTTTTTGGAAAGACAAGTCTGTATGCGTGCAGCAGCTGATTTCTGACACCCATGTCATAAAATGCATCATTCACCCGATTGCTGCCGTATTTTCTGTCACCGATAATCGGATAACCCATTGCGCTTAACTGAGCCCTGATTTGATGCGTTTTTCCGGTAAAAAGCCGTACCTCCAACAAAGTAATGCTGCCGATTTTAGTATGTATTGTTTCAATGGAACGAAACGCCGTATCAATATATGCAGCATTCTTTTTCAGTGGATTCGGAATGTCCGCTTCGTTTTCATAGATTGTTACCTTGTTTGTTTTGGCGTTTTTGCAGAGCCATCCGCAAATTCTCGTATCCAGGGATACTTGTCCCGCTGCCAATGTATAATAATACTTTTGAAGGGATTTATCCCTGACAATACTGCTTAAATATCTGCTCCCAGCGAGCGTCTTTCCGCATACCAAAAGTCCTGATGTATTTCGGTCCAAACGATTGCACACAGAGGGTTTAAAGGTTTGAAGCGATTCCCGTGACAAAAATCCCGCCTTTAACAAATACCCAATGAGCCATTCGTTCGCGCTTAAATCCGCGGCATCTGCCTTTTGCGAAAGAATACCTGCAGGCTTATTGACAACCAGCACGTCATCGTTTTCAAAAACAATTTCCATGCCCTTTAACTTAAAATATGCTTCCTGATACGGGGTAACATCAACGGCTGTTTTTCCGGATGCCTTAGGAACACCGCCGAATTTCGCATATGTCTCATCGGATAAAAAAAGCGTCACTTCATCATTTTCGCACACTAGTTCACTCCCTGTTGCTTTTTTACCGTTTAAAACGATATTCTTTTTGCGAAGCATCTTATATAAAAAACCATTCTGCGCGTCCCGAAGCTGACGTTTCAAATACTTGTCCAAACGCTGTCCGGCATCACTTTTTGCAATGTTAAGTACAATCATCGTTATCATTCCTCTCCTGTATTCCCATGCATAGATGAATTAAAGAGATATATCACATAAAAGCGTAAGGATTTCCTCCTCCCTGCCGCTTGGTTCGAGCGCTTCAAGCTGTACAGCCCTATCCTCAAATTTCTGCCGTTCTTTAAAGATTTTTACAGTCACTCCTTTTATCACGTTTTGGTTTAACATTTCCTTGATATGTTTTTCACAAGCATCAGCATCACAGATGTCAAATTCCGTAAATCCAATCAGATTTCCGCTGCGCACTGCAAAACAGTTAACGGGAAAATTCTTTTTATAGGAGGTCAGGTACATGCTGTAAATTGCAGGCACTGTTTTTATGTTTTCCGAAATCTCCTTATAAAGCGCTTGTGAAAAATTCGGAATGCGCAGATACATAATTACGGAAACAAGGCTTTTGCTGGATGGCAAAAGCCCAAGCACTGCCACAATGGTGAGCAGATTGTCCTTTGTCTTGGTTGAAGCCCATCCAAGCACAAATACGGCAATCGAAATTCCAAAGTATAGAATGGTACGAAGAATTACGCGTTTTCTTTCATACATGGGGTATGCGTATTCTCCTTTTTTTGGCTTTTGTTTATTCATATATAACGAAACTCCTTTGTCCCTATTTCATATAACTCATCGCTTTTAATATCATTTCGTGCGGAACCGCTTTGGCAAGCAGCTCAAACCCTTTTATCACTCTGCCGTACACGGAACGTTCTTTTTTCTTATAAGAATCCGCAATCGCTTTGCGAACGACCTTGTCCGCCTTTGCAATTGCAAGCTTTTTGATTGCGAGCGTGCTGCCGTTCTTTTCCGCAATATCAAAAAACGGTGTGTCCACAGGTCCGGGACATACTGCTGTTACATAAATGCTGCGTGGTGCAAGTTCTCTTGCAAGCGCACGCGAAAAGCTATAGACATAAGACTTAGATGCAGCATATACTGCAAAATCAGGCTGCGGAAGAAACGCCGCGCTTGAGGCAAGCTGGATAATACGGCTGTTTTTACACATGTATGCAATGCACAAATACGTCATTTCCGTTAAGGAACGGCAGTTTAGGTCAATCATCCCCAAAAGCTCCGTCCGGTCTCCCTCCGAAAAATCTCCCATAATACCGTAGCCCGCACAGTTGACGAGCATTCGGATGACTGGTTTTTCTTCTTTTAAGAGCTGTTCAAAGCGCTGCATATGCGCATTGTCCGTTAAATCCATATCAAGTATTCTTGTTGTATGGTCCATGTACTGCGCCACTTCAAGCAATCCTTTTTTTCTGCGGGCAATCAGCCATATTTCATCTATCGTATCAAAAATCGCGTCAAGCTGCAAGGCAAATTCCAAACCCATTCCCGAAGAGGCGCCCGTAATGATAATAATGTTCATGTATTCGTTTCCTTTCCATGTTAGTCCCCCACTCTTACACTTATTTTAACCCTTTTTCTTATGCGTATTCCGTATCGTTTTCTTTTTCGGCGGCTTCTTTACACTGCTTTTTTTGCCTGTTCTCGTTTTTGCAATTCCTCTTATATTGTTTTTCTCAGAAACCGGTCTCTCCCCCGCAAGCCTTCGCGGACGTATCAGGCACTTTTTATCAAATCCGATTAAATCCTCACGCCCCGCCGCCTTTAACGCCTCCAGCACAAGGTCATAATTCTTCGGATTGCGATATTGTATCAATGCCCGCTGCATTGCCTTCTCATGCGGATTTTTGCATACATACACCTTTTTCATGTCAACCGGATTAATCCCTGTATAATACATAACCGTTGACATTGTGGACGGCGTCGGATAAAAATCCTGGACCTGCTCAGGCATATAGCCAATATCCCGCAAATACTCCGCAAGCTCCACGGCTTCTTTTAAGGCAGATCCCGGATGCGAGGACATCAGATACGGCACAAGAAACTGATTTTTCCCGATTTTCTGATTGAACCTGCGGTATTTTTCCGTAAATGCTTCATATACGGCGTTCTCGGGCTTTCCCATTTTTGACAGCACCGCGTCACAGATGTGCTCCGGAGCAACCTTTAACTGCCCGCTGACATGGTGTTCCACAAGTTCCCTGAAAAATGTGTTATCCTTATCTAACATAAGATAGTCAAACCGTATTCCCGATCGGATAAACACTTTCTTTACATGTGGAAGCGCCCTTAGCTTCCTTAACAGTGACAGATAATCCGAATGGTCCACCTCCAAATTTGCACACGGCTTTGGAAAAAGACATTGACGGTGCTTGCACACGCCTGCCGTCAACTGTTTTTTGCAGGACGGCTGTCTGAAATTCGCCGTCGGTCCGCCAACATCATGGATATATCCCTTAAAATCTTTATCCTCCGTAATCTGCTGGGCTTCCTCAATAATGGATTCATGACTGCGCACCTGTATCGTGCGCCCCTGATGAAACGTAAGCGCACAAAAATTACAGCCGCCAAAACAGCCGCGGTTACTGATTAAGGAAAACTTAATCTCCGAAATCGCTGGAACACCCCCTGCCGCCTCATATGACGGATGATACGTTCTCTGATAGGGAAGTCCGTACACATCATCCATTTCCTGCATGGTCAGGGGCGTCTGCGGAACATTCTGCACCACATACAGCCCGTTTGGATACGGCTCAGCCAAAACCTTACCGTTAAAAGCATCCGTATTATCATACTGCACTTTAAAGCTCTTTGCATACAACGCTTTATCCGCGCGCATCGCGTCATACGACGGCAAAAGCTCATAATCATATAATCCTGAAAGGTCTTTTGTCTTATAAACCGTTCCCGCAACAAACGTAATATCCCTGACTGCAATTCCGCTGTTTAGCGCATCCGCAATCTCGATAATTGATTTTTCCCCCATTCCGTATGAAATCAGATCCGCCTGACTGTCCAGCAGAATAGAACGCTTAAACGAATCTGACCAGTAATCATAATGCGCCATCCTGCGCAGACTCGCCTCAATTCCGCCGATGATAATCGGAATATCCTTATATTTTTTCCGGACTAAATTACCATATACCGCGGTGGCATGGTCAGGACGCTTATATGCTGCGCCGCCCGGCGTATATGCATCGCTTTCCCGATGCTTTTTCGACACATAGTAATGATTTACCATAGAATCCATATTTCCTGACGAAACAAGAAAACCAAGCCTTGGTCTGCCAAGAACGGCAATGCTCTCCTCATTTTTCCAATCAGGCTGTGCAATAATCCCTACACTGTAGCCGTGTGACTGCAAAAGCCTTGTAATGATCGCATGTCCAAAAGACGGATGATCCACATATGCGTCACCCGAAACGTACACAAAATCAAGCTGCTCCAAACCAAGCGCATGTACTTCATCCATATTGATGGGAAGAAAACCGTTTGCAAGTGACACTTTTAATCCTCCTTGTTGTTGTTCTTGTTCTGTTCCGTAAGAAGTGCAATCTCCTCTTGCCGCAATGCTCTCCACGCTCCTTTTTCAAGCGATTCATCGAGCAAAAGTCCGCCAAACGAAATCCTCTTTAAATACGTAACCTTACCGCCGACCGCACCAATCATACGCTTAACCTGATGAAAACGTCCTTCCGTAATAGACAGCTCCAACGAGTAAGACGTATCTGACTGTTTTATAATACGCACCTGTGCAGGAAGCGTCGGTTTTTCGTCTCCAATGTCAACTCCCTGTTCCAGCTTTGAAATATCCTCCGCTGTCAGTGTTCCTTCACACTCCGCGTAATATGTTTTTTCCACATGCTTTTTGGGCGAAAGCAGGCGGTGCGAAAGCGCTCCGTCATTCGTAATAAGAAGCAGTCCCTCCGTATCTTTGTCCAGCCTGCCTACAGGAAACAAGTCTTTTCCCGCGGCGTCCTGCATGAAATCCATTACCGTCTTATCGCGGCTGTCCTTTGTGGCGGTTACAACTCCTGACGGTTTGTGCAGCATATAATAAACAAACTTTTGAAAGCAGAGCGCCTGCCCCATAAAGCATATCCTGTCTTCCAGTTCGTTTACTTTGTACTCTGGCTTTTTTATGACCTGATCGTTTACCGTGAACTTTCCGTTTCGGATGTAATCCTTTACCTGGCTTCTTGTGCCAATCTGCATTTGGGCAATCAGTTTATCAAGACGCATAGAATTCCCCCATTCCTGCATAAGCTTTAAGTAAGAACGCGTTTTTTGGTGTGCACATGCTTCTCAAAACCCTTGTTTGGCTCGTTTTAATTATCGCCGTTTTAAGCCAACCCGATACAACCTTCCAATATGCCTACGAAGGGCTGTACCAGTGGGCAGCGAAAATGGTTCCAACGCTTTTCCCTTTTATGATGATCAGCTCCATAATGGTATACAGTGGAGCCGACCTGGAGTTGGGACGTATGCTCTCCCTTCCCCTAAAACGGATTTACAAATACAGCACCTACGGACTGTACGCAATCTTTATGGGATTTTTCTGCGGATTTCCAATGGGTGCAAAGGTAGTCAGCGAGCTTTGTGAAAACAAGAAGCTGTCCAAAGAAGAGGCTGTCAGCCTGCTTGGCTTTTGCAACAATATCGGTCCCGCCTATTTTTTAGGAATTATCATTCCGATGCTTCACGCCTGCGGATACCAAAACACACTTCCCTTTTTGTTTGGAATGTACGGTATTCCGGCTGTCTACGGCATCTTTTTTAGCCGCCGCTTCGCAAAAACAAACGCATCCCCTGTCATAACCAAAAACGCATACCAAAATGAAACACGTGAAAAACTCACGCTGACAGGCTGCCTCAAAAAGGCATGTATGGAAAACACCCAATCGCTTATTTTACTAGGCGGATATGTCACATTTACAAATGCGTTCCGCATCTTTCTTGACTTTTTCAGGCTCTCCGATAACATGAAACGCGTCCTGTCAAGTTTCCTGGAAATCATGGGCGGCGTGCAGACGATTTACACCGGAACACTCCCGCCGCAGGAAAAAGTTTTGTGGATAATGACGGCACTTAGCTTTGGCGGAATATCCTGCCTGATACAGACCAGCAGTTTTTTAGAGAAAGCAAAGCTTCCGCTCTCATCATACCTCAAAAGTAAAACAGTAATTACCCTGATTTCATTTGGATATTATACATTACTCCTCTATATTCTTTAATTTAATTCTAGCAGATTGGAGTTTGTAGCAATATCATATAAATTCATTACTTTGAACAACAGACTGTCTTTTTTACCATACCCCACATTGACCGTAATAGTCATCTCGTTTTGCCCTTTGTTCCACGGCTGCAACATTGACCAAGTCAGTCCATTATCTGTCGAAAACGCATAATATTGCAGCGGGGATTCCCCGTCAAACGCGCTGAGCGCTACTGTCGCATACCGGCTTGTGCTGTTGTAGTCCAAAAGCTTTGCCTCAAGATACAGCGGCGCGGTTGTGTCGTTGTAAACGCGCGCTTCGGGAACCGGAACGGCAAGAGGAGCATATTCGCTGTAGTCCGCTCCGCCCTCCTCGTTTTTGGTAAGCCCGAAATACCGTGCAACTGCCGTCGCGTCGCAGATACCAAACTCCTGAAGTTTGTTCTGTGACTGTATATTCGCAACATCATTAATATGATCCACATGACAGTGCTCTACTATAATCGCCGGAATATTCCGCAGGGCGCATTGCTTGATAATTCCATAGTAATCCGTGCCTTTTGAACCGATTCTTGTTTTGATGCCTCGGTTGAACAGCCCCATTACCTGTTCAAACTGCATCAGAAACTCGTTTCCAGCACTGTATCCCTGACTGTACAGCGTTCCCGTGGACGGCACCCAAACTTCGCTGCCGTAAAGTCCATGCGAAATCGACATATTAAAATGGAGTGAAAACACAAAATCGGCATTTACGCTTTCGGCAAATTCCGCCCGCTGCGTAAGATCCATATCAACGTCCTGCGTATGCGTAAGATAAACCACTACATTTTTATATTTTTCCAGCTCCTGTTTCATATACAACGCCACCTGCATCGTATATACCTTTTCCGGTATCGGCAGATAGTCGGTTCCTAAATTTTCACCGCCATGCCCGGGATCTATCACGACCACAATCGGTTCGGCGGCGTGTACCGTTTTTCCCTGATAAGGAACCATCATAAATACTGTTGCTGCCGCAATCAAAACCAGTGCCCAAATTTTCCGAAATCCTCCGTACATAAAGCTCCTCCTCTAACCCTGATATAATCATAATCGAGTAGAGAAGATTCATCTTCCCCTACTCGTCGCGCCGGGCCCCGTCAGCGAACCGGTTTATCGGTTTGATGACATATTTTCTTTGGGGACCCGTGTGCATAAAGGCAAAATTAACCCACAGTCTCCTGTGGGTTATAATTTCCATAAAAACGATAACGCCTTATAACACAGACGGGCTTTGCATGTCCGCCGACGCTTCCTCACTGTCTTCCATAACCTCCGCCGGAACAAGATCCGCACGGTTTGCAGTTACCACACTGTCAATCTCCTGCAAGTCACCTACAAGCTTATTGTAATCCTTTGTCGCAAATTCTATTGACTGTTTAATAATGGTTTCCAAATTTGCAAGCATTCTGTCCGAATACTGCATAACGGATGTCCGCATGCCGTTTGCTTCCATAGTCGCCCTGTCCAAAATGTCCTGCGCCTGCTGCGTGGCAAGCTCCACAATCTCATTTGCCTGCGCATATGCCTGCTGCATAATCTGATGCTCACTAATCAATTCGTTTGTCTGCACTTCTGCATTGTTCAACAGTGCCTGCGCCTTTTCCCTTGCATCATTTAAAATGGCTTCCTTGTTTGATATGATTTTCTGATAACGCTTGATTTCCTCCGGAGTCGTCATTCGAAGGTCGCGTATCATTTCATCAATTTCCGTCTTATTGACAATAATCATATCCGTAGAAAACGGCTTAAACTTGCAATTCTCTATGTACAATTCAAGATCGTCAATAATCTGCTCAATTCTGCTGGTCATCCAATTATTCCTCCATATTTTACTGCCGGTTAAATTTTTGATATACAAGCCCCTCGACAAACTTTGGCACGCACGGCGATATATCCCCGCCAAATGCCGCAATCTCCTTTACACCGGACGAGCTTAGATACGCATATTCAAGACTTGTCGTCAGAAAAACCGTATCGAGTATTCCTTTGGAAAGAAGTCTGTTTGTCTGTGCAATCTGCAGTTCATACTCAAAATCCGTGGTGGCGCGAAGCCCTCTGACCGAAATATGAATATTTTTCCGGCGCGCATAATCAACCAAAAGCCCGTTAAAGGAATCCACTTCAACATTCGGCAAGTCCTTTACTGCCTCCTTTAATATACTAACACGTTCTTCCACAGAAAACAACGCATTCTTTGCCTTATTATCCAAAACACTTACAATTAGTCTGTCAAACATCTTCGACGCACGCTTAATCACATCAAAATGTCCAAGCGTCATCGGATCAAAGCTTCCGGGATAAATTGCTGCATTCATATTGTTAACCTCCTATATTCAGGCACATTTTCTTATAAACACATGTTTACTTGTTTTATAGCATTTTTCCTTTTCAACCGCAAAACCCAGCTCCTGCACATAATCGAACTCCGTTTTCAACGCCGCCTCCACGACAATCAACGTATCCTCACTCACAAACAGCGCATCCCTCAACAATTCAAGCACTCGTTTATCATACTCCTGATTGTAAGGCGGATCCAAAAAGACAACATCTGCCGTATCCCTGATACTGCCGCGGATTGCCGCAAACACATCCTGCTTTAAAATAACAGCCTTGTCCGTAAAATGCGTATGTTCCACATTGTCCGTAATACATGCAACCGCTTTGGGACTGCTCTCCACAAAATATGCTTTCGCCGCGCCGCGGCTCAATGCCTCAATCCCGATACCGCCGCTTCCTGAAAAAAGATCCACAAACACCGCTCCCGGCAGATTTGGCATCAGCATATTAAAAAGCGTCTCTTTGATACGGTCAGTTGTCGGACGCGTGTCCATGCCTTCCGGTGTTTTCAGCAAAAGACGCCTTGCGCTTCCAGCGATTACTCTCATAATAGTCCTCCATTCTCACACGATTTGATTATACCTTAATTTTTGTCCCTTTTCCATCTCTTTTTCCGAGTTTTATTTTATTTACCGCTATTTTTTTATCATGGTACATCAATTCCTGCGCCTCTCCCGATAACGGGCAACAGTAAACCTGTTCAACATAGTCTGTTGTGCCAAGCTTCATTCCACGTACGCCAACAGCCGTTTTTTTCAGCTCAGAAATTTCGTCGGCATCAATTCGCAGAAAATACCCCCCTGCACTCTGAAAAATAACATGCTGATGTTCATTTATAATAGAAACGCAAACAACCTCGTCCCCCTCATTCAGCTTTGTCGCTGCCACCATGCGTTTCGTAACGTCAAACTCTCCTCCGCTTACCAGCTTGCACATTGCCTGCTTTGTCACAAACAAAAGCCGATACAAATTTAAATCGGACTGACTTGCAACAAGCAGCGCTGTCTCTCCAGCAGAGTTATAATTGCTGATATTGTCAATCGGCAGACCCTTGTCCCGGAATTTTCCAAACGGCACGTCCGACGCCTTTATGGTATGCAGCTGTCCGATATTGGTAAAGACACAAATTTTTCCGGTATTTTTGCACCGGACAAGATATTTAAATTCCGCCTGTGCAGCTTCCTTATTCCGTTCATATGCAGAAACATCTATCGTCTTGCAGTACCCGAATTTATCCATCAGGAAGACTATTTCCATCTCCTCCTGTTTTTTCTCCTCGTAGACAGCCTCTTCGGCATTTTCAATACGTGTTCTGCGCTTTTTGGCATACTCCTTCTTAATCGTATCCAAGTCCTGAATAATCACCTGCGCCATCGCGTCGCGCCGCTCCAAAATATCCTCATATTTATAAATGTTTGCATTGGTTTCGGCATTTTCCTTCATTAATGCCTCAATCTCCAATCCAATCAGCTTGTACAAACGCATGTCAAG
The DNA here is from genome assembly GCA_000403335.2 of Lachnospiraceae bacterium MD335. Lineage (GTDB taxonomy): Bacteria > Bacillota > Clostridia > Lachnospirales > Lachnospiraceae > COE1. Next base: position 414,954 of record KE159629.1, read on the forward strand.
AATAGCATTTGCCTGACGCTCCGTAAAATTCAGCTGCTGTGCCATAACGGAAGAACTTTTGGAACGGAACTTGATACCATCTGTAATACCATTTGTCAGACAGTTCTTTACCATAGCTCTGTCCTTGGAACCGCGCAGGATTTCGATAATCAGGTCAATGATATTGCAGGCACGGATTAATCCTTCCTGAATCTCGCGTTTTTCAAGCTCTTTATTTAAAAGCGTCGTGTACTTTCTCGTGGCAATCTCATATTGAAATGCCACGTTTCTCGCAATAATGTCCTTTAGTCCCATTGTCTCAGGTCTGCCGTCCGCAATTGCGATCATATTGACACCGAAAGTGTCCTCAAGACGCGTCTTTTTGTACAGTAAGTTCTTAAAATTTTCAACATCCGTATCTTTTTTCAGCTCTATGACAATGCGGATGCCTTCTTTGGAAGACTGATTGGAAATGTCAAGAATTTCCGGCGCCTTTTTCTGTTCGTAGATTGCCGCCACATCCTGTAAAAACTTCCCGATATTGGCGCCAACCATGGTATAGGGAATTTCCGTAATGACAAGGTTTAACTTCCCCCCCTTTGTCTTTTCCACTTCCACCGTGCCCCGTAGCTTAATTTTTCCCGTACCAGTCTCGTAAATTGAGAGCAGCTCGTCCTTGTTGCAGACAATTCCGCCCGTTGGAAAATCCGGTCCCTTAATATACTTCATCAGCTCGCGCGTGGTAACAGCTTCATTCATCATATACGCCTTTGTCGCGTCAATGACTTCACCAAGATTGTGCGGCGGAATGCTGGTAGCCATACCCACGGCAATGCCCTCCGAACCGTTCACCAAAAGATTGGGAAAACGGCATGGTAAAACAGACGGCTCTTTCTCCGTCTCGTCAAAATTCGGCACAAAATCGACCACGTCCTTATCAAGGTCCGCAAGCATTGCCTCCTGTGAAATTTTCTGCAGCCGTGCCTCCGTGTAACGCATTGCCGCTGCACCGTCACCTTCGATATTTCCGAAGTTTCCATGCCCGTCTATCAGCGGAATGCCTTTTTTAAAATCCTGCGTCAGCACGACAAGCGCTTCGTATATAGAGCTGTCTCCGTGCGGGTGGTATTTACCCATCGTATCCCCGACAATACGCGCGCTCTTTCTATAAGGTCTGTCATAACGGATTCCAAGCTCATGCATGTCATACAGTGTACGTCGCTGCACCGGCTTTAAACCGTCGCGTACATCTGGCAGCGCCCTTGCAATAATGACACTCATCGCATAGTTGATAAACGATTTCTGCATGGTCTCGGAATATTCCGTTTTTATAATCTTTTCTTCCATTCCAATAACAACTACCTTTCCATATTTAATGGGAAACGCTGATAAAAGCGTTTCCTGCACCGGATTTGCGCTGCAAAGCAGCATTTTCCTCTGCAAATCCGTGTGCATCCGCCGGAGGCTCTAAGGAAGCGATGATTAAATCAACGCTTTCTTAAATATCAAGCTCCGCGTCGGTCGCATACTCGTAAATAAATTTTCTTCTTGGCGGAACATCAGTTCCCATCAACATCTCCGTCACTTCCGACGCCATGCGTGCGTCCTCAATCTCGATTTGCTTCAAAATCCGCGTCTCAGGATTCAGCGTCGTCTCCCAAAGCTGTTCGGCATCCATTTCTCCCAATCCTTTATACCGCTGCAAGGTAAACGGTCCTTTGTGGCGTTTGCGGTACTTATCAAGCGCCTCGTTGTCGTATAAATATTCTTCTTTTCCCTTTGCGGGCATTGCCTTATACAGAGGCGGCATTGCAATATAAACATGCCCCTCATAAATCAGCTCCGGCATAAAGCGGTAAAACAGCGTCAAAAGCAGATTGCTGATATGCTCGCCGTCAACATCGGCATCCGCCATAATCACGATTTTATCATACCGTAGCTTCGCAATGTCAAAATCGTTCCCATACCCTTCCGAAAAACCGCAGCCAAACGCGTTAATCATCGACTTAATTTCTGCGTTTGCAAGCACCTTGTCAATGCTTGCCTTCTCCACATTTAAAATCTTTCCACGGATTGGCAAAATCGCCTGATACATACGGTTTCTTGCCGTCTTTGCACTTCCTCCCGCAGAATCTCCCTCCACGATAAAAATCTCACACTTACTGCTGTCCTTCGACTCGCAGTTTGCAAGCTTTCCGTTGGAATCAAATGAAAACTTCTGCTTTGTAAGCATGTTTGTCTTTGCGCGCTCTTCTGTTTTCCTGATTTTTGCGGCTTTTTCCGCACAGGAAATCACATTTTTTAAAACCTCGACATTGCGGTCAAAGTAGCGCGAAACCTCGTCGCCCGTCACCTTGCTGACCGCCTTCGACGCATCCTGGTTATCCAGCTTTGTCTTTGTCTGTCCCTCAAAACGCGGCTCAGGGTGCTTGATGGACACAATCGCCGTCATGCCGTTTCGCACATCTGCACCTGTAAAGTTCACGTCCTTTTCCTTCAAGATATTCAGCTCGCGGGCATAATTATTGATAATCGTGGTAAACATGGTTTTAAAGCCCGTCAGATGCGTTCCGCCCTCTGCATTATAGATGTTGTTGCAAAAACCAAGCACATTCTCGTGAAATTCATTGATATACTGAAACGCGCACTCCACCGTTATATTCTCACTTTCTCCCGTAAAATAAATAATGTCGTGAAGCGCCTCTTTATTTTTGTTTAAATCCTTGATATAACCGACAATCCCTTCCGGTTCCGTATAAACAATTTTTTCGGGTGCACTGCTTCGTCTGTCCTCAAAAATAATCGTAAGCTTTGGGTTTAAGTAAGCCGTTTCATGCAGCCTGCTTTTAACTTCCTCCGCCTTAAAACGCGTTTTGTCAAAAATCTGCGGGTCCGGCGTAAAGTTTATGGTTGTGCCTGTTTCTTTCGTCTTTCCGATAACAGGAAGCAGACCGTCAACAAGCTCCACCACGGGATTTCCGTACGCATACTTGTCCTGATGAATCAGCCCGCCGCTCTTGACCGTTACAGTCAATTGCGTGGACAACGCATTCACCACCGAAGATCCCACACCATGCAGCCCGCCGCTTGTCTTATATGCACTGTTGTCAAACTTTCCACCCGCGTGAAGTGTCGTAAATACCACCCGCTCCGCACTCACGCCCTTTTGGTGCATACCGACGGGAATGCCGCGCCCGTTGTCCGAAATGGTCGCTGAGCCGTCTGCCTCAAGCGTCACACGGATTTCACTGCACTCTCCCGCAAGATGTTCGTCCACCGAATTGTCAACGATTTCATATATTAAATGATTTAAGCCTTTTGTGGAAACGCTTCCGATATACATTCCAGGGCGTTTCCTGACTGCTTCAAGCCCCTCTAAAACGGTAATGCTTGACGCATCATATGTTGTATTGTCTGTTTTTGTCATTTTAGGAACCATGCCTTTCTAAAATCAGAGTTCTAACGCTGCCGCACATGTTGTTTCGTCGTTTTAACGGCAACGTTTTACCTTATTGTAGTATACCATAATTGCTCCGCAATCATGGTAAGTTCATGCCCATTCGGGCGAGTATAATATCTGTCGATATTATACCATAACTTTCCAACTTTGCAACTGTTTTTGCGATTTTTTTCGAATATATGTTTTTGTTGGTTTTACATAAAAATTTTCTATGCATTTTTTTCAATGCAACCATTGCAAATGTAAAAAATATGTATACAATAGTAATTAGAACGCGGCGCACACCGCAAAACACAACGGTGTAAGCGCTTTCATAAATTTAACGAAAAGGAAGGATAAAAACTATGGCTATGTATGGATTTGGTCCGATGATCGACCAGTTAAAGAAGAACCCCAAAACAATTGTATTTACGGAAGGATGCGATCCCCGTATTCTTGAGGCTGCATCACGTCTTCTTGCAAGCAGCTTCCTTACCCCGATCCTTGTAGGAAATGAGGAAGAAGTTTTAAAAGCTGCCGAAGATGCCGGTTACAATATCAGAGGCGCCCAGATTATTGACAGCAATCACTACGACCGTTTTGATGAGATGGTAGATAAATTTTGCGAACTCAGGGCAGGGAAAAAAGAAGGCACTCCCGAAAAAGCAAGAGAGATTCTGACACAGCCAAATTACTTCGGCACAATGCTTGTAGCAATGGGTGTAGCGGATGCACTTCTTGGCGGCGCTACATACTCTACCTCCGACACGGTTCGCCCTGCATTACAGCTCATCAAGACAAAACCCAACAACAGCATCGTTTCTTCCTGCTTTATCCTTGTTCGTCCCGGTGCAACCGGTGAAAACGAAGTGCTTGCAATGGGCGACTGCGCGATTAATATTGCTCCTTCCGAGGACGAGCTTGTTGAAATCTGCGGCGAGACAATTGAGTGCGCTAAGATTTTCGGTATTGACCCGAAAGTCGCTTTCCTAAGCTACTCTACGCTTGGTTCCGGAAAAGGCGATTCCGTTGAAAAAATGCGCAATGCCGCAGCCAAAGCGAAAGCAGAATTCCCTGACACGCCAATCGAAGGTGAACTTCAGTTCGACGCCGCTGTTTCTCCGCGTGTGGCACGTACAAAATGTCCCGACTCTAAGGTTGCGGGACATGCCAATACATTCATCTTCCCGGATATTAACTCAGGCAATATGGGTTACAAGATTGCACAAAGAATGGGTAACTTCGAAGCATATGGTCCGATCCTTCTTGGCTTAAATGCACCGATTAATGATCTTTCCCGCGGATGTAACGCGATTGAGGTTTATTCAATGGCGATTATTACAGCGGCCTTGGTGTAGATTTGAAATAGAATGATTTAATGATAAAAAAGATAACTTACTGATTTGTAAAGAGTCGGTAAGTTATCTTTTTCATTTCCTGTTATCTCATTTTACTTATATGCCGCAAGTTCTTCCTATGCCGGCTGCATATCCAAAAAAGGTCTGATTCCCTCAGAATCAAACCTTTTCCCAAAACCTCTCAAATCAACTTCTTCGTACAGGCAATCGCAAGCGCAAAAGCATATCTCACAGCACCAAAACAGACTCCGGCAAAAGCTGTAAAGCCGAAGATCCATCCAGTCTTGCAAACTATTCTTTTATTTCATCAATGTCTGTAAGATTTACGCCTAAAACATTCAGTAAAGCTTTTAAAGAAATATATTTCTTTTTCAATTCGGCATAAGTCTCAGTAGCATTTTCTTTTTTAGCAATTGTCATATATCGCTGTATTTCCCTGAAATCGTCTATCGTAGTTTTTGCAATTTCAGCATTGTTCGGCATAAAATCACCTCCGGTTAAAGAACATCAGTTGTTATGTTATGATTAGTATAACATAATCTAAGGGGAAAGTCTATCCGTTTTGACCGCATAATTTACCTTCCATCAAATCAACGTTACTGTTCACTCCGTTCCAATAACGAGTAAAAATCCATGCAAAAATTGCAAAACGAACAAGTTCGTTGCGCAAATGGATTTTTACTTGCTGCATGTACGTTTTCGTACGGACTTAGCAGTCAATGCTAAGTCCTGTGTGAACAGTATCAAATCAACGTTACTGTTCACTCCGTTCCAGTAACGAGTAAAAATCCATGCAAAATTTGCTTCGCAAATGGATTTTTACTTGCTGCATGTACGTTTTCGTACGGACTTAGCAGTCAATGCTAAGTCCTGTGTGAACAGTATCAAATCAACTTCTTCGTACAGGCAATCGCAAGCGCTCCTGGGCCGATATGGCATGAAACACTGAGCGATAAGTGGTCAATATAAACCGGATACCCCGGAAACTGTGCCGCAAGCTCTTCCTTTAACAACCCTGCCGCCTCCTCATTCTCTGTATGCGCAATCTGTAAATAAATCGGATTGTCCTCTGAAACGCCGCCAAACCGTTTCTCAATATCATTCTTAATCGCCGTCATCATAATGGACTTCGCCTGATTGACTGTCCGCGCTTTTGCAAAGGCGTCAAGCTTCTCTCCCTGTATCTGCAGCACGGGCTTTAATTTAAGCAGCGTTCCGAGCGCTGCCGCAGCCGGGGTAATTCTGCCGCCCTTTTTCAGATAATGCAGCGTGTCAATCATAATATAAATACTCGAATTAAATTTGTCCGCTTCAAGCAGTTCCTTAATCTCGCTTCCGCTCTTTCCTGCCTTCACAAGTGCAAGCGCATCCAACGCTGACTGCCGCTGTGTCACGGAAATGCGCTGATTGTTCACCACATGCACTTTGCCCTCGTAATCCTGCGCCAGCATCTGTGCCGTCTGACATGAACCGCTCAGCCCGCTCGACATCGGAATATGCACAATCTCGTCATTCTCCTTTAAAAGCGTGTCCCACAACGCCAAAATAGCTTCCGGTGAAGGTTGTGAAGTTGAAATATCGGCGTTTGACGCAAGTTTTTCGTAAAACTCCCGCCGGCTCAATGTAATTTCCTCAAAATATGTTTCCCCGTCAATCATAAACGGCATCGGAATTACGCTGATGCCAAGCTCTAACGCCTGTGCCTGCGTAATACCACTGTTGCTGTCCGTAACTACTGCAATCTTTGACATGTGTCAATCCTCCGTTCTGCCAACACCTTAATTTATGGGTTGACATAAATTTGCCATATAGAAAATTCCTAATATATGTTATTATTTTTATAATCAGATATTTACAAAGTCAACATCTGAAGAAACATGCTCGTCATAGTGCGCCCAAAACGCTTCATGCTCGCAAACAGGCATCTTACCGTTTGCAAGATATGCCGCATAAAGCTCCTGCGCACAGCTTTGCGCCTCCTGCAAAATTCCCGCATCCTGATAAATATCGCCAATCGTAAACTGAAACTGTCCGCTCTGCCGGATACCAAATAAATCCCCCGGTCCGCGCAGCCGCATATCTTCTGACGAAATAAAAAATCCGTCGTTGGATTTGTTCAGCACCTGCAAACGCTCCATAGTATCATTTTGACCTGTGGCGGTGATAAATATACAGTAGGACTGCTCTTTGCCTCTGCCCACGCGCCCCCTTAACTGATGAAGCTGTGCAAGCCCGAACCGTTCGGCATTTTCCACAAGCATAACCGTAGCGTTCGGCACATTAATTCCGACCTCAATCACCGTCGTGGAAACAAGCACGTCAATATGGTGGCTGGCAAATTCTTCCATAATATAATTCTTTGCCTTTGCTTTCATCTGCCCGTGAAGATAATCAATCCGGACAGACGACGGCAGCTCTTTTTTAAGCCTGTCCGCATAATCGACCACATTTTCAAGTATCGGCTGGTCTCCCATCAGTTCCTCGTTTGCTTCCACCATCGGACAGATAACATAAGCCTGTCTGCCAGCTGCAACCTCGTTTGCAATAAACTGATACGCCTTTTTGCGATAGTCCGTATTGACCACGCAGTTCTTAATTGGCAGTCTGTTTGCCGGCAGCTCGTCCATCACGGATATATCCAGTTCGCCATACAGGATAATTGCAAGCGTCCGCGGAATCGGCGTCGCGCTCATCACCAAAATGTGCGGCTGCAAGCCCTTCTGTGCCAATGTTTCACGCTGTTTCACGCCAAACCGGTGCTGCTCATCCGTAATCACAAGCCGTAAATTGTAAAAGTCCACATCATCCTGAAGCAGCGCCTGCGTACCTACGATAACATTGCAGGCGCCAAGCGCAATGCTTTCCTTTGTGCGTCGTTTTTCCCGTGCCGTCAAAGAGCCCGTCAAAAGGACAGGCTTAAACGGAAGGTTATATTTTTCGGCAAGCTCCGAGATTGTTTCAAAATGCTGTTTTGCAAGTACCTCTGTCGGCGCCATAAAAGCCGCCTGCGCATGGTTCATCACACACATCAGCATTGCAAGAATTGCTACAATCGTTTTTCCTGAACCCACGTCTCCCTGAACAAGTCTGTTCATCAGATGTGCCGAACACATATCTTCCTCAATCTGCGCCCATACACGCTGCTGCGCATTGGTAAGCTGATACGGAAGCTTCTCAATAAAATCCCGACACGCATCAATGCGCATCATCGGACAATCATTGACCTCGCGCGACGCCATATCTTTAAGCACCATTACGGACACGATAAAAAACAGAAATTCTTCAAACACAAGCCGTTTTCGTGCCGAAAGCAGTTCTTCCTTATTTGCCGGAAAATGAATTCCAAGCATTGCGGACTGTAAATTACAAAGCCCATATTTATGGCGCATGGATTCCGGAATGTAATCCTCCTCAAACGAAAGTGCATCTACAGCCGTTCGCACTGCCTTTGTAACGGCGACGACGGAAAGACCTTTTGTTGTGGGATAAATCGGTGCAAGTCTGTGAAGATTTTTTTCAAACTCCTGCGGACCGATAATCTTTGGCTGCTCTAAGACCATTCGATTGTTTTTTAAGACGGCACGCCCCCGGAAAATACACTGCTTTCCTGTCTGTAGCATATTTTTCATATATGGCATATTAAAATATGTGATGTCACACGCGCCGCTTGCATCTTTCACGCGAACGCTCGTGATCGTCATGTTTTTTCTGATATGAAGCGTTTGGGGAGCGCCTATAATCATTCCCCGTATGGCGTGTATCTGATTTGCCCGAAGCTCCCCAATGGAGACAAGATCACGCCATTCCTCGTAATCCCTCGGATAATGGGTAATCAGATCATGGACTGTAAAAATATTCAGTTTGTGATACAGTGCGGCTGTCTTTTCCCCGATTCCGCTTATCTTTGTGATTGGATCGCCAAGCTGCATCCGCCTATCCCCCTGTCCATGCTTTTCCAATCTACTCTGCCGATATAATATAAGAATATATCGGCTGTCCGCCAAACTGAAGTTCGATATCGCAATCCGCATACGCTGCTTTCACTTTATCCGCAAGCTTTTGCGCCTGCACCTCTTCCACGTCATCTCCGTAGTAGATGCTGATAAGCTTATAATCGTCCTGCATCATTTTTTCAACCATTTCATAGGCAACTGCCTGCATATCCGCGCCGACCGAAAGAATGCCCTGATCGCCGATACCCATGAAATCCCCCTGATGAATTTCCTTATCGTCAATCATGGTATCCCTCACTGCATAGGTTACCTGTCCTGTCGCTACATTGCCTGCCTCACGCGTCATCACAGCCTCATTTTCCTCCACGGAAATATCCGGCACATAATTGATAATCGCCGTAATTCCCTGTGCTACTGTCTTTGTGGGAATTACAACAATATTTTTGTCTGTGGTAAGCTGACTTGCCTGGTTTGCCGCCAATACAATGTTTTTGTTGTTAGGGAAAATAAAAATATTGTCGGCATTGATTTTGTCGATTGCGTTGAGCATATCCTCGGTACTCGGGTTCATCGTCTGACCGCCCTCAATAATATAATCCACGCCAAGCGAACGGAAAATCTCATTGATTCCGTCACCCACCGATACTGCAATAAAGCCGGTATCTTTGTGTTCCATAGGAACCTGTGTATCTTCGAATGCAGAAACGGAAGCGCCCTGCATCTCTTTTTCCATCATCTCCGAAACTTTTTCGTCGCGTTCCAAGCGCATGTTTTCTATGATAATCGTCGTCAACTGTCCGTATTTCAGCGCTCTTTGCATTGCCAAACCAGGATCGTTTGTATGCACGTGCACCTTGACAATCTCATCATCAGCCACAACAACAATAGAGTCGCCAATTGATGTCAGAAACTCCTTAAAATCCGTTTCCTGCTTGGTGTGAAACGGTTTCTCCAGCATAATCAAAAACTGTGTACAATAACAGAATTTAATCTCCGCATTTGCCTGTGCTTCGATGTTGGAACTAACCGCACCTGTTTTGGGAGCAGACGCGGCAGCCTCCACGGAAAAATCAATTTCCTTGCCAAGAAACGCGTCCAGTCCGCCTTTCAATACTTCAACCAAACCCTGTCCGCCCGAATCGACAACGCCTGCCTGCTTTAATACGGGCAGCATGTCGGGTGTTTGGGAAAGAACCACTTCCGCTTCCTTAATTACTTCCTTTATAAAAACTTCCAAGTCCTTCTCTCCTGCCACGGCAAGATCGTCGGCACGCTTTGCCGCCCCCTTCGCCACGGTGAGAATGGTACCTTCCTTTGGCTTCATAACCGCCTTATATGCCGTTTCAACTGCTTTATCACAGGCAGCGGCGAGAATTGCCACATTAATTGTATCGTACTCCCTGATAACCTTTGTAAAACCGCGGAAAAGCTGCGAGAGAATAACGCCCGAATTTCCTCTTGCGCCTCTTAAAGAACCCGAAGAAATCGCTTTTGCAAGCGACACCATATCGGGATTTTCAAGGGCGGCAACTTCTTTTGCCGCGGACATCATTGTCATGGACATATTTGTACCGGTATCACCGTCTGGAACCGGAAACACATTCAACTCGTTAATCCATTCTTTTTTGTTCTCTAAATTTTTTGCACCGGCTAAAAACATCTTTGCAAACATCTTAGCGTCGATTGTATTGAAACCCACTTCAAAAATCCTCCTTAATCAATTACTCGAACACCTTCCACGTAGATGTTTACCTTTTCGATTTCGAGCCCCGTAAAGTTTTCTACCTTGTATTTTACACTGCTGATCAGATTGTCGCATACCGTAACAATGCTGACGCCGTAGGAAACAATCACATGAAAATCAAGGATTAATTTATTATTCACAATGCTCACGGATATTCCATGCGTAATACTGTCTTTCATCAGGAGCTTTACCAAGCCGTCTTTCACATTTACCGATGCCATCCCGACAATGCCAAAACACTCCACGGCAACACTTCCCGCATACTGTGCAATGACCTCGGGGTCGATATAAATATTACCCATATGAGTATTCATAGAACCTTTCATAGAAATCCTCCTTAAACAATAATTATTCTTATTATAACCTTTTTTGGAAAAAAAGGAAATATATATTTTGGCAGAATCACCATAATCTGTAAGAGTCATAAGAACAGAAACGAAAATAATTACACTTTTTACAAAAAAAGCCTTGCCAAATATCTGTTTTTTTGATAAGATACTAATGTTGTGAATCAAATGACTGAATGTAGTCGAGGAGGTGCTAACGATGGCAAAGTGTGATATTTGTGGCAAGGGCGTTCATTTTGGAAATAACGTAAGTCATTCTCATAGAAGATCCAATGCAATTTGGCATGCAAACATAAGAAACGTAAAATGCAAGGTAAACGGAGCTGCTAAGAGAATGCATGTATGCACAAGATGTTTACGTTCCGGTGCAGTAGAAAGAGCATAATTTATCAATTCAACATAAAGAGGGAACATTGGACATGTTCCTTTTTTTGTTCTAATCGAATATAGGAATGACGTTCTTCCCTGCTCGCGCGCCGGGCGTCCGTCAGCGAACCGATTTATCGGTTTGATGACATATTTTCATTTGGGCACCTGTGCGTAGAAAGGCAAAAGCCAGCACTACCCTTCGTAATACTGGCTTCTAAGACTGTCATACTCTGTCTGTATCTTAATCAGCGTCTTGGTATCCCCGCATTTGTTATCCGGGTGAAAAATCTTTAACAATTCCTTATAACGCTTACGGAGTGCAAGCTCACTGTCAACACCCCGAAAAAAGCTCGTCCCATCATATGCGTCCGAAGCGCCCCCGTACTGATGTACGTTTGACCGGCTGTTCGCCCCTGACATCTTCTGCCTTCTGTATTTGCTGCGCTCATGCTCAAAGTTAAGCTTTTCACATTCAAGCGCTTTTTTGTCAAGCGCAAGCTGATGATACGCATCTTCTATAATCTTGAGCTTTTTCGCAATCAAAGCCTCATTGTCGTTAAAGCGTTTCTTAATCGCTTCTTCCCTGACATTCAATGCATTTTTTTCTTTTTCAAGCGTCTGCTTGATCTCCATAAGCTCATGGTTAAACTCCATAAGCTCGTCCCGTCTTGCCTGTATCCTTACCTGCTCCTGAAACATCCATGTTTTTAATTTCCGAATATCATCGGACATCTCGTCCTCACTATTCTTTAGTATCTCTTCAAACTTCACCATACCAATAACCATGCCTTTCTATCAATCATATGATCCTTTTGAAATTTGAATTTATAGCCGTTCCACTTAGCAACAGCAGTTAAACAGATTGTACCCGACAATGATAAAAATCGTAATCAGTATCAATCCGATCCATGTACTTCCGATAACAAGCATAAAGAGCATGCCAAAAGCAAAACATAAAACAGAATATCCAATCAGCCTTCGCATCGCATATTACTCCGGCGCTTCCCTGTTTATTATTAAATTATATGCTCTGCCGTTCGAATCTTGACCCTTGTTATTTATTTTCAGGAAAAGCCGCGCTGATTGCCTCGTCGTCAGCCGGCATATCGTTCTTTGACGTAAAACGGTCCAGCAAATCCGGAACCATGTCTATAATTTTATTGACGGTATCCTGATTTTTGATATTAACCAAACGTACCTGTCCGTTTTTAATGACCAGCACCGCGCTTGGGGACATCTTTCCCGTCATTCCGCCGGCTCCGCCGCTCTTCTTATCCTGTGATGACGCACCTGCACCGACACCGAAGGTAACGTCCACCAGCGGGATAATAATGGTATCGCCAATCTGTGTCGGTTCCCCTACGACTGTCTTTGAAGAGAGGAATGTCTCCATCCCCTTCATCATGGAATTAACCACACCGTTAAAATTGTTTTCAGACATAATCACAAAACCTCCAAAATTCCTTATTCCATTCCAAAGCATTGCCTACAAATCAAGCTGCTTACGAAGCCGCCTGATATTTTTATCTGTCAGAAACAGCCATGCAGTCCATAAAAAGACATATACGCTTATCCTTCCCCGAACCCAAAAACTGCCCTCCGCAATCGTTTGTTCAAACTCCGGCTGAATGTCAATTCTTCCCATATGCAGCGGATAAAGCATCCCCCATATGGCAAGCACGTTTCCAAGCACGGCAGGGTCTTCAAACCCCAAATGCAGCTTTGCCCCGTATTTCTGCGGACAAACATGTTTCAAAATCCGCAAAAGCTGCTTTTTACAGAGTGCAAATGCCCGTTTTGTGCTTTCCTGCTGTAATAATTCCAAGTAATAATTTATGTTATCCTTAATCTTTCTCATTATAACATAGATTTTCCGAAATGTGAACTTAATTTTTCTGAAAAATTCGAAAAATTTTATTAAAAATCGTTTAATTTTCTGAATAATTGTTATTTTATCTGTGTTTTCATCTTCAATTTTATTTTTTTCAAATTCATGCTCTGTCCGATTATCAGCCTGCAGCAGCGGATTTGTCGCACTGCTTTCTTCTTTCTTATTTGGTTCTTCTGTATCTGAATCCGTTTCATCAGCAGTGTTATCCGAAACGGACGCTGCCTGAATCTGCGGTTCTTCTTTTTTTTGTCTGCGGGGAGCGTCCTTTTTTGTTTTATGCTTTTTCAGATTGTCAAAAACCGGAATATAAAACAGCTTTGCCCTTATGTGAAACGGCTGTCCGCTCTGATACCGCACGGTTACGGCAGCAATCCCGATAAGCCAGTGCACCTTTGCAGAAACATCCGCACGATTGTCCGCGTAATTCCCGCCTGCTTTATACCGCACCGGTACAAACAACACAAACAATACGAGCAGTATGATTATTCCAAGTATAACCAAAATACCGATTCCTATTATCTTTAGTATGGTTAATATTACTGATACCATTCAAAACCTCTATTTCTTAATATCCTGCAAGCCGTTTGTTTCCGTGAGCAACGAGTCAAGTGGCTGCTTAAAACCAACCTTTGGTTGGTTTGGACATATTGACGACTGCCGCGTTTCAATTTTGATGCCTCGTAGCTTGCTGCGAGGTATTTGACTTTTGGGCAAAAAAGCATTTCACGTCATATCCGCCGGTCGTTTGAAACACATCTTCCAGGATTTGTGTTACCAACGACACCGCCTGCCCATAACCGGAAGCAAGTCCCACTATGTATGGCATATTTTCCTTTTTCTTATAATACGTCTGCTTTAACATTCCGCTATGATATATTTCAAGCAAATCCGTGCTTTTTGCCAATGCAACTACATAAATTGTGGGCTGCGGACGTCCTGTTCTTAATTTCCATTTGATTTTTTGCTGCTTGTTCTTTATGGAAGGACTCAAATACAGTCCTTTGCAAAAACGCATATCTACCAACTCCCATACCCATTCGGGCGTGTATAATGTCTGTCGACATTATATCATAAATCTTCGATTTATGATCAACATTCGCCGTTCGCAAAATGTACAAGTCCACTTTGCTTTCTTGCGCTCATTATATCATACACTTCCAATTTTTACAAACTGAAAAGAAGGTCACAAGACCTTCTTTCGTAACGAGTGTTATTTTCCACATTATCGCGGCTTTATCCACTGTTTATTTTTCCTAAGATTCAAATATTCCTGATATGCCTGTTCAAGAATCTGTTTCTCATTAGAAAATTTAAGCAAGTGATAGGCTTCATGGTACTTATAATAGCCTGAGTCAACAAAATATTCTTCGCGTTGGGGTTTCGAGTAGTAATTGTCTGCCATCATCAGATACCAGTGAACCTCCTTCTCAACGGTATCCTGCGGTACATTAAAGGAATATTCACTTTTACCGATATATTTCATCACAGATGCCTTGACACCTGTTTCTTCAAAAACCTCCCTCAGTGCAGTCTCTACATGTTTTTCCCCGCTTTCCACGGTTCCCTTCGGAAGAACCCAGCCCTCATACCGATTCTTAAAGTTCTTATACAAAAGGAGAATTTTCCCTCTGAATATAACCACGCCTCCACAACTAATAGCTTCAATCATGGCGTTTCCTCCTAAATGGTGTATGAGCTATTTATTGAATGCTTTCCATAATACTGATAATTTGGCTTGTTTCAAAAGGCTTTGTCACAAATTCTGCCGCACCAAGTTTTATCGCGTCGAGCATTTTTCCCTTTTGTCCTGCTGCTGTTACCATTATGACCTTTGCAGCAGGATCGTATTCCTTTATTTTGACAAGTGTCTGAATGCCGTCCATAACGGGCATGGTAATATCAAGCGTCACATAATCAGGATGCAGCTCACAATATTTCTCGTAACCTGCCTGTCCGTCCTCTGCCTCGGCAATCACCTCATAGCCGTTTTCCGTCAGAATGTTATTAAGCATTGATCTCGAAGTCTTAGAATCATCAATTATCATAACTGTGCTCATATTTTAATCTCCTTAAACTAAATAATCCGGTGTTGCGTCCTATTTATTGATATACCTCAAAAACTGCCCTGAAATCGTATCCGTTTGCATGCAGCGGAATTACATAGAGGGTTTCGTTGCTGATAAATGGACCCTCCATAGAATATTCAGGAGAATTCATATCCACAGATACATTGTCATAACTCATATTTGTGGCAAAAAGACCGCTCACGCAGTTGATAAACTCTCCCACGCTGTCAAGCGCATCCTCCGTAACGGTATCATAGGTATCTCCCGTAAAGTGATTTGCAATCGCAAGCAGTCCGTTACCGGGTGCACTTATGTAAAATTTTATGCGCATATCACCTACGATCATCTGACATGCGTATTTATCAAGCTGAATCGAATGTGCGGTATATGCCTTTTCAAGATAAACATCCCTGTCAATCAGACGGCGCAGCGTCTGCACCAATGTCATTACAAGATCTTTTAAACGCGGCGATTTTAGCGGCACAAAAATATTAATGCACTGTTCCAAATCATCGTGTATCAGGGCACTGAGCTGAACATCACTAAAGCCGTTTTTCTGCTGAAATTCATCCAGTACATGACCGATTGTGTCATAAGAAATATACTCCTTGTCCACCAAAAGATGAATAAACTTCATAAAACCGTTTGACTGATATGCAATCATTTCATCCAGCTTATAATCCGAAATAAGTCCCTGATTAACAGCCGTTTCCCCAAAATGTTCGCTCTCTTTGTTCATGTTTTTCAGAAGCTCCAGTACAGCACTTGATGTCATTACCTTTGTGACAATTGCAACAATTTCCACTCCTGCTTTAAAATCCTCTTTGACGGGAAGCATGGTGCTTAATTGATCTGAGGTTAATTTTCCCTTTTCAACAAGGTAGTTTCCAAATAAGCGTTTCAGCATATTTATAGCTCCCTTCTATTTCAATTTGCAATTTGTTTTCCACAAATATACATCTTAATACTACTATACACCCTTTCGCAAAAAAATACAAAGTTTAATTCAAATTTTTTATGCACTTTTTTATTTTCATTCCATTATACAGATATAATTGTACAATTTGTATGCATAATTCTTCCTTTTTGTGACAGACTGCATAACTATTCATATTCTGCATAATATCCATCCAAAATCCGTCTTGCCACCGGAACAGCATATTCGCCGCCAGAGCCTGCCCCCTCCATAATAACCGTAATCTGCAGCGGTCTGTCCGTATCATAGGTAAAACCGGTAAACCATGCATGGGAGTCCGATTTGGAATTATACTCCGCAGAGCCTGTCTTACCTGCGGCATTGTACTTCTCACTCATCAGGCGGCTGCCTGTTCCATCCATCACGACTGCGCGCATCAGTCGCTTTAAATTTTCCGCCTCCTCCGCGCTGATAAGCTGCCCCAACGAATGCGGTACAAATGAGTCCACAATGCCTTTATCAGCATTTTCTACATGATCAATCAGATACGGCTGCATCATATTTCCGCCGTTTGCAACCATAGCGGTTACCATCGCCAAATGAAGCGGCGTCATCTGTGTCTGCCCCTGCCCGATTACCGTCTGTATCATATCATTATCATTTGTCTCTAGCTGCTCTGAAATGCTGCTCTGATTCGACAGAAAATTGACAGGAAGCTTTTGGTTAAAATAAAACGTATCCAACATTTCTTTAAATTGTGTTCGATTTAATAAAAGTCCGATGTCTGCAAAGGACGCATTGCATGATTTCGCGAAGGAACGCGTAAAATCAACCGTTCCGTGCCGTGTTCCATGAAAGCAGTTAATCACGCTGTCTCCCCATTTGAATTGACTATTACAGTCAAACTCGTACTGTTCATAATCTGCCGGATGTTCGCGGATATACGCAAGCGCCGTGAATATTTTAAACGTAGAACCCGGGGGATACAGTCCCTGTGTCGTCCTGTTTACAAGGACGGAGCTCTCTTCGTCTGCAAGCAGCTCTTCCCATATAACATCAATGGTATTTGGATCAAAATCAGGTTTTGATACCATCGCAAGGATTTTACCTGTTTTAGGCTCCATAATAATTACGGCTCCCTCATACAATCCAAGCGCATCATACGACAGCTTCTGCAGTCTTGCGTCAAGCGTTGTGACAACCGTATTTCCCATATGCTTTGTATCCGCCAAATCGTCCGAAAGTTTACTGTTTAATGACACGTTTGATGATACAAGATAAATATTGGCGCTCTGTTCAACCCCCATTCTGCCGTTTGACGCATAACCGATTGCATGGGCAAACAGTTTTGAATACGGATAATATCGCTCATCGCCGTCCGCAAGCGTTGTTGCAAGCACTTGTCCATCCGCTGATAAAATATCACCGCGTATGGTCTTTGACGCAAGAATTTCCTGCCGTTTGGCATTAAAGGAATTATTAATTACCTTTGTGCTGTCAAAATATACAAAATGACCCAAGTAGATGCAAATTCCCACAAAAAGCGCAGCAAAAACACCTGCCGCGGCATTCATATGGAATTTTGGAATATAGGGAACAAACGCATCCTCATCCTCCTTTGCATTCGTTCCTTCATACGCCAGCAGCAGATCATTGTTGATATAAAATCCCTGAACCACAGAAAACATCATTATGGAGGCAAGCACTGAGCTGCCCCCGTAGCTGATCAGAGGAAGCGTCACACCGGTAAGGGGAATAAATTTGGTGTTTCCGCCGATTGTCAGAAAAAGTTGCGAAATATAAACAACGCCCAATCCGTAAACGGCATACTTCACAAACGGCTCCAGGCAGGAATGCGAAACACGCACAATCTCCAAAAACAGATTGACGCAAATTGCAATCAGACAGATGCCAAAGAGCACGCCGAATTCTTCGCACACTGCGGAAAAGATAAAATCCTGCTCCACATAAGGAATGGAAGCAGGACTTCCGGCATCAATCCCCATTCCAAACCAGCCGCCCGTTCCAATTCCGAAAAGCGACTGCGCAATCTGATACCCCGTGGCGTTAATATCGTTCCACGGATCAAGCCACGCCTCCACACGCACACGCACATGGGCGAACAAAAAATAGGAAACATAAGAAGCTGCCGCCGCGCCAACAAGCCCCGCAGCCATGTAACGCACCTTTCTTGTCGCAACAAACAGCATTACCACATACGTAATAAAATAAATCAGCGCGCTTCCCAAATCCTTTGATGCCGCAAGAATGAGTACATGCGCTGCGGCAAGCGCTGCCGATAACAAAATATAGGAAAACCGCTTTGCTCTTGCAAGCAGACATGCAATAAAAATCACGTAGATGATTTTTATAAATTCCGAAGGCTGAAACCGCAGTCCGAATACTGAAAAAGAAAGCCGGGAGCCGTTGACCAGACTGCCCCGAATAAGTACCGCCCCCAAAACTACAATTCCTGCCGCCGCAAAAATAAAGGCACATCGTTTAATCAGTTGAAACTGTTTCATTAATGACGGCACAATCAGTCCAATCAGTAACGAAGCCGCCACAATCATGAACTGACGCATGGATCTTGTTAGGGAAAGTCTTGTCAAAATCACAAAACCGACCGACAAAAGCAAGACAATATGGTTTAAAATCATGCGGTTTGATTTCGGGTAAATTGCCCGCATCAGAACAAGATATGCAAACACCGCAAGCATCTGAAACATGGGAAAAAACAGATATGTGAAATCCTGTCTTGACGAAAGCAGAACAAGACTGCCTGTCATATGATTTATAAAAATCATACTGTACTGAAGCACAAATAAAAATCCCCTGCGCTCCCTGTCATCCCACCGCAGGGCAATATAACCCGTCACCGTATACAGAAACAGGTTGATGACCAATATATATTTTGATAATTCTATAATTGCCTTTAACATTTATTCTACTCCACGCTTATAATGTCCGTTTGTAAAGTCCTTCCATGTAAAATCAACAGCAGCTCCCTGCAGTTTTTTATCATAAAAGGTCAAAACTTCTTTTGTCTGTCTGCCGTCTTCCAGTGTAAACGCAAGCCGCAGCACGCCGAAGCCTGTCTTCTGTATGTTCTCCAACTGTCCATGCAGGGAAAGCGGTACAGTATTATAAAGAATGTTATAGCAATGCAGACAGTCTGACACTACCAAAAAGGTATTTTGGTACCGGTCAGTAAGATGGTATACCGTCTGCCCATCTGCCTTATTCTTACATGTTTTCAAAGTTTTTTGCAAACAGTTCGCCGAGTACATTAACGGAATTCTCCCGTATAATAAAAGCTCTGACCATGCACTGTCCAAAATAGTCAATAATTCTTTTCTGTTAAGTTCCAGCGGGAGCGTTACCCTGTCAAACCACTCGGCACAAAGCTCCAATGACACATTGTTCCACGCATAGATTGTGTAATCCGATGCAATTTGACCGCTATAGTCAATGCTTTTAAGCCATTGAAACGTCTCAAAATTCCGTACAAGCACGCCCGTAAACAGACCGCTTTTCAGCAGGATTTGATATTGTTCTAAATATGCGTAAGAGCGTTTCCGCAAAATATGCGGAAGCGCCAAAAAATATTGCTTTTTATATTTTTGCATCAAAGCCTGTGTCGCACTCTTCTCACGCAAAAATAAATCTGAATCAAGATAAACAATGGAAACGTTGTCAAACAAAAGCACTTCCGCAAGCTGTTCCCTTGTTGATACAGACGCTGCAAGCAAATTATTCTTTGGATAGTCCGGTTGTTTGCTTTTTTTCACGGTTTGAGCCAAAACATGTGATTTAGGCTTTTCACCCAATATGGCATGTTCAAGCGCCAAACAAGCATTCCTTCTCAGCGTATTCAAAGCCTTCACCGTCATAAATGAGCAGTTATCCGTGTCCACCTCCAGCGCATCCATCACAAAAAAGGTATCCCCCAATTTTGACAGCCTGTCCGAAATCTCGTCCTTTGTAAGCGGTCTGTTGATTGCTTCTCCTGCCGCGTCTCCTTCCACGGTCACGGACAAGGTATCCGTATAAAGTGTCAACACGGCAGGTTTTCCGCTATAAATCAATGCCTTCCCTTTGACTAAAATAGCCGGCTTTTTGTCAAGATACTTCTTTTGGACCTGTTCAAGAATTTCAGGTTGTGAACCGCCGTATCCGGGTTCTTTTATGGTAATCATATTTTTACCGTTATGTGCTTCATAATAACCGTGACAAAGATCCGACCGAATATATAGTCCCCTTAACAGCAGTTCATCGTCTTTTGCAATTTGAAATTTCCGATCCGGCGCAGACAGATACTGGTCAATATACTTGCGATAAACAGCAGTTACGCCTGCAACATATTCCGGTTTTTTCATGCGACCTTCTATCTTAAAGGAGTCGATGCCCACCTCAATCAGCTTCGGTATCATGGGAAGTGTATACATATCCTTCAGGCTCAGCGGATACAGCTGTTTTTTGTTTTCATCCGTATACGGAAGCCTGCACGGTCCCGCACACCTTCCCCTGTTTCCGCTCCTGCCGCCCAATATGGAACTGAAAAGACATTGCCCCGAATAGGCATAACACATCGCCCCGTGAATAAAGCACTCCACCTCAAGCCCTGTCTCTTCCTTAATGTCCCTGATTTCATCAAGCGAAAGCTCTCTTGCCGGAACGACGCGGCATACGCCAAGCGATTTGACAAATTGGGCGCCGTATACCCCCGTAACCGTCATTTGTGTGCTCGCATGAAGCGCAAGCGCGGGAAAATGCTCCCGCAGTACCTTTAACACTCCAATATCCTGAACAATCACGCCGTCGAGTCCTGCCTCATACAACGGCGCAATATACGGGACAAGCTCTGGCATTTCGCTCTCTTTGACAAGCGTATTGACTGTCAGATATATTTTCCTGTGGAACAGATGCGCCACACGAAGCGCTTCGGCAATCTCATCTTGTGAAAAATTATTTGCATACGCCCGCGCGCCAAATTTTGTGCCGCCCAAATATACTGCATCGGCGCCTGCATTGATAGCTGCCATAAAGCATGCATAGTCTCCCGCGGGCGCCAAAAGCTCTACTGTTTGATTTTTCATATTCGTTTTTATTTCTTACTCTCCTTCAGCTCCATCTCAAGACGCACAATCTGCTTGGAGTTTTCATTCAGTTCATGCTGTGCCTCCTGCAGGGATTTTACCGTGTTGTCAAGCTTCATCTGTGTAGCAATCAGCTCATGCTTTAGGTCATACAATTCATTCTCTTTTGCCCGAAGCTCCTGTTCTCGAAGCTCCTGCTGATTTTTTGCCTTAAAATAGTCGTCGGCAATATTTAAAAGCATCAGCATATGCTGTGTATCGACAGGCTGATGTTTAAAGCTGTCCATCTTATTATACTCATTGAGTTTATTGTTTATGTAAGCGGCAACCTTTTGCAAATATTCCGCGCTCTCGTTTCCGCTCAGCGTCAGTACCTTTCCTCCGATAATAACCTCTGTGTCCGTTTTGGCAGCCATCATTTTTGCCCCCTTTTATCCTTGTATGTTCATAAAATTCATTTATTTTGTGGTTTGTAACGTTTCCATACTTCATAGTTCCTATAATTTACATAATCATAAACATTATATATCACACTATCCCCCTGCTGTCAACAGCCGAAGAATTTGGGCGCCCGCACAAATTTACCAATTAAAAAATCAAAGATTTTTCACTTTACTCCTGTATTTCAAGTCCCAAATGATTGCAGGCAAGCTCTGTCACCATCCGCCCGCGCGGTGTGCGTATGATTAATCCGTTTTTAATCAGGTATGGCTCATATACATCTTCAATCGTTCCGCTGTCCTCGCCGATTGCCGCCGACAACGTATCAAGTCCCACTGGTTTTCCGCCGAACTTTTCAATCATGGTCATCAAAATCAGCCGATCCGTTTGGTCCAGCCCAAGCTTGTCCACGTCAAGCAGGTCAAGCGCCGTGTCTGCCGCCTCAAGTGTGATAATGCCGTCATATTTCACCTGCGCAAAATCGCGCACACGCTTTAGCATCCGGTTTGCAAGCCTTGGCGTTCCGCGGCTTCTCCTGGCAAGCTCTATTGCCCCCTGCTCGTCAATCTGAACCTGCAAAATGCGCGCGGAATGCTGGATAATCAGTTTTAATTCTTCCACGGAATAAAACTCAAGATGCTGGATTACGCCGAAACGATCCCGCAGCGGCGCCGTTAAAAGCCCTGCTCTTGTCGTCGCTCCAATCAGGGTGAATTTCGGTAAGTCTAACCGAACAGAGCGCGCTGTCGCACCTTTGCCAATCATAATGTCAATCGCAAAATCCTCCATTGCGGGATAGAGCACCTCCTCCACCTGACGGTTTAATCGGTGGATTTCGTCGATAAACAAAATATCCCCCTCCTGCAATCCATTTAAAATCGCTGCCATCTCTCCCGGCTTTTCAATTGCAGGTCCGCTTGTAACCTTCATGTTGACACCCATCTCATTTGCTATAATGCCCGAAAGCGTTGTCTTTCCAAGCCCCGGCGGACCGTAAAAAAGCACATGGTCCAAACTGTCCTCTCGCTGCTTTGCAGCCTGAATGTAGATACTTAAAATCTCTTTAATCTTCTGTTGTCCGATATAATCTTTTAGACTTTGTGGACGAAGACTTCCCTCAAGTCTGACATCCTCCTCCAAAAGCTTTGTTTCAATGACTCTGGCAGCCATACTAAATCCCCCTGATTGTTCTTCCTAATTGCCGATTACCTTTAACGCCTGTTTTAAAATTGCTCCCGAATCCAAATCCTGTGTGATTTCAAGCTGCTTTATTGCTTTCAACGCCTCCGTTGGTGAATATCCAAGTGAAACCAACGCCTCAATCGCTTCACTTTTGGCAGCACTGCCCCCTGATGCAATGTCTCCTGCCATAACAAAATCCGGTCCTTCTTCACCGGAAAGCTTGAGTGCAATTTTATCCTTTAATTCTAATATGATTCTTTCTGCCGATTTGTTTCCGACTCCGGGAGCCTTTGCAATCGCTTTTGCATCTCCCGAAATAATTGCAAGGCGCAAATCGTCCGCACTCATCGCCGACAAAATACTGAGCGCCCCTTTTGGTCCGATGCCGTTTACGGCAATCAGTTTTTTATAAATTTCCAAATCATCTCTTGTTAAAAATCCGAATAACTGGAATGCGTCCTCCCGCACGCTTGTATAAGTATAAATCTTTACAAAAGCTCCTATCCCCGGAAGCTTCTGCGCCACGTTGAGCGGAATACGGATATTGTATCCGATATTGCTGCACTCCAGCACAAGGTTATCCTCAGATAGTTCGGCAATTTCTCCTTTGATATATGCATACATTTGTTAATCGTCCTCTCTACTTTCATATCCATACAGTTCATACAAGATAAGTATATCACAATATAACAAAAAAAGGAAGAAAAAGAAAACATATGTTTTCAATTTCTTCCTTTTATTTAAGAATTACAAAATCAATACAAATTAGTTATTGATAAACTTATCTTCCTCATTATTCCAGCTGTAAAGCTTACGGATTTCCTCGCCAACCTTCTCAGAAGAATGCTCAGAGGCAAGCTTTCTCATTGCCTTAAAGTGAACCTGACGTCCTGCCGGAGACATATCCAGTAAGAACTCCTTCGCAAAAGAACCGTCCTGAATGTCGGAAAGAATCTTCTTCATCGCCTTCTTTGTCTCGTCCGTGATAATCTTGGGACCTGTGATATAATCGCCGTACTCTGCCGTGTTGGAAATGGAATATCTCATGCCTGCAAAGCCCGACTGATAAATCAGGTCAACAATCAGCTTCATCTCATGGATACACTCAAAGTACGCGTTTCTTGCATCATAGCCCGCCTCAACAAGCGTCTCAAAACCTGCCTGCATCAATGCGCAGACACCGCCGCAAAGAACAGCCTGCTCACCAAATAAATCGGTTTCTGTCTCTGTTCTGAAGGTTGTCTCCAAAACGCCTGCTCTTGCGCCGCCGATTGCAAGTGCATATGCAAGCGCCATATCAAGCGCCTTGCCTGTTGCGTCCTGCTCTACTGCCACCAAACAGGGAACACCCTTTCCTGCCTGATACTCGGAACGAACCGTATGCCCCGGTCCCTTCGGTGCAATCATTGTAACATCCACGTCTGCGGGCGGCTTAATGCATCCAAAATGAATGTTAAAGCCGTGTGCGAACATCAGCATGTTTCCTGCTTCAAGGTTCGGCTCAATATCCTTCTTATACATATCAGCCTGTAACTCATCGTTAATCAAAATCATGATAATGTCTGCCTTCTTTGCAGCCTCAGCAGCCGTGTAAACCTCAAAGCCCTGCTTTACAGCCTTGTCCCAAGACTTGCTGCCTTCATAAAGACCGATAATAACGTTGCAGCCTGACTCTTTTGCATTCAACGCATGCGCGTGACCCTGACTTCCATAGCCAATCACTGCGATTGTCTTCCCATCCAATAAAGAAAGGTTACAATCCTCCTGATAATAAATCTTTGCCTCTGACATTTTTTAATTCCTCCTTGTTTTTCCGAAGGAAAATACAACTGCAATCCCTGCGTGATGACAGGAGCAGAGGAATTTTCCTCCTGTTACATACATTTTTATCATATAATTATGTAATATAAAATTGCATAAATATAAATTACGATTCCAAATGGATGAGCGTTTCCGTTCCCCTTGCCAGTCCCGCGATACCCGTTCTTGCAATCTCTAAGATTTCATAATCTGCAAGCAGTCCGATAAACGCCTCAATCTTTGACTGGGTTCCGGTCAGTTCAACAATCAGGCTGTCCACATTCACATCAATAATCTTTGCACGGAAAATATCGGCAACCGCAATCACGCCCTGCCGTTTTTCCGGCGACGACTTTACCTTAATCAGGCATAATTCCCTGTATACGCTCTTATCCGGCTTTAACTCCCGAACGTCACGCACGTCGACAAGCTTGGAAACCTGCTTTTCGATTTGGTCTAAAATCTCCTCATCCCCCGATGTCACAATCGTAATACGCGTAAAACGGGGATCAGACGTAACGCCTGCCGTAATGCTGTCGATATTGTAGCCGCGTCTTGAAAATAAGCCTGTAATACGGCTTAGAACACCTGCATTATTATTTACCAAAAGCTGAAAAACTTTGTTCTGCATAAATATTCACTCCTTTGATAGCACAAACCTTATTTTATCAAGCTTTATGTTAATTGTCAACACATTTAGGCAAAGCCAGCGTGCCTGTTCTTGCGACCTCCACAATGCTGATGGATTTTAACATATCAAGCATTACCTTAATGCGCTCCGGCATATCGCAAATCTGAATAATCATATTGTTGTTTGACATATCAACAATGTCTGCCTTCATAATCTCACAGATTTCCATGATGTCGCGTCTTGTACTCCTATTATATTTTACTTTAATCAGCATCAGTTCACGGCTGATACTATCCTTCTCGTCGAAGGTCTTTACCTTGATGATATCCAGCTTTTTGTTCAGCTGTTTTTCTATCTGTTCAATCGTGCGCTCGTTGCCTGAGCTTACAATCGTCATGCAGGAAATGGACGCGTCGTCCGTCTCACCCACCGCAAGGCTGTCAATGTTAAAGCATCTCCTTGCGAAAAGACCTGCAACCTTGCCAAGCACACCTGCCCTGTTTTCTACCTGTACGGAATATATTCTTTTCAAAATAAGCCTCCTTATTACTTTACTAAATCCATCGGATCAATCAGACATTCCATCAGCATGGTGTTGTCTTCCTTTAAAAACGCGTTGATTTTCTCCTCGGCATCAGACATATTCTCAACGCGGATAAACGGGATGCCATAAGCCGCCGCAAGCTTCTCAAGGTCAGGTGTTCCTGCCTTTATGTCAACCACCGAATAATGGTCCTT
This sequence comes from Lachnospiraceae bacterium MD335, assembly GCA_000403335.2. Taxonomy (GTDB): domain Bacteria; phylum Bacillota; class Clostridia; order Lachnospirales; family Lachnospiraceae; genus COE1. The sequence goes on from KE159629.1 coordinate 440,907, forward strand.
ATAGGTATAGTGCTGATATTCACGCACCATTCCGAGATAATTGTTTTTCATAACGATAATCTTAACCGGAATTTCATGCTGTATCATCGTTGCAAGCTCCATCATGGACATTTGGAACGAACCGTCGCCGCAGACTGCGATTGCCTGCCTTGACATATCGCCGCGCTTTGCGCCCATTGCCGCAGGAATGGAATACCCCATCGTACCCATGCCTCCCGAGGTCAGGAAACGCCCGTCTTTTACGATATGATAGTTGCAGGACCATATTTGGTTTTGTCCCACATCCGCCACATATATCGCGTTATCCTGCATGGCATTGGAAAGCATTGCAATAAACGCCGCAGGGTCTACATAGTTTGGATTAGGACTGCGTTTCGGTCCCATTGTGCAGCGGTACTCTTCAAGCAAAGAAATCCATTCCTCGTGTTCACAGGTAAAGTCTTCCTTTGCAATATCTTCGAATATATGTTTGATGTCGCCTACAAGCGGAATGGAAGCGCCTGCATTCTTTCCGATTTCCGCCGGATCCACATCAATATGTACTAAAATCTTGTTTGTCGTAATCAAATCAGGCTGGCTGATTGCCCTGTCCGCCACGCGCGCGCCAACCATCATAATCACATCCGCTTCATTCATCGCACGGTTTGCGTACGCTTTGCCATTATTTCCGACCATTCCAAAATGCATTGCGTCATTCGTCTGCATAACGCCAATTCCCATCATGGTGGTCACTACGGGAATTCTGTGCTTATGTGCAAAGTCCCGTAGCTCACACACCGCGTCGCTTAAATGTACGCCGCCGCCTGCGCAGATAATCGGACGCTTTGCCTTTTCAAGCTCTTTGATAACTTTTTTTATCTGAACAATATGCCCCTTAATTGTGGGCTTATATGCACGGATATTGACTTCCGCAGGATATTTAAAGTTTTTGATCGGCGCATTCTGTACGTCAATCGGCACATCAATCAAAACCGGTCCCTTTCGTCCGGAATTGGCAATATAAAACGCTTCCTTGACAATCCGCGGAATATCCTCGACGTTTTTAACAATATAACTGTATTTTACAAAAGATTCCACAGCCCCTGTGATGTCCGCCTCCTGAAAAACGTCGCTTCCCATATCGTCGCTTTTTACCTGTCCTGTAATACACACGATAGGAATGCTGTCCGCAAATGCCGTTGCGATACCTGTAATCAGGTTGGTCGCACCCGGACCGCTTGTGACGGCACACACTCCGACATGCCCCGCGACACGCGCTTCACCGCTTGCCGCATGTGCAGCGTTTTGTTCTGTTCTTACCAAAATCGTCCTGATGTCCGAGTTTAAAATACTGTTGTAAAACGGAGCAATTGCCACACCGGGATAACCGTATACCGTGGTGACACCCTCTTGCTCAAGACATTTTACGATTGCGTCAGCGCCATTCATAATATTATTCACTCTTATCCTTTCTCATGTTTTTTCTATCCTTATATATGTGATAATTTGAATATCAAATTTTGTCCTATCTGATATGAAATACAATTTATTATACATAATAATTGAGTTTAAGTAAACTGTTTTTTTGTGTTTCCCCAAAACCCCGTAATCAGGAAAAGCCGTTATTCTTCCGATTTGCAGTAATGCCGATACAATTCATTTACTTTTTGCCGCATTCGTTCTGTCAGCTCCGCCGGCAGTTATTTCCGGCTTCTGATTTTTCAAGATACTCCTGAACGGACGCCGGAATGGGGTATTTTCCTTTGGGATAAGGTTCCTGTGCCATGATTTCCTGAATGCGGTCAACGCGGAACTCCCTGATTTGATTTACCGCCGTGCAATATGCAGGGCAATACCAAAGCCCGTTCATGACATATAACCCGACAGGGATAATTGCGCGTACGCTTTCAGCATGTTCTGACTGCAGTGTCTGACAGGCAAAAAATATCGCTTTGGCTTCGTTTTCCGAAAAGGCAATCGGCGGCAGAATGCGTTCTTTTAAAATGTGATACCCGCCCGCAGCCCCGACTTCGGAATAAAGCGGAAAACCGGCTTCTTCCAACTCCTGCAGATCACGCAGAATGGTTCTTTTGGATACACAAAACTCCTTTGCCAGTTCCCCTACCGTAAAATCTTTTTTTGCATTAATCGTAATCATCAGTTCAATCAGTCGCTGTGCTTTCGCCATTTTTTGAAACTCCTTTCCGAATAGTGACAAGTTTTGTCACTATTTTATGATAAACTATCCGTGTACCAAACACAATAGAATAAAAATATATTAGGAGATGATTGTATGGAAAATGTAATGTATCTGATGCTGATTGAAAAGAGTAAGACCTATAATAAGATGACGAAAGCCGTCGTGACAGAGCATGTTGAAAACATCAGAAAGCTGGACGATGAAGGAAAGCTGGAGCTTTGCGGCGTATTTAAAGGGTATCCGGGAATGGCAGGAATGTATATTCTGAAAACAAAAGACCGCAAGGAGGCAGAAGAAATCTGTGACGCGGAGCCTTTGATTGCAGGAGGGTATGCAACTTATAAGCTTGTTGACCTGTTGATTGCTAATCGGGAAAATAATTACCTGCTGTAATAAAATCAAGAAATCATATTAGCGGGATAAAGAAGATTCCGTTTTGCAAAATCCGTAAAACAGTGCAGCAGTTAAGATTTTGTAACAGTTCAGCCTAGGACTTTGCACTTGCTGCAAAGTCCGTGAAACAGCGTAGTGGAAGAGATGCATCAAGCCACCACGAAGTGGTTTTGCATGGCTTGATGCTTGTAACAGGAAGCCGAAGGCTGAACTGTTACAAGATTTTAGATAAACAAAGCGAAGAGAATTGATTTTAAAGGAATAGTGTGCTAAAGTATAAGTGTTTTAAATTTTTAGCAAAAAGGAATCTGAAAACATGAAAAATACAGGAACTTTATCCAAAACGCGGACACTGTTTATTGCCGTCACAATGTCTGCCTTTCTTTTTGGCTGCGGCGGGGCAAATGATGACGAGAAGGCGCTTGCCGATTTCTCGTCCAAGATTTCCGACTTCACGGAATACATTAAGGACGCGGATTCCCAAATCAACGGTCTTGATGTCAGCGACAAGGCGTCCGTAGACAGCCTGCTTGCAATTCTGGACAACATGGACGAGGAATTTCAGGAGCTGGCAAAAATTGACGCGCCGATGCAATATCAGGATGTGGAAAAGCTGGCGGACGAGGCAAGTGAAAACATGTCGCTTGCCGTATCCTGCTACCACTCGTTTTTTGAAGGCGAGACGTATTCCGAAGAAGAGGCATCGTCGGCATATATGTATTATACACGTGCGATGAAACGCGTAAAGTATATCGGATATATGCTTACAGGCGGGGAAATTCCCGAGGAAGAAAATGTCATAATCTATGAGGACACAAACGACAGCAACATTCTTCACAAGTGGCTGTCTGATGATGAGGAAGAAGATGGCACTGATGCCGGAGAAAATCCGGAACCCGAAAATTAAACAAAGCAGTTATGATCATGTATGAAAAACCGCAGCGGATTTGCTGCGGTTTTGCTTTCCAAATTATTCTCAGGGCTGCTTTGCGCAAACCACCGGACTGTCAAGGATACCGATAAACAGCGGAACTTCATCCTCCATATTCATAATCATGTAGACAAACGGTCTGTCAAAGAAAATCTCTTTTGGTTCCTCAGGGAGCAGCGCCGCACCGCATTCCATGATCGCCTCTGTAACCGCGGCTGCCTCTGTGCCTTCATCATCCACGATGATTTTTGCTTTTTGACGAACCAGGTCAATATATAAATTGTATTGATTTAAAGCTTTTGCGTTATTCAAACCAGTCAATCCATCTGCGCCAATTCCGCCAAAATCCGCTTTTTCGAAGTCAAAGGCATCTTTTAATCCCATATTTATTAGACTTTCATTTAATTGCTTATCAAATTCTATCTCAAATTTCGGGAGCTTTGTATTGACTGTTCCAGTCTGTCTTCCATCCAGCAATTCTTTTATGACCAAAGGAGTCAACTCCTTGTACAGATCACGCACCTGTGTGTTTTCATCTATGGGCTTTATCGCTACAAAGGCATACTGTGCGTTCTCCTCCTCATATCGGTACGGAAAAAGAAGTCCCTGCGCAAATTCATTTGTGAAATACTCCATCTCACTTTCTTTGTGCATCAGCTCCGCTTCTATTTCCTTTCCATCTTCCATAAAAAATTGATCGGGATACACGGAATATTTCTTAAACGGCTCCTCCCACTTTGCCTTGAAATAAACCGTATTAAAGAGAACCAATCCGGTGGAATCCTTTAGGGGCTTTTCTACCATTTTCTCAATCATACCGTTTGTTTTTTCCGAAATCCACGCGTTCATATCGTCCACAATGGCAGGTGCAGTCAAATCTTTTTGAAAGACTTCGGAGTGCATAACTGCATTGATGTCAGACAGCCAGTCGTCGGATACAGCATAGTTTTCGGAAATCCATGCAGAGTTTGCAAGCGCAATGGTACTGTTTTTCGTGGAAATCGGGTATGTTGTCATAATGCCATTGCAGATTCCTGCCATATCCGCAGCATCACCGAAAACGGACGCAAATTCCGCCTTTGTATTATTCTCGGCTCCCAGTCCCGCCATCGACAGCGCCATATAAGCAGATACAGGTGAAAGCACAGGGTTTTCCTCCTCCATGTTTTGTGCAAAAAGTCTGTAGCTGAATTCCTTTAAGGCATCATAGCTGATTTCTGCCTTGTCGTCCGCATCCTTGTCTATTTTGACGGGCAGCGGTTCCTCTTTTGCCGACGTTTGAATGGTTGGCTGCGTTTCCTTTGGCGGTTCCTGCTGATACAGGATTGTTTCTTCCTTCGCCTCATTGCCCGCGCAGCCTCCCAGCAGGCAGACCGATGAAAGCATCGCCGCCGATAACAGCATTGTTTTTAACAAATCCATCTTTTTCATATAAATTCCTCCGTTTCTTTTTCCTTTATGCAGTTGTCAATTCCCCGCAAATTTATGCAAAGACACAAATTTGCCGTGTAAAATTCTTGATTTCATACTATTCATTCACAAGCCGGAATGTATACCCGTAGTCTGCGAATGGCTCAAATTGTTCAATTTCTTCACGGCTGAGCGTTCCTGTCAGCTGAAAATCCTCCGAGAGACTGACTGGAAACCCTTCCATAAACAAACGTTCATATTCCTGATACAACAGTTCTTTTCCGGCATCAGAGAGCCGCAGCTCCTCATACACGGTTTCGCCGTTTTGTTCAATATCGCCAAATACGTCAATTGTCACATGATATAGATACTGTTCTGGCTGTGCCGTCTCAATCGTGTTGTTTGCATTGTCCCAATAGTCAATTGCCGCTTTCAAACCGTTAAGCAAAAAGTAACTGCCCTTTTTTGGCACTTTATAACATGGTTCCGTATAAAAACTGCCGTCCTGCTCTTCGTCCTGCTTCTGTTTCGGCGGAAACTCCTCTATCAGCCGCACAATTGCGTTGCCCTTTGATTCCTCTTTCAGGTTCCCAGACAAGTCCTCTGCAATCGCCGCGTCCGCCGTATCCGCCTCCATAACCGTTCCCTCTGTAAACATACCAGTAACTGCCGTATCCCCCGGGGGCTGCACATTCTGACTAAAAGCATTTCCGTTTTCTTCCATTACTGCATCTGTTTCTAGCACAAATTCCTGAGCGCACTCTGCCGGTGCGCACAAATCGGCGCCGCCTGCGCTTTGTCCATTATCCAAAACATGCCGTTTCGGTGTCGCAATGCCGCTCTTCCACACCCATAAGGATACAGCTGCTATAAACAAAATTGCCGCACATGCCGTTATTTTTCTGAAACTGCGCTGCTTTTTCCAAAAACCGGAAGGCACTATATCCGTCAGAGCGCTATCCTCACAGGGCGCCGCCTCTTCAATCAGCGCATCATCAAGATAGTTCATTGCGTCAAGCAGTTTTCGTGCCTGTGTATTGCGCGCATGTTTGCATGCTTTCATATTGTAATCCCCTCCTTTTCCAAATGAATTTTTAACTTTCCGCGCATCCGAAAAAGCATTGACTTCACTTTGCTTTCACTGATGCCGCAATCCTCTGCAATCGCACGAATGCTCTGCGCATACCAGTATCTCTGAACGAAAACGCGGCGCATCTGCTTTGGCTGCTCCCGCAAAAATGCAGAGAGAGCCGCCCCAATTTCTGCGTTCTCAAAAGTGCGCTCCGGTTCGTTTGATGCCGGAATGCAGCGTTCCAGTTCCTGACTGAGTTCCACAATCGTTGCCGTTCTCTTCTTTGCATGGTTATAATCATATTTATCAAAGGAAAAATTACGCGCCAACTTTGCAATATACGCAAAGAAAAAATCCGGCTTTTGGGGCGGCAGTGTGTTCCATGCGGCATGATACGTGTCGTTGATGCATTCCTGCGCGTCCTCATGATTGTGCAAAATATTCATCGAAAGCTGATGAAGCCTCTTCCCGTATTTGTCGGCTGTTTCCGTAATCGCCTGTTGGGAGCGCGCCCAAAAAAGCGCGATAATCGCCTGGTCCTCCAATACCCTTACCTCCTCGTTTGTATTTTGACCTCTTACTTATTATGAAGGAAATTTTATGAAATGGTTGCAGATTATAGAAAAAATTTTATTGTTATTTTTTTCACATTCCGTATCGCTTCATTGGGTATGATGCAACCAAAATAAGCGTCCTACCATGAGGTAAAACGCTTACTTGTTTTTGGTTCTCCACTGCATATCTGTCTGCAATTCCTGTATTAGAGCGTAATATCCTCAACATTCACCCCCATTGAGGACAATTTGGAAATCACACCCTTTATCTGATAATCAAGTTCTGCATTGTCATGTCCGCCGTTTGCCTTTTTAATGCGCTGCAAATTCATATACGTATCAATCGTTGCATTTACAATTTCTTCTTGTGCCATATCATCACCACTTTTTATATGAAGTAACTATTAGGTGCTTCTGTATTTATTATAGCGGATTATGCAAAAAGTGTAAAGTCCTAACAAACCCAAGATTTTCGCAGTTCCATTTCAACACACTTCCACGCGTCCCCCGCAATCACGTACTCCTCTATCTGCCCCGTTTCCCGAAAGCCGACAGATTTATAACAATAATACGCGGACGCATTCTTCTCAAACACGCCAAGCGTTATCGTTTCCACCTTTAACAACGAAAACGCATACTGTATCGCCAATTGCAGCAGTTGCTTTCCATATCCTATTCCCCGTTTGGTGTCATCGACAATCACAAACCCAAAACGAAGGACATTTTTCTCCTCGTCCGTAAAACGCATAATCAGGTGACCCACAATTCCCGTCTCGTCATACGCCGTCATTTCAAAAAAATGATCGGTATATGCCAATGCGTCGTAATGCGCGTTCAAATCCTCCTGCGTCATCGGATACCGCTCAAAACGGTCCGCACTCCACATGCGAAACGCCGTTTCATCCTTTATCCACGAAACAATTGTTTTGGCATCACATGCCTTATAAGGTCTTAGCCTCATCATCACCGTTCCCTCCTGTGTAAATTTCATCCATTGCCTGATACTGGCATTTCTCCAATTATAAATTTAGCGTATAACACATCTCATGCCACTGCTCCCCGCCCCACGTGGAGTTCGCCAGTCCTAAGTCAGAAAATCCCATTTTCCGATACATCTCTATCTTATCTGGCAGACAAGTCAGAATCGCCTGCTTGCGTCCCTTTTCTTTCTCCATACAAAGATAGCGCTGCACAATTTCCCTTGCCAATCCCTGATGCCTATACTGCGGAAGGACATCGAGACCTAATATCATGATATTGCTGCCATTTGGCACGTGTAACCCCTCGTCCGTGAAAAATTCATCTCGGAAAACCTGCTCGTCTGTCGCAATCCCGTTTAAAAAGCCTGCTATTTTTCCCGTTTTTTTATCCACTGCAACCAAAAACAGCTCTGGGGCTTTTGCGATGCGCGCCAACATGTGCTCTTTAGAGCACGCCTCATGCGGCGGAAAGCAAATCCGCTCAATGTCGGCAGCCTGCTCCGCCTCCTCCTGCCGGATTGTGCGAAACAAAAATTGCTCGTTCTCCATAAAATCTTCTGCTCCTTTCTGCATTCAACTTTTCTTCCCCAAAAACGCCTGCAATACATCCCCCAACGCCTCCGGACATTCTGTATTCACTTCATGCCCTGCCCGCGGAAGGATTGCAAGCTGCGCCCGCGGAATCCGCTCCTTCAATTTCAACGCCGCCGCGCGGTTCGCCCTGTCCTTCTCTCCGCAGACCACAAGCGTCCAACAGTGCACCCTTCGCAAATCCTGCCCAAAATCCAAATGCATCATTGACTTGGAAAGCTTTATAACGTCCGCTTTCCCAAATCCCATACCTTGAAACGCAGCATTGGGCATACAGCGAAAAAGGATATTCTGCAGTTTCAGCAGCCTTTTTGGCATCTGATACTGCGTGCCAATCAGCACCAAAGCCGCAACCCTGTCACTGTGGGCAATCGCGTAATGAAGGGCAAGTATTCCGCCCAAGGAAAGCCCGCACAGACAAAACGGCTCGTTAAACGGTTCACAATATTCCTCCAACGTCTGATACAGATTTGCATAACAGACCTCTTTTCCCAAAAGCATATCCGGTAAGCTCGGGCAATACACGTCACCCCCGTTCCCCATCGCCGCTGCCGTCCGCTCCCAACTCTTGCAGTCCTGTCCTAACCCGTGTAAAAATATCGTCTTCATCAAAATCCCTTCCTACAAAACCATAACCAACGTTCCCGCACCAATCAAAACACACCCTATAGCCGATTTTACTGTAAACCGCTCGTGCAGAAAAACAAATGCAAGCACAATCGTAATAACCACGCTCAGCTTGTCCACCGGAACGACCTTGGACGCCTCCCCAATCTGCAATGCCTTATAATAACACAGCCACGAGGCTCCCGTCGCAGCTGTTTTATGAAACAATTATAGCGTTCCCCTGCAATCTTGTAAAGGTCCGTGTCCTTTCACGCAAAAAGCTATAGCAGAAAAATCTTATCCAACTGCCCATAACATACCGCTGTATCAATCCGTACCGCCAAATTTTTCGCGTCATTACACAAATACTCTGCCAGTTCCATATCATTTTCATAAAGCTGCCGAACCATTCCGCGAATAAACTGTCTTACCATATCCGTAATCTCCGTCACTGATTTTCCACGAAACACCTCCGCCAGCCGCAAATACTCCGCTTCCTGAAATCCCTGCGCACCAAGCGGCTTTTGTATCGCAAGATGCCCGACCGTATTTCCAAGCACAACGCTGCACAGATTATCGAACATCTCCCGGTATTCTATATTGTATTTGTGCAAAACCGAAAGAACGTATTCTCTGTCAAATCTTTGCAAGAACTGTTGTTCTTTTTGTATCGCACAAAGATACACATAAACGGCATCCGCCCCCGTATACCTGCTCCAATCCGTAAGCACGGGATAATCCAACGTCAAAATTGTATCCTGCGGACAAAATTGGACATCGTACCGCTCCAAAAACTTGGGAATCCCTTTTTGTACCGTGTCATGCAGACAGCAAACGCCAAAATCCTCAAACCGTTCCGATAACACATTAAATATGCTTGCAATCTCCGTCACCTTTTGCGTCAAAAGCCTTACCCCAGCCTGATACTGCTCTTCTGCGGACATCGCTTTTCGTACAGGTACCACTCCCTGCTCCTGATAACACTCCTCCAAGCAGTATAAAACAGCCGCAAGCAGTTCCTGCGCCCGTTCATACGTCACGGATGTGCTCTCATTATGTGTATATTTCTTTGACAACCTGGAAACAATCGGGAACAGTTCTTCCATTTCATAATCCATAAAATCCTCCATTCGTTATAAAACCTGCAGCAACCGTCTTTTCTACCGCCAGCAAAGTTCCCGCAATGCCTCCAAATACAACTCCTTGTCCCACCGCTCAACAATGTCCAGTTTTCCAAATTCCCCCTTTCCCTGCGTTTCCTGATACCCTCTGTAGCCAGCCCTGACCGCCTGCGCAAAAATATCCAAACAGGTGCTCTCAAGGTAATTCAAATCCCCGTAACACACCGTTTCAAACTGCTCCTTCATAAAGTTTAAAAGCTCCTCGTCCGTGATTTCGTCCTGCATTTCATTCTTATACAGATAAAAAATCTCCTGAAGCCGATTCAGCGTATCCACGTAATCCCCCTGCGAGATAAACGCCGAATCACAAAACACATAAATAATCTGCGGCAAAATCCCCTGCCCGAACTCAACCCTGCGCTGTGTTTTCAGTATGGCATTCTTTTCGGCAAGCAACAGCTGCGTATCCTCTTCGGACAGAACAAGCCCAAACTGCTGCGTGTATTGGTTGGTTTCCCGAACCTCTTTCAACCACGCGCGGTTACTCATAAGCTCTAACCAGTTTTTTTCCATACGCACATCCCTCCCTTAGAATTGTTAGTATACCTTCTTATGGAAGGGGATACAAGTCTTGAAATTTGGCGGTTTTTGTGGTATACTAAAGCTGTAAAAAAAGAAACGGCAAAATCACCAATGTCATTTAGATAAGGACGATGCAAAGAACAGTGTATGTAGAAATATGTACCCTGTTCTTTTTTTGTATAATTTCATAAAGCACTTGACAGGATAAACCAAATGTGTGGCCGCTCTGACTATCTAAAAAGAAAGATAGTCAGAGCGGCCCTTGTAATCAAGAAAACATCTTGGTTGCAAGGAGGATTACACAATGAATTATTCTACAGAGGTAAAGCAAAAACTATTATCCATTATTACAGAGATGGATTCTTACCGTTGGTTGTTTACAAAGAATCCAGAAACGGATTTTTCACGTAAAAAGAAATGGTCATTTGAAGAGATAATGAAGTTTATGCTTACAATGGAGGGCAAAGCATTAAGAGATGAATTGTTGGAATATTTTGATTTTGACAGTTCCACGCCATCGGATTCAGCATTTAACCAGCGCAGGGCACAGATACTGCCAGAAGCATTTGAGTTCTTATTTCAAGAATTCACTAAATCTTTTAATGATAATGCTGCATATAAAGGACTTAGATTAATTGCCTGTGATGGTTCGGATTTATGCATTGCCTGCAATCCTAAAGATGAAACAACCTATTTTCAACCGCTTCCTGACAGCAAAGGCTTCAACCAGCTGCATTTAAACGCTTTTTATGATTTATGCAGCAGAAGATACACAGATGCAATTATCCAACCTGCCCGATTGAAAAATGAAAATAGTGCTATGTGTGAATTGATTGACAGATACCGTGGCCAGCCTGCTGTTTTATCGCAGACAGGGGTTATGAGAACTACAATATATTTGCTCATGCGGAACATAAAGGAATGTATTACTTAATACGCGTCAAAGATGTAACAAGTAATGGAATAGCTTCGAAACTAACAATGCTGCCAGAGAGTGATGAATTTGACGAATGGGTTAATCTTACACTCACAAAAAAGCAGACAAATGAAGTAAAAGCAAATCCCCAAAAATACAGAATTATTATGAAAAAAACACCTTTTGATTATCTTGACCTGCATTTTAATAAGTTTTACGAAATAAAAATGAGAGTAGTGCGTTTTCCAATCTCGCAAGACTCTTATGAATGTATTATTACAAATCTGCCACAAGAAAAATTTAGTCCTGGTGAAATCAAACAGTTATATGCGAAACGCTGGGGAATAGAAACCTCTTTTCGCGAGTTAAAATATGCATTAGGATTAACACGGTTTCATGCAAAGAAACCAGAATATATTGTGCAGGAAATATGGTCAAGAATGACTCTGTATAATTTCTGTGAGATTATAGCGACTAATGTGGTTGTCAAGCAGAAAGTTGGCTGCAAATATA
>KE159629.1:453289-516426 GCA_000403335.2 Lachnospiraceae bacterium MD335
AAATATATATATCAGCTGAATTATACCCGTGCGATGCGAATTTGCTGTCATTTTCTATCAATAAAAGAAGAAAAAGCTCCACCCGATGTAGAGTATCTAATCGGACATGAGCTTCTTCCTGTACGTTCTGGGAGAACAGACCCTCGCAAAGTCAAACCCCAGTCCGCGATAAGCTTTCTATATAGAGCAGCCTAATCAAATATTAGTATATACCATTTTTAAGACAGATGAAAGCATCTGTCTGTTTGTCGTACAAATTTATTACGTTGAATGCTTTTAAATATAGAAAAACAGCGAATAAACAAAATGTTTACTCGCTGTAAAAAGAATCCTAACTGCAATGTTGTCCTTATCTAAATGACATTGGCAAAATCACCGTTTCTTTTTTTAATCTTCTTACATAGCGCTCAAACCGACTTCTTCATCCAAACATGAGGACACCCTTGCTCCTCCTCAATCTCCCCAAATGCCGTGTACCCTAATTTCTCATAAAATGCCGAAGCCGTACACTGCGCATGCAGAGCAAGCTGCGCCTGTCCCGTCTTCTGCACATACTGCTCTGCCTCCCGCACAATCAAAGAACCAAGCCGTTCCCCGCGATGCTCCTTCAAAACCGCAAGCCTGCCAAGAATATAAGATGCACGTTCCTCGTTCCAAAACACACGGCATGTTCCCACAGGCACACCTGCATTATCAAACACCACAATATGTACCGCCGACGCATCCGTCTCGTCGAACTCGTCCCGAAATCCTTGTTCCTTTACAAACACCGCCTCCCGAATTTCCTTCGCACAATCCGGAAACTCCTCATATGTTATTATTTTCACAATTAAAACCTCCACATCTGTCCTCCGCTTCCGCATTCGTCACACACCGTTTTAACTTTTTGCCCAAAAAACGAAAATAGGCAACGCTACAGACGTCAAAACATCATAAAACCCATGCGCAATCATCAGCGGAACAAGACTCTTATTCTTTGATTGATAAAAATACAGGCACAACAGCGCCGTATTCACCACAATACTATAAAACTCGCCAAAAACAAACCGCAGTGGAAACAAATGCACCGCATAAAACAGCAAACCATTCATCCCCACGCAAACGACCCGCGATTTGCACAGCGCCTGCGTCTTATGCAGGATAAACCCGCGAAACATCAACTCTTCCACGACACCTACGCACAGAAAACAGTATAGCGACATCCCAATCATAAAACCCCGGTCAGGCGCCATCGCAAATGCGGAATAATCCATTCCCATAAGAAGCAACGGAATCTGCTGCGCCGCAAACATGCAGCAACCCAGCAGTAATCCTTTCGGGATATCCCAAAACACGGGCTTTTTCAGACCAATATCACAAAGCCGCTGCTTATCCGCTTTCACCACCCAAAAAACGGTAACCGCAAGCTGGAAAAAATACGCCAAAGCGCCAAGCAAAAGCCCCCCTGTATCAATCAAAGATACCACATAAGTACACCATACCATAAAAAGAACATATCCCGCAAGCTCAATAAATGCCATTCGCTTTTCTTTTACCGCAGTAATTCTTTCTTCACCGTTTTTCTCTTCTCGTTTCTTCATCGTTTCCATTCCTCCTTTTCGAAACCAAACCATTTCCCGGTTCAGAAAAAGAGTACCATATCCTGTCGGTTGCACACTACCAAACAATGCTTCCATACCGTCAACCGGCAGTTGCACTATCCGAAACCAACGCTTTCCCGCCGACACCCAACAAAAACAACCCCTCAAAAACCAATGTTCAACTGACATTTATAGTTTTCGGCGGGGTTGTTTAAAATTCTGCTTTGCAGTATCCGTGCTTTTAATATTAAATTATAAATTAAAGTGATAGTTCAGCCTTTTTGTATCAGTCAATTGCATAATGAATACTGCCGTTTGTGACGCCTGCATACTTACTGCACCACGTCTTGGCGTCCGCAGCATTTCTTACGTTATACGAATAATTGTTAGACGGTCTAAAGGAAGTAGCACCTGTTTTCAAAGAAGATATATCATATGAGAGAACAGATCCCACATCTGTAAAACCGCCGACACCCTTGTCGTCCACAACGGCGCCTGTATGACTGCCTGCCGCAAAGTAGTTATTTTCAGAGTAGATATTTGCTCCCGTGTACGGCGTATAACCTAAATTAAAATCATAGATATAGTTGTTGTATGCATGAAAATAACCATACCGCATAAGTCCCGGAGCTCTTGTGAGTACACCATGGAAATAGTTGTTGCAAATCGTCATACGGGGATAGCCGTCGTACGTGCCGACACCGTCTTCCTCCGGATATCCGAGAATCAGTCCGTATTTATGGTTCATAAATACACATCCCGTTACGGAAACATAGTCCGCCTTAAGCCCCACATAGAGGTGCTTATCAACATCGCTTGATGTCAATGCGCTATGTCCCATGAAGGAACAGTGATCAAGCCAAAAGTTGTTGCCGCTGCTGATATACATTTGAATATCATCGTTTGCATTCTTATCGGCATCATGCTGAAACGTGATATTTTTGAAGATAACATTTCCCGTATTGCCAGTGCATCTGAAATGAATGTTATTTAAGGTATTGGCTGTAAAGGAACCAATAATTGTCTTATTTGATCCTACAAAAATCTTCGTCAGGTTTGATTTTGAAATATTACCGTTGATAACGATCGTATAAGGTGTTGCGCCTGCGCAATATTTGGAAAGGCTATCGAAATCCGAAACCGTAACGGTTGCGCCGAACAGCCCTCCCGTAATGGAAGCCTTCATGTTTTTATTCATGTTGTAGCACTTGCCGGCAAATCCTTCCGCACCGTATGAATTGATATAAAACATGTGTGCCGACGCACCGGAATATGTGCCAAGAACAAGCTTTTCGTTATTCACGATAATAGACAAATTTGTATTCGCACAGTTTGAAATTCTGTATGAAAGCCCGCTTCCGTTGCAGTCCGTATTTACGGCATCCATCTTCCAATATTGTGCAGTGGCGCCTGTTTTGCCCGTCGCCACAATCGCCGCACCGGACGCCGCATTGTTATCCGCAGGTGCAAGGACATATCCGGTCTTTGCATTTACAATCATGTATTTGCCGCTTCCGTCATTCATCAGCACCCACTGATTAAATGTCGATGACGTGCTGTTGAGTGAGACTGTTCCTTTGCCTTCGGGCGCAGTAATAAGCTTATTGTTGTATGTGCTCATAAACTGTATTCTCTGCATTGCATAGGTCGTATCGCAGGAAACAATCGTGTCGGAAGTGTCCGGATTGGAACCAGGCCACTGTGCAACTTCAAAATACCAAATCTGATTATCCGCTCCCCTGTTCGTATATTGAAGGACATTTGCGCCGCTTTGCGTGCTCTTCCTTTCCACATCAAGACAGCTTTCCTGATTTGTTACCTTTGTGGTAATCGCATAACCGTCCCCGGACTTTACAAAGCCAAACTGTTGTGCGGAATAGCCGTTATTCTCCCAAATCTGAATATTGGCACCGTTATCTGCACTGCCGTATGCCACGTCAAGCGAAATGCCGCCTGTCATGTCCGTTGCGGGGTGGAGTCTGTAGGTGCCGTCAGAGCAAAGCTCCGGTATCCAACGCTGACCAAGGCTTCCCGTTCCGGTTGCCTGTATGACATTCGCGCCGTTCGATGCGGAATCATTCTCAACAGTCAGGTACATGCCGCTGTTTTTATTTTTAATATAATAGATGTTTCCGCCCGTTGGCGTTTCGCCCTTTGTGACAGCGAATACAGCTTCTTTTGGTGTGGAATCGGACGAGTCTTCGGAACTTGGCACATTGTCGGAATCGGATTCATTATCCGGTTCTGATGCGTCCGGCCATTGTGCTTCCTCAAAAAACCATATCTGATTATCTGATTCATTGTTTGTCCACTGTATCACATTGGCGCCGCTTTCGGCGCTAAAATCCAACACGTCAAGACAGCTCTCCTGCCCTGTCACTTCCGTGGTGATACTATATCCGTCGCTGGACTTTACAAGACCAAACTGCTGTGCCGTACACCCGTTATTCTCCCAAATCTGAATGTTTGTACCGTCTTCCGTGCTGCCGTTTGCCACATCAAGCGAAATACCGCCTGTCAGATCCGTTGCAGGGTGAAGTCTGTAAGTTCCGTCAGAGCAAAGCTCCGGTATCCAACGCTGACCAAGGCTTCCCGTTCCGGTTGCCTGTATGACATTCGCGCCGTTTGATGCGGAATCATTCTCAACAGTCAGGTACATGCCGCTGTTTTTGTTTTTAATGTAGTAAATATTACCGCTTGTTGGAGTAACCGCGGCTGCGTGCGTCACGAGCTCTGTCGCAGGCAAACCTGCAATGATGTACACAACGCACATGAAAACCAATAAGAGTTTTGTAAAAAAATTTCCTGTTGTCTTCATAAAACATCTCCTTTAACAAAAAATTGACAATTTCTAAAATAATATTAACATACAAGCTTTAACTGTCAACATTTGTAAAAGGAAAAGACGGAATTTGGTACAAAATAGCAATTGTCTTTTGTCATATTTGCATATAATTTTATCTGCTTTGATAAAACATAAACATAAAAACAGTTCTATTTGCACAAAAAAAATTGTAAATGGTACATAAACAAAAATGTACCATTTACAATTTTTCCCGCGTAATATCCTTATACCCCTGCCCGTATATCTCATTTGCCGACGCGATAATCATAAACGCATCTTTGTCCTCATCCTTCACAATCTCCTCAAGCTTCGGCGCCATCTGTTTTCTCATTACGACCATAAGCATTTCCTTCTGCTCCTTCGTGTACGCGCCGATTGCCGGAATAATTGTCGTCGTAATGTCAAGCTCTCCCATAATACGCTGTTTCATTTTTGTCGGCTCACTGCTGATAATAAAAATCAGCTTCGCCTCGTCCGAACCGTAAAGCACCTTATCCATCACAATGGAATCAATCACCACCGCAACACCCGCATAAAATGCCACCGTCAAATCCCGAAACACGATCCAGGACGCCACAATCACCATACTGTCAAATGCTAGAAACAGAACATTTGTTTTAATATGCCGCCACTTCGTGCGCATCACCTTAATAATAATATCCGCGCCTCCCGTCGTCGCACCCGACTTAAACACAAGCGCAAGCGCCACACCAATCAGCGCGCCTCCGATTACTGCCCCAATCAGTAAATCCTGCGTCACTGCGCCAAGCGGCGAAAGCGTATTCATAAACACCGTAATCATAAAAAGCGCATACATCGTAGACGCAATAAACCGCCAGCCAAACTTCCACAGCCCAAGCGCCACAATCGGCACATTGAGCAGAAGATTAATCGTACCCGTCGGAATATTCACAAAACGGTTTACCAAAATCGAAACACCCGTCACGCCGCCGGGCGCAATATCGTTCGGGTCCAAAAATAAACTAATAGCAACGGCATAAATAAATGCCGCTGCCGTCAGTATAAAGTAACGCGCTACCGTATTCTTCGTTTCTTTTATCATTCCACTCATAAATCACTCCACTTGGTCACAGCCTGCGTTCTTGCAGATTGATTAGATATTCGTCCTGACCTGTTTCGGCTGATATCCGTTCTCTTCCAAAGCCTTGATAATCTGGTTTTTATGCTCCGTGCCAAACGTTTCAAGCGTAATGCGCAGCTCCACGGCGGCATTTCGGTTGGTTGACACAAACTGGTTGTGCTCCAGTTTAATTACATTACCGCTCTGCGCCGCAATCACCTGCGAAACCTTCGTCAGCTCACCCGGCTTATCCGGCAGAAGCACGGAAACCGTGAAAATTCTGTCACGGAAAATCAACCCCTGCTGTACGACAGACGACATCGTAATAATATCCATATTTCCGCCGCTTAAAATCGATACGATTTTTTTATTCTTCACATCAAGATGACGCAGCGCCGCCACCGTAAGCAGTCCGGAATTTTCCACGACCATCTTGTGGTTTTCCACCACATCAAGAAACGAAACCACAAGATCTTCGTCAGGCACCGTAATAATCTCGTCAATATTCTGCTGAATATACGGGAAAATATTTTTGCCCGGTGTCTTCACTGCGGTGCCGTCTGCAATGGTATTGACGCCCGGAAGCGTCACAACCTCCCCCGCCTGAAGCGATGCCCGCATACAGCTTGCGCCCGCAGGCTCCACGCCAATCACCTTAATCTTCGGATTTAACAGCTTTGCAAGCGTGGAAACACCCGTTGCAAGCCCGCCGCCGCCAATCGGGACCAAAATGATGTCAACCAGTGGCAGCTCCTTAAAGATTTCCATTGCAATCGTACCCTGCCCCGTGGCAACCGCCAAATCATCGAACGGGTGAATAAAGGTATAACCTTTTTCCGCCGCAAGCTGGTATGCATACTCCGCCGCCTCGTCATAAACATCTCCCTTTAAGACAACCTCCGCACCGTAACTCTTTGTTCTGTTGACCTTCATCAGCGGCGTTGTGGTCGGCATAACGATAACTGCGTTCACACCGTATTTTTTTGCGGCATATGCAACGCCCTGCGCGTGGTTTCCCGCAGACGCGGTAATCAATCCCTTCTCGCGCTCCTCGGGCGAAAGCGTACTAATCTTATAGTATGCGCCGCGCAGCTTATATGCTCCTGTAAGCTGCATATTCTCCGGCTTCAGGTACACCTTGTTCCCCGTTTGGTTACTGAAAAATTCACTGTATATCAATTTCGTTTCGGAAGTGACTTTCTTTACGATTTCGGACGCTTCCTCAAACTTTTCCAACGTAAGCATTTCTGACATGATATTATTTCCTCCTTACCGTATTTTATGCACAAACATCTCTATCACCAAAACCTATTACCAAAACAGCCATTTCTTTTTCTTTGGCTTTTCCGAAACCGCATCGTCCGTCTCCTCATTTATGACATCTGTGTCATTTTTCTCATTTTCTGTATGGTCCTCGTTTTCCGCAGTGACGGCTTCCACATAATCACTTATGACACTCGTGTCATTTTCTTTGCTTGCTGCACTGTCTTCCACTTGCTGCTCCTGCACTGATTCCTGCGCTTTTGCCGTCTCCTCATTTATGACATTTGTGTCACTTTCTGTCGTGGCATTTTCTGCCATATCCTCTTTTTCACTTTCAATATCAAACAGCGCGTTCACAAACTCATTCGCATGAAACTTCTGTAAATCCTCTATCGTCTCACCCACACCTATGTACTTCACAGGCACATTCAGCTCCGACTGGATTGCCACCGCAATACCGCCCTTTGCCGTTCCGTCCATCTTTGTGAGGATAATTCCCGTCAGGTCCGCCACTTCACCGAATTCTCTCGCCTGTGAAAGCGCATTCTGTCCCGTCGTCCCGTCAAGCACAATCAGATTTTCCCTGTGCGCGTCCGGAAATTCGCGGTCGATAATGCGGTTCATTTTTTTGAGCTCTTCCATTAAATTTTTCTTATTGTGAAGCCGCCCCGCCGTGTCGCAAATCAACACGTCAATCTTTCTTGCCTTTGCTGCATTCACCGCGTCGTAAATGACAGAAGCCGGGTCCGCACCTTCGTTGCCGCCAATCATGTCAACACCCGCTCTGTGTGCCCATTCCGCAAGCTGGTCGCCCGCGGCGGCACGAAACGTATCGGCGGCGGCAATCAGCACCTTTCTGCCCTGTCCCTTCAAAATGCCTGCAAGCTTTCCGACTGAAGTCGTCTTTCCCACACCGTTTACGCCAATGATAAAAATCACCGACTGCTTCTTCTCAAAATCATACGCCGTCTCTTCCACGCGCATCTGCTCCTTGATACTCTCAACAAGCAGCTCCTTGCACTCGGACGGGTGACGCAGATGCCGTTTTTTCACCTCGTCCTTCATGCGCTCTATAATGTCATTCGTGGCATTGACGCCAATATCCCCCATAATCAGGATTTCCTCAAGCTCCTCATAAAAATCGTCGTCAATCTCCGACGCGCCGTAAAATACCGCGTCAATCCCTGCCACGATGTTATCTCTTGTCTTATTCAAGCCTTCCTTTAAGCGGCTGAAAAAACCTGCCATCAGTTCTCCTCCTTATTCTCCTGACTCCATTGATCCATTTCACTGTCCACCAAATTGACACTGACAAGCGTGGACACGCCCTTTTCCTGCATGGTAATACCATACAGTCTGTCTGCCTGTTCCATTGTACCACGTCTGTGGGTAATTACAATAAACTGTGTGGACTTTTTAAGCTTATTCAAATATTTGGCAAATCGGCTTACATTTTCCTCGTCAAGCGCTGCCTCAATCTCATCCAAAAGACAAAACGGTGACGGCTTTAAATTTTGTATCGCAAACAAAAGCGCAATTGCCGTAAACGATTTCTCTCCGCCGGAAAGCTGCATCATATTTTGGAGTTTTTTTCCGGGCGGCTGCGCGATAATACGAATACCCGCCTCCAAAATATCCTCATCCTCAATCAGCTCAAGCGTACCCTTTCCGCCGCCAAACAAATCCTTAAACACCTTGTCAAACTCGCGTTTGATTTCTTCAAACTTCTCGGCAAACTGTTTGCGCATTGCTGCGTCAAGCTCTTCGATAATATTCTCCAACGTCTTCTCTGCTTCAATCAAATCGTCATGCTGGTTTTTCATAAACGTATATCGCTCCATCAACGCCTTGTAATCCTCAATCGCATTAACGTTGACATCACCAAGCTTCTTAATACCCTCCTTAATCTCCGCAATCAGCTTCTTCATCGCCGCAGCGTCACTAAACGTCTCGTTGCGCATTCCTGTGGCACTGCCCAGCGTAATTTCATACTCACTCCACATGTAATTCATCTGCGCTTCCATTGCCTCCTCAAATTTCTCCCGCTGTGCGTTCAACCGGTAGATTTCCTTGTCAAGCGCATTTTTCTGTTCCGATATTTCCTCTCTTGTCGTAAAAAAGCCTTTCTGCTTTTGCTGCAGCTCGTCCCTTGTCTGCTGCTTCTCCTTGAGCGCAGCCTCCGCATCCGACTGCGTGCCGTGCGATGCCATAATTGTCTTTTCAATTTCAGCAATATTGTGCTGTTTTGCCTCCATATCGCCGTGACATGCATCAAGATTTGTCTGTACCTCCGAAAGCTCCTCTTTATGCCGGGAAATTTCATGCTCTACACGGTCTAGGTTTGTCTGTTCAAACTCCTGTTTCTGCAAAAGTTTCTCATACTCTACGTCCCACTCGCCAACCATGCCCGTTTTGCTCGACTCCTCGGCGCGGTACGTTTCCAGTTCACGCTGATACACGACGATATTTGCCTCAAGCTTTTTCTCTTCCTCTTCAGAGTTTTTTAGTTCTTCTAAAATCCGCTCCTTATCAACATTGATTTCTTCTGTCTTTTGCGCAATCTCCTGCTCCTCGTCCTTTAACGAGCCAAAGCCCTGCCGTGCCTCCGTCTTGCGCTCCTCGGCAGCCGTCACGTTTAGTCTTGCCGTATTCTGTGCAAGAAAAAGCTCCTGCAGCTTTGCCTTTGCGTCCTCTATATCCTTTCTGTGCACATTTCGCTCTGCCTTGATGTCCTCAATATCCTGCTCCGCCTGCCTTAACCGCTCTTTGGTTTCCAAAACCTTCTTCTCAAGCTCCTCAAGCTCACGGCGTCTTCCCAAAAGATTGGAATTGTTTTTAAACGCACCGCCGCTGATTGCGCCGCCCGGAACGAGAAGCTCGCCCTCAAGCGTTACCATACGCACACCATAATGATATTTTTTCGCAATCTTTACCGCATTGTCAACATGGTCCACCACGACAATCCTGCCAAGCATGGTCTTTGCAACATTCTCATACGCTTTCTCCACCCGTACAATCGAATCCGCCAGCCCGATTACTCCCTGCTCCTGCAAGACCTCCGGCGTTTTAAATTCCTGCGGTTTCGTAATGCTTGTAAGCGGCAGAAACGTCGCGCGTCCGAATCTGTTTTTTTTCAGGAAAACAATCATTTTCTTTGCCGTATCCTCATTGTCCGTAACAATATTTTGGATATTTCCGCCAAGCGCCGTTTCAATCGCGGTTTCATACTTCTTATCAACTTTAATAATATCCGCTACAACGCCGACAATGCCAGCATTTTTCTCCTTCTGCTCCATCACGCGCTGAATGCTGTTTCCATAGCCTTCATACCGCTCCGTAAGGTTGGAAATGGTATCAAGCTTTGTCTTACACCGCTGATATTCTCCCTGAAGCGTCCGGATTTCCTCATCTTTATTGGAGAGCCGCTCCTTAAAAGTCCCTGTCTTTGCATCCAACTGCGAAAGCCTGTCATTTGCCGCAATAATCTCGTCGTTTATCCTGCAAAATTCCTCCTGAAGCGTCTGAAGTTCCGCGTCAAGCTCCGCCTCATCGCTCTTTGCACGCAGCAGCCTTGAATTCAGCTCCGCCTTGCGGATACGAAGCTGCTCCATCATCGCGTCGAGGCTTCCGATATTGGACTTAATCGTGGCACGCTCTCCAAGCATTGCGATCATCCGGTTCTTATCCGCCTCAAGCTTTTCATTCAGTTCCTCAATGCGCGCCTGAACCGCAGAAAGCGAACCTTTCGCCTCGCTGCGCTCTTTCTCAATATCCGCTACCCGCGCGTCAAGCTCCGTCTTGACTGTAAGGATTTTATCGCGCTCTTCCTCCTGTTTTTCAAGCTGCTCACGGATTGCCGCAATACGCTCGTTAAAATGCTGCTCGTTTCCCTGTGCACCCTTAATCTGCTCCCGCAAAACGTTCATCTCGCCCTCAAGCTTTCCGCGCATCACACTGGTGTCCGTCAGCGTATTTCTTGTATCCTCAAGCTCCTGTTCAAGCTCCTCAATCCGTTTTGCAACAGTATCATACTCTTCCTTAATCTTATCGTATGCTTTTGCCGTTTCGTCATATTCATCCTTCGCAATTGTATATTTTTTGTCAATCTCCGTAAGCTGGTTGGAAAGGTTTTCATTCTCCAAAAGAAACAGGTTGACATCCAGTTCCTTTAGTTCCTCTTTTTTCTTTAAGTATACTTTTGCCTTTTCCGACTGCTTTTCCAACGGTCCCGTCTGCTTTTCCAGCTCACTTAAAATATCCGTGACACGCACAAGATTGTTTTTTTCGTCCTCAAGCTTTTTCTGCGCCGTCGCCTTGCGCTTTTTAAACTTCACAATACCTGCCGCCTCGTCAAAAAGCTCCCGCTTCTCATCGGGCTTTCCGCTCAAAATCTTCTCAATCTGTCCCTGTCCGATAATCGAATACCCCTCTTTGCCGATACCTGTATCGTAAAACAGCTCGTTCACGTCCTTTAGACGGCACGGAATACCGTTAATCGAATACTCACTCTCACCGCTGCGGTAAAGCCTTCTTGCAACCGTCACTTCACTATAATCAATCGCCAGCTTATGATCCGCATTGTCAAACGTAATCGCCACATACGCATACCCAAGCGGTTTCCTAAGCTCCGTTCCCGAAAAAATGACATCCTGCATGGATTCCCCGCGCAGCTGCTTAATCCGCTGCTCGCCGAGCACCCATCGTACCGCGTCCGCAACATTGCTCTTTCCCGAACCGTTTGGACCCACAATGTCAGTAATGCCCTGATGAAATTGAAATAAAATCTTATTTGCAAAGGACTTAAAGCCCTGTACCTCAATACTCTTTAAATACATTTACCTGTTTCTCCCCTTTAGCAGCATCAGCGCTTCATACGCCGCCTGCTGCTGCGCCGCTTTTTTCGTTCTTCCAATACCCGTCCCGATTTCCTTTCCGTCAAGATACGCCTTGACATGAAACTCCTTATCATGGTCCGGTCCTGTTTCGCCAATCAGCTCATAATGCAGCTGCGCCGTATTATTTTTTTGGACCTCCTCCTGCAAAAGTGTCTTGCTGTCCATAAAAAGAATTTTATTTTCCAAATCAGAGAGAATAAAACGGTATATGTACTTTTTCGCCTCCTCAATTCCGCCGTCAAGAAAAATCGCGCCAATCACAGCCTCCATCACGTCGGACGTAATCGAATCACGCTTTCGTCCGCCCGTCGCTTCCTCACCTTTTCCTAAGAGAATGTAAGACCCCAAATCAATATCCCTTGCGCAATATGCAAGCGCCGGCTCGCACACCATTGACGCACGCAGCCGTGTCAGCTGTCCCTCCGGCATTTGGGGATTTTCCTTATATAAGAATTCACTCGAAACCATCTCAAGCACGGCATCGCCCAAAAACTCAAGTCGCTCGTAGTTACTTAACTTGTTAATTTTCTGCTCGTTTGCAAAAGAGCTGTGTGTAACCGCCTGTCTTAAAAGCCCTTCGTCCGAAAACCGGTACCCTATTTTTTCCTGTAACTGCGCTAAGAGTTCTTTCATATTCTGCATTGTCTTTATACCTCCATACAAAAAGCCCCATCGAAAAGGGCTTTTTCATCACATTTTTTGATTAATCAGCTCCAATGCCTCCCTGACCGTGGTAATGTGCTCCACTTCCTCGGGCGGGATTGTTACTCCAAGCGCGTCCTCCACACCGGTAAAAATCTGATAAAGGTCCAACGAATCGGCACCCAAGTCGGACACAAAATCCATCTCGGGGCTGATTTCGTCCGTATCCATTCCCAAAACAGCCGCGATCACCTTTCGCAACGCATCAAATTCCATTATTATCCCTCATCCTTTAAGACAACCTTCTCTTTTATCTTCTCGTTAATCTTCTGCTCTTTAAACGTCGCACACTGCAAAATCGAATTCTTGATTTCGACCGCCTCCGAACTGCCGTGCGTCTTTACCACAAGACCGTTTAAGCCAAGAAGCGGCGCTCCGCCATGTTCCTCAAGGCTAAATCCTTTTAGTGTCTGCTTCAATGCAGGCTTGATAAGAAATGCCCCTATTTTACTTCTAAGAGAAGACATCAGGCTTGATTTCACCTTACGAAGCAGCATTGCCCCGACGCCCTCATAGAGCTTTAAGATAATATTTCCCGCAAACGCCTCACAGACAATAACATCCGCATATCCGGTTGGAATTTCCCTCGCCTCAATACTTCCGATAAAGTTAATCTCAGGACAGTTCTTTAAAAGCGGAAACGTTTCTTTTACAAGCGCGTTTCCTTTCTCCTCCTCCGCGCCGATATTGACAATCGCCACCTTCGGATTTGGCACGCCCATAACGCTTTCCATATATACTGAACCCATTTTCGCAAACTGCACGAGCTGCGACGGTCTCGCATCCACGTTCGCACCGCAGTCAATTAAGAGTGAGCAGCCTTTCTCCGTCGGAATAAGAGGAGCAAGAGGCGGACGTTCAATTCCTTTGATTCGACCGACAATCAGCTGTCCGCCGACAAGAACCGCACCCGAACTGCCTGCCGACACAAACGCGTCACATGTCCCGTCCTTGACCAAATTTAACGCCACCACAATCGACGAATCCTTTTTCTTGCGGATTGCCATTACGGGCGGCTCCGCCGTCTCGATAATCTCCGTGGCGTTTACTACCTCAATCTGTTCTTTATTGTAGGTATACTGCGCAAGCTCGTTCTCCACCGTATCTTTTACGCCTGTCAGATATACCTTGATTTTACTGTTTTCATTTACTGCCTCGACAGCGCCCTTGATGATTTCCTTCGGCGCGTTGTCGCCGCCCATCGCGTCTACTGCTACCTTAACCATTTCGTCCATTGTAAAAATCCTCCATATCACTATAAATGATACTAAAACCGCTGTCAAAAATCAAGCAAAATCGCCCCAAAATAAACTTAAGAACGGGCACATGCCTCAAACTGTTCCTTAACCGTGCGCAGATTTTCCAAAATTCTTGGTGAAAAAACGCCGCACTCGCCCGTCATAATCATGTGAAACGCCTCCTCGGGCGTATGCGCTCCCTTGTACACCTTTTCACTAATCAATGCGTCATAAACCTCTGCAACCGACACAAGCTGCGCCGAAATCGGAATGTCTTCTCCCACCAGTCCGTCGGGATAACCGCTGCCGTCATACCGTTCATGATGGTGTCTGCAAATATCGTATGCCGTATTGCGGTATTCCTCATCCCAAATGCCTTTAATACTATTGAGCATGTCACTGCCTTTCGTCGTATGCGATTTGATGCACTCATACTCCTCTGCCGTAAGCTTTGCAGGCTTTAATAAAATACTGTCCGGTATCGCAATCTTTCCGATGTCGTGCAATGCGCTTGCCGCCACAATCATGTCAATCTTCTTTTCCGTCAGCTTGTATTCCGGATGCATTTTCATAAATTCCAATGCAAGAATACGTGTAAATTCTTTTACCCGTCTGATGTGATCGGCATTTTCTAAATTCCGGTACTCTACAATCGTCCCCAAAATATTTAAAATATTATCGTTGACCTTATTTAACCGATCCGCCTGAATCTGAAGGAGTTTATACTGTTTTTGCAACGCCTCCGTCTGCTTCGTAACTTTCTCCTCCAAGGTATTTTGATACTCAAACAAATTGTAAATATTTTTCACTCGGTTGCTTACCAGTTTATTGTCAAACGGCTTTCGGATAAAGTCGGAAACGCCCGCCTTAAAACATTTCTTTTCCGTTTTAAGGGATTTCTCACCGCTGATAATCAGCACGGGAATTTTCCCCATATACCCTTTTTCCTTCATCGCCTCCAATACGGCAAAGCCGTCCATGTCGGGCATAACCAAATCCAACAGCACAGCTCCCAGCTCCTTTTGGTGCTTATCCAAAAGCGCAAGCGCCTCTATTCCGTTTTCCGCCTCCATAACCGAAAAATCGTCCTCCAAAATTTCAGCCAACGTTTCGCGGTTTAATTCTGAATCATCTACAATCAATATTTTATTACGCATGATATTCCCTTCTTTCGCTTTGTACACACCTTAGTTTTCAAAAATCGCTATTCGGTTTCCCGTTCTGATAATCGTGACATTGCGCACCTCTTTCGCGCTCCAGCGGATTCCGTTTATTTCAATTAAAACACCCTCACAGCAGTTTCCGTGGATGACTGCTTTGGCATCATTGACTGCTGTCATCCGCTCATCCATTTTCGCCTTTTCCCCGACCAAATAATCTTTCTGCTGTTCCTTGGTATAAATGGCGCTTTCTATTTTCAAATAAATATCCATCTGCCGTCTGACCTCAATCGGATACTTCTTTTGCAAATCATGGTAAGCATTTTGCAGAATGCTTAACTCTTTCTCGACCTCTGTCATTCGTGCCTCAATCTCATACTGCTGTTTTATCAGCGTATCATTAATGCCGATTTTCAGATACGTGGGAATTCCGACACGGTTTCCGACGTTGTACGCATCAAGTCCCCGGACCGCCTGTATCATTCCGCCGACAAGCGCCCCGAACTCACCGCTCACGATTACCTTTCCGTCCGTATAAAGCTCCGAATTCATACAGTAGTTTGCCTGAATCAGCTCGCCGGCATAAACCTTTGCGGATTCAAAAAATCGCCCGGCAACGCCTTTTCCCGCCTTGAGATACCCCTGGCCGGCAGCATTAATGCCCTGACGCAGGACAATGCTTCCGCCGCATTCAATGCGCGTCGCCTCCACATAACCGTCCACAAAAACGTCCTCTGTTGCCTTAATCGTCGTTCCGATACCGACGTTCCCCCGCACATACACAGAGCCGTCAAAGTCCACTTTTCCGGTCGGCATCTTAACCTCCTGCAGTACCAAAAGCTTTGTCACCTCAAGCAGATTGCCCCGCAGCTCTACTTTTCCGCTTTCCGCCGCAACATACGTCTTTTGATCCGGCATCAGGATAAACCCTCTGCCCGCAAGAACACTCTGCTCTCTTCCTTTATGCGCCGGCAGCACCCTTCCGGTCACCGTATAACCCTCCGAGCCGATGCATGCTTCATGATAATACGCAATCTTCTGTCCTTTTTCGACAATCTCAAACCACTGTGTATTCTGATAATCTACCGAGCCGTCGGACAACATCAGCGGGCGCCGTTCCTCTTTGAGCTTAAAGAAGTATTCATACCAGCCGTCCGTTCCGTGTACCGCTTCCTGTCCCTTTGCAATCAGCACTTTCTGCATGGACAGCCCGCCTTTTGAAAGCGTTTGAACCGCTTCTTCAATAATGCCCGCGCGAATGCCGTTCATCGCTAAAATATTTTCGATTTTCTCTCTTTGCAACTGGGTATTTTCCCGCCGTACCTCAAAGTACGCCTCCATTTCATCCTGACTGATGCTCACCGTAAAATACTCATTTTCTTCCGGTTCAATTTTCTTTCCTGCCAAAATATCCAAAAGCTCCTGCGAAATATCATCTCCATGCACTTCCTGTCGCTTGCGTTTCATATCTGATGCCGTCCACATCAGACTTGTGTATGCGCTGACATCAATGCCCGCCTCCAGTCCAAGACGGATTTCACGCATCTGCTGCCAGTTGTAGAGCGGCTTCGCATAAACGGAAATATCAACTCTGTTTTCCAGTCCGAGACGAATTTCACGCATCTGCCGCCAACTGTATTCAACTTTGGCGTAAGCAGACACGTCCAGTCCTCTCTCCAAACCAAGGCGAATTTGCGCAATGGAAACGCCGCGCAGCTCCGGAAGCAGATAGGGAATAATATTGAGTTTCTTCTCGAGCGCAATGCGGATTTCTTCCAACTGCTCCGCATCGTACCCCTGTTTTATGTAGCTTATGATGTTGACCTTGGACAACATCGCCTTGCGAAGCTCCCTGAGCACGCCTGCGTCAAACTGCAGGTATTTGTGAAGCTCGAGTCCGTCCATCAGCCCTTCGCGGACCTGACGCATTTTATCGTAGGGAATATTGGGGTCTGCATAACGTTGTACATTCAGATTGCTTTTCAGTCCTTTTCGGATTTCCTCCATCTGAAACCAGTCATATTCCGGCTTTGCATAGACTTCTACCGGCAGCCCCTCCATCAGACCAAACCGGATTTGGCGCATTTGGATTGCATAATATTCCGGTTTTGCATAAATGGAAATATCCAATCCGGCGTCCTTTCCTTCTTTGATTTCATTCAGTTGGTCAATGGTAAATTTGTCGCTTTTTTGCGTTTTGTGATCTTTTTTTGCCATATCTTATCTCCAATTATTTGTTCAGATAGTATTTTGTGCCTGAAACTGTTTAATTACAGACACTGTCATTCCATAGTCCTCTTCTACCTGTCTCATAAATTCCGTTACATTCTGTTTTTTCCTTGTTCTGAGCTTTTCAGCCAGCCGGTCGGAGGATTCGTATAGATTCCCGAACCCGAGATTTTGACAAATTCCTTTCAGCGTATGCGCCGCACAAAACGCCCCTTCCAAATTTTCTTCGTTTAAGGAGGTGCACAGCATTTCAAAGCTGGGATCATTCAGGAATTTAAACATATATTTTTTGATACGTTCCTCTTTACAGAGCCGTTCAAAGACATCTTCGTAGTCGCCGCCAATTATATCGTAGCATTCTTGTATTGTCATACGCTCCTTTCCCTCTTCCCTATGCATTTTTATGGATTATTATAACATATTTTTATAGATTATTTCACTGTTAAACACAATATTTATCGACATTATATCATAATTACTTCGTAATTATGGTAATTTATGCCCTTTCGGGCAAGGTATAATGTCTATCGACATTATATCATAACACCAAGAATAATCAATATCCTGCCTTTTCTTCCGAAAACAAAAAATTGAGAAGTCCGAAAACCTCTCAATCCCTTGATTTTTCTGATTAGTCTGCTGCGATAATCTCTTTCTTGTTGTAAGAGCCGCAAGCCTTGCATACTCTGTGGGGCATCATTAAAGCACCGCACTTGCTGCATTTTACCAATGTAGGAGCGCTCATCTTCCAGTTTGCTCTTCTCTTGTCTCTTCTGCTTTTCGAAGATTTATTTTTTGGACATATAGACATTTGTTACACCTCCTTATTTGCATTCATAAGATCTTTTATTACCGCCATACGGGGATCCGGCACGAAATCATCGCAGCCGCATGCTCCGTCATTCAGATTCTGACCGCAAACTTTACAAATTCCTTTGCAGTCTTCACGGCACAAAACCTTTTCCGGCCAATTGAATAAGATTTCAGCTCTGATTAGTTCGTCCACATTTAAGTGATTCCCTTCCAAAACGCTAAATTCGTAATCATCCCTGTCCGCACCCGCGTAATCAGGAGAAACCAGCTTTAAACGAAAGGTAACATCAAACGGATATTCCACATCTTTTAAACATCGGTCGCAGGCAAGCACCAGTGTCAGCTTTATATTTCCTTCCGCCAGCGCCTTTGACTGACCCAAATGTGAAAGTCTTAATGTCACAGGATTTTTTTCCTGAATGGAAAAATTCCCATACACACAGGAAAAGCGTTCCGCCTCATAGGGCACGTCCATTTCCTGCACACAACCGTCATTTGTAAACACATCTACCAAATTCACTAACATTGCAGACTCCTCTTCACACATTCACATATTATACCGAAACCTGAAAATTTTGTCAACCAAATCTATAAAATTTTTCCGTTCAAAACAGGATTTTTCATATTTTAATAGTCCGTATAAGCGAAAATATGGTATCATAATACTGTTATAAATGCAAGAAAGGATTTTTTATATGAAAATTGCCGCAATTATTGCCGAATATAATCCGTTTCACAACGGACATCTGCTGCAGTTAAATACCATCCGCGAAACCGTCGGCGCAGACGAAATTATCATTCTGATGAGCGGTGATTTCGTACAAAGAGGCGCTCCGGCAGTTATCGACAAATACGCGCGCTGCCGCATGGCGCTCGCAAGCGGCGCAGACGCTGTTTTTGAGCTGCCTGTATATTTTGCGCTCGCAAGCGCGGAGTATTTCGCACAGGGAGCGGTATCGCTTATGGATCGTCTTGGCGTAACGGACGTCCTTCACTTCGGAAGCGAGTGCGGAGACATTTCTCTTTTGCAGGACTGCGCCACAATGATCGCGGATGAGTCGGACGCATACCGCCGCCTTTTAAATCACCATCTGAAAACCGGAAAATCCTTTCCTTTTGCAAGAAGCGAGGCAGTAAAAGCACTGTCCGCCGACTGCAATAAAGAAAAAATCACGGAGGTTTTCGCAACCCCTAACAATATCCTTGCACTGGAATACCTCAAGGCGCTCCGGCAGCAAAAAAGCACTGTGAAGCCGCTTACACTACAGCGAACTGGTGCGGGCTTTCACGCGGATACGCTCTCCCCAAAAGAGCTGCCGTCCGCAAACGCTATCCGAAAAAGCCTCCAAAATGCCCCCGGCAGCGCCGTGTCCCATCTTTGCGGTCATCTGCCCGATGCCTGCCTGCAAATCCTAAAAGAAAACCGTTTCTTATTTTTAGATGATTTTTCGCAGGTTCTCTTATATAAACTGATGCAGGATGCATACCTTAATGGGAATTTTTCACGATTTTTTGACATCAGCCCCGCACTTTCCAACACCATATCCGCAAAGCTTATGCAGTTTACGTCATTTGAGACCTTTGTACAGCTATGTAAAAGCAAACACCTTACCTATACACGCATCTGCCGCAGTCTGATGCATATTCTCCTTGATATGACGCAGGAGCATGCCGACCGATTAAAGGCAGACGGCTGCGGCTATGCAAGACTGCTCGGCTTTCGGACGAAAAACGGCAGGAGCAGACTGTTAAACACCATACAGGAAAACGCAGCCATTCCCGTTATCACTTCCCCTGCAAAAGGGCTTCATATGCTTACTGGAAGCGCCCGCATTTCCCTCGAGGCGGATATTCATGCCGCCAACCTGTATGAGGGCGTAAAAGCGCAAAAAGTGACACATGTGTCACTTTTAAACGAGTTGACCAGAGAAGTCATTCATATTAATTCTTAAAGCTGTGTATCGGTGCGGGAATTCTTCCGCCGCGATTGACAAATGCGTCACATGAAAAACGGTTCACCGGCATAATCGGCGCATGTCCCAGCAATCCGCCAAACTCCGCATTATCCCCGACTGTCTTTCCGATTACGGGTATAATGCGCACTGCCGTCGTTTTTTGGTTAATCATGCCGATTGCAAGCTCATCTGCGATAATTCCCGAAATCGTCGTCGCCTTTGTATCTCCCGGAATTGCAATCATATCAAGTCCCACGGAACACACACAGGTCATTGCCTCCAGTTTTTCGAGCGTAAGCGCACCTGCATTTACGGCATCTATCATGCCCTGATCTTCGCTGACCGGAATAAACGCCCCGCTCAGTCCGCCAACATAGGAAGATGCCATTACGCCGCCCTTCTTTACCTGATCATTTAACAATGCCAGTGCCGCCGTCGTTCCGGGCGCACCTGCATACTCCAAACCAATCTCACACAATATATCCGCCACACTGTCGCCGATTGCCGGCGTTGGCGCAAGCGAAAGGTCAACAATGCCAAACGGAATACCCAAACGCTTCGACGCCTCCTGCGCCACAAGCTGACCGACTCTCGTCACCTTAAACGCCGTCTTTTTAATAGTCTCGCACAAAATCTCAAAGTTCTTCCCACGTACGCTCTCCAGTGCATTTTTTACCACGCCCGGACCGCTGACCCCCACATTGATAATCGCATCTGCCTCCGTAACGCCGTGAAACGCACCTGCCATAAACGGATTGTCATCCGGCGCATTGCAGAATACCACCAGCTTGGAGCAGCCAATCGAATCATTTTCCTTTGTCAGCTCCGCCGTTTCTTTTATAATATCTCCCATAAGACGTACCGCATCCATGTCAATTCCGGTCTTTGTCGAACCAAGGTTTACTGAACTGCAGACAAGCTGTGTCCCGGCAAGCGCTTTTGGGATAGAACGCAAAAGCAGTTCATCAGCTTTTGTCATACCTTTTGAAACCAAAGCGGAATAACCGCCCAAAAAATTAACGCCTACGTCTTTTCTTGCCCTGTCAAGCGTCTTTGCAATGGTCACAAAATCGTCTGATGTTTTACATGCCGCACCGCCCACAAGCGCAATCGGCGTAACAGAGATACGTTTATTGACAATCGGAATGCCAAATTCCTTCTCAATCGCTTCGCCTACGGCAACCAAATCCTTTGCCGTCTTTGTTATTTTATCATATATTTTTTCGTTTAACCGGTCCAAATCGGAATCAATACAGTCTAACAGACTGATGCCGAGTGTGATTGTCCTGACATCAAGATTTTCTTTCTCAATCATATTGTTGGTTTCCAACACCTCTTGAATGTTTATCATCGCTTATCCTCCATCTTCTATCCTCTTTCCCTCCAGTCCGCAGTACCAATTTGAAAAACCGAAGTTTTTTCAAATTGCCGGGCTTCACCCTATCTAATGATAAATCGGAAAATATGCCTGCAAGCAGTCAGTCTACCGTTTTATCATTTGGCGCTGCTCATATCCTATGCATGCTATTGAAGATTTCTTCCCTTTGGCAGCGGATAATAACACCAATATCCGCTCCAAGCCGATCCAAATCATCGGAAACTTCGCTCACCGACTTTGCGGCGCTGCTCATATCCGCAATCATCATCATGTTAAAATAATCGTCCACAATCGTCTGCGAAATATCCAAAATATTCACCTTATTCTCCGCAAGATATGTACACACCTTTGCAATAATGCCGACTGTATCCTTTCCAACGACCGTTATAATTGTTTTTTTCATAATTTGCGCTCCTCTCCTAATCCGAATTATATTATAAAAAATACCATTAAATTTCAACCAATTGTGAAATCTCACTGCGATTTGCGACGAAAATCGGGAAATCGTCCGGACGATAAGGATTATCCGCCATTGAAATCTCAAGCCGTACCGTCTCGTATGCAAGCTCCGCCAAATTATTCTCCTTGCTTAAATGCCCTAACACCACCGCCTTTAAATTGTCATGTAAAAGACGGCTTAACAGCTTTCCGGAAAGCTCATTCGACAGATGCCCCCTGTTTCCGAGAATGCGCTGTTTCAGATAATAGGGGTACGGTCCTACCTGAAGCATATTAATATCATGGTTTGCCTCCAATAAAAGCGCATCCATGCATTTTAGGCTTTCCACCGTATACTCGTCGTAAATTCCCAAATCCGTTGCAACCGCCATGCGTCTGCCTCCGTATTGAAAACGGTATGCCACCGGCTCCGCCGCATCGTGTGAAATCTTCATCGGATTTACCGTGATGTCCTTTAAGATAAATTTTTCGTCCGCACGTATCACGTGAAAAAGTGAGTCATCTAATTTGCCAAGATTACTCACTTCTCTGATTGCTGAAATCGTGCCCTTTGTTCCATAGACCGGAATACCGAATTTTCTGCACATCACACCCAAACCATTGATATGGTCTGAGTGCTCGTGCGTAATTAAGATGCCGTCTATGTCGTTTCCTGTAAGCCCAAGCCCGTTCAAGCCTTCCACCGTCTTTTTCCCGCTTATGCCTACATCCACCAACAGGTGCGTTGCCTCCGTACCGATATAAATACAGTTGCCGCTGCTTCCGCTGGCTATACTACATAATTTCACCTATTCCTACCCCCATGACTGCCTATACCTGCGAATTTGGGCGCAAGCACAAATTTGCCTGTTGAAAAATCTATGATTTTTCAACATAACCTCTTGTCTCTCTTTTTCATTCCTTCCAGTATACATCAATCTTGTCCCCGTTGTAAAGCTCTTGTGTATATTGTGCGTCTTTTCCGTTGACAAGTGTCGCAATTCCGGAGCCGCGCATCTTACTGGTGTCAAAATTGATGTAATCAAAGATGTCAACAAAAGTATAATTCTTTTTTCCTCTCATGACAATAGGTTTTTGGTTAACTATAACAATTACTTTTTTAAATTCCTCAAAATGCTCCTCTGTATTCTTTTCCTCTTCCTTCTTTTCTTCTTTCTTCTCTTCCTTTGCGGCATCTTCTACCATGCTCTTAAATACATGAACGGTTTCTGAGGTCTTTGCATCTGTCTTGGTATTGGAGGACGCTTTCGTCTCATTGACTGTCTCAGTCGTTTTCGCAGTCTCCTTTGTTTCTTCGCGTTCCGGCTTCTGATCAGATACCTGCGCGTTCACGCTTTCTTGTTTTTCTTCTTCCGCGAGTTTGGCATTTTCGGCAACATGCTTCTTTACAGCCTCACTGAATTTTTCCCTCTTTGCCTCACGCTGCGCCGCCTCATAAATTTCCTGCCGCTCAATCTCTTTTTTGCTCTTTAGCTCAATTTTGTCCGTACCGCAGACGGTAGCGTCCGTTTTTGCCTCCTCACCGTTTATATACAGTACCATGTCGTCTGTTGAGACACCCATGTATTCGCAAAACTGCTCCAATGTGTAGTACGGCAAAAATTCAATCACATCCTGATCCTGTATCCAATATTCCTGCGTCACCGTATTTCCGTTTACCTTTACGGGTTTGGGGAGCTGCACTTCATCCCCGTTGACCGTGAGCGTAATTTTGCCGTTGCAGTCAACTAAACCGGCAATTTTTTCCTGCGCAGGCTGCCCCAGTGTGGATTCTTCTATTGTAATCACATCGTTTGACTTAATCTGATAACTCAAATCAACACTTTCGCCGTTGACATATACATGCGCGCTTTCGCCATATTCTCCTTTTGTGACACGGTTCTTTCCGTTTACCGTATAGCAAAGCTGCGCACCGCGTCTTGGGAACAACCCCTCACGCGAGAAAGAGGACTGCATTGCGGCATCCATAACCGTCAGTTTATTGTTGTCATAAAGCTTTATCCTGTTTCCGTTAAATGTTATGTAAACAAAATTATTACTGTGCTCATAATGTGTAAGACATATGCCAACAGGTGTGATGATTGTGGAATCCTTTAAAGCTCCTTCGGGGAATTCAATATTTCCCATAATCTCCTCACCCCGGATTGCGACGCGAGATGCGTCAAGCCCAAGCTCCTGCGCAATCTTTTGGTTGAATCCTTTGATTTTTCCGCCGCCGCCAACAATAAATACCGCGCTTGGCGATGTTCCGCCGTTGAGCTCCCGAATGGTATCCGCGGTAAGTTTTGCGATTTTTTCCATCTCAGGTTTGCAAATGGAAACGACTTCTTCCGCCGTAATAATCTGCTCAATACCCATGATGTCCTCATATTTAATTTCATCCTGCTCCGTTGCCGCCGTCTTTATCTTTTCTGCGGTTGCAAAGTCAATCAGGCATGTTCTTGCAAGAAGCTCCGTAAGCGAATCACCCGCATATGGCAACATGCCAAACGCAATCACGCTTCCCTCATCCGTAATGGAAATATCGGAAGTGCCCGCACCCACGTCAACCATTGCAATATTCAAAAGCCTGAATTTTTCCGGAATCGCCACCCGGATTGCCGCAATCGGCTCAAGCGTCAAATTTGCTACCTTTAAACCCGCAAGCTCCACAGCGCTGTAAAGTCCGTCAACCACATCGTCCGGCAGAAACGTTGCAATTATATCTGCGCCTAGGCTCTTTGCCTTGTGATGCTCCGGCTGGCTCATCCAAAGCCCATTGATATAATACTTGACAACAGAATGCCCTACACAGTAGAACTGCATCTGCGTGTCGTTCTTCTCCTGAAATTCGGCAAATGCATTGTCGACGCCCATTGAAACGAGCGTGTTCATATCCTCACGCGTAACGCTGCGCTCCGTGTCAAAGTCCAAATCAACATGCACATTCATCGTCTTTAAGACACGTCCTGCCGCCGCGATACATACCTCGTCAAGCGTAATGCCTGTCTTTTCCTGAAGCGACTGTCTGATGCCGGAGATTGTGGCTGCAACCCTGTTAATGTCATGAATTTGTCCATCCACCATAGCACGCGTCTGATGCTCCTTGATTTCCTGCGCAATTACGACGAACGTTTCTCCCTGGCGGTATCCTAGGGTTCCAACTACATTTCTCGTACCAATATCAAGTCCGAACACAATTTCCTCTTCCCTCATGTTTCTCTCGTTCATACTTCATCCCCCATTATCTCCTTAATTTGTTGATAGGTTTCTTCCAAATTTCCATTGTTCAAAATGATTCTCTGACAATGCCTGCGAAATTCTTCCTCCCCAAGCTGCCCTTTCATGATTCCTTCAATCTTCTGTGCACTGTACTGCCTGTTTGCAGCAAGCCGTTTTTTGCGTATATCAGCATCCGAATGAATATACCAAAGCTCGTCCACTATCTTGTCATAATGTTCCTCTATCAAAAGCGCGGCTTCTATGAAAAAATAATTTACTTCCCTTCTCTCCTTCTCATAAGCAATCTGCGCTAAAATATAATTTTTCACTGCCGGATGCACAATTGCATTTACCTGTTCCAGCAACGCATTATTCCCGAAAATCAGTTCTGCCATTTTCTTCTTGTCAATCCCGCCGGAGCCGTCCAAAATCTGTACTCCCAAAAGCGCGACAACCTTGTTATAACACTCCTGCCCCTTTTCATACAAAAGATGCGCCACCTCGTCCGCCCGGACAATTCTACACTTGTAATGTTCCCCGATGTAAGAGAGCACCTTTGTCTTTCCCGCACCGACGCCGCCCGTTACTCCTATGATTTTCATTTTCCTTATTTCGCCTCATACCAGTCCGAACCCGTGTGCAAATCCGTCTCAAGTTTTACGGCAAGACTGCATGCATTCTGCATTTCTTCCGTAAGTACCGTCCGTACCGCCTCCACTTCGTCCTGTCTTGTCTCTATCAAAAGTTCATCATGGATTTGTAAAATCAGCTTTGACTTTAATTCCTTTTTGCGAAGTGCGTCATACACATTCACCATTGCAATCTTGATTATATCCGCCGCTGTTCCTTGTATCGGAGAGTTCATCGCCACGCGCTCACCGAAAGACCGCTGCATAAAATTCGAAGATTTCAGTTCAGGAACAGGCCGTCTTCTGCCAAACATCG
Organism: Lachnospiraceae bacterium MD335; assembly: GCA_000403335.2. Classification (GTDB taxonomy): domain Bacteria; phylum Bacillota; class Clostridia; order Lachnospirales; family Lachnospiraceae; genus COE1. Next base: position 479,034 of record KE159629.1, read on the forward strand.
TCTCGCAGTATCCCTTTTCTTTCGCGTCCGATACCAGCTGGTCAAGAAATCCTTTAATGTTCGGATACGTCTTGAAATATTCGTCGATATATACTTTCGCCTCCTTAGGCGAAATGCTTAAATCCTGACTCAGTCCAAAAGAGCTGATGCCATAGACAATCCCAAAGTTTACTGCTTTCGCATTTCTGCGCTGTAAATCCGTAACCTCCTCAAACGGCGTGTGGAATACCTTTGACGCCGTAATGCGGTGAATGTCCTCGTCCATCTGATACGCCTCAATCAACTGCGCATCACCCGACATATGCGCCAGCACCCGAAGCTCTATCTGAGAATAATCTGCATCCATGAAAAGACATCCCTCCTGCGGAACAAACACCTTTCGTATCCGCCGTCCAAGCTCCATGCGCATCGGAATATTCTGCAAATTCGGCTCCGTGGAGCTGAGTCTTCCTGTCGCGGTAATTGTCTGATGAAAACTTGTGTGTATTTTGTTGTCTTCATCAATAAACGCCGCAAGTCCGTCCGCATAGGTGGACTTTAACTTGGTAAGCCCTCTGTATTCCAAAATATCGCTTACAATCGGATACTGCGGCGCCAGCTTCTCCAGCACATCCGCCGCTGTGGAATACCCTGTTTTTGTCTTTTTTCCCTCTGGCAGCTTCAGCTTCTCAAACAAAATTTCCCCAAGCTGCTTTGGCGAATTAATGTTGAAGGTTTCCCCCGCCGCTTCGTGAATGTTCCTCTCAAGCTCGCCAATTCTTCCCATAAGCGCTTCGCCGTATGCTTTCAGCTCCTCGGGCTTTACCAAAATGCCTTCCCGCTCCATATCGTAAAGCACATATGTCAGCGGCATCTCAAGCTTACGAAACAGCTTTAACATTCCATTTTGTTCTAACGCCTGCGCAAGAATTCCTGCCGCATTTTCAAGAACAAACGTTTCCTGCGCAAGGTGGCGGATAAGTCCCCCCTTATCCGTTGCATATGCGTTTGCCATATCGGATTTTCCAAATACCTCGTGCCAGCTTTTTACAACGCCGTTCAAATACTCTCCTGCAATATCTGCAATCTCATAGTTATTTTTCAACGGATTGAGCAGATACGCCGCAATTTTACAATCAAAAATATTTTTCGTAAGTATATGTGACGAACGCGTTGTATCAGACTGACATACATTCGTCAATAAGCTTTGATAGTCATTTTTTATGTCAAAACAGCCAATCGTCATATGTTCGGCGTCAATCAGCCGCGCAAGCTGCAATTGAATTTCCTCTTTTGTCAATTCGTTTTCATTTTCTACAAAAAATACTGTTTCCTCTGCTGCTTTACTGTACAGCAGACACCCGAAATGCCCTTTGCTTCCTCCAAACTGCCAAACCATCTGACCGTTCTTATTTTCACTGAGCGCACCCTCATTCTGTTCGTCAATATCAATAAAACGAATTGCCGCACTGCCGCATTTTAACGCCTCCCCGACGACTTCTTCCAGCTCCTGTTTTGTCCTGATTTCAGTTATCTTCGGCTCTTTTTCAATCTGCTTTTGCTGTCCGGCTCCTTGATGTTCAAAGCGCGAAAGCATGTTTTTAAACGCCAGTCTTTTAAAAATTTCGTAAGCTTCAGGCGTAAACAAAACGCCAAGCTTCGCTTCTTCATAGGAAAAATCAATATCCGCATGAATTTCAATCGTCGCAAGCCGCTTGCTCAAATCGGCAAGCGCTCTGTTGTTTGTAAGACTCTCCCGAATGCTCTTTTTGGAAATCTCGTCAAGGTGCGCATAAATTTCCTCAATGGAGCCATACGTCGTCATCAGTTCGGTCGCTGTCTTTTCCCCGACCTTCGGCACACCGGGAATATTGTCCGCCGTATCGCCCATAAGCGCTTTCAGCTCAATAAACTGCACAGGCGTCACCTGATACGCTTTCTCAACATCCGCCGCATAATAATCTTCAATCTCCGTTTTTCCGCCCTTTGTCTTAGGAATGCGTATCTTTATACGGTCCGAAGCAATTTGGAGCAAATCCCTGTCGCCGGAGACAAGCGAAACCTCCATGCCTTCCTTCTCGGAACGCTTTGCAATCGTCCCTAAAATATCGTCCGCCTCATATCCTGCCTTCTCCACTGTCTTTATGCCCATCGCCGTAAGTACTTCCTTGAGCACAGGCACCTGCTCGTGCAGCTCCTGCGGCATTGGCTTTCTTGTCCCTTTATACTCCTTGTACATCTCATGACGGAACGTCGGCTCCTTCACGTCAAAGGCAACCGTCAGATATTCCGGTTGTTCCTCATCTAAAATTTTAAATAAAATATTCAAAAAGCCATAGACTGCATTGGTGTGAAGCCCCGCCGAATTAGTCAGCATCGGCACACCGTAAAATGCCCTGTTTAAGATACTATGACCGTCTATTAACACAATTTTACTCATCCTGTTCCTCCCAAAAGAATGATACTCAGCAACATGGAAGCCAGCATAAAAAGACCTGCTTTAAGCTGTTTTCTGCGCTTAACGCGCAGCATCGTGCGGTTTAACATTTCTTCCAGTTCTTTCTGCACATCAATATCATCCGCATTTTCAAGCCTGCTCATACCCTCAGATAAAAGATATTCTATTGTAAGCTCCTCCATGCATTCATTGCAGGAACGCACATGCTCTACAAATTTTTGCGCCGTATCCCAATCCAGCTCGTCCTTTAAAAACAAATGGATACAACGCTGTGTCTCTTTACAATCCATTGATACCCTCTTAACAAACCTTGGAAATCTTTTTGTTTCCATAATATGTTTACCATTCTATCATACATCAAATTATCGCATTTTTAAAGAATAATTGGAGGATTTTTTATAATTTTTCAAAAAATTTCACTTTTTTACAGTTTATTGTGTTAATTTTTGTGAAAAATGCCACAAATCGGGAGCGCCTGTACTCAGACACTCCCGATTTATGACATTACATCATGCTCTCGCCGTCACTTACTTTTTGGATCAGCTGCTGCATTTCGTCTTTACTTTTTACTGATTTGCTCTGCGCAATCAGCTGCTCTTTTTCATATTCCGTAAGCTTTCCATAATTATTTAAGGCTTTCTCGTCCGCCGCAAGACCAAAGGACAGTCCAAGCGGCAGGCTTGCCTGCTGCATTCCATCCGTAAAATCCATGATAATCCCCCATTTCTGCCCAGTCAAAAAAGACTGTCCGCCGTTTTATTTTTTGCACTTATGGGGGATTTATTCTGTCAATTTTTGTTTTTTTGCTGCTTTCTTGCCGCTTTAACCCGATACATCTCTTCGTCCGCCGCTCTCATATAATAGTCAAAGCTCTTGCCTGATGCGGGATCTGTGACAATCACGCCAATGCTGACGCGAATATCATTCTCTTCCAGCTCCGCCACCACATCTTTTTTAAATTCCTGCGCTTGCTCTTCCCTCTCAATCGGGAAAAAAGCGATAAATTCATCGCCGCCATAACGGTAAACATATCCTTCCCTTCTACATCTGTCAAGTAACACCTTTGCGATTTTCTTTAAAATCAGATCTCCTTTTTCATGACCGTATGTATCATTAATCTGCTTAAAATTATCCGCATCCACGAAGTTAATCGCACATTTCCTGCCGTTTTTGCAATGTCTGCGGTACTCCGGCTCGATCATCTCAGCATACGCGATACGGTTATACAGCCCTGTAAGCTGATCCCTGTTGTATATTTCACGCATCTTTTCGTTTGCAATCTGAAGCTGCAGCTTTTTGTAAATATTTTCCAATGTCTTCGTAATCGTACCGTGAATATCGTAAAAGTACGGATTATCATACAAAAACCTGCCGTTTTTGAGAATACAGAAGCCGACGCATTTCTCCCGGAAATGGACTGGCGAAAACATATACGCATTCCTGCCCCCGCACGCCTCAAAATACGCCAAAAGCGCTTTAGGGTCCTTCATATCCAAAAGCTGTCCGCCCTCTACCGCACGCGCAACCATAAGGTGATCCCAATCGTAACCGTCCGTCACGAAAACGCATTCATCTGCCCCCTCATACAGCCGTTGATCCAAAACAAGCGCATACCCGTCACACTCCAGGCTCATAAAATAGTTTGCAATCTGAACGGAAAACGCATCATAATCCTTACTCTTGATAATATCACTCTCAAACTTGGTCAAAAGCTCTTCTCGCTCAAGCCGTTCCACCTCATAAATCACCTGATTGCGCGCGTACTGCCGATAGTCTAAAAGTCCGCTGTTCGGACATCCGCAGCTCTCGGAAAACACACAGCTTGACGGCATAAAATGGTTCATTGGAACATCTTTTTCCGCCCACACATCTGCCAAAATCTCAATGGTCTTGTTTCCGATGTGTTCCCGCATATGGCTGACCGTCGTAATCTGCGGGTCGAAATAAACCGCTTTATCGAGGTTGTCAAAGCCCGTTATCCGAAAATCCCGCGGTATCTGATATCCGCACTGCTGTGCCCTGTAACAGAACCCTGCCGCGATATTGTCATTCGCACAGACAAATACATCGGGAAACGTCACTTTTCCCCCTGAAAAACCTGCGGCATACCGTTCAAAATATTGAACACCCGTTTTAAAATCGTAATCACCATACCACACCGGATTTTCTTCCCTTGAAAGCCCGAACCGGTCAAGGCTCTCCTCATAGGATAATACCCTAAGCTCGTTTTCATAATTATCCTTCGGTCCACCGGCAAAAATAAAGTTACGGCAATGATGTTCTTCGTACAAATGTTCTATCATGTCGGCAATCGGCTTTTTGTTGTCAATCCCTGCATAATAAAAGCCCTCAATATGATTTCCGATACTCACAACGGGTTTTTTGCTCTGACGTATCATTTCCACCAAACGGTCAAAAACGCTTTTGTCGGAAATATTGGTACAATCCATAATAATTCCGTCAAACGTAGATAAATCCGGCAGCGTATAGATATTGTACTCCCCGTGATTGTGGAGCTCGTCATGGCTCCAGTTTCCATGACAATTGTACTGATACAGGCAAATCTCTTCATCACTCTGCGATATGAATTTCATCATTCCGTCTACCCACGCGTAAGTTATCAGTCTTTTCCAGCCATCCGAAAACAGTGCAACCTTTTTCATCCCTCAGCCCCCATTCGACGTTCTTCTGCAGTTTGCCGATTGTTATTATTTTATCTATATTAAAATTATTATAACCCTATTTTGGATACAGTGACAAGGGAAATCTGAAAATGATCCGTTCGAACTTTTCAGAGGAACAGCCATTTCCAACACAACAAGCATTTTTTGTTACATTTTGCCAATAATCATTGAAAGTATATGCAAAATATGTCATACTATATACAATAACAGAATTTTACAACAGCGAAAGGATGATGCATATGAAACGTTTTGCAGTAACAATTGCGAGAACCTGCGGGAGCGGCGGCACGCCCATCGCTAAGCTTTTATGCGAAGAATACGGCATTTCACTCTATGACAAAAAGCTCCTTGCACTTGCGGCACAAAGAAGCGGAATCAACGAAGCCTTGTTTCATCAGGCAGACGAAAGCAACAGCAAAAGCCTGCTCTATAAAATATCCAAAAAAGTATACGCCGGAGAAATCATCTCTCCGCACAGTGATGATTACACCCGCGAAGACAATCTCTTTAACTGTCAGGCACAAACACTCAAGGAGCTTGCCGAAAACGAGTCCCTAATATGCGTCGGACGCGGGGGCGATTATGTCTTAAAGGACTGCCCGAACCTTCTTCGGATTTTTCTGTACGCACCCTTTGAAGTGTGTGTAAAAAACGAAATGAAACGGCTTGACATTACCGAAAAAGAAGCGCAAAAACACATCAGTCAAACCAATAAAAACCGCCGTGAATATTACCGCTTTCACACGGGACGCGACTGGGAGAATCCCGCGCACTATGATATATGTCTTGACACTTCCGCTTTTCGCGCATACACGGAATGCGCAAACATTATTAAAGCATGCATTGACAAACAGTTTCAATAATTTCTTATTATGTACAAAAACAGCGTTGCAGGCTGCCTTATGCCAGTCTTCAACGCTGTTTTTTAATTACATCGCTTTCACCCGTTCAGCTGCGCCCGCAGCTTTTTCATTACATGCAGATATGCCGGTATCAGAAACGCATCCGCAAACAGCCAGGCAAGCGGACTTGCCAAAATCACGCAGATATATCCGAAGTGCGGCACCAGCAAAAAGCCTGCAATCGCTCTTGCCGCCATCTCCGCCACACCCGCAAGAATCGCAAAGGTAGAAAACCCTAACCCCTGTATCATGAACCGAACAATATTGACAAGCGCAAGCGGAATGTACGCCGCAGAATTTACCACCACGAAATAATAAATATATGTAATAATTTCCTCTGTCGGACTGTCAAGAAATAACAGCGCCATCCGCCTTCCAAAAATCAGCATGAACACAAATGCCGCGACGGCATAAATCACGCCAAGCTTTGTACAGTCCTTTAAGCCCCTGTCAACCCTGTCAAGCCTTCCGGCGCCGACATTCTGACCGCCGAAGGTTGCCATTGTCGAGCCCATCGCATCAAACGGACAGCATGCCAGCATACTAATTCTGCTCCCCGCAGTCACCGCAGCAACAATTACCTCTCCCATCGAGTTTACCGCCGCCTGCAAAATGACGCTGCCGATTGCCGTAATCGAATATTGTAATCCCATCGGCACACCCATCGAGCAAAGCTTCAACGCATGTCTTGCACTGAACCGCCAGTCCTCTTTTTGGAAATTAAGCGACTGATACTTCTTTGCCATATAAAACAGGCAGATTACGCCGGAAATCGCCTGTGAAATCACCGTCGCATATCCCGCTCCGCTCACGCCAAGCGGCGACACCAGCAAAAGGTCAAGAATTACATTTAATACGGACGAAAAAACCAAAAAAATAACCGGCGTCACGCTGTCCCCTAAGGAACGCAGAATTCCCGACACCAAATTGTAGAGGAATGCCGCAGGAATGCCCATAAAAATGATAAAAATATAGGCGTACGCCTGATCCAAAATCCCTTCCGGCGTGTCCATTGCAATTAAAATCTGTCTTGTGAAAATTCCTACAATGACCGTCATTACCGCCGCAAATACAACTGCTACAATTGCACCGTTTGTAATATACTTTTTCAAATTTGAGAAATCCTTTGCGCCGAACGTCTGTGCCACGGGAATTGCAAAGCCGTTGCAGACGCCGATACAAAAACCCAGTATCATAAAGTTGATAGACCCCGTCGAACCGACTGCCGCAAGCGCGTCCACGCCAAGCTTTTTGCCGACGATAATCGAATCCACCATATTATACATCTGCTGAAAAATCAGACCGAACAGCAGCGGCAGACCAAACTCCAATATCAGCTTCATCGGTTTGCCGTCCGTCATGTCCTTTGTGCCGTTTAAACTCTTAAAAATTTTTGCCCATGAAACCTTGCTTTTTTTCTTATTCATAATATACTCCTCTGAACCCTTTTTCATAAAACCTTTTTTGTCAAGACTCTATCTTATCACTTATTCAAAAAAAGTCTATAGAAATAATAAAAATTATTTCCATAATATTTTTAAAATAACACTTGCCTAAATTGTCAAAATGTGCTATTATATTTCTTGTCGTTACGACAAGCGTTGTGAACGCCGGTGTGGCGGAATGGCAGACGCAGCAGACTCAAAATCTGCCGGGGGCAACCTCGTGCCGGTTCAAGTCCGGCCACCGGCATCTAGCCAAAAATAATCAGGTTTTTCAAATATGAAAAACCTGATTATTTTTTTCCCCTATTCCAACCCGTTTTTAAACCGCATAATCATCTCATTTGTCAGGCTAATCCCGTCATATTCCGTTGGAATTTCCTTTGGAGAAAGCCACTCTCCCAGCGAAAGTTCCTCCTCATCAATACAAATCTGCCCGTTTCCATCTAAATCGCAGTAAAATCCCAACAACAGCGTATCCGAAAAAGACCACGGCTGACTTTTATAGTAACGCACATTTTTTACATGAACACCCGTTTCTTCCAAAACCTCGCGCCGGACCGTATCCTCCGCCGTCTCGCCAATCTCCGTAAAACCGGCAATCAGCGCATATTTTTTATATTCACGCCCCGCATATTTCGTCATCAGAATTTTATTTTGCGCGCGGTCAATCACCCCCACAATCACCGCAGGAGAAATCTTTGGATACTGCATGGCATTGCATTTTGGACAACGCATCATACGCTCCCGTTTGTCATGCAAAAGCTTTGATCCACAAGCGCCGCAGTATTTCACCGACGCATACCAGTTTGCAAGCTGACACGCCGTAATCCCCGCAAACGCCATGTAATCTGGTCCTTTTGTGCGAAACATATTCTGTTGACTGTAACCATAGTCGTTTTGTAAACCATCAGAAACTTTATCCGTGTCACCGAGAAAGAATTTTTGCATTTTCCCACTTATGTCAATTTGGAACAGGTATATGTAAGCCATTTCTGCATCAACTTCTTCAAAACGCGGAAATGCAATTATATCACTTTCTTTCCTCGCAAGCACACTGCGCCCTTTTGCAAAGATTATGTAATCTCCCACTGCCGGACTCTGTTCTCTGTATTCATTGTGATAAATTCCGGTTTTTAACTCCTGTATCACGCCTTTGCCACCTCAGCTTTGCTATATTTTTCACATTTTTACCAAGGATAAGACGCACCGACTTTTCATCGCCAATGCGTCTGTCAACTCTCGATAAAATTCCCTGATTAATGATGAAACAGTCGAATCCCCGTAAAACACATCGCCATATTGTATTTGTTGCACGTTTCAATCACATTGTCATCCCGAATTGAGCCGCCCGGCTGCGCAATATATTTCACGCCGCTTCTGTGCGCCCGCTCCACATTGTCGCCAAACGGGAAAAATGCATCCGAACCAAGCGCCACATCGGTCATTTTGTCAAGCCATGCACGCTTTTCATCTCTTGTAAGCACTTCCGGTTTTTGAGTAAAGAAATTCTCCCATATGCCGTCCGCAAGCACATCCATATAATCGTCGCTCATGTATACATCAATCGTATTGTCCCTGTCGGCACGTCCGATTTTTTCCTGAAACGGCAGATTTAATACCTTCGGGTGCTGGCGCAAAAACCAGTTGTCCGCCTTGCTGCCCGCAAGCCTTGTACAATGAATGCGTGACTGCTGCCCTGCGCCGATGCCGATTGCCTGCCCGCCCTTAACATAGCAGACCGAATTTGACTGCGTATATTTTAACGTAATCATCGCAATCGCAAGGTCAATCTTCGCCTGTTCGGGAATGTCCTTATTTTCCGTCACCACATTCGCAAACAGCGCGTCGTCAATCACAAGCTCGTTTCTGCCCTGCTCAAACGTAATGCCGTAAACATCCTTTGTTTCCACGGGATTTGGCATATAGTCAGGCTCAATCCTGATTACCGCATAGTTGCCCTTCTTCTTTGCCTTCAGAATTTCAAGCGCCTCAGGCTCATATCCCGGCGCAATAATCCCGTCCGATACCTCACGCTTAATCAGCCGTGCCGTATCAACGTCGCATACGTCCGATAACGCAATGAAATCACCGAACGAAGACATTCTGTCCGCGCCTCTTGCCCTTGCATATGCGCTTGCCAGCGGTGACAAGTCGCCCATATCATCGACCCAGTAAATTTTGCGCTCCACTTCATTCAAAGAAATTCCTACCGCTGCCCCCGCAGGCGATACATGCTTAAACGAAGTCGCCGCCGGAAGTCCCGTTGCTTTCTTTAATTCCTTCACAAGTTGCCAGCCGTTGAACGCGTCAAGGAAATTGATATATCCCGGCTTGCCGTTTAACACTTCAATCGGAAGCTCGCCGTCCTTCCTGTATATTTTTGAAGGTTTCTGATTGGGATTGCAGCCATATTTCAGTTCTAATTCTTTCATTGTACTCTGCTCCTTTCCGAATTCTTATACGTTTTTATTGTAAATTTTCGTCTCATAGTTTCCTGTCTCAATGTCGATAAAGCGTATGAAAAGCGATACTTTGTTATCGGCATTTAAGCTGTTCCATATCATATCGCCAAACGCGTTCATGTCATTTGGAATATCTACCAGCTTCGGTTCACCTTCAAAGCTGGGAAGAGGATTTCCGTCGCCCATATAAGTATGAATAAAATGCCCCTCGCCCGCTATAGGATTACTGTATGCAAAGGTGTAACGGTTGCAGGCATCAGGATTGCCGTTATTGCTCTTTAAAATGGACATTGCGTAATTATAGCTGCCATTTTCAATATGCAAAATCCCTGAGATTCTCGGCGTAAAGTTGGGAGCGTCCGGCTCAAATTCCCTTGTGCGCAGCGCCTGCTCAAACGTCTGCTGCTTGTCCATCAGTTCATAAATTGTATCTGTCTGATCGCCGTTTGTGACAATCGTTTTGTTTCCAAGCACGCGGACCGGTGCATAGATAATCAGACTCGGGTCACTCAACTTAGAAGGGTCAAACGCCTGCGTGCGAATACCCTCGCCATCCTCCACAAACACGCGGTTTCTGCTGTTCTCGCTTCTTCCCATAATAAAGTAAGCGATTGCCGCTTTTTTCCCGTCCTTTGTCTTACCGATTACAATTCCTCTTCCGGGGTAAGCATTTCCTTTCAGCTCCTGTTCCAGTGATAACATCTTCATTTTCAAAACCTCCTATGTAATGATTAAAAAGTTTCCAAGTTTGATGCCTGATCTGTACATAAAAAGACCGTCCAGGCACACAAACATAACATTGCCCAGACGGTCGGCTTTTCAATGACCATACACTCCCTGTAGGTTGTCCTACACAGCAGTTGCTGTCTCTTTGGTTCGCAAATACTGTTTCCGCCAGTTGTGTATCTGATTTCATCATATACGATAGATTATAATTTGGCAAGGGGGTTTTTTATTCTTCGCTAACTTTTGAATCTTTACACTATGTTCCGCCAATTAGTCTACCTTTACTCTCCCTGCTGCCACATTCTCATAATCCTCTAATTTCTTCTCCAGCAGCTTCGGCGTATCCAGCCCGTACGGGCACTTCGACGTGCACTGACTGCAGTGAATGCACTCCTTAATCTTCGCCATATTCGCCTGCCACTCCTCGTTCAGCCAGTTCTTTGACGGAGAACGGCGCAAATATCAGAACTCTATTCTGCAGATTTCACCTTCTGCGCCGATTGTATCTTCCGGGCAGGCAACCGAATATTCGATTACCGTCGGTTCGCATGCCCTGATATAGATATATGCATCCTCCCGCGGATCAATCAAAATCTCCTTGTACGGAATATTGTCGATTACCGGAGGCTCCTCTCTGACATCCGCCGTAGGATCGGTCGTGTAATAAATACGCACAGTTCGCTTGGCAGCGCCTTGAAAACGGATCCATTTACCATACTGCGTTTCCACGGGGGACAGTCTGCAATCAAAGTGATGCCTTCTTTCCCGTCCGAGATAATACTTAAAGCGCGTCTGCTTCTCAGCGTCCGTTTCGAAGTTCTTTTCCACCTTAATGGAGCTTCCTTCCCTGCTCTTTATCAGCCCGTAGGCAACGCTTGTCTTTCCGTTGGGCACATATTCATCCCCGTTTTCGTCATTCATATGCTCTGACAATGTAAAGCTGGGACCGTCCTTTATTGAGGAGTAATTCTTTATCATTTCTTCAAACAATTCCCTGACAAAAATAGATTTGCTGGAATTACCTGCCAGGAAAATATACACCTGCCCATCGTAGTCTGCTAGCTTTCCTTCCTTTTGAAACGCCTTGCCCATGCACTTGAAAAATGCGTCGATGCCTTTTTGTATCCTTGCCTTTATCAGAGAAATCAGATTTTGGGTATCAACCTCAAACCTACAGTCAGACAGCATATTTCCGTCAATATCATACAATGCCGGCTCTATGTATTCCTCATACCCTGCGCCGTTTTTTGCAATGCAATCATTTGCATTCCCCGTCGTCCCATGGCGATACTTCTTTTCCCAGTTTTCCTCCTGATGCCACAGCGGTCTGAGCTCTTCTTTTAATACGGACATATTCCGCCGCGCGATTTGAGAATCGGAAATCAAGGTTTCGCTTCCCATAAACGCAGTTTCCCCAAACGGCAGGGAACACATGATCCGCTTTGCCCTTGCCACTCCTTTATTCTTCTTAAACACATCATAAGCCAGCAATTCGAGGATTTTTTCGCCGCCCAGTGTAACGTCGGAATCCGCACCAAAGCACTCTAAAACATAATCATACCCTTCGACTTCGTATTCCTCTTCACTGGCGCCTCTCCAAACGCCAAAACCAAAATCCGCTGTTCCGCCGCCAAAATCAAAAATCCCATACCGGTACCTGTCATTCTCATCCTCCGGCTCCAAGTCACTCATCTCCAAAGCAGTTACCGCATATGCCGCCGGTTCACTGATTCCCAACTGAACACTGAACTCCTTCATGCATTCTTCATCCTCCAGAATGCGCATAGGAAGCGATTTTCGGATTCCACGCTCAAAGCTTGACACAATTAGCTGTCTTGTTTCCTTGGAATACCCAACCGGAAACGACATCAGGTATTTCATATAAATACCGTTGCGCATATTATTGATATACATACCAATATAATATGCATAAAGCTCAATCGGATTTATGATGTTTTCCTCTTTTGAACCAGTAGCACCGAACCGGTATTCGTGTTTTTGTTTATCCCAAATGATGATATTTTCTTTCTCGTGATTCGCCCATTGCTTCAAATCGGCATAATATGCATAAAATTCATTGGGCGGGCAAGAGCGGTAGTCCTTGTATGCGTCATACGAAACAAAGAAGTCATCACAGCTTGTTTCCGGTCTTCCGTCCTGTTCATAATACTTTTTTATAAATTTGTCCAAATCCGTACATTCAATGATTGTCGGATTTTCATAATCATTCTCTCGAAGCTCCGCGGAAAGCGTCTCTGCCCCAATGCGAATTGGTATGATTGCACTGGTGTCATCTTGCCGCACGACAACGGTGCTCTTGGTTCCAAAGTCAATGCCAACAACACCTGTTTTGATATCTTTTTTCGGGTCCCGCTGCACCAATTTCCCTTTTTCCGAAATTTCCACATTTTCGGTACATCCAAATAAATCCCAATGTCCCCGTTTAATATCATACAACAAATCTTCGTCATATGATTCCAAACGGCATCTTCGCTTGTCGCAATCCAACAGCTCCCTTATGTCGTTAAAAGTTTTTTTCCACTGCGACACATTTTGCTCCGTTTTTTCTTTCGTATTTGATTCCTGTTCTGTTGTCTTGTCAGGGGCGTCTTTGGGAAACGCTTCTTCCTCCTGCTTCTCTTCCAACGGCGCAGCTGTATCAGACACTGTGTCGATAATGATTGTTTCCGCCGATTCGGCTTCCGGTATTTCCTCTTCCAAAACTGTGAAAAGTGCTGTTTCTTCAACCGTTTCTTCTTCCGGCTCTGCTTCCCATATTGGAGATGCTCTATGCGTATCCCACTGCTGCGTCAGCTCTTCCAGTCTCTCCTCCGATGTTGTGGAATCCTGCCGCACAGCAATCTTGCCATCAGAAGCTCTTTCATAGGAATCAAGATATTCCCAGTGTTCAAAGCCCGTAAAGATTCTTCTGTCAGTATCACGATCCTTTACATAAACACACTTTAGGGTCCTTACCCTGTCCATGAACTGTTTGCGTCTTACCATTCTGATTGGAGCATCATATAATGCAGGAGGGTCTCCTGCAATTTCCCATAGCTGCCTGTCAATCCTCCAGTCATCACAGGCACTGATCCTGCATAGTCCGCCAAAAAAATCCTTTGCGTACTCCTCTGTTGGCAATCCACAGTCACATTCCTGCTCGCCGATCCTAAGCTTTCTGTTTTCCGAAAATGCATCCCGTACCCCATATGTCCTGTCGAAGCTCTGCTGTCCTGGTACTAAAATCCCCGCTTTTTTATAAAAATACAAAATTTTGCCGTCTGCATCCTTGAATGCAATAAAACCTGTTTCCGAAAACAGCAAATTCTCCTCAAGCATCTTTCTGACATTGTTGTCATTCCTATAGATAATATCGTATACACTAGATTTCATATACTTTCCTTCCTACCTGCTTCTTTTAAGATTGTGGTCTCTTGAAACCATTATAAACCATTCCCTGTCCATTATCAATTGGTATTTGTCTAACAATGTGCCAAAGAATTGTCACCGTTACTGTTCAGACAGGACTTCGCATTTACTGCGAAGTCCGTGAGAAAACGTTTCGCTTGTGAGTAAAAATCCATTTGCGAAGCAAATTATGCATGGATTTTTATCTGTTACTGGAACGGAGTGAACAATAACTTGTCACCTGTCTGCATAATATTCAAACCGTCGAAAAGATGTTTGTTATCGGCTTATAAATTACAAAAAGCGTAAAGCCTCATTTTCTGACTTTACGCTTTTTGTGATATGTTAAAAAATAACAATTGCTACGCCAATTTTTCAAGCTTTTCGCTATGCTCTGCAACTACTTTCTTCAACAAATCAACATCCACGAAAACAGCGTCCATTTTATCAACATAATTTCTATAACGGTCATATGTATCTGTATAGCAGGATTCGATTGTATTCAACCGTGGCAAAATCACATTTTCCTGAAACAGCTTCACGCCCTGAAGTTCATTCTTTACAAACTGTAAATCATTTTCCATTCTGTCTAATCTGTTTTCCATTCCGTCTAATCTGTTTTCCATTCCGTCTAATCTGTTTTCCATTCCGTCTAATCTGTTTTCCATCCTGTCTAATCTGTTTTCCATCCTGTCTAATCTGTTTTCCATCCTGTCTAATTTACTTTCCACAGGTTTTAATCCAGCCTCAAGCTTTTTATCCATCAATTCAGAAATAGCCAGCAATAATTCGTTATCACTCATATCTCTTTACCTCCCACGTTATCCTTACGCAATATAATCAGTCCACCTGAACCTTTCCTGCCACCACGTTCTCATAATCTTCAAGATTCTTCTCCAACAGCTTCGGCGTATCCAGTCCGTACGGGCACTTCGACGCGCACTGGTTACAGTGAATGCACTCCTTAATCTTCGCCATATTCGCCTGCCACTCCTCGCTCAGCCAGTTCTTTGACGGCGAACGGCGCAAAAGCTGCGAAATCCGCGCGCAGTTGTTAATCTGTATCCCCTTCGGACATGGCATACAATATCCGCAGCCACGGCAGAAATCGCCCGAAAGCTCCTTTAAGTCTTTCTCATACACCGCCTTCATCTCGTCATCCATTACAGGCGGATTGTCCTGATAAGACAAAAATTCTGCAAGCTCCGACTCCCTTTGCACGCCCCAAAGCGGCAGTACCGACTCATACTGGCACGCAAACCAATAGCAGAGCTTGGAGTTGGTCAAAAGCCCTCCCGCAAGCCCTTTCATGCCAAGAAAACCCATGCCTGCATCCGCACACTTCCTCACAAGAGCAATCTCCTGCTCACCGGAAATATACGCAAAGGGAAACTGCAGCGTCTCATACAGTCCGCTCTCAACTGCCTCCTGTGCCACATTCAGCAAGTGTGCTGTAATACCGATATGTTTTATCTTTCCTTCTTTTTTCGCCTCCAATGCCGCAGCATACACGCCGTCCGCGTCCTCAGGGCGAAAACACTTGGGTGCACAGTGAAGCTGATAAATGTCAACATAATCCGTCCTTAAGTTGTTCAGCGAAACTGCTAATTCGGTGCGGAGCTGCTCGCCTGTTTTTGCGGCAGTCTTTGTCGCAAGATAATAACTGCCGCGGTCAATCCCCGCAAACGCCGCACCAAGCTTTTCCTCGCTGTCGCTGTACGCTCTTGCCGTATCAAAAAAATTCACGCCGCCGCGAAGCGCCATATGAAGCAACCTAACTGCGCTTTCCTTATCAATTCGTTGTATCGGCAGAGCGCCGAACCCGTTTTTATTTGCAACAATTCCTGTATTTCCTAACTTCACCTGAACCATACATTCCACCTCTGCTTTATCGTATTTTCATCGTTTCAAATACAGCCTGCACGCCATAAAGCATCGTATCGCGCGCGTCATGATACGGGTACCCTGTATTTCCCGCAAGCATTCTGCTGATGCTTGTCACAATCAGCCAAAGTGTTTCTGCCGCACGTCTGCTGTCCGTTGCCGCATTTACCACGCCCTGAGCCTTTCCTTCTTCAACCATGCTTTCCAAATCCTGCAAAAGCTCATTTTTCACACCGCCCTCAGACACCTCATACAGCGCGGTATAATACTGAAAAGAAGCATTTTTCTCATAAATATACGTAAAAACTGCCATAATTCTTGCCATAAAGCGATCATAGTAAGGAGCATCCTGCGGCGCCTGTTCTTGTGCCTTTCGTATCAGCTCCTCGTTGCAGCGTTTCGCGACAAGCATGTTTATTTCGTCAATATCCCGAAACCGGTTATAAATAACACGCCTGTCACAACTTAACTCCCTGCAAAGTCTTGTTACAGTCAATGCACTCATACCCTCCTTGCAGCCAATATTTACTGCAAGATCAACAATGCGCTTGCTTGTTTCGTCCTCAATCCGTTTTCCCTTTGAGAATGCCATATTGATTATCGTGCTCCTTTGTACAAACCAATTTCATATACTAAATTTTATCAGTTCCAGCCAATTATGGCAAGCAGTAATTCATTTTCGGCAATTGCACTGCCTGCAACCGATTACTTAATCACATTGTTGCAATCGCGTTCCCCGTATAAAGCTGATAATACTTTCCTTTCTCCGCAATCAGCTCATCATGCGTCCCGCGCTCGATAATCCGCCCCTGTTCAAGCACCATAATGCAGTCGCTGTTTCTTACCGTCGAAAGCCTGTGTGCAATTACAAACGTCGTCCTATCCTTCATCAGCTTATCCATGCCGTCCTGCACAATCTTCTCGGTACGCGTATCGATTGAGCTTGTCGCCTCGTCCAAAATCAGCGCGGGCGGGTCCGCAATCGCCGCCCTTGCAATGGCAAGAAGCTGCCGCTGTCCCTGGCTTAAATTCGCTCCGTCACCCGTCAGCAGCGTGTCGTAGCCCTGCGGGAGCCGCTCAATAAAGCCATGCGCATTGGCAAGCTTTGCCGCCGCAATAACTTCCTCGTCGCTCGCTTCAAGCTTTCCGTATCGGATATTTTCCATGACCGTCGCCGTAAACAAATGCGTATCCTGTAACACAATGCCGAGTGAACGCCGCAAATCGGCTTTCTTGATTTTGTTTACATTAATTCCGTCATAGCGGATTTTACCGTCCTGAATATCGTAAAAACGATTGATTAAATTCGTAATTGTTGTCTTTCCCGCACCCGTAGAACCGACAAAGGCAATCTTCTGTCCAGGCTCGGCAAACATCTTGATATTGTGGAGCACCATCTTCTCGTCGTTGTAGCCAAAATCAACATCGTCAAACACCACGCCGCCTTCAAGCCGCTGATACGTTGTCGTATCGCTGTCCTTATGATAGTGTTTCCACGCCCACATACCCGTATGTTTGTTCGTTTCGCGAAGTTCTCCGTTTACTTCCTCGGCATTGACAAGCGTCACGTATCCCGCGTCCTCCTCCGGCTGCTCGTCAATTAGTTTAAACACTCTGTCAGCACCCGCAAGCGCCATGATAATCGAGTTAAACTGCATACTCACCTGATTGATTGGCATGTTAAAGCTCTTGTTAAATGTCAGAAAACTCGCCAAACCGCCAAGCGTCAGTCCGCCGATATTCCCGATTGCAAGCACGCCGCCGACAATCGCGCACACCACGTAGCTCACGTTTCCTAGCTGTAGATTAATCGGTCCTAACATGTTTCCGAAACGGTTCGCGTTGTATGCGCTGTCAAAAAGCTCATCGTTGAGCACGTTAAACCGTTCCATATTTTCTTCCTCATGACAGAACACTTTGACAACCTTCTGCCCTTCCACCATCTCTTCAATAAACCCGTTTACCGCGCCGAGCGATTTTTGCTGTGACAGAAAATACCGCCCCGAAAGCCCGGTCGCCTTCTTCGTCACAAACAGCATAACGCCCACCATGACAAGTGTCGTCAAAGTCAACGGAATGCTTAAAGAAAGCATACTGAGAAATACCGTCACAATGGTAACCGCGCTGTTTAAACACTGCGGTAAGCTTTGGCTGATCATTTGGCGCAGCGTGTCAATATCATTTGTGTAGCACGACATAATATCGCCGTGCGCATGAGTATCAAAATATTTAATTGGGAGCTGCTCCATTTTTCCAAACATCGCATTTCGGATATTACGCATCGTCCCCTGACTAACCGTAATCATAATGCGGTTATACAGATACGCCGAAAACGCACCGACCGCATAAAAACACGCCACGCGCCCGATTGCATGCGCAAGTCCTGAAAAATCAGGGTCAGGAGTGGCTAACAGCGGCATAATATAGCTGTCAATCAACGTCTGCATAAACAAGGTTCCCTGCACGTTTGCAAGCACGCCCACAAAAATACAGATAACCACAACGATGACATGCGGCGCATAATCCTTCATCATAAATCCGATAATCCGCCGAAACAGCTTTCCCGGATTCTCTATTTTTGGTTTTGGTCCTCTTGGTCCTCTATGTCCCGGTCCCGGCATTAATTGTCACCTCCGTTCTCATCAAAATCGGCATTGCCGCCTGTCTGCGACGCAAATACCTCTTTGTAAATGTCACTTGTTTCCAACAGCCGCTCGTGCGTATCAAACGCGGTCACCATGCCGTTATCCATCACGATAATGCGGTCCGCGTTCTGCACGCTGCTGACACGCTGGGCGATAATCAGCTTTGTCGTCTCGGGAATTTCCTCGGCAAACGCCTTTCTGATTTTTGCGTCCGTCGCCGTATCCACCGCGCTCGTGCTGTCGTCCAAAATCAGGATTTTCGGCTTTTTTAAGAGTGCCCTTGCAATACAAAGGCGCTGTCTTTGCCCGCCTGATACGTTCGTTCCGCCCTGTTCAATATAGGTATCGTACTTGTCAGGCATTTTTTGGATAAATTCGTCCGCGCACGCAAGCCGGCATGCCCGTTCGCACTCCTCCTGCGTAGCGTTTTTGTCACCCCACCGCAGGTTTTCCAAAATCGTTCCGCTAAAGAGCACATTCTTTTGCAGAACCACTGAAACCTGATTGCGCAGCGCCTCCATATCATACTGCTTTACATCCAGTCCGCCCACCAAAAGCTGTCCCTGCGTCACGTCATAAAGACGGCTGATTAAGTTGACAAGACTGGACTTTGCGCTGCCTGTTCCGCCGATTACGCCAATGGTTTCCCCAGCCTTAATATCAAGGTTAATATTTTTCAGCACGGGTTTGCCCTCTTTATGATATGCAAAATTGACGTTCTCAAAGCGGATACTGCCGTCCTTTACCTCGCTTACGGGATTTTCAGGATTTTTCAAATCCGACTGCTCCGTCAGCACTTCCGCGATACGCTTTGCACTCGCGTAGCTCATTGTCAACATAACGAAAATCATGGATACCATCATCAGACTCATCAGAATGTTCATGCAGTACGCCAAAAGGCTCATCATTTCACCTGTTGTCAATCCGCCTGCCACAATGGTCTTTGCGCCAAGCCATGATATGACAAGGATGCAGGTATATACTGTCGCCTGCATAATGGGCATGTTCAAAACGACAAGCTTTTCGGCACGCAGGAACATGTTGTAGATATTCTCGTTTGCCTTGGCAAATTTTTGCGTTTCATAGTCTTCGCGCACATACGCTTTCACGACCCGAATTGCTGAAACGTTCTCCTGAACGCTTGCGTTTAATTCATCATATTTTTCAAACACCTGGCGGAAATGCTTTGTGGCTCTTGGTATGATAATTCCAAGACAGCAGGTTAAAAAAATTACTGCAATCAGATAGACAGATGCAAGCCTTGCATTGATTGCAAACGCCATAATCATTGCGATAATCATCGACGCAGGCGCACGCATTGCCATACGCAGAATCATCTGATAAGAGTTCTGCATATTGGTGACGTCGGTCGTCAGTCTTGTAATCAAACTGGATGTCGAATATTTGTCAATGTTGGAAAACGAGTATTTCTGAATATTTTCAAACATTGCCTGTCTTAAATTTCTCGCAAAGCCCGTCGATGCCCGCGCGCCGTACTTTGCGCCCATAATGCCCGCCCACAATCCAATCAGGGCGGCAATCAGCATACAAAAGCCTACCTTATAAATATGTTCCATATTTTCCGCGTTGACACCGTCGTCGATAATGGACGCCATCAAAAGCGGGATAATCATTTCCATGATAACCTCTAAAATCATGAAAACGGGCGTGAGAAAGGAATCCTTTTTAAATTCCTTAATCTGCGCGCCTAGTACCTTTAGCATAGACATAGAAATCCTCCATTCTTACATAACAGTTTCCCCTTTCCATTTTCTTCCAATCAAATATTATGCTTACTGGAAAAAGGTTACTGTTTCATATTTTGTTCCTATTAATTTTTAATGTCAACAACTATTGTGTTATTTCATTGTTTTTTTAGATTTTGTTCGTCATCGCGCATTAAAATTTCCGCAGTTCAATCGAATCGTCATCAGGTGTATTTACTACTGATTTTACCACCACATCATACCCAAACTCCGCATTCACCTGTACATGCACGGTATCGCCGCACTTATGCCCTGCAAGCGCCTTTCCAATCGGCGACTCAATACTGATAAGCCCCTTTAACGGATTGTTGCGCACGGTGGTGACAAGGCGGTAGGTTTCTGTCGCGCCGTCCTCCGCAAACTCCACCTCAACCGTCTTATTTAAGCCGATTTCATCCTCCGCAGCATCGTCCTCAATGATTTGTGCCGTCCTTATCATGCGCTCTAAATAACGGATACGGCTCTCATTTTGGTTTTTGTATTTTTTTGCGGCATAATACTCAAAGTTTTCACTCAAATCCCCCTGCGCACGCGCTTCCTTAACCGCCTCAATCGCTTCTTTTCGAATGACAAGCTTTCTGTGCTCGATTTCCTCTTCCATTTTTTGAATGTCTTTTTTGGTCAGTTTATCGTTCATTGCATATCACTTCTTTCTATAATAAATTCAATCATTTTTTTCATGTATTTTAATATGCCAAAATATTCCGCATTTTGCAAGCATATATCATGAATTATTAAGATTTATTTTATATAATTTCATGTAATTTTTATGTAATCTTGCTTTTTATTTTATAATCTGCTATGATTGTTTTATCTACGGATTGATAATTTTATGTCAATCAAAAAATAAACAAAGGAAATAAGGTTAATTCCTTAAGAATGGAGGATTTGTATGAAAGTACAAAACAAATGGATACGTGCAGCAATCCCTGCATTGTTACTCCACTGCAGTATCGGTACTGTATACTGTTGGTCAATTTTCAGTCAGGAAATTGCTGACTACATCGGTTTTTCGAAGGGCGCTACGGAATGGGCGTTCAGCTTTGCAATCTTTTTCCTCGGTATGTCAGCCGCATTTCTCGGCAATGTTGTTGAAAAAGACATTCATCGTTCTTCCCTGATTGCCGCAATCTGCTTTGCAGGCGGTATGGCAGGCACCGGATTTTTCATTTGGTACGGCGGAAACAACCCCGGTAGTGTGCTCGCATTAATTGGCATTTACATTTGCTACGGTTTTATCATGGGCGTCGGTCTTGGTACGGGATACCTTTCGCCGGTAAAGACGCTGATGCTTTGGTTCAGCGACCGCAAGGGTCTTGCAACCGGACTTGCCGTTGCGGGATTTGGCGCGGCGAAGGCAATCGCAAGCCCGATTATGCAGACGCTGCTTGATTCACTTGGCGACGGCGGCATCTACAAGATGTTTTTTATTCTTGCATGTATATACTTTGTGATGATGTTTATCGGACATCTTCTTCTTGCAAAGCCCGAAGGCTGGCATGAGCCGACCGGCGCGGACAAGGGACCGGGCGCAATTGACGTGATTAAGACAAAGCCTGTCGTATTTGTCGGCATTTGGCTGATGTTCTACTTAAACATTACCTGCGGTCTTGCACTGATTTCACAGGAGAAAATGATTATCAAATGTATCGGTCTCGGCGCAATGGCAGGCGTTCTTTCTTCTATCACTGCCGTATTTAACGCAGGCGGACGTCTTGGTTTCTCCGCATGGGCAGATAAGATGAAGGACAGAAATACGGTTTATAAAATTATGTTTATCATGTCCATTGTTGTGACAGGACTTGCAATTATTACACAGGCAATCGCAAAACAGGGCGATAATGTCATCAGCGGTATGCCGACAAGCGCACTGCTCACCGTTATCGTTTTGGTTCTGCTCTTTGCCGTAAACGCAGGCTACGGCGGCGGCTTCAGCAATGTGCCGACACTGCTTTCAGACCACTATGGCATGGGCAACATCAGTGCCATTCACGGTATCACGCTTTCCGCATGGGCGATTGCAGGTTTAACCGGAAATCAGGTTGCAACCTTTATCGTAAACAAAGTCGGTGAATGGAGCACGATTTTAGTGGACGGACACGAGTACGAAATTAATCCGACCGGGTATCAGGCAGTACTCTATCTTACGATTGTGCTTTATGTGATTTCATTGCTTGCAAGTCTGTTCCTTGTGACATCTACGTCAAAGAAAAAAGCGTAAGAATATTGATAAACTGAAAAACAGAGAACTTTGTGTGTCGTGATAAATTAGAATAAATTTCACAATACAAAGCTCTCTGTTTTTTTACTTTATAGGAAATTACGTCCTATAAAGTAAAAAACCCTCCGGGGGATGCGCACTCCGCGCTAAGGAATATGGTTGCTAAAGCAACCGCGCTCCGGCGCGAGAGTCCGGCGAGCCGGACTCTTTTTTATCAATATCGCTATTCTTTCGTTCTAAACTCCAAGCTTTTTATAAATCTCAAATTCGTCAAACGTTGCAAAGTAATCCTTGGGCGTTTCCGCGCGGCGGATTAACTGCACGCTTCCATCCTCCTTGAGCAGCAATTCTGCGGACTTTAGCTTTCCGTTATAATTATACCCCATCGCAAAGCCGTGTGCCCCCGTATCATGAATGACAAGATAATCCCCGATTGCAATCTTCGGCAGCATTCTGTCCACCGCAAATTTGTCATTATTTTCACAAAGCGAGCCCGTTACGTCATACTTAAAATCACACGGCTCGTTTTCCTTCCCAAGCACCGTAATATGATGATAAGCCCCGTACATCGCCGGACGCATTAAATTCACGGCACACGCGTCCACGCCGATATATTCCTTATGCGTATGTTTCTCATGAATTGCCTGAACCACGAGATGTCCGTAAGGTCCCATCATAAAACGCCCAAGCTCCGTATAAATCGCCACGTCACCCAGTCCGGCAGGAACAAGCACTTCCTCGTATACTTTTCTCACGCCCTCTCCGATGGCACGAATATCGTTTGGCTCCTGATCGGGTCTGTACGGAATGCCGATACCGCCTGAAAGATTGATAAATTTTACGCTTACCCCAACTTCTTCCTTCAGCTTCACCGCCGTTTCAAACAGCGTTTTTGCCAGCGTCGGATAATATTCATTTGTCACCGTGTTGCTTGCAAGGAACGAGTGAATACCGAAATTCTTTACGCCCTTTTCCTTTAAAATCCGAAAGCCCTCAAAAAGCTGCTCTGTCGTAAAGCCGTACTTCGCGTCGCCCGGATTATCCATAATGTCCGTGCTGATTTTGAACACGCCGCCCGGATTATAACGGCAGGAAAGCGTTTCGGGCAGCCTGCCGATTGTCTTCTCCAAAAATGCAATGTGCGTAATATCGTCCAAATTAATCGTTGCGCCAAGCTTTGCGGCATATGTAAATTCCTCCGCAGGCGTGTCGTTTGACGAAAACATAATGTCCTCCCCTGATACGCCCATCGCGTCGCTCAACATCAGTTCCGTAAGCGACGAGCAGTCGCAGCCGCAGCCGTAGTCGCGCAGAATATTGATTAAAAACGGGTTCGGCGTCGCCTTGACCGCAAAATATTCCTTAAAACCCTTGTTCCATGAAAACGCTTCCTTTAACGCCTTCACATTCTCCCGAATACCTTTTTCGTCATAAATATGAAACGGCGTCGGATACGTCTTTACAATCTCCTCTATCTGCTCCTTTGTGACAAATGCCTCTTTTTTCATTGTTCTCTTTTTTCTCCTTTTGTCAGTTCTATCAGTTTGATTTCATTTCTAAGGGATTCCTTAAAAACATTCACAAAATTTTTCTGTCCGCAATACAGACAACTGTCCGTGTCCGAGCCTGTCATTTCACCCGTAAGCACATACGCCGAATCCACAATCAGTCTTAGCTGCGTATCCTGTTTCCCCGTCACGTACAAAATACTCCCCGAAAGCGCAGGCTCTATCGGCTCGGCAAGCAGCAGCACAACCTTTTTGCCCTGCGAAATCAGCCGTTTTAGGCATGTTCTTATGCTCTCCAAATACTGCATCGGCATTGCGAGATAAACGCGGTACTCCACATGCTCGAGCATATTGTAAATCTTATCCATAATATGCTTATGGCTGCTGATTGTGATATACCCTTCCGTATTCGGCTCCATCTGCGGCACCTGCGCCACAAGTTCCTCGCCTAGCTGCTCCAATTCCCGTATCCTGTTTTTGCAAAAATCCGCAACACAAACCGCCGTGTACTTGTTTGTTTCTCCTTCAAGCAGATACGCCGCGCCCTCCTCGACAAGCCCCGCCAAAGCACTGTACACATTCGAGCGCGAAATCCCTGTAAGCTTCGACACTTCGTATCCCGACAGCTCTTTGTTTCGCAAAAGGCAGAGATAAATCGACGCCTCCTGCCTTGTCAGTCCGAACTTTAACAATTTTTCCGTAAGAACTCCCAAAACGGTATTATCCACAATTCCACCACCCTTTTTATAGTAGTTCTTTTCAGAAACACTATACTATACATACACGAAAATGTCAAGCGAAAAAGGACCTTCTCACTCATGCATTAGCACACAGCCCGTTTTGCCATATTGGAGAACATACGAAAAAACTGCGCGCTCCCCATATCACGAAAACTACCAAAAATACGATCGCAATTGTCGGCATTGTCACATTCCTCCTTAAATTCCGTTATTCCGCCAATCGAACCTCAAACCGTCCAATAAAACAGCCTGCCCTCAATTCCACCCGGCGCTTTCAGGAATACTGTCCAGCAAATAAGCATATTTTTCCGGTTCGTTCATATTGTGATAAATATATAACAAGACATCTGATGACACTAGCTCCGGATAGATTA
The DNA here is from genome assembly GCA_000403335.2 of Lachnospiraceae bacterium MD335. Lineage (GTDB taxonomy): Bacteria > Bacillota > Clostridia > Lachnospirales > Lachnospiraceae > COE1. The sequence continues at coordinate 504,236 of KE159629.1, forward strand.
TCGATTCCTTCTCCTCATCACGCCAAATATCCATTGTTTCCGGCGATGCCTCAAGCAAAGTACCGATACGCCCAAGAAACTGTCCGGTCTTTGCCTCATACAAATCCACAAGCGTCCTTGAGGTAACCCATTGTATTGGCGTCTACCTTCCAAAGACACTTTGATACGTTCCTCTTCCGCAAAAACAGTTTCATCATCACATATGGCAATTTTAAACATCTGTTTGGCACCTTTCCATCATTAATCCTCCGCTGTCGCCAACACGATTCCAAATAAATACTATTCCAAATTCCACCCGTCATACGCAAGCAGATATACATCGTCCGGCGTCACCCTGCCCTCAGGCGTAAAGATAATCCAGTCCGTAATCTGCCCGTACGGAAACGTCATCACCGCTCCCTCATGCAAGTCCTTCACATAATACGGCTCCTGTGTCAGCTCCGCCGTAAACGTATCCTGATGCTTTTCCTTTAATTCAAACCAAATATGCTCAAAGCTGTTTCCGTCTTCCTTAAACTCCTCGTCAACCTCAAGCCCTACCTTTACAAGAATCGTAATCTTCTCCCTGCCAAACATTTTCAGCATATAATTCAAGCGCTCCGCCGCAAGCCGCCGCATTCTGTCTGTCTCCTGATTGGTCAGCATGTAAATCGGATTTTCATTCAAATATTCATCGAACACGCTCACCTCATAATACTGCTTTTTTTCCATCGATTCCGGTGTCGGATAGCAGAAAATTACGTCCGTGTTCTGATTGTGCCCCTCTTTGCGGTCTCCAGCCCCGCCTAAAATACCCGACGGATATTTCTTTAACGCCTCTTTCCAGTGCACCACCGTTGCCATCAATGGGATTTCGTTTGTTACCATCGCGAGGTACATCGGCTCCTTCTCCTGGGGCGGCTCTCCTTTCTCAATCATTCGTTTTGCCATTGTCTCAATAATGTTATAATGGTCGTTATATGTATCCTTTGTCGAATTTAAAATTTCCAGCTCCGGCAGTCCGCACCGGTTCATTCCGTGACTGTGCAGCCATACTTCCTCGCTGTCACCCGATACTGCCTGCACCGTAAAGATATAGCGTGGTGACGGCGGCACGTTTGACTTTGCGGCAAGCGCAACCCATTTTCCTGAAAGCACTTTTTCGGAGCTTCCGTCAAGCACTGCAAGGCAGTCCGGCAGCAGTTCATGAATAAGCTTTAACTGTGTGTGGTATGAATCCAAAATATGCTCGTCAAACAGCATTTCCACAACCAGCCCTTTTTTCTGCTGTTGAATTGCCTCAATATCGATGTCACGGAAAAAATGCTGAATGCGGAACATTTCCGGAATCTCAACTTCCATTGTATCAATCCGCACGCCGTATTCATACTCCCCTGAACCGATTTTTAACCATAACATATCATTAATTTTGCTGTCCTTTAGCGTAAGAACGCCAGAAGATTTCAGCCGCTCCGCCAAATGTTCAAAATCCGCAATGTCCTCTTCGTTTTTGGGAATCGCAACCATGAACGATAGTTCTTTCTCCCATGTTTCCTTCTCTTTAGCCGCCTTACTTTCCTTACGACTTCCGAACAAATTGCCAAACAGTGCCATCTGTAATTTCCTCCTTTTGCATTTTATTATCTATTATTGTATCTTTCTGGCGGGATTTTGGCAAGTCATTTAGATGCCGACAGCCCGTTTCGAAAACAACTTTACGGCACCTGTTTCTTACCGCAATAATGTTTTGTACATTTTTGGCAAAAAAAATAGTTACAAATCGTATTTTTTCGTTTATAATAGATATATAAATACTGCAACAAAACATGCGGTAATCAATAATCTATGTCGTAATACCGCAAAAGGAGGTAGAAAATGAACGAATTGTCAAAGTTTGCAAAAGATTTTATTTCTCTTTCCGAAAATGCAATGTTTTACTACAATTGCGAGACAAACGAATTCAGATTATTTTGGATAAACTATGACCGAATGGTTGACATTGCAAATATGGATTTTGATGAGTGGGAAGACGATGCCTTGTCAGAAAACAAGATTGCAGAAGAAGATATTTCCGTGTTTAAAATCTTCTGCAATTCTATAAAAAGCTGCATTGCAAAAGGAACTTATTCATTCCACAGCAGCCTCATTTCACCCGACGATGCCATGGTCTCTTGTAAGGTCAGCTTTATTCCAAAACGGTATGAAGACGCACAATATATTCTCGGCGAATGGCGCATCATAAGTGATTTTACAGGCGATACCATTGCCCATTATACGGAAGGACGCTATGCGGATCCATTGACTGGTTTGTTCAACCAAAAATCCATTGTAGATTACGCAAAAAAAAGGCTCGAAAACACAAGCTTTGGTCAATCTGCACTAATTTTGCTGAATTTGGATAATTTCAGCCGCATTAACAGCATATACGGTCATAAATTCGGTGACAAGGTCTTACAGTCCGTTGCTGATATTATTCGAGGCGTTATCGGCGCCAATGGTGTCGAAGGCAGAATGGCAGGAGATGAATTTATGATTGTTTTAAATGACGCCGGTGATGAACTAATTATTCGAAACTATCTGAGAGCAATTAAAACCAGCATCCGAACACTGTTTCCAGAAACGCTAGGTGATGACAGAATCACCTGCTCCATGGGCATTTCAAGAAGCCGCTTAAACTCCAACATTTATGATGAACTTTATAAAATTGCAGAGCGCGTCCTATACATAGCAAAGCAAAAGGGCAAAAATCGTTATATCATATACAAACCCGAAATGCACGGTCAGATTCTTTCAGATAGTTTTGATTCCGACTACAATACAGGTATTGAAAAGGTGTATTCTGACGTTGATTTATATAAAACAGCAAAACATTTGGCAAACCTTGTGATTGACAATACCAGCCAGCTCACAAGCCTGCTCGAACAATTATCACGTACACTTATGGTAGATAGAATCACTGTATTTTGGGGGACAAATTATAATGTGCTTGCTGCAAGTAACCCCGATTCTAATGATATGGCTGCATACCCCAAAATTATGAATAACCGCAAGTATCTTAACCAGTTTAGCGACGATATGTTTTTAATCGGAAATATCAATTTAATCAAAGGAAATCTGCCTGAAATATATAGTTTTTTGCAGGATCTTGGTATCGCGAGCACAATGCAGCACCTGTTAAGGGACAAGAATGGAAATATTTGTGGTCTTATTATCACGGACGAATGTCAGGCAACCCGTGCCTTCCCACAAATCGCAGTTCAGACATTTTCTTTTGTGTGTAAAGTTATCAATAGTATACTGATAAAATCTGAAAAAATGGATTAATATTTATCCTAATAACAGCAGGGTAAATGCCCTGCTGTTATCTCTATCTATCCTGTTCCTATAAATATGTTTTCACAAAATATGTTTTTTCAACAAAGAAAGCACTTCATCCAAATTAATCGGCTTTGCGGTATGCGCATTCATTCCACACTCAAGACACTGCTGAATATCTTCAGAAAATGCATCTGCCGTCATCGCAATAATCGGTATCGCCTGCGCATCAGACCGCTCCAACCCACGGATTGCCTGCGTTGTTTCGTATCCATTCATAATCGGCATGCGAATATCCATAAGAATGACATCATACTGTCCCGGTTTGGACGCTTGAAATTTCTCCAAACAGATTTTTCCATTTTCTGCCCATTCCAATTCCATACCAATATCAGTCAAAAGCTCTTTTAAAATCTCCCAGTTTAAATCGTTGTCCTCCGCAACTAAGACATGCCGCCCCGCCAAATCAACATCCTTGTCAATTTTATTCATTGCGTCATCCACGCCCATATACTTTTTTAGCTCGTGATACAAAGTTGATTTGAACAGCGGCTTTGAAATGAATCCGTTGATGCCGGCATCTCTTGCCTCCACCTCAAACTCACTCCAATCGTACGCGGAAATTAAAATCAACGGCATTTCTTCATCAATAATTTTGCGCAGTCTTTTTGCAACCGTAATACCATCCATACCCGGAAGCTTCCAGTCTAATAATATAATCTGATAATCATCACGCATCTCATGATGTCTTATCACCATCTCAATCGCTTTTTCCCCGCTCAGTGTCCAGTCCGCCTGTATTCCGATTGATTCCAGCGAATCCACTGCTGTACGGCATAATGTCTCGTCATCATCCACCACCAGCATTTTCCACGGCGGAAGAAACATATTCATTTCCTGTTCCGTCGCCTTTTCCAAATCTAATATCAAGTGGAATTCCGTTCCTTTTTCTGGCTCACTCTCCACTGTAAGCGTTCCGCCCATTGCATCCACAATATACTTTGTGATCGTCATACCAAGTCCCGTACCCTGCGTCTTCTGCACACGCTTACTGTCCGCCCTTGAATATGAATCAAATATATGCTCTAAGAACTCCGCTGTCATGCCGATACCATTGTCTTTAACCAAAACATGAGTTCGAACATAATTACTTTCCTTATCCTCAGGTGCATTCTCCTGATACATTGACAGTTGAATGGTACCGCCCTCCTGCGTATACTTAACCGCATTGGAAAGCAGATTCAGCAGCACCTGATTCAGGCGTACACTGTCACAATAAACATCCTCTGCGATGATCTTGTCAATATGTACATTAAAGTTCTGTCCTTTTGCCTTGATTTGAGTCTGTGCAATGCTGACAATCCCTTCAACTACTTCCTGCAAAGAAATCAGTTCTGCTGTCAGCGTCATCTTTCCGCTCTCAATCTTAGACATATCAAGTACATCATTAATCAGTCCCAATAAATGTTTGCCTGACAACGCAATTTTCCGCAGGCAATTCTGTACCTGCTTTTTATCGTCAATATGCGCCGTCGCAATCGCCGTCATACCGACAATCGCATTCATTGGCGTCCGAATATCATGACTCATATTGGAAAGGAATTCGCTCTTTGCCTTTGTCGCCTGCAACGCTTCCACACGCGCTTCGTTCAATTCCTTAATTTGCTGTTTAGTCATTTTATAATAAGAATAGAAAATAAGCAGCAGCACAAGAGCGATTATCGCCCCAATCAGCATAGTTGCCATCGTCCTGCTTCGGTTCATTTCTTCAATCACTTCATTCATTGTGCCAAACGGCAGTACTGTCACTAAATTCCACTCTGAATATGGCAACGTAACACAAAATATCTGCTGTCTGTTCCCACCAAATTCATAAATTGCAGAGTATTCCTCTCCCTTCATCATGGCATCGGATAGCTCCTGCACATATGTATCTATCTCCTCCTTGCTGTCCGCTCCATAACGTGCATATAAACTGTCAAAATAGCTTGTGTACTTATCACTCACCGTATTTACAATAAAACTACCGTCATTTCGAATAATATGGGAATATAAGAGATTGCTTTCCCCCTCCATTGCCAACATTGAACTAATATAATCTACGGGAACGGCTGTAATCATCGCCATACTCTGCTCACCATTTCGCATCGGATATTGGGCGCTGATACCAAATAAAACCACTTCGCTGCCGGATTTGTCCTTTCCAATCGCAACCTTGCGCTCTTTATTTTTTAAAGACATAAAAAACGGTACAGGATCTGCGATCTTAATCTGTTCCCCATAAAGCATCTCCATGTTCCCGTCATCGTCACACAGCGCCAAATAGTCAAATCCTCTCACTTCTACTCTGTAAATCAACTCTTTATATAATGCTTCCACATCATCCGTATTGGGAATAACCACTTTCTCTGCTGTCTCAATCTGTTCTAATTTTAATTCAATCAGAGTAGTGAAATGGGAGTAAATCTGTTCACTGATGCCAGCCATATACATATCACCCACCTGGTCAATACTCTTATTACTCACATTGCTCATGTAAAAGCCTAAACAGAAAAACGCCGCTACACTTAAAATCAGAAGCATCATAAAGCTTCCAACTAAAAACCGTGTCGTACGGCTTTCCTTATTATCCTGAACGTTCATGTGTATCTCTTCTCCTTGAATCAAAATTACTTGAAGTTATATCCGTTTTCTGTCGAAATCAACAGAAAACTATGCTATTTTATTATATCAGATTTTTTCATAAAAGCAAGTCTCTAAAAATTTCTTTTCTTCAAATATGCTTGTTTTATCGTGTTTTTACCGTTATAATAAAAATATGGTAATATTGTATAAATACAAGTACGGAAAGGAATGAAAATTTATGACACCAAATTTAGATATGTTTTCCCTTGAAGGAAAAACCGCGCTCGTGACGGGAGCAAACACGGGATTAGGACAGGGAATCTGCGTTGCCTATGCCAAAGCAGGCGCAAATGTTATCGGTGTGGCAAGAAGAAGCTGTGAAGATACGGCTGCAAAAATCGCAGACATCGGCGGAAACTTTCAGGAAATTATCGCAGATTTATCTGATATTTCCGTTATTCCACAAATTGTTTCAAAAGCCGAAAAAGCTTTCGGACGTGTGGATATTCTCGTAAACAACGCCGGAATCATTAAGCGATGCGATGCCGCGGATGTATCCATAGAGGATTGGGATTCCGTTATCAATATCAATGAAAAAATGGTATTTTTCCTCTCACAAGCGTTTGCCAAAGGCTGGCTTAGCGACCATAAAGGAGGCAAAATCATCAACATTGCTTCTATGCTAAGCTATCAGGGCGGGATCCGCGTTCCTGCATACACCGCCAGCAAAAGCGCAATTATCGGTCTTACAAGAGAGCTGGCCAACGAATGGTCAAAGCATAACATCAATGTAAACGCCATTGCTCCCGGTTATATGGAAACGAACAACACGGAAAATCTCAGAAAGGACGAGCAGCGAAGCGAAGAAATCCTCGGACGCATTCCCGCCGGTCGTTGGGGAACACCGGAAGACATTGCAGGCGCTGCAATCTTCCTGGCATCAGAAGCCTCCTCTTACGTTCACGGCTTCACGCTCGCTGTTGACGGCGGATGGCTGGCACGATAAAAACCAAAAATGTAAATTGCCGTGTACATAAAAATGACAGCAGTGTCATAAAATCTGCTGTCATTTTTTGATAAGTGTATTATCCCCACAAATTATATTTATTGCTAATATAAGAGGAGAACGCATTTGCATCCTGCCCGTACTGATTTCCCATACTCTTCAACTCAGCTTCCACACTATCAGATATGTTCGATGCCATATACTGCAGTTTCTGTACAAACTCACTTTTTGCGCCGAACACGTTCTCAAGATCCTCTACCTTCGCAGCTTTTAACTTCTCCTCATCAACCGTAAGGCTTCCGTCTTTTTCCATTGAAATGCCCAACTCACTTAATGCGTCTCCATTCTTAGAAGCAATCTGCTTTAACAGCTCACTGTAGCACATATTAATTGATGATGTATTGTTACCAAGCTGCTTTCTTGTTTCATTATACTTCTCAATCAAAGCCTTTACAGTTTTAATAATCTCTGTCGTATCGCCGCTCTCCTTTGCCTTCGAAAAAAGATTATCCTTTTTTTCATTGGTAAGCGCTTTTGCCGCATCCTCCAAAGCATCCGTTGCAGCTTCAAGTTTTTCGTATGACGTTCTCTTCGCCAAGTCTGATTTCTGCGTCATGCTGTTTTGCAGATTGCTTAAAAGCGAATTGTTATTCTTATTATTTACATAATTCAACAAAGATGAATTATTGACAGGCATGCCTGCCTTTCTTGCCGTTTCGTTTAACATTTGTGTCGTAATTCTCATATGCTGGTTCCTCCTGTTTTTTATCTCTTATACCCAGTCCCTTAACTTTGACTTACACAAATTATTTCGGACAAAAAACAAAATATTTAATACCTTTTGCACCTTTTGACCATAAGATGACATAAAATGACTACCGAAACACAATCTCTCCTGTAACATGATTCATAGATTCAATAATTGCAAGCGACTCTAATTGAATCCCCTTTGCCCGGATTTCACTGCCGCCCTTCTGAAATCCCTTTTCTATGGCAATCCCGATTCCTTCCACATAAGCCCCTGCCTTATCGGCAAGCTCCAGGAGTCCCAAAAGTGCACAGCCGTTTGCAAGAAAATCATCAATAATCAGCACATGATCCTCCTTAGTCAAAAACTTCTTGGAGACAATCACATCGTACATATTAACATGCGTATAAGACTGTATTTTTGTACAGTAATTGTCGTTGTCAAGATTAATGCTTTTTGCCTTTTTTGCAAACACCACAGGCACGTTAAACACTTCCGCCGCAATCGCCGCAATCCCAATGCCGCTTGCCTCTATTGTTAATATTTTATTAATCGGTTTTCCGGCAAAACGCCTTTTCCATTCCTCAGCCATTTCCCGAAAGAGCACAACATCCATCTGATGATTTAAAAAACTGTCAACTTTCAAAACATTACCTGCACGCACAGCGGCATCCTTTAAAATCCGTTCCTCCAAAAGCTTCATCGGTATCCCTCACACTCTATCTGTTTTCAATCTGCCAGTCTATCGGTTCCACACCGTTTTTCTCCAAAAATGCATTTGCCTGGCTGAAATGCTTACACCCGAAAAAGCCGCGGTATGCCGACAGCGGACTCGGATGCGGCGCCTTTAATATCAAATGCTTCGGATTGGTAAGCATCGGTGCCTTATTTTGCGCCGGTCTTCCCCACAGAAAATAGACAATCGGACGATCCTGCGCATTAACCGCCTGTATCACCGCATCCGTAAATTGTTCCCAACCGTGCCCCTGATGCGAATTGGCATGATGCGCGCGCACTGTCAAAACCGTATTCAAAAGAAGCACACCCTGATCCGCCCATTTTTTCAAATACCCGTTATTTGGTATGTAACAGCCCAAATCCTCCTGTAACTCTTTATATATATTTTGCAGAGAAGGCGGAATCTCCGGCTGGCTTGGCAGCACGGAAAAGCTAAGCCCATGCGCCTGATTGACATTGTGATACGGGTCCTGCCCCAGTAAGAGCACTTTTACTTTGCTCAGCGGCGTATAGTGAAACGCGTTAAAAATATCATCCGCAGGCGGATAAATAACCGCTTTACTGTACTCATCTTTCACAAATGTAAACAAGTCTTTATAATATGACTTTCTAAACTCCGCACTAATCGAATCCAACCAATCGTTTTCTATCATTGCCATATTGTTCTTCCAACCTTTCCTTTGTATTTTAAAGTCTTACAGAAACACCCTTATCCCTAAGATATTGCTTAACCTCCACAATTTCCAGCTCCTTAAAGTGAAACAGTGACGCCGCAAGCGCCGCGTCCGCCTTTCCTGCCGCAAACGCGTCATAAAAATGTTCTGGTTTTCCCGCGCCTCCGGAAGCAATAACCGGAATCGACACATGTTCGGATATTGTCCGTGTCAGTTCAATATCGTAACCGTTTTTTGTGCCGTCACAGTCCATACTTGTCAAAAGAATCTCTCCTGCTCCAAGCCGATCCGCTTTCATTGCCCATTCCACGGCATCAATACCCATATCAACCCGACCGCCGTTTTTATAAATATTCCAGCCGCTTCCATCAGCACGCCGTTTCGCGTCTATTGCCACGACCACGCACTGACTTCCAAACTTTTGTGCCGCCTCGCTTATCAGAGACGGATTCATAATTGCGGCACTGTTCACGGACACCTTGTCCGCTCCCTCCCGCAAAATTGCCTTAAAGTCATCCACCGTCCGAATACCGCCGCCAACAGTAAACGGAATAAATACCTTTTGCGCCACCCTGCGCACCATATCAACTGTTGTTTCACGGTTATCAGACGATGCCGTAATGTCAAGAAACACCACCTCATCAGCTCCTGCCCTGTCATACGCCGCCGCAATCTCCACAGGATCGCCCGCGTCAATCAGATTGACAAAATTGACACCTTTTACCACCCGTCCGTTATGAACATCAAGGCACGGAATAATTCTCTTTGTAATCATGATGTACCTCCAGCTTTCTATCCGTATTGATACACACCGTACCTATACGTGTAAAAAATTCTCCAAAATCCGCATTCCCACATCCGAGCTCTTCTCCGGATGAAACTGGCATGCAAACACATTGCCTTCTTCAACAGAAGCGTGAACATGTACCCCATATTCTGTCGCAGCAGTCACTATCTCAGGATTTTTTGCCTGCAAATAATAAGAATGCACAAAATAGACATACGAATCTGCCCCAATCCCCTCAAATAATCTGCCGTTATTGGGAAATACGAGAGAATTCCAACCAATCTGCGGTACTTTCAACCCCATATTGTCTGGAAACCGTACGATTTTTCCCTCTAAAATACCAAGTCCCTCCACATCCGGCGCCTCGTCGCTTGATGCAAACAGAAGCTGAAGTCCCAAACAAATCCCGAGAAAAGGCGTCTTTTTATCAATGACCTCCTTTATTATCTCCACCAGCCCGTAGGCATGTAGTTTTTCCATTGCATCTCCAAATGCTCCGACTCCCGGCAAAATCACCCTGTCAGCTTTTAGAATCGTTTCGTGTTCCCGTGTAATCACTGCCGGCTCTCCGAGTGAAAGCAGCGCTTTTTCAACGCTCTTAATATTTCCTGCGTCATAGTCGATAATTGCTACCATACCTATATTCAACCTTTCGTTCTTTCCAAAATGTGGGACCGCACAACGTGCAAATCCCACATCTTTTTAATTACCCGTTATAACATTATTCAACGCAATTGTATAATCCAATGCATCCTCATAATGCAACAAATCTCTCGCCTGTTCTTCGCTCAATCCATATTCAGACTGCAGTACCCCCAAAATCACAGCCTTGATCTGCTCAACATCACTTAACGCATCACACGCCTCTGCTTCCGCATTGAGATAATCGTACGCCTCAATACCTCTGATCAGCGAATCAAGCGCCTCTCTCTCCTGTCCGAGCTTCAAGTTATTCTCATACGCATCATACCAGCGCTGCATCTTTAAGATAACCTTACTCTTTGCCTGAATTAACGCGACATCAGAATCCTTCAGATTCATTCCATAGGTCGCAAGATAAACACTCTTATAATCTCCGTCATAAAACGCTTTTCTCGCAACATTCAAATACCCCTGATTTGAAAGCACGTTCGTCATTACGAGCACTCCGCCAAACACAGACGCACCAAACGCTGCCACCGCCGCAATCTTCTTAGGCGGTATACGCTTTGCCTTTCTGACAGGTCCCTGCTTTGCCAGCTTCTCGGCAGCCTTTTTTGCCTTTGCTTCCTCTTTTTCTTTCTTTTTCTGTGCAGCAGCCTCAGCCTTTGCTTTCTTAGCAGCTTCTTTCTCTTCCGCTTTCGCCTGCTTTGCTTCCTCTTTGGCGAGCTTTTCTTCCTCTTTCTTGGTCAATGCTTCCTGCTTCTTAGCAGCCTTTTTCTCTTCCTCCGCAGCATAATCCGCCTCGGTCGGTCCCGGAAGCTCCTCCGTCAGCAGATTAAATAACTTGCCAAAAGCACCGGGCTTTTTCTCTCCATCGTCACTTTTTTTCTTCTTTTTTGATGACTTCTGCGCTTCATCTCCCTCTTGAACATCATTCGTTTCAATCGGCATATTCGGAAGCGCAACGCCTCCGTCCTCTTCTATATCTTTTACTCCGGCATTAACAAGCGCTGCCTCATCATCCGCCATCTGATTCAGCAGATCCATCATTTCATCCTGAATCGGCTCATTGCTGTCGGACTTTTTCAAAATGTCATTAATCTCCGCAAGATCTGCATCATCGTCAAGCATACTTAACACATCGTCAAGTCCGTCGTCCACGCCCAAGGTACCATCACTTTTTGTATCTATACTATCCAGTATTCCTAATTCGTCGTCCATATCTGATGAGGATAAATCCGGTATATCTAAATCTAATTCATCAAGATTCAATTCATCTGGCATCTCAGGCTCCGTTTCTGACCGTAAAATTTCATCCGGTCCGTCAATATTTGGTATATCCTCAATATCCAACGCATCATCCAAAGAATCCTGCGCAAGCTCAATATCAGGCGTTTCGGACAAATCCAATCCGCCAATTTCCCCAATATCCAAGTCCGTACCAAGATCCGATGCTTCTTCAATCGGCATATCTCCTGCTGTTTCCATTACTTTCGTTTCCACATCACTGATGTCAAAATCAGAAAGTCCCGAAGCGTCAATTTCTTCAACAGACAATCCCTCTGCATCAGAGAGTTCTGTAATATCAAGACCCTCAACAGACGGTTCCTCTGCATCAGTAAGCTCTGTTATATCAAAATCTTCAACAGACGATTCCTCTGCATCAGAGAGTTCCGA
>KE159629.1:516436-574609 GCA_000403335.2 Lachnospiraceae bacterium MD335
GTTATATCAAAATCTTCAACAGACGATTCCTCTGCATCAGAGAGTTCCGATATATCAAGACCCTCAACAGACGGTTCCTCTGCATCAGTAAGCTCCGTTATATCAAGCCCCTCAACAGATAGTTCCTTTGCATCAGTAAGCTTTGCAATATCAAAATCTTCAACAGGCTGCTTCTCAACATCAGAGGACTCCGATATATCAAGACCCGGCAAATCGTCCGAAATATGATTTAACGCCATGTCTTTGTCATCCTCCAAATCCTCCACTGCATCCAATATGCCAAACTCTTGCTGTATTACAGGTTCTTCCCCAATATCATCAATTTCCATTTCATCCGGCACTTCCACAAGCTCCGGAATTTCCACGTCCAGCGCAATCTCTTCCAAATCCAAGCCATCTGATGAATCCATCTCTTCCGGCACCGCAGGCTCCTCCGCAATATTCGAAATATCCAACTCCGCAGGCTCCTCCTTGATCAGCTCTTCTGTTACTGTCTCCTCTGCAACAGGCTCCAACATTTTTTCAACCGCATCTTCCCTCGATTCGTCCATTACACTCTCTTCCCCTACTATTTCTTTTTCTTCAGACAGGACCTCGGACGCCGTTTCTTCTGCTACGGCATCTTCTAACGCTTCCCCCGTCGGCTCCGTTATTGATTTCAGTAAATTATCTAAGTAATTTTCTTCCGTACTCATGATAATCCCTCCGTCTTTCCTTTCTGCAAATCATATCCGTTCAAAAAATCAGCCGCATGCATCGCAATGCTGATTCCCTTGTTTTCCAACTCTTTTGTTATATGATACAACTGTTCATTTATTCTAAAAAAGCTTGCTCTCTTATTATAAAATGCCGCTTTTTCAAAAGGCCATCTAATTATTCCCGGCAGGCTCATTCCCACACCAAGTTCCAAAACACATAACTCTTTATGGAGAGTATGCTGCAGCCAGTCTGTGTATTTTTCCCACTGTGACTTGTAGCCCGCCTCCACATAATTTTTCTCGCATAGTATATTATTAAACGCCAGCGGTGCGTCACAAAAACGACACACTGGCCGTTCTAACGAATCAAGACCTACGCCATCTGAAATTGCCTGATATACCAATCCCGAAAACGCTTCCGGTAAAACCAGTGTATCATTACATTTTTTGCTGCATTGCAATGCCGCGTAGCTGCCGCACGGCTCTACAATTCGTTCTTTATCAAAATCCACTTTTCCAATATTTCCATCAATACAAGTTGTGACAATAAAATAATCCTTGTGTTTAATCAATTCATAAAGCGCCGCATATGCATCAATAATTCTTCCCTCATTATGCTGTGTAAGATAACATTTTTCCAAAAACGGAACTGTCCATTCCAGCGTAGGATTTGTGTCAACCTCCTCCAATGCAGACATCAACTCCGGAAACTTACCAATATCCTCAAACCCTTCGTTAAATTCTTCACCAATTCCCACAAGCACTACCTGCGCCTGTGAAAGCTTTTCCAATAAAAGCCTTTGTTTTTCCGTAATCTCTGCCTTTTCCATCCCATCTCCTAATTATCATAGAAGAGCCGGGGGTTTTATCTCCCGGCTCTGCTTTATTTTATCTTGACAGCAATCCATCAATTACCTTTACAAGGTTTCCGATTTCCGGCTTTGAAAGCTGTGCATCCGCGCCAAGCTCTTCGCCCTTCTTTCGCATCTCTTCGTTTACCAAAGATGAGAAAATAATAACTGGCAGATATTTTGTTTCGTCATCGGATTTGATAAGCTTTGTCAAACGATGACCATCCATCAACGGCATCTCAATATCCGTGATAACCAGCTTCACCTCATCCTCAAGGTTCCCCGCACTTCTGCATTTATTTATGTACTTCCATGCCTCTTCGCCGTTCTCCGCCTTAATCACATTATCATAACCTGCTTTCTTCAGCGAATCGACAATCAGCTTTCGGAGCAATGAAGAATCCTCTGCAATTAAAATCGGCACTTCAGAAGGTTCTCTGACGCCAAGCGCATCAATCTCCGTTACCTTTAAGCCTGTCTCAGGATTAATGTCCGTGATGATCTTCTCAAAGTCGAGAATGATAATAAGCTTTCCGTTAATCTTAATAATACCTGTAGATATTCCATCCTCTGCGGTTGTCACTGTTGCGCCTGGCTTGATGATGTCTACCCATGATACACGGTGAATACCTACAACAGAATCTACGTGGAACGCAATATCGAGCTTATTAAAGCTTGTGATAATAAATAAACCGCCCGGCTGAGATTGCCCTCTTTGCAGACAATTTCTTAAATCAATTGCCGTAATCATAGCATCACGCGGCATAAAAATACCTTCTACACTCGGATGCGCGTTGGGTACAGGCGTCACCGGCGAATATTGAATAATTTCTCTTATTTTTGCCACATTGATGCCATAAGAATTACCATCCACGATAAATTCCAGCACTTCCAATTCGTTTGTTCCGTTTTCCAAGAGAATCTTAGTCTCCATATTAAACCTCCATTCTACCAGACAATCGTCCATTTATCATCACTGCTTCGCAGGATTTATAATTTTATTTCATTATAACATATCCTTGTTTATAATTACAAATATTTTCAGAAAGATTTTGACACTTTCTATAAAATTTTTCTATTATCCCTTAAAAAGACCTTATTTACCTTACTATCACGCTTACCGATTTGTCCGCGCTGAACATTTGAAGCGTCAATGTTTCAATTTCTTCATCCATTAATTCGTCAATTTCAAACACCACAGCCAAATCTTTTGTTTCCTTTGCCGCAACATCTTCAGCGAACGACACCAAGTCATCCGGCAGCAGCGGCGTCTCCAACGCTCCTGCTAAAACAGACTGGTTAATATTAACACGCAGCTTCAAAGAAGCATCATATAAATTACATGGTATGACTTCATCAGAAGTATTTTCAAGGTCAAAATGCAGCACAAGCAGCTTCTTGCCCTGCTTCGCATCCGTTCCGCTAAAGCCTGAAGCATTCTGCGGATAGGAATCGCAGATTTCAAATGACTGGTATCTCAATGCAATTTCTGCATCAATGCCAAGCTCTACAGCAAGGTCTGCATCCACATCCACAACATCCTGCACGATTTGTTCCGCCGCACTCTCAGTACTCTGCTGTGTTTCATCCTGCTCTTTTGCCGTTTCTTCGGATGACGCTTTCGTCTCTTCTGTTTCCGTGACAGCCTCTGACTCCGTCTCTTCCTCTATCGTATTCTCCTGTGCAAGTGCAGCGGCAAGTTCCTCGTCGCTCACAAGTCGATAATTATAATTGGGGGAATATTTTAACAGCAATCCTGCCGCATACTCCGCCACAATGTCGGACTGTTCTGTTGTCATGTCAGGCATCGCGTCAACACACCCCGTAAGCATGACAGCCGACATGGCTAAAAGTCCTAAAATTTTTATCTTTTTCAAACCGGCACCTCCGTTTATTTGGTTTCAAGCTCAAACCAGAACTCTACGCCATTGGTATAATTGATAACACCGTATGGCTCATTCATGGATTCCATGATCGCCTTTACGATGGATAATCCTACTCCGCTTCCGCCGTACTCCCGTGTACGCGCTTTATCCGCCTTATAAAACTTTTCCCAAATATGGGGAAGCGCTTCCTCGGAAATTGGCTCTCCTGTATTAAACACACTGACACGAACCTTATTTGCATCGTTTTCTTCAATGAAACCGTATTTAATCTCAATCACTTTATCACCTGCCGCATGGTTTATGGCATTGCTGAAAAAATTTCTGACGACCTCCTCCGTCTTGAACTCATCTGCCCATACATAAATCGGCTCACGCGGTGCGTGTCTTAACGTCACACCGTTTTGCGCAATCAAAATTTCCGCTGACGCAAGAAAGTTTTCCACCATCGCAACAATGTCAAAACGTTCCATTACTGCCACATCGTTCCCAAACTCAAGCTCGTTTAAATCCAGCAGCTTCTTTACCATAACATTCATTTTACCTGCCTCGTCCATAATAACGTCGCAGTAAAATTCACGGCTCTCGGCATCATCGTTAATCCCTTCCCGCAGCCCTTCCGCATATCCCTGTATCAGCGCAATCGGTGTCTTGAGCTCATGCGACACATTTGCAAGAAACTCTTTGCGCATCTCGTCAATCTGCTCCTTCTTTTCAATGTCGCGCTGAAGTTCATTGTTTGCGGTTTTCAGCTCGGAAATATTCTTTTCAAGCGCCGCTGAGAGCGCATTCATATGCTCCCCCAAAAGATCAATCTCATTGAGACTGCGGCTGTTATATTTTGTCTCAAAGTCAAGCTTTGTCATTTTCTCCGAAATATCCTTGAGCTCCATAATCGGCTTCGTAACTTTTTCTGTTGCAAACCAAATCAAAAACGCGCTGATAACTGTTCCCGCGATCCCTACATAAATAAGAAAACGGTTTGAGATGTTCACGCTGTCCCGAATACTCTCAAGCGGAGAACGAATCAGAAACATATTTCCGTTGTCGAGCACGCCCCACATCTCAATATACTCTGTCAGCGTCAATTTGTCCAGCGAAGCTGCAAGGGAATATCTGTCATTTTCTTCCATATACTGTGCGTCAGGATCCGGATTAAAAACATTGTCGTAAAGTCTTCCGATTAGCCGCTCAACATCACGGCTGCTGGATTTGATGGTTTTTGACTCCGCATCAATCACCACAATGCCAATATTATACATATCGCACGTTTTTCTAAGCTCATTGTCAAACTCCTTGGACGTAACGTCTCCATTTGAGATGACCTCGTTAATCCGGACATACGCATTGGTTATTGCATTCGCCTTATTCTGTATATAATATTTTTCCAAAAAAATGTTGTTAACGATCCAGCACAGCGCAACTGTTCCTGCCATCACTGCCATAAAAATAATGGCAATCTGCTGCTTTATGGAATGTTTCATGTTTTCACCGCCTATACATCAAGCTTATATCCCATTCCCCATACGGTTTTTATCAGTTCGCCCTTTTCTCCCATTTTACTCCGAAGTTTTTTTACATGCGTATCTATCGTTCTTGCATCTCCAAAATAATCATAATTCCACACACTGTTTAGGATTTTTTCTCTTGAAAGCGCTATTCCTCTGTTCTCAACAAAATAGGTCAGCAGCTCGAATTCCTTATAGCTTAAATCAATTGCTTTCGCATCTATTGTCACAACATGCGCCGCCTTGTCAATCACAATCCCGCCGCATTCAAGCGTTTCGCTTTCCGCAGCCCTGCTTGTACGCCGAAGAATCGCCTCTACGCGCGCCACAAGAATTTTCGGACTAAACGGCTTTGCAATATATTCATCCACACCAAGCTCGAAGCCCTGCAGCTCATCCCGTTCGTCCCCTCTTGCCGTAAGCATAATAATCGGCACTTTGGAGGATGCCCGCACCTCGCGGCAAACCTGCCAGCCATCTACCTTTGGCATCATAATATCAAGAATCAGCAGTGCAATGTCCTGATTTTCATAAAAAATATCAAGCGCTTCGCTGCCGTCTCCTGCCTCTAAAACAGTATATCCCTGCTTAACCAAAAAATCCTTTACCAGCTTGCGCATTCTGCTTTCATCATCTACCACAAGTATTTTCAGACTTCCCATACACTACTCCTCCAGCAAAAGCTCCCGTTCTTTTTCCCGCACGGCGCTCTCACGCTCCGAAAGCTCCCGCTCCCACTCGGCATATTTGTTCTGCACGGCACGTTCGTAATTCAGCGCCGTAGGATTGGTGGACGTCATTGAAATATAGAACATCAGTGCGATTAAAAGCATTAATACAACATTTATAAACAAAGAAGCCCTGAGGCCGACGGTTTTCTTGGCAGGCTTTGGCTTTTTTTGGCTTGCCTTTATTCGCTCAACCGTTGGATTGGCGCTCTCCCGAAGGCTGTACACTCCCTGAATGGGAATCTCCTCGACTTCATATTCAAAATCCGGATTTTCTTTTAAAATCCGTTGCAGCTTTTTCAAAAATTCATAACCCACGGGTGTCTTAAACACACGGTTTTCTACCGCTTTTTTATATACGGCATAAACCATTTCCGGACTTTGGTAATCCAGCCGCTCCTCCAGCCGTTCTACCCGGAGTTTTTCATTTTTTGCAAGATTCGCGTCCTGCTCCGTACCGAATTGGAAGCCCTCCACAATCCAATCTGTCTTATCTGCCATTTTCAGCTCCTCTTCATATTATCGTCATCCTGCATCAAATCATTCATACCACAAAGATTGTCGTATTTTTAATTTTATCTCTATTTTATACAATAGTCAATGTATTCTGAAAATTTTATAAAGTATTGTGCATCTGCCGCCTTTCGTCTATAATGGGCAAAAAGCTTTTCATGAAACAGTAAGAAAGGAAAAAATTTATGTTTTTATTATCCAAAAATAAATCCTGTTATGCATGCTGTGTAATTGCGCTTTCTATCTTAATGCTCTTTTTAGCGCCCTCTACGGTATATGCAGCGGAGACAAGCATACCATCATTTTCCACTGTGCAGCCGCTTACCGGAAGCGCGCTTTGTGCAGATATTCTCTCATCAAGCCTGACCGACAGCTTAAACCATTATCTTGTTGATGGGTATGTCGCAGGTTCAATTAACCTTGAACAGTACAATGCCATGTTATGCAGCGGCATGATTTCCGAGAACGCCTTTTTTGCCGATGCGGTTTTTGTAGGTGATTCCCTTACCGTTGGTTTTGAACAATACTGCCGCAGCCATTCCGATTCGATTGCTTCCGACTCTACCCGTTTTCTTGCGCGGGTAAGCTGCTCCGCAAAAGTCGCGCTTTCTTCCAATGCACTCTCAAAACATGCAGGCATTATGCCGAAATACAACGGAAATGTCCAATACATCGAAAATGCCGTCGCACAGATGGAGCATGTCCACAAAATGTTTATCTGCTTTGGAATGAATGACTTAACGGGTAGTACGCCGCAGCAGTTTGTCGCGGACATGCAGACGCTTATCCAGCGCGTTTTAAATGTCCGTCCTGATATCAGGATTTATGTCATTTCCATTCCATGTGTCGTAAGCGGCGTCAGCACAGGCGGTTTAAACAACAATACCATATTTACTGCAAATGTTCTTTTACAGGAAGCCTGTATTGCAAACGGATGGGGATTTGTGAATTTAAGTGAATTCCTGATGGGGGCTGACGGTGCGCTGCGTCCCGAATACAGCTCCGATCACTACGTGCATGAAACCGCCAAAGCATATGCCATTTGGAATAAAGTCCTTAAAAATTACGCGTTTATGGAAATCACCAAATAATCATACCATTTTAGAAAAATCCATAAAGCTGTCCTCACCGCCGTCCTGCGTTTTCGCAATTTTAACGGTCACAAATTTATCATTTTGCCGCAAGGCTGTATCTAACAGCGCTTTTCCTGCATGGAGCGAAAACGTACCGCCCTTTTCATCAACCATAATACAGTCCGCATCGGTTTCTGCTTCTGCTTTAATCGACGACGGATTCAGTTCCATAAGCTTATCAAACGTTCCGTTTTGGTAAGCTTTCATTTTGTCCAAAATTTCCTGCGCAATTTCCTCCGGTGAAGCATTGGTACTCTCTATCACAAGATTATAGTTGCTCATATCATAATAATCAATCCCGTATATTTCCTTATAACGCACTGTTTCAAGCTTTTGACGGTTAATCAGCGCTTTTTTGCACGCTTCCTGTGAAGCATATGATTCGGAATTGGCACGCACACTGTCATGAAATACCCTTCGGCTTGACTCATTAATGTCCGTTATGACAAACACTTTAAAACTCTTTACCGCAAAATGCCACGCAAGGCGCGAGTCAAACACCACGTTGTCACGCTCCTCGCTGATTCTTGTGGTGGTATCGTCAATCATCTTGTCCACCGACCGGTCACCGCGGCTTGCCGCTTCATTGACCTGACGGTTAAATTCCTCCACGGAAACACCCTTTTCCATTGCAAGCTCCCGGAACACTTTTCCCGTAGAGAAGATTTCATAACCCTTTTTCTGCAAAATTTTAGCCACACTTGATTTACCGCTTCCAAGATTTCCCGTGATACTGATATTCATATGATCACTGCTCCTTTCCCTGCCTGACTGTATCTTCGATTTTGATAGTATTATATCAAATGGGATAAACTGTGTAAAGCCTTATGAAAAAGCGAAAATCAATTGTACAACCCCTTCCAAAGTGTTACAATGGATTCATCAAGTTTAAAGGAGGCATACGACCTATGGAAAAACAGATTTTTACCAATGATGTAATCCTTGCATGGCTGCAATACTACGCGAAAAACACGGAGATTGATTTGGAGCATGTAAAAATTATCGACATTACAAAGAAAAACAAGAACGTAATACCCACCGTCGAAGCACACAAAACCACGCTCGTCTTTACAAACGCCGGCATCGATGACATCTTCTACCGTCTGTGGAATGTCGGTCTTGGGGAATGCGAAGTATGGTACAACGAAGGCTCCGACCCGTCCGGTGCGATTTTACATAATTATGTAAAGGAAATGATTGACCGCGGAATCAATGCCTCCGCCGGAATGCTGATTCTCAATCCCAATGCGCGCAACACGGCAAAAATCGGACTGAGCAATGAGCTGTTGCAACGCGGTTCCATCCAATATGTCGGAAGTGAAATCCGCTCCATTATTTTAAGTAAAATGGCAGTTGCTCCGCAGGATGACATCTGTGTGATTGGCGGCGAAAGCATTGCAATCGAAGCTGCCCTGATTGCAGCGGAAGGCTCTGTAATCGCTGTGGAATACAGCCGTGCCGACCGCTCTACCCTTGAGGACAATGTATCCCATTTCGACCTGCACAACATCAAAATCATTGATCATGTTGATGAGGAGACAATGGCAGACTGCCCTGTCCCTTCACTCGTATTTTTGGTGGCATCGGCAAGTACCAATCAGGAGCTTGCTTATCTGACAAAAATAAACCCCAATATCAGCGTCGTCATTTATACGCTCGATTTCAGGGCGGCCGCATCGCTTCCCGACACGCTGCGCAGCTTGGGGCTTGCGGATATTGACACGATTCAGGTATCAGTTACAAAACTTGGCAGCAACAATACCTTTAAGAGTAATCCGGCGCCTTGGATTATCACGGCAAGAAGCCGCTGACTCTTTTTCCAATCTTAAAAATGCTTAGCATTTTATTTTAACAAATTACACTGCCAAAATTGTCTATTCAATAAAATAAACCATGACAGTTCCTTATTAAGAAGAATTGTCATGGTTTTAACATATAGTATTCCTATGGATTGCAGTTCTTGCACGGCACGAAGCCTTGTGCGATAATCTCCTCTCTTGACAATGTGACTGTCTGTTTATTTTTCTCATTCATTTGTTTCACACTCACACAACCCGGCTCATGAAATTTTTTTGTGTTGGTGTTACAGACATAAGTTCGGGCTTCCGGTAAATCCTTTTGTTCCTCCTGAATTGATGCTGACGCCGAAGAATTTGACGGTTCGCCTGCCGCCCATGTTGTTGACGGGCTGCAATTCCATGACAGCTGTGTTCCGTCACTGACCGCTATGATACTGCCCTGTTCATCAGTGCGGTAAACTTTTACTCCATTTGTCCGAAACAGGTTGAGCGTCTGCGCATGCGGATGCCCGTAGGAGTTCCCTTCACCACAACTGATAACAGCATACGAGGGCTCAACTGCACAAAAAAATGCTTCCGACGTTGAAGTCCTGCTTCCATGATGCCCCGCATGGTATACATCTGCCGAAAGGTCAATGCCATTTTCAAGCATCCCCTGCTCCGCATCCTCTCCTGCATCTCCGGCAAACAAAAACCGATGGTCACCATTTTGAATAATCACCCCGACAGATGCGTCATTCGGGTTATCGTATTCCGCATTCGGCGCTATAATCGTTATCTCAGCCGTTCCAAAACTATATTTTGAACCGACCTTCGGTGTCGTTGCTTTTATCCGCTTGTTATCCAATGCCTGTATCAACTTCTGATATGTTTTGTTGTCCTTTTCATAGTTTGATACAAAAACCTTATCTATTTCAAATTTCGTTATGACAACGGGTGCCCCGCCGATATGGTCTGCGTCGGGATGCGTAAGTATCAGATAGTCCAGTTTTTTCACATTTTGTTTTTGCAAATAATTCTGAATAGCCGTTCCCTTAGAGGTATCTCCGGCATCTATCAGCATAGCGTGTTCACCGCATGTAATCAGCGTGGAATCACCTTGTCCGACATCAATAAAATGTACCTCCATTTGATCCGTATCAGAAGCAGAGGATGTTGTAGTTGTGTTAAGACAAAATGCACCAACAATGACTAATATGGTCAATATAGTGCCCGCCACCGTTTTGTGAATATTTTTTATGCCCATAAGAATGTCCTTTCATTTGTACTAATATTTCTACCGTATATTTTACAACAAATGAGTCTTGTTTTCTACAAAATGGCAATAAGAAATTTAAAACTTATAAGTTCATTTTAGTAAATGAGCACAAGAAAAACACCTATTTCAAGGTGCGAATGTAAATGCCTGATTTTTTTGTGCGGAAATCTGTCTTTGTTTCTTCTTAAGTAGTTCCTGCAATAAAAAATCCGCTGCTACAGTGGCAACGTGTACCACAATAACAACGGAATTTTATCTTATGTACTTGGTCGTATATCCTGCTAAATTGTAAAATCTAATTTACCGAAAATAAATTAATATGCCAATTTAATTTTAACATAACGTAAATCCTTATTTTTGCAAAATATATGTAGCCAATAATTTATCTATTTCCCTTATGTTTACTTGTTTATTAAGATTAATCTTAATTTTTCCAACTTTAGTCCATAATTCAACCTCCGAATTAACATCAAGCAGTTTTCCGCTATTTTCGGTCGAATACATTATTATAGACGAATAAGGAAGTGTATATACTTCAACCTTTTTTCCCGTTATTCCTTGAGCATCTCTTACTATAAGGCGTCTATCCGTAAATATTGCTACATCTCGTATAGTTTTATATGCATACATTGCTTTTTCATTAGTAACAAGCATGTCTTGTATGTCTTTTGGTATCTCGCAAGGAGCTGAAAAAGTCCAAATTGCATATTCTTGTAAATCATTTCCCATTATATTTCTCCTTAGTTTATTATTGCAAATATTTATTCAATTTCTGTGTTTTTATTATTATCTCCTTTCTATTCTGATATATCATATTTTATCATAGTACAACAAAATTGTCACTAAATTTATCGCGATAAAATTGAAAAAATTGAAACAAAACTTTCCTTAATTTCTTCATTAGTTGCAAAAATATACCCTAAACAGGATGAGGGATGGGATAATTGGGCGAGAAAATATAAAGACTACATCACACTATTCTACTTATTTGAATTATGAGAATGTAGAAAAGGAGATGCGAGAGTGATAAGAAAGACTTAGAAAGGAAATGTAAACGAGTAAGTATTTACCTTTGTAATGAGTAGAAAACAGATTATTTTACCTATTTTCTTCTCATTTTGGAGGACAAGATATAGGAAGATATGCTATGATATAGGACATAGAGAGTTTATGAGGTCATGGAAAAACTTGAAAGCGTCGAAAAAACGAGGATATACCGAGATATAAGGAGTTATGAGAAGTATGATAAAAATATTATTTATATGCCACGGCAATATCTGCCGCAGCACAATGGCAGAAAGCATTATGACATATTTGGTAAAGGAACATCGCCTCGAAGCTTCCTTTTCGATTGCCTCCGCTGCCACCAGCCGCGAAGAAATCGGAAATACGCCGCACTATGGCACTGTAGGAAAGCTGAGGGAAATGCACATCCCACTTGTTCCCCACCGTGCCGTGCAAATGACTGCCAAAGACTACGACAGTTATGACTATCTAATCGGCATGGATACTGCAAATATCCGAAATATGACAAGGATTGCAGGCGGCGACAAAGACAGTAAAATATATAAACTGCTCACTTTTACAAATAGCGGACGCGATGTGGCAGATCCGTGGTACACGGGTGATTTTGAAGCTACCTACAAAGATGTTATGGCAGGCTGCACCGCGCTTTTAAAGCATATTTTAGCGCATGAATATGAGAAACTCTAACCCTCTGTTTTAGCCGGAAACCGCATAATGCAAGCTCTTTTCCCGTACTTTTTTTATTGTGAGGTATTCGGGTATGAGAGCCTTCATTCTGTTTACCAACTCGATTTCATAATCCTCATCATATGTAAATTTCAGCTTCTTTGCCGGAATGAATGCATATTGGTTTTGTATATCATACTCGCAGTCCTGCGTATAAAAATGAACGCTAATTACCTCATGATAATTGTCTTCCGAAATATCTACCGTTTTTTGCTCTTGACTAAAAAAGTCAATTTCAACATCCTGCGCACCGATAACAACTTCATTTTCAAAATGAACCGCCAAATCATATTTGTCGTGTACCAAATTCAAAATATTCAAATCCTGTATTGCCGTGTTAAAATGTTCTCCGCTGTTTACCTCAAGCACAATCGCCCTAAGGCAGTCATAATTTAAATCAACCTTCCTTGAAAATTCCACAATCGCATCTATCTCATCATAATATTCTTTCTCAAGCTTATCCATAAGATAACTTCTAATCTCTGCTTCTGACGGATAATCAAAACGAAAATGATAATGAAATCGTCCCGGGCGGTTTATAATGCAATCGTTTAAATGCCGAATCTCATTACATGTAATGACAAATAACTTTTTCCCCTGTGAAATACCATCAAAAAGACCAAGCATCTCCGTCTGCGGCTCCGGCGCGCCCTCCGGCGGCTTTATTCCTCCGAAGGTCTTGTCAAACTCATCAAAAAGCAGCATCACTCTCTGATCCACCCCTGCAAGATACGATGCAATTCCTACAATATACTGATCTACCACCAGCACCGGAATACCCTGCCCTACTGCGCGCACCGCCAAAAGTCTCGCAAAAAGCGATTTTCCAATTCCTTTGTCACCGCTTAAAATCACGCCTAAATTCCGATCAAAGCGCTGATATGCCGCAATCACCTTGCGTGCCTTTTCAAGCTGTCCTCCATACACCTTCTCCTCATTCACCGCAATATCGGTATACTCCTCAAGATAAAATCCCGACATCTTTGCAAACCGCACCATATAAGTCTTTGGCGGCAGCGCGTCAAACGTGCGCACCGTGTCATTGTAAATTTCCACCCTGTTTCCGATTTTAATTGCTTTCATATTTAACACCCTCCAAAAAATAAAATCCTCTGAACGACACATCTTATGCGTCAATCAGAGGATACCTTATTTTTAAAGTTTTGTCATTGGATGCTTAATCCAAGCTTAGTACAATCCTACGGCACCACAATCTCCCCCGCAACCGCGCACGCTGCCGCGGACTTCGGCGAGGCAAGATAAATTTCTACCTTTGACGTTCCCATACGTCCAAGGAAATTGCGGTTATTCGTTGCTACCACACGCTCGCCGTCCGTCAAAATGCCGCCGGTCCTGCCGCAGCACAGCCCGCAGCTTGGGTGCGTGATAATTGCTCCTGCTTCCGCCAAAACTGCCAAGGTGCCGTTTTGCGTGGCTTCCCTGTAAATCTTGCGGCTTGCAGGCGTTACGATCAGCTTCACAAACGGCGCAACTTTCTTTCCCTTTAAAATCTCTGCCGCCGCCATCAAATCTTCCAATCTTCCGTTCGTACACGAACCGATAAAAACCTGATCAATTTTCGTTCCCGCAAGCTCCGAAACCGGTTTTATATTGTCCACATTCGACGGACACGCCATTACAGGCACAAAATCTTCTGCCTTATAATTCATCACCTGACAATATACAGCGTCATCATCTCCCACCAAGTCTTTTTCTTTGTCCGTCAATACAATCCCGCAATACTCTGCCGTTTTCTCATCCGGTGTAAAAAGCGCACACTTTGCGCCCGCCTCAATCGCCATGTTGGACATGGACATTCTCGATGCCACGGACATCTCTTCTATGGTATCTCCGGAAAACTCGAGCGCCTTATAGGTCGCTCCGTCCGCACCCAAGTCCCCGATTAATTTCAGTATAATATCCTTTGCCATCACATTTTCGGGCAGCTTTCCCGTAATATGAACCTTAATCGTCTCCGGCACCCGAATCCAAAGCGTACCCGTCCCCAAAATGCTTGCCATTTCCGTATAACCGATGCCCGACGAAAACGCGCCCACGCAGCCGTATGTCGTCGTGTGGCTGTCCGTTCCGAACACAATATTTCCGGGTTTGACATAGCCTGCCTCCGTCATAAGCTGATGACAAATGCCGTCTGCGCGGTGAATGTTTTTCATGCCGTATTTTTTCACAAATTCATTTCCCGCCTTGAAGTGCCTTGTATCATCAACCTGGCTTGCAGGTACCAAATGATCGTAAATCAGAACCGCTTTATCCGGATCCCAAAGCTTTTGAAATCCCATCTCCTCAAATTTTGACGCCACAAACGGAATAAAAATATCATGTATCATCACGCGGTCTACATTAACTGTCACGATTTCGCCCGGTTTTACATCTCTCCCGATATTATTTCTGATAATTTTCTCAATTACTGTTAAACCCATTGTTTCCCTCCTAAAAAATCCGTTCAACTTGCCGAAGAAAGAACGCCCGTCCTTTGGCGTTCTTTAAAAACGTTAGCGTTTCTTAATACATGTCTTTTATGCACTTAGAAACGGTTACGTTTTTGCATCGCCTTTACAAGCCCGCCTGCCTCAAGAATTTCCACAAGGTTTTGGGGCAGTGATGTAATCGGATATTTCATTCCTTTATGTTCAATTGCCTCGTTCATTGTAACCGTAATCTCATCGCCTTCGTTTACCGCATCGCGCAGCTTATCGTTCTCAATCAGCAACAGCCCGTTGTTGATAGCATTTCGAAAGAAAATGCGGGCAAATGATTTTGCAATCACTGCTTTTACGCCAAGCGCCTTGATAATTTCCGGCGCCTGCTCTCTTGACGAACCGCAGCCGAAATTTTTTCCCGCAACAAGAATATCGCCCTCCTTAATTTGCGCCGCCAGACCGGGACGCAGGGGTGAAAACGCATAGGGCGCCATGTCATTGACCGTTTTTAACGCCAAATATTCCGTCGGAATAATGATGTCCGTGTCAATATCATCGCCAAGCACCCATATTTTACCGCTGAAATTTTCCATTTTGAAACCCTAACCTTTCTTTATATCATATCCGCCGTGGCAATCACGCCTTTGATTGCGGACGCCGTAACCGTAGCAGCCGACGCCAAATACACAAACGAATCCTTATGTCCGGCACGTCCTTTAAAGTTACGCGTACCGGTGCTGATTAACACCTCATTCTCTCCGATGACGCCCTGACAGCTTCCCCAACAGACGCTGCAGTTGGGGTTCATCACAATTGCACCCGCTTCCATAAAGGTATCAATAATGCCCTCCGAAAGCGCCTGCTGATAAACTTTGGCACTTGCCGGAACCACCAAAAAACGCACAAGCGGGTGAACCTTCTTCCCCTGAATCAATTCCGCCCCGACACGCAAATCCTCAATCCGCCCATTGTTGCAGGAACCAAGAAACGCCTCGTCAATATGCGTGCCGACGCACTCCTTCGCATCTACCACACTGTCCACAAAATGCGGCTTTGCAACGATTGGCTTGATTGCGGAAAGGTCAATCTCATAAACATGCGCATACACGGCATCATCATCACTTGCAAAGCAGTGCTTCGGCTCTCTGCCGTGCGCCTTTAAATAATCAAGCGTAACCTCGTCAATCTCCATTAACGCCGTCTTTGCACCCGCCTCCACACAGAGGTTGCAGACAGCAATTCTATCGCTCATATTCAGCGTTTTCAGCCCTTCTCCTCCAAACTCCATTGCCATATAGTTTGCGCCGTTTGCACCAATCATTCCGATAATTGAGAGAATTAAATCCCGCGCATACACGCCGTCACGCAGTTTCCCTTTCAGATTAAAACGCAGGGTTTCGGGTACCAAAAGCCATGATTTTCCCGTGACCATTGCATACAAATAGTCGGTACAACCGACACCCGTACCGAATGCCCCCACCGCGCCGTACGCACAGGTATGGCTGTCCGCACCGAATATCAGTTCCCCGCTTGTGACATGGTTCTCCATCATCACCTGATGGCAGACACCCGCGCCCTCATAAAACCGGATACCGTGTTCCTTTGCAAAATCGCGCATCTTTTTGTGCGATGCCGCCGTCTTAACACTGTCGCAGGGCACATTATGGTCCATAATCCAAACAAGCTTGTTTACGTCCGCAATCCGCGGCTCCTTGAGCTGATTGTACATGTCAATTGTAAGATGCGTCGTTCCGTCATTGCTCATCAGACGGTCAAGCTCCACAGTATGAATGTCGCCCGCCTTGACTTCTTCCACACCTGCTGCCGCCGCGATAATTTTTTCCGCCATTGTCATTCCCATATTTAACTATTCCTCCTAATTTGCTCTATTCCTATCCATCTGTCACTGTATCCTGTCCAAACCACTCAAATCAGAACTACCATATAGTGTATAGCTTTCCACCGGCACACAAGGCTGCACATGCGCAGCATAAAGCGCCTCATACTCCGTCCCATCTGACGAATGGACATATTCCTCTGTTTCCGGATTATAAATCGTGTAAAAGCTTTCTTCACCCTCTTCGGAAAAATCAAAAAAATCAATATACATTGCATATTCTGCCTTATCCAGCAGTACCTTATATGCCGACCACTCATTGTCATAAGTGCCGCCCGCCCCGTGCCAATGACCATGTATCACAAACTCACCTGTTTCCAAATTAATCCCGTAAAAATCATCATATGTAAGAAAAACCAACTGCTCTTCTGTGCAGGTAAACACCGCCGTTATATCTCTCATCGTTGACGAGTGCAAAAATAGTTCAGGAACTCCGTTTTGGTCAACGTCACACAGCCAATAGGAATCAAATGCGTAATCCTCTCCAAAGTACATCGGCAGATAACTAAAATCGCCATAGTCTTCTATCAGCGTCCAATCCTTCAAAACAGCCGCATATTGGTCATACCAAAATGGTTCTTCCACTTCATCGACTGCGGAAGGCTTCTCCTGTTCTTCTGTCAGCGAGTTCAATGAGCAATACAATTCATTTTCCATTGTTGCGGAAGGCTTCTCCTGTTCTTCTGTCAACCGATTGCCACACCCATGCAATGCAATTGCCGCAAGCAACGCTATACCGGCAAATTGTCCCCTTATTAAATATGGATTCCTTTTCATGCACATCTCCTGTCACTGTTCAAGCGATGCGATTAATCCACCCTGATCAAGGATTCCCTGCATATATTCCGGCAACTTCGTGCACGCATACTCCTTACCGTTCGTGCGCACAATGCCCTCTTTCATCGAAAGCTCCATTTCCTCTCCCGCATTCACATTGTCATACAAATCCTTGCACACAATCACAGGCAGTCCGATATTAATTGCATTCCGGTAAAAAATACGCGCAAACGACTTTGCGACAACTGCTTTCACACCAAGTGCCTTTAGTACCGCAGGCGCCTGCTCTCTTGATGAACCGCAGCCGAAATTCTCCGACGCTACCACATAATCCCCCTCACGCACCTGCGACGCAAACGCTGCGTCAAGCGACTCAAACGCATGTGCTTTCATTTCGTCAATCGTCGGATAGATAATGTACTGCGACGCAATAATCTGATCTGTGTCCACGTCCTGATGAAACTTAAAAATTTTTCCCATATTAATCCTCCATTCCTGTCTTCTTTTCAAGCGTCCCATATATCTGTTTTTGTTTGATGTTTTTTAATCTTATTTTATTAGTATAGCTGAAATTAACGAAAAAGACTATGATTTATTTTAATCACTTGCCCCTGTTCCCCACGTGTTTCTCGAAAAATGTCAGAAAACCATGCTCCACGGCAACCGTATCCAGCCTGCCCTCCTGCAAATCGTAATAATATTTTCCCGATTTTAAGTCAATCGAAATGCTATCCAGCGGAAATCCCGGATTGTTTTTGGGGTGCGGCCTGGAAGTCATTAAAAACGGCTCGCTCTCCATGCTCTTCTCCATTGCCGAATACACATGATTTTCGTCAAGCACAAGGCAGATTGCGTTTTTATAGCGCGCCGTCAAATCGCCGTACTCTTTTGCAAGCCCCATATAATACGCCTGCATCTGCCCGTCACTCAGCCGCTTTCCGTTTACCGTCCGCACATTCACGCCCGGCTGGATTTCTTGGGGCACATTGTCAAAATAAAGCCCTGAATCACAGGAAAACAACGGCACCTTCAAAACCGCAAAATATGCCTTCGCTTTCTGAATGGCGTTCTCCAAAGGTGATTTCCCTGTCTCCGGCACTTGGGGCAGTTTGGCATCCAGCGACTCCAATCCGTAAATCTCTATTCCAAGAATGGATATGCGCCTGCGCATTGCCTCTATCTTTGCATGGTTTCCTGTCGCATATAAAAGTCTCATTGTCCTCTCTCCTTTATGACACTTGTGTCATATTTTGCCGCAAAAAACCTTCTGCTAACAAAAGTATATCGGTTTTCGGAAAAAATGTATATAATAAAAAGAAATAATACTTGAAAAAAACGAAAAAATGGATAAAATTGTAAATAGTGTCAACGAAACGCCAGCGCGCGTTGTTTCATCAGACGAAGAACGGAGGTTTTCATGAATTTCGACCATATCAAAGAACATTTTCATAAAACAAAAGGATTTATACATCTTCTCAACATGAAGATTACAGATATTTCATACGGTTACTGCAAGGGAGAAATGCCCATGAACCAAGAAATATTAAACCCGCTCGGCATCGTGCACGGCGGATGTACCTTTGCGCTTGCCGACACCATCGGCGGAAGCGCCGCCCTCACACACGGAAAGGACGTTGTCACGGTTGACAGCACCATTCATTACCTTGCACCCGCATGCGACACCGAAAAACTGATTGCCGAGGCAAAGGAAGTCAAATACGGCTCTAAAGTAGCAGTTTATGAAGTCAATATTTTCAAGGACGACGGTACGATTGTCGCAACCTCGATGCAGTCCTATTTTATAACGGAGGCATCTTAAATATAATCGAGTAGGGGAACGACCCAATCCCCTACTCGATTATCTTATTTCTTATACAAATCTCTCTTATCAATGACCCTGACAGCCTTGCCCTCGCTTCGCGCAATCGTCTTCGGCTCAACCACCTGAACATCAACCTTAATGCCAAGCATTGACTTTAAGCCTGCCACAATCTTCTTCTCGCGCGCCGCTGCGTCAAATGACGCGTCGGCAGCCATCTCCGGTGTCTTTTCCACCTGAACCTCAATCGTATCGTTGTTCTTAATACGGTCTACCAAAATCTGATAATTTGCCTGATAGCCCTGATTTAACAGAACCGCCTCAATCTGTGAAGGCCATACGTTGACGCCCTTTACAACCATCATATCGTCGCTTCTTCCCATCGGCTTATGCATCCTGATATGCGTGCGTCCGCACGAGCACGGCTTTCTTGTCAGGTAACAGAGGTCACGTGTGCGGTATCTTAACAGCGGAAACGCCTTCTTTGTAATACAGGTAAACACAAGTTCACCAATCTCACCCTCCGGAAGCACTTCGCCCGTATCCGGATTGATAATCTCCGCGATAAAGTGGTCCTCCTGAATGTGCATCCCCTGCTGTTCCTCGCACTCAAACGAAACGCCCGGACCAGAAATCTCTGTCAGTCCGTAAATATCATATGCCTTAATGCCAAGCGACTCCTCAATGCTCTTACGCATCTCCTCCGTCCAAGGCTCTGCGCCAAAAATTCCCGCCTTTAGCTTAATCTGGTCCTTTAAGCCTCTCTCATTAATCGCCTCACCTAAATTTGCAGCATAAGACGGCGTGCAACAGAGAATGGTCGAACCCAAATCCGTCATAAACTGCAGCTGCCGTTCCGTATTTCCCGAAGACATCGGAAGCGTCAGGCACCCTACCTTATGTGAACCGCCGTTTAAACCGGGACCGCCTGTAAACAATCCGTAGCCGTAGCAGACATGACAGACATCGTCTTTTGTACCGCCTGCCGCCACAATCGCTCTCGCACAGCACTCCTCCCATATGTCAACATCGTCCTGCGTGTAAAATGCCACCACGCGTCGTCCTGTCGTTCCGCTCGTTGACTGAATGCGCACACAGTCAGAAAGCGGAACGCCTAACAGTCCGTACGGATACTGGTCTCTCAAATCATTTTTATTGATGAATGGAAGTTTATGTAAATCCTCAATTCCTTTGATGTCCTCCGGCTTTACGCCGGCCTCGTCCATTTTATCATGGTAGAACTTCACATTGTCATAAACAAACTTTACCTGTTCGGTAAGCCGCTTGCTCTGAAGCGCCTGTATCTGCTCTACAGGCATTGTCTCAATTTCAGGTTGATAGTAATTCTTAGACATTATAGTTTCTCCTTCGCTTTACTGATTTAAAGTAATATACTTATAAAGTTTATCATAATTTTTCTGAAATGAAAATACAAAATTAATATTTTTTATATTCCTGTACCGTATCATAATTCCAAAAACACAAACAGTATCTCTTTATCCGCATACAGAAATCCATCAACAGATACGTTGCCCTAAGAGACACTTTTTCTTCTACCTATCCTAATTGTGGAAAAAACCGTATAGGCATTTCCCTACACGGTTTTTTAACTTTTTTACTTCTGCATATTTTTTTCCGCATCCGCAACCGTATTGTACACCTCAATCCTCTGCAGATCAACCTCGGGCATTCCGATAAACAGTCCGCCATACTCATATGTGTCCATATTTTTCTCAATCCGCACAATCTCGATAAAAGCATGAATAACTTCTTTCGTCCAAATCGTAAGATATGCCTCGTACACTGCTCCCATGTCAAGCAGCTCATCAC
The DNA here is from genome assembly GCA_000403335.2 of Lachnospiraceae bacterium MD335. Taxonomy (GTDB): domain Bacteria; phylum Bacillota; class Clostridia; order Lachnospirales; family Lachnospiraceae; genus COE1. The sequence continues at coordinate 537,324 of KE159629.1, forward strand.
AGGAAAAACCGATTCCGGTCTTTGACACGTTCATAACCTCCACGCCGATTTCTTCCTGCGCACTCTTATCAAGCCGCTTTACCAAAAGCTTTGACAGTAAGCTCGTTCTTTTGCTCTTTCTTCGTTCTTCCATATCCATTAACACTCCTTTTGTGCAATCTGCTTTCTTTTATAAGATAAGTTTATCCCAATTTGTATTTTCTGTCAACTTTCTTATTCAATAAACATCGCATCCCCAAAGGAAAAAAATCGATATTTTTCCAAAACCGCCGTCCGGTACGCATTCAGCACATGCTCCCGACCCGCAAGCGCGGACACCAGCATAATCAGCGTCGACTCTGGCAGATGAAAATTCGTAATCAGATTGTCAAGCACTTTAAACCGATACCCCGGATAAATAAAAATCTCCGTATCGCCATTGCCTGCAACCACGCTGCCGCTCTCATCCGCCGCACTCTCAATCGTCCGGCAGCTCGTCGTTCCCACGCAAATCACGCGTCCGCCCGCCTGCTTCGTGCTGTTGATAAGCTCTGCCGCATCAGGCGTAATCTCATACCATTCCGAATGCATATGATGATTGAGCAGGTTGTCCTCCTTCACCGGGCGAAACGTTCCAAGCCCCACGTGAAGCGTCACATAGACAAGCCGCACGCCCCTCTCCTCCACCTTTTTTAAAAGCTCCTGCGTAAAATGAAGTCCCGCTGTCGGCGCCGCCGCCGAGCCTTCCTGCTTTGCATAGACCGTCTGATAACGGTTCTTATCCTGAAGTTTATGCGTAATATAAGGCGGAAGCGGCATTTCACCAAGCTTATCAAGCACCTCTTCAAAAATCCCTTCATAAGAAAACTGAATGAGCCTGTTTCCTTCCTCAATCACATCAATGACCGTTCCGGTCAATAGCCCGCCGCCAAAAACAATCTGCGCACCCACACGCGCCTTTTTACCAGGCTTAACCAGCGTTTCCCAAACGTCATGCTCACGGCGCTTTAATAACAGCACCTCAATCGCCGCACCCGTCTCCTTCTTTTCGCCCATAAGCCGCGCGGGAATAACCTTTGTGTTATTCAGCACAAGGCAGTCTCCCTCATGAAGGTAATCCACAATATCCGTAAAAACCTTATGCGCAATTTCGCCCGTTTCCTTATTCAGAACAAGCAGCCTTGAGCCTGACCTGTCCGCGAGCGGGTCCTGTGCAATCAGCTCCTCGGGCAGGTCAAAATAAAAATCTTTCTTTAAAAGCGCTTCCATTCTCTCTCTTTCTTCCTCTATCCGTTCTGCATTGCACCAAAAACACTACGCACGCAGCTCAATGCCAAGCCCCTCAAGACCATTTAAAATCTTCTTCATCGCGCCCGAAACATCACTCTCCTCAAGCGTCCTGTCCTTTGCACGGAATGTAATGGAGTATGCTACAGACTTAAAGCCTTCCTTAATCTGCGTACCCTCATAAATATCAAACAGCTGGTAATTCTCCAGTATCTTTCCGCCTCTTTGGCTGATGACCTTCTCAATATCACCCACTAAAACAGTCTTCGGCACAACCATACTGATGTCACGCGACACCGCAGGATATTTCGCAATCCCTTCGTACTTTCTGTCAAATGAAGCAAACGGCAAAATTTCCGGCATATCCAGTACCGCAACATAAACCTTTGTATCAATATCGTAATTGTCGGCAACCTCCGGGTGAACTTCTCCAAGATAGCCGATTACTGTATCATTATACCGAATCAATGCCTGACGTCCTGGGTGCAAAAACGGCTTTCCCGCATTCGGGTCATACGCGGCTCTGCACTTCATGCCGATATGCTCCAAAAACTCCTCCACAACGCCCTTCATCGTAAAGAAATCGCCGTCCCCGTACATTCCAAGCGTAAACCGCATTCTCTCGTCGGGATACTCTACTACGGGCACACTCTTCGGAATATAAATATTACCAAGCTCATACAAACGTACATTCTTGTTCCTTCTGTTATAATTCGTCGCAAGCGAAGTCAGAATACCGTTGAGGGAAACCGTTCTCATAACCGAGAAATCCTCCCCCAAAGGATTTGAAATCGTCACTGTTTTGCGCAGCTCGCTGTCCGCCGGAATCAGCAGCTTGTCAAACACCTTCGGACTTTCAAACGAATAACACATTCCCTGTGAAAAACCGCAGTATTCCGCAATATCCCTCGCCTTCTCCTCAATCCGCAGCTTAAACGGAAGTTTTCCTGTCATTGCCTCACCGCTTGGCAGCGTGGTCGGTATCTTGTCATAGCCGTAAAATCTTGCCACTTCCTCCGCAATATCCGCAAAACACTCCACGTCCTGACGAAATGACGGCACCGTAATCATGTTGGTATCTGCATTGTAGGAAAGCTCCAGTCTGTCAAAAATCGCAAGCATTTCCTCCTTTGTAATCTCCGTTCCCAAAAATCTGTTGATGCGCTCCGGCTCAAACGCAATCTCCTTTAACGGTGCAAACGGCGCTTTCACGTCCACAATACCGCTTACAACCTCACCGCATCCAAGTTCTTCAATCAACTGGCACGCCCTGTTAATCGCCGCCTCTGCATTGCGCGGGTCAAGCCCTTTCTCAAAAATACCGGAAGCGTCCGTGCGCAGTCCCACACGCTTTGACGACCTTCTGATATTCGCGCCGTTAAAAGTTGCCGCCTCAAACAAAACAGTCTGTACCTCATCCGTAATCTTTGAGTTCTCGCCGCCCATAATTCCGGCAAGACCAATCTCCTTCTCGGCATCACAAATCATCAGCATATCCGCATCAAGCTTTCGCACCTGCCCGTCAAGCGTACAAAATTCATCGCCGTCCTGCGCGCGCCTTACGATAATCTTGTTTCCCGCAACCAAATCCAAATCATACGCATGCATCGGCTGACCGTACTCCATCATCACATAGTTTGTAATATCCACAAGGTTGTTGATTGGACGGATGCCGCACGCCGCAAGACGCCTCTGCATCCACTCCGGCGAAGGCGCAATTTTAATATTTTTGCAAACCCGCGCGCAGTAACGCGTGCAGAGCTCTTTGTCCTGAATTTCAACACAAATATAATTGTTTACGTCCTCACCGTTTCCGTTCACCGAAACAACAGGCGCCTGAAACGGCTTTCTGAAGGTTGCCGCAGCCTCCCTTGCAATTCCCAAAACACTGTAGCAGTCCACACGGTTCGATGTCACCTCGTACTCCACAACCGTATCATGCAGTCCGAGCGCCGCAACTGCGTCTTCGCCCGGCGTAACCTCCTTTTGGAACACATACACGCCGTTTTCCGGCGCTTCGGGATACATGTCGCGGCTTGAACCAAGCTCCTCAATCGAACACATCATACCGTTTGATTCGATGCCCCTAAGCTTTCCTGCCTTTATCTTAATACCATTTTCCGGAAGCGGTCCGCCGTCGTGTCCGCCCGCAACCCTTCCGCCGTCAAGCACGGTCGGCACATAATCGCCCTCCTTTAAATTCGGCGCACCCGTCACAATCTGAATCGTTTCCGTCCCGATATTGACCTGACAGATAATCAGTTTATCCGCGTCAGGATGACACTCTATTTTTTCAATATGACCTACCACAATTTTTTCCAAATTGTTGTCCAAACGCGTAAAGCCCTCAACCTTCGTTCCAGAAAGCGTCATCGCGTCCATATATTCTTTGTCCCCGCACTCCAATTCGGGCACATATGCTTTAATCCATGATAATGGTGTATTCATCTTTTACCTCCGTTTATGATAGCCTTAATTTATGACACAAGTGTCATTTTTATAACCATGTTCCTTTCGTAGCTCGCAAGTTTGGGCTGCAAAGCACAAACTTGTAAGCTTGCTTTCACATCTGTTGCATACCGTTAGAACTGCTTTAAAAACCGGATGTCGTTCTCATACAAAAGCCGCATATCATCAATCTCATACTTTAACAGCGCAATACGCTCCAGTCCTACACCAAACGCAAAGCCCGTATATTCTTCCGGGTCAATATGGCACATTTTGAGCACCTTCGGATGCACCATTCCACAGCCAAGGATTTCAATCCAGCCCTCACCCTTACAAAATCTGCAGCCGCTTCCGCCGCACTTAAAACACGAAACGTCCATCTCTGCCGAAGGCTCTGTGAACGGGAAATGGTGCGGTCTGAATTTCACCTTCGTACCCTCGCCGAACAGCTCCTTTGCAAACTCCGCAAGCGTTCCCTTCAAATCCGCGAATGTGATATTTTTATCAATCACAAGCCCCTCAATCTGATGAAACGACGGCGAATGCGTTGCGTCCACCTCGTCCGCACGGAACACACGTCCCGGCGCAATCATGCGGATTGGCAGTCTGCCCTTCTCCATTTCATGTACCTGCACACCGGAAGTCTGTGTTCTGAGCAAAATATCACCGTTTATATAAAACGTATCCTGCTCGTCCTTTGCCGGATGATCCGCAGGAATATTCAGCGCTTCAAAGTTATAATAGTCCTTCTCAATCTCAGGACCTTCCACAACCTCATATCCCATTCCGATAAAAATCCGCTCAACCTCCTCAAGCGCAATCGTATTCGGGTGGCGGTGTCCTACGCTGTTTTTCTGCGCCGGAAGCGTCACGTCAATGACCTCCGCCTTCATTTTCGCTTCGCGCAGTTTCTTTTCCATGCCTGCCTTTGCTTCCTCCAAAACGCGTTCAATTTCCTCCCGCGCTTCATTGACAAGCTGTCCTACCTTCGGTCTGTCCTCAGGCGCAACCTCCTTCATGCTTTTGAGCACGGCAGTCAGTTCTCCCTTCTTTCCCAAAAAGTTGACACGCACGTCATTTAATTTGTCCAGCGCATCGCTCATGTTAATCTGCCGGATTGCCTCCGCCTTAATTTTTTCCAGTTTTTCTTTCATTGTCACAACCATGTCCTTTCTATACATTATAAATTCATGTGTAATCAAGCAGGAAAGATTTCTTCCCTACTCGTCCGTGTGCATCAAAAAATCCCTTACAGAAATCACTCTGCAAGGGACGAATAAACCGCGGTACCACCCAAATTTCCATATGCAAATCCCATATGGACACTCTGATATACTTAACGCGTCACTCACGTCTTTTCCTACAGCCGTTAACAGTCACAAACTCCTGACAACAGTTTCAAAAAAGCAGCTCCGGTGGGAAATTCGTCATCCTATCTGAACTTGGGAGGCTTTCAGCCGGTGACCTCCGTTCTCTGAAAGAAAATAGAATGCTACTTTGCACCTTCATCGCATTTCATTTTTATATGATTTAAAATACCTAAAAATAATCATATGACAAGTATCAGGAAAAGTCAAGAACGAATTTTTAAAAATAATCCTCCAAATACCCCTGCGCAATCCACTTATTCACAAGCGCCCCGCAGAAAAAAATATACATACAGAAATACAGCCAAATCATCACGATAATAATGGTCGTCAGACTTCCGTACATTGAAAACCCGCCAAAATAATCCACATAAATTGAAAATCCAAACGAATACAGCGTCCAAAAAACAGACGTAAAAACCGCTCCCGGATAATGCTCCTTCCATGTAAGTTCATTGTTCGGCAAAATACTGTACATCGTGCAGAACACAACGGAAATCATCGCTGCCACCAAAATATGGCGCAGCCCGCCTACTGCCTGCCAAAGCTCTGACGTAATCCCTCCGTCCCGAATCAGCCATTTGGCAATCGTATTTCCAAACACAAGCAGACCAATTGACAATAAAATAGCAATTAATAAAAACAACGTATAAATTGCCGCCTTTAGCCGCAGCAAAATATAATTGCGCGACTCATCAATCTCATAAATATGATTCAAGCCCCGTATCAGCGCAAGCACACCCTTTGACGCCGACCAAACAGCAACCACCGCAGAAACTGACAGAAGTGTCATATTATTGCCGTGATAACTGTCGATAATTCCCATAAGAAAGCTGTATACCCGTTCCGGAATAACTGCCTGCGAAATCGTAACCATATCTTTTTTTGCCATCGCGTCATGCGGGATTAAACCACTCACAATCATAATCATCGGAATAATGGAAAGAAATAAAAAGAACGCAGCCCCCGAGGCGTAGGTTGCGACCTCCGCCTCCTGAATGGATCTGCGTATGTCTTTTTGCAGTCTGTATATTTTTGAACAAAAGCTTACTTTATAAGTTCTCATAGCCTGCGCCCCTTTTTGTTCCGTGCACTTATTATAAATCGTCCACGGACTTTATGGCTCCGTTATAATAATATGCCAGTATTTCATAAGCTGTGAATCCTTGATTCGCCAAACACTTTGCACCGTTTTGCGACATGCCGCAGCCATGACCGAGTCCCGCGCCGTGTATCACGATTCCCTTCAAAGTATCCCCACTTTCCGCATTCTTATCATCACCGGTATTGCCATATCGTTTTTCGATGTAAAAATAAGCGCTGGCAAGCACATCTCCCATAGTATACTGCGCGCCGTCCTTTTTGACAAGCGTATCGCCCGCCATGCCGAGCGCCTGCCGGATTGTGTGCTGTGTCTTCACACTAATCATAAAGTTCGGCGTCTTTATCAGCAGCCCCGTCACAAGACCGCTCTTCTCACGATTTAAAATCCGGATATCCTCAATCATCCCCTCCTCTAAAAGCTTTTCCTTTGACAGGTATTGGGACCGGATGCGCACCTTCTGCGGCTGAAGCTTTGAAAGGTCATATAAATGCTTTAAAAATTTCCTGCATGCCTCTCCTTCCAAACTTTTATCATACTGCCATCGGTACCACGCCTCCCCAAACTCCGCATCCGACGGATTTCCATTGTCAATAAAATTCTGGTAGGCATCCTCCCCCTTGGCATTGTTTTTTGCAAACAGCTCCTCTCCGGTCTCAAACAAATATTCGTCTGCCAAAGTCTGTTGCTCGCTCCATACCCGCGCACCCCCGTTATATCCGCCTGATGTTGAATAATAAAAGCTCTCAATCACTTCACTCTCATATGTAAGGATCTCATTTTTTGTCTCATTGACTGCCAAGACCGCCTCCGCAGTTTCTTCTATGTTTTTGTATACCTGAAACGAAGTGCTGTCGTCCACATTTGCCCGCCACTGCGGATACGCATAGCTCTTTTTGTGAAAATAAGTATAGGTACGGGCGCTGATTGCCTGTGCCTTTAGCGCCTCCGGCGGATAAGAAGACGGCATTTCGCTTGGCACGACACCATACAGATATTCTTCCACATTCAGTTCATTGACCAAAACAATTCCTTCACTTGTGTCATAACATTCCAATACGCCTCTGTACGAAACCGGCGCGTTTCGTTTTAAATTGACAATCCGGACGGTACCTTGGTTTTTTCCGGTAATTTTAACCGGTTCAGAAGCATTCGCAAAGCTCGATTTATCAAGCACATATTCCTCGCCTCCTGCACATTCCTTTACCGTTTCTCCATACTCCACAATCAGCCCATTATCACATATGACCTTGAGTTCCCCATGATAGATTCCCTGAAACCCGTTTGTTTTGATTAAGACCCTGATTGTGTCGGAAAGCGCGTCCGTTCTGCTGATTTCCTCTGTTTGCGCAGTCTCTCCTTCCCGCTCTTTAACTGCCTCTTTCGGCTTTACCGTATCGTCCTCTTCAACACGCTCCTGTTCTTTCTTATCCTGCGTCGAAACATTGCACCAATAAATTCCCGCTGCCAAAATCAACCACAGAAATACCGTTATCAGTTTTTTGAGTAAAATTTTTCCGCGTCTGTTTTCCTGAATCGCCTTATACCTCCACACTGATGATTTCATACGAAAAAGCAGCCCGCTAAGGCTGCTTTTTGTCATTTGTATATCCCCAAAATGCCGGCTCCTGTATTTTGACTCCTAGCCAATGCTAGGTGGGCGACCGCAACCATCTCGCTGCCTTCCCCTGACCAAAATGGGGGGCTTGACATTAATCAGGCAATATAGGAATCCCGTTTAAAGTGATGTAGGTTCAAAATAGCAAGAGTTATCGCACATTTCAGATTAATTATAGTATACCCTATCACTGTCAAAATATCAATATACAACACTTCCACATCTTTACTAATATTTGGATTTAAATTTTTGCAGTTTTACATATGGATATTTCCCGAAAAGACCGCATAAAATGCATTGCACGCTATTTTCACAATTATTTTTCATTTTCTTGCTGAACTTCGTTGTTCTCCTCACGCTGCCTTAACAATTCTTCTGCACCTTCCTGAAGCTTAAAGTTGAGTCTGACCTTAAATAAATCGCCGTCCACCGTAATCTCCATGCTGCCGCCCATTAAATCCACAAGGCTTTTTGCAATCGAAAGTCCAAGTCCGTGACCTTCCGTATTTCTCGAACTGTCACCCCGGATAAAACGCTCCAAAAGCTCGTCGCCGTTAATATTAAGCTGATACTTCGAAATGTTTCTGAAGGTAATCGTAACTACATCATTTTCTTTCTCAAGGTTTACATAAACTCTCGATGACGGCTGCGCATACTTGCAGATATTGCTCATCAGGTTATCTACCACACGCCACAAATGCCTGCCGTCCGCTGAAATATAAATCGGCTTCTCCGGTTTTTTCACAATCAGCTCCAATCCTGAAAGCAAAAGCTTTTCCTCAAATTCACCGACTGTCTGAGTCAAAAATACGCCCGCCTCAAGGAGTTCATTTCCAACCTCAATGTTTCCTGTCGAAGCCTTCGACGCTTCCACCAAATCCTCAATCAGCTTTTTCAGTTTCGAAGACTGCCGCTCCAACACGTCAAGATACTCCTCCGCCTTCTCATTATGCAGCTCCTCTTTCTCAAGCAAATCCACATAGTTAATAATCGATGTCAAGGGTGTCTTAATATCATGCGAAACATTCGTAATCAGCTCTGTCTTAAAGCGCTCGCTCTTCATTCGTTCATCCACCGCCTTCGACAGTCCGTCGCCAATTTTATTTAAATTCTCACCGTGCTCCTTACAGCCCCAATACATCTTTTCCGTCGGCACCTTATAGCTTAAATCCCCATCTGCCATTTTTTTTGCCGCCTTTTGCAGCTCGTTCATCTGAATCACCAAATACATTGCCGCCATACTCAGTAAAACCGTTTCCGCAAACCATAAAAGAAGCAGCATACCGTCGCCAACCGCCAAAAGAATAAATCCCTCCGCAAACGTCTTGACCATCAAAAATAACAGCAATTTCCAAAGCAGACCAATATTGCGAAACACCTTAAAGAACGCATTTCTGAAAATGCTCCATATTTTATAGCAGAGCGAATTTCTCCACCATTTCCCATACTTAATCCGCACGCAGCAGCTAAGCACATACCACAGCGCAATTGCACATATTAGGACAGCCGTGCTAAGCGCAAACGGAATAAGCACTTCGATTGAATCCCGAAACTCCCTGCTTGTCATCTGCATATAGAGAATGCTTATCAGTATTATCTCCGCAAAGAATGCCGCAGCCGAGACAATCTCTAACGGCAGTCTGTCAAACCACGTAAGCACAATGCCTTCCCTGTCTTTACGGTACCCGCAGGCATATGCAAGGAAAATAAATGACACAAGTGTCATAATTGCAAACGAAACTGCCATAGTACACGCATTTCTTCCATACATATCAAACAAATCTGCCACCCATGCAGAAGCATAATACCTGCTGTTTCGCGTTATCAATGTGCTGTCGTCCGGTATCAGGGACGCAACCCAGTAAAACGCAGTCTCCTCTTCCTGTGCAACGTGAAGCGTATAATAATCATCAAGGTAATACCCCGGCGCCGTATCTAAATCAATAAACGCCGATTTCGCAATCCGTTTGGAATCAATAGCAATAAGTTCTTCCCCGGCAATTTCCCTGACCTGGTCAAGCAGCAGTCCGCTCCACTGGTCATAACTTAAGACGCTTCTGTTTAATGCCGCAAAATCAACATACTGCTGCGTTTCGTCTCCTTTAAGAAGCCGGTCAACCTTATCCTCCACAGCCGTTGCATTCCATTCCCTGGCTGTCCCTTCCGCAACCCATTCTTCATCTTCTTCATACACGATACCATATTCATTATTATAATAACTCAGTTTATACTTTCCCACTTCGTAATCATAAACGTAATTATATTCGTTCACAATCCCGAAATCATTTTCATAATACATCGTCACTTCCCGCACGGGGTAATATTTCTCATCGGAGCGGTAATAAAAAATCCCCTGCTCTGCGTCAAAGCATACCGCATCTGCGTACTGGCTGCTCCAAACAAACCCGTCCTGCTCCTCCAAATGCGACGAACTGCTTTGCAAGCCCGACAAGTCCTCCCAGTCTTCAACATACCCGTACGAGCGCCCCTCCCGTCCATCGTTTGCCAAATCCCTGATTTGATACAAAAAAACCTTATTTTTATCCAAGCCCTTTAATTCGTCGTCTGTCATATTCGTGTCCATGTAAAGCGTTTTGTCCTGGAAATCCACCTTCGCAAGGTCGTCTGCCTGAAAAATCCCGTACCGAAATCCCTCCTCGGCAAGATATTTTTGATTATGGCGATTTTTCATATTCAGAAACGCATCCATCGAATACGACGCATTGACGTTTCGGTATTCTTCCGCCAATATTTCATCACGCGTCATGTTATAGTATCCGCACTCAATACCCGCAATGGTTAAATATCCAAATGCCGCCGTACCGAGCGCACCACCGATACATAACACCCACGCAATCATCTTTGCAATGACCGAACCCCTGATTTTATTCATTTTTATAGTCATACTCCTTTCCCAGTCTGCAAGTTTATGTTCTCACTGTCCCTGTTTACCCGTTTTCGTCACGGAATGATTTTATATCCGCGTCCCCACACCGCCTTTAAATACCGCGGCTCCGCCGGATTATATTCCAGTTTTTCCCGCAAATGCCGGATATGTACCGCTACCGTGTTCTCCGTACCGTAGGGATTGTCATGCCACACGGCGGCATAAATCTGTGAGGGCGAATAGACCTTTCCCGGATTTTCCATCAAAAGCTTTAAAATGTCATACTCCGTCGGTGTCAGCGCCACAAGCTCCCCGTCCAAAGTCACTTCCTTCATGCTGTCGTCCAGTTCGATTCCGCCAATGACAAGCATCTCCTCACCGCCCGCCTGTTGTATCGCACCGCCAAGCTGCATATATCTTCTAAGCTGTGATTTCACCCGCGCCTGCAGTTCCACCGGATTAAACGGCTTTGTCACGTAATCGTCCGCACCGATATTTAACCCCAAAACCTTATCTGTATCCTCGCTCTTTGCCGTCAGCATAATCACCGGCACGTTGCTTTTTTCCCGCAGCTTTACCATCGCCGTAATTCCGTCCATCACGGGCATCATCACATCCATCAGTACCAGGTGAATGTCCTTTTTTTCAATCAGCGCAAGCGCCTCCTCACCGTTGTACGCCTCGTATACCTTATAGCCCTCGCTTGTCAGATAAATTCTTAATGCCGATACAATATCCCGTTCATCATCACATACTAGTATGTTGTACATCTTAATCCCTTGCTCCTTTTCGAAATCTGCGAATTTGTGCTTAAAGCACAAACTTGCCATGTAAAAATTCATTTTCACATTCCCATTTCGTTCTATTTTTGTAATTACTCTGTTAGTATAAACTATTTTGTTTTAAGTTCCAACTGGGGAAATGTTTAAGATTTTTTTAACATCCTAAAAAAGACATAAAAAAGAGTCCGGCTCGCTGGACTCTCGCGCCGGAGCGCGGTTGCTTTAGCAACCATATTCCTTAGCGCGGAGTGCGCATCCCCCGGAGGGTTTTTTACTTTATAGGACGTAATTTCCTATAAAGTAAAAAAAGGCGCACCCTCTTGGAATACGCCTTCTTCATCTAAATCAAATTTAATTCCATGCCAATAATTAGCACTGCTCAACAAGCTTTTTCAATGCAGCAAGCGCCTCATCCGGAAGCTTATCATAGCCCTCCTTCTTTGTCGCAAAGCCTTCCACTGCGTCAACACGGTTCTGCATAGCTGCCTTTAATGCATCTGTGTATGCCTTATCGCCCATGTTCGGCTTGAAGTCTGCTGTCTTGCCTGACCAGTCATACATAATCTCGATGTCGTCAAAGTTGCCCCATTTCTCGAAGTTTGCCTTTCCTTCAACGATTGTCTCTAAGATACCTAATGTATCGGCAGGCTTAACCTTTGTGCCCATGAAATCGCCTGTATTTACGATATAGCAGTCTACATTCTTCTCCTCAACAAGCTTCTTAAACTTCTCGTAGTCATTTACAAGAGGATATGTTCTGAACGGATTAGCATAAGGAACGATTCTTAATGCGTTCAAATCTGTACCTGCCGCAACACGCTCTGCCGTAGAAGTCTTTGTTGCAAGTGTTGCACCCATAACAGATGCAAGCGCTGCACCCTTTAACTTCACTACAGGAGGAATGGTCGGGTCTTTCATAATCCAAAAGATTGCGTTTACAGGAGCGTCAATCTTGTCTACACGGTTCGGAGACCATAATTTAGACTTGATTGCACGGCCGTTACCGTTTCTGATGTCCTCCGTAACAAGCTGAATCTTTCCATCCTCGTCAATTGTAGCCGAGCAGTTCTGAGCTGACAGCAAATACTCATTATCAGGACATCCTGTCGGATAATCCGCTGTCTTATCAAAATACGTAGGCTCAAGAGCGATTGATGCACAAGTATCTGTATTGATGATAAACGCATCATCGTGAAGAACCTTAATGCCGCCAAAGGCGTCATACTTTCCGGCATGCTTTGCATGTGTCAGTGTTGACTTACCTGATCCTGAAAGTCCGTATACGGATGCAACGAACTTCTTGCCGCCTTCAAGAGAATATTCCTTCTGTCCGCCGTGGCATGATGCATAACCGTTTCTGTTTGCAAGCGCCCAAGCCATTGTAAGCGTACCCTTCTTGTGCTCTCCGAAGTATCTCATACCAAGAATTGCAGCGCAGTTCTCGTTTGTATCAAAATAGCAAAGTGTAAGCGGATCGCTCAGGCAGCTGTAATCCACATCAGGAGCGTCATGCGGAGCCCACTGCGGATCCGAGAAAATATAAATATCCGGCTCGTTTCCGTCTGCGATCGGCTTTGAATTCTTGTACATTTTTACGTACTCATCTGACATATACTGGAAGTTGAGCATCCAGTTGTAGAGAATATTCTCCTCGCCTTCCGGAATCAAAAGATGTGCCTTTGCCATAAACTCCGGATCAAGACCGATAAAGCACTCTGCATGATACATTGTCTTCCATCTTGTCTCATAAACGGCATCCATTACAACCTTATCAAGCTTTGCATTGTCTACACCCGGCTCGCCCTTGATACGGCGTGCTGCTGCGTAACGTCCCGTAACCGCACCGTCGTTGAACAAAAGAACTCTTGAATCCTTCTCAAGACCGAATGTCTCACCGTCTTTAATCTTCATGTCTGTAACAACTGTTCCCGGTGAGTTCTTTGCCAACTCATAGGCTTCCTTTAAAGTATTAACCTTTACGACATTATTTCCGTAGAACGCTGCCTCAATGATAGAACGTGTCTTGGAAAATCCTACCTTACCGGCACCAATCTCAGAAATGGGATAATACGCTTTTGTTGACATATAAAATCCTCCTTAGAATTAATATTTTTGTAATTTACACTTCTGATTATCTCAAATGCTTTATCAAAAGTCAATAAAATAAACATAAACTTCTAACATAATTTTGTAACAGTTCCCACACTGCCAAAAACCGCGGAAAGTCCGCCAAATACAAAGCAAAACCTCCGCTTTATATCAGACCATAATGCTATATCGCACGCGTCGCCTGCCTTAACCGTTCGAGCTCTTCCCCTGCAAAATACGGAGAAAGCTTTGCATAAACGGCTTCGTGATATGCATTAAGCTTTCTGATGTCGGACTCCTCCATATAGTTTGTATCTATGGCATCCAAATCAATGGGCACATATGTAAGATGCCGAAATCCCATAAACTGCCCGTATTCGTTTTTCTGCTCCTTTACAACCTCCACAATATTTTCCGTGCGGATACCGTGACTGTTTGCAACATATATTCCCGGCTCGTCGGAAACGATCATGCCTTCCTCAAGTACCGTTTCTTTCTGTTTTGGCTTATACTGCCATCGAATATCCTGAGGACCCTCGTGTACATTTAGGATATATCCGATGCCGTGTCCCGTACCGTGCTTATAATCAAGCCCGCAATCCCACAAAGGCTGCCTTGCAATCACATCAAGATTTCTTCCGGTACAGCCATACAGAAACTTCGCATCCGCAAGCCGGAGCATCGCACACGCCACTTTCGTAAAATGCATCTTCTTTTCGTCCGTTACGGCTCCAAGTGCAATCGTTCTTGTCACGTCCGTCGTTGCGCCTCTGTATTGACCTCCTGAGTCAACCAAATAAAAACCCTCCGCCCGAATCGATGCGGAATGCTCTTTATCCGCGCTGTAATGCGCCATTGCGGCATTTGCTTCGTAAGCGCTGATTGTCCCAAACGACAGCTCCAAAAAACCGTCGATTTCGGCACGCATGGCATCCAGCTTTTTTGCCGCCTGAAACTCATTCACCGGCGTTGTGCCCGCGTTCTCTTTCATCCAAAACAAAAACTTTGTGAGCACAACACTGTCCAGCAGATAATAACTTCTGATATGCTCTAGCTCAACAGGCGTCTTTACCGCCTTTAGCAGCGTCGTCGGATTTTCCAAATCAACCGACGCACCTCTTTTTTCAATGCACTTATATAACAGGTAATTAATATCCTCTTTCGCATACCATATCTTTCCCGTTATCTCGCAATGCTTCAAAAAATATGTAAATTCCGAATAGCTTTTAATTACAACGTTGTTTTCGTTAAAATACTGCTTTGCCTCCTCTGTGAGCGCCTCCTCCTGCAAAAACAGCACCGCGCTGTCCCTTGACACAAACGTATAGGAAAGCGCTACCGGATTGCAGTCCACATCATTGGCACGGATATTGTAAAGCCACATAATGTCGTCAAGCTTCGACAAAACCAAATGATGCGCATCCTGTTCCGCCATTTTTTCCCGCACGCGCGCAAGCTTCTCCAACACGCCCATACCGCAGTCCTTCTCCGGTACAATCCATACCTTTGTCGCAGGAAGCGGCGGTCTGTCACGCCAAACAGCATCTGCCACATCTTTGTCATAGGAAAGCGTAAAGCGTTTTTCCAGCTTTTTCCCGAATGCAGCGTCCATAACCCTTCCGTCAAACCCGACAACCTGTCCGTCTTTCACATTTTTCTCAAGATATTCCTCTATTGTAGGCACGTTCTCCTCCGCCATTTTGTACAGCGTTATCCCCGTGCCTTCAAGCTGTGACGCTGCCTGCACAAAATACCTGCCGTCCGTCCACAGCCCCGCCTCTTTTTCACTTACCACAAGCGTACCTGCCGAACCCGTAAAGCCGGAAAGAAAACCTCTCACTTTAAAGTAATCTCCCACGTACTCCGAATTGTGAAAATCCGCGGTCGGTACAATATAATAATCAATGCCTTCTTCTTTTAGGCGCTTTCTCAATTCCGCAATCTGTTCCATCTTATTTTCGCTCTCCTGTCTGTGTCTCTCCTACCAAATATTTCCGCTGCGCCCGCATCAGCAGCGCACCATACCCGATAATAACCACAACCTCCAACAGATTGATTGCCGTATCTGCCATAGGATACGATGCCAAAAGTTCAAGCGCGCCGACTGCACCCGATACCAAAAGCAGCGCCCCTGTCGCAAAGGTAATCGGAAACGTTGCCTTGATAAAACCTTCCGGATTTTGCGCCCGCTCAATCGGAAAGTTTTTTCCGACCAGCATTTCGGGAATTTTTTTATTTCTTTTCATCTGTATTGCCCAGTACAGCATGTAAATTCCGCATGCCATAATGAGAATGTTTAATATCATATCAAAACTCATTGATTGTTCCTCTCAACCGGCAATCACGAAACTTCTAAATTCCAAGAAATTTCATCACAACCGATTTCATCTCTTCCTTATCACATACCGTATCATGCAGAACCTTTGCCGTGCGAATCTCCTCAATCGCATTTGGCACACTTACATTTGCTAGCTTTGACAGCTCGTCAACAAGCGCAAAATCGTCCATTGCGTCATATTTTTCGTCAATCGCATTCATAACGCTTCTTGTAAACTTAAATGGACTTGCCGTTGATGCCAAAACTGTTTTTGCGGCATCACCAGTCGCTTTCTGATATTTCTTTAACACAGCGGACGCCACCGCCGTATGTGTATCAATGATGTAACCTGTCTTATCATATAATGCCTTAATCGTTTCCGCCGTCTCCTGTTCCGATGCGTAACCACCGTAAAAATCCGCCATATTTTCTTTCATATCGGCAGTAATTTCATATCTTCCCTCTGTGGAAAGCGCATGCATCAACGCAGCATTTTTTGCCGCATCCGCACCTGCCGTAATATAAATCAGACGCTCAAGATTGCTTGAAATCAAAATATCCATTGAAGGCGAGCTCGTAAGCACAAACTCCCTGTTTTTATCATATACACCTGTCTCAAAAAAGTCATAAAGCACTTTATTTTCATTGGAAGCGCAAATCAGCTTCGCAATCGGCACTCCCATGTGCTTCGCAAAATACGCCGCCAAAATATTGCCGAAATTTCCTGTAGGCACTGCAACATTAATCGTTTCGCCGTCCGATATTTTTCCTTCTTTTAAAAGCTGTGCATATGCATAGACATAATAAACCACCTGCGGTACAAGCCGTCCGATATTAATGGAATTGGCAGATGAAAACTGAAATCCTGCCTGATCCATCACACCCGCAAGCTCCTTATCACCGAAAATCTGCTTAACGCCCGTCTGCGCGTCATCAAAATTTCCCGTAATACCAACAACAAACGTATTATCGCCCTTCTGCGTCACCATCTGCTTTTCCTGAATGGGGCTTACGCCGTTTTTGGGATAAAAAACAATAATCCGCGTTCCTTTTACGTCCGCAAATCCTGCAAGCGCCGCCTTTCCTGTATCACCGCTGGTTGCCGTCAAGATGACAATTTCATTTTCCACGTGATTTTTCTTTGCCGACGTAATCAATAAATGCGGCAAAATGGAAAGCGCCATATCTTTAAATGCAATTGTCGCACCGTGAAACAGCTCCAAATAATATATGCCGTCCGCCGTCACTAAGGGCGCAATCGCCTGCGTGTCGAACTTCGCATCATACGCCTTCTGAATGCAGTCCTTCAGCTCTTCCTGCGTAAAATCGGTAAAAAACAGCTTCATAACTTCATAAGCCGTCTCCTGATATGTCATTTTAGAAAGCTCCTCAAGACTTTTGTCAAGTACGGGTAGCGACTCCGGAACAAATAATCCGCCATCGTCCGCAAGCCCTTTTAAAATCGCCTGCGATGCTGTAACCGGTTCTGCGCTGCTTCTTGTGCTTTTGTAAAGTAAATTCATTTCATTTCTCCTCTAATCAATATGTCGTTGGATTTTTCGTGCCAAAAAGCACTGCCCTAAGTATAGCATAGTATTTTTTCAACTTCAATCATTCGCATAAAAATGATAAAAATAGCAATACCAATTCTTTAAACTATACATTCTATTGACATATTCCTAATATTTATCGTGATATTCCGTATTATCCACACCTTTATTCAAGTACTTCTTTAGTTTCTTTAGATTCAGGATCTTCCTTCCATGTTTCTTTTGCATATTCAAGAACCCCAACTTCTCTAAACGCAAGGTATTTTTACCAGTCTTTTTGATCTCATCTAAATAAATATTTGCATTTTTATACTTCAATATTTGCTCCACATTGAGTGCATTTTGCTTCTACTAACGGCATAATAAAATCCCCCACAAGATAATTTTATAACTATTGTATCTTATAAGAAGACTTATTTCCACAATTTTCTATTCCCTAAATTCCAACCACCCGCAGAGCAGGTGGTTTATTTGTTCTCCAAAGTTCCGTTTTCCGTATTTTTCAATACATTTATACATTCTTGACTGCCCCTTGCCGCACAAGGACTGTTATCATACATAATCATCTGCCATGATTTCCATCAGGCGGTCATAGTTATGGTTAACATAACATTCAACAAAAAATTTTGTTACCATTTCTTTATTATCAATTCTATATCCCCCTATATTTTATCAGGAGCCTGTCCATCATGGGCAAGCCACTTGCACTCTGTCATTTCCATATGGCTGAATATAGCTTTAAATGAGGAAGCTTCAGGGCTGCAGGCGTAAATTCCAAATTTAATCCTGTCAGGCGCATTCCACATATGGCATATTCTCATTTGCTTGAAATCATTGCCATCTTCAGAACATTCTATACGGAAATCACTTTCCCTGCGGCTTAGCCTATACCACATGAACTTTATGGAAGCATCTATTTCTGTTGTTGCCCAATCAGAATAACCATTATTTGTAACAACACTCCCTAAATGCTGGTATACATCATTTTCATATTCAATCGAACCCTTTATCCAGTTTTCGCTGTCCAGGTATAATACAATCCCGCACTGGTCAAAACGGTGATGGCTTTGTGTAAATTCAGTTTTCACTACAAAAGAAAAATATTTTTCTTCCGTCTCCATTTGTAACACAGGCGCATTGTCATTTCTGAAATGATAGTATGTACGTTGCCATAAGTCTGTGTGTGGATTTGTTTCAATTTCAATTTTTTCAGGTGTAATTGTGTACGATTTAGGCTCCCTCGTCCATTGTAATTGCTTTATATCAAGTTTCATTTTCGTTCCTCCAATATTTTTTCTTATCAGCGTCTGTAATCTGGCGAATGACACGACATGGAACACCCGCCGCTATAACGCCTGATGGAATATCATGATTTACAACACTTCCTGCACCGATTACTGTATCACTTCCTATAGACACTCCTGGCAGAACAGTAACATTTGCACCAATCCAGACATTATTGCCAATTGTAATGGGATATGCATATTCCAAACCCTGATTACGCTGCTCTGCATCTAAAGGATGACCGGCCGTATGAAAACCACAGTTTGGCGCAATAAACACATTATCGCCAAATGTCACTTTTGCTCCGTCAAGAATGACGCAATTATGATTTGTATAGAAATTTTCTCCTATCTCAATATTAAAACCATAATCACACCAAAACGGGGCAGTAATGGTAAAGGATTTCCCTGTTTTTCCTAACAGTTTGCGGATTAAATCCGTTTGCTCATTTACTTGTGATGGGCGCAGATGGTTAAACTCATAGCAAATGTCTTTGCATACTTCCCGTGCACAACGGAGTTCTTTGTCATAGTTTGCGTCATAGAGCATTCCCTGATTCATTTTATCTTTCTCTGTCATTGCACATGACCTCCTAAAATTTCAATAAGTTGACGGCTTCATTATACTGCGATAACTTTCTAGAGGGAATAGCCTTCACAAAAAATTCATTTAATTGTGATGAATATTATTCCTCCGAATCTGCCCTCGTTTCATCCTTCATAATGACAAGCTGCCTTTGCTGGCATTTTACAGTGATTTTATCCCCGGCGGAGAAGCCCGCCTGTTCCAGCCAGTTCCCTTATAGTAAAATTTGTGGGAATCTATTGCAATTCCTAAGTGTGATGTAGTCTAAAAGTGAACAAAATAAATACTGATAGCTTATCAAATGGGTAGCATTATGGAAGGTAAAGGATTAGGCAAACGTATCAACATGGTGAGGACAGACCGGAGATTCACGGCGGACAGATTCGTCGGTCACTCCCTCGGCGGCTTTCATCTGCTCCATGATTAAGTCAAGCCGTTCCCCTGCCTGCTCGTTCAGGTCGGCAAGGTACGTCCACAATTCCCGGTCAGGATAATAGAACCTTATTTTGGCGGGCTTAGATATAATCAACCATTTTCCTACAAAAACTTTACCCTAGCGTATACTCAGATCGTTTGCCCAAAATTCATCTGACAGTAATTTGTTACCGCTTAAAAAAATCATGTCCGCCGTACGAAAACAGATATACCAAATTACTGTCAAACCATTGCGCATTTTCCGGATTTGCATATTTGCGCGCCATAAAAAACAATGCTCCCTCTGACACATCTTCACCGTACAGCGCACTGTAGACTGCCTCCCGTGTTTCTTCCGAAACTTTAACACGGTATATCGTTCCGTTCGCAACAGGTGAAAACTGCGTCACGTTCTTTTTCCTCTGAAAAACCACATCCGTAATGTTATCCGGGAATTTTGAACTTTTTACGCGGTTGATCACAACATTTGCCACCAAAAGTTTTCCCCTTCTGTCCTCACCGCCCGCTTCCGCCTGTACAATCCGCATCAGGTTTTCAACATCCTCGTCCGTCGCGCGGATACAGTATGACTGCTCAATCGTATCGTAAGTAATCACGCGTTCAAGCGATGCAAAGCGCTCAAGCTTCACACTCCTTGTCAGATTGCTGCTGTCCGCCTTCACTTCAATGCCCCGTGAAAATACAATCAGCAACGCACACACTATATTTGCAAAGAATAATAAAATATAACTTTTTGAATACATAATCTTTGTTCTGTACCCTTTCCTTTCATTATGGTAAACCTCTTCTGCACCTTTTATTAATTTATTCGCTTGTCCTTAAAAAAATTCATATTTTTTTACATTTTGAAAAAAATATGTTATATTTGTTTTATATTTCTGTAAAATTTGGAGGAATTTCATGCATAAAGGAGTCTTTGCGGCAAAAAAAAAGGACGGTGCCGTATACTACCGCGCGTCCATAACCTATAAGAAAAAACATATCAGCCTTGGCGGTTTTCCTTCCGAAGAATTGGCAGCTTTTGCCTATAACGAGGCAAACAGACTGATCATTACACCGGCGCTTACCATCCACAGCCATTATGATGAATCGCCCCTGCCTTTTGAAAAGTGGGTTATTCTTTTGAATTACCGAGATAATGGCATCTATTTCAGCACGCCGATCTATGCCCGCAGCACATTTTTTTACTACTATCTGTCTCCTTCATATGTCTTAAAATTTGATATCGACGACCTGTTTTATTATTCGTTCCACAAGATTATGCAGCGCGGTGGTCATCTTTTTGTAGCTGACTACGGTATGCAGGTCAATATTTTAAGCCGCTACGGAATCCGAAGCTTTGCCGTGGCAGGCAAGGATTACTTTTTCCGAAACGGCGACGACACGGATTTCAGGCACGAAAACCTTCAGATTATAAACCGCTATCAGGGCGTGTCGGAAGTTACGCACCACGGGAAAAAAAAGTACAGGGCACGCATCAACGTGCCCGGCTATTTTATCATCGGTCATTATGCTTCGGAAATTGACGCAGCAATCGCATACAATAAAGCGATTGATTTCTTAAAGAAGAACGGCGTGCGCAAAAACTATACGCCAAACTACATAGACGGCTTATCCCCCGCCGTTTATGCAGAAATTTATTCTCATCTTAAAATTTCCGAAAAAATAAAAAAATACCGCCCT
Organism: Lachnospiraceae bacterium MD335; assembly: GCA_000403335.2. Classification (GTDB taxonomy): domain Bacteria; phylum Bacillota; class Clostridia; order Lachnospirales; family Lachnospiraceae; genus COE1. Next base: position 558,736 of record KE159629.1, read on the forward strand.
AAATCATCCTGAACATTTAGAGCGGTATTCTTTTATTTACTGTAGTCCGTAAAACTCATACTCATTGCGACTTTTCCCGATACCCCGTTGACGCTGGTATTGGAATCATACTGCCACATTCCGAATTCGTACGGATAATCCGGTTCCTTGCTGTCCTGAGCATACCACACATCATAGTCGCTAAGCCGCTCCATATCAAGCATCGTAAGCAGCCATTCCTTATCCCCGTATAGCATCGGCGTGTAGCCTTCGTCATAAACCCTGTCCAAAAATGCTTTTGCAACGGAAGTCCTGTCCTCCATATTAAGCGCCTCAATCCGCGCCATATCGCCCTCCACGGTTTCCATCACAAAAGCAACCGGATATTTCACATCATAATCTGCAATCGCATCTAAAAGCTCATCCGCTTCCTCGCGTGCCTCAGACTTATTAACCGCCTGCGAACAGAAATAAACGCCAATGTCAAGTCCTGCCTTTTTTGCGGCTTTCAGGTTATCCTTATACTTTTCGTCAAACACGATATTTCCGCTGCTGTAGCCTCTTGCTCCAATCTTTATCATCACAAAGTCACAGCCTGCCTTTTTCAGCTTTGAAAAATCCACGTCACCCTGATTTGCAGAAATATCCGCGCCGCACTTGGAAACAATTTTACCTTCCTCAAAATAGTTCATCACAGGCTTCTGATATTTGAGGTTTGCATAGTCATAATCGTTGCGTTCAATATCCTGACTAAGATCCACCCATTCCTTTGTCCCATCAGAACGCTTTACCTGTATACGGCTCTCCTCTTCTTTGTCCTTCTCTTCTTTTTTGTCGTTCTCCTGCGTATCCTCTTCGTCCTTGATATTTTCCTTGTCAGGCATATCGTACACGGAAGTCTTTCCTTTTGCAAGCTCATCCGCCGTGATAGTCTTATCTCCCGACTCCTCCTCGGAAGAACCTTCAATTACCGTTTCCCCTGTTGTCAGATTTTTGACGGTGCCGTTATTTTTATTGGACTTTGAGCCGCCGGTCGTCCGCCCCGTATCAGGGAGTGTCCAAATATCAAGATCATCCGAAGTAAGCTTATTGTCGGAAATAACCGTCGCCGCAGAGCCTGAATCCGTGTTTGCCGACTGCGCCGTCTGTGCGTCTCTCTGCGCCACTGCTGCCGCATACCCGCTGCCGTCATTTCTGCTTTTGCTGCTGTTTACCCAAAAGACAATTGCCGTAACCCCCAGTATCACCACAGACATAATCAGCACCATATATACGTATATCATATTTGAGCCCGAACCATGCTCCTCCTCATAATAACCGTCATTCTGAAGCTTCATCATTATCCTCCATATTGTTTCATTTGAATTAACATAATATATTTACAAATACATTATAATATATCAGAAGGACAATTTCAATTATTTTCTTTATTTTTTACACAAATTCTAAAATTCTCTGTTTTATCACAACATTCCTATGTGCCAATGAGCAGGAGTATGGTAACTTTATTGACTCTGTTGGAGTTGTCGCAGCCGTATGGTGCTAGATGGAGATGGCGGCGCTTCCCCATACCTTGGCGGACATCATGAGGCAGAAACTGCCGGCCTTGAACAATTTTCCTCACACCCGCTTATCCATGTACCTCTTGCTGCCCTTCCGAATCGTCGGTTTGTTCTTTAAGAAAATCAATTATATTCTGTATCTGCGCAATCATTTTATCTGTATCTGTTTTTTCATCTCCTTGTGTTTCCTTTAGCAGCGCAACAACCACTTTGCCCAGCAGCTCAGCTTGTATCCCATGCCTGAATAAATATTTGGCGGCATATTCTTCACGCGTCATACACGGAACAAACTTTCTTGCATACTTCGTGCGATAACGAACGATCCCGCACGCCTGTATAAAACCGGCATTTAACAGGGAATTAATTGTCCGGTGCACATATGTAACGTTTTGCATAATATCATTGCGTCTTTCCATTATTTCCACGCTTGTCAGGGCTTCTCCTCCCTCCCATAATAAATCCATCACACTTTGCTCCCGCACTGATAATTGAAATTCATCTTTCATCATCTTTCATTCTCCATCTCCTTTTTTAATCTTCCCAACTGCACATTTATGAAATACTTTCAATAATCCATTCAATTAACACATAGTGTAACTATCTAAATATATTATAATGATAATGGTACCTCTTGTAAATATATTTATATCAAACTGCTTCTCCATATTAAACCCAAATTCAAATGCAAAGCACTTGCATAATCATCCTCGTTTTGTTATCATGAATAATATGTCGTTTTAAAACAATCCGAAAAAGGAGCTGCGCCATGAGGAGCCGAATACATACAAAACTATTTTGTATTGTTTTAATCGTATCCATGCTCGCATTGGGAATGTACTGCGGAGAGCCTCTCCCGTCTTCCCCTTTTTTACATGCCGCAGACACACCGGCCGCTTCCATTACATGCATGTCGGACGGAGTGTTCAACGCACACATCTACCATGAAGAAAACCGGCTCTCAGGGCTCAGCGAATTTACGCTTGCAAAATCAAATCCGCGCACCATGACGGTACTGCGATTAAATCCGCTCTTGATGCTGCTCTTTTTCGGCGGTATATTTGGTCTGATTGCTATTTTCTTCACAATCCTTTCTCTGCACGGCTTGTGCAAAAACCAGTACAGATTAAGGACTCTTCAATATATTCACCGCAAGGACGGTAAAAAACAATATTCCAAAGCATCATTATAATCCAAACAACGAAACGCGTTACGAGGCGTCTTTTTGTCGTACCCCGTAAAACGGATGCCCCATACCTAAAATGGAGGAAACACATGGAAAATATTATATTTGGAATTATGGTCGTCATTGCTTTGGGTGCAGGAGTCTTTACATGTATTTATGAAGTCGGCGGCAGTCAAAATGCAAACACAGAAACAAAAAACAGCGACACAGAGAAAGGAATCAATTAATTATGAATATCGGATTATGGATTTTAGTTTTTATTGGCGGCGCTACCGGCGCACTTTCTACTCTTTACATTGTAGTTTCGCTTTTTGCGATGATTTTTTATAAAGTTTACCGCAAGATTAAATATCACGCATCTTTCTATGCATAAAATCTTGCCACTGCCTTTATAGAACACCAAAAACAGGAGGATTTGAATGACAGTTACACTGCTGCTGGTTGCGATTGTAATACTGCTCTGCGTTTTGGCGGAGAAATTTTCAGGGAAATTCGGCATGCCCGCGTTGATATTCTTTATGTTTATCGGAATGCTTTTTGGAAGCGACGGAATTTTTAAAATTCCGTTTGACAACTATGCGCTTGCTGAAAACATATGCTCAATCGCGCTGCTTTTCATCATGTTCTACGGCGGCTTCAACCTGAAATGGAAAGCCGCAAAAGTTGTTGCCGTAAAGTCCATATTGCTCTCAACTTTCGGTGTAGCTGTCACTGCCTTCCTAACGGCGCTGTTTGTACGCTTTGCACTTGGATATACATGGCTTGAATGTTTTCTTGTCGGGGCGGTGCTCGGCTCCACCGATGCCGCAAGCGTGTTTGCCATACTCCGTAAGAAAAAACTGAATTTAAGGGACGGCACTGCCTCACTGCTTGAAATGGAAAGCGGAAGCAACGATCCTATGGCATATATGCTAACATTTATCGCAATCGAAATGATTCGTGCGGGAAAGGCGGAGCATATTTTCGGACAGATTTTGTTACAGCTCGTATTCGGTACGTTTATCGGTGCTGCGTTTGCATTCCTTACCGTCCGTCTCCTGCGCAAAGCAAGCCTGATTTCTGACGGACTTGACACGATTTTTATGGTTGCAATGCTGCTCATCTGTTATGCCTTGTCACAACTTTCCGGCGGAAACGCATACCTGAGCGTCTACATTATGGGCATTTTTATCGGAAACAGCCCTATTAAAAGCAAAGCAACGCTAATTGCATTCTTTGATGGCGTCACAACGCTCGCTCAAATTTTAATTTTCTTCCTACTGGGTCTTTTGACATTTCCGCACCAAATGCCGGAAGTTATTCCTGCTGCACTTATGATTACGGCAATTCTAACACTGATTGCAAGACCCGTGACAGTCTTTTTACTGTTAAAGCCCTTTCGCTGCGCGGTACGGCAATGTCTTTTGGTATCGTGGGCAGGACTTCGCGGCGCCTCCTCGTCCGTATTCGCAATTATGGCAGTGGCAAGCGGTGTCACAATGTCCCACAATTTATTTCATATTGTCTTTATGGTGTCCCTTTTTTCAGTAGCAGTTCAGGGGACTCTTCTGCCAAATGTAGCAGCCAAACTCAATATGCTTGATGACAATGCCGATGTAGGAAAGACATTCAACGATTATCAGGAAGACGCCGCAATTACACTGATGCGCATGTTTATCCCGAAAGGTCACAACTATGAAAACAGGCTTGTACGCGAAGTAAACTTCCCGACAGGCTCGCTTGCATTAATGATTAAGCGAAATCATGAAACCATTATTACAAAGGGCGATACACGCATTTTAGCAAACGACACAATTATATTGAGTGTCCCCGCCTATGAACCAAGCGACAGCGAACAACTGACGGAAACGCGGATTGACAGTGATAATCATTGGTGCAACCACAGCATTTCTGAGCTAAGTCTTGCACCAGACGAACTGATTGCCATGATTATCCGCGGTGACGAAACACTGATACCAGACGGAAAAACCGTGATTTTAGAAAATGATGTTGTGGTTACGTACAAAGAATAGCCGAACCTCTGCATACTATCATTCTGCTATAATAAAGCTATAGTAATTTTAACATTAACCGGTACATTTCATATAAACGACAAAGCCCCGAAACCAAAGATACATCAATGGCTTCAGGGCTTTTCTTTTTAAAGCTTCCAAAGGGACTTGAACCCTCGACCTACTGATTACGAATCAGTCGCGCTACCAACTGCGCTATGGAAGCCTGTACGATACCGTTGATTAACAGTACCGTCATATATTATCATAAGTTCAAAAGAATTGCAAGTATTTATTACAATTTTTTCTTATTTTTTATTTAAAAGTATCCCAAAAGCTATTTACAGCTTTCGGGATACCCTCCAATCCGGTGATTCTAAAACCGTTTTATTTTTTTCGTTGTATTTTTCTCAAATTCCGTCTCGCGGACTTTCAACCGGAACACACGCTTATAAAGCGGTGCACCCTGATTATATTCATCAATAATCTTCTGCAAAGCAGCCGGAATATCCTTGATTTTCTTCTTCCCCGCATATTCATAATCCGGAAAAATCTCCGCCTCAATCGCGCCCTCGCTCTCACGCACGAGCACCTCCTGCACAAGGCGGTTCTCACCGAGCCTGTTCTCGATTTCCTCCGGCGAGACATTTTCGCCGTTGGGCGTAATAATCAGGTTCTTCTTGCGGCCGGTCAAAAATACAAAACCGTCCTCATCCACATAGCCCAAGTCCCCTGTCTTTAGCCAGCCGTCATCCAATGTATCTTCTGTTTCCTTCGGCATCTTGTAGTAACCCTGCATCACACTTGAGCCTTTCACCCAAAGCTCCTCGTCAACGACCTTCGCCTCACAGTTTGGCATCAGCTTGCCAACAGATCCTTCTTTAATTTGTTCTCCAAAGTTTGTACTGATAACAGGCGCACACTCCGTCATGCCATAACCCTGCCAAATGGCAATTCCGTATTTTTGAAACAGCTTAATGTATGCAGGATTCAAATAAGCGCCGCCGCTGCACACCGTATGGAACTGCTTTCCAAACACCTTTGCCTTGATAAGCGGCGCAGGAATCAGCGCTGCCTCCTCAAGCTTTTTGGCAAGCGTTTCAATCATCAAAGGCACCATTAAAATCATGTTCGGCTCAAAAAGCTTAATATTCTTTGCCACGCGAAGCAGTGAATCGTTGATACAGATTATCGAACCAACAGAAATGCCCTTTAAAATATCCATGCTCAGACAATAAGCGTGATGAATAGGAAGCACGCTCATAATCACCATGCCTGGCTCCAAACCCATGTCCAGACAGGTTGCATTTTCAGCAAGATTTCTGTGCGTCAGCATAACGCCTTTACTCTTTCCGGTGGTTCCGGAAGTAAACATTATGGTGGCAAGCTGCTCCGGCTTGGGTGCATAATCAAATCCGGCACTCTGTGCACCCAGCAGCTCCCACATTGCGTGTGCACCTGCAATGCCTTCCGGCACACCCATGCAAATAATATGCTTTAACGCACTGCATTGCTTTGCCGCAAGTTCTGCCACGCCTGCTTTTGCCTCGTCGTACACAAGTGTTGTAACGTCCGCCCGGTCAATCAGCTCACACAAATCCGCGTCGGGAAGATTGGCGTCCAAAGGAACCGCCACACTGCCGCTGTCTACCGTTCCAAAATATGTAACTACCCACGAATAAGAAGTCGGTCCGATAATCGCAATATGTTTTCCCTGCTCTCCCAATGCCGCCAATGCCGCGGAAAAACGCTCGCTGTCGTCTTTTAACTGTGTGTAGCTTTTGCTCTCAATTTTTGCCGCCTTTTTTCCGTTCTCGTCAGCGCCTTTTACCTTGTAGCGAAATGCATCCTGCGCATGATACTTTTTTTCTGCTTCCACAAGAAGTTCCCGTACGGTGCTCTTTGTCTCACTCATATATCCATCTCCAATTCTATTGACCATTTTGGTCAATCACATTTTAGGCAGATGCCGTGCAGCGTCCGTCCAAACGAACATTGCACGGCTCTTGTTTACTGCAATGTTTCTAAATAGTCAGCAGCCTCCTGTACTGTACGAATATTTGCCGCCTTCTCCGGGTCAATCTCCACGTCAAGCTCGTCCTCCACCTCGCCGAGCATACTCATAAAGTCGAATGAGCTAAAGCCCAAATCTTCCATAAAGCGCGATTCCGGCTTAATATCCTCTTGCTTTACCTCAACATAATTTGTGATAATCTCCGCTAATTTCTCAAACATATCGTTACCCTCTTTCCGCATTTTTTGTACTTTTGCAGCTATATTTTAACACAGCGACAGACAATTACACAAGCTTAATAATATCACCGATTTTTAAGTTCGGATTTTCAATTCCCTTAAACATTATTTTGCACATATAATAATAGAACAGTTCCAGCGTTTCTTTGCTGTACGCCTTAATCTGATGCTCAAAACTAAAGTCCAAACCGTTGTCTTCAGGTCTGTGCATAACCGTAAGATAAAGCCCGTCCGCATAGTAGCCGTTTCCGTAACGCTTTGTCTTGTATCGGATGTCACCCAGGTCAACCAAGCCCTTTTCACGCAGCGTCGCCGGCTGGTATGTGAGCGCAACGGTCTCATATCCCATGCCGCGTGGCGGATTATAAACCTGATGTTTATAATTCATGCACTCTACAGGGTCAAAGTTTACATAACGGAATACCTCGTTCTGTTTATCCCTGATTTCCAAAATGCCTTCCAAAAAGCTCTTATCCTCGGGGATAATTGTCCTGAACGGAAAACTGTGAATTCGCGTACCGCCGGACTTCTTTTCCAAAAGCGTCGCCCTGCGCGCATATGCAACCATCATGGAAACGTCATCGCAATTGTTCATCTTCTGCAGATACGTACGAATTCCCATAATCAGCAGACACTGCAGCGAAATATGCTGTTCCTCACAAAATGTCATCAGCCGCTGTGTCGGCTCTCCCTCTAAGTGGAAAATATCAATTGCCGCCGCAAAGCTGTCGGAACCGGTCGGTGCGGCGCGCAGATTGGGATTTCCGGTTGCCCGTCTTGCCTCATCAAGACGTTTTTTCCCCTCAATACCGTTGTAAATCGGCTCCGGCGCTTCAAACAATTTATGGAAATATGCCCTGTCTCTTGCCTGCGCCTTGCTGCCCGCCTCGTATGCGTAGTCTTTTTCCAACTGCTCAATATACGAACGCGTATCCGCAGGATACGGCACGTTTTCAAAGTTCGCATTACAATAGAGCTCAATTACGTCTTTCATAAAACCGATTAACGACTGCGCGTCAAGAAAACGGTGGTCACCCACAATATACATTCCCTCAAACCTGTCCGGCGTCTTGATAATGACGATCTTGTTCATCGGCTCATCCTGTCCGAACGGAATACGCGTCCACGCCGTCATCTGCGCCTCCGCCTCTTCCATCGTTTTCCCGGAAAAGTCCACATACTCAATTTCGCGCTCCTCCTTGTCCACAATATACTGATACCATTGCTTCTCTTTTGTATCATAGACAAGCCGTGCACGCATTGACTCGTTTCGCTCATATGCCTTGTAGATTGCCTTGCGCAATTCTTCAATATTAAGTTCAAACTCAATGGTCAGACTGCTTCCAACATTAAGAATTTCCTGCCCCGGGCTGTACTGTGAATAGTAAAAATGGTATTTTTGTGCCGCCGTTAATGGATATGTTTTATATCCTTTTCTTGTTTTCATCCGGTTCTCCCTTCATTTTGACTGTTTCAGTCATTACAATACTTCACTTAAAAACTCCGTCATTGTCTGCTCGTATTTTTGAGTATCTTTATAATAGCTCTCCGCATGTGCAGCGCCCTCAATAATCAGCTTCTTTTTCGGCGATGCGCAGCAGTCGTATATTTCATGGCACATTTTGCAGGGAACAAAGGTATCATTTGAACCATGAATGAACAAAATAGGAATCTTTGCCTTTGCCACTTCGCGTTTTGCATTGCACTCGTCCATGCCGTACCCCGCAAGCTTTTTGTTCACAACATCAGCACCCGGAATAACCGGAAATGCAGGAAGATGATACATGGAATTAAGTACATGCGTAAATACTTCCTTCGGAGATGTAAAACCACAGTCAGAAATAATGCCCTTTACCTGTGCGGGAAGATCCAGTCCGCTTGCCATAAGCACTGTCGCACCGCCCATAGAAGTCCCGTGCAGTATAATCTCTACATCCTCTCCGACTTCCTGTATCACCCAGTTAATCCACACAAGCGCATCCTTGCGGTCAAGACATCCAAAACCGATATACTCTCCCTCGCTTAGACCATGCGCCCGCGCGTCCGGCAGAAGCATCGCATATCCTCTGTTCAGGTAATAGTCTGACAGACCGATATAATCCGACATACCATGGCTTGTATAACCGTGAAAACAAATCGCAACTTTCTTTTTGTCCATGTCCTCGGCAATTGACGGAAAATAGGTCGCATGAAGCTTTAATCCGTCAAACGACATTTGATGAACATCCTTATGTGCCTGCGCAAGCATAAAAGTCTTTCTTTTTTCCATCATCGGCATATACTGCGACCAGTCCGTTCCGGACATTTTCATCGTACGTTCCACTTTCGCATTATTACGTTTCATGGTTCTTCTGTAAAAATAAGCCGTCTCTCCAGCGCCTACTGCTGCAAGCGCTCCAAGACAAATCATGGTCTTTCTCAGTATTCCCATTTTTATCACGATGCTCCTCTCTAACTCTTATTTCCCCGCGGATTTATTTTTGGATTCCTTTTTTGTTTCGCTATCCGCTTCTTTTTTGCTCTCTTTTTTAGGCGCTTTTTCTTCTTTCTTCATTTCTTTTTTCTTTTGCTGGATAATCTCGTTTAAGCGCAGCGCTTTGTCGATATTTCCCTCCACGCGAAGCTTCTGTGTCGTAAACGCCCACACCGGATCCATCTCACCGTCCGCAATTTTAATCAGCACATCCGGCGCACAGATAAACATTGCATCCCTGTCATAGTATTCGTACGGCTCCACAAAAAGCTGTCCGTCCTTCACCTCGACATAGAATGCGCCGCCTGCTTCCTCGTCCTCAATGTCAAACTCAAATGCCAAATGCTCCCGAATATCGCTCACATCGGCACCCATAAATTTCCCTTTGATTTCATAAAATAAGTCTGTGTATGTCATAACGTCCTCCCTCGTTTTTGTTTTGGCGCTGCCGCCAACTGTTTTTGACAATTTTCGACCAGCGGTCGAAACCTTTTGTCATAAGCCTATCATACTTTTCGACTGCTGGTCAAGTACATTTTCTCTGAAATTATCCCAAATTTCCATAACGCTTTATGGCACTTTTTACAATTGTACGCGTTTGTCGCATATGATATAATTTTGAATAATTAGACCATTATTCCGTAAACAGAAAGGTGGCGTCTTTATGCCTGACATGAAAAAATACGATTTGATTTTGGACGCGCTCCAAAAGCTTTTGGAGGAAAAGACAATTCAGAATATATCCGTCAGTGAAATTGCGCAGAGAGCAGGAATCGGAAAGGGAAGCATATACTATTACTTTCCGTCAAAGGATGCCGTTTTGGACGCACTGATTGAGCGAAGCTATGAAAAACCGTTGCTGACGGCAAAAAACCTGACCATGCAGACGGACATTCCGCCGTTTACGCGTATGGCAATGCTTTTCCAGGCGTGTCAAAGTTCTTCGGTATTTATTAAACAAAACAGCACGTCCTCCGATGCAGAAAGCGCGCAAAAATTCGCCTTTCTGCATCATAAGTACCTGTCCCATGTGATTTCCAGGCTCAAGCCCGCCCTGACACAAATCATTAAACAAGGAATTGAAAGCGGTGAAATTCGGTTCGATTATCCCAGTGCGCTTGCAGAAATCGTATTGATTGTGCTTGCCGTAAAGTTTGATAATTCCCTTTTGCCCTCCACACCACAGGAAACGGAAGAAACGCTGCGCGGGCTGGTTGCACTGCTCGAAAAGGGCACAGACGTCGCTTCAGGAACGCTCAGTTATCTGACTTTAGCGCCTTATATTTCATAAAAAGATAAGTACCAGCACAAGCATCCAGCAAAAAGCTTCGCTTTTTGTTTCAATATTTTACGTTGTTGTAATTTCCTATAAAGTAAAATAAAACACCCATGCGTGACCGTTTTTGGTCTTGACATGAGTGTTTTGTTTTATTCTTTCCGTGTCAGTCTTTTATATCAGAAGCTTTCATATGCACGTCGATCTGCGCAAACGGTATCTCAATCTGCGCCGCGTCCAGTGCAAGCTTTGCGTTTTCAAGAAGCCGCCACCGCACATCCCAATATTTGGCATTTTCGCAAAAACAACGCATTCCAAGCACCACGGCGCTGTCCGCAAGGTCATCTACAAACACCTGCACAGGTTCCGTGCGCATCACGTCCGCGTCCTGCTCCAGCACAGCAAGCAGCGCCTGCTTTGCCGCCTTAATATCCGCATCATAGGCAATCCCGATTTTTAAATCCACACGCCGAAACGGTGCATAGGACGCATTGGTGATTGCGTTGTTTGCAAGACTGCCGTTTGGAAGCACGACTGTTTTTCCGTCGGGCGTCTCAAACCGCGAATAAAATATACCGATTTCCTTGACCGTCCCTTCCGTACCGTGACCCGACTCCGCAATATAGTCCCCGACCTTAAAGGGTTTGAGCATTAAAATCAGCACACCGCCCGCAAGGTTGCTTAAACTTCCCTGCAATGCAAGACCAACCGTAACGCCCGCAGAGCCTACCAAAGCAACCACACCCGTCGCGTCAAATCCGAAATTTCCCGCAATCATAAGAATAAGCAGTCCATACAGCCCCACCTTAATGAGTCCGTCCAAAAACTGTATCACACCCGTTTCCGCGCTTGCCCTTTGCAGCGATTTTTTTGTAATCCTGCGCACCAGCTTGATCAATTTTGAACCGACAAAAAACAGCAGTGCGGCAATCAGAACCCTGATGCCAAGACCAAACGCTTTCTCCGGAAGTGCGTCCACAAATTGCTCTAACGCACTAAGCTCCCTGCTAATCTGTTCTATATCAATTTCCATATCCGATGTTACCAGCATACTTCCCATCTCATTTCTATAATCTATTCATGCGAATCAATTGTATGTATAAAAAGTCCGCTTCGAAGCTTCGGCTCAAACCATGTGGATTTCGGCGGCATCAAAAGCCCTGCATCGGCAACCGCAAACAGCTCCTGTATGGAGGTCGGATACATCGCAAATGCAACGGCGCAGTCTGTCCGTACACGCCGCTCAAGCTCCTCCATTCCCCGAATGCCGCCCACAAAATCAATCCGCTTGTCCGTCTTAGGGTCACCAATACCAAGTATTGGCGCAAGCACCTGATTTTGCAAAACCGCCACATCCAATCCGTCTACGGGATCCTCGCTTTTGTATGCATCCTTTACCGAAAGCAGATACCATGTATCACCGACAAGCATTGCAACCTCGCCCTTTGCAGACGGTTTGATGCAAGCCTTGTCTGTTTTTACAATCTCAAAAATTTCTGACACGCGTGTCAGAAATTCCATCTCGGAAAGTTCGTTTAAGTCCTTCACAACGCGGTTGTAATCCATAATCATCAGCTCTTCGTCGGCAAACAGCACGGACAGAAAATAATTGAATTCCTCCGCTCCCGTATAATCCGGATTTTCCTCCCGTTTCTTTAATCCGACTTTCACGGCGGAAGCGCACCTGTGATGACCGTCCGCAATATAAATCTGCCCAATCCCTGCAAACGCATTCTCAATTGCCTGCACATCTTCTTCACCGCTGATGCACCATACGCGGTGCGTAATGTTATCCTCCGTCGTAAAGTCATAAAGCGCCTGCTCTTGTTTCGTCCTTTGAATGATTTCCTTTAACACATCATTTGCCCTGTATGCCAAAAAAATCGGTCCCGTCTGCGCCTTGCAGGTTTCCACATGGCGGATTCGGTCAAGTTCCTTGTCGGCACGCGTGTTCTCATGCTTTTTTATCACCTGATTTTGGTAATCGTCCACGCTTGCGCACGCCACAACTCCGGTCTGCACGCGTCCCTCCATTGTAAGCTCGTAAATATAATACACAGGCTTGTCCTCCTGCACAAACTCGCCTTTTTCAATCATGCCCCAAAGCAGCTCATGCGCCTTTTCGTATACTTCGTCGGCGTATGTATCCACACTCTCGTCAAACTGCGTTTCCGCCCTGTCAATATTTAAAAACGACAGCGGATTTCCCCTCACCGCCGCACACGCCTCCTCGCGGTTGTACACATCATACGGAAGCGCCGCGATTTTGTCCTCGAGTCCTTTGTTTGGTCTGTATGCCTGAAATGGTCTGATTACTGCCATAAGATTAATCCTCCTCTGTTTTTCCTAAATCTATTCTACCGTGTTTTCTCTCCTTTGACAAGCCGACGTTATCGTGATATAGTAAAATTAATTTTATTTTAAAATATTGAAAAAGGAGGAACAGACATGACATCAGAAGACAAACAGATACTTGACCGCATCAACGAATACGCCGATAAGGTTTTAAAAGATTTTGATCCGCAGAAAACGCAGGTTTCGTTCCAGCTCGAAAAAGTCAGACCCATTATGGAAGAAATCGCAAAAGAAAAAGGGACAAGCGTTGAAGAAATTTTTATTAAATACATGGATTTGGCAAGCGAAGTGACTGCCGAACGCGAGACAAAATTCCAAAACACCATTGGAAACATGACAAAATACGGCGATGTACATGACGCATAAAAAACTCCAGAAAAAGATTGAAAAACAAAAAACCCAAGACAATGAACTACTTCTGTAATGGAATAGAAAGGCTGGAGGTTTGTCAAGTAAAGTGTATAAATTAATTTGAATTTTTTCGGCGGTCTTAATTGACCGCCGTATTTACTATATAGAGATCAATCAAATGGCATTTGCCGCTATGATTTTGTCAATCACTTTTTCCTCGTGTTCATTAAGCGTCAGCAGTAGTAATTTTCCCATGCTCCCGCCTTTCTCTATAAATATTGCAAGATACTTTATCCCTGTAAAACAGAATATATAATTTATTGTTTTGTTTTGGCTAATTCTATCGCTTCTTTCCCGGATAAGTGATCAATGTCTAATTCCATCATGCACAAAGGCTTCCATTCCCTGTTAATTGCAGTATTTCGATTTGTTTCTGTATCAGTTGGATAGTATTTTACTGCCAACCGTTCTATTGCGTTTTTCATTTCCGTTTCATCTTCCATAATATGAATTTTGCCAAAAGCAATTACGCTTCTGAAATAAGTTGTGTATTCCTCCGGCACGATATGGTCTTGGTCTATTACACAAAAAGACGCTTTACTGCATTTTTTGATTGCGTCTATTTTATGCCCGTTTTTCGCACCGTGAAAAAACAGTTTAGAATTGTAATATACATAACTGATTGGAACTGCATACGGATAATCGTTATCTCCTAATAAAGCTAATACACCGGCTGCTCCTTTTTCTAAGATTTCAACACATTCTTTTTCGGATAATATTTGTTTTTTCCTACGCATTTCTCTAAACATTTTTCTTACCTCTTTCTAATTTAATATATAATGCAATGCCCGCTAAAGCGACAAAACACTCTGTAACTGGAAAAGAAAGCCATACGCCTGTCATTTTTAATATAAAAGACAGGAAAAATGCCATAGGGATTATCATCAAAAATCCTCTTGACAATGAAATGATTTGTGCAGGCAAGGCTTTTTCTGTTGACGTAAAATATGCAGATATAATGATGTTAAACCCAACAAATGGAATAGCAGTAAAATATAATTTTAACCCAGCTGTTGCGATTTCCTGCAACTGCATATTTTGCTCACTGTTAAATATGCTTACTATTGGACTGGCTGCAAGTAAAAAAAACAGGTAAATACCAAATGATATAACTAACATGGTTTTTAAGGCATATTTCAAAATCTGTTTCTGACTTTCATGCTCTCCATATCCGTATACCCTGCTTAATACTGGCTGTGTTCCCTGTGATATCCCGGTATAAATTGAAATAACCACAAATGATAAATTTGCAACTACACCATAAGCCGCTACACCGATATTCCCCTGCAAGTGCAGGATAATTGTATTAAAAACTATCATTACGATTCCCGAAGCCATTTCAGTGATAAAGGAAGGAACACCTAATGAAATGATATTTCCTATCAATCGAAAGGAAGGCTTTATCCGCACGAAATGAACCTGGTTTTGTTTTGTAAGCCAATGCTTAGATAAAACAATGAGACTAATAACAGGCGCTAATCCTGTTGCCAATACTGCACCGAATATCCCCATATTAAGAGGAAAAATAAATATATAATCTAAAATAATATTTGAGAAACTTCCCGTCAACATACCAAGCATAGACAATTTAGGATTTCCGTCATTTCTTACAAAGCAGATCAGTGCATCATTTGCCATAAATGCCGGGGCAAAAAGTAAAATAACCTGTATATATGTTTTTGTCATATGATAGACATTTTTATCAGCGCCCAATAATCTTGTCAGCTGTCCGGAAAAGAGAATACCTGTCAGCATAAAAATAACAGCCAATGCAGACATAATATATATTGCGCTTGAAAAAGATATATCTGCATTTTTATATTCTTTTTGCCCTCTGTAAATAGAATATTTTGTTGCACCTCCCATTCCAAACATCAGACCGCTTCCATGAACAAAGCTATATATCGGAATAGCTAAATTAAGTGCGGTCAAACCATTTGCACCTAAACCGTTTGAAACAAAAAATGTATCTGCGAGTATGTAACATGATAAGCCAATCATGCCGCATATATTTAGTATTACATATTGGGAAAATTCTTTCAGTAGCGTTTTGGGTTCCATAGACATCTCCTTAAAATACAAAAGCGTCAGAACTTTCTATCTTCTCTGACCTAACGATAGAAAGTCTGACGCATAATCTCTTTACCCGGTGGCAAAAAGCAACGTTGTTTCCAGTACGATATTATATACCAAAACAAATTGAAAAGCAATACCTAAAATTTGACTTTAAGTTTTCTTTCTGTAAAATTCATTTTACAGAATTATACCCGCCTTTTCTGCAAAATCGTCTTTTCTTCCGATAAGTTCCGCCTGTTTTTCCTTTGGTAGATTATTGAATATATCGTTATAGAAAAGTTTGGTACAATTTTTACACACTTACGGAAATATTAC
>KE159629.1:583234-594354 GCA_000403335.2 Lachnospiraceae bacterium MD335
CCGATAAGTTCCGCCTGTTTTTCCTTTGGTAGATTATTGAATATATCGTTATAGAAAAGTTTGGTACAATTTTTACACACTTACGGAAATATTACTCTCTCCATTATTAAAATTGACATGAACAAAAAAACATTTACTCCCTTCATAACATTCTAATAACGCAATTACTGTTGATAAAAGTTTTTTTTCTAAAAATACTTCTTCATCCTCACTAATAAAGACTGTACTTTTGGCTATAAAGTCAATACTATTTCCATTATCTCCTAATTGATATCCACATTTTAATATATCTATTATTTGATTTTCCAAAATGTCATTAAGTGTTGTAATCGGAGTAAATTTTTCGTGTATCGCTAATCTTAGGCTATTAAATTCATTTAATGTTAAATGTTCACCCGCAGAATATTTTTTTAGTATTTCTTTTAAATTAAATAAATTACTTACTACTAATTTTGGCGGAATTTTCATGGCAAATGTAAATATAGTGCTTTCTTCCCCTGATAATATCTTATAATAATGATGTATCATTTCGTCACAATAGAAATCATCCATATCATTTGTTTCCACTAATCCCGTAATTATCCTCCAAATCTCCAAATAATTTATCTTAAATACATTGTCTCTTAGCATTTTATGCAATAGATCAAGTGTCCATTTATAAAGCATTTCTTTTGATAACTTATTTGTTAAATACTTGAATAATTGTAATTTAACAATGTGTTTCATTTTATCTCCTTTTCCTAATCATGACTGGCAATTGTTAAATTGACAAACCCATTAATTTTACTGCATTTTCTTGTTGTTTCTACAATAAATTTTCTCTCCGTTCATGTTAAAATAGAGCTTTCACATAATTTTTTTCATAAACGGAGGAGAAAATTTATGGCTGTTAAATTCCATCCGCTTTCCTTAAAAGATACCTTTTCTGACTGTTAAGGATATGTTCCCAAACGATACCACTTGCAAGGTTATGAAAGTACGCCCAAAACCTGATGATTTTTGTCAACTCAGAATCATTTCTGAATAATGACTGTTTTTTCTCTTCTTTTATAGTGGAGAATTATCCACATCAAAGTTGAAAATCATCTAACAATTACCTGCTAATCATGATAATATGAATTTATTCCATCCGTCCAGTAATGTCTCTCATATACCTCTCCCTCTAGCGTTTCCCATGTTTCCATTATTTTTTTCCATTTACTTACTGTTTCACCTATACTATCTAAAAATTCTTTGAAGCTTTCACTTTTAATTTTAGCAGTATCCTTTCTAATAAGTTTATCCTCTTTTGGATTCCCTCCCTTAGGACATCCTTTTTTATAACGCTTATTTGTATCACCGATACTCTTACCTGCTTCACCTGTTCCAACTTTTTCTTTTCCAGTTTTCTCGCCACTCTTACTCTGTTTCGCATTCCTTATTGATCCAATTTGGTCGGAAAGCATATTGCCAAGCACTGCTACCGGGTTTTGCTCATTATATGGGTTTTGGTAATAATCATATACCATATACGTAAGGGCGCCTACTGCTGCTGCGCCAGTCTCTGCAAGCTGGTTATCCGCACTGATAAACCTCCGTATCTGCGGGTCATAGTACCTTGAGTTCAGGTAATAGAACCCTGTTTCCGTATCATAGTAGTAACATCTGTACCGGAACGGGTTCTTCTGCAGGATGCCGTCGGTGTCCCTGCCGCCTGCCGCTTCCTTTACGCTGACCGGATTTCCCCACAGGTCGTATTCGTATGTTCCGATTAATACGGAATCGCTGTTCCTGTAGACTGCGATGACGTCCCCGAAGGCGTTCTTTTCAAAGAAGTAGTGTTTCTCATCCTTTGTGCCTTTTTTGCAGCCTATCCCGAGGACTGTACCGTCGCTGTCATAGTAGTAGTTGATGACTTCGTTTCCTGTTGTCTCGGATAACAGCAGTCCGTTGTTGTAGAGGTAGGTCGTTGTTTTTCCGCCTGTTGTCTTGGTGCAGCGCTGTCCGTCTGACAGGTAGGTGTATGCGACGCTTTGTCCGTTCCTGCCGGATACGAAGGTCAGGTTTCCTTTATAAGATTCTATAAAACCTTATTCTAATATGCCTAAATGTATTCTGGTTATGAAAAAATGAATGCTATAATAAATAATATTTAAGAATTTGTTTTTATATTTCCTCACAATGAAATTCATAACCTAATCCAGTAACTGTCCATTCCTCTTTTTTTTGAAGATCAGAAAGTATCCAACATTTTACATAATCGGATGTATCAACAAAAATTTCCAAGAAATCATTGTTAGAAAACCTTATCAGCAAATTACCCCATACGCTTATTTTACATTCCACAATATATATCGGACTTTCGCTAAACCAAATATTGAGTTTTTCGTCAAGCATGTTATTTCCTGGAATATTCCATTCAAATGTTGTCCAATCAAAATTTTTTTCTTTTACTAATTTGCTGTTTGGAGAAAAAACATCTGATGATGCTAAAATTATCTTTTTTTTATGATTGTTTACAATTCTCCATGCCGACTGCACTTCTAATGCAAATTCACTTTTTTTCTCAATTTTCCCGTCCTCTTCCGTTTTTTCCACCGTATCACCTATTTCTAACCATAACACATATGATTTTCTCCAAACAGAACATACTTTCTTTCCAAATAATAAAAGCAATATTTCTTTAATATCTTTGTTCATAGACATATTACACTCCTAGTTCTAACTTTTTTGTAATCATTATTCTAATTGACATCCCAATCCCGTAAATACTAAATGTTGTTTATCTGAAATTTTAAAAAAGCGCCATACTTCCGAATTATCTGATGTATCTGTAAATGTTGTTAATTGTTCATCATTGGAAAAAGTAAGCTGTAAATCCCCATAGCTGTTTACGCTATACGTTTTTATGAATAAATCAGTTCTTTCATTCAACCATATTTGGGATTTTTCGTCAAATAAATTATTTCCCATTTCACCCCAATCAAAATTAGTTTCATCTGTTATTGCACTATTAGGTACATAAAAATCTGATGACGCAAGCAGTATTTCTTTTTCCTTTCTATTTGTAATTCTCCATTCAGACTGTATATGCAAAGACATAATACTTTTTTCAACCGTGTTTCCTTTTCCGTCTAAAATTTTAACGCACTTGCCAATCCCCAAACACAACATATTTCCCGCCCGTGTAATATATGATATTTTTTCATTTATCATTTGGCTTAATGTATCATACAATTCTTTTTCATTCATAAGCGCCTCTCCTACTATTTCTTGTTTTTACCAAACATTTCCTCAGCTTCTTCAAGTGCTTCTTTATAGTTATATCCCTGCTTACTTATTTGATCATGTAATTGACGTTTTTGTTTTTTTGACAATCCTAACTTATTCGCAATATCTCTACTCTGCTTATTTTGTTTCTCACGATCTCGAGATGTATTCCCCTTTTGTTTACCAACTCTAGTTTTTGTTGGACTTTCATCATCAAGATAATCATCACCATCTTTAGTATCATTAAGACCCTTTTCATTTTCGCTCGATTTTTCGCTTTTATTTTTTTCCACCGCATCTACTATTGCATCAACCAGTTTCTTACACATCACTACATTATGCACAGTAGCTGCCGTAGCTACAAAAACTGCCGCACCTGTTACCGCAACGCTTCCCACAGATACTCCTGCCATAACCGCCTGCACTGTTTGAAATACAGCAAGCAGCGTTGACATTTCCAAGGTCAGTGTTAGTGACCGTGGGTCATGTCCGTCATGGTCGGCTTTTCCCAAAGGTGAATTCCAGCAGTAGGAATACAGGTTATAACCAAAAATATCCTCTCCCGTGCTTGTCGTTATGCTGTCCGCACTGATAAACCTGCGTATCTGCGGGTCATAGTATCTCGAGTCCAGGTAGTAGAATCCCGTTTCTGTATCATAGTAGTAACATCTGTACCGGAACGGGTTCTTCTGCAGGATGCCGTCGGTGTCCCTTCCGCCTGCAGCTTCCTTTACGCTGACCGTAATATTTACAATAAATCAGACCAAAAAGGAATATAACTTATTTCATCATTCATAATCACTTTGAATTCCATCATTTTAAATTCAGTCATTAAATAATTAAATAAATCTTTACCATAACATATTACATCTGCGCCCATAATAGAAAAAACCGGATTTTTTTCACACTCTACGGCCGCCATATAGCGATGATAATAAATTGGAATAAGCTTTGGCGCTTCTAAAACCATACTTTTAATAAAATTATCTCGTTTTCCCGCATCATTAAGTTCTTCCCCCCATTTTTCACACCAATTAATTTCCTTTGTATCTTCTATTATTTCAAAAACAGGCTTCAACATAATTTTTTTAATATTTAATACATTTTCCACATCATCATCTCTCCAGTTATAAAAACCTTTTGATATTGGTAATACTTTTTGATATAAGTCTTTTACTACCTTGGGAAACGTTATATTATATCGTTTTTCGATTTCATAAATTTCTTTATCACTCAATCCCTCAGTAAATATTACTCCTTGATGTTTCATATTTTGAATCAAATCTTCATAATTCATTATTGTTCACTCCGCCCTTATAAATGTTTGGTAAAACAGGTTTAGGTTCTCAATCCGAAAAACATTGCCATGCAAAGTTGAATGAAAATTAATTATACTTTTCATAAAATCTTTCTGATATTACATTGCCTGCTATTTCTATATAATCATCAAAGCTTTTGCTATTATCACCAAGCCATATACTCCAAGCCTTCTGAATATGTTCTGCAAGTGCCCTTATATCTCTGACTTTATACATTACCTCATTGATATTGCACAGTGCATTGTAATATTCATTATCCTCCCATGATTCACGGGGACTTTTATCAATGCCCAACCATTTATTAAAATGGTCAGTCAATATTTCAAAATCCCGATCTAAATCTGCAGTATTAACAAATCCCTCCTTCCAATGGGTATCTTCATTTACAACATAATCATCAACTATGAAAAATTCTTTAGGATACTCTTTAAAACCTGCTAACTTATAATACCGTTCCATTGCTTTTGAGGCTTCCTGTTCAGAACTGTAGATACCCAGGAACTTAATCTCTTCATCTTCGTCCTCACCATACTCATACATATGATACAGCAAATACATTTTTTTGTCTGATTTATTATCCATATCCCATATTCCTCTGCTCTTTCTTAAAATTACTATAATCACATATTTTTTCCGCCTTACATCATCCAAAGATCTTTCTATGTAATTTACACTATTGACTTTTAAGCTTATATCCTTTCACATATGATTCTGTCTTACTATTTTACAAATATAATTAAACTCTTTGGTTCCGAAGCTATATGCTTTCCATCCTATAAATGTCTTTCCGCTCATGAACTGCATTATCCATGAAGCATCTTACCCCAACTTCAAATAATAAAAGACTTTCTCCGTGTTATAGTTAAGACCGAAGGCTTAAGTCAGGCGGCTTTAAGCCGCCTGACTTAATAGCATTACTTTTCATAGCCAAGTGAAAAACATTCTTAAAAGTCATAAAATTCTTTTGCTATTATGTTTTTTGCTATTTGTATATAATCATCAAAGTTTTTGCTCTTGTCATTAAAGCATTCAACCCAAACCTGTTGGATATATTGTGCAAGTTCCCCTATGTCTCTGATTTTATATACCACTTTATAAACCCTGCAAAGAGCTTTATAATAAGCTTCATCCTTCCATGATTCGTCGAGACTTTTATTATTCCCAAGCCACTCATTAAAGCAACTGGTCAGTATTTCAAAATTCCAATCTAAACAGACAGGATTTGCAAATCCATTCTTCCAGTTGGTATCTACATCTACAATATATTCGTCAACTATAAAACACTCCTTGGAATATTTTTTAAAACCTGCCAGCTTATAATACCGTTCTATTGCTTTTGAGGCTTCCTGTTCAGAACTGTAGATGCCTAAAAGTTTAATCTCCTTGTATTCGTTGTCCTCACAATACTTATACTCATGATATAACAAATACATTTTTTTATCAGAATGATTATTCAAAACCTCTGTCCCCCCATTTTTTTATTTTGCTAAAGTCCTTATTCTTTCTAGGTTCATAATTGTTTTCACCATAAAATTCATCGCATAATCTTTTCGCGAAATCCTTTCCATTTTCATCTACATATGGTGCCTTTCCATGCGCCCATGAAGGTACATCCGTTGCCTTTTCTTTTCCTGTCCCTGATTTTGCCTTTTTAGTAGGTCTTTCCTGCGTCTTGGAATCCCCTATTTCCTTTCCGGCTTCACCTACGCCTGTACCTTCTTCAGCAATCTCGTTTTTGCTCTTATCTTTTGCCGCATTAACGACTGCATCAGCTATCTTCCCACACACATATATATTATGCGCAGTTACCAATGTACACACTGCGCCTGCTGCAACTACTGCCGCTACGGTTCCCACAGATACCCCCATCATGCTGCCTCAAATGTTGCCCATGCTGTGCCCAGTTCTGATAATAGTGACAATCCAAGCGTTATTGACCGTGAATCATGCCCATCATAATCAACAGCACCTATGGGCGAGTTTTTGCAGTACGAATACAGGTTATACCCCAGGACATAGGAAGCATTCCAAAAGCTGTTTTTAATTATTATACAATATAATAGTTTACCTCTAGAATGCTTCCTTGAATTTTTT
This sequence comes from Lachnospiraceae bacterium MD335, assembly GCA_000403335.2. Taxonomy (GTDB): domain Bacteria; phylum Bacillota; class Clostridia; order Lachnospirales; family Lachnospiraceae; genus COE1. The sequence continues at coordinate 589,897 of KE159629.1, forward strand.
AACCAAAACTGTTCTTCCCAAATATAATCAGGAAAAATAGTTTATTTTGATGGATATTATTTACGAACCATCCCTTCATATGACCAATCCCTCCAATGAATCTTCATATTGTATCTGCACTAAGCTATTTCAAAGACTTAATATAACCTAATGGATTCCTACAAAACTCATTTGCTCTTGACTTCATTAAAACACTTATCATAGTTTGGATTTCTGGGGGATATATCATATCTTCAACAAGAAAGCATGCTTCAATGTTTTTTACATATTCTACTATTTGATCAAGCATATATTTTGTCAATGTACGTAAATCTAACCTGCATAATATCTCATCCAGTTTATCTTTGCAAAAAATGAATTCAATGCAAGTTTCGTCTATATTCCCATACTGAACAATATTCTTTGCCCAACTTTTTTCACATTTAAGGAAATCAATATTGTAACCCGGAAGAGGTATGTCCTTCCATGAAATCAATTCATCACGACTTAATATATCACTATTTTTTGTAGAAGATATAATATTACAGTAAAATTGCCATATTGCCATATACCATCCCCCTTTTCTCATTCAAACCATAATAAATCTTCTATTGTTTTATATCCCGCAAATGGTAATTCAACTCTTTCAATTGGAACCTCCGTTAAACCTAACTTTTTTGCAGCCAACAAACGATGATGTCCATCTACTACATACCTTTGTCCATTATATTCTACATATTTTATCGGTTCTTGAATACCATTTGTTTTAATATCATTCATTAAAGAATTCATTTCATTTTTACTTAAAGTTTGTGATTGTGTTGGCTGTAAATCATATGGACTGGACGTTGATGCATCGTCATTTTTCTCTTGCTGTTTATTATATCCACTATTCCCCGATGACTCCATCATACTGGCGGCTGAGGCAGCACATGTGGCTCCCACTCCGACCATTGCCGCGTTCGTAGCCGCAGCTGCAGCAGCTCCGCTTCCCAGCATGCCGCCACCGGCAAGTGCCAGTGCCCCGCCTCCAAGACCTCCTGTTCCTGCTATCAGTATTCCTGCCGCTACGATAAAGGCTACTATTGCTATGCCTGTAAATATATCACTTAATTTCGGGAAATGACCGTCGCTGTCTGTCTTATTCAAGGGACTGTTATTGCAGTATGAATACAGGTTGTATCCAAAAACATCTGTACCCGTATTGGTAACCATGCTGTCCGCACTGATAAACCTGCGTATCTGCGGGTCATAGTATCTCGAGTTCAGGTAATAGAACCCTGTTTCCGCGTCATAGTAATAACATCTGTACCGGAACGGGTTCTTCTGCAGGATGCCGTCGGTGTCCCTTCCGCCTGCCGCTTCCTTTACGCTGACCGGATTTCCCCACAGGTCGTATTCGTAGGTTCCGATTAATACGGAGTCGCTGTTCCTGTAGACTGCGATGACGTCCCCGAAGGCGTTCTTTTCAAAGAAGTAGTGTTTCTCATCGTTTGTGCCTTTTTTGTAGCCTATCCCGAGGATTGTCCCGTCGCTGTCATAGTAATAGTTGATGACTTCATTCCCCGTTGTTTCCGATAACAGCAGCCCGTTGTTGTAGAGGTAGGTCGTCTTCTTTCCGCCTGTTGTCTTGGTGTAGCGCTGTCCGTCTGACAGGTAGGTGTATGCGGCGCTTTTTCCGTTTCTGCCGGATACGCAGGTCAGGTTTCCCTTCACGTCCCATGTCATGGAGGCTCCCATGTAGTTTGTCGGGTTGCCCATTGCATCGTAGGTGATGCCTTTTCCGTCATATGAGATAAGTTTGTCCTTCCATACGCTGTCGTAAGCGTAGGTATGGGTGGTGGTGCCTGACGGTCCCGCCACTTTTTCAGTCTTTATGTTTTCGCCGCTGTCATAGGTGTAATCGTAGGTATAGGTTCCTTTTGTGTAGGTTTCGGCGGCTTTGGTAAGTTCCCCGTACTCATTGTAGGCGTACGTGTTTTTCTTTCCGCTAAGGTCGGTAATCCCCGTGATGTTTCCCCACTCGTCATAGGCATAGGTAAACTCCGAGGTTTTGTTCGTCGTTCCTAACTTATTCGTGTAGGTTTTAATCAGCGCCGTCGTTCCCTTGTGTGTTGATGCGGAGCTTTGTCCGTCCATAAATGTTGCAGCTGTGTACAGCCGTTTCGCGGTTACCGCGTTTTTGACGGGATAGTACACTTTTTCATTGTTTCTGCGCAGGCTGTCATAGCTGAGTGTCTGGTAACTTGCATCAGGGAATACGCTTTTTTCGGGCAGGCCGTCCTTGGCGTAGGTGTAGACGTAGCTGTTGATTTTTCCGTCGCCCGTGTCGTAGGAGAGGTTTTCGATTTTCCCTCCCTTTGAGTAGGAATACTGTACCCTTGAGCCGTTGTAGGCGCTGCTGTTTTCTTTTTTTACGGTGCTTCTTGCCACCCTTCCCGCATCGTCGTAGTCGTATTCCGTTGTGAGGCTGTTTGCCGTGTCGGTGTATTTCTTGACGTTTCCGTCGTTATCGTATACCGTGGCGTCAGTCTGGTGCCTTGTCCCGCCGGCATCGGTGATGTAGGAGCGGATTACCCGCCCGTAGGCGTCGCGGTCCTGCGAGGTCCTGCTCCCGTCCGCATATGTTGTGCCGGTGTGGGTTCCGTTGTTTGGGGCGTAACTGTTGGTGCTTACCGTTTTTCCGGCGATTTTTGTGTCAACAGGGTTTCCGAAACCGTCATAGGTGTAGTCGTAGCGGAATCCGTTGCGTGTGACTGAGGTCAGGTTCCCGTCACTGTCATAGCCGTAATCGACGGTTCTGTTTCCTTCTGTAAGCCGCGTCATCTGCCCGTAACGGTTGTAGCTGTATCCAATCTGTGTCGTGGTTCCGCCGCGTTTGGGCAGTGTCTTTGTGAGCAGGTTTCCGGTTGCCTTATCATAATCATAGGAGGTTGTATAGCCCCTGTTGTCAACTGCCGCGCTCTGGAAGTTTCCGTCGTCCGTGTACTGGTTTTTGGCGTAGAGTTCGTATTTTGTCCCGGCGCCGGGGTCGTAGACTGCGGTGGTAAGCAGGTTGCCGTACCTGTCATAGGTCATGTAGGTGTCCGGTCCGGGGCTGTATGCCATGATGCGGGCATTTTCGTTGTTCGCATTGTAGGTGTAGCTGCTGACTGCCCCGTCTGGTATGGTTACCTTGTTGACCCTGTTGTAGTTGTCGTAGCCGTATAACGTATCCTTCTGTGCCACGTGTTTCGAGGTCATTTTTCCGTTCGTGTTGTATACGCGCGTCTGTACGTCGTTTTTAGTCAGTTCAAGCCCGTCAATGTAAAGGTCCCCGATGTTGTCATCAAACTGGATGGAGATGGTGGTGGTTCCCCATACCCTGGCGGGCATCATGAGGCAGAAGTACTGCCAGCCGTTGGAGTAGGCGTTGATTTTCTGCTTTACCACGATGGCTTCCGTTTCGGATATCTTGTGTCTTGCCCTTACATAGAGCTCCCTGTCTTTTCTTATCGGTGTGGTGTTCGCCTTTACCCATCCCGTAAGGGTAAAGGATGCTTTCTCGGCGCCCAGGTATGTCTTGAAGGTGAAGGACTTGTTTTTCCCGGGCTCACTTACGATGTGGTAGCTGCCTTCTCCGTCCGTGACGTTTGATTCCCCAAGCGCATAACTGTCCTGCGCGGTGCTTCCCGTCCCTTCGTATGACCAGCCGAGCTGCACCAGTTCAGCGCCCAGTTTGCGTTCAAAGCTGCCGTCCTCGAGGATGTTGTAGCTGTTTGCAGTATTACCGTCTTCTAACTGCATGCAGTCATATGCGATGTTTCCCACGCCGTTTGCTGCGGTGCATTCCACGGCGGCACGCACTTCTATTTTCTGTTTGCTGTTTACTGTAAATGTAACTGTAAGCCGCTGCCAGCCGTTGTCAAACTCCTGTGCGGTCGTACCTGTCAGGACGGCGCTTTTGTAGGTTGTACCATTCGCTGATACTTCCAGATATGCCTTGGACAAATCCGCCCCGCCCAGTGCGGCATACCCGCTGAGGGTATATGTGCCTGCCTTGAGCGTGAGGGACTGTTTTAAGCCTGCCGTTCCCTTTACTGCCTTCGTCTGGTCAAAGTATGCGCAGTTTTGTCCGATATAGCGCTTTTTGGCGCTTTTTGCGGTGATGGCTCCGGCAGGGAGTGTCCCGCCTGCAGTGTAGGTCTGCCATGCAAGGTCGTCTAATTCAAAGCTGTGGTTGGTCAGGTAGTTGATGCTGTATGAGCCCACAACTGCGCTGTCCTTGATTTTGTTGTTTCCGGTGTCTGTCCCGTCCTGTTCGTCGCCGTCGTATGTTACGGCTGTTGCACCGATTACTTTTTTACTGTCTCCTGCCAGTACGGAGTATTCGCACAGTGTTTTACCTTTTTCGTCAAAAACACAGGTGTTGATGACGTCATCACTGTCCCCATAGACATCGTTTGCACCGCTGAACCGGAATTCGTTTGTGTTGTCGGA
>KE159629.1:594979-688780 GCA_000403335.2 Lachnospiraceae bacterium MD335
TTTGTGTTGTCGGAGTGGTAGGCTATGGTGTATTTTTGTCCGGCTGTATTGCTGCTTCCTGTTTCTGATACCCGGATGACGCGGTTTTGGGCATTGTATGAAAGGTTTACGCTGTAACCCGCGTGGTCGCGCATCTGTGTCATGTTTCTGTTTCCGTCGTAGGAATAGGATGCCGTTTTCCCGCTGCTGTAGGTGATGCCTGTTAAGTTTGCACCTGTGTAACGGTATGTGTGTTTTGCCGATGCGTTTTTATTATAGTTTCCGCCGTTTGGCGCCGACGGGTCTGTGATGGCGCTGATCCTGCCATCTGCGTCGTAGCTGAAGACCGCCGTGTTTCCGACTGCGTCGGTGATGGATTTTATCCGCTTTGCGGATTCTGACTTTAGGTTTATGGCATTGCTTTTGGCCTGCGTCACAGCTTCGACTGCTTTTTTTGCCTGCGCTCTTTTGGTTGGATAGGAGGCGGAGTCTTCTGCCATTTCGACCGCGGTATATGCCTCATATACCTTCTTCCCCGTATTATAATCCGACACGGCGTAAAGGTCTCCCCGCAGTCTCTCTATATATGGTATCACATTTTGGTATACTTTGGTACATTCGTCCAGTGACAGGTTTTTATCGTATGCGGCTTTTAGTTCATTAAGCTTTGTAAGCGCTTCGTCGTATGCGGTTGTCCCTGCTTTTGTACCTGCGTCTTCATATGTAATCTGTATACGGTTTTTCTCTTTGGCGCTGCTGTTTTTTCCGTTTTCATACTGGTTGGAATCGGTGATTAGGGCAAGTCTGCCCATTTTGTCAAAGTATCTGCATATGGAGCCGCTTTTGTCCGTGAGTTTGAAGGGGTATTTGCTTTTAAGCGCTGCATCGTTTACAGGTATGACATACAGCCCCAGTCCGTCCTCATCCGCTGCGGGTGGTATTGCCGCACCTGAGGACAGCTCCCTTCCGGCGCCGTTTTGCAGGACGGTCACTCCTTTTTTCCTGAAGTAGTGCTGTGTTCCGTCTTCGTCTGTCCACACGTAGGGGTATTCGGTGACGTCCACCGTATCGGTCGGAATTTTCAGTGTCTGGTGGTAATTGAGTCTCCAGCCGTATCCTGCACCGGTGTCGGTATCGGTCTGACAGGAATTGTAAACGTGGCGGATGTTCATTGGAAGACGTCCGCCTGCGGTTTCCACGTCGGAATTTGTGACGGTAAGGTAGCCGAGGTAGTCATTGATGTACGCGTTTCCTGCCGTTCCCGCCGCTGCATTGTGGGTGGTCCAGTAGCTTTCCGTTCCGCCCGCGGTAATATAATTGAGTTTGAAATAAGGTTTTGTTCTGCTGACCTTAAAACTGATATTTTTGGTGCGCTGCACTGTTTCATCATATGCCTTAAACATGATTCCGTTGTTTGGCGCTGTTCCTTCGTACCATTCCCGGACTGCTTTTGTGATGTTGAAATAGCTGTGGTTGGTTGCGTAGTCAAGCAGTTTGTTGCCTGCTTTTGGCTGGCTGCTCCATGAAATGGCTGACGGCTGCCATGCACCGCCGAGCATGTGCGCTTCAATATAGAGTATTCCGTCCGTCGAACTGCTGGCGCTTGTGAGCTCTGCGGAGGTGATAATGCAGTTTCCGGGCAGCTGCGGCAGGTCGAATTTAACAAAGCTCCTGTAGGTGGCTCCGCTCTTGGTTCCGACCTTGAGTGTTGTGGTGTCGCGGGTGCTGTCACTGCTGTTGATGGTGACTTTTGTGATTTCCTTTACACCGTTGCTTTTTTTAAGCAGCGGGTCTATTGTGACGGGGTATTCTGCCGTCTCAAGCCATTTGCTGTCAGGGATAATGCTGATTGTGACAGTCTGTTCGGCTTTCTCGTCTGCCGTGCTTTCTTCTTCGGTTGTACTTTCTTCTTCGGTTATACTTTCTTCTTCGGTTATACTTTCTTCTTCGATTGCATTTTCCGTTTCGGACTCTGACAGTATCTCAGATTCGGGTTCTGATTCCTGTTCTGACAGTATTTCAGATTCGGGCTCTGATTCCGGTTCTGACAGTGACTCCGGTTCCGGTTCATATTCCGGTGATTCCTCCTGTTCTGACTTGGATTGCGGCTCTGATGTTCTTTCTGATGTTTCTTCCTGCGCCGTCTTTGGATGATTTTGATCTTCCGACGTTTGTACGTTCCCGCTTAGTGTCAGTCCTTTCATTTCAAAACGGCTGCCTGACAAAGTACTCCTTACCAAAGCCGGTGAGATTTCCGTTTCGGATCTTTCGGTTTCTTCTGCCGTTGTCTCTGTTTCTGTCTCTTCTGCAGTTTCGGCAGAAACCTGCGTTTCTGTTTCTCCAAAAGCTTCTGTTTCTCCAAAAGCTTCTGTTTCAATGAAAGTTTCCGTTTCATCGGAAGTTTCCGTTTCATCGGAAGTTTCTGCTGCCGTGGTCTGCTCTTCAACGCTGTTTTCTTCTAAACTGCTTTCCTCTGTGCCGCCCTCCCCAATACTGCTTTCCTCCAAACTGCTTTCTTCTGTGCTGCCCTCCTCTGCGCTGCTTTCTTCACTGCTGCCTTCTTTGGCGCTGCTTTCCCCTGATTCGATACGGTATGCCACATCATTCGAGATGTTTCCGTCAGCATCAATCATATACGGCGCCGGAAAATAATACTGCGGCTCTCCTGTTTCGGCATCATAAAATACCACCTCGTTTTCGTCCGTGAGCGATGCCGTGAGTCCTTTCATCCGAACGCTGAACGTATGTACGCAATCCGGTGCCTTTGTATTCATGATAATGTTTTCTTTGATGCCGTCGCTCTGCGGGATGTATTCGATGCTTACGTCATTTGCAAAGCCGTCAAAAAGAACCGACGACTGTTTGGCGGCATAGCCGTATTCTTTCTCGTCTTTATAATCCGTGATGTTGTTTATTTCAGAATCTGCCGCGGCTGCCTCTGTCATCTTTGGCATCGTGTCTTCTGTGGCTGTTGTCCCCCCGGCATCCGCTCCTTCTTCATCGGAATTTGTTTCTTTTGCTGTTTCTTCCATACTTTGGGATTCTTCTTCCACGGTTTTGGCATACGCTGCATGAATCCCGCAATCCGCAGGCTGTTTATCGTCCGCAGTCTCTGTTTTGTCAGAATCCGGGGCATTCTTCGGCTCAAGCAGCTGCCAGCTGATGCCGTATCCGTTTTCCGTAAAATCCACTTTTCCGCGTTCCGCGTCAAGGTCGCTGAAAAACACGTCGTATGTATTTGCGCCGTTTGTGTATCCGTCTTATGTTTTTATGAGGGAGTTGTCGATTTCAATAAGATTTCCGTTCTCGTCTTCATAGTGGATGGGTTCGTCATACAGGACTACTGTGACGCTTTTGTCACTCATCATGTACTGCTTGCTGTTTTCGCTTCTTTGACTGGTGATTTCGTTGAGAAAAAGTGTTTCTGTCTGTGGCTGTGTGGCTGGTTCGTCTTGTTCCTCCAAAGTCATACTGCCATCCTGCATGACATGACTGGTACTTGTTTTTTCACTGGTTTGGGCTGCTTTCAATACCGCATTCTGCCGCATTGATTCCCGCGCATTTGCGATATTTTGGTCGCATACAAGTGTTATGATTAGAGCCAGACTGATAATCCGGCTTCGTTTTCTTCTGATTTTTTTCATGGCTGTGCCTTTCTTTTGTTCCTTAAAATTGTTTTGGTTTATCCCCGCGGACAGCAGGCTTTTGACATTGTGTTCCGTGATTTTTTATGCGGTTTTTCGCTCCCGGATGTTTCTTTCATCCATGACTGTCATCTCCTTTTGGATAAAAATAGTATATATACTAAGTACAGTATAATTCTGTTATTATTTTTTGTAAATAATATTCCGTAAATAATTATGTTTTTTCGTAACAGTTCAGCCTTATGGTATTCCGCGAGTAAAATCGCTCTGTGAGCGATTTTGCAAGTTGTGCAAGCGCCAAAATGCGACTTTGGAGCATTTTGTGTGCATCAGGCGTGACAGTGAAGCCGAAGGCTGAACTGTTACGTTTTTTCTATGTTTGTTTTTAAATGCTTTCGAAAGTCATGGCAAGTATTTCACACTTTTATTTCTAAATGGCAGTTTTGTGTTATAAAATGAAAATATATTGCAAGAAACAAACCTTGCGTTTTCCAACTACTAGAGCGAATATGAACCTTCACCCGTTAGGATTTACAACGCGCACTAACGCACAAAAATGCCATAATCTGGCATTCTTGTGTTAAAACTGTATCGGCACAACCTCCTCCGAAAGCGGAAGCATCTGATATTCCGGAAACTGCTCCAGTAACTCATCAATGCAAAGACTTGTGTTGTACACAACGTCATGCGCAAGCATCACAACCTTCTTTCTCCCCAGTGTACTTTCTTTTGCATTGGCAAGCAGCGTTTTAGGCTCCGACTTTTTTACCGCGTCCTCAAGACTTGCATTCCAGTCATAATAGAGATACCCTTTGTCTGCCATTGTTTTCGCAATGTCCTGATAAACCTTCTTATTATGAGCATTGATACTTCCCCCTGGAAAACGGAACAGTTTTACGTCCACTCCCGTAGTCTCATAGATAACCGCCTTTGCCTTTTCAAAATCCTCCACATATGCATCTACGCTCTCATACAATGCCTTGTAATCATGACTGTAGCAATGAATGCCGATTGTATGACCTTCTGCCACAATGCGTTTTGCGATTTGGGGATACCGTTCGACATTTTCCCCGACTAAAAAAAACGTTGCCTTGATATTGTGCTCTTTTAGCGCATCTAAAATAACTCCCGTACTTTCCGCAGAAGGACCGTCATCAAAGGTCAGATACATCGTCTTTGGATGAAGGTACAGCTCCACGCCCGACGCAATTGATTGTGCAAGCTGTTGTTGATACTCGTCCGATGCCAAAAGCGCCCGTTCCTTCTTGCTGGAAAGAAATCCCGTCTCCACAAGGCACGCGGGCATATTCGTTTCCCGTATAACATAAAGGTTTTCATTTGCAACAATGTCCCTGTCCCTCGCATCTGTATGCTCTGTGAGCTGCTGCTGCATCAGTTTTGCAAGCCGCCTGCCGTCCGCGCCGCACTCCGCACTGTAATACGTTTCTATCCCATGTACATCGGCTGTTTCCTTTTCATAAAAATTTTGATGAATACTGATATAAATTGTGGCGCCGTTTTCATTTGCAAGGTTTACACGCTCTTCAAGGGATACGGTTTCATCTCCCGCCCGCGTCATAAGCACCTCATAGCCACGCGCATTTAACAGCTCCCTGGTATGATTTGCAATGCTTAAATTAATATCCTTTTCATACAAATCACCCTTCGAGCAGCCCGCATCCGCCCCTCCGTGTCCCGCGTCAATTACAATCAGCGGATTGGACGCATCCCGTATGGGAATTGCCCGTTCCCTTTGGCTGGCAGCATCCTCCTTTGTCACTACATCCCGAATATCCAAAGCATGCAGCGGCGGATTAAATGCCACCTCCTCAACCGTTTCCTTCTGTCTGTAACCGTCCAGCCACTGATAAGCTGCCGCCTGCGCAATGCAATACAGCAGACACACTGCCATAAATACTGTAAAAAACCACTTCAGCGCCCTTTTATCCATACGCCTTCTGACACGCCTATGAACCTGCGCATATCCGATATACATTATAAAGCCCCCCTTTTTTCCCTGGTATTTTCATCTTTACCGTTCAATCCATACCTAAAGAATACAGGAGAGCATCATCAAAATATCATATTTTCCACATCAAAACGACATATTTTTTACATCATTTTTGCATAATCCTACCGAGAAATTTTTAAAAACAATTCGTTTATCCCTTCATAAAATCCGACCGTGACAACCGTATTTCCTTTATCCACACCTGCAAATTTATATTTTTTATAATCCGACGTGGTTTCCATCAGCGGGTTGGCGTCCTCATATTCCTGCTGCCCTTTCAGCCCAAGATACTCGCTCCACTGTGCCACCATGTTATCCGAATCAATATCCGCCCATGTACTCCCGGCGGTTCTGACATAAAATTCATAGACAAGCCCCGTATCCGCATCGATATATGCGTCCAAAAGACAGCCTTCCTTATTGGCATTCTGCTGCCCTGTTTTTAAACTAATCTTCCACACGGATAAATTATTGCGCGGCTCAAGCACATCAATTGCCGAATAGAGCACTGCACTGTGCGTTGCTGCCGTAACGCTTCTTACCTCCTCGGGCAAAATCGAAAGCGTATACATCTTAGCAAGCTCCTCGTTGCACCGCTCATAAATCTGCTCCTCTGTAATTTCCTTGTCGGACGGCTCCTGATGATTGACCACAAACGCATAGTTTCCCGTCAGATTATCATAATCCATATCCGTCTGCATCTTCGTAACCGCGCTTGCGTCACTTTCGGGCAGCACTTGGTTTGTCAGACATTTTGACAGAATATAAAGCTTTTCATTGCTGTTTAACGAATACCGGTAGCCCTCACCGTTTCCTTCCACCGCCTCCGCCTTAATTTTATTGAGCGTATACTGGTCCCTGTAATTCGAAAGCTGCTCCGGTCCCCAAATCGCACCGAAAACAACAAGCCCTGTCCCAATGATTAAAAGCAGGAAAATGTACTGCCTGTTTCTCTTTCTGTTCTTTTTTCTATTCCCGTTTTTTCTATTCCCCTTTTTTCTGTTCTGTCCACTCATTCAACCTGTTCTCCATTTGTATCCCTAATCAGAAACCAAAAGCAGCTTCCCTCGCCGAGCGTGCTCTCAATCATCAGCTCGCTGTCATGCAGCAAAAGCACCTGCGTACACAAGGATAAGCCAAGCCCCGCGCCGTTTCTGCTCCTTGAACGCGATTTGTCCACCATATAAAACGCCTCCGTGATACGGCTGCACTCTTCTGCGGGTATGCCGACGCCATAATCCCGCACACTGAAAACATACCCGTCTTCCTGCCGCTCTCCCCGCACCTCAATCGTACCATTTTCTTTTGACGCCTTATGGGCATTGTCAATCAAATTTAAAAGCACGGATTTTAAAAGGTTGCCTTCCACACATACCTGCCCTGCATCATATGAAATATCAAGCGTCACGCCTTCAATTGTCCCATACATCCTGCGCAGATAATCAAATAGCTCTGACACGTCCACTTCCTGCCGCTCCAGCGCGCCGCGCTTCATTACCACAAGATCCAATAACCGAAATGCCATTGTCTCCAAGCGCTTTCCTTCTGTGTAAATGTAATTCGCCGAAAGAAATTGTTTCTCGTCGTCAAGCTTTCTTGAACGCAGCAAATCCGCATATCCGATAATTGAGGTCAGCGGCGTTTTGAGCTCATGGGAAAATGCGCCGATAAAATCCTCCCGCGCGCGCACCTCATTTTCAAGCTGTTCCACATTTTTCTCGAGCGCGCCTGCCATTCTGTTAAAATCGATCGTCAGCTGCCCAAGTTCGTCGCTGCTAACCCGCTTTGCCCGGTACGCATAATCGCCTGCCGCCATCTTTTTTGTCGCCCTTGTCAAAAGACGTATCGGCTTTGTAATCCACCCTGAAATAATCCACATCACAGCAATGCTTGTCAAAAGCATAAACACCGTTACCTGGCGGTATATATGAAAGCCCTGCCGCCGCTCCTCATAAATACCTGTCACATCATGAAGCGTTTCAAGATAAAGTACCCTGTCAAGCGCATCAAGCATCGTTCCAGTTTGGATATAATAGGAATCCCCGTCCCGCACGACCTGATATATCCGCGTTTCTTTATCAATCTGCATCAGGAAATCAATCTCCTGCGCAAACCCTTCGCTCGCATAAAGAAACCGTCCCTCCTCATCTGAAATGCGAAGCAGCCTGCCGCCCTGTCCGCTCGCCTCAAGCTTGATGCCGATTTCCTCTATGGTTGAATTTTGCAGCATAGCGTACTTGGAGGGGATATTGAGCGCCGCCGTCTCAAAAGCAAATTGCAGGATACTGCTCTCGTCAAGCGCCTGCCCTACTTCTCTTGTCATGGAAGCGTCAAAAACGTAATTGACAAACAAGTACCCGCTCACGCCCAGCGCAAGCGCCATAATCAGCACCGTGCTCAGCAAGATTTTATATGAAAATTTCATTCGTCCAAATCCTCCCTGCTTTCGATATTCCGGGAATTTTCAGTCAATTTCCAACCGGTAGCCCACCTTATATACCGCCACAAGGCTGTTCTCCCAGCCAAGCTTTTTCCGAAGCCGCTGTACATGCAGCTCAAGCGTTCTACTGTCCGAAAGGTATTCGTCACCCCACACTTTTTCATAAAGCCGTTCTTTAAAAAGCGCAACGTTTTTATTCTGTATAAAGAGCACCAACAGTCCATATTCCTTATTGGTAAGCGCAACGGGGGTTCCCGCCCTTGTCACTTTGTGCGCCTCCATATCCACAACAATATCCCCCGCCGTAAGTGCTTTTTCCGCGATATGATACCTGCGCAGCACCACCTCCACGCGCGCCACCAGCTCCACAACCTCAAACGGCTTGACCAGATAGTCGTCCGCGCCAAGCTTTAAGCCCTTTACACGGTCCTTGACATCGTGCTTCGCGGTAATAAAAATTACGGGGATATTGAGCGGCCGTATGTATTCCATAATGTCATAACCGTCCGCCCCCGGAAGCATTATGTCCAGTAAAATCAGGTCAAAATGTTCCCGTTCAATCAAATCAATCGCCGTAAGCCCGTCCTGTACGGACTTGCAGTGATAACCTGCCGCCGACAGATTAATGTCAATTAAATCACATATCGTCTTTTCATCGTCTACAATTAATATTTTTATCATTTGCTCTCCTTTTTGTTTGCTGACCAGCCCCAGTACGCACGTATCGCATCTAAGAGCGTTTCCATATTTTCCTCGCCTGTAAACCGATATTTATCCACAAAATCCGTATCCGTGTCAAACCCGCCCGTACGCTGATAATACACAGAACATCTGTTTTCTGTCAGAAGCTCGCCATGTGAACCCTCTTTGCTGTACAGCGCCCATACGACCAAATCTTTCATGCCGTCTCCGTCCATATCCTTTCCGCTTATTCCCTTTAAGGAATAAAGGTTATCCATATCCCCCATCGGCTGAAAGCTCCACACAATATTTCCCTGATTGTTAATCATGTAAACCATTAAAATGTCATAGTCCGCCATGGAGAACGTTCCGGGCAATACTTTGAGGCGTCCAAGCTTCTCATAGGTCCGCCAGTAGCTCTGCTCTTCGATAACCTGAAATCCGTTGTCCATAAGTTCCTGCTGTGTCGTTGCCGTGTAAAGAAATTCCGTCGAATTACCATCCCGCACAAATGATATGATACACTTTGCGCTCTTGTTCATGCCAAAGCGGTTCAGTTTGTCGTTAATGCGCCAGTCTCTGTAAAAGGAAACCGAACCCTGCTTCTGAAAAAGGACTTCGCCCACCTTGTAAAGCTTGTCCGCATAATTTCCCGTGTCATTCTTACAGCCTGCGATCAAAATAATATCCGTTAATCCGTCATGGTTCATGTCCGCAAACGCCACCGACACCATATCCACAATGGGCTGCTCCATACGACCTCTGAATGTATAATTACATTCCAACATATTTGTCTTATAAAGTATAGTTCCGTCTTTGTCTCCGAGAAACACGGCTGCCCTGTGATACGTTTTATCAATTGCCGTGATAAAACGCACCGTCGGAACACTTTGTAATACAACCGCATCCTCGCTGTCGATTTGATGAATATCCGCCGGTCTTGTCACCTCGGTGTCCAAAAGTTCACCGTTTTCGTCCGTTTCCGTGCTCTTTGTTACAAGCGGAATGTCAAATACATGTTTTTCCACAATTTCGTAGCCTTGCGGTATAATGTCGTCCAGTGTTTTGATCGCGTCAAAACATTGTATGTATTCCTGATACTCTTTGGTGATATTTTCCTGTGTATTTTCTTTTGCTGCCGCATTGCATTCTAATCCCGTACAAATAAACAGGACGGCAACGCACAGCTTTGCGATTGTTTTTCGGATACTGTTTTTCGTTTTCTGTTCCACCGCATCATCACCCTTTCGATTATCAGTATAGCATTAACATTTTTTTTCCTCAATTCTTTTCGGCAATTCTTTTTGCATACTTTTTGCATCTTTCTTTTCGTTTTGATATACTGTATAGGATGATGTATATGGTTACGTTATTCTGCGGTCTTGCTGTTATCATTTGGCACGAAAAGGAGAAGCGCAAATGCATTCTTTTAAAAAGTTTTGTTTTTTTATAAAAATATTTATACTTACTGCATGCAGTATTTTATTTCTTGATTCCTGTACGAAAAATACCGACTACACGCCGGTTTCCAAGACGGGTTTTGCATTTGATACCGTTGTTACGATTACCGTTTATGACAAAGAAAAAAGCGCGGTTTTGGATGCGTGTTTTGATATGTGCGAAACGTATGAAAAGCTTTTCAGCGCGACGCGCGAAGACTCGGAAGTTTGGAAAATCAACCATAGCGGCGGCGCGCCTGTTGCGGTTTCCTTTGAAACGGCATCGCTCATTCAGGCGGCGCTTTTTTGGTGCAGTCAATCAGACGGAGCTTTGGATTTGACGCTGCTTCCTGTTGCCGGGGAGTGGCATGTCAAGGAACAAATGACACAAGTGTCAGAAAATCCGGATTATGAATATTATATTCCGGATGCGTCTACGCTCGACGAACTTCTTGCACATGTCAATTATAAAAATGTGGTAATTTATGACGAAAAAGGGACAGCCGTCGCTTATGATGACGCACTTTCCAAGGAAGCTTCGTACCGCGTACAGCTTTTAGACAGCAACGCCGCCATTGACTTAGGATTTCTTGCAAAAGGATATATCGCGGACAGACTGAAAGAATTTATGATTTCTGAAGGGATTGAAAGCGGCGTGATCAGTCTTGGTGGGAATATTCTTTTAATCGGAGAAAAACCGGACGGTTCAGCATATCAGATTGGCATACAAAAGCCTTTTGGTAATGCGGGGGAAATTATTGACACGGTAAAAGAAACTGACACGAGTGTCGTTTCTTCGGGATGTTATGAGCGGTATTTTCGGGAGCCTGAAAGCGGACGGATTTATCATCATATTTTTGATACACATACCGGAACTCCTGTACAAAATAATCTCCTTGGAGTGACGATTATTTGCGATTCGTCGCTGCAAGGAGATGCATTAAGCACGTACTGTTATATTTTAGGGCTTGAGGAAGGAATGAAACTGGTGCAGTCGCTCGACGGAGTCCAGGCGGTGTTTGTGACGAAGGATTATGAAGTAATATGCCGAACACCTCATGCGTTTTCACAAAATCATTAATCCTTCGGGTCCGTACCTGTCAAAATACAGCACACGCCGCTGTCCTTTGCATCTGCAATCACCTGCTCCGGCTCCTGAAACTGTTTACAAAACAGATTTAACCCAATATCATAATATCTTACCTTCATGTCACTTCAACACTCCTAAAAACGCCATACCTCGTGGACGTTTGGCGCCGTCTTACGCAGACGGCACTTCCACAATAATTTTCTTCGGACACTTCTCTTTGCACGCACCGCACCCGATGCACTTTGACTGGTCAATATGCGCATTGAAATCCGTCACGGTCACCGCCTCTGACGGGCAGGCTTTTACACATAAACCGCACCCGATACAACCCGTTTTGCACGCTTTCATGGTAACAGGTCCCTTGTCCTTAGAACTGCACGCCACCACGACCTTGGAATCATACGGAATCAACTCAATCAGCCCTTTTGGACACGCCGCGACACACTTTCCGCACGCCTTACATTTTTCCCGGTCAACCTTTGCAATTCCGTCTACAATGTGTACCGCGTCAAACGGACATGCCTTAACACAGTTTCCGTATCCAAGACAGCCATAATTGCATGACTTTGCGCCGCCATCAGGCACGTATTTCACCATGCCGCAATCCTCAACGCCTGTATATTCATAATTCTTCTGTGTCTTCTCACAATCGCCCGCACATTTTACAAACGCGGTCATTCTCACGGTTTCCCCCGCCTCAACACCCATAATCTGCGCAATCACGTTTCCGACCGTTTCACCGCCGACCGGACAGGCATTCACCGCCGCCTCGCCCTTTGCGATTGCCGCAGCAAGTCCCGAGCATCCCGGAAATCCACATCCGCCGCAATTATTGCCGGGCAGCGCGCCAAGCACCGCCTCCTCACGCTCGTCAACGTCCACCTTAAACACAATACTTGCCACACCAAGAAACACACCCAAAATCAGACCCACCGCACCGACCACCACCAATGCAGTCAATATTGCTGAAATATTCATACCTATTACCTTACTCCTTTCAAAGTCTGCAAGTTTTTGCCGAAAGCGCAAACCTGCCGCTTGAAAATTTTAATTTTCAAGTTTTCACACTTATAACAGTCCCGAAAAACCGCAGAACGCAATCGCCATAAGTCCCGCCGTAATCAGCACAATCGGCATTCCCTGAAACGACTCAGGTACATCGTTATATTCTATCTTTTCCCGTATTCCCGCAAGAATCACAATCGCAATCAAAAATCCGACTGCCGTAAACAATCCGCTTGCAATGCTAAAGCCGATACCGTAGCTTTTCTGCACATTAGTCAGCGCAATGCCAAGCACCGCACAGTTTGTCGTAATCAGCGGCAGATACACGCCAAGCGCCTGATACAGAGCAGGAACATATTTTTTCAAAAACATCTCCACAAACTGCACCAGCGCCGCAATCACAAGGATAAACACGATCGTCTGCAAATACGTAATATCAAACGCTACTAAAATAAACCGGTAAATCACCGCCGTCACACCCGATGCAATCGTTATGACAAAAATCACCGCGCCGCCCATGCCGACCGCCGTATTGACTTTCTTTGAAACGCCAAGAAACGGACACAAACCTAAAAACTGGCTCAACACGACATTGCTTACCAAAGAGGAGCTTACAAGCAGCACCAATAAATCCTTTACCACATCCAGCATTTCTATATCCTTACTCCTTTCTACGTAAACCTTCCTGTTTTCCTAAAGAACGCTGCCTAAAACGAACTTGTTCGTTTTGCGTTCTTTTCATGTGAAACTTAGTAGTTCTTGGCGTTTCGTCCTATGGCGAAACGTCTTTAGAACTACTTTTCACATTGGCAACCGAACCCGACGGTGCATTTACGTCCACGAACCGGTGCGCACAGCCGCTGTCCTCACACGATGCACAGTCAAAGCTGCAGCCCGACTGAATCTTGTCGACATTCTGCCCCTTCGCCTGCATTTTCCGTTTCACTCTGTTTTGCAGTGCCGTAAGCGCCGCAAGCACAAAAAACGCGCCTGGCGCCAAAACAAAAATGCTGACCGGAACATATTCAACCGGCTCGCTTCTTCCAACCGCCGAAGAAATCAATTTAAGTACATTGTTGATAACAGGAACGCCAAACAGCTCCCCTGCCCCAAGCAGCTCCCTTACAATTCCGATTGCCGTAAGCGCCACCGTAAAGCCAAGACCCATGCCAATCCCGTCAAAAAATGACGGCAGCACGCCGTTTTTCGAGGCAAACGCCTCCGCACGTCCTAAGATAATACAATTTACTACAATCAATGGAATATAGATTCCAAGCGCCGCATAAAGGCTCGGTATAAAGCCCTCCAACAGCAATTCCGCCATTGTCACAAACGATGCCACAATCACAATAAATGCAGGGATTCGCACCCTGTTCGGTATGATATTGCGCAAAAGCGCGATAATGACATTGCTCAGCACAAGCACCGCTGTCGTCGTCAGTCCCATTCCAAGTCCGTTGATTGCAGATGTGGTAACCGCAAGCGTCGGACACATTCCAAGCATCAGAACAAACGTCGGATTTTCTTTCACAAGCCCGTTCCAAAATACCGTTGCATTTTTTTCTCTCATTTACCACACCCCCTATCAGAAACTGTCAGCGGTAAGCAGCACATCACGGAAATACAGGAGTCCCGCATTGACACCGTTCACTATCGCATTTGTCGTAATTGTCGCGCCGCTGATTGCGTCAATCTCATTCTCGTTTGCCGCGCCTTGCTTTGTATAAGAAAACTGTTCTGCTTTTTTGTTTTCAAACTGCGGCACAAGCACGTCGCCCGCTTTCATTCCAAGACCTGCCGTCTCGGAAATACTCAAAATCGAAATACCGTTTAACGTACCGTCAAGCGTCACACCCATTGAAAACTGAATATCGCCGCCGTACCCCTCATGGTCCGTCACGGTAATCACATACCCCGCAAGGTTTCCGTCACCATCCATCGCATACATCACTTCATCAATATCCACACCATTAACCGCATCGCTCATAGCCGCACCCTGCGCGTCCGTCACGGTTTCAAACGCCGCTGCCGCCGCAAACACATCCGCACAAGCCTCCTGCTTTGCCTTTTCCTTCTGCTGCGCAATCGGCTCCTTTGTCACATCATAAACCACACCCAAAAGCAGACCTGCCACAACCGTAATAGCAAAAAGGATTAGCGCGTCTTTTATCATTGCCGATTTTTCATTCATTTTTTGACGTCTCCTTTCTGATCTTTTTCTTTCCAAACGCCGCAGGCTTTGTGAAATTCTCAATCAAAGGCACAAGCAGATTTCCCAAAATAATCGCATAGGAAACGCCTTCCGCCGAAGGACCGAACAGTCGGAAAATTCCCGTCATAATGCCCAAAAACACGCCAAACACATACTGTCCCTTTGCCGTAATCGGTCGGGTTACATAATCCGTTGCCATAAAAAACGCACCAAGCATCAGACCGCCGCCCGCAAGCTGTGACACAAGGTATTCCGCATCCAAACCACGCCCGCTAAAAAGCAGGATAAAAAGAGTAAAGCTAATCAGATAAGACGCCGGCACGCGCAAATCAATCACTTTCATCACAAGTAAAAACGCCGCGCCAACCAAAATCGCAATCATACTCGTCTCACCTATCGTTCCCGCCGTACGCCCGATTACCATTTCCAACACATTTACACTCTCTCCCGCCTTAACCACAGCAAGCGGTGTCGCGCCTGTATACGCGTCACAATCAAAATTCGTCATAATCGACGTAAACGAAATCAGCAGAAAACAACGCGCACCAAGCGCAGGATTCATAAAATTCTGCCCCAATCCGCCAAACAGCATTTTTACGACAATAATCGCAAACGCTCCGCCAATCACACCAATCCAAAGCGGCGCATTCGGCGGCAGGTTCAACGCCAGCAAAAGCCCCGTCACCACTGCAGAAAAATCCATAACCGTAATATTCTTTTTCATGCACCTGTCATATATGTACTCAGCAAAAACCGTCGTTAACACTGTGACAATCACCAGCAAAAGCGCATGAAGCCCAAAATTAAATACGCCAAACACGGTTGCAGGCAAAAGTGCAATCACAACATACATCATAATGCGTGATGTCGTATCTTTCGCCCGCACATGCGGATTTGACGATACCTGAAACATTGTATCCAAACCGTTCTCCACTCTCTATCATACCTCCGTTTCTTTATCTATAAGATACCTTATGCCTTTTTCTTTTTGCCAAGCACATTCTTGCGCATTGACTTAATCGACTGCGTCAAATGCCGTTTCGCCGGACACACATAGCTGCAGCACCCGCACTCCACACACTCCATACCGTCATTTGCCACAAAGCTCTCCTCATCATGATGCTCTGAGAACACTGCAAGTTTTGTAGGCACAAGACGGCTTGGACATGCCTCTACACATCTTCCGCAATTAATACACGGCGTCGGCGCAAGCGCAGATACCTCGTCTTTCGTCAGACACAGCAGCGCAGACGCCGTCTTTGTCGTCGGCACGTTCAAATCAAAGAGCGCAAAACCCATCATCGGACCGCCCGAAACAATCTTTTCAGGCGTACACTTTAATCCGCCCGCCTCGTCAATCAAATCCTTATAATTCATCCCCATTCTGACATAGAAATTTCTAGGATCATTCACCGCATCTCCTGTCACGGTAACAATCCGGTTCATCAGCGGTTTCCCCTCCTTCACGGCATGGTAAACCGCAACAATCGTATCCACGTTGTCAACTACACATCCGGCATCGGCAGGAAGCATGGAAGAATTAATCTCACGTCCTGTCGTCGCATAGATAATCTGCCGTTCCGCCCCTTGCGGATACTTTGTCTTTAATGCCGCCACACTGATTTTTGGCTCATTGCGCGTCAAATCCGTTAAAATTTTCACACAGTCGGGCTTATTGTCTTCCACCGCAAGAATCCCCTGCGCATTGTCAAACAGCCGCAGAATAATCTTCAAACCCTCCACAAGCTTTTCGGGCTCCTCGATCATCCGCCTGTAATCGGAGGTCAGATACGGCTCACACTCCGCACAGTTTGCAATCACGTATTCAATTTTTTCAGGCTCTTTGGGCGAAAGCTTTACATACGTAGGAAAACCTGCGCCGCCCATTCCCACAATCCCTGCCTCTTTAATCAGCTCTATAATTTCTTTCTTTCCAAGCTTATCAGGTTCATGCGGCGTATATGCAACCTCCTCAAAACACCCGTCGTTGTCCACAATAATGGAATTAACCATATCGCCCGTAACAACCCGCCTTTGTTCTATATTTTTTACCGTGCCCGACACTGTCGCATAAATCGGTGCCGAAACAAAACCGCCTGCCTCAGCGATTTTCTGTCCTGCAAGCACCCTGTCGCCTTTTTTGACAATCGGTACGGCAGGCGCTCCGATATGCTGGCTCAAAGGATAAACCATCTCGCCTGTCGGAATAATCGTTTTCATTGGCTTGTCTTTTGACAGTTCTTTTCCGTCATACGGATGAACTCCGCCGCCAAATGTAAGTTTTGCCATGCTTAGCCTCCATGCTGCGACTGTTTTTTAGGAGCAGCCAATGGCTCAAGTTTTTGCGCAGCACAAAACTTAACTTACTCCTTTTTTAGATATTTACTGCTATCTATACTATACTATTTTTTCAACACATTTTCACCTGTTTTTTGTAAGAATAAACAAAATTTTTCTGACAATGTGTTCCATTTTCACAGGAATGCAAAAAAGGATGCTGTATTTACTTTGACAGGACACGGCACATATGGTAATTTATTTATAGAACGAATTGCAAACATGCTACGAAAGGAAAAATCACATGAAATGCATACAGAAAAGCCTGGGAATTTTATCGCCATGCTACCATATAGAAAATTTCTGTGTTCCGATGCAGACATTGTTTATTGACATTGAAACAACCGGACTGTACGCCAAAAGCTCAAATCTCTATCTGATTGGCTGTATCTATTTAAATGATACCGACGGACCTGCGCACTGGTGCTCAATCCAGTGGTTCGCTGCCAATTACGACGACGAAAAAAATGTACTTGATGCCTTTGTCCAATTTGCGGCAGACTACCGGTTTCTCATTCATTTTAACGGGAACAGCTTTGACATCCCCTATCTGCAAAGCAAAATCGAACATTATCAGCTTGACCTTGATTTAAACCGATTTGAAGGAATTGACATATACCGGCGCGTGGCACCGTATAAGACCTTTTTAAAACTGCCTAACTGTAAGCAAAAAACACTTGAGGGCTTTTTGCACACCACGCAGCGAGAGGATCAATACACGGGCGGCGAACTAATCGAGATTTATCATGACTATGTACTTACGCACAAGGAAAGCAGCGAACAGCTTTTGCTCCTCCACAATGAAGAAGACTTGAAAGGCATGCTCGAAATTGTCTCGGCGCTTGCCATTCCGGACCTGTTTTATCAACCCATAAAAGTCACAAAAGTACAGGCAAACCACTATAAAGACATCGACAACAAACAGTGTTCCGAAATCATTATGAGCCTGAAACTTCCCTCTCTATTGCCTGCCGATATTTCATACGGCATCAATGACTGTTATTTCAGCGGTCATAAGGAAGACGGGAAACTGAGAGTTCCGCTTTATGAAGAAGAACTGAAATATTTTTATTCCAACTACAAAGATTATTATTATCTGCCCAAGGAGGACATTGCCGTACACAAATCCGTTGCCTCCTTTGTTGACAAGGAATACCGCGAACAGGCGACAGCACGTAACTGTTATACACGCAAAATCTCCTCCTACCTTCCGCAGTGGGATGCCGTTTTTGTTCCGTTCTTCAAACGGAATTATGACGACAAAGCACTGTTTTTCGAACTGACGGATGAACTCAAGACACAGCGGGAAGCATTCAACCAATATGCTCACCATATTCTGCAGATGATGGGCGTAAGCCGGCAGAACACCGCAAAAACAAAAGAAACTATATCCAAATAAAGCACAAATGAGATAAACTTTGTAACACACACAAAGTCTATCTCATTTTATATGTTTCCGTTTCCGGACGAATCCGTTTCTCTACCTGTTCCTCATATAGAAGAACGAATTCTTGCGCTCATATCCGATTTCCTTATAATTCATAATCTGCTCCGTGCTTCCTATGAACAAAATACCGCCAGTCTTTAAACAACTGTTATATTTCCTGAAAATCTCATCCTTCGCTTCTTCCGTAAAATATATCAATACGTTTCTGCAGACAATCAAATCACACTTATCAGGATAAGGATCTTTCAAAAGATTATGCTGCTGAAACTGTACCCTTGCTTTAATTTCATCCGAAATCTTGTACGAAGGACCAATCTTGGTAAAATATTTCTTTTTGAAATCGTCCGGCACCGCCGCAATACTCTTATCATTATAAAGTCCAAGCTTTGCCTTCTCAATCACCTGCTTATCAATATCCGTTGCCGTGATGCTAATCTGATTGAGCGGAAGATGTCTTGAAAATGCCATAACAAGCGAATATGGCTCATCTCCTGTTGAGCATGCTGCACTCCAAATCTTCAGTCTCGTTCCAAATTTACTAATAAGCTCCGGTATAATCTGCTGATCCATCAGCTTCCACTGTTCTGGATTACGGTAAAATTCCGATACATTGATTGTCAGATAGTTCACAAAATCATCAAACACCGTCTTATCATCGCGCAGCTTCATCACAAACTTATCATATCCGGTTACCTTATGTTTTGCAATCAGCGTATCAATACGACGCTTCATTTGTTTTTCCTTGTATGCATTCAAGTCAATCTTGGTAAGTGAAAAAACTTCTTTTTTGAAATATTCATAATCATACGTCATGAGTATTTCCCCCTTTGCCTTTTTCTTAAACAAATCTTGTTTTGCAGGTTTTGTTAAAGTATTCACATATAAAGAATATAAATCTGCTCTTCTGAATACTTGAAGAGCCCTTGTTCTTAGAATGAAACTGTCTATACTTTAAATATATAAATAGCCCCGGGAGCTTATGCTCCCAGAGCAATCCCTTTCAATTGTAGTGTGCAAAATTTTACTCAGCAGTCTCTTCCGCTTCCTGCTTTGCAATCACTGCATCAATATCTACGGAAACAACATCTGCATCATCCTCAGACACCGTCTCCTGGGCAGGTTCTTCCTTTACTTCCGGAGCAAGCAATGCCTTAATGCTGAGGCTGATTTTCTTACCCTCTTCATTAAAGTCAACAACCTTTGCCGTAACTTCCTGACCTACAGATAATACATCGGCAGGCTTCTCGATATGCTCCTTGGCAATCTGTGAAACGTGAAGCAATGCGTCAATGCCCGGCTCAAGCTCTACAAAAGCGCCGAAATCCGTCATTCTTGCTACCTTGCCTGTTACCTCGTTTCCTACTGCATACTTTGTAGATGCATTCTTCCAAGGATTAGAATCATCAAACTTGAGCGACAATGCAACCTTTGTACCGTCAATATCCTTAATCAGAACCTTGAGAACTTCACCAACCTTAAATACCTTCTTCGGATTTTCAACACGTCCCCAAGACATCTCCGAAATATGAAGCAATCCGTCTACTCCGCCAAGGTCAATAAATGCACCAAAGTCCGTTACATTCTTAACCGTACCTTCAATCACATCGCCCGGCTTAATCTTTGCAAAGAGTTCTTTTTGCATCTCAGCCTTCTTCGCCACGATTAACTGCTTACGGTCACCGATATAACGTCTTCTCTTAGGATTGTACTCGCTGATTACAAACTCAATCTCCTGTCCCGCATACTTGTTCAAATCTTTCTCATAAACATCTGATACAAGACTTGCAGGAATAAAAATTCTTACTTCCTCAACGACAACGCTCAAACCGCCGTCCAATACCTGGGAAACTTTTGCCGTAAGAACTTCCTTACTGTTGAAAGCCTCCTCAATGCGCTTGTTGCCTCTGTCGGCAGCAAGTCTCTTGTATGTGAGAAGAACCTGTCCCTCACCGTCATTTACTTTCAGAACCTTAACCTCCATCTTATCACCAGCTTTAATAACCGCGGTAAGATCAACATTCGGCTCATTGGTGTATTCGTTACGTGTAAGAATACCGTCTGACTTATAGCCGATGTTAAGGATTACTTCATCGGGCTTCACATCGATGACTGTACCTTCGATTACCTCTCCTGTATGAATAGTTTTTAATGATTCTTCTAACATTTGTTCAAAAGTTAATTCTGACATAATTTTGAACCTCCTCAATTATTTTGTTTGGGGTAGAAGCCCCCGCTGTGATGCCCACTAGTTCAACAGAATTAGGTAAATCTAATTTCAGGTCTGCCAGTGTTTGTATATAGTAAGTACTCTCACACCTGCTTTTACACAGTTCGTAAAGCTTGCGTGTATTTGAACTGTGAGTACCACCTATCACAATCATAACGTCAGCTTTGGCTGCCAGTTCAAGTGCTTCCTCCTGACGCTCCTTTGTTGCATTGCATATAGTATTCGCAACAATTATATCATAACCTTTTTTTTGAAAAATTTCAACTAAATCTTGAAATTTCTTGTAATTAAATGTCGTTTGGGCTACAATGCAGAGTTTTTGACCCTCATTTGCACTAAAATTTTGTGCCTGTTCTTGTGTTTCGACAACCGTAACGGGCGTTTTTGACCATCCCTTGATACCTTCCACCTCAGGATGCGTCTCATTTCCAATCACAATAATCTGCCGCCCTTCCTCCGACCGCTTCTGCACAATACGATGAATATGCTTTACAAAAGGACATGTGGCATCAATGCGTTCGAGCTGCTTTTCTTCCATAAGGTCATAAATTTCCTTCGGAACACCATGCGCGCGGATAATCACCGTGCCTTCTCGCGGCTGTATGCTTTCCCTGTCCATTGCCAAAAGATCCTGACGGTTTCCAATCACTTTCACACCTTTTTCTTCCAAGTCCTTTACAACTTCCTCATTATGGACAATCGGACCATAGGTATGTACTGTTTTTCCTGTTTCCACCTGTTCATATACCATGTCAACGGCACGTTTTACGCCAAAACAAAAGCCCGCGGTCTTTGCTACCACAACCTGCATCATAATCCTCCATCGCACATTTTTATAATTGCATCCGCCACCTGTTCAATTGTCATATCGGACGAATCCAAATACTGCGCATCCTCCGCACGCTTTAACGGTGAAATCTCCCTGTGCATATCCCTGTAATCACGTTCAATAATATCCTTTTCAATCACCGCAAGGTCGCACGGCTCACCCTTGGCTTTCAGCTCCTCATAACGCCGGAGCGCCCGCACATGGCTGCTCGCATCCAAATATACTTTGACATCTGCACTAGGCAGAACACACGTTCCGATATCCCTGCCGTCCATCACGACATTTTCCTTTTTGGCAAGCGCCTGCTGCAGCTCCACAAGCTTTTTGCGCACCGTCCCGTTTGTGCTGCTCTTTGACGTCATCTGACTGACTTCCTCCGTGCGGATTAACCCATTCACGTTTCTGCCGTTCAGCCATACAACCTGCTCGCCGTTTTCATAGCTTATCGTGACATCCGCATCCTGTACTGCCGCGCTTAGTTTTTCCTGATCCTCCGCCGAAATCCCATTTTCCAAAAAATACAGCGCCATCGCGCGGTACATTGCGCCTGTATCAACATAAATAAAGCCCTTCTTTTTCGCGATTAACTTCGCAATTGTGCTTTTCCCCGCGCCTGCCGGTCCGTCAATTGCAATATTATAACTCATCTCTATACTCCTTTCAAAATCTGCAAGTTTGTGATGCAGACACAAACCTGTCGGTTAAAAATTTTAATTTTCAATCCTCCCATTTTATTTATTATTTCAATTTCCATAAATTTCATTCAGTCTCTGCCGCACAATCGTGTACCGCACTCTCTCCCGCAAGATGTCCCGTTGACCATGCAATCTGTAAATTAAAGCCGCCTGTCAATGCATCCAAATCCAAAACCTCACCTGCAAAGTAAAGCCCCTTTACCAGTTTTGATTCCATTGTGGAAGGATTGACCTCATTGACCGCAACGCCTCCCTTTGTGACAATCGCCTCGTCATAGCCGCGAAGCCCCGTAATCGTAAGCTCCATATGCTGAATTACCGAAACAAAATGCTCCCGCTCCTGCTTTGTGATTTCGTTTATTTTTTTGTCAGCCGCAATCTTTGCAAGTTCAGGCATCACCGTCACCAGCTTTGCCGGAAACAATGAACCTAAAATATTCTTAAACTGTTTATTTTTATTTTCATCAAATTCCCTTAAAATGCGCTTATTAAGCTGTTCCTGCGTCAGTGCAGGCTTTAAGTCAATCAAAAGCTTCGCCGTATGCTCCTGACGTTCTTGTTTCTTCTGCACGGTATGCGCATGTAAATAATGTACATACACACTTGCCGCACTCAAAATTAGCGGACCGCTTACACCGTAATGTGTGAACAACAGTTCTCCAAAGTCAGAATAAATCTCTTTCCCGTCCAGCTCCACCGAAGCCCTCACATTTTTTAACGACAATCCCTGCAGTGCATGACACCAGCTCTCCTGAATCGAAAACGGTACAAGTGCAGGTGAAAGCGGGGTTATGGTATGTCCAAAACTCTTTGCAAACCGGTGTCCGTCTCCCGTAGAACCTGTCAGTACATAGGAGATGCCGCCTGTTGCCACAATCACACAATCTGCCTTAATCGTCTTTTTTTTGTTTGCTGCCTTATCAAAAAACTCCACGGCACACACTTCTGAAGTCTGCTTCGATTTCTTCTTTATACTATCATTTGAAGCATCAAACGCTTGCACATGTATTCTGCGCACTTCTTTTTTGAGAAGTACATGCACACCGCTTTTTTTCAGCACACTCTCCAAAACCTTGATAATATCCGAACTGTGGTCCGACACGGGAAATACCCTCTGTCCACGCTCGATTTTCAGTTTGCAGCCATTTGTCTCAAAAAAGTCCATAACCGCCTGATTATCAAAGCCGTATATTGCACTGTACAAAAACTTGTCATGCTCCAAAACATTGTTGAATAAATCCCGGGCTTCACAGGCATTTGTCACATTACAGCGCCCTTTTCCCGTAATAAACAGCTTTTTCCCAAGTTTCTCATTTTTTTCAAACAGTGTAACATTGATACCAACAGCGTTCCCTGCCTGTGCCGCCGCGACTGCCGCCATCATGCCCGCCGCACCGCCGCCAATTACTACTACTTCAGCCATTCTATAACCTTACACCTGCTTTCTTCTTCTCTGCTCCATCTGCGTTTGAAGAGAAGTATTCAGCAGCTCCTCATCAATAAAGTTAATTTCATCCTTTAAATATACCTGATAATTATCCCACGCATACTCAAGCGTTTCCAAATTTTTCTTCACCTCGTTTGGCCGTTTCAGACAAAGCGCGACAACAAGCGCATTTATCAGACTAAGCGGCGCCACAAGCGAATCAACAATCGACACCATGTCGCTCCTTGCCATAAGGTTACACGAAGAATATAAACACATCGGCGAATGAATGGTATCCGTGATGGTAATTACTTTCGCATTTCTGTCATTTGCCATTTCCATCGCTTTAAGCGTACGCATGGAGTATCTTGGAAAACTGATTCCGATAATGGAATCCTTCTCATCAATCCGAAGCATCTGCTCAAACGTTTCAGAAGTGCTCGTCGAATCCAAAAGCACTACATCAGGACGTATCATATTCAGATAAAAATGCAAAAATTCCGCAAGGGGTTTACAGCTCCTAAGTCCGATAATATACACATGCTTCGCACTTAATATAATATCGACAGCAGCCTCAAATGCCTGCGGATCTACGTGATCTAGCGTATCGTCAATTTTCTCAATATCTGCGTTGAGTACCGAGGTCAGTATCTCCGACTGCGTGCTTTTCCCATATTTTGCACCAATCTTCTGTACGGAGTTCAGTTTATCCTTGACCCATTCCGCCAACGCCTCCTGAAACTCAGGATAACCTTCATAGTCTAATGCATATGCAAAGCGCACCACCGTAGACTCACTGATTCCAACTGTCTTTCCAAGCTTTGAAGCTGTCATAAAAGCAGCCTGTTCATAATGATCGATGATAAAAGTCGCTATTTTTTTATGGCTTTTGCTCATCCTGTTAAATTTGTCATTAATCCTTGATATGGTATCATATTTTATTTCCATATTCATCCTTTTCACTACGAGCAGCTTTGATAAATGTCACCCAAAAGCTCAACGGTCTCTTCCTCTGTCAAATCATAATCTCCCGTAAGCACCATACAGGCACAGCCATGTATGAAAATCCACATCTTCATAAAAAGCCCGCTCGGATTTTGGCAGCCGGCAGCCACGGCACGATTGATCTCCTTGCTCACGGCGCCCACCTTTCCGTTTAAAAGTTCATAAAGACTTCTCTCTCCCCTATTGTCTGACTGAAAAAGGAGCTGGAAGAGTCTTTTCTCCTCTTTTGCATAATTTATATAAGCAAGTCCAAGATGAATAAACGGAGTATCCACATTAGACTCGAAATGTTCGTAGTAATCCCCAAAAGCGTCAATTGCTCTCTCGTATATTTCCGTATACAATTCATACATGTTGGCGTACACCCTGAATATAGGCTGTGTCGAGCAGCCAATCTGCGCTGCAAGTTTTCTTGCGGTCACACTTTCAATGCCCTCTGTTCTTGCCAGCTCAAAAGCCGTCTCCAGTATTTTATCCTTTGTTATTAATTCTTTTCTCGCCATAGTTAAACATGCCTTTCTACCGAAATTCCCATTTCATAAAAACCGAAAGCCCTTATCACAAACTTATCAAAATAGTATCGGGTTAATGTACCGCATTAACCCGATACCTGCAAATTCTTAATCTACACAGGATAAGCTCCGTTTTTTGTATCAGCCTGTGTCATATCAACCTTCTCCTGCTGTGCCTGACGATACTTAAAGAAGTCCGTTGCAACCTGCGGGAACAATGCGTATGACAATACGTCCTCGTCCTGCTGCTTCCACTCTTTCATTTCTTCCTCAATCTTCTTTAACTCATTCGGAAGTTTGTCGGCAGGACGGCATGTGATAATCGTAGCCTTCTCTTCTGCGGAAAGCACCTTGTCCTGAATCTCTTTGTTAAAGGGTTTAACAGTCTGACCGTACTCGCCGTGAAGCACTGCCTTTGTCTCCTTTGTCGCCATCTTGTAGCGTTCGCCCATAAGTACGTTAAATACAGCCTGTGTACCTACAATCTGTGAGGATGGCGTAACAAGAGGCGGCTCACCCAAGTCTTTACGCACTCTTGGGATTTCCTGAAGCACGTCGTAATACTTATCCTCTGCATTCTGCTCCTTCAACTGGCTTACCATGTTTGACAGCATACCGCCGGGAACCTGATACATCAAGGTCTTGATGTCTACGCCGAGAACCTTCGGATTGAGAAGTCCGCTCTTTAAGCATTCCTCTCTGTATGGTCTAAAGTAATCCGCAATCTTAGCAAGTACATTCTGATCATACCCGGTATCATACGGTGTATTCTTAAAGGTCTCTACCATAACCTCTGTAGCGGGCTGCGATGTACCGAGTGCAAACGGTGAAATCGCACAGTCAATAACGTCCACGCCTGCCTCAACCGCCTTTAAGTACGTCATTGACGCTACACCGGACGTATAGTGTGTATGCAGCTGAATCGGTAGCTTCGTTGCAGACTTCATCGCCTTAATCAGCTCTTCCGCCTTGTAAGGAACCAAAAGACCAGCCATATCCTTGATACAAATGGAATCCGCACCCATTTCCTCAATGTCCTTTGCCATCTTCATCCAATACTCAAGCGTATAAGCATCGCCCAATGTATAAGAAAGCGCAATCTGTGCCTCGCCGCGTCCTTCTCTCTTCTTTACGGCATTTGCCGCATTTACCGCACACTGTAAATTTCTTAGGTCATTAAAGCAGTCAAAAATTCGAATAATGTCAATACCATTTGCAATCGACTTCTCAACGAACTCCGTTACCACATCATCCGCATAGTGACGGTACCCCAAGATATTCTGACCTCTGAAAAGCATCTGCAGCTTTGTATTTTTTACCTTATCTCTGATTTTGCGAAGTCTCTCCCACGGATCTTCTTTCAGGAAACGAAGAGATGCGTCAAACGTCGCACCGCCCCAGCACTCTAACGAATGGTATCCAACAGAATCCATAACTTCTAAGATCGGGAGCATAAACTCGGTCGGCATTCTTGTCGCTATTAAAGACTGATGCGAGTCACGCAGAACGGTCTCAGTAATCTTAATAGGCTTTTTTACTGTTTCTGACATTTCTATTCCTCCTATATTCATATTGTTATTAACTATACATAAACTGTGCATTCGTAAATCCTACGGATTTACTCATCGCGCTTCGCGCTCTATAAATTGCAAGCCAAATATGAAACTGCTCAAGCAAGCTTGGCATTTTCATATTTGTTTGCAATTTGCACAGCTTTAAAATACCCCGAAGATCGCCATGAACGTACCAGCCGCAACTGCCGTACCGATAACACCGGCAACGTTTGGTCCCATAGCATGCATCAGCAGGAAGTTTGTCGGATCTGCCTCTGCACCAACCTTCTGTGAAACACGGGCTGCCATCGGAACAGCAGAAACACCTGCAGAACCGATCAAAGGATTTACCTTACCCTTTGTGATAATGCACATCAGTTTACCGAACAGCACACCTGCCGCCGTACCAAACATAAATGCAATAAGACCTAACAATACAATCTTAATCGTATCCCAGTTCAGGAAAGCCTCGGCACTCGTTGTCGCACCTACCGATGTACCAAGCAAAATAACAACAATATACATCAACGCATTCGAAGCGGTATCCGTAAGCTGTCTTACCACACCGGACTCTCTAAAGAGATTACCTAACATCAACATACCTACAAGGGGCGCTGTTGTCGGAAGGATCATACATACAACGATTGTAACAACGATTGGGAACAGGATTTTCTCAAGCTTTGACACCGGACGAAGCTGTGCCATCTTAATCTTTCTCTCCTTCTCCGTTGTAAGCAGCTTCATAATTGGAGGCTGAATAATCGGCACAAGGGACATGTAGGAATACGCTGCCACCGCAATTGGTCCAAGAAGCCCTGTCTGTCCAAGCTTTCCTGCAAGGAAAATCGAGGTCGGACCATCCGCGCCGCCGATAATCGAAACTGCTACCGCCGCCTGGTCATTAAAGCCAAGTGCAATCGCACCGAAATATGCCGCAAAAATACCAAATTGTGCTGCCGCACCAAGCAAAAAGCTCTTCGGATTTGCAATCAGCGG
Organism: Lachnospiraceae bacterium MD335; assembly: GCA_000403335.2. GTDB lineage: Bacteria > Bacillota > Clostridia > Lachnospirales > Lachnospiraceae > COE1. The sequence continues at coordinate 622,508 of KE159629.1, forward strand.
ACCAAAGTCTGTCATTGCACCTACGCCCATGAAAATAAGCGAAGGAAGAATTGCCCACTCATCGAGCAGGTAGAAATAGTACAGTAAGCCGCCGGGTGTACCGTCCGCGCCGATTGGCGCCATAATGTCGGGATAAATATTTACCAGCAGCATACCGAATGCTATCGGTGTCAAAAGCAGCGGTTCATACTGCTTTGCGATAGCAAGATAAAGAAATATGCAAGCCACAACAATCATGATAAGGTTCCCGCCAGTGATATTGAAAAATGCCGTCTGGTGTATCAGATTGTTGAGTGTATCTGCTATATATGACATTTTGTTGACCTCCTATTGTATTTTTTGACCTCAAACATTCTTATGGAAACGCTGATAGAAGCGTTTCCGCGCCGAATTTGCGCTGCAAAACAGCAATTTTCTTTGCAAATTCGTGCGCATCCTGCAGAGCAACTAAGGAAGCGCTGATTTAATCAGTGCTTTCTCAGTTTAAAGTTGCAAGTAAAGCACCTGCCTCAACAGCGTCTCCAACTGCCACATCAATGCTTGCTACAGTACCGTCTTCCGGTGCCACTACGGGAATCTCCATCTTCATGGCCTCGATAATCACCACGGCGTCACCCTTCTTTACTGCCTGACCTACATTTGCTTCAATCTTAAATACCTTTCCTGCCGCACCCGCTTCTACCTTGATGCTGCCTGCGCCTGCTGCTGCCTTGGGCGCTGCCGCTGCTTTAGGCGCTGCCTTTGGAACTGCCTTGGGCGCTGCTGCCGCTGCAGGCGCCGCACCGTTTCCTGCGCCTTCTTCTACTACTACATCATATACGCTTCCATTTACGGTAATTGTATAATTTTTCATGATTAAATCCTCCTGTATTTATTTCCTTTTCCAATCTATCAATTTTTAGTTACGCTCTTTTCCATGTTCCTGTGTTTGACCGTCTGATGCTTCTTACTCTAAAGCCCTCTGCACTCGTTCCTTCATACGCCGCAATCGCCGCCGCAATAACTGCCACAAGCTCCGAATCATCCGCAAGCTCTTCTTCTGCCTCCGCAGCCGCAGGCACTGCCGCAACAGGCGCGGGCGCTGCCACAGGCGCTTCCTTCTTTGCAAGCTTCTCCTGAAGCTTCGGAATCAGAGAGAATACCGAAATAATAAGGCTGATAAGGATTAATACGATAAATACCGTTCCCATACCAAGAAGCGTGTTCAATGCCGCCCTTACCATGAGATCTCCCTTTGTTTGGTCCATATTGAGCGTACATGAAGTCATAACAAGATAAATATCATTTGTAAAAATCAACTCAACAGAGCCGCTCGCATTGTCGCCTTTTATCGGTATTTGCACCATAATCGAATCATCTGCTGCCGTTGATACAGGTTGTCCGATTTCCTTGATGCTGCCCATATCCGTAAGACCTGTTTCAAACGATCGGAATGCATTTCTGACCGCCTTTCCTTCGCAGGAGATGCCGCTTTCACTCATACCTGATGCGCCTCTCGTGTATTCAGCATACAAAGAACTGAACACATCTGCAAGCTCTATATTGTTGTACTCGTCAAACATTGCTGACGCATTATCCTGTGATGATACAAGGGCTGCTACCATGCGCACGACATTCTGCGCCTGAGCCTCGGCATTCTTCTGCTTCAAAAGCTGATTTGCTGATGCCTCCTCGTCCTGTCCGCATGCCGTCAGCGCAAAAACACAGGTAAGCATTAATAATATCTTTAAAAATTTTTTAGTGAAATTTTTCATATTAACGTTCACCCTTTCCTAGACCGTTCCATGCTTCTTGGAAGGACGGTCCTCTCTTTTTGTGAATAACATTTCAAATGCACCAATTACATATTTTCTTGTATCGGCTGCTTCAATAATCTGATCTACATAACCTCTTCTTGCCGCACCTGTTGCACTGGTCTGAAGCGCCGCATACTCTGCCGCCTTCTCCTTAATCACGTCCGCACCCTTGCCTTCATACATAATCTTTGCAGCAAGGTTTGCGTCCATTGAACCGATTTCGGCATCCGGCCATGCAATCGTGATGTCTGCGCCGATTGCCTTTGAATTCATTGCCACATAAGCGCTGCCAAACGCCTTTCCGATAATCACATTAACTTTCGGAACGGTCGCATTGGCAAAAGCATATGTAAGCTTTGCCGCCGCCTGTGCAATTCCTTTTTCACTGCTGATTGTCGCTGCATATCCTTTCACATTGGTAAGGGACAGTACGGGAATGTCAAAGGCATCACAAAAATTGATAAAATCCGCCGCCTTATAACAGCCGTTCGGTGAAAGCACTGCATCAAATTTCTCGCAAACCTCACCGTTTTCATCATAAACTTCCGTACGGTTTGCCACACAGCCCACCGTCATTCCGTTTAATTTAATAAATCCCGTTACCATGTCTTTTGCATAGTTTTCCTTAATCTCAAAGAAAACATTGTTGTCTGCTATTTGGGAAATTGCAATTGCCGTATCACCCGCACAGTTAGCAATATCCGCACATACTCTGTTGAGGTCGTCCGTACATTCATCATATGATGCATCATCCTCGTTGTTAGACGGAAGCATTGTAATCAAATCCCTGATTTTCGCATAAATTTCCGCTTCCTCTGCAACTGTGTCTACAATGCCGCTCTCACTGCTCTGAAACGCTGCTGATGAAGAATCGCACTTTGCAGTGCTGTTTCCGTCAAGCGCATTTGGAGAATTGACAAACAGCTTGGCCTTTGTGCTCTCCATAAACGTAAAATCAGTAAGTGTGGGAATCAGCGCAAGACCGCCGCCACAGCTTCCGAACACAGCAGTAATCTGAGGGATTACGCCGGACGCCAATGTCTGCTTTAAGTATATCTCGCCAAATGCATTGAGCGCATCTGCCGCCTCCTGAAGTCTCAGACCTGCAGAATCGATCAGACCGATGACAGGCGCACCTGTCTTCATCGCCAAATCATAAAGGTTTGTAATCTTTTTTGCGTGCATTTCGCCTACCGAGCCATTCAAAACGGCAGCATCCTGACTATACACATAAACAAGACTGCCGTTGATTACTCCGTAACCGGTAACAACACCGTCCGAAGGAGTATCGGTCTGCTTCAGATTGAAGTCTGTCGCTCTTGCGCTAACAAGGGCACCGATTTCAACGAAACTGTTCTCATCAAGCAAAGATTCAATTCTTTTACTTGCCAAACTTGAAGTAGTACTCATTTTTTGACCTCCATTTTATATTCATTTTACTTTAATAAAAACTTATTTTTGCAATTTTTAATGCAAAAATTGCGTTAGATTGAGTATAACATATATTATTCCTCTCGCCTAGTGAATTTTTACAAAATTTTTAAGATTTTTTTACCCTTAATCAGACACTCCATTTTTCAAATACCATTTTCAGACACCACCCAAAATCAACCGCTTCCTTCTCCTGTGCCGCGATAAGATCCACGCGCTTCCATTCCTCGTCTCCCACTTTGTAGCTGATATGACCTACCCGCTGCCCTTTGGTTACCGGCGCGCTTAATTCCCGCACCTTATGAAGCGTGACGGTTATTTTCTCGTCATTGTTCATCAATAATCCGTCTATGCCGCACACACAACTGTCCAAGGGCTCTGCCGCCTCCACCTTAACCGTTTCCACGCAGCCGATACTGCCTCCCTTTGCACCTGTCACCTTAATATCCTCAAATGCCTGTTCGGGAATCTGCGCCTCGTCGAAACTCCGGTAATTGTAGTTTGTCAGACCAAACTCCATAAGCGCGCGGGTATCACTCCATTTATACGTCTTATGGTTGGGCCATCCACACGCCAAAAGCGCTACCACAAATGTTTTACCGTCGCGTTCAAGCGCCCCGACATAACAGTAGCCTGCCTTGTTTGTAAAACCTGTTTTACCGGAAAGCGCTCCCGTCATCATGCCTAAAAACGCATTGTGATTGGTACACTGAAAACTCCTTTGCCCGGATGCATCCGTAAAGGAGTAAGACTGTGTTCTTGTAATTTCAAGGAATTTATCTTTTTGGGGTGATTTTTTAATACAATATGACATGACAAGGGCTAAGTCCCTCGCAGTAGTAGAATGAAACTTGTCACCATCCGTAGCGTCAAGTCCGTTTGGTGTAATATAATACGTATGTTCACAACCGATTTCTTCAGCCTTCTGATTCATAAGTGCGGCAAACCCTTCCACACTGCCGCCGACATGCTCGGCAATCGCCACCGCCGAATCGTTGTGCGATTCCAGCATCAGGGAGTAGATTAAATCGCCAAGGCGGTAATTTTCTCCTTGTCTGATATGAAGCTGCACATCCGGCATGGATGCCGCATAAGCTGACACCGCCACCGTATCGTCAAGGTTTGCATGTTCCAGCGTGACAATCAGTGTCATAATCTTTGTCGTACTCGCCATCGCCATCTGCTCATATCCGTTTCTTTCATATAAAACGCGCCCCGAATCGGCATCCATGAGCACCGCCGACTTCGCATAAAGCCGAATATCCCCGGCATACACCTCTGCACACCCACACCACTCGGACATGGACAGCAGGATACTGAACGCAGTTAGCAAAGCCACAATTGTGTTCCTCATACTTTTACTTCCTTTTTGCAGAAGGTTTCATAAAAATATATTTTAAAACAATGGCAATTATGAATTATGCGCCCAGCTTTTTGTTCAAATATGTAATCAGCATGTCAATACCCGGTCTGTTTTCGCCGCCTCTTGGAATAATAATATCCGCATAGCGCTTTGACGGCTCCACAAACTCCTCATGCATCGGCTTTACCGTGCTGCTATACTGTGTGATAATCGATTCAATGCTCCTTGCGCGCTCCCGCATATCACGCTTAATGCGCCGTATCAGACGCTCGTCCGCATCCGTATCGACATAGATTTTAATATCCATCAAATCCCTGAGCCTGCGGTTCTCAAGAATCAGAATCCCCTCCATAATAATTACGGTCTTTGGCTCAATCCGTATTGTTTCCTTTGCCCTGTTGTGATTGCGGTAATCATAGGTCGGCATATCGATTGCCTGTCCCAAAATCAGCTTTTGCACATCCTTTGCCATCCGCTCTGACTCAAAAGAATCCGGATGGTCATAGTTTAATCTGCACCGCTCCTCAAAGGGCATTTCATCATGTGCCTTATAATAATTATCGTGGCTTATGACGGCAATATCTTCTCCGAAATATTCCTGAACCTTTCTGATAATCGTTGTCTTTCCTGACGCCGAGCCTCCCGCCACGCCAAGAACGCACGTTTTTCTTTCTGTGTTTTTTTCCATGCTTTTCTCCCTATGTAAATACCGCTAAATCTCAACCTTAACGCCTGCCTCTTCTTCCGCCTGCTTTTTAAAATCCTCCATCTGGTCCGAATCTAACGTCGGTAAATCCCCTAAGGACTTTACGCCGAAGGTTCTTAAAAAATCCTCTGTCGTGCCAAACAGCAGCGGTCTTCCGGGCGCGTCAAGCCGTCCAATCTCCTGTATCAGATTAAATTCCAACAGCCTGTTTACCGCGTGGTCGCAGCTTACGCCCCTGATTTTTTCTATTTCAAGCCTTGTCACGGGCTGTTTGTACGCAATAATCGAAAGCGTCTCCAACAGCGTGTCCGACATCACATACTTTCTCGGCGCCTTCGCAACCTTAATCAGGTACTCGTAAAGCTCCGGCTTTGTACAAAGCTGAAAGGAATTTTCAAGTTCCGCGATATAAATCCCACGGTCACTCTTTTCATACATATCATTCATTTCTGCAATCACTGATCGTATCTGCGTTTCGTCCAGTTCAAGCACATGGACAAGCTTACCAATCTCCACAGAATCGCCCATCGCAAAGAGAACAGCCTCAATGACTGCCCATATCTTCTTATTGTCCATTGTTTGTTCTTCCAAATTCTTTTCTTCCAAAACGTTCCTCGTTTCTACGCGGCAAGACTCGATGTAATCATAATGTCCGCAAAAGCACACTCCTGTTCAATGGAAATCATTCCCTGCTTCATCATCTCAAGCACCGCCATAAAGGTCACGATAACTTCCATCTTGCTTCCCTGCTTTTCCAAAAGCTTTCGGAAGCTGAACCGTTTATGGTTTTTCACAAATTCCTCAATAAAACTCTGCTTCTTTTCAAGATTGATTTCATCTTTCTCAATCTTGCCGAAACGGCTTCTTATGGGATCAATCTTGTCCTCCTGACGGCGCATCACTGATTTAAAAATCTCATTCAGTTTTGCAAGATTGACATCGCCGACAAGTGTTTCATAGTCGATTGGCGCCTTATAATCGCGCACCTCCTGGGGAAGCATTGGTTTTTTAAACCAAGTTTTCGCCGCATCAACCTGCCTGTCCCGCAACTCAAACGCCATATACTTATACATTTTATATTCCAACAGCTTTTGTACAAGCTCTGCCCTCGGATCTTCCTCCTCGCCGTCCTCGTTGACCTCTTTGGGCAAAAGCATTCTGCATTTAATGTCAAGCAGCGTCGCCGCCATCACAAGAAACTCACTCATCACGTTCATATCCTGCCGCTGCATATTCCGGATATAGTCAAGATACTGCTCCGTAATCACCACAATCGGAATATCATAGATGTCAATTTTATTTTTTTCAATCAAATACAGCAACAGGTCCAACGGGCCCTCAAACACTTCAAGCCTCACGGATAAGCTCATACAAAAACCTCCAATTCCATTAAAACCTTTTCTATTTTACATGGAATTGGAGGAAAGTGCAAGGCAAACTGTTATTCGCCCATCAGCATTTGGTGCAGTCGTCCTCTCTATGTGGTTTCAGCGTCACCGCGTACAGTTGTGCAGGGTTAAAAAAACGCAGCGGAATCGTGTGCGCTCCCATGCCGCGTCCAAGCAGCATAACCGAACCGTTTTCTTTGTAAACACCGCCGTCATATTTCGGAAACAGCCTGTAGGAGGGCGCGATCACGCCTCCCAGTACCGGAAGGCGCATAATACCGCCATGAACATGACCGGAAAGCACAAGATCCGCCCCCCACTCTGCGTATTCCTTAAAATAATCGGGATTGTGGGCAATCAGCAGATTGCACATATCTTTGCCGGGGGGACCGACAACTTCCGCAAGATACCCCGCCTCCATCTTATGCAGCTTAAAATGGGCAAAATACGTTAATGGAAGCTCTAGTCCCGTTATCTTAATGTTGTATTCGGGAATCTGTGCACTCTCATTTACAAGCATCACAAGATTATCACTTTTTAACTGTTCCTTCAGCAATGCAAACTGATTGCCAAACTTATCGCGGCATTCCCTGATTTTCGACTCGTGGTTTCCTAATCCGTAATAAATTTTATATTCCTTTGCAAGACTGTTTAACAGCGCAATACCAGCCGTCATGTCTTCCCCCGCACGAGACGTTACGAGATCACCCGCAACCACGATAAAATCAGGATCTATTTTCTTTACCGCCTGAATAAAGAGCGCATTGTTATTTCCATATACCTTGTTGTGTACATCTGAAATAAGCACAAATCTGCATTCCTTTTTCAACCTCGGCAGCGTAAATTCCTCGTAAACGACCTCAAAGCGGTTCCCGTCTATCACTCCTATTACGAGAAAAAACACAAATATCAGCGCCAATAGTACTATAATTATCAAAATCGTATCCCTTCCTTAACCGTTCTGTCGTTTCTAGTATAGCATATATTTGAAATGAAAAACATCTTAAATCAAATACTTTCGGAAAACTCTTTTCAGATAGTCTGCATAATATGCACGTTCCACCGTCTCGGCGGCAATAATTGCAACACTTCCGATTTCTTTGTTTTCCAATGTGTATACAATTTTTCCGACCTCCGTGCCTTCCGCAACCGGAGCATCAAGCGTATCTTTCAATTTGAATGTTTTTTCAATTTTCGTGAAATCCGCCCCTGTCACATCAAGATACCGAAACGCGCCTTTTGGCGTTATCATCACTTCCTCCGCTTTTCCGCCAATTACCTTCAACGGCGTAAGCGTCTCCCTGTTTTCGTCCGTATAAATCCTTGTCATGGCAAAACCGTACTCAAGCATGCTCCTTGCCTCCGCAAAACGAATCTTATAATCGGGCGCCCCCATCACTACTGCGATTAAGTCAATCCCTTCCTTGTTTGCCGTAGCGCTAAAACAATACTTTGCTGCATTCGTCGATCCGGTCTTTAATCCGGTCGTCCACTGATACTGCTTTAACAGCTTATTGGTGCTTGATAAGGTAAAATTTTTCGTTCCCTGCCTTGTCACATGTGTAATATCTTCCATCCATATGGTTGTATAATTATAAATCTGCGGATAACGTGTTATCAGCTCTCTTGACATAATTGCAACATCTCTCGCCGTGGTATGGTGCCCACTGTCGGAAGTCAGACCGCAGCAGTCAAGAAAATGTGTGTTTGTCATTCCTAACGCCGCCGCCTTTTCATTCATTTGGTTTACAAATTCCGCTTCACTGCCCGCAACGTACTCTGCGATTGCAACAGACGCGTCATTTCCGCTCGCCACAGCAATACATTTGATAAGGGTATCGACCGTTTGAATCTCCCCTTCCTCCAAAAACACCTGCGAACCGCCCATTGACTTCGCATAAGCGCTGGTACTCACTTCGTCTTCAAGCTTAATCCTTCCCTTTTCAAGCGCTTCAAAAGTCAGTATCAGTGTCATAATCTTGGTAATGCTTGCCGGACTTCTCACCTCATCAGGATTTTTCTCAAATAACACGGTTCCTGTTGATGCCTCCATGAGAATTGCAGACGGTGAGCTTAGACTAAGCGCCTCACCCTCCGCATACACGGTATTTCCATATAAAAAGCAAACAATTGTCACAACAGCAAGTAATTTACAAATAAAACGTTTACAGCCAATCATAAAGCTCCAGCATCCGTTTCGTTTTCTTATATGAAATTTATGCGCTCGCTATCCGTTATATGCAAAAACGCAGACACAATCGTCTGCGTTTTTTATCTTCTGATTAATTTATGATAAAACTCTGAAATTTCTTCTTTTGTTTCCTCGTCAATTTTTACAGCCATTGCAAAATGATAGCCGAAATCAATTGCAACCATCACACAAATCAATGCAATTGTCTTAATGCCCCACTCAAACGGCCATCTGTCCACAAAGCTCATCACCTTTTCAAACAAAAATGTAATGATAATAACTGCATAAAATCCCCAGGCAAGCGTGCTCTCAAGACACACAACACCTTTATAATTACAGAACTTTTCATTGTAGTCCCACCACACTTCACCGAAAAGCTTTATCATCAGTCTTGCCACCAAAAATTCAAAGAGTGTCGCAAGCGCCGCGCCCACTATGTACAGCATTATCACATTCTTAGCAAGCGGATGAAGAATAATATAGCCAAGCGTTGCGCCCACACCATATATAGGGCAGAACGGACCTGACATAAACCCTCTGTTCGTCAATTTTTTGTTGCAAAATGACATATAAACTGACTCCACCATCCAGCCGATAATACTGAACAGAAAAAAACAGGCAATCAAGTGGTACAAGTCATATCCTGCAACATTATACTTATATAACCACATCATATTTTACTCCTCATAAGCCAAAACCGATATGAGTAAAAAATCCTTGACAAAAAAGCCAAGGATTTTACTTTCATATCAAACGAATTAATTATATTTACGCTTTCTAGCCGCTTCAGACTTTTTCTTACGTTTTACGCTTGGCTTCTCGTAATGCTCTCTTTTACGGATTTCCTGCTGAATTCCCGCTTTCGCACAGCTTCTCTTGAATCTACGTAAAGCGCTGTCCAAAGTTTCGTTTTCTTTTACGATAACATTTGACATACTATCACACCTAACCTCCCTCCAGTCCTATTATTGTGCGTTAGACTGTTCGGGTATACTTAATCGCACATATAAGATTATATCACATATTATGCATACGTCAATAGTTTTTCAAAATATTATTTAAAATATTCTTCTATTTTGTTTCAATCTGCTGCCTTTTGTCAATATAATCAATCAACACGGCGACCGTTTGCAGATAACATGTCTGTCCTTGCTATTTCAAAAAACAATCCAGTCACAAACAATAATACAGCCAGTATGAAACTTAGTATCTTATGCTTCTTGACGTGCACTCCAATCCCTATTCGCTAATAGTATAACTGCTTCTCTATCTCACCTGCCCTGCAAGCACTGCCTTCGCCTCGTCAACCGCTTTGTCGATTCCCGCCGGATTTTTACCGCCTGCCTGCGCCATATTCGGACGTCCGCCGCCGCCCCCGCCGACAAGCCCTGCAATGCCTTTAATCAGATTTCCGGCGTGTGCGCCCTTTTGCATTGCGCCGTCCGTTGCCATTGCCACGAGATTCACCTTACCGTCCGCATCGGATGCAAGCACAATCACGCCCTCGCCAAGCTTTGCCTTCAACTGGTCGCCCAAATCACGCAGACCGTTCATGTCCACGCCGTCCACACGCGCCGCAAGAAGCTTTACGCCGTTTACGTCAGCAACCTTATCCATAACATCGCCAAGCGCATCTTTTGCAGCCTTGCTCTTTAACGACTCATTTTCGCTTTGCAGCGCCTTGATTTCTGCCATCATATGCTCAATCTTCTCCACAAGGTTTGCAGGAGTCGCCTTTGCAGCCTTCGCAGCCCTTTCAAGCTCGTCCTCTATTTTTTTATAATAATCAAGAACATTCTCGCCCGTCAGCGCCTCAATACGGCGCACGCCTGCCGCCACGCCGCTCTCCGACACAATCTTAAACGCCGCAATCTCACCCGTGTTTTTTACATGTGTACCGCCGCAAAATTCTTTTGAAAAATCGCCCATCGAAACAACACGCACCGTCTCGCCGTACTTCTCGTCAAACAATGCCATTGCGCCCGTCTTCTTCGCCTCGTCCATCGTCATGACATTCGTATCCACCGAAATATTCTCGGCAATCTTGTCATTGACCATCTTCTCAACCTTTGCAAGCTCCTCGTCTGTCATTGCCTCAAAATGGCTAAAGTCAAAACGCGTCCGCTCGTCGTCCTGATAAGAGCCTTTCTGCTGCACATGCGAACCAAGCACCTCGCGCAGCGCCTTCTGCATCAAATGCGTCGCCGAGTGGTTTTTACAGGTCTTTGCACGGTTTGCTGCATCAACGCTTAACACTGCACTGTCGCCGACCTTGAGCATTCCCTTTGTCACCGTACCGATATGCGCAATCCGGTTTCCGACCACGTTAATCGTATCCTTTACCACAAACTCCGCGTCGCCTGCCGTAATCACACCCTTATCGCCTGCCTGACCGCCCATTGTCGCATAAAACGGCGTCCGTTCCACAATTACCGCGCCCGTCTGCCCATCCGTAAGCGCGTCAACAATCTCGTCCTCCGTTGTGAGCGCCGTAATCGGCGTTTCAATTGTCAGGCTGTCATAGCCTTCAAACTTACTTGTTATGCTTTTATCAATCTGCTCATAAATCGTGGCGTCCGCACCCATATAATTCGAAACCTTGCGTGCATCATGCGCCTTTTTCCTCTGCTCGTCCATCGCCTTATGAAAGCCGTCCAAGTCAACCGAAATCCCTTTTTCCTCAAGAATTTCAATCGTCAGGTCAATCGGGAAACCATACGTGTCATAAAGCTTAAACGCATCCGCACCGGAAAGCGTCTTCTCTCCCTTGTCCGCAAGCGCGCTCTCCATATCGGCAAGGATATTCAAGCCCTGATCAATCGTCTTGCTGAACTTCTCCTCCTCCTGCAAAAGCACCTTGAAAATAAAGTCCTTCTTCTCCTCAAGCTCCGGATAGCCGTCCTTAGAGCAGTTAATAATCACCTCTGCGATTTTCGTCGCAAACTTGCCCTCGATGCCAAGCAGTCTGCCATGACGCGCCACACGTCTGATTAATCTTCTAAGCACATAACCTCTGCCCTCATTTGTCGGCATAATACCATCCGAAATCATAAATGTTGCCGAACGCATATGATCCGTAATCAGACGGATAGAAACATCTTTCTTCTCGTCCGTTTCATAAACAACACCCGCAAGCTCACATACCTTATCGCGGATTGCCTTCATCGTATCAATATCAAACACCGAATCCACGTTCTGTACAACCACAGCAAGACGCTCCAAGCCCATACCGGTATCAATATTCTTCTGCGCAAGCTCCGCGTAATTGCCCTTGCCGTCGCCGTCAAACTGCGTAAATACGTTGTTCCAAACCTCCATAAAACGGTCGCACTCGCAGCCTACCTTACAGTCCGGCTTTCCGCAGCCATACTCGATACCCCTGTCGTAATAAATCTCCGAACACGGTCCGCACGGTCCCGCGCCATGCTCCCAAAAGTTATCGCACTCGCCCGTTTCAGGGTCACGGTAAAAGCGCGTAATCTTCTCCGCAGGCACACCGATTTCCTTTGTCCAAATATCAAACGCCTCTTCGTCCTCACAGTAAATCGAAGGATAAAGACGCTCCGGGTCAAGCCCTACCACCTTCGTCAGAAATTCCCAGCTCCACGCAAGCGACTCATGCTTAAAATAATCCCCGAACGAGAAATTGCCAAGCATCTCAAAAAACGTCAGATGTCTTGCCGTCTTGCCGACATTCTCGATATCGCCCGTGCGGACACACTTCTGACACGTTGTCACACGCCTTCTCGGCGGCACCTCCTGTCCTGTAAAATACGGCTTTAACGGCGCCATTCCCGAATTGATAATCAGCAGACTGTTATCATTGTGGGGTACCAAAGAAAAGCTTTTCATTGCCAAATGCTCTTTGCTCTCAAAAAATTCAAGAAACATTCTTCTAAGCTCATTTACTCCGTAGTTCTTCACAATTCATTCCTCCATATTTTATATGATTTATTTTCTGATTTATTGTTTAACCGTTGAAAGGATACGGTCATTATCAAGCTCCTTGCCTGCGCGCTTTGCAAACTCACTCAGCAAATCCTCCACCGTCATGCGCGCCCGCTCATCGCCCGACACATCCAGCACAATCCTGCCGCCATCCATCATCAGCGTACGGTTGCCAAGCTCTAACGCCTGATGCATATTGTGCGTGACCATGAGGCATGTAATCTGCCGCTCGGCGACAATCTGCTTTGTCAGATTTAAGACCTTTTCTGCGGTCGCAGGGTCAAGCGCCGCCGTGTGTTCGTCTAAAAGCAGGATTTTGGGCGTCACCATCGTCGCCATCAAAAGCGTGAGCGCCTGTCTTTGTCCGCCCGAAAGCAGCCCGACCGGATTTTTCATGCGGTCCTCCAGCCCCATGCTCAAAAGCGCAAGCTGTTCCCTGAATTTCTTTTTGTCCGCCGCCCTAATCCTGCTAAAATACGCATTCTTTGACGTCGACGCACGCAGATACGCAAGCGCCATATTCTCCTCAATTGTCATATGCGGCGCCGTACCCTTTAACGGGTCCTGAAACAAATGCCCAATCACCTTGCTCCGCACATATTCTTTGCGGTATGTAATGTCCTCGCCGTCAAGCATAATCAGTCCCTTGTCAACGAAAAACGCACCCGTAATTGCATTAAACAGCGTGGACTTTCCCGCGCCGTTGCTCCCGACAATCGTCGCAAAATCACCTTTTTTCAGCACAAGCTCCACATCGTCAAGCGCACATTTCTCATTCACCGTGCCGGGGTGAAAGGTCTTACTGACATGCTTCATAAGCAGCATATTTTCACTCTTCATGACCTGCCACCTCCACAAGCTCCTTGATGTAGCGCTGGTTCTGCTCCCGCGACAGACGCCTTGCCTTGTAAAAGGAAAGTTTTGTCTTTAAATACGGAAACGCAATTGCAATCGCCACAATCAGCGCCGACACCAGTTTCAGACACTCCGCAGGCACATTCATCCGAAGCGCGATTGCAACAATAAACCGATACAGGCAGCTCCCTAAAATAACACCTGTTATTCGTTTCAACATCCCGCCCTTTCCAATCAGCGTCTCTCCGATAATCAGACTTGCAAGCGCAATCGTCACCATTCCCGTACCAAGATTGATGTCGCACGACTTCTGATACTGCGCAAGCAGACCGCCCGAAAGCGCCGTCAGCGCATTTGCCACACAAAGCCCGATCGTAATCATCAGCGATGTGTTGATACTCGACGCACGCACCATGTCAGGATTATCTCCCGTCGCGCGAATGGAAAGACCAAGCCTTGTATTTAAGAATACCGACACCAGTATTCCGATAACGATCACGATAACCGCCGCCACAATCAGCTTATACCAGCTTGTCGGCATCGCCGACTTCGCCCATGTGAAAACCGAATCGCAGTTAAACAGATTTAACTGGGACGCAAAGCCCATCACGGCAATATTAATCGTATAAAGTCCTGTATTGACAATAATACCCGCAAGAATGGACTGAATGCCCATTTTGGTCTGCAAAAAAGAGGTCACAAACCCCGAGCAGATTCCTGCCGCCATTGCCGCAAACAGCGCAAGCACAGGATGTCCCGCAATCGTCACGGACGCGCACACCGCACAGCCAAGCGTAAAACAGCCGTCGGTGGACAAATCCGCAATATTTAAAATCGAAAATGAAATAAACAGTGCAAGCGCCACAAGCGCATAGATAAATCCAAGCTCAAGCGCACTCTGCACAATGGATAATGTAATAATGGAGCCCATGCTTCCCCCTTACTCAATCACTTAGCACTATTCGAATTCTTGTGCCGTAACAGTTTCAATCAGCTCGGAGCACATGCCCTCAAACACCGAATAGTCAATGCCGACTGCCTCCGCTGTTTCCGTGTTTACCATAATAATACCGTCAGAAAGCGTCTGTACCGGCATAGTCGCAGGATCTGCTCCGTTTACAAGCACATCGACTACCATATCCGCCGTAACCGTACCAAGATTTTCGTAGTTGACGCCAAACCCGCAGAACGCTCCGTTCAGTGCAAACGAATCGGCTCCCGTATAGTGGGGAATTTTCGCTTCCGTAAATTTCTCAAAAATTGCAAGCTCCGCCGTCATAATCGTATTATCCTGCGGCGTAAAAACTGCGTCTACCTGCTCTGCAACAAGTGCGTCCGCCGCCGCCTGAACCTCTGCGGAGGTTGTTCCTGTCTTTTCCACATATGTAAGTCCGTTTGCGTCACAATACGCTTTTGCATCCGCAATCGACTGTATCGAAGCCGCCTGACTCTTGTCGTACAACAGTCCGACCTTTTTGGTATCGGGATTTCCCGCCATAATCAGCCCGAAAATCGCCTCCGTGTCAATCGCGTCCGATGTTCCCGTAATGTTCGCGCCCGGTGCGTCATTTGATGCCACAAGTCCCGCTCCGACAGGATCGGAAACCGCTGAAAATATAACCGGAATCTGATTGTCCTCCGTCGCATTCTGCATAATCATTGCCGCAGGTGTCGCAATCGGAATAATCACATCAACTTCGTCCGCCACCAAATCCGTCGCGATTTGGTTGAGCACCGAAGAATCCGCCTGACCGTTGTGCGTATAATCTGCAAAATCAAACGTCACGCCAAGCTCCGCACCCTTTGCGTTAAGCTGTGCCTCAATCGCCTTTTCAATCTGATTGAGCGACGCATCATCCACATACTGCACGATACCGACCTTGTAAACCGTACCGTCTCCAGCCTGCGCAGGCTGTGTTTTCTCCGCCGCATCTGCCTGTTCCTGTGTCTGCGCAGGCGTCTGTCCGCCCTGCTGTGGTTCCTGCGTTCCCGCGCCGTTACTGCTTCCGCAGCCTGCAAACGCCGCCGTCATGACTACTGCCATTACCAGTGATACCGCTTTCTTTTTCATAATAAATCTCCTCCGTTTTATATGACTTTTCATTCATATTATTTTTTAAAAACGGGCAGACGCTGCCTGCCCGAAATTTTTAAAACGTAAACTTATCCGCAAAATAAGCATCAAGCTCATCAATCGGAATGCGAACCTGCTCCATCGAATCGCGGAACCGCACCGTAACCGCATGATCCTCTTCCGAGTCAAAATCATACGTAACGCAGAACGGCGTGCCAATCTCGTCCTGGCGGCGGTAACGTTTACCGATATTTCCTCTGTCGTCAAACTCACAGTTATATTTCTTGGAAAGCTGCGCGTAAATCTTCTCCGCACCCTCATTGAGCTTCTTGCTCAGCGGAAGCACACCGATTTTCACGGGCGCAATCGCCGGATGGAAATGCAGCACGGTACGGACATCGCCCTCTCCAATCTCCTCTTCATCATATGCAGCGCAGAGGAATGCTAACACAACACGGTCCGCGCCAAGCGAAGGCTCAATCACATATGGTATGTATTTTTCCTTCTTTTCATCATCAAAGTACGACATATCCTGTCCCGATGTATTCTGATGCTGCGTCAGGTCATAATCCGTTCTGTCCGCAATGCCCCAAAGCTCGCCCCAACCGATGGACGGGAACAAAAATTCAATATCCGTCGTTCCCTTTGAGTAAAAACAAAGCTCCTCCGGCGCATGGTCGCGCAGGCGCATTTCATCTTCTTTAATGCCAAGACTGATCAGCCAGTCGCGGCAGAAGCCTCTCCAATACTGGAACCACTCCATATCCGTACCCGGCTCACAGAAGAACTCCAGTTCCATCTGCTCAAATTCTCTTGTACGGAACGTAAAATTACCGGGCGTAATCTCGTTTCGAAACGACTTACCAATCTGTCCGATACCGAACGGAATTTTCTTTCTTGAGGTTCTCTGCACATTTTTAAAATTTACAAAGATACCCTGCGCCGTCTCCGGTCTTAAATACACCGTATTCTTTGCATCCTCCGTCACGCCCTGAAACGTCTTAAACATCAGGTTAAACTGACGAATGTCCGTAAAATTGTGTTTGCCGCAGGTCGGGCAGACAATCTGTTTCTCCTCGATAAAATTCTTCATTTCCTCCTGTGAAAACGCATCAATCGGCTTTTCTAACGTAACGCCGTTCTCACTTGCGTAATCCTCAATCAGCTTATCCGCACGAAAACGCTCGTGGCACTCCTTGCAGTCCATCAGCGGATCGGAAAAACCACCCAAATGACCGGACGCCACCCAAGTCTGCGGGTTCATTAAGATTGCACAGTCCACGCCGACATTGTAGGGATTTTCCATAATAAACTTCTGCCACCATGCGCGCTTTACGTTGTTTTTCAACTCTACGCCCAAGTTACCGTAATCCCAAGTGTTTGCAAGACCGCCGTAAATCTCCGAACCAGGGTATACAAAACCCCTGCTTTTTGACAATGCTACGATTTTGTCTAATGTCTTTTCCATGTATCTTTTCTCCTTTTTTGTCTTTTCCTATATTATATTTATGATAGCTCTATTGAAACACAATGATACCATATCCGTCCATCGCGTCAACTGTCGCACTCTTTTTACCGGTAACGCTTACGCCGTCGCTCACGTACAAAATATCGTTATAACAGTTTACGGTAATCGGTTCGTCATCGCCATACCGTGCCAAAACAACAATGTGGCTCTCCCCCATGTTAAGCAAATCCGCCTTGGTTACACTCTGTTTCGCGCTATTCTCTGATGCTGCCGTAAGCGTCGTTTCCAAGTCATATCCCGCCGTATAGGCATCTGAAATTGTCCCCGCGAAAAAGCCGTCCGTACTGTTTTCAATCGTTCCGGTTTCCATTCCCATTTCCGATGCATACATATAGTCAAGGAAGTAATTATTCCATCCGGCATAGGAACTCCAGTCACCAAATGTCATCTCCACGCCAAGCTTGTCCTGCTGATCTTTTTTACAGCTTTTTAGGCTGACCTGTGCCTGTCCCGCCTGATTTTGATATGCCGTAATTGACGTATCAATCAGATTTTTTAACCCTTCCTCACTGTAATCCGTGCTAAAACCCTCAACCGTCAGCCAGCTCTCGATGCTGCCGTCCTTTTTCACGGTAATCGCAGACCCCCCGGGAGCCTTCGTACTGTTGTTCGCCCCCGCTTTACCATCACTACACGCACACAATCCAAAAACGATAATACTCATTATAGCGATAAATCTTTTCATGAATTTTCTCATGTCTCCCTCCGTCTGCGCGCCATATTCACGCAGCTACATTCTATCATTCATTACAACTGCGTTATATTATATACAACTTACTCCAGTTTTTCAAGTATTTCAAGACTTTTAAACTCCTTATCAAATGTTCTTTGACAGATTTTTCTACAAAAAACTGTCAATTCCTTTAAAACCTCCGGTTTCACATCAAACGAAAAAAGCTTCTCCGGCGGCGTATTTATAATATATGTAACCGTATATGCCGTGCTCTCTCCCAGCGCATCCTTGCTGTCCACACCGCCAAACTCCCCGTTTATCATTACCGCCTTCAATTCAAACACGCATCGCACCAGTTTATCCGAAAACCGGTTTGATGCAAGCGCCCGCAGCGACTGATACAGAAGCTTCAGCATCCCCGTCTCGTCATTGTTTTCCCTTGTATAATAATCACAGATTTCAAGAAAATACATGCCATAATATGCACCGATAAAATCGGACCGCAGTTCCTCGAAATAATTTGAAATCTCCGCTTCCGACACGTTATAAGAGGTTCTGCCTGCAAAAAGACGGAATTTCCCAAACGAAAACGGATTTGTCGGTGCCATTAGACGGTTTCCCGCCCTCCTCGACCCTCTTGCAAAAGCCGAAATCTTGCCCCGTTCTTTTGTGAGCAGCACAATACGTCTGTCATATTCACCGATTGGCTCCGATTTTATTACAATCCCCGTAAGGATTATGAAATCCTGCATACCTGCACTCATTGATCTCTCCTGACTTACCCGTGGCATTCGGGGTGTGAAAATGCTCCCTGTAAGCCAAATAATCGCTTACCTGTCCTGTCCGCATAAATCTGTTCCACTCTTCTTCGTACATTCTATTCCTTCCCTTTCTGTAAAAATAGCGTCGCTCGGCAGCGACGCATTCAGAGAATGCAATATCAAATCTTACGATTTGCTATCGCATTCTCCCGAAATGATTTACGCTGCTGCAACTTTCCTTATACAGTTAGGGTGTGCTTATAAAAAAATTTTATGCGCAAATTTTACTCGTTTTCTCTTGCGTCATATCCAAAATTTTTTATCAGAAAATCACTGTCCCTCCAGTCTTTTTTTACCTTGACCCAAAGCCTGAGATTTACATGCTGCTCCAGCAAATCCTCGATTTCGGCGCGGGCAAGGGACCCGATTTTTTTCAGCATCTGACCGCCTTTTCCAATGATGATTCCCTTGTGCGAATCGCGCTCGCATACGATGGTGGCATCAATATCCACAAATTTCCTGCCATATTTCATTCCCTCTATCATAACTGCAACACCATGCGGAATCTCCTCGTCAATATTGCTCAGCACCTTCTCGCGCACAAGCTCCGCCACAATCTGACGCACCGGCTGGTCCGTTACCGTATCCTCGTCATAAAAGGCAGGTCCGCAGGGAAGATATTTCATGATCTGTGCAATCAGCACCTGTGTATTGTCATTTTTTAACGCCGATACCGGTACGACTTCCGCAAAGTCAAGCTGTTTCCTGTACGTGTCAATGTATCCCAAAAGCTGCTCTTTTTTAACCGTATCAATCTTGTTGACTACAAGGATTACCGGTGCCTTGACTTTTTTGAGCTGTTCTATAATATGCTGTTCTCCGGCGCCGATATAATCCGTAGGCTCCACAATCCAAAGCACCACATCCACTTCCCGAAGACTGTGCTGCGCCACATTCACCATATAATTGCCGAGTTTATTTTTTGCCTTGTGAATACCGGGCGTATCTACAAATACAATCTGCCCCTCCTCACAAGTATAGACTGTCTGTATTCTGTTTCTTGTCGTCTGCGGCTTCTTAGAAGTAATCGCAATCTTTTGTCCTATGATACAGTTCATCAGAGTGGATTTCCCCACATTCGGTCTCCCAATCAGCGCCGCAAAGCCTGATTTATATGCTTTGTTCATTTTTGCCTCCATGGGTCAAGCGAACATGCTTGCATGTTCATTTGACCCTCAAATCAAGGTTGAAAGATTTTCTTTCAACCTTACTCTCCATTTAGTGGAATAAATTTTCCACCTCCATAAACAATTCTCTGTTTTCTTCTATCGACTGGCTGTTTCCCACAACGCAGACGGCATTCTGCGCCATCACGGCATCTACCAGTCCTGCAAGCGCCTGAATGTCCTCCTGTGTACACAAAAGAAGCTCATCGCGCTCGCGCTGCACTTCCTCAAATGTAAGGTTGGTGAGATAGGCGCTCGCGGAACGGCTTCCCTTGACTGCAGGAGTCATCGGAACATCCATGTCACCAAGCGCACCGATAATATATTTTGTCATCGTGCGCTCGTCGGCTGTAAACTGCCTGATGTAATCCCCCGTCTTTTCAAAAACGTCAACCGTTCTTTTCAGATTCGGATCCCTGTATGACACAAGATAACTGTCACCCGTTCTTCCAAAACTGCACATGCAGCCATATGCACCGCCTTTCACACGCACATTAACCCACAGATAATCATATCCCAAAATCACCTTTAAAACCTTGAGCGCGCCTGTATATTGAAAGTTTGTCCCTTTCCTGTAGTTTCCTGCCCTGCACACATACTGAATCTGTGCGGAAGTAGAAAATGCCTCGTTGCGCATTTTGGGAGTCAGCCCAAAGCGTTCTTTTGGAACAGTCTGTGTAAATAACATTTCTTTCAGTTTTGGAACCAAATCTTTTAATTTTTCATACCCTTCCTGTGTGGCAGTCAAATCCACCATCAGGTTTTCCGGACGGAAAATACATTTTATAAGCGCTTCCAATTTTGCAGCCAGTTCCTCTTTACAACCCGCAAAATCCGCCGTCAGCTTCTCAAGCAGCCTGTAACACGGAACTCCGCTCACAAGCTCTGATACCGCTGCCGGTTCGCTAAAATAGGACATCGCCCTGACCGCCGCAAGCGAATGTGCCGCAGAAGTCATATTTCCCTGCATCCTTGATTTAAGCTCCTCCAAAATCTCAAGAATGCGGTCCGTATCCGTAAGATTTGACTCCGTTATAATATCGCCCATCAGTGCCAGCGCCGGCGCAATTTCATCATACATCGCCTTTGTTTTGACTTCAAAGGTCAATTTATATTCATCCAGTTTTTTCGCATTCACATAAGTATTTACAGAGCTGATAATACCGCCGGTATGAATATTTATTTCATTAAAAAGCTCACCGTAGGTATACAGTTTTGTGTCCACATAGCCTAAGATATTTTTAAGCACCCCAATATAAGAAAACAGCTCCGCCGGAATATTGGACGCGTCAAAAATCAGCTTCATATAAGCAATTCCGTTGGTCTGCACATCATGAAACAGCACTTTGGTGCCGGCTTCTTCCCTAAGCTCGTTGATAAACGGCTCGGATTCCTTTTTCATATCATCCCTTGTCAGCATTGGGATCTTAGCCAAATTCTCCGGTGCATCCTCCGATTCCTGATATGCCAAAAGCGCCTGTGTATCCGCAACAATCGCCTGAATCTGTACATCGCTCAAGCTGTCTTTATAAGCCGCCAGCTTCTCGGCAAGCATCTGTTCCTTTTGGACAGTCAACCCTTCTTTTGGCGATAGCACCAGTACCGATTTATGCTGATTGTGAATCAAATAACGATCAATCAGCTTTTCGTAATAATTCGTATCAATTCGTTCTTTTAAAATCTGAAACAAATCAATTGCCTCAATCATATCAAAGGGCATATTGTCATTATAAAGCCATGAATCCAACATCTGCAGTCCATACATCAGTCCCTTAGGATAAGAGCCAAAGTCTGCTTCCCTATAGCGGAATTCATAATAATTTAATCCTGCAAGCAGGGATTTCTTATCAATGCCCTCACGGACAAGACGCTTTAACTCATCCTCTATCGTTTCAACAAACGCATCCTTTTGTTCATCGTTTGCGTTCTTTGCCACAATTGAAAAATACGGCTGGTAAATGCCATTATCGTAAACCGAATAAACTTCCGTACCGATATTTTTATGAATCAGCGCAAGCTTAATTGGCGCTGCCGATGCCGAACAAATCGCATACTCCAAAATCTGCATCGCGAAGTAAAGCTCCTTGTCAAGGCTTGTACCCACAACCATATTATAGGAAAGATACGTATTATTTTCTAAGGACTCTCCCTCCATAACAGGATACTCTTTTTTTACAACAACAGGACGTTCAAACGGCTTTTGCAGCGTAAGCGCCGAGTCAATGGTAAGACTGTCAAAGCGGCTTAAATACATTTCGTCTATCCATGCAAGCTTCTCTGCCATATCCATATTGCCGTATAAATAAATATAGCTGTTTGACGGATGATAATACTTTTCATGGAACGCCAAAAACTGCTCATACGTAAGCGTCGGTATCACATCAGGGTCTCCCCCTGATTCCACGCCGTAAGCAGTATCAGGAAACAGCGAATTGACGACCTCCCTGTCGTTGATTTCGTCAGGCGCGGAAAACGCCCCTTTCATTTCATTATAGACCACGCCGTTTATCGTAAGCGGCGCATCGGCATCCTCCATCTCGTAATGCCAGCCCTCCTGCCGGAAAATCTTTTCTTCTTTATAAATATTCGGATAAAACACCGCATCCAAATAGACATGCATCAGGTTTTGGAAATCCTTATCATTGCAGCTTGCCACCGGATAGAGTGTTTTGTCGCTGTATGTCATGGCATTTAAAAAGGTGTTGAGTGAGCCTTTCACAAGCTCCACAAACGGGTCCTTGACCGGAAAATCCTTCGAACCGCAAAGAACCGTGTGCTCTATGATATGCGGAACGCCCGTAGAGTCTGCGGGCGGTGTCCGAAATCCGATATAAAACACCTTGTTTTCATCGTCGTTACTCAAAAGCGCAATACGCGCGCCTGTTTTTTTATGCCGTAAAAGATAACTCATGGAACCAATATCGCTGATTTCCCTTTTTTCAAGCACTTCATAAGCAGTAAGCTCTTCTATCTTTTTCATAACTTTTTGAACCGTTCCTTTCCTTAGGTACTGATTACCATTAACGCAAGCTTTGAAATTGAAATGTCCTCAATCATCATCTGATGCGCCTTCACCTGATCCCTGTACTCCGCACAAAACTGCTTTATCGGGCATGCCTTGTGTATCCATCGCTCCCTGCTTTTGCCAAACAGCCCCTGTTTCTTCGTTTGATAGCAGACCCGGACGGTCAGCTTTAGCTGCTCAAAAATACGGTAGGTAAACGATGCCGTGTCAATCCCCAATACGTGCGCCGCAATTGTCTGATTCAAATCAGTGTCCTTGCCAATGTGTCCGTTAATAATCGCCTTAAATTTAAACGGCACATCCTCTCTTGCCATCATTTCAGTATAGGTCAGCTCCCTGCCAAAATATACACAGCCGGTATCCTGAATTACATATTTAAAGTCATCATTCTGCATTTATTACCCCCATGCATCCATATCTCACGTTTCCTCAATATAGTCAATATGGTCTGCGGAAAGCTTCACGGCTTCGATGACCTTGTCCTGCGTCAGTCCAAGCTCGTCCGCAACCTCTTTTATAGTAACCTTACGCAGCAGATTCTCATACAGTTCCTTCGCCTTGTCATTCACTTCATTGACTCTGCCCAGCACGGCTTCCCCAATCTCACGGTTATCCGAATCGTCCCCGATGAATGCTTCCATCGCATCCATAACCATTTTCATAAGAAAACCCTCAACCTCCTCAATATTCTCAACACAAGCAAGCATTGTGACTCCCATTGACAGCGCCACGTTTCCTTCGCCGATTAAATCCTCCACCAAAACACCCTGTCCTGCATAGAGCTTTGAAATTGCAACGACATCCGGAAGATAGATTTCGACAAGCTTTGCCTGCGCATCCTTATCCTGCGCGAGCGCTGACATCATGACCGCACGCTTTTCCCCATCCGTCACATGCGGCAATTCGCCAAGCTCTGTCAGGTACATGGAAAGAAAGCTGACATCCTCCCCCGAAAGCTTCTCCCGGTCATCCGCCGGCTCGTCTATTCCAATATTGTTTCTGTTCAGATAATCCTGTATCAGTCCGCGCTGCCGCGCATCCAGTCCCCATTCGCCAAACACTTCCTCAAGCTGCTCTTTCGTAAGCATGTTTCCCTGCAGACGTGCCGTTTCTTTTAATTGCTCCAAGCCCGCCATAAACGTTTGTTGATTAAACTCCATATGATTGTGCCGCTCCTTTTATCTGCCGTTTATACCCGCTACTGAACATGCGTATGGGTAAAAAGGTGATCCTGACAATACTCATAATTTCCGTTGCACTTTGAACAAAAACGAAACTCCGCATCAGGATTGTCTTCACTGTTTTTGCCGCAAACCGCGCATTTATGTTTGGCAACGGACATTGGGCGCGCTTTTTTTACTTCCTTATTAAAGTCGTGCCTGCGCTTCACCTCACGCGGCGACATACGCCGGATACCGCTTCTTGTCATCAGGAAAAATACTACGAAATTTAAGAGCGACGCAGCAATCACAATCTTTCCAACCAAATCGGTCCGGAACATGTCGGCAAGCAGCATAACCGCATACGCAATTCCCAGCCACTTCACCTTAATCGGTATAACAAACATTAAAAGCACGCGCACCTCGGGGAATGTCATCGCAAAGCCAAGAAAAATCGACATATTTACATAATACGTGCTAAAGTAAGAAGACACGATGTTAAAATACGATGCCTCTCCGAAATATTTCATCGCTTCATTGATTTCAAGCGACGGCACATAACTTAATCCCATCACCAAAAAACTTCCGATTGCGGTAAACAGCATTCCCATAAAAAGATAGACATTGTAGTAAAATGTGCCCCATGTCCGCTCCAAATCGTTTCCCACTGAATAGTAAAAGTACAGCATGACAACCGTCCATAAAATGCTGAATCCACTGGGCGGAATAATAATCCACGTAACCAGCCGCCAAACCTGCCCGTGAAGAATCAGATATGGATTCAAGGAAATCACATTCAACAGATTGGGATTAATAAATTGAATCAAATACCCCAATATATATCCAAAAATCAAATATTTTGAAAGATTCGGTATCGCATATTTTCCGATTTTACGCTCAAGCTTATTTAAAAAATTCATGTTTTTGACCATGCTCCTTTCCATAATCACGCAAAATTTTGCGCTTGCTTTTCCAGTATATCATCCACAAAACAAAATGTAAACCAATCTTGCCAAGACTTCATCAATTCCCTTTATTATTTTTATATTTTTCCCGTTTTTATTATTTTTTGTTAATAATTTCCATACTTATTTCATAAAATTAAGGGACATATACTCCGTCGGATAAATTTTCCATAAAATCCCAAAATGCATAAATATTTCATGTTGCCTTTTTGGGTGTGCTGTCGTATAATAGCAAATGTATGCTTAAACGGTCGTAACTGCTGATATAACCGACCGGTGTTTGTTTTAAATATTTGTTTATGATGTTTATAAATAGAAAGGCATGATTTTCATGAGTAAAAAATTCTATACACTCGGAATTGATATTGGTTCAACCACAGTTAAGGTTGCAATTTTAGACACGCAGCATAAGCTGTTGTTCTCCGATTATCAAAGACACTATGCAAATATACGCGAGACACTCTCCTCCCTCCTGCAGGATGCCTATGCAAGACTTGGAAATATCAAACTGCATCCTATGATTACAGGCTCGGGCGGACTTACGCTTGCAAATCATTTGGGCGTACCTTTTGTGCAGGAGGTTATCGCGGTTTCCACCGCACTCTCCGAGCTTGCGCCGAAAACGGACGTGGCAATCGAGCTTGGCGGAGAGGATGCCAAAATCATTTATTTTGAGGGCGGTAATGTCGAGCAGCGTATGAACGGTATCTGCGCAGGCGGTACCGGTTCTTTTATCGACCAAATGGCGTCGCTGATTCAGACGGATGCCCGCGGTCTGAACGAATATGCAAAAAACTACAAATCGCTTTATACCATCGCGGCACGCTGCGGCGTGTTTGCCAAAACAGATATACAACCCTTGATTAACGAAGGCGCTACAAAGGAAGATTTGTCGGCATCTATTTTTCAGGCTGTCGTCAACCAAACCATAAGCGGTCTTGCGTGCGGTAAGCCCATCCGGGGACATGTCGCTTTTTTGGGCGGTCCGCTTCATTTTTTATCGGAACTAAAAACTGCTTTTATCCGTACGCTCAAGCTTGACGAGGAGCATATTATTGACACTGCAAACTCTCACCTTTTTGCGGCAATCGGCTCTGCGCTGAATGCAAAGGAGACGGTTTCATACTCCATGTCGGAAATGGTGGATAAGCTTTCTTCCGAAATCAAAATGGAGTTTGAGGTAGAACGTATGGAGCCTTTGTTTGTTGATGAAACGGAATATGACCGTTTTTGTGCACGGCACGGTTCCCATCATGTAAAAAATGCAAGCCTTGCGGATTATCATGGCAAATGCTTTTTGGGGATTGACGCCGGAAGCACTACCACAAAAATCGCGGTGGTCGCCGAGGACGGTACCCTTCTGTACTCTTTTTACAGCAGCAACAACGGCAGTCCTCTGAATACGGCAATATCGTCGATTCAGGAAATTTACAAACTGCTTCCCGACGATGCGAAGATTGTACATTCCTGCTCAACCGGCTATGGAGAAGCACTGTTTAAGGCTGCATTTATGTTGGATGAAGGCGAAGTGGAAACCGTGGCACACTACTATGCTGCCGCCTTTTTTAACCCTGATGTCGACTGCATTATCGACATCGGCGGTCAGGATATGAAATGTATTAAAATCAAAAATCAGACGGTGGATTCCGTTCAGCTCAACGAGGCATGTTCCTCCGGCTGCGGTTCCTTTATTGAGACCTTTGCAAAATCGCTGAATTACAGTGTACAGGATTTTGCAAAGGCTGCTCTTTTTGCCAAGCATCCGATTGATTTGGGAACACGCTGTACCGTGTTTATGAACTCTAAGGTAAAGCAGGCGCAGAAGGAAGGCGCAGAGGTTTCCGACATCTCCGCAGGGCTTGCTTATTCCGTAATCAAAAATGCTTTGTTTAAAGTAATCAAGGTCTCCGATGCAAGTGAGCTTGGCAGACATATTGTCGTTCAGGGCGGTACCTTTTATAACGATGCCGTGCTTAGAAGCTTTGAAAAAATTGCAGACTGCGAGGTTATCAGACCTGACATTGCAGGTATTATGGGTGCGTTCGGGGCTGCCCTTATCGCGAGGGAACGGTATCAGGCTGCACCCGACGCAGTTTCGACAATGCTTTCCATTGCACAGATTAACGAACTGAACTTTGCGACATCACTCGTAAAATGTCAGGGCTGTACAAATGCATGCCGCCTTACCGTGAATAAATTTTCCGACGGCAGAAGCTACATATCCGGAAACCGCTGTGAGCGCGGTCTTGGAAAATCCAAAACCCAAAACAGCGTACCCAATCTGTTTGAATATAAACTAAAACGCCTCTTCTCTTATGATCCGCTTTCGGAAGCCGAAGCCGTGCGCGGTACCGTGGGTATTCCAAGAGTGCTGAATATGTATGAAAATTACCCGTTTTGGTTTACATTTTTTACGAAATTAAACTACCGTGTCGTACTTTCACCTGTTTCAAACAGAAAAATATATGAGATGGGCATTGAATCCATTCCGAGTGAATCCGAATGCTATCCCGCAAAGCTTGCACACGGTCACATTGAATGGCTGATCAGGCAGAATGTAGACTTCATCTTCTACCCTTCGCTGTTTTATGAGCGGAATGAGTTCGGTGAAGCTAACAATCACTACAACTGTCCGATTGTCACGTCCTATTCCGAAAATATCAAAAACAACGTGGAAGCCATCGGACGCGGTGAAGTTGCATTTCATAATCCGTTTTTATCATTTAAAGAGCCAAAGCTTATCCGACAGGCACTTGCAGAGGAATTTCCTGAAATTCCTGCAAATGAGCTGGAAACAGCAGTTGATGCAGCATGGAAAGAGCTTGACGCGGTTCGAAACGATATGTACAAAAAAGGCGAAGAGGTCATTGCCTACCTTGAGAAAAACAAGACGCGCGGCATTGTGCTTGCAGGCAGACCTTACCATATTGATCCTGAAATCAACCACGGTATCCCCGAGCTGATTAATTCATATGGTATTGCCGTGCTTACGGAAGATTCCGTATCACACCTTGCAAAGCCCGAACGACCGCTGATCGTTTCGGACCAGTGGATGTACCACTCAAGACTCTATGCGGCGGCAAGCTATGTTAAGACAAGGGACGACCTTGATTTAATACAGCTTAACTCCTTTGGCTGCGGACTTGATGCCGTTACTGCGGATCAGGTAAACGATATTCTTTCGGACTCGGGTAAAATATACACCTGCCTGAAAATTGACGAGGTAAACAATCTCGGCGCGGCGCGGATTCGAATCCGCTCCCTGCTCTCCGCAATCCGTGTGCGGGAACAGAGAAAGCAAAAGCGCACCATCCAATCCAGCAGATTAAACCGGGTACTTTTTACAAAGGACATGAAGAAAAACTACACCATTCTCTGTCCGCAGATGTCACCCATCCACTTTGATTTGTTAGAGCCTACGTTTCGGATGTGCGGCTACAACCTTGTGGTTTTAAACAATGACAACAAGAGCAGTGTCGATGTCGGCTTAAAATATGTAAATAATGATGCCTGCTATCCTTCGCTTTTGGTTGTAGGTCAGCTTATGGAGGCGGTGCTTTCGGGGCAGTATGACACAGACCGGCTGGCGGTGGTTATGTCACAGACCGGCGGCGGATGCCGCGCTACAAACTATATCGGCTTTATCCGGCGTGCCCTTGCAAAGGCAGGCTATGAGCATATTCCGGTCATTTCGATTAATCTTTCAAAATTAGAGAGTAATCCGGGCTTTAAGCTTACGCCGAAGCTGCTGCTGCGTGCAGTATATGCCGTAAACTTTGGTGACATCTTTATGCGTTGTGTTTACAGAATGCGCCCTTATGAAACCGTAGCGGGTTCCGTAAATGAAATGCATCAGAAATGGATTAAGAAGTGCAATGCGTTCCTTGGACGCAAGTACCCTTCCTACCATGAATACAAAAAAATATGCCGTCAAATTATTGCTGATTTTGATGCCATTGACATACAGGACATCCAAAAACCGCGTGTCGGCATTGTCGGGGAAATCCTCGTAAAATTCTCTCCCGCTGCAAACAATCATTTGGTGGAACTTTTGGAGCAGGAAGGCGCAGAGGCAGTTGTCCCTGACCTGATGGACTTCATGTACTACTGCTTTTACAATCAGATCTATAAAGCAGAACATTTTGGCACAAGCAAAAAAGGCGCGCGTCTTAGCCGGATGGGAATCAAAGCAATTCAAATGCTCCGCAAACCTATGAGCGATGCATTTGCCGCAAGCAGACATTTTATTGCGCCTGCCAACATAGACGAAACCGCAAAACATGCTGCGGAGATTGTCTCACTCGGTAACCAAACCGGAGAAGGATGGTTCCTTACAGGAGAAATGTTAGAATTGATTAACAGCGGTACCCCGAATATCGTATGTACACAGCCCTTTGGCTGTCTGCCAAACCATGTCGTTGGCAAAGGGGTTATCAAAGAGCTCCGGCGGCGTCACCCGGAAGCAAATATTGTTGCAATCGACTATGATCCCGGTGCTTCGGAAGTCAATCAGCTCAATCGAATCAAACTGATGCTCTCGACGGCACAAAAGAATCTAAAGAAGACCGAAGCCGCCACAATTGAAATTCCGAAAAAGGCGGAAAAGCCGCAAACGACAAACAGACAAATTTCCGCGTCATCCACATCGGACAGCAGACCTGCTTAATATATCTTAATATATTATGAACCTGTATTAGAGCAACATACAAAAATAACCGGAGCATTCATTTTACATGAAGTCTCCGGTTATTTTATCTTGTATTTAATTGATTATTCTTACTGATTACTTAATCGTAATGTTTCCTTTCGGTGCTGCATACGCTTCTCCGATTACTCCGCCAAGTGAGTTTACATAAGAAATAAGTCCTTCCGCATCGACAACTTCCGTATCAATAACCTGTGACGCGTTTGTAAATACGTAATATGTGTCGCCGCCGTCTGCCATAAAGTTATTTACGGCAATATTGTATGTCGCATTCGGATCAAATGCCTTCCCGCCTACAGACGTAATTGTCACACGGCTTCCCGGCGCCGCCGGTGCGTAATATGTAGAGTCGGGATAAAATGCGCCCTGTGCATACGGCACGGACGTATCAATCGTAAACTGAATGCCGGATACCTGTGGGAAGCCTCCCAATTCATTCGGACATGCAAAGCAGGATGCCTCTAACGCCTCTAACAATTCAGAACCCTTTAACGTAACAATTGAAACTGTATTTCCAAACGGAAATACCTTATAAAGGGTATCCATTGAAATTTCGCCTGCCGCAATCGTATCTCTGATACCGCCGCCATTTTGAATTGCACCGTCAATTACCATATCCAGCTCATTGTCTGCCACGTATGTCTCTGCCGTGTACTTGTACGCATCTGCCGAGAAATCGCCGAGATTTGTCTCACGCGTACGCACATTCCCTCTCGTACCATCCAAAAGAGACGTTGTTGTGGCAAACGTACCTGCATATGCCTCTTTCACAATGTCATTAAAGCTCTTTACAAAAGCATCCATTGAAGGGCATCCGCCTACCGTATATAAATCATCTACAAGCTGTGCCTTTGTTGTCTTGCCGTCGTAAACGACAACGCCGATTTTTTCCAAATAGCTTCCCGTGCTGACAATCTTTGTTCCGTTTACGTCAATGCCGCCGTCAATTTTCGTATGGCTGTGACCGTCAACCAAAAGGTCAATGCCGTTTACATTTGCAGCCACATCCACGGAACGTCTGCCGGTGCTTTCCTCGTCCACGCCCAAATGCCCGATACAAATAATATAGTCACATCCCTTTGCTTTGAGTTCGTTAACCTGCGCCTGCGCACATGCGAAAAGCTCTTCGTTATCCAAAATAATAACATCCTTCACATTTTTCGGACTTGCCTTCGTCTTTGCTTCCGGTGTATCCAGTCCAAACACACCTACCGTCATATTTCCAAACGTAAATACGGTGTTACTTGCAAAATAAGGCTCGTTTGTTTCCCTGCTCAAAATGTTTGCGTCAAGAATAGGGAACTGCGCCGCATCCGCCATCGCCTTGAGCTCATCAAATCCGAAATCAAACTCGTGATTTCCCAGCGAAACCGCATCATAGCCCGCCGCATTCAGAAAATGCACGGAATCAAGCCCGTCATAGTAATTCACAAGATTTGTACCCTGACTGAAATCACCGGCATCAAACAGCAGAACATTCGCACCCTGCGTCTCGTAATACCCTTTGAGCGCTGCCACCGACGACATACCGAGGCTCTCCTCGTTGTTCTCGTAGCGTCCGTGAATATCATTTGTGTGGATTACTACAAGCTTTCCCGCAAGATCCTCCTTTGCCTCCGCCGGCATTGCCGCAAGTCCTGCCGCCATAGCAAGGGAAAGCGCGCCTGCGAGAATACGTTTCAAAAATCTGTTCATAAAAATCCTCCTTTCGTTTTTTGTTGCTTCTTCTTTGGTTTTTATGAAACAATATGCTGTATGCATGCGATACGCAATGCATATGCATTACAGCTCACAATTGTTTACCGTTCTGGGGAACGGAATAACATCCCTGATGTTGCCCATACCTGTCAGATACATGACACAGCGCTCAAAGCCCAGTCCAAATCCGGCATGCTTCGCACTGCCGTAACGTCTTAAATCAAGATAAAACGCGTAATCCTCCGGCTTTAATCCGCACTCATCCATACGCTTTTCAAGCACATCCAGTTTGTCCTCTCTTTGGCTGCCGCCGATAATCTCACCGATTCCCGGAACAAGGCAGTCCATCGCCGCAACCGTCTTTCCGTCCTCATTGAGCTTCATATAAAACGCCTTGATTTCTTTAGGATAATCCGTCACAAACACCGGTCTGCCAAAAAGCTTCTCTGTTAAGTACCGTTCATGCTCCGTCTGCAAATCACAGCCCCATGACACCTGATACTCAAACTCATCGTTGTGCTTTTTGAGCTCCTCAATGGCGTCCGTATATGTGATATGTCCAAATTCCGAGTTCGCTACATGCTGCAGCCGTTCAATTAATCCCTTATCCACAAACTGGTTAAAGAATGCCATCTCTTCCGGCGCATTCTCCAGTACATAATTAATAATATACTTAAGCATGTTCTCGGCAAGCATCATGTCATCTCTCAAATCGGCAAACGCAATCTCGGGCTCTATCATCCAAAATTCCGCAGCATGGCGCGTTGTATTGGAATTTTCCGCACGAAACGTCGGTCCAAACGTATAAATATTTTTAAATGCCATCGCGTATGTTTCACCGTTTAGCTGTCCGCTCACCGTCAGATTTGTCGGTTTATTGAAAAAGTCCTGTGAAAAATCTACCTGGCCGTCAGCCATAGGAATATTGCTTAAATCAAGCGTTGTAACCTGAAACATCTCTCCCGCTCCCTCACAGTCGCTTCCGGTAATCAGGGGTGTATGCACATAGACAAAATCCCGCTCCTGAAAGAACTTGTGAATCGCGTACGCACAGAGCGAACGCACCCGAAATACCGCCTGAAACGTATTGGTTCGCGGTCTTAAATGAGAAATCGTCCGCAAGTATTCAAAACTGTGACGCTTCTTTTGAAGCGGGTAGTCTGGTGTCGAATCACCTTCCACTTCTACCTTCGCCGCCTGTATCTCAAAAGGCTGCTTTGCATCAGGCGTCAATGTCACAACACCCGTCGCAATCACCGCAGCACCCACATTGAGTTTCGATATTACCGCAAAATTGTCGAGCTTATCACTGTAAACAACCTGAAGCGGCTCAAAAAAAGTACCGTCATTGACTACCAAAAATCCAAACGTTTTGGAATCCCGCTTACTTCGAAGCCAGCCGCCGATTGTGACCTCCTTATCCGCATACTCCTTATAATGATGATATAATTCGCGTATGTTTATCATTGTACTATCCTTTCCTTTCTCTCTCTATGGATTTTTCCTCTGTAATAACAAAAAAGTCCTTACATACTTGCTATCCATTATACCCTTTTTGGGCTATGTACGCAATTATGTTTGGACTTTTTCCGGATATTTTTTTGTATCCTGCACAGTGTTTACTGTGCCGCCTGCATCTGCGCCATCTGTATGATGTCATTAATCTCAAGCCCTGATTTCTGCACCACAATGCGAAGCTCATTCAACTCCTCCATTTTCTGCAGCTCCAAAAGCTCGTTCAATTCATCGCGCTCTTTTTTGATTCTCATGGACAGTGCGTCGATAAGCTCCTCCTTTTGCGCAATTTTTTCCTGTAATGACTTTTTCACTCCTCTTGCCATACACAATCTCCTTATAATTGATACATTTTATTTGTTAATATGATATGTATTAAATTATATGGACAAGAACGGAAAAATATTCATTATTTTCTATATTTTAACACCTGATACCTTCTCAAAGTATTTGTCAATTTCTTTTTTGACATCCACAGGATCCAGCGACTTGGATAAATAACCTGCGGGTTTTAATGCCAGTACCTTTTTGATGCTTTCCTTATCGACCCTGCTTGTCAGGAAAATAACGGGAATATTTGAAAAATCCTCCTCAGCGCGGATCATTTCCAACACCTGGCTTCCATCGCAAATCGGCATTTCATAATCCAGTAAAACCAAGTCAGGACGGTTCAATGTAATTGCCCGAATCGTTGACAGCCCGGATTTTGCCAGCAGGACTTCGTAATCCTTACCCAGCAGCTCCTCCATTGCACGCAGTACAAATTCAGAATCATCCACTACAAGAATTTTACGTCTCTTCCCCAAATGCCCTCTTTTAAGATACTTCTGAATTTCTTCCATTGCATTGTCTGCCTGAATGGCAATTCCGCCGTCACCCTGCAGAAGATGCGGTGCAACAAAACAGTATGCAAAATAACCTGCGCCCGTATCAAACAACAGACTAATCTGCGGATTCTGCTTCTCATATACCCGTTCAAACTGCTCATAGGTCAATAACTGTTCATCCACGATTTCATCCGAATCCGCAAACGGAAGATGCTGGCGGATACTTTCTACGAATTGACGCGCCGTATATCTTGCAGCATTCATCAGCATTACGCTGACCGCTTTGGACTGCGTATCCATAATTCCGCCAAGCGTGCTGACAATCAGCTTTTCCTCAAAAATTAAAATAATCTCCCACTTTTCACGATCTTTTGTGGAATAAATCAAACGATAATAAATTCCTTCTCCAAACTTCTCTCCGCCATAACAGTCACTGACTACACGCGGTTTCAACCGGAACATATCATGCAGAAGCTGCATAATCGTATTCTTCATCGCCGCCTGTTGCTCATCCGGAAGAAGACCGCTCCACTTGCTCGCGGCTTTTCCCGTAATTGCATGATCCTCAATCAGCGTATGTCCTATCAGCCAGCCGGCACAAACGCCCAAAAAATGCTCTACTGCTTCCATTGAATAATTTGTTCGCAGCAGCTCGCTTTCAAGTGTAGGAAGTGTTTTCTCGCGGAAATTATTATGAATATGCCTGTGTGTTTCCAAACCCGCATAGTGAATCGACGCCATATACTCTTCTTCCTCCGAGAAGTGCTGGATCGCATGGTCCCTGAAATACTTAATCGCTTCCTGACAAACCCACTGGCTCTTTTCTTCCTCCTTCCCGTAAGCAAACAGCTTATTCAAAACATTAAACAACTTTTTGTGTTCCTTGTCAATGACTTCCACACCAATATTAAACCGCTCCTGCCAAACTAATTGACTGCTCATATAACTTTCTCCTTTGCCATATTATAATTTAATCAATGCAGATACCTTTTAGAATAGGTCTTTTGGGTATACTTTCCGCTATCGCAGCATTTTCTCCTTTAGCGCCGCTTTTTGCTCTTGCATACATTATATCATATGCGGGCATAAAAAGCAGTTGATTTTATTTAATATTTAATTTTATTTTTGTGCAATTTTACGACTTTATTCGTCTAAAATTGACAAATATAGTAAAACGCTTCAAATTATAATGCAACTATATTACAATAATTTCTACAGTAATAAAAAACATTTTTAATAACAGATTTTCAAGATCAAACAAAAAATAAAAGCCTAGTATTTACTAAGCCTTTACACTGCGGAAGATGGGACTTGAACCCACACGCTCTACTGAGCACAAGATCCTTAGTCTTGCCTGTCTGCCAATTCCAGCACTTCCGCATCCTATATTGCTTACAACGCCTTCGTTTTTACCTCTCCGCGTCACTCGCAAGATATATCTTACCACTTCTGTCTAAATCTGTCAACAAGTTTTTCAAAAAACTTTGTCAAATTTTTGACGCGCCAAAAACCACTGCCTACATCAGCGGTGCCACCGCCTTCATCAACTTCCCCGTAAGTTTCACACGCCACTTCTCATGTTGCACGGTGTACATCGTAACCTCTTTGCACTTTGCGAGCGTTTCCTGAAAATCAGCCTCGATCGCCAAAATACAGTCTGCCTGATACAAATACGTCGCACACTCAAAATGATGATACAGACTGCGGTAGTCCAAATTTATCGTCCCCACAACCGCCTCATCGTTGTCGCTCACAAACACCTTCGCATGCACAAAGCCCGGCGTATACTCGTAAATCTTCACCCCCGACGACAGCAGCGACGCATAATGTGTCTTTGCCAGCGCATACGGCACTGCCTTATCGGGAATCCCCGGCAGAATCAAAACAACATCCACGCCCCGCTCCGCCGCAAACTTTAACGCCGTCTCCATTTCCCCATCCAAAATCAGATACGGCGTCATGATATGTACATACGACAGCGAACGGTTCAAAATATCCATATACACCCGCTCACCCAGTTTATCATCATCAAGCGGACAGTCCCCATACGGAACGACAAATCCCTTAGCCTCCTCGACCGGAAACGACGGATACGCAAGAAACCGCGACGACTCATCCTTTGCTTCGTCAACATGCCACATCTGCAAAAACATCAAGGTAAAGCTTTTTACCGCCTCACCCTTTATCATCACGGCAGTATCCTTCCAATGCCCGAACTTTTTCTTCTGATTAATATACTCATCTGCAAGATTCACGCCGCCGTTAAACGCCGTATGCCCGTCAATCACCAAAATTTTCCTGTGGTCGCGGTAATTATAATGCGTGGAAACAAACGGCGACACCGGCGCAAACATCTTACACCGAATACCAAGCGCCCTAAGACGCTTCGGATAATCGTGCGGCAACAGTGCAAACTCACACGCGCCGTCATACATCACGCGCACGTCCACGCCTTCTTTTGCCTTCCTTGCAAGGATTTCAAGGATCTTTCCCCACATCGTGCCCTCATCCACAATAAAGTATTCCATAAAAATAAAATGCTGCGCCGCCTCAAGCTGTTTCAGCATTTGGGCAAACTTATCCTCCCCCAGCGGAAAATAAGTAACCGCCGTGTTTTCAAATACCGGATGACAGCCGCTCCTGTGCATATAGTGCGCCAGCCGCGCCACCCCCGGGTCCTGCTTTGTCAGCCGCTCTATCGTATCCTTGGATTGGGGAATCTTCTCCTTCGTCTCCGTGATAATCTGGTTCATGCGCTGCTTTAAGGCGCGGTGCCCGATGTCGCTTTGCGTGTATGCAAACAAAAGCACACCGAACACCGGCACAAGCATAATCACAATCAGCCATGTGATTTTCGCCGTCGGATTCATTCTGCTGTTGAGCAGACAGATTACCATAATAAACGTAAACAGTACGGTTCCGCCCCAAATATGCGGTAAAAATTCCTCAAACCAGCGGAAAATGCCAAAAAGAATCAAAACCTGCGCAATCATTAACAGCAGCATCAGCCCAAATCTGCTGAAAATCGCATGAATCATTCCTTTTTGTCCTTTTTTTAGAAGCAAAAGCCCCTTTTCTTTATAATCTGCCTGCATTCCTCATCACTCTTTCCCAATTTCGTGTGCAACTGCCCGGAAAAATTCCACATGCTTTAGCTCGTAGTCTTTTTCCATAAAATCCGGGTCCGCACTTGTTTTTACAATAATCACCTGACTTGTTGGGTTTACATAAATCCACTGCCCGTAGACGCCGATTGCCATAAACTCGCCCTCGTCCCCCTCCGGCACCCACCACTGATACCCATATCCAATCGCATTATAGGCATCATGGTTTGCACCCGGCTTGGAATACGCCTTGCTGACGTCAAAGCTGTCCTGCACCCAGTCCGCAGGCAAAATCTGCGTTCCGTTATAGCTGCCGCCGTTTAAGTATAGCCTTGCAAAGCGCGCATAATCCCTGAGTGAAACACTCAAACCGCCCATTGCAAGCTCCGTTCCATTGCTTAAAGTCCAGTACGCGTCATGCGCCGTGCCAATGCGCTTCCACAGCTTTTCCTCCATATATTCGGCAAGACTTCTGCCCGTGGCATTGGTAATCACCGCGCCCAGGATTTCCGTGTTAATGCTCAAATATCTGCGGTATGTGTACGGCGCCTCCTGCACGCCGTATTTGGCAATCACCTTCATCGCGGGACTTCCCAACAGCGTCCGCATGGAAAAACCGCTCATGTCCGTATCCTCGTCAAAGTCAATGCCTGACGCCATTTGCAAACATGCCCTGATTGGAATAGTCTCCAAATCCGTTCCCACAAATTCCGGAACATATTTTCCAATCGGGTCCTCAATGTCCTGCACATACCCTTCCGAGACGGCAATGCCCAAAAGCGCCGACACAAACGACTTTCCCATCGAATTGGAAGAAAACAGCGTATCTTCGCCGCCTCCCAAAAAGTATTGCTCATACTTGATGACATCGTCTTTCACCACCAACAGCGCCGAGGTTCTGGTATCCGCAAGGAATGCTTCTGTTTCATAGGAACAATCCGCAAAAACAAACTGCTTTGCCAACGGACAATTGTCCTCCTTTTGGAACGAAAATGTGTCCTCTCCCCTGCTGATTTTTTCCGTCGGCTGGATTTCGGGGGTGTGCTGAAACGTGTGCGCCAAATTTTCGTTTCGGAAGCTTTTGAGCGAAACCACAAGCATTTTCATCTTCTTTCCATACAACACGCCTGCTACCGCCGCCGTCACAAGCACAACACCCAACGCAATCCCGAACCATTTCCATTTTCTCATACAAATCCTCCCTTTCTGATACAGTTTTTGTACACCTTACTTTTATGTGCTTTCTGTTCTATCTGTATCATAAACCGTACAGTAACTGTATGGTCAAGGGAAATTTGACAAATTTCTTGCAATATAAAAAACATTATAACCGCCAATGCCGCTTTTCGCAACCTGCTTTAAAAATCTTACTTCCCGGAAAAATTATTTCTTCATAAAATCATCAATCCGATGCAAAATTACAGGATCGCTCTGATACGCGAAATCCGTAGCCTCAACGGTCAGCGTTTCTCCTAAAATCGTCTCCTTGCGAATAAATTCTGCAATTTTCATAAAATTCTCTCTTACGTCCAGCGTCGTCGACAAATGAACAGGATGCCTGTTTTCCGCGTGGATGCGGTGCATATACCGTTCATACAAAACATCCGCATCGCCCCGCAATACCAGTGTCAGCACGTCGTATTGACGTTCTTTGGCAATCTGGTGCAGCTTTTGCAATTCTTTTTCATGGAAATTCGCCTCAAGAATCAGGTCGGCTTTTGTTGGCGAAATCCGAGAAAATATGTGACACATCACATCTATCGCCGCGTTTGAAAGCGCCTTGTTTTCTTCGCGGTTTTGAAATCCAATCCATTCACCCAAAATTTCTTTTACCGTATCTTTTTGGAACACCGCGGCGCTATACCTTGCGGATAATATTTGGGAAAACGTCGATTTTCCGGCAGCAATATCGCCTGTAATCAGCAGCAGTTTTTTCATTCAGAATATCTCCGTGTGTTTCTAATCTCATAATACATTCTCTGCCCCGCATATTCGGAGCAGAATGGCTCTTCGCTCGTTTTTACAAATTGAAATCCCACGCTTTCATACGTATGTTGCGCGGGAACGCAAATCTCGTTTGTACAGACAATAATTTTTTCAGCGCCCTGTGCAATGATACGCCGAACCGCCTCGCGCATTTGGCATTTTCCATAGCCGTTTCCTTTGTACTGTGTCAATATGCAGTTGTGCCCGACCTCCGTATATTCAGGAAGCTTTGTCGGATTCCATGAAACAAACCCGATAGGCGTTTCTTGGAGGACTGTCATAAATCCGCTGAAGTCGGCAATGTGAGGATTGTCGTAAAAGAAATCGTCAAACTCCTGCCATTGCGTGTCCCAGTCGCGTTCAAACTTTGGCTCGAAGGAATAGCCATCCCTCAAAAGCGCCGCGAGCGTTCCGCGGGGAAAATCCGTTATTTTTCGAAATTCAATATCCATTTTAACAGCGCCTCCTTAAAAATAAAATCATTATTTCTATTCTAAACCAATTGATACTGACTGACAATAACTTGTTCTTTGAGATATAACACATGTTACTCTATTATTAGTTGATTCTCTTTTTCTCCCGTTTCCGATATAATTTGATTTATGGAGTTGATTGCGAATGAAATTATATGATAAGACAAAAATTGATTGGAACAACTTACTGTTTGATAAGAAGCAGCTTTGTTGGCTGATTTTGCCGATTGTAATTGAACAGCTATTAAATTCCCTGATGGGAATGGTGGATACGATGATGGTTTCGACAGTCGAAAGCGCAGCAATCCCGGCGGTCGCGCTTGTGGATTCGATTAACAATCTTGTAATTCAGATTTTTTCAGCGATGGCAGCAGGCGCGGCAATTATCTGCTCGCAGTTTATCGGCAGCGGAGACAATGAGGGAAGCAGCCAAACTGCAAGACAGGTTGTGCTTACGGTGTTTGTAATTGCGGTTTCGGTTTCTGCGGTCTGTCTTTTGGGCGGCGAACGTCTCTTGCTGTTGATATTCGGAAGCGTTGAGGACGCTGTTATGCGCAATGCACGGTCTTATTTTTTGATAACGGCGCTCTCCTATCCGTTTCTTGCCTTGTTCAGCGCGGGCGCGGCGTTCTACAGAGCGTCAGGCAATGCCAAATTTCCGACAAAGGTATCTGTACTTTCAAATGTAATCAATGTTACGGGAAACGCGTTGTTTCTTTACGGCTTTCACCAGGGTGTGGCGGGCGCGGCATTTGCAACGCTTTTGGCAAGGATTTTCAGTACGGTCGTGGTTTTTTACTGCCTGCGAAAACCAGGGCAGACGATAGTCGTGCGGGATTATCTCAAAATCCGCCCTGATATGCCTTTGATTGTTAAAATTATGGCAATCGGCATTCCGACAGGAATCGAGAACGGAATGTTTCAATTTGGAAAGCTTGCGATTGCGTCAACGGTTTCGACGATGGGAACGGTGGCTATTTCCGCGCAGGCAATGACGGATATTATGGAGCTTGTGAACGGCATTTTCAGCAACAGTGTCGGCATCGGGCTGATGACGGTGGTCGGTCAGTGTATCGGTGCGCATAGGTCGCAGGAGGCCCGGTATTATATTGTAAAGCTGATGCGCGTTGCATGGATTGGAGTGCTGGTGTCATGCCTTTTGGTGCTCGCATTCACAAAACCCGTAACATGGATTAGCGGCATGGAACCTGCGACGGCAGACTTATGTTTGAAAATGGTTACGGCAATGACGATTGTGAAACCGCTTGTTTGGGTGGGAGCGTTTGGACTGCCTTATGGATTTCGGGCGGCGGGCGATGTGCGTGTTCCGATGATTGTTTCGGTCTGTTCCATGTGGTTTTGCCGCGTGGGGATTTGCGTTTTGCTTGTGCGGGTATTTCATTTTGGGCTGATGGCGGTATGGATTGGAATTTTCGTGGACTGGATTGTCAGAGCGACGGTTTTTTCGGTGCGGTTTGTGCGGGGGAAGCAGATGGAATGATGATTTCCTCTAAAGGCTCATTTTCAATCAGAGTACAATTTCAAAAAGGGCATTGTTTCGTTATTGACAATACTATAATATTTTATTAGTATAATATTATACTATTCTTAAAGTGAAATCCCTCACAGCAATCGGCAATATATGAAAACCAACCTTTGGCTGATTTTAAGCACGTTATTTGGCTCATTGCTTACGGGAACAAAAAACAGGAGAAACTGCAATGTCATTAGGGTTTGGAATTTTAGGATTTTTAAATTATACGCCGATGAGCGGATATGATTTGGTGAAAGCGTTTGAATCTTCCTTGGCGTTTTTTTGGCACGCGCAAAACAGTCATATTTATTTGGAATTGAAAAAGCTGGAGAAGAACGGGTTTATCTGCGGTGAAACCGTTATCCAGTCGGAGCGACCGAATAAAACGGTTTTTACAATTACGGACGCAGGCAGAAAGGCGTTTTTGGACTGGCTTGCCGAAGGTGAGGGCGAAAGCGCCATACAGTTTAAAAGTGTGTTTCTTATGAAGGTCTTTTTTGCCGGAAATATGCCGCCTGCGCAGAGCGCTGAACTGCTGCGGCAGTTTCAGACAGATTGCGAGGCATATTTGGAGCGTATGCAATCCGTGCCCGCAAGTATCGAAACCTACGGTTCTGATAAAGACGATTACCAAACGATTTACTGGCAGTTTACGGCAGATTTCGGCTTTTGCTTTATCAAAGCCTGTATCGAATGGGCAAAGCGATGCATTGAGAAATTGGAGGACATGGAGTGAAACAGTTTGCTACAATAAAAAAATGGATTTTGCCCATCACGATGTGGCTGATTTTTGAAACAATTGCCGTCACCCTTTGGCTCGCCAAACAGAATATTTTTTACCTGTTTAACTTCAGCTATATCGGAACGGCGCTCGCGGTTGGCTTTTTATTATTTCAACTGCACTACCGGCATGCACGCAGGGTTGCACAGTTTTTGGTCGGGACATATATGCTTGTTTATCTTGGACTGCTTTCGAACGAAAATATGCAGCTTGAAGGGTTTTGGTATTATCTGTTTACCGGTGTTTTTGAGGCGGCAACCATTCATTACGCGGTGGCAAAAATCTTCGGTCCGCTGATTTTCGGGCGGGGATGGTGCGGCTTCGCCTGTTGGACGGCGATGATATTGGATTTACTTCCTTATAAAGTACCGCAGCAGCCGCGCAAAAAATGGGGTTGGTTTCGATATGTCATGTTTGTATTGTCTTTTATCTTTGTCAGCGCCTTGTTTCTTGCACAGATAAACGACATGGAGCGTATCATGTTTTGGGCATTTTTAATCGGAAACATTTCGTATTATGCCGCCGGAATTTTGTTGGCGTTTATGCTCAGGGACAACCGTGCGTTTTGCAAATATGTCTGTCCGATTACAGTGTTTTTAAAGCCAATGTCGTATTTTTCTTTGCTGCGTATCCGGTGTGACAAAAGCAAATGCGTTTCATGCGGCAGGTGCAAACAGGTCTGCCCGATGAATGTCGATGTGACGGATAATGCGAGAACACGCAAAAACGGGACGGAATGTATTTTATGTTATGAGTGTGTGAAAGCGTGCCCTAAAAATGCATTATAACTTGCATATGCGTTTGGCTTTATGCAGTTCTTTCAACGCAGTTTGTACCTCGTTGTACATAAGAACTGTTACACTGTGTCAGCCTCTGTGAACATACATTCTTGACAGCTCCGGTTCGCCGTCGCCCTGTACCATACAGAAAAATTCCCATCCGTAGCGTTCATAAAAGGCTGTGTGGTCTGTTAAAAGGTATAAGGCATCAATGCCCTTTTCTTTCATATCTGCGCACACATAATCAAGCAATGCCCCGGCTATGCCGTTGCCGCGTTTGTCTTGTTCGATGTAGACAGCGCAGACATTTGGCGTAAGATCTTTTCTGTTATGAAAGTCGTTTTCGATAACGCCCAATCCGCCGATGATACGGTTGTTCTCTATCGCAAGGTACCATTGCGGCACGGGTGATTTGTCTGTCAGGCACGCTTCCATGCTTTCCATGTATGCCGCCAAAGGGATATTCCATTTTTCGTGAAACCACTGCGCGGCTTGCTCCTTTAATGCGGGATTGTCTGTCAGCCGTATGATTTTATAATTCATGCGTATAAATCTCCTTTGTAGAATTTGATGGATTGTTAAAAATTCCCCCATTGCATAAGCTTCTATTATACAATGGGGACTGCAACTCTTATTGGCTGCTCTAATCGTTACCGGAAGCCTTTTTGAATGCGTTTTCCATAATCATAAATAATTCCTCCCTCACAACTTTCATGTCTGAAAAATTCAAATCCTCTAGTCACAAGTTCGTGATCAGGCGCCGTTCGCTTAAATTTGTCATCACCGTTGCAACAGACAATGAATCCTTTGTTTTTTGTCACGTGCGTCAGTTCTGCAATTTCTTCATCATAAAAATCACCGACTACATGACCTGACATGACAACATCAAAACACTTTTACTGCTCCATTCTATTTTAGTCTAACATATTTGATATGTTTCAAAAACCTCTTTTTTAGAAAATTTCCATTCGCTTCTAATATTTTTTGTGTTATAATGCTTTATATTATTTTGTGTTCTTTACTAAAATTTCTATTGCGATTTGGGAAGATTAAATGCAAAGGAAACTCAACTTACTACTGTTTTCTGAATAAGATTACCAATAATATTAAAGTATTGGCAGTACAAAATAAGTTTTGATTTAAAGCAGTGATAAAAATGGCAAATTTAAAAACGACACCTGTGTCATTTTTGCAACTGATTAAATCGCTTTTATTATACTGTCAGAAATGGAGGATTACAATGTATATAGCAAAGGAAACGCGTTATGACAAAATGAAGTATCACCGCTGCGGCGCAAGCGGACTGCTGCTTCCGGCGGTATCGTTGGGGCTGTGGCATAATTTCGGCTCTAACGGCAATTTCGATAACATGGTTCAAATGTGCGAAACGGCATTTGACAATGGGATTACGCATTTTGACCTGGCAAAT
The DNA here is from genome assembly GCA_000403335.2 of Lachnospiraceae bacterium MD335. Taxonomy (GTDB): domain Bacteria; phylum Bacillota; class Clostridia; order Lachnospirales; family Lachnospiraceae; genus COE1. The sequence goes on from KE159629.1 coordinate 666,429, forward strand.
AATTATGGTCCCGTTGCAGGTTCCGCAGAGGAGAACTTTGGACGCATTTTGGAAAAAAGCCTTGGGATTTACAGAGATGAACTGATTATTTCCACGAAAGCAGGATATGATATGTGGCCGGGACCTTACGGAAACTGGGGCAGCAAAAAGTATTTAGTGGCAAGTCTTGACCAAAGTCTACGGCGAATGGGACTGGAATATGTGGATATTTTTTATCATCACAGACCAGACCCGAATACGCCGTTAGCGGAAACGGCAAGGGCGTTAGACGGAATTGTCAGAAGTGGGAAGGCGTTGTATATCGGGATTTCGAATTATAATAAGGAACAGACAATCGCGATTGCAGGGCTTTTTCAGGAAATGGGAACGCCGTTTATTATTAATCAAAGAAAGTATTCGATGTTTGTCCGTGATATTGAGAAAGACGGGCTGAAGGACTATGCGGCTTGGAACGGAATTGGCATTATTACATTCAGTCCGTTGGCGCAAGGGCTTTTGTCAGACCGTTACCTGAACGGCATTCCCGAAAACAGCCGTGTCCGGACAGACGGGCGGTTTTTAAAGGAGGCTGCAATCACGCAGGAAACATTAAACAAGGTACGCGCGCTGAATGCACTTGCCAAAGAACGCGGGCAAAGCCTGGCGCAGATGGCGCTTGCGTGGATTATACGGGACGGGGATATAACCAGTGTGTTAATCGGTGCGTCAAGCGCGGCGCAGATATTGGATAATGTCGGAATGCTTGAAAACACGCAATTTTGTCAGGAGGAGCGAGACACAATTGAGCGGATTTTAGCATAACAGAGGATACAAAAAGCTTGCGGCGCATTGAGGAAACGCTTGAACCGCAAGCTTTTTAGTATTCATAAATCCGCCAGCTTTGCGCCTTGCTTAAAACGTATTTCTTTTCCTGCGCTGCTTTCCCACCCTTATCGTGCAGCCACCAAAATTTTCCGTATCCTTTCAAAACTTTCCTCAAGCGGCAGGCTCCCATCCAATATAATCTGCGGACACGTCAGCAGCTTCTCCCATTCGTCATGTTTTGCCTTACTTCTCATGTCCAAGCCGCCGTCATCATATGAAGCTGCCCACTCGAGAAATTTCTGATGATTTTCATACATATCGCCGCCCACATCAATCCGGTTTCCGAAATGCGCCCGCTCTCTTTTTTTCAATCGTTCAATCCGTATCGCGGTATCCGTATTTACACAGATTGCCAGCGTAAAAAACGGAATGAGCACATCCCCCCAGTCAACCAGTGAACCAGAAATGACAACTGTGTCATATTTTTCAATATCGCTTTTCATCTTTGCAATCCTGTCGGAAACCGCTCTTTTTGTCGTATAGGGCGGATTTGTCGGCTCCCAAAAATAGTCGTCGGTATCCATGAAAAAATACCCTGATTTGTCACAAAGAAACCTCCCAATTGTAGAGGTTCCGGAACCGGACGCACCATATATGTGAATAACCTGTTTCGCCATATTATTCCTCCGTTTTCTTTAAACACATGCACCGAAACTGCGTTTTTAACACCGCTAACGTACTTTCTTAATTTCATCCAAAACCTGCATTGGCGTTTCCATCTGCAAAAATCCTGCCTTCCTCCCGACCGGCTGCCCTATGCCGTCTCTTAGGTACCAAACCGCCTGAACTGCGTGCATTCCGTTTTTCTCTGCCGCTTCCAACTCAAAGCTGCCGCCGTCACCTACATAAAGGCATTCCTCCGCACATAAACATTTGTTTGTAAATTTATAGAATTTTTCAAGACACCGTTCATAAATCCTTGTGTCAGGTTTCTTCAACCCCTGTTCATACGACAGGCATACCGCATCAAAATACGGAAATAACACACTCTTTCTGATAACTGCCGCTTCCTCCGAAAAGCAATTGCTGATCAAACCGATTAACGTACCGTTTTCCTTTAAACTGCGTAAAAGCGGAATAATCTCTTCATGCAAATGGTTGAAGCATTCCTCTTTCGTCTGAATACGTTTTTGAACCATGCGGTCATACAGCTCCTTTGAGTAGCACCCGCTTTCTTTTAAGATCGTTTCCAACGCCTCTTCAAATGTCCGTTTTCCAATCGTTCTGTCGTTTTCCGCAGGCTCCCACAATGCCCGAAACCTGTGTTCCGCTATCCCTGCGTCAAGTGCCATTTGTGCGCAAAAGTACAGCGGACTTTCAAAATGCGTAATCAGTGTCTCATACATATCAAAAATAACTGCTTTTATCATTGATTCGCTCCTCTTTTAATACATCTTAACCCATCATAATACGCTAAAATCAAACATATTTTCGAAATTTATCCCTTATGCGTTTACTCGTACGGTTCCCCATAATTTTCATCCAAACAACCAAATACCGTTTATTCGGCATATATTTGTTCGATTACACCATACTTCTTTCGCACACCGTTTGTATTGAGGATACAGTTTACGTTGTAATTAAACGTTTGATTATGCGGCAGCAGATTGACCTCCGCCTTTGTAATCCGCAAAAACTTCCGCAGCTGTTCAAAATACAACGGATACGCAAAGGCATCCCAAAAGCGGTCTTCCACTGTTATTTCACAATCCCCGCTCCGAAGCGATAATCCCATATACACCTTAAAGTCAAACACTGCCTGATAAAAGTCTTTTGGAAGCAGATAAAACTCAATATGTGATATTTCTTCTTTTCTGTCAATACACGCTTCGATTTTCTTTAAATATCTGCTTCGCGTTCGGATACCGTTTGGGTTCAGTGTTTCCGTACTGCATGACACATGAGAAAACGCAAAGGCATTTTCCTGCTCCTGCCGCATACAAAACCGATACCAGTCTTCCCAAACCGTATCTGTACAAATGGGCGTGCAGACTGCAAACAGACTAATCATTTTACGCATATATTTTCTCCTCCCATGTCAACGAATCAATATCACGCTTACAACCCTCGTACAATGTATCATTCTTATTCCCTTAATAATTGTAAATCAATGCTAATCTCGTACCGATCTTGAACCAGCACATAATTTACATGAAACCTTTGAGCAAGTTCCAAAAACTTTGCATTCTCTTCTAAAACATATTCCATCGTGCACCCTTCGTCGTCCAAACGATTTTCCACGACATTTGCATATCGTTTTATATCTGCAAAATGAGCTCTTATATAACTCTCGCTCAAAACAAGACAATAATACTGAATATATTTCAGGTATTTCTGTTCAAAGTCCTTTGACCAGTCAAAAGGAATATAGCACCCTTCGACAATTAGATTTTGCCTGTTCTCTATGGCTGTTTTAATCATTTCACGAATAACAGGCCATAAATAATCCGTAAGCGCATCGTCATCTTCCGGTGTAAGTTTGGTATAACCACTGCGAATAAGCCCCATTTTCAAATGGTCTATTGATAAATACGGATATTGATATTGTTCAAGCAGCTTTTGGGCAAGCGCAGTCTTACCCGTATGCGATGCCCCTGTTATCAATACAATCATTGTTTTCTCCCCCTTGTATCATTATCATTTACTCCCGCATATTTGTCCGCCCTCGCGCAACCCCGTAAAAATAATACGGCACCTCAAACAACAGCATCACAGACCAACCAATCGCACACGAAAACGCAATCCCTACAATTCCCATAGCAGGCGCCAGCAAATACGTGCACACTGTCCGCACCGAAATCTGAATAACCGTCCCGCAAATCGTTGTACCCATCTTTCCCATCCCCCGGAAAAATCCCTGAAACCCGTTCGTAAACGCGGGAAACAGATAAAACGCCGCCATAAACAGCAAATACTGACTGCCAAGGCGCACCACCTCGTCCGCCTCTGCTCCCGCGACAAACAACGACACAATCGGCTCCCGGAAGAAAAACGTCACCGTCCCAATCAAAATCCAATAACACACCTCCAGCCGAAGTCCCGCAAAAAATCCCTTATGAATGCGCTCCGGTTTCCCCGCGCCGCGGTTCTGCGCGACATACGTCGAAATTGCCGCCGCAATCCCCTGCTCCGGAATACACGCAAAGTCGTCCACCTTCGTGACCGTCTGAAACGCCGCAATCGTCGTGACGCCCAAGCCGTTGACCTGCCCCTGAATGAGCACCTTGCCGATTGGCTGCGCCGCCTGCTGCAATGCCGTCGGTCCTCCGTAGGAAAGAATTTTCCCAAGCATTTTTCGCTCAATCCGCCACTGCTGCCGCGTCGGGCAAAGCGCCTTTGTTTTGCATACAAGATACCCCGCCGCCAAAACGGCAGAGCACGCTTCCGCAGCCACGGTCGTCACCGCGCTGCACACAATGCCAAATCCGAAACCGCCTAAAAATATCAAATCCAAAACTGCATTTAAAACCGCCGAAAATGCCAAAAACTTTAGCGGCGTCTTCGAATCGCCCACACTCTTTAGCCCTGCCGACAGCGCATTGTAAAAAAAGGTAAACGGAAGTCCCAAAAACGTGATTTTCAGATAAACAACAGTCATCTCAAAAATTTCCGGCGGCACGTCCATCGCGCGCAGCAAAACCGGCGAAAGCGTGGCGCAGACTGCCGCAGTCCCGACGCTGACCAACGCCCCAAAGAGCAGCATTGTCGCCAACGACTGCCGCAGCTTTTCCCATTTCCCCGCGCCAAAATACTCGCTCATCAAAACGCCCGCACCGATACAAAGCCCGCTGACCGCCAAAATCATCAAATTCATCACGGGCGCGGCAATCCCCTCCGCCGCAAGCGCCTCCTTGCCGATAAAACGCCCCGCAATCATCGAATCCACTGCATTGTAGGCAAGCTGCATCCAATTGCCAAGCAAAATCGGAAGCGCATACCGCCACAAATGCCCCTGCGCCGGACCGACCGTCATGTCCCGCATAAAAAACCTCCGTTCCTGCCAATAAACTATTCCATCGCCTTAATCCGCTCCACAAGCGACCGGCTTTGCAAAAAACGCACCGCAAACAGCGAAAACGCGCCGTGCACTGCAAATAAAGCAGCGGCAAAAACAAGCAGCGCAGCCGCCGGAAAATGATACGTCATACTGCCGAACAGCCCCACCTGATGGAACGCACGCACCGTCGCCGCACCGCACGCCGTACCAAGCGTCAGCGTAATCAAAAGTGTCACGCCCACATACCAAAGGCACTCACAGGAAATCATACGGGAAAGCTGCCGGTTCGTCATGCCGACCGACTGGAAAATCCCAAACTCCTGTTGGCGCGTTAATAAGTTAGTCATCATCGTGTTGATAAAATTCACCAATGCAAACAATGCGATAAACACGTTCATTCCGTACAACATCAGCATCATCTGCCGCAGATTCATCTCGGTGCTCAAAACCAAATCCTCCAAAGACGCAACAGACACGCGCGGATCGTCCAAAACCGCATACAATTGCTGCCGCTGCGCATCAGAGGTCTGCACCGTATGGATATTAATACACTCCGTAAAATCCGCAACCTCCGGATAAAGCACATGCAATTCCTCCTCAGGAAGTACAAACGCATTGTACGAAGCGCCCTTGACAAAATCCACAATTCCCATCACGGTATACGTTTTAGCAATCCCCACATTGCTTTTCACTGTCACGCTGTCCCCCACGGACAAATCCAAATGATACAGTTTTTTCAGCAGATTCTCACTGTCACGCGTCACCAAAATGCCGTTTTGCGCCGCAAGCGTATCATAATCCGCAGTCCCCTCCAGCAAAAGGTTATTTTCCGAAAGCGCCGCCATCTGTTCCTTCGTAAACCCGCCAAGGTCATAAAGGGCGTCCGCCCGCGGCGATTCCTCCACCATACAAAGCGTCCCGCTCCATACCGTCAGAAACTCCACATCGGGCAGCGCAAGCAGCCGCGCCTGCGTCTTGGCATTCAAAAGCCCTGCAAGCTGCGCCTCGTACATCGTTTGGTTGCTCTCCAGTTCCACAATGTAACTCCCGCCGTCGCCAAACGCGTTGCGTGCAAGCTCCCGCGCGTCCACAGAATCCGCATAGGACGCAATACACGCCGTCAAAATCCCCGTCAGTCCAAGTGAAACAAGCGTTATCGCGGTTTTCCTGCGGTTGCGCGTAAAGTTCATGCCCGCAAGGCGGAAAATCGACAACGGACGGTGCAGCCTCCGCGAAACACCCGACAATGCCTGATACGCATTGCTGCGCACTGCCTCAATCGCCGAAACCTGTCCTGCAAGCTGCAGCGGCTTTCTCGTTGCGACAGCCACCATTGCGATTGTCAGCAGCACGATAAACACCATATACGGCAGATTTTTCTCCCATCTCCAGTAAGCGCGCGCCGTCACAAACGTAATCAGCATGGCAGCCGCAATCCCCGACGGAATGCTAATCCACATCAGGGCGCGCCGCTCGCGCCGCACCACACGCCTTAGCTGGCGCGGTGTCGTCCCAATCACCTTCAGCCGTCCGTACTCGCGCAGTTTTCCCATCACGGAAATATAGAAAATATTGTAGATGACAATCGCGCAGACCACGGCAATCAACAGCGCAATCCCGTAAACATACAAGTCGCTGCCAAGATACATCTCGTTTAAATCAAAGTAGTTGGAACTGTAAAAAATCGTTTCCTCCGCAATGCCCATCTCCTCATAAAACGCCGCAATCTCCGCACGCAATTGTTCGGGCGCCTCCTCACTGCTGCCCGCAAAGCGAAAACGGATTGTAAACGGGTTTTCACCTCCCATTGCCACGGCAAGCGCCTCCGAGATATACGCCTCAAAGTAACGGCTGTCGTTCTCTGCCTCCAAAATGCCAGAAACAACAAACGTCCGCTCTCCGTCTCCCAAATCTAAAGAAACTGGTGTTCCCTCCTCCTGCGGCAGATTAAAATACTTTAAAAATGCACGTTCGATACATATTTCATTCTCCGCCTCGGGATAACGCCCCGTAATCGGTGGCGCCTGCATTAAATCCAACATCTCGCTGTCGTAAAACTGCACGGACACATTAGCATCCTTATAACGGATACTGTGCGTTTCGCTCTGATACCCCCAACGCTCCAGCTTCCCCGTCGCGTCAAGTCTTGCAAGGTCATCATAGGAAAGCTCCCCGCAGCCCGACTGATAATGCCCTCGCAGGCTCTCCACCGTGCGCACATAAGATGCCGTATAATAAAACGCGACAAGCGACATCAGACAGACCGCCAAGCCAATTGTAAGCATGGCGACCGCGTTACGGCGGCGGTCTGCGGCAAGACTGCGCTTTGCCAGCGTCTTTTCAATTTTTCCCGTATCGTTTACAAAAGGAAGCGTCATCGTTTTGCACCTCCCTTTGTCACGATTTTACCGTCCTCAATCCGCACAATGCGGTCGGCAAGCTGCGCAATCTCATCATTGTGCGTAATCATGACAATCGTCTGGTCAAACGCCGCGCTCGTGCGCTTGAGCAGTCCCAGCACGTCCGCGCTCGTCTGACTGTCAAGGTTGCCCGTCGGCTCGTCGGCAAGCACAATCGCAGGCTTTGTCATCAAAGCGCGCGCAATCGCAACACGCTGCTGCTGCCCGCCCGACAGATTATTCGGCATATTTTTCAGCTTGTCCTCCAGCGAAAGCATCTGCACAATCTCGTCCATCAACGCCTTGTCCGTGCTGTTGCCGTCCAGCTCCACGGGCAGGACAATGTTTTCATATACATTCAAAATCGGCACCAAATTATAATTCTGAAACACAAACCCGATGTTGCGCCGCCGAAAAATCGTGAGCTCCTCCTCGTTCTTTTTGGCAAGCTCCTCGCCCCGCACAAGCACACTGCCAGACGTCGGCGTATCCAGTCCGCCCATCATGTGCAGCAGCGTCGATTTGCCGCTCCCCGACGTTCCGACCACTGCCACAAACTCCCCCTTATCCACGCGAAGACTCACGCCGTCAAGGGCGCGCATCACATTCGGCTCTGTACCGTAATACTTCCTTAAATCAACCGTTTCCAAAACACTCATATTCCAAGCTCCTTTCAAAGTTGTAAATTTGCCATATGGCTGTTCTTCTCATAAGCAACTATAAAATACAAATGTTACAGAAATGTCCGAAATTGTCAAAATGACAAATCTTTCCTATTATCCTATCAGACACTCCTTTCCCCGAAATGCAGACCCGTATTTGCGTATTTTTCCGGTGCGAATCCGCGCGCCACCAGCTCTGCCTCATATTTCTTCTTCGTTATCTGACGGTGCGCTGCCGCCAAAGTATCCTCAAGTGTCATCTCGTCCTCATCCAAATCCAGTACCTTGAATCCAAAAATAAACGCCTTCCCGCTTTTGTCAACAAATCCGTTAGTATCAGTATACACGATACTGCTATTTTAGGCAAACAAAACGGGCATTAACCCGGTTAGCGAAACGGCAAAAAAACAGAAAACGTCGAACCTTCCCCAACAGCGGACGTCAGCTTAATATACCCGCCCTGCCTTGTCACAATCTCACGCGCAAGGTAAAGCCCGATGCCGACACCCTGCACGTCATGCACGTCATGCACCTCCTGCTCACGATAAAACCGCCCAAAAACCGCCGCCTGACGGCTCTCCGCAATCCCTTTACCCGTGTCGCTCACGTCCACCCTGACATACAGCTCCCAGTCTTTCACCGACACGCAAATCCTGCCGCCCGCAGGCGTATACTTCACCGCATTATCCAGCAGGTTAAAAAGCGCCTCCGCCGTCCACCTCGCGTCATGAAACAGCTTTAATTCCTGCGGACAATCCACCGACACGTCAATCCCCTTTCGCTTTGCCGCATAGACAATACCGCCCACCGCCTGCGCCAGTGTATCAAACAACAGCCCCTCCTGCTTTTTAAGCCGCACCATGCCCGTCTCCAGGCGCGACGTCTTCACCAGCGCCTGTACAAGAAAATCCAGCTTCTGCGCCTGACCTTGCATCCCCTGCAAAAATGCCTGCCGTTCCTTTGGTGAAACCTCTCTTGACAGCAGCGTGTCCGACACCATTTTCAGATTGCTCACGGGCGTTTTCACCTGATGCGAAATATCCGACACCAACGCCTGAATCTCCCGCCGTTCGCTGTCCACCTTATGTTTCGCCTCCAGTAAAATCTCATACAGGCGAAACAGGCGATGACTGATGCGGTCAAAAAGCAGTTCCTTATCAAAATTCTCCTGCAAATCTACACGACCGTTTATCATGTTATCAAGCGTTTCACACAATCCGTCCGAAAAAAACGACAATTGTTTCCCAAACGCTGCCGTCAGCACAAACAGCCAAAAAAGAGCGCACGCCATAAGCGCCGCTCCCGCAGAAAGCACCTCCATACTCCCGGTCATTACAAAAAAAAGAACGGTTACTCCCAACATGGAAAGCAACGCTCCCAGTGCCACAAACAGACACAAATTTTTCACGGATATCTGCCTTGGTCTCATTTCATCCTGCCTCCTATCCATTGATACCCCATTCCATAAACCGTCTTAATATACCGCTCCCCGCCCGCCTCAAGCTTGCCGCGCAGACGGCTGACAAACGTCGTTAGCGTATGTTCCTCCACATACTTTTCGTCCACGTCCCACAGCCGCTCCAAAAGCCGCTGCCTCGTAAGCACTACTCCCGCATTCTCGCAAAACAGATGCAGCATTTTATATTCCATTGCGGAAAATGTGAGCGGCTGCCCGCATAGCGCGGCGTTCTGCTGCGAAAAGTCAAGAAACAGCCTCCCGTCGTCATAAATTTCGCCTGCAGGTCTATGGCGCGCAAGCATGGCAAACATCGCACCAATTTTGCGCTGCAGCGCCTCGACAGAAAACGGCTTTGTAATGTAATCCACCGCCCCCGCCGCGTATCCTTTGAGCTGGTCGCACTCCTCATCGTTAGCCGTCAGAAAAATCACCATCGTATCCGGGTTATCAGGCTTTATCGCCCGGCACAAATCAAAGCCGTTTCCATCCGGCAGATTAATGTCTAACAGTACCAAATCATACGGCGCGCCCGCAAGACACTTCACAGCAGCCTCCGCATTCAGCGCCGAAGTCACGTCGTAGCCGTCGGCACTGAAATGAAAAGCAAGCGTTTTGTTCAAAAGACAGTCATCCTCCACAATCAAAATCCGTTTCACACGTATCCTCCCCCGCTGCAAAACACCGTTACGCATCCAAAATCTTAGCAAGCTCTGCAAGCAGACGCTCTTTTACGGGCGGCTTTAAAAAATACCCCGCAGGCTTTAACTGCAATACCGCCTCAATATTTGCCCTGTCGTTAATTGCCGTCAGAAAAACAACGGGAATATTCGTCAAATCCTCGTCCGCGCGGATCATTTCAAGCGTCATTCTGCCGTCGCACACAGGCATTTCATAGTCAAGCAGAATGAGGTCCGGACGCTTTTTGCCAATCGACGTCATTGCCTGTGCCCCCGAAATCGCAATCGCAACCTCGTATGTATCCTCAAGCATTGCCTTAATCGTACGAAGCGCCGTACCGTTGTCGTCTACCACCAAAATCCGCTTTTTCCCGCTTGTTTCTTCCTGCTGCGCTTTCGCCTCTTCCTCGACACTTGCTTTATCCACGCCAAGCCGCCTGCACACTGCCTCCATAATCACGGTATTTTCCACCGGACGGATTAAGTTTTCAAACTGCTCTCCCTCGTAATATTTAAAGAACCTGCTGCTCTCCTCCTTCGTGCCGATTGTCAGCACCGGAACATGCGCGTACTGGTCGCTTAACAGGAAAAAAATCGACGTGTCAATATCGTATGCGCCAATCAGACTAATCACCACCAAGTCAGGATTGACGATTTTTAACATGCCCTCCAAAACGCCCGCATTTTCCGAACAAATCTGTACATGAAAATAACGGGACAAAAACTGGTTTGTCTCGTTCACCACCGTATTGAATTTTCCGATTAACAGTATCTTTTTCATTGCGTCCTCCGTTGATTTATAAATATAATTTTTAGATTATCATACATAAAACAAATTATCCAGGGAATCAACATATGTTTGAAATAATATGAAACATTTTGCACTTTTCCCCATCAGTTATATCCTTAATATCATATCATAACCGCACGGATATTTCTATTAAAATTCTATGTTCTTTGTAGGTTCTGTGAAAGACTGATCTAACCAGTTCTGCCGCTTTGTTTGGAACAATTACAGCTATCAGCTACCGGACGCCTGTTTTTTATCTGTTTTTAATCATTGGAATATCCATAGCAGCTTTGAAGCACAAACTATATCGGCAAAATTCGACGGTCATTAACATATCAAAAAAAGCACATACACGAAGACGAAGAACCCCTTTACGTGGATGGCTTGAAAATTACTGCTAACCTGCTGGCTGCTAATAAGATTTTTGGAAGAACGCGTAAATTTGATAAAAATAAGTAACACATAATAAAGTACGTAACAACTATTAGTTGTAAATATTGTTACATACTTTATTCAGTTCCACCAAAACAATCTCCGTCCGGTTATTGAAACGCAGTGGTATGATGTTGTTCCCAATGCTACGGCTGACCACCATATTCGTGCTGTCATCTGTATACAGCCCGGCATCATATTCAGGGGACAGTCCCTGATTCGGGGCGACCACTCCTCCGATAAACGGCAGCCGGAACTGGCCGCCATGTGCATGGCCGGCAAAAACCAAATCGATTCCGCTTCCCACATAAGTCTCAAACAGTCACAAAATAGGTCGAGACAATCTTGACGGACTCCTGCGCGAAGCCAAGTGCTATCCCTACGTCCGTGTAACTGGCATCTATGAGATCCCCGGTTATCACGATGATGTCCGGTTTGCTTTCGGACAGTAGTTTTAACAGTTTTGCACTATTTTCTCCAAATTCTGCGTTATGCAGGTCTGATACCTGCGCTATCCGAAAACCCAAGAATGCGGCAGGGATACGGCTGCTTGAAATTATAATTGTATTTACCATCAATGCCGTATTGCCCCATATCGTCCATGCAGCAAGAATGATGACACACAACACTGTGGTTAGGATGATATTTCTTTTTCGTCTGCCTATTTTCATAAACTGCATTCCTCCTTCGATGACTATGTGTCAGGATAACTTATTTTCCTACAATTCCTAACCGGATTTTTTAAAGGAATTTGTATTGTAACTTTTGCACCGCCTACAACAGCAGAATTTTCTAAAATGATTTTCCCATTGTGCTTTTTGGCTATGGAAGCAGCCACATACAGACCAATACCATAATGGGATTTTGAATTCCGGCTGTCATCCCCCATATAGAATTCTTCTGTTGCATGTTTTAAAGATTCGTCAGAAAATCCTTTTCCGGTATCTGTAATTAGAAAAGAAAGCTCGTTGCCATGTTCCTCTACTTCAAAGGTAATCTCTCCACCCTGCGGAGTATGTTCTACTGCATTGGAAAGCACGTTGGTGAGCATCCTTATAAGCAGATTGTGATCTGCAGTAATATAGGAAGGATGATGTCCACAATCCCAATGCAGTAGAATGTTTTTCACAGCACATAAACCATCAATTCGCTTCTTAAGCTCCAGCAGTAAAGAATCCATATTGACCTTTTTCATACAAAGGTTATAGCTGTCCCATGATTTTGCTGCCTCAATCAAGGTCTGCACATAGTCCTGCATCTGTAAGGAACTGTTCTCAATGTATTCCGCACACTCCCTCTGTTCTGCTGAAAGGGAAGTGTCAAGAAGCAGCTCTGCATTTCCCCTGATAATGGTAAGCGGTGTTTTCAGATCGTGTGCCAGGGCAGAAAGCTGCTCCTGTCTCATTTTATCGTCATACCACTGCCTCTCAAGGGACTGCCGCAACGCAAGCCTCATATGGTCAAGCGCATCCAATGCCTGATCCACCTCAAAAAGTCTGCTTTTTTGAATTTCAAAATCTAAATCCTGCTGCTCAATTTTGTAAACGACAGTCAGCAGTTTATCAATCTTTTTCCCAAGATATTTCCCAAATATAAAAGATATTGCAATCAGAGAGAGCAGAATTTCCAGCAGGATAGTGACGATCAAAAGCCAGTCGGCAGACGGAAATATACTTCTTAATGCCGCATTTCCAAATTGGGCCGTCATGCGGTATCTCAAAATCAGGATTTCATCTTCTCTCTCAATGACAGAATAAAGATGCGAACCGTCTCTGGTTCTGCCCCCTTCCATGCAGGTATTCCATATGGCGGTGCTATACTCCCAGCCAATGGAGCCGCCTACATACTGCCCGTCTTTTGTGAATATCACATATTCACATGGATACGGTATATCAGATTCTTCAACCTGCCGGACAGACCGCAGATTATCTTTTTCCCTTTCTATTGCGGTACTTATGCTGGTCAGCGGATATATGGCCCCTATGCTCACGCAAAAAAGGTAAACCCCCACATTAACCGCAACCACCATAAAAACCGCAAGCGCAAGGCACAGTGCATACCGCATGAATACGGAACGCAGTTTTTTTACACCCATTTATAGCCCACCCCCCATACAGTCTCTATCGACGCTAATTGGTAAGCTGTCAGTTTGCTGCGGATATTTTTGATGTGGGTGGAAATAACAGAACTGTCACTTTCCCCATCAAAGCCAAAAACAGCTTCATAGATTTGTTCCCTCGTAAATGTTTGCCCGTGGTGAAGCGCCAGATATTCGCAGATTTCATATTCACTTTTGGTCAGCGGAAGTTTTTCCCCCTGAAATTCCGCTTCTTTTGCGCTGATCTGAAACACGATGCCTGAAATGGAAAAGGCGTTTTTCTTTTCCCTGCTATCGCGCCGTAAGTGGGCATTTACCCTCGCCCGAAGTTCATCCGTTCCAAATGGCTTTGTAATGTAATCATCAGCGCCAAGCCCTAATCCGCGCACAATATCAGCCTCTTGTATTTTGGCCGTCAGAAATATAATGGGACAGTCTACATAGGAACGTATCTGACTACAAAATTCAAATCCATCCAGTCCCGGCATCATAATATCCAGCAAAATCAGATCATATTTAGAAAAGTTCATATCAAGGGCTGTTTGTGCATCCGATATCAGGCTGACCAGATGCCGGTCTTTTTCCAGCACACGCCGGATAAGCTGAAGCATTGCAGGCTCATCGTCTACTACTAAAATATGTCCCATTGTTCCGCTCCTTTCAGAATATACAAAATCCTCATTTCAATCAGAAGATGTTCCGCTATATCGTGAAAACCAAAATGCTGTCAAGCCTATTGTACCAAAAGTGACAATGGTACAGAAAAGAATCCCTATCTGGTTTTCGAATGTCCCCACAGGCTGCAGATGGAACAGGTATGCCAAGGCACTTTCTGCAAACCGCACTCCCAAACCATACGGGATAATATACCACAATCCCGTACCAAGATCTGTCTGCAGGAGCGCTGACAGCAGACTTCCCATCACACCGATACTTAAACATAAGTTTCTCCCAAAACGGAACGCTAAAATCAGGTGCAGTCCGTACAGCATAACATTGCTTCCCCAAAGTACAATCGAAATTGCGGCAAAAAACCTTACCGGAAGTTTGGTTCCTGTCATATAGGAAAACGGAATCCCAAATAGCACAGCACTGAGCGCAGTGGAAAACAGTCCCGCCAAAAGCAGGATGGTGAGTTTTGAAAAGATAGCTTTATTGCGGCTGGGGAGCGTGAGTATATTTTGGGAATGCCCTGCCTGTAATTCCTGCTCTGCAACAATCTGGCAGACAACCGAGATTACAAACGGATATGCAATTGCGATAATCTGTGCAAAGGCTGCCAGCTTATTCAGTTCGCTGCCGGACGATAAACGGGAATAAAACAGCATTAGAACTGCCCCAAAAACCGGAAAGAGCAGATGAATCCCCAAAAACCATGAGTGCCTCAGCTTATAAATGTCACTTTTCAGATACTGGTAATATTCACTCATGTACCCAGCCTCCTCGCAAAAACAATTTTGAACCACCCCAAAAAACAGCTAATGCAAACACCAGACTGACAATCACTGCCGGAAAAACATACCCGGCTGATAAAAGAGAAGATGCATCTTCAAGGGGAATCCCATTAACGTGCATTTTGAAGAATGGGCATACAACACGGGCAGGGATCGCATAAGGGACAAATAAGAACCATTCCTTCTCAGCACAGACAGCAGATAAAATCACGTTCGCAGCTAAAGATACAAAAACAACTTTCATATGCCCCATGAAACATGTTAACTGCATAATAACGGGAATCTGCCACAAATAAGTCAGGAAAAGGAGCATACAGCCAATCAGCCCATCCAAAGGAGAAACCGTAACACTTGCCGCCATGCCGGCAACAGTCGTTGCAATCCACAGGAAAAGGTTTGCCACAAAGAGTAGAATAACTAATGCTGCCGTTTTTCCAAACCAGATTTTATCAAGTCGTATGGGCAGGAAAACTATGTTCTGCATCCCGCTTTTTTTCTCCCCGGCAATCATGCTCGCAGAACATAGCGAAACTACAAGTGGCAGAACCATGAAATACCACCAGTTATATGTTGAAAGCTGGACATGTCTGCCGCTTAACAGATACCCCAACAACAATGTGACTAACGGAGCCAAAATTATCAGCTTCATAGAAAAAGTATGTCGCATTTTCAGCAATTCGGATTGAATGATACCAAGCATAAATCAGCCCTCCCCCCTGGTGTTGCCGACAACTTCCATAAAAATGTGTTCCAAATCCACATCTTTATGGACTTCACCTTCATAACCCAGCTTTCCATTTGAGATAATACCGATATGGTCTGCAATCAGCTCAACCTCAGATAAAATATGGCTGGATAAAATAACAGTAATCCCTTTCACTGAGAAAGAGCGGATCAATTTACGCAGATCCTGAATACCGATAGGATCTAATCCGTTTGTCGGCTCATCCAAAATTAAGAGTTTAGGCTGGGCCAATAGTGCAAGCGCTATTCCAAGCCTTTGTTTCATGCCTAAAGAAAACTGCCCTGCTTTCTTTTTTCCTGTGTTGGTTAATTGTACCGTGGTAAGGACTTCTGAAATTCGCTCATCTGATAAACCCAGCGCCAGGGCGCGTACTTTCAGATTTTCATATGCTGTCAGATTATCATACAGCGGCGGATTTTCAATCAAAGCACCAATTTCCTTCAAATCATTGCGGCTCCAATCATGGCCGTCAACCTCTATCCTGCCGGAAGTCGGCTTAAAGATTCCTGCAATCATTTTTAAAATTGTTGATTTTCCAGCCCCGTTTGGTCCTAACAGACCATAAACCAAATTCTTTTGTACACTTAAAGATATACGGTTTACCGCAATTTGCCCTTTAAAACTTTTACTTAGTTCTGTTGTTTTCAAAATGATGTCCATACTCTGCATATCCTTTCTATTTGTTGCAGAAAGAATAACAGATAATTTTGAAGATTTCATAAAGATACGAATAAACTTATTTTCCCCTATCGCCCTTTTCCAATTATATTATCTATTGCCCATTACCCCATCTCCCTGAATGTGCCGGCCATTCCCCCGACAAGGCTCCACTGGCGCTGCATATAGGATTTCAGATTTCCCGTGTTTTGCCTGTAAGCCGCCCGAACTGTTTTCTAATACTTCGGCAAAATACCGTTCCTGTTAAAGTAAGGTATCAACTGAATTGTACCATAAAATTTATCTGTTTTTCACCCGATGGCACGAAACGACTATTTTCTGGGAGCGGAAAGCAAAAAAGAGCCATTGAACAGCCCTTTTCCTTGTTTATCATTTATACATTCAGTTTTTACCGCTTTACCCTCGGAACAGAAGTTCGTACCCTCGCTAATATAGAAATGCCCCTAAAAGCACACGGAAATAATGTAATTTTGAATCCTATGTAGTGCCGAAAATGCCGTATTTTGATATGCTCCCCATATGGTAGACAATAGAAATATCCAAAAACTATCATATGAGGAGCATATCTGTATTGAAGGAGCATGAAGAGGGAGCCTCATTCTATTCCCTTGAGAAAAAGTATGGCATCACATTAGGAACGGTAAAGCGATGGAACTCTGCTTTTAGGGCACACGGGGAGGATGCTTTAGTCCCTCAGAACAGCGACCTGTGCCGGTACACGGCTGAATTTAAGAAAGAGGTAGCTTTGGATTACCTGTCGGGCGGCGGCTCAGGCCCGTCTATTGCGGTAAAATATGGGATCCATGCAGAAAGCACTGTTTTAAAATGGGTCAAGCAGTATAATAGTCATGAGGAATTGACAGATTCAAGAAAAACGGGAGGCTATCTCATGACAAAAGACATCAAACGAAGAAAGACGACCATGGAAGAACGCGTCAGGATTGTGGAATACTGTATTTCCCATTCAAATGATTATGCGTCTGCCGCAAAAGAATTTAACTGCTCCTATGGACAGGTTTATTCCTGGGTAAAAAAATATGGCACGGACGATGTGGAAGGGTTAAGGGATGGACGGGGACGTAATAAATCAGAAGAACTCAGTGAGGTGGAACCCGGTGGTATCATCGGGGTAAATACATAATATGCTTCAGCTCAAGTACGCCGCCCGGACGGCATCCCCATTTTCCTCATAATAGTACAGCGATGCCAGCAATATAAAAAAGAGGTTTACCCTGTCAATATCTGATGCAGAAGCATAAAAATTGTCTAAATCTCCAATAACTGTTTTTAACACACATTCCTTTTCAATAATCGGTTTATCAAAATTAACTCTCATCTAAAATCCTCACTTCCAAAGTTCCCCATACGCTGGAAAACCAGGGATACCCGCCCTGCCTTGTCGGGCTGCGGCTTATTGGAGATATAAGATCATAAAATTCCAAATGATATTCTTATATCTTTAAGCCATGCCTGGCAAACTGGAATTAGTCACGTTTCCTGCTCCGGCAGAAACCAAAACATATCATAGCCCAAATTCCCGGCACAACCGCATATCCCGCATTTACTTTCCCATAATTTATAAGAACATATCCACCGCCTACAAATGTTAAAGCTAAAAAAATAATTCCTAAAATCAACGCTGCTTTTTTCATCAACCCTAACCTCATTGAACAAATTTATTATAAGGTTCCTCGACCTGTCGGAACACCAGGGGATGCCTGCCCTGCCCCTTTGCCATTCTTTAGGGAGCGGTACTCATTAAAATGGATTCCGTAAAATTCCCTTTCCTTTTCCCGTTCAGCCGGAGTCCTCTCGCAAGCCCACCCATATCCCGAACCGCGATACGTCAATACCTTTGTGCCCTGGCAGTAAATGTCCGCGCCATATCCCCCGCTTGTCAGGATGGAGCAGGTCAGCGTTCCGCCCCCTGCCGGGGCAAACTTCTTTTCGGCAAGGCTCTCCGTCCTCCGCCTATGGATATATTCCAGTTCTGCCTTGCTTGCAGAGTAAACTCCGCCTTTGATTTACTGCTTTTCCCGGAACTTGGAATGATAGACCAGTCAGGCCCCCTGCCGCGCAGTAACATACTGTGTTTCGTATTTACAGAATTTACTGTACTTAAAGCCAAAATTCCCACGCGTCCACCCCACAATTCATTTTCCTATCCGCAGCCCCTCTGTCGTTCAGAGCCGCATCCGCTCCCTCGCCATAAGTCCGAACGGTTCATTGCCTTATAAATACACTCCACCTAACTTCCGGGCAGACCGCAGAGGCAAAGCATCATGCGCCTCTGCGGAATAGGGTGTAAACATTATACCTGTATATCCAATGTGCTGCCCGAAGATGGTTTTTTCACAAGAGAGCCACCTGACTGTACAAGCGAATTGTCGATGGACTCCCTTGTGATTCCGTCCAATGCCCCGGACAGGATCGGCTTGCCCGGCTCCCATTTCGGATCAACAGCCTTCACCGCATCAACAAATGCCTGCGTATATGCCCGCTCATACTGCCTTAATGTATTCCCCGCTGCCAGTCTGTCATTCTTATCCATTTTCCGATACAGATTCAAATATACATCTGAACGCCTTGTAGTGTCCCCATTGCCTACACCGTTTTCCTGCAGAAACTCTTTCTTGGTCAGTTCAAACATCTCATCCCTGCTACTCTCTGGTATATCAATGATCCTATTCTTTTCTGCACGGTTTTTCTCCGTTACAACCAGACCTGCCAATCCCGTAACAGGACTGATATAGTCGCCATCCTTATCATAACGGCTCATTCTGTTTTTGATTGCCTGAACATTTGTGTACCCAACACTAGAACACGCCGCCGACATACTTTTCATTACTGCCTGATACTGTTTGCTGTTCGTATCAATGCCAGCCCTTTTCAGCATATCCTTACCGCCCTTGCTGTTTATGGGCATTCCCGATATCTGCTGGAACCTGTTACTGAAATCCCTGATTATAAGCATATCCTTTACCTCCTACGCCTCATTTTTTATTCCGAACATACCGTCCAGCATAGATAATACTTTCTCCATGCCGCCCTCTTTGGAGCCGGAAACCTTATAGGCATCCTTCCACGCCTGCGCCAGCGCCATCAGTTTCTGCGGCACATCTGTACCCTGCGGCTTCTTGTTTACATCCGTGAATGCTGTCTGACTGCTCCCGGCCCTGGATGCCAGCCTCTTGAACTCTCCTGAAATCATTTCCTTAACACCTGCACCGTCAGCCATCTTCTGGAACGCCTTATCCAGCCCGGCCAGTTCCTCATCAAGCGTCATCTTACGGAACCCCGTTTCAGAATCTTCGTCCTCCACATAACGCTCCGCCGTGCCGTCCTTATAGCCCTGCACGATCTCATCGTAAAGATTCCCATACGCCCTTACATAGTCCGCAGCCCTGTCCGAAAGGCTGTATGCGCCGCCACTGTCCCTCTGCCCTTTCAGTTTCCCGGTTTCCTCGGACAGACGGTATCCATAACCTGCCCCTATGGACTTTGATGCCTGCATTATGGACTCTTTCTGCTTCACCACGCCCTCATGGGTTCTGGCCCTGCCGTCGTTTTGCAGGCTTTCAAGCCCCTCCCTTGAAATTGTGACGTTCACCGCCCTGTCAGCCTGCGGCTGCTGCGCCTCCGGAGCATTCCTGTCAGGCTTTTGCATCTTCATATTCTGGTACCATTCGGTTCCCTTCTGCTGTGTGCTTCCATTCACATTCATAGACATACTATCATCCTCCTTGACTTAATATTTTTTATGCCCATTTTCTTCTATGTGCATAATTTGCCGTTTCATAAAATCCATCAGCGGATACGCCCGCATTTCAAACCGCGATTGCACCAAGTGACTATAAATTGCACGAAATGACCATAAAGTTTATAACATCACCACCGCCTGGAACTTTTCCGCGTCGCAGGAAACGGCGAAATCGCCCCCGTATTTATCCGCCACGGCCTTCACGTTCGACAGGCCGGTGCCTTCCGTGGCCTGCACTTTCTCCACCACGGGGTTCCTCACGGAGAAGATCAGCTTCCCGCCCTCCTGCACCAGCTTGACGTGGATGACTGCCTTCTTCCCCTGCCGCACTACCTTCACGCATTCATGGATGGCGTTGTCCAGCAGGTTGGAGAGCAGGAGCACCGTTTCCTCCTCATTCAGCCGCAGACCGCCCATGTCACCCGCCCGGAACGTCATGGACACGCCCTGCTCCCTTGTTTCTCTTACTGCCAAAAATCGAGGAAAATTACCGTCCTATATACTCTATTGGTCATATGAATCCGAAAAGTATTTCTTACTCAAACTCGCCAATGATACTTCCTTTTTGAATGATATGCTTTTCAGCCTTTTTCAGAAAACTTCTTTTCATGGAATTTGCGCTTATGTTTATTTCGCAATCTAAGGAATAAATTGTAAAACGGTAGGTATGTTTTTTCCCTTTCGGCGGCTTCGGACCCGCATAACGGTGCAGGCCGTATCCTATCCCCTGGCGGGCATTCCCCAACATTGGCACAGCCTTGCCTGCAGGAATATTTTTCCTTATTCTGTCAGCGGCGGGAATATTCCAAATCAGCCAGTGCGTAAAATCTTTAATCGGGTGTGACAAATCTTCCAATGTAACAGCGAGGGTCTTTGCACCGGGTGATAGATTCCTAATTACAAATTCCGGCGATATGTCCTTCCCCCGCCCAGTATATTCAATGGGAAATTTGCTTCCGTTATCTATGCCAATGCACTCGAATTCCAAAACAGTATAATTCATACTTTCCATCACTTATCCTTCCAAGTTCTGTCTTTAATGGCTGAAGCAATGCCTTTACCATGTAGGAATAACTTTCGTCAGCGTCTACGGCAGTTCCAAAAAAGCCCGCTTCCTCCAATGTAACAAATCCGTGCATGGCACTGCGTATTGTCCTGCTAAAATGAATGATATCATTTTCTGATAACCCGCCGGCGCAAATAAGTTCCTCCGCATTTATTATGGTCGTGTAAAAGAATACCTTTCTACGGACACAGAAGCTGGCGCGGGAAACGCTTTCATCAGCGTTTCCCTAAATGGAACATATTACTTGGAGGCAGCTTCCTCGCTGAGGTGCTTATAGTTGCTGTCCATGTAGTTCTTTTTCCCGAAGGGAACGTAATTTTCATCCAATAAAATTAAGTTTCCATTTCCCAAATCAGGGAACTGCCGTGCAACCTCCTTGAGCACTTCCCATTCGTCTTTGGCATTTTCTTTGTTGTCTTCCTCCACCTGTCTTAGCGCTTCTTGAATAGACTGCTGATCTGCCGTTCCCCAATAGAGAGGATGGGGCTGGAAGGAAGAATGGTAATCGCCGCCCTCATAGCAGAAAAAACAGGAGCAGGGGATTTTTTCAAATAGAATTTTTTGCGCCCCGTCAAGCTCTTTCACCTCCAAACAGTAACACCCATTTACGGTTGCTGCACCATCCCGCGCGGTCATGTTTGCGATTGCCATGATGGTGAGGGGTTCCGTTTTCACGATCATTCCGGGAACCAAAAGCCCTTCCTCGTACATTTCCCGTAAATATTCATCAGAAAATTTTCCGACAGCCCGCCATAGGAAAAACAATGCAAGAAGAAGACAGATAACGGCGGGAATCCAGCTTTTAAACAAAGAAATTCCTGCCATGCATAGGAGACACACGCAGGTTATCGCGGAGTTTCTCCGCTTTTTAACGACGGCTTTTATTATTTCATCTTTCTGCCGTATCCGGCTCACATCTGCATGGATGCCGGATTTTACACTTGCCTCAAATTGTGAATAATCGACCATATTTTCCTCCGTTTCTTACGTTTCTGTAGATTGCTAATATTTTTTATAGATATATTCAGTATAAAGCCGATAAAAACAATATACAATCCAGACCACCCAGGTTATTTCCCACTTGTGTGATATTACAGAAATCTGCGTGCAATCTTGTTCTTTCCTGGTAGCAACAATGAGACTGCCTGTTTTTTGAGCGTTCAATATTTTCACCTTCTTTCTACTACAATATATTTATGGTTAATACCCCTTACAGCCAGTAAGGAATTACCCATCTTGTTGCTTAAGCTGTTAGAATGAGTAAGGCAATA
>KE159629.1:693735-758962 GCA_000403335.2 Lachnospiraceae bacterium MD335
CGTATTGCGGTGGTCTGTTTGTGGTACTTATTTTTCAACCTGTATAAAATTTTCAAAGTTCACAAATTTCTGCTTGACTTTTTATTTGCAGACTGATTTTATAATATCACGAGAAACACCATATTCAAGAAACACTCCGCTGAAATGTTAAACGCTGCATCGGATTTATGCAGAAATAACTTCCCGTTTGTTGCATTCAGTTTAGCATATTTATAGAATATCTACAAGATTCCGTGTGTGAAAAAGCAAAAAGAATGAATTCTTCATTTGACAATGTGGCAAAGAGCTTATGACACAAGACGAGATCGCCGTTATAGACGGGGGCAAGTGCATTTTACAGGTGCGCGGTGTGCGCCCGTTCTTTTCGGATAAATTTGACATCACAAAGCACCCGAAATACAAGTACCTTTCCGACGCAGACCCGAAAAACGCCTTTGACATGGAAAAGCACATCAAACGCCGCTCCGTCATTGTGAAGCCGGAGAAAGAATTTGACTACTACAAGATTGACGGGGCAGATTTACAGGAGGACACAGAGAATGAATAGACGTATCAAGAAAAAAGTCGCTATCCGCAAATGCGAGAAATCATGTGATACAATGCTGAAAATTTGGCGTGAAGCCAAAGTAGAGGAAGAATTTTTACAGGCAAAGAAAAATATGTATGCCCGCAGGATTGCGATAATTCGAAAAGGCGGGCTGAAATAACCGCCGATAAAAGATTATTCCTGTCGGGAATGGACGCAGGAAGATGTAGACGCTCTTTATACGGAATGGCAGGAACAACTTGAATTGATGAAACAGCGGTATCAATTTACGAAGTCTATTCCATACTCTATTGACGGAGTAATTTCTGGTGTGTTTGGTCTAGAATCTAATGACCCACCTGTATCTGCTCTTGGTTCTACTATCATTACTTTGCCAAACGGCTCTATGACCGTTTAAGGTCACGGCTTATGCAGGCTGTCCTATTATATTTTACTGTTCACCTTTCTTCTTGGATATATCTACACTGTTCTATCAGTTAGCTAAAATAATTCATATTATCTGTTGAAAGGTTCGCATAGAAATGTTATAATGAACCCTACATTTTAACACTAGACTTTTCGGCTATGGTATATTTTAGGGAACATGGAGGTGAGAAGCAATGAATACTTATAAAACAGCGGAAGTTGCTGCTATAATCGGAATACACCCTAATACAGTACGGTTATACGAAAAACTGAATTTGATACCTAAACCGGAGCGTCTACCAAATGGTTATCGTGTATTTACAGAGTTTCATGTAAAGCAATGTAAACTAATACGTCTTGCATTTCAGATAGAGGTATTACAAAACGGGCTACGAAAGAAAATCGCACAAATGCTTACGGTATCGGCAACAGGAGATTTTGATACTGCAATTACAATTACCAAAGAATACCTAAAACAGATTAAGCAGGAACGCCAGAACGCAGAAGAAGCAATTGAAATTGTGAAAGATATTTTATCCAGTGAAGTTCGTGAAAGCTCAACACAGCTAAAAAGAAAAGATGTATCAGAGCTACTCGATATTTCTATGGACACATTACGAAATTGGGAAATGAATGGTCTACTTACTGTAAAGCGAAAAGATAATGGGTATCGTGTCTATACTGATGAAGATATACAACGCCTAAAAATTATTCGCTCATTAAGATGTGCTAATTATTCCTTACAAGCAATCTTGCGGCTATTACAGCAACTATCAAAAAATCCCAATACGAATATTCGCATTGTCTTAAATACTCCAAAACAAACTGATGACATTATTTCAGTTTGTGACCGGCTTATCATTTCGCTTTTAGCGGCAGAAAAAAATGCAAATGCCCTTTCCTCTATGTTGCATGATATGAAAGAAAAATTTTCTTAACCCTACACTTTGCCACCAATGTTTTCATTGGTGGTATTCTTATTTCACGAAAACAAAAAGGAGGACTTATCATGCAGACTGTAATCAATGTGGAGCAGTTGTCAAAATCCTACGGCAATCTGCTTGCGGTAGACAAACTTAGTCTATCTGTAAAATGTGGGACTGTTTACGGGCTTCTTGGCGCAAACGGAGCGGGAAAAAGCACAACGATTGAATGTATCTTAGGCACAAAAAATGCCGACAGCGGAACAGTATCAGTCTTGGGGTGCGACCCCAAAAAAGACAGACACCGCCTGTTTCAGAACGTCGGCGTTCAGTTTCAGGAGGGCGATTATCAACCGGAAATTAAAGTTTCAGAACTATGTGAAGAAACCGCTTGTCTTTATGAAGCGCCTGCTGACTGGAAAAAACTTTGTGAACAATTTGGAATAGGAGGTAAGACTGCTCACGCGGTAAAGAGTTTGTCCGGCGGGGAGCGTCAACGCTTATTTATCGTGCTTGCCTTAATCCCAAACCCGGAATTAGTATTCCTTGATGAATTGACTACCGGGCTTGACGCAAAAGCTCGGCGTGATGTTTGGAAAATATTATCTGAATTAAAAAGCAAGGGATTGACTATCTTTTTAACTTCTCACTTTATGGACGAAGTGGAGACCCTATGTGATGAAATCTGTATTTTGAGAAATGGAAAAGCCGTATTTTTCGGAACTGTTGAACAGGCAAAGGAAGCCAGTAAGTGCGAAAACTTTGAGGACGCTTATCTTATACTTTCCGGCGAGGAGGTGGAGAAAGAATGAAATCATTTAGAATACTCTTAAAAAACGAATTGAAATTGAACATCAGAAACATGAATATGGTCATTTTCGCTGTCATTATGCCATTGATTGTTTTGATTATTCTAGGCTTCATTTACGGAACAAAACCAGCCGCAGACGGAGCAGCATATACTTTTATGGAACTGTCCTTTGGCGCACTATGCTGCATCTCCATTTGTGCGGGTGGGCTGATGGGCTTACCCCTTGTCGTATCAGAATATCGGGAACGAAAAATTTTGAAACGCTTTCAAGTTACCCCTATTAGTCCGGCAAAATTACTTTTGATAGAATTTTTGATTTACGTTATCTATTGCATTGTGTCAATGCTTACCCTGTTCCTTGCCGCCATGCTGTTTTGGAAAATAAAAATACATGGTTCTTTCCTCTTGTTTTTGGGAAGTTGGCTTTTAACTATGGTATCGACTTTGAGTATAGGATTGTTAGTTGGGGGGATTGCGAAAAACATGAAAAGCGCAAGTGTGATTGCCTGTATTCTGTATTTCCCCATGCTGATGTTTTCGGGAGCGACACTTCCCTTTGAGGTTATGCCTATTATTATGCAGAAGATTATTAGTGTCTTGCCATTGACACAGGGTATGCAGCTAATGAAAGCAGCATTTCTTGGAATACCGCTTGAAAACGCATTGCTTCCAGTTATTATCATGAGTGCTGTCACTCTAATTTGTTTTGGTATCTCTATCAAATGTTTCAAGTGGGAATAATTCTCCAGAGGGGTTCCCATGCATCTGGGTGCTTTCTGCGGCTGGCGTTTCTGACAATACTGCATCACTTCCTGATGGGATAAAACAGGGAAAAATTTTCTCTGTTTTTCACAAATATCAACATACCTTCCCAGAAGAAACCTCCTTTATCTTCGGCTCAAGCGGATTGAGTCCGAGCATTAGATAACGGAACTGTTCTTCCGTAAGTTCTGCCGCCTGTGCTGTAGTGCGCGGCCAAGAAAAGGAACCAGCCTCATGACGCATATACAGGAGGCAAAAACCGTACCCATCCAGAGCAATCCTTTGATTCGGTCAGACCTGCGCCCGCAGAAAAGAAAAAGTGTCCCTCTCCAGGGATAAATGATATACTGTTTAAGATACTGTGGATTGGTTTTCTAATCCTGCCACACAGATGGTTGACACCCTGTCTAAAAGCCACCAGGGTAGTGCGGTAATCCATCTGTGCATCTTTTGGGCAGTACTGGTATTTGTCAAAACGGCAGTGGGACCAGTTGGAGCAGCGGAAAGGACTGTACTTCGGACAGTCAGAGGTACACTGGCGGTCAAAGGGGCATTTGCGGTAGTTGCTGCACTCCAGGGGTATCTTACATTTATGTGTAAGAGAGCGGTGGAGTTTGATCTCCTTGCCGACAGTAGATTTATCTTTGCCAATGGTCTGTGCAATAGCTGTTTTTGTAGAACCATTGATGATCCCGGTAAGGATGATGCGTCTTTCTACGAGAGTCAGATGGGAAAAAGCATTCGTATTATTAGTATTATTCATATGCTGCCTGCCTTTCCGGCAACTGTCAGGCAGATAAAGTGTAAGACAAAATGCAGCATTTGAGCAAGCGGAAACGGTGAAAGACTAAAATCCACTTCGCCCCTTTCAAAGTGGAAATAAACTTTTCACTTCAGTTATTAAAAAAGAATTGAAAAAGAATAAGAAAACTACTTGACTTTATATATGGTATTTGATATAATAACAAAACCTTTAGCAGCCTGACGGTGAAGATTGTCAAGGGGCAGTAAAGGTTTCGACAGGGAACTTGAAGATGGAGAAGCAGGCCGCAGGTATGCGTTAATTCCAAAATTAAAATTAAACGCTGAAGACAATTTAGCATTCGCAGCCTAATGGCTGCTGTCTGACCTGATGCACCTACACATCAGGACCCAGGCATCGATTTTGTAGGAAACGACACATGCAAAGCTTTGCGCATGCGGGCGTATTATGAAGCTACTGACCGTTTAGGGGTGTTGGTTCGCCTATCCGGAAGGGAAACGGGCTTGCCCAAAACAGCCGACTAAGCTTGTAGAAGTACATGGGATGGTTTTTTGGACACGGGTTCGACTCCCGTCTGCTCCATTGAGAGAAATGCTTGAAAACGTTAATTTTTTGGGTATTTCTCTTTTTTATATTTGAGAAATAATGCATTTCAAACCATTTGAAATTTTTTTAAATCATTATAATTGGGGTCAAAAAAATTGTATATTAATTAGTTAGTGTAATGGTAATTTGGATATGAATTATTTGTCATAAGATGATTGAGAAATATGAGCATTTTGAGAGCGATCGATATTATTATAAAACAAAACGAGACTATGAAAAAGCGGAAAATCCGGACAGTTTTTACATTGTTTCTTTGAACGGCTATATAAACGGTAATAATTCTGTGTTGACGTTTTATAAATTAATTTCTGAAATGCTAAATATTCTCCCTGTCTACATACAAAGCGATCTGTTTCTTCCTCATAACAAAATCCTTTTTTCATTGCATTGTTCTGATATTCACGGATAGCTGTATAACCTTGAACCCCTAATAACTCCAGCCCTCTGTGTACTGCTCCTATATCGTATCCGCCGTCTAATCCAATTTCCTGATATTTACAAGGCTGTCCTTTTAAATGTTCCAGGATAATATCACTTTCCCTCCGGTTAGCAGGGTAGCAATCCACACCGGTAATAATTCCATGACTGGTATCCACTGTCATCTCCGTCAGATAACCCAGCCCCTTTTTACGAGCCTGATGGATATAACCACACTCTGGATCTGTCCGGCTTTTTAAAGACTCTTTTTCTCTTTTTACATTTTCCGGTTCTTTATATCCAGGCATGGATGAAAGCTCTGCTTCCAGTTCTTCCATATATTTTACAGTGGATTGTCGGACTGTTTCAACTGCCTCATAGCGACTGTCCCAGGATACATTGGACGGAAGGAATGAAACCATCCGCAACACCGGTTTCACCCGATACGATCCCAAACTCTATACACTTCAGTACGATCTCATTAAAAATTTCCCGGAATATGTCGGCCTCCTGAAAACGCCTTCTTCTATTCTGGCTAAATGTTGAATGGTCCGGTACTTTATGCATGAGATCAATTCCGCAAAACCAGCGGTAAGCAAGGTTAAGAGATACTTCTTCCCCAAGTCTCCGTTCTGATTTGATCCCATAAAGATAACCAATCAGAAGCATTTTTATCAGAACAACGGGATCAATCGATTTTCTGCCAACAGGAGAATAATAGGGAGCCGCCTTTTCGTATATGAAATCAAAATTTACACAGTTTTTAATCCGTCTCAGAAGATGATTCTCTGGAATCATAGAATCTATGTCAAGGATTACCATCTGGATTTGTCCGCTTTGTTTTCCCATCATAAAAAATGACCTCCTGCAATTGGTATAATAAGTATACCATACAGAAAGCCATTTTTCTTTAGTTTGTCAACAAGTCCAAAGTTTCACACTCTCCTCTTAAAAAATTTCATTATTATACCTCTATTCTAAAACAGCATTTCAACTATATAATTTTGTGTTCTGTTATTAATTTGTAAAACACTTTTCCTTCGCCAGTTATATGTCCTCGTTCAGTTTTTACTTTTCCAGATATGGCATTTTTTGAGGTTTGTCTTACATAACCATCGTGGAAAACTACCAGTCCTAAACTTTGCAACCTTAACATACTTGCAAATGGAGGATGACTATCCTCGGTATATTTATATATTTTATAAATTTCTTTCAAATTTTCTATGTCATACAATGTAATTTGGCTCAATATATCCGTATAAAGCATTAATTCATTCCATTCAATTTTTTTATAAATATATGCAATATACAAATTTCCAAAATACTTACTTTTTTCTAAATCCGTCCAACTATTTATTTTAACTAAAATATAATTTACTTCTTTTTCAAGTTGTTCCTTATCTGATTTGAGTTGATCTAAATGGATTTTAATGTCTCCTGGTGTAGCCACACCAGAATTTACAGTATTAATAAATTGTTCAATCATTTTTAACTGGTATGTACTTCGAATGCCAACAATCCCTTTTGCAAGAGTTGCAATTATTTTAATCTTCGGTATAGGAAGCAGCGCACCAAGCTTTATAAAAGTATTCAGTTTATCTTCTGCCAACTCCATAAATATATCTGCGACATCTTCTTTCACTTCAATCAATTCATTAGTACCCATTTTTTATCCTCACTTGAAAGCAACATTTTATTGCCTAAATCTTCTCAATAGTTATTGTAAATTTTTCTCCAGCCTGTGTTTGACGGTCAAGAATCTCATCTATTGCAGAACATATACCACTACTCAAAGAATCATCCTTTGTATCAAAACTCCAATCATTATTAGAATCATCATTACAGATCACAATACTTTCAATAATTTTCTTTTTCATATTTCCTCCGTTTTAATCTCATTCAAAGCACCTCTCAATTCCTTTGTGATCCGTTTCACTTCTTTTACTTCACCAAATCTTAACTGCTGGTATATCTTATCACCAATCACCACATATCTTTTACCTATAAAATGCATTCCACTTGTATCACCAAAGTAATTTACAATCTTATAGTCGATACTTATGTAATACAACAGTTTAGATATTGGCTCAGACTTATTTTCTTCTGTTTCATATCCCTTATAGATGATAATTCCAATGGTGTCCTTATTGAAAAAATCTTTATCCTTTAATTTTATAGCAGACCCTTCATCGGTATATAGCCATCTTTGTTTTCCATCTTACTGTACTTTAATAGAAAAACCCTCATATATTCCAACTGGTATATCTTTATCAAAAGAATATTCTTCCATACTGTCTTTTTCAAAGTCATATATTGTTACAAGTTCTTTTTCAGGATCTACTACCCAATATTCTCTGACTCCTGCTGTCCGATACTTAAACAGCTTCTTATAATAATCCATCTGTTTACTGCTTGGTGAAACAATCTCAATAATCCAATCAGGAGCACCATGACACCCTTTGTCTGAAATCTTGTTCTTATCACAAATAACTGATATATCCGGTTCTACATAATTTGTGTCATTTTCATTAAGAAACACAGCGAATGGAGCTGGAAATACTTCACATTCACCATGCTTACTTTGAATATAATTTCCAATTTCTCTATCAAAAAAATGCACTAATCTTTGATGCTTTGTATTTGGCGGAGCCATATAATATATTTTTCCATCAATCAATTCCGCCCTCTCTCCGTTTGGCAAAGCATAAATATCTTCTATTGTATAAACCTCTTCTTTCCTCAATACATCCATAACATTCACCTCCACTCCTAATGCTATTATATCTTGTCATTTCTGATAATACAGTTAAATTCTTGAATATCTAATTTCATTGATTACTTTTTATAAAGCAAATCCTTCAATTCCGTTGTAATATAATGGAGTTCATCAATTTTCCATCGTTGCCTCCCTAAATGAAATGAAACTTAGATTTTATCCTTTAATTCTTCTGCCTTAAAGGTATTATATCCCTCATAATAATAGCTTACGTCAATACCTTTCATATATACTTCTCTATCATCTATCTGATCTGTTAATGCGTTCTTCAGTAAAAGCTTAATTTCTACATCCTTAATTGGGCTTCTTTCCATTGCAAGCAAGTAGTCTTCTTTGTCAACTCTGTTCCAGTCTACAACCAACTTTAATTCCTTTTTAAGAATCAAATCTAACCATATGCGTGTACTTCTTCCATTCCCCTCCCTAAAAGGATGCGCCACATTCATTTCCACATATTTTTCAATTATTTCATCAAATGTTGATTGAGGCATATCATCAATATGCTTTAATGCAGTCTCCAGATACATTACAGGAGCAAATCTAAAGTTTCCTTTTGCAATATTTACTGTTCTTATTTTTCCAGCAAAATCATATAACTCATCAAACAAAAATTTATGAATTTTAGCAAGTCCAGAAAATTTTCCAACTACAAAATCTTCAACAATGTTACTTTCATATAACTTAATGGCTTTAGTCTTGCTTATTCTCTCCTCTACTCTTGCAAGTTCTGCCGAGTCATTAATACCTAATTTATTTTCCAAAGCCATATTACCCTCCATAAATCTATTATTTCAACCGTTCTATTTGAAAAACGCCTTAACATATGCCAACGTCTTCTCCAACAAATCTTCAGGTATTTTCTCCACAAACTGAATATTCCTACTGATTAAATCCAAACACTTCATATGTTCCGTCAGTATCACACCTGTCGTTTTCGTTCTATCGTCTAAAGGGATATGCAGCGGAAATTTGTTGCTTCTATTTGTAATCGGACACACCACAGCAAATTTAGTTCTCGCAAAAAACTGCTCATTACTAATAACTACTCCAGGTCTTCTTCCTGCTTGTTCATATCCTGATTGTTGGCTAAAATCCAAAAATACAATATCTCCTTGTTTCGGATTATACATTACCACACTTCCTTTCCAACAGGAGAACCCCAGTCAAATTCCTCAGCTACATATTCTCCGTCATAATCTTTGAATATATCTTCTAATGTCAATTCCTTTTTCTCTTTGACTTTTGTAATTACAATATTATCATCGACACGGTTAAGTTCCACAAGGTCATTTTCCATCATTCCTAATGCTTCAAGAAATGCTTTTGGTATTCTTATCCCCTGTGAATTTCCCCATTTCTGAATTGTTGCTTGCATAAAATCATCTCCTTCCATACATTTAGTATATACAATAGTATATACATTGTCAATGACTTTATACGAAAAATGCACTAACCATAGATTAGCGCATTTAACTTTATTCTAATATTTAACCTAACTCCTTAAATTCCCCCTCCTGAATAGAAATTTCAATATCAAATTTTGTGTTCTCGCCCGCAACTATCTTAATTCTATTGTTTCCACTTTCTACATTCAAAGTGCTTTGAATAGGCTCTGACATTTCGGTGTCACATTCAGCAATGATTGAAACATCTCCCTTTGGATTTATCAATACCAGTTTCATCTTTCCAGAGGAAACATTTATTGTGTATGTTATATCTAAAGATTTATCTTCCTCTGCGTCAAAAACCCATATGGTGTCCATACCCTCCATTTTTTCAACGCTTGCCGTAAAATGTCCGTCCTCTGCTGTTTGTTCATAATTATTAAGGTTATATGAATTTGTATTACTTGCTATTTTTATATCGTTGTCATATATGGCAACCATAGGATTTGCACAACCTGTCATTAAACAAACAGCAATCATTCCTGCACCAAGCATTTTTTTAATTTTCATAATGTACCTCCATAAGCTACGATTTATTCAATTAAGATACTACCACAATCACGCCTATATTTCTATCACATTTTCATTAAATTTCTTCCTCCCTCCGCTTAATCTTGCCTTGTTGCCTGTTATGCTGTCGGCTCTCGTTCTGAAGCTCCCTTTCAAGGTTCTTTTTGTTATAACTGATAACTTCCGCATACGCTAATTCTGTGGCGGTCTTAGTCTGCTCTTTGCCGATACTGTCATACTCGGACTGCAAAGACTGTATTTCCGTTTTCCACTGTTTCGGCGTTATCTTTTCGCCGTTCTGTAAAAGGCTCTGCATACGCTCCTTTAATTTGGGGTATTTCGATAAGCTGTCTTTATGCTCCTTATCGTATCGCATTTTCGCAAACCCTTTGAGTGACTGGCTCTCCTTATAGGTGGCTTGGATCGGCGCAAAGAGGGCATACATTTTTGACAGTTCCTTTAATCGGCTTAGTTTCTGTCCCTTTGAAAGATGTACCGTTTCCAACTGCTGATATTTCTGCTCTCTGTCCTCTGTGAATTTCGCAAGGCTCTCAAAGCTGTCTATCTTCCTTGTCGTGATAAACTTCTCCGCATTGTCGGCTGACTGCGAATCCAATGCAGTTGCATTGGATTTGCGGTTACGGTCGGATATTTTTCTTAGGCGCTTTCCGCTGACAATCGGCAAGTCAAGTCTGCCTTTGCGCTCCCTTACCTTTGCAATCATCTCCATGGCTTCATTCTTCACGCTGACCACTGTATTCTTAATCTGCGTACTTTTGTACGTTGCGTACTGTGCGCTGTGAAGTTCCTGCTTGGCAAGCATGAGCATTTCTTTTACCTGTTCCAACAGCATATTGTTCTTGATGATTTCCCGATTGATGTTGCCCCTCTCTGTCTGTATACCTGGATTGTCAACACTTTTTTAGACAACTTTTTTAAGGTTGTTTTCCCTGTATTGCACTGGGGTTTGATACCCCAAAGAGGAGTGGATTCTGTGATGGTTATACCAGTGTACATAATCCCATAACTTCTGTTTCAGTTCTGATAAATCTACAAATGTTTCATTCCATACGAATTCTGTTTTTATGATCTTAAATGTCGCTTCTGCTACTGCATTGTCATAAGGGCATCCTTTCTGGCTCAGGGAACGCTCTATGTGAAGCGTTTCCAGCAGTTCCTCAATTGTCTGGTTTTTGAATTCATTTCTACGATCTGTGTGGAACAGGCGGATATCTTCAACGCCTTCTTCCACGCTTTGGAATGCTGCTTTTACAAGTTCCCCTGTTTTATGCTCGCCCGCACTGTAGCCTATGATTTCCCAGTTAAACAGGTCAACAAGTACACATATGTAATTCCACTGTGCTCCCACTCTTACATATGTTAAATCGCTTACCACAACATTTCTATATTCCCTTCCATGAAATTGGAGGTCCAGAACATTTTCTGTTTTAGATTCATTGCAGGTGTCTTTATGTGGCTTGAATTGCGCGGTTGTGTAATTGGAAACAAGTCCTTCCTGCCTCATGAACCGCCCGATTCGGCGTCTGGATACCTGCTTCCCTGCGTTCATCAGCTCCTTCTTTATCTTGCGTGTGCCATAATTCTCGCGACTCGCCCGGAATATTTCTGTAATTTCGGATGCAGGCTCGGATTTGTCGGGCTTTTGTTTTGCTTCGTAATAATAAGTGCTTCTGTTTGCCTGTAGGACGCGGCACAGTGCTGATACAGAGTATTTGTGGGCATTTGCCTTGATCACATTTACTTTCGTCCTAAGATCAGCGCCGCTTGTTTTAAAATATCGTTCTCCATTTTGCTATCCAGTGTTAGCGCAAGTTCAATGTGCTACAACTTTTTAGTTGTTTTCTTTGTAAATGCCCAAACAGGAAATCGAATCCTGTGTGTGTTGCTTGCTCCTGCCGGGCAGTTCTTGTTATGCTATACTATCCAGCATTTCATCGGTAATCTCATTAATTGATGTCACAAGAAAATTGACAACGTAAATATCAATGACGGCGATTCGGATTCGCTTGCTGTAATGCCATAAAACCTTGTCTACGGCTTCCGGCTCTCCGCTGGTCGCCCAAACAATCGTTTCATAGGGTAAAAGGTTCGGATTCCCCATGTGAAAGCACCTCCATTTCTTTGCGCAGAAGTTCTGACCGCATACCGTAATGGTGTGTTCTTCATAGGGTGCTTCAAAATATTCATCCGTTGTGCCTAAAGGGTAAAACTTTTCTTCTGTGAGGTATTCAAGGGATATTTCTCTTTTGTGCCGCCTGTGCTGGTCACGCCATGCTATAATAGCTGCATTGGGATAACAATTCTGCAAGAGCCGTGAAACGTATACATGATGTGTTCCTTGTATGCTTCCGTGCAAGGCATAAATAATTCCCCCTTTCCTCTACTGGAAATAGTGTCAACGGGTTACTTATACTGAAAAGGGGCGGTAGCATTTTTACTGTCCTCCCCTTAACTGCCTATCAAAAATTATTGATGATATATCATTTCTCATTGTTAGATGGTAATGTTTGCATGAGGGCAAAGAAAGATTCCGCCTTCCCGGTACTAAAATACTCATACCAAAATTCCAGTGTGTCTGATTGAAAAACTCCTAAACGCTCAATGATTTGTTTTGCCCACAACAGAGATCCTGTAGAATTTGCAGTAATAAGGTTATTATCTGCTACAGATGGCTCATCAATATAGAAATTCTGTCCTTTATAGGTGGGTGAAAACATTTCAAGAAAACCCTGTCCATTACTGGTATGCCGACGATTATCCAGCCATCCAAAATTAGCAAGTGCAGTAGTAGCCCCACAAATTGCCCCAACCGTAGCTCCTATAGAGAGAAATTCGCTTGCCTTTTTCATGATTGCACCATGTTTTGGGTCATTCCATGTATCTGCACCTGGTAACAGCAATACGCTTGTTTCACTTACAACAACATCATCAATCAAACAATCGGGTATGACGGTTAGCCCTCCCATTGTATGGATCGGTTCTTTTGAATAACTGACAGTTTTAAGCGATACACACTCAGCGTCCTTTTTGAAAAACCGCCCGGAATGCAGCTCCGAAGTAACATAACCCAATTCCCAATCGGCTAAAGTTTCAAGAACATAAACATAGATTGTAAACATAAATCTCCTCCATTTTCATTGCTTCATTGATTTGTTTGCCTTTTTATTGTATCATGTAATTGCTGACAACATTATGGCAACAATATTTGGAATAAATAATTTTGAAAGGCGGCTCAAAATGAAAATTGACAGGCTCGTTAGCATTATCATGGTGCTTCTTGATAAAGAGCGTATAGGGGCGCAAGAATTAGCGGATATGTTTGAAGTATCTCCCCGCACAGTTTACCGGGATATAGATACTATCAACATGGCGGGGATTCCTATTCGTTCAATATCGGGAGTGGGCGGCGGCTTTGAAATTATGCAAAAATATAAAATTGATAAAAATGTTTTTTCAACTGCTGACCTTTCCGCTATCCTGACGGGGCTTTCAAGCCTTTCAGACATGATACGGGGGAATGAGCTAATAAACGCCCTTGCAAAAGTCAAAAGTTTTATCCCTGCTGATAAAGCAAATGACATAGAATCAAGAACAAATCAGATGTGTATAGATTTAAGCACTTGGATTGGCAACCAGAATACACAATCATATTTGGAGATTATCAAAACAGCTTTACAGGATTGCAGACTGGTTTCCTTTGAATATATAGCACATCAAGGAAAGAAAACTATACGGACAGTTGAGCCGTACCAGCTTGTTCTAAAAAGCGGTCATTGGTATTTTCAAGGATATTGCCTTATACGAAATGATTTTCGTTTATTTAGATTATCCCGCATATCAAATTTACATATGGAAAAGGAAAATTTTACACCACGGGATTATCAAAAACCGATTTTAGACTTTGAGGAAACTCTGAAATCCATGCAAATATCAATAAAAATTCGTATTCATAAATCTATCATGGACAGGGTTCTTGATTATTGTACTTATGAACACTTTTCTCCCGATGACGGCGAATATTACATTGTTGATTTCCCATTTATAGAGAATGAATATTACTACGATATTCTTCTTAGTTTTGGTGATAAATGTGAGTGCTTGGAGCCCTTAAATATTCGTGCCAAAATGAAGCGTAGAATACATGATGTAGCTGCCATATATGAAAATTAGAATATTTTTAGCTATCTTAACAAGATATAAATGATGAGCGGGCTTCCGCCGACATAGGCACTGTGGGAATGTGCATATCTTATGGGGTTGTGGGAAAGTCTGTTTGCAGAATGTGAAAAAGCTGCACTTTAGCTTTTCCATGTTCTGTGAACGGACTTTCCCATCATTTCTGTATTTACTTGTTTCGGACATAAAATCCTGAAGTATGTCTTTTATGTCTGCTGATTTCTCAATCCATGCACTTGCTATAAACTGTGAAATGTAGGGTGCTTTTTCAGGCTTTCTGCTTCCATTATGCTCGATGTCAAAACCCGGTCAAATAAATCCGATTTTTCACTAAATGCCCCTTGCTGAAAAGACTCCGTGATGACTTTTTCGGAATATGCAAGCAGGTGCGCATATAGTTTTTTCTTATTCCCGAAATATTGAAAAACAGATGCTTTTGAAATATCAGCAGCAACAGCAATATCATTGAAAGATGCCTTGTTATAGCCGTAAGATCCCATTCCCCGATACGCTCTGTTTCCTTCTTTCTATGAACGGAAATACGCTTCGGCAGAAATAGATGATTTCTCCCTTATTTCTCCCACTGCTGCAGCACGGAAACAAACGCCGGAATCAGCTGTTTCTTTCTCGACACCAAATTTTTCAGCACAAACACTTTCTGCTCTTTGGGCATCCGAAATGCCTCCCGTACAAGCGCATTCGCACGCTCACCAAAGCAAAGAAGTTCTGTCTTTTCATATACGATATTCGTAAGCATGAAAAAGCACATATCCACCTCAAGCTCTGAAAACTTCTCCTTAATATAAGGCACAATTTTTTCTTTGATTTCGTCCAGCTCAATACTGTTCATCGAATTAATCTGACCAACCCTGAATTCAAAACCATTTGCCGAAAAGCTCTTATTGTCCTGCTTAAAAATTTCGTCCGCATCCTTATCGCCCAAATTACTTCCCGCACCAAACATGTCAAGCGCAAACTCCTCCGGCTCCACACCACAAATTTCCGCCAGTCTGTATGCCGCCGCCTTGTCAACCTCCGTCACCGTCGGGGAGCGGAACATCAGTGTATCCGAAATAATTGCCGCCATCATAAGCCCTGCGATATTTTGGGGAACCTCCACACCCTTTTCCTGATACATCTGATAAATAATTGTCGCCGTACAGCCAAGCGGCTGATTCCTGAAATATACCGGTGCCACCGTCTCAAGCGTACCAATCCTGTGGTGGTCAATCACCTCCAAAATATCTGCAAACTCAATGCCGTCCACCGTTTGGGATACCTCATTATGATCTACAAGAATCAACTGTTTCCGGCGCAGATTAAGCAGCATCCGGCGGGAAATCATACCTACATAATTCTCTTCCTCATCCAATACGGGAAAATCGTGGTACCGCTTCTTTTTCATTATTGCACGGATGTCCTCCGTCTTATCCGTAATTTTAAAGGTGGTCAGCTTTTCCCGCCTCATAAAATACCCAATTGGCATACTCTGATTGACAAATCTTGCCACCGTAGCCGTATCATAAGGCGTACTGATAATCACACAGTTGTGCTCTGCCGCAAAAATCTGAATGGTCTTTGACACCTTCGCCCCCATCGTAATCAGTACGCACGCCGCTCCCATCTCAATTGCACAAAGCTGCGTCTCATAGCGGTTCCCCAAAATGACCATATCCCCCGTATGAATATAGTCCTCTAACACGTCCGGATTTGCCGTTGCTATTACCACGTCACCGCTCTCAAAATAACCGCTCTCATCACCTACAACCATCTGTGCGTCAAGCGTCTCCAGTATATTTTTATAAGAAGTCCTCGCCCGCGACAAAATCGCATTGTCATACACGTCCATATAGGCATTGGCAATATCCCCGATTGTGATAATGCCGACAAGCTTTTTTCCCTCTATGACGGGCAGTGTCACATCGCCTCTGTCACGCATCAAATGCCATGCCTTTTTCAGAGACACATCCTGTGTCACACCCTCCACGTCATTCATGTCAATATCGCGCACATCCGTCATAACATCATGCAGATAAACGGGCGACTCCGCATGAAATGCATTCAGCACATACTGTGTCTCCTGATTCACCTGCCCAGCTCTCGCCGGAATATAATCACAGCCGTCATCACACGCATTTTTCAAATATGCATACGCAACCGCGGAACAAATCGAATCCGTATCGGGATTTTTGTGCCCCACTATGTATACAGGTCTTCTTGCACTTTCTGAATTTTCCATAACCGACCTCCGCAAACTTCTTAAATTCTTTGACTTTTTATATGAATATCCTACATATATTATTGCTTAAAGTCAAGCAACTTGTTATAATAATGTAATAATTGGGTAACAGTTTAGCAACAACCCACCATTGAGAATACTACGACAAAGGGGCAAATGAGAAATGAAAAGATTTGAAAAATACACTGTGTTAGAGCTTGAACAGCTTGAAAAGGTCAAAAAAATCGGCGAATACTACGGAAATTCTCCGGAGCTCAAATCCGCATGTCAGGAAGCATACCAGCTATACCGCTCGGGAAAAATCTCCGCAGAATGCTACGGCAGCATTTATTCAGACGCTTTTGATAATTATTTGGCACAGATTTAAAGAGGTACTTATGGATATACATGACACAATAAAACAGGCTTCGACTACGCCCGCAAAGCCAAAAAGCAAAAAGATTGACACCATGCGAATGAAGGATATTATTGCACAGCTCTCGGACGTCATCTATCTGTTGTGCAATGCCAAATCGGCAAACATCACCACCATATTTGACCAGTTTACCAATATTACCCGTGAAGAACGCGAAGCACTGAATATTATATTTCCAAATGATGAAGACGAGGAAGACAATTAATCAGACATATAAAACCCCCAAGCCATACGGTTTAGGGGTTTTCTTTTTCTGAAATTAATACAGACTGATACCTGACGCGTAGCCGTCAATCACATAATAAGCCATATTCTCCTCCGGCTTAATATAAACTTCAATATTCTTTACGGAAGCTGCCGAATGACCTTCTGCTGCATAAGCATCCTTTACACGGTTGATAATGTCTTCCATAGACAAATCACCCTTGCCGCCCAACTGCAAAACAATCTTCTGTGAAGCTGCCGCCTTTGTTGTCTTTGCAGCTTTCGGCTCTGTCTCTTTCTTTGCCGCTGCCTTTGTTGTCTTCTTTGCCGCTGCAGTCTTTGTTGTCTTTTTCGCCGCTGCTTTCGGTGCAGGCTTTGCTTCTGCCTGAACCTCTGCCTCCGCTGCCTTTACTTCCGGTTTTTCCTCCGCCTTTACGGCGCTGACTGTCTCTGCCGCTACAGCCTCAGGCGCTGCCTCCGCCTTTACTTCAGTCTCTGCCGGCTTTACGGCGCTGACTGCCTTTTTTTCTACTGCTCTCTTTGCTGCTGTGTTTTTTTCTACTTTTTTTCTCACTTCTAACCTCTCCTGAACTTATCCTCTGATTTTATCTTTCTGCGCGTTCCAACCGCATTGTTCCATTCTGTCTTCTCCCTTGCTTCGACAGGTTAAAAACAACCGCCTCGCCTCTGCCATTGCGCTGTTGTCCACAGACTTTACAATGCATCTCTATTAATATACCCACATTTATCGGTTTTGTCAATACCTGCGGCAATTGAAATACACAAAATCCGTTCACAGTTATCGTATCACAAAACTCCCATTATTTCAATTTTATATGTGAAGTTTATGAAATTATCACAGCTTTTACTGCCATTTCCATAAAATATTAATGCATTCCTATAAAGAATTACAGCGTCTGCGCATAATTTCTTCATTTTTTTACCACACTATTTTTGAGGAGACAGCATTTGCTGCTCCTGTCATATTATCACAGCATGGAGGCAAAATATGGGCAATAAATTAATTGACGGCATCGCATTGACCATCGCCATCGTCGGCGCCGTAAACTGGGGATTAATCGGATTTTTCGATTTCAACTTAGTCGCATCCGTTTTTGGAAGCATGAGCTGGATTTCCCGAATCGTTTATGCCTTGGTAGGAATCTGCGGACTTTATCTCATATGCTTTTATATGCGTCTTGGCAGTTCGGCAGACGAGGCATAAAACATCTAACTAAAAACCTCATGCAGTCATACAAAAACACTGCGTGAGGTTTTTATATTATATCATTTTCTTAATAATTATAAAAAATCTGTGTAATCGGCGAATCCTTGTCCAAAATAATGGTCTTATCACCACCCTGCACCGCATTCTGCAGCGCGTCAAGGCTTCTGATAAAACTGTAAAACTCTGCTTTCTGCGGACTGTCATAGGACTCCGCCATAATCTGCATATATTGCGCTTCACCTTCGGCTCTTAAGATTTCCGCCTTCTTTTGGGCCTCCGACACCAAAAGCGCCGCATCTTTATCCGTCGTATTCCGAATCACCTGAGCTTCTGAATTTCCCTCTGCCGTATACGTAGCCGCCATATTCCCGCGCTCTGAAATCATTCGCTCAAACACCGCGTCCTTATTGTCTTCAGGAAGGTCAAGCAGCTTAATTTCAATGCTTGCAATTTCTATGCCGTATTGATTCATCCCCGTTACATTCTGCATAATATAGTCCGTAAGCTCACGCCCCCTTGCTGCAATAATATCTGATTGCGCCATGCTGCTTATGACGTTCTTTATGGCATTGTAAACGGCAACATTAATACGCGCCTCTGCGTTTGTCGCAGAAGTATTCAAGGTCTGTGCAAACGCTTTTGGATCCGTCACCCTCCAAAGCACAAAGCTGTCCACAATCATAGACTTTTTGTCCTTCGTA
Source organism: Lachnospiraceae bacterium MD335 (assembly GCA_000403335.2). Taxonomy (GTDB): domain Bacteria; phylum Bacillota; class Clostridia; order Lachnospirales; family Lachnospiraceae; genus COE1. The sequence continues at coordinate 712,685 of KE159629.1, forward strand.
ATTACATCGGATTTTGCAATGTCATAAAGCAGCAGCTCCTTCGTTACCGTATCCTTCTCCTGTATAAACGGCGCCTTGAAATATAATCCGGGCTTTGAAATCACCCGCTCAATTCTTCCGAATTCCCGCACGAGTCCATACTGGTTTTCCTTGATTACGAATACGGAATTAACTCCTGCAAATAACGCTGCCAGCACAATCACCAGTATCAGTATCTTTCTGAATGTTTTTTTCATATTTGCCTATTCCTCCTGTTCCTGTGCCTGTGCGTCCTGTGTACTCTCCGGTCTTTGCGTAATATCCTCCAACTGCAATTCATCGAGATACAGTGTCTTATTTAAGTTTCCGCTGCCGTCGTCAATAATCAGTTTTACGCCGGGAAGAACGTTCTCCATCGCTTCGTAAAACATGCGCTGCTTTGTGATGACAGGATTTTTTTCATATTCCGCATATATCTTTTCAAACCGCACCTGCTGAGCGGTCGCCTCGTTTATGCGCTCCTGCTTTTCCGCTTCCGCTTTCTGTATAATTTGGTCTGCCGATGCATTTGCCTCGGGAATTTTTTGGTTCCTGTATTTATTTGCGTTGTTAATCGCCGTCTCTTTTCCCTGCTTTGCCGTCTCCACTGCCTTAAATGCTTCTATAACCGTATCCGTTGGCGGCTCCGCATCCTGCATGGAGATATTAACCAGCATCAATCCAATGTCCTGCTCTTCAAGCTTTTCTATCATAATTTCTCTGATTGCAGCCTGTATCTCACTCTTTCCTGTCGTAATCACGTCATCCACCGCATAATTGCTGATAATATTGCGGATGCTCGACTGCGCAATATTTTTGAGTATCTCCTGCGGTTCTTTGGAGTGATACAGATATTTTACAGGATCCGATACCTTGTATTCCACATAAAAATCGACATTGACAAAATTAAAATCCGAGGTTATCATCAGGGACTCTGCCGCAAGCTCCTCCATGTCTGCATTCTGTTCATCCAGCCGATACCCTATCGGAAAACCAAGTATTGTCGTGTTTACCTTTGTCACATCCTGCACAAAGGGTATTTTAACATGAAGCCCTGACGTTGTGACAGCCGTCGCTTTGCCAAAGGTCGTCACAACGCCCTGTTCCTGCTCTCCTATGGAATAAAGCGATTCCAGGGTCAAAATCACGATTACAAGCACTGCAGCCGCAATCATCGCAATTTTGCGAAACGAACCGCTGATTTTATTCCTTTTCTCTTTTTTACTTTCATTTTGATGGTTATCTCCATGAAATTCTCTATAATTGTTTTCCATTTATTCTCCATTCTAAAGGGATTGTACCGTAACTTATTTCTGTTTTAAAATCTCCAGCAGATAATTCCACATCCGTGCCGTCGATGAAATGCTGAGCCGCTCCTGCGTCGTGTGAATATCAAAAATATCCGGTCCAAACGACACGCAGTCAAGTCCCGGTATTTTAGAAATCATAACACCGCATTCAAGCCCTGCATGAAGCGCTTCCACCTTAACCTCCTGACCAAACATTTCTTTGTATATCCTTACCATATCCGCTCTCAGTCTGGAGTCCGGATTGTACTGCCACCCCGGATAATCGCCGTGCGCTTGGGTATAACCGCCGAATACCTTGGTGAGCGTGTCAAGCTGTAACTTCAGTTTCTCTTTTGCCGTTTCTATCGCGCTTCTGACTGCAAGGTTTACAACAACCTCCTTTTGCGCGCCGTACACGCATTTCATCACGCCTGCGTTAAGCGAGGTCTCTACAAGTCCTTCAATGTCCGCACTCATCGCCATTACACCGTTTGGCATTGTGGTTAAAAATCCCGCAACTCTCTCCGTGCTTTCATTGTCAAACATTTGTTCTTCACATGTATCACAAGACACAATACCGATACACAGATTTTTTTCCTTGGACCGAAACTCCTTTTTGGTTTCTTCCGCAATGCGCGCCACTTGTGCTTCAAGCGTTTTTTGTTTGTCTTTTTTTACACATACAACGGCATGCGCCGCGATTGGAATGGCGTTATCCTTCTCTCCTCCTGCAATATCAACAATATTCAATTCCAAGCGCCCCAAAAGCTGCTGCAATGTTACGCCCAAAAGCTTTATGGCGTTTCCGCGCTCCTTGTTAATTTCCGTGCCGGAATGCCCCCCCGTAAGCCCGCCTACATTCAAATTCAGGCAGATTGTATCGGCAGGTCTGTCCGTTAGCGATACAGGAAGATGGCAGTCTGTCCGAAGCCCTCCCGCACAGCTTGTCAGAAGGATTCCTTCCTCTTCCGAATCAATATTCAGCATTCTTTTTGCCGTAAGCATGGACAAATCAATTGCCACGGCGCCATCCATGCCAACCTCCTCGTCCGTCGTAATTACCGCCTCAATACGCGGGTGCGGTATTTCATCGGAATCAAGCAATGCAAGTATATAGGCAACCGCAATGCCGTCGTCCCCTCCAAGGCTTGTCCCCTCAGCAGACACATAATCTTTGTCCACCGTTAACCGCAGTCCGTCCTGCTCAAGGTCAATCGCACAGTCCTTTTCCTTAACCGCCACCATGTCCATATGCCCCTGCAAAATAACCGGCTCTGTCTTTTCATATCCGGCAGTTGCTTCTTTTACAATAATGACATTGTTTGCCTTATCCCGGATATGAAAAAGTCCCCTATCCTTTGCAAACTGTTCAAGATAACCGCTTATCCTGTCAAGATTTCCCGAGCCGTGCGGAATTTGGCATATCTCTTCAAAATAATAAAATACTTTCTTCGGTTCTAAATTTTCTAATACTCTCATGATTAACCTCCATTTGGCTGCTGCCTGCAAGTTTCCTTTCATATATTCCCGCAAAAACGTTCCTTTCTTTATGGATTATATCATACATTTTTGCTTTCATACGGAATTTGTTAATTTTTTTACAATTTTTTACAAACATTTCACGACTTTTCATACGAATCGAGTGGAGAAGATTTATCTTCCCCTACTCGCGCGCCGGACGCGGGCAGCTTTAGCTGCATATTTCCTCTCCGCGTCCGTGTGCATAAAAAAATTGAGCACATCAGCGCTCAATTTTTTACTCATTTCTCTTTTGTTGACAATCTTATGCAACACTGCTCTTTGCAAGCTCTGCAAGTGTCTTAAAGCCCTCCGCGTCATTGACTGCCATCTCTGCAAGCATTTTCCTGTTAATTTCAACACCGGCAGTCTTCAAACCGTACATCATCTTGCTGTAAGATAAACCATTCATTCTTGCCGCAGCGTTGATACGTGCAATCCAAAGTCTTCTGAACTGACGCTTTCTCTCTTTTCTGCCTGCATATGAAGATGCAAGCGCTCTCATTACGGACTGCTTTGCCACTCTGTACTGCTTTGAGCGTGCCCCTCTGTAACCTTTTGCGAGCTTTAACACTCTGTTATGTCTTTTTTTTGCGTTTAAACCGCCTTTAATTCTTGCCATTTTCTTTTCCTCCTAACAAATTCACATTCCTTTACCGTTTCCGAAAACTTAAATTATGCGTATGGTAAAATCTTTTTCATATTCTTAACGTTGGTTGCATCTGTGATAGCCGGTTTTCTGAGATTTCTTTTTCTCTTCGCTGACTTCTTTGTCAGGATATGGCTCTTGTAAGCTTTTGCTCTCTTTAATTTACCTGTTCCTGTTACCTTAAAGCGCTTTGCTGCTGACTTGCTTGTTTTCATTTTTGGCATATCTGTTTCCTCCTAAATCATACTGTTTTGTAACTGTCCAATACGGAACAGCTGCTCATTGTCTATATTTTAACTGACATAAACCGTTTTGTGGGAATAACAGCTTATCGTTTTTCAGCTAAAAACATTGTCATGCTTCTGCCCTCAACCTTCGGCTCCTTCTCGACAACGGCAATATCGCTTAAGCTCTCGCCGAAATCCACAAGAATATGCTTGCTGTTCTGCATATGAGCCATCTCGCGTCCGCGAAAACGCAATGTCACTTTAACCTTATCTCCCTTGGTCAAGAACTTGCGGGCAGCATTTATTTTTGTGTTCAGGTCATTCGTGTCAATATTTGGAGATAAGCGGATTTCTTTCACGTCAATAATCTTCTGCTTTTTCTTCGCTTCCTTCTCCTTCCTTGTCTGCTCATACTTGAATTTTCCATAATCAACAATCTTACATACAGGTGGTTTTGCCGTAGGGGCAATCTTTACCAAATCAACGCCGGCCTCCTCTGCAAGTTTCATTGCCTCCCTTGACGACATGATACCGAGCTGCTCGCCGTCCACGCCGATTACACGCACCTCTCTGTCTCTAATCTGTTCGTTAATCATTAAATCGCTAATAACCTTACACCTCCATAAAATAAATCATAAGAAAATAAATTGTGTGCCAGCGTACTCAATAGCAAAAAGCTTCGCTTTTTGTCTAAATATTGAACACTGCTGCATTAATCGAGTAAGGAAGAGCCATCTTTCCGTACTCGCGCCCCCCGTGCACCACTTCAATGGTATATTTCCTCTGCACGGATCTGTGCATAAAAAAAGTGGATAATCACAGAATTATCCACTTCATTTTCTATCTTTATATCATTATCTTATCTACTGCATATCTTTCAAATACGCACACAAAACATAACAACATAAAATTCAAAAATATAAACGCCTATAAGCCCGATTGCCATAGGGTGAGAGCGGATACTCTGCTTTATTGTATCTGTCTGAGCTGCCTCAAACAATAATACACTATCACATACGCTCCGCTCTGTCAATAGTTTTTACTTATTTTTCCTTAAAAGTCGCACAAAGTGTCTCCATACTTGTTCCTGCGTTTCCGCCCTTGATGTCAACATGGTCTGCATGGCAGCGGTAATCGCTGTTGTAAACACATTTTACCGCCTCACAGTCTATGCTGATGGTCTTGCTCGGATGCGAAACCGCGCTTGTAAAACTGTCACCGCTTCTCTTGTGAAAACTTTCACAACATGTATTATCGCAGTCACAGGCATGCTTTCCGCCCACCATAATGTCACCCTTACAGCAGCAGCAGTCTTTGTTATAGGTACAATTTGATACACCACAGGTTAATTCTGACATCGTTTTCCTCCATTCTGAAGCCTCAAAATACGCTTCCCTGTCAATATGATCCGGTCCCGCCTACAATATGGACCTATGGTTAGTATGTCATGACTTTACCTGTGTTATTCTTTTTTTTATTGATTTTCTTGCGATTGCATTTCCGGGCGGATTTGCTTTGTCCGGATTTCTTCCGTAATATCCGCGATAAAGCTGTCAAGCGTTTTCACGCCCTCGTCACCCGCAAAGCGGCTGCGCACGGAAACAGTATTATCCGCCTCCTCCTGCTGCCCTACGACAAGCATGTACGGCAGCTTGTCAAGTCTTGCCTCACGGATTTTAAAACCGATTTTCTCCGAACGGCTGTCAACCGTCGCGTCAATGCCTGCTTTTTTCAGCGTTTTGCAAACCTTCTGTGCATAATCCTCATATTTATCCGAAATCGGGAGCACACGCACCTGCTCTGCGCACATCCATGTCGGGAACTTACCCGCATACTTTTCAATCAGCCATGCAAGCGTACGCTCATAGCAGCCCATTGACGTCCTGTGAATAATGTAAGGACGGACCTTCTCGCCGTTTTGGTCGATATAGTACATGTCAAACTGCTCCGCAAGCAGCGCATCCCACTGTACGGTAATCATCGTATCTTCCTTGCCGTAGACGTTCTTTGCGTTGATGTCTACCTTTGGTCCGTAGAACGCCGCCTCTCCGACATCCTCGACAAACGGGATTTCAAGCTCTGTCAGCACGTCTCTGATATGCTGCTCCGTTTCGTTCCAAACTTCCGGCTCGCCGATATATTTTTCCTTATTCTCAGGGTCCCATTTCGAAAGATGATACGTCACGTCATCATTCACGCCAAGCGTTTCCAAACAATATTTTGCAAGCGCGAGACAGTTTTTAAACTCCTCCACCATCTGATCCGGTCTGACAATCAAATGCCCTTCCGTAATCGTAAACTGGCGTACGCGTGTCAAGCCGTGCATCTCCCCTGAATCCTCGTTTCTAAAAAGCGTAGAGGTTTCGCTGTATCTGCATGGCAGATCACGGTAAGATTTCTGCGAATTTTTATAAACATAATACTGGAACGGGCAGGTCATCGGACGAAGCGCATAGACTTCCTTATCCTTCTCCTCATCGCCGAACACAAACATACCTTCTTTATAATGATCCCAATGTCCCGAAATTTTATACAAATCCGATTTTGCCATTAAGGGCGTTCTCGTGCGCATATAGCCCCACTCATTGTCCTCCAGGTCCTCCATCCAACGCTGGAGCTTCATAATCATTTTTGTTCCCTTTGGTGTAAATAACGGCAGTCCCTGACCGATTACGTCTACGGTCGTAAACAAATCCATCTCCCGTCCGAGACGGTTATGGTCACGCCGTTTTGCGTCCTCCATGCGCTCTAAGTGTGCCGCAAGCTCCTCTTTCTTATTATAAGCAGTTCCATAAATACGCTGTAAGCGCGCCTTGTTCGAATCACCTCTCCAGTACGCCATTGAAGATGAGGTCAGTTTAAATGCTTTAACGCCTTTCGTGCTCATCAAATGCGGTCCTGCACATAAATCCACGAAACCGCCCTGATCGTAAAAGCTGATTTCGGAATCCTCCGGCAAATCCTGTATCAGCTCCACTTTATACGGCTCGCCTTTTTCCTCCATATATTTTATCGCCTCCGCCCTTGGAAGCGTAAAACGTGTGATTTCATGTCCTTCCTTGATGATTTTCTTCATCTCCGCCTCAATTTTGTCCAAATCCTCTCTTGAAAACGGCTCTGCATCAAAATCGTAATAAAAGCCTTCGTCAATCGCAGGTCCGATTGTCACCTTTGCGTTCGGGAACAGACGCTTTACCGCTTCTGCAAGCACATGCGATGCCGTGTGGCGAATCACATAAAGCGCCTTCGGATCAGTCGCAGTAATGATATTTAATTCACAATCCTTGTCAAGCACCGTTCTTAAATCAACCGTTTCGCCGTCTACCTCTCCCGCACATGCCACACGCGCAAGTCCCTCGCTGATGTCCTTTGCAATATCGATAATTGCTTTTGCCTCGCCATACTCCTTTACGGAGCCGTCTTTTAACATAATTTTCATGTTCTCTCATTCTCCTTTCATTTTATCTGCTCTTTTGACCGCCCATCAATATGTCTGCGGCGCTGTTTTTGCTGCCATTGTTTGATCCGATTGTATTGCCGCTAAGAAGCGTTACCCTGCCGCTTTTCACCGGCGATAACAAAAAGCCGATTAAAATTCCTGTCACAAAGCATAACGCCGGCAACAGAAACTGCCCGTATTTTGCTGCTCCTTCTGTTCGCAATTCTTCCATTAATCCATCTCCTTTTCCAATTAAAAAATCCCATACACTACATATCCGTAATGCATGGGACGTATCAACGCGGTTCCACCCTGCTTGCCTGCTTTCCATACCACAAAAAAGCAGACCACTTATGATTATAACGTAATCAACGGACCGGATTGGGGTCACTCGGAGGTAGTTTTCAGATATTTCCTGTAAGAATACTTTCAGCACAAACGGTATTCCTCTCTGATACATTACAATATCGTACTCGTCTCGTCATCGTGTTTGATATTTCCAGTTTTTATTTTCTATCATTTTAATCCTATTTTTTGCAATTGTAAAGCACTATTTTTTACCACAGCATTTTTTATACTTTTTACCGCTTCCGCAGGGACACGGATCGTTTGGATAAATCTTTGCCTCTTTTACGATTGTCGTCGAAGATTTCTGCTCCTTGTAAAGCTCCTTCTTGCGCTCCTCGCCCAAAATTTCGTCCCATGCCTCCAAGCCGTAAAGCCAGTCTGCCTCCGCTGCCACCATGTTTTTGTACAACAGCTCTTTTTCAAACGCAAGGCTGACCTGTGTATCCTCGTCCATCTCCTCAATCGGATTCGGCGTCTTTAAGCTGTCGTTAATGCCGTCAAGAAAGCCTGTCATTGTCATGATGTCTATGTTATATTTTTCTGCAAGCTCTTTTACCGTACCCTTGACTTCCTCGTCAGGATTTTCCAAAAGCTGCTGGTATACTTCCTTCTCCTTCTGAAAATAGTCAATCCAAAGCTTCTGAAGTGTGTTTTTATCGGTATTTTCATTGTATGCCACACTTCTCCACTGATCCAATAATGTCTTGTTCTCTGCCATGATTTATACATCCTTTCATCTTTATCGCATCTTTTCGTGCGGTCTGAATGCCTGTATCCGCTATGCATTCACACGGACTTAGCAGTAATTAGTATATACCAAAGTTTGCGGAAAGTCAAAGGAAACGGTTGCATTTCTTATAATTTCTTATTATAATCAGTTTTAATACTTTTATGAAAATTTGGAAAGGACTGACATCTATGAAAAAAAATCCGAAACAGCTTGTGGCAATTGCTGCACTCGCAGCGATTGCCTTACTGATTATTGCCTTTGTAATTTCCGCCTTTACAGCAGGTCCCGGCGAAGCAGGAAACCGTTTTATGGCGCTTTTGTTCTGTATTATTGCCGTTCCTATTTTGGCGTGGCTGATTTTATTTTGCATCGGAAGAATGCAGGGGAAGCATACAATGGCAGAATTTTTACCGGAACAGGATACGGAGACGGAAAAAGACAACTGACCATTTTGTGCCCCCCTTTTTCTTTCAATATATACCGCACATTTTATTTTATCAATACTTTAGCTGTGCAATGCACGGCTGGCACCGTACAGCTAAAGCACAAAATACCGAGAAAAACAGAGATTGGCAAAATACCGGCATTGTTCAGGCAAATCAGTGAACACGCCCGTTTTTACCCGTTATGGCTGTCGGCAGGATTTTGAACTGCACCTTCTTTTCGCCCGCATAGTCTCCAATCCCTTTGAATATAACTGTTGCCGTACCTTTTTTTACATTGTTGCGATAGGCTGCGATTTCATAATCCGTTCCAAGCTTCAATGTCTTTTTTGTCTTTCCGTCTTTTATTACGGCAGATGTAATGTCCGAACCTTCTATTTCAACACAGCTCCCAGTGTAGAATTGCGGAGCTATTTTTATAACAGCCTTTGAAAGACTGATCCCTTTTAACATGTACGTTGCTTTTATTGTTCCAGTATAATTGCCCGTTCCTTTTAATGTAACAGTGATTTCCGTTCCTTCTTTTGGACTACTGTTATTGCCCAGCTTCTCTTTGCCCGCAGAATACGCCTCAATTGTATAATCTTTATTTTTTACAAGTATCCCGCCATCACTGTCAGTTATTACCGGATTGCTCTGATATTGATTGGCTTTTCCGTTATATGCTACGTTCGGAAGATGTATGGAGATATCGGAACTTGTCAAATCTTTTGATTTAATGTTAAAAGGTATTGTAAGGCTTCCGGTATAATTTCCCAATCCCTTTATTATAATGATTCCAGTGCCTGTCTGTTTATTATTTTTATAAGACAGAACATAATCCTTTCCTTCTATAAGTGTGTGACTGTTCTCTGCAAGCCTTGGTTTAGGCATCACTCCGTTCTTTTGCATTTTGACAGTGCTTATCTTATATTTATTTGTAATCATGCTTTGTGTCAAAACGGTGGGAGTGCGTTTTATGGTAAAGCTTACCTTCTTTGTTCCTGCATATTCTCCCTTACCTTTTATAATCAGCGTGGCTTTGCCGGGATAAATGTTGTTGACATAGCTGACGGTATAATCAACATCTTTTTTTAGTACCGTCTTTGCAAGTGTGACTTTAATCAATTTGTCAGGGAGTTTTATCTCCGCTCCGTTTTGGTATTCCTGTACTGGTATTTTTTCGAGCGTGGCTTGGCCAATATTTTTGTCTTTGTCAACAATAATGATTTGGGCATTGGACACGCTTCCTTTAAAGTTTCCAATTCCCTTAATCGCCGCGGTATATGTGCCTGCCGACGTGTAATTGCCTTTGCCAAAGCTTGTAACTTCGAAATCCTTTTTTTCTTTTAGCGCTTTTCCTCTGTAAGTTACTTTGGGAGCTTTCTTATGTGCTTTATTGTCATGGATATATACCGTGTCTTCAATTATGACATCTCTGTCATTTATTTCTCTTGGTTCGATGGTAAAGCTTTTCGTAACGGAACCGGAAAGATTGCCTTTTGCTTTTATCGTAAGGAGTGCGGTTCCGGCGTTTTTATTGTTTTTGTAGGATACTGTGTAGTCTTTTCCCGCTTTTAACGGGACTTTGTTGTAGTATACCTTTATATCCTGCTTTATCACGCTTCCGGTGTATGTTTTGGTCTGCAAACCGGAAATGTACAGACCGTCTGATATATCACCCTCTTCTTCGGATGAGGCATCTTCAGATGTGCTCTCTTCTGAATCACTTTCTTCAACACCGCTGCTTTCCTCCGTTTCGCCCCATTCCCCTGAATGCAGCTCATTAGAAAGCACACTTACCGGATAATATTTTTCATTGGTAGCCAAATCTATTGATTCATTTGCTTTTGCGCGTATTCTGTAATAATATATGATACCTTTGTCCATATGTTCCACTACAATACTATGACTCTTATTATCGGTAAATTCTTCATAAAGTATATAGTCAGCATCAATACCGATACGTTTGCGGTATAATTCATAGGTTTTGGCATGTTGGACGGGTTCATATGTAATGACGTCATAACCTTCCATTTTGTCGGATAATTTGGTGATTTTAGGGGACTGTGGTACCGTGTATACATAAATATCATAATTATGGTCTGTTGCAAAAGCGTTATTTTTAGCAGTCCATTCAAAACTAAATTTATTGCATCCTGGCTGAGTTCCCTTTATAATCGCTTTCATTCCCTTATCTACTGTTTTTATTTGTTTAATTTTTAGCTTTTAAGTTTCCAGTCCTCCTCTCCATTTTGTTTTTCATATCGTTTCAGTATATTTTTATAATAGCATAATACCATATCGGTATTTTTACAATACTTTAAGTACCAATTCGACAATAAAAATAATGCCGGTTTGGTATTATAATAGTATTGGAGGTGCTCCTATGCGTTTGAAAGAAATTCGATTACAAAAGGGATTATCACAAAAAAAAATTGCTGATGAGCTTGGCTGCTCTCCAAATGTATATTCACGTTATGAAACGGGAGACCGCCAACCTTCTATTGAAATTCTAATAAGATTATCCGAAATTTTGGGTGTTACTGTAGATTATATTATTGAAAACTGCAACGTTGCTTCTTATGCGCTCACTTCATACGAAACAGAGTTATTATTTGCCGCGCGCAGTGCAGATATACGTGCCAAAGAAGATGCGTTGATGATATTACAAAACCATTCTGTAAAAAATAAATAAGAACCAAATGCTTCTCTTGGTTACGAAAATTCAGAAGAATGATGCCACCACATCTAATAACAGAAAAGAACACTTACCTAAAATATTAAAGAGCCAGTATGGAGAATTAGGAAAATTTAAATTAATTTACACACATTACATGACAAACCCTGAATTTCCCTCTTATGCCTTTACTTCAATGCCATAAATCTTATCTTTTTAATAAGAAACAACCTTGTAGAAATCGAAAAATGTTCCAAAAACATCTCCACTCCCATAAGGTTGTTTTTAATATGTTCTTTCCATGATTAAAATTCCCACGTTCTCCTGCCAGCGCCAGCAGCCTCTGCGTATACCCGATAATCGAAAACAATACAAAAGTCGCCTTTCTGTCCTCCCTGTTCCATAACACCTTTTTTGACTTCTCAACCAAATCATAAAATACGTCTACATCCACCAAAAATAAAACGGTATCCGATTTTTTGAAACAGCATTTCCCTGCATATATCCTCATAAATAAACGCCGCATGACTGCGCACAAAACTCTTTTTTATCCTCTCTATCACATACTCTGTATTTCCGCGCTCAACATCCCTTTAACTTTCACACAAAAACAAGCAGCACTCCCAAAATGCTGCTTGTTTTTTATTTCTTCTTATTCTTTTACAAAAATCTCCTCGCCCACGCCGGTGTACGGTAATTCACACTCGAAATCTTAATACCCGTCTTCGGACTTGACGCATGGATAACCTGTCCGTTCCCTATGTAAATCGCCACATGGTTAATATTGCCGTTCTTCGCATAGAACACCAAATCGCCCGGCTGTATCTCACTCATAGAGACTTTAGTACCCATCTGCGCCTGTGACGCCGCATGATGCGGCAGGGACACATTATACTTCTTATAAATACTCAGCGTAAAGCCTGAGCAGTCCGCTCCGTTTGTAAGGCTCGTACCGCCCCACACGTACGGATTTCCGACAAACTGCTTTGCATACTGTACAAGATCAACGCGCACGTCGGAAACACCCTGTCCGTATAAAAGCTCCGTCAGCGTTACTGCCTTCTCCAAACGCTCCTCAACATCTACAAATTCTCCCGAAACATATGCTTCCTCATCATCAAGCAAAAATTTTACCCAGCCGTTGTCCATCACCTCAACAACCTCAAGCTCTTCCTCCTGCGGAATCAGCGTAATCACAACGCTGTCCGTATTCGGCTCTTCCCTGACTTTTAAGGTCTGCGTATTGACAATCGCAATCATTGATGCCACTTCCTGACCTCTTCTTAATGCCTCGGAACCTGTATAAAGATAATCCGTGCTGCAATACCCTTCAACCTTTCCGGACTTAATATGCGCCCATCCGTTTTCTATGCCAAGGATTTCACAAGCCGCATCCTTTGGAAGCTTGCCGACAAGCTTTCCGTTCTCGTTCGGCTCCTGTCTGATATTGAGATGGTTATCAACATGGGCGATACCAAGATTTGTATACCCCCAATGGTTCTGCGGTTTTTCTTCCTCTGCCGCCAAAACACCTGCCTGTACCGCAGGTTCTCCTTCCTGCGTCTGCTGTTGTGTTTCGGTTTCCGCATTCTGCTCTGTCAACGGTTCAGCGTTTTCGGTTTCCGCATCCTGCACTTCACCGCTTTCACTCCCCACAGTTTCCATATCTATGTTTTCAAGTTCAATATCCCGTCCTGCACCTGCCGCTCTTCCGCTGTCAGCCGACGGCGCAAAATCAGAAAAATCAACAACTTCTATTCCCGATTCTTCCTCCCAATTTTCAGCTTCCGTACGCTCCTCATCCACATCGCTCTCCTTCGGATTTGCGTATGCGCCGTTTCCCAAAAGCACAACCGCAAGTCCCATACCTGCCACTACCCCCATGTATCTGAGTCTGTTTATCCTTTTCATATAAATAACAATCCCTTTTATTACAAACTTGTTACATTTTTGTTACATTTATAATATAACATCATATTCCAAACCTGTCAACAAAAACCGGAATACAAATTTTTCCACTTGTAACAGTTCAGCCTTCGGCTTCCTGTTACAAGCATCAAGCCATGCAAAAATCATAAAATGATTTTTTTACCACCTTCGTGGTGGCTTGATGCATCTCTTCCACTACGCTGTTACACGGACTTTGCAGCAAGTGCAAAGTCCTGGGCTGAACTGTTACTTCCACTTCCGTTTTCTGTCAAATCCCATGATACCGTCTGCCTGCCGCAAGATCCTCCTGCATCTGCGCTTTCAGCTCCTCCACGCTGCCAAAACGCATCTCAGGTCTTTTATGCTCCAACAAATATACCTCTATGTTTTCACCATATACATCGGCGTTAAAATCATAAAGATACGTCTCCACACCCATTTGGCGCACATCATCAACCGTGGGTTTAAAACCGATATTTGTAATCGAAGGGAGCTGTACACCGTCATAAGGTCTGTTGCTCTCCCTGCTGTGCAGATACACATAGGAATAATACACCCCCTTTGGCGGCAGCAGCTTTTGGGGCGGCGGCAATAAGTTCACGGTAGGCATTCCAAGCGTTCTTCCAAACTTTTTTCCATGCACGATCTCACCGCATACACAATACGGCGTTCCAAGCAACGCAGACACCAGCTCCATACGTCCCTCTTTTACCGCCTCCCGCACATACGTAGAGCTGACTTCTCTTCCGTTATAAAGCACCTTGTTAATAATTTTCACGTCATAACCGCCTTGCGCCGCCTGCTTTTTTAAAAGCGCACAGTCACCCGCACCGCGCCTTCCGTATGACACGTCTTCCCCTGCCACCACACACTTTGCATGCAGCATATCAACCAGCACATCACGGATAAACACTTCCGGCTCCATATCGGCAATCTCCTGAACAAACGGAAACTCAATCAGATAATCAATACCCGCCTGCGCAAAAATCCTGCGCTTTTCTGCCGCAGTTGATAAATCCCGAAGCGGTTCTCTGCTGAAAAATGCCGCGGGCGAGGGCACAAAAGTAAAGACAGCCGACGAAAGTCCCCTGTCCTTTTGTTCTCTAAGCTGTCCTAATAGCTTCTGATGTCCCTTGTGAAAACCGTCAAATTTTCCAATGGCGACAGCAGTCGGCTCCTCAATATGAAATTTCGTTGTATGTTCTATAATTTTCATGTGCAACTTGTCCGAACCCTTCCCTGGAACACTACAAAAACATTTTATAAGGTTTAAAACAGTCCTCGTCCCTTACAAATACATACACTGCCTTAAACTCCCGTTTGCCATTGTATACGCGAATGAAATCTCCGTCATGCAAATCCGCCTGCCTTTCTCGGTCAAGATGCCCTGACGACAGCTTATTTCCGTTTAAAAGTGCATGCTCTGCCTCCGGTTTGACGACCGCGCCCTCATACTCCATAAAAATACTGTCAGGCGTTATGATATATTTTTCACAATCGCCCGTCTCCACAAGCCGCTCCACCTCACGAAGCGTTACGGCATCCTCTATTTTAAAATTTCCTACTCTTGTACGCTTGAGCGACTCCATCGCCGCACCGCACCCTAGACGCGCCCCAATATCCGCGCACAATGCACGGATATACGTGCCTTTTGAGCATTCCACCACAAAGCGCACACAGGGAATGCCTATCTCTATTATCTTAATATTGGGAATATCCACATGACGCGGCTGCCGTTCAATTTCTTTGCCCTGTCTTGCAAGCTCGTAAAGCTTTTTTCCGTTCACCTTCAAAGCGGAATACATTGGAGGGATTTGCTCATACCCTCCCACAAAGCTCATAATCGCATCCCGAACCTGCGCTTCGTCCGCCGTCACTTCCTGCTCGCTTTGCAGCGTTCCGCTCATATCCTGTGTGTCTGTCGTAACGCCAAGCCGCATGCACGCCTCATACTCCTTGCTTTTATCAGTCATCATATCGCAGAGCTTTGTCGCATTCCCGAAGCAAACCGGAAGCACCCCTACCGCATCGGGGTCAAGCGTTCCCGTATGCCCGATTTTTCTCTGTTTTACAATGCCCCGAAGCTTTGCCACCACATCATGCGAAGTGTATCCGGCTTCCTTATAGATATTCATGATACCGTTTATCATACTTCTCCATTCTTAACATACCTGCTAATATATGTCTATGCACAAATCCAAGCTGTAAAAATTTACTGCTCACAGTATTCTTCCATCTGACGCGCAATCTGTGCCGAAATATTGTTAATGACATCATAAAAATTACCGTTCATGCTGCACCCTGCCGCGCGCACATGACCGCCGCCGCCAAAATAAGACGCAACCTTGCTGACATCGACATATTTGCACGAACGAAGACTCACTTTGTATTCCTGACTTCCCGTCTCGTACATAAAAATTGCACACTCCACGCCCTTAATAATACGCAGCTGGTTCACAATCCCGTCCAAATCCTTCGGCTGGGCATTGTAAAAGGCAAGCGTCTTTTGATTGATTGCGCTCACAATACACTTTCCATGCATAAAGACAATACTCTCCAAAAGCGCCCTTCCCAAAAGCTGGTTCTGAACATATGTTTTTTCATAAAATGTTTCATCAATAATTGCCGGAAAATCAAAGCCGTATTCAATCAGCTCCGCCGCAATCCGCAATGTCTTCGGCGATGTGTTTGAGTATTTAAAAATCCCCGTATCGTGGATAATTCCTATGTATACCGCCTTTGCAATCTCCGCATCCAAATATTCCTTATCCATCAGCTCATAGACAAGCTCCGCCGTAGAGCTGATGCCCGGCACAACGTAATTAACGTCGCCGCACCCGCGCACGTTGCTCACATGATGATCAATGTTGATGCGCTTTTTGGCATTGTCAAAAAGCGTTTCCGCCTCTCCAAGCCTTGATTTCTCACAGTCAAGCGCAAGAAATACATCCGGCGCCTGTACGCGAAAACTGCTGTCAATACAGTCAAAATCCTTGATACATGCAAAAATATCGGCGGGCTGTTCAAGGCAAATCACAACCTCGGCATCCGCAAGCGCCTTTTTTAAATAAAGGTACATTGCCATGCAGGAACCCACACAGTCACCGTCAGGTCTGATATGCCCCGAAACCACAATTCTTTTTGCATCCTTACATTCTTCCAACAAATTTATTTTTTCCATTTCAGTCTCCCCCATTCCTGCCAAAACCACGAATTCCTGACACGGAAAAGCGCAGCACAAAATTCTAGTCCTCGTCTGTCTCCACGTGTTTCGCGTCATCCTCACGATTAATATCATCAATCTTTTTTGTCATTGAAACGCCATACGCGATAGACTGATCCAATATAAACTTCACTTCGGGCGTATTCCTCATATTGATCTTCTTTGCAAGAAGTGTTCGGATATACCCCTCGGCGCTTTTTAAACCCGCGAGCGTATTCTTCTGCGATTCCTCGTCACCCAATACGCTGATCCACGCCTTACAGGTTTTTAAATCCGGCGCCACCTCCACGGTGACAACCGAGGTCATCGGATGAATGCGCGGATCTTTTATCTCGCTTCTGATAATTTCCGCAAGCACGCGATGCACCTCACCGTTTACCCGTGTATTTTTCACGCTGTTTTTTCTCATTAACGCGGTACCTCCACCATGATATATGCCTCTACAATATCAAGCTCCTGCATGCTGTCAAAGCCTTCAAACACAAGACCGCACTCAAAGCCCGTACGAACCTCTTTCACGTCATCCTTAAACCGCTTGAGCGATGCAAGTTCACCCTCATAAATCTGCTCGCCTTCCCGGCTGATACGGATTTTACAGCCTCTTTGGAAAATACCGTCAAGCACATACGAGCCTGCGATATTGCCGACTGCCGATGCCTTGAAAATCTGCCTTACTTCGGCATGACCGATTACCTTCTCCTCAAATACAGGATCCAGCATACCCTTCATTGCCGCTTCAATATCCTCAATCGCCTGATAAATTACCTTATACAGTCTTACATCCACGCCCTCGCGCTCTGCCGTAGTCTTCGCCTGTGCATCGGGACGCACGTTAAAGCCGATAATAATCGCATTCGATGCCGACGCCAAAATAACATCCGACTCATTAATCGCTCCGACACCGCCGTGAATACATTTTACGACAACCTCCTCATTTGAAAGCTTCACAAGGCTCTGCTTCACTGCTTCCACGCTGCCCTGTACATCCGCCTTGATAATTAAGTTCAGCTCCTTCAGATTGCCTGCCTGTATCTGCGAGAACAGATCGTCAAGCGACATCTTTGCCTTCGTATCCTCCAAAAGCTTCTCTTTATTCTGTGCAACAAACGTCTCTGCATAGTATTTCGCTTCTTTGTCGTTTTCATGCGCAATAAAAATTTCTCCCGCATTCGGCACATCGCCCAGTCCGAGAATTTCAACCGGCGTAGACGGTCCCGCTTCCTTGACACGTCTTCCCTTATCATCGACCATTGCACGCACCTTGCCGCTTGCCGCGCCTGCCGATACGAAATCTCCAACCTTCAGCGTACCCTTCTGCACAAGAATTGTCGCAACAGGACCGCGTCCCTTGTCAAGCTCCGCCTCGATAACAAGACCTCTTGCGCGCCTCTTCGGATTTGCCTTCAGCTCCAGCACCTCTGCCGTCAGAAGAATCATCTCAAGAAGCTGTTCGATACCCTCGCCGCTCTTTGCCGAAACAGGTACAAACACCGTACTTCCGCCCCAGTCCTCGGCAATCAGCTCATACTCCGTAAGCTCCTGCTTCACGCGCTCAATATTGGCTCCCGGCTTATCAATCTTATTTACGGCTACAATAATTTCAATCCCTGCCGCCTTCGCATGATTAATCGCCTCAACCGTCTGCGGCATCACGCCGTCGTCCGCTGCCACGACCAAAATCGCAATATCCGTCGAGTTTGCACCGCGCATACGCATCGCCGTAAACGCCTCATGTCCGGGCGTATCAAGGAACGTAATCTTTTGATCGTTGATGTTGACCGTATAAGCGCCGATATGCTGCGTAATTCCGCCTGCTTCCTTGTCAATCACGTTTGTCTTTCTGATTGCGTCAAGAAGCGATGTCTTACCGTGGTCAACGTGACCCATAACGCAGATAACGGGCGGTCTTGCAATCATTGATGCCGGATCTTCCTCATCCTCCTTCAAAAGCTCCTCAATCACATCAACCTTTACTTCCTGCTCACAGAGAATATCATATTCCATTGCAATATTCTCTGCCGTCTCATACGCAATCTCCTGATTGACCGTGACAATCTGTCCCTGTAAAAAGAGCTTCTTTACGATTGCGGAAGGCTGAATTTTCATCTTATCCGCAAGCTCCTTTATTGTAATCATCTCCGGAAGCGTAATCACCTTAATCTGTTCTTCCACCTGCTCTACCGGCTTCTTCTCAGGCTTGATAAATTTTCCGGGCTTATTTTTGCCTTTTGCATTTTTCGCCGCATTATCGTCCTCCTCATACATGAAGTCCTTGCGGTTTCTCTTATCCTTCTCCTGACCGATACGGCGCTTTTCCTCGTCTCTATGCTTTTCCGCATCTTTTACCGGGCTCTCCGGCACAAAACCACTGTTTTTCCCGGAACCTTTTCCGGCAAAACCGCCCCGGTTATCACGACCGCTGTTAAATCCCTGTCCCGGTCTGCCGCCCTGATTGTCGCGTCTGTTGTTATTGTCACGCGAACCGTCACGGCGCTGACCGCCCCGGTTATCACTCCTGTTGTTGTCTCTGCTATTATCTCTTCCGTCGCCTCTGTTATTGTCACGCGAACCGTCACGGCGCTGACCGCCCCGGTTATCACTCCTGTTGTTGTCTCTGCTATTATCCCTGTTCGTATCCCTGTTCTCTGCTCTGTTTTCCGGTTTTACTGCTACAGGCTTCTCCTGCTCTGGACGTTCTTTTACTTCCTGTACCGGTGCAGGCTTCGGCGCTTCCTGTACCGATGCAGGCTTCGGCGCTTCCTGTGCCGGTGCGGGTGCAGGCTTCGGTGTTTCCTGTACCGGCACAGGTGCAGGCTTTACCGTATTGACAGGTTTTGCCGCTGCTGCAGGCTCTGCCTTTTTCTCGACAGGATGGGCAGGCTTTCTCGGTATCTGCGCCCCCTTCATCCTTGAATTATCGGGATTGCTTACAAAGATAATGCTCTTCTTCTTTTTAATCGGTGCAGTTTTGGGCGCGTCCGCCGCCTTGGGCGTTTGGGCGGGCTTTGCCGCTGCCGCATCCTGTGCGGGCTTTGGCGCCTCCGCTGCCTTGATCGGTGTGGATTTTGGCGTTTTCATCGCGTTTCGTACCTCCGCAATCTGTTCGTCCTCCAATACACTCATGTGACTTTTTACCTCGATACCTTTACTTTTTAATACTGTCAGGATTTCAGCGCTCTTTACGCCAATCTCCTGTGCAAGCTCATATACTTTCATTTTTGCCATATTTTATCATACCCTTTCCAAATGCGAATTTGCGTTGTTATCAATCTGTTTTCCTGCCTGCTCCAATCGTTTGGATATTGCTCTTGCAAAATTTTCATCCGTTACTGCAAGAGACGCGCGCATCGCTTTTCCAACCGCAGTCCCAAGTTCCTCTTTCGTGCCGCAAATGCACCTTGGCACTTCGTAAAACGCGCACATATTCGAAAACATCTTCTTTGTATTATCAGACGCGTCCTCCGACACAATCACCAGCTGTGCCTGACCGCCCTTTACGCTCTTTTCTGTGGAAAATTCCCCGCTTGCCACTTTACCTGCCTTCATCGCCATTCCCAGCATTGCGTACACTTTTTTCAAATATCCCTATCTCCTTTGTCAGACTGTCATATATTTCATCCGCTATCTTCATTTTAAATGACCGCTCAAGCCCCTTTGACTTTTTTGCTCTTTTGAGACACTCTGCATTCGGACATATGTAAGCGCCTCTGCCGTTTTTTCTGCCCGTCGCATCAAGGATTACTTCCTCGTCCTGCGTGCGGAGAATGCGCAGCAGCTCCTTTTTGCCCTTCATCTCACCACAGCCTATGCATTGCCTCATCGGAATTTTTTTTGCCATTTACGCCAACGTCTCCTCTTCCTCTTCGTACTGCGTCTGCTCCGCGTCTTCGGCATCTATGCCTTCATACGCTTCTTCGTATTCCGCCTCGTACTCGCCGTCCTCATATTCCTCTTCGTAGTAGACATCTCCGTCCTCGTCGTACATGTAATCCTCATACCTAAAGCCTTCCGCATCTTTTGCCTGCGTCTCCGACTTGATGTCAATCTTATACCCCGTAAGCCTTGCCGCAAGTCTCGCATTCTGTCCTTCCTTACCGATTGCAAGCGAAAGCTGGTAGTCCGGCACGACAACCTTTGCCGTCTTTTCATCCGGGTCGGCAAACACGGCAACAATCTTTGCAGGAGAGAGCGCATTTTGGATAAAGTTTCCGGGGTTTTCATCCCAGTTCACAATATCAATCTTCTCACCGCGCAGCTCCTCGACAATCGCGTTCACTCTTGCACCGTTCATACCGACACATGCGCCGACCGCATCCACATTTGGATTGTTTGTTTTTACCGCAAGCTTTGTTCTGCTCCCTGCCTCACGCGCAATGCTCATAATCTCAACCGTTCCGTCCTTAATTTCAGTAACCTCTGCCTCAAAAAGCCGCTTTACCAGCTCTGGGTGCGTGCGGCTCACCATAATGCGCGGTCCCTTAGGAGTGTTTTTGACTTCAAGGATATACACTTTAATACGCTCGGTAGGCTTAAACTCTTCGCCCTTTACCTGCTCCGCCTCATTTAAGATTGCATCCGCCTTTCCTAAATTAATGCTGATGTTTCTGCCCGTGTAGCGCTGTACAATTCCCGTCACCACATCCTTTTCCTTCTCAAAGAACTGATTGTACACAACGCTACGCTCCTCCTCGCGGATTTTCTGCAAAATCACGTTCTTCGCATTCTGCGTGGCAATACGTCCGAACTCTTTCGACTTAATCTCCACATTAATCGTATCCCCGATCACCGCATCCTTGGAAATGTTCACCGCATCGTCAATACAGATCTGCACGACATCATCTTCCACCTCGTCAGGCGACGCCACAATCTCCTTCGTGGCATACACAAGAAAATCACAGGTCTCCCTGTCAATCTGCACCGTGATGTTATCTGCTTTTCCAAAATGGTTTTTGCAGGCTGTCAGAAGCGAATTTTCAATCGCTTCAAAAAGAGTCTCCTTGCTGATTTCCTTCTCCTTTTCGAGAATGTTAAGTGCTTCCATTAATTCCTTGTTCATTTTTCCTTTACCCTCCTATCATTGTATCGAGCAGAAAAATACCTTCTTCCCTACCCGTCGCGCGACCTGTGTTCTGCTTTAACGGCATATTTCCTCTGAACAGGTCTGTGCATAAAAGCAACGCAAAAGCCTCTGTCTTCGTATTTTCATCCATGCCCCGTCCGCCTGCTAAAAATCAAGCGTAAGCCTGATAATCGCAATGTCGGACTTTGCAAAGACCATATCCTTCTTTCCGGAGCTCTCCTCCATTTCAATGGTAACGGTATCCTTATCGTATGCCTCTAAGATGCCGATAAACTCCTTTTGCCTGTCAACCGGTTTATAGGTTTTAACCTCCACTTCCTCCCCTAAGCTCTTTTCAAGATGCCGGTCCTTTTTCAGCGCCCGCCCAAGTCCGGGACTTGACACCTCAAGAATATAGGCATCCGGAATAAAATCCTCCTCGTCAAGCCGCTCCGAAAACGTACGGCTTACATTCTCACAGTCCACAATGCCAACGCCCTCCGGCTTATCAATATACGCCCGCAGATACCACTCACTGCCTTCCTTCACATACTCCACATCGTAAATCTCACAGCCGTTCGCCTGTACTATCGGCTCTAAGAGCGCCTCCGCGCGCTCCTCATAAACATCTTTTTTTGCCATCTGCCCACCTCATACGATACAATTGCCTATTACAGTAATAAAAGAGTGAACTCGCAAGCTCACTCTCTATCATCCAACACTATGTTAACTTTAATCATTCTAGCACTTTTATGCACAAAATGCAATAGGTTTTTCAAAAAACTTCCAAAAGCGCCTAATTCATGGGTAGCTTATACACCGTCTCGTCTCGTCCGTTCAATTTCGGCATAGACCGCTCCTGAAGCGTTTCATATGTTTTGAGCGACGCAACGCTCTTATATGCAGGACGGATAATCTTATCAACATTAATCAGCTCCTCCATCCGGTGTGCACTCCAGCCGACAATTCTCGCTATTGCAAAAATCGGCGTGTAAAGCTCAAGCGGAATGTCCAGCATACTGTACACAAAACCGCTGTAAAAATCCACATTTGCACTGACGCCCTTGTAAATCCGGCATTTCTCAGCGATAACCTCCGGCGCAAGCCGCTCGATCATTGAGTACAAATCAAAGTCATCATGACGCTTCTTTTCTGTGGCAAGCCGTTCCACAAAGGTTTTAAACACCAATGCTCTTGGATCCGAAATCGAGTAAACCGCATGTCCCATTCCGTAAATCAGTCCGCTTCTGTCAAATGCTTCTTTATTGAGCAGCCGGTACAAGTATGACCTTACCTGATCCTCATCCGTCACATCATCAACATTACGCCGCAAATCCTCCATCATTTGGACAACCTTAATATTCGCGCCGCCGTGCTTTGGTCCTTTCAGGGAAGAAAGCGCCGCCGCAATCACTGAATATGTATCGGAACCTGCACTTGTTACTACTCTCGTCGTAAAGGTCGAATTGTTACCGCCGCCGTGCTCCATATGAAGCACCAAAGCCGCATCAAGCACCTTAGCCTCAGTCATCGTATAAGACATATCCGGTCTTAACATCCGAAGCAGATTTTCTGCCGTTGACAGATTCGGGTCAGGTCTGTGAATATATAAACTATCGTCACATTCATAATGGTTGTATGCATGATAACCGTACACGGAAAGCATCGGAAATACACTGATGAGCATCAGACTTTGACGAAGCACGTTGTCAAGCGACACGTCCTTTACCGTATCGTCATACGAGGCAAGCGTCAGAACACTTTTTGTCAGCGAATTCATAATATCATGGCTTGGCGCCTTCATAATGACGTCGCGCACAAAGTTTGTCGGAAGCGTCATGCTGCAGCCCAGTGTCCGCTTAAAATCGATAAGCTGCTCCTTGTTTGGCAGACTGCCGAACAAAAGCAGATACGCACACTCGTCAAATCCAAAACGGTTATCCTGTTTAAATCCTCTAACCAAATCAAAAATATTATAGCCTCTGTAATAGAGCTGTCCGTCGCAGGGAACGCTTTTTCCGTCAATCTCCTCCGAAGACTTGATCATGGAAATATTTGTAAGTCCCGACAGCACACCCTTGCCATTTTTATCGCGCAGCCCTCTTTTTACACCATATTGTTCAAACAGCTCCGGCTCAATGGCGCTGTTATCCACACACACTTTGGAATACTTATCCGTAAATGCTTTAATTGTATCTTCTATCTTTGTTCCCATCTCCTACACCTGAATAATTATTCAGCACGCTCCTGTCAGATCCCGTTAAAATCCGTGCTTCATAACTATTTCCTTTCCTGATTATTTCTGCATGAACACATCTGCTTATCTTCTATTATATCTGAAAACAGATTGCATAACAAGTGAATTAAGTATTAACTTTTTTTTAACTTTATAAATTTCTGAAAAAATTTGTGACAATACGAACTTCAGAATCGCTTTGACAGACACTCTGATTTTAGAAAATAAAAAGCACCTGAAACTTCGTCAAGCGCTTTCTCGGGTTGGGCTGTTTTAAACAGTCAACAGCTCGTAGGGGAATCGAAAACCTACACTGCCTCTCAAACCCCTTATTTTACGCCATTTAATGGATACACTTTATCAAATACCCACAAAATACCCACACGACTACACAACGCCTACATATCTTTTTACGTCTGAAACATGAATCAAATTTACTGCTTCGGCTTTCATTTCATTTATGACATGGATATACCTGTCGTATGTGAATTGCACAGTACTATGTCCAAGCATTTCACTTATAACCTTGATGTCAACCCCTTTTTTAACAAGAACAGAGCCAAATGTATGTCTCAGTGCATGTACTCCCTTATACTCTATAAAATTTTCTTCACATATCCTGCTAAATGTCTGTTCCAATACACGTACCAACATTGGATTTCCTTCTTTTGCCGCGATAACATAATCGGATTTGATACCCATTTCTTTCTGCCTTTTTTCAAGCTCTTTCAAAACCAAAAGCGCAGTTTCGTTCATTGGAATTACCCGATTGCTCTTCTTTGTTTTTGTCGTCGTTATAACATTTACTTTTTTATTATCGCTCTCAAAACGGTTTCTGTTCATAATGGTGGAGACTGTTTTACTTATACGGATTATTTTTCTGTCGTAATCAACGTCCTTCCATGATAATGCAGCAAGTTCTCCCACTCTCATCCCTGTATTTAGCAATAATATATATGCTGGTGCATAACGATATCTTTTGGTATTACGTGTATTTGTCCCATAAAAACTCATGCAAACCTCTGTAATTTTTTCAATTTCTTCGGTTGTATACATTTGTTCTTTTTCTTCGTCTTCCATTCCGATAATTATATTTTTCTTTGGCATTACTACAAAATCTAATGGATTGAACCGCATTTTCTGTTCTATGACTGCTTTTTTAATGCTTGGTTTTAATATTTCCATTACCTTTTTCACAATGGAGATCGAATAGTTTTTCGCAATATCATCTATAAATGCCTGCATATCATCTATTGTGATATCCTTCATCTTTTTTTGCCCGACCTCAGAATATCTTATCTGATTATTGAATACTCGTTCCAAAATATCATATGAAGAGTCTTTTATCTTACCAAATTTAGACATAGTAAGCCAATTCTCGATATATCCTGAAAGGTATTCTTCGGAATATTTAATATTTTCTTCATTCAATTTTATAGACTTTCGGAACTCACGCAGTTTTTTTCTGGCTTCTGCTTCACTCCTCCCATAAAATGAATATTGTTTTCCATCAATCCTAACCCGAAGTTCAATTCTCCCTCCTCGTTCTCTTATACTTCCTTCCTTCATACTTTTCACTCCTTTTCATGACAAAAAGGAATGCCAATTGATAACAATCATATTATAACATTCCTTTTATGTCACTTTCAAGTAATTTTAATAAAATAATTCTTGTCCTATATTATCAGTTATCCATTTTTCTACAGCACTTTCGGTGGTAATATAATCATTACCTATTTTCATGAGTGGCAACTCCCCAGCCTTTAATAATTGATTAAATTTTGTTTTACCGAATGGCAACATTTCAAGCAACTCATGGAGTAAAATATCCTTCTAACCTTGTACCATAATCTTTCCTATACTCAGAAATATCTTCCTGCAAATCTTCGTATTTTTTATTGACAGACTCTAATCTATTTTTGCGTTCCATCTCTAATTTTTCCTGTTTAACTCTTTTATGTTCTAATTTCTGTTCATACTCTAAACATTCCTGTTCTGTTTTAAATACTTCCTTTGTATGACGATCAGCGTCAATGCTATTCCAGTCTTCTCCATCTATCTTTTTGAATTTTAATTCGTTAGCAAAAGTATTTAGGAATTCGCCAAATTTATCATCTGACACATTGAGTTTAGAAAATCTGTCAAAAACCATCATCCATACAAATAAATTTTTAGAAGTAAATAATGTTGCTATCTCACTATTTTTTATTTTGTCACAATATGGAATAAGTCTATTGAAATATTCCTCTATGTCTTTATATTCATCAGAAGATGAATTATAGTTAAGATAGTCACACATATCTTTCGGAGTTTTTTCCAATTGTCAAAATGATTAATTCCCATGACACATTCAGAAATAACCCTCTCCCAAATACCATTCTTCTTTTCATTCTCAGACAGGACTGTACAATCCATTAAAAATCTATTTGTATCTTTAATTCTTTTTATTTCATCAGCATATTTCCCTATGTATGTAAGTGATTTTTGAGATGCATTCATTCCAATATGATTATTGTAGAGTAATACCAGTTCTGATGTTTCCTCAGTCGTACAGCTTTGATAAACTACCGTGGTTAATGGACATCCATTAAATTTATTTTTTAGTTCCTGCGGTAGCTCGTCATAAGTTTTGTTTCTAATATCATATTGTTCTATTTCGCATTGAATATTCCCATATTCATCTCTCACATAATCGCCATTTTCACTTATTTTTTTCTTCGTATAGGGAATAATATAACTCCTAAGTTTACTGGTAATCTTATACCCACAATATTTAAATTGATACAAAGTTTCTGTTCTCTGACCTCCATCCACAACATAAGTTTGTTGCTACCCATGATTGTTGTAGCATCATCCCAATTCTCAAAACCGCACGTTTACTAAATGCTTTTAATCCTCTGTTATTTATAGTTACTATCTGACCATCTTCGAATGTATACGTAACAGAAGTTTGCTTAATATCAACGGAAATACTTTTTTCATTACTTCCGTTATAGAAATCCCTTGGTAACATTTTTGTTCCGTCACCGTCAATTTCTTCTTTATTTTGGGAATACAAATTTTTTATGCCTTGTGAACTAACTTCATAAAAATCTGCAACCTGATCAATTGACATCAAATCTGTTCCTGGTAAAAGCAATAATTTCTTTACCTTTTCCAAAACCTCATAACGTCCTATACATTTATCTCTAATGCTCCTATCAGAGATAATATTTTCCTGTTCCATTTTCTTCTTTGTTAATCTCATATTCTAATTTCCTTTCTACTACAATATATTTATGGTTAATACCCCTTACTGCCAGTAAGGAATTATCCATCTTGTTGCTTAAGCTGTTAGAATGAGTAAGGCAATAGGTCTGGCCGTTTCCTCCCAGGACTTTACGTCCGTAGAACAGTCTGCCAACCAGCCCTCATTCGCAGCATTCGTTTTACGCAGGTTGAACCCATAGGCGTTCGTGTGATACCCAGTAGATTGAACAGGCAATGAGTAAATCTGGTATTGACCATTGCTAATACATTCCAAAGGAGTACCTGTTATGAACGCTGTTGGTATTGATGTTTCCAAAGGTAAGAGCACTGTCACAATCCGCAGGCCGGGCGATGTTGTTGTCATGCCTCCCCGCGACATCCCCCACACACAGTCCGAAATTAACGCCTTGATTGAGCAAATAAAAGGGCTTGATGGTGAAACAAAGGTCTGCATGGAGCACACCGGAAGGTATTTTGAACCGGTTGCCACATGGCTCTCTGGCGCCGGTATCTTTGTCAGCGCCGTAAACCCTGTCCTCATCAGGGACTTCGGGGATGATTCCCTGCGCACTCCCAAAACCGACAAGGCCGATTCCAAAAAGATTGCGCGCTATACCCTTGACCGGTGGACAAAATTAAGGCAGTATGGAAACATGGATAAAATACGAAACCAGTTAAAAACCATGAACCGCCAGTTCGGTTTCTATATGAACCAAAAAACTGCCATGAAGAACAACCTTATTGCCCTCATTGACCAGACCTATCCGGGCGCCAATGATTTCTTTGACAGCCCTGCACGCAGTGACGGCAGCCAGAAATGGGTGGATTTCGTCCACACCTACTGGCATGTGGACTGTGTCCGCTCTAAATCACCGGTTGCCTTTACAGAGCATTACCGGAACTGGTGCAGACGAAAGGGCTATAACTTCAGCGCCGCTAAAGCAGAGAATATCTACCGGCTCTCCTCTGACATGATCGCCGTATTCCCAAAGGATGACAGCACGAAACTGCTGATACGGCAGGCCGTGGCAATGCTGAATGCCGCATCTGCGACCGTGGAATCCCTGCGCCTCAAAATGGATGAGACCGCTTCCTCGCTGCCTGAATACCCTGTCGTCATGGCAATGAATGGTGTTGGTCCTACCCTTGGCCCACAGCTTATGGCTGAGATTGGGGATGTGACACGTTTCACGCACCGCGGGGCACTGACTGCCTTTGCCGGCGTTGATCCTGGAAAGAACGATTCCGGGCAGCATATCCAGAAAAGTGTGCCTACCACAAAGAAAGGTTCCCCCTATCTGCGCAAGACCCTTTTCCAGATCATGGACGGGCTCATCAAGCGTTCCCCTGCTGATGATGCCGTTTACGCTTTCATGGATAAAAAGCGGGCGCAGGGCAAGCCCTACTATGTCTACATGACTGCCGGTGCAAACAAGTTCCTCCGCATTTATTACGGGCGGGTAAAGGAATATCTTTCCACGGTTGCAGAAACCGAAGAAACTTAAATAAATGTTCCCACTTTCCATAAGGCCAGCGTTCTGCGGTGGTCTTTTTGTAGTGCTTATTTTTCAACCTGTATAAAATTTCCAAAGTTCACAAATTTCTGCTTGACTTTTTATTTGCAGACTGTAAATAAGTTTTAGCCAATAGTTCCAATAACTATTTCTCCAAAACTTTTTACATTTTCTCAAAAAAATACATCAACGATACTCAATATTAAGTTGTCAATGTACGATTTTAAGGAAAATCGACTTGAAATAGTCCAGAAAATGTTGTAGAATATAATAACACTATGGATTTATCCAAGTGGCTCGAATGGCAGCTTATTACTTTCTCAGGGTAGGAGCTGCTATTCTTATTTTTCCTCTAATTGATTTTTTTCATACTGGATTTCTGTCTTAAATCTTCCGTTTGCATATGCTCTCATAAATAATTCCATAACCGTATTCATTGGAATATTATTTTGAGCACAAGCAACTTTAAAATCCTGTATGATCTTTTCATCAATAGAGGTTCCAAAAGTTTTCTTTGCCATCTTCTTTTATCTCCTCTCTTGACAATATAACTATAACATATAGATATATGATTGTCAACTAGATTTCTAAAAATTTTTAAGCTGATCTTCCACCAAAAAAGCACTGTATATTTCTATACAATGCCTATATAATAAAAGCACAATTTATTTTTGGCTGGGCGGTGTATCCAGCATCTCAGGTACTCTTACGAGTGTGTCGGGAACCATTTCCGACCTCAAAAATAATTGTGCTTTTATTCACAAATTTTCTGTTATCTGCCTAAATATAACACCATCACTAACTAATTTTTGTATAAAATCTATCAGTAGATTGAATATTTCCACGTCAAGTTTTCCAATAACCTTATATGGAATTTTCTCTTTATTAAAATAATAGAATTGTTCAGCTTTTATGTATCCAGATTCCCCATTATCTCCATCATATATCTCTTGATCATCAGGAGTAATTGGAAAGTTACCAGGATAAGATAATTTTCTCTTTTTCTGTTCT
The DNA here is from genome assembly GCA_000403335.2 of Lachnospiraceae bacterium MD335. Classification (GTDB taxonomy): domain Bacteria; phylum Bacillota; class Clostridia; order Lachnospirales; family Lachnospiraceae; genus COE1. Next base: position 742,226 of record KE159629.1, read on the forward strand.
TCATCCTTAAAAGAAGACATAACCAAACCTACAAAATCAAAATCTATTCCTTGAATTTGTCCGTTGTTATCATCTAACACAACAAATGAATGTGTAGGCAATGTCTTATTTCCATCTTTATAACGATAAACAACTATAATATCACCAATTTGGCACATAAAATTACACCTTTACTTTTGTTTACTTATAATAACTTTCTTCTTACCGTTTAATACATCATCAGACCAATGAATAGGAATAATATCTTTTAATGATTCTTCCATAGACATTGTTTTATCTGAAAACTTTAGTTTAGACATATCTAATCTACGATAATTACTTCTATCATTTAAAACAGCTTCCATATCATTGTCCTCCTTCTTATTCTTTATATCGTCAACTTTGTTTGATTTCATTATAGCACCTCAATCTACATTGCACAAGTCACTTTCTAAATCCTTTATTAATATTCTCTCCCGAGATTGTTCTCTCATACATTTAATTGTTGGTAATCCGTACTTTTTACCGAATTTACACAATCCACAACCACAATGTATTTTTCCTTTAGAATACTGACCATCATGCTTATACCAATCAAAACCATATACAGAATTGCTTATGCGTTTCTTTCTCTGTATATTTTTTCTTCTCATATCTCTAAGATATGCTCTATTCCTCAAATTATATCCTCCACTTAAAATTTCACTTTTAAGTCTATATAAATAATCCAATTATCTGAAATATACTCCCTACAACAATTAAAGAGGTTCCTATAATAACCTTCATCTTATCTTTTTTGAAGCTTTCTTGCTGATGATCAAACCAATGAGCAGTGCCCACATAATTACCTTTAGTACTAAGTATAGACCACAAACTGAAAATTGTGCCAGCCACGACCAAAATAATTCCTATTGAACTCAATATCTCACTCATATTAATACCTCAAATTCTATGAAACTGAACATTTATATCCTACATAAAATATTTGCACTTCTCAAAATAAAACTGCTGCTCTTTTTCAAAAAGTGTAATCAATTTATCCAGACTTTTTTCTTCTCTATATTCTTTCAATGCCTCTAGATACTCATTTCTATTTGCATCTTCAATCACAACCGGCACAACACCATTCTTCAAGCACTCTCTGAAAAGAATCAATCTTCCTGTCCTACCGTTTCCGTCCTGAAATGGATGAATACTCTCATACCTCGCATGAAACTCAGCCAATACGGAAATCTTTACTTTCTGGCTACTATACCAATCCATAAGTAAATACATTTCCTGTTTAACATTTTTTGGCCTTACAGTTTGGTACATTCCAATCATATTGGGACGCTGCTTATAATCACCGATTGCATATCCGTTAGCACGATCCTCAAACACACCAGACTTCAACTCATAATGAAATTTCTTTATTAGTTCTTGTGTCAATGACTCATCCAAAGTGTCCAGCATTTTATTAAACATCAGGAAATGACCATTCATCTCCTCAACATCTTTTGCTCTATAATAATCATCTGATTTCGGCAAAGTTCCATTATCAAACAAAGAAACTGTTTGCTCCTCAGTAAGTGTGCTGCCTTCAATCTTATTTGAGTTATAAGCAAGTAGACGCTGTGTGTATGCATATACACCCGATCTGTCAAATCGCTCTCTTTCTATTTTAAATCGTTCCAGAAGAAACTTTAAGAATTCTTTATCGTTACTCATATCACACCTCTTCTCTGTCCATAAACCATCAAACTAGAATTTCATGTTTTATATTGGTATTATAATTATATCAACTACATTTTCACAATCAACAGTAATAATTCCCACATCTGTTTCCACATCAAAACATTGAAATACTCCGCCAACTTCAATTAACGTTCCTTGAAAAATATCTCCTGTCGATAATCTCACTTTTAAATTCTCTCCTTCAGAAATATGAAACTCACTTCCACCCATTTTGAATTTGTATTCTTGATATATTTTTAGTGTTTCTATTATATTCTCCTATCTGGCTTAAATCCAGCCTTTTATTGTATCATGATTAAATAAATAGTATTTTAAATCACAAAATATATTCATCCATCAGTCATTATAATGTCCTTTACAAGATTTCACAATAATTTGACCATCCAAAACCTCATAAACCAACCGATTTGCATCATCTATTCGTCTACTAAATGATCCTGATTTTCCATATTTTAATGGTTCTGGTTTACCTATGCCTTGTAATACTCCATCTCGTTCTATACTTTGTAACAATTGGTTTATCTTCTTTACTATCTTTTTATCCTGAGTCTGCCAATAGAGATATTCTCTCCATCCATCTTCTGCAAAAGTGATTTTCATAGACTAATCCTCCATTGCTAGAAGCTCATCTATGGTTTTCGTTACTACTTGACCATTTCTAATCTGCTCATCTGCTTTATTCAATTTTGCCAAATACTCAGCATTCTGTTTAGCTTTTACTAATTCGTTATATTCCGCTTCAGAAATTATAACAACATTCTTATTCTCTTTACGGGAAACAATCACCGGTTCTCCATTAAATGCCATATCAAAATACTTTTTTATATTCGCTCTTACATCCATCTGTTTTGTTGCAATCATAACGCACCTCTTTCCGTACTCAAAACCGTACTATTTACTGTACTTATATTATATGCTGCTATTATGCACAAGTCAACAGAATTATACTCATTACTGTCTACTCTTCCATTTTCTTTAATTTTCTTCTTGCTGTTCTCCGATTACTTCTTTTATATTTTCTCCAGCCCGTCTTTAGGATTTAGCACTATAATTCTTTAGTAGCAATTTAATACCATACACTATGCCAGCCAGCACAAATGCTGACTTTTTTCGTCTTTAGAAAACTTGACAAATTTCTTTTTTACCCTTGAATATATAGTGCTATAGTGCTATAATAAAAAGGGTGATTTTTATGGCTTATTTTCTTAAAAAAACAAATAACAAAAAAGGGACTTACCTGCAGATCTATGAGAGTTTCTATGATCCGCAGCGCAGGGGCGGTGCCCATCGTTCCTACAAACCCATTGGGTACGTCCACGAACTCCAGCAAAAGGGAATCGATGATCCCATTGCCTTTTACACGGATGAAGCCAAAAAACTGAACCAGGAACTCAAAACCAGAAAGCAGCAGGAAAAACAACGCCTGATTTCAGATGAGTCCCCGGAAAAGCTTCTTGGCTATTTCCCCTTAAAAAACATCAATGATGCCCTTGGCTGTAAAAAATATATGGATCTTATGCAGACCGCCACTGATTTCCGCTTTAACGTCTTTGATATGATGTCTGCCCTTATTTATGCAAGGGCCGTCCATCCCTGCTCCAAATCCAAAACCTATGACGAAGTCATTCCAAAGCTGTTTGAAAGATATGGCTTTTCCCTGGATCAGCTGTATTCCGGCCTAGAATATCTGGGCCTCGAATATGAGAAGGTCATGGAAATCTACAACCACCAGGTTAATCAGAAATATAAATTTGATACGTCACATACCTACTTCGACTGCACTAACTTTTATTTTGAGATTGACCGGGAAGATGCTTTCCGCCGCAAAGGTCCTTCCAAAGAAAACAGGAAAGAATCTATTGTCGGCCTGGGCCTGCTCCTTGATGCCCGTCAGATTCCCATCGGCATGAAACTGTAATATCAGAAATATTATCTTTTCTTATATCATTTCTCTCAATACACCACAGCAAAAAATTTTTTATAGTTCCCCAATAATTTAATTTTCCAGCCTCACTGTTCATAAAAGCAAAATAATCCCTGATAAAAGCAGGAGCATTATCTTCTTCAAATTTCCTCTGCAACTTCTCCGCATTTTTCTTTTGAACTTCATCTTTATAACACATAATAAATTCATCCTTTCTAAAAGATTTCCTCTACACTATACTTCTACATTCAAAAAGAAAAAGCACTAACGTTTTACGTCAATGCTCTTCAACCAACTCACAAATATCAATAATGATATCTGCAAGCGAACACTATTAAATTGTTTCCTTCTACCTGATAAACCAATCTATGTTCATCCGTTATTCTTCTGCTCCACTTTCCAGCTAAATCATATTTTAACGGTTCTGGTTTTCCAACTCCTTCAAATGGGCTTCTTTTTATATCCTTAATCAATTCGTTGATTCTTTTGACAATTTTCTTGTCCATCTTCTGCCAATAAAGATAATCCTCCCAGGCATTTTCCGTGAAAGATACATTCATAAACTAATCCTCCACTTCAAAACTTACAAGTTTTCCGTCCTCAGCCTGCTTGATGGATTCTTTTAACCATTCATAGTTTGCCTTACTTTCTCTTATATGAAGATTTTCCATCAAATTATTATACTGTGCTTGTGACATAAGCACAACATTTTCATCATTTTTCCTTGTAATTATTGCGATATCAGAATCATGTACAACCCGATCACAAACTTCTTTGAAATTATTCCTCACATTGGAAAAATTCGTTGCTATCATACAATCACGCTCCTTTGAATATAGTATATTCTATACTCTTAGTATTGTCAATATTTCGTACAACATTCTGTACCAATATAGTGTGCAAGTTAAAACGATGATTTTATTGAACAATTTCCATTTTTTCAACCGCATGTTTCTCATAATAATCTTCAAATTCATGAAAATATTTTGCTCCAAAAGAGAAAATTTTACTTTCATCTTCGTATTGTTTATTTGCTAATACAACACCATTATTATCTGAAAACAATAAAAATTTATCTTCTGCTATTCCTCCAATTTTCGCAAAATCCTCAATATTGTATAAATATAAAGGTATTAGTTTATTTTTATTAATACTCTTGCAAGTTCTGCCGAGTCATTAATACCTAATTTATTTTCCAAAGCCATATTACCCTCCATAAATCTATTATTTCATTCAAATAAATATCCACCTGTTTCCACATCAATATTTACAACAATTTCTTCTTCATCCTCAGATTCCATATTCCCTCTCACAGCAACAATATCCGTTCCATTCTTATCAAAAACAGTAGGCATCGTATGTAAATTAATTTTTGCTTGTGACACAAATCTTAGTAAGTGATTCTTGTCCGCATTTATTCCAACAATAACCACTTTTTTATTTGTATCTTTGTCTCGTAATCTTGCACATAATTTTCCTTCATCATTTTTATACTCTTCAATATAACAATTCCATTTTTTAATCTCTTGTATAATACTTTCTCCAATCAGCGATAAAATATCATTCTTATCAAAACCGCTAATTCCACTCTCTGAAATAATATCTATTAACTTATTTGCAATTACTTTTTGTGCTTCAATATCCCAATTATTTAACTCAGCCTTAATCCTATTTACACCGTCCATTTTGGTAATATAATAATCCTCTAATGTTGCAAATAGAAACTTATACTGGCTTCCAAATGGAATCATACTTTTGTTTTTCATTGCCTCTAAATCTTCAAGTGTCTTTTTCATAAAATATCCTCCTACGTTCTAACTATATTTCCAATAGCTTCCTCAACAGCAACATTCAAATCCTATTTTATCAGAAAAATGCCTTAACATATGCCAATGTCTTTTCCAATAAGTCCTCTGGCATCTTTTCTACAAATTGAATATTCTTGCTGATCACATCCAAGCATTTCATATGTTCTGTCAGTATCACACCTGTCGTTTTCGTTCTATCGTCTAAAGGGATATGCAGCGGAAATTTGTTGCTTGTATTTGTAATCGGACACACCACGGCAAATTTAGTTCTCGCAAAAAACCGCTCATTACTAATAACTACTCCAGGTCTTCTTCCTGCTTGCTCATGTCCGGATTGTGGACTGAAATCCAAAAATACAATATCTCCTTGCTTCGGATTATACATTACCACACTTCCCTTCCAACAGGAGAACCCCAGTCAAATTCCTCTGCTACATATTCTCCGTCATAATCTTTGAATATATCTTCCAGTGTCAATTCCTTCTTTTCTTTAACTTTTGTAATCACAATATTATCATCAACACGGTTAAGTTCCACAAGGTCATTTTCCATCATTCCTAATGCTTCAAGAAATGCTTTTGGTATTCTTATCCCCTGTGAATTTCCCCATTTCTGAATTGTTGCTTGCATAAAATCATCTCCTTCCATACATTTAGTATATACAATAGTATATACATTGTCAATGACTTTATACGAAAAAGAAGAACCTCTTACGTATTATTCCAACGGTTGTTCTTCTGTATTTCCCGTCAAATAATCCAACAAATCAGTTCTTCCACCATACATACAATGTACTTTTTCCATTTTCCCCTGATCATGTAACCACATAGCAGCCATAAACCTATGATTTCCATCTACAATTACAGGTATTGGACAAATGTACTTTCCATTACAAATATTATCAATTTCAATATCTCTAATTTCATCTGGATTCTTTATAAAATACAAAATCCTTCCTATATGCCATTCAGTAGGCTTGCTTTCCCAACATACATGTTTCCAGTTATCACCAAATGGTTCTGACTCTTCCGCTTGCCCATCATGAATTGCACAAGCAATATCATCAAGTTCTACAACCTCACCTTCATTCCATGACCAACTATTGACAGGAAAAAATTCTGATAATCTATCTATCAGGATCATGTCGCCTGTGTAATCATCAATCGGTGTAAAATCTCCATGTTTCAATATTTTCACCCCCAAGGAAACAATCATTTTAAAGTATATTATCTCTCATAATAACTACATGGTGCTTCACATTCTCCAGTCGATGTTGCTCTCTTTTTACAATGCCCATCACCTGTCATATGTCTACATCCATCTTTTCTTTTCCCTAAATTACGAGATCCACAATTATTACAATGATACGATTTTTCTTTTTCATCATATCCAATATCCATATTACCACAATCCAAACAAATCATGTAATTTTCCTCCGATGAAATAATCCTTTTAACTATATCTCCAACGTTCTAATACATTTTCTTAAACAATCCTTTAATGGTTGCAATTCATTTTTTAAATACCAATTATTTAGGGTTACATTAAATTCTTCTGCATTATCTTTTCCAATTGTCAAGATGCCCTCGCCATTTTCTATTAATATTTTACTGGCTACCATTGTAGAAGTTCTCTTGTTTCCATCCCAAAATAACTGTTGCTTACAAGCATATGCAAAATATTCTAACGCTTTATCAATAGGATTATTTATCCCATTTATCCGTTCAATTTCCTTTAGAACATTTTCTTTAATTGGAATACTTGGTATAAAATCACCAACTCCTACAGTTCCTTTTCTTAATACTCCCCATTCAAGACTTTCATTTCTTGACACATACTCGTTTATCTTACAAATATATTCTAATGTTAAAGTCGCATCCACTGAATTTATAACAAATTTCCATCCATCACGCAAGTTTAAAACTGTTTGTATATCATCCACAGATATACCACTTACAACAGCTCCATCAATAATAGTTTGTGTTTGTGGAAAAGTTACATTGCAGCCTTCTATATATGCGGTATTAAATACAAGTTCTGTAAATGTTTTTTTCGCCAAAAAAATATTTTGCTGCCTTGTAAGCATAAAATCCCTCCCATTTTAAGATACATCTTTCTTATTATATTCAATTCGTGGCATAAATCTATTCCAATCAACCTTAGTTCTCCATTTCTCCTGATGGTTTCTTCCATAGACTTTACGCCATTCCTCTAAACTCATCACATGTGCAGCGTTTCCGATTCTAACCGTCACCATTTGTTTCCCGTGACAACAAAATTCAGAAATCACTTTAAAATCATCACTCATATTTATGTCCTCCATATTATATCATTTCTTCATCATAAAAGCCACCAGATTTTATTACTGATGACTCTATTTATCCCATATTCAGTTTACCCCTTATCTCTTATCATACTTTCCCGAAATAATATTCTGATTCACCTGCGAATTAGATAAGTCATTAAGAATCCTATCCTCGTTCATCTTTCCATAATCAATTTTCCCAACATGCGAATTTAGATGATTGCTTGCTCTGCCATCTTGTAATTTAAACCATCCAATAATTGCTGCAATAAAAAGTGCACTTAAAATAATTTCCATACAATCTCCCTTCTATCTACTATTTAGCATTTCCATCAATTTTATTTATATTTTCCATTATATCATTATTTGTGTCCCATTCCAAGGAAAGGTACATTTCAAAGACTATGAGTTTAAACACTTTTCATAGAACTTTGGTAAGTATTTTTTCACATACATTTTGGCAAATAATTTTTCCAATATATCTTTTGAATGAAGTACAACTTCTAAATCTCTTAAAATATAGTGGTCGTTCCAATATGCCATATACCACTTATTTTCCTCGACATCAAAAACATATGTAAAATCCTGTCCTAACACCTCTGAAAGATATTCTGTCTCAATAGGTTTTTCATCTTCCCATTCGCAATGTTCGCTGCAATCTTCCCATCTGTTTATATCTCTAAAATTTGCAACAGTCCCTCTGTCTTCCAATGGTTTATTTAAATGTTCCTGATATGTTTTACTTCCCCCTTCTTCAACTGTTGCTCCAATACTTGAAGTGTTTCCAAGTGAAATTAATTCCCTTACATATCTAATATCATGTTCTTTTATATGTTCCTTTTCACGGTCTGAAATTTCCATAAAATCCAGTAAAGAAAAATCAAATATATTCTCCTTATCTTTAAATACAAGTTTGTTTTCCTTTGCGGTCTTGGCTGCTGTTTTAAAAATTTTATATTCTTTTACTTTCATGTATTTTCCCCTCCATACTTTTTGATAGATTTATAAGCACTATAAAAGCCGTCTATTTCTTCACAACATAAATCAAAGAAATATTCACCGTTTATATCAATGTCGGCAATATCTTCACTTGCAATCTCTACGGCTCTATCAAATGTATAACCTTCTTCAATTGCATCTTTCGCTATCTGTAATTCGTTTGCAAATTTTTTTAATGCTTGTTCTTTCGTCATTGTCCTTACCTCCTTTTGCTTGATTGCTGTTTAGTTATTTTTAATTCCTTTATCGTTATACATACTATATCATAACCATTTGGTTATGTCAATACTGTTTTGAAATTTTTTATAACTTTTTAGTTATGCATTTTGGCATAGAAAAAGCACCTTGCAATATATGCAAAATGCTTTATTCTACCTTATTACCATCCGGGAAATAAAAACCAGATTTATATTGCGCTCCTAGAGCTTTCCCCATTGCTTCCAGTTCTTCTTGTGTAAACTTGCCAACTTTTAACCTTTTTGAAATATTAGCTTGTGACATTCCAACACGCCGCCCTAACTCAGTAACGGTTATTCCAGCCATTGCACAAGCAGATTCTATTTTTTGTTTTATAGTAATCTTTATCGCCCCCTAATCCCAATTTATAGCATCATGTGATATTGTTCCATTCTCTGCAATATCTTTTTCAGCATCTTCTAATGCTTTTCTTTCTGCATGTGTAACCTTTGTATAATCTGGATCCCATGCAAGAACAAGTTTCTTTATAAATTCAAGTGCAAAATTCTGATCACTTTCTGGTAAGATTTCCATAAGGTTTATAGCTTCCTTTGTTGCCGCACTCATACAAACACTTCCTTTCTACTTATAAATATCGCCCCTTGTGTCAACATCCACAATATATAATACTTTAATTTCCCCATTCTGACTATAATTATATATTATTCTGTATTTCCCTATTCTCAACCGTTTTCTGCCGTCTGAATAGCCTTGCATCATCTTTATATCGCCTTTTGGCGGATTTTCTGTTAAACCTTCAATGCTTTGTTTAATCCGTTGTTTTGTCGGTTTATCCAACGATTCAATATATTTTACTGCCTTTTTAGCATATTCAATTTTCACGTTGCCAACCTCCCAACTCTATTATATTATATCAGATTTTACGCTTTTTTCAAGTATTTATCCACACTATGAGAAACACCGCCTATATGGTCAAAATACGGCTTTACAAGCGGTATTCCTTTACTATGGATAAAATATCCCTTTTATTGGGTTCTAATGTTTTGTATATGTATAATCCATTGCGATTTTCCACGCTTCACAGCCTGCATACTTAACAAGTTTGTTTGCAAGATTAGCTTTTATATAATTATCAGGGCATCCCCAAAACGAATCTACTACTGATAATACTTTTCTGTCACTTTCTGTAAGTTCTCCTATTGATTTTATTCTTTCTTTAAGTTCTACTATATTAAACATGTCGTTTCCTCCTTCAAATAATTGTTTTATTGTACTATTCAATTCTGCAAATTTTATTTTGATTATTTGAATAATACATAAGATGCTCTTTACCTTTCCATTCGCAATAAATCATATTAAAGGCATCACCTTCCACAACTTCTGTAACTGTCCATGCAAAACCTTGATTATTTACAATTTTCTGTGCTTGTTCTTTTGTCATATTCTTTATACCTCCATCAACTTTTTATTACTTATCCATGCCCACAAAAGAGACTTTTCAAGGGATACGGCTAAATGCTTCTGGCTTTAATGGCTATGTCCTCATTGTATTGAGTGGTTCACCAGCTTTCTACATCGCCTCACGTTTGATTCTGTTTTTATGGGTATGGTAAATAATAAAACGTTCATCCACAAATATACTGAAAAGCTATTGTTGCTAACAGATTCATGAATTTTCTGCCGTCATATGATACAGTGCCGTCTTTGCTTTCTTTGCGTGTAATCGCAAATTTACAGTTATAACCGTTAAATTCTGTAGTGCCTGCCTTTTTGCTGAAACTTACCATTGCACTTATACCATTTGTATAGCATTCATGAAGCGCGCCCATATCAGTGGCGTTGAACTTGACATTTACTTTCTTTGTATACTCATTCTCAATTGAGATTGAAAACATTTTCTTGATAAGTGCCTGAATCTCTCTCTCAATTGTCTTGAACGCCTGACCATTATTGTCGTTATACTTGCGTTTTCCGCAACTCTCAAATGCATCGTCATCAATCTTATGCAATGCATAAAAGTTATCATAAAGCTGTGCAAAATTGTCACATGATGTCAAAATGGCATAGCTGAAAAATTTACGATTGTCTGCACATGCCGTTAAACGCAATACATTACGCACAGCAGTTTCATCATTTGTTGCAACTGTCTTTTCACCGTCTTTTTCAAACTCTTTACTTGTTCCTGAAATAGCAGCAATGACAGATTCCCAATTTGCATAAAGTGTGCCGTTCTCTTCCTTGAGCTTTCTATTGCTCTTTTCAAGGTCTGCTTTCTTTGCCTTTTCAGCTTCGATCTGTATTTCTGTAAGCTTTCCTGATTTGTTTTCTATCTTTTTGTCACAAATTGCTATCGCATCATTGTTAACCGCGATCATCATTGTGTTTGATTCATAATGAATGGCATTAAAAAGACCGTCCATTTTTTCTTTATTGCTTATATCAGCAGCATAGTTAATCTTTAACATTATGCCCTCTTTCTCTGTACCTTTTGTTTTGGTGTTGATACAGTACCATTATATGTAAGGGAATGACAATATTTATTGCCACTCCCTGATATTTTCTTATATATTTGTTATCCCGCTTTTTTATAAGTCCTTGTTGCCTATATTAGCGGCAACATACCATTTACGGATTTCAACGTCTGCTACGTGGTATGTCATGCGTACAGCAATTACAGTATTGCCAAACCTTTTCACATAATATCCTTTATAACAACCGTTTGCTATCCCTATTCTACAGCCCGGCAAATGTGCCGTTTTTGCGGAACCTACAATCAACATATGAGTTGCTTTTTCACTTCTTTTTGAGTGGCGTTGTTGGCTTTACCCTGCTGCTTTTTACCCTTCACACCTAGACGCTCTCGCGTTGCTGATATAAAAGATACTATATATTTGATTGTCAATGTACTGTATCTGATAAAACCCTTGTTAGCTCATTTAAGAACTTTTAAATAATCAATTAAGATCATGTAAGGTTTTATTATTTTCGTTTTGGGATTTCACGACTTGACATAGCCTGGATAGATGATATAATCCCGAGTTTGACACTTGTGAAATCAAAAAGTGGCTACAAACCCAGTAGTTATGCTGGCTGTAGCCACTTTCTCTGTGGAACCGATTTGTGCTATTTTTTCCCTTCTTCTGTTTTGGTACTTTTTATTATGCTCCGCATGGCTGATTTTGAAATAAATTCATAATCCGTATGAAAGCCAAATGCCTTGTGTAAATCATCCGTCAGAACTGTTCTCTTGTAAGAAGGGATATAGCCGCTTTCCTTTGACAAAAGTGTTACCTGCATGGAACGAAGTGTACTTAGAATCTCATTACAGGTATAATTATTTCCGACCTTTTTCTCAAGCAGGCGATACACAAGCAGGCTGATGTAACAGGTGAGGAAATGTGCTTTGATGCGGTCTTCCCGCCTGACATAGACAGGACGTGCTTCAAAATCTGTTTTCATAATGCGGAAGTTTTCTTCTATTTCCCAACGCTGCCGGTTGATTTTTAAAATCCCGCCTATATCGCCTTCGAGGTTTGTGATGACAGCATAAAAGCCATCGTATTTTTCTTCATCCCTGATTTTGTCTGAATCAAGTTCACAGACTTTCTTTTCTGCGATCTCTCCATCATTTGTCACATTTGTGGTTTTTATAAAACGGGCAGGATCGTTTTGATTTTTGCTTTTGCGTTTTCTTCCGGGCTGTCCGATCATCTTCATGGCGCGTGATATCTGCTGCTCACGGATCCGTTTCTGGTATGCCTTGTATTTGGGGGAGTAGGTAACTATAACTGTTTCATCCATGTTTCCATTTACAACAGGGATCTCCTTGTAATAAATGGTTTCGTAAACTTCCGGGGCAGATTCATCCAGTGTGGAGATGTCGATCCATTTATCAAAGCCGGGTTTTTTAAACTGTGTAGGTTTCAGGGCAATTTCCCGGTCTTCCTTCCGCATCTTTTTTAAAGACTGGGTGATAACGTAGGAACGGTTTGCAAGGCTGTTAAATCTGCGGTTTGCTCTGCTTCCAAGCCCCGCATCAGAGCAGAAGATAAATTCACTGCAGCCAAAATCTTTTATTACCTTTGATTCAAGAGGTTTTAAGGTTGTCTGTTCATTCTGGTTTCCGGGGAAGATGTCAAAAGCCAGAGGAATTCCATCAGCATCCATAAACAATCCCATTGTAACGATGGGATTAGGGCGGTGTTCCTTACTCTTTCCATAGCGCCTGAGTTCATCTTCCTGTTCAATCTCGAAGTAGTAGTTTGTGCAGTCGTAGTAGAGCACTTTTTTGTTTCTGGGATGAACAAAGTTTGAGTTTTTGTAGAGTTCCGCCTGAATAAGATCAGATTCCCCAGCCATAACCGAGAGTGCACGGTATACATTTGGCAGTTCATACTTTGGCGGTTCAAGCAGTGTTTTACAGTAAGAGAAACTGCTGAGTCTGCTGGAAGGGGAAAGGATCCTTGCATAGATCAGGTCAGTTAAGATGGCTCCCAGGTCATAAGTGTATTTGTGGCGTTTAGAGATTTTTCGACAGATGGCATCGATTTTTAATTCCGTGCACAGTTTTTGGAGGAACAAATATCCGATCTGAAAACAACGTTCTTCATTCTTAGGTATGTAAGCTTTTCTAGAAAGAGAAACCGACACATCGCAGGTTTTGGCATTGTATTCGGCTGTGTCTTTTTCGGCTTCAGATTTTGCCCAGACCATCATGGCATCAAAGTCACCATCAAACTGTCGGAGCAGCTCATTGAGTTTTCCGAGTTTTCGGTAGATCCGGGAAGAAGTCTTACCGTTTTCTTTCCGGTAGGATTGGTTGATATAAACATCTTTGTTATTCTCTACACCAGTAATGGAAACATACATAAAAATCACCTCATAAGTATTATAACACAACTAGTGTAAACTAGCACGTATTATTTTTTCAAATTTGACAAAAAAATAAGCCCAAAGCAGGCTTAAATACAAGATTTGTGTGTTATGAGGTTTAAAAGGAAGTGTCAAACTCCCGAATCAATTAAGATCATGTAAGGTTTTATTATTTTCGTTTTGGGATTTCACGACTTGACATAGCCTGGATAGATGATATAATAAAGATGCAATGGCTATATGCTGTTGTGAAGGTTAGGAAAGCGGTGATTACTTTGGTCGGTAGAACCGCTTTTCTTTATTCCCTTAACTTGATTATATCTTACCATAAATAAAAGTACTTGTCAACACTTTTTCAAGATTTTCTTGAATTTTTCAAGATTATTCTTCAACCCATTCTATCAGATCACCCGGTTGACACTTTAAAACATTACAGATTTTGTCTATTACTTTAAGTGAGACAGGCTCATTATTGTTAATTGCTTTAATTGCATTAGTTGTAATGCCTGCTTGAATTCTTAATTCTTCCCTTGTCATTCCTTTACGATTTAACATATCTAATAATTTATAATAAGTAATCACTTTGCATCTCCTTTATCTATAACAATATGTTACTGATACATATGCGTTGATCCCTTTTAATATTTTATTTGCATCATCAATAGAAAAAGATTCTTTTTGTAAAAGTATATCATACTCTTTTTCTGTTAGTTCGATTTTTTGCAATAATTCTTCTTTTGATATTTTAGAATCTTGTATTGCTTTAATAACAGATTGTGCAAGTTCCCTATTTGTTGTAATTGTTATCACTATGTTTACCTCCTGATATTGAATGATAAACATATTATACCAAATATTTCTCTATTTGTAAAAGAACATATTTTCTGATGGAAAATAATAGTATTTTGTCGTATAATGTATATAAATTTGTAGAAAGGTAATGATATAATGGCAAAAGCAAAAAATATCAATTTCCACATTTTCAACAACTTTATTTATTGGACAAGGCTAGATAATCCACCATTTGGACATGAACAAGGCTTAAACCGTCCATGTTTAGTAATACATACTACTAAAGAAGCTGGTACTTGTATAGTTATACCTTTGACATTAGAGCGATTAAATGACAATATTCCTTATCATATTGATCTTGATAATGGCAAAAGCACAGCATTAATAGAGCATATCAAATCAATAGACAAGAAACGCATATATGCTAAATTATATCTTAATAAAGAACATGCTACTATTACAGAAAATGACCGGACGCGAATAAATGAACAATTGGCAAAAGTAATTTGCATAAAACCGATTTTCAAAAAAGGTGTTGACAATTCCGGCAATGCGTAGTATTATAATATTAAATAAATCAACTTTTGGACTTCTAGCGAAAGCTGGTAATTATATTGATTTATGGACTTGGAGTAGATACAATCTACTCCTTTTTTATTCCCCAAAACAAAAAGGACTGGAAAACCAATCCTTTTATACCACCAATACTGTTAGTTACCACTATTCAACATTTATTCCAGCAAAGTCGATTTCAAAGTCTTCATATATTCCAGCTTTCACCTTGTCTGAAAAAGAATATTCTTCATAAGTATCATGTTCAAAATTGTAAACTATAATCTGTTGTTTTATTGGATCAACAATCCAATATTCCCTAACTCCTGCTGTGCGATATTTGAATAACTTCTTATTATAATCCATCGGACGGCTTGAAGGCGATACAATCTCAATTATCCAATCTGGTGCGCCCTTGCATCCTTCCTCCGTAAGTTTATTCTTATCGCAAATTACAGAAATGTCAGGCTCAAGATAGATTTCATTGTTAGCATTTAAAAATACAGCAAATGGAGCTGGATATACTTCACAATCCCCATTTTTACTTTGAATATAATTGAAAATGCTGTTTGATAATGTCATAACAATTTTTTGATGTACTCTACTAGGCATTGCCATCATATATAATTCGCCATCAATTAATTCTGCCCTTTGTCCATCTGGTAAATTATAAATGTCTTCAATTGTATAATAATCTAATTGTTTTGCTACTGCTGTATTCATTTGATCACCTTCCTTTTCTATATTATATAGTGTGTAAATTACTATTGCAAGCCATTTTCGTATACTCAACCCATTCACCCACATACGGCGCGTAGCTCGTACATGGACAAATATTAGTATTATTGTGGTACGAATTGTTAGTTGTTTTTTATTACTTATCCATGCCCATAAATATTGAAATGAGCTTGCAACTTTTGACGGATGCAAGCTCTTGTTTCTATTTCAGATTATAGATAACTGTGTTTATATCTTTTTCTACGTTAAACACATTAGTTGACGTATACAGGGACTTTTAAACGTTACTATCGTTTACGGCTGTTCCCCTATGTTTATACCGCCGCATTCCTGCGTTTCTTGGCGCAATCTCATATTTTCTAGGTTAGTTCCCTTTTACCTGCCTATCCTCTTATCCCATGTCTTCATGTAACCAATTTTAGATCAAGAATCTAAAATAACAACTCATACAATCTAATTCAGTCTGCACTATCCCAATTGCTTTCAGCAGAACCATGTATCATTAATATGTGCGATGTCAATGTACAATTTTTATCTAAGGAAATTTTTGTGTGAAAACACTTGAAAAGCGAATAATGAAATGTTAGAATGATTAGTACAATCCCGAGTTTGACACTTGTGAAAGCAAAAAACGGCTACAGACCCTGTAATTATGCGGTCTGCAGCCATTTTCTCTTTGGAAGCGATTTGTGCTATTTTTTTACTTTTCCTGTTTTGGTGTTTTTTATGATGCTCCGCATAGCTGATTTTGAAATAAATTCATAATCCGTATGAAAGCCAAATGCCTTGTGTAAATCATCCGTCAGAACTGTTCTCTTGTAAGAAGGGATATAGCC
>KE159629.1:759737-764476 GCA_000403335.2 Lachnospiraceae bacterium MD335
CATATATCGTCTTCGAGGTTTGTAATGACAGCATAAAAGCCGTCATACTTTTCCTCATCCCTGATCTTGTCCAGATCAAGCTCACAGACTTTCTTTCCTGCAATCTCTCCATCATTTGTTACATTTGTGGTTTTAATAAAACGGGCAGGATCATTTTGATTCTTGCCTTTGCGTTTTTTCCCGGGCTGTTCGATCATTTTTATGGCACGTGATATCTGCTGGTCGCGGATCCTTTTCTGGTATGCCCTGTATTTTGGAGAATAGGTTACAATGACGGTTTCATCCATGTTTCCATTTACAACAGGCACTTCCTTGTAAAAGATTGTTTCGTAAATATCCGGATCGGATTCATCAAGAGTGGATATATCAATGAATTTATCGGAACCAAGTTTGCGAAACTGTTTTGGATTCAAGGCAGTCTGCCGGTCTTCCCCGCGCATCTTCTTTAGGGATTGTGTAATGACATAAGAACGGTTTCCAAAGCTGTTAAATCTGCGGTTTGACTTACTGCCAAGTCCGGCGTCCGAGCAGAAGACAAACCCGCTGCATGCAAAGTCACGTATTATCTTTGTTTCCAAAGGCTTTAAGGTCGTCTGTTCATTCTGATTTCCCGGGAACACATCAAAAGCAAGGGGAATTCCATCAGCATCCATAAACAATCCCATTGTAACGATGGGATTCGGCCTGTTTTCTTTGCTTTTTCCATACTTTCTAAAATCATCATCCTGTTCAGTTTCAAAGTAATAATTCGTACAGTCGTAATAAAGAACCTTCTGGCTTCTCGGATGTACAAAGTTCGAATTACAGTATAGCTCTTCCTGAATAAAGTCGGCTTCTTCAGCCATAACAGAAAGCACGCGGTAGATGTTCTGCAGTTCATACTTAGGCGGTTCAAGCAGCGTGCGGCAGTAAGAGTAACTGCTCAGTTTGCTGGAAGGCGCCAGAAATCTTGAAAAAATCTGATCAGTAAGAATTGCGCCGAAATCATAAGTGTATTTGTGGCGTTTAGAAATCTTTTGACAAATGGAATCTAATTTCAATTCAGTGCACAGCTTTTGGAGGAACAGATATCCAATCTGAAAACAGCGTTCTTCATTTTTAGGAATATAAGCGCTTCTTGATAAAGAAACTGTAACGCTGCCTGCTTTAGCGTTGTATTCCATGGTATCTTTTTCCGCTTCTGATTTTGCCCATGCCATCATGGCATCATAATCTCCGGAAAACTGGTCTAAGAGTTCGTTCAGCTTTCCAAGTTTTCTATGGATCTGGGTAGCAGTTTTTCCATTACTTTTACGGTATGAGCGTTTAATATAGACATCTTTGTTATCTGAATTACCTGTAAGTGAGATATACATGCAAAATGCCTCCCTGCTGCTTTGTAATATAATCTTATTATACAACAAAGCGTACAAAAGCGCACGTACTATTTTAAAAAATTTGACAAAAAAATAAGCCTTGATGGGCTTAAATAAAGGATTTTTACGATATGGTATCAAAAAGAAGTGTCAAACACCCGTCAATGTACAATTTTTATCTAAGGAAATTTTTGTGTGAAAACACTTGAAAAGCGAATAATGAAATGTTAGAATGATTAGTACAATCACTTTTAAGTGTTTGGGGTGAAAAGTCGCTTCGTTAGTTGGTAGCTGAGGGTTTGTCAAGTAAAGTGTGTAAATTTTTTTGTGTTTTTATGGTGGCCAGGAAACCCGGCCACCTTTTCCATGTAAATATCAGTTGAAGGGAAGTTCTTCTGCTTCATCGTTATCTGTCTCTGACGCACGCTTTATATAACGGTCAATGATATTACCCGGAATGGGGATATCCCGTTCGACCAGCACAGCCAGAAGCTTCTGGATATCCTGTTTTTGCTGCTCGATAGTCTGCAGGGCATTGTCATAGTCATACCTCAAAAAATCCAACTGGGCTATAAATTCATCATCCATTTCATATCCAGGCATTTTCCGTTTACTCATTGCGTTTCCTCTTCTCTTAAAAATTTTCGTATTTCAATATGCGTTTTTGGATCCTGTCATCCATGGCAAGCTGATTCCTGACCAGCGCCCAGTTTGATACCGGGCGACCGTTCCATTTCTTATACAGTTCTGTGATCCTCAGATATAAGGCTTTCAGAACGGCGTCTTCACTGGGAAAAGAACCTTTCTTTGTCACCTTCCTGAAACTGGAATTGATCGATTCTATGGCATTTGTGGTATACATTACTTTTCGTACGGCACTTCCGTAATTATATAACTGTTCCACATGTGCCCAGTTGCGCTTCCATACATCAACAGCTCCCGGATACTGGTTCCATGCCTGTTTAAACCTTTCAAACTCCACCTCTGCCGCTTTCCGGCTGGCTGCACCATACACCTTCTTTAACTGGGAGGTAAATGCCTTATAGTCTTTCGATGGTATGTATCTGACTGAATTACGGATCAGGTGTACGATGCACCTTTGGACGACCACATCTTTAAAAATGGATTTTGCCCCTTCTTCCAGCCCGGACACACCATCCATGCTGATAAAAAGAATGTCTTCCACACCACGGTTTTTGATCTCGTCAAATATCTGCATCCAGTAATGTTTGCCTTCTGATTCTCCAATCCAGATGCCAAGGATATCTTTGATCCCATTCACGTCATACCCTAAAACAACATATACCGCACAGCTTTTGCTCTCCATGTCTTTGCGTATATTTACATACAGGCAGTCAACGAAGAGAAAGGGATAGAACTTTTTTAGCGGACGGTTCTGCCATTCGCCTGCTGTTTCTATTATCCGGTCTGTGATATTTGAGATTGTTTCATGGGATATTTCAAAACCATAGATATCCTCGATTGTATCGGCAATGTCCCTCTGGCTCATTCCCTTTGCATACATGGATAAAACTTTATCCTCAATGCCGCTCACATCTTTAGAACGCTTGGGAATGAGCTGTGGGTCAAATGACCCATCCCTGTCACGGGGCGAGTCAATTCCTACTTCCCCCATGGAGGTTTTGAGGTTTTTGTGGGTATAGCCATTTCTACGGTTGGAAGTCTCTTTGTAGCCGTGATCATTTGTATTATAGCCAAGATGGCTGTTCATTTCTCCCTGAAGCATTGCTTCAAACATGGGGCCAAAAATATCCCTTAATGCATCCTGCATATCCTCTGCAGATGCGGGTTGATACTGTTCAATGATTGCCTGTGCGATAGCCTTGCTGGCCTCGCTTCTTTTGTTTTTACGTGGTGCCATAAGTGCGTTACTCATAATCCTCTCTGTTCCTTTCTTTTAGTGTATCGCACTCTATAATAAAAATAAAGTGCGTAAGTTTTTGTTACCGGTAACTTACACACTTTATATTACACTCTCGTAGCTGAGGAGCGGCTTTTCTATTTCCTTAACTGTATTTATTTTACCACACCTTAAAATGATTGTCAACCGTTTTTCGTTATTTTTTTCGTTTTTAGTTATTTTGTTCTAGTAAATATATCAGATACATTACAATCAAATATTTCACATATTTTATCAATAGTTTCTATTGGAATGTGTTTAGCTTTATTGTTGCACATCTCACTAATACTTGATGCACGTATACCCGTTTTTTCTGCAAGCTCTCTTTGGTTCATATCATGTTCAGCTAATAAAACTTTTAATTTGCATTTAATCAATTCAAATTCCCCCTATATCATAAAAGGGTGCCAAACTGATAGACCTTGCACCCTTTTTATTTGCTACTATTTAATTCTACTCTTTGATCTTGTCCAGTTCTGTAAGATTAACGCCGGAAATCTG
This sequence comes from Lachnospiraceae bacterium MD335, assembly GCA_000403335.2. GTDB lineage: Bacteria > Bacillota > Clostridia > Lachnospirales > Lachnospiraceae > COE1. Next base: position 763,515 of record KE159629.1, read on the forward strand.
CAAGAATACTTTTAATTCAATGTATCTTGTTTTCATTCTCTTATATGCATTTGTTTCTTTATCACATTCTAACATATAATCCTGCAATCTTGAAAACTCCTCAATAGAAATTTTTATCATTTCTTTTTCTGTCATGTGATCACCTCCCAATTATGAAACACATTGTTGTATCATCTTTAGTATAACATAACCGGAATGCAAAGTCTATCAATTTTCTAACACTTCATTATCCACTTTTCAAGGTACACTATTCCTTTTCGTTTTGGGAAATATCTGCCGATTGACAGATTATCAAGAATTGTGTTATACTTTCATTGCTTAGGTGAAAGTGTTTTATACACTTTTCTTGAAATTTCCCTGTTTCGTCTGGAACGGGGATTTTTCTTTTCGCTCCTGGACTTATTGACGCTGCCATGTTGAGAATGTATCAGGTCTTATTGACACTGCCGTGATACCGATTTATATTCCCTTGTGTTCCTTACAAGTATAATGATAGCATATTCCGCTTTACTTGTCAACACTTTATTAGAGAATTTCTCTAATTTTATGAGATTTATTTTTCGATATATTCCAGTATTTCCCCCGGCTGAACCTGTAATGCTTTACAAATAAGATCAATTGTTTTTAAGTTTACGGGTTCACCTTTGGAAATTTTGGTCATTGTACCAGATGCAAGACCAGCTTTTAATCTTAATTGTTCTTTAGTCATATCTCTTTTATTAAGTAAGTCTAACAATTTATAATATGCAATCATTAAATATTCACCTTCCTTTACTTGAGTTTCCGCAGTTCTATCCACAGAACCATCAATCGTATGTACTAATTATGTACAACTTAAAAAAATAAGCCAAAAAATAAGGAATCCTTCTCCTTTTTGATGTAAAATTTAATCACCACAATAAAATCATACTAAACAAAAAGAGGAGGATTCCCTGTGGTTAATTTTACATCAAATACTTACC
>KE159629.1:768282-772719 GCA_000403335.2 Lachnospiraceae bacterium MD335
TGGACAATGGCTTCAGAACTGCGTAACCGCAGGAAAGGAAAGATTAAAACAAATGTCTTTTACAAAGGTAAGAGCCATGAGGCATACCTCTCCCATGTCAAAGTGCAGATCACTGCATCCAGGAAAGCCATTTATCTAGTGCTTGTTTACGGGATCACAGAGCATCCAATGATGCTTGCCACCAACAAAAAAATCAGCTCCAGGGAGGAGGCAATCCAGGTTGCAAGGACTTATTTTTCCCGTTGGAAAATAGAAGAATATTTCCGCTGCAAAAAACAGGTGTTCCAGTTTGAAAACTTTCGTGTCAGAAAGTTAAAGGCAATCAATGCCCTGAATTTTTATATTACTTTGTGCATGGCATTCCTAGGCCTGGTTTCCATGGGACCCGAGACAAATGCGCTAAAGGTTTCCATCATAAAAACAGCAGATCCGGTAAAGCAAAAAGTTTTCTTCTGCTATTACCGGCTGGCAAAAGGCATCTCTGGTATACTATCGTATGCAAAAGAAGGCGTCAGGCTTTGGTTTCGGACGAAACGTCCGAAGTACCGTCAGCTCTGTCTTAAGCTGACCGTTTGAATAGATAAAAGAATATGTCCTCCAAAGTCCGGTTTCGGCGGGGCTTATTAAAGTGCCTCTACTTTATAAACTGTCATTCTGCAATATCAAAAAACCCGGCAGATTGGCACTTTGGGAAGATGTATTCATTTTGGGCTTACATTTTGCGGAAACTTAAGACCTTCCTTTACTATTGATATTCTATCACATTTATTCTACAATAAAAAGTAAAAGGTTGTGATATTTATGAGCAAAAAGAAACATAAAGCAACGGAAAGTATTATAAAAGATTATAATAATAAATTAAACCATGATATCAATTATAACGATGGTTCAAATATAATACACAGCAAAGGTAGTATTTACACATATAGTAAATCAAGAAAACATAAAAAATGTAAATATTGTAATAATGCAGGGACTTGTAAAAGTCCTTTTTCTTTAAATAAAGGTTCACTTTGTAAAGGGCCAAATTGCCCTTCTTATATAAAATCATAATCAAAATTAAAAAGGTGCAAAGCCTTAATAATTCAATAGACTTTACACCATGGATTGTGATATATGTATGTAATTACTTATGCTATTTCAAGTTTCGTTTTGATTCTACGCAATTCAGTTTCAAGAACGCTTACACGGATAGCAAGCATTTCTTTTTCATTGTCTATCTTTAATGCCTCATGCAGATTTCTTGATAAGTCGAGATGTCCTTCAGCTACACGCTGGATATTGACACGGATTTCATTTTCAAGCGTCAATTTAATGTCTGTGACATCATTTTCTAACTTATCAAGTTTTTCAAGCCTTGAAAGAATCAGATCAAGTTTTTCACTGTCTGTCATATTATCACCGCCTTTTTGTTGTGATTGTTTGTATGGCTGGTATTGCTATGTAGATAGTATATCACAACTTAGGTATAAAGTCTATTCAATTATCAATGTGCTTGACTGTTTACAAGTTTGGCTTGTGACTGTTTGTTTTGTGCTGTGTTTGCCTTGCTTGTGATTATAGATTAGCATACTTGTTTTGATATGTTAATACTAATTTGCAAAAAAGTTTTGTAATTATATGATAAAATAAAAAGAGAACTATATATTGTATTGTTATTGCAATACTTGAGTACATATGTTACAATAAAAGACTTTATAAATGGAGGGAAAAGAACATGATTAAATACAATGGAGATATAGCAGACATTACCTTGATGATTAAGCATTTAATGTTAGATATGGATATCAAACAAAAAGATTTGTGTAATGCTACTGGATGGACTAAAGCTACTATCAGTAACTTATTAAACAATCGGACTGAAAACCCTAGTTTAAAAATATTGCTAGAATTATGCAATGCAATGAATTGTGAATTAATTATTGATATACAACCAAAAGAAAATATACAATAAAAAGGTATACAAACATGACAAAGAAAATTGAAATATTATTAGATAAATATAAATCTGAAGATTGGTGCCAAAATATTATTATAAGTACTAACCAAAACATACAAGAAACAATAAACGAATTAAAAGATATTCAAAATAATTTATCTCGAAAATTACATGACATTAATTTATCAGAACAATTAGAAGAATTTCAATGCTACAATAATATATTGTTGCTTATATGGCGTAAAATGGCTATATGGGGCTTGTAGTGCGTTATAAGGGTATTAATTTTTTGGTGGTAAAAAATTAGGTATATTATTTCAAAAAAAATTAATATCTATAATTTATATAGTATTTAATACTATGTTTTATTGTTTTATATATTGTTTAATGCAGTGTAGTTTATTTTATTATATTATAATTAAAACTATTTATTGTGGTTATTATATATCTAAACGTAGTTTTAGTTATACACATTTTATTGTGGATATGTGGATAACTTTTATGTTTATTTATCATATTGTGGATAAGTGTAATTATGTATATTTATACATGTATGTTGTATTTTTATGTATATATTGTTGGATATTATGTCGTTTTTGTTATATTTATGCATAATTATTATTTGTATAGTGTAATTTATTTTATCAGGGATTGTGGATAAGTTTGTGGATAAGTTTAAAATAATTGTGGATAACTATTATTATCTATCGAACAGTGTAATACATAACAATATTATACTGTACAGTAGATAATAATATAGTAAAATACTTGTAGGGATATTATTGGTATAATACATTTATAAGCCTATTCAGTTGCAGAAATGGGCAAAGTATAACTTAAATATACCATAATACTATACTATTATGGTATATTTGTATGACAGGGGGTATGTTTACATTTTGAAACAAATCAGTAATTGCTAGAAAGCCCCTATCTGTTCTATCCATACATTGACTTGATTTTGGGAAAATTAGTTCGGTAATATGTTCGATAAACCATTGATTTTCCTAAGTTTTCTCGATTTTGATATTGCCTAAAATCAAAAAAATGCTATCCAAAATTCATAAAACGCTTGAAAAATAAGCGTTTTTTCGAACTGATCTTAAAATTTTATTTTTTACTTCAAACAATAAATTAGATTTGATCAAAATTTATTCATTAAAATTCTAAAATATCTAATAAAATCAATACTTTTCCCTTATTATAATCTATCAAATATACTCTTCTACCGAACTCACATAAAAAATCAAATATAAATCCAACATAAAAAGAGAAGTAATAATTGATGTGGAAATCAACTCTACCACTTCATGCAAAGAAACCAGAATATATTGTGCAGGAAATATGGTCAAGAATGACTCTGTATAATTTCTGTGAGATTATAGCGACTAATGTGGTTGTCAAGCAGAAAGTTGGCTGCAAATATATATATCAGCTGAATTATACCCGTGCGATGCGAATTTGCTGTCATTTTCTATCAATAAAAGAAGAAAAAGCTCCACCCGATGTAGAGTATCTAATCGGACATGAGCTTCTTCCTGTACGTTCTGGGAGAACAGACCCTCGCAAAGTCAAACCCCAGTCCGCGATAAGCTTTCTATATAGAGCAGCCTAATCAAATATTAGTATATACCATTTTTAAGACAGATGAAAGCATCTGTCTGTTTGTCGTACAAATTTATTACGTTGAATGCTTTTAAATATAGAAAAACAGCGAATAAACAAAATGTTTACTCGCTGTAAAAAGAATCCTAACTGCAATGTTGTCCTTATCTAAATGACATTGGAGTGCGCATCTCTCCTTTTCAATCATATTATTCTTTAAATAATTTTATTTTCTTAATCATTATTCTTTAATCAATTTTATTTTCTTAATTATTATTCTTTAAATAATTTTATTTTCTTAATCATTATTTTTAATCAAATTTATTTTCTTAATCATTATTTTTAATCAATTTTATTTTCTTAATCATTATTTTTAGTCAAATTTATTTTCTTAATTATTATTCTTTAATCAAATTTATTTTCTTAATCATCATTCTTTAAACGATTTTATTTTTCTTAATTATTATTCTTCTTTAATCAGTCCTTTTTGCTATTTCAAATTTATTTACTAAATTCTGTTTCTGTCTTAAACTTAAATATTTTTCCAAACGATATTTCTGTTATATGTTTTCTAACATTTTTCTGTGTTACCATATAAGTTACTGCTACTAAACCTATAATTCCAATACTAACAATAACTACTGTTTCCATCCCTTTGTACCCCCTTTCGTTCAGGATACCGTAATCTTTTTTATCTGCTACGCTCCTTTCCAAGATTAAGTCCAGTTATAATATACTATAATTTACCAAAACTGTCAATTCATAAACTTTTTAGCTTCCGCATTAGAAAGGGTTAAAGCGGAAATACAAATAATAACTAACGCATCTGCAAGTGAAAATTCGGTTATTCTTAACATAAATATGGCTGACAGTTCAAATTGCAAACAAACATT
>KE159629.1:773514-775338 GCA_000403335.2 Lachnospiraceae bacterium MD335
CCGGCAGATAACAAAATCCAAACCCCGGCACAAAGCACTATGAAAAAAGAAAATGACTAAAACAGTTGAAAAAAGAAACGGTTTCTACTATAATACTTGTCTTTCGGAGTTGAAGTAAAAAAATAGTGCTAAGCCACAGTTCAGAACCTATGGCTTAGCACTTTATTTATCTCTTCAGTTCCTAAAAAATAAGATGTCAACGGTAATCCGGTTACGGAAGAAAGCTCTTTTATGAAAGGTGAGTTTCGCGTAAGGTTTATGAATTTCCGGTCAGATACTTTTGCAACCCTGAAGTCATGGATGAAATCAAAAATCTCTTCTGTACCATATTCATCTTTCAAAATATGTATCTGCAGGAGCCTCGTCAACAGTACCGCCAGGTAGCAGATCAGAAAATGCCCGGTTATGGTTTCTTCTTTCTGCAGATATACAGGCCGTGCATCCAGCTGGGATTTCATGACCCGGAAAGATTCCTCTATCCGCCAGAGGCTGTGGTAGGCTGCATAGATTTCCGAAGCGGCCATATGAATTTCTGAGGTCACCATCATGTTATAACCGGCAAGCTTTTTGGCATTTTCTATGGCCTTGTCATTTATCTCAACCTGGACATGGCCGTCTGTTTTTTCCCCTTTTTTATCAGAGGCTACAAATCTGACATATTTCGCACTGTCACCATATTCGGATTTCTTGGCCGCGCCGGCTTTGAGGATTTTGGCCTTTTCCACCTGTCTGCTGATCTCAAATTTCTGTTTTTCCGCCAGCTTCGGGTTAAAGGTTACAACACGTTTCTCCCGCAGCTTTACGGTCTTTCTTTTGCCTGCGGCATCGGTGTGGGTATAGGCAAAATCGTCCACGCATTCTTTTATGCGGTAAAGAACCTCCCCTTTTTTGTTTTTGACATCTGCATAGTCATTCCCAAGGAGTACCCATGTCTTTTCTGCCTCCGGGAGAGTTTTTACGGATTTGGAGAAAAGGTATCCATCCCCGGCTTTGAGGGCATGCAGGATGTTATGGAAGCAGTTCAGCCCTTTATCCGCCACATGGATGGTTCTGCCGGTTATGTTGCTGCGCTGTTTCAGGCTGTCGATGACGCTTCGCATCACAGGCTGCTCGCTTTCGCTGCCGGGATACAGTTTCATGCCGATGGGAATCTGACGGGCATCAAGGAGCAGGCCCAGGCCGACAATAGGTTCTTTCCTGTTTTCTTTGGAAGGACCTTTGCGGCGGAAAGCATCTTCCCGGTCAATCTCAAAATAAAAGTTAGTGCAGTCGAAGTAGGTATGTGACGTATCAAATTTATATTTCTGATTAACCTGGTGGTTGTAGATTTCCATGACCTTCTCATATTCGAGGCCCAGATATTCTAGGCCGGAATACAGCTGGTCCAGGGAAAAGCCATATCTTTCAAACAGCTTTGGAATGACTTCGTCATAGGTTTTGGATTTGGAGCAGGGATGGACGGCCCTTGCATAAATAAGGGCAGACATCATATCAAAGACGTTAAAGCGGAAATCAGTGGCGGTCTGCATAAGATCCATATATTTTTTACAGCCAAGGGCATCATTGATGTTTTTTAAGGGGAAATAGCCAAGAAGCTTTTCCGGGGACTCATCTGAAATCAGGCGTTGTTTTTCCTGCTGCTTTCTGGTTTTGAGTTCCTGGTTCAGTTTTTTGGCTTCATCCGTGTAAAAGGCAATGGGATCATCGATTCCCTTTTGCTGGAGTTCGTGGACGTACCCAATGGGTTTGTAGGAACGATGGGCACCGCCCCTGCGCTGCGGATCATAGAAACTCTCATAGATCTGCAGGTAAGTCCCTTTTTTG
>KE159629.1:775853-895837 GCA_000403335.2 Lachnospiraceae bacterium MD335
CCGGCAGATAACAAAATCCAAACCCCGGCACAAAGCACTATGAAAAAAGAAAATGACTAAAACAGTTGAAAAAAGAAACGGTTTCTACTATAATATACCTAGTAAAATTTTGCTTGATTAAGAGCATTGATGATACAGGAAGAAAATATTCTGCTCACTGTGAGCAGCTCGCATTTTCTTCGAAAACAAGGAGGATTGACATGAGATTAATAACACGTTCTGATTTTGACGGTCTTGCCTGCGGAGCGCTTTTGAAAGAGGCAGGTATTATCGACTGTTGGAAATTTGCACATCCAAAGGATTTACAGGATGGGCTTGTGGAGGTTACGCAAGATGACTGCCTTGCAAACGTTCCCTTTGTCGAGGGCTGCGGTCTTTGGTTTGACCATCACTCAAGCGAGCATGAGCGTCTCCAGTTGGAGGGAAAATATAAAGGAGAGAGCCGGATTACGCCTTCCTGCGCGCGCATTATTTACGAATATTACGGCGGAAAGGAAAAGTTCCCCCAGTTTGACGATATGATGGAGGCAGTCGACAAGGTGGATTCGGGAAACCTTACAATCGACGAAATCCAAAATCCCAAGGGCTGGATTTTGGTCGGATTCCTGATGGACCCTAGAACGGGACTTGGTCGGTGGAGAAACTTTACCATATCAAACTATCAGTTAATGGAAAAATTAATCGACGCCTGCCGCACCATGACGACGGACGAGATTTTAAACCTTCCGGACGTCAAGGAACGTATCGAAGTTTACTTTGAGCAGAACGAAAAGTTTATGGAAATGGTGAAAAAATATACGCGCGTGGACGGCAACCTGATTATCTCTGATTTAAGAGGCGTGGACCCGATTTACTCCGGAAACCGTTTCCTGATTTACAGTATGTATCCCGAACAGAATATCTCCGCATGGATTGTCAGCGGACGCGGCGGCGCGGGCTGCTCAGCGGCATGCGGCTACAGCGTGCTTAACAAAACCTCCAATGTAGATGTCGGAAGCCTGATGTTAAAGTACGGCGGCGGCGGACACAAAAAAGTCGGCACCTGCCAGTTCAGTGACGAAAACATGGATACGCAGCTGCCAAAGCTGCTTGCAGAGCTGGCACAGCTGGCAAACGCTTAAAATTTATTGTACAGATATAGTAAAAGCTGCACAGTCAACGTAAAAACTGACCGTGCAGCTTTTTTATGCACACGGGCACCCAAAGGAAATATGTCATCAAACCGATAAATCGGTTCGCTGACGGGCGCCCGGCGCGACGAGTAGGGGAAGATGAATCTTCTCTACTCGATTACCCACACCACGATTAACCGTCTATCCAAGCGTCAGATTAAGATAACCGTCATCACACACCCACGCCGTCATCTCCTGCGTGCGCAGTATCATACCGCCCTCATTTTTTTCATATGCCTGGCTGGTGTGGGTGTCACGCATAAGCATCGGCAAAATTTCCGATAGTTCCTCCTCGTCCAACGTCGTTTCTACAACCTGCAATGCTTTCACGCCGGATTTTTGGGGACAGACACGGTACATCAGCACCCCCTGTGCACCACTGCGCCTATCGGTCAGCTTTAACGCCGCGCCGCCGCAAAATACATTTTCTTTCATTGCATAGCGGATTGCTTCCTCATCCCACTCCACGTAACCCTCAGCGTCAAAATAGCGGTCGCGGATTTCCTTGTATTCCTTGGCAGACACCTCGGAAACCTCCCAATTTCCCAATTCCGCCATGCGGATTTGACCGGTGTTTTCTGACACGAATGTCATATCCTCCGCTACCTCGTACGCCGCATTTTCTGACATGCGTGTCACTTTTTCCGTGCAGGGATTATAAATCCAACACGGACTCTGCTTAAAGACTTCGTCAAATCCAAGCCGTTCATAGTACCGCTGCAAACCCTCGTCGGCAGGCTGCAGAATAAGCGGCTCGCCGTACTTTGCAAAAGCATGTCCAATCAGCTTTGACGCATAACCCCTTCCCCGGTATTGGGGCAGCGTCGCAACGGCATACACATACCTTGCAGCATGTTTTTCGCCGTCTATCGTAATCGTAACGGGCAGCAGGCTCAGCATGGAAACCGGTCTGCCGTCGGCGTGAATAACAAGCATATTTTCCGTTTCAAAACGGTTCGACAAATACAAATCAATGTACGCCCTGTCGTCCCCGAAACACACCTGCCAAATATGTTCAATCGCATCTTTGTCCGTTTCGTTCGCAAAGACGACACTGCTCTCCACCACCCTGTACTTTTTCAAAATCAACTCCGGATAATACGAAAGCTTTGCCTTGCGCAGTCCCAAATCTCCCGTATCCTCCTCACGGTTTACATAAGTAAATCCTGTGCCTTCATGTAAGATAAACTGCTGATTAATCATCGGATAGGCGCCCTGCAAATCCGGATACGCTTTTTCAAAATGCACGACAAGCGTGTCCGCATTCAGCCGCTCCCCAATGGTAAACGCCACAATTTCATCCGCCTTATACAGCACGCCTCCCACAAAGCCAAGCGCCTCAAAATGATCCAACGCTTCGTCAAGCACGTTCAACTCTTCCTCCATACTGTCATTCCACTTATCGGCGCGCATACGCTCCCACTTTTTGGACATTTCACGGCAGCCCTCAATGTTTGCCGCACTCATCGGCTCATAACGCCAGTCCTGTGCGTCCATAAAACGCGCAATGTGATTTCGCTTTCCGTGGAGCTTTTTGCCGCGCAGGCTTGCAAGCTTTTCCACCGTATAAATATAGTCAAAGTCGCCTCTGTCGGCATCAATTTCAAATTCCCCCCGAAACCATTCGATTAAATGTGTTCTGTCCGCCTCCAAAACAGGATACATTTGGAGCGCCTGTCCGTCCTGCCTGCAAAGCGCCCGCATTGTTTCCAGCGCCGCCCGTTTGTCTCCGTTTCCAAAAGGAAACGAATAGCTGTACTGCCCTTTTTTCCTCTTATCCCTGTATCGGATAACACCGCATCCGAACAGCTCTCCCACCTGTACGTCATATGCTTTTGCATAAATAAAGTTGTTGGCAAAGCTGTACTCGCACGACGCATGATTGCTCTCTTTCAATTTCTCATTCACCCATTCCCTGTCCGAAATTTGAATCGGATGAAAATTCTGTTCCATCTTTTCCGTCATATTGATAACGATACTCCTTCCATAACCCGCGCGTTTGGGATTAACTGTTGTCTGTTTTTTAGTATTTCCTGCCGTTTTTATTTATAATCCATTTTCCATCATGCGCCAAAAAAAGGCAGATGATGCGTTTTCACCTGCCCTTTTCCCGCAAAATTTTAAATTCCAAGCTTTTCCTTTAACGCCGCAAGCTCATTGTCCACCGACACGTCGCCCGCACTGCCCGCATATTTGTCCGTCAGGCTCTCGACACTGATGTTCTGCGCGTCAAGCTCTGCCGCCGCGCTCGCCTCGGCAAGCATACGCTCGGCTTTCTGCTCATATTTATTGAATGCATCTTCACTGACAGCGCTGTTTGCCTTTGCAGCCGTATTGGTAATCTGCTCCTGCGCCCTTGCCAGTGAAATTTTTGCCTTTGCGGCGTCTTTCCTCTGCTCAAGCTCCTCGATATTGCGCACAAGCTTATTATAGCCTTCCTGCATCATCTGCGCATTTTTACGGCAGACAGCTAAATTCTGCGCAAGGCTCTCACGCGTTGTTTCGAGACTCTGCTTTGCCGAAATCAAAGCACGCGCATCATCTTCATTTCCTGCTTTTAAAGCGTTCTCCGCCGCCTGCTGCTTTCTTGCAATGCTCGCGTCACAGTCAGAAAGCTTTTTCTCGGCAAGCTTAACGTCTGCCATCACTGCCGCCGTATCTTTTTTGACATCTGCCAAATCCCGCTTATAATCAATCAAAAGCTGATCAATCATTTTTGCCGGATCTTCGCATTTGTCCAAAATTGCGTTGATGTTTGCCTCCAAAATTTTCGGTATTCTGCCTAATGTGTCCATAAGTCCCATATCGTAGTCCCTGCCTTTCCTTTTATTCAGTCTTTCTTTAAATATTTGTCTTCCAAATTGTCCGCCGCAATATCACCGACAGGAGTGTTTAAAATCCGTGCGTCCTCTTCCGCCTTTTCTTTTGCGCGCTTATGTCTCATTTTTATCACGGATACGACTGCAACAGCAACAACAATCACGACAGCCAGTATGATGCCCCACACCATGACGTCTGTTTTCGTCGCCGATACACGCATAATCGCTTTTGCCGTATTGTTGAACGCGCTGATAAACACATCGTCCGTATCCATATACGACGTCCAGTACCGGTCCAAATAGTTCCAAAAGATTTCCACTGCCTCCGCGTCCATCACCGAGGACGTCTCAAATCCGTTCGCGTACGCCATATAGCCTACATCGTTGTCCGTGTCCTTCTCGGCAAAATAGACATAAAGAAAGATATTTTCCGTGTCAAAATTCGCATCATAGTAATCCAATGCCCACTGTTCTTTTTGGTCTTTCGTCTTTAACGCCGCGTCATATGCCTTTAAAATGATAAATGGCTGAACGCCTGTTTCTTCCCAAAACGATTTTAACTCAGCCGCCGTCTTTGCCGGATTTTGAAACCAGCCAATCTCATCAATGATACAGTCATTCATATAAGCTTTTCCTGTATCAAGCTTTTCCCTTACAATGGTACTTTTGACAGAATTGTAACTGCCGTCCCCAAAACCGCGAAACGCCCCCATAACCACAGCCATAATCAAAATCCAAACCATAACTACAATTATCATTACCGCATATGTGCCGATGCCTGCTCCTACGTAATAACCGCCCCCATAGCCGTAATGTCTGTATCTTCTCGACATTCTGTATCTTGGCGGCGTATATCCGCCGCTTCCCATTCTGTTACTGCTGCTCATTCTGCTGCCGCTTCCCGCACGGCTGCGGCTGCCGCCAATCTGATGTCCGCCTCCCGACCTGCCAAAGCTGTGTCCGCCTCCCGAAGACCGGTGTCCGCCGCCTCCGGCTCCTGCTCTGCCCATACTAATTTCCCTGCTCCTTTCAACGTCCGCGCTGTTTTTGCACATTCTGCAACTGCCGCATTTCCTTTTCAGTTTATCGGGTATTGTTTCGTTTGTCAATAACAATGTCGTTACTGTTTCCTCTGCTTTGATACCCATACCCTGTCCATATCCGACACAATTCCATCTCACACAAATATTGACAACAGCGCATAAAACGCCTACAATAAAAAGCGAATATATTTTCGATAATACATTTTCAAAATCAAGAACAAAATGAGGTATCAGCACATGGCACAGTTAAGCCTTTTTGATAACGACAACACGACAACTGCCCCGCTCGCAAGCCGTCTGCGACCGGAAACCTTGGAAGAATATGTCGGGCAGAGCCATCTGCTTGACAAAGGGAAAATCCTGCGGCAGTTAATCGACAAAGACCAAATCTCCTCCATGATTTTCTGGGGACCGCCCGGCGTGGGCAAAACAACGCTCGCGCGGATTATCGCGGGGCGCACCAACGCTGCCTTTGTCGAATTCAGCGCCGTTTCAAGCGGCATTAAGGAAATTAAGGAAGTTATGGAACAGGCGGAGCAAAACCGCCATTTAGGCGTGCGCACGCTTTTGTTTGCCGACGAAATCCACCGCTTTAACAAGGCGCAGCAGGACGCATTCCTGCCCTATGTCGAAAAAGGCAGCATTATCCTGATTGGCGCGACAACGGAAAATCCGTCCTTTGAAATTAATTCCGCTTTATTGTCACGCTGCAAGGTGTTTGTCTTAAAATCGCTTGACGAAACGGACTTGACGCGCCTGCTCTCCCATGCCCTGAAAAGTCCGAAAGGGTTTGGGACGACAAGCATTGCCATGGAAGAAACACATCTTCACGCCATCGCCCGCTTTGCAAACGGCGACGCCCGCACTGCCCTCAATACATTGGAAATGGCGGTGCTGAACGGCGAAATTGATGACAGCGGAACCATTCATGTGGACAACGAAGTGCTCGCGCAGTGCATGAACAGGCGTTCTTTGCTCTATGATAAAAACGGCGAGGAGCATTATAATTTAATATCCGCCCTTCACAAATCGATGCGCAACAGCGACCCCGACGCGGCGGTCTACTGGTTATGCCGTATGTTGGACGGCGGCGAGGAGCCGCTCTATATCGCAAGAAGGCTGGTTCGTTTTGCCAGTGAAGATGTCGGTATCGCGGACTCGCAGGCGTTACAGGTGGCAGTTGCCGCCTATCAGGCATGTCATTTTTTAGGTATGCCTGAATGCGATGTGCATTTGACACATGCTGTCGTTTATCTGTCGATGGCGCCAAAGTCCAATGCGCTTTATATGGCGTGTGAGCACGCAAAGGAGGACGTGCGTACGCTGCCTGCAGAGCCTGTGCCGCTTCAAATCTGCAATGCGCCGACAGCGTTAATGAAGGAACTTGATTATGGAAAAGGGTATGTTTACGCGCATGAAACGCAGGAAAAGCTTTCCAAAATGAAATGCCTTCCTGACAGTCTTGCAGACAAACGCTACTATCTGCCGACCGAGGAAGGCAAGGAAAAGGCGGTGAAGGAACGGCTGGAGGAAATTCTTGCGTGGAAGAACGGGTGAGCGTCAGGATAAAAAGCAGTTTTGATAAGAAGTTTTCACAAAATCATAGTCAAACGCTTTTCTTGCCTGCGCAAACAGGCTGCCAAAACGGTCTGCCTTTGCCTCCATATAGGCGCTGACCGCCAGTGCAGCCGTCTGCCCGTTTTTGTCCGTTTCAAGCTCAGAAAGCGCAATTGACACTGTATGGATGCCGCTTTTGTCAAGCAGGGCATAATAACACCACCATTGTAGGTATGCCCCCATATTCCCCAATGTCGTTGCCTGTTTCTCATTGTCAATGTGCTCTGATGTATCCTGTAAGTCCTCTTCCAAGCCCTCAAAATCATTTGCGGCAATGCATAGCAGCTTTTTAAAAGAGTCAGTACGGGAACTGTCTCGATTTTCATGAGACAGTCCGCTCCAATATTTTTCAAAAAAGTAGTCGAACAGATCCTTTTTCCCACTCCATACACATTCGCTCAATACTCTCACATACATTCGTGCCGGTTCAGCGTTCTGACAATATTGATACCAGCTTAAATACTTCTTTGGAACATTTTTGTGAATCAGGTCAAGCATCAGTGTCTCAGCCTGTTTGACATTTCCAAGCAACAGGAAATGGTCCAAATAAAATCTATGCTCGCACACATAACACCCCCTAATCTCACGCTCATGGTTTTTGAACCTGCGCGCTGCGTCCTTTGCCCGCTCCTTATCATGGTATAAAATCCCCATTTTCATCTCAGCATTGTAATAGCAATACCGTTCTCCATATTTATGCGTGACATCCTCATATTTTCGCATAAACATATCCATTTTCGCATCATCAATCTCACAGCATTGAAAATATACATAAAAAATATATTGACAAATCCACACATTCGTATACGCCATAGTTGTTTTCGAATAGTTTGGAAGCATCTTGTCCATATAAAGTGCGCTGTCTTTATAATACACTTCCGCGTATTTGATAATTTCTTTATAATTATAATTGCTAGGGCGCTCATCCAAGTACATCAGATTCACTATGGCGTGAAAATAGATTGACCATTCGTTCTCCTGCTTGGAGACTTTTATAATTCTCTTTAACATTGTTGATAATGTCTTATAATTTTTATCATATTCATCATAGCTGCCGCGCGTCAAATTTTGCACGCTGCGCAGCAAATTCGCAAGCTCCGGTGTAAAAGTATTCGGATTACTGCCATTAAAAAACATTATATTAATATTCCTCCTGTCCCATTTATCCTTTGATTACTTCCCATACAACGCATATTCCATCAGCCGCTGCAGACACTTGTTCATCAGTTCCATTTCCTTCCCGCCCAATGTATAATGCCCGGTAAGCAATGCCTGTATGTAAATCACCTGAATCATCGTCTGCGCAAGCTTAGGCTCTTGTACCTGTCCAAGGCTTTTGACAAAGCTGTTGTTACTGTTTAAATACAGTCTGTTGCCTCCCCCTTCTTCCTCGTCCTCCCCGAAATCGAACCCCTCAAAAAATCCCGAAAAACTGCTTTCACCCATCGCGTCAGCAAAAAATGTGTCCTCTCCCGGCACATACAACGCCTGTAAGCTGTTTGGCGAAAAGCTCTTGAAGGAAACGCTGCACCCAAACGCATTCAACCCCTCCTGTGCCCAACCCTGAAACAGCGCAAGCTCCTGCACAAACGCCTCCGGCGCCTCCTCCAAAATATGCTCATAAGAGCTATAGTCAAACGCCTCTATTTTCACGTTTTTATAAAACTTCGGGAGCTTTTGCAAAAGCCCTGCGTCATAGATATAGCCACCGTTTACAAGCAGGCTCCTTGTCCCCTCCAAAAGCGGACAAAGCCGCCTGAAATCGTCAAGCTCCACACAGAAACTTACCGGAACCTTTTTCGATGCATTGACAATCTGAAATCCTGTCAGAGTTCCCTGATTGGTCGGAAACGTCAGAAACGGAAAGAACAGCTTATAAATCTGCTCATTTTCCATCGCAAGCGATTTGATTGCCACATTATGAATTTGTGTCAACTGCTTCAATTTCCGGACATCATATTGGGACAACGACAGGAAATAATCAAAAATACACTTTTCAATCTGATTTTTTGCCTTCATCAGCTTATTGTCCCTTGTAAACCCTTCCCTTGACGCAGTCGGCGTAAGGTCGTCCATATCCACAATACATCTTGTAAAAAATGCCCATTGCGGAAGCAAATCCCTGCCATCCTCTGTAACATACATACTTTTCAGAAATATTTTATGATGAACAGACGTACTGACATTTGTCTGCCTTGTGGAAACATAGGCATACCCCCGAATTCCATCGCCAGTCAGTGTAATCACATCAAAAAAAGGTTCGTCGAAAATCTGCTCCCCAAATTCCATAATGCTGTCCGCCATGCTAAGCTGCTGCCGCCACGGAATAAAATTGTCATTGACTACCTTCTGTTGGTCTTCCCCCTCAAAGAAAATCGGAATACGCAGCAGAAAGCCATATTCCGCCAAATTGTCCATGATTTCGCGCTCCGTAAAAAATTCGTCCTTGACTCCCGTCAGCTTTAGCAAAACCTGCGTGCCCGGCTCCATACTCTTTTTCGGTTCCGTAATCACATACGACCCGTCGCTTTTGCCAACCCACTGATAACATTGTTCCTCCGTAACCGAACGTGTCACCACTTTGATTTCATTCGTCACAAGAAAGCAGGACAAAAGCCCGATGCCAAACTGCCCGATAAAGCTGTTTCGCACCGTGCTGTCCCGCTTAGATGACTGCCCGATGACTGACAAAAAAGAATGGATTTCCTCCTTCGTCAGTCCGATTCCGTTATCCGCAAACGTAAGCTGCGCCCCGTCTTTCGTTCTTTGATACGTGACCGTTATTTTCCCTTCCGTATAAGCTTTGTCCGCCTTTTTGCGCGCGTCAATCGCATCGGCGGCGTTTTGCAAAAGCTCGCGCAAAAACACCTTGTCACTTGAATATAAGTTATCGCTCAAAAGACGGATAATGCCCTTTAAATCAACCTTGAAATTGTAATTTGCCATAATCTTCCTCGTATTGTATTCTGATTTTTTTCTTTATTTTAGCGCAATACAGGATATACTTCAAGCAAAACGAGCGCATTCCTTTTACATATTTTCTAAAATCCCGGCAATCTCCTCAACGCCCTTCTTCCCAAACAGCACCTCTTTCCCTTCGTCAATCACAAGACAGGGAACCGCCATGATGTTGTACTTTTCCTTCAGCTCCGGGAATTTTGACAAATCATACATCTCCGCCTCAATCGTGTCGGAAATCGCGGCAAGCTTCTGCGTCGCCATCACGACCTCGGGGCAGTTCGTGCAGCTAAGCGTCGCCATCACCTGCAGCAAATGCTTATGCTGTAATCCCCGTATGCGCTGCCGCGTGTTCTCACCAACGCTGTTTTTGCCTGCACCCGAAGCGCCGTAAAGCGCCACCACAAACGAGTTAAACTCATGACCGCCGGGTACACTGTAATACCGGATGCCAATACTTCCCTGTTCATTACAAATATCAACATACGGTTTTGCGTCACCCGTTTGGAGCGTCTTATCATCAATTTCGGTCTTTACCTTTTCGTGAATACCGACAAGCTCGTTGACAAAACTCTCAAGCTCCGCCGAAACTGTATCCTGCCCGACGACCGCCCTGATAACCACGGTATTTGGAAACTTTTCAAAAACCTCCACAAGCTGCCCGCGCATTTCCTTTGTTAAAAATCCGTCCTTAGCCGCACTGTCCGATGATTCCGCTATCCCCTGTGCATTCGCGCCGCCCTCTACTGCTGCCTGCGTTTCCTGCGCTGTTTGCTTGGATGCCCCAAGATTTAGCCGCTCGCGTGTCTGTGCAATATACTGCTCCAGCGAAGTTGCCGCAATCGCCCCGTCCGACACTGCCGTCACAACCTGCCGCAGGTTTTTAATGCACACGTCTCCCGCCGCATACACGCCCGCAATATTCGTCCGCTGGTTTTGGTCAGTCACCACATACCCCTGTTCATTCAGGACAATCTTATCCTTAACCATGTCCGTCGCAGGCGCATAGCCCACAAACACGAAAATTCCGATGTTTCCGCCGTCCTGCGCACGGTATTCACTGACCATGCCCGTCCTGTTGTCCCTGATTTTTGCATATTCCACCGTCTTATCGCCGCCCGCCTCAATCAGCTCTGTTTCAAACCGCACCTCAATTTGCGGATAGTTTTTCAACTGCTCATATACGCCGCGCGCGCACGTAAAGTTTTCGGTGATGACAAGCATTGTTACTTTTTTCACATACCGTGTCAGGAAAATTGATTCCTGCACCGCGGCAAAACCGCCGCCGACCACAAGCACCTCTTTGCCCGTAAAGAATTCTCCGTCGCACGTCGCACAGTACGCCACGCCGCGTCCCTTAAATTTCGGCTCGCCCAAAAAACCGAGATGCCTTGGATTTGCACCGAGCGCAAGCACCACGCCAAGCGTCTGATAAACCGTACCGTCCGTCGTCGTAACGTGCTTGACATCGCTGTCCATATCCACATCGGAAACATTTGCAATCGCAAACTCCGCGCCAAAGCTTTGAGCCTGAAGTCGCATGTTTTCCGTCAGCGCACTTCCGCTTGCATGCTGCACGCCGGGATAATTGACAATATCCGATGTAATCGTGATCTGACCGCCGAACCGCTCTTTCTCCAGCACAATCACACGGTATTTCGCGCGCCCTAAATAAATTGCGGCAGAAAGCCCCGCAGGACCTCCGCCAATGATAACTGCATCATATAAATCCGTTTTCTGCTGCATCATTATAAAATACCTACTAAATCAAGACTTGGTTTCAGGGTTTCTGCGCCCGGCTGCCACTTTGCCGGACATACTTCATCTCCATGCTCTGCCACAAACTGCAGCGCCTGCACCTTGCGCAAAAGCTCCTCGGCGTTTCTTCCCACGTTTCCGGCGCTGATTTCGTACGCCGCAATCTTTCCCTCGGGATTGATGATAAACGTGCCTCTCTCCGCCTTACCCGTCTCCTCAATTAAAACGTCAAAATCAATGCAAAGCGCATGCGTCGGGTCAGCAAGCATCGGATATTCCAGTTTTTTGATGCGGTCCGACGCGTCCTTCCAAGCCTTGTGGACAAAATGCGAATCCGTGGATACCGAATAAACTTCGCAGCCCAGTTTTTGAAACTCCTGATACTTGTCCTGCAAATCCTCAAGCTCCGTCGGGCAGACAAACGTAAAATCCGCAGGATAAAAGAAAAATACCGCCCATTTTCCCAAGATGTCCTTTTTGGTTACGGTCGTAAAGCTGTCCTTATGGAATGCATCAACCGAAAAATCACTTACTTCCTTTAAAATCATTGACATAATTGTTTCTCCTTTTCTCTTTTTACTCCCGCATTCCCTGATGCCTGAACCTGTGCAAAACCGGGAGCATATAGAGATAGATTTTGTAAAAATAAGGATTTTATGCATTGATTTCACGTTCTTTATCTGATTTCCTTTACCGTGACCAAAACCGTATCCCCCGGCTGTTTTCCGATTTTACTGCGAATGTCTTTTCGAATTCCAATAATATAGCAGACAGAACCGTCCGCATTTTTAACGCCCATATTGACAATGCTTCCGCAGTATGGCTCACCGTCAAAGGTGATTTCCGCCTTTACCCTGCCTTTGCCAAATTCCGTTCGTATATCATATGGAAAACGGACATAGGCGCCGCCTTTCTCAGGAACCGCC
The DNA here is from genome assembly GCA_000403335.2 of Lachnospiraceae bacterium MD335. Lineage (GTDB taxonomy): Bacteria > Bacillota > Clostridia > Lachnospirales > Lachnospiraceae > COE1. The sequence continues at coordinate 788,147 of KE159629.1, forward strand.
TCAATTATCGAACAAAATTCATACGTTTTTGTATTCATTCCCTGTTCCTCCCCATTTCTACGGTTTCCCGTTTACTAAAGCGCTATTTCCTCAAAATTTTTTCCATTGGTTTTCCTTTCGCCAGCTCGTCAATCAGCTTGTCCAAATACCGGATTTCCTGCATCAGAGGCTCCTGAATCGTTTCCACGCGCACACCGCACACGGTCCCCGTAATCCGTTTTCTGTTCGGATTCAGTGCAGGCGCATTTTCAAAAAAAGTCCTATAAGTCACCTGCCTGTTTACCGCATCCCCAAGTTCCTCTGCCGTATAACCGGTCAGCCAGCAGATTACCTGATTAACCTCGTCTATAGTTCTTCCCTTTTTCTGCGCTTTCGCCGTCAGCAACGGATAGATTTTGGCAAATTGCATTGCGTATACTTTTTCGTTATCCATACGCCTGTTCTCCTTTCTTTACATGGCTATCATCAAAAGCTGCGCCCAAGATTATCATTTTGTGTGTCAAAACCTCTATTCCCTACTTTATGGTGCAGCAAAAGTTTACATAAATTGTTTAAAATGTTCTATTATTTTAAATTTTAGCAATTTTTTGATGTTTTTTATTCAAAATTTGTGTAAATAGTATTGATTATCTGACAAAAATGCGATAACATATTTATAGAATATGTATTGTTCCAATTTTTATAAATTTCAAGGGGGGAACTGAGTGTGGAAGGTTTGAAAAATATTATGGAAGAGGATGTGGAGCGCCAGCTTGATACACTGCTGCCTACCATGCCGAATATATGCAGCTGCGACATCTGCCGGTCAGATATGGCTGCTTATGCGCTCAACCGTTTAAAGCCGAACTACGTGCGTTCAAACAAGGGAGCGCTTTTTCACAAAGTAAATAACTCGTCCACACAGGCGAAAACCGATTTGATGACTGCGGTTATCACTGCGATCAATACAATCGGCGCGCGTCCCAGCCATAACTAAAATACAGTCATTTTTAAAAGGATTAATCCAATCATATGAATTAATCCTTTTTTATTTTAGGCTATTTTTCCCGTCAAATCCGTTTCGCACAAATATCTTTCAGACAGCACTCATCGCAATATGGCTTTGTCCGCGCCGTACAAACCTCACGCCCGTGGTCCACAAGCCTGTGGCAGAAATCACTCCCCTCCTCGGGCGGAATAATCTCCCACAGTGCCATTTCCACCTTCTTCGGCTCCTTCATCCCGTCCACAAGCCCAATCCGGTTTGTCAGACGAATGCAATGCGTATCCGTCACAATTGCAGGCTTTCCAAACACATCCCCCATAATCAGGTTGGCGCTCTTTCTTCCCACACCGGGCAGTTTCAAAAGCTTGTCAAAATCGTCGGGAACCTTATCGTCATATTTCTCATGCAGCATCTGCATACACGCACTGATGTCGCGCGCCTTACTGTGCCCAAGACCACAGGGCTTTACTATCTCCTCAATCTCCGACACATCTGCTGCCGCCAAAGCCGCAACCGTCGGAAATTTCTCATACAATCCCTGAACCACCACATTCACGCGCGCGTCCGTACACTGCGCCGCAAGCCGCACACTCACCAAAAGCTTCCAAGCCTCATTGTAATCAAGCGTACAGTCGGAATGCGGATATTCCTGTTTCAGACGCGCAATCACTTCCAATGCGAGCGCCTTTTTTTCCTTCGTTTTTTTGCTCTCTTTCATTAACACAAAACTCCATGCTATCAATAAACTGCGAATTTGTTCCCTTGCACAAATTTGCCAAAACTGAAAGATTTCTAATCTTTCAGTTTTTTACAATCGCAATCCCAAGCTCCTCAAGCTGAACCGCGTCCACCACATTCGGCGCATCCGTCATCAGACACGACGCATCCTTCACCTTCGGGAACGCAATCACCTCACGAATGGAATCCGCCTTCGCCATCAGCATCACCATACGGTCCAGTCCAAACGCAAGCCCCGCATGAGGCGGCACGCCATACTTAAACGCATTCAGTAAAAATCCGAACCGCTCATTTGCCGTTTCCTTGGAAAGCCCGATAATCTCAAACATCTTCTCCTGAATATGGTTTTGGAAAATACGCACGCTTCCGCCGCCAAGCTCCGTACCGTTTAGTACAATATCATATGCCTTTGCGCGCACTTTGCCCGGATCCGTGTCAAGAAGCTCCAAATCCTCCTCCATCGGCATTGTAAACGGATGGTGCATTGCCACATAACGGTTCTCCTCCTCGCTCCACTCCAAAAGCGGGAACTCTGTCACCCAAAGGAAGTTATACTGGTCCTTATCCAGCAAATCAAGATTTCTTGCAATCTCAAGACGAAGATTGCCAAGCACATCCCAAACAATCTTATTCTTATCCGCCGCAAACAACAGCAAATCACCGTTCTCACCGTCCATCGCCTTGACAAGCGATGCCATCTCGTCCTCCGTCATAAACTTTGCAAACGAAGATTTAAGCGTCCCGTCCGGCTGAATTGCAATATAAGCCAAACCCTTTGCACCGAAGCCTTTTGCAAACTCGACAAGCGCATCAATCTTTTTCCGCGGCATCTCGCCCTGTCCCTTTGCGTTAATGCCGCGCACCGAACCGCCGTTTTCAAGCGCACCCGCAAACACGCCGAAACCGCAGCCCTTTACCACCTCGCTCACATTTACAAGCTCCATGCCAAAACGCGTATCCGGCTTGTCCGAGCCGTAGCGGTCCATCGCCTCCTGCCACGTCATCCGCTGAATGGGAAGCTGAATGTCAATGCCGATCGTATCCTTAAACACATACTGCAAAAGCCGCTCATTCACCTCAATCACATCATCAATATCCACAAAGGAAAGCTCCATATCAAGCTGCGTAAACTCCGGCTGTCTGTCCGCACGCAAATCCTCGTCGCGGAAACACTTCGCAATCTGAAAATACCGGTCATATCCGGAACACATTAAAAGCTGCTTAAAAAGCTGCGGCGACTGCGGAAGCGCATAAAAGCTGCCCGGATGCACACGGCTTGGCACAAGATAATCCCTCGCTCCCTCCGGCGTTGATTTATTTAAAATTGGCGTTTCAATCTCCAAAAAGCCCTCGTTTGTCATAAACTCGCGGATTTTTGCAGCTACGCGGCTGCGCATCATAATCTTTTCCTGCAAATCCGGTCTGCGTAAATCCAAATAGCGGTATTTTAGACGCAGCTCTTCCTTTGTCTTAGAGTCCGCCTCAACCGGAAACGGCGGCGTCTCCGACTCCGATAAAATCCTAAGCTGCGTCGCGCGCACCTCAATATCACCCGTCTTCATCGCTGCATTGGTATTTTCTTCGCGCCGTTCCACCTTGCCCACAACCGCAATCACAAACTCACTGCGCAGGGTTTCCGCCTTTGCAAAATTCTCCGCGTCAACCGCACGGCTTAAATCCGCGCCCTGCTCAAAAATAATCTGTAAAATCCCGCTCCTGTCCCGAAGGTCCACAAAAATAATGCCGCCCTTGTTTCTGTTTTTTTGCACCCATCCCATAACGGTGACTTCCTCACCGACATTTGCTGCCGAAAGCTCTGTACATCTGTGGGTTCTCTTCAACCCCTTCATTGATTCTGCCATAATCTCCTCCATGCCGATTGAACGGCTTAGTTTTTTAATCCTTCTTTATAAAAATCCTGAAACTCCTCATATCCCTGCGCCGTAAGCTGCTCCTTTTGGAATTTCTTGTTCTTGTTCATCCGCACGACAAGCACCTGTGCACCGTTCTCCCGTTCCTTTTGCGCCTTGCCAATCACCTCGCGCAGCGCCTCGTTTGACACGCCCTTTTCCACAAGATACGCTATTTTCTTACTCTGATTTGGAATTTGGAAACCGTTCTCCAGCAAAATCAGAATAATCCGCTCAAAGCCAATGGAAAAGCCGCACGCTGGAACATCCTTTCCCGTAAACCTGCCGACCATCCCGTCATAGCGTCCGCCTCCTCCGCAGCTGCCGCCAAACTCCGGCATCGCAATCTCAAAAATCGTTCCTGTATAATACGACATGCCGCGCACCAGCGTGGGGTCGAACACCAGTTTAAAGCAGTCGCTCTTTGTCGCGTTCACGCTCTCAATAATATCCCGAAAACTTGTCCGTACCTCATTCTCCAAAAAGTCTTCCAGTTTTTCCTCAATAAAGGAAAGCGTATCCTCAGCCGTCTGCATGCCCTGAAAAAGCGACAGGTATTTGTCAACAAGCTCTTTCGCATAGCCGTCCGCAAGCAGCTCCTGCTCTACACCGTCAAGACCGATTTTGTCCATCTTATCAAGCGTGATAAAAATACTGTCATAGTGCGCCTCATCAAAGCCGCTGTACGCCGCCATCGCCTTCAAAATCCTGCGGTCATTGATACGGATTTCAAAATTTTGAAACCCCAAATTTCCAAGCGTTGTCGTCGTCGCCAAAATCAGCTCGATTTCCGCAAGGTTAGACGGCTCGCCTAAAATGTCAATATCACACTGCATAAACTGACGGTATCTGCCTTTTTGCGGTCTGTCCGCACGCCACACGTTTCCGATCTGCAATGCCTTAAACGGCGCCAGCAGCTCGTTTGCATGGTTGGAATAATACCGTACGAGGGGCACGGTAAGGTCATAACGCATACCGTAGTCAACGACATCTGCCTCCTCCTTTGCCGTCTCCAAATTCAGCTTTTCCCCGCGTTTTAACACTTTAAAGACCAGTTTCTCGTTCTCACCGCCCTGCTTACTGCTCAGATTTTGAATGTCCTCCATGCACGGCGTCTCAATCGGGGTAAATCCAAACTTTGCATATGTTTCCTTAATTACGGCGATTACGTAGTCGCGCATCTGCATCTCCTCAGGCAAAATATCCTTCATGCCTGTCACAGGCTTTTTATTTAATGCCATACCGGTACCTCATTTCCTTATTTATAATCATGCTTCCTTCTTAATGTGCGAGTTTGGGCTGCAAAGCACAAACTTGCGGGTTGAAAATTTTAATTTTCAACCTTTTATCTCCCATGATTTTACACTTTTTGCACCAGCTTTTCAAGTACTATCTCCAAAGTGCTATCTCCAAAGTATCATCTTCATTAAAAAATTTTACACACAAAAGTTTCGTTACTTTCCACTGTGTTTTGGTAACAACTATTTATCTGCCACACTTTAGTCGCACCCGAAATTGCGCACGCTTCCCTTCGCCCAAGGACTGCCCACGTCACAGCGTCCGTGATGATACGCGGTACTCACCGTGCCCTCGCTCTGCTCATCGGACACCTCGACCTTAATACGGCTCACGCCGCCCGAAGTCTTTTCGTCCAGCATTTTGATAACATCCTCAATTTCCATCTCCTGCTGCCGTTTCTTTTGCTGCGCAAGCTCGTCCATATCCTCTAATCCGCTAAATACTGCCATATTAATCACCATGCTCCTTTACAAAATTCTACTCCGTTTCCCTGCTCCAGTTTTCCGTTGGAATCGTCATCATATATCCGTCCCCAAAAACCGTTTCCTTCAAATCTCCTGTTGTGTAGCAGTCATACACCAAAAGAACGTTTCTGACTGCATCTTTTGGAATATCATATATCAGTTTTCCTTTTATCTCCTCACCGACCGTTGCAAGCCATACTTCTTCCAACTGTTCCCCGTCAAGCCCCTCATCTAGCGGATAAAGCTTTTCATAATCCTGCCCTACGGACTCTCCGACATAACAGACCATAAGAAATTCCCGCGCATACATGCTAAAAACAAGCTCATCACCACAAGGCGTAATCGCAACGTCAAGAACCATGAACGCACGTCCGCTCTCTGCCGCCACGCCGCCAACCGAGTCCGTAAACGTAACCCTGTCAAGCTTCAGGTCATAAAACATTGTGCTTATCTTGTCTTTCCGTTCAAAAAAATATATTTCCCCGATAGGGACGTCCTCTGAAGGCTCTTCTGCCGTTGTCTGCTCTGTATGAAGCGCCTGTGTATCGTACACTTGCGTATCAGATATATCCATATATGCTGTTTCTGTTTCCAAATCCTGCGAACCAACATTCGATGTCCTGTCGGCACATCCCGTGCCCAACATTATAACTGCCGCAATCATAGAAAGCAATGCAATCATTGTCTTATTGGTCTTTTGTTTTTTCATATTCAACCTTCTGTTTCCATTCCTGTCCTGCAACTCTACAAACCATTATATTTTTCGCAGTACAAACTGTCAAGCGTTACTGCGCGTTTTCCTCTAATACGGTTGTCTGCAGTTTCCGCTTTCTCTCAATCATTTCGTCAATTTTTTCTATATAAAGAGCCACATCCTTCACATTCTCGCACCGCTCGATTCGCCCGTCGGGATACACTCTTTTTGTAATCGCCCCCGCGCCAAGCGCCACTATGGTCTGCACTTCCTCCATTATCAGAATATTATATGGGCGTTTGCGAATACCATTCGTCCGGATGGGTGAATCTGTACAGGGCAGTTCACATAGACATTGCCGTTTTTGTTTCCCTGTAACAGGATCTTTTATCCATTTCCGCGATACGCAAGAATGGGATAATACGTATAAAATGCGAACTGCTGTAGAAAGAGACATTCAGCATATAAAGGAAAATCTTTGTCTTGCAGGCAGGCGTACACAGAACGAAAAGACTTTGTATGCTGATTTAGTCCTTGCCGGCATCACACAACTCATTACTGTTGTCCTTGCGGATAAGATCAAACACCATGAATGCCTCCGCAGCTTGAAACCTCTCATTGTATAGATCTTACCAGCATAATACTCTGTATACATCGATTCTTTGTGCCAACCGCACCTTATCCTCTGCATTGCCGATAAACGCCGCTCCGTTCTCACAGACGCGGTACCCATGCAAATGATATTGCCTGATTTCTTTATAAATATCATTCAAAAGCACAGCGCCCTGATTCCAATCCATGCTCTTCTCCGTTCTGCAAAAGCAAAAGACCGCTATGACAGGATTTTGTTTCTCAAAATCAAATTCTTCCAATACCTTTTCAAAAACATATTGATTGAACAGCGCAGTTTTCTTATCCACATATTTTTCAGCATTCTCATTGCTTAAAATCAGTCCAAGAAAAATCATCGTGGAACAGACAACCACCACCAGTGTTTCCGGAATCGCCATCTGAATAACCGCAGTAATCACATAAAGCGGAACGGCAAGAATAATAGCAAGCCGCTTTTCCTCGTCCAAAAGCTTCCAATAACGAAGACAGTAATACAGAATCAACAGCAGATAAACCGCAAGGCTCCCATATAGCGCGTACGCCTTGGGACCTAAAGAATAATTGGTTGTTATTCCTTTCACATACGTAATGGGCAATGTCAAAATCCCAACCGTCGATATGGCAAACGGCACACCGTACAGTATTTTAAGCGTTTTTGGAAATTTCAGATTCGTCTCCAAATAACTTCTCATATATACAAACAACAGATAAATAAAAGCCAATATAGACAATAAATAGATAATGTGTACAACCAAATTGAAAGCGTCCGGAACCACATCCCTTTAGTTCACCGTACAAATTGTAATCAAATCAAAAGACGTATTGCATAATGCCGCTGCAATCAGCCACTGAAACAGTTTCGCAGACCGAATCGGAAGATGCGGCTTCCGATAGTAAAACACAACCATGTATATCATAAATAAAAGACATGCAGCCGATGTCTTAATCAACACCAACATATGGATGATTCCTCTCTTTTGGCAGACAATTACAGATTGTTTCTTATTTTAAACACATTCTCCATGTGCCATTGCAAATATTCTTTTAAAGGATAATACGTTTTATTTTGCGGTAAATATATGGTCTTATCCTGATAGTTATAGTAATTTTGACAAAATCCAAAATCTTGTTTTAATCTGTTACCAACCATCACCTTATAATCCGTACTAATTGTAATATAACCTCTGTCAAACAACGTATGAATGTCTGAACGTAACAGGATACCATTATTTACCTCATTTAATCCATCTTTTGAAAAAGCCCTTATATGCGCTGCCTGTAATACCGGCAATGCTCTTTCGCCACTAATGGCACACCTTCTTGCATATGCATCCGTTACCAAAACTCTAAACGCACCTTGTCCTATACGATGTTTAGTTGTTGTTTCATAATACTTTACCTTTGGGATTACCATTGACTTATTATACCTGCTGTCTGTATAGAAATTTAAGCGCTTAATCACTTCTTTATAAACTCTTTTTCCTTCTCCAACAGTTGTATCATATTTCTTACCTTGAACAATTTGGGGAGCCCAATCATTGATTGGGTTAATCCAATCCTTTTTTTCAAAGAAGAAAGGCTCTGTCAAAACAATACATCCGATCCTCATATCGTCTAAATCCATATGATGTTCCTCTTTATACTTATGCGCTCGTTCCACCAATTCCTGTTTATTCTTTACACCATTTTTTTCCAAAAATATATCCCAGGCACTATCACATGACATTTGAGAATATCCAACATAATAAGCTCCACCGACAATGGCATCATAGGGTTTTTTTAATTTAAAAAGAAACAGGCTGTTAGGCTGCAACGCTTTAAACTCTTTTTTTATTCCAGGCTTCCAAAAATTCACCTCGTCATATTTTTGCTCCACCTGAAATGTAAACCAATCGTAATCCGTAAGTCCTACATACATTTCCATATCACAAATACCCTTTCTGACTTTTACCATCTGTACCATAATTTCTATTGCTATCTTTTAAATTGATATTTCTATTATTGTTAACCAACCATACGTTTTATTTTCTCGCTATTAAGGACTATGTTGCCATAGCCCTCAAATAAATACTATAAATCTCAACTTTATACAAATTTTACCAAATCATCCACACTCTTGCGTTTTGGCGCCTCCGGCGCCTCGTCCGCGTAGCCCATTGCCACAAGCGCTGCAACCTTCTGTCCTGCGTCAAGACCAATGATTTGTGCAACCTTATCCTCATCAAAAATGCCAAGAATTACACAGCCCAATCCCTTGTCATGCGCCGCAAGGCTAAACGTCTGCGTGGCAAGTCCCGCATCAAATACTTCCCACCGGTCCTCTTTAGAAGTTGAATACGATCCGTCTCTTTCAAAACCGCTCCTGCCATGTACCATTGTCACAACCACAAGTGCCGGAGCGTCGTTGATAATGCCTTTGTTATGTTCAAATCCAAGCGTCGCCTCCCCGGCGATTTTCGCCTTCATATCCGCGTTCTCCACAATCGTATAACGCGTTACCTGTGTGTTCTTCCATGAAGGAGCATATGCTGCAGCAGCTACAATTTCCCGCACGGTTTCCTGCTCTACCTGCTGCGGCTTAAACTTGCGAATACTCCGACGCGTCTCAATGCACTGTAATGTTTCCATAAAAATACCTCGCTTTCGTGATACGTATATAAATTAATAGTTACTTTAAAAAACCGTTCACAATCTGCTCCTCCGCCTCCGCTTCGGTCAGGCCAAGCGTCATTAACTTAATCAATTGCTCGCCTGCAATTTTCCCGATTGCCGCCTCGTGTATCAGACTTGCATCAAGGTGATTAGCCGTAATTTCCGGAATAGCGCGCACCACCGCGTTGTCCATGATAATCGCGTCGCACTCCGAATGTCCGGCGCACTTATTATTGCCGTTAATATGGGAGTAGAATGTTTGTTCTGACGCATCTTTTGCTACCGAACGCGAAATCACATTTGTGCTCGAATCCTCGCCGTCCAAATCCACATAAAAATTGGTCGTCGCCTTCTGTTTTCCGTGCGTCATCAGCTTTTCCTTAATCACAAGCTGCGCGCCTTTTCCAAGCTTTGCCCTTGTGACACGCTCCGTCGAATCCACGCCCTTAATCTGCACCGTGTCCATTTCCATGTAACTGTTTTCATCCATCTCCACCACAGTTTCCGGGTTCATAATGCGCTCACCCGTACCCTCGCCTGTACCGTAATGCTTTTCCACATACCGGATTTTTGCATTTTTGCCCACATAAAACGTATGAATACCGCTGTGCTCACTCGCCTTGTCGCCGCCGTTGTGAATACCGCAGCCTGCGACAATCGTAACGTCACAGTCCTCACCGATGTGAAAATCATTGTACACCAGTTCCTTTAATCCGGTCTGTGTCATTAACACCGGAATATGCACGCTTTCGCGCTTTGTTCCCGGCTTGATATAAATATCAATGCCCGGTTTGTCCTCCTTTGTGACAATCTCAATATGTTCCGTCGAACGTCTGCCTGCCGCCTCACCGTTTGCACGGATATTGTAGGCGCCCGCAGGCACGTCATGCAGGTCTGCCACCTGCATCAATAACGTCTTCTGAAGCTCATCCATGTATACATCCTCCTGCATTATGCCTGCACGCAAAGCCGTCGTCCAAAAGCTGCGGCAAAATCTCGTCCCTCGTCCCCACATTCGTAATTTCGCCGCTTGCAATGACCACAATTTCGTCCGCAATATTCAAAATCCGCTCCTGATGTGAAATAATCACGATATTTCCCTGCGTCTGTCCGTGCATGCTTTCAAATACCTTAATTAAATTCTGAAAACTCCACAAATCAATGCCCGCCTCCGGCTCGTCAAACACCGAGAGCTTTGTGCCGCGCGCAATGACCGTCGCAATCTCAATACGCTTTAACTCGCCTCCCGAAAGGCTTGCATTCACCTCGCGGTTGATGTAATCCCGCGCACAAAGTCCCACCTCCGAGAGGTATTTGCACGCACCGTCAACGCTCAGCCGCTCTCCCGCCGCCAGCCGGATTAAGTCAAGCACCGTAATGCCTTTAAAACGCACGGGCTGCTGAAACGCAAAGCTGATTCCAAGCCGCGCCCGCTCGGTCACGGACAATTCCGTAATGTCCTGTCCGTCCAAAAAAATCTGCCCTTCGGTCGGCTGTATAATGCCTGCAATCAGTTTCGCAAGCGTGGACTTTCCGCCGCCGTTAGGACCCGTAATTGCCGTAAACCGTTGATCTATCTTTAAATTCACCTGATTTAAAATATCTTTTCCATCTCCGTCATTCACATGATAAGAGATGTTTTTTAACTCTAACACGTATTCTGCCTCCATTCTATGACGTATTGCAGCCGTATCGTACCCCTCCGGCTACAATTCAAGTATACCCAATATCTGCCTAAATTGCAATTCCCTAAATCTCCACCCGGAAACAGATTTCCTGTACACCCGCGCGTTCCAAAAGCTCCACGGTGATTTCCCCGTTATGGCTTATCGCAATCCGGTTTGCCTGATACAGTCCAAGCCCCCTGCCCTCGCGGTTTTGTTTTGTCGAATAGCCTTTCTCAAAAAAATGCTGGATTTCGCCCATTGTAAGACGCTCCACCTGATTTTTAATCATGAAAATCAGCTTATCATCCTTCGCGTCCAACACCATCTCCACCTGATTCCGCGCAGGCGTCGCCGCCTCAAACGCATTGTCCACAAGCACGCCGATAATCTCCACAAGAAAATGTTCTGACACGGATGTCACAATTTCCTGACTAAGCACCTGCAAGTCAACGTCAACATATTCCGGCGCCGCGATAATCTTGCTGTACAAAAACCCTGCAAGAATCTTATCGGAAATGCGTAAAAGCGACGGGCTGCATCTTGACCTGTCATCATAGATTTCCCTGCCGTACGCCGACTGCGCCCTCACCAGCTCGTCATAATTGTCAATCGTCACATGCATATTCAATATCGCATTCATGTGATTGTCAAACTCGTGCTGCCTTGCCCGAATATCCTTTGTCAGCTCCTCCATCGGCTTTATGTAAAGCTTATAAATCTTGAGTTCTTCCTCATTTCTTTTCAGCGCCGCGTAATTGCGCCCCCAATCTAAAAAGCCAAAAAAAATCACCGAAAAAATAATGCCGAACAGCACCATCACCTTTATGTCAAGCGTGTGGCTCAGTGACAGGTCAATCATCAGATAAACCGTCACAATCAATGCCGCCACGCAAAATATTCGATATAAAAATTTTCTGCCAAGTTCTGCCATTTAATATTCCTTACCCTTTATCCTGTTAATCAGCCTGTTTTTGTATGTGACACCCACTTCCGCCGTCTCCCCGTTTTTGAGGTTAATCAGTCCGTTTACAGTGTCCACGCATTCGATATAATCGCAGTTTACCACACACATCCGGTGTACCTGCAAAAACTGCTCTTTTGGCAGCTTTTCCATCAACTGTTTAATTGACAGATACGGCACCCGCATTTCCTCTTTTGCGAGCACAAAACAAACTCCTCTTGTCACTGCCCTGATACAGATAATATCCTTGCAAAACAGCTTATAATTAACGCCGTCTTTTTTAACCATCACAAAGCGCTCCCGCGTTTCCCCCTGTTGCGAAAGAAATAAAAGTTTTCCAACAAGCTGTTCAATGTCCGCCTCATTGTAAGGCTTAATCAGGTATTGATAACAGTGCAGCTCCCTGTATGCGGAAAGTTCCATATTCGCAAGTGAGGTTATCATCACAATCGGCGTAAAAACATACTCTTTTTTTGCCCGGATTTCGCGGGCAAATATCATTCCCGAAATGTCGTCCTTGTCGTCGGGATTTAAGTTTATATCAAGCAAAAAAGCCTGAAAGGGCTGCTGCGCCTGATGCAGCGCAGCTCTTGCCTCCTCCAGACTGTTTACGGGGACCGCGGACACGGACTTTGATACGTTTTCCGCCATAGCTGCAACCGCATTCAGGCTGTCTTTGCTATCCTCAAGTATCAAAATTTTTGTCACACTCTGACTTTCCATATCCGATCCTCTCCCCGTTTTATACAGTTATCTTATTTTACAATTTCGCCGACCGACTTTACAAGTCCTGCCACACCCTGAATTTCCGACGGTATGATAATCTTTGTCGCCGTGCCGTTTGCAGCCTTCTCAAATGCCTCAAGCTTTTTAATCGTAAGCACCGCATCATCTGCGCCTGCTTCTTTCAGGAACTTAATACCTTCCGCATTTGCCATCTGTACGACTCTGATTGCCTCCGCCTGACCTTCCGCCTCACGGATTTTACGCTCTTTTTCTGCCTCGGCACGAAGGATTGCAGCCTGCTTTTCCGCCTCTGCCTCCAAAATTGCCGACTCTTTCTGACCTTCCGCAACAAGGATTGTCGACTTCTTCTCACCTTCCGCACGAAGGATTGCTTCACGCCGTTCACGCTCCGCCTTCATCTGCTTCTCCATCGCATTGCGGATTGCCTCGGGCGGAATGATGTTCTTCAACTCAACACGGTTTACCTTGATACCCCAAGGGTCGGTTGCAACGTCGAGCGCAGAACGCATGTTTGTGTTGATGACTTCTCTTGAAGTCAGTGTCTGATCCAGTTCCATATCACCGATAATGTTTCGAAGCGTTGTCGCCGTCAGCTTTTCAATCGCCATAATCGGGTTATCCACACCATATGCATACATCTTCGGATCAGTGATTTGGAAAAATACGACCGTGTCAATCTGCATCGTAACGTTATCCTTTGTGATAACGGGCTGCGGCGGGAAATCCACCACCTGCTCTTTTAAATTGACTCTCTTTGCCACCCTGTCAAGGAACGGAATCTTAAAGTGAATGCCGACGCCCCACGTGGTATCGTATCCGCCAAGACGCTCGATAACATACGCCGACGCCTGCGGCACGATGCGCACGTTCACTGCAATGACTACAATAATGATAAATAAAATTGCTAATATCCAAAACATTAGTTTGTCTCCTCCTCATACTTTTCAACAATTAATTTTACACCTTTAATGTCCACAACTTTTGCGAGAGTTCCCGCCGCAATTTTGCAGCCGTTGTCCGCCGCCCGCACAGTCCAGTCCTGACCGTTCACCACCGCACAGCCCGTTTCGACAATATTGTCAACGTCCTGTGTAATGCGCACGATCTTGCCGATAATGCCCTCATAATTCGTCCTTGTACGCGTCACGTTTATGTACTTCACTACCAGCGGTCTTGTGAAGATCAACGTCGCAAAGGATACGGCGAGAAAGACAGCAATCTGCAGCTTTGTCCCGGCGCCCAAAAGCGTTGCCAGCACTGCCGCAAGCGCGCCAAGCGCAAACCAAATCGCGCCGAAGCCGACCGTTACAATCTCAATGATAATCAGTACAATCATCGCAACCAGCCACACCATTGTATTCATGATACCTCCTCCTTTCCGGTATGCTAAGTTCAAAGGATTTTTGTTTCCTCAAATATATCTTACTGTATCTTGTGATTTAATACAACGGCTTTTGCGTCAATAAGGTGATTTTCGTATTGTAATTGAGCAGGGAAATGAGCTTCATATATCCCTTGGGTGTCCGTGTGCAATCGGGTAGGAGAACGACCTTCTCCACTACTCGCCGCGCGCCCCATGCGCCGCTTCTGCGGCATACTTCCTCTGCACGGGCGGCGCATAAAAAGGGTACTGCCATATAGACAGTACCCTCTTCAAGCCTTAATTATACACCTTCATGGAATGTTCTTGAGATAACATCCGCCTGCTGTTCCGGTGTCAGCTTAATAAAGTTTACGGCATAACCTGAAACACGGATTGTAAGCTGCGGATAATTCTCCGGATGCTTCTGCGCGTCCAAAAGCGTATCCCTGTTCAAAACATTGACATTCAAATGATGTCCTCCCTTTGTTGCATAACCATCCAAAAGATTTACCAAATTGTCTACCTGCTGTGTATTTGCTGCCATAATCAATTCCTCCTTGTTTGATACATACTTATATTTTTATTTGTTTGTTTTTATCCTGCCTGTTTGTTTTCAGCTTGTGACTATAGTATATTCAAATCTCAGAAGAATTTCCGTAACATCTGTTACATTTTTTATATTTTTTTGTTTAAAACAAAATACAATTTTAAAATCACTGCAACTATTCAGTACCTTCATAATTACAGGCATCATCCCATGCAAAAACACCTCATGGTTGGGATGATGCCTTACTTTCTCTATGCTTTCTCACGGATTTTGCAGCAAGTGCAAAATCCTGACCCAGATAGTTAAAAATCAATACAATGCTTCAAGTGCGCGGCTGTCCGAAAGCTTTATCACATTTTTTTCCACGGTGATTAACCCTTCCTGCTGCATTTTCATTAACTCCCTCGAAAGCGACGGACGCGTTGTCCCCAAATAATCGGCAAGTTCTTCCCTGTTCATGGCAAGATGCACAATGCCGTTTTGCTCCGCCTGATCCAAAAGCCACAGCGCAATCCTCTCTTTTAACGTTGTTCCCGACAGCAGATGCAGTTTTCTCGTCATGGAAAAATTCTTTTCAGACTGAATCTCCAGCATATTTCTTGTAATCAGCCTGTGATGTTCGCAGGCGTTGCTGCAAAAGCAGTAGAAAAAATCCCACGGTATCTCAAGAAGTCTGACACTGCCCTGCGCAATCGCGTCATACCAATAATTTTCGGCATCTGCAAACAAAAACATTTCGCCAAACACATCGCCTGCCTCCACAAGAAACAGCACATCCCGCTTTCCCGACGCAAAATCCTTTGAAAGCATCACGACCCCTTCCAAAAGCAAAAACAGATTTTTCGGGGTTTCGCCCTGTCGGAAAATATAGCTTTCATCCTGAAATGTCCGCTCAACCGTTTTTGAACACGCAAACATTTTATCAAGCTCCGCATCACTGATATTGCGGAATAAATGAATATCCCGTATGCGTTCCCTGCACCGCTTTACACTCTCCGTCATAAAATTACATCATACCGCCCATTCCCGGACCGCCTGCAGGCATAGCCGGAACGTCTTCCTTAATATTTGCAACAACAGACTCTGTTGTAAGCAGTGTGCTCGCAACAGAACAAGCGTTCTGCAATGCGCTTCTTGTCACCTTTGCCGGGTCAAGAATACCAGCCTCAACCATGTTGACATACTCTTCCTTTGCCGCGTCGAAACCAAATCCAACCTCTGACTCTTTTACCTTATTGACAATTACGCTGCCCTCAAGACCTGCATTTGCAGCAATGATAAATAACGGAGATTCCAGTGCCTTCAACACAATCTTTGCACCTGTCTTCTCGTCGCCGTCAAGCGTCTCAACAAGCTCTGCCACCTTCTTTGACGCGTGGATATAAGCAGAACCGCCGCCTGCGATAATACCTTCCTCTACGGCTGCTCTTGTCGCATTGAGCGCATCTTCCATACGAAGCTTTGCTTCCTTCATCTCTGTTTCTGTTGCCGCACCGACGCGGATTACTGCGACACCGCCTGCAAGCTTTGCAAGACGTTCCTGTAATTTTTCCTTATCAAAATCAGATGTTGTCTCCTCAATCTGCTTCTTAATCTGTGAAATTCTTGCGTCAATCGCTGCCTTATCACCTTCGCCGTCGACGATAATCGTGTTCTCCTTCTGAACCTTTACGGATTTCGCACGACCGCACTGCTCTAAGGTTGCCTCCTTGAGGTCAAGACCCAGCTCCTCGCTGATTACCTGACCGCCAGTCAGGATTGCAATATCCTCAAGCATTGCCTTTCTTCTGTCTCCATATCCCGGAGCCTTTACTGCTACCACATTGAATGTACCGCGCAATTTGTTGACGATTAACGTTGTAAGCGCCTCGCCCTCAACATCCTCTGCAATAATGAGAAGCTTCGCACCGGACTGTACTACCTGCTCCAAAACAGGAAGAATTTCCTGAATGTTCGCAATTTTCTTATCCGTAATTAAAATGTAAGGATCTTCCATTGTCGCTTCCATTTTATCCATATCGGTTGCCATGTAAGCAGAAATGTATCCGCGGTCAAACTGCATACCCTCTACTAAGTCAAGTTCTGTCTGCATGGTCTTTGACTCCTCAATAGTAATAACGCCGTCGCCGGAAACCTTCTCCATCGCATCCGCCACCATGCTTCCGACTTCCTCATCGCCTGCCGAAATCGCCGCAACCCTTGCGATATGCTGCTTTCCGTTTACCTTAGAGCTCATTGACGCAATTGCGTCCACTGCACAGTTTGTCGCCTTCTTCATACCCTTTCTTAAAATAATCGGGTTTGCGCCTGCTGCTAAATTCTTCATTCCTTCGTTAATCATTGCCTGCGCCAAAACAGTCGCCGTTGTCGTACCGTCGCCTGCCACGTCGTTTGTCTTTGTGGCAACTTCCTTGACAAGCTGTGCGCCCATGTTTTCAAATGCGTCCTCAAGCTCAATCTCCTTTGCAATTGTCACACCGTCGTTTGTAATAAGCGGTGCGCCGAATGACTTGTCAAGAACAACGTTTCTTCCTTTGGGTCCAAGCGTCACGCTAACAGTGTCTGCCAGTTTATTCACGCCTGCTTCTAATGTCTTACGAGCCTCTGCTCCATATTTAATTTCCTTTGCCATGATTGCATATCCTCCAAATCTAAATTTTTCAAATCATCTTTACTTATTTCATGCAGAGAACGCGCCATTTGCGTTCTCTTAATCATTCAGAAAATCTAAGATTTTCTGAATGATTTGATTACTGGATCACTGCCAGTATATCGTTCTGCTTTACAATAATGTACTCCTCATCGTCAATCTTAACCTCCGTTCCGGAATATTTTGAGTAAATTACGTTGTCGCCAGCCTTTACTTCCATTTTTACCTCCTTGCCGTCTACAACGCCGCCTGGCCCTACTGCGATCACTTCTGCCTGCTGCGGCTTCTCCTTGCTCTGTCCCGGTAAAACAATGCCGGACTTTGTGGTCTCCTCAGCGATTAACTGTTTTAATACAACTCTGTCTCCTAATGGTACTAACTTCATGTTAAAATGCCTCCTTAAAAATAATTTATGATCATTTTTTCCTGTTCTTCGTGATTAGCACTCCTTGTTGTTGAGTGCTAACAGAACATATCATAATTTTTTACAAAACGATGTGCAAGCGCATTCAGATGCCATTTTCTTCCATTATATCACATTTTCTTTTTTTTACTCACATTTTCTCACGTTTTTGGAATTTAGTTTACTTAATAATTATTTTATATTTTTATTTTTTGTTTATACCTTTCTCGATTTTTTCCCGGTAGCCGGGCGCATTTTTGATTGCAAACTTGTTCTCAAACATCGCGTACTCCGCATCGGAAAGCGCATCCCGATAACTCTGCTCCACATTGATATGTATCACGCAGCCTACGGCAATACTCGGCACAAGCTTCTCATCTTCAAAACACTCACATGCCTCCTGTATGCTGTCACAGTAGCGTCTCGCCTCGTCCTCCTCGACCAACGGCAAAAGCACATGAAACACATCTCCCTCAATCCTGCCGATTACCGCGTCATCAAAACCTGCTTCTTCGGCTTTTCCTTTAAGGATATTCGCCACCGTCAGCACAAGACGGTCACTCTCCTCCTCGCCGTATTGACTGTCGAAAAATTTCCAGTCATTAATGTTTACACAAATAACCGCCGTCGGAACAATCTCCCGCTCCGCAAGCTGACGCATCCGGCTGATAAAGTAATTTCTGTTAAGCAGCCCTGTCAGCGGATCGTTCTGCTCGGAATACTTTGCCTGATACGCGTCCTTTTCCACCTGCTGCTCCAGTTCGTCGATATATACCGCCTGCTCGCTTGCCATGTAAGACTTTCCGCTAAAGCCCTCCAATGTTTTAATATATGCATCTAACAGCGCGTTTACCGCTTCCTTCTGATTTTGTGCCACATTTTCATCTTTTGCGTAAATATGGCAGACTGTCCGCTCCATAACCCTGATTTTATTGCCGGGTTTGTTTTTTACATCGGGCACAAAGCCGTCAAAGTTTCCATGCGTCATAATAACCGCCCCATGCCGGTCCGTCATCAACGTATCCAATCCAAACATTGTATGCAGACGTTCCAAAAATGTGCCTGCAGCTTCCAAATCAAACAAATCCTTTGGAAAATAATTTTTGCTGTTCTGACTTACTCTCTCTGCAAATGCCGTTTTCTTCCCGTTCATTGTCATCCTCCATTCTCACTTCGCTTACGTTATGTCCAGTATACTGTTTTATCCCCAAATTGTCCATATGCATATATGCATTCATCATTCCTTATTCTTCGCGCAAAACATTTGTGAAAAACTTGTCAATCACCTCTGCAATTCCGTCATGGTCATTGTCATGCTCCGTAATATAGTCCGCGCATTCCTTTAACCGCGGCGTTGCATTTGCCATTGCGACACCGATGCCCGCCGCCTCAATCATGGAAATGTCATTCTCCTCGTCCCCTGCCGCAACCGCGTTCTTTTCAAGGATATTTAACGCTCTGCACAAATTGACCAGTGCATTTCCTTTGCCCGCATTTTTATTGAAGAATTCAAGGTAATAATTATTGGAAAACGCACACGTAAGCTCTGCCCCAAGCGAAGACGCCTCAATCTCCGCGCGAAACCGCTCAAGCTGTTCCCTGCCGTTTAAATCAATCGTAAGAACCTTAAACGGCTCTTTGGAAAGCTCGGTTTCCAAATGGCTTCCGACCACGTACGGCATATGAATAAACTGCGTATAATAACGGATCGCTTCATCATCAGCAATGCTGACAACATGCGTGTCCGCATACGTCTGAATATGAATGCCCCGCTCACGTGCCTTATCAAAAAGCTGCTGTGCCGCATCAATCGAAACGGAATACTGCGCAATAAATTTATCCGCAAGACAGTCATAGAGCACTGCGCCGTTGTATGCCGTAGCGTAAATTCCGCCCGCCGTATCACTGTCCGCCTTGTGCATCTGCAAAACCGCATCCTTGATGTCAAGCGTCTCCAGCACCTCCAAAATGCTCTTCACAGGTCTTCCGCTTGCAAGCACGAGACTGCCGCCGTTTTGAATCAGCTCAAGCAGTTTTGCGCGCATTGTTTCCGAAACAGTTTTCTGTGTGGTTAAAAGCGTATTATCCAAATCCGTAAACAGGATTTTAGCTGACCGCGCCCGTTTCATTTTTTCCAAAAGCTTCTTTGGTACACGCAGCCTCCCGTACCCTGTGCCAAGTTCCAAACCCGACTTGTTCTCACCGTGAAAATCAGAGCCGCCGCTCTCCAGCAGTCCGTACTTTTTGGCAAGCGCCCTGACCTTTCTCTCCTCCGCAGCGCAATACGTACTGTAGTACGTCTCTATCCCCATAAGTCCTGCCGCCTTCAGCCGTTTCACAAGCAGCTCCAGCTGCTCGCTTCCAAGCCCGTAAAGCATTGGATGCGCCAAAACAGGAATACCGCCCGCTTTCCTTGTCACGTCGATAACCTCCTCGGGCGTAATTTTCTCACGATGCACAAAATACGGCGTATGGTCGCCCAAATACCGCTCAAATGCCTCATCTCTGCTTTTCACATACCCCTTCTCCAAAAGAAACGACGCATAATGCGCTCTTGTGATAACGGCGTTTGGATACGCGCGAAGAAGCTCCTCGTACGTTATGTCAATGCCCGCACTCTGAAGATTTGCACAAAGCTTATGGTTTCTGTCCGTACGCGACTGCAAAAAACGCGCAAGGTACGCAAGAAACGCGGGCGACTTATGATCGATAAAAAGCCCCACAATATGAACGTCCCGCCCGTTGTACTCCGTCGAATACTCAATACCCGCAATGATTTCAACCGGCTTGCCCTTTGCATATTCCATAATTTCGTCAATACCGTCTACCGTATCATGGTCCGTAAGCGCAATCGCCTTTAATCCCTTCCTGACAGCATAGTCCACAAGCGCGCTTGGCGTCATGCTGCCGTCTGACCGGATTGAATGTACATGTAAATCAATTGCTCCCATCGTTATCACCAGCTCCTTTCCTATCCTGATACCGTCCTGATATAAGGAAAAGGCAGATGTAATTCCCTGCATCTGCCTTCGCTCTTTTATTCTTCCCCGCCGCTCTCGTCCTCTGCCTCGGCAGTGTACACAGCTGTTCTCTTTCTTGCCATCTCATCGCTTGCAAGGTATTCATCATACGTTGTAATCTTGTCAATCAAAGTACCGTCAGGCAAAATCTCCATAATCCGGTTTGCCGTCGTCTCTACAAACTGATGATCGTGGCAGGCAAAAATTGCCGCACCCGGAAATTTAATCAATCCGTTATTCAGCGCCGTAATCGATTCCATGTCAAGGTGGTTTGTCGGCTCATCCAAAATCAGACAATTTGCGCCGCTAATCATCATCTTACTCAAAAGACAGCGTACCTTCTCGCCTCCGGAAAGCACCTTCACCTTTTTTACGCCGTCCTCGCCCGCAAAAAGCATACGTCCCAAAAAGCCGCGCACATACGTAATGTCATCGACCTTGGAGTATCCCATAAGCCAGTCCGCAATCGTATAGTCATTGTCAAACTCGTTTGTCGGATCCTTCGGAAAATACGCCTGCGAAGTCGTAACGCCCCACTTATAAGAACCTTCGTCCGGCTCCATTTCTCCCATTAAAATCTGAAACAGCGTTGTCTTTGCAAGCTCGTTTCCGCCCACAAACGCCACCTTGTCCTCGCGTCCTAATATAAACGAAATCTTGTCAAGCACCTTTTCGCCGTTGATTGTCTTGGAAAGATTTTCGACCGTCAATACCTCATTGCCGATTTCACGGTCCGGTCTGAAATCAATATACGGATACTTCCGGCTTGACGGCTTAATGTCGTCCAACTCAATTTTCTCCAAAGCACGCTTTCTTGAAGTCGCCTGCTTTGACTTTGACGCATTTGCCGAGAAGCGGGAAATGAATTCCTGCAGCTCTTTAATTTTCTCTTCCTTTTTCTTGTTTGCCTCTTTCATCTGCTTGACAAGCAGCTGGCTTGACTCATACCAAAAATCATAATTGCCCGCGTAAAGCTGGATTTTGCCGTAATCAATGTCCGCAATCTGTGTACAGACCTTGTTCAAAAAATAACGGTCATGCGATACCACGATAACCGTGTTCTCGAAATTAATCAAAAATTCCTCCAGCCACGCAATCGCGTCCAAATCAAGATGGTTTGTCGGCTCGTCAAGCAGCAAGATGTCCGGATTGCCAAAGAGCGCCTTTGCAAGCAGCGCCTTTACCTTCTCGCTGCCGTTTAAATCCTTCATCACTGCATAGTGCAGGTCCGTGTCAATACCAAGTCCGTTTAAAAGCTGCGCGGCGTTCGACTCCGCCTCCCAGCCGTCCATCTCGGCAAATTCACCCTCCAGCTCACTTGCACGAATACCGTCCTCGTCGGTAAAATCCTCCTTTGCATAAATGGCGTCTTTTTCCTTCATAATCTCATAAAGACGTGCGTTGCCCATAATTACCACATCCATTACGGAATACTCGTCATATTTAAAATGGTCCTGTTCCAAAACGGAGAGCCTTTGTCCGGGCGTAACAACAATATCGCCCTTTGTCGTCTCCAATTTCCCTGACAAAATCTTTAAAAAGGTTGACTTTCCCGCTCCGTTTGCTCCGATTAAACCGTAGCAGTTGCCCTCCGTAAATTTAATGTTGACATCCTCAAATAATGCCTTTTTACCAACGCGGTACGTTACATTGTTTGCACTGATCATGAATATATCCTCTTCACTTTATTTCTATATTAATTTTATGTGTTTGCTGCATCTTTTTCATTATACATAAAACGTAAAATATTTCAAGGGAAAATTCAGATTTTAACCACAAGTTTAATTCTTGAATTGATATAAAATTTTAAGAAAAAGACTTGAAAAATTTTAAAAATTCCGTATGATGTAACTATAAACATTAAAATCATATACATTAATTCTAAAGAAAGTAAGAGGGTATGTAAATGGGAATCGGAAAGGGAAAAGCAGTACTTATGAAGGCAGTCTCAGAATTAAAGGAGGCTGATTACTCCAAAGAGCCTGAGTTAAACAAGATTTACCGGCGGCTGCTTGGCGGCAGAAAACAGTTTGCGGAGGTTTTTGAAAAAAATATCAAGGCAGTCATGCAGATCAGTTCTCTTGACTTGACGATGCAGCACCAAACAGATAAAATTATGGATATATCCCGCAAAGTGACAAAGGCAACCGAAACACTTTTCGGCACGTCTGCCGGCTCCTCGAACAGCCAGCACGAAGAGCTGACAAACAACATTATCAAAATCTCTGAGAAAACAGATGAAGTTTATCAAAAAATAGAATCCGGACAAACGGAACTGACCATGATTAAGGAGCTTTCTGATCAAACAATCGAAGTTTCCCGCGAAATGAAAAAAGATATGGATGAGCTTGTGAACATTATCAACCGCATCAGCACTGTTGTCGCAGGCATCGATTCAATTTCCCTGCAGACAAACCTGCTTGCGCTCAATGCCTCCGTAGAAGCTGCAAGGGCAGGTGAGGCAGGAAGAGGCTTTGCGGTCGTTGCCGGTGAAATCCGGGAACTTGCGGAAGAAACGCAAAAGATGACAAAAAGTATGGAATCTTTTGTGGACGATATGAAAAGCGCTTCAAAAAAGAGCGTAAAGAGCTCTACGGATACCATCGAGTCACTGGCGTCCATGACCGACAAAATCAAAAACGTATGGGAATTAAATAACGAAAGTCAGAGCCACGTTTCCAACATCAACGAATCGATCAGCTCCATTGCCGCTGTCAGCGAAGAAATCAGCAGTTCTATGGCAGAAATGGAGCACCAGTTAATGGAAAGCTCAAACTTTATGCGTCAGGTCGGAGAAGATCTGCATGAGGCTACCAGACCGGTTGTTGACATCGAAAAAACGCTTGATGATACAGTAAAACAAATGGGTGATATGACAAAAGATGTATTCTTCCACTTGGAAAAACACGAATTTTCCGAATACATGAAAACTGCGATTTCGTCCCACCATGCTTGGCTTAACAATCTGAAAAAGATGATCGACAGCAAAACCATCACGCCTTTGCAGCTTGATTCCTCAAAATGCGGATTCGGTCATTTCTACTATGCCATGACGCCTGATTTTCCCGGTGTACTTCCGGTTTGGGAGGGCTTAGGACCCAAGCATCAGAAATTCCACCGCTACGGCGCCAATGTGATTAGCGCAATCAATAACGGTGATTACATAGAAGCGGAGCGGATTTACCATGAAGCCGCAAACTATTCAAAGGAATTAATTTCCGATATGGAGAGAATTATACAGATTGCAAATGCATAAAAAACGCTTATGAACACTTGACAAATCAGAAAAGTAAATTTAATAAAGCAGTGAATCGTTTTTGGCGATTCACTGCTTTTCATAATGTTTGTCATCCCTAACGGCGTACCCACTTTCCAAATCCCAGCATCGTCTTCTTATAATTCTTCAGCTCTTCCTTAGCCTCCTGATGATCGCCTGCCTTCTGCAAAAATGCAACGCCCCGTTCAATGTCCTCCGCAACGCCAAGCCCGCGCGCAAAAATCATGCCGCGAAGATAATCTGCTTCCCAGTAATTCCAATCTACCTGATCCAAAAACATACGTGCCCTCGTGTAGTCCTGCGGCGTTCCATATCCGTAAAAACAGCACTTGCCTAAATAAAATACACCCCATTTGCTGCCCTTATCATAAGCATATGATAACAGCTCAAATGCCTTGTTATAATCCTGCGCAACGCCTCTTCCGAAAAAGTACGCCTTTCCCAAACGGTTATGACTGTCAATATGCCCGAGCGGAAGCTCCTTCTGAAAGCATTCAACGGAATATGCCTCATTTTTTGCCGTGCCGATTCCCTCGGCATAGCAGCGTCCCACATCGCACCAAGCGCCGGGATGTCCGCCGTCTGCCGCCTTTTGGAACCACTGCAGCGCTTCCTCTTTGCGTCCTGCCTCTTCCAACTCCTCCGCATAAATTGCCTGATGAAGCGGATGACCGTACTCCGCACCGATTCGGAACAAATCCCTTGCCTTTGACGGGTCCGGCTTTATAATATCCTCATCGCCCTTTGTATAGTATTGATTCAGGTTGTTTGCCGCAAAGTACATGCCGCCGCGCAAAGCCTTCCAAAACCAGTCCTCACACTTTGAAATATTTTCCTTTAAATATGCCTTAAACGCCGCCTGATTAGGGAAATCCTCGCTGCCCTTATTCTGTATGCGCAAAAAATCCCACCAAAAATAACAGTTGCCAATCACATACTGACAGAATGCATCTCCGTCCTGCGCCTGCCCCAAAACCACGTCAAACGCTTCCTGCAGATTTGCAAACGGCATCTTCTGCTCAAGCGCGGGCGTAAGCTCCCCGCAGCGCAGACAAATCAACACGCCAAGCGCACTTCCCTGCTCCACGGATTTATGATAAAGCGCAGTCGCTTTATCATCATCCTCCGGAAACCGATGTCCGATCCACACATACTGGCGACCGCAATAGCATCTTGCCAGGATACAGGATGCATCCCCGTCCCCTGCAGCCGATGCCTGCTCCAATAAAGCAAATGCCTCCTTCCCCCGTCCTGTACGCTCATGATAATAAATATCCTCCAGCGCCTGCTTCACCTCATTGCTCAGTGTCTTACCCATATTTTTCTCCGTCCTTTCTTTTCTTTATTGATTATTTGCATAAAATATTATTTTTCTTCCTCCTGCGCATTTTTTTCGTCCTCACGCAGCATATCCTCAATCGGTTTCCATGCCTGACCGAAGTTGACATCCTTAAAAAGCGCCGCAAGCCCGCTTATCTGCTTGAGACGCAGAATTTCATCCTTATCCATGCCCAAATGCTTTGAAATCCACGCGTCGCTTCTGCCCAGCTCATGCAGCTCCTTGACAATATTGCTCATCAGATCCACATCATGCGAACCGCGCGCGCGATTATGTCTGACTGTACTAGCCATGCGGTTTGACAACGGTTTGTCAATCACGGCAACCGGCATCATCCCATGCTCCCGCTCGTAAATATCAGGATACTCCTTCATTACATGCCAGCGGTGAAATCCGTCCACAATCGCGTACAAGTCCTTCTTCGGGGAATAGTAACATACAATCGGCATCGTATAACCGTCCTCCCTGATGCTGTCATAAAGCAGCTTCATCTCCGGCGGAGCAACGCTGTTAGGATTGTATGTATTAGGCACAATCTTTTCAAAAGGAACTGCAATCACATTGTATACCGGACTCTTAAATTCATTATTTGCCATTAATCATTTCTCCATATTTTCGTTTGATTTTATCGTTTCGCAATTGCTCCTGCCGCGTCAGCCCAAAGCCCATAAAACGGCAGGTATGATCGTTCTTCAAAATGCAGTAGCACATCCGTTTCCAGCTCGGAATGTCCTTTGTTGATTTAATATCGTCCGTATCATCGGGAATATCCCCGACAAAAACAACTCTGGAATTTTTCATCAGCGTATAATTGGATACACCGTTTCGCCGGATATTGTATCCGTGGTCAATCAGCTCCTGTATCACACTTTCCTCCAAACCGCCGCCGGTCTTATGCCAAAATTCGATTGAAGTCTTGAACTTTTTTACATAATTATTTCGAAGTCTTGCTGGAAGCGTATCGAGCAGGAACTTCGTATAGGATTCCCATGTGTGTCCTTCCGGAAGCGTGATATTGCGGTATCCCATCGCTTTGGTTTTTCCGTAAATACAGCCAAAATTCGCCCCGCGCACACGTCCCACCAGCTTTGTCCAAATTTCTGGATCCAGCACTCTGTATAGGTTCAGGGAATCTTTTGAAAAATCGTTAAACGGCGAAGCCACACGCATCTGATCAATTTTCAGCCCCGCCTTATAATATAAATCATACAATACATTATAGTCATAATGAAACTGATAATTTGCCACCCACACATCCTGATTGGACCAGTCATAAATGGGCGATGCACACCACACATCCTTAAACTGCTTGGAAATCCAGCACTCCCCGTTGTACCCGTACTTCTTATTCACAATACCGCTGTAACGCTGCAGCGATTCGTCCGCGCGAATCCCCAGCAGACTGACTGTTTTTCCGTAATCATGCGTTTCCCTGTAAAAACGCCCGAACTGCTTTGCAAGATCTTCCTGATGCATCCGGTAACGGTAATGATTAAACGGTTTATCTATTGTGATGACATAGGGATAATTTGGTCTTGGACGCACCCACTGGTCTTCTTTTTTATCGTCCCACGGATACCAGTACATCTCATAACTGCTCAGCGCCGTTCTCGTCGCCATCGGCAGACATACCCAGTACAAATCACATTCTCCCTCAAGCGCTTTAAAGGTTCTTGTGACATACTCCGTCGTCACAGTATACTGCGCCTCAAAATCCTGATGGAATACGCCAATTCTGCGTCCCGGATAATACTTGCGCTTAAAATCCAATAAAAGGTTAAGCAGTACGCCGCTGTCCTTGCCGCCGCTAAATGATACATAGATATTGTCGAACTCATGAAACAGGTAATGGAAGCGTTCCTGCACGGCATCATAAACGTTCTTTTTTTCATATCCTTTTACCATCATAACGTATCCCTCCCAAAGCTGTATAATCTGCTGATTTTCCTGACACACCCAAAACAAACATCAATATTGTAGCATATTTTTCCATTTTTTTCCATTTTTTAGAAAATTTTTCCAATTTAATTTTAAAGAAAAAATGCTTTGAGCGATACCCGTACCGCTCAAAGCATTTTTTCCGTATTTGATTATCCTTTTACGCTTCCCAGCGCAACTCCCTGTACAATAAACCGTGAGAGGAATAAATAGACGATAATTACAGGAAAAATGGAAAATGCAATCATCACATAAACCTGCCCCATATCAAATTTCAGCCAGTCCGCGCTTCTTAACTGCGCAATCAAAATCGGCAGAGTCTTCTTTTTCTCGTTATGCAAAATCAACGCCGGTGTGAAGTAGTTATTCCAGCTTGTCACAAACGTGAAAATCATCTGCACTGCGATTGCAGGCTTCATCAGCGGAAACGCAATCGTGTTGAACGTCCGAAACTCGCCGGAGCCGTCAATTCTCGCCGCTTCCACCAAAGACAGCGGCAGCGTACTTTCCATATACTGTTTCATATAAAAGAAGGTCGCAGGCGCTGCAATTGCAGGCACAATCAGCGGAATAAAGGAATCTTCCAATTTCATTTTAGACACCAGCTGCAGAAAACCAAGTGCGGTTACCTGCGTCGGGATCATCATAATCATCAAAATAAACGAAAACATGAACTTCTTTAATTTAAAGTCATACGCATGAATCGCATACGCCGTCATCGTCGAAAAATAAGTGGACAAAATTGCCGAGAGCGCCGCGACAATAAATGAGTTGAACATTCCTGACCAAATCGGCAGCGTGCTCTTTGTCAGCAGATTATGCCAGTTTTCCAGCAAATGCGTACTCGGTATCGGCGTAAAGCCCGTCGTCAGCTCCCCGTGGGAACGGGTTGCATTGATAAACAATATGTAAAACCAAAACAGACACAGGACAGATACCAACACCAAAGCAAGATAAGCGACCGCTCTTCTAGGACCCAGTGCCAGCCCTTTTTTATTTTTATAATTATTTTCCTGATTCATCATTGCTCCCTCCTATTCCTGATTTCTGTTTGTCGCCTTATAGACGAACATACTCAAAATTCCGGTTACGATAAACAGAAGGACTGACAACGCACCTGCCATACCGTAATTCTTGCTAAACAAATGTTTGTTCAAGTACATAATCAATGTCATGGTCGAGCGCATCGGGTCACCGGTTCCGTTCGTCAAAATCTGCGGTACATCAAACATCTGTAAACCGCCGATTAGCGAGGTTATCATCACGTATACCAAAATCGGCCGCAGCAGGGGCAGTGTAATCCTGAAAAATACCTGCGTGGAAGTCGCACCATCCACTTCCGCCGCCTCAAAGAGCGATGTGTCAATCCCCATCATTCCTGCCATCAGCAAAATGGTCGTATTTCCAAACCACATCAGAAAGTTCATAAAAGCAACCAGTGATCTTGCACTCCATGTATTGGACAGAAACTTAAACGGCTCGCTTGTGATACCAGCCTGCATCAAGATAGAATTGACCGGACCGCTGTTAGAAAACAAGGTAAAGAACAGCATTGCAAATGCTGACGCCATAATCAGATTAGGCAAATAAATAACGGTCTTAAAAAAACGCTGTCCTTTCAGCCGCAGGCTCGGATTGGAGAACCATGCGCCAAGCAGCAAAGACACAAGAATCTGGGGTACAAATCCCATCACCCACATAATCAGCGTATTTTTTGCATATGTCCACAGATCCGCATTCTGCAAAATTGCCGCATAGTTTTTAAAACCTATGAAATTTGGTCCGATTTGCGTCAAACCGGAACGGTAATTCTCATAGAAACTGTTTATAACCGTCGTAACCAAAGGTATCATTTGAAAAATTATGTAAACTCCAATAAAAGGAATCAGGAAAATATATCCCCATTTATTATAACTTACCACCCTACTTTGCTTTCGGCTCTTCATCTTTCATATCCTCCTTTTCATCCTTATTCTGCACCTGTTATCTGTATCACGGCAGCCATCATCAGCTGCAGAACTCGCAGCAAATCTCTTTTTCACTTCCTATGCCTAACCAAAACCTGCTGCCGGTTCTGCATTTAAACTTATTTTGTGCCTGCCCGACTGCTGTCAGGCAGGCACATTGCTGTCAGATTAATATGTCAGCTCAGGATATTTCTCTACTACTGCCTTGTAGAATAAGTCAAGTGCGCCGTCTAAATCCGTATTGCCGTCAAAGTAATTCTTCATTGCGTTTTGGAACTCTTCATTACAGCCCTGGTCATAGATGGAAAGGTTGCTCAAATCAAGACCTTCAACACCTGCGCAGTACATTGCAAGCGGGTTCTGTCCGCCCAAAATCTTGCTTGAGTAGCTTGCATCTTCTGCCATTGCGTTCATTGCCGGCTTGTTGTTTACGAAATCATCATCCGCCACAACGATTTCCTTCATGATTTCTTCATTTGCCGTCATCTGCAGCATGATGTCTTTTACAAGGCTGGCATTGTCTGTTCCTGCCGCTGCACAAATCCATGTACCGCCCCAGAAGAAGCCCTGCGGTCCTTCGGTTGCTGCCCATCCGCCTGCGTTACCGATACTTCCTTCTTTGTCGGCTGCCATACTGAAGTTTACAAGCCAGGCCGGTCCGAAATAAGAGAATACCTTGCCGTCCGGATAAAAGCCTCTTGACCAGTCATCGCTCCAAAGGTCATGTGTTCCGATTTGACCTGCGTCTACAAGCGCCTTCGAATCCTCTACCCACTTCATAATGTTGTCGTCAATGTTAATCTTTCCGTCAACCACCCATTTTGAGGTTACGTTGTTGGAATATACACGGTATGTATCGTTTGCGGAAGAAGCCACATAATAGCCCTTATCCTTCAAGGTCTTTGCCGTCTCGTTAAACGTATCCCAATCCTTTACGTACTCCTGAATCTCAGCCGGATCATCCGTGCCGAAAACATCCTTTGCCACCTCGCGGCTATAGAACATAACGCCCGGGCATCCCTGCCATGAAACGCCTTTTAATACGCCGTTCGAATCCGTTACAATATCCTTCGTATACTGATACTGGTTTGCCAAATCCGCATCCGTGATGCCAAGATCCTTAACAGGCATTGTGAACTCAGTATCTACATATTTTAACGCATAATCCGCCTCAACCAAAAAGAGGTCAATTTTATCATCCGTTGCCGCGTCCGCCTGTCTTAACAGGGTTTCGTCCAAATTGTTCTGATATGCGTTGTCGTCATTTGGCGTGATATTCCATACAACCGATACGTCGCCGATGGTTCCGTGTGTCGCGTCGATAACTTCATAGTTGGGATAGTGGTCTTTGATGCGGCGGTAAAACTCGTCGTTCCAGCAGTATACGTTCAAAACCTTTCCTTCGTCAGCCGACGTGTCCACCGCTGCCTGCGTTTCCGTATTGTCGGCTGCAGGTGTCGTCTGTGCCGGAGCCGGTGTGTCTGCCGCGGGCGTTGTTGCCGTCGGTTCATTATTGCTGGCTGCCGGTTCTTGACTGTTTCCGCATCCGGCTAACAGTCCGGTCAGCATTGTTGCTGCAAGTAACGTACTTAATACTTTTCTTTTCATATTTTTTCCTCCATAAAAATGATAAAAATAAGTTGTGCGTTTATCCTAAGGAATATTATTCCCCAAATGCCGTTTCCATTGTTCTGACAGTCTTTCCTTCGTACACCTCTCCCTCAATCACCACCGTTTGTACAACGGTTGTCTTTGGATTTTCGATTAACTGAATCAGGTTTTGTGCCGCCTGCGCGCCAATCTGCTTCGTGTTCTGCCGCAGGGTCGTAAGCTGTGGTTCTAAATGCCTGCCAATCCGAATCCCGTCATACCCCGCCACGGATATATCCTGTGGAATGTCCAGTCCCCTGTCGTTGATGGCATTGATGCCGCCAAAGCTTGCAAAATCGTCGGGATACAGAATACAAGTCGGCGGATTGGGCAAATCCAGCAGCTCCATTGTTTTTAAAAATGTCGCATCGGTGTCTCTGTAAGCAGCTTCCTTAATGTATTCATCCGGAATATCCAGTCCCAGCTCCTGTGCCGTCCTGTAAAAGGAAGCGAGTCTGCTTTGGGTTACCGCAGAGTCCGCACCGTGTATGTAGGCAATGCGCCTGTGCCCTTTGTTGTATACGAATGTAAGCAAATCCTTCATGCCCTTTACATTGTCCGAAATAATTGCCATTCTGTTATTAAACAGGTGGTCAATCGTAACCACCGGAATGTTGCTTCGCACCAGCTCCAGCACCTCCGGATCGTAGAAATCAACACAGGCAATCACGACGCCGTCGAACCCTCTGTATCTTGCATGTTCCAAGTAAGACATCCTGTTCTCCCTTGTCTTATTGCAGTTGATAAAGGTCATATCGTAACCCTGCCCCTCCACGGTCCGCTTAAAACTGTCAAGCACATATGAAAAATAGTCATGTGTCAGACCGCTGCGCGCTTCGTCGGTAAACAGAACCCCGATATTGTATGTGCGGCGCGTCTTTAACGCTTTTGATGCAGAATTGGGAACATATCCCATCTCTTTGGCAATCTGCCGAATCCGCTTTTTTGTTTCTTCCCCGATGTCCTTGTGGTCATTCAGCGCCTTACTGACTGTCGCCACCGATACCCCGCAGGCCATCGAAATGTCTTTCATTGATACCATGCTTCCACTCTCCTGCCTATAGAAGTAACTGTTTGGTTCTTTTTATTTACTTAATCGTTTTCGTACTTTTACTATAATCCAATTTTGAGATAATTACAAGAGGTTTTTGTGCTTTTTTTATATTTTAGGTAATTTTACACATTTTTCATTGGCTATTTTGTCTATTTTCCTAAATTTCTTGCAATTTTCGTCATTTTATGCAATTGCTATCAAAATCGTTTTCGTAAACGCTTCTTTCCTGATTAACTGTACCCCGATTTGCATAAAACCGTTGTTTTTTCTATTAATATCAACACTTTGTCCCATTAAACATATTTGTTCTTACCATCAAAAAATTTTTTTCAGCACTTGACTTTTACTTAAACGTTTTCTATAATGCAATCAGAGAGTGATATTTTGAATACCTTATGTTTGTTTATTGATTATTAGAAACGGAGGACTTTGCGAATATGAAATTCGGATATTTTGACGACCAAAACAAAGAATATGTCATAACAACGCCCAAAACACCGCTTCCCTGGATTAATTATCTAGGATGCAATGAATTTTTCAGCCTGATTTCCAACACCTGCGGCGGATACAGCTTCTATAAAGACGCAAAACTGCTGCGTCTGACAAGATACCGCTACAACGATCTTCCGGCAGATACAAACGGAAAATACTTTTACATAAAAGACGAAAACAGCGTGTGGAACCCGGGCTGGCAGCCATCAAAGACGGATTTGGATTCCTATGAATGCCGCCACGGTATTGGCTACAGCCGCTTTACCGCATCAAAAAACGACGTGGAAGCCGGTTTACTGACATTCGTACCCATGAATGACCTCTGCGAAATCAGCAGCTTAACGTTGACCAACCGTTCCGCATCAAAAAAAGAACTGACACTGTTTTCCTATGTGGAATGGTGTCTTTGGAACGCGGACGACGATATGAAAAACTTTCAGCGCAACTTAAATATCGGCGAGGTGGAAGTCATTGGTTCCACTATTTATCACAAGACAGAGTACCGCGAGCGCCGCAATCATTATGCCGTATATTCGGTCAATACCAAGACGGACGGATTTGACACAAGCCGCGACGCGTTTATCGGCGCATACCGCGGCGCAAATCTGCCGCTTGCCGTAGAAAACGGCGCCTGCACAAACTCGATTGCAAGCGGCTGGTCCCCGATTGCCGCCCATCAGATTAACGTATCGTTAGCGCCCGGCGAAACGAAATCGTTTGTTTTCATTCTCGGCTATGTGGAAAATCAGGAAGACGAAAAGTGGGAATCGGACGGCATTATCAACAAAAATCCCGCAAATGCACTGCTTGCAAAATATCAGACGGACGCTGACGTGGAAACGGCTTTCGCAAGCTTAAAGCAGTACTGGGATACGCTGCTTTCAAAATACAGCGTAAAGTCCGAAAACGATAAAGTGGACCGCATGGTCAACATTTGGAACCAATACCAGTGCATGGTAACCTTTAACATGTCACGTTCGGCGTCATACTATGAATCAGGAATCGGACGCGGTATGGGATTTCGCGATTCGTGTCAGGATTTGCTCGGGTTTGTGCATTTAATTCCCGACCGCGCAAGGGAACGTATTATTGACATTGCCTCTACGCAGTTTCAGGACGGCAGCGCATATCATCAGTACCAGCCGCTCACAAAGAAAGGCAACTCCGACATCGGAAGCGGTTTTAACGACGATCCGCTGTGGCTGATTGCCGGAACGAGCGCTTATGTGCGGGAAACAGGTGATACTTCGATTTTGACGCAGCTTGTCCCTTTTGACAACGATATGTCGGCGGCAGCGCCGCTGATGGAGCACTTAAAACGTTCTTTGGACTATATTATTACGCACAAGGGACCGCATAACCTACCGTTAATCGGACGTGCGGACTGGAACGACTGTCTGAATCTAAACTGTTTTTCCGCACATCCCGGAGAATCGTTCCAAACCTTTGGACCAAGCGAGGGACCGGTTGCGGAGTCGGTATTTATTGCCGGCATGTTTGTAAAATATGCAGAAGAATATGCACAGCTTGCCGAGCTTATGAATATACCCGAAGAGGCTGCGCGGGCAAGAGCGGAAGCCGCAGCGATGAACGAGGCAATTTTAAAGGACGGCTGGGACGGCGACTGGTTTATCCGCGCTTATGACGCATACAGCCGCAAAGTCGGCTCCAAAGAGTGTGAGGAGGGGCAGATTTATATTGAACCGCAGGGCTTTTGTGTGCTTGCAGGCGTCGGTGTTAAGGAAGGGCTTGCCGAAAAGGCGCTCAATTCCGTCAAAGAAAAACTGGATACGGATTATGGAATTATGCTGCTGCAGCCTGCCTATACCAAGTATCACTTAGAGCTTGGCGAGGTTTCCTCCTACCCGCCCGGATACAAGGAAAACGCCGGAATTTTCTGTCACAATAATCCGTGGATATCCATTGCGGAAACAGTCATCGGCAGGGGAAGCCGCGCATTTGAAATCTATCGCAAGACCTGCCCTGCTTATGTGGAGGAAATCAGCGAAATCCACAGGACGGAACCTTATGTGTATTCGCAGATGATTGCCGGAAGGGATGCAAAATCCCACGGCGAGGCAAAGAACAGCTGGCTGACCGGTACGGCAGCGTGGACGTTTGTCAATATTTCACAGTATATTTTGGGCGTTTCCCCCACACACGCGGGGCTTTGTGTAAATCCCTGCGTTCCGAAAGGATTTGGCGGCTTTACGCTGACCCGGAAATTCCGTGAGGGAACTTATACGATTACCGTAAAAAATCCCGATAACGTGGAAAAAGGTGTGCGCAGCATGACGGTTGACGGGAAAGCGGTTGACGGATGTATCATTCCGTATGAAAAAGGGAAGACAACTTATCAGGTCGTTGTAACGATGGGATAAAAAGCAACAGGCAGAGCTCTTGACCGGCTCTGCCTGTTTGCTTCTCGCTTCATATTACTGTGCCTTATTATTTATTCCAACGTCTCCTTCTGCAGCCGGTCAAACTCCGCCATGCACTCGTCTACCGTAGCGCCGTTTAAGAGTTCCCGTACAATGAGGCAGGTATTTCCCCACTGCTCCAATTTCATACCTGCATTAGCGCCGAGAACATACACATTCTCATTAATGCGGTCATTGAGCGGCTTTAACGCGGGAATACACTCCACTTCCACATTCTTTGAAGGTGAAATCACCTTGTTGGTCTCCGAATAAACCCGAAGCGCCTCATCGGAAGTCATCACCTCCAAGGCGCGCATTGCATCCTCGGCATGCTCTGCATCTGCACCGACCGCAAATCCGGTTATCGACATAACCGGCATCTGTCCGCGGCTGCTCGGAAAACCGATAACCAGCATGTTAAAATCCGGCTTCCCATAGGCAGTCTGCGTGTTTGCGGCGCCCCAGTAAGCCATGACAATCGGTGTTTTCTGTGCCAAAAAGTCCGCTCCCTCCCCGTCGATTGCCTCACTCACATAAGCTTTCTTTGCATCAATATACCCGCGGTCAATCAGCTCCTGAAGAAATTCGAAACCGGGACGCATATAATCGCTGTACTTGCGTTCTCCGCTGTTAAGCGCCGCAATTTCGGCTTCCGTATTTCCTCCGTTATACAAATCCGCATATGCCTGTGCCAAAACAAACGTTTCCAGCCACCAGCGGTTTGCGCCCACCGGCGTTTCAATCCCGTTTTCCTGAAATACCCGGCAGCACTCCAAAAAATCCTCCGGCGTCTCGGGCAGCGCAAGGTTGTATTGGTCAAACATGTCTTTGTTGATAAAAAGCCCGTACGCCACAACCTCCTGCGGAATTGCCACCAGCTTTCCGTCCACCACATTTGCCGTCTTCACAACATCCCGCAGATTTTTTGCGCTCTCAAGCCCCGATAAATCCATCAGCTTTCCCTCTTCACCCAAAACCTTAATCACGTCCGGGTTGAGCAGGTACAAATCATCCATATCGTTTCGCGCCCTGTCAAGCGCCACCTCGTCGTATGTTTTGTCCTGATAATTTTCCGCGGTGTAAGTGATATAGTTCACCGTGATACCAAGCGCCTCCTCCGCCATAACAACCGTTTTGTCCGATGCGCTCCTTGCTACGTTATCGACATCCGGCTGTGTTTTCTCCATTGGACTATACATCCTGACCATCCTTGTGTTGTCCGCATCATTGGAGATCAAATTGTTTCCAATCTCCGGCTTTCCGATACAGGCTGTCATAAGAAACATCGTCACTCCCGCAAGACAAACTGCTGCAAATTGTCTGATACTGCTTTTTTTCATTCTGTTATTCCTTTCTTTGCACGCACTGTTTTATGACCTTCCTTAATAAGGCAATATCTATCGGCTTTGCCAAATGTATGTTCATTCCGGCGGCAAGCGCCTCCTTTTCATCCTCTGCAAACGCATTTGCCGTCATGGCAATAATCGGTATTTCTTTGGCATCTTCACGTTTTAATGCCCTGATTGCCCTTGTCGCGTCGTAACCGTTCATCACCGGCATCTGAACATCCATTAAAATCGCGTCAAACGTCCCCTCCGCGGCAGCCTCAAAGCGCTCCACGGCAAGCTTACCGTTTTCAACAATCTCGCAGTCTGCTCCTTCTATTGACAAAATTTCCCGCAAAATCTCCGCATTAATCTCATTGTCCTCCGCGGCAAGAAAATGCATTCCCTCAAGATTGTCATGTTCAGCCGGCTCCTGCAAAACTGCTCCGTCTTTTTCAGCCGCCATTTCCGAAATTTTTTCCTGGAATGCGGAAACAAAAAACGGTTTTGAGAGCACCCCCGTATTTTTCATACGAAGTGCGTCTTCCACTCCTTCCGGTCCTTGCGCTGTCAAAAATAAGATCGGCACTGTCTCCGGCAGTATTTTTCTGATTTCTTCCGCTATCCGGACAGCATTGCGTTCCGGAGTATCCCAGTCCAGCAAAACGGCATCATATCCCTCTTGCCGGCTACTGCAATCCGCGATTAAACACATTGCCTCTTCCCTGTCAAATGCCGTATGAACCGTAATGCCCACGTCCTTCATCAGCATCTGAATATTTTTTCCGCCCTCTGCACTGCCGCTTACCGCCATAACCCGCGCAATGCCGCTTTCCTCCCAAAAACGCTTATATTTTTGTTCCTGCGGAATACTAAGTTCCAAGTCAACCCGGAAAAGACTTCCTTGATTGACCTCGCTGAACACGTCAATTGTTCCGCCCATAAGCTCCACAATATTTTTGGTAATCGCCATGCCAAGTCCTGTACCCTGAACCTTGTTTGTGGTACTGTTCTCCGCTCTTGTAAACGCGTCAAAGATGGTCTTTAGATACTCTTTTGTCATACCGTACCCGTCATCCTCAACCTCGATGCGGATATGCTCATACTGACTGGAACGCTGTTTTAATCCGATGATACGAAACCAGATATTTCCCCCTTGCGGCGTATATTTTACGGCATTGGAAAGAAGGTTTATCAAAATTTGGTTAATCCTGGTCTCATCGCCTTGAAGATATTCGTGTTCAATGTTTGTCACTTCAATATTGAACGTTTGTTCTTTTGCATTTGCCATCGGACGAATAATGGCATCCACCGAAGACACCAGGTCATTTAACGTAAACTCCTCAATCGCGAGTACAACTTTGCCGCTCTCAATCTTTGAAACATCCAAAATATCGTTAATCAGGCTAAGCAGATGCTGACCGGACGCCATAATTTTTTTCGTGTATTCCCGCACTTTTTCAGGATTTTCCGCATCCTTGGCAAGCAGCGATGCAAAACCCAAAACCGCATTCATCGGCGTGCGGATGTCATGTGACATATTGGACAAAAACATGGTCTTGGAATTGCTTGCAGCCTGCGCCGCCTGCAGTGCCTCCGCCAGCTGCCTGTTATGGACCTCCCGCTCCGCTTCCCGTTCTTTTCTAAGGTTATTCTGCTGCCTCTGATTAAAATAGAATAAAAGACAGCACAGAAAAAACGCAACAAGCATCACGATAACAACAATGAAAATATTTTGGTTGACTGTCCGTCCCTCCTGCTGTATTGCCTCAATCGGCACATAACCAATCAGATAAATCGTGCCGTTATTGACCGACCACATGTAAATCAGAGAACTTTTTCCCCGAATATCATGATAGAACATCATATTCTCAGCGTTTTTTATACAATCGGAAACTTCCGCCTGCAAATCCGCTTCCAAAATATCGTTTGCCCTGAAAAAATCTTCCAAATTCAAATGCCCTGCGCTGCGCTCTCCCATCCCTTTTGGTTTGAGCACCATCCGCTGGCTTTGAGCATCCATAATATACAGCATTGCTTTCCCATCGTAAAAACCGTTCGGAAGAGATTTGTCAAACGAATCGTATACATACTCGACATAAAGCGCGGCAATCTGCCGACCGTCTTTTTCTACCGGACATTTCATGGTATATGCCCATGTTCCCATATAGTTCATATAAGAACGGGAAACCTCCAGTCCTCCAATTGCCCCGCCTGCGGAAAAATCCAGTCCCTCCTCGGAAAAGGTCTCTCCCGTGTTGGAAATGCCCTGCGTCTCTCCTGCACGAATCAGCGATATTTTTACCATCGTCTGATTTTTACTGTAAGATTCGATATATTCTTTCGGATCATCTGCCACTGCAACTTTCTGTGCCATCATTGTCTGAAACTCGGCTTCCTTATTTAGGATTGCCTCTATTGTACACTCGATTAAATCTAAGCTTTCGCTTAGATTTTGAATTGCCGACGCGGACATCTCCGTTGAAATTTTGCGTGCAACCGAAAAAACGACCGCACCTAAAATACAAAATACCAAGATAATGGAAAGAAGCAGGGAAACGCCTTGATCCGCTCCGCTTTTTTTCTGTTTCCTTTTCATACTAAATCTCCGTCTGTTCACAACCTGTCATTTTATGTCCTTTGCGAAACCGGACAAGTCCTGTCCTGTTTAATGCCACCATAATCGCGGGGATGATTGCAAGCTGAAGAACAATGCCCGGAACGGCATTCAAAAACGCGCCTGCCATAAACATCTGCCACGAGAACGCATTTCCTATAAGCCCGAGCATCGCCACACGCACAATACCCCAAACCAGCCTGCCGCCTATCATTGCAATGATCAGGGAACGGTACAGGGATACAATGCACTGCCATTTGGAATGCTGGTATACGAAACCCGCAATTGCCCCATATGCCGCCAGTTCAAAAGCCATTGCAATGCCGTTTGGCATCGGCGGCGTCCCAAAAAGCGTATAGCGCAGCAGCGGCAGGATAAAGCCGACAATACCGCCATACTGCCAGCCGCAAATCAGTCCGCAGACAATCACCGGAATATGCATTGGCAAAAGCATGTTTCCGATCTGCGGAATCTGCCCCGTAAAGAATGGCAGAACAATCCCCACCGCCATAAGCATGGCTGCCGTAACCAGATTTTGAATGTGTTTTCGAATGGTTGTCTGTTTCATAATTTCCTCTTTTCTGTTTGATTTTTGTGCATTATATCATAAATTTTCAATTTATGATCAACATTCGCCGTTCGCAAAATGAACAAGTCCACTTTGCTTTCTTGCGCTCATTATATCATATTGTCATCGAAGCTGCCGGTATCCACCGTGATATTTGCGACGCTTTCGATTACAAAATGCCGAATATAGTGTTCTTCCAGTGGTATCCACCGTTTTTCAAAAACGGAAAAGTTACTGCCCTCCCTCATCTGCAGACGCCTTCGCTGCTCCTGTTTTTTACAGGTTAAAAAAATGGTCAGGTCATATTGCGCCGCCAAAAGCGGATGCAGGGAATAACTACCTTCCACTACAGTCAGATTGCAGGGTTTTAGCACAACGGCATTTCCCATACAGCCTTTTTTGCAGCAATAAGGGCGGTAATGTACTGCTATGCCTTGTCGGAGCGGACAAAGGACCTCATGTAAAAACCGCATCAGATCCATATTTCCGGCGGGAATTTCAGTCCAGTTTTTTTCGCGCTGCTCAATCGGCAGGTAAAAGTCGTCCATATGGAGAATATTGCAAGAAAATATATTGTCAATCAGATTGGCAAGAGATGTCTTTCCGCTGCCGCAGCGCCCGTCAATCGCAATCACTGCGGGATTTCCCTTTTTTACGAGCCGGTCAACTTGTGTCAGCACGTCAAAATAACGCTCGTCCGAAACCGTATACGAAACATGCTTCTCCAAATGTTGCAAAAAATGATCTTTCATTCTTATGTTTACCTCTAAATACCTCTTTTCCCAATCCGTTTTCTAACCTTATTATATTTTTTTCTGCGCCCGTATGCAACACTATTTTTTAAGAATACGCTTACAATCCTGTTCTCCTATTTCATTTTATGCAAAAAACAGGCAGAATGCTCCCTAAAAATTAAAACATCCTGCCCCAAAAAATTTTATTGTGCTGCATTTGGCGGCTGCGCCTTCATTTTTTCATTCGTCTCCTCGACATTCATTCGTGAGAGCACAAGCATAATGACCACGTCAATCGCAAACGGAAGCCATAAGTACATGATGTGCAGCATATTGATGCACGAATCCGGCTGAATTGCCAGCTTTCCGTCAAATCCGCTAAACTCTAAGAGCCAGCCGGCAATCGCCGTACCG
This sequence comes from Lachnospiraceae bacterium MD335, assembly GCA_000403335.2. Classification (GTDB taxonomy): domain Bacteria; phylum Bacillota; class Clostridia; order Lachnospirales; family Lachnospiraceae; genus COE1. The sequence goes on from KE159629.1 coordinate 828,654, forward strand.
AGACCGCCGCCGAGCTTTACTCCGAGTGACGTACAGGAATACATGGTTCCGTCTACGCGTTTCCCCTTTGTCAAGAACGTATATTCGGAGCAGGACGCGATAACTGCGTTCATATCGCCCTGCCATGGTCCCTGACCAAATGCGGCAATTGCCGTAAACGCCAGCATCAGCGGAATGCTTCCCATATAGCCGGCAACAACGACAAGCCCTCTGCCAATCACCGCGATAATATAACCCCTGAGGTTGAGTTTGTACATGCCTTTCCACCTCCCGACAAGCGTCGGCGTGAAAATCAATGCGATAATCAGCGGAATATTGACTGCCCATGAAAATACACCGTAAAGGTTCTCGTTTTTAAGCACATATGTCATATAATAAATACCGGCATTAATCATTGCTCCATACAACTGCTGTAAAATATAGACGCCGCAAATCATCAGATAAAACCGGTTTGACGCAAGAAGCCGGAATGCCTCGAAAAGCCCGTACTTTTCTTCCTGTGTTTTTTGCTCTTCCCCGTTGAGTTCCTCCTCGGAAAGCTCCTTTACGGAGAGCGCCGAAACCGTATTGATTATCAGTCCGATTACCGCGTATACAATCGCCACGGTTCTCCAAGCCTGTGCTCCTGCGCCGCATTCGGCAACAAATCCGATGGTAACGGACTGGATAAGCAGACTTGTAGAGAATGCAAAGATAAACCGGTAAGAGCCCATCTGCACACGCTCCTTGCTGTTCTTGGTCACAAGCGACGTCAATGCCGAATACGCAATATTGTTTGCCGTGTAAAATACACCGTTTAACAGTGTGTATGCGATGAAAAACCATGCATACTGTGCCGTTTCTCCCCAGTCCGTCGGTATGGCAAAGATTGCCGCCAGCGTCACTGCACAGCCGATGTATCCGTACAGCATCCAAGGTCTCGCCTTTCCGAGCCTGCTGTGCGTCTTGTCAATCATTGCGCCGAAGAAAATATCGGTAAAACCGTCAAACAGCTTGGAAACCGCAATCAGCGTACCCACAATGCCCGCGGAAAGACCGATTGTGTTGGTCAGATAAATCATGACAAAAGAAGACAAAAACGCATATACGACATTTCCGGCAATATCTCCGGAACCGTACCCCACTTTATTGTACCATTTCAAATATTTTTTCTCTTCCGTTCTATTTTCTACTCTATTCTCCATAAGAAACCTCCATTCTTATTTGCTGTTTATCCTTTCACGAACGGCACAAGCTTCAATCCATAACAAAACTGTGCGTCATCAAAACAATACCGCTCCAATACTTCGGGACCGCAGCTGTTTGAGCCAATTCCATTGAGCGCATAATCAAGGCATAATACGGAGCTTCCCGATTTTTCCAATACAAAATGATGTTTTTTCTTCTCCAGCTCTTCCTGTGTGTACACGGAAGCGTTGAATGAGAACCTTTGTTCTGATACTGCTGCGATTCCATACGCTCCTGCGCAAAGCGCAACGTAATCACAGTCAAAATGACTTCCGTTCTCCTGCGGCCGAAGATAATCTTCATGCATGTGTGCCACATTCGCACGATACAGTCCGTGTGCTGTTGCCTGATGCTTGTCACGGTAGCTCTCCGTCGGACCGTAACCGTAGTAGGAAACGTCCTCCAATTGACCGGAAAGAAACAGGCGTATGCCAAACCGGGGTAAAACAGGCAGCTCCGTATTTCGGACAACGTCCATCGTCATCCGAATGCCGCCGTTATAATCCACATTCCAAACCGCTTTAATGTCCATTATACGTTGTACGGACGCCGCACATACAGATAGCGTGCCCATAATCGCAACGCCGTCCTTTGACTGTTTTACAACGGTTTCATAAGCTCTTGTATACGCTTCTTTGTAGCGCGCCTTCTCCCATTCCTGTTTAATATACATATCATTGTCCGTCGGCGCCCTCCAAAGATTAATCTCCATCGGCTGATCCAAATATTCCCTGCCGGCGTAGTTCACACGCGCAAACAGACCGTTTTTCCGATTATACGTGTATGTAAAGTCTTTTCCCCTCAGAAGAACCGCGTCGTCCGTTTCCGTCACATCAATTGCGGCATCCGTGCCGATTACAGGATAAAGCCATTTTACGGCGGTTTGGTTTCTTGGATCTGCATTTACAAGCAGTATTTCGTCAAACCCGAGCACATAACCTTCCGGAATCAGCGGCGATGCACCAAGATGTCTGTATATAATCCTTAAATATGCCCTTCCGCTGTTGGGGACTGTGATGTCAAGCGTTGTGACTGCTTCCTGATGCGGCAGTACGGAAAATGACGGAATGCTCCCGGCATCAACGCAGACGCCGTCGCAAGTCACCTCATAATCTATCACCGCATAATCCTTTAAGTCCGTAAAATCCAAATAATTATGAAGCTTTAACTCCTTTGATGGTTCATGGTAGTAAACCACACGCGCCGGACGATGCACGTTTTTGTATTCCAGCAGTCCGGTGTGCGGCGTTCTGTCCGGATAGACAAGTCCGTCCACGCAGAAATTGCCGTCATGCAGCGTCTCCCCAAAGTCTCCGCCATAGAGATATTTTGCCTTTCCGTTATCTGCCGTTCCTGCATATACCGCATGGTCGCACCATTCCCACACAAATCCGCCGCACATTTTATCATCGCTTTGGATAACCCAAAAATAGTCCTCAAGATCGCCCGGACCGTTCCCCATCGCGTGACAGTATTCCACCAAAAGAAACGGTTTGCCCGCGTCCTTTTTCAAATATGCCTCCATCTCCGGAAACGAAGGGTACATTCTGCTGTATAAGTCAAGGTCCGAATAATCATAGGTCACGTCATAATTGCGGTATCTTGCGCTCTCATACTGTGTAAGCCGCCCGGGATCAAATTCCTTGGTCCACCGGAGCGCTTTTTCAAAATTGCATCCGTAAGCGCTCTCGTTTCCCATTGACCATATCAGAATACACGGACGGTTCTTGTCACGTTGAACCATACTCCGCACGCGGTCCAAAATTGAGCGTTCCCAAGCCGGATTATCTGCTATCTGCGCATTCCAGCCTTTAAAACGGTTGTAGTCCGTATCTTCTTTGTAATACAGCATAAACGGACCATGTGCCTCAATGTCAGCCTCATCAATCACCATAAATCCATACCGGTCACAAAGCTGGTAAAAATAAGGTGCATTCGGATAATGACTCGAGCGGATTGCATTGAAATTATGCCGCTTCATCATGGTAAGGTCCTTTATTACCTGCGGCATGGAGACTGCAGCGCCGGTAACGGGATCACAGTCATGACGGTTTACACCGTGAAATTTTATCTTTTGCCCGTTCAGATAAATAACCTTATCCCGTATCTCAATGGTCCGAAAACCTGTATAGTCCGTAATCGTCTCGTCTTGTGTTTCTATTACGACCGTATACAGGTTCGGACTTTCCGCACTCCACAAATCAGGCTGTATAACTTCCAGCGAAATCCGGTCAGCCTGTACCTTGCCGGATGCCACCATATTGTTCTTCCCGTCGTAAACTGAAACCGTCGTATCAACAGGCTGCTCCATATAGGAAAAACTGCACTGAATCCTTCCTCTTTTATCTTTTGTCAGTGTTTCGATGCGATAATCACGTACTGCGTGTTTTGGGCGCCGGAGCAGATAAACGTCCCTGAAAATACTGCTCATGCGCAGCTTATCCTGATCCTCCAAATAGCTGCCGTCGCACCATTTCAGCACAAGAACCGCAAGCGTGTTTGTTCCCTCAACCAGCGCCTGCGTGACATCAAACTCGCTTGTCGCGTGCGATACCTGACTATATCCGATGCAGGTACCGTTAAGCCACACATAAAAGCAGGAATCGACACCCTCAAAATTCAAGTATGCCCTCGGCGCCTGTTGATCTGTTTGGTATTCAAAATCATACACATACGCGCCGCACGGAATATCCTGCGGAACAAACGGCGGGTCAAACGGAAACGGATATTTGATGTTGGTATACTGGTGCGCATCATACCCCGCCATTTGCCAAACACCGGGAACATTTAACGTATCAAAATCTGACGTGTCATAACCGGGCTCATAAAATCTGTCTTTTACCGCATAAATGCTTTCGTAATAACAAAATTTCCATAAACCGTTTAAAAACTGCACGCGGTCGGAATGTTCCCTGTGTTCCACCAAATAATCCATTCTTTTGGATGCCGGCATGTAATACGCACGTGCCGGCATAGTCCCTTCATGCAGTACCTCAAGATTCTCATAATATCTTGGCACAATCATGCTAATGCCTCCTTTCAAACATGTGTTTTGTTACATTTGTCGTTCCTCTCATTTCTTTTGTGCTTATATTCTACGATTTTACACAAATCAAGTCCATAAACAGGATTAGACAAAACATGCACAAAATGATACAATAAAAAGGCAAATTATTTTGAAGGAGGCATTTATGTATTTAAACTCGGGATATTTGAACAATTCACATATTGATTTCAAAGACAAGTCAAGACCTTTGATTGTCGGAAGCTGCGGAACGTATCGTCTTTATGCGCATCCGAAGCTGCCGACCCTGCGCCCGCGCGGAAGATTGGACTTTCAGATTATCTACGTTTGCGCCGGAGCTGCACATTTTCACTTTGACCATGCAGAAAATGATACAGTCGTCACCGCCGGCAACATAGTGGTATACAGACCGAAAGAATTTCAGAAATATGAATATTATGCTGACGACAAAACCGAGGTATACTGGGTCCACTTTACCGGCGGCAATGTCAAGAATATCTTGAGAAGCTACGGCATTTCGGATGACATGCGCGTATTTTATGTAGGAACTTCTTTGGAATACGAACGAATTTTCAAAAGAATGATAACGGAGCTTCAACGCTGCCAGGCAGACTATGAAGAAATGCTGACGATGCTTCTGCGGCATCTTTTGATTTTAATACACAGGCAGCTGACAAAGCAGCATGTGCTGAAAAATGAATACTTAGACAGTGAAATGGACTTGGCGGCACAGTATTTTAACGACAATTATAATACCGACATCCGCGTTGAGGATTATGCAGCGTCCCGCAGTATGAGCGTCAGTTGGTTTATACGCAATTTCAAGGCTTACACGGGCAGTACCCCGCTGCAATATCTTGTGTCCATCCGCATTGCGAACGCACAGGCGCTGCTGGAGACAACCACCTACACGGTAACAGAAATCGGGCGCATTGTAGGGTATGATAATCCGCTGTATTTCAGCCGTATCTTTCACAAACAGAACGGGGTTTCGCCGTCGGAATACCGCAAACGGGTGCTAAGAAATGATTCGTAGTTCATACGAATCATTTCGCCAAAGTCAGCTTACAGACTGTCTCAATCCCCGTCGTATAAGGAAACATATCCACACAGCAGGCGCGCTCCACCTCATACCCGCAATCAAGCAGCGCCGCAAGATCACGCGCCAGGCTTGTGGGCTTGCAGGAAATATAAATCATCTGCTTTGCCCGAATCTGCTCGCCAATCTTTAAAAGCGCTTTGGGATGAACCCCGTCACGCGGAGGGTCGAGCACAATAACGTCCGGCTTTTCATGAAGCTCGTCAATCACCTTGAGCACGTCTCCCGCGATAAATGTACAGTTGTCCAAACCGTTTTGTTTGGCATTCTGCCGCGCTGCCTCAACTGCTTCCTCCACGATTTCCACACCAATCACGTTCTTCGCCACAGGCGCCAAAAGCTGGGCGATGGTTCCCGTACCGCTGTACAGGTCAAACACGGTCTTATCACACGCCCCGCCGCCCGAAATATCGCCGAGAAAATCGCGCGCCGTCTCATACAATACCTCCGCGCCCAATGTATTTGTCTGAAAAAACGAGAACTGGGAAATTTTGAATTTGAGTCCTAACAGTTCCTCGTAAAAATAATCCTTTCCATACAAAATAACCGTTTCATCACTTTTCACAACATCTGCTATCGAATCGTTTTTCGTGTGAAGCACACCTGTTATTTTTCCTTTTAGCGGTAATGTCAACAGCGCCTCAACCAGCGGCGCAAGGTCATGTGTCTCCTGTGTGGTTGTAACAAGCGCAACAAGAATCTCGCCTGTCTTTTGTGCCTTTCTGACAAGCAAGTGCCTCAAGTACCCCTCATGGCGCATGCGGTGAAAATAACTGCTGTTTTTTTGTTTGAAATAGTCCAGCACGCAGGAAAGAATCGCCCTGTAATCCCCATCTGCAATACGGCAGTCCCGAACAGACACAATGTCATAAAAGCTTCCCCGTTTATGCATTCCCAATGCAAGCGGTCCATCCTTATATTCATCTCCAAAGGAAAATTCCATTTTATTCCGGTAATCCGCCTGAACGGGACTGGGCTTGATCCCCTCAAAAATATTGCCGATATATGCATCCAAATCTCCGTTCTGCCCTTTTAATAACATCTGTTTTTCAAATATTGGGCGCAGCAGCCGCAAGACCTGCGTCTCTTTGAGTTCAAGCTGCTTTTCATAGGGAACGCTTTGGTAGCTGCACCCGCCGCAGGAACCAAAATGCGGACAAGGGCTTTTGATTTCGTATGCCGCAGGCTCAAGGACCTCCAAAAGCCTCCCCTCCGCCTTTCCTTTGCGCTTTTTATTCACCATAAAAGATACCTTCTGCCCCAAAAGCGTGTTCTTAACCACCGCAGCCTCGTCCTCACAACGCACAATTCCTTTATTCGGAAAATCAATCCGCTCCACATATCCTTCGTAAATCTGTCCCTTTTTCATTGTAACCTCCATATCCGTTAAACGAAAAACGGGGTGCCTTTTCTCAGCACCCCCTACTGTCCGTCTCTTATTTTACAGTTGTATAATCGTTTTCTTTTTCCGCATCCTGCTCTGTTTCTGCCTCATCCTCTTCGTCGTCGAAAAAGTCATCTTCAAAATCGTCATCAAACTCATCATCGAAATCGTCAAGATAGTCCGGTGTCATATAACGATATACAGCATACGCGATTGCGGCTACCGCTGCAACGGCACCAATAATCGCAAGTACCCACAACACGGTATTTGCCTTCTTCTCATTCTCCGTTTTCAGCTCGTTTTTTGCACAATATTTACTCAGTATATCGCTGCTTACCAAGTTCTTATCCTGCAAATAATCTACTAAATCGTCCCATTTTTTCATCTCAAAAGCCCCTTTCTGATTTTGTTTCACGCCCGGCAAAGCTCCGTTGTATATATCATATCATCTTTCATTCATTTTTACTACCATTTTCAAACAATTTATCAGATTTTTTTAAGCCTTGCAAATGCCGCATACATAATTTTGTTTCCGTATGCGTCAAATGACACCGTCACCTTAAAATCCCTTGTATCCTTGACAATATCAAGCACCGTTCCCTCCCCGTATTTCACATGCTGCACACGGTCTCCCTTCTCATAGCCGAGCGCTCCGGACGATATTACGGATGCGCCCTTTGTCAGCCCGTCCAAAGATTTTGCAATATAAGGCTTATTGGCGGCAGGTGTCTCCTTTTTGCGCACCACTGCCTTTGGCTTGGAGGCAAGAATCTCCGAAATATTTTTTCTTGCCGGTGCAGCGCTTGGTGCGCTTGGTGCACTCACCGTCCCGGATTTCTTCTGTTGCGTCTGCGGCAGGTCAAAAACCGTATCACTCAGCTTATCTGCCAAAGCGCTGTCCTGTGCTTTTAAGTAAGCGGCTGCCTCAAGCCAGTTATTTTGTCCTGCCGAAAACGGCTTTGTCTTGAAAATGTTCTTTTGGTAAGAGTCCTCCTCATATCCGTAATCCGTTTCGCGGTACTTTAAGGAGGAGGGTCTGTTATCCATAAGCCCCGCAGGAATCTCCGTGACAAAACGGCTCACGCGGTTATACTGCGTCTGTCCTCTGATCATGCGCGATTTCGCACAGGATATTGTCAGGTCCTCCTTTGCCCGCGTAATCCCCACATAGGCAAGCCGGCGCTCCTCCTCCACCTCTGAAGGATCATCGCCCATAATTGTCATATAGCTTGGAAAAACACCGTCCTCAAGCCCGGAAAGATACACGAAGGGAAATTCAAGCCCCTTCGCGCTGTGAACTGTCATCAGAAGCACCTTATTGTCATCCTTGCTCACACTGTCAATGTCCGCCACCAGGGCAATCTCCTCAAGAAAAGCAGAAAGTGTCACTTCCTCACCGTTCTTTTCTTTTTCCAGTTCAAAACTCACAAGCTTCGTAATCAGCTCGTCAATATTTTCAATTCGGTCCTTCGCATCTTCCTCATCCGAAGCTTCAAGCTCCCGAACATATCCTGTTGTTTCGATTACATCCGTTATTAAATCTTCAAGCCCTCCTAAAGAAAGCTTTGTCCGAAACATCCGTATCATCAGCGCAAAGCTTTTCAGTTTTTCCGCCGCCTTACCTTTTGCAAATGTAGGAATTTCCTCCACCTGTTCTAGCGCCTCAAAAAAACTGATGCCCAGATCATCCGCATACTCCTGAACCTTCGTAATGCTCGCCGCGCCAATTCCGCGCCGCGGTACATTGATAATCCGCTTAACCGCCAAATCGTCCTTCCCGTTATCAATCGTTTTTAGGTACGCAAGAATATCCTTGATTTCCCTTCTCGCGTAAAAGTTCACGCCCCCGACAATTCTGTACGGAATGTTGAGCGCCACAAAATTCTCTTCCAGGATACGGGACTGTGCATTCGTTCTGTAAAGCACCGCACAATCGCGGTAATCCCCAAAACGCTCCCGTATTTTCTTTTTAATATCACCTGCTATGTATTCCCCTTCCTCGTAAGCGTTGTCAAATTCCCGAAAATGAATCCGGTTTCCTGCACCCTTATCCGTCCAAAGCGCTTTGTCCTTGCGCTCCGTATTATGTTTAATCACCGCATTCGCAGCATCAAGAATATTTTGCGTCGAGCGGTAATTCTGTTCCAGCTTAATCACTGCCGCTTCGGGATACGTTTCCTCAAAATCCAAAATATTGCGGATATTGGCTCCCCGGAATTTATAGATCGACTGGTCATCGTCTCCCACCACGCACAAATTCCTGTCTCTTGACGCAAGCAGCCTGATCAGCTCAAACTGTGCCGTGTTGGTATCCTGATACTCGTCCACCATAAGATACCGAAAGCGGTTCTGATAATTTTCCAACACCTCAGGGCAGCTTTGGAAAAGCTCCACCGTCTTGACAATCAAATCGTCAAAATCAAGGGCGTTATTTTTTTTCAGTGCAAGCTGGTACTCTGCATACGCTGCGGAAATGCGCTTTTTTGTGTAATCACCCGCTGCTGCCTGCTCATATTCCGTAGTGGAAATCAGACAGTCCTTCGCGTGCGAAATGGCAGATAAAATCGTACGCTCCTTGAGCATTTTCGTATCGATATTCAGCCTTTTACACACATCCTTCATCACACTTTTGGAATCGTCCGTATCGTAGATTGTGAAATGATTATCAAATCCAAGACGGTCAATGTAACGCCTTAAAATCCGCAAACAGGTTGAGTGAAAGGTGGACACCCAAACACTTTCGGAGCCATGCCCTACAATCGCATCCACCCTGTCGCGCATCTCTCCCGCCGCCTTATTCGTAAACGTAATCGCCATAATATTCCACGGATTTACGCCCTGATCCCGAATCAGATACGCAATGCGGTTTGTCAGCACGCTCGTCTTTCCGCTGCCGGCGCCCGCAAGAAGCAGTACAGGACCTTTTGTCGTAAAAACGCCCCTTTTCTGTTGTTCGTTCAATGTATCATAGAGTCCCATAATCCTATCCTCTCTCTTCCCGTTTTCCAATCCGTTTTTTCCCGACATGGGAAATTATATCATTTAAAGCGCAGCGTTTCAATGCCTTTCTCCAATCACCTTATTGGTTTTGGCGCATATGATAATCAAAACAATATTCGGAGAATCCGCATGAAACAACGAAAACCACTATCCATACTCCTTGCGGCAGCGCTCCTTGTTTCCGCGCTTGTCGGCGGATGCGGCAGCAAAGATACTTCCGACGTTTCAGGGCTTACAAAAGTAACGCTGAACGAAGTCGCACACTCTATTTTTTATGCGCCGATGTATGTTGCGATTGAAGAAGGGTATTTTGCCGAAGAGGGCATCGACCTTGAACTTGTGACAGGCTATGGCGCCGACAAGACCATGACTGCGCTTCTTACAGGCGAAGCGGACATCGGGTTTATGGGAAGCGAAGCGTCCGTCTACACCTACCTTCAGGGCGCCGGGGATTATGCCGTAAATTTTGCGCAGCTCACACAGCGCGCGGGCAATTTCCTCGTGAGCCGTACCCCCATCGACGACTTTAACTGGGATATGATAAAAGGAACTTATGTTCTCGGAGGCAGAAAGGGCGGAATGCCGCAGATGGTATTTGAATACATTCTGAAAATGAACCAAATTGATCCTGACAGTGACCTTACCATCGACACAAGCATCGACTTTGGCTCTACCGCGGCAGCATTTGCAGGCGCGAAAGAAGGTGACGCCGGCTATGCCGACTTTACCGTAGAGTTTGAGCCGCATGCCACATCACTTGAAACGCAGGGTAAAGGCTATATTGTCGCCTCACTCGGCGTAGACTCCGGCTATGTGCCATACACTGCATTCAGCGCAAAAAAGAGCTATCTTGAGAAAAATCCCGAAATTCTTCTCTCGTTTACAAAGGCGCTGCAAAAAGGTATGGACTACGTCGCAAGCCATTCTGCCGATGAAATAGCATCTGTTATTCAGCCACAGTTCCCGGAAACGGAGCTTTCCACCATCACCACGATTGTGGAGCGCTACCGGTCCCAGGACACATGGAAAAACGATCTCGTCTATTCCGAGGACAGCTTTATGCTTTTGCAGAATATCTTAATGGAAGCCGGCGAACTGGAAAACTATGTCCCTTATGAAACACTTGTAAACAATACCTTCGCAGAACAGGCAAAATCCAAATAGCCGGGACACAGCAAGGCGCCGCTGCTAAACGGCGCCTTGTTTGCATACAGTGCTTTACCGCGTGCAGTTTCTCACTGCACGCACATAATCATATCCCGTTCCGTCCTCACGCCAAGCGTATCGGTTCCGCACACATGTACGGTATAATTTCCCGCACTGTTCAAATCATAACGCCCTGACATATTGAGACGGTATTCTCCCAGCTCACAGACCTCCCCCTGTGCCGTCCGCACTGCCAACGCGGCATAAATATCGGCAACGGTTGCCCCCACAGGCAGATACATCACGCCGTCTCCCATCTCGTTGGTAAGATGAAGCGCAGGTCTGATCCCATTCCACGGATTGTTTGCGTCCATATCCGTAGGGTCCCATGTCTTATACGGATTCTCCGCCGCAAGCTTTATTTCCTCAGGTTTCCCAAGCGGTCCCGGATTATTTGCGTCATCGTAAACAACCACCTCCGTACCCGCCTTGCAGTTGTCGTAAATCCACTTTGCGTCCGCACAGGTTAAGCGCACACAGCCAAGCGACGCCGGCTGTCCCAGCAGATTGTACTGATCCCATTCCATATCGCCCGGATTTTTTGTGTAATAAGGTATGGAATGGAACATAATCCCCCGGTTGAACCGCACGGCATAATGACCGTAGGTACCGTCCACCATAAGCCGCCACTCATAAGCGCTGCTCGTTTTGTATGTGCCAAGCGGCGTCTCATGACCTTCCCTCCCGCACGAACAGATAAATGCCCGCACCGGAATGCTGTATGTGCCCTGTGCATCCTTCTCATACACTGTCACACAGTTGGCGGCGCGGTTTACCATAATCCGATAATCCTTTTTTGCCTCTGTCTCCTGCGCCCGTACTGTAGTGTTTCCTCCCCAAACACCGACAGCCATGCAAAAGACAAGGCAAAGCGCCAAAACGTTTTTGAAACTCTTTTTCATCTTCTAAACCTCCGTCCGTTTGTTGTATGCGTTGTCACACATACGCTATATCTTACACCATTTTCCTTTTTTTGACAAGCAAAAAGGACCATTCCCCAATGGTCCTTTTGCATTTCCCTTTTACACAAATCATCAATTATTTGACTCCCCAGTCAAGATAACATAATCTCTTTGCAAGAATTATATTATCACATTTACATAATTTTGTAAATAGTCTGACAATAACTTTTTTTATTTTTTTTAATAAAATTATTCAGACTATTCAAACAATGTAAATCCTGTGTTGCCAAGCTTCTCCCGCAGACCGTTCTGAAAGCCCATCATACCGATTGTGTCCTTTAAATAAGACGCATAGTCCGATGTGCCCGTATCGGCATCCCGGTCTGACAGCGCATTCTTTTGAATGTCAAGCAGTTCGGCAAAATCACCCGTCGCCGTGCTGCCCGTTTTGGGAAGTGTTCCGTAATCCTTTACATACAACTCTTCTTCGGGCTTTTCCTGTCCGATTACAAATGCCCGTCCGCGCTGGTTATCCATATTCCTGCCAATCTTCTGAATGGCATACGTGCTGTATGGATTGCCGTGTACCGACGATATTCTGTAATCACGAAGTCCGGAAAAACCTGCAATTGCTGATATTGACATAAAGTCCCTCCATTCCAAAAATTTAATGCTTCAATTAAATTATCGGCTGATTTTTATTTTTCTTCACTTTTTTTCTTTGCATTCCCGTCCTTTTCCTGCGTGTTTCTCATGCCGTCGATAAGCCGCTCTATAATCATTTTCTTCATGTAAACGTCAAAGCTCAGGGCACAGATAAACGAGAACAGTTTCAAAAACTCCTGATCTTCCTTTGGCGCGTCCTCAAAGGTACGCATGGCACAGTCATACTTTTCAATGACATCCTCCTTTAGGCGTCCCATCTGCTCCGCCTTCATGCTAAAGACCTCCTCGTAAACCGCCTCGATGTCAAAACCTCCGTCCTTTTGAAAAAAGTTTTCCGTCACGGGCGCCAAAAGCGTCTGAATATCGCTAATTGACAGAATGCCTTTATAATAGTAAATAAATATCAGAACCAGTACATGCTCCCGGGAATATTTCTTCTTCACCGGAGGAGGCAGCAAATCATTCTTGGCGTAATTATTAATCATCGTCTTTGTCATCACCTTATCCGCGTCGGGATAACGTGAACCCCGGCGGAGATTCTTGTCCATAAAAGTTGTCACCTGATCCATATACAAATCAATATTCGGAATATCCGCCGCACTGATATGCCCAATGCTGTCCACGTTTTCCATAATTTTATTCAATAAGTCCTTTGTATCCATATTTTCTCTCCATCTGCCGTTTTCACGGCTCCGCCAACGCATCTGCTTTTCTACTGATAAGCTACATTATATAGTATTAAAAACTACTTATCAAGACCTTTGAAATATTTTTCTCTAAAAATGTCGTTTACATCCACAGCTTTATATGTTACAATATTTAAAGTTGTAAAACTTCACAGTAATAAAGTCATAAAAAGCTTACTTGCAAAGGAGATGGACGGATGAATAAAAAGATTAAAACAGAGGCTGTCGATCATCTTATCGACGCACTGCTGTGCCTTGAAACCAAAGAGGAAAGCTACAACTTCCTTGAAGATTTATGCACGGTGAACGAACTGCTCTCCCTCGCACAGCGCTTTGAGGTTGCAACCATGCTGCGCGAACATAGGACCTATATGGAAATTGCAGAAAAAACAGGCGCTTCCACCGCGACAATCAGCCGTGTAAACCGCTCGTTAAATTACGGAAGCGACGGCTATGAACTGATATTTGAAAGACTGGGAAAAACTCCCTAAAATACCGGCACATTCATTTTCATTTTATGAATGTGCCGGTATTTTATCCATACGTTTCCATAAATTCCAACGGATTAATATATTGATTGTTTTCGATAATCTGATAGCCAAGCTGCCCATGCCCTATCTCAATTACAAACAATTCCGTAGCTCTTGTGACCTCGTCTCCCTCGTCCACTTTCGGCTTAGAGCCATTTCTGTAAACGGAATAATATCCGTTGCCGTGATCCACCATAATAATATAACCGCTGCCGCTGTTTCCGGCAATCGACGATACCCTGCCGTTTGCCGTTGCGACCACGCCCGTTCCCGGCGCTACCTGAAAATAGGCAATCGGCTGTCCGTCCAACTCATTCTCGCTCTCACTGTACGATGCAGTCCCCTTTAACGGGAATCCTGACGGCATACAGCTTCGCGCCTGCTGTGCTTCGCGCTCTTCCTCCTTTTGTACCTTATCCTTCACGGTATCGCTTAAAATCGTTACTTTCTCCTGAAGCTCCGCGTTATATGCCATAGCCTGATTGTATTCTTCCGTGATCTCCTCTATCTGTATTTTCTGCTGGATAATCGTTTTGTTCGCATCTCCCAGCTCTCCTATCAAAATAAAACTGTACGTGAACGCTGCTATCAACAGAAATGCAATTGCAGCAAAAAATGCAATAAACACATCCATTTTGACGGAAAGTCTTTTTTCTGTCATTGTATCGTCATCCGGCATAAAAAGAACGTTATAACGGACTCTTTTGTGTTCCTGTTTTTTTATGGTATCTTCCATCCTTGTCCACCTCCTGTTTATTTGTCGGTCTATTCAATCGTCACAACACCATTTTACCATAAACAAAAAGAAATGAACAACTATTTTTGTATAATTTTTTCAAAAAATTTTAATTTTTCATTAAATTCGAACATCTTTTTTATTAAGACTATTCTGCGTGTTGGTGACTTCCCGCAATCAGCTCCATAATCCTGTCAACCTCAAGCGTACCGCCGAATAAATCAAGCGCGCTGCCGACCGTAACGTGAATTCTCCCGCCGCCAAGCGCTTTTATCTTTTTGATGTCCTCATAGCTGTGCACACCGCCCGCATACGTAACAGGCGTATCCCCGCTCCAGCAGCCAAGCGATTGTACAAGCTGTTCCTCAATACCCTGGTTTTGTCCTTCCACATCCACCGCATGAATCAGAAATTCACCGCAATAAGCGCCAAGCATGTCAAGCGTGCGCTCCTCCACCGCCACCTGCGTAAACTTCTGCCACCGGTCCGTTACAATATAATACTTCCCGTCCCTCATACGGCAGCTCAAATCAAGCACAAGATGTTCCCTGCCTACTGCTGCCCGCATACGCTCAAGATTTTCCATATGGATATGACCGTCCCGAAAGACAAACGAAGTCACGATAACATGGGAAGCCCCAGCCGCAAGGTACGCCTCAGCGTTTGTGTCATTGATGCCCCCGCCAATCTGCATCCCCTGCGGGTAGGCGCGAAGTGCGCAAAGCGCCTGCGCCTTTGTCGCCTCATAATAATCGCTGGAAACAGGATTAAGGAGGATGATATGTCCCCCCTTAATCCCTTTTTCCCGATATAATCCGGCATAATAACCGGCATCCTTTGGCGCCACAAAATTTTCCTTCGCACTGTCATTTTTATCTGCAAGAGAAGAACCGACAATCTGCTTTACCTTTCCGTTATGAATGTCAATGCATGGCCGAAATTCCATATCAGACCTCGCCGATGACATCTTTCATGTCATATTTTCCTGCCGGTTTTCCCTTGAGAAACTTCGCCGCCTGAACCGCTCCCTTTCCGAAGAGCGCCTTCGAATATGCCCTGTGCGAGAACGTAATGACCTCGTCCTCCCCCGCAAAAATAATGTCATGATCACCGACGATGGTTCCGCCTCTCACAGCGCTGATTCCGATTTCCTTATCCGTGCGCCGCTCCCGCTTCCCGCTTCTGTCATATACGTATTCGAACTGATTGTCAAACTCCTCGTTGATTGAATCGGCAAGGGCAAGCGCCGTTCCGCTGGGCGCATCCACCTTGAGGTTGTGATGCTTCTCCACAATTTCAATATCAAAGCCTGCGGGAACAAGCACCTGGGCGGCATTCTTTAACAGCTTCAGCAGCATGTTTACGCCGAGCGACATATTCGCGGACTTTAACACCGCAACCTTTTTCGCCGCCTCGTCAACATGTGCAAGCTGTGCCTCCGAAAGCCCTGTCGTGCACAATACACAGGGAATCTGTTTTTCCGCGCAGTAATCCAACAGCGCATCGACTGCTGCTGCCGAACAGAAATCAATCACCACGTCCGCTGCCGCGTCACACTGTGCAATGTTTGTGAACACAGGATATGTATTTTTGATATGGTCAGAGGCATCAATTCCCGCCACGATTTCAATATCCTCCTCGGCAGCGATGATATTCGTAATCATCTGTCCCATCTTTCCGTTGCAGCCGTGCATTATTACTTTTGTCATTTTGTCCTTTATCCTTTCCCCTTTTCGGTTTATTATAAAATCCCGTATTCTCTCATCGCCTTTTCCAATTTTGCGGCATTCTCCGGCTCCATCTCAGTTAAAGGACGCCTTAATACCCCTGCATTCATTCCCATAAGATTTAACGCTTTCTTGACAGGGATTGGATTAACCTCACAGAACAGCGCATCACAAAGGTCTATCATCCTAAGCTGCTCCTTACAGCTCTCCTCCACCTTTCCATCAAAATAAAGCTGACAGATGTCATGTGTCTGCTGCGGTACAATATTGGAAGTCACGGAAATAACGCCTTTTCCGCCAAGCGAAAGAATCGGCACAATCTGATTATCATTTCCGGAATATAAATCCACACAGCCGTCCGCAAGCGCCATCAGTTTTGCAATCTGTGAAATATCGCCGCTTGCTTCCTTCACGCCCTTAATGTTCTCCACGTCCTTACAAAGGCGCACCACCGTCACCGGCGCGATATTGCAGCCTGTTCTGCTCGGCACATTATATAAAATAATTGGCAGCTTTACGGAATCCGCAATCATCTTATAATGTTCATACAGACCGTTCTGCGTCGCCTTATTGTAGTAAGGCGTCACTAACAAAAGTCCGTCCACGCCTGCCTTTTGGGCCTCCTGCGAGAGGTAAACCGCCGTTTCGGTACAATTTGAACCGGTACCAGCAATCACGGGCAGTCTGCCGTTTACCTGCTTCACGCAGAACCGGATAACATCGATATGTTCCTCATGCGTCAGCGTCGATGACTCTCCTGTCGTACCGCACACGATAATCGCATCCGTACCGTTCTCCACCTGAAAGTCAATCAGCTTCGCAAATGCCTCATAGTCCACTTCTTTGTTTTCTTTCATCGGTGTGACGATTGCCACGCCCGCTCCTGTAAAAATTGCCATTTGTATGTCCTCCTTTTTGAATAATCCTAAATATGAAAAAAACCGAACATCTTATCTCAGATGACCGGCGTCCCATACTTTAAAATACCATGCGCCGCATATGCCGGCTTTGGTAAAACGATAGCGCTCCATCTGACGATGACAGTCATACGGCTCTTAACCGCATGCCCAAGACAAGAACCCCCAGGCAGTCCCCGCTTTCGGCGTCCTTTCCTTTCCCCTCTCCTCATCAGTGCCTGACACCTCCTAAAAGGTACTTTTAAAAAACGCGACCTCTATCCCCGTATTTTCTTTTCGTTTCTTTATTATATAGCCTGCAGCGCATACTGTCAACGGATTGCACAAAAATCCATTAAAAAATCCGAAAATATACCGCATCCAAGCCCGTATCTTTTCGGATTTTTGTTTCAATTAATTATTTGTTTCCCGCAGTCTCAATCTGTCTTACAATCGACCGCCTCAATTTGAAAAATTTCATCTGCAAGCCGGCACACCGCATCGTTTAGCCGGATGCCCGTAAGGATGATGCCCACATCCTCTCCCTTTGCCTCGAGAATATGACGCAGGTCCTCAATATCAATTATGCCGTTGTCAATCAACCCCAACACCTCATCCAAAATCAGAAGGTCGCACTCTCCTGTCGTGAGGACTTTTTTTGCAAAGTTCAAGCCGTTTCGGATGTTGTGGATTTCCTCCTGCTTACGCTCCTCGGAAAGCTGTGAAAATTCCTCGGCGCTCTTCTCAAAACGGAAAATCTTAATTTCAGGCTCCATCCGCTTTAGAAATTCATCGCTCTGATTGCCTTTCAGGAAATTAATGATGACCACATCTTCGCCCATGCCTGCCGTCTGTATGGCTCTGCCAAGCGCAGTGGCAGATTTTCCGTGCCCCTCTCCGCTGTATACCTGTATTAATCCATCTCCCATTTATTAATACCCTTTATCCTTTCCTCGCAGTATAACACCTCACGGCATTATATCATATAAGACCGGATTTGGCAAGTCTTCAGAACATCTATTCGTCATCTTCATCATCGGGGATTTCAAGCTTGCTGACAGAAACTTCATAAGCAATCCTCTTTTCAAGCTCATCCTCCGACAGTTTCTTCATATATTCTCTCGACTGAATGCGTCCCCACACAAGACATCGCTCTCCAACCGCAAAGTTTGCGGCATACCGCGCATTTCTGCCCCAGCAGATGCAGGGAATATAGTCGGATTTTCCATAAGGACGGTTTACGGCTAAAAGCAAATCTGCAATCTCGCGTCCAAGCGGCGTTTTCCTGTAAATCGGTTCCTTGCACACATAGCCGTCCAAAAAAATCTGATTCGTCTTAATATTCTCGCTAAGCTCATCTACAAACTCCAGTTCTCTTGCAAATACGGAAAGAACCAGTTTGTTTTTGTGCTCCTCATGCCTGTTGTATGAGCGGAACTGTCCGTTAATCACTACCATCATCCCCTTATAGTCTCCGCTCACATCGAGAAGTCGTTCCGAAACCATGACAGGTATAATATCCATTGACTCCGAAAGCCGCGCCACCTGAATATCTACCATATAAAAGCCTTCCGAAAAAATCTCGTGACTAAAGGTGAAATCACTGACGATTTCCCCCATAACCGTCACCTGATTGTTTTCAATTACCTGTTCATGATAACCATTTTTTGTCTTCATTGTTTCTTGCATTGATTTTAATCTCCCTTCGTCTTTCTGTTACCATCATATGCCATTTTATACGAAAAATAAAGTTGTAAATATCGCGCAAACCGCCGGAATTCGGGCATTTTCCGCAGCGTATGACAAGATAATCCACAGCGGCAGGCTCTTTTTCCTATTATTTTGCAAATCGCTGTAGAAATTTTCAAAAAAGTTTTTGTCACCTTTGTTTTTGCGCAATTCGTGTTGCAAAATGGCTTTAACGGTGCTATACTATTACAGTTTTGAAAACGTAAGGAAGGATAGGAATTTATGATACAGAAAAGAGAAGATGTCAGAAACATCGCAATCATTGCCCATGTAGATCACGGCAAAACAACGCTGGTGGACGAGCTTTTAAAACAGAGCGGCGTCTTTCGGGAAAATCAGGAGGTCGCGGAACGCGTCATGGATTCTAATGATATAGAACGCGAACGCGGTATCACGATTTTGTCAAAAAATACAGCTGTTATGTATAAAGATACCAAAATCAATATCATTGACACGCCGGGACATGCCGATTTCGGCGGTGAAGTTGAGCGTGTGCTCAAAATGGTAAACGGCGTTATTCTTGTAGTCGATGCTTTTGAGGGCGCCATGCCGCAGACAAAATTCGTTCTCAAAAAAGCATTGGAGCTTAAACTGCCCGTGATTGTATGCATCAATAAAATAGACCGCCCTGAAGCGCGCGCCGCAGAAGTTGTCGACGAAGTGCTCGAGCTGTTTTTGGAGCTTGACGCCGACGATTCACAGCTTGACTGTCCTTTTGTATTCGCATCCGCAAAGTCCGGTGTCGCTTCCCTTGAGGAGGATGCGCAGGGTTCCGACATGACGCCGCTGTTTGAAACCATTTTGGACTACATTCCCGCTCCCGAAGGTGATCCCGATGCAGGCACACAGGTACTTATCAGCACCATTGACTATAATGACTATGTCGGGCGTATCGGTGTCGGTAAAGTAGACAACGGCACAATCAGGGTCAATCAGGAGGTTATCATCTGCAACCACCATGAACCGGACAAACAGCAAAAAGTCAAGGTCAGCAAACTCTATGAATTTGACGGTTTAAATAAAGTAGACGTAAAGGAAGCAGGCATCGGTTCCATCGTTGCAATCTCCGGAATTTCCGACATTCACATCGGAGATACGCTCTGTGCAACAGACAATGTCGTTCCCATTCCGTTCCAAAAAATCAGCGAGCCGACGATTGCCATGCAGTTTATCGTCAATGACTCTCCGCTTGCCGGGCAGGAAGGCAAATATGTCACAAGCCGTCATTTAAGAGACCGGCTTTTCAAGGAACTGAACACGGATGTGTCGCTTCGTGTTGAGGAGATGGACAGCCCCGATTCATTCAAGGTTTCCGGACGCGGCGAGCTGCATTTGTCCGTTTTAATTGAAAATATGCGCCGTGAGGGTTATGAGTTTGCCGTCAGCAAAGCAGAAGTTCTATATAAAAAAGACGAAAACGGCAAGACGCTTGAACCTATGGAACTGGCATACATTGATGTTCCCGAAGAATTTTCTGGAACGGTCATCGAAAAACTCAGTCAAAGAAAAGGTGAGCTGCAAAACATGGGAAAAGCAAGCGGCGGCTATGCGAGACTGGAATTTTCCATTCCGTCGCGCGGTCTGATTGGCTACCGCGGTGAATTTATGACCGACACGAAGGGCAACGGCATTCTCAATACCATTTTTGACGGTTATGGTCCTTACAAGGGCGATATACAGTACCGCAAGCAGGGCTCATTGATTGCGTTTGAGGCGGGCGAAGCGATCACATACGGATTATTCAATGCACAGGAGCGCGGTACACTCTTTATCGGACCGGGCGAAAAGGTATACTCCGGAATGGTTGTCGGACAAAACGGCAAAAGTGAGGACATTGAGCTGAATGTCTGCAAGAAAAAACAGCTTACAAACACACGTTCTTCCAGCGCCGACGAAGCACTGCGTCTCACGCCGCCCAGGATTTTAAGCCTTGAGCAGGCGCTCGACTTTATCGACACGGACGAACTTCTTGAGGTGACGCCGGAAAACCTTAGAATCCGCAAGAAAATTCTTGATCCGACACTGCGCAAACGTGCTGGTTATAAAAAATAACATGCTATATTTTATCATGCACAAACATACCATAAAAGATATGAAAAAAGATTTGCCATTTTCTACCTTTTATGTTAAGATAATGGCATAAAAAGCGTACTGATGCCGCAAAACACGTTTGTCGTTTGAAGAAAAATTTTGAAACAATATCAATATTTTTCATAAAACAGCCGATAACATAATAAAGAATATAAGAACGGCATGGACGCAATAGGATTATTTTAAATCAAAGGAGTGATATTTATGGCAGGAGTTTCATGGAATTCATCATCAATGAACAGTTTTTTTAATAATTCATTAAACTTAAAGACTTCCGGCATGAACAGCATTTTCGGCACGGTTGGTGATTCGAGAATGATTAAGTCAGGCTCATATAAAAAGCTTATGAAGTCTTACTTTGATACAGTTGACACAGATGACTACCAAAAGAAAACCTCTACAAGCGGTTCAAGACATGCAAACAGCTACACTTATGATCCGAAGGAAGGCTCCTCTTCTACAGACAAGAGCAGCAGCTCCTCATCAACAAGCACAAGTAAATCAAGACATGCATGTACCTATACTTACGATCCGCAGAGAAGTACAATCTCTACTGTCAGAAACAAGGTGCTTGACAAGCTTCTTGATAAGTCGGAGAAAAAGCCGACCACAAGTTCAAACAAATTTTTAAACGAGCTTTTGCAGAAAGATAAGGACAAAGCGGAAGCTTCCGGCGACGGCACGGTTACGGACAAAACAGATACCACAACAAACACCGGTACGGTAACCGAAGCAACTGCTGGTACTGTTATCGACGAGTCCGTTTAAGCAGATTATTCACAACAGCACTATCCCCTGCATATACTATCAACAAAACGTATGCAGGGGATTTTTATGTCTAATATTGTCAAAACCGAAGCTCCCGCTTACTCGGGAAATCTCACCATAAACGTTACCTCATCACAGGGACTGATTCCCATTCAGAATGCAACTATCACCATTTCCTATACAAGAGAGCCCGATGCCGTGGTGACCACTCTCACCACAAACGAATCGGGACAGACCGAAACAATCGCGCTGCCCGCTCCCAGTATAAACTACAGCACGGAACCGAGCGAAGTGCAGCCTTACTCCGAGTACAACATTACCGTCACGGCGTCAGGCTATGAACCGGTGTTTATTTCAGGTACGGAAATCCTTCCCGACGTTACGGCAGTCCAGCCGGTGTCAATGACACCCTTGGAACTGGAAGGTCCTGATGCTCCTGCGGAAGAAGATATTATCATTCCCGACCATACCCTGTATGGCGAATATCCGCCCAAAATCCCAGAGGACGAAATCAAGCCGATGGACGAGAGCGGAGAAATTGTTCTAAGCCGTGTTGTCATTCCGGAATTTATCATTGTTCACGACGGCGTACCGCAGGATTCAAGCGCGCCGAATTATTATGTGCGTTATACGGATTATATTAAAAATGTTGTTTCTTCCGAGATTTATGCCACATGGACGGAAAATGCCATTTATGCGAATACACTGGTAATTATGTCTTTTACATTGAATCGCGTTTACACGGAGTGGTACCGGAATCAAGGCTACAACTTCACCATTACCTCCTCCACCGCCTACGATCAAAAATGGATACACGGCAGAAATATTTATGAGAACGTAAGCCGTATTGTAGATTCCATTTTTTCAAACTACCTCTCCCGCCCGGGTGTGCGTCAGCCGATTTTCACTTCTTACTGTGACGGCAACCGCACCACGTGCAAGGGACTCTCACAATGGGGCAGCAAATATCTTGGCGACCAAGGCTATACGCCGATTGAAATTATACGCTATTATTACGGAAGCGATATGTATATCAACTCTACCTCCTATATTTCAGGCGTGCCCTCCTCATGGCCTGGATACGACCTGACCATCGGCTCTTCAGGGCAGAAAGTACTGCAAATGCAGCAGCAGCTTAACCGCATTGCACAAAACTACCCGGCACTTCCGATTATCGCAGAAGACGGCGTCTTTGGCAGCGGCACTGCCAACTCCGTACGTACGTTCCAACGCGTTTTTGGTTTACCTGCCAACGGCATTGTGGATTATCCGACATGGTATAAAATATCCGAAATCTTTGTCGGTGTAAGCCGCATTTCGGAACCATAATTATCTTGTGACAGTAATAGCATACCCTGCGCTTTCCAAGCTTATAAAATACAAATCGGAACAAAAAATATGATTTACACCATACCCTTTGCCAAGTTAACGGATGAATGCCTGCCTTTCATTTGAAAGCGCAGGCATTTTCCCATGTATACGTCTTTTATATTTGTTAACACCTTGTTTTTCTTTCCAAGTTATTGTACTATAATAGAGATTACGATTTACAGACAGGAAAAACGGAGGACCACCATGATTTTATCATGCAGCAACATCGACAAAACATTTACGGACAATCACGTTATCAAAAACGCGTCCTTTCATATAGAAGATTACGAAAAAGCAGCCATCGTCGGCATCAACGGCGCAGGGAAATCGACCCTGCTTAAAATCATTGTCGGCGAACTGCCTGCGGATACAGGACTTGTAACTTTTGCAAAAGACAAAAGCTTCGGCTACCTTGCGCAGCATCAGGCGGTAGACAGCGAAAACACCCTGTTTGACGAGCTTCTGACCGTCAAACAGGAAGTACTGGATTTGGAATCCGCAATGCGCCAGTGTGAGCTTGACATGAAAAACGCCGACGGGAATGCGCTTGAACTTCTGCTCAAAAAATACACCAACCTGACGCACCGCTTTGAGGACATCAACGGATACGCTTACAAAAGCGAAATTACGGGCATCTTAAAAGGACTCGGATTCGGAGAGGACGAATTTGACAAGAAAGTCGCAACCCTCTCCGGCGGTCAGAAAACGCGCATTGCACTCGGAAAGCTGCTGCTGCAAAAGCCTGATTTGATTATGCTCGACGAGCCGACAAACCACTTGGATTTAAACTCCATTGCATGGCTTGAAACGTATCTCCTGAATTACAAGGGCGCCGTCATTATCGTGTCACACGACCGCTATTTTTTGGACAGGATTGCCACGAAAATCATTGAGCTTGACAACGGCGTTGTATCTTCTTTCAAAGGAAACTACTCCGATTACGCACTGCAAAAAGAGCATCTGCGCACAGAGCAGATGAACGCCTATTTAAACCAACAGCGAGAAATCAAGCATCAGGAAGCGGTCATCGACAAGCTCAGGCAGTTTAACCGCGAAAAATCCATACGGCGCGCGGAAAGCCGCGAAAAAATGCTCGATAAAATCGAACGGCTTGAAAAGCCCGTCGAAGTCAATGCCGACATGAAATTAAAGCTCACCCCGCACCAAACAAGCGGAAACGACGTCATACAGATACAGGAGCTGTCCAAAAGCTTTGGGCAAAATAAGCTTTTTTCACATGTTTCTTTTGAACTCAAACGCGGCGAGCATGTCGCCATTATCGGCGACAACGGCACCGGAAAGACGACACTGTTAAAAATTATCAACGAACTCATTCCTGCCGACACAGGCGAAATTAAACTTGGCGCAAATGTGGAAATCGGCTACTATGACCAGGAACATCACGTACTCCACATGGACAAGACATTGTTTGAGGAAATCAGCGACGACTACCCGTACCTGACCAACACCCAAATCCGAAACACCCTTGCGGCATTTTTGTTTACGGGAGAAGATGTTTTCAAGAAAATCAGCGCACTCAGCGGCGGAGAGCGCGGGCGCGTGTCCCTTGCAAAGCTGATGCTCTCCGAGGCAAATTTCCTAATCCTCGACGAGCCGACAAACCACCTGGATATTACCTCAAAGGAAATCCTCGAATCGGCGCTCAACGCCTATGAAGGCACCGTCCTCTACGTTTCGCACGACCGCTATTTTATCAATAAAACCGCGTCGCGCATCTTAGAGCTTACGCATCAGGAATTTGTAAACTATATCGGAAACTACGACTACTATTTGGAAAAGCGCGAAATTCTGACACCCGTGTCAGTTTTGGAAGCAGCTGCCGCAGAGGAGGTATCCACACAAAAACTGGATTGGAAACAGCAGAAAGAAACACAGGCACAGGCGCGCAAAAAAGAAAACGACTTAAAAAAATGCGAAGCGCGCATAGAGGAATTGGAACAAAAATCCGCATCGCTTGACACGGAAATGGCAAAGCCCGAGAATGCCACCAACTCCGCCAAATTGCAGGAATTGTCTAAAGAAAAAGAAACGGTTTGTAACGAACTGGAAGAGTTATACGAAAAATGGGAGGCGCTTTCCGAGTAAAGCCCTCCCTTTTCCGATTTCATTTGATAAACGCCTAGACTGCATCAAACGTCGCTCTGACTGCCTTGATAAAGTCCCCGCTGCTTAGCGCTGTAACATCTTTTAACGATGTAATGAGCGCCAAATCCTTTGTCATTTTTCCGTCCTCTATCGTCTTGATTGTCGCCTTTTCCAATTTGTCCGCAAACTCCACAAGCTCTGAAATCTTGTCAAGCTCACCGCGTTTTCTCAGTGCGCCTGTCCATGCAAAGATTGTCGCAACGGAGTTTGTAGAGGTTTCCTCCCCTTTCAGGTGCTTATAATAATGCCGCTGCACCGTACCGTGCGCCGCCTCATACTCATACACGCCCGTCGGTGAAACAAGCACGGACGTCATCATCGCAAGAGAACCGAATGCCGAACTTACCATATCGCTCATGACATCTCCGTCATAATTCTTGCATGCCCAAATAAATCCGCCCTTCGCCTTCATCACGCGCGCTACCGCATCATCAATCAAGGTATAAAAATACTCAATGTCCGCCGCCTCAAACTGCTTTGCATACTCTGCATCGTAAATCTCCTGAAAAATATCCTTAAAGTTATGGTCATACTTCTTGGAAATCGTATCCTTCGTCGCAAACCACAAATCCTGCTTCGTATCTAAGGCATATTTAAAACATGCATGCGCAAAGCTTGCAATGGACTTGTCCGTATTGTGGATTCCCTGAAGAATTCCCGGAGCGTCGAAATTGTGAATCAGTTCCCTGATTTGTGTTCCATCCTCACCCGTAAATACAAGCTCCGCTTTCCCTGCGCCCGGAACCTTGATTTCCGTATTCTTATAGACATCACCGTACGCATGTCTTGCAAGCGTAATCGGTTTTTCCCAATTCTTCACGCAAGGCTCAATCCCCTTTACGACAATCGGGGTTCTGAAAACCGTACCGTCAAGGATTGCCCTGATGGTGCCGTTGGGACTTTTCCACATTTCTTTCAGATTATATTCCGTCATACGCGCCGCATTGGGGGTGATTGTCGCGCACTTTACGGCAACGCCGTACTTCTTTGTCGCCTCCGCAGAGTCCACAGTCACCTGATCGTTCGTCTCGTTTCTGTACTCAAGTCCTAAATCATAATACTCCGTCTTTAAGTCAATGTAGGGAAGCAGCAGCTCATCCTTTATCATTTTCCAAAGAATGCGCGTCATTTCGTCCCCGTCCATCTCCACAAGCGGTGTCGTCATTTGAATTTTTGCCATCGTTTACTCCTCCTGTTTTCATATAATCACGAAGAACGCTGTCCTTCGTGTTCTTAATGTTTTTCGCTTAACCCACATTTTACCATATTTTTATACGCATTACAAATATGTTCGTCCGCAAGCCGTTCCGCAAGCTGCGCATTGCCATCGCGGATTGCCTCCATGATACTCTTATGCTCCGCCACCGCCGCTTTGCTGCGCTCCTTGTCCGAAAGCGTCTTTTGCCGCTCTTTTTGGACATACTGGTGAAAATCCTTGAGCAGGTGAATTAACATCTTGCTCTCGCACGCCTCGTATAGCTGCATATGAAAGCGGTTGTCAAGCTCGGTCAGCTGCTCAAAGTGCCCTTTCGACAAATGAAACTCACTCAAAAGAATGGTTTCCTCCATCTCCTCAATCGCGTCCTTTGATATTTTTTTCGTTGCCCATTTCGCGCACAGCCCCTCAAGGAGCGAGCGGATTTCATAGATGTCCGCCACATCGCAGGCAGATATGCCCGTCACATACGCGCCCTTGTTTGGCACGATACGGATTAATCCCTCCAGCTCAAGCTGCCGGAACGCCTCGCGAACAGGAGTTCTGCTCACGCCAAGTTCCTCCGCGACCGCCGCCTCTTTCAGCTCGTCCTTCTCGTTATATCTGCCGTTTAAAATGTCTTCGCGCAGCTTGTTAAACACTCTGCTCCCCAACGAATATTTGTCCGGCGCATCATAATTGACATCATACTCACTCATGTACTTTGCGCCCTCTCAATCTGTCCCAAGTGTTATGCCAAGTGTTTTGCAGCCCTCGTCAATCACCGCCAAAAGCTCATTGTCCGTAAGCACCGTGACACGGCCGCTCTCATACTCTGCATCAACCCATGTCTTAACATATGCCACCAGCTCGGAACTCTTTTCAATCTTCGCATCCCCGCCAAGCTTAAAGTACGTGTTAATCCAGTGCGCGATGCCCGCAAGTCCCGATGTATTGGAAACAGCGCAAAGCACAGGTCTTTTCAGGAACTTTTCGGTGTCAAATATATTGTAAATCTCTTCGTTTTTCAACAGTCCGTCCGCGTGAATCCCCGCTCTTGTAATATTAAAGTTTTTTCCGACAAACGGGGTTCTCGGCGGTATCTGATAACCGATTTCCTTCTCGTAATACTCCGCAAGCTCCGTAATTACGGTTGTGTCCATGCCGTTCAGCGTTCCGCGAAGCTGCGCGTACTCAAACACCATCGCCTCAAGCGGCGTATTGCCCGTGCGCTCCCCGATGCCGAAAAGCGACGTATTGACGCCCGCACAGCCGTAAAGCCATGCCGTTGTCGAATTGGAAACCGCTTTATAAAAGTCGTTATGTCCGTGCCACTCAATCCATTCCTCCGGTACGCCCGCATGCGTATGCAGCGCATAAATAATTCCCTGAACGCTTCTTGGAATAACCGCGCCGGGAAAGTTCACGCCATAACCCATTGTATCGCAGGCACGCACGATAATCGGCAGTTTGTACTGCTCCGCCAGCTGCATCAGCGCCTGACAAAACGGCACGACATAACCGTAAATATCCGCTCTTGTAATATCCTCCAGATGGCATCTGACACTGATTCCCTCGTCAAGACACTCTTTTACGACCGAAAGATAATGCTCCATTGCCTGTCTTCTTGTCATTTTCAGTTTCATAAAAATATGATAGTCGGAGCAGCTCACAAGAATCCCCGTCTGCTTCATGCCAATCTCTTTTACCAGCTTAAAATCTTCCTTGCTCGCCCGAATCCACGAGGTAACCTCGGGAAACTGATAACCGCGCTCCATACATTTGTACACGGCGTCCCTGTCTTTTTTACTGTATAAGAAAAACTCGCTTTGGCGTATCATGCCGTTTGGTCCGCCGAGCTTGTGCAGATAATCATAGATTGTTACAATCTGCTCCGTGCTGTACGGCGCTCTCGACTGCTGCCCGTCGCGAAACGTCGTGTCCGTTATCCAAATTTCCTTCGGCATATTATGCGGAACCATCCGGTCGTTAAACGGTATTTTGGGTATCTCATCATAAGGGAACATGTTCCGAAACGCATTCGGTTTTTCCACATCCTGCAATTGGTACATATGCTCCTCAATCTGCAGAAGGTTGTTATGCTCGTTCATGGTAACCGGGCGGTTTTCAAAATATCCGGTACTGTTTTCCATTGTCTGCCTCATCTCCTTTGTTGTTTGCCGTGTTTTTACTGCATTTTTGCATTCTCGTATTATTGTATACGATAATACAGTTAATGTCAATAAGCAATCCCATTAGTTTCTTCTGCTGCTTACGGAAATAAAAAAGATGCATCGTCCCGACAATTTCCTCAGACGCCGCATCCTTTCCCTAAAACATTTACTGCTTATACTCACTAATCTCACAAAACGTAACCATAATAATCATTGTATCCGCCCGCCTGCCAATCGGCTTTATGGATAAACGGTACCACAAATCCGAGACGACCTCATACTCCACCGGTTCAAAAAATTCGCCTCTGACAAGCTTCCCGAATTCTTCCAGCAAAATATTGCACTCATTTCTAACCCTGCGGTTATGCTCGTTCTCGTCAATGCCTTTCTCAAACGAAATGTCATTATCGTATTTTTTATTCGCACGCAAAAGCTCAATTTTGTTGTTGCGATACTCATAAATGGCAATCGGAATATCAAGCATATCAAAGAAAATGCCCGTATTAGAACGTGTGTTCCAAATTTCACCGATAATATCCGCATTTTCATCCGTAAAGCTTCCTGTCACCCTCATATTTTCCTGCTCAAGAAACGCTTCATACTCTTCAATGGGCATCGGTTTTGCATAGAAAAAGCCCTGCGCATACTCACAGCCGATGCATTTTAAGAAATCGACCTGTTCCAGTGTTTCCACACCCTCCACAATTGAGGGAAGATGCAGCCATTTTGCCATACGGATAACGGAGGTAATCACTTTCTCTCCCTTGCTGTTAAACTTTTGGCTCTGCTGGAGAAACTTCATATCCACCTTGAGATAATCCACTTCCATATCTTTAAGCACGTTAAGGGACGAATAACCGCTTCCGAAATCATCCATCATAATCTTAAAACCGATGTCATGAAGCCTGCTCATGGTCTTCATGACAAGCGCCTGATCCTCCATAAACGCACTCTCTGTCAGCTCTAAATTCAAAAGTCCCGCCGGTATGCGGTACTCCGTAATCAACTTCTTTAAGATTTCCACCAAATGCGGATTGTAAATGTTTACCCGCGACACATTGACGGAAATCGGGTTTGGATTTTTGCCTTCATCAAGCCATCTGCGAAGCAGCATACAGACATGGCGCCACATATACTGGTCCAGCCGTCCGATAATACCGTTTCGTTCATACACAGGAATAAACTCTCCCGGAGAAATCATCCCCCTGTCCGGGTGCTTCCACCGTACAAGCGCCTCCGCACCATAGGATTTATCGGTGACAAGATTGATTTTGGGCTGCAAAAAAACCTCAAACTGCTCCTCATCAATCGCCTTATTGACCTCATTGATAATAAACTGCTCCTGCCGCATGTTTTCTATCATGCTGTCGTCATAATACGCCACGCTCTCCACAAATTTTCCCTTACAGTTCTTTGCCGCAAGAAACGCCCTGTCGTACATCTCAGACACGTCCATCGTCCGATCCTTAATCACGTAAACACCGCAGGACATCTTAATATTGTAATCCTTATTGACTTTCTTCAAATTAATTTGGAGCGCTTTTACAAGCAGGTCGATATTTTCCTCCTGATAGGGCATACACACGGCAAACACGTCATTTTCAAGTCTGCCGTACGCAAACTTGTCAAACACCAGTGCAACGCGGTCAAGCTCCTTTGCCACGCTCGAGAGTACTTTATCGCCTTCCTTGATACCATAAAAATTATTTATCATCTTAAACCGGTCAATGTCAATCCGCACAAACGCAAAATCACCGTCATGCGCATCCGCAAGCAGCATACGGACCTCTTGATAAAACTTAAACTTCGTATACAATCCTGTCACCGCATCACGCTCCGACATAATCATGCGGCTTTTATCAATTGCATTCTTTATTCGAAACT
Source organism: Lachnospiraceae bacterium MD335 (assembly GCA_000403335.2). Lineage (GTDB taxonomy): Bacteria > Bacillota > Clostridia > Lachnospirales > Lachnospiraceae > COE1. Next base: position 859,136 of record KE159629.1, read on the forward strand.
GCAGCAGCACCGGATTGTACGGCTTCATTACAAAGTCCCAGACACCGGCTTCCAAACACTTTTTCTCGGAATGCCAGTCCTCGTTTGAGGTAGCTACAATCACAGGAATATTATCATACTCTTTATGGCGGCGGAACTCTTCCATAAACTGAAATCCGTCCATTACAGGCATAATCAAATCGAGCACAATCACGGCAATTTTATTGATATTCCGCTCCAAAATCTCAAGCGCTTCCTTACCGTTCCATGCACCGATAACTTCAAACTCATCAACCAGCACATCCGTAAGTGATTTTTTAACAAATTCCTCATCATCAACTACGAGTATGGTATTTTTTATCTCCATGACAACCGCTCCTTTTGTATAAAATACCCAATTTCACTGGTATATTTTTAATATTACTGTGAAAACAGTACAGTTGTCAATACTTTGCACAAAAAGGAACCGTTTTTGGTTCCTTTTTGTGCAATATTACTAAATTTTATATGGATTATTTTGTTTTAAAGCTCTTTACGATTGGCTTGTTTTTAAGATCTGTAAGATTTGCACCTGCTGCCTCTACTTTTACGAAATATTGGGTTTTTGCAGCAAGAATGTCTTTATTGACCTGCGTCTTGCATTCCTTATCTTTGTAGAACGTCATCTTATAATCCGTCTCAGGCAACATATTCTTACCGATTGCAACCGTAACGACAGGAGTTGTGCCATTTACTTTTACGGTCACTTTTACCTTCTTAATATCATTTGGCTCTATCTTCCATGTTGCACCTTCAATCGCTACAGGTTTATTATCCCCACCGGAATAATTTCCCTTGCCCACAATTTCCATTGTGTACTCTCCTGCCTCTGTAGGATTAGTGGTTGTTTCCTTTGTTACTTTATTTGTATACTTAATATCATAGTCTTTGCCAGCCTTTAATCCCACTTTCTTAGGCTTCTTTCCGCTGTTATCAATATGCTTCACCGTGCTCTTTGTTTGATTCACACCGCCATTATATAAATTCTTCGGTGATACCTTGATTGCACTAGTATCGACCTTGAGTTCAAGCGGACTGATAATAAACTCTTTTTTCAATTCTCCGCCAAATGTTCCTGTGCCCGCAATAACAACCGATGCAGTTCCCGCATCTTTATTATTAAAATAACTTACCTTAAACTTCACCTTCTTGGCTTTTCCCTCACTTGACAGTACAACCTTGGGCTTATATGCTTTACCTGTGTACATCAGTTTACCCTCTTTTCCATCTTTCACAAGCGCATCAACTTCCTTGAGGTCAAACCAATTTTCATCCAGCATTTCGCCCACAGAGTAATTCAGTGTTGCCTTCTTTGTACCAAAAGTAACCGTAACCTTTGTTTTTCCTACTGCCGCAGGTGTTATGGCAAGATCTATTTTGTTTCCTGTAACTGTAGTTGAAATCTCAGCCACACTTGTATTTGAAGAAACAATTGCAAAATCATCAAAAATTCCCTTTTGATACAGCTCTTCGGCAGTATATACCGGATTCTCTGCCTTCTGCTTTACTGTAAGATAAACATGCTGCGTTTCCTTTTTACTGCTTCCGCTTACAATTCCGCCGGAAGTTGTAAGGCTGGCCTTTCCGCTATCTTCAAAAAGGAGCGAATTGATTTGATGTACATTGACAACACATGTCTCCGTCATTCCCGCTGCCGTAAGCGTGATTTTAGCCTGCCCCGGAGCCACTGCCGTAATCTTACCGTTTTTATCTACCTTTGCTACTTTTTCATCACTGCTTAACCATGTCTTTGTAACATTTTCATTTGATATGTACGCATTATCATAAGTAAGTTCCGCTGTCTTTTTCGGAAGAAGGTTAATCTCTGTCTGAGAAAGTTTGATGCTCTCAACCGCAGGCTTATACCCGGTAGCCGAAGGTGTTACAAAATCAAATATCTCTGTAAAACTATTATATCTGTTTCCAACAGGAAAGTGATAGCCGTCATCCGCACACAGAAGATAATCTTCTGTTGATCCCCCCAGTTTCTCATCATCATTCCATGTCGAATCATGCAGGTACCAATTTCTATCCGGCATTTGAACATAATTCCATGCATGTCCGCCGAATCCGCTCTCTGTGTCTGCAGGCACTAAGCCTGTTGCATACATGTTAGGAATACCGATTGAATCAAGAAGTCTTGTCATGGAGAGCGCGTAACTTTCACATACACCATATCCTTTTAGTAAAATACCATAGGATGAATGGGAATAATAATAAATTTCCCGTGTACTCTTATCCGATGAGCTGCCGCCAGTTACTCCTACCATGTTGTAATAATTATTTTCACAAATCCACTTGTCAAAATATTTTACAATTCCATATACCGGCGCGTTAGGATAATTTTGAATTGCATATTCCTGTGCCTGTGCCGCAAGCTCTAAAATCTTAGCCTCCGCGGCTTTATTAAGTGACGCATTGTAAAATTCGGACTTTCCAATATTTACTTCCCACTCATATGTTGGATCAGACTTTGAATAATAGTAATATACGATGTCAAGTTTACCTTGCGATGACAAGTCCATCCAATCACATTTATACGGTTCTGTCAAAATATATGCCGAAATGGCCTGCTTAAAATCATCCAAAGTTAATTTACTTGTGGCATTAAATTTAAATTTGTTGGTTCCTTTTCCCATTGCCCCGCAAGCTTTGTAAATCGTTTGCTGGTTTTTCGTAAGCTGCGAACTAAACCAGTCTTTCGAGGGCAAAATAGATTTTATCTCCTGTATTTCAGCGCTATCATATCCTAAATCTACAATAATATCTGCTTTTACGTTCTCAATTACAGGAAAATATTCTTCCTCAAGTTCGGGAATCAACTCCATATTTTCTTCTGACAACAACGTATCTTCTGTTTCAGACTCTGACTCTTCCTCCATATCAGTCTGCGTTTCTTCTGCTGAAGTCTCGTCTATCACTGTTTCATCACTCGATTGTGACTCCATTTCACTCTCAACGGCGCTCTCTTGTGCATCCGTATCTGATACAGTTTCTTCTACCGTTGTTTCTTCCTGCGTTGCGGTATCTTCTTCCGTGCTGTCATCTGCTGTCGTTTCCTCTGTTAAGGTTTCTTCTATAGTCTCTTCCAAAGACTCTTCTGCGGAAGCCTTTTCTATTGAATCTTCTACATCAACGGTTTCTTCAGCCTCACTCTTATCCTCCAAAGCTTCAGCCTGTGATGCTGCAGTTTCCTCTCCTTGTGTCTCTTGGGCAATTTCCTCGGTCTGTACACTCTCTATAAAGTCTTCTGCAAGTTTACCCATACCTGTCTCGAGCGCTTTTACGGGAATAGAGTAATGAAAAGCAAGCGTACCATCTTCATCCACGGCTGCTACGACATCCTCTAAAATATCCCCTTCTCTGAATGCAGATGCAATCTCGTCACAAAATGCAAAATACGCATCCCGTGCATCCGCATTCAATGCTTTTACATTTTCTGCCGAAAGGTATACCACATCCTCGTAGACAACTCCGTCGGAGCCAACCGCTTTCCCGCTCTCCGAAACATTGAAAGTATACAAATCACCTGCCGCAGAGTGAAGCGTTTCCTGTTCTTCCTCACTACTTTCTGCCACATCGTCCGCTTCTTTCGTTTCCTCAGTAATCACAGCGCTCTCTTCCGAAAGCTCCGCCGCATTCACGGTTCTCACCGTCATACCAGAAGGGATGCCAGTCACTACAAGCGTCAATGCAAGCAACATTGAAACAATTTTCTTTTTCACAGCTTTTCCTCCTAAAAATTAATTTACTAAACTGCAAAATACCTCTTTATAAACTTTTGTTTGTAAATACTGGTAAATTATTTGCATGTTTAAAATTAATTATAGCGCATTTTTTCAATATAACAAGCTTCATTTTGCATAAATTTTATAAAAATTAACCAAACATTTATATCGAATTGACAACAACATCCTATTTTGCTAATATTGGTTTTAAGTTATCCCGCTGTCAAATCAAATGCAAGCAAAACGCTAACCCACAATACTGTAAACCGGAGGATACCACATGAAAAATCAGCATATATTACAACTTTCCACTTTGCTCATCGGCACTGTACTTTTTTTAACGGGATGCAGTTTTTTCAAAAGCTCCCATTCATTAAACACAGACAGTCCCATTAATGAGTTGGTCCCGAATACAGAAGTAACTTTGGAAACTAAAATCGAAAGCGCCGCCGACATGTGCAGCTTTCTTAAAACCTCTTACGCTAAAATGCAGGAGCTTGCCGCCGCACAAGACGCTTCGCCTGACGGCGTAAAAGCGGCAAAAGCAGTCGAAGAGCAACACGACGACCGCTTACAAGAACTTTTTGCCCTTGATTTTTCCACAATGGACGAAACACAAATCGATTCGTATCTTGTGGAAATGACAGACCTCATCACGGTAATCCGTGAAGCAAGAGACGCGCTGACCTTCAACTAAACGACGGTCAGCGCGCTTTTTTTTGATGCTTTTTACTCGATGGAAACCACCTTATAATCCTGCTCCTCCACAGCCTTCGTAAGCGCCTCGTCAGACACCTCGCCGCTGCACGTTACCACTGCGGTTCCCTTTTCGTGGCTTACCGCCGCCTCTGTGACCCCCGCAAGCGCCTCTAAGCATTTCTTGACCCGTGCCTCGCAGTGTCCGCACATCATTCCTTCGATTTTCATTGTCTTTGTCATGTTGAAATCCTCCTTTTTCAGTTCTGCTTCCTGATTTTCCTTTATCATATGGCGCGCCTTTTTGTCCCTTGACGCGTCATGAATATTGGCAAAATTTAAGCGCAGCGCGTTTGTCACCACGCAAAAGCTTGAAAGGCTCATCGCCGCCGCCGCAAACATCGGATTGAGCTGAATGTGAAAGAGCGGAATCAGCAGTCCTGCCGCAAGCGGGATACCGATAATGTTGTAGATAAACGCCCAAAATAAGTTTTCGTGAATGTTGCGCAGCGTCCGCCGGCTCAGGCGGATTGCCGCAGGCACGTCACTAAGCCTGCTCTTCATCAGCACCACGTCCGCCGCGTCGATTGCGACGTCCGTTCCCGCGCCGATTGCAATGCCGATGTCCGCTCTTGTAAGCGCGGGAGCGTCGTTGATGCCGTCGCCGACCATTGCCACCTTGCCTTTTTCTTTTAACTTGCGAATGACGCTCTCCTTGCCGTCGGGGAGAACGCCTGCAATCACCTCCGTCACGCCTGCCTGCGCGCCGATTGCCTGCGCGGTCTGCTCGTTATCGCCCGTGAGCATCACCACATGAAGCCCCATGTTTTTCAGAGCCTGCACTGCCTGCGCGCTGTCCTCCTTGATAACGTCCGCCACCGCAATCATTCCTACAAGCGCATCGTTTCCCGCTGTGTCCTCACGTGTAAAAAAGAGCGGTGTCTTGCCCTGCCGTGAGAGTTCCTTGGACTGTTTTTGCAGTGCATTGGGAATCCCCGTCTTTTTTCCGATAAAGCTTCCGCTGCCGCCAAAAAGCCGTTTTCCGTCGCACAGTGCCGTAACGCCGTTTCCCGAAAGCGCCTCAAACTCCGTAATCGTACCAATCTGCTTCTGACTGTTTTTGTCCGCGTTTTTTGCCAATTCATTCTGCGCATACTCGCACACGGCGCGCGCAAGCGGATGCTCGCTTTTTTCCTCCAGCGCATATGCCATTGCAATCAATGTCTTTGCATCAATACCCTCTATGGGTATAATATCCGTAACCTTCGGCATACCGCTTGTAATCGTGCCTGTCTTGTCAAGTGCGACAATCTGCACCTTTCCCGCCTCTTCCAATGATACGGCGGTTTTGAATAAAATGCCTTTTTTGGCGCCGACACCGTTTCCGACCATAATCGCAACGGGGGTTGCAAGCCCGAGCGCGCAAGGGCAGCTGATGACAAGAACGGAGATGCCCCTTGCAAGCGCAAATCCCACGCCTGCGCCGGTCAACAGCCACACAAACGCCGTGACCAGTGCGATTGCGATAACCGCAGGCACAAACACGCCCGATACGCGGTCCGCGACCTTGGCAATCGGCGCTTTGGTTGCCGCCGCGTCGCTCACCATCTTGATAATCTGCGAAAGCGTCGTATCCTCGCCGACGCGCACCGCCTCACATTTGATAAATCCGGAGCGGTTTATGGTTGCTGCCGACACGCTGTCGCCCGCCGCCTTGTCGACCGGAATGCTCTCACCCGTAAGCGCCGCCTCGTCAACTGCGCTCGTTCCCTCAAGCACAATGCCGTCAACCGGAATGCTCTCGCCCGGTCTTACCACGAACACGTCGCCTTTGACGACTTCTTCAATACCAACCGTGCGCTCGCTGCCGTCTTGCACGACGACCGCTGTCTTCGGGGATATGCGCATCAGCCCTTTCAGTGCATCGGTTGTTCTGCCCTTTGAGCGCGCCTCCAACATTTTTCCTACAGTGATAAGCGTCAGAATCATCGCCGCAGACTCAAAATAAAATTCATGCATGTAGTCCATGACTGCCTGCATATCGCCGTTTAGCTGTGCATCCGTCATCGCAAAAAGCGCGTACGCGCTGTACACAAATGCAGCCGTAGAACCAAGCGCCACCAGTGTGTCCATGTTTGGCGACTTATGAAACAGGCTTTTAAAACCGCTGATAAAAAACTTTTGGTTGATGACCATGACTGATATGGTCAATAAAAGCTGTATCAGCCCCATTGCGACATGATTGCCTTCCAGTATGGACGGCACGGGAAAGCCCCACATCATATGTCCCATTGAAAGATACATCAGGACAATCAGAAATCCCAAAGAATAAATCAGACGCTGCTTTAAGACCGGCGTTTCCTTATCTGCAAGCAGGTCTTCCTGCGATGCGTCCAAAGCGTTTTTCTGCACCGCGTTGTTTTTTGGCATCGCTCCGTAGCCTGCCTCTTCCACTGCCTTGATAATGTCTTCTGGCTTTGCCGTGCCTTCTACGCCCATTGCGTTTGTCAAAAGACTGACGGAACACGCATTTACGCCCGCTACCTTCGACACTGCCTTCTCCACCCTGCTGCTGCAGGCGGCGCAGCTCATTCCCGTCACCGTATACTGCTCCATCTCCCATTACCCCCTCTCGTATCTGTTTATTCATGCTTATTTCATTAATTTTTTAACCGTCTCAACCAGCTCATCGACCGTTTCTTCCTTGCCGTCCAAAATATCTTGTGTCACGCATGTTTTGATATGGTCGGAAAGCAGCACCCTGCTAAAGCTGTTGAGCGCCGCGTTGACTGCCGCTACCTGAACCAAAATGTCAATACAGTACGCCTCTTTCTCCACCATTCCTTTAATTCCGCGCACCTGCCCCTCAATACGGCTCAGGCGGTTTACCAAATCCCGCTGTTCTTTTGGCGTGCGCTCCTTTTTTTTGTGGGTACATCCTTCACATGGTATTTCCGTGTTCTGATTTTCGTCGTTCTCACGATTTTTTTCCATAAACAGTTTCTCCTTTTTTTCTTATTTTATTATATACTATACCTTGGTACGGTATTTGTCAATACCTTCCGCATAATATTTTTCAAAACAGGAAACACTTTTAGAAATGATTGTAAAGTTGATTCAGAAAAAACAGGAAAGGCATATCCGTATGAGCAAAGAACATCACTCGAAACAGCAAAAAGAGCTGACCCCTGTCTCCATTATCACCGGCGTTCTCCTCGCCATTGTATTTGGCGCGGCAAACGCATATCTTGGGCTGCGGGTGGGCATGACCATATCCGCCTCCATTCCCGCGGCGGTCGTTTCAATGGGCGTAATCCGCGTTATTCTGCGGCGCGACTCTCTTTTGGAAAGCAACATGGTGCAGACAATCGGTTCCGCAGGCGAATCGCTTGCGGCAGGCGCGATTTTCACACTTCCCGTCCTCTTTTTATGGTCTATGGAGGGCGTTATGGATACGCCAAGCCTGATTACGATTGCCCTAATCTCGCTTTGCGGCGGCATTTTGGGCGTACTGTTTATGGTACCTCTAAGAAGCTCCCTGATTGTCAAAGAAGAAGATACGCTGCCCTACCCTGAAGGCAAAGCCTGCGCCGAGGTGCTGCGGGCAGGCGAAAACGGCGGGGCAGGCGCGCTTTTTGTCTTTGGCGGCATGGGTTTTTCCGCGCTGATAAAATTAATTACGGACGGATTGAAACTCATTCCCGCGGCGGTTACCTTGAAAATAAATGCCTTAAAAACAGAGGTTTCCACCCAAATTTATCCTGCCCTTTTGGGTGTGGGCTATCTGTGCGGTGCAAAAATTGCCTCGTACATGTTTGCTGGCGGCATAATTGGCTGGCTTGTGCTCATTCCCATGATTAACACATTCGGAGCTTCCCTCACGCTCTATCCTGCCGAAAAGCCGATTGCACAGCTCTATGCAGAGGGCGGCGCCTCCGCCATATGGAGCGCTTATATCCGCTATATCGGAGCAGGCGCCGTGGCTTGCGGCGGTATTCTCAGCCTTTTAAAATCCATTCCGCTGATAGCGTCGACCTTTGCCGCGTCCATAAAAGGACTTTCCGAAAAAACACCAAACGAAAACCGCACGCAGCGCGATTTGTCCATGCGCACCATTCTGATTGGCATTGCGCTTATGACTGTTCTGATATGGCTTCTTCCGCCGATTCCCGTCACACTGCTTGGCGCGGTTTTGATTGTGCTGTTCGGTTTTTTCTTTGCCACGGTTTCCTCGCGCATGGTCGGTCTTGTCGGCAGCAGCAACAATCCGGTGTCAGGCATGGCAATCGCAACGCTTTTATTCACCACGCTGATTTTAAAGGCAACGGGTGATAACGGTGCACACGGCATGAAAGGCGCTATTGCAATCGGCTCCGTAATCTGCATTGTCGCCGCAATGGCGGGCGATACCTCGCAGGACTTGAAAACAGGGTATCTTTTGGGCGCGACGCCAAAGAAACAGCAGATTGGAGAGCTGATTGGCACATTTTTTTCCTCGCTTACCATCGGTATTGTGCTCATCTTGCTGAACCGGGCATGGGGCTTTGGCTCACAGGAGCTTTCCGCACCGCAGGCGACGCTGATGAAGCTGATTATCGAAGGAATTATGGACGGCAGCCTGCCGTGGACGCTCGTCTTTATCGGTGTGTTTATCGCGCTTTCCATAGAAGTGCTTGGCGTGCCTGTTCTTCCCGTGGCAATCGGTCTTTATCTTCCGCTTGAACTCAGCTTTGCCATACTGTTTGGCGGCATCATACGGTATCTTGCTGACCGCAGCAAAACACAGGCAAAGGCGTCCGAGGGTATTCTCTTTTGCTCCGGGCTGATTGCAGGAGAAGGGATTGTCGGAATTTTGCTTGCCGTGCTCACCATTTTGGGCGTTGCCGATCTTCTTGACCTTTCAAAACGGTTTCCGCCGCAGTTATGGGGCGCGGGCGCTGTTTTGATTTGCTCTATATTGATGATTTATATTGTGGCGGTGCACAAAAAACAGGAGAGACGCTGATAATAAGCACCTCTCTCCTGTGAAAATTGAATTGTTAAATTTTAAGCAAGCAGTTCTTCCGCGAGCGCTTCAAGCTGCGAAATATCGCTTGGCTTAAGCGCAGACTTAATCGTCACCATTTGCTCCGCAATGCTGAGCTCCTTCATTCCCTCAAGCGCTGCTTTCATGCTTTTGCCTGCGGTGGGCGCCCAAGTGCCGTTTTCCATCAGTCCGACCGTGCGCTTTTGATAGTTTTTCGCCTTTAGCTTATTCAGAAAGCTTTCCATCGCTGGAAATATTCCGGCGTCATATGTAATCGCGGCAAGTACCAAATGGCTGTAGCGGAACGCGTCCTCAACCGCCTCATGCATATCGTCGCGGCACAAATCCGCAAGCACTACCTTTTTCGCCCCCTTTGCCTCAAGGATTTCTTTCAGCTTTAACGCCGCCGTCATCGTATTTCCGTGAACCGACGCGCACGCAATCAATATGCCCTCGTCCTCCGGCTCATAGCTACTCCATGTCTGATATTTTCCGATATAATAGTCCAAATCCTCTGTGAGCACCGGTCCGTGCAGCGGGCAAATCGCCGCTATATCAAGACCCGCCGCCTTTTTGAGCAGCGCCTGAACCTGTGCGCCGTACTTTCCGCAGATGTTCATGTAATACCGTCTCGCCTCGCAGGTCCATGCTTCGTCGGCATCGCGTGTGCCAAACTTTCCGAATCCGTCCGCGCTGAACAGCACTTTGTCCGTGCTCTCATAGCTGACCATAACCTCCGGCCAGTGCACCATCGGCGCCATGAAAAACCGCAACGCGTGCGCTCCAAGTGACAGTGTATCGCCTTCCTTGACCTCAACGGTTTTACCCTCAATATCGACCTCATAAAACTGCTTGAGCATGGTAAAGGTCTTCGCATTTCCCACCAGCTTCATTTCAGGGAACTTTGCAATCAGCTCTAAAATGCTGCCGCCGTGGTCCGGCTCCATATGCTGTATTACAAGATAATCAACGCATCTTCCGCCAAGCGCCTCCTCAAGATTGGAAAGCCATTCTTTTGTTGCACGCTTGTCAACCGTATCCATTACGGCGGTTTTTTCGTCCATAATCAGGTAAGAGTTATATGCCATGCCGTGTTCCACTTCATACTGCCCCTCAAATAATGTGATGTCCCTGTCGTTTACGCCAATATTTACAATATCTTTCGTTACGTTTTCCATTTTTTCAAATCTGCTCCTCTCTCATTTGTTTTTCCATAGTTCCTTAGTTCGTTAATAGTTTAGCACACTCCTTTTGTCCATGCAACATTATCCGAAGGGGATACATCAAAAAACTTCAATATATATATTGAAAAAAAGATTGATTTTAATACCATAAAGTGCGATACTTGATATGTTGAATTTAAGATAGAATCAATGGAGGCTAATAGGAACAATGAAAAATCTGATTATTCCAAATGAGTATCATTCCCAGTTGAATCTGCATGATACGCAGATTGCAATTAAGACGGTCAAGGATTTCTTTCAGAACCAGCTTGCGCAGCACCTGCACCTGACGCGTGTTTCCGCACCGCTCTTTGTGGACCCTGCATCAGGACTAAACGACAACTTAAACGGTGTTGAGCGCCCCGTTGCCTTTGATATTAAGGAACAGGACGGACGCATTGCGGAGGTTGTGCAGTCGCTTGCAAAATGGAAACGCTATGCGCTGAAAAAATACGGCTTTACATTCGGCGAAGGCATTTACACGGACATGAACGCAATCCGCCGCGATGAGGAAACCGATAATATCCATTCAATCTTTGTGGACCAGTGGGATTGGGAAAAGGTGATCAAGCTTGAGGACCGCAATACATATACTTTAAAGGAAACCGTACGAAACGTATACAAGTGCCTGAAACACACTGAGAAATTCATGGCAATCCAGTATGATTACATCGAGGAAATCCTTCCTGACGACATCTATTTTGTCACGACAGAAGAACTTGCGCAGATTTTCCCCGACTATACGCCAAAGGAGCGCGAATACTATATCGCAAAGGCAAAGGGAGCTGTCTGCATTATGAAAATCGGCGACAAGCTTGAGAACGGGAAACCGCACGACGGACGTTCGCCGGATTACGACGACTGGCAGTTAAACTGCGATATTGTAGTTTATTATCCGGTGCTTGATATTGGACTGGAGCTTTCCTCAATGGGTATCCGCGTTGACAAGGACGCGCTGCTCTCACAGCTTGACAAGGCAGGCTGCCCCGAACGAGCGAAGCTGCCGTATCAAAAGTCGATTATTGACGGCGAACTTCCGTTCACCATTGGCGGCGGTATCGGTCAGTCGCGTATCTGCATGTTCTTTTTGCGAAAGGCACACATTGGCGAGGTACAGTCGTCTCTGTGGCCGGAGGACATGGTTGCGGAATGTGCCGCAAAACAGGTTCATTTATTGTAACATATAAATAGGCTTTGGGTGTTCGTCAGCTCGATGACGCATCTCATTTTAAAACCTATGTATAATCGAGTAGAGAAGATTCATCTTCCCCTACTCGTCGCGCCGGGCACCCGTCAGCGAACCGATTTATCGGTTTGATGACATATTTCCTTTGGGTGCCCGTGTGCATAAAAAACGCGCTTACGCAAAACAATCCGTTTGCATAAGCGCGTTTTTCTATAACATCAGTTTCCCTTCTATCTTATCAAAGTCAATCCGTTTTTCCTCACCTGTTTTCAGCGTCACTTTCACCGGGCCATACCCGCCGCACGCCTCTTTATCTGTATAGACAATCTCCTTAATTGGAAACAGCTCCTCCTCGGAAAAGTCCGCAAGCTCCTCCTTCGTAATCACCTGCGAAATCAAAATCCCCTGCTCATAATGGTTCTGCGCCGCTCTCTTCATGGACGCAAAAACAATAATGGATTGTTCTGAGTCGGGATTGGTGCCGATGCTGTGTACCACGTCAAGCGACTCCCACCCGTCATAGATTGTCATCGCAAGCTGTTTTTCCCTTCCCGTAAAATCATGTCCCTTTAAAATAATTGCCGTTGCCGTATGCGCCCCATACTGCGCCGTCTTTCTGATAACCTCCGTCCCGTTATCCGGAAACCCATACGCACCGAGCGTCAGCGCAATCGGCTTTTTGAAAAACCGCGTCCTGTCCACGCGCATAATCCCGTACGGCACCGTAAAATCCGCCAAGTTCATTGCCTGTATCCAGTGGCATTCTGTTTCTAAATGATAGTTAAAAAACTGCCTGCGGTAAAGTACGCCGTCCCGTTCCCCGTGCCAAAACGTCACATTTGCATATTCATAGGTATCCGATGTAATGTCATGAAGCACGTACTGCTGCGATTCCATATAGGAAATCTCGTTTCCGTCCACAATCGGCGCCGCCTCCCACGGATATTTCGTGTTAAAGCAAAGCTTGGAATAATTCCACATGCCATGACGGTCCGTTTTTTCCTTTAGCACCTTGCCCGTGCGCAAAATCGTCTCGCCGTTTGCCGCATGATTGGTAAAGCACAGTGCAGGTCCGTCCAGTGTTGTCACCTTAACCTCGTTTTTCGCAAGCGTTTCCCATGTGCCGTTATTCTCCTTCTGCGTCCAAAACGGGTGGTCCTTTGGAAGATGCAGGCACAAAAACGCCTTTCCAAGCCAAAACGGCGACTCCGCGCAGGAATATCCCTGTACCAGCGGCATAAACTGCCCGTAAAAGCCAAGCGTCGGGACGCCCTCAAATAAAAAGTCCTCCCGCGTTAAAAACTGCAACAAAGAACCCGAGCAAATACGGCGCGCAAGCCCCGCGTCCACCGAAGCGTTTTTCAGCATCAAATTGCCGTCAAACGCACTTGTTGCGGCATTACGGTAAATATTACTTCTGCCCCACATATTCGTAAATCCGTCGCGGTCAAAAAAGTCCCCGTATGTTTCCATCAGCGCATTGGAGTTTTTCTCAAACTGCGCCGCAAGATACGGCTCCTCCTCATACCCATACCACACGTTCCAAAGCGGCGCATACATGTTAAATGCCCAGCAGGAATAATAATCAAAAGAATGCCCGTCACGATACCACCCGGAACCGGTATAATAATTCAAAATATGCGCGGCGTGCTCCCGCATAATGCTCTTGTCAATCTCATAGCCTTCCATAGATAAGAACGCAAGGACAAGCATATTAAACAAACGCCAGTTCTGAGGAACGGTATTTCCCTCGGCATACGCTCTCAAAAATGCGGCAATGCGGTCTTTTTCCTCCTTTGTATAAGTATCCCATATCTCAGGTTTACATAACCATAAGCAGATAACCAGTGCGCACGTTTCCACCGTCTGCTGAAACGTGCGGAACGGGTCGCCGCCCTCAGACAATTGGCGTACCTCCTCGTAAGTTCCCACACACAAAGGATCTTCAGGCGTACAGGAGCGCAGCACATGACTTTTATAATAGTCGCGCAGCTTATAGCCTGCAATCTCCAGCGCGGGATTGTCATGGATTAGCGGCGCCGCGATGAAAAAGGAACGGGCAAGCCCCTCAAAATACTCCGCCTTTTTTTCCCGAACCGCGTCCGCGCTGTGCGGATACGTAATCTTCGTCTCCTTTCGCGGCATGACAACCGGATCCGTAAACTGTTTAATATTTTGGAACACTCCCTGCAGCAGGTACTCCCCTGCCTCAATCCAGCTTTCACGCGTCAGTCCCGTGTATGGGCTTAATGTATAATCTACTGTTTTCGGTTTAAAAATCATCTTATTTTTCCTCCCAATCCATTCTTTTCGGTAAGCGCAAATCCCGAAACATCACTGTAACAGGAAATCTGCATTCTGCACTCCGCCAAAGTCTCCCACTGTATCAGATACACCGTCGTTTTGCTGCCGTCATGGCGTGCGTGCTCCTTTGGCACTATCCGCAAATCCTTTGCCTGCTGCCACGGTTCGTCCTCATTCTCTCGGCATGCAGCCGTAATGCTGCATCCGCCCCGCTCCCCTGTTATCACAACCGTGTGTGCATCACAGATTACAGGCGCAAACGGCGTCACCAAATTTTCCGTAATCTTCTTCGTGTCCTTAGTGCGCACAAAGCAATCCGTCACGCAAAGCCGCAAATCGCTTTCATTCTCCATACGGATTATTCGACTGATACGGTCAATACACCCGCAAGGATACGCCGCCGCAAAGGAAATTTCCAATTCCCGCCGCTCTTTGTCCCAAACAAACGCATCCGCGCGGTACTGTTTCCCCTGACACTGCTCAAGGTCATTGACAAGCGGTACCGAATGCCCCAGCGAGCGGTTGCACAAAATCCCATAGCGTCCCTCGCCAAAATAGTCCTTCGTGTACTCTCCCGCCCCCAAATCCGTCAGCAGCAGCTCCCCGTTATAAACACACAAAAAATGACCGACGTCATTGTGATTGTGGTTTTCGTCATTGTGACCGCCCTTTGCGGCAAAGCCGTTTCCCTGTTTATTTTTGCAAATCATCCACTGCGCCGCAGGGAGTATATCGCAGGACGAAAAATCCGTCCCGGCACACACTGCCGCTCCGCCGTATGCCAAAAGCCACCGGATATTGCGTTCATTTGGCAGCCATCGGTAACAGGCGTCGTCGCAAAACCGCCGCGCCGCCGTAAAGGGCGGTGTTTTTACCTTGGCAAAGCAGTGTGATAAATATGCCGTCAGTCCCGGCAAAAACCGCTCCGTGTCACTCCCGTCCGAAAAGCTTAGCGATACCCCCTGCCCGAAATAACACATTTCCTGAAAGGCGGCAATACGCGCACATTTTGGATGGTCCATTAAATTGACCTTTTTCCCCGTTTCCTCATATAAAAGCTCCGCAAACGCCGTATAGTAGCTCATTCCGTACGAAAAATAGCCAAGCCCTTCCGTACACGCGCCGTCCTCCTCCATGCCGTCAAGATAACAGCCAAGCGCATCGCACACACGTTTGATGCAAGCATTCTTCCACGCAGGCTCGAGTGCCCCCATACGGTCCATATAAACCGCCGCCATGCCAATTGAGCCTGCGCATACGGCAGACCAGTTGCAGCGGTCTGTCTCCCACCAACTGTATGGAACCGTTGACTCACAAAACGGCGCAAGCACCCGGCGCGTAATCTCCTGCTTTGCAAGCGCCGCAACAAAAGGACTTAACCGCTCCCCCAAAACCACAAGCAGCTCCGCCAGCGTCTGCGCCGTTTCCGCGGCAAATAAATCAATTGTGTTCTCGTCCAAATGCGCAAAATCAACATGTGCAGGAAGCGCCCAAAACCGTTCCGCACACACCTCCACGATGACGTTCTCCAGCTTCGCCAAATCCTCCCTGCGGTTTCCAAACTCCGAAAGGATGCCGAATACGGTCAGAAACTTCCTGCGCGCAAAATAAACGTTCTCATAAACCAAACGGTTTCCTGTTTTCTCAAAAAGAAAAAAATCCTTCTCCAAAAGAGGAGGGAGCGCACGTTCCCTTAAAAGCGCTCCCTCCTGCTCAATCTCCTTCCAAAATGCCGCAAGATACGCGGTTTGATGTTTCCCAGCCTGCATCATCGCATTCCCTCCCGTCAGTCCTGCACAACCGTAGTAACAGTTCAGCCTTTGGCTTCCTGTTACAGGCATCAAGCCATGCAAAAATCATAAAATGATTTTTTTACCACTTTCGTGGTGGCTTGATGCATCTCAGCCACTACGTTAATTCACGGACTTTGCAGCGCAGTGCAAAGTCCTGAGTTCAACTGTTAACAACCGTGCCGTAAACTGCAATCTGCGTCAGCGCAGGAAACGGCGACTCCTGCTCCGCTTTTATCAGATTCCTTAATTCAATCCATGTGACAACGCGCTTTTCAAAGCAGATTTCCTGACCGTCGGCACGTTTGTCAAGCGGCGCCGTAAGCGTACTGCCGTCCGAAAACGCAATCGTTATTTCTTTCCACCAGTTATCATGCGGAAAGTCCGCCCGAAGATAGATCACTGCCTTATCAAGTTCCACGGGATGACCGAACTCCAGTTTGAATACCGCGTCGGGATTGCGGTTGATTCCCCATGAAGTGTAAGGCCATTGCCCGTGTGCACTGTTTGCACAAACGCCGTCAATCGCATTGCGCGCCGCAAAAACAGCCTCGTTTCTTGTTTCCACATTGGCGGATGCATGCGGATAGGAATTGGTATTTTCATGGTTGTCATACACATTGAGCGCCTGGTTGCGGTATCCGTATATCTCCTGTGCTGACGCGATGCACGCATAAATATAATGGCAGTCCCCCGAAAACGCCTTCGGAGAATATCCGGTTTTGCGCTCTCCAAAAGGAACGTGAAACTCCACATTTCCCGTAACGTAAAGTAATGCAGCGCCGAGCGCGTCATCCGCCTGAAATCGAAAATACTGCGGCGCACCTGCGTATTCCAGCACAATCCGGTCTCCCTCCTCATACGCGCTTGTCACCACAAGACAGACCTCACGTTCTCCCCGCGCCACAAATTTTGTTTCTCCGTCATTCTTCAACACCTTTATCGAAAACACAATTATCCGCTCCTTTCTCACATGCCAACTGCTCCTCATGCTGAAAAATCTGATGAAAAACAAGCGACTGCAAATATGCCGTCAGTCCCACCACAATTAACAGCAAGCCCCAAAACACAAACACACCAAGCGCCAAAAGACAGATACCCGTCACAAGAATAAGCACCGTCCAGCCAAAGTAGCGCAGCGACAGATAAAAAGCAGCCTTGAAATAGCGGGAAATCCCTGCGTCTAGCCACGTCATAACAGGAAACAGATATACCGCCGTCATCAAAAACACTGCTGTTATCAAAAGCGTCGCCGAAAGAAGCACTGACGCCGCAGGCGTATGGCTTTGCAGACAAAAAGCAATATCCCCAAAAAGTACCGCCCCCGCCGCAAACAAAATCAGCCACGCCTTTGTCGCCTGCACAAACATTTTTGCAAACGTCTTAAAATACATCGGCACCAAATATCCCTCTTGGTCCTGCGTCATTTTTAACGTAATATCATAAACCGCTGCCGTCGCGGCTCCCATTGTAATGATTGGCAAAGACGTCACAACCCACAATCCTGTCAAAACAAGAAAATCCAACAGACGCCCCATAAATTTCCAAACAGGGCTGTCATAAGAAAACACTGCCTTCATCGTCTGCTTGCTCCTTTCCTATTACCAATAAGAAACCTTACCAGTAAGGAAGCCTTACCAATAAGGCTCCCATTTTGTCATAAGCCTTGTCAGCGCCTCCATGTAAAAATAATCGCCCCACGAATTGCACTCGTCCACACCGTAATGATTGCACGTATTGTACGGTGAATGGTTCGAGTACGTGCTATGCAGCACAAGACCGTTTGACTGACTGGAATCCTTCACGGCACACTTATCATACACTGCCTTCATCAACTGTTTTGCCGCCGTAACATAATAGCCTCTCTCCTGCTCAGGAAGATACTTGACCATTTCCAGCATTCCGCACGCCGCAATTGACGCGCTTGAGGAATCTCTTGGCTGCTCGTCGCCCGAGGTAAATTCCAAATCCCAGTAAGGCACCAAATCCGTTGGCATATGCGAAAGAAAATACTCCGTCACATGCTGAAAAATATTAATATATTCCGCGCGTTTCGTATACCGGTATGCAAGCGCCATACCGTAAATTCCCCACGCCTGCCCTCTCGTCCACGCGGAGCCGTCGCGGTAGCCCTGACACGTCGCACCGTGGTCAGGCGCTCCCGTCTTCATGTCAAAGAAAAACGTATGCCACGTCGAATAGTCCTCACGAATGACATTTGCAACCGCCGTATGAATATGCTTTTCCGCAATATCGCGGTATTTTTGGTCGCCCGTTTCCTCCGATGCCCAATAAAGCAGCGGAAGATTGAGCAGGCAGTCAATAATCAGTCTGTAATTTTCGGGCGCGTCCATCGTCCCCCATGCCTGAATAAACTCCCCAATGGGGTGAAAACGTGTAATCAACTGGTCTGCCGCTTTGATTGCCGCCTCGCGTCCCGTTTTGGATCCAGTCAGCTTGTAGCCTGCAACGCAGGAGGGCGTATACAAAAATCCCATATCGTGGTGGTCCACTTCTATTTTATTGACAATCCGGTTCATGAACGAATCAATCTGTACCTCGCCTGCATGACGCAGCGCATCAGCCGCCTGCGCCATATCATGCGCGCAGGCGTACTCATACGCAAGCCATATCTCCCCCGTCCAAAAGCCCGTAGTCCAATAATTGTTTTCAATTGGCTGGTAAAATCCGTTCTCACTGTATGCCTTTTGAAATTTGTCTGTAAAGGTTTTCAGGTTTTCGGTCACACTCGCAACCGCAAACCGCATTGCCTCCTCCATTTCCTGAGCGGAAATCTCCGGATAGCCCGTAAATTCTGTTCGTTTCATGTTGATAACCCTACTCCTTTCATTAACCTTTCAGACCGGTTGAGGCAACGCCCTCCACAAAGTATTTCTGCAGGCACAAAAACACTGCCAAAACAGGAATTAAGGATAACACGGAGCCTGCCATAATCAGTCCGTAATCAGACGAATACTGGCTGATAAACATCTTTAATCCCAACTGAATCGTCTTTTTCTGTTCGCTCTTTAAATAAATCAACGGTCCCAAATAGTCGTTCCACGTGTTGACAAACGTAAAAATCGTCAACGTGGAGAGCGCAGGCTTTGAGAGCGGCAGCATAATTTTCGCATAAATCCTGTACTCGCTCATTCCGTCAATCCGCGCTGCCTCACACAGCTCATTCGGAATATCCTCATAAAACTGTTTCATCATAAAGACGCCAAATGCCGAAAACGCCTGTAAACAGATAATTGCAAGCAGCTTATCATTTAACCCGAATTTACGCATCATAATAAACTGCGGCACCATGTAAACCTGCCAAGGCATCGCAATCGTCGCGATGTAGGCAAAAAACAAGGTGTTTTTATGCTTAAAGTCAAGCTTTGCAAACGAATATGCGGCAAAGCTGCTTGTCAAAAGCTGCAAAATCGTAACGACAATCGTCAAAAAGACGGTATTCTCTGCAAACTTCAACATCGGAATTTTAGTCCAAATATCATGATAATTGCTAAACTTCGGATTTTCCGGTATCAGGACAAACGGATTCATCTGAAACACTTCCCTGTCACTCTTAATCGACGCCGAGAGCATCCATATAAACGGGATAATCATCAGTACCGCGATGAGAATCAAAATCGCGTACACAAGCACCTTGCCCGCAATCGCTTTTTTTCTTGCTGATTTCATAGGCTTTTTCTCCTCTCCTACTGATATTTTTTCTGTCCCCGAAACTGAATCATCGTCACCACGAAGACCATCAGAAACAGCACCATCGCAACCGCGCTCGAATACCCGAGCTTCCAGTCAATAAACGCTTTTTGGTAGATATAATATACCAATACTGTCGAGGAAGTCGTCAGCTCTCCGCTGCCGCCGCCTGCAAGCATGATTGCAATGTCATACACCTTAAAGCAGTTGATTGTCAGCATCACGACCACAAAAAAGGTCGTGGAACGAAGCTGCGGCCATGTAATAAAGCGGAATTTCTGCCATGTGTTTGCACCATCCAAAGACGCCGCCTCATACAGCTCCGCGGAAATGCCCTGAAGTCCTGCAAGATAGATGACCATATAATATCCCATGTACTTCCACACACTAAATAAAATCATGCTCAGCAACACCAAACCGCCGGTAAACCACTGCGGAAGCTGCTCCATCGGCACGTGGAAATACGTGTATAAAATATTGTTAATCGGTCCCTTTGAGGGGTGAAACAACATTTTCCATACGGAAGTCACCGCCACAAGCGACGCGACATAGGGAAAGAACGATAACGTTCTGAAAATGCCGCGTCCGACAACCTTTTGGTTTAAGATAATCGCAAGCGCCAAGGAAGCAATCATGGTCAGCGGCACGGTTCCGATACAGTAAATAATCGTGTTTTTGAGCGCTGCCTTAAAAAAGACATCTCCTGCAAGCTGCTTAAAATTCTCAAGTCCCGCAAACGTAATCGGATTGCTGCCGTCCCAGTTCAAAAAGGCAAGCGCAAACGCGAACACGATGGGAATTAAGGTAAACACGGCAAAGCCGATAAAGTTTGGCGCGATAAAAGAATATGCGACCAAATCCCGTTTTTTCTGACGGCTTAGTCCTTTCGTCATAACCAACCCTCCTTAAAAAAGAAGCCGACCCTACAGTCGGCCTCGTTCTTTTTTCTTTAATTTGTAATGCCTTTCACAGCCTCGTTCATTGCCGCGATACCTTCGTCGATTGACATCTCGCCGCTCATGATAGAACCGTGATAAGAGTCGAGTGCGCTGTTGATTTCAGATACATTCTCCGCATAAGGCACTTCCAAATACAGGTTCGATACATTCAAAGCTTCCTTGGACGCATCGTCAGTCGGAAATCCTTCCAAACCTGTAATCAGGCTCATCGCCTCTTCCGTCATAATTGCAGGGAAGTTTCCGGTTTCTGCCATAACTGCCGCGCCTTCCTCGCCGCTGACCCACTTTACAAACTCCCATGCCGCGTCAGGCGTATCAGACGCTGTCGTTACGGAAAGACCTGTAATCGTGCCCAGTGTGGAACCCGGCTCAACGCCTTCTGCATGCGGATACTTTACAATACCCCAGTTTCCGCAAAGGTCTGCATCATACTCGCCGCTCTCAAGGCTTGCAATCATCGTTGCAACATACCAGGAACCCATGTTCAGCATTGCCACGTCGCCGCCGGAAAATGCTGCAGAGTAGTGAAGCCCTTCAGCCTTTAAATCCGTATACTTGCGGCAAACACCGTCTTTTTCCTGATTCAAAACCATCTCATAATACGGTTTCATAAACGCATAATCACCGTCGAGAATGGTATGCTTTCCGTCAAGCACTGCAAACAGCTGCACTGCGGAACGCCATGTATGGTAATGTGTACCGTAAATCTGCGCACCAAAGCTTGTGTCCGTCATTTCCCTTGCAAGCGCATCATACTCGTCAAACGTCATATCATTTGTCGGATACGCAACGCCCTTATCGTCGAATAAATCCTTATTGTAGAACAATACCCAAAAGTCATTTCTAAAAGGCAGCTCATACAGGCTTCCGTTTACCGTAACCTGATCGGTTGTTCCCGCATATTTGCTCAAATCAATGCCGTCTGCCGATATGTAATCGTCGAGTGAAAGGATTGCGTTCTTTTGTACAAGCGTCGCATAACCCGGAACATCCTTAATCGTAACCACGTCAAAGTCCGAACCTTCGCCGGAAAGCTCCGTCGCAAGGACAGTCATATAATCCGTTGAGCCAAGATCAACCATCTCAATCGTTACATCAGGCGCAACGCTCTTATAAGCGTCTACCAATGCCTGCCAGTACGGTGTGGACTCCTTATCCCAAATCGCCCACTTTAATGTGACTGCATCACCGCCTGCGGTGTCTGCGGCAGCGTTCTGATTGTCCGCCGTCTGCGTCTCGGGCGCTGCCTGTGCAGGCGCCTGCTGTGTTTCGGGTGCCGCAGGCGCCTGTGTCTGCGTTTCGGAACTGCCGCAGCCTGCAAGGGATACTACCATGCCTGCTGCCAGTATCAGACTTAATACTTTTCTTTTCATAAAATCTCTTCCCTTCTTTATTTTTTTGTAATTTTTTGTGTCAAGAAAAGTATACCGATTTTCCCTGTAAAAAAGAATGGTTTAATTGTTCATTTGATGTATTTTTTTATGCATTTTTTATCAAAAGGATATACTTTTTTAAGAAAATATGTAATATTTTACAAAACGCTTTATGTACATCTGATTTTTTTGTATACTTATTGATATAAGACATGATTTTTATTGCGGAGGACAACAATGCACAAACGATTTCCAAAAGAAACTTCCTATAAACTGCAGCGGCACATCATTGTGTTCACCCTGTTTGTCACTTTAAGCGTGGGCATTTTATTCAGCATGGTATTTACGGGGCTCTACCGCAATTACCTTTCCGAATCCCTTGCCACGTCGACCGCCATTAATATGAAGTTTCTTGCCGACTCCATAGACAGCAATCTCGAATCGGTCAACCATCTAATCCGTTGGGCACAGGGAAACACGACCATCGGAAAATACATACAGGCTCCTGACAACGAAGCCTACGGCATCATCGCACTGCAGGCGCACACCCGGTTGACCGAGGAATATCAAAACAATCCCGTAAGCTCCATGCTGCACCGCGTCGTCATCGGGAACAAAAACCAGCGGTTTATTCAGATTGTCGCCGCACAGTACTCCTCCACGCACAATTTAAGCGTGGACATTCCCGCGCTTCCTTATTTTGCGGATTTATATGACAACTCCGCGGGCAGACTTTCCACAGGCTTTCTTTCTGATCCGTTCTGCGCCTCTTTGGAAAAACAGGTGATACCGATTGTCGCGCCAATCTATGCACAATATTACTCCGACAAGGCTGGCTGGATTTTCGTGGAAGTGACGCAGGACTTGTTTACCGCACCGCTGGAATATTACAGCTGCGCAGAGGACTCACGTCTGTATCTTGTTTTAAATGACCACACGTACGAACTGTCAGGCGACGATGCTGCTCTCTCCAATTTTTCCTATGAAATCAAAGACGAGCTTACCCATTTTGATGCCAACGCATCGCTTGCCCAAAGCGGCTGTCACGCCTATGCGGTACATGAACAGCCTGCCGATAAGGACTCCGTGATCGTCATTCGCCCACTCTCACAGAAAGGCTGCTATCTGATACAGACACTCTCCAATCAGGAAATCCGCAAACAAAATCAGATGCTTGCACTGATTTGGGCGGTTATTCTGATTTTGATGCTGTTTGTAGCGCTTCTGCTAACGGTCTTTCTTCATCGTTTTATTGCCGTTCCTGTTCAAAGAATACGGCATCAGATTGATCTGGTCGCCGAAGGACATTTTAAGCCGGATGTTTCGCTGGAATGGAACCATGAGCTGGGAGACATCGGACGCGGCGTCAACAAGCTTGCCTGCGATATGGAGCAGTTGATTGAAAAACGAATTTCCGACGAAAAAGAGAAAAAAGATTTGGAATACAAGATGCTGCAAAATCAGATTAACCCGCACTTTTTATACAATACGCTAAACTCTATCAAGTGGATGGCGTCTGTTCAGGGCGCGGACGGCATTGCGGACATGACAACCTCCCTCTCAAGACTGCTGCGCAGTATTGCAAAAGGGACACAGCTTTTAATCCCGCTGTCGGAGGAAATCGCGCTGGTAAAGGATTATTTTAACATTCAGAATTACCGCTACGGCGGAACCATTGCGTTTACGGTGGAATGCCGGGACGATACGCTTTTACAGGTCCCGATTATCAAATTTACGCTCCAGCCGCTTGTAGAAAACGCGATTTTTCACGGGCTGGAGCCGCGCGGAAACAGAGGTACCATCCGCATTATCATTCAGGAGGATCCAAATTTTTCAGGTCAGAATGTCGAAGTGATTGTGTGGGATAACGGCATTGGGATTGCGCCCGAAAAAGCACAGCAGATTTTGACGGACAACTCTTCGGAATTTTTTAAGGAGGTCGGCATTGCCAATGTACAAAAGCGCCTGCAATATGAATTTGGCGCACAGTACGGCATCCATGTCGAAAGCGAATTAAACCAATACACGAAAATGCATCTTATTATACCAAAGACAATATCTGCGGATGTGGATGTGGATAGTAACAGTTCAATCTAGGACTTTGCATTTACTGCAAAGTCCGTAAAACAACGTAGTGGAAGAGACGCATCAAGCCACCGCGAAGCGGTTTTGCATGGCTTGATGCCTGTAACAGGAAGCCGAAGGCTGAACTGTTACGGGAAACGGAGGTAACTGATGTACAAATTATTGATTATTGACGACGAACCTTTGGTTCAGGCTGGAATACGCTCCATGCTTTCATGGGAGGAGCTTGGCATCAGTGTGTGCGGTATCGCCGCAAACGGACAGGCTGGCTGGGAGCTGATGGAGCTGGAACAGCCCGATATTATTATTACGGACGTCAAAATGCCGATTATGTCGGGACTGGAACTCTTGAAAAAGACACGTGACAATTATCCGCAGAAGGATTATCCCGCCTTTATTATTCTGACAAGCTATGAGGAATTTCAGATGGCAAAGGAGGCGCTGACATATCATGCCGCCGATTATCTTGTCAAAATCGAGCTTACGCCGGAGCTGTTAAAGGCGTCCGTCCTGCGCGCAATTGAGCACATGGATAAAACATCAGTTCTCTCCATTCAGAAAAACGAACTGTCCTCCGCCGACCTGCAGATGCTGCGTGAAAAGTTTTTCATTCGCCTGCTGCACAATCTCTACGACTCCGCGGAGCAGTTTACGCTCTTGATGCAGGACTTGGACATTCCGTTTTCCTATGCGGCTTATCAGTGCTGCTATTTTGAAATGCGCAATCCTAGTGTGGACGCGATGGACATTCAGCGGCAAATTGTCCTGTACACCAACTCGTATCAGCTTTTGCAAAAGCTTGCCGAAAAATATCTCGCCGAACAGCAGATGAGCGCCTACTTTGTGACGCTTGACCGAAAGCACGGCAGCATCATTTTACTGTACGATACTGCTCCAAACGACGGCAATGACGCGCGGATTGCCTCTTATCTGCAGCAAATCTGCACGTCGCTTGTAAGCTACTATCAGACCTCCATGAAAATCGGCATCGGAACCGTTGTGAACGAACCGCTCTCCATTTCCGACTCATATCAGAACGCCCGCGCCGCGTTTGCAAGCATTACAACGCCGGCAGGCATTGCCTGCAGTTGTGACATTGCACCCGATAGCTGCATGATTTTCAACCTTTCCGTTATCAAGGACGATTTGAGCCGCGCCTTTTCCGAATACGACGAAGCGCTGCTGCAAACAGTTCTCAATCAGGTCATCGCACTGTTTGAGGAGCACCCGACCCACTATGTGCAGGCGCTTGACGCGGCGTGCAACCTGCTCTTTTTATCCATTTCGCTGATGCCAAACGGCGAGGAATTATTGTCCGCACTCTTTGCGGATTATCCTGACGGATACCGCTCCATTTACCGTCAGAACACGACAGAGCAGGTGATTTGCTGGCTTCGCCAGTTTGGCGACAGGCTCTGCCAAAGCTTTGTGGCACATAAAAAAGAGCATCGTCATCATATTGTGGACAATGTCAAAAAATATATTGAAATGCATGTGACGCAGAAACTCAACTTAAACGACGTCGCGGCAATCTACGGCATTTCACCCAATTATCTAAGCTCTTTATTTAAAAAATATAATTCCTGCGGATACTCCGAATATATTACGGAGCGCAAGATTGCGGAAGCGAAACGCATGATGCAGGAGGGAAACGTGAAAATCTATGAAGTTGCAGATGCATTGGGATTTGAGAGTGCTTTTTATTTCAGCAAGGTATTTAAAAAGGTGGAAGGAATTACGCCTACGGAATATTTAAACAGATTGGAGTGACCGCTTTGCGCTGTCACTCCTTTGCTTATTCCGTGATTCGTGATTTATTCTTCGTCCTTTAATCCGACATAAATATGAATTTCCGCATCGTCCATGCGATCATCCTGGTATTCCTCAAAGTCACATTGAAATGTTCTTGGCAAGTTCATGTTCCAAATCTCCTGCCATGCCGCGGCGACTGCCTGTACCATATCGCCGTGAATGACAAACTTCGCGTATCTGCCTGCTGGGATTTTGCAGACAGTGTATTCGCCTGTTTTCGGTGCACTGTTTGTTTCACAGGCAACCACTGCCGTGTAATCCGCCTTTTCGTCGGCTGCAAAATCGGTATAAATGCCGAGTGCTTTCTGGTTTGCTTTGTCTGCGATTGCGGTATAAATTCCCTCATTGAAAAAGCGCTGCCAAAGACCTCCGATAACGGCTCCCATGTCGGGAGAAGCATTGTTTGTGCGCGCCGAAACGCCTACCGCAATTTTTTCGTTTAATGTTACAATTTCGTATTCCATATTCATGACCTTCCTTTCATTTGATGGGTTCATTCTATCAGGTGAATGACGACATCTATGTGTCATGATTCGGAAAAATTCATGTGGTATTTATAAAAATAAGGTATTCTTTTTATAGCCGCTGCAAGCTTTCTTCAATTTCATACTGCCCGCCATAAGAAGCGCCTTATTGACGCTGCGGGCATTCTGCGGACAGACGGCGATACAGCGCATACAGGAAATACAGCTTTTTGTGTCCGTCTTACACGGATTGTTGGCGGGAATTGCTCCGACCGGACATTGTTTTGCACAAAGACCGCACCCGACGCAGCCTTTTTGCGCCTGAGGCTTCATCGGAACACCGCCGTACTCCCGATAAGGACGGTCTCCCGAAAGCGTTAACGGTTCCGATAATTTCCCTGTTTCGATTTTCGCACGGATTTCCTGCGCAAAACCGGCAAGCTGTGTTTTGTCCTGCGCGTCGGGACGTCCGGCGGCAAACTGGCGCATTATGGAGTGCTCCGCGATGGCGGTAACCGCAGCGATGCAGGAAAATCCCACATCTGTCAGGGTATCCTGCAGTTCCACAAGCGTATCCTCATATTCCCGGTTTCCGTAGACTGCAATCAGGACTGCACGCGCCCCGTTTCCTTTCATTTGGCGAAGACGCGACACGGCAATATACGGAACGCGCCCGCCATAGGAAGGAACAGACACAATGCAGATGTCCTGCGCGTCAAATGCATATGCAGAAAAATCCGTTTCGCGTTCGCATAAATCAATCTCCGTGCTTTCCGCACAAAATGCGTTTGTAAATATCGCGGATACTTTTTTTGTTCCCCCTGTGGGGCTGAATAGGATTTGATAAACAGACATTATAGTGCTCCTTTTCTCTCTTATTGTTGTGATTTTCAGAAAACCTATTCCAAAATCAGTTATGATTCCTCGTCCGTAAACTGATATTTCCTGCAAATCTCTTTTGCAAACGTGAAAACATCTTCCCGCAGCTGTGCAGGCTCCAACAACTGCGCGCCGTCCCCGAACGACACAATCCAATGGACAATACTTTCTTTATCCGCAAAGCCAAACGAAAACAGCAGACTCCCGTCAGACTGCTGCGTAAAACATTCCGCTCCGAATTCATCCATTAACCGCCAGCGGTACTGCGGCTCTATCTTCGCCTTCACCTGATACATATCGGGAAGTACCTGCATCCGCGATAAGTCCGGCAACGGCACAGACCGCTTTTCAAAAGCCGCCCCCACCTGCAAATCCATCATGCGGTTTAGCTTGAACAGGCGAAAATCCCTGCGCTTGGCGCACCACCCCCACACATACCAGCTTGACCACTGAAACAGCAGATTGTACGGCTCTATCGTACGATGCGTTTCGCCGCTTGGCGCAAAATAAGAAAACGAAACCGTTCGCGCCGAGAGAATTGCACCGTGCAGCAATTCGATTTTGGGCGATAATGCTTCCTTGTTCCATGTGGACAGGTCAATCAAAAGATGTGCGTCACCCGGCATCAGACTGGATGCGCCTGCCGAGAGCTTTTCCATTAACTGCGCGTAGCGGTTTGTGCCGCTCACACTGTCCAGGCTGCGCAGCCCTGCCAAAATCGCCTGCATATCCGATATGCTCAGCAGCGTTTTGTCAATTTTATAATCTTCCATAATGGAAATGCCGCCGTTTTTCCCCTGCTGCGTCACAAGCGGAATACCCGCCATGCAAAGCGCTTCAATATCCCTGTTAATCGTGCGGCGCGATACCTCAAACTTTTCCGCAAGATACGGCGCAGTCACTTTTTCTTTCTGTAACAGGATGAATAAAATCCCGATCATTCTGTCAAGCTTCATTTTTGGATTCCCCCATGCTGCCGTAACAGTTCAGCCGTCGGCTTCCTGTTACATGCAGCCAAACACTAGTGTACTGACTGTTTCATATCTGGCGAAACTCCGCAGAATATGAACTGGTCAGTACACTAGGAAAGCTGTTCCAGCATCTGCGCCGGATTTTCCGCCGCTTTGACCTTTCCGAAGGCTTTGACAATCACGCCCTCTTCATCAATCAGATACGTTGTCCGCACCACGCCCATACTGACTTTCCCGTAATTTTTCTTCTCCTGCCACACGTCATACGCCTCAATGCAGGAACGCTCGGGGTCGGAAAGCAGCGTAAACGGAAGTCCGTACTTCTCCTCGAATTTCTTGTGCGACGCCACGCTGTCCTTGCTCACGCCAAGCACCACCGCACCCTTTTCTAAAAACTGCGGATACAGTTCTCCAAAGTTACATGCCTGCTTCGTACAGCCGGGCGTGTTATCCCGCGGATAAAAATATAAAATAACTTTTTTGCCCCGATACTCCTCTAAGGTATGCATCTGCCCGTTTTGATCAGGCAGGGAAAACGCGGGTGCTTTTGTTCCTGTTTGTAACATTTTGTGTACCTCCTTTTAAAACTTGTTGTCTTTTTCCAGTGTTCTATCATCTTTGATACCCATCTGTCTTTGCACGTATTCCAGTTCCTTTTGGTAGATTGGATTGCGCAAATCGTACGCGTACGATACGCCCGGCTGGCTTTCCCAAAACGGATCGTTGGAATTTCTCCGGATACACTCTTCAACAATTGTCTTATTGATATGAAAGCTAAAACTGATACCGCTATATCGAAAATTCTTTTTCAAAAGCGTATTGCCTGCAAACGCCTGAATTCCGCCATATCCGAAGCGTCCGTATCCCCAATCCATTTGTCAGGAAATGTATGCCGCCCGTCCGTATTCATGTACGGCTCTCCTGCAAAGGACGACGAATAATACGTCTGCCGCGTCGTATAATTCGCAATGCAGATACCGCCCCGCTTATCTGTTCCGCCGCTAAATATCGCCGTCAAAAAACAAAATATCCCTTCCGGTAGAAAGCCCCGGTTTCTCGCAGTTATTCGGGATTTCGACGCGTTCCCAACGCGGTTCTATCAGCTCCAGTCCGAAGTATTTTCGTTGTTCATTTGTTAGTTCCATGTACAGAATCCTCTTATCTCAAAACAACAATTATAATAGATTAACCTATATTTTGAAATTTATTATACAGCATGATGACTGCATTTTCAAGAAAATGCAATTTGAGTTTCCCCATTTTTAAATTCACCACAAGTACAGTTGTCCAAATCAGTACCACCGGCTTAGCCGGTGGTTTGAATATTTTATCAGAAAATGTCGGACGCCACAAAATGGTTTTCCGGCTTTTTTA
Organism: Lachnospiraceae bacterium MD335; assembly: GCA_000403335.2. Lineage (GTDB taxonomy): Bacteria > Bacillota > Clostridia > Lachnospirales > Lachnospiraceae > COE1. The sequence goes on from KE159629.1 coordinate 888,735, forward strand.
TTTTCCACCTGCTATCCCGCCAAAACAGAGTTAAGATACGACACCATGGAAAGGAGGGATTGGAAAAAGATTCTGCATTATACCAATTGATGGATGCCTCAGTTGAAATATTCGACATTTCATCCGATACCGCATCCATCTGATTTTATCCACTCCTCGCAAACACCCTATTAGAGAAAAGTCTTAATCACGGCTGGTAACTACTGCATGCTGCCTCCTATATGTGTCATTATCCTTTTGAGCCAGCTCGCTTTCCACTTGGGCTAATTTTTTCTCCAGCTCTTTGGTCTTTTCCTCATCTCCAGAAGCTTTTCTGATCTGCTGTTCTAACTGCTGTTTCTTCTTTTTTAATTTCTCAATTTCCCTGTCAACCGCATCAGTATTACCAGTGACTTCTTCTGAATCGTCTTCCCGGCGACCCGATTTTACTTTAGGCTGTTCAGCTTTTTTATCTTTTTCAGAGCTGTTGACTCTCACACCTGACTCCCCATTTCTATCTGCACCACCCACTTTTTTCGGATCATCATACAGCACTTTCGGATTGCCGTTTTCATCCTTCCCCATATGATATAACCCACTTGGTTTGCTGCCGGACTGCTCGCTGCTGATATATTCGTCTTTTGGAACCGGAATATTCTCGCTTTTTTTTCCTGTATCCTGCCCCTCTCCAACTTCCTTTGCTTTCTCCCTCTCTTCCTGCAGCCTTTCCAGATAATCATTATTGTAATCCTTATAATTACTGCTTACTTCCATTGACATAATTTTGTCCTCCTAGTTGAAAAATAATTTTAATCAAACATATCCACATTTATTTCCATGTTTAAACAGAAACTGAAATGCTCGCCTCCTATTCCGCCGAAACTATCTCTCCCGTTTTTATCTCCATGCACACATAATAATGCCTAGCCTCCCCTGTCAAATGCCATGATTAGCGCCTCCCCCCCTGCACGTTGGCATCATCCGAATCCCCGTCCAGTTCATCTTCGTCAAGCTGCGGCTCCACCGCTATCGGGTCATCATCATAGACTGCCGAGCCGCCACCCTCAATCTGATGCACGGCATCCGGGGCGGGGCTTCCCTGTGTGGTGCATCCACTGATTGCGGGAACTACCATTGCCGTAATAAGTAATGCCGATATTCTTCTGACACGCATTTTTCATGTCCTCCGATTTCTTTGTATGAACATCTGCCTTTCCCCCATTATTGGTAAGCGGTGATTTACTCCATCACTGCGCTCTGCCCAGACCGTCCAGCAAGGTTTGTTGTGGTTGTTGTGATAAAGTAAAGTTGTTGCAGGAGTGGCTAATAAGATATAATCAATCCAGAAAGAAAAGAGGTACTTATTATGCCGCAGAATTACACCCCTGAGTTTAAAAAGAAAATTGTCCGCCTCCGTCTGGAGGAAGGAAGAACAATTAACAGCATTACCACAGAGTATGGTATTTCCAAAGAAACACTCCGCCGCTGGTGCAGGGAAATGAAGGAAGAATGCCGGACAAGGCGGATTATTATGCCCGGAAAGAAGCACAAAGTGTCATTGCAGGCGTGACAGACCGCCAGATTACGGGCATCCCTGCCATCCAGACTTTGAAGAAAGCGCTGGAATCACAGCCGCGAACCAGCGGAGAACTGATACTCCACAGCGGCCAGGGCTCCCAGTATACGTCAAAGGCATTTGTAGAATTCTGTGAATCTGTCCATGTGACACAGAGTATGGGCAAAGCAGGATATCCATATGACAACGCCCCTATGGAAAGGTATTTCAATACATTGAAAAATGAATGCGTGAATCTGTACGATTTCCAGACAGAGGAGGCGCTGTATCAGGCAGTGGAAGAATTTGCTTATGTCACGTATAATCATAATCACATCCGCCCTCACAGCTATAATGGATACCGCACCCCTTATCAGGTACGGTTTGCATCCTAAATATAAAAGCTGATTTTTTTAGCCATAAGCGTTACAAAAATGCTTGACCACAACAGATTGCTATCTTCACCGCATCAATCTCCTGCCATAAATTATATCGGATTATAGGGCATCCTATCAAATCCCCTTGCACGAAACTCCCATAAATTGCACGAAACGACTATAAGCACAAACGCAAACCGCCGTGTAAGCATATTACCTCTTATCCCCTGCTTTTGTGTATTTCCTTTCTTATTGCTTTTTAATTCTATTTTTACTTGTCATATACCCAAATACTATTAATCTGCGTTTCAATTTCGCTGAATGCCCATCTCCTGCCGCTCCTTGCTACACAGTTAGGATCGTTTACCATAAATTCCTCGTTATCATACCCATATATGACAATATAGTGACCGGATATCGTGAAGTCCCCTTTCTGCCACCTGCTACCATCCATGTTCCTCACAATCGTATCTAATTTTCCCCGATGTCTGTGTCATCTGCGATTTTCCCTTTCTTTAACCGCAAAACAACATCCGCCTGCTCTGCCAGTTCCCTGCTGTGGGTAACTACAACCACGCATTTTTCCTGTTCATGAGCCAGTTTCTGAAAAATGGATATGATCTCATTCGCGGTATCCTCGTCCAGATTTCCTGTCGGTTCATCCGCTAACAGGATGGGCGCCTTGCTCGCCAGTGCCCTTGCAATGGCTACCCTCTGCTGCTGACCTCCGGACAACTGCATCACATTTCTTTTCCGCTGCGCCTCATCAATGCCCATCTGCGCCAGCAATTCTTCCGCATCGGCTTTCCCACCTAACTTTACATTTTCAACCGGCGTTAAATAGTCGATCAGATTATAATTTTGAAAGACCAGTGAAACATGATCCTTTCGATGTGCATTTAATCCCCTTTGCAGAATATCCTCTCCTGCAACGCAGACAGTCCCCTCAACCGGCACATCCAGCCCCGCCAGCAAAGATAAAAGCGTTGTTTTTCCTGAACCGCTGGAACCTAAAATGGCATACATAACACCCTTCTTAAATTGGTAAGTTACATGATTCAGAATCGTCTTATCTTTCTGTGATTTATAATAATATGAAACATCCTTTAACTCTAACATACAGCCTCCTTTAGCCCATCTTGCTTAAAATTTCTTTTGGTTTCTGTATTACCACAAATATGCAGGATGATGAAACCGCAGCCAAAATCACACCCAATACAGAACAGGCAGACAGCAGGACTATTTTTCCTGTCACTTCAGTTTTAACACCCATTACCTTTGTTTCATATTCTGCCACTCCTGCACCTCCTGTCATGCCTTCTTCCGCTTTCCTCTGTTCCTCCTGTTGCTGAACCTGATAACCCACCAGATAATCTGCAACACTTTTAGATAATGAAGGTGCACATACAGTTGCCAGCATAAAAGAAACGCATCCTATCAGGATTCCTTCCAGTATCATTTGTGCTATAATGGCAGCCTTGCTTTTTCCGATTGCCAAAAATATACCTATTTCATGTACCCTGCCTTTCAGCCAGAACAGGAATACAAGAAAAATAATGACTGCGCCCGAAACGGCAACTAAGATCAGTATTATGGTACTCATTTCATCCAGATCTCCGAAATTCGCTGCCATCGTATCGCTCATCCCGGTATTGTCAAGGAAATCATAGCGTTTCCAGTCAATGTCAGCTTTCCTGATCCGCTCCTTTACCGTTTCATACTCATCTACATTCTCTACCCAGAATGTCGCATATTGATATAGCGGATCTCCCTCGCATCCCTGCGGCTTTTCCGGGAAACGCAGGTCTGTCATGATGATGTTCTCACTCCGGTAGCTGTCCCCGTACATGATGGGTGTGATTTTATGGACTGTATCATAAATCCCGACGATCTCCGCACTGTAAACCTTAGATGTTTCACGCTCTTTCCGGTCATTAAATTCCAGTTTATCCCCAACCGTCAATCCATTTAATTCTGCCAGCTCCCTTGATATGACGCATACATCTTTATCCTCTGCTGTGATCATACGTCCCTCATTTACTTCTATATTCCCATTCTGCACATCGAAATCCAGCCGCATTTCCATATTTCCCCGCAATGACACACCCAACAGGTCTGAATGCTGGTCTACATCCGGGTCTTCAATCCGTACAAAATTTACAGGATTGACCACTATGTTCGCCGTGGTGACATTATATTCCGCAATCCCTTCCTGCCCTGCAAGCGTTTCAATATCCTCCATCTGCAGGGTTTCAAAAGAGTTATCATGCCATATCATCCAATCCCCTGATTCAAGCTGCTCTATATGCGATCCATCCACGCTCCCGTTCTGCCCGCCTAATTTTTCTATTGCCTCTGCCGTCCTGTCATGCCTGTCCGCTTCATTTTCTTCCATCCTGAAAGATGCCCCAAGCGCCTGTTTACCTTCCGTCTGCGTCTGTACATTTGCGGATTTGCACGCCCACCCGGCATAGATAAAGCAGGCTGTTACAAAAACAATGCTTAAAAGAAGAATTGTCTTTGCCCGTTTCCGAACCAGACAGCGTATACTTAACTCTAAGATGTTCATGAATGTATGCCCTTCTGCATTCATTGTTATCCCTCCATTTCCGACAAGGTTTCTTTCACAGGCTTTTTCATATATGGAAAAATGGCAATTCCAGTCAATATTACAACACCAGCCAGTCCGATACATAAAACTCCTGACTGCCAGCTAAATGATAATTCCAATGCTATGCTGTTCCCCTGCATGATGGCAAGACTATTGCTAATCCGTGGTAATAAGAGCTTTGTTGCAATTCCCGCTCCCGCGAATGCGACAAAATACAATATCATCTCTTCCAAAATCATTTGAGATAATATATTTCCTTTTGCTATACCCAGACTGATCAGAACAGCAATCTCCGTTTTCCGGCTGCGCATCCACATGGCAAGCAAAAGACCTGTTATCAAACTGCCGGAAGTTACCGTCAGGACAAAAATCAAAAACGTAATTCTGCCTGTCTGTCCGATCATCATTTTTAATTTTTGGAATGTATTATCTGCTATCCCAATCGCAGCCCTGTCCTGGTACATTTTTTCCAATACTTCTTTTGTATCCGTAAGCTGCTCCGGATCATTTACATACACTGCCACATTTAAAAAACAAGTCCTGCCGGACAGCCTGTTCACAAAATCTGCCGTTCCATAAATCTGGTTTTCAATGCGGTTCACTGTCCGCACATTTTCGGTCTGGCTCCGTTCCATTCCCGACAGGAACAATCCGGCAACAACCGCTTCCTGCTCCCTTCCATCCACCGTTTCAAACACAATTTTATCGCCTGCCTGAATCCCATTATGTTCTGCCAGAAACTGATTCACTACAATATCTTCACTTCCCTGTGGATAATTCCCCTCTGTAATCCGATAAACTTTATCCGCAAATGGGCTGTCTTTCTCCAGTTCATCGTACCCGTGAACGGTAAATGTATTTTCAGAACCTTCACTGCCTGCAACCGGGATACAGGTTGTAGAACCAACCTGCATCTCCGATATCCGGTTGAGCCAGTTTACATTGGGTTCCTCTTCAATTGCCTGCATATCTGTTTCTTCAAAAGGGTGATCCGCCTCCATGCTCTCCAATATTATTTTGCTCTCTGCATTCTTCCGAAGTTCTTCTGCCAGCCCTAAAGATACTTTCCGTATTCCCAATGTGCCTAAAACCATGCTGTTAATGACCAGAAACAACAACAGCAATAATACGGACTTCATCTTTTTTCTCCGGATGTAGCAGAGCGCTCTTTCCAAACAGCCCATCCTGACCTCCTACTGCCACCTTGTGATAACAACTTTGTCAGCAATCCAGTGTTTTTCATCCTGACAAGTGCCAAATATATTCACATCAGTGTCTTTCTTGATACTGCTTTTATCGGTATCCTCCCTCGAAGTTTCCGCCTGCGATCCCATGCTGAAATATATGACTTGAAAAATAACATCCTCCGCATAAGTTATGTTTATATTCGTTTCATCCGATTCATAACCGGGAGCTGCAATACCTCCTTCCATTGAGCCATCCTCATTTATAATCAATGTCCGGGGAGTTATGGTGAAACCTGTATCCGTAAAATCAACAACTCGCCCGCTTAGATTTGCCCCGTCATAAAATACATCTTCTTCGTGATTATCTGCAATCTCGCCGCTGTTTTTCGCATCAGTGTTATTCATATCTTCCTGACCGCCCTCTGCCTCATTGCTGCTGTTTTTTCCATCTGTCGCAATTTCCTCGTTATAGCCGCTCTCATTTGTCATATGCACATCTGACGGCTCCGGCTGCTCATTTTCTTTTCCTGCACATCCCGCCATGCCCATACACAAAACCACGGACAAACAAAGAACTCCTGCAGCTTTCAACATCTTTTTTCTCATCTTCCATACCTCTTTTCTTTTTATTTGGCTTTTTGCCTGTTCTATGTTTCATTGAACATATTCAAAGAATAACATCCGGCCATCCTAAAAATCTCCTATTTCATCACCCAATATTAAGTATTTTTTAGAAGATTTTTAGGAATTGTTTTGCTATACTTAGTATAGGAATCTGACGGATTGGAGGCCGCTATGAAAATTCTATTATTAGAAGATGACAAATACCTGTGTGGCAATATAAAACAGCAGCTTACAAAAGAGGGATATATCGTGGATGCCTGCAATGACGGAGAGGAAGGTTTTCTACTTGCCTTAGACCAGGGAAACAGTTATGACCTAGCTGTTATTGACCGTATGCTCCCCGTTATAGACGGCCTTGCCATCATAAAAGCAATGCGGAATAAGAAAATACAGATTCCCGTTATTATCATTACCGGGATGTCCGAATTACAGGATAAAATTGAAGGGTTAGACAATGGTGCTGATGATTACCTTACAAAACCCTTTCACATCAGCGAATTATCTGCACGAATCAGGGCATTGACCCGCAGGCCGGCTATTATGGCCAGGCAAAACTGTCTTACTTACCATGATCTTTCCCTTGACATTTCAAAAAGACAGCTTGAATGCAGAAACAATCATTTGGTACTGACACCGACAGAATTCCATTTAATGGGTATCTTTCTTGAAAAGCCGGAGATCGTGCTTACGAGGGAGCAACTTATACAAAAGGTTTGGGAAACGGATGCAGACGTGGAATCAAAGAATCTGGATAACTACATCTATTTTTT
>KE159629.1:896347-915877 GCA_000403335.2 Lachnospiraceae bacterium MD335
CGAAAACGCCTCCGCACTGTCGGAAGTGAATGTGTCCTGGCCTCTATCTACGGCTCCGGATTTATATTGGAGGTAAAGCATGATACAAAGCCTTAAAAGGAATCTTTATGTTTTGCTGATCAGTTCTCTCATGTTCATCTTTTCTATCGTATTTTTTCTGATGATCCATGAAAACATAAAGACAAAGAAGAATTCGGAACTGGCTTACTTTAACAGAATGGCGACCACCCTTATCCTCCAATTAGAACATGAATCTGACTACCGGACATGCCTGGAGCTTTATGAAGGAAAACGGGATATGTACTTTCAGCTTTTATCTGATAACGGGCATTCTCTTTACCAGAGTGAATATATAAAAAACAATACGGATATCATTGATACTTTTTTGACCATATTGCTGGATACAGAAGGAGATTTTACCTATAACCCTTCCCGTCTGGAAGACAATTATTACAGCAGGCAAAGCGGCACTTATACAATCCAAGCCATAAACGGGAAAAAACATTATTGTGCAAGTTCCCTAATCGTAACAGACCATAATGCCATATATACAGTTGTAGCCGTGAAAGAATGTTCCAGCTTTGCCGCATTGTTAAAACCGGAATTGGGTTATTATTTTTGCATATGGTGTGGTGTTCTTGCTTCCATTGTCTTCCTTTCCAAAATACTGGTCAAAAAAGCCGTAAGTCCCACCGAAAAAGCCATGCAGAGCCAGAAAGACTTTATCGCTGCCGTTTCCCATGAATGCAAAACCCCATTGGCAGCGATTCTTTCCTCCGCTGAAATGATTGAATCTGTACCAAATATTCCAGATACTGTTACGGATCATGTACGGGTGATCGATGCAGAGGTATCACGAATGTCCCGGCTTATCCGTGATCTGCTCCTGCTCTCATCCATTGATGCTGGAAACTGGTCTTTCCACATGGATGAGGTCAATGTTGACACGTTATTGATAAACCTATATACAAAATTTGAACGTATCTGTAGAAAAAAGGATATACAATTGCAGCTTAACATACCAGATGAATGCTGTCCGCCGCTTTATTCCGATGCAGACCGGTTAGACCAGATTATCAGTATTTTTCTTGATAATGCCATTTCATACTCTCCACCTGATTCCGAAATTTCATTAAACACATCAGCAGGAAAAAATGAATTGATAATTACAATTATTGATCATGGAATTGGCATCAACGACAAAGACAAGCCTTTTATATTTAACCGTTTCTACCAATGTGACAAATCCCGTACCCAAAGAGAACATTTTGGACTCGGACTCAGTATTGCAAATGAGTTAGTTAATAAACTGGATGGAAAAATACAGCTATTTGATACTGCTGGAGGGGGATGCACTTTCAAAATATTTCTTCCCTTAAAACAGCAATAGATGCCCTATACCATCACGGAAACTGCCTGTATTATCACGAAAACTCCCAGCAAGTTTCCGTGCTTTGCCGATAAGCCTCACAAGCCGCCTGCGGCGGTTAGCTTATTATTTGGCAAAACCAGACTGACCTGGCACCTTTTTGCATTTACCAGCAAAACCATCAGCAACGCAGAGTACCATCTATTTTCCATTGACAGTTCCACCGTTTTCAAACTCATTTCCATATGATCTGATTTCTTCCTGATAATTTTGCTTTATTTGTTCCAGCATTCTATTCCGGATATTTTAAGATGTTGAATATAATTCAACCGCAAGTTGATTATACCTCTTTGTACTGTCTGCCTTAATCATAGCATCACCTCTTTTTTTATAATCCTTTGAAAGCATCCTAATAGTTCGATAGCTGTATTATTTTTTTCTGCTATACCCTATCATACTTACAATCATTGAAACTATAAAGAGAACAATTACTGCAATCCCCGCCACAACAGCATAAGAGAGTATAGAACTTGTCATAGCAGAAAATCCAGCCCCATCTTCAAAATATTTGACAAAACAGAACATGGGAATTACTGCAATAAGCCCCATTGTCTGCGCAGAACGGAAACCAAACCAATAGGTTAATGGCAGACAGATTCCAGTCCATAATAATGGAACAATCAGAGATACAGCAGCAGACACTCCCCAAACAGTAACATTGAAACTCTGAAAAGCAATACTGGGTAAAAGATTAAATATAATGCTTCCCACAATGCAATAAAACAGCAGGATCATCTCCGCCGTTTTTCCTCTCATATATGCCCGCCTCTATCCCTTCCGAGCCGAAGTGTAGCCTTACCAGTTTTCCGCAGTGCTGGCATTTGATCTCAAGGACCGTCCACTCCGTCTATGTTCCCTTATCGTCCAAAATGCGCCGCCTGCATTTGGGGTTGGGGCATCTAATCACTTCCATCTGCCGCCTCCTCCTTTACTCCACTCCGGCCAATAACTGGCCTTATTTTCCGCCTCCCCGCATTGATATGGAACAAGGGAAGCAGCCTACCTCTGCCGGTTCCCTTTTATCATTTGTGCATTATAAATGCTGCAATCTGATTCATCACATCTCCATAAAATCTAATTGGACTAACTTCTTTCCATTCGGCAATGCTTTTTCATTCTGTGCAATTTTTTTATATCCAATACCCTCCAAAGCCTGAATCAGTAAATCTTCTTCCACTTGATGATGAACTTCATCAAGTTTATCAAATACATGAATGTATGGTGAATCGGACACCCATCCGTCATCTATATTTATCTGAATAATGCAGGAGACATATTTAGGCTGTACTTGTTTGACTGCCTTTTGGAAACAATCATATCCAATATATTCAACTAACAAATTGGCAACCAATAATTCTGCTTTGGGCAATTTTTCTGTTTCATCTATCAAATTGAGGCACAGACATTCTAGATGTCCGTTCAATTCCGGATATCTCTGGATGACCGTCTGCAAATAAGAATTATTGATGTCAACGCCATATATTGTCTTAAATTTGTCTCTGGGGATATGTTCAAGGCCATTGCCGCCAGCAATACCCAATATCATGATACTGGAAACGGGATAAGCGGCAAACTGCCCCTTCATCATTTCATTCAAAGTCTGCAACTGCATAACTGAACCTAATTTCATATGTTTTTCATAATCAGATAGTGGTATTTCTTCCCACGGATTAGCCATGACATTTTCTCCATATACTTTAATCTTTTCTTTAAACAACTGTCCTACAAAATTATAAATTGCTGCTATCTTGTTTTTCTTTTCGAGTTTTATAAAAATTGGAAACTGGCAACTATATGGTTGATGATCAACACTAAACGTCTACTTTATACCATAAAGCCCCATCTGCATATATACACATTCGGTTGCTTTTTTTCGCTCCTGTTCCCGCATATAATGGTGAGATTGAATTGCTGTAACGACATCAAAACAATTTTCATATTTAACAGAATCGGACATAGCGCAGACAAATTTCACCGAACGATTTTCCAATTTAAATTTTGCCTGTTCAAGCATTTTTTCTGAAGGGTCAACAAGCACAAAATGAACCGCTGGAAATTTCTGAAATGCTTGTTCTTCTAAAGTACCTGTCCCACACCCTAAGTCCAGCCAATATATTTCGTCAAAACCACATTGCTCTATCACGTCCAATGTTTGGCGATAAAATTCTGAATAGTATGGTATCGTTTGATTGATTTTTACATCATATTCTTTTGCTAACATTGGTGTAGTATTATCGCTTGGCATACAATTAACTCTCCTTTATCAAATACCGATTTTGTCAACGGTTCGGTAAAATGTGCGCTACATTTCTTACTTGATGCTAAATTCCGCTGTAAAAGCATAATCTGTATAGTCCCTGATTCCCCTAAAATCTGTAACGGTTTTTACAATACGGTATCTGCCCGGCTCCAGCTATCCATAGAGCCATTCAAAATCAATAGTCAATTACTATCACCGTTTCTCCATCCAAAGGGGATAAGACATCTGTGCTGTTTTCCTCTTTACTCCATCTCGCATAAGCCCATTGTCTTTTCGTGTTATCTACTTCATCATCACTTATTCGGGTTCCACATTCTTGATATACATAGAAATCGTTGAGCGTTTCTGTACCTTCATCTTCCTGAATGTAATACTTACTTCCAATTATGTGGGCATACTCTTTTTCTGCATCAGTCAATTCCCCGTCATAAGAATATCCCGCCGGCAATTCCTGCAAGATAACCATATCGGATGCAAAATATTTATACCCATTCAAGACAATTGTTGGCGCTCCAGCATATACTTTCTCAGACTCTGCACTGTTTAAAGCTCCACACCCTGTTGTCAACCAAACAAACGCCATTATCATAATAAATGCTATTCTTTTTCTCATACCGCTCCCTTCAGTTTTTCAAGAAACGCCACATAAAATCATCTATTCCTACAGCTTATGCCTTCACATCAAACATACCGCGTTCCTCAATATAATCCGGCAACTCAGTGAGTCCGCTGTTTCCTTTTACAGAACGGTACTCGCTCCAATAAATAGAATAAAACTGCTTCTTTTTCTCCAATTCTGCGGGTGTCATTTCATAGCTCCAACCGTTTCCTGTGTTCATCAAAACTTTTGCGCCCTGACATTCAATAACAGCACCATATCCGCCAGTGGAGAGGATAGGGCAGGTAAGCGTTCCGCCGCCTGCAAGCGGAAGCTGCCTCTCTGCAAGATTCCCCCTGCCGTCTGCCTGTTCCAAAAAATCCAGTAGGGATAATTCGCCAATCCCCCTGCACTTTGGATTCGTATTGCCGCTCTTTGCTATGGCGTTCTTTGCAGACTGGTACAGGCTCTTTCTGTCGGGGGAAACATCAGACAGATATTCTGCCCTCAACTGTAATAACTGCCTGTCAATGCTGTCCTTATCCGCTTTGTTTGTTGCCGTTGCCGCATTACGGGCAAGTCCTTTTATCTCTGCTATAAATTCAGCCTGTGTTTTTTCCTGTTTTGCGGCGGACGGAATGTAAGACCAGTTCGGCTGTCCTGTTCCTAAAGTTGCGATTGTAACATTTTTTATGCTGTTTACTGCACCATTTAATGATATACCCATAATAACCACCTGTCTGTAAAACTGTTTATCACACACTTACATCTAACGAACTGCCAAATAAAATGTAATAATTATATCTTCATATCCACCGATGACAGCGGGCTTCCTGATTTTTTCAAATTCGCCTCCACGGATTCCCTTGTGATACCGTCTAATGCCCCTGATGAGATTGGCTTTCCGATTTCCCAATTTGGATCAACAGCTTTTGCTGCGGATATAAATGCCTGGCGATACGCCCGTTCATACTGCTCCATAGTATATCCCGCCGCCAGACGGTCATCTTTTTTCGTCTTTCTGTACAGATTGTCATATACATCACTGCGCCTTGTCGTATCGCCATTCAGGACTCCATTTTCATGCAAAAATTCTTCCTTAGTCTGCTCAAACATCTCATCCTTGCTGCTCTCCGGAATAGAGATAATACGCTTTTGACGACCTGCATTTTCATCTGTCAGTACAAGTCCGGCAAGTCCGTTTCTGGGATTGATAAAATCCCCATCCTTGTCATAGCATTTCATTGAATTTTTAATACACTGGATATTCGTGTACATTGCACCGTTTCCATTCTGCATCATTTCTTTTATTGCAGCCTTATATCGGGCGCTGTTCGTGTCAATCCCCGCCGCCCTTAACTGCGACTGTATAGAACTGCTGTTTAACTGGGATAACTGAAAACTGCCCATAGCACTTGTACCCTTCATACCCTTTGCTCCAAACATACTCTGAAATAAAAAACTGTAGTCTGTAATTTTAGACATTGTTATTACCTCCCTGATAAAATTCCATTTTCATTTCTGCACATATACTGCATCGTCGCTTTTACTATCGGAAATCTGAATATAAAACCTTATGCGTTTGTTCCGAGGTACAGATTTTTTTCCCGAAGTACAGATTTTTTATGTTTTTCCTCCAAATCGGTCTAAAAGTCTGTTCCTTTCCCTCTTAATACATCTTTATGTTTTACACTGTTGTGTCTACCTGTTCAGGATCACGTCACTGTAAAATTTCCCATCACCGTTTTTATAGAGGACACTCCCTCCGTATTTCTCCACGCACCGCTGCACTTCGAGACTGCCTGCATTGCGTTTTCCAAGAGGTTCCCAAAGAGCGTTGTCACATCCACCGACTCTATGAACCCAAGTCTTGTGCTTTCTACCTTTACCACGAACCGGATGCCGATGCCCTCCGCTGCCTGCTTCCTGTCTGCAAGAAGAATATTCAGCATGGGATTATCAGAATATTCCTCCGGCACAAGGGGCTTTAAGATACCGCCAATCTGCCTTGTGTACTCCATCGCCTTGTCCGCCATGCCTGCTTGGTACAATTCCTCAATAGAGCGGATGTGTTTGCTGACATCATGGAGGATTTCAATAGACTTCCCGAATTTCTCTCGCTGTCTCTCATAATGTTCAAACTGCATACTCTCCTGCTGCTTCATCATGGCGATCTGAAACTCCATGCTGTTCTTTTCATCCTCCATCTTCAGAGAATAGAACAGGTACAGGTTGGAAAAAATAACACAACATAAATTTACACAGAGCAGGAAATAGTCCGCTCCACTGCTATGGATATATTCATTGAGCCGTTCCTTGAACTGCGCCACCCTTTTTTGTGACAGCGGCACTGACACACCGTTTTTCAATACGACCTCATATCCCTTTGTCTTTGCCACATTTTTCAGGTTTACAAGGATGCCCCGGCAGCTCGTCTCAAAACCGTAGGGCTGCATCCGCCCCTCCAGCCCGCTGATGACATCCGGGTACTCATATACCATATTTTCCGTCACAATCCTGACTTTCTTTTTTGCCTTGATGTATTCAAAGTACAGGATCGTGTCAACGGGAAGCAGCAGGGCGGTTTTTCCGACAGGACGCCGTTTTTCTCATAAGATACATTGCGGAATTCCAGCCGCACCTCTTCCTTTTGGTACTGCCGTAAGAATGCCTGCAACTGTTCCTCTAGCGCCCCCGCCGACACCGGCTTTTCCAGAAATGCAAAAGCGTGTACGGTGTTCACCGCATCCATGCAGTATTGCCCGTAATTGGTGGTATATAAAGTAAAGTTTGTGATATGGTATTCTTCTGTGTATTTGTCTAAAAGCGGTTTCAGGATGCCTGTGAGGTCATCCCTGTCCGCCTGTTCGTCCTCGCAGACTGCGATCTGAAGCATTGCTCCTGCCTCCTTTGCTGATTTATGTTTAAGGGATTGGTATTGCGGTGTGACTACAATACCCTTTTTATTATACATGGTCTGCTATGTCATTCCTATTTTTTCTCTGTAATCCGATAAACACTGCAAGCAGTATAACATTAACTACAAAAACAACAATACTTCCTTCTATTTTACATTCCCCACCAGATAAAAGATTACTTCCTGAAAAGGTCATATTCAGCAAATGCGGATAATCATCTGCCAGCGACACACCGCCTAATACTAACGCACCTATTCCATTCCATATAAAGTGCATGATTGTTGGCGCTATAAGAGAACCGCTATATTCCAGGATAACCGTCATAAGCAGACTCATTGTAAGAACATTTACTACCGGAACCGCGCCCGCCTCAAGTGCGCCTCCATGCAATAATGTAAACAACGCAGTGGTTACTATGGTGGAAATGGCAATATTATATTTTTGTTTCAGCACTTGATAAAGCCAGCCCCTTACAAGCAGCTCCTGCATGATAACATTCAGGAAAGCTGCCAATATCCACACAAAAAATAAAGGAATATCATTCTTTCCGCTAAAATCTATAGCTTTCATCAACTTCATAATAACAACAGGAAATCCTAACCACAAAATTCCCGTTATAATTCCTATCAAAACTCCTTTTATCGGATAATTAAAAAGATGTAATTTTATAGTTTTCTTTTTAATTATCCAAAAAATGAATGTAAAAGCTATAATCGACAGCAGCGGTGTGATTTCTGCCCATAATCTCCATACGGCAGGATTATCCGAATTGGACAACGGCAACACTGCTGACAATATTGCCCACCCCAGGAAAAAACATATACATTCTATAAAAGTGATCACTATCCTTTTCAAAACATTTTCCTCCATTTCGTCATTCATATAGTTTAACTGTAACATAAACTCCGCTAAATATCATTCACTTTATCCCAACGTACAGATTTTTCCCCCGAAAGACAGGTAATAGGGTAGAGGGAGAATAAGTTTCCCGCCCCTCTCATTGAACCGTACGTACGGGACTCGTATACGGCTCTACAACTTATATTTCAACTTTAACTAAGTAAGAGGATAGGGGATTAAGCAGTCCTGCTCCGTCACTTATCCTATTTTCAAGCAAATCTTTACTGATTATGAAATTCACTACGTTCATTCCACATCTTCTGTACCAGCCAAGTCTTGAATTAGCAACCTTGAATATTTCCTCATGGCTAATTCCGTTTTGGTGTTTCCTGTTCAGATAACTTAGGAACTGCAGGAAAATAAGTGATACAGATTGCGCAGGATATTTCTTCGAGGACGTATGTCAAAAAACGTAAGCGCAGCGGGCTATGGCGAGGCTTTTGGGCATGCGTAATCGGAGAAATAGACAAGTCAAAATGTGGCAGTTAATCACGGCATCTCCTCAATGTCAAAGATGCGTCGCCCACATTTCGGGTTCGGGCATTTCACCTTTTCCATTGACCACCGCCTCCCCGCACTGATATGGAACAAGGGAACCAGCCAATCCCTGCCGGTTCTTTTTTATCCTTTATGCTTTATGTAGTAAATCTGTTGCGACTGCGGCTTTCAGGACGGTATCCTCAAAGCTGCCCTTCCCGCTTTCCTTCAAATGGGTACTTTCGGTGTTTCCGGTAGTTGTAATAGGCATTCGGATATATGTCCAATCGGCGCAGCAGCCAGCGGATTCCGAATTCCTCACGATATTGGTCTATGAATCGATAAGCCTCTAATCGATTTCCTTTGCAAAGAATGCCGCCGCTTTTTTTAGGAAGGCTATTTCCTTCTTCAATTCATCGTTTTCCCTTTTTAAGCGGAGATTCTCTTTCATGGAGTCGTATTCTTCTTTGTCTTGGGGGCTTGTCTGGCATTCTTCACATAATTCGCGGCACCATTTGGAGATGCTGGCTTTGGATACACCATATTCTGCGGTGATGCTTTTGTAGGTACGACCTTCTTTCTCATGAAGACGGACAATCTTCTTTTTAAATTCGGGTGTGTAATTTTGCGGCATAATAAGTACCTCTTTCTTAATTATTTTCAGTATATCTTATTAGCCACTTCCGTTACAACTTTATTATAGCAGGTCACTACGAATTAACAGAACGTCTAAAGATAACCCATGTGCTGATAAAATAGCAAAGCAATAAGATTGCCAAAATTCCCACTATTACCCCAATCTGTAACATCAATGTGGTAAAACCTATATATGCAGAGACTTCGGCTGATATGGTCTGAATAAAATAACCAATCACAACAGCGGCTATCATGATTGCTACGATAATTGGAAGCCCAAACCATATACGCAGCTGTTTCAAGATAAGTTTATTGATATGCTGCTCATCTACACCTAATTTTCGGAGTACAGAGAAGCGGTATTTATATTGTCCTGCGTCTAAAAGCTGCTGTAAAGAAAGCACTGTAAGGCAAATTACCATCAGTACAACCGCACCATAAATCATGCCTGTTTGCAGAATAAAGTTATTTGCGATTGCGCTATTTGTTTGAAGCGTGCTGAAACGCACACCATATAAGGCACCGCTTTCTGCCTGCTCCGGGTATTCTGCTGCAAAAAGCCTTTCCAGCTCCCTTGCGTTTTCGTAAGTGATGTTTTTTGTTGTTGTAATATAACGGTTTCTTATAACTGGCAGCAATTCCTCACATATTTTATCCGGGAATACATAAAGGACATCTGTATAGGAATTATAAAGTGTTTGTCCCATTGCTTCCCCGGAATAAGACTGCTCGGAAATATTCAGCGTTCCCCCATCTGTTGCAACGCTGGTATGTTCTGCAATAAAACGATTTCTTTCTTCTTCCGTTGCTATTGTTTTCCATTGTGTTATAAATTCATTATTTCCTAAAGAAATCTGCTCATATCCCAGCATTTTCCGTATTGCATTATAATCACTTAAAGAAATCGCCACGACAGGAAAGTCATACTTTATCCGCTTGTGAAAATCAGCTTTTTTCGGAAGATACAAACTAAAAGTGCAATCATACTCCGTATCTATTTCATGCGATGCAAAAAAATCAGTAATGATTTCATAATTGTCCTGTGGCAGATTTTTTTCTTCATACACACGATTGTACATGGAATATACCTGCACATCATACATAGAACGTGCACCCAGATAGCCAGAAGCCCAGCCCGTCAAAACAGGCGCAGCAATAAACAGGAAAATAGCAAGCACAAGAGTTATGCAAATCAATGTCATTGTTTTACTGGTCGTATTTAATTTTGAAGTAATCTGACCGTAAAAGAACAGTGCTTCCCCATGGTATCGGTGTTCCGGTGATTTTTCTTTCCATGTGACAATAAAGCTGCTGGCAAGATAAATCAATGCACCTATAAAGAAAAGCAGATCAGTCAAAAGAAACAGCAGATATTGATTGAGCATTCCAGCACCTAAAGGCAGATAATATTTATTTGCTAATGGCGCAACACTGGCTGTTGCAAAAGCATTTAGTACAGAACATATCAGCAAGCCAGTTATAAGCATATTCTTTTTTCTTTTTTTAATCAGGCAAAATACAGGCCAAAGCAAAGTGAGCAGCGGAAAAAGAATATTTCCCCAATACATGAGCTGTACCGGAAACGGAAAGCGGGCGTCATAATAAAACCAAACCTTTTGTATTCCTGTAATAAATGCCCATACTGTAATCAGTTCAAAGATTATTACTGCAACAGAAATCCAACGGCTATTTTCCGGTTCCGGCTCGTTCTCTTTCTCTGCGGAAAGCATAGTAATAATTTTCGTTTTCTGGATGGTACGGGTATTGAAAATACCTACCACGAAAAAACTAAAAACAAAAAATGCCACTGTCCATAAAACCGTATCCGGGAATAAAGTCCATGATATTTCATAGGGCTTTTCATAAGCCGTAAGGAGCATTGCCGTTATAAACTGGGAACAAAATACGCCGAAAAAAATACCAATCAGAATTGAAATCATTCCCATAATCAGTGTTTCTGCGAAGAAAATTCTTCCAATGGTCTTTTGTTCCATTCCCATAATAGATTGAATGGCAAACTCTTTTTGTTTCTGCCGGAGCATATAATGGTTGACAAACCGTATCAAGAATAACAACAGCAATGTTGTCATGCAGATTACCGCTTTCATTCCATCGCTTAACAGAGTAAAATCATACTCACTTCCTATATCCGGGTTATAATAGCTGCTGGAAATAGAGAGAAACGCATAAAACAGGGTAACGCAGATTGTCATTGTGACAATGTAAATCAAATAATCTTTTGCAGACCGCTTTGCATTTTTGAAAATTAGCTTAGCATACATGGCTCTGTCCTCCTCCAATGATAGTAAGGACATTCAGTATTTTATCAAAAAAAGCGTTTCTGCTGTAATTACCCTTACGCAGTTCCATAAAGATTTCCCCGTCTTTCAAAAAGATGATACGGCTTGCATAGCTGGCGGTAAAAGCGTCATGCGTTACCATAAGAATGGTTGCCCTAAGCTGCTCATTGATACTTTGGATGGTAGACAACAGCATTTGTGATGAATGGCTGTCTAATGCCCCTGTGGGTTCATCTGCCAATAAGAGTCTGGGATTGTTGATAATCGCTCTTGCACAGGCGCAGCGCTGCTTTTGCCCCCCTGATACCTGATAGGGATATTTGTTTAGAATGTCACTGATATTCAGTTTCCCGGCTATTTCCAAAATACGGGGTTCTACACTCCTGGCAGGTGTGTGATTGATTGCCAGTGCCAGCGCAATGTTTTCTGAAATTGTCAGTGTATCTAATAAATTGAAATCTTGAAATACAAACCCCAGATTTTCCCTGCGAAAACGGGCAAGGGATTTTGGCCTGATTTCTGTCACATCTGTTCCCTCTAAAAAAATGTGCCCCGCACTTACTGTATCAATGGTGGAAATACAGTTGAGCAGCGTTGTTTTTCCAGAGCCGGATGCCCCCATAATGCCGAGAAATTCCCCGGCTTCAACGGAAAAGCTAATATCCCTGATGGCTTTGGTAATATTTCCGCCATTGCCATAGTATTTTTGGATATGCTCCAGTTTCAAAATTGTGTTCATTTGATAAGCCTCCTTACTTTTTTATGCCTCTATTGTAAAGGGTGCTTTTCATTTTTTGTATCAAGTTTTCTTACGAAGTTCTTACAAAAATGTAAGAAGTGCCGGGCAAATATGTATAGTTGCCTTGCATATCACCCCTGCACTCTGATAACAAAATCATTCATCTGAAAAGAAAGCGCAATCGTTGTGCCTTTGTTTTCAGAATGAGCAGTAAGCCCGATTCCCAACTTATCACAAAGACGCTTGCAAAGATACAAACCCATTCCCGTAGAATTTTTTCCAATCCGCCCGTTCGTGCCAGTAAACCCTTTTTCAAAAATACGGGGTAAATCACTTTTGGGAATACCTATCCCATTATCGCTGACAGACAAAACAACCCTGTCATTTGTCTTTATCGCAGAAAAGTGTAAAACAGGCTGTTCGATACGATATTTTATCGCATTGCCGATAATCTGATTTAAGATGAACCGAACCCACTTATCATCCGTATAAACCCTGTTTTCTATATCATCTATCGTAATCGTCATGTTACTTTGGCGCAGGAGATATTTATTGTCTGCGACTGCACGATGCACAACATCACATAAGTTTGTCTCACGGACAGAATAGTCTTTCTCTGTATGTTCACTTCTAGCATAATAAAGTGCCTGTTCCGTATATTGATTGATATGTTCTAACTCTGCCAGTATCCCTCTGGCAAATGGGGAACGATTATTCTCACAAAGCAGCTTTATTGCTGTAATCGGTGTTTTTACTTCATGTATCCACTGCTCAATGTATTCTTTATATTCTTTTCGCTCATTCTGTATTGCGCCTATTTTTTCAAGCATGGATTTTTCTGCCATCTTCATAATCTGATAAAAAACCTGTTCGTCCGCTTTCCCCGGTATCGTCATAATTTCCGGTATTAGATACCGTTCTTCTAACTGTTCTGTCATATCCAGTAATTGATTCAAATACCTCTTTCGCACATAATAAACAACCGATAGATATGTGGCTAAAATAATAAACCAGACTGTAAAGATAAACAGAACAGTTTGAAACTGATTTCCATTTGCAAATAAAAACAAAGCAAGCGCCAGCATACCCATAAGGTTTACAAGAATAGCCGGTATTTGATTTTTTAGATATAGTTTTCCACTCATAATGTATATCCTTGTCTGTGTTTTGTCTTAACAAAATCAGTGAGTCCGATTTTATTGAGTTTATCACGAATACGGGCAACATTGACACTTAGGGCATTATCATCAACATATAGTTGATTATCCCAAAGAAAGTCCACAATGTCATTTCGGGGGCAGATTTTTCCAGCGTTCTTAAAAAGATAGTATAGAATTTTCAATTCATTTTTTGTTAATTCTGCCTTTTGCCCGTTGTATTCTATTACACTGCTTGCGGGATACAGCGTTGCTCCGTTCCATGTAAAAAATTCTTCTTGCGGGGAAGGGTATGCCCGTTTTAAAAGTGCAGCAATTTTGGCAAGCAGGATTGCAGTGTTGTAGGGCTTTGTAATAAAAGCGTCGCCACCCAGCATAATACTGTTCAGTTCGTCCATATCTGTGTTGCTGCTTGTCACAAAAACAATAGGAATATCTGAAAAAGTGCGAATCTCCGAGCATATTTCAAAGCCATTGTTTCCTGGCAGCTTTATATCCAAAATAACTAAATGTGGAACAAACGTTTTTATCTGCTGGATTGTCTGGGAAAAGTCTGTAACAGCAAAAACCTCATATCCATTTCCGGATAAAAGGGTCTTTAGCTGTGCCTGTATGGTAAAATCGTCTTCAACAATAAATATTTTCTTCATAAGGATACCTCCCTGGCGCCCTATTATACTGTATCCGAGAGATTTTCTCAATCCATATTGTAGAATAGCAATGGAATAGCGGGCTGCTATCTATCAAATTCTTGTGTGTTACTTTATGGCACATAAGCATTTGTGCTGGGTACGATTCAGCAATTGCACCATCATATACAATTTCCAAGGTATCTCCCACTTTTGGTTCTTGTGAAGGATTTATATGGACCATAGGAACTGTTATCTGGTCCGCGCTATTCAACTCCGTGCTTCCTTCAACTGGCTTGGCAAGATAATACCCATCCTGTATTTCTAATATTGTTACTTGAAATGTTGCCTTATCTTCGCTTGTGCATCCTATCAATGTCAACACGAAAGCCAGCGATAAAAGTAATGGTATCAATTTTTTCATCTGAGTTGTTACCTCCTCCTAAATTTTATTTTCAAATGTATAGACGTAAAATATCTCCAAATGTTCCCCTGCTGTTACGTTTTTATCAAAATTTTATTACGCATCCGTATATCCCCCCTTCCTCTGTTTCCTATTACTTCGGCAGGATACCGTTCCTGCTAAAGCAAAAGCATCCACTGAACTATACCATAAAAATTACCCGTTTTTCACCCGATGGCACGAAACGACTATTTTTCGGAAATAGAAAGCAAAAAAGAGCCATTGAGCAACCCTTTTCCTTGTTTATCATTTATCAATTAAATTTTTATCGTTTTACCCACATACAAACACAGAAACTCTGTATATTATCACCAAAACTCCCATCGGGTTTCCGTGATAATATAGGCAGTTTCCGTGTTTGTATATGGGTTTTGCCTGCGAATATGACCAGTCCTTTTTCCTTTTATGCCATCTCCCTGAACGTGCCAGGTCATGGCTAATTAGAGGTAATCAAAAGAGGAAAGGAAAAGCACAATCCAGACGGAACCGGCGATACCGTCAAGAAATATTTGTGAGTTAGCAAGAATCTTGATATAATGGGTGTAAACACCCATCCGGGGCAGAAAGGCAGGGAGAAAAATGCACATCAGCTACAAACCGCTCTGGCACACACTGATAGAGCGCAACATGAGGAAAGAGGATTTAAGGCTTGCCACTGGCCTGACCACAAATATGATTGCCAACATGGGCAAAGAAGGGAAACATATCAGCATGGACACACTTGCCCGTATTTGTGAAACACTGGATTGTGGCATTATGGACGTGATTGAGCTGGTCAGTGACGAGCCTTCCACCACAGGAGGGAACGACAATGGAAAAACTGAAAGAAAGAATCACAGAGAACGGCATTGACTATATTCTGGTAGGCAATTACTATATCCCGGACTTGAATCTGCCGGAGGAAAACCGCCCCATCGGACGCTATGGGCGGCTGCACCGGGAATATCTCAAACAGGAACACCCGGCACGCTACAGTTCCCTTATCCTGACCGGGAAATTATGGACATACCTTGCCGACCTGAACGAGCAGGCGGAGGAACGGCTGGACTTAATCATTGAGCAGATGAAAGCCGCCGAGGGCGTGACGGAGGAACTGAAAGCCCAAAACCAGCTTGAATGGGTAGGCCGGATGAACAATATCCGCAACCGGGCAGAGGAAATCGTAAACAGTGAACTGATTTATATTTGATTGGACATGGAAAGGCCAGCCGACTACCCGGCTGGTCTTTCTAATCTTCCCTGCGCTCCAATACCGCCCGAATCATGGCAACGGCGATTTCCTGCTGGCTGGGTGATGTGTTTTCCCACAGTTCCGCCAGCTCCCGTATTTTACTGACTTCATTATCTTCCAGCGCATCCCGCAGCAGATAATCAGGGGAGATTTTTAGTGCATTGCAGATATTGATAAATACGGGCAGACTGGGAACCTTTGTCCCGCCCTCAATCTGCCGGAGGTAAGTTGCGTTGATATTGCAAAGTTCCGAGAGCCTGTCTGCCGTGAATCCCCGGTCTTTCCTTACCATGTTGATACGTCTGCCTAATCCTTTTCCTTCCATAATGCCCACCCATTTCATAAGCTACTAGCATTTATTTTGTTCACTTTTAGACTACATCACGCATAGGGATTGCAATAGATTCTAAAAGGCCATATAATATTAGCTAATAGACTATAAACTATGAAAGGGGAACAACAGAATGGAACTGAATTATTTTAGAGACAGGCTTTTTGATTTACTGAATGACAGCGAGGGAATGGGGATTGCTGACCTGAACGCGGACGAGCGGAACAGCCTGCTTACTGTCAGGACAGAGGAAGGGAATGTATTTGAAATCGTGTGCCGACAGGCAGCGGGGAAGGAGGATAGACGACCGCAAACTGACTGTTTATAATGGACGTGGGCTTTTAAAAAATCACCGCCACAGATTCTATTACAGGGGAATTGGCTGGAATAGGCCGGATTCTCCGCAGGGGACAAAATAACCGTGAAATGCCAGCAGGGGCAGCTTATCATCACAAAAGACGGCACAAGGGTAGATTCAAAGGAATAATATTTATCACGGTTAAATGAATTTTTTGTAAAGACTATTCCCTCTGGAAAGTGATTGCGGTATAATGGAGCCATTGACAAATCGGAATTTGCAGATGATTTTCTTGAACTTTCCTTATTTTTCAAGGCTTTTAGAGCCTTACATAGTGAAATGATTTCTATTTTCCCTTGTTTTTGCCCTTATGGGCAGTTTACAAGGGAAAGTTTTTCTGAATGTATCTAATCGTTGCCTGCCACTTTGTCCAAGAGCCTTGCGGAAGTCCGTTTTGCTTCCCTTGTGGCATGGGCATACACATTCATTGTGGTACTCACGTCAGAGTGTCCTAAGAGTTCCTGCACGTCCTTCGGCGCTGCGCCGTTTGACAGCAAATTGCTTGTATAAGTATGGCGGAGCTGGTGGAAATGAAACCCCTCAAATCCGTCCAGTTTCTTTGCGAGTGTCCGGCAGACGATACTCAATGTACTCGGCGTTTCAAGGCAGCCGTCCGGTCTTAAACATACAAATGAGATTTCGTTGTAATCCGCCGGAATGTCCTGCGTGTTCTCCAAGCTGTAATACTCATAGTAAACCCTGTTTTTGTCCTGCACTTCCTTGTAGTAGTTGCGGTGGTACAGTTCCCCGTACTGCATCTGATTTTTAAGCTGTCCTTTCCTTGCTTTTTTTAGTATGGCGGTAAGCGTGTCTCCAAAATCAACCGTCCGCACTTTCTTACGTTTTGTCGGCCCGATAATCGTTTTGTGCTTTGCACCGTCATAGCGGACGCTCCGTTTTACCGTAAGATACTGTTCTTCAAGGTTGATGTCCTGCCAGGTCAGCCCGCATACCTCGCCAATCCTAAGACCTGCATAGTAAGCTATCTGTATCGGCAGAACCGCTGAAACATTTTTCTTTTTAAGATAAGCGATAAGTTTCTCATAGTCATCATGAGAAATAGGCTGCGTGCCTGCCTGTCCCATATCTTCCTCTGAAAACAAATCCACTTCCTCTGCCTTTCGTTTCAGCTTGATGTACTGCATTGGATTGAACGTAATCAGTTGTTTTGGGAATACCGCAAAACGGAACGACTGCTGTAAAACCGCCGAGAAAGAGTGGATATAGTCTTTGCTCAATCCTTTTTTGACTTTTCCGTCGGGATAAGTCCCTCCGAAAGTAAGCAGGTCAAGGAATGTCTGCAAATGCTCCGCTGTTACGGTTTTTAACCTTCGGTCAGCAACAGGGTGTTTCTTAATGCACCGTATCGCACCGAGATAATTTTCCACAGTACCGTTGCTAAGCGTGCCAAGCTTTAATTCTTCCTCCGCCCAAATATTGAGCAGTTCCCCAAGCGTGATATTGTCAGCCTTTGCAATAAATTTCTTTTCTTCGTAATCCTCCATTGCCTGCCGTAACAGCTTTTCCGTCTCGCTCTTGCTTTCCGTACCCGTAAACTCTTTCTGTACCAAGTTGCCGCTTGCATCCTCCACATAGAAGCGGTAGTACCATTTCTTTCCTTTTTTTCTTACAGAACCTTTTGCCATAATCTGTTCTCCTTTCCAAAACGCAATGTGCCATTGCGTTGGCAATCGGAACTGATGAAATGCTTTCTGCGTGTAAGTATATCATAACTCCGGTTGCCTGACTATACCGATTCGGATTCTTCCCACGATACCATAGAAAGAAGATTTGCAAGCCTTACAGTGGCTGTTTCGGGATTTTTGGAATAGAGCCTCACAATGTCGCCCATATCATTGAACATATTTACGGTGTGGGTGATTTCCCGAAGGAACATAATCTCATTATATTCCTTATTCGATTCAAACCCCATTGTCCGGGCGAGTGCGGCATTTTCCGCATTTTCCTTGAAATTCTTACAGGCAAACTGGAACGAATCCACGAACAGTTCATATTCCCTTAACATCAGCAACAGTAAATCCTTTGTAAAGTCTGACTCCGCCTGTTCCATGTCAAAAGGCAGCTTTGAGAGAATGGAGGACATCACATCACGAATAAACAGTTCCCTTTTATCCGTAATATCCGTTTCGTATTCCTCCGTTTCCCCTTTCAGCCACTCCACAGATACATGAAGTGCTTCTGACAGACCTTCCAAGACCAGCTTCTTTGTGTTGTCAATCGTCCCTGCCTCATAGCGCACAATCGTGGAAGTGGCTACCCCCATCTTCTCTGCGACATAAGGCTGGTTCAATCCTAACTCAACCCTCCGCTGTTTTGCCCTGCTACCGATCAGCCTGCGCAATTCTTTATCTTTCATGTTGATACGCCTCCTTTGTCGGTATGTTCATACTATACCACACAAAAAGAAATAATGCAATATGCAACTTGAAAATAATTTTTACATTATCATAATGCTTGACAAAGAAATATAAAAGCGGTATAGTATCAGTACGCATGAAATTGCGTAATGCAATTTGAAAGGAGGGAAGTTGATGACAGAAGCAAAGATTGCAATGACAATCGAGGAGGCGTCCGAGTATACGGGAATCGGCAGGAACACCATGCGAAACCTTGTGGAATGGGGAAAGCTGCCAGTCTTAAAAGTCGGGCGAAAGGTACTTATCAAAAGCGACATTCTTGAGAAGTTCATGGAAGTGAACGAGGGGAAGAATCTGCGAGATAAGAGCGATGTAAAAACAGTAACACGAAAATCGGCAGTATAAAAGGCGGCTTCTAAGGAAACCGCCCAATGGTATGTATCAGACCGAAGTCATGATATACCTACACGCAAATAGATTATATCATGTGCTTCCTTCCGGTACAAGCGGAAATTTGCTTGAGTTTCCGCAGTTCTATCCACAGAACCATCAATCGTATGTACTAATTATGTACAACTTAAAAAAATAAGCCAAAAAATAAGGAATCCTTCTCCTTTTTGATGTAAAATTTAATCACCACAATAAAATCATACTAAACAAAAAGAGGAGGATTCCCTGCAATGTCATTTAGATAAGGACGATGCAAAGAACAGTGTATGTAGAAAT
>KE159629.1:916487-950646 GCA_000403335.2 Lachnospiraceae bacterium MD335
TGGTTGTCAAGCAGAAAGTTGGCTGCAAATATATATATCAGCTGAATTATACCCGTGCGATGCGAATTTGCTGTCATTTTCTATCAATAAAAGAAGAAAAAGCTCCACCCGATGTAGAGTATCTAATCGGACATGAGCTTCTTCCTGTACGTTCTGGGAGAACAGACCCTCGCAAAGTCAAACCCCAGTCCGCGATAAGCTTTCTATATAGAGCAGCCTAATCAAATATTAGTATATACCATTTTTAAGACAGATGAAAGCATCTGTCTGTTTGTCGTACAAATTTATTACGTTGAATGCTTTTAAATATAGAAAAACAGCGAATAAACAAAATGTTTACTCGCTGTAAAAAGAATCCTAACTGCAATGTTGTCCTTATCTAAATGACATTGGGATTCCCTGTGGTTAATTTTACATCAAATACTTACCAATTGAAACGAAAAATTTTAACTTTTACAAATAAAATCTCCAAACATCTTTCCAAACCAAATAAGAAATTTACTGCTGACATCACTTATGGCATTCTGGCTTCTAAAAGCTGCCTGCTGACGGATGTGGCTGACCAGATTCACGAGTCTTCCAAAAAGATCAATGTCGTTGACCGGCTATCCAGACATCTTGAAAAAGGTACCCCTGCATCTGCAGCTGCTTCTTACCTTCAGCAGGTGAAAAAATGGACGCCTGATGAACCGGTGGTTTATATCGATGACAGTGATGTTGTAAAACCGGACGGCCATAAATTTGAGTCTCCTGGGATCGTCAGGGACGGTTCTGAAAGCACATCCACAAAAAATGTTTACAAAAAAGGCTACCATGTCACAGAGGCATGTGTACTTACACGCAGTAATCACCCTGTCAGCATTTTTTCCAAAATACATTCTTCCTCTGAAAAAGCCTATAAGTCTGTAAACACGATTACATTCCAGTCCATGGAACTGGGAGCGGCACTCTTTGGAAAGGCAGTCTTTTGTATGGACCGCGGCTATGATGATAACAAAATGTTTCTAAAACTGGACGAACTGGGACAGGATTATGTGATCCGCCTGAAATCCAACCGTAAACTCTTATACCATAACAAATGGACAATGGCTTCAGAACTGCGTAACCGCAGGAAAGGAAAGATTAAAACAAATGTCTTTTACAAAGGTAAGAGCCATGAGGCATACCTCTCCCATGTCAAAGTGCAGATCACTGCATCCAGGAAAGCCATTTATCTAGTGCTTGTTTACGGGATCACAGAGCATCCAATGATGCTTGCCACCAACAAAAAAATCAGCTCCAGGGAGGAGGCAATCCAGGTTGCAAGGACTTATTTTTCCCGTTGGAAAATAGAAGAATATTTCCGCTGCAAAAAACAGGTGTTCCAGTTTGAAAACTTTCGTGTCAGAAAGTTAAAGGCAATCAATGCCCTGAATTTTTATATTACTTTGTGCATGGCATTCCTAGGCCTGGTTTCCATGGGACCCGAGACAAATGCGCTAAAGGTTTCCATCATAAAAACAGCAGATCCGGTAAAGCAAAAAGTTTTCTTCTGCTATTACCGGCTGGCAAAAGGCATCTCTGGTATACTATCGTATGCAAAAGAAGGCGTCAGGCTTTGGTTTCGGACGAAACGTCCGAAGTACCGTCAGCTCTGTCTTAAGCTGACCGTTTGAATAGATAAAAGAATATGTCCCCCAAAGTCCGGTTTCGGCGGGGCTTATTAAAGTGCCTCTACTTTATAAACTGTCATTCTGCAATATCAAAAAACCCGGCAGATTGGCACTTTGGGAAGATGTATTCATTTTGGGCTTACATTTTGCGGAAACTCAAGGAAATTTGCGGGTATGGGCAGAAAGTGGGTTGAAAAAATAAGTCCATATGGCAAAAGCTGACTTAAAAAATCGACTGATTTCTGTATTTTCAGTTGGAAAAGTCAACTGATGTTTTGATAGCGTTTTCAATGCAGCATAAAATGACTGTAAAATTTTAGACTGGCATTTTTACCATCATATGTGGCAGTACTTTTTGATGGCATGATTGCACCTTTTACTATCATACATGCCATCCTTTTTGCTATCATAGAGACATCATTTTGGGCAATGTGATAGCGTTTTTTGCCATCACAAACGGCAAAGTGCTATCACTTTTTACTATCATGGCGGTAGTTTTTGCAGGCATAATTCGAGCATTTATAGGGGAGATTCCTTTCTCTTAAAGCCCTCGGCGTTTGAGAGCGAAATCCCCATTGCACAAACTTCGTTTATGCAATGGGGATTTCGCCCTGCGGGGAGCTAAGTCACGCTAGCGTGACTTGTTCCGCCATAAGGCGGATATGTTTGTAAACGTGCCGCCTATGCTGCCCACTCACAGTCTGTCCCACCATACCTCCGCTTTCCACAATCTGATACTACCATTTGCAGGAGGGAGGACAAAGTACAATACAAAGACATTCATTTATCCGCATGAGCAAGTTGCCCGATGTCAAGGGCAGGATCACTTATATATCCAGCCACACAAAGCAAGAAAACCTGTATGCGGTCTATGAAACGACAGACCGCCGCTATTGGGCTGAACTTGCGAAATGCAGTCAGCAGAAATTTGAAAAAAGCGGGACGGAGGGGAAGTGCATTGAGGCGAGAGAATTTATCATTGCCCTGCCGGAATCATTCCCTGACCTTTATGAGCCGGATAAGCTGTTGCAGCTTTTTACAGACCGCTTTAAGGAAAAGTACGGTGTGGAGTGCATATCGGCGTTGCACCATAACAAACGAAAGACAAATTACCATATCCATCTTATTTTTTCGGAACGGGAACTGTTGCCCGAACCTATAGAAAAAACCGCCACCCGCAATATGTTCTATGATGAGCAAGGAAAACACGTCCGAACCAAAAAAGATATACTTGATGAAAACGGAAATATCCGCAAAGGCTGTAAAATTGTGAGGAAAGGCGAAGTCTATGAGCGAAATCTCTTTTCCGCCAAGAATAAGCTGTTCAAGCAGGAGGATTTTGTTGATGAGGTAAAGCATTTCTATACCGACCTTATCAATCTTCTTGTAAAAGATGATAAAGAAAAACTCCATGTGTTCGACAACAGCGGATTGTATCTTGCCACCAAAAAGATAGGGAAGAACAACCCGAAAGCGGAACAGATACAGAGCGATAACGAAATGCGTATGCGCTGGAATTGTGAAGTAGACAGGGCGATTGTCAGCGGCGTATCTGAAATGGGGATACAACAGATAAAGAAAAAATATATCACTGACCGTATAAGAGAATCCGTTGATATATTGGGCAGCCAGCCGGAACGTCTGGGAAGTATTATTATGACTGCTGTTACGGCGCTGGCGCTGCTGATTTCTAAAGTATTGGATAAGGCAAGGGAACTGTCGGCAAAGTTTTTTGAGAAAGAATCGTTACAGCCGGTTGCAGAACTAAGCGAGGAAAGAACGACACAACAACGAGCGTTGCAGCCCAAAATACAGACAGCAGAGCCGAAAACACCACAGATACCGCCCAAGCCTGTTATGTCCGCTGAAGCCGCCGCATATCCAAAGCTGCTAAAGATTTATAAGGAGTTAAACCGCCAAAACGGGATTATCATTGATGCAGAGAGGGAACGCAATGAGTTGGAACTGGAGCGTGACAGCCTAAAAGGATTCGCAAAATTAACCAAGAAAGGGGAAATGCAGAGCAGGATTAACCGTAAGAGTGAAGAAATAGACCTTCTGAAAATTGGATTGTCTGGTATTGCCAAAAGATATGGTTATAAGAATGTGCAAGAGTTCTACCACATTTATCATAAATCCTATAATGCTTATATAGATTATACGATGCAAGAATCTAAATGGTATAATAACTATGGGAAAAATAAGCAAACGCAGGATAAAGAAAGTGTGCATGAACGACTAATACAACCACCAATGGAAACAGCAAATTACCAACAGCGAAGAACAGCTGAAAATAAGGACAGAGGGGCAAGATAAGCCCCTCTTGAAGATTCCATATATAGAAATAATTTATATTTCAGCTAGTCAAAAATTATCTAATTATCATTGTGACACATCAAGGAGCTTTTTAGCAACACGGTTGGGTTTGTCAAGTAAAGTGTGTAAATTTTTTTGTGTTTTTATGGTGGCCAGGAAACCCGGCCACCTTTTCCATGTAAATATCAGTTGAAGGGAAGTTCTTCTGCTTCATCGTTATCTGTCTCTGACGCACGCTTTATATAACGGTCAATGATATTACCCGGAATGGGGATATCCCGTTCGACCAGCACAGCCAGAAGCTTCTGGATATCCTGTTTTTGCTGCTCGATAGTCTGCAGGGCATTGTCATAGTCATACCTCAAAAAATCCAACTGGGCTATAAATTCATCATCCATTTCATATCCAGGCATTTTCCGTTTACTCATTGCGTTTCCTCTTCTCTTAAAAATTTTCGTATTTCAATATGCGTTTTTGGATCCTGTCATCCATGGCAAGCTGATTCCTGACCAGCGCCCAGTTTGATACCGGGCGACCGTTCCATTTCTTATACAGTTCTGTGATCCTCAGATATAAGGCTTTCAGAACGGCGTCTTCACTGGGAAAAGAACCTTTCTTTGTCACCTTCCTGAAACTGGAATTGATCGATTCTATGGCATTTGTGGTATACATTACTTTTCGTACGGCACTTCCGTAATTATATAACTGTTCCACATGTGCCCAGTTGCGCTTCCATACATCAACAGCTCCCGGATACTGGTTCCATGCCTGTTTAAACCTTTCAAACTCCACCTCTGCCGCTTTCCGGCTGGCTGCACCATACACCTTCTTTAACTGGGAGGTAAATGCCTTATAGTCTT
Organism: Lachnospiraceae bacterium MD335; assembly: GCA_000403335.2. Classification (GTDB taxonomy): domain Bacteria; phylum Bacillota; class Clostridia; order Lachnospirales; family Lachnospiraceae; genus COE1. The sequence goes on from KE159629.1 coordinate 921,316, forward strand.
TCGATGGTATGTATCTGACTGAATTACGGATCAGGTGTACGATGCACCTTTGGACGACCACATCTTTAAAAATGGATTTTGCCCCTTCTTCCAGCCCGGACACACCATCCATGCTGATAAAAAGAATGTCTTCCACACCACGGTTTTTGATCTCGTCAAATATCTGCATCCAGTAATGTTTGCCTTCTGATTCTCCAATCCAGATGCCAAGGATATCTTTGATCCCATTCACGTCATACCCTAAAACAACATATACCGCACAGCTTTTGCTCTCCATGTCTTTGCGTATATTTACATACAGGCAGTCAACGAAGAGAAAGGGATAGAACTTTTTTAGCGGACGGTTCTGCCATTCGCCTGCTGTTTCTATTATCCGGTCTGTGATATTTGAGATTGTTTCATGGGATATTTCAAAACCATAGATATCCTCGATTGTATCGGCAATGTCCCTCTGGCTCATTCCCTTTGCATACATGGATAAAACTTTATCCTCAATGCCGCTCACATCTTTAGAACGCTTGGGAATGAGCTGTGGGTCAAATGACCCATCCCTGTCACGGGGCGAGTCAATTCCTACTTCCCCCATGGAGGTTTTGAGGTTTTTGTGGGTATAGCCATTTCTACGGTTGGAAGTCTCTTTGTAGCCGTGATCATTTGTATTATAGCCAAGATGGCTGTTCATTTCTCCCTGAAGCATTGCTTCAAACATGGGGCCAAAAATATCCCTTAATGCATCCTGCATATCCTCTGCAGATGCGGGTTGATACTGTTCAATGATTGCCTGTGCGATAGCCTTGCTGGCCTCGCTTCTTTTGTTTTTACGTGGTGCCATAAGTGCGTTACTCATAATCCTCTCTGTTCCTTTCTTTTAGTGTATCGCACTCTATAATAAAAATAAAGTGCGTAAGTTTTTGTTACCGGTAACTTACACACTTTATATTACACTCTCACACGGTTATTAACATCTAAATAATATTTTAATTCCGCATCATTCATTTTATTATCTTCCCATGCTTCAAACTTTTCTGACATTTCAGCGGCTTTTGTCAACATATCTGTGTAGCTGGTAAGTATTTCCATATCGGTCGGATTTTCAGCATACTTTTTCATTACATCACAATATTCATCATAGAATGCTTCATAACTATCCATTGCCTCTTTGAATTCAGGACTCATACCATCCACTAATTCTTCATCTGCATTGACATCCTGATTTTCTGCATTTTCAGATGTAGCATTATCGTCTTTTTCTTCGTTTGAAGCCTGAACATTACTTTGAGAATCTTTGCTTTTCAGCTTTTCAATATCTTCTTGAAAATCCTCTATTTTTTCTTTGGCACGCTCTACATCATCATCCCATAGTTCGCTTCTCATATCTGACCAAAAATCATAAACGTCTGAGCGGAAATCAGACCATTCATCATAAACATCAGAACGTGCATCAGACCACCAGTCATATTCATCAGAACGTGCATCAGACCATTCATCATATGGCACACCGTTATCATACGCATCATCTAAAATGCCATCGTAAAAATCATCATATAAATCATCAAGTATGCCATCATAAATTTCGTCATATATGTCATCGCCGGCATCATCATAGATACAGTCATATAATTTCTCAAAATCCTTATACTTATCATCATTAGATTTATCAGATGCCATAATTGTTTCGGCATAGTTGAGGCTGTATTCACGCATTCTCATACACAACTGTTTTGTATCTTCGTATATTTGTTTATAAAATGCCTCAACTTTATCAGTATTTTCTAAATACTTTTCATATGTATCAATATCGGATATTATTTTTTCATATTCTGCTTTCATAGCAGAAATAGTATTATCTACGTCTGTTGATACAGTTTCATCGAGTCCTTTGAGATCAGTTTGTTTTGCCGCTTTATCCCCTGTATTGTCTTTGGTTTCTGGGGTATCCTTGCTATCATGAGCATCTTCTGATTGGGAAGGCAGCGTAACATTGCCTGCATCATTAGATTCTGCTTGATTTTTCCCACAGGAAGTTGTGAAAATTAGACACAGGCAAAACAACGGTATAAGTATTAATTTCTTTTTCATAATGTTTTCCTTTCTATAAGCTTCTTATTGAATGGTAGTTTCTTCTTGCTTCTTTCCAAGCTTTTTAATTTTTCTTTTTTCCACGAATAGCCAAGCAGCGCCTATCGCTACTGCAATGCCAATAATGTATGTAACATAATTTACCATGCCCCATCCATATGAATCGGTAGGTAGCGCACCTCTGTCTGCATAGTCAAAATGCATTAACCAAAATATTGCCAATGCGAGAAAATCAAATATAATAATGCCAATAGCTTTTTTTAATAATGACATAAGTAGCGTCAACAGTGAAAAAAGCGCAAATAACGCTATCAATACAATACAGATGATACTTACCTCCTTATAAATCCCCTGCCTTGCAGTTTCCGCATAAATACGTCCATATTCCAACATCGAAATATTAACGGCTGCTGCATTTGTCATTTTAATTTCACTGACATAATAATCATTTGGTGCATTTTTTAGATATTCTTTGTAGTCGCCTTTTGCTGATGCATACGGCAGTAAAATCATCGCCAACAGCAGTATGGCGCCAATTAGAGTTATTAAAAATGGAACTTTTACTGTGCTTGATTCGTTCATGTTTTTCTCCTTTTTTATTTTTTGAAGTCATTATATCATTTATTGCGTTCTCGTGCAATTATTTTGGGACAATTTTTCATAAAATATTGCACAGAGGTGCAACATTTTATGAAAAGCGAAGAAAGTATCGACAGAATTATTCAAGTAAACGATATTGACATAGGCAAAAACATAGCAAAAATGCGCAAAGCTATGAATATTAAGCAGACAGATATGGTAGCAAGACTTCAAACGAATGGAGTGGATATTTCTATTTATTCGTATAATAGAATAGAAAAAGGCACACAAAATCCAACTGTATTTTTTTTGTATGCCTGTTGTCGTATTCTAAATTGTGACATGAATACAATATTTGATTTCCAGCCACTTAATTGAACTACCTTAGGCACTCATTTTGTTGTATGAATATTGCTGTACAAAGGTTTTATCATCTGGCAAATCATAGCCAAAGCTTTTAGCTAATTCTACCGCATTTTGAGAATGTCTATAATCTTTCGGAAGTTTTCTGATATATTCTGGAACATTGATAGTTTTGTTGACCAGATTAGCATCAGTGATACTGTTTTCGATAAATTCCGTTAATGTTGGACTTATATTCTTAGGCTCATTTGCATATTTGTCGATGTATTCATTTTTCAAAATATTAATTTTTACCCCCTTTTTATAAAAGAAAACACTTGCAACTACTGTAAAAACTGTTGCTGTTGCAATAATAATCTCTGTTTTGTGTTCTTTTACCTTTACCCAAAACTTTTTTTCTTTAGTATCATTAGCATCAACTTTTTTCTCTTGCATAAATGAAACGCCTCCTTTAATTTAGTGGTTTGTTTTTTCCTTCTTGCTGTGTTATATTATAAAATGTTGCAATGTGTAAATCAACAGACAATATTAGCATAAATGTCCGCACTTTGGAGGAATCTTGATATGGCAAACAAGAAAATGAAAAAAATACCATTAAATAAAGAATGTTTAAAAGAAGCGTTAAATCTTAGAAACACAAATATTAAAAAACTGGGAGAAGATGTTAATTTGGGCTGGTGTTCTAAATCAATTGAACGTGGACTAAAGGAAGGTGAAGTATCTGCCGAATTATTAGATGCACTTGGGCGGAATCTCGATATAGAACCCGATTACCTTTCGGGAAAATATCACCAGATTTGCAAGAAAATTGCGGATAATGATGATATTATGTATTCTATTTTAAAAAAAGGACTATGCGCAAAAAAATTTCCATATCTCAAGAAACAACAGAGCGCAAATTATAACGGAGAGTTCTTGTATAGTAAATATTTAGAATACATTCTTATTATTCATGATATTTCAAAGAAACAATTTCAAGAGATGACATTTGAACGACAAAAAGAATTCCAATTAAGTTTAGAGGATGCAATCGTACCAGTGCTTATGAAATATTTTTCTAAAAATGCTATGGAGCAGGATCTTTATCCAGAAATTTATAGATTACGAATGGAAATAGATAGTTATGATCCAGATGAGCCAGAACCTCCAGATGAGTTTTTCTTAGATAAATAGAAATGTTTGATTACCACATGATACAATCCGTTGTATCCTCAATAATGGGGCTGGACTTGTATTAAAATATCAGCCCCATAAAGATTTAAACTTACCACAATTCCAACGAATCTTCCGCATCCATCCACATCTGCATATTTCCTTCAAGATACAATCTTGCATGTTCAAGCGGTTCGTCTATTGCCAGAGCATTTAAGGCACATTCAGAGCAGGGAGTAGTTTTCAAACCTTCTTCTGCTTTGTTGCAGTCTATCCGTAAAAAGTAGCCTGCATAGGTGAATACGTCAATGCTGTTATGGTGGATATTGTATGTTGCATAAATCATATTCATTTTATCTGTCCTCTTTTCGTAGATTTTTTGAAAGCATTTCAATCAGTTTACCAATTCCCGTATATTTTGTGTTATAATGTTTTATGTGATTTTGTTTCCCTCATTTTTTCCCTTATCAGGGTTTGTAATACCCTGTGGGAAGATATAACACAAGGGAAATGATAAGGGAAAGTTCACCTGCGATAAACTTAGTGTTTTCAAGGGTTAGCGGAGATTTTAATAATAAAATATAACAGCTAATATTTCCCTTAAAAATCATCAAATCACAATCGGTATTTGTGGGGATAGGACAAATGTTAAAGAAATCAAATGTATACTCACTTTTTTTACCATTTATTATTGGTATTGTTTTAGGTATAATTGCCAAACTCATAGATGTGGCATATATCACATCTGAAATTCCTGTATTTGATGATATGATGGGGCGGTTTGGAATATGGGTGTGGGCGGCGGCAATAATTTCTATTCTTTCAAAAACGGCTTTATTTGCAGCAGTACGTTCTTTTATGTTTTTTGTCGGAATGTTATCTGCTTATTATGGTTATACTGTGCTTTTTTTGAATTTTTTTCCAAAATCACAGATAATTTTGTGGTGTGGTATTACTATAATAACTCCGCTTTGTGGATTTATGATATGGCAGATACATAGGGAATATCATTATGCAAATTTCATTTCTTCCCTACCTTTTATGATTTTCTTTACTGAATGGTATTTAACGGTTTTTACTGGTCGGTATTGGAATTTCAGTTCTGCAAAAGATAAGCTACTGTTAGGTATTGCCTATTTATGTTTTACTTTTTCATTATTAGCAGTTATTCCAACAAATAAAAAACGACTATTCAGTCTGCTTTATGGGATATTGGAATCAATTATATTGATACTACTAATAACGACAGGTATCATATTTAATCCGTATGATTTGTTAAATATATAAATTCCAGTTTATCTACTAACCGCCTTAACTTTCCTTTATTTTCAAGGCTTTGCGGTATGTTTAGCCTCAAAATATGTATCCTTTTCCCTTGTTTTTGCCCTTATGAGCAGATTACAAGGGAAAGTTTTTGTTATTCAGTTTTCATTGATTAATTCATTCCCACAACCTTATCCAAGAGTTTTGCAGATTCCCGCTCAGCCTCCCTTGTAGCGTGTGCATAGACATTCATTGTAGTGCTTACGTCCGAATGTCCTAAAAGCTCCTGCACGTCTTTTGGCTGCGCCCCGTTTGATAACAGGTTCGTTGTGTAGGTGTGCCTTAATGTGTGGAAGTGGAAACCATCTAATTCCGGTACTTTCCTTGCCGCTGTCCGGCAGGCTGTTTCTACGGTGGCGGGAAGTTCCAGACAGCCATCTTCCCTCAAACATACAAAGGAGATTTCCGTATAATCCTCCGGCGTATCTTTTGTCATTGACAGGTTGTAATACTCATAATGCACCCTGTTTTTCTCTGTAACTTCCCTGTAGAAATTCCTGTGGTAGAGTCCGCCATACTGCATACGGTTTTTAAGCTGCTGTTTCCTTGCTTTCTTCAAGATGTCAGCGAGGGTGTCTCCAAAATCAACTGTACGCACTTTTTTCCTCTTGGTCGAGCCGATTTCGTGCTTATGGGTAGCGCCGTTGTAGCGGACGCTTCTGCGGACTGTCAGACATTGTTCCTCAAAGTTGATGTCCTGCCAAGTCAGCCCTGCCACTTCCCCAAGCCTGAGACCAGTGAAATAGGCTATCTGTACGGGCAGGATTGCGTCTTTGCTCCGTTTGCCAAGCTGTGTAATCAGCTTTTGGTACTGCTCAAATGACAGTGGATTGACTTTGCCATTGTCGGTGTCCGTTTCTTCCGCAAACAAGTCCATATCGTCCTTTTTATGCCTCATGACTACATACTGCATGGGATTGAACGTAATGTACTGTTTCGGGAACACCGCAAAGCGGAATGACTGTTGTAATACTGCGGAAAATGACTTTACGTAGTCTTTGGAATATCCTTTGGAAACAAAATCTTCAATCGTGCCTCCAAAAGACATGATATCCATGAACTGCTGCAAATGCCCCGAAGTAACCGTTTTTAGCTTTCGTCTGCTTACAGGGTGCTGTTTAATGCGGTTGATCGCCTGAAGATAAGTACCGACAGTTCCATTGCTCAATGTTCCTGTCTTTAATTCTTCCTCTGCCCATGTGTCAAGCAACTGTCCAAGGGTGATATTGTCCGCCTTTGCAATGAATTTCTTGCTTTCGTAATCTTCCATTGCCTGCCTTAACAGCTTTTCCGTTTCGCTTTTGCTTTCTGTTCCTGCATATTCTTTCTGTACCAGATTTCCACTTGCGTCCTCCACATAGAAGCGGTAGTACCATTTTTTTCCTTTCTTCCGAACTGATCCTTTTGCCATAATCGTTTCTCCTTTCGATAAACGCAACCTTTATTGCGTATGGCAATCGGAACTGATGAAATGCTTTCTGCGTGTAAGTATATCATAACTCCGGCTGCCAAGCTATACCGATTCGGATTCTTCCCCCGATACCATAGAAAGAAGATTTGCAAGCCTTATGGTGGCTGTTTCGGGATTTTTGGAATAGAGCCTCACAATATCGCCCATATCGTTAAACATATTTACGGTGTGGGTGATTTCCCTGAGAAACATAATCTCGTTATATTCCTTATTCGATTCAAACCCCATTGTCTGAGCGAGTGCGGCATTTTCCGCATTGTCCTTGAAATTCTTGCAGGCAAACTGAAAAGAATCCACGAACAATTCATATTCCTTCAACATCAGCAGCAGTAAATCTTTGGAAAAATCCGCCTCATCAGGCTTCATATCATAGGGGAGTTTGTTTACGATGGAATTCATCACATCACGAATAAATAATTCCCTATTATCCGTAATGTCCGTTTGGTATTCCTCCGTTTCCCCTTTCAGCCACTTCACAGACACATGGAGTGCTTCTGAAAGACCTTCCAAGACCAGCTTCTTTGTGTTGTCGATTGTTCCCGCCTCATAACGCACGATTGTGGAAGTGGCTACCCCCATCTTCTCTGCGACATAAGGCTGGTTTAATCCCAACTCAACCCTCCGCTGTTTTGCCCTGCTACCGATCAGCTTGCGTAACTCTTTATCTTTCATACTGATACGCCTCCTTTTTCGGTATGGACAAAGTATAGCATAGAAAAAGCAATAATGCAATATGCAACTTAAAAATGATTTTTGAATTGCCATAATGCTTGACAAGAGATTATAAAAGCGTTATAGTAAGCGTACTATCGAAATTGCATTATGCAATTAAAAGGGAGGTGAGTTAATGACCAAAACGAAAATTGCACTATCCATTGAAGAAGCTGCCGATTATACGGGTATCGGGAGGAATACCCTGCGAAACCTTGTAGAGTGGGGAAAACTACCCGTCCTCAAAGTCGGGAGAAAGGTGCTTATCAAAATTGATATACTGGAGAAGTTCATGGAAGTGAACGAGGGGAAGAACCTGCGGGATAAGAATGATGTAAAGTCTGTTACAAGAAAATCAGCAGTATAAAAGGCGGCTTCTAAGGAAACCGCCCAATGGTATGTATCAGACCGAAGCCATGATATACCTACACGCAAATAAATTATATCATGTGCTTCCTTTTGGTACAAGCGGAAATTGGGGGAAAGCGGAAAAAGTGAGTTGAAAAAATAAGTTAATTTTGGAACAGCCAACTGAAAAAATCAACTTGTTTTGGTATATTCAGTTAAAAAATTCAACAGATGTTTCGGGCGTCATTTTCAATGTGATGTAAGATTGCTGCAAAAATTTAACTGACATTTTAGATATTACTTTTTTGCTATCAAGGTTGCACTTTTTACTATCATAAGTGGCAGCACTTTTTGCTATCACAATGATGGCATTCTAAGGCAGATGACAGCATTTTTTGCTATCATGGCGGCTGATTTTACCGGCATAATCCGAACAGTTTCAAGAGAATATTACCTTCTCTTAAAGCCCTCGGCGTTTGAGAGCGAAATACACCCATTGCACAAACTTCGTTTATGCAATGGGGATTCCGCCCTTGCAGGGAGCAAATTCACGCAAGCGTGAATTACAAATGCTGCTGCATTTGTGAGAACCGCCGCCCTCTCCGCTTTCGCGCATCCGCTACTGCCATTTGCAGGAGGGAGGACAAAGCACAATACAAAGGCATTCATTTATCCGCATGAGCAAGCTGCTTGATGTCAGGGGCAGAATCACTTATATATCCAACCATGCAAAACAGGAAAACCTGTATGCAGTCTATGAAACGACAGACCGCTATTATTGGACGGAGCTTGCAAGATTCAATCAGCAGGAATTTCAAAAAAGCGGCACAGAGGGGGAATGTATCGAGGCGAGGGAATTTATCATTGCCCTGCCGGAATCTTTCCCGAATCTCTATGAGCCAGACAAACTTTTACAGTTGTTCACAGACCGCTTTAAGGAAAAGTACGGTGTGGAGTGCGTATCGGCTCTGCACCATAACAAACGAAAAACAAACTACCATATCCACCTTATTTTTTCAGAGAGGGAGAGATTGCCTGAACCCATAGAAAAGACTGCAACAAGGAATATGTTCTATGATGAGCAGGGAAAACATGTCCGCACCAAAAAAGAGATACTTGACGAAAACGGAAATGTCCGCAAAGGCTGTAAGATTGTGAAGAAAGGTGAGATATATGAGCGGAATCTTTTTACCGCCAAGAATAAGCTGTTCAAGCAGGACGAGTTTGTGGACGAGGTAAAGCATTTTTATACAGACCTTATCAATACTTTGGTAAAGAACGACAAAGAGAAACTGCACGTTTTTAACGAAAACGGTCTGTATCTTGCCACTAAGAAGATAGGGAAAAATAATCCGAAAGCGGAACAGATACAGACGGACAACGAATACTGTATGCGTTGGAATCGTGAAGTTGACAGGGCGATTGTAAGCGGCGTGGCAGAAACAGAGATACAACAGATAAAAAAAGAGTACATCTCTGACCGCATCAAAGAATCTATTGATTTATTCGGCAGTCAGCCGGAACGGTTTGGAACAATCCTCATGAGTGCAGTTGCAGTATTGGCAATGCTGATTTCAAAGGTGCTGCAAAAAGCAAGGGAACTGTCTGCAAAACTCTTTGATACAGAGCAGATACAACCGCAGATGCCTGTGCAAGAACCTGTCCGCCAACCATCCGAAAAGGAAGCACAGACCAAACCGAAGATACCGCCCAAACCTATTATGTCTGCCGAAGCAACCGCCTATCCAAAGCTGTTTAAGATTTACAAGGAACTGAAACGACAGAATAAGATTATTTTTGAGGCAGAAAAAGAACGCAATGCTTTGGAACTTGAGCGTGATGCCCTAAAAGGACTTGCGAAATTTACCAAGAAAGGTGAACTGCAAAGCAAAATTCACCGTAAAAATGAGGAGATTGACATCTTAAAAATCGGCTTGTCCGGCATTGTTAGAAGATATGGTTATCAGAATGTGCAGAATTTTTATCGGATTTACCATAAATCTCATAGTGCTTATATTGCTTATAGGGAACAAGAGGCTGAATGGGAAAAATTTACGGAAAGGACAATCAAAAACAGGATAGGCAAAGTGTGCTTGAGCGGTTGAAAAATCCGCCAAAGAGAACGACAGATTGCCAGCAACAAATGACGGTTAAGAGCAAGGACCGAAGTGCAAGATAATATTTCAATCCTTGCTCTTACATAACAGTTTTTTAATGATGAATATTGAAAAATATGTTATGATAGGTTTGTAGCAGATAGCTTATAGATTTTGGAGGAATATATAAAAATATGGAAAAATGGGACTTGTATACAAAATATAGAGAAAAGTCAGGAAAAGAGCAGATTCGAGGAGAAAAGATTCCAAACGGTTTCTACCATTTGGTAGTGCATGTATGGATACGAAATTGCAAAGGGGAATATCTCATTTCCCAACGTTCAGTTAGCAGACCAACATTTCCGCTTATGTGGGAGTGCGTTGGAGGTTCTGTTTTGATGGGGGAAAGCAGTATTGACGGAGCACTTAGAGAAGTAAAGGAAGAAGTGGGACTGGATTTACAACCCGAAGCCGGAAAACTCCTTTTTACTAAAATCCGAGGCACTGATGTTAAATATGAATGCAAAGAATTTAATGATATTATGGATGTATGGCTTTTTGAATACGATGGAGACCTGCATTTGGAAGATGCAACAACGGATGAAGTTGCTGACTGTAAATGGATGACAGTTTCTGAGATTAGAAAGTTATATGAAAACAAGAAGCTTGTGCAGACATTGGACTATTTTTTTTGTGTTATGGAAGCAGATGAACCGGATTACAGCCATATTATTGGGAAAATGGTAGACGGAACTGTTGACAGACCATTAGGCACCGCTCATCCTCGTCATTCGGAGATGATTTATCCAATCAATTATGGATATGTAAATAATGTACTTGCCGGTGATGGAGCAGAACAAGATGTTTATATATTTGGAACAAATAAACCGCTAAAGAGTTTTCGTGGCAAAGTAGTCGCAGTATGGCATCGTTTTGACGATGTGGAGGATAAGTGGATTGTGTCTTTGAATGGAGAAGATATTGCAGAAGAGAAAATATTAGGTGACATTTCATTTCAAGAGCAGTTTTTCTATGGGAAATTGTATAAATAATATTAAATTGCAATTGGTATTTATGGAATAGGAAAGGATGCCCCGTATGGTTAGAGAAATAGAAAAAAATGATTTAGAGGGTTTATTAAGATTGTATATGCAGCTACATAATAATCCCATGCCGGAAAAGACCGCAGAACTATTGCAGATTTGGGATACCATTTTTCAGGATAAAAATCATCATGTGATTGTTGCAGAGGAAAATGGAAAAATCGTATCTTCCTGTGTCTGTGTTATCATTCCTAACCTGACGCACAACCAGCAGCCGTATGCTTTTATTGAAAATGTGATAACGGATGAAAAGTTTAGAAAAAGAGGACTGGCAACGCAATGCCTAAACTATGCAAAAGAGATTGCCATAAAAGAAAACTGCTATAAAATGATGCTTCTCACAGGTTCTAAGGAAATAAGTACATTGGATTTTTACAGAAAGGCAGGGTACAACAGTGATGACAAAACAGCATTTATTCAATGGATATAGCGTGGCAAAGGAAACGCTTGACTTATATTTGGAAATGCAAAACCTAAATCGGGCAGCAATAAAGTATGTTGCTGGCATAATTAAAGTCGGGATGAATCTGGCGGATATGAAAGCATTGTGCGAAAATTATTTGTTGGAACATGGCGCGGATTCCTTTTGGTATTGGGATGTTGGTGCGTTTGTTTTTGCGGGAGATGAAACTGCTGTTTCCGTATCAGGCAAAGATTATAAAGTGACAAATAGAATCATACAGGAAAATGATATTATTACGATTGATTTAAGTCCTCAAAAGAATAACATTTGGGGGGATTATGCAAGAACGCTTGTATTTGAAAATGGCATTTTATGTGATAAAACTGACAAAATAAGAAATAACGAGTGGCGCAGCGGATTGCAGATGGAAGAATATCTGCATAAAACTCTAATTGATGTCGCAACGCCGGACATGACATTTGAAGAATTATATTATCTCATGAATGATGTTATTGTAAAAAAAGGATTTCTTAACTTGGATTTTCTTGGCAACCTTGGACATTCCATTGTGAAAAACAAAAATGACAGAATATATACCGAAAAGGGAAACCATCAAAGATTATCAGATGTTAAAATGTTTACCTTTGAACCGCACATCAGTCTTCCTGATTCCAAATATGGATATAAAAGAGAAGATATCTATTATTTTGATAACGGAAAGTTAATACAATTATAGACCGCATAGATGAAAGGATTTTATATGGGAAAACTAAATGTTGACGGAACAGAGATACAGGTCTTACAGATTGAAGAAGATGATTATATCTCTTTAACCGATATGGTAAGGAAAATTGACAATGGACCTGCTCTGATAGAAAAATGGTTACGAAACAAGAATACAATAGAATTTCTTGGTATATGGGAAGAAATGTACAATGCAGACTTTAATACTGCCGCCTATGAAGAAATCATGCTGGAGGCGGGATTAAACCGCTTTATTATGTCGGTTAAACAATGGGTAACCCGCACAAATTCAAAGGGCATTGTAGCAAAGGCAGGAAGGTATGGCGGTACATACGCATATAAAGATATTGCGTTTGAATTTGCAAGCTGGGTATCTCCGCAATTCAAATTATATCTTATCAAGGAATTTGAACGGTTAAAGAAAGAAGAACAGGCTCTGCTTGGCTGGAGTGCCAAAAGGGAATTGGCAAAAATCAATTATCGGATACACACCGATGCAATCAAAGTTAATCTCATTCCGCCGGAACTTACACCACAACAAACTTCTATCATTTACGCATCGGAAGCTGATGTGCTGAATATGGCATTATTTGGCATGACAGCGAAACAATGGCGAGATAAGAATCAGGACAAAAAGGGCAATATCCGGGATTATGCGAGTATAAATGAATTGATATGCCTGTCAAACATGGAAAACATCAATGCAGTGCTGATTGAAGATGGGCTGAATCAAAAGGAACGCTTAATAAAGCTTAATAAAATTGCAATACATCAGATGTCTATTTTGGAAGAACAGACCACAAAAGTCCTAAAGTGATTTAATTCCCCCGAATTCGGGGGAATTAAAATTTTTCTTTTTACCATAGTTCAAGGCTGTCTTCTGCATCAATCCACATTTGCAAGTTGCCATCGAGTGCTAAGCGGGCATATTCGAGCGGCTCATCTATTGCTAAGGTATCTAAGGCACATTGGGAGCAGGGAGTAGTCTTTAATCCATCTTCTGCCTTGTTGCAGTCAATCCGCAGAAGATACTCATCAAAGGTGGTTATATCAATGCTGTTGTGGTACATATTATATTCTGCATATATGAACTTCATATCTTATCAGCCCTTCCTTTACTAATTGAATTTTGGGAAAAATTTTAGAAAGCATTTCAATCAGTTCTTCCTGCCTAATTTATTCTGTGTTATAATTTGTTACAGGTTTTTCTTTCCCTTATTTTTGCCCTTATGAGGGTTCGTAACATGAGAGAAAAGGATATAACACGAGGGAAAGCCTAAGGGCAAACTCACTTGCTATAAATTTAGCATTTTCAAGGGTTTGCGGACTTTTTGAAGATAAGATATAACAGTTAATAAATGGTATAAAATATGTCTTATCAGAATTCAAGTTTGCTGAAAATTTGTGGAGAACGAAAAATTCAGAATTTGAGGGATAAAATATGGGAGTGTTAGAAACAGTTTTTAATCCAAGAAAATTTGATTTGAATGATGATGTTCTGATGGAATTTAATAATTATTTTGATGAAAAAAGTAGGGATTATAACAGCTTCTGTTTAGATGAAGAAGATATTACTTCCCTACGAAACCTTGTAGCGCAGATTAAGGTTGCTGACTCAGATAGTGCAATATATGTATCTACTTATGGCTATGAAATCACAAATAGTAAAGGAGAAAAATCAACATACGCCGATGCTCTTTGGATTGACACAGTTCTGCCTATTTCCAAAATAGAGGCACTTATTGAAGAAAGTGGTGTTGCTGAACCAAGTGATATTTCTTTTGTTGGCTATAGTGATGAATGTGGGAACTGTAAAGTATGGCTTATAGCTCATAAAGAGAATAATCCTTGTATTATTGAGATGACTGACCATAAGAAAATAGACCATATGATAATATTATATTGGGATTGATAAGTTATTAAAATTCCAGTTTGATGAATCAAAAAACTTTGATTTGAATGGGGGTATCTTCAAGTGAAAAAATATGAATACAAAGTGCTAACAATCGCAACTACTTTAGCTGTAAGTACTAAACAATACGAAAAGATTGCGCAGGAGTTTGAAACAAAATTAAATGAATTGGGAGCCGATGGTTGGGAACTTGTTCAGCGTATGGATGGCTTCTTCTTTCTAAAAAAGGAAATTGAATAAATTCCAGTCAAGCCACGCTCCCAACAAAATACCGCCAGCGCAAAACCGCTGCTACATGGAAACGTACACAACCATGCAACAGCGGTTTTCTTATTTCCGTTTCTTCCTCTGGCCGACATAGCTTTTGAAGAATTTCGATTTTTCAACGATATGTACAAGCTGTCGGAACTCCACATCAGACAGCTTGTTATAATTGATACCCAGCCGCTTGCAGTAAAGCGCAGCCTGCTTTTCAAGGGGGCTTCCCTTGAAATTTGCGACATCCTCTAAATCCTGCTTCAATTCTTCTGCAATGGTAGTTGGCGGCGCACTCTCACTGTCAGACTTGTGTGCGGCACGGATGTCACGGACGATTGCGCTTATATCGTCCTGTATCATGTGGCTGAAATATTCGTCATCCTCAATGTGTGCAGCCTGTAAAATCCGAAGGTACGGGTCATCTTCTCCGGGGCGGTAGCGTTCTATGATTTCGTGCCGGACAGTATCGACAAGGGAGTTGAGGTTTTGAATCTGCATGGAAGCAATCCCATCCACATAAACCTCAATGTCAGCCAAAAACTTTATAAAATCCTTGTGGGTGGCAAGTTCGCACAGCAGACGGTTGTTAATCCGGCCACTTTTCAGAAGAGCAACCATTTCATCACTCAAATGCAATTCTGTTAAAGGCGTGTTGGCCTGCTCCCTGTTTTCTGTCCGGCATAACAGATAATCAATGGACACTCCATAAAAATCTGCCAGCGTTATAAGGTTGCCATGATTGATTTCTTTATTGTCCTTAGATTCATAGCTGGCAAGGGCAGATTTTGAAATCTTTGTCAGTTGTGCCAGTTCTTCCAGATTAAGCCCTTTGTCCTTGCGCAGTTCCCAAAGGCGTTCCTGTATGGTAGTCGCTCCTTTCATGGGCGCACGCTCCTTTCTGGCGGCTGCTTCCCTGCCGCTTAACTGGATTATACCATACTTTCCACAATCGTGGAAATTTCCGATATTTGCCCTTAATTCCTTTTTTGTGGACATACGGCACAAGGCTCAAAAATGTTCTATGACACAGGTAGTTCATCGATGGATTATTCCAATCGAATGACCGGCCTGTATGGGATATGCTCCCCGGCGATGTAGCGCAACGACTTCCGGCAGGGAAACGGAGGAACCCTGACCGCAACGAGCGTACCAAGGAGAGCGAAACGCCGCCAAAGACGGGGGCAGGAACGACAGCAGAGGGAACCGGCAAAATGAACACCGAAACGTTACCGAAACACAACAATTTCACAGGGCATAGTCTGCCCTGCCCGTAATACCAAGGGAGATTTTGAGGCGGCTCTACGGCTGTATTTCTCCTGAAAATCGCCCCGAAACGATACACAAAAAACCACTGTCCGCCCATTCCGGCTGTTACTGCTGAATCGGGCGGTTTTTCTATGGAGGAGGCACTATGCCGAGAATGTCAAAAAAGCGGAAGAAAGAACTTGCTTTCTTCCTGAACGACCGGGGGCGCAGAAGCTACAACGAACTCTGCCGGAAATGCCAGCATAAGTGCAAACAGAGTTTCCGGGCTGTCATTATCGACTGCCCCCGCTACCTATCCAAACGAGCCAAAAGGAGGACAGCACCCAATGAATTATGAGTTTATGATAACCGGAACACACCTGCCGCCCTGTATGCCGCTCCCAAGAGCGACACTCCGCCTGCCGGTCAGCAACACGGCAAAAGTCATGTACGCCCGCCTGCTGGATGAAATCCTGACAAGGGGAACCCCGGACTGTAACGGGATTTTGTTTATCCGCTTCCCCATCATGGAGATAGCGGCGGCACTCTCCCGAAGCCCCCAAACCTGCAAGCGTTCCTTAAACGAACTGGAACAGGCCGGGATGATTATGCGTGTCCGTCAGGGAATCGGGGAGGTCAGCCACATCTATATCCTGCTCCCCAAGGAGGACGCCGCCCATGAATGAGAAGCTGGAAAAACTGAACCATGAGATTGAAAAGACCGAAGCCAGACTGCGGCGGGCGCAGCATAAAGAAAAAATGCTGGAACACCAGATAAAGACCCTGAACCGGAAGGAACGGACGCACCGGCTCTGCACTAGAGGGGCAATGCTGGAAAGCCATCTCTCCCACCCGGAATCCGTGACGGACGGGCAGGTCAGCACCATCTTAAAAGTCCTGTTCTGCCGGAGCGACACCAAGCGTCTTGTAGCACAGGTTCTTGCAGAAAATCAGAAGGAGGACACGGAATGAAATTTTCAAAAAGTGAGCTGGATATTATCTACCAGTATGCCGCACCGACCAAGGCGGAAACACTTGCGGGCATGAAAGAAATTGTGCCGGTGATAAAGGACTTACTGACAAAGGCAATCGTGGAGAACGCCATTCGGAAACTGGAAAAGATACCGGAGCCGGAGTGCAGCCAGTTTGTCGCCGCCACAAAAGCACGGTTCCTTGCAGAACGTGACAATTCCATCTGCCAGCGGCTTGCGGCGGTCAAGGCACAGGAGCCGATTTTACAGGGGCATGACCTGTCAGGAAAGGAACGGTTCCACCCGGAAACCCGGCACATGATTACGCTAGAAGTACAGAAGCAGTGCTTTGTCGGTTTTAAGGGGAAGCGGTTCCGTTTCTTCCTCTCTGATGAAGGCTACCGGAACGCAAAGCGCAGCGAACAGGAGTGGGAAATCAAGATAAAAAGCCATGCAGCCGTTGTTGCCGGGAAGTTATATCCTGATAAGAAACCTAGACAGCAGGAGCGGTAAAAATGCCAGAAAAACGGAAAGCTGAAAAACTCCCCTCTGAAAGAGGGCGCAATTATACACCACTTAGGAAAGTGGTGCATTGCGCCCTGCCGGGAGCGTCCTGCGGACAGCAGATGATTTCCGTAGATTTTCAATCTGCTCCAATCATCACAGGGGAAGCTGCCCTTCCCCTGCGCTGGCTATGCCAGCTACCCCTTTGTGGACTTGTCGCCCGAAAATCTTTCAGAAAGCCTATTCCATTTATCAAGTTAAAGCTGTATAATAGAGCCAGCGATAAACCGGAATTGATGGAGGGCAAACTATGGAATATAAGGACTATATTAAACAAGGCTTGAATGGGAACGCCCCATTAAGATTAATATTATGCGGAAATATACAGGGGACGGAAAATGATAAAGTAGGTGTTGTATCAGTTGTGTATGCTACAAATGATAAGGACTTAGCAGAACAAAAAATGAATGAATTGATTGCCGTCAATCCTAATAATTATTACATGGTTTATAGTGTGCCACTAAATGTTGATTTGACGGAACTTTCTCATTATCCTTCAATAGCAATTTCTAAAGATGATTTACAATAAAAGCAATTCCGGTTTGTCAAACGGATAGCCCATCAAAAAACTAAATAACCCGCCTATTAGCGGTACACCCAAGCAGGAAATCTGAAAAGGTATCCTGCTATTTTTTTGCCCGGAATCCGGGAGAAAGGAGGACGCACTCTTGCCATGCCCACATTGTAAAATCACCATTATCAAACGGAGCAATAACGAATCCGCTGTTTCCGCCGCTGCCTACCAGAGCGGCGAAAAGCTGTTCTCTGAATACGACCAAGAACAGAAATACTATCCCTACAAGCACGAAGTCACCCACAAAGAAATCATGCTCCCACCCCATGTGCCACCAGAGTATGCAGACCGCAACACTTTATGGAACTCTGCCGAAGCACAGGAAAAACAATGGAACTCCCAGCTTGCCCGGAGGTTCGTGCTTGCTATTCCTAGGGAAATCCCGCCGGGACAGTACGCTGACCTTATCCGTGACTACTGCCGGGAGTTTTTTGTTTCCAAAGGCATGATAGCCGACTTTGCCATGTCCGCATGATGACTTTTTGCTATTCCTGTTATATCCATTTCAATCTCCTCTCACCTGCTCCCCCAATTCCCCAATCCGCCAGAACGCCGGGGATGCCTGCCCTACCTTGTCAGACTGTGACTTATTGGGGATATGCGTCTATTGGAATTTATTTCTTGTTCATGAAATCCCAATACGCCTGCATACTGTACTGGTAATATGCCGCCGTCTTTTTTTGGAGCAGCAGCTTCATGTCGCCAATCTGCTTTTGGAACATATCCATGAAATCCGTCCTATCATTTAATCCCATAGCCCCAGCCTCCATCGGAAGGGACGTAAAGCCTCCCAGCTTTTTTACACCCATATGTGCTTCCAAAGCACGCATTTCCACAACAGTCGCTGACTTGGGATTTACCTCGTTGATATGTATGGTCTTTTCAAATTCATCCCCATTCTCATCAACACCTTTTGCAATGATTGTCGGATCATCCTCTGTTGAATCTTCCGCATATTTGAGATAATAGGACAGCCCCGTGCCGTTCCCTCCCGTCCATATCATATCTTCATCAGAAAAAATATTATAGACTTTTGGTGTGCCTGCCACATTGTTCACCTGTGCCGCAAAACTCTTTCCAGCCGCATTCTGCTGTGCCTTTCTTGCACCCTGCCATGCCGGATATCCTGCTGTTCCTATTCCGTTAATATTCATTTTTTCAAATCCTCCATTATTTTTATTATTGCGGCCCCTCTGTCGTTCAGAGCCTCTCCGCTCCCTTGCAATAAGTCCGAGCAGTTCATTACTTTATAAATACATTTCACCTAACCTCCCCGGTCAAATGCCATGACCAACACCTCCCCCGCTCCATAATTCCCCAATCTGCCAGAACAATTACCCTCTGCGTCTCATTGGAGATATGAAACCCTAGAATTATCTCCACCTCAATCTACTTAAAAAGTTTTTGAGTATTCGCCACAAAACTTGTATGCTCATTCAGCACATCCAAAAATGCCTATCGCTGTTCCTTTTTTGTAACCAAAACTCTTGAATGCCGCCAAAAACTTTTCTCTTGTCTGCTCCATTATTGATACTGCCGAATCCCGATATTCTGTGTCGAAAAGCTGAATCCTGTCTTGTATTTTTCCTTCATTTTGGGGATCGCTTCTATTGAAAAACCATGAACTGTCCGGATTTTCAAAGGCTTTGTTTGTCTGTTGACAGGTAATATATCCTTCCAGATTTGCCAGACGCATCTTAAAAGCCTCATCCAGTCCCGCCAAATCTTCTTCAAGCGTAAGAAACCTCTTCCCCGTAAGTTCATAAGAAACTTCACGTTCTCCATTTTCATGTTCTTTCACGATTTCATGTTACCGGGACTCATATGTATCCATGATTGATTTCATTACATCTTCCACATTATAGTTTCCATCTTTTAATGTCTAGCTGCTGATTCCCCTCATTGCTGTATAATGTTCCCATGCTACCTCATTTGTATTTTGTATTGTCATCTCCCTTGCGTTGACATAATCCGAATCAGTCCCAAATTTGTTTACCATTTCCCGCAGCATATTTCGTCCCTCATCAGAAATAGAGAGATTAACTGGCTGCTGCGTCACTTTTCTGCCTGCATTTGTTTCAGATACCTTTTCCTGCACATGATTTGCAACAGCCCCCATATAACAATAATTACTTCCAATTCCATTCACACTCATTTTTAAATATCCTCCATCTTTGATACAGCGGCCCATCTGTCGGTCAGAGCCGCATCCGCTCCCTTATAATAAGTCCGAACAGTTACTCTCGACAAAGGCGCATGGTTTTTGCGCCTCTGCCGGAAAAAAAATAATATTTACGCCTTTAAATCGAAACCAGTCACTGTCGGTGCTGTAGACATGGCACTGTTACCCATACCGATTTTACTTATCAAATTCTCTGTAACTTTTCCCATATCTGTTCCCATTACAGTAATATCATACTGCCTGCCGTCTTTCTTTTCTTCCAGCTTTTCCTGCTCGGTCTTCTTTTCCTTATTCTTTTCAAGCAGCTTTTCCCATTCCTCTTTACGCTCTTTGTTTCTGGCCCTCGCCTCCTCAACCATTTTCTTGGATTCCTCTGTGCCAGGGTCAGCCTCAAAAACACCTACGCACTTTGTCGTAATACAGTCCTCGCTGTCTATGCTGATTTCCAAACTGACCAGCCTCGCCCCATTTTTAGCAGAATTTTCACATATCTTATTGATACAGTCCGGCATTTGGGAAAGTGTATTCTCCAGCCATTCAGCCGTTTTGGGATTGGATGCCGCCTTCGAAAGCAGGCTTGAATTGATTGACACGGAACTGTCCTTTGTCGGTGTCAGGCAGGCATATTTATTATTCAGATATTCTGAATATTCCCTCCTGCTCCCGTATGTACTTTTCTTCTTCGTTTCCTTTCTTGATGCCTTTGCCTGCATTTCTTTTTCTGCGTCAGCCTGTTCCACATTGCTATAATTGTTTGTAATCTCCATTGCCATAATATCGTCCTCCTTAAAAAACCTTACCCGCTCCTCACCTGTCAATCATAGCCACTATGCCCATAATGTTTATTCACCGGGCATTGCTTTTTTCAATCCGCACTCCCTTTATGCGGTTCCGCCGAAATGATCTCCTCCTGCACGTTGGATTCATCCGAATCCCCGTCCAGTTCATCTTCGTCAAGCTGCGGCTCCACCGCTATCGGGTCATCATCATAGACCGCCGAGCCGTCATCCTCAATCTGATGCACGGCATCCGGGGCGGGGGTTCCCTGTGTGGTGCATCCGCTGATCGCGGGAATCATCATTGCCGTAATAAGTAATACTGATATTCTGCTGACATACATTTTTCAAGCCCTCCTCTATAAATTGATGGAGCCGCCCATACCCTCTTGCGGTAAGTTCGGGCATGATGCCCACATTTATCTGAGCAGCGAATCACCGCCTGCCACAGTTTCCGTCATGACATTAGCTTCATAGGCACTGGATGCCGCCGCCATCTGCCTTTCACCAGCCCATGCCTTTGCCAGCCTGCTTCTCTCCTGCTCCGCCTTTGCAACCTTTTCATCCAACATCTCCTGCTGCTGTCTCTTAGCCTGTGCCCGCTTTTCCAGATATTCCTCCATCAACTCCTTCTGCCTGTCCTTTTGCCCGCTTGTTTTCTTATAAAAACTATCCTGTGAACGTGCATAAAACTCTGAATCATTGTTAACAGACCATCCATCTGCCCTATAATCTTTGGCTGTGGCTCCTACCGTAATCACCAAAGAACAGTCTGGAGCCGGAGCGACAGAGCCAGTCATATCACGCCTGATTACAGACAACATTTGTTCCCTATACTTTGGATCAGCTTTCATATTTTTAAATGCTTCCTCCGATATATTAACTGCTACATTTGCTATGGTTCTGTCTCGTGGTATTCTATCAAGTTCTGCATAAAATTCCTTCTTAAACAGCTCCATTTCTTCCGCTTCCGATAATTCCCGTGTACTGCCTGTTTTTTCCAGTGCAAACTTTTCCGTATTGTTCACATTTTTTGTGTTTCCCTTTGTTTCCACATTGTTCCGATAAAAATTCTGTCCTACTCCACTGATAGCCATTTTTTAATCCTCCACTTTAATCTATTTTCGAGTTTCATTTCATGCATAGCCATTTACTTATCTTCTCCCGTCTCCCCCTGCTGCAGCATGACTGTCACATGGAACACATCCCCTTTCACTTTTATATTTACACCGCCGAAATACTTCTCTGCCACATCACGCACGTTCTCCAGCCCAATCCCATGTTCCGCAATAATCCCCGGCAGGATACTCTGTTTCGTTGTCGGAAGAGCCAGACCTCCGTCCGTCTGCACAGGTACAGTCCCGTCAAAGCTATTCTCAACCTCCAGCAATAAAAACTGCTTTTTTTGCTTTAACGAAAGGTGTATAAATCCTTTACCTGTTTCCAGTTTTTCACAGGCTTCAATAGCATTATCCAAAAGATTGTTCAGGATGATTCCCATATCAAACACAGGGATTTCCCCTCCATACCGGAAATCTGCATCAAACCGGATTCCTGCCTTTTCCGCCCTGCGGCATTTGTCATTGATGATGACATCTGTGACCGCATTTCCCGTCACATACTTATATTCCAGTTCCTGCATGGTTTCGTCCATCCGCCGTACATAGTCCTCTATTTCCCCATACTCCCCGGCTCCTGCCAGTCCTTTGATATTTGCCATATGGTTCTTCATCTCGTGCCGCACCTTTCGGATGCTTCCATAGAAATTCTCCGCTTCCTCCAGACGCTTCTTCATTGCCTTAACCTGCTGTTCCTCTATAAAATGTTTCTGCCTCTCAGCAAGCAGGATGCGGTATTGCTGCCAGAAATAAATCAATGCGGCTTCCCCTATGAAAATAAGCACTGCTATCATTGGAACTTCCCAAAGCAAATCCGGCTTTTTATCAAAAAAATTGAAAAACTCTTCCTCTATCTTTACAGTAATCAGCCCACTGATGATTCTTGTAATCATGCTCCCGACAAAATTCAGAATGGAAAGCAGGATAACATCCTGCCAGGCCATTATGGCTGCATCCTTCATAAATCTGTACAAAATAAGCGCCATTGCCACAAATAATACCGAATAAGCAAATATCAAACAGAACATCCCAACCGCCATACAGCAATCCACTTCTTGCTGATAACTATTCTGCAAAAAATCAATCCTTTTCATCATCACGCTCATTATTTTCATGTAGATGCTGTTTGCAATCAGGAAACCCAGGCAATGAAGGTTATAAAAAGCGAGCATCACAAATACTGCTTTTCCAATCTGCTTTTTATAACATATCCCGGCATAACCCATTATTACGAAAGCAGAAACGCCATACCGCACCCATCCGGCACACGGAAGGAATCCAATCCCTATATTGGCAAGGATAAACAGCACTGCCGCAATGCCATCCCTTTTTGATTTTTTCTCCCTGAAAGCCGCCGCCCACAAAACAAGGAACATTACAGCTTGTATGGCAATCTTCCAAATATCCAATATACCGTTTATCATTTCAAACGCTGGCTGGCTCATAGGCTTTCCTCCGAAATGTAATCCATGTATGCCTGCACAAAGCCGTCATATTTATACCTTGAAAGCAGCAGCTTATCCCCGTTCGCCATCCTTACCTCCGTCTTATCGTAACCCTCCACATGGAAAAGGTTGATAAGGTATCCCCGGTGGATGCGGTAGAACTGCCCCGCCAGCTCCTCCTCCAAATCCCCGATCTTCGCATAGTATTCGATATTCCCGTCTTTCAGGTACAGGATGATATTGTGGTTCCGGCTTTCCATGTAGTAAATGTCATTAAACGGTATCGCCTTTCCCTCGCCGCCATACTGGATCACAAGTTTTTTCTTCCGCTGCTCCGCCTCCGATACGATCTGCCCCGCCGCCCGTCCGAACACCTCTGCAAATTTCTGTTCGTCCACGGGCTTTACCAGATACTGGAACGCCCCTACGTCAAATGCGTCATACACATATTTTTCATACCCTGTTACAAAAATGATGATGGGCTGTTTCTGCGCCTCCATGCCCCGGATATGCCTTGCCAGCCCCATGCCATCCATACCTGCGCTAGAGCCTCCCATCTCTATGTCCAGAAATATAATGTCATGCTCCTTACCGTCCGAAAGGTACGCATCGGCAGAGGCATATTCCGTGATGCCGCACTCCCCTCCCTGCTTTTTGATGAGCGAAACAAGGTAAGACCTTATATTTTTTTCATCATCACACACCGCAATTTTTATCGTTTCTGCCACCTCCAGTCCTCAACTAACTTATCGGAAAAATAAGGGCGATTTCTAACGTCTACTTCGTGAATGGTTAATCTGGCTACGTGAATCGCAGATTTTTTGTTTTTGAAAGCCCAAATCAGCCCTAAAGTTTTTCGCCATTCGTCCGATATAGTGGAAACGCGAACCGCCGTGTAAGCATATTAACTCTGATTTCCCCGCTTTCCAAGCGGTTTCTGCTGTTAGACGTGCCTGCGGAAATGGCAGACCGCCGCATATGGCGGATGAAGGCCATAGTGCGGCGGTTTGTCTTTTGTGTATCCTTTATCTCAGCAGCGCCATACTTCCTGTCAATTTATTAACCTTCTTTTTCGCACCACAGATGGCAATACCAAAATAATTCAGCTCCGTTTCTGAAACATCCTTCATCTTTTCAATAAACTCATCATAGGTCTTACACCCCTGCGCAAGGTCTGAAAAATCCACCACCGTCAAATCCGAAAACTCCGGCTCATACAGCTTTTCACGGATAGACTTGATCACCTCCACATTGCCCTTTAAGATCGGCACCGGGAATTCAATGATCCCCAAATGCCCGTTGCCCGTCCTGTCATACACATCCGCGCCTACGACCTCCGGCATCTGCTTCCCCAGCGTGATGCCCATGATTGCCGCCGTGTTCGCTATGATGCCAAGCGGCAGGTTCTCATCAATCACCATGACACATTTTTCATTCTGTAAATCCATTTTCTATTCCTCTTTTCCGGAGGATTTCTCCTCCTGATTTTTTTGATAACAGCGGTAGAGATAGGCCCTGCGAAAGCCCAGCCGCCCATACTGCTCCGGCAGTTCTTCCCTCCCCGGAATATCTGCCAGTATCCTTACGATTCCATTTGCCGCTGCAAACCGCAGGATGTCCTCCAAGCCTATATCCGGCAGGTTCCCATCCGGCAGGAATAAAAGTCCCTGACGCTTTATCCCGACAACCATCTCTCCCGCCATGACATATTCCGTCCCGCCGTTCCCACTTTTCAAAAACAGCTCACCCTGCATTTTCCCTTCCATGCACAGTTTTCCGGCATCCCCCGTTAAATTCCATTCACCGACCACGCCGCATTTTTCCAGCCCGTACCCATTGTCCGTAAGGATGGAACTCAGGTGGTAATTGGTATGCTCCACGATGCGGAACACACACCCTGCCCCGCACTGGCGGCTGATTTCCTCGCACCTGCGGATGTTCTGCGGGATATCCCCTTCCGAAAACTTGTAATACAGCGGATAGACCAGAAGCTGTCCTTCCATTCTTTTCAGCACCCATCCCCGGCAGATTAAAGTTTCCTTGTTGGGGAACAGGCTGATGATCTGCTCCTCCGTCCTTATCGCAGGCTCATTCATTGTTCCCACTCCCCTTCCCGTTATATTCAGAAAGGAAAAGCCCCGCAACCGCCAAAACCGTCCCCATCATGGAAACCCACGTCACCGGCTCCTTCAGCACCAGCACGGAAGTCACCACCGTTATGACAGGAACCATGTAAATATAAACGCTGGTCTTGACCGCACCAAGCACTTTTACCGCAAGGTTCCATGTGACAAAGCAGAGTGCGGACGCCCCCAGTCCAAGATACAGGATATTGAGCAGATGCGTTACATCCGCAAACCGTTCCAACCCAATTTCAAAATCGAAAAGGAACAATGCCGGAACCATGAACAAAATTCCATAAAAGAACGTTCTCCGCGTGGTGAGTATGACCGGGTAACCGAAACTGCTGATCTTCCTTGTCAGTATGGAATAACACGCCCACACAAAAGCCGCAAGGACTGCCAACAAATCCCCCATCGGATTCAGTTCCAGTTTAGAGCCATTAAAGCTGATCAGCAGGGCACCCGCCATCGCCACCACAAAGCCTATGAAAAAATTTGCCCGCAGCTTCCCTTCCGATTTCAAGAACAGGCGTGACAGGATTGCCGTGAAAAACGGTGCAACCGAGATGACGACTCCCACGTTGGACGCCATCGTATATGTAAGCGCGATATTCTCCAGCAGGTAATATAAGCATATCCCGCACAGTCCCGCCAGCACAAAAGTCAGCTCCTGCTTACGCTCCACTCCCTTCATACGGTGCGAGCAAACCAAAAAGAGCGCCGCAAAACCCATGACAAAGCGGAAGAACAGGATTTCCACTGGCTTAAAATCCGTAAGCAGGACTTTGGTGGATATGAATGTCGTCCCCCATATGATGATGGTGAACAGCGCCGCCGGATGCCCAGCCGTTCTCCTATTCCACATTCAGCGCCCCTCCTTCATCTCACCAAGCAGGGAAGAATGCTGCTTGCAGCAAGTCCGCATTGCGGACGGTTCTTCCGCGTGAATGGTATTTTCATTCACGCTATCCCCGTCTTTTTCCGAGAATATCTCACGGTAAGTACCCGGTGCAAGTCCTATGAACTGGTTGAAGTAATTTGTAAAATGGCTCTGGTCTGAGAACCCTGTCCTGATTGCTGCCTCCACGGGCGGCACACCTTCCGATAACAGCTTTTTTGCCTCATTAATGCGGACTGTCTCAAGGTATCGGTACGGCGTGACTCCTTTTTCCTTTGTAAATGCCCGCAGCAGCGTTGACTTGCTAAGCCCTGCATGGCGGCATATCTGGTCTAAATAGATGCGCTCCGCAAAATGCGCTGTCATGTATTCGCAGGCTTTTTCAATCTCCTGCCTGCACTCCGGGATGCAGCTTTCAAATGGCTTCCCGTAATTCTGGATGAGGTACGAGAGCAGGAACAGCAGGGTTTCCTCCTTCCCAAACTCCCCTGTCCCTTTCATGACCATCTCATGCAGTGAGCGCAGGTGGAAGGCTATTTCCTCATCACAGATAACATTCTTTGAAAATCCCGGAAGCTCCCGTTTCCCGGTAACTTCCTCCGCCAGATCGAGCATGACCTCCTTTGAAATGTTAAATCCCCGGTAATCAAACGTCCCTTCATCACTCTGCACGCAGGCATGGCTGTCACCCGGATTGAAAAGCACGATGCTCCCTTCTTCTATGGCATACTCCCTGTCCCGGCAGGAAAGCACACGCTCCCCTTTCTCTACAAACCCAATGACATAATGCTCATGGAAATGGCTTGGAAATGGCTGCACGATTCCCTCAAAGCGGTATGCCTCCATCCTCAATTCATCATCATATACCACTGTCCTTATTTCTTTCTTCATGTGGATTCCCTCCTTGTCAAAAGCCATTTTACCTCTTATTTTTTCCTGCGTCTTGTAAAATATCTTCATTTTTCAGATTTATCGGTTTTATTTCCTGCGGGGATTATCTGGATAAAATGAAACGGTTTTATGTGTATTGGAGGATTTCGTTTGAATGTTATATTTTAGAAATAAAGAAATTCATGAATCACAAAAAAGAGCCTTTGATGAACAGCCCTTTTCCTTGTTTATCATTTATCCATTATTTTCTATCGTTTTACTCATATACGAGCATGGAAACTCTGTATATTATCACGAAAACCCTTATATTATCACGAAAACTCCCATCCTGTTTCCGTGATAATACGGGCAGTTTTCGTGTTTGTATATGGGTTTTGCCTGCGAGTATCGACTTTTGCGTGATAGTATCGAGTTTTTCCTGCGAGTATCCGAGTTTCCGTGATAATAACCGACTTTTGCCTACGAGTATATACTCGCAGGCAAAACAACCCCAGAACAAAGGTTCGCACCCTCACCAATGTAAAAATGCCCCTAAAAGCACACGGAAATAATGTAACTTTGGAACCTATGCAGTGCCGAAAGTGCCGTGTTTACGGGCTTTGCAGGCTTTCCGTGTCCGTATCTGCCGGGGAAGGAGACACCCGCCTCGTTTGCACCCCGATACAAACAATAGAAACTCTGAGGGTGGGGTAACTTTTACATGGGATTTTACCCCACCCTATGATTTTTACCCCACCCCGCTGTTTTTTACCCCATTTACCCCGTGTGGCAATTTTCTACCCCACCCCTTTACCCCTCTACTTACCCCTTTTACCCCATGCGTTACCCCTCTTACCTCACCCAATTTCGGAATGGGTTCTTTCTATAATAAGGGGTACTTTTCTGCAACTATGTTATTCCCCATCCCCTATCTGATTTAGCATCTTTACCAATATTTGAGGAAGCGGCACTCCAAGCCGATTGATATTCTTTAATATAGCAAGCCCTTCATTTGAAATGTAAAACAGAATAACTGTCGTCCGAATTGCATAACGGCTTTCAATGATTGTACCTACAATATTGGAGACAATCACCAAAATAAATATTGCTGCTTTCTTAAACATATTCTTTAGCAAAAACACATTGGAACGCTTCTCATCCCCCACGATCACAAGTAGCATTTCTGCTATGTAATTTATTACCATAAATACAATCAGCGCAGAAAGAAATTTATCAACCCCTCCCAATAATTGAATAATGTAGTCTGCCATATTGTAAGCGTCAAATCGCTCGCCCTCAGTTAAAATGAAGCGTCGCTTAGTTGCGACGCTTGCTGTAGCAATCAACAGGCAGGTCTTTTGACCACGGCATTAATGGCTCCAGCTGTGATTGTTCTATATTTCCATTTTCATCAAGCAGTCTTGGCAATTCTGTCAGCAAATGCTTGATGTAGTAATACACATTCAGTTTGTTGGCCCTGGCAGTTTCTGTAATACTGTAGATGGCTGCACTGGCCTGCGCTCCACGAACAGTATTGATGGTCATCCAGTTCTTGCGCCCAAGAGTAAAATTTCGCAAGGCACGCTCACTGGCTGAATCGTCTATAGGAATCTCACCATCCGTCAGGAACAGTTTCAGATACTCTTCCTGGTTTACACTGTAATGAAGACCATCAGCTGCCTTACCTTTCGGAAGTAATGTTTTGTTTTCAAGGATTTCCTTTACCCACGCAAAATACTCCTCAACCAGAGGTTTGATTGAGGTCTGCCTCTCTTTCAGGCGTTCTTCCGGGGTAAGCTCCCGTAATGCGCCTTCAAGATCGTAGATGGCTCCGATGCGTACCAGGGCTTTGTATGCAGTCGATTCTTTGATCGCCTTCTGGTTTCCCTTGCCGATTGCCTTGATGGCATCCGTAAAATCGCGTCTGGCATGCGCCTTATTCCAGTTCTCGAATAAGGCCCATTATCCCAGAAGTATTGTTATTCCAGGAGAACTGCCAACATCAGTGTAAATCGGCAATTCT
>KE159630.1:0-1777 GCA_000403335.2 Lachnospiraceae bacterium MD335
TTCTTCGCCTTCAATGACGGCAGAGAGCTGCATGGATGCCATTGCTTCACCTGCTTTTGCCTTCGCATCTGCCTCAGACATTTGTTTGGATAATATTTTTGTGATGTTATTCTGTATTTCTATATTATTTAAAGTCTGTTTGGATTTAAGAAGTCCTGCTTCCGCCATTGCCTGATACTGCGCTGTGGCAGTTAATCCTTGTGCAGATAAAGTCTGCTGGATTTGCGCATTGCTTACGTCCTGTGTGGATAACAGGAGAGCTACCTGCTTTGCCTCTACATCGGACAGGGCTGATGCATATTCTTCGATCTGCAATATATTGAAATCTTGTTTTTGTTGCTTTGTATATCCGGTTAGATCAATGTTTGAAATTTCATTGATTTTATTAATGTAGGATTGGAGTTGAGAAGTATCCATGTTATGAAACGTTAAAATTTGTTTGCCGGATAATCTAGCTGGATTAAAGTTTAGTTCATTTAATTTTAATAGTTCATTTTTTAGATTTAAAAACTGTGTTTTGAAAGCTTCAATTTTCTTAATATGGGATTGAATACATATATATTGTTTGTTATAATTTAATAGTAAAAATTTTTAAAGAAGAGGTATGTTATATGGCTAAAGTAAACGTAGTGTTGGAAGGTCGGTTTAAGGGTTCTGTTATATTTTTGAATAAGAATTGTATTGGAGTATCGGGAAATGATTTTACGAGCTCTAATATTTCTGCTTATACTGTTATAGACGAAACCAACAGAGACCAGTATTCTTTTTGGAAAGGAGCTTTGGGAGTTGTACTGTTAGGTGGATTAGGTGCTGCTGCTGGTATAACAAATAAAAAAGAATATCTTATTGCCATTGAATGGAAGTATAATGGGTTATATAAGCATAGTAAATCTTTAATTCTTATTAACGAAAAATACTACAAAACATTCATCCAAAGTATGTTTTAAATTATAGTCGCGCTGTACACACTTTGAGATTGTGTATAGGAATATTGGAATTACCACATCTGTTATGATATTAAAAAATAGAACTTGAAAGGAAAGCTTTATATTATGGCTAAAGTGGATGTAGTGTTGGAAGGACAGCATAAAGGAAAACCAGTTCAACTAATGAAATGGAAAAAATGATAGTTGGTTAGAAATCGATGGTGGATTAAATAAGTATAGTGTTAAATCTTATACTGTTATAGATGAAACCAACAAAGATCAGTATTCCTTTTGGAAAGGTGCCTTAGGTGCAACACTGCTAGGAGGTCTTGGGGTGTTGCTGGTATAGGCGGTAAAAATAAAAAAGAATATCTCATTGCCATTGAATGGAAAGATGGAGAGAAATCTTTAATATTAATTGATGACGAATATTATAGGATTTTTGTGCAAAGTATGTTTTAAATAATATCTCTTACATACAATATATTATCAACTGTCCTTCTTGTATACGAAGCATTTCCTAATATTAGGTTATAAATATTTATATTTCCGTCATTTAATCAAAACAGCATTCTGACATCTGAATGCTGTTTGTTATAGTAATGCTTTCTAAATGTTTCATTGTATAGTTATCCTTAATAGGAAAAATCAAAAAATTTATGATATAAATATATTCAATCTCACTCCGCGCTGCTTCTCGAAGTTCCCTTCCTGCCGGTCTGGTTACCGACGAGCACGGACTATCATATGTTTCTTACGCATATAATAGAAATTGGACTGTCTTTCTGAATCTTATTTCTAAGACCCTGTGCCTTACAGTCTCTGCGCCTTCACCCTCGTTCAACGTAGGA
>KE159630.1:10472-11161 GCA_000403335.2 Lachnospiraceae bacterium MD335
ATGGTCAGGCTGCCCGGGTCGCCGTTATTGGAGAAGCTCAGCGACATGTTGGACTGCGGTGCGCACTTTGCCGCAACAAGGCGGTACGGAAGCACTGTTATGCTATTAATAACAGAAAGTAGACTGTTCAGCCCGTTTACAAGGGTTATGATGGCATCAGAGTCCGCGATGTTCCCGATGGTGTCTGTCCATGTGTTGGACAGGCGGTTCATTGAGCCTTCCCATGAGTCCGCTGTCTGTGCAGCTTTCTGCGCCATGCTTCCCGCCCCCTGTGCGTATTGTGAAAGCATCTGCTCATACAGACTAAAATTATTAAGTACCGCTTCCAGTGCGTCCGCATTTATGCCGCCTCCGGCAGCGTCCAAAAGAGTTGCTTTGCGTGTATCGCCTGCATTGAGTTTGGAATACGCCTCCGATAAATCTTTTAGGACTTCCATCGGGTCGCGCAGTGAAGTGACGCCGTTCCTGGTTTCCTTTAATGAAACGTTCAGCGCCCTGCATGCCTTCTCATACCGTGTGAGGCTTTCCGCGTCAATTCCTTTTCCTGCATCTGCCACCTGACGTATGAGCAAAAGGATGCTTTCAAATGCTTCGGATGCCTCGGCGCCGCTTTGGTGTGCCCCTGAAATTATTGTGCTGAGCACTGCGGCAGTTTCGTCCGCACTGATGCCAAGCTTTGATGCCTGCTC
>KE159630.1:11481-123056 GCA_000403335.2 Lachnospiraceae bacterium MD335
AAGGATGCGCTTTCCGTCCGAAAGCAGCGCCGTCATTTCCTCCAGGGCGGGCAGGAGGGCGGCGGCAAGCCCCATAAGCGCCCGCATGGCAGCTTTCCTGTTTTTCCTGTATTCCATGTATTCGTTTAATTTTCTTATCATAGTGATTCTCCTTCCGCGCGTATGCGCTAAAAATAATGCTGAAAGAAGGAACGGCATCCCGCAGGACACCGTTCCCATTTTAAGATTGTGTTAGGCTGTGATTTATTCCTCGATCAGGATTAAATCAAGGATGTTATCATCCTGGTCCGCCATCAGGTCGCATGTGATGGTCAGGCTGCCCGGGTCACCGTTATTGGAGAAGCTCAGCGACATGTTGGACTGCGGTGCGCACTTTGCCGCAACAAGGCGGTACGGAAGCACCTCATCGTCCTCTGTTTTCATTACGGTATCGCCGTATACGATGAAGTTTTTGGGGAAGCTTGTGGATTTGATGCTGATTTTCTGCACGCCCTCCGTAACCTCCTTCATGTAGTAGACGATAACACTGCTGCCTTCCGCAGGTGCATCCGTGAGGGTAATGACCTTGTCTGCAACGGTGCACGCAAGTTCCGTGCCGCAGTCGTCGCCGCCTGCATAGACAACGGTTGTGCCTGTAACGGGTGCGTCTGCGAGCGTGACTGTGCCGTCTGCGCCGACAACGGCTTCGACCCTTGTCACAAATTTCGCTGACTTTCCAAGCTCGCCGCCCGTGATTAACTGCCAGAGCTTGACGGTCTGAATCTGCGTCTCAATCGTGATTGTGCCGCCCCTCTCACCTGCAAACTGGACGCGCTTTGGGTGTCCCTTGCCGCCGCAGGCAAAAACGGACTCGCCCGTCAGCTCCGTTGTGGTGACGTTGGCGAAGTCAAGGTTTAAAAATGGTTTCTTTGTTGCGTAGTCCACGAAAATCAGGTCGCAGACTTCCCTGTTAGACATGTTTTGATTGCTCATAATTGTTTCCTCCTTCTTATGAGTAGAATAAAATATTAAAATGTAACCGGATAACAGATATGTGTACCTGTTATTCACAATAAAGAAAACGGAAGGGGACTGCCGGAAGCCTTGGAATATAAGGCGTTGCGGGGGATTTAAAAAAGTCTAGCCGCATGTTGTGCGTTCTGTTCCCACCAAGCCCTTTTTGTTTCGAGCCGCCTCTTTTGCCCGCATTCAGCACAATAATGTGTATTTTTTCCGGTCTGCCTGATTAAACGACCGCATTGCGAACAGCGGATAAATTTTCCGTTACCTGTATGTTTCAAATATTCGTATCCAAGCTCCCTGAAATCGCTGATTTGAAGAACAGCTGCACCATGCATATCAACAAAATTCACTTTTAAATTCAGATTGTCGTTCTGACCGGAAAATGAAATCAGTCCGTTTTTCTCAATCTCATTTAAGTACAAAAATTTATCATTTCGGTATTTCACCGTTACTCTTGAAATCCGATACAGCTCGGGAATGGAAGCATTTACCCACCCGTTGTTGTGTTCGGAAACGGTATTATACAGCTTGGCATAGCACAGCATGGTGAACAGCAGTGTTTGGTATTTTTGGTTTTGCAATGCTGCAATACGGTCCAATTCGTTTTGCGTAATACCGATACTGTCGATTTCCCGTAAAGGATATTTTGCTGCTTTAGCGGAAATGTCCTCAATCAGTTTTTCCCATAAAGCAGGGTTATAGTTTTTGCTGTTTTGCTGCATAAACGCGTGCAGTTTTTCCGTTGTAGGCTGTTTTCCCAAATGTTCTTTTTGCCTGTAATATTTTCCGAGCAGAAAGAGCGTGGCAGCCGGTTTGCTGCCAAGTTCCCCTCTTTCTATGACATTTGCAGCCTGTTTTGCTTCATTTAAAATCACGGTCATTTCATCTCCTCCGTTTCTGCCGTATTGTTTGGTTTGAGCTGTACAGTTTTCATGCTGAAATGCTGTCCGTTAAACTCGATTTCTCCATTCTCGTCAAGCGCCGGATAGGTAATTTCGTAATTCTTTCTTTTTAAGAGGTTCTGAATAAAAACGTCTCCGCAAATATCCCATGCAAACTGTTTGCTGTGCTGTGATTTGGAATAACATAAGTCCAGCACAATATTGCAAAGCGCCTGCTCATTTGGACACTGCTCCAGGCATTGGCGTTTGAACTGTTCCTTTAAAAGATATTTCTGCATTTGGCGTTCCTCCAAGCCGATCCGTTCCGATTTGGCATACTGCATATAGGCGGAAGTTTCGCGCTGGTAACGGTCATAGACCTTCTTTATTTTTGCGTACATTTGTTTGGAATAGTCCACATTGCTTTTTAATATGGAATAATCAAACGGTTCCTGCTGAAATGCCTTTAAATTGTCGAAGGCTTTTTCTATTTTCCAACAAATTTTATTGACCGTGCAGGGAGCGGTGCCAAGCGGCATTTTTTGGCGAAAGCAGTCAAGGAATGCGCTCTCTTGCGGCGTTTTTTCTTTTTTATTCTGTAGTTCGCCAAGGGTCATGCGAAAACGCATTAGGCATTTTTCATTACTTTTTTTGCAATATTCCATCATTTTTGTTTTTTCAGCCGGATAGATATACTGCATAAAATAGGGCTTTTTGTCAGCCAAAAGCTGTCTGTTTTGCCAAGCGCGGCTGTTATGGGCGCTTTTGACTGCGTTTTGGCTGTACCATTTGGCAGGCATTGGTTTTGCTTCAATGCCTTTGGCTTTGTCGATGGCATTTTGTTGATAAAGCTGACCGCATTTAATACGGTAATCCAAGATCCGGTATTCGCGGCTGTCCTTTGGGTATCTTGCCTGAACCTCAAACATGGACGTAATTTTATTTGTGACGGCACCGATAGCGCTGCCAAAGCTGTCGATGTTGGACTGCACGATGTCGTCTTCCGACGGTACGCATTTTGGCGCCTTGCGCTGTACACAGACGATTGCAGGGAGTGTTTTTGTATTGTTCACAAGCAAAGGAAGGGCAGTGTTAATGACACAGTCGCCGTCCTTGTCAAATCCGTTCATCGCATCTGCGCACGTATCCCAGCTGTTGAAAATCGTGGGTGTGGTCATGTACTGATAAAATGCGTCCATTTCGGCGTTATGTACGACATTCAGCAGCCGGATATTATTGTGGGAGGTCATCGGCGCGCGAAAGCTCACGATTTTGTCAACGCCTTGTTCCGCCCAGTATTTGGAGTAAACCTGTCCTGCCTTCAGCAGTCCGGTCACGTTCAGACCAAACATGGACTGGCAGAGGGAATAGGGGTCGCCGGAAACAAAGGAGTAGTTTGCGGGTACTTTTAAAACACCGACTTTTGCATCGTTGATGCGTTTTTGAATCATCGTATACAGCTGATTTTTCACATAGGGGTCGTTCTTCATTTCCGGTTCAATCATAAGAGCAGTCGAAAAAGAGTTGTCTAAATAACGGACATTATCGTCGTTTAGGCGGGTTCCCTTTGTATAAAGGATTGTTTTTCTGTAATCATCAGACAAAATATCGTTGATTTCCGTGACGGTCGGCGCGATAAGCGCATCCAGCTGCTCGTCTGTAAAGTCATAGCTTTGCAGAAACTGGTAATTCATTGTCCGCGTGTTTTCCAGTGCCTGTTCCGATGCTTTTGTAATGGCAAAGGTATAGTGATTTATTTCACAATTGTACAGGTAATCGTCCATAGAAGCGTAGGAATCCCAAAGCTTGAGCATGGATGCTGTCAGCACGAGCTCAATACGGCGAATATCGTGGGTATTTCCCCATACGTCCGTGATTTCAGTAACGCTGTGTTCCTGTGCAAACATTTGAAAATCAACAGGAAAGACAGTTCCTTTACAGAACGAATTTCGGATAACGCATGCAGGAAGCAGAAAATGTTCCCCGATTTCGTCTCCCCACCGTTTCATTAATTGCGGCATTGCAAGACCGTATCCGTCACTGTCAATCAGTGTGATTTCTTTATTCGGAAGGTGCTTCATGATTGGCTCATCTGGTCCGGTATCGCTGAGTTCAATAACCTGCGCTTGAAAATGTGTGATGCAGTCCGGCACAACGACGACTCCATTTGGCATGGATACCGGAACGGAAGAGCTGCAAATCAGGGCGTTGTATGCTTCAAGCTTTGCGGGCGTGAACGGTTTCGTCAAATTCCGTCCATTGTTAAGTCTGCGTTTTAATTCGGGCAGAAGCAGTTCATTGACAAATACAATCGTATTGCTTTTAATGCCGCCGGTCGTGCCAAGCAGTCGTCTGTAGCGGATGCCGTTGATTTGAAATCCGTTTTGACAGAGCCTGCGATAGTCATTGCTGCTGTCAAGCACGACACAGACGTAGTCTTTTTGAAATTGATATTTGTCCAGTTCTTCATATAGTTTCTTGATTTTGGGGCGTGAAACTGCGAGGTTTGTTTCTGTCTTTAACCGTTGGATTTGGGATTTTAGACCGGAAACATGTGATACAGCGTTTTCCATGCCGTTTAATTCATCAATGAAGCGCATAAGCTGGCTTTCGTTTACGGTAATCAGCTCTTTGTTTTCCCGTGCCTGATTTACGGTCAGCGTCAAATGCCATTTGGCTCTTCTAAGGCGGGAAGAGTGTATTTTGAAAACATATCGTTGTGCTGTTTTGTATCTGCTCAATTGTATTTCCTCCATTTTCGATTGTCTGTACGGTTATGTGTGTCTAATTTATATTTCTGTTTTTCTTTTTCAAAAGTACCGAAAATTTACAAACGAAAGTTCGAGAAAAAAGGATTGACAAATGCGAACACATATTCTATACTAAATTTACTTATAAAACAAAAAGACAATATTCAGGAAAAATGAAAAGCCGGCTGATTTGTTTGGAATGATGTTATATTTGGACAGGAAAGGAAATTTATTATGGAAGAATTATTGAAAGCATATTATGCGGATAATGCCAAAAAGCTTCGTGGTTTGGTCGATAAAATCCTGTCAAAATTCGGCGGTTTGTCGGATAAGGACAGGGACGACTTTTATTCGCTTGCAAATGAAGTGTTTGTGGATGCCATGAGGCGGTGTGAGGATATTGAGGCGTTTGACGTATTTTTATATGCATGTTTATCAAACAAAATAAAAACAGAAATGTCAAAAATAAACTGCGAAAAGCGCAAGGCAGACAGAATGTCTGTTTCGATTGATGCGCCCGCCGGTGATGATACCGGACTTACCGTCGGTGATTTGATAGCAGACCGGTTTGATATGGAAAATGCGGTTTTTGAAAAAATGGGACAAGGATATGGGATGCGGACAATGCTGTATTTGCGTAAGCTTTCAAAGCTTCAAAGGGAGGTTCTGCAGCTTGCGGCGGACGGCTATGCTTCCGATGAAATTAAGGAAACGCTGAAAATCAGTGAGAAGCAGTATGCCGACTGCAATGCGGCAATCCATTCCTATAGGAATGTTTCAATTTTGTTTTAATAAAAGGAAGAATTGGTAAAGGAGGCGGTTACATATGGCAAGACCACGCAGACAGACATATACATTGGAGATGTACCTGGATAAGGTTGAAGAAAAGGATATTTGCAACAATGCAGATGTACAAAGGCATTTTGTGTGGAGCAATGAACAGATTAACGAGTTGGTAGTGACGGTGCTGATGGACGAGTATATTCCACCGATTATTCTCGGTGAGGAAAACAATTCGCAGCTCCATATTGCAGACGGAGGGCAGAGAAGCGCCGCCCTGCATCGGTTTCGATACGGAAACTATAAGATTACGGCATCTGTTGCCGATTCAATGATACCTTATAAGAAAAAAATCAAAGACAAAAAGGGAAACATAACATGGGAGGACGCTGTGTTTGATATTCGGAATAAAACGTACGAAAAACTTCCGGAAGAATTGCAAAAGAAGTTTAATGAATACCAAATAGAAACGATTATCCATGAGGACTGCGACAATCACAAGATTTCAAAATATATCAAACGCTACAACAACCATACGCCGATGAACACAGATCAGAAGGCATTTACCTTTATCGATAATTTTGCCGGTTATATCCGTGAGATTTCGGGCAGCAGTTTTTTTCGTGACTGCAGCGACTATTCGGAGCAGGATAAAACAAAGGGTGTTGTAGAGAGAGCCATTATCGAAACGGTTATGTGCACCAACCACTTTGACAAGTGGAAAAAACAACCGAAAGAGCTGTGCAAATATCTGAACAGCCATGCAGCGAAAGAGGAGTTTGAACGCCTTGCGGATAATCTTGGAAAGCTGGAAAAAATTGTTACGGACGATATAAAAAGTATTTTTAATAAAAAGGACTCTTTTATTTTTTTGACCCTGTTTGACCGCTTTACAGGCTTTGGGCGTGGGGATAAGGAGTTTGCGGCGTTTTTGAGAGCATTTCAGGGCGTTTACAGGCATACAAGGGTGAATGGCAGTGGGCTGTTGTTTGATGAGATTGACAGGAAAAAATGTACAAAGGACAAACCGGTTATCGCTGCGAAACTGGATATGCTGGAAAATCTGATGCAGGAATTTTTACGGGAACAGGAGAGCACGGGTACACAGATGTATGAGTGCGCCTTTTTATCGGAAATGGTCGGTATTGATGCGGATACGTTAGAAACGGATATGGGACTTTATCGCGAGACGCTGGACGATTTGGAAAATGCGGCAATTCGGGCAGGCTCTAAGCTGCGCGACGAGCAAAACCGGTTATCGCTGTTGGCAATGGTGGCATTCTCTTACAAGGAAGACAGGGATTTGGATGAATGGATGAAGGTGTATGCGAAGAAAAATAAGACATATTTTGCGGACCAAAGGAAGAACTATCTGCATATGCGAAAGGATTTTGATTTGTTTTGCGGTGAATGATTAGAAAGGGGCAGATGCCCCTTTCTAACAGATCTTTTTCCACATGGATCGTGTCATTTTTCCGACAATTCCGTCTGCCGTTAATCCAAGCAGTGCTTGTACTTCCATAACCTTTTGTTTGGTATGGATGTCAAAGATGCCGTTGATTTGTGCGGCGTCAGGATTTCCGTTGTTGTCCGTAAGCTTTCCAAACCGCCATAAGTACCATTGTACCCAGCTTGCGTCGTTTCCGGTATTGCCGATTTTGACATTTGTGGCAGGTTCCGTAAAAGGATTATGTTCGGACGGTATTTCTTTGGATACATTTTCAAATGCAATGCGGTCATACCAAACATTGAGATCGGTATAACCGCTGATGCCGTTTATCCTTCCTTTAGAGCTGTACTGCCAGCCGCTTAGTTCCATGTTTTGGGGCAGATATTTGCTGTCGGGGACGTCTGCCGCAATTGTGCGCTCCTTTGTATAAGGGTATCGCGCCCACCAAATGGGAATATCTGCGATTTCCGTTGCGTAGGGTTTCAGGTACGGGTTGTAGTACGCCGCGCCTGTGTAGATGCCGAAATGCATACCGGCATCCTGTGCGCTGCTTTGGTAAATGTTTATGATGTTTAAAATGTTGCTGCCAAGACCTTTGACAGCGTTGTCCTCCAAATCAAGCCATAGGGCAGTGATGTTTTGCGGTCCTGCTGTTTTTACAAAGGCATCGGCGGCTCTCCTTGCCTTGTCCGCCGTGTTGGCGTAAGAGTAGGTGTAGCCGCCGATGATTGGGATTCCTGCGCCGAGCATGCCGCTGACATGTTCATGAAAGCGGCTGTCGGGTTTGTTTTGGGAGTTGATTACTTTTATAATTGCAAATTGGACGCCTGCGTTTCTGACGGATAGGTAGTCAGTTACTTTGTTCCATTTTGCGAGGTCGATTCCTTTTTTCATATGTGCTTCTCCTGAGTGTGATATTTTATATAAAAATTGTGTTTTTGATAAAGTATACATTTGACATATTTCGATTTATTACGTTGGGACTGTGTAGTGCTAAATTAATATGATCTTATCTGCTTCTTCTTTGATTACAGTGTCATACGGATGACAGATTCTGAATAGTTCATTATTATGATCGATTGCAACAAGATCTTTCATTTCCTGCCTAGCCATTCTGACGATAAGCTGCTCGGATTTATTGTCAGGAAGTGTTGCTGATATTTCCGCACATTTTGTGTAAAATGTTTTTAATGCTTCCACCTCTCCAAAACATACACCAGCATTCAGAAATTTTTGTTTTCCCCTGATTTGGAAAAGTTCCTCCAATGGTTCTATCGGAACTTTTGGATATGCCGCAGGTGTTCCATTGTAAAGAATGGGTTTGTTGAACTTCTTGAATTTCTCAATAAATTCATCATCAAG
This sequence comes from Lachnospiraceae bacterium MD335, assembly GCA_000403335.2. Taxonomy (GTDB): domain Bacteria; phylum Bacillota; class Clostridia; order Lachnospirales; family Lachnospiraceae; genus COE1. Next base: position 19,707 of record KE159630.1, read on the forward strand.
ATCCTGTACAATGACAACATCCCTGCCATCAACTAGCAATGCATATTCGGTTGTTGCCTGTTCAAGGCATATCAGTGAATGCTTTATTTTTAACGGGTTTGACCAGTCTTTTTCTTCGAGTGCCGTATTAAATATTGGAATGTTATTGCGTGCGCACTGGTCTCGTATTGGAGAATTATCCCAGCAATGCCGATTCATCGTGGATATAATGCTAATATTCTCCGAAACGGAAAAATCCCTTTTCCGGGTGTCGTTGATTATACTTATAAAATCTCCCAATCCGTGTCCCGGAAAATGCAAGATATACAGCTGCTGGTTATTTTTGTTTACATAATTTAAGCATTTCATATCGCCTGTTAACCTCCATTTCAATGTTTTCATTAATATATCCAAATGCATATATTTCCTCTTTGTTTTGGTACATATCAATTGTCAGATTTTCACGTATCCATTTGAGAAAAGCTCCGACATATGATTCGATACGTATTTTGTTGTCTAATAATTGCGTATAAATGTTTTTAATAACTCCATACTCAATTTCATATTCATTATAGTCATGTGTTTCATAAAACAGAATGTCCCCGTCAGAGTAGTTATTAATAAGAAATTTTAACTTGGCAATTGTGGCATCGTTATAATCAAAGTGTTGGATTTTCTCGCAGATTTCAAAATCAATTCCCCTTTTTATATATACATTGCCCATTTCTGTAATCCCGTGCATTATAGATGTTTTCGCTGTTTCAAACTCATCTTTCGGATCAGTTTGGATTTCAGGAACAATGTCTATATCATCCATGGCTTCTATTGCAGTTTTGTTTTTTATATTGTCCAAATTTACTCTGCCATTAACAGTGATTAATCTGTCAATCATTGACTGCCGTATTTCGCGGTGTTCCAGTTCCGAATTGCTGCTGATAATTGACTGTACAACTTCATGGTGATTGTAAAATCCAAATATTTCGCCTGTTTTGGCATCAAACACACAATAATTAATTATGTTGTTCACTATTTCCACCTCCCTATACATACAATACCTGGGGTGCCGGACCAAAATTCTCCATAACCTAGGGCATGAGAATACTCAAAACCAGGTGCTGAATATCTATTAAGTGTCAGTTCCCCTTCTTTTCTGAGACAGTTCCACGTTACCACCGCAGTCATTCCAGATTGCGTAATTTGATTGCCGTTATAATTATCACGTAAGGCATGTAATTCATAATGAAAAAAAGGCGCATTCATCCAATATACAAGATATTGAGTATCTATAAACGCTGTCGGAAAATGGAAAGTACGTTTGGTGCCCATTATAATTCCACGCATATACAGTATCATTAAGCCGTTATTGAACTGGATTTTATGATACTGAATGGTTACATTGTCCCCCGTGCCAACATTTGGTGTATATGATGTTTGACTGTATATTCCACTGCCCTTGTATTTGGAAGCAGCTACCCCCCTAAGCTCATTTCCATTCCAAGCTGCCAACCATGTTGGATCATCCAAGCCGTCTGCACTATAATTAAATGTCAAAGTTCTGCCATCCCCACAGTCACGGATTGATGACGCTGGACCATTGAATAAAGGAGCACGGATTTCAGTATTCAATAAACTGAAATTAGATCGGTTTTCATTAAAATTAACATCGACTCCGGCACTATCAAACCCTGTATAGTAACATGTTGTATTTCCGCTAGGAAAATATTCATCAATCAATGTTACTCCAGATGTATGTAGCACAGGTTGATAGTTGCATAGAATATCGTATCGATTGCTTCCTCGAACGTATATTCCTGCGTGTCCTGACTTATAACCGCGCACGATACTCATAATGCATATCTCACTACTATCATGCGTGGAGTGATTGAGTATTTCGAGGTGTGATGGTACATCTGACCAACCGCCGCTTACATATTGGAACTTCACATAATTGCAGTTAAACGGCTCACCTGACATACGTGAGTCTGACCTAATTTCACAATCTATAGCTATACGCATGTTGGGGACACCCGCAAACTCAATAAAATAAAAGTTTGATGATGGTTGTCCCGATAGGTCTATAGTATACTTCTTTAATGAAGTATACGTTCCTGTATGCACGACTTCACCAACCACGTTATCCGCTGAGTCCATTAGCCTTATCCCAGGATATCCATTTAGCCCCTTTAAACAAAGAGTGCCCGCTACATTCATATCACCTATAGCAACATCATCTCCAACTACATTCCATGTAGCATTGGCAAAGTTTAAAGGTCCTGTCATTGTATCGCCGGATTTGCTTACCTTTGCATCGATGGCTGTCCGCTGGGCGTTGGACACAGGTTTATTTTCATCAGATGTATTGTTTACGTTTCCAAGCCCGATATTATCAGGTGTTATATTAACATCTCCTGTACGATATGCACTTTCAGCGTTTCCTTTAATGCTCGTAACCGTAGTCTCCTGAAGCTTTTGTAATGTTTCCTGTGACTTCTCGCTGTAATATTTCGCATTATCTACATCTTCTCCTGCACGGCTTTGTGTTCCGCCTACTGCATAACTTTGCGATAACACGGCAGAAGCGGCAGCGTCTCCTGCTTTCTGCAACGCAGTAGCTGCACTGTCTGCTGCACTGGAAGCAGCATTTGCCGCATTTGTCTCGGATTCTTTTGCACTATCAGCATAAGACTGCGCCTCATCGGTTATTCCGTCCACAATTTCATTGATTTCTGCATCAAAGCTGCTAATCTTCTGATTGGCAGCGTCAATTACCAGATGGCAGTCCGTAATGACAGCATTGGTTTCCTCTATTTTCTGTTCAAAAACGGTATTTCTGTTTGCTTCATTTTCTTTCCGCTGTTCCTCGTTCGTAATCCGTTCCTTTTCCATATTAATCATGTTGTCAAGAACATCATAAGAATCGATGGAAGACATATGACTTCCGTCGTGAACACGCGGTTCCACAACGATATGAAACGTCCATGTAGTAAGTCCAATATCGTTTGCGTCCTTCAAATGCAGTTCACATACATTTGTTCCGGCGGCAGCAAGGATTTGATTTCCGTTTCCGGCAGACGTGCTGATAATAATTTGAGAGCCTTCAACTGTGCAGCATTCATGTCCCTGAAACTGTGTTCCGTCTGCTTTGGCAATTCTAAGATATGCGGTACAGCCCGACAAATCAAAAGGCACATCATGATCCATAATATGAAATGCGAACATGCGTCCGGTGTCAAACTGTTTTGCAGTCAGTGTTAAAATACCTTGCTCGTTGTAAAAGCTCAGGCTGCTTGTTTTTGTACTATTCAATTTTAAACGCCTCCTTTTTTATAAAATGTACTCTCGGAATCGCTCTTGCACCTGCCTTTGTGGCTGATTTTCCGCCATATCACATAAATTTCATCAACGTACGTTCCACGTACGCCTCATAAATTTATGCACATCTGACAAAAAATCATCTCACAAAATCAGTTACAAAGAGACTCCGAGAGTACATTAAAATAATTTCCATGTAAAAATAACTGATATTTACCACACAATCTCAGGAAACGCCAAGGCAAGCGCGCCGGCAGCGAGTCCTCCGACGAACAGCCAAATCAGCTTTTCGGTGATTGTGTCGAGTTTCTTTTTGGTTTCGGCTGCGGGCTTGTTTTCCAAAACGGTGACCTTTTCGTTGAGCTTGTCCTGTCCGGATCTTACTTCTTTTACATCCTCTTTTATGTATGCCATATCTGTAGCGATAGACTTTACGGAAGAAGTTAAGTCGTAAATGGCATCCTGTTTTTCCCGCAGTTCGTGCAGTTCGCTGTCGTGGGCATCAAGACGGTGTTCATTTGATTTGCTTCGGCTGTCCGTTTCCTGAATGCGGACTGCCAGCTCTGTATAATTTTCATCCATGATAAAATTCTCCTTTCTAAGTCTGCTTTATCTGCCCGAGTGCTGCCTCAAGCAGAACGCGTATTTGTTCTTTGGTAATCATCTGTTTTTTGGAATTAAACATTCTGTCAATAAAGCAGATTACATATTCCCGCTTTTCGCTGCCGCATTGCGGGGTATCGAAAAGCACTTCGGCGGCACGGACTGCCTTTTCGGTCCATTCGGCAATTTGTGCCAGCCGTGCGGCGGAAATTTTAGCTTTGATGTATGGAACAAGAAAGCCTGTAATTATGGCGCCCAGTATCGGTACGAACATCAGTACGATTTCAAATAATTTGTCATTCATATAATCATCATTCCTTTCTCTTCATCTGTCATTTAGAGTGGCAGACGCTAATAGTGTTTAGTTACCGGTATCCATGCGTTTAAACCATGCAGTGGCGTCAAAATGATTGTCTTTGTCTCCCCACGCGGCGACGCTCATGGATTGGATGTTGTAGATGTTGTTGTTGGAAAGCCGGAAAAAACAGTCCCAAAGCTGATATACGGTCAAATCCCATATGTTTACAATGTTAAGGGACTGGCTCTTGTTTGCAACGGCAGACAGAATGTTTCCAAGCTCCAGGTTGTCATCTGATTTGACCTGCTTTGCCTTTTTGGATCTTCCCATTTGCAGCTTATTCATGATTTCCAATGCTTTTTTATTTTTGGCTTTGGAAATATCTGCCTCCTGTTTTTGGCGGATGCCGTTTCGAAGGCAGACTGCTTCACAAACCTGCGGATAATTCTCGCTTGTAATCATTCCTGTTACATCATTGCCTGTCCGTACTAAAAATGCCTTGTGATTTTCGGAATAAGACACGTCTTCTTTCAGGAAGAAATTCAGAATTTCGCGGAGCATGTCCGCGGTGCGGGAATCGGCAGTCAGCAGCTCAAAGAGATTGGTCTGTATTTGTTCCGCATTGGGCATCGCCTGTAAACCGATTGCGGATAAAACGCTTTTGCCGTCCATTTGTAAAACGGACAGATAGAATTGATACGTGTTATAACCGATTGCGGATATTTCACGCAGTTTTGGCGAAACAATACCGCCGATTCCCGAAAGCTGCACGGGGGCTGGCGACAGCAAATCAAAATAGCTTAAGTTCAAGGTATCACCTCCTTTTTCCATACCTGTTATTCACAATAAGAAAAACAGGATGAATAACGGGAATGCCTTGAAAAATAAGGCGTTTCGTACATTCCAAAAAAGTCTAGCGGCAAAAAAGAGGCGGAGCTTAAATTAAAAGCTCCACCTCGTATGCTTTAAGCCAGTAGTTGACCTGAAGCAGGTATGCCAAAAGCTGCGGTCCTGCCATGAGCTGTCCGTAGAACGGTCTGCCATAGTCGGACGGATGCTGGATGAATTCAAGTGTTTTGTCAATGCTTATCAGCTCCCGCAGCGGGGAACGGGTGTCGGAAAGCACCTCTATAATTGCCGTGCGCAGGAGATTTTCGTATGCGGGATCGTAGGTCTTGGGGTACGGGCTTTTTTTGCGGTACAGCACTTCCGCCGGAAGAAGCCCTTCTGCGGCAGCGCGCAGAAGCCCTTTTACAACACCGTCTTTACATTTCATATCCCAAGGCACATTCCAAACATATTCCACAATGCGGTGGTCTGCAAAGGGCACGCGTGCTTCCAGTCCCGTGTGCATGCTTGTGCGGTCCATGCGGTCAAGAAGCGTCTGCATAAACCACTTGAGGTTCAAATAGGAAATTTCCCTTCTGCGGCGTTCGGTATCGGACTCTCCCTCTAACAGAGGGGTTTCGGAAACGGTTTTCCGATAGGCAGCATGGGCGTATTCTTCAAGCGGGAGCAGGCTGCACACGCTGTCTTTTAAGAGCATTGTGCGCGGTGCAAAATCCATTGACCACGGGAAGCAGTCCGCGTCAAAGCACTCCTTTTTGTGGAACCACGGATATCCGCCGAAGATTTCGTCGGCGCATTCGCCTGTCAGCGTCACCTTATGGTTCTTTGCGACTCTTTTGCAGAAATACAGCATGGATGCCTCTACGTCTGCCATGCAAGGCAAATCTCTTGCATCGACGGCTTCAAAAAGATAATCAAAAAGCTCCGCGTTTGAACATTCGAGATATTGATGGTTGGTACGGCAGTGCGCGATCATTTTGTCAACCCACGGTTTATCCTGTGAAGGCTGAAAGGCGTTTGCACGGAAATTTTTGTCGTTGTCTTTAAAGTCAAAGGAATAGGTGTCGAGCCGCTTACCCTGCTTTTGCAGCTCGGCTGCGCATACTGCCGTCACAAGACTGCTGTCCACGCCGCCGGACAAAAAAGTGCATATCGGAACGTCGGAGAGCATCTGCATCCGGATGGCGTCTGTCACCAAATCGCGGGTGCGCTCAACCGTTTGCACCCATGTGTCGGAATGCGGGCGGCTTTCCAGCTTCCAGTACGGATACACGTTAAAATCAGAACCGTAGTATTCCAAAAAATGCCCCGGCAGCAGTTCCGCTATATCTTTAAAAACACCTTTTCCATAGGTCTTTGCAGGGCCAAGACCAAATACCTCACACAAGCCGTCATGGTCAATTTGCGCCTTAAAGTCAGGGAAGCAGAGAATGCCCTTTAGCTCGGAGGAGAAGATAAACGTGTTTCTAAAATGGGTGAAAAACAGAGGCTTCACCCCAAGCCTGTCACGATACAGATAGAGTTTTCTGTCTGTTTCGTCCCATATGGCAAACGCAAAAATGCCGTTTAATTTTTTTACATAGTCGGTGCCGTGCGAAAGCCAGCCCATAAGGATAACTTCCGTGTCGCAGGATGTTTCAAGCACGATGCCTTCCTGCTCAAGTTCTTTTCGCAGCGCGGGCATGTTGTAGATTTCACCATTGTAGACAATGGCAGCGCGTTTGTTTTTAAGCTGGCGGGTCATCGGCTGGTTTCCCAAACTCAAGTCCAGTATGGACAGGCGGGTGTGGGCAAGCCCGCAGTTTCGTTCCAGGAAAAGTCCGTCGTTATCAGGACCTCGGTGTTTCTGCTTTCTGTTCATTTTCTGAAGTACTCCGTACCACCTTGCGGATTCCTCGCGAAAGTTTACGTTAAAACTGCAAAAGCCTGCTATTCCACACATAGTCAGATGTCCTTTCCTACTATTATTATTGCGAATCCTTATCGGACTGGTAATCCATCAGGATCGGCTGGTACTGCTTATGCTCCAAAGCCATTTCGAGCGTGGGGATCAGAAGCTGCGTGTGCGCTACTAGCGAATTTGGCTTTTTTTCGTAATTATCCTGCCCGAACGGGACAAAATAGATATTTTTGCTGTTGCACAAAACACCGATGTTTTTCAGATTCATTCCAAGTCCGTCGTTGGTAGAAATAGAGATGACAAGCGGCTTGTTGTTGCGCATATGTGCTTTGGCAGCCATAAGAACGGGTGTGTCGGTAATGCCGTTTGCAAGCTTTGCGGCGGTATTTCCCGTACATGGGAGAATTGCAAGCACATCAAGATATGCTTTTGGTCCGATAGGCTCTGCGCCCTCGATTGAGGTAATCGGTTCGCGTCCCGTGATTTCTTTTATTTTTATGACATAAGTGTCAGGCTTTCCAAAACGGCTCTGAATGCTCTGTGAGGCGTTTGAGAGTATGGGATATACGTCGGCGCCTGCCGCGGTAAGCTTTTCAAGCTCCGCAAACATTTTCTCAAAAGTACAGAAGGAGCCGGTCAGCGCGACACCGACTTTTTTTCCTTTTAAATCCATATAAATCCTCTCCATTCCGTGTTTTTATTTTATGGGAATATTTACTCTTTTTGGCTGTTAATGTGCCGTATGACAAATTCTGAAAGCTGCTTTGCACAGCTTTTTCCGGCGTACTTTCCGGGAAGTCCGGGGCAGTAGCATAAGTTTATGCCAAGTTGCTTCGCTGCTTCGTAATCGGCGCCCGCACGGTTTGAAGCGATGTCAATGATGAGACAGTCCTTGGAGGCGTGTTCAAGACATTCACGGTTCAGTACACATGCGGGAATCGTGTTGAAAAGATATTCGTAACGGTAAATGCCCTGCGCCAGTTTGGAGAGCGGCAGGGTGTGAAAGCCAAGCGACGCCGCGAGCGCAAGCTCCGTTTCTTTTTGTGAGCAGACGGTAACGCAGGCGCACATGCCTTTTAGGCGGTCCGCAATGATTTTGCCGCAGCGCCCGAAGCCCAGCACAAGAGAATTGCTGGCGTGAAGCACGGTGCTTTTGCGCAGAAGCGCCTCAAGGATTGCGCCCTCCGCAGTTGACACGGCGTTTAAGATGTTTAAAGGTTCGTCATGCATAAAGTCGTGACAGCATATTTCCCGTTCCTCGCAGATCGCGCGAAAGCTTTCGGGGATAATGCCCGCAAAAATGGTCTGCTGTCTGCGGATACAGCGCTGAAATTCTGCCACGGTAATTTCGGAATCGGTGTCCGCCTTTTCGCAGTAGATATGCTCTCCTTTGGAAAAGGGAATTCCGCACACGATAATGGAGGAGGAGCCGATACATTCACGCAGGCTGACGGTATCGCGGATTTTTGATTTTAAATGCCGGCTGCAGGGAACATCTGCCGTATTACAGCACACGACGCGCCAGCCTTTTTTTGCGAAATAGGGCGCCATATAGGCAGTCCGGCTGTCTCCGCCTACAATTGCTATATCATATTTTGTCATGGGATCCATTTCCTCCAATCGGCGAATGCTTTCGCTGTTGAAACTATATTGTAAAGTATGATAGAATAGAAAAAATGTGCGTGATTTTGAAAGGATGGGATACTAATGAGAATGACAACGCTATGCTACATCGAGCAGGACGGAAAGTACCTGATGCTGCACCGCATCAAAAAAAAGAACGACATCAGCCATGACAAGTGGATTGGCGTGGGCGGACACGGGGAATACGGTGAAAGTCCGGAGGAGTGCCTTTTGCGTGAGGTTCGGGAGGAAACCGGACTGCTGCTGACTTCTTATCGGTTCCGGGGATTAATCACGTTTGTGAGCAATCAGTGTGAGCCGGAAATGATGTGTCTTTTTACGGCGGACGGTTTTGAGGGAGAACTGACGGATTTGTGCAACGAAGGAGAGCTGGAGTGGGTGGAGAAGGAAACGGTGCCCTCGCTTCCGACATGGGAGGGAGACAGTCTGTTTTTGGACCTTCTGCTTGCGGATGAGAAGCGTTTTTTTACGATTAAATGTGTTTATGAGGATGATCGGCTGATCGAAAATAAAATTGCATTTTATTAAGGATTGCGCCGTGAAAGACGGCATGTTACAATAAACTTAGAAACCAATGGATATGCGGATATGCCGGTATGGCCCGCCGCTCGCGAGAGGGAAACGGAGGTACTATATATGTTTCAATTAGGAAGAAAACAGACACTTATAGTAGTGAAAGAGCTGGATTTTGGAATCTACCTTGCTGAGCAGTCTGACGCTGGCATGGACGACAGGGTTCTGCTTCCGAAAAAGCAGGTTCCGTCAGACTGTAAAATCGGAGATCAACTGGAGGTCTTTCTGTATAAGGATTCGAAAGACCGGATTATTGCAACGACCAACACGCCTAAAATTATGATAGGCGAGGTTGGGAGGCTGCGTGTTTCACAAATTACGGAAATCGGTGCGTTTCTTGACTGGGGTCTTGAGAAGGATATTTTGCTGCCCTACAAGGAGCAGACCGGTAAATTCAATGAGGGGGATGAAATTCTTGTCACGATTTATGTCGATAAGAGCAGCCGCCTTGCGGCGACGATGAATGTATACAAAGCGCTTCGGACAGACAGCAGTTATCAGAAGGACGATATGGTCACGGGTACGGTCTATCAGATTAACGAACAGGTCGGGGCGTATGTCGCGGTGGATGACTGTTTCTCTGCGCTTATCCCGAACAGGGAGCTTTTCGGGGATATTCGGGTAGGCACTGCGGTTAAAGCAAGAGTCGCGGAGGTTAAGCCGGACGGAAAGCTTGATTTGAGTGTGCGTGAAAAGGCGTATCTTCAAATGGAGAAGGACGCCCATAAGATTATTGAAATTATGGAACGGTTTGACGGGGTACTCCCGTTTACGGACAAGGCATCTCCGGATTTGATTAAAAAGGAGACAGGCATGAGCAAAAACGAGTTTAAGCGCGCCGTGGGAAAGCTTTTGAAAAACGGGGAAATCCAAATTAAACCGGACTGTATCGTGTTTAAAAAATAATATAATGATATGTCAAAATACCCCGCAGCAAGCTGCGGGGTATTTTGACTTTACGGACAGACAAAGCTTAAATGCTGATGTCAATGTTTGCACCAAGATCCGGATTGACAGAGCGCTCCATAGCTGCAGAGTCTAAAAGTTCGGTCATGGAAGCACCCATTGTTTCTGCCATGTCAAGCGATTTGGAGAGCATTGCCGTGCCGACATCGCTTAAAAGATTTGTCTGTGCGATATTCATAGAAAGTCCTGCTATGTCCATAACAGCATCCTCCTTTTGGGGAAATGTCCCTATTTACTATTTCGGCTTGACGCTGTAAAATATTATAGCAAACGACAAAAGTATTTGTAACGGAAATCCGGTAACAGTTCAGACTAGGACTTTGCACTTGCTGCAAAGTCCGTGAAACAGCGTAGTGGAAGAGATGCATCAAGCCACCACGAAGTGGTTTTGCATGGCTTGATGCTTGTAACAGGAAGCCGAAGGCTGAACTGTTACAAGTATTTACCAAAATGATTTTGTATATCTTGCATAAACGAATGAAAAATGCCGTCTGATAAGAAAATAAGAAAAATATTATAAAATGCATAAAAAAATTGCTATTTGCTATAGATTTATTTGTATAAATATATTAAAATGAAAACAGATTGCAGAGAAACAGCTTAAATACTTTGACCGATTTTTGTTAATATTGTATAAGCTGTCATGACGATGTTCGTCATGCACTTTGATTAAAATAAGGAGTGTGACACATGATTTCAAATCAGATTATGCAAAATACCATTGAAGGAATCAAAGCGATAGCGAGGGTAGAGCTTTTTGTGGCGGATATTGACGGAAAGCTTGTGGCTTCGACGAAAACCATAGGCAATACATTTGAACATTCCGTGCTTGAATTTGTGAAATCAGCGGCAGACAGTCAGGAGCTGCAGGGCTGTCAGTTTTTTAAGATTTATGACGACCAGCAGCTTGAATACATTCTGATTGCAAGCGATGCGGGAGAAAATGCATATATGGTAGGAAAGATGGCGGCATTTCAGCTGCAAAATCTTATGATTGCCTACAAGGAACGCTTTGATAAGGATAACTTTATTAAGAACCTGCTCCTCGACAATCTGCTGCTGGTAGATATTTACAGTCGGTCGAAAAAGCTTCACATTCAAACGGATGTCAAGCGTGCCGTACTGATTGTGGAGTCGCCAAACGGCAAAGACGCCAATATTTTGGAACGGGTGCGCGAGGGCTTCGGGCAAAACGGCAGGGATTTTGTCACGGCAGTTGATGAGAACAACGTGATTGTGGTTAAGGAAGTGTCGGATACCGAGACAAACCGCGATATTGACAAGTATGCGCGCGCCATAGAGGAATGCCTTGTGAAGGAAGGCATTAGGGATGTGCATATTTCTTACGGCACAAACGTGAAGGAAATCAAGGAGGTAAGCCGTTCGTATAAGGAAGCGAAGATGGCGCTTGACGTGGGCAAAATTTTCTTTGCGGAGCGGGATATTATTGCGTACAGTGAGTTGGGAATCGGAAGACTGATTTATCAGCTGCCGATACCGCTATGCAAAATGTTCATCAAGGAAATCTTCGGAGGAAAGAGTCCGGATGACTTTGATGAGGAAACGCTTACGACAATCAATAAGTTTTTTGAGAATTCGCTCAATGTATCGGAGACATCAAGGCAGCTGTTTATACACAGAAACACGCTGGTATACCGTCTTGACAAGCTCCAAAAAGGTACGGGGCTTGATTTACGGGTGTTTGAGGATGCGATTACATTTAAGATTGCGCTGATGGTTGTGCGATACATGAAGTATATGGAAAGTTTTGAGTATTGATACTGTTGAGCCGTGCAGCACCATGTAAAAACAGGTCCGCAAGTTTACTTGCAGGGACAAGTTTTTACATGGTGCTATAGGGCGAATAGCCCAAGTGAGATGGAGCAAAGCGAAATCGAACTTGCACGGCGGGGTAGAATTTAATCGAGAACAAATAGCCCAAGTGAGATGGAGCGAAGCGAAACCGAACTTGCACGGCGTAGTAGATTTGAACCAAAGACGAATAGAACGAATAGCCCAAGTGAGATGGAGCGGAGCGAAACCGAACTTGCGCGGCGGGGTAGAATTTAATCGAGAACGAATAGCCCAAGTGAGATGGAGCGGAGCGAAACCGAACTTGCACGGCGGGGTAAAGGGAAATAAATAAGCAAATTAATATAGGGGTGAAAAAATTGAGAAGTACAATAAAAAGCCGTACGGCTTCGGGGAACAATGATACGGTTATTTTGATGGAGAATGTCAGCAAGGCTTACACGGTGGGCGTGCCGGCATTAAATGACGTTAATCTGCATATAAATAAAGGAGAATTTGTATTTATCGTGGGGGACAGCGGTTCGGGAAAATCCACGCTGATTAAGCTGTTGTTACGGGAGCTATTGCCGACATCGGGGAAGGTTATCGTCAACGGGACGGACGTGGTGCGACTCAAACGCAGGGGTATCCCAAAATTCAGAAGAAGCTTGGGCGTCGTATTCCAGGATTTCCGCCTGTTAAAGGACCGGAATGTCTATGAAAACGTTGCGTTTGCGCAGCGCATAATACAGATGCCAAACCGTGAAATCCGTAAAAACGTACCGTCCATTTTATCAACTGTCGGACTTGCAGGAAAATATAAGGCAAGACCAAAGCAGCTTTCCGGAGGAGAGCAGCAGAGAGTGGCGCTTGCGCGTGCGCTTGTGAATAAGCCGAAAATTTTGCTTGCCGATGAGCCGACCGGAAATTTGGACCCGAAAAATTCATGGGAAATTATGAATTTGCTTGAGAAAATCAACAATAACGGAACAACAGTTCTTGTAGTCACACACAACCGCGAAATTGTCAATGCAATGCAGAAGCGGGTTATCACTATGAAGAAAGGCATCATTGTAAGTGATGAAGAAAAGGGTGGCTATATCGATGAGGATTAATACACTGTTTTACTGCATCAAGCAGGGAATACGGAATATTTTTAAAAATAAATGGTTTACGCTCGCGTCCATCGCGACGATTTCGGCGTGCCTGTTTTTGTTCGGACTGTTTTTTTCAATCCTGACCAATTTTCAACATATCGTGAAAAATGCGGAGGAGCGGTTTCCGGTAAGCGCACTTTTGGAAGGAAATATGAGTGATGAGCGCGCACAGGAAATTTCAGGGATGATTTCGAGACGTTCGGAGGTCAAGGAGTGTATTTTCGTCAGCGCAGACGAGACATGGGAGCAGTTTGCAGAGGAAATGAATTTCGGGGATGTAAGCATCTTTACCGAAAATCCGCTTGAGGAATGCGCCCATTTTGATATTTACTTAAACGACGTGTCGGAGCAGGCTGCGCTTGTCGCTTATTTAGAGTCGATTGAGGGAGTCCGCAAGGTTAACCAGTCAGCGCTTACGGCACAGGCATTGACCGGTGTGAATGCGATTGTAAGTTATGTTTCGGTGGGAATTATTCTAATTCTGTTTCTCGTATCGATTTTCCTAATCAGCAATACCGTAACAATTGGTATTTCCGTGCGGAAAGAAGAGATACAGATTATGAAATACATTGGTGCAACCGACTTTTTTACCAGGGCGCCATTTGTGATTGAGGGAATTGTGATCGGATTTATCGGTTCGTTAATTCCTTTGGCAGCGGTGTATTTTATTTATAACGAGGCGATGATGTATGTAGCGGGAAGGTTTCCGTTTTTATCACAGATATTCGAATTTTTGCCTGTAACGACAGTATTTACGACACTGGTTCCCGTTTGTATTGCAATCGGTGTGGGCATTGGATTTTTGGGAAGCTTTACGACGGTTAGGAAGCACCTTAGTGTATGACGGATACCGCTTCTGCGGATATTGTCATGAAAATACGGAAAGGTAAGGAATATGCAGCTTAGGGTTTACGATAGAACGATTCGGAAAAGGGCAGCACTTTTGCTGGCAGTCGCAGTTGTCGCGGCTGCCTGCTTTGCCGGTGCCTGTCCTTTTGTCAGTCAGGCAGACGAGGTGTCCGATTTAAAGCAGAGCATCGCGCAGAAGCAAAAAGAGATTGAGGAGACACAGAGTCAGAGAAAACAGCTTGAGGGTGGTCTTACGGACGTCAAGCAGATTATCAGCAGCTTGGAAACATCGAAGAGTAATCTTGCCGCGTACGTGAAGCAGCTTGATACGGAGCTTACGGCGGCGCAGACAAGAATTACGGAGCTTACCGATATGATTTCCGAGAAGGAAAGCGAGATTGTGCAGACGAAGGCGGAGCTTGAGGAGGCGTTGGAACGGGAGGCTTCCCAGTATGATGCGATGAAGCTGCGTATTCAAAATATGTATGAGCGCGGAACGGATTTTTATTTTGAGGCGATTTTCAGCGCGGCATCGTTTGGAGATATGTTAAACCGCGCGGATTATGTCGAAAAGATTACGGAATCCGATCGGAAAATACTGGATAATTTCAGGACGACGAGAGAGTACGTTGAGGTCTGCAAGGCACAGCTTGAAGAGGAGCAGGAGCTTTTGGAGAAAGCAAAAGTAAAAGTCGAGCAGGAGCAGGAGTCGCTGGAAACACTGATTTCGGAAAAGCAGACGGAAATAGATGCATTTCAGGCGGATATTAATGACAAGGAAGCGGTTCTTCGGGAGTACGAGGCGGAGATTGCAGCGCGGAATGCGGAAATCAAGGCACTTGAGGATGCGGTAAAGGCGGAACAGGCGGCGCTTGAGGCAGCGTCCAATCCCAAGCGCAAATATGACGGCGGCATGTTTGCATGGCCGGCGCCTTCGTATACGAGAATTTCCGACGATTATGGCGACAGAATGCATCCGACACTCGGCATAAATCGCTTTCATAACGGTGTGGATATGGCGGCGCCGGGCGGTTCGCCCATTCTTGCCGCATACAACGGAACCGTGGTGGCAGCGGCGTATAATGCGTCGATGGGCAATTATATTATGATTGACCACGGGGATAATCTGTTTACGATATACATGCATGCCTCGGCGCTTTATGTGTCAAAAGGGGCGGAGGTCGTAAAAGGACAGAAAATTGCGGCTGTCGGAACGACCGGAAGGTCTACGGGAAATCATCTTCATTTCAGCGTGCGCTTGAATGGAAATTATGTAAATCCGTGGGGTTATCTAAAATAATTTATATCATAGAAAGGCATAACAATGCAAAATGAGTGGAATAATGGAATGAACCAATATCCGTACAATGGGGGAGACGACGGGAGCGATAAAGGAAGAAAACAGTTTGTGCTGGGTCTTACCATAGGTATTTTGGTGACGGTGCTGGCGGCGCTTCTGACTACCGGAATTATGGGACTTAGCAGGGGAATGCGGCAGCTTAAGGATATTCGGGCACATAAGGAAAATACTTCCGGCGGGAGCGTTACGGATACCGACGTGGTGCGAAAGCTGGGCATTTTGGAAGAGACTATTCAGGAATATTTTTGGCAAGATGTTGATAATGCGACGCTGGAGGAAGGTGTATACCGCGGAATTTTAGATTCGCTCGGAGACCCGTACAGTGTTTATTATACGCAGGAGGAGCTGATTGCCTTACAGGAGCAGACGCAGGGAATTTATTACGGGATTGGCGCATACATCAGTCAGGATGTGGAAGCGGGCTACGTGAAAATCAGCGGCGTGATTAAGAATACGCCTGCAGAGGAAAGCAAGCTGATGCAGGACGATTACATTTATGAGATAAATGGCGAAAGTATGTACGGTAAGGACAGTGCCTATGTTGTGAGCAAAATTAAGGGAGAGGAAGGGACGTATGTTACGGTGACCGTGCTGCGAACTGGTGTTTCCGAGCCGATTGATATTGAGGTACAGCGCAGAAAGATAGAAAGTCCTACGGTAGAATATGAAATGTATGATAATCATATGGCGTATATACAGATTACGGAGTTTGACGTGGTGACTTCGGGTCAGTTTGAGGAGGCTCTTAGTCAGGCAAGAGCAGAGGGAATGCAGGGACTGATTATTGACCTTCGCAGCAACCCCGGCGGAAATCTTTCCACGGTGTGCGAGATTGCGAGAATGCTGCTTCCAAAGGGATTGATTGTATACACGGAAGATAAATATGGCGAGCGGGAAGAATATACCTGCAACGGGGAGAACGAAATTGATGTGCCGCTTGTGGTGCTTACGAATGGGTATAGCGCGAGCGCGTCTGAGATTTTAGCGGGAGCGATTAAGGATTACGGTATCGGAAAGCTCGTCGGTACGACGACGTATGGGAAAGGAATTGTGCAGAAGGTCATTAATCTTTCCGACGGCTCGGCGATGAAGATTACGGTAAGCACGTATTTTACCCCGAACGGGAATAACATTCATCAGATTGGAGTTGACCCTGACGTGGAGGTGGCGTTTGACGCCGACCAGTATAAGGCAGGCGTGGATAACCAGCTTGAGACGGCAAAACAGGTGCTTGGGGAGATGATGCGTTAAAAGTATATTTCATAAAAGGCAGCGTCATGTGTCAAAGCGTTTCGGTTTTGGTAATCAAACAGAATATAGGCAGGGGTTTTGAGCCGGACTGCTTGGTGAACAGGGTTTTCATGCCATACAGGGTATGAAAACCTTTCTACATGTGTCATTTTTAAAAGCTGTGTTGAAGTATAGTTCTGATAATTTTTTAAGTATTGTGGGTTTTGCGCCTCCTGTGTGAAAAAGCGGCGCAGCAATTCTTTGTCAATGGTGTTTTCAGGGGCAAAGTCAGGACGGCTTTTCAGGTTTTCACGCAGGTACAAATCAAACAGTAAAAGCTCGATAAAAAGCGCACGCTTATCACCAGCGACAGAACAGGCAAACTCCAGCAATACCTGATAGCGGTACGTTCGCGACGGTGTGTTGGTGAAATATCCGTTTGCGCGGTAATAGTTGGAAAGCGCCTCGTACATTTGAAACGGCGATGCAAATTCCCGCGCCAGTACGGGGAGCGTATGCGCAAACTGGTTGGAGTTATAATATAATTCCACCATTTCTTCAATCCCTTTTAAGTTCAATACATCATCAAAGGAAAGCCACCTTGTATACCGTACCTCATATGGCGGATTGGGGGCATATACAATACCGTATTCGGCTGCCTGCTGTTCGATAGGGGAACCCTTTAAGACTTTTAGGAACCCAAGCTGCAGCTGATTGGGTTCCATTGCATACACGTCGTTAAAGGAATGCGCGAAGCTTTCGTAATCTTCATATGGAAGCCCCGCAATCAAATCAAGGTGCTGATGGATATTTTGAAATCCGTGAATGGAGGCGACCGTTTTGGAGAGTCTGTCAATGTCCGTGCGGCGGTTGATTGCCCGAAGCGTGGTTTCGTTGGTGGACTGCACGCCGATTTCAAGCTGGATAAGACCGGGGCGCATATCACGCATGATTTCAAGCTGTTCATTGGTAATTAAGTCGGCAGCAATCTCAAAATGAAAATTTGTGACACCATTGTCATTTTCTCTGAGATAGCCCCATATGGACAGCGCGTGTGCGCTGTTGCAGTTAAATGTGCGGTCGATAAATTTTACCTGCGGGACACGGCTGTCAAGAAACTGTTTCAGTTCTGACTTTACGGTGTCAATATTGCGCAGGCGTACGGTCTTATCAATGGAAGAAAGACAGTAGGCGCACTGAAACGGGCATCCGCGCTGGGATTCGTAATACAGAATGCGGTTGCCAAAAATGACACTTGTGTCAGTTTTTTGAAGGTCATAAAAGAAGGGAAGTCTGTTGATGTCTGTAAGCGCGCGTGTGCCCGTAAAGCCGTTGCGGGACACAATTCCCTTAATGTCATTGAGCGCGGGCGTATGCTCCCAATAGTGGTGCAAAAGCTCCAAAAACGTGTCCTCACCTTCGCCAACCATAATGCCGGTAAGCTGCGGAAAGTCCTGTATCAGGTTCTGCGCATGGAACGAAACCTCGGGACCGCCAAGCCAAAGCGCAGTATCGGGCAAAAGCTTTGGCAGCTCCCCAAGCAAATCCTGTATCATGCGCCAGTTCCATATATAGCAGGAAAACGCGGCAATCTGCGGCTTTTTTTGATATAAGTCGGCGAGAATGGTATCTGCCTGCTGATTGATGGTGTACTCGGCAACTGTAAGTCTGCATCCGTTTGGACGGTTTGGATAGTAATGGTCCGCGTATGCCTTTAGACCGTGAATTGCTGGATTGGAGTGGATATATTTGGCGTTTATGCCGATTAATAAAACGGTTTGGTTCATGATAATCCTCCGGGTGCTTGTATACAATCGCGTAGTGGAATGATTTTTTCCACTACGCGCGCGCCGGGCATCCGTCAGCGAATCGATTTATCGATTTGATGACATTTTCATTTGGATGCCCGTGTGCATAAAAAAAATTTGGTATGACCTCTTCTGAAATCATACCAAATTTATATCGCATTGTATATATGCATTTTCCACCTTTTGGTAGCGTTCGCTGTCAAGTACCTTTTTCAGGCACGTAAACGGGTCCAGCTCGTTGGAGAGTACCATATTGCAGATATTGACGGAAAATCCGCTGACCAGTGCCACGCCAAGTTTGTTTTCACGGACCGGAACCACATTTGTCCTGCTGTTGACATTCCAAAATACCAGCTTTGGCATACGATAGCCGTGCATTGAAAACCGATTTTCGATTGTCTCAAAAAGCGTGTCATGAACATTGTTTCCTGTTGCACAGTCAAATTCCATATCCGAAATAATCAGGACAGTCTGCGGGAGCTCGTTCTGCTTTAAATGGCTGTTTCTTGCAGTCTGCAAAATCAGATTGAAGGTTGCTTCAATATTGGTATTGGTGCAGTCATTATGCGACAATGCCAGCTCCAGCTTTTCCTTTAATGTTCTACAGGCAGTTAAGTTCACATACCGCGGCTTTTCGGAAAAGGTGATAAATTTATTTCGGAATGCGCCGTGCATACGCTCTGAAAAGTAAATACCAAGCGCGTTTGCGACATGGAGCGCTGTCGTATTGCCGTTTCCTACAGGACACAGCATACTGCCGGAACCGTCAACGACACAAAGTATATTTTGCGCGGATGCTGCCTTGTTGGGTAAGCTTTTCCAAAGCGCTTCCAAGGCGGCGTCTTTGGCATTGACATTGATACGCCAGCCACAGCAGGTAGTGTATTGCGAAACTATTTCATGCGGCATTAAGACACCTGCATGAATGACAGCCTTGCTTTGCCGTACTTGTTCAAGGTAATTTTTTCGGCGTATTTCATCATGGCGCAAAAAGGCGTTCCGGTAAAGAATGTTTGAGCGGGATGCAACGTGGGCATAGTTAATTTGCGTCCAGCGATTCTCACTCATATAGACTTCCGTAACATTCAGGTGTGCCCTCAAGGAAGCAAGCAGTTTTCGGTATTCCTTTGCGGTAAGTCCCATAAATTGCTGCAGTTTTGCGGCTGTATTTCTGGATGCTTCGGACGAAGCATTATTGCTTGGCATCCACTTTGCACAGAGCGAAACACTTTCGCAGCGTGTTAAATTTTGTGCATCCTGCTCAAGCTGCGCCTTTAATACCGTTAAAACCGTTTCTTCAACAGGGGTGTCAAGAAGACACAGTAAGTCGTCAAAACGTCCGTATTCTGCCATTAGTTCTACCAGGTACTGCGTCAGCTCGGGAAAGCTTGTCGCGAGATATTTCATCAGGATACGAAACGTCCGGCGTTCTCCTAATCCGCCTCTGACATCCCGCAAGAAAAAAAGCCATTTTACCGCAAGCAATCTGTCCTCATAAAAGGCAGGAAGAAAGCGTTTTACAATCTGTGTTTCACTTTCATTTCTAAGAGATGCGACGGCAAAATTCAAATCAACAAGTGCTTTCCCCGTGGTTTGATAGCCGATTGCCCCGTTTTCCGTTTGCTTTTTCTGATTGGTTAGATTGATATGTAAAAGTTCCATGAAGTTCATAGTGATTCCCCCTTCCTGCATTGTATTGGATTCGTTTTCAAACAGCCTTACCGGGGCAGGATTCGAACCTGCGCATTCCACCTTGAATGTTTTGATTGCTGTAAAAGTCTTTTTCAAGACTTGTAATTGAGCGCGCTGCATATTCATACGTATACACTCGACTTTTTCCACAGTAAGGCTGCATTTGGACTAGTGCACTGGCACATTCATATCCAGTAAACTTGGGAACCCGTTGGAAAGCTGCCGCCGAGACGGGAATCGAACCCGCGACAACGCCCTCCTAAGGTAATTGGGATTGCTGTTAAGGTCTTTGCCAAGACCTGTTTTTTCGCGCTCTACCGACTGAGCTACTGCGGCAGCAGACTTTCGCCTGTTTTCCCTCGTCTGAATATACAATACAATATTTGGTATAATATATCATTTCAAAAAAGTTGCGAGGATGCTATTTAACTATAATCATTAGTTTGAAAGAGAACTATAAGTTTCTATAAAAAATATTGTGTGAGGATTGGAAATTTCTGATATAATAAAAGTAAATTATTTGTCCTAAGGAACTATAAATTTGTAAAGAAAGGCGGAATTTGTTATGTCGACACTACAAAATCAGATTACACAGTCTTTGGATGGGCTTTCAGATGATAGCTTGCGCTTTATTCTTGAAATGATACAACGATTTGTACTGCCCGCGGAAGCAAAGGATAAGAGTATCAATTATGACGCTGTTGCCGCACAGGGAACAAAACGCAGGCTTGGAAGTATGAAAGGACAGAAATTTATTGTGGATGGTCATGACTTAGATGAGTGCAATGATGAAATTGCAAAAATGTTTGGAGTGGATGAATGATGAAAATTTTACTTGATACACATATTGCAATATGGTCTGTTTTGGATTCAGAGAAATTGTCAGACAAAGCAAGAGCGATAATCCTTGATACAGACAACGAAATCTATTATAGTGCTGCTTCCGTATGGGAGATTACGATTAAACATATGGCGCATCCGGAAATATTTTTATTTAGCGGGGCGCATCTTGAAAAAGGGTGTGAAGAAAATGGCTTCCAATCACTGCCGATATGTAATAAGCACGCAGCTGAGCTAGAAACTTTAGTACGCCCCCAAAATGCACCGCCGCATAAGGATCCTTTTGACAGGATGCTGCTTGCGCAGGCGAAATCGGAAGGAATGAAATTTTTGACACATGACACTTTGATTCCATATTATAATGAGCCTTTTGTGATAAGTGTTTAAAATTTGAAAGTTCCTATTTCAGCAACGCCGCCTGCCGCAGGAGGCGTTCTTTGATAAGCTTCAGGAACGCTTCGTTTCCCACGACTTTTATCATTGGTCCGAAGGACAGCACTTCGATTAAAAGCTCCGTTTCTGTTTTTTTATTATAGTAGATAAGGCATTCATACGTGTCCGAATCCAGCTTTCGCGTGCTTTTTTCATAGTTGGCAAACTGCAGCATGGCGCGCTCTAAGGCGTTGCGGCGGTCCTTGATAAGAAGGCGCGCAGGCTCTTTGTAATAGGAGCGTTTGATTGCTTTGTCAATGTTGGGCATGTGCTTTGCGGTCTTTCCGGTTGATATTATTTTCACAATGCGGTTCAGGTTTAAGATTTCAATCTTGCGCGTGCGCTGCATATGGTTTTCGACTGCCAGCATGCGGAAGCGGTCATTTTTTATGGAATATTCAAGACGGCATGGCAGATAAATGTAGTGTACTCTGTGATTATTGCGCGATTCATACAGAATATCCAAATATTCGTGATTTTGGATTGCTTCCATGATGGTTTGAAAGTGTCTGCGGTAATCAGGGTTTTGATAGTCGTCTTTATCGGAAAAGCGGTCATAATAATAGAAGTCGCTTGGCAGATAAAGCGGTTCTGTGTCCGCAAAAGCGGCATGAAGCTGCGAAAGCGCCTCATCATTGAAAAAAAGGCTGATTTTATCGTCCGAAAGGATTGCTTTCAGGTAGGATTTCTGCAGGTCGGTCAGCGGGACATAGAAGTCCGTTGAGAATTTTGAGCGCAGAATGCCGTCCTGCTTTTCATAAAAGCCCCAGCCGCTTTCGGTGAGCTTTGGCAGCAGGTAGAGAATGCTTTCCGCAAAGCAGGCATCCTGAATGCGGTAGTGTAATTCCTTATCGGAAATGAATTGTTTTGATTCAATCAGGGATTTGATAACCTGAAAATAGCAGTTGTATACTTCTGAAAATAATTCACTCATTGGAATCCTCCATGTCATCTTTGTCGGAAATCTGTGCGTTTTCCCCAAAATACATACGGTACATTGCGGCAAAATCGCGCTGAAAAAGCTGGTTGAGCTTGGGGCAGTCGGTTTCGATTGCGATGATTCTGCCAAGAAACGAGCGTATCCAGGGCAGCATTTCATTTGCGTCAAACACATCGGTTTCGTAGCAGTATGTATCGGGAGCAATACGCCGGACAACGCCGCCTTTTCCTTCCCGTTCCAGCCGGGTTATAATATATGCCTCGAAATGCTCGTTAATGCGGAGTGTCAGCTTTACGTGCTCTAAGTGCCTACGGTTACTGTTTTGAAAAGAAACGCCCCATGCGGACGCTTTATTTTTTTCCAAATGTTCTTTGACGGTCTGATAATCGAGATAAGGCTCTTTTATTGCCACTTGTTTTACAGCGTCCAGCCGTATCGATGTAAAGCGCTTTGCGTTAGGAAGATACAGGCACAAAAAACGGCGTCCCGTCCGGGTGCTGATAAAGATTTTTAACGGAACGCCTTCTGTTTTCTGAAAGATGTCCGACTTCGCACTTTTGACGTTTAACAGGACTGATTTTTCCTCATGGATTGCACAAAGGAGGTCGAGCAGGATTTCATCTTCTAAGGTATGTACAAAAAAACTGTGCTTGACGCGGAAGAGTTTATTTTTGAGGGAGGCGTTGTCCATAATGGTATTTCCCACAATGCCAAGCGGGGAAAAAAGCTGATAAAAGGCAAGCGCATTTGCGAGCCCGGGGTGTGCGGAAAGTGTTTTCCGAAAAGGCGGGTTCAGGCGGTATAGGACTTCTTTCCCGTATTTTTCCTTTGAGAGCATGCCGTCCCTTGCATACTGATTGCATTTTCGCCGGACGGTCTGTGGCTCGAACATAACGTCGTATTCCGCAAGGATGCCGTCGGTTATTGCGTCGGCTGTTTGTTCCGCGTATTTTTGCAGATAGTCCAATATGTAAAAGTGCAGCATAATGTCATTGTCCGTAAAGCTTTTTGCCTTCCACACGCGGTATAGCGGATTGGTGTCAAGCAGATTGCTGTCGATGGACAGGTAGATATTTTTTCCGTTTGCGGTGTAGTCCTGCCTTACGTAACCCCAAAGCCAGCTTTCCAGCCTGCGGCGTTCGTTGTCGTAAGTGCGTCCGCTCCAGCCGCCAAATTCGTCGCGTGTCTTAAATCCGTATACAAAAAAATCCCGGACGTATTCGCGGCTTTTGGAAAAGGATTTGATTAATTCTTTAAATTCTGACATAGAAAAACCTTCATTTCTGTTTTTTATTATCGTACTCTATATTATAACATAGAATAGTAGGGAAAAATGGTAATTTAACAGGTAAATCATCAGGAACGCTTCTTCTTTCTTTTTCATATCCTAATATAAGTTTCAATATAAGAAAGTATAGAAGAGAAAATTTATGGCAATAGGATATTTGACAGTGCAGGCGCGGACCGCACACGATGCGGTGCCGCTCGCCAATGTGTACATACAGATAGTGGATCATGCAAAAAACATTATCTATGAAATGACAACGGATGGGAATGGTGAAACGCAGGTGGTTCCGTTAGAAACGATAGACAAAAGCTTTTCCCTGAATCAATACTATACGGGAATACCGTATTTTAGCTACAGTGTATTTGCGCAAAAAGCAGGTTTTAATACGATTTCCGTGGTCGATATTCCCATTCTTGACGGTGAAACAGCGATTCTGCCAATTGCGCTTGTTCCGATGCAGGAGCGGCAGACCAGTCCGGAGCAGACGAATATTTATGTGGGGAAACCTGCCGTTGCAATGCAGGGAGCACGCAAGCAGGAGGGACCGATGGCTGCGCCTTATGTGCTGCGTCAGGTCGTGATTCCCAATCCGATTACTGTACATATGGGGGCGCCTTCTGCCTATGCTTCCAATGTACAGATTTCGTTTTCCGATTATGTGAAAAACGTTGCCAGCAGTGAGATTTATCCTACATGGCCTGACGCGGCGCTGCGTGCCAATATTTATGCGATTATTACATTTGCATTAAACCGGATTTACACGGAATGGTACCGGAACCAAGGATATAATTTTGATATTACAAATAGTACCGCGTATGACCAATATTTTGTATACGGGCGTCCGATATATGACTCTATCAGCAAAATTGTAGATGAAATATTTAATGAATATGTCAGAAGAAGCGGACAGAATGCACCGTATTTTACTTCCTTCTGTAACGGTACGACTGCAACCTGTCAGGGAATGTCACAGTGGGGAACCGTTTCTTTGGCAAACCGGAATTTCACGCCGCTGCAAATTCTGCGCTCTTATTATCCGAATGATATAGAAATTGTGCAGACGAATACGATTACCGGTATTGTATCCTCCTATCCGGGTACGGCGCTGAGAGTCGGAAGCACCGGTCTTGACGTGCAGACCATTCAGACATACTTAAACAGAATCAGACGTAATTATCCCGCAATTCCGGCAATTACAGACAATGCCGGTGTATTTGGAGACAGTACAAGAGCGGCAGTGACGACATTTCAAAAAATATTTAATTTAACGGCGGACGGTATTGTAGGAAAAGCGACATGGTACAAAATTTCAAGAATTTACACCGCGGTTGCAAGACTTGCCGAACTGGACAGCGAGGGCAATACCCTTGGAATCGGCACGGTTCCTCCGTCTGCGGTACTCAGGCAGGGTTCTACGGGGCAGGATGTCATTACCCTGCAATATCTGTTAAATGTAATCGGTGAATATTATCCCGGTATTCCGGTGATTGCACAGGACGGTATTTTCGGCAGCGGAACAAGACAGGCGGTGATTGCCTTTCAAAATGAAATGCGGCTTTCTCCGGACGGCATTGTGGGTACGCGCACATGGAATGCGCTCTATGATACGTATTTGGGAATCGGAGAAAATATCTCTCCGCCGGGAAGCGGCTCTTTTGCATATACCGTGAAAAGCGGGGATACGCTTTGGCTGCTGGCAAGGCGTTTCAATACGACAGTGGACGCGATTATGCGCCTGAACGGACTGACAAGCGATTTGCTGAATATCGGTCAGGTGCTGCAGATTCCGGGACGCGGCTGAAAAAATAAAAAAGTATAGAAAACCTCTATACTTTTTTATTTTTTGTGGTATACTGGATAAGAACATATATTTGGTATGAGGTATCAGCTATGGATAAATTTATTTTGCATTCAGAATATCAGCCAACAGGCGACCAGCCGCAGGCGATAGAAACCCTTGTAAAAGGCTTTCGGGAAGGCAATCAGTTTCAGACACTTTTAGGCGTTACAGGCTCCGGTAAAACCTTTACGATGGCAAACATTATCGCGGCATTGAATAAGCCGACGCTTGTCATTGCCCATAACAAAACGCTTGCGGGGCAGCTTTACGGCGAGTTCAAGGAATTTTTCCCGGAAAACGCGGTAGAATATTTCGTGTCCTATTACGACTACTACCAGCCGGAGGCATATATTCCGTCCTCCGATACGTATATCGCAAAAGACTCTTCCGTAAACGATGAGATTGACAAGCTGAGGCTTTCGGCTACGGCGTCTCTTACGGAGCGAAGGGATGTTGTCGTGGTCGCGTCGGTGTCGTGCATTTATGGTTTGGGCAGTCCTGATGAATATCAGGGGATGATGCTTTCGCTGCGCCCGGGGATGACGAAAGATCGGGACGCAGTGATCCATGCGCTGATTGAGATGCAGTATGACAGGAACGATATTGACCTTGAGAGAGGGCGTTTTCGGGTGCACGGCGATGTGGTTGACATCAATCCGGCGCAGGGCGGCGAGAGTCTGATCCGTGTGGAGTATTTCGGGGATGAAATTGACCGCATTTGCGAGATTGATCCTGTGACGAGCAAGGTGACGGCGACATTGGAGCATGTGACGATTTTTCCGGCGTCGCACTATGTGGTAGCGCCTGAAAAAATTAAAGCTGCATGTGAGAAGATTGAAGAAGAAATGAAGGAGCGTGTGCGGTATTTCCGCAGTGAGGACAAGCTCATTGAGGCGCAGCGTATTTCGGAGCGCACAAATTTTGATGTGGAGATGCTGCGGGAAACGGGATTTTGTTCGGGAATAGAAAATTATTCAAGGCATTTGAGCGGAACCGAAGAGGGAGAGCCGCCGTACTGCTTAATGGACTTTTTTACGGATGATTTCCTGATTATCATAGACGAGTCGCATATCACTATTCCGCAGATACGTGGCATGTATGCGGGCGACCGTTCGCGAAAGACGACGCTTGTGGAGTTCGGTTTCCGCCTTCCGTCCGCGCTGGACAACAGACCGCTGAAATTTGACGAGTTTGAACAGAAAATTGATCAGATGCTGTTCGTATCGGCAACGCCCAATGTTTATGAGAGCGAACATGAGCTTCTGCGCGCGGAGCAGATTATCCGGCCGACGGGGCTTTTGGATCCGGAGATTGTGGTGTGTCCGGTTGAAGGGCAGATTGACGATTTGATTTCGAGGATCAATGCGGAAACGCAAAAACATAATAAGGTTTTGGTGACAACGCTCACAAAGCGTATGGCGGAGGATTTGACAAGGTATATGAGCGACGTAGGTATCCGCGTCAAGTATCTGCATTCCGATATCGACACGCTGGAGCGGGCTCAGATTATCAGGGACATGCGTCTTGATGTGTTTGATGTGCTCGTCGGTATTAATCTTTTGCGCGAGGGTCTGGACATTCCGGAAATTTCGCTTGTGGCGATACTGGATGCGGACAAGGAAGGCTTTCTGCGGTCTTCGACCTCGCTGATTCAGACGGTAGGGCGTGCGGCGCGAAATGCGGAGGGACATGTCGTGATGTACGCAGATGTGATAACGGATTCGATGCGCGTGACGCTGGACGAGACGGCAAGAAGGCGTGCAATACAGCAGAAGTATAACGAGGAGCACAAAATTACGCCGCAGACGATTAAGAAGGCGGTACGCGATTTAATCAGTATTTCAAAGGCAGTGGCGAAGGAGGAGCAGGCGTTTGCAAAGGATCCTGAGTCAATGAATGAGAAGGAGCTCAAAAAGCTGATTGCGACCGTGGAAAAGAACATGCGCAAAGCGGCTGCCGATTTGAATTTTGAGGCGGCTATGGAGCTGCGTGACAAGATGATGGATTTGAAAAAGATGTTGAATGATTTAACAGGCGGACTATGAAAGGAGCAGGAGGATCAACATGAACGGACAACAGCTAAAGATGCTTCCCAAAGGGGAACTGATTCGCATTCGGGGTGCGAACGAGCATAACCTGAAAAATATTAATTTGGATATACCGAGAAATCAATTTGTGGTGCTGACGGGGCTTTCCGGTTCGGGAAAATCGTCGCTTGCTTTTGACACCATTTATGCGGAGGGACAGCGCAGATATATGGAATCGCTGTCTTCTTACGCAAGACAGTTTTTGGGGCAGATGGAAAAGCCGAATGTGGAGAGCATTGAGGGGCTTTCGCCCGCGATTTCCATTGACCAGAAGTCCACAAACAGAAACCCGCGTTCGACGGTCGGAACGGTTACGGAAATTTATGATTATTTCCGTCTTTTATATGCGCGTATCGGCATTCCGCACTGCCCGAACTGCGGCAGGGAGATCAAACGTCAGACGATTGACCAGATGACGGATCAGATTATGGAGCTTCCGGAAGGGGCGAAAATCCAACTGATGGCGCCTGTAGTGCGGGGACGCAAGGGCGAGCACGCAAAGGTGCTTGACCGCGCGCGCAAGAGCGGTTACGTCAGGGTGCGCGTAGACGGAAATATGTATGATTTATCGGAGGAGATTAAGCTTGAGAAAAACATCAAGCACAATATAGAGATTGTCGTGGACCGGCTTGTGGTAAAGGCAGGAATGGAACGCAGACTGACGGATTCGATTGAGAATGTCATGGCGCTTTCGGACGGGCTTTTGCTGGTTGACGTCATCGACGGCGAAACGCTGAACTTTTCGGACAGCTTTTCGTGTCCCGACTGCAATATCAGTATCGACGAGGTGGAGCCGAGAAGCTTTTCGTTTAACAATCCGTTCGGCGCGTGCCCGGAGTGTTTCGGACTTGGCTATAAAATGGAGTTTGACCTTGACCTTATGGTGCCCGACAGAAGTCTGAGCATTAATCAGGGTGCGATTACGGTAATGGGCTGGCAGTCCTGCACGGATAAAAACAGCTTTACGAATGCGATTTTGCAGGCGTTGAGTGAGGAATACGGATTTTCGCTCGATACGCCGTTTGAAGAGCTTTCCGGTGATGTGCAGGATATTTTGGTGAACGGTACGGGAGGAAAAGAGGTTGTCGTTTACTACAAGGGACAGCGCGGCGAGGGCAGATATCCGGTTGCGTTTGAGGGACTTGTCAAAAATGTGGAGCGCAGGTACCGGGAAACATCATCCGAGACGATGAAGAGCGAGTACGAGACGTTTATGCGTATCACGCCCTGTAAGGAATGCGGCGGAAAGCGGTTGAAAAAAAGCTCGCTTGCGGTTACGGTTTGTGACAGGAATATTTATGAAGTTACGTCGATGTCGATTAAGAATCTGTACGATTTTATGGATACGATGGAGCTGACAAAGCAGCAGCAGTTAATCGGAAAGCGTATTTTAAAGGAAATCAAGGCGCGTGTGGGCTTTCTTGCGAGCGTGGGTTTGGAGTATTTAAATCTTGCAAGAGGCACGGCGTCGCTTTCGGGCGGCGAAGCGCAGCGTATCCGGCTTGCGACGCAGATTGGCTCAGGGCTGGTGGGCGTTTGTTATATTCTTGACGAGCCGAGCATCGGTCTGCACCAGCGTGATAATGACAAGCTGATTGCGGCGCTCAAAAACTTACAGGAGCTTGGCAATACGCTGCTTGTTGTGGAGCACGACGAGGATACGATGTTTGCGGCGGATCATGTGATTGACATCGGACCGGGTGCGGGAGAGCATGGCGGCGAGGTCGTGGCGCAGGGGACGGCGCAGGAGATTATGGAAATTGAGGAATCGATTACCGGACAGTATCTGAGCGGAAAGCTGCAGATACCGGTGCCCGATACGCGCAGAAAGCCAATGGGCTGGCTGACGGTCAAGGGCGCGGCGGAGAACAATCTCAAGAATATAGACGTGAAATTTCCGCTTGGCGTGTTTACCTGTGTAACGGGCGTGTCCGGTTCGGGAAAATCCTCCCTTGTCAATGAAATCCTGTATAAATATCTTGCGAAGAAATTAAACCGCGCGCGTACTGTCTGCGGGGCGTTTAAAAAGATAGAAGGCATTGAGCAGCTTGACAAGGTGATTAATATTGACCAGTCCCCAATCGGAAGGACGCCGCGCTCCAATCCGGCGACGTACACGGGCGTGTTTGACCAAATCCGCGATTTGTTTGCGTCAACGGTGGACGCGAAAGCGCGGGGCTATGCAAAAGGACGGTTTAGTTTTAATGTAAAGGGCGGACGCTGTGAGGCGTGCGGAGGCGACGGTATTATTAAAATTGAAATGCATTTCCTGCCTGATGTATATGTACCCTGCGAGGTTTGTCAGGGAAAGCGGTATAACCGCGAGACGCTTGAGGTGAAATATAAAGGGAAAAATATTTATGACGTGCTGGACATGACGGTGGAGGAGGCGCTGGCATTTTTTGAGCCTGTTCCTTCTATTAAAAGGAAGATTGAAACGCTTTATGACGTGGGACTTTCTTATATTAAGCTCGGGCAGCCGTCAACGACGCTTTCGGGCGGCGAGGCACAGCGCATCAAGCTTGCGACGGAGTTAAGCCGCAGGAGCACGGGGAAGACGATTTATATTTTGGACGAGCCGACGACAGGGCTGCATTTTGCCGATGTACACAAGCTTGTGGAGATTTTGCAGCGGATTACGGAGGGCGGAAATACGGTTGTTGTCATTGAGCATAACCTTGATGTGATTAAAACTGCCGATTATATTATTGATATTGGACCCGAGGGGGGCGACGGCGGCGGAACCGTGATTGCAGAAGGGACGCCGGAAAAGATTGCGGAGGATAAGAGTTCCTATACAGGGATTTATGTTAAGAAAATGCTGGCACGTGCAAGAGCCGGAAAATAACATATTTTAGTTATATTGAGTATCGACGATAATTACTGTTCAAACAGGACTTCGCATTTACTGCGAAGTCTGTGAGAAAACATATCGTAGCCAAGTAAAAATCTATCACCGAAGGTGATTTTGCATAGATTTTTACATATTACTGGAACGAAGTGAACGGTAATTTTGCACAAAACGACGAATATTCTGTAAATTCAAGGCTTTACAAAACAAATGTTAGAGTATATAATGAATTTACATAATATTTTGAAATAATGCTAAAGTATTATGAAAATGTGGTCGATATATAGATTGTGAAAAATGTCGATGGTGTTTTTTTATAAAAAAAGCGTTAAACCCCTTTGAAAATTGGATAAATTAGGTTATAATGGCTTAGTTGGCAATTCATGATGGATAATGGCAATACTATAATGAATGGCTTAAACAGCTATGAAGGTACTGAACAGGTACTGATTGAGACGACTAGATGATCTTATTAGAATATAGGATTCATTTTCGAATAAAAAACCGGAATTTACCAATTTTAATTAGAAAGAAAGGGGCAGCAGCCATGCAATACACAGATATTGGAATTGACTTAGGAACCGCTAGCATATTAGTTTATATCAGAGGAAAGGGCGTTGTTTTAAAGGAGCCGTCAGTGGTAGCCTTTGACCGCGACACTGATAAAATCAAAGCCATCGGAGAGGACGCACGTCTTATGCTGGGAAGAACTCCCGGAAATATTGTAGCCGTAAGACCTTTGAGACAGGGAGTTATTTCTGATTATAAGGTAACGGAGCAGATGATGAAGCACTTTATCCAAAAGGCGCTTGGCAGAAAAACCTTCCGCAAGCCGATTATTGCGGTGTGTGTACCAAGCGGCGTTACGGAGGTAGAGAAGAAGGCGGTTGAGGATGCGACGTATCAGGCAGGCGCAAGAGATGTCAAGATTATTGAGGAGCCGATTGCGGCGGCAATCGGAGCGGGCATCGATATTGCAAAGCCTTGCGGAAATATGATCGTCGACATCGGAGGAGGTACTTCCGACATTGCAGTCATCTCTTTGGGCGGCACGGTAGTCAGTGCGTCCATCAAAATAGCGGGCGATGATTTTGATGAAGCAATTGTGCGCTATATGAGAAAAAAACACAATCTTTTGATTGGCGAAAGAACGGCAGAAGATATTAAAATTAAAATCGGATCAGCATTTAAGAGAGCAGAAACAGACTACATGGACGTCAGGGGACGAAATCTTGTGACAGGACTTCCAAAGACTATCCGCGTTTCTTCGGAGGAGACGGAGGAAGCGCTCCGCGAGACAACGGCTCAGATCATTGATACCATTCACAGCGTGCTGGAAAAAACGCCGCCTGAACTTGCGGCAGACATTGCGGACCGCGGTATTGTGCTTACGGGAGGCGGAAGCCTGCTTCGGGGCTTGGAGGATTTAATCGAGTCGCGCACCGGTATCAATACGATGACGGCAGAAGACCCCATGACGGCAGTTGCCATTGGTACAGGTAAGTATGTGGAGTTTTTGGCAGGAGCAAGAGACGAAATCTAATGTAGGCGGGTACTCTAAGCAGATGCGGTTTTATAATTAGAAGAAAGGTTTTCACGAAAGCCTGCGGATTATGAAAGGAGTATGATTAAAGAATGCTTAGAGGTCTGTACACAGCCTATACCGGAATGCTGAATGAGCAGTACCGGATGGACATTATGTCAAACAATCTTGCAAATGCGGACACGACGGGATTTAAGAAGGAAGGCTCGACAAGTCAGGCATATGACGAGGTAATGGCGGTAAAAATTAAGGATTTATCGGAGAACCCGAACGTGCCGAAGCGATTGGGAAATATGAGCCTTGGCGTGAAAATCGGAGAGACGTTTACGGATTTTTCGCAAGGGTCCCTGCGTATTACGGAGAACCCGTATGATTTGGCGCTTGGCGGGGACGGCTTTTTCAATATTGAATTTACAAATAAATCGGGGGAAACCTCTACAAAATATACGAGAGACGGCGGATTTACGCTTACAAAGGAAGGCTGGCTTGTGACAAAGGACGGAGACTATGTTCTTGGGGAAGCGGGAAGAATTCAGCTGAACACGACAGCAGCTTCTACGGTGATTGACCGTGCAGGAAATATTTATCAGGACGGAAATCTTGCCGCAAGCTTAAAAATTACGGAATTTGAGGATACCAATTATCTGACTCATTACGGTGAGACGATGTGGGACGCAAAGGAAGGCGCGGTGTCACATGATGCCGAGGACGCCAATATTTATCAGGGCTATTTGGAGATGTCGAATGCAAATGTCGTAAAGGAAATGGTCAACATGATTACGATTTCAAGGCAGTATGAGGCAAATCAGAAAATGATAACTACCTTTGACGATACATTGGCACAGTCAATGGAGTTAATCAAGTTATAACCGCAGGGAGGTAAGATAATATGGTAAGATCATTATGGACAGGTGCAACCGGAATGATTGCACAGCAGTTAAATGTTGATAATATTTCCAACAATCTCGCGAACGTTAATACAACGGGATACAAATCCGAGGTTATGGAGTTTAAATCGTTATTATATCAAACGATACAGACAAGAAGCACCACGGCAAACATGGAGCATAAGCCGATTGGTGCGGAGGTAGGACTTGGTGTCCGCAATTCGGCAATTACCTCCATTTTTACACAGGGAAGCCTTTTGGAGACACCCGGTGAGGCGAATTTTGCAATTGACGGAAAAGGATTCTTTGCAGTGCAGGGAGCAGACGGTGAATCGGTATATTATACGAGAAACGGAAATATGGAGTTTGCAATCGGTACGGAAGGATTGATTTTGACAACTTCGGACGGTCTGCCTGTGCTTGATGTTGAGGGAGAGCCGATTATCATTGAGGATGATGACGTTGTTGTAAGCAAAATTACTGTTTCAAGGGACGGTACACTGATGTATCCGGATGACAGCAATGTTCCGCAGAGCATGGATATGCAAATCGGCTTATGGCAGTTTAACAATCCGGCAGGTCTCAGCAAGGAGGGCGACAGCCTTTTTATGGAGACGGATGCGAGCGGAGAAGCGATGAACGAGGCGGATGAGGATGAGCTGCCGAAGAGTAAAATTATACAGGGTTACCTGGAAGGCTCCAATGTACAGATTGCTGACGAAATGGTAAACTTAATCGTGGCACAGAGAGCATATGAGATGAACTCAAAGGTTATCACAACCTCGGACGAAATGCTGCAGCAGGCAAACCAGCTGAAGCGGTAGTGACAGTACAGTGAGCATTAGATAAAGCAAGAGTGGAGGATTCATATGGATATTGGTGGAGTAGGTTCCGTGTATGCGGATTACATGAAAAGTCAGGCGTCTTCAGGAAAGACAGACGCGCTTCAGAATAAGCTGACAAACAGTGCATCTACGGCGACGGAAGAGGAACTGATGGATGCATGTAAGGAATTTGAATCTTATTTTATGGAGCAGGTGTTTAATTCCATGCTGGAGACGACGAAGGTCTTTTCCGATGATGATGAGAACGGATATGCATCAAAAATGGTAGATTACTTTAAGGACTTCGCTGTTCAGGAGTTATGCGGTCAGGTAACATCCGGAAACGGTATTGGGATTGCAAATACGCTCTATGAACAGATGAAACGCAACTATGGCATCGGGGCAGGTATTATTCCTGCGGAGAATGCATAGATAAAGTGAACAATACAGCCGAACCCGGTTACGGGCTCGGCTTTTGTGCGTATTGCAAATCTTTGCAGTTTGAATGCGCATGAAAAATGTACCAGGAAACAGGAGGAGCGCATGTGGAGACACTAAAGGGCTTTGTGGAACACATTATATATAAAAATCCGCAGAACGGATACGGTGTTATCAATTTGGCGGCAGGAGAAATGGAGATTACCTGCACGGGTATTTTTACGAATCTCGACGAAGGGGAATGTATTGAAGCCGAGGGAAGCTATGTGGAACATGCGGTTTATGGCAGACAGTTTAAAGCGGAAACATTTCGGATTGTACCGCCTGAGGATGCCGTGGCGGTTGAGCGTTATCTTGGCTCCGGAGCGATAAAGGGTGTCGGTGCGGCGCTTGCATCGCGGATTGTACGGCGGTTTGGGGATGATACCTTTCGAATTATTGAGGAAGAACCGCACAGACTTGCGGAAATTAAAGGAATCAGCGAGAAAAAGGCAAGGGAAATCGCGGAGCAGGTGGAAGAGAAAAAGGATATGCGTGAGGCGATGATTTTTCTCCAAAAGTACGGTATTACAAATGCGTTTGCGATTAAAATATATAAGCAGTATGGTATGGGCTTATACAAAGTGATGCAGGAGAATCCATATAAGCTTGCGGAGGATGTGTCCGGTATCGGTTTTCGTATCGCTGATGAGATTGCCGCAAAAATCGGGATTCATACGGATTCCGATTACCGAATCCGCAGCGGTATGCTGTATACGCTTTCGCAGGCAGGAGCGGAGGGGCATGTGTATCTGCCTAAGGAGATCCTTTTGGAAAAAGCGGCCGCAATGCTTGGACTGACACAGGAACAGATTGCGCCGCAGCTGGAAAATCTCGCGATAGACAGAAAAGTGGTGATTAAGGAAAAGGATGCGACGCTGTGCGTTTACAGTAACAGCGCTTATTATGCGGAACTGAACTGTGCAAGGATGCTTTTCGAGCTGCAGCGCGCATTTGGCAGCGCTGAAGATCAGCGTGCGGACCGGCTGACAAAAACGCAGCGCGACAGACTTGCGGAAAAGCTGAAAAAGTTAGAGAAGACAAACCGAATGGAGCTGGATGCACTGCAGAGAAGAGCGGTTATGGATGCGGTAGAAAACGGTATTTTTATTTTATCCGGAGGTCCCGGAACGGGAAAGACGACGACAATCAATATGATTATCCGGTACTTTGAGGAGGAGGGACTTGATATTTTTTTGGCGGCGCCAACGGGACGTGCCGCGAAGCGTATGACGGAGGCGACCGGTTTTGAGGCAAAAACGATACATCGCCTTTTGGAACTAAACGGGGCAGTGTCGGATGATGACAGAGGCAGTTCATCCGTACATTTTGAAAAAAATGAGTTGAATCCGCTTGAGGCGGATATTGTAATCATTGATGAAATGTCGATGGTGGATATTCATTTGTTCCAATCGTTGTTGAAGGCGATTGCGCCGGGAACGAGGCTGATTATGGTGGGAGACAGAAATCAGCTCCCGTCCGTGGGCGCGGGTCAGGTGCTTAAAGATTTGATGGAGAGCGGGAAAATTGCGACGGTTGTGCTGTCAAAAATATTCCGGCAGGCAGGTGAGAGCGATATTGTTGTCAATGCCCACCGGATTAACGAGGGCAAGGAAATAGCGCTTGACAATAAGAGCATGGACTTTTTCTTTTTGGAGCGTGATAATGTCAATGTGATTTATAAGCATTTGATTTTGCTGATTACCGAAAAGCTTCCGAAATACGTAAAAGCAGGCATTTACGATATACAGGTGCTTACACCCATGAGAAAAGGCGCGTTGGGAGTGGAGACGCTCAATGGTATTTTACAGCAGTATTTGAATCCGCCGGCGCCGGAAAAACCTGAGATTTTGCACGGCGACAGGGTGTTCCGGCTTGGCGACAAGGTGATGCAGATTAAAAATAATTATCAGCTTGAGTGGGAGGTTGTCAGCAAATACGGAATTGCAGTTGACAGCGGACAAGGCGTATTTAACGGAGATGTGGGCATTATAAAAGAGATAAACGAGACTGCGAGAACTATAACGGTGGAGTATGATGACTTACGGCAGGTGACGTATCCGGTGACGGGACTGGATGAGCTTGAGCCTGCCTATGCGATTACAATACACAAATCACAGGGCAGCGAGTATCCGGCGGTAATTATGCCTTTGCTGACGGGACCGAAAATGTTGTTTAACAGAAATCTTTTGTATACAGGCGTCACAAGGGCTAAGAGCTGTGTGACAATACTGGGAAGCCGTGAAACGGTGAAGCAAATGATAGAAAACGAGAGTGAACAGAAACGATATACGGGATTAAAGGACAGAATATGCGAAATGTTTTTATTGGACGAGGAATGACTAAGATAGTCAATTTGTTATTTCCGCTCAGATGTCCGGTCTGTGATGAAATTGTGCCGGTGGGAGAGGGAAAGGCGTGCAGGTCATGCCGCGGGAAAATCCGTTATATCCGTGAACCGAAGTGCCAAAAGTGCGGCAGGCAGTTAAATGACGAGGCAAAGGTTTTTTGCAGTGCCTGTGAAGGGAAAAAGCATCTGTTTGACAGAGGCGTTGCGCTGTACGATTACCAAAGCATGAAAAAAAGTGTTTACCGTTTTAAATATAAGAACCGGTGCGAGTATGCGGCATTTTATGCGCAGGAGATTTATAAGCGGCTGAAAAATGAGATACACTGCATGGAGGCGGATGCGATTATTCCGATTCCGCTGCATGTTTCGCGCCAAAAAAGCAGAGGCTATAATCAGGCGGAGCTCATTGCGGCGCACCTGTCAAAGCTTACGGGAATTCCGCTGGAAAAAAATTTGGTAAAGAGGATTCGGAAAACAGTGCCGCAAAAGCAATTAGATGCACGCGCAAGGCAAAATAATTTGAAAAAGGCTTTCAATATTAAGCCAAATGTTGTAAAATTAAGTAAGACTATCCTTATCGACGATATTTATACGACAGGCAGTACGGTCGATGCCGTGGCAAGGGAATTAAAATGCCGTGGTGTAGGTACGGTTTATTTTATAACGCTGTGCATCGGAGAGGGATTTTAGACGATAATGTAAATGGAGGGAACCGGAATGAACGTAAGAAATTGCAAAAAATGCGGAAAACTTTTTAATCACATTATGGGTATGCCCATCTGTCCTGCGTGCAAGGATGCGCTTGAGAAGTCTTTTCAGGAAGTAAAGAAATACATCAGGGAGAATCGCATGGCTGATATTATGGAGGTTGCGGAGGCATGTGAGGTTGAGGTCAGCCAAATCAAACAGTGGATTAGGGAGGACCGTCTTGAGTTTACGGAAGATTCGCCTGTGAAGCTGCCTTGCGAGAACTGCGGTCAGATGATTCGTTCAGGAAAATACTGCGAGAAGTGTAAACGCGATATGGCGAACAACCTTTCGAGTGCAATTGAGAAGCCCAAAAAGGTTATTGAACAGCCGAAGAAGTCACAGCCCACTGGCAATAAAATGCGTTTCCTTGACCGCGATGTGTAGGAGATGGATGTGCGATGTTAAATGAAGAACGAATAAAACTGATGACTAAAATGGCATGCTATGAGCAGAATGAGGGCAGAAAAAACGTATCCATCGGCAGCTATTTCCGGGGGGATTATATCGCCTTGCAGGTAATTAAATCGCTGATCAATGCAACCATTGCATTCTGCATTCTGTTTGGTTTGTTTATCATGTATGATTTCGAGGTATTCATGATGGACATTTATAAAATAGATTTGCTTGCATTTGGAAAGTCAGTGATTATTGATTATCTGATTTTTGTGGGTGTTTACGGCATTGTTTCTTATGGCGTGTACACGTACCGCTATACAAGGGCACGCAAAAGCCTGAAAATATATTACAATAACCTGAAAAAACTTGCATATCTCTATGACAGGGAAGGTAAGCGCTGATTTAGGGATTAGAGAGAGGATTATTATGGCCAGCCTGTTGGTTTTTCGAGAACAGTTAAAGAAATTTTACAGTAAATATGAGTTGTATATCACGCCTGCGAGCAAATTTGCGCTTGCGCTGATTACGCTGTTGGTGATAAACGGCTCGATTGGGTATATGAGTGAATTAAAAAATTTTGCGGTGGTGTTGGTGTTGGCGCTGATGTGTTCATTCCTGCCTGCCAATTTTATCGTGATGATTGCAGCGCTTGTGACGCTGGGGCATCTTTACCGCTTTTCGATTGAATGTGCGGTGGTGGCGCTTGCAGTATTTTTAATTTTGTTTATTCTGTACTTTCGGTTTTCACCGAAGGATACGCTGGTGGTGATACTGACGCCGATTTGCTTTGTGCTAAAAATACCATATGTTATTCCACTGGCAGTCGGACTTGTCGGAACACCTTTTTCCGTCGTGTCGGTGGCAAGCGGTGTTGTTGTGTACTATATGCTGCATTATATGAATATCAGCGCTTCCGTGCTCAATACGTTTGAGGAGGACGGTGCGCTGGAAAAATTCCGGTATGTCATCGACGGACTTATGGCAAACAAGATAATGTTTGTGACAATTGTGGCATTTGTGGTAACATTGATTGTTGTGTATTTTATCAGAAGGCTGAGTGTGGATTACGCATGGACGATTGCGGTGATTACGGGAGCGCTTTTTGATATTTTGATATTGTTGTTCGGTGATTTGATGTACAATACAAATCTTTCCATTATCGGGTTGATTTTTGGAAATTTGGTCGCAGCGGCTGTCGCAAAGGTGCTTGAATTCTTTGTCTTTAATGTAGACTACTCGAGGACGGAACACGTGCAGTTTGAGGATGATGAATATTATTATTATGTGAAGGCAGTTCCCAAAAATACGGTGACTGCGCCGCAAAAACGTGTTAAGACAATAAGGGTACCTGAAAAGGCAGTCAGAATGTCCGGTCAAAATCCCGGACGGCAAAAGAGGGATTGAGAATAATGAACACAAACATACTTTCGGAACGTTTAAGTTCATATTTTACATCAATATCTTTGCAGGGCTTGAGTATCAGATGGGAGGATATAGTGGAAATTATCATTATATCCTTTTTGCTGTATCATATTATGGCATGGGTAAAGCACACGAAGGTTTGGGTACTGATGAAGGGTATCATTATGATACTCGTATTTATCCTGTTCGCAATTTTGTTTGAGATGAACACGATTATTTGGATTGTGGAAAATGTTTTGAGCATTGCGGTGATAGCGGTGATCGTTATTTTGCAGCCGGAACTGCGGCGTGCTTTGGAAGAGCTTGGAAGAAAGAGCTTTATTTCCGGTGTAATGCCTTTCGAAAAGGCAGCTGAGGAGCGCTTTTCGGATAAAACGGTCAACGACCTTGTTAAGGCAAGCTTTGAGATGGGCAAGGTGAAGACGGGCGCGCTTATGGTGATTGAACAGAATGTGTTGCTGACGGAATATGAGAGGACCGGAATCGAGGTTGACGCGCTGATTTCAAGTCAGCTGATTATCAATATTTTTGAGCATAATACGCCGCTTCACGATGGCGCCGTGATTATCCGCGGAAACAGAATTGTGTCGGCAACCTGTTATCTGCCGCTTTCGGACAATATGGAAATCAGCAAGGAGCTCGGCACAAGGCACCGTGCTGGTGTGGGCATTTCGGAGGCGACGGACGCGCTTACGGTTATCGTGTCGGAGGAGACGGGGAATGTGAGCGTTACTTATGAGGGACAGTTATATAGAAATCTTGACGCGAATGAGCTGAAGGAAAAACTTCACATGATACAGAATAAAGATACGGAGGAAAAGAAACGCAGGCTATGGAAAGGCAGGGCTAAGGATGAAAAGTAAAATTCGCAGACTCATTGCTCTGATTACAAATAACATCGGATTAAAAATTTTAGCGGTTATCGTGTCTTTGGGCTTGTGGTTTGTAGTGAATAATATTAATGATCCGCTTGAGAAGATGCGTTTTAGCAATATTCCTGTTGAAATTATTAATGAGGATCAGATAACCAATAGCGGAAAAGTGTATGAGGTGATTGACAACACGGGCGTCGTAACCGTGGAGGTAAGAGGAAAGCGTTCCGTGCTGCGCTATATCACAAAAGAGAATATCAGGG
Source organism: Lachnospiraceae bacterium MD335 (assembly GCA_000403335.2). GTDB lineage: Bacteria > Bacillota > Clostridia > Lachnospirales > Lachnospiraceae > COE1. The sequence goes on from KE159630.1 coordinate 59,780, forward strand.
CAGTGGCGGATATGGAGGAACTTACGTTCATGAATACGGTCGGGATTGAGGTTTCAAGTACCCGCAACAATTCTGAACTGGAATTTAAGACCAATATCGACAGCGTAAAGCTTTCGATTGAGGATATGAAGCGCATTCAGATGATTATCAATACTTCGACGAGCGGAGATCCGGCAGAGGGCTATATTGTGGGCAGTGTCAGTCCGAGTCAGAATATTGTGCGGTTATCTGGTCCGGAATCGCTGATTTCACAGATTGATCATGTTGATGCGGTGGCAAGCATTGACGGATATTCTTCGGACATCAACACGAATGTTGAGTTGAAGCTTTATGACGCGCAGGGTAATGATATTAAGAGCAATTCGATAAAGATGAATATTTCCACGGTCAACGTGGCAGTTACCATTTTGGCAACGAAGGAGGTTCCGCTTGAATTCAGTATTACGGATGAACCGGGGCATGGTTATATTGCAAATGGTATGGTTGTGAGCGTTCCGGGTACGGTGGCGCTTGCGGGCAGAAGGTCTGTGCTTGATGCCGTTACAAAGATTTCCGTTTCCGATTCGGCGTTAAATTTGGCCGGCGAGACGGAGGACGTGACTTCTATTATCAATATCCGGAAATATTTGCCTGCGGGTACGCAGTTTGCGGACAGCAGTTTTGATGGCAATGTGAGCGTTACGATCGGTGTGGAGCCGGTTGTGACAAGAGAGCTGACGATCCCGGCGGGGAATTTTGCGGCGGGCTTTGTGAACCATGCAAAACCAGATCGGTTTGACGCGGTAATCAGTGAGTTCGAAAACAGAGACAATGCGCAGTTGAAAGTACAGATTTCCGGTACAAAGGCGGCGGTTGACGAAGTTGATGAAGAACGCGTGATCGGCGTGATTGATATGGATAAGGTATTTGAGGGTCTTGGCATGGAGGAATGGCAGGCAGGAAGCTATACGGGAGAGATTGTATTTGATTTTAAGCTTCCCGAAGGGCTTGAGGTGACACCGAATAATTCGTATGCGCTTACGGTAGAGCTGCGTGAGAATACGGAGGATGAGAGTGCACAAAACCAGGAAAATCAGGAAAATGAAGAGAGCGGCCCGGAAGAAGCGGGCAGTCAAAGATATGAATAAAAGCTGAAGGAGATTAATAAAATGGCAAGACTTTTTGGAACGGATGGAGTAAGAGGCGTAGCAAATGATGAACTGACACCGATGCTTGCGATGCAGCTTGGTCAGGCGGGGGCATATGTGCTTTCTAAGGAAAAGGCGCATAAGCCTACGATTATGGTGGGGTGCGATACACGTATATCGGGCGATATGCTTGCCAATGCGCTTATGGCGGGGGCATGTTCAGTTGGAGCGAACGTGGTGTATGTAGGCGTAATTCCGACGCCGGCGATTGCATATCTCACAAAGAAATACAGGGTAGATGCAGGGGTAGTGATTTCAGCTTCACACAATCCGGTTGAGTTTAATGGAATTAAGTTTTTTGACGGCAATGGATTCAAGCTTCCGGATGCGCTTGAGGATGAGATTGAGGAATTGATCCGCAGCGGAATGAAGGACATTCAGTTCCCGACAGGTCCGAGTGTGGGAAAGATAAAATATCGTACGGATGCCAAAGAGGAATATATCAACCATTCTGTACAGGCGGTGCCTGTTGACTTGAAGGGAATGAAGATTGTGGTGGACTGCGCGGAGGGAGCATCTTATTATACATCCGTGGAGACGCTCAAGGAGCTTGGCGCTGAGGTGGTTGCGATTCACAATAATCCGGACGGTACGAATATCAATGCGAATTGCGGTTCGACGCATATGGGAGAGCTTCAGGCGCGTGTGGTTTATGAAAAGGCATGTGTGGGTCTTGCGTTTGACGGGGATGCGGACCGTCTGCTTGCAGTGGATGAGAACGGGAAGCGGGTTGACGGTGACGAGATTATGGCGATTGTCGGCAACCATATGAAATCAAAGGGGCTTCTTAAAGATAATACAATTGTTGCTACCGTAATGAGCAATCTCGGATTTTTCCTTATGGGAAAAGAAAACGGAATGAAAATAGAACAGACAAAGGTTGGAGACCGCTATGTACTTGAGCGGATGATTGAGATTGGGGCAAATCTCGGCGGAGAGCAGTCAGGGCATATTATTTTTCTTGACGAAAATACGACGGGCGACGGTCTGCTGAGTGCGCTGCATCTGCTTCAGGTGATCGTGGAAACCGGTAAGCCGCTCTCGGAGCTTGCATCAATTATGACAGTGCTTCCGCAGGCGCTTGTCGGTGCGCGGGTGCCGAATCATAAAAAGGAAAGTTATATGGAGTACACGGAGATTGCGGAGGCGATTGCGCGCGTGAACGCGAAATTTGAGGGTGAGGGAAGAGTGCTGATCAGACCTTCCGGAACAGAGCCGCTCGTCCGTGTAATGATAGAGGGCAAGGATCAGGCGATGATTGAGAAGGAGGCAAGGGAGCTGGCGGAGCTTATCCAAAATGTGATGTTTTGATAAAGGTTTAACAAACGATGGGAGGAATTTTATGGTAAGTCAGAAGGTAGTCATTCAAAATCCCACAGGGCTGCATTTGCGTCCGGCGGGCATTCTCTGCAAAGAGGCAATGCAGTTTAAATCGCTGATAACCTTTAAATTCCGCGGCAGTACGGCAAATGTTAAAAGTGTGCTTGGTCTGTTAGGAGCATGTGTAAAGAGCGGCGATGAAATTGAGATTTTCTGCGAGGGCGAGGACGAGGAAAGCGCTTTGGCGTCGGTCGTTAAGGTGATCGAGGATGGACTTGGAGAGTAGAAAAAGGCCCGAATAAACAGTTCGGGCTATTTTGTCGTAACGCTGACTGTATAAAAAACGCAAAAACAGGTAAAGTAGAATTAGGAGGGTTTTGCAATGAAAAAACTGATAGTAACCGGCGCAAACGGTCAGCTTGGAAGAGCGATTAACCAGGTGTATGCAGGCAGCAGTGAGTATGAATGTGTGAACACGGATGTGCAGGATTTGGATATTACAAAGATTGATGCGGTTTTGCGCTATGTAGATGAAGTTAAGCCGTACGCGATTATTAACTGTGCGGCGCATACCAATGTCAATGTCTGTGAGACGGATGTTGACAACGCTTATCGTATCAATGCGATTGGTCCGCGAAATTTGAGCATTGCGGCATCGCGGGCGGGGGCAAAGCTGATGCATGTTTCGACCGATTATGTGTTTGACGGGCATGCGTCTGTTCCGTACACGGAGTTTGATATGCCAAACCCTGAGGCGGTTTATGGAAAGACGAAGCTTGCGGGGGAACAGTTTGTTAAAGAATTTGCAAAGGACTATTTTATTGTACGCACGGCATGGCTTTACGGGGACGGAAAGAATTTTGTAAAAACGATGCTTTCGCTGTCTGAGACACATGACAGGGTGACGGTGGTGGGTGACCAGTTCGGTTCGCCCACAAGCGCCAGTGAGCTTGCAAAAGCGATTGCATCTCTTTTGCCGACAGACAATTTCGGCGTGTTTCACGGAACTTGTGAAGGCATTACAAATTGGGCGGATTTCACGCGGGAAATCTACAGACTTGCGGGAAAGACGACGGAGGTCATCACCGTGACAAGTGAAGAGTATGAGAAGAACGCGGCGGGCGTTGTGGCGCCGAGACCTGCGTATTCCGTGTTGGAAAACTATATGCTCAAGCTTACGACGAACCATATGTTTTCGGATTGGGAAAAAGCCATTGCGGAATATATCCGAAACATGTAATATGGTATTAAGCAATTTAAAATTGGAAGATATTAGGAGTATTAGGAGGAAGTATGAAGAATATAGCTTTGATAACGGGAATTACAGGTCAGGACGGATCCTATCTTGCGGAGTTTCTGCTGCAGAAAGGATATGAGGTGCATGGATTAATCCGCCGGCTCAGCATTTCAAATACCATGAGGATTGACCATTTAATCAATTCCGATTATTATAAAGTAAAATTTTTCCTGCATTTTGCGGATACGACCGATTCGTCAAATCTGATGCGCATTATCGCTGAAGTCAGACCGACGGAGGTTTACAATCTTGCGGCGCAGTCGCATGTGGGTATTTCATTTGAAGTGCCGGAGTATACTGCTGACGCAACGGGCGTAAGCACGCTTAAGCTGCTTGAGGCAATCCGCGTAAACGGCGGCAATTGCCGCTACTATCAGGCATCGACTTCAGAGCTGTTCGGTGGACTGCCCGAAACGGCGCCGCAGAGCGAGACAACGCCGTTTTATCCGAAGAGTCCTTACGGGGCGGCAAAGCTTTATTCGTATTGGATTACGGTAAATTACAGAGAGTCTTATAACATGTTTGCCTGCAATGGTATTTTGTTTAATCACGAGTCGCCGCGTCGCGGAGAGAATTTTGTTACAAGAAAAATAACACTTGCTATTTCAAATATAATCGCAGGAAAGCAGGACAAGCTCTCTCTTGGAAACATGAATGCAAAGAGAGACTGGGGGTTTGCCGGTGATTATGTTGAGGGTATGTGGCTGATGCTGCAGCAAAAGGCGCCCGGTGATTACGTGCTTGCAACAAATGAGACGCATACCGTACGTCAGTTTGTCGAAGCTGCTTTTGCCGAGCTTGGCATCCAGATCCGTTGGGAAGGCGAAGGCGTGAACGAGAAGGGCTATGACAATAAGACAGGAAAGCTTTTGGTGGATGTCAATCCGGAGTTCTATCGTCCCGCAGAAGTGGAATTTTTGTGGGGAAATGCCGCGAAGGCGGAGAAAGAGCTTGGCTGGAAGCGTAAAGTGGACTTTAAGGGACTTGTCGCTATGATGATGGATGCGGATTTAAGGGCGATTGCCGGAATGTCATGTGAGGAATATCGCAATGCAAAAAGGAATGGAGAAGAAAATGAATCGGTCGGATAAGATTTATGTGGCAGGGCACAGGGGACTTGTGGGCTCTGCGATTGTAAGAAGCTTGAGAGAAAAAGGATATACGAACATTATCGGGAGGACGCACAAGGAGCTGAACCTGACGAGTCAGCAGGAGGTCACGGACTTTTTTGTTAAGGAAAGACCGGATGTCGTTGTTCTTGCTGCCGCTAAAGTAGGAGGAATCAATGCAAACAATACGGCGCCTGCGGAATTTGCCTATGAAAATCTGCAAATCCAGTGTAACGTTATCAAGTGTTGTCACGATTATGGGGTGAAAAAGCTGTTGTTTTTGGGAAGCACCTGCATATACCCCAAAATGGCGCCGCAGCCTATACCGGAGAACGCGCTGCTGACGGGACCGCTTGAGGAGACGAATGAGGCGTATGCCGTTGCAAAGATTGCGGGACTTGAAATGTGTAAATTTTTTAAACGGCAGTACGGGGATGATTTTATCAGCTGTATGCCGACGAACCTTTACGGACCGTACGATAATTATGACTTACAGGAATCGCATGTGATGCCTGCGATGATACGGAAATTTCATGATGCGAAGGTAAACGGTGCCGGAAGTGTAGAGCTTTGGGGAACCGGAACGCCGCTTCGGGAGTTTTTGTATGTGGATGATATGGCAGATGCGTGTGTCTTTTTGCTGGAGAATTATGACGGTGAGCAGCATGTCAATATCGGTACAGGAAAAGAAGTTACGATAAAGGAGCTTGCGGAAACGGTAAAACGTGTGGTTGGATTCGAGGGCGACATCGTTTGGAACAGCGAGATGCCCGACGGAACGCCGCGTAAGCTGACAGATGTTACAAAACTTCATAATTTGGGATGGACACACAAAATTGAGCTGGAGGAAGGTGTACAGCTCGCATATGATTGGTTTAAGGAGAATGTTCAGGAAGCAAGATTGTAGTAGCCGAGCGTTTGTGAAAGGTGAGGTTGACGGGAATGAAAGATGGCCCGAGATTGAGAGCACTAAAAAGGACTACATATTTGTTGCTTTGTGCAGGATTTCAACCAAGACAGAAGGGATACCGCTATCTGCGCGAAGCAGTATGGATTTCCTATAAAGAACCTGAAATGCTAAATTCGGTAACAAAGCGTCTATACCCGGAAGTGGCAAAGCGCTTTGAAACGACGGACAAGCATGTGGAACGGGCGATTAGAATTGCGATAGAAACCGCATGGCTGAGCGGAAGTTCCGACACGCTTGCATTTCTGTTCGGCAATTTGTTTGCGGACAGGAATGTCAGACCGACAAATTCTGAGGTAATAAGGATATTGACGGACAATGTCTTTTGACGGGAGGACGTTTTTTTGAAAGAGTATGCAAAAGTTTTAAGCATCATTGTTCCTTGCTACAATGAGGAAGAGAGTGTGCCGCTGTTTTATGAGGAAACCATAAAGCAGGAGGCTTTTTTCCATGCGAAGGATGTGGAATTTGAATTTATTTTTGTGAATGACGGGTCGAGGGACGGCACGGTTGCAGCAGTGCGCGCGCTTCATGAGCGGGATAAGCGGGTGCATTTGGTGTCCTTTTCGAGAAATTTCGGAAAGGAATCTGCAATTATTGCCGGACTTGAGAAAGCAACGGGTGATTTTACGGTATTGATGGATGCCGATTTGCAGGATCCGCCGGCAATTTTGCCTGAGATGTACGGATATATTGAGGATGGATACGATTCGGTTGCGACAAGGCGCGTAGACCGCAAGGGGGAACCGCCAATCCGTTCCTTCTTTGCAAGACGGTTTTACGGTCTGATGCGCAAAATATCAAAGACGGAGATTGTGGACGGCGCGCGGGATTACCGGCTGATGACGCGGCAGGTGACGGACGCTATTTTGTCAATGAAAGAGTATAACCGCTTTTCCAAAGGAATTTTTGGTTGGGTGGGTTATGATACAAAATGGATCGAATATGAGAATGTGCAGCGGGCGGCGGGAGAAACAAAGTGGTCTTTTTGGAAGCTGTTTTTGTATTCGCTTGACGGTATTATGGCATTTTCTACGGCGCCGCTTTCGATTGCATCGTTTTTCGGTATTATTTTCTGCGTGATGGCGTTTGTGTTTATGGCATTTATTTTTATCCGTGCGATGATCTACGGAGACCCTGTTGCAGGCTGGCCTTCGACGGTGTGCATTATTTCGCTGATTGGCGGTGTGCAGCTCTTATGCATCGGTATTATGGGGCAATATATGAGTAAAATGTATATGGAGGTTAAGGACAGACCAAAATATCTTGTTAAGGATGAGTTTTAGGATGGCGTTTGAAGATGACACACTGGTAAGCGTTGTGGTTCCCGTGTACAATGCGGAGCGTTTTATCGGGGAAACGATAGGATATGTACAGGCACAGACTTACGAAAATTGGGAGCTGATTTTGGTGGATGACTGTTCGGCGGATAATGGCTGTGCGGTAATTGCGGCTGCCGCCGCAAACGATCAGAGAATTCGGCTGATCCGGCAGGAGACAAACAGCGGAGCTGCCGCCTGCAGAAATAAAGGCGTATCCTTTGTACGGGGAAGGTATCTGTGCTTTCTTGATGCGGATGATATTTGGGAGCAGGAGAAGCTTTCGCGTGAGCTTGCGTTTATCGGCGGCGGAAAGGGTTTTGTGTTTACGGGCTATGAGTTTGCCGATGAGAATGGACAGGGACTTGGGAAAATCGTGCATGTGCCGCGGGAGATTACGTACAGGCAGGCATTGAAAAATACGACAATTTTTACATCGACCGTGATGATTGACCGGGCGGTGATTGCGGATACGGATATTAGGATGCCGCAGATTGCGAGTGAGGATACTGCGACCTGGTGGAATATTTTAAAAAAATACGGTACGGGTTATGGTTTGGATGCGTGCCTTGTGCGGTACAGGAGGAGCACGGGAACACTTTCGGCGAACAAATTTACGGCAATCCGCAGAATTTGGAATTTATACAGAACACATGAAGGGTTTTCGGCAGTAAGAAGCCTGTATTATATGGTATTTTGGGCGCTTCGGGCGGTTCTTAGAAGAGTTTAGGAGGAAATTGGTGGGACGGATAGAGGCGATAAAGCGGACAATTATTTTACAGATGTCTTTAATCGGACTTGCATTTCAGACGGCACTGTATATTTATGTATGGCAGCGGGTCTATAACGATATTATGCAGAGCGGTATGTGGAGAAGTTTTTACCGAAAGGGCTTTTGGCTCCTGGCGGTAGTCTATTTTGTGCTGCTTCTTTTTTTCACGGCTACATACGGAGGGCTGAGAATCGGCTATTTGAAGCCGATGGATGTCTTTTTTTCGCAGGTTATTTCGTTGATTTGCACCAATATTGTTTCTTATTTTCAGATTTCTCTGCTGTCGCTGAAACTCGTGACGCCTTACCCGCTGATTTTGATGATGCTGGGGGAAATCGTGGTGGCGGGTGTGTGGACCTTTATCAGTCATCGGCTTTATAAGCAGTTCTTTCCGCCCAAACAGCTGTTATTTATTAGTGGGGAACGCCCCGTTGAGGATATTCTCAGAAAGTTTGAGACACGCAGGGATAAGTACCGGATTTTGAAGTGCATTTATGAGAATGAAGGGCAGAAATGTATTGAAAAAGAGATTTTAACCGGCTACGACGGCGTTGTGCTTTGGGATATGAACACGGCGCTGCGGAATAAGCTCTTGAAGTTTTGCTACAGTAAGGGTGTGCGGGTATATATTATGCCGAAGATACCGGACATTATGGTTCAGGGTGCGGATCAGCTGCACTTGTTTGACACGCCGATTCTGCTCGTCCGGGATTATGCGATGACGGTGGAGCAGCGTATGATAAAGCGTACCATTGATATTGTGTGTGCGCTGCTGCTTGTGGTTTTGACATCGCCTTTTATGCTCTTGACGGCGATCGCAATCAAGCTTTATGACGGCGGACCGATATTGTATAAGCAGGTGCGGTGCACGCGAGATATGCGGGAGTTTAAAATTCTGAAATTCCGCAGTATGCGCATTGATGCGGAGAAGGACGGCGTGGCGCGGCTTGCATCTAAGAATGACAGTCGTATTACGCCTGTTGGAAGGTTTATCAGAAAGACGCGGATTGACGAGCTGCCTCAGCTTTTTAATATTTTAAATGGGGACATGGCGTTTATCGGACCAAGACCGGAGCGTCCGGAGATTATTAAACAGTATCAGGAGGACATGCCGGAGTTTACGTTTCGCACGAAGGTCAAATCAGGGCTTGCAGGATACGCACAGGTGTACGGGAAATATAATACAACACCGTATGACAAGCTCAAGCTTGATTTGTTTTATATTGAAAATTACAGCGTATGGCTTGATTTAAAGCTGATGCTTTTGACAATTAAGGTATTGTTCCAGTCTGAAAGTACGGAGGGCGTGGACGAGAATCAAACGACTGCGATACGGAGAATGGCAGACCAAATGAAAGACGAAGAGGGGAAAGCATGATAATACGACAGGGAATCGACAGCAAGGCGCTGCTTGTGACGCTGATCAGAAATCTGCCGCGGCTGTTGCTGCTGGCGGTGGCCGGTGCCGTATTGGGCAGCGGTCTTCATTTGGTTTTGGTTTTGTATCAGTCAGGCACGGCAATGTTTGTGGCGGAAACGGAATATTATGTTGACTTTGCGGACGGCAGGCTTGAGGCGAAGGATTATTATAATGATTTTACTTGGAACGACGTGATTGCCACGGACCTGATTTTGGGGCGCATGATGGAGGAGTTGGGCGCATCATATGACAGGGCTGAGGTGAAGCAGATGATAACCGCGGATATTCTTTCGGACGTGCGCTATCTTACGATAACCGTAAAAGGGCGGGACGAGGGCGAAGTGGCTAAGGTAAGCGCTGCCTTTGAGCACGCGATAATGGTGTTTGCCGATAGTAAGGATGAATTTGACGCAATTGATAAGATAGAAGATAATGATATTGTACGGGAACAGCCCAAATGGTTTGCCAAAAGGGCTGCGCTGCTTGGCGCGGCGATTTTTGCAGGAACAGGCGTCTTTTTTGTGCTGCTTGCCTTTTTAGCGGGAGACCGTTTTTATACAAAAACAGATGTTATGAAATTCCTCGGACTGACGGTGGAGGGAATGCTGTACAGAAGCGGTAATCAGCAGTCGGGCAGACAGGAGCGCAGGCTGGTGGATGGCATTTTGAATCTGTTAAAGGCACATGATAAAATTTACCTGCTGGATGCTTCGGATGGACAGGATGCCGCGCTTTTTGTGAAAAGGCTTGCGGCGCTTAATGCAGGAATCAATTGTGACGCATTGCTGCCATGTGAGCAGTACAGTACGGATGAGAATGCGGTACTGTTAGTGGTTGTGCCGTTTGGAATTGTATACAGAGAAAAAATAACAGATGAAATTAATAATGCGGTAACGCATGGCGGGACAATAGCGGGGGCGGTTCTTACGGAGTGCGATAAGCGTTGGAGTGACATGTATTATGGAAGAGAAAGGGCGTGAGAGCGTGAAGCTGCAGGTATTGGTGTCGTCTCTCGATGAAGATACAGCGACGTTGGCAGAGCGGATGAACTTGGAGAGCGATGCGATTATTGTAAATCAAACAACGTATTTTGATTATCATGAATACAGACACAAGAATAAGAGGATACAATGCTTTGAGCTTGTGGAGCGCGGCGTGGGACTAAGCCGCAACAATGCGCTTTTGCGGGCGCAGGGGGATATTGTGCTCTTTGCGGACGAGGACATTGTGTATGACGAGGGATATGAAAAGAAGGTTTTAGATGCGTTTGAGGAGCATCCTGAGGCGGATTTTCTGCTGTTTAATATGCGGGTGGGGGAAACGCGTGCGACATACCATACGACGAAATTTCACCGCGTGCATGTGTGGAATGCGGGGCGTTATCCGACGTATTCGTTTGCAGTGCGCCGGGAAAAGCTTCACGCGTCGAATGTAACGTTTTCCCTGCTGTTTGGAGGCGGCGCGAAGTACAGTAACGGTGAGGACAGCCTGTTTTTAAAGGAATGTATCCAATATGGACTGAAGGTGTATGCAGTGCCTGCGGAGCTTGGCGCGGAGCGCGAGCGGGAATCAACATGGTTTAAGGGATATACGGACAAATTTTTTCTTGACAGAGGCGTGTTGTATCATTTTTTGTACGGTGCATTGGCATATCCGATGGCAGTGCGCTTTATTTTGGCACACGGTAAGGTGATGTGCGCCGAAATTCCAAAGAAAAATGCACTGGCGCTGATGAAAAAGGGCATTCGCTCCGTGGAGGGGCTTTGAGTATGGCGAGAGTAATCTCCATTGTGTTTTATATAGCAGTCGCTTTTGGAACGTGCATTATGGCGCTTCATGTGAGACCTGCCTGTGCAGGAGCAAGAAAGGACGCGTGTCTTCGCCAAAATGCGCTCAATCGTCTGTTTCTTTCAGGAATTTTTGCGGTGCTTTTTGCGGTGTCGGCGCTTCGTTTCGGTATTGGAAACGATTATGCACAGTATACGCTTACCGCACATGAAGCGTATGTGGGCGGATATGTGGTGACGGAACCGGGCTTTAATTATTTGGTAAGGCTTGTTTATACACTGTTTGGCTGGGAATGTTATGAGGCTGTTTTTGCCTTGTTTGCTTTTTTTACGCTGTTTCTTTTTCTGAGGTTTTTTTACAGGGACAGTGCGGATTTTGCACAGAGCTTTTTTCTGTTTATGACACTTGGACTTTATTTTCAGACGTTTAATACGGTGCGGTATTATTTTGCGCTTTCCATTGCGTTGGGGGCGATGCGGTATGTGTTGGAGAAGGATTACATCCGTTTTGTGTTTTTTATCGGTTGTGCCGCACTGTTTCATAAGTCTGTGCTTTTGGTGCTTTTGGTGTACTGGATTGCCGCGTTTGTATGGAAGCGGTGGGTGTATGTGTTAGGGCTTCTTGCCAGTGCGGCGTGCTTTATGGGGCGCGGTTTTTTGCTGAAACTGGCGTTGGCTCTGTATCCCTCCTACAAAAATACGATTTATCTTGACGGCGGTATGAGTTTGGCAAGTGTGCTGCGGGTGGCATTGGCATTGGGAATGTATTTGTGGTTTGTGCGTTATAAGGGCAGTACGTTTACCGCGTCGGCGGATGGCAGGACCATTCGGTTTTGCGGACAGCTGCATTTTCTTGCGCTTCTCGCATCGACGTTTTTTTCGTTTCTGCCCGTGGTGACAAGGATTGTGTATTATTTGAGCGTGTCGCAGCTTTTGATGATACCGTTAATCCTTAAAAATATAGAAGACGAGGCACTGAAGATGAAATGGAAAGGTGTGGTATTTGCGGCATGTGTGCTGTATTTTTTGCTGTTTTTGCTCAGTGCGCATCAGGAGGGTGTCGGACTGCTTCCGTATCGTATGTGGCTGTTTGAGGAACGATATATTTTTAAATAGGCTTATACAAAGTAAGAAAGGCATGGGGGTTGGCATGAAGTTCAGCATTATCATTGTGTGCCTGAATGCAGGCGGACGCCTTCGCGAAACTGTGGAGAGTGCGCTTGCACAGCATTATCAGGAGTATGAGATTGTCATAAAGGACGGCGGTTCGTCGGATGGCTGCGTGGAGGCGCTTTCGGCGGCTGTAGACGATGTGCGGCTTCATATTTACCAAAGTCCGGACAGCGGGATTTATGACGCTATGAATCAGGCGGTGGCGCATGCGCAGGGCGATTATTTCATTTTTATGAATGCAGGCGACAACTTTTACGATAATCAGGTGCTTGATAAAATATCGGATGTAATTTTAAAAGAGGAGCGCAGACCGGACATTGTTTATGGAAACCTTTACCATAAGGGGCTTGTGACGGTCATTGCCGCTTCTCCCGAAATAAATGATTTCACATGTTATCGAAATGTTCCTTGTCATCAGACCTGCTTTTACAGCCGCGCGATGTTTGAAGAGCGGGCGTATGAGCCGAGGTATAATGTGCGCGCGGACTATGAGCATTTTTTATGGTGCTTTTATGAAAAAAAGGCAAAGATTTGTTATGCGCCCGTGACGGTTGCTGTGTACGAGGGCGGCGGATATTCGGAGACGAAGGAAAATAAAAGACGTTCGGCAAAGCAGCACAGGGAAATTACCGTAAAGTATATGGGGCGGAAAAAGGCAGGGAAGTACAGACTGATTATGTTTCTGAGTCTGGCTCCGCTTCGGACCATGATTGCAAACAACAGATTTTTGTCGGCAGGATACAATAAGTTAAAAACCTTATTCTATAAAAGGAAGGGAAGAGAGGGTTCATTATGAGAGTGTTATGGCTGTGCAATATTATGCTCCCGTTTATCGCAAAAAGCCTTGGACAGAAGATTATTGTCAAGGAGGGGTGGCTTTCGGGGCTTGCAAGTAAATTGATTTTAAACCGCAGCCGGCATGACATAACGCTTGCGATTTGCTTTCCGGCGTCGTCTGATTTGGATATGGTAAAGACGGACAAGTCATTGTTTGTGAAAGATCAGGCGGATACGGTTGATTACTATATTTTCAGGGAGGATACGGCGCATCCCGAGAAGTATGATGCAGGGCTGGAGGAGAGTCTTGGCGCGATTATGGAGGACTTTAAACCGGATGTGCTTCATATTTTCGGAACGGAGTTTCCGCATACGCTTGCGGCGGTGAAGGCGTTTCATAATCCGCAGCGGACGCTGATTGGGATACAGGGGCTTTGCAGTGCGATTGCCGATGTGTATATGGCGGATTTGCCGCTTGCGGCACAGAAGAAAAAGACGGTGCGGGATATATTGAAAAAGGATGGTCTGTTTGAGCAGCAGGAGAAGTTTCGAAAGCGCGGGGCGTTTGAGACAGAAGCGCTTTCCCTTGTCGGTCATGTTACGGGAAGAACGGACTTTGACCGGGAAATGACAAAGAAGCTTGCGCCGCAGGCAAAGTATCATTTTATGAATGAAACGCTTCGCAGTGAGTTTTACAGCAATACGTGGAATATTGATAAAATTGAGCATTTTTCGCTGTTTTTAAGTCAGGGCAACTATCCGATTAAGGGGCTTCACTATGTGCTTGACATTCTTCCGGAAATCGTTGAGGAGTACGAAAATACGACGGTTTACGTGGCGGGAGACGTTATTACGGCACATGGAAGCCTGCGCGACAAAATCCGTTTGTCGGGTTACGGAAAATATTTGTTAAGTCAGATTAAAAAGCATAAGCTTGAGGATCATATCAAGTTTGTCGGGCGTCTGCACTCCGACCGTATGTGCGCCCGATTTTTAAAAACGCACGTTTTTTTATGTCCGTCGGCAATTGAGAATTCGCCCAATTCGGTGGGGGAGGCGATGCTTCTTGGTGTGCCGGTCGTGTCCGCGGATGTGGGCGGCGTGCACAATCTTTTGACGGACAAAAAGGACGGGCTGCTTTATCCGAAGGATAAGCCAAAACGTCTAAAGGATGCGATTTTGCAGATTTTTGAGGACGATAAGCTTGCGATGTATTTTTCCGCGAACGCGCGGGCGCACGCGATGAAAACACACAATCCGGATACGAATTACAACCGGCTTATGGAGATTTATTATGAGATTAACCATAGTGTCTAATTATATCAACCACCATCAGATTCCGATGTCGAATGCGCTGTATGAGCGGCTGGGAGCAGATTTTGCGTTTATTCAGACGTCACCAATGGAGGAAGACAGGGTGAAGATGGGGTGGGGAAGCGAGGTCCCGGATATTCCTTACCTGAAACTTTACTATGAGGAAGAAGCGTCGTGTGCGGATTTAATGCTGGAGAGCGATATTGTCGTGTTTGGCGGAGTTGAGGATGAAAGCTATATTAAGCCGAGACTAAACGCGGGGAAGATTGTCATTCGTGCGAGCGAGCGGCTTTACCGCGAGGGGCAGTGGAAGTCGATTTCACCGCGCGGCAGGAAGAAGAAGTATGAGGACCACACGCAGTATGCCGATGCGCCGGTGTATCTTTTATGTCACGGGGCGTATGTGGCGTCGGATTTTGCGATTGTACATGCGTATCCGGGGAAAAAGTTTGTGTGGGGATATTTCCCGACGGTCAATCCGTATGATTTGGATGCATTGTTTCTGCAAAAGCGGCATGTTGAGAATGGGAGCGGAACGTGCGTTCGCATCTTGTGGGCGGGACGGTTTTTAAAGCTGAAGCATCCGGAGTATGCCATAAAGGCGGCGCGGTATCTGAAGCGGCAGGGGATTTCGTTTCATCTTGATATGGTGGGCGGCGGAGACTTGGAAGAGTCTCTGCGTCAGATGACGGTGCGTTACGGGCTTACGGATGCGGTGACATTTCATGGGTTTTTGCCGCCGCAGCGTGTCAGGGAATTTATGGAGCAGGCGGATGTTTTTCTGTTTACCAGCAATTATTTGGAGGGCTGGGGCGCTGTGCTGAATGAGGCGATGAACAGCGCGTGTGCGGTTGTGGCAGGGCATGGTATCGGGGCGGTGCCGTTTCTGTTAAAGCATGGAAAAAACGGGCTTGTATATAAAACGGGAAATTTCAGGGAATTTCAGGCGTATGTTTTGCAGCTTTGCCAGGACGCGTCACTTTGTCGGCGTCTTGGAACAAATGCGTACCGGACAATGACAGATGCCTGGAACCCGCATGAGGCAGCGGACAGACTTTACAGCTTTTGTGAGGGGCTTTTGAAGGGAGAGGTACGTGTGCAGCAGGAGGGTCCGCTCAGCATAGCGCCTATTATTCGTCCAAGAGCAGGGTATGCCTACACGCGTCGGGGTGTTTTAAAATAAAATAACAGGTGATGTTAATGAAAAAAACAAAGAGCAGAATTTACGTCTGCCATACTTTTTACCATGTGTTTGTTTCGATTTTAAAGGAAATGAAGGTGCAGCGGGAAACACCGTCTTGTGATTATCAAAGGGCGGATATTGCGCTCAGTTCCATTTCGACGGATTTTGAAAATTTGGGAGAGCGGCTTAATCGCACGGGGATTTTTCACGAGGTTTTTGCGCTTGACGAGAAGCGGGAGGACTTTTTTCCAGAGCTTGCAAAGTACCGTGCAAATTACAGCAATGTGTTGAAACATCTGATAAACCGGATGATTTTTACGAAAAAGCTTGCCAAATGCGAGATACCATATATGGCGCAGATTGATTTTGGGGCGTATGAAGATATTTATGTGTTTTGCGACAGCGACCCGATTGGGTATTATCTGAATTACCGTCATATTTATTATCATGCGGTGGAGGACGGGCTGGACTGTCTGAAAAATTTGGACGATGCGTATGTGGCAAACAGTTCGCATTTTAAACTAAAAACGTGGCTTTCGCGCAGAAACGTTATTTTTGTGATGAACGGTTGGGGCAAATACTGCCTTGACATGGAGATTAACGACCGCAGCGTTGTGCCGACGGACTGCCCGCGCTTTGTGGAGGCGCCGAGAAAACCGCTTGAAGCGGCGCTTACTGTAGAACAGAAAAGACTGATGATACAAGCCTTTATTGAGGATGCCGATGCGCTTATGGCGCAGTTGAAGCCTTCGTATGCGGGGGAGGAATTTGCGTGTTTTCTGACGGAGCCGCATCCGGTAGACGAGGAGGCGCGCAAAAAGGTCTGCCTTGACGTGATTGCGCAATACTGCAAAGGGTATCGAGTATTGATAAAACCGCACCCGAGGGATATGATAGATTATGGGGCGCTTTGTCCGGACGCAGTGGTTCTTAGGGGGCGGTTTCCGGTGGAGGTGCTGAACTTTTTTGAGGGGCTGAAAATCAAACGGGCGGTTTCGATAGTGACGACGGCGATGAACAGCATGGATTTTGTGGAGGAAAAGATTAATCTTGGCGCATCGTTTTGGGATGCTTACGAGGAACCGGAGAAACATGCTTACAACAAAAAGGCAGGTCTTACGCTTGCAAACGGTTAAAGGAGCTGGCAGATGCTGAAAATATTAAAGAAAATCAACATATTAATGGATAAAAAGCAAAAGGGGCAGATGGCGCGGCTGCTTGTGATGATGATTATCTCGGCAGGACTGGAGACGGGCGCGGTGATGATGGTGATGACGGTGGTGCAGCTCATAATCAATCCTGCGGCGCTGGAGCAAGGAGAGACGTATCAGGAACTGTGCGAACTGCTTCATTTGCAGAGTACGGTACAGTTTTCGGTGCTTGCGATTTTGTTTTTAATCGGGCTTTATGCGGCAAAAAATATTTTTGCGTTTTTTTTGCAGCGCACGCTCTACCGCTTCGTGTTCAGCAATCAGTTCCGCACGGCGTCAAGTCTGATGAAGAATTTTGTGCGGCGCGAGTATGAGTATTATCTGAATGCAGAAACAGCTGTTATTCAAAGGAGTATCACGGCGGATGTGAGCAATATGTATGCGCTGATTATGTCGGTTCTGCAGATTGCGTCGGAGGCGATTGTCGTTATTTTCCTGGTGGCGGCGCTTGCGATTGAGGACCCTGTGATGACGGTGGTCATTGCGGTGCTTTTGGGCGTGACGCTTGTGGCGATTAAAAACATTATCAAGCCGATTATGAACCGCACGGGGAAGGAAAATCAGGATTTCGGCGCGTCGATGTACGCGTGGATTTCGCAGACGGTTCAGGGCATTAAGGAGATAAAGGTTGCGGGGCGCGAGCAGTATTTTGTCGGGGAATACTGTAAGGTCGGCGAGGGTTATGTCAAGGCGATGGAGCGGTTCAGCCTGTTTAACAATACGCCCAAGCTTTTGATAGAAACCGTATGTATTGCGGGACTTTTAGGCTATATTATGGTACTGATTCTGATAGGGGCAGATGTGTCGGGCATGGTGTCGCTGTTTGCGGCGTTTGGAATTGCGGCGATGCGTCTTTTGCCGGCGGCAAGCCGGATTAACAACCAGATGACGAGTATGGCGTTTAACGAACCGTTTTTCTTTAACGTAAGTGACAATTTAATCGAGGAGACAGACGCTGCGCACACGGATATTTCGTATGCGGTGGCGGCTAAGGAGAAGCTTCCGGTTATGAGAGAGGTGAAGCTTTCGGGCATTACGTACCATTATCCGAATTCGAATAAGCTGATTTTTGACAATGCCACGGTCAGCTTTCCGATTGGCAAGTCGATTGGCATTAAGGGCGCAAGCGGCGCGGGAAAGACGACGATTATTGATATTTTGCTCGGGCTTTTAAAGCTGCAGGGCGGAAAGGTGCTTGCGGATGATGTGGATATTCAGGAGCATTACAGGGAGTGGCTTGCCAATGTGGGGTACATTCCGCAGATGATTTTTCTGTTGGATGCGGATATTCGCAAAAATGTTGCGTTTGGCGTGCCGGAGGAGGAGATTGACGATGAGAGGCTTTGGCATGCATTAAAAGAGGCGCAGCTTGACGAATTTGTGAGGACTTTGCCGGAGGGTGTGTACACCGGAATCGGCGAGCGCGGTATCCGGCTTTCGGGCGGACAGCGACAGCGAATCGGGATTGCGCGGGCGTTGTACCATGATCCGGAGGTCCTGATTTTGGACGAAGCGACGTCGGCGCTGGACAATGAGACGGAGGCGGCGATTATGGAGTCCATTAACAGGCTGCATGGTAAAAAAACGCTTGTTATTATTGCGCACAGGCTACAGACGATTGAGAAGTGCGATATGGTGTTTGTGGTGGAGAACGGAAAGATTGTACAGGAGTAGGATACGATTCAGCAGGAGGAGGGAAAGGCATGAAACTCAGCATTGTGGTGCCGGTTTATAATATGGCGGGGGGCAATAAGCTTCGTTTTTGTCTTGATTCGCTTGTCAATCAGACCATAGCGGATTATGAAATCATTGCGGTGGACGATGCTTCGACAGACAATTCGCTTGCAATCCTGCAGGAGTATGAATCCAACTATCCGTGGAAATTTAAGGTGATACAATCCTATGAGAATGTAAAGCAGGGAGGCGCGCGCAACAAGGGGATTGAGGCGGCGCGCGGGACGTGGATTGGTTTTGTCGACTCTGATGACTGGATTGCGCCGGATATGTATGAGAAGCTGATTGGCAAGGCGGAGCAGACGGGGGCGGATGTAGTCGGCTGTGATTACTGCATGACGAACGCGCAGAGCATGAAAGTCGGAAAGCTGATGCCAAACAACACGGCGGAGCAGACGGGCGTGCTGGATCTTGACAAGTACAGGCTGTTAGTGATGAATCCGGGCAGTATGGTGATTAAGGTGTACTTAAAAGAAGTGATTGACACGCATCATCTGCGCTTTCCCGAGCGGACGTTTTATGAGGACAACTGCGCGTCACCGATATGGATGCTGCATTTTACGCATTTTGAGAAAGTGGAGGAGCCGTTATACTATTATTATCAACATGATATGTCAACCGTGCACAAGATCAGTATGGAAAAGTGCGAGGCGAGGCTTCTGATGGGAAAACGGATGATCGAGGAAGCGCGCCGCTGCGGTTTTTATAAGCCGTACCTGCAGGAATTTGAGTTTGCGTTTTCCAAGCTGTATTATATGAATACGCTGTTTACGTATATGCTTGGCATGAAACAGCCAAGGCTTGGTTTTTTGCGGCTGATTGCGGACGGTATGCGGCACGAGTTTCCTGATTTTCAGAAGAATGTATACTATCAGAGGGAATTTGATGCGGAGCAGAAGAAGCTTGCCGCGATGCATATGAGGTCGCCGCTGCGGTTTTTGGTTTATTTTAAGCTGCTGTATTTTTACCGGAATATTCGGGGAAAGAACAGGAAAGAATAGGTAAGGACATTTTATGTTTTTGACGTATTTGGAAATATATGGTAAAATTAATATAATTATGCAGTGAAATTAATGGAGGAACATATATGTTATTGGATAACAAGACAATATTAATTACAGGCGGTACGGGGTCATTCGGGCATTGCTTTACGGAATACGTGCTGGAGCATTACAATCCGAAGAAAATTATTATTTATTCGCGGGACGAGTTCAAGCAGTGGATGATGGCGAACCGGTTTGTACAATACAAGGACAAGCTGCGCTTTTTTATCGGCGACGTGCGGGATTATGAGCGTATGAAACGTGCATTCGAGGGCGTTGATTATGTGATTCATGCCGCGGCGTTAAAGCAGGTGCCTGCATGTGAGTACAATCCGAATGAGGCGATTAAGACGAATGTCAACGGTGCGCAGAATGTGATTGATGCGGCGCTCAATATGGGCATTAAAAAGGTGGTTGCCCTTTCGACGGACAAGGCGGTTAATCCCGTGAATCTATACGGCGGCACAAAGCTTGTGTCGGACAAGCTCTTTATCGCGGCAAATGCGTACTGCGGCGATAAGGACCTGAATTTTTCCATTGTGCGTTACGGAAATGTGGCGGGGAGCCGCGGCTCGGTTATTCCGTTTTTCCAGCAGTTGATTGACGAAGGGGCAAAAGAGCTGCCGATTACGGACTATCGGATGACGCGCTTTTGGATTAGCCTTACGGAAGGAATTGAGCTTGTGATTAAGGCGCTTGAGGAGGCAAAGGGCGGAGAGACGTTTATCAGCAAAATTCCGTCGTTTAAGGTGACGGACCTTGCGGAGGCGATGGCTCCCGGTATTAAGACGATAGAGACAGGGATTCGGCCGGGCGAAAAGCTGCATGAGGTGATGGTCACGGCGGAGGATTCGATGACGACATATGAGTACGACAAGCACTTTATCATTTATCCGCAGATGTTTTGGCAGGAGTCAAAGCGTCCGAATCCGAGCGGCAGGAAGGTTGCGGACGGGTTTTATTATTCGTCGGGGAACAATACACAGTGGCTTACGGTGGAGCAGATTCGGGAGCTGCTAAAGACAGACCTGCATGAATAATGTGTAAAATTTCACATCAAAAGAACGGTGTTCTTTTGGCGCATGAATGCGGAAAGGATAGGGACGGATATGGAAAAACCGGCGATAGAGGGCGGTACTCCCGTCAGGGAAACGAAATTGTTTTACGGACACCAGTATATAGATGAAGCGGATGTGAAAGCCGTGTCAGAAGTGCTTGTGAGTGATTATCTCACGTGCGGACCGAAGATTACGGAGCTTGAAGAGCGGCTTTGTGCGCTCACGGGCGCGAAGTATGCGGTCGTGTGCAGTAACGGTACGGCGGCTCTCCACATTGCGGCGCTTGCGGCAGGCGTGGGGGAGGGCGACGAGCTGATTACCACGCCGATTACGTTTGCGGCGTCGGCAAACTGTGCGCTATACTGCGGCGCAAAGCCCGTGTTTGCGGATATTAATCCAAGAACTTATAATATCAGTCCTGAATGTGTCGCTGAGAAGATTACGGACAAGACAAAGGCGGTGGTTGCCGTTGACTTTACGGGGCAGGCGGTGGAGCTTGCGCCTTTGTTAAAATTATGTCAGGGAAAGGGCATTGTTCTGATTGAGGACGGCGCACATTCGATTGGCACGAAATATAACAAAATGCCTGTCGGCAGCATTGCGGATATGACGACGTTCAGCTTTCATCCGGTTAAGACCGTGACGGGCGGCGAGGGCGGCGCGGTGCTGACAAACCGTGAGGATTTGTACGAAAAGCTGTTATTATACCGTTCGCATGGAATTACAAAGGATGCGCGTTTTTATCAGAAGGAAAGTCATGGACCGTGGTATCATGAGCAGATTGATTTGGGTTATAATTACCGGATTACGGATATGCAGTGTGCGCTGATTCTAAGCCAGCTTGACAAGCTTGCGCTTTTTGCAAAGCGGCGCCGGGAGATTGTGGAGCAGTATAATGCGGCGTTTCGCACTATGCCGGAATTGTTTGTGCAGGAGGAAATTGCGGAGTCGGACACGGTGCGGCACTTATATATCCTGCGCATTGTGCCAGAGCGGCTTTCGATTGACCGGAAGGGCTTTTTTGAGGCGCTTGGGGCGGAGAATATTGCCTGCAATGTGCATTATATTCCGGTTTACTGGCACCCGTATTATGAAAAGCTTGGGTATGAGAAAGGGCTTTGTCCAAATGCGGAAAAGCTTTACAATGAGATGTTGAGCCTGCCGCTCTACTATTCGCTTACGGACAGCGATGTGGCGGACGTGATTGCGGCGGTGAAAAAGATTGTTGCATATTATGCACAGCCCGTGCAAAATGTGTAAAACCATATATGAAAGTTTTTCACATTGCAATATGCCGCTAAAGCGGCGCACGGGGCGCGCGGTGAGTAGGAGAGAAGGTCATTCCCCTGCTCGATTCGAATTGTGTAGGAGTACAAGGGTGGTGCAGGCTGTCCTTGTACTTTTGGAGTTTATCGGGGGAAATCCCAATTTGCAGGTTGTGAAAGGAGCATAGGTATTTGAGATGAAAAGCATCGCAATCATAACGGCGCGGGGAGGCAGTAAGCGCATTCCGCGTAAAAATATCAAGCCGTTTTTGGGCAGACCGATTTTGGAATACAGCATTGAGGCGGCGCTTGCGGCGGACATGTTTCATGAGGTCATGGTTTCCACAGACGATGAGGAAATTGCCAACGCGGCAAAGCGGGCAGGGGCGAAGGTTCCTTTTTTGCGCAGTGAAAAGACGGCGAACGATTTTGCGACGACGGCGGACGTGGTGGACGAGGTGCTGAATGTGTACGGAGGTATGGGTATGCATTTTGACAGAGCGTGCTGTCTGTATCCGACGGCGCCGTTTGTGACGGCAAAGGCGATTCGGACGGCGATGCTTCTGTTGGACGAGGAGCAGGCGGACTGTGTCATTCCTGTTGTAAAGTTCTCGTTTCCGCCGCAGCGCGGTGTGGTGATTGAGAACGGCAGAATTGTACCGAAATGGAAAGAATGTATGAACATGCGTTCGCAGGATTTGGAGCCGCTTTACCATGACTGCGGGCAGTTTTACTGTCTGAATGTGGCGAGCTTTCAAGAGCAGAAAGTGATATGGATGGAAAACGTCGTGCCGTTTGTGCAGGATGAGATGACGGTGCAGGATATAGATACGCCCGAAGACTGGGAGATTGCGGAGATGAAGTACCGGATTTTGTATGGAGAGAACGGGGCACGGCAGCGTTAAGCGATGAAAAGGCGGGAAGGCGTTAGATTTTGGAAAGGTGTGGTGTAAGGATGGGAACGACAATCAACATCAATGGAAGAACGGTAGGGGACGGCGCTCCGGCGTATATTATCGCGGAGATGTCGGCAAACCACGCGGGGAGCATTGAGCGCGCACTGGAGATGATCGGGGCGGCGAAGGAGGCGGGGGCGGACTGTGTGAAAATCCAAACCTACACGCCGGACACGATGACGATTGACTGTCATAATGAATACTTCCATATTGAGAAGGGCACTTGGGAGGGGGAGAACCTGTATTCGCTGTATCAGAAGGCGTACACCCCCTGGGAGTGGCAGGACAGGCTGCGCGACGAGGCGGCAAGGGTGGGGATTGATTTTCTTTCCACGCCGTTTGACAGGACGTCAGTGGATTTTTTGGAGGAGCTTGGGCTTTCCTTTTATAAAATTGCGTCGTTTGAGCTGGTGGATATTCCGTTGTTGGAGTATATTGCGTCGAAAAACAAACCGATAATTATGTCAACCGGAATGGCAACGCTGCAGGAGATTGAGGAGGCGGTCGATGCTATTTATGCGACGGGAAACAGGCAGCTTGCGCTGATGAAGTGCTCCAGTGCGTACCCTGCAAAGAGCGAGGAAATGAATTTAACGACAATCTGTGATATGAAGAAGCGGTTTGATATTCCAATCGGGCTTTCGGACCATTCGATGGGAAGCTTCAGCGCGGCGACGGCGGTTGCGATAGGGGCAAATATCATTGAAAAGCATTTCTGCATCAGCCGTGCAATTAAAAATCCCGATTCGTCGTTTTCGATGGAGCCGGACGAATTCCGTGCCATGGTGGCTCAGGTGCGCGAGGTTGAGAAGGCGATGGGAACGGTAACGTACGGCGTGTCGGAGCAGGAGAAGTCGAATGCATGCTTTCGGCGTTCGCTGTTTGTGGTGGAGGATATTCAGGCGGGCGAACAGCTTACCACCAAAAATATCAGGAGCATTCGTCCGGCTTACGGGTTAAAGCCAAAGCATTACAAGGAAGTGCTTGGGAAGACGGCAAAGCATGAGCTCAAACGTGGTACGCCGTTGTCTTTTGAGGATATAAAATGATGCCAGGGTCAAAAGGTCTAAGACCACATGAGCTTGCTCATAAGTGGGTGAAAGACCTTGAGACCCGCCCCGATATGAGCATAAAAGTGGGATGTATATCCCACGATATGCGAATATTGGGCAGGATTGCGGGAGTGCGCAGCACGGAACAATCCGCAGGCATCATAATTGGGGGTATGATATGTGCTTATTGTTGCGAAAAGTAAATCCGTCAGATGTTGATTTGCTGTATAAATGGGCAAATGATGCGACGGTGCGGCAGAATGCGTTCCACACGGAGACGATTCCCTATGAAAATCATGTGAAATGGTTTACGAAAACGTTGGCGGACAAGTCAGTGTATCATTATATTTTGTGCGCGGGGGAGACGCCCGTAGGACAAATCCGGCTGAACGTTGCGGACGGGGAGGCGCTGATTGATTACAGTATTGATGCACGGTATCGCGGTAAAGGATATGGGAGCAGACTGCTGCAATTAATCAAAGAACAGGTTGTTTTAGATAAAATATCGGATGTTATTAAATTAACAGGTCAGGTCAAATTTGAAAATCATGCGTCTGCGAGGGCGTTTGAAAAGTGCGGATTTACCAAAAAGGAATTGGCGGATTATATACAGTACGAGTATGTCTTATAAATGCCGCACAGACAGAAGGGAGTGAGCGGATGCGGGTTATCATTGCGACAATCAAGTCGTGGAATATTGCACGCGCGCAGGAACTACAGAAACAGTATGAGGGAATTCATGAGATTGTTCTTTACACGGAAAAAGAGGAATTGACGGTAAATAACGTGCGTAGTTTTAATCCGGATTACATTTTACTGCCTCATTGGTCGTATTTTATTCCAAATGAAATTACGGACAATTGGGAATGTGTCGTGTTTCACATGACGGATTTACCGTACGGACGTGGCGGAAGTCCTTTGCAGAACCTGATTGCGCGCGGTCATAAGGAAACGAAGGTATCGGCAATCAGGGTGACGGCAACGCTTGACGGCGGACCGGTCTATATGAAACGACCGCTGTCGCTTGCGGGAAGTGCGCAGGAAATTTTTGTGCGGTGTGCGGATATTATTTTTCAGGAAATGATACCTGTGTTTTTGACGGGAAAAATAACACCTGTACCACAGGAGGGAAATCCGGTTGTTTTCAAGCGCAGAAAGCCGGAGGATAGTAAGATAACATGTGATATGGAATTGGATAAGATATATGATTATATCCGAATGCTGGACGCGGAGGGGTATCCGAGGGCATATTTGGAGTTTGGCGCGTATCGGTTGGAGTTTGAGGAGGCCAACTTGTCCGGGGACGGGCAGACGCTTTCGGCGCGTGTGGTTTTTCGGAGTCAACCCACGGAATAATTTGGGCAGGCTGTGCCGATAATTTCGTATCAAGGTACGGTTTGTGGTTTGTACAGAAATGAGAGGAAATAAAATGAAAACAGTGTTAATCGTAGCGGCGCACCCTGATGATGAAATCCTTGGCGTCGGCGCGACGGCGGCAAGGCATGCGGCACAGGGAGATGCAGTGTATGCGCTTATTTTAGGAGAGGGACAGACCTCACGCGGGACGCACAGGGAAGACGTAGAGAAGGAGGTTGTGGACGCGCTTCATCAAAATACGCTGGAGAGCGCGCAGGCAATCGGCTTTCGGGACGTGTTTTTTGCGGATTTTCCCGACAATCGTTTTGACGAGGTGGATTTGCTGGATATTGTGAAGGCGGTTGAGGAAAAAATACGTGCGCTGCAACCGCAGATTGTGTATACGCACTATAGCGGGGATTTGAATGTGGACCACCAGTATACGGCGCGCGCGGCTCTGACGGCGGCAAGACCGATTGGGGATTACTGCGTGGAGGAGCTTTATGCGTTTGAAACGCTTTCCTCGTCGGAGTGGAATTTTGACTACAGTGCGCAGCCTGCGTTTTGCCCGAATGTGTTTGTGGATATTACGGAGTATTACGCACAGAAGGAAAAAGCGATGCAAAGTTATGTTTCGGAGCTTTGCGCGTTTCCGCACCCGCGAAGCCTTGAGGGGATGGACGTGCTGTCCAAAACGCGGGGCATGGCGGCAGGAATGCAGCGGGCGGAGGCGTTTATGCTGATTCGCAAAACCGTAAAATAACGGATTGAACGTTTCAATCGGCAAATACGCAGGTATTGGAGGGAACAGGAGATGTTTTATATTCGTGCGGACGGCAATACGCAGATTGGCATGGGGCATGTGATGCGCTGTCTTTCGATTGCGGAAGCGGCTGCCGATTTGGGAGAACGGTGTAAGCCGGTCTTTCTCACGGCAGACGATGAATGCCGCAGTCTGATAGAGGAGCGGGGCTTTCGCGTGATTGTGCTGCATACGGATTACAGGGACATGATGAGTGAGCTTTCGCAGCTTGAAAAAATGCTGCTGCGCGAACGCGACCTTTTGCTTGTGGACAGTTATCAGGCGGATACCGCGTATTTTTCGACGGTTTCAAAGCTTGCCGTTACCGTCTGCCTGGAGGATATGGGGATGCCGTATCCCGTGGATTTGCTGATTAATTACAATCTTTATGCGCCAAAGCTTGCGGCGCAGTATCAAATGGAAGAAAAACCGCTCAACACGCTTCTCGGTGCGGAGTATATGCCGCTTCGGCGCGTATTTCAGGCGGATACCGCATATGCCGTGCGGGATAGAGTGACAGACGTCATGATTACGACAGGCGGCAGTGACCCGTATTTTGCGGCGGGGGCGTTTCTAAAGGCGTTTCTTGCGGCGGAGGGTTTGTTTTCCTGCGGGCATGAGAAAAATCCGATTACATGGCATATTGTGAGCGGTCCGTTTAATGCGTTTGCAAAGGAACTGAAGGAACGGTTCGGCGGACGGGACAATGTGGTGATTTATGAAGGATTAAAGGATTTGAAAGCGTTAATGAAACGCTGCGATGTGGCGCTGACGGCGACGGGCAGCACGGTTTATGAGATTTGCGCGCTCGGCGTACCGATGATTGCGTTTTATTTTGCCGAAAATCAAAGACAGGGAGCACAGGAGCTTGCGCTCCTTACAGATATTGTGAATGCAGGGTGTTTTAGCGCGGACCAAAAGGCGGTGACGGATCAAGCGGTGGAGGCGTTGAAGCGGTGCGTTTGTGACAAGGATTACCGCACTTTGCTGCACAGGCAGGAGCGGCGGTTAATTGATGGAAAAGGCGCGGGGAGAATTGCAAGCAGGATTTTTCAGCTGCAATGGGAAACTGAAAAATTATAAAGTTTTCAGAAATAGCTGGAGGTATACAATGGCGGAAAAAAAGGACAGACAATTAAATTACGAGCTGCTGCGCATCTTAGCGATGCTGATGATTGTGTGCCTCCACTATCTGAGCAAGGGCGGATTTTTGGGCGTGCCTGCGCGGGAGCAAATCAGCGTGTCGGGGTATGCGGCATGGTTAATTGAGGCATTCTGTCTTGTCGCGGTGAATGTCTATGTGCTGATCAGCGGGTATTTCGGAGGCGTTTCCGAGACAAAAGACGTGTTGAAACGTCCTTTGAAAATATGGAAACAGGTGATATTTTATTCTGTGACAATCGGTGCGATTGCGATTATTACAGGGATGTACCGCCACGATATGCATCAGACGTTTATTGGTGTTTTTACGGGCTTGCAGCGGCTCGACATGTATCAGATTTTTACGTATCTTTTTCCGACCGTAACGGAGCATTACTGGTTTGCCACGTCCTATATCATTCTCTGCTTTTTTATGCCATTTTTGGATAAGGGCGCAGATGCGCTTGACCAAAAGAGCTTTTTAAAGCTTTTAGGTGGATTTCTGCTGCTTTTCAGTGTGGCAAAGACCGTGATTCCGATGCAGCTTGCCTGGGACAAATACGGGTACGACGCGTTTTGGTTTGTGACGCTCTATCTGACGGGAGCGTATATCCGGCGGTTTGGCATTGCGTTTCTTGGCAGCAGGGCGAGGGCGCTTTGGCTTTATGCCGGAAGTGTGCTTTTGATTTTTGCGTCGTTTCTCGTGATTCGGAAGATTTTTTTCGCAACGGGAAGTCTTTCGGCGTTTATCAGCTACGCTTATACGTATAATCATCTGCTGTGCTACCTTGGCGCGGTCGGACTGTTTATGGCGTTTGACGGGCGTTTTGACAAAAGCCCAGTGCGTCTTGAGCGTATTCGGAAACCGCTGCTGCTTGTGTCGGGTGCGACGTTCGGGGTATATTTAATCCATGAGCATGTCAATATCCGGTATCTGTGGGTGGAGTGGTTTCGGTGTGCGGATTGGGTCGGTGCGCCGCTTCCCCGGTTTTTGGGACATATGGTTTTTACGGTGCTGACCGTTTATGGTGTGTGTACGCTGATCGAGCTGCTGCGTCAAAAAGTTGGAGCATTATTCATAAGGAAGAGATAGATGGGGAAAACGAAGAACAGTATAAGCGGAAAAAATTGTCTGAATTATTTGCTGGCGGCAGTTTTGGCGGTCTATCCGCTGCGCCATGCGTTTACGGGCGTTGATATGATGGACGCAGGGTATGCGCTTGGAAACTACCGCTTTTTTGGCGTGCTCAATCCGATGTGGAAGTTTGCGACGTATCTTGCGAATGTGACGGGGGCTGTGCTGTCATATCTTCCCGGCGGGGGGACGTGGGCAGGAATGAATATCTATTCCGGTCTGCTGATTGGCATTACGGCGGCGGCAGTGTTTTTGTATGCGTGCAGGCGCTTCGGGGGAACGTTTAAGGCGGGAACGGCGCTGCTTTTCCTTGCGGAGTTTGCCGCGCTTTCGCTGTGCTGGGCGCCGAATGTGATTTTGTATCATTATTTGGGGTATCTGCTGATGACGGCTGCCGTAATCATTCTTTATGATGCGATTATCAAGGACAACAAAAAGGGATATCTGACAGCCGGGGAGATTTTGGGGCTGTGTATTGCCGTTCGGATGCCGAATGTTACCTATATGGCATTGATTGTTCCGCTGTGGTATTTTAGCATTCTGAAAAAGGAGAAATTTCAAAAGCTGTGCAGCAGGACGCTTTACTGTATTGCGGGATATGCGGTGGGGCTGATTGCGCCGCTTGGGGTTGTCTGTGTGAAATACGGTATATCTGCGTATTTGGGGATGATTACTTCGCTCTTTGCCGTCACGGACACGGCGACCGATTATAAGCCGACAGCGATGGTTGGGGCGATGTTTGGGGATTATATACGGTATAGCGCGTGGCTTGGCATTTTTGCGGTGTATGGTGTTTTGGGTGTGACAGCATTTAAAGTTGCTGGTGTTATTTTTGCAAAAAAAAGGATTGCAGATAAAATAACAATACTAATCAAAACGCTGTATCTGTTGGGAATGGCAGTGCTTTTACGATTTTGCTATGGCAGGGGCATGTTCGGCTTTGATTATACGGATTTTTTCAGCATGTATAAATGGGTGACGGTATATCTTTTGGTAGTAATGATTGCCTGTGTGTGGGCATTGTTTTCTGCCAAAATAGAAGAGGGCGCGAAACTGTGGGCTGTTTTTTTGCTTGTAATCATATGGATTACGCCGCTTGGCAGCAATAACGGGTTATATCCGATTATGAATAATCTGTTTCTTGTTGCACCGGTATCCGTATATCTGCTTGCGAAACTTTGGGGGACGCTGCGGGCAGATACGAAATTTAGCGTGGACAGGCGCTTTGCTGCAGGCAGTGTGTGCTTGATGATATTGGCGTGTACAATGGTGCAGAGCATTCTTTTTGGGTATCGTTTTCTGTTTCATGATGCAAAAGCTGCCGCGCAGCAGGAAACGGTCGGCAAGCTGCAATGCAGTACAGTTATTTCAGGGATGCGGACAACTGCCGGGAAAAAGCAGGCGATTGAGGAGCTTGACAGTTTTCTTTATGAAAGCGGTTTGAATAAAAAACATGTGATATTATATGGGGATATTCCCGCGGTTTCGTATATTATGGATATGGAGCCGGCAGTGTTTACGACGTGGGGAGATTTGGATTCCAACAGACTTGAGCTGCTTGAGCAGGATTTGGAAAATTTGTATCAAAACGGCGAAACGCCGGTCGTGATTTTGGGGACAGAGGCATTGGAGCTTAGGGAACAGCAGGGGAAGACAGATAGAAAGCGCGATGCAGTTCTTGCGTTTGCAAAGAAGTCGCATTATGCGCTGGTGTATGAGAATGAGATGTTTGCGGTGTATGCTTTTGGCGATACTCGTTACCCTTAATCTGTGCAATGATCCTTTGCCGCTTTTGGCTTCCCGCTCCACGCCGCTTCCGTTTCCAATATTTTCCTTGCAAAAATTCATCATAATGTGTAATATTAAGGATAGAAAAGTTTAGGCAAAATATGGGAGAGGAGAACCACATGATCAACTTTAACGTCCCTCCGTTTACGGGAAGGGAAATCGAATATATCAAGCAATCCGTGGAAAACCAGAAAATATGTGGTGACGGTCCTTTCACACAGAAATGCAGCGAATGGATTGAACGGCAGACAGACACGGCAAAATGTCTGCTCACAACATCCTGCACGCATGCGACGGAGCTTGCCGCGCTGCTTACGGACATTAAGGAGGGCGATGAGGTGATTATGCCTGCCTACACCTTCGTGTCAACGGCGGACGCGTTCGTACTGCGCGGTGCGACGGCAGTCTTTGTTGACATCCGTCCCGACACCATGAACATTGACGAAAACTTAATTGAGGCGGCAATCACTCAAAAAACAAGAGCAATCGTTCCTGTCCACTACGCGGGCGTTTCCTGCGAGATGGACAAGATTATGGCGCTTGCAAAAAAATATAACCTGTTTGTCATTGAGGACGCTGCACAGGGTATTATGGCAACCTATAAGGGAAAGGCGCTCGGCGCAATCGGTGATTTCGGCTGTTATTCGTTCCATGAGACAAAAAACTTAAGCATGGGCGAGGGCGGCGCGCTTTTAATACAGGATGAAAAATATATTACAGATGCCGAGATTATCCGCGAAAAGGGCACAAACCGTTCGCAGTACTATCGCGGACAGGTGGACAAGTACCGCTGGATGAATTACGGTTCCTCGTACCTGCCAAGCGACATGAACGCCGCCTATTTGTGGGCGCAGTTAGAGCTTGCACAGGAAATCACGAAAGTAAGACTGGCGCGTTGGGAGCAGTACAATACGCTGCTGCAGCCCTTAAAGGAGCGCGGGCTTTTGGAGCTTCCGACAATTCCCGAAGGCTGTGTGCACAACGGGCACATGTACTATGCAAAGGCGCGCGATTTGGAGGAGCGTACAAGGCTTCTCGCATTTTTAAAGGAAAACGGAGTATGGAGCGTATTTCACTACGTTCCGCTTCACACTGCGCCTGCAGGGCTGAAATTTGGCAGGTTTGCGGGTGAAGACATTTATACGACAAAAGAGAGCGAACGTATCTTCCGGCTCCCGATGTTTTACGCATTGAAGGAGTCTGAAGTGGATTATATCGTTAGCAAGGTGAAGGAGTTCTATCACGTATGACGGATAGCCGCACAGGCAGGAAAGCAGGCAGAGTGTGTGTCCTTGCTGTATTCACCCTTCTGCTTGTGGCGTTTCCTGCGATTGTATTTGATTTTTATTATGATTTGAACGACGATACCTTAATCAAGGACATCGTCTCAGGGGCTTATACCGGCATGCCGAGCGGTTACAGCGTACAGCTTTTGTATCCGCTTTCGTGGCTGCTTGCCCTGTTGTACAAAGCTGTGCCAAATGCAGCATGGTACGGCTTGTTTTTGTGCGTCTGTCAGTTTGGCGCGGCGTTTTTGATTGCGGTGCGGCTTACCGCATTGTTTCAGAGCACAAAAGGCCGCATTATGGCGCTTCTTGCAGAGTTTTTTCTGCTCTTTGGGCTGTTTCTGCGCGAGCTTGTCATCGTACAGTACAGCGTCACGGCGGGCATGTGTATGATGTGCGCGGTTTTCCTGTTTATCACTTCCGACAACAAAAAAGGAAGAAATGTCATTCCGCTTTTACTGGTAGTGCTTGCGTTTATGATTCGGACGGAGGTCTGCCTGATGCTGATGCCGTTTGTGCTCATGGCAGGGCTGTTTAAGTGGGCGTCGGAGGAAACGATTTTTACGGGAGCGAATTTCAGAAAATATCTTGCGCTAATCGGGGGTGCACTGCTTGGAATGCTTGTCATGTTCAGCCTGAACATGCTTGCCTACCGTGCCAATGACTGGGGGAATTTCAGGGACTTTTTTGACGCCCGGACAAAGCTTTATGATTTTTATGACCTTCCGGTTTATGATGAGAACAAAGCATTTTATGAGTCCGTGGGACTTTCAAGGGAGTCGTATGCCCTTTTGGAAAATTACAATTTTGCACTGGACGAGTCGATTGACACATGGCTTTTGGAGTCGATGGTGCGGTATCAGAGAAGGCAGCTGAATGATACGTTTGGTCTTGTGAGTAAAAACAGTGTCCGCGAGGCGTTTTGGCTGTATCAGCAGCGGATTTTGAAGCAGATGTCCGCCGCGGACCTTGCGGTTGCTGCCGCGTATGGGCTTTATGTCGTGTTTTGTATGATACCTGCGGTAAAAAACAGGCAGATTGGGGCGGTATTTCGCAGGATTGTGCCTAAAATCGCGCTGCTGTTGGTTATAAGGAGTGTTTTGTGGTTATATTTATATATGATGGACAGGGTGCTTGAGCGTGTGACAATGCCGCTTCTTATGACGGAGCTTGCGTTTATTCTCGGTTTTCTGCTCTATGATCTGCGCAGGCTTGAGAAAAGCGCGGAGCCAAAGAAGGAGGGGATTACAGCGACAACTGTTTATCTGCTTGTGATTTTTCTGCTGGCAGCAGCATTTGCCGTGAATTTCGGGCGTGTCAATGACGAGTATGAGGCGCGTGCGCGTGCGGATATGCGGTGGCATGCGTTTATGGATTACTGCCGTGAACATGCAGATGCGTATTATGTGATGGATGTGTATTCCGCGACTTCGTACGAGGGTGCGTCCTACTCAGAAAAAATGTTTGAGGATGTGGATAACGCCTGTAAAAACTACGATTATTGCGGCGGGTGGC
This sequence comes from Lachnospiraceae bacterium MD335, assembly GCA_000403335.2. Classification (GTDB taxonomy): domain Bacteria; phylum Bacillota; class Clostridia; order Lachnospirales; family Lachnospiraceae; genus COE1. The sequence goes on from KE159630.1 coordinate 92,746, forward strand.
TGGCAAAGAGTCCGCTTGCGCGCAAAAAGCTTGCCGATAAAGGATTTCGGGATATGCAGAGCGCGCTTTTGCAGGAGAAGGGCGCGTACTTTGTGGCGGCGCCGGACAGGGATATGGAATGGCTTTTAGCGTACTATGCAAAGCGCGGCGTGCGGGTACAGTGCAGGTGTGCGGACGCGATACGCACGGACAGCGGGGACGTGGCGTTTTTGGTATATGATATTCGGAGGGATGACGATGAAACCGGTAGATAAAGATTTTATCATAAAAGGAGAACATATTTACTTGAGACCGATTACGCAGGCAGATACAGAGCTTGTGCTTCGGTGGAGAAATGCGCCGGAGGTTGTGAAAAACTTTCTGTACCGCAAGGAAATTACCGCGCAGGAGCATCAAAGCTGGCTGGAAAACAAGGTCTTTACGGGACAGGTACATCAGTTTGTAATTGTGGACGCGGCGGACGATACGCCGCTTGGCTCCGTTTATCTTCAAAATTTCGATGAGGAGAACAACAAGGCGGAATGGGGACTTTTTTTGGACGGGGATAAAACGCGCGGCAGAGGTGTCGGGACGGAGGTTGGCAACCTGATTTGGGATTATGCGTTTGACACGCTGAAGCTGCATAAGCTGCACTCAAGGGTGCTTGCGCGAAACAAACCGTGTGTGCGCATGAATGAGAAGCTTGGCTTTCCGCAGGAGGCATATCTGCGGGACGAGCTTTTACTGGACGGAAGCTATGAGGATTTAATCCTGTACGGAGCGTTAAAAGGAGACAGAGGACAATGAGCAAAATTAGCTTTGTCATACCCTGCTACCGGAGCGAACATACGATTGAGGCGGTGGTGGAGGAGATTACGGATACGATGAAGGGACTTGCGGCATACGACTATGACATTTTTCTCGTAAACGACTGTTCTCCCGACAATACGTATACGGTAATCAGACAGATTTGTGAAAAACATAACAATGTGACAGGCATCAGCCTTGCGAAAAATTTCGGACAGCACGCGGCGCTGATGGCGGGGCTGCGCAAAGCGGACGGGGATATTGTGGTGTGCCTTGACGATGACGGACAGACGCCTGCGGACGAGGTCGGCAGTCTGATTGACGCGATTGAGCAGGGGAGCGATGTGGTGTATGCAAGCTACAATTCCAAGCAGCACAGCGCGTTTCGCAATTTCGGCAGCTATATCAATGACATTATGACGCGGATGATGCTTGGGAAACCGAAGGAATTGCAGCTTACAAGTTATTTTGCGGCAAGGCGCTTTGTCGTGGACAGTATGCTGGCGTATGAGCACAGCTATCCGTATGTGATCGGGCTGGTGCTGCGTGCCACGAAAAATATAACGAACGTGTCTGTAAAACATCGGAAGCGGGAAGTCGGAAACTCCGGTTATACCATGCGCAAGCTGCTCTCGCTTTGGTTTAACGGCTTTACGGCGTTCTCCATTCTTCCGCTTCGCATTGCGACGGCGACAGGCGCGCTTTTTGCAGCGGGGGGATTTCTCTATGGGATTTACACGGTGATTAAGAGGCTGGTCAATCCGGCGGTGCCGATGGGATTTAGTTCCCTTATGGCAGCAGTCGTGTTTATCGGCGGCATGTTAATGATCATGCTCGGACTCATTGGGGAGTACATCGGACGCATTTACATCAGCATCAACCGTTCGCCGCAGTATGTGATACGCGAGGAGACAGGGACGAAGGAGGGTGAAGACTTGTGATAAGGGACGCACTCTGCCATGCGGTGGGTGACATAGAACACATAAAAAGAAATGCGGTCGTTCAAATTCTGATTGTGACGATTGCCTTTATTATGCTGATGCGTGTTTTTCCGCAGGGCGCAGTGCAAAATCATAAGATTTCACGGCAGAAGGCGTATAACACATCGGCGCGGGAGACGCTTCAGGGCGATCCGTTTACCATGAATGACAAAAAGCTCCAAATGGTATATTTTTCGCAGGAGCATTTATATTCCGTAAGATTATATATGGTTTGCAGTGTGCCGGAAAAAAGCAGCCGCTCTGATTTTGTGCTGTTTCGTCTGTACGATGAAAATTTTTCGTGCATTTACGAAGAACAGCGCTGCTGCGGGGATATTGAGGACGACGGCTATCTGACGGCGACGCCCGACGTGGATGTGGAGCCAGACCGTGCATATTATTATGAAATGCTGGTGCCGGAGGATTGTGGCGGCGTGTTTGAGCTGCCTGTGGCGGACAGGGGAGCGCTTGGTCAGACGGAGAACAGTACGCTTTACATTGACGGTATCATCAATGACAATGTGGCGCTGATTGCGGATTTTGACTATGCAAAGGCGCTGACTGCGTTTGGGGTTTTGCTGTATTATGCGATGATTCTTGCAGCAGCAACAATCGTTTATATTGCGGCGGCGGTGGTGCTATATCTGTATGATATTTATTTAACACAGTATCAGCAGACGATTATCCGATCTGCAAGGATTGCGGCAAGCGCAGCCGTGGGAGGCGCCGCGCTGTTTCTGCTTGTGTTTTCGGTGGTGTTAAACCGCTTTGGCGGCGGGGTTGCGGACAGAATGTTTTTTGCCGTTGCAATCGCGGTTGGGGCGGCGTGGCTTTTGCTTGCGATTTGGCTGCGTGACCGGTATCCGATGCCGCAGCGTGGGACAAGGCTTACCGCAGGAAGAAAGCTTTCCCTGATTTGGCGCAATTATATCCAAACGGTAAGTTTTGGACTGCTGTTTTATGCATTGTGTCAATATGTAAACGCGGACAGGGAATACTATCACTATACCAACACGCGCTGGATGCTGATTTTTTTGGCGGCTGCGTTTTTGATGATGTACAGTGAAAGGCAGTTTTTGAATATACTAAGCGCACTGTGGCTGATTGCATCAGTCATCGGTTCCGTGCTTTACTGCCGTGGCTTTGAGCAGGGGACAAACGAGCGTGAGCTTGCTGTGCTGACCTGTGCGGTCGTGGTGTCATGGGGGCTTTTGATCCTCAATATCATGCGCGCGTGGTATCAGGGACTGCGCCAGGGACAATACCGTTTTCAGAGACCGGCAACGTTTCAGCTTGTGTATGGATGCCTGTGGATTGTATTTTCCGCGCTGATGTATTTTTATCAGTTTGAAAAAATATGGGTATACACAGCGACATTGCCCTTTGTGACAATGTTTTTCCTGCGTTTTACGCCTGCATCCAAAAGCAGGTTTTTGAAAAATTTTACGAACGGGATATTACTCAGCTTCGGACTTGTGGCGTTGTTCTGTTTTGTGCACAGACCGCATCATTACTGGATGCTTTATCGTTACGGCGGAATTTTCCATACGGTGGCATGTACGGGAATGTATCTTGCGGTCGTGTTTGGGGCGGCGGCAGGGAAGCTGTTCGGCACGCTCAAGGCGAGAGAACAAATGATTGTGTGCTGTCCTTTTGAATGCTTTCTTGTGTGTGTGACAGCAGGATACATTTTCCTGACCATGTCAAGAACCGCATATCTTTCGGCATTTGTGACGGCGGCGCTTGTGGTGGCGCTGGCGGCGTTTGCATTTCATAAGCCGGCGTCGAATGTATGGAAAGAAATCGGTATCCTCTCGCTGATGGCGCTGCTTAGCTTTCCGCTTGTGTTCAGCGCAGTGCGGATGATACCTGCCGTGATTAACGAACCGATACGCTACGACCTTGAACATCAGGACAGGGGCTTTATGGTTTACAGGGGCGATCCGATTGATTCGGATAAATATATGACAGTGCCGCGCTTTTTTTCAACCTTGTTCGGGCGGTTCCAAAAGGAGGAGGTCATAACGGACGAGGAGGACGGCGAGGAAGAGGCACGCGGCGGCGCGGTGGTACAGGAGCAGTATCTTGTATACACGGGGGCGGATTTTGCGGGAATGGATGTCAGAACCGCAAAAGGCGACGACAGCGGTGATGATGAGGAGGATAATGAGGAAGAGGCGCAGGATGATATATCGAACGGACGGTTCAATATTTTCATGGACTATGTAAAAGCGTTGTCTTTTTCAGGGCATGAAAAAATGGCGCTTGTCAATGAAGACGGGAAAGAACATGTCCATGCGCACAATTCCTATTTGCAGGTAGCATATAATTTTGGTATGATAGCAGGAGTAGTATTTTTGGTAATTTGTGCCATCAGTCTTTGGCGCTCTATAAGACTTGTGATGACACAGGGAGAAACGTTTGGCATTTATATTGTCGTGTTTGCGCTGATTATCGTTTTCGGACTGATTAGCGTTACGGAGTGGGCGTTTCACCCATGTATTCCGGCGGGATTCTGCTTTTTGCTGATGCAGCCTCTGCTGATTGGCACAAGGATTCCTTCGGGTGCAAAGGAGGAGTTATGAAACTATTAAATCATATAAACATGCAGCTTTTACACAGGCGGATCGTGCTTGTCATTATTGATATTATGATGGTATGCATCGCGAGCATCATGCCGCTGTGGATTCGTTTTGAATTAAAATATACGGATATTCCAGAGCTCTATTTGAGCTCCGCGTGGAATTTCATGGTTGTCAACGTGGTTATCACGCTGCTGGTGTTTTATCTGTTCAAGCTCTACCATAGCTTATGGGCGTTTGCAGGCACCGCGGAGGCGCAGAATATTGTCGCGGCATGCTGTCTGTGCGCCGTGCTCAATTTTCTTGGCATGAAGCTGTTTGGCTATCCTATTCCGCGCAGCTACTATTTTATGTATGTGCTTGTGCTGACGGGCGCCACGACGGTTGTGCGGTTTTCGTACCGCATTATCCGCGGTATGAAGCATAAGCATCAAAACAAGAAAAACGGCACGCGCGTTATGATTATCGGTGCAGGCGAGGCGGGACATGCCGTGATTAAGGAAATCACGAACAGCGATTTCAGCACGATGACCATTAAGTGCATTATTGACGATAACGAGACGAAATGGGGGCGTTTTATCCTCGGTGTGAAGATTGTCGGAGGGCGCGATAAGATTGTGGAGTATGCGGCGCTTTACGGCATTGACGAGATTATTATCGCCATTCCGTCGGCAAACCGCGCCACGATGAAGGAGATTGTGGAAATCTGCAAGGAGACAAGCTGTAAGCTGCGTACGCTGCCCGGTATATATCAGCTGGTAAACGGTGAGGTCAATGTCAGCAAGCTGAGGGACGTGGATGTGGAGGATTTGCTTGGGCGCGACCCGATTAAAGTAGATTTGGATTCGATTTTAAACTATGTGAAAAATAAGACAATCATGGTGACGGGCGGAGGCGGATCAATTGGAAGCGAGCTCTGCCGGCAGATTGCGGGGCACAGACCGGCAAGGCTTATCATTGTTGACATCTATGAAAACAATGCCTATGAAATCCAGCAGGAGTTAAAGCGCAATTATCCTCGTCTTGATTTGGTGGTGTTGATCGCGTCCATCCGCAATACAAACCGCATGAACGACATTATGAAAACGTACCGTCCTGATATTATCTATCATGCGGCGGCGCACAAGCATGTGCCGCTTATGGAGGTCAGCCCGAACGAGGCGATTAAGAATAACGTGTTTGGTACGTGGAAAACGGCACAGGCGGCGGCACAAAACGGCGTAAAAAAGTTTGTGATGATTTCTACGGACAAGGCGGTCAATCCCACGAATATCATGGGCGCAAGCAAACGCATCTGCGAAATGATTATACAGACTTACAACCGGCATTACGACACGGAATTTGTGGCGGTGCGGTTCGGAAACGTGCTTGGGAGCAACGGAAGCGTGATACCGCTTTTTAAGCAGCAGATTGCCGCGGGCGGTCCGGTGACGGTAACGCATCCGGATATTATCCGTTATTTTATGACCATTCCGGAGGCGGTATCGCTGGTGCTGCAGGCGGGCGTATACGCAAAGGGCGGCGAGATTTTCGTGCTTGATATGGGGGAACCGGTGAAAATCCTCGACCTTGCGAAGAATTTAATCAAGCTTTCGGGATATAAGGTGGATGAAGACATTAAAATTGAATTTACGGGTCTGCGCCCCGGCGAAAAGCTCTACGAGGAGCTTTTGATGAACGAGGAGGGCATGACGGACACGGAAAATAAATTGATTCATATCGGAAAGCCAATTGAGTTTGACGAATCGCAGTTTTATGTGCAGCTCAACAATTTAAAGCACGCGGTCGAGAACGAGTGTGAGGACGTGCGCCCGCTGATACAGGAGATTGTGCCGACGTATATTCCAAAAGAAGGTTAACAGTATTGTATAAAACCAAATTTTGCCATATACTATAAAAAATAGAAAAAAGAATGACGTCTGCTGCGGAAAGGGGAAAATCGAAACATGTTTCAAGAAGAAAAGCAATTTCATCCATTTGAAAAGAAAGTGTGGCTTTCAAGCCCGACGATGCATGGTGAAGAGCTGGCATATGTAAAAGAAGCGTACGATACAAACTGGATGTCTACCGTAGGGGCGAATCTTAACGAGCTGGAACGTCTTGTCTGCGAAAAGACGGGCTGCGGCTATGCGGTTGCCCTCGCGTCGGGTACGGCGGCGCTGCATCTTGCCGTAAAGCTTGCGGGGGTAAAGCGGGGCGATAAGGTATTCTGCTCCGACATGACGTTTGACGCGACAGTCAATCCCGTGGTTTACGAGGGCGGCGTTCCTGTTTTTATCGACACGGAATACGATACCTGGAACATGGACCCTGCTGCGTTGGAAAAGGCGTTTGCGCTTTATCCGGAGGTTCGGGCGGTTGTGTTCGCACATTTGTACGGCACGCCTGCAAAGGTTGATGAAATCAGAAAAATCTGCGACGCACACGGTGCGGTGATTGTGGAGGACGCGGCGGAGTCGTTCGGCGCGGCATACAAGAGACAGCAGACGGGAACGTTTGGACAATATAACTGCATTTCGTTTAACGGAAATAAAATTATTACAGGTTCGGCAGGCGGCATGTTTTTAACGGACGATTTGGAGGCGGCAAACAAGGTCAGAAAGTGGTCTACGCAGGCAAGAGAGAACGCGCCGTGGTATCAGCATGAGGAGCTTGGCTACAATTACCGCATGAGCAACGTAATTGCAGGGATTGTGCGCGGACAGATGGCGCATCTCGAGGAGCATATTGCGGGGAAAAAGGCGATTTATGAGCGTTACAAGGAAGGCTTTAAGGACCTTCCCGTTTCCATGAACCCGTTTGACGAGGCGAACTCAGAGCCGAATTTTTGGCTTTCATGTATGCTCATTGACGAAGATGCAATGTGCAGGCAGGTGCGCAGCGAGTGTGAGGTTTTATATCAGCCTGAGCATGGTAAAAGCTGCCCGACGGAAATTCTTGACGTGATAGCAAAATATAATGCGGAAGGGCGCCCGATTTGGAAGCCAATGCATATGCAGCCGATTTACCGCATGAATGGGTTTGTCACAAGAGAGGGCGACGGCAGGGCAAAGACGAATGCCTACATAAGCGGCGGCAGCGTCGGAAAGGACGGCAGACCGCTTGACGTCGGCATGGATATTTTCCACAGAGGGTTATGTCTGCCTTCTGACAATAAGATGAGCAGGGAAGAGCAGGATGCAGTGATTGCGATGGTGCGTGCCTGCTTTGCATAGTAATAAATGGTGATTGAAGAGATTGCAAAGATGTTTGGAGAAAACAATGCAGAAACATAAACAAAGCTTTTACGAAAAATATATCAAGCGCCTGCTTGACATCATCATATCGCTTACGGCATTAATCGTGCTAAGCCCGATTTTGCTCATTGTTGCTGTGCTCGTACGCGTAAAGCTCGGCTCCCCTGTCATTTTCCATCAACAGCGCCCCGGGTACCACGAAAAAATATTCGGACTGTGCAAATTCCGTTCCATGACCGATGCGCGCGACCAAAACGGCGAACTGTTACCAGATGAAGTGCGTCTCACAAAATTTGGGAAAGCGCTGCGCGCGACAAGTCTTGACGAGCTGCCGGAACTTTGGAATATTTTAAAGGGCGACATGAGCCTGATCGGACCAAGACCATTGCTTGTAAAATACTTACCGCTATACAACGGCTTCCAAAAGCAGCGCCACGACGTCCGTCCCGGACTGACCGGATGGGCGCAGGTCAACGGCAGAAACGCCATCAGCTGGGAGCAGCGATTTGCATATGATGTCGAGTATGTGAAAAAAATATCATTTAAAATGGATTTAAAAATATTATTCCAAACAGTGGCAGTCGTATTTCGCCATAGCGACATCAACAGCGCGACTGATGCCACAATGGAGGCATTTACGGGAACAAAAACGGAGGATAATGTGAAGAGATTTTCTAAATCGGTAAAAGACACCGATTAAGAAAATCTAAAACTTCACATTGGAAGAACGCAAAACAAGCAAGCTTGTTTTAGGCAGCGTTCTTCATAGGTTGCAAAGATTTGGAGGTTAAGTATGAATATTTTATTTTGCAGCGTAGGACGACGCTGTGAGCTGTTAAAGGATTTCAGAAAAACGCTCGGCAACAAGGTGCGCCTGATTGTGACGGATAACAGTCCGTACGCGCCCGCGCTCGCGTTTGCCGATGTCAGCTACCAAGTGCCGTTAATTCATGACAAAGCATATATTCCGATGATTTTGGACATATGTAAGAAGGAGGAGATTAACGCGGTCACCACCTTAATTGACCCTGAAATTGCAATTCTTGCAGAACATCGGGAGGAATTTGAGGCGCTTGGCGTGACCGTGCTTGCACCGTACAAAGAAACGGCGGCGCTGTGCTTTGACAAATACGAAATGTCCAAATATTTGGCGGAACAAGGAATTAACACGGTAAAAACGTTTGGCTGTTTTGCCGACTTTTGGAAAGCGTATAACAACAAGGAAATTGATTTTCCCGTGTTTGTAAAACCGCGCACGGGGAGCGGAAGCGTCGGCGCAAGAAAAGTGGAAACCTTTGAGCTTTTGGAGGAGCTGACGGGGCAGGATGAAACGTTGATTATTCAGGAGCTGATGACAGGCGAGGATATGGACGCGGATATTTATGTAGACACCATAAGCCATAAGCCCGTCGCCATTTTCTCCAAAAAGAAGCTTTCAACGACAATCGGCGGCGCCAATAAAACGATTTCTTTTAAAGACGACGCTCTTTTTGAGTTTGTACAGAACACGCTTTCGGTATTTCGATTTAACGGTCCGCTCGACATGGACCTGTTTTATCAAAACGGAACGTATTATCTTTCAGAGATTAACCCGCGCTTCGGCGGAGCGTATCTTCACGCATACGGGGCAGGCGTCGATTTTCCGAAGCTGATTTATACAAATGTTGTGGAAAAAAAGGAAAACGCGCCCGGTATCGGTGATTATGAGGAAAATGTTGTCATGATGATGTATGACAGTGTTGTGATAAAAACGCTTGATGAAATTCAAAATAACATGGTAAGCCTATGAAAATACTGATTTTAACCAATTATGCAAACGGTCTGTATCTGTTTCGCAAAGAACTGCTGCAGGCTTTTGCGAACGACGGGCATAAGGTATATGTGTCGCTGCCGCCCGACGAAAATGTGGACAAATTAAAGGGATTGTGCCGCGTAATCGAGACGCCGTTTGACCGGCGTGGAATGAACCCCATAAAGGATTTTGGACTTTTTATGGCGTATCTAAGGCTTTTGCGCAGGAAAAAGCCTGACGTGGCGCTCACTTACACCATAAAGCCCAACCTCTACGGCGCGCTTGCCTGCCGCATCAAAAAGGTGCCGTATCTGTGCAATGTCACCGGACTTGGAACGGCGATTGAAAACGGCGGGCTTTTAAGCAGGCTGTTGCTGCGTTTTTACCGGATTTCCATGAAAGACGCACGGCGGATATTTTTTCAGAACAAGCGCAATCGTGATTTTATGAACAAAAACGGCATTGCAGTTGAAAAAAACGCGCTTTTGCCGGGCTCAGGCGTGAACCTTGTGGAGCATCCGCTGCGGGATTATCCGCCAGAATACAGGCAGGTACAGTTTCTTGCCGTGATCCGCATTATGAAAGATAAAGGTATTGAAGAATATCTTGAAGCATCGCAGATAATGAAAAAAAAGAATAAAAGTCTTAAATTTGTACTGGTGGGCGAGTACGAGGAAGAGACGAGAGGTCTCTACGAACCGCAGATTACAATGCTTGCAGAACGCAAGATTATCGAATATCTCGGACATATTGATAACGTGGAGACGGTTATGGCACAAAGCCACGTTATAGTGCATCCGTCGTATCATGAAGGGCTTTCCAACGTGCTGCTTGAGGCGGCGGCATGCGGGCGTCCAGTGCTTGCAAGCGACATCAGCGGCTGTGTCGAGACGTTTTTGGACGGCGAGAGCGGATTTGCCTTTGCAAGCAGAAGTACCGACGCGCTTGTCCACGCGATGGAGAAAATACTTGCGCTTTCCTGTGAGGAACGGCGGCAGATGGGCATTGCAGGCAGGGCATGGGTAGAAAAAAATTTTGACAGAAATATCATTATTCAAACATATGAAAACGAGCTGAATGAAATCAAAAAGATAAAAGGAGAAAAAAGTGAAAATTAAAATTTTCACTTGGCAAGTTTGTGCATGAGGGCACAAACTCGCGGAAAGGAGCATAATTGTGAAATTATATGAAGACCTCGCAGGCGGAAAAGAAAAGCTGTCCCTTGTCGGACTTGGTTATGTGGGAATGCCGATTGCGGTGGCATTTGCAAGAAAAATCAAAGTTGTGGGCTTTGACTTAAATGCCGCAAAGATTGACCTCTACAAATCAGGCATCGATCCCACGAACGAGGTAGGAAACGATGTGATTAAAAATACCGCGGTAGAATTTACTGCTGATGCGGCGAAACTAAAAGAGGCAAAATTCCATATTGTCGCAGTGCCTACGCCTGTAAATGACGATCATACGCCGGATTTATCGCCGGTCGAGGGCGCAAGCCGCATTTTGGGACAAAATCTCACAAAAGGCTCTGTCGTTGTGTTTGAGTCCACCGTGTATCCCGGCGTGACAGAGGATATTTGTGTGCCGATTCTCGAACAGGAGTCCGGTCTGAAATGCGGCGTTGATTTTAAGGTCGGCTACTCGCCGGAGCGTATCAATCCCGGCGATAAGGTACATCGTTTGGAAACCATTACCAAGATCGTTTCCGGCATGGACGAGGAAACGCTTGACGTTGTCGCACGCGTGTACGAGCTTGTCGTGGAGGCAGGCGTTTACCGCGCGGAGTCGATCAAGGTTGCCGAGGCTGCAAAGGTCATTGAGAACAGCCAAAGAGACATCAATATCGCGTTTATGAACGAGCTTTCCATTATTTTCAACAAAATGGGAATTGACACGAAATCGGTGCTTGCGGCAGCAGGAACAAAGTGGAATTTCCTGAATTTCCAGCCGGGGCTTGTCGGCGGACACTGTATCGGCGTAGACCCGTACTACCTCACCTACAAGGCGGAGGAGCTTGGCTATCACTCGCAGATTATTCTCTCGGGCAGACGCATCAATGATGATATGGGAAAATATGTTGCGGAAAACCTTGTGAAAAATCTGATAAAAGCGGATATTCCTGTCAAGAGCGCAAAGGTGGCAATCCTTGGATTTACGTTCAAGGAGAACTGTCCCGATACGAGGAATACAAAAATTATTGATATTTATAACGAACTTAGAGAATACGGTATTACAGCAAAGGTGACGGACGATAATGCTGACGCCGACGAGGCGAAACGGCTTTATGGAATTACCTTTACTCCGATGAAAGAGATTAAGAACTGTGACGCCGTAATTTTGGCGGTGGCGCATGAGTCGTACAAACAGCTTGAAATGGATGATTTGTCGGCGCTTTATGCGGATAACGGCAAGAAGAAGGTGCTTACGGACTTAAAGGGCGTGCTCGACAGAAAAGAATACGAGAACGCAGGTTATTTATACTGGAGGTTATAAAATGGGTTACAAAGAGTTAACATTTGACAAAAACAGCGTCTTTCTTGTAACGGGGGGCGCCGGATTTATCGGTTCAAATCTCTGTGAGGCAATCACGGACATGGGCTGTCAGGTAAAATGCCTTGACGACCTCTCGACAGGCAGGGAGGAAAACGTGAAGATGTTTATGGATCGCCCGAATTACACGTTTCTTAAAGGCGACATCAAGGATTTGGACACTTGTATGAAAGCGTGCGAGGGCGTGGATTATGTGCTGCATCAGGCAGCGTGGGGTTCTGTGCCGCGCAGCATCGAAATGCCCCTGTTTTATGAGCAGAACAACATTATGGGAACGCTCAACATGATGGAGGCGGCAAGACAAAACGGCGTGAAGAAGTTTGTCTACGCCTCAAGCTCGTCTGTTTACGGGGACCATCCCGTACTTCCTAAAAAGGAAGGACAGGAGGGAAACCTTCTTTCTCCCTATGCGTTGACAAAACGCACAAATGAGGAGTACGGAAAACTTTATAAAAAGCTTTATGGTCTTGATACGTACGGAATGCGTTATTTTAATGTATTCGGACGCAGACAGGATCCAAACGGCGCATATGCGGCGGTGATTCCGAAATTTATAAAGCAGCTCCTCGACGGCGAGGTACCGACAATCAACGGCGACGGAAAGCAGTCGCGTGATTTTACGTATATAGACAACGTAATTGAGGCGAATTTTAAGGCATGTCTTGCCTCAAGCGACGCGGCAGGTCAGGCGTTTAACATTGCCTACGGCGGACGGGAGTATCTGATTGACATTTATTATGACCTTTGCAGGGCGCTCGGCAAAGACGTTGAACCAAATTTCGGACCGGACCGCGCAGGCGACATCAAGCATTCCAACGCCGACATTTCCAAGGCACGGGAGCTTTTAGGATACGATCCCGAGTTTGATTTTGAACACGGCATTGCACTTGCCATTGACTGGTACAAGGCAAATCTGTAATCCGGTTTAGGGGCATGGAGAAAAATATGAAAAATACCGGAATGAAAATCTGTATAAGAATGGACGATATTACACCTGATATGGATTGGGCAAAGTTCCTGCGGTTTAAGGAGCTTTGCGATCTGTATCAGGTTAAGCCGCTTATAGGGATTGTACCGAAAAATGAAGATAGAAACCTCAGCATTGACGCACCGCGGGAGGATTTTTGGGAATATATCAAGCAGCTTCAAAGGGAGGGATGGCTGCTTGCACAGCACGGCTACACACATGTTTACACAACAAAGGAGGCGGGGCTGTTTCCGCTAAACGATTTTTCCGAGTTTGCGGGTGTGGAGTACAGCGAGCAGTATGAAGCGATAAAATTAGGACAGGATATCTTCAGGGAGCACGGAATTGAGACGGATATATTTATGGCGCCTGGGCATTCCTATGATAAGCATACGTTTAAGGCACTGCAAAACCTGAATTACTGGCGGATTACGGACGGCTTCGGGAACAGACCGTATGTCAGGCATGACATGATATTTTATCCCATTTCTCATAATCAGAAAAGTTCCCTGAAGGCAAAAAGCGGTTACACCACATTTGTCGTGCATACCAATACGATGAAGGACAGTGACTTTGCGCGGTATGAGCGCATGTTTCAGGAATATCAGGGACGGTTTGTTTCGTATTCGGAGCTTTTTGAGGTGGAACCGGTGTACAGAGGTTATTTTAAGGCGAAGATTGAATACTTGACGGCGTATGCAAAGCAGAAGATTGTGAAAAGAAAGTCAAAAGTGTGAAAATTTTGGGCAGCGGCAAAGGTTTGCAGACTAAGGCAAGGATGGAAAACTGCATGAAAAAGGACACAAGGAAACGGCATGCAGCAGCGGCAGCAGTCGTATTGGGCAGCATTATATTTTACCTGATATGGTATTGGCAGGACGGCGTGATTATCACGCCTGATTCGGATTCGTATCTGATGATGCAGGCAGACAGAGAACCCCTGTATTGCATTTTTCTTTGGCTGATGCGGGAACTTTTTGGACATGACATTTATCTTGATGCGGCGGTCGTGGTGCAGTGCGTGCTTGCAGGAATTGCAACGGCAGTGTTTACATTGTCGCTGAAAAAACGTTTTGACTTAAACAGAATTGTCACTTTTCTTGTGTGGGCAATACAGTGCGGTCTTACGTTCCTGAACCGTTATGTGGCGCACCGCAAGTACAGCTATTTTAATAGTATCCGGACGGAGGCGCTTGCCTATTCCTTATATCTTTTTCTAATACTCGGACTGCTGGCAATTCTGTATGACAAAAGCAGAGAGGGCGTTTTGCTCAGTCTGATTTGGGCGGTTGTGCTCACTTCCATACGAAAGCAGATGGTGGTGGCATTCGGGTTGATTTTTCTTGCCGTACTCTATGCATGGTGGAAGAATAAGGGCTGGAAAAAGGCTCTGCTGTATGCGGCGCTCTTCGTGGCTTTGGGGCTGGGAAGCACGCGGTTGATTGATTGTACGTACAATTATGTCTGTCGGGGTGTTTTTACCATGCACACCGGCGATTCAAGCTTTATTCTCGGAAATGAGCTTTATGCAGCAAATGAGGGGATGGCGGAACGGATTACGGACGATGTCAACCGTGCCATTTTCCTTGAAATTTTAGCGCGTGCCGACGCAGAGGAATACAACATTCAATATGCGGGCGAAGGATGGTACGGGCTTCAGGACCATTACAGCATGTCGTATGACAGGATTAAGTTTGATATTGTAATGCCGGTTATCCGCGAATATCAGGACAGTGTCGGAATGGCGGAGACAGACCGCGAGGACAATTACAATGCGATTGCGGGAACGATTATGAAAGAAATTCTGAGACCTTGTGTGCCGGATCTGTTTAAAATTTTTGTAGTTAATGTCATCAGCGGTTTTATTACGACTCTGCTAAAGGTGCATCCTGTTCTGAATGTCGTGGCGCCGTTCTTATATGCGGCATACATTGCGCTTTTTGTTTGGCTTGCCGCAAAAGGTTCCTACAAAAAAGAGAATTCCTCGCTTTTGTTTGCGGCATTGGTGATGACCGCACTGGTGGCGACAATCATCCTCACATCAGCGACGATTTACTGTCAGATGCGCTATATGCTGTATAATACGGGGCTGTTTTATCAGGCAGGGCTGATTATGTTGCATGAGGCTTTGCGGTAACAAAACTTTGTACTTGCTGTAAACTATGGCTTATAAGCCACGTGAATTAGTGTTGAGGTTGAGATGCATCAAACCACCACGAAGTGGTTTTGCATGGTTTGATGCCTGTAACAGGAAGCCAAAGGCTGAACTGTTACGCTTTGCAGAAGAAGGGACAAAAAACATGACAACAGAAAAACCAATACGTGTGCTCCACGTGTTAGGCACGACAAACCTCGGCGGCGCGGAGAGCAGGGTGATGGAGCTGTACCGGAGCATCGACAGAGAACGTGTGCAGTTTGACTTTCTCATCCATACGCAGAAGGAAGGACACTACAGCGCGGAAATCAGGGCGCTTGGCGCAAATATATACAGTGTCCCGCGGTTTAACGTGAAAAATTACCCCGCGTATCGCAGCGCACTTATCCGATTTTTTGAAAAACATCATGACTACGCCGCAGTGCAGGGACATATGACAAGCACGGCATCTATATATCTGCCCATTGCAAAAAAGGCGGGTATACCGCTTACGATTGCCCACGCAAGAAGTGCGGGTGTGGACCGGGGCGTCAAAGGGATTGTGACGAAAATCATAAGATTACCGCTCAAAAACCGTGCGGATTATCTGTTTACCTGCTCCGCGGAGGCAGGCGCGGCGGTGTACGGTAAAAAAGCCGTAAAACAGGGGCGGGTATGGACCATTCCCAACGCAATCGATACGCAGCGGTTTCGTTTTAACAAAAGCGTTCGGGAGAATTTGCGAAACGAGCTTGGAGTTTCGGACAAGTTTGTCATCGGGCATGTAGGGCGTTTCGGCTTTATGAAAAACCACGCTTATTTGCTGGAGGTCTTTTTTGAGCTTTGCAAAATGCGTGAAGACGCTGCGCTGGTCTTAATCGGAACAGGGGAGCTGGAACAGGAAATCCGGCAGAAAGCGGAAACGCTGGGATTAACAAAAAAGGTACGCTTTTTGGGAACGCGGTCCAATGTGGAGGATTATTATCAGGCGTTTGATTATTTTGTCTTTCCGTCTTTCTTTGAAGGGCTGCCCGGAAGCGTGGCGGAAGCGCAGGCGTCAGGACTTCGCTGCCTGATTTCAGACAAGGTAACGCATGAGGCGGCGCTTACGGAGTTGGCAGTTTACAAAAGCATTGACGAGCCGCCTGTAAAATGGGCGCGGGAAATTCAGAAAAATGCTGAAAACGCCATGATACGCCATGATATGCAGAGCGCGATAACAGGTCAGGGTTTTGATGTACGGATACAGGCAAAGCAAATGGCGGAATTTTATCAAACGGGGAAAAATCCGCCCGGACACCGCTGCGGGATTTCCTGATTGTGCAGATAAACCAAAGAAAGGGGAGAAGAAAACCATGCGGCGCAAAAAAATTCTTTTGATTACACCGATGCTCCATCAGGGAGGATTTGAGCGGATTTGCGCGCTGACGGCAAAGCTTCTCAAAGATACGTACGAGGTGCATATTGCGGTGTTTACCAAAGAAGACCTGTTTTACGACGTGTCGGGCGTTGATCTGATTGATTTGAATCTCCCTTCAAAAAATGGTAAAATCAATAAAATTGTCAATATTATAAAGAGAGCAATGCGTCTTCGCGCGCTCAAAAAACGCATGGGAATTGACATCAGCTACAGCTTTGGGACGACCGCCAACATTGTTAACGTTTTGTCAAAAGCAAACGATACAACATGGGCAGGAATTCGCGGCTACGGCGCGCTGACGGACAGCGGTATCGGACTTATCTGCCGCCATGCGGATACCGTAGTCAGCTGTACCAAAACAATGGAGGCGGACATCCGGCAAAAATTTGCGCCCAAATCCTGCGCAACGCTCTACAACCCGTGTGACACGGAGGCAATCAGAGCGCTTGCAGACGAGGAGGGCGGCATTGAGCCGTCACACGCGGATTTTCTAAAGCGGGAAGGCGCACTGATTGTCTCAATGGGAAGAGAGGATGATTTGAAGGGCTTTTGGCACTTGATGAAAAGCTTTTCATTGATAAAAAAGGCGCTGCCAAAGGCGCGGCTGATGATTATCGGTGACGGCGCATACAAGGAATACAAGGAACTTGCCAGTGCACTCCATATTGAAAAATCGGTTCTTTTTACGGGCGTGCGGAGAAATCCGTTTGCACTATTAAAGTACGCGGATGTATATACACTGACTTCCCAGACGGAAGGGTTTCCGAATGCCTTGATTGAAGCAATGGCATGCGGTGTACCCTGTGTCAGCGTCAACTGCATGACAGGACCAAACGAAATTTTGTCGGAAGATTTTTTGCAGTATTGTGACCGTTGCAAAACGTATGAGGCGGACTACGGAATTTTGACCGGTATTTTCACGGGGGAAAAAAATCTTGATGCAGATGTGATTACAAAAGAAGAACAGATATTTGCAGATACACTCACCAGCCTTTTAACCGACAAAGCACGGCTTGACGCATATCGGAAAAAGGCACAAAAAAGGGCAGAGGACTTTGGTATGGATGTGTATGTGCGGCGCATTACGGAGCTTGCGCAGCAAAAATAAAAACATACATCATAAATTCGCAGGCTGTGTAAGGAGTAGATGGAATGAAAAAAATAGTGTTTCATTTAAATTGTTTGGAGCGAGGCGGTGCGGAGCGTGTCGTGTCAAATCTCTCCGGACAGTTCGTCCAAAACGGATATAAGGTATGGATTGCCACGGAGTGGCAGGGTGAGGACGAGTATGAGATTGACCCGCGCATTCAGCGCGTGCATGTAGGACTTAACAAAAAGCAGGAAATTCACGGAAGAATCGGGAAGTTTATTGACCGGATATGCAACCTGCGGCAGTTTATCAAAAAAGTCAATCCCGATATTGTCATTGCCTTTGCAAGGCGCGCCAACTATCGGGCGCTGACGGCGACTGTCGGGATGAAGACACCGGTTCTTATTTCGGTGCGTATCAATCCGATTGGCTTTTATGACTTTTTGTCGGACAAAATCCAAATCCCGATATTATTTCGCCGTGCGGCGGGATGTGTGTTCCAAACGCAGGACCAGCGGGAATTCTTTCCGGAATTTATCCAAAAGAAATCACGGATTATCTTAAATCCAATCAGTGAGAAATTTATTGGAAACCCAATCCCAGGCGATGAGGAGCGCGAAAAGGCAGTCGTGCATTCAGGAAGGCTTGTGGATTTTAAAAATCAATTGCTCTTGATCCGCGCATTTGTGCGGGTACATGAGAAACATCCCGATTATGTGCTTAAGATTTACGGACCGGACTCCTTCGACGGGACAAGGGAGCAGTTGGAGGCATTGATTGAGGAAGAGGACGCGGAGCATTACGTCTTTTTAATGGGTGCGAGCGCGCAGCTTGAAAAAGACATGATAGACGGCGCGGTTGCGGCGTTTTCCTCCGATTATGAAGGGATGCCAAACGCCATGCTTGAGGCAATGGCGCTCGGACTTCCCGTGGTGGCGACTGACTGTCCGCCGGGCGGACCGCGTATGGTCATTGAGAACGAAAAAAACGGTCTGCTTGTTCCGGTCAGGGACGAGCTTGCGCTTGCGGAAGCAATCAACCGCCTGATAGAGGACAGGGCGCTTGCAGTGCGTCTTGGCGCGGAGGCGGCAAAAATCGGCGAGGCAGCAGGACCGCAGCGCATTTTTGCGCAGTGGAAGGACTATATCGAAGAAATCACAGGATAACAATTGGAGAAATCGGAAGGAGGCGCAGAAAATGTGCGGAATATGCGGCTTTATATCAAGGAAAGACATTACAAGGGACCAATTAAAGGCAATGAATGACACAATGGTTCACAGAGGTCCCAACGACAGCGGCGAGGAACTGTTTGACGCGGCAGGCGGCTATACGGTCGGAATGGCGCACAGACGTCTCTCCATACTGGATTTGTCCATGCTCGGACACCAGCCGATGCATTCCTGCGACGACCGGCTTGTGATTGTCTATAACGGCGAAATCTATAATTTTTTGGAGCTTAAAGAAGAACTGAAGGATTATCCGTTCCGCTCCAACTGTGACACAGAGGTGATCCTTGCGGCTTATTTAAAGTGGGGTATTTCCTGTATAGACCGCTTTCAGGGCATGTTTGCGATAGCGCTCTACGATAAAAAAACAGATGTTCTATATTTGGTGCGGGACCGGATTGGAAAAAAGCCGCTGTATTATTGGATTGACGGGGAAAATATTGTTTACGCGTCGGAGTTAAAGCCGATTATGCGCTGCCCGGATTTTCCGAGGATCATCAACAAGTCCGTAATCAAGCGTTACATGTATCAGCAGTGCGTAAATGAGCCATATGCAATTTTTGAGAACGTTTATAAGGTAGAGCCCGGACAGATTGTGGAATTTTGTCAGGGAAACATCAAAAAGCAAAAATATTGGGATATTGCAAAGGTTTATGCCGCCAAAAAGCAGGAGCCGGTTGGCACCTATGAGGAGGCAAAGGAGGAGCTTAAGGCGCTGTTAAAGGATTCCGTCAAAAAACGGATGATTGCCGACGTTCCAGTAGGCGCATTTTTAAGCGGCGGCTATGATTCCTCGCTTGTGACGGCGCTCGCGCAGGACATCAACGGAAGCGTTCCTGTAAAAACGTATTCTATCGGTTTTAACGAGGAGCGTTACAATGAGGCAAAGTATGCAAAGGAGGTCGCAAAGCGCTTGGGTACGGACCATACGGAGCTTTACATTGACGAGCGCGCAATGTTTGATATGGTGGACAGCATTCCGAAGTATTATGACGAACCGTTTGCGGACAGCTCCCAAATCCCTTCCATGCTTGTGGCGGGTCTTGCCGCAAAAGATGTGACGGTCGTGCTTTCGGGGGACGGCGGCGACGAGTTTTTCTGCGGATACAATATTTATGACAATGTTGCGCAGGCGCAGAAGCTGGATGCCCTTGGAAATCTGACTTACGGCGTCTGCAAACTGCCGCCTTTTCGTCACATAGGGCTGTTTGAGAAGCTTCCGTTCCGCGTACAGGTGGTGGCGGGAAACCATGACAAAAAGACAAAAACGCAGCTTGGCGGAAGGACATACATTAACGTAATCGACAAAATGCTTGCGGAGGGCGGCGTACCGTTTAAGTTTCCGATAGAAGAGAAATACGGGGAAAATAACTGGCAGGCACGCCGAATGCTTCTCGACGAGGAAACCTATCTGCCGGGAGACATTCTCTGCAAGGTGGACAGGGCTTCAATGAAATATTCGATTGAGGCGCGCTGCCCGATACTGGATGTGAATGTTATGGAGTATTCCTACAGACTTCCGCACAAATATAAGTATGCAAACGGCGTTAAAAAGCGTATTTTAAAGGATATTGCCTATGACTACATTCCAAGGGAGCTGCTTGACCGCCCAAAGGTCGGCTTTGGCGTACCGCTTGATAAATGGATGCGGGGACCGTTAAAGGAACGGCTTTTGGAGATGTGCAGCATGGAATATCTGAAAAAACAGGGTATTTTTGACGCTGCATACGTGAACGGTTTTATCAGTGAATATTTGAAAACAGGGGATAAAGGGCCTGCATCGGGCGCGAACTACTCAAAAACTGCATGGTCATTTTTCGCATTCCAGCAGTGGTATAGCGAATATATGTTCACATAAATCATGCATAAACATAAGGACTAGAAGAAGTATGAAACGAATTGCACTATTTATCAACTCCCTTCAGAAGGGGGGCTCGGAGCGGGTTATGGTAAACCTTGCCGAGTATTTTTACAATCAGAAATATGACGTTATTTTAGTCACACAGTATAAGCGTGAGAGTGAATACGAACTGTTGCCGCAGATACGGCGCATTTACTCAGAGCCAAAGGACGAGGCGCTTACGGGAAGCCGCATGAAAAATTTCCTGCTTCGCTTTCGCCTTTTGCGGGATATTTGGAAAAATTATCAGCCGGATATTATTCTTTCTTTTTTAGGGAAAAATAATCTCATGGCAATTGCAACAGCAGCTTTTCTGCCTGCAAAGGTTGCCGTATCCGTGCGCGGAGAGCCGACAATGGAATATGAGGGACGGCTGATGCAGTTTTTGGCAAAGCGGATGTTTCGCTTTGCGGACGGTGTGATTTTGCAGACAGAGCGCGCGAAGGAGTTTTTCCCGAAAGCAGTGCGCAAAAAGAGCGTCATCATTAAAAATCCGCTCAACCCGGTGTTTTTGGAACAAAAACCGGTTTTGCAGCGTGACAATGTGATTGTGGCGGCAGGCAGGCTTGACGAGAACAAGAATCATACGATGCTCATTCATGCGTTTGCGCGAATTGCAGGCGAATATCCCGAAATGAAGCTGGTAATTTACGGGGAGGGCGAGCTGCGGGAGCGCCTTACGGAGCTTGTCGCTGAAAAAGAGCTTACGGACAGAATTACGCTTCCCGGAAGCATTGACCATGTGGCGGAGGAAATCGGGCGCGCAAAAATCTTTGCGCTGACATCTAATACCGAGGGAATGCCAAATTCGATTATTGAGGCGATGGTTTTGGGAACCCCTGTCATTTCCACGGACTGCCCCTGCGGAGGACCTGCAGCGCTGATTGAGGACGGGGAAAACGGACTGCTTGTTCCGGTCGGAGACGCCTATGCGCTTGCGGACGCCATGCGAAAGCTTCTTTCCGACGAAGAGCTTGCGCATAAAATCGGTGAGAATGCACGTAAACTTGCCAAAGAGCTTGCGCCTGAGAAGGTGGACAGGGAGTGGGAGGAATACTTATTTAGGCGGCTTTAGAATAAAATTAGGTATAGAAAAACAGGTCAGGATGACCTGTTTTTATTTTATGATGGTTTGTGTCTAAAATTTTATTATTAGGAGATATTCGTCGCAGATTTTATTATTCTGCGAAAATTTGGAACAAACACTGAAAAACAAAAATATTTCTGCGCTCTGACCCCTAATATGACCCTGAATCCGTAATAAAGGATAAAAGGATAATTGCTTTTGATAATTGTTTTTCTCTTTATTGACTGGTGTATTTTTGACCCCTAATATGTGGATGATTGTTCTATAGATGGAACAGCCGGGATCATTGATGCATATTGTGAAGCAGATTCACGGATTCGCGTAATACATAATACACAAAACCAACAACTTCCCCAATCGTTAAACATTGGGTTTGCGGTTGCAAAAGGACAGTATTTGACGTGGACATCGGATGATAATTTGTATCTGCCGGATGCGTTGTCTGTTATGGCATACTATTTGGACGAACACAAGGACGTGTACATGGTGCGGGGATCCATGAACTTTATTGATAAGTCAGGCAGCATTATAGGACAGTCAGAGTGTTATTGTGACAAAAAGATGTATGATTTTAACTGTCTTGGCGCGTGTTTTCTATATCGGAAAGAGGTGCGCGAAAAGGTTGGCGATTACGATGCGGATGCGTTCTGTGTAGAAGACTATGATTACTGGTTAAGGGTATTAGCATGTTTTGGGAAAATTGTGCCAATTGACAAAACATTATACCAATACAGGAAACATGAAGGAAGCTTGTCAGAAACAAGAAGAAAGCAGGTTGGTGATCAGCTGACGAAATTGCGAATATGTTATTTAGGCAGAATATTTGATGCACTTTTTAATAGGAAAGACGTGCTTTGTCGTATGTATTACGAAATGAAACAATCAGAGAGTATGACACAGGAAGCGGCAAATAAATTTAAGCAGATACTTCCTGAACTATGTGGAGAAGTTCGAACCGCAGATAAAAAATATATTATTTTTGGAGCCGGGAAATATGGAGAGAGAGCCGCAACATCGCTTGGCGGTCGTGCAGCATTTTTCACGGATAGTGATCCGACAAAGGTGGGCATGATAAAATGCGGATTAAAAATTTTGGGATTTCAGGAAGCTGTCGGATATGCAGCAAATTACTGCTTTTTAATAGCGGTTGCAAAAGAACGAATTTATGAAATGATTTTACAATTGCAGGAAGCGGGTATAAAGGAATATGGCGTGTTTTAAAATTCTTTTATTAGGACTGCCGGTAATTATTTATAACATCACTAAAATAACACTGGAGGAATAAGCATCCAGTGTTATTTTTGATGAAAAAACATATTTTACAGAAATTATTAGGAACGCTCTATATTGCAGAGACACCGGGAATACAATATAATAATATTAAAAAAGTATAAACAAATAAAAATGACCAATGGTCACTATTGCAAAATAAAGAGCAATGTATTATACTATCCAATGATTTGAGAAAAGAAAGGAAAACGCTCCATCCTTATGTTTGGAGCAAAAGAAGGAATGTGTTATGGAAGAAAATCAAAAGAAAAACGGTGACGACGGCAGTTTTATGCTGAAGGCAGCGACCTTTATCGTGGACAGGAGAAATCTGTTCTTCCTCCTTTTTGGTATTGCGCTTATTTTTTCATTGGTATCCATGAACTGGACCAAGGTGGAAAATGCGCTTTCCGCGTATCTGCCTGATACGACGGAAACGAGTCAGGGACTCGACCGGATGGAGGAGCAGTTCATTACATATGGTACGGCAAAGGTTATGGTGACAAACATTCCGTACGACGAGGCGTATGCGCTTTATGAAAAAATCGAAGCGTTAGACACTGTTATTATGCTTGATTTTGAAAATACGGCGGAGTATTACAATAATTTCTCCGCGCTTTATAACATAACATTTGGGTACTCCGAGGATGATGACAGGGCTCTTGAGGCTCTGAATGAAGTCGAGGCGATGCTTGAAGGGTATGATATTTATGTTTCAACTGCAATGGGGGACGCTTCGGCAGAGCAGCTTGCGCAGGAAATGGCAACGATTAGCGTTCTCGTTGCAATCGTGGTTGTGAGTGTATTGTTATTTACTTCACAAACATGGGCTGAGGTGCCCGTTCTTTTGCTGACATTCTGTTCTGCGGCATTAATCACAAAGGGTACTAATTTTATTACAGGTACGATTTCGTTTGTATCCAATTCCGTGACAATTGTGCTGCAGCTTGCATTGTCTGTTGACTACGCGGTTATTTTCTGCAACCGTTATAAGGAAGAGCATCAGACGCTCGGTATTCGTGAGGCGGATATTGTGGCGCTGAGTAAGTCCATACCGGAAATCTTTTCAAGCTCGCTCACGACAATGGGCGGTCTGATGGCGATGATGTTCATGCAGTTTGGAATCGGCGTGGATATGGCAGTCTGCCTCATCCGGGCGATTTTGCTGAGCCTTCTTGCCGTATTCCTCTTAATGCCCGGTCTTATTATGCTTTTTGGCAAAGCGATGGACAAAACAAAGCATAAAAGCTTTATTCCTGATATTCCGTTTGTCGGAAAGTTTGCTTATAAGACAAGATATGTTATGCCGGTACTTTTTCTGATAGTGATTGTTGCGGCGTATCTAATCCAGTCGCATTGCCCGTATGTGTACGGCTATACAATGCTTGAAACGCCTGTTCAGAGCAATGCCATGCTTGTTGATGAGCTGATCGACGAGAGCTTTGGCACGGACAATTTCGTGGCGATGATTGTGCCTGCGGGAAATTATGACAAAGAAAAACGCCTTTTGCGGGAGCTTGACGCGCGTGAGGAAATCGACCACACGCAGGGGTTGGCAAACACGGAGGCGATGGACGGTTATATGCTGACCGACAAGCTTACGGCGCGGGATTTTTCGGAGCTTATGGAGCTTGACTATGAGATGGCGGAGCTTTTATATATGGCGTATGCCGTCAACGACGAGAATTATGCAAAAATTATCAACGGCTTTTCGAATTACAGCGTCCCTTTGATTGACATTGTCATGTTTTTGTATGATGAGGTCGAGGAAGGCTATGTGACGCTTGATGACGACCTGATGGAGGACTTAGAGGAGGCGCATACGAAGATGCAGATTGCCTTAGACCAGCTTCAGGGTGAGGATTACAGTCGTATGCTTGTGTACCTCACACTTCCGGAGGAGGGTGAGGAAACGTTTGCATTCTTGGACGAGATGCATACGATTGCGAATAAATATTATGAGGATGTACAGATTTTGATACCCGGTGAGGCGACAAGCCAGTATGATCTTTATAAGACCTTTAAGCGCGACAATACCGTTGTCAATGTGATGTCGATTCTCGCGGTAATGGTAGTATTATTGTTTACGTTCATGTCGGCAGGTATGCCGGTGCTTTTGATAGCGGTGATTCAGGGCGCGATTTGGGTGAACTTTTCGTTCCCAGCGGCACAGCAAAAGAACGTATTTTTCCTAAGCTCGATGATTGTTTCTTCTATTCAGATGGGCGCCAATATTGACTATGCGATTGTTATTTCGGGGCGTTTTATGGAGCTGAAAGACAAGATGCCCAAAAAAGAGGCAATTATTGAGACAATGAACTTTGCATTTCCGACGATTGTTACATCAGGTACAATGCTTGCGCTTGCGGGAATTTTTATCGGTCAGATGTCGTCGGACGGCGCAGTGTGCGGTATTGGACAGTGTTTGGGGCGCGGAACGATTATTTCGATTTTTATCGTTATGTTTATTCTGCCGCAGATTTTGCTTGTGGGGGAAAAGATTATCGACAGAACTTCGTTCGCCGTATCCATGCCGCTCAAGCTTGAACGGACGTCGGGACTTATGCGTGTTGACGGTGTGGTAAGAGGCAGGATTAACGGTACGGTTACGGGTGAAATCCATGGCTTTGTCCGCGGTGAAGCAAGCCTGTTTGTGAATATGGGCAAAATGGAGCAGCTTGAGGACGACGGGATTGATATGGAACGGTTGATTGAGGCAGACGCGCAGGTAAATGAGCAGAACAATGAGGAGGAGAGTCATGTTTAGGAATGCATACGGAAAAAGAATAACGGCGGCATTTTTGACGGCGGCGCTTGTACTTGGCATGCTCCCTCCTAACAGTGTGCGTGCGGCGCAGCCCGAAACGGCGGAAACTGCTTCTGAGCAGGCTGCAACGGAAGAAACGGTCGAAGATGTTATAACGTATGAAATCATTGAAATTCATACAGCGGAGGATTTGCTCGCACTTGCGGACAATTGTTATGTGGACGAATGGTCAAAAAATAAGTCGGTTGTGTTAAAAGCGGATATTGATTTGTCACAAGCGGAGGATTTTTTTGCGGTTCCTGTATTTGGCGGCATTTTTGACGGAGAAGGGCATACAATATCGGGCTTTGACCATACAGGAGCAGGTTATGTGACAGGATTGTTCCGCTATATTGAGAGCAGCGGACTTGTTAAAAATTTGACATTAAAAGGAAATATTGAGGGCGACGATGAGGAGGAATGCATAGGCGGTCTGTGCGGCGTTAATTACGGGACCATTAATAATTGTACGTTTCGGGGGACCGTTAAGGGACGTGACACGGTGGGCGGTCTTGTGGGCATCAACGAGAGCAGCGCAACGGTTTTGAACTGTACCGCAAAGGGGCGCATTTTAGGAAATTATTCCACGGGCGGTATTGCAGGCATTAACCACGGTGTAATTAACCACTGTACCAACGAAGCGGGTATTAATGACAATACGGAATGGGTTGAGGAGGATGACGAGCTTGGAACGGGAATTTTCCTCAGTATCAGTGTGGACGACGAGGAAACGGAGATTTACAGCGGTGTGGACGCGGGCGGTATTGCAGGGTATTCCGACGGAATGATTTCGAGGTGTACCAATTCCGGCACGGTCGGGTATGAGCATTCAGGTTATAATATTGGCGGCATCGCGGGTCGGCAGGCGGGGCTTGTATCTTTGTGTACGAACGCCGGTGAAGTTTACGGGCGTAAAGATGTGGGCGGTATTGTCGGACAGATGGAGCCGTATATTGAAGTGAATGAGGCAGAGTCTCTGCGCAGCGCAATCAACAAGCTGCATGACTTAATTGACGATACGCTTGACGATATTAAAAGCACAAAGGACGTGCTCAAAAAAGATGTCGATTCGCTTCAGGACCATGCCGGGAAAGCAGTGGATACGGGAGATGCGCTTGTGACGCAGCTGACGGACTTTGTGGATGGCAATTTGGATCAGGTGAATGCGTTTGCGGACCGTATGGATTATGTGATTGATATGTTTCCCAATATCACGGACAATGTCAGTGCAGCGCTTGACGAACTCTCACATCTAAACGGCATTATTGATGATTTGAAGGATGATTTGAATATTACATCGGACGCATACAAGCCGACGCAGTATACACGGATTTCGCTTGTGACAACCGTTGGAGGCAGGCTTTCATGTGATAAGACAGAACCGGCACAAGGGGAAACCGTGACGGTTACGGTAAGGCCCGGGCAGGATTACCGTATGAAGGAGAAGGGATTTGCCGTTAAGGATAAGAACGGCAAGAAGATTGCGTTTACCGATGCTGGGAGCGGAGTCTTTACGTTTGAAATGCCGAAAAACAATGTTTTGGTGACGGCAGAGTTTGAACATACAGGGACATTTGTGTCCTCGGGCGTCAGCGGTTTGGATACGATAGACGGCGCGGCAGGCGATGCGGTGCAGACAGAGTCTGAAACACTGAAGGAGGATGCCGCAGAGGAAACGGCTGCGGAAGAAACGGTTCAGGAACAGACACCGCAGGAGGATACAGAGGATTCGAATGTAAGTTTTGGCAATGGGGAAGATATAACAGAAACGAAGAACCAGGAAGAGACCTCTCAGACGCCGCAAGACAACACAGAAGAAGCAGCAGATGTGACTTCTGAAAATGTACCAGGCGCTTTCTCAGACATTGCGTCGGATGAGGCATCAGATACGGAGAATAGTGAAAGCGCTGTGTCGTCAGCACAGGAAAGTTCCAACCGGGCTGAATCAGAAACAGAGCGAAGTGAGGCTGAATCTTCTTCGGAAAGCGGCGGTCAGGTGACAACGGCATTGATAAAACTTTCTTCAAATCTTGGCGGTACGGCTTCTTACACGTGTAATGCCGACGGTGTTGTAACCCTTACAATAACACCGTATGAGGGGTATGAATTAAGCGCAAACCCGACGGTCAAGGACAGTAAAAATAAAACGGTTTCCGTTTCAAAACGCAAAGCAAACGGCACGGTTTATGCTTTTAATATTTCAAAATCCGTTCAGCCCTGTACGGTAAAAATCAGTTTTAAGAAGCAAAATAAAGGGCAGGCGGCGGAGGGTGCGTTGGAAGACGTATCGGATTGCGCAAAAGAGCTTTCAGAGGCAGTAAACGGTGTCAAAGAATCAATTGACAAGATCAAATCTATTATACAAAACAGCGACGGTTCCATGAAACGTTGGAGTGAGCTGACGGATGCGGAAAAAGAAGCAGTTAAGACGGAAGTCTTAAAGCTTTCGGCAAGCTTATCGGATATTTCGGCTTCGGGTGCAGGCGCACTCTCTGCACTTTCGTCACTTGCAAACGTGCTGTCAACGTATGATTTGGCAGGGGCGGCGGATGATGCAGGAAGGGATATTGACCGTGCGACGGACTGTCTGCAAAAGGTGGTCAACAGCTTCAAGGCGGCATCGAACACGGTGCGCGACATTATCAATTATCTGAACGCGCAGCCAGATATTGAGTTTTCCAAGCTTGGTGACGGCTTTGATGCGACTAAGGAAGACCTTCATGACCAGCTCAAGGGGATTTCGGACAGCTTGTCAAGCCTGAGTGATAATGCGTCCGTATATTCCGACCTTGTAAATGATGATTTGCGCAAGGTCAATGATCAGCTTAACGTGGTGTTCAACCTGCTTGCGGACACGATGACGGATTTAAACGAATTAGATCTTGACAAATATTACGAGGATGATATTGACGATGAGGCGCTCGTGCAGCTTACAACAGGAAAAACCGATATTTGCACCAACAAAGGGATTGTGCGCGGCGATATTAATGTGGGAGGCATTGCAGGCTCCATGTCCATAGACAGTGAGGATTTGGAGGGAAATGCGGCAGGAAGCGTTGATTTTGAGCTGGGCAGCAAGTTTATAACAAGATGCGCGATTATGGGCAGTGTCAATGAGGGTTATGTTACGGCAAAGAAAAACGGGGCAGGCGGTATTGTGGGTTACATGAACCACGGTGTTGTTGTTGATTCGGAAGGCTATGGAAGCGTGGAAAGCACCGAGGGCGATTATGTCGGCGGTATTTGCGGCGAGTCGCACACGATTATTAAGCGCTGCTATTCACTCTGCTCGGTAGCGGGCACAAAGAACATCGGCGGCATTGCGGGCTATGCGGAAACGCTCAAAAACTGTTATGCAATGTCAAAGATTGCGTCGGAAAACGGCAGAATGGGCGCAATTGCAGGACAGATTAACGGGTATGAAGATATTGAGGAAGGAGAGGAAGAAATTAAGGTATCAGGCAACTACTATGTCGGCGACGATATTTACGGCATTGACAACATCAGTTACACAGGCGTTGCCGAGCCGGTTACTTATCGGGAGCTGCTCACGGTGGAAAATCTGCCGAGGGAATTTTGGCATTTGAAAGTAATTTACAAAATCGAAGATACTTATCTTGGTGAGGAGGAGGTTAAGTACGGTGAGCCGCTCAATGCGCTCCATTATCCGCAGATACCGGAAAAGAGCGGCTGTTACGGCGTTTGGGAAGATGTGACGGACCAAACCATGACGGGTACACTTTTGGTAGAAGCGCAGTATCGGGACAACGTGACCGTGGTGCAAAGCGGCGACGGTGAAACGATGAACGAGGGAAGCGCCAAAAAGCCCTATGCGCTTGTAAATGAGGCGTTTACCGAAAATACCGTGTTAAATGCCGTGGTTAACAATCAGATTGCCCCCCCCGAACGGGCAGCGCATAAGGACTATGTCATATATGAGGTATCCCTTGAAAACAGCAGGCTCGGCGCTTCCGACAGTTTTGCGGTGCGGCTGCTGAATCCCTATGATAAGGCGCAGGTTTGGGAATACCGGGACGGTGTATGGACGAAACTTGAGAGCAAGGTCAGAGGACAGTATTTACAGGTGGATATGGTTGGCACAGACAGCGTGTTTTGTTTGGTATCGGATGAGAAAAATATGCTGTTTATAATCGGCGGCATTGCAGCAGGTGCAGCGGTTTTGGCACTGGCTGTGTTTATTTTGAAAGGCGGTATGAAGCGCGGAGGAAGAAGAAGGAAAAGTGGAGCAGGTACAAGAGCAGGCAAAGAAGAATAATGGAATGGACTTTACGGCAGTGATATGATATAATGATAGTCAGCCACATATTATTTTATAAAATAAGGAGTGTGACAGAATGGCAGATAATGAATTGCTGTTGGCAATATCAAATTTGATTGAACCGCTTAGGGAAGATATTCAGGGACTCAAAACAGACATGCAGGGACTGAAAGCAGAAATGCAAGAGGTCAAGGCAGATGTGCAGGG
>KE159630.1:123171-361938 GCA_000403335.2 Lachnospiraceae bacterium MD335
CTGAAAGCAGAAATGCAAGAGGTCAAGGCAGATATGCAGGGACTGAAAGCTGACGTACAGAGGCTTGATACGGACATGCAGGAAGTCAAAGTCAGGGTAAAAAAGATAGAACTGACACAGGAAAACGAAGTTTTACCGCGTCTAAACACAATCGAATCCTGCTACACATCAACCTATGACAGATATAAAGACAGTGTTGAAGAACATGAGTCAATGAAGCAGGACATTGACATTCTGAAAAAGGTAGTAACGGAGCACAGTGAAAAATTGCAAAGAATTTCATAAAGACAATACATAAAAAACGGCAAATCGCAAATCGGTTTGCCGTTTTTGCTATATTTTGTTGTTTATAGAAATTTTATTGAAATATTTTATGTAAATCTCTAGCAAAAATAAAAGAAATGGTTTACTATAAAAATGTAGGAGGAAATTTGTAGTTTTTCAGGGAGGAGCGAAATGCAGTATAAGGGGTTTAAAAGAATGAAACGCATGGCTGCGGTAATATTATCCGCGGCAATCGTACTGACAGACGTACCGGGTGTGTCCGCGGCGGAGTATGGACGGACAACAAAAACCGGGGCGTCCGAGGAAATGACGGCACAAGATGCCGTGGCAAAAGAAGCTGTGGAGGAGAAAACCACGGCAGAGTATATGGCGGAACAAACTGCCACGGCGGAAGAAACTGCCGAAACGGAAGGTCCCGTGACGCCAGATACTGCATCCGTGAACGAAACATCAAAGAATACGGAAGCGGATGATGAGGCGGCAGGAGAACAGACAAATACCCAAAACAGTGCAGACGCAGACGAGCAGGCGTCTGATTTTGGCGTTGAAACAGGAGCTTCGCAGACGGAAACGCAGACAGCAAATACAGAGTCGGAAGGCTCTGAAACGCAGACGGCAGAAGCAGAAGAAACACAAACGCAGGAAACATTAACGGAAGAGCCGGTAACGGAGGAGAGCGCATCGCAGGAGGAGAGCGCATCGCAGCAGGATACATATGTGCCAATACCCGATGTGGACGATTCGGTTTATGCGTTGGAACACGCGGACAATACATATATGGATAATACGGCGTCTATTGTATCTTACAATGCAAGCGGAACGCTTGAGAAAAATGAGCAGGGTGTATACAGCATTGACAACAAAGACCAGTTTATGCTGTTTTTGTCATCCGATACGGATTACAGTGACAGCACAGTGGCTTTGAACTGTGATGTGGACATGAAAGGCGGGACAGCACAGCGTACAAAGGTATTTGAAGGAACGTTCCTTGGCAACGGTCATTCGATTTATAATTATAAGGCAGACGGTGCGCTTTTTAAGGAAATCGGCGCAAATGGCGAAGTGAAAGGACTGCATTTCAGTGCAGTTACGTTTTCACAGGAACGGGCGTCTGCGGCGCTTGCATTGACCAATAACGGAAGTATATCGGATATAACGGTCAATGCCGATATGAAAGTCACAAAAGAGATGACTGCGGCGGCAGGAATTGTATTGGAAAACGCAGGCAGAATATCCGGCTGCGTCTTTGCGGGCAGTATTACGGCAGATTCTGCGACAGACAATACAACAAAGACAATTGGCGGCATTGTGTCATCCAATAAAGGCACAATCGAAAACTGCCATGCATTGGGAAGCATTCAGACCAATGCGGCGGCGCTTGGCGGAATAGCGGGGGCAAACTCCAAAATAATTAAAAACTGTACCAATCATATGAGCATTACAGGCGCATTTTACCTTGGCGGAATTGCGGCGGAAAATACGGGAACCGTATCAGGCTGTGCAAACTATGGTGCAATTACACAGAAGAGCAGCTCTGAGGACGGTCTTGCGGGCGGAATTACGGCAACCAATACAGAGAAAATATCAGGCTGTGAAAATTATGCGGCGGTTTCAGGAGAATACAAGAACATTGGCGGAATTACGGGCAGCAGCTCGGGCGCTGTTACGGATTGCGGAAACTATGCAGGCGTGTCAGGTTCTGAAAACGTCGGCGGTATTATCGGACTTTTTAACGGAACGGGCGATGATGAAACAAACCTGATTCAAAACAGCTTTAATAAAGGAAGAATAGATGCAAAGGCAAATGGCAGCAGCAGAAATTTAGGCATTGGCGGAATCCTTGGCGCAGCTTCCAAAAATGTTACTTTGAAAATTGAAAACTGCTATAATACGGCAGGAATAAACGGTGCGGCGGAAACAAAAAATATCGGCGGAATTGTTGGCGTTCTTTACAGAGGCAGCATCAGCAATGTATACAATACAGGCAATATATCTGCGGCAGAAAGTACGGAAAGCTTCAATCCGTATGCTGCAATGATTGCGGGCTTTATGGGAGCTGAGGAAGAAGCTGCATATGCAAACTGTCTGTTTTTGGAGGGCAGAAGTGACACGCTCTGTTATCGGGAAAGCGGTGCAGTAGCGGGGGAGGATGCAAAAAGGACAGCCGGAGAGCTTAAAAGCGCAGATACGGTTACCGTTTTAGGAAACGGCTTTGCGTCAGATGATAGCAATATCAATGACGGTTATCCCGTCATAAAGGGACAGCATGCCCAAACACGCAAATATGTTTTGGTGTATGAGCCAAATGGCGGCTGTGCGGATTCCTATTTTTCGGTATCGCAAAACGGTGCTTCCGTATCACAACCTTCCTCTCCTGTAAAGAGAGGCGCTTCCTTCATGGGATGGTTCAAGGATAAAGCATGTACGGCAAAATACAATTTTTCAGACAGTGTTACGAAGTCGGAAGTTCTTTACGCCGGTTGGGAGAGCGGCAAGCTTGTCGAGGATATTATATTAGATCAGACTGAAGTGACACTTGTGAGAGAGGAAACGTTTAACCTGAAAGAAAAGGTTCGGTTTGTGCCAGAAAGCGCGGAAAATACCGCACTCTCTTTCCGTTCCAGTGATTCATCCGTAGCGACGGTTGACGATGCGGGAATTGTAAAGGCAGTCAGTGAAGGAACGGCAAAAATTACGGTCACAATGGCTGACGGTTCGTTGGATAAGGAATTGACTTTTAAAGTCAATGTTTCGGATAAGGCGAATATTGTAAGATTCAAGCTTTATGACGATAAGAGCACTGCAGAGATTACAAGACTTTCCATATCCGTAAATGATCCGGTTACGGTGCAGGCAGTATTTGGTTCGGAGGCGCCCAAGGACGCGACAGTGCAGTGGTCAAGCAACAGACCGGATTATGTAAAAGTAACGGGAAGAACAGATTTGGTCAATGTCAATGCGGTAAGGCTTGACGGACTGAAACCGACTGCACAGCTGGATGAAAACAGTGTGGATATTATGTGTACTTTGATTTATCCGGATCATAAAACGACATTTACAAGTATCTTAAAGGTTACGGTAAAGCCGCTTGCGGAAAAGGTATCGGTGCAGGCTGGGAGAGAAGATGTTACGGATAAGACGGTTATTTATGACCTTGGCATGAAGAAGTTTATTGCGGTTGGAGAGACAAAGCTTTCGGAACCGACAGATACGCTTTCTGCTTCCATTTTACCAAAGGCTGCAAACCAAAAAGTAAAATGGAGCTCTTCTGACAGTTATATTCTGAAATTTAATGATGATGAGAGCGGAAAAGCGGAGGGACGCGTAGTCGGTGAGGCAACTGTCACGGCAACCGCGGCAGACGGAAGCACAAATAAGGATGGCAAGCCGGTTATCGGAAAAACAACGGTAAAAGTAAGACGTATTATACAGGAGCTTTCCTTTACGCCGAAACCGATGGACGGCAAAGGTACCATATCGGTTGATAAGAATGGCAGAATAGAGATTGCCGAAGGAACGAGTATTAAGCTTGTGCCGACATATAATCCTGTTGATGCGACAGAGAAAAAATTAAAATGGACAAACGGGAATAAAAACGCGATAGAGCTGACAAAAGTAGAGGAGGGAACGAATGTTTTGGTCGTGACCGCGAAAAAGGTTGCACAGGATACGATTGTTAAGCTCAGAGCCGATGCAATGGATATGGGAGCGGCTTTCTGCGAAGTTGAATTTATCATAAAACCCAAGGTGGAAAAGATAAAAATTTTCCGTACGGATGATACCAATAGGGATAATAATCTCAGCGGAAAGAATATCGGCATTGATCCGGAAAAGGATGACATGACCTTTAGCCTTATGACGGTAAATGAACCGGACAACGCGTCACAGATGGTTACATGGAAAATCAGCAACACAAAAGTAGCGGATTTTAAAGATAATGAGGACGGAACCTGTACGATTCAGGTAAAAGGAATGGGCACTGCGGTGATTACGGCGACCGCGACGGACGGCAGCAAAACGACTGCGGCCACGACGCTCAATGTAACCTCTCTTGCATCCAATGTTGATATTGAGGGAAGCAATGTTGTCATGAAAGGAAAGACGATTAAGCTCAAAGCGACCGTCTATCCAAAGTCTGCCCAAAATAAGAATATCCGGTGGACATCATCTGCTCCGGATCTTGCAAGTGTCAATCCAAATACTGGAGAGGTTAGAGGAATCAAGGCAGGTTTTGTGCTGATTACGGCGACTGCAAACGACGGAAGCGGTGCGTCGGGAACCCATGCGATATGGGTAAAAGATCCTGTGGAAGATTTTGATATTATGGAGCCTGACGGTGACGACAATATTAAAAATGACAAAATCCTTACGGGAAAAACGATCGGTCTTGACCCGGATGATGATAAAGGGACCTATACGGTTGTTCCCAGGATTCTTCCGGATACGGCATGTCAGGATGTAGAATGGAAGTCAGGCAATGAAAAGATTGCGACGGTAGAAAATGGTGTTATCACTGCAAAGGCGCTTGGAAGAACGACAATTACAATGTCTGCGGTTGACGGCAGCGGCAGAAAGGCGAGCATTACGGTCAATATTGGTACGCTTGTAAAGAATATTGAGATAACAGGCGGACATTACGTCGGAATCGATCAGGAGCTGCAGCTCAAAGCAAAGGTTGGCAACAAAGACGCGACAAGTAAGGCTGTTATTTGGAAAAGCGATAATCCGAGAGCCGCGACGATTGAGGAAGACGGTCTTGTCACAGGTATAAAAGACGGCGATGCGATTATCACGGCAGAGGCAGCCGACGGAAGCGGCGTTATTGCAGAGCACAGAATTTATGTGATAAAGGAAAAAAATGACGTCAGCATCAGCGCATATGATAACTGTACAGTATCGACGAAAAACAAGAGAAAATATGTAAAAGATAATTCCGGATATGACGATATTGATTTATCGAACAGAAAGAACTATGTGCTGCGTCTTAGAGCAGAATTAAGCAATGGTTCCAGCATCAGGGACGGTGTGCCTATGGATATTAAGTGGAGCACTTCCGACAAAAGCATTGCGTCAATCGAGCCAGAAGAGAATAATTCCGGCATTGGAGTCGTAACAATTCATAAGGCAGGAACGGTTAAAATCACTGCAATGACTGCAGAGGGATATGAAAAAAGTGAGTATGTGACGATGACCGTCACAAACACGAACCCATATGTGGAAATTACCGGACCGGGGCATCGTCTTGCCAGCGGGAAGAAGATGAAGCTTTCGACGGGAAGCATAGCGGTGGATTGGGCATCCGACAATGAATCCGTTGCGAAAGTAAACAATAAAGGACAAGTGACAGCATGTAAAGGCGCGGCAGGCACCGTAAATATTGTAGCGACAGCGCTTGACGGCATCAACGGAAAAGGGAATTCCGACACGTATACAATCTATGTAGGGGATCCGGTCAGTGAGGTTGACATAACAATGAATGGTTATACTGTTACCGGCGAGAAAATCGGAATTGACCTTATGAAGGGCTACAAGGAATCGAGCACCGTACGTCTTGATGCACTCTTGGATGGTGCGGTAAGCGACGATGTCACATGGAAATCCTCCAATAAGGGAATTGCCGAACTGGATGAATACGGCTATGTGGACTTTAAGAAAAACGGAACGGTCACGTTTACGGCAACGGCAGGTGACGGAAGCAACAAAAAGGGAAAAGTGACATTTGTTATCACAAAGCAGATCACAGGCATGAGTCCGGCAGGGGACATCGGCAATATTGATTTAGGCTATAAAAAATCCGTCCA
This sequence comes from Lachnospiraceae bacterium MD335, assembly GCA_000403335.2. Taxonomy (GTDB): domain Bacteria; phylum Bacillota; class Clostridia; order Lachnospirales; family Lachnospiraceae; genus COE1. Next base: position 129,258 of record KE159630.1, read on the forward strand.
GCTCAACATTGACTATAAACCGCTTTCCTGCACAATGAAGAGGGCAAACTGGGAGAGCAGCGACCCGTCAGTTGTCAGTGTAAACAAAAAGAGCGGCAAAATAACAGGTAAATCGGAAGGCGTTGCAATTATCACGGCAACGGCGGCGGACAACAGCGATGTAAGCTGCAGCTTTACGGTAACGGTCGATTGTGCGGTAAATAAGGTTGAGATTGTCAAATCAAATCCGGGAACGGAACTGCCTGACAATGAGTATCAGGATGTAATCGGTATTGATTTAAGCACGGCAGTTAATACGGCTGCGCTAAAGGCAAATCTTTATACAAAGGTTGGCAAAGAATATGAAGAAATCGGCAGTCAGCGCGTAAGCTGGAAATCAAGCAATGAAAAGATTGCCAAGGTTGACGAGAATGGAGTGGTTACCGCGATAAAGAGCGGCGAGGTAACGATTACCGCGACAGCGCTTGACGGAAGCAAAAAATCGGGAAAGGTAAAGGTATATATTGGAAAGCTTATTAAGAGCCTTACGCCTTCTGATAAAATTAAAGACGGTATTACGCTGAATCTGAGAGGAACGAAAACACTGGAGATTGCGAAGGAGTTTAAAATAGCTCCGATTACCGCCACCAATCAGACGCTTGTATATACAAGCAGCGATAAAAAAATTGTGACGGTTAATGCAAAAGGAAAGATTACCGGAAAAAAGGTCGGGGAAGCGGAGATTATTGTCACGCCAAGAGACGGCTCGGGAATCGTAATCAGAATACCTGTTGAAGTAACAAAATAGAACGAAACGTAAGCGGGGGACAGCACATGTGCTGTCCCTCATTTTGGGGTTTAAAGTAACAGTTCAGCCCAGGACTTTGCACTATGTTGCAAAGTCCGTAAGAATGCATAGTGGTTGAGATGCATCAAGCCATGGCACATGGCTTTGACACCAACGAAGTGGTTTTGCATGGATTGATGCCCGTAACAGGAAGCCGAAGGCTGAACTGTTACGGTTTAAATTATTTTGTCAGGTCAATACTAGGAATTATAATCAATTTGTGATAAGATAGATGCCATAAAGAGAGTGAAGGGAGCAAGGTTATTACTATGTGTGGAATCGCGGGCTTTTGCAACAATGCTGCAAACTGGAAGGAAAATATCGAGCGCATGAATCAAAGAATGTACCACCGCGGTCCCGATGCGGGCGGTATTTGGGCAAGCGATGACAAGCGAGTGGTGTTTGGGCACAGGAGGCTTTCCATTATAGATTTGTCCGAAAACGGTGCGCAGCCGATGCATTCCGCGTCGGGGAGATACGTGTGCGTATTTAACGGCGAGATTTATAATTACCGCACCATAAGGGATAAACTGCTCGCCGAAAAAAAAGTAACGTCATTTCGCGGCGGTTCGGACACGGAGGCGCTGCTTGCGGCGTTTGAGGCGTATGGCGTCAGGGAAACGCTTGCGCTGTGTAAAGGGATGTTTGCCATCGCACTGTTTGACAAGGAGACAAAACGTATTACCCTGATGCGCGACCGCGTCGGCGAAAAGCCGCTGTATTACGGTTTTGTCAACGGAAGCTTTGTGTTTGCGTCTGACATTGGCAGTATCCGTGCGCTTGACGGCTTTCACAACGACATTGACACTGCCGTGCTTCAGATTTATTTTATTCACGGGTATATTCCCGCTCCTTATTCCATCTATAAGGATATTTATAAACTTGATGCAGGCTGTATTTTGGAGCTTGACGCGCCTTACGATACGCCGAAAATCAGCTCTTACTGGTCGGTACGGGAAGCGGCAAAATACGGGGAAGCACATCCGTTTCAGGGTTCAAGAAAAGAAGCCGCGGATGAGCTGGAACGCCTGTTAAAGGCGTCAATTAAAGAGCAGATGGTGGCGGATGTTCCCGTCGGCGCATTTTTGTCGGCAGGAATTGACAGCAGTACGGTTGTCGCGCTGATGCAGGCGCAGTCCGCCTTAAAGGTGCGGACCTTCACAATCGGCATGGAGGACCCCAAATACAACGAGGCGATTTACGCAAAGGAGATTGCAAAGCATTTGGGAACGGAGCACACGGAGCTGTATATTACGCCCGACGACGCAAAGGCGGTTATTCCAAAGCTTGCACATATATTCGGAGAGCCGTTTGCAGACTCTTCACAGATTCCGACCTATCTTGTCAGCAAGATGACGCGGGAGCATGTGACGGTATCCCTTAGCGGTGACGCGGGAGACGAGCTGTTCTGCGGGTATATGACATACGCTTCCATTGACCGGATATGGGGGAAAATGAAGGCGTATCCGTATGCGCTGCGCAAAGCGGCAAGCAGCCTTTTGGTTAATTGTCCGCTTATCAAAAACAGACAGATTTTGCAGACAAAGGCGTATTTGCTTGGTGCAAAAGGACCGGAACACCTCTATGAGCTGTCGAATGCGCAGGAGGCGGGAAATCTGGCGATTGCGCTTGATAAAAACGTTCATCCGTACAAGCATAATACGCAGCCTTACGGTGATTTGAGCGACCCGCAAAGCCGCATTATGTTAATGGATATGGAGCTGTATCATCCCGACGATATTTTGGTAAAGGTTGACCGGACCGCAATGGCGGTATCGCTCGAAACGCGCGTTCCAATGCTGGATAAGGATGTGGTGGAATTTGCGTGGACGCTGCCGATTGCATATAAAAAACAGGGCGATGTGGGAAAGCTTGTTTTACGGGATGTGCTTTACCGCTATGTACCGAAAGAAATGATGGAACGACCCAAAAAAGGCTTTTCCATTCCGATTACAAAATGGCTGAAGGAGCCGGAGCTCAGGGCGTGGGCGGAAGCGCTGCTTGACAGAACGCTTATCAGGAAACAAGGCATATTAGACGCCGATGTCGTGTGGCGTATGTGGACGGATTATATTGAGAACGGAAACTGGCGCATTCAGATTTGGTACATTCTGATGTTTCAAAGCTGGCTTACTGCGGAATATACGCAAGGGTGCGGCAAAAGATAAAAGACGCGGATAAAGGGGAATACACGATGAAAAATGTGATCAGGGAAAAATGGCACTGGCTGCTGATAAGCTTCTTCCTGTTAGTTGAAACGGTGGTGTTATTGCTTTTGGGCGATAATATCTATGCAAGCGCGCATGATAATTTGGAGCTTCATGTGCTTGATTATCACCTGCTAAGGGAAAACGGGCTGTTTTTTGCGCACGGGGCGGAACTTCCGGTACTAAACGGCGTTTCAAGGGACTATTTCTTCTCTGAATTTAATATATACAGTGTTTTGTTTCTGCTGTTTCCAACCTGCTATGCGTATATTATCGGAATTATTTTGAAGACGGTTGTCGGCGTATTTTGCACACGGCTTTTGGCACGTGATATTTTAAAAGACAATTACCGCAAGTACGAGTCTTTGGCGGCGCTGGTAGGATTTGCTTACGGATTACTGCCCCTGTATCCGATGTTTGCCATTTATTTTACTTCCATTCCGTATCTGATTTGGATATTGAGGAGGGTGTGTAAACGGGAAAAGGGTGGGTTTACGCTGCTGTTTACGTATCCGTTTTTCTCATACTTTACATTTTTCGGGATGTTTATACTGGGCTATATGGCGCTCTATGCCATTTATTTAGCGTTAACAAAATCAAAATATATGATAAAAATGTTATTGAGCGTTGTTGTTCTTGCGGTAGGTTACATGGTATTTGAGTACAGGCTTTTTGGCATAATGCTGTTTTCCGGCACAAAGACGATTCGGGATACGATGGTCTTTGCGTCCTGCAATGCGGCTGAATTTTTTACGGCAGTCGTTGAAGTGTTCTGTAAAGGCATTTTTCATGCGGAATCGGTACACACATATTTTGTGATGCCGGTGGTTTTGCTGTATTTGGCGGTAAAGCTTGTAAACAGCATATATCGAAAAAATATAAAAGGATTTCTGAAAAATCCCGTTTTACTTATGATACTTGCGATTGTATTTAATTGCTTTGTATATGGATTGTTTTACCTTGAACCGGTAAGGAATTTCGTTGCGTTTCTTGTACCGCCTGTAAGAGGGCTTCAGTTTAACCGTACAATCTTCTTTAATCCGTTTTTGTGGTATGCGGCATTTTTTGCGGTGCTCAAACAGATGTACGATGCAAGGCTGTTTCGGCTTTCCAATACGCTGGCAGTTGCCGCGGCTGCCGTGGTGCTTTTGTCAAATACAAAATACAACGACTTATTTCAGACTGTGTTCAACCATACATATGAGATTGTAAAACAAAAGGAAGCAAATAATTTGTCGTACCGTGAATATTTTTCCACGGAATTGTTTGACAAAATTAAAGAAGAAATCGGTTATGAAGGAGAGAAAGCCGTGGCATACGGATTGGACCCCGGAGTGCTTGCCTATAACGGAATTTCTACATTGGACGGTGTGTTAAGCTACTATCCGTTAAGCTATAAGGAGACGTTTCGTCAAGTGATTGCGCCTGCGCTTGACAGAGAAGGCAATGAAGCGGCGCGCGTCTATTATGATGACTGGGGAGCAAGGGCATATTTGGTGTCAGGCTCCGGAGAAAGCGTTTCGCAGCCTTTGCGCAGCTATGAGGTTTCCGACCGAAATCTGTATATTGACGTACAGGCGCTTCGTGCGTTGGACGGCGTCTATGTTTTTTCGCGGATTGAGCTGGAGAATGAAGATACGCTGGGAATTGCCCTTGTTGGAACATATGTTCAAAAAGGGCTTCCGTATACAATCTATTTATATCAAGCATAAGGAGAAAGATACAAATGAGTGAATACAAAAGCAGTGAAGATATATCACGGATTAAAAATTATATCAAAATCGCACGGCCTGACCATTGGATAAAGAATGTATTTATCCTGCCCGGACTTGCGCTTGCGCTGATTTTGATAGAGATGCCGCAGGACTGGGGCAGTTTTATGATAAAGCTTGCGGCGGGATTTTTGGCAACCTGTTTTATCGCATCGGCAAATTATGTAATCAACGAGTGGCTTGATGCGGAGTTTGACCAGTATCATCCGACCAAGAAATACCGGCCGGTGGTAAGCCAAAATATGAAGTTTTCACTGGTGATGGCAGAGTATGCCATTTGTATTGTTATCGGCATTGCGCTGTCTTTGGCGGTGAACCGGCCGTTTCTGCTGACGGAGCTTTGGCTTTTGGTCATGGGCGTTTTATACAATGTAAAACCGGTGCGGACAAAGGATGTGGTATATCTCGATGTGCTTTCCGAGTCCATAAACAATATGATCCGTCTGCTGCTGGGGTGGTTTATAGTATGTGAGAACGTGTATCCGCCCTCAAGCATTATGCTTGGATATTGGCTGGCAGGGGCATTTCTGATGGCGGTAAAGCGGTATGCGGAATACCGGATGATTGGAAATCCTGAAATTGCAGGTTCGTATCGAAAGTCCTTCGCCAAATACAGAGAGGAAACGCTGTTGTGCTCGGCATTGTTTTATGCGCTCTGTGCAACGTTTTTAATCGGTATCTTCTTATTAAAATACCGAATTGAATATTTAATTGCGATGCCTGTGCTGTTTTTCCTCTTCTGTTACTATCTCTACATAGCCCATAAGCCCGATTCGGCGGCGCAGAAGCCGGAAAAGCTTTTCCGCGAGAAAAAACTGATGCTGCTTGTTGCGGCGCTTGTGGTACTCTTCGCAGTGCTTACGGTGGTTGACATACCGATTATGAAAATGTGGGAGACGGCATTTTTCATTCCGACAGGTCACTAAAGAGAGGCAATCAGCATGAATCGGATAAAACTTAGAAAACCAAATATATTAGAGTATAAAGCGTTCATTTTTGATTTGGACGGAACGTTGTACTATCAGAAACCGTTTCGGATAAAAATGCTCATGACGTTGATAAAATATGTGATTCTGCATCCGGCAGCGATAAAGGATTTGTTTGTGATTAAACGATACAGACAGGTGCGGGAGCATTGGGATGAATACGAGAAAGAATATATGTTTGATAAAGGACTTGGACTTGACGAAAAACAGTATGCAGCCGTAGCGGCAAAGACTGGTACAACGCCCGGACGGGTAAAAAATGCGGTACGGTTTTTTATGCATGAGATGCCGCTTCAGGTGCTTTTGCCATATCGTGACGAGATTTTAAAAGGCTTCATTGATTTATTGCACGAAAAAAAGAAGACGGTTGTTATTTATTCTGACTATCCTGTGGAAGCGAAATTGGCGTGTTTGGGTATTACGGCGGACGCCTGTTACACGTCGGGTGATCCGTGCATCGGCTGCATGAAACCTGATCCCAAGGGATTAAGCGTCATTTTGGATACGCTTGGGCGTGACAGCGCCGATGCGGTTATGATTGGCGACCGGTACGAAAAAGACGGGCTTGCCGCACAGCGGAATAATGTTGATTATGTAATTGTGGACGGCTCAAAAAAGGAGCGCGAAAAGTTGAGGGACATGTGGGCTTAGTATCATATGTCCTTAAAAAACCCCTTGGAGGTATGCATGGTTCTGATTTTTTTAAACTGGCTTTATATATTCATTACCGTGTTTTTGTGCGGTTTTGCGTTTTCAAGGTTTGCAGGGAAGCTGTTTGCCTACCGCATGGAAAATATGCTTGAACAAATGTTCTTCGGTATAGCTGTCGTAACGGTATATGCACAGGTTTTCAGTCTGTTCGGAGGCGTTGGGGCAGCGGCAAATGTGCTTTTGTCTGCTGCATGTATTTTCATTGCGGTGGTGTGGAGGAAAGAAATAAGGCATTTGGCGTCTGAAAAGCTGCGCAACAGGACAGTATTATATAAAATTCTGACAGCGGGAATCGCAATGCTTTGGTGTTACTGCACTTCAAGGGGTTACATGCACTATGATTCGGACCTGTATCATGCGCAGAGCATCCGGTGGATTGAGGAGTACGGTATCGTCAAGGGGCTTGGAAATATTCATGTGCGATTTGCGTACAACAGTTCTGTTTTTGCACTGTCTGCGCTCTACAGTATGAGAGATGCCGCGGGGCAGTCGCTTCATGCGGTAAACGGTTTTATTGCGCTGCTTTTAAGCATGGAGGTGTTTGCACTGTTTGACAGGCGCAGGTTTTGGCGGGCGGATGCGTGGGGACTTTCTGATTTTGCAAGACTTGGGGCATTTTACTATCTGACGCTGATTTACCGTGATATCGTATCGCCTGCGTCTGATTACTGCGTAATGTGTATCGTGTTTTATATTATGATACGATGGCTCTCGCATCTTGAGCGCGGTGAAAAAGATGCAGCTCCGTATAGTCTTTTGTGTGTTATGGGGGTCTATGCCATAACGTTGAAGCTTACGGCAGGTGTAATACTGCTGCTTTGTATCAAGCCTGCCTGCATGTTGTTAAAAGAAAAACGGTATAAGGAAATTGCAGTGTATCTGCTATTAGGAGTGGGCGTGATTGTGGCTTGGATGATAAGGACGGCAGTTTTGTCAGGTTACCTTTTGTATCCGTTTCCTGCTTTGGACGTGCTGAATGTAGATTGGAAAATCAACGCAGCGGCAGCGGCGCTTGACGCAGCGGAAATAAAAACATGGGGGCGCGGGCTGAACAATGCAGCGCTTGAGAATGTTCCGATTTATGAATGGTTTCCGAACTGGTTTTTAACCATGCTTCCCACATTGGGAAAGCTTTTGATTATTGCCGACATCGTGTGTATCATAATTGCCGCAGTGCTTTTGACAGGCTTTGTAATCAAAGCAGTACATGGAGAAAAGATGAGGGATACAGGAGGAATTTATCAAGCCGATAAGCTTTTGGTGTTATGTACTGCGGCGGTGTCCTATTTGTTTTGGCAGTTTTCGGCGCCGCTTTTGCGGTACGGATATGCCTGTGTGCTGCTACTGATAACGCTTACGGCGGGAATGCTGTATCAGCGTATACGGGGCAAAGGAAGAATCATTTGGTGTGCGGCAGTTGTTCTTGCTGCGGTAAAGACAGTATCGCTTGCGGAGTATATCGCCGGCACGTTTTTGCAGCCGTACTACATCGTCCAGCAGGAATATGGCGCTTATGAGGTGGACAGCTTTACCACGGAAGGCGTAACGTTCTATTATCCGAAAAGCGGAGACCGGGTAGGATACGAAAATTTTCCAGCCGTGCCGCGCAGGATTGAGCCGAAATTTCGGGGAGAGGGTATAGAAAACGGATTTCGGGATGCGCAGCGTTCTTTGCCGTGAAACAGGGACAGGAAACTTGACAGATGATAAAAGTATAGTAGGATATAGTTGTAAGTTTGTGCAAAGGAGCGTACAAGGAAATGAAAAACTGGGTTATCAATGTTATTGGGATTATCTGTAGTATTATATTAATATGCCAGCCTTCTGACTGTGTTGCGGCGGAGGAAGTACCGGTCAGTCCGATGCCTGAGAATGTGGATCACGAGACTGCGCTTTTGCTCGATGCGCAGGCGCAAGTTGTCGCACAGGGACTGCCGCTTCACCAATACCATACGATTAACATCCTTGGGGATTCCCTGACGGAAGGCGTCGGCGCAAGAACGCCGGATAAGGCATATCCGGTCGTGTTATCGAAACTGACAGGCGCCGTGGTCAATAACTACGGGGTATCTGGCTCAAGAATCACGGATATATCGGCACGCCCGTCAAATCCGGGGTCTTTTATAGACAGAATGTATGCGATGGATAAATCTGCAGACCTTGTGATTGTCTTTGGCGGAACAAATGATTTTTGGTTCGGCGATTGTCCGATTGGGAAGAGAACGGATACGGAAGTCAGCACCTTTTATGGCGCACTCAATAAGATGCTCCCGTACTTAAAAAGAGAATATGCGAATGCGGATATTGTGTTGATTATTCCGTATCAGCAGAGCAAGGATGCGGATGCGACGCATCCCTATAAGCGAAGCACTTACAATAACTTTGGTACCGGAACATTTAAGGAGTACAGGACGGCTATGCTTGACCGGTGCGAGTATTATGGGATACCGGCGCTTGATCTGTATGCGGATTACGACCTCAATCTGGCAGATAACAGGGAGGCGCTTGAGCGGTACGGGAATTTTATATGCGACGGCTGTCATTTGAATGATGCGGGATACAATCTGCTTGCGCGCAAAATATACGCGTTTATTATGCAGGATTTTTCAACCTACGTGCCGCAGTATACGGAAATTCATGATATGGTATTTGAGACGGCGGCGCTTCCGGCTCTGATTCAAAACGGCAGCTTTGTTATGCCCAACGGTGAGGTTATTTTAAGCAAGCCCGGATTTGAGGCGGAGCCAACCATGCCGCTGCAGCAGCTTTATCAAAATTTAATTATTTCTGCAATGTATTAAAATTTTTTTAAGAGAAAATTAATTTTTATTTAATCTTTACGTTTCTTCTGAAATATGTTACCATTGATAGACGCGAATGAATAAGAGGTGGGAACGGAAAGATGAATGCAATTAGAAAATACTGGCATTTTATGTTAGCAGCAGGTATTTTTGCTTTTGAGGCTGTTGTTTTGCTGCTGCTTCGAAAAAACATTTATGTAGGAATCTGTGACAATTTGGATTTGTTTATCACACAATTGAAAATGATGCATGACAGAGGCGCCTTTTTTGCACATCATTATGAAATGTCTGTGCTGGGTGGTCTTGACAGGAACTATTTTCCATCGGAATTTTCGCTCTACAATCTTTTGTATTTGGTTTTGCCGGACATCTATGCATATATTGCCGGATATTTGCTAAAGCTTGTTATTGCTTTTTCTCGTGCTTGTTGCTGGCAAACTTCATATTGGGAAAAAAATATCGTAAATATGAAAAACTTGTGGTTTTAGTGGCGGCGGCATTTGCGCTTCTTCCGGTTTATCCGATGTATGCGGTTTGCTTTGCGTCCATGCCGCTGATTTTATATCTGATCATCCGAATATATCAAGAACCAAAATGGTGGCTGTATCTGCTGACATTTTTGTATCCTCTTTTATCTTATTTTACATTTTTTGGTGCGTTCATCATTGGCTATTTGTTGACTGCGATTATTATTTTATGGATCAGGGATAAACGGCTGTCTTTTTCGCTGACAGGCGCCTTGTTTGTCCTGATGGCTGGGTTTGTGTGCTCTGAGTACCGTTTGTTTTATATTATGTTTTTGTCTGATGAGGAGACGATTCGGAGTACGATGGCAGTTGCAAGCTATGGATTGACCGATTTGTGGAAATTTTTTGCGGACGTGTTTTCGCGGGGGTATTCCCATGCGCGGTCCGTTCATACGTATGTTGTGCTTCCGGTTTGCGCCGTATATTTTGTATGGAATAATTTCCAATATATTACGCGCAGGAAGTCAGGAAGGGCATATGCGGATGTGTTTAATCTCACGATGATGTTTATCGTGTTTAACTGTCTGATATGCACGCTTTATTTTTGGGAACCGTTAAGAAGACTGGTCGAGACGATTCTTCCTCCTTTAAAGGGATTTCAGTATGGCAGGACGATATTTTTTAATGCCTTTGCATGGTATTTTGCCTTTTTCATTGCGGTAAAGGACCTGATTGAGGAGATACATGGGAAAGCGGCTTACATAATGGCGTATACCGCCTGCATTGCGGCAATTTTAGTCGTGGGGAGTACGCAATGTGAATACAGCGATTTTTATAACACGTGTTATTGTAACCTGTACAGGCTTGTAAAACATACAGAAGTCAACCAGCTAAGCTACAATGAATTTTACGGAGGCTCTTTGATTGGGCAGATTAAGGACGATATTGGCTATACGCCGGATCAGGGCGCCTGTGTCTATGGCTTTCACCCGGCGATGCTTTCCTACAATGGCATTTCCACGGTTGACGGTTATTGCGGATACTATAGTCAGGATTATAAAGAACAGTTCCGCACAGTGATTGCGCCTGCGCTTATGGCAAATCCAAACTGGCAAAGCTATTATGACGACTGGGGGTGCAGGGCATACTTATATTCGGCATCAGGACAAAATACGTATGATTTCGGGGCAAATGCGGCAGCGGATGCGCAGGAGATTCTGATTGACGAACCGGCGCTCAAAGAGCTTGGATGCGATTATATTTTTTCAAGGGTTGAAATTACAAATGCCGAAGAGATGCAAATCAGCCTACTTCGAGTTTATCAGGATGATGAAATGCCGTATTGTGTTTATTTATATGAATTAGAGTAGCAAAAAGACATTGGAAAGGAAAAGAATGCAAATGAGTAAGAAAAGGGTACTGCTGTTTTATCCGCCTGGGGCGCTTTTTCAAAGAGGAGAGGACCGCTGCCAGCAGAATATCGACGACGGTTCCGCACAGGCGATGCGCGCGTGCAATGATTTAGGCTACGCAGCGGCAATCCTCATGAAAAGCGGCTATGAGGTAAAGCTTCAGGACTATCAGACACAGGGAGATACGTTTGATACGCTTTTGAAGGATATGGATGACTTTGCGCCGGACATGATTATGATGAGTATCACGAATACAACCATATTTGACGATCTCAAGGTTGTGAACGAGCTGAAGGCAAAACATGATCCGGTTGTCGTACTAAAGGGCGCTTTGTTTTACGCGCCGGAACAGGCAATGCTTGATATGCTGGATTTATCCAATGTCGATTATCTGATTGGCGGGGAGATTGATTTCTGCATCGGAAAGATAGCGGATTATTGTTTTAAAGGTGTCGGAACGCCCGGAGAAATCAATAACATTTTATATAAGAATGCGGACGGTGCGCTGGTGCCTACAAAATTTCACGTGTGGGACGATGATCTTGACGCACAGCCGTTTCCGGCAAGAGAGCTGATGCCGAATGAACTTTATATCCGCCCCGACACAAAGGAGCCGATGGCAACCATTCAGACGGCGAGAGGGTGCCCGAGTCAGTGCGTCTTCTGCCTGACGCCGGAAATATCCGGCAAGCGCGTGCGCTTCCGCAGCCCGCAAAATGTACTGGAAGAAATGATTGAATGCTATGAAAAGCACCATATCAGAAACTTCTTTTTCAAGGCGGATACATTTACCATTGATCCAAAGTGGGTAAGAGAAATGTGTGAACTGATTATTCACTCAAGGATTTACGGAAAAATCGAGTTTACGGCGAATTCGCGTGTGCGCCCGCTCAGTAAGGAAACACTGGAACTGATGAAAAAAGCGGGGTGTTTTTTGGTGGCGTTTGGCTTTGAGTCCGGCAGTGACAAAATGTTAACAACTATGCGAAAGGGAACAACAGTTGAGGAGAACAGGCAGGCGGCAAGATGGTGCAAGGAAATCGGATTAAAGTTTTGGGGATATTTTGTGATTGGCTTTCCGTGGGAAACGAAAGAAGATATTCTGATGACGAAAAAGCTTGTTATGGAGACCGACCCCGATTTTATTGAGGTTACCATTGCGCTTCCGTTTTACGGAACGCCGATGTATGAGATTTGTAAACAGGAAAATCTGCTTGAAAAATCCGTGCTGGGAAGTGACTTCTTCCATTCCAGCACAAAGGGAACCATACACCTGACACTTGACGAGGTCATGAAGCTTCGCAAGAATATCCTGCTTGGCTTTTACCTTAGACCAAAGTATATTATCAGGCGTATGGGTGACTGCATTCAGGACCCGGGCATTTTTGTGCAGTATGTAAAGTACGGATTCAAGCTGGTGATTAATCTATTTAAATAGGAAGTGTTTTAGCCGGAAGGTCTTAGTTTTCTGTCGATACTGTCCAAAATGCGCTTCATGCAAAGCCCCAGTCCATAGATTGCCAAAACGGACGGGATATACAGGATTAAGTAGAGCGTTAAGTCCGGATAGTCATAGCCTTTTAGGGTAAGAAACCACATAAGGTCTTTTATGGCATACCAGCTGATAAAGGCATGGACCAAATACATTCCGTAGGAATTTTTTCCGCAGGATGCAATAAAGTCCGTGAAAATATGCTTTGTGTCGGTTTTCTTATGCAGCTCGGCATGGATAAGGCTTACGGCGAGCCAGTAGAACGAAAATCCGACAAGCGAAGGAAGCACGGAATAGAGAAAATTTTGCTCCGGCATCAGATAAAGGCGGATGGAGCCGTAGCAGGTCACCGCAAATAACGCGGCGGAAACGGGCAAAGGACATTTATAGGAAAAATTTGTTTTTTCCTGAAAATAAAGCAGAATGCCAAGGGAAAAACAGGGCAGCTGGTTGGCAAAGAAGTAATACAGAAAAGAGTTGTTGTAGGGATAAAGCTCATACTGCGTCACTTTTGTCATATGCCGGACAAAAATTACGTTTAATATCAGTAAAAGTACCGGAATTGCCAAAATCAAAGGACGTTTTAACGCATACATTTTTTCAAACAGGAACATTAACAGCGGGAACAGCGCATACAGTATAAACGTGGTGCCGATATACCAGCCGCCCGGAAAGACATTGTTGATGTAATCTGGGAAAAATCCGTGCAGAAACAATAAATTTGTGATGATGGCGGCAGGCTTTCTGTTGATAATAAAACCGGGAGAGTGGTCAAGAACGTCCATAAAAATAATATTGAGCAGATAATTGACACACAGAATAAGGATAAATCCCGGTGCAAGACGCAGGTAGCGGCGCAGTATGAACTGTCCGCTGCAGGAAGCGCGCTGCTTTAAGGTAAGCGTTCCGAGAGAAATTTGGTATCTTGACGCAAGATGCTCCCATGAGTAGCACAGCGCCATTCCGGATACGAAAAAAAAGAGCTGGCATCCCATCTGACCGTAGTTGATGAGAGGGCGCAGACCGGACATATCTTTCATGATAAAATGGCGGTTGTGTACCATAATAACCATCAGTATGCCGATACCTTTTAAAAGATTGAGTGTATTGAGCTGCTTTTTCATATGGTAAGAATTCCTTTCAAGAGTTGTTTTATAATATTCTGCCATTTTTCTCCTGTTTTGTAAACCGGATTTATTGAAGAAAAAAAAGGAACAATATTGACTATTTTACGCTAAAATGGTAGAATTAGTATACTTGTTAAGTAAACAACGAATAAAAACAGAATTTGTGTATCAGGGGGTCATAATGGATAAACAGAAGATTCTAATTGTGGATGATGAAGAAGTAAACAGAGCCATACTTGAAATCATGTTTCAGACAGAGTTTGAGGTGATTCAGGCAAGCAACGGCGAGGAAGCGATTAAACAGATTGAGGAAAATCCGGACATTGTGTTAATTCTGTTGGACATTGTTATGCCGGTGATGGACGGATTCGGTGTGCTGGAATATATGCAGTCGAAAGAACTGCTTGAGGTTAAGCCGGTTATTCTGATTACCGGAGAAACGATTCGGGACAGTGAGGACAAAGCATACTCATACGGTGTTGCGGACGTTATACATAAACCGTTCTACCCCGATATTGTAGAGCGCAGGGCAAAAAATATTATTGAATTGTATCAGAATAAACATAATATGGAAGTGCGCCTAAAGGAGCAGGAAAAAGAACTGCGTGCGCAGCAGAAATTGATTCAGGAAAACAATGAATTTATGATTGATGCGCTCAGTACGGTTGTCGAGTTCAGAAGTTTGGAGACGGGAGAGCATATTCGCCGTATTAAGTATTTTACAAGAATCCTGCTGAAATATTTGGATAAGTATTTCCCGAAATACGGTCTTACAAAGGTGCAGATTGATGAGATTGCAAGAGCTTCCGCGCTGCATGATGTCGGCAAAATCGGTATCGCAGACGCAATTTTGTTAAAACCGGGCCGTCTGACGCCTGAGGAATTCGAGGAGATGAAAAAGCACACGACAATCGGCGCCGAAATTTTGGAGAGCTTCCGCGAAAAACAGTCAAATGAATTCTTCCAGTATTGTTATGAAATCTGCCGTTGGCATCATGAACGCTGGGATGGAAACGGTTATCCTGACCATTTGGTAGGAGACGAAATACCAATCAGTGCACAGATTGTAGCGATTGCGGACGTATATGATGCGTTGGTCAGCAAGAGAGTCTACAAAGGAGCATATGCCAATTCTGATGCATACAAGATGATTTTAGACGGAGAGTGCGGTCAGTTTGCACCGGATGTACTTGAGTGCTTCCAGCTTGCAAAAGAAGATTTCTTCAATATTGTTGAAGTAATCGGAATGTTTGATTTTGCAGATTAGAGTTTAGAGTATGCGTAAAGGACAGCGAAACAGAATTTTGGTTTTGCTGTTTTTACGTACACGGACGCAGGAGGAAAAAGGAACGGTAATCGTTCACTTACAAGCTTGTGTAACCGCAGGCTTGCAGGCTGTAGTTAAATGGGGGCTAATTATGAGTCAGAGAGACTTGGCGGTCCTTCTCTTCGATAATGCTTTGGAGATTGTTTTGGCATTTGACAGTAAAGGATTGATTATATACGGCAACGTTGCTGCACACGAGAAGCTTGAATACGGTGAGGATTTGGTGGGTGTGCCGATTGACAGTATTTTCCCGAACGCTTTCGAGAAGGACGGAGACAACTGGATACTGGCAGGCTCTGTCGGCAATGAAATCAGCCGCATGACTGCATACCGTAAAAATCAAACGTGTTTCCCCACGGATATGCGTATTGTAAAGGAAGAAACGACAGGCATCTTTTTGTGCATGGCGCAAAGCGTATTGGAAAAAGAGTTTTTAAGCCATGAGCTGGAACAGGTGAAGCAGGAAACTGAGGCTGCCATGAAGGTAAAGTCGGAATTTGTGGCAAACGTAACGCATGAGCTTCGAACGCCGGTAAACGGCATATTAGGGCATGTGCGGGAGATGCTGCCGGAGGAGACGGATAAAAAAAAGCTTCGTCAGCTGAATTTAATCGAGCATTGCTGCGTACAAATGAATAAACTGATTAACAACATTTTGGACTTTTCCAAATTGGAGGCAGGGAAATTTGTTTTGGAGCCGCGCCGGTTTAAGTTCCGCGATATGATTGATTATGTGGTGGCAAACCATAAGGGCAGAATTACAGAGAAAGGATTGGATTTTTTCGTGACGGTTTCGCCCGGTGTGCCGGAATATATTGTCGGTGATGAGCTTAGGATTGTGCAGCTTTTAAATAACCTGTTGTCTAATGCACAGAAATTTACCAGTGTCGGAAAGATTTCGCTGGAAGTCATTAAAACTTCTAAGATGAAGGATTCGATTGAGCTGTTTTTTTTGGTGAACGATACGGGAATTGGAATGGATGCAAAGGAACAGGATAAACTGTTTCAGAGCTTTTCGCAGGTGGACGCTTCGATTTCGCGCAAATACGGCGGAACGGGCTTAGGGCTTAGCATTTGTAAACAGCTGGCAGAGCTGATGAACGGAAGTATCAATGTGGAGAGCGTGAAAGGCAGGGGTACGACGTTTACCTTTTCCATATGGGTCGGAAGAGATCCCGAGGAGTCGGATACAGATTTGGAAGAAGAAAGCTTTGTGCTGCCAAAGCCGGTCAGTGCGTTTTCGGATGCTTTGGAGGATGAGGAGCAGGAAGAGGGCTTTGCATCTGCAGCCAACAGGGAGAAGCTGCTCAAGAGCTTATCAAAACTGATATTATGTGTGGAAATGGAAAATTGGGAAAAGGCTGAGATGTTTATGGAAACAATCCGCCAGCTGACCGCCAATGCGCCGCAGGATGTGAGCAGAACAGTGCTTCGTCTAAAAATGGCAATTCAGAAAGAAAATTATGAAAAGATTTCTACAGGTATTGAAACTTTGAGGGGGTTAGTGGAGACACAGGAGGAATCGAGCATTGGAGAAAGATAAAGGAAGTAAAAGGAATGCACTTGTTCTGATCGTTGATGATGTAGAGATCAATCGGGAAATTTTAGGTGAAATCGTATCGGATATGGGGTATGAGACACAGCTTGCGGAAAGCGGCATACAGGCATTGGAGTGCATTAAGGAGCGTCTGCCGAATTTGGTTTTGTCGGATATATCCATGCCGGAGATGGACGGGTATGAATTGTGCAGGCGTCTGAAGGCAGACGTGCACACAAGGGATATTCCGATTATCTTTATTTCGGCATTTGATAAGACAACGGATATTGTAAAAGGATTTGAACTGGGCGGCGGGGACTATATTACGAAGCCTTTCATACCGGAACTGGTAAAAGCGCGCGTCAATGTGCATCTGAATCTGTATGAAGCGACAAGAAAGGTTACGGAAGCCAACAGACATCTCCAAATTTCCGTGAACGAGCAGATGAAACAGCTGGAGCAGGAACGGCGCGGTGTGCTTTATGCGCTTGTGGATGTTGCGGTAAAAAATTCACAATACGATGAAAAATATATTGAACGTATGCGCTATAACTGCAGCATTTTGGCGCAGAGTATGCAGCTGTCTCCCTTGTTTTCCGATGTGATTTCGGATAATTTTGTGGATACCGTGCAGCTTGCGGCGCCGCTGTGTGATATTGGAAATATTGGGATTTCCAAGGATATTTTACAGAAAAAAGCGGCGCTTACGGAGGAAGAGCGGGCAATTATGCGTGACCATACCAAGATCGGCACAAAACTTTTGGGTGATTTGAAGGTCTCGAATGATTACAATGATTTTATGCAGATTTCGATGGACATTACACATTATCACCATGAGAACTGGGACGGAAGCGGTTATCCGGAAGGAAAACAGGGGAACGAGATACCGCTTGCCGCACAGATTGTCGCAATGTCAAGTATGTTCTGCGCGCTGACGGAGGAAAGAAGCTTCCGCCGCAGCTACGATAAGGAGGAAGCATTGGAAATTATGCGCCAGGAAGCGCAGCAGAAGTTTAATCCTGATATTTTTAATATATTCTGTAAGGTCGCAAGACAGCTTCGATGATTTGTCAGAAAAAAATAACAGTTTCTGCTAATTGAAAGAAAACTGTTATGAAAGGCGTGCCGGAGACCGATATGCTATATGACGGAGGACGAAAAACGATGATAACGGATGAAGAGTTTTTAAGAATTGCCGCGTATATGAAGAGTCATTACGGAATTGACTTAGGACAGAAAAAGGTCATTATGAACGGCAGACTTGAAAATCGTATTAAGGCAGGCGGCTGGGGAACTTTTAACAATTTCATGGATGCGATGGAAAAGGATCAGTCCGGAAAATTGGAAAAAGAGCTGGTCAATCAGCTGACTACCAACTATACTTATTTTATGAGAGAGTTCGAACATTTTGAATTCTTTAAAAGCCAGGTGCTTCCCTGGGCAAAAAAGAAGGCGGAGAAAACCAAAGATTTAAGGGTTTGGTGCGGCGCTGCCTCCACAGGGGAAGAACCCTATATGATCGCGATGGTACTCAAGGACTTTTTCGGGCTGGAGCATAATTCGTGGGATACAAAGGTATTGGCAACGGACGTATCAACAAAGGCTTTGCAGAGGGCGGTGGCGGGAACTTATGAAGAAGAGGCGCTCAAGGATATGCCGGACCAGTGGAAGCGGCATTTCTTTCAGAAACCGGTCGCAGGCAGGTACACGGTGACGAATGAGCTCAAGCAGGAAGTTTTATTCCGCCAGTTTAATTTAATGTCGCCTTTTCCGTTTAAGAAAAAAATGCACACTGTATTTTTGCGCAATGTTATGATATACTTTGATAGTAAGACAAAACAGGAGCTGCTTCAAAAAGTATATGACTGTTTGGAACCGGGAGGATACCTGTTTATCGGAATGACGGAGACGCTTGACAGAACCCAAACGCCTTATCAGATTATACAGCCCTCTATTTTTAGGAAAAGAGAGTAGAAAATAAGGAAGGATTTGATGATTATGCGGCCAATTAGGGTATTAATTGTGGAAGATTCCCTTGTGTTTCGGGAATTGTTGGTACAAAATTTAAACAGAGATCCGGCAATTGAGGTCGTGGCGACGGCAAAGGACCCTTTTGAGGCGCGGGACGCCATTTTGGAATACCGGCCGGACGTCATGACTTTGGATGTGGAGCTGCCTAGAATGAACGGAATTGAGTTCCTGCAGAAGCTGATGCCGCAGTACCCGCTTCCGGTGGTGGTAATCAGCGCATTGAGCGATAAGGTATTTGACGCGCTAAACGCAGGGGCTGTTGACTTTGTGGCAAAGCCATCCGTTACGGGACGTGCGCAGCTTGAGGATTTCATACAAAACGAGCTGCTTGTAAAAATCAAGATTGCATCGACTGCAAAAATCAGTCAGATTAAGCAGAAAGCGGTTGCTGCGGCGCAGCATGGATTTTCGGGAACGGGAAAAGAACTGATTGTGGCAATCGGAGCGTCCACAGGCGGAACGGAAGCAATTTTTTCGGTCGTTAAGGATTTTGGGGTGGATATTCCCGGCGTGATTATTGTACAGCACATGCCGCCGGGATTTACAAAGATGTATGCACAGAGATTGGATAATCAGTGCAGGGTGCAGGTAAAGGAGGCGCAGACGGGAGACAAAGTTCTTCCCGGACACGTGCTGATTGCGCCCGGCGGAGACCAGCACATGCGTTTGGTTAAGGTGAACGGCGTGTACCAGGTTGAGATTAAGCAGGGACCGCGGGTAAACGGACATTGTCCGTCGGTAGACGTATTGTTTGATTCCGTGGCAAAGGCGGCGGGACCAAGCGCTTTGGGCATCATTCTGACAGGAATGGGCGGAGACGGCGCGAAGGGTCTGCTTGCCATGCGCAAGGCGGGAGCGCGGACAATCGGGCAGGACGAATCGACCTGCGTAGTATATGGAATGCCTAAAGTTGCTTATGATATCGGAGCAGTGGAGTTTCAGGATAAGCTGCAGGATATTGCCAAGAGAACTTATGCAGTATTAAATAAAATGTAAAGGAGAGGAAAAATGAGGATTTTACTTGCAGAGGACGATTTCGCAACAAGAAAATTCATGATCAGCTTTCTGTCGAAATATGGTGAATGTGATGTTACCGTAGACGGAATGGAGGCAGTGGACGCTTTTATGATGGCGTTGGAAGATGATGAGCCTTATGACCTTGTGTGCCTTGACATTATGATGCCGGTTATGGACGGTTATCAGGCGCTTATGGGAATCAGGAACTTGGAGAAGGAACGAAACATTCCTCAGGAGGAAGGAGTCAAGGTTATTATGACGACCGCGCTCAACGATGAGCAGAATGTGAAGATGGCGTTTGATTTGGGATGTACGATTTATTCCGGAAAGCCGATTGACAAGACAAGATTTGAACAAGCGATGAAAAAGCTGGGCCTGATATAATCAGGGATTAAAATATGAAGGAAAGGAGAAAATATGGCTGAAGAATTTAACACAGAGGGAATGCTGGACATATATCTCTTTGAGAACCAACAGCTTTTAGAGCAGCTGCAGGAGATGGTTTTGGAACAGAAGGATGCGGATAGCTTTGACGAGGACAGCATCAATGAAATTTTCAGAACCATGCATACCATCAAAGGATCTTCGGGTATTATGATGTTTGACAACATCACGGCGATTGCCCATAAGTTGGAGGACGTTTTTTATTACCTGAGAGAATCTCATCCGGATAACGTGCCGCATGTAAAGCTTGTGGAACACGTATTAGAGGTTGAGGATTTTATTAGTGGTGAGCTTGATAAAATCAGCAGCGGAGATACTGCCGACGGCGACCCGAAAAATATTATCAAAGAATTGGATGCCTTCTTGGATCTGATAAAAAACGGTGCGGGAGAGGGAGCAGAGCCGCCTGCCGAAAATGTGCATGAGGAACCAAAGCAGTTTTACATAGCGCCGGTTGCAACCGATGCAAGTCGTTTTTATAAGGTGTATGTCACCTTTTCGCCGGATACGGGTATGGCAAATATCCGCGCATACAAAATCGTTTATGCGATGAAGGAGATTGCCGAGGACTTACTGTATTATCCCGAGGATATTATTTCCGACGAGAGCAGCGCCGAAGTTATTATGAAGGAGGGCTTTAAAATCCTGCTTCAGGCGCAGTGCACAGAGGAGGATATCAAAAAGATTATCGGAATCGGCTATGATATTCAGCGTGTAGATATTTATGAGTGTAAGGCAAACGAGTTCTTACAGGGCTTCTCTGATCCGGATCCACAGACGATTGATCTTGAGTCGAGTGTGGAAGCGATTGAGGCGAAGGCGGATCAGGACAAAGAAAAGGAAGGCGAGCCGGAGAAGAAGAAACCTGCGAAACCGCAGATTGCACCCGGTGATTTCGTCATTAAATCCAAAGAACCCGGCAAGCAGAAGAAGCTTGCAAAAGACCGTCCGAAAAATGAAAAAGCGGCCTTTATCAGCGTCAATGTCAACAAGATGGATCAGCTTATGGATTTAATCGGTGAGTTGGTTATCTCTGAGTCCGTAGTGCTTCAGAATCCTGATTTAAAGGTGCCGGGATTAAATCTGACCAACTTCACAAAGGCAGCACAGCAGATGGCAAAGATTTCTACGGATTTGCAGAATGTCATTATGTCAATGCGAATGGTGCCGCTGACAACGCTGTTTCAAAAGATGAATCGTATTGTGTTTGACGTTTCAAGAAAGCTTGGAAAAGATATTGAGTTTGAAATGGTTGGCGAGCACACGGAGGTTGACAAGAATATCAGTGAGAATATTTCCGATCCTTTGATGCATATGGTGCGTAACGCGGTGGATCATGGTATTGAGACAAACGAGGAGCGCGCGGAGAGCGGAAAGAAGGAAAAAGGAAAAGTGACGCTTTCGGCAAGGACAGAAGCCGGAAAAGTATGGATTAGCGTGACGGATAACGGTAAGGGACTGGAACGCCAGAAAATCATTGCAAAGGCGAGAAAGCAGGGGCTTTTGGATGACGATAAGCCCGACAGCGCATATAGCGACAAGGAAGTGTTCCAGTTTATTACACTGCCCGGATTTTCAACCAATGAGCAGGTGACAGAGTATTCTGGCCGAGGCGTGGGAATGGATGTCGTAGTGCAGAATATACAGGCAATCGGCGGTTCATTGGAGATTGAGAGTGTTGCGGGCTTGGGAACGACGATGTCGCTCAAAATTCCTTTGACACTTGCGATTATCGACGGTATTGTACTGGAGACAGGCACGTCATCTTTCGTGGTGGAAACCGGCGTTATCAAAGAGTTTGTCAATGTAAAAGAGGATATGATGATTCACGAGCCAAACGGCGAGGAATACATTATGATCCGTGGAGAGTGCTACCCTGTACTCCGTTTGGGAGAATGGTATGGACTGAAAGAGTACCGCAAATCAGTTGAAGAAGGTACGATGCTGATTTTTGAAGTTGAAGGAAAAACCATTTGTCTCTTTGTGGACAGACTGATTGGCAAGCAGGAGATTGTGGTAAAACCGATTCCGTCGTATGTCAAGAAGGTGAAGGGTCTGTCCGGCTGTACGCAGCTTGGAGACGGCAGCATCGCACTGATACTGGATCCGGTAGGGTTCATAGAATAGATGTTACTGTTAGCGCAGGAATTGGCATTTACTGCCAATTTTGTATGAAAACTTTATGGAATCAAGTAAAAATTCATTACCGAAGGTAATTATGTATGGATTTTTACCTGTTACTGGAACGAAGAGAACAGTAACAAATAAATGGAGTGAAAGGAAGGTAGTCATATGGATGAAATCAGCGAACTGAAGAGGCAGGCAGAGGATGGATCCGGTGTGTCCGATGAACATGACGCACAAAAGGGAAAGTATATGACTTTTAAATCCGGGAACGAATATTTCGGACTGAAAATCCAGTATGTAAATGAAATTATCGGGTTTCAGTCGATAACGGCTATTCCGGAGACAGAGGATTATATCAAAGGTCTAATTAACCTCAGGGGAAAGATTATACCTGTCATTGATGTCAGACTTCGTTTTCGGCAGGCCCCTTTTGAATACGATGACAGAACCTGTATCATTGTCATTGACGTGAAGTCGACAGTGGTTGGTCTGATTGTAGAGAAGATTGCCGAAGTAGTGGAAATCAGAGAAGAAAATATTTTGCCGCCGCCAAGCATCGGACGTGGGGATAAGGTACAGAACAAGTATGTGTACGGTATCGGTAAGGTAGGCGATTCCGTGAAGCTTTTGCTGGATCCGGATAAGCTTTTAAATGATGAAGACATGTCTGTACTGGAGCAGACGGGCGAAATAAATAATAATGAAGAAGTCGATGATAAGTGAAAGGAGAATAACTGACATGAGAAACTTAAAGATGAGAACGAAATTAATCTTGGGATTTTGTATCCCTGTTATACTTACTATTCTCACAGTGGCAATAAGTATATTTATAACCTCTCAGGTAATTAACAATATCGGTGATATGAACCATGAGAGCGCGGCAGCATTGAATGCGGAGCTTGAAAGCGTTGCGGGATTGGATGATGCGGAAACCGCAAAATTGATGGATATTGTAAATTCGGGAACGGAAGAAAGACTGGATCGCATGCACACTGGCATTAATGTCTCTAACGCGATCAGTATTGGACTCTTGACAATTTCCGTTATTTGTACGGTTGTTATAGCGCTTAGCCTGATTAAGGCGATTGTAAAGTCCGTGAATCAGTTATCCGATGCGGCAAGAGAGATTGCACAGGGTCATGTTGATATTGAGATGGTAAAATTCAACAATGATGAGTTTGGCGATTTGGTTGACGAGTATACAAAGGTAATTGAAAATATCAAATATCAGGCACGTGTGGCAGAAGAAGTTTCCAACGGAAATCTTACGGTAGATGTAAAGCCCAGTTCTTCAGGAGACCTTCTTGGCAACTCTTTGAAGAAGCTTGTAGACGACAACCGCAACACGCTCGGCAATATCAATGATGCAGGTCATCAGGTTACGGTTGGCGCTTCCCAGGTGGCAAGTGCGAGCCAGTCTTTGGCACAGGGTACAACGGAGCAGGCGAGCGCAATCGAGGAGATTACCGCTTCCATTGATGAAATTGCAGACAAGACAAAGCAGAATGCAGAGCAGGCAAATTCTGCTGCGGATTTGGTAAAGACGGCGATTGATGACGTAAAACAGGGTAATGAACAGATGCAGGATATGATGATGGCAATGCAGGATATTAACAAGTCATCTGAGAGCATTTCCAAGATTATCAAGACAATTGATGATATTGCATTCCAAACAAACATTCTTGCATTGAATGCGGCTGTAGAGGCTGCAAGAGCCGGTGAGGCAGGTAAGGGATTTGCAGTTGTGGCAGAAGAGGTTCGGAGTTTGGCGGCAAAGAGTGCGGCGGCAGCTTCGGAAACAGCAGAGCTGATTGAAGATTCGATCAGCAAGGTTAGTCAGGGTTCTAAGATTGCGGATGAAACGGCAAAGGCGCTCGGCGTGATTACTGAGGCGGTTCAGCAGAGTGAAGTGCTGATTAACAGCATTGCACAGACATCGAATTATCAGGCAACGGCAGTTGCACAGATTGAGCAGGCGATTACACAGGTTTCTCAGGTTGTTCAGACAAACTCTGCGACCAGCCAGCAGTGTGCTGCTGCAAGTGAGGAGCTTTCAAATCAGGCGTCAAGAATGCGAGATATGCTTTCCATTTACAATCTTGGCAGCCAGTATGCGGCTTCCGGATCAAGTTCAGGTTCTTATTCATCTTCAGCTTCATCGAATGCGAACGAGCAGATTATTTCGCTCGGAGATGGTTTTGGCAAATATTAAATAGAAAAATAGTTGAAAACAGCCGTGTGTGGAGTATGCACACGGCTGTTTTTTGGGCTGTTTTGTAACAGTTCAGCCTTATGGTATTCCGCGAGTAAAATCGCTCTATGAGCGATTTTGCGAGTTGTGCAAGCGCCAAAATGCGACTTTGGAGCATTTTGTGTGCATCAGGCGTGACAGTGAAGCCAAAGGCTGAACTGTTACGCTGTTTTAGGCGATTTTGACTTCTTGTGCTGACAGGTAAGATATGGTATAATATAATATCCAAAAAAATTGCAATATAAATGAGCGAAAGGCGAGATAGGAGAAGATACAGGAATGCAGCAGACGGCAGGTTATATACAGGAAATTATTGACGTGCTTGGTGAAATGGACTTTGCGATTTATGAGGTTAATCTTCAGAGTGGTTATGCGACGATAATACGTGCCACGGAACTGATTAAAAAGGGTACGGAAAAGTGCGGTTTTTTATGGGAAGATTTATTTAAAAAAGGAATTGGCTATATTGTGTTGGAATATCGGGAAGGCTTTCGTGAGCGTTTCTCACTGGAGTCAATGCGTCTGGCTTGGGAAAGCGGGGAAGAAAAAAGAACATTTGTATGCCAGGTGTTGCTGCACGGTGCGTGGCGCTATATTGCCGCAACCGCTTTTTTTAAGGAGAGTAAGAGCCGGGGACCGTATGCGGTCCTGACATTTCAGGATATTGATGAGCGGACCAAAAATGACATGGAGCGTGTTCAGAACGACCAGCGGATGGTTTCGATTATCAGCAGTTTGAGCAGCATGTTTTTTGCGGCGTATTATATAGATTTAGAGAATGACACGTTTCGGGCTGTGACACAGGAGGAGGCGGTCGGCAATATATTGGGAGATGAGAAAAATTTTACGCAGGCGATTCATCTGTTCGCTGAAAGTTTTATTTGTCCGCAGGACCGTGAAGAATATCTGCGCTGCGTTGACAGAAAGTATTTAATGCATATGCTGACTAAAGAACATACATTTGTTGCGACGGAATACCGGAGACTGCCGGACAAACATAATCAAAGAAAATGGATTCGTGCAACGGTCGTGCTTGCGGAAACGGCGGCGGACGGCACGCCGCGCGGTGCGGTGTATGCGGCGCAGGACATTACGGAAAGCAGGCTGCGGGAGGAGAAGGAGCAGGAGGCGCTGCGGGAAGCGTGTGAGGCGGCAAACCATGCCAATGAGGCGAAAAGTGAGTTTATGTCACGCATGAGCCATGATATCCGGACTCCGATGAATGCGATTATCGGCATGACGGAGATTGCAGGGCGGTATTTGGATGACCGTGAGCGTGTGACGGACTGTTTGGAGAAAATTAAGGTTTCAAGCAGACATCTGCTGTCGCTTATCAATGAGGTGCTTGATATGAGTAAGATTGAATCGGGAAAGATTGAGCTGGCGGCGGAGGAATTTTCGTTGTCCGAACTGATTGATAATCTTGTGACAATGATACGTCCGTCCGTGCAGCAAAAGAACCATACGCTTCGTGTGCAGGTTGCGGATATGGAGCATCCGCGAGTAGTTGGAGATCCGGTCAGACTTCAGCAGATTTTTATGAATATTTTGGGGAATTCGGTGAAATATACGCCGGAAGGCGGGACACTTTCGGTCGAAGCTCGGGAAAATACGTCCGCCATGCGCGGATATGGCTCATATGTGTTCGTCTTTGCCGATAATGGTATCGGAATGAGCAGGGAATTTTTGGAGAAGCTGTTTGAACCGTTTAGCCGCGAGGAGGACTCGCGTGTCAGCAAAATTGAGGGTACCGGACTGGGAATGGCGATTGCAAGAAATATTGCGCGCAAGATGAGCGGAGATATTCTCGTGGAAAGTACAGAGGGCGAGGGCTCGCGTTTTACGGTAGAACTGTCGCTGAAAGTTGTCGATGCACCGAAGCAGGAAGCAGAGGCGCTGTCAGAAAAGAAAGAACAAAAGGAGGCGGAGCCGCTTGGCAAAGAAATACTGGAGAAGAAGCGGCTGCTTTTGGTGGAGGACAATGAGCTAAACAGAGAGATTGCCGAGGAGATTATCTCACAGACGGGGGTGCGCGTGGAGACCGCAGAGAACGGCAGGGAGGCTTTGGAGCAGTTTGAGCGGATGCCAGAGAACTATTATGATATGATTTTTATGGATATTCAGATGCCGGTAATGAACGGATATGAGGCGACGGAGGCGATTCGGGGACTTTCGCGTGCGGATGCCGCTCACATACCGATTATTGCCATGACGGCAAACGCTTTTACGGAAGATATTCGTAGGAGCAGGGAGGCGGGGATGAATGAGCATCTTACAAAACCGCTGGATATTGGAGCGCTAATGAAGTGCTTGGGGAAATGGCTTGGAGGAAATGGAGTTGTTGGTTAGAAGAAAACAGTATATCATAATAATTATGGCGCTTGCGATTTTTAGCAGAGTTGTGCTGATTGACCAGTGTCCCGGTGGTATCCATGCAGATGAAGCCTTTTCAGGATATGAGGCATGGTCTCTGCTCCATTATGGGGTGGATTCGGCGGGATATACGAATCCTGTATACTTAACAGTATGGGGCGGTGGTATGAGCGTACTGAATTCAATACTTATGATACCGGGCATCGCATTGTTTGGGTTAAATGCGGTTACGGTAAAGATACCTGCTATGGTTATGGGCATAGTATCTGTTTTTGTTTTTTACCTGTTGCTGAAAGAGATTGCAGATGCGAAAACGGCATTGTGGGGAAGTTTTCTTTTGGCAATTAGTCCGTGGCATATTATGATTAGCCGATATGGTATGGATGCGAACCTGTGCCCGGCATTTGTGCTGATTGCAATGTATTTGACGGCGCTTGGCATTAAAGATAACCGCAACCTGAAATGGGCTGCTGTTTCATGGGGCATTGCGCTGTATTCCTATGTTGTGTTATGGATTTTTGAACCGATTTTTTTGCTGCTGCTTTTCTTATATTGTATGAAATATCATAAGATAAAGGATTACAAACAAGTTTTGCCTGCTGTTGTTATTTTGGCGGTATTTGCAGCGCCGCTGCTTTTGTTTATCGGGGTTAACATGGGAATCATTCCGGAAATAAAAACAGATATCCTTTCGATTCCTGTACTTCCGGGATTCCGATCGGGTGAGCTTGGAATAGGCGGTTATATATTGAATATTAAGCGGATTGTGAAGTGTTTTGTGCTGCAAAATGACGGATATATGTGGAATAGTGTTCCGTTGTTTGGTGTGTATTATATTTTTTCCACACCGATTTCGGCAGTTGGTTTGGCGGTGGTTATAAAGAGGGCTGTAATCAATTTTAAGAAGAAACGCTTTGGGTATGAGGCATGTTTGCTGATATGGTTAATCGCAGCTATAATAATGGCATTTACACAGACTACGGGAACCAATTTGACCAGAATTAATCCAATTAATCCGGCAATGTTTATTTTGGTTGTGGTTGGTATCCAATGGCTGGTGAAAAAAATCAAATATTATAAAACAGAAATTGTGATAGCGGGAATTTATATGGCAGGTTTTGTCTGTTTTATGGTATATTATTTTAGTGGGAAGGGCTATAACGGAGCGATTGCGAAACAGCAGCTTGCAGGGGCAGAAGAAGCGTTGGAATATGCCAGGGTGCAGTACGAAACAGGCGCTTATGGAAGTGAAATTTATATAATGGGTCCGCTCAGACATTCGCAGGTGCTTTTTTATACACAGTTTCCTACAGAGGATTATATACGGCTGGTTGACCAGACTGTTTTACCAAATGGGACATATCATGTAAAGCGGTTTGGACCGTATGTTTGGGAAGAACCAAAGACGCATGACGGGATACGATTGGTGCCGGTAGACGAAATGGAAACGTATATTGGTTCTTTAGCGGAGTATACAGTTGAATCGTTTGACAACTATGCGGTTGTTGTACCTTGCAAACCGAATGGCGGGAATTGATGGAAATACGAAGAAAAGATAGGGGGCAATCCAGTATGAACCAAATGAATAACAAAGAGGAAACGTTGCTGCAGCTTGATGAAAAGACGCTGCCAATTGTCAGGCGCATATCGGACCGGATGCCGGGGGGATTTTTTATTTATCATGCAGATGGGGACGAGGAGCTTATTTTTACCAATAATGCGCTGCTTCGTATTTTTGGCTGCGATACTTTGAAAGAATTTAAGGAGCTGACAGGGTATACATTTCCGGGGATGGTGCATCCGGAGGATCTTGAAACGGTTCAGAGAAGCATCGCAAATCAGATTGCGAACAGCCGGTATGATTTGGATTATGTAGAATACCGCATTATACAAAAAGACGGGAGTGTCCGTTGGGTGGAGGATTACGGGCATTTTGTACATACGCAGATCTACGGTGATATTTTCTACGTGTTTATTGACGACGCAACGGAGCGTATGAAAACGCGGATGGAACATCTTGAGACAGTGAATAATGAGCTGGGTGAGGTCTATGAGCGTGAGCTGCAGTACCGGAAGGCGATTTTGCATGATGCAATTTTGTTTTTCGAGGTGAATTTGACGAAAAACGAGCTGATTACAAAAACACTTTTGAATATAGAAGGTATACAGGGGGACGATTTGTACGGGTTGACAGAGACGGAGCAGGTTAAAACGTATTCCGATTATGTTAAAGATAAGGAATCAAGTATCGATTTGGACAGTGTTACCGGTTACCGACAGTTTTTTGATGCCGAACGTTTGATTGAGTGCTGTGAACAGGGGGAAATTGAGCAGACATATGATGTTTGGATGACGGATGTACTGGGAAGAAAGCGGCTTTGTCATTATGTGTTTTTGCTTGGGAAAAATAAAACAACGGGGGATATTGTGGCGCTTGTTGTCGCAAAGGATATTACGGAGCAGATGGAGCGTCAGAAGCTGCTGCAGTCAGCGCTGCGGCAGGCACGCGCGGCAAACATTGCCAGGGATACCTTCCTTGTCAATATGTCGCATGACATCCGCACGCCGCTTAATGCCATTATCGGTTATGCGGAGCTGTTAAAGAGCCGGAAGTCCGATCCTGAGAAGGTGGACGATTATTTGGATAAAATCCGGGCTTCGAGTGAGCAGCTGTTGTCAATTTTAAACGAATCGCTTGAAGTTACCCGGATGGAGTCGGGCAGGGTAAATCTGATAGAGAGTGAGTGCAATTTGGGCGAACTGTTTGCGGAAATTAAGAAGTCGGTTCTTCCAATCATGAAGAAAAAGTCCATCCGTTTTCGGATTGACAGCACGGGGGTTGAGCATTTTGCGGTTATTGCGGACTTTATCCGTATCAAGGAAGTTTTAATGCAGCTTCTCGATAATGCGGCAAAGTATATGAATCCGGACGGTACGATTACGCTGACGATTGCTGAGACTGAGATTGATATGAAAGGGTATAAGAAGTACCGCTTTATCGTTGAGGACAATGGTATTGGTATTTCGGAAAAGTTTAAAGAACAGTTGTTTGATCCATTTAAGCGGGAAAATAATACGACACACAGCGGAGTGTTGGGAATTGGCTTGGGACTGACGGTTGTTAAGAACTTTGTCGAAATGATGGAGGGAGACATTGCGGTTGAGAGTGAGCTTGGCAAGGGCAGCAAATTTACGGTCAGCCTGCTGCTAAAGCTTCAGGAGGCAAGTGAAAAAACACGAATCCAGGCATCAGATATTCCTCGTAAGCATAAAAGTTCCAAAAGCAGGCGTTTGCTTGTTGTGGAGGACAATGAGATTAACTGTGAAATCGTGGAGGAGCTTTTAAAGGATAAGGGGTACCTGGTAGAAACGGCGGCAAACGGCAGAATTGCGCTGGAAACGGTTGAGAATGCAAAGGACGATTACTTTGCGGCGATTTTAATGGATATTCAGATGCCCGAGATGGACGGCTATGAGGCGACAAGAGCGATCCGCGGACTGGAAAATCCGGCGCTTGCGCAGATTCCGATTATCGCGCTTTCGGCAAATGCGTTTGCAGAGGATTATCAGAAATCAATTGACGCGGGAATGGTTGCGCATTTTCCGAAGCCGATTAACATTGATGCGCTGCATGATTTGATCAGCCGTATTTTGGAAGATTAGATAAGGGAGGGAGAAGGACAGATGAACAGTGTGCAGTGGAACGACCGGTTTAATATTGGCGTGGAAATTGTGGACAAGGCGCATCGGCGGCTCTTTTCAATTGTTGGCAAAATGATTGCGCTCAATGAGGACGAACAGAAACGCGAGCACGCGTGCCGGGAGACAATTAAGTATTTTAAGAGCTATACGGTGAAGCATTTTGCTGAGGAAGAGGAGTATATGCGCTCCATCGACTATGACAAGTATGAAGAACATAGGCGCCTGCATAATGATTTGCGGGATAAGACGATTCCTGCTTTGGAGGAAGAGCTGGAGGAGCAGGGGTATTCGGAGGAAGCGGTGCAGCACTTTTTGGGTATATGCCTCGGATGGCTGACGGGGCATATTATGATGGTTGACCGTGCAATTACGGGGAGGATTGATACCCGTTGGCATGTTAATCCCGTGCGGGAGGAGCTTTTTGCGCTGGAGGAGGCGATTGCCTGTGTCGTGAAGGAGATGCTGGGGATTACGCCGCGGCTTGTCAGTGAGCATTATAACGGCGAAGATTTTGGAAAAGCGATTTTTATTCGTCTGACATACCGCGATGAGGCGAACGCGCGCGTGCAGGTTTATATGGCATATGAGGAGCGGATGGTGCTTCAGACGTTTGGTGAGATGCTTGGGAAAAAGCTTTCGCGCGTGGATAAAACGGTGCTTTACGCAGTCAGTCAGCTTGCACAAATAATGGTAAGGCGCATTCACCGAAACTTTGAGCATTTGGGGGCATACAGGCTTGAAAAAGAAAATGTGCTTAGTTACGAGCTGCTGCTCAAGGAGTTTGACAGGGTGCCGCTTTATTACAGTCTGCTGTACGATGGTTCCGGGAAAGGATATTTTGCGTTTTCCGCTTCGAAACAGTAACATAATGCTTGACAATATTTTGACAATTGTTTTGTGCGCTTGCAATACCAAAGCGCATTCGATATAATAGATTATATACGGAAACGGTTATTATAGTTGTGTATATAGAAAGGAAAAAACAATGAGCGAGCTTTTAAAACAAAAATTAAAAGAAAACGGGGCAGATGTAGAGGGAACGCTGCACCGCTTTATGAACAATGATGCTTTATTTTTAAAATTTATTTTAAAGTTTAAGGATGATCAGAATTATGCCATTTTAAAGAAGCATTTGGACGAGAAGAACTACGAGGAGGCTTTTAAGGCGGCGCATACGCTCAAGGGTGTGAGCGCGAATTTAGGACTGAATCCTATTTTTGACCGTGCGTCAGCAGTAACGGAGCTTTTAAGGGGAAAAGATGCGTCTGAGGTGGATGCCGCGAAGGTGGAGGAGGAGAAGAATGCGCTTGAGGCGGCGTATAAGCTCTTTATTCAAATCATCGAAGAAAATGCATAACCCCATTGTTATGGAAAATGATAAAAAAGAAAGGTGCTGTGCGTCTTTTGCATAGTGCCTTTTTTGGCGTATATACGTTTGGGTTCATAGAAATTTAACGAAATATGTGCGGTATAGGAACTGTACAATTCGGGAAAAATGGTATAAAATGGCGGAGTGGAGAAAAAAGCGGTGAGAGAACGATTTGTACGGTTTGGAAAGCACCTGCCGGAATGGTTTACGGCAGGCGCGGCATTTGTTTATTATTGGATTATGGCATTGTACAAGCTGACGCAGACGCCGATTTGGCAGGATGAAGCGATGGAATTTTACTGTTCCCTTCCTGTCAGGGGACCGATTGAGGGCGTAACCAAACTTGCATCCATGTATGAGCGGATGGCGTATATCCAGCAGCAGCCGCCGCTGTACAACTGGATAATGTGTCTGTGGCTTCAGGTCAGCGAGGGCGAGTGGTGGTACCGGTTTTCGAGCGTGGTGTTTGGCTTTGGCGCTGCCATTGGGTTGTATTGCGTTATAAAGAGGCTGTGTGACCGCTATATGGCGGCTTTTTGTGTTGTGATTTCTTCGAGCATTTATATTTGGATGTATTATATCAAAGAAGCATCGGAATACGCAATGCTTGTGATGGTTTTGCTGTGGTTGGTGTATGCACTGATTTTAATTTGCGAGGAGCTAAGCGTCAAACGGATTATCATTTTCACGCTGCTGTGCGTGGTGGCAGTGTATACACATTACGGGGCAGTGTTTGCAGTTGTGCCGCTGGCGGTCGGTGTGCTTGTGATTACATGGATGCGAAAGGATTTTAAGTGCTTTCGTGTTGGTCTTGGCGCATTTGCGGCGGCGGGTGTTGCGGGAGGCGTGCCGCTGATTTGGTTTTTTATGCTTCCGCAGTCGACCAATCAGGTATCTACACTGTTTTCGGAGCGTGACATTATCATTGAGAACGGAAATCTTTTCGGGGATTTTTGCTTTAGTTTGGCAAGTGTTTTTAAATGGTGCCTGATTGACATTGACAGGGATACGCAGCGGCTGGGGCTGTTGCTGAATATTCTTTTGATTGTGTTGATTGTCACGCTGGTGTATACGGCTGTAAAGACAGACTCCTTTTTTATCAAGACATTCTTTTGGTGCAATGTAGCGGTTTTTATGCTGTATTATGTTGTCACAAAGCTGAATCTGTATGCGTACGGCTGGTACGGAAACCGTTACAACATGTTTATCTTTCCGCTGTGGCTGGTATGGATTTTAGTGTCGTTGTATGAATTTGTGCGGCTTTTAAGGAAGAGCAGGAAAAAAATGGTTTCCAGGCTGTCTGGTTTTATGGGTGTCTGTCTTGTGATGGGCGGTCTGCTGTACTGTCTGTACGGGGACTACCGTATCAGTAATCATTGGTGGAAAATGGACTTGCGGACGGTTGTTCAGGAATGGTATGATTTGGAAGGGTATGATACGCCGACAATTCTTGATTTTCACCAGCGGTACGCGTTTGTATATTATTTCACGCATGATGCGCGGTATGATGATACGCAGTGGGAAAACATTCATTATAATGATGAGGTTGAAACGTATTCAAACAACCGTTCGGAACCGTTCCGGGAATATATACAAAAAATATATGACAATCAGCTTCCCGATGAGGTTTATCTTGTGACAGGGCAGTGGAATGCATTTTGCAAAGCGTTTGAGCATTTGGGATATACGGTGGAGCCGGTGGTAGACACGACGGCAAAGCTCTACCGTGCGGTAAAAAACGAGGAAGTAACGCAATGATTATTATTCATGTGATGGGCGGATTGGGGAATCAGCTTTATCAGTATGCACTTTCCGAGAAATTAAAGCAGCTCGGAAAGGAAGTGAAACTGGACCTTTATGCATATACAGATGCCAAGGGCGAGGACCGTGAGTGGCGCGAGCTGGAATTAGAGCGTCTTGAAGGTTTGGAATATACGGTATGTACAAGGCAGGAGCGCACGTTGTTTTTGGACAACAGCATGAAATTTGCGGACCGTGTGCGCAGAAAGCTTACGGGAAGGAAGGACAGAACGGTTGCGGAGACTGCCGATTACATGCCGGAAATCTTTGAGATGGACGATGTCTATCTGTATGGCTTTTGGGGCTGTGAGAGATACTATAAGGATATTACGGGGCTTTTGCGGCAGAAAATACGTTTTCCAAAGAGCGGCAATCCTGCCAATATTGAGACGCTTGCGCGCATGGAGCACGAAAATGCGGTGAGTGTGCATATCCGCCGCAAGGATTATCTGACGGTAGCAAGCGGGGCTAGGTATATGGGCATTTGTACGCAAGCCTACTATCAGGGAGCGTTTGACTATATTCGTGAGCGTGTGGAGAAGCCTGTATTTTATATTTTTTCGGATGATGCGGCGTATGCGAAGGCGCATTTTAGCGGACAGGATTTTCGGATTGTAGATTGGAATACGGGGAAGGACAGTCTGTACGACATGGAGCTGATGAGCCATTGCAGGCATAATATTTGTGCAAACAGCACATTCAGCATTTGGGGCGCAAGGCTGAATCCGTATCCTGATAAAATGATGATACGTCCGCTGCATCATGACAACTATGAGACAACATCACCTGAGGAGATTCATGCAAACTGGGAGGACTGGGTGCTTTTGGACGCGGCGGGAGAGACGGTTTATGGAGAATGAGGTCATTTCAATCATTGTGCCTGTTTACAATATGGAGCAGTATTTGGAACGCTGTGTCCGTTCTATTTTGTGCCAAACGTATAAGAAGCTTGAAATTATTTTGGTGGACGACGGTTCGACGGACACGTCGCCTAAGATGTGTGATGCGTTTTCGGAGTGCGATGAACGGATTAAGGTGGTCCACAAGAACAACGGAGGACTTTCTGACGCGCGTAATGCAGGACTTTTGGCGGCGTCGGGTGCATATATCGGGTATGTTGACAGCGACGACTGGATAGAGCCGGACATGTATGAGAAGATGTATCGGGCGTGCGTGGAGAACGATGCGCAGGTTTGTATCTGCCGGTATTTCAGCGAATATGCCGACCGGACTTTGGACGGTGCAAGCGGGGCATGCGCGCCGCTTACAAGGGAGGAGCTGCTTCGGATTTATATTGGCGGACATTCGCAGTATGTGATTTACAATTCGGTTTGGAGCAAGCTGTTTCACCGCAGCCTGGTAGAAGATATGGAATTTCCGAAGGGGCGTAACTCTGAGGATATTGTGTATACCACAAAAGCCTTCTGCAGGCTTGAGCGCGCAGTTTATCTTGACGAATGCCTTTATCATTATGTGCTTGACCGGGAAGGCAGTATTATGAACGTGTCAAGAGGAGAGCGCATGTTTCGCGATGAGCTGCCGTTTTGGCGGGAGCATATCGCACTCATTCGGACACTCGCCTCAAATGAGTTGGGGGATTTTGCGGCGTATTATTTTTGGAGGCGGCTGTTGTTTTACTATATTGATTTTTGGAACGCGCAACGGGCTGGGGATCGCACGGCAAGGGAATATGCGCAGCGGATTGCGGGTGAGATCAGAAGTGACAGAGAAGAAATCAAACGTGTATATCACAGCGGCAGCGTGTCAAAGGGCGACAGGGTGCGGATGCGTATGTTTTTGATGAGTCCCTCACTGTATGCGTTTGTTGTGAGACTTTATGAAAAATTTGTGATACCGATAAGAGGTTAAAATGCTTTTTAATTCCTATATTTTTGTATTTTTATTTTTTCCGCTGGTGGTGTTTGGGTATTATGCGTTTCACCACTGGAAAAAGCCGAAAATGGCGCTTGGCTGGCTGCTTTTGATGTCCATGCTGTTTTACGGTTATAACAGCATAGAGTATTTGTTTATTTTAATTACGAGTGTTATTTTAAACTTTGGCGTGGTTGAGCTGATGAGCCGCGCGAAAAGGACTGCGCTGCGCAGGCTGCTGCTTGCAGCGGGACTTGGTGTAAATTTGGGCATTTTGTTTTATTACAAATACTATGACTTTTTTATTGAAAATATCAATGCGTGGTTTCAGACAGACTATACTTTTTTGCGGTTGATGCTGCCGCTTGGCATTAGTTTTTATACGTTTCAGCAGCTCTCTTATGTGATTGATTCCTATCGCGGGGAGTGCGAAAAGTACGGTTTTTTGGAGTATGCATCGTATGTGACTTTCTTTCCGCAGCTGATTGCGGGACCGATTGTGTATCATGACGAGCTGATTTGGCAGCTTCGTGATGAACGAAATCATAAAATCAACTACGAGAATTTAGCCAAAGGACTATATGCGTTTTCATTAGGGCTTGCAAAAAAGGTCTTGATTGCGGATACGCTTTCGAAGATTGTGACGATTGGATATACGGATATTCATCATATATATACAATAACCGTTATTATTATAACAATCTGCTATTCTTTACAGATCTATTTTGATTTCAGCGGATATTGTGATATGGCGTATGGAATCGGATATATGTTTAATGTAAAATTGCCGATAAACTTTAATTCGCCGTACAAGGCGGTTTCCGTGACGGATTTTTGGGACCGGTGGCATATGACGCTCACGCGTTTCTTTACAAAGTATGTTTATATTCCGCTTGGCGGCAGCAGGAAGGGGAAGCTGCGGACGTATTTCAATATTCTGATTGTCTTTTTGGTGAGCGGTTTTTGGCACGGTGCAAACTGGACATTTGTGCTTTGGGGTTTTTGGAATGGTGCGGCGAATGTGGCTGACAAGCTTGCGGGGCGTTTCTTGGAGTGGATTCCGAAAATAATCCGACGGATTGGCATCTTTCTTCTTGCAACATATGCGTGGGCGTTGTTTCGCGCTCCGTCGATTATTCAGGCAAAAAGGATGTGGAAGCATTTTAAGGAATTTGGGGGCGGTAAGGTATATCCGCCTATTTATGAAACCTTTAACAATCTGTTGGAGACGCGTGTATTGTATCGTCTGGGGCTGGGAGGAATCATTGACCGCTGTCCGCTGCTTCCTCTTGCGGTTTTTATGCTGGCATTGATGTTTGCGTGCTTTTTCCTGAAAAATACGCAGGAGAAGGTGGAAGACGGACATTACGGCAGGCGCCGTTTTATTGTGACGATTGGGCTGCTGTTTTGGAGTGTTCTTTCGCTTTCGGATGTGAGTGAGTTTTTGTATTTTAATTTTTAAAAATGGAAGGAGAGAACGGAGTGCGTAAGTGGGTGATTGGATGTCTGACGACAATCCTGACAATTATAGTGATTATGACCGCAACGGCGTGGATTATCGACCCGTATTTTCACTTTCACAAGCCGTTTCCGTTTGTTTCTTACCGTCTTTATGATGAGCGTTATACAAATGACGGCATATCAAGGCATTTTGAATATGATACTATTATTACCGGAACTTCAATGGCGCAGAATTTTAAGCCAAGCGAAGTGGATGCAGTCTTTGGCGTAACATCCGTGAAGGAAACCTTTTCGGGTGCCGGATTTAAGGAATTATCGCAGAATCTTGACAGGGCGCTTGCAAGAAAGAATGATTTAAAGACGGTAATTTGGTCAGTTGATTTTAATGCGATTATACGGGATAAGGATTATGATATATACAGCGGTTATCCGGAGTATCTGTACGACGACAATCCATTCAATGATGTATGTTATATATTTAACAAAACAGTTTGGTATGAAGGAATTATACCGAATCTGATAATGACGCTTTTAGGGCATGAGCGTACGTCGCTTGACGAATATTCTGCGTGGGACAAGGAGCTTGGCTATGAGCATGTGATGGCAGGCTATGACCGCTGGGAGGAGCGCGCCGAAATGCGGCCGGGGCTGAGTGCGGAAGAACAGAAAATGGTTGAGGACAATATCCGGCAGAATTTTGTGGAGCTTGTTAACAAATATCCGGATACGACATTTTATCTGTTTTATACGCCGTACAGTATTTGCTGGTGGGATTTTATGAACCAGGAGGGACTGATGCTTCAGCAGTTTGAGGCGGAGCGCATTACGACGGAATTGCTGCTGCAATGTCCGAATGTGAAGCTCTATAACTTTAATGACAAATATGATGTGATTACGGAATTCGACAACTACAGGGACAGGGAGCATTATGGCGCGCACATTAACTCGCAGATTTTGGAGTGGCTTGCCAAAGGAGAGGGGCTTGTGACTTTGGACAATTACGAGGCGTTGTTGGAACAAGAGAAGCAATTTTATCTCAATTACAACTATGAGGAGAAGCTGAAAAATCCTTGATTTTTCAACTGGCAAATTTGTGCGGAGGCACAAATTCGCAAAGAAAGGAAAATAAATGAATAATATAAAAAAGCTCGGCTATATTTTTGACAAAAAACAAAAGCGCAGGCTGGTATTTTTGGGAATACTGATTTTTATCGGCGGTGTGCTGGAAACGCTTGGCGTATCGGCGCTTCTGCCTGTAGTTGCAGCGATTGTGGACGTGAATGCGACGATGGACAAGTGGTATGTGCGTCCGGTGCTTGACGCGCTTCACATTTACGACCCGACACAGTTTATCGTCATTCTGCTGTCTGCGCTGATTGCAATTTATATTATCAAAAATGCGTATCTGCTCATTCTTGTCAATGTGCGGACGAAATTTATTACCTACAACAAAAATACCCTGATTAGCAGAGTGCTGCGGGAGTTTTTGAACCGTCCGTATGAATTTTATTTGGACGCGGACATTCCGACGGTTTTTCGTCTGACGGACAGCGATATTCCGAATGTGTTTAATATGATTATGGCAATCATATCGCTTGCGTCCGAAGTGATTGTGTTTGTGATGATTTGTATGGTGCTTGTCTTAAAGGACTGGAAAATGACGGGCTTTCTTGTAGTCGTGATGCTGGTTATGACACTTTTGCTGACAAAGATTTTAAAGCCGCAGTTAAGCCGTCTTGGAAAGAAAAATCAGGATATTCAGTCGCGGATTGCCAAATGGCGCATTGAGGCAATTTATGGAATTAAGGACGTGAAAGTGCTGCACCGGGAGGCGTTTTTTGCGGATAATTATGAGGCGTCGGGCGAAATCGGCGCAGGAATTGCAAAGGTTTACGCAGTGCTCAACAGTCTTCCGCGGATATTGGTGGAGACGATTTTTATATGCAGTATTTTAGGGTATATTATGGTCTATATGCTGCTTGGAAACGATTTGCAGGCGCTGATTGAGACACTGACCGTGTTCGGCGCGGCGGCAGTGCGCCTGATGCCCTGCGTCAACCGCATCAATACGTACATTACAGAGGTGGCATATGCGCAGCCGAGTTTGGATTATGTATATGAAAACCTGAACATGAGTGCGATTACGCGCGCAAATGACAGAACGGTCGAGGCAAAAAATCCGCTTGTTACAATTGCGTTGAAAGACAAAATTGAGCTGAAAAACATTCAGTACGCGTATCCGAACACGGA
Source organism: Lachnospiraceae bacterium MD335 (assembly GCA_000403335.2). Lineage (GTDB taxonomy): Bacteria > Bacillota > Clostridia > Lachnospirales > Lachnospiraceae > COE1. Next base: position 168,620 of record KE159630.1, read on the forward strand.
CGCCATGATTTTTACGGGAGCGGATATGGTTGTGCCATACGGAAAGTCGGTCGGAATTATGGGACCTTCGGGTGCGGGAAAATCGACGGTTGTGGATATTTTGCTTGGTCTGTTAAGGGCGAAGGAAGGAACGATTACCTGCGACGGCGTGGACGTGTTTGAGAACTATCCGTCATGGCTTGCGCAGATTGGATACATTCCGCAGTCGATTTATCTTGTGGATGAGCCAATCCGCAATAACATTGCGTTTGGCATTGCGGATGATGAGATTGAGGACAGGCGTATTTGGGAGGTTCTTGAGGAGGCGCAGCTAAAGGAGTTTATCGAAACGCTTCCAGAAGGGCTTGATACGACAATCGGGGACCGTGGTGTGCGGCTTTCAGGCGGGCAAAGGCAGCGTCTTGGCATTGCGAGGGCGCTCTATCACAATCCTGAAATCCTTGTTTTTGACGAGGCGACAAGCGCGCTTGACAATGAGACGGAGGCAGCGGTTATGGAGGCGATTAACAGCTTTCACGGAAAAAAGACAATGGTTATTATTGCACATCGGTTAAATACGATTGAAAAGTGTGATATGATATATAGGGTGGCGGACGGGAAGATTGAACAAACCACTCTTTGAAAGTACTGTGAAAAATAAATTTTTCACAGGGCAAATTTGTGCTTATGCCCCAATTTGCAGGTTGTGAAAGGAGCATGGTTAATTTATGAGCAGGAAACCGATTATCGCCACGGAGCTTTTAAAGGGGCAGGGACTGGGCAACCAGCTGTTCTGTTATGTGACGGTGCGCAGCCTTGCGCATGCAAAGGGATATGATTTCAGCATATTAAACAGGGAAATTTTTGCAAATAATATACACAGTAACAAAGGCATGTATTTTATGGACCTTGACTGCGGTCCCGTTGTGCCCAGGGAGACATTTGATACCGTGTACCATGAGCGGGAGGAGCGGCTGTTTATCGGAAATTCAACGCATGACCTTGTGCATGGCTGTTATGTTGCGGGAGCGGATGAGGCGCTTTTGGAGCTTGATCAAACGACGCTTGTCTATGGAAACCTTCAGGCATGGGCGTATTTTGGCAGGTACAGGAACGAGATTAAGAACTGGCTTGCGGTAAAACCAGCGTATGACTGTTATGCATACACCAGGGAGAACTTGTGTATTATCAATGTGCGCGGCGGCGAATATGCGGGAAATCCGGAGCTGTTTTTGCGGCGCAAATACTGGCTTGACGCGATAAAAAGGATGCGGGAAATCCGTTCCGATATGGAGTTTATGGTTGTGACGGATGATGTGGATGCGGCAGGGCGCGTGCTTCCGGAGGTGGAAGCGCATCATTTTGATCTTGCAAAGGATTATACAATAATAAAAAACGCTAGTTATTTAATTTTGTCAAATTCCTCATTTGCCTTTTTTCCTGCATTTACAAGCGAAACGGTGAAATTTGTGATTGCGCCGAAGTATTGGGCAAGACATAATGTGTCGGATGGTTACTGGGCTTCGGAGCAGAATATCTATGACGGATTTTCTTATATGGACAGAAAAGGCAGGCTGTTTTCGGCGCAGGCGTGCAGGGATGAGCTTGCGGAATATAAAAGGTCTTCAAAAAAATATCAGAGAATTGGCGTACCGCTTGCAGGAACTGCATTGAGAGCGGCTAAGGTGAGAGCCAGAAGTCTGGTTTACGGTGATTTGTCGGTAAGGGCGCTGCGGTCATTAAAACGGCGGCTGGTATACCGTTTATTTTAGGAAAGGGGCATGGTGAGGGATGCAGGATAAGCTAAAATTGTCAAATGTCACACTGGCGGCGATGTCAAGCGTCAATATACGTGCGACGATTAAAGCCATGCGTTACAGTATGCGGGGAATTGAATTCGGCGATGCGGTGCTGATTACGCACAAAAAGCCGTTTGGACTGCCAAAGAGTATTCGCTACAGCCATACGGACAGGCTTTGTAATATTGACGATTTTAACTATAAAATGGTTTACGAGCTTGGCAGTCATATTCACACGGAGTTTGCGCTGATTGTGCATGCGGACGGCTTTGTGGTGCATCCGGAACTGTGGCGTGATTCGTTTTTGGACTACGACTATATCGGTGCGCCGTGGCCGCTGCCGCCAAAGGGTGATACGACCACTTACCGCGATAAGGACGGAAACATTTGCCGCGTGGGAAACAGTGCGGGGATTCGCAGCAAGCGTCTGATGGATTTTCCGAAAAAGGCAGGAATCCCGTGGGAGGGCGAGTATGCTTACGGGCGGATGTGGTACTATGAGGACGGCTTTATCTGCTGTAAAATCCGCCATCTTTTGGAGGCGGAGGGGATGCGGATTGCGCCGCTTGAGGTGGCGAAGTATTACAGTCATGAGAAGATGATTCCGGAGATTGCGGGGATTACGCCGTTTGCCTTTCATAAATGGGAGGGAACGAATGCGCAGTATCCGAATTTTATCAGACCGCCGTTTAAGGAACGTGTAAAAAAGCTTTTACGTCATGGAAAAGCCTAATATAGAGAAAGAATGGGATTTTAGATGGTTTACGATTGCTTTCAGTTTTTTAATGAACTTGATATTTTAAAAATCCGCCTGAATGTACTAAGCCCCGTGGTGGACCGGTTTGTCATCAGTGAGGCGACGGAGACGTTTTCAGGATTAAAAAAGCCGCTGTATTACGAGGAAAATAAGGAAATGTTTGCCGAATTTGCGGATAAGATTATCCACGTCGTCGTAGAGGATACACCGCAGGGAGATACGCACTACCGTGATACGTTCCAAAAAAATGCGGTGACACGGGGACTAAAAGACTGTACGGATGATGATGTTGTAATATTCAGCGACCTGGATGAGATACCAAATCCCGATAAAATACGCGAAATTTTGCAGGATTTTCAAAATGATAAAATATATCACTTTGCACAGCGCCTTTTTTACTGTTATCTCAATATGGAGGAGGTATCGGGCAGCCTGCTCTCCTATGCGGGAGAGTTTGAAGGCGTGGAGCGCAAAAAGTGGATTGGCACGAAGATGTGCAGCTATCAGCTTTTGCGGGAGCAGGACTTAAAGCTTGGCGAACTGCGGTTTCCCGAGCGCAAAGAAATCGGTATCCGCGTGGATGACGGCGGCTGGCATTTTGGTTATATGGGCGGTCATGGGGAGAAGGATATTCGAAAGCGCGTGCAGCAGAAGGTTGTATCGGCGGCGCATCAGGAATATAATTCAAAACATGTATTATCAAATGTGACGGACCAAATTAAGGACGGCAAGGATATATTTGGCAGAAATGCACAGTTTGTGCGGTGCGAGATTGACGAGAGCTTTCCAAAGTATATCAGGGAGCACCAAAAAGAGCTTGATTTTCTGATTATGCATGAGGAAAAAGCAGCGGAAAAGGTATTGCGCCGCATGAAAGCGATAATAAAAAACGTGTGTTATGATATGCTGGTAACCATAAAAAGAGCGGGAAAGAGAGTGTTGGGCAAATGACGGGAAATACGCCGAAGGTTTCGATTTGCGCGCCTGCTTATAACAATGCGCCGGAGGTGGAACGGCTGCTTTTGTCTGTATATGCGCAGACGTATACGGACTTTGAGGTCAATATCTCGGACGATTCTACAGATGATGAGGTAGAGCAGGTTGTCGCACAATATCAGAAACGCCATAAAAATATTCATTATATCCACAACGAGAAGCCATACGGGCATATTTTCAACTGGAATGCAGCGATAAAAATGGCACGCGGTGAATATATCAAGATTATGTTTAGCGACGACTGGTTTACGGATGCGGAAAGTCTTGGCGCATATGCGGCGCTTTTGGACAAGTCGCCCGACGCGTATCTTGCGTTTGCAGGCAGCAGGCAGGTTTCGCTGGACAACAGTGTGAAAATAAATTTTCACACGGCAAATTTGTGCAGTGGCACAAATTCGCAGGAATTTGACAGCTGTACGAGAGATTTGATGAAGTGTTACGACAGGCACGCCACGCCGCAGTTTATCGGCAGGCTGCGAAAAGATTACAGACATTTGTTTTTGGGAAATGAAATCGGCGCGCCAAGCGCAGTGATGTATCGGCGCGGGACATCGCTCACACTTTTTGATGAGAAGAGCAACTGGGCGTCGGATATGTACTTATATTTTGATTTGCTGAAAAAAAGTCCCAAATTTGTTTTCACAACAAAGCCGCTGATTTCTATAGGAGTGCATGACCACCAGTATACGGAGAGCTTTTCCGAGAAGGATCTGCGCATTTACAATGATTACCGTTATATGTACGAGAAATACCGTCTGCGGGAGAGTAAGGAGTGCCGTGTATATTTTACAAAGCAGTTTATCGTGAAATACGGTAAGGGTTTGAGAGAAGCGAAGGCGCTTGGGATAGAGCCATCCTTGTATATCAAAGCGTGTGCCGGTGAGTTTTGTGACAGCGTGCGTTGCTTTGTCCGTGCCCGTCTTGGCGCAGGCAAAGAGAAAGGTTGAAAATGCAATGGAAAAAACAGATAACTTTTTCGTCATACACAATTTCAATACGGTTCCAAACGACCTGCTGGCGTACTGTAAGGAGTATGTGATTTACGACTGCTCCACGGAGAGTGCGGTGAAAAAGCAGTTAAAGGATATGGGACTGAATATAAAAGAAGTGGAAAATACAGGGCACAATATCACAAGTTATTTTTCTTATTTTGACGAGCATTATGATGCGCTTCCTGAGGTGATGTGCCTGTTAAAGGGAAACATGATAGGCAGGCACTGCTCTAAAGCGTTTTTTGAACATACGTACAATAATAAGAGCTTTACCTTTTTGTATGATGAAAAGCAGTATTGGGACAGATTTTCAAAGTATAACGAAAACGGGGAAAGGAACGATGTGGGAAACACGTTTCTTGCGATGGAAAACGTCTATGTGGAGAAAAACGATTCATGGTATGCTGCGTCGGAAAATCATCCCAAGAAATATTTTAACGATGCGGACGACTTACTGCGTTTTATCTACAAAAAGCCCATGATTCCGCAGTATTTCATGTTTGCGTCGGGCGCGTGTTATATTGTCCGCCGTGAGCAGGTTTTGCGGCACAGCAGGGAATTTTACCGGAATCTGAACAAGTTAATGAACTATGGGATGGCGCCAAGTTTTCCTTCCGAGGCACATCAGGTTGAACGGATTTTGCCAATTATCTTTCACTCGGTGTCAGAGGTTCAGGATTATATGAACGACGAGGCGGCGTTCGAGGCAAAGCTGCCGGAATGCAGCGCTTATATACAGTATAAGTACGAAAACAGACCAAGAAAATTTAAGAAACTCAGAAAAGCATTGGGATTGATACAATGATTACGGAAAGAATGAACAAAATAGAAAAAACAGGTATGATATGCTTTTGGCTTGCTCTGATAACAGAGCTTGTCATTGTGATGATTGATAAAAGTGCATATATCAACCCGATAGAAGGGCAGCTGTTCCGGGTTACGTTTCTTCTTTGCTGCATCAAGATTGCGGCGACGAAATATTCGCGCAGCGAGTGGCTTTGCATCCTTTTGTTCGGCGCGGTCGCGTTTGTCTCTTATCTTGTCAATGAGCGCGACGAAACCGTCCGGATAGTGGCGTTCGTGGCGGCATGTAAGGGCGTAGATCTGAAAAAAATGCTGCGGGCGGCGCTTTGGATTACACTCACGGGATCGGTGATCTTGTTTGCCTTATCAGGACTGGGGATTTTTGGTGATTTTAAGATTACGGCAAATTTCGGAAGAGGAGAGTATCCGAGCATTATTGAAACCCGTTACTGCTTTGGAATGGGGCATCCGAATGCGTTTCAGTGTATGCTGTTTATGATGATTACGCTTTGTTTGTATTTGTATGCAGAGCGAATGAAATGGTATCATTTTCTGCTCCTGGAGTTTTTGAATTATTTTTCGTACCGTTATACGGATTCGAATACCGGATTTTTGGTGTGTACGGCAGTGATTGCAGGCGTGGCTTTGCTAAAATACTGCAAGCCGCTGCAAAAAAGCAGGGTAATTTATTTGTTGGGCGGATTGTTTGTAATCGGCATTGTCGTGTTTTCAGCGATTGGTTCCCATACGGGAATTGAGAACGAGCTGATAGACCGGCTTGATACCATTTTAAACGGAAGATTTAAGTTTGCGCACAGGATAGAGGCGGCGCGCGTTGAAAACTGGCTGCCGTTCGCCTCGGCGGCAAATACGGAATACTTTGATGCGGGGGTTATCCGTTTATTTTACTGGTACGGGATAATCCCGGGCGTGCTTTATGTGCTGATGAATTTGTATCTGATTTATCAAAGCTTCCGAAAGCAGGATTACACGATTGTCGTGATTGTGGCGGGGTATACGCTGTTTACGATTATGGAGGCGCACTTAATCTCCTTTTACATTCTGCGGAATTATCTGTTTATCCTTATGGGCTTTTACTGGTATCAGCCGTTTGCAAAGCAGGATCGGTTTGAAGGATATTTTTGGCAGGTAAGAAAATGGATAAATCTGCAGGTAAAGAAAGAGTATGGTGATTGACATGAAGTTGGTTAGCGTCATCGTCCTTGCATATAAATCGGCAGAAACGATTGTGCAGACGCTGGACAGTATTAAAAATCAGACGTATCAAAAAATAGAGCTTATTATTACGGACGACTGTTCTCCCGACAATACGGTTGCAGCGGCGCAGGCGTGGCTTGCGGATAATCAGGGTGCGCTTTCAAAAATGCAGCTTGTTACGGCGCAGGAGAATACGGGTATTCCCGGAAATATTAACCGTGCGCTGGCGCAGGCGGCAGGAGATTATGTAAAGCTGATAGCGGCGGATGACTATATGACAAAGGATGCAATCTCTGAGTATGTTCAATTTTGTGAGAACAATCCGAAAGCCATTCCGATAGCGAAGGTTCATCTGTTTACGGATGAAAAGGAGAGAGAAACCATTGATTTTGCGCCAATTGAGAGATATTGTAACAGGTGTTATGAATTTGCCAGGGAAACGGATTATAAGAAACAGTATCGTATGTTATTAAAACAAAACCACATTGTCGCCCCGTCGGGCTCGTTTTATCCGATGTCTGTTATCCGCAAACTGGGCGGCTATGATGAGACGTACCGTTGGTTTGAGGATTACCCGATGAATCTCAGGGTTATGAAAGCCGGCTACCGCTGCGGACTGATTAACCGGGAACTGATTTATTACAGAATATCGGGCGGCTCGATTACCGCATCACAGCAGCTGCGCCTGAAAAGAGCGGAAATGCAGTTGTTCTTTCGGGAGCGGATGTACGATATGATGCGTGCGGGTATGGGCTGGGAGGCGGTCAAGCAGTCGCGGTACTGGGCTAAAATTGCGCTCAAAAGAGGGGGAACACAATGATTATCGCAGCAAACTATGCGGACAGACGGTTTCGAAGGGCACAGCGGCTCAACAGTAAAACCGCGAGGCAGTGGGGAGCGGACTGTGTGATTGAATATACCGCAGAGGATATTGATCCTGCGTTTCGCGCCGCAAATAAGGAGATTCTCGATAATCCGAGGGGCGGCGGTTACTATCTTTGGAAGCCGTATGTATTTTATAAGGCGTATCAGGAGCTTGGCGACAGGGATTATCTGATTTACACGGACGCGGGTTCCGTTTATGTGGATGAGATTCGAAAGCTGATTGACTGTATGGAGCGGGAACAGGTTCCGATAATGCTGTTTTCGCTGCAAAATGAGATGCTCGAGCGCAAATATACGAAGCGGGATGCTTTTATCCTTACAGGATGTGACGAAGCGCGGTACGCGGATACGCCGCAGTCAATCGGCGGGTATATGGTGTGTAAGAAGTCACAGGAGGCGGAGGCGTTTTTTCAGGAAGTGTTATCTTATGCGCAGGACATCCGTATTATCTCAGACCGTCCGAACACATTGGGAAAGGAGAATTATCCGGACTTTGTTGATCATCGGCACGACCAGTCGGTAATTTCGCTGATTTCCAAAAAAAGGGGCATCATAAAGTTTCGCGATCCGTCGCAGTACGGCATGATAAACCGCTATCCCAAGGATGTGGAGGAGCGGAGCACATATCCGCAGATTATTGATTCGCACAGACTCAATGTCGGCAGTATGGCAGAGCTGCATTTTCGGCGGACAAAATTTATGACGGCACTTCATAAGTTTCAAAAAAAGGTGGAAAATAAATTACGGAGGCATGCATAGATGGACAAAAAAGAAAAGTGGATCCAATATGAAAAGCGTTGGAAGTGGCGGGATATTTATTTTAATAAGGCGCTTAGACGGCACGGCATTGTCAAATATTTTCACCGTGAACCGGTAATGCCGCACTATGCCGGCAAATGGGTTATGGGCGCGAAAAAGACGAACGATTATATTTACGACAGAATTAAGCAAGGAAAACCGTTTATGGCGTGCCGGTTCGGAAATACGGAACTGCAGACGATGGTGGGCGATTTGGCAATCCGCTATAAAGGAAATTCACCTGAAGATGACGCATATTTGGACAGATGGTTTACAAGGCTTGGCGCAGGCGCAGGTTTCTTTCCGGTTGATTACAAATATCTGCACGCCTTTACGGATTTGATGCTTGATTCGTGTAAACAGATTGATTTGCTTGCAATGTGGCATCTGAATATGGAGGATTATATCATAGAGGAATATATTTCCCATGCGGACCTGACTTTTTTATTCCGGCTGGAACCGTGGCTTTATCACGGACGCCCGTGGACGGCAGCGTTAAAAGGGAAAAAGGTGCTTGTGATTCACCCGTTTGAGGACAGTATTTTGGCACAGTATCCTAAGCGGAAGGAGATTTGGAAAAAGCATCCGATCTTGCCGTCGTTTGAGCTAAAGACGCTCAAGGCAGTGCAGACAATCTGCGGTGTGAAGGATGAGCGCTTTGATACATGGTTTGATGCATTGGAACACATGTTTTTGGAGGCGATGAAGATTGACTTTGACGTGGCAATCATAGGATGCGGCGCATATGGTTTCCCGCTTGCTGCAAAGCTGAAGGCGGCAGGGAAGCAGGCGATTCATTTGGGCGGGGCGACACAGCTGATGTTCGGGATTAAGGGATACCGCTGGGAAAATAATTATCCGTCCAAAATTGCGACATTTTTCAATGACGCATGGATTCACCCGAGTGCGTCGGAGACGCCAAAAGGCGCCGAAACAGTAGAAAAGGGATGTTATTGGTAATGAAAAGGCAAAGCTATCGGATTTACAGAAAAATAAAGTACATCTGTAGGAGAATATATGTTCACATTGCTCCAAAAAGGGATGCATTGAACCGTCAAAAAAGAGAACTGCGCATTATCGTGTCGCTGACAAGCTATCCCGGACGGTTTGCGCATATCCATACCGCGCTGAAAAGCATCATGCTTCAGACACTCAAGCCTGATAAGATTATTGTGTGGCTTGATGCGGACGTAGGAAGGGAAAAATTTACCCCGAAGATGTTGGAATTAGAACAGTACGGGATCGAATACAGAACAGCGGCAGGAGATTTAAAGCCGCATAAAAAGTACATTCACGCAATGCGGGAATTCCCGGATGACATTATTATTACAGTGGATGATGATTTGATTTACGCAAAAGACGTGATTGAAACACTGATGAAAACGCATATGCGGTATCCGAATGCAGTATGTGCAAGGCGCGTGCATAAAATTACAAAAAACGCTGACGGTACAATTGCGCCTTACAATGACTGGCTAGGCGAATACTGCGGATGTGATACGCCTTCCCATGCGCTTGTCGCGACGGGGGTCGGCGGCGTGCTCTATCCGCCGCACTGTCTTTATGCACAGGCGCTTGACGAGGGACTGATTACGCAGCTAAGTCTGAAGGCAGACGATATATGGTTGAAGTTTATGGAGCTGCTGCATGATACGCCTGTCGTTTGGGCGCCCTGCAAAATCCCCATGCCCGATTTAATTGAAAAGGAGCAGGCGACAAGCTTAAAGAGTGAAAACGTGGGAAAGAACCGGAATGATGTATATTTTGATCAGGTACAAAAGCATTTTAATGTGCGGGCGGATGCGTTTGATAAAGCATAAGGAGACAAAAAAGAGTGAATGGTAAGAAACTTATCAAAAGCAAACTTTTCAAAAGTGTTTTCAAAGCTGTGATTACAGTAACGGCGCTGACAATGGATTATGGTCTTGTTGCCGATGGCATGGCAACGCATGGCTATGCGAATTCGGAAACAATGTTCGCAACGTTGTCAAAGCTGTTCTACGCGATAGAAGCGCCGACGATAACCACATGTTTACTGCTCTGTTTACTGGCGCCTTTTTATTTACGGCTTTTTGACATGGAAACGTTGTCCAGGCGCAAATTGGCAGGTGTTTGGGCGCTCGCGTTTTTAGCCGCTTTCAGCGCTGTGACAGGGAAGCTGTTTTATGTATACAATGATATATGGTTATTGGTCCGCGGAACAGTGCAGCTTTTAAAAGGGCTGATTGTTTTTGTCGGGCTGTTTTGGCTTTTTTCAGGTTTGCTTCAGCTCATGGTTTTGGTACACAAAAGCGTCTGCTGCAGATGCGGGAGCAATTGGCGTCTTACACGGCTTTTTGACAAAAAGTATTCTTTTGCAGTGATTGCAGTATTGTTGTTTTTGGCGTGGCTGCCTACAATTGCAGCATATTATCCGGCAGTGTTTATGGGGGACAGTGAAGATATAATTTATATGGCATATAATTACCCATCGGGAATCGAAACGACAGTGCTGCCCCTAAAGGAAGGGTGTAATATCACAAATCACCATCCGGTTATTTACACGGGATACGTAAGTTTGATATTGCACGCCGTCCGTGCGCTTGGCGGCAGTTATAATTTGGGGATTTTCTTTTGTGCTTTGATACAGTGCCTGTTTACATTATGCGTGTTGACCTATAGCTGTATATACTGTGCAAACAGTCTTGGAAAGAAAAATCCTGCGCTCGCAGCGGTATGCTTTTATGCGCTCTTTCCGCTGTTTCCCAAATATGCCGTTATGATTTCAAAGGACACTTTTTTTGCAGATTTACTGCTTTTGTGGGCGCTTTTGGTCCATAAGGCGGCAAACGCGGACAATGTCAAAAAGGACATAGCAGCGCTTATGATAACGTCGGGTGCGGTTGTGCTGATTAGGAAGAACGGAGTCTATGTAATTGTGCTTACGCTGGCGCTTGCAGCGGTGCTGTACAAAAACGTTTGGAAACGGTGGGTTTTGACGCTTGGGGTAGTCGTCGCCGTAAACGGGCTTTATTCAGGCATTGTGCTGCCTGCGGCGGGAATTCCGGACGGAAGTGTTCGGGAAATGCTTTCGGTTCCGTTTCAGCAGACAGCAAGATATGTGAAGTATCATGCAAATGAGGTTACGCAGGAGCAGCGGCTTGCGATTGCCGGTGTGCTTGACTATGACAGTCTTGGAGATAATTATGCGGGCAGTCTTTCGGATCCTGTGAAAGTGACTTACAATAAAGCGGCGACAGGCGAAGCGCTAAAAGCGTACTTTGCTGCATGGTTTCAAATGTTTACAAAGCATCCGGAAGAGTATGCTGCGGCATTTTTAAATAATTATTACGGATATGTTTATCCGGTGGTAAACGATGCGGGAAAGCTGGCAAGGACAAGCGTCGGAAGCATGGCAAACGTAAACAGGGACGGATATTTTGACTTTTCGCATTGTGAGGACGCATTTCATGCAGGACTTCGCGATTTGCTGACGTTTTATGACCTGCTGTGGATGCGCATTCCGGTTCTGAACCTGTTGATGACAAGCGCGCTGTATGTGTGGGTCGTTCTTTTGACACTGTTTCTTGTCTGTATAAAGCGCGATAAAGCGGCGGTTTTGGCCACGGTAATGTATCTTGTCCTGATTGCCACGGTGCTTGTCGGTCCAAGCAATGCCATCAATTATGAGCGGTATGTCTTTCCCTGCATTATGGGAATGCCGTTTTTGCTTGTTTTGATATTTAGCGGGATCAGACAGGACGTGACGTTGGAAAGGAGTATAAAAAATGTATAAACTATTAGTATCCGTGATAACACCGTGCTATAATAGCAGCAGTACCATTGAAAAAACGTTGGAATGCATCGAAAATCAGACGTATGAAAATATAGAATACATCATTATCGACGGCGGTTCTACGGATGATACGCTTGAAATTATCAAGCGGCACAAGGACAGGCTTCCTAAAAGGCTAAAGATTGTATCGGAGCCGGATAAGGGCATTTATGATGCGATGAATAAGGGCATTGGACTTGCCGGGGGGGCGTTAATCGGAATTGTGAACAGCGACGACTGGTATGAGCCGGATACGGTTGCGCAGGCGGTGAAGCATTACGGCGGTAATCAATACGAAGTGATTTACGGTATGCAGCGCAACTTTTTACGGGAAAAGGAGAAAACTACTTTTATACATTATCACGATTTTTTGCCGGACCAAATGATTACGCATCCGACCTGCTTTGTGACTGCGGATGCATATCGGGACTTTGGCACGTTTGATACCCGTTACCGTTCTGCGGCAGACTACGATTTGATGCTGCGTTTTTATGAGAGTAAGCGTGTGGTTTTTACGCCGGTTCTGTGCGTAATGTCCAACTTCCGGCTAGGCGGCATGTCAGGGAGCCAAACAGGAGTCCGGGAAAATGCCGTGATTCGATACAAGCGCGGTTACATGAGTAAAAAGCGCTACCGGTTTGTGATGGTTAAAAGCCATATTTATCAATGGCTCAACCGAAAAAAGAGACGTGGAAAATAAGAGGTCTGAGGCATGAAACTTGCGGTAATTTCCCTCAATACAGAAAGCAAAAATTTAAGTCAATATTACAATTCACAGGCGGAGGGGCTTGCAAAAGCGCTTGCCGCAATGGGACACGAGATGACGGTATATCACCTGATTCCCGATCTTGGTGTAAAACAGGAGCGCATCAGAACAGGAGGCGTGCAGATTGTCTATATCCGGTGCAGGCATATTGGAAAGCATGCATTGCCTGACCTGTCGATGATGGATGCGGACAAGGACTGTTATATTACGGCGTCTGATAATTATCTGTTTTTAGGAACATTCTATAAATGGTGCAGACGGCACAGAATTCTTTGTCTGCCTTATATTGGTGTGATAAACAGCAATAATTCCTCACCGGTTAAACGAAAAATTGTTGACATTTTCTGTAATAATGTTAAATACTATAAGAGGATGCCTACCGTTGTAAAAACGCCTGCCTTGGAGGCACGCCTGAAACAAAAGGGCGCAAAGCAAGTTTTTTGTGTGCCGGTAGGATTGGATTTAGAGCGTCTGCGGCAGGATTACAAGGAGTATTGCGTTGAAGATTTAAAGAAAAAATGGAATTATGCGGATACAGACCGGATTGTTCTTTTTGTCGGACGCATGACAGCCGAAAAGCAGCCCGGGAAGATGATCGATATTTTCGAATGTATGTTTGAGAATAATCCGGCCTACAGACTTATGATGGTGGGGCAGGGGGAGCTTTTGGAGACTGTCAGGAATAAAATCGACGCGCAGAGTCTAAAGCATGTAGTAACAATTTGCGAACAGGTGCCGAACGACCGGATGTGGGAGCTCTACCGCATAGCAGATTGCTATATCAACTTAAATACGCATGAGATTTTCGGCATGGCGATTTTGGAAGCGATGTACTATGAGAATGCGGTAGTTGCACTGCGCGCACCGGGACCGGAGCTGATTATCGAAAACGGTGTGTCGGGGCAGATTTGCGACAGTGAGGACGAGCTGATACAAAAGGCGTTGGAGGCGGATAAACATACGATAGGGGCGGCGGCACACTGCCATGTTATGGAGCGCTTTTTATGGGAATGCATGGCAAAAAATATTGAAACCATTATTTGTAATACGATAGAGCAGAAAAGGAGTCGGAATTGAAAACCAGTATTTTAAAGACATACCGCCATGAGCTGAAATTTCTGCTCTCAGCGGCGGAGTATGAGCATCTTAGGCGGCTTTTGGGGGCTTTGCTTGTTAAGGATGAGAATATGAAGCAGGGCAAGGATTATTTTATACGTTCGCTCTACTTTGACACACCTGGGAACAAGGACTATTACGATAAGCTGATTGGAATGGTGCAGAGAAGAAAAATCAGGCTGCGCATTTATAATACGGCGGCGGACAAGGTAAAGCTTGAGATTAAAAATAAGGAAAATGATTATTCCATCAAGGAGACAATGACCATCAGCCGTGCGGAGGCTATGATGCTTGCGGACGGGGATTATCATGTGCTTGCAGGGTATGACAATGAAATTTCCCAAAAGGCATATTTTCATTTGCAGACGCACGCATATACACCGAAAGTAGTTGTGGATTATGAGCGGGAGGCATATCTAATGCCGGTTGAAAATGTCAGGATTACTTTTGATAAGCGGGTGCGTGCGTTTAAAGGGAACGGACTTTTTGTGCAGGATAACGCATTTGTCGGCGTACTTGCGCCGGAGTATATGATTCTTGAGGTGAAATATGACAAGTACCTTCCGGCGTATGTAGAGCAGGCGCTCTCAAGTATTCGGATGCAGCGCATGTCAATCAGCAAGTATTGCATGGCGCGGGAAACTGTTGGTTAATGAGGTAGGCTAAGGTTGTGTTTTACAGTAATGTGAACAAGTTCGCATGAAACTTGCGCACTTTGAAAGGAGCATGGTTACACGTATGAGCAAGAAAGAAATTTTTAAGTATTTAATTGAGTCCAATTCAAGTATTTCCATTTATCAGGTCGTGCTTGCGATGCTGGCGGCGCTGGTGCTTGGTCTGTTTATGTACTTTATGTACAAAAAGACCTACTCCGGTGTTGTGTATTCAAAAGGGTTTAATCAGACGCTGGTGCTTTTGGCGGTGATTGTCACAATGGTTATGACCATTATTGGCGGCAGTTTGGCGCTATCCCTTGGTATGGTTGGTTCGCTGTCGGTAATTCGTTTCCGTACGGCGATCAAAGAGCCAAAGGATATGGCGTTTCTTTTTTGGGCAATTGCAATCGGACTCTCCTGCGGTGCAGAGATGTATGTCGTTGCTGTGGTTGGAAGCCTTGTAATTGGCGTGGTGCTATTGTTTTTCAGCAGGGATGCGTACGATGGAAACAATTATCTGATTGTCGTACGCGGCAATGGTCTTGACAGCGAAGCAATCGAGAAACTAATCGGCGAGAATACTAGAAAGTGGCGGGTGCGTATGCAGAATGCCACGGGAGAACATGAGGAGATTACGTACGAGGCAGGGCTGAAAATGAATAATCTTTCCCAGTTTGCAAAGGCGTTAAAGGCAATCGATGGAATAGAGGCGGTAAATGTGGTGACATATACGGGAGAAGTCGTAGGCTGATGAAAAAAGTTTTTTGGAACAGAATGTTCAGTATTTTAATAGTGGCAGTACCGCTTAGCGTGATTGCGGCGCTGTTGTATGCAAAAGTGCTGCAATTGCAGGCGCATAGGGATATAGGAACACATCTTTTGATCAATGAGGTCGTTGCGGACAATCTGTCCACATTAAAGGATGAAAACGGCGTGTATGCGGATTGGATAGAGCTGTATAATCCGACGGACCATGCAATAGATTTAAAGGGATATTATCTTTCCGATTCCAAGAATGAGCTTACCAAGTGGGCGTTTCCCGATGTGTGTATTGAAAGCGGCGGGTATTTGATTGTTTTCTGCGACGGAACATTGGAGGAGGGGACGCTGCATACGAATTTTTTGATTAATGCAGGTAAAGAGACCATCTATTTAAGTGACGCGAACGAAAATGTGATAGACAGCATGAAGCTCGAGGACCAGCAGTGTGATATTTCTTACGGCAGAATGTACGCAAATGCAGACGCAATGGGATTTTTGCCATACAGTACGCCGCTTGAGCCCAATCCTGCGTATTTTACTCAAAACAAAAGGGCGGAGGCTGATTGGGGAGCAGTGCGCTTTTCACTGGAGGGCGGCCGTTATGACGGGGATATTGAGGTGGAGTTAAGCTGTGATGTGGAGGACGCGGCGATTTTATATACGCTTGACGGGAGTGAGCCGGATATTAACTCTTTTGTCTATGATAAGCCGATTAAAATTACGGATGAAGGGGGACCGAACCAGTATACGACAAAGAAGTGCGTTATGACGCCGAGCAGTAATGCGGACAATGCCGAAACGCAGTATGGTGTTAATGAAGTATATAAAGGTACGGTAATACGGGCAAGAATCGTAAAGGATGCAAAGCTTTCAACATCAGTACAGACCAACTCTTATTTTGTGAACTCCGATTATTCCCTTCCGATTGTCTCTCTTACAACAGACCCCTATGAGTTGTTTGATGATAGCGATGGCGCTTATGTGCTTGGATATACTTACTATACGATGAAGAAATATGGAGGCAGTTCAAGGCGCATCAATAGCAATATGCCGCGGGATATTGCGGGACATGTGGAAATTTATGATACGGATGGCAGTGTATTTGAGGATGATATAACGTTTGCCATTGCGGGAAAGTCAAGTATTTCAAGAAATATACAAAAAAGCTTTAATGTTGTTTTGGAACATAAAAAAATAACGGGCGATATGTTTGGGACCTCCAACATGGTATCCTATGAGCGTTTTACATTGCGCGGTCCGGGAAGCGGTGTCGTAAAAGAAAATCTTTATGCATATTCGAGCGCCTTTGCTTCTAACTTTATCAGCGATGACGGCGTTGGTGCACAGAAGAATCGCTTCTGTATCTTGTTTATTGATGGCGAGTATTGGGGAATCTACAGCCTTATGGAACCCAAAGGCAAAGAATATATTCACAATCGTACAGGAGCAGCAAAAAAAGATATTACGCTTGTAATCCCGTGGAAAAATATATCGGCAAAAGAGTTTGATGAACTTTTTGAGGCGATTCGTGCGAGAGATTTTTATCAGGAAGCGGATTACGAATGGATTAAGACAGAGATTAACGTTGATAATTTTATAGAATTTGTGTTTGCCGAGGCATTCTTTGGAAATACGGACGCTGTGAGCAACGGAGACCATAATCTGCATATATGGAAAGAAAAAGGCGGGTTGTGGAACTGGTATTTATTTGATTTTGACTGCACAATGGTAGATAATGAGAATTATTTAAAAGAAATGTTAGAACTGGGGTTTGGAGACAGCGCTGCGGAAGAAAAGAAAAATTTTTCGGCGTGGCTTTTTCAAAGACTTTGGCGGTGTGAGGCATTTCGCAATGATTTTACCACGTATGTGAGGCATAAGTGCAGCACGGTCTACACAAAAGAAAATGTGACCGCTGCGTTTGAACAACATACGAAAGCATATGCAGCAGAAATGCAGGAAAATCTGCTTCGCTGTGAAATGGGCTATACGAAGCTGAAGCAGCTTAGCTTTGCCGTAAGGGGAATCGATGCTGCATATCAGAATTTTACAATGGAGCAATGGAAGACAGTGGTAAATGATATTTATCGGTTTTTGTCAGGAAGAACTGCGCGTGTATTGGAGTTTTTAGACGAGCTTGAGCAGGAAGGATACATGCTGCCGCAGTCGGAAGGGTAAGGGAATACAGATGCAGATTAAATGCAATGTTTTAGACAGGCAGTTTCAGATGCACCAGGAGGAATATGAGGAAGCCGCGCTTCGCGTGCTGCGCTCTGGCTGGTATATTCTGGGAAAAGAAGTCGAACAGTTTGAGGAAGCGTTTGTTGTTTATACAGGCAGAAAATACTGTGTTGGATTAAATTCAGGGCTTGACGCACTGATCATGTCGGTTCGCGCGCTTGGAATCGGCGCGGGGGATGAAGTGATTGTACAGGCAAATACGTATATTGCAACAGTGCTTGGCATCACGGAAAATAAGGCAGTGCCTGTGTTTATAGAGCCGGATGAATATTTTAATATGGATGCGGAGCAGATAGAACAGGCAATTACGCCAAGAACAAAAGCAGTCATGGTGACACATCTCTATGGGCAGGCAAGCAATATGGAGCGGATTGCGCAGATTGCAGAGAAGCATCAGCTGGCACTTATTGAGGACTGCGCGCAGTCGCACGGCGCCTGTTTTGGCGGTAAAATGACGGGGAGCTTCGGCATTTCGGGATGTTTTAGTTTTTATCCGACGAAAAATCTTGGCGCATTTGGCGACGCGGGTGCGGTGGTGACAGATGACAAAGCATTTGCGGATCAAATCAGAATGATGCGTAATTATGGCAGCCGTGTCAGGTACTATAACGAAATAGAGGGCTTAAATTCACGGCTTGACGAGATGCAGGCGGCGCTTCTTCGGGTAAAATTAAAGTATATGGATGAACTGAATGATGAGCGCAAAAAGCTGGCGGCAGTCTATGACAGAGGGATTAAGAATGATAAAATCATACTTCCCAAAGTAAGAAACGGTGCGGACAGCATTTATCACCAGTATGTAATCCGTTGTAAGGGGCGCGAAAAGCTTCAGAAGTTTTTGCAGGAGAGGGACATTCAGACACAAATTCATTACCCGATACCGCCTCATCTTGCGGACTGTTATCGGTATTTGGGGCATGAAAAGGGTGAATTTTTGCTGGCGGAGCAATATGCCAGGGAGGTTTTAAGCCTTCCGATTTATACGGGTATGACGGACGAAGAGCAGCAGTATGTGATTGCCGCGCTCAACGCGTTTTGATAAAATAGTAACAATCAGGCAGCGAAACGGGAGGATATATGATAGAGGATTGCAAATTTATTGAGTTCCCGCAAAAAGGTGACGAGCGGGGACATCTTGTCATCATTGAGGGGAATCAGGATATACCGTTTGACATAAAGCGGGTGTTTTATATATACGGCTCGGATCGGGAGGTAATCCGTGGGCGTCACGCCAACTATAACTCGGAGTTTGTTCTAATAAACGTCTCAGGAACTTCTAAAGTAAAGGTGGACGATGGGACAAGTCAAAAAATATTTAACCTCGACCGGCCGCATGTGGGGATATATCTTCCGAAGCTTGTTTGGAAGGATATGTATGACTTTTCGGAGGATTCGGTGCTTTTGTGCCTGTCCAGCGAGCATTATGACGCAGGCGAATATATCCGGGATTATGATCAGTATTTAACCGTGATGAAAGAGGAGAATCATGTTAAGACGCCTTGAAAAAAAAGATGCCCCCCTGATGCTGGAATGGATGCATGACTGCGAAATCAACTGCAATTTTCAGGCAGATTTTGCCGCTGCAACAATGGAAAGTGTGCTGGACTTTATTGATGAGAGCTTTAACGGCGACAACAGGAACTTTGCGTTTGTGGACGAAAATGACGAATATTTGGGTACAATAAGCTTAAAGCGCATTTCATTCAAAAACGGGAATGCGGAGTATGCGGTTGTCACAAGAAAAAAGGCCCAGGGTACAGGAGCTGCCATGCGTGCGACGCAGGAAATACTGCGGTATGCGTTTGAAGAGCTTGGGCTTCATAAGGTGTATTTAAACGTGCTTGAAGACAATGTGAGAGCGCAGAAATTGTATGAAAAGTGCGGATTTGTGTATGAGGGAAGCGCCGTTGACGCGGTAAAAATAAATGGAATGTACAAAACACTGAAATGGTATGGCATTATCAATCGTTTGAGCAGTTTTAAAAGTGAGGATGAACTTGAATAAGTATATAAAAAAGATAAAAAATTTTCCGAAAAGAATATACCGCAGCATCGAGAGCAGGCGCTACCGTGACGGGGCATATAAAAACAGCCTTTCGGTGCTGTCTCCGTGGCAGACGCTTGAGAAGCTTACGGAACGCGAGCGCTGTTTTTGCAGATTTGGCGACGGGGAGATTGCGCTGATACGGGGAGAGAGGATTGCTTTTCAGAAAGCGGACAGAGCGCTCGGTGCGCGTCTTTTGGAAATCCTTCAGTCACAGGAAGAACAACTTCTCGTTGGAATTAATTATTTTTATTTGAATCCGGTGGAGGGTGTCAACGGGTTTACGCAGAATTTTTTAAACTGCCTCCAGATGCAGAGGAAATTCCTGATAAAAAATTGTAATAAGGAACGGGTGTACATTGATGCGGCAATCACGCAGATGTACCAAAACTATAATGAATATGACTTTGCCGGGCATTTCAGAAGACTTCAGGCGCTTTTTGCAGACAAAAAAATTACCCTGATTTGCGGGGAACGCGTTTTAAGCGATATTCAATACAATGCGCTTGACGTATGTGCGGATGTTGAATACATTTATGGTCCTGCAAAAGATGCGTATGATCAGTATGATACACTGCTTAAAAAGGCGCTTGCGGTTGATAACGGGCGGATTATCTGTGTGATACTTGGTCCGGCGGCAAAGGTTTTGGTGTATGATTTATATAAAAATGGCAGGACGGCATGGGACATCGGTCATTATTTAAAGGATTATGACTCTTACATGAGGCAGCAGCCGCGCACAGATGCGGAAATTGAGGCATTCTTTCAGCCGGATTAAAATTTGGAGAAAAACGAAACAATGTATAAAAAGATAAGCTATATTTTGGACGACGGGCAAAAAATAAAATTGGTGATTATGCTGTTTGTGATTTTGGTGGGAGCGCTCTTTGAACTTTTGGGGGTGTCTGCGATTATGCCTTTAATTTCCGTGGCGACAAATCCTGACTCGATAAATGAGACGTGGTATTTGCTGCTTATCAGGGATTTATTCGGATTTGATGAGGCGAAGCAGATTATTGTGTTCCTTGCACTTGCACTTGTGATTGTATACATTGCAAAAAACGCATATATCAGTGAGATGTATAATCTGCAATATCGTTTTATATTTAACAATCAGAGACGGCTTGCCGTAAAAATGATGAAGTCGTATATGCACCAAAACTATCTGTTTCATGTTTCCAGAAATGTTGCGGAGCTGCAAAGAAACGTTACGGAGGATGTAAACGGGTTCTATACGGTGGTGCTCAATGCGATGCAGTTTATCGCGGAGGCGAGTGTGTGCGTGGTGCTTGCCGTATTTTTAATGCGTGTTGATGTGATGACGACGCTGGTGGTTGCAGGACTTGTATTTGTATTTGCGCTTCTTGTCGGCGTAGTGTTTAAAAAGACACTTGTCAAAAAGGGGAAAGAGAACAGAAGTGTCAGCATCCGGCTGACGAAATGGGTGCTGCAGTCCTTTTCCGGTATCAAGGAAATTAAGGTTATGAACAAAGAAGACTTTTTCCTCAAAAATTATGAAAGTACTTACCGCAGGTTTACGGCGCTGCAAAGACAGCAGTCAATGCTGACGTTTGTGCCGCGGCCTGTAATGGAAACAGTCTGTATCAGCGGTCTGCTGCTCACAATGGCAGTAAAGGTGTATGCGTTTGACACGGATTTAACGGCGTTTATTCCGGCGCTTTCGGCGTTTGCGATTGCGGCATTTCGTATGCTTCCGTCGTTTAACCGGATTTCGGGCTTTATGAGTGCAATGATGTTCAACAGACCGGCGATTGATGTGCTCTACGATGATTTGACAGAGATTGAGAGGTTGGATAAAAAACGTGCAAAAGAAGAAAAACAGGGGAAGCCGTTAACGATCCAAAATGGTATTTCCATAAAAGACGTATCGTTTCGCTATCCGAAGGCGGACAAAAGAGTGCTTGAACATCTTGATTTAGAGATTGCAAATAATACGTCCGTAGCGCTGATTGGTGCGTCGGGCGCCGGAAAATCGACGCTTGCGGATGTGATACTGGGTGTTTTGGAACCGGAGAACGGCAGTATTCTTGTGGATGGAAGGGACATTCGCAGTGATATGGATGCATGGCATGCAAGCATAGGATATATACCGCAGGCAATCTATCTGATGGACGATACCATTCGGGCAAACATTGCGTTTGGCGTGGAACAAAACGAAATCGACGAAAATATGCTGCAAAAAGCAGTGCGTGAGGCACAGCTTGAGGAGTTTGTAAAAAGCCTGCCGGACGGACTGGATACCGTGATTGGGGACCGGGGCGTCAAACTCTCGGGAGGGCAGCGCCAGCGCATCGGTATTGCACGCGCCTTATACGGAAATCCACAGGTATTGATTTTAGATGAGGCAACTTCGGCGCTTGACAACGATACGGAAAAGGAAGTTATGAATGCCATAGACAGTCTGCATGGCACGAGGACGCTGATTGTGATTGCCCACCGGCTTACTACGATAAAGAAGTGTGATCAGATTTATGAGGTCGGAAACGGGGGCGTTACGCTTAGAAGCAGGGAAGAAGTTTTTGGAGGATAAGGATGAAAAAGTTTAAGACAGTCATAGTGCAGATCCTTGTATTTATATTGATTCTGCTTACATTCAGCATGGGTTGGTGTATTGACAACTTTGGAAATATTGGTTTAAGCGAAATTATTTTTACGCTGAATATGCCGCTAAAGGGAACGGCAAACTCCTATTTTCTCACCTATTTTCTATATGCGTTTTGTCCGGCAGCAGTATTATTTGGATTGGAGTTATTTGCGGCATTTCGCACACCCAAACATATGTATGGACTCCGGCTTTCGTTTCGGGATAAGATCTCTGAGATTCCGATACTGCCTTTTCGGCTTAATGGTGCGGTGTGGACGATTGTGATGCTTATATGGTTCGGTGAGATTGTCAGTATTGCAGACGATAATTTTGCAGTGTTTGATTATGTAAAAAGTCAGATGGACGCTTCGGAGTTTATCGAAAATGTATATGTAGATGCGGGAGAGACGAATATTACATTCCCCCAGCAGAAGCGCAATTTGATCTGCATCTATGTAGAGTCGGCAGAGACTTCTTTTCAGGATAAAGGAAACGGAGGATTTCTTGATTACAACATTATTCCTGAGATGACCGCGCTTGCGGCGGAGAATGTAAGCTTTTCCCATTCGGAACTGTTGGAGGGTGCGGCTGTGGCGCCTGCATGCGGCTGGACGATGGCGGGGCTTGTGGCACAGACATCCGGACTTCCGCTGAAGCTGTTTAAATATGAGGCGACAAACGGCGGTGTGGATAATTCGATGGGAAAATATGCCGCGTTTATGCCGGGGGCGACTGCAATCGGGGAAATTCTTGAGCAGGAAGGCTATTACAACATCTTTATGGCGGGGTCTGATTTTACGTTTGGGGGCAGACGTGATTATTTCACGCAGCATGGAAATTATGAAATTTGGGACTATAATACGGCGGCAGAGCTGGGGAAAATACCATCAGATTACAAGGAAGGCTGGGGCTTTGAGGATGCAAAGATGTATGCGTTTGCAAAGGAAAAGCTGACAGAGCTTGCCGCAACGGGACAGCCCTTTAATTTTTCGCTGCTTACGGTGGATACGCATACGGGGGGCGGTTACTTGTGTGAATTGTGTCCGGATACCTATGACAGGCAGTATGCAAACGTGTGGGCATGTGCATCCAACCAGGTATATCAATTTGTAGAGTGGATCAAACAGCAGGATTTTTATGAAAATACGGCAATCTGCATAACAGGTGACCATTGCAGTATGGAGGCTGGCTTTTTTGAAGAGCACGAATATTATGAACGGCATTCGGGTGAGACGCAGCGAAAGGTGTACAATGCTTTCATCAATGCCGCAGTGCAGCCTGTCAATATGAAAAACAGGAAATTTACGACAATGGACATCTATCCGACTGTACTTGCTTCCATCGGAGCAAAGATAGACGGTGAAAGGCTTGGATTGGGGACCAACTTATTTTCCGATGTGCCTACGCTTGCGGAAGAATACGGATATGAGCAGATGTTTGCCGAGTTAAATAAACGGTCGCGATTTTATGACAATACCATTTTGTATCCCGAAAAGTAAAAAGGAGGACTGATAAACAATGAAAAGGCTTGCGGCTATGGTAAGACAGCTTTTGGTATTTTTTATGCTGCTTCTTTCGTTCAGCCTTGTATGGTGTATCAATAATTTTGGGAATATCGGATTAAGTGAGATTGTGTTTACACTCAATATGCCGCTGAAAGGAACTGCGAATTCTTATTTTGTATCCTATTTTCTGCTGGCTTTTTTACCGGCGGCGGTTTTTTGGGGCATCGAACTGCTGTTAAAGTGTTTTCCCAAAAAGCGCACATATTCCCTGGCACTTTCGATTGGCAAGAGGACAATGGATATTGGAATACTGCCCATTAGACTTAATTGGATTGCCTGGCTGCTTGTAATGGCAATATGGCTTGGACAGATTATCGGCATTGCAGATGACAATTTTGAGCTGTACGCATATGTGCGGAGTCAGATTGAAGCTTCAGAACTGATTGAAAACGAGTATGTGGATGCGGCGAATGCAACGATTCACTTTCCAAACGAAAAACAAAATCTGATTTTTATATTTATAGAGTCTGCGGAAACCTCCTTTATGGACAAGGCAAACGGCGGGCTTTTGGATGAAAATATTATTCCTGAATTGACGCAGCTTGCGAAAGAGAACGTAAGTTTTTCCCATTCGGAGCTTTTGGAGGGTGCGGCTGTGGCGCCTGCGTGCGGCTGGACGATGGCAGGACTGATGGCACAGACATCAGGAATGCCGCTCAAACTGTTTAAGTACCAGGATAATACCGGAGGCGTTGATAATTCGATGAGCAAATATGCTTCCTTTATGCCCGGACTTACGTCTCTTGGTGAAATTCTTGAGAAACAAGGGTATCATAACTTTTTCCTTGCAGGGTCCGATTTTGCGTATGCGGGGAGGAAGGATTATTTTACACAGCATGGGAATTATGAGATATGGGACTATAACAGCGCTGTTGCAGAGGGAAGAATTCCTGATAATTATAAAGAAGGCTGGGGGTTTGAAGACGCAAGACTGTATGAATACGCGAAGGAAAAGCTGACGGCGCTTGCTGTGCAGGGAGAGCCTTTTAATTTTTCCATGCTTACGGTTGACACACATGCCGGCGGCGGTTATCTGTGTGAACTGTGCCCGGATACTTACGGGGATCGATATGCGAATGTATGGGCGTGTGCGTCCCGTCAAGTATTTGATTTCGTGGAATGGATCAAACAGCAGGATTTTTATGAGAATACAACCATCTGTATCACAGGCGACCATAGCAGCATGCAGACAGGTTTCTTTGAGGATTATGAGTACGACAAGCATGAGGGGGATACGGCAAGAAAGGTGTACAATGTTTTTATTAATGCAAAGGCAAATCCGGTCAATCATAAAAACCGGCAGTTTACCACGCTTGATATGTTCCCGACAGTGCTTGCTAGCCTGGGAGCTCAGATAGAAGGGGAACGGCTGGGCATCGGAACCAATTTATTCTCCGATGTGCCTACGCTTGCGGAGGAATACGGCTATGAGCAGCTGTTTGCAGAGCTTAATAAAAAGTCAAGATTCTATGACAACAATATTTTATATCCCAATAAATAAAAGGAGAGGATTACGATGTTTAATTATTTAATTATATTTGGCTGCGGAGCAATCACCTATTTACTGGCGGAGAAGTGTTCAAATAAGACGTCGCCCAACTGGTACAGTGCGCTTATTACGTTTCTTATGTGTGCGATGCTTAATATGGTGACAACCTATCTGATTCTTAGTCCGTTTGGAAGGATCACAAGAGTCGACACGGTTGACGGAATAACCGAAATCTCTTACGGAAGTTCGGCAATATTTTTAGCAATTATCATAGCGCTGCTTTGGGGGATTGCGTTTGGATTTATCAAAAAAAATGTCGATATTAAGGCGCAGATCAACAAAAAATAGCAATTGGTACAGGTCGGGAGAACTTAAAATGAAGCGGAGAAATTCAGCAGTCGCAATTGTAGTAAGTGTACTTGTGATAATAATAGGGGGTATGACTGCCATAAACTGGCATTGGAAGGAGTCATGGAAGCTTTTTTGGTATGATTTGAGAAATGGCTTTTCTGGTTTTGGGTGGCTTTATCCCTCAGCGCTTGCAGCAGTGTTTGTGCTGGCTGCGTTATGGTCTTTTGTCGTATACTGGATTTTGGTTCGGAAAAAACGGTATCGGTATGTAGCTGTTTATAATTTTGTGTGCTTGTTTTTGCTGGCGTTGTGTATTGTGTTCAATGTCAAAAATGCCGCGGCATCGCGGACAAAGTGTATTTGGGAACCGACAAAGACCATCGGACATTCCTTCGGCGTTGTGAACGGGGATACGTATACCGGATCATGGGAGGCATTTGAGGAGAATTATGCACGGGGACGAAGAGTTATGGAGGTTGATATTCTTTTGACCTCCGACAACAAATGTGTCCTGAAGCATGAGTGGGATGTGCCGGTGCAGGAAGGGATTTCAGAGGAAAACGTTCCGGATGAGGAAACCTTCCTGAATACAAAGCTGGACGGAAAATATACGCCGATGAGTTTTGAGCAGCTTTGCGGGCTTATGATAAAATATCCTGATCTGTGGGTAGTGACCGATACAAAATATACGCAGGAGGATGAGATACGCGAACAGTTTGAAATCATGACGGAAACAATAAAAAATACCGAGGGAGGGCATTCGGAAATACTGGACAGATTCATTGTACAGGTGTATAATGAACAAATGTACGAATTTCTGCAAAGCCAATATGGTTTTAAAACGTATATTTTTACAATGTATAAACGGTTTTATACAAATGATACAGTCGGTATTTTCCGGGATGTGTGCAGGTATTGTGTCAATCATGGGATAGAAGTGGTTATGCTAAAGCACCGCCGGTACGACAATTATAGTGAGGAAATTCAAAAGATAGCGGATGAATACGGGCTAAAGCTGTATATACATACCGTGAATGACCTTGATGCGGCTGAAGAACTCCTTGATGCCGGAGTTGCGGGCATTTGTACGGACGAGATATATGACAGCGATTTGTAAACTGAATTTATGATTTAAGAATAGAGAGGGATGGCGTTTGGACAGGGTAGATGATGTTTTAAAAAAAGCATATAAAAAAGTGAGCAGACGGTTCCGTACAGCTTTTGCAGCCGCTATAATTGCAGGTCTTGTTGCGCATATGTATATGTTTACCAATAAACTGCCCAACTTCGATGACCTGATTGGAATCAATAGTTTTGGTGCGACTTTTCGAAACGGAAGGTGGTTTTTGTGGGTAGTTGGTGCGATTGCCTATCATTTGGATTTGGTATTCAGCCTTCCGTGGATAAACGGGCTTATAACGCTTTTGTTATTGGGGGTGTCTGCCGGAATAATGGCCGACTTGTTCGGCATGAAGAGCAGAAGTGCAAACGCGCTGCTTGGAGCGGCGCTCGTTGTCTTTCCAAGTTGGACAGGGACATTTTTTTATATGTTTACGGCGCCGTACTATGCGCTCGCCGTTCTTTTGTCGGTTGTTTCGGTACGGCTTATGGTGCTCTGCAAAAAGGGACTTTTGCCTTCGGTTCTGTTACTTGCATGTTCGCTTGGCATCTATCAATCCTATCTGCCGTTTACCGCGACGTTTTATGTGGCGCTTTTAGTTCTCATGCTGTTTGAGGACAAGTATGGATATTGGGATATTTTAAAGAGAGCGTTATCGTATCTTTTTAATCTAATCCTTAGCGTGCTGCTCTACTTTGGATGTATGAAGCTCTCCCTAATGATTACCGGACAGGAGCTTACCACATACAAGGGAATCAGTTCAATGGGCAGAATGGAGCTTTCGCGGATACCTGAGATATTAAGGACCATCGGGGTGAATTTTTTCGGGATATTTTTAAACAACAATATGGAAATCAGCTATAATTACATTACAAAGGGAATGTATTTTACGCTGTTTGCAGTAAGTACCGCAGTTATCGTGCGGTTGTTTTTGCGGCT
Organism: Lachnospiraceae bacterium MD335; assembly: GCA_000403335.2. GTDB lineage: Bacteria > Bacillota > Clostridia > Lachnospirales > Lachnospiraceae > COE1. The sequence continues at coordinate 196,316 of KE159630.1, forward strand.
TCAAAAAAGAGGAGAAATGCTCAAGGCGATAGAGTCCGCGGTGCTGACTGCGGTGTACGTCCTTGCGGTTAATTCTATTTATATTATGTGTGAGGACGGCATCTATTCCTTAATGTATTTTTCATATGTGTTCCTCCTTATCTTTCCGCTCACGCTTCTGGACCGGTGCCTGAAACAGCGAAAGGAGAAGCTTGCCGTCCTTGCGGAATATGTGATAACGTTTGCGGCTGCAGCCGGTATTTTGAGCTATTGCCATTTTGCAAACGGTCAATATGTTAGTATGCAGCTAAGCTTCAATCAGGCGTTAAGCTATTACACGACAATGATTACACAAATAAAAGGCTTGGACGGGTACCATGAGGATATGAAGGTGGTATTGAGCGGAGTTGACATTGTGGATAAAACATTATATCATAATGAAATCATGAACACGTTTTCTATGAGCGGGCGTGACGACGCTTTGGCGGATGCGTACAGTAAACAAAATTTTATTCTGCATTACTGCGGATTTCAGGCAGAGCTGGCAGAGGTTTCTGACTTGTCTGTGCAGTCGCAGGAAGTATTAGAGCATATGCCTGCATATCCGAACGCGGGTTCGATACAGATTGTGGAAAATGTTGTTGTGGTGAAACTGTCGGATGAAATGACAGAGGATTAGGGCAAAAATGAAGCAGGATAAAAACGTCAACAGTATTGATTTATTTAAGCTGCTCATGGCGGCTGCCGTGGTGGCAATACACACCAACCCCATTGTGAGCTGGACGAATCAGGCAGCGATTAAAGCAGTTGTGATTGTGGAGGAGTGGGCAGTGCCGTTTTTCTTTACGGCATCGGGCTTCCTTTTGTTCCGTACAATGGAGCAGCCTTATGAGACGCAGATAAAGCGGGTAGACCGCTATCTTGTCAAAATTGTAAAACTGTACTGTGCATGGACCCTGATTAGTCTGCCGCTTACGCTGTATGGCTATAGTATTTCCGGAAACAGTATCATTAGCTGTGTCTTATCATACGTGAAATATTTTCTGTTTGTGGGAAAGCTGTATAATTCATATCATTTATGGTATCTGTTATCCCTGATTTATGCGCTTGCCGCGATTCGGATTATGATAAAGAAGCGTTTGCAGGTTGGTATGATCGTCGGTATTTCCGCGGCTGTATTTGTGTTTCGCGAATGGATGTCATTTTTGACAGGGCATGTGGATTTGTTGGGCGGGATTGGGCAAAAGGCAGTTTCGCTGTATCAATATGTATTTAATAACGGCGGCATTTTTACAGGTTTGATATACGTATCAGTGGGAATGCTGATTGCAGACCGACACCTGCGCATTCATAAGCGGACAGGGATTATCGCAATTGCGGCGCTCAACGGTTTGAAGCTGTTGCTGGAATGGGGAACGGGATACGGCGCTGTCACGCAATTGATAATGCCTGTGGAGGCGTTGCTGCTTTTTATGACATTGTTAGATGTCCGGCTTTGTGAATCACCGATATGGGAAAAGTGCAGAAAAGCAAGTACCGTGATTTACTTGTCACACCTGATATTTTTCTCGGTTTATACGTTTCTTATTATTAGAAATCCCAATAAACTTGGGTTTGATTCTTTTATTGTGACACTGACACTGAGTGCGCTGAATGCGGTTATACTAGGCGCGGCACAGCAAAAAGGCCGTTTTAGGCTGTTAAAACATATCATTTAGGGAGGATGCGCGCGGAGGCTGTCATGAGAGTAAAAAAGTGGATGTTATGTCTTTTATCTGCATATGTTACGCTGCTTGGGCTAAAGACCGATTTATGCGCTCCGGGTTCGGAGCGGAGCATGATCGTGCAGCTTTTTGATGCCATGACGGGCTTTTCAGTACAGGATCTGATACTGTTTGCCGGCATTGTGTGTCTTTACAGCGCTTCTCTTTCCTATTTAAAGCGTACAGGCTTTCGGTTTCGGGATGTTGTGTGCATTGCGGCGCCGGCTTTTTTGTTTGCCGGCTTTATGGTTTTAGGACAGGCATTTGCATATGATGGCAGTCTTAGGTGCGTGGTATCTGACGGTCTGCAAAGGATTAAGGCGATGCTTGTGTTTCTTGGGTTTTTAATGATATTTGTAACCGCAATTGCGGTTCTTTATCAAGGACTGGGTGAACTTCAAGTATGCGGTCAGAGTACCAATACGGAGAAAAGCAGGTTAGGGTTTGGACAATATAAGAGATTTTTTTACAAACATACATTCGCGACAGCGTTTTTTACAATTTTTATTTTTTACATTCCTTACATGCTCTTGTCATATCCGGCAATTCATATGGGAGATACGTGTAATCAGCTTGCACAGGGCTACAATTTTTTGGAGGGGACATCGGGTTATCTGAAGCTGATTGATGAAAGTGTGCGGTTAAACGGTCATCATCCGATTCTGCATACCTTGTATCTGCATCTGTGCATGGTAATCGGAGATACCGTATTTGGTTCTTATAATATCGGAATCTTTTTGGTATCGGTGACGCAGATGCTTTGTATTGTGATGACGGTTGCCTATGCCTTGTCGGTTATGGTGAAGGCGGGGATAAAGTTTGAAGCTGTATTTGTGACAATGCTGTATTATATGTTAACTCCAAGAATGCAAAACTATATGTTTCTGATTACAAAGGATGTTTTTACGGCATGTGCACTCTTGATTTTCGGAATATCCATATGGCAGCTTCAAAAAAAGGGGGAGGATAAGCGTTCTTATCTTTTGTTTACGGTATCGGGAATGTGCCTGACGCTATTTCGCAATGATGGTAAATATATTGTGCTTGTAAGTGTGTTGGCGTTGCTTTTATTTGTGAAAAAACGGCGTAAGAAGGCAGCTGTATGCGGCGTTTTGATAATGTTGGTGACGGTGTTGCTTTTTGGGGTGCTGATGCCGGCGTTTAAAATCACGCCCGCAAGCAGGCGGGAAGCACTTTCTCTGCCGTTTCAGCAGACAGCGCGCTATATCCGTGATTATGAGCAGGAGGTTACGCAAGCGGAACAGGAAGCAATTTCCAAAGTGCTCCGATATGATGTGCTGGCAGAGAAGTATGTGCCTGAAAACGGAGATTTTGTCAAAGAGAACTTTAACGAAGAAGCCAGTGCAGCAGAGTTATCCGCGTATTTTAAGGTATGGTGGGGAATGCTAAAGAAGCATCCCGAAGTGTATCTTGAGGCGGCATTGAATAATTATTACAATTATTTTTATCCGGGCGGTGAGCTGGCGCAGGCGTATACGTATGAACAATCCGCGGTTTTTATGACATATGTAAATGATGCACTTGATGAAATCGGCATGTCAATCCATTATCCGCAGTGGAGCCATAAATATCAGCAGATGTATGAAACGCTGCGGGAAAAGGTCTTTGAGCTGCCGGTACTGTCTGTGTTCAAAAGTTCTGCATTGTATGTGTGGACGCTTATTTTGTGGTTTTTCTATTTGGTGAAAAATAAAAGAGCGAAGTTGGTGTTACCTGCAATTCCGTTGTTTTTGTCGCTTGGGGTAGCCTTGATTGCGTCGAGAAACGGAGAGTATTTCAGATACCTTTATGGAATTGCATTTAGTCTGCCTGTGATTATGGCGCTTGGACAGGCAAGGATACAGGAGGCTGTTGATGATTCAGTTTAAAAACGGTGATAAAAAAACAAGGCTGGTTTATGTTCTGATTACGGTGGTATACTTGGTATTTTTCTATGGGTATTTTTACTCGGATATTCTTATTACGACGAGCCACGGTATCAACTTTTGGGATGTTATCTTTAGCGGAGGACTGTTTGATTTTCATGCATTGTGCTGTTCTGATGTGGAAAATGCCGCATACACGATAACGACAATTTATGCAGGTTATGATTTTCCGATCTATGTTTTGTTTGGCATTTGGAATTTTCCGCTGTGGGTCATAAGAAAGCTGACAGGCGCAAATATTTGGGAGTCGGTGCTTGCCCTGATGTGGGCAAAATCGATTATTTTGGTTTTTATCGCCCTTACAGTCAGAGCGCTTTGGAAGCTTTGCGATACAATGGAGATGTCTGGGCAAAAATTGCTTGTGGCTTTGCTTTTTCTGACGTCTCCGATTATTGCCGGAAGCGCTGCTGTCAATTCGCAGTATGACGTTATCACGGCTTATTTTATGCTGGAGGCGCTCAATTGTTTTTTGAACGGAAAAAAGAAGGGTTTTGCGGGCAATATACTGCTTGCCACGCTGATTAAGCCGTTTGCGCTATTTATGTTTGTGCCGCTGATTCTCTATGCGGAAAAAAATGTAATCAAAATCGGGTTGTATACATTGTGTGTGCTGGCGCCGTATTTGGGGTTCAAGATAATCATACCGAATAATACGCAGCTTACAACCTTTGGAACGGTGCTTACGTTGTTTAAAAATAAAGTAAACATAAGTTCGATAGAGATTCCCGTGTTTTTTCTTGTGTCGTTTTTGTTTTGGATCATATGTTATATGTACCAGATGCCGGATGATAAGAAGGAATTTTATAGGAAAAGCGTGCTTATTTCCTACCTGTCGCTTGCAATCTTTTTCCTGTTATGTGCAAGTAACCCGTATTGGGTCATTATGCTGCTGCCGTTTCAATGTCTGCTGATTGGCGCGTATAAAAAGTATGCATTTTTGGGCGTGATTTTAGAAACGGCCGGTTCTATTTGTCTGATAGGACATTATGTAATAGAACTCCCGTGGTGTTTTGACGTAAAGATTTTGCGAAGCTCTTTTTTTGCGAAATTGTTTGGACTGCGGGCGGATACGACGGATAACGTACTGGATCTTGTCCATAATATCTCGGAAGGCTTGTACGATATGAGAGACAGGGGAAGCGGATTCCTGTTCGGATTGTTTTTTACGGCAAGTCTTGCGTTTATATGGCTGAACCTGACGCAGCACAACAATGTTGCGTTGGAGGAACGGGAAGTGCCGCGATATATGATGTGGATCAGGCTGCTGCTCTCACTTGGAGTATGTCTGATCCCGATGACTGCGTACATTTTGTAAAAATACGGACTATGGAGGCTGAATATGGCAAGGATACGACAAGAATTTAAAAATTGGTTTGTTTGTGCAAAAGCGCCGGGGATAGCGGATTATGTGCTCTTTTTCGGGCTGTTCCTGATTCCGTTTATCACGATTATGTACGGCGATACGAGGGCGTTTGTGCATTACGGGGTAAATTTTTGGAAATGCATTACGCAGGGCGGCGGTCTTCATAACTTTTATGAGTATGGCAATGACATGCTGGCGTTTTACAGGGAAAACGGGATTGGCGGAGCGTACGAGGTCATTTATGACTTTCCGGTTTATATCGTGCTTGGCATATGGGGGTTTCCGCTGTGGATTGTATGCAGTAAATTTGGTATAGAGGAAACATCTGATATGTGGACAATGTTGTATTCCAAATCGGTATACATTGCGGCGCTCCTCATCGTGGTGTATCTGATTTATAAAGTATGCAGAAATATTGGCGTGGATGACGCTATGGCAAAATGGGCAGGATTTTTATTTTTGTCATCGGAGATGGTATTTGTGCAGATTGGCATTGCAGGGCAGTTGGATGTGTTTGGAATGCCGTTTACGCTGCTGGCAATATACTCTTTTCAGAATAAAAACAGATGGCGGTTTCTGCTGTTTTTTTCAATTGCCGTGAGTTTTAAGCAGTTTCCGCTGTTTATCTTTCTTCCGCTTGTCATGCTGATTGAAAAAAATGCCTTAAAAATAGCGCTCGACACGGTTATTGTGTTTGCAGTTACGATTCTTTCCGGTCTGCCTTTTCCGAAAGGAACGGAGGCGATGCAGGTAAAGGATGAGGTGCGCGGACATTTTATGCAGGCATTTTTGGGCGTGAAGGCGCCGCTGCACAACAGCGCGGTTCCAATTATTGTGCTTTTGATAGGCGGAATCTGTGTTTTTTGCTACTTAAAGAATCTCAGGGACGATATGGAACGCGAGCAGTATTCCGTCTTTATCCCTGCTCTGTCAATGTTTGTACTGTTTATCTCGTTTGACAGCAATCCATATTGGTTTATTCATCTTGCGCCGTTTTTGGCAATCCTTGCTGCATACAATTCAAGTCGTTTTCATCAGCTAATGCTGTTTGAGACGGTTGGAATGCTGTGTTTGGCGCTTAGCCAGTTTGGCGCAAATTATTGGGTGTACGAGAGCTATTGGGCAAAAGGAATGATTTTGGAGAAGCTGTTTGGTTATCCGGAAAATCTGATTACATTGGAGCGCTTTGGCGCAGGCGTAGGGTTGGATGAATATTACGGGGTGCTTTTTGCAGGGTTTGTGCTTTGCATTGGAACCTGCCTTGCCATTAGCTTACCGGGGAAAATGAAAAAAGGTGCAAATGTTATCGTGAGACCTTACTCGGCGCTCAGACTGGTTTTGAATGCCGGCGTTTCATGGATACCTGCATTTTTGTTTGTGATTTCGCACTATATATCGCTTTAAAAGGATACTCGTAAAGAAACGGTTTAAGAAAGAGAAAAACGGAGGATGCGTATGCAGGCGGTAATTTTGGCAGCCGGAATGGGAAAACGGTTAAAGGAGCTGACAAGTGAGGCAACAAAATGTATGGTGAAGGTTAACGGCGTCGCCATAATCGACAGGATGCTGGGATATTTGGACAAGCTTGGACTCTCAAGGATTGTTGTTGTGGTGGGCTATGAGGGGGAAAAACTCAGGGCGTATATTGATGCCCTTGCAGTATCCACGCCGATCACATATGTTGACAATGATATATACTACAAGACAAACAATATCTATTCCCTGTATCTTGCAAAGGACTATCTTTTGGAGGAAGATACGCTGCTGCTTGAGTCCGATTTGGTATTTGAGGAGGCGGTCTTAAAAAAGATTGCGGAACATCCGTATCCGAGCCTTGTGCTGGTGGATAAGTTTGAAAGCTGGATGGACGGGACGGTTGTGACGCTTGATGAGCACGATGGTATCAAGGCGTTTGTGACAAAACGTGAGTTCGATTTTAATAAAACAGATGCATATTATAAAACCGTGAACATTTATAAATTCAGCAGAACATTTTCACAGCTTTACTATGTGCCGTTTTTGGAGATTTATTGTAAGGCGATGGGCACAAATGAGTATTATGAGCAGGTTTTAAAGGTTATTACGTTTATGGAAGACCCTCAGATTAAAGCGGTTAAGCTTACCGGTGAGAAATGGTATGAAATCGACGATGTGCAGGACCTGGACATTGCGGAAACGATCTTTTTGGAGGGAGAAGAAAAACTTGCGCGTTTTGAGAAACGCTATGGCGGATACTGGCGTTATCCAAAGCTTTTGGATTACTGTTATCTTGTTAATCCTTTTTTCCCGTGTAAGAGGCTGATTGCAGAAATGCAGTCGGCGTTTCAGACACTTCTTTGCCAATATCCTTCCGGAATGCAGATCAATTCTTTGGTGGCTGCAAAAAATTTCGGATTAAAGCAGGACCAGGTTATTGCAGGCAATGGAGCCGCAGAGTTAATTAAGAGTCTTATGGGAAAACTTGACGGGCGCATAGGGGTGCTTCACCCCTCGTTCGAGGAGTATGCAAATAGAAAGACAAGCGATGCGCTTGTCGCGTTTATTCCAAATAATAGGGATTATTCCTATACTGCCGATGATTTAATGCACTTCTATTCGGATAAGGATATTCAGTCTCTGCTTGTTATAAATCCCGATAATCCTTCGGGAAATTATATCGGAAGAGCAGACTTGCTTCGGCTGGCGGAGTGGGCAGGGGCACGCGGCATAAAGCTTGTGGTTGATGAGTCATTTGTGGACTTTGCGGATGTGCAGGAAGACAAAACGCTCCTGGAACAGGAGATTTTAATGCAAAATCCACATTTGTTTGTGGTCAAAAGCATTTCAAAATCCTACGGCGTGCCGGGGCTGCGTCTTGGAATAGCGGCGTCAGGAGACAGGGATTTGATTGCTGATATGAAGAAGGATGTGGCAATTTGGAATATTAATTCGTTTGCAGAGTTTTATATGCAGATTTATGAGAAGTACCGGTCAGAATACCAAAAGGCGCTCTTAAAATTTTATGATGTGAGGCGCAATTTTGTAGGAGAACTGACAAAGATACGGTTTTTGCGCGTGATTCCTTCGCAGGCAAATTATGTAATGTGCGAGGTGCTTGAACCTTACACAAGCAGGGAGCTTGCGGTAAAACTGCTTGAGAACAATATTTTAATTAAGGACCTCTCAAAGAAAGCAGGATTTGATCAAAAACAGTATGTGCGTATCGCTGTTCGGGATGATGCGGACAATGAGAAACTGATTGCTGCACTGAAAGGGCTTGCATAGGTTAATAGGAGAAAAGCGGATGGAAGTTATATACAATGTCTTTGAGGCGGCTATGAATGGCTGTTATGCGCTTTGCAATAATTATGGAGCGGCAATTGTGCTTTTTACACTGCTTAGCAAGATTGTGCTGCTGCCAGTATCCGTATGGGTACAGAAAAATTCAATTAAAATGGTAAAGATGCAGCCGGAAATCAATTCAATTATGATAAAGTATTATGGTGATAAGGATGCCATAGGGGAAGAGCAGGCAATGGTTTATAAGCGGGAAAAATACCATCCGACGGCATCAATTTTTCCGCTGGTGATACAGCTTGTGCTGCTGATGTGCGTAATTGAAGTTATCAAAAGAGGAATCGATAATCCGCTGATTGACATGCGGTTTGCAGGAACGGATTTAAGCCTTGTGCCAAGTGTTGAGGGGATTGGTCTGATATGGTCTCCAATTATCGCGGGAGTTTCTGCATGGCTTTTGTGCGTGGCGCAAAACGCAGGCAATGTGCTCCAAGCCGAGCAGTCAAAGCTCAATAAATATGGTCTTATGGCATTTTCTGTAGGATTGTCCCTTTATTTGGGCTGGTTTGTTTCTGTGGGAGTAGCGCTTTATTGGACTGCCAGCAATCTTTTGGCTATTGTGCAGCTGTATCTGTTAAATTGGGCGGTTAACCCTAAAAAGTATGTGGATTATGAAGCGCTTGAGAAAAGCAAGGAGGAGCTTGCGCGTTTGGGAACTGTAGGCGGGGAAAAACGCAGGCGTTTCAATGACCCAAAAACCAAAAGGGAGCGGCAGGATTATAAAAGGTTTTTCTCAGTGGTGAATAAGCATCTTGTGTTCTACTCCGAGAGCAGTGGATTTTACAAGTATTATAAAGGAATGATAGAATATCTGCTGGAGAATACCAATTTGGTAATCCATTATATTACAAGTGATTTCGAAGATGCGGTTTTTGAACTTGCCAAGGAGCAGACGCGGATAAGACCATATTATATCGGTGAAAAAAAGCTGATTACGCTTATGATGAAGCTGGAGGCGGACATCATGGTGATGACGATGCCCGACCTTGAGACCTATCACATCAAGCGAAGTTATGTAGACAGGAAGATTGAGTATGTATATATACCGCATGGTATGGACAGCCTGAATCTCACCATGCGGACCGGTTCTATGGATCACTATGATACCGTGTTTTGTGTAGGAAAGCACCAAAAGGAAGAAATCGAAAAGACAGAGGCAGTATACGGACTTCCCCCAAAAAAGCTTGTGGAGTGGGGGTATTCCTTACTTGACGAGATGCGTGCGGATTATGCGCGGTTAGAACCATCTGCCTGTGATAAAAAGCGTATTTTAATTGCGCCCTCATGGCAGGAGGACAATATTGTTGACAGTTGTCTTGAAAAAATACTTGATAATTTAAAAGGACAGGGGTATTATGTAACGGTACGCCCGCATCCTCAGCATGTGCGCCATAGAGCGGAGCTGATGGAGCAGTTAAAAAAGCGCTATGAACAGGATGCGGATATTGAGATACAGACAGATTTTTCTTCGAACGCTGTGGTGTTTGAGGCGGATCTTATGATTACAGACTGGTCGGGCATCGCTTATGAGTATGCATATACCACGAGAAAACCCGTATTGTTTGTTAATACACCCATGAAGGTGATGAATCCGGAATATCAGAAAATTGATACGGTACCGCTTAATATTCTCCTTCGTGATGAGATCGGATGTTCGGTTGATTTGGACCGGCTTGATCAAATTTCAGAGTCTGTGCGATTGCTGCTTGAGAACAGCGGAGCGTATTATGAAAAGATTGGGCGCTTTGTGGAGGAGTACGTATATCATAACGGTACGAGCGCACAAGTGGGAGCAAAATATCTTGTTTCGCAGATACAGAAGAAAATTGAGGAGAAGAAGAAAGGATGAAAAGGAGAACGATTATGAAAAAAGGAATTTTAAAGGTATTTGGTGTGGGGTATTTATGCATATGCGGAATGCTTTTGTTCGGCGAAAATTCACAGGCATATATTGACCCTTCCGTGGCAACCTATGCGATACAGGCAGTGGCGGGGATTGTGATTGCAATCGGCGCTGTTGCGGGAATTTATTTTCGAAGGGCTAAGAAAAAGTTAAATGATACGCTTGGGATTGATGAAAATAAAAATAAAGAAGTTGAATCGGATGATATTACAATAAAATAGCGTGTGTAATTTAAAAAGCAGTCTAATTTATAAGGGACTGCTTTTCACATTGCGGGGGACGGTTTGGAATTAGGCGTCCTACGATATAACTGCGGTCGATACACCCGATTTCCTCATATCTGCTGTCTCTGCTCTGTGCAGGATTATCGCCCATCACAAAAAAATGGTCCGCGCTTATGGTAAGCGTGTCACGGGCAATGCCGCCATAGGATACAGGATCACAGACATAAGGGCTTGGATTATCGTTTACCTGTACGATCCCGTTTGTAATTTGAATGGCATCGCCGGGACCTGCGATGATGCGTTTTACCATAGTACTGTTTTGTGAAGGGCAGTAAAATACAATAACGTCTCCGCATTGAAAATCTGCGGCACGCCGGTCAATTAAGGTAAACTGCATATTTTTATAAGTCGGGTACATGGACGCTCCCTGAATCAGATTAAGCTGATAGTAGTTTTTGGAAATATACAGGGTGAGGATCAGTACCAAAAGTATAAGAATCAATTTTTTCCGCATATTAATACCTGATTGTTGTTGTGTGAATGAATATATTTAATAATTACATAATAGCATATGTGGAGAAATTGTAGTATAATAAATTGGGAAATTTTGACAAAGATAATTAATTCCTTTGGAATGGGGTTCATATGAAAAAGCTGATATATGAGCTGCTCGCTTTGGCGGCAGCGATGCTTACCACGGTGGCGCTTTTTGCGGATGTGGAATCGACCGGAAATCTGTCAATGGCATTAAACGGCGACGGCATTCCGCAGCTGATAGCATTTGCGGCAATGTTGTCCGTATACCGAAAATGGATTGTGAAAAAAGCGTTCATACAGCGGACAAGCCAGCGTGATAAAATCTGCGGTGCAGTTATCGCACTGATGTTCACTGCCTTTATGATAATTGGAAAAGCGCAGATTGCGGAGCCGGACTTAAAATATGAGTTGTTTGCTGTTTTGCTGTTTTTTGGATATATGCCTTTGTTTTATCTGGCGGCAGTGTTTTTGATGCAAACAATTGATACGCATTCTAAAACGCAGACAGCTGCAAAATCAGGGAGCGTTACAGAATGGCTTTTTGAAAAGCATGTGACGGCAGGTGTGATGCTTGTGGTCTTTTTGTGCCGTCTGCCGTATCTTTTGGCATTTTACCCATGCTCAATGTCGTGGGACGGCGGTGCGCAGATTTGCTGTTTTTTCGGGACGGAACCGTTTACGGACCATCATCCGCCGCTGATTAGTTATCTGTACGGTGCGATTGCATGGTATTCGCAGGAGTGGGGCATTCCCAATATGGGAATGTTTGTGATTCCCATGATGCAGACCCTGCTCTCGGCATTTGCGGCAGCGCAGGTGTGTGTGCTTTATAAACGCCTTAGAACGCCTTACTGGATGCGGTGGGGAAGTCTTGCGTACTATGCGGCATTTACGGTTTGGTGTATTTTTGACTGTACGGTGATTAAGGATACGCTCTATTATCCGCTGACGCTTTTATTTACCTTGCAGCTTATCGCCTGTGTGACGGATAGTGAAGTGTTTTGGCGCAAAAAGAGCAATCTTGTTTGGATGATAATCTATGCCGTGCTGATGATGCAGACAAGAAATAACGGCGTGTTTGTGGTGCTGTTTGCCGTTCCGTTTGCGCTGTATTTTGTGAAGGGAAAGCGGGCGCTTTTGCTTGCGGGAGCATGTGTGATGCTGCTTGCCAATATTGCGCTCAACAATATGCTGTATCCGGCGCTTGGCGTGACGCGTCTTGATACAAAGGAGGATACGTACTGTATTATGTTTCAGCAGACGGCAAAATATGGTCAGGATTATCCGGGGGATGTGACGGACGAAGAGCGGGAGCTTTTAAATACGATTTTTGATTATGACGAGATGGTGAAGGTGTATAATCCGCAGCTTGCGGACTGGGTGAAAAACTGTTTAAAGCTTTCGGAGTACCATTCTGCAGATCACACCAACAAAGAGTTTTCTGCGGTAAAAAGAGACTATTTTAAAGTATGGTTTGCACAGTTTTTGCGGCATCCTATGTCTTATGTCAAGACGTTTCTCGAATGTTCCTACGGCTATTACTATCCGGAGGCAAAGCCGTATAAGGAGGGAACGGGTTTTTATGAGAGCGAGCGCAATATGCTGACAAGCGGTATGCATGCTTACAGACAGGTGAAGCAATTGCAGCCTGCGCGGTTTTTGCTCCGGCAGGTGAGCAAGGCAGAATACCTGCCGGGAATCGGACTTTTGTATCGCTGCGGCTTTTACACATGGTGCGTGGTATTTGCGGGGATGTATTTGATTGCAAAGCGAAGATACGCGCTGCTGGCAGCAGTGATTGTGCCGGCGGTGAATATTTTGGTATGTCTGATTTCTCCGGTGAATACCTGTATTCGGTATGCGATGCCCACAATGTGTATGGTGCCCGTCCTATTTGGAATGCTATGGAGTAAAGATAAGGGAGGACTGGAAAACGATGGAACGTAATATGGTGATTATCCTGCTGTTTTTTGCCCTGCTCGCGTTTCTATCGACCGGAATATGGATAGTTGTCGAGAAAAAGGCGGACAGATGCAGTTCTGCCATGCAGTGGGTAAGGACAGGCATTTTCTTTTTTCACGGCTTTTATTTTGCGGCATCTGCCGTGAAGTATTTGATTGGAAATTGGGAAGATACGCTGTTAGAGAGCTTTTGGGACATGGGAATACACACGTTTGTACATTACGGTGCGCCGCTTGCAGCGGCGGCGGTGCTTTTTCCGGTGGCTGTCAGTCTTGTTTTTCGGGGCAAATGTGTTCAATTTATTACTCTGCTGAACCAATATGTGTTCTTTGGCGTATTTTTGCTTTTGCTTAGCAACGGAAAAATAAATAATAAAACCTTTACGTGGTTTTACGCGGCAGGAATCGTCCTTTCGGTCTTGTTTGCTGTCTTTTATAAAAAAGACACGACCTTTGCAAACGGCAGGGAGTGCAGAAAAAATGTGCTCGGATTTTTGCCTGTGATTGGCAGCTGGATTGTGATGAACGGGATTTTTCTCCCCAATGAGCTGTATTTAACCAATATGGATGAATTTAAAAATGCTTACGCCGGTTTTTTTGGCTCCTTGTTGTTAGGAGCAATTGTTTTAGGGGGCATTGCTGTGATTCTTGCAGCGGCAGTTCTGACTGTGCGGTCATTTCATCTTTTTAAACTGCTGCTTTTTGGCATTGTGCTCATGAATTATCTGCAATATATTCTTCTGAACGGAAAACTTGATCTGTTAGACGGGAATGAGCAGAAATGGTCTGCGGCATCAATGGCGGTAAATCTAGGGTTGTGGATTGCGATAATTGCAGCTGTTATAGCGCTTGGTATAAAGAAGGGAAGGATAATCAGGGTTTATAACGGAATCTGTCTGTATATTATTCTGATACAGCTGGTAACGCTTGGCGTGATGTGTTTGACGACTGAGCTGGATAATGCTTCTTACAGGGCGGGGCTTACGGATGAATATTCACTGGAGTTGTCGGGCGGAAACAATATTCTTGTTTTTATTCTTGATAATTTTGACAATCGGTGGTTTCAAGAGTTAAAGGCTGAGGATCCGGAGTTTGTTGCACCCTTAAATGACTTTTGCTTTTATGACAATGCAACTTCCCAATTTGCACATACCAGTACGGCAATTCCATATTTGCTTACGGGAGTTGCGTGGAGTGAGGAGATGGGAGAGCTGTATGGACGTACTGCATATGAGAATAGTGATTTTTTGCATGATCTCAGGGAGTGCGGATTTGATGTCGGGATATATACGCATGGAGGGTATCTGACAGAGAAAGAATATGGAGATATTTCAAACTATAGCGAAGAGATTAAGAGAACGAGCAATGTTTTCAATACCATTTCGACTATGTGGAAATGTTCGATGTATAAAACGCTGCCGTTTGCATTAAAAGATTCATACATGTATTATACGGATGAAATCAATGGAATGACGCAGGCGCAGGGGCAGTGGGATATTGACAATGATTTTCCGTTTTATGAAAGTCTGATTGGCGAAGGGTTATCCGTAAACGACGCATATGAAAATGCTTTTCGGTTTTATCATATGAGAGGAGCGCATGCGCCCTATTATATGTCGGCTGATTTGAAATTTGACAAATCGGGAAGAGAGGTTAGCAGAGAGGAACAGGAACGAGGCTGTCTGCGCATTGTGTATGAATATTTGGAACAGTTAAAGGCACTTGATTTGTATGATTCGGCGACGATTATCATAACAGCCGACCACGGAAACGGTGTGTCTTATACGAGTGGAGAACAGAGGCCGGAAACGGTTTCCATGCCTGTTTTGCTTGTGAAGGAAGCATATCAGACGAGTGATGAGATGCAGGTTCTTCATGCGCCTGTCACGCAAGGGGAAATTCTGCCGACCATCATAAGAGCTGCGGGCGGAGACAGTGCGGCATATGGCGCATGCCTCGACGAAATTCCTATAGATGCGAAACGGGAACGGTCGTATGTGTCCATTTATAAAAATTACATCATACAATATACGATAAACGGTGACGCGAATGATATAAACAGTTGGAAGACGAAGAAAGCGGACTTTAAATAAGAATCCGCGAATAGGTTAAACGGGCACAAAGTCGCAGACTGGGAAGGGAATGTGGTTGTGAATATGAAATATCGTGATGATAAAAATAAATCCAATACAAATACTTTATATGCAGCCGCTATGCTTATCGGCGCGTTCTGCTTTCTTGCAGTTTACGGTTTTCGTGTCCTGAACCCGCTTTATGACGATTGGCTTTTAAACAGGGGAGATTTGACGCAGCATTATTTGGGCTGGTGTTTTTTCCGCGAAGGCGCCTGGCGGTTTCCGTTTGGTCTGACGGACAGGTTAGCGTATCCTGACTGCAGTTCGGTAATCTTTACGGATTCAATACCGCTTTTTGCCGTGTTTTTTAAGCTGCTGTCGCCTGTTTTGCCGCAGACGTTTCAGTATTTCGGATGGTGGGGTCTTGCTTGTTTTATGCTTCAGGGGCTGTTTGCGGCGAAGATTTTGCGGGAGCTTGGGGTAGGAAAGCTGCAAACGCTTATCAGCAGCGTCTTTTTTATCCTGTCTCCTGTCGTGATTGAGAAAATGTTCCGCCATACGGCGCTTGGCGGGCACTGGATTATCCTTGCGGCGATTTATCTGTTTGTACGCCATCGAAAAATCTATACGGATGTGAAACGGACGGCGCTGTACTGGGGACTTGTCGGTGCGTATATCGGTTCGGTCCATATGTATCTGCTGCCGATGTGCGGTGCGTTTCTGTGCGGTTTTGTGCTTTGCAGTCTGTTAAAAAAGGCACGGCTGAAAACGAAAATAAGCTACCTGCTGCCCGGTGCGGCATTTGGGCTGGGACTGTTTGTCTGTACGTATGTGCTCGGCGGTTTTTCCACGCGGGCGGATGCGGGAAGCAATGATTTGGGAGAATTCAGTTTTAATTTAAACGGCTTTTTCAATGCGAAGGGTTACTCACGCTTTTTTCCGGCGCTTTCGACGTACCGCGACGGGCAGTATGAGGGCTTTGCGTATTTAGGGCTTGGCGTGTATTTGCTGCTTGCGGCGGCGCTTGTCTATGTCGTGCGTTTGGCTTTAAAGCGTGTGCGGTTTGCACAGCGCAAGGATAAGGCGGATTTTATTTTGTATGGAACGGTAGTTATTCTGATGTCTGTCGGGCTGATTCTGTTTGCGGCGTCTCCGGAGGTGACGTTTGGCGATAAGCTTTTGTTTGTGCTGACGGACAGCAGTACGCTGACACACTATTGGGGGATGTTCCGCTCGTCGGGCAGGATTGTGTGGCCGGTATGCTATCTGATCATGATTGGTGCGGTTGTCTGCTGTGACAGGTTGATTTCTCAAAAGCGCATAGCGGCGGCAGTGCTTGCAGTGTGTGTATGCGTACAAATGTTTGACATCAGCGGGAAGCTTATAGCGCAGCACAAGACCTTTGCGGGTGCGGTGACATACGAATCACCGCTCAAAAGTGATGTTTGGACGCGGCTTTCAAAAAGCGGCGCGTTTTCGCATATCGTTTGGGTATCGCATAATATTGACAACAATGGTATAATGCATATAGCAAAGTTTGCCTACGACAATGGGCTGACAATGAACAACTATTATTTTGCGCGCGGCATCAATGTCAATGAGAATACGGAAAAAAGCCTTGCGCGTAAGGACGCGGACTGTATCTTCATCTTCCGGCGCGACGAGACGCAGAACATTGCAGAGTACGGACTGCATCTTTACGAGGCGGATGAATACATTGTCGCAACGGTGAATGAGATTGACTAAAAGGTCATATGGAGGAGCAGATGAAACTTGTAATCGACTGTTTTAAGCAGGTAAAGGGAGCCGGAAAGAGCATCGGCATATACAATCTTGCGCGTCATCTCGTGTGGGAGCTTGCGGGAAAGCAAAATGCAAAGCAATCCGGTCAAAACGAGATTATTGTGTTGGGAAATTCCTACAATCGGAAGGATTTTGACGTTGCGGGCGTAACGTTTATCGAAATCAAAAAAAATCCGCTCAGTAAGCTTACCTGTATCAAATGGGAGCTTTTTGACGTGTCCCTGCTTGCAAAAAAGCTGGGAGCGGACAAGGTGCTTTTTCCGCGCGGATATGCGTCGATGCTGCATTTGACGAAGGAATACGTGATTATCCACGACATGATACCGTTTTATTACCATGAGCATTTCAAAGGCTATTTTAACCGTTTGGAAAATTTTTATATTATGCGGCGGCTCAAAGCGTCTGCCAGACATGCGGACAAGGTGATTACCATATCGGAGGCGTCGAAGCGCGATATTATGAAATATGCGCATGCGGACGAAAAACGGATTACAGTGATTCATAATGGTTATACTCCAATCAAAAAGGAGGTTTATGCTGCGGGTGGGGAGGATTACATCATAGCGGTCACTTCAAAGCTTCCGCACAAAAACGCTGAGGGAATTGCAAAGGCGTATATGCATTACCGTAAAATTGCGCAGCATCCGCTGCCGCTTGTCGTAATCGGGACAAACGGTGTGCAGCTTGAGGGCATTGACAGGGAGCTGCAAGGTATTACATGGATTGGATATGTGGAACGCGACGAGGAGCTTCACAGGCTGCTGCACAACGCCAAGGCGTTTTTATTCCTTTCGGTTGCGGAAGGGTTTGGGTTTCCGCCGATTGAGGCGATGCAGTTGGAGACGCCGGTGGTGTGTTCAAACATGAGTTCGCTTCCGGAGGTGGCCGGGGACGCGGCGCTTTTGGTGAATCCACATGATGTGCAGGAGGTGGCACAGGCGCTCATCAGGGTCACAACGGATAGTGCGTATGCAAAGACGCTTGTGGAAAAGGGATTGCGCAACGCGGAACGTTTTAATTGGGATAAGACGGGAGACAAATACAGAGAGGTGCTGTTTGATGAAGTTTGATATTTTGGCGGTTTTGTATAAAAAAATCCCGAAGCACACGAAAATCTGCCTTTTAACAGGACTGATTGCGGGCTGGGTGACGCATTTTTATATGCTGACACATAAGCTTGTAAATTGGGATGATGCGAACAATATGAGCGCGTACGGAAGCGGCGACTATCTCGGGCGTTGGTTTTTGAAATACATTCATCCGCTTGGGAGCGAGCACAGCATTCCGGCGGTGCACGGCGTGCTGTTTATACTGCTGGTTGCGGTTTCGGCGTGCCTTATTCTTGAGATTGTGGGAATTAAGAGTACAACGGGGGCGGTTCTCGTTCCGGTAGCGCTGATGACCTTTCCGAGCATGGCAAGCACGATGACGTTTATGTTTATGGCGCATACGTCAGGTCTGGGGATTTTCATGGTCGCTCTTGCGGTGTATCTGCTGCGCAGGTACCGGTACGGCAGTATTGCGTGCGGTGCGCTGCTGATCTGCGTGCTTGGCACGTATCAAAGTTATATCAGCTTTGCGATTACGCTGATGCTTATGGGCATGATTCATGATTTAATCAATAACGACAAGACGTTTCGCGAGGTTTTTCAGGAAGGCATTCTCTGTGTGATTGTGCTTGGGGTGAGTGTGGCGCTGTATATGTGGCTGTCGCATGTGATTTATCCAAACCTTGACAATGAAACATACGGCGGCGTGGGGAATATGGGACAGATTGCGCCTGCGCAGATGCCTGTACTGATTGCGCGCTGCTATAAGCGGTTTTTGGAATTTTTCCTATGGAAGCCTTTCGCATTTATGACCGGCACAAAGCAGGCGGCAAATATTGCAGTCTGTGTGCTTGCGGTGGTTTTGTTCATAACACTCGTTATAAAAAAGAAGCTGTATCAGGATATTTTAAAGCTTGTGCTTTTAATTGTGGTGTGCGGTTTTGTGCCTCTTGCGGCGGCGTTTGTTTATTTTATGGCGCCTGAGGTTGACTATTCGATGCTGATGCTTTATGCGTATGTATTGATTGATGTCCTTGTGCTTGCACTTTTGGAGTATTGCCTAAAGGAGTGGGGAAGTGCGCTCCGCGTGGAGAAAATCAAAAAATACATGTGTTATTTATTGGCGGCGGCAACTGTTGCCGCAGTTGCGTTAAGCTGTTATACGGATTACCTGCTGACGAACAAGGCATATCTGCGGACGGATTTGGCGTCACAGCGGGTTGCGTCGTACTTTAACCGCGTGATTGCCTTTGCGGAGACAACAGAGGGCTTTGAGGCGGGGGACGCGCTTACGATACTCGGCGAGTTTTATTATAAAGACAATCCCTGCAGTGTTGAGATTGATGTGCTGGATTCGGAGGATTTGCGCTCTTTGGATGGCGTGGCATTGGAAAACGGTCTGATTACGTCAGGCGTGCGGGACAATTTTATCAAGATTTTTGTAGGCTATGAAACAGCGCTGTTAAGCGACGGCGAGAAAAAGGCGATTATGGAGACGCGGGATTATCAGGAAATGAGCGTTTACCCGTCGGAGGGCAGCGTGAAGAAGATTAACGGCGTATGGGTCGTAAAGCTGTGCGAATAAATTTTGTTGTCATTTGGGACGGGATTGTATTATGATAGAAGGAGAGCAAAAGATTACCGGCAGAAGGGGTGGAACAGTGGAAGAAAACAGAAAAAAAGGGATACTTTACATTGTAGTGCCCTGTTATAATGAGGAGGAGGCGCTTTTGACCTCGGCAAAGTCCCTTTTGGACAAGCTGGGTGCACTTAGGGAGAGCGGGATTGTTTCGGAGAAAAGCCGTATCGTTTTTGTGGATGACGGTTCAAGAGACAAAACGTGGGAGCTGATTACGCAGCTGTATCATGAGCATTGGGAGATAACGGGGCTGCGGTTTGCCCACAACAGAGGTCATCAGAACGCAATTCTTGCAGGCATGCTGTACGCGAAGGATTACTGTGATTACACGATTACCATTGATGCGGATTTACAGCAGGATATTAATGCGCTTTCATTGTTTATAGAGGAATATGAGAGCGGGAGCGAGGTCGTTTTCGGAGTCCGCAATTCGAGAAATACGGACGGCTTTTTTAAGCGGCTTTCCGCGACGGTGTTTTATAAAGTAATGCGGTTTATGGGCGCGAATATTTATGAAAATTCTGCGGATTACCGTCTTATGAGTGCGAAGGCGCTTGATGCGCTTTCAGAGTACGGTGAGGTTAACTTATTTCTCAGGGGGATTATACCGGATATTGGACTGAAGTCCTCTGTCGTGCATTTTGATGTGTTTCCAAGAATGCAGGGAGAGTCGAAGTATTCGCTGTCAAAGATGATGACTTTGGCGGCGGACGGCGTTACGTCTTTTAGCATTAAGCCGATCCGGATGGTGTTCGGCATGGGCATTTTGGCGCTGCTTGTGGGAGTTGGCATGGTTATCCACATTGTGTACGAACATTATTTCGGATATACGATTGACGGCTGGTCATCCATTCTGATGTCTATTTGGGTGCTTGGCGGGGCAGTTCTGCTGTCGCTTGGCATTATCGGGGAATATGTGGGGCGAAACTATTTGGAAACAAAACGCAGGCCGCGGTATTATTTTTGGGATGTGCTTTCGCACGATAATACGCAATCAGGAGGAGGAGAAAACTTATGATCGCATTGGCAGGATACACGGGATTTGTAGGCAGCAATATTTATGTGCGTGCCAGTAACCGTATAGACGGCATCTTTAATACACAAAATATAGAAAAGGCATACGGCTTGGAACCGGATGTGCTGATTTTTGCAGGACTCAAGCCTGACAGAAGGCTTGCGGAGCGGGCGCCGTACCAGCATTTGGAGATGGTGCTTGCAGCGCAGGAGACGATTAAAAAGATTAATCCGTATAAGCTTGTGCTGATTTCGAGTACGGAAGTATACAAAAATCCGGTCGGCGTGGACGAGGAAAACTCGGTGTTTGCGGTCGGAAGCGATAAAGTCGATAAAAAGGAAGTTCTGCCGTACAACTTAAACCGCTATTATTTTGAGGAATGGGCACGTAAAAATTATCCGAATGCGTTGATTTTACGGCTTGCGACGCCGTATGGGCTTAATTTCAAGCATAATCGGATTAAAAAGTTTGCCGATGAGCGCGCGATGCAGGAGATTGACAGTGCGGGCACGTATCAGTTTTACCCGCTCAGCCGCATTTGGGAGGATATTCAGACGGCGCTTGCAGAACAACTGACGCTTGTGAACTTTACATCGGAGCCGATAACGGCAGGAGAGCTATATCGCTGTCTGACTGGAAAAGAGCTTCCTTTGAAGACGGCAAAAGATACCATAAAGAAGAAGCTGGAAACGCATGATGTAATGTCGGTGCATGCTCCAAAATTTGGCGGCAGCGGGAATTACATATGCACGAAAAGTGAGATATTGGGAAGCATCGGGCAGTTTGCCGATCTGTAACCGGATTTGTACAGGCAGGAGGCAGACTGAGAAAAGGACACGGTTTTAGCAATGGAAAATGTCAGAAGAAAAAACAAAATGATAGAGATATACAGCGTTTTAATCATGGACCTGTTCTGTGTGCTTGTTTCCTATGCCTGCTCCGTGTATATCCGGTTTCACATTATTCACGCAGAGCGGTATCCGAGGGATTTTCACATTACCGTGGGCGCCTATATCATAGTGCTCTGCCTTTTGTACAGTCTGTTTTTGGATGCGAACAGCAATTTTTTCTATCGGGGGTGGCTGCGCGAGCTCTATTATACGGTGCGCTATACGCTGATTCTCGTCGTAGGGCTTGTGGTTGTGCTTTACCTCACGCAGCAGGCGTATGCTTTTTCCCGGTTAATCTACGGTATCTTTTTGGTATTGAACATCCTGATTACGTATGCGGCGCATATGGCGTTTAAGAAGGCGATGTGGAAATACTACAGAAAAAGTGAGAGCAGTACGAAAATGCTGGTGGTAACGCTTGACATTACGGCGGACGAAGTGATTGACAGTCTGATGAAGGGGAAGGAATGGTACTATGACATCACGGCGGCGGCGGTTTACGATGCCGACAGGGTGGGAAGCAGCATTCAAAGCGTGCCGGTGGTGGCGTCGAAGGAACGGCTTTACGAGGTTGTTGTGCAGATGCTTGTGGATGAGGTGTTTATCTGTCTGCCCGGCGTGCCGACGCTTGAGATCCGCGATATGATACAGCGTTTTGAGGAGATGGGGCTGGTATGCCATTACAATGTGGATATTTTCAGCCGCTCCAATCCAAACACGTACGTACAGAAGATGGCGGGGTACAGCGTCATTTCGTTTGCATTAAAGACGATGGATTCGAGAAGGCTTTTGGTAAAGCGTCTGATTGATATTTTGGGAGCGGCGGCAGGACTTGTCATAACGGGTGTTATTACTCCGTTTGTGGCGCTTGCGATTAAGCTGGACTCGCCGGGACCCGTGTTTTTTTCGCAGACGCGGGTAGGGAAAAACGGCAGACGTTTTCAAATATGGAAATTCCGTTCCATGTATATTGACGCGGAGGTGCGCAAAAAAGAACTGGAGGAAAAGAACGAGGTGAAAGGGCTGATGTTCAAAATGGAGGATGATCCGCGGATTACACGGGTGGGGAAATTTATCCGAAAGACGAGCATCGACGAGACACCGCAGTTTTTAAACATACTGGTGGGCGATATGAGCCTTGTGGGGACGCGTCCGCCTACGGAGGATGAGTTTGAGAAGTACAACGGCTATTACAGGAGGCGCATGAGCATTACGCCGGGGCTGACCGGCATGTGGCAGGTGAGCGGCAGAAGCGACATCCGCGATTTTGAGGAGATTGTGAAGCTTGATTTGGAATATATCGACAACTGGTCTTTGGGGCTTGACATCAAAATCCTGTTTATGACCGTGTTTGCAGTGCTTGGCAGAAAGGGTTCAAAGTGATGGAGGAATTGCAGTATTGTGAGATTTTAGGGACGCGGATTACCGTCACGGATATGGAACGGACGCTTCGTTTTCTGAACAGTCATTTGGAGGAGCTTCGGGGTGATTATATCTGTGTGTCAAATGTCCATACGACCGTGATGGCGTATGAGGACGCGGATTACCAAAGGATACAAAACGGCGGCGCAATGGCGCTTCCCGACGGCGCGCCGCTTTCGGTATACAGCAGAAAACACGGTTTTGCGGATGCCCGGCGCGTCACGGGACCGGATTTGATGGTGGAGCTGTTGAAACTATCCAAGGATACGGGGTACCGGCACTTTTTTTACGGTGCGACGCAGGAGACGCTTGAGGCAATGCGGCGTGTGATTGAAAAGGAGTATTCTGGTGCGTGCATTGCGGGAATGTATGCGCCGCCGTTTCGTCCGCTTGGTCCGGAAGAAGATGAGGCAGTGATAAGCCTTATCAACCAGGCAGAACCGGATTTTATATGGGTAGGGCTTGGCGCGCCAAAGCAGGAGCAGTGGATGGCTGCGCATAAGGGACGGCTTTGCGGTGTGTCCGTTGGCGTGGGTGCGGGGTTTCATTATCTTGCGGGCGATATTAAGAGAGCGCCGAAGATAATGCAAAAGCTTTGCCTTGAGTGGCTTTACCGCCTTTTGCAGGACCCGAGGCGGCTTTGGAAGCGGTATGTCACGACAAATTTAAAGTTTATGGGATATATTCGAAAAGAGGTAAAAAATGGTAGATAAGGTAACGTGGTATCATGCGGACGATTTTGGCGTCAGTTTGGAGCAGTCCGAGAAAATCCTGTCCTGTTATCAGGAGGGCGCCTTAAATAGCATCAGCATTCTTCCGAATGTTCCGGATTTGGATGGCGCGCTTGCGCTTTTGGACAGGATTGACGCTAAGGGTGTCATACGGCGTGTGCTGCACTTGAATTTTGTTGAGGGAAAGCCGCTTGCAGGAGCCAATAAGGTACCGCTTTTGGCGGATAAGGAAGGATACTTTGATAAGTCGTTTATCCGTTTTCTCCTTTGGAACTATACGGCGTGCGGGCGTAGGCGCGCGAAGCTCAAAGCGCAGATTCGGGAAGAAATTCGGGCGCAGCTTCGTGCCGTGACGGCGGAGCATGATTTTCGCATTACGGCAGTTGACTCACACCAGCACTACCATATGATACCGATGATTTTTGACTGTCTGCTTGCGGTTTTAGACGAGGAGGAGTTTGCACAGCTTAAAATCCGGCAGATTCGGATACCGACAGACCCGATAAAACCTGTGCTTGCAGGAAAAAAGCCGAAAGGAGTTCCGGTGGTCAATCTTGTAAAATGGCTGATCCTCAAGACTTCATCGGGGAGAAACAGGAAACTTTTACAGCAAAAGGGGATTGAAGTTCCGGTATTTTTTGGTATATTTTATACTTGTGAGATGAAATGGGAGATTGTGAAGACGCTGTTTCCGGCATATAAGAAGTGCGCAAACGCGAAAGGAACTTCACTCGAACTGATGTTTCACCCCGGAAATCTCACGGCGGATTATGAGCTTTTGGATAAAAGACGAGGAGAGCTGCGGGAATTTTATATGTCGGACAACCGTTTTTTTGAGGCGGAATGTTTAAAAATGCTGAAAAGTCAATGTGCCCGTCCGACGCATTAGATTGACAGCAAAGTAAAGAGGAGTAATATTATGAAAAAAAGATCAGTAACAGCAGTAATTACGGTGTTTGCGATGGCGCTGTCTCTTTCGGCATGTGCAGAGCGTGCGCAGGAAGATGAAAATGTGATTGTGCGGGAGAGTGAACCTGCATCGTTTGCCGGCTGTGCGGCGAACTGCGGCTGTGGGTGCAGTAACTGTTTTTGTGACGGGGAGGCGGGGACTGCGGCGCCGGAAACAAGTGCGGCAGCGTCAACGCAGACAGTGCCGGAAACACAGACGGCATCTGCAACGGAAACGCAGACGCAGACACAGACACCGCCAAGCGAGACACAGGAAACAAACGAGACGGAAGGCGGAATGGTAGTGGAGCTTACCGAGGGTGAGCTTGCGGCAAGACGCGAGCAGCAGGCGAATTTGGCAAAAGCAAGGGAGTCTCTTTACAAAGCCGGGGATTCGCTTGATAAAACAACTAAAATCAACCAGCTGGATAAGCAGATTCTTGCAAACAATGCCTATGATTTCAGTGATAAGACCGTCGTGTTTATCGGCGACAGCATTACGGAGGGCATTACAAGCTCCGTGGACCAAAACGGAAATTATATCAGTTACGTTACATACGTAAATTCGTATCTCCATTTTGGCAATGTGCTCAATCACGGCATGGGCGGCAGAATGTTTGCGCAGTACGGCGGCGACGAGCTTTCGCTTGCCATGAATTTTGAAAATGTGACGAACATCAATTCGGATATTATTGTAGTGTTTGCAGGCGTAAACGATTACCTGTGTACCCCGCCGAACAAGCATTTCGGAAGCGTCACCGATACGATGACGACCGGAAATTTCTGCGGTGCGGTGCGCTATTTTATGAAGCAGCTGAAGGAGTATTACGGAGACAGGGAGATTTTCTTTGTCACTATGTATGATATTAACAAAAAGCCTGACTGTACGTATGTGGACTTCAACGGACAGCCGACGCTTGCCGACTTTATGGAGGCGGAGCGCAAGCTGGCAAAGGAGTTTGGCTTCCATATTATTGATTTGCAGGGGACAGGCTTTATGGACTGCTCTACCAAAGAAGCGTCCGACTATTACCTGCGCGACGGGCTTCACCCTAAGGACAGCGGAAGCATTGCCTTAGGAGAGCATATCGCTGCCGAGCTGTCGCTTTATTTCGGACAAAAGGAAGGAAATTAATGGAGAGATAATTAGGAGAGTGACAGTGGAAATATTACAATGGTGCATTTTGCTTGCGCTTGTGCTTTTGCTTCCGTTTTTTTTGGGAATGATACCGGTAAAATATATGAACAGCTTACAAAGAACACCCGCGATGACGTATGTCTGCGGGTGGTTTGTGAGCTTTTTTGTATTTGAGCTGACAGCGGTGCCGTTTATTTTGCTGGAGAAGCGTTTTACATCGTTTGTTATTGCTTATTCGGCGGTAATTTTCGCACTTTTTGCGTATGGGGTTTGGACGTCAAAATCGGTTTGGGCGGATTTTGCAAAAAACATCAAGGGGGCTTTCCGGCAGCAGCCGCTGCTTGTAAAAGCCGGATGGCTGCTGGCTTATGCGCTGATTGGAGTGCAGCTTTATATTGCCGTGTTTTACGAGTATTACGACGGCGATGACGCATACTATATTGCAACCTCCGTGCTTACGGATACCTTTGACACGATGTATCTTCGGGATGCGTACACGGGCTACAGTTATTCTTTGGACGCAAGACATGCCCTTTCGCCGACTCCGATTTATCAGGCATGGCTTTCAAGGCTGAGCGGCATCCACCCTGCGGTGATTGCCCACAGCGTGCTCTCGGCGGTTTGGCTGGTGTTTATGTACGGCATTTACGGGCAGATTGGCAATCGGCTTTTGCCGATTACAAAAAGTGCGGGAAGGGCAAAAAGCAACTTCCGTCCTGTGTTTTTGATTTTGACTGCCGTGTGGTTTGCGTTCGGAAACATTTCGCTGTACACGTCGGAAACCTTTGCGATGACAAGGACGTGGCAGGGCAAGGGAATGATGGCGGGTATGATACTGCCGGCGCTCTTTTTATGCCTGCTTTCTTTGGCGCGGGACAGAGTCAGTCCCGGCGTGTGGATGCTCTATGAGTGTGTGCTGGTATCGGCGGTGTTTGCAACGAGCGTTTCTTTTATGCTTGTGCCTACGATTGTGGGCGCGGCGGCGGCGCTGATTGGATGGAAAAAGAAGAGCGTACGCGCGGCAGCAGGGATTTTTGCCTGCTGTGTGCCGTGCCTGCTGCTTGCCGTATGTTATCTTGTTGTGAAGTGATTGAAAAAGAGTAGGAGGGTATAAGATGCTTTCTGCACTGTGGACGGCTGCGGGAACCGTGCTTGAGGATATTGTACTGTATAATAATAAAAGCTTTCTTGTACCGCTCTTTTTGATTGCGCTTTTGTTTTTGTGGGTGACGGAGAGGTCAAAAAGGCTGCGGGTGGTGCTTGTGTATCTCGTGACGGCGCTGGGGGTGGTGTTTGTGTGCCCGCTGTATGCGTGGATTGGAATGCGCATCGATGCGGAGATTTACTACCGCGTGCTTTGGGCGCTGCCGATGGGAATCGCGGTGTGTTACAGCGCGGTCAAGGTGATGATGCGGTTTCATCATTTTGTCGGCAGGGGGCTTGTGTTTGTGCTTGCGATTCTTGTAATCTGTATTAACGGGGATTTGGTCTACACAAAAACACTGCACTTTAAGTCGGTAAATGCTTATCACATGCCGCAGCAGGTGATTGATGTGGCGGAGGCGCTGAAGCTTGAAAATTACAGACCGATTGCAGTGCTTCCGGCGGAGCTTCTTCCGTTTTTCCGGCAGTATACGGCGGATGTGTATACACCGTACGGAAGAAATATTTTGGAGCCTGCGTGGAGTTTTTCAAACGAGCTGTATGACGCGATGGAGGGGGACAAAACGTATGATGCCGTAGAAATCGCGCGTTGTGCAAGGCAGGAGCACTGTGCATTTGTGGTGCTCTCCTGCATGAAGCAGATATACGGCGGTATGGAGGAGCAGAATTATTTTCTGTTTGACTTTGTTCAGGGATACTATATTTATATGGATTACAACTATTACGATGTGTACAAGGAGCAGGGGCTTTTGGATGCCGACGTGATTGCGGTCGGCGAGGCAAAACGCAATTGAGAATGGAGGCATCTTTTATGGGAACAAAGATAAAAAACATTATCCTGCTGCAGGGAGTGGTCGTTATTTATACGCTCTCGGGGATTATGTCAAAAAACGCGTCGGCAAACGGAGCCTATCCTGTTAAATTTTTGACGTTTTTTGCACTGGAATTTCTGCTGCTTGCCGTCTATGCGGTGCTGTGGCAGCAGATGATCAAACGGTTTGAGCTTTCCGTGGCGTATGCAAACCGTTCTATGGCAGTATTGTGGTCCATGCTTTGGGCAGTGCTGTTTTTCCATGACGAGATTACGGTAAAAAATATAATAGGCGTCGTGCTGGTAACGGCGGGAACCGTGATTATCAATACGGACGTGCAGTCCGAAGAAGGGGAGGGGCGGCAATGATAAATCCGTTTATACTGTGCATGTTTGTGTCCGTGAGCATCGCTTCCGTGTCACAGATTTTGCTGAAAAAAAGTGCGATGAAAACATATGCGAACGTTGTGCGTGAGTATGTCAACCCGTATGTGATTGGCGGTTACGGACTTTTATTTGCCTCCATGCTGCTGACAATTTTCGCCTACAGCGGGATGGAATACAAGAACGGTCCGGTGCTTGAGTCTTTTGGAAATGTGCTGGTGCTGGCGCTTGGCTGTATTTTTTTGAAGGAGCGGCTTACGATTCGCAAGCTCCTTGGTGTGGGGTGTATTATGGCAGGCATGGCAGTATTTTACATGTAGAAAATAACATAAGTAGTTGCCACAATGTTTAAAATTTGGTATTATTGTTGCGTAATGATTAAAATTATTACGAAAATATTAAATTTAAACGAGAAGGAGGATGTCGGAAAGACAATATCAGGATGAAAAATAAAAGAACATTTGGACTGTATGGTACGAATAAGAGAAAAACAGCCGGTAAGAGAAAAAAGTATCAGGCTGATGATTATACAGAGGAGTCCTATGATGTATATGGGCAGGAAGATTACGGTTATGATGAAAGCGATGACATTGAGGAGTATGATGACGAGGACGAATACATAGTTGGTTATGACGATGGGCAGGAGTATTATGAGGACGAATATGAAGCACAGGAGGATATGGAAGCTAATGCGCAGGAATATTCGGACTATTATGAGGAGGAGTTTGAAGAGGAGTATTATGAGGAGGAGTCCGAAGAGGAGTATTATGAGGAGGAGTCTGAAGAGGAGTATTATGAGGAAGAGCCTGCTGACGAATATGAATATGAGTCTTCTGATACTTCCGAATATTATGCGCAGGACTATGCAGAGGATACGGAAAGCTATTACGAAGAGGATGGCGCGTACTATGAGGATGACGGCGAATATTATGAATCGGAAGAGTACGGTGACGAGTACGAGGCGTATGAGGATTATGACGAGGACAGCTTTGACACGGCGTACGGCGGTGTAGACAATCGATATGATGCGTCTTATGACGATGGATATGACAGGGAATATGAGGAGGACCGCGATGTTGTTTTTGGCACGGACTTTTCGGGAAAACTGCAGTCTCTCATTCGCAATTTGAAAAAACATGCGACAGATATGACGCCGCTTGATGCAGTGATTGCGACGACAGGCGTTGTGGTTGTTGCAGCGGTTCTCGTGCTGATGAGCATGTTCTTTTCGAACAAGCGTGTAAACGAGCATGTACAGGCAATCGCGCCGATTGGTACAGAGCTTGCAGGTATCGGAGTTGTTGGAGACCGCGGTCTTTCGTCCATCACGGACGCGGCGCTTCTTGGCGGCTTTGGAAGCGAGGCGGAGAGCAGCTCGGAAATTATGTCGGAAACGGGCGTTGCAGGCGGTAAGGTCAGCGTCAGCTTTGTTTCGGTGGAAAAGGATTTAAAGATACGGTTTACGGACGTAAACAGTGGAGAGCTGATTACCGGCACAAAATTTGAGGTGAAGCTTGTCAATACATCGAGTAAAAAGGAGTTAGTCCTGACTGACGACGATATGGACGGCATTATTTATGCCGAAAATATTAAGGCAGGCGTTTTTGATGCAGTCATAACCTCGACAGACAAGTATCAGTTTCCTACAGTGGCACAGCAGGTTACGGTAAAGGATAAGGTCGAGTATGTCGTGATCAACGTGCAGGACGAGGTCAAGAGCGAGAAGCAGGTCAATGTGGCGGCGGAGGATACCCAAAAGCAGGATGCGGTCACGGAAGAGGTAAAGCTTACGGATACCGTGGAATGGGTAGAATCGACTAAAACGCCGATTGGCGGTACGGAAAGTTATCTTCCCATTGAGAAGAATACGATACCCGACCCGTCCAAGGTTTCCAGGGCGGCGGCAAGAATGCTGTTTGATACAATCAATGTTACGCTTGATAAGTCAAGTCTGTCCCTAAAGGTGGGGGCAACGGCGAACCTTACGGGCACTTCCTTTAACGATAATACGCAGGGAAATACAGAATATAAGTATACAACGGAATGGAAGTCGTCGGATGAGTCGGTGGCGACGGTAAACGGCGGCGCCGTGACGGCAAAGTCCGAGGGTACGGCGACGATTACCTACACGGTTACCCGCAAAACCATCACGACAACGTATGAGCCGGAGCAGCCAATTGAAGAAACGGTTCAGATCGACCTTGATGAGTATGCGGGACTTTCGGCAGCAGAGAAGGAAAAGTGTACGCCGATTAAGGATGACGCGGATCAGGTTATTGCTTACGAGTACAAAAAAACGATTGAACCTGAGAAAAAGACGAGTGAGACAACAGATACGGCGAGCGCTTCCTGTGCGGTCACTGTTGAGGCGGCAAAACTGTCTTCCGCAAAGCTGGAGCTTTCGGCAGACAAGACAAGCTGCAGCGTCAACGGGACAATAACGGTAAAACCGTCAAAGCTTACGTATACAAAGGATGATAACAGCACGGAAACCATTACGCAGAACTTTCCTGCCGTTACGTGGTCGAGCAGCGATAAGGCGGTAGCGGAGGTGAATGGCGACGGCGTTGTAACCGGAAAAAAGGCGGGAGCTGCCGTCATTACGGGGCAGATTAAGGGAATTAAGGGTGCGAATGGCAAGGAGCTTGACATCAAGGCACAGATAAATATAACCGTAAATGCCGACAATACGCTTACGGTGGCGCTTGACCGGACGGACGGCGTGTATATTGGAGTTGGCGGTACGACAACGCTTACGGCGACGGTAGGAGGTTATCTTAATGATGCGGGCGTCACATGGGAAACCTCTGACAAGAAGGTGGCGACTGTCAACGAAAAGGGCGTGGTAACCGGCGTGTCGGCAGGCAGCGCGGTGATTACGGCTGTCACAAAGGAAAAGGACGGCAAAGGAAATCCGGCAAAGGCTTCCTGCACGGTGACGGTCAATTCCAATGCATCGGGTGATACCGTTACAAAGTTAAAGGATGCGAACGGAAATCAAATTTATCTGAAAAACAGCGACGGCAGCTATAAAGAAGCGGTTCATGCGGATTATTACACGTCTACGGAATTTTATATTAAAACTGCGGCACAATATAAATATACGGGCTGGCAGACCATAGACGGAAAGACATACTATTTTGATAAGAACGGAACTCCGGTGACGGGTGCACAGGTCATTCAGGGCGTGACGTACAACTTTGGTTCCGACGGGGCAATTGCCACGACCGTAAACGGTTCGAAATTCGGAATTGACGTGTCAAGGCATAACGGCGAGATCAACTGGAATGCGGTGAAGGCTTCGGGCGTTGATTATGTCATTATCCGCTGCGGTTACAGAGGTTCCGCGACGGGCGCGCTCATTCAGGATCAGAATTTTACGAAGAATATCAAGGGTGCGACGGCAGCAGGATTAAAAGTCGGAATCTACGTATTCTCGCAGGCAGTAAACGAGGTGGAGGCAGTCAAAGAGGCGTCGCTTGCTGTCGCATGTGCCAAAGGATATAATCTTACGTATCCAATCTTTATTGACACGGAATCGAGCGGCGGAAGAGCTGACCGGATTGATAAGGCGACGCGTACGGCTGTGGTCAATGCGTTCTGCCAAACGGTGGTAAACTCAGGTTACAAAGCAGGAATTTACGCATCAAAGACATGGTTTGAGGATAAACTCAGCATGGGCGCAATCAGCGGAAGCTATCGTATATGGCTTGCACAGTACGCGGCGGCGCCGACTTACAAGGGAAAATACGATATGTGGCAGTATTCGAGCAAGGGTAAAATCAGCGGAATTAAAGGAAATGTTGATTTGAATCTGAGCTATATGGGATATTAGTTCAGCCATGCAGAAAATGTTGTGGAATATGACTGTGTGAGCTTGCTCACAAAAGGAATAGTACACAGCATTTTCTATAGGACGGATGCCCGACATGAATAATTTGCCGCAAATTACGTAAATTTTATAAAAAAGAAATAAATTATGGCAAATTATGAATGGCGTGGCGCCATATTTACTTGCAATATTTGCCAATATAGGATAAAATTAGGCGAGACAGCAAAACATTAAGAAACGCTAAGGCAGCAAAAGACGCTGCCTAAGCGTTTCTAAATATTTGGAAAAACGCGAAGGACAGCGTTTTTCATGAATAATTGGGTTGCCTGTTATGGAATTATTATTAAAAATGTAGATTATTTTGGAGGTATTCATTTCATGAGAACTTATTTGGTAACAGGCGGTGCAGGATTTATCGGCTCAAACTATATTCACTATATGTTTCAAAAATATGACAATGAAATCCGCATCATCAATGTAGATGCGCTTACGTATGCGGGCAACCTTGAGAATTTAAAAGGCGTGGAGTCAAGAGAAAACTATACCTTTGTAAAGGCGGACATCACGGACAAGGATGCAATTGCAAAAATTTTTGAAGAAAACGATATAGACAGGGTCGTTCATTTTGCAGCGGAGAGCCATGTTGACAGAAGCATCAGAAATCCCGAGGTTTTTGTACAAACAAATGTTCTCGGAACGGCGGTTATGTTAAACTGTGCAAAGGCTGCATGGGAAAACGAGGACGGCACGTTCAAGGAAGGAAAAAAATTCCTGCATGTTTCAACCGATGAAGTATACGGCTCGCTTGAAAACGACGGGGAGTATTTTTATGAGACAACTCCTTATGCACCGCACAGCCCGTATTCGGCAAGCAAGGCGTCATCGGACATGCTTGTGAGATCGTATATGGATACCTATCATTTTCCAGCGAATATTACAAACTGTTCCAATAACTACGGACCTTACCAGTTCCCTGAAAAATTAATTCCATTGATCATCAACAATGCATTACAGGGAAAGAAGCTCCCGGTTTACGGAGACGGCAAGAACGTGCGTGACTGGCTTTACGTGGAGGATCACGCAAAGGCGATTGACATGGTTCAGGAGCAGGGCAGGCTGTTTGAGACTTATAACATCGGCGGACACAACGAAAAACAGAATATTGAGATTATCAACATTATTATCGAAACGCTTCAGGAGCAGCTTTCTGATGATGACCCGAGAAAAGCGCTTGTTTCAAAGGATTTAATCACGTATGTCGCGGACAGAAAAGGACATGACAGACGTTATGCCATTGCGCCCGACAAAATCAAGGCGGAGATTGGCTGGGAGCCGGAAACGATGTTTAAGGACGGCATTAAGCAGACAATCCAGTGGTATTTCGAGCACGAGGACTGGATGAAAAATGTCACAAGCGGCGATTATCAGAAGTATTACGAAGAGATGTATCAGTCATAAAAAGAACAGAAAGAATGTCAAAGGCAGACATTCTTTTCTGCGTTCACAGCACGAAGAGAATTTCTAAGTATGCAAAAGACGCAGACTAAGAAATTCTAAAGCTTCGTGCGAAAGAACGAAAAACAAACAGGTTTGCTTTTCGTTCTTTATAGTTTTTTGAAGAAATGGGAGGTTTTGAAACCATGAAAGGAATTATTTTAGCAGGCGGTTCCGGCACGCGGCTTTATCCGCTCACAAAGGCGATCTCAAAGCAGATTATGCCGGTATACGACAAACCGATGATTTACTATCCGCTTTCAACCTTAATGCTTGCGGGTATCCGGGATATTTTAATCATTTCCACACCAAGAGATCTGCCTGTTTTTGAGGAACTGTTCGGAACAGGGGAGCAGCTTGGGTTAAATATGCAGTATGCGGTACAGGAGCAGCCCCGCGGACTTGCCGACGCGTTTATTATCGGCGCGGAGTTTATCGGCAAAGATTCGGTTGCGCTTGTGCTTGGCGACAATATTTTCTACGGGCAGAGCTTTTCTAAACTGCTGCAGCGCGTGGCGGCAAAGGAGAGCGGCGCGACAATCTTTGGATATTATGTGCGTGACCCAAGAGAATACGGCGTGGTGGAGTTTGACGAGAACGGAAAGGCGATTTCGATTGAGGAAAAGCCCGCGAAGCCAAAGAGCAACTATGCGGTTCCGGGACTTTATTTTTATGACAATGACGTGGTGGAGATTGCAAAAAACGTAAAACCTTCTGCGCGCGGTGAAATCGAGATTACAAGCATTAACAACGAATATCTGCGGCGCGGTACGCTGTCCGTTGAGACAATGGGGCGCGGGTTTGCATGGCTTGATACGGGAAATCACGATTCGCTGCTTGACGCGTCCGATTTTGTGTGCGCGTTCCAAAAGCGTCAGGGCTTATATATTTCCTGCATTGAGGAGATTGCCTACAAGAGAGGTTTTATCACAAAGGAGCAGCTGTTAAAGCTTGCTGAGCCGCTTATGAAGACAGAATACGGAAACTATTTGGCAGAGGTTGCAAATGGACTCTAAAGCAAAACGGATTGCCATTTTCATTGTGCTGTGTTCGATGGTTGCCGTGATGGCGGCAGTCGTGGCAGTCAACTATCAGGCGCTAATGGAAAAGGGCAATGGCAGGAACGATAAAAATAGCGGTGCGGCGGATGCGTCATCGCCTAAAATCGAGGAGGACGGCAAGGTCAGCGGTGCGGATTTGTCGGCGTTTTTAAGGGATGATACTTTTTTCGACAAGGACGTTCCACAAAATACGGAGAATGAAACGCAGACGGACGAGAACGGAAATCCGGTTCAGGCGCTTACGCTGCTTGCAAGCTCTGTAGAGCGCGATATTCGTGTGAAGATCGTGGACGATAAGGGCGATGTGGTAATCGGGCAGGAATTTACGGTGACGGTGGAAGACACGGGCGCGTATGTCGATGAGGATAGGGACGGTGTTATCCGCATTTCGGATATTAAGCCGGGCGAGTATCAGGTGTCGTTAAATGCGGCGCAAGGGTACGATGTGCCTGCCAATCCGGTTAAAGTGCGGGTGAAGTCGATTGTATCCTATACGGTGATTGATGACATTGAATTTTTCGTGCATTCCGAGGACGAGGTTGACGTGGCGAAGGATGATACGGAGAATGACGAGCTTGACAGCATGGACGAGGATGACACGCAGTACACGGCGCTGCTTGACATTGAGGAGGAGCGCGAGAACGCGGTGCAGCTTGGCATTGACGT
Organism: Lachnospiraceae bacterium MD335; assembly: GCA_000403335.2. Lineage (GTDB taxonomy): Bacteria > Bacillota > Clostridia > Lachnospirales > Lachnospiraceae > COE1. Next base: position 231,450 of record KE159630.1, read on the forward strand.
GTCGAAGTGGAACAAGGAAATCGACTGGGACATCGTGAAGGCGGAGGGCGTGGATTTTGCCATTATCCGCTGCGGTTACCGCGGTTCGACATCCGGCTGGCTGGTGGAGGACCCGTATTTCTATAAGAACCTTGAGGGCGCAAAAAAGGCGGGCATCAAGGTCGGCGTATACTTCTTTACACAGGCGGTCGACTTGGTTGAGGCGGTGGAAGAAGCGAGTATGGTAGTTACACTTTTAGGCGATACGAAGCTTGACTATCCTGTGTTTATAGATACAGAGGGAGCGGGCGGAAACGGACGGGCAGACAACCTTGATCCGGGGACGCGCACGGCGGTTGTCAATGCGTTCTGCAAGACGATTGAAAATGCCAAAATGACGGCGGGCGTATACGCAAGCAGGAACTGGTATCTGAACAATTTAAACCGCGATGAGTTAAACGACCAAAAAGTGTGGCTTGCCGAGTACCGGCAGACACCGGAGTATGACGGACATTACGACATGTGGCAGTATACCTCAAGCGGCTCGGTTGCGGGCATTGAGGGACGCGTGGATTTGAACATAAGCTATTTGGGTAACAGTTTAGACATGCAAAATTGAATGTACAAAATGCTGTTGGGAGCTTGCTCACGTAAGGCAGTTTGCACATTCGATTTTATAGGGCGGACGCCCAACATGAAATAAGTTGTCGGAAATAGCCTAAATTATTCGTCAAATTGTACAATTCGACAACTTATGAATGGGCATGGCTGATTTGTTACCTGTTAGGAATTGATTAAAGAATCGGAAAGGAATATTGTAAAAATGGGAAAGATTACAGTAGAGGAATGCGTTGCGGACGGTTTGGTGATTGAGGGCTTAAAGGTGATTACGCCCCAGGTTTTTGGAGATAACAGGGGTTATTTTATGGAGACCTACAACTACAACGACTTTAAGGCGGCAGGAATTGATCAGGTGTTTGTGCAGGATAACCAGTCGGCATCAAAGAAAGGCGTGCTGCGCGGGCTTCATTTTCAGAAGGAATTTCCGCAGGACAAGCTGGTGCGTGTAGTGCGCGGCGAGGTGTTTGACGTGGCGGTGGATTTGCGTGAAGGCTCTAAAACGTTTGGAAAATGGTACGGTGTGCGGTTGTCGGAGGAGAACAAAAAGCAGTTCTTTATTCCGAAAAACTTTGCGCATGGCTTTTTGGTGCTGTCAGAGTATGCGGAGTTTTGCTATAAGTGCACGGACTTTTATCACCCGAACGATGAGGGCGGACTTTTGTGGAGTGATCCCGAGATTGGCGTGGAATGGGGCATTCCCGAAGGTATGGAGCTGATTTTATCCGAAAAAGACCAAAAGTGGGGAACGATAAAGGATTTTAAGGGATGATGAAAAAGCTGTTTATGCTTCCGGCGGAGCTTTGGCAGTCGAGAAGGCTTATTTGGAAACTTGCAAAAAATGATTTTAAAAACCGGTACGCAGGCTCGTATCTTGGGCGCGTTTGGGCATTTACGCAGCCTGTCGTCACGGTTTTGCTTTATTGGTTCGTGTTCGGGCATATCATGATGGCGGACAAAAAAGAGATTCTGACTGCGGGGGTGGAGGCGCCGTATGTGCTTTGGCTTACCGCAGGTTTGGTACCGTGGTTTTACTTCAGCGAGGCAATCAATAATGGAACGACATCTTTGATGGAGTACAGCTATCTTGTAAAAAAGGTGGTCTTTAAGATTAGCATTATTCCGATTGTCAAGCTGATTGCAGCATTGTTTACGCACATTTTTTTTGTGTGCTTTATGCTGCTGCTGTATTTTGTCTATGGTTACAGACCGGAGGTTTATTTAATTCAGCTTTTATATTATACCTTCTGTATGTTTGTGCTTGTGCTTGCGTTAAGCTACAGCACGTGTGCGATTGTCATTTTTTTCAGGGATTTGCTTCAGATTATCAATATTGCGCTGCAGGTGGGGATGTGGGCGACGCCGATTTTGTGGAATATTTCCTATCTTGACGGTAATCCGCTGCTGCAGAAAATATTGAAATGCAATCCGGTTTTTTATATCGTAAACGGTTACCGCAATGCCATGTTCGGACAGACGTGGTTTTGGGAGGAGCCGGGTGCGGCAATTGGTTTTTGGGTATTTACGGCGGCGCTGTTTTTTGTCGGAGCGCATATATTCCGCAGGCTGAAGGTGCATTTTGCGGATGTATTATAAACGTGTGATAGAATTGGATTAGAGGGAAAGAATAAAGGAATGGGAGAAATTGCGATTGCAGCCGAGAAGGTCTGCAAAGTATATAAGCTTTATGATAAGCCAAAAGACCGGATGTTTGAAGCTTTGGGGCTGACGAAAAAGAAGAAATACACGGAGCATTTTGCGCTGTCTGACGTAAGCTTCAACGTAAAGCAGGGCGAGTGCGTCGGGATTATCGGGACAAACGGCTCTGGAAAATCGACAATCTTAAAAATAATAACAGGTGTTCTCAATCCGACAAGCGGAACCGTGAAGGTGGACGGCAGGATTTCCGCGCTGTTGGAGCTTGGCGCGGGTTTTAACCAGGAATATTCGGGCATGGAGAATATTTATTTAAACGGCACGATGAACGGCTTTACGGAGCAGGAGATTGATGCAAGAATGCAGGATATTCTTGATTTTGCGGATATTGGAGATTATGTGTATCAGCCTGTCAAAACGTATTCGAGCGGGATGTTTGTGCGTCTTGCGTTTTCGGTGGCGATTAACATTGACCCTGAGATTTTGATTGTGGACGAGGCGCTTTCCGTGGGGGACGTGTTCTTTCAGGCGAAGTGTTATCATAAATTTGAAGAATTTAAGAAGATGGGTAAGACCATCATGATTGTGAGTCACGATTTGAGCAGCATTGCGAAATACTGTGACAGGGTGATTCTGTTAAATCAGGGCATTAAGCTTGGCGAGGGTGCGCCAAAGGAAATGATTGACGATTTTAAACGTGTTCTTGTGGGACAGTATGAGCTGCCTGCGTCAAAGTCGGAACAGAGTCTGTTAAATGATGCGGATGTGCAGGAAGCGGTGGAGAAGGATATTGCGTCAAAGAAAAAATCCAAAGACGCGGTGAACACACTGGAATATGGTACGCAGGAGGCGGAAATTGAAGAATTTTATATTTTAGATGACCGCGGTATCCGTACCAATGCGGTGATTAAGGGTGCACAGTTCAGTATCCATATGCGGGTTCGTTTCAACAATGATTTACCTGCACCGATTTTTGCGTTTTCGATAAAGACGGCGAAGGGCACGGAGATTACGGGCACGAATACGATGTTTGAGAAGGCGTTTTTGGAGCCTGTCAAGGCGGGGGCGGTTAAGGAAGTCTGTTTTACGCAGAAGATGTCGCTGCAGGGCGGCTCTTACCTGATTTCATTCGGCGTTACAGGCTATAACGGAAATGACTTTCAGGTTTATCACAGACTGTATGACGCGCTTGACGTGACGGTGATTTCGGATAAGGATACGGTTGGCTACTATGATATGGACTCAAAGGTGACAGTGACGGACGCGAAAATGGAATAAACTGTAATTCGCGCATTGCGGTCACAAAGCCTGCAGGCTGGGAAAGGAGCATGGTTATTCATATGACAAAATGCGAACAGGTGGGCAGTGTAATGCTGGATTTGACATATTATCCCGGCGAGGATTTATATTCGGACGGAGCAATTGAGGACGAGCTGCTTGCGATTGTGCAAAACAATCCGCCTTCGGCATATTCGCAGATAATTGCCGAAAAGAAGAGCTGGCCTGTTTTTTATCATTTGTCACCGTTTCGCACCAACATTATTGACTGGCTTCCATTCAAAAAAACGGATAAGGTGCTCGAAATCGGTTCGGGCTGCGGTGCGATTACGGGCGCGCTTGCAAGACGCGCGGGAAGCGTTACCTGCATTGATTTGTCGAAAAAGCGCAGTTTGGTGAACGCACACAGACACAAAGAGTATGACAATATCACGATAAAGGTCGGCAATTTTCAGGACATTGAGCCGCATTTGGACGCGGATTTTGACTATGTGCTGCTGATTGGCGTGTTTGAGTACGGGCAGGCGTATATCGGCGGGGATACGCCGTATGAGGATTTTATGCGCATCTGTAACCGTCATCGGAAAGAGGACGGCAGATTAATTATTGCAATCGAAAATAAGTTCGGATTAAAATATTGGGCGGGCTGCCGTGAGGATCATTTAGGCACTTATTTTTCAGGACTTGAGGGGTATCATGAGGGCGGTTCGGCAAGGACTTTTACAAGGCATGGGTTGGAGCAGATTTTGGAGCGCGTCGGAATTGATGCGTATTCATTTTATTATCCCTATCCCGATTATAAATTTATGACGACGGTTTATTCTGACCGCCGTCTGCCGAAAAAAGGCGAACTTTCCAACAATCTGAGAAACTTTGACCGCGAGCGGGTACTTTTATTTGATGAAAAACAGGTGTTTGACGAAATTATAGCAGAGAAGGAATTTCCGCTTTTTTCCAATTCGTATCTTCTCGTCGTGGGCGGTGCGCCGGATGTGATTTATGCGAAATTTTCAAACGACAGGGCACCAAAGTGGGCGATTCGTACGAGTATGGCGGCGTGCGCACCGGATTGCATTCAGGTAGAGAAAATTCCCGATACTGCGGCGGCATATGAGCATATGGAGCACACGCGCAGGGCGTATGCGCTTTTGGCAAAGCGGTATGAAGGGACGAAAATAGAGATCAACAGGTGCAGCGAAAAGGACGGCAATGCCAAAAACGGTCTTGTGTTTGAGTACTGTAAGGGCTTGACATTGGAAGCAATGCTTGATATGTGTTTGGACAGGGCAGATGTGGAAGGGTTTAAGGCGCTTGTCGCCGAATATATGGAATGGCTGCGCTATGGCGAGGTCTGCGACGGGGAAGAGGCAGTCTCCAATATCGATTTCATTTTCCCGAATATCCTTGTGGAGGGGGATAAGTGGCATGTGATTGACTACGAATGGACGTTTGAGAAATATGTTCCCGCAAAGGAGATTGCGTTTCGGGCGTTCTATGATTATATACTTGGCGGCGCGCGCAGAAAGGCGTGCAGGGAGCTTTTATTTCAGGAGATTTTGGGGTTTTCTGAGGAAGAGATTACCGCGGCAGTGCAAAAGGAGCAGGAGTTTCAGCGTCTTATCAGCGGGGATCATGTGTCGGTGGACGCAATGCGCGAGCTGATTGGCAACCGTGCGTATGAGCTGGACGGAATGCTCAGTCATTGTCATTATGCAGACGAGCGGCTCGTTGCGCAGCTTTATTTTGATTACGGAGAGGGCTTTAGCGAGGCGCATTCGGTGAAGCTTAGGGACTGCTTTTTCGCGCAGAAGGATTTGCGGATTGCGTATGACATTCCCAAGGACGCGGTGCGGGTGCGGATTGACCCGTGTTCGTACATGTGTACGGTAAGCATCCGGAGTATTATGGTAAATGACAGCCTTTATGTGGGTGAGGATATGGAGACGAACGGCGTTTGGCATTCCTGCGGAAGTCTTGTGTTTGCCAGCGAAGATCCCAATATTGCAATCCATGTATCCGGCGGGGGGCGTCTGCATGCGGATATGGAGGTTATGGAGCTGCCCGAGGTACTTGCAAAGAAACTTGCGCAAGATGCTTCAGAGCAGAATATTATGGATAAAACAAAGCATTTTATAAAGCAAAGACTAAAGGGGAAAAATTAGGGAAAAAATTCATGATTGGTAAGATAAAGGGCATTTTACAGGAAAAACTATATCAAAAATGCAAGGCGGAATATGACGAAGCGCTGCGTTATCAGACGGACCCGTATCTATTGTGGATTAAGGAAAATGAGCAGACGGCGGATGAAGGGCAGGAGTCGTCGTATCCTGCCCTTGGCGTTGTCTATATGGAAAACTGCGCAGAAGGCTTTTCGCTTGCGGACTGCGACAAGGAGATTTTGCTTTTTGTGTCGGAACGCGGGCGTATTGCGGTCGGTGCGTTTCGGGAGATTTTGCACTATTTTGATACCCACAAGGACGTGAATGTGGTGTATGCCGACGAGGATGTATGGCAGCTTTGCGAAGATGACAGCCCTCAGAACGCGGACGATGCGGATGCACACCGCATTTTTCCGTGGACAAAACCGATGTGGTCGCCTGATACGCTGTTTTCGTTCTTTTATTTCGGTAATATTTTTGCGGTCAGGCGGTCTGCATTTTTGGATATTGCATGGCTTGGGGAGGATGACTACAGGAAGAATATCTATGACTTTATCCTCAAGGCGACTGAGGACAAAAAGCGTGCAGGGCATATTGAGAAGGTATTGTTCCATGCGTACCGTAAAGGGGAGAGCCGCGCGGCAATTGAAAAGGAACTGCTGCATTCCACGGATTTTATCGGTGCGGGCAGGCAGTATGACGGCATCAAAGAGGCAGCGATGGCGCGGCGCGGTCTGAACGGGGAGCTGATTACGGAGGAAACGACAGGGATTTCCTATCCGGTTTACCGGCTTCGCGGGGAACCGTTAATCAGCATTGTGATTCCGTCCAAAGACAATGAGGACGCCTTAAAACAGTGTATCCGCTCGATTTATGCGCATACGGCGTACCGGAATTTTGAAATGATTGTGGTGGATAACGGCAGTACGGAGCAGGTGCGCATGGGGCTTGAGAATTTCAGGCAGGAGTGCCCGTTTACGTATTTATATATTCCGATGGATTTTAATTTTTCCAAAATGTGTAATCTCGGAGTACAGGAGGCAAAGGGCGAGTATGTCCTTTTGCTGAACGACGATATGGAGGCTGTGGAGGACAGTTGGCTGCTGCGGTTGGCAGGGCAGGCGTCGTTAGAGCATGTGGGCGCGGTTGGCGCGAAGCTTTTATATCCGAATACTTCCCTCATTCAGCATGCGGGGATTGCAAATACGGTTTCCGGTCCGGGTCATAAGCTCAAGAAGCTTGACGACAGTGTTTCGTACTATTACGGCAGAAATCGTTTTATCTATGATTTGATTGGCGTGACGGCGGCGTGCCTTATGATCCGCAGGGAGCGCTATTTGGAGCTCGGCGGTCTGTTTGAGGGGCTTGCCGTGGCATATAATGATGTGGATTTTTGTTTCCGGCTCTGCGAAAAAGGGCTTTACAATGTACAGCGAAACGATGTGACGCTCTATCATCATGAGTCGCTCAGCCGCGGGGACGATATGCAGGACAAAAACAAGTTAAAGCGTCTGATGGCGGAGAAGGATGTTTTGTATCAACGGCACAGACAGTTTTACAGGCAGGACCCGTTTATCGGAACGCTGATGAACGACGGAGAGCCGAAGTACGGATGCCGCTGGCTGGAGGGGTATGAGCTTGTCAATCTCTCCGACTGTGACGATAAGCTGCTGCAGGGGAAAAGGCTTCCCGACGCCGCCACGATGAACAACGCCATTATGGTCGTGGTGGAGGACTGCGGAAAGGAACAGTTTGTGAAAGCCTTAACAAAGGGCGGTAAGCAAAAGAAAGCCTACTATTTAATCAAAGGCTGGGCATACATTCCGGGTGTGGATAACGCGCGCTATACGTTCAAAATACTTTTGGTAAACGGTGAAGGACGCGTTTGGGAGCTGCCGGTGCAGAAACGCTACAGAAAAGACGTGGCGGCAATTTTGCCCGATGAGGTGAATGTGGAGCTTACGGGCTTTTGCAGTTGGATTTTTGAGGGCACGCTCGCTCCGGGGACGTATCAGCTTTGGATAACCGCAAAGGACGGCTGCTCAAGACAGCGGCTGTACCGGGATATGGAGCGGGAGCTGGTGATTGAAGAGGAATTGTAAATGGACTATCAAAAAGAAGACTATCAAAAAGAACTTTTTGCCCAATCCACGCCGTATTTACAGTGGCTCAGAGCGCATGAGCCTGTAGCAGGCAGTGACAAAAACGATACGGGGAAACCGCTTGACGTGTTTCCCTTTTCTTCGTGTGAGGACAGTGTAGATGATATTTTGGGCGGTCCCGCTAATAAGGAGCGGATTTACCTGTTTGCGGGTAAGGACGGCGTGATACGGGAGGATGCATGTGCGCGGATTGTACAGGTATTTTCGCAGCAGGAGCAGGCAATGCTTGTTTATGCGGACGAGGACTATTACGGGACGCTTGCCGAATTATATGGGATAGAAGAACAAGAGTTTGGAGATAAAATAACATCAGCATTCCGTGAGCCTGCAAACGGTCTGTACCGGGGAGAACCGTGGTTTAAACCGGACTTTTCGCCGGACACGCTGGAAGCCTTTTTTTACATTGGAAATCTATTTGCCGTACGCGGGCAGGCGATTGCGGAGATAACAGATACATTTGGCACGGAACTTTCGCTCTGCAAACTTGTGCGGGCGCTTTCCCATAAGGCGCTGGAACGAGGGGGCGGTAAGCATGGAGCGGACTTTTTTGTGCATATTCCCGAAGCGCTATATACCAATAACAGGCTTTCTGGGAAGGATACGCTTGACGGTTTTGTGCCGGACGCGTTTGCAAATCAGGATACCGTACGCATCGGCGGGAAAAGGGCAAGTCTTGGCAAATTATCCGTTATCATCCCGTCAAAGGATAACCCCAAACTGCTCAGGCGGTGTGTCGAAACGTTTGTTTCGTGTGCAAAAGATATTGACTATGAGTTAATTGTTGTGGATAACGGAAGCTCTGACGAGAACAGGATGTGTATAAAATCTTTTTTGGAGGAGTACGGCGCAACGTATCTGTACGAACAGGCCAAATTTAACTTTTCTAAAATGTGCAATCTCGGTGCAAAGGCGGCAGACGGCGATTTTCTGCTGTTTTTAAACGACGACATGGAAGTCGCCAAAGCGCAGCAGGACGGGCAGTGGCTCCATAACATGATGCGTTATGCCGCAATGGAGCATGTGGGTGCAGTCGGAATAAAACTCCGCTACCCTGACGGCAATCTAATCCAGCACGCAGGCATCACAAACATGGGAATCGGTCCCGCACACAAGCTTGGCGGTATGCCCGATGACGGCAGTCTGTATCATGGGCACAACCTCGCCGATTACAATATGCTTGCCGTGACGGCGGCGTGTATGATGGTTTCCCGCGACAAGTTTGTGCGCGCAGGTTTTTTTGACGAGGAGCTTGCCGTGGCGTATAATGATGTGGAGCTGTGTTTTCGGCTGTACCGGATGGGACTCTACAATGTGCAGGTAAACAGCGCGTTTTTAATCCACCATGAATCGGTCAGCCGCGGGGCGGATACCGCGCCCGAAAAAAGAGAGCGGCTGTTACGGGAAAGGCGCAGGCTGTACGAAAAACATGCGTGGGCAATGACGAAAACAGGGGGATATGACCCGTTTTACAGTCCGAATCTTGTACAGTGGGAAAAAGATGCGGCGTACCATGTGAATTATTTGTATGCGTGCGAAAAACCGAAGCCGTTAAAACCGCTTACGGAGGAAGGAAAAAGAACGCTTTTAAAGTGGTTTATGCAGGACAACATACGGCAGCATTTGGAACGAATGAATGTTCGACTTGCGGACGGCTACAGGAAGCTGACAGGCGAGAACCGTCAACTGTTTCACATCGACCAAATTGTGCAGGAGGACGGCACCGTGACGGTTACGGGCTGGCATGTTCTGCGGGGAAAGGATAATGCAGGGCTTACGAAAACGCTTTTGATTTTTGGTCCGGCGTGGAAAAAATATGAGGCAGAGTCAGCCCCAAAGCTGCGCCGCGACGTGGAGGCGCTTTTTGCACAGGACCGCCGTACGAAAAACACGGCGCTTTCGGGCATCTGTCTGAAATTTGACGCCGATAAGCTTCCAAAAGGACCATATTCCATCGGAATTGTTGTGGAGCGCGGGGGCAGAAGACGGTTTGTGCATTTGAAAGCGTCGTTTGAAATATAAAAATCATCAGACTTTTGGGGAAACGCAGATAGAAGAACAGAAATGGAGAATTATAATGGAAAACGGGAACGAACACATTGACTATAAACAGGCATATGAGCAGGAAAAAGCGCGCGCCGCGTCTTTGGCGGGCAGGCTTGCCGACGCTAAGAACGAGGCGGACAACCTGCAATTCCAGCTTGACCGCATTAAAAACAATCCGATGTGGAAAGCGTCAAAGCCGCTGCGCCAGGTGATGCACTGGGGACTGCGCAACTACAGAAGACTGCGCAATTTAGGCGGTCCGCGCGGCATTGCGAGAAAACTGAAGCAGAAAAAAATTGAGGCGCAGGCAAAAAAGCTTCATGGTACGGCGAGCTTTCCTTCGGCTGATGAGGCAAAACGGCAGCAGGAAACAAAATTTGACCGCATGGTAAAAATCAGCATTCTTGTGCCGCTCTACAACACGCCGCAGACCTTTTTAAACGAAATGATTGCATCTGTCCTTGCCCAAACCTACCAAAACTGGGAACTTTGTCTTGCGGACGGCTCCGACCGCGACCATGACGATGTGGAGGCGCGCTGTAAAGAATACGTCCAAAAGGACAGCCGCATCCGCTACAAACGCCTTGAAAAAAACGAGGGTATTTCAGGAAATACAAACAGGTGTTATGAAATGGCGACAGGCGAATACATCGGGCTTTTTGACCATGACGACGTGCTGCACCCCTCTGTTTTGTACGAGTATGTCAAGGTCATCAACGAGCAGGATGCGGACTATATTTACTGCGACGAAACCACCTTTAAGGGCGACAGCATTGACAATATGATTACCCTGCATTTTAAGCCGGATTTTGCGCCTGACAACCTTAGGGCAAACAATTACATCTGTCATTTCAGCGTGTTTTCGCGCAAGCTTTTGGAGGGGACGGAGCTGTTTCGCAGCGGTTTTGACGGCAGTCAGGACCATGACATGATTTTGCGTCTGACCGCGAATGCCAAAAACGTGGTTCATGTGCCAAAGCTTTTATATTACTGGCGTTCCCACAAGGCGAGCGTGGCAAGCGACATCAGCGCAAAGCCTTATGCGATTGCGGCGGCAAAGGGCGCGGTGGCGGCGCATCTGCAAAGCTGCGGTTTTCAGAATTTCGAAATCAAAAGCACAAGGGCGTTTGATACCATTTTTGAGATTAAATACGAAATTGCGCGCGAGGACAAGATTTCGATTTTAATTCCGAATAAAGACCATATAGACGATTTAAGACGCTGCATTGATTCGATTAAGGAGCACAGTACCTACGAAAACTATGAGATTATCGTAATTGAGAATAACAGCGCGGACAAGGCGACGTTCGACTATTATAAAACACTGGAAGAACAGGGCAAAATAACAGTTGTTACGTATGAGGGTGACTTTAACTATTCCTGCATCAACAATTTCGGCGCACGCTTTGCAACAGGAGAATATCTGCTGCTATTAAATAACGACACGCAGGTCATCACCATGAACTGGCTGGAGGCGATGCTGATGTATGCACAGCGTCCCGATGTGGGCGCAGTTGGCGCAAAGCTTTACTATGGCGACAGGACAATCCAGCACGCAGGCGTGGTCATAGGCTTGGGGGCGCACCGGACAGCGGGGCATACGCACTATAAAATCAACTATGATAATTTGGGATACATGGGAAAGCTTTGCTATGCCCAAAACGTGTCGGCTGTCACCGGAGCATGCCTGATGGTGAAAAAGAGCCTTTACGACGCGCTTGGCGGACTGGACGAGCAGTTCAAAATCGCGTTAAATGACGTGGATTTCTGCCTGCGCCTTCGGGAACAGGGGTATTTAAACGTGTTCACGCCGTTTGCACAGCTTTATCATTTTGAGTCGGCATCGCGCGGGATTGACGTGGAAAACGAGGCGAAGGCAAAGCGGTATGAGGAGGAATCCGCGCTGTTTCGCGGGCGCTGGAAGGCGCTTCTTGAAAAAGGCGACCCGTACTACAACCCCAATTTTTCCCTTGACCACAGCGATTATTCGCTGCGCGTGGAAAAAAATGTATGAAACCTTGTGATTTCCTTGAAAAATTTCCATTTTTTTGGTTTAATAGAATTATGGTAAATGTTCAGTACAGCACTGCGCACTTGCTGCGAAGTGCGTAAGAACATGTAAATTATTTTATGCATCAAGCCTCAACAAAGTGGATTTGCATGGCTTGATGCTCGTAACGATAAAGGTACTGAATAGTTACGAATTATGTAAAATATTACCGCATACGAATACAAGAATGGAGGGTTTACAAAATGAGTTTCATGGACGAATTTAACTTTTGGCTGAAGGACGACTATTTTGACCAGGCGACAAAGGACGAGCTTTTGGCGATTAAGGACAACGAGACCGAAATCGAGGAGCGCTTCTACAAAGAACTGGAGTTTGGTACAGGCGGTTTACGCGGCATTATCGGCGCAGGTACAAACAGAATGAACATCTACACCGTGCGCAAGGCGACACAGGGACTTGCAAACTACATCATCAAGCAGGGCGGTGCGGAAAAAGGCGTTGCGATTGCGTATGATTCCAGACGCATGAGTCCCGAATTTGCAGATGAGACGGCACGCTGTCTTGCGGCAAACGGCATTAAGGCGTATGTATTTGATTCGTTAAGACCCACACCGGAGCTTTCTTTTGCACTGCGCAAGCTTGGCTGTATCGCAGGCGTAGTCGTTACGGCAAGCCACAATCCGCCCGAGTACAACGGCTATAAGGCATACTGGGAAGACGGCGCACAGGTAACACCCCCGCATGATACCGGAATTATCGGCGAAGTAAGAGCCATCACGGATTATCATAACGTAAAGACCATGCCGAAGGAAGAGGCAATGGCAAAGGGGCTTTACGAGGTGATCGGCAAGGAAATTGACGATGCGTACATGGCAGAGCTGAAAAAGCAGAGCATTCACCCTGAAATCATTAAGGAAGTGTCAAAGGACATTAAGATTGTATACACACCGTTCCACGGCACGGGAAATATCCCGGTAAGACGCGTTTTGGAAGAGCTTGGCTTTGAGAACGTTTACGTTGTTCCCGAGCAGGAGCTGCCAGACCCTGATTTTACGACACTCGATTACCCGAATCCCGAAGACCCGAAGGCTTTTACGCTTGCATTAAAGCTTGCGAAGGAAAAGGGTGCGGACATCGTTATGGCGACAGATCCCGACGCGGACCGTCTTGGCGTCTATGCGCTTGATACAAAGAGCGGCGAGTACGTTCCGTTTACCGGAAACATGTCCGGTATGCTGATTGCCGAGTACATTTTGCGCGAGAGAAGAGCGACAAACACTATGCCCGAAAATCCGGCGCTTGTCACCACAATCGTTACGACAAACATGACAAAGCCGATTACGGAGGCTTACAATGTCAAATTAATCGAAGTGCTCACAGGCTTTAAGTATATCGGCGAGCAGATTAAACTTTTTGAGCAGACCGGTTCCAACAACTATGCATTCGGTCTTGAGGAGAGCTACGGCTGTCTTGTCGGCACGCACGCAAGGGATAAGGACGCGATTGTTGCGGTGATGATGCTTGCGGAGGTTGCCTCATGGTGCAAGAAGAACAACATGACGCTTTGGGACATGATGATTGACGTATACGAGAAGTATGGCTATTATAAAGAAACCCAGTATTCGATTACGATGAAGGGCATCGACGGCGCAAAGGAGATTGCGGCTTTGATGGACAAATTCAGAAACAATCCGCCCAAGGAGTTCGGCGAGCTGAAGGTTACGCAGTTCAGGGATTACGCAAACGATGTTGTTGTCAACATGGAGACAGGCGAAAAGGGAACGACAGGGCTTCCCAAGTCGAATGTGCTTTACTTTGATTTGACAAACGACTCATGGTGCTGCGCAAGACCGTCCGGCACGGAGCCGAAGATTAAATTCTACATGGGCGTTAAGGGCACAAGCCTTGAGGATGCACAGAAGAAGAGCGAGAATTTGACCAATGCGGTCAAAGCCGTGATTGAAAGCTAAATAAAAAGGAAATGAAAGGATAACCAAAAAGCTGCCTCAAAAGCGGCTTTTTGGTTATCCTATATTACGTAAACCCGTAATCGGAAACATGGCGCAAGGGACATGCCTTGTTGATTTGGGACAAAGGAGTATTATGAAAAAATTATGGGAACAGATTATGAAATTCGGTTTTGTGGGAGTTGTGTGCTTTCTGATTGATTTTGCCATATCCACAGGATTATTCCATCTGCTGGGCAATGTGACGTCCAAAAATATGGCGACGGCAGCCGGCGGTTTTTTTGGATTTACCATATCGGTTATCATCAATTATATTCTCAGCATGAAATTTGTGTTTGAGCGCAAGGAGGATTTGAGCAGAAGAAAAGAGTTCGTGATTTTTCTGATTCTTAGTTTAATCGGATTAGGACTCAATGAAGTTATTCTGCTTGCGTGCAGGGCAGTTTATGAGGCAAGCGTTGTTTTGATGAACATTTTTGGCGACACCTACTGGTTTGCAGTGTCAAAAATTGTCGCGACGGCAATTGTAATGGTTTATAATTTTATCAGCAGGAAGATATTTTTGGAAAAGAAATCAGCATGAAAAGAATTTCATCCAAAAAGAACGCCAAGTGCGGGCATTCTTTCAAGAACTTGACACAATCGAAATATTGAGGTATTGAATAAATGAGTTTGGCACAAAATATAAAGAAGACAATAAATTATTGCAGAAAAAACGGTTACAGCGAGGCATTTTTTGCCGCTTGGGAGCGTGTAACGGCAAAATACTACAGAAATTATACGTATCAAAGACCGGATGCAAATGAGCTTGCGCGCCAAAGAAGCGACCAAAGCATAACGGATATAAGGTTTTCTATTTTAGTACCTGCCTTTGAGACGCGCACGGAATATATGACGGCGCTGATTGAGAGCTGTTTGGAACAGACTTATGAAAATTGGGAGCTGATTATCGCCGATGGCAGCAAAAGCGATGTGGTTAAAAAAGCCGTTGCAGGTTACGCGGATTCGCGTATCCGATATGAGCGGCTTCCCGAAAACAGCGGTATTGCAGGAAATACAGGCAGGGCAATTGAGCTGGCGCAGGGGGACTACTGCGGGCTTTTGGATCATGACGATATGATTACGCCGGATGCGCTGTATGAAATGGCACATGCCATTAAAAAGAAAAATGATGAAAATAAGCCGATACTGGTGTATTCGGATGAAGATAAATGCGATTCGTCGGGGGCAAGATTTTATGACCCGCATTTGAAGCTGGACTTTAATTTGGACTTGATTTTGACAAACAACTATATGTGCCATTTTACGGTGGTGGAAACGGCAACGCTCAAGAAATTGGGCATCCGCAAAGAGTATGACGGTTCGCAGGATTACGATTTGGTGCTGCGCGTCGTCAGTACGCTGCTGTTAAGAGAACGGGAGAATACGGGTGCGCAGCGTGTGGAGAAAAAGATTGCGCATGTGCCGAAAGTGCTGTATCACTGGCGTTGTCATGAAAATTCAACGGCGGACAATCCGCAGAGTAAGATGTATGCTTACGAGGCAGGAAAGAAGGCATTGATTGACTTTGTAGACCGCATGGGCTGGAAGGGCGATGTGCGCCACAATAAGCATTTGGGCTTTTACCGGATTGAGTATCGCAACAACGTGCTTACACACAGACCGGACCTTGCGGCAGTCGGCGGACTGACTGTATACCATGGAAAGGTGGCGGGCGGCACTTACAAGGGACAGCCGATTGTCTATGCAGGCTATATGAACCGCATGGATTTGTATCAGAATACACGGCTTTTGGATATTCGCAATATGGCGGTCAACAAGGCATATCAGACGATTTACGAGGAAGTGACAAAGCATCCGTATCAAAGTACGCTGTATTCGGATGAAAAGGAGCTTCCCCAGTGGCTCAGGGATCTTGACAGAACCGCAGAAGGACGCGCGCAGATTGCGCTTTTGAGCGGTACGCTCAGCCGCAGGCTGCTTCAGAAAGGCGGACGGCTTTTGTTAGACCCTGTATGCGTCCGCGGCGTAAAAGGAAGGGCGGACAATTTTCATAAGTAGCGTAAAACCGGCAGAAAGGAATGGGCGATGGCAAAATCGACGATTGTGATACCCAACTACAATGGAATAAAATATATCGAAACATGTCTTGACAGCATTTATCAGGGCACGGTCACGGACGTGGCGGTCATCGTCGTGGACAATGCTTCGACGGACGGCAGCCTCGCGCTTGTCGAGGAAAAATTTCCGCAGGTGCGCGTTATCAAAAACAGTGAGAACACGGGATTTAGCGTTGCTGTAAATCAAGGCATTGCGGCAAGCGTTACCCCTTATGTCATCCTTTTAAATAACGACACGAGAGTGGATAAAACGTTTGTTCGAGAACTTGAGAGAGCGCTTGACAACGACCGGGACCATAAAATCTTCTCGGCGTCGGCACGGCTGATTTCGCTGTACGACAAAGATAAGACAGATGATGCCGGGGATTTTTACTGTGCGCTTGGCTGGGCATTTGCAAGAGGAAAAGGGAAAAATCCGGTTCTTTATAAGAAGGATTGCGAAATTTTTGCGGCATGTGCGGGCGCGGCAATTTACAGACGGTCGCTTTTATCCGATGAGCAGGTGGGGCTTTTTGACAAAGAGCACTTTGCCTACTTAGAGGACATCGACATCGGATACCGCGCAAAAATTTACGGATACCGCAACCGGTTTGCCGCAAATGCCGTCGTGTATCATGCAGGCAGCGCCACAAGCGGTTCAAGGTATAATGAATTTAAGACGAAGCTTGCCGCAAGAAACAGTGTCTATCTGATTTATAAAAATATGCCCTTTTTGCAGATTTTAATCAACCTGCCGTTTCTTGCTGCGGGTTTTTTTATAAAGACTATGTTTTTTATAAAAAAGGGCTTAGGCAAAGCGTATGTGTCGGGGCTTGCAAACGGTGTGCGGCTGTCATTCAGCCCCGAAGGAAGAGCGCATAAGCAGAAATTTTGCGCTAAACGACTCGCAAATTATTGTAAGATCCAGTTGGAATTATGGCTGAATTTGGTAAAGCTGATACAGGGATAAAGTCGTTACTGGAACGGAGTGAACAGTAACATAAAATAAAAATCTTCGACACAATGATACAAAATTGTTGTACTTTTTGCGCGAATAATGTAAAATAAAAAAAGCGCAATAAAATAAGAAATTCACAATCCTGATTTGAAGCCTTTTATAATATGGAAAAGAAAAGGGAATTATAAAAGGCAGGGGGAGTTAGGGTGAGATAATTGATAAGAGATAATCAGAAATATTTCAACAGACTGCTCGTACTGCTCGACGCGCTGGTTGTCGCAGCCACATACTGGCTGGCATGGTTTTTGTGGATTAATGTCTATGTTAAGGTAAACAATCCGGAGACAGGCATTCTTCCTATGGAAATATACGTTACGGCGTTTGCGGCGATTGTACCGGGCTATCTGATTTTGTATAATGTATTTGACATGTACTCGTCGAAGCGCACTTCAAGGACGATGTACGAAGTGTTTAACATTATAAAGGCGAACACGGTGGGACTTGTAGCCGTTATGGTGGTGCTTTTTGCGATTAACATCCCCGATTTTTCACGAGGAATGGTGGGTGTATTCTACGGTTTCAATATTGTCGCCGAGTCGATGATGCGAAAGGGCGTTCGGATTGTGCTGCGTTATGTCCGCAGAAAAGGATACAATCTCAAGCATATGCTCTTAGTCGGATATTCCAGGGCGGCGGAGGAATACATCGGCAAAATCAAGGCAAATCCCGAGTGGGGCTATGAAGTGTGCGGCATTCTTGATGACCGCGTACCGGTGGGAGCCGTTTATAAGGGCGTTCGCGTTATCGGTGAGATTGATACGCTAAGTGCGATGCTTCCGGAAAACGAGCTGGATGAAATCGGCATTACACTCTCGCTGTCCGATTATGACAGGCTGGAGTCGATTGTCAATATCTGTGAAAAATCAGGCGTTCATACAAAGTTTATTCCGGATTACAACAGTGTGATTCCAAGCCGTCCTTATTTGGAAGATATGGACGGACTTGCAGTAGTCAATATCCGGCGTGTGCCGCTTACCAATTTGGTAAACAGGGTGTTAAAGCGCATTGTGGATATGATTGGCGCGTCGATTGCGATTATTTTGTTTTCGCCCGTTATGCTGATTGCGGCAGTCGGTGTAAAGACAACAAGCAAAGGACCGCTGATTTTTAAGCAGGAGCGTGTCGGACTGCACAACAGACCGTTTCAGATGTATAAGTTTCGGAGCATGGAGGTGCAGCCTGCCGAGGAGGAGAAAAAGGGGTGGACAAAGAAAAATGACCCGCGTGTTACGAAAATCGGAAAGCTGCTCCGCAAGACAAGCATTGATGAACTTCCGCAGTTTTTTAACGTATTGAAGGGTGACATGAGTCTTGTAGGACCCCGTCCCGAACGACCGCTTTTTGTGGAGAAATTTAAAGAAGAAATACCGCGGTATATGATAAAGCATCAGGTGCGCCCGGGGATTACCGGCTGGGCACAGGTAAGCGGTTATAGAGGAGACACCTCGATTCGCAAGCGTATCGAGTATGATTTGTACTATATTGAAAACTGGTCGATGACATTTGATATTAAAATCTTATTTCTCACTTTTTTCAAGGGCTTTATCAGTAAAAACGCATACTGAATTCCAGTATCAGACAGGAGAAATGAAATGCAGGATTACAATGACAATAAACCAAACGGAAACAGACAAGGAGCAAGACGCCCCGCAGGCGGTCAGCAGCAAGGCGGTCAGCCAAGGCGCCGTCCGGCAAACGGACAGCCGCAGGGTACGGCAAAACGCCGCCCTGTAAACGGACAGGGACAGGCGCAGGGTACGGCAAAGCGCCGTTCCGCAAACGGACAGGGGCAGGCGGCAAGAGGACAGCAGCGTCCGCGCCCGAATACGGCTCCGAAAGCCAAAAGGAAAAAGAATGCAAAGAAAAAGAAGTGGAAGATCGCACTGTTTGCAGTGGAGATTTTGGTGATCTGTACGCTTGTCGGTGTCTTTTGGGCAATGTCAAAGGCAAACAAAATTCAGCATGTAAAGATAACGGATGAAGAGAAAAAAGAGGAGCTTGCAATTGATGAAACCATTGCGGACAGCGAGGTGCTCAAGGGCTACCGCAATATTGCCTTGTTTGGCGTGGATTCCCGCGATCAGCAGCTTGATAAGAGCACGCGTACGGATACGATTATGATCGCCTCCATCAATCTTGATACGAAAGAGGTCAGACTGATTTCCGTATACCGTGATACGTGGCTGAATTTAAGCACAGATAGTTATAATAAGGCAAATGCCGCATATGCAAGAGGCGGATATAAACAGGCGATGGCAATGCTGAACATGAATCTTGATCTTGATGTGGAGGACTTTGTCACGATTGGTTTTGACGGTCTGATTGATGTGATTGACGCGGTAGGCGGTGTGGAAATTGACGTAAAGCAGGCGGAGATTAATTATATTAACGACTATCAAATCAGTATGGTAGGTCATCCCGATGGTACGACAAATGCAAAGGGTGAGCCGAACTATGTAGCGGACCCCGGAACGTACACAGCTGTTACCCGTGCGGGTGTGCAGACTTTAAACGGACTTCAGGCGACGGCTTACGCGCGCGTGCGTTATGTGGGAAACGACCTTGAGCGTGCACAGAGACAGCGTACCGTGCTTACAAAGGTGGCGGAAAAGGCGATGACGCTCAATCCGGCAACGCTTAATAAAATTGCGGATGCGGTATTTCCAAAGGTAATGACATCGCTGTCGCTTACCGAAATATTAGAGCTGCTCAAGGATATTGCAAGCTATGACATAGGTGAAACAACCGGTTTTCCGTTTGAAGACTATATTGTACCAAACGGTCGTGTGGGAAGCGCCAGCGTGGTCGTGCCTGTGGACTTGGAGCAGAATGTAATCCTTTTGCACAAGTTTATGTTCGGCGACGAGGACTATGAGCCTTCGGAAACCGTAAAGAAGTGCAGCAAAAAGATTGCATCAGATACAGGAATAAGCTATAAGGGAGAATAGAAGATGCCGGTAAGGGGACCGAAAATAAGGCCCCCTTTTAGGCATTATATGCTGACAGCACGGAGGAGCGGAATGCAGTACACTGTGGACATTATACTGCCGACTTATAAGCCGTCAAAAGAATTTTTTGATTTAATCAGGCTTTTGGAGTCGCAGACATATCCGATTCATAAAATTATAATAATGAATACGGAGGAGAAATACTTTGAGCGGCTTTTTCATGGTACCAAAATTTTGAAAGTGTATCATAATATTGAGGTACATCATCTTTCTGCAAGGGAGTTTGATCATGCGGGTACGCGCAGAAAAGCCCTAAAATATTCCAATGCAGATATTTTTGTGTGTATGACGCATGATGCCATGCCTGCGGACACGGACTTGATACAGGCGCTTGTCGATGCGCTGATGTGCGGGGAAGATGTCGCGGCAGCTTATGCAAAGCAGCTTGCGCGTCCCGATTGCCGCGAAATTGAGCGGTTTACGAGAAAATTTAATTATCCGGACGAACCCGGCGTCAAATCTGCACAGGACATTGAGCGGCTGGGAATCAAGACGTTTTTTTGTTCGAATGTATGTGCGGCATACAACCGGGCAATTTACGACGTGTTGGGCGGTTTTGAAAAACGCGCGATTTTCAATGAGGATATGATATACGCGGGACATGCGGTGAAGGCGGGAAAGCGCATTGCTTACGCGGCGGATGCGAAGGTCATTCATTCGCATAACCTTACATGTATGCAGCAGTTTCGAAGAAATTTTGATTTAGGCGTATCACAGCGGGAACACCCCGAGGTATTTGACGGAATTTCGTCAGAAAGCGAGGGTTCAAGGCTTGTGGCAGACACGGTCAGACATCTATGGGATACGAAACACAAAAGACTGATACCGTATCTTTTTGTGTCGAGTGCTTTTAAGCTTGCAGGGTACAAACTTGGAAAGGCATATCGGCATTTACCTGCAAAGGCGGTATGGTGGTGCAGTTCGAATAAGAATTATTGGAAATAAGAACTACGAACGGTGTTCGTAGGGCAGCTTTGTGCCTGCGCTCAAATTCGCAGGTGTATTTAAAATCAGGAGGAATATAAATATGTGCGGAATTGTAGGATATATCGGAACACATGAGGCGGCGCCCGTGATACTGGAAGGGCTCTCAAAGCTTGAGTACAGGGGTTATGATTCAGCAGGAATGGCTGTTTTTAACGGAGAGAAAATACAGATTCAAAAGTCGGTAGGACGGTTAAAGGTGTTGGAGGAGCTTACGCATGATGGTGCGACAATGCCCGGAATGATTGGAATCGGTCACACAAGATGGGCGACGCACGGTGCGCCGAGCGATGTCAATTCACATCCGCATTATAATCAGCAGGAGACGATTGCGGTCGTACACAATGGTATTATTGAAAATTATCTGCCTTTAAAGGAAAAGCTGAAATCAAAGGGATACGAGTTTGTATCGGAGACCGATACGGAGGTGCTTGCGCACTTAATTGATTATTATTATAAAGGAAATCCACTCGAGGCAATTACAAAGGTCATGCACCGCGTACAGGGTTCCTATGCACTCGGCATCATCTTTGCGGAGCATCCCGATCAGATTTTTGCGGTTCGCAAGGACAGTCCGTTAATTGTCGGACAAAATGAGACAGGATGTTTTATTGCGTCGGATGTTCCTGCCATATTGAAATATACGAGAAAAGTGTACTTTATCGAAAATCAGGAGGTTGTGCGCCTGCGCGCCGATCACATGCATTTTTATACCGTGGACGAGGAAGAGATTGAAAAAGAACCCGTCACGATTGATTGGGACGCAAATGCTGCGGAAAAGGGCGGTTATGAGCACTTTATGCTCAAGGAAATGTATGAGCAGCCAAAGACCGTGACGGACACATTGATGCCGCGAATCAAAAACAATGACATTGTGATTGAGGAGCTTGGCATGAGCGATGAGGAAATGAATGCGATCCGAAAGATTTTCATTGTGGCATGCGGTTCGGCATACCATGCCGGAGTGACGGGAAAATACGTGATTGAGGGGCTGGCACGCATTCCCGTAGAGGTAGAAGTAGCGAGCGAATTCCGCTATCGAAACCCGATTTTGGAAGAAGGCACAATGGTTGTGGTAATCAGCCAGTCGGGAGAAACAGCCGACACGCTTGCGGCGCTTCGGGAGTCGCAAAAACGCGGTCACAAGGTGCTGGGCATTGTAAATGTGGTTGGCAGCTCCATTGCAAGAGAGGCGGATAATGTAATGTACACGTGGGCAGGGCCGGAGATTGCGGTTGCGACTACAAAGGCTTACAGTGCGCAGTTGATTGCGCTGTACCTGCTTGCGATGAAATTTGCAAAGGTGCGCGAAACGCTTGACGAAGGCATGTTCCGCTCCATGCTGGCGGACTTAAAGCGGCTTCCGGGGCAGATTGAGCGGCTTCTTGCGAATAAACAGCGGATACAGCGCTTTGCAAACCGTTATATCGGTGCGAAGGATGTATTCTTTATCGGCCGCGGTATTGACTATGCAATCTCGATGGAGGGTTCGCTCAAATTAAAGGAGATTTCATATATTCATTCCGAGGCATATGCGGCAGGAGAATTAAAGCATGGAACCATTTCACTGATTGAGGAGGGAACGCTTGTCGCGGCAGTGGCGACACAGGATGCGCTGTTCCAAAAAACGCTCAGTAACATGGTAGAGGTCAAGGCAAGAGGGGCGTTTGTGCTTGCGGTGACAAATGAAGGCAATACGGATATAGAGAAAGCGGCGGATTACTGTATTTACCTTCCGCGTACCAATCCGTATTTTACTAATTCGCTGGCGATTATACCATTGCAGCTTTTTGGATATTATGTGGCGGTCGGCAAGGGATGTGACGTAGATAAGCCTAGAAATTTGGCAAAGTCGGTTACTGTTGAGTGATGAAGCATCCGATAAGGAGAGAAATAATATGAGAAACAACAAAAAAAAGCCGTCGGTTTTCAAAAACATCCTGGTTATTACAGGATGCACGATGTTTGCAGCGCTTTATGCGGTGACTGTGCTCTATATTTTGTCAGGCGTGTTTGACATGTCTTTTTATGTGCGTTCGTTTGGTTCTTTTGCCAGGGGCGGCATGGAAAAATCCCAGTCGGATGAGAAAGAGTCGCTGCCTGCGTGGGTTGACAGAGTGGAGATTGAGCTTGAAACGCAGACGGACAATTGGGGAACGAAGGACTGGGAAAGCGCCGATACCATAGAGCAGGAACCACGGTTTGACGCAGATGCCGACAAGGCGGATGAAAGAGAGTCCATAGAAAAACCGAAAGCGAATGAAGAAACGGCAAAGGAGACGCAGGAGCGTCATACAACACAGCCGGAAACAAATGAGGACGAGACAACAGAGCCCGAAAGGGAACAGGAAAAAGACCAGGAGATAAAAGCGGAACAGGAGACAGACGAGAAAAAGAACAGTAAAGCGGACATTCACATAGGAAACGTAGAGACGATACAGCAGGCGGATACGGCAAAGGCGGTTGTGACCGATGTGACGCAGGTCGTAAAGGCGGCGATGCCGTGTGTAGTATCCATTACAAACGAGTATACGGCGTACGATTACTGGTATGATGAGGAATATGACGAGGAGGCAAACGGCTCGGGTATTATCATTGCACAAAACGATGAGGAGCTGCTGATTCTGACCAACTATCATGTGGTTGAGGACGCCAACGATTTGTATGTCCAGTTTATTGATGATACGGAGGTTGTGGCATACGCGAAGGGTGTTGCGCCAAACGAGGATTTGGCGGTTGTAAGCGTTCTGTTGGAAGATGTGCCAAACGCCGCACTCGATACGATTGCGATTGCAGCGCTTGGGGATTCGGATGCGCTTGAGGTTGGAGAGCCTTCTATTGCAATCGGAAATTCACTCGGCTACGGACAGTCGGTGACGACAGGTGTTATCAGCGCACTCAACTGCGATATATTTGAGGATGACGAGGAGATTAATCTGAGCAGCCTGATACAGACCGACGCGGCGATTAATCCCGGAAATTCCGGCGGTGCGCTGCTCAATGTAAACGGCGAAGTTGTCGGGATAAATTCAAGCAAAATTGCGGATTATGCGATAGAGGGAATGGGATATGCCATTCCGATTAACACAGCGCGCCCGATTGTGGATGAGCTTGTAAAACAGGAGACAAAGCGAAAGGTTGCAGTTGAAAAACGCGCGTTTTTGGGCATATCAGGAACGGATGTTTCCGAGGATGCGATGGAGAAATACGAGATGCCGGAGGGCGTCTATGTCTCAAGCGTTCTTTCCGGTACGGCGGCAGAGAAGGCTGGAATCAAAAAAGGAGACATCGTTACGGCGATTGATGACCAAAAAGTAACCTCCATGTCGAGGGTTCAGAGCATATTGGAATATTATGAGGCGGATACAAAAGCGGAAATTACGCTGATGCGCATTCAGGACGGAGATTACGAGAAGATGACAGTGGAAGTGACATTCGGGTTAAAGCAGGATTAGGATACCGGCATATTTATATCACGGGTTTGTGGTCAAATGGAGGTTAAGAATGGCAAAGAGAGACGATTTTGATTTAGACGATTTGGATATGGAAATGCTGGATATGAGTGAAGGCGGCGATGAAGTCAAGGATGACGAATATGAGGAGGATAAGGAAAACGACTATGAGGACGTGTGCTTTATCTGCAGGCGTCCCGAGAGTAAGACGGGCAGAATGTTTAAGCTTCCGAATCATATTTCCGTGTGTTCCGATTGTATGCATAAGACGATGGATACAGTCAGCCAGTTTGACTATCAGGGCATGTTGAATTATACAAACATGGGTTCTGACAAGGAGAATGACGGAAAAAATAATAAGAGACGTTTTCCGAACATAAGTTTTGTAAATATCGCCGACCTTCAGGGAGACGGCGGAATTCCCAACCGCCAAAAGCTGAAAAAGAAAAAGACGAAAGAGAAGAACAAGGACGAGGCTGTCTTTAACATTCATGATTTGCCCGCGCCGCACAAAATAAAGGCACAGCTTGATGATTTTGTGGTAGGGCAGGATTATGCAAAAAAGGTTATTTCGGTGGCGGTTTATAATCACTACAAGCGTGTGAGTACGGGCACAATGGATGATATCGAGATTGAAAAATCCAATATTTTACTGTTAGGTCCCACGGGCTGCGGAAAGACTTATATGGTAAAGACACTTGCAAGGCTTCTTGATGTGCCTTTGGCGATTGCAGACGCGACATCGCTTACGGAGGCAGGCTATATTGGTGACGACATTGAGTCTGTTGTTTCCAAGCTTCTTGCTGCCGCAGACAATGACGTAGACCGGGCGGAACAGGGAATTGTCTTTATTGACGAGATTGACAAGATTGCAAAGAAGAAAAACACGACTTCACGCGATGTAAGCGGAGAGTCGGTGCAGCAGGGAATGCTCAAGCTTTTGGAGGGAGCAGACGTTGAGGTGCCGGTCGGAGCAAACAGCAAAAACGCGATGGTACCGCTTACCACAATCAATACAAGAAATATTTTGTTTATATGCGGCGGGGCGTTTCCGGACCTTGAGGATATTATTAAACAAAGGCTTACGAAACAGTCCTCCATCGGTTTTAACGCGCAGCTAAAGGACGCGTTTGACAAGGAGGAGAATCTGTTAAAGAAGGTGGCAGTCGAGGACATTAAGAAATTCGGCATGATACCGGAATTTATCGGACGACTGCCGATTATCTGCCCGATGGACGGGCTGACCGAGGAGAGCTATATAAAAATTTTAAAAGAGCCGAAAAACGCGATTTTAAAACAGTATCAGAAGCTTTTGGAGCTTGACGAGGTAAAACTCAACTTTGATGACAGTGCACTGGCTGCGATCGCAAAGAAAGCGCAGGAGCGCGATACGGGTGCAAGAGCGCTGCGTGCGATTATCGAGGAATTTATGCTCGATATTATGTATGAAATTCCAAAGGATGATAACATCGGAGAGGTCACAATCACGGGGGATTATATTAATGGTACGGGCGGTCCGGTGATTGAGATTCGCACGGAAACGGTTCACGGAAAGACACAAAATGAGCAGATCGAGGAAAAACCGGCAGCAGAGCCTGAAAAGCCCAAATTGGAGGAGCATAATTTTTATGAATTTTAATCCCAAAAACTACAAATGGTTTGCACGTCCTCCAAAATTCACGAAGCGTATGCTTTTTATGATGGGTGGAGTTCTTATGATGGGGTTTGGTCTTTCTATCTTACGTGACATTAATCTCGGCACGGATTCCTGTTCCTGCTTTACGCAGGGCATCAGCAGCTTCCTGCCGTTTGGCTTCGGCACATGCCTTGTTTTGTTCCATATCGTGACGCTTTGTTTCGTGTTGAAATTGGACATTGGCATGATTGGATTCGGGACACTGGGAAATATGCTGTTTTTGGGATACATTTCCGACTTTTTTAAATGGCTGTGGTCCGTGACGCTTCCGGCAGGATTTTTTGAGGGAACATTAGTACGATATGTGCTTTTGCTGCCGGCATTGGCGGTTTTTATGGTAGGCGCTGCGGCTTATATGAGTTCGGGACTTGGTGCGTCGCCGTTTGACGCACTGCCGTTTATTATTTCGGATCATGTGAAAAGACTTCCGTTTAAGGCGGTGCGTATTTTATGGGATTTGTTTTTTATGATAACGGGCACAATCCTTGGCGGAGATTTCGGAATTGTGACGCTTTTGTGTGCTTTTTGCTTGGGGCCTGTAATTGCATGGGTGCAGAAAAAGCTGGAGGTATTGATATAATCCATGACAAAACTGGAAGAATATTATAATAAATTTAACGAAGAAAAGCGGCTGAACTCGCGGCATGGACAGGTCGAATTCCGCGTTTCGATGAAGTATATACACAAATATCTTGACAGGGCAGCCGCGAGTCTTGACAATGCGGCTGCTTTTTCCGATATTGGGGATAAAAGGGCAAAGATAAAGGTTTTGGACATCGGCGCGGGCACGGGGAGATATAGTGTGGCGCTTGCAAATGAGGGATATGACGTGACTGCGGTTGAGTTAGTCAGGTATAACCTCGGGATTTTGAAGCAGAAGGCGAGCACGGTGCACGCGATGCAGGGAAATGCCATGAATTTAAAAAAGCTAAACGACGAAAGCTTTGACGTGACCCTTTTATTCGGTCCGATGTATCACTTGTTTGGCTTTGACGATAAAAGCAAAGCGCTTGGTGAGGCAAAACGCGTGACAAAGAAGGACGGGGTACTTTTGGCGGCATACTGTATGAACGAGTACAGTGTTATCACATATGGCTTTAAAGAGCAGCATATTCTTGAATGTATGGAACAGGGACGTTTTACGCAGGACTTTAAAACCATATCGGGTCCTGACGAATTGTATGATTATATGCGGATAGAGGACATTGACGCATTGAATCAGGCACAGGGGTTAGAGCGCATTGAGATCATATCGCCGGACGGAGCGGCAAATTATATGCGTCCGTTTTTAAACCGGCTTTCGGATGAAGAGTTTGAACTGTTTGTACAATATCAGATGGCAGTCTGCGCACGGGCGGATTTACTGGGCGCGGGGGCACACACGGTTGATATTTTAAGGAGGAGTGACACATGAACTTGAATCAAGTGATGATGGAGTTAGATAATCTTTTTACACAGGAGCGTATCATTGAGGTGCCGCAGTTTTTGGAGGAACATATTGCACAGGCACGTGAACAGGGTGCGCAGGATGTGATGCTCACGCTATATAATGAATGTATCGGGTTTTTTAGGGAAACGGGGCAGTATGACAAATCAATTGCATATTGCGGCGAAGCGCTTGCTTTGATGGAAGAGATGGGCTTAAACGGGACCATGCCGTACGCGACAACGCTGCTAAACATTGCGAATGCACATCGTGCGGCGGGGCATTTGCAGGAATCCCTGGAGTTTTATAACAAAGTGCGCCCGATTTATGTGGCAAGGCTCAAAGAGGATGATATGTACTTTGCAGGGCTTTACAATAATTTAAGCCTTTTGTATCAGGAGATGGGGGATTTCGGTGCGGCAAAGGAGCAGTTGAAGAATGCGCTTGAGATTGTGAGCCACAAGGAGAATACAGCGTTTGAGGTGGCTGTGACGCAGGCAAATCTTGCCAATACCTGTATTGAGCTTGGGCAGGATGACGAGGCGAAGGAAAGAGCCGAGGAGGCAATCCGCATTTTTGAGGAAATCGGAGTTGATGATGCGCATTACAGTGCAGCGCTGTCGGCGCTTGGAAGCCTTTACTATATGGATAAAGACTATGAAAACGCGCTTGCGGCAATGGAAAAAAGCAGGGAGTGCGTGGCTAAATATCTTGGTGCGGAGAATATCCAGTATCAACGGCTGAGTGATAACATTGCGATTATCAGGGAGAAGCTTGGAGAGAAATCCCCGGATGTTTCGGATGAGATTTTGGAAGAGGCTCAGGAACCGGTAGAAGCCGTTATGGAGCAGGAGAAGGAGCAACCTAAGTCTGCAATGGACGATGAGGAGATTGATCGGATTCTCGGGATTGACATTGATAACGACGGGTGGGCATCCGTAATCAGGGCGGATAAAAAGACGGATGACGAAACACAAGAGGGTGAAAAGGAGCATGAGGACGATACGACAGTAAAAGCCGGGGAGGAGAACGAAATGGAGGAAAACTACAGTCCTGCCGACAGTGTGAGCACCTTTGACATCGGATCGGCATTTGCGGACATCAAAGCGACTGCGGCCCAAAAGCTTCAGGAGCAGTATATTAGTGAGGCGCAGGCGGATGAGATGTTCGGGAACGGTGAGAACAGCATGGGGGAATCGTATGATGAGGATAAGGCAGTGGATGCTGTGATAGCGGAGGTTATGGACGAGATTGCTGTCGAAGTCGGGGAGGTATCAGAGACGAAGGAACCGGATTCAGAGGAAGCGGATGCCATGGAAGACGATATATTGGAAGAATTAGAGTTAGACGAAACGAACGACGATTTGACACCAGATATTTCAGGTTTGGAGCTTTGCCGCAGATATTATGAGGAATATGGAAAGCCCATGATTGCGGAAAAATTTCCGGAATATGAGACACGGATTGCGGCAGGCTTGGTGGGAAAAGGGTCGGATTGTTTCGGATTTGATGATATGCAGTCGAGAGACCACGATTTTGGACCGCGCTTTTTATTGTGGGTTACAAAAGATGTGTATGAGCAGATCGGAACGGCGCTCGAGGCAGAGTATGAGAAGCTTCCGGATACGTTTTTGGGTGTAAAACGCATTGAAACCTTTCATGGCAAGGACCGTGCAGGGGTTATGGTAATAGAGGATTTTTATAAAAATACACTTGGGTTTGATTTAATCGGAACACTTACCAGTGAAAGCAAGGGTTTGACGCAAATTAAAAGCTGGCTTGCCGTGCATGACTATGCGCTGGCAGCAGCGACAAACGGTGCGGTTTTCAGAGATGATGAGGGGATCTTTACTTCATATAGAACTCTGCTTTCAGGGTATTATCCCAAGGCTGTCTGGTACAGAAAGATTGCGCAGGCATGTGCACTGTTTTCACAGAACGGTCAGTACAATTTGGCGCGTATGAGAAAGCGTGGACAGCTTGTGTCGGCGGAGCTTGCAAAAGCCGAGTGCGTAAAGCAGGCAATGAAGCTTACCTATTTATTAAACAAAAAGTATGCGCCGCATGACAAGTGGCTGTTTAAAGCGTTGCCGGACAATCCGGATATGGTGCTTATGCAGGAGGAACTGCAGTCTCAGAACGCATCGGCAGAGAACGTGGCACAGCTCGTCACAAAGATTAGTCTCACAAGCGCAGACAAAGCGCATGAGACACAGCTTACGACTGCGATCGAATCGCTTGCGGTGATTTTTGCAAATACATTGGAACGTTTGAATATAATAGGAAGCTGTGATCTGTATCTCGACGCGAACACGGCAGAACTGATTGCAAAAAGCGACGCGCTTTTGGCGGCGGCGATGGCGGATGTCCCGACCATTACGGCACTATCTCTTTCTATTGCAAAGGCAGAATTTGAAGCGTTTGATAAGGTTCAAAATGCAGGCGGAAGAGCAAGCTGTCAAAACAACTGGCCGACTTTTAAGGTGATGCGCATGAGCCAGTATATGACGTGGAACGAAGATATGCTGCTGCAGTATTTGTATGAGTTTAAGACAAATTACGCAAATGGCAGAAACATGATAGAGGAAAAATACGCGAGGATGATGGCGTCAACGGCGCCTGAAGAGTATGCGCTATTTGCAGACAGGCTTCCCGAGATTTCGAAGGAAAAGCAGGAAATTATGGAGCAGATTATCGCGTTGCAGGTCAAGTGGATGGAGGAGTTTGCGCAGCAATATCCGAAACTTGCAGGAAATGCCCGCACGATACACACAGCCGAGGATTTGCCGTATGATACCTCCTATGAGACCTATTTAAGAGGTGAGCTTGGCACGTATTCTGATAGGCTGATAGAGATGTACGGGCGATATGTTGTGGAGTATGCAAAGAGCGGAAAAAGCCTGGCGCGGGAGATAATGGCGAATACAATTAAGTTTTATGGCTATAAGAGTTTTGAGGAAGCGCAGCAGAAAGAGATGCCAGGGCAGCAGTAGTGTATAAAATCCATAAATAGAGATAAAATAAAAGTGCAACATTTTTCATAAAATGTTGCACTTTTGTATTATTTGTTCTTACACTTAATATATCGGAGAAGATTAAAAATACTTTAGCTGTTATTTAAAATTTTTTAAAATTATAAATTTATTTGCATAAATACTGCATCACGTTCATCTTGTCGGATTCCAAGGTATCTTTGTGTCACACGGAAGGAAGAATGGTTGTAAATTTCCATCAGCATAACGGAATCGGTTCCTGATTTGTAGGCAAAATAACCGAAGGTTTTGCGCAGCGAATGGCAGCTTATGTGTTCCTCCAAACCGGTCTGTGCAGCAGCTTCCTTAATAATCCGGTATGCCTGCACGCGGCCGATTGGCTTATTTACTGTTTTTTGACTCGCAAAAATATAGTTACCACGGCAGCACTTTGAAGATGGTAAATGTTCCATAAAACAACGCAATGCGGCTACTGCGGCGTTATTGAGCGCAATAACGCTATGCTTTCCTGTTTTCTGTTCATCAAGTTCTAAATGTGATTTGAATCTGTTGGCGGAAAAGTTATATACATCAGACCATTTTAATGAAAGAATATCACTTATTCGAAGCGCAGTGTTCAAACCGATTACAATTAACAAATAATTTCTGTAATTTTCTTTTTTCAAATAATAATTTTTAAATTCTTCTAAAACTTCCTTATCTTTTATTGGTATTGTTGTACTCATAAAATCCTCCTTTTTATGCAATTTTGCACTAATTTTTTCAAGCATATCCAAATTACGGCAGAGGTTCAATGCTTAGTTAACTATAAAAATGCAACATTTTATGAAAAATGTTACATTAAAACGTTTGTTCTATCATGGCAAGGCGGCACGGTACGGCAAGAGCCGGATATTACCGAAAACAAGGAGGTTAAAACATGCTTCGGTTATCAGTTACGAAAAATGAGTACCTTATGATTGGCAAGGATGTCAGGCTGACATTTCTCGGGAGCAATGACAGGTCATTAAAGATTATGATTGATGCCCCGAAGGAAATTAACATTGCAAGAGGAAAAGCGATTGAAAAACGTGCAATGGAACAGGAGATGACGGCTGACAGGGACTGGTTTGACTAGGCAGTAAAACACAAAAAGGTTAATAAACCGCAGGCGTCCAAAGCCGTGGAAGGCGCCTATGGCAGAGGGCGGCTGCGGATTATTATATAAGGGTTGTCTTGTATGGGAGAATCCGGTTTACAACTAAATATTGGAACTAAAAACTATGAAACGGGCAACGGATATGCCCATGACACGCGGGACAGGTTTTTGCAATCCTGACCGCAGATTACACGGAGGTAATTATTATGGTAGTACAGCACAATTTACAGGCAATGAATTCTAACAGAATGTTAGGCATTACACAGGGAAGCTTATCAAAGTCAACAGAGAAATTATCCTCAGGCTATGCAATTAACCGTGCGGCGGATAACGCAGCAGGACTTGCGATTTCAGAGAAGATGAGAAAGCAGATCAGAGGACTTACACAGGCATCCGCAAACGCTGAGGACGGCATCAGTTCCGTACAGACGGCAGAAGGCGCTTTGACAGAAGTACATGACATGCTTCAGAGAATGAACGAGCTTGCGGTTCAGGCAGCAAACGGCACGAACTCTGCAGATGACCGTTCATACATTCAGGACGAAATTGACCAGATTACACAGGAAATTGACCGTGTAGCTGAGACAACCAAGTTCAATGAGACATACCTGTTGAAAGGCGATATCCTTGGAAAAAAAGGATATTCGTTCCAGTATAAAATAGGAAAAGCGCAGGCTGCAGCAGTTACCTTTAGTAAGCATGAAGCTACTTCCGCAACTGTTAAGGTCACATTTGCAACTCCTGATAAGAAAAATAAGGTGTCCGTAAGTGACCAAAACAATCTTGCGAAGGCATTGAGAGACCAAGGCGTTACAGTTTCAGCAAAAACTGTAGTTAATACAACAGTTGCTGGTGGAAACATAACAACTGCGACAACATCACAGTATGTTTTGGAGTTGAATGGAAGCGATGCTAAGGCAAATTACAAAGTCACTGAAACTGCTACTAAAGGAACATTTGAAATTCAGGATTTAGATGGAAATAAGATTGCAGAGGTTGTAGTGGGAGGTATCAAATCAGGGAACACTGCCGTTATGACAGCAAACAAGGCGGCTGCGGCTTTGAGTACAGATGAAATTTATGAATTCTATGATAAAGATGGTAATGCAATTTCGGAAAATAATCTTAGCAATTACTTTACAGTAAACACTGCTGGCAGCGTTATTGCAAAAGCAGATGCTCCGGCAGTATATGACGCACTCGGCAATGAGCTTTCTCTTTCAGACATTGCAACTAGTTATATTGGGAAGTCTCAGAATCAGACAGCAGCATTAGGCATGAGCTTCCACGTAGGCGCTGACGGAACAGACAACAACAAGATTAACATCAACATTGATGCCATGACAGCAAAGAGCCTTGGCGTAAACGGCTTAAAGGTTAGCGGTGAAGACGGATCAAATGCTACAGATGCAATCGATACCATTAGCGCAGCTATCAAAAAGGTATCTACACAGCGTTCCGCTCTTGGTGCTGTTCAAAACCGCTTAGAGCACACGATTAAGAACCTGGATAACATTGTTGAGAATACAACATCAGCTGAATCTGCAATCCGTGATACGGATATGGCTAATGAGATGGTGAAGTACTCAAACAACAATATCCTCTCACAGGCAGGTCAGTCTATGCTTGCACAGGCGAACCAGTCTAACCAGGGCGTACTTTCAATCTTAGGATAAGATTTATCTTGGGATAATTCTCTCTAAGATATGATTTGTTAGAATATTTGCTGATAAAACTATCAGAGTGTCAAAACGGAAAACAAAAGACTGCCGTACCATTTGGTGCGGCGGTCTTTTGTCATATATTTTAATATCATATTTCACTTAAAAATATATGTGTAAAATGTTTGACAAATATTATAGCCATCTTTATTAATTTGTAGTATACTAAAGACGGAACGTAACCTGTTTTATAAAATCGGGGATATTAACCATCATTATATTGTAGCAGGAGGTGAACATTATGCCGACAAATGCCGAGGTTATTGAAAACTTAGCACGCAAACTTGAACGCGTACGCGTATTAAATGACCTGAAAGAATGCCAAACATTAGAAGAATACCAGGAACTCACAAAAAAATATGAAGCACTTTGTAATGATGATAGGAATTAATCATATAACGGAATTTAGAGAGGATGTCTGTATACATGACATCCTCTTGAAGAATAGACATATTGCACAAATTAGTCGGTATTTATTTTCTATGTACCGCTCCGTGCTGCACCTATTTTTTCCATAATCCCTTTATTAGTTAATTCCTTAATGTTCTTCTTGACTGCCCTTGTCGTCAGACACAATCCTTCAACAATAGCAGCCTGCATTATCCTTGGATTATCCATAAGCATCTCCAACCACCTGTGCCCTCTGCCGCAGGCATTCCTCATATTTCCCTTGAAAAAAAGTGCAAAGCTCCTCTTCGCCAAACCTGTGATACAACTCCACGATATGGCGGTAGCAGTTTGTAAGCTCGTCGCCGAGCGTCTTGGCGTCAGGCAGCACAGTGGCTTTGACATATTTCATCAGGGCTTTCAGGGGTTCCTGATTATCCATCAGAACATTGGCATAATAGTAGGCGTACTTAGCGTTCTCGTCGCACTCCGGCTCATAATGCTCCATCAACGCCAGCGCCTTTTGACGGTATCCGGCGCAGACATAGGCTTTTGCCAATCCTTCTATCATGTATTGTACATAGGTAAGGGAGCAGGATGGGTTATACGCCAGTCCTTTTTCATAATAAAGGATTGCCTTTTCGTACTTTTCAAGTACCAGCTCAGACTGGGCAATTTGAAAACAGATGTAGGGAGTTTCGCCCTGTGTCGCAAGCTGATGATATAAAAGGATTAAATTTCGCTCCTGTTTCTGCCTCATTTCAGCAGGGGACAGAGCATATCCGTAATGGACAACCTCAATGGGGAGTTGGAAGCATGGCGTTTCTGCTAATTTCTTGTATGGATTTTTGGGGACAAGCTGTTCGTGTATCGGGTTTTCGAAATGGTAGTATCTGCGGTCATAATGCCGTGGGACATCGTCCGTCGCGTAAGTCAGCTGTGCGTCTTTCATGACAACAAGATTGTGAATGCGCAGACTGCCCCTGTATTTTGGATAGGAGCTGACACTCGCATTCAGGGCATCCATATCCGCCTGTGTGACGTACTCGTCACAATCAATTGCTAAAATCCAGTTATTCGAGGCTTGGGCAGCACAGAAATTTCTTGCATCACTAAAGCTGTCTGTCCATGTCATGTCAAGCACCTTATCGGCATACTGCCGTGCAAGCTTTTTTGTCGCATCCGTGGAGCCTGTATCGGCAACAACAAGCTCCATCGGATATGGACACAGCCGTTTCAGACACTCTGCTATGTGTTTTTCTTCATTTTTGGCAATAATACAGACAGAAATCGGAATATTCGTCATTATGTTCTCCTCTATTAAAATTTAGAGCCGTCGCACATATGTACGACGGCTCCTGTGCTTTGTTTTGACACTTTGATAGTCTTACCAACAATGCTTCTAACAGTTTCCGTGCTATCCTACGAAAATCTTATCCTACGAAAATCTTATCCTACGAAAATCTTATCCTAAGATGGAAAGTACGCCCTGATTAGACTGGTTCGCCTGCGCAAGCATTGACTGACCTGCCTGTGAAAGGATGTTAGCGTTCGAATACTTCACCATCTCTGTAGCCATATCCGTATCACGGATAGCAGATTCTGCGCTCTGTGTATTCTCAACAACGTTGTCTAAGTTCTTGATTGTGTGCTCTAATCTGTTCTGAACGGCGCCAAGAAGTGAACGCTGTCTTGAAACGGTCTCTATCGCATCAGAAATTGCATCAATTGCATAGGTTGCAGCCTTTCCTGAATTATCTTTTACATTCAAATTCTTTACGCCAAGTCCTGCTGCGGACATGGTCTTGATGTTAACGCCAATCTTGTTGGTCATATCGGCATCAGCGCCTACATGGAGTGCAAATGACAATGCGTTGTCAATTTCAACCGTACCCTGCGTAATTTCGAATACACCATCTCCTTTGTGCTTAACAGACGCATTTACATCTGCGCCTATGCTGGAAGCCACTTGAAGTTCTTCCTTCATCATGCGGTACGCATCCTGCAAAGAGATGTCTGTCTTTTCAGAAGATGATACATCTATTGCATAATAATTTGTTCCATTTACGTCTACCTGATTCCCCGCCTTAACAAGCTCTGCAATATCATCAGCTGTAAATGCCGAACCGTCTAACTTTTTCGTTACGCCTACAGTATATTCGACTGCTGTTGCATTGGAATTTTCCTTTATTTTAACCGTGTCACCCGCAGCTAATTTTTTTATTTCTTTTTGGAGATCTTCAACAGATACAATTCCTTTATTCTTTCCGCCGTTTTCCGTTGTACTTACGATGGAATTTGTTGCTCCGGTTGCCTTAATTGTATAAACGTCGCCTTCTTTTGCTACATAAGCGGCATCTGCGGCTTTGCTTCCCTCAGTCTTATAGAAACCGCTTGTAGCATGGTAAACACCGTCCGGTGAATATGCATATCCGACACCATTCGCATGAGTTGTGGCATTCTCTACATATGTGTATTCTACACCATCCTCATCAACGATTGTATCTCCTGCCTTCCATGCAGTATAGCCTGTTACTGTACCTGCTGATAAATCAAGACCATTTTTGCCGACAAGTGTTGTTGTAATACCTAATGATGTTGTATGTGTTGCACCTTCACTTACTGTAATCGTAAGGTTATTGCCTTCTGCGTCAACAACCTTAACGCCAGCCGTCGCGCTTACGTCAGTAGACGCTACGCTTACTGTATAAGTAACGCCGTTTTGTACAATTTTGTCACCCTTAGCAGCTGCAAAGCCATTCATGGAATTATAAGAATCTGTTCTCTTAGAACCAACGATATTATAATCCGTTCCGCCGATTTTTACAGTATCGCCAATCTTTAAAGAATCAGCCGTAAACGTAGACTTTCCGTTCTGACCTGCAACAAGTTTTCCCTTAAGACCTGCATCATGCGCTTCAAGTGTCTTTGTGCCTTTTGTGCCGTCGCCCTTTAAGAGATAAATTTCATTGAACTTTGTTGTCTCGGCAACACGGTCAATTTCTGTCGTAAGCTGTGAAATCTCATCCTGAATATAAGAGCGGTCTGTCTCAGACTGCGTACCGTTTGCTGCCTGATTTGCAAGCTCATTCATTCTCTGAAGCATATCATGAACTTCTGTCAAAGCGCCTTCTGCTGTCTGTACTGCACTGATGCCGTCCTCAGCGTTTGACGATGCCTGTGTTAAACCTCTGGTTTGTTTTCTCATCTTCTCAGAAATTGCAAGACCTGCTGCGTTATCAGCCGCACGATTAATCTGATAGCCTGATGATAACTTCTCTGTAGACTTTGATAAGCTTCCCTGTGTAATGCCCAACATTCTGTTAGAATTCATTGCCTGTAAATTGTGCTGTACTATCATAATATTACCTCCGTGTAATCTGCGGTCAGGATTTCAAAACCCGGTCCGCGTGTCATGGGCATATCCGTTGCCCGTTTCATAGTTTTTAGTTCCAATATTTAGTTGTAAACCGGATTCTCCCATACAAGACAACCCTTATATAATAATCCGCAGCCGCCCTCTGCCATAGGCGCCTTCCACAGCTTTAAGCGCCTGCGGTTTATTAACTGTTTTAATCAAACCAGTCCCTGTCAGCCGTCATCTCCTGTTCCATTGCACGTTTTTCAATCGCTTTTCCTCTTGCAATGTTAATTTCCTTCGGGGCATCAATCATAATCTTTAATGACCTGTCATTGCTCCCGAGAAATGTCAGCCTGACATCCTTGCCAATCATAAGGTACTCATTTTTCGTAACTGATAACCGAAGCATGTTTTAACCTCCTTGTTTCCGGTAATATCCGGCTCTTGCCGTACCGTGCCGCCTTGCCATGATAGAACAAATGTTTTGATATAACATTTTTCATAGAGTGTATCATCTTAAATTCGATTCTTAGGTTCAGAAAGTTTCTTAGGTTCATTGCAGTCATTGCGGGTCAGCCTGTTTCCAAAAAAGTTATAAACATAAACATTTTTAGCATTTGTTAATTATCACTTCTCAAAATGATAAAATGAAAGCTTCTGGGGAGAGATATGAGAAAAACGCAAATTACAAGAATATTGACGTTTCCAAGAAATAATGCTAGTATAACAGAAGATTACAAATTAGTATAAAAGCCAAAGGGGAAAACAAGATGAGCAAAATTATATTAACTGGTGACAGACCGACAGGAAGACTTCACATCGGGCATTACGTAGGTTCGCTCAGACAGCGTGTGGAGCTTCAAAATTCAGGGGAATTTGATAAAACATATATTATGATAGCAGACGCGCAGGCACTGACCGATAACTTTGAAAATCCCGAAAAAGTGCGTCAGAATGTGATAGAGGTGGCGCTTGATTATCTTGCGGTGGGGCTGGATCCGGCAAAAGCGACGCTCTTTATCCAGTCGCAGATTTCCGAACTTACAGAACTTACATTCTATTACATGAACTTGGTTACGGTTGCAAGGCTGCAGCGAAATCCGACCGTAAAAAATGAAATCCAGCTTCGCAATTTTGAGGCGAGCATTCCTGTAGGATTTTTCACATACCCGATCAGTCAGGCGGCAGATATTACATTCTGCAAGGCGAACGTTGTGCCGGTGGGCGAGGACCAGCTTCCCATGATAGAACAGACAAAGGAAATCGTGCACAAGTTCAACTCCGTGTATGCACCCGAAAATCCTGTGCTGGTAGAACCAAAAGCACTGATTCCAAAGGCAGAAGCGTGCAAGCGTCTTCCCGGAACAGACGGAAAGGCAAAGATGAGCAAGTCGCTTGGAAACTGCATTTATCTTGCGGACAGTGCAGACGAGGTACGCACAAAGATTATGAGCATGTACACAGACCCGCTTCACTTGCAGGTGAGCGACCCCGGACATTTGGAGGGGAATACCGTGTTTACGTATCTTGACGCGTTTGCCAAAGACGAGCATTTTGCGCGTTATTGTCCTGACTATGCAAATCTTGACGAGATGAAGGCACATTATCAAAGAGGCGGACTTGGAGACGTGAAAGTCAAAAAGTTCTTAAACAATGTCGTTCAGGAGGAGCTTGATCCGATTAGAAAGCGGCGCGCCGAATATGAGAAGGATATTCCAGAGATTTACAATATCTTAAAGAAGGGTTCCGACGCAGCAAGAGAAGCTGCGGCACAAACGCTGTCGGAAGTGAAAAATGCAATGAAAATAGATTATTTCCAGGATATGGAGCTGATACAGGAACAGAGCAAAAAATATGCAAATGAAAAAAGGGGTTGACCCTTTTTTTATTGCTTTTTTAGAAAATAAACATTATAATTATAGATGAAAAAAATACATTTTGTAATATTTCTTTGCAAACTGTGCTATAATAAAAAGGGGTAATGAAATGAAAAATACATTCTATTTATTAAATATGGATGTTTGCGGAATAAAAAATATCCAAAAGAATGTGCATTTGAGTTTCTATAAAAAAACAGTTGATAAAGAGTTTGATTCGGAAAAGTATCGGGTGAAAGCAATTTATGGTGAGAATGGTGCGGGAAAGTCTGCTCTTATAACGGCAGTTAAAATCTTCCAGAATTTAATATTAGATGATAATTATTTAAATGATTCGAAAACACAGATATTTTTGGATGAAATCATCAATAAAGCAACGCAAACTTTTTGCTTTGAATGCGAATTTCTTTTTAGTTCGAATAACACAAGCAGGGTATATCACTATTCAGTATGCATAGGAAAACGTGAAAACGGAATATATGAAATCCAGTCTGAACACCTGAAGGTGAAAAATGGCAATTATGCGAATAGCAGGTATAAAATGGTTTTTGAAATTGAAAATGGCGAGCTGGCATTTCTTGATTGTGGTGATAACGAACGAGAATGGATAGAGAAGAAATCAATGAATTTATTATCTTCGCATTCTTTTGTTGGATTGTATATGAAAAATTTTGAAGTGGATTATATATTCAATGATTTGGTTAGCGCTAGTTTTTTTATTCATATCATAGCATGTTCAACGCTTGCACTTGTAATAAACGTGTATATTGCGGAAGAGGATCAGCATGAATTGTATTTTTTACGAAAAAAGTTAAAAGGAAACGTATTGCATAAACAGAAAATGATTGATGAGCTTTTCGGTTATGAAGATGGGTTCAATACATTTTTCCGTGTGAATGAAAGTCATGTTGATAAAAAGAGTTTTGAGGAGTATAAGGAAAGAATTAACCAGCTGACACGGTTTATCAAAATTTTTAAATCAGATTTGGTATCTATTGATATTGACGCAAAAGAAAATGGAGGGGAATATATATGTGACTTAAATTTGAACTATGGCGGGTATGTGATTAATAAAGAGTTTGAAAGCACGGGAATTAAAAAGTTGATAAGGCTGTTTGACTGTTTTGTGGCTGCAAGCAGAGGAAGAATTGTATTTGTGGACGAAATGGATTCGAATCTGAATGATGTGTATTTATGTAAACTTGTTGAATATTTTATGTATTACGGCAAAGGACAATTATGCTTTACAACCCATAATTTAGACCCGATGACGGTGTTAAAGGAGAATAAAAATTCCATTGATTTCTTATCCAGTGACAAGCATTTGGTTTCGTGGACATC
Organism: Lachnospiraceae bacterium MD335; assembly: GCA_000403335.2. Lineage (GTDB taxonomy): Bacteria > Bacillota > Clostridia > Lachnospirales > Lachnospiraceae > COE1. The sequence continues at coordinate 271,824 of KE159630.1, forward strand.
CCGGGGAAATGCATCGCCGGATAACTGCTATAAAAATGGAATGATTGAAGACTCTCCGTTTAATATTGATGCGACGGATTTTGTGGGAATTTTTGGGGAGTATCGTGAACCATAAAGAGCCTGTATAGTTATGATAATTTTAGGAAAAATAAATGTCATAATAAAAAATAACAGGAGGATACCACGTGGAAAACAATGCATCAAAAAACAAACCCCTCGGCACATCGAGTGTGGCATATGCAAAGCCGGTGCTGATTATGGGCAGCGGAAACATTGTAGGGCAGATGGAAAATGAAGGACCGCTTGCGGGCAGCTTTGATAAGGTAAGCGACGACAAAAATGATATGTTCGGCGAAGATTCGTGGGAAAAGGCGGAAAGCCAGCTGCAAAAGCAGGCGGTCGCGCTTACGCTGCAAAAGACATGCGCGCAGGCGGATGACGTCCGCTATTTATTTGCCGGAGATTTGCTCGGACAAAATATCGCAAGCTCGTTTGGGATAAAGGATTACCACATTCCCCTTTTTGGTCTTTACGGCGCGTGCTCGACGTGTGGGGAGTCATTAGTCCTTGGCAGCATGAACATTGCGGCAGGCTATGCGGACAGGGTAATTGCGCTGACCTCAAGCCACTTTGCAAGCGCACAGAAGGAGTTCCGTTTTCCGCTGGAGTATGGGAGCCAGCGTCCGCTGTACGCGTCGTGGACCGTAACCGGAAGCGCGGCGTTTCTGCTTCAGGAAGGAAATGCAAACGGAAAATCGACAACGGGCAGGCAGATTAAAAACGTATTGGAATCGGAGCATGGCTGCAAAGTCGGAATAACGGGAGTTACGGTTGGAAAAATAGAAGACTTCGGTATTAAGGATTCCTTCAATATGGGATGTGCAATGGCGCCGGCTGCGGCATGGACCATTTCCACGCATTTCAAGGATTTCGGAAGAACACCGGACGATTATGATGCGATTTTTACCGGAGACCTCGGAAGCGTGGGACAGCAGGCTTTGTTTAATCTGCTTTCACAGGAGGATATTGATATTTCGGAAAATCATTACGATTGCGGCATGTTGATTTACGATGCCAAGAAGCAGGACGTTCACGCGGGCGGAAGCGGCTGCGGCTGTTCGGCAGTGGTATTGTCTGCGCATATTCTGCCAAAGCTTGCAAAAAAGCAGTGGAAGCGGATTTTATTCGTGCCGACAGGCGCACTGCTTAATAAAACATCCTTCAATGAGGGCCAAAACGTTCCGGGAATCGCACATGCGGTTGTTATTGAGGCGTTATCATAACAGGTTGTTGCAGCAAATGCAAGGGTGTAAGCCGAACTGTTGTAACAAATATACAAAACTTTAGGAAAACGGTAGAAATTTCGCTACAATAGTGATAAAATAAAAAAGTATGCAAATATTGAAAATGGGAAATTTTCATCATTTACGAAAAACACAAGCGAGGAGTTACAACAATGCCGATAACTGACATATTAGAGAGAAACTGTAAATTATACGCAAATGACATTTGTCTTGTTGAAATCAATCCTGAGATGAAGGAGACAAGACGTGTCACATGGAAAGAGTATGATCTGATAGAGCCTAATCCCGTGACGCATTACCGCAGGGAAATTACGTGGAGTGTGTTTAACGAAAAGGCAAACCGTTTTGCGAACCTTTTGATTGAGCGGGGCATCAAAAAGGATGACAAGGTGGCAATCCTTTTGATGAACTGTTTGGAATGGCTTCCAATCTATTTTGGAATTTTAAAAACAGGGGCGCTTGCCGTACCGCTGAATTTCCGTTACGCCTCCGATGAGATTGAATACTGTCTGAACCTTGCTGAAGCGGATGTGCTTGTTTTTGGACCGGAGTTTATCGGGCGTGTGGAGGAGATTGCGGATAAAATCAGTAAAAACAGGCTTTTGTTTTTTGTAGGAGACAACTGTCCAAGCTTTGCCGAGGATTATACAAGCCATACGGCAAACTGTTCAAGTCAGACACCCATGATACCGTTGACTGATATGGACAATGCAGCGATTTATTTTTCGTCCGGCACGACAGGCTTTCCCAAAGCAATCCTGCACAATCATGAGAGTCTGATGCATTCGTGCAAGGTTGAGCAGAACCACCACGGACAGACGAAACAGGATGTTTTCTTGTGTATCCCGCCTCTTTACCATACCGGCGCGAAGATGCACTGGTTCGGAAGCTTTTTGGAGGGCGCAAAGGCAGTGCTTTTAAAAGGTACGAAGCCCGAATTTATTTTGGACGCGGTTTCCAAGGAAAAATGTACGATTGTGTGGCTTTTGGTGCCGTGGGCACAGGATATTTTGGATGCCATAGACAGAGGCGACATCAAATTGGAGAACTACGAGCTTTCACAGTGGCGGCTGATGCATATCGGTGCACAGCCTGTACCGCAAAGCCTGATTCAGCGGTGGAAAAAAGTTTTTCCGCATCATCAGTATGATACCAACTACGGACTGAGTGAATCAATCGGTCCCGGCTGCGTGCATTTGGGTGTGGAAAATATACATAAAGTCGGTGCAATCGGAAAGGCAGGTTACGGCTGGGAGGTTAAAATCGTGGACGAAACCGGCAATACGGTGAAGCGCGGTGAGGTCGGTGAGCTTGCGGTCAAGGGACCGGGCGTCATGACCTGTTACTACAATGACGAGAAGGCGACTGACGAGGTTTTAAAGGACGGATGGCTTTTTACGGGCGATATGGCGCAGGAGGACGAAGATGGTTTTATCTTCCTTGTGGACCGGAAAAAGGATGTGGTCATCAGCGGCGGCGAGAACATTTATCCCGTGCAGATTGAAGACTTTCTTCGCACGAATGACAAGGTTAAGGACGTGGCTGTCATCGGAATACCGGATAAACGGCTCGGTGAGATTACGGCAGCAGTCATTGAAATAAAAGAAGGCATTGAGGCGACAACGCAGGAAATCAATGATTACTGTATGAAGCTTCCCAAATACAAACGTCCGAGAACCATTATTTTTGCCGACATACCAAGAAATCCGACCGGTAAAATTGAAAAGCCGAAGCTGCGGAAAATGTATGGCGGAGAGAGCCTTGTAGCAGCCCAAAACAGAGGGTAGCATGTAAATGGGGGTAGAAACATGAGAGGCATAAAGCTCACGGAGCTTATCGATGTGAAAATATTGCAGCGGATGCAGGATGCTTTTTCTGAATTCACAGGAATGGCGTCTCTGACGACGGATGAAAAAGGCATACCCGTCACAAAAAGCAGCGGTTTTACGCATCTGTGCATGGACTTGGTGCGCAAATGCGAAAAAGGCAGGTGCAGATGCGAGGAATGTGACCGAATGGGTGCAATCCATACATATGAGAACGGAACGCCTACAGTATATACCTGTCATGCGGGGCTGACGGATTATGCTGCGCCGATTATGGTGGATGAATATATGATCGGAAGCGTTATCGGCGGGCAGGTACGCAAGGAGCCTTTGGACGAGGCACAGGAGCGTGCGATGGCGCGGGAGTTTGGGATTGATGAAGACGCTTATCTTGAGGCATCACGAAAAATTCATTTTGTGGATGAGGTACAGATTAAAAGGGCGGCAAAGTTTCTGACGGAGCTTGCGGCGGTGCTGTCCGACATGGCGTATCAGAATTATATTGCGCTGCAAAACAGCACAAAGCTTGAGCAAATATCAAGAAGTCAGACAAAACGCATGGTGGATATTTATTCCAATATGGAAAAAACATTTTCCCTTTGGATAGAGAGTGCAAAGCTTTCACTGGCAAATCATGATCCGGAGGCGATGGCAGCCTCTATGGAGGTGTTGGTGAAAAACGGCAACGAAATTTTGGCGGCATTCGGAAATACGGTAGAGTACGCAAAAATGACAGACAGCGGACTTTCGCTCAAGGAAACGGCATATAATCTTCAGCATATTATCAATGATGCAATAAAAATACAGCGAAAAGTGATTCGTGATAAGAGGAACAGGGTTAAAATCAATACGTCCGACGAGATGTCCGTCTGTTTTTTCGGTGATATGGGACGGCTTAAGCAGCTGATGTCAATGCTTGTGAAAATCGGGAACACCTTTACGCAAGACGGTATAATAGAAATCAATGCATGTACGGAAAAAGTCGATTATGCGGATATGATTGTAATGGAAGTCAAGGATGACGGAAACAAACTGCAGGAGAGCGATATTGCGGCATTAAACAAATATATGCAGCATGTAAATATGAACCTGTTAAACTGCACGGAGGAAGAGGAGAAGTCGCTGTTTATTCTGCGGATGCTGGTGGAGCAGCTTTCCGGAAGAATTCTCTTTGAATCTGCGGCGGACGGCGGAACGGTTACAAGAGTGATTGTACCGCAGCTGGAAATGAAGCAAATGAGGGATTGATATGATGGTTGATGCAAAGAACTATGCGGATGCAATGGATCAATTTCATATACGGATTGCAAATGTCTGCGAGTTGGATTCTCCTGAAATCGCAAGTGCGTTAGATGCAGTCTGCAAGGTTTTGCGCGTGGCAAAGATTGACATGCGCTGCTATGACGCCATAAGTTTGGCGAAACGTAAAAACGGCAGATGCATTCTGCTATATAACGGCGCCAAACCTGATGAAAGCGCGGTTTTTATTAAGCGTGAGAGTACAGACAGAGGAAATGTGGTTATTTACAGCTTTTATAAAACGGATGACGGCATGGAATGGGGAGAGGAGGAGCTTGATAAAATTAAGGTTCTTCAGACCTGTCTTTTTGCCTATAATGCAAGAGTACGGCTTGCGCAGATTGCAGATCAGTTTACGTTTCATGATACGCAGCTTGGCATGTATAACCTGAATTTTTTCATGAAACACGCGGGTATGCTGCTTGCGGAAGGCGTGGTGGAGCAATATGGCGTCTGCTATTTTAATCTAAAGCACTTTTCCGTGGTCAACCAACGGTTTGGCAGGGAAAAGGGCACTAGAATCATGGTGGAATATATTGAACAGCTTGAGGAGCTATTGGAAGATACAGAACTGGTGTGTAGAATTGGCGGCGATAATTTTATCGTGCTGTTTCGAAAGGAAAAGCTTGACCTCATTATCCGGCATATGAAAGGGCTTGAGATTGATACGGAAGATGAAGGAGAAAGCGCGTTTGTATCTGCCGTGGCGGGGTATTATATGGCGGATAAAACAGTTCATTACCCGTCGGATTTAATGGATCGGGCAAATGTGGCGATGAATGTGGCAAAGCACAGCAATACGACGGACAGGGTATTTTACGATGATGCGCTGCTTGCGCTGTCAAATGAGCGCAAACAGATTGAGACGATGTTTCCTGATGCGATACGCAACGAGGAATTTAGAGTGTACTATCAGCCGAAAGTGTTTATGAAGGATTATAAGCTCAAGGGCGCCGAGGCGCTCTGCCGCTGGTATCACGAGGGTAAAATTGTTGCACCTGATAAGTTTATACCGGTGCTGGAGCAGAGTAAGGACATCTGTGACCTTGACTTTTATATGTTGGACCATGTGTGTGCCGATATACGGCGCTGGCTGGATGAGGGCAGGCGTGTTGTGAAGGTATCGGTAAACCTTTCAAGATGTCATTTGGGAAACAGTCATCTTTTGCAGAGTATTCTTGATACCATAGACCGGCACAATGTTCCGCATGAGTATATTGAAATCGAGCTTACGGAGACGACCACGGATGTCAGCTTTAACGATTTAAAGGACATGGTTAACGGCTTGCGGGAGCACGGAATTAGTACGTCCGTGGACGATTTCGGTGTGGGATATTCGTCATTTAATTTAATCCGCGAAATTCCGTGGAACGTTATCAAGATTGACAAAAGTTTTCTGCATGACGAGGGGGATGAGCTTTCGGGCAAAAACCGTGCCATGCTCAAATATGTTATTGCCATAGCGCAGGAGATGGGAATGGTGACAATCTGCGAGGGTGTGGAGACGATTGAGCAGATACGGCTTTTGAAAGAATACGGCTGCTTTATGGCGCAGGGCTTTTACTTTGATAAACCGATGCCGCGGGAGCAGTTTGAGGAGAAACTTTAAAAAAGCAGGGAGACCTTTTATGGACTTGTTTGAATATATGAGAAATACGGCAAAGGAGAAAGAATCTCCGCTTGCCTCGCGGATTAGACCTGCCACGCTTGATGAGGTGGTAGGTCAATCGCATATTATCGGAAAGGATAAGCTTTTGTACCGTGCAATCAAGGCGGATAAGCTTAGCTCCATTCTGTTTTACGGACCGCCCGGAACGGGAAAAACGACGCTTGCGCAGGTGATTGCAAACACCACAAGCGCTGATTTTGTGCAGATTAACGCAACCTCCGCGGGGAAAAAGGATATGGAGGAGGTTGTGAACCGGGCAAAGGAAACGCTTGCCATGTACGCAAGACGCACGATTTTGTTTATTGACGAGATACACCGCTTTAACAAGGGGCAGCAGGATTATCTTTTGCCGTTTGTTGAGGACGGTACGGTGATCTTAATCGGCGCGACTACGGAAAATCCGTATTTTGAAGTAAATTCTGCGCTGATTTCGCGTTCCGTTGTGTTTGAATTAAAGCCGCTTGCAAGAGAGGACATCAAAGAGCTGATAAAGCGTGCGGTTTACGATAAGGAAAAAGGAATGGGGAGCTTTGACGCGGAGATTGACGAGGAGGCGCTTTCCTTTCTTGCCGACGTTTCAGGAGGAGATGCAAGACATGCGCTCAACGCGGTGGAGCTTGGCGTTATGACGACGCAGCGCAGCGCCGACGGGAAAATCCACATTAATATCGGCGTGGCGCAGGAGTGTATTCAGAGGCGCCGCGTGATGTACGACAAAAACGGCGATAACCATTACGATACGATTTCGGCATTTATTAAGAGTATGCGGGGGTCCGACCCGGACGCAGCGGTTTATTATCTTGCAAAAATGCTGCACGCGGGCGAGGACGTGAAGTTTATTGCACGCCGCATTATGATTTGCGCATCGGAGGACGTGGGAAATGCAGACCCGCAGGCTCTGAATGTGGCGGTAAGTGCGTCGCTTGCAGTCGAGCGCATCGGAATGCCGGAGGCGCAGATTGTTTTGTCGCAGGCGGCAATCTATGTTGCGTGCGCGCCGAAAAGCAATGCGGCATGCAACGCAATTTTTGCAGCGGGCGAGGAAGTGAAAAGAAGCGGCAATCTGCCGGTACCGCCGCACTTGCAGGACGCGCACTATAAGGGAGCCGCAAAGCTTGGACGCGGTACGGGCTACAAATACGCGCACGACTATCCCAACCATTATGTGGAGCAGCAGTATCTTCCGTATGAGCTAAAAGGGGAGACGTATTACGAGCCTTCGTGGAACGGATATGAGGCGAAAATCAGAGAACACATGAAACGCATCAAGAGCGAGGCGGAAAAAATAGAGAATGGTTAAAGGTACTTTTAAGCAGACCTTAGCATTTACTGCTAAGGTCGTAAGAAAGCGTAACGCAGTGAAAGCAATATGACTAAAAAAGCGCCTGCATTAAATATTTGTAGATTTCTTCATTTTTATTGTACCACCCGTCACACACGGCTTCCGCCATCTCTTCGGTAGGGACAGAGAGCCTGATATTGACAAGCTCAATGTCCTTTTCTTTTGCAATAAGCTGTGCCTCAAACTCACCGGAAACGGACTTGTAGTAGTTTGCCGTGATAGAAGCTTCGTTTTTCAGCTCCAAATGTTTTTCCGCAAGAAACGTGTCAATGTCGTGCTGAATGGCATCGCTGATGCGGTTTCCAAAATAGGACAGGGTGTTTTGCCCCTCCTGCGTAATTGAGTAATATGTGCGGTTCATGGAGGTATCAGCCTTTATCAGCTCCGTGTCAAGCAAATCCGAGATGACCTGCTGGAGCGTCATGTAGTTTGTATATTCCTTTTCAAGGATAAAGCCGCTGATTTGCGCGTTGGTCAGCTTAAATTTCACTTTGTCCAGCATGTACAGGACAATCAGTTTATAAAGCGTCGATGGGTCTTGCGTCATGAAAATTCCTGCCTTTCATCATTTCCTATACAATATGGGATTTTACTGCCTCCGCGACAAGTTCTGCAACCTTAGGATTGAACGCCTCGGGCATAATATTGTCCTCGTTTAACTCGTCCTCAGGTACAAGACCTGCGATTGCATTCGCGGCAGCAAGCTTCATTTCCTCCGTAATCTGTGTGGCACGTCCTTCCAGCGCACCTTTAAAGATACCAGGGAACGCAACCACGTTGTTGACCTGATTGGGAAAATCGCTTCTTCCGGTACCGACTACCCTTGCGCCCGCAGCTTTCGCCACATCCGGCATAATTTCAGGAGTGGGATTTGCCATCGCAAATAAAATGGAATCGGGCGCCATTGATTTTACCATTTCGGCTGTTACAATATTCGGGGCGGAAACGCCTACAAAAATATCCGCGCCCTTCAACGCGTCGGCAAGAGAGCCTGTCTCGTTATTGGGATTTGTCAGCTTTGCCATTTTTTCCTGCATCCAGTTAAGACCCTGTGTCGAAGTGGAAACAATGCCGACCTTATCGCACATAATCACGTTTTCAAAACCGTACGTAAGCAGAAGCTTCGTAATCGCAACACCTGCGCTGCCTGCGCCGTTTACGACCACCTTACACTGTTCCTTTTGCTTTTTCACAACCTTGAGTGCATTGATGATGCCTGCGAGCACCACAATCGCCGTTCCGTGCTGATCATCGTGGAACACGGGAATATCAAGGATTTCTTTTAAACGTTCCTCAATCTCAAAACAGCGCGGTGCGCTGATGTCCTCAAGATTAATGCCGCCGTACGCAGGTGCAAGCCATGTAACCGCTTTGATGATTTCCTCGGTGTCCTGTGTGTCAAGGCAGATTGGAACCGCGTTTACGCCGCCAAATTCCTTAAAAAGAACGGCTTTTCCCTCCATAACGGGCATTGCCGCGTAAGGTCCGATATTGCCAAGTCCCAAAACCGCGCTTCCGTCAGAAACGACGGCTACGGTGTTTGCCTTCATTGTATACTGATAAGCGGCATCTTTATTTTCAGCGATTACCTTGCAGGGTTCCGCAACGCCGGGGGTGTAGGCGAGCGAAAGCGCCTCTCTTGATTTTACCGGAGTTTTCGATACGGTTTCGAGTTTTCCGTTCCATTCCTTGTGAAGTGCAAGTGCTTTTTCCTGAAGTGTCATATGTAAAGTCTCCTATCTAAAATAATTTTTTGGATTGAATTTAATAAAGTTTTGTATGAAATTCTTCTTATATTAATGTATAATAAATTTGGAGACTTCGCAATAAAGAATTCAATGCATTTCGTAATAAAGTCAAAAATTTCTTCTTTTTATGGAAAATTCAGAAAATTTTCAATTACCTGAACCAGTAACACTTATGGATGAAACAAAAAATGGAGGATTACAGAATGAAAACAATGAGTTATGAAGAAAAATACAAAATGATGACGGAAACGCCTGTTAATCGGCTGATTCCCAGGCTGGCAGTACCAACGATTATCAGTATGCTGACTACCTCCATATATAATATGGCGGACACGTTTTTCGTAAGTCAGTTGAGTACAAGCGCTTCCGGAGCGGTCGGGGTGAACTTTTCCCTAATGGCAATGATTCAGGCGATTGGATTTACGCTTGGTATGGGAAGTGGAAATTATATGTCCAGAATGCTGGGTGCAAAAGAACAGGGAAGGGCGCAGAACGCATGCTCCACAGCGGTATACACAGCCTTTGTCCTTGGACTGGTTTTGGCGGTTTTCGGAATTTCCAACATTGACTGGCTGGTCCAGGCGCTTGGCGCAACGCAGACCATTGCCCCCTACGCTAAGGATTACGGCAGATACATATTGCTTGCGGCTCCCTATATGACGGTTTCGTTTGTGTTTAACAATCATCTGCGCTCTCAGGGAAATGCCGCGCTTTCGATGATCGGTATTACAACCGGCGGTATCCTGAATGTGATTTTGGATCCTGTTTTGATATTTGGACTTGACATGGGTATTTCAGGAGCGGCAATTGCCACAATTTTCAGTCAGTTTGTCAGCTTTATGATTTTGCTTACGCTGGTTATCCGTTCCAAAAATGTATTAAAACCTCTGCCGCATTATTTTACGTTTCAGGGATGGGTGTACAAGGAAATTCTTGCTGCCGGTATGCCGACGCTTGGCAGACAGGGACTGGCAAGCGCGGCGTCTGTTCTTTTGAATGTGGCGGCATCCGGCTTTGGAGATGCGGCGGTAGCGGCAATGTCGATTGTCACACGAATTATGATGTTTATCAATTCCGCGCTGATTGGTTTCGGACAGGGATTTCAGCCTGTGTGCGGATTTAATTTCGGAGCGGGGCGGTATGATCGCGTATTGGAGGCATATTTTTTCTGCCGGCGTGTAGCCTTTGTATTTTTGCTGACGATGGGAGTAATCATGTTTGCAATATCCACACCGATGATGCACCTGTTTCGAAAGGATGACGCGGAGGTAATCCGCATTGGCTCGGCTGCCTTGAAGATGCAATGCTGTCTGCTCCCGTTCCAGTCCTATGTTATCATGGGAAATATGCTGGCGCAGTCAATCGGTTACAGCTTTCGTGCCACCCTTACCGCAGTCAGCAAGCAGGGATTGTTTTTTGTACCGGCAATTTTGATACTGCCAAGGCTTTTTGGCGTGACAGGGCTTGAGCTGGCGCAGCCCGTGGCGGATGCGCTTACGTTTATGCTGACCTGGGTGGTCATTACGATGGTGGTAAAAGAGCTTCGCAGGATGGTGCAGAAAGATGCGGACGAATGACAAAAATTTTTCTTCCTATTTTTGAGAAAATGAGTTATAATGTGATTGAATATAAAATTAAGTGTAATTGTTCAGATCAGCGCTGCGCATTTGCTGCGCAGTGCGTAAGGACGCCTGAATTAAAATTCTAGTAGCTGTATCTTTATGTAGCAGAAGCATTTCAGAACAGTTTTTCCCATTTATATATTTTTTAGGAGGCATTCATGAGAGAAAAATACGAATCACTTGCGCTTTCAGAGCTCAGGGAAATTGCAAAGGCACGCGGCTTAAAAGGAATAAGCGCGCTGAAGAAGGCAGATTTAATTGAGCATATGCTTGAGGCGGACGAAAAGGATAAGGCAGACGGGAAAGATGTAGAGCCCAAGCCTGTACTGAAAGGAATTGGTGAGCGCCCTTCCCATGAGAGGCGCGAAGGCGGCGAACGGAGGGAGTTCCGGCGCGAAAAACCGCAGCAGGCAGACGGCGAGAAGCAGGAGGGGTATCCCACAGAGCTGGACAGCGGGCTGACGGCAAGAGGAATTTTGGAGGTTATGGCGGACGGCTTTGGCTTTATCCGAAGCGAAAACTTTCTGCCGGGTGAGAACGATGTCTATGTGGCGCCGAGCCAAATCCGCCGCTTTAATCTGCGCACGGGTGATATTATTGAGGGAAATACCCGCATTAAGACGATGAACGAGAAATTCAGCGCACTTTTGTATCTGAAAAAAATCAACGGATACCCGCCTGAAATTGCGCTTAGAAGACGCAACTTTGAGGATATGACGCCGATCTTCCCCAATGAGCGCATCCGGCTTGAGACGGGAAAATCAAGCATTGCAATGCGTATTATGGATCTGATGAGTCCTGTGGGAAAGGGGCAGCGCGGTATGATCGTGTCGCCGCCTAAGGCAGGTAAGACGACCTTATTAAAGGAAGTTGCAAAGTCCATTTTAAAAAATGCGCCGGATATGCATATGATTATTCTGCTAATTGACGAGCGCCCTGAGGAAGTAACGGACATCAAAGAGGCAATCGAGGGACCAAACGTCGAGGTGATTTATTCTACGTTTGACGAGCTGCCAGAGCATCATAAGCGCGTTTCGGAGATGGTAATTGAGCGCGCAAAGCGTCTTGTGGAACACAAGAAGGACGTGTGTATTTTGTTGGATAGCATTACGCGTCTGACGCGCGCCTACAACCTTACGGTTCCGCCCAGTGGGCGTACGCTTTCCGGAGGTCTTGATCCGGCGGCGCTGCATATGCCCAAGCGCTTTTTCGGCGCGGCAAGAAATATGCGTGAGGGCGGAAGCCTTACCATTCTTGCAACAGCGCTTGTGGAGACAGGCTCTAAAATGGACGATGTGGTGTACGAGGAATTTAAGGGCACCGGCAATATGGAAATGGTGCTTGACCGAAAGCTTTCCGAACGGCGCGTATTCCCTGCGATTGATATTCCGAAATCGGGAACAAGACGTGAGGATTTGCTGTTGGATGAGGAGGAGCTTGAGGCAATCAACATTATGCGTAAGGCATTAAACGGCTTGAAGCCGGAGGAAGCGGTTGACAAGATACTGGATATTTTTACACGCACTAGGGATAACGCGGAGTTTGTTGCAACCGTAAAAAAGATGCGGTTTATTTAACATAAAAAGTTACTTTTTTTATTATAATTATGATATTATTATGAAAATACAAAAAGTGCTTGCGTATCGGAAAAACCTGTGCTATACTGAATAAGCTTGTTTATGACATGGAATGAAAATTGTAAGAAATGCATTTATAGAGAGGTGAAAAAGATGAGAGAGGGAATACATCCAAATTACTATCAGGCAAAAGTTACCTGCAACTGTGGAAACACATTTGTAACAGGTTCTACAAAGCCTGAAATCCACGTGGAAATTTGTTCAAAATGCCATCCGTTCTACACAGGACAGCAGAAGTCGGCAACGGCTCGCGGACGTATTGAGAGATTTAACAAGAAGTACGGCGTAGAAAGCAAATAGGAAGCGTATCATAAAAGAAAAGGTTGAGGTAAGCGGATTATCTCAACCTATTTTTTGATGCGAAAGGGCATCTAATGGAGATTTGTTGTACGGTTGCATAAAAGAAAGGACATAGGGAGTCAGAATGTCTAAAAATAGAAAAAGCCACTACTCGGGAATCGGAGGTCAGGCAGTTCTTGAGGGTGTCATGATGAAAAACAGCGATAAGTATGCTGTCGCTGTGCGAAAGCCTGACGGAGAAATCGACATACAGACAGAAGAATATAAAGGGTTCTGCGGTGATAAAAAATTCACAAAAATTCCGTTTATCAGGGGTGTTTTTTCCTTTATCGACTCTCTTGTGCTTGGTATGAAGGTTACCATGCACTCCGCGTCGTTTTATGAAGAGGATGAGGAGAGCGGCAAAAAGGAGGAAAAAGCTGCCGGAAGCAAAGCGGATGATATTATGATGGGGATTACGGTAGCGTTGTCCGTGATTATTGCCGTGGCGCTTTTTATGGTGCTTCCGTTTCTGCTTTCTGATTTGCTTGGCAAGGTGGTGCGCAATGCAAGTCTGATTGCGATTTTTGAGGGACTGATAAGAATACTGATTTTTGTGGGATATATTGTTGCGATTTCGCTTATGGAGGATATTAAGCGTCTTTACATGTATCACGGCGCAGAGCATAAGTGCATTAACTGTATTGAGCGCGGCAGAACGTTAACCGTAAAGAACGTAATGCGCAGTTCAAGGCAGCATAAGCGCTGCGGCACAAGCTTTCTGCTGTTTGTGGTGCTTGTCAGCGTGATTGTGTTCTTTTTTATCCGCGTTGACAATTTGGCATTGAAAATCGTGATCCGGCTTTTGCTGGTACCCGTGATTGCGGGAATTTCGTATGAGATTATCCGGCTTGCAGGAAGAAGCGACAATGTGATTGTACAGATTATCTCACGCCCCGGTCTGTGGCTTCAGAAGCTTACCACAAGAGAGCCGGACGAGGACATGGTAAAGGTTGCAATCGCGTCCGTAGAGGCGGTGTTTGACTGGAAGAGTTATTTAAAGGAAGAGTTTCAATATACGGATGAACAGCTTCGGGCAGACGAAGAACCGTAGCGGAGGAGATATGACCTACAGGGAATTGTATGCGTATGGCGTTAAGGCGCTGGAGGAAGCCGGCGTAGCGGAGGCGGCGCTGAATGCAAGGCTGCTGCTTGAGTATGTGTGCCGTACGGACCGCAATACGCTTTTGGTTCATGGCGACAGCGTGCGCAGTCCGATAGAAGAGGAATTTTATAAAATAACGATAGAGAAGCGCATGCAGCACATTCCGCTGCAGCACATTACAGGTGAGCAGGAGTTTATGGGGCTTGTTTTCCGGGTAAATGAACATACGCTTGTTCCGCGGCAGGACACGGAAATTCTTGTAGAGGAAGCGATGCGGTATTTGGGCGACGGGATGCGGATTTTGGATTTGTGTACCGGGTCCGGCTGTATTTTGCTGAGTCTGTTAAAGTATAGCAATGAGTGTGAAGGGATCGGGATTGACATTTCCGAAAAGGCGCTTTTGGTGGCGCGGGAAAATGCCGGAAGGCTTGGATTGGACGCGTCGTTTTTGTGCGGCGACCTGTTTGAACCGCTTGCGGATTTTTTGTCCGAACGCACGCGCGATAAGCTGTTTGACATCATCATATCCAATCCGCCGTATATTCCAAGCGGTGAGATTGCAAAGCTGATGCCGGAGGTGCGGGATCATGAGCCGCATATGGCGCTTGACGGTATGGAGGACGGATTATATTTTTACCGTAGAATTATTGATAAAGCGCCGTCTTATTTGAGAAAGAGCGGAAGGTTGTTTTTTGAAATCGGATGCGAACAGGCCAAAGCGGTCAGTGCACTGCTGCGGGAAAAGGGGTTTGGAGCGATAGAGGTAATAAAGGATTATGCGGGTTTGGACCGTGTGGTTAAGGCTGATTTGTGCTGATGTTAAATGAAGAAGGAACAGGTTTTTTAGCGTTGGCAGTATGGAGGATAGAGAAATGTTTGATAAATTGGAGGATTTGCTGCACCGTTTTGAGGAAATTTTAAATGAACTGAATGAGCCGACGGTGGCGGAAAATCAGGCGCGTTTTCGGGCGCTGATGAAAGAGCAGAGCGATTTGACGCCGATTGTGGAGGCGTATCGGGAATATAAGAAGTGCAATGAGACGGTGGAGGATTCGCTTTCCCTTTTGGATTCGGAAAATGACGAGGAAATGCGGGAGATGTTGAAGGAAGAGCTCAATGATGCGAAAAAGCGTATTGAGGAGCTTGAGACGCAGCTCAAGGTTCTGCTTTTGCCAAAGGACCCGAATGATGACAAGAACGTTATCGTGGAAATCAGGGCAGGTGCAGGCGGAGACGAGGCGGCTCTGTTTGCGGCGGAGATATATCGAATGTATGTTCATTACGCGGAGGGAAGGCGCTGGAAGGTTGAGCTTTTAAATGTGGATGAAATCGGCATCGGCGGCATGAAGGAAGTGCAGTTCGTGATTACGGGACAGGGTGCATATTCACGCATGAAATACGAGAGCGGCGTGCACCGCGTGCAGCGTGTGCCCGAGACGGAGAGCGGCGGACGGATTCACACGTCTACGATCAGCGTTGCGGTGATGCCGGAGGTGGATGAGGATATTGACATTGTGATTGACGAGAAGGATATTCGTGTGGACGTTATGCGTGCGTCGGGAAATGGCGGACAGTGCGTCAATACGACAGACTCGGCGGTACGTCTGACGCATTACCCTACGGGAATTGTGGTGTACAGTCAGACGGAGAAATCGCAGCTGCAAAATAAGGCAAAGGCGTTTGCGCTGTTAAAGTCAAAGCTCTATGATATGGAGCAGCAGCAGCGTCACGACGCGGAGGCGGAGCTTCGCAGAAGCCAAATCGGTACGGGTGACCGTTCGGAGAAAATCAGAACGTACAATTTCCCGCAGGGACGCGTCACGGACCACAGAATTAATCTGACGCTGTATAAGCTTGACAAGATTATGAACGGTGATATTGAAGAGATATTGGACGCATGTATTTCCGCGGATCAGGCGGCGAAGCTGGTGAAGATGAATGAGGATTGAGAGAAGAGTAAGCTTAAGAGATCGTAAAAGGTGAATGTTTTGGAAGATATATTAAAAAAAGATGGATTATCATTTCTTCTATTAGAGCAGTTATCTTACCAATCTGAATTAGGAATACGGTTAAAGAAAAATTTACATTATTTCGAACGAAAAACGTTGTTTGATGAGTTGATGAAGGTGAATAAGTGGTATGATACTTGTGAATATCTTTGTGATATTGTAATTGATTATCGAATCAAAAGTATTCAATCAGCAATATTAAAATATGAAAGGTATTATCCGGACCGTCAGGCTGCCAAAGTATTCAATGATATGTTAGGATTTCGTACACTTTGTGACAATTATGAAGGGGTATTGGGTTTACGGGAATGTAAACATATCCGTGTGGCGGATATGTCTGTTGGGAAAGCAAACGATGATGGATACAGAGGTGTCCATATATACTTTCAGCTAAGTAATTTTCATTACCCGATTGAGCTCCAATATAATACATATTATGACAGACAGTTTAATAACTGGTTGCATAAATATGTATATAAAAGAGAAAATGATAATCAGATTGGATGTATTTTGCGTCAGTTCTATGAGAATGCTGAAATCAGGAATGAGAATGAATTTAGGGAGATGCTAAAATATGTGTTATCTAATTGCAAAAAAATTTAATGATATAGGTTGTTTGGCGATACAAATGACACATGGCCGGCATTTGGCAGAGTTTAAAGAAAAGCTCATGCAGGCTGTGGGGACTGATACAATTCAGTTGGTGACGATTAGCCGTCCGTCTGCCTACGGTGAGTATGAACCGTATCATTTTGCGGATACAGAACAGGAGTTTGAAAAAAAGGTTATAGAAATGAAATAGGAAGAAATAGATTGTTTCTGTTTTACAGAGACAGTCTTTTTTTCGCAAATTTATGCTCAATTTTCACAAATTAAATGTTTGGTTTTATACAAATGTTCTATTCTTGAGAAAAAATATGGCAGCAGTATTGAAAATATGTGACATTTTAAAGTATAATTATATTAATTCACTGCCAAATTCGATAAAAAGGAGAGAAACGTATGAAGTTAAAACAGAAATTGCTTATGTTAGTAATGATTCCTGTTGTATTGTTAGGATTAGGCGTGGCGTTAATCGCGGCGCAGCTCGCAAAAACTTCTATGGTAGAGAGTACGAAGACACAGTTAGCGATTGCATGTGAGGGGTATAGCGGGAATGTCAATGCGTTTAATGCGCAGGACATTGACATTACAGTGTTCGTTGGTGACACGCGGGCGGTCAGTTCCATTGACGGCGTTGTCGGAACGCAGGCGTCAGCCGAAGTTATAGCCAAAACCTTACAGGGGCAGGAGATTTATTTCAGTACGAATGCAAATGTAAACGGACAGCCGTATTACGGATATTACATTCCGACGGCAAACGGTATGCTGTTTGCCGGCAAACCGCAGGCGGAGGTTAAACAGAACATCAACGCTTTAATTGGAACGATTGTGGGATTTTCCGTAGCCGCAATGATTATTGTGGCGATTATCGCTTACATTGTTTCCGGCAGGATTGCAGCGTTGATTATTAACGTCAGCCGGACGGTACATTATGTGGCGGAGGGTGACCTCACCTGTGAGGTGCAGGATATTAAAGGGCATGACGAAGTAATCGCCATGAATAATTCCGTCAAGGGAATGGTTATGAATTTGCGCGAGGTGCTTTCCAAAACGCTTGGCGTCAGCCGGGAGGTTTTAAATTCTTCGGAAGCACTGAGCGATACTTCGACATCGACTTTGCATGCGTGTGAGGAGATTGCCAGGGCGATTGAGGATGTGGCACAGAACAATACGGCGCAGGCAGGGATTGCCTCAGATGTTTCGACAGGCGTTGCCGTTATGCAGGAGAAAACGGGGGATATTTCTGCTAGTGTCAGTGATATTGAAAGCTGCTCCGCAAGTTTGGTGGAAAATTGCAACGATATGCGGTTGAAAATTACCGCGACACAGAAGAATAGCGCGATGATGTCGGAGAGCGTTATTGGGATTAAGGAAAAGATTGATGAGACAAACAAGGTAATCGCAAAGATGTCTGAAATTCTTGCAGGAATCGAAGACATTGCATCACAGACAAAGCTGCTGTCCCTGAATGCTTCCATAGAGGCTGCAAGAGCGGGCGAGTTTGGAAAAGGGTTCAGCGTTGTTGCCGACAGTATCCGTACCTTGTCGGAAAATACAGGACAGGAACTTATCAGCATTAAGGATATTATTGCGAACATAACAAGCGACTTTAAGGAGTGCGCGGACAGCATTGACATTGCGGTGGAGAATAATAACGAGAGCGCTAAGAGCATTTCGGAGGTTATCAGCTCGTTCGAGGCGGTTGACTATGCAATTCAGGATACATCAAAACAGGTAGAGTTGATTAGCGTGGCAGTAGAGGAGACCAATAAGCAGTTGGTTGAGGTGGCGCGTGAGATTACGACGCTGGGTGAGGCGTCTGAGAGTAATGCGGCGGCAAGCCAGCAGGTGAACGCTTCTGTTGAGGAGCTGACGGCTTTGATGGGCTCCGTAGACCAAAGCGCGGGGGATCTTTCCGAAGAGGCAAAGAGCCTGCAGGAGGCGCTCAAAATCTTTAAATTATAAAAAATGCTTGAAAGTGTCCGTTTTGTATGTTATCATATAATGAGCGTTAGCAAGAAGAGCAAACATGTTTGTTCGGCAAGCGGCGATTATAAATCGCAGATTTATAATCTGTGAAGTTGTAAAAAACAGGAATTTCATACGGTATTTTATGGAAATAAAAAGACAACGGTGTCACTGGCATATAGATGTTTTTGTGATGCATTTGTCAATCAAATCATGAAGCTTATCCGTCCCGGCGTACATCTGTATACCGGGACGTTCCTTGTCTTATTGGAGGAGGAGAAAAAATGTATCGGGATATGACTATGAAAGAGATTGGCGAAGAACACATCGGAACGACATTACAGGTTGCGGGGTGGGTGGAAAACATACGTGATCACGGCGGTGTTTCTTTTATTGATTTGCGGGATATGTACGGTGTTTTGCAGGTGGTGATGCGTGACACAACGCTTCTGCGCGGTATTGTAAAGGAGATGTGCGTATCTGTTGAGGGATTGGTTGAAAAGAGAGACGCGGAAACCTACAATCCGAAAATACCGACCGGAACCATTGAGCTTGAGGCAAAGAAGGTGACGGTTCTTGGAAAAGTATATCAGCAGCTTCCGTTTGAGATTATGACTTCAAAGGAAACACGCGAGGAAGTGCGGTTAAAGTACCGCTATTTGGATTTGAGAAACGCAAAGGTGCGGGACAACATGATTTTCCGCTCTCAGGTGATTGCTTTTTTGCGCCAAAAGATGACAGAGCTTGGGTTCCTTGAGATTCAGACGCCGATTTTGTGCGCGTCGTCGCCGGAGGGGGCGCGGGATTATATTGTGCCATCGAGGAAATATAAAGGCAAATTTTACGCGCTTCCGCAGGCTCCGCAGCAGTATAAACAGCTTTTGATGGTGTCGGGGTTTGACAAATATTTTCAGATTGCGCCGTGTTTCCGCGATGAGGACGCGCGGGCAGACCGTTCGCCGGGGGAGTTTTATCAGCTTGATTTTGAGATGAGCTTTGCGACGCAGGAGGATGTGTTCCGGGTGGGCGAGGAGGTACTCTCTGCTACATTTGAGAAGTTTGCGCCAAAGGGATATACCGTTACGAAGGCGCCGTATCCTGTGATTAGCTTTCAGCAGGCAATGCTGGAGTTTGGAACGGATAAGCCGGATTTGCGCAATCCGCTGCGCATTATAGATGTGACGGACTTCTTTCAAAAGTGTAGTTTTAAGCCGTTTCTTGGCAGGACGGTGCGCGCGATTAAAGTACATGCCGAGATGTCGAAGGGCTTTCATGAGAAATTGCTTAGTTTTGCGACAGGCTTGGGTATGGGCGGCCTTGGGTATCTTGAGATTGCGGACGATTTAAGCTACAAAGGACCGATTGACAAGTTTATTCCGCAGGAATTGAAGCGGGAGCTTGCGGATATTGCGGCGCTTGCAGCGGGCGATACGATTTTCTTTATTGCGGATAAGGAGGAGCGTGCCAATTATTATGCGGGACAGCTTCGCACGGAGCTTGGAGAGAAGCTTGACTTGTGTGAGAAGAATGCGTATCGGTTTTGTTATGTGAATGATTTTCCGATGTATGAGCGCGACCCGGAGACGAAGCAGGTTGGCTTTACGCACAATCCGTTTTCGATGCCGCAGGGGGGACTTGCAGCGCTTGAGAAGGAAAACCCGCTGGAGATTTTGGCGTACCAGTATGATATTGTGTGCAATGGCGTGGAGCTGTCAAGCGGCGCGGTGAGAAACCATGATATTGACATTATGGTAAAAGCATTTGCAATTGCGGGGTATGATGAGGAGACGTTAAAGGCGAAGTTCGGCGCGCTGTATCAGGCGTTCCGGTTTGGCGCGCCGCCGCATGCGGGAATGGCGCCGGGCGTGGACAGGATGCTGATGCTGCTTAAAAATGAGGAGAATATCCGTGAGACGATTGTGTTTCCGATGAGCAGCTCGGCGCAGGATTTGATGTGTGCATCGCCGAATGACGTGACGGAGCAGCAGCTTCGGGAGGTGCATATTAAGGTTCGGGATTAAAGCACGAAAAGATTTTCTAAGTCCTCACAAAACGCGAACTAAGAAAATCTAAAGTTTCGTGCTGGAAGAACGCAAAGGGCGGCGTTCTTCAAAAGAAAGTAGGGAGGTTGAAATGGCTAATATTATTTCTGATGAAACGATTGAATATGTGGGAATTCTTGCGAAGCTCGCGCTTTCTGACGAGGAGAAAGCGCAGGCAAAGAAGGATATGGGGCGAATGCTGGATTATATTGACAAGCTTGGAGAGCTTGATACAACAGGGATTGAACCGATGTCGCATGTGTTTCCCGTGCAGAATGTCTTTCGGGAGGATGTGGTAACGAACGGCGGCGAAAGCAGGGAGACGCTGGAGAATGCACCGGAACAGAAAGACAACATGTTTATAGTGCCTATAACAATATAAAGAGGAGAGCGGGATGGATTTATTATTGTACAGTGCCGTGGAGCTTGCGGCGGCAATCAAAGAGGGAAAGGCAACTGCCGTGCAGGCAATGGAGGCGGTGCTTGCTAGGATAGGGGAAACGGAAGGAACAATCAACGCTTATGTGACGATTGATAAGGAAGCGGCGCTTGCGGCGGCACAACGGACGCAGGAAAAGATTGCATCGGGTGCGTTTGCCGGACCGCTTGCGGGTGTTCCGGTGGCAGTGAAGGACAACCTGTGTACGAAGGGGATACTGACGACCTGTGCGTCAAGGATGCTTGGAAACTTTGTTCCGACTTTTTCGGCTGAGGCGGTTACAAAATTGGAACATGCAGGTGCGGTGGTAATCGGAAAGACGAACATGGATGAATTTGCAATGGGCTCCACGACAGAAACTTCTGCATATGGAGAAACGAAAAATCCGTGGAATTTGGCGCATGTGCCGGGGGGCTCGTCGGGCGGTTCGGCAGCGGCAGTGGCGTCGAACGAATGTTTTTTTGCGCTTGGCTCGGATACGGGCGGCTCAATACGGCAGCCGGCGTCTTTTTGCGGTGTTGTGGGGCTAAAGCCGACTTATGGAACGGTTTCAAGGTATGGGTTGGTTGCGTACGGTTCTTCCCTGGATCAGATTGGACCTCTGACGAAAAACGTATCGGACTGCGCTGCGGTGTTGGAAGTGATTGCCGCGCAGGATGAAAAAGATTCGACGTCCATAAAACGGGAGGATACGGATTTTGCGGCTGCATTGCTTGAAGATGCGGCGGGGCTGCGGATTGGCATTCCGCGGGATTATTTTGGTGAGGGGCTTGACGCGGAAGTCAGGAAAGCGGTGCTTGCGGCGGCAGATGCGCTTTCTGGGAAGGGCGCTGTCGTTGAGGAGTTTGATTTGGGACTTGTGGAGTATGCGATTCCCACCTATTATACAATCGCGGCTGCCGAGGCAAGTTCGAACTTAGAGCGTTTCGACGGTGTGAAGTACGGTTACCGCGCACAGGAATTTGACGGGCTGCACGAGATGTACAAAAAGACGCGTTCGGAGGGCTTTGGCGCAGAGGTAAAGCGCAGGATTATGCTCGGCTCGTTTGTGTTAAGCTCCGGTTATTACGATGCGTATTATCTCAAGGCATTAAAGGTAAAGGCTATGATTAAAAAGGCGTTTGACGACGCGTTTGCGAACTTTGATTTAATTTTAGGACCTGTTGCGCCGACGACTGCGCCAAGGCTTGGCGAGAGCTTATCGGACCCGCTCAAAATGTATCTTGGTGACATTTATACAATCTCCGTAAATCTTGCGGGACTGCCGGCAATTTCCGTTCCGTGCGGAAAGGACACAAAAGGGCTTCCGATTGGGTTACAGTTGATTGCGGACAGCTTTCAGGAGAAAAAACTGCTGCGGGCAGCCTACACCTACGAACAGCTGCGCGGCGCGTTTGATTTATGCACAGACCCGTGCAGAGGAAATATGCCGCTAAGGCGGCGCACGGGTCGCGCGGCGAGTAGAGAAGATGCTTCTTCCCTACTCGATTGGGACATTAGGAAAGGACGGGGAATGGAAAATGTCAGTGAAAAATGCATTGCAGATTGCAACACAATATGAAACGGTAATAGGACTTGAAGTGCATGTGGAGCTTGCAACTAAGACGAAAATATTCTGCGGCTGTTCCACGGAATTTGGAGGAGCGCCGAATACGCATACCTGTCCCGTGTGCACTGGAATGCCGGGAACGCTTCCTGTGCTCAATAAACAGGTGGTGGAATACGCGATGGCAGTGGGACTTGCGACAAACTGCGAAATCACGCGTCTGTGTAAATTTGACCGGAAGAATTACTTTTATCCGGACAATCCGCAGAATTATCAAATCAGTCAGCTTTACCTGCCAATCTGCCGAAACGGTCATGTGGAGATTGAGACGGCGGACGGAAAAAAGAGCGTCGGTATTCATGAAATCCACATGGAGGAGGACGCGGGAAAGCTGCTTCACGACGAGTGGGAGGACTGTTCGCTTGTGGATTATAACCGCTCGGGGGTGCCTCTCATCGAGATTGTGTCAGAGCCGGATATGCGCAGCGCCGAGGAGGTGATTGCCTATTTGGAGAAGCTTCGCATGACGATACAGTATTTGGGTGCGTCGGACTGCAAACTGAACGAAGGTTCGATGCGTGCCGATGTCAATTTGTCCGTGCGCGAAGTGGGTGCGGAGAGATTTGGAACACGTACAGAGATGAAGAACCTGAATTCATTCCGTGCGATTACGCACGCGATTGAACATGAGCGTGAGCGTCAGATTGAGCTGCTTGAGGCGGGGCAGCAGGTGATACAGGAGACAAGACGCTGGGATGATAATAAGGAGTATTCTTATGCGATGCGTTCAAAAGAAGACGCGCAGGATTACCGCTATTTCCCGGACCCTGATTTGGTGCCCGTGTATATCAGTGATGCGTGGATTGCCGCGATAAGGGACGGTCTGCCCGAGTTTCGTGAGGAAAAAATGGCGCGTTATAAAGAAGTGTTTGACATTCCAGAGTACGACATTGGCATTATTACGGACACAAAGCATATGGCGGATTTGTTTGAAGAGACGGTGGCAATCTGCAATCAGCCCAAAAAGGTGTCAAACTGGCTGATGGGTGAGACGCTTCGCCTGTTGAAGGAGAACGCAATGGATGCGCAGGATATTCGCTTTTCTCCCGGGAATCTTGCAAAATTAATTGGTTTGGTGGACAGTAAAGCGGTTAATTCTTCTGTGGCGAAGGAAATATTTGCAGTCATGTTTGACGAGGACATAAACCCTGAAACGTATGTGGAGGAGCATGGACTGAAAACCGTAAATGACGAAGATGCGCTTAGAAAGACAATCGAGGAAGTGATTGCCGCAAATCCGCAGTCGGTGGAGGATTACCGTGGCGGAAAAGAAAGAGCGCTTGGCTTTTTGGTTGGGCAGACCATGAAAGCGATGAAGGGAAAAGCGGACCCGGGTATGGTAAACCGGGTTTTGAAGGAATTGTTGTAATTATTCATCTGTGGCACAAAAAATAGTAGGAAATGCACTGCAGTTGTGTTATAATTACAGTAAACTTAAACTGTTAGGTTATGTCAGCATACGAAAGCCTGTCTAAGGCTGTCAGAATGGATTGCCTGCAGAGTGAGAGGGGGACGCTGTATGGATACAAAATTGATGCAATATGTACAGATTTATGATGTGCCGACTGTATGTAATAGCTGCGGCGGTGTGTTGGTCTACAAGGGACTGGGAGAGTACCACTGCGAGAAGTGCAGAACCAAGGAATACGACAATTACGGAAAGACGCGCAATTATATTGAAAAAAATCCCGGCGCGTCGGCGGTTGACATCGAGAAGAACACCGGCGTAAGCAAGGCGGCAATCCGTGAGATGTTAAAGGAGTCACGCTTCGAGATTGTCGAGGGTACGAAATCGTTTTTGCGCTGTGAAGGCTGCGGGAAGGAAGTGCGCAGCGGCAGATACTGTTCGGAGTGCGAGAAGAATATTCATTTGACCATCGAGAAGCAGCAGCGCGAGAAGCTGCGCGAAAATATGCAGGGCTTTGCGATGAACAAAGGCGGCGAAACGGGGCAGAGGCGATTCGTGCGGGATAAGTAGGGGAGCGCCAAGTTGCCGGAGATTGTGTTGTGATGAGAGAAGGAGCGTTGAGGAATGCTCCTTTTTTGAATTTATAGGGAGAAAAAATTTCAAAAAGGGGTTGAAATCACAGAACATATATTCTATAATAAGTATGGGTTACGGAAAAGATTAGTGGAGGAAATCATCATGGCAAAGTCAAAAAAAAGTGAACAAATTACAAAGGGTATTATTACTGAAACGCTAAGTGCAATAGATGGTTATCCTTCAGGACAAAATGTTAAAGTGAATGGAATTACATGGTTTAAAGAAGACAGCTACAATGGGACAGAGTATGACTGGATTGGTGATGTTTTTTCCAAGGCATCAAAAAAGCAGACATTGAAAAGTAAAGGAACGCCTGATTTTATGATAGTAAAGGAACAATCAAATGTGATTGTTGTGATTGAGTGCAAGGGGAGTGTAGATAAACATAGTAGCCTTTCAGATGTGAAAAATTACAAAACGCATGGTTATGGTTTGGCGGAAGAAACGGAAAATTATGCTATAAACGGTGCATTATGGTACGCATCTTTTTTGAAGGATAGTTTTGATGTTGTGGCAATTGCTGCTTCGGGACAGTCTGTTCATGAATGCAGAGTGACCTCATTTGTATGGCCAAAGGGAGGCAACTATACGGATGTTGAGGTTTTGGAGGATAAATGTCTTGATAAAGCGTCATTTTCAATTTGCCAATATGAAGGGCATATTGAAATTGCGTTAAAACGTTATGCCAAGACGGAGGAGGCAGTTCGAAAAACATTAAGAAGATATACATTAAGCTGCGCAAATTTTTTGCGTCAGAATGGAATTGAGGATAATTCCAAGGCAGGGTTTATTTCCTCGATTGTTTTGGGGCTGACGAATACAAAATCAAAATTGTATATTGACACAAAAAATGCGATTGATAAAAAGAATGCGTCTAAATCAAAAAAAATGCTTTTTGATCCGATTGGAAAAAATGCGGCAAAATTTCTGAAGGATTCGTTATATGGTGCGGGTACCGTATATGAGCCGGATTATATTGAAGGCATTTGGGACATAGATGAGATACCATTGGGAAAAAGAAGGGCTTTGATTAAGTTTTATAACGGGTTACTTTCAAGAGATGAGCTTATGCAGGCGCCGAAGGGGAAGAATAAGCTGTTTTGCGACGGAGATACCGTTCTTTCATGTTGTATTTATTCGTTATATGAAAATGTGATTGCAATTATAGAAAATTATCATGGTATTGATGTAATGGGGGAGTTTTATACTACTTTTTTGCGTTTTACAAAGGGAAATGCCAAGGAAAAGGGAATTGTTTTAACACCAAAGCATATTACGGAATTATTTTGTGACATTGCAGAATTTTATTCAGACAGTAAGTTTCGAGAAAATACAAAGATTATTGATATTTGTTGTGGAACAGGTGCGTTTCTGATTTCTGCACTGGCTAAAATAAAAAAGAATATTAATGAGGAGCTTATTAGTGAAGAGGAAAAGAACAGAAAGTATAAAATAGCAAGGGAACATAGTTTAATAGGTGTTGAAAAGGACGCCTCAATGTATGCTTTGGCATATGCCAATATGAGATTTCATGGGGACGGGAAATCAAATTTGTTTAATTGCTCTTCGCTATTGATGGATTCGTATGCGCCAATAGATGATAGTGGGAAAACTTATTTGGAAGATAAAAAAATTCCGTTGCATGAGGTGCTCAGGACATTTGGGGATATTGACGTGGGAATGATTAACCCGCCATATTCGCTTGACAAAAAGGATGATTCGTCCATTCGGGTATATCCGATTGAACAGAGTATTCGGGTATATCATGATAAAAATAAGAAGCTTAAGAAAAAGGTAAGGGAACTAAAAAAGAAGGATGCAAAGGAAGAGATAGCAGCCATCAATAAGGAGATAAATGAAAATTTAATTCATATACAAGACCTGGAGAATGAATTTACGGAGTGCGGAATGCGGGAGGTGGTAATTCAGAAGGGGCAGGATGAGTTGGATTTTATTGCTTCCATGCTTCATTATCTTAAGACAGGCGGAATTGGAATTGCGATTGTACCAATGTCATGTGCCGGAAACAGCGGAGCGAAGTTAAGAGCGGAATTATTAAAACATCATACGTTATTAGCTTGTATGACAATGCCCTCACAGCTTTTTTCTGATTCACACGTGGGAGTGGCAACCTGCATTATGGTGTTTAAAGCGCATATTCCTCATGATGAAAATAAATCTGTGTTTTTTGGCAGATGGACGGATGATGGCTATAAGGTGATACCACATAACGGAAGAAAGGATACTGGAGCGTGGAGCGCAGTTCGTAAGGAATGGATTGGACAAATTGATGGGTTGTCGCAGCAGGATGATACAATGTGGCTGAGAAAAAGGATTATGAGAACGGATGAAGCACTTCCAGAGGCGTACATAAAAACGGATTACACAAAATTAAGTGATATAGATTTTGAAAGAACGTTGAAAAAATATGCATTATATTGTTATATGAATGAAAACGGACTTTTGGAGGAATAAAGATTGTGATTGATAAAAAAACATGGAAACCATTTCAAGTCAATGATATTTTCGAGGTATTGAACGGAAAGGGGATTACGAAACAGGAAATTAGCGATCATCAGGGAGAATTGCCCGCAGTGCAGAGCGGAGAAAAAAATAACGGCGTTATTGGGTATATTGATCAGGAATATTGTGAACAAATGAAGTATACTTACTCAACGCAGGCTTGCTTAACCGTGGCGCGAACAGGTTCGGCAGGATATGTTACATTTCAGCCGAATGGGTGTTGTGTTGGAGACTCCGCTAAAATTTTAAAGCCACGGATAATGATCAACACTGAAGTTTTTTTGTTTTTCAGGACACTGTTAATGGCAAATAAGTATCGTTATACCTATGCAAGAAAAGTAACAGAAGATAATTATAAGAATGAAGTGATACAAATCCCGTCTACGTTAGACGGTAAGCCGGATTATGAAATGATAGAACATTATATGAAAACACTCCATAGTGACGTGTCAGATATTCCCGACTGCTTTTTGGAAGAAGGGTATGAGAAAGCGTGTTGGTATCTGGATCACGTAAATCAGAGTAGGTTTGAAAAAAGTTATGCAGGCAGGGTGTCTGACGAGAAGATTGATTTATTTGACAGGGAGTGGTTAGAATTTCATCTATATGATTTGTTTGCTATTGACAGTGGCAATAAATTTGACAGGAGCAAGATGACACAATTTCTTCCGACGGTCAATTTTGTTGGCAGATCAAGTGAGAATAATGGAGTAACGGCGTGCGTTGATGAAATTGAGGATGTGATCCCTTATGAAGCAGGATTAATGACGGTTGCACTTGGCGGGGAATATTTAGGTTCCTGTTTTGTTCAGGACGCTCCTTTTTACACAAGCCAAAATGTAGCAATATTAAAGCCATTAAACCAAATGAGCATTTATTCTAAATTTTTTATCGCACATTTGATTCGTTATGAAAGTTCCAATAATTATAAGGCGTTTGCAAGAGAGCTGAATGCACATATAAAAACGAATTTTGTAATCAGGCTTCCGGTAACTGATGGGCAGGAACCTGATTATGGTTTTATGGATCGATATATCAAGTCATTATCGTTTAGTTGTAGGCTTGAAGATATAAATTAGTGGGGGGCAGTCATAGGGCACCCTCCCGTTCTATGTACAGACTTGTGCAGAGAAAATATGCCATTAAAGTGGCGTATAGGGATACAGAAAGCAGGGAAGAAACCTTCCCTGCTCAATTTGTTACCGTGCCAAAACTTCAATAATTTCCCCGACATACATCGTATGCATATCCCCGTCCTGATACCATTTTTCGATTTCGGGCAGCAGAAAGCTGTCTTTTGTAATTTTCATTGCTGCCATTTTGTTGCACAACAGAATAAAATCTCCTTCGTCAATAAACGGGATGGAGTGCTTATAATTCCATGTCAGTCCTGCCTCTGTCATTTTGTCACAGTTACGCCCGGAGTGGGAGCCGCAGTAGTTGAGCGCGGCGCGATGTCCTGCACCCATAAATGAGACGGAGAAAAAGTCGTTGCTGTCTATAAATTCTTTCGTGAATCTTGAGTCGCGGATGAAGATAAAGGCAACGTTTTTGCCCCAAAGCACACCGACACCGCCCCAACTTACCGTCATGGTATTTGCCGCATCTTTGGTTCCTGCGGAGACAAGTCCCCAATCCTGACCGATGGTTTTGAATGGATTAAATTCCAGCTCTTCCAGTGGAAATGGTTGAAATGAATGCATAAAATCTTTCCTTTCTGTTTTGATTTCTGTTTTTAATTGATTTATATAAAAATTATACTATCATATGCGGGAGATGCCGCGTCTATTCTTTGATTCTGTCTAATTCCGTGAGATTGATTCCGGAAGATGTGAGGATTACCTTCAATTCAATATATCTTATTTTCATGGCTTTGTATGATTCGGAATCTTTATCGGCTAAAAGCATATAGCTTTGTAATCTTGAAAACTCTTCAACAGAAATTTTCAGCATTTCTTTTTCAGGCATATAGTCACCACCTTTCCATTGTTCCTGTCTGTAATGGGATAATGATTATATTACAGGAACCGCTTCGCGACCCCTGTAATCGGATGCACGGCGCAAAGAGAGCGCCTTTTATCAAAACTTGCTTTGCAAGTTGTGATAAGTTATATTACAGGAACCGCTTCAAAAACCTTGTAATCAAATTGATGACGCAAAAGCTCTGTCTTAACTATATTATAATTGGTAACTTATGCAGTGTAAAGCCAATTCTGACAGTCTTATTTTTTATATGCGGCGGATTTGACGGCTGATATGAAAATTTATAAGGTTTTCATAAGATTCCCGCAAGGTTCCTGTAAGGTTGACGTGATAGAATGGCAGAAAATGAAAACAAAAACAGGAGGATATGGAAAATGAAAAAAACATTGTTTGCGGGAATTGGAGTGACTGCTGCTGCGGTGGCTGTGCTGATTGGTCTTTTGCTTTGGGTTACTTCGGGGGTAGGGAGTGCGTATTATTACACACAGATTGAGAACGCGAAACTGGAGGAGGTCGATTCGCGCGGCGGCGTGATTGATTTTCAGGGCGGAATGCCGTATTCCTATACGCTGACGGCTTATGACGAAAACGGAGGTGAGAAGGAGATGACATTCGGAGCGTCGAGGGAGCTTCGGGAGGGGGCGTTTCTTCGGCTGACGGTTGTGCCTGTCAGAGGCGTAGTGGAATGGAGCGAGGCGGCATATGATGAACTTCCGGCAGCGGTTCAAGGGAACTATGCGCCTGTGGCGGAAGATGCACGAAAACGCACGCAAAAACCAATATATTAGAAAAAAGTGCAACAAATTTACAAATACCTCTTTACAAATGCGGAAATATTATTTATAATCTTAACAGATAAAAAATAGTGGTACAAAAAAGAACTACTAAACACCTTGTTTTATGTGTGCGTATTATTATAAATAAAGAAAGGTGTTTCGTAGCATGATGCACACAAAATGCAAAAACTGCATTTTGGCGCGCGCACGGAGTCCGCAGCGGAGTGCGTACTCCTGATTGAAAGCGATGAAAGCTTTTACGGTAAAATATGGAAAAGGAAAGTTGAGTAACCAAAGGCGGTTAATGCGTTTTTTGGTTACTTTTTTTATGCAAAGACCGGTGCAAGGCGCGTTAGCGTTTGGTTTGATAGGAGCTTCCTGTATAATTCAAATATAAGGAATTCCAAGAAGGGTGGTTGATAAAAAGATACCTCAGAGTAAAATAAGATTACTGACTTTTGGACGGTTAGTAAAAATCTTATTGAACAGAGAGGTATCCCAAGATGAATTGTAACACACAAAACGCAAAAATTGCATCCATAACAGAAAAAACTTTGATTGTCGGAATCGACGTGGGAAGCGAGACCCATTATGCAAGAGCATTTGACTGGCGCAACTACGAGTACACTAAAAAACCGCTGGAGTTCAGCAACACCGAAACCGGTTTCCAGACATTCAAGGCATGGGTGGAGGAGCTTGCAGAGAGGCACGGTAAAACTGCTGTAATCCCCGGCATGGAGCCCACAGGCCATTACTGGTTCGCATTGGGAAAATTCCTGCAGGACAACGGCATGAAGCCGGTGCATGTAAATCCCCATCATGTGAAGAAGTCGAAGGAACTGGATGACAACAATCCCAACAAGAACGACCGGAAGGATCCCAAGACGATCGCCGCGCTTGTCAACGAGGGGAGATTCTCTTACCCTTATATGCCAGTCGGTATTTATGCGGAGATCAGGAGCTTGTCGAACCTGCGCTTTCAGACACAGGAGGAGCTTACGAGGATCAAGAACCGGCTGGCGAGGTGGTTTTCCATCTACTTTCCCGAATATAAAGACGTTTACGGGGACTTAAAGGCAGTAAGCGGAAGGATGGTACTGAAGGTTGCACCGCTGCCGGAAGACATCCTAAAGCTGGGGGCGGAAGGTGTGAACCAGATCTGGAGGGACAGGAAGCTGAGGGGTGCCGGGATGAAGAGGGCAAAGGCCCTTTTATCGGCTGCGGAGCACAGCGTAGGGAGCAAGGAAGCGCCGGAAGCGGCGCGGATGGAGCTGGAAAATCTGCTGAGTGACATGGATGTACATGCGTCAAGAATGGAGGAACTGCTCCGGAGGATAGAAGAAAAGCTGAAGGAGATCCCATATATAGATAACCTGCTGGCGATCAAGGGGATTGGGATGGTAACAGTCAGCGGCTTTATAGCAGAGGTGGGGGACATAGGACGTTTTGACAACCCCAAACAGCTGCAGAAGCTGGCGGGATATGCCGTCGTGGCAAATGATTCGGGCAAGCATAACGGAGAAAGCCGTATCAGTTACCGGGGGCGGAAACGCCTGAGGTATGTGCTGTACGAGGCCGCTATATCGCTGGTGGGAAAGAACGCAGAGTTTCGGGAGATACACGAGTATTACCGGACGCGGAAGGAGAACCCGCTCAAAAAGATGCAGTCGGTGGTGGCGGTAGCCTGTAAGGCGCTGAGGATATTTTACGCGGTCCTTACCAAAGGCATCCAGTATGACCCTGAGAGGCTGCTGGGCGACATCAGGAGGCCACAGGTACAGACGGCATAACAGCTGGAATCGAAACAGGCAATACCCTGTCAGGGTTGGACTGAGCCTCCGGGAGACGGAGCCGGGAGCTGAATCCAGCCATGACAGAAAAGGCTGGAAGGTATGTGGAACAGTCTGGGGAAACGTCCGCCGCAAGGTGCCAGTCAGGGAAACATACAGGTCAGTAAGACTTATATAAAGAATGAGCCGGTAGCCGGCAGGAATATTTTCCATAGGGCATGACCCTGGTTAGGAGCTGAGCTGGCACCCTGGTTATGGACAGGCGGAACGAAGGAAGTTAGGACCCGCAAGATGGTGATCCTGGTAGACACGGGAGGTTCGCTGCCGTAGAAGGAAGGGTATACACAAGGCCATGTAGAGCGAAAAGATAGACGTTCTACTTCGTGTACCCTACATCCTCTATTTTCGTACCAGATACAGAGAAATGTCCATTTCCTTGGCTCATTTATCTGAGAGTAACAATAAAAATTCCTTGAATTTTTAAGGAAAATCACTTGACAATATAGGGAGGAAAGTTGAGATGTTTGATGCAAAATTAAATGTTCCCAAAGCGCCGCTATACAGGGCGGAATATGAGCACGACAACTGCGGTATTGGTGCAGTCGTCAATATCAAGGGGAAAAAATCGAGGGAAACAGTGGAAAATGCCTTGCGGATTGTAGAAAATTTGGAGCATAGGGCAGGTAAGGATGCCGAGGGCAAGACGGGTGACGGCGTTGGCATTTTGGTGCAGATTTGTCATGAATTTTTTGATAAAGTGACAAAGCCGCTCGGCATTACGCTTGGTAAAGGGCGCGAGTACGGCGTTGGCATGTTCTTCTTTCCGCAGGATGAGTTAAAGCGCAATCAGGCAAAGAAAATGTTTGAGATTATCGTTGAGAAAGAGGGCTTGGAGTTTTTGGGCTGGCGCGAGGTGCCCTGTGTGCCGTCGGTTCTCGGACATAAGGCAGTCGAGTGTATGCCCTGCATCATGCAGGCATTCGTGAAAAAGCCGGAAACAGTGGAAAAGGGGCTTGCCTTTGACAGAAAGCTATATATTGCAAGGCGCGTGTTTGAGCAGAGCTCGGACAATACGTATGTCGTGTCGCTGAGCAGTAGAACAATTGTTTACAAGGGAATGTTTCTTGTGACACAGCTTCGGACGTTTTTTAAGGATTTGCAGAGCGCGGATTACGTTTCGGCAATTGCAATCGTGCATTCGCGGTTTTCCACAAACACCAATCCAAGTTGGGAGCGGGCGCATCCGAACCGCTTTATCGTACATAATGGTGAGATTAACACGATTCGCGGCAACGTAGATAAGATGATTGCCCGCGAGGAAAACATGGAGTCGGAATTTTTAAGCCGTGAGTTTCACAAGGTTCTTCCTGTCGTCAACGCGCAGGGGTCGGATTCGGCAATGCTTGACAATACGCTGGAGTTCCTCGTGATGAGCGGTATGGAGCTGCCGCTTGCGGTGATGATTACCATTCCCGAGCCGTGGGCAAACAACCGGACGATGTCGCAGGCGAAGAAGGATTTTTATCAATACTATGCAACGATGATGGAGCCGTGGGACGGTCCGGCATCAATCCTTTTTTCGGACGGGGACATTATGGGGGCCGTGCTTGACAGAAACGGTCTTAGACCGTCGCGGTATTATATCACATCGGACGACCAGCTTATCCTTTCGTCGGAGGTGGGTGTGCTGCCGATTGACGCGGCAAAGATTGTGAAGAAGGACAGACTGCGTCCGGGGAAAATGCTCCTTGTGGACACGGTAAAGGGTGAGATTATTGATGACGATACGCTAAAGGAACGTTACGCAAAGCGTCGTCCTTACGGGGAGTGGCTTGACTCGAACCTTGTGACGCTAAAGGAGTTGAAAATTCCCAATGTGAGGGTGCCGGAGTTTTCTTATGAGGAACGGCAGCGTATGCAGAAGGCGTTTGGCTATACCTATGAGGAGTTAAAGACCGGCATTCTGCCAATGGCGAAGAACGGCGGCGAGAGCATCGGCGCAATGGGCGTTGACACGCCGATTCCGGTACTATCGAGAACGCATCATCAGCTTTCGCACTATTTTAAGCAGCAGTTTGCGCAGGTTACCAATCCGCCGATTGATGCAATCCGCGAGGAGGTTGTTACGGCAACAACTGTTTATATCGGAAAGGACGGAAATATCCTTCACGACACGGAGAAGAACTGTAATGTGCTAAAGGTCAATAACCCAATCCTCACAACGACGGACCTTCTAAAGATTAAAAACATGAAGCGGGAGGGTTTTCAGGTAGAGGTTATTCCGATTATTTATTATAAGAACACAAGTTTGGAACGCGCAATTGACCATCTTTATGTAGAGGTGGACCGTGCATACCGCGACGGTGTGAATATTATTATTCTTTCGGACAGGGGCGTGGACGAAAACCATGTGGCAATTCCGTCTCTTTTGGCGGTTTCCGCGATGCAAAAGCACCTGGTGCGCACAAAAAAGAGAACGAGTGTGGCGTTGATTTTGGAATCGGCGGAGCCAAGAGAGGTGCACGATTTTGCGGCGCTGATTGGGTACGGTGCGTGTGCAGTCAATCCGTATCTTGCACAGGAATCCATTAAGGAGCTGATTGACACCGGAATGCTTGACAAGGATTATCACGCGGCGGTGGACGACTATAATGACGCCATTTTGCATGGCATTGTGAAGATTGCGTCGAAGATGGGCATTTCCACAATTCAGTCGTATCAGGGCTCGCAGATTTTTGAGGCGGTCGGGATAGATTCGGACGTGATAAATAAATATTTCACAAATACGGTATGCCGGATTGGCGGGATTAGTCTTGCGGATATTGCAAAAGAGGTGGACGATTTGCATTCGCTTGCGTTTGACCCGCTTGGTCTTGCGACGGATTTGACGCTTGACAGTCCCGGACAGCACAAGTCGAGAGGCGGTGCGGAGGAGCATTTATACAATCCTGCGACGATTCATTTGCTGCAGCAGGCGACAAAGCGCGGCGATTATGAGATGTTTAAGCAGTATTCCGCGCTCTTAACCGCAGAGGATTCCAATGCATCTGACGGGTGCGTGCGCAATATTAGAGGTTTGATTGATTTTAATTATCCGAAGAAGGGCATTTCGATTGATGAGGTGGAGTCGGTGGAGAGCATTGTGAAGCGGTTTAAGACGGGAGCAATGTCGTACGGCTCAATTTCGAAGGAGGCGCATGAGACGCTTGCCATTGCGATGAATATGCTTCACGGAAAGTCCAACTCGGGCGAAGGCGGCGAGGATTTGGAGCGTATGGTTATCGGCGCGGACGGCTTAAACCGCTGTTCGGCAATCAAGCAGGTTGCAAGCGGGCGGTTTGGCGTGACCAGCCGTTATTTGGTGAGCGCGCAGGAAATTCAGATTAAGATGGCGCAGGGCGCAAAGCCGGGCGAGGGCGGTCACCTTCCTGCGGGAAAGGTCTACCCTTGGATTGCAAAGACGAGACATTCAACGCCGGGCGTTGGCTTGATTTCCCCTCCTCCGCATCATGATATTTATTCGATTGAGGATTTGGCGCAGTTGATTTACGATTTAAAAAATTCCAACAAGGACGCGCGGATTAGTGTCAAGCTTGTTTCGGAGGCAGGCGTGGGAACCGTTGCGGCAGGTGTGGCGAAGGCGGGTGCGCAGGTGGTGCTGATTTCAGGTTACGACGGCGGTACAGGCGCGGCGCCGAAGAGTTCTATCCACAATGCGGGACTTCCGTGGGAGCTTGGTCTTGCGGAGACGCATCAGACGCTGATACAAAACGGGCTTCGCAACAAGGTTCGTATTGAGACGGACGGAAAGCTGATGACGGGGCGCGATGTGGCGATTGCGGCAATTTTGGGCGCGGAGGAGTTTGGCTTTGCGACGGCGCCGCTTGTGACGATGGGCTGTGTGATGATGCGTGTCTGCAACCTTGACACGTGCCCTGTAGGTGTGGCGACGCAGAATCCGGAGCTGAGAAAACGGTTTCAGGGAAAGCCGGAGTATGTGATGAATTTTATGAAGTTTATTGCGCAGGAGCTTCGGGAATATATGGCGCGTCTTGGTGTGAGAACGGTTGATGAGCTGGTCGGGCATACGGATTTGCTAAAGGAGAAGGAGAATCTGCCGAAGGGTACGCCCGCGCTTGATTTGAGCCTGATTTTAAAGAATCCGTATCAGAAAGAAAAGGCGGTGTTTGACGCAAAGCAGGTTTATGATTTTGAACTGGAAAAGACGCTTGACGAGAAGGTTTTGTTGAAAAAGCTTGGCGGTGCGCTTGCGGCGGGTGAGAAGAAGGAGATTGCGTTAGACGTGACGAACACGGACCGCGCGTTTGGTACGATTTTTGGTTCGGAGATTACGAGACGTTATTACAATACATTGGAGGAGGATACTTACAGGGTGCACTGCAGCGGTGCAGGCGGTCAGAGCTTTGGCGCGTTTATTCCGAATGGTCTGACATTGGAGCTTGCGGGCGATTCCAATGACTATTTCGGCAAGGGCTTATCGGGCGGCAAGCTGATTGTGTATCCGCCGAAGGGGAGTGTATTCAAACAGGACGAGAATGTGATTATCGGAAACGTTGCGCTTTACGGGGCGACGAGCGGCAAGGCGTTTATTAACGGTGTTGCGGGAGAACGGTTCTGTGTGAGAAATTCGGGTGCGCTTGCGGTTGTTGAGGGCGTGGGCGACCACGGCTGTGAGTACATGACGGGCGGACGTGTGGTTGTGCTTGGCACAACGGGCAAGAATTTTGCTGCGGGCATGAGCGGCGGCATTGCGTATGTTTTGGATGAGGAGAATGACCTTTATATCAGGGTGAATAAGGAAATGGTTTTGATGGGCGAGATTACGAATAAATACGATGTGATTGAGCTCAAGGAAATGATTAAGGAGCACGTGGCATGTACGGGTTCTAAGAAGGGTAAGACCATTCTTGACAATTTTGGCGAGTATCTGCCGAAGTTTAAAAAGATTATTCCTTATGATTATGACAGAATGCTCAAGACCATTGTACAGATGGAGGAGAAGGGTCTTAGCGCGGAGCAGGCGCAGATTGAGGCATTCTATGCGAACACAAAGCAAAAATAATGTTTCGTGCGATAAAAGACATCGCCCAGGAAATGCTAAGTTTTGGTTGTAGGAAATCTACAGAAAGTGAGAAAAAAGATGGGAAAGCCAACAGGATTTTTGGATTATGAGAGAAAAACCTCCGCGGCGCAGGCGCCGAAGGAGCGGATAAAGCATTTTAACGAGTTCCATACGCATCTTCCGATGGAGGAACAGCAAAAGCAGGGCGCGCGCTGTATGGAGTGCGGCGTGCCGTTCTGCCAGTCGGGTATGACGCTTGCGGGCATGACCTCGGGCTGTCCGCTGCACAATCTCGTGCCGGAGTGGAATGATTTGGTTTATACGGGAAACTGGGAACGCGCGTACAACAGGTTAAAAAAGACAAACAACTTTCCGGAATTTACGTCAAGGGTGTGTCCTGCTTTATGTGAGAACGCATGTACGTGTGGATTAAACGGCGACGCGGTGGCGACAAAGGAAAACGAGTACGCAATTATTGAGAACGCATACAAAACAGGGCTTGCGGCGGCAAAACCACCGAAGGTGCGCACGAATAAAACGGTGGCGGTTATCGGCAGCGGTCCGGCAGGGCTTGCGGCGGCAGACCAGTTAAATAAGCGCGGGCATAACGTGACGGTCTTTGAACGCAGCGACCGTGTGGGCGGGCTTTTGATGTACGGCATTCCGAATATGAAGCTCGAAAAGCACATTATTGAGCGCAAGGTTCAGGTGATGAAAGAGGAGGGTGTTCAATTTATAACAAACACCGATATTGGAAAGGACGCGAAATCCAAAAAGCTGGTTGAGGGCTTTGACAGGGTGGTGCTTGCCTGCGGAGCGTCCAATCCGAGGGATATTAATGCGCCGGGAAGGGACGCAAAAGGGATTTATTTTGCGGTGGATTTCTTAAAGGGCGTGACGAAAAGCCTATTGGATTCGGATTTAAAGGATAACGCGTTTGTTTCGGCGAAAGGGAAAAATGTTGTGATTATCGGCGGCGGTGATACGGGGAATGACTGTGTGGGCACTGCAATCCGCTTAGGGGCAAAGTCGGTGACGCAGATTGAGATGATGCCGAAAGCACCGGATACGAGAGCCGAGAACAATCCGTGGCCGGAATGGCCGAAGGTCTGCAAGACGGATTACGGTCAGGAGGAGGCGATTGCGCTGTTTGGGCATGATCCGCGGATTTATGAGGCGACGGTAAAGGAATTTTTGAAGGATAAGAGCGGGAATCTTGCCGGGGTGAAAATCGTAAAGCTTGCGTGGGAGAAGGACGCGGCGACGGGCAGAATGAATATGAAAGAGGTTGAGGGCAGCGAGCAGGTGCTTGAGGCGCAGCTTGTGCTGATTGCGGCAGGCTTTTTGGGCAGTCAGAAGTATGTGACGGACGCTTTTGGGGTTGAGCTTGACGCGCGGACAAATGTGAAGACAGAACCTGACAGCTTTCAGACGAGCGCTGCGAACATTTTTGTGGCGGGCGATATGCATACGGGGCAGTCGCTTGTGGTGAAGGCAATCCGCCAGGGACGCGAGTGCGCGCGGGCGGTGGATGAGAGTTTGATGGGGTATTCGAATATGTTTATACAGTGAGGATTTGTTGATGAATGAGTAAGGAGCTGCTTCCTTACTCATTATTGTGATATGGGAAGGATTTGGAGCGAGCAGTATTTTATTTCCATACTGCAAAGATTATCTTTTTATATTGCTGTTATTCACGCCCGCAAGTATCCGGCAAGTGCTTTTTCAAAATTTCCGCAAAGAAAGGCAGCCTGCGTTTTAGGAAGCCAGTCATGGATTTTTCCGTGTTGGCAGAAAGTTGTACCAATGGTTTTTCGGAAATGGTAAGCCAGGCGGCAACAGCGGTTACAACATTTCTTTTTAACCTCATTATGATGAAGCTGCTTGGTGAAAACGCAGCTGCGGCAATCACAATCATGATTTATATGCAGTTTTTCCTGAGTGCCTTTTACATCGGTTTTTCGATGGGAGTAGCCGATGTTATCAGCTATAACTATGGGAAGCTGTCGGCGGTTTTGAAATAACAATCAAAGCCGCCGTTTAAGATTTTGGAAATCGTAATAACGGTTATACGAGTGCTCAAGGAAACAGCACTGATATTGGTGCAGATAATGGGACGGGACGATGTTTCAGGGAATTAGATAGAAGAATAGGTATTTAAAAATATTTTTAAATAGTTGTTGATTGTCTCATACAGATTTCGTATAATCTATTTAAAGATTTATTGAAATAGGGGGCGGTATATTGGCGGTCAATGAAATCCTTGCAGCATTGGCAGATGAAAACCGAAGGAAAATTCTGCAGAAATTAAAGGAGGGAAAAATCAGTTCCGGTGATTTGGCAAATGCTTTAGGCATGACGCCGCAGGCGCTGTCATACCACTTATCAAAATTAAAGAAGGCGGATTTGATTTATGAAACAAAATATAAGAATTTTATTTATTATGAATTGAATTTGTCTGTACTTGATGAAACGATTCTGTGGATCAGCGAGTTACGAGGAGGTCAGAAATGAAAACAAAGAAAACGGTGTATTATACTTTGATGTATCTTCCGTTAGCGGCTGCCTTACTTGCATTGCCGCAGCTTCCTGAAAAAATTCCCGCTCATTTCGCATTTGATAATCAGGTTGACCGTTGGGGAAGCAAATATGAGGCTTTGCTGTTTCCGGTAATCAGTCTTTTTATGGGCTATTTTCTGCTTGGAATGGCAAAACTGGCGGCGAAAAAGGAAAGGCATGGGGAAAACAATAAAAAGGTTACAATGATTATGGGGATTTTCGTGCTGATTTTGTTTAATGCTTTGAATGCTTATTTTCTTTACACAAGCTTGAACAAGGTTGAAGATTTATCGTCTGTTTCCTTGGATCTTTATCAGCTTGTTTTTGGCATTATGGGTGTGTTAATGATTGTTACGGGAAATGTCATGCCTAAGTTAAGAAGGAACGCCATGATTGGATTGAGGACGCGTTGGAGCATGAAAAATGACGCGACGTGGAAGAAAAGTCAGCTTATAGGCGGGATTTCCTTTATTGTTGGGGGCGTGATGATAATAGGCATTTGTATTGCTGTGAAAGGGATTTTTTGCCTTGTGTCTGTTTTAGGAGTGTGGGGGATTATGATTGTGGTTGATGTTGTTTTCACATATAGGGTTGCTAAAAGGAACGGGTAGGTTGATGTTGGTTTTTCGGACATATACAAGCTGACAGGATAGGACGCACTTACGTCAGTTGCTGCAAACCGGGTGGAGGCAGAATCGCGCAGAGAGAACGGGCAGGACAGATGATGATTGCAAAGAATAGGGCAAAGTTTTGCCCTTATGAGTATTTTTAAGAGTGATTTCAGTTACAGAGGCAAATCAAAATTTTTCAAAAGCAGCCAAAGTAGTTGACGAACATGGAACGGCGGTTATTCTGAAAAATAATGTACCCAGATATTTGGTCATTGATTTCAGTAAAGCGGAAGAAGAAAAAGTTGCCAGTAATGAAAATGTATTTACAATATCTGAACGGTTAATAAACAGAATGCGGAAGCATATGAGGTTCTTGCAAAATGATTATTTTAAGCAAAGAGCAGGTGATAAAACTTCATGCAAGTGTGATTCTTGCTTATTTTATTACAACGTACAGAGAAGAATGAGGAAAGTATTGGTAATTTAAATGAATTATTACGTATCTTTGAAGAAACATTTTGGATTCTTAAAAGGAGTCATTAGTACTTTCGTTTTGAAAGAAGAATTTGAAAAGCAGCTTGAGTATCCTGTTACAACCGGATACATAGAATTTGTAGCAGTACGGAAAAAATACCGCAGACAAGGTATTGCTGCAACTATGCTTCAAGAAAGTATGCTGCTGGACAAATTATCAAGATTTTGTGCTTGATGTTACGGATATCAATGATAATGCTATTCAATGCTATATGCGTATCGGGTTTGAGGAATTTAAGCGTATTTTGGAAAAACACGGTAAACAAAAAGGGTTTAATGAGAGGATTTTTATGCGGTATTGTCGCAGATGAAAGCAATTAGCAACGTAATATCAAAATAACATAGCGTCCATAGGACGCATGGATAAAGACGCATGGAATGGCAAATGATGATTAACCATGCGTCTTTTTTGCGTTCAAAAGAAATGGGCAGAAAAATGAAAATATCAATGAAGATGATGCAAGTTTGTGCAATTGGGGGATTATAATACAATCGGAAAGAGGTGGGGAACGTGAAGCGTATTATATATGTAAAAGGAATACTGCTTGTTTTTGCGACGGTTTTCCTGTATATGGGCATAACGGTTTCCTGTAAAGGCGAAATGGAAGACTTACCGCAAACGTTTGAAGAAGAGACAAGTATTATAGCGACAGAAGTTCCGAGTGCCTACGAGGCAGAATTGTATGTTGAGCAGGAAATTTCGGAATTAGCTGAGTAGTGCGATGTTGTGGAACGGGGGTTTTATTCGTTGGAAGAATGGAGGGCTTCTTCGAGGTATGGGGATAGAATGGAACGAATCGGAAGGGGGAAGGTTGAAAATTGAAATTTTCAACCTGAAAGTTTTGTGCTATGCAAAAACTTAAGCCATTAGCTACTCCTAAAAAACAGTCGTAGCATGGAGGCTAAAAATGAAAACAAATAAAATGGGGCTATTATTTTTATGTTTTGTGGCTGCGATTGTTTTGGCGGTTATGGTAAAAGACCATGATAAAAACACCGTGGTATCCGAATATGACCACGAAAATCCTTATTTTTACACGGCAGAACAAACACAAATCGAATATGAGGGATACTTTTATACGTACGGTTACAGGGATATTTGGCAGAATATTGATTTGTACATAACGAAGCTGAAAACCTTTGAAAATGGTGTTTTGTATACTTTGGAACTGGAACAGTTAGAGGGCACTGACACTTGGGATAAGATAGCGTTAGGGCGCAGGTATTTAGGATATTTTTATGTTACGGATAAGGCAATTTATTGTGCGTCCTTTTCTCCCGAGGCTTCATCTGCACCCGAGGAAGGGTACACCGCTACGGAAAACGAAAAGATTATCCACCAAATACAAACCGATGAAACCGCTTTTTTAGAGAAGTGCAACACTGTCTGCTGTGAGGACGGGACAGCCGATACTGCGGACGAAAACGGGTATCATGCCTTTGTGGAGGCAGATGGCGACAGACGGATTTTTCGGCTTTATAATGATTATTTTTACGGCTCAAAGGAGTATATGCTGATTGTATGGGAAAAGGGAAACGGAATTGTATACTACATGCATGGAAACGGAGCAAAAAATATGCATGTGGAATTTGGAACGGATTTGGAACGGCAGCAGCAGACGGACTATGGGTATCCGTATAAATTGTTTCACGAAAATGCCGACATGACAGAGCAGACGGATACGTTAGAAGATATAACAATATCAGAACAAACGGATATGTCAGAAACAGAATCTGCGCAGCTCTGCTCGGACGGCAAAATCATTGCGAAACTCGGCGACAGGCAGACGGAATTGGAACCAAACATGCTTTCGCTTCAATTGCAGGAAAATATCATCTGCGTTTATGAGGGATTAAATAATAGTTCTCAACTTTCCGCGGCAGGCTGTATTGCAGGAATTTATGACACATATGTCATATATCGGGAAACGGAAGAGAATGATATTCGCTTCGTCAATCTCCTGTATTCTGCCCAGGAAACGGGCGATTTATATACATGGAAGGACCAATATTTGGTCCCGATTGTCGAACAGGAAACGGGTGTTTTCTATGTATGGAATGACGGTGATTTGGTTCTGATTGGTACGCGGGAGAAAAAACAGCAGGACGCACGGGAGAACCCGAAGGCAAAACCGACAAAGGACTTGTCGCGGGAGAATATGACGGAATCAGAACTGTTGGAACAAACGATGGACACTTTGCACAGGGCAGGTTACGACGAAACAAACCTGATATATGACGGAACGCGGTATTTTCTCACTAGAACCTACGACGTGGTAAGCGGCTTTGATGATTTTCCCGACCATATCATAAGAGGGCAGGAATATTATATTGACAGGGAAACAAAGAACGTGTACCGCGTTGAAGAGGAAGCGGAATTTTTGAGGACAGAGTTGTATTATATTGACACACTGTAATGATTCCCGCGAGCAACGAGTCAAGTGGCTGCTTGCAGACATTTGACGACTGCCGCGAGGGTCAAATACTTCGCAGCTTGCTGCGATGTATTTGACTTGGGCTGCAAAGGGCGGCGCAAAGTCGCAGGCAAGGAAAGGAGCATCGCTATTAATATGGAGGCAAAAAAGAGAAAACCAGTTTTAACAGGTCTGCTGCTTGGAATGGCGATTTGTCTTTCAGGCTGTATGGAAACCGAGCGGAACTCGGAGGAGCGTTCAACAACGACTGCGGTAAAAAAGAACACCGACAATCAGACGGACAGGCTGTATACGCTGCTCAATCAGGATTTGCTGGGAAAGGCGTTTTTGTGGGAAATCGGAGAGGACTTGATTGTGGACGAGGCTTGCGGTTTTGCCAAGGAAGTGAGAGGGGAATTTGCCCCGACAAAGCAGGAGCCCGAGATGGTTCCGCAGGCACTGGTAACCACGCTTGAGAACGCATTTTACGATACGGACATGAATCAATGGGAGGAAGACAGTGTTTACGAGCAGACCATCAACGCAATGGGCGCGGACGAATTTATCCTTGACTTGGAGGAGTTGTATGTCCATTTTCCCAAAATTGTGGATTACAGGGACCAGCTTCAGTGGAAAGACGAGGCGTTTGCGCTGATTTGTCAGTTTTATGAAGGGATTCCGCGCGACTGCCGCAACTGCTTTTGCATTCCCGCAGCCGACGGAACGGACTATTATGTTTTTGCGGCATGGGAGGGGGGAATCAACGGCGCTTTGCGCGTATGTCTGACGCAGCGCACAGGGGACAGCTTTGTGCTTATCAATGAATTTGAAACGCCGAATGACGGGGGTGGAAGAGTTATTCAATATGAGGA
Source organism: Lachnospiraceae bacterium MD335 (assembly GCA_000403335.2). Classification (GTDB taxonomy): domain Bacteria; phylum Bacillota; class Clostridia; order Lachnospirales; family Lachnospiraceae; genus COE1. The sequence goes on from KE159630.1 coordinate 315,571, forward strand.
CGAATTTTACTACATCTTTCGCCAGTGCAATTACAATTTAAAGGTGTATGACGCGCTGAAAATCCACAGGCTGAAAGACAATCCCGAAGAGGAGACCGTGGTGATTCGTTTCCTGCCAACGGAATATGTTTGGAAGCCGTCAGATTCTGCCGCGCCCTATTTGGCGGATACGGGGGACGGGGACGCGATAGACGCCTATATTGCGCAGATAAAGGACGAAATTACGTCGGAGCAGTACCTTGACAGGGGAACGTCCCGTGATGGGGCGCGGGTTTATTATGGCGATGAGGAGGAAACGGCGGATTTTTTGTTGGATGCATATAAAACAGTTTATCAGGAGGATTTGGCAAACTGCGGCACGCCTGTTTATCTGTGGAAAACCATGTTCATACCGTCAAGCAGCCACGCGCAGGAATATCTTCGGATAAGGTTTTTCTTATTTGACAGGGAAGAGAATGCGGAACGCGAACTTGACCAGTTAAGTCAATATGATATGACGGGCGGAATCCGTTTGTTTCAGATGTGGTTTCGGGAAATCGGCGGGAAGGTGTATACTTTTCGCATGTATCATGTTTCCGACTACAATTATCTGCTGAATGTGATGCTGCTGGAGCAGGACAGGGCGACGCAGGTGAGGGCGTATCTCTTGTCGCCGCGGTGGGAGTTTGTTGTGACGGAAGGGGAGGTGTTTACGACAAATGGGTAAGCGTGGGTTGAAAACGAAGCGGGCTCGAACGGACTGGAAGCGGACGGGGATTGCGGTTGGGTTTGTATGCAGTATCCTATTATGCGCTGCAATATCGGCGTGCAGCGGGGAGGAAGCGGTTTCAACTTCAATGCAAACAGAAACAGAAACGGCGGCGATCATGGTGTCAGAAACGCAGACGCAAATCCAAATGGAAACGGCTGTGGAAGAAGAGTCAAAGGAAGAGCAATCCCTTGAGGAAAGCTTTTATGAGTATACGGCAAGGCTGCAGGAAATTCCGCAGATGAACTATCGCAATTCCGGCGCCATAGACTGGTATTCGAACAATTACATCTGCCATAAGGACACGCTGATACTGAAATCAAAAATTTATAAAAAAGAAGGAAGCAGATATGTCAGGCAGGCATCAACGCTGAATACCATTTTTAACATTGATGAGGATTTGGGAATGATCACTGCGCAGTATCAGAATTGGGCGATAACCACGTCCAAAGATGATACGTCCTTTCTTATCTACGATATGGACACGCAGAAAAAATATTGCTATTACAGTGTAAAAGAGGGGACGAAGATTGGACCGTTTTGGCATATTTATGACGGGTGTATTTACTATACGGAAGAAACACTGGAGGATGGATTTTATTGCCGACGGCTCAAAAAGTTAAGCCTTAAAAACGGTAACATTACGGACTTTTACCAGCCTGCGGGCAAGGGGGGCGACAATTATGTCCTTATGGATTTTCGGACGCGCGATGACGGGACATTCATGTATGAGCTTTTAAGCAAAACAGACGACGGCAGGGAATACTGGATTGCCCAAGCGGACGAAAACAGAAAATGGAGCGGGAAAAAAATAGGGGAAGTTGGCAGATGGGAATTTGCGCATCTGTTGGATTTTAATCAATATGGTTTGGTTATTTCAGGATACCCGAACCCAGCTACTGATAGGGAAATCATTGTGATAATGGACAGTGGAGAAACAGAGCTGTTAGAGAAAAGTATAAGTTCATTAGGCGGTGCCCAAAGTATAACCGACGGCGAATATCTGTTCACAGACGACGGATACTTTTGCAGCGATTTGGCAGAGTTGGATAAGCCGGTGTGGGATACAGATAATGTAGATTCGGAATTTCTGTCGCGGCGTTTAGCGGACGGCGTATTTTTCTATGATTATGCAGGTAATCTGTCGGGCTACTATCCGTTGGTGGACAAAGTGCTCTTGGAGCAGGGGTATTATCTGACAGAACTGACCTACTATGAAGGAATGCTGACGGGTTTTTATGTGCAAAGGGATACGGGGGAATTGTATATCAGTCAGGTTAAGGCTATGGACAGCGGCGCGTGGCGTGAGAGCAACAGCCAAAAATGGGCGAATGGGCAAAGCCAAAATATCATATCCCAATATGCGGCGGCAACAGGTTATGATTTTGAAACTGCGACAATGGAGTTTGAGCAGAAAATACAGGGGGTATGGCAGGTGAAGGAGTACGTTGGGTGGGACAAATCGCTCAAAGCCCAATGGGACGGCTACCAAGGCGACCTCTTCCTGTTCTGCGAAAATGCTTGGGTTGACGACGCGGTGGCATGGTTTCAGCCCGTATACGCCTGCCATACGGCGCCAATGAGCGAAATTGCCCAAAACGAATATTTCAACATTCAATGGGTAGATGATCGCTATGACAATCGGGACGGGATACTGACAGCCGCCGTCTGTACGGAGCGGAACAAAAAATATGGCAGTCGACGGGAAGGAGAAAATTTTTTGTTTATATTGCTTGATGACGTGATTGTGATGGAGCGAAACGGCTCTTACTGGGAGTTGGAGAAGGTGGGGGAGATTACGATGTCAGATGCTTTTGAGAATGTGCCAGATACGTTATAGGTGTTTTTCGTTAAAGGCAGTATTGCTAAACGGCATCGTATGTTTTTATTGTTTCCAATACATTATTATGCTATAATTGTGCCCAAGAAAGGAGTGAGATATTATGCCGCTTATTATGCCGATCAAGGATTTACGCAACACGACGGAGATTTCCAACATTGCCCACAGGGAACAGGAGCCGATTTTTATTACCAAAAACGGATACAGTGACTTGGTTGTAATGAGTAGTGAATACTGTGAAAAATGAATTTTTCACAGGGCAAATTTGTGCTTGCGCTACATACATCAAAAAGCATACGCTTTTCGCTGTCAAGAATTCGCAGGTGCATCAAGAATGGAGGATTTGTTGGATAAATTTGCAAGAATAAACCACATTGACCAAGCGATATTTGAGTCCGAACGGGAAATGGCAGATGGAGCAGAGGCGATTGACGCGGAGATTGTTTTTGCGGAATTGGAGAAAAAAGCAGTAGTCTCACCAAGAACGTAATGAAGGCGGATATGCAGGAAAAGGGGATAGGCAGATATTCCGCATTGACGAAACGGTCAAAACAGTATATGTGGTAACAATACAGTATCAGGGACGGAGTTTATAAGATAAGCGCCAAATGACGGATTGCAGAGCATTTGGCGTTTTTTGTAACAGAGGGTATTTTATTTGAGATAAAGAAAGGGCGGGAAGATGGAAGGACAAAACCGACTGATTTTATGGGGGTGGTACAGCCCAAAGCTTGTGGAAAATCGGCTTATACTGGATATAGAAAAAAATGTTCAGAAATATGGAGTGAAGTATCCTGCTGCCTATGAGGCTTTTCAGCAAAATAAAGATGCGATAAACAGTTTATATTTTCATCATTCTTATGCGGAAAGCGATATACTGATGGGACAGGAGTACACACGAATTGCACTAGGGAAGCATTATGAAATATTGCCACATACAATTCAAACCTGCCATGCAAGGGTGATTTGTTTTTTTAATGCTTTAATGCTGCCCTCTAAATACGCATTGCGTGGGAACCACGAAAGCAGCCTGATACAGTTTGAACAAGGGATTCCGCAAATGATTTATGATGAATTATTGGAGATTACGGAACTCCCGTTTAAGCCAACGGACAAACAAATATTTCTTTTTTAATAAAAGGATAGCGGTTGGAAACCATTTTAATGAGGGACAAAATGAAACAAATATTCTGCGTGCTGATGATAGTTTTATGTATTATGGTACAAGATTGTGAAAAAATTGACAATACAGTAATAACAGCAATATCAATAAATTCCATTGACAAAAACGGGAAAAGTGCATATTATTATAAGTAGGAAGAGATTTCCCAGGTGTCCCACTACCTTTAAAGGTGAATTATGATTGGTGTTCCGCCACCATGAAGGGCGAATTATGATGAATGAGTAAGGATTTTCCTTACTCATTCCTTTTTGGAGAGGCAATATGAATTTATTTTTTTACGATGTAGATATAGATTATGTGAGATACCTCAAAGAAGCCGAAAAAGCCAAACGTGGTTTTACGCGCGTTCCTGATGTGGAATACGGGAATGAACGCAAAATGGTCTGCGGTGTTGTGTTGGAAATGAATGGCTACAAATATTATGTTCCCATTTCTTCTTACAAGAAAAAAAACCCAATAATTTGTTGATTCGACTGGAAGACGATCGGTTTAATCAGATAAAGGGCTCACTGCGTTTTAATTATATGTTCCCAGTGGAGGAGCGGTATTTATCAAAACGGGACTTCAACAAGGAAACGCCTAGTCGTAAGGAATTTCTGCGTAGACAATGGGTTTATTGTAATTCCATTACAGACGACATAAAGCGAATGGCGGAGGATACATATAATGGAGTGCTTGACGGTACGGATTCTGAACTTGTAAATGCATCTTGTGATTTTAAACTTTTAGAGGACGCAGCGAAAAACTATAAACCAAGCAGTCAAAATTAGTATGCATGTGCTTAAGGGAAGTTATTGTTTATGCTTAGATAATGCTCGTCGGAGTGTCGAAATTGGAAACGGACAGTTTGCGTAAGGAGGTGAGACGCGCATGCGGTATGTTCGAGGTAATTACTCGGTGCAGTTGTAATCTGATAACGGATTGCACCGAGGTTAAAAAAGCTCCGTTATCAGAAAGCTGCGCCGAATCGTAGAAATGATAAATTATAAAATACGAAAAGGAGCAGATAAGGTATGGATAAAAAAGAACTGTTAAACAAATGGCTGCAGGAAGAAGAAATCGCGCATATTCACGGTTGGGACTTTTCTCATATAAATGGAAAATATGACGAACAAAGCGATTTGCCGTGGAATTACAGGGAAATCGTCAGGCAGTATTTGCAACCGGAAAAAAAGCTGCTTGACATTGACACGGGCGGCGGTGAATTTCTGCTGTCTCTCAATCACCCTTATCAGAATTTGGCGGCAACGGAAAACTATCCGCCGAATGTCGAACTGTGCAAAAACAAACTGCTGCCGCTAGGCATTGATTTTCAAAAGGCAGACGCAAGCGGTATTTTACCGTTTGCCAATCAAAGCTTTGATATTGTTATCAATCGGCACGGAAGCTTTCACCCAAGCGAAATCGCACGCGTATTGAAAACGGGCGGCGTCTTTATCACGCAGCAGGTCGGGGCGGAAAATGACAGGGAGCTTGTGGAATTGCTGTTGAACGAAGCGCCTGACTTGCCGTTTCCAAATCAGTATGTAAGCATAGCCCAAACGGCATTTGAAGACGCAGGATTTTCCATCATCAGGGCAGAGGAAGCATTTCGTCCGATAAAATTTTGGGATATTGGCGCGCTTGTATGGTTTGCGCACGTCATTGAATGGGAGTTTCCGAATTTTCATGTCAAAGACTGCCTGGAAAATCTGTATCATGCGCAGGAGATTTTGGAGCAGAAGGGTGTTGTGGAGGGGACGATTCATCGGTTTCTTTTGGTGGCGCGAAGGGAAAATGGATAGATTGGGCTTTGCATAATAGAAAAGACCTCGTACACAAATTGATATGCTTTCTTTTAGGCAGACAAGTAAAATAATAAAAAGCTTGCTGCCTGGAAGGGAGCATTTCTTTTCAACCTGTCAAAACAGGCATTATCCAAAAACGGAGAAAGAACAGGCAGCTGCATGATAACGTCAAGAACTAAGTTTTGGCGTTTATATATATGGAAGGGAAAATCATTCCAAGTTAAACAAACCTTAAACATTATCATAAACATTTCTTAAACAAACAATGCTACAATCAATATAGAACACAAACTACAACAAAACGGAGGTTCTTTATGAAAAAGACTGGATACAATATCAAAAGCAGGATATATTTACTGGGGATCACTACAGTGTGTTTCCTGTCGGCTTGTGGGCAGCAGCCACAAAAGGAAACTGCGGTTGGGGAAACGGGTACCGTTACGGATACAATCGTTACGGACACAATCGCTACCGATACAATCGCAGCAACGAATGACACAACGGCACGCGAGGAAAACTACTTCTCCTCTTATACAAGCCGGCAAAAAGACGAAACCTATCAGACAAGCGGCAACGTTCACTTAAAGGATAAAAAGACGCTGACAATGCTGGAAGCAGCCGACGACGCGCAGATTACCGTTACGGGAAAACTCAATCCGATTGAGGGCGACATTTCGCTTCTATACCAAGCCCCCGACGGAACCGTTACAACCTTGGCAGACAGCAGCGGCATAGCGGATAACAGTACCATATTTATCAATCAGCCGCTCGATATACCTGCGGGAAACGGGGAGATTTATTTTACAGGAAATTGTGCTGATGCCATGTTTGACATCGGATTTAGCCTTTCCGACAACGTGCGCTATTACTATTTCAATATTGACAACAGTACCAATTCCATGCCCCCAAGATTTGAGATTAATATGGAACTGACAGAAAATTATGACGACGCGGATCCGTTCATTGACGAAAGGCTGTTTTACGTTACGAAAGATATGGATACCTTGCAATTAAACCTTCTGTATAAAATGAAGGGCGAAGAAGGCATTTTGGAAATCGCGGATAACAAAACCGGCGATGTTTTATGGATGAGTATTTGGCATGGAACCGTCGACACTGCCACAACAGCAGCGCAGTTAAAAAACCTTGAAACAGACAAGGAATACGTGATACGGTTTACAGGAACGAAAATAGAGTATGCAGCAATTACCGCCGTATCCGACAGTGATAAAATTCAAGAACGGGAAAGACCGGAACAGACAGTGGAAGAACGGCAAAATGCACTTTGAACCTACAGGCAGGAACCTGCGCGTCTATGAATTTGCCCAGGACGCATGATAAACCAACTCTTGTCATTGATATTGCGGTTGTCGGCATTCATAAATTCCTCATAATGGCTCAGCACTTCGACGTAAGGCTGTGGTAAAGCAGCACATTTATTTGCATGCCACTGCGTCCGTTGCGCGGAGGCTGCGCCGGATTGCGTGTGTTTTGATTCAGTGTTCCCAAAAGATTCCTGTTCCGAAGGTTATGACGCAATCAGGACATTCCTGGAAGCGGCATACGGAATAACGCAGAGCGAGGCGGAACGCTATTTATAAACGAAACGCGCAAGAGGTTGTAAAACAGCCTCTTTTTTGATTCAAAAAGGCGGCTCGTGAAGCCTTTCAGCGTTTGATGTGAACGGGCGCCTTTCCCACATCTTTCGTCCATTTGCGTTATCATACCGTCTTTTGGGGAAATTGCCGTTAGGGTTGGGAAAAAAGTTCCGATATTAAAATTAACCGCGCTATACGATAAAGGAGATTTACATGATAAAAATAGCAATATGTGACGACGAAGCACACACCCGAACCTACCTGACCGCGCTGATTGAAGCACAAAACACGCCCTGCGAAATCACGCAGTACGCGTCACCCGACGATTATGTATCTGACTGCGCAGAGCATGACCTGCTGTTTTTGGATATTGCGCTCAACCCTTCCGTGCAGGGCAAAAGCGGAATGGAATTGGCAAAACAAATCAGAGAGAACAGCCAAATTACGCAGCCCCTCATTATTTTCGTCACAGGATATGAACAATACGTCTACGACGCATTTGACGTGAATGCGTTCCAATATCTGATAAAACCAATTGACGAGCAGAAATTTGCGGAGGTCTTTGCCCGCGCGGTAGGGCAGATTTTGGCGGGAACGCAGCAGAACAAAAAGACGCTCGTCATTCGGCACGGCGGCGTGGAAAAAAGCCTTCTGCCTGATAACATCTATTATATGGAGAGCCGTAGCCATAAAGTTGTCATACACAAAAAGGACGGGCAGTTGGAATGCTATGCGAAAATCGGAGATTTGGAGGAAGCGCTGCAAGGGCAGTTTTTCCGTATCCATAAAGGATTTCTCATCAATCTGTCGTATGTGGAGGAGTATAGCAGAACACAGGTAATATTGGCAAACGGAGCAAAGCTTCCTGTTTCAAAGTATAAATACGAGGCGTTTGTAAAAGCACATCTGCGGCATTTGCAGTAGCGTTTGAAAGGAACAAGGTCACCAAATTGAGCGATGCGGATTTAAGCCTGTTTTTAAAAGGTATGACAGGCATTGAAATTATTTTGTATTCAGCGTGCATGAGCGCCTTTTTCTACCCGTTTTTGAAAAGGAAAAAAGGGGTAGTCGTCGTTTTTGGCGTGCATACGGTCCTGTACTTTGCCAATCTCTTCCTGCCCGACTGCGGACTGCCGTTTATGGCGCCTGTGATTGCAGTGCTGACGGCGGGCGCAAAAGGATTCGGAATGGATAAGAAACATACGTTCCTTCTTGGTGTCCTGTTTTACTGTGTCAGAATATTAAGCGGACTTGCCGTAGCAAGCGTCAATTTCTTCGCCAACAATGTTTTCTTAAAAGCGGCAGCAAAGGAGGAAACGCAGGAAGCAGTTTTTCACGCTGTGTTGTATCATTACGGGGTTACGGTGACGCTTCAAGTCGGCTTGTGCGCCGTGATGCTATATTTTGTGGGAAGACAGTGGCAGAAAAAGCGGAAACCGCTGCATACCAGGGAACTGTGTTATCTCTTGTTGACGCCTGTAACGGGCATTCTGTTTGGCACAGTGATTTTCCGTTTGCTGATTGTGGTAAAGGACCATACGGTTTTTGACCTTTTCGAGCAGTTCCCTGTGTTTGGAGCGATTTTGCCGCTTGTCGCCCTGCTGTTTTATGCGGGCATTCTTATCACAATTGCGTCGTATCAGAAAATGACGGATTTGCAGGAAGAGCGGGAAACGTTTTTTGTGGAACAGCAGCAGGTTCATGCGATACAGGAACGAATGGCGCAGGAGGAGCAGTTTTACGACGGCGTGCGGCAAATGCGTCATGAGATGAAAAACCACATGACCAATATCAAGGGACTGATAAAAAGCGGAAGTTATGCGGACGTGGAGCAGTATATTGACAAAATGGACGAAAGCATGAGCACGTTTGCACTGACTGTTTCGACGGGGAATGCCGTTACGGACGTGATTGTGAATGACAAAAGAACTGCGGCAGAAAAACAGAAAACGACATTTACGGCGGATTTTATCTACCCTGCGTCGGACGGATACCATGCGTATGATGTCGGGATTATTCTGAACAATTTGCTGCAAAATGCGTTGGAGGCTGTTGCACTGGTGCAGGAGAATGAGCGGTATGTTTCCCTTACCGGAAAGCGGAAAAAACGGTTCTTTTTGATACAGGTGAAGAATGCTTTTGCAGGTGAGGTGGCATTTGACGAACGTACGGGACTTCCGGTTTCCACAAAAAAGGAGGACAGCGCTTTACATGGAATTGGGTTGTCGAACGTAAAGCGCATGGCGGAAAAGTATGCGGGAGATGTGGATATTAAGGTGCAGAAAAATGAATTTTGCGTGACGGTGATATTGCAGGAGAAGAATTAGGAATTTTGAAGCATTGGGAACAGGCTGATAGGAAACCTGCGGATTTTGAAAGGAGAAAGCGGATATTATGGGCATTAGCGGAGTAGAACAAAAGAATTATCAAAACAATTTGTCAGTGCAGAACAACAAAAACCATGCAACACATGCAGGAACGGCAAATGGGGCAGCGAAAACGGAACATGCGCAGAGATTGCTGGAGGCGGAAGAAATGGCGGCGTTCAAGAAAGAAATCTACGCGGAAATTGACAAAATCCCAAGGGATCGAACCATTGCAAACGTCGCCATTCACATCTCGGAGGAAGCCTTCCAAAATATGAAGAACGACCCAAAATACAGGGAGCAGATTATGTCTGTTATCAGACGTGATTTAACCTCTTCCGTAGCGCCCGCGCCTGACTGTTCGCTGATTCTTTCTGTGGGGGCAACCCTCAAGGACTACAGGGGCGACTCGTGGTCGGTGAACAATGACGCGGAATTTGATATCCGCTCCCAAAACAGCTTTTACAAAAAGACAACGACAAAGAAAAACGTGCAGAAACAGCGGCTTCGGGAATACATGGAAAAACGTGCGCAGGCAAAGAAAGCACAGCAAAAGCTTTTCGACGAAAAACGCAGAAAACAGGAAATCGAAAAGGACAGACTGTCACAATTGGAATATCATGAGCAGCAGATGACGAAAGCCGCTGGCGCTTATGAGCAGCATTTTCAGATAACGGACAGTCAAAAGAGTACATACTTACAGAAGCAATTCAATTAAAACAAGAGTTCGATTAAAACGGGAGCTCAATCAGAAAAAGAAAGGTGGGGACAATATGGCAGTCACAGAGATAAACAATTTCCAAAACAATTATGCACAGTACTCCAATCCGTCAAACAAACCGCAACAGGCAAAGCGGGAAACAGCGCCTAAGCAGGAGCCGGTGAAAAAGGATATTCAAAATCAGGACGTGTCGGATTATTACAAATACCTGCAAAAAAATTACGACGCGATGAAATCGGGAGACGTCACGATTTCAGGGGAGCATCTGAAAAAATGTGCAGGCGATAAACAAAAAGCCAAAGAACTGGAGGACTTTATCCAAAAAATACCGGAGTTGGAAAAGCGGGGGTATGAGGAACTGGCGGCAAGAAATAAGGCGCTTGGCGGTACGGTTACATACTATGAGCAGACGTGGACAATTAATAAGGACGGCAGTATTCAAAGCACGGTGTATTCCGTAACGGAAACCGGCATGACAAACGCTGAGCGCATGAAAAAGAATATGGACGAACGTTTGGAAAAGCAGAAGGAGAAGAACGCGGAGGAAAAGAAGGCGGAGGAGAAGAAAGTGGAAGATAAAAAATCGGAAACAGAAGAGCTGCTTTACCAGTCCATAAAAACGGATTATGTGGACGCGGAAACAATCGGGGAATTACAGGAAAAAATGCAGACAATGGGTGTGATAAAAGCTTAAAAGAAAGTTGTTTTCCAATAAAGAGTTCATCAATAGAGCATTTGCCGTTCATTCATATAGACGGCAGGTGCTTTTTGCTGTCTTTGCAATGCAGGAATTTATTACAAAAATATTTCCATAAAATGATTGCTACAGACGCCATAATTTTATGTTAAATTACATTGAAATCTGTTATAATGGGCATAAGCGGTCAGGGTATAGACCCAAAACCGCGCGTTTTTTGGAAAGGAAAACAATTTTATGGCGAAACGAGAATGGAATAAAAAGAAGTCTTTTATCCTGTCAGCGGTTTTATTTGTACCGGTGCTATGTATCTTAGCGGTTTATCTATATGGTCTCAACCATTACCAAACCTGTTTTATGAACGGAACGGTAATTGATCAAATAGATGTTTCCGGAATGACAATACCGCAGCTTACACAGCGTATTCAGGGATATGTCCTCCAAGTGGAGCAGCGCAGGGCAGACGGGTCCGTGCTGGTGGAGGATATATCAGGTGCGGACATTGGATTATCCTATATATCGGTAGAACCGTTCGAGCAGATTTTGGCGAACCAAAACAGCCTGCTATGGTTTATCCGGCAGGAAACCGAGCAGAAAACGGAAAATACGGTGACCTACGATGAAACGGCTTTGGAAACAAAAATAAAGAGTTTAAGCGGTTTTCGTAAGGATTTTATTACGCAACCGAAGGATGCATACATATCGGATTATATTCCTAAAGTCGGATTTGAAATTGTAGGAGAAACGCAGGGAACCCGCTTAAATTGGGAAAAAACCTTTGCGGCAATTCAGGCGGCGGTGGAAGGCTTGGAAGAGCATATCAGCTTGGACGAGGCAGGATGCTATGAAACGGCAAAAATCACTGCAGATGATGCGCAGTTAAAGAACACTCTTGAAAAACTGCAAAAATATGCGGATATTCACATTACATATACATTTGGGGAAAAGCAGGAGGTGCTGGACGGCGATACGATTGTCACATGGATGGAGACGGACGGGGCGGATATTACAGTAGACGAGACAAAGATTGCGGACTACGTGGAGTATTTGCGGAAAAATTACAATACAATCTTTAAAACCCGTACTTTTCGGACCAGTTATGACATGGATGTCATAATTGATAAAGGCGATTATGGCTGGTGGATGAATACGCAGCAGGAGACAGCGGAGCTTGCGGAAATGATTCAAAACGGCGAGAGCGGAGAACGCACACCGGCGTATTATCAGACTGCGGCGGTACATGGTATCCCCGATTACGGCGATACCTATGTGGAAATTAATCTGACGGCGCAGCACTTGCTTTTGTATGTGGAGGGCGAACTGATTTTGGAATCCGATTTTGTGTCGGGCAATTCCGCGCGGGGGTTTGATACGCCTGCGGGGATTTACGGAATTACGTATAAGGAGCGCAATGCGACATTGGCTGGGCAGGGGTACCGAACACCGGTTTCGTACTGGATGCCGTTTAACAATAATATCGGGATGCATGACGCAGGGTGGAGGAAATCGTTTGGCGGGAATATTTATAAAACAAACGGTTCGCACGGCTGCATCAACCTGCCCTATTCCATTGCCGAGGAAATTTACGGATATATTGAACAGGGAACGCCTGTCATCTGCTATTATCTTCCCGGTACCGAGCCGGTGAAGGAACCGGAGCAGACAACGCCTGCAGATCCTGCGGAAGAGACAATTTTTGCGGAACCGGACCCCAATCCGCAGGATCCGGCGATAGCGGCGCCAAGTCCCAATCCGCAGGATCCGACGATCGTGATGCCGGACCCCAATCCGCAGGATCCGACAACAGCAGTCCCAGACCCCACCCCACAGGATCCGGCAACAGTGCTGCCAAGTCCCACCCCACAGGATCCGGCGACGGTCGTGCCGACACCGCAGCCACAGGATCCGGCAACGGTCGTGCCGACACCGCAGCCACAGGATCCGGCAACAGCCGTGCCGACACCGCAGGATCCGACAGCAGGACAGTAAACAGGTAATAAACATAAGAAAAAGGAGATACAGAAACATGACAGAAGAACAGTTATTGGAGAATATCATTCATGCAGTGCGCGCGTGCGGAACAATTATTTTAAATGCCGACAGAACAAAATCCGGCATTGACGAAAAGGCAGGACATGCGAACTTCGTCACCGCGTATGACAAAAAAGTGCAGTCCGAGCTGCAAAAGAGACTGTTGGAGATTTTGCCGGAGGCAGTGTTTGTCGGTGAGGAGGAGGACGTACACGCGTCCGTAAAAGACGGTTATGCGTTTATCGTGGATCCCATTGACGGAACGACCAACTTTATCAAAGACTATCACGCAAGCGCAATATCGGTAGGACTGATTAAAGACGCGAAACGGTATATGGGCGTTGTATACAATCCTTATCTTGACGAGGTTTATACGGCGGTGAAGGGAAAAGGCGCGTTTTTAAACGGCAGCCCCATTCAGGTATCAAGACAGCCGCTAGAGAACGGGATCGTTATTTTTGGAACGGCTACTTACTATGAGGAATATGCAAAAGCGACGTTTGACATGGCATATGATTATTATTGCAAGGCGCTTGACGTGCGGCGCAGCGGGTCGGCGGCGCTTGATTTATGCAACGTTGCGGCAGGACGGGCGGAGCTGTTCTTTGAGCTGCGGCTTTGCCCGTGGGATTATGCGGCTGGTTCTCTGATTGTGGAAGAGGCGGGCGGCGTGGTTACGACGATTGACGGCGGGGAACTCCCGCTGAATGAAGGCTGCGGTGTGCTGGCAACGAATGCGGTGTACAGAGACGTTTTATAACAGTTTAAGTAAAAAACCACCGGATGAGCCGGTGGTTTTACTTACCTATTCCGTTTCCTTTTCAGAATCGTCAAAAAATTCTTCCGTTGCGGAATCGTTTTGGGTATCGTCTGCTGCGTTTGTGCCGGAATAGGCTGCGGATGAGGAAGCGCTCATATCCATTTCCGTGTATTGCGGTTCTGCCGAAACGGCAGGGGATATTTTGTCACTTATGATTTCCTTTGCCTTGTCAATTTTTTCCGGAACGTTGAGCTGTTCAAGCTTTTCTTTTGTTTTGTCAAGCGTTTCTATGACCTTTTCACCGATTTTTTCTTTGGCGTTGTCAAGGTCAATGGGGATGTGCGGGCGAACCTTTGTGGTTGAGTTGTTTGCGGAATCGTCAAAAAAGTCGTCGTCCAAATCCTCGTCAAAATCGTCAAAATCATCATACTCATCAAAATCATCCGCCACAACGGAATGTTTCTTTTGAAGATAATAGTAGGTTCCTGCAGCAGCGGCTCCTGCGAGCGCACCGAATAATGCGAGCTTGCCTAATTTTTTTGCCATTGGTAATTCTCCTTTCATGTTGCAGTGGTGTATATGACCTATATTCCCATGAATATGCCATGTATATACGATTTTATTTTAATACTATTTTATGGAAATGAAAAGAGAATATGTAAAAAATGCCAGGAAAAAATGCAGGGAATTTATTTCTTGAATCCTTTGCGGTAGTATGTTAAGATAGGTATTAATCGACTGATAAAGTCAATGAAAAAATACGGAGGTTTGGATGAACGAAAAATTTTTTGATCTTGCGCGTGAAAAGCAGGATAAAATGATAAACGGGGCGCTTGAGGTTTTTGCAAAAAACGGATATAAACATGCTGCCACGGACGATATGGTAAAGGCAGTCGGCATAAGCAAGGGGCTTTGGTTTCATTATTTCGGCTCGAAAGAGGGAATTTACACATTTGTGTATGACTACAGCGTTAAGTATATGCTGCTTGAGCTTTCCACGGTGGTCGACGAAAGTGTTACGGATTATTTTGAGATGGTGCGCCAAATAGAACAGGCAAGGGCAAGGGTACGGAAGAATTATCCGTATTTGTCGGATTTTTTGAAAGCGGCAGAGTGTGAGAGTGACGAGACAATGGTGCAAAAGACGGCTGCGGCAAGGCAGATTTATCAGGAACGCATGGATGGTCTGTTGAAAGGCGCGGAGATTGAAAATATTCCTGACAGGGCAAGGCGTGAGCGCATCAAAAAAATGCTTGCATACAGTATTGAGGGGATTGCGCGGGAAAAGCGGGGCGCGGATTCGGATGCCGTATTTCGGGAAATTAAAGCATATATTGACCTTGTGCGCGACCTGACACAGGGTGCGCACAAGCAGACCGCCGCAAATAAAATTTTGCCAAATATATATTAAATTTTAACGGGATATGCTATAATGTACATAACAAGAAGCCGCAGTGCGGTTTGTGAGCAGCTTCTGAAAGGATGGTGGTAAGTAATGGGGAAATTTATGGTAGCAGGTTTTTTGCAGATTGAGACAATCGTCGATGTGGATGAACTGCCATTGCCGTACAAGGAGTTTGAAAGCATACCGGACATCATCAATACCGGCATTGGCGGCGCGGGATTTAACGAGGCGATGGCATTAAAGTGGCTCGGGGATGAAGTGGACTTTATGAGCATGGTGGCGAGGGACATGTCGAAGGCGCAGATTCAGGAATATCTTAAGAAAAACGACGTAAATCTGAGCGCCGAGTATGTGCTTCCCAAGCTGGACGCGATGCCGACAGCGGTCGTTCTTTATGCCAAGGGCAAAAAGCAGATTTTTGAGGATGTAAAAGACATCAGGACAGTGGAGTATGACTGCGATTTATTTGAGCGTCAGATTCAGGACAAGGATATGGTGCTCATTTCAAACTGTAATTTCTGCCGTCCGGTATTAGGGCTTGCAAAGAAGTACAATAAACCGATTGCGCTGAATGTGAGGAGTATGCGTGCCGAAAAGATTGCGAACAAGGCGGACTTTTTGGCGGCTGCGGACATTCTCTACATAAGTGACGACGATATTGTGTGTGACGCCTATGACTGCATTAATGAGTGCAAAGAAAAGTATGATCCCGAAATCATTATTATGGGGATTGGCGAGCGGGGAGTAATCCTATACACAAGAGAAAACAACAGTTTAATTGAGTATAAGCCTGTAAAAACTTTTGATGTAGTTAATACCATCGGCGCAGGAAATGCTGTCTTTTCTGCATTCCTGCACTATTATGTCAAAACAGGAGACGCAAAGACAGCGATTAAGAACGCATTGCTGTTTGTATCCTATAAAATCAGTTTTGTCGGTACATCGAACGGATTCATGTCCGAGGAGCAGATTGAGCAGTGGAGAAAGCTTATTTGGAAAGAATAACCGAAAATTAAATATAAAAAGGAAACCATGCGCGGTTTCCTTTTTGTATTCTCCGATAACAGCGTGTCAATCCTTTTGATAAAGATAACGCAGAAATTCCACGGCATTTTCCGCCTTGTCGGAATTGACAACAAATGAGAACACAGGCTCTCTGTCGACATAATAGGAAAATTCGTTCAGCTTTGGAGCATCGGAAACATAGATACCCACGGCAGCCAGTTCTCCGCTTCCGGTTTCGGCGTAATAGAGACGATCCTGAAATGCTTCCTGCAAATCAGCAGGGAGTATGGCCGTCACATCGCCCAAGCAGTCGCATTTTGCAAAGTAATCAACCGTATCCGTATCGCCCACAATCACGTCTAAGTCGCTTGCCGTGATGGATGCCATTGCCTTCTCAAGTCCGACATAAGCGTCAAGACCGGTAATGTCCGGATCGTATGTCATGCTTGAATCGATATAAGCATTCTGTTTTGACGTATCAATCCCCATAGCTTCCACGAAGCCGTCAATCAGGCGGGTATCGGATGAATCACCGGTATCGTTGTAGAAAAATACGCCCAAGGCAGTGTCGCGCGGTGCGGTGAGAATGGAATATCCAAGGGAAAAAACAAAAGCGCAGATGGCAAGAATTCCCAGGGTAGGCAGCAGGTAATAGTCTTTAAAATAGAAGACCTTGTCCTTTAAAGACGCGCCTTTTAGCTTTACGTTCTGTTCCCTGATTTCATCGGACAGGGAGTTGTTTTTGTCACGGTTTTTATTGTAAACCTCCATAAGTGCCTCCGTTTCTTTGCAGTCATTTCAGATAAAACTGATAATACATGGTGCGGCGTCACAATGTCAATAATTTTTTTCTAAAAGATTGGGAAAGGCTTGCATAATAAGTTGATTTATTCTAAGATATAGTATATTGAACCGTATTAAAATAAGGAAGGGCAGGATGATAACCATGAATGAAAGCTACAAGGAATTGATGGTAAAAAGGGAGCGGGGAATAAAAGAGACGGTGATGCGGATTGTGTGTATTGTGCCCACGGTACTGCTTGCGCTGTTGGCGTTTACGGGGAGTCCGGTGATTTTTATTGCGGCTGTTGCGTGCGGCGTTCTTACTTATTTTATGTTCCAGTGGACGGATATTGAGTTTGAGTATCTGTATCTTGACAAAGAGATTACAGTGGACAAGGTTATGGCAAGAACAAGGAGAAAGCGCGCCGCGGTTCTCGATGTCAATAAGATTGAAATTATGGCGCCCCATGATTCCGATCAGCTTGCGTTTTACAAAAACAGGCAGGTGAAAACGACAGACTTGAGCGCAGGGCATGACCTTGACGGTCAAAAGCTCTACCTGGTGTATTATGAGGGAAGCCAGTGCTTTTTGCTGAACCTGGATGAAGACTTTGCAAAAACAGTAAAAGCGATAGCGCCAAGGAAGGTTTTTACGGAATAAGTTTGGTCTTGACAAGCAGGGGATGCTTTAGTATAATTTTAAAAATATTTTTGTATCATATGGTTCACATATTCATTTCATAGGAGGAAATACAATGGGTCAGATAATTGGCAAAGGAATTACATTTGACGATGTACTTTTAGTACCAAGCTATTCACAGGTAATACCAAATCAGGTTGATCTCACTACATGGCTGACAAAGAAAATCAAACTGAATATTCCGATGATGAGCGCAGGCATGGACACCGTGACAGAGCACAGGATGGCAATTGCAATGGCTAGACAGGGCGGCATTGGAATTATTCATAAAAATATGTCAATTGAGGAACAGGCGGATGAGGTAGACAAAGTAAAGCGTTCTGAGAACGGCGTAATCACAGACCCATTTTCACTCACTCCCGAACATACACTTGCCGATGCCGATGCGCTGATGGCAAAATTCAGAATCTCCGGTGTGCCGATTACGGAGGGCAGGAAGCTTGTCGGTATTATTACAAACCGCGATTTGAAGTTTGAGACCGATTACACAAAGAAAGTCAAGGAATCCATGACATCTGAAGGGCTTGTCACGGCAAGGGAAGGCATTACACTTGAGGAAGCAAAGAAAATCCTTGCGCAGGCGAGAAAGGAGAAGCTTCCTATTGTAGATAAGGATTATAACCTCAAAGGTTTAATTACGATAAAGGACATTGAAAAGACAATCAAGTATCCGTTGGCGGCAAAGGATTCACAGGGAAGGCTGCTGTGCGGCGCAGGCGTAGGAATTACCGCAAATGTGCTTGACCGCGTGAAAGCTTTGGCGGACGCCAAAGTTGACGTGATTGTATTGGACAGTGCGCACGGACATTCAGAGAATGTGCTCAGGTGTCTGCGCATGATTAAGGAGAAGTATCCTGAGATTCAGGTGATTGCAGGAAACGTTGCGACCGGAGAGGGTACAAAGGCGCTGATTGAGGCAGGCGCGGATGCAGTAAAGGTCGGCATTGGTCCCGGTTCGATTTGTACGACGCGCGTCGTTGCAGGCATCGGTGTTCCGCAGATTACGGCAATCATGGACTGCTATGCGGTGGCAAAAGAGTACGGTATTCCGATTATTGCGGACGGCGGTATCAAATATTCGGGCGACATTACGAAGGCGATTGCGGCAGGCGGAAGTGTATGTATGATGGGCAGCATGTTTGCAGGCTGTGAGGAGAGCCCGGGAACGTTTGAACTGTTCCAAGGTAGAAAATATAAAGTATACAGAGGTATGGGTTCGATTGCAGCGATGGAGAACGGAAGTAAGGACCGTTATTTCCAAACGGATGCAAAGAAGCTCGTTCCCGAAGGCGTGGAGGGACGAGTTGCCTATAAAGGAAATGTGGAAGATACGGTGTTCCAGTTAATGGGTGGTCTGCGTTCGGGTATGGGCTACTGCGGCGCACAGACAGTTGAGGAGCTGAAAGAAAACGGTAAATTTGTGCAGATTTCGGCGGCGGCATTAAGAGAGAGCCACCCGCATGACATTCATATTACAAAAGAGGCACCCAATTATAGCGTGGAAGAATAACAGACAGCGCTGCCACAATCCTGTGGCAGCGTTTGTATTGTACAAAAGAACGGGACATGGAGGAGCCGCAGTATGCTGTATAAGAAATACCGCCTTTATAATGAAGGGATTGAGGTTATGATACCCTCTGGTCTCAAACGGTCCACGTCGCGTTTTGCTGTTCAAAACAGTTTTGTTTCCGACAACGGACGGATTGTTGTGAATATTGCGCGGGGCGTCAGTGATTTGACGCAGGAGTGCCTCATTACAAGGATGGACGAGTATTATAGAAAGTTTGCCAAGGATGTGCCCTCATTTGATTGTCTGAAAATTCACAAGCGGCAGTTTTTGGATGATTTGTTCGGAGAGTTTCGGTATCGCTCCGATATGATGGGGTATCAGTTTTATAATGTATTTATTTTAGGAATCTATGGGGGAAGAGAGCTGGTCGTCACGATGCAGTGCGTGCAGGACGAGGCGCAGGAAAATGAGCGTGTTTTCGATAATATTGCGGACTCCATAAGGATACTAAAAAAAGGACGGGATATGGAGGATTAGACATGCTTGTGAAGGATGACGGGAAAACCCTTTCCTTTTTGTTTCAAGGTTCCGATATGTTTTTTGAGATGGGATGTAAGCTGTTGGAGCAGGAAAAGCTTCCGCAGCAGCTTCCGTATAAAAGAAAACGGCAGAATGGCAGGGAAAAAATGATCTTTTTGCTGGACGGACCGGATATTGTACCGCTAAAGCGTTTGGAAGCAACGCTGGAGGGCGAGAGGAGCTTAAACCTGATATATGAGCTGTTTTCGCTGATTGTGCAGGTTGAGGAGAACGGATTTCTGAAACGGGAATGCATTTGGTGCAGATATGACAATCTGTACTATGATACCGGCGCGGAATGTATGAAAATAGCGCTGATCCCGGTAGCAGGGACGGTGCGGCAGGCGGACCGGCGCAGCTGGCATGAATGCTTTGAGCAGACGGTATCGCAGCTTGCGGCAGGACTGGCACAGGAACAGGCAGTGCGTGTGGGACAGCTTGCGCGGATGCTGACGGCGAATGCCGTGACAGTGGAGGAGGCTCTTTTGGAGCTGTCACATCTTGGAAGCTCCAAGACGGGACACGCTGCGGACCGGCATCGTTTTGGGACAAGACGCAGTCTGAAGCTGTATTACAGCGGTAACAATGCAATGTTGGAGTTTTTGGTGAATGACAGGGATTTTGTCATCGGAAGGAGCAATGAGCGGGCGGACGGGATTGTAGATGAAACCGTTTCGACGGCAGTAAGCAGGCGGCATTGCTATATCACAAGACTGGGAAATAAATTTTTTGTACAGGATCTAAAGAGTGTGAATCATACACTCGTGAACGGGATTATGATACCGCCCTATGAGTTTATGGAGCTTGAGAATCAGGATATTTTAAGCGTGGCGGATGTCGATTTCAGGGTAACGCTTTTGGATTTGGAATAAGAAAGGAGTAAAAGAATCAGAATGAAGGACACGGTGGAAATCAGATGGCATGGAAGAGGCGGACAGGGTGCGAAGACCGCGGCGCTGCTTCTTGCGGATGTGGCATTTAAGACAGGAAAATATGTACAGGGCTTTCCGGAATACGGTCCCGAGCGAATGGGGGCGCCGATTACGGCGTATAACCGGATTAGCAGTGAGCCGATTACGGTGCATTCCAATATTTATGAGCCGGATTATGTGGTTGTGGTGGACGAGAGTCTTTTGGAAAGCATTGATGTCACAAAGGGGCTGAGTAAAAACGGCGCGGTGATTATTAACTCGGAGCATACAAAGGAGGAGCTTGCGCCGATGCTTCACGGCTATGAAGGCGCGGTGTATACAGTAGATGCAAAGGAGATTTCGATTAAGGCATTGGGAAAAAATTATCCCAATTCGCCGATGCTTGCGGCGACGGTTGCCGTTTCGGGGATTATGGATAAGGACGCGTTTTTAGGAGAGATGCGCGCATTGTTCGAACATAAGTTTGCTAAAAAACCTGAGGTAATTGACGGAAATATGCAGGCGCTTGAAATGGCATTTCAGGAAGCGGTGTAGAAAGGAGTTTAGTTATCAGAATGGAAAAGATACAGGACAGAATTAATGAACAGAGTCCGTGGGAGCATATTACGGAAGGAAATAAGATTTTTGAGGCGGCTACGGCAAGGGAATTTTGTACGGGAGAATGGCGGACTTCGACTCCGGTGTTTGATCGGGAAAAATGCAAGCAGTGTCTGCTTTGCGTGCCTGTCTGCCCGGATTCCTCAATTCCCGTAAGCGCGGGAAAGAGAGCGGATTTTGACTATGATCACTGCAAGGGCTGCGGCATCTGCGCAAAAGTATGCCCGTTTGGTGCGATTACGATGAGGGAAGGATGAAAATTTTAATTTTCATCCTGTGAAAGGAGAGAGAATATGGCAATCAGAGAACGATTATCCGGAAATGAAGCGGTGGCATATGCGATTAAGCAGATTAATCCCGATGTGATGCCGGCGTTTCCGATTACGCCGTCTACGGAAATTCCGCAGTATGTTGCGACATATATTGCAAACGGTGAGATTGATACGGAGTTTATTCATGTGGAGAGTGAACACAGCGCGATGAGCGCGACAATCGGCGCTTCGGCTGCAGGCGCAAGAGCGCTTACGGCAACCTCTTCGTGCGGAATGGCACTGATGTGGGAGGAGCTTTATGTGGCGGCTTCGGACCGGCTTCCGATTGTGCTTGCGCTTGTTAACAGGGCGCTTACGGGCCCGATTAACATCAACGCGGACCATTCGGACAGCATGGGCGCGCGGGATAGCGGCTGGATACAGATTTACGCGGAGTCCAATCAGGAAGTCTATGATAACTTTATTCAGGCGTTTCCAATTGCGGAAAACAAAAAGGTGCATCTTCCGGTGATGATTTGTCAGGACGGTTTTATCACAAGCCACGGCGTGGAAAATATTCTGCTTGTGGAGGACGACAAGGTAAAGGCGTTTGTGGGCGAATATGAGCCGGAGCATTATCTGCTCAATCCGGATGAAAAAATGGCGGTAGGTCCGTATGCGGTTTCCAATTATTATATGGAAACAAAGCGCGCGCAGCGTCAGGCGATGATTGAGGCAAAGCAGGTAATCCTTGACGTTGCAAAGAAATTTGAGGAGATGACAGGCAGAAGCTATTCTTTCTTTGAGGAGTATAAAATGGAAGACGCGGAGTATGCCGTTGTGATTATCGGTTCGGCGGCAGGAACGTGCAAGGCGGCGATTGATCATATCAGAAACACGACGGGAAAAAAGGCAGGACTTGTGAAAATCAGGGTATTCCGTCCATTCCCCGAGGAGGAGCTTGCAAAAGCGCTTGCGCATGTGAAAGCAGTTGCGATTATGGACAGAAGCGAGATGTTTTCCGCGACAGGCGGACCGCTCGGCGCAGAAGTGAGAGCCACGCTCTATCAGGCAAAGAGCAGTGCGGAGACAGTGAATTACTTCTACGGGCTTGGCGGAAGGGATATTACGGTAGCCGATTTTGAGCATGTATATGAAAATCTTGAAAAAATGGCACAGACGCATGAGCCGATCGGAATGTACGGTTACATAGGGCTTCGCAGCGAGCAGGAAAAGGAGGTTTAGGGCGGCATGGAACAGGCGGCATATAATTTTAAGGAAGTGATGAGCAAGCCGGAGCGCCTTGCTCCGGGGCACCGCATGTGTGCAGGCTGCGGCGGCACAATCGCGGTAAGAAATGTGCTTCGGGCACTTAAAGAGGGGGACAAGGCGGTAATCGGCAACGCGACAGGCTGCCTTGAGGTTTCCTCGTTTATGTATCCTTATACGGCGTACGAGGACAGCTATATCCACAATGCATTCGAGAATGCGGGCGCAACGTTATCCGGTGTGGAGACAGCATACAATGTGCTAAAGAAAAAAGGAAAAATCAAGGATACGTATAAATTCATCACCTTTGGCGGCGACGGCGGTACATATGATATTGGATTTCAGTCGCTTTCGGGAGCGATGGAGCGTGGGCATGACATGGTTTATGTGTGCTATGATAACGGTGCGTACATGAATACGGGTACACAGCGTTCTTCTGCCACGCCGCAGTATGCGGACACGACAACGACGCCTGCGGGCAGCGTTTCGGCAGGTAAGGTGCAGATTAGAAAGGATTTGGCGGCAATTATTGCGGAGCATCATGTGCCGTATGTAGGACAGACAACGTTTACGTCAAATTTTAAGGATTTGTATACAAAGGCACAGAAGGCAATCTATACACCGGGCGCGGCATTTTTAAATGTGATGTCTCCGTGTCCGAGAGGATGGGGGTATGAGACGAGCGAGCTGATGAATATTTGCAGACTTGCCGTTGATACGTGCTACTGGCCCTTATTTGAGGTGATAGACGGCAAGTGGATTTTGAGCTATGAGCCGAAGAACAAGCTGCCGATTGAGGACTTCTTAAAGCCGCAGCGGCGTTTCCGGCATTTGTTCAAAAAGGAGAATGAGGAATTGATCGGATGCTTTCAGGAGGAAGTGGACAGACGCTGGGAGGAGCTTCGCAGCCGGTGCAATTCTTAAAATACGGATAGGGCATCAAAAATGCAGGCTGATTTTTTCAACCTGCATTTTGTTCGACCTGTTCTTGTTCGACCTGTTGGCGTACTGCTTCGATTTCCGCCTGTTTTTTCGCTTCGTCCTCCGCTGCTTCACGCATTAACCGTTCATAGATTGCGTTTGCCTCTTTTATAATATCGTCGTGTTCGGGGGCGAGGATGACGTCATCGTTATCCTTTTTTTTTTCAACTTCCGCGTTGCCGCCGGAGAGCAGAGAATCAACTGTGTTTTGGTTGCTGGAAGTGTTCAGGATTGCGTCTAATGCTTCCTGCGTCTGTGCATCAACCGGTTTTTTCCCGTAAAGACCGGAATAAGAGCCTGTGGTGGCATTATATGCCGTTTCGTCCACTTCGCTTTCCTGCATATTAGGCACGGGCTTCTGTTCCTTTTCGGCTTCACGTTTGAGCGCTTCTTTTCGAAGGGCTTCCTTTCGTTCTGCCTTGGAAGGCCATACACGGAAAACTTCCGGGTTATAAGAAACTAACCACCATTTGATTACATGCGGATAATACTTTTTTAAAAAATATGCTGTCGCTGCATCCATAATAAATTTGCACCATCTTTCAACAAAAGTCAACAGCCCCGCCGCAAGCAGCGGGATATGTAATTCTCACGGAATTTGTCTGGTATCTGCTTTGCAGCCGTCCGACGGATTGCCTGCGAGAATAACACGAGTATATTATAGCATATATTGTCTAAAAACGATACAAAAATTAAAAAATTATAGGCGTTATTTACGTCTTTTTGTGCCATGTCAATGGGAAAATCTAAATTCGAAATAAAAAATGTTATAAAAGTATAAACTAAATTGACAAATTACAAAATAGTGTTATATTAGATATAGAACAGATAAAACAAAAATTGAGGGAGGAAAGCGTCATGAATATTCAGAAATTTACACAGAAATCAATTGAGGCGGTTAATACCTGTGAAAAGCTTGCGATGGAATACGGCAATCAGGAGCTTGAGCAGGAGCATCTTCTGTATGCGCTTTTGACGATAGACGACAGCTTGATTTTAAAGCTCGCGGAAAAAATGGAAATCAACACGGATTATTTTTTGGAGCGTGCAAAAAAAGCGGTTGAAAAGCGTGTGAAGGTGCAGGGCGGGCAGCTTTATATCGGTCAATATCTGAATAAGGTGTTAATCAGCGCGGAGGATGAGGCAAAGCGTATGGGGGACGAGTACGTATCTGTAGAACATTTGTTTCTTTCGATGCTGCAAAATCCGAACAGGGAGCTCAAGGAAATTTTCCGGGAGTACGGCATTACGCGGGAGCGTTTTTTGAAAGCGCTGTCGCAGGTCAGGGGCAATCAGAAGGTTGTCAGCGATAATCCTGAGGCAACTTATGATACATTGGAAAAATACGGGCAGGATTTGGTGGAGAAGGCAAGAAACCAAAAGCTGGACCCCGTTATCGGGCGTGACAATGAAATCCGCAATATTATCCGCATTTTGTCAAGGAAAACGAAAAATAATCCGGTATTGATCGGCGAACCGGGCGTCGGAAAAACTGCCGTGGTGGAAGGGCTGGCGCAGCGGATTGTCAGGGGCGACGTGCCGCAGGGCTTAAAGGACAAAAAGATCTTTTCCCTTGATATGGGCGCGCTTGTGGCGGGCGCGAAGTACCGCGGCGAGTTTGAGGAGCGTCTGAAGGCGGTGCTTGAGGACGTAAAAAACAGTGACGGGCAGATTATTCTCTTTATTGACGAACTGCACACGATTGTGGGCGCGGGAAAGACGGACGGCGCGATGGATGCGGGCAATATGCTAAAGCCGATGCTCGCAAGAGGCGAGCTGCACTGTATCGGTGCGACGACGCTTGACGAGTACCGCCAGTATATCGAGAAAGACGCGGCGTTGGAGCGGCGGTTTCAGCCCGTTATGGTCAGCGAACCGACAGTGGAGGATACGATTAGTATTTTGCGGGGCTTAAAGGAGCGCTATGAGGTGTTTCACGGCGTAAAAATCATGGACAATGCGCTTGTGAGTGCGGCAATGTTGTCAAACCGCTATATTACGGACCGTTTTTTGCCCGATAAGGCGATTGACCTTGTGGATGAGGCATGTGCACTGATTAAGACGGAGCTGGATTCCATGCCGGCGGAGCTTGACGAGCTGCAAAGAAGGATTATGCAGATGGAGATTGAGGTTGCCGCTCTGAAAAAGGAGGAGGACAGGCTAAGTGCGGAGCGTCTTGACGCATTGCAGGCGGAGCTTGCGGAACAGAAGGCGGAGTACGACAACCGGAAAGCACAGTGGGACAACGAGAAGGCGTGCGTGGAAAAGCTTTCGAAGTTACGGGAGGACATCGAGGATTTAAACAATCAGATACAGATTGCCCAAAGAGAGGGAAATTTGGAGAAAGCGGCGGAGCTAAGCTACGGAACACTCCCGCAGCTTAAAAAACAGCTTGAAGCGGAGGAAGCCGCTGCCGGCTCACGCGAGATGCGCCTTGTGCACGAGAGTGTTTCGGAGGAGGAGATTGCGAAGATTATCTCGCGCTGGACGGGAATCCCCGTGACGAAGCTAAATGAGAGTGAGCGCAACAAGACGCTCCACTTAGACGAGGAGCTTCACAGGCGTGTCGTGGGGCAGGACGAGGGCGTCACAAAGGTTACGGAGGCGATTATCCGTTCCAAGGCAGGCATCAAGGACCCTGAAAAGCCGATAGGATCGTTCCTGTTTTTGGGACCGACTGGCGTCGGAAAAACGGAGCTTGCAAAGGCGCTTGCGGAGGCGCTCTTTGACGATGAGTCGAATATGGTGCGGATTGATATGAGCGAGTATATGGAGAAGCATTCCGTATCGAGGCTGATCGGAGCGCCTCCCGGATATGTGGGCTATGACGAGGGCGGACAGCTTACGGAGGCGGTTCGCAGGAAGCCGTACAGCGTTGTGCTGTTTGACGAGGTGGAGAAGGCGCATCCGGACGTGTTTAATATTCTGCTGCAAGTGCTTGACGACGGGCGTATTACAGACTCGCAGGGACGCACGGTTGATTTTAAGAATACGATTTTGATTATGACCTCCAATATCGGCGCGCATTACCTGCTTGAGGGGATTGATGCGGACGGCAATATCAGCGCGCAGGCACAGGAGCTTGTGACAGGAGAGCTTCGTGCGCATTTCAGACCGGAATTTTTAAACCGGCTGGATGAGACCATCATGTTTAAGCCGCTTACCAAGGACAATATCGGTGGAATTATTAAGCTGATTTTAGCGGATTTAAATAGAAGACTTGCGGACAGGGAGCTTTCGATTGAACTGACGCAGCGCGCAAAGCAGTATATTGTGGAAAACGGATATGATCCCGTATATGGAGCAAGACCGCTGAAGCGGTATATTCAAAAGTATGTGGAAACATTGGCGGCAAAACTGATTTTGGCGGATCAGGTAAGGACGGGGGATACGATTCAGATAGAACTGGATACGGAAAAAGATGAGTTAACCGCATTGGTCAAATGAAGCTTGTGACAACAGAAAACGCAGATACAGCGCAATGGATGTATCTGCGTTTTTTAAATGACAATTGCGTGTTTTAAAAGAAAATCCTTCCAAATCGGGTAATATTGCGCCCGAATATGTACCTGGTCCCATGTGTAGTCGGATATTAGGGAGCCGTCCTCACAAAGGCTGCTCTCGTTGATGTCGATATAGAAAATATCCTTTTGGTTGGCGAGTGTGGCAATCAGCCTGTTGCGCGCGGAAATGTTTTCGTTGGTGATGCTGTCGCTCTCACTTGACTTGCTTTCGGTTACAAGCAGGTTTCCCTGGATAAAAATAAGCGCATTGGGTTGTAAGCTGCGGATGTCCATGACCACTTCTTTATAGCTGTTAAAAAACGTTTCGGGCGTTCCGGTACCGCATTCGTTGATGCCGACCATAAGGTATATCTTTGAAAATTCCTTTTCCGTTAGAATTTCACGCACCGATTTTTTTTCACCTTCGTAGTTGAGCTTTTTTTTGTCATAGTCGTATATGGAAAGTGAATTTTTACACAGGAAAGTAGCATTTTCAATTCCTGAGTATTGACTGATTCCCACCGTGCGGGAGTCGCCGATAAAGCAGGCGTCCTGAAAATAATTGTCGTCTGCGGTTGTAAAGCTGTAGGAATTCGCATCCGTGGACAGTGCCTGCGCGGCAGTGCGCCCAGATTGTGCAAAGCGCAGAGTAATATTGTCCAAAAGCATGGAATCATTGTCAATAAAGGACGCTGCCGCAAATGCCCTGCTGCCATAAAGATCTGAAAGGTACGTGCCGTCATGGATTGCCTTCATTGCCGTGACAAGCGGAAAATTCGGAAGCGTATAAGTATCTTTGTTATTATAATACAAGCCGTTCCAACGGCTGCCAAGCAGGCTGAATGCCAAAGCGGTTGCGACAATCAGCAGAAGGAGTGCGTAGTGTTTTCTGTCATTCATAGTATAAGCTGCCTCCAAATATAAAAACTAAAATCTAAAGTACAAAAACGGGTTGTTGATGCCGATGGACAACAGGTAAACGGAATACCAAAATACCGCAAGTGCAATTAAAATACCAAATACATTGTCCCGTATTTTCTCAAACAGCCTTTGCGGATAACCTGAAGAGAAAATAACACTCGCTATTAAAAGAGGGGCATACACAGATACCAGTCTCCAAAAATCGTCTATCGGGGCAGTCTGTGCACCGCCGATAAACGGAAACAGTCTCATAAAATATACGCGCAGCTCGGAAAAGTTGGTAATTGCAAAAATAACCCAGCTAACCGGAATGTAGATCAGGATGTACAGGTGTGACAGAAGATAGGAAAAGAAATTTCTGCCGTTTAGAAACCGTAGTAAAAATGTCTTTTCAATCACCAAAAGCGCAAAAATTAAAAGCCCCCAAAGTACAAAATTCCATGCCGCCCCATGCCAAAATCCGACGAGCAGCCACACGACAAACAAATGAAAGACTGTCCGCAGCGTTCCCTTGCGGTTTCCGCCAAGCGGAATATAGACGTATTCGCGGAACCATGTGCCAAGCGTAATGTGCCAGCGGCGCCAAAATTCCGTGACGCTTCTTGCCGTGTACGGATAGCGGAAGTTTTCGGGCATTTTAAAGCCAAGCATTTCACCCAGCCCGATAGCCATAACGGAATAGCCCCAAAAATCAAAATAAAGCTGCATGGAGTATGCAACTGCGCCAAGCCATGCAAGCGGTGTGGAAATGCTCTCAAAGCCAATCGTGCAGACCTCGTTCCAAAGTGTGCCGATGCGGTTTGCGATAATGACTTTATAGCCAAGCCCGACAATAAATGTTTTGAGACCGCTGTCAATGTTTTGAATAGACACGCTGCGCTTTTTTAAAGCGTCCGCAATGTCGGAATATACGACAATCGGTCCCGCAATCAGCTGCGGAAACATGCAGATATACGCGCCGAGGCTGATTAAAGACTTATCGGCATTTACTTTGCCGCGGTATACGTCAATGATATAGGATACAATCTGAAAGGTATAAAAGCTGATTCCAAGCGGCAGACTAAGGTTTAAGGCAGAAAACTGCCAGTCAATGCCGCACATTTTCAGAAGCAGATTCACGTTTTCAATCAAAAAGTCCGTATATTTAAAAAACAGCAGAAGACCGAAATTGTAGCCAAGCGCTGTCAGAAACAAAAAGAATCTTGCGGGTCTGCCCTTTTGGTATTTTGCAATGCCAAGCCCCAAAAGGTAATTGACAAAAATTGAGGCAAGGATTAAAAACAGATAAAAAGGCTCACCGAAGCTGTAAAACACTAAGCTGCCCAAAAAAAGCAAGGTATTTTTACTTTTCGAGGGTACGCAATAATATAAAGCCAAAAAGGCGGGCAAAAAAGCAAAAATAAAAGATAGACTGCTGAAAACCATGAAGCTCCCCCCAACACGGCAGTTTTCGTTACGCCGCTGCCATAATATTATAGCAAAAATACGGACTGAATTCCACAGTAAAAGCGGAATTTGTGCATACGAATTTTCGAATATAAAAGGCTTTTGTTTTGATACTTTTTACCAAAGATATTGCGGAATGTATCCAAAATATGCTAAAGTCTTAAAAGAGGAAGGAGCGGTACGGATTGAAAATAATAAAAAACAGGTGTAATTATATATATACGGCGCTTTTTTTGCTGTTGGCATTAGGGCTTTTCGGATGTGGAGAAAAGGCATCGCACGCAAATAAGACGACGCGTGTCGTGCTTACGACAGGATTTGGCAGGGACGAGGTGTTCCGGATTGAGAAAAGCTCCTGTTCGCTTGCGGAAATCATGGTGTATCTGACCAATACAAAAAATCAGTATGAAAATACATTTGGAGCACAGGTTTGGGATGCCTCGTACAATGGGGAAACACTGGAGGAAAACATTAAGGAGACCGTGCTTGCGCGCATGGCGCGAATCAAGGCGCTGAATCTGCTTGCACAGCGGGATGAAATTGCACTTGATGCAGACGAGAGAGAGCAGGCAAAAGAAGCGGCGCGGATTTATTTTGATTCCCTGAATGACACGGAGAAGCGGGCGCTGGCGGTAAACGAGGATATTCTTTGCGAAATGTATGAGGAGTATGCGCTTTCCGAGAAGGTTTACCGTTACCTGATAGCGGACATCAATCCGGAAATCAGTGACGACGAGGCGCGGACAATCACGGTGCAGCATATTCTGATTAAAACGTATTCCCTGAACGAAGACGGGGAGCGGGTAGCGTATACCGAGCAGGCAAAAAAGGAAGCGTTTCAAAAGGCGCAGGAAGCGCTGAAAAGAGCGCGGGACGGCGACGAGTTTACAAGTCTGATTGCCGAGTACAGCGAGGACAGTAATTCCTCGTACTCCTTTATCAAGGGAAGTCTTGACCCTGCCTTTGAGCAGGCGGCATTTAATCTTGGAACGGACGAGATTAGCGGAATTGTCGAGACATCGCATGGTTATCATATTATCAAATGCATCAGTACCTTCGACCGTGACGAGACGGACCGCAATAAGGTGGCGATTGTGGAACAGCGCCGCAGGGAAGTATTTAACGAAGAATATTCCGCTTTTGTTGATGGACTTACAAAAAACCTCAATCAGAAGCTTTGGGATAAGGTTGCTTTTATTGATGACGAGGCGGTGAAAACGGACCGTTTTTTTGAAGTTTACAGAGAACACTTTCATAACGAATTATAAATTTTATAAATAAAGTATTAATTATTAGCACTCATACCAATTGAGTGCTAATTTCTTCTTGACATTTATTTTATCGGGTATTAAACTACATATCAGAACGATTGGTCAGAACAATCGTAACAGTTCAGCCTTCGGTTTCCTGTTACAGGCATCAAGCCATGCAAAACCACTTCGTTGTGACTTGATGCATCTCAACCACTACGCTATTTCACGAGCTTTGCAGCAAGTGCAAAGTTCTAGGCCGAACTGTTACGAACAATCTGCTGGATAAAAAAATATAAAGGAAGGAATGTGATTTTTCATGGCAGAAAAGAGAGGAAGCTTGTCAATTAACAGTGATAATATTTTCCCGATTATTAAAAAGTGGCTGTATTCGGACCACGATATATTTTACAGGGAGCTGATTTCAAACGGATGTGACGCGATTACAAAGCTTAAAAAGCTGGAGATGATGGGAGAGTATGAATATCCCGCAGGCGTGAAAAACGACATTCACATTGTCGTAAATCCCGAAGAAAAGACGTTAAAATTTATTGATACCGGTCTTGGAATGACAGCGGACGAGGTGGAAGAGTACATCAATCAGATTGCATTTTCCGGCGCGACGGATTTTATTGAGAAATACAAGGACAAAGCAAATGACGATCAGATTATCGGACATTTTGGACTTGGTTTTTACTCTGCGTTTATGGTAGCAGATGAGGTGCATATCGATACGCTTTCGTATCAGGACGGTGCGGCGGCTGTTCACTGGGAGTGCGACGGCGGTACGGAGTTCGCAATGTCGGACGGCAGCAAGACGACGGTCGGTACGGAAGTAACGCTGTTCTTAAACGAGGACTGTTTGGAGTTCTGTAACGAGTACAAGGCAAGAGAGGTCATCAAGAAATACTGTTCGTTTATGCCGTATGAGATTTATTTGGAGAAGGCAAATGCGCCGGAGGAGTTTGAGACGATTGATCCGGAAGACAAGAGGGATGATGATGTCGTTGTCGAGACAATTAACGAGGAGAAAGAAATCCCCGGTGAGGAAGCTTCCACAGGAGATGGGAAAGAGCCGGTCAAAGAGACGGTGGAGAAGCTCAAGATTAAAAAGCGTCCCGTGCCGCTCAACGAAACGCACCCGCTTTGGACAAAGCATCCCAATGACTGTACGAAGGAAGACTATATTGATTTTTACAGAAAAGTCTTTCAGGATTACAAGGAGCCGCTGTTTTGGATCCACTTAAATATGGATTATCCGTTTAACATGAAGGGAATTCTGTATTTCCCCAAGATTAACATGGAGTATGAGTCGATTGAGGGCACTATTAAGCTCTATAACAATCAGGTGTTTATTGCGGACAATATTAAAGAGGTTATTCCTGAGTTTTTACTGTTGTTAAAGGGTGTCATTGACTGTCCGGACCTTCCGTTAAATGTTTCACGAAGCGCGCTGCAAAATGACGGTTTCGTGACAAAAATCAGTGAGTATATCACAAAGAAGGTTGCCGATAAGCTGTCCGGCATGTGCAAGACGGATAAAGAGAATTATGAAAAGTATTGGGACGACATCAGTCCGTTTATCAAGTTCGGCTGCTTAAAGGATGACAAGTTCTGCGAGAAGATGACCGACTATATTCTCTTTAAGAACCTTGACGGAAATTATATGACGCTTCCGGAATGTTTGGAAGTTAAGAAGATCGATCCAGATGAAGCGCAGGCGGAAACTGTACAGGATACAGACAACAGCGCTGCCGCGACAGATGCCGGGACGGGTGAAAAGATTGAGGCGGAGGTTGTGGACGAGGACGGAGAAGTTGTTGACATTCCGGCGGAGGACGAGGAGACAAAGGAGAAGATTATCTACTATGTGACGGACCCCGTTCAGCAGAGCCAGTATATCAACATGTTTAAAAAGGCGAAAATGGATGCGGTTGTGCTGCCCGACAGAATCGACCAGCCGTTTGTATCGCAGCTTGAGGCAAAGAATGAGGGCATTAAGTTTTCCCGCATTGACGCGGACCTGACCGATACCTTTAAAACAAAGAATTCCAAGAAGGTTGAGGAGGAGCTGGAAAAGAAGAGCGAAGAGGTTTCCAAGCTGTTTAAAAAGGCAGTGAAGAAAGATAACATTACCGTGAAGGTGGAGAAGCTCAAAAACAAGGATATTGCGTCCATGATTACCGTTTCCGAGGAAGCGCGCAGAATGCAGGATATGATGAAGATGTATGCGATGCCGGGAATGGATATGGGAATGGGAAAAGAAGGCGAAACGCTGATTCTGAATGCCAACAACAAGCTTGTAGAGTATGTAATTGACCATCAGGACGGTGAAAACGTTGATTTGATCTGTGAACAGCTTTACGATTTGGCGTTGATTCAGCAGGCGCCCCTGCAGCCGGAGCAGATGACAAAGTTTATCGGCAGAAGCAATAAGATTATGATGCTGCTTGCAAAAAATGAATAGGGAATACTTCCCAAGAATATTTTTCGCGATACGCAATCGAGTAGGGGAACGACCTTCTCCACTACTCGCCGCGCGCCCCATGCGCCGCTTCTGCGGCATACTTCCTCTGCACGGGGCTGCGCATAAAAATACGGCTGACACGAACGTAAGGTGTCAGCCGTTTTCTAATATTTTTTAATTGTTTTATGAATGCGGTATTACGCGAAGCTGTGTGATGCGGTCGTCGCTGATGAGCCATGTGCTTTCCGAATCTGCGCCGATTGCCTCGCAGAGCGTAGAGTACATGCAAAGCTCCGGATGCCATAAATAATCGCGCTCTTCGTACATGCCCAAAAGCACGTCCCTGTCAATCAGTCCCGTAAAGCCAAGCTCCTTCACAGGCTTTAGTCCAAGCTCAAAACCAAGACGCGGATTGTAGGTGGAAACGATAATGCCTTCCTCCAAAATGTCATGAATCATCACAGTCTCATAACATTCTCTCACAACGCCTACCATGCGGACTTCACACGCTCTTGTGAGAAGCTCGTCCCGAATATCCGTCTGCATCAGGTATCTGCCGTCATCAACGGGAAAAGTAAAATTCTCGTCTGCCATGTCGGAATACAGGACATAGCGACCGATACCGAGGTAAACGGCAGAATGCTCCCTGCCGTTGTAGGTTACATAAAGACCACCACGATACTCCCCCGTGGATGTTCCTTCAAACTCAAAGCGTTCCCTCATATGTTATCTCCCTTTTAACTTATTATGTAAAGTCTTCAACTATTAAACATAATATTATATGGATTTGCAAAAGACAAGGGATTGCGGCGGGAAAAATCACAGTAACACGCTGTTTTCTGAATTGTTTGAAAATTATAAAAAATTATTGCGGACAAAAAAAGAAAAAATAGAATTCAGTATGTATTTCATTGATAATCTTTGCATGGAGTGATAAAATAGATAGGAAAATTTATTGGAAATCATTTGGGAACAGCTATGCTGCTTCCGGTATTGTGATCAGGGAAAGGAAATCAGTATGCCACAAACAGTAGAAGAAATCTTGTCGGCAGCGAAAAAAGCGGGCGCGTCCGACGTACATATCACCGTTGGAATCCCCCCGAAAATGAGGGTGAACGGCAAACTCATTATGATGGAGGGGGAGCGTCTTATGCCCGCGGATACCATGACAATCGCGGAGTCGGTGATGAACGATGTGCAGAAGGTACGTTTTGAGGAGAAGGGCGAGGTCGATATGTCCTTTGCCATTGCGGGCGAGGGGCGTTACCGTGTCAATATCTATAAGCAGAGGGGCTCGGCGGCTATGGCATTTCGTTTGGTGGATACGGTTGTGCCTGCGCCGGAGACACTGGGAGTACCCAATTCCGTTATTGAGCTGTACAGGAAAAAGAGAGGACTTGTGCTTGTAACGGGACCGACGGGAAGCGGAAAGTCGACGACGCTTGCGGCGATTATTGATAAAATCAACAACAACAGGGAATCGCATGTCATTACATTGGAGGACCCGATTGAGTATCTGCATCAGCACAAGCGCTCGATTGTCAATCAGCGTGAAATCGGGCTGGATTCGATGTCTTATGCCAATGCGCTCAGGGCGGCGCTTCGAGAAGATCCTGACGTCATTCTTGTGGGTGAGATGCGTGACTTTGAAACCATCAGTGTGGCGATTACCGCGGCGGAGACGGGGCATTTGGTTTTGTCAACGCTTCATACCATCGGTGCGGCAAGTACGGTAGACCGTGTGATTGATGTCTTTCCGCCGCATCAGCAGCAGCAAATCCGCGTTCAGCTTGCCAATGTGCTTGAGGCAGTTGTTTCCCAGCAGCTTGTCCCGACAATCGACCAAAAAGGGCGTGTGGCGGCATTCGAGGTGCTGCATACCAATTCGGCGGTCCGAAACTTAATCCGTGAAGGAAAAACACACCAAATAACAAGTGTTATGCAAACGAACAGAAAAATGGGAATGCTCACAATGGATGATGCATTGGTGCAGCTTTATCAGCAATACAAAATTGACAAGGAGATGGCGATTCAGTTTGCGCAGGATCCTGAAAATATAAAAAATAAGTTGTTTTAGGGTTTTATGGATACAATGATATAATAATTGATAAAATGTATCAGAAAGGAAGAATGACAGATGAGACCAAATCCGAAGCCGCAGGAAATCTACAGGCATTTTAAGGGAAACGTGTATCAGATTATTACGATTGCGCGCCACTCCGAGACAAAAATGAAAATGGTGGTTTATCAGCAGCTCTATGCGCCGTATGAGGTGTATGTCAGACCGCTTGACATGTTTATGAGCAAGATTGACACAAAGAAGTATCCAAATGAGAAACAGATTTTCCGTTTTGAAAGACTTGCAATCAGAGGAGAGGATCAGATCGAGGAGACCAGGGAAAGCTCCGCCGAAACGCTGAACCGTATTTTAAACAGAGGGAAAAAAGAGACTGAATTAACGGTTGACCTGCAAAAGGCGGACGGGCAGGAGGAGGCGTTTGAGCTTGATCCGGGTCTTGTGGAGTTCCTTGACGCGGACAGCTATGAGAAGAAGCTTCAGATATTGAGCTCGCTTCACAATAGAATAACAGATGCTATGATAGATACGATGGCAGTCAGCCTTGATACGGAGGTGAAGGAGGGCGACATTGAAACGCGTTATGCGGAGATCAGAAACTGCCTGATTACAATGGAACGTTTTGAGTGCAACCGGCTGCGTTAACGGGCGGGATATGAGAAAGGGGAATTATGAAATTATTATCAATTGCGGTGCCATGCTACAATTCGTCGGCTTACATGAGAAGATGCATCGATTCGCTTCTGCCCGGCGGTGAGGATGTGGAAATCATTATTGTCAACGACGGTTCCGGTGACAATACGGCGGACATTGCCGAGGAATACAGGGAGCGTTTTCCAGGTATTGTCAAAGTTGTGAATAAAGAAAACGGCGGTCACGGTTCGGCAGTCAATTCCGGTATGGAACATGCAAAGGGATTGTACTTTAAGGTGGTTGACAGCGATGACTGGGTAAACCAAAGCGCCTATATCCGCATATTGGATACGCTCAAGGAGCTCTTAAAGGACGGAAAGACCGTGGACATGTTTATCAGCAATTACGTTTACGAGAAGGAGGGAGAGCGGCGCAAAAAAGTGATGAAATATCATTATGCGCTTCCCGAGGAGCAGATTTTTTCGTGGAAGGATGTCCGGCATTTCCGCGTGGGGCAGTATATTCTGATGCATTCCGTGATATACAGGACAAATCTTTTAAGGGAGTGCGGTTTGAAGCTGCCGGAGCACACGTTTTACGTGGACAATCTGTTTGTGTTTAATCCGCTGCCGTATGTTAAGACCATGTATTATCTTGATGTCAATTTCTACCGTTATTTTATCGGCAGGGCGGATCAGTCGGTGAATGAGCAGGTGATGATCGGACGCATTGACCAGCAGATTAAAGTCAATAAACTGATGCTTGACCATTATGTGAATGAAAAACAGCGCATCATTGCAAACGGTAAGGTGCGCCGTTATATGCTGAACTACCTTGATATAGTCACGACGGTTTCTTCCGTGCTGTTAATCCGCTCGGAGCTTGCGGAAAATTTGGAAAAGAAAAGGGCGCTTTGGAATTATATCAGGGAGAAGGACAAGTGGGTTTGGATGCATCTGCGGTTCGGTATATTAGGAAACGCGATGAATCTGCCCGGAAAGCTCGGCAGGAAGATTACGGTGGACGGCTATAAAATCTGTCAGAGAATTTTCCACTTTAATTGACATAACCCTTGTAAAGGGGGCGAAAAAAAGGTATACTAAAGAAACATTTTATAAAGTATGGAGGAAGAAATACATGTATTCACTGGACGAAGTAAGAAACGTTGACCCGCAGATCGCAGACGCGATTGTTGAGGAGCAGGAGAGACAAAACAGTCATATTGAGCTGATTGCATCGGAGAACTGGGTAAGCAAGGCAGTTATGGCGGCAATGGGAAGTCCGCTGACCAATAAATATGCGGAAGGGTATCCCGCGAAGCGCTATTATGGCGGCTGCGAGTGCGTTGACGTAGTGGAAAATCTTGCGATTGAGCGTGCGAAGGAGCTGTTTGGCTGTGACTATGCAAATGTGCAGCCGCATTCGGGCGCGCAGGCAAATATGGCAGTTCAGTTCGCGGTGCTTGAGCCGGGTGACACGATTATGGGCATGAATCTTGACCACGGCGGTCACTTAACACACGGTTCGCCGGTTAATATGTCGGGAAAATATTTTCATGTTGTGCCTTACGGTGTGAATGACGACGGTTTTCTTGATTATGATAAAATGCGTGAGCTTGCTTTGGAGCATAAGCCTAAAATGATTATCGCAGGCGCAAGCGCATATGCAAGAACGATTGATTTTAAAAAGTTCCGTGAGGTCTGCGGCGAAGTGGGCGCCGTTCTCATGGTGGATATGGCACATATCGCGGGACTGGTTGCGGCGGGACTGCATCCAAGCCCTATGCCGTACGCGGATGTCGTTACAACGACAACACATAAGACGCTCAGAGGACCCAGGGGCGGACTGATTCTTGCCAACAAGGAAGCGGCTGAGAAATATAATTTCAACAAGGCGATTTTCCCCGGTATTCAGGGCGGACCCTTGATGCATGTGATTGCCGCAAAGGCAGTCTGCTTTCAGGAGGCGCTGGGGGATGATTTTAAAGCATATCAGCAGCAGATTATCAAGAATGCGCAGGCTTTGTGTAACGGGCTTATCAGCCGAGACATTAAAATTGTGTCAGGCGGTACGGACAATCATCTGATGCTTGTGGACCTTACACCGTATGACCTTACGGGAAAAGCGGTTGAGAAGCTTATGGACGAGGCACACATTACCTGCAATAAGAATACCATTCCCAATGACCCGAAATCGCCCTTTGTCACAAGCGGTATCCGTTTGGGTACGCCTGCGGTTACAAGCCGCGGCATGAAGGAAGAGGACATGGATAAAATTGCCGAGGCGATTGCGATGGTAATTAAGGGACAGGAGAGCGCGGTTTCAGATGCACGCGCAATCGTACAGTCGCTTACGGATAAGTATCCGTTGGTTTAGTGAGGAACCGGCAACAATCAAAATGACAGTTGGGGAGCTATGAAAGACGAACAGAAAAAGCGGGAGAAACGCCGCCGCAGGCGTGTCAGAAACCAGATGCTGGCATATATGACGCTTATGGCGCTTGCGGTGACGGCGCTTGTGGGACTTTATTTTGGCGCAAACGGCGTAATCCGGTATATCAAAAACTATAACAACAAAGTAAATGAGGCAATCGCGGAGGCGGAATCGGATGCCGCGGCAGAGCTTGCAAGTGCGGCATCACAGGAGCAGTCTGAGCCGGAGAGCAGCAGTGCGGTGTATGAGGAGAAGGAATATGCCTCCGAGCTGTCGGACGATCCTTTAGGAGAACTGGTCGATACGCTTTTGCAGGATATGACTGTTGAGGAAATGGTGGCAGGCATGTTTCTTGTAACGCCGGAGTCGCTGACAGGCGTACAGACGGTGGTTAAGGCGGGGGACAGCACGAAAAGCGCAATTGCGCAAAAGCCTGTCGGCGGGCTTGTGTATTCCGCAAAAAATTTTCAGTCCGGAGATCAGTTTCAAAAGATGCTGGCAAACACAAAAGGATTTTGTGAATATCCGCTGTTTTTTGCAGTGACGGCTGAGTGCGGAGCGGACACAGCCTTTGGGATTGCGGACACGAAGAAAGCGTCGGAGATTACCGAAGCGGATCAGGCGTCGGAGGCTTATGGCGTGATAGCGCAAACACTTGCGGGCTATGGAGTCAATATGAATTTGGCTCCTGTGTCCGAGATTGCGGCTGCCGACGGCGACAGCAGTCTTCAGGGAAGAACGTTCGGCTCGGACGCTGCTGCCGCCGCGCCTTTGGTAAGCGCGTCCGTGCAGGCAATGCAGGCTCAGGGCGTAAGCGCCGTGCTTCAGAAATTTCCCGGTTCGGGGACAGGCAAAAAGACGCTTGAGGAGTTGAAAAACAGTGAATTTCTGATTTATGAAGCGGCAATCAGGGACGGCGTGGACTGTATCATGGTATCGAATATAAGTTCGAAAGGCGTGACGGACAGTGATACGCCCGATTCGCTGTCAGGCGTGATGATAATGGAGCTGCTTCGCGGTGATTTAGGTTTTGACGGCGTGGTGATAACGGATGCGCTCGACGATACGGCGGTTACGGAGAAGTATACGCCTGCCGAGGCAGCAGTCGCGGCGATTGAGGCGGGGGCGGATGTACTGTACAGACCGGCGGATTATGATGCGGCGTATGAGGGCGTTCTGCAGGCAGTTGCCGACGGGAAAATTACGCAGGAGCGTATTTATGAGTCGCTGGTTCGTATTTATCGCGTGAAGTATCAGAATACGGTTTTGTGATTTCGGTGCTGTATTGCGGTGTAAATGCGGTCGGAAGTGTGATTTTGAAGTCAAGTGTTTTGTATAAAGACTTTGTATTTTGAAGATATTTAAAAAATGTATTAGAAATGTATTTAAAAAATGTATTAGAAATGTATTTGAAATGTATTTGAAAAATAAAAGTAGTTGACATGCTTAAAAATTTGTAGTAAAATATATCTTGTTCGTGAGAATAAGATATAAATGCGATAGTGGCGTAGTTGGTAACGCGCGACCTTGCCAAGGTCGAGACCGCGGGTTCGAGCCCCGTCTATCGCTCTAAAAAAGCCTAGAGTTTTCTAGGCTTTTTGTTTTCCATGTTGCACTTCGTGTTGCATATCTTCAAAATGCATTAACGTCAAGCCCGTATATTTCTCTTCAAAATCCGTAATTGTTCCACGATAAATTGCTTTCAGCGTCTTATCCGAAGACCATCCGCCACGCTGCATGATATACTGGTCAGGAACGCCGATTGCGTGCATAATGAATCTTCATTCAGGAATACGGAAAACGGCGCCGGATAGACTTCGCAGCTGCCTTTTTTGCTACGGATATAGTTTTCGATTGTCCAGTCCAACAGGTGGGAAAGCCTTTGATGGATGCGGTTTGGCGGAGCCATCATATACATCTGACCGTCAATCAGTTCCGCCCGCTGTCCGTCTGCAAGCTGGTCCGCTTCAATCGGATGAAATGATAATGCGTAATTATCAATGTGTCAATATTATTTTATCAGATATAATATGGTATAAAATCCACTCTCTTTTTTAGAATCGTGCAAAATTTGAATATATTTTCTGTGATTTTTGTTTGATACGTTCCGCCATCTAAAATATAATCTCCATCGTACACGCCCGCGCGTCGGGGGTAATTACGGAGTCGTTGCCTTCAATTAAAATGAGACCGTTTGCGGCGCTTTTGGCGTACATATTTACCATGCGGACGGTATAAAGCTTTGCGCCGTCCGAAGCAATGTGAATGCTGTGTCCGTTTCGCTTAAAGGAAACAGAGAGTGCAGGCACACCGCAGTCACCGTCGTAAACATCTGCGTCAACGCGCACATTGTTGCGCAGTGCATAGACACGCAGTTCGCAGCGCTCGTCATGGATGTCCGTTCCCGTGCGCTCCACGATAACGGAATTTTCGCGCACCAATAGGATCATGTCCGTTGCGTGCGCGTTCTCCTCTATCTCGTTTCCGCCCAAATATTCTTTTCCTGTATGAAAGTTTGTCCAAACGCCTTCCGGCAGAAAAAAGCGAACCGTTTTTTCCTTGTCAGGGGCAGGTACCATAATCAGGTTTTTATTTAAAATATAGTGTTTTTCCAAAATAATAAACCTCTTTTCTATTAATTTTCGCATTTTTCAGATTTCTTTGCTTTTATATCATAATAACACGTATTTGTAAAAAAAATCTATATTTTCGCATACTTTTTCGGAAGAATGTGATAAAATGAAATTATAAGAATTTAGCGGTAAAGGAGGAATTTCTATGAAACTGACTTTTGTAGGCGCAGATCATCAGGTAACGGGAAGCTGTCACTATTTGAATGCATGCGGAAAGAACATCCTTGTGGACTGCGGAATGCAGCAGGGTGCAAACCCTTTTGAGTGCTGTGAGCTTCCTGTGGACGAGGCGCAGATTGACTATGTGTTTCTGACGCACGCACACGTTGACCATTCTGGAAATCTGCCGCTTCTGTATGCGAGAGGGTTTCGGGGACGGGTGTTTACGACGGAGGCGTCAGCCGATTTGTGTTCCATCATGCTGCGTGACTGTGCGCACATTCAGATGCAGGAGGCAGAGTGGAAGAACCGAAAGGCAAAGAGAAGTTCCGGGATACAGGCGGTGGAGCCGGCATATACAATGGAGGACGCGGACGGCGTAATCCGGTGCATTGTGCCGTGTGCATACAATAAAATCGTGGAGATTAGCGACGGGATTTCCATCCGGTTCACGGATGTGGGACATTTGCTTGGTTCTTCCAGCATTGAGGTATGGCTGACTGAGGACGGCGTGTCTAAAAAGATTGTGTTCTCGGGTGACATCGGTAACAAGAACCAACCGTTAATCAAGGATCCGATTTATACGGACGAGGCGGATTATGTGGTAATGGAGGCGACGTACGGCAACCGTTATCATGCGTCAGGCGAGAAACCCGAGTATGTCACGGACCTTGCGGAGATCATCAACAAGACCTTTAAGAGAGGCGGAAATGTGGTGATTCCATCGTTTGCAGTCGGAAGGACGCAGGAAATGCTGTATTTTTTGCGGAAAATCAAGGAAGACAACCTTGTACCCGATTTTCCGTGGTTTGAGGTGTATGTGGACAGTCCGCTTGCGGTGGAGGCAACAGGTGTTTTTCAGAAAAATATTTATACCTGTTTTGACGAGGAGGCGATGGAGCTTGTCAGAAGAGGCATCAATCCTTTGAATTTTCAGGGGTTAAAGCTTGCCATCACGAGTGAGGAATCAAAGGAGATTAACTTTGACGAGACGCCGAAGGTTATTATATCGGCGAGCGGCATGTGTGAGGCGGGACGTATTCGCCACCATTTAAAACATAATCTGTGGAGACCGGAATGTACGATTCTTTTTGTGGGATATCAGGCAGCAGGAACTTTGGGACGCGCATTGATTGAAGGTGCGGGAGAGGTGAAGCTGTTTGGCGAGGAAGTTGAGGTTCGCGCTGAAATCGGGCAGCTTCCGGGATTGAGCGGTCATGCGGATAAGGGCGGACTGATTGAGTGGGTGAATGCTTTTACGAAGAAGCCGGAACGTGTATTTATCGTGCATGGCGAAGATACGACGTGCAGCCTGTTTGCGGACTGCCTGCATGATGAGTACGGACATGATGCGTATGCG
The DNA here is from genome assembly GCA_000403335.2 of Lachnospiraceae bacterium MD335. Taxonomy (GTDB): domain Bacteria; phylum Bacillota; class Clostridia; order Lachnospirales; family Lachnospiraceae; genus COE1. The sequence goes on from KE159630.1 coordinate 358,196, forward strand.
CCGTATTCAGGAACGCGGGTTGATTTAATAACAAATGCTATTGAATACGAGGCGTCTCCGGTTGCAATCAAGAAGCGTGCGCGTGCGGCGTCCGATATTTTTGCAAGGCTTATTGCGGCAGGGCAGAGGCTTATCGGTATTATTTACAAGAACGAGGGCAGGGCAAACAAGGATTTGGCGAAGTTTGCGGATCAGGTGAATGCGCTTGCTGATAAGTGGGAACCATAAAAAGAATTTCTAAGTCTGCAAAAGACGCAGACTAAGAAATTCTAAAGCTTTATGGTGAGGAACGCCCATTTGGGGCGTTCTTCCGGTTTGCATGAGGTAGTGGGTAATTGTGACATTGAAGGAATGAGGCAGTGAGGTTATATGAATATTATTGCGGCAGTGGACAGGAATTGGGCGATTGGGAATAAGAATGCGCTTTTGGTAAAAATTCCGCGTGATCAGAAACTGTTTTTGGAGATGACGCAGGGGAAAGTGGTTGTAATGGGGCGCAATACGTTGGAAAGTCTTCCGCAGAAGCAGCCACTCAAAAACAGGGTGAATATTGTTTTGTCTTCTGATAAAGTATATGCCGTTAAGGGCGCTACGGTGGTGCATTCTTTGGAGGAGCTTTTTTTGGAGCTGAAGCAGTATGAAAGTGAGGATGTGTTTGTGGCGGGCGGAGAGACGGTGTACCGGCAGCTTTTGCCGTATTGTGACACTGCGCACATCACGAAGATTGATTATGCGTATGAGGCGGATGCCTATTTTCCGCGTCTTGATGAACTGCCGGAGTGGGAGCTTGCGGCGGACAGCGAGGAGCAGACCTATTTTGATTTGGAATATTATTTTCTCCAATATCAAAACACGTCCCATAAAAGCTTTTTATAAAACAATACGTTATCGCATGAAAGATAAATGTTGCTTTTATGAAGTTTAGTGATATAATAAAAAATAAAAATTATTTTACTTTTGGGAAAAAGGAGAGATGAGACATGGAGAAGAAGGACTTGGACTGGTCGGACCTTGGTTTTGGCTACAGGCAGACTGACAAACGTTACGTTACAAACTTTAAGAACGGCGCATGGGATGCGGGCGGTCTTACGGAGGATGCAAATATTGTGCTGAGCGAGTGTGCGGGCGTTTTGCAGTATGCGCAGACCTGCTTTGAGGGATTAAAGGCATACACGACGCAGGACGGGAAGACTGTGGTGTTCCGTCCCGACTTAAATGAGCAGAGAATGCATGACAGCTGTGTTCGTCTTGAGATGCCGACACTGCCCGAAGGACGGTTTGTGGAGGCTGTAAAGCAGGTTGTAAAGGCGAATGAGGCATATGTGCCGCCTTACGGCTCCGGAGCGACGCTTTATATCAGACCGTATATGTTTGGTTCGGATCCGGTTATCGGTGTAAAGCCTGCGGGCGAATATCAATTCAGGGTTTTCTGCACACCGGTCGGTCCGTATTTTAAGGGCGGCGCGAAGCCGCTGACAATCCGCGTCAGTGATTTTGACCGCGCGGCTCCGCACGGAACGGGGCATATTAAGGCGGGCTTAAATTATGCGATGAGTCTCCATGCGATTGTCTCTGCACATAATGATGGATTTGACGAGAATATGTATCTTGATCCCGCAACGCGCACAAAGGTAGAAGAAACAGGCGGTGCAAACTTCCTTTTTGTAACAAAGGACAATAAGGTGGTTACGCCGAAGTCTGACAGCATTCTGCCGTCGATTACACGCCGTTCGCTGATGGTTGTGGCGAAAGAATATCTTGGCTTGGAGGTAGAGGAACGCGAGGTATTGCTCAGCGAGGTGAAGGATTTTGCAGAGTGCGGGCTTTGCGGAACGGCGGCGGTGATTTCACCTGTCGGAAAGATTGTGGACCATGGGACGGAAATTTGCCTGCCTTCCGGTATGGATGAGATGGGACCGGTTACCAGGAAGCTTTATGACACGCTTACGGGTATTCAGATGGGACGTCTTGAAGCGCCGAAGGGATGGATTGTGGAAATTTAAGATTGTGAGAAACGGTAACGGCAGTATTTCGGTTTGATACGAAATGCTGCCGTATCGTTTTTTTTATTTTGGAAATGGGATAAAAACAGGAAAATATGACAAAAGTTTGAAAAATTTAAAATATCCCCTTAACTTATGTCAACAAATATTGTATTTTACAACAAAAACCCCGCAAATACGCCATTTTACAGGGTTTTGAACCCCACAAAAAAGCGTTTTATAACAAATTTTATAACATAAGCATGACAAAAGCCGTCAGGTAACAGAAAAAGGAAACTGTGCCGGCTTTTTTGTATTTGGAAAAAGAGGCACTGCAGCAGATCTGAACGGGAGGTCAGGCTCATGGAGAATGAAGAACTTGTTGCATTGATAAAGGATAATCAGGACGTAAAGGAAAACATGAAAGCCCTGTGGATACAAAATCAGGGCTTTGTCAGGTCCGTTGTTGCAAAGTACGCAATTTATGAGGATATGGACGACTTATTACAGCAGGCGTATCTAGGAATGCATACGGCAGTCTATAACTATACGCCGGAGCATAACGTCAGGTTTCTGTCATATGCAAAATTTCTGATAAGGGCATCAGTACAGGAATATATTGAAAACTGCAGCAAGACCGTGCGTATTCCACGGAGTATGTTAATTCTGAAAAGGAAGTGTGCCCGAGTTTCAAATTATATGCTGAAGGAGTTCGGAAGGGAGCCGACAGATGATGAGCTTTGCGGTACTCTGATCATAACAGAACAGCAATTGCGGATGATAAGGTGCAGTTGCATCTTTGACAATATAAAAAGCCTGGATACACCAGTGGGGGACGGGGAGGACAGCGACATTATGTTGTCCGACTGCATAATGGGTGGGCAGGATATTGAAAAAGAGGTTACGGACGGCATTCGGGATAAGGAGCTAAAGGAGACACTGCGCGGAATGCTGGCAGAGCTTACACAGGAGCAGCAGGAAGTTATCAGGCTCCACTATTCCCAAAACATGACTATGCCGGAAATAGAAGCCTTATTGCACATGAAAACAGGTTCGGCGCGTGAGCAGAAAGATAAGGCATTGCGTGAGCTGTCAAAACCGCATAGAAAGAAAAAACTGGAGGTATTCATTGAAGAGCGCATATCAACACGTGCAATGAAGGGAATAGGTGTCGGTGCATTCAACAGGACATGGACGAGCGCAACGGAAAAAGAAGCGCTTAAACTGATTGACTGGCAGCAGTCGCACGGCTGAACTGCATACCCTGCTGTCAACGTGGAACAAAATGCGGGTATTCTGTATGAAAAAGCGAATGTCTGTCATAAGAACAGAGTCGGCAGCAGCCGGCAGACAGGCAAATGAAAACAGTTTGTTGACACCGTTACGCGCGCGCAGTATCCCCCCTGTTAATCAGTGCTGCGTAAACAGAGCCAGGACCGGCAGCACAGATTGATTTGATACACGCCTTATCATAAAAGGGGTGTGGTATCTTGGGCGTGAACGGACTGTGTTGCGACGTCGCAATAAAAATATGATCCTGATTACCGCAACATGTCTTCCGGATACTTAAGTTTCCGCAAAATGTAAGCCCAAAATGAATACATCTTCCCAAAGTGCCAATCTGCCGGGTTTTTTGATATTGCAGAATGACAGTTTATAAAGTAGAGGCACTTTAATAAGCCCCGCCGAAACCGGACTTTGGGGGACATATTCTTTTATCTATTCAAACGGTCAGCTTAAGACAGAGCTGACGGTACTTCG
>KE159630.1:363713-548801 GCA_000403335.2 Lachnospiraceae bacterium MD335
AGAATGCCATAAGTGATGTCAGCAGTAAATTTCTTATTTGGTTTGGAAAGATGTTTGGAGATTTTATTTGTAAAAGTTAAAATTTTTCGTTTCAATTGGTAAGTATTTGATGTAAAATTAACCACAGGGAATCCTCCTCTTTTTGTTTAGTATGATTTTATTGTGGTGATTAAATTTTACATCAAAAAGGAGAAGGATTCCTTATCTTTTGGCTTATTTTTTTAAGTTGTACATAATTAGTACATACGATTGATGGTTCTGTGGATAGAACTGCGGAAACTCAAGTCCGGATAATATTGTCATAGAATGTCAGATGTGATATAGTAGTATTCGGCAATATCATAACGGTGGACGGTTGCCTTCTCGCTGGAATATAATTCCAAGAACTCCCGGAAAGGAGGTCTTACATGGGAAATATACGAAAGGGAAAAGGCTTTGTGTACATAACCCTGTCTGATTTAATTCAGATCGGAATCTTTTTAGTCGGCTTTGCAGCCTTGCTAAAAAGTAAAAAATGAGCATAAAAATAACCGCTCCAAGCCTAACAAACTTTGCGGTTATTTTTATAAGTAACTCATAAACTGTAGGCAGCCGTTCACTGGTATTGCCTTTTTCATGTCTAATATAACACATAACCACTTTGATATCAATATATTTTGGCGCATTTATCATTATATTTTATCATGTTTCATTGTGTTTCAATTCATTTGATATTATTCTCCTGTACTTATGCAAACCGCAACATGCAGTAAACTATAAAAAAGTGACGGTTAAAACATTGTAGTCATTTAACGAAATTAAGCCGTAAGGCAAGATATGAAAACATGAGGGTAGAATTCACAGCCTGTAATTTGATAAAATTTTAAGCGTAATGGAGAACATGCCACTTGATGATAAAAAAGACGGTACGAGCCACCACATGAGCGCACAGGAGCATTGAAACGGGGCAGGCAGTACAAAAGAACAGGAAAGGAATGTTAAGCATGAAACGCAGAAGACAGATAATCAGTATGATTAATCAGATTACAGACAACCGGTATTTGGAATATTTGTATATGCTCATAAAAGAGCTGATGCAGTCCGGACAGAATAGAGAATAATAAACCTGCTGCCATAATAGCCACTGGCAGCAGGGAATAAACAAAGTATTCAAATCGGGGAACCCCAAACAAGGGTTTACAAATCTGCACGTATGGAATATAATATACTTAACAAGGAAGCCGACACGATAGCGCACACCTATCCGTTTCCGGCGAAAATATTGGTAAAAAATAGCACCTTTACTTTGTCAGAGCGGGGGTGCTATTTTTTATGTGTGTATGTCAAAATTGCAACGATTAGTAAAGCAATAGATGTAATAAGCTGTAATTCTTCATATGTACTCATAAAAAACGCCTCCTTCCTTCAAGGCTCGGAACGGAGGTATTCACACCCTGTCAGCTTCCCGGTTAAGCATATTATATTTTCATGGTGCAAAAGTGTATTATCCTGCCTTTTCAGGGGAAACGCTACACAGCTCCAGGGCGCATTTCTCTAAAAATTCCCATTCATCAGAATTTAATCTTGCAAGCATTGAGATAAAGCGGTTTTTGAAACTGTCGCTTTCCTCGTTCAAAAGCTGGGAAGTCAGACGTGCAATATCGGAATACCGGTCATTGCTTCTGAACATGTCCCCTGAACCCTCACGAAGCCACTCTTCATTTACATTAAATTCGCGGCAGATTAAAGATATAATAGCACTGCTGGGAATATTGGCAGATACTTCATATTTGCCTATATTAGCTCTCGAAGTGCCTATTCTATCAGCAAATTGTTGTTGTGTTAATCCTAATTCTTTTCTAAGTTGTTTCATTCTTTCATTCATTAAATCACCCCATTTCTTAAAGATATTATACCGCATATATAATGCAGTAGTCAATTAAAAATGTGATTAAAGAACAAAAAAAGATTGACAAATGTTCTATATGTGCATATAATTGTGCGTATAGAACAAAAATAAACGAAAGAGAGGTAACCAGTATATGACAGAAACGGCAGTTAAGGAAGTAATGACAGACAAAGAACGGAAAATCATGCGGACATTCGGGGAAGTAATACCGAAGCTTACAGAAGGCGAAAAAGATTATCTTTTGGGGCTTGGTGAGGGGATGAGGGTATCAATATCAAAAACAGCAACGGGACAGAACACCGCACCGGCAGCAGGACAGCCAAGCAGGACAGAATAACCTGCTGCCATGCGCCAAGAAAGGAAGGATAGTTCAGGATATGAAAGATAAAATTGGATTTTATAGAAAGCAGATAAGAAGATTAGTAATGCAGATAGACAATGAAAAATTCCTGCGGCGTGTTTATATATCTTTGAGGGATTTTTTATGGGAAACATGAAATCAAGACCGAAAACGGAGAAAACACGAAAAACCTTGAGGGCGGAGCAGCAGCCTATAAAAAACGAATAATAGAATTGCTGGATATGGTGCCCGATGATGACATAGTCTGTTTTCGTTTTATATATACCCTGTTAAACCGCCATGTCAAAAGTGGCAGAAAATGGATTATAGGATAATAAATATAATCCAATCAAAACAGGAGTTCGGAATACCAGTTCGCACACAAAACGCAAAAAAAGAATAAAAAAATTACCGTCGGCAACCCTTCCACAAGCCCGACGGTAAAGAACCTGCCTCAACAGACACCCTGTAATACAAGCGCTGTATTAAAAGCTGTCTTTATTATAACGGTCATAGCGGAAAAAGTCAAGAAAAATGAGGGTTTTCGAACCCCTGCGACGGTCCATAAGTTTATTATCCTATGGACATCAGACAGAAAAATTTTAAGGAAATAACCAAACATAAAAACGAAAGAGTGGTTGCATATATGCCGTACATCAAAAAGACCTGTAAGGCAGGAAAAACGAAACACGTAAAAATGTATTATTCCATACGCTGGCACAGCAGGAAAGAGGGCAGGAGGGAGCCAAAGCGCAACCTTACCAGCGAAGCACAGAAAAAAGTAAACCTCCGGCAGGCAGAAGAGAAGCTGGAAAAGAAGCTTGATGCGAATTTCTGCGGTGACGATTACTACCTGACACTGGATTACAGACCGGAGGAACGCCCGAACGGAAAGAAGGGAATAAGCGAACACATGAAGCGTTACCTGCGCACAATGCGGAACCTGTATAAAAAAGCAAAAAAGGTATTCAAATATGTTTGGGTTGCGGAAGTCGGCAGCAGGGGAGCCGTACATATACATATCGTCATCAGCGGGACGGATGACATGAGGGCGGTAATTAATGCATGGACGCATGGCGGGACCACAATCAAGCCAATGTACGCAGACGGGAACTACAGGAAGTTGGCGCACTATTTTATCAAGTACAGCGAAAAAACGCTTAAAACGACGGGAGAGCTTCAGGGTAAGCGCTGGAACGCAAGCAAGAATTTAGTTACGCCTGTCGAGAGAAAGAAAGTTATCATGCGGGACGCGTTCCGTTATGATATAAAACCGCCTGAAGGCTACTATTTGGATAAAGACAGCGTAAGAATGGGCATTCATGAGGAAACAGGTTATTCGTTCCTGAAATATACGCTAGTACGGCTGACCTGCTGAAGCGTGGCAGGGCGGGCAGCAGTTCCGGACGTGACGCAGAATACTGCTGCCAATGCGCAATAATGTGACGGACTATGAAAGAAGGTGAGGAAAATGGACGGTATGCGGGAAAAGGAGAAAACAGATGTTGAGAAAACAGCGGCGCAGGAGTGGCGCGAAATGACCGTAGAGCAATTGAAGAGGATTGCCAACCAAACGGATTTGAAATGTGTTTACTATTTTACAAAAAGAATGGCAGAACTTCAGTAAAAGCGTTTCAAGCAAAAAGGTCAAATATGACAGATAGAACAGTTATTCGGAAAGGAGAAAAAGGATGTACACATGCGAAAGATGCGGATGTAACTATGACGCGGGCGAGATGAAAGGCAGGATATGCGTTGACTGCATGGAGAGGCAGCAGGAACGCGACAAACACACAAAAGAGTATATGCGGATGATACAAAGACAGTCGCACCAGCTAATGTTTGACATGCAGGGATGCAGTAATGTGCGGGGAATGAAGCACGGAAAGGAGGCGGTGACAGGTTGACGCCGACAGAAAATAACAACAATATCGTACCAATGAGGAAAGCGCCGGAGGCGCAAAGCAGATGGATGCGTGCAAAGGCAGCAACGGAGTATTTCCACATATGCAGGAATACGCTTGACAAGATAGCGCATGAATGTGACGCGGTGGGCAGGATTGGTGACAAAATCAAGATATATGACATACAGAAGATAGAACGGTATATCAGGATACGTTAAACTGCTGCCAAAGGCATAACACGGACACATGAGGGACCGGAACGCGCGGGGCATCGGCAGACACATACAAAACGCGCCCTGACAAGCGGATTATCAAGGCGCGGCGTATGGTTAAAGAAAAGAAAGTTTAAACGCAGCATTATTATATCATAATATGCCCATAAATGGAAAGGAAAAGGATAAAAATCATGAAAAAGGCAAACAAACGCTTCAGACGTGAACTACTGGCAGCAGAACGGGAGGGAAAGAATAGTATAAAAAGGTATCCGCTGAATAACAGCGTCCACACGGACGACGAAGACGAAGAATGCGTTACGCTTTATGCCGGCGGCGGAGTAATGGTATCATGTTCGGCGAACTTATTCAGCCCGGAGTAATTGAAAGCATTGAGGCAAAAAGGCAGCAGGGGGCATCATATGAGCTTACAGGGGCATTGGATGACCGACACACGCAGCAACAACTGCTGCTGATATGCCAAAAATCCGGAGAATAAGGTAAAACCGGAGTTTTCGGACATCGTTACGCGTGCGCATGGAACTCACAGCAGGAGAGGACAGGGACGAGGTAAGATTGCCCTGTCCTTTTTCTATAATATGCCTTCCATTGCCACAAACGTCACCGCAAGGCAAAAGAAAGCATGACAGGCAATTAAATTCTAAGCATCAGGGTAAAAAAGGCAGCAGAGGGCACCACATGAGCGCACAGAGGCATTGAATGATTGTCATGGCCATAAGCCTGCTGCCATCATGACGGCAGGGCAGCGGTATATATAGTAATATGCCGTTGCCAATCGGCGGCGCCGGCAGCAGGGTGACGGCGAATAAAAGCCACCGCATCAGCAGGCGGATAGTTCCCTTACTCCGAACAGAGAACATATGTTAGATAAAAAAGCAAACGTGTGTTAGGACAAGAAAAGCACGTATTGATGCATAAATATACGGATATACACAAAATAACGCATAAATATGCATAATGACACTGTATAAAACACAATGAAACAAAAACGGCATGACAAGGAAAAAGTAAAAAACCCTGAAACCCGCATAAACAGGGCATTTTTGCATTCTCACGTTTAAGTATTCACGAAAGTTTAGTTTTGCGAATACTTAAAATTCGTGAAAGGCAGAAACGACGACCTCCAACAGGTAACGGTAACCGTAATAATAAGCAAATTTACAAGAACAAAAGAATAATGTACAATAATAAGTACCTTTTGTCATGCTTATACAGAAGGAGAATGAAATATGGTTAAAGAAAGACAGAGAACAACACGAAAGGACAAACGCGGAAGAATTTTAAAGAAAGGAGAGGGACAGGACAGGAACGGACGCTATTATTTTAATTATACGGATGCATATGGAAAGCGGAGGCGTATATATAACAATGATCTAATAGAGTTACGGCAGGAAGAAGCAAACCTTTTAAAATACATAGAAGACGGAATAGACATTACTGCGCTGGATCGAACTTTAAACGAGCAGTTCGAAATATATATCAGAACCAAAAACATTAAAGCAGCTACCCGAACAGATTATCAAGACAAGTGGAAGAAACACGTTTTTGACGGATTGGGCAGAAAAAAGCTTGTAGATATAAAAAAATCGGATATACAGCTTTTCTATAAATCTTTATCGGAAAAAGGGTTAAAAGATGGAAGTATACGGGCATATGCAAATTTATTGTATCCAACGTTCGAAAGCGCGTTTAATGATGATATTATCCGAAAAAATCCTGCAAAAAACTGCACAAAAGAATACAACAGAAAATCAGAGAAGAAAGCAGTTTTAACTGTAGAGCAGCAAGAGCAGCTGTTAGATTTTATACGTAATTCTGCAAGGTATAATTTATATGCTCCGTTCATAACCTTTGCACTTGCTACGGCGTGCAGATTAGGGGAAATAATAGGGCTTACATGGGAAGATGTAGATATGAAAAATAGAACAATATCAATAAATCATCAGCTAAGATATGTAAAGACCGGTGAAGGCAAAGGGCATGGATTTATTAACACTACACATAAATCAGAAGCAGGATTTAGGGTAATACCAATGACAATAAAATGCTATAGAGCATTAGTGCGTCAGAAAGAATTACAACTGATGCTAGGCATTAACCATGATTTGGAAGTCGCAGGACTTAAAAATTTTGTATTTACCACAACGACAAGTAAGCCTTACGATCCGACAAATGTAAGCAACTTTATATATAATATGGTCAACGCATACAACAGGGAAGAGCAGAAAAAGGCAGCAGCGGAGAAACGGGAAGCGTGCCTATTGCCTCATATTAGCTGTCATACATTAAGACATACGGCATGTACAAGATTAGCGGAAACAAATATTAATATAAAGGTATTGCAAAAATTTATGGGGCATTCCGATATTAATACGACCATGAATATATACAATCATGTAGATGATACCATGATGCAGTCAGAGATAGAGAAGGCAGAGAGAATGCATGAAGCGATCTAAAAAATATAACATTTTTATAACATAAGCAGTGTTACATAACACTACGTATTGAAATGTGCTGTTAAAATAACACATGAAACAATAGCGTAAAATCAAGGCAAATGGCATGTTTTGAAAAATAATGAAATATATACTTTTCTTATGTCAACAAATATTGTATACTATCAATATATGACTTTTTTTAAGGAAGTGAACGAATGGGGGAAAACGGCAGACACCGGCGTTATCTTGAATTTTCCTGTGAGTGTATTGAACAGAGTGTGCGGGTAGGGGAGCTGCTTGAGGGAAGCTTTTCCATTTATGCGGATTTTATCCATGCGGAAGGACAAATCTATTCCTCCGATACGAGAATGCGTCTTTCCAACACGGTGTTTAGGGGAATGGAATCCGAGATCGGGTATTGCTTTGACGCGTCGTCGGCAGAGGCGGGAAGCACAATTAAGGGTGTGTTTGACATAATAAGCAACTGTAAGGAATATACCATTCCCTACAAAATCAACGTGCAGAAGCCACAGCTTACATGCTCAATCGGAACAGTGAAAAATATGTTCCATTTTACCAATCTTGCGCAGTCAAATTGGGAGGAAGCAGTAGAGCTGTTTTATGGACCTGATTTTTCCTCGCTTTTTCACAGAAGCGACAAAAACGCATGGCTTTCTTATGTGGGACTTTCCAAAAATGAAGGAAACGAGCAGAATGTGGAGGAATTCCTCATTGAAATCAGCAAGAAAACGCCGATTTTGTACCATTTTGATATTGAGGGTTTTTTGCTGGAGGATGTACAGGACAGCACGCAGAGGCAGGTTGTGATTACAAGAAGCGGCTGGGGCTACAGTCATTTGCAAATCAGCGTGGAAGGCGAGTTTTTAAAAACGGACAGGGACGTGCTGGAAAGTCATGATTTTAACAATAACAAGTGTAATTTAATAATATATATTGATGCCGCAAAGCTTCACAAGGGTGTCAACAGCGGAAGTATTCTGCTGCGAGACGCCTGTAACGATTATACAATTCCGTTTGATATTATTATGGAGGACGAACCGGAAAAGCGTGACAGAGACAGAAAAGAAAAACAGGTGTTTTGTAATATTGTAAAAGCATATGTGGACATGCTGTTTGAGAAAACGACGAAGTTCGAGTGGACCCAAAGGCTTGAGGAAAACGTAGAGATTCTCAATGAAATGGATGAGGATAATCTTATATTTATGCTGTATCACACGCAGCTGCTTTTGGAGAAGGAGCGGACAAACGAGGCGAAATGGTATCTTGATAATTTGGAAAAGCGTCTTGTGGAGGAACATGCGTGTGCCGAGGCGAAGGGATATTATCTGTATCTTACAACCGTTTTCAACCGTGACGAGGAGTATATAGAGCGCGTTTGCGCGCAGCTGGAGGGAGCATATGAGGAAAATCCCGCAAAATGGCAGCTTGCATGGTTTCTTTTGCAGTTAAAGGAAGCGCTTTTAACGGATGTAAACCTGCGGTGGAAGCTGCTTGAGGAAATGTATGAAAACGGGTGTACCAGTCCGCTGATGTTTGCCGAGGCAGTGCTTCTTTTACAGAAAAATCCCACGTTTTTGATTAAGCTCGGTGATTTTGAGGAAAAAGTGCTGTGGTTTGGGGCAAAGCACCAGCAGCTTCTGCCGGAGCTGATTGAGCAGCTTCAATATCTTGAGACAAGAAAGGACACATATTCGAACCTGCTGCTGCGGACATTGTACGAGGTGTATTATACCTACAAGTCGCCGCAGACGATTGCGTCAATCTGTCATATGCTGATTTTGGGCGATAAAAAGAGCGGGGACTATTACTGCTGGTATGCGCTTGGCGTTGAGTACGCGGTAAGGGTGACAAAGCTCTATGAGTATTATATGATGTCCCTTGAGCTTGACAAGTATGGCGGTATCAAGGAGAAGACCTTGGAAATACCGAAGATGGTGCTGATGTACTTTGCATATCAGAGCACGCTGGATTATGAATTAAATGCGTTTTTGTATGCTTACATTATTAAAAACAGGGAGAAATATCCCGATTTGGAGCCTAGCTACCGTATTGCAATTGAGCGGTTCGTGTTGGAGCAGGTGCGGCTGGGGCACATCAATGAAAATCTTGCCTATCTCTACAAAAAGGTTTTGACACGGCAGATGATTACGGAGGAGACTGCCTATGCGTTTGCGCCGCTTCTTTTTATGCACCGCATCTATGTTGACAATCCGAAGGTAAAAAATGTTGTCGTCATTCATGAGAAGGTAAACGGTGAGAGCAGTTATCCTGTGGTAAATAACATTTGCATGATACCGATATACGGAAACGAATACAAGCTCTTTTTGCAGGATGAAAACGGCTGCCGCTTTACAAAGAGCATCCATTATGAGAATAAGCAGCTGATGGAGCCCGCAAAGCAGCTTTCCTATGTCAGCGGCTATATGCAGGGGCGGCTGAGTTTTGACGTTTATATGTGTGAGGTTGACAAAAATTACGTCACAATCACGCCGGAGAATATGAAGCGGTTCAAAAATATAGCGGAGTCCACGCAGGTGGTGGAGAGCTTCAAGCGCGAAATCCGCACAAAGCTGCTGCAGTTTTATTACGACAGTGATATGATCGGTGAACTGGATGTCTTTCTCGAGGAAACCCCGGCGGACGGAATGGAAGCGGGGGAGAGAGCCGAATTCATCCGTTATATGGTTTCGCGAGGCATGTTTGAGAAGGCATATTACTGGGTAAAGATTTACGGAGTGGCAGGTGTTGAGCCAAAAGCGGTGGCAAGACTTGTCAGCAAACGCATTGTCAGCCGTGAGTATGAATATGAACAGTTTTTGGTGAACGTCGCGTACTACATATACAAAAACATGAAATATGACGAGAATATTCTGCGTTATCTTGTGCGCAACTATGAAGGAAGAGTGGTTTCTTTAAAGAAGCTGTGGAAATCGGCGCGCGAGCTGGAGCTTGACACAGGCGGCATTATGCACCGGATTTTAAAGCAGATTCAGTATACGGGCGTGTCGCTTGCGGAGCGGGACGAGATTCTTTTGGCGTATTCCGTATATCCTAATCACGATGTCCGCCTGGTAAACGAAGTTTTAACGGATACGGCGTATGAATATTTCGTAAATGAGGCAATTGTCGAGCCGGCGGTTTTTGACCTGCTTTACAGGCAGTTCGATGAGGGACTTGCCGCTGCAAAGGTATGTAAGCTGGCACTGTTGAAATTTTGGACGGAAAATCCCGCAGTGCTTGGCTTGATACAGCCTGAAGTGATTGGGGAGATGCTTCAGGAATTTTTGCGTGACGAGCTGTATTTTCCGTTTTACAAAAAGCTGGTCGCATATGCACCGAAGCTGCATTACTTGAAAGACTGCGTATTTGTGGAGTACCGCACGCTTCCGGACACCCCGGTTTACATCCATTATGTGTACGGTGTCGATTACGGAAACGATTACGGCGACGCATTCCAAAAGAAGCCGGACGAAGGGAACGGTACGGCGGATGAGGAGCGTTATGAGACGGAAGAAATGCGTGAGATGTTCGAGGGCATTCACGTCAGCATGTTTCAGATTTTTCACGGTGAGGCAGTGCAGTATTATATTACCGAGATGTACGCCGGGGATGGAGGGCAGGTTACGGAGCACATCACGCAGAGCGATACGCTTTCCAATGAAGGAAAAGTCGACGGCGGGTCGGCAGACCGCTTCGGCATCTTAAACGATATGCTTGTGAGCATCGGCATACAGGATGAAGTGACGGCTTCGGGACTTTTGGAAGAGTACATGTATCAGGATTTCTGTTCGCGGGAGCTTTTCAGAGTGTTATAATTAAGGGAGTAAGGGGAAAATGTTTACAGACATGTTGAAGAGGAATAAGGCAGTGGTGGGCTTTGATTTGGGGAACGATTATGCGCAAATCAGCTATTGCAGAGCGGATCAGAGTATGCCGGACACAATGAGCCTTGTGATGGGGGAGGAGCAGTACAATATTCCCACGGTCTTGTGCAGACGGCGCGGGAACGATACGGCAGATATGTGGAGCGTTGGAAAGGAAGCGCTGAAGGATGCGTCCGAAAAAGCAGGAGTCCTTGTGGAGGATTTGGTGCTTTTGGCGAAAAACAATGTGTCGGTGAAGCTGGAGGACGAGGATTTTGCGGCGGATGCGCTGCTTGCGGTTTTTATTAGAAAAACACTTGCTATTTTATCGATATATGTCAAATCAGAAGATATAGAGGCGATTGCATTTACCATGCGGGACATGAATGCACAGCTTATGGAGGCTGTCGAAAAAGCGGTGGAGACGGCAGGCTTAAAAAATACCCGGCTGTACTTTCTCAGCCATGAGGACTGCTTTTTCCAGTATATGATACACCAGCCGCAGGAGATGTGGATTCATGATGTGCTTTTATATGATTACCGCAGCGACGGCATAAAAAGCTATCTGCTGCAGATGAACCGCAAGACCAATCCGGTTGCGTGCTTTATTGAAACCAGTATGTTTCCGGAAATGAAGCCGGCGGACTTGACACAGAAGCCGGAGGCGGCAAAGAGCGCGTTTTACAGACAGCTTGACGCGGAGCTTTTGGAAATTGCAAAGGAGCAGTGCGGAGCAAATAACATAACATCTGTATTTTTATTGGGCGATTATTTCTCACGGGAATGGTGCAAAGAAGCTTTGCGGTATCTTTGCAGGGAACGGCGTGTCTTTCAGGGAAACAATCTGTTTAGTAAAGGCGCCTGTTACGGCGCGCGGGAAAAGGTATATGCTTCCACACTTTCCTCATCTTATGTATACCTGTCGGACGAGAAGCTGCGCGCAAACATTGGCATAACCTGCGACAGGGGACAGGAAGAAATATATTTTCCGATTCTCGATGCAGGTACAAACTGGTACGATGCAAAGCGTGAGTTTGACGTGATGCTTACAAAAAACAACACCTTTATTTTAAACATTGCCCCTGTTGACGGAAGCAAGACGCGGCTTGCGAAAATATCGCTGGAGGGTCTAAAGGTGCGTGGAAACAAGACAAACAGGGTGGGGCTTCGCTTCTTTATGGAAGACCCGCAGGCTGTTCAGATAGAAATAACAGACAAGGGCTTTGGAGAGTTCTTCCCGTCTACGGGCAGAATATGGAAGGAATGTCTGCCGCTGGAGGTTATAAGCTGATGAATAACGTGTGCTTGTGCGTTGGAACATATGCCCAACATCCGTTTTATGTAAAGTTTTTGGATATATCCCTTTATTCGATAGAGGAATTGTGCTATTATTTTTTGGAGCGCGTGCATCTGCTTGACGATTCGGTTGTGTCGGCGGAGCTTGCGGCATGGATTCGCAAGGAATGCGGACTTGACAAGCTTGCGGACGAGTTGGACGTCTATGTCAGGAAGCACGTTTCCGTGTCGGCGTTCGTGACGACGATTCTTGAGTGGACCGGCATGTACGATATGGGTACGGTGAAGCGCGTCGAGCGCATATTGAAGGACCAGTCCTCGCTTACCACGACGCAGCGGTATAAAAAACGTGCGGAATATCTCTACCAGCAGGGTCGGTTCCGGCAGGCGCTTGCCATTTATTCCGAGCTTGCGGATTATCTTCCCTCAACTGACGATACGGGAAGGGCATTGATGTACTACAATATGGCTTCCATTTACGCGATGGATTTTGCGTATGAAGAGGCGGCGGGGCTATACTACCGTTCTTATATGCTTAATCCTGACGGACAGACACGTCTGGCATATATCCTTGCAAAGAAAATGTCGCTTTCCGATTACGCTTTTGGCAATTTCCGGCGGGCAAATCCGGATTGGGAGCAGGATTTTTTACAGGCGGAGACGCTTCTTATGTCTGCACAGGACAAGTGGGCGTGTTCAAGGGAGCGGCAGCTTGTCACTGAGATTGCGGATTTGAGGGCATCGGTGGACAGAGAGAGTTACCATAAGCGCATGGGAGAGCTGATTGAACAGCTCAAAAAGGATTACAGGCGTCAGACAAAGGAGTAGGAGGAGAAATTTTTAATGGGATTATTGGGGAAAATAAAGCGTTTCTTTTTGAAGGACAATGAGGAGTATGAATATGACGGGGAATGGAGCGACGCGGGGTTAAGCCGTGACAATGTTGATATGCATGACAGCTTACAGCGCGAGGAATATATTAAGGCGTGTTTGGCACAGATGTCGGAAGCGTCCGAGGAGCTTGACACGCTTGGCGGTGAATATAATTTGGTTACTTCATATCTTACGGATATTGAGGAGGTCGAGGCGCTTTCTCCTGAGCTGAAGGAGCAGCTGAAAGGATACGCGAAAAAAATCGTGGAGCTTGAGGGGAATAAGGAACGGCTTGAAGAGCGAAAGGGGCTTATGCCGGAATCTGAATTTATTCATATGGAGCGTATTGAACAGTATATGCCTGACGGGTACAAAAAGCTCAAAGAAGCGGAGGAATATCAGGTCATTGTTAAGAAGGATTTGGGCAGACTGGATGGAGAACGCCATGCTTACTATTTCCGGCGCAACGAGCTGATAAATGCCCAAAAGAATATGAAGGGCATTACGTTAATCTGCGTAAGCTCCATGCTGTTTTTGGTACTTCTTCTTTCGTTTATCGGCATGATTTATAAGCTGGATGTGACAATCGGATACGCAATCGCAATCGTGATTGCGGCGGCGGCGCTGACGTTTGTATATGTCAAATTTCATGATTCGCAAAGAGAGCTTGTCAAGGTGGAAAAGTCGATTAATAAGCTTGTATTGCTGCAAAATACGGTTAAGATACGTTATGTAAACAATACAAATCTGTTAGAGTATTTGTACGTAAAATACGAGGTAGACAGTTCGGTGCAGCTTAAAAAGCTTTGGGATAACTATATTGAAGAAACGAACCGGCGTGAGGAAGAAAAGAAGATGCAGGAGGATATGGACGAAAATCAGACGGCAATGATTAATCTGCTGCAGCGCTGCCGGATACAGGACCCGGGAAGGTGGCTGCATCAGGCGCAGGCGCTGATTGACAGTAAGGAAATGGTTGAAATCCGCCACAACCTGATTATCCGGCGCCAAAAGCTCAGAAAGCAGATGGAGTACAATGCCAAAGCGGCGCAGGAGGCGCAGGGCGAGGTGAAGGACATTGTCGAACAGTATCCGGAGTATGCGGAAAAAATATTGGATTTGGTATCGGATTACGAAAAAGCACTTGCATAAAAAGAAAAGACTCGGTATGATACAGTTGTGGTCATTTTGCAGTTGTGCGCTTACGCGCATAAAATGACCGCAGCTGATTTTATTTTAGGAAAAAGTTTGAGTTTGCGGCAAACAAAAGTTCGCATTCAACGGAATGGAGGAAAAAATGCAGGAATTTACACCAATCAAAGAGGGTAAGGTACGTGAGGTTTATGACAATGGAGACAGTCTGATTATCGTGGCGACCGACAGAATATCGGCATTTGATGTGATTTTAAAGAACAAAATTGCCAAAAAGGGCGCAATCCTGACGCAGATGTCTAAGTTTTGGTTTGACTTTACAAAGGACGTTGTGCCAAATCATATGCTTTCCGTGGACGTAAAGGACATGCCTGAGTTTTTTCAGAATGATAGATTTGACGGGAACAGCATGATGTGCAGGAAACTTGAGATGCTGCCGATTGAGTGCATTGTGCGTGGGTTTATTACGGGCAGCGGATGGGCAAGCTATCAGAAAGACGGTACGGTTTGCGGCATCAGGCTTCCTGAGGGCTTAAAAGAATCCGAAAAGCTTCCTGAGCCGATTTATACGCCAAGCACAAAGGCGGAACTTGGGCTGCATGACGAAAATATTTCTTTTGAGAAAAGCATTGAAGTGCTGGAAGCAAAATTCCCCGGACATGGCGCTGAGTACGCCGCAAAGATTAAGGACGCGACGCTTGCGCTTTATAAAAAGTGTGCGGATTATGCATACAGCAAGGGCATTATCATTGCAGATACCAAGTTTGAGTTTGGTTTGGATGAGAACGGCAATGTCGTGCTCGGCGACGAGATGCTGACGCCTGACAGTTCCCGCTTTTGGCCTTTGGAAGGCTATGAGGCAGGAAAGGGACAGCCGTCGTTTGACAAGCAGTTTGTAAGAGACTGGCTCAAGGCAAATCCGGACAGTGATTATTTACTGCCGGAGGAGGTTGTGACTAAGACGGTGGATAAATATAAGGAAGCGTTTGCGCTTCTTACCGGGAGGGAGTTTGCGTAAGCGGGAGCATATATGTACAGGACAATGTATGATGAAACGATAGATACACGGTTGGAAGAAACGGGACTCAAGGAGGAGTGCGGCGTTTTCGGCATTTATGATTTTGACGGAAACGATGTTGCCTCCACGGTTTACTACGGTCTGTTTGCCCTGCAGCACAGAGGGCAGGAAAGCTGCGGCATTGCTGTGAGTGAAACAAACGGTCCCAAGGGAAAGGTCACGTCCCACAAGGGAATGGGGCTTGTAAATGAAGTGTTTGAGCCGGAGCACTTAGAGCAGATGAAAGGCGACATCGGCGTAGGACACGTACGGTATTCGACGGCGGGGGCATCCACGCGCGAGAATGCGCAGCCGTTGGTGCTGAATTATGTGAAAGGCACGCTTGCGCTTGCGCATAATGGGAATTTGATTAACGCGGTAAAGCTGCGCCATGATTTGGAGTATACGGGGGCAATTTTTCAGACGACCATCGATTCGGAAGTGATTGCATATCACATTGCAAGGGAGCGGCTGAACACAAAGACCGTGGAGGACGCGGTCAACAGGGCGTGTCAGAAGATTGAGGGCGCGTATTCGCTTGTGGTGATGAGTCCGCGCAAGCTAATCGGCGCGCGCGACCCGTTTGGATTCAAACCGCTTTGTATTGGAAAGCGGGAAAACAGCTATATTATCACGTCGGAAACGTGCGCCCTTGACACGATTGGCGCGGAATTTGTACGCGATGTGCTGCCTGGAGAGACGGTGACGATAACGCCCGACGGCGGTATTGTATCGGATTTGTCACGGGCGCTGCCAAATGAGCAGGAGGCGCGGTGTATTTTTGAGTACATCTATTTTGCAAGACCGGACAGTCACATTGACGGTGTGAGCGTGTACGCGTCGCGGATACAGGCAGGGCGGTTTCTTGCGATGGATTCGTCGGTAGAGGCGGATTTGGTGGTGGGTGTGCCCGAGTCTGGAAACGCGGCGGCGCTTGGTTATTCGCTGCAGTCCGGTATTCCTTACGGGACGGCATTTGTCAAAAACGGATATGTCGGCAGGACATTTATTAAACCAAAACAGAGCAGCCGGGAATCAAGCGTAAAGGTCAAACTCAATGTCTTAAAAGAA
Source organism: Lachnospiraceae bacterium MD335 (assembly GCA_000403335.2). Taxonomy (GTDB): domain Bacteria; phylum Bacillota; class Clostridia; order Lachnospirales; family Lachnospiraceae; genus COE1. The sequence goes on from KE159630.1 coordinate 379,853, forward strand.
GCGGTGGACGGAAAGCGCGTGATTATGATAGATGATTCGATTGTGCGCGGAACGACGTCTGACCGGATTGTAAGAATGCTGCGGGAGGCGGGTGCAAGCCAGGTGCATGTGCGCATCAGCTCGCCGCCGTTTTTGTGGCCGTGCTATTTTGGAACCGATGTTCCGGCACGGGAGCAGCTGATCGCTTACAACCGCTCGGTTGAGGAAATCCGGGAACTGATTGGTGCAGATTCGCTTGGATATTTGGATATAGGCCGGCTGCGGGGAATGGCAAACGGTCTGCCAATCTGTACGGGCTGCTTTAACGGAAACTATCCGATTGCGCCGCCGACAGAGGATATCCGCGGTCAGTATGAGAAATGATAACATATGTTATAAAATAGTGGAGGTTTTAAAATGAGCACAGACAGATACACGAGCCCTCTTTCGGAGCGGTATGCAAGCAAGGAGATGCAGTATATTTTTTCGCAGGACATGAAGTTTCGGACATGGCGTAAGCTTTGGATTGCGCTTGCGGAAACGGAAATGGAGCTTGGGCTTTCGGAGAACGGAAAGCCCGTGATTACGCAGGAGCAGATTGACGAGCTTAAAGCACACGCTGAGGATATTAATTATGACGTGGCAAGAGAGCGCGAAAAACTGGTGCGCCATGATGTGATGAGCCATGTGTACGCGTACGGACAGCAGTGTCCGAAGGCGGCGGGCATTATTCATTTGGGCGCGACTTCGTGTTATGTCGGCGACAACACGGACATTATCGTGATGAATGAGGCGCTTAAACTGGTGCATAAAAAGCTTGTGAACGTGATTGACGAGCTTGCGAAGTTTGCGGACAAATACAAAAACCTGCCGACGCTTGCGTTTACGCATTTTCAGCCGGCGCAGCCTACGACGGTGGGAAAGCGCGCGACGCTTTGGATGCAGGATTTTTTGATGGATTTGGAGGATTTGGAGTACGTTTCGGGCAGTTTAAAGCTGCTTGGTTCAAAGGGAACGACGGGCACGCAGGCAAGCTTTTTGGAGCTGTTTGACGGCGACAACGAAACGATTGACAAGATAGATCCCATGATTGCGAAAAAAATGGGCTTTGCGGAGTGTTATGCGGTATCAGGGCAGACGTATTCCAGAAAGGTTGATACGAGGGTGGCAAATATTCTTGCCGGAATTGCGGCAAGCGCCCACAAGATGTCGAACGACATCCGTCTGCTGCAGCATTTAAAGGAAGTCGAGGAGCCGTTTGAGAAAAATCAGATCGGTTCATCGGCAATGGCATATAAGCGCAATCCGATGCGTTCCGAACGCATTGCCTCGCTTTCAAGGTATGTGATGATTGACGCGCTCAATCCGGCAATTACATCGGCGACACAGTGGTTTGAGCGTACGCTTGATGATTCTGCAAACAAACGTTTGTCCATTCCGGAAGGATTTCTTGCGGTGGACGGCATTTTGGATTTGTGCCTGAACGTCGTGGACGGGCTTGTCGTGTACGATAAGGTGATTACAAAGCATATGCTTGCGGAGCTGCCGTTTATGGCGACGGAAAACATTATGATGGACGCGGTGAAAAACGGCGGAAACCGTCAGGAGCTGCATGAGAAAATCCGTACGCTCTCTATGGAGGCAGGAAAGAATGTCAAGGTGGAAGGTAAGGAGAACAATCTTTTGGAGCTGATTGCGGCGGATAAAGAGTTTAACCTGACGTTAGAACAGCTTCAGGCGACAATGGAGCCGTCAAAGTATGTGGGACGCGCTCCGGTTCAGGTGGACAAGTTCCTTGCAAAAGTGGTAAAGCCTGTGCTTGAGGCAAATAAGGCAGAGCTTGGAGTGAAGGCGGAGATAAATGTGTGAGACGTGGTGAAGAATGCCCGAATTTTGGGCATTCTTCTGCGTGAGATTTAGAAATTCTTTGCGAAACAGCTATTGCTGTGAGCATTAGAATTTCTTCTCACGCTCTTTACGAAAGTGAAAAAACGGTGTATGATTATAGACGGCGTGGAAACGCGGATTAACGATGGTTAAGAACTGGAGGGTTTTGAATGGTAAAGGCAGTAGTAGGAGCAAACTGGGGCGATGAGGGAAAAGGCAAGATTACGGATATGCTTGCACAGGAAGCAGACATTATCATCCGTTTTCAGGGCGGTGCAAATGCAGGTCACACAATCGTAAACAACTACGGAAAATTTGCACTCCACACACTTCCGTCCGGCGTATTTTACAATCACACAACCAGTATTATCGGAAACGGTGTTGCATTGAACATTCCTATTTTAATGGAAGAAATCAAATCCATTACGGACAGGGATGTGCCTATGCCCAAAATTTTGGTTTCGGACAGGGCGCAGATTGTGATGCCTTACCATATTCTGTTTGACCAGTATGAGGAGGAGCGTCTTGGCGGAAAGTCGTTTGGTTCGACAAAGTCGGGCATTGCACCTTTTTATTCGGATAAATATGCAAAAATCGGATTTCAGGTCAGTGAACTGTTTGACGAGACGCTTTTAAAGGAAAAAATTGAGCGGGTTGCGGAGCAGAAGAATGTCATTTTGGAACATCTGTATCACAAGCCGGCAATTGACGCGAAGGAGCTGTTTGAAACGCTGATTGGATACAGGGATTTGATTGCCCCGTTTGTATGTGATGTTTCGGCATATCTTGACGAGGCGATTAAGGCAGGAAAGAATATTCTTTTGGAGGGGCAGCTTGGCACGTTAAAGGACCCTGACCACGGCATTTACCCGATGGTAACGTCGTCCTCAACGCTTGCGGCATACGGCGCAATCGGCGCGGGCATTCCGCCCTATGAAATCAAGAAAATTTACACGGTCTGCAAGGCATATTCGTCGGCAGTCGGTGCGGGCGCGTTTGTTTCGGAAATTTTCGGAGAAGAGGCGGATGAGCTTAGAAGACGCGGAGGCGACGGCGGAGAGTACGGCGCAACGACCGGACGTCCAAGACGTATGGGCTGGTTTGACTGCGTGGCGTCAAAATACGGCTGCCGCCTGCAGGGAACAACGGACGTGTGCTTTACGGTGCTTGACGTGTTAGGGTATCTTGACGAAATTCCCGTATGTACGGGATATGAGATTGACGGCGAGGTGACGACGCAGTTCCCTGTTACGGCAAAGCTTTCCAAGGCAAAGCCTGTGCTGACAACGCTTCCGGGCTGGAAATGCGACATCAGGGGAATTAAAAAGTACGATGAGCTGCCGGAAAACTGCCGCAAGTATGTGGAGTTTATCGAGGAGCAGATAGGGTATCCGATTACGCTTGTGAGCAACGGTCCCGCGCGCGAGGACATTATCTATCGGGAAAGTCCATATACGTAATGGTTCAGCCATTCCCATTCATAAGTTGTCGGTTTGTACAATTTGACCAGTTATTCAGGCTGTTTCCGGCAACTTATTTCATGTCGGGCGTCCGCCCTATAAAATTGAATATCCAAACTGCCTTATGTGAGCAAGCTCCCAACGTCATTTTGTATATTCGATTTTGCATGGCTGAACTGTGTACGTAACAGTTTAGCCACGGACTATGCACTGGCTGCAAAGTCCGTGAAATAGCGTAGTGGCAGAGATGCATCAAGCCACCGCGAAGTGGTTTTGCATGGCTTGATGCCTGTAACAGGAAGCCGAAGGCTGAACTGTTACCTGTGTACACGTTAAAAAAATAACGGTTATTGCTATTTTTTGTCGAATATGATATAGTGAGGTGGTAATTGGTCTTTTGCCGTGCACTATGCCGGTAAAAAGTCATGATGTTACAATGAGGAGAACGGTAAATTTGTGTCAAGGCACAAATTTGCAGACCTTGTTAAGAATGGAGGATTTATTTATGAAGAAGAAAGTATTGTCACTTGTATTGGCATCTGCTATGGTTGTTTCTTTAGCAGGATGCGGCAATTCATCAAATGATGCGCCTGCAAACGACGCACCGGCAGCAGCGCCTGCAGAAACACAGGCAGCGCCTGCGGAAACAGCAGCGCCCGCAGAGACACAGGCACCTGCGGATACGACAGTAGCAGACGGAAAAATCGCGCTTGTTACGGATGTCGGAACGATTGACGACGAGTCATTCAACCAGGCAACATGGGAAGGCGTAGTGCAGTTTGGCGATGCAAACGGTGTTGAGTATACTTATTATCAGCCGACAGAGGACAGCACGGAAGAGCGTATCAATCAGATTGACCTTGCAGTTGCAGAGGGCGCAACGGTTGTTGTACTTCCCGGCTACTTATTCGGTGAAACACTTTCAGAGGTTCAGACAACATATCCTGACGTAAACTTTATCGCAGTTGACGTTTCCGAGGGCGATATGACGGCTCCGATTGAGTCAAACGCTTATGCTTGTACCTTCAGCGAGGAGCAGGCAGGTTATCTTGCAGGTTATGCGGCAGTAAAGGACGGCTACACAAAGCTTGGCTTCCTTGGCGGTATGGCAGTGCCCGCCGTTATCCGTTACGGCTACGGTTATGTTCAGGGTATTGACGCGGCGGCACAGGAGCTTGGCGTTGATGTAGAAGTGAAGTATACATACGGCGGACAGTTCTACGGTGATGCAAACATCACGGCAAAGATGGAGAGCTGGTACTCAGAGGGTACGGAAATCGTATTTGCATGCGGCGGCGGTATCTACACATCTGCACTTGAGGCAGCATTGAACTATGACGGCATGATTATCGGCGTTGACGTTGACCAGCGTTCCGTAGGCGAGGGCAATGATTACAACCCTGTACTTACTTCTGCAATGAAGGGTCTTACGGCAACGGTTGTAGACAAGCTGGAAGGCTGCTTTGCAGGAAACTGGGACAGCTTTGGCGGACAGGTAGAGAACCTTGGTCTTGCAGACGGCGATTATCTTGGTCTTCCGACAGACGGCGATTCATGGGCATTTGAGACCTTTACACAGGATGAGTATGCAGAGCTTCTTGCAGGAATTAAGGACGGTTCTATCGCGATTTCAAACGATACAGAGACACAGCCGGAAGTTAGCGAGGGCGTTACAGTTTCTTATATTGACTAATCAAGATTGACGAGTCAAGATTGACTTATTCTTAAAAAAATATTAAAATAGTGATAGAGGGGAAAGGCATTTTACCTTTCCCCTCTTTTTCTACAAATTTTCTACAAATTGAAAAGCAACAGCGGAAACCGGTTGTACTTAATTGAGAAAGGTTTGGTCGATATGGGAAAGAATGATTACATTATCGAGATGTTGAACATCACAAAGGAATTTCCCGGCATCAAGGCAAATGACAATGTTACCCTCCAATTAAAAAAGGGTGAGATTCATGCGCTTTTGGGTGAGAATGGTGCGGGAAAGTCGACCCTGATGAGTATTCTCTTCGGGTTGTATCAGCCTACAAGCGGCGTGATTAAGAAAAATGGCAAGGAAGTAAAAATCAATAACCCGAATGATGCAAATGCCCTGAATATCGGCATGGTGCATCAGCATTTTAAATTGGTGGAGTGTTTTTCCGTGCTGGACAATATTATCCTTGGCGTTGAGCCGACAAAAGGGCTGTTCCTCAGCAAAAAGGGCGCACGGGAAAAGGTGGTGGCTCTAAGTGACAAATACGGGCTGAAGGTTGACCCCGATGCCTTGATTTCCGATATTACGGTCGGAATGCAGCAGCGTACGGAAATCTTAAAGATGCTCTACCGCGATAATGAAATCCTGATTTTCGACGAGCCGACGGCGGTGCTGACGCCGCAGGAGATTGAGGAACTGATGAAGATTATGAAAAACCTTGCAAAAGAGGGAAAATCCATTCTCTTTATCACGCATAAGCTCAACGAGATTATGGAGACTGCTGACCGCTGTACCATTTTACGAAAAGGCAAATATATCGGGACGGTTGACATTAAAGACACCACAAAGGAAGAGCTTTCCAAAATGATGGTGGGCAGAAACGTCAATTTTAAGGTGGACAAGCAGCCTGCAAAGCCCACGGAAACCGTCTTGAAAATTGAACATATGACGGTGCCGAGCAAGATGCATAAAAACAACGCGGTGAAAAACGTTTCTTTTAATGTCAGACGCGGTGAGATTGTCTGCATTGCGGGGATTGACGGCAACGGACAGACGGAGTTTGTACACGCATTGACCGGATTGGAGAAAATGACGGAGGGCAAAATCCTCTTTGACGGAAAAGACATCACAAACGCAAGCATCAGGGAGCGTTCAAAAGACGGCATCAGCCATATTCCGGAGGACCGCCATAAGCATGGTCTTGTTTTGGACTATACATTAGAGCAGAACATGGTGCTTCAGCGGTACTGGGATACGGAATTTCAAAAGGGCGGTTTTATCAGGCAGGGCGCCGTGCGGGCGTTTGCCGAGCGGTTAATCAATCAGTATGACGTGCGCAGCGGACAGGGACCGGTTACGGTCGCGCGCAGCATGTCGGGCGGCAATCAGCAGAAGGCGATTATTGCCCGTGAGATTGATAAAAATCCGGATTTGCTTGTGGCGGTGCAGCCGACAAGAGGATTGGATGTTGGCGCGATTGAGTATATCCACAGCCAGCTTGTGGCGCAGCGTGACAAGGGGAAAGCGGTGCTTTTGGTATCCTTGGAGCTTGACGAGGTGATGAATGTTTCCGACCGCATTCTTGTCATGTACGAGGGCGAAATCGTGGGACAATTGTATCCGGACAAGACGACGGTCGAGGAGCTTGGACTTTATATGGCAGGCGCGAAAAAAGACGATGTGCCGGCTGAGTTAAACTAAGGAAAAGAGGTGATGCGTGTGAATAAGAAAAAAGTAAATTTTTCCTCGAAAAAAGTAGATTCTTCCTCGAAAAACGTGAATTTCTCATCAGGCTTGATGTCCGTTTTGGCATCGCTGATTTGTATTGCGGTCGGTCTTCTTGTCGGACTGCTGATTCTGTATTGTATTAACGCGGAACAGGCAATTGACGGTTTTACGCGAATTGTAAAAGGCGGATTTTTCATGATGCCCAAGGGGCTTGGAAGCGTGCTTGCACAGACTGCGCCGCTGATTATGACGGGGCTTTCGGTGGCGTTTGCCTTTAAGACGGGACTGTTTAACATCGGTGCGGCAGGGCAGTATACGCTCGGCGCGCTTGGTGCGCTGTATTTTGCGCTTGTGCTGCATGCGCCCTGGTGGGTGTGTCTTCTTGCGGCAATGCTTTTTGGTGCGGTGTGGGGCGCGATACCGGGACTGTTTAAGGCATATTTTAACGTGAACGAAGTTATCACGGCGATTATGTTTAACTGGATCGGGCTTTATGCGGTCAACGAGATTATTTACAAGGGCGTTATCGGCAGCATGTATGACTTAAAGACCACGAAAACCTTCACGGTACGAGGCGTATCGCCGCAGTCCGTAATACCGGATTTGGGGTTAAACGGGATTTTTAAGACAAAATCGACGACGATTGCGATATTTATTGCAATTATTATCGCGATTATCATGTATATCGTGATTAACAAGACGACCTTCGGCTATGAGCTCAAGGCCTGCGGACACAATAAGGACGCGGCAAAGTATGCAGGCATTAATGATAAGAAAAACATCGTGCTTTCCATGACGATTGCAGGTGCGCTTTCGGGGATTGGCGCGGGGCTGTATTATCTTTCCGGTGTGGCGGAGTGGAACCCGCAGGTCAGTACGGCGCTTCCTACAATGGGCTTTAATGGTATTCCCGTAGCGCTCCTTGCGCTCAGCAACCCGATCGGCGTGATTTTTGCGGCGCTGTTTGTATCCCACATTACCGTGGGCGGCGGGTATTTGCCGACAAAGTATTTCCAGCCGGAAATCGCAGATGTGATTATTGCGGTCATTATTTACCTTTGCGCGTTTGTCATGCTGTTTAAGGGATTTGTGATGAATTTGATTGCGTCGAAGAAGAAAGACGCGTCGGATGCAAATGCCGGGACGGTATCGAAAACAGATGCGAACGGAAAAGGAAAGGGGGCGGATGCATAATGTTCCTGCTTTTAAAATATACGTTACTTTATGCAGTGGTATTGATGCTTGTGGCGCTCGGCGGCATGTTCTCGGAGCGCAGCGGCGTTATCAACATTGCGCTTGAGGGAATTATGGTAATCGGCAGTCTTGCCGGAATTTTGGTGCTTACCATTTTTGGCGGAACGCTTTCTCCGGCGATGCTCGTGGCGCTTTCCATTTTGGTCAGTGCGCTTGCGGGTATGGTTTATTCGCTTTTGCTCGGGTTTTCTGCAATCACGCTCAAGGCGGACCAGACGATCGGCGGTACGGCATTAAACATGCTTGCAACAGCGGCGGCAATGGTAATCGTAAAGGCGTACAACAACGCGGCAAGCGGAGGAAACGGCGCGGCATCGTCCAAGCTCTCCTACGCGAACAATGCATTTATCTTTACGGCAGGTCCGCTGACCTACAATATTTTCCTGATTATCGGAATCGTGCTTTTGATTGTATCCTATATCTTTTTGTATAAGACCAAATATGGTCTGCGTCTGCGCTCGTGCGGCGAGCATCCGCAGGCAGCCGATTCGGTCGGCGTTAATGTGTACAAATGGCGTTATGCGGGCGTTATGATTTCAGGATTTTTGGGCGGTTTGGGCGGCTTTGCATATATCGTGCCTTCCGTTTCAATATGGAATTTCGAGGTTGGCGTGACGGGCTTTGGTTTCCTTGCGCTTGCCGTTATGATTTTCGGACAGTGGAAACCGTTCCGGATTGCAGGGGCGGCGGTGTTCTTTGCGATTTTTAAGTCACTCGCGAATATCGCGGACGCGACGGCATTGTCCAATCTGCATTTGTCGCAGAATATTTATAACATGATGCCGTTTATCGCATCCATGATAATTTTGGCGCTGACGTCGAAGAACTCGCATGCGCCGAAGGCGGAAGGAATTCCGTACGATAAGGGTGCGCGGTAATTACGTTTTGTAATATAGTATAAAAAACAGGTTTTTGGCTGCCAAAGTCGGCGGCTCAAAAGCCTGTTTTTTTATTGTATAAAAAATTGTGACAGTGTAAATTCGTGAAAGCAAAAGCGTTACAATTTTAGAGTTTTGAAAGTGTTTTGCTTTTATTCTGTATTTTCTGCTGAATCGATTCTGTAAAATCTGCAAGATACTAAGAATTAAAAGGATCTGCCTTAATCGGTAAATATAGTTTATAGATAATTATCCATAATTTTATTGAAGTATACCGGCATTTTAAAAATGTATGAATCCGTAAAACCAAGCATGAATGAAGATTAGATGTTTCGTAGATTTCTCTAATCTGCGATAAGCAGGCACAAATAACGGAAATTTGGTTTCCTGCTAATCCGTTTAACCATAAATTTGACCATAAAATATTGAAAGCTTGTCAATGCATTGGCGTTTGGTATCCATAGACGGATGCACATAACGGTTTAATGTAATCTGCACGTTAGAATGTCCCAACATCTCACTGAGACTTTTTACATCTGTTCCGCCTTCAATACAATTTGTGGCAAATGTATGACGCAGAATATGAAAATTTGTATCAGGCAGTTTTGCATCCTGCAGTATTTTCTTAAAATGGTATTGCAATTTTCTTGGTTCCAGCGGACTGTCACCGCCAAATATATATTCATGGCTGCTTTTGAAGCTGCAAAGCAATTCAATTACTGTAGCTGACAATGGGATTTCTCGGCAAGAATACACACTTTTAGGCGTTGTTTCCATTAGTACAGTCTTCGTTGCGTACCCTTCAGCATAGAGACGCTGTACCGTTCTGTTAATTGTAAGTATTTTGCTTTCAAAATCAATATCAATCCATTTTAACGCACATAATTCACCTATTCTAAGTCCTGTAAACAGGCACAACAGCACTGCCATTTTAAAAAGGTTCATTTCCCGGTAAAGTGTCGCAACCAATTTCTTTTGTTCCATTTTGGCAAGCGCCTTCACATCGTTTTTCTGCGTATGGAAAACAGGCTTATTCAGACATGGAATCGTTATAAAATTCTGTTGGGAAGCATATTTTATGACTTGGTTTAATATACAGTAAATACTTTTGATGGTATTATCCGATATATGTTCTGAAATCTTTTCGCTTACAAGAATATTGGTAATTTCTGACAACATAATATCTGAAAACTCTTTTTCAATGTGATTATGAAAAATCAAGCTGTATTTTACATATGTTGAAAGCTTTCTTTTCTCTTTAACCGCTATAAGCCATTCCCGCGCTACATATGTAAACAGAACATCGTTTTGGCTCCCCGTGCTTTGTACCCCTGTTTGGGAAATGTTAATTTTTAATGTATTTTTATGTATCAACAATTTTTCACGCACTTCTTCATAGGTCTTTCCATAAACAGAGCAGTAAACCTGTTTTTTCTTGTTGGCATTATATACAGGATAACGCCCTTCCCATCTTCCGTCTTTTCTTTTTCTTATGTTTTCTCCATGTCTTGCCATAACAATTGTTCCTTTCTGTTTATGCGATTTTGAATAATCGTATACCTTAAATTGACCGTTACATTTATCGGGAATTTTTGACCCCGAATCTGACCATAAAATGACATTAATATCTTTTTTGTTTTAAAATGCTACTTCTTCCATATTTTTTCTTCAATTTTAATAGCTGTTTTTTCTAAAAATATTTGCCATTTGGATTGAATCGTGGTAAACTAATACCGATATAAAATTATGTAAGCATAGATTCAAAAATTTTCATATCGCAGATTAGAGAATTCCACGATAATTTTATATAACTGATATGTCGGCATTGTCAAACAGTGCTGATATATGTATCAAAATAGATTTAACAGCTGCTATAAATGGTGAAAGAGATGTCTGCAAGCAATACAATAACAAAAACCGTGTGGCAGTACAGTAAGACACTGCCGGAAGACACGATGGAGTTCCTAAAGGGAATTGCCTTAGATTACAGCAAGGTAAAGAATTATACATACAACAGATATTCTGGTATTAAAAGTCTTGGCAGACTTACACCGGTATTTGACATTATGAGCGAGGTGCGTCACAGCGGAATCAGAACTCGGCTTGGACTGCCGTCAGCATATTTTGATCCGGCAATTATTGAAGCGGTAGCAGACATAAAAGGTATGTGGGGCATGCTGAAAAACAAGATCGGAACACTCATTACAGCAAACGAAAATCTAAGTGATGAGGACAGAGTTTATCTAAGGACGGTCTTAAAGCTTGATAAAATCTATGCCGCAGTGTTATGCCGCGAAAACTATGAAATGCCCAAGAAAGCAGAAGGTCTTGACCTTGATGTAGAGCGCCTGAATAACCTTTTGCGAAGATTAACGCGGAAGCATTTGGCAAAACCGGAAACAGGCAGTATGGACTGTTTCAGTATCGCGCCGTCCGGTTATGCATACAGGAATGGTGCAATCTGCATTGCATCAAGGACAGCAGGGCAGAGAATACCGCTTCCATTAAAGGATGACCGCATCTGTGACCGGCAGATACGAATCTGTATCAAAAAGGACTATGCCGCTCTTGCGATTCCGGTGGAAACAAAAATAAGAAAACACAAGGATTACGGCAGTACAGTTTATATCCATATAGGCTATCAGGACATGTTTACGCTTTCAAACGGAAATATTTACGGACAATCGCTTGACGGCATGACCTCGCAGGAAACGCAGCGCCTGACAGATAAAAACAAGGGACGCGCAAAAATGCGTGCAGCATACAAACACAGCATGGAATCCGGTGATAGGGAAAAGGCAGGCAGCATCGAATCTAACAATCTTGGAACGGAGAAATATGACAGACGCAAGGAAAAAGAACGTGCGAAAACACAGACGTTTATCAATACGGAAATTAACAGGATGTTTGCAGAAGAAAAGCCGGAGCGGATTGTAATAACGAAACCGGTGACAGTGGGCAAGACGAAACTTCAGTCAAAGTCGGCAAACAGAAAAATAACAAGAAATTTTAACGGATATGTCAGGGAGCGATTGTCCTTTAAATGCCAACTCCATTCCATTGAACTTGTGGAGATTAACTCTAAGGGAACAGGAGGCATTTGCTCCTGCTGCGGAGCAGAAGGAAAAAGACAGCCGGATGGTTTTTGGTGTCCGGATTGCGGATATAAAGCTACAATTTCCCTAAACGGAGCAAAAAATATCGAAAAAAAATATAACACCAAAAAAGTAAGAGCGAAAAAATAATATAAAAAATTGGTTAAACCATACAGACCTGAGAATAAATCCCTTGTGACAGAGCTTGATACCAAATTTGTTGTGAGTGATTTTACCCGGTGTATTGTATCAACGGCATTCATTTCAATGCCGCTGATACAATACACCAATCAGGATCACAGGAAAGTATGTTAACAATATCGTAAACAGCGCAACAGCTGTTTACAAAGGCAAAAAACGGCATTATCTAAACCGCTTTTGACGGTTTTCCGGTATGCCAAGACCGCAGCCTTATGCGGAGCGAAGCAAAATCCAACAATGTTGGATTTGCAGGCGGAGACGCCCGGCTAATCCTTATGATAAAAAATAAAGAAGTGTCCTGAGAAGCATTGGATAAAAAAATGTCAAGAGGGCGGCATTTTTTGATAATTTACGTATAACTGGGAGCAAGAGATGAGAAAAGCGCAGAAGCAACAGGCAGAAGAACTGGTCAAACAGATAGAGGAAGCGCATGACCAAATAAGAATATATATGCAACAGGGCAGCATACAGTCTGCAATGGAGCTCTTGGAGGATTGTCAAAATGGCGGAATTACCATAGGTACCTTGATTGAAGAAATAGAAGGTGAAGGTCATCCGACTGTACTGTTACTGGAAGAATACTGTGAGCTGATTTATCAGATTCATACAGATTTGGCAGAACATAAGGAAATCAGTGCAAATAAAGTGTACAAGCTGTTAAGGCAGAAGCTGATTAAGGCAGGAAACAGTTTAAGAAATGATATTCCAATCAGGAAAGAGATCGTTTTTCTTCCTTATAAAGCGAGCATGTGGGACAGCTTAGAAAGCGTGTGGAAGGCAGCAGATGCAGATCCAAACTGTGATGCGTATGTTATTCCAATACCATATTATGATAAAAATCCGGACGGGAGCTTTCGTAAGATGTATTATGAAGGGGATCAGTATCCAGATTATATACCTGTTACAAAGTATGATGAATTTGACTTTGAGGTGCATCGTCCGGATGTGATTTATATTCATAACCCGTATGACGATTTCAATTTGGTAACAAGTGTGCCGCCGTTTTTCTTTTCGAAAAATTTGAAAAAGTATACGGATGAACTGGTATATATACCATATTTTATTTTAAGTGAAATCAAGCCGGACGAAGACGAAAAAATAGAAGGAATGAAACACTTTTGCACAACGCCGGGCGTATTTCATGCGGACAAGGTGATTGTGCAGTCAGAAGATATGAAGCAGGTATACATAAAAGTCCTTTTGGATGCTACGAATAACCACAGTGAGGCGGCTAGAAAGTATTGGAATGACAAGATTTTAGGGCTTGGCTCGCCGAAGCTTGATAAGGTTGTCAATACAAAAAAAGAAGATTTAGAAGTGCCGGAAGATTGGATGAATATTATACAAAAAACGGACGGAAGCTGGAAAAAGATTGTTTTTTATAATACAAGTGTAGGAGCGCTGTTACAGCATAATGAGAAGATGCTGGAAAAGATGCAGTATGTATTTGATGTTTTTAAAGAAAATCGTGAAGAGGTGGCTCTTTTGTGGCGTCCGCATCCGCTGATAAAAGCGACAGTAGAGAGTATGCGCCCGCAGCTTTTGTTCGAATATGACAGGCTTGTCAGAAAGTACCGGGAAGAAGGCTGGGGGATTTATGATGACAGCAGTGATATTGACAGGGCGATAGTGCTGAGTGATGCGTATTATGGGGATGGCAGCAGTGTGGTGCAGATGTATCAGAAGACGGGAAAACCGATTATGATTCAGAATCACCAAATTATCGTAAGCCAATGGAATGAAATTATTTTTGGTAAAGGAATGGTTATGGAAGGAAATAATATATGGATTCCAATGGCAATGCTGAACGTATTGGTAAAGGTAAACCGAATAAATGGTCAGGTTGAAAAGTGTATTAAATGGAATAGAGAATATTTGGGAGAAAATAGAAAAAAATATTTGTTTACGGATATTGTACGTGTACGGGAATGCTTGTACTTATCACCGACTAATGCAGATACAATCATTGTCTATAATATAAAAAGCGATCTAATGTCACATATCAAAGTAGAAATTTCATCAAAATGTAGTAGGATTTTAGCTGTACATTCTCATTCAATTATGTGCGGGGAAGATATTCTGTTTGTGGGAATGTGTAATACAAATATGATTGGAAAACTAAATTTAGATACTCAAAAAATCCAATATTTTGGGAAAACACAGAATGATAAATGTGAACCTGTATATGGAAGAAATTCTATTGCAGTGGAAAATGAAGTGTATATTCCTTTATTATATGGTGGAAATGTTTTAATTTTGGATATAAAAAACAATTCGGAAAGAATTGAAAATATTGATAAAAAGAGAAGAAAACTTATTACAATTAGTGAATATAATCATTTTTTTTATTTTACGACAGAAGATGGACAGCTCATTGAAGTAAGCAGTGACTTAAAGGAAGTAAAGGAAATAAAATTGCCAGGCAATAAAATGTTTTTTACTTGTTTGTGTGAAGATGGTATCTTATGGCTTTTTCCTTATGATCCAAAAGGTTATGGTCTAAAAATAGAGTTGGATACATATTCCATTTCTAAATTTCAAGTACCCAAAATAGTATATAATGCACAAAGAGTATACGGCAGTCAGAATATATTGCTAAATGCCAGGGGGTGTGCGATGGAGCTGGATGTTACAAATAGAATCAGCACAGTCAAATATCATCTAAATAATAACACATGGAAAGAATTCATACAGATGTGTAATGGCAGAATACATGAAACTTATGAAGATGATCCATATGATTTAAGGTTTTATTTGGAAGAAATATTAGATTATCCATATTGTGTAAATTAAATTATCATATGAAAATGGTTTGTGGTTAAAGAGAGGGTAAAACTTTGAAAATCGGATTACTGACATATCATAGAGTAATAAATTATGGAGCTTATATGCAGGCATACTCGTTGATGAAAGCTTTAGAAGGTATTACTCATAGTGAGATTGAGATTGAGGTAATAGATTATATATCACCGAATCATATAAGGAGATATGGCACGATTCTGACAAAGGCTTTGTGTGAAAGGAATATAGAAAAACTTAAACAATTTTTAGCTTTTTTTAGGGCGCAAAAAAAATTAAAATTGTCCCGATTTAGAAGTTTTCATCCGAAATTTTTGGAAGATAAAATCGAAAAATCTAAATATGATGTGATTATAGTTGGAAGTGACGAAGTTTGGAGGGATTTTGAAAACGTATATTGGCTTAGAGTCGTTCACAATAGTAAAAAAATGGCATATGCAGTTTCTTCCCGAAACCTGAATTCAAAATTGAGGAGAGAACAAATAAGATTTATAAGAGAAAATTTAAAGGAATTTGATTATATTGGGGTAAGGGATGAAATAACAAGGAATGAATTATATAAAGCTTATCAGACAGAAATTAATATTAATTGTGATCCTGCATTTTTGGTAGATATTAAGTTTGATAGAAATAGTTTTAAAAATAAATTATATAAAAAATACCGAATACCTGACAAAAGCAGACTGGTAGGCATAATGTTGGATGAACGAGCAGATGTATGTAAAAAGATAAAAGAGATATATGGAGATGAGTATAAATTAGTTTCCCTATATTCAGAGAACAAAAAAGCGGATTATAACTTAATAGATATATCACCGTTTGAGTGGGTAGAAGTAATAGGAATTTTAGATTGTTTGATTACAAGTTATTTCCACGGTGTTGTTTACGCTATAAAAAGTAATATCAATTTTGTGGCAATTGATTATGCGCCAAAAGAAACAAGCAAAATATATGATTTGCTGTCACGGGAAAATTTATTGGACCAATATATAAATGCTTATAAAGTTCAGGAGTGGGCACAATGTAAAAGCCTTCATGGAATTTTAGAGCTTTCGCAAGGAATGAAATACGATTATTCTTCGGTAGTATGTAATCAAAAAAATGCTTTTTGGTCTTTTAGAAAGAAATTATTAACAATTTTGAATGAGAATAGATAGGGTGGATAAAATGTTACCTGGTGAGAATGTTTGTACGGGTTGTGGTGCATGTAAAAATATTTGTCCAGTGAATGCAATTAAGATGTGTACAAATTTTGAGGGTTTTTTATACCCTGGGATACAGGATGAAAAGTGTATACACTGTAAGCGGTGTGAGCATGTATGCCCAATTAAAAAAAATATAGAAAATGATGAGTATGAGGAATATTTTGCAGTACAAGCCAAGACTGATGAAAAAGAAAGTACTTCGGGAGGTATATTTGCAATAATTGCAAAATATGTTCTTTCTCAAGGTGGAATTGTATTTGGTGCAGCATTTGATAAAAATTATAAAGTTATTCATAAATATATCGCCAAGGAAGAGCAACTATATCAACTGCAAGGGTCAAAATATGTACAAAGTGAAATCAAATATACATTTAGGCAGGCAAAGAATTTTTTGGATAAAGGGAAAATGGTTTTGTTTTCCGGAACGCCTTGTCAAATAGCCGGATTAAGAAAGTATTTATCAGTAACCTATGAAAACTTAATTTGTGTTGACCTAATTTGTCATGGAGTGCCTGCACCTAAAATATGGAAAATGTACTTAAGGACTTTTCATAAAAACAAAAATATTAAAAGTATCAGATTCAGAGATAATAAATACATGAAAGAAAAGGTTTTCAGTATTCAGTATGGTGATTCAAAACGGTACGTAAAAGAGTATCCCAATGATCCATATATATGGGGATTTTGTTATGACTTGTTTTTAAGAAAGTCTTGTTATAATTGCATGTTTAAAGGTGTGGTAAGCTATTCGGATCTTACGTTGGGCGATGCGTGGGGAGCTGAAAATTATGCAAAATCTCTATATCGCAGAAAAAAAAGAACTTCTGTTGTTATATTACGTGGGGAAAAAGGAGTACAGATTTTTGATCAAATTTCAAATAATATAGAATATCAGAAGGTTGATAAAAGTCAAGTGATAAAATATAATCCTTGCATCGTAAGTTCGGTTTCTTGCAATAAGGAACGGGAAAATTTTTTTGAGGAGTTAAAAAAGCATTGTTTTCGATATGTTTTAAAAAAATACTATTATAAAGGAGTTATAAATAAATAGTTAGAATGAGAAGTTTAAATAAATTTTTACAACTTAATAAAGAAGGGATTAATACATTTGAAACGGATGCACAGGGGTGCATATATATTCCGGAGGAAATAACTGTAGAGAATATCTTTTCAGATATTGTGAGATATATTACCGCAAAAGCAATTTCTGATAAAGCAAAAATTAGAGTTGTGAGATTAGTCAATGGAGATGACAGTAAAGAAAAACGGAAAATATCAGATTCATTCGGATTTAATACAATAAATGTAAGAATAAAAGGTATAAGGGGAATACTTAATCAAATAAAAGCCTGTGTTAAAACAACGTTGTTATTCTTTGGTTGTAAAACTGGAGAAGCGTTATTGCAGTATAGAATCGGAAAAATTCCAATTGGACAATATATTTATGACAAAATAATAAGGGAGCAGGAAAGAAATACAATTGATACGATAAGTATTTTGCAAGATTTTAAAAATATTTATGAAGGAATATATTTATATTATAATTTAAAAAATATTTATCGGGATCAAGCGCCCAAATTTATTATAATGAATGAAATGGCGTATTTTTTAAATATTTATAGGGTATTGGGTCAGCAAAAAGGGGCTAAAGTTATTCGGGCATCTGTGCTGCTAAGGCAGGAAGATAGTAATGACATGTATGGTTTTATACATGAATCTTATAGATATATGGCGACCGGCAAGTTAAATGTAGCTAATCAGATGGATTATAATACCTATGTTTTGGAGTATTTTAAAAGGTACTTGCAAGGGGAAAGTGAATTATCATGGATAAAAAGTATTGTGGCTGATCAAAAGAAAACGGAATTCAATGAAGCGATTAATAGTATGCAGCTTGATGCGCATAAGAAAACTGTTTTTATTATGGCGCATTCTTTGTCAGATGCTCCGCATTCCAGCTCTAAAATGCTTTTTAGAGATTACTATACAGCTTTGAGAGAAACAATTAAAATAGCATCACGGATTGATAATGTTAATTGGGTTTTAAAAGTGCATCCGTCATATAAAAGTTATTTGGGAACAAATGGAAGAGAGCTTATAGATTGTTATGGCAAAAAAAATATAGTTCTTTTTGATGAACGATATAGTAACGAAATTGTATTCAAATTAGCAGATGCTATTATAACGGTTCAAGGTACGATAGGTATAGAGGCTAGTTCATTAGGAATACCAGTTGTTGTGACTGGAAAAGCATGGTATACAGGATTTGGATTTACAATTAATGCATTTTCTATGGAGCGATATGAAAAGATTTTGAGTGGACTCTATAAAGTGAAAAGGTTATCAAATGAAAAAAGAGATATAGCAAGAAAAGTCTTTTGTGCTTATTTGTTAGGGTACAGTGAAAGTAAAATTGATAAAGATAAATTGGGGAAAACTATTTTTGATATTATTTCAGATAAAAGTATAAAAAATAAAAATGAAACCACTTTGCAAAAGTTGTGTGAATATATGGAGAGCAAAAGTATAGAAAATAGTTACATATATCAAAGAAGTTTGGATTTCGTAAAAAAGAATAATTAGATTAATAAATAAGGCATCCGTGTGATATGGAAAGGAATAAAGTTAGCAATGAATGTAAGAAATGTAATGTATATTTTTAATGACGTAATATTAGGGGGAGCAGGACATTCATTAATTGATACTATTACTAAAATCAAAGATTGTGTGAATCCGATCATTGTAATACGTGATGATGCAGAGGTAGAAGATCAGTTTATGGCGTTAAATATACAATATTATAAATTACATTTTACTACGGATTTTGTTGAAATAGGAAACAGAAATAAAAACATGGAAAAACAAAATTTTATTTCGGACTATGAAGCAGCTGTTCAGTTGCTTCAGATAATAGAAGAGGAAAAAGTGCAGTTAATACATATCAATTCTAGTGTGAGCAACATCGGAGCTATGGCAGCATTGATGGCACATATACCATATGTTTGGCACATCCGGGAATTGATGGAAGAACAATTTGGATGCGAATTTCTGAATGAAGAGTTAAAATGCAATTTATATGCGCGTGCATATAAATTGATATCAATATCTGATTACGTTAAACAGAAGTATTTAGAGAGGTATCATATACATACCTTGAGAATATATGATGGCTTAAGTGTTGAAAAATATAAATTAAAAGTAACTAAGGATACGGATTATCAAAATGTATTTTTAGTTGTGGCAATGATATCTCACGAAAAAGGACAATGGGATGCGATTTGTGCTACAGAAATTTTGATAAAAGCGGGGTATTCAGATGTTCAGCTGATAGTTGTCGGCGATGGCAATGACGGTTATATATGGGCATTAAAAAAATATATATCAATGAAAAAACTTGATAGAAATATTTTTATCCTGCCTTATCAGAATGATTTGTCAAAGCTGAATAAGAAAGCATCTTATGCAATAACTTGTTCTCAAAACGAAGCGCTTGGAAGGGTAACAATAGAAGCCATGCTTGCAGGTAATGTAGTAATAGGGGCTAGAAGCGGTGGGACAGTTGAAATTATTGGCGAAAATGAAGAACGAGGATTTTTGTATGAACTGCATAATAGTAAAGACCTTGCAAATACAATGATAAGAGCGATGAACTGCCCTAAAGAAATTAAAAATCAAATGATAGAAAGCGCTCAGATATATGCAGAAAAAGCTTTTGATGCAATGAGGTATTGTAAGACATTAATAGAGGTATATAATGAGGCAATATCGTCTTTTGAGGCAGATAATAAGGATGTTTTTTTGAATGAACTGAAAAAATACTATATTGAATTAAAAAATGAAAAATTGTGCGAAAAACAAAGTGCTATTAATACTCAATATTTAAAATTGGAGACGGCGTTTTCTCTAGCCATAAAATGGTTGGAAATTAAACAGAAAGGTTATAATCTTAGTGAATATTTTAGAAAAAATGATATTCAAACGATAGCAATTTATGGCATGTCGTATTTGGGATGTAGATTATATGACGAATTGGAAAATGGGGATATTGAAGTTAGATACCTTTTGGATAGAAAACCGAATAAGATGGATTCAATACTTGAGTTTGGTTCTTTGGATGGAGAAAAATTATTGATTGATGCGATTGTGGTTACAGTGGCTTTAACAGAAAAGCAAGTAATTAATGAAATAAAGCAAAAAGGTTATCAAAAGGTGGTCGGATTAAGTGAAGTCTTAGATAGTTTTATGATACCGCCATATAATTAATCGGCTGACAGATTTACATGGTATATTTTGCTTGTGTCTAAATCCACAGGCAGTACAAGAAAGGAAGATCTTATGAAAAAAAGTATTATATCGATATTATCAGCATTTACAGGAGCAGCGATTGGAGCAGGTGTAGTTAAAAAGACTATAGGGGAGACTGTTAACGAATCGAAAGCTATGTCGAACAAACACTTAGCGCTTTTTTTGCTGATGAACCAGTGGGTAAAAGTAAAGCAGGAACGTAAGAATGTTGCTGATTACCTGAAAAAGGAAGGGTATAATAAAATTGCTGTATATGGGATGAGTTATGTAGGAGAAACATTATTAAATGAATTGAAAAATACCGAGGTTGATGTGGCTTATGGTATTGATAAAAATGCAGCGAGAATTTATTCGGATGTGGATGTATATTCTGTGGAAGATGATCTAAAGCAAGTAGATGCAGTGATTGTGACAGCGATTACTTTTTATGATGAAGTAGTGAAAGTATTGCAGAAAAAACTAGATTGTCCGATTATGTCTATAGAAGATATTCTATATGAAATTTAGCAGTGACACACTAAGTTTGCAAAATGCTTCATTTGGGGAAATCGTTAAATGTAGAAAGCAGAGTGATTATAATGGTAGTTGTTCGGATATGGGAGGGGCTTGGAAATCAATTATTTCAATATGCATATGCAAGAGCCTTATCTTTAAGAACTAAGGATAGGGTTTATTTGGATATATCAGAATATGAAATGAGTCCCAAACCTGTTCGGAAATATGAACTATGTCATTTTAAAATTAAGCAACCGGTAATTAATTGTGGAAGGATATTTCCATTTGTTAATAAAGACAGTTTCTATACAAAAAATAATCAATACTTAAGGTATTTTCCGGCAGGACTGATAAAGGAAGAAGATTGCTATTTTAAGAGAGATTTTTGTGAACTGAAGGGATTATTGTATTTAAAAGGATGGTTTCAAAGCGAAAAATATTTTAAAGAGTTTGAATCACATATAAGAGAGGAAATATATCCTAGAAATAAAATTAAGATAACACGGGGGCTTAGAAAAATTTTAAATAGTGATAATACAGTATCGGTACATATTCGGAGGGGAGACTTTGGAAAGGATCACAATATTTTGCCAATTGAATATTATGAAAATTCGAAGCGGGTTATTCTTGAACGAGTAGATAACCCATATTTCATAATTTTTTCGGATGATATTTTGTGGGTAAAGGAAAACATGAATTTTGGATTAAATTGTTTTTACATGGACAAAGAGTATTCTTATAAAGATTATGAAGAACTAATGATTATGAGTCGATGTAAACATAATATTATAGCAAACAGCACTTTTAGCTGGTGGGGAGCATGGCTTAATCCCAGTAAAGACAAGATAGTTATAGCGCCTAAGAAATGGTTTTTGTACAATCCCAAAAAAGATTTTGATATTGTTCCTAATGACTGGATAAGGGTATAAAACTGATACATAGATGAAATGATGATTTAAAAGAGCAACAAAGGGAAAAGAAATGCAGAATATACCAATAGATTTAATTATTCCTTGGGTTGATGGAAATGATCCGGCATGGCGGATCGAAAAAAGTAAATATGACAAAACCAATGCAGTTTCAGATGTTCGTTATGAATCATGGGATAATCTTCAATATGTTTTCCGTGGTATTGAAAAGTATATGCCTTGGGTTCATAAAATATTCTTCATCACATGGGGACATTTACCGGACTGGCTCAATACTGATTATGAAAAACTAAGGGTAGTAAAACATAGCGATTATATTCCGAGCCAATACCTGCCTACTTTTAATTCTAATGTTATTGAAATGAATTATTTCCGCATCGAAGATTTAAGCGAAAATTATATTCTTTTCAATGATGATTTGTTTCCGATTCAGCCGATTCCCCAAGAATATTATTTTCGGAATAATCTTCCCTGTGAGGAGGCGGTTGAAACACATTTCGTATTAGAAGGCGATACGGAGCCGGAGCGGCAGATGATTTATGCCTGCGTCAATAATATGGTTATTATCAACCGGAATTTTGATAAGCAAAGAGTAGTGAATGAAAATAGGGAAAAGTGGTTTTCTCCGGTATATGGAAACCGCCTGCAGCAAAACATCAATTTGCAGTTTTGGCATCATTTTGAATCCTTTGTGTATCCGCATGAAGCGATGCCGATGAAGAAATCCGTATTAAAAGAGATATGGGAAAAAGAACCGCAAATGCTGGATATTGCATCTCAAAATAAATTTCGTGCACATTCTGACGTAACGCAGCGGTTGATTACGATGTGGCAGATTTGTTCGGGAAACTTTATTCCGCATAAGTATGAAGGCAGGATGTTTATAATAGATCAGTATAATTATATGGATGCAGCAGAAGCAATTAGGAATCGTGCATATCCGATTATTAGTTTAAACGAAAGAAGCACGGAAAAGTTTGACGAAATTAAAAATGCGATTAGAAAGGCACTAGATGAGGTTTTACCCGATAAATCTTTCTTTGAGTTATAAAGGAGTAATATTTTGCAGATATTGGAAATTTTCCCGAGAGATAAAATTTTAATAATTGCCCCACATCCTGATGATGAGTGCATCGGTCCAGGGGGCATACTCTGCCTTTATCCAAGTCAATGTAGTGTTTTGGTGATTTCTGATGGCAGGGAAGGGATAGGGGATATACTTCCTGAA
Source organism: Lachnospiraceae bacterium MD335 (assembly GCA_000403335.2). Lineage (GTDB taxonomy): Bacteria > Bacillota > Clostridia > Lachnospirales > Lachnospiraceae > COE1. Next base: position 402,998 of record KE159630.1, read on the forward strand.
ATCGGAAAAGAAATTAGAAAGGCAGAATTTATTGAAGAAATGCGTCTCCTTGGGATTAGTGACTATCGGATGCTTGAGTATAAAGACGGTACATTATTACAGCATACAGATTGTCTGCAAGACATTGACTTATCAGTATACACTAAAATTTTTGTGACAGGAAACCATGACAATCATCCTGATCATACAGCAGCGTACATTAGTTTGTGCCAGGCATTTCATAAACAGCAAATAAGGAATGTGGAAATTTATCTATATGAAATACATGCTCCGTTGCGTAATGCAACGCATCTGCTTGATATTACAAGTGTCATTGATAAAAAACAACAATTGATAAGTTTTCATCAATCTCAAAATAAGAGGATGCCATATGACAGGTATGCGAGATGTATGGCAGAGTACAGAGCATTACAGAACAGAATGCCGGAGCAATACATTGAGGTTTATACGCTTGCATCATTAGACGACAAGTCAGTTGGCGATGCAGCAGAATTGGAAAACAGATTACAGAAAAGTGATTTGTTTTATTTAGTTCTTACACGTTGGGTGGAATTTAAAATCAATGGGCATCATCTTGCTGAAATTCTTGCAGAGAAGGGATATTACAAAATTGCAGTATATGGCTATGCAGAATTAGGAAAATTGTTTTGCCAGGAACTTTTGTATACTAAGATAAATGTGATATATGTCTTGGATAAGAAGGTAAAGCAGATAAGGGAAAATAATCTACCGGTATATGTGCCCCAAAAAGGATTGCCTAAGGTAGATGCGGTGATTGTAACAGCTGTTTATTATTTTGATGATATAAAGGATGCATTATCAGAAATGGGATTTGAAAATGTTATTTCCCTTAGGACACTCTTTGAAAATAATGATTTAGGAAGTTGAAAAATGAAAGATATTATTATATTTGGAACTGGAAAATACTTTGAAAGTAAGAAGGAAACGTTAGAGCGAAAATATCATATTACTGCATTTTTAGATAATAAGATTGGAATCAATGAACATACAGGATATCAGGGTACAGAGATACCCATGATGAATCCGGAAGCAGTCAATCAAGGGGATACAACAGAAATTTTTCTGATGTCTATTTCTTTTGTCAGTATGTGGAAGCAGCTTTGCAGTATTGGCGTGGATCCGCACCGCCTTGTATTTCCATATATGGAGGAGCCCTATTTTGAAAGCGAAGATGCGCTTTGTTGTTGTTTGGAAAAAATCATATTTTCTGAGGAGTATTTTGAATGCTTTTGCAGAGACGGAAGTATCATACGTATAACAGACGAGAAGGACTGGCGTGCATTCCTAAGGAAAGCATACAGACAGAGATATCCGTTAATCCAGGCGGTTGCAGATATGGAAACAGAGCCTGTAAGCACGCGGTTTGGAACAGAAAGAGGAACACCGATAGACCGTTTTTACATCAATTGTTTTCTTCAAAAAAACGAAAAGTTTATACAAGGTGATGTTTTGGAAATAGAAGATAACATGTATACGAGACGGTTTGGAGGAATGAAAGTAAACAACTCAATTGTAATGGATGTAAGCAGTACAGGCAATGGCATTACATTCCAAGGCAATTTGGAAACGGGAGAAGGAATTAGAGATGGAATTGCGGACTGCTTTATTCTGACACAAACGCTCATGTATATTTTTGATTTGAAAAGTGCTGCGCATAATATTTGCCGTCTGCTGAAAAAAGACGGTAAGGCTTTCATTACCTGCTCTGGTATTTCACAAAATTCAATGCGCTGTATGGATCATTATGGATGTTATTTTAACTTTAATCAGGATGCACTGATACGGATATTTGAAGACGAAGAAGAACTTCGCATAATTGATAGTGGGAGCTATGGGAATGTTAAGACGGTTACGGCACACCTAAATGGGTTATGCTGTGAAGACTTAAAGGAATCAGATTTTGAAGCGAATGATAAATATTATCCGCTAATTGTATATGTAGTGGTGGAGAGACAATGAAAAAAGAAGGGATGCCCAAAATTCTGGCAGTTTATCTGCCGCAGTTTTATGAAAATGAGGACAATAACCGATGGTGGGGGAAGGGATTTACGGATTGGGAGTCTGTAAAGTCGGCAGAGCCATATTTTCCGCAGCATGATGAGCCCAAAGTGCCGCTGAATAATGATTATTATGATTTAAGCCAAAAGGAAACAATGGCAAGTCAGGCTGAATTAGCAAAAAAATATGGTGTTGATGGATTTTGCTTTTATCATTATTATTTTAAAAATGGTAAAAAAGAATTGGAGCTTCCGGCGGAGAACCTTCTGAAATGGAAAGACATTAATATGCCATTTTGCTTTAATTGGGCAAGTGAGTCATGGATAAGGTCATGGAGCAGACTGAGTGGAAATGTATGGGCAGAGCGATATGAAAGCGCAGGAGAAAATGTGCAGAACGGAATATTGGTAGAGCAGGATTATGGCACATATAATGACTGGGTTCGGCATTTTGAATATCTGCTGCCTTTTTTTCAAGATAAAAGATATATAAAGCTTGATGGAAAGCCGGTTTTTGTTTTTTATAGTCCAAATGATATACAGCCGTTGAAGGAAATGACAGCATGTTGGCGTAAACAGGCTGTTTTATCGGGACTTCCGGGACTGCATTTGATAGGGGCGCATATGGACACACCAAATGAATGTTTGGATGCGGCGATGATCTATGAACCTAGAAACAGCATTAATATTTTAAACAATAAAGGTGAAATTGTATTAAGGAATGGTGTAAGGTGTTTTGACTATCAAAAAATATGGACAACCATATTGGAATCCGAACCGGTTTTTGGGTATAAGACATATTTTTGTGGTGTTTCAGGATATGATGACACTCCGCGGCGAGGGAGAAGCGGGGAGGTTATGATTCATAATTCACCTGAAACGTTTCAGATGAATTTAAAGAAACTGGTAGAGAAAAGTATCAGATATGGCAATGAATATTTGTTTATTAACGCGTGGAATGAGTGGGGAGAAGGGATGTACCTTGAACCTGATAAGCAGGAGGGGTATCGATATCTTGAGGCTGTAAAAAATGCGGTTAATAATGCGTCAATGACTTCAAGGATGTGTAATACTGCAGCAGATTATTCGGAAACTGTTAAAAAAGAAATTTCGCAGTTAAGTTACAACGCGAAAAAATTCAAGTGTTTATTTGAAATTATAGATAAATGGCTGTTTTTGGAACAAGATGGATACATTGATTTTTCCGGTTTTTTAAATTCAGAGGGTGTGAATAGAGTTGCTATCTATGGAATGGCATCATTGGGAAGACACTTGTTGCTACAACTGCAAAAGGAGAAATTTGCAGTTGCTTTTGGCATAGATCGATATGTGGGGCAGCATGGAGATGACTTTATGATATACAGACCAGAGGACAAGTTCCCCCAAACAGATGCTATTATTATAACCTCATATGACACTGTTGCAATAACGGAGGCGCTGCGCGGTAAATATGATGGGAAGATTTATACCTTGGAAGAAATGATTGATAGTATGATTAAAAGAAATATACAGAATGAATAAAGGAGAAGGAAATGAAGGAATCAATTATTATTTGGGGAATTGGGGATCGAACGAAGATGTATTTGGATAATCAATTTTTCGCAGATTGTAATATAAAGGGATATGTGGATTCTGTGAAGGCAGGGACTGTTTTTTTGGGAAAAAAAGTGTGTAACCCATCAGAACTGCCTGAGTTAATGACAGACACAGATTATTTGATTATATGTAATCGTTTTTTTAGTGAGATTTATGATTCATGCTTGAAGATGGGACTCAAGAGAGAACAGGTTATTTTTACGGATTGGATAGATGAACAGTTTGTAAAGTACGATATGGATGTAATTCAATCAATTGAGCCAAAGCTTGTGAGGGAATTGGAGCTTAATCGGTACAAACTCATTGAGATGAACGAAAAAGATCCTATTGACGATATAAGGCAGATTGGCCGGGGAACATATGCTGCCCCTACATATATGAGCGATTATTTTAGATATCGTTCCTTTGAGTATATGGCTGAGATTATAGAGGAGGACCGGATAGATGGCGCAGTTGCCGAACTTGGAGTTTTCAGGGGAGATTTTTCGGCGTTAGTCAATCAAAAATTTCCTGACAGAAAATTGTATCTTTTTGATACATTTGAAGGATTTGATCAGGAAGAGATTGATAAAGAATCAAAGCTGGGAAGATGTGATGATAAGTTTGCTCAATATCATACAAATACATCAGTAGAGCGTATGCTTGATAATTTACCGTTTCCAAATCAGAGTATTGTATGCAAAGGTTTGTTTCCCGAATCGGTTACAGAAGCTGCGGAAAAGGAAGCTTATGCATTTGTCTCAATAGATGTCGATTTTGAAAATTCTATATTGGAAGGTCTGAAGTTTTTCTACCCAAGGTTGAGTGAAGGCGGTGTTATTTTCCTTCATGACTATAACTCTGCTTTTTTGGGCGGGGTAAAAGCGGCCGTAAGGCGGTATGAAGAATTATTGGGACGGAAATTGAAAAAGGTTCCTTTTGCGGACAGAGCAGGGACTTTGGTGATTATAAAATGAACTATTTAATTTTTGGAACAGGAGATTATTACAACAGATATAAGAAGTGGTTTGAGCATCAGGAGATTGTGGCGTTATTGGATAATTCGAAACAAAAACAGTATACCATGATCGATGGAATAAAAGTTTTGCCACCGGAAGAAGGCGTTAAGCTGCAATACGATTTTATTATAATTTTAAGTTTTTACATAAAACAGATGAAACAGCAGCTTATTTCTTTGGGAGTGTGTGAGAATAAGATTTATCATTTTTATGATTTGCATCAATTGTTTCCCCCCAACAAATCATATATACAAGTACAATATTATTTGAATGCAGAAGAAATCATTCAATCGCAGGAACAAACGAGTTTTAAAATATTGCTTTTATCAACTGATTTAACATTGGGTGGACCGTCTATCGCGCTTTTTCATGCGGCAATGACTTTAAAAAAACGGGGATATACAGTAGTTTACGCAGCTATGTGGGATGGGGCGTTGAAAGAAAAGCTTATCAAACACGATATTCCGGTGGTTGTGGATGAAAATTTGCCGATGCTGACAATGAAACAGGCTGCATGGGTAAACACTTTTTCACTGATAATATGTAATACGCTGAATTTTCATGTGTTTCTTTCAGAAAGAGATACTGTAATTCCTGTTGTGTGGTGGCTTCATGATGCGGGATTTTTTTATGATGGTGTTAATAGAAAAGTATTTGAGAGGATACATCTTGAAAATCTGAAAGTAGTAACGGTTGGCCCTGTTCCGGAAATGGCAGTCAAAGAATTTCTGCCGGATTTAAAATGTGAGGAATTGTTATATGGTGTCAGGGAGGTAGAATCCTGCACCGTAAGAAAAAGCGACAATAATGTAATACGTTTTATCACGATTGGTTTTTTGGAAGACATTAAAGGGCAGGATATACTGCTTCAGGCAGTTAAAAAGCTGCCAGATCATATCAGACACAAGTGTGAATTCTATATAGTCGGACATAATAAAACCTTGTTTGGAGAAAAAATTCAAAATGAGAGCACAAATATATGCGAAATTGTGTTTACGGGTAGTGTCAGCCATGAAAAAATCCATGAATTACTGGCAGCATCTAATGTACTAATCTGCCCGTCGAGACAGGATACAATGCCGACAGTAGTTGCTGAGGCAATGATGCACGCTGTTCCATGCATTGTGTCAGATGCTATAGGGACAACAGCTTATATTTGTGATGGTGTAAACGGATTTATATTTAAAAGCGAAGATGTGACAGCGTTAGCAGAGAAAATTGAATGGTGTGTGACAAACAGAGAAAAGCTAGGGGAAACAGGCAGAAAAGCAAGAAGTATATATGACAAATATTTTTCCATAACAGCTTTTGAGACAAAATTTATGAAAATAGTTAAGGATGCATTGGGGAATCAGTGATAACGGGGTTGGGATAAGTGGACATAGCAAAGTGCTTTGCGGATTACAATGGGAAGAAAATAGCGGTATATGGATTAAGTACGGAAACGGAAAAGGCTTTAAAGGATTTGGCGTCCGATTTTGACATTCTGGGCCTTCTTGACGGGTTCCGAGAGAGTGGAAGCCTGTATGGATATCCAATTATTTCTTTGGATTATGCAGTTAAACGCAGGGCGGAACTGATTTTGGTTGTTGCCCGTCCGGGATCGTGCAGGACGATAGCGAGGCGAATTGGAGCAATATGCAGAGAAAATAATATCGCCTTAATTGATATTCGTGGGAAGAACTTACTGGAAGATACGAAAGTAACTTATGTCTTTTCCGGTATATCAGGTAATACAAAAGCAGAACTTAGAGAAAAAATAGATGCTGCAGACATTGTGAGCTTTGATTTGTTTGATACTCTCGTTATGCGCCAGACGTTGTTTCCGGAGGATATAGCAGAATACGTGGACAACAGGCTTCGGGAAGATGGGATTTTAATACCGGATTTTGAAAAAAAGAGAATAGAGAGTGAAAAGGAGCTATCAAAGGATGCAGCGCCTGCATTGACAGAAATTTATGAGAATATGCTTGCAAAAATAAATGAAGATGATAGAAAAGGTATTACAGCGGACCAACTGGCGGACTTAGAGTGGGAAATTGATTATGCCTTGATTATTCCAAGAGAAGATGTATGCGAGATTTTTAAGCAAGCTGTTGCCAGCGGCAAGAAGGTATACCTTGTTTCAGACACGTATTATAGGAAGGAACAGTTGCATCATATTCTGAGAAAATGTGGCATTATAGAGTATACGGATATTTTATCCTCCAGTGATTATGGGATCAGTAAAGTGCAGGGATTATATGAAGTGCTAAAAAACCTGACAGGTGATGCGAGATTTCTGCATATCGGTGATGACATTGTGGCGGATATAGAGAGTGCACAAAAATATGGATTGGAAACGTACAGACTTTACAGCGGGCAGGATTTATTGGAAATGACAGGGAATATGGGATTTTCCGGGAACATGGATTCGTTATCTGACCGCTTAAAAATCGGAATGTTTGTCTCGAAAATTTTTAACAGTCCATTTCAATTTGAAAGCGATGGGGGACAGATAGAAGTAGCTGATGCATATGATGTCGGCTATCTGATTTGTGCGCCGATGATTAGTGATTTTGTACTTTGGTTTTACGAACAGGTTAAACAGCAAAAATTTAGAAATATATGGTTCAGTGCCAGAGACGGCTATCTGATCCAAAAAATGTATTCGGAATTATTGAAGACAAAGGCTCAAAATGATGATTCGGTATATTTTATGACCTCTCGGACCGCTGCTATTCGAGCGGGAATCCGGAATGAAGCAGATATTCGCTATGTGGATGATATGCATTTTAGTGGCAGCTTAAAACAGAATTTAAAGGATCGATTTGGAATTGATGCAGATGATGTCAGCAGCAAAGACAGGGCAGATGATGAAGGTGGGCTGTTAAGATATAAAAAAACCATTATGGAAAGGTCAAAGGTAATATATAGAAATTATCAGACATATATCAATCGTCTTTGTGTTAAAGATGGGGATGTGGCTTTTTTTGACTTTGTGGCAAAAGGTACTAGTCAGATGTACATACAAAGATTGGTACATAATCAGTTAAAGGGATTCTATTTTTTGCGGCTTGAGGCAGACCATACATTGGATAAAGGATTGGATATTCAATCTTTTTATAGAAATGAAGAATCTAATTTGTGTGCAATTTATGATGATTACTATATTTTTGAAACGCTGCTTACGGCTCCGCATCCGTCTGTGCAGGAATTTGATGAATATGGGCAGCCTGTTTATGCGCCAGAAACGAGGAGTGAAAGGGACATCTGCTGTTTCAAGAGGGCTCAGGAAGGCATTTTGGATTATTTCAAAACTTATATTAATTTATGTCCTAAAACTGAGAAAATAATTAACCGGAAGCTGGATGAAGTTTTTCTCAAACTGATACATGAAATAAAAATTACGGATTCTGATTTTTTAAATCTTGTAGTTGAGGATCCGTTTTTTAATAGAATGACGAATATAACAGATGTACTTTAAAGGGTAGGAGTAGCTATTTATGCGTTTTGAACTTACGGCATCATTAATGTGTGCCAATTATGGAAATCTTGAAAGGGAAGTCAGGGAACTGGATGAGGGCGGCATTGACTCCTTCCACATCGACATCATGGACGGGCGTTTTGTCCCGAACTTTGCAATGTCTTTAAATGATATGAAGTACATAGCAGGAGCGACAAAAAAACCGCTTGACGTGCATCTGATGATAGAACATCCAAATAACCGCGTGGAGATTTTTCTTCAAAACCTGAGAAAGGGCGACACAGTTTATATCCATCCCGAAGCGGAGTACCATCCGTCAACAACGCTGCAGAAAATTATCGACGCGGGCATGATACCGGGAATTGCAATCAATCCGGGGACAAGCATTGAGACGGTATACGAGATGCTTCGGATTGTCAGGAAGGTTCTTGTCATGACTGTGAATCCGGGAAATGCGGGACAGATGTACATGCCGTATGTTGGGAAAAAAATTGATAAACTTTTGCTCTTAAAGGAAGAAATGGGGTTTAAGGCATACTGGGACGGAGCCTGCAGCGCAGATAAAATTTTAAAATATGCACCAAAAGGAATTGACGGATTTGTACTGGGGACGACACTTTTGTTTGGCAAAAAAAGATCGTATAGGGAAATTATACAGGAAATCCATCAATATTGTGATGATGTTTGAAATGATTTGAAGCAGAACAGGAGTGTGCGGTAATTGGCAGTTGCATTGATTTTAGCTGGAGGAAGCGGAACCCGCCTTGGGGCAGACATTCCGAAACAGTATATCGAGGTTTATGGCAGATGTGTCATTTCTTATTGTATTGAACGGCTTTCCTGTCACGAAAAGATTGACAGGATACAGATTGTCGCGCAAGCGCAGTGGCATGAAAAAATTAAGGAGTGCCTCGAAGCGTACGATAAGAATGGGAAATTTAGAGGCTTCTCCGTTCCAGGCAGGAACCGGCAGCTTTCGATTTATAATGGTCTGTCGGATATGAAGGAATATGTCGATAATTTGGACGTGGTGTTGGTGCATGATGCAGCAAGACCGCTTCTTTCCGAACGGATGATCACAAACTGCCTTGAGGCGATACGGGGATATGACGGTGTGGTGCCGGTTCTGCCGATGAAAGACACGGTGTATCAGAGTGCGGACGGAAAGAAAATCAGCGCGTTGGTGAAACGGAGCGAAATTTTTTCCGGGCAGGCGCCCGAAGCATTTCGATTTGGGGTATATTATGAGGCAAACAGAAGGCTGCTTCCTGATACCATATTAACAATAAACGGTTCGACGGAGCCTGCGGTAATGGCAGGATTGGACATGATTATGATAGCGGGAGACGAGGATAATTTTAAGATTACCACAAAAGAAGATTTGGAACGGTTTCGGGAACTCATAAAACGGCGGAATAACAATACTGGAGAACGATAAAGGAGCAGCATATGAAAGCATGGGTTTTACATGGAGTAAATGATATCCGCCTTGAAGAGAAGGAGGAACCGCAGCTTAGGGCAGACGAGGCGCTTGTCTGTGTAAAGGCGGCGGGAATATGCGGATCAGATATTCCGAGGATATACAAAACAGGCGCACATGTGCATCCGCTGATACCAGGACATGAGTTTTCGGGGCAAGTGGTAAAAGTGGGAAAGAGAGCGGACATAAAGTGGCTTCATAAACGTGTCGGCATTTTTCCGCTTATCCCATGCAGGAAGTGCGCTGCGTGTCAGAGACAGCAGTATGAGCTGTGCAGAGATTACGGTTATCTGGGGTCACGCAGAAACGGCGGATTCGCAGAATATACGGCAGTCCCGCAGTGGAATCTGATAGAACTGCCGGACAGTGTATCGTATGAGGAGGCAGCCATGCTGGAGCCGATGGCGGTTGCGGTTCACGCGATGCGGCGTTTACGGCTGCATCAAAATGACACGGCTGTCATTTTGGGGCTTGGAACAATCGGTATGCTTCTCCTGATGTTTTTAAAAGACGCAGGTGTTGAAAATATTTTGGCAGTAGGAAATAAAATGTTTCAAAGGGATACGGTTTTAAGGCTTGGCTTGGATAAAACTCGCTACTGCGACAGCAAAGTCGAAAAGGTTTCCGAGTGGATTATGCAGCATACAGGTCAGACGGGAGCGGATGTATTTTTTGAATGCGTTGGCAGGAATGAGACTTTTTCTCAGGCAGTTGACCTGACTGCGCCGCAGGGGCAGATTTGTTTGGTTGGCAATCCATGTTCGGACATGGCGCTGGAGAAAGCTGTATACTGGAAAATCCTGAGAAACCAGCTCACAGTAACGGGCACATGGAACTCGTCCTTTACGCATCATAACGGCGACGATTGGCATTATGTGCTTGAAAAACTGACAAAGAAAAGGCTTTCGGTAAAAGAACTGATTTCACATGAACTGATGTTTTGTGATGCGGAGAAAGGTTTTTTGACAATGCGGGATAAAGAGGAGGATTATATCAAGGTGATGATAAGAAATTAAACTGCCATAGCGGTTTTTTAAATGTATTCGCCCCGCCAAGAAAAAAGTTGCGGATTTGTCTGCGTGAGAGTATAATGATAAAGAAAACACATAGGAAAGAAGGTGGGGGCGTCAAATGGCAAAATTCGGATACGAAGCCATAAACAAGCTCGGCAAGGAAGTAAAGGGCTCAATTGATGCGGCAGACGAGGAAGAGGTAAAAAGCAAACTCAGAAGTCAGGGACTTACGGTGGTGTCAGTTAAGGGGCAGACGATTTTGACGGCGGACATCAACATTCAGATTGGCGGTTATCCTACGGCGCGGGATTTGAGTGTTATGTGCAGACAGTTTGTCAGTATGAATAAAGCGGGTGTCACGATTATGGAAACGCTGCGTATGCTTTATGAGCAGACGGAAAATAAACGATTGAAAGATGCGCTTAACACAGTGCGTATTGATATTGAAAAGGGTGATACACTTGCACAGGCACTGGCTGAACATCCCAAGGTTTTTCCAGATTTGATGATTAACATGGTTGCGGCAGGCGAGGCGTCGGGTACGCTGCATATCGCGCTTGAACGTGTGTCACAGCAGCTTGAGAAGTCGAGCAAGACGCAGGCGCTTGTAAAAAAAGCAATGATTTATCCGATTGCGGTCATGATTATTGCGGTAATTATCACGATTGTTATGCTTGTGGTCGTTATTCCGAATTATGAGACCATGTTTGTCGATTTGGGAACGGAACTTCCGGCTATCACGAAATTCTATGTGGGAATGAGTAACGGTATTATTAATTATTGGTATATTATTATTCCCGTGGTGGCGGCAATTGCATTCGGAATTGTGGCATTCTCAAAGACCAATATGGGGAAACACTTTTTTGGAAAGGTTGTGCTGACAATACCAATTTTGAAAAATATGACTGTAAAATCGGCTTCCGCACAGATGGCGAGAACGTTGGGAACGTTGCTTGGTTCGGGCGTTACGCTCGTGGAGGCGACCTCTATTGTGTCAGGGATTATGGGAAACGTCTATTTTAAAGAGGCATTAAAAGATGCATCGCTTCAGGTTTCGATTGGCATGCCGCTATCGCGTCCCTTGGAGGAGTGCGGACTGTTTCCGCCGATGGTGTATCACATGCTGCGTATCGGTGAGGAGTCGGGGAATTCGGAGGAGATGCTTGATAAGCTTGCGGATTATTATGACGAGGAAGTGGAGATGGCAGTGCAGTCTTTGATGGCTGCGATGGAGCCGATGATTATCGTTGTTTTGGCAGTTGTTGTAGGCGGACTTGTGGCGGCTTGTATGGCGCCGATGATGTCAATGTACACAGCATTGGATTCGATGTAGTAATATGATTAATGGATTACTTCATATTTAAAAATAACTAATATATGGTATCGTTATGCCGGCGGGTGAATCCCGCCGGTAATTTTTATGTACGGTTCCATGTAGAGGAAGTATGCCGCTAAGGCGGTGCATGGGGCGTGCGGTGAGTAGTGGAGAAGGTCGTTCCCCTGCCCTGTTTTTATTTGACTGAACTGCAGCGTAGTGATTGAACTGACAAAAAATATATGGTAAAATCAAAGATAAATAAACGATAGTGTATCAATGTCAGGAAGGAGATAACCATGAACTATATTATCCATTATGATATAGCTGCAATTATCGTGACTGTGGTAATCGGTATTCATTTTTACATGAAAAAGAACATAAGTACGATACAGAACCGTATCTTTAAACTTTTGCTCATCGTGGAACTGGCAGCGTCCCTTCTTGACCTCGTGACGGTGTATACCATGAAGCATCCGCCGACTGCCGCGCGGTTTACGCATTATGCCTTAAATATGGTTTATCTTGCGCTGTTTAACCTGACGCCGGTGGTCTATTTTACATATATCTTAAAAGTTATCAAAAAGACGGCGTCAACGAGCCGCAAAGAGAAATTTCTGATGATTGCGCCAATCAGCATATGCGAGCTTCTGATTATGACGACGCCGCTTCATGGGCTTGTGTTTCATATGAATCAAAGCGGTGAGTATGTACATGGTGTGCTGTTTTGGCTTCTATATGCGGCTTCGCTCTACTATGTGGCATTGGCACAGTATTATACCCTGCGGTTTCGGAAATTTTTCTCAAGAGGACAGATTGTGTCCGTGAGCTGTTATACGGTTTTCTGTTTTTTGCTGATTATCGTGCAGATGGCGGCGCCGAATCTTTTGCTGACGCAGTTTGCGGTGTCAATTGCCGTGCTTTTGATTTATTTTTCACTGGAAAATCCGCTGAATTATGAAGAAAAGGAGCTTGGAACCTACAACAAGACCGCGTTTGAGAAGGTGGCGCTTGAATTAATCTACAGCGAGACACCGTTTCAGGTGCTTGGCATGGAGATTGAAGGGATGCGCTACATTACGGATGCGCTGGGCGTGGAGAATGCGAACAGGCTTTTAAAGCAGTTTTCCGCGTTGCTTGTGGGGATTGTCGAAAAGGAAAAAGTATTTTTTTTGGGCGGTCACCGTTTCGCCATTCTTTCTGAAAGGAGCGGAAATTGGGGCGAAATTATTTCGGAGATACAGAGCCGCTTCAGCGTGCCGTTTTTAACGGATACGGTATCGGTAACGATGTCGGCGCCGATGTGCGTGGTAGCTTTTCCGGAAAATGTGAAACGTTTGGCGGATATTATGACACTTTTGGATACCGGAATTGCGGAAGCAAACCAGCTTTCGGGAACACCGGTTGTCTATGCGAACGACGAGCTGTTAAAGAAGGGGCGCAGGGAAGCGGAGATTGTGCAGATAATGAAATATGCGCTGCATGAACATAAGTTCGAAGTATACTATCAGCCGATTTATTCCGTAAAGAAAAAACGTTTTGTGTCGGCGGAGGCGTTAATCCGTCTGCGGCACGAGGATTTTGGGTTTATCAGTCCAGAGGAGTTTATCCCGATTGCGGAGCGCAACGGTTTGATTTTGGGAATTGGTGAGTTTGTGTTTTGCGAAGTGTGCCGTTTTATTTCGGAGGAACACCTGTTGGCACGCGGGATTGAATATGTTGATGTCAATTTGTCGGTAGTTCAGTGTATGCAGTCCACACTTTACATGCAGCTTTTGGATATTATGAAACGGTTCGAGCTGCCCTATCATTGCATCAGTCTTGAGATTACGGAGACAGCGGCTGTTTTGTCGCAGGAGACGCTGATTGAAAATATGGATAAACTTAGGGAGTATGGCATCAATTTTTCACTGGACGATTACGGCACCGGTTTTGCCAATACGGCGGCGGTTGTCAAATACCCGTTCCATGCCGTAAAGCTTGACAAATCAATGGTTTGGTCGGCAATGGAGGATGCTAAGGCGTTGTCTGCGCTCAAGTATTCGATTGCAATGCTTAAAGAGATGGGAATGGAGCTGATTGCGGAGGGCGTGGAGGAGCTTGAGCAGGCGCAGCTCTTGGAGGAAATGGGATGTGACTTTTTCCAAGGCTATTACTATTCAAAGCCGGTGTGCGGTGCGGAATTTTTGGAAAAACTTGCGCAAATGGAACAGCAAAGCGCATTTTAAAATATAATTTATGGAGGTTTTAGGAGCATGAAAACAGGAAAGAACTACAAATTTTGGTTTGCAACGGGTTCACAGGATTTGTACGGTGACGAGTGTCTTAGGAAAGTGGCGGAGCACTCAAAAATCATTGTTGACGGGTTGAACAAGTCGGGACTGCTGCCGTATGAGGTTGTATGGAAGCCGACGCTCATTACCAATGCGGTAATCCGGCAGACTTTTAACGAGGCAAACGCAGACGCGGAATGTGCGGGCGTGATTACATGGATGCATACGTTTTCGCCTGCAAAGTCATGGATTTTGGGCTTGCAGGAGTACAGAAAGCCTTTGATGCATTTCCATACGCAGTTTAACGAGGAAATTCCCTATGACACAATTGATATGGACTTTATGAATGAAAACCAGTCGGCGCACGGCGATCGCGAGTACGGGCATATCGTGAGCCGCATGGGCATTGAGCGCAAGATTGTGGTTGGTCACTGGCAGAATACAGAAGTGGTTAAGAAGATTGCGCAGTGGATGGTTACGGCGGTCGGCGTGATGGAGTCTTCCCATATCAGAGTGTGCCGTTTCGGCGATAATATGAACAATGTTGCCGTGACGGAAGGCGATAAGGTAGAGGCTCAGATTAAGTTTGGCTGGGAGATTGACCATTACAATGTAAATGATTTGGTGGAGTACGTTGACGCTGTTTCCGCAGCGGACACAAAGGCGATTACCGATGAATACTATAGTAAGTATAAAATTTTGCTTGAGGGCAGAGATGAGGCGGAATTCAGAAAGCATGTCGAGGTACAGGCGGCAATTGAGATTGGTCTTGAGAAGTTCCTTGAAGAGCGGGATTATCATGCGATTGTAACGCATTTTGGTATGCTTGGCGGCTTAAAACAGCTTCCGGGACTTGCAATTCAGCGGCTGATGGAAAAAGGCTACGGCTTTGGCGCGGAGGGCGACTGGAAGACGGCTGCTATGGTGCGCCTGATGAAGATTATGGCATCGAATGTGAAGGACGCGAAGGGTACTTCGTTTATGGAGGATTATACTTACAATTTTGTTCCCGGAAAAGAGGGGATTTTGCAGGCGCATATGCTTGAGGTTTGTCCGACCATTGCGGACGGCGATATTTCAATTAAGGTATGTCCGCTTTCGATGGGCAACAGGGAGGATCCCGCAAGGCTTGTGTTTACGTCAAAGACAGGTCCGGCGGTTGCGACATCGCTTGTGGACCTTGGCAATCGGTTCCGTCTGATTATCAATGCGGTGGACTGCAAGAAGGTTGAAAAGCCGATGCCCAAGCTTCCTGTGGCAACCGCATTTTGGACGCCGCAGCCCAACCTTACGGTCGGCGCAGAGGCGTGGATTTTGGCAGGCGGCGCACACCATACGGCATTTTCGTATGACTTGAGCGTGGAGCAGATGATTGACTGGGCGGATGCAATGGGCATTGAGGCGGTTGTCATTGATAACAATACGGATATTCGGACTTTCAAGAATGAGCTTCGCTGGAACGCTATTGCTTATAAATAAGTGTGCTTATCTATAAGCATGATTACAAATAATTATCAAAATAAAGCCGTTTCGGTTTTTCGATGTATTCAACTTCGTCAAGGTCTGCGAACGCGTCGATAAAATCGTCGCGCACAATGGCGATACAGTAGCCGTTAATCAGCGGTTCGATGCTGATTACGTCGGACGCAAGCTGTTCAAGGCTTCCGTGATATTTTACAATCAATTCCCAGCTTCTTGTGGACGGGGTGTATCCCGTCCCAAGGATTTGGGATTTTTCTTTTTCTTCCGTGGTGGCGGCAAGCGCCAAATTCAGGAGATTTTCCAGTTTTGCATTGTTTGGCATGATGTTTATCCCCTACTTGTTATTTATTATAGTATATGTGCATTTCTAAAATTGGGGAAAGTCTGCAACAGCCGTGACCGTTTTCCATATGATAAATAGAATGAATAATGGTGCCGTATGAGAAGCGCAGAGTATGGAAAGGAATGGTCGCATATATGAATGAATATGAAAGAACAGCTTCGTGTATTACGCAGGTGACGCAGAGGGAACCGTATCTTACGGGGGAAGGTGTGATTGTAGCGGTGCTTGACAGCGGTATTGATTATTTTCTTCCCGAATTTCGCAAAGGCAATGAAACGCGCATTTTGGCAATTTGGGACCAAAGCGCATCGCCCGACGAGCAGGCGGGACTGTTGCCGCCGCAGGGGTATAATATCGGTGTGCTTTATACAAGGGAAATGATTAACGAGGCGCTTGCGTTGGGCAGGGAGGAGGGTGCAAAAAAGGTGCCTGTTTTTGACTATTCCGGTCATGGGACGGCGGTTACGGCAGTGGCGGCGGGAACGGACAGCGGCGTGGCGGCGGGCGCGGATATTCTTGTCGTAAAGCTTGGGACATCATCGCCGGAGGGATTTCCACGTACCACACAGCTGATGCGCGGAATTGATTTCTGTGTGAAGCTGGGGGTAGAGCTGAACCGTCCGGTGGCGCTGAATATCAGCTTTGGAAATACGTATGGGGACCATCAGGGAAATTCCCTTTTGGAGCGGTTTATTGACAATGCATCGGAAATCGGGCGCAGCGTTATCGTGGTGGGAAGCGGAAATGAGGGGACTTCAAACGGGCATACGGCAGGCGTGGCGCTTTCCCAAAAGCGTGTAGAGTTTTCGATTGCCGCTTATGAGACCGGGATGAGCGTTCAGCTTTGGAAATATGCGCAGGATATTATGGACATGACGCTTGTGTCGCCTTCCGGTGAGCGCGTGATTTTTCCGTTATCGGGGGAGAATACGGCGCGGACGGTGCGGCAGAGGCTTGAAAATACGACGCTTTTATGTTACTTGGGAGAACCGCTTCCATATAATATGACACAGGAGATTTTTATTGACATGATACCGCAAGACACGTATGTTGACAGCGGTGTGTGGAGCATCGTGCTCTCACCTGTCAATGTGGTGACGGGCGAGTACCGTTTTTATCTGCCAAGTTACGCGGTACGAAACAGAGGAACGGGCTTTTTTCTGCCGACGCCGGAAATGACGCTGACCATTCCGTCCACGGCAAGACGGGCGGTGACGGTGGGGGCGTATGATGTTTCTCTGCGCAGTTACGCGGATTTTTCAGGACGGGGCTATGTTTACCGCTATGACGGCGGACGCAGTGATACGGTAGGCGAGGGACAGATTGTGGCAGATGTAAAACCAGAGCTTTTGGCTCCGGGAGTTAATATTACGGTACCGATGCCAAACGGCGGCTACGAACAGGTGTCGGGTACTTCCTTTGCGGCGCCGTTTGTGACGGGGGCGGCTGCATTGATGATGGAGTGGGGGATTGTGCGCGGAAACGACCGTTTTTTGTATGGGGAACGGGTTAAGGCGCTGCTGGTAAAAGGAACCAAAGTGCTTCCGGGGGCGCCAAACCGTCCGAATTCGCAGGCGGGGTGGGGAACGCTGTGCTTAGAGAGGTCGCTGCCGCGCGGCTGATTGCTTAGAGCCGGTGAATGTCAAAGGTATCGGCGAGCAGAAGCCAGTTTGCGCGGAACAGCCGCATGATTTGCCAGTATCCCATTCCGCGCAGACCGTAATCCGTGATGAGCCGGAATTTTTCCTTCATGCTGCGCACGTCCTCAAACCATACTTCATGCTGCACTCCGTCTTTTTCATAGCGAAAATAGGGAGACATTGCCGTTTGGTCAAACTGTATTACCGCATCATTTTCGATGGCAAGCTGCACTGCTTCCACATTGCTGATGGTGCGTGCTTTGGAGACACCCTGGACAAAAGGAAGCGTCCAGTCATACCCATAATTGGGAATGCCAAGGTCAATCTTTTCGGTTGGAATTTCCGTGACTGCATATTCCACCACCTCGCGCACCTTGTTGATGGGCGCCACAGCCATAGGAGGACCATAGGTATAGCCCCATTCATAGGTCATGAGCAGAACACTGTCCGCCGCGGCGCCAAGCAGTTTGTAATCTTTTCCTTCATATAAAAGTCCTCTTTGGTTTGCAGAAGTCTTGGGCGCGAGCGCCACGGAGACGGGATACCCTTTGGGCGCTGCCTGCGCCCTGACATTTGCGACAAACTCTGCGTAGGCGATCCGGTCCTCGGGTAGAATATACTCAAAGTCTAAGTCAATGCCGGCAAATCCTTTTTCCTCCATCAAAAGAAGCATCTCGTCAATTAAGGTTTGCTGTGCTGTCATGTTGTGGGTGATTTCACTGATGAGATAATTGTTGAACATTCCTGTTTGGTCAAAGGGCGTCAAAACCAATATAGGTGCGGCGCCCTGCGTCCATGCTTCCTGAATCATACGGCTGTCATCGGTTTTGGGCGGTATCAGATTTCCGTTGGCAGTAAAACCGTATGAAAATACGGACAGTGTAGTCAGATAGGGCAGCGTTTCGGTAAGTACATCAGTTCGAATATACGGGTAGGCATAGCCATTGACACGCACCTTGCGTTTTGGGGCGATTTCATCTTCTGTCGGTATCAACAGCGCCTGACCGACAGCCAGCGGATAGGGTGCGGCGATTTGGTTATCATAGGCGATGTCCTCTGCGCTGACCATAAATGCGGCAGCGATCTTGTCGAGCGTGTCATTTTTTTTCACGACGTAGATTTGCATATAGGGTTTGGTTCCTCTCAAATAGTATCCGTTACCTAATAGTATGAAGAACAAATCAAAATCATGTAAAAAGAACCCTCATATTTAAGGGTTCTTGTACTTTTTAACAATCGCTGCCATTTTGTCCCATTTGGCTTCCATATCAGCGACGAGCCGAAACTGTGTCCTGGCACGGTCGAGATTATGGTGTTCTCGGTGGATTTTGAAATAGTGGTCTCCGGTCAGAAAATCAGCCAAAAAGCGGATACCGCACTCATAGGTCATCAGCTTTGCGCCCATAGGGAGCAGTTCGATTTCCTTTGCCGTAAGACTTCCGGCGCAGCCCTCCAAATAGCCCTTTGTAAACGCTTCAAACAGCGATAAATCCAGTCCCACTTTTGTCAAATCGGTTTCATCTTCCGCGCCGGTGTTTGCGCCGAACCGGATAGAATCGCCAAAGTCGTACAGGGAAAGTCCGGGCATAACCGTATCAAGGTCAATGATGCACAGCGCTTTGCGCGTGTCTGCGTCAAAGAGGATATTGTTTAATTTGGTATCGTTGTGCGTGACCCGAAGCGGCAGCGCTCCCTCGGCGAGCAGGCTGGTCAGGACAAAGGTGTCTTCTTTGCGGTCTAGGGCGAATGCAATCTCTTCCTGTGCGAGCGCGGCCCGGGTCTTGTCTCCCTCCAAAAGCGCCTTTTGGAAGTCTGCAAAGCGCGAGGCTGTGTTGTGAAAATTGGGAATGGTTTCATGCAGTACTTCAACGGGAAAGTCTGCTAACTGTTTTTGGAAATTGCCAAAAGTGACAGCGCTGTCATAAAAGTCTTTTTCGCTTTCGACTTTTTCAAGACATACAGAGCGTTCGATAAACGGGAAAATCCGCCAGTAATTTTTGCTGCTGTCCCAAAAAAAGTCTGCACCGTCTCTTGTCTGCAGGACATTTAACGTCTCTCTGTCCGGATTGCCGCCTTGTGAGAGGATCATTGTGCGCAGGTACTGTGTGACATGCACTATGTTTTCCATCAGCTGCGGCGGATTTTTGAAAATCGAGTGGTTCATGCGCTGTAATATAAATTTTTTTTCTATTTTGTCTGTTGTTTCGCAGCGCAGCAGGAAGGTGTCATTGATGTGCCCGTTTCCGTAGGAAATGCATTCCACGAGACTGCCGTTTTGGGCAGTATCTATGGGAAATGCGGCAATTGCCTCCGCGATTTTGGCACAAGCCGGATATTCTGTATTCATTGTTTCTCCTTATCATTCATCGAAATCCACCGCAGTTCCATCGGCGCCAATTCCAGTTGTGCAAAGAATGTGCCCTGCACATACAAATCAGTCGTCTGCGGTTCTTTTGAGTTGTTGATGACAGCAATTTTACCAGTCTGTTCAAAGACAGCAAGCTCTGTGTCCACATTGGAGACATAGTACTTTTTGAGCTCCTCTTCATGGTGTGCGGCAAAATAAATCGCGCGCAGCAATAGACGGCAGTTTTGCGGGGAGTAAGGAAGTCCCGTGAAGTAGACGCTTCTGCCCTTGCCGTATTCGTTCACGACCAGACGGCTGTAACCCACGTCCATATTCAGGATTTGGTAATGCTCACCCTGTGCGTAAATACGGCTCTTTCCCTCGCCGAAATCAATCTCATCGGGAATGTCCTCCAAAATAAAGTGTTCCTTGTTTAACGTATTATATTTGTCCGTACTCATGGAGAAGCCAAGCTCCCTGTCTACACCCAGCACGTCGCTGAGTTGGAAATAACGTCCCTGATACTGGTATGCACTCGGCTCGCCTACGCCGATAAAGCCGCCGCCCTCATCGACAAAACGGCGGATTGCGCAGACGACTTGTTCGTCTTTCCAGTTCTCGG
This sequence comes from Lachnospiraceae bacterium MD335, assembly GCA_000403335.2. Lineage (GTDB taxonomy): Bacteria > Bacillota > Clostridia > Lachnospirales > Lachnospiraceae > COE1. Next base: position 423,591 of record KE159630.1, read on the forward strand.
CGCCGCTCCATGAGGTGTAGGCATCTCCGGCATTGATAATGACGCGGATTTTTGGATCAATGCCATTTTTTATCTGCTCAAAGTCTATGAACTCCACGTCAATCGGCATACCGCTCAGGCACTCGATGACGCCGACATACGAATAAATTTCCCGATACCACAGTGCATGGTGCACCTGATTCGACATCCAGCGCCGAATGCTGCCCCAGCAGTTTAGGATAGCTACTTTAAAGGGGGCGGTGTACGCAGGGGTTTTCTGCATATTTTGGTGTATCTGCCGAAATTCGTCCACTACCTTTTGAATCTGGTCGATAAAGCCCGGCCACTGTGCAGCCAGCTTGAGATACCCGCCGTATCCGATACGGTCAAGAGGAGAGCGCAAAATCGCCCTTCGCGCTTTTAACCAGTTGTCCTGCGCCTCGCCAATCGGGTCGCCGCCTTCGGTGAATACATCGGGGAAAAAGTAAGGCAGCAGGCGTCCTTCGGTATAGTTTACGCCCCTGATATCCGAAATCATGCGAAGCGTAACGCCGTCTCCCACAGAGCCGACAACTGCGTCAAGTCCAATGTTTTGAAAATATTTTCCGAACGGTTCGGTTCCAATCCAGTGGTCGCCCAAAAACATCATGGCTTCTTTGCCGTAGCTGTGCACGATGTCCACAAGCTCCTTTGCAAGCTTCGAGACCTCAATCTGCTGAAATTCGATAAAGTCACGAAATTCCTTCGACGGCACGCGGAAGGTTGAGTTGTGGTAGCCCTGGTCAACAATATATTCCGGGCGGAAAGGATAGCCTGCCCACTTTTCGAATTGTTCCAAAATATAGGGACTGACGCTGGCGCTGTAGCCGAACCACTCCACAAATTTTTCGCGTTTCTGGTCGTCAAAGGTCAGGGTAAACTGGTGGAAAAAGGTCGTAAAACGCACAACATTAACATGGGGATTGTCCTCGCACCATTTCTTCAGTTTTTCTTTGACGTAGGCTTGTGTTTTGGGCTGCCGGACGTCGTAGGTGAGCTGATGCGGCGCCTTTTTCCAGTCATTTGTGATAAAATTGTACATATGTACGGGGTCCCAAATCAGAAAAGCGAGGAAGCTCACGGTGTATTGATGATAGGGAATGGTTTCAATGACAACCTCCCCTGTTTCCTCATCATACTCCCAGCGGTCGGTCGGGACAATCTCGCCAGTCGTCCGGTCGATGACTTCCCACCAGCGTTTCGGGGAATCGATGGTGTTGACCTTGAGCTGTTCTGTATGAAAGCCTTTCATCAGTGCAATGCGAAGACATTCGCCTTTTGCCGTGACGCGGTCGCTAATCAGATATTCCTGCTGGATTTCCTGGGGATTTCTCATTGCCCAGTTATTATCCTTGCGGGTGGTGTAGTACGTGGCGTAAATTTTGGCGTCCTGACTGAGTAATTCCCTGGGCATGGTTGTTCCATCGCAGTCCCTGAGGGCATCTGCGCCCAGCAGATTTTTCAGCCGTATGGTTTCGTCAACCATATCCACATCTGTAGGCAGGGTGAGCCTGCCTGTATTTTCTGTATTCATTGCAAAACACCTCCTTAGAGCATTTTTATGCACAGCCCCGTGCAGATGAAATACGCCACTGAAGTGGCGCACGGGGCGCGCGGCGAGTAGGGAAGATAAATCTTCTCTACTCGGTTGAAATTTTTTATTGGAACTTTTTATTGTAAAGATAGAGCAGCGCCAAAATCCCCAAAAGCCCGACAAGCATTGCGGCAAGTCCGCCGGGACCGATATGGCGCTGTCCTGTGACAATCAATGCCATGCTGGCGATAAAAACCAGCACATAAAGTAACCGAATGACATATTTCATACATATCCCTCCTGATTAACCTTTTAATCCGCCAAGGCTCATGCCCTGTGTCAGCTTCTTTTGCACCAGGATGTATAAAATCAGTGTCGGAAGCATGACAATTACAAGTCCTGCATAGAGCTGTCCGTAATTTGCGGCTGCTTTCTGAGCCTGCATCAACTGCATCAGACCGACTGGCAGTGTCTTGGAATCCTTGGTGAGCAGTGTCATGGAAATAATGTATTCGTTCCAAAATGACAGGAAATTGAACAAAATGACCGTGATAATGCTCGGCAGCGCCATCGGCATCATAATCTGAACCATTGTCCGAAAGTACCCGCAGCCGTCCATGTACGCAGCCTCTTCATAATCGCGCGGTATCGTGACAAAGAAACCGGAGAGCAGGTAGATGGTAAACGGCAGCGCCGTGGAAGCATAGACGAGCGCCACGACAAAGAGATTGTTGAGGAAAAAACCGTCGGTTCCCAATTGCCGCAAAAATTTATCCGCGTCCACAAACATCAGGAAAATAGGCACAACAATGTAGTTGACATTGATAAACAGTCCGCCCATGAACAGGATATTGATGAGCTTGCTGCCAAAGAAGCGGTAGCGCGCGAGTACATAGGCAGCGGGCAGAGCGACCACCAAAAGGATTAGGAGCGCCAATCCTGTCACTAAGATGGAATTGATAAAATATTCTCCCATTTTTGCTTTCTCAAAGGCATCGATAAAATTTTGGAAATAAACGCCTTTTGGCAGTGTCCAAGGGTTTCCGTAAAATTCGGAATTTTCCTTAATGGATGCCAAAAACACCCAGCCCACAGGGATCACAATACTGATGGCAAGCGACAGCAGGGCGACATAGATAAAAATTTTATATAATTTATTCAGACTCATATCATATCCCTCCTAAAATTCCAAAGGTTCTCTCTTGGTGACGAAGTTAATGAGCGCCGACAGTCCAAAGGAGAATAAGAATACAACGACACCGATTGCCATACCGTATCCATAAGAGGAATTGGTGTACGCCTGTTTGTACATGTAGCTCAAGAATACTTCGGTTGCACCGTCAGGACCGCCGTTTGTCAACGCTTTAACAATCAGGAAGCTGATGTTGATGGAGCTGATGACAAAGAAGGTAAGCGTTGTTCTGATATTCGTCCAAATCAGCGGAAGCGTGATGGAGAAGAACTGGCGGATTTTGCTCGCGCCCTCAAGGTTCGCGGATTCATACAGACTCTCAGGAACGCTTGCCATACTTGCCATGTACATGACCATATAGTAGCCGATTGCCTGCCAAATCATTGCGATTACCAAACTGTAGATGACAAGCTTCTGATCGCCCAGCCAAAGAATCGGCGTCTTGTCAGTACCTCTGAAAATTCCGATAATGCTGTTTAAAAGTCCGCTGTTTGGGTCATAAATTGCTGAAAATATAGCCGAAATGACAACGACGGACAGGATATTGGGAATGTAAAATATCACGCGGAAGATATTTTGCCCCTTGATTTTTTCACGGGAGAGAATCGCCGCAAAAATCAGGGAAAGCACTATCGTGACGATGGTCACGCAGACGATTAGCAGAACCGTATTTTGGAAGGAACGGAAAAAGTTTGTGTCCTCCATCAGAATCTTAAAATTATTCAGTCCGACAAACTCTTTGTTGTTGGAGTAGCCGCCCCATTTGTACAGTGACATTTTAAAGACGTTAAAGGTGGGAAACAGCATAAAAATAACAAACAGTATGACTGCCGGGGCTACACACAGGGTAATAAAAACCGATTTTTCTCTGACTTTTTTCACATGCATACCTCCATTTTATAAATCGAGTAGGGGAACGTCCTTCTCCGCTACCCGCCGCGCGCCCCATGCGCCGCTTTGCGGCATTTTTCCTCTGCATGGGGCTGCGCCTAAACAAAAACGCTCCAAAGGCAGAAACCTTTGGAGCGCTCCTAAAACCTTATTCCATTGCCGCTCTCAATTTATCGCTTGCTTCCTCAACGGCAGCCTGCCACTCTGCAACGGTCTTATCGCCGCTTACAATACTGTTGACTGTGCCGCAAAGGGTATCGAGCATGTTTACGCCCTCAACCGGTGCAGTGGAAGCAAATCCGCCCATAACTGCGGTTGCGCCGCTGTCATAGATGCTGTAGAACATCTTGTTGTCGCCTTCAAGAGAGTCGCTGACACCTGTAATCGGTTGGATTGCCGTAGATTTTGCAAAAATCTGTGCTGCCTCGTCAGAGTACATGTATGCCACAAATTCCTTTGCCATATCCTGATTTTGCGCCGCTGCCGGAATCCACATCTGCTCAAACCAGCAGAAAGAGCATCCTTCACCGCCTGCATTGACAGCAGGGATTGCCATAAATCCCCACTCGAAACCGTCTGCTCTTGGCGCCTCAGCCATCTCACCCGGAAGCCATGTGCCGTTCGGGCAGAAGATTGCCTTGTTGTCAAGAATCAATTGCTGGTTCTTTGTGAAGTTGTCATTGTTGGCGTTGGCAACGGTTGTGCCTTCCGTGTATGTACCAAGCTTTGCAATCAATTCAAATACCTTTGTCGCGTTTTCGCTTTCCCAAATTCCGTCCTCGTAGGTCATGCAGCTGTCGAAAAATTCAGAACCGCCTGCGGAAGACAGTGTCGCGTAAGTGAATGCATCAAAGTAACCTGTTGTGGGGTAGGTAAAGAGTGCGATGCCGTCTGCTTTTGCCGTGTCGCCAAGCGCCCACATCTCATCCCATGTTGTAGGTACGTCCCAGCCTTTTTCCTTGAAAAGTCCTGCATTGTAGAATAGACCGCAGGGGCTGTAGAACATCGGTGCATAGTAGGTTACGCCGTCTCCGTAAGGATTTGTTGCCAGCGTGTCAAGGAAACCGGGAATAATCTTGTCTTTGACCTTTACGCTTTCGCCGGGAACTGTCATCTCGAGAACATCTGTCAGCGGAAGAAGTGCTTTTTCTTTTGTCAGAGTCTCTGTCAGAGCTGCCTCACGACCGGTTGCAAGATGTACGACGTCTGGATAATCGCCTGCTTTCATCGCGGGGCTGATGACATCTTCCAGTTTTTTATCAATGGTGAGCTCCACCGTCACGCCGGGATGGGAAGCCTCGAACGCTGCCGTAACCTCGGACCACATGTCTGCGCCGTATCCGCCTTCAAAAGCAGCTACCCTCAAGGTCTGCTCCGCCACTGGCGCCGCGTCTGCATTATCCGCTTCGGGCGCTTTGGCAGGTGTATCAGCCGGTGCCGTATCTGCGGCGCTGTTGTCAGCCGGCGCCGTCGGCGTATCTTTAGAACCGCCGCATCCGGCAAGAAGCGTTGCAGCCATTGCAGTTACTAAGAACAATGAAATAACTTTTTTTGATTTCATAAAAATCCCTCCCTTTCGAAAATGTGTTCGAAAAAATTTAATGCAATGCATTAAGTTGTTTTTAGTATGTTTTCAGTATAGCGAAATGATTTTTGATATTCAATCTGATTATTGCTAGTTATTTTAGATATATTGCTTTTGTTGAAAAATATTTAAAATAAAGTTAGCCAAAAAGATCGATTGTATAAAATTTATGGATAAATTGACTTTTTAAAGCTTTTTTTATGCAACATATAAAACAAAGGAAGCGCTTTGAAAAAAAACGAAGACTTTTGTGTGCTTTTTAAACAATTATCAAAATGCAAAAGTTTTAGAAAATTTCAGATAGATGTGTCTGTGGACAAAATATATAAACTCTGATATGATTTTTGTAATGGCATTTTATATAGAAGGGAGAGGAATTATGGGAAACACCAGACACTGTATAGATGATAATAAGCTGTCCTGTTTTGATAATATCAGGCTTCTGTATGTCGCTACATCAAAATATGAAGGGGACTGGCAGAGCATACTGCATTCCCATCCGTTCAGTGAGCTGTTTTATGTTGTGCGGGGGAGCGGGTCCTTTATCACAGAGGGTATGGAATTTTCGGTAGCAAAGAATGACATGGTGATTATCAATCCTAATGTGCAGCATACAGAAAAGTCGCTTCCCTTGGAGCCGCTTGAGTATATCGTGCTGGGAATCGAGGGGCTTTCTTTTTCCTTCGAGGAGATTGCAGCCGCAAAAGACAGTGTATGTATGCAGACGGCATTTGGCGATGTATACAAATACAATACACAAAACTCTAATATTTATGCGTATTTGAATATTCTGCTGGAAGAGATTAACAAGAAGGCGGAAAATTATGAGACGGTGTGTCAGAAGCTGCTTGAAGTGATCATGATTTGTATGCTTAGAAACAATCACCTGTCCATTGTGCAGAGCAGCAATGAACTGATAAACAGAGAATGCACGCAGATTAAGAATTATTTGGATGCAAATTATGCGGAGAATATCACGCTGGATATGCTGGCGTCGCTTTCGCATATGAACAAGTACTATATGGCGCATGCCTTCACGAAATACATTGGTATTTCTCCGATTACGTATCTTCTGCAAAAGAGGATACAGGAGGGCAAATCGCTGCTGGAATCTACATCGTATTCGATTTCCCAAATTTCGGCCATGCTTGGGTTTTCATCGCAGTCTTATTTTTCACAGGCATTTAAGAAATCGACAGGAAAAACACCGGTTCAGTATCGGAATGCGTTGAAACAGCGGCGGTAAAAGAGATTGGATATTTTTGCCAAAATTATTCCAAATTGCTTTGGATTGAGTTATAATAAAAACACAGGTTTTTTATGAAAACGAGAAAGAAAATGCAAAAAGGAAGTCTGTAAAATGAGTTGTGTTGACAGCAAAAAGAGTTTTTGGAGAAAGCGGAGCGGCAAAGGGGCAGCGCTGTTGCTGGCGATTGCCTTTTTTACCGTAGTTTTTTCGACGCCTCTTTGCGCGCGGGATTCCCGCGTAGTGAAGGTGGCGTTTTTCCCGATGGAGGGGTATCATACGTATTCGGAAGGAAACGGTTACGGCGGAGTAGATGCGGATTATTTGGAAGAGCTTTGCCGTTATACGGGGTGGCGTATCACATATGTGGAGTGCAGCAGCTGGGATGACGCGCTTGCAAAGCTTGCGGCGCGGGAAGTGGATTTGGTAGGATCCGCGCAGTATTCACAGGAGCGTGCGGAAATTTTCGATTATGCATCGTTATCAAGCGGGTATACGTATGGCTGTCTGTTTGTTGAGGAAGACAGTGATTTGGCTTTTGAAGATTTTGAACGCATGAAGGATATGACGTTCGGCGTTGTGAAGAGCTATGTGCGAAAGACGGAATTTTTGGATTATTTGGCGCGCAATGAAATTAGCGCACCGCATCTTCGGGAGTTTAACACGACACAGGAAATGCAGGACGCGCTTCGTGCAGGGGAGATTGATGTGGCGGCACATACGTTGACAGAGGTGCAGAAGAAGCAGTGTCTTGTGGGAAAATTTGCGTATGCATCCTATTACTATATTACATGGAAAGGCAATGAACTTTTGCTGGATGAGCTGAATTTGGGCATTGAAAAGCTAAAGATGGATGTCCCCGCGCTGGAGCAGGAGCTGATTGGGCGCTATTACGGAATGTATCGCGAGAATTTTGCGGCTGACGAGCTGGCGCTGATTCAAAAGAATAATACGGTACGCATTGGCTTTTACAGGGATACAAGACCGCTGGCTTATGTCGGTGATGACGGTGCATATGACGGGATTTATATTCAGATCCTGCGCACGGCGGCACAGCGGAGCGGAATTTCGATAGAGTTTTGCCCGCTTGACCGAAACGAATATTGGAAGGATCTGCTTTTAAAGGATGAGATAGACTTTTATGTCGGTTCCAACAGCATGCAGCTTGCACAGGATGGGAATATTATGCTTACCGGCACGTTTATGCCGTATAATGCAGTTATTGTGACAAAAAATGACTATGTTCTTTCCGATGAGGATGTAACGCTTGTGCTTACAAAGGGAAGAACCTATTGGGCAGACCATATCGGTCTTCAGACAGAAATTGTATACCGTGACAGTGCGAAGGATTGTCTAAAGGCAGTGGAAAAGGGCGAGGCGGATATTACGCTGTTAAACACGATTGAATACAATTACCAGTCCAAGAATGAACGCTTTTCCAATTTGGTTGAGTGGGAAAATTACAGGTTTCAGTCGGGGACGACGCTGGCGGCGTCCGGTGATGTGGATCCTGTGCTTTACCGTGTTATGGATAAGGCGATGCGTATGGTCACGGAGGCTGAGAAGGAGGATATTATTGACCAGTATATGAACATCCCCTATGAGAGCTATGAGTTTATGGATTATCTGTATCAGTCCAGGGATATTATCGTTATTTTCGTCATTATGCTGACGCTGATTGTGCTGTTTGTCTGTATTGTTGCGCATCTGCGCAGAAAGTCATATTTTCTTCTTGAAAAAAAGAATGAAGAACTGCGCACGGCAATCGAGGAGGCACAGCGGGCAAACCGGGCAAAGACGGAATTTCTGTCCCATATGTCGCACGATATTCGCACACCGATTAACGGAATTATGGGAATGCTTAACATTGCGGAGAAAAATCCGGGGGATTTGGAGCGTCAGGCAGACTGCAGGGAGAAGATTAAGACTTCGGCTTCGCATCTGTTGTCGCTGATTAACGATGTGTTGGACATCAGTAAACTGGAGAAAGGAAAGGCAGAGTTTGCGCGGGAGGTTTTTGACTTAAAGGAACTTTTGAATGTATGTTCGACTATTGTAGGCGGTCAGGCAGCGGAGCAGAATGTGGAGCTGACAATGGACTATATGGAGCCGGAGCTTTTGCCGCATCAATATTTTGTGGGAAGTCCGCTTCATATTAAACAGATTTTAATTAATATTGCAGGGAATGCCGTAAAGTATAATAAGCCGATGGGCAATGTAACGCTTCGGTGCCATGAGCTTTCCGCGCAAAACGGGATCGCCCAAATCCGGTTTGAGATTTCCGACACGGGAATCGGTATGGGGAAGGAATATATCAAGCATATTTTTGAACCGTTCACACAGGAGGAGGGTGGTGCAAGAACGACGTACAAGGGTACCGGTCTTGGCATGACAATTACCAAGAAGCTGATTGACGAGATGGGCGGAACGATACAGATTGAGAGTGTGCTTAATCAGGGCAGCGTGTTTACCGTAGTCCTTCCTTTGCAGATTGCGGACATGCCGAAGGGCACGCCAAAGAACAGTGAAACGGATACGGCGGATATTTCAGGGAAACGCGCGTTGCTTGTGGAAGATAATGAATTAAATCAGGAGATTGCGCAGTATATCCTCACGGAGAACGGACTGGAGGTTACGGTTGCCCAAAACGGTCAGGAGGCGGTGGAGCTGTTTGAAGCGTCTGCTCCGTATACTTATCAGATTGTTTTTATGGATGTAATGATGCCGATTTTAAACGGATACGAGGCGACGCGGGCGATAAGGCGTCTTGACAGGCGCGATGCAGGAGAGATTCCGATTATCGCCATGACGGCGAATGCGTTTGCGGAGGATGTAAAGGCAGCGATGGACGCGGGGATGAATGAACACATTGCAAAGCCGCTGGATACAGAGCTGATTAATCGCGTACTGTCTGACTGGCTGAAATAAAAGTGTTTCTTTTAAATGGTGGACAGTATTTGGGTTTTGGTGTAAACTGATATTATATGCTGTTAATAAAGAAGCTTTCACGGAAAGAATATACATGAGAGGGAGTGGGCACTCTGATTATAAGAAGATTTGTTCGAACGCGTTCCTTGCAGAGGGGAATGATTATAGACCAGTCCATTGTGGACAGGGCGGGAAGGATACTGATTGCAAGGGGTACCGCTATGGACTATTTTCATAAGGAAGCGCTGCTCAAAATGGGCATCGGAGGTGTCTATATCCGCGAAGGCGAAGAGGACGAGAAGAAGCCGGATGAGGAGAGCAAAGTCGTTATGTCTCCTGCGGTGCAGAAGGTAATTGAGAAAAATACCGTGCAGGACAGGGCTAAGGTCAATCTGTCCGAGAGCGTGAAGGCGCGCGTTGCCGAGGGCATTCAGTATTTGTATAACGATACGGAATCAGCGGGCTTTACGAGTACGACAAAGAACATCACGGACGATTTGATGAAAGCGATCTCAAGCAACGATGCGCTTGCGGTCGACATCAGCGCGCTCAAGATAAGCGACGAGTATACGTTTAAGCACAGCGTTGACGTTGCCACGATGGCGATGATTGTGGCGAAAAAGCATGGATTGGGTGATGCCGATGTCTATGAAATCGGGATTTCGGGGCTTTTGCATGACGTCGGAAAATCGAAGATACCAAACGAAATTTTAAATAAAGCGGCAAAGCTTACGGACGACGAGTTTGCGATGATGAAACAGCATTCGCTGTTTGGGTACGGCATTTTGAAAGAGAAAAACGATTTGTCCAATCAGATTAAAATGGGTGTTTTGCAGCACCATGAGAAAATGAACGCAAAAGGGTATCCGATGGGCGTGGGCGCCGACAGCATCAATATTTTTGCACGCATTATCTCCGTTGCGGACATCTATGATGCGCTGGTGACGGAGCGGCCGTATAAAAAGCCGTTTTCTCCGCGGGATGCGGTGGAGATGATTATGTCCATGACTGAGGAGCTGGACATTAGCATTATGCGAAGTTTTTTGGAGAGCGTGATTTTGTATCCCGTGGGGACGGATGTGGAGCTGAGCACGGGAGAGTCGGCACGCGTGGTGGAGAATAATCCGAAGTATGTACTGCGTCCTAAAGTTGTGGGAATTAAGACGGGAAAGACGTACGATTTGTCGGATATTCAGAACGCTAGCATTGTGATTATATAAAATTGTAAGTGTGGGATAAATGGTAAAGGAGATTGTTGACGGACTGGAAAATGGCGCAGGGCTGTCAAAGGATGCGCTTGCGGCGTTGCTTTTGTGTGGTGACATGGAGGAAATTGCGTACTTAAAAGCGCATGCAAGACAGGCGGCGGATCGTGTTTTTGGGAAAGATATTTATATCAGAGGGCTGATTGAGTTTACAAATTATTGCAAAAATGACTGTTATTACTGCGGCATCCGGTGCGGCAATGAGAAAGCGCAGCGTTACAGGCTGACGCGGAAGCAGATTTTGGAGTGCTGCAGGCAGGGGTATGCCCTAGGGTTTAGAACGTTTGTTTTACAAGGCGGAGAGGATGCGTATTTTACCGAAAAACGGGTCTGTGCGATTGTTTATGACATTAAGTCGAAGTTTGCGGACTGTGCAGTGACGCTTTCTATCGGTGAAAAGAGCCGCAGGACGTATCAGGCGTATTTTGATGCGGGTGCGGATCGTTATCTGCTGCGGCATGAGACGGCAAATTCGGCGCATTATGCGAAGCTTCATCCAAGTCAGATGCGGCTGGAAAACAGAAAAAGATGTCTGTATGACCTAAAAGAAATCGGATATCAGGCGGGGGCGGGCTTTATGGTAGGCTCGCCGTTTCAAACGGTGGACACGATTTACGAGGATTTGCGGTTTCTCGGGGAACTGGGACCGCATATGGTCGGTATCGGTCCTTTTATACCGCATCGGGATACGCCCTTTGCCTATGCGCAGGCGGGGACGCTTGAAATGACGCTGAGGCTGTTAAGCATCATCCGCTTGCTGCATCCGCGTGTGCTTCTGCCTGCGACGACGGCGCTTGGGACAATTCATCCGGCAGGGCGCGAGCTTGGGGTACAGGCAGGCGCAAATGTCGTGATGCCCAATCTTTCACCGCCACAGGTACGCAAACAGTATCAGCTTTACGATAACAAGCGCTGTATGGGGGATGAGGCGGCGGAGCATAAGCAGGAGCTTGCAAAACGGATGGCAGATATTGGTTATCGGCTTGTCGTTAGCAGGGGCGACTACGGAAAGGAGTAATCTAGGATGTACAATGTAAATTCATTTCGTGCGGAGGAGTTTATTTCGGATGAAGAGATTCGGGAAACACTCGAATATGCGGACAAAAACTGTGACAACATGGAGCTTGTTGATGCGATTATCGAAAAGGCACGGCAGAGGAAGGGATTAAACCACAGGGAGGCTTCGGTGCTGCTTGCGTGTCAGAACGAGGAGAAAATCAAGGAAATATATGCGCTTGCCAATCAGATTAAAAATGATTTTTACGGCAACCGCATTGTGATTTTTGCACCGCTTTATCTGTCGAATTACTGTGTGAACGGGTGTTTGTACTGCCCGTATCATTTAAAGAACAAGCATATTGCAAGGAAGAAGCTGACGCAGGAGGAAATCGTTCGGGAAGTGACGGCTTTGCAGGATATGGGGCACAAGCGTCTTGCAATCGAGGCGGGCGAAGATCCGGTGAACAATCCGATTGAATACATTTTGGAATCTATTCAGACGATTTACGGCATTCAGCATAAAAACGGGGCAATCCGGCGCGTCAATGTCAACATTGCGGCGACCACGGTGGAAAATTACAGAAAGCTGCATGACGCGGGCATCGGCACCTATATTTTGTTTCAGGAGACGTATCACAGGGAGAGCTATGAGCGTCTTCATCCGACAGGACCAAAACATGATTACGCGTACCATACGGAAGCGATGGACAGGGCAATGGCGGGCGGTATTGACGATGTGGGGCTTGGCGTGTTGTTTGGGCTGGAGCTGTACCGCTATGAGTTTGCGGGGCTTTTGATGCATGCGGAGCACCTTGAGGCAGTGCACGGCGTCGGACCGCATACCATCAGCGTACCGCGCGTAAAGCCGGCGGACGATATTAATCCTGATGATTTTGACAACGGAATCAGTGACGATATTTTTGCAAAAATCTGTGCATTAATCCGTATCAGCGTGCCGTATACGGGTATGATTATTTCAACGAGGGAAAGTCAGGAGCTGCGCGAGCGGGTGCTGCCGCTTGGCGTGTCGCAGATTAGCGGAGCGTCGCGTACGAGCGTGGGCGGTTATGCGCAGCCTTCGCAGGACAACAGCACAAGCGAGCAGTTTGACGTGAGCGATAAGCGCAGCCTTGATGAAGTGATAAACTGGCTGATAAGACTTGGGTTTGTTCCAAGCTTTTGTACGGCGTGCTACCGGGAGGGAAGAACGGGCGACCGTTTTATGACGCTTTGTAAAAATATGCAGATTTTAAACTGCTGTCACCCGAATGCGCTGATGACCTTAAAGGAATATATGGAGGATTACGCAAGCGAGGACACAAAGCGGCTTGGAATGGAGCTGATTGCGCGGGAGCTTGAAAAAATACCAAATCCAAAAGTGAAGGAACGTGCAGCGCAGAATATCCGTGAGATTGAACACGGTGTGCGCGATTTTCGGTTTTGATAACTTTAATTAGAAGGAACGTGGAAACGGAGGGGGTATCATGGGCAGTCTGAACGAAGCGGCGGGCGGTGTGCGTCTGCATATCGGCGTGTTCGGACGCACAAACAGCGGTAAGTCTTCGTTTGTCAATGCGTTTACGGGGCAGCAGGTGTCGATTGCGGCAGACGTGGCTGGTACGACGACTGACCCCGTGAATAAGCCGATGGAGATTTTTCCGCTTGGCGCGTGTGTTGTGACGGATACGGCAGGCTTTGACGATGGGAGTGCGCTCGGAAAACAGCGGATAGAAAAGACAAGGCTTGCGGCGGAAAAAAGTGACATTGGTGTCATTTTATTTGACGGTTCGGATATGGAAGCGGAGTTAGAGTGGTTTTCTTTTTTCAGGGAAAGAAAGACGCCGGTACTGTCAGTTGTCACAAAGTCCGACAACAGAACGCCGGATGAAATACAACGGCTTTGCGGTGAAATCGGAAAGCAGACGGGAAGTGAACCGGTGGTCGTAAGCTCTGCAACCGGTGAGGGTATGGAGCGTGTCAGGGAGGCGCTTGCGCGTCTTGTTCCCGAGGATTTTGACGCGCGTTCCATTACGGGCAGTCTCGCCGATGAAGACGATGTGGTAATGCTTGTGATGCCGCAGGATATTCAGGCGCCGAAGGGGCGGCTCATTTTGCCGCAGGTGCAGACAATCCGGGAGCTGCTTGACAAAAACTGCGTCGTTGTGAGCGTTACGGCGGATAAAATGGCACAGGGGTTAAAATCGCTTGCAAAGCCGCCAAAGCTGATTGTTACGGATTCGCAGGTGTTTGGCGAGGTGTATGCCGGGAAGCCAAAAGAGAGCATGCTGACTTCGTTTTCCGTGCTTTTTGCAGCCTATAAGGGCGATTTGCCTTATTATATGGAAGGTGCAAGAACGCTTGACGGACTGCGGGAAAACGCGCGGGTATTGATTGCAGAATGCTGTACCCATGCACCGCTTACGGAGGACATCGGACGGGTCAAAATTCCGCGTATGCTTCGGAGCCGTTTGGGTCAGGGGTTGGAGATTGTGCATAAGAGCGGCACGGATTTTCCTGCGGACTTATCGGGATATGATTTGATTATTCAGTGCGGTGCATGTATGTATAATCGAAAATATGTTCTATCGAGAGTGGAGCAGGCAAAGATACAGGGGGTGCCGATGACAAATTACGGTGTGGTGATTGCGCATTTGACAGGGATTTTGGATAAGATTGCGGCAGTGCCATAAAATGCTTGTACATCTGTTTTCGTTGTGCTATAATTCGTATAACAGTCGGCGAAAAGGAGTGTGGGGACGGATGTATATAGAAATTGATTTTAATAGTGACGAGGCTTTGTACTTGCAGCTGCGCAATCAGATTATCATCGGGATTGCCACATCTCAGTTTCAGGAGGGAGATGCGCTTCCTTCGGTACGGCAGCTTGCGGAAACCATCGGCATCAACATGCATACGGTCAATAAGGCGTATACGGTGTTAAAGCAGGAGGGTTTTGTGAAAGTGGACCGCAGAAAGGGCGCGGTGATTGCCGTGGATATTGATAAGATGCGGGCGCTTGAGGAGTTAAAGCGCGATATGCTGGTGCTTTTGGCAAAGAGCAGCTGCCAGCGGATTTCGCGAACGGAGGTACATGAGCTGATTGATGAAATATATGCAGAGTATGGAAGAAAGAGTGAATGATAAATCATTCACTTACAAGTTTGCGTGAATGCAAAACGGAAGGTTTTAGTCAAATGGAGGTTAATCATGCAGCAGTTTACGGATAAAGCAAAGGTCGCCTTGCAGAAGGCTGCAAAGACGGCGAAGGATTTGCGCCAAAGTTATATCGGGAGCGAGCATATTTTAGTGGGGCTTGTCAGGGAAAAGACAGGCGTTGCGGCAAAGGTGCTTACGGATAACGGCGTTGACGAGGTGCAGTTAATCAGTATGATTAAGGAGCTGATTGCGCCGGAGGGCAATGTTGCCACACTGGAGCGGGACGGATACTCGCCGAGGGCGGCAAAAATCCTGGAAGAGAGCCACAAGCTGGCACGAAAGTATAAAAGTCCGATGACAGGTACGGAGCATCTGCTTTTGGCAATTTTAAGAGAGGGAGAAAACGTCGGCTTACGGCTTTTGAATACCATTGGTATCAATGTGCAGAAGCTGTACATTGATACGCTGATTGCGATGGGTGAGGACATTAATCAGCATAAGGATGATTTGAGCAGGAATAAAAAGAAAAAAAACGGCGTGACGCAGACGTTAAATCAATACAGCAGGGATTTGACACAGCTTGCAAAGGACGGGCGGCTTGACCCCGTGATTGGCAGGGAGACGGAAATTCTGCGCGTGGTGCAGATTCTTTCAAGGCGCACGAAGAATAATCCGTGTCTGATTGGCGAGCCGGGCGTCGGAAAGACGGCGATAGCGGAAGGGCTTGCGCTTCGCATTGTCAACGGCGACGTGCCGGATACCGTGAAGAACAAGCGGGTCGTGACGTTGGACCTTGCGGGAATGGTTGCGGGCTCTAAGTACCGCGGCGAGTTTGAGGAACGTATCAAACGGGTGATCCGCGAGGTGGTTGAGGCAGGCAATATCTATCTGTTTTTGGATGAGATACACACTTTGATTGGCGCGGGCGGCGCGGAGGGGGCGATTGACGCGTCCAATATCTTAAAGCCTTCGCTTTCAAGAGGTGAGATACAGCTCATTGGTGCAACAACGGTTGCGGAGTACCGCAAATATATTGAGAAGGATGCGGCGTTAGAGCGGCGTTTTCAGCCTGTAATGGTGGAGGAGCCGACGGAGAGCGAGGCGGTGGAAATTCTTGAGGGAATTGTACACAAGTATGCCGAGCACCATCAGGTGACGATTACGCACGAGGCGCTTGAGGCTGCCGTAAAGCTTTCGGACCGTTACATTAATGACAGAAATCTGCCGGACAAGGCGATTGATTTAATTGATGAGGCATCGGCGGCAATCAGGCTCAAAAACATGCATCTTCCCGATATGTTTAAAGAGATGGCGGAGCAGATTAAGCGCTTTGATTTGCAGATTGAGCGCTCCATCCGGATGGAGGCGTATACGCAGGCGGCTGAGCTGCGTGGAAAACAGGATGAGCTGATTAAAAAATATGATAAGGCATACAGCAGATATGAAAAGACGCAGACCGAGAAAAATCTTGTGGTGACGGAAAACGACATTGCGGAGGTTGTGGCAAACTGGACCAAGATACCTGTTAAAAAGTTAACACAGAAGGAAAGCGAGCGGCTGTTAAAGCTTGAGAGCATTCTGCACAAGCGTGTTATCGGGCAGGAGGAAGCGGTAAAGGCGGTTGCCCAAACGATGAAGCGCGGACGCGTAGGACTGCAGGACCCGAACCGTCCGATTGGTTCGTTCCTCTTTTTGGGACCTACGGGCGTCGGAAAAACGGAGCTTTCCAAAGCGCTTGCGGAGGCGATGTTCGGTTCTGAAAATGCGTTAATCCGGGTTGATATGTCAGAATATATGGAATCGCATTCCGTATCGAAAATGGTCGGCTCGCCTCCGGGATATGTGGGTTTTGAGGAGGGCGGACAGCTCAGTGAAAAGGTGCGCAGAAATCCGTATTCGGTCGTGCTTTTCGACGAGATTGAAAAGGCACATCCGGATGTGTTTAACATTCTTTTGCAGGTGCTTGACGACGGGCACATTACGGATTCGAAGGGCAGGAAGGTGAGCTTTAAGAATACCATACTGATTATGACTTCAAATGCAGGCGCAAAGCGGATTGTGGACCCTAAGAATTTGGGCTTTGCGACGGTAAAGGACGAGAAAGCGGATTATAATAAAATGAAGTCCAACGTTATGGAGGAGGTAAAGCGTTTATTTAAGCCTGAGTTTATCAACCGTATTGACGAGATTATGGTATTCCATCCGTTAACGGATCATGATATGAAGCAGATTATCACGCTGCTGTCCAAAAATCTGTGCGAGCGCTGCAAGGCACAGCTTGATATTGATTTGACGCTTACCGCAACGTTAAAAGAATACCTTGTGAAGAAGCATTCCGACCCTAAAATGGGCGCAAGACCGTTAAAGCGCGCCATTCAGAATGTCGTGGAGAACGAGCTTGCGACTACAATTTTGGAGGGCAGGGTAAAAGCCGGAGACGTGGTTTCGGCAGGCGTTAGAAACGACAAAATTACATTTACAATCAAGGAGCTGAAAGAATAAAATACTACTGAAATTTTCGGAAAATTTTGAAAAAATCTGTAGAAAATTTAAATATTATAGTATATGATAGTAGTATAAGGGAACAAAATAATCAAATATAATTCATCAACTTTTATTGTTTTAGGAGGACAAAAGAAATGTCAGCAGTTACAGAATTACTACGTTCCGAGAGCAATGGCAGCATCAGCTTTGGAAATCACGAGCTTGCCGCGAAGGCGAAGCTTGAGGATTACAAGCATGCAGGAGATACGTACAAGGTAAAAACGTATCAGGCAATCACTAAGCTGGAAAAGAATGGACTTTTCCTGTATGAATCGGTTCCGGGTACCTCCGTCCATGATTTTCATTGTGACGGGGACAGCATTTCGTTTGAAGTAGAGGGCGCGCAGGATGCACAGATTACGCTGGGCGTGGAACAGGATGCGGAGTACGAGGTTGTTGTGGCAGGAGAGAGCGCGGGAGCGATGAAAACAAATCTTTCCGGAAAGCTGAACATCAGCGTTGAGCTAGAAGGCGCAGGCGCGGTTGCGGTCAAACTGATAAAAAAATAATTGCGGCAGATAAATTCAGATAAAGTACCTCCTCTCAGAGTGAAGCTAAGAGGAGGTATTTTTATCCGCCGGCTGCGGAAACGGAAAGGAGCACGGTAATCAATATGGCAAAAAAAATAACTACGGTTTTCTTTTGTCAGGAATGCGGACATGAATCTTCCAAGTGGATGGGGCAGTGTCCGGCATGTAAGAAGTGGAATACATTTGTGGAGGAGAAGGTCAGCGTTACGGGAAGCGGCATGGGCGGCGCGTCAAAGACTGCGGCTGTCAGGGAGGCGCCGAAGCCTGTTGAGCTAAGCGCCATTTCGCTAAACGACGGGGGGCGCATGATGACGGGGATTGCGGAGCTTGACAGGGTGCTTGGCGGCGGTATTATGCAGGGCTCGTTAATTCTTGTGGGCGGTGATCCCGGTATCGGAAAATCGACCCTGCTGCTTCAGGTGTGCAGACAGCTTTCTTTGGCAGGCAGGAAGGTGCTCTATATTTCGGGTGAGGAGTCTTTAAAGCAGATTAAGCTTCGCGCCATGCGCATCGGCGAATTTCAGGACAATATGCTGCTTTTGTGTGAGACGAATCTAGGGCTTGTGGAGGAGGCGATACGGCGTGTTAATCCAAAGGCGGTAATCATCGATTCAATACAGACCATGTATCAGGAGGAGGTATCGTCGGCGGCAGGAAGCGTTTCGCAGGTGAGGGAGGCGACGAATGTTTTTTTGCGGCTGGCAAAACAGCTCGGCATTTCCATTTTTATTGTGGGACATGTGACAAAAGAGGGAACCGTTGCGGGTCCGCGTGTTTTGGAACATATGGTGGACACGGTGCTTTACTTTGAGGGGGACCGGTATGCGTCCTACCGCATTCTGCGCGGCGTGAAAAACAGGTTCGGTTCCACGAATGAAATCGGCGTGTTTGAGATGCGAAAGGAGGGGCTTGCGGAAGTTATAAACCCGTCCGAATATATGCTTAGCGGAAAGCCAAAGGGAGCAAGCGGTTCGGTGGTCGTATGCTCCGTTGAGGGCACCCGTCCGATTTTGGTGGAGATACAGGCGCTTGTGTGCCGTACGAATTTCGGTATTCCGCGCCGTCAGACGACGGGAACGGATTTTAACAGAGTCAATCTGCTCATGGCAGTGCTTGAAAAGCGGCTTGGGCTTCAGATTGGCGATTGCGACGCATATGTTAACATTGCGGGCGGCATGAAGATTAATGAGCCTGCGACCGATTTGGGCATTGTTATGGCGATTGTGTCAAGCTTCCGCAACCGGGCGGTGGACGAAAAGACACTGGTGTTTGGAGAAGTGGGGCTTAGCGGCGAGGTGCGTGCCGTCACAATGGCGCAGCAGCGCGTTTTGGAGGCAAAGAAGTTAGGATATGACGCCGTGATTATGCCGCGGGTAAACCTTGAGGGCATGGAGCCGGTAAAGGGTATTAAGGTAATCGGTGTGGGCGGAATTGGCGAAGCGATTGATTTGATATAACATTTAGGGAGAACGGAGGTTAAAAGCAATGGATATGCTCAGGGAGCTGATGGATTTTTTGGACGCTTCACTGACCTGCTATCATGCGGTGCGTGAGGTGGAGAGAAAATTAACGAAGGCGGGATTTACAAGGCTTAGCGAGAAAGCTGTGTGGCAGCTTGAGGGGGGGCGCGGGTATTATGTGATTCGAAATGATTCGTCGCTGGCGGCATTTCGCGTGCCAAAGTGCGGCGTTGATACGATCAAAGGTTTTCATATTTTCGCGGCGCATTCCGATTCGCCGGCATTTAAGCTGAAGGAATGCCCTGAGATGATAAAAGAGGGGGTATATGTAAGCCTGAATACGGAGAAATACGGCGGTATGATATTGTCCTCATGGCTTGACAGACCTTTAACAATTGCGGGCAGGGCATGTGTGTCGGAGGATGGAGAAATTGTATCTTATCCGGTAGCATTAAAGGAGAACATCTGTCTCATACCAAGTCTTGCCATTCATTTAAACCGTGAGGTCAACAACGGCGCTGCGCTTACTGCGCAGACGGACATGCTTCCGCTTTTGGCAGGAAAGCCTCAGGACGGGGAAGAGACGATAAGCATTGGGAAGCTGACTGCACAGGCGCTGAACCGCGAGTATGGAACGCAGTTTTGCGCGGAGGATATTTTGGCGTCAGACCTTTTTGTACAGAACAGCCAAAAAGCAGCGCTTGCAGGTGCGCATGACGAGTTTCTTATGTCCGCGCGGTTCGACGATTTGGCGTGTGTCTTTGCCGGAATGGAGGCGGTAACCGCAGTGGAACCGGACCGGTATATCAGCGTGCTTGCCGTGTTTGACAACGAAGAGGTGGGAAGTCTTACGCGTCAGGGTGCGGATTCCGATTTTCTGCGGGATACGCTTGCGAATATCGGCGACGGGCTAGGCGTGGAAACAAGGAAGTGCCGCATTTGGAAGGCGGACAGCTTTCTTTTGAGTGCGGATAATGCGCACGCGTGCCATCCCAATCAGGGAGCGAAGTCGGATCCTGTAAACAGACCGTGTCTGAATGGGGGGATTGTCCTAAAATACCACGGAGGACAAAAATATGCCACCGATGCGTACTCGGCGGCTTTTGTGAAAAAGCTCTGTAAAGAATTGGGGATACCCTGTCAGGTTTATACGAACCATTCGGATGTCGCCGGAGGTTCCACGCTTGGAAATCTTTCAATGGCGCAGGTGTCCATGCCAGCCGCGGACATTGGGCTTGCACAGCTTGCAATGCACTCCGCGTATGAGACGGGCGGGACAAAGGATCTTGCGGATATGGTAGAGCTGACAAAGGCGTTTTATGCGATGTGAGCTGTTTGATTTGATTGGATTTGGCTGTGCATAAAAAATAAGCTTCCCTATAATTAGAGAAGCTTATTTTTGGTCTAGCAGGGGCAGAAGGAATCGAACCCTCGTTGACGGTTTTGGAGACCGCTGTTCTACCGCTGAACTATGCCCCTTTGTTCCATTGATGTCGTATATGTCATCAACGATAAACATTATAACATATACTAATATGGAAATGCAAGTAAAATAATTAAAAATTTGGAAAAACCGTTTTATTTGTTTTTATTTGCCGCCATTTTGAGCTGGTTTTGCACAATATATCTTCTGACGGTTCTTTCCGTGTGCTTTAACATGGCATACATGATTTCATCAAGCTCCATGCCTGAATCAAATGCATCATGCAGCACTGCGTCAAGTCCTGAATCGGAAAGCGCGGTATCAAAATCGGAAGCGGCCTGGTTAAAGGTTGCCCTGTCGTCATTAAAAATGCTCATAAAAGTGCTCCTTTCCCTGTTTTGTCCGATTTCTATTATAGCAACATAAGCTGTCATAGTCAATAATTTGTGAACAAAATAACTTGTATAAGGCGGCATTATTCAACTTATTCTGACAATGGTGCAATCTGTGATATATTAATTGACACTATTTTTCCGATGTCGTATAATGGTATATATAATTTTTACAGCAGAACACAGAGGGGGAGCAGCATATGACGGGGTTTGATAAAGATGAATTTTGGAAAAAAATTTTATCGATGTACCAGCAGGCGAAGGAAAACAATTATGTGCTGAAACTGAATGAGGAACAGGTGCGGGAACTCAAGGAGATTTTTATCGATCTTTATATTCCGATTGAAAATCTGGGGCACTATGACGACGAGAAGCTGATGAAGCGGATAATGGAAACCATCGTTTCGATTAATGCGCATGATAAGGATGCAATGAACAATGGGGGGGACATTATTCACCTTGTAAATTCCGTAAATTTTGACGGCAGAAATCTGTATCTGCATTTTGCGAAAATTGCGGCTGCCAAGATGCGGCGTTTGGAGCTTGGAAAATCGCAGCAGCAGATTGCGGAGCGGATGGGATGCAGCGTGTCGGCGGTGAAGAGTTGCGAGAAACCTTACTGTGACCTTTCGAGGCAGTCGGAGGTGCTTGTGCGCAAGCTGGCAAAAGCCCTTGAATGTAATATCGAAAGCCTTATAAGTTAGTTTAATGCAGCAATGACAAAGAGAAGATGGAGGACCAATATGGGAGAATATGTGTTTTCGGATATTGAAATTGATGCAATCGGAGAAATTTCGAATATTTGCTTGGGGAATTCTGTGACGACACTGGGGATGCTGGTGCGTCAGCCGGTGGACATTACTCCGCCGAAAGTTACGATTATCGAGAAGAGTGAGTATGTTAAAAATGTTTCGTATAAAAGAGTGTTTGTAAAAGTAAGTTATGTAGAGGGCATACAGGGATGCAGCATTCTGATGCTCAATGAGGAGGATGCAAAGGCAATCGCCGATTTGATGATGGGCAGCGACGGACACGGCAGCTTTGCGCAGATGGAGCTGGGGGAGATGCATTTAAGCGCGGTTTCTGAGGCGATGAATCAGATGATGGGGGCGGCGGCGACTTCCATGAGTTTGATGCTCGACCGAAAAACGGATATTTCTATTCCGGATACAAAATTTATGGAGGACGGCGAGTATTTGGCATGCGAATTTCCGAATGATGATAAATTTGTCAAGGTAAATTTCCGGATGAAGGTAGGGAATATTATCGACAGCCCTGTGGTACAGCTTTACCCGCATAATTTGGGTAAGGCGATCAGTGATCTGTTCCTGATGAAAAAGGCAAGAGAAAAGCAGGCGTAAATGAAGACCGCATATGAAATCGCATATAGCTTTATGCGTAAAATACGATACGACCACGTGTCCTCGTTTGCAGGACACGCGGCACTGTTTATTCTGATGTCGCTTTTTCCGATGGCGATATTTTGCGTGTCTGTGTTTCAGTACCTGCCGTTAGATGCGCAAATTGTTTCGTCTTATATAATGACGGTAATCCCCGAAGATTTAAAACCGCTTATGGACCGGATTTTACAGGAAGCATATACAGAGAGCACTACGGTAATGGTAAAATCAGTTACCATGCTTGTAATGCTTTTTTGTGCATCTAAAGGGGTGTACGCGGTGCTGATTGGAATGAATGCAGTGTACGGCATTCGTGAAACGCGCAATATCTTCGTAATCTATCTGCTTGCGATTGTGTATGTTGTTGCATTTTTTGCAATGCTTGGTCTGATGATGCTGTTGATTGTGTTGGGAAATCATCTGTTTAACGGGTTGATGTATTTTATTCCGCAGCTTGGGGTATTTCAGAGTCTGTTTGGGTACGGGAAGTATTTGTGCATGTTAGTGCTTTTGATGGTCTTCTTTTTGACGGTTTATATGACAGTGCCAAACAGAAAGTCGAAGCTGCGTTACGAGCTTTTGGGAGCAGTGTTCTCAACTGTGGCATGGCTGGTGTTTTCATGGGCGTTTTCGTTTTACATAGGGCATTATGCCAATTATTCCGTGACGTATGGCAGTCTTGCCGCGATTGTAATTTTTATTTTATGGCTTTATGGGACGATGAACATTGTGTTTATCGGTGCAGAGATCAATGTGGTGGTACGGACGTTTTCGGAGTATGGTTACAGTTACAAACGGGCATATGCGTATTATAAGGATGAGTATCAGGGAGATTTGCTGAAAGGAAATATGTTTGAGCATTTGCAGCTGATAAAAAGAAAATGACGGAAGGGAGCAAGTGGCGGTCATGATGTGTATGTTTTGCGGCAACAGAAAGAAGTGTTGGGAGGATAAGCCGGACGAAGAGTTGGCGCTGGAATTGGTAAAGTGTGATTATGATGATTATGTACTTGACGAGGAAATTGAGTTTGATGATTTGCTCGGCGAGTCGAGAAGGCGAATGAACGCGGCTCAATCTTAAAGACAGAGCCGCGTTTTTCTATTGATTTATGATTATAACATATGCGGAAGAAATGTAGGCGTCCATATCCTGATACAGGATGTGAGTCCAACCGTTTTCAAGGACTTCAATAATTTCAAAGGTTGTGCCTTCCTCAACCGTTTCAAGTACTTTTGCATCCTCTGAAGCGCGGTCGCGGATATTTACCCGTGTGGAGGTTTTTCCCTGCATAGGAGCGGTGGAAGGCTCCGTCTGTGCGGTGCTCTCGGGTTCGGGCAGCTTGACAGAATCGGTGTCCGCTGCCGATTGAGGTTCTGCAGTGCCGGCGCTTTTCGGTATCTCGGCGATAACGGCAGATTCGGTATCAGCGGTTTCGATATAACGAGGTCGTTTCGCGATGCAAAAGATTAAAAAGCATATGGAGATACACAAAACAACAATGATTCCCATTAATATATGATTGATGGTTGTTTTTTTCATAAATCATCATACCTTTCTTAAAGATGGCGCTATTTGTAAAAGAAATAATTATAATGTAGTATAACCTATGATTGGATAATTGGCAAGAAATCGCATAATATTAATAT
Source organism: Lachnospiraceae bacterium MD335 (assembly GCA_000403335.2). GTDB lineage: Bacteria > Bacillota > Clostridia > Lachnospirales > Lachnospiraceae > COE1. The sequence goes on from KE159630.1 coordinate 447,801, forward strand.
TATTGTAATAATTTTGAAAAGGGATGTAAGTATAAAAAGGCAGGCTTGAGTTTCCGCAAAATGTAAGTCCAAAATGAATACATCTTCCCAAAGTGCCAATCTGCCGGGTTTTTTGATATTGCAGAATGACACTTTATAAAGTAGAGGCACTTTAATAAGCCCCGCCGAAACCGGACTTTGGGGGACATATTCTTTTATCTATTCAAACGGTCAGCTTAAGGCAGAGCTGACGGTACTTCGGACGTTTCGTCCGAAACCAGAGCCTGACGCCTTCTTTTGCATACGATAATATACTAGAGATGCCTTTTGCCAGCCGGTAATAACAGAAGAAAACTTTTTGCTTTACCGGATTTGCTGTTTTTATGATGTTATCCTTTAGCGCATTTGTTCCAGGTTCCAGGAAAACCAGGCCTAAGAATACCATGCACAAAGTAATATAAAAATTCAGGGCATTGATTGCTTTTAACGTTCTGACACGAAAGTTTTCAAACTGGAACATTTGTTTTAATCTTTCCTTTCCTGCGTTTACGCAGTTCTGAAGCCATTGTTCATTTGTTGTGGTATAAGAGTTTACGGTTAGATTTCAGGCGGATCACATAATCCTGTTCCAGTTCGTCCAGTTTTAGAAACATTTTGTTATCATCATAGCCGCGGTCCATACAAAAGACTGCTTTTCCAAAGAGCGCTGCTCCCAGTTCCATGGACTGGAATGTAAGGGAATCCTCCTCTTTTTGTTTAGTATGATTTTTTTGTAGTGATTAAATTTTACATCAAAAAGGAGAAGAATTCCTTATTTTTTGGCTTATTTTTTTAGTTGTACATAATGAGTACATACGATTGGTGGTTCTGTGGATAGAACTGCGGAAACTCAAGAATAATACTAATTGAAATCAGGAAGTGAGAATGTTATAATACTAAGAAATGCGAAGTATATTAAATACTAACTATTAAAGAGAGGTGTTTTCATGACAGCGATTAGAAAGGAAGCAATTCAATTGTTGGAAAAAGTACCAGAAGATAAACTGAGTTTTGTAATTCAGATTATACAGGGCGTAAATGGACTATTGGGAGTATCTGACACAAAAGAAAAAGAAGCTGTAGACTTAAATCAGTTTGTTATGGAATCGACAGAGCGGGGACAGAATGCAGATAAATATGTAAGGGAGTTGCGTGATGATGACAGATTTTAAAAGGGTATTTATTGACACAGCACCAATTATATATTTTTTAGAAAATAGCTCCTTATATATGGAACCAATGAGAAAGTTTTTTACAAGATGTATGAATGAGCATATACAGATTGTAACTTCTGTACTTACTGTTGAGGAATATCTTGTGTTGCCATATAGCAATAGTAAAATAGAATATGTGGACAATTTTAAGAGATTTATTGAGTACATGAACATTGAAGTGGTTGGTATTGATTCAACAATAGCAGAACAAGGGGCAAAGATTAGGGGACAATATAAAAACTTTAAAGCTATGGACGCTTTACAGATTGCAACAGCAATAGTGAAAAAATGTGATATGTTCTTTACAAATGATAAGCAGCTTCGGCAAGAAAAAGAATTGCCATGTATGACAATGGAAGATATATAGTCAGGGATGATTATGGAAAAACCTGTTTTAAGCTCAGATTTTACGATTAGGGATATTTATAAAATTCGGGAATATCATTATGAGCTTACAAAAGATATGACAACGCAGGAAAGAATTAAATTTTATAATGAAGGTTGAAGAGCTTTTTTAGCAGAGGTGAAAAAGAGAAAACAGCAGAAGGCACAGATTTAAATAATTAAATATTAAAAGTAGAGAAAGCACCAAAAGATGCATTGTTTATTAGATGGTGCTTTTTTGTGTGCTTTGTTTTCGTTATGGCAGCAGAGATTTTATATAGTTTCTATTGATAAATGGCTGATTAAGTTCGGGTTGATATTCGAAGTATTACAATTTTAGGGAGATGAAAATATATAGTTTATAGTAATTAAGTAGGTATTATAGGGATTAATAAAGTTTTGACTCAATTGTAGAACAGATATTTCTTGCAATAATATATATGTTCAGTAGAAGATGGGACGAAGTTGTAAAAAAGTCTTTGTTTACAAGGAATTGCGGATAATCGGATTGTCTACAGATGCAGTCGTTATTGATTATTTATAGTGGATTTAAGTGGACTTCGAGATTTTGCTGATTTTACGGGAAAGATTGAAGTTTTTTGATGGGGGGTGGATTGTGATTTTTGTGGGTGAAGAGGATGAAAGGCTTGATTTATAAGGGGGTTGAGGAGTGGAGAGGGGAAAGTTATGAACGAATGACGGTTTGAAGAGTGCATACAAGAATAGTTTGATAGTCGAAGTAGTTTATATCAAATATAATTTAGCATTAAGCGTATATCAATAATTACATTTGAAAATTTATACTTTATTCGGAAAAATCTGCTTTGGAAAGATTTGCAAAATTTGTCGTTGACATATCAGAACATATATGCTAATATCGAAACATATACAAATGAAATAAATGATTTACACTCGAAAAATTGCGGAAGAAAAATAAAGAAGATAGATTTAATAATATTTTCTGTTATTTTGCTGTAATGTTTTGGGTGTTTTTTGTTGTATTTAGGATTAAGGTTAGATTTTTTAGGAAGGTGGTTTTACTATGGTTGATTTTGATATTTAGTTATATGAATTAGGTAGTAAAGTTAAAGAATTTATGAAATCTGAACAGATGGAACCATTACAACGTTATTGTGAGATTATTTCAAATATTAGAAGGAGAGGATTCATATATGAGTTATGAAGATTTAATATTATTGTACCCGTGGGTTGATTTAGTTTTAGAATTGTTTAAAGGAGTTATGCCAACACTGGTAGCATTATTGGCGATTTATCTAAACAATTCATTTGCTAGTGAACGTGAATTAATATATAGAAAAAAGAATTTGCAATTAGATTATTATACGAAAATGTTAAATTGGCTTCACAATACTAAGAATGATATTATGGATGTGTCTCGTGAACTTGATAATGCGTTATATAAGAGGGATCCAAATGATCGCGTGAACAGATACAATAATTTTATAAATTCAATTAGTAAAATGAATACAAGTATTGCTGCTTGGAAAGATACATACAGTTTCATACTAGATATTTATTGTTGTGATATTGAATTGAATCAGTTAAAAGAAGATATATTTATCTGTTCAGACACTCTTAAAAAAATAGGTGATAAATATATTAATCAAGTGGATACAACAATGGCAACAGATGAAATCAATAATGTCGTGATAAAAACCAATAAAGCAATAGATGAATGTATAAGGGAGCTTCTTAAAGAGATAAATACATTATATTGAAAATTTTTATCGGTAAAGAAAATGGAAAATAGAGTTAAAGCTCAGGAAGAAAAAATGACCTGTTATCGTTTGACAAGCCAAAATACCGACTCAGCACCATTCTGTCAAATCAGCCTAAGTGGATTGCACTCACATAGAAATATAAACTTGATGCGCCAAAACAGGGGGATCAAATCTTCAAGTAACAAACATATTTAAAAATAAAATTTATAAGAAATACATCATCACAATATAGATATGTTAGTTGGGATAAACATAATAAGAAAAGGGTAGTTAAATTTTACATCAAAAAGGAGAAGGATTCCTTATTTTTGGGCTTAATTTTTTAAATTGTACATAATCAGTTTTACGATTGGTGGTTCTGTGGATAGAACTGCGGAAACTCAAGAATGCAGGGGCTTGACAAGATGTCCTATCTGTGATAATATGTTCTACGGTAACAGCAATTGATTTGCTGGGAACTAGCTGCTATAGCACAGTCGGTAGAGCGTCGCATTGGTAGTTATGAAATCACTGGTTCAATTTAATATTGTTTAAGCTGCTGTGGCTCAGTCGGTAGAGCGTCGCATTGGTAGTGCGGAGGTCACGGGTCCGATTCCCGTCAGCAGCTCGCGAATATTGATTTTAAAGGTTTTAAGGTCAATATTTTTTGGTGCAAAAACCGAACCCATGAACGCAACATAATGACTCTCTTAGTTACCGAAAATGGTTACCGCTTCTATTGCTCTTATCTAAAAAAAGTTACTGTTTAGTTACTATTGGTTACCGAATCCAATAAGGTATTAGAAAAGTCCGTTGTACTCTTATTGAACCATTCTATAAATTCCCTCGTAAAATATTGTACTACTGGTGTTAATATAATACTGCATAATGGTGTAATGGAAATTACATAGACAACAATATACAATATTACTCTGATAAACCAATGAACCATTTTTCTATCCGAACTATTATAACCACAACTTCTTGATAAAAAACCAGTTGTCCTATATGCAATCTCACAAAATATATTATCTAGAATATTCATAAGTATCGTTGTAACTAGAATTCCAATCAAAAATTCCAATCTATCATTATATTTATATTCTAAATTTATCTTATACCCTAAATAGGCATAAGCAAGTTGTAATAAAATGGTTGCCCAATAATTAAAAATACGTTGTACCTTATACATGGTCCTCCTTTGTTTACCTGTATATCAAAGTAAGTCAGACTATTGTCAAAGCAAATAATCAACCCACAAGAAATGTAACTGTCATAGATTATTCAAACAATAGCGGTTATTATTAGTTAAATTATACTGGAAAGGTTGTCGCTTGACAATGGCGACCAAGAAATAATTTTCTAATAGAAATATATGCATGAATCAAAAAGGTTCTAAGATTTAAAATCTGAACGTTACAGACCTATTCAATATCTTCTAATAATTGATGAATTGAAATCTCTAATACTTCTGCAATATCCAATAACACCTCTAAAGAAAAGGGCTGGTCACAATTAACGGCTTCTATTTTTGTTAAATAACTAATGCTAATTCCCATTTTATCTGCTAATTGTTCTTGAGTAAGACCTTTTTGCTTACGATATTTTTTGATTGCCTGACCTATAATTTTATACAGTTCCGTATGTTTTTGGCTCATTTTCGTATCACCTCTTTCTTACAATTTTAAGTGATGAAGCGAAAATAAAAGTTTCAGTTATACTGAAAGTATCATGTAACCGAACGGAAAAGGAGTGCATAAAAATGGAATGTAAAGAATGCAAAAAAGGCTATGAAAGAGGCGGTAACTCTCTTGGAATTCTCTTAAATAGTAAATTAGACTGTAAAAATTGCATATTTGTATATAGTCCGGATGATAATACCGGTGCATGTGCAGTGTTTACACTAAAACCAAACAAAGTTTTGGATGGTGGCAAATGCGATAAAAAACTTACAGAAGATGACCTCTAAAAAACAAGTAGAATTTTTATAAAAATATATCTATTGAAAGGGAATAAAGAAAAATGAATACCTTTAAAGAACAAATTATAGAATCGCAACAAGACCTTCTATCAAAAAAGGATTTGATACATAATGAGGAAAATACAAAGCAAGCATTGATTAACCCATTTTTATTATTGTTGGGTTATGACATACACAATCCAAATGAAGTAGAGTTTGAGTTTCATGCCAGTTTTTCATACAAAAACAGTGATAAAGTAGATTATGCAGTAAAATCCAAAGGAAAACCACTCTTCTTTATAGAAGCCAAAAAAGTAACCAAGGATTTAACAAATCATTATGCTCAATTAGAGTATTATCTATCAACTAATAGTGATGTTGAAATAGGCATTCTTACTAATGGTATTGTTTATAAATTCTTTGCATATTTTGAGAAGCTAAAGACAATGGATAAAGAGCCATTTTTTGTGTTTGATTTTGAAAATATGGAAGATGAAAAAATAGATATATTATCCCTCTTTTGTAAAAATGGCTTTGATTTAAACAAACTGCTAAAAAGGCGAGGAACTTTGGTATTATAGAAAAATTACTCATAAATTAAAAGAACTTCTTACCAAGCCAAGTGATGATTTTATTCGATTACTGGCAAAAGATTATAGTCCTACTAAAGATAACTGCCAGTGCATTGGAAAAGTTCCGTCCTATTGTAAATAAATCAATTACTACTGCTATTACCGACCTAACACAAGAAAGTCTGGTTGATGAAGCAAACGAAGAAAAATCAAAGGTCATTATTACCACTGATGAAGAATTAAAGGCTTTTGAAATGACAAAGGAATTATTGTTAAAGGCTCATAAGGATATTTCCAATGTTGATTATAAGGACACTGTAAGTTATTTTGGTATCTATAACCGTTAAAAGTAAATATTGTAGATATTTCCGACATATTAGGTCATACACAAACCAGTACCACTATGAATATATATGCTCATAGTTTTGAGGAACAAAAGAGAATTGCAAGCGATAAGATTGATGAGTTTTTAAGAAAGAATGCATAGTTTTATGAGGTTAGCTGAAATTGGCTAACCTTTTTTCTTGCAATAATGTTTCTGATGTACAATAATATATCTATACTTATATCGAAGCAAAGGAAAAGGCCTTATGAAAAATAAGATTCAAGCGGAACTTAAACATTTCTTTTCACTTTTATCTCAAAATCAAATTGAAGTATACAATGAATTTAGTTTACAACATGAATTAGGGATTTATTTGAGAAGTGTCTTTACGCAACATAAGATACAGTTTGAAAGAAATACTAAATTCTTTGGTATATCAAATTGCATTAAACATGAAATAGATATTGTAATCTATAATGAAATTGAAAAATATGCCATTGAATTAAAATATCCATTGAATGGACAATACCCTGAGCAAATGTATTCATTTGTTAAAGACATTAAGTTTTATGAGGAATTAAAAGAAAATGGTTTTGATGCAACATTTTGTGTGACCCTTGTTCAAGACAAGAATTTTTATGAGGGCAAACGAATAGACGGAATTTATTCCTATTTTAGAAGTGATAATGCGATTAACGGTATTATTACAAAGCCAACAGGTACAAAGAAAGACGAGATTGAAATTCATAATACATACTATATCCATTGGGAAAATTGTAATTATGAACGTTTTTACATTGTTGAATGTACATAAATAGTTACTGTTTAGATACCGAACATTTACAAAGTTGTAATGAGTTACATAAGGATATAAAACAAGGGAATTAAAGAATGTGATAAAATCAATACTTCCACAACACTACCAATAAATATCAAAAGTAAAAAATATTTTTGGTAGTGCGGAGGTCACGGGTCCGATTCCCGTTAGTAGCTTGTAAAAAGCCTTGTTAAATGCAAGGTTTTTTTATTGCTTTAGAGAATAGAAATATCAAAGGTTGGTTTCACCATTCCCAAAGTAAAAGTACATATGGGTCATTTTATTCTTCCCATGTGTAATAAAGACGGCGGCAATCCACCATATACAAAACTAAAGATAACCTGGAACAACCTTTTAAATGAAACCATGAACAGGAATCGTGTAGCAGGTAAAGCTGGGATTTTTAGACTTTTCTGAGAAATTGAAAAATCGAAACGCTTTGCAGAAAATCAAAAAAACGCCGAGAGCATGCAAAAACATGATGTTTATGCGGTTTCTCGGCGTTTTTGATTCCCCAACCGACCTAAAATCAGCTTGCTCGGGAAAGAAAATTCTGTTATTTTTATTAATCCGTATCAGATGCAGGAAGCGGATTTGCTTCGGCTGCTTCGGCAGCAGCGGCAGGATTTGATCTTAGCTGCATTTCAAGCATTTGCTGCTGCAATACCTCCTGTGCATTTGGCAGTGCAAAGAAGGCGGCTGTGTGCGGACATAACTGTGTGTTGGCTTCCGCATTGGGGTCTGTTTCCTGCGTCGTGTTTCCTGCGCTTGCAAGGTTGTTGTCCTGAAGTCTTGCAGGGATATTTTCTACAATGGAAGCATTCTTAAACGGGCATTCCTCCGTTGCATTCAGACCGGAGTAAGTGCATACATTTGAGAAAGAATGTACATCACAGTACCCTGTAGGAACCGTTCCTTCTGCAAAATATTCCGTCACAACACATCCATCGCAGACGCCGGCAATCGGAAGTCTTCCGGATTTCGAACATACCTTCGCTGTCACAATGCCGTTTGCCATAGGAAAGGCTTTGTACTCAAGATTTTCATGTATTTTTGACATGACTGCCTTCCACATTTTCTTTGAAAGATTCTTTTCCGCAGAAGAGGTCATGTTAACATTGTTATCGTAGCCTGTCCATGTGGTAGCAGTATAGTACGGTGTAAAGCCAGAAAACCATACGTCCTTGTAGTCGGAAGTCGTACCTGTTTTTCCGGCAATTGCCATGTTTCCGAAATTTACCGATCCGCCGGTACCGGAAGTGACAACGGATACCATCGCGTTTGTGAGCAGCCATGCGGTTGATTCCTTGATGACCTGCGTCGATTCGGGAGCGGTGTTGTCGATTAACACATTTCCGTCGTGGTCAACAATTTTTGTATAGAGCTTTGGCTTAATATAGGTGCCGTTATTTGCGATTGCAGCATAGGCGGCGTTGAGCTCCATGTTCGTAACACCGTCCGTAATTCCGCCAAGCGCGAGCGGCTGACCAATGTCGGAAACGATTGTTCCGTCGCTTTCCACGCGCTTGTCAACAAGTGTCGTAAAGCCGAAATTTTGGAGATAGTCAAAACCAAGCTGCGCTGAAACCTGTGTGAGTGTCTTGACTGCCACAATATTTGCAGACTGTGCAATACCATAACGCAGACTTAACAGACCTCTGTAGGAGCTGCCCCACCAGTTTCTGACAGGGCGTCCGCTTGCATAGTTGAACGGTGCATCATTCTGCACATCTGCAAGTGTAAGTCCCGCGCTGTCCAATGCAGGTGCATAGGTAGAGACGACTTTAAAAGTGGAACCCGGCTGACGTGTCGTGTTGGAAGCACGGTTTAAAGTACGGCTTGCCTCCTTTGTACCGCGTCCGCCGACCATTGCGACAACATATCCGGTCGACTGCTCCTCGACTGTAATGGAAACCTGCGGCTGCGGTGTGAGTGTCACACGTTCACCGTCCACCTTGTCTCCGGAAGACATCACTGCTTCCTTGTACGCCTCAATGGCTTCATAAGCCTCCTCTTTTGAGTCGTAGAGCAGGTTGAATCCGGCGTTCTGCTCTTTGTAGTATGCCTTGAACATTTCCGTGCTGTGATTTTCCTTTTCACCGTTTGCTTTTTCAATCGTGAGGACGTAATTTAAATACCACTTGACATTTTCGGGGTAATTTTCTTCGTCTCCATACACTTCGTCACAGATTGCCTGAATGTCGGGATCCTGTGTGGTATAAATGCTTAATCCTCCGCTGTATAACAGCTTATATGCCTGTGTTTCGTTAAATCCCTTGATTTCGATGAGATCGGCAAGTACCTGTTCAGTCACTTCGTCTACAAAGTATGTATAGACTGAATTGGCATCACTTTCCTCATTTACGGCAGCAATCCTGCTGTATACATCGTCCGCAACCGCTTCGTCATACTCCTCCTGTGTGATATACCCCAGTTCCTTCATTTTATCCAGTACAGACTGACGTCTTTTTACATTTTCTTCAGGATGGGAGATCGGGTTGTACTTTGAAGGATTTTGCGTAATGGCAGCAATTGTGGCACATTCCGAGAGTGTGAGCTGATAAGGCTGCTTGTTGAAATAGCGCATCGCGGCTGCTTTTACGCCTAGCGTATTTTGCCCAAGATTTATGGTGTTCATATAAATTTCCAAAATCTTTTCCTTGGGCATTTCCTTCTCAAGCTCCATAGCAAGGGACTGTTCCTGTATTTTTCGCTTGATTTTTTGAATGGTGTTCTCATTTACCCAGTCATCAAATACAGCATTTTTAATCAACTGCTGTGTAATGGTTGACGCACCCTGAGCAGATTTTCCTTTGGTTTTGATAAATTGAAAACCGGAACGTACCATGCCTTTTAAGTCGATTCCTTTGTGAATATAGAAACGTTCATCCTCAATTGCAACAAAGGCATCGGAAAGATACTGCGGAATTTTTGACATATCCTCATAGCTTCTGTTTGAGTTTGCAGCCACAAGCTTGGCAATGTCGTTGCCTTTTGCGTCGTAGACGACCGTAGCATAGCCAGTCGGCAAAACGGACACAGGGTCAATATCAGGCGTAGATGAGAGGATTCCTTTGAACATACCGAGTCCGCAGCAGATTCCGATGACTGCCATAGAAAGTGCAGCGATCAGTACAAGCTTCAGGGCTGTGACGATTACCATTTTTTTCAGTTTTATTTTTTTTGAAGTGAGGGATTTTTGGACTTTTGAAATTCCTTTTTTCCCGTAATTCATTTCGTCACCTCCAAAATAAGTGCTTTTAAAAATTATGTAACAATATAAAATGCCATTGGCATTCTACTCATTATAACAAATTATGGCAGTGAAATAAAGGTTTTTTTTCATTATAGCCGTATGACTTACTTTTTATGCGAATATATGCTATATTTATGATACCGGTAATATTGTATTTGCAGGGTTTGAAGATATAGTAGGAATTTCGTGGAAGAAAGGTCGGGTTTTGTTGCCTGAATACGCAAACTGTGAAAGGAGCATGGTTATAAATATGGAATATGATGATTTTCTGCTGATTGTCAAAGGAGCGGAAGCGGAGATTGTGGAAAAAAAATCGCGGTTTATCGCGACGGTGCGTCCTGTTGCAAGCGAGGAGGAGGCAGCGGCGTTTATTGAAGAAATGAAAAAAAAGTATTATGATGCAAGACACAACTGCTCAGCGTTTGTAATCGGAAGCAAGGCGCAGTGTACAAGAAGCAGTGATGACGGAGAGCCAAGCGGCACGGCAGGCAGACCGATGCTGGAGGTGCTTTTGGGAAGCGGCATCAGAAACATTGCGGTGGTTGTAACAAGGTATTTCGGCGGGACACTTTTGGGGACAGGCGGGTTAGTCAGAGCTTACTCGGGCGCAGTAAAGGAAGCGCTTGCGCTGTGTGAGACAGCACGGCAGCATTATGGTGTAAAATTGAAAATCCAGTCAGATTATAATGCTGTTGGGAAAATCCAGTATTTGCTTGCAAACCGCGGCATTGACGTGCTTGACAGCGTGTACGGCGCGGACGTGGAGCTGACGGTCATTGCTCCGATAGAGGAGTATGACCGTCTTTATAAGGAAATAACAGAGGCGACAGGGGCGCGTGCGGGTCTTTGTGAGGTTGAGCGGTTGTATTATACGATTCGGTTATAAGTTACACGCTTGCAAGCGCGTCCATCTCGTCAATCAGGCTGCCAAACAGCTTCAGGGCATCTGCAATCGGCTGTTTTGTGGACATATCCACGCCTGCATCCTTTAGAATAGAAACCGGGTCTTTGGAACATCCCGCGCTTAAAAATTTTTCTTTGTATGCTTTTACGGCAGGTTCGCCTTCTGCCAGTATCTTTTGCGAGAGCGCAATGGCAGCGGAAAATCCGGTTGCATACTGATAGACGTAGAAATTGTAGTAAAAATGCGGAATACGTGCCCATTCCAGGTCGATTTGCGCATCGTGTACAATGTCTTTGCCAAAGTAGAGGTCGATCAGGTCATGGTACGTTTTACATGCCGTCCCGGAGTTGATGCTTTCGCCGTTTTGTGCCATTTGGCTCATTTTCAGCTCAAATTCCGCAAACATGGTCTGACGGTAGAGTGTGGTGCGGAACTGTTCAAGGAAGTAGTTAATCAGGTACGCACGCTCTTTTTTGTCGGTGGTGTTTTTGAGCAGATACTGCATCAACAGCGCTTCGTTACAGGTAGAAGCAACCTCCGCCACAAAAATTACATAGTCGGCGTCCGCGACGGGCTGCTTTTTGTTGGAGAGGTAAGAGTGCAGGGCATGTCCCATTTCGTGGACGGTGGTAAACTCGCTGTCAAGGTTGTTTTTATAATTTAACAAAACGAACGGATGTACGCGGCATCCTGCGGAGTAAGCGCCGCTGCGCTTTCCTGTATTTTCGTAGACATCAATCCAGCGGTTCGAAAAGCCTTCGTCCAAAAGCGCCGTGTAATCGTCGCCGAGAACAGACAGGGCATTGCGGATATTGGTCCTGGTTTCCGAAAAAGGAATGTCGCGCCCGGCATTAGAAACCATAGGGGCGTATAAGTCATACATGTGAAGCTCGTCAACTTTTAACAGTTTTTTCCGAAGGCGCACATACCGATACATGTAGTCCATATTTTCGTGCACCGTCTCAATCAGGTTGTAATAGACCTGTGGGTTGACGTTGCTGCTGTCAAGGGCGGCGTGAAGCGGGCTGTCGTATTTGCGCATTTTAGCAAAAAAGTTCAGCTGCTTCATCTGTGCGGACAGGATTGCCGCAGAGGTGTTTTTGTGCGCTTCATAAGTTTTATAAAGCGATTCGAACGCTGCCTTGCGCACGCTTCTATCTGCTTTATGGAGCAGGGAGATAAATGTGGCGTGTGTGACCGGATAGCGGTTTCCTTCAATGTCGCTTACCGAATCAAAGGTCATGTCGGCATCGTTTAACAGCCCGAAAATATCGTCGGGCGCCTGTGCAAGGTCTCCGGCAGCAGCCAGAATTTTTTCCTCGGCATTGCTTAAAATATGCGCCTTTTTGCGGCGGATGTCGTTCAGACAGCGTTGATAAACCTGAAGCTTCGGATTTTTGGCATAAAATGCGTTTAGCGTTTCATCGTCGATTGCCAAAATTTCAGGCTCCGCAAAGGAGAGCGCAGAAGAAAGCGCGACGTAAATTCCGGCAGTTTGGTCTTTCAAACCCTGATAAGTGGTGTTTTTGGTGTCCTCGTCCGCCTTTCGCATAGAATAGTTTGCAAAGCGGTCAAGAAAAATGCTGATTTCATCCTGCAATTCCAAAAATGATAGCAGCGTGTCCGCGCTTTCGCCGAGTTTCCCGCAGTAAGCTTCTATTTTAGCGGGCATTTTTTTGATTTCCTCAAGGTCCTTTTTCCATACATCATCTGATGCGTATAAATCCTCAAGCGCCCATGTATGCTCTTTTGGGATGTCTTTTCTGTTTTTGATTTCCTCCATTTTGGTTACCGTAATCCTTTCTGTTTATTTTATCTGTCATTTTATTTCCCATTTTATATCAGTGTACCATTTTGAACCCGATTATGCTATACTAAACGTAAAAAAGAATTTGTGAACAATTGTTCATTGGAAGGAAAGCGCAAAAAGTATGGGTTTAAAGTTTTATATCGGAGCTTCGGGGGCGGGGAAAAGTTTTCTGTTATATCAAAGAGTGATTGAGGAGTCCTTGAAAAATCCGCAGATCAATTATCTGATTGTAGTGCCGGACCAGTTTACGATGCAGACGCAGCTTGAGCTTGTGAAACTGCACCCCAATAAGGGCATTATGAATATTGATGTGCTGAGTTTCGGACGGCTTGCGCACAGGGTTTTTGAGGAGACAGGAGGAGATGACAGACCTGTTTTGGATGATACGGGCAAGAGCCTTGTGTTGCGCAGGGTTGCGGCGGAGTGTGAAGAGTCGCTTGGCGTTATGAAGCGCAATATCCGCAAATCGGGGTATATCAGCGAAATTAAGTCGGCGATTTCCGAGTTTATGCAGTATGGTCTTAGTACGGACGATGTGGGGACGCTTTGTGAATATGCGGCAAAAAGAGGCGCGCTTTCCCATAAGCTTAAGGATTTGCATATTTTATATCAGGGGTTTTTGGATTATATTCATAAGCGTTTTATCACGACGGAGGAGACGCTTGATATTCTTCGCGGCGTTCTTTCCAAGTCACGTATTGTTTTTGGAAGCGTGATTGTGTTTGACGGCTTTACGGGCTTTACGCCGGTGCAGAACAAGGTAATTCAGGAGCTGATGGTTCAGGCGCGGCAGGTGATTGTGACCGTTACGATGGATACGCGCGAAAATCCGTACCTGTTGGACGGTGAGCAAAAGCTGTTTCATCTGAGCAAAAAGACCATTCATGATCTTGATACGCTCTGCAAGGAAGCGGGTGCGGTGCGTGAGGCGGATGAAACAATTACTGATGAACAGGTGTTCCGGCATAAAAATAATGCGGGACTTTCGCATTTGGAGCGGGAGCTGTTTCGGTATCCGCATAAGGAATTTGCGGGGGAACAGGATAGTATCCGAGTCTTTGAGGCGTCTAACCCGCGGGAAGAGCTTCGGCAGGTGTGTCTGAAAATCAGGCAGCTTGTGCGCAATGAGAACTACTGTTACCGGGATATTGCGGTGGTGACGGGTGATTTGGAGCGGTATGGCTTTTTGGCGGAGGAGGAGTTTTCGCGGTTTGGCATACCGTTCTTTTTGGACCGCACCAATAAGCTTGTGCTCAATCCGTTTATTGAGTTTATCAGAAGCGCGCTTTTGGTAGTGATACAGGAGTATTCGTTTGAGGCGGTGTTTCATTTTTTGCGGTGCGGTCTTTCGGGGATTTCGTTTGAGGAGACGGACCGGCTGGAGAATTATGTGCGGACGACGGGCATTCGCGGCAGGAAGGCATGGAACAGGCGCTTTACAAGGCAGCCGAAGGGCTTGGAAGAGACGGCAAAGCTGCTCGATGAGCTGAATGATGTGCGGGAGCGGTTTGTGTCCATGATTGAGCCGCTTATGGTAAAGAAGGCTTCGGGACGCGAGCTTTCCGTAGCCTTATATGCATTTATTGAGAAGGCGCAGATTGCGCAGAAGCTGGCGGAGTATGCCGCAGTGTTTCAGGCGGAAAACGATCTTGTCAGGGCGAAGGAATATGAACAGATTTACCGGCTTGTCATGGAGCTTTTGGAGCAGATTTGTGCGCTGCTTGGCGATGAGGAACTGACGATGAAAGAATTTGCGGATATTCTTGACGCGGGCTTTGCCGAAATCAAGGTCGGGACCATACCGCAGAACGTGGATAAAGTGGTTATCGGGGATATTGAGCGCACGCGTATGAGTGAAATAGGGGCGTTGTTTTTTGTCGGCGTCAATGACGGAATTATTCCTAAAGGCAGCGGGACGGGCGGTATTCTCTCCGATATTGACCGCGAATTTTTGCAGGAATCGGAATTTGAACTTGCGCCGACGCCAAGGCAGCAGATGTACATACAACGGCTTTATTTATACATGACCATGACAAAACCGTCCCAATATCTGTTTTTGTCTTATGCAAAGGTGGACAGCGAGGGAAAGAGTATCCGTCCCGCTTATTTGATAAATACCGTAACGAAGCTGTTTCCGAAGATTGCGGTGGAACAGCCGCAGTTAAGAAGCATTGAGGAGCAGCTTGACGCGCCGGCGGACGCGCTTTTGTATCTTGTGGAGCTGCTTCGCCGTTATGCCGCAAACGGACTGTTTGACGCGCAGTCGGAGCGTGAGCGGCAGGTGTTTTTCACACTTTATGACACTTGTGTCAGAAATGAGACATATGCGCCGATTGTGGAAGGGATGAAACGGGCAGCATTTGCGTATCTTGCGGACGCGGGCAAGCGGCGGCTTCCGAAGGAGCTTGCGCGGCTTTTGTACGGTCAGGTGCTGAAAAACAGCGTGAGCCGTTTGGAAACGTTTGCGGCATGTGCCTATGCGCACTTTCTGCAATATGGATTGGGACTTTCGGAGCGTGACCGGTACAGCTTTGAGCGCGTTGATATGGGAACGGTGTTTCATGCGGTGCTGGAACAGTTTTCCGACAAATTGACGCAAAAGGGTTATACGTGGTTTGACTTTCCGGGAGCACTTGGGGAAACGCTTGTGGGCGAATGTTTGGAAAGTTATGCTGCGGCGTACGGAGAGACGGTGCTTTACAGCAGCAAGCGCAATGAATATATGATTACGCGGATGCGCAGGGTGCTCGTCCGCACGGTGCAGACTTTGCAGTATCAGCTTCGGCAGGGTATGTTTGAGCCAAAAGATTTTGAGCTGTCGTTTCAGATGACGAACGACCTTGACGCCGTCAACATTGCGCTTTCCGAGGAGGAGCGGATGCAGTTAATCGGACGCATTGACCGCATTGATACGTGCAGGCGGGACGATAAGCTGTATGTCAAGGTGATTGATTATAAGTCGGGCAATCGCAGGTTTGACCTTGCGGCATTGTATTATGGTTTGCAGTTACAGCTTGTGGTGTATATGAATGCGGCAGTGGAGCTTCAGAAAAAGAAAAATCCTGACACGCGTGTCATTCCGGCGGCGATGCTGTACTATCATGTAAATGATCCGATGACGGAGACAGACAAGGGAGCGCCGGACCCTGCGGAGATTGAGCAGGCGATTTTGGAGGAGCTGAAAATGACGGGCATGGTAAGCGATGACGAGGAGGTAATCCGTCTGCTTGACAAGGGCTTTGAGACGAAATCGTCGATTCTTCCGGTGGCAAAGAAGAAAGACGGCAGTTTTACGCAGGCGTCGTCGGTGCTTTCGGCGGAGGACTTTGAGACGGTTTCAAATTATGTTAATCATAAAATCAAGGAACTTGGAACTTGCGTTCTTGACGGGGATATTCGGTTAAATCCGTATGAACAGAAAGACCAAAATGCGTGTACTTACTGTGTTTACAAGAGTGTGTGCGGGTTTGACAGAAAGCTTGGAGCGGGGCTTGTGCGCCGTTTGGAGGAGCTTGACGCGCAGGAGGCAATCGAAAAAATGAAAGAGGACGGGGGAAGAGGTTGAAAGGAGATAGACATAGTTATGAATTTTACGGCGGACCAGCAGCGTGTCATTGATACGAGAAACAGTAATATCCTTGTGTCCGCGGCGGCAGGCAGCGGAAAAACCGCGGTGCTTGTGGAACGCATTATCCAAAGGATTACGGACAAGGAAAATCCGGTTGACATTGACAGGCTTCTTATCGTTACGTTTACTTCGGCGGCGGCAGCACAGATGCGGGAGCGTATCAGCAAGGCGGTTGCAAAGGGGCTTGAGGAGCAGCCTGAAAACGAGCATCTGCAAAGGCAGGCGTCGCTTATTCACAATGCCCAAATTACGACGATTGACTCCTTTTGTCTTTTCGTAATCCGCAATCATTTTAATGAAATCGGCATTGACCCCGCTTTTCGTGTGGCGGACGAGAGCGAAATTAAGATGCTTGAGGCGGACGTTATGGACCGGCTTTTGGAGGAGAAGCACACGGAGCCTTCGCCGCGTTTTCTGCGTTTTGTGGAGTGTTATGGTACAGGAACGAGTGAGAAGCGGATTGAGGAGGCAATTTTAAGACTGTATCATTTTTCCATGAGTTATCCATTTCCCGAGGAGTGGCTTTTGGCGCGGTTGGACGATTACAGGGCAGACGACGCGCAGAAGCTGTCAAAGCAGGGCTGGTTTCAGGAGGCGCTGCGTTATATTGATACTATTTTAACAGAGTGCGAAGAGCGGCTTCGTCAGGCGCTTGCGATTGCGGGACGGGCGGACGGTCCTGCGCAGTATGTGGAAAATCTCGTATCCGATCTTGAACTGATTGAAACGCTCAAAGAAGCAAAGGATTACGAAGCGCTGTATGATTTGTTCACTTACAGTGCATTTACAAGGCTTTCCGCAAAGAAAACGCAGGGAGAGGACCCTGTGCTGAAGGAGACGGTGAAGCGTATCCGTGATGATGTGAAGAAAAGCATTGCAAACTTAAAGAAGCAGTTGTTTCAGATTTCCGTCGAGGATATGCTGCGCGATATGGCGGTCTGTCAGGAGGCGGTGGAGGAGCTTGCGGCGCTTACGCTTTCGTTTAAGGAGATGCTTGACGACGCAAAACGCGACAAAAATATCATCGACTTTTCGGATATGGAACATTTTGCCCTGCAAATTCTCTTGGAAAAGAATGAAAAGGGGGAGATTGTGCCGCGTGAGACGGCGCTTGCTTTGCGGGAATATTTTGCGGAGATTATGATTGACGAATATCAGGATTCAAATGAGGTTCAGGAGCTTTTGCTAAAGAGCGTTTCGGGCGAGGGGAGCGGACGTTTTAACCGGTTTATGGTGGGCGATGTGAAGCAGAGCATTTATAAATTCCGGCTTGCGCGTCCTGAAATTTTCATGGAAAAATATGACACGTATGTCATAAATAAAGGAGATGAGGAAACGCCGCAGAAGTGTGTGCGGATTGATTTAAGCATGAATTTCAGAAGCCGCAGGGAGGTCACGGACGCTGTGAATTTTATCTGCGGGCAGTTAATGCGAAAGTCGGTCGGAAACGTGGAGTACGATGAAAATGCCGCGCTTTATGCGGGAGCATCGTATCCTGCGTGGGATTGCAGTGCAGGGGAAAATCCGTATCAGACGGAACTTTTGATTGCAGGAGAGCCTTTGGAAGAAGAGGAGGAATATTCCGCGAAGGAGCGTGAGGCGCTGCTTGTGGCGGAGCGTATTAAAAAGCTTGTCGGGCGTTTTCCCGTGACGGATGCGGCGACGGGGGAACAAAGACCGGCAAAGTATTCGGACATTGTGATTTTGTTTCGGGCGACGGCAGGCTGGGACGAGGATTTTAGAAGAGTATTGAGTGAGAACAGGATACCGGTGCATGTTACGAGCCGGACAGGATATTTTGATACGTTGGAAATTCAGGGGCTTGTGAACTTCTTGCGCGTGCTTGACAATCCGCTTCAGGATATTGCGTTTTTCGGCGTAATGCGGCTGCCGTTTTTGGATTTTTGCGAGGAAGAGATTGCGCGTATCCGCTGTTTTGCGAAGGAGGGCGGGAAAAACGGCGGCTTGTTTTTGTATGAGCAGGTGAAGTTATATGCTGAAAATGCGGATGCGCAGGACGCTTTGCAAAATAAGGTAAAGCGGCTTTTGGAAATGCTTTCGGATTATAGAAAACGGGTCGTGTACACGCCGATTAAGGAGTTAATCCGTGCGCTGATTGACGAGACCGGATATGGGGCGTATGTCGGTTCTATGCCGGGCGGCGACCAGCGTCTTGCCAATCTGAATCTTTTGCTGGAAAAGGCGGGGGCGTTTCAGAATACGAGTTTTTACGGTCTGTTTCATTTTATCCGGTATTTGGAGACAATACAGGAGCAGGAGGTTGAGTTCGGGGAGGCAAATATCCTTGATGAGAATGCAGATGTGGTGCGTATTATGACAATCCATAAGAGCAAGGGGCTTGAGTTTCCGATTTGTTTTGTGTGCGGGCTTTCCAAGCAGTTTAATATGCTTGACATGCGGCAGGCGATTTTAATGGATGCGGAGCTTGGCGTGGGCGTGGATTATATTGACCCTGATATGCGGATAAAGCGCAGGAACATACGCAAGAACGTCGTGGCGCAGCGCATGAAGGAGGATACGCGCGGGGAGGATTTGCGTGTTTTGTATGTGGCGCTGACGCGTGCGAAGGAGAAACTGATTTTGACGGGGTATGCCGCGGACTTTGACAAAAAACTGCAGGCGGATTTGTTTCTTACAATGGAAGAGGAAGGAAAGCTGCCGTACTCCGTGATGATGGGGGCGGGATCGTATTTGGATTTGGTGCTTGCGTCGCTGATGCGTCATACATGCATGCAGCCTCTTTTGGAGGAGCGGGGCTTTTCGTTTGTCCCACATGCGATTTCGTACGGGGAAGTTCCGATTAAGGCGGCGTTTTGCACCAAGGTTTTGGATTTGCGCGAGGAGCTTGCGTCGCAGGGGCGAAGCGCGATGCTTGAACAGGAACTTGACAGGGCGTCTTTGCTTGCTGACATAGAGCTTCAAAAGACGATAGAGGACAGAATGGAATTTTCGTATGCGTATGCATATCTTGAGGGGCTTACGGTAAAGACAACGGTTTCGGAGCTGAAACGGGTGTCGTATGAGGAGACGTTTGCGGACGCAGCCAGGCTGATTGTGCCTGATAAGGAAGAAACATATGTTCCTGATTTTGCAAAAGAGACGCAAGCCGGAGCGGACGCGCAGGCAGCACAGGGGGGCGTGCGGTTTGGTACGGCGGTGCACAAGGTGATGGAGCTATTGTCATTTGGGAAGGAATTTTCATATCAGTCTTTGGAGGACGAAAAACGGCTTTACGCAGTTATTTACGAGGCGCGCAGAAGCTGGATTGCCGAGGGCAGGGTGACGGAAAACGAGCTTGCCTGTGTACCGGTCGGAAAAATATGCGGATTTTTCAAATCACCGCTTGCGTCGCGTATGATTGCGGCAAGTGAGAGGGGAGAGCTTTATAAGGAGCAGCCCTTTGTGTTTGGCGTGGGGGCAAATCAGCTGTCCGGACAGTATCCGGAGGATGAGCTTGTGCTGATACAGGGCGTCATCGACGTGTTTTTTTATGAGGATGGCGGAATTGTGTTTGCGGACTACAAGACGGACAGGGTGGAGGACGAGAAACAGCTTGCGGACCGCTACAGGGCGCAGCTTGACTATTATCAGCGCGCGTTGGAGCAGATTACGGGAAAGCGGGTGAAAGAACGGTATCTGTATTCGTTTTACCTGCAAAAGGAAATTCTAATATGAGGAGAGAATATATGTTTGAATATGTATTGTTTGACTTGGACGGTACGCTGACCGATCCGAAAATCGGGATTACAAGCTCGGTGCAGTATGCGCTGCGGGCGTTTGGGATTGAGGAGCCTGACCTTGATCAATTGGAGCCGTTTATCGGACCTCCGCTTGTTGACAGCTTTATGGAGTTTTACGGCTTTACGCGGGAGCAGGCGTTTCTTGCGGTTGAAAAATACCGGGAGCGGTTTGATCATCAGGGGATTTATGAGAATGAGATGTATCCAGGGATTGACGTGATGCTTTCTAAATTAAAAGAGAGCAAAAAGCAGCTTGCGATTGCGTCGAGTAAGCCGACGCCGCTTGTGATTCGCGTGCTGGAGCATTTTCATATTAAAGAGTATTTTGATTATATTGTCGGAAGCGAGCTTGACGGCAGACGCGGCAAAAAGGAGGAGGTTGTCGAGGAGGCGCTTCGTCTTATGACGCCAAAGATGCTTGACGCACAGGAGAAAAAGGCGTGTGTGGCGATGGTGGGAGACAGGAAGTTTGATGTTGAGGGCGCGAAGGCGCACGGACTGACTTCTATCGGCGTTTCGTTCGGGTATGCACCGGAGGGCGAACTCGAGGCAGCAGGTGCGGATTATATTGTGGATACGGTTTCACAGCTGGAAGCGGTTTTAATGAGGGGAGTTTGCGGGGACGATGAATAAAAAGAGAATTATGCAGAAGCGGACGACGTTTTTGCAGAAAGCGGCATATATTTTGAGACCGTTTGTGGTTTATATGGTGGTTAAGACGGCGGCGATGCTGACGCTTGCGATACTGCTGCCCTCGCTGCCAATTGCGGGGATTTCCGTGTGGGTGGAGGAGCATTCGCAGATGCTGAGTGCGGCGGTCAATGCCGCGGCAAGTTTAGTGGGTGTCAGCTTTTTGCTGCGCGATTTTTTGAAAGAAGCGTCGGTTTCGGGAGAGGTTGATATTGACGCGGGCGTGTTAAAGCAGCTTTTGGACTTTTTTAAGAACAGTTTTTTGGGGCTAAAGTCGTTTGGCTTTTGTGTGTTGTGTGCAGTGTTTGGCGTAGTGTCGGCGTTTGGGCTGAATGCTTTGATTGGCGAAGCGTCGGATTTTCTGACACGCGTGTCACAAACGCAGGGGACGCTCGGCTCGCAGAAGTATGAGGCGGTGAAGCAGATTCAGTATTCGGTACCGCTTTTGGGCGGACTGGTTTTGTATGGGGTGATTTCGCCGCTGGTGGAGGAGATTGTGTTTCGCGGGGTTTTGTTTAACCGCATGAAAAAGTTTTACAGCGTTGGCAGGGCGGTGGTTTGCTCGGCGCTTTTGTTTGGTGCGTTTCATGGGAATCTGCCGCAGTTTGTTTACGGGACGTGTATGGGGGTGCTGATTGCGCTTTGTTATGAGTGGACAGGGTGCTTTTATGCGCCGCTTCTGTTTCACGCGGCGGCGAATGTGGCGGTGTTTTTGGCGGCGGGGGTTGCCGGATAAAAAAGTATTGATATATTATACAAAAAAAAGTATACTATAAATTGCTTAAAGAAGCGCAGTATTCGATAGAAACAGCATATAGTGAGGAAATTATAAATGAGATTGAGGATTCAAAATTTTGCGAAAGTAAAAGAGGCGGATATTATACTTGACGGTATAACAATTATAGCAGGAAAAAACGATACCGGAAAAAGTACAATCGGGAAAGTTTTGGATTCTATGTACAATTCTGTAAACAATCTTGGAGCCAAGATGAAAAATGCCAAAAAATTGCGATTACAGAATACTGTATCGCAATTAATGAATTATACCGAATTTTCTGTGCATATATCGTTTGCAATGATTACAGAGGTTGTGGAGAGAGTTTTAGAAGCAAAAGATACGGATAGCGAGAAACGAGTTCTTGAAGTATTTTTAGATAGTATACCGAATAAACAGCCAGGGATAGAACGCAATATGCTTATAAAGGAGCTGTTTGATAAAATAGCGGAAATAAAGGCGATTCCTGATGAAGTATTCACAAAAGTTATAATATCGAATTATTTTAATGAAATATTTAACGGAAATATTAATAATACCGAACATTCTGACACAGTTGCAGAAATAGAAATCGAAATAAAAGCAGGAAAAAATAGTATTCAGTTTCAGAATGATACTTGCGTTGATTTTCACTTTGAATATAATCCGGTAAGCTCATCATTTTATTTGGACAATCCAATGTTAATAGATAAACTGAATGATACTGATGTCATAAGAATTTCCGGCAAATACCCCTCGGAACAGGAGTATCATTTGTTTAACAGTCTTATGGGTATAGAGATTTCGATGGAAGAGCGGGCAATTAATGAAATCATAAACCAGGAAAGGCTTGATGAAGTATTTGGCTTATTAGATCGCGTTATACCAGGTGAAATAACATATAATCAGAAATATGAGTACAAAACGCAAAAAGGAAAGAAGGGAATTGATATTCGCTCAATGTCCACAGGTCTGAAGTCATTTGCGATAATAAAACGGCTCATTATGAATGGAAGCTTAAACGCTAAAGATGCCATCGTGCTGGATGAACCGGAGATCCACCTTCATCCGGAATGGCAGATGGTCTATGCAGAACTTATTGTTGCTTTGCAGGAAAAGTTTGACCTTAATTTTATTATCAATACCCATAGTTCACATTTCTTAGAGACGTTGGACTTTTATGCTGAAAAATATGGGAGAAAAGGGATCTGCCATTATTATCTGTCGAAGGAATCAGAAGGTGTGTGCGGTTTTGAAGAAGTCACGGATACTCCGGAGAAGATATACAAACAGTTAGTTGATCCAAGTCTGCTGCTGGCAAAAGAAAAAGAGATGTGGGAAGAAGAACATGAACCAATATGATGATTTTAAGGCAATAATAGATGCGTACCTTAATCAAAACGGAAAATCGGCAGAATACAAATCCAACCTTCATGAAACATCTTTTAGTGATGCAGAATCAGTATATCTGTATGAGAGTAGTCAAATAGATCTTGAAGTAATTAATATGGATAGCATCGCGCAGGGACCGTATAGAAAGATACGGTTTCCTGAATCCGATAAAAAGGAAGATTCTATTTCAACAAATGATGCATTTATTATCTGTAATGATAATATGTGGTATTTCATTGAGTTTAAGAATCAGAAACTAAATAAGACGAAGGACAGCGTGTCAAAGAAGGCGTACTGCAATTGGTATATGTTGCTGGATATTATTTATGAAATGGAACGCAAACAGCGCTTGGAAACATTTTGGTATGCGAATCCGATTGAATTTGCAAGAGAACATGTCAACTTCATTTTAGTGATCAGCGAGGACAAAAATCCGATGGAAGCAAAGCGGATTCAGGACAGCATAACTGCCGGAGAACGATATGTACCTGTTTTTTTAGAGAAATTGCGGAAATACATTTATCATGATGTGTTTTTACATACTCCGGTGACGCTTGAGAGGTATTTCGTAAAAAGGATTTCGTTGTCAGATCTTTGATATAGTTTTAACAAACGAGGATAAATATAAAGAATTATCGATGAATATTGTGTTAATCTGATACGGCGACAGTTAAGAAAGACTGTCGTCTGTTTTTATGCATACAGCCACCTAAGCGAAATTTGTCAGCAGAGCTGATAAATCTTCTCTAGTCGATTTGTCGGTGCATGATTTGGGATTAAGAGTCCAATGCAAAAGAAAGCAGGGGGCGCTATAATTTTGTTGTATCAAGAAAATGCGGGATTTGTATGGAATGCAAAAATGTGATAAGGAGGAGCATATGGGAACAAAGGATGTAAGTGCACGGGAGTTTATAGCGGACAATAGGCGGTTTGCGGATGTGATAAATTTTTATCTGTATGCAGGCAGGCGGGTGATTGTGCCTTGGGACCTTGCGGAGCAGGATACGGCGGAGGCGCTGACGATTTTTGGAATTCGGGATAAGGATGTGGGGATTCAGAAGTGGCGTGATGTTTTGAAACGTGTTATAATTAAGACAGCGAAGGGGTGTATTTATGCGATTGTGGGGATTGAGAACCAAACGCAGGTACACTATGCCATGACGGTGAAAACTATGCTTTACGATGCCATAAATTACGGAAATCAAGTGAATGAGGCGGCGAAGCTGCATCGTGAGCAGGGGGACTTTTCAGACGGCGCGGAATTTCTGTCGGAAATTAAGGCAGGGGATAAGCTGACGCCTGTGGTGACAGTGACACTATACTGGGGGGATGATGCGTGGGATGCGCCAAGAAGCCTTCATGAGATGTTGAATACGCAGGACAGGGTTATTTTGCGTCATGTGCCAAATTACAGGCTGAAGCTGATTGCGCCGATAGAAATCGAGGATTTTTCATTGTTTGAGACGTCGGTCGGGGAAGTGTTGGAAATGATTAAGGCGGCGAAGGACAATGAGGCGATGAACCGTCTGCTTCGGACGAATAAGGCGTATGAAGGGCTTGAGAATGAGGCAGTGCGTGTGATTAGTCTGTTTACGGGGATTACCGTGGAAGTGAACGAAAAGGAGGGAAAGACGAATATGTGCAAGGCTTGGGAAGAGCAGGAGTTGAAAGGGATAGAAAAAGGAAGAAAAGAAGGGATAGAGAAAGGAAGGATAGAATCGATAGCGCGTGTTTTGCAGACGGGAACGGAAGAGGATGCGGTGCGGTTCTTGGAGGCGACGCAGGAGGAACTTGAGAAGGCGCGGGAATTGATGAAGGGGTGAATGGAATATTAGTTTGTTAAAATATGTTGGAAAGTGATTTTGAAGCAAAAAAGGTGTGCTATATGGGATTTGAGAACGGATGTTCCGTATTATAGGACTGCATATAAATTTGAAATACAGAAGTTTAGATTGAAACAAATTTAGAAATTGGAAATGCTGGAATTTGTTGGTTACATAAGTGGTTTACGTATTGTATATGCCTCCAAAAATACCTTAAAATGTCCTAAAAAATACATGCAAAATACATGAAATGTGCATAAAAATGCGTAAAAAGATTGTAGTTTTGTGTGGCTTGATTTATAATGTATTTGTATAGTGCCGCGGTTGTACCGCTTTTGCATACATGGATTTCACGTGTTTGCTTAGGAAGACGCCTTTCGGGGCGGCGTATACGGGTGGCAGTGAGGACATTATGTATACATATTTGGTACGGCGACAGTGCGGACAAATCATAAAAACTTAAAATGAAAAAGGAGAAGTGAGTCCAATGAACAATTTAAAGGAAAAGAAACTCAATAACAAAGGTTTCTCCCTTGTGGAGTTAATCATCGTTATTGCAATTATGGCAGTGCTGATTGGTGTTCTTGCACCTCAGTATTTGAAGTATGTTGAGAGATCGAGAGAGTCGGCTGACCTTGACAGCATTAATACTATGATTCATGCACTTGAAATTTATAATGCGGATCCTGCTACAACAACATTTGCTACAGGTGAAATTAAGGCGCCAACAGCACCTGGAGGTGAAGTAACAGCACCAACTGAAATTGTAAATGCATTGAAAGATGCAGGAATGAATACATTACCTAAAATGAGAAGCAAAGAGTATGGTGCTACATGGGTGATTACAGTTGCTAGTGATGGATGGAAAGTATCAACTGATTCTGCTAATAATAAGCTAGCAGCGGCATTAGGACGTTAGTAACATACTTATACGATGTTTTGTTAGATTAGTCCAAATTGACTTAGAAAGGATCTTCCCATGCTCCCAACTATACTTTTCTCAATCATCCTATTCCTATACGGAATCACAATCGGCAGTTTCCTCAACGTATGCATCTGCCGGTTACCGAAAAAAGAAAATATAGTCACAACAAGAAGCCACTGCACAAGCTGCGGTTACCAGCTGAAATGGTATGACCTTATACCCCTGTTCAGCTGGGTGGCTTTGGGAGGAAGGTGTCGTAAATGTAAGGCGCGGATTTCCGTTCAGTACCCGGTTATCGAGGCGCTGAACGGTATCCTGTGGCTTACCATATTTTTCGTCTGTGGCGTCAGCATTGAAACGGCGCTCTATTGTATTATGGCAAGTGCGCTTCTTGCACTTTCCGTTATCGACTTTCGGACATACGAAATCCCGTTTGGGTTTAACTTGATGATTGCAGCGCTCGGGCTGATACGTGTACTGACAGATTTACCGAACTGGACAGCATATGTTATCGGCTTTTTTGCAGTCAGTGCGCCTTTGTATCTGCTCTATTTTGTGACAAAGGGACGAGGTATCGGCGGCGGTGATATTAAGCTGATGGCGGCGGCAGGACTGCTTTTGGGGTGGAAGCTTGCGATTTTGGCATTTTTGATTGGATGTGTTTTGGGATCGGTTATCCATGTAATCCGCATGCGCGTTGCGGATGCAAAGGGTTCCAAGGCGGAGCACGTGCTTGCAATGGGACCGTATCTTTCTGCGGGAATTTTTATCGCGGCGCTTTGGGGCGATCGGATTGTAACATGGTATCTTGGATTTTATGCATAAATGACGTATCGGCGATATGATTTAAAAAGGACCAAACAGAGCGCTTATTTCTTATGCTCCTGCCTGTAAAACGGCAATAGCCAATGCAGAAGTATAGGAAATCAGCGCGAAAGCAGCAAATGGAGGGAAAGACAAATGGCAAAAGTGTTGAGCATAGAAGTTGGTTTTTCAACGACAAAGATCGTTGAGATGGACTATCAGAAAAAGAAGCCGAAGGTTTACCGGTGTGTGGATACTAAGACACCGGAGGGGGCAGTGCGGGACGGTTATTTGGATCCCGTTAAAATGGAAGCATTGAAGGAACAGATTCGCGATGCGTTAAAAGAAAAAAAGATTCGGACAAAACGTGTGCTTTTTACCGTTTTTTCGACAAAAATTATCAGCCGTGAGATTACGATTTCAGCGGTAAAGGAGCATCAGATTGGTGCGTTTATCGAGTCAAATATCAATGAGTATTTTCCGATTGAACTGACTGATTACAAAATTGCCCATTTTGTGATACAGACTTACCGTGACGGTGACAATGCCGGAAAACACAGGGTTATGGTTATGGCGGCGGAAAAGTCGCTGATACAGGGATATGAACAGCTGGCACAAATGCTTGGGCTTTACATTGCGGATATCGATTATATCGGAAATTCCGTGATACAGGCGACGAAGCTCAACGCAGGTTCGGATTCGATAATGACGGTAAAAATCGAGGAGGAGAATGCGCTTGTCACCATTTTGCAGCAGGGCATGATGATGATGCAGCGAACCGTGAATTATCAGGTGGGGCATATGGATGACGACGTGCTCCCCACGCGTGAGGAGATTATTGATATATTGACCAGTACGGTCACCCGATTGATTGATTTTTATGCGGCAAACAATGAGGAAAACCGGATTGCACAGATTTACATTATCGGCGACGGCTCGCGTGAGTGGTCGATTACGGATGTGATGACGGAGCAGACGGGTATTCCAAGCCGTTTTCTTGAGAATGTGCGTGCGACGACTATTACAAAGCGTGCGGACAATAATATGATAAACGTATATGCGGCGGCGATTGGCGCGGGTGTTTCCAGCGTGGGCTTTGACGCGGAGAAGGAGAAGGAACGGCATGAGACGAATTATGTTTCGGCATGTGTGCTGGTTATTCTCTTGTTTATCGTGCTGATAGGGGCGATGCTTTCGATGGCGCTTGTTCCATATAATACGGCGCTTACGGAGCAGTATTCCCTTCAGCGGCAAAAAGAGCAGCTTGAGCCGGCGCGCCTGGTGCATGACCAGTATTTGGGATTGAAAGACTTTATCGATCAGGTTCGTTATGGAAATAAGCTGACAGAGCATTTCAATGACGGGATTATTTCGTTCTTTGAGGAGCTTGAGATAAATCTGCCTACGGACGTGGAGCTGACAGACTTTTCTTCGGACGATGAGCAGTGCGTGATGACAATCCGTGTGGGGGATAAAGAGACGGCGGCAGGCATTATTAAGATGCTGCGTGAGTTTGAGTCGCTTGAAAGCGTGACGGTTGAGAGCCTGATTGAGGAGGTTACAGAGGATACGCTTGAGGGCATCATGGTGCAGACTGCACAGGGCAATGAAGTGAAAACGGTCAATTTTACGGTGACGTGTACATACAGGACTGAGGTTTTGACACCGCCTGTACCTGCTATGCAGCCTTCTGCAGCAGAAGGCGCTGCGGACGCGGCAACGACGGAATAGGGGGAGGACTGACATGGTTAGGGAAAAGAAAGTAAAAGAGAAAAAAATAAAAGAAAAAAAGGTAAAAGAGAAAAAAGTAAAAGTAAAGAAAGAAAAGAAGGTAAAAAAGGATAAAAAAGCAAAAGAGTCCAAACCATTAAAAAATTATTTTAATCAAAAAACGTTTTTGGGTGTGACACTTGTGGGTGTTTTGGCGCTTGTGGTCGTCTATGTGTTTGTATATTTGGACTATACACAGCGTACGGAGGAGCTTGAGAAGTCAAATAGTGACCTTCGCGCGGTAGTAAATGAGCTTGAGGAATACAATACGAATTTGGAGGCGTACGAGGCCGAGATTGAGGAAATCAAGGCGGAAATCGAGTCTATTATGGACGAATATCCGGCAGATGCGCGTGAGGAAGATGCGCTGATGCTTGCGGTGGAGCTTGGGGAGCGCAATATCATTGACTTTGACGCGATTAACATGGAGGAGAAGGAGAGCGTTTATACGATTGAGCCGCAGCTTGTCACTGCGGCGGCGATTGAGGGGCTTGACGAGAGTCTCGTCTTTACACAAAAGCACGCTGTTTATGTAAACCAAACGACCTATACGGCATTGAAAACGGTGATTGCACAGATTTACGAGTCGGGCAACCGGATTGGGATTGACAATATTGTCTATACGAAGAACGAGGAGTATGGCGTTCTTGAGGGAAATATTGACCTTTATTTTTACAGTCTTGCGGGAACCGACAAGGAGTATGAGGCGCCCGATATTGCAGATTATCCTGCAGGAACAAGCGATCCGTTCCGCTCGGAGGAGATTGTAAGGCAGGCGGCGATGGATATGTTAGACGAGATGATGGGTGAAGGTGAAGAAGGTATGGAAGGCGAAGAAGGCATGGAAGATGCGGACGGCGAGGATGGAGCAGAGGAAGATGCAGACGGTGAGGACGGAGCAGAGGAAGATGCGGGAAATTAGAACGGGCATCTGCAGGAAGGTTCAAAAAGATCATAGAGGAATGTCGCTTGTCGAGGTCATTGTCGCGATTACAATTCTCGGTATTGTTGCCGTGCCGGTGCTGCATTCCCTGACGACGGCAATGGTTTATAATCAGAAGGCGAGAACCCGGCAGGAGATGACGCTGACGGCGGAGAGTATTATGGAGACGTTTAAGGGGTATGACTTGCCGATATTGTTTGAACGGTTTGGCGGTTCTGGTGATGCTTCTAAGAAAGGCGAGGGCGGCAAAGGCGGTACGGGGATAGAAGGCATTGATTTCGAGACGGTGGATACGGATTCGGGATACCGATATAAATCAGAGCCATTTACGATTCCATATACAGCGGGGGCA
Organism: Lachnospiraceae bacterium MD335; assembly: GCA_000403335.2. Taxonomy (GTDB): domain Bacteria; phylum Bacillota; class Clostridia; order Lachnospirales; family Lachnospiraceae; genus COE1. The sequence continues at coordinate 477,624 of KE159630.1, forward strand.
AAGACGGCGAAGAAGTATACGTTTTATATTGATGACATGAAAGCTGATAATGGTAAGCTGTATGATGTGACGATTACGGCGGAGCCCAACAGCATTGAGGACATCATGGAGCCTACACAGATGGAGCCGACGCGGGATGCAGTGTTTTTGGGAAACAGAGACTACGATACGCAGGCACACAGTAAGGCTGTTGAGGATTTTTTAACAAATCATAAAAGTGATTTACTTGCAGAATTTGGTGCAAATGCATATGCGGATATCGGTGGAGAAAAGCAGGAGATAACAGCAGCGCTTATTGAGAGTGGGATGTCGATAGAGAGTTATATTAAACTTGATGAGAAGCATCTTACGTTTAATATTGAAGAAAAGGATGACAATTATGAAGTAAATGTGGAGCTGGAGTTTACATATCATTTTGCGGAATATCCTTATTATGTGAAAAAGGGGCATTCGTCCGTACCTGATGAATATGAGAGCATGGAAGGAAGCACTGATGGCGGGACGCCTGCGCCGAAGCCTGACGAATGGGAAAGCAAGAGTCTTACATGGAATAATTCTACAAATGCATTTGCGTATTCCGTTACGCTGCCTGATGCGCAGATATATAAAAATCCGGTAGAGGCAAAGCTTGGAAGGCTGTTTATTTATTATTATCCGAATTATAATTTAAAGCCAGAGCCGGGAACGGATTCCGGTGTGGATAAAATTATTATCAACAATAAAACGAATATTACAAAATTTCAGTGTTATATTTTGAAGCAGCGCACGGATGCACTTAGCAATAACAGCCTTAAGACAAAGGAGAATGGGTATAAGGCGTATGTGGAGATTAAAAATCCGTCGGGCGGAAGCTGTGAGGTTTTTCATAATTTTAAAGACAATATAGGCGGAGGAAGTTCAACGACGGAGCCTTCGATTACAGGAGCCGTTGGAGATTACAGCTATGCGACTCCGCAGCTTACAACGCGGTTTGAGAAACAGGAAGTGCTTTCTTATAAGCTTACACTTGATGTGAAGCAGGAAGGAAGACCAATTACCACAATTGTTAGTACGATGAATGAGAAAATAAAGAAGTCTGAGGAGTAGAGAGGGTGTGATGCGTTTGGAATATTGCAGGAAAAAAGGAAAATTGGATAACAGGGGTTCTGCGCTTGTCTCCGTGTTAGTCATCACAACCTTTATCACGATTATTGCGACGACCATGCTTTATATGGCGGCGATGAATTATCAGCAGAAGCAGACGGATTATCAGAATAAGCAGAGCTTTTACGGCGCGGAGAAGGCGCTTGATGAGTTTAAGAGCATTTTGGTAAGTGATGTGCAGGATGCGTATTTGTATGCATATAATGAAACATCGAAGAACTTTCTTTGGAGGAAAGATGATTTGACGGCGTATTTTCAAGAGTCGTTTATGAATGCGCTGAATGAGAAGTGGAAAGAGCGCGTAGATGATGTAACAGCTGCGGATATATCAGGGCTGCAGAGCATTGCCAGTATGAATGATGGTCAAAAAAAGCTATTATTGGCAGTGCGGAATGTTATGGAGGATGCGGAAGAAACAGAGTATAATGATTGTGCAAAATACTTCTATAAGATTGACAGTTATGGTTTGTATGAGGATGCAGCAGGTGCGAAAAAGTTTGCACTGAAGGGTATACAGGTAAAGTGTACATCGGGTAATTATACAACATTTTTATATACGGATATTTGTCTTGAGCCTCCAAGTGTGAATTGGCAGACTGGTTTTGCGGATGCGACAGGTGCGACGCAGGAAAAGGCTTGGGAAACAATTGCGTTTACGGATTGTGTTTATTATGTAAATTGGCACAGGGCTGATTATGACGAAAGGGATAATTATAATACGGATTTAGGAAATCCTGCCAGTTGATTTTGGATGATTTGGTCTATATGGGAACAGAAAGGAGGGAAGTTGTGGCTTATGAACAAACTGAATAGGGATCAGCGCGGTTTTTCGATGGTTGAGCTGATTATTGTGATTGCGATTATGTCAATTATGGCGGGAGTCGTGGGCTACGGCTTTTCTTTGACAAATGGCAAGCCTGCTGAGGAGTGTGCAAAAAAACTGACCGCGGCGATTGCCCATGGACGCACGACAACAATGGGGAAGTATCGCAATGTTATTACGGTACGCAAGGAGACTGACGGCAGACTGACTGTTACGGAGGATACGCTTGTACGGATTGAGGATGACGGGACAGAGGTGAAAACATCACGCAACAGCACGGTGGGTATCAAGAGTGTGACTGTCGAATACAAGATTGGCAGCACAGGCGGCTATACGGAGCTGACGCCGGGAAATGAAATTCAGATAAGGTATGATTCAGGAAGCGGAGCGATGAAAAAGACAGCGGTCGGCGGGACGGATTATTATACAGGCTTTCGCATATCGAGAGCAGGGAAGGTGTGGTATGTAAAGCTTGAAACGCTTACCGGAAGGATAACATCTTCTACAACGGAAACATAAGGTATCAATGGATTGGGAAGATTTGGTTTTGTAACAGGAGCGAGGTAGGATATGAAAAGGATTTTAAGTAAGATAAGGAGCAGGATGCACCGGGATAACAGGGGAATGAGTCTTGTGGAGGTTTTGTGTGCAGTGGCGATACTTGCACTTGTGTCAGGTGTTATCGGAGGCGTTATTGTAATCAGTACGCGTACATACAGCAGAGGCGTTACGGAGACAAATATCCAGCAGGAGGCGCAGCTTGCGGCGAATAATATCGGAGATCTCGTTAAAGACGCGTGCAGTGTTATCTATGGTGAGAGTGGTGCGCAGTATATTGAGAACGGCGATACGCCTATGACAAATACTGATAACAGCCCTAAAATGCAGAGTGACAATGTTACGGAGCTATCCATCATTACAAATGATAAAAAGCAGTATACCGTGAAATATTATAACAATACGAATGGTGACAGCGTTAAGGAGACATTATGGTACGAAATCATTGATCCGGCATCTGTAAGCTCTTCGCCTCAGCTTATGGCAAAAAATGTCAGTGAGTTTAAGGCGGTTACATCGGATTTTAGGGAAAATAAGACGATTAAGCTGACGATGACGGTAAAGGACGGCGACAGGGAAATCCCAATGGAGTATACAATGACCTCAAGAAACGGTGTAGGAGAGGGCGTAGCCTATACGCCGGTTTCCGACAGTGCGAATATATTGATTGACGACAATGAGGTGGTGTTGGTTCCGGGTGAGAGGTACAAGGTTGATTTTTCCGTATTAGGAGACATTGAAGAAGGGGATTTGGAATGGGGTTCTAGCGAGGGCTTCGAGGTTGCGGACAGCATTAGCATCAATCCTGCGGACAAATCCGACGGCTCTGCGTGGATAGAGGTTCCGATTGATACAACGAAAACAGAATGCCAATTGATTATCAAAACGAAAGATACTGCAAGGGCAAGCGTTTCGGGAGCAATTAAGGTAAAAGTAAGAAAAGTAGACCGGGTAGATGTGAGCTATACCGTTGATACAAACAACGCAAGAGGCGGAATGATGGAGGCAGCGGGTGCAGAGTATACGTTCAGTGCGGGTGTGTCAGGAAGCGCGTTGGCAAAGAGTGTCGCGTATGATTATGATAAAAAATATAAAACAGCACAGGCGGTAGTGTGGAACTTTAATCTGCATGCGGAGGGCAGAGATATTAACCGCGAATGGACGTGTGAGCAAAACCCGGGAAATAATGAATGGGAGTTTACGCATTCCTACACTGCAGGAGATGAAGCTGCTTTTAACGATTATTTTGATATTGTGGCTGAAGTTGAAGACGCAGTTTCTCCAAAGTTCATTTTGAAGCTTAAGAAGGATATGTCTGCGGATTTTGAGCTTACAGTCAGAGCGACTTCAAGACATGCGCTTGGCGTCAATAAAGCAAATTCGCAGTACAGTCTGATCTACTACGGTGAGAAGGTGGTTCAGCCAAGAAAGACATTGGTAAACAGCAGTACGAAATATGTACTTCTTGAGCCGAACGAGGAGGCGGTAGTCGATGTCAAGGTGCTTGGTGCGGGTATGTCACAGGCGGATACGGTAAGCATTGATTACAACCATAAATATACAGGACGGGACGGAACAGAGTACGAGGCAGACAGCAGAAGCGATACGACAACGAAGGCGGAGTATGATGTTGATGCAAAAACGGTTAAAATTACGGCAGGCAGGGACGAAAAGGGACATAAGGAATATAATCCCAATATCGGATCCGAAGTTTATGATTATAATGTGTATGTGAATCTTGTAACAGGCGGCGGAGAGCGGTGCACAATTATTGTGAATATCAGCCGTATTGATGTGATCAGTTTAGAGTTAGAGCATCCTGCAAGTTCCGAGAAGGGCGTGACAGATAGCGGCAAGGATATTAGAAGGTATCGTTTTAATGTCCGGTTTAATACGGATTTGGAACATAAGTATAAGAGCTTAATGCAGTATCTGACGCCTGACGAGGAGAAGGCGAAACGAAATCTTGCTACAAAGTTTACGATTACATATGAGAATACGTCAACAGGAAAGGTGCTTGTTAAGGATGAAGTAACAATAGATGGGGCAGGAAATGTGCTGTCGGGAACATTGCCTAAAAAGGAGGGACCTAACAAAGACTATAGTATACTGGTGACATCAAGCATTGGCAATAAAGTGGAAAAGGATATGAATAATCCGGATTCGGGTTATGAGTTTATCAATCCGTCGTCAACACCGCATGTATTTGTCAGTCTGCGGGACGACAATCTGCCTATGAACCGGAAGCTTACGGTTCAGGCGGAGGTAATGCATCCGACGGGAGGCGATTGGAATAACGAAAAGAGTTCATATGCGACGGTTGAGGCGGTAGAGAAGCATATCGAGGGACCGCAGAAGCTCGAAGTTGACTCGGACACGGTAATTGTTGAGCCATTACAGGGACCGGACGACAGGGGCGATCATGAGCTGGTTATTCCAATCTATGTATCGAATGGAAGAACTTACAGGATGACAGCGGAATTAGCAGGAAACAGTGATAATACAACAAGAATTGCTGCAGCGGTTAAGGATTCTTTTGGAAATGACAGCAATCCATATACGCTTACCAGCTATAAGCCGGGTTCGCAGTGGGTATGGTATCTTAGCCTTCAAATCGGAAAAGACGAGAGAGGCAATAACGGGCGTTTTGATGTGACAGTTAAAGCGTTTGATACAAATAATAATCAGATAGAGGAGAAGAAGATTTATTTGGCGGTCAGACGCGTCAATGAGGTTGACTTAAAGGTATCAGGAAGCAGCGACATTAATAAGATCAATAAGGCGAAGCAAAAGATTACGCTTATGGCGTATCCGAAGGGATTCGGTCAGGATCAGGTTGAGTATTTTGCAAAGCAGACGAAACCAAACAGCACAGAGGTATGCCGTTGGGAAACAACGGGGCACGGTGCGTATAAGTCGCCGTATCCGATAAAGTGGGTGATGGAGTACAGAGGAACAGAGAAGACAATCAGTGAATGGACGGATTATTTTTCAAATGTTTCTATAAATAAAAATGAGTATGCGAATGAGCATCGGGAAAGCGTAACCTTTACATTAAAAAAGGCGCTTCCGTCAGGTGCAAAGCTTAGGGCATATTCGCTGCATGCGCTTGGTGCGGATAAGGAAACAAATTATAATAAGGCAGGCATGAAGTACGATGAAGTTTATGGTGAGCTTCTGATTAAGGGCAGTTATGTTAAGGCTGACGGGTTCCAAAGAGCGGATGATTGGGATTTTGCGTCAAACAAGAAATGGTCAGACCAATCAACTACAGATATTCCAGATATGCGTTCATATTTTAAAGATGGTATTTATAATTCCACACAACGTACATTTTTCCGTTATAGGGAGGCAGGAACAGAATGGAATGCAGTCAATAAGCAGTACCGTATGATGGATAGTGAAGGTGAGAGGGATGCATTTTTCGCTGGTAATTTGGGGGCACGTTTGTTTCTTCCAAATAAAGAATATGAGGTTGAAATCGTAAATGTAGTATATGGTACGGGACCACAAGGACAAAAGGTTATTTACTGGCCGCAGGATGAGAGTCTGCTTGAAGCCGGAAACGGCTGGAAAGAAGAAGGATATCAATTATGGGATGGTTCTTGGGGACGAGATGGTACATTTTGGGTGGAAATAACACCTGGAAATTGGGGGAATGTATCGAAGTCATATAAGGAAGTCTATGATTTGATGAAGAATACTCCGCAGGTTCCGCATAATTATCTGATACCTAAGACGGAGATTTCTTTTGCACCGATTGATAACCCAAATGAGTGGAATGAAACGATTAGTGGAAGGATGAAAACGATAGGAAGTGAATCGAAACCGAAACAATTAAGTAATTCCGGTGCAGGAAATGGTACGAATTATGATAAGCATTTTGTAGTGAAGCTGGCGCCGACTTCGTTCAACATTGACAAGACACAGCTGCATTTTACTGCAAAGGTTGATAAGTGGGAAAATAATCAGTGGGTACATATGATTTCACTTACACAGAATTCTTCCATGAATGAAGCACAATATAAATGGTTTTTGCAGGTAAGCGTGCCTAAGTTCGATATTTATCATATCCGTACGGATGCCAGTGGGAAATACAGAGTGCGTTCTACTGTAACCGGAATGACATGGACGAGGATTACAGGCGGATTGTTTGATACCGGCGCCGGCAGGTATCAGGAATATGTTGTGGACAATATTGATTTATTTGATATGTCGGATGAATCGGGAGTAATGTATCTGAAATTAAATTAAAAGCTGTCATTTTAAGACAAACGAGGAACGGTAGTGGAGTTTATCCTTTACCGTTTCTTTTTTGAAGATATTAAGAAAAAGTGAAATTTGAGCGTTGATAAAAAATTAAGGTATAATTTTGTTATGTGATAAACTCAAGAGTTGAGCGAGAATAAATAAACGATTGAATGTGCTTGGAATAATTGCTATAATAAGGGACAATAGATGTTGGGGGTTCGTTTTGGAACGGAAGCGAAAATTCTATAGAAGTGTTTGAAGAAAAACAGGTTTAATTAAGGAAAGTTAATAGATTTTAAAAGATAGGTTTTGATTAATTTCCATAAATATGCTATTCTTTAAATTAGATTGTTATAAATAAAGTGAGGCAAACGGCAATGTTAAAATGTAAAGATTTATTACGAGGCTTTGATTACGAATGCATAAGCGGCAGTACGGACACGATGATTTCCGAGGTGGTAAATGACTCAAGAAAAATCACAAAGGACTGCCTTTTTATCTGTATTGAGGGAGCAAACTTTGACGGACATGATGCGGCGGCGCAGGCGGTTGCGGACGGCGCGGCGGCGCTTGTGGTAAGCAAAGAGGTGGAGCTGCCAAAGGATAAAACTGTCACGGTTATCAAGGTGGCGGACACAAGATACGCGATGGCGTTTATTTCCGCAAATTATTTCGGAAATCCTGCGGACAGCATGAAAGTCATCGGCGTGACGGGAACAAAAGGAAAGACGACAACGACGTATCTTGTCAAATACATACTCGAAAATGCGGGCTATAAGGTAGGGCTTGTGGGAACGATTGAAACGATTATCGGCGACAAGGTTATTCCGGCGGAACACACAACGCCCGAGTCGCTTGACTTACAGCAGTATTTTAAGGAAATGAAAGACATCGGCTGCGACGCGGTGGTGATTGAGGCGTCCTCGCAGGGCTTTAAAATGCACAGGACGCAGGGCTTTACATTTGACTATGGAATTTTTACGAACATTGAGCCGGACCATATCGGACCGAATGAGCATGCGGATTTTGAGGAATATCTTGACTGTAAGGCAATGCTTTTCAAACAGTGCAGGGTTGGCATTGTAAACCGTGATGACCGGCACTGGGAAAGGATTGTGAAAAATCATACATGTGAACTGGAAACGTACGGCTTTGACGCGCAGGCGGATCTTCGTGCGAGCGATTTAAAGCTAGTCACGGGCGCAGGCTTTTTGGGGATTGACTTTAAAGTGTCGGGGCTTTTAAATATGGAAATTGAAACGGATATTCCGGGCAAATTCAGCGCTTATAATGCGCTTACGGCGATGGCGATTTGCAGGCATTTCGGCGTGAATGAGGAGAATATCAAAAAGGCGCTTTTGGGAGCAAAGGTAAAGGGCAGAATTGAAATAGTCAAGGTATCAGACGATTTTACGCTGATGATTGATTATGCGCACAATGCAATGGCGCTTGAGAGTCTTCTGACGACGTTAAAGGAATACAATCCGAACCGCCTTGTATGTTTGTTTGGGTGCGGCGGAAACCGCTCGAAGCTAAGACGTTATGAGATGGGCGAGGTGAGCGGAAGGCTTGCGGATTTGACAATTATCACGTCCGACAACCCGCGTTTTGAGGAACCGCAGGATATTATCGATGACATTAAGACGGGAATTGGAAAGACGGACGGAATGTATATTGAGATTTGCGACAGAAAAGAAGCAATCAAATATGCGATTACACATGGGCAGAAAGGCGATATTATTGTGCTTGCCGGAAAGGGGCACGAGGACTATCAGGAGATTAAGGGTGTAAAATACCCGATGGACGAACGTGTGCTGATTGATGAGATACGAAAAGAAATAAATTGAAAAATCTGAGATTTTTCAATGGCAAATTTGTGCTGATGCCCAAATTCGCAGGTTATTGACAGCATGGAGGTTTGAATTGGAAACAAAATTGATGACAGGCAGATTTGCGAATATTATTGTGGACATTTCACATGAGAAGGTGGACCGCACCTTTCAGTATAAAATTCCTGATGCGCTGCAAGGGAAAATCGAGGTCGGCATGGCGGTGACGATTCCGTTTGGCATGGGAAACAAGCGTATCAGGGGCTATGTCATGGAGCTTACCGATAAAGCGGAGTATGAAATTGAAAAATTAAAAAATATTGAGGCGGTTATCGAAGGGGCGGTGACGGCAAAGAGCGATGCAGTCAGGCTTGCGTGGTGGATGAAAAACAACTACGGCGCAACCATGATTTCGGCGCTCAAAACGGTTCTGCCCGTGAAACAGAAAATGAAACAGGTTGTAAAGCGCACCCTGCGTTGTCTTGTCGACGCGGATACGGCAGTTATGCACGCACGTGAGTTCGAGGCAAAGCATCAGACGGCAAAAGCGAGATTAATGCGGGAGTTGGGCATACAGCCTGTTTTGCCGTATACGCTTGTCACGGGAAAGCTGAATATCGCGCCGCAGACAATTCAGTCTTTGGTAAAAGCAGGGCTTGTAAAGGTTGAGGCGTTTGACACGTACAGAAATCCGATGCCTGCCGCGGTTTTGCAGGGGTGGCAGAATCAGGGCAAAAAGGAGCTTTCCCCGAATCAGCGTGCGATTGTCGAGGCAGTCACGGGAGAATATGAAAACGGAATACGTGGTACGTATTTAATCCACGGCGTGACGGGGAGCGGAAAGACAGAGGTTTACATGGCGCTGATTGAGCACGTTATCCGTATGGGAAAGCAGGCGGTGATGCTAATCCCCGAAATCGCCTTGACGTATCAGACGCTGCTTCGGTTCTACCAGCGGTTTGGAGAGCGCGTTTCCGTGATGAATTCAAGGCTTTCTGCGGGGGAACGTTCCGACCAGTGCGAACGTGCAAGGCGTGGGGAAATTGACATTATCATCGGTCCGCGTTCCGCGCTTTTTACGCCGTTTGAGCGGCTTGGGCTTGTGATTATTGATGAGGAGCATGAGAGCAGCTATAAAAGTGAAACCATGCCGAAGTACCATGCAAGGGAGGTTGCGGGAGAGCTTTGCCGCATGAAGGGCGCAAGTTTGGTGCTTGGCTCCGCGACGCCGTCCGTGGAGACGTATGATAAGGCAAAACGGGGTGAGATTACACTTTTTACGCTGAAGGAACGGCTTGCGGGCGGTGCGCTGCCGCATGTTTATGTGGAGGATTTGCGCGTTGAGTTAAAGGAGGGCAACCGTTCGATTTTTAGCAGGCGGCTTTCGGCGCTGATTGCCGACCGTTTAAAAAAGGGCGAGCAGACAATGCTCTTTTTAAACCGAAGGGGATATGCGGGATTTGTGTCGTGCCGCGCGTGCGGTCATGTGATGAAATGTCCGCACTGCGATGTGTCGCTTTCGGAGCACACGGACCAGTATCGCAAAACGAGCAGGCTTGTGTGCCATTACTGCGGTTATGAAACGCCGAACGTGACGCTTTGCCCAAAGTGCGGTTCCAAATATATTTTGGGCTTTCGCGCGGGGACACAGCAGATTGAGGAGCTTTTGCACAAGGAATTTCCGAGTGCGCGCGTGCTGCGCATGGACGCGGACACGACAAGGACAAAAGACAGCTATGAAAAGCTGCTGTCCGCCTTTGCAAATGAGGAGGCGGATATTCTTGTCGGAACGCAGATGATTGTGAAAGGGCACGATTTTGCGAAGGTGACGCTTGTGGGCATTCTTGCGGCGGATATGTCGCTGCATGCGAATGATTTCAGGGCGGGAGAACGTACGTTTCAATTGCTGACGCAGGCGGCGGGACGCGCGGGCCGAGGCGTGCTTGCGGGCGAGGTGGTGATACAGACGTATCAGCCGGAGCATTATACGATTGTTCATGCGGCTGCGCAGGATTATGAGGGCTTTTTTGACGAGGAGATTTCCTATCGGGAGTTGATGTCATATCCGCCTGCCGCGCACATGATGGCGGTGCTTGTGACGGCAGCCGATGAGCTTACGGGCGCGGAGCACGTAAGGGAGCTTGCGGATTGTGCGAGAGGGCGGTTTGCGCAGGAAAAGCCTGCGGTGATTGGACCGTCAAGCGCGAGTGTTGGGAAGATTAATGATGTGTATCGGTTTGTGTTTTATGTAAAGCATAGGGATTATGCGGTTTTAGTGGCGGTGAAGGATGTGCTGGAGCAGTTGGTGAACGGGAAGCAGTGGAACAGCGACAGCGTGCAGTTTGATTTTAATCCGATGCGCAGTTATTGATGGCAAAGAGGAAAGAATTATGTTTGAAGAACTGGGAATTAGCGGCGGAACAGCGATAATTGTGTTGGCTGCGTTGTATTTTATTATAAAAAGCGCGGTGAAAAACGGAATAAAGGCGGCTTACCGTGATATAACGGGAAAGAAGGCGGTTTCTGATGTGAAAACAGAGCAGAAGTTAAAAGAAGCGGGGATTTTGGACGAAAAATAAATGACTTTTAGTTGGTGCAGTTTGGAAAACAGCCTTAGCGGCAGCAGGAGGAACAGGAAATGGAACTAAAAGTCGTAACAAATCAGGATAAGGAATTTGTCATGGGGATTGATAAGCATATTGACGATACAGGCTTTGCCGACCGTGTACATACAAAGTCCGGTTACGTGATTTGGGAGGAAAAACAGCGGATTGGCATCATGTCACACTGCTTTTTGTGGAATCAGTTTCCATTTTTAAATTTTTTATTCGTAAAGGAAGAATACCGCGGCAGCGGATTTGGGAAACAGGCAGTCCTGTGTTGGGAAACAAAAATGAGACAGCAGGGTTATCGAATGACATTGATCTCCACGCAGGCTGACGAGGGAGCGCAGCATATGTACCGAAAATTGGGCTATATCGACTGCGGCGGATTAGTCTTGCATGATACGCCGTTCGACCAGCCTATGGAACTGTTTTTCAGAAAAGTTTTGCAGGAGGTGAACTTATGACAAAGTACGAAGAGAGGAATGCGGGGATAATTCTCTTTGTAGGAGAGAATGTAAAGCAGAAAGATATCAAACCCCGTTTTGAGGATGGAACTTTGAAACTGCAGGTTCCGAAAAACAGTAAAGAAGTAGTTGTTTAGAATCCAAACTACATTACAATTGAAGGCTGACGGATTCTGCACAACGGGTAGACAGACTATTTATACATTGAATGAAAAAGCGATAAGGAGACTTTCGGGTATCCATATCGCTTTTTGTGGTTAACTGTAAGATGTATTCGTTACAATGGAAATAAATTTTTTCAAAAGAGGGCTTTGAGAACTTTTCTTAAAGAAGATACCATAGGATAAAGGCTCGCTGTCTTTTAAGGGTATTCCGCGTATATCCGTGTTTACAAAATTCATAAGCGGAAGAACAGAGCAGCCATAACCTGCCCTTACAAGCGTAAGGAGTACCTGCAGGTTTTCACACATATAAGTGGACTCTGGAAGGATATGCTGTGAAATCTGATTTTGCATTTCCGCAACTTTGGCGGGGATTGCATAGGAATTGCAGACGACAATATTTTCCAGATACAGTTCTTCTTTTGCAAGCTTTGGGCGTTCGGCATAGGGATGTGAGGCTGGAACAATACAGCACAGTGGTATCTGGAACAGTTCTTTGTAAACCGTGTCATTTTTTATTGGAATATCATCCTGAAAACCAAACAACAGATCCAGTTCATCCTGATAGAAGAGATTTAAAATAGATCTGTGAGGGATCACCTTTAAAAATGGATAAAGTTTGGGGATCTGCTGTTTGCAGGATTTGAGTACCTTACAGAGCAGATCCAGATTAGCTTCATTCTGACATCCAATGGTTAAGACCTGTATATTTGTATTTTGGTGGCGCTGTATTTTTTGCTCAGCAACTTTTAACCTGCCCATAACATTTTTCGCATCTTCCAAAAAACTAATTCCGGCGGGGGTAAGGGTAACTGTCCGGGTAGTACGGTGCAGAAGTTTTGTTCCCAATTCATCTTCCAGCGAATGAATCTGCCGGGAGACCGCTGATTGCGTAATCTTTAAAATTTCAGCAGCTCTTGCAAAGTTCAGGTTTTCGGCAACCTGGATAAAGCTCTTTAACTGGTCTGTATTCATGGGTTTCACCTCGATTATTGCGTTTTCGTCATTGATAATACCATATTTTCACTTCACTTTCAAGAGCCGGTGTGCTTTAATATAGCATATAGTCCGACAAAGTTATATTGCTAACAGAGTCTGCCAGAGGTGGCTGGCATATTTTTTTAGACAAGGATTAGCACTCGAAGAGCATGAGTGCTAACAAGAAACAGAAAGGCAGGTTATAAAAGGGAGCCGGGTATGGATAAGATGCCGGATACCTGCTCAGCAGATTTATAAAACCAGGAGGTAGAAAATGGAAGCAACGATAACGAAAACCAACCCTCTCGGCACAGAAAGGGTTGGAAAACTGATGATGCGTTATGCAGTGCCAAGCATTATTTCCATTGTGGTGAATTCACTGTATAACATGGTAGACCAGGTCTTTATCGGCCAGGGGGTAGGATATCTTGGAAATGCGGCAACGAATGTAATTATGCCGATTTCAACGATTATGCTGGCTCTCGGCTTTATGTTTGGAGACGGGGCGGCAGCTTTTATGAGCCTGCACCTTGGGAAAAAGGAACCGGAAAAGGCCGCAAAAGGCATAGGGAATATGGTAGCGATCGTCATTGGAACCGGAATTGTCCTGATGATCTTGTTTGAATTGTTTTTGACGCCGCTTTGCCGGCTGTTTGGGGCTACGGATAACGTACTTCCTTATGCTCTGGACTATGGACGGATCATTGTACTTGGATTTCCCTTTTCGATTATCTGTTCTGCTTTTGGAAGCCCGATCCGTGCTGACGGCAGACCGAAGATAAGCATGGTCGGTCTCCTGATCGGATGCGCTGCAAACATGATTCTTGACCCGATTTTTATTTTTGTATGCGGGTGGGGCGTAAAAGGAGCTGCATGGGCAACGATACTGGGGCAGGTATTGAACGCGCTTTACTTTATTATCTGTTTGTCTCAATTTAAGACAATTAAAATAAAAAAAGATTATTTTATCCCGGATGTAAAGGTTGTGGGGAACATCGCTTCTCTTGGAACATCCAGCCTTATTTCACAGATTGCTTCAGTGTTCGTTATTGCAATCATGAATAATATGCTGGTAAAGTACGGGGCGGTTTCTAAATATGGAGCTGATATTCCATTGGCAGCTTTGGGTGTCACGATGAAGGTCAGCCAGTTGATTACCGGAGTTACATTAGGGATTGCAAGCGGCGTGCAGCCAATTCTTGGATACAATTACGGAAGCAGACAGCATGACCGTGTTAAAAGTACATTGAAATGGTCGCTTATTTTGGGTACCGCAATCATGTTTGTGGCATTGTTTATCTTCCAGGTTTTCCCGGAGCAGATCATCGGTATTTTTGGTCAGGAATCAGACCTTTATGTAGAATTTGCGGTAAAATGTTTCCGCATTTATCTGCTTGCCTGTTTTCTGATCCCGTCGGGCGCAGTTGTAGGTATTTTTTTTCAGGCAATCGGAAAGCCGGTTCCGGCTGCGGCGCTTACCCTTTCAAGGCAGATTATTTTGTTGATTCCTGCTATGCTGATTTTAGGTTATACAATGGGTGTGGAAGGAATTTTATGGGCGGGTCCGTTTTCTGACGCTTTGTCTGGAATTATTGCATTGATTACAGTAAAAGTATTTTGGAAACGTATTTTTGAGAATAAGGGACAAAAAGAAACAGCAGGGAGGTAATGGATTATGGCAGGTCAGGTTATTACAATCGGACGGCAATGCGGAAGCGGCGGACATACCATAGGGGAGCAGGTTGCTAAAATACTTGGCGTTCCCTTTTATGACAGAGAACTGATAGAAATGACGGCGCAGGAAAGCGGTTTTGGAAAAGAGTTCGTGGAGGAACAGGGGGAACACCGTAACAGCAGTATGCTGTATAATCTGGTGAAAAATTTATCTTATTCCCGTACCATGCCCTCTGGAAATTCGGAATACCTGCAGGATGAAATTTTCTTTGCCCAGAGAAAGATTATCACGGAACTTGCAGAAAAAGAACCTTGTGTGATCGTGGGACGCTGTGCGGATTCTATTCTGAAAGAAACAGGAAACAGTCTGAATATCTATATTCATGCGGAAAAAGCATTTAAGGCAAAGCATCTTATGGAAAGAAACCGTGTGTCTTATGATGAGGCTGTCAGAGAAATGGAACGGCTGGATAAACGCAGGGCTTCCCATTATAAATATTATACGGATCAAATATGGGGTCTTGCGGAGAATTACCATCTGTGTTTGGACAGCAGCCTGATTGGGATTGAAAAATGTGTTTCTGTAATCTGTGATATTTATCAATCCATAAATGCAGGGCAATAGAGAATAGAAGAAGTTGGCAGTGGCCGTGATCCGGCACTGGCGTGATGGCGTCAGGAGCAGCTGAGACGGGATTGTCAGGAGGGATTTTATGTTTAAAACATTGGTAAAATACATTGGAGAATTTAAACGGGATGCCGTACTCACTCCTGTTCTTGTGGTTATGGAAGTAATCATGGAAGTGATCATTCCCATTATAATGGCGGTTATTATTGACTATGGTTTGGAAAGCAGGAGTCTTGGGAAAGTTGTGCTGATTGGGCTTGCCATGATTGTGGCGGCGATGCTGGCGTTGTGGTTTGGGGTGGAATCAGGCAGGACGGCTTCTAGTGCCAGTTCCGGGTTTGCCATGAATCTGAGGCAGGCAATGTACGAGAAGATACAGACCTTTTCTTTCTCCAATATCGATAAATTTTCTACAGCAGGACTTGTGACTAGAATGACGACAGACGTGATGAACGTACAGCAGGCGTTCCAAATGTCCATCCGTATCTGCGTGAGGGCGCCGATCATGCTGGTCAGTGCGATGATGATGACATTTATGATACACCCTCGTTTTGCCCGTATTTTTTTGGTGGTGATCGTCTGTCTGGCAGCCGTGCTTGCCCTGATTTCATCGAAGGCAAATCCGACTTTAAGGAAAGTTTTTCATCAATACGATGAATTGAATGCAAAGGTGCAGGAAAATGTAAACGGAATACGGGTGGTAAAATCTTTTGTACGTGAAGATCATGAGATTGGACGGTTTGAAACGGAAAGTGAAAAAATCCGCAGCCTGTTTGTGAGCGCGGAAAAGCTGCTTGCGCTGAATTCCCCTGTCATGCAGTTTTCCATGTATTCATGTATTTTACTGATTTCATGGATGGGCGCGAAAATGATTATTGCGGGAAGCCTGACAGAAGGGCAGCTTATGAGTATGTTTACATACGTGATCAATATTCTGATCAGCCTGATGATGGTATCCATGACGTTTGTGATGCTCATTATGTCAAGGGCATCGGGGGAAAGGATTTCTGAGGTGCTGACGGAGGAGCCGGATTTATTTAACGTTTCCCATGCGATCAGGGAGGTCGCGGATGGTTCTATTGATTTTGAACAGGTAGGTTTTGCGTATCCCTCCAATCCCGGTAAGGAAGTAATCAGCGATCTGGACCTTCATATCAGACCAGGAGAGACCATTGGCGTTCTTGGAGGAACCGGGAGCGCAAAGTCCACCTTTGCCGCTCTGATACCAAGGCTTTATGATGTGACAAGGGGCGAGGTGCGGGTTGGGGGCGTTCCGGTCAAGGATTATGACATGGCCAGTCTGCGGGACAGTGTGGCTGTGGTCCTCCAGAAAAATGTGCTCTTTTCCGGAACAATCAGAGAGAACCTGCGGTGGGGAAAAGAAGATGCAACGGATGATGAGATCATAAATGTGTGCCGGCTTGCCCAGGCGGATGAATTTATCCGGGATTTCCCGGCAGGGTATGATACCTACATTGAGCGGGGCGGGGCAAATGTATCGGGCGGGCAGAAACAGAGGCTCTGTATTGCCAGAGCGCTTTTAAAGAAACCGAAAATCCTGATCCTCGATGATTCCACAAGTGCAGTTGACACAAAGACGGATGCGCTGATCCGCAGGGCATTCAGGGAGAAGATACCGGATACCACAAAGATTATCATAGCCCAGAGAATCTCGTCGATTCAGGATGCGGACAGGATTTTGGTATTTGACAACGGCAGGATGAAATCAGTCGGCACCCATGAAGAACTGCTGGAAAGCAGCCCGATTTACAGAGAAATTTATGAGTCACAGACGAAGGAGGGCGGCGATGATGATAGTAGGGGATAAAAAGAATATGGGGGCGACGTTAAGGCGGCTGATTGCTTATATCCTGAAAGAATATAAATGGCAGTGCCTGTTGGTGGCGTTATGTATTCTGGTCAGCACTGTCGCGAATATCGGCGGCACTCTGTTCATGCGGAACCTGATTGATGACTACATCCTGCCGTTTGTGAATCAGACACAGCCCGATTTGTCCCCTCTTTTCAAAGCATTGCTTGTGATGGCAGCAGTTTATTATACCGGCGTGTTCTGCACATGGGCTTATAACTATATTATGATTTATGTGTCGCAGGGAATGTTAAAGAAAGTAAGGGATGACCTGTTTCGTCACATGGAACATCTGCCCATCCGCTATTTTGACACAAAATCCCATGGGGACATCATGAGCATTTACACCAATGACACGGATACCCTGCGGCAGGTGATCAGCCAGAGTATGCCGCAGATGCTGTCCGCAGTGATCACGATTGTGGGTGTTTTTGTATCTATGCTGGTTTTAAGCCGTCCGCTGACACTGATCACGGTTGTGATGGTGGTCTGCATGGTATTCGCAACGAGAACCATATCCTCAAAGAGCGGGCACTATTTTGTGAAGCAGCAGACGGACGTGGGAAGTCTGAACGGATACATAGAGGAAATGATGGAAGGCTAGAAGGTAGTGAAGGTATTCTGCCATGAGAAAGCCTGTATACAGGATTTTAAGGATTTGAATGTAAAGCTGCGGGACAGTGCGAATAATGCGAACCGTTATGCCAGTATCCTGATGCCTGTGCTTGGCAACCTTGGGTATGTCAGCTATGCGGTGATTGCGATGGTCGGAGCCTGCCTGTCTATTTTTGGCGGGCAGATGACGCTTGGAACGCTGGCATCTTTCCTGCAGTTTTCCCGTTCCTTCAATCAGCCGATCTCGCAGCTTTCACAGCAGTTGAATTCTATCATCATGGCAATCGCAGGAGCAGAGAGGATTTTTGGGCTGTTGGATGAGGAGCCGGAAAAGGATGGCGGATATGTAAAGCTGGTAAACGCACGTTATGATGAAAAGGGAAATCTGACGGAAGTTCCTGACAGGACGGGGATGTGGGCGTGGAAGCATTATCATAAGGCAGACAATACGACAACCTATCAGCTGATGCAGGGAGATGTGGTTTTTGACCATGTGGACTTCGGCTATACGGAAGATAAGGAGATTCTGCATGATATTGAGATTTTCGCGAGACCAGGGCAGAAAGTAGCCTTTGTGGGAGCTACCGGCGCAGGAAAAACAACGATTACCAATCTGATCAACCGGTTTTATGATGTGCAGGATGGCAAGATCCGTTATGACGGCATCAATATCAATAAGATTAGGAAAGATGATCTGCGGCATTCTCTGGGGCTGGTACTGCAGGATACCCATTTGTTTACCGGTACTGTCATGGACAATATCCGGTATGGGAAATTGGATGCTACGGAAGCGGAAGTGATTCAGGCGGCAAAACTGGCAAATGCCCACGAATTTATTATGAAGCTTCCCGACGGGTATCAGACGGAACTAAAAGGAAGCGGGAACGGTCTTTCTCAGGGACAGCGTCAGCTTCTAGCGATTGCGAGAGTGGCGGTGGCTGATCCGCCGGTGCTGATTCTGGATGAGGCGACCTCCAGCATTGATACCCGCACGGAAAAAATCGTGCAGGACGGCATGGACCGGCTGATGAAAGGCAGGACGGTATTTGTGATCGCCCACAGACTTTCCACAATCAAAAATTCGGATGTGATCATGGTGCTGGATCACGGGAGGATTGTGGAGAGAGGAGATCATGACAGCTTGTTGGCAAAGCGGGGAATGTACTATCAGCTTTATACCGGGAAACTGGAGCAGGAATAGGTATTATCTGTCACGATTCAAATGATCAGAGCTGGATTGAAAAAGAAGTATAAAGTAAAGAAAGGATGGCGCTTATATGGACACAATGGCAAAAATTAAATTATTGGAGGACAGGCTTCGAAAGCTGTCTTCCAGTGAAAAGAAAATAATGGGGTGTGCAGAAAGATTGCAGGACTTGTGAAGTGTGCTGACTGCGGCTGGTCGCTTAGTTTTGCCACAAAGAAACAGTCCATGCCTGATTAACAGTAAAAGCTTGGAATACATTTCAATACAAAAGATTTGCACTTGTGTCATCAGTGATGCAGGTGCTTTTTGTTTTTTACGCACCTATATATTTGTTTCCGCCGGAAGTATAAAAAGAATTTTTTGTTTTCTCTTCAAATATATCGCAAAATAAGCGTCAATATGTTATGGTTAAGTAGCATAATTGTTTTATAAAATGTGCGGAGGCGGAAATTATTTTATACAAAAAGCGGTAAACAGTACCTTTCTTAAAATTCGATTCGCATGGTTATGGGAGAAAGCTGAAATTTTAACCAGTGTGATAAGCGATGTATTTTGGATTGGGTCAAGGGCTTGCGGCAAGTAGTTGTTGATTGGGGACTGTAATAAAATTAAATTCCGCGTTATAGGCTGACAGGTTATTTGGAAGAGTAAAATTAGGATAGGAGAATACCAAAATGAAATTAAACGCAATTCATCATGTTGCGATTATCGTATCCGATATTGAGGCAGCAAAGGACTTTTATGTCAAAAAACTTGGTTTTGAGGTTATCCGGGAAAATTATCGGGAGCAGAGAAACGATTGGAAACTGGACCTGAGAATTGGAGACGGCGCAGAAGCAATCGAACTGGAAATTTTTGCGGAGTTAAATCCGCCGAAGCGTGTTACCCGACCGGAAGCATGCGGTCTGCGCCATTTGGCGTTTCGCGTGGAGGATATTGAAGAAGCCGTTGCGGAATTGGAAAAGTGCGGAATTGAATGTGAACCAATCCGGTATGATGAATATACGCAGAATAGAATGACATTTTTCTTTGATCCGGACGGACTTCCGCTGGAGCTGCATGAGTGAAGCGCTAATTTATATTTTATGAAATTCCGTCTTGTCAGAACCTTGCTAAATTTGCCCGAATGTTGTAAACTGTATTAATGTTCACATAAGAATGTGGATGAACAGTTCGGAATATTATTGGATAGATTATTAAAAAATTAAGGAAGCGCTGCTTCAGTCAGTGCTTCCCTGAGAAACTATATGGAGACAGAAAGGTAAGAAGAAACATGGCGATTAGAACGGTCAGGGAAATAGGAGATCCTGTATTGAACAAAATTTCAAAGGAGGTAAAGGAAATTACGCCTCGTGTACAGGACTTAATTGACGATATGTTTGAAACGATGTACGAGTCCAACGGTGTGGGACTTGCCGCCGTTCAGGTGGGGGTTTTGAAACGAATTGTGGTGATTGATACGACGGGGGAAGACCCGATGCTGTTAATCAATCCGCGCATTTTGGAGGAGAGCGGAGAGCAGGAAGGAAACGAAGCGTGTCTTAGCGTGCCCGGAAAGGCAGGGAGCGTGAAACGTCCCAATTACGTCAAGGTTGAGGCGCAGGACGAGGATTTGAATACGTTTATTATAGAAGGGGAGGAGCTTGTCGCAAGAGCGCTCTGCCATGAAATCGAACATTTGGACGGACATCTGTATGTGGAACGGGTAGATGGCCCGCTCTTTGACGTGGAGCCCGAGGAAGAAGATTGAATATATCCATTTTGTGAAACGAATTTAGCCGTTTTGTAAATATTGTGTAAAGACGTAAATTCGCGGATTTTGATAAAAACGGAGGTAAAGATTGTGCTGCCAAGCACAAACTTGCAGGCTATGAAAGGAGCATGGTTATAATAATGAAAGTCATTTTCATGGGAACGCCCGACTTTTCCGTGGGTGCGCTGGAGGCGCTTGTCGCTGCGGGGCATGAGGTGGTGCTG
Organism: Lachnospiraceae bacterium MD335; assembly: GCA_000403335.2. Taxonomy (GTDB): domain Bacteria; phylum Bacillota; class Clostridia; order Lachnospirales; family Lachnospiraceae; genus COE1. The sequence continues at coordinate 498,408 of KE159630.1, forward strand.
GCGGTGACGCAGCCCGACAAGGCGAAGGGAAGAAGCGGGCAGATGCAGTATCCGCCTGTGAAGGAATGTGCGCTGAAACACGGTATTCCGGTGTTTCAGCCGGTAAAAGTAAAGACGCCGGAGTCGGTCGAAGAACTCCGAAAATATGAGGCGGACATTTTTGTGGTAGCGGCATTCGGGCAGATTTTGTCAAAGGAAATTTTAACCATGCCGCGATTTGGATGTGTGAATATCCATGCATCGCTTTTGCCCAAATACAGGGGTGCATCGCCGATTAACTGGTGTATTATCAACGGTGAGCAGGAAACAGGCGTCACGATTATGCAGATGGACGAGGGCGTTGATACGGGGGATATTCTGACGGCGGTAACGGTTCCGGTTGCGGAGGACGAAACGGCGGAGAGCTTATTTGAAAAACTTTCCGAAGCAGGCGCAAAACTGATTGTCGATACCCTTCCCAAATTAGAGCGCGGTGAGATTACACCGGTCAGGCAAAACGATGCGGAAAGCTCGCACACAAAAATGATGGGCAAGTCGCTTGGAAGGATTGACTGGAATAAGAGTGCGGTGGAAATTGAACGCCTTGTACGCGGTTTAAATTCATGGCCAAGTGCATACACTTACATCAATGGAAAGAGCGTTAAGCTGTGGCGCTGTGCGGTGGCGGACAACGATTTTGACGGCAGGAAACAGGCAGGGGAGATTGTAAACGTCACAAAGGAGACGATTGAGGTTGCGTGCGGTAAAGGCATTTTGCGTATTTGCGAGCTGCAGCTGGAAGGGAAAAAGCGCATGGATGCAAAAACGTTTCTTCTTGGAAATCCGTGGAAAGCAGGAATGTGCTTTGATTAAAGTAACAGGATAGGACGGAGAAAGGAGTAAGGTGATACTGTGAAAAATAAATTTTTCACAGGGCAAATTTGTGCTTGCGCCCAAATTTGCAGGCACATCAAGAATGGAGGATTACTATGATATATCCGTATGGATTTTATTTTGACTGGACTTATATTCTCGTGCTGATTGGCGCGATTGTTTCCATGATTGCGTCCGCGCGGGTCAGTTCCACGTTTCATAAATATGCGCGGGAGCGCAGCCGTTCGGGCATGACAGGCGCACAGGCGGCGGAGATGATTTTGCACAACAACGGGATTTACGATGTGCGGGTGGAGCATGTGAGAGGCGATTTGACCGACCACTATGATCCGCGCACAAAAACCGTGCGTCTTTCCGACAGTGTATACGGTTCGACGTCGGTGGCGGCAATCGGCGTGGCGGCGCACGAGTGCGGTCATGTGATGCAGCATAATGAAAGCTATGCGCCGCTCAAGGTGCGTACCATGCTTGTGCCTGCGGCAAATATCGGTTCGCAGCTTGGCATTCCGATTATTTTGTTGGGCGTTTTATTTGGCAGTAGCTCACTGCTTATCAATATCGGCATTTGGGTATTTTCGCTTGCAGTGCTGTTTCAGATTGTGACGCTTCCGGTGGAGTTTGACGCGTCGAGAAGAGCGCTTGTGTGCATTGAGCAATACGGGATTGTGACAAGGGAGGAACAGGCAAAAAGCGCGAAGGTGCTGCGTGCGGCGGCGCTTACGTATGTGGCGGCGGCAGCGGCGTCTGTATTGCAGCTTTTGCGGTTAATCCTTTTATTTGGAAACAGAAGAGATGATTAGAACGCAGGGACGGCGTTCTTTATATGGAGAATAAAATAGAATGGAAAACGTAAATCTGCGCCTGCTTGTGCTGGAGATGCTGATGGAGGTTACGGAAAACCGAAACGGCGGGACATATTCCCACATAGCGGTGCGCGATGTTTTGAAGAAATATAATTACCTTTCACAGCAGGAAAAGTCGTTTTTGAAACGGCTGTTTGAGGGAACGCTGGAGCGGATGATAACGCTTGATTTTGTGATAAACCAGTATTCCAAAGTAAAGACGGACAAGATGAAGCCGCAAATTCGTGCGATTTTGCGGCTTAGTGTTTATCAGATTTTGTATATGGACGCCGTGCCCGATGCGGCGGCGTGCAACGAGGCAGTGAAGCTTGCACAGAAGAAGGGCTTCGCGACGCTAAAAGGTTTTGTGAACGGCGTGCTTCGCAATATTGCAAAAAATAAAGACACGATTGCGTATCCAGATTTGTCCGTAAAGTATTCGATGCCTGAATGGATTGTCAAACTTTGGACAAGCGAGCTTGGGGAGGAGAAGACGCATGCCGTTTTGGAGGGATTGCTTGCAGAGCACCCCGTCACAATACGTCTGCGTGACAAATCCATAAAAGAGGCGCTGCAAAAGGCGCTTGCGGTGCGCGGCGGGAGAATGACGGACCATCCATACCTGCAGAATGTATACAAAATCGAAAAGACAGACGATATGAAGACGCTTCCGCAGTATAAGGAGGGCGCGTTTGTGGTGCAGGACGCAAGCAGTATGCTTGCGGTGCGGGCTGTCTTTGCCGACGGGTTTTTCACGGAAAAAAGGGCGGAGGACAAGAAAATCCATGTTGCGGACATCTGCGCCGCGCCCGGCGGAAAATCCATGTTCATAGCGGATTTGCTGCGGGATATGGGTGCCGATTGGGACGATTTCCAAATTGAGGCGAGGGATATTTCGCAGCAGAAGGTTGTGCTGATGCAAGAGAATTTTGCACGCTGCGGCTTTTCAAAAGACAGCGTATCTGCCGCGGTCTGCGATGCGCTGGCGTGTGATGAGCAGGAAACGGCAGACATCGTAATTGCCGACGTGCCGTGTTCGGGACTTGGCGTGATTGGAAAAAAGCGGGATATAAAGTATCGTGTAACGCAGGGGCAGCTTGCAGAGCTTGTAACGCTGCAAAGGCGTATTTTGGAGACGGCAGTCAAAATGTTAAAGCCGGGTGGAAGACTGCTGTTTAGCACCTGTACGATAAACCGTGCGGAAAATGAAGAAAATTTTGAATGGCTGATAAAGGAACTGAAAATGACACCTGTGTCATTTTTTGACACACTGCCAAACTGTCTGCAAACGCAGCAGTCGCGGACTGTGGAAACGGCGAAACAGGGGTATTTACAGCTTTTGCCCAAGATACACGATACGGACGGATTTTTTATCAGCGTTTTGGAAAAATAGGGCGGCAGACGGTGAAAGGAGCAGGGTCTATAGAAATGGAGTTTGGAGCGGATAAGACGGACGTCAAATCGCTGTCTTTGGAGGAATTGCAAGCCGAGATGGTAAATATCGGCGAAAAGCCGTTTCGTGCAAAGCAGTTATATGAGTGGTTTCACAAAAAGCTTGCGAGGGATTATGACGAAATGAGGAATATTCCCAAAAGCCTGAAAGAAAAGCTGGAAAGCGGATATACATACACGTCCCTGAAAATCGTGGAGGTACAGACTTCCCAAATTGACGGTACAAAAAAGTATCTGTTTTCGCTTGCGGACGGCAATTTGGTCGAGAGCGTGTGGATGCAGTATCATCACGGCAATTCTGTGTGCATTTCATCGCAGGTGGGGTGCCGTATGGGATGTAAATTCTGTGCGTCGACAATTGGCGGACTGGAGCGGGGGCTTACGCCCTCCGAGATGCTTGACCAAATTTATGCCATATCAAGGGACACGGGGGAACGCGTTTCCAACGTGGTCGTGATGGGCACGGGGGAACCGCTTGACAATTATGACAGCCTTTTGCGGTTTATCAGACTGCTCACAGATGAAAACGGACTGAATATCAGTCAACGCAATATCACCGTGTCAACCTGCGGCATTGTGGAAAACATGAAACGGCTTGCCGACGAAAATCTGCAGATTACGCTTGCGCTGTCGCTGCACGGCGCAACGCAGGAAAAACGCCGTGCGCTGATGCCGATTGCCGACAAATATGGACTGGACGAGGTGATTGCGGCGTGCAGCTGTTACTTTGAAAAGACGGGCAGACGCATTACGTTTGAGTACAGCCTGGTAGGCGGCGTTAACGATACTGACGAGGATGCCGAAAATCTGTGCAGTTTGGTGAAGGGACTAAACTGCCATATCAACTTAATTCCCGTAAATCCCATAAAAGAACGGGATTTCGTCGAATCCGCGAAAGAGAATGTGATGCGTTTTAAAGAAAAACTGGAGCAAAGACACGTGACTGCCACCGTGCGCCGGGAAATGGGCAGGGATATTGACGGGGCGTGCGGACAGCTTCGGAGGCGGTACGCAAAGGCAGGACGATAAGCGTCTTGCTTTTTTCTTTCGTCTGTGCTAACATAGTAAGGATTATGGAGTACTATGTCTATCGATACGGTCGTGACGATAAGCGTCATACAGGAGGAGAAAAAGTGAAGGTATTTTCGATTACTGATGTAGGAAAACGACGGGAAGTTAACGAGGATTATATTTATACATCAGAAAAGCCGGTTGGAAATCTGCCCAACCTTTTTATGGTGGCTGACGGAATGGGCGGTCACAATGCAGGGGACTATGCGTCCAGGCATGCGGTGGAAAAGGTTGTGGAAGTAATTGAATGTTATACACAGGAGACCGATCCTGAGAATATATTACAGAAGGCAATTGATGACGCCAATACGTATATTAATAAAATGGCGAAATCGGACAAAGGTCTCAAAGGTATGGGAACGACGCTTGTGGCAGTGACTATAGATGAGAATTATGTGACCGTGGCAAATGTGGGCGACAGCCGCATGTACATTATCAATGATTTTATTACGCAGATTACAAAGGATCATTCGCTTGTGGAAGAGATGGTGGATATGGGCGGCATTGACAGGGAGTCTGCGCGCACCCATCCTGACAAGAATATTATTACAAGGGCAGTGGGAGTAAAGGAATATGTGCTTGTAGATTTTTTTGACGTCACCATTACGGAAAAAGAGAAGTTTTTGTTGTGCACGGACGGTCTTACAAACATGTTAAAGGACGAAGAGATACACAGGATTATCAGGGAAAGTGCGGACATAGAGGAAGCGGGAAAGCGGCTGATTGAGGCGGCGAACGCAAACGGCGGACGTGATAATATAGCTGTGGTTCTTGTAGAACCGTTTGGGGGATTGAAATGATTAGATCAGGAATGTTGATCGGCGGCAGGTACGAGGTGCTTGAAAAGATAGGCACCGGCGGAATGTCGGACGTATATAAAGCGAAGGATGAGAAGCTCAACCGTTTGGTGGCGGTCAAGGTCTTAAAACAGGAGTTTTCCGAGAACCGGAATTTTGTATCCAAGTTCAGGGTAGAGGCGCAGGCGGCAGCGGGGCTGATGCATCCGAATATTGTGAACGTATATGATGTAGGAGAAGAGGATGGCATCCATTATATTGTAATGGAGCTTGTCGAGGGGATTACGCTCAAAAAATATATTGAAAGAAAATCAAGGCTTACGATTAAAGAGGCAATCAGCATTGCCATACAGGTGTCGATGGGAATTGAGGCGGCACATAACAATCATATTATACATAGGGATATTAAACCCCAAAACATCATGATTTCCAAAGAGGGAAAAGTGAAGGTGACGGATTTTGGCATTGCAAAGGCGGCGTCAAGCAACACGATTACCTCCAACGTTATGGGCTCCGTGCATTATACTTCGCCGGAGCAGGCGCGCGGCGGATTTTCCGATGAAAAGAGCGACATTTATTCTTTGGGTATTACGATGTTTGAGATGCTGGCGGGGCGTGTTCCCTTTAATGGCGATACTACCGTATCCATAGCGATCAAGCATATTCAGGATGAGCTGCCCGACATTCGGGAGTTTGTGCCGGAAATTCCGGTGAGTGTGGAAAACATTATAATTAAGTGCACGCAGAAAAGTCCTGACAGACGTTATCAGTGTATGGAAGACATTATCAAGGATTTGAAGCATTCGCTGATTAATCCGGATGACGCGATTGCACAGCTTGACACGGCGGATGAGGTTGGAAAGACAAAAGTCGTGCCTTCAGGAAACATGGTAGAAGATGACAGCGAGGTTCATACACCGAAAAGGGAAACGTATGCAAAAGAAGCGGATTTGGAGCAGATGCCGAATCAGGTAAGACCAAGAAGGCATCCGAATCAGGCGGGGTCTTCCAACGCGGGCGGAAATGCTGCTCCCGAGGCAGATTTGTATGGCGATGATTACGGCGATTACAATGAATATGATAATTATGACGATTATAACGACTATAACGAGCAGGTAAGAGAGAAGAGCGTTCCGGCGAAAAAAAAGGCGCAGACAGCAAATAGAAACGCGCAGAACAGAAGTACGGCAAACAGAAATAATAAAAATAAATCCAATAAAAACAACGCCAACAAAAACACACGGTCAAAAAATGCATCCAATAAAAGTATAGCATCCAAAAGTACAGGCGCAAAGAATACGGCGGCGAAAAAGACAAACCGGTCCCAATATGATGATTATTATGAGGAGGCAGGTTACACGCAGGAGATTGTCACAAGGCAGAATGTGCGCAGAACCGATTATGAGGACGAAAGGCGTTATTTAAACAGCAAAGACGAATATGACTATAATCCGAAGGCAGAGGGTTTTACAACGGTGCTTACGGTGCTGGGAGCCGTGATTATCGGCTGCATTCTGCTCTATTTTGTAGGGCAGGCGACAGGCATTTTTGAAGAGATTGATTCCATGTCAGGTACCCACGCAAGCAGTCAGGATGACGGTGAGCGCGCGGTGATGCCGGAGTTTGTGGGGCATGATGCGGATGAGATTAAGACGGCGCTCAATGATGCGGGATTAGGCTGTAAAACGACCTATGCGGAATCTGCAGAGCATCCGAAAAACACTGTTATTTCGGCGGCTTTGGAGGATGGGCAGACGGTGCTTGTAAACGATAAGATATTGAAAAATACGACGATTGTGCTTACGGTGAGTGCAGGCACGGACGGCGTGGAGGTGCCTGCCGTTGAAGGAATAAGTGAGGCGGAGGGGACTGCAAAGCTGACCAATCAGGGTTTTAAAGTGGTAAAGACGGAAGAATTTTCCGCGCAGCATGCGAAGGGAACCATTATTTCACAGAATCCAACGGCGAACAGCATGGCGCCGATTGAATCGGAAGTAACGATTGTAATCAGCAAGGGAGGTTCCGACAAGGATGTACGCATGCCGGGCGTTGTAGGGCTTACGAGGGAGGCGGCCGAGAGTAATCTTGAGGCAGCCGGTATTATAGTAGGCAAGGTTGATGAAGTGTACAGTTCGGAGTTTTCGGCAGGGCAGATCTGCTATCAGAGCTTTGAGGAAGGCGCTACGGTTAAGGAAGGCAGCGTGGTGGATTTAAAATTGAGTATCGGAAGCGAGGCGGCAACATACAGCTGTAATCTGATGATACAGGCGCCGGACGGTTATGTGAGCGGAAACGCAGAGGTTATTTTGACAACCGCGGACGGAAGCAAGCAGCTTTGGCGTTCCGAGACGGTTACGTCGTTTCCTGTTTCGATTAATCTGAATGATTTTGAAAGCCCTTCGGCGTATGGAATTGTTACGATTACATATCCAAAGCAGGTACCGGAGGTTGTGCTTGACGCGGACGGAAACGAGGCCACGCAGATGGGCATTACTGTGGCGCAGACGCATCAGAATGTGAATTTTACAAAGAATTAGACGCATTATATTTGGGAAGAAGCAAATGCAGGGAAAAATAATCAAGGGAATTGCAGGTTTTTATTATGTCGATGTGCCCGCACTGGGCGTATATGAATGCAAGGCAAAGGGAATCTTCCGGAAGGATAACATTAAGCCGCTTGTCGGTGACGATGTCCGGATTGAGATAACGGACCCAAAGGATTGTGAAGGAAATATCATAGAAATTCTTCCGCGCAGGAGTGCGCTTATTCGTCCGGCAGTGGCAAATATTGATCAGGCGCTTTTGATTTTTGCGGTGGCAAAGCCCGAGCCGAATTTTAATCTGCTTGACCGTTTTCTGATTATGATGCGCAGGCAGGGGCTTGACTGTATTCTTTGCTTCAACAAAACAGATTTCGCTGATAGGGCAGCATGTGACCGTATCAGCGAAATTTATGCGGGCAGCGGGTGCAGTATCCTGCTTACGTCTGCCGTAACGGGCGAAGGCATAGGGGAACTGAAAGAGGCGCTTGCCGCAAAGACAACCGCAGTAGCGGGACCAAGCGGCGTGGGTAAATCCTCCATTGTCAACTGCCTTCAGGAAAAGATACAGATGGAAACCGGAGCAATCAGCAAAAAGATTGACAGGGGAAAGCATACGACAAGACATTCGGAGCTGATTGCGATTTCCGACGGTACGTATATTATGGATACTCCGGGGTTTAGCTCGCTCTCTCTGTTTGACATGACAAAGGAAGAACTCAGGGACTGCTATCCTGAGTTTGCGCCATATGAGGCAGAGTGCAGATTTTTGACCTGTTCGCACATTCATGAACCGGACTGCGGTGTGCGAAATGCATTGGAAGCAAATATCATTCATCGTATCCGATATGATAATTATACAGCGTTTTATAAGGAGCTTGACAGCGCGGAACGCACAGCTGTCAAGTATACGGGAAAGCGCGGAAACAGGAGGTAAACGAATGAATTATTTAGCGCCGTCAATACTGGCGGCTGATTTCTGTGAACTTGGAGCACAGCTTGATCTGATTGAACAGTCAGGCGTTCAATGTCTTCACGTAGATGTTATGGACGGCATGTTTGTGCCCTCAATATCGTTTGGAATGCCTGTACTTGCGTGCGTGAGAAAACGCACAAAACTGTTTTTGGACGTACATATGATGGTGGAGCGTCCTGAGCGCTATGTGGACGAGTTTATGCGGTTGGGAGCCGACAGCATTACGATTCATGTGGAAGCATGCGACTGCATCTACAAAACACTTGAGCGTATTAGAAGCCTGGGAGGAAAGCGTGGTATCGCGATTAATCCGGAAACGCCGATAGAGCATGTATTTCCATATCTTGAGAATGTGGATATGGTGCTTGTCATGACGGTACATCCGGGCTTTGGGGGACAAAGCTATATTCCGGAGTGTCTTGATAAAATTCGTTCCCTGCGCAGCGAAATTCATAAAAAAGGACTTTCTGTGGACGTGGAAATTGACGGGGGCGTGCGTCTTGAAAACCTGAAAGAAAACCTTGATGCAGGTGCGAATGTTATCGTGACAGGCTCCGCGGTATTTCAGGGAGATATGGCACACAATATCAAAGAATTCCAAAAAATAATGAATGCCGGACAATAGCCGGAAGAATAAAACGGAGCGGATAACGTGAATATAAAATCAGATAAAAGAACCAGCCTGTTCGAGAGCGTGCCAATTCCAAAAGCGGTGGTGACGCTGTGCGTGCCTACTATTATAAGCTCTTTGGTAATGGTGCTTTATAACCTGGCGGATACTTATTTTGTGGGAATATTAAATGATCCGGTCCAAAATGCGGCGGTGACGCTTGCAGGACCGGTTCTTCTTGCATTTAATGCGGTCAATAACCTGTTTGGCGTGGGCAGCTCAAGCATGATGAGCAGAGCTCTTGGGCGAAAGGATTTTGATACGGTTCACAAGAGTTCAGCGTTTGGATTTTACTGTGCGCTGTTTTGCGGAATCGTGTTTTCTTTGCTTTGTACAATCGCAAAAGCGCCGCTCCTGGCGCTTCTTGGGGCAGATGACGTGACGCTTACGGCAACTGCCGCTTATATGCATTGGACGGTGACGTGCGGTGCTGTGCCGGCAATTTTAAATGTGGTGCTGGCGTATATGGTGCGCTCGGAGGGGGCGTCGTTTCACGCAAGTATCGGAACGATGAGCGGCTGTCTGCTGAATATTGTGCTTGACCCGATTTTTATTCTTCCGTGGGGATTGAACATGGGAGCGGCAGGTGCGGGACTTGCGACATTTTTGTCAAATTGCGTGGCGTGCCTGTATTTCTTTATACTATTGTATATTAGGAGAAATAGTACATGCGTTTGCATTCGGCCGCGTGCGTTTTGCCTGCAAAAGGACATTATGCTTGGTGTGTTCGGCGTCGGGATACCGGCTTCCATACAAAATCTGCTGAACGTGACAGGCATGACGATTTTAAATAATTTTACGTCGGCATTCGGTGCGGACGCGGTGGCGGCGATGGGTATTACGCAGAAAATCTATATGGTGCCGATGTACGTCTGCATGGGTATTTCGCAAGGAATTATGCCGCTTGTCAGCTATAATTATGCCAGTGGAAACAGGAAACGGATGAGGTCATCCATTGTCTTTTCGGGCAGTATCAGTGTCGGTTTTATCACGGCGGCGGCACTGTTTTTCTTTGTGGGAGCCGACAGCGTTGTGCGGTTCTTTATGGACAATGTATCGATTATCGGATATGGAGTGCGGTTTTTAAGAGGTTTTTGTTTGGGACTGCCGTTTTTGTGTATGGACTTTTTGGCGGTTGGTGTTTTTCAGGCGCTTGGCTATGGAAGAAAGGCGCTTGTGTTTGCAATTATGCGAAAAATCATACTGGAAATACCGGCGTTGTTTCTGTTAAATTTTCTGTTTCCGCTTTACGGACTGGCGTACGCGCAGTTTTGCGCGGAGTTTGTGCTTGCGGTGGCGGCAGTGGTTGAGTTGTATCTGATATTTAGAAAATTGGAGAAAAAATCGGTGTATATGGAAGATGTGTAGGTTTGAAAAGCTTTTGGCTATGGTCAAGAGTTTTTTATTTATATGGAAAGTTATTTGAAATAACAGGATAAAAATAACTTTTGTATTGTATGCAGGAAAATAAAGCTTGTAAAATATAAGAATTTCGGAATATGAGAATTTCAATAATTTGCATTGACAAATGATAAGAATTTAGCAATTTACTTTCAAGATTTGATATGCTACAATAATATAACTACTAAAGTTATTATTTAGACGCAATCTTCAAAATTTATTCCCGTGAGCAACGAGTTAAGTGGCTGCTTGCAGACATTTGAATTTTCACAAACTTAAATGTTTAAGTTGAATAAACATGAATAAGAAGAAAGGTGGTGTACCGCAAAAAATATCCATAAACTTATGATTAAAAACAAATGTATCTGTTAATGCACATTGAAAGCGGTTGCTTAGGTAAGCAGCCGGATAAGAGGGAGGAATCTATCCATGAAAAATAAGAGTATATCAAAGGCGATAGCCATGTTACTTTCTTGCGTGCTTTTGCTGCCTTCTAATGCAGTATATGTTTATGCAGAACAGGGTAGGAATGAAATGGAGGTTGAAAGTGAGACTGCGGAGTTCATTGCTGGGGAGACACAGACTATTTCCGAAGAAATTCATGAGAGTGAAAGTGCAGCAGAAGAGTCAGCATCTGAAACGATTGAACAGACATATGAGAGTGAAAGCACAGCAGAAGAGTTAACATCTGAAACGATAGAGGAGACATTCGAGAGCAAAGGCGAAACAGAAGAGTTAACATCTGAAACGGCAGAAGAAATAAAAAGTGAAGTGGCAGAAGAGTCGGAAAGTGTAATGGAAGAAAAAACAGAAAGTGACGGTACGCAAGAAAACGCAGATGCCGATGAACAGGATCTGATAGTGATAAATGGCAGTATTCTTGAAGATTACAATGCTCTTTTGACACAATTAAAAGACGATTTTACGGATTCCTCTTTTTCTGAATATGGAATGAATGAAAATAATGACGCTTCGATATTTGATAAGAGCACCGGGGTTTGTACAGGTTCAAGACGTAACTATATAAAGAAATATATTATTGCAAAGGGTATTAAGTCTGATGATACATATACTGTATCTGCTAAAATGACAAACAGTGATGCATTGTATTCAATGAAATATAATAGTGCCAACGATAATGTAGAATTTAGTCTTTTGATGAAGACGACTTCATCGTCAGGTATTGTTTCATACTTTGAAACCAGCTTTTATGCAAAAGATAATGCGACAAGCCAAATGATATTTCAAACGTATGTGGCGAATAGTTCACCTGTAATGTCATATTTAGCGTATGCGAATGCGAATGCTGCAGAATTTGATCAAGATGATGTACTTGATTTTACGATTTACAGTGCACAGCCGGCATCAATGCGCCCGCAATATGAAAAAGATCTTGACAAAACAGCAAGCTTAGGCTTGCAAGTATTGCTTTTGGGCATGGATAGTTGGCTTACGCAATTATATAATTCGAATATCACGGTTGGTAATTTTGGATTTATAACATATAAAGCAGCGGGTACCAATCATATATGGGGGGATTGGGTTCAAGAGGAAGGCCGCAAATACAGAACGTGTGAAATATGTAGTGAAATAGAGGAAATTACTGATCTTCCTGAGCCGGATGGGGACTGGGAACTGGATGCTGCTACGGGCATTCAATGGAAATTTTCCGAAGGAGTTCTTACGGTGAAATATGGCGGAGTTCTGAATTATGATACCGCACCTTGGGAAGAGGTTTCGGAAACCGTAACAAAATTAGTGCTTCAAGAAGGAGTAACCGGTTTTAATGAAAACGTGACAGTTGACTTACCCAATTTAACAGAAGTTCAAATTCCCGCCTCATGTACCAATATAGAGGATATTTGGTTTGCATTTGATTTTAATGATAAGTTAGAAAAAATAGAGGTGTCGTCGGGTAATGCTAAATTTTCATCTGTTGATGGTGTATTATACAATGAAAGCGGAGAAAAACTGCTTTTTTACCCGCATAATAAACCGGATGAGGTATTTATACTTCCGGATACCTGTACGGAAATTGATGAGTTATATTCTTACAAAGTCAAAGAATTAAATTTGGGAACAAACTTAAAGACGATAAATAATCATATAGGGGGAGAAAATGTTACTCTCATTAAAATACCTGCAACATTGCAGCATATTATAGGATCTGTTTTTGACGTTACAGAAAAGTTAACCAATGTTATCATTGATAAAAATAATCCATATTTGTGTTATGAAAACTATACATTATTGAGTAAAAACAAAAAAATTATTTATCAAGTGATGCCTTGTATCAATAGTACCACTTATAAAATTCCGGATACTGTTGAGGAAATTTTTTCCGGAGTATTTTATAATGATGATAAACTTCAAAAACTGATTATTCCTAAAACTGTGAAAAAAATTGGCAGTGGCGCTTTTGCCCGAATGCAGAAAATAGAAAAGATTTATCTTTTATCCACATCTGTGCAATTTACGGGAAAACCGTTTTCAATAGTTGGTAAAGATGAGGCAGGTACGTTTTATGTTCCTAGTGAGTATGCGAAATCCTTGGTTGAAGGAATTTTGAAAAGAGATAATATAAAAAATGTGAAACTGATTGTGGATGCAAGTGCAGATGTTCCCGGTGATGAACAGCAGGAGAAGGAGCCGAATGATTCCTTTGAAACAGCGATGACACTGCCAATGGGAAAGAAGGTTTTGGCTACAATCGGGAAGGAGGATGAAAACGATTATTATATTGTTTTTGCAGAAAAGGAATATGCGCAAACAATTTATATAGAAAATTTTGATAGTTTTGTTGGTTCTGTTATGATATACAATTCTGCTAAAAGACTGGAAGAAATGTGCACCAAGAGTAAATTCAAATATGATGTGGATTCTAATAGTTATTATTATACATTTACAGTGCACACTACGGGGGACTATTATATCTGTGTCAATGCAAGCTCTTTAAAAGAAGTGCCTTATGGCATTACGCATAAAAATAATTCCAAGGATACCTCTTTGGATGAAGAGGTTGCTGTTGAGTCAGGAAAACAATATTTAAGGACTGTAACTGCGAATGCAACGGCTATGAATACGTTGAAAAATTATATTAAACAGCATGGTGAATATGTGGATGATACGGATTTGGAGGAAAAGCAGTATATTATCAGGGAAACCGGAAAGACAGAAAACGAAGTAGTTACTTTGGAGTACGATATCGGTTACGATGGTGAGGAGTGGATTTGGTTTAATGTCCACAAGTATGATAATGGATTAAATAGTGCGTCTTATCCGGATGAAATATTGTTTTTCGGGTTATCATTTGAAGGTAAGAATGAATTTAGGGCAAACACAATTCATTACACGTATGGATTAGATTTATATTGTAATACGGATTTACGCACGGTAATTGATATTACAAATGAAAATTATGCAGAATTAGGCTGTGATTTCAAATTCACCTCAAAAAATTACTCGGATATCTATGACAGTGAACAATTAAGGAGGAATGCAACTGAGATGTACAATGATGCCCTTCCAAGATGGGAAGCGTTTTTGGAACGGGCAGAGGGCAAAGAGGGCTTTAAATTTAGCGACTTAGTCGTAAAAAACAGCAGCGGCGAGTTACCGCCTGACGACATTGAGGACAGCTACTCTGTTTATTATGACGATCAAAGAACCGACATCAGCAATTGTACGATAGCAACGATAAAACCAAAGGCTTATGACGGAAAGGCATATATGCCGTTGCCCAAAGTAACCATGTTTGTTGACGGAAAAAATCAGAAGCTTGTATACGGTACAGATTACAGGTTGCTTTATACAAATAATAAGAATGTCGGCGAAGGAACGGTTAAAGTTCTTGGTATCGGAAAGTATAAGGGAAGTAATTCCAAGAGTTTTCAGATTACCGGAAAGAACATGGGAAAACTGACAAAGGTCGCAGGCAGCGTGGCAGTAGGGGATTTTTCGGCGGAACCGATAAAGATTTATGACGGAACAAAGCTTTTGATAAAAGGCGTTGACTATGATTACACCATCACAGAATCTGATGTGGGCAAGAAAGGGACTGCTAAAATAGTCGTATCAGCGTTATCGGAGTCAAATTATACGGGAACTGCAAAAGTCAGTGTTCCGGTCATAGAGACCAATGGTAAGATTTTGATAAACTCTTCTGACATTGCACTGGATACAAGAGAGTATGACTACAATGGAAAGCCGCATACTCCGGGGGTTACGGTGACTGTGAACGGAACAAAACTGCAAAAGAGCGATTATTCCGTAGCATACAAAAATAATAAAGAGTGCGGAACAGCGTATGTTGTTGTAAAAGGCAAGGGTAAATTATATGCAGGAACTGCAATCGCGTTTTTCAGGATTGTTACTGCAACAGGAAAGACCGGTTTTGATTCTGTTGTAGTGAATAAGGGAAAAAATGTGGTGTATAACGGAAAACTTCAAAAACCCAAGGTTGTTGTTATGATGAACGGGAAAAAGCTTTCCGAGAAGAAAGATTATACTCTTGACTATACGAATCATTTTAATGCCGGATGGGGAAAAGTGAAGATTACCGGAATTGGCAATTATGAAGGTCTGACTCAAAACACAACATTTAAGATAGAACAGCGCATGATTAAAAATACTTCCATTCGTGCGAAAAGTTCTACGGATTATACCTTAAAATATGCCGGAAAAGTTTTAATTGAGGGTATTGACTACGAAGTCGAGCGGGAAGAGATTTCCGGTACTGATAAGGTTAATTTGAAATTTAAGGGATTGAAGAATTTTAATGGCGAAGTAATAAAGAAAAAGGTTAAAAAATAGCAGTATGACCATGATGACAAAGATTGCTTGAAACATAGCAATCTTTGTTTGTATCGTGAGGAATCGGGAATGAAAACAGGAGCTTTTTATGGCGAATATTTTAATTGTGGAGGACGGTTCAGGCAGAAAATTCAATTTGATTGTTCCAATATGTCAGGAAATATGCTATAATATCGGATTGTATCAAGTTCTTTTTGTTGGAATACAGCAGAAAGGAATTGACTGCGCGGCGAAAATATAGAGAAAGGCAGAAATTCCTTAAGTATAGGGATTTCTGAGCAGGTATAACAAGATATGAAACTGGGCATTGTCGGACTTCCGAACGTCGGAAAAAGTACATTATTTAACTCATTGACAAAGGCAGGCGCCGAGTCGGCAAACTATCCGTTCTGCACCATTGACCCGAATGTGGGGGTGGTAACGGTGCCGGACGAGCGGATTAAACGTTTGGGCGAGCTGTATCATACGAAGAAGGTAACGCCTGCAGTGATTGAGTTTGTGGATATTGCAGGACTTGTAAAGGGGGCGTCCAAGGGCGAGGGGCTTGGAAATCAGTTTCTTGCCAATATCCGTGAGGTCGATGCGATAGTGCATGTGGTGCGTTGCTTTGAGGATGGCAATATCGTGCATGTTGACGGAAGTATTAATCCGCTTAGGGATATTGAGACGATTAATTTAGAGCTGATTTTTTCTGACATTGAAATTTTGGAGCGCCGCATCGCGAAGGTGTCAAGAGGCGCGAAAAACGACAAGGTACAGGCAAAGGAGCTTGCGCTTGCGGAGCGCATTAAGGCGCATTTGGAGGAGGGAAAGCTCGCAAAGAGCTTTGTCACTGAGGATGATGAAGAAGTTCTTTGGCGTAACGGATATAATCTTTTAACGGACAAGCCGGTGATTTTTGCGGCAAACGTGGCGGAGGACGATCTTGCGGACGACGGCGCGTCAAACGAGGGCGTGAAAGCGGTGCGGGAATATGCCGCAGGCGAGGGCTTTGGTGTTTTTGTGATTTGTGCGCAGATTGAGCAGGAGATTGCAGAGCTTGACGATGATGAAAAGCAGATGTTTTTGGAAGATTTGGGATTAAAAGAGTCCGGTTTGGATAAACTGATTGCAGCAAGCTATGCGCTTTTGGGCTTAATCAGCTTTCTGACGGCGGGCGAGGACGAGTGCCGCGCATGGACAATTAAAGTCGGAACGAAGGCGCCGCAGGCAGCAGGAAAAATTCACACGGATTTTGAACGCGGATTCATTCGTGCGGAGGTAGTCAACTACGAGGATTTGCTGGAAAACGGCTCTCTTGCGGCAGCACGCGATAAAGGTCTTGTCGGATTGGAGGGCAAGGATTACGTGGTAAAGGATGGGGATGTAATCCTCTTTCGGTTTAATGTGTAGCAAAGGAGAAACAGAATGGGGATTAATGACATAGCTTTCCCGCATCTTGGAATTTATTTGGAGAATGTTCCAAAGAGCTTTTCGGTCTTTGGATTTCAGATTGCTTTTTATGGTCTGATTATCGGGCTTGGCGTGATTTGCGGGGTGCTTATGGCAGTTCATATTGCAAAGCTTGAAAAAATGGATTCCGACATTATTTGGGATTTTGCGATTTATGCCGTGATTTTTTCCGTAATCGGCGCGCGCCTTTATTATGTCCTTTTTTCATGGGATTTATATAAGAATAACCTGCTTAGCATTTTTAACACAAGGCAGGGCGGTCTTGCAATCTACGGAGGCGTGCTCGGGGCGTTTGCGACGCTGTTTGTGTATTGCAGAATCAAGAAACTCTCGCCGTATCAGATTGGCGACTGCGGCGTGTACGGGCTGGTGCTTGGGCAGATTATCGGGCGTTGGGGAAATTTCTTCAACAGGGAGGCATTTGGCAGTTTCACGGACTCCCTGTTTGCGATGCGTCTTCCGCTTGACGCGGTGCGTGTGAAGGACGTTGCACAGTCGCATTTGGACGGAATGGCACAGATGTCTTCGGACGGTGCCGTGAACTTTATACAGGTGCATCCTACATTTTTGTATGAGGGTGTATGGAACTTGTGTTTGCTTGCCGTGATGCTTTTGTGGCACAAACATAAGAAATATCACGGGCAGATGTGTTTGGTTTATTTGGGCGGTTACGGACTTGGAAGATTTTTCGTCGAGGGACTGCGTACGGACCAGCTGCTCATTCCGCATACGCAGATTGCGGTATCACAGGTTTTGGCGATTGTAATGTTTGTGTTTGCCGTCGCGTTAAATGCATATATCCGGTTTTACCTCGCGAAGGATTTGAAAAAAGAGACTCCGTCGTAAAAAGAATTCCCCTTTCTGCAAGTGCTGCATAGTATAAAATAAGGCAGACTTGACAAAAAGGGGGATTTTGTTTATGAAATACAGCGAATTCAGGAAAAAGGAAGTTATCAGTATTAAGGACTGCAAGCGGCTTGGGCATGTCTGTGACCTTGAAATTGACGAATGCAAGGGATGTATCTGTAAAATTATGGTGCCGGGCTGCAGAGGACTTTGGTCAATGCTGACGGATGATTCGAAGATTGTCATACCGTATAACTGTATCCGTCAGGTCGGACCGGACTTGATTTTGGTTGATATTTAAGCAAAACCGCGGAAAATGGAAATGAAAGTATGGGGTTGACATAAGCAGAAAGCGAATTTATACTGAAAAGGAAGAGAACCCCAATATTTGACATGTTACATGGAGGAAAAACAAATGAAATGTCCTTTTTGCAACCATGAAAATACAAGAGTCATCGATTCAAGACCGGCAGACGAAAACAATTCCATCCGCAGACGGCGTGTCTGTGATGAATGCAGCAAACGTTTTACGACGTATGAAAAAATAGAAACCATTCCGCTGATTGTCATTAAAAAGGACGACAACCGCGAGACGTACGACCGTTCCAAAATTGAGGCGGGGATTTTGCGTGCCTGTCATAAACGACCGGTCAGCGCCGACAGCATCAACGAGCTTGTGGACACCGTGGAAACGGAGATTTTTAACCGTGAGGAGAAGGAGATTGAGAGCCGCGACATCGGAGAGATGGTGATGAACAAGCTAAAGGACCTGGATGCCGTGGCGTATGTGCGTTTTGCCTCTGTCTACAGGGAGTTTAAGGACGTCAATACGTTTATGGATGAGCTGAAGAAGGTGTTGGAATAAGAACATTGGCAGATTGAGGCTGATGTACGCAATAAAATACAACTTTGTGTGCAAAACGGGTTGCTTTTTTGGCATTTTTTGTATACAATTTATCAAGGTCATAGAGACGGTACGCATTCCGACTGTACTTTATGGCTTTTGGATTATCGTCAAAGGATAATCGGGTACATACAACTGAATACAGTAGAATAAAAAAGGAGTAAAAAACATGACTAAGAGAGGAAAAAGCGTTCTTTTCGTAAGTATGTTACTTACACTGACTATTGCACTGGGCGGATGCGCAGGTGATAAGGAGGCGAAAGACTCTAATGAGATTGCACAGACACAGACTGCTGCCGCAGGCACGGAAAGCTCCAACACGGAGCAGGAAAGCGCTGCACAGAAGGCGGAGGATGTGGCAGACTCGCACATAACCATAGGTATTCCGCAGGATTTGGACAGTCTTGTGCCAAGCCTTTCACAGGGCGCAGGTACGCAGGAAATTCTGTTTAATATCTATGAGGGCTTACTAAAACCCGACAGCGAAGGCAATCTTGTCCCTGCGGTAGCAAGCGATTACACAATGTCGGAGGATGGACTTACTTATACCTTTACATTGCGGGATGGAATCAAGTTCCATAACGGAAACCCTGTTACGGTGGCGGACGTAAAATATTCGATTGAAGTTTGCGCCGGTTTAAATGGGGGAGATCCCCTTATATCGGCGTTTTCTAATATTGAGAGCGTGGAAACGCCCGATGAACAGACAATTATTATCACGCTTAAGGAATCAAGCAGCTCATTTCTTGCGGTTTTAGCAACAGTCGAGGCAGCAATCGTTCCGGCGGACATAGACGACCTTCAAAACAATCCGGTTGGTACGGGACCGTACAAGTTTGTGTCGCGTTCTTTGCAGGAAAATGTCATACTGGAGCGTTTTGACGCGTATTGGGGAGAGCCGGCGCATATTCAGGATATTACCATAAAGATTCTTGCGGATTCCGATTCGATTGTGATGAACCTTGAGGGCGGTGCGGTTGATATGGTGGCAAGAGTGTCAACGACACAGGCGGCAGAGTTAGGCGATGACTTTGAGGTGCTTGAGGGGACAATGAATTTGGTGCAGGCAGTTTATTTAAATAACAGCGTGGCGCCGTTTGATAATGAGCTGGTAAGGCAGGCGCTTTGCTATGCGACGAATAAGCAGGAAATCCTTGATTTTGTTTCCGACGGAAAAGGTACGCCGGTGGGCAGCAGTATATTCCCTGCATTTGGAAAATATTATATTGAGGAATTAAACGATACTTACCCAACGGACATCGAGAAGGCGAAGGAGCTGCTTGCACAGGCAGGCTATGCGGACGGTTTTAGCTTTACAATGAAGGTGCCTTCCAATTATCACCAGCATGTCGATACGGCGCAGGTTGTCGCAGAGCAGTTAAAGCAGATTGGCGTGACTGCAAATATCGAGCTGATTGAGTGGGAGGCATGGTTAAGTGATGTGTATCAGGGACGCGACTTTGAGGCGACGCTTGTAGGCGTGGACGCGTCGACGCTTACGGCAGGTGCAATGCTTAGCCGTTTCTGTTCCGATGCGCACAACAATTTTATCAATTACAACAATGCGGATTATGACACTGCTTACGCAAATGCGCTTGCGGCGGAGGCGGCGTCCGATGACGATAAGGCGACGGAATACTATAAGGAATGTGAAACGATTCTTGCGGATACGGCGGCGAATATTTATATTCAGGATATGTGCGAGCTTGTCGCAATCAGAAAAGGCTATGCAGGCTACGAATTTTATCCGCTTTACATTCAGGATTTATCAAAGCTTTATATTACGGAATAAAGCGTGGAAGTCTTCATTGATGAAATGCGTTACAATTTTTACGGATAGGGAGGCAGCAGGAACATGAAATACGGTCTGAAAAAATTTGCCACAATGTTGATTACAATTTTATGTATTTCGTTTCTTGTCTATCTTGCCTTTGACGTGATACCGGGAGATGCGGCGCTTGCAGCGCTTGGGACAGATGTGGAGCCTGAGCGCCTTGCGGCGCTTCGGGAAGAGATGGGTTTAAACAGACCTTTTTTGGAGCGTTATTTTGACTGGCTTGTCAGCTTTGTGAGGGGGGATTTTGGCACCTCATACAAATACAAGCTGCCTGTGGCGGATATGATTGTGTCCAAGCTGCCGGTTACAGTCATTATGGCGCTCATTTCATTTGCAATTATGACAGTCGTGTCACTTCCGGTCGGCATCTATACGGCAAAACACAGCGGGGGGCGGATAGACAGGGTGATAACGGTGATCAATCAAATCATGATGTCGGTGCCGCATTTTTTCATGGGTATTATGATTACTTATGTTTTCGGAATGGTTTTCAAGCTGTTCACACCGGGGGGATTTGTCTCGTATGAAACGGATTTTGCGGGCTTTCTTTCTTATATTATTTTTCCATGTATTGCAATCGCGCTGCCAAAGATTGCGATATCGGTGAAGCTGCTGCGCGGTTCGTGCATCGGGGAGTCAAAGAAGGATTATGTGCGGACAGCTTACAGCAAAGGAAACAATACCAATAAGGTTTTATACCGGCATGTGCTGAAAAACGCCATGATACCGGTTATTACGCTTTGGGGAATGATGCTTGCGGACATGCTTGTCGGAAGTATTGTAATCGAGCAGGTGTTTAATATTCCGGGAATCGGGCGCATTCTTTTGACCTCGATTTCGTATCGGGATTATCCGGTGGTGGAGGCAATTATTGTATTGATTGCTTTTGTGGTAGTGGCGACAAATTTCTGCGTGGATATTATTTATGGAATTATTGATCCGCGCATCAATGTGGGAGCGGAGTGATGTTGATGAAGTACTTTGGGAAAACGAGTGTTGGAAAAAGGAAAAAATACCCTCCCAATTTTGTAATAGGCGCGGCAATAACAGGCGTTATGTTATTGCTGATACTGATGAGTTTTTTTTACACGCCATATGATATTACAAAGATGGACAGTGCGTCTAAGCTTGCGGCACCCTCTCTCCTGCATCTGATGGGCTGCGATAACTTTGGCAGGGATATTTTTTCGCGTGTGTTAAAGGGAATGGAAAATACCTTTGTGATTGCGCTTCTGACGGTAATGATCGGAACTGTGGGAGGCGTTATGATAGGGGCGTTTACCGGATATTTTGGCGGCTGGCTTGACGAGGTTCTGATGCGCATTATTGATGTGGTGTTTGCGTTTCCGAGTATTTTGCTCGCACTGGTGTTTGTGAGTATTTTCGGTACGGGCAGGTACAATGTCGTGGCGGCGCTTGGTGTGGCGTTTATTCCAAGCTTTGCGCGTATTGTGCGGGGGGAGTTTATCAAGTATCGTGAGATGGATTATGTAAAAAGCGCACAGCTTGCGGGTGTGGGAAGGCTTCGGATTATTTTTGTGCATATTCTGCCAAATACGTTTACGGTGCTGATGTCGTCGATTATGATTGGGTTTAACAATGCGGTGCTTGCGGAGGCAGGCATGAGTTATTTGGGAATTGGCGTACAGCCGCCTGACGCGAGCTTGGGAAGTATGCTTTCGGAGTCGCAGACGTATCTGTTTTCCGCGCCTTGGTATGCTGTGTTTCCGGGATTGATGATTATTCTGCTGGTGCTTGGATTTTCGCTTTTGGCGGACGGGATGAAAGCAAGATAGACGAGGAGGGCACGCGTGCTATGCTGTTGGAGATAAAGGATTTAAGGATTGAATTTTATGACCATGATGTTCCTGAGCGGGTGGTGCATGATGTGAGTTTTTCGCTTGCGGAAGGAGAAATTCTCGGCATTGTGGGCGAGTCCGGCTCGGGGAAGTCGATGACCGCAATGGCGGTTGCGGGACTGTTAAAGCGCCATGACGTGGAAAAAAAGGGCGCGATTTTTTTTGAGGGAACGGAGCTTTTGCATGCGTCGCGCGCGCAGCTGCGCAAGGTTCAGGGGAATGACATCAGCATTATTTTTCAGGAGCCGATGACTTCACTAAATCCCGTAAAGCGGATTGGCTGGCAGGTGGAGGAGAGCTTGAAAATCCACAGACCGGACATGAGCAGGGAGGAGCGCAGAAGCCGCGCGATTGCGGCGTTGTCGGACGTGGAGCTGCCAAATCCCGAACAGGTATACAAAAAATATCCGCATGAGCTTTCGGGCGGCATGCGCCAGCGCGTGATGATTGCCTCCGCAATGATTTGTGAGCCGAAGCTTCTGATTGCGGACGAGCCGACGACGGCGCTTGACGTGACGATACAGCTGCAGATTGTTAAGCTTTTGCAGCGGTTAAATAAAGAGAAGAAAATGGCGGTGTTGTTTATTTCGCATGATTTGAGCCTTGTAAAGCGGCTTTGCGACCGTATTATCGTGATGCATAACGGGGATATTGTGGAGCAGGGCAGTGCGCAGGAGATTTTTGAGAACCCGAAGGAGTGTTATACGAAGGAGTTGATTGACGCGATACCGCGGCTGGAGAAACTGGTGTGAGGAATTTTTGCGCTCATTCTTTTTGTCCGGTTTGGAGCGCGGAAACTGCACTATGCAAAAGTATGTACCTGCGATTTTGACGTGGAACGCAATTTAACGCCCGGTTAGGATTTTTATGTTACGTCGCATGATACTGCCTGCAGAACCCAAGACGCTTGATGCAATGACTAACGAGGAATTTGATGTCATGATGCAGACCGGACTGGAGCAGGCAAAAAGAGGAGAATCTGTTCCTTGTGAGGAGGCTTTTGAGCAGCTAATGAAAAACAAAAATATATAGGAGACTTAGGTATGTTTACAAATCAGGATATTATAAAGACAGCAATGCGGCAGTCCGCATTGGATCTGAATTGCAAGGAAGCGGATTTTTTAAAGGAAGAAAATGTCGTCGTCTGTTCTAAAATCGGCGCACAGGCAAGGGCGTATTACAAGGAACCGATTGCCTGCAATCTTGTTTCTTATGGGAATAATATCGTGGCATCGGTCAAGGACGCATACAGGGAGACTGTCAAGGAGTATCTTGGGAAGTTTGAATTTTATCATTGCTTTGAAACGCCGAACATGCATTGGCTTGAGGGCAGAATGAATGCGTACGGGCAACAAATTTGCTTTATGGCGGAGTATTTTCTTCCAGATATGGGAAGACTGAAACGGTTATCCTGTGATTATGAAATTCGTGTTTTAACGCAGAATGATTTTTTTGATTTGTATTTGGCACAGTGGAGTAATGCTTTATGTGAAAAACGCAAAGCGTTGGATATCCTTGGTGTCGGGGCATATGAGGGAGGGCGGCTGATTGGTTTGGCAGGGTGTTCCGCCGATTGTGCCGATATGTGGCAAATAGGTGTCGATGTACTGCCAAAATACCGTAAAAAGGGAATTGCCGCGGCGCTTACGAGCAATTTGGCGATGGAGGCGCTTGAGCGGGGAAAAGTGCCTTTTTACTGCTGCGCATGGTCAAATATACGTTCTGCGAGAAATGCGATAAAAAGCGGTTTTTCGCCCGCATGGGTGGAAATGACGGTGAAACCGAAGGCGGTTGTTGAGGAAATGAATCGGTAAAGGGACAGATGTAATCCGTTAAAAAGGGGAAATGCCAGTATGAATGAGAAGCTGCGGGAGAAATATTATCTTGTTCAGTTTAAGATTTTACAGAAAGAATATGACACATTTTGGTATACAGATGATGTTGACGGATTTATGATGGATACGGATAACACGTTAAAATCGTTTCCGACAAAAGAGCAGGCAGTTGCTTTTGCAGACAAAGAAGGTTTTATGCTGGATACAGAAGCGTTTCTTGTATCAACATCGATTCTGAAAGACATGAATATCAGGGAAATTAATTGTAAGCTTTACTTGAATTACTGGAATATTTTTTCAGATGTGGCTAATTCCATCAACGAACAATTTTTAGGTGACAGCAGGAACGGAACTATTCGGCATATTTACGAAAAGCTGTTTTATGGTTGTAATATATTGGTAAAGAAAGATGAGGAGCACTACATACCAAAATGGAGCAAGTCGGAACGACGCTGGATTGCGAGAGTGATAAAGAATGGTTTTCAGATTGTATCGAAAGGCTTAAGTACGGATTGACATGAAATAGTGTAAAAATTTTCTCTACGCAGCGTAGAATCCGCAAAAATTCACCATTTTCTACGCTTCGTGGGTGTGAATGAAAACAGAAACGGGGGATAATCAATTCAGAAAGGGGTGGTTGGATGAACCAAATCGTGATTGGAAAATTCATTGCAAAAGAGCGGAAACATAAAGGCTATACGCAAAGACAACTTTCTGAATTATTAGGAATTAGCGATAAGACAATTTCAAAATGGGAGCGTGGAAACGGGTTTCCGGAGGTATCGTTACTTTTACCGTTGTGCAGGGAACTTGATATAACGGTGAATGAGCTTTTGGCTGGAGAACGGGTTTCTGAGGAAGATTATCGTAAAAAAGCGGAGGAAAATATGGTGAATTTAGTAAAGGAAGCACAGGAAAGCAAGAAGAAAATTATTTTGTCGGCGATGGTTGCGGCACTTACAATAATCGCTGCAGTCCCGTTATTTGTGATTTCGGGAGCGATTCAGATGGAGGACTGGGTTCGCGCCTTGCTGATTGGGACTGGCAGTGTTGTCATTGTTTTGGGAATTGCAATTGCCTGTGTGCTTGACAGAGAGGCGGGCGCATTCGAGTGCCCTCAATGTAAAACGCGGTTTGTCCCCGAGATGGCAGACTATCTTATGGGACCGCATACCATTATGAAACGCAAACTAAAATGCCCGCATTGCGGAGCAAATCAATATTGTAAAAAAGTATTGACAAAATAACAAAAAGGAGCACATTTGACAAAGCCTGTTGCGGAAAATGTAAATGTTATTGCCGCATGGAGAAAAAAGGAAATTTCAAGGTGATTTCGGAGGGCGGATATGGAACATATTTTAGAGGTGGACAGCCTGAATGTTTATTATAAGAATAAAGGCAGAAAGGACGGAGCATTACAGCATGTTCTGCATGACGTTAGCTTTTGCATGAACAGGGGCGAAATCTTAGGGCTTGTCGGTGAGAGCGGCTGTGGCAAGACGACGCTTGCAAAGGCGATTCTTGGGATGCAGAAACGTTTTGATGGCAGTATCCGGCTTGACTGCGTAAACCCGCAGATGGTGTTTCAAGACCCCTACGGCTCGCTCAATCCCGCAAAAAAAATCGGCTGGATTTTGGAGGAGCCGCTGCGCATGAAAAAGGGCGATAAAAAGCTGACACAGGAACAGCGCGTTTCGCGTGTGGACGAAATGCTTGAGAAGGTCGGACTGGATTGCAAGGTGAAGGAGCATTACCCGTCGGAGCTTTCGGGCGGTCAGCGGCAGCGTATCGCGATTGCGGCGGCACTGCTGTGCGATACAACCTTTTTAATTGCCGATGAGCCTGTTTCCGCGCTTGACGTGACGATTCAGTCGCAGATTATCCGGCTTTTATTAAAGCTGCAGCGGGAGCTTGGCATCTCGATTTTGTTTATCTCACACGATTTGCGCGTGGTGTATCAGATGTGCGACAGGGTGATGATTATGCAAAAGGGCGTGATTTTGGAACAGGGCGCGGTGGACGCGGTTTACCAAAACCCGCAAAGCGATTACACAAGGCTTTTGCTTGAGGCAGCAAATATCAGTGCGTAAAAAATTTTACCCGTAAATTTATATTTTTGTAACCAAAGCCCTTTGTCCATTGTATTATGGATGAAGGGCTTTTCAATACAACAAGATTAAAGGAGCGCTCATGAGACAGACACTACAGGAACTGGTGGAGCGGTATCAGAACAATCTCTTTGCGGTGGCGTTTAATGTGTGCAAAAATGCGCAGGACGCGGAAGATGTCGTTCAGGATACGTTCCTTCGGTACTACACAATGAAAAAAGAATTTGACAACGAGCAGCACATACGCGCGTGGCTGATACGGGTGGCGGTCAATAAAGCGAAAAACTGTAACCGGACATTTTGGAGAAGAAACAAATGTTCTTTTGAGGAATACATGGAAACGCTGACGTTTGAAACGCCGCAATCCGAGAGTCTGTTTGAAACGGTTATGCAGCTCCCCGAAAAATATCGGATTGTAATGCATCTGTTTTATTACGAGGATTACGCTGTGCGTGAAATCGCAAACATATTAAAGCTTAGCGAAAGCAACGTCAAGGCGCGGCTGTCGCGCGGACGCAGTATGCTCAGGAATGTATTAAAGGAGGAATGGGATGATGACAAATAGGGAACGGTACAAGCAGGCATTTTCAGCACTTCAGACCTCCGGAAAAATATCTTTGGAGGTAGAGGACATGGCAAAATTGCAGAAAAAACACAAAAAAAATATCGCAGCGGCGGCAGCAGTCGCGTGCGCAGCCTTTATCGGCGTTTCGGGAACCGTTTACGCGGCGGATATCGGCGGCATTCAGGAGAAGGTCTCTATATGGATGTACGGTAAAGAAGCGGAAGTGGTGATTACGGGAAAGGGTGATGGCACCTATACGCTCCATTATGAGGGTGATGATAATCAGGTAATTGGCGGCGTTGCCATTGGCAAGGATGAAAACGGCGATACAACTGAGCAGATGCTGTCACCGAACGATATTGTCGTTACCATAAATCAGTCCGCCGATATTGCGGAAGATGCAAATGGGCATGTTTGGATTTATTATTATGACCAAAAGGCAGATATTACGGATTTGCTTGACGAAGAAGGGACTTGCAAAGTGCAATTGACACATGAGGGACAGACAGTCTATTTGGAAATCGAACGGGATAAAGATGGCGCTTTTGCGCATTCGCAGTCGAATGATTTGCCCAAGGACAGCGAGAACTATATTCCTGTTGTGACAGAGCGCGTGGGAGAAGAAGAGAACGGTTTTCAACCGCATTCCGAGGCAGGCGGCTCGGCGGAAGTGGAAAAAGCAAAAAGTGCGCATGTTCCGGCAGCGGAATAAAAATCGCCCTAAATTTGACCGATACTGTGGAAAAACTACAGTATCGGTTTTCCATATCATTTTTCTGCCCGATTTCAAATTGCGGATTGACAAGCAGATCAAAATCCGATACAATGACAGCAAGTACTTGCATTAAGAAATGAATTCGTGATACATGAAGCTGCTCTAAAGAATAGTCATGGCATGGAGGTAAAAATGGACGACACAAGCCAGAAAATCATTGACGCAACAATGTCACTGATACGGGATAAAGGATATGTCGCTACGACGACGAAGGATATTGCGCATTTGGCAGGCGTAAATGAATGCACGCTGTTTCGGAAATTTGAAAATAAAAAGGACATCGTGCTACAGGGCGTTGCACAGGAGAAGTGGCGGGCGAATGTGACGCCTGACATTTTTGCAAATGTACAGTGGGAGCTTGCGCCGGATTTGGAACTGTTTATGAATGCCTACATGGACAGGATTACGCCGGATTTTGTCAACCTGTCCATCGGGTTGCGGGCGCCGCAGATTTATGAGGAAACCGCGCCTCTGATTATGAAGGTGCCGCAGGTATTTGTGTTGGCTTTGACACAGTACTTCCAAAAAATGGAGGAGCTTGGTAAAATCGGGCATTTTAATTTTGAAGATTTGGCGATGACGGTCTTTTCCGCGACGTTTGGCTATACGTTTCTAAATGCGTCGTTTGCGCAGGAGCTCGCAAAGACCGGACGGGAAGAATTTATCAGACAAAGCGTGGCAGTATTTGTAAACGGCATTTTAGGGCATGAAGAAGGTTGAAAGGAACAAATGGCGCTTGATGAAAGTGCCATTTTGTATCTCACATACGCATGTGAGTACTTGCGTGCAAAGAAGTCATACAAGAAATTCAGGGAGGGTAACAGTATGAAGATAACAGGAGCGGAATTGTTTGTAAAAGCGTTGAAGGAGGAAAAGGTAGACACACTGTTTGCGTATCCGGGCGGGCAGGCGATTGATTTGTTTGATGCGTTGTATGGTGAGAAGGAGATGAACATCATTCTGCCAAGACATGAGCAGGGACTGGTTCACGCCGCCGACGGGTATGCCCGTTCCACAGGCAAAGTCGGCGTGTGTCTTGTCACGAGCGGTCCGGGCGCTGCCAATCTCGTGACGGGGATTGCGACCGCAAACTATGACAGCGTTCCCCTTGTCTGCTTTACGGGGCAGGTGCCGACGAAATTAATCGGCAAGGACGCATTTCAGGAGGTAAATATTGCGGATATTACAAAAAGCATCAGCAAATATGTCGTAACCGTCCAAAAAAGGGAGGACTTGGCGGGCGCAATCAAAAAGGCGTTTTTCATGGCAAAAACAGGGAAACCGGGGGCTGCAGTGGTGGATTTGCCTAAGGATATACAACAGGAATACGGAAGTGATGCATATCCCTCCGACATGGAAAGCGGCAGGAGGGAACCGGAGATTTTTGTGGACAGCAGACAGGTGGAACAGGCAGTGAACCTGCTGTGTAAGGCAAAAAGACCTGTGTTTTTGGTGGGCGGCGGCGTGCTTATCAGCCATGCGGAGCGGGAAATGCAGATGCTCGCGGAGAAAACAGGGGTACCGGTTATCACAACCATTATGGGAAAAGGCGCAATCCCTGCGGCGCATGACTTGTATGTGGGAAATATCGGCATACATGGCAGCTATGCGGCAAATATGGCAGTCAGCAGGTGCGATGTGCTGTTTGCCATTGGTACGAGGTTTAACGACCGCATTACCGGAAAAACGGAGCAGTTTGCGCCCGATGCGGCAATTGTACATGTGGATATTGAACCTGCGTCCATTTCCAAAACGGTTGCGGCGGATCTTGCGATTGTGGCGGACGCGAAGGCGGCAATCCGTACATTTACGGAGGCTGTGCAGCCTTTGGCGGTTGCAGCGTGGGTGCGGCAGATTAAGGAGTGGCAGCGCCGATATCCGATTACAATGAAAGGGGACGGCATCACGCCGGAAAAGATAATGCGGGGCATAAATCAAGTGTTTGACGAGGCAATTATTGCGACAGACGTCGGGCAGAACCAACTATGGGCGACACAGTTTCTTGACCTGCATGAAAGAAAAAAGCTGCTGACCTCGGGTGGTCTGGGGACAATGGGATACGGATTTCCTGCGGCAATCGGGGCAAAAATCGGAAATCCCGAAACGGACGTTGTGGTGATTTCGGGCGACGGCGGTATGCAGATGAATATTCAGGAGATGGCGACTGCCATTGTATATGAGCTGCCGATAACGATTTGCATTTTAAACAACGGCTATTTGGGAAACGTCAGGCAGTGGCAGGAGCTGTTTTTTGACAGGCGCTACGCGTGTACCTGCATGCGTTACAGAAAAAGCTGTGCCGCGGACTGCAACACGCCGACAAAAAGCTGCCCGCCCTATACGCCCGATTTTGTAAAGCTGGCGCAAAGCTATGGCGCAAAGGGCATTCGGGTGACAGACGAGAATGAGATTTTGACAGCGCTGGAAACGGCAAAGCGTACAAAAACCGTTCCGACGGTGATTGAGTTTCTGATTGACAGGGAAGTGAATGTGATGCCGATTGTGCCGGCGGGGAATGCGTTGTGTGATATGCTTTTTTAACCCCTAAACCGTTTCGTTTGCGATATCTTCCGCGTCAATTATCTTTACGCCTGCATCTTGGAGCAGCTTGGCAAAGATGCCCTGTCCTGCAATCAGCTTTTGGCTGAAGCTGCCGTCGTATATCTGACGAACGCCGCAGCTTGGGCTTCGCGACTGCAAAACCGCCATATCCG
Organism: Lachnospiraceae bacterium MD335; assembly: GCA_000403335.2. Taxonomy (GTDB): domain Bacteria; phylum Bacillota; class Clostridia; order Lachnospirales; family Lachnospiraceae; genus COE1. Next base: position 528,737 of record KE159630.1, read on the forward strand.
CCTGCCCGTCTAACGCCTGCTTTAGCGCGGCAGCGGCGCCTTTGCGAAATTCCTTGTCAACGCTGATGTGTTCTTTTGTCATAACCGTTCCGTCTACAAGCTCCGCAGGTTCTCGCGGCACGCTCAGACCGCCCAAAACTTCGGGGCAAACGCAGATGACCTCGTGTCCTTTGATAAAATCGACAACGGCTTTGTTGTAATTATTGCTTCCGTTATATTTGCAGTTTTCGCCTAAAAGGCATGCGCTTACGAGTATCTTCATTGTATCATTCTCCTATCGTTTTTGGTTTTCCACCAATGCCATTTTTGCGATTGACTGGCTAGGGCTTACAAATCCAACGAGCTACTTATTCACATAAAGAATTTCAAATTTTCGTTTTCCTATAGATTGCTTTTCCAGCCGTTTCCATTTGCTGCAATTTATTTTCTGCTTTTTATTCATACAAATTGCTAAAATCGTGTTTTCATGTGATATCGTCCATAACTGCTCCAACATGAGATCAATCGCAATCAATTCGCCGCTATCCCATTCTACAAGATTGCCATAAGGAACATCTGTGATAATAATATCCGGAAAAACCTGTGGTAATGCCTTTGTACAATCGGCTTCAAAAATTTCCGCAGATACATCATGCGAAAACATGTCTCTTAATCTGTCACAGCTATGTAACGCGTCTTTATGTGAATCTTTTCCGTATTTGTCATATAGCTGCTGAATTTCCTCTTTTCTTTTTTTTATCCCGATACCTGTTAATAATGCAACATTTTTTTCGCATGAGAAACCATGTTTGGGTTTATATCGCTGCCATACATCTTTTTGATATCATGGTTATGAAAAAATCCAAGAACTGTAAGTGCATAGCCTCCACCACAACAAGGATCATATATAGTGATGTCCTTACTTTTGGGTAAATAGCTTTTAGCGCGACAGTATAATTCGATTAATAAGCGAATCGGAAAATTTGGAATTCCGCCTCCGCCATAAAGAACTTGTCCACTTGCAAAATCTTTAAAGTTATCTTTGGGGCAATAGAAATATTCCATTTTTGGTTATCCTCACTTCGCACAATTTTGATTTTTTCATTTAACCTAACGATTAGCCGTTTATCCGGTCTGTCAGACACATACCTAACGGTGCGCCCGCTTTGATTTCTTAAGCTTTTCCATATCTTTTGTATCAATCCATTCTTCCGTATACCCGCAGGAACAACAAATATAGCGGTCTACTTTCACCGCAGAAAAAATAGTTGCCCCTGTCATAATATTATTTCCGGAACCATAAGCGCCGGCATATCCATCAACAATAAGAATATCGGAACTGCTGCATTTTGGACAAATTTTTGCGTTTTTCATGGGTTCATTTCCTTTCAAAAGATGTTTTTTCAATAATTATAGTAAAGCATTCTCCAAATGACAAGCGCCGTTTCATATCATGGACAAAATCATGCGAATGAAACAGATGACGAGGACTTTCGTTTGACACAAAATGAATCATAGCCTGTTAAAGCAGTATGACCAAATTATCGTAATGAAGAATGGGGCAATATCCTTGCTCCAATCATTCATAATATGTCCGTTCGAAAAAATCATTTACATGAACACACAATTGCTTGTAATATTTGATATTTTCCCTATCTCTCTTAAAAATGGTTGTATCAACAAGCTGTAATTGTTCTTCTTCAATAGGTATCATCAGATTAAAATTTAGGACGCCTAAAAGCCTTCCATTTACTTCAATCTTTGAAAAATCCATAAAAACCCTGTTATCTTTTCCCATCTGTGGCGAAACAGAAAGCACTTTATCATCTATATTATGTAAATTACGGATATATTTCATATCCCCTTGTATAAGTTAAAATCTATCTGCATATTTCTCTTCGTAAAAAATGGCTATGCGTTTCCACATAGCCATTTGTGTAGTAATTCCATTAGAGTTGCTAACGCTTTTAGCAGTCCACTTTACGGTAGGACTCACCACTAATAGTATAATACCATAATTCTGAAAATAATCAATCTGTTTTGGAAAATTATTCATTAATGTTTTATCTGGTTTTTATTTAGTAATTTTATAAAAGCGATATAGTTGCTCATCATCATCGTTCAAATCCTTATACATTCTTTTTTCGTTCAAAATAAATCCCACTTTTTCAATTACTTTCCAAGATGTTATGTTTTCATTTCTCACTGTTGCAATCATTTTTATTGCATTATAATGATTAAGAAAATAGTCAGTATATGATTTAACCGCTTCAACTGCGTAACCATTATTCCTATATTGCGCTCCAATAAAATATGTAATACCTGTTTCTAGAAGGTCTTCATAATAGGAGCATCCAACAGAGCCGATTACCGCAGCTTCAGCCTTTAAAGTTATTGTATAAGCCAGATAATCCGTATTGGGATTATCCCTAAATGCAAAGCTCCTTGCCTCGTCTATCCATTTTGTTATCCAATTACCACAGTCCTTATCAAAACCGCAGTCATTTAAGCTTCCGTCTGCTGCCATTTTAACAAATGGTATTTTATCTTCCGTTTTTACATTTCGAATCAGCAATCGCTGCGTTTCGATTTCCATAAGCAAAACCTCCTATGCAATTTTATTCCCTGCCGTCTATTTGTCCATATGAAACTGGCAGGAGTTGATACTAATAGAAATAAAATGTGGCAGTTCCGTATTCAATTCCATTTTCCCCTTGTCTAACAAGTTTTTTACCTGGCTTCTAGGCAATCCCAAAATTTCAGCAATTTGTTTTTCCGGACGAATTTTCAGTTGATAAGGATTCTTTACTGCAATTACAACCTGCTCCTCGAAATCACCATATTCCATAGTTTCATGTAGTTTTACAAAGTCATAATTTGCCTTTTCAAAATCAATGGCCGCTTTGTTCTTCCGAAATAACTGCACATTTTTACCATACATTTCTGCAAACTGTTCATCATTATTCAAAAAACACTGATATTCTCCCTTAGGTATAGAAGAAACTTTTTGCCGTTCATAGATTGATATATTAAGGGTATGTTTACATTCCTCACATTGATAAATCAGCCAGACATCCAACTTATTACCATTGGCATTGATACGGAACTTTTTTGTATTTACAAAATATGTTTTCCTGCCGCATTTGGGGCAATTCCGAATGACCCAAAATGAATCTTTCAGAACAATTTTATATTCTATTTTCTTTAAATAGCTCATTTGCATCTCCTGTTCATTTCGCGGTATGATGCGCAGGCTATTACATTATTTTCTTATTGTATTTGCAATAGCCTCGCTATGCAAAGTAAACAGGTGTAGTCATAAAATATAATTCTCCTCTACTGATATTAAAAACGAAGCTGTAAAGAATTAAAGAACGCCTTGAGCTAACAAGTTATCTTTTCCCATGCCACATACAAACGGATTGGAATCATAACAGTGACAAAAATCCAAAAAGTCAGAACGCTGCCTTGAATCCTTCATAATTTTTACAAGTAATTCGTTTGGAAGGGTTCTTGCATATGCACCGGGACCTGCCAATTGGATATTTTTTACGCCATGACGTTTTAATATGTCTTTCAATTCATCAGGCATAAAGGTATATGTGATACACCAAGGTACACCCCCGTTTTCATACTCGGCAATTTCATCATCACCACCCATAAGCCCTTTCTTCCACAACTTCATGACAGCATCTTTGCTAAAATGAAAAGTTTCGACAGCATTTGACTTATTACCAATACACCATTTGACAAATGGATCATCACAATCTGCATCTAATATAAATTGGTTTTTCTGTATCGGATTTGCCAAATACGGAAGGTATCCTAATCGGCTCGACACGCTGATCATAATACGTTTACGACATATGCGTATGAGTTCTCCAATAACCTGCTCCTGATTTGGGTAAGTATATGAAACAGGAGCGTCAAAGGAAATAACCATATCAAACGATTTATCTTTAAAATCACTTAGGTTTTCTAATGCCCCATTCACAAAGACTATTCTGTCAAGAACCCCCTCTTTCTCCGCTAATTTTTTTGCTTTATTTATCATAGGCTGTGAAATGTCAAAATGTGTAACCTCACAACCATATTTGGCAAGAAGAATGGAAAATCTGCCACAGCCTGCACCACCGTCAAACACAGTTTTTATCCCATCCAAATGAGCAAGCAGTTCCTTTTCAGTATGACTTTTTTGAATAATGTCATCAATAAAGGTTTCCTCACGATGGCTTTCAAGTTCTCCTTTATCTGGCATATTCCATAAACGTTCCGATATTTTTCTGCTATAGTCCATAAATCAGTCTCCTTTTCCAGCTACAATAATTGTTGCGCCGTCAGAATTGTCCAAGACTCTTTCAAGCACAAATCCTACATTTTGCAACGATTCCCTTTCATGCTCCAAGGTCAGTGGAAATCAAATCTGATAAGATTTTTCTCAAATAGACATATGTTCCTCATAACCGCCCAATCTCTTTGCAAAATATTGCATTTCCACTTCTGTGGTTTAGAATAACATACTTTAATATCAAATACCACCTTACATATTTTTATAAAAAAATATGAGCCAATACCAAGTATCAGCTCATATTATTGCTCGCTCATTTTCCTAAGGATACGCTGTATGCTCTTTTTTGATAGATAATATTTGCAGGCTAATTCTGAAGTTTTACTTCCGGCAAGGTAATCCTTGTAAATTTGTTGGTTGCGCATCAAAAGTTCCTGCTTGATTTGTGTGCCTGTGCCCCATGCTTGTCTATGTGCCGACTTGCGTGGTATATATATATATTTTCTCCATCAACATATTGCTGTATCAACTCGATTACTTCAACGGGCAGAATTTCTTCTGCTCTTATATAGCCCATGTCTGCCTCCTAAACTAATATTTTTTAGGAATAGCATTGGCCATAACAATTTAATGAACATAAAGATGAACCGTCATGCGGCTGCATCCGTTGTTCTTGACAATAGAATCCTTGCGCAGCATGGATTCTATTGTATGTATTGCAATAGCCAGTGCTATGCAGACATAACATATCGTCTCATATACAAATCCCCCTCTCTCTGAAATCTCTTGTGTATAATACCATTATTCTTATAAATAATCAATTTTTTTATTTTCGGAATACACATTCCTGCGGTTGTATCTGTTCTGTATCAAAGAACTTTGCAGGCAGTTCCCTTGCTTTTTGCAGCACCTTTGAAATCAGTATTGCCAACACCGTAACGCACGCATGAGGATTGTTACAAACCGTTGGCTGATTACCGAATACATCAATGAATTCTTTGATGCGGTCAGAGATGTACTCTTTCTTTATCTGTTGTATCTCTGTTTCCACCACGCCTCTTACAATCGCCCTGTCAACCTCTCGGTTCCAATGCATACGGTATTCGTTATCCATCTATATCTTTTCTGCTTATACAACGAACCTGTTATTAAACGGGGCACAGCCAAAGGATGTGCAGGAGCTTTTAGTCACTCGGACGTAAGCACTACCATGAATGTCTATGCACACGCTACAAGGGAGGCTAAGCGGGAATCTGCAAAACTCTTGGATAAGGTTGTGGGAATGAATTAAAACTGAATAAGAAAAACTTTCCCTTGTAACCTGCCCATAAGGGCAAAAACAAGGGAAAAGGATTATTTTTCAAAAACGACAAAACCACATTCGTAAGGATGATCATAATACACACTTTCTTTCTTATCAGTGCGGTATAACAAGATTTTTAGTGTAATTAGAAAATCTCCACCACCTGAGAGAATCATGGATTCTGCCAGGAAAAGTAGTAGTAACTGATTTGTTATCACCGCAACCACTGCAACTGCGCCTCCTAAAACTAATGTAGGCATAGCAACTCCTAGCAGATATTGCCACTTTCTCAACGGTTCCGAGCAATTGCAGTATGGAGTAAAACTACTCCAAATGATCCCAAAATCAATCGAATGAAAATGATTTTTTGCAAAAATCCCAAAGGTGATTCCATGTATCAGTTCATGCAGAATGGTTAGACATAGAATAAGGAGAAATGCTGCTACGGCAAATCCCAAAGAAATCCCCTCTAAATCGAAACCATTCACATTATAGTAGCCCCAAAATGTTAAAGCCATAAATGGCAACATGCTCAAAGGACCTAAATAATTTACTTTTCGAATACTGATAATTATATTCTTTATTTTATATCCCCTTTGCTGCATTTCAGAACTTAATTGTTCAAAGTAATCTTTACGTTTTAATTCTTTTTTTGTTAATTTTCTTTTGTCTATATCCATAGTTAATTCCCTTTATTACATCGGTTTTAGATTTTGATTAAGTCTTTCCACAATCCACGCAATTCGATTTTCACGTCTGCATCCGTTTTTGCGTCAAAATACGCTCGCGTGTAGGTCTTTTTTACGGATAAGGACATGGCATGAAAATTTGTACAGGCGGGCTCATGTCCCTCTAGCAGTGCGGATAAGCAGGCAATTTGTTCCTCTGTAACTGCCATAGGATTCGGAGCATACCACTGACCGTTTTTTTGTCTCCTCTATTTTCTTTCTGCCAAAATCAGTCATAAGCCCCCGCTCTTCAAGGCTTTTGACCAATGCTTTATTTTTCTCTGACCACTTGCTTTTTTCCCTGCGCATAGAAAAATATTTCTTGTAGGTTTTATCATTGATGCTTTGCACCTGCCCATCAATCCACCCAAAACAGAGCGCCTCTTCAAGCGCTTCGCTTGCCTTTTTTGTCTTTTCATAATCGGTTATTTAATAACTTTTCCAATATGTTTATCCTGTCGCCATTTCGGTGCAATCCCGTCGTCTGCCCAATATTCATCGATCGCTGCAATTTTATTATCAATAACTTTAATAAAAGACGTTACATGAAATGATAGTGTTTTATCTTGGGGATATACATGGGTTACTGTAATCAATAAATCGTTTATTTGTTCAAGCCGTTCCACTTCACCATCCCAGTTGCCGGGATATTCACAATTAGCAATAATAAATTCATCTACATTAAATTGTTCATTGGTGCAGTGCCAATTTATATAAGCGTTCTTGGCAAAGTAATCTTTGATTGCATCTGCATTTTGTTCTAAAACATCTCTCCAAAATTTGTATATATCCATGTATCTACGCCTTTCCAAATTCTGATTGTGCCTTGAGGTTTTTTAGGGAAATGAATCATATAAAACAGTATAACACAAAATAAAAGGAATAGGGTGAACAGATTAAAATGTTTTAAACAGATGATTTTAATTCGTATAAATTGCTGTTATAATAAAATCAGGCAGGGCAACAAAATTGCTTTGATATTAGCCTCTGCTTATGACGCATAAACGTTATTCAATAAAATCAAAGGGGTGATATGATATGAAAAATACAATCAGGTTTTTCACAAACAAAACGAGGAGGGCGAGGATACTTTAACCCTCCCGAAAAATGGAGGATAGTATGTCTTATAATTGGATCAGATCAGAAGATTATTCAATGGATACCTTTCTGTTGTTTGACAGATGGGTGATTCGTGATATCATGGACGAAAATAAGTGGTACAATGATCGTACACGCAATTATATATCCGATATGGCAAAGGCGCTGAGCCGTTATCCGTATGTGATAACTTTTTGTAAAAGGAAAGCGCCGGAATGTATAGAATTTCTAAATAAAATTATGCGTGTCAATGTAAGCGGGATAAGTGAAGTAGAAGCACACAATGCCGAAACTGCAATTTTGTCGGCGCAGGAACAGGACGGCTTGCCTTTGCGGCAGCAGGCGTGCGAAACGTGTATATGCAAGTGAACCTTGTGATGTTTTACGCGAATATATGCGTGATAAAATCAAGAATAAAAATATTCGTAATATGAAAGTGCTTGACGGAGAAGTGATGAATTTACCCTATGAGGACGACACATTTGATATTGTGATGTCAGGTCATGTTGTTGGCGATTTTTACGATGAGGAAATTGCAGAAATGACGCGTGTAACAAAAAATGGAGGGTTCATCGTTTGTTGTAACGGCGATGATGAGTTTAAGCGAACGGCGCCTGATAACGAACTCGTATCCAGAGGGTTTGAATTTTTCAGACATGAAAGCTGTGAGGGCGGAATCATTTACGATTATAGAAAACTGATTCAAAAATAATTATTTCAACGACTTGCATGACAAACGAAAGGGCAAAATTCTTATTGCATATATGAACTTTGTGCAATAGGGATACTTCGCCCTATAAATTTTTCATAGGCAGTAATTCTCATGCGTTATCTGATTTCCGTTCTTTGTATTGTGGAGCAAATTGATAACCATATCAATCAAGGCAAATTATTTTTGCGAAAATACGTTTCTATGGAATGCTTGAATGCATCGGAATTTAAATAGGCAAGCGCCTGCTGGTAGTCGTAATTAAATTTAATGAGCGCCTTGTAACAAAACAGCAAACCGGCATGACTTTCTTTATTCAATTTTCTGATAAGCGCAAGTTTATTATCCATTTGCCCCGTTCCTTACCTTCCTGTCAGATAATCAGACACTATTTTTACGGCTGTTTCCCTTGCCTTAGCGCTGGATACGTCTTGATTGTCTGTTTCGCCGAAATATACGCAAAAGTAAATCCGTTTATCAGCGGCATCCGCAAACCCCGTAAACCATGCGTCAACGACAACACCATGCGCTTTTCCCATTCCTGTTTTTCCATAAAAAGAAATATCGGTTTCTTCTTGCTCCGACAGCAGCATGACCTGCTTTAATTGGTTTAGGGTTTCCTCGGAATAATCGGTAGGAACGCTAAAAATACGTTTCATAACGTCCACTTGTTCCTTCGGTGAAATTAACAACGACGATTCAATCCAAAATCCGGTTAAAGCCGGATTGCTGTTATTGGTGTTTGATTGACCGTTCCAGTCAGAGAGGTCACAATTACCATATTGAAGCCGATTCAATTCTTCTTGCATTTTATCCTTACCGATTTCATCAATAACTTCCCGAAAATACCATACACAGGAAGTATGAAATGCGTCGGCAAAATCAATATCTTTATTCCATTCTGCGTTCCCAAATTGTTCTCCGCTCCATGTATGGGTAGAGCGCTCAGGTTCAATAATTCCATTTTCCAAAGCAATCAAAGAAGAGATGATTTTAAAGGTTGAACATGGTGAACGGCGGGTGAGCGCTGATTCCTGCTGATAGATTTGATAGCAGTTTTGAGCCGGATCGTAAATAACAGCAGCGCCGTTTATCCCGTCAAAATAATTTGCCCAATCGACATTTACGATAATCGGCTCGGCAATTTCTTCTTGTGATTCCCCTGCTATGCTTTCTGGTACTTGTGAAACATTTTCCGCTGAGAGTTCCTCTGCTTGCGTGATTTCTTCCGAGGGCTGCACTGATAATGGCTGCCTGTCTGTCAAATGCGTGTCCTCTTTTGAACAGCCAGTCAGGGTTAAAAGTAAAACGATGAAAACATAACTGCAAAGATAATAGGATATATTTATTTTTGGCATGACTCCCTCCACAATGAATCGGAATTTAATGTTCTGCAATAACACATTCACCATTTGAATAACTTAAGCGTGTGTGACTAATCTGAAAGGCTTGCCTCTTCATTTGGCTTAGAAGCGTATGCATAAAAAATCCATGTGTGACAATAATACAGTTGTTATTCTTTCGGAGTATCATTTCTATAAATTGTTCTGCACGATAGATGGTTTCTTTTCGACATTCCTTTTGTGAATGAATATTAAAAAACCATTGTAAGCGTCCCGAAACATTCCAAAATATGAATGGCAGCTTTTTATTTGAAGTAACACTTGCACATAATGGTACTTCATCAAGCAATTTTGTAGAAATAAAGTCTTTTTCACCAAATAACTGATTGGCAGTTTCCCTGCTTCTTTGTAAACTACTGGTATAAATATTTTGATAATTTATTTGAGGAACATCAGATAACAAAGAAAAAATAGCTGCTTCGTCATACATTTTACAGTCTTTGTTAAACTGTTCTGACGTACTCCATTTTCTCCATTGAAAATCTACTTTCCCATGTCTGATAATAATCGCCCGCATATTTAATTCTCCATGACAGCTAAGAATTTATCTATTTATTTCAGCTTATTTTCAATGAACCGGTTTGTAATTTCAACGGCTTTTACCCATCAAAAACTGAGGGTTACAAATAGAACTGAATCGCATACAACAATCCCAATATAGATACCCCGCACTGCGTTCTGTTTTCTTTCAAAATTTCAAATATGTTTTCTTTCGGTACCCATTGTTTTGCATGTACTTCATTTTTGTCAATATCCGTAATTTCTGTATCAACTTTTGCTGCAAACAAATGTACCTTTAAATCTGACATCCCATTGCTTGGATTATAACAGCAAAGATATGTTAAATCTTCCTGCGGACAATGTATTTTATGATAAGAAGGAACCTGATCAGAATATAAAGTTAGCATTCTTATCCCAATAGGGCATTTGGCTGTATACCTTACCAATTTTATCCCATATCTGCGCGGGGGCAGTATAATGAATGTTCAAATTAATATTGTGTTCCATATGAATCCTCATTTCTTTGTTTTGCAGTGAAATCAGATTTCATAGTCAATACAAGCCCTGTCAATTCTCACGGAAGATACAAACTCTCCAAATGCAACGTGCTGCGGTGATTTTTGATATTGCTCCAATGCTTCTACAGTATCAAAGTCGAAAATCAGTGCAACATCGTAATTGGAAGCCGGCGTTTTTTCTGCATTTCTAACGACCTCAAATTTTTTAATAACATCAATTTCCCGAAGCTTTTGTGCTCTTTCAAAAAATGCGGCAATTGTTTGTTCTTTGTTTTCCTCTTTTAATGTAAACATACAGATATGTCTTATCATAGTAATCCTCCATACTTGATGAACCTGCGAATTCCTGACAGCGAAAAGCGAAGCTTTTTGATGTATGCGGCGCAAGCACAAATTTGCCCTGTGAAAAATTTTTTTTCACAGTTATTTCCTCCAATTCTTGATTTTGTTGCTTCATTATAACATAAAAATGCAAAGTTTCCTATTGATTTTTTACTGATTATAATATCAGATTATCTGCGGGTTGAATTTGCTCCGTTTTGTCCTATTCTTTTGATAGTATCTGCATTCATTGTTGAAATATCGGAAAGTATGATATAGAATATAAAAGATGTAGATTATGGAAAGGACATGGAAATAAGATGCTTGAGGGATTTTATCCGAAGGAATATCGGAATTCTACTTATGAAATCAATTTTGAAGACTTTTACGAAAAAGGCTTTCGCGGAATTATTTTTGATATTGACAATACGCTTGTGCCGCATGGCATGCCTGCCGACGAGCGTGCGATAGCTTTAATGAAACGGCTCAAAAAAATCGGATATCGCGTAACCATGCTTTCCAACAACAAGGAGCCGCGCGTCAAAATGTTTTGTGACGCGGTAGACGCGCCTTACATTTTTAAGGCAGGAAAGCCGAATCCGCAAAATTACCGGAAAGCTTTTGTGGAAATGGGGACAAACGAAAAGAATACGCTGTTTGTCGGTGACCAGATTTTTACGGACGTGTGGGGGGCAAACAAGGCGGGACTGCATTCCATTCTTGTAAGGCCGATTCACCCAAAAGAAGAAATTCAGATTGTATTAAAACGATATTTAGAGAGAATCGTTTTGTATTTTTATCAGAGAGCACAAAGGAGGAAATCAAGTGATTGAGATTAACGGAAAAACGCGGACTTGTGGTATTATCGGAAATCCGGTAGAGCATACGATGTCGCCTGTGATTCACAACACCCTTTCTCAGAGCATGGGAATCAACATGGCATATGTTCCGTTTCATGTAAAGGACGGTCAGCTTGAGGCGGCAGTAAAAGGCGCATACGGGCTGAATATTCTCGGAATGAATGTGACAGTGCCATACAAGAGCGATGTAGTTGCGCAGCTTGCCGAAATTGACCCGCTTGCCGAAAAAATCGGTGCAGTGAACACGCTTGTGCGGACAGAGGGCGGATATAAAGGCTATAATACGGATATGACGGGACTTTTGCGCGCGATGAAAAGTGACGGGATAAACATTGAGGGTGAGGAAGTCATCATCTTAGGTGCAGGCGGCGTAGGACGCGCAGTCGCATTTTTGTGTGCCGCAAACGGTGCGGACAAGGTGTATTTGCTTAACCGTAGCGTTGAAAAAGCAGACAGCGTGGCGGCTGAGGTGAATAAGGCGCTTGCAACGGAGCATGTGGAGCCTATGGCGCTGTCCGATTATCAAAAGCTTTTAAGAGGCGCGGAAAACAGATATGTTGTGATACAGTGTACAAGTGTAGGTCTTTCGCCGAATGTGAATGATGTGGTGATTGCGGACGGGGACTTTTACCATTATATCAGGTTTGGGTATGACTTGATTTATTCGCCGCGGGAAACGCAGTTTATGAAGTATGTAACAGATAACGGCGGTATGGCGTTTAACGGCTTGAAGATGCTTTTATATCAGGCGCTTGATGCGTTTGAATTATGGAATGGCTGTAAAGTATCCGATGAAAACGCGCAGCAGATTTATCAGAAACTTCAGGAAAAATTAGGCTAAAGATATGCGTAGCGGTACAAATTCACAAAAGTAGAACAAGGCAAAAGGATTTAGAATTATGAACAATATTATTTTAGCCGGCTACATGGGCTGCGGAAAGACGACCGTCGGAAAAAGGATTGCAGAGCTTGCAAAATATACATTTGCAGATACCGATGAGATGATTGTTACGCAGCAGGGCAGGAGTATCAGCGAAATTTTTGAGAAGGACGGCGAGGAAGCATTCCGCGCGATGGAAACGGCGCTTCTTGAGAAAATGATTGCGGATAAAAGTGACGGGCTTGTCCTTTCGACAGGCGGCGGAATGCCCGTAAGGGAGGAAAATCGACCACTTTTAAAAAGACTTGGAACCGTAGTATACATGCGTGTGATGCCAGACACCGTATATGAGCGCATAAAGGGCGACACGACACGACCGCTTTTGCAGTGCGGCAATCCGCCAGAGCGCATCAAAGAAATGATAACAGGCAGAACGCCTGCATACGAGGCGGCAGCGAAGATTGTCATTGATGTGGACAACCTGACGCCGCAGGAGGCAGCGGAAGAAATCATAAAAAGAGTAGAGAACAAGGCGTGAATGATAAATTTTTCACATGCAAGTTTATTGTCAAATGGAGGTTTAACGATGAAACTATTAGTAATCAACGGTCCGAATCTGAATTTTTTGGGCATCAGAGAAAAAGGAATATACGGAACGCAGGATTATAATTCCCTTGTAAATATGATACAAGAGAAAGCAAAAAAAGAAGAGTGTGAGATAACCTGTTTTCAGTCCAACCATGAGGGCGCAATTATAGACAGAATACAGGAGGCATATTTTGACAAAACGGACGGCATTGTCATCAATCCAGGCGCATACACGCATTACTCATATGCCATTCGCGACGCGCTTGCAAGCATTACGGTGCCGAAGGTTGAAATTCATATCTCCGACATCACAAAGCGCGAGGAATTCCGTAAAATTTCCGTGACAAGACCCGCCTGTGACCATCAGATTTATGGCAAGGGACTTGAAGGGTATTTAATGGCGATTGATTTTGTCTTACAAAAAAATCGTGAAATGTAAAAATTAATAGTTGAAATCTATAGGAAATTGTTATAAAATGGTTTAGGATTGTAAACGTTACAAGTGAATAAAGCGAACCGTTTTGTGCGAAAACGTTGATTTTGCCTGCGATATAAGGGCATGGAACGGTTACGGTATTAGGAGGAAGATTTATGGTATCAGCAGGAGATTTCAGGAACGGCATTACGATAGAGTATGAGGGTAACATTTATCAGATTATCGAATTCCAGCATGTAAAGCCTGGTAAGGGAGCTGCTTTCGTAAGAACTAAGCTGAAGAATATTATCAGCGGTGGCGTTGTCGAGAAAACATTCCGTCCGACGGAGAAATGCCCGCAGGCGCGTATCGACAGAAGAGAAATGCAGTATCTTTACGCAGACGGCGATATTTATAACTTTATGGATACGGAGAATTATGAGCAGATTGGTCTGAGCGCAGAGAAGGTCGGCGATTCGCTCAAGTTCGTGAAGGAAAACGAAATGGTTAAGGTCTGCTCGCACAACGGCAATGTCTTTGCCATTGAGCCGCCTTTGTTTGTAGAGCTTGCGATTACGGACACAGAGCCAGGATTTAAGGGTGACACGGCGACAGGCGCGACAAAGCCTGCGGTTGTTGAAACAGGCGCTACGGTGTATGTTCCTTTGTTCGTGGATGTAAATGATGTGATTAAGATTGATACGAGAACAGGCGAGTATCTTTCAAGAGCATAAAGCGGTTTTATACCGGTTTCGAAATAATTGAATGCATAAAGACAATGAAACGGAGAGTGATAGTGCGCTATCCATGCTTTTCATTGTCTTTTTTTGTGTGCAGAACCATGTAAAGAAGATATGCCGTTGAAACGGCGCACGGGCTGCGCGGCGGAACTTGATTGTACCGGAAATATGCCGTTAAAGTACGCGGGGAATCGGAGACGATGTTATGTCTCTGCTTGATTGTGCGCATTTAGTTCTTGGAAATTTAATGGAAAACAAAAAAGGAGGAGTATTATGGAATTTACAAATTTTCAGACATTGGTAAAAGAAGAAGTGGAAAGAAGGGCAGGAAAGACGTATCGTGTACGTTTAAATGATGTAATGAAAAATAACGGCGTCATTTTGAGCGGACTGACGGTGATGCAGGATGACAGCAATATATCCCCGACAATATATCTGAACAATTATTATGAGGCATACGAAAGCGGGCAGGCGACGCTTGGAATGGTGATTAACGATGTGATGGATGTGTACAATAAAAATAAAGTAAACAGAAAACTGGACATGCGGTATTTTTTAAATTATGAAAGCATTAAGGGCAGAATTGCGATGAAACTCATTCATACGGAAAGAAACGAAGCGCTTTTAAAGGATGTACCGCATGTGGAATTTCTTGATTTGTCCGTTGTTTTTCAGGTTTCGATTGCAGATGAAAACATAGGCGCTGCATCCATATTAATCCATAATGCGCATACAAAGCTGTGGGGAGTGGATTGTCAGGAGCTTTACCGGCGTGCGCTGCGCAATACGCCAAAGCTTCTGCAGTATGAGATTAAGAGTATGCGTGATGTTATGGCTGAGATTTTGCGCTCTAAGGCGGATAAGTGCGGGGAAGGCGGTTATGATGACTATAGGCAGGAGCTGGAACAGTGCGTTCCGATGTATGTACTCAGTAACAAAAACAGAACGGACGGTGCGGCATGTATGCTTTATCCGAACTTAATCCGTGATTTTGCAAAAGCAATGGGCAGCGATTTGTATATTATTCCGTCTTCCATACATGAGCTTTTGCTGCTGCCCGCAGGCGATGCTGATGAGAGCAGTTCTATCCGGAATATTATCCGGGATGTCAATGAAACGCAGCTCTTGGAGGAGGAGATTCTTTCCGACTCTCTCTATATTTATGACCGTGCATTGGAGCAAATTAAAATTTTTTGAAAAATCTTTGATAAATTATTGACAATCCACCATATTGTGTATATTATGGATACGTGTGGTTCAGCAGTTGTCTGTACCGAAAATAAAACGGCGGCAAATTAAGGCTGCCTAAGGTAAAGGAGAATATGAAAAATGAGCAAGTGGGTATATTTATTCACAGAAGGTGATGCCGGAATGCGTGAGCTTCTCGGTGGTAAGGGAGCAAACCTTTCTGAGATGACAAAAATCGGTCTTCCTGTTCCACAGGGATTTACGATTACAACAGAGGCTTGTACGCAGTACTATGAGGACGGCAGACAGATTAATGACGAAATCATGGGACAGATCATGGACTATGTTGCAAAAATGGAAGAGATGAACGGCAAGAAATTCGGCGATTTAAAGAATCCGCTGCTTGTTTCCGTTCGTTCCGGTGCAAGAGCGTCTATGCCCGGTATGATGGACACCATTTTGAACTTAGGCTTAAATGACGACGTTGTCGCAGCGATGATTGCAGGCAATCCGGACCCGAAGTTTGAGCGTTTCGTGTATGATTCATACAGACGTTTCATTCAGATGTTCTCTGACGTTGTTATGGAGGTTGGTAAGAAATACTTCGAACAGCTTATTGATGAGATGAAAGAGAAGAAGGGCGTTAAATTTGACGTTGAGCTGACTGCTGCCGATTTAAAGGAGCTTGCAGAGCAGTTTAAGGCAGAATATAAGAAACAGATTGGAGAGGACTTCCCGTCTGATCCTGTTGTGCAGTTGAAAGAGGCTGTCAGAGCGGTATTCCGTTCTTGGGACAACCCCCGTGCAAATGTTTACCGTCGTGACAACGATATTCCTTACAGCTGGGGTACGGCAGTAAACGTAATGCCGATGGTATTCGGCAATTTGAATGAGGAGTCGGGTACAGGTGTTGCATTTACGCGTGATCCGGCTACCGGCGAGAAGAAGCTTATGGGTGAGTTCCTTACAAATGCACAGGGCGAGGACGTTGTTGCAGGCGTGCGTACACCGATGCCGATTGCACAGATGGAGGAGAAGTTCCCTGAGGCATATGAGCAGTTTATCAAGGTTTGCGATTTGCTTGAAAATCACTATCATGATATGCAGGATATGGAGTTTACGGTTGAGAACGGCAAGCTTTACATGTTACAGTGCCGTAACGGTAAGAGAACGGCACAGGCAGCATTAAAGATTGCATGTGATTTGGTAGACGAGGGTATGAAGACAGAGGAAGAGGCGGTTGCAATGATTGATCCCCGTAACTTGGACACGTTGTTACATCCTCAGTTTGACGTGGCTGCACTGAAGGCTGCAACACCGTTAGGTAAAGGACTTGGCGCATCTCCGGGCGCTGCATGCGGCAAGGCTGTATTTACGGCTGATGATGCGGAAGCATGGGCAGCAAGGGGCGAGAAGGTTGTACTTGTCCGTCTTGAGACATCACCGGAAGACATTACGGGTATGAAGGCGGCGCAGGGTATTCTTACGGTGCGCGGCGGTATGACGTCTCATGCTGCAGTTGTTGCGCGCGGTATGGGTACATGCTGTGTATCAGGATGCGGCGATATTGCAATGGATGAGGAGAACAAGAAGTTTACGTTAGCCGGAAAAGAATTCCATGAGGGCGACTATATCTCAATTGATGGTACAACAGGTAATATCTATGAAGGACAGATTAAGACTGTTGATGCGACAATCGCAGGCGAGTTCGGTCGTATTATGGCATGGGCTGACAAGTATAGAAAGTTAAAGGTTCGCACAAACGCAGACACACCTGCTGACGCAAAGAAAGCAAGAGAGCTTGGCGCAGAGGGTATCGGTCTTTGCCGTACGGAGCATATGTTCTTTGAGGAGGACAGAATTGCCGCATTCCGTGAAATGATTTGTTCGGATACGGCTGAGGAGAGAGAGGCTGCACTGGAGAAAATCCTTCCTTACCAGCAGGGCGACTTCGAGGCGCTGTATGAGGCGCTTGAAGGCAATCCGGTTACCATTCGTTTCCTTGATCCGCCCCTTCATGAGTTTGTCCCTACAGACGAGGCAGACATTGAGAAGCTTGCAAACGCACAGGGCAAGTCTGTGGAAGCGATTAAGAATATTATCGCATCTTTGCATGAGTTCAATCCGATGATGGGACACAGAGGATGCCGTCTTGCGGTCACGTATCCTGAAATTGCAAAGATGCAGACGAAGGCAGTTATCCGTGCGGCAATTAACGTACAGAAGAAGCATTCTGATTGGACTGTAAAGCCTGAGATTATGATTCCGCTTATCTGCGAAATCAACGAATTAAAGTTTGTAAAGAAAGTTGTTGTAGAGACGGCGGACGCAGAAATTGCGGCAGCAGGAGTAAAATTAGAGTATGAAGTAGGTACGATGATTGAAATCCCGAGAGCTGCTCTGACGGCTGACGAGATTGCAAAAGAGGCTGATTTCTTCTGCTTTGGTACAAATGATTTGACGCAGATGACATTTGGCTTCTCAAGAGATGATGCAGGCAAGTTCCTGAATGCTTATTATGACACGAAGATTTTTGAGAATGATCCGTTTGCAAAGTTGGATCAGACGGGTGTAGGTAAGTTGATGGAGCTTTCGATTAAGCTTGGCAAGCCGGTTAATCCAAAGCTGCATGTTGGTATTTGCGGCGAGCACGGCGGAGATCCGTCTTCGGTTGAGTTCTGCCATAAGATTGGGCTGGATTATGTATCTTGCTCACCGTTTAGAGTGCCGATTGCGAGATTGGCGGCGGCACAGGCGGCTATCTTGAATTGATGCCATATGCGCGTAGGCAATGAGCCATGCGAGGACTGGCAGAAACAGCCGCTGGGAGCTTGCTCACAAAAGGATGTTTCTGACTGGACTCATAGGGCGAAGCCCGTGACCGACATGAAGTGAATTGTCGAAGACAGTTTGCGGAATGGAGGGGGCATGGCGTAGTTGGGTACTCGCAGGCAAAAGTATTGAAGAATGGCTTAAAATCAAGGGATTTTGAGGTTTGGTGGGGTTCATCACGGTGGGTGGTGGACCCCAATTTTTTTGTTTTTAGATGCCGCTGATAGGATGGCGATTGGGGAAAAAATCGTACTATCAGGTAAAAGTATACTTTCACGCAAAAGTCGGGGGTTTCCGTGATAGTATCTGAGTTTTGCGTGAAAGTATAAGGGTTTCCGTGATAATATGAAGTTTCGCCTGTTTGTAGAAAAATGCTGTTGAAATATGGGAGATATTATCGAATTTTGTCAGGGTGTCTTAGTTTCCGGTAGATACAGACACGGAAAGCCCACAAATCCCGTAAACACGGCACTTTTGGCACTACATAGGTTTCAAAATTACATTATTTCCGTGTGCTTTTAGGGGCTTTTTACATTAGTGAGGGTACGAACTGTTGTTCCGAGGTTGTTTTGCCTGATAGTATATACTCGTAGGCAAAAGTCGGTTATTATCACGGAAACTCGGATACTATCAGGCAAAACTCGATACTATCAGGCAAAAGTCGATACTCGCAGGCAAAACCCTTATACAAACACGGAAACTGACTGTATTATCACGGAAACAGAATGGGAGTTTTCGTGATAGTATAGGTGTTTCCGTGATAATATACAGAGTTTCCGTGTTTGTATATGATTAAAATGGTAAAAAGTGAATGAAAAAATAGAAATGTGAGAAAAGGGCTGTTTCGGCAGTCCTTCTTCTTATGTCTTAATATTTTGCAATTCATTTCTTTGCATTTCAATTTTCACAGATATTTTTATAGCGGTTTAGAAAATAATAAGTTGGAAAGCGGGAAAATCAGAGTTAATATGCTTACACGGCGGTTTGCGTTTCCCCTATATCGGACGAATGGCGAAAAACTTTAGGGCTGATTTGGGCTTTCAAAAACAAAAAATCTGCGATTCACGTAGCTAGGGAACCGCTGATTAATTAGTTTTATTTTCAGCATTATCCCGTTTTGTCAGGTTTTTTAGAATGCCAGCGGAAATATCATTGGATATTTCCAGGTTATAACCCTTTATTTGATGGTTGCTTTCTTTGAAATTGGGCGCACTTACCCCATGCACCCCAGAAAATCTTGGGTTCGTCCAGCCCTGCTACACATTATAAGGTTGGCACTGGCAAACAGCATGTGGAACCGATTCATATTCTTTTCGATTCCACGATATACAACTTTTGTATATCCCATCTGTTTTTTGACTATGAGAAATACGTGTTCTACTTTACAACGAATAGCTGATTTATCATGCTCCATCTTTTTATCCCAGTTAATGCCTTGGAAATCATCAGCAGTTTTAAGGCTGGATGGACGTTTATTGATTCGGAAGTCTATTTTGGATAACGCCTCATCATCTTTGATTTCCTCCCGCATGGGAGCACCCAGATAACCTGAATCACCATAAACCACATGGTCATCTTTTCGTATTAGTTTTGATGTTTCAGATACATCATGCATGTTTGCAGAAGTTCCTGTTAGCGAATGCACATAACCGCTACCGGCATCAGCACCAGCGTGAACCTTCATTCCGAAGTACCATTCATTTCCTTTCTTCGT
>KE159630.1:548981-567817 GCA_000403335.2 Lachnospiraceae bacterium MD335
TTTGGTGCTGCGATCAGGCTTGCATCAACGACAGTACCACCGTGCATGATAAGACCGGCTTCGTCGAGACGGCTATTTACATCTGCAAAGATCTTCTCGCCAATCTTGTTCTTTTCAAGCATATGGCGAAACTTGAGCAGCGTTGTAGCGTCAGGTACCTGTTGCTCATTAAAATCTATGTGCATAAATGTACGCATGGCATAGCTGTCGTAGATGGAATCCTCGATTCCTTCATCGGATAAGTTGAACCAGACCTGCATAAGATACATGCGGAGCATTGTTTCAATTCCAATCGGCTTGCGACCGCGTTTATTGTTGAAATAGTATGGGCGGATTATTTCTACCCAGTAAGGCCATGGAATTATTTCATCCATGGCATCGAGAAACTCTTCTCGTTTGGTTTTCTTTTTACGGTTGGAATATTCCATATCTGTAAGTGTCATTTGATTCATAGGCGTACCACCTTTTGTTTGATACTTACATTTTATCATACATTATCTGGAAATACTTGAATTAATCAGTGTTTCCCTAGATTAA
The DNA here is from genome assembly GCA_000403335.2 of Lachnospiraceae bacterium MD335. Taxonomy (GTDB): domain Bacteria; phylum Bacillota; class Clostridia; order Lachnospirales; family Lachnospiraceae; genus COE1. The sequence continues at coordinate 549,519 of KE159630.1, forward strand.
CCATTCACGAAGTAGACGTTAGAAATCGCCCTTATTTTTCCGATAAGTTAGTTGAGGACTGGAGGTGGCAGAAACGATAAAAATTGCGGTGTGTGCTGATGAAAAAAATATAAGGTCTTACCTTGTTTCGCTCATCAAAAAGCAGGGAGGGGAGTGCGGCATCACGGAATATGCCTCTGCCGATGCGTACCTCTCGGACGGTAAGGAGCATGACATTATTTTTCTGGACATAGAGATGGGCGGCTCCGGCGCAGGTCTGGACGGCATGGGACTGGCAAGGCATATCCGGGGCATGGAGGCGCAGAAACAGCCTATCATCATTTTTGTGACAGGGTATGAAAAATATGTGTATGACGCATTTGACGTAGGGGCGTTCCAGTATCTGGTAAAGCCCGTGGACGAACAGAAATTCGCAGAGGTGTTCGGACGGGCGGCGGGGCAGGTTTTATCCGAGGCGGAGCAGCGGAAGAAAAAACTTGTGATCCAGTATGGCGGCGAGGGAAAGGCAATACCGCTGAATGACATTTATTACATGGAAAGCCGGAACCACAATATCATCCTGTACCTGAAAGACGGAAGTATGGAATACTATGCGAAAATCGGGGATTTGGAGGAGGAGCTGGCGGGGCAGTTCTACCGCATCCACCGGGGATACCTTATCAACCTTTTCCATGTGGAGGGTTACGATAAGACGGAGGTAAGGATGGCGAACGGGGATAAGCTGCTTCTTTCAAGGTATAAATATGACGGCTTTGTGCAGGCGTACATGGATTACATTTCGGAGGAAAGCCTATGAGCCAGCCAGCGTTTGAAATAGTGAATAGCATCTTGGATATATGGAAGATTGCCGTACAAGCCATCATGTTCCTTGTTTTGTGGACGGCGGCTTTCAGAGGGAAAAAAGGAAAAAGGGATGGCATTGCGGCCAATGTCATTTAGATAAGGACAACATTGCAGTTAGGATTCTTTTTACAGCGAGTAAACATTTTGTTTATTCGCTGTTTTTCTATATTTAAAAGCATTCAACGTAATAAATTTGTACGACAAACAGACAGATGCTTTCATCTGTCTTAAAAATGGTATATACTAATATTTGATTAGGCTGCTCTATATAGAAAGCTTATCGCGGACTGGGGTTTGACTTTGCGAGGGTCTGTTCTCCCAGAACGTACAGGAAGAAGCTCATGTCCGATTAGATACTCTACATCGGGTGGAGCTTTTTCTTCTTTTATTGATAGAAAATGACAGCAAATTCGCATCGCACGGGTATAATTCAGCTGATATATATATTTGCAGCCAACTTTCTGCTTGACAACCACATTAGTCGCTATAATCTCACAGAAATTATACAGAGTCATTCTTGACCATATTTCCTGCACAATATATTCTGGTTTCTTTGCATGAAACCGTGTTAATCCTAATGCATATTTTAACTCGCGAAAAGAGGTTTCTATTCCCCAGCGTTTCGCATATAACTGTTTGATTTCACCAGAACTAAATTTTTCTTGTGGCAGATTTGTAATAATACATTCATAAGAGTCTTGCGAGATTGGAAAACGCACTATCATAACAAAATCCATATCGAGGTTTGCGAGGAATACCGTCACCGTCCTGAAATCGGCAAGGGAGCTGAAAGGGATGGGTGTCGGTATTTTTTTCGAATTGCAGAACATCAACACCCTCTCCGGCGAGGGGGAGCTGATGCTGACCATCCTTTCCGCCTTTGCACAGGCGGAGAGCGAAGGGGCGAGCGAGAACGCGAAGCTGACCAACCTGCGGAAGTTCAAACAGGGCATCCCTGCGGTGAGGGTGGGGAAATGCTACGGCTTTTCGGAAGACGCAGCTGGTGAGGTCATACTGGATGCGGAGCAGGCTTTCGTGGTGAGGAAGATGTACCAACTGGCGGCGGATGGCGTGTGGGTATGCAGAATCCGGGCTTACCTCAATAAGCGCGGCTACAGGAAACCGGGCGGGCAGGAATGGGACGACAGCGGCGTTACCCGCATCCTGCAGAGCGAGATATACAAGGGCGGCGTCATGATGCAGAGGACCTACCTTGACGCTGACCGTGTCCGGCATAAGAACAGGGGGCAGAGGGACCGCTGGTATATCGCAGACCACCATCCGGCAGTCGTCAGTGAGGAATTATGGGACAGGGCACAGGCGGCCCTTGCGGAACGCTCCGCAGAGTTCCAGAAGAAAAAGCCGGAGCGGGAACGGAACGGGGATTCCCATAACACCTATCCCTTAAGCGGGAAGCTGTACTGCCCGGAGTGCGGGGCGCTGCTCCACCACAAATTTGCCAATAAAGGCAGGCAGGAATACTGGGTGTGCAGCACAAGGCTCAAAAGGCCGGAGGAAGGATGCCCCGGCATCTGGGTACCCGCCGAAGCCACGGAGGGCTGGCAGATAGAGGGGAAAGCGGTGGTGACCGAAAGCACGGACGAGTTCGGGGTGAAATCCTATTCTTTTATGGAAAAGGCGGCTTACGAGCGCCGGAGGGGATGCCCATACAGACAGAATATTTCGAAGGGAGAGAAGTAAAGTGGCAAGGGACGTAACGCTTATACCCGCCAATCCGCATCCGGTGACGGCGCGGGGCGGCAGGGGGCAGGAGAGGGAGGTTTTAAGGGTGGCGGCATACTGCCGGGTTTCCACCAACAATGAAGACCAGCTCCTTAGTTTTGACAACCAGGTGCAGTATTACACGGAGTATATAGCAAACAAGCCGAACTGCACGCTGGCGGGCATCTACGCGGATGAGGGCATTTCCGGCGTGAGTACCAACAAGCGCGAGCAGTTCAAAAAAATGATAAAGGACTGCGAGGACGGGAAGATAGACATGGTGGTCACAAAGTCCATTTCCCGGTTTGCGAGGAACACGCAGGACTGCCTCCAGTATTCGAGGAAACTGAAAAACTTAGGGATAGGGATTTTCTTTGAGAAAGAGAACATCAACACTTTAGACGCGGCGGGCGAGCTGCTCTTTACTATCATGAGTTCCCTGGCGCAGGAGGAGAGGCGCTCCATCTCGGAGAACTGCAGGTGGGGCATCCGTACCAAGTTCAAGCAGGGGGTGATGCACTTAAATGCAAACCACTTCCTCGGCTATGACAAGGACGAAAAAGGGAACCTCGTCATCAACGAGGCGCAGGCGGCAATCGTCCGCAGGGTGTTTGACGAGTTCATGAACGGGCTGAACCCGGAGGTCATTGCAGCAGAACTGAACAGCGAGGGTGTTCCGGGGTGCATGGGCGAGCCGAAGTGGGCGGTCTCCACCATCATGCACATCCTTGAAAACGAGAAGTACAAAGGCGACGCCCTTTTGCAGAAATACTACACATCCGATTTCCTCAGTAAAAAATCGGTCAGGAACACGGGGCAGATCGAGCAGGTCTATGTGAAGGACAGCCACCCGCCCATCGTGGATAAGGAACTGTGGGAAGCGGTGCAGCTAGAGATAGAGCGCAGGCGGCTTTTCCGGGAAAAGCACAACTTGCAGAACATGGGGCGCTACACAGACGTGCAGCCCTTCACCTGCAGGGTAATATGCGGCAAATGCGGCGCGGTGTACTGGCGGCGGACGTGGACGCGGGGCAGCCGGAAAATCCGGGTGTGGCAGTGCGGGCAACGCTACAGGCAGAAAGGCGTGGCGGGGTGCAAGGGCTGCAATCTTTTTGAAAAGGATTTAGAACAGGCATTCCTGACGGCATGGAACGGTATCGTGGAGAACCGTGAAGGTTTCCTGACCGCATGGAAGAAACAGATCACGGAGGGGAACGCCTTGGAGAAATGGCGGGCGGGGCAGATGGTGCAGCTCACCACAGAGCCGCCGCTTGAAACGGTCTGCCCGGAGATTGTGAACATGGTATTGGAGAGCGTGGAAGTCCACGATGGCGGGCTTTTGCATTTCCATTTCCTTGACGGCACGGAGATGGAGATTGAGACGGAAGAATAATAGGACATTTTGTAGCTTTTGGTTTTATATTTAGTAAAAACGTATGAAAAAATAGAAAAAGCAAATAAAAGGACTGGCAAAACAGTCCTTTTATTTGTGGTACATCATGTTTAATTTGATTTGACATATTTTTCATACAGTGCCACTCCATTAAGGACACCTCTTGCAAGGGCCTCTAAGGCTAGCTGATTATTGCTGTTGTCTACTGCATTTAATATGTCATTGAGACAGGATGCCTGTTCAGGGGTCAATTCTCCTCGCAGTTTAAGGAACATAGCATTTACATTCCGACGTTCTTCCTGGTATGTAGGAGAATTGATGTAATCTTCCATAACATCATCAAAGGTATCTTTGATATTGCTAATAATCAATTTTTCCATAATATTTACCTCTGGACTTTGAAATTTGGTTGACGAGTTACATTATGCGATACCACATATTGCAGGATCATCAGTCACAGAGGTTGTCCGTCGATGATGTATTAAATAAACGCGACGAAGCATTTTTGAAATACCATCATAGGACTGCGTGAGAGGCAGTGACGTCAAACGGAGAATAGACCACCGATAAAGCGATAGAACAATAAAAGGAACGCTTTTTTTCAAACTACGTCCAAATCTAAACGTAAGCATACGAGATGCAAATTCTTGGAGTAAATTCATAATTTTTTCTGTGAAACTATCCTTAATTTCCTCAATAAACTCATCTATCGCATTAAAGAACTGCATCATTTCTTCATATATTTTAGAAATATTGAAAAGGACATTTTCTCCATCTGACTTTGTAATAGCTATGCTGATCTCATCCATGAGTGCTTCTCACCTCGCTTCCATTGTGTCGTTTTATAATTATCGTACTAAGCAACATGAAACTGTTCAAGCATTTTTATCTCAAATGGCTCATATTCCAAAGGACCATAATTTTTCCATTTCTGAAAAGAAGTAAAAATATATACAGATGCTTCACCTGAAACGTAAAAATTGTCAGCAATATCCGAAGGGGATTTACAATCTGTAATGTTAATTAATGGTGGAGGAGCAATACTGTACTTTGCAAAAAAATTAGCTTCTGATTCTTTTTCTTCATATGTCATAAAATCATCTTCAAAATGACCAAGATAAATATGACCAATTTCATGAAAGATTGTCCATCTCTGACGCTGAAAACAGTTATAATCATTATAAAAGATGTACCATTCATACATTCCAGTATTGGGATTATGATAAATGGTAGAAAATCCGTCTGGACTATATTGCATTGCAAGCCTTAATGCATGGTCAGGCAGACAGGAATAGGGGACTAAATGATAATACAGTCTCCGGGCGATTTCGAAGCAATCTATTGGAAATGTTTCGATTTCGCATTCTTCGTACATGAAAAGAACTTCATACTTAATTTCATTATAATGGGGAATAGGTAAATACAATTGAATCATCCTTTCTGGTCAATCCGACTCAAAGAGTGCATTTACCAATTCCCGTTTTTGGTCAATGGACATATGAGGAGCATTACGGGCAATTAATCGGTGGATTTTATAATATTCCGTATCAAATGCCTCTGTTTTCTCTGTGCCCAAGAGGTAATCTGAGGTTGTGTGTAGAGCATTTGCTATATTAGCAATAACGGTGCCTTTAGGGGTACGTTCATTGCTGATATATCTGCTCATAGAAACCTCAGTAACTCCGACCATATTGGCAAGTTCTCTCTGAGTCAGTCCGGTTGTTTTTAATAATTCAGCAATCCTGCCTCCTAAAGTATTATTTTCCATTTTCCATTATCCTCTTTCTAATTTTAGATTTGCATATGCTTTGCATGGCACTTTCGGCTCTGCGTCTTTAGCATTTTGCAGTGTATGGGCTTTACTCTTTTACTAGGGTTCCTTGCTTTTGATAATCCGTTCTACAGTATACTCATCTTTTTTGATATGGACGGTTTTAATATTGACCCTTAATTTTTACTAGGCCTCCAACTGGCTTGCTTCTTTTGACCGGCTTCTAACTAGTCCTGCACTACAGCAATAACGCAAATGTCCTTGCATTCTCTTTTGTAGTTTTTTCTTTTTTTATATAAGGATAGCTGAATTATTAAGTTACCATTAATATACAACAACTTACCATTTGTGTCAATGCAAAAAGCGAAAAAAGTTAAATTCAAAAGGTTATTTAATGGTCAAAGGAAAATAATGGAAAAATATAATTGACAAACTTACCGTTTGTTTATATAATGATTTTTGTAAGCGGGAAATTTTTTTAAACAGAACTTACCAAATGTTTAATTTATTCAATAAAAGTTTCCAAATGTAAAAATAGTGCTATAAAATTACCAAATAGGTAAGGGGTAGAAATACGTGTTAACTTATATGCCACGAAAAATTTGTTTCTAAGTAGTAGGTAGTGTTCTAGAGTTTGGGACAAGCTGGGTGACTATTCGGTCTCCAAGTTAAATAACAAGAAATGTATGGACATAAAAGCTAATTAAAGAAAGGATGGTTAAACATATGAAAGATTTATTGCTTCGATTATTAGGTGGAACTGATAATATGATTTATGCATTGACAATGTTTGTAGTGATGAATTACATAACAGCCATATTAGTTGCTATTGTTGAGAAAAAATGGATAAAGAGGAAACTGGGGCTAAAAGCCATATTTGGAAAGATTGGCATTATTGTCCTTATCTGTATTGCCAATATTATTGATACGATGATTATAGGTAATGACTCTACAATCAGAACGACCGTTATCTCTTTTTACCTTTCAAAAGAGGGATTTGCTATTTTAGATAACTTGGAACATCTTGGAGTGCCATTACCGCCAATTATCGTGAAGATAATTAAGCAGTTGAATAGCGAAGAAAACAATGAAGAAAATAATGAAGAAGATGGCGAAGAAGGTATTGAAGAAAATAGCGACTAAATATGATAATGAAAAGATTACAAATATTTTGATGAAAAGAATTGATAGGCATACCTGTCAGTTCTTTTTATTGAAAATTTACATTTTAATATGGAAAGAATCCCTCCGGTTTGGTGGGGTAGCGCAAGGGGTAAAGGGGGTAAGCAGAGGGGTAAAAGGGGTAGGGGGTGGGATAGAAAATTGCCGCATGGGGTAAAAGGGGTAAAAAACAGCGGGGGTGGGGTAAAAATCATAGGGTGGGGTAAAACACCATGTAAAAGTTACCCCACCCTTTTAGTTTCTATTGTTCGTATCGAGGTGCGAACGAGGCGGGTGTCTTAGTTTCCGGCAGATACGGACACGGAAAGCCGAGAAAGCCCGTAAACACGGCACTTTCGGTACTACATAGGTTTGAAATTTACATTATTTCCGTGTGCTTTTAAGGGCATTTTTACATTAGCGAGGGTACGAACGGTTGTTCGGGGGTTCTTTTGCCTGATAGTATATACTCGTAGGCAAGGGCAATGTGGAGGTGATCAAGTCTATCCGTGAAAAGCTGTATGAGCCGGAGTTTTCGGACTTGACGGTGGTGGATTTTTCAGACCTTGCACAGGGGTGCAAGACCTATAATGAGTTTATTGAAAAGATGAAGGACGTTCCAGAAACGGAACTGAATTATTATGGGGTTGCCATCTGCGGTGCGAAAAAGAAAGTAAACAAATTGACGGGAAGTATGGCGCTGCTGAGATAAAGGATATACAAAAGCTAACCGCCGCATATGGTAGGCCGCCATATGCGGCGGTCTGCTGTTTCCGCAGGCAGGTTTGACAGCAGAAACCGCTTGGAAAGCGGGGAAATAAGAGGTAATATGCTTACACGGCGGTTTGCGTTTCCCCTATATCGGACGAATGGCGAAAAACTTTAGGGCTGATTTTGAAATTTCCGTACTGCATTTCTGCCTTTCGCTCCATTTTATATGCCTTTCGTTCCCTGCATCCCAAAATAACAGAAAATCTGCCGATAAATTAAGTGACGGCTGAAACGGAAATCCGAGGTGATGAATTTTGAATATAGCAGTGGTCGATGATGAGGAAGCCATCAGAGAGCAGATTAGTGGTTTCATAAAAAAGCGGAATCCTGATTTTAATATAAGCGGTTTTGCCACGGGGGAAGGGCTGCTTGCGGCGGGAAAGGATTTTGATATTATATTCCTCGACATACAGATGGATAAGAAACAGATCGGAAAAGCTGTATTTGTGATGCTTGCCTTTTATAATCTCCATTGCCTGAGTTTCCTGATTGCAAACAGCATTTACATGAAGATAACGGGTGTGATAATGAAAAGCCTTGATGCAATGCAGGAAAGCTATATGCAACAGGTATACCAATGTTTGTCGGTCGGGATGGCGGTTTCCGTTCTCTTTTATACGGCACTGTATGTGGCAATGGCAGTTATTTTTCACAGCCTCATTAAAGGGGAAGCCGTAATGGCCTGGCAGGACATCATCCTGCTTTCCATCCTGAATTTTGTTGGGAGTATGATTGCAAACGTGGTCAACGGCCTGCTTATTGTAAGAATAAATACAGATGCTTTTGTGCTGTTTGATGAAAAGCCAGACCTGCTTTGGAAGATTCCCATGATAGCTGTTTTTATATTTGCGGGGGAAGCCGCATTGATTTATTTCTGGCAGAAATACCGTGTCCTGCTTGCCGAGAGGCAGAAACATTTCGTGGAGGAACAGCAGGTCAAGGCCATGAAGAAGCGTCTGGAGGAAGCGGAGAATTTCTATGGAAGCATCCGAAAGGTGCGGCACGAGATGAAGAATCATATGGCGAATATCAAAGGACTGGCAGGAGCCGGGGAGTATGGGGAGATAGAAGATTATGTACGGCGGATGGATGAGACCATGCAGGAACTGGAATATAAGTATGTGACGGGAAATGCAGTGACGGATGTCATCATCAATGACAAATGCCGCAGGGCTGAAAAAGTGGGAATCCGATTTGATGCAGATTTCCGGTACGGAGGGGAAATCCCGGTATTTGATTTAGGGATTATCCTGAACAATCTTCTGGATAATGCCATAGAAGCCTGTGAGAAGCTGGAATCGGGGAAAGGTTTCATACGTCTTATGCTGAAACGGAAAAAGCAGTTTCTATTGTTGGAGGTTGAGAATTGCTTTGACGGGACTGTACCTGTGCAGACGGACGGAGGTCTGGCTCTTCCGACAACGAAACAGAGTACCCTGCCGGGGATTATCACGGAACATGGGATTGGGTTGGAGAACGTGCGTGATGTGGCAGAGAGGTATTTCGGCGGTGTAAACATAAAAGTGAAAGGGGATGTGTTCCATGTAACGGTAATGCTTCAGCAGGGGGAGGTGGGAGAAGGTAAGTAAATGGCTATGCATTAAATGAAACTCGAAAATAGATTAAATTGGAGGATTAAAAAATGGCTATCAGTGGAATAGGACAGAATTATTATCAGAACAATGTGGAAACAAAGGGAAACACGAAAAATGTGAACAATACGGAAAAGTTCGCACTGGAAAAAACAGGCAGTACACGGGAATTATCAGAAACGGAAGAAATGGAGCTGTTCAAGAAGGAATTTTATGAAGACCTTTCCAAGATTACCATCCATAAAACATTAAACAACGTGGCTATCAATATTTCAGAAGCAGGATTTAAGGCTATGAAAGACGACCCGGAATATAGGGAAAAAATTCTTTCACTGCTCAAGAGGGATTTGGGGAGTTCATTGGCTCGAAACTGTTCCGCAGTATTTACGGTCGGTGCAACAATAAAGGAGTATCGGGGAGATTCATGGCCTGTGGGTTATGATTCGGAGTTTTATGCACGTTCTCAGGACAGCTTTTTTAAGAAAACAAGTGGGAAAAAAGACAGGAATAAGGAACTGCTGGAAGAATATTTGGAAAAGCGGGCGCAGGCTAAGAGACAGCAGCAGGAGTTATTGGATGAAAAGATTGCAAAGGCGGAGCAGGAGAGAAGCAGGCTGGCAAAGGCATGGGCTGGTGACAGACAGATGGCGGCGGCATCCAATGCTTATGATGCAAATGTCATGACGGAGACAGCGGCAGGCGGTGATTCGCTGCTTGGTTAATGAAGGGCATCATGCCCGGACTTACCACAAGGGGGCATGGGCGGCTTTGGATGACAGAGGGGCCGCAGCAGCAGATAAGAGGAATGAAACTTTTTTGAGGGCCGGTTCGTATTATCAGCAGATGGCCGGTTCCATCAATTTATGGCGGAGGATATGAAAAATGCGTGTCAGCAGAATAACGGCATTACTTATTACGGCAATGATGATTCCAGCGATCAGCGGATGCACCACACAGGGAAGCCCCGCCCCGGATGCCGTGCATCAGATTGAGGATGACAGCTCGGCGGTCTATGATGATGACCCGATAGCGGTGGAGCCGCAGCTTGACGAAGATGAACTGGACGGGGATTCGGATGAATCCAACGTGCAGGAGGAGATCATTTCGGCGGAACCGCATAAAGGGAGTGCGGATTGAAAAAAGCAATGCCCGGTGAATAAACATTATGGGCATAGTGGCTATGATTGACAGGTGAGGAGCAGGTAAGGTTTTTTAAGGAGGACGATATTATGGCAATGGAGATTACAAACAATTATAGCAATGTGGAACAGGCTGACGCAGAAAAAGAAATGCAGGCAAAGGCATCAAGAAAGGAAACGAAGAAGAAAAGTACATACGGGAGCAGGAGGGAATATTCAGAATATCTGAATAATAAATATGCCTGCCTGACACCGACAAAGGACAGTTCCGTGTCAATCAATTCAAGCCTGCTTTCGAAGGCGGCATCCAATCCCAAAACGGCTGAATGGCTGGAGAATACACTTTCCCAAATGCCGGACTGTATCAATAAGATATGTGAAAATTCTGCTAAAAATGGGGCGAGGCTGGTCAGTTTGGAAATCAGCATAGACAGCGAGGACTGTATTACGACAAAGTGCGTAGGTGTTTTTGAGGCTGACCCTGGCACAGAGGAATCCAAGAAAATGGTTGAGGAGGCGAGGGCCAGAAACAAAGAGCGTAAAGAGGAATGGGAAAAGCTGCTTGAAAAGAATAAGGAAAAGAAGACCGAGCAGGAAAAGCTGGAAGAAAAGAAAGACGGCAGGCAGTATGATATTACTGTAATGGGAACAGATATGGGAAAAGTTACAGAGAATTTGATAAGTAAAATCGGTATGGGTAACAGTGCCATGTCTACAGCACCGACAGTAACAGGTTTCGATTTAAAGGCGTAAATATTATTTTTTCCGGCAGGGGCGCAAAAACCACGCGCCTTTGTCGAGAGTAACTGCTCGGACTTTATAAGGGAGCGGATGCGGCTCTGACCGACAGATGGGCCGCTGTATCAAAGATGGAGGATATTTAAAAATGAGTGTGAATGGAATTGGAAGTAATTATTGTTATATGGGGGCTGTTGCAAATCATGTGCAGGAAAAGGTATCTGAAACAAATGCAGGCAGAAAAGTGACGCAGCAGCCAGACATTAAAAGATGGAAACTATAATGTGGAAGATGTAATGAAATCAATCATGGATACATATGAGTCCCGGTATCATGAAATCGTGAAAGAACATGAAAATGGAGAACGTGAAGTTTCTTATGAACTTACGGGGAAAAGGTCTCTTACGCTTGAAGAAGATTTGGCGGGACTGGATGAGGCTTTTAAGATGCGTCTGGCAAATCTGGAAGGATATATTACCTGTCAACAGACAAACAAAGCCTTTGAAAATCCGGACAGTTCATGGTTTTTCAATAGAAGCGATCCCCAAAATGAAGGAAAAATACAAGACAGGATTCAGCTTTTCGACACAGAATATCGGGATTCGGCAGTATCAATAATGGAGCAGACAAGAGAAAAGTTTTTGGCGGCATTCAAGAGTTTTGGTTACAAAAAAGGAACAGCGATAGGCATTTTTGGATGTACTGAATGAGCATACAAGTTTTGTGGCGAATACGCAAAAACTTTTCAAGTAGATTGAGGTGGAGATAATTCTAAGGTTCCATATTTTTAATAAGAAGCAAGGGTAGGTTTTTTGGCAGATTGGGAAAACGGGGAGCAAGGAGAGGAGGTGAGGTCGGTATGGGATTTGGCTGGGGAACATAGGCAAAATGTAATTATGAGGTAATGAACTGCTCGGACTTATTACGAGGGAGCGTATGTGGCTCTGACCGACAGAGGGGCTGCAATAATAAAAATAATGGAGGACATTTGGAGATGAGTGTAAATGGAATAGGGACAGCGGGATATCCGCTGACAGGATACACGGCAAGGAAAATGGGAAGAAGTGCAGAGTCCGGAACGGTGGGATTCATAGAAACGGTGGAAGAAAAGGCGGCGCAGGGAAAGGCAGCCGACCAGGACGGGAAAGCTTTTGAGATGGTCGGTCCCAATGCCCCACAGGAAGTGAAGGATGCGTGGATGGATGCGGCGAAAGAAGTAAATGCGAATGGCATGGGAATCCGGGGCAACGGAATGATGAGCCACATATCGCAGATGATGGTGCAGAGGCTTAATAAACAGCTTAAGGGTGAAACGGAGAATTTTGACATCCTTGGAAGCACGGTGGAATCTGCAATCCAGGCAACGAAAGAGGCGCTGTACGATTTGGAGCATCCAAGGGTATATACGCCAAGGAGCATAGAGGTTCAGCAGGCCCGTATCAAAGAAGGGGAATTTTACAGGGCGTTTTTGGAGAAGCTGGAGAAATTGTAGGATACATTATGGCACAGAAGGCAGGCATCTTCGGCGTTTAGGCAGATTGGGTGCTGATGCGACTCTGGATGACAGGTGTGTGGCTGTTTGATAACTAATTGACAATAATGGAGGATGATCTGACAATGGGAATAACTAATGTAAATGAACAAGGTTCCGCATATGGAGCGGCTTTCAGGAACAAGCCGGTATACTTCATGACGGGAAAAGAGACAGAGGCGTTTTTTGATGGGAAGATGCGCAGGAACATGGAGCTGCGGGAGGACACCTGCACCCTCAGCAGCAATAATACATACCGCAGGCAGCATACCACTTATGAGGTTTCCGATAAGGACAAAGGCAGCACATTCCTGGATTTGAATTTTCTGATCAAGGACGAGACCAGCAGCCTGAAAGGGAATCTCAGCGATGATAAGGATGTGGATTTCTATAACTTTTCCATCCCATTTATGAACTTCCAACGGAATTATTTTGGTGTTGAAGCTTACATTGATATGCCGGAGGGCTGTGATTACGACCTTACCCTGTATGACGAATACGGCAACCAGGTGGGGAAGGCAGAGTGGGACGGAGAGGGGCGGAAGAAGCTGACCGTCCCTAATTGGGATATCAATACCAATAAATACTGCCTCAAGGTAGAAAACGGAAACGGGGAGGAAGTTTCCCCGGATGATTATTACAGGATCAGTTTCCATGTTTCTGAAAATAAGGAACATGAAAAGACTGATGCCGTCAGGGAAGCATATGGGAATCTCCACAGCGCATACAGCCGGAAGGATGAAAACTGGCGGGAATATCTTGACCAGTATAATGCAGTCCTGCGGGAGACGGAGCAGAATTACTTAAAAGAGCTGGAGCAGCTCCACCAGAAGCAGTTTGACAGCCTGCCGGAAGAAAAGAAGTATAAGGGCGGGCGCACCGTGGATGAACTGCTGCAGGACATGGCGGAGGGGAAGGATTTAAGCGATGCGGAACTGGAGTATGTGAAGATTTTTGCCAACCTGAAAGACATGGAAAAGGCGCAGAATAAAGCGGAGCTGAAAAACAGCTTTTCAGATGATTTCGTTAAGGATTTGGAGGGGATGGGCATTTCCCGTGACGACATAGAGGGTATGCGCGTAAGGATTGGGAGCAGCGGGGATGTGTCCGTGGACGGGATAGAGGATAGCGCCGTCCGAGAACAGGTGCAGAAACTGATAGATGAGAAGTACGGTGACCGGATGTACCAGTATTACATAGGCATTGCAGACAGCGTGGGAGACCTGTTCGGTGGCACATACCGGTATGCCACGGACATACAGGAAGTGCGGCGCTACCTGAAAGGGGTTACGGGGGAGGACATTTCCTTAGAAAATCTTTATCTGACGCCTGACGGGAAGATCGGAGGGCTTCCGGACAAGGCGGCTGATCTGATCAACAAGACGAAGGACAATGCCAAGATAGAACGGATGAAGGATGCGCTGGTGGATATCATAGGGAGGATCAGGATAAGCGGCAACTTGGGGATTCCCGATTTCACTTCACAGTTCCAGTTCAAGGATGGGGCATTTTCCGTGGCGGACAGCGGTTTTGCGGTTGATATGGGCGCATTGGATGGCCGGTTTACACCACAGTCCTCTGGCAATATGTATTCTGATATGTATAGATATCAGTTCAGGAAAGTTTTATAAGTATGTGGTTTCTTATCCCCGATAAGCCACAGCCGGACAAGGCAGGGCGGGCATCCAAAAGACGGGAAAAGCATCATCCAAGCTGTCCGATTCCCTCCGGGAGAAGATAACAGGGTGTCTATATGGGGAATAAGTTCCTTGCCCTGCGCAAAAGCGAGGTGGCCAAAGTCGCGCCGGACAGGGCGAGCATCCCCAGCAGATCAGTGAGAGGAGGTGAAGGCCGGTATGGAATTTGGCCGGGGAGGTTAACAGGTATATTTGCATGGAGACAATGAACCGCTCGGACTTATTACAAGGGAGCAGATGCGGCTCTGAACGACAGAGGGGCTGACAAAAATAATGGAGGAGATTAAGAAAATGAATGTAAATGGAATAGGAGCAACAGGATACCCGGCGGCAGGGTATGAGACAAGAAGGACGAAAAGGAATGTGGCAGGAAGGAACTTTGCAGAGCAGGCAGCGGATGCAGCGCAGGCAACAGCTACCCTTCACGGTGCAGAGGAAGGTTCCGGGGATATTGCAATCAGCTCATGGGCGGATGTTGTGAGCGGCTCGTCCATTTCCGTCTATAAGACGCAGGACTTTGATGCGGCAAATCCCGTGTATAAAGTCAAGACATGGGATAAATCGGGGAACGTGACGGAGCAGATGGTGGACGTGTCAAAAGTAGACCCGGAGAACTGCGATACGGCGGAAATGTATGCCTATACTGCCCATTTGAAGGAAAGTGGGAAAGGTAGCTTTGAGGATACCGTCCTGAAAGCCGCAGTCGCAAAAGCTGTGAAGAATGCGGAGCAGAGAAGCGCAGGCACATGGAGCTTTTCGGAAAAGACGGATTGGGTAAAAATCGTGAATGACATCATGCAGTCCGAGTACCAATATGGAGATTTGAAGGGCTACATGGAGTGGAAGAAGTTCTTGGGATTTCTGGAGAAGTGAAATTAGGGGAGGCGTTTTAGAAATGAATGTAAATGGAATAGGAGCAGGTTATGCAGTAGCAGGGTATGAAACGAGAAAGGCAGAGAGGAATGCGGTGGGAAGAAATTTTGCTGATGCAATAAACAAAGCTGCACCAAAGAAAGAAACGAATGCTTTCAGGCCGGAGAGTTCTGATGAGGTGATGCAGGCATGGGATAAGGCACTTGCGGAAACGGGAGTAAATCCTTTCCCGATGAACCGCATTTCAACGGCATTGGTACTGCACGTTGAAAGCGGGCAGCAGGGTTTGGGTTCCACATTTTTGGGTGACAGCACAGGCTCCGCAAAGTCAATGGCTGAAAAGATTATACATAAGCTGGAGAATCCGCTGACCCCAGCGGCAAACCCGGATTTTGCAGGGCAGGAATTGATATTCTACAAAAAGTTCTTAGAGTTTTTGGGGTAATGAATTTTTGATATGGGGGTTTGTCAAGTAAAGTGTGTAAATTTTTTTGTGTTTTTATGGTGGCCAGGAAACCCGGCCACCTTTTCCATGTAAATATCAGTTGAAGGGAAGTTCTTCTGCTTCATCGTTATCTGTCTCTGACGCACGCTTTATATAACGGTCAATGATATTACCCGGAATGGGGATATCCCGTTCGACCAGCACAGCCAGAAGCTTCTGGATATCCTGTTTTTGCTGCTCGATAGTCTGCAGGGCATTGTCATAGTCATACCTCAAAAAATCCAACTGGGCTATAAATTCATCATCCATTTCATATCCAGGCATTTTCCGTTTACTCATTGCGTTTCCTCTTCTCTTAAAAATTTTCGTATTTCAATATGCGTTTTTGGATCCTGTCATCCATGGCAAGCTGATTCCTGACCAGCGCCCAGTTTGATACCGGGCGACCGTTCCATTTCTTATACAGTTCTGTGATCCTCAGATATAAGGCTTTCAGAACGGCGTCTTCACTGGGAAAAGAACCTTTCTTTGTCACCTTCCTGAAACTGGAATTGATCGATTCTATGGCATTTGTGGTATACATTACTTTTCGTACGGCACTTCCGTAATTATATAACTGTTCCACATGTGCCCAGTTGCGCTTCCATACATCAACAGCTCCCGGATACTGGTTCCATGCCTGTTTAAACCTTTCAAACTCCACCTCTGCCGCTTTCCGGCTGGCTGCACCATACACCTTCTTTAACTGGGAGGTAAATGCCTTATAGTCTTTCGATGGTATGTATCTGACTGAATTACGGATCAGGTGTACGATGCACCTTTGGACGACCACATCTTTAAAAATGGATTTTGCCCCTTCTTCCAGCCCGGACACACCATCCATGCTGATAAAAAGAATGTCTTCCACACCACGGTTTTTGATCTCGTCAAATATCTGCATCCAGTAATGTTTGCCTTCTGATTCTCCAATCCAGATGCCAAGGATATCTTTGATCCCATTCACGTCATACCCTAAAACAACATATACCGCACAGCTTTTGCTCTCCATGTCTTTGCGTATATTTACATACAGGCAGTCAACGAAGAGAAAGGGATAGAACTTTTTTAGCGGACGGTTCTGCCATTCGCCTGCTGTTTCTATTATCCGGTCTGTGATATTTGAGATTGTTTCATGGGATATTTCAAAACCATAGATATCCTCGATTGTATCGGCAATGTCCCTCTGGCTCATTCCCTTTGCATACATGGATAAAACTTTATCCTCAATGCCGCTCACATCTTTAGAACGCTTGGGAATGAGCTGTGGGTCAAATGACCCATCCCTGTCACGGGGCGAGTCAATTCCTACTTCCCCCATGGAGGTTTTGAGGTTTTTGTGGGTATAGCCATTTCTACGGTTGGAAGTCTCTTTGTAGCCGTGATCATTTGTATTATAGCCAAGATGGCTGTTCATTTCTCCCTGAAGCATTGCTTCAAACATGGGGCCAAAAATATCCCTTAATGCATCCTGCATATCCTCTGCAGATGCGGGTTGATACTGTTCAATGATTGCCTGTGCGATAGCCTTGCTGGCCTCGCTTCTTTTGTTTTTACGTGGTGCCATAAGTGCGTTACTCATAATCCTCTCTGTTCCTTTCTTTTAGTGTATCGCACTCTATAATAAAAATAAAGTGCGTAAGTTTTTGTTACCGGTAACTTACACACTTTATATTACACTCTCTGATATGGAAGAAAACCAATAAAGCACGCTGAGCTTATCCTGCATGATATCCGCTCTCTCCTGATCCTGAATATACTTCTTTATCGTCGCTTCATTCAATCCTACGGTACTAACATAATATCCTTCTGACCAAAAGTGACGGTTTCCAAACTTATACTTCAGGTTTGCATGCCTGTCAAACATCATCAGGGCGCTTTTTCCCTTCAGATATCCCATAAATGATGAAACACTTATCTTCGGCGGTATACTTACAAGCATATGCACATGGTCAGGCATAAGATGCCCTTCTATGATCTCCACTCCCTTGTAACTGCACAACTGCTTTAAAATATCACGCAAATCTGTTTTATATTGATTATAGACAATTTTTCGTCTATACTTTGGGGTGAAGATGATGTGATATTTACACATCCACTTCGTATGTGCGAGCGAATTTGTTTGCTTTGCCATAAAATCACCTTTCCATTATAATAGTGGCCTGAACACCCCTATTATAATGGAAAGGTGATTTTTGTATAACAATCGTCGCGCACCCGCATAGCGGGTGGTTTAACGTTGAGCACATTTCCGTTTCTCTGCTGAGAAACTCCAATGCACTCAACAGGGTCTATCCGACCCATAATGAGAGCGTTCCTAACTTTACGAAGGCGTAAAGGAAGGAACAGGTAGGCGAGCATCCCAAACCGGGAGCCGAGAGCGTTCTGCTCGCTGACGTAGCGGTCAATCAGCAGCCGGATTTCTTTTGATAAATCCATCCTGTCCAGTTCGCCGGAGTATATGTCCGACTTGCGGAGAATCGCCTGATATTCCCCGTCACTGCTCACGATACCGTTCATGACGCTGTGCATGCGGGTATCCATCAATTGGTATAATGCAGAATCTTTTTCCAATCCAATCCCTCCT
>KE159630.1:569567-611711 GCA_000403335.2 Lachnospiraceae bacterium MD335
TGGGTGCTGTTTCACACAAGGTATGCAACATGATATTTGCAATACTCAGAGATAATAAGCCTTTTGAAATCATCACTCCACAGGAGCATATCAAACAATACAATGCTGCTAAATGCGACATAGCCGCATAAAATACTGTAAATCCAACGAATCAACATCTTTTTAAACAAGGTATTTTCACCAAGGGATAAGTGCACCCTTTTTTAGGAGAAAATATTTTTCATTTTTCTATTGACATTTATTAGCTGGACTTCCGTGGTGTCGTAGCTTACCTCTGTTTTGGCGGGATTGCAAGCAGGAAAATAAAAAAGCCGGAAAACCGCTTGTAGCGTCCGACTTTTTGGCTAATTGTTTTTCTTTTCTATAAATTTATCATGCATCTGTTCAAGCAATGTAAAATCAACCGTGCTTTTCAGATATCCGATGGCAGGATTGTTTTCCTTTTTCTGTTTGTACAGAATTTTTGCATTCTGGACGATTTTGTTTTTGTTTTTACGGATAAAAAGCATTTCCTTATGTATGAGAGCCTTATAAAATAAATCTTGTTCATGCTCCACGTCATATAGGGTTAATTCCGATGCAGGAACAGGAATCATATTGCTCAGTTTCAAAGTTCCCTTTAATTCCAGTTCCCCGGATGAGGATTGGGATGTAATGCGGATGATGGGGACAATGCTTCCGCGGATTTTCTGTACTCCATTTTCCATTCGGTAATCAGAATTTTTAGGCGAGGAAAGGGGGATGTAATAGTTATACCCGTTAATGCTGTATACAATGCCCAGATACTTCCGTGTATGGTTCCGATCATTTTCCTTTGAGGAAAAAACATTTTTTTCAACGGTACTGATATATGAGATGTATTCCTCAGATATTTCATATAGTTTTAGTTCGCTCATTGGTATCTCCTGCAAAGAAAAGGGCGATCATAGCGATCACCCTTTGATTTTAAAGTTTCCCACTGTCTGGCAGGGAATCTCCTGATTAATAAAGTTTTCCACTATCTGGCAGGAACTCTCCTAAATATAAAGTTTTCCACTGTCTGGCAGGAACTCTCCTGACGATGGTTTCCCATCTCTGATATTATTATACGTTTTTGCGGGAAATATGTCAATAAAAATGAAAAATTCCGCGAAATCATTTTATAGCGGATCCGCATAAAAGCAAGGAAATCTTGTCGAATCCCATTTGTCGAATGTCGAATTGGGTGGGGTAAATGGGGTAAAGAGGGGTAAAAGTCATCAAAGTATAACAGCGGCACAGGCGGCAATTTCCAATTGATGCCATAGGAATTTGGGTACTAACAGGCAAAAGTATTGAAGAATGGCTTAAAATCAAGGTTTTTTAGGCTTGGTGGGGTTCATCACGGTGGATGGTGGATCCCAATTTTTTTGTTTTTGGATGCCGCTGATAGGATGGCGATTAGGGAAAAAATCGTACTATCAGGCAAAAGTATACTTTCACGCAAAAGTCCGGGGTTTCCGTGATAGTATAAAACGGAAAGGTAAAAGGGTGTAGGATATTGTTGGTTTTTGCGGAAAAGGGTATTAGGTTGGCGGAAAATGCTGTTGAAAAACGGGGGATATGATACAAGCACGGAAACTGCTCGGAGTTTTCGTGTTTGTATTGGTGTTTCCGTGATAGTTTGGAGTTTTGCGTGATAGTATACAGTAAAATTGAAAAATATTAGCGGGAGGACAAGGGCTGGTTGATGGCTCTTTTTTGCTTTCCACTCCCGAAAAATAGTCGTTTCGTGCCATCGGGTGAAAAACAGAAAATTTTTATGGTATAATTCAGTGGATGCTTTTGCTTTAGCGGGAACGGTTTTCTGCCGAAGTAATAGGAAACAGCGGAAAGGGTGATATACAGATGTATGACGTGATAGTGGTCGGGGCGGGGCCTGCGGGATGCACGGCTGCCAAGGCTTTAGCGGAAAAAGGCTATAAGGTCCTTTTGGTGGAAAAATTCAAAATGCCCAGGTACAAGTCCTGTTCGGGCGTGCTGATAAAGAAATCAATGGAACTTGTGAAAAGTTATTTCGGGGAGGATGTGCCGGAATCTGCCATGTGTACCCCGACAGAGAACAGGGGAATGATCTTCACGGATGATAAGGGGAAGGAATACCGCTTCGAGCAGGAGGGGCTGAATGTATGGCGCAGCCATTTTGACGGGTGGCTTGCGGGGAAAGCAAAGGAGAGCGGCGCAGAGGTTAGGGGCGGCGTGGCGGCTCTTTCCTGCACGGAAAAGGACGGGCTTGTGGAAGTCAGCCTGCACGGGAAGAAGAATTTTACAGAGGGCGCGAGGTACGTCATTGACTGCGAGGGCGTTGTCGGGACATTAAAACGGAAGATTACCGGGGAAGTTCCCGGATACATAACCACATACCAGACCTTTAACGAGGGCAGCATAGATTTAGACCCACATTACTTCTATGCGTACCTGCAGCCGGAGCTTTCGGAATATGACGCATGGTTCAACGTGAAGGATGACCTGCTGGTGCTTGGGGTGTCCGTGAAGGATATGGATAAAATCGGGCATTATTATGAACGCTTTATTTCTTACATGGAAGAAAACCACCACCTGCGTATCGGCAGGCAGACGAAGGAAGAAAAGTGGCTGATGCCGCATATCCGTCCGGGATGCCATGCAGACTACGGTGTGGGGCGTAGCCTTTTTGCCGGGGAAGTCGCCGGGTTCTTAAATCCTATGGGCGAGGGCATATCTGCCGGGATGGAGAGCGGGTACTGTGCGGCCTGTGCGATCATGGAGCATTTTGATAATCCATCAATGGCTTGTGAAGCATATCGGCAAAGCATGGAAAATCTGAAATCCTATATGCAGCGCCAGTGGAGCCTTGTGGGAGGAATGGCTGGCACGTTCAGGGAGATGGAATGATGGTTTGATACCAAAAGTTCTGCCAGAAAACGGAATTAGAGCATAAAAACAGAGAATGACACGCTGAATTGACAGGATGACACGCTAAGATGGTGGCATTTATACAACTTTGATTCTATAATCCAAACAGAAAAACAGTCTGCAAATAAAAAGTCAAGCAGAAATTTGTGAACTTTGAAAATTTTATACAGGTTGAAAAATAAGTACCACAAACAGACCACCGCAATACGCTGGTCTGATGAAAAGCAAGGACATTTGTTTAGCTATTTTCGGCTTCCGCCAGTGCGGAAAGATATTCCCTTACCCGCCCGTAATAAATGCGGAGGAACTTGTTTGCCCCAGCAGTCATGTAGACGTAATAAGGCTTGCCCTGTGTCCGCTTCTTGTCCATGAAAGCATAAACGGGATCATCCACGGGAGAACGCTTGATAAGGCCGTCCATGATCTGGAAGAGGGTCTTGCGCAGATAAGGAGAGCCTTTCTTTGTGGTAGGCACACTTTTACGGACGTGCTGTCCGGATTCATCTTTTCCGGGGTCAACGCCTGCAAAAGCGGTCAGCGCACCGCGGTGCGTAAAACGCGTCACATCTCCGATCTCAGCCATGAGCTGTGGACCAAGCGTGGGCCCGACACCATTCATTGCCATGACGACAGGGTATTCTGGCAGCGTGGATGCGGTTTCGTCCATTTTCACACGGAGGGATTCCACCGTTTCAGATGCAGTATTCAGCATTGCCACAGCCTGCCGTACCAGCATCTTTGTGCCGTCATCCTTTGGGAATACTGCGATCATGTCAGAGGAAAGCTGATAAATAGCCGTTGCTTTGGCGGCACTAAAGTTATAGCCTTTGCGTTTACACCAGTTCTGGTAGTGCTCCGTAAAGGCATCCAGAGACTTGGAGCGCACACAGTCCACATGCCAGTAGGTATAGACAAAGTCCACCCATTTCTGGCTGCCGTCGCTGCGGGCAGGGCTGTCAAAGAAGTTATTAGCACCCGGAAAGGTCTGGTCGAGCAGGGCAATGAGGTTGTTTTTCATGGCAGTCTTCTGATCCATATAGAAACCGAACTGGCGGTTCATGGTCTTTAGTTGGTTGCGTGTTTTATCCATGCTTCCATACTGCTTCAGTTTTGCCCATCGGTCAAGAGTATAACGAGCGATTTTTTTGGAATCAGCCTTGTCGGTCTTGGGAGAACGCAGGGAATCATCTCCGAATTCTTTGATGAGCATGGGATTAACGGCGCTGACAAAGATACCGGCATCAGAAAGCCATGCGGCAACCGGTTCATAGTACCTTCCGGTATGCTCCATACAGACTTTTGTATCCCCGTCAAGTTCCTTGATCTGCGCGATCAGGTCATTGATGGCGGACTGTGTATGTGGGATGTCGCGGGGAGACATGACGACAATATCGCCGGGTCTGCGGATGGTGACAGTGCTCTTGCCTTTGGAAACATCAATACCAACAGCGTTCATAATAGATACTCCTTTGTAATGTATTAGCAATGGTCAATACCAGTTTTCCCATTGCCTATTCAATCTACTGGGTATCACACGAACGTCTTTGGGTTCAACCTGCGTAAAACGAATGCTGCGAATGAGGGCTGGTTGGCTGACTGTTTTACGGACGCTAAGTCCTGAAAGGGGGTGGCCAGACCTATTGCCTTACTCATTCTAACAGCTTAAGCAACAAGATGGGTAATTCCTTACTGGCTGTAAGGGGTATTAACCATAAATATATTGTAGTAGAAAGAGAGGTTGTTTAAGATGACTTTTGGAGAAAAACTGAAAGGGCTCCGCAAAGAGAAAGGCTATTCTCAGGAGGAACTGGCAGGACTGTTAGAGGTGTCACGCCAAGCTGTAAGTAAATGGGAAAGTGACAGGGGGATACCAGAGATCGATAAATTATTGCAGATCAGCAATATGTTTGGCGTGACACTGGATTATCTGCTAAAAAGTGAAGGGCCGGATGAGAATAATAAAGAAAATGGGTATTATGTAAGCCGGGAGACGATTGATGGGTTCCTTTCCCATAAGAGGCGTTTGGCGAAAAACATTGCTATTGGGGTTGGTCTGGTCATCAGCTCAGATATTTTTGGATGCTTTTCCGGATACATGCAGTTGCTGCGCCCGTTGTATTGGGGGACAATGGCAATTGGCATAGCTGTTTTGGTATGGACTTTTTTTCAACCGAGGCGTTACAAAGAAATCAGTTCAAATACCTTGCTGTTTGACGAAACAGTGATAAAATCCTTTCGCGAGGAAAGTAACCGAAACAGGAAAAGATATGTTGGCATGATTGTTTTGGGGGTGATAATGTTCCTTTTTGGATCAGAGTTTCTGTATATGGTAAAAGATGCTGTCGGCAGTGAAGTATGCAACGCATTGGACTGGCTGATAGATGCGGCATCGGTCATGCTACTGATTATAGCGGGAATAGCAATCCATGCCGAAAATATAATTACCCGGAATGCGGATTATATTGCGAAGAAAAATTCGCGCGGGAAATTTACATGGGTGTATATTACCCTGCCTGCAACGGTACTGGCGGTATTGATAGGTATTGCCACAAATGCATGGAGCCCGGTTTTCCCGGTCATTTTCCTGTTTTGTGTGTTGCTTGTGACAGTCTGTAAATTGTTGATAGAAAGGAAGGAATCTAAATGAAGAAGGTATTGAGTTGTTTACTGGCAGTTATTCTGTCCGCTATAGGTCTGGCTGGATGCGGCGCAGGCAGGAATGCGGGAGGGGAAGATGTACAGCGGCTTTTGCAGGTGGAAGTTTATTCAGCGGACGGAAATCTGCTGGGTACTGTTACGGATGAGGACACCCTGCTCCGGTTTAGCGGCTTAGACTATACTGATATTTCGTCTGATACAGATGCGGAGATGGATATACTGGAGAGTGAAACCGAAAATCTTAAGGTATTATATACGATTATTTCTTACAAGGCACCAGTGGCAGCCTATAATGATGGAAACCCGGAAAAATTGATGGAACTGACAGTATATGAAGATTCAAATATCATTAAAGAACAGATTGCCCCGGAAACAATAAAAGGGGGATATGTAGCCGAGGAATTTTTGACATTTTATACTACTGTATCAGATGAAGATAAGGAATTTATTCTGTCATTGGCAGAGGTTGAAAAATAATAAGCACAAGCTGATAAGGGAAAGCCTATTTAATAAATGCGGATAGGCAAAGTAAAGACCGCCGCTATGGCAGACCGCCATATGCGGCGGTCTGCCTGTTGGAAAGCGGGGGAATCAGAGTTAATATGCTTACACGGCGGTTTGCGTTTCCGCTATATCGGACGAATGGCGAAAAATATATTTGAAACGGTTATTACACGGAAAAGCCCGTTCATATCATTAACAAAACTTTATGCCCGTTTTTGTCGATATATACGATATACCCATATAAGGCAGGTGATGAAATGCTCTCAATAGCGGTTTGTGATGATGAAGTCATAGAATGCTGCAATATGGCAAAGAGAATTAAAAAAATTATGGAAGAAATGAAAATACCATGCATTATCCGCCAGTTCCGAAGCGGCGGGGAACTGCTGCAGGCACTGGAAAGTTTTGACATTGTTTTCCTTGATATCATTATGCAGGATTTGGATGGGATGAAAACAGCACAGGCTTTTCGTAAAAAGGCATCTGATAAGATACTCATTTTTGTATCTTCCAGCAGGGAGTATGTGTTTGAAGCGTATGACGTGGAGGCTTTCCAATATCTGTTGAAGCCTGTGGATGACAGGAAACTGAAAAGTGTACTGCAAAAAGCCGTCTTCAAAACAGAAAGCCGTTCACAGGAATTTATCATAGTAAGCAGGGAAAGGCAGAAAAAGAAGTTATTTCTTGATGATATATACTATTTCGAGATAAAAGGAAGGGTAGTCGATGTTCATGGGCCGGAAGGGATTTTTACTTATTATGAGCAGATAGGGGAGTTAGAGAACAAACTACAGGATAAAGGTTTTTTCAGGTGCCATAAAAGCTATCTTATAAATCTGAAATATGTTGACGGGTATAACAGGAAGGAAGTGATTCTGGAAAACGGGAAAAAAATTGTGATTGCAAAAAGAAGATATGATGAGTTTGTCCAGAAGGTGCTTAAGGTTATGCGGGAAAATGGAGGGATTCTATGAAACAACTCTTAGATTATATAGATATTTTAATTATAGCGCCATTCTTTCTAGGGTATCTATGGGCAGCGGATAAATTTTGCAAAAAATTTTTAGGGGCTTCAAAAAGGAGGGAACGGATGTTTTTGGCTTTTTCCTTTTGTAGCTGGCTGTTTAGTTGTATTTTGAGTCGGATGTATTTCAGTCTGTATATTTTTTCTGTATTGTTGAAACCGATATTCTTTATGGGATTGGTGGTACTGTTGTTCCGGTCAGACAGGGAGAAACGGATTCTGGCTGCATCCATGTTGATGGTTGTTGTAAGAACGGTAACAAATTTCAGTGCTTCTTTTTTATTTTGTCTGGAACTGTTTTTTCTGCACACAGTAAAAAAGATTCCCGAACCATTTTCTAAAGCTTGGATAAGCGCATTAATCAGTGGTGCTGGCTATTGTTTTGCTGTATTGGCTGTATGCTGGATGTCAAAGCATCTTGAGCCTGTTTTTTGTGGCAAGCGGGGAAAGTGGTATCTCATATTGGCAGTTCCTTTACTTGTGATTGTTGCAATGTATGATGTGGCGAGCCTGGGTGCGAGTTATGGTGTTATGGTTAGGAGCGGGGGCAACATGGGATTGTATTATGATCAGCTTTTCAGCTTTGCTGAATTTTTGGTTTTGGATCTTTTGTCTATTGCAGCAACAGGATTTTATGTGTTTGGGATGAACCGTATTTATTTGGAACAGGAGAAAAGCGGCCAGTACCACTCGCAGATTGCGGTATATAAAATGCTGGCAGAACAGTACAGACAGTCGGAACGGCTGCGGCATGACATGAAGAACCATATCATTGCTCTGTCGGCGCTGTCCCGGAATCAAGAATGGGAGAAGATAGATGGCTACCTGAGAAATATGGGGGATATTGTCTTGGATGCCGGAGGGGATATGACAGGGAATAAGGCGGTGGATGCGCTTCTGTACCAGAAGCGGAAACGGGCGGAAGAGGAAAACATCAAATGGGAATGTGATGTGCAGATGCCAAAGGGATGCTGTATCAATGAGTTTGATATGTGCGTTTTGTTTGGAAACATATTGGATAATGCGCTTAATGCGTGTGGAAGGATGCAGAGTGATGAATGTCGTTTTATCAATATTCAGGCAAAAACTGTAAAGAAATGTTTTCTGCTTGAAGTAAAAAACAGTATGGACAAGGCGGAAAAGTATACAGACGGATTTACGCATAAAGGGGATTCGCAGGAACACGGTATCGGCCTGCTGAATGTTGGCGATGTGGTGAATAGATATAACGGGGCAGTGCATAAAGAAACCGGAAAAGGTATTTTCGTGATATCTATTTTAATGCCGTTTCCGGATACCGCACATGACACCAAAACGGCTGTTTGAAACATAAACCTAATATCGTATATCCACGCCGCCGAAAAAATAAATGAGGGTTTATATGCTCTTAAAAACGATGATTGGGAGGCGGTGCTATGAATACAAAGACGATGGAAGGTCTTGTAGGAGCAAGGACGAATATGAATCTGATGAATACCCCTATGCGTGTTTTCAAGGAAGCAAGGCGTAAAGGCGATACAGCAACAATGGAGCGCGCAATGGGGTATGCTGATGAATTTTCCGGTAAGGCGGAGGATTATAAGGCGGAAGCTGACAAAGGAATGGAAGAAGACGCAAGGGAGGCAAGGGAAAAAGCAAAGTTGCAGTGTGAAGAGGCTATCCAGAAGCGCAGGGAAGAACGTGAAAAACTGGAAGATAGGATAGAGGGAAACAGGAATGCTGACACCAATACAGATACCGTGGAGATCAGTGAAGAAGGAAAGGTATTGTTGAAGGATAACGTAGATTCTGGCAGCATAGGCTCCGATGAAATAAAGATGGATGCCGTAAAGGAACCTGTAACCTATACAAAAACAGGAGAGACGGTTTCTGCGGAACAGGAGGCAAGCATTTCAGTTTCTGTTTAAAATAGATATATTACCGAAACAATTTAGCATACTTTCTCTGTCTGTAGCAGTAAGATGGAACTTATAGTCCGGAAATTGGAGGTACATTTTAGGTATGCAGGCCGTAGATATCTGTAAAGAGCATTGAGAACCATGCAAACCGCCGCTATGGAGTTATGCCATAAGTGACGGTTTGCTGTTTTTTACTCGGATAGAGGTTATTCTGTTCATCGATTTGGAACGGAGTAATAGGGGTATCTGGAGAAAGCACGTTTGTGAAAGAAGCATCTTCGGGCAGCACATTGGATATACAGATATATTCTTTACATCTTATTCCGCAGAGGCGCATAAAACTTTGCCTCTGCGGTCTGCCCGGACTTATTGCAATTCATATTATAAAATTTTAGGAGGATAAGAACATGGCAATTACATGAAGATAACGAGCGTGATGATGAAAAGCCTTGATGCAATGCAGGAAAGCTATATGCAACAGGTATACCAATGTTTGTCGGTCGGGATGGCGGTTTCCGTTCTCTTTTATATGGTACTGTATGTGGCAATGGCAGTTATTTTTCACAGTCTCATTAAAGGGGAAGCCGTAATGGCCTGGCAGGACATCATCCTGCTTTCCATTCTAAATTTTGTCGGGAGCATGATTGCAAACGTGGTCAACGGCCTGCTTATTGTAAGAATAAATACAGATGCTTTTGTGCTGTTTGATGAAAAGCCAGACCTGCTTTGGAAGATTCCCATGATAGCAGTATGTATTTTTGCGGGAGAGGCCGCCCTGATCTATTTCTGGCAGAGATACCGCATCCTGCTTGCCGAGAGACAGAAACATTTCGTGGAGGAACAGCAGGTCAAGGCCATGAAGAAGCGTTTGGAGGAAGCGGAGAATTTCTATGGAAGCATCCGGAAGGTGCGCCACGAGATGAAGAACCATATGGCGAACATCAAAGGACTGGCAGGAGCCGGGGAGTATGGGGAAATAGAGGATTATATACGGCGGATGGATGAGACCATGCAGGAACTGGAATATAAGTATGTGACGGGGAATGCAGTGACGGATGTCATCATCAATGACAAATGCCGCAGGGCGGAAAAGGCGGGAATCCGGTTTGATGCAGATTTCCGGTATGGCGGGGAAATTCCCGTGTTTGATATGGGGATCATATTGAACAACCTTTTGGATAATGCCATAGAAGCCTGCGAAAAACTGGAAACAGGTAAAGGATTTATACGCCTTTCGTTAAAGCGGAAAAAGCAGTTTTTGATACTGTATGTAGAAAATAGCTTTGACGGCGCTGTCCCTGTAAGCAAAGGCAGTCCGCTCCCGCCTACAACGAAACAGAGTATCCTGCCGGGAATCATTACGGAGCATGGGATAGGGCTTGAAAATGTGCGGGATATTGCGGAGAGGTATTTTGGCGGTGTAAACATAAAAGTGAAAGGGGATGTGTTCCATGTGACGGTAATGCTGCAGCAGGGGGAGGTGGGGGAAGGTAAGTAAATGACCTTGCACTAAATGAAACTCAAAAACAGATTAAAACGGAGGATTAAAAATGGCTATCGGTGGAATAGGACAAAATTATTATCAGAACAATGTGGAAACAAAGAGAAATACGAAAAATGTGAACGGTACGGAAAAATTCGCACTGGAAAAAACAGGCAGTACACAGGAACTATCGGAAGCGGAAGAAATGGAGCTGTTTAAGAAAGAGTTTTATCAGGAGTTGTCTCAGATTACTACGCACGCAACAGTAAGTAATGCGGCAGTTAATGTGACTGAGGCTGCTTTTAAGAGAATGAAAGACGATCCTGAATATAAGCAGCAGGTTTTAAGTTGGATTAAGCATGATTTAGGAGCTTCATATGGTTCAAGGAATGCGTCTGTAATGTTGACAGTTGGTGAAACGCTAGAACAATGTAGGGGTGATGCTTGGCCGGTTTCCGCAGATTCTGAATTTGGTATTCGCTCACAAGATAGTTTTTATAAAAGTAGCAATGAAAGAAAAGAGAGACAGAAAGAATTATTGGAGGAATATTTACAAAAGCGTCAAGCGGCAAAACAAATTCAGCAGGAACTTTTGGATGAAAAGATTGCAAAGGCGGAGCAGGAGAGAAGCAGGCTGGCAAAGGCATGGGCTGGTGACAGGCAGATGGCGGCGGCTTCCAACGCTTATGAATCAAATGTTATGACGGAGACAGCGGCAGGCGGAGATACGCTGCTTGGGTAATGAAGGGCATCATGCCCGGACTTACCGCAAGGGGGCATGGGCGGCTCCGAATGACAGAGGGGCCGCAGCAGATAAGAGAAATGAAACTTTTTTGAGGGCCGGTTCGTATTATCAGCAGATGGCCGGTTCCATCAATTTATGGAGGAGGGCTTGAAAAATGCGTGTCAGCAGAATAACGGCATTACTTATTACGGCAATGATGATTCCAGCGACCAGCGGATGCACCACACAGGGAACCCCCGCCCCGGATGCCGTGCATCAGATTGAGGATGGCGGTCCGGCGGTCTATGATGATGACCCGATAGCGGTGGAGCCGCAGCTTGACGAAGATGGACTGAACAGGGATTCGGATGAGTCCAATGTGCAGGGGGAGATCATTTCGGCGGAACCGCATAAAGGGAGTGCGGAGTGAAAAAAGTATTTACTGGATTTATATAGAATTTCGACAGAACGGCAAACATAATGAGTCAAAACAAAGAAAAGGAGAGTGCAGATTATGAATATCGATTACAGCCAGTTTTACAGAGGGACAACAAATATCCCATCATATGGGGGTGGTGCGTATAAGAAGGACACCCTTGTAAAATATGAGTTCAACACCACGGATGAACATGGCAACAAGGTCATGGACAAAATGTCGAGGGAGGAAACCCTGCAGGCGATGAAGGACATCCGTTCACAGTATGGGGACAGCGTTATCGTGGAGTTTTCAGGAGACGGCATGGCGGCCCTTGCGGAGGGCAGGAAGGGCTGGACGGTGCCGGAAGATAAGGAAGCAGTGGAGGCAAGAAATGCGGCATTCCAAAAGGATATCGTGCAGGTTGACAAGTCCTTAAATAATCTCCCGGCATATTCGGGGATGTATGGCGCAGACAAGGCGGTTGCGTCCGCACTGGAGAACTGCGGCAAAGAGGAGCAGGGATTTGTGTATGACATCATCCGGCAGAATTTCCTTGTCGGGAACAGCGGCTCCATGACGGAAGAAGAGCGGCAGGCGAACATATCGCTCGGCATGAAGAAAGCGGAATATGCGGCAGAAAACTTTATTCCGGAGGACAGCAGGGATGCGTTTCTGGAGGCAATGGAATCCATTGCGAAACTGGCAAGCGCGGGAAAAGCGGACAGTAACGGAAACATGGATTACGGTGTGGCAAAAGGCAGGTATCTTGGGCATGGGAGCAATCTTGTCCAGACCACAAGCGCGCTTGACATGATGCGGACGATGGACAAAGACGCATACGCAGAGTACCAGAAGATGGGGGAAAAAGATGACGGCGGGCTTAGTTCGTTGAAATACCTTACAAACTGGTATGCGGGCGCGGTAAAGAAGAACCCCTCGATGGTTGATAATTACGAAAAGCAGTCGGAGGAATATGTGGAGAAGAATGTGAAAAACCAGAAACTGGATAAGACTTTCACAGGATTAAAGACGGGAAGCAAGGCCGCTTTCTTTGAAAGCCTGAGAATGTTCCACAGCAGCAATCCTAATTTCCTCTCATCTATCATAAACCGGGAGCTTGCATCGAAGTTTTGGGGATTTTAGGGTTATGGAGGGGATGGCTGTTTATGGGTGCATATTACTAATATGGCACAGAGGGCGGGCATCCCCGGCGTTTCGGCAGATCGGGGAATCGAGGGGGCAGGGGGAGGGTATATCTATGAAAGAATATATAAAGAATCGGGTACATGAACTGTACTGGAATGATAATATAAATTGCGCGAGGACAGCAATCATCTGTTTGAGTGAATTATTTGAAACGGCTATTGAACAGCAGATAATCTGGTCTGCGGTTGGATTGCATGGTGCTGGCGGTTATAGGGCGCAGTGTGGCTTGGTTGAAGGCACACTTATGTTTATAGGGATTTATCTCCATAAGATGGGGAAAACAGAAGATGAAATTGTATCTGCTTGCTATAACTTTGCGTCTGCTTTTGAAAAAACATTCGGTTCATTAAGATGCTTTGAACTACGTCCTATGGGATTTTCAGAAAGTGATCCGCCACATATGTGTGAAAATTTGACTGGTAAAGGGATTGAATTTGCGTATCAATATATTTTAGAGGTCACAAAGTAATATCCCCGATACGCCACAGCCGGACAAGGCAGGGGAGGCATTCCCAGCGTTCCGGCGGATTGGGGAGAGGAGGTGAATGTCGGTATGGAATTTGACGGGGGAACATAGGCAAAATGTAATTATGAAGTAATGAACTGCTCGGACTTATTACAAGGGAGCGGGTGCGGCTCTGAACGACAGAGGGGCCGCAATAATAAAAATAATGGAGGATTTGAAATGGGAGTTAATTCAGTAAATGATGCAGGTTCCGCATATGGAGCGGCTTTCAGGAACAAGCCGGTATACTTCATGACGGGAAAAGAGACAGAGGCGTTTTTTGACGGGAAGATGCGCAGGAACATGGAGCTGCGGGAGGACACCTGCACCCTCAGCAGCAATAATACATACCGCAGGCAGCATACCACTTATGAGGTTTCCGATAGGGACAAAGGCAGCGCATTCCTGGATTTGAATTTTCTGATCAAGGACGGGACCAGCAGCCTGAAAGGGAATCTCAGCGATGATAAGGATGTGGATTTCTATAACTTTTCCATCCCATTTATGAACTTCCAACGGAATTATTTCGGTGTTGAAGCTTACATTGATATGCCGGAGGGCTGTGATTACGACCTTACCCTGTATGACGAATATGGCAACCAGGTGGGGAAGGCAGAGTGGGACGGAGAGGGGCGGAAGAAGCTGACCGTCCCTAATTGGGATATCAATACCAATAAATACTGCCTTAAGGTAGAAAACGGAAACGGGGAGGAGGTTTCCCCGGATGATTATTACAGGATCAGTTTCCATGTTTCTGAAAACAAGGAGCATGAAAAGACTGACGCCGTCAGGGAAGCATATGGGAATCTCCACAGCGCATACAGCCGGAAGGATGAAAACTGGCGGGAATATCTTGACCAGTACAATGCAGTCCTGCGGGAGACGGAGCAGAATTATTTAAAAGAGCTGGAGCAGCTCCACCGGAAGCAGTTTGACAGCCTGCCAGAAGAAAAGAAGTATAAGGGCGGGCGCACCGTGGATGAACTGCTGCAGGACATGGCGGAGGGGAAGGGCTTAAATGATGCAGAACTGGAGTATGTGAAGATTTTTGCCAACCTGAAAGACATGGAAAAGGCGCAACAGAAAGCGGAGCTGAAAAACAGCTTTTCAGATGATTTCGTTAAGGATTTGGAGGGGATGGGCATTTCCCGTGAGGACATAGAGGGTATGCGCGTAAGGATTGGGAGCAGCGGGGATGTGTCCGTGGACGGGATAGAAGATAGCGCCGTCCGGGAACAGGTACAGAAACTGATAGATGAAAAGTACGGTGACCAGATGTACCAGTATTACATAGGCATTGCAGACAGCGTGGGAGACCTGTCCGGTGGCACATACCGGTATGCCACGGACATACAGGAAGTGCGGCGCTACCTGAAAGGGGTTACGGGGGAGGACATTTCCTTAGAAAATCTTTATCTGACGCCTGACGGGAAGATCGGAGGGCTTCCGGACAAGGCGGCTGATCTGATCAACAAGACGAAGGACAATGCCAAGATAGAACGGATGAAGGATGCGCTGGTGGATATCATAGGGAAGATCAGGATAAGCGGCGACTTGGGGATTCCCGATTTCACTTCACAGTTCCAGTTCAAGGATGGGGCGTTTTCCGTGGCAGACAGCGGTTTTGCGGTTGATATGGGCGCATTGGATGGCCGGTT
Organism: Lachnospiraceae bacterium MD335; assembly: GCA_000403335.2. Taxonomy (GTDB): domain Bacteria; phylum Bacillota; class Clostridia; order Lachnospirales; family Lachnospiraceae; genus COE1. The sequence goes on from KE159630.1 coordinate 584,559, forward strand.
TACACCACAGTCCTCCGGCAATATGTATTCTGATATGTATAGATATCAGTTCAGGAAAGTTTTATAAGTATGTGATACCCTATCCCCGATAAGCCACAGCCCGACAAGGCAGAGCGGGCATCCCCGGTGTTCTGGCGGATTGGGGAACCGGGGAGCAGCGGCTGTCGGGAATGCAGAAATAAATTGCTCAAACTTGGAGGGACTATGAATAATACTGTTTTGGAATTTGAGTGCATTGGCATGGATGGCGGAAGCAAATTTCCCATCGAATATACCGGACGTGGGCAGGACATATCGCCGGAATTTATAATTAAGAACCTGTCACCGAATGCGAAAACCCTCGCTGTTACATTGGAAGATTTATCACATCCAATTAAGGATTTTACGCATTGGGTTAGGGCAGGTCTCCCCGGTTTTCTGGTAGATTGGGGAATCGGGGAGCAGTAAGAGGAGGTGTTGCCGTGGAACGTAGATAAAGTGTTTCTGTATGAAGGAGTAAACTGCTCGGACTTACTATGAGAGAGCAGAGGCGGCTCTGATCGACAGAGGGGCCGCAATATTAAAATTGTGGAGGATTAAAGATAATGAGCATTAGTGGAATTGGAACTTCACACTATCCTGCATGGCAGGAAGCGGGAAGGGGACAAAAGAATAATTCGGGAGTAGGATTTGCAAGCAGGATGGCAGATATAGTTGGTGCGAATACTTCCGAAAGTGGAAGGAAAACGAATGCCGTTTCTGGGCGCGACAATTATGTAGGAGGGGATGCAGCCAGTGTTTATGACATGGGCGTGTATTCAAGGAAAGATATATCGGTATCACAGAACCTAAATCTGCCAATCGAAACGGAACGGTATAAGATTGAGGATGCCAGCTATGTGGACGGGGTTCCAGCATATGAGATCATGGATAAGGAAACAGGAAGAGGGCTGTACATAAGGGAAGACCAGTTGATGATACAGAAGGATGAAAAGACCGGACTGGAATTTGTCATCAATATGGATCAGCCGTTTTCCTGTAATGTGCCAATGACGGGAGAACTTAAAGGGATTTTGAATGAGATAGCCGGGAAAAGAGGGATTGATCTGAAGGAAGTGCCGTTGCAAGGCGGACTGATAGTGAACCAAGACCCTAGAACCGGACTGCGCTATTTATCCATACAGGGCAATGAGGCAAAGGGGATGTCTGTTGTTGCGACATCGAAAGAGGACTTGGAGATTATTGAAAAGCTGGCTGATGAATTTACCAAGTATTCAGTCAGTTCACAGCGTTCTACAGCAGGGCTGTATGCACTGCTTGAAATATCCGGCAACCTGAAACGGGAAGGGGAAGGGATGACGTTCCTGACACCGAATGGCATTACTTATATCCCTTATGATGGCGATAAGGATAAGGCATGGGAAATTGAAATCCCAAGTTCGGATTATAGTGTAGCACGGAAATACCTTGCAATGGGGATTGAAGCCTCAAACTACCAGGCATGGCTTAGCAAGTTCAATAGTGCAAGACTGCTTGACATAGATACGGAGCAATTGAACCATTACAGTATGAATGGCGACAGGAATGGCTATCGATTTATGCAATAAGAAGAAAACCAATAATGCACAAACGATAAAAGGGAACCAAGCAGGAACACTTCATGTTTGGTTCCCTTGTTCCATATCAGTGCGGGGAGATAGCAATAGATGTATTTGGGGGGAGAGGAGGTGGTATTATACGGAAAATGAAATGCCCGGAGAGATGGTGCAAGAAACGGGCCTGTGACATTGGGGAGACGGGTTCCGGCTGGATTATCGTGTCGCTGAAATGTCCTAACTGCGGCAGGGTAATAAAGGTGTACTGGAAACCGAAAGGAAAAAGATAAATATACATAGTGGGAAAGAATGGCAGGAAGGTATCCTGCTATTTTTACTTTTATAGATTAAAGCGTTTCTTTTATGGTCATACTAAAGTTATCAATGGAAATTTTTGGAAATTGCCATTGTGCGGCTTGGCAGGTCAGCTATGTACAGTTTGTTATCCCCCAGGACGGCATCTATGAGTTTGAGGTGTGGGGCGCTTCCGGCGCTGCGGCGAAGGTGGATTCCCTTACGGCAGAAGGAGGGCTTGGCGGCCATTCCAAAGGCTATAAGAAGATGAAGAAGGATGAAGTGATCTATGTTTATAACGGCGGATCACCGAGCGGCACATCTTATGGGGCAAACGGAGGCGGGAACGGTTACAACTATGCCAGCAGCAAGCAGTACGGGGCAGGAGGCGGCGGTTCCACCCATGTGGCCACAAAACCTTATGGACTTGGCACGAACAGTTCCAGCGGGCCGTCCTACGCCAACCGCTCCAGCATCCTGATCGTGGCGGGAGGCGGTGGGGGCGGCGGGATAGACAACGGCACAGCCCACAAGGGAGGAGACGGCGGCGGGGAGCGTGGCGGGAACGGCTCCGGCGGCGCATTGGGAGGCCGGCAGATTTCCACGGGGAGCAGCCCGTCTGAAAACTTTGGCATTGGGGATTATTATTCATCAAGCAGTGCCGCTTCTTCCGGCGGTGGTGGCGGATGGTTCGGCGGGAACTATGGCCTGCGCGGTGAGTCAGGCGCAGGAGGCTCCGGCTATGTGGACGGTGTGGCACCATTCACCCACAACGGGAAATATTACCCTGCGGAGACCGAGGCGGGGGTGAACGAGGGGAACGGCAGGGCATTCATCCGGTATGTGGAATGCGCGTAAACAGTAACTACACCTTACGGGGTGTTTTTTTAATGCAAATTTAGAAGGAGGAACTGGAATGAAGAATTTTATCGAGGCGGCGCAGTATGCGTTTGCGGCGCTCGGCGGTGCGCTGGGTGCGGTCATGGGAGGCTTTGACGGTTTCCTTTATGCACTGGTGGTATTCGTGGTGGTGGATTATGCCACCGGGCTGATGGCGGCTGCGGTGGAGAAGAAACTCTCCAGCGAAGTGGGATTCAAGGGCATCTTTAAGAAGGTCATTATTTTCAGCCTTGTGGCAGTGGGGCATATCGTAGATACGCACATCATCGGGGAAGGGAGCGTCCTGCGGACGGCGGTCATCTTCTTTTACCTTTCCAATGAGGGCATTTCTATCTTGGAGAATGCCGCGAGGACGGGGCTGCCCATTCCGGGGAAGCTGAAAGCCGTGCTGGAGCAGTTACGGGAGGAAAAAGAGGAATGATATGCTGCACAAATTTTCTGATGATGTTTGTGCAGTTTATGGTCCCATTCCCGCTTGCTATTATGCCCGTCCAGAGCGAACATGTCTGTGACCGGGGAAACCGGAATACAGGGACGGAGGGTTTAAGGATGAGGGCATACGGTGAAAGGGAGATGCATGGGAAGTACACGCTGGAGGATTACGGCGGCTGGTCGAGGAACCACACCAAAGCGGCATCCATCCGCAGGTGGAAACGCCCGCTGAAAAAGAGGGCAAGGCAGGTGTGCCGCGCCATGCTGAGACGAATGGAAAGATAACAGGATAATTTTTGGAAGGGCATCGCTGCGGCGGTGCCTTTTTCGTTCAATAAGCTGACCCGTGGAACGGGGCGGCGTTTGATGTGAAAGAGAGGGAAATGGGATGAATTTGAAACAGAATTACCTTACGGAGTCCGGCTGTTATAAAGCGGGGAAGCACATCACCATGAAAGGTCTTATGATCCACTCGGTGGGATGCCCGCAGCCAAAGGCGGATGTGTTCATGAAGAACTGGAACAGGGCGGATGCAAATGCCTGCGTCCATGCCATCGTAGAGCCGGACGGGGATGTATACCAACTGCTCCCGTGGGATTTCCGTGGGTGGCACTGCGGAGGCGGAGCGAACAATACCCATATCGGCGTGGAGATGACGGAGCCTGCCACCATCCGATATACGGGCGGCTCAAACTGGACGGAGACCGGGAACGGGGAGAAAACGAAAGCCCATGTGCTTGCCGCCTACAAATGCGCGGTGGAATTGTTTGCATATCTCTGTCAGCACTTCCATTTAGACCCACTTGCGGATGGCGTTATCATCAGCCACAGCGAGGGATGTAAAAGGGGCATTGCCAGCAACCACGGAGACGTGGAGCATCTGTGGTCTAAGTTTGGATTGTTGATGGGGCAGTTCCGAAAAGACATCGGGGCGGCTATGGAGGGAGGCTCTGCGGAGGATACCCTTACTGCCATTATGGGAAAAGCGAAAGCCACGGCGGAGCAGATGAAATCCTATCTGCAAAAGAAGAATCCGGCTGTGCCACAGTCCATTCTGGATATGGTTCCGCTGTACCTTTCGGAAGGGGAGGCGGAGGGCGTGAGGGGTGATATCGCCTTTGCACAGTCCTGTCTCGAAACGGGGAACTTCACTTTCTCCGGCTCTGCGGTCACTCTTCCGCAGAACAATTTCTGTGGCCTTGGGGTGACACAGAGGGGCAAAACAGGACTGTCCTTTGAAACGGCACAGCTTGGCATCCGGGCGCAGATTCAGCACCTCAAAGCCTACGCCTCCACGGATGCGCTTGTAAATGAAAAAAACGATCCCCGGTTCCGTTATGTCACAAGGGGCTGCGCTCCCTATGCGGAATGGCTCGGCCAGAAGGAGAATCCGCAGGGGAAAGGCTGGGCGGCAGGGGAGAAATACGGGGAGAAAATCCTCTCCATCCTGAAAGCCATTGTCAGCGAAGGAAAAGTGCAGTTCATGGAGAGCCTCACCCTTTCCGCACCTTACATGGTGCGCGTATCTATCCCCGATCTGAATATCCGCAGAGGCCCCGGAACGTCATACCCAAAGACGGGGAAATTTACTGGTGTCGGCATTTTCACTGTGGTCGAGGAAAAGGACGGCTGGGGGCTGCTCAAAGCCTATGCGGAAAAGAGGAACGGGTGGATTTCTCTTGCGTTCACCACCCGAATGTAAGGTGGCATTCATATAGGAAGAAAGCGGCCAGACCGCTTGACTTTACGGCCTTTCAGAGTGATTAATAGACTACCCAAAAAGAAAGGAGCGCAGACGGATATGGCAGATATTGAGGGGAAAAAACTGAGGGCGTCAATCTACTGCAGGGTGGGAAACCCAAAGGATGCGGAGCCTTGTTTTAAAGAAAAATGCGGGAGCCCTGCGGGGCAGGGACGGAAAGGAGCGGATGCAGATGCGCATAAGGAAAGTTGCGATATATGCAAGGGTGTCAACAGAGCATGAGGCACAGCTTTCAGCATTGGAGAACCAGGTGCAGTATTATGATGACCTGATAGACAGGCACCCGGACTGGGTGCTTTACCGCCGGTATATCGATGAAGGGATCACCGGCACCTCCATATCCAAGCGGAAAAACTTCGTGCGGATGATGGAGGACGCGAAGGACGGCCATTTCGATCTGATCGTCACGAGGGAGGTATCGAGGTTCGCAAGGAACACGGTGGACACCCTCCAGCAGACGAGGCTCTTGAAGCGGATGGGGATTGAGGTGTATTTCACCGAGGACGGCATATGGACCATGAACGATGAGGACGGGGAGCTGCGGCTGACCATCATGGCGACCCTCGCGCAGAACGAATCGAAAAAGACCTCCATGCGGGTGAAGGCGGGGCAGATGGTCTCCTTCCAGAACGGGGTGGTCTACGGCACCGGGAACGTGCTTGGCTATGACAAGGTGGGACCGGAATATGTCATCAATGAGGAACAGGCAGAAACGGTCAGGAGGATATTCGACCTGTACCTTGCGGGCAACGGCTACCATAAAATAATGAAGCAGCTTGAAAAGGAAGGCCGCCGCACGGCGATGGGGAAGACGATGTGGCATTACGCCACCGTCGGCCATATCCTGAAAAACCGCCTTTACTGCGGCGAACTGGAATACCGGAAGGAATACGTGCCGGACTACCTGGAACAGAAAAGGGCGAAGAACAAGGGGGAGCTGGAGCGCGTCATCGTGGAGGGGAAGCACCAGCCCATCGTCACCAAGGAGGAGTTCGAGAGGGTGCAGAAGATGATGGCGGAAAAGGACGCGCAGATGGGGCAGCGCCGGAAGAACAAGGGCGTCCATTCGGACGACCTCTGGCGCAGGAAGATGCGGTGCCAGTGCGGCCACGCCTTCGCAAAGACCAAGTGGCATACCAAGACGGACTTCATCACCTACACCTATAAATGCTACGACCAGACCCGGACGGGGACCATAGCGGCAAGGCTTAAGAACGGCCTGGGCATTGAGAACGTCTGCCGCTCGCCGCTGGTGCAGGACTGGAAGATGTACACGATGGCGCAGAAAGTCCTCCACGCCGTGTTCGATGACCCGGAGGGGACGCTCCTGAACGCGGCGGCGGTGCTGGGGTGCGGCATCGCCGGGGTGGAGCAGTCGGAAGTCCTGCGGGATAAGGAAATCATAGAAGAACAGCTCAAAAAGGAGCGGGGCAGATATGAGACGCTGCTCGACATGAGGATGAACAACGAGATACCGAAAGAGGTATTCAGCCGAAAGCAGCAGGAGGTTGGGGAGCGGATCGCGGAACTGGAGCAGCGGATGGAGCAGTACGGGGACGTGGAGCCCGCCACGGAGGCGGACGTGAGCGGCAAGCTGGAAAACCTGCAAAAGCTCATGGGGCAGTTCTCCATGCCGGAGGATGGCGAGTTTTCGGAAGAGGAAATGGATAAATATGTGTCAGGGGTGAGGGTTTACGAAGACCGCTTCGAGTGGCTTTTAAACTTAAGCCCCGATGCAGGAGGGGGACTGGATGATGCCGGTTCCCCCGTTTATTTTAAGAAGATAACGGTCACGCCGGATGACGAGCGGGCGTGGTTCAGGAAACACCCGCAGTGGTCAAAATCCAACAGGTATGCGGAACTGGAGGTATGGATATTCATTTAAAACGAAAGAGGGACAGGGCGTAAGGGCTGTGGCGCAGCCTTTCCGTCCTGTCCGGCACTTTGCGGTTACAATTCTGTATTCATTTCTTTTGCGTCTGTCGGCAGGCATTTCCCCAAAAACATGGCCTTGCAGTCGGAAAATCCCAGCAGGTAGGCGAGCATCCCAAACCGGGAGCCCAGCGCGTTCTGCTCGCTGACGTAGCGGTCAATCAGCAGCCGGATTTCTTTTGACAAGTCCATCCTTTCCAGTTCGCCGGAGTATACGTCAGACTTTCGGAGAATCGCCTGGTATTCCCCGTCACTGCTTACAATGCCGTTCATGACGCTGTGCATGCGTGTGTCCATGAGCTGGTACAATGCAGAATCTTTTTCCAATCCAATCCCTCCTTCCGTGGTGTCGTATCTTAACTCTGAATTTGGGAGTTGGCAAGTGGAAAATAAAAAAGCCGGAAAACTATATTGTAGCGTCCGACATTTTCTGATAAAATATTTATAAGGGTGCTGCCATAACGGTAGGCGGCTAGTTCTTCTGCGGAGGGACTGTGACCCTCCGATTACATAGAAACCTGCTTGCAGGAATCTGGGAAAGGAGGGCTGAGTGGATGTTGACGATTGAAGGATTGATTTCAGTGCTTGGCTTATGCCTGACCTGCTTCGGTCTCGGATACGCCATCGGAAGCAAGGATAATAATAAACCACAAAAATAGCCGCCCCACAGTCTGCAAAACTAAGGCGACTATTTTTGTTGACCTAAATTCGGACTAGCCGTCTATCGGCAGTACCTTTATGTAAATATATCTTAGCAGATTTATATGGAATTGTCAAACGCTGCGGAGCTTTCCACTGAAATCATTTTATAGCGGATTCCGCATAAAAGCAAGGAAATCTTGTCGAATCCCGTTTGTCGAATGTCGAATTGGGTGGGGTAAATGGGGTAAAGAGGGGTAAAAGTCATCATAATCTAACAGCGGCACAGGCGGCTATTCAGAAATAATGCCATAGGATTTTTGGTACTCGCAGGCGAAAGTATTGAAGAATGGCTTAAAATCAAGGGTTTTAAGGCTTGGTGGGGTTCATCACGGTGGGTGGTGAACCCCAATTTTTTTGTTTTTGGATGCCGCTGATAGGATGGCGATAGGAGAAAAAATCGTACTATCAGGCAAAAGTATACTTTCACGCAAAAGTCAGGGGTTTCCGTGATAGTATAAAACGGAAAGGTAAAAAGGAGTAGGATATTGGCGGTTTTGGCTGAAAGGCGTATTAGTTTGACGGAAAATGCTGTCGATAAACGGGAGATATAATACAAACACGGAAACTGCTCGGAGTTTTCGTGATAGTTTGGAGTTTTGCGTGATAGTATACAGAAAAATTGTAAAATAATAACAGGAGAAAGAGGGCTGTGCAATGGCTCTTTTTTGCTTTCCGCTCCCGAAAAATAGTCGTTTCGTGCCATCGGGTGAAAAACAGAAAATTTTTATGGTATAATTCAGTGGGTGCTTTTGCTTTAGCGGGAATGGTTTTCTGCCGAAGTAATAGGAAACAGCGGAAAGGGGCATCATCCTATGAAAATGAGAACGGAATACACCTGCCCTTTGGAATTAGTGCATGACATGATTAAAGGGAAATGGAAACCGATCATCTTATGGCGGCTGCGTTTAGGGGCGACATCTCTGGCGAAGCTGGAACGTGACATAGACGGCATTACACAGAAGATGCTGTTGGAGCAGTTAAAGGAACTGATGGATTACGGATTTGTGGAAAAGAAATCCTATGAGGGATACCCGCTCCGGGTGGAATATTCTCTAACAGATGATATGGGAATGAAAATACTGGAAGCGTTAAGGATCATGCAGCATATCGGGATTGACTACCTGAAAGCAAACGGCATGGGGCATATTCTGGAGGAAAAGGGAGTAGTTCCGGATTAGTACCCACAAAAAAGTGGGTAATTTACTGTCTGGGAACCGCCGCTTATAATATCATCATAAAATCGGATTGGAGGTTATCGAAGATGAATGTTACGAGCAGCGGTATTGTAAACGGGGTAATCCAGCCCCAATATGGCGGGCATGGGACGCAATTCAATGAAAACGGCATCCCTACTTATTCTTTACCCTTTAAGGTGGAAGATGCGCCGCAGGAAACGGTGTCGATTGCCATTGTTTTGGAGGACAAGGACGCATACCCGGTGACAGGGGGATTTGCATGGATACACTGGCTGGCGGCAAATATTACCCGTTTTGAGGTTAAGGAGAATGAGAGCCAGACGGCGGATGACTTTGTGCAGGGAAGGAACAGTTGGACGAGCATACAGGGCGGAGAGCAGTCTGCGGAGCTTTCCTGTTATTACGGTGGGATGACGCCGCCGGATAAACCGCACATATATGAACTTCATGTGTATGCCTTGGATAAGATGCTAGAGTTGGAAAAGGGATTTCTGCTGAATGAACTTCACCGGGAAATGGACGGGCATATCTTAGACCAGTTTACGCTGAAAGGGATATATGAAAATTAAATAGCTGGCACATTAAGGGCGAGAGCGTAAAAATGAAAAGGGAGCAGTACTGGCTCCCTTTTCATTTTGTACTTCTTATTTTTGGAGAATAGTAGTTCCATGCCATCTATTGCTGTTTTAAGGGAAGAAATATTTTGAAAGTGCATCCTCCTCCAGGCGTATCAAACAGTTTAATTTTTCCTTCCAGTTTATGGACTAAATCATTTGCGATGCTAAGTCCGAGTCCAAAATGCTCCCTTTGGGTACGGGATTTGTCACTTTGATAGAAACGATCAAAGATAAATGGTTTCTCTTTTTCGCTGATTCCGATTCCATGATCTATGATGGTAAATATCAATTCATTTTTTCTTACAGATGCGTTTAATGAAATTTCAGATTCGGGCGGTGAGTATGAAACCGCATTATCAAGAAAAATACTGATAATCTGGTCTAACCGGTCTGCATCGGAATAAAGCGGCGGACAGCATTCATCTGGTATATTAAGCTGTAATTGTATATCCTTTTTTCTACAGATACGTTCAAATTTTGTATATAGGTTTATCAATAACGTGTCAACATTGACCTCATCCATGTGGAAAGACCAGTTTCCAGCATCAATGGATGAGAGCAGGAGCAGATCACGGATAAGCCGGGACATTCGTGATACCTCTGCATCAATCACCCGTACATGATCCGTAACAGTATCTGGAATATTCGGTACAGATTCAATCATTTCAGCGGAGGAAAGGATCGCTGCCAATGGGGCTTTGCATTCATGGGAAACGGCAGCGATAAAGTCTTTCTGGCTCTGCATGGCTTTTTCGGTGGGTTTTACAGCCTTTCTGATCAGTATTTTGGAAAGGCAGATAATAGAAACGAGGACGCCGCACCATATACAGAAATAATATCCGGATTTCGGTTTTAACAATGTGGCAAAGCTGGATTTTTCTTTTATTGCGGTAACTGTATATATGGTGCTATAGTCTGTTACAACCAGACAACTTACACAATAATATTTTTTCCCGTTTAAGGCTTGGATGGTATAAGTTCCGCTTTGCCTGCTGTAATAATAGTCTTTCAGGCTGGATGGACTAAAGGTAAAATCGCCCTCCGTATCCAGCAATGTAGTCAAAAAAGTATCAATGATATCCGTATTGTTTCCTAAATATTCACTCTGGTAAAGAGAACGCCCGTTATCAGAAAAAAGCTGAAAGTACATATCACGCCTTCCTTCATAAAGCTTCAAGCATGTTTGATAATCAGATTCATGCTCTAATTGTAGGACAAGGGTGGTTGTCATCCTGTTAAAGTAAGCCAGTTCCGAATTCCTCTTTGCCTTTATATTTTCATGGACCATCAGGCAGAATACGATAGAAAAGATGAACATGAGGGAGCCAACCATCAAAAAATAAAGATTTCTTTTAAGGCTTTGTACCATGCTTTACCTCCAATATAAATCCGGAGCCGTAGATAGAGGCCAGGACACATTCACTTCCGACAGTGCGGAGGCGTTTTCGTAAAAAATAGATGTAGTTATCCAGATTCTTTGATTCCACGTCTGCATCCGTTTCCCAAACCTTTTGTATAAGTTGCTCCCTCGTAAGCACGATCTCCGGCTTTTCAAGAAAGATACCCATTAAATGGAATTCTGTCGGTGTCAGTACCAAATGATTGTTTCTGCATTCAAGCTGTCTTTTTGAAATGTCAAGGGAAAGATCATGGTAAGTAAGACAGTTTTGCCTGGCCATAATAGCCGGCCTGCGGGTCAATGCCCTGATCCGTGCAGATAATTCGCTGATGTGAAAGGGTTTTGTAAGGTAATCATCAGCACCATTGTCTAACCCTTCAATTTTATCCTGTAATTCGGACATCCCGGTAATGATAATAACGGGAATCTGTATTTTCTTATTCCGCATTGCTTTTATGATGGCAAGGCCGTCTATAACGGGGAGCATACGGTCAATAACAGCCAAGTCATAACTGTTTCCCTGGTCTAAGGCAAGTAGAAAACCTTCCTCTCCGTCATTGCAGGCATCCACGATATATCCCTCTTTTGTAAGCTGCTGTTTTATATTGCCACACAGGTATTTGTCATCTTCTAATAATAGAATTTTCATAGCGGCCTCCAATCCGTCAGATTCCTATACTAAGTATAGCAAAACAATTCCTAAAAATCTTCTAAAAAATACTTAATATTGGGTGATGAAATAGGAGATTTTTAGGATGGCCGGATGTTATTCTTTGAATATGTTCAATGAAACATAGAACAGGCAAAAAGCCAAATAAAAAGAAAAGAGGTATGGAAGATGAGAAAAAAGATGTTGAAAGCTGCAGGAGTTCTTTGTTTGTCCGTGGTTTTGTGTATGGGCATGGCGGGATGTGCAGGAAAAGAAAATGAGCAGCCGGAGCCGTCAGATGTGCATATGACAAATGAGAGCGGCTATAACGAGGAAATTGCGGCGGATGGAAAAAACAGCAGCAATGAGGCAGAGGGCGGTCAGGAAGATATGAATAACACTGATGCGAAAAACAGCGGCGAGATTGCAGATAATCACGAAGAAGGTGTATTTTATGACGGGGCAAATCTAAGCGGGCGAGTTGTTGATTTTACGGATACAGGTTTCACCATAACTCCCCGGACATTGATTATAAATGAGGATGGCTCAATGGAAGGAGGTATTGCAGCTCCCGGTTATGAATCGGATGAAACGAATATAAACATAACCTATGCGGAGGATGTTATTTTTCAAATTATAAATTTCAGCATGGGATCGCAGACAGAAACTTCGAGAGAGGACACTGACAAAAACAGTATCAAGAAAGAAACGGATGTGAATATATTTGGCACTTGTCAGGATGAAAAACACTGGATTGCTGACAAAGTTGTTATCACAAGGTGGCAGTAGGAGGTCAGGATGGGCTGTTTGGAAAGAGCGCTCTGCTACATCCGGAGAAAAAAGATGAAGTCCGTATTATTGCTGTTTTTGTTTCTGGTAATCAACAGCATGGTTTTAGGCACATTGGGAATACGGAAAGTATCTTTAGAGCTGGCAGAAGAACTTCGGAAGAATGCAGAGAGCAAAATAATATTGGAGAGCATGGAGGCGGATCACCCTTTTGAAGAAACAGATATGCAGGCAATCGAAGAGGAACCCAATGTAAACTGGCTCAACCGGATATCGGAGATACAGGTTATTTCTACAACCTGTATCCCGGTTGCAGGCAGTGAAGGTTCTGAAAATACATTTACCGTTCACGGGTACGATGAACTGGAGAAAGACAGCCCGTTTGCGGATAAAGTTTATCGGATTACAGAGGGGAATTATCCACAGGGAAGTGAAGATATTGTAGTGAATCAGTTTCTGGCAGAAGATAATGGAATTCAGTTAGGCGATAAAATTGTGTTTGAAACGGTGGATGGAAGGGAGCAGGAAGCGGTCGTTGCCGGATTGTTCCTGTCGGGGATGGAACGGAGCCAGACCGAAAATGTGCGGACAGTGAACCGCATTGAAAACCAGATTTATGGAACGGCAGATTTTGTGAACAGGCTGTCCGGCAGGACTTGCTTTTTAAATGTGGCAGTGTATGTAAATGATCCGGAGCAGCTTACGGATACAAAAGAAGTATTGGAAAAAATGTACCAGGACAGGGCTGCGATTGGGATAGCAGATAATACATTCCAAAAATTAAAAATGATGATCGGACAGACAGGCAGAATTACGTTTTTGATTTTTGTCCTGACGGTAACTGCCGGCAGTTTGATAACAGGACTTTTGCTTGCCATGTGGATGCGCAGCCGGAAAACGGAGATTGCTGTTCTGATCAGTTTGGGCATAGCAAAAGGAAATATATTATCTCAAATGATTTTGGAAGAGATGATATTGTATTTTGTCGCATTCGTGGGAGCGGGAATTGCAACAAAGCTCTTATTACCACGGATTAGCAATAGTCTTGCCATCATGCAGGGGAACAGCATAGCATTGGAATTATCATTTAGCTGGCAGTCAGGAGTTTTATGTATCGGACTGGCTGGTGTTGTAATATTGACTGGAATTGCCATTTTTCCATATATGAAAAAGCCTGTGAAAGAAACCTTGTCGGAAATGGAGGGATAACATGAACATCTTAGAGTTAAGTATACGCTGTCTGGTTCGGAAACGGGCAAAGACAATTCTTCTTTTAAGCATTGTTTTTGTAACAGCCTGCTTTATCTATGCCGGGTGGGCGTGCAAATCCGCAAATGTACAGACGCAGACGGAAGGTAAACAGGCGCTTGGGGCATCTTTCAGGATGGAAGAAAATGAAGCGGACAGGCATGACAGGACGGCAGAGGCAATAGAAAAATTAGGCGGGCAGAACGGGAGCGTGGATGGATCGCATATAGAGCAGCTTGAATCAGGGGATTGGATGATATGGCATGATAACTCTTTTGAAACCCTGCAGATGGAGGATATTGAAACACTTGCAGGGCAGGAAGGGATTGCGGAATATAATGTCACCACGGCGAACATAGTGGTCAATCCTGTAAATTTTGTACGGATTGAAGACCCGGATGTAGACCAGCATTCAGACCTGTTGGGTGTGTCATTGCGGGGAAATATGGAAATGCGGCTGGATTTCGATGTGCAGAATGGGAATATAGAAGTAAATGAGGGACGTATGATCACAGCAGAGGATAAAGATGTATGCGTCATATCAAGGGAGCTGGCAGAATTAAATGGATTGACGGTTGGGGATAAACTGGAATTTAATGACCGGAAAGAGCGTGAAACATCTAAGGTTTACAGTGCGGAGATCGTCGGGATTTATGATACAGTCCATAAAATCACACCCATCATGTACGGGGACAGCTATCGGAGTGAGAACATCATCATGACAGACCTGCGTTTCCCGGAAAAGCCGCAGGGATGCGAGGGAGATCCGCTATATCAATATGCGACATTCTGGGTAGAGAATGTAGATGAGTATGAAACGGTAAAGGAGAGGATCAGGAAAGCTGACATTGACTGGAAACGCTATGATTTCCTTGACAATACCGGGATGAGCGATACGATGGCAGCGAATTTCGGAGATCTGGATGAAATGAGTACCATAATACTGATCTTAGTTGCCGTTTCGGGCGCAGTCATTATTTTTCTTGTATTCCTGTTCTGGCTGAAAGGCAGGGTGCATGAAATAGGTATATTTTTGGCAATCGGGAAAGGCAAGGCTGCCATTATAGCACAGATGATACTGGAAGGAATCCTGATAGGATGTGTTTCTTTTACGCTGGCAACTGTATGTGCACCTTCATTATCTAAAAGTGTTGCAGATTATCTGGTGGGTTATCAAGTTCAGCAACAGGAGGAACAGAGGAAAGCGGAAGAAGGCATGACAGGAGGTGCAGGAGTGGCAGAATATGAAACAAAGGTAATGGGTGTTAAAACTGAAGTGACAGGAAAAATAGTCCTGCTGTCTGCCTGTTCTGTATTGGGTGTGATTTTGGCTGCGGTTTCATCATCCTGCATATTTGTGGTAATACAGAAACCAAAAGAAATTTTAAGCAAGATGGGCTAAAGGAGGCTGTATGTTAGAGTTAAAGGATGTTTCATATTATTATAAATCACAGAAAGATAAGACGATTCTGAATCATGTAACTTACCAATTTAAGAAGGGTGTTATGTATGCCATTTTAGGTTCCAGCGGTTCAGGAAAAACAACGCTTTTATCTTTGCTGGCGGGGCTGGATGTGCCGGTTGAGGGGACTGTCTGCGTTGCAGGAGAGGATATTCTGCAAAGGGGATTAAATGCACATCGAAAGGATCATGTTTCACTGGTCTTTCAAAATTATAATCTGATCGACTATTTAACGCCGGTTGAAAATGTAAAGTTAGGTGGGAAAGCCGATGCGGAAGAATTGCTGGCGCAGATGGGCATTGATGAGGCGCAGCGGAAAAGAAATGTGATGCAGTTGTCCGGAGGCCAACAGCAGAGGGTAGCCATTGCAAGGGCATTGGCAAGCAAGGCGCCCATCCTGTTAGCGGATGAACCGACAGGAAATTTGGACGAGGATACTGCGAATGAGATTATATCTATTTTTCAGAAACTGGCTCATGAACAGGAAAAATGTGTGGTTGTTGTTACTCACAGCAGGGAACTGGCAGAGCAGGCGGATATCGTCCTGCGGTTAAAGAAAGGGAAAATCGCAGACGACACAGACAGCGGAGAAAATTAGATACGATTGTGAGGAACATGGATGGTAGCAGGTGGCAGAAATGTCAGGATGAACAGGCAGCAGATGGAGAGCAGAAGAAAAAAACAACAGATAAGGTGGAAATCATTATTAGTCAGAGTGGCGGTTTTGGTTGTGATTGTGTTCTGTATCAGAAATATCTATGCCCGTCTGGAAGAAATGCAGATGGAATTGGAGCGGCTGGAGATACAGCAATATGGGAGGGTACAGACCAGCGCAGATGCGCAGCCACCAGATAAACTGAATGATGTAGATTATATTGGCAGCATTGATACATGGGAAGTTGGCAAGCCTATAGAACGCACGGAAGCGGAAGTCCTGCAGCGGCTGGGTGAGCTGGGGCAGGCAAGCTCCCTGATAGAAGGGATTTATCAAAATCATTCCCAGTATCCGGGGGAGCTGCTTGCAGCGTTGGCAAATAATCCGGAAATGGCGGATTTTGTTTCCGGATATCCTGACCGGAACAGAGTGACAGGGGGAATTACTGCATCCGAAAGAGAGCAGGAATTTCCACTGTTCCTCCAATGGGACAGGCGCTGGGGGTATGAGTCCTATGGGGGTAGCTGCATTGGGCTGGCAGGCTGCGGTCCAACGTGTTTGTCTATGGTATTGTTCTATCTGACCAGGGATGAAACACATACCCCGGACAGTATCGCCGCCTACAGTGCGGAAAATGGATATTATGTAGAGGGAACTGGTACATCATGGGCTTTGATGGAGGATGTACCAAAGCTGTATGGCATTAAAGTCTTATCCGTAAGCTCCACTGCAAATAATATGAGGGCAGTACTTGATAATGGTGGAATTATCATATGTGCTATGGGGAAAGGGGATTTCACAATATCCGGTCACTATGTTGTCATATATGGGTATGATAACGAGGGATTTATGGTAAACGATCCTAATTGCGTAGCAAGGAGCAGTAGGAGATGGGCATTCAGTGAAATTGAAAATCAGATTAAAAGTATTTGGGTATATGACAAAGAGAAATAAACCCTACAAAAGACAACCCGCCGCACGATGGCCATCATCCGCCATATGCGGCGGTCTGCCTTTTCCGCAGGCAGGCCGGGCGGCCTGATAACGGAAACCGCTTGGAAAGCGGGGGAATCAGAGTTAATATGCTTACACGGGGGTTTGCGTTTGTGCCGCCTTGCGGGGGATATTGAGAGCGGCAGAGGGGATATTAAGGATAAAAAGCGTCAATCCAGTTACGCTGTCAAATCGTCTATTCACGCTGTCGGAGTTAAAAATATTCTTATTTTTCCGATACACGAAGTGAGGAAAGAAGGAGGTGGAGGCAATCAAAATAGCGGTCTGTGATGATGAAAAAAATATAAGGAGCTACATCTGTTCGCTGGTTCGGAAACAGGGAGTGGAGTGTGAGGTCACGGAATATGCCACGGCGGAGGATTATTTTTTAGCGGGGGCTGATCATGACCTGCTGTTTCTTGACATTGAGCTGAAAGGCCCGGATTCATCAATGGATGGTATGGAAATGGCAAAACGGATCAGGGGCATGGAAGATATCAAACAGCCCATCATCATATTTGTCACGGGCTATGAAAAATATGTGTATGATGCCTTTGACGTGGGGGCGTTCCAGTACCTGCTGAAACCCATTGACGAAGGGCGGTTTGCCGAGATTTTTAGGAGGGCGGCGCAGCAGGCCGGGCAGGGGAAAAGGGTGCTGATGGTCCAGTATGGGAATACGGGAAAAACAATACCGTTAAGCGACATCTATTACATGGAAAGCCAGAACCATAAAATAGCCGTCCATATGAAGGACGGGATTTTGGAATATTATGCAAAAATGAGTGATCTGGAAGAAGAACTGCAGGGGCAGTTCTGCCGTGTCCACAAAGGCTACCTGGTCAACCTGTCCTATGTGGATGAATACAACAAAACAGAGGTAACGCTGACAAATGGGGAGAAGCTCCTGATCTCAAAATATAAGTATGAAGATTTTGTAAAAGCGTACCTGCGGTTTATGAAATAGGAGGGCTGCCATTGAGTGAGGCAAGTTTTACGCTGTTCCAAAATACAGCGGTAGGGATTGAAGTCATTCTGTATGCCTGCTGTCTGACGGCATTTTTCTATCCGTATATGGCGGGGCGGAAAAGGGGGCATCCGGCAGACATCATAAAGATGTTGGCTGTGTTTGCATCCTAT
This sequence comes from Lachnospiraceae bacterium MD335, assembly GCA_000403335.2. Taxonomy (GTDB): domain Bacteria; phylum Bacillota; class Clostridia; order Lachnospirales; family Lachnospiraceae; genus COE1. The sequence continues at coordinate 602,303 of KE159630.1, forward strand.
TCCATCATCTATTTTTTTAACATGGCAGTCAGTATGGGGGCGCTGGTCTGCATGGCTTCCGTAATAGTCCTGCTGACGCTGGCGGCAAAGTATTTAGGGGTGGAAAAGAAAACCGCACTGTTCATGGGGGTGGTGTTCTTCTGCATCAGAAACCTGAGTTCGCTGGCGGTGGCAAGCGTGAATTTCTACACGGGCAGGCATCTTGTGAAAGGGGAGGAAGGAGTAGAGCGGGTACTTCGGAATGCAGCCCTGAATTTCTGTCTGGTGGAACTGCTGCAGCTTGTGCTTTTTTCCGCACTGCTGTATATGGTGGCACGCCAGATCAGGAAATGCAGGATGGAACTGCACATAAGGGAATTGTGCTATCTGCTGCTGACGCCCGTGACGGGCATCCTGTTTGTCAATATTTTATTCCGGATTCTGATCGTGACCACGGGGGAGCTGTCCATACAGCTTTATGAGCAGTACCCGGTGCTGATAGGGATCGTGCCTGTGGCCGCCGCACTGTTTTATGCCGGTATTCTGGTGACCATAATATCTTATCAGAAAATGGTGGGACTCCAGAAGGAAAAGGAAAGGTATTTTGTGGAACAGCAGCAGGTCCATGCAATACAGGAGCGGATGGCGGAGGTGGATCAGTTCTATGACGGCATCCGCCGGATGAAGCATGAGATGAAAAACCATCTGACCAATATCAAGGGGCTGCTTGAAAGCGGGGACTATGGCAGCATGGGGCAGTACATTTCCAGAATGGATGAGAGCATGGATGCCTTTGAATTTTCCATAAAGACAGGGAATGCCGTTACTGACGTGATCGTGAACGACAGGCAGAAAGCAGCGGAAAAGCAGGGCATACGGTTCCGGTCAGAATTTACCTACCCGGAATCGGAAAGGTATGATGCCTATGACATCGGCATCATTGTAAACAACCTGCTGCAGAACGCCCTGGAAGCCTGCGGGGAGATGCGGCAAGGCGACAGGTACATTTTCATTTCCAGCAGGCAGAAGAGAAAGTTCTTCCTGATCGAGGTCAGAAACCCGTTTGAAGGGGAGATCATCATGGATGCGGATACGAACCTCCCAATCTCCACAAAGGAAAAGGAGCCTTTCGGAAGGCAGGGTTCCATGCATGGGATCGGGCTTTCCAATGTAAAGAGGGAAGCGGAGAAATATATGGGGGATGTGGATATCAAGGTAAAGAAAAATGAGTTCAGTGTAACGGTGATGTTACAGGAAAGGAGACAGGTATGAGTATCAGTAATGTAAGCGGCGCAGGAGTAAACCCCTATGCCTACACAAACAGAAGCCAAAAGGCGGCAGGAACCGGGAATTTTGCGGAGGAGGTGCAGAAAGCCGCGGAAGGAAAGAATGCGGCGGAAAAATCCGGCTCATCAGCATGGGCGGGGGACATGGTAATTAATTATCCGCCGAATTTAGCTAAAGTTTCAAATAGTTCAGTTGGTGGAAAATCCAAAGATGAAATGACGTTGGATGAGTATAAGCAATGGGTTATGAATGAAATATCCCAAATGCCCGTTAGCGGGTGGGCTCGTTCTACATACTCATCGGGAGCAATTATAATTAAAGAAGAAGCTTTTGAAAGAATGAAAATTGATCCAGAGTATGAGGAATATGTTTTGAATCGGGTACGTTCAGCATGTTCGGTTCAAGGTATAACCGGATGTTCAAACTATGTTGGTTATGATGTTATCGGGGCATCCCCGGAAGAATGCTACGGTTATGCGGGACCGGTGGGAGGCAGCGGCTCTAATTTTGCCGGAAATGAAAAATCATGGTGGGAAAAACGCCATGAGAGGATGGAAGAACTGATGGAGGAACAGGAGAAGGAGGCGGTCAAAAAAGCACAGGCAAGGAAGGCGGCGGCACAGGAGAACTACCTGAAAAGTCAGATGGCAAGCAGGCAGAGGTTACAGGCATTTCTTGCAGGGGGAATGCAAAGCGGTGACGATGCGGCGGCATTCCAGACCGCAGGAGTAAGCGCACTTGCGGCAACTGCCTATGAGGAAAACATAAGCACATTCAGCAAAAGCGTGGTTGGAAATCAGAAAATATAAGCATTCCGGGCATTTTGAAGTAAGGAAGATCATGCCCGGACTTACCGCAAGGGGGCATAGGCGGCCCTGAATGACAGAGGGGCCGCAGGTAAGATTTTTTGAAGGAGGATGATTATTATGGCAATTTCAGGAGTAACGGATTACACGAACACATATGCGGCGGGCAGGACAAATGGGAACAGTTCCCTCAATGGGGATTCGCAGGCTTATCTTAATAGTCTGAAAGAGAAATACCCGGATGTGAACATAACGGTTGCGGATTTCAAAAACGGAAAACAGGAAGATGCCTATATGCTTGGGAGCAGGGGTTATAACAACATGGCGGTTTCCTCCAGTATTGTGGAGAAGATGGCGAAAGACCCGGCAGCGGCGGCAAAGTATGAGAAAGTCTTTGCAGAAATGTCCGGCAATTCGGAGCGGATTGAGAAGTTCGCAAGAGAGAACAATGATGAGATACTCAGTGCAGGAGCCCTTATTGACAAGAATGGGAAAGTGTCTTACTGGATGGTCGGCAGGAGCAAGGACACAATGGAGAACCCCGGTACGGTCTATAAGGAAAAGGTACAGAAACAGATAGCGGAAAAACGTGCGAAGAAGAAAGAGGAAGAAGCCTTAAAGGAGAAGAAGCTGGCAAAGGCTGAATCCGTGGAAAAACTGATGGAACAGATAAAGGCGGGAACAAGCCAGCCCGTGAAACTGCAGGAAGAAGGCAAAGGCGCACAGTTGGATTTGACCATATAGAAGGAGGAATTTTATCATGCGTATAGGAAATAACAGTCAGGGAATCTGGCAGCTCTTATCAAGGATGAACGGTGGCAAAACAAACATGAATACACCTTTCGCCGGGGCAAGGCGTTCCAGTGCGGGCGGGAAGAATACGCTGGAAGACCAGCTTACCGGACATAGGAAAAATTCTTATGGTGTGGAAGGGATGTGCGTTACCAACAATCCCAATGCGAGGAAGATTATCAAGGTATCTGATGAGATGAAGCAGCGCGTTTTTAACAGCGTGAAGGATGCGTATTATAAATACAATGGAATGTCCGGTGACAATGAGGCAGAGTGGGAAGAAATGGCCCAGGCAAAAAACAATTATTATAAGACATTAAAGAAGGAAGACCGGGTAGCTGCGGCATGGACTTTAGGGCAGTTGGAAATAAGCATTGGGAGGAAGGTAGCCAATGCCGTGAAAGAAAAGGTACCCGGCTGGACGCATGGCAAACCGATTCCGTCTGATGTGCTGGATGAAATCTTTGCGGATGAGAGCATCACGTCAATGGTATCTGGGAAATCTGGCATGGTGGAAGGGCTGGATATACAGGTATAATCCTTACACCCTATTCCGCAGAGGCGCATGATGCTTTGCCTCTGCGGTCTGCCCGGAGGCGAGGGCGCGGCTCTGAATGGGAAAGCAGCGAAGGGAGGGGTGGCAGGGGAAGTTAGGCAGTATATTTATCCCCAGCGTTCCTACAGATTAAGTGTTGTTTTGGAGGAACCTAAATGAATATGCTTTATGAAAAATATAAAAATTTGAAGATAGACGGTAGTTGGATTGGTTTAGAACTTGGAGGAGGAATGCCGTGTTTTTGCATACCTATTGGAGCTGAAATTATTGGTTGGGATAATGGCATACACTACTGCTTTATTGAAGGTTTTGGAGATATGGTTTTCTGTGTTAATCCAGAAACTTGTTGCGATTACTTTGTCTATCCCATTGCCCGTAATTTTTGCGATTTCTTAGGGCTGATACTCGCCACTGGTGGTACAAATACTCTGCAACAGATTATTTGGTGGGACAAGAAAATGTTTGATGATTTTGTTAATTGTCCAGAAGAACAGGAATATAAAGCTCGGCCCGAAGTAAAAAGCGTTTTGGATACAATTCGCAAAGGGATGGATGTAGCATTGATAGATACCCCGTTTGAGTATATCAAAGATTTGCAAAGCAAATTCCCTTATGAGCAAATTTCATTTACAAATGAGTATTATGATATTTTAGGAATTGAGTGCCCTAATGGAACAGTGCCAGAAGATTGAGAGAGTAACAAGATTTGGAATATATTTTCCAATAAGGTCACAGCCCGACAAGGCAGGTATCCCCTATGTTCTGACAGATTGGGGAATTAAAAACAGATTTTGGAAGAGGTATCATATGAAAAAGAACATTATTTTATGGATGGCGGCTTTGGCGGTAGTTATGCTGGCGTTTCCGTGGCTTGCGGTTACTTTCGTAAAAGGCGATGCAGGAATGGCGGTATGCTTTCTTCTGTTTTTTGCAGTCAATCCATTATATTCCGTGCTGATCGGAACATTTGTGGGAAAGGACATCCGGCACTTATGGAGCCTTCCGGTTATTTCGGCTATGCTGTTCCTTATAGGTACATGGATATTCTTTGACATGGGGGAAACGGCATTTATCCTGTATGCGGCAGTTTATCTTGCCTTGGGGATAGCGACCATGCTGATTTCCATGCTAATCAGAAAGAAAACGCAGAAGTAACCTGACAAGGTAGGGCGGGCATCCCGGTGTTCTTGCAGACTGAAAATAGGATGGTTTCATGTTTTAAGAGAGAAGGTGACATTATAAAAAAAGGCAATAAGAAAGATAAAATATCTTATTATGTTGGTTGGGGTATAGCTTATGGAACATTTGCTGGAGGAATATTTAGTGTTTTGCTTCCTGAGCATTTGTTAGTTGTACTCTGCTTGGGAATTGCTTTCGGCGCAGTGGCAGGTGTGGTTTTCGGGAAAAGAAAACTTAGTATGTAGGACCCCCAGCCTCACATTCCAAATAGGCAAGAGAGGGCGGGCAGGCATCCCCGGTTTTCCGGCAGATTGGGGGAATCAGGGAGCAGGAAGAGGATGTATCTATGAAAGAATGTATAAAGAACCGGGTACATGAATTGTACTGGAGAGATGATATAAATTGTGCGAGGACAGCAATCATCTGTTTGGGTGAATTATTTGAAACAGCTATTGAACAGCAAACACTGTGGTCTGCGGTTGGATTGCATGGTGCTGGAGGTTATAGGGCGCAATGCGGCTTAGTTGAAGGCGCACTTATGTTCATAGGGATTTATCTTCATGTGATGGGGAAAACAGAAGATGAAATTGTATCTGCCTGTTATAACTTTGCGTCTGCTTTTGAAAAAACATTTGGTTCATTAAGATGTTTTGAACTACGCCCTACGGGATTTTCAGAAAATGATCCGCCACATATGTGTGAAAATTTGACTTGTAAAGGGATTGAATTTGCGTACCAGTATATTTTGAAGGTCACAAAGAAATATCCTCAATAAGGTCACAGCCTGACAAGGCAGGGCGGGCATCCCCGGTGTTCCCGCAGATTGGGAAATTGGGGAGCAGAGAGAGGAGGTGAAAGTCAGTATGGAATTCTATTCATTACAGGAATTGCTAAAACAATATTTGGATTGGGGATTTGATTTTGCTTCCATCAGCATAGCAACACAAATACCAGAAGAAGAATTACGGCAGTTATACAGTAATGAAAATTATAGATTAAGAGATAAGGATAAAGAGAAGTATCTTATGGTATTTTTGCTACAGATTTGCTGTGAAAAACCGGACAATGATGAATATTACAGGGCATTGCTTGAGAGCCTTACACAATGCTTCAAGATACCACTGGAAGCGATAGCAAATTATATAGGAGTGGATGTTGATGGGTTATCGGGCTTTGAAAGCAGCAGTGATAAAGACAGAATTGAAAAGTGCATAGCACATCTGTTTACTACCTTTATTCGAAATCCGAGTTATTCGGTGTAGTAAAGGGAGCTATCCCTGATATGCAACGAGGAGGTTGAACGTGGATATAACAGGAATAGCAAAAAGCCGCCATGCGGACATCCCCAAAGCGTCATCCAAAAAGGAATGGAAGCTGTCCGATTCCCTCCGGGAGAAGATAACAGGATGCGGCGCAGGATGTCTATATGGGGAATAAGTTCCTTGCCCTGCGGAAAAGCGAGGTCGCCAAAGTCGCGCCGGACAGGGCGGCGCTGATGGGGAAGGTCAGTCAGGAAATGGCGGACATGAAAACGATACGGGAGGCTGACAGGCGGTGGCTGTGCCTCCTGTTCGGGGAGCCGTATGAAGCTAAGTTCCAGTCCGAGGGGACGGGCTCCGCCGTCCATGTGTATGACGGGAACGGTGATGAGGTACTGACCTACACGGCGGGCGTGGGCTGGCATGAGAAGGAGTCGAAGGCGGAGACGCAGGTACACGGTGCTTTGAAGGCTGCCTACTATGATGCGTTCCGGGCGGCAAGGCAGGAGATAAATGCCGGGGCTGTGGAAATGCAGGGCGGCTTTGATGCGGGGGCGTAGTAGGAGCAGTGTGTCGTTTTCTCCAGTTTTTGTTAGATTGGAGAATAGGAAGAAAATATGGAGAGGTGCTATAAATGAAAAAGGTTGTGACTTGGGGATTAGTTTTATCATATATTGCTCTTTGCATTGCTATATGTGTCATGGGAATAAAAATATTTGATGGCAATTATGACATTGTGGCAGAAGGCTGCATAGCATTTATTTTTCTTTTGATTAGTTGCGGATGCAATATCTATAGGGCATTTAGCAATAGGTGTCCGCATTGTGGAAAAATACGATTGTCAAATGGCAAATACTGCGCTCATTGTGGGAAAGAGATTTGAATCCATCAAGTCAGCTATACTTACCCTGTTTCTATAGCATTAACTTCAAAATAAATCCTGAGATGCAAATTGGCAATACGGTACAGTGGGTAGAGGGAAGCACCACACGAAGAAAATTAACAATATACAAACGATAAAAGGGAACCGAGCAGAGCGTAGTTGTCATTTGTCTGGTTCCCTTGTTACATATTAGTACGGGGAGGCGGAAAATAAGGCCGGTCACTGGCCGGAGTGGAGTAAAGGAGGAGGCGGCAGATGGAAGTGATCAGATGCCCCAACCCCAAATGCAGGAGGCGCATTTTGGATGATGAGGGAACAGAGACGGAGTGGACGGTCCTTGAGATCAAATGCCAGCACTGCGGAAAACTGGTAAGGCTGCACTTCGGCCCGGAAGGGATAGAGGCTGGCATATATGAGAGGAAGAAACGGCGGAGATGATTCTGCTGTTTTTTTATGCATTCCGTGATTAAGGGGCGGCATTCCGGGCCATACTGGTAACAGGCAATGGAAATTTCTGGTAATTTCCACCGATGGGACATTTTATGCTGAGTGCATAACATGGCTTTGTCATCCAAAACAGGCTGTGGAGGTATACGGTATGTGTATGGTCAGATGCCCCGCTTGCAAAGGACGGATCTGCGATATTATTGCCACCGCGGGAGGGCGCGTAGTCTTGAAGGTACGATGCCCCGAATGCGGGAGGATAGTCAAATTGGAATGGCTACTACAGGTCACGGAGACAGCTAAATAAGACTTACTACCGAGCGAGTGGGACCAGGGGACATCGAGTCACGAATGGCCGGAGTGAAGCTAGAGACAATGAGCCTTAGCTTACTCCGGCCATTTTTCCATTTTCAATCAATTTCATATCAAAAATAGAAGCGTTTCTGGCTTTACGAAGGTGTAAAGAAAGGAACGCTTTTATGTCTGAAAAAATCATCAGGATCAAGTCAGGGAACGAAGAAACCACAATGAATGTAACGGAAGAGGAATATCTGAAATATTATCGCCCGTGGTGGCAGATGAAGAAAAAGGAACAGCGGAACCGGGAGGCGATGGAGCAGAACGGCTACACGGAAGAATCCTATGAGGAATGGAAAGAGAACGATATGCGGACGGAGCTGTTTGCGGAGAGCATGGAGGAACTGGCGGAAAAGCGGATGCTGCTTGGTGTCTTGCAGGACGCTATGGATTCCCTCCTGCCGGAAGAACGGGAACTTGCCATGAAGGTGTTCGGGGAGGAAATGCAGGTCAGCGAGTTTGCAAAATCGAAGAATGAGAGCAGGACAACGGTATCTTCACGGAAGCAGAGGGTACTGGAGAAGCTGCGCCTGTTTTTTGAGGATAGGGGATTTGATGTGCATAAATGACATTATCTGACGGCATACGAAATTTTTCAGCATATTTCCGTATGTTTGTCGAACGGTTTATAAATTTCTTTCTGTTTTCCATCGTCACATTTCAAAAAAGTGTCATTACGACAGTGAAGGGGTACAAGGTTATCAGCCCCGGAAAGGAGGGAACGGAGCCTATGGAAAAATCACAGGAGCTCATCGGCATCTTACAGGCGATCAGCATTGTTGCGAAAAGCCTCGCCGCCAAGCTGATGCAGATCGAGAAGGAAGTGGAAGCCTATGAAGCCGCAAAGGCGGCGGTACAGGAAAGGAAAGCGAAAAAAGGATGGAGACGCTGATGCGTAAGAAGGTTTTTATCTGTAGCCCCTTCCGCGGCGACATGGAAGGGAATGCAAGGAAAGCGGCGGCCTATTGCCGCATGGCGTGTGAGCAGGGGTTCCTGCCTGTTGCACCGCACCTCTTATTCCCTCAGTTCTTGAATGAGGGGATAGAGGAAGAGAGGCGGCTCGGCATCTCTATGGGGATGGAGCTGCTCGCCCTGTGTGACGAGGTGTGGGTGTTCGGGGAAGCCACCGAAGGGATGGCGGCGGAGATTGCATCCGCCACGGAGCGGGGAAAGAAAATCATATTCAAGGAAACGGAGGGAATGTAAATGGGAAGTGAATTATTGAGGATTGCGGAAGGTTTCTCCATCGTTGCGGAAGGTCTGCGCGGCCTTGCCAAAGCGGAGGGCGGCACGAAGGATAAGACGGTGAAAGCACAGCCGTCAGCTACGGAAAAAGCACAGAAACAGGATGCGGCACAGGAACAGCCTGCCACGCTGGAGGGCATCCGCGCGCTGATGGCGCAGAAGACACAGGAGGGCAAATCGAAGGAGATCAAGGAACTTTTGCAGAAGTACGGCGCGGCGAAGCTCTCGGCGGTAAAGCCGGAGGACTACCCGGCGCTGCTGCAGGAAGCGCAGGTGCTGTGATGGGGAAACACGCATTGCTTTCCGCATCTTCGTCAAAGCGGTGGCTGTCCTGCACGCCCTCCGCACGATTGGAGGAGCAGTTCAGGGATGAACCGGGCGGCAGCGTCTATGCCGAGGAAGGAACCGCCGCCCACGCCCTTGCGGAGCATAAGCTGAAAAAGGCATTAAAAAGGCGCTCCAAGCGCCCGGTGTCTGATTACCACTGTGACGAGATGGAGGAATGCACGGACGGGTATGTGGCCTTTGCGATGGAGCAGGTGGAGCTTGCAAGGCAGGAATGCAAAGACCCTATTGTTTTGATCGAGCAGCGGCTGGACTATTCCGCCTATGTGCCGGAGGG
>KE159630.1:612206-622923 GCA_000403335.2 Lachnospiraceae bacterium MD335
CCAAAGGCGGTGCTTGCCATCAAGGGAGAGGGCGAGTACCATTCCGGCGACTGGTGCCGTTTCTGCAAGGCGAAGAACACCTGCAGGGCGAGGGCAGAGGAATATTTAAGGCTGGCGCAGATGGAGTTCAGGCAGCCTCCATTATTGACGGATGAGGAAATCGCGGAAGTCCTGAAAGTGGCGGACGAGCTTGCCAAGTGGTCTGCGGATGTCTACGCCTATGCACAGGACGAGGCGGTCACGAAGGGTAAGAAGTGGGCCGGCTTTAAGTTAGTCGAGGGCAGGAGCAACAGGAAATACACGGATGAGGAGGAAGTGGCCCAGGCGGCGCAGAAAGCCGGGTACACGGACATCTACAAAAAGACGCTCATCGGCATCACGGAGATGGAGCGGCTGCTTGGGAAGAAGAAATTTGCAGAGATACTTGGGAAGCTGGTCTACAAGCCCCAGGGCAAAGTGACCTTAGTACCGGAATCAGATAAAAGGCAGGAGATTGCCGCAGCAACCGCAGAGGCGGATTTTAAGGAGGAATGAATACCATGAGTAATGAAAATGCAAATTTGACAAAAGTGATCGTACCGTGCAGGTTTTCCTATCTGCACTGCTGGGAGCCCAACGCAGTGAGCGATGGGGACCCGAAGTATTCCGTATCGGCCATCATACCAAAGTCGGACACGGAGACCATCGAGAAGATCAAGAGGGCAATCGAGCAGGCGAAGAAGGATTCCGTCTCCAAGTGGGGAGGCAAGGTCCCGGCGAACCTGAAACTGCCCCTGCGTGACGGCGACATTGACCGCCCGGAGGATGAGGCGTATGCGGACAGCTATTTCTTCAACGCCAACAGCAAGCAGGCGCCGCAGGTGGTGGATAAAAACGTACAGCCCATCCTTGACCAGTCGGAGGTGTATTCCGGGTGCTATGGCAGGATCAGCGTGAACTTCTACGGCTTTTCCACCAACGGCAATAAGGGAATCGCCGCAGGGCTTGGCAACATCCAGAAACTGCGTGACGGGGAGTCGCTGGGCGGCAGGACGAACGCGGAGGATGACTTTGACGCGGTGGAAGTGGATGACGAGGAAGATTTTCTTGGATAGGAATATCAGGGCGGCGGGTGACTGCCGCCCGTCATCCAAAGTATCTACACAGGAAGGAGCCATGAAATGGGGCGAATCTTAGAAGCCGATATTGAAAGTTTCAGCGATGTGGATTTAGTTAAATGCGGGGTATACGCCTATGCGGACAGCCCTGCTTTTGAGATTCTGCTGTTTGCCTATTCCTTTGACGGAGGGGAAACACAGATCATAGACCTTGCGCAGGGGGAGAAATTCCCGGCAGAAGTGGAGGAAGCCATCTTCGATGTGTCAGTGACCAAGACGGCATACAACGCCAACTTCGAGCGAACCTGCCTGTCAAAACATTTCGGGAGGTACATTCCCCCGGAGTCCTGGCATTGCAGCGCGGTACAGGCGACCATGCTTGCCCTGCCCCGGTCACTGGAGGATGTGGGCAGGGTGCTTGGGCTGGACGAGCAGAAGATGAAGGAAGGGAAGGAACTGATCCGGTATTTCTGCGTCCCGTGTAAGCCCACGAAAGCAAACGGCGGCAGGACGAGGAACCTCCCCTGCCATGCGCCGGAGAAGTGGGAGCTTTTCAAGACCTACTGCAAGCGGGATGTGGACGTGGAGAAAGCCATCCGCAGGAAGCTGCACAATTTCCCCATCCCGGAGGGCGAGATGGAACTGTACCGTTTAGACCAGCGCATCAATGACCGGGGCGTGCTGGTGGATATGGAGCTGGTAAGGAATGCGGTTTCCTGTGAGCGTCTGCATAAGGAAGTGGTGACGAAACGCGCCTATGAACTGACGGGCTTGGAGAACCCCAATTCCGTGGCGCAGCTAAAAGGCTGGCTTGGGGACATGGGGATGGAGGCGGAGAGCCTTTCCAAAAAGGCAGTGGCAGAAATGATAGCGGAGACGGACGGGGAAGTGGAGGAACTGCTCAGATTAAGGCTGCTGATGGCAAAAACGTCTGTAAAGAAATATGAGGCTATGGAGCGGTCTGTCTGCTCAGACGGGCGGGTGCATGGCTTATTGCAGTTTTACGGAGCCAATAGGACCGGAAGGTTTGCGGGGCGCCTGGTCCAAATCCAAAACCTACCTCAGAATCATTTACCTGATCTGGAACTGGCGAGGGAGCTTGTGAAGCAGGGGCGTTTTGAGGATATCGAATTATTATATGATTCCACACCGAATGTCCTCTCGGAACTTATCCGCACAGCTTTCATTCCAAAGCAGGGCTGCCGCTTTGTGGTGGCGGACTTTTCAGCCATTGAAGCCCGTGTCATGGGGTGGCTTTCCGGCGAGGAATGGGTGCTGGACGTTTTCCGTGGTGACGGGAAGCTGTATGAAATGACGGCATCAAGGATGTTCGGCATTCCTATGGCGGAGATCGGAAAGGGCAGTTCGGAGCGGGCAAAAGGTAAAGTAGCTTCCCTCGCCTGCCAATATGGGGGCTCCACTGGCGCACTCGTTTCAATGGGGGCTTTGGATATGGGGCTGACAGAGGATGAACTTCCTCCGCTCGTGGCGGCATGGAGAAAGGCGAATCCGCATATGGTGCAGTTCTGGTGGGACGTGGATGCCGCCGCTATTAAGGCAGTCACCGAAAAGCAGAAAACGAAGGTCGGAAAGATCATTTTTGAATATAAGAGCGGGATTTTATTTATCACGCTCCCGTCCGGAAGGAAGCTGTCCTATGTGAAGCCGAGGATGGCTGTGAACCGATTCGGGCGCGATGGCCTGACTTATGAAGGGATTTCTGAAAATAAGAAATGGAGCCGGATAGAAACCTACGGCCCCAAGCTGGTGGAGAATATCGTGCAGGGAACGGCTAGGGATTTACTGGCGGAGGCGATGCTCCGTGTGGAGAAGAAGGGATACCCCATCGTGATGCACTGCCATGATGAGATCATAGCGGAAGTGCCGGAGGGTATCGGCTCCGTGGATGAGATGTGTGAGATCATGGCAATACAGCCGAAGTGGGCGGAGGGCTTGCCATTGAGAGCGGATGGTTACAGTTGTTCATTTTACCAAAAACAGTAGAGGGAGAAATTTATGGAGAGAAGGAATGCGGAAGGGTACCATGACCCCACAGCCTACGGCGGGATGCGCATGGCGGAGCAGAAAGCGGAAAAGGAAACGGTGAAGATGGTTTATAAAAACGGGAGGATGGAGCTTTATATCCATGAATTCTTCCCATGCAGGTTAGCGGTGGCAAAGAAAGTGTTCCCGCTGATCCGGCGCTTTGCGAAAGAGGATGACAGGGAGAAACTGCGGCAGTTCTTACGGATAAAGGCACGGGAGCATTCCGGGCGGATAAAGGCATTCTCGGAAAAAGCAGAGTCCCTTAGAGCGAATACGGAGGAATGGCATTTCTACCGGAGGAAAGCAAGGGAAGAGCAGATCATCTATAACCAGTGCGTGAAAAATCTGAAATTATTGGAGGGCAGGAAGGAATGAGGATACAGATAGCAACAGGCAATTCGAGGATGGAGAAGCGGTGGAACAACGTGGAGATGGAGCTGGATGAATTTATAGAGCGAATTTCCCACACCATCCGCACGGCGGAGACCGTGGAGCAGTATATGAAAATGACGAAAGCGAAGCAGGACGCCATTAAGGATGTGGGCGGCTATGTGGCAGGGAGGCTGAAAGGCGGCAGACGGAAGAAGGACAGCGTGGAATACCGTACCATGATTGTGGAGGATATGGACCATGCAGTTCCGGGCGTGATTGAGCAGATAGAAATGCTCTATAATTACCGCTGTCTTATTTATTCTACCCATAAGCACACGCCGGAGAATCCGAGGTATCGTTTAGCAATCCCGCTGTCGCGCCCGGTGTCGCCGGATGAATATGTGGCAATCGCAAGGAAGGTGGCGGAGGACATCGGGATTGAGATGTTCGATGACACCACCTACGAGCCGAGCCGCCTCATGTACTGGCCGTCCACCTCCGCTGACGGGGAATTTATTTTCCGTGACATTGAAGGAGAGCCGTTAAATCCGGACGATGTGCTATCACGGTATAAGGACTGGCGGGATTCCTCCGAGTGGCCGGTGAGCAGCCGCCAGCAGAACATCGTCCAGAGGGAGATGCGCAAGCAGGTAGACCCGCTCACGAAGGATGGAGTGATCGGCGCATTCTGCCGGACTTACACGATAGAGGATGCGATAGCCGCATTTCTGTCAGATGTCTATCAGCCAAGCGCCATGCCGGGGCGGTATGACTATATCCCGGCAGACTCACAGGCGGGCGTGGTCATTTATGAGGGGAAGTTCGCCTACTCCCACCATGCCACCGACCCGGCCTGCGGCAGGCTGATGAACGCCTTTGACATGGTGCGGATACACAGGTATGGGGAATTGGACGAAAAAGCGGCGGAGGATACGGAGGCATCGAAGCTCCCTTCCTTTTCCGCCATGAGCGAGTTTGCGGTCAGTGATGAGAACGTGAAGATGACCATTGCCGGGGAGCGGATGGAGAAAGCGGAGAAGGAGTTTTCAGGGGAAAACGGGGACTGGCTGAAACAGCTTGAATACGAAAAACGCTCCACGGTGGTAAAGAACACCCTGCGGAATCTGCTATTAATTTTAAACAACGATGAAAAGCTGAAAGGCATCGTGTTCAACCAGTTAAGTGACGGCATGGAGATCAAAGGGGAAGTGCCGTGGGAGCATCCGAGCCGCTTCTGGCGGGATGCGGACGATGCGCAGCTTATCTCCTATGTGGACCTTACCTACGGCACGTTCTCCGCAAGGAACTATGACATTGCGGTGACGAAGGTGGCGGATGACCGCTCCTACCACCCAATCCGGGAGTTCCTCGCCTCCCTGCCGGAGTGGGATAAGGTGCCGCGGGTGGACACCATACTGGTGGACTTCCTCGGCGCGTCCGACAACGCCTATGTCCGTGCGGTCACCCGCAAGACCCTCTGCGGCGCAATCGCAAGGGTGATGAACCCCGGCTGTAAGTTTGACACCATGCTGGTCCTGAACGGCCCGCAGGGGAAAGGCAAGTCCACGCTGATATCGAAGCTGTGCGGCGAGTGGTTCAATGACTCCCTGCTCTTAAATGACACGAAGGACAAGACGGCGGCGGAGAAGCTGCAGGGCTACTGGATTCTTGAAATCGGGGAGCTGGCGGGGCTTAAGAAGACGGAGATAGAGACACTCCGGGGATTCCTCTCCCGGCAGAACGACATCTACCGGGCGTCCTTCGGGCGCAGGGCTACCCCGCACCCCAGGCAGTGCGTGTTCATCGGCACTACCAACGCGGAGAACGGGTACCTGCGTGACACCGCAGGGAACCGCCGCTTCTGGCCGGTGAAGACGCCGGGGGATGCGGCCCGCGCCTCATGGGAGATGACGGAGGAGGAAATCCGGCAGATATGGGCGGAGGCGTTAGTCCGCTATAAGGAAGGGGAGCCCCTGCACCTCGATAACGAGCTGGCGGGCATGGCATTAAAGGAGCAGCAGATCGCAATGGAGGTGGACGAGCGGGAAGGAATGGTGCGGGACTACCTTGAGATGCCCCTGCCGGAGCGGTGGGATAAGATGGATATCTTTGACCGTAGGAACTATATCTGTGGCTCCGAGTTCGGCGGCGAGCGTGAGCCGGGTGTGCGTAAGAGGGAGCGCGTCTGCAACATGGAGATATGGTGCGAGTGTTTCGGCAAGGAGCGCGGGAACCTGAAACGGCAGGACGCCAATGAGATCAGTGCCATCATGGCGAACATCGAGGGGTGGAAGAAAGCGGACAATAAGGTGCGCTTCCCCATCTATGGCATTGTGCGCGGCTATTGCCGTGACCGTGAGACAAAAGCAAAAAACGGAAACGCATAAATCAGAGTGCAACGGGACGGGGAGTTGCTGTTGCCATAAATGATGCCGGAAAAACAGAATAAATGCAACAGCCGGAAAAGCTGTCAGGCAGGGCGTTAGCAGTCATTGGTTGCTTATGTTGCTGATACTTACTTATATATTGGAATGTATAAATATATAGTAGTGTGCAGGCGTAAACGCACAAATGCACTATATACGCGCGAGGACAGCTTTCCGGCAAAGGCGGAAAGGAAAGATGGTTTTATGGATGAGGAAAGCAGGATAGAGCGGCACCTAAGGGTGTCGGTAAAAAAGATGGGAGGCATGGCGGTGAAGTTCACCTCACCCGGATTGGATGGGGTGCCAGACAGAATCGTCTTATTGCCGGGTAGGAAGATTGCATTCGTGGAGTTAAAGGCTCCGGGGAAAAAGCCCCGGCCATTGCAGGAAAAAAGAATGCGGCAGCTTATGAGTTTAGGATTTCCTGTTTATGTGATTGATGGCGTGGAGCAGATCGGAGGTGTGCTGGATGAGATATGTGCCACATGAATATCAGGAGTATGCAAAAGAGTTTATCATAAGCCATAAGGTGAGTGCATTATTTTTGGATTGCGGATTGGGAAAAACGGTGATCACGCTCACCGCCATATGGGAATTACTGTTTGATTATTTTGACATTCGAAAAATTTTGATTATAGCGCCCTTGCGAGTATGTTATTTAACATGGCCTTCCGAACTGGAGAAATGGGAGCATCTTTCCGGGATGGGGATGTCGGCGGTGCTTGGTTCGGAAAAAGAACGCATAGCCGCACTTGGCAGGAAAGCACAGGTGTATGTCATCAACAGGGAAAACGTGGAATGGCTGGTGGAAAACCATAAATGGGATTTTGACATGGTGGTGATCGATGAGCTTTCGTCCTTCAAGTCCCATAAGGCGAAGCGGTTCAAGGCCCTTAAAAAAGTGCGCCCGATGGTGCGGCGCATCGTGGGGCTGACCGGGACGCCCGCGCCGAATGGGTTGATCGACCTTTGGGCGGAGATCGGCATCCTCGACATGGGGCAGCGGCTTGGGCGGTTCATCGGCGGCTACCGGGAGCGGTTCTTCGTGCCGGACAAGCGCAGCCGGGAGATGGTCTTTTCCTATAAGCCGCGGGAGGGTGCGGAGGATATGATTTATAATTTAATCTCCGACATCTGCATCAGCATGAAGGCCGTGGATTATCTGGATATGCCGGAATGTGTTTATAACCGTGTGGAGGTCATTCTGACCGAAAAGGAAATGGCTCTGTATGAGCGGCTAGAGCGGGATATGCTCCTTCCCTTTGCGGACGGTGACATTGACGCGGTGAATGCGGCGGCACTCTCCAACAAACTTTTACAGATGGCGGACGGTGCGGTCTACGATGAGAACGGGAACGTGAGGCACATCCATGACCGCAAGCTGGAAGCCTTAGAGGATTTGGTCGAGGCGGCAAATGGCAAGCCTGTTCTGATCGCGTACTGGTACAAGCATGATTTACAGAGGATCATGGAGCGCACCGGGGCGGTGGAATTGGACACGGCGGAGGATATGCGGAAATGGAATGCCGGGGAAATCCCGGTGGCGGCGATCCATCCCGCGTCAGCCGGACACGGGCTGAACCTGCAGGCGGGCGGCTCCACGCTGGTGTGGTTCGGGCTGACATGGTCTCTGGAACTGTACCAGCAGATGAACGCAAGGCTGTGGCGGCAGGGGCAGGAGGAGACGGTTGTGATCCACCATATGATTTCCAAAGGCACACTGGATGAGAGGGTAATGGCTGCGCTGGAGAAAAAGGACTGCGGGCAGTCGGCACTTGTGGATGCGGTAAAAGCGAGGATTGGAGGCGGAAGGAAATGAGGGAAGAAATCAGAAGGATGTTCAGCGAATACCAGACCAGGGAGAAGGAACTGAAAATACTGAAATTCAGGATAACCAATTTCAAAGGGATAGAGCCGGATGATGTGATAAAGTCCATGTGCCTTTCCGGGCATGAGGGGGAAAAGGTGCAGACCAGCGGACCGTCAGACCGCACGGCATCCGCAGCCCTCAATTACCGCAGGGTGGCGGATAAGCTGGACGATGACCTGTTTGACGGGCTTTTGGAGGAATACCAGAAGAAAAAAGAGGAAATGGACTTCTTCCGTTTCGGGATTAGCTGCTTAAGCGGGAAACTGCCGGAGATCATAACCGACATGGTGATAGAGGGGATGGAGTGGCAGGAGCTTTCCGAGAAATACGAGGTTTCCCACTCCATGATCGGCAAGTACAGGAAGAAGGCGCTGGAGGAGTTGGAGACCATTTACAGCATCCGGGAACACAGCGATACGGCGTTTATGCTGAGTTAAAAAACTTTTTTTGAAAAATTTTAAATTTATTTTTTGCCGGGTGGGGTAAAAATTTTATGGGAGAAAGCCAGCAATTACAAGGGTTGCTGGCTTTACTGCCGCCGGAAAGTAGACTGATGGTAGACTGACGGTAGACTAAAGGTGGACGGCTGGTTTATTGCAAAGGAAAAAATATTGTGCTATGGTTATGATGCGAAGAAGTGTAGGGAGCCCTGTTGGAGAAGCCACGGGGCTTTTTTCACGTCCTCCGCAAGGGCAGCGGGCTTTATCCTTTCACCGCTGTCCTTTTCTTTTGCGGAAAGGGTGGAAAGGAGTTATCGATGGATTGTTTCGCTATGAAGGATGGGAACTGTAGCATTTTGAGATGTGGGAAGTGTGGAGGCGGAACCTGCCACTTCCATAAGACGAAGGAAGAACAGGCGCAGTCGCTGGAGAAAGTGAGTGAACGCCTGCGGAGCCTGCCGGAGTACCAGCAGGAGGCAATCGCTGACAAGTATTACGGCGGCGTGAAGAAGTGGTGACGCCATGCCGAGGAAACCGATGAAACCATGTAAGCATCCCGGATGCCCGAAGCTGACGGACGGGATGTACTGTGAGGGACACGCAAAGCTGCACGCCTCCGACCGAGCCAGCGCATCCGTCCGGGGATACGATGGCAGGTGGGAGAAAGCACGGATACGTTTCTTGAAAGCACATCCCCTCTGCGTCAGATGCATGGAGCAGGGACGCTTGGTGAAAGCAACCGTGGTTGACCACATCATCCCACACAGAGGGGATGCAGAGCTGTTTTGGGATGAGAGCAATTGGCAGAGCCTTTGTAAGAGCTGCCACGACCATAAAACCATGACGGAGGACCGCTATCAGGAGTTCCATTACTGACGGTTTCCGTGATGGTTCTTTTTCCGTCACGCTCTGACATAGTGTGACATTTCCCGTGGAAATCTGACCGGGGAGGGGCGACATCAATCTCCAAAACCTGACGAAATTCTGACCGCCGCCCCCTCAGACGCGCGTTTTCGCAAATTCGCACAGGGGGGATAGGAAATCGCCCCCAAATCTTACATAAACATTGATTTTTCAAGGCTTTCAGGCACTTTAGTTTTGCGTGAAAGTACCGAAAAACCCATGTTTTTGGGCTTAAAAACCATCAAAAAACGCTGGTTTTTGGGCCTTTTTTGATGGAGGTGGAGGGAAAATGACCGATTTTGAGGCGGCGCAGGTGAAGGAAATGCGCTTAAACGGCATGGGCTACCGTGCCATTGCGGAGGCGCTGGGGCTTTCCCGCGACATCGTCCGCAACCACTGCAAGGCAAAAGGGATGGGCGGCTATGTGGAAGCCACCGTCAAAAACCTGCAGGAGCGGGCAGAATGTAGCGGCATCTGTCTCTGCTGCGGGAAGGAAATGCAGCAGGCAGGGACCGGTAGGCCGAGGAAGTTCTGCTCCGAGAAATGCCGGAGGCAGTGGTGGAAAGCACATCCGCAGGAGGGGAACAGAAAAGCCATTGTCACAAAGAAATGTGAATGCTGCGGCAGGGAGTTTTCCTTTTACCGGAGCAGGAAACCGAAGTATTGCAGCTATGACTGCTACATCAAGGCAAGGTTCTGGAGGGATTAGAGAATGGAGTTTCGGAAAATCAAGATCGCCGATTTGGTTCCGGCATCCTACAATCCGAGGAAGGCGCTGAAACCCGGCGATAAGGAATACCAGAAGATAAAAAACTCCATTACGGAGTTCGGCTATGTGGAGCCGGTGATCGTCAACTCAGACATGACCATTATCGGGGGACACCAGCGCGTGTCTGTGCTTTCCGAACTTGGCTATGAGGAGATCGACTGCATCGTCATTGACATTGACAAGCAGAAGGAGAAGGCGCTCAACATTGCGCTGAATAAGATCACGGGCGAATGGAACAAGGAGCTGCTGGCTGACCTTATCGCCGACCTGCAGGATTCGGACTTTGATGTGTCCTTCACTGGCTTTGAGCCGCCGGAGATCGAGCAGCTATTCAATTCCGTCCATGACAAAAAAATCACGGAAGATGATTTCGACATAGACGCGGAGCTGGAAAAGCCCGCCGTGGCGAAGATGGGTGATGTGTGGACGCTTGGCAGGCACAGGCTGGTGGTTGGCGATTCCACTTTGCCGGAAACATACGATGTGCTGATGGCAGGGGCGAAGGCAAACCTCGTGGTCACCGATCCCCCTTATAATGTCGATTACGAAGGGAGCGCCGGGAAGATCAGGAATGACCACATGGAAAATGAGCAGTTCTATAACTTCCTTTTTGCCGCATTCGTAAATATGGAGCAGAACATGGAGAGCGATGCCTCTATCTATGTGTTCCACGCTGACACGGAAGGGCTGAATTTCAGGAAAGCGTTTCAGGCAGCGGGCTTCTACCTTTCCGGGTGCTGCATCTGGAAGAAGCAGAGCCTTGTGCTGGGGCGCAGCCCCTACCAGTGGCAGCA
>KE159630.1:623263-624414 GCA_000403335.2 Lachnospiraceae bacterium MD335
GAGCCGTGCCTGTTCGGATGGAAGAAGGGCGGGAAGCACAACTGGTATTCCGACAGGAAGCAGACCACCATATGGGAGTTTGACCGCCCGAAGAAAAGCGAGACCCATCCAACCGCAAAGCCAGTGGGATTAATTGCATATCCCATCAAGAATTCGAGCATGAGCAACTGCATTGTACTGGACCCCTTCGGCGGCTCCGGCTCCACGCTGATCGCCTGTGAGCAGACGGGCCGCATCTGCTACACCATAGAGCTGGATGAGAAGTTTGCGGACGTCATCGTGAACCGCTATATCGAACAGGCCGGCTCTGCTGAAAATGTATTTGTAGAGCGGGATGGCGTGAAAATCCCTTATGCGGAACTGACGGGGGAGGTGAAGGGCAATGAGTGACAGGGAATTATTGGTTGAGATATTCCGCAGGATACACGGTCTCGGCGGGTGCAATGCATCGGAATCATTCAGCCGGGGATGGGATGCGGCGGTGGCTTCCTGCGAGGATGTGCTGACGGAACTGACGGGCATTTCTTATGACGACTTGGACGGGGGTGGCTCTGATGGATGAGAATGGGAAACTGACGCTGGGCAGCCTGTTCTCCGGCTCCGGCGCTTTTGAGCTTGGCGGGCTGCTTGCCGGAATCCGCCCGGTGTGGGCATCGGAAATTGAGATGTTCCCTATCAGGGTGACCACAAAGCGGCTGCCTTTCGTGAAACATTACGGTGACGTGAACAGCATCCGTGGGGATGAAATAGAGCCCGTGGACATCATAACATTTGGGAGTCCTTGCACGGACATCTCAATAGCAGGAAAACGTGCAGGACTTGGCGGTAAGCAGTCCAGCTTATTTTTTCAGGCAATACGGATCATAAAGGAAATGAGGTGTGCGACAGATGGGAGATACCCAAGATTCATCGTATGGGAGAACGTGCCGGGGGCATTCTCCTCAAACGGCGGGGAGGATTTCAGGGCAGTGCTTGAAGCGGTCTGCTCCGTCAAAGACGGGGGCATTCATGTTCCTGGACCTCCAAAGGGAAAATGGGCGAATGCCGGATGCATCATGGCAGACGGGTTTTCCCTCGCGTGGCGGGTGGTCGATGCCTGCCTGTGGGGCGTCCCCCAACGTAGAAAACGCATCTACCTTGTCGCAGATTTT
>KE159630.1:625519-633585 GCA_000403335.2 Lachnospiraceae bacterium MD335
TATAAGGACCCGCCGGTAATAAATGATGTGCGGACGGCATCGGGTAAGGATGTATTTGGTACGATCTCCGCGAGCATGGGCTCCAAGCAGTGGCTGGGCAATCAGGAAGCGTTCAGCGGCGATTATCATATCGTAGAGCCGGACTATATCGTCCGAAGGCTCACACCCACGGAATGCGCGAGGCTGCAGGGCTTCCCGGACTGGTGGTGTGACGGGCTGGGGACGGAGAATCCCACGGAGGAAGAAATGATATTCTGGCGTGAGGTGTTCGAGACCCACCGTAAAATAATGGGAACATCCAGTAAGCCCAAGTCCGACAGCCAGATACGGAAATGGCTGGAAGACCCCCATTCCGATTCGGCGGAATACCGTATGTGGGGGAATGGCTGCGCCCTGCCGAACGTGTATTTCGTGCTTTGCGGCATTGTGTACTATGCACAGTTCCCGGATTATTTATTGTGACATTTATTCTGACATTTATGTTGCTTTTATCCCCATTCAGAGTGATTAATGTAATACCGAAAGGGAAAACAAAGCCGGAGGGCTTAAAAAACGGAGGAAAAAAGGATGAGGATTGAAACGAATGCAGCAAACAGGAAAGATGTGGTAAAGGCAGTCAGCGGGATTTTAGGGCAGCCCGCAAAGTACCTTGGGGTTCCGACCTGCAGCTACCAGATCGGGAACTGCACCATCGACAGGAGCGGCGCGGTGGAGACGGAGGATGAAAAGACGGCGGAGATGGTAAGGGCAGGGCTTTTGGAGCAGGGGGTCATCGGGAGCCCGGAGCCGGAGGCGGATGAAACAACGGTTAGCCTGCCGATGGAGGGCATGACGGCGGAGGGGCTTAAGAACCTTATTTTCCTGATCCGCAGCAAACAGTATCTGACAGGCCGCGCCTTTGCGGAAGATGTTTTCCGGGTTCCGACAGCATTGGTGGCGGAGCTGGGCAGCACGGAGATTCCCGATGCGGAAACTTTCCTGCAGACATTCCAAAACCATGCGGAAGGATGCAAAGGCATCAGCTTTCAGGACGGGAAGATTACCTTCACCCTTCCCACGGCGGGTGACCCCGACATGATAAAGGCATTCACGCACCTTGCGGCGGCGATGGTGCGGCAGGCAAAGGAGCAGAAACGCATCAGCCCCAAAGAGACTATCGAGGAAAACGAGAAATACTACATGAGGATATGGCTTCTGCGCCTCGGCTTTGGCGGCGCAGAGGGCAAGGAGATACGGGACCTTCTGATGAAAAAGCTGAAAGGGCATTCCGCTTTCCGCACCGAGGAAAACAGGCAGAGGTGGCAGGAAGCGCGCCGGAACGAGCGTGAGGCGGCAAAACAGCAGGAACAGGCACCCGCAGGGGAAACGGCAGGGCAGCCGGGGACGGAACTTGCGGAAGCAGCGGCGGACGCGGTCCTGATCGAACAGGTCAACCAGAGTTTTGACACGGAGGAATAAGGAGTGGGACGGGCGGGGAGGCGGCGTTTCCCTCCCTGCCGGAATTTACGGAAGGAGATATGCGGAATGAACCTTGCTATCAAAAAAGAGGAACTGGAAGCCCTGCGGGAGAAATACCCCAAAGGGTGCAGGGTGGAGCTGGTAAAGATGGATGACCCCTACAGGGAGATGCCGCCCGGAATGCAGGGTGTGGTGACGGGGGTGGACGATTCCGGCTCCATCCACGTTGACTGGCAGAACGGAAGCAGCCTTGCGGTGATATTCGGGGAAGACCATGCGGTGAAAATCGGGGACGGGGAGGTGACCGTGGGGGAGCTGCTCCGGCGCTATGTTTCCCATAGGAAAGAGTTTCATTTCATGACGCCGTCAGGATACGTTGACCTTACGGCGCAGGATGCGGAAAAGATACTGGCGGGGGAGATGAAACCCAAAGGCCATCCGGGGAACCCGGAATATGCCGTGGAGATGGAGGTTCAGGAACTGCTGGGATTCCGGTGCAAAGAGGCGGATGTCCGTGACAGACGGGGATGCGTGAGCGCCCTTGTGTACTGATGGGGAGGGTACGGATGAACTACGCTGAAAAGATGGAGCGGGAGAACCGCCTGAAAACAAACCTTGCGGAATGGATGCTCCGGCACGGGGAAGTCCTTTCCGGGCGGAGCAGGAGCAACGAATATGTGGGGATATGGATGGCGGAGGTCCTCTGGCGGGGAAGTGGGTGGCGGATCACGGCGGTGGACGGCATGGTCTGCCGGATAGAAAAAGCAGACAGGAGGGCGCGGCATGAGGATTGTATATGATGACACAATGCAGGAGACGATGGCGGCGGCAGTCGGGGAGTTCATGGATGCCCTCAACGTGGAAGAAATAGTACGCTATGAATGGGGGACGGACAGGGTGCAGATGCACCTGCTGAAAAAGAAGCTCGGCGCTTATCTGGAATATTACAGGATGAGTATCGGGAACACCGTCACTCACGCCTACGGTATCGGCAATAACTGCCAGTACCCGGTCTATTACCACCCGGAAGGAGTGGATGAGATACAGCAGTGCGGATACATCAA
Organism: Lachnospiraceae bacterium MD335; assembly: GCA_000403335.2. Lineage (GTDB taxonomy): Bacteria > Bacillota > Clostridia > Lachnospirales > Lachnospiraceae > COE1. The sequence goes on from KE159630.1 coordinate 628,042, forward strand.
CATCAATTCTGGAATGTACGGCGAGGGATTCGTGAGCTGCGAGGATTATAACGGAAACCGTGTCGGGGCAGCTTATGAGATCAGGACACGCGGTGTGGTCAGAAAATAAATGCTGGAATCGGAAAGGGGGTGGACGGACATGGCAATGCAGGAAAGGATGCCGGGGAATGCACACCAAAAGCGCAACTGCTGGCAGCGGGGCAATGGCTCCTACAGCATGAGGGGAGAGCTGCGCCACGGTATTTCCCTGAATAAGAAATATCTGAACCGGAAGGTGCGGTATGGCAGTAAGCAGGCATTAAAGCGCGGGGATTATAAACGCGTGTGCAAAACATTACATATGGTGGAGTTCTCATAAACCGCCATAAGATGCACAGTTATCCACCCATATCTTTGTCACATTTATGGTGCAGATATGAGTGGATAATGTGCGCTTTCAGAGGTAACATGTGTACTGCCGAAAGGGAAAATACGAAAAAACGGAGGGCACACACCATGAAAAAAATTGAACTTTTTGAGAGAGCCATTGCAGAGCAGGCAGGAAGCCTTAAGGAGTGGGGGATCAACGCCACATTGTTCTGGGCGTACCGGAACAGCATCACGGCGGGCAACGACAGGATCGATTTTGGCGAGACCATATGGGACAACGACATCCCGGAGATCACAAGGGCGCTTAAGGAGAACGGCATCAGCGAATTCACCATCAGCAGCACCTTTTCAAGCCTGATACCGACCCTTGCGGAATTCGAAAAGCATGGCTTCCGGATGGCGGGGCTGACCGAGGTAAAGGCAAACTACACGGACTGGCAGACACAGGAGCGGGCGGTCATCCCGGCGATCAGGATGAAGGCGGAAGAGGCATAAGCCCTCCGCCATAATGTACACAATCCTCGGCTGTTATCTCTGGTACATTTATGAAGCAGATATAAGTGGATAATACCTTCGTTCAGAGGTAACATGTGTCTAACAAAAGGAAAACGGAGGGAAAAAGGATGGTAAGAAAAGGGGTAATCGGGATACCGCAGGACGGAAGGATGACAGCCTGCAGCTATACGGTAAAGCATTATGAGGAAGGGAGCGTTTTTGGGATTGACGGCGGGAGGATTTCCAGGCTGGCCATAAAGATAGACGGGAAGACCACCTGCTGCTACGACAGGGGATGGGACTGCGAGCCGGAGGATGACGCGACAAAAGCGGCGCTGGCGATCCTGATCATGGAATACAACTAAGGAGGGAGAACACAATGAAGGAAACTTACAACGGATATGAACTGAGTACGGAATGGGATGATGAGGCGCTTGGGTTTGGATTCAGCGTCCATGACAAAAACGGCGCGGAGGTTTCCCGCAGCGTTGACCCATATTTTTATGAGGAGAACGCACTGACAGCGGCGAGGGCAGCGGCGGACGCGCTCCCGGAACAGGAATAAAATAGATACATAGCAGCGGGAAAGGGTTCCTCCGGGAGCCCTTTTCTGCTGCGTGAATTTAAGGGAAGGAGGCGGCACAGGTGCAGAGCGGAAGGAAACCCAAGCCCACGGCGGTCAAGGCGCTGGAGGGCAACCCCGGCAAGCGCAGCCTTAACACGGGCGAGCCGAAGCCGGAAAAGAAAGCGCCCCGCTGTCCGGCATGGCTGGAGGGCGAGGCGAAAAAAGAATGGAAGCGGATGGCGGGGCAGATGGAGAAGCTGGGCATCCTCACGGAGATCGACATGGCGGCTTTTGCCGGGTACTGCCAGGCATATGCGCGCTGGAAGGAAGCCGAGGAATTCATCACCCAGCACGGCACCATCGTGAAGACCCCTTCCGGCTACTGGCAGCAGGTCCCGCAGGTATCCATCGCGCAGACCTATTTAAAGATCATGAACCGTTTCTGTGAGCAGTTCGGCCTTACCCCTTCCTCCCGGAGCCGCATCGTGGCGGAGGGCGGCGAGGACAAGGAAAGCGATGCAATGGAGCTTTTGCTCTTTAAGGGAGGCGGGGGATAGTGTTTGACGAGGAAAAGGCAAAACGCACCGTGGACTTCATAGGCTGCCTGAAACATACCAAAGGCAAATGGCGGGGGCAGCCCTTTGTACTGCTCCCGTGGCAGGAGGCCATCATCCGGGATGTGTTCGGCACGGTGAAGGAGAACGGTTACAGGCAGTACAACACTGCCTATGTGGAAATTCCAAAGAAAAACGGGAAATCGGAGCTGGCGGCGGGCGTGGCGTTATATATGACCTGCGGCGATAATGAGTGGGGCGCGGAGGTCTACGGCTGTGCCTCTGACCGCCAGCAGGCATCTATTGTTTTTGACGTGGCGGTGGATATGGTGGAGCAGTGCCCGGCACTGAAAAAGAGGATAAAACCCGTTATGTCGGTAAAGCGTCTGGTGTATAAGCCAACGAACAGTTTTTATCAGGTGCTTTCGGCGGAAGCATACACCAAGCATGGCCTGAATGTACACGCTGTTATTTTCGATGAGCTGCACAGCCAGCCAAACCGGGAACTGTTCGATGTCATGACCAAAGGCTCCGGCGATGCACGGACGCAGCCCTTATTCTTTTTAATAACTACAGCCGGGACGGACAGACATTCCGTCTGTTTCGAGCAGCACCAGAAGGCGGAGGACATCCTGCAGGGCAGGAAGATAGACCCTACATTTTACCCTGTGATCTATGGCGCGTCCGATGATGCGGACTGGTCATCGGAGGATGTGTGGAGGAAAGCGAACCCCTCGCTGGGGCATACCATTGACATCGAGAAAGTGCGGAATGCGTATCTGAGTGCAAAGGATAATCCCGCAGAGGAAAATATTTTCCGGCAGCTCAGATTAAACCAGTGGGTGAAGCAGTCCACAAGGTGGATGCAGATGGAGAAATGGGATGCCTGCGCCTTTCCCGTGGATGAGCGGGAAGTGCTGGGGCGGGAATGTTACGGAGGCTTGGATTTATCCAGTTCCATTGACATTACCGCCTTTGTATTGGTATTCCCTCCGAGAAATGACACGGAAAAATATATTTTACTTCCGTACTTCTGGATACCGGAAGAAAATATGCGCCTGCGTGTGCGCCGTGACCATGTGCCGTATGACGTGTGGGAGAGGCAGGGATATTTGCAGACCACCGAGGGAAACGTGATCCATTATGGATTCATAGAGAATTTCATTGATGAATTGGGAAAGAAGTTCCACATCAAGGAGATTGCATTCGACAGGTGGGGAGCGGTGCAGATGGTGCAGAACCTTGAGGGGCTTGGCTTTACGGTGGTTCCCCTCGGGCAGGGCTTTAAGGATATGTCGCCGCCCACCAAGCGGCTGATGGAACTGGTGCTGGAGAAGAATGTCGCCCACGGCGGGCATCCCGTCCTGCGGTGGATGATGGATAACATCTTCGTCCGCACAGACCCGGCAGGGAACATCAAGCCGGACAAGGAAAAATCCACGGAGAAGATTGACGGCGCTGTGGCAGCCATTATGGGGCTTGACCGGGCGATCAGGAACGAGGGTAGCACAGGCAGCGTTTATGATGAGAGAGGGATTTTGTCCTTTTAGACAAATGTGGTTTATGGTATACTGATTCAGTAATTGATATTTTACAATATACAGAAGTAAAGGAGATAGAACGTGAATATAGACGACAGTGAAATCACAAAAGAGTTTCCGTGGTTGAAGAAAGTATTAGCTTTTAGGAATCAGGCGTTATGTATAAAAACTAATATTCAAATTCTAAAGGATGTTTGGAAACTCCAACCCTATTTTAAAGAAAGAAGTACAGGTGCTTTTTATGGGTGTATTCAGGATAATTGTATATTTCGTATAATCTTGGAAACATACAAAATGCTTTATGACACTAAGGGTAACTCCCAAAATATTTGTGGTATGGCAAATGAGGTTTATATAGAAATGGGGAAGATGGATGAATTCAATGATGTACAACAGAAATTGTTGGATATGAAGAGGGAATTAAAAGCCAATATAGAAAAATACAAGGATGTAAAGAATATCATCATAAATAGCAGAAAAAGGGTTTATGCTCACAATGATCAAGAGTATCATTGGTTTACGGCGGCATATATTGATAATTGGGGAATGACTGACCAGACCTATGATGATATATTTGAAATATCAAACGTCTGTTTAGATTACTGCAATGAAATATTAAACCTGTTTAATATAAGACCTGTTTATGAATACTCCAATCATGATGATGTAAAGCATCTTTTTGGAATGAAAACAGTGCGGGATGAGAAAATGGAATTATTGGATGAAATTTTAGGCTAATAATTCGAAAGTTCCATAAATCATATTGCTTGGGGGCATCTCTTCGGAGATGCTTTCTTTTTGCTCATTTTTAGGAGGTGCCTATGAAACTGCCATCCATTTTTGGAAATCGGGGTGCGAGGGATAAGCCAAAGGATAGCTACGGCGGTCAGGCTTATTCCTTTTTCTTTGGGAGAAGCACCAGCGGGAAAAATGTGAATGAGAGGACCGCCATGCAGACCACGGCGGTCTATTCCTGTGTGCGGATACTGGCGGAGGCTGTGGCGTCTTTGCCAATCCATGTGTACCGCTATACGGAAACAGGGAAGGAGCGGGTGTATGACCATCCATTATATTATCTTCTCCATGACGAGCCGAACCCGGAGATGACTTCCTTCGTGTTCCGGGAGACGCTCATGAGTCATTTATTGATATGGGGCAATGCCTATGCGCAGATCATCCGTGACGGGAGCGGCAGGGTATTATCTTTATATCCACTGCTCCCGGACAAGATGGAGGTTGACCGTGACGAGCATGGGCGGCTTTTCTACACCTATACCCGGAATACCGATGAGAACCCCAACTTTTCCGAATACGGGCGTGTGCGCCTTAAGCCGGAGGATGTGCTGCATATACCGGGGCTTGGCTTTGACGGGCTGGTGGGGTATTCGCCCATCGCTATGGCGAAGAACGCGGTGGGCATGACGCTTGCCTGTGAGGAATACGGCGCATCCTTTTTCGAGAACGGGGCGACACCGGGCGGGGTGCTGGAGCATCCGGGGGTATTGAAAGACCCGGCGAAGGTAAGGGAGAGCTGGCATTCCGTTTACGGCGGCTCGAAAAATGCCGGGAAGGTCGCCGTTTTGGAGGAGGGCATGAAGTACCAGCAGATCGGGATTCCCCCGGAGGAAGCACAGTTTTTGGAGACGCGGAAGTTCCAGATAGACGAGATCGCGCGGCTGTACCGCATCCCGCCGCACATGGTGGGGGATTTGGATAAGAGCAGCTTTTCCAATATCGAGCAGCAGTCTTTGGAATTCGTGAAATACACCTTAGACCCGTGGGTGATCCGGTGGGAGCAGTCCATACAGAAAGCCTTGTTCCTTCCGCAGGAGAAGAAGGAGTATTTCGTGAAGATGAACGTGGACGGCCTTCTCCGGGGTGATTATGAAAGCAGGATGAAAGGTTATTCCATCGGCATCCAGAACGGATTCATGTGTCCGAATGATATACGGCGGCTGGAAAGCATGGATCTGATACCCGTGGAGGAGGGTGGTGAATTTTTTCTCACCAACGGGAACCT
>KE159631.1:0-5972 GCA_000403335.2 Lachnospiraceae bacterium MD335
GCCTTTACGGAGCTTTATGCGAATGATGTCAAGAACCGACTGAAAGAAAACACTTGGCTGACAAAGGAGCATATCATTCGGACGAAGATTCTTCCGTACTTCGGGAAGATGAAGATTAGTGGGATTGGCACGAAGGAAATCATTGCATGGCAGAATGAGCTGCTTGCCTACCGTGATGAAAAGCACAATCCCTATTCGCAGACGTATCTGAAAACCGTACACAACCAGCTTTCTGCTATCTTCAACCATGCGGTGCGTTTTTATGACCTCCGCTCCAACCCTGCGGCAAAGGCGGGGAACATGGGGAGCGAGGAACACAAAGAAATGCTGTTCTGGACGAAAGAAGAATATAAGAGGTTTGCAGATGAAATGATGGACAAGCCAGTTTCCTATTATGCGTTCCAGATGCTTTACTGGTGCGGAATCCGAGAAGGCGAATTATTAGCTTTGACTGCCGCTGATTTCAATTTTGATAAGGAAACGGTCACGATTAACAAATCCTACCAACGCCTGCATGGGGAGGACGTGATTACCTCTCCGAAAACGAAAAAGAGCAACCGCACAATCAAAATGCCGAAGTTTCTCTGCGAGGAAATGCAGGAATATATCGGTATGTTGTACGGCTTAAAGAAGAAAGACCGCATTTTCACGGTAACAAAGAGCTATCTCCATCACGAGATGGACAGGGGCGCAAGAGCCGCAGGGGTAAAGCGCATACGGATTCACGATTTGCGTCACAGCCACATCAGTCTGTTGATTGACATGGGGTTCTCGGCGGTGGCGATTGCCGACCGTGTGGGGCATGAGAGCATTGAAATCACTTACCGTTATGCACACCTGTTTCCGTCAAAGCAGGCAGAAATGGCGGACAGGCTTGATGATTTAGGAAAGGGGGATTTTTGATATGTCGGCAAAGAATTTAGACAACTGCAACCGTTGGAGAAATAAGACCGTCGCCTTTCGGGTATCTCCCGAAGAAAGTGAGCGGATTGACAAAGCGGTGCGGCTTTCGGGGCTTACCAAGCAGGACTATATCACAAGGCGGCTCTTATGCCAGGACGTGGTTGTGCAGGGCAATCCGAGGGTGTATAAGGCTCTCCGCAATGAGCTTGCCGACGTCCTTGCAGAATTGCAGAGGATTGAAGCGGGCGGGGGCGTAAATGAAGAACTGCTTGATACAATCGAATTAATTGGCGTTATCCTCGGCGGTCTGAAAGGAGAAGGTGAAAATGACGGATAAAAAAGAAGTGACTGCTCCTGTTGTATCTGTTGGCGCAGATACGGAGCAGCCAATTCAAAAATGTAGTAGTAATAGTATAACCCTAAAAACCGAAAAATTCAATCTTTTCATAGAAAAAGGCGGTGGCTATAATGGCTGAGCTTAAAATTTTGAACATGGACGAGATACCTGCAACCGAGGTCGGGTGGCTTTGGTATCCGTATATTCCTTATGGAAAGATAACCATTGTCCACGGAGACCCTGGCGATGGAAAAACAATGATGATTTTACAGTTAGCTTCTATCTTATCAAGGGGAGATAAACTGCCTTGTGACGATACAGAGCGTGAGCCGATAAGAATTATTTACCAAACCGCAGAGGATGGACTTGGCGACACAATTAAGCCCCGTCTGCTTGCAGCCAATGCCGACTGTACGCAAATCAAGGTAATTGACGAGTCGGAAGCCGCGCTCTCAATGCTTGATGAAAGAATTGAACAGGCAATTATTGAAACGGGCGCAAAGGTAATTATTTTAGACCCCGTACAAGCGTATATCGGCGCTCAAATTGATATGAACAGGGCAAACGAAGTCCGCAATATCCTTTCGCAGTTAGGTCGGGTAGCAGAAAAACATGGATGCGCCGTTATCCTTGTCGGACACTTGAATAAAGTACACGGCGGCAAAGCAAATTACAGAGGGCTTGGCTCAATCGACTTCCAAGCAACGGCACGAAGCGTACTCATTGTCGGCAGGCTCAAGGAAAACAAAGAAGTGCGGGTAGTTGCGCATGAAAAATCTTCCCTTGCGCCTGAAGGCGAGCCTATTGCTTTTGAACTGAATAAAGAAACTGGATTTGTGTGGAAAGGTCATTATGACATTTCCATTGATGATTTATTGAACGGCATCAGCCGTGAAAAGAAATCCGAACAAGCAGAGAAATTAATTATGGATTGCCTGTCTGATGGGAAATACCAGCAGCAGCTTATATTAAAGAAAGCACAGAATATCGGTATCTCAAAAAGAGTGCTTGACGAAGCAAAAAAATCTCTCGGCGTTAAGTCAATAAAGGAAGGCAATGGGTGGTATTGGGAACTTCCCGAAGAAAAAGAAGCGAGCAACTGTTAAGGTTGCAACATTGCAAATGTTTAGGACAACGCTCCCACCTCAATGTAGATTACTGTAATGAAAATATCAAGAAAGTGTATCACAAACTCTTTGATGAAGCGTTACAGAGATATAATGAAAAGCAGAAGAGGGCAGACCGCCGCATTGATGATTATTACGAGAAGATACGGAACTCAAAGCAGGAAAAACCGTTCCATGAACTGATTTTACAGATTGGCGATAAGGAAAATATGAGTGCAGGAAGTGAAAATGGACAGCTTGCAAGGCAGATTTTAGACGAATATTATCATGGATTTCAAGAGCGAAACCCTAACCTTTATGTATTTTCCGCCCATATCCATATGGATGAAGCAACGCCGCATCTGCACATTGATTTTGTTCCGTTCACGACTGGCAGCAAGCGTGGGCTTGATACGAGGGTATCTTTGAAACAGGCGTTGGCGGCGCAGGGATTCAAAGGCGGCTCCCGTGGCGATACGGAGTGGAGCCAGTGGGTACAGTCCGAAAAAGAAAACCTTGCCGCTGTGATGGGGCGGCATGGCATTGAATGGGAGCATAAAGGCACGCATGAGAAACATTTGTCTGTCCTTGATTATAAAAAGCAGGAACGGGAAAAAGAGGTCATCCAACTTGAAGGGCAGATTTCAGAGAAAAAAGAGGAATTTCAAGTATTGTCGGACAGGGTGGAGAATTACGACAAAGGCATGGAAAATCTAAAAACTCTGGAACAGGCGCTTGACACTTCTTCAGAGTACCAGTTGCCAGAGCCGCAGGGGTTCATGTCTGCAAAGTCCTATAAGAATAAAGTGGCAGAGCCTTTGGTGCAAAAGCTGAAATCGTTTGTTAAAACAGCTCTTATAAGGTGCTTTGAAGCGTGGGACAGCTACTATCGGCTGAATGTCACAAACAGCAACCTCCACCGTGAGAATGAGGGGTTAAGGAAAACCAATGAGAAACTGGTAGGGGAAAATGAAAACCTCCGTGCGGAAAACAAAGATTATAAGCTGCTCCGCAAGGCATTTGGAAGTAAGTAGATGGACAGCCTTTTAGGGCAGGCAAAAGCGGTACAGCAGTCTAAGCAGCGTGGGAAACGCTTTAGAAACAATCAAGAGGAAAGGTAGGAAAAACACTATGGAAAACAGGATTTATGATGAAAGTAACGGTCTTTGGTATGCAAAGAAAGGCGGCTATTACCTCCCAAAGCTTGCATTACCTTCCGAAGAAGAAAAGCTGATTGGTATTTGGGGACAGCGGCATTTACGGTATCTTAAAGAGCATAAACAGTTCGTTTATCTCAATCTGCTGACAAGCGGCAGGCTGAATGAATACCTTGCAAGCGTAGATGAACAGGCGGAGGATATGTTTTCTCGGCTGGTAAAGGAATATGCCGAAAGGCAGGGAGTGACGGAACGGTTAAAGGAAGAAAATCAGCTTTTATGGGTTCAAAAAATGAATAATATTCAGGCTTGTGTGAGGGAGGTTGTAAATAGTGAGATGATTTATATCTAATGCGGAGAAAGATATACAATTATTTATTCAGAAGAAGCGAAATATAGTTATTGCGGGTGGAGCGGGGTACTGCTCCACCTTTTAAGAACAAAGAAAAATCAGTCAAAAGTTATCTTGCCATTCTCTTTTTCAAATTCTGCAATATGCTTTTTCATTAAAACTTCCAGTTCACGGTTAGCGGAACGGGCGTTATAATCTGCAACAAAACGGAATTTTTTTAATAATTCAGCGTCTATCCTTAAAGTGAATTTAGCTGTATCAATTGCCATGCCAACACCTCCATACAGACATTATTATAGTGTCAATCTGACGGCAAAAAGGAGATTTGACGGCTGTATGACGGCATGAAAATAATCAGTGTTTTATATTTCCGTGCTTTTTTTCAAATTCTGCAATATGCCTTCTGATTAGTATTGTTAGTTCACTATTTGCAGAACGGGCATTGTATTCAGAAATATAGTGAAATTTCTTTAGTAATTCGTCATTTATCCGTAACGTAAATTTTGATTGCTTTATTTTCAATGCTTATCACTTCCTTAACGGCTTGATAATGTTATTATACTGTCAAAATGACGGCTAAATTCTTATTGACGGCATAATAACGGCATATTATAATAAAGGTAATAAAAATGCGGAGGTGTAAAATGTGGAAATGGAGTATGACAGATACGATTGTCTGCGTTATGAACTTTTTGAAACGCTGATTCCTGCAATGTTATATAAGGGGACAGAAAAAGAGAGAGATGAATTTTTCAGGTTTTTAAAGCAGGATGGTAAAATTTTTATCCATGATATGTACCAAACATTATGTGAGGATGACGGCTTGCCATATCCGTATGAAAATTCGGATTTTGGAGTGAGAATTTTTGAAAGAGGGGGAGTCAATATCTTGCAGATTTTACTTCCATCTTACAATCCAAACATTAGCGACATATTGAGGGCATATTTTATTTTTACAAAGAGGGATAACAGCAGAGATACAAGGCGGTATTTTTTGATTAAGCGGTTTAAAAGCGGAAAAATCTTTATTCTGTATGCAAATCCTGAATGTGAAATGATGTTGGGGGAAGAATTGACAGAACATATTGAGGATATGGAATATGAATATTGGAGATTGGTGCGTAGTTATGCAAAAACAATGCTTTGGGAAATGCGTGAAAATAAAGGGAATAGTGCAATTAAAACATTGTTATAGAGCATGGCAGGAAGTTTTGTAAAAAATAGGGAAAGGGCGAATTATGAATATTGAGAAATTTACAGATATGCTTTTAAAAAGTCTTGAAAAAATGGAAGTGCCTGCCGCCACGGTAGAACATATAACGGAAGACGGAGGTCTGCTTGGGATAGCGACACCTGACGATAGTCAATTTTTAATCAAAATAGGAAAGTGTGACGTGGAGCATGAAACATTTTTTCGGAAAATGGACGAAACAAACAGTAGGATTCATGGAATATTTGAGAGATTTACAAATAGTTGGGAATATAATAATATAATGATGAAAAACAACATAGATTTAGATTGGCTGGCGGGAAAGTTGGATAAGGAGGATTACCGAAAACTGGAAAATTATATTCTAAATCTTTGGTTGAAAAATGATGAGCTAATATTTAGGGTGGGATTCAGGTATGTGTGGTCGTTGTTTAACGAATGTACCCAAAAATGAGTTTTTCATATCTCGAAAGGAATATAAAAATTTGTTGCGTTTTGCTCTCGGATATGCTATTGTATACATACAAAGGGAAAGCCATAGAAGCGGCTCTACCCACATTATGACAAATTATTACCTCTTACGAGGTAAGCCGTCACTACTGCGAATAGTGGCGGCTATTTCTTTTTTCCCTTGTAAATCTGATAAATCAAATTAGCAAGGGCAACAATGAGTATTCCAATCTGGATTAGATCCTGATATGTAACGTACATTGTATCGCCCTCCTTTCTTTCGTCTGGAGGGCTATTTGAAACCCTCCGAAAAAATAAGAGGGGTAAAGCCGCCTTTGGCTCTATGGTTTTCCCATATCGACAATATAGCATATTTTCTAATATCGGGCAATATCCTTTTCAGTGATAAAATGGGGCTTCGTTCAAATAATTACTTTTTGAAATCCTTAGTAAAGTT
>KE159631.1:9667-10415 GCA_000403335.2 Lachnospiraceae bacterium MD335
ATGATAACATTAGCTTATATAGGCAGGATAATATGGATATATCAAATAATCAAGAGATTTACATACTCGACAGAGAATAACTCCTAAATAAAATCAGTTAGGAAAAGTCAGAGTTCGAGTGATGAAACGGGATTGAAAAAGCCTTTATTTATACGTGTTTCAAACAAATTTGTTTAGGTTTTGGCAACGATTTGGCAACATTTATAACATCACGCACTAAATAATTACATCATTGGCATAAAGAAAGCCTTGCTGATTTTCAGATATGGAAACTGAATATCGGCAAGGTCTTTTTATGCTCATTTCTGTTTTTTCTTTTTAGATGTTTTCTTTTCTTCTTTCTCGATTTTCTGAAATTCCTCCATAAGCATATCACTGACCGCCTGTGAGGGGACTTTCGCCCAATGCTTTGAAGTGTCCAGTTCGGGGTACTTGTACCGCCACTGGTCGTATTCCTCTTTGGTAATCTCGCCCTGTTTCAGTTTGGCGGCTTGCTCCTGCCATGCGTGGAACATATCAAACATGGACGTATAAGTGGAATAGTCGGACTTATCAAGGCGCAGGCAGATTTCCCCGTCAATCTCCCCGATTTTCAGCCCGTACATATCTTCCAACGCAAAGAGCGTGTGCATAAGCCCGATATAGGTATCAATATCCGGCACTGTGAGGGCGTGGGTGCTTATATCAAAGATACCCGCCATTTCTTTTACAAGGTCGTGCTTTGGTGTCCTCGCTTCGGTTTCATACT
>KE159631.1:16070-18284 GCA_000403335.2 Lachnospiraceae bacterium MD335
CCCGCCATTTCTTTTACAAGGTCGTGCTTTGGTGTCCTCGCTTCGGTTTCATACTGCGCCATACGGACATCAGAGGTCTTTCCGAGAAAGCCAAGGATTTCGCCTAGCTGTTTCTGTGTCATGCCTTTTCGGTTGCGGAAAAAGCGGATGCGTTTGCCGATTGCCATAATAAAACCTCCGTTATTGTGAAGTGAGGTAAAGTCATGCCAGCTCGATTACGCTCCGCTTCATCTCGTTGTGGCGGTGCGCCATATACGCCTGTCAGAAAGCAGTTCAGCGTGTGCAGGCACCCGCCGCCCTGTTTTCCGCCAGTCGTGCATGACTTTACTTAAACAAATCTGTTGAAGTTAGTATAACATGGTGCAATAGGAATAGCAAGAATAACTTAAATAAAAAAAGTTAAGATTTTCTCACAAACCACTTGACTTAACGGAATTTATTTAGTATCATATCAACAAAACTTAAACAAAAACAGTTAAATATTGAAAGGAGAGGGTATCTGAATGACAGAGAAATCATTTATGACAGTGGAGGAAGTGGCAGCGGAACTGCGTGTGTCAAAATCGAAAGCCTACCAAATAGTGAGGGAACTGAACGCAGAAATGCAGAAGCAGGGCTATCTGACTGTGGCAGGACGTGTGAACGCTACATTTTTTCATAAAAAGGTATGTTACAGCGAATAGAAAGGAGATGGTTTAGATGGCTGTATACAAGGACAACGCTACGGGGACGTGGCGGGTAATCTACCGCTTTACCAACTGGAAAGGGGAGAGGAAACAGACACAAAAGAGGGGTTTTGCAACCAAAAGGGAAGCGCAGGCGTGGGAGCATGAAGCCATGTTAAAGCAGGGCGCAAAACTGGATATGACGTTCGGCAGTTTCTTTGAAGTGTACGAAGCCGACAAGAAACAGCGTGTCAAGGAAAGCACTTGGGAGTCCAAAAGCCATGTGATACGGACGAAGATTTTACCGTACTTTGAAAACCGCAAAATTGCGGAGATAGAAGCAAAGGACGTGATAGCGTGGCAGAATGAGTTGATGGCATACCGGGACGAGAAAGGCAAGCCCTATTCCGCAGATTATTTGCGGACGATACACGCACAACTGACGGCGATATTCAACCATGCGGTAAATTTTTATAATCTTCCCTACAATCCGGCAAGACGGGCGGGGACGATTGGGAGTGAAGCCGTCAAGGAAATGGATTTTTGGACAAAAGAAGAATATCTGAAATTTTCCGAAGCCATGATGGATAAGCCACGTTCCTATTATGCGTTTGAAATGCTCTACTGGTGCGGTATGCGTTCCGGCGAACTGCTAGCGCTCACGCCTGCTGATATTGATTTTGAGAAGCAGACGGTCACAATCAGCAAGACTTTCCACCGTTCTAAAGGGCGGGACATTATTACAAGCCCTAAGACGAAAAAGAGCAACCGCACAATCAAAATGCCGCCATTTCTCTGTGAGGAAATGCAGGAGTACATCAAAATGCTTTATGACATCAAGCCGGACGAACGTTTATTTACGGTCACAAAATCCTACCTCAATCACGAAATGGAGCGAGGGGCGAAGCAGGCGGGCGTTAAGAAAATCCGTGTCCACGATATTCGCCATAGTGCGGTTTCGCTGTTAATCAACATGGGATTTTCGGTACTGGCGATTGGGGAGCGCATGGGGCACGAAGCGGAGAAAATCACTTACCGTTATGCCCACTTGTTCCCCACGGTGCAGACGGAAATGGCGGAGAAACTGGAAATGGAGAGAATGACAAAGGAGGACTAAAGGCATGGAAAAATCACTGGATTACAAGGGAAGATGGCGCAATCATACGGTGGCGTTCCGGGTATCTGATGAAGAAGCAAAGCTGTTGAATGATTTGGTGGCGTTGTCGGGGCTGACAAAGCAGGACTACATCACAAGACGGCTCTTGTGCCGGGACGTTGTGGTGCAGGGCAATCCGAGGATGTATAAAGCACTGAAAAATCAGATGACAGCAATCTATGAGGAATTGAAACGTATGGAAAGCATAAGCCCGGATAATGACGAACTGCTCTACACGTTACAGGTAATCGCAATCACATTAGACGGTCTGAATAGGGAAAATCCTCTGCTCCTGCAAGGGCAGTCGCATTTTCCTACGGAAAACAAGGAGGATTGAGAATGACAAATAAAATAAAAACGACTGCTCCCGTATCATCTGTTGGCGCAGATGGG
>KE159631.1:18294-23669 GCA_000403335.2 Lachnospiraceae bacterium MD335
CCAACTGGAAAGGGGAGAGGAAACAGACACAAAAGAGGGGTTTTGCAACCAAAAGGGAAGCGCAGGCGTGGGAGCATGAAGCCATGTTAAAGCAGGGCGCAAAACTGGATATGACGTTCGGCAGTTTCTTTGAAGTGTACGAAGCCGACAAGAAACAGCGTGTCAAGGAAAGCACTTGGGAGTCCAAAAGCCATGTGATACGGACGAAGATTTTACCGTACTTTGAAAACCGCAAAATTGCGGAGATAGAAGCAAAGGACGTGATAGCGTGGCAGAATGAGTTGATGGCATACCGGGACGAGAAAGGCAAGCCCTATTCCGCAGATTATTTGCGGACGATACACGCACAACTGACGGCGATATTCAACCATGCGGTAAATTTTTATAATCTTCCCTACAATCCGGCAAGACGGGCGGGGACGATTGGGAGTGAAGCCGTCAAGGAAATGGATTTTTGGACAAAAGAAGAATATCTGAAATTTTCCGAAGCCATGATGGATAAGCCACGTTCCTATTATGCGTTTGAAATGCTCTACTGGTGCGGTATGCGTTCCGGCGAACTGCTAGCGCTCACGCCTGCTGATATTGATTTTGAGAAGCAGACGGTCACAATCAGCAAGACTTTCCACCGTTCTAAAGGGCGGGACATTATTACAAGCCCTAAGACGAAAAAGAGCAACCGCACAATCAAAATGCCGCCATTTCTCTGTGAGGAAATGCAGGAGTACATCAAAATGCTTTATGACATCAAGCCGGACGAACGTTTATTTACGGTCACAAAATCCTACCTCAATCACGAAATGGAGCGAGGGGCGAAGCAGGCGGGCGTTAAGAAAATCCGTGTCCACGATATTCGCCATAGTGCGGTTTCGCTGTTAATCAACATGGGATTTTCGGTACTGGCGATTGGGGAGCGCATGGGGCACGAAGCGGAGAAAATCACTTACCGTTATGCCCACTTGTTCCCCACGGTGCAGACGGAAATGGCGGAGAAACTGGAAATGGAGAGAATGACAAAGGAGGACTAAAGGCATGGAAAAATCACTGGATTACAAGGGAAGATGGCGCAATCATACGGTGGCGTTCCGGGTATCTGATGAAGAAGCAAAGCTGTTGAATGATTTGGTGGCGTTGTCGGGGCTGACAAAGCAGGACTACATCACAAGACGGCTCTTGTGCCGGGACGTTGTGGTGCAGGGCAATCCGAGGATGTATAAAGCACTGAAAAATCAGATGACAGCAATCTATGAGGAATTGAAACGTATGGAAAGCATAAGCCCGGATAATGACGAACTGCTCTACACGTTACAGGTAATCGCAATCACATTAGACGGTCTGAATAGGGAAAATCCTCTGCTCCTGCAAGGGCAGTCGCATTTTCCTACGGAAAACAAGGAGGATTGAGAATGACAAATAAAATAAAAACGACTGCTCCCGTATCATCTGTTGGCGCAGATGGGAAACAGCCGATTATGAAAAATCACACTGAAATTATAGCAAATGAAACAGCACAAATCAATCTGCAAGCCACTGTTTTTCGTGGCTTTGACACAAATTGCCCGGAGAAATCCGGGCGGGGCGGCGGACTCCAAACCGTTTCCATGACAGAACTGTATGATACGGTCTATCCGCCGAGAACGCCTGTTGTGGACGGTTTTCTGTATGGCGGCACTTATCTCTTTGTGGGTGCGCCGAAAGTGGGGAAATCGTTCTTCATGGGGCAGCTTGCTTATCATGTGGCAATGGGGATTCCGTTGTGGAATTATCCCGTCCGAAAAGGGACGGTAAGCGTGGATTTGCCACAAAGCGTGAAGCGCAGGAGTGGGAGCGCAAGTTTCAGCTACAAAATTCTGCTGACCTTGATATGGACTTTGAAGCCTTTACGGAGCTTTATGCGAATGATGTCAAGAACCGACTGAAAGAAAACACTTGGCTGACAAAGGAGCATATCATTCGGACGAAGATTCTTCCTTACTTTGGTAAGATGAAAATTAGCGAGATTGGCACAAAGGAAATTATTGCATGGCAAAATGAACTGCTTGCCTATCGTGATGAAAAACGCAATCCCTATTCGCAAACGTATCTGAAAACAGTTCACAATCAGCTTTCAGCAATATTTAACCATGCAGTGCGCTATTATGACCTCCGCTCCAATCCTGCGGCAAAGGCGGGCAATATGGGGAGTGAGGAACACAAAGAAATACAGGATTTGGCCCTGCCCCATAAAAAGGTACCCCTCCATATCCCTGAAATAAAGCTTCATCGCCATCAGTCCCCGCCCCCTTTCAGGCATGCCATCAGGCTGTTTCCAGGCTTTGCGAAGAATTCCCCGCTGGTCCTGTCGATCCGGTCCGGCATGTAGTCGATGTACTGGCGGGTCATCTCCTCATAGGCATGTCCCAGATAATCCCTGACTCCCTGGATGGATACCCCGCTGTCATAAAAGCGGGTAGCCACTCCGTGTCGGTAATCATGGGACCGGAAGAGGTATTCTTTCTTCTGTTTATGCTTCTACTATAGGGCGGGAGACTGTCCCATCTCCTTCTGCTCCTGCCCCTCCTTAGGAAACGGGACCTCAAACAGCCGCAGGATCTCTTTCTGGGACTCAAACTCCCTCTCCGCAATAAATTCCATAAATTCCCTGTCATCCCTGTGCGCCCGCTCCAGCAGGGACACATAATCCCCCCGCAGGATGGGCGGCACGACTACAGGCAGGTATCCGTCCTGGATCAGTGCCAGGTTCATCAAAAGCCTTGCCACCCTGCCGTTCCCGTCCTTGAAGGGGTGGATGAACACAAACCTCTTGTGGAGCTGGGCGGCAAATTCCACGGGATGGTATCCCTCCCTCTCCTTCTGTACCCAGGCAAACAGACAGTCCATCTCCCTCTGTATCTTCTCCGGGGCAGCCACGGGATACTGCGACCCTGTGATCAGCACCCGGACATCCCGGTAGCGCCCGGCATACCCCGGCTCAATATTCTGGTAGAACAGCCCATGCATCTTCAGCACGGTCTGCTCGTCAATGCGCCTGTCCCGAAACACGGAGAACATAAAATCATAGGCTCTTGCATGATCCACCGCCTCCAACACGTCCCGGAGCGGTTTCCCGCCCACCGTCAGGCCGTCCTCCAGGAGCACTTTCGTCTCGCTCTCTGTCAGGGAGTTCCCCTCCAGCGCGTTGGATGTCCATGTCAGTCCGATCCGGTAATAATCCTGTATCTGCCCCAGCATTTCGCCTTCCATCGGACGCAGCCCATGGATCTCTTTCTGGAAAAGATCTATTTTTCTCAGTATCTCCATCCTGTCACCATCCTTTCAAACCCATTGACATCATACCACAAAATCCCATGAAAGGGTAGGGTGAAAAACCGTTCCCGCCTAATCATCCGGGATGATCCACCGCTCCCCGTCAAAGTCCTCAAACTTCTCGCTGGTCACGTTCTGCTCATAGTACACAGCCATGATCCGCTTGATATCTTCGCTCCCCGCCCGGCTGGCGGAGAATCCCTGCTCCTTTAAGGACTTTTCGATGCGGTCCAGGTAGGAGAACACCTCCGTCCCTTTCTCGTTGTGGAGCCGGATAATGATCAGGAATTCCCTGGCCGTGGCCATCTGCACCTGGATACGGTCCAGGAAGTTCTGGTCACGCTCCAGAAGCTTCCGGACTACCGGGTTCCTCTCCTCCTCCGCCCGCTTCCGTAAAAAACTTTTGTTTTCCTCGAAATTCTCCCGGCTGTTTAAGCACAACATTTCAAGACCTATTCGGACGCGGAACTGAAACGGCTGAACGCCGCCATCACAAGGATGGAAGAGCAGATAGCTAGGGTGATGGTCATCCACCAGATGCTGGGGACAAACATTGTCTGTCCTTGATTATAAAAAGCAGGAGTGGGAAAAAGAGGTCATCCAGCTTGAGGGGCAGATTTCGGAGAAAAAAGAGGAATTTCAAGCATTGTCGGACAGGGTGGAGAATTACGACAAAGGAATTGAGAACCTAAAAACACTTGAGCAGATGCTTGACACTTCGCCAGAATACCAGTTGCCAGAGCCGCAGGGGTTCATGTCTGCAAAGTCGTATAAGAATAAAGTGGCAGAGGAAATGTTTTTTCGGCTGGTAAAGGAATATGCCGACAGGCAGGGAGTGACGGAACAGTTAAAGGCAGAAAATCAGATTTTATGGGTTCAAAAAATGAATAATATTCGGGCTTGTGTGAGGGAAATTGTGGAAAACGAGGTAATCTATTTATAAGTGATAGGAGGCACTTCTACGGTATGTGGAAGCAATGTCGTCAACTTAAGCCATAGTTACTCCTTCTTACATAGCAGAAAAAAATTCAAAAAAATTAATAAAAACACTTGACAGGTACGCCGAAAAATGTTGCCACGCAATTAATTATCTTATTGATTGCGAGGTATCCATATGTTCAAGAAAAACAGCATCTGTAAGCTTATTAAAAATGTTAAAGACCTTATTGCTTCTGCTTCGTTTAAAGAAAAGCACTGTCTCGAAAAAACTGCCTTTACAAGAAACAGAAAGCTTTCATTCCAGGACATAATGTATTTTGTGCTGAGTATGCCGCAAAAGTCACTGACTACAGAACTGGATTTGTTTTTCGATAAAAAAAACTTTTCCATTTCCAAACAGGCTTTTTCAAAAGCGCGCTATAAAATATCACCGCTTGCTTTTGAAGATATTTTTAATTTATCGACCGACCTGTTCCGGTTCACAAACCATCCCAGGACATGGGATGGATACCGTGTATTTGCCGTTGACGGTTCCGAAATTGCCGTTGACCACAACAAAAACAACGAGACTGAATTTGGCTTAAAAGGTGGCAATCAGCACTCTTATCCTTCCGCGAGACTGACAGCATTATATGATGTTACGAATGACCTGATTGTGGATGCTGTATTTACGGGAATATCCGTTGGCGAAAGAGAACATGCCCGCAAACTTCTCTCATCAGAGGCGCTCATAAATGGCAAAGGATACAAAAACTTAATCCTGTTTGACCGTGGCTATCCATCTAGAGAGCTGATATACGAACTTGAGGATAAGGGATTTTTTTACCTGATCAGGTGTACGCATTCCTTTCTCTCATGTGTCAATGAATGCCCTGACGGAGAGCATAGCGTATCAGACATCCACAAAGGCAGAACAGTCAGCCTGCGCGTAATAAAAGACACCTCCGGGGAAGAGCCGCATATACTTGTCAGCAATCTTTTTGAAGAACATCAGGATATGCATTACCATCAGTACCTTTACCACAAAAGATGGTCAATAGAGACTAAGTATGGGGAACTTAAAACAAGGGTACGGTTGGAGAATTTTTCCGGGAAAAATCCCCAGGCAATTCGCCAGGAACTGTATGCAG
>KE159631.1:25109-245138 GCA_000403335.2 Lachnospiraceae bacterium MD335
TTAATAAATATCCGGTGTTACAAGGATAAACTGCAGCAATTGATTCAGCGCGCCAAAAACGTAAGGTCCATTATCCGTCCAGACAGACATTTCAAAAGGAAAGTGAGTCATCACGGAATAACAAATGGTTTTTTCATACGCGTAAATTTATAGTTAGCGGATTTTCGGCTTAAGTTGACGACATTGTATGTGGAAGTGCCTCTCAATTAAGCAAAAATAGTTCGGGAAATTGAAAAATCTTATAAATTCATGTATACTGAAAAAAAGAAATTAGACTGCGAAATTGGGGATTTTTGGAGGTAAGATAAAGATGAGCGAAATTATATTTTTAAGATGCGATGGAAATAACAAAGATTTTATAGAAAATTGCAGGTTACTTGATGAGGATTTGGATTTGCGAGTTGGAAAAGTGATTAAACGGGATAAGTATGCTCAATATAACCTAATTGATAAAATAAACGAAGCGATAGTTGTTTATCGGGGAAATAATCCGATTGGTGGTGGTTCGATACGTCCTTATGATGAAAATACAGTAGAGCTAAAAAGAGTGTTTGTCATACCAACTGAACAAGGAAAGGGCATAGGAACAGAGTTGGTTTCTAAACTAATAGAGTGGGCGAAAGAACTGGGATATAAGAAAATGATTTTGGAAACAGGAGAACTTTTAGCGGAATCCTGTCATGTATATTTAAAGTTAGGATTTAAGCAAATTCCTAATTATGGTGCGTATGTAGATATGCCAGAGTCTCTCTGTATGGGAAAAGAATTATAAGTTGAAACAGGCATATAAGAAATTTATCGTAATGTTGCATATAAAGAAAATTAAGATTGAGGAAGATAATGATATGAAGATAATAAACAAAGACATAGATAGCGGAAAACCCTTTGACTGGGGGCAAACTTCTTTAGATTATGCGAAATTCCGTGATATTTATCCACAAGAGTTTTATCAAAGGATTGTTGACCGTAAATTATGCTTGGACGGACAAACTGTCCTTGATATTGGAACAGGAACGGGGGTTCTTCCTAGAAATATGTATCAATATGGGGCGAAGTGGACGGCTGCGGATATTTCAGAAAACCAAATTGAACAAGCAAAAATTCTCTCAAAGGGTATGGATATAGATTATCATGTTATATCAACAGAGGATATAAGTTTTTCGGATAATTCTTTTGATGTAATTACAGCCTGTCAGTGTTTTTGGTATTTTGACCATGAAACTGTTATGCCTAAGTTTTATCGTATGCTGAAACAAGGGGGAAGTATTCTTGTTTTATATATGGCATGGCTGCCGTTTGAGGATGAGATTGCAGGAGCCAGTGAAAAACTCGTATTAAAATATAATCCAAATTGGAGTGGTGCAGGAGAAACGGAACATCCAATAGACATACCAGATTGTTATAAAGAAAACTTTGCGCTTGTATATCATGAAGAATTTACTCTAAGAATACCGTTTACCCGTGAAAGCTGGAATGGAAGAATGAAGGCTTGCCGTGGGATTGGCGCTTCACTTACCCAGAAAGAGATTTCGATGTGGGAACAAGAGCATATGACGCTCCTTGGACGAATTGCGCTGAATGAATTTGAGATTTTGCATTATGCTGCTATTGCAGAGCTTAAAAAGTATTAATTTTTGTTTGTTAAATTAACATATATGAGGTTTTGCATAAATATGGATTATAAAATTCGAGAAATCAGAAAAAATGAATATCCAATATTATCTGATTTTCTGTATGAAGCAATTTTTATTCCAAAGGGCATGGACAAGCCGCCAAAATCTATAATTGAGCAGCCAGAGCTGCAAGTATATGTTGAGGATTTTGGAAAAGAAGATGATTGGTGCTTAGTTGCAGAAGTAAAAGGGAAGATTGTAGGCGCAGTATGGGTGCGTATTATGGATGATTATGGGCATATTGATAATGAAACGCCCTCATTTGCTATTTCACTGTATGAGGAATATAGGAATATGGGCATTGGTACAGCACTTATGAGGGATATGCTTGAATTTTTAAAGAATAAAGGCTACAGACGGACATCCCTTTCTGTACAGAGGGTAAATTATGCGGTTCGTATGTATCAGAAAGTGGGTTTTGAAGTCATTGACGAAAATGAGGAAGAATACATCATGGTTTGTCGGTTGTAGTGTGATGAGGAGGGCATATGTAAATGTCTGATAATTTAGATGAAAAACAGTAAAGGAAGCCTTAAAAACATTATTGAGAATAATAGCACTATTCCGTATAAGGCTAAAACGGAAAGCGATAATAGAATTGGAACACAATCCAGAAAAATTGCTACAAGAGTGCCTGTTATATATGCTGTCATATAAGGGATAATCTGTGATAAAGGAAGTGGTTGGAGATAATGAAAAATATGAAAATAGATGCCAATGGGACAGAAATCAGAGTAATGGGTGATGTTGTAAATGAAGAAGCTTATATTTCTTTAACGGATATTGCCAAATATAAAAATCCAGACAATGCTTTTATCGTGGTTGCGAACTGGATGCGTAATCATTCCACGATTGCATTTTTGGGTTTGTGGGAACAGATTCATAATCCCAATTTTAAACCTATCGAATTCGATAGGTTTAAAGCAGAGTCGGGAGATAATGCGTTTACATTGACACCGCAACAATGGATAAAAGCAACAGATGCAATCGGTATTATATCAAAATCGGGGAGATATGGCGGTACATATGCTCACACAGATATAGCCTTTGAGTTTGCGTCTTGGATTTCACCAGAATTTAAGCTCTATATTATCAAGGACTATCAGCGGTTAAAGAAAGACGAAGCGAACCGGTTGACGATTGGTTGGGATGCTAAAAGGGAACTTTCAAAAATAAATTACCGTATTCATACAGATGCGGTAAAGGAGTTTCTGATAACACCAACATTATCCCCACAAGAAATGGCATATACATACGCATCCGAGGCAGATATTCTTAATATGGCTTTGTTTGGAAAGACGGCGGCACAATGGAGAAACGAAAAGGGAATAAGCGGAAAAACACCTAATATCAGAGATTTTGCTTCGGCAGAGGAATTAGTTGTACTTATCAATTTGGAAGATACTAATGCTGATTTGATAAGACAGGAAGTGCCTAAAATCGAGAGGTTAAAAATATTAAGAGAAAAGGCATATCGGCAACTTGAAATTCTGAAAAAGAACCAAGAAACTCTTGATGCATTGAAGAAAAATCTGATCGAAGATACGGAAACAATGTAGGTTTGTCAAACATTTGTTATATTGGCGTAAGATGAGTGCCCAATAGTTGTTTGGGAGAATTTTGTTTTTTACAGTATGCGGAGGGTATTATTAGCAAGGGAAGGGTAGAAGGAGAGACTTTTGATTTGCGTTTTATTTTGTGCTCAATTGTTTCGAGTAAAATAGACTCTTGAACTTTTTTTGCATTTAGTTGAAAATACAAAAAATATAAGGAAGAGTCTATTGACAAAGAAGATGCAGTATATAATGACCTTAAACAGCGAAGGAGGAGAAGTGATGTCTTTTATAATGTCTTTTTCTTATGATTCTAGACCAATACAAACATTGCTGAATCAGATTAGAAACATAAATAAGCGTGATGGCATTGATTTACAGCCTAAATTTCAGAGAGGATATATTTGGAGTACTGATTTTAAGGATAAATTATTATACAGTATTATAAAAAGTTATCCGATTGGAAATGTAAGTTTGAGAGTTCGTACAGAAAAAAATGATAAAGGTGCAATGTTTGAGGTGGTTGATGGACAACAAAGGTTGACGACTATTTATAAATTTATTGAAAATGAATATGTTATACAGAGTGATGTTTCGAGGTCAATTATTGAATATATTATAGAGTATGTAGGTGAGGATTCAGATATTAGATTATTGAAATTAAAGAAAAAATTACATAATAAAGGGAAAATTCTACTTAGTTTTAAGCATTTACCTCAAGTCATCCAAGACAATATTTTGGCATATAATATATCTATTACTAATATAACAAATGCTTCCGATGAAGAAATTACAGAATATTTTAGATATCTTCAAAACCAAGAACGATTGAGAGCGGGAGAAATTATAAATTCTGTGCCAGATACTGAGTTGGACAAATATTTAAAAATGATTAATGATATAGATTTATTGCTGGACAAACTTTCTTTTGGAAATAAACGTAAACAGTTTGACAGGGTTTTTTATAGTATTTTGGGATTAATTGACGGGAAAATTGGATTTGGTGTGACAGATAAGGAAGTTATGAGATTTGTTTCTGAGTGTAGTGAATTAAATGAAGAAACAATTGCAAAAACACTTTATTGTATAGATGTACTTAATTCAATTGTAGATAATAATAGTATTCCTATTAAATATATGTCCTGTAATGCTAGGGCAATGAAATTTTTCTTGTTGTTGATTGTTCTAAAATTTGTAGATTTTACGGAGAATGGTAAAGATAAATTAAAGGCTTTAGATTCTATAAATGAAAAGCTTTCAGCATTTAGTTCAGCCAAGGCTGATAGTGTGAAAGGGGCTTTTCATGGATATTCAGACGCTGTAGTTGAAGAGTATCGATTGTTGGCGCTTATTTCAAAAGGAGGTCATTCATTTAAAAGAGTAGAAAATAGAATGAAAATTTTAGCGTATTATGTCAATAGTTTTGATAATAAAATTCAACCATCGGGAATAATACCTGTTTAGAAAAGTGAAAGTGATGTACAGATTTGAAAGTAAATGTGTATAAGACTCAATATAAAGTAGTTGATAATTAATAAAGATAATATTTGTGTTGTTATAAGAATACAGTCTTAAAACTGTATGAAAGTACGAGGTACGAGTGTTTTTATGTATTCCTATATTAATGGTCAATTCGCTAAATAAAATTGTTTATGATTAAAATCATAACATATAGTTATTATCCGCAGTTGCAGAGCCAGTGTTATCAGCAGCGATAACAAAATGATAACATTAGCTTATATAGGCAGGATAATATGGATATATCAAATAATCAAGAGATATACATACTCGACAGAGAATAAATGCTAAGCAAAATTAGTTAGGAAAAGTCGAGTTCGAGTGATGAAATGGGCTTTAAGAAGCTAGTATTTATGCGGATTCCAAACAAAATTGTTTAGGCGTTGGCAACGATTTGGCAACATTTTTCACATCACGCAATAAATAATTACATCAATGGCATAAGAAAAACCTTGCTGATTTTCAGATGAAATGATTAAAAAGTCGCTGGAACGATAAAGGGTAAGTGATATAATCAGAGAAGCAAACTTGAAGATACAGGAGTAATTATCTGATGTTTAAGGAGATTAAGTGGTTATTTTTTGATGTTGGTTCAACAATAATGAACGAGCAAGTTGCATATGAACATAGGATGAGAGATATTGCTAACGCAGCAAATATATCTTTCGAAAAAGTATATGAGATAGCTATGGCATATTATAAGTTGAATAAAAAAGGTGATTTGGAAGTAGCTAGGGAATTAGGCGTATCATTGCCAAAATGGTATAAGGAAGATGAATTTTTATATGATAATGCAATTCAATGTTTTGAAACTTTGAGCAAAAAATATAAAATTGGTATAATTGCCAATCAATCATTAGGTACTGAAGAAAGATTAGCTCATCAAGGTATTTTAAAATTTATCAAATTAATTGTCGCTTCGGCAGAAGAAGGTGTTGCAAAACCGGACAGAAGAATATTTGAAATTGCATTAGAGAGAAGTAATTGTAAACCGATTAATGCGATTATGATTGGAGATAGAATAGATAATGATATCATTCCGGCTAAACGAATGGGCATGAACACAATATGGATTAAGCAGGGATTTGGACCATATTGGAATATTAAGGAAGAAATTGAAAAAGCTGATTTTGTAATCAACAATTTGACAGAGCTTTGTAATCTTTTGTGAGATAGTCTCTGGCTTGGAAAGAGGAGATTTTATGGGAATTATTATATGTGGGTTAAATGGTGCGGGAAAGAGTACGCTTGGAAAGGTTCTTGCAGAGAAATTGAACTTTTATTTTATAGACATTGAAGACTTATATTTTCCCAAAACTGACCCTAATTATATGTATGCTTCTCCACGTACTCGTGAAGAAGTGGAAACGATTTTGTTACATGAAATGAAAACACATGAAAACTTCATACTCGCTTCTGTTAAAGGAGATTATGGAGAAGATATTTATTCTTTAATTCAGACCGCTATATTGCTTGATGTTCCAAAGGGTATTCGGATGCAACGAGTTAAAAAGCGCTCTTTTCAGAAATTTGGCAATAGAATGTTGTCAGGAGGAGATTTGTATGAGCAGGAAGAAAAGTTTTTTCGTCTTGTGGAATCCAGAGATGAGAATACTATTGAAGAATGGGTAAGGTCATTGAAATGCCCGGTTATGCGGATTGATGGAACAAAACCCATTGATGAGAATACGAACTTCATTATAGCACTTATGCGGGATAAAAATTTGTTTGCTAAAGAAATGGGGAATAAAAAATGACTTGTAAGATAAGAAAATGGAAATTATCAGATGCAAAAGATTTGGCAATGGCTCTCTCCAATAGAAAGATTCAAGATAATCTTCGGGATGGATTGCCCTATCCATATACAGAGCAGGACGGATTAGACTATATTTCTTCTATGGTTTCCGCAGATGAAAATGAAACGTTTGCTTTTGCTATTACAGTAGATGACAAGGCGGTGGGGAGCATTGGTGTTTTTCGACAGGAAAATATTCATAGACAGACTGCAGAGTTGGGATATTATATTGCCGAGAAATACTGGGGGAAAGGTATAATGACCGAAGCAGTGACGCAAATTTGCGAATATGTTTTTGAAAAGAGTGATATTATTCGTATTTATGCAGAACCATTTGCATATAACGAAGCGTCTTGCAGAGTGCTTGAAAAAGCGGGATTCCAATATGAGGGTACATTAAGAAGCAATGCTGTAAAAAATGGTAAAGTCATTGACATGAAGATGTATTCTCTACTGAGAACAGAAATATCACTTTGATTTTTATTGTGTAGTGGTGGTAATAAAAAATGTTTTTTCCTTGTTGATTATATATTACATGGTGCTAGCACCATGTAATATTGGTGGCGAAGGAGAAAGTCAGTGTTTGATTTATGGTATGTTGCACTTTAATTCTCTTTGAAATTCTTATTTTGTAAGGATATTGGAAAGAAAAAATAGGTATGTATTTTATAAAACACATATAAATGTAATTAATAATAGCAAAGAACATGTCGATTAAAATATTAAAATACATGGAGGAAAATTATGATAACGTATGAAGAGGCTCTAAAATTTGCAGTAGAAGGAGAGGCAGTTTTTTTGATTGGCTCGGGGTTTTCAACGGGAGCAGAAAATGCACTTTTGGATAATGATAGACATTTATTAATTGGAAGTGATTTGGCAAAAGAGTTAGCGGAATTGACTGGCATGGATTCGGGTGTACAGTTAGACATAGTTTCACAAGAATATATTGATATGTATGGAGAAAAGCAATTAGTTGATTATTTGAAAGTACATTATACGGTAGAGAGATATGAGAGATATTACGAATCTTTAGCCAAAATTAAAAATTTAAAGGTTTATAGTACAAATTATGATAACTTAGTAGAAAAAGTTTGTAATGATTGTGGAAATAAAGTTAAGGGTTATAGCATAGATGCGGATATAAGGAAAGTTAATAAAGATAAAATGGTAATGCATCTGAATGGATATGTAAAAGACTTGGAAAATGACATACTGCCAGACTCTTTTAGATTATCCCATTTGTCGTATAATAGTATGAAATTTTTTGATACACCTTGGTACTCATATTTAATAGATGAATTATACAGTGCGAAAGTAGTATTCATTATTGGATTATCATTTAGCAGTGATTTAGATATACGTAGAATTGTTTCAGGACAAGAACTTAGAGATAAAGTTTTTTTTGTTGAACGGCATGATTTGTCGGAGGGTAGTAGAAAATTTTTGGATAAATATGGCAGGGTATTGTTATGTGGAGTGCAAACTTTTCTTGAAGATTTATCTAAAGTTGAAATAAATGGAGAAAATAAAAAAGAAGTTTATTATAAAACTTTTAAGAAAGTTGACAGATATGATAATTCAATAGAACCTGAAGACAGGGATGTTTATGCTCTTTTTTTTAATGGTATAGAAAAAGAAGGTATATATAAAAAAGATGCTGATAGATGTTATGAAACATTAGTAAATCGAGATAAGGTTCTTGATGTGATTAATGATATTGAGCAGGGGAAATCAGTCATTATTTACTCCGATTTGGGTAATGGCAAATCAATATTTGTAAATCAGATTGTTGATTTATGCCCAAAGATGAATTTTTATTATTTGAAGCAGGTTAATAATCAGAGAGTATTGTCTGAAATTAAGAATTTCTGCAATGATGGAAAAGAAAAAGTCCTAATTTGTGATCCAGCAAATATATATTTAGATATACTTGATAAATTTGCAGATTTTGATTTAGCCAATGTCAGATTCATTTTGGTTATGCGGTCATCAATGTATGATAATTATTATAATGCCATTTATGACGTTATTGATAAAATGACTAATGCACAATTTATTAATCCTATAAATTTGGATGTATTAAGTGATAAAGAAATTGAAAAATTAGATAAATTAATTTTGAAATATGGGTTTTATGGTGATTTGGCAGGGGTATTTGAGCAAAGAAGGCAGGAATATTTAAGAACAAAATGTAAGTCCAGATTCCAAAATATATTACTCTATCTTTTTGAATCTACACATATTATTAATAGATTTATAGAGAGTATAGATAATATAAATGCAAATGATGATTTGCGTCGAATTTTGATTTTAGCATTTGTGAGCGGAATTTTGGAATTGGGTTTAAATGTCAATGATTATAAAATTTTATTGGATATACAAGATATTGAACGGGTAATAAAAAGGAATAAGAATTGTGGAGATATAGTAGATGTAAAAAGAGGAAATATTGCAGTAAAGTCTTCTATTATTGCAAAAGAGTTAATGATGAAAACAGAGATTTTTTCTAGAAACGAGGTTTTTAATGTTCTTATAGCCATTATGAATAAGTTAGATAATTTATACTTGGGAAGTGATAAGTATAAAAATGTTATGATAAATTTAGTGTCATGCTCTTATTTGTCATATGTTTTCAGCTATCAAATGGAGTCGAATAAATTTATTGAGTATTATGAGAGTGTGAAAGAATTAAATTTTTGTAAAAAAAATTTGTTTTTTTGGGAGCAATACGCAATTGTTTGTGTAAATTTGAAACAGTTTGATAGAGCAGGGAGGTATTTTAGGACGGCGTATTCTTTAGCAAAACAGAGGGGACATCTTTTTTCGGCATATCAAATTGATAATCATTATGCTAGATACTTGCTTGAGAATCAATTGTATTACAGAAAAAAGGAAGGATCATTGGCAGTTTTTATAGAAGCGCATAGGTTATTAAACAAAAATAGTGAAATAGATAGAATTAAAAAGAATAGTAGATATTACAAATATAGAGTTGCTAGAGCATACAAAGATTATTATGATGCTTTTGCCTCTAAGTATGAAGATAGTGACAAAGATATATTTTTAAAGCGTTGCCAAGAAATGTATTATAGCTTGCTTCGATATAAAAGGGGATTAGGTAATGATGAAATAAGAAAAGATGTTCGAGAGTGTGAAAGTGCTTTAAAATATATCTTAGATAGTGAAAATATAAGTTTTTGATTATACTGTTTTATTTGATTTCTGCCTAGAAGTAAGTTATTAAAAATTGAATTTGATATTGATTGAATGGCTATTTTGTATTATCATATCTATGGCAACATTTTGGCAACAGAAAATCAGCAAGCCATAATAAATGATATAATTGATGTAAAAATGGGCGTGTATTTGCATAAAGCTTAAACAAGTATAGTTAAGAACAACAAAGAACACGCCGAGTTCGAATAGTAAACAGAAAGCCGGGAAGCCGCATAAACAGAGGACTTTCCGGCTTTTAATGTGGGGCGTGATACCTTTTTGATACCTACAATTTTAGGATAATATCTGTTTGGCAATAGGGTCAGTTATACTCAAGCTTTTTAGCTTGTATGTTTTTACGACAAGTTTCCACTGAGAATACATTCTTGGTACCTTATTTGGACCATGAATAGAATCTAATAAGTCAGTTTCTTCTTTGATATATCGGTCTAAATATAAAATCCATTCATCTGTGGTTAATCTATTAAGAAGCCGATCTGCGACTGTTTCTGCACTCCAACTTGTATTATATGAATTACCTAATTTAACATATAAAACTGCTGTAATACAGTTTTTAAGTGCAGGCTTAGGAAATTTTGTACCAAGATTTTCTAAAGTTTGTATTATGCCGGGTTCATTGTAAAAATTATTAACGCCAAAATGAGTATCAATAAGTTTATTGGCTACAGAAATAAAGGTTCGTGAGCGGATATTTTCTTTTACATAGTCAAAACCTTGGACTTTAAGTAATATTTTATTTAAAGCGTCTGTCCGAATGTAATCATTTGAATTTACGCAATCTGTATATGCATCAGCAAATGCGCGTTTTTCTTCGGTTTTTAACCTTTTCCAAATTTGCGGTATTATTAGGTTTAGATTGATGCTTATGTTTTCAAATTCAATACCTTCTGTTTCTTTTAAAAGTTTGATAAGTGATCGAACAGTAGTTTTTAAATAAAAATATGGACAGGTAGCAAACATAGTTTCATCATCATCAAAGATTTCAGTAATACGAACAGTTTTTAATTTTTCTCTAAAATCGTTAAACTGTAACCCGAAAGTATCGTCATTGCTATATAAAATATAGCTAATGCAACTTTTGATAATAATATTGGCTTCGTCTTGAGGCATTTCTTCATCAATATCTTTATCTGTATTTAAAAAATAGTTATAGTATTCATTTGCGCTTAATAATTTTCGTCTGCCCGCATTATCAATAAATCCTAAGTCATTTGCGAGACAAATAACTTTATACGCAGGTAAATCGTAAACGGTAAATAGTGAGTACCTATGAAAAACTGGAGCAATCCTGTATTATAGTAGCAGACTTGCTCCAGTTCTTATTTCACTTCAAATTTATTGGACTTCCGGCAATACTCCGGGAGATTCGGTGACCATGGGAGCAGGTCATCCAGGAACGATAAGTCTGTGTCGTCTTCGTGTTTCGGTATCTCAGTCAGCAGATATTCCACATATTCATAGACTTTCAATCCATTTGCTTTTGCGGTTTCCGTGATGCTGTAGATTATGGCGCTGGATTTGGCCCCGCGGATGGTGTCGATCAGCCGCCAGTTGTGCTTGCCAATACAAAAACCCCGCAGTGTGGATTCTGTTGCGTTATTGTCCAGGGGGACTTCACCGTCTTCCAAAAACACACGCAGATACTGTTCCTGGTTGAGGGAATAGGTAAAGGCTTTTCCTGTCTGGGATTTTGGCAGGACTTCATCCTGATGCTTTTTTACCCATGCAAAATAAGCGTCAACCAGAGGTTTAACCTCCAATTGCCTCCTATGCTGTCGTTCAGCGGGTTCCAGCCTCGCAAGCTCATTATCTATT
Source organism: Lachnospiraceae bacterium MD335 (assembly GCA_000403335.2). GTDB lineage: Bacteria > Bacillota > Clostridia > Lachnospirales > Lachnospiraceae > COE1. The sequence continues at coordinate 36,704 of KE159631.1, forward strand.
TTATAAATTGCCCCGATCTGCTTTATGGCGTCATATGCAAGCGTACCCTTACGCTTTTCCTTATCCTTTATAGCTTTTAGGGCATCTGCGTACTTGCGCCTGACATGGGCCTTATTCGAGAACTGGAATAAGGCGCATTATCCTAGAAGTATTGTTATTCCAAAAGCAAGTCTACATGTGGCATAAATGTTGTTTTTTACAGCATATTTCTTGAATAATGATAGTGCTCTTTTACAATGAAGATGTAACTAATTCATCTCATTTTAAAGGAGGTCTCATATGAGAAATACAATCTTACCATTCGATGAACTGATGAAAGCAGTTCTGGAGCAATTAAAATCTCAGAAATATATGGATTCAACGTTGACCGTATATCGACGAACCTACAAGCGCATTCACATTTTTCTGAATGATCATGATACGGACATATACACTCATGAATCAGGCCAGGCATTTCTTGCCGATTCAAATGTTAGCAAGCCCACCTTTGTAGCCTATGCCTGTGCAGTACGAAGGCTGGATGACTACATTGACGGAAAACCTTACAGGTGCCATCATGGTGATTATAACGAGCAGATCCCTTTGGTGTTTGCGGACACTTTGACTGGGTATCTTCAAGAATGCATAGATAATGGCAATAAACCGGCTACGATATGCTCAAAAGAAAGAACCTGTATATCTTTTTTGTGCTTTGTGGAAAATGCAGGTTGTTCTGACCTTTCGCAATTAAGCACAGGCATTGTATCACAGGCCCTGCTTACATTCTCCAACAAGGATGCCTATGCACGTATCCGTCAGTTCCTGAATTACCTTGTTGAAAAAGGCATCATAGAAGTGGATTTTTCCAGGATTGTTCCGCACTATAAGAGAGGTACGGTGCTTCCTGCGACATATTCACCAGATGAAATCAGCAGGGTCGAAGCTTCTGTTGATACCAATACTACTATTGGAAAGAGAAACCTTGCTATTATCCGACTGGCATCACGAATGGGACTCCGTGCGGGTGACATTGCAAAACTTAAGCTATCGGAAATCAACTTTAGTACGGGATACATTAGTATAACCCAAGAAAAGACGGGGATACCTCTCACACTTCAAATGCCTTGTGAAGTTGTTAATGCCATTTCGATGCACCTTGACAATGACAAATACTCTTTAGAAGACGGGTATGTATTTCATAGTCTTACGGCTCCGTATGGACGCATTACTACAAGCATAATACGACACGCTTTAAATAAATGCTTTGCTGCAGCAAATGTCAATACAGCAGGGAAAAAGCATGGTCCACATGCATTTCGGTCATCCCTTGCAAGTTCAATGGTAAACGATAATGCATCTTATGAGGTAGTCAGAAGAATCCTGGGACATTCAAATTCTGATGTTATCAAGCATTACGCTAAAGCAGATATTGAAAATCTGAGGATGTGTTCTATAGATCCTCCGATTCCTACAGGGATTTTCCGTGATTATCTTTCCGGCAAGGGGGTGGTCACCCATGTTTGATAGTATTTATTCAGAACAGTTATCACAGTATTACGGTCTGCGTCAGGAAACATTGAGTGAAAGCGCAGGGAAACACGAATTATGCTATCTGCGCCGCTTTGATTCGTATGTTTCTGAACAGTTAGATTCCCCCGGACACATCACGGAAGATTTCATCAACCAATGGGTTGGTTCCCTTTCGGGAAAAAGCAGTTCTGTGGAGAATGAAATCATTGTAATACGACAGTTCCTGGAGTTTCTCAAGCATACCGGAGAAAATGCTGCCATGCCTTCCATACCCAGGGTTCATGATGACTATGTCCCATATATCTTTAGTGATACGGAGTTGAATTGTATTTTCGAGTCTGCTGATAACATCGTTCAAAAGGATCCAAAGGCTGATCCTTATCTGGTGATAGAGTTTCCGGTGATTCTCAGGCTTTTATACAGTTGTGGCCTTCGAATCGGTGAAACGGTCAAAATAAATATGAATGATGTAGATCTGGATGGCGGCATCCTCCGCCTTATAAACACAAAGGGCAATAAGCAGCGTTTAGTCCCGATGTCAGCGCCCATGACAGATATTCTATACAAGTACTGCATGGCAATGAACCTTACCGGCAGAAACAACATATGGCTTTTCCCGTCCTCTAAAAATGAGGGACATATATCCGACAGATCAGTAAAGCGCAGATTTGAGTACATTCTTCATAATAATGGCATTCAAGTCTATAGCCGAAAAAAACACGAGCGTGGTCCATGCCTGCATTGTATGCGCCATGTGTTTGCGTTTAAATCGTTTGCAAAGGCCGAACGGGAAGGAAGGCATCTTGATGACGCTGTCCCATTCTTGTCTGTTTATCTCGGACATGCAGGCATTAATGAAACGGCCAAGTACCTAAAATTCAGTAATGAATTGTTTCCGGAGGCCATCGATTCCTTTGGCAGATTTATGAGCGACCTGCTTCCGGAGGTGGGCTATGAAGAATAAAAAAATTTCCTTCATGAATCACCTTGAGTGTTATTTCAATACATATTTACCAACTGTAAAGGGCTTATCACAATCAACGATAGTTTCGTATAAAGCAACATTCCGTATACTCATGGAATTCTTATATACAGTAAAAGGTATTCCCTCTGATAAGGTGGAGTTCAGTACCCTTGATGATAAGTTGATCATGGAGTTCTTAAGCTGGTTGGAAACAGAGCGAAGCTGCAGTGTCAGCACCAGAAACCAGAGGCTCTCTGCTATTGCAGCATTCTCGATATATGCACAGAATAGAGATTTTGGTTCAGCAGTTACTTTCAGAAACTGTGTACTAAAAGTTCCAAAGAAGAAAGCGCCCCGCAAAGGCAGAAGCTCATTCACAAGGGATGAAGTCAAGACTCTATTCGGATTACCCGATTCAAGTAATGAAATCGGATTAAGAGACAAGACTTTGCTGTGTTTTATGTATGCTAGCGGGACAAGGGCACAGGAGGTATGTGATTTAACAGTTGGGAATATCCAGTTCTATCCTGATCGAGCCGGTATCAACATACATGGTAAAGGTCAAAAGGTGCGCCGTATAGGTATTCCATGTGATGCTTCAAATATGTTGAAGAAGTATATTGAACATCGTAGAATAATCAATGATACAGAGCGGCATGTGTTCTCAAGTCAGACACATGAGAAGATGTCAGTTTCCTGTATTGAGGAAATATACTCCAAGTACATTGAGAAGGCAAAACAAGAGTATCCTGAAATGTTCAGATATCATTACACGCCACATTCCATGAGGCATACTACTGCCACCCATATGATTGAAGCAGGGGTTCCTCTTATTGTGGTTAAGAACTTTCTCGGGCATGTATCCTTGCAGACCACTCAGATATATACAGAGATAACGCAGGATACCATGAACAAACAGCTTAAATCGTGGAATGACAAATGGTTTCTCAAGGATAATTCTCATTTTGAAAACACTAATGGCAAAAGTAACATACCGGAATTCTTAAGATAAAAAGTAGTTATTGTTATTCGAGATTCAAAATTGAGAATTGCCGATTTACACTGATGTTGGCAGTTCTCCTGGAATAACAATACTTCTGGGATAATGGGCCCAGCAGCCTGCAACCGTAAGGCCGGCCGCTTTTTCTTCCAGGGAATGGTAGGCCTGGTAGCCGTCTGTAACGCATACCCCCTGGAAACCTGCCAGGAATTCTTCCGGATGATCTGCTTTCCTGTCTTTTTGGTATTCATACAGGACGATAGCTTCCAGATAGGATTTTCCTGTGCGGTAGATCCACATATAACTCTTTGCCCCTGCAGCCCTCCCGTCCTTTGTGACTTCCACCGGGGTCTCATCCGCCTGCAGGACATGGTATCCATACATGAGCTTATGCAGATAGTCATACAGAATGGCAAGGTAACGGTCTGCACACTGAATCGTCCAGTTTGCCATGTTCTGGCGGTTCAGATTCACATCATTACGTTTAAACTCCTGCTCCATGCGGTAGAGTGGAAGGGAGTTTACATATTTTCCATTGATGATTGCCGCTTCCAAGGAAGGCGTGACAATGCTGCCGCGCAGAAGATCCTTTGGGCGGCCCGCTTTTACGATTGTCTCATTATCTGTCCCGGCATAAACAGCCACATGGTGTTCCTTTACCTCAAAAGTGGCAGGGTGGAACTCCAGCCTTTTATATACTTCATCAGGAAGCCGCTTATATTTCCCATCCGGGAACGCTGCTTTCAACTCATCCTCCGACATTTCATGTTGAATGACTGTAACCTGGATATCTTTTAAGTCTTCTTCGCGTTTTCCTTTTTTCTTCTTTTTTCTGCGGATGACAACTTCCTCAAATTCCGGTTCTTCCGCCTGCGTGCCTGGTTCACCCGCTGCAGCTTCCGGCTCATTGAAAAACAGGCTCATCTGGCCGTCAATCACGTCCATTTTTTCAGAACGCCGCCCGAAGCGCTGCTGGCGCAGAACTGCGATCTGTTCCATGATCAGCTCCTGGTTCTCCATCATCCGGGCAGTGTTTTCCTGCAGTGAGAGTATGATACTGACCAGCTCGTCTTTTTCAACATGATTCAATTCATCTGCTGTATAAATCTTCTTTTCCATACCATGATTATAGCAGAAAGAAGCGGCCCGCGCTGCATTTTTTTACCGGCATCCCCGTCAAAATGACAATGGTGTGTATCGCTGGAAATGCCGGTTTATAAAGGAATGGAATTATATAGGTCAATTTTTGAGGGAAAACAGGAAAACTATGCGCAAAAACCGCCGGCACACATTTGTACGCAATATTTTTTTGTCAGCCGGATAATGGCACGGGCTGTAGATAAAGGCTGAAAATTTCTGCGTTTTGCACAAAAAACAGTCAGCATGTCTTTTTTGGCGAAACTTCCTGTATCCTGTTTTTCTGCTCTACAGCAAGCCCCTGCATCAGCCATGTGAACTGCTCTGGCGTAATTTCACGGGCCTCGGACGCTGTCCGGGGCCACTTGAACCGTCCCGCCTCCAGTCTTTTGTAAACAAGGAGGAATCCGTCGCCTTCCCACAAAAGCCCCTTGATCCGGTCAGTACGCCTTCCGCAGAACACAAAAAGAGTTCCTTTCTGGAATGGATTAAGCTCAAAATGATCCTGTATGACCCGCGCCAGGCCGTCTATCCCAAAGCGGAGATCCGTATAGCCGTATGCCAGGTAAATGCGGCTGTATAAATTCACTTCACCAAGCACGGGCCGCGGCCTCCATGATTTTTGCGATAAAGCCTGCAGAAGCGGATTCCGTTATTTCTATGCAGACATTCCCTTTGCGGATAATGCCTGCTGGCTTGCCCGGCTGGAATTCCTGTTCCCGGCAGATAACCGGAAGCTCCACGAAAGGCGCAGCTTCTAAGTCCTGTTCCGCCGCATCAGCTTCATCCCGGCGGAGAGTTCTCAGCCAGTAGTAATACTGAGACTCTTTGATATTTCTTTCCTGACACCATTCCTTAATGGTCATGCCGCTGTCCATGCGTTCTTTGATCAGGGCAGCCCATCGTTGTGCAGTTACTTCATGTTTTAAATCTGACACCAGTATACACCTCGCTTTCAAAACTGGTAAAAGTTTTCAAAGCCATGCGTATGAACTGTGAAAACTGGCGTTAGTTTTCATAGTCATAATACCACCTGTAAAAACTAGCATTTGTTTTCACAACTGTCATAGCAACTGCAAATGGCCTTGAAAACAATAAATCATTCTCAAGGCCATTATATCGGAATATCTTTTGTCATGCACGGTACTCATTTTTTACCGTTTACGGTAAATCTCTGACATAATCCAAATCATCAGTTTCGACCATACCCTATACGACTGGAAGCAAAAGAGGGCTAGAAACAAGAGTGTCCTTAAAAAAGGCACTGGCGGAACTTGGCTTTAAAGGCGGCACAAGGAGCGAAACGGAACGTAACCAGTGGGTAGCGGCAGAGAAAGAGCGGCTTGCGGAGGTTATGCTACAGCATGATATTGAATGGGAGAAAAAGGGAACGCATGAGAAGTATTTATCGGTTTTGGATTTTGAGAAGCAGGAGCGTGCGAAAGAAGTTGCCGAATTGGAACAGACAATTTCCGGCAGTAAAGAGGAATTAGCCGATATTCTTCATCAGCAGATAGCGGCAGGAGAGGAAACAGAGCAGATACGCAAAGAGGGCGAAGCAATCCGGCAGGAAGTATCGGAACTTACCACAACAAATCATCTGCTGAAAGAGCAGATGGAAGAACTAACAGAGGATAAAGAAAAGCTGCAATCTGAAAATGAAAAATTGGAAAAACAGCAGAAAAAGTTACAGCAGGAACTTAACAAAATGGTACAGTCAAAAGAAGTCATGGAGCGCAATATACACACCTATGATGAAGATGTGAAATGGCAGTTAGCAGAGCCGGGGGCATTGATGAGCGCGAAGAATTATCGGGATAAAAAAGCACTTCCACTTGTGGAGAAATTGAAAGAAGTGGTAAAAAATCTGACTATCAAATGCGTACAGCTTACGGAGCAATACAAGAAGCTGACCGCCAAAGTGGATGGGCAACAGAAGCAGATTAGCCGCTTGACGGATAAGGTCAGGGAGCAGAGTGACACCATAGAACGATTGCAGGAAAAAGCGTCTGACTTGGGGCGTTTGGAGCGTCATTTAGGCAGGGAACAGGTGCAGTCGATAGTAGAACAGTCAAAGGCATTAGAACAGTAGGCGGCAAATAAAAAGTCAAGCAGAAATTTGTGAACTTTGGAAATTTTATACAGGTTGAAAAATAAGCACTACAAAAAGACCACCGCAGAACGCTGGCCTTATGGAAAGTGGGAACATTTATTTAAGTTTCTTCGGTTTCTGCAACCGTGGAAAGATATTCCTTTACCCGCCCGTAATAAATGCGGAGGAACTTGTTTGCACCGGCAGTCATGTAGACATAGTAGGGCTTGCCCTGCGCCCGCTTTTTATCCATGAAAGCGTAAACGGCATCATCAGCAGGGGAACGCTTGATGAGCCCGTCCATGATCTGGAAAAGGGTCTTGCGCAGATAGGGGGAACCTTTCTTTGTGGTAGGCACACTTTTCTGGATATGCTGCCCGGAATCGTTCTTTCCAGGATCAACGCCAGCAAAGGCAGTCAGTGCCCCGCGGTGCGTGAAACGTGTCACATCCCCAATCTCAGCCATAAGCTGTGGGCCAAGGGTAGGACCAACACCATTCATTGCCATGACGACAGGGTATTCAGGCAGCGAGGAAGCGGTCTCATCCATTTTGAGGCGCAGGGATTCCACGGTCGCAGATGCGGCATTCAGCATTGCCACGGCCTGCCGTATCAGCAGTTTCGTGCTGTCATCCTTTGGGAATACGGCGATCATGTCAGAGGAGAGCCGGTAGATATTCTCCGCTTTAGCGGCGCTGAAGTTATAGCCCTTTCGTCTGCACCAGTTCCGGTAATGCTCTGTAAAGGCAACCGGTGATTTAGAGCGGACACAGTCCACATGCCAGTAGGTGTGGACGAAATCCACCCATTTCTGGCTGCCGTCACTGCGTGCAGGGCTGTCAAAGAAATCATTGGCGCCCGGATAGGTCTGGTCAATGAGGGCAATAAGGTTGTTCTTCATGGCAGTTTTTTGGTTCATATAGAAACCGAACTGGCGGTTCATGGTTTTTAACTGGTTTCGTATTTTATCCATGTTTCCATACTGCCTTAATTTTGTCCACCGGTCAAGGGTATAGCGCGCAATCTTTTTGGAATCGGCCTTGTCGGTTTTGGGAGTGCGCAGGGAATCATCCCCGAAGTCCCTGATGAGGACAGGGTTTACGGCGCTGACAAAGATACCGGCGCCAGAGAGCCATGTGGCAACCGGTTCAAAATACCTTCCGGTGTGCTCCATGCAGACCTTTGTTTCACCATCAAGCCCTTTTATTTGCTCAATCAAGGCGTTAATTTCGGACTGTGTGTGGGGGATGTCGCGGGGAGGCATGACAACAACATCGCCCGGCCTGCGGATTGTGACAGTGCTCTTACCTTTGGAAACATCAATACCAACAGCGTTCATAACAGGTACTCCTTTGGAATGTATTAGCAATGGTCAATACCAGATTTACTCATTGCCTGTTCAATCTACTGGGTATCACACGAACGCCTATGGGTTCAACCTGCGTAAAACGAATGCTGCGAATGAGGGCTGGTTGGCAGACTGTTCTACGGACGTAAAGTCCTGGGAGGAAACGGCCAGACCTATTGCCTTACTCATTCTAACAGCTTAAGCAACAAGATGGATAATTCCTTACTGGCAGTAAGGGGTATTAACCATAAATATATTGTAGTAGTCTGCAAATAAACGCCCGAAACGTGCCTTTGAAATGAGTCGATAGGAAAGGGGATTGATAGGATATGACGGATATGGAGAAGAAAGTCATGGTGCGGCTGTGCGCTAAAATTGTGGCAGATACAGACCTTTACGAAACGGATAAGGAAGTACAAAATCTGATAGACTGGGTATGTTTGTCGGAACAGATAAAAGAAAACAATAATACAATCCGTAATCTTACCAGGGAATATAAGAAGATAGAGCCGGATTGCCGGGAGGGAGTGCGGGCGCAGTTGGAGTGAATGAAAGAACTCTGCAAAGAGCGCAATAGTCTGTATGAGAAACAGAACGATTTGAAAGGGCGGAAACAGCAGATAGAGAAAGCATTGGAGCGATAAAAAATATGGGGCGTGGCGGTTGCTGTGCCCTATATTTTTGTGGTAATTGTAGAGAGGGAGTGGTATAATCCCGAGTTTGACACTTGTGAAAGCAAAAAACGGCTACAGACCCTGTAATTATGCGGTCTGCAGCCATTTTCTCTTTGGAAGCGATTTGTGCTATTTTTTTACTTTTCCTGTTTTGGTGTTTTTTATGATGCTCCGCATAGCTGATTTTGAAATAAATTCATAATCCGTATGAAAGCCAAATGCCTTGTGTAAATCATCCGTTAGATCGGTTCGCTTGTAAGAAGGGATATAGCCGCTTTCCTTTGACAAAAGTGTTACCTGCATGGAACGAAGTGTACTTAGAATCTCGTTACAGGTATAGTTATTTCCGATCCTTTTCTCAAGCAGGCGGTACACAAGCAGGCTGATGTAACAGGTGAGGAAGTGTGCTTTAATGCGGTCTTCCCGCCTGACATAGATGGGGCGTGCCTCAAAATCTGTTTTCATGATGCGGAAGTTTTCTTCTATTTCCCAACGCTGCCGGTTGATTTTTAAAATCCCGCATATATCGTCTTCGAGGTTTGTAATGACAGCATAAAAGCCGTCATACTTTTCCTCATCCCTGATCTTGTCCAGATCAAGCTCACAGACTTTCTTTCCTGCAATCTCTCCATCATTTGTTACATTTGTGGTTTTAATAAAACGGGCAGGATCATTTTGATTCTTGCCTTTGCGTTTTTTCCCGGGCTGTTCGATCATTTTTATGGCACGTGATATCTGCTGGTCGCGGATCCTTTTCTGGTATGCCCTGTATTTTGGAGAATAGGTTACAATGACGGTTTCATCCATGTTTCCATTTACAACAGGCACTTCCTTGTAAAAGATTGTTTCGTAAATATCCGGATCGGATTCATCAAGAGTGGATATATCAATGAATTTATCGGAACCAAGTCTGCGAAACTGTTTTGGATTCAAGGCAGTCTGCCGGTCTTCCCCGCGCATCTTCTTTAGAGATTGTGTAATGACATAAGAACGGTTTCCAAAGCTGTTAAATCTGCGGTTTGACTTACTGCCAAGTCCGGCGTCCGAGCAGAAGACAAACCCGCTGCATGCAAAGTCACGTATTATCTTTGTTTCCAAAGGCTTTAAGGTCGTCTGTTCATTCTGATTTCCCGGGAACACATCAAAAGCAAGGGGAATTCCATCAGCATCCATAAACAATCCCATTGTAACGATGGGATTCGGCCTGTTTTCTTTGCTTTTTCCATACTTTCTAAAATCATCATCCTGTTCAGTTTCAAAGTAATAATTCGTACAGTCGTAATAAAGAACCTTCTGGCTTCTCGGATGTACAAAGTTCGAATTACAGTATAGCTCTTCCTGAATAAAGTCGGCTTCTTCAGCCATAACAGAAAGCGCGCGGTAGATGTTCTGCAGTTCATACTTAGGCGGTTCAAGCAGCGTGCGGCAGTAAGAGTAACTGCTCAGTTTGCTGGAAGGCGCCAGAAATCTTGAAAAAATCTGATCAGTAAGAATTGCGCCGAAATCATAAGTGTATTTGTGGCGTTTAGAAATCTTTTGACAAATGGAATCTAATTTCAATTCAGTGCACAGTTTTTGGAGGAACAGATATCCAATCTGAAAACAGCGTTCTTCATTTTTAGGAATATAAGCGCTTCTTGATAAAGAAACTGTAACGCTGCCTGCTTTAGCGTTGTATTCCATGGTATCTTTTTCCGCTTCTGATTTTGCCCATGCCATCATGGCATCATAATCTCCGGAAAACTGGTCTAAGAGTTCGTTCAGCTTTCCAAGTTTTCTATGGATCTGGGTAGCAGTTTTTCCATTACTTTTACGGTATGAGCGTTTAATATAGACATCTTTGTTATCTGAATTACCTGTAAGTGAGATATACATGCAAAATGCCTCCCTGCTGCTTTGTAATATAATCTTATTATACAACAAAGCGTACAAAAGCGCACGTACTATTTTAAAAAATTTGACAAAAAAATAAGCCTTGATGGGCTTAAATAAAGGATTTTTACGATATGGTATCAAAAAGAAGTGTCAAACACCCGGGAATACAGTTTCCTACAACGTTATGTCTGAAAAAAAGATAGAATATTTCCTTAGTAATGATTTGAAAATGGTGCTAGCACCATGTAAGTTAATGCAGATAAGGGAAAGGCAGTAATGTGGTAGTTCGCAATATCAAGCGGATTGCCACATTTTTATGGAAAAATAGACGGTTATGTGGTAATATATAGGAGCAAAGATAAAAACACAACGCAAGGCATTCTTGCAGAACTGGTAGGTAGTCCAGTCGCACCATTATGGTGTAAGTAGCCCTCCCTCCTTAGGGTCGTCCGTTCTTTGTTTATTACAATTATTTTAAGGAGGAATTGTCATGGACAAAGTTTCGGGAAAGTTGACAGTATTTTTTGAAGAACCTTTTTGGGTGGGAGTGTTTGAATGTGTATCAGACGGAAAGTTATCTGTATGTAAGGTTACGTTTGGGGCAGAACCAAAAGACTATGAAATATATGATTTCGTTCTGAAAAATTACTATCGGCTGCGATTTAGTCCGGCTGTGGCAACTGATGTAAAAGAAGTAGGTCGCAATCCTAAACGGGTACAGCGTGAGGTGCGGAAACAGGTACAAAATACCGAGATAGGAACAAAATCGCAACAGGCTTTGAACTTACAGCAGGAGCAGTTGAAAACTGAACGCAAGACTGTGAGCCGGGAACAACGGGAAGCGGAGAAACAGCGGCGGTTTGAACTGAAACAGCAGAAAAGGAAAGAAAAACATAGGGGCAGGTGATATTGCCCCAATTGTGTTAAACTTGTAATTGGAAAGTGGGGAAAGTGGAAACAATGTCGTCAACTTAAGCCGAAAATCCGCTAACTATAAATTTACGCGTATGAAAAAACCATTTGTTATTCCGTGATGACTCACTTTTCTTTTGAAATGTCTGTCTGGACGGATAATGGACCTTACGTTTTTGGCGCGCTGAATCAATTGCTGCAGTTTATCCTTGTAACACCGGATATTTATTAAACACCGGATATATCTGGAAACTGCGCCTATGATGTAGCTTCTGTTTAATTGGTATCTATGTCTGCCCCTGTTCAATTCTTCCCTGATTTCATTTTCTGTAGAGGATTTAATCAGTGCAGACAGGTTTGATATAAATAAAGCTGCATACAGTTCCTGGCGAATTGCCTGGGGATTTTTCCCGGAAAAATTCTCCAACCGTACCCTTGTTTTAAGTTCCCCATACTTAGTCTCTATTGACCATCTTTTGTGGTAAAGGTACTGATGGTAATGCATATCCTGATGTTCTTCAAAAAGATTGCTGACAAGTATATGCGGCTCTTCCCCGGAGGTGTCTTTTATTACGCGCAGGCTGACTGTTCTGCCTTTGTGGATGTCTGATACGCTGTGCTCTCCGTCAGGGCATTCATTGACACATGAGAGAAAGGAATGCGTACACCTGATCAGGTAAAAAAATCCCTTATCCTCAAGTTCGTATATCAGCTCTCTAGATGGATAGCCACGGTCAAACAGGATTAAGTTTTTGTATCCTTTGCCATTTATGAGCGCCTCTGATGAGAGAAGTTTGCGGGCATGTTCTCTTTCGCCAACGGATATTCCCGTAAATACAGCATCCACAATCAGGTCATTCGTAACATCATATAATGCTGTCAGCCTCGCGGAAGGATAAGAGTGCTGATTGCCACCTTTTAAGCCAAATTCAGTCTCGTTGTTTTTGTTGTGGTCAACGGCAATTTCGGAACCGTCAACGGCAAATACACGGTATCCATCCCATGTCCTGGGATGGTTTGTGAACCGGAACAGGTCGGTCGATAAATTAAAAATATCTTCAAAAGCAAGCGGTGATATTTTATAGCGCGCTTTTGAAAAAGCCTGTTTGGAAATGGAAAAGTTTTTTTTATCGAAAAACAAATCCAGTTCTGTAGTCAGTGACTTTTGCGGCATACTCAGCACAAAATACATTATGTCCTGGAATGAAAGCTTTCTGTTTCTTGTAAAGGCAGTTTTTTCGAGACAGTGCTTTTCTTTAAACGAAGCAGAAGCAATAAGGTCTTTAACATTTTTAATAAGCTTACAGATGCTGTTTTTCTTGAACATATGGATACCTCGCAATCAATAAGATAATTAATTGCGTGGCAACATTTTTCGGCGTACCTGTCAAGTGTTTTTATTAAATTTTTTGAATTTTTTTCTGCTATGTAAGAAGGAGTAACTATGGCTTAAGTTGACGACATTGAAAGTGGAAATGCCATATATTACAGTCGAAAGTGGAGCATTATCGGATGAGCAAAAAGAACTGCTAATTAAGCGATTGACAGAAGTTTCTTCTGAGATTATGAAAGTACCGCAGGAGTTTTTTGTTACCACAATTAAAGAGGTATCTGATAAAAATTTCGGTATAGGTGGAAAAACGATTGATATAGTCAAGGAAGAATATATAAAGAAACATCAATAGTTTACGGTATGTGAAATGAGAGGAATTGAGTATTATGAATGACCAAACGCAGGAAATGAGAGAATATATTAAATTTTGGACAAAATTTTCTCAAAAAGCAGAAGAAATTCTGCATGAATACAATAACTTGTCAGATGAAAATAAGAAGAAAGCTAGCACAGAAGCACAACAGATATTTATGGCTCAGGGAATTGCCGGAGTTATGGAATTTACCAGAAATATGGCGTTGAAAAATATTTAAAAGATGATCCAGAAACAAAATTTGTAAATTTATCATAAGTTATGTAGTATTGGCATAAAATTTTAATGGAAAGTTTTATTGACTTTTCTCTTTGTGCTTGTTAGAATGTAGCTACAAAGAAAGTTTACCACTGACCGATATGTGGTATATAAATGGTCGGGTTGAAAGTTTACCGCTGACCAATATGCGGTATATAAGTGGTTGGGTCGAAAGTATAGTCCTTCGCCGCAAGGTGGGGGACTTTTTTCCGTAGTGAGGTTGGAACGAATGAAGAAAACAGGGTTTTATATTATAAAAGACAAGTTTTTTGAGGATATGTCTGATCCATATCTCAAAGGCAACAAGGCAGGAAATAGACCGCACTATTATTGCTTTGAAGATACAAGCAGAGGAATTTATTGGATGATACCCTTGTCCAGCCAGATTGATAAATATAAGCGAATTGTAGAGAAGAAAGAGAAAGCAGGAAAGCCCTGTGATATTATCCATATTGTGAAATTGGATGATAGCAGGCAAAGTGCGTTTTTGATACAGGATATGTTTCCAATATCAGATGAGTACATAGAGCGAGAATATACCATAGCTGGAAATCATTTGATGCTGACAAGTGAGAATACTGCTAAAGAGATTGAACAAAAAGCAAAAAAGGTTATGGGTATGCTGAAGCGTGGTGTAAAATTTATGCCAACGCAGCCGAATGTGATAGCCATATTAGAAAAGTTGAAGCAGAGCAAATAGTTGTTCTTTAGGGGCGTTAATTACATGGTGCTAGCACCATGTAGATATGGCAGTCAAGGGGAAAATCTGTGATACCCGTATGATACCTGTTTGCTTTGAAACTGTAAATACGGCGTAAAATATGAATATTATAGCTATAAAAATCCTTAAAAAGCAATCAAATATTTAACAATTATGTTATAGTTGTAGGGAGTTCGAGTGATGAAATGGGCTTTAAGAACCCAATATTTATGCGGATTCCAAACAAATTTGTTTAGGTACTGGCAACGATTTGGCAACATTTTTAACATCACGCAATAAATAATTACATCAATGGCATAAAGAAAACCTTGCTGATTTGCGCGAGCAATGAGGAAAATGGGAATGCTTGCATTTCCATTTGACGAATGCCGCGACAACCGCACGATAGTGCGGGTTCAGATATGGAAACTGAATATCGGCAAGGTCTTTTTACGCTTATTTCTGTTTTTTCTTTTTCGCTGTTTTTTTTTCGTCTTTCTCAATTTTCTGAAATTCCTCCATGAGCATATCGCTGACCGCCTGTGAGGGGACTTTCGCCCAATGCTTTGACGTGTCCAGTTCAGGGTACTTGTACCGCCACTGGTCGTATTCCTCTCTACTTATCTCGCCCTGTTCCAGCTTGGCGGCTTGCTCCTGCCATGCGTGGAACATATCGAACATGGACGTATAAGTGGAATAGTCGGATTTGTCAAGGTGCAGGCAGATTTCCCCGTCAATCTCCCCGATTTTCAGTCCGTACATATCTTCCAATGCAAAGAGCGTGTGCATAAGCCCGGTATAGGTATCAATATCCGGTACGGTGAGGGCGTGGGTGCTTATATCAAAGATACCCGCCATTTCTTTTACAAGGTCGTGCTTCGGTGTCCGTGCTTCGGTTTCATACTGTGCCATACGGACATCAGAGGTCTTTCCGAGAAAGCCGAGGATTTCACCTAACTGTTTCTGTGTCATGCCCTTTCGGTTGCGGAAAAAGCGGATACGTTTGCCGATTGCCATAATAAAACCTCCGTTATTGTGAAGTGGGGTAAAGTCATGCCAGCTCGATTACGCTTCGCTTCATCTCGCTGTGGCGGTGCGCCATATACGTCTGTCAGAAAGCAGTCCAGCGTGTGCAGGCACCCGCCGCCCTGTTTTCCGCCAGTCGTGCATGACTTTACTTAAACAAATCTGTTGAAGTCAGTATAACATGGTGCAATAGAAATAGCAAGAATAACTTAAATAAAAAAAGTTAAGATTTTCTCGAAAACCACTTGACTTAACGTAATTTATTTAGGGTTATATCAACAGGACTTAAACAAAAACAGTTAAATATTGAAAGGAGAGGGTATCTGAATGACAGAGAAATCATTTATGACAGTGGAGGAAGTGGCAGCGGAACTGAGTGTGTCGAAGTCAAAAGCCTATCAGATTGTAAGGGAACTGAACGCAGAAATGCAGAAACAGGGCTATCTGACGGTGGCAGGACGTGTGAACGCTACATTTTTTCATAAAAAGGTATGTTACAGCGAATAGAAAGGAGATGATGAAATGGCTGTATACAAGGACAACGCTACGGGGACGTGGCGGGTTATCTACCGCTTTACCAACTGGAAAGGGGAGAGGAAACAGACACAAAAGAGGGGATTTGCAACCAAAAGGGAAGCGCAGGCGTGGGAACATGAAGCCATGTTAAAGCAGGGCGCAAAACTGGATATGACATTCGGCAGTTTCTTTGAAGTGTACGAAGCCGACAAGAAACAGCGTGTCAAGGAAAGCACTTGGGAGTCCAAAAGCCATGTGATACGGACAAAGATTTTACCGTACTTTGAAAACCGCAAAATCGCAGAGATTGAAGCAAAAGATGTGATAGCGTGGCAGAATGAGTTAATGGCATACCGGGACGAGAAAGGCAAGCCCTATTCCGCAGATTATTTGAGGACGATACACGCACAACTGACGGCAATATTCAACCATGCGGTAAACTTTTATAACCTGCCCTACAACCCGGCAAGGCGGGCGGGGACGATTGGAAGCGAAGCCGTTAAGGAAATGGACTTTTGGACGAAAGAGGAATATCTGAAATTTTCCGAAGCCATGATGGATAAGCCCCGTTCCTATTATGCGTTTGAAATGCTCTACTGGTGTGGTATGCGTTCCGGCGAACTTCTTGCTTTAACGCCTGCTGATATTGATTTTGAGAAACAGACGGTCACAATCAGCAAGACTTTCCACCGTTCCAAAGGGCGTGACATTATCACAAGCCCTAAGACGAAAAAGAGCAACCGCACAATCAAAATGCCGCCGTTTCTGTGTGAGGAAATGCAGGAGTACATCAAAATGCTTTATGACATCAAGCCGGACGAGCGTTTATTTACGGTTACAAAATCCTACCTCAATCACGAAATGGAGAGAGGGGCGAAACAGGCGGGTGTTAAGAAAATCCGTGTCCACGATATTCGCCATAGTGCGGTTTCGCTCTTAATCAATATGGGATTTTCGGTACTGGCGATTGGGGAGCGCATGGGGCATGAAGCGGAGAAAATCACTTACCGTTACGCCCACCTGTTCCCCACGGTGCAGACGGAAATGGCGGAGAAATTGGAAATGGAGAGAATGACAAAGGAGGACTAAAAGCATGGAGAAATCACTGGATTACAACTTACTGTATGAGAGCGGTAGAGATTTGTGAGCATTATAATCTTCCGTTTATCAATTTTAAATGCCCGATAGATGAATTGCCAGATTTGGATAAGGTGGAGCAGATATTAAAGGAAAATCAAGACATTGCACTTGTCTATACCACACATAATGAAACAGGAACGGGTATTTTAAATCCGATAAAGGAGATTGGTTTTCTTGTACACAAATATAGTGCTGTTTTTATCGTAGATACAATTTCTACCTATGCAATGAAACCGATTGACATTGAAAAAGATAATATTGATTTTTGCATGGCATCGGCACAAAAAGGACTTATGGCGATGACCGGACTTTCATTTGTTATTGGAAATACAGAACTGATAAAGAAGTCAGCAGCATATCCAAAACGCTCATACTACTGCAATCTGTATATGCAGTATCATTTTTTTGAAACAACGGGACAAATGCACTTTACGCCGCCTGTTCAGACGATTTATGCTGCCCGTCAGGCGCTTGATGAATATTTTAGGGAAGGCGAAGAATCAAAATGGAAAAGACATTCAGAGGTGTTTGAGGCGATACACGCAGGACTTGATAAACTCGGATTCAAGGACATTATCAGGAGGGATTTACAGGCAGGTCTTGGCGTTACAGTGAAATATCCGGATGATGAAAACTGGAGTTTTGAAAAGATACATGATTATTGCTATGAGCGTGGATTTACGATATATCCCGGAAAGACATCAGCGCAGAATACGTTTCGTCTTTGTGCGCTCGGAGCTATCACAAAGGATGATATTGAGGACTTTTTCGTTGTTCTGTATGAGGCACTCAAAGTCAACAATATTAAGATACCGATTCATTATGATGCATAACAGCCTGTTTCATATCAAAAAACAGGGATAGTAATTTTAGGAGGAATTGATTTGAAAGACGAAACGAAATGTTTACATGCAGGTTATCATCCTAAAAACGCAGAACCGAGAGTTATGCCGATTGTGCAAAGCACTACATATGTTTATGATTCTACGGAAGAAGTTGCAGCCGTGTTTGATGATCCGATGAAGTCACTGATTTATTCCAGATTTGGGAATCCGACAGTAATGGCGGTTGAAGATAAGATTGCAGAGCTGGAAGGCGGAATTGGTGCGATGTGTACTACATCAGGTCAGGCGGCAGTGTTATTGTCACTGCTCAATATTTGCAATGCGGGGGACAGCTTTATCAGCACAATGGAAATTTACGGAGGCTCTGTCAATTTGTTTTCACATACCCTCAGACGGTTGGGGATTGAGTGTATTTATATTGATAAAAACGCAACGGATGAAGAAATAGATGCAGCGTTTCAGTCAAACACAAAGGCGGTATTCGGAGAAACGATTGCGAACCCTGCCTTGACAGTTTTTGATATTGAGCGATTTGCTGACATTGCGCACAAACATAAGGTTCCGCTGATTATAGATAATACATTTGCAACGCCTATCTTGTGTAAACCCTTTGAATTTGGGGCAGATATAATCGTTCATTCCACATCAAAATATATGGACGGTCATGCAGTACAGGTAGGAGGAGTGATTGTAGATAGCGGGAATTTTGACTGGACAAATGGAAAATTCCCGGATTTAACGGAGCCGGATGAATCTTATCATGGTATTTCTTATACGGAAACATACGGAAAGAAGGCATATATTGTAAAGGTAAGGATGCAGCTCATGCGTGATTTTGGTGTTTATCCTGCCGCACATTCCGCATTTTTACTGAATCTTGGTCTGGAAACATTGGCTGTCAGAATGAAGCAGTATTGTGAAAATGCTATGACAGTAGCGAAATATTTGGAGCAGTCCGACAAAGTGGAAAAAGTAAATTATCCGGGATTAGAGAGCGATGAAAACTATGAATTAGCAAGGAAGTATCTAAGCGGGTGCAGCGGCGTTATTTCTTTTGTTATCAAAGGCGGAAAAGAAGCGGCGGTAAAGTTTATGAATAAGTTACAGCTTGCATCAAATGAAGTTCATGTTTCCGATATACGAACCTGTGTATTACACCCAGCAAGTGAAACGCATCGGCAGTTGACGGATGAACAGTTGGCTGCTGCGGGGATTGAGCAGGGATTGGTTCGCCTTTCCGTTGGATTGGAAAATGTGGAGGATATTATAGCGGATCTGGAACAGGCATTTTTAGGACTGTGAATTAGAGATATTAAAATTTGTTTATTTGGAAAGGAAAAGTAAAGTGATGAAGAAAATTCTTTTAGCGACTCCTACCATGCATACGGAGGAGCAGCAGTATATTCAGAAAGCATTTGAAACAAACTGGATTTCGCCATTAGGACCGAATGTAGATGAATTTGAGAATAGAGTGGCTGCTTATGTGGGTGCATCTTCCTCCGCAGCACTTTCTTCTGGAACGGCGGCGCTGCATCTTTCGGTTATCTTGGCGGGGGTTAAGGAGAATGATATTGTATTTGTACCCTCCCTGACCTTTGCGGCAAGCGTTAATCCGGTAAGATACGAGAAGGCAACTCCTGTTTTTATCGATTCAGAACGTGATACTTGGAATATGGATGCAGCAGCATTAAGGAAAGCGTTTGAAAAATATCCCCACCCGAAAGCTGTCATGGCAGTGCATTTGTACGGCACATCAGCGAATATGGACGAGATCTGCGCACTTTGTAAGGAGCATAATGTTCCTTTGATTGAAGATGCGGCGGAATCGTTAGGTACGACATATAAAGGAAAAATGACAGGTACTTTCGGGGATTATGGGATTTACTCCTTTAATGGAAACAAGATTATTACAACTTCGGGTGGAGGCATACTGGTTGCCAAACAGGAAAAAGATGTGGATAAAGCCCGGTTTTTATCAAGACAGGCTCGTGATCCTGCCAGACATTATCAGCATTCTACAATTGGTTACAATTATAGGATGTCAAATGTTGTTGCCGGGATCGGATGCGGTCAAATGCAGCATATTGAGGAGCATATACAGAAGAAGCATGAAATTTATAAAGCGTATAAAGAAGCCTTTTCGGATATAGAAGAAATAGAAATGAATCCATTAAATAAGGAAGGTATTGATAATAACTGGCTTTCCTGTATGACGATTTCCTCTGACAGCGATGTGACACCTACGCAGGTTATGGATGCCTTAGAAGCTGAGAATATCGAAACAAGACCGATATGGAAGCCGATGCATTTGCAGCCTGTGTTTGAAGAATATGATTTTATTCAGGTAGAAGATGGGATAAGCGTAAGTGAAGATATTTTTAACAGAGGGCTTTGCCTGCCAAGTGATATTAAAAATACAAAAGAGGATATGGAACGCATTATAAAAATCGTGCGGAAACAGTTTCGGCAGCAGTAAAATTGTCATTGCAGGTAAAATAAAAGTAGGAGGTTTTTTAATGAGAAATGTATATAATTTTTCTGCGGGGCCGGCTGTTTTGCCGGAACCAGTATTGCAAGAAGCGGCGGATGAAATGTTAGATTATAAAGGAAGTGGTATGTCCGTTATGGAAATCAGCCACCGTTCTTCTTTGTTCCAGTCCATTATTGATGAAACAGAGCAGGATTTACGCATCCTTATGAATATTCCGGACGATTATGTGGTTTTGTTTCTGCAAGGTGGAACTTCTCTGCAATTCTCCATGATTCCAATGAATTTCATGCGGAACGGAAAAGCAGATTATATTTTGACAGGATACTGGGCAAAGAAGGCATATGAGGAAGCGAAAAGATACGGACAGATCAATATTGCAGCATCTTCGGAAGGCGATAATTTTTCATATATCCCGGATTGCAGTGATTTGGAAATTGATCAGGACTCGGATTATGTATATATGTGTGAAAATAATACTATCTATGGAACCAAATTTCATTGCTGCCCGAACAGCCACGGAAAGGTACTTGTGAACGATATATCTTCCAGTTTTTTATCGGAGCCGATGAATGTTTCAGATTATGGTATGCTTTTTGGCGGCGTACAGAAAAATCTGGCGCCTGCCGGACTGGTTATCGCTATTATGCACAAAGACTTGATTTTCGATACGGTTCTACCCAATACGCCAACTATGCTGCAATACAAAATCCATGCAGATAAAAAATCACTATACAATACGCCGCCGACCTATAATATCTATATGGTTGGTAAAGTAATTAAATGGATTCATTCATTGGGCGGTTTGGAGAAGATGAAGGAACTCAATGAAAGAAAGGCGGCAGTCCTGTATGATTATCTGGATTCCAGCTCATTGTTTTATGGTTTGGCAAATGCAGGCAGCAGGTCGCTTATGAATGTGACTTTCCGTACAAAGTCGGATGCGGTTGATGCGGAATTTATAAAGCAGGCTGAAAAACATGGAATTGTCAGCATAAAGGGACATCGTGCGATTGGCGGAATGAGAGCAAGTTTATATAATGCGATGCCGATAGAGGGTGTACAGCATTTGGTTGACTTTATGCGTGAGTTTGAAAATAGTGGTGATTATCATGCAAAATAGTGATGTTTTTGAGAAAGACCGGAAGTATATTGCACATACCTATCATCGCTTTCCGGCAGCGATAAAGAACGGGCATGGAGCGCAGGCAGAAGATTATGAGGGGAAAAAGTATATAGACTTTGGCAGTGGGATTGGAACAAACTCATTGGGGTTTTGTAATAGTAAATGGGTTCACTTCATATCTCAAAGGAGATATTGGAATCAAAAAACTGGCACAGGAATATCATGTCAGCCATGGTGATATTCGAAAGTGGAGGGATGCCTATCAGGAGCATGGCGTGGAAGGATTAAGCACTACACACAGAACTTATACTGGCAAATTTAAAGGCTCTGTTGTAGAATATATGCATAATACAGGTGCATCCATCCGAAAGACGGCAGCTCACTTCAACATCCCTTCCTTCAGGACTGTTTCCCAATGGGAACGCATCTACTATGAGCAAGGGAAGGATGCCCTGTTTAAAGAACAGAGAGGCAGAACATCAAAAATGGGGAAAAAACGCTCACGGAAACCAAAAACAAACATAGAGACAAACGAAGACCTGCTTGCCGAAGTGCAACGCCTTCGCATGGAGAATGAATACCTAAAAAAATTAAATGCCTTAATTCAAAAGCGGGAAAGATCAGAGAAACCGACAAAGTAGCTGTCATTACGGAATTAAGGCAGAAATATAAACTGACAGCATTACTGGAACTGGCAGAAATGCCGCGGAGCACCTATTATTACCATGTAAAACAGATGCAGAAGCCGGATAAATACGCCGCCGTTAAGGAAAACATCACGGCTATTTACCATGAAAACCAGGGGCGGTATGGATATCGCCGTATCACAATGGAACTGCATAACCGTGGATATCAGGCCAACCATAAAACAGTTCAGAGACTGATGAAGACTCTGCATCTGAAATGCATGGTAAGGGTTAAGAAATATCGTTCCTACAAGGGGGAAGTTGGAAAGGTTGCGCCTAATATACTCAAAAGGGATTTCAATACTACAGCGCCGAACTGAACTGCACCCGGAAATTACTTCATTTGACTTTTCGTGGAGTATTGTAAGCGATCCGAAAAAAGCGGAAATCGTAAAAGCTGGCTTAAAAAATATTGTTGCCAGCCATAGTAACCTTGCTTTAGATGAAATAAATATACGGATTGAATATATGAAGTCGGAAGATCAGGTGGCATTCGGGAGTATGGAGGTGTTTTCATGGCTGGTATTCCTTTTTGGTGTTATCAACCTTATCAATACGACACTCTCTAACCAGATGTCCAGAAAACAGGAGAACAGTGTTTTGCGTTCCATCGGCCTAACACAAAAACAGCTATGTAAAATGAACATCTGCGAGGGATTGTGCTATGCGCTCTTTGCAACATTGGCGACGCTGATCGTTGGGCTTTCGGCTTCCATATTTGCTTGCAGAAAAATGAGCATTGCCATTTTTGCCGGAAAGGTAGTGCCTTACAAATTCCCTGTTTTGGAAATGGGCCTGTTCATTCTGGTATTGTTCGGAATGGAGTTGATCTTGTCTGTATGGACAATCCGCAGACAGAAAAAGCAATCTCTGATTGAACAAATGCGGGCGATGGAATAACCGTATAAAATTTGGAGGAATTAACTATGGATAACGATAAAAGAAAATTAACAGAAAAAGAATTGAAACGTAAAACGACTTTGAAAAATTGTGGAATAAGGAGGTAGCAGGCTATGACAGGGCCTTTTGAAAATGATACCAGTGTCATAGTAAAGCGCATATCAAACCGCAGTATATCGGCGAATCGAAAAAGAAATATTTTTATTGTTTTGACGATTGCACTTGCCAGCGCATTGCTGTCTGCTATTGTCCTCTATGGCTTTGGGGTTATGCAGGAAACGCAGAAATTCGCACAAAGACCTATACAGTCATGGGCATCGTAAATGAAGCAGCATTAAATCAACTGATAGACGGAAATAGCGATTTGGTTATGGAAACCATAAAAGAAAGTATCACTTATTATAGCGGACTTCAACAACTTTCTTTCGGGGTATTGTTGATCGTGGCTGTTATTGTTGTGTGCTTTTCTTTCATCAACCTTGTCAATACGACAATCACAAACTTTCTGTCCCGCAGGCAGGAAATTGGAATGTTACAGGCGATTGGTTTGAGTAAAAAGCAACTTAGGAACTATTCAGAAATTACTCATGACAATAACTTGCATAAGTAATTTCTGAACAGTTCCTTATCAAAATGCTGTGTTATGAGGGGTTGATTTATTCAGTTTTTGCTACGCTTGTAACAGTGGTTTTGGGAACTGGATTGGGCTTCCTATCCGTAGAGGTAGCTGTGAAAACGACGAATCCATACTTTTATCATTCATTTCCGTGGCTGATCGTATTGATATATTTAGCAATCCTGCTGATTGTGCAATTTACCACGATTTCTTACACAACTGGAAATCTGAAAAAGCAATTCCTTGTTGAGCAAATCAGGGCAATGGAATAAGCGTATAAAATTTGGAGGAATTATCTATGGCTGACGATAAAAGAATTGAGCGGTAAGTTTGACTATGGAGATTGGGGGATATGGATATAACTTTTAATTTGCGCCACAGCCCTGGCAGGCTATCGCGCAGCGATTTTGTTCAATTAAAATTTGTGGAGGACAACTATTGTGGATAAAGCAGTTATTTATATACATGGAAAAGGTGGAAATGCTGAAGAAGCTATTCATTACAAACCGCTCTTTAGTGATTGTGATGTGATTGGTCTTGACTATACTGCACAGTTTCCATGGGAAGCAAAAGAAGAATTTCCATTACTTTTTAGTTCGATTTGTAAAGACTACAGGTCTGTTGAAATAATCGCCAATAGCATTGGAGCATACTTTGCTATCAATGCCTTATCAAATCAGCAAATTGAAAAAGCATATTTTATTTCGCCTGTTGTAGATATGGAAAGGCTCATTGCTGATATGATGATTTGGGCAAATGTTACAGAAGATGAACTCAAAGAGAAAAAAGAAATTCAGACAACCTTTGGAGAGACCCTTTCATGGGATTATCTTTGCTATGTAAGAGGAAATCCTGTTACATGGAAAATCCCAACGCATATTTTGTATGGTGAAAAAGATAATCTTACCGCTTATGGAACGATATTTGAATTTGCACAGAGAACTAATTCAACCCTTTCTATCATGAAAAATGGAGAGCATTGGTTTCATACTGAAGAACAAATGAAATTTCTTGATGAGTGGATAAACAAATCTGCCCAATAAATAAATTCCGTTTTGACGAACAGAAAGTATAAGAAATCGCTTTCATTTTTTGAAAAACGGATATATAATAAAACAACGACAAATCGGGATTTAAGGAGAAAGAATATGAAAAATTTTTCTATGCCAGAGCAAGTTTCTCCGACATTAGAAATAGATGAGTTAATGAGGTTGAAACATAGTTTGGAAAAGAATGTATCAAGGGAAGTTGCAGAAAGCATAATAAAGGAAATTCCATTATCTATAAATTCAACACCAGACATTCGAGCCGAGTGGGTAGAAAAGCTATCTGCTATTCTTGAAAATAGATTTGATAAAAAAACGGTAAAAAACATTCGCCAAGAGTGCTATTGTAATGAAAATGGTAGGTTAGAAGATACAGCAAATAACTTGAAACAACTCTATCTCTCTTTGGATAAGGATTTGCATAGATTTGTCAATGCTCTGAACGAAAATGGTGCCGGTTGGTTTATTAAAGATAATCAACTGTATACAAAAATGCTTTCTTGTGAATGTCCTATGTTAGAAAAAGCAAAAAATTCAAATTCATTAACATGGTGTCACTGCACTGCTGGATATAACAAAAAATTATTTGAGATTGTTTTTGAAAAACCTGTCTATGTAGAAATTGTGCAAAGCATACGGCAAGGATTTGATTTTTGCCTTTTGAGAATTACATTTCAATAAATTCAAATTTGGAGGAATTATCTATGGCTGACGATAAAAGAAAATTAACAGAAAAAGAATTGAAACGTAAAGATTGCTTTGAAAAAATAAGCTCTGAAATGCAACAAAAAGGATATAAAATGAAGAATGTGGTTATCAATACACAAAAAGCAAAGTATTTAGCTCTTTTAGTTATGTTTCCGTTTATGGTATTAACATTTTGGCTCTACAATAATGTGAATGGTTTTAATTTAGATGGTATTTCCTGGGGATATGCTGTGGCGTTGCCTCTGCTTATTTTATGCCTGATTATCGTGCATGAGCTAATACATGGAATTACCTGGGGGATTTTTACAAAAAATCATTTTCATGCGATTGATTTCGGAATCGTTTGGAGTACTTTATCTCCATATTGCACTTGCTTCGAACCGTTGAAAAAGTGGCAATATCTGTTAGGAACTGCTATGCCTGCATTGGTTTTAGGAGGTGGGGGTGCAGTGGCTGCGGTGATGACAAATCAGTTACTGCTGTTTTTTGCGGCAGAATACATGATTTTATCAGGTGGCGGAGATTTTCAACTTATACTGAGAAGTATATTAAATGATAAGCGAGAAAGTTTGTATTGCGCCCATCCTTACGAATGTGCTTTTGTAGTTTTTGAGAAATAGGAACAAATACTATAAATTCAAATTTATTAAGGAGCTGTATAGAGCAACAAATAGAGTTGGGAGGAACATAACAATGGGAAGCTATCATGCAGAAGTAATTAATTTGAGCTTGAAAGACAAAAAGACGATAAAAAAATTTCCTGTTCTCAAATGTCAAAATCGTTTTTTTGGTCTATGCAAAATATATACAATTTCAATACCTGAAAAAGATATTGAAGATGAAGTAAAAGCATTTCAAAAAAACATGAGTACAGCTTTGAAGAAAGAATGGTACATTACATTTCACACATCAGAAAATGTAATTGTAGTTTTTAGAGAAAAGATTTTTGTTATGTCCTGCAAGGGGATTGTTCCGGTATATAAAAAACGTATTGATACCTCTCATGCGAAAGATAAACAAAAGTGGGATGATATGATACAATATGCAAAATCATTGGGAGTACCAGATGAACAGTGCGATTTTTTGCCAGAGGATTTTACAAAGCAAGAATATTGACAATTCCCGTTCATTAGGGAGTTAAATATTGGGAGATACCGTTGTTGAACAATGCAGCTATGAGCGATATATGAAAGAATAGACAACTTCTGGTTTGTAAAGAAAAAAGAACTAAAGCGCAGCAGCTACTATCAGATAGTCACCGCACCTCGGACATTTGTAGTTTATGCTTGTGGTAAATCTTGGGGGTGAGGACACATGAAAAAGATACTGCTGAACGACGACAGCGACACCTATATATGATGTCTGCAAAAATATTTACAACGGCGAGGCTACCCGGCTAAAACGACATCCACTCTGCGGGACGCACGAACTGCCATTCAGCAGGAAATGCCGCTGGTAATTTGCTGTAATCTCGACCTGCCGGACGGTTCTGGCATGGACTTTTGGACGAGGTGCGGGCTGCTATGCTGCAAAAGGGCTTTGACCTGCTTTTGATTCCTTCGATTGGGGAGACCAGGCGCCGGATTTTTGAGGATAAGGAAATAGAACCGATTTTGTGTGATGTGGACCTGCCGGACAGTACAGCAATGGAGTTGTTTCATGCGCTGCGGCGGGTGGCGGGGATGTTCCAAATGAAGAATCCCCTGTCCGGCTTCTGCCGTTCTTTATCCTCACCGAAAACAACGACCTTGCCACGGAATATGAATACCAGTATGAGGGTGTGAACGACTATATCACCGCCCCGGTCAATATCTCGGAGCTGATCCGGCGGGTTCTGTTCTTGGTGGAGTAATTGAAAAATTTTACGGAGGTGATGATGTGATGGGACATTAGCTGTTTTGGATATAGAAGAATCCGGCAAACAGATTGGAGAAAAGTTATTCTTGCTTCTTAAGAATCGGCTATAAATTTGAGCAACTATAACATGAGCCCACAAGGTGTCGTTTTTCACTTGTGGGTTTGCTTTTTGTAACATATATTCTAAGAGCAGAATATGTAGAAAATTGCGAATATAAAGAATAAAAAGCGAATATCTGCGGACTGATACAGGAAATATAACCGATATGATTTTCTCCCAAGAAGGTATCAAACAGACGATTCAGGTTTCTCCTTGATGGGAGGAAATGCCTATGCGCCTATATAACATAGATCCGCAGATAAACTGATTTACATTTAGTCACCTATACGTCGTAGTCCGGCTCGTATGGATTGCGGCGTTTTTGGTTTCGACAAAGTTTGAGCATTTTCGCTGTCAACCTCCCGGAGAAATTTCATATTGCTGCTTTGGCGCGCCTGTTCTTTGTTCGGGCGTGCTTTTTTGTACCCTTTTTTTATCAGAAAGAGACTAAGACGCTACCGTTGCCACAGCCCACCCTCTGATTTCGATTTTTGCCATCAACTCAAACATCGAAATTGGAGAAAATTACTGTGAAGAAAATCAATCTTCGGGATTATTACCCGTATTATACACAGGACATGATCGTTGAGATGCCGGATGAAGTTGCTTTGCTGCTTCGTGAATATACGTTGCTGGAAGAAGCCTGTCGAATTCGTACATATCGCTATAAAGCATTTTACTCTTTGGATCGAGACGAAGGTATTGAGCGTGAGATATTGTAAAAACCTCTTAGCCCCAGAAGAAATTTGGGAACAGCGTCAAATGACGGAGTTGATTTATAAAGGTCTTTCCAAACTTCCGGTAAAGCAGCGCCAACGGATTTATGCACACTTTTTTCTTGGTATGAGCAAAGCAGATATGCGCCGGGGCGAATACCAGAGCGTTATCTGTCCCTATGGCTACCGCAAGAGTGCAGGCGGGCGCATGGAGCCAAAAGAAGATGTCGCAGGGATTGTCCGGCAGATATTTGAATGGGCGGCTGACGGCAATACTGCCGCCGAGATCACGAGGAGACTGTATGCCATGAACATCCCTGCCCCTGGGGAATACCGGAGGGATAAAGGGAAAGACCATTGCAGCTCAACGGTTCTGCGGATGCTGGAGGACCAGAGGTATATCGGCACCTATGTGATCGGCAAGCGCAGGGTACAGGAAATTGGCAGCCGCCGCATGAAACTAAAGGATGAAAGTGAGTGGTTCAAAATCCCGGACCGCCACCCGGCAATCGTAAGCATGGAGCAGGCGGCTCTTGATAAACAGGGAGGACTGGTTATCTTACTGCCGCAAAGAGATTGGCGGGGGCGACGCCGCAGCTATCATGCGAATGTCGCCGTTATGTACGAAGCGTGACCTGTACTATGACAAATGCGGCATACAGGCAGTCATGGACGAGGAGGAAGACAACTGAGTTGCAAAGGAAGTGGGGCACCGGCTGTAGGACCTTGTGGCGGAGATATTCTCCAGGAAGACAGGTCTGAAGGTGTACCCTGTCCGGAAGATGTTCCGCCATCCGCTTTTTCCGTTCATGCTTGCAGATGTGGATTTCTTTATTGATTTCCCCGACGGCAGCAAGGGCATCCTTGAGTGCAAGACCACCAACTATAACTGCATGGTCACGGAACGTGACCTTGATAAGTGGGCGAATGATTCCACCCCTGTCAATTATGAGTATCAGGGCAGGCACTACATGGCGGATTATGAGGCAATCCGGAAGATTGTGCTGCAGGTCATGGAAGAACGGGAGAACGGATCCTGTGGCAGCAATGTGACTGCGGCGGGAGCAATGGAAACGGCTGAACGGACAGGAACTTCCGGTGAAAATGGATTGGCAGGACTGGATGAGGATGCGTTAGGGGACATCTTACAGTCACTGGATGCGTTTAAGGGATAGGATGAAAAGAAACAGGAAATGATAGTAATGTGAAATTAGAGATTTCACTATCCTGATTTGAACGCCCGCCAAAGCGGGCAGAAGGGAGTTAGTGTAAAAGGAAGCATTTTCCAGTCTTTTATGAATCGGCTTCCTTTTGTTCAAGCAAAGTGTTGGTTGATATGTTAAAATATTTAGCGAGGATGGCTGCAAGTGCGGTCTGGAATAATCCTTTTTCCTGCCAGAGCTGTCTGATCTTGGAACCAATGATGTTTTTGGAGGTCCCGTTCCAGTAAATTTTCATAAGAATCCTCCAATCTTGCTAAAGTTTGTGAAATCTTTGATTTCACATTATTCCCTTCTAAAGATGAAGTGTATAGAATTGATTTTACCGAAACGGAGTGATAATACATGATTACAGGGTTTGCAAAGCGGTTCCTGTAATATACCTAAAGATGAAGTATAGGAAAATATATAAAGCAAAGGCGGGATGTTGATATAAAATAAATTTTG
The DNA here is from genome assembly GCA_000403335.2 of Lachnospiraceae bacterium MD335. GTDB lineage: Bacteria > Bacillota > Clostridia > Lachnospirales > Lachnospiraceae > COE1. The sequence continues at coordinate 66,316 of KE159631.1, forward strand.
AGGCAGGAGGAACAGAGCATGAATGATGTATGGGTGAAAATGGCCGAGTTTTTGGGCAGATTGAATGTGGAGAGCGTCAGCAGGGAGAGCTATGTGCGCTCTCCGGAATGTGAGAAGGCATTGGAAGTGTGGAAAGGAACGGGAATGTGAGGACTTTCTGGAAACCCTTTCAGAAGAACAGAGGGAAAAGCTGGAGGAAATAAAAGAGTGTCAGGAGGACTTTTCTTCTGCCCAGGAGTTAAGGGCATATATTCAGGTCTATGTGGACTGTGTGCAGATGTTGGAGCATATGGGACTGTTGAAAAAGAATAAAGAATTGAAATGGGCTGAGAGAATAATATAAAGTTTGGAAATAGGATATAAAATATTGTGAAGTGAATTCTCCATACATTATACAAAGAGATTCACTACAGCGGGAAAAATATAGCGTGCCGGTTACAGGTACATCAAACAAAATACAGGGCAGTAACACACTGAAAAGAGGATTGCAGGATGCAGTCCTTTTTTGTACTGTATCGACTTTTGTCTGATTATCCTGATAGCTATTGACAGTTAAACCAAACGGACATTGATAAGACCTATACTTATCGAAAGTCGAGAACGGCAAGTGATGAGCAGAGGAAACAGGCAGGGCAGAGAAGGGTAAAACTAAATTTTGCGGAAAATTGTTATTTTTCTGTGAACTCTCTTGAAAGCTATAAAAATATGATGTAAAATAAGTCTGTTTTCGGACTGATAGGAGGAAAAGCTATGTATACAGCAAAAGAAGCTCTTGTTACCTTTAATGCAACCATCAATGGATATGATGAAATCTACCGGGCTGTAGCCAAGTCGTTTGGTTTATCTGATTGTGCTTTTTGGATATTATATTACTTACGCCAGTCGAAAGAAAAAGTCACCCAAAAAGATATTTGCAGTTTTATATACCAGCCAAAGCAGACTGTCCATTCTGCCTTGAAAAAGATGGTGGATGACGGCTTAATTGAGGTTGGGGATTACAACGGCAAACGTCATAAGTATGTTACACTGACGGAAAAAGGCGAAGCGTTTTCCCAAAAAACAGTTGATCTGGTTCTTGCGGAAGAAATAGCAGCCTTTGAGGATATGGATGCATCGGAAAGAGAACTTGCAATGAAATTACTGGCGAAATACTCAGACAACCTATCCCGGCGAATGAGTAAGTTCAGATAGGACGAATAAAGTTTGTATTGTAAATATTGTGTTTGTACCAAAATTCGCATATTGGGCAAGAACGGGGGATTATTTTGGAAAAGAATTTAACGCAGGGAAGTATAAAAAAACTTTACTTTGACTATACAGTAACAGAGGAAGGGATGGATGAAGAAAAAACAGAATCCTTTGTCCTAAACATCGCTAGGGACCCGAAAGAACGGGCGGAAGAAGAAAAGAAGGCAGAAAAGAGCGAAAACCAGGAGAAAACGGACGAGGAGTCCGAGGAAAAAGAGATAACAGCATATGCCAGGGCAGGGGAATCCCAGATTGTCTATCAGCTTTCCACAGAGGAATACGAAAGTCTTATGGACAGGAGCTATGATTCCTTGCGCCATCAGGAAATGTTCTGGGCTGATTTTAAAGATGTCAGTGAGCTGGAGATCCTTCTGGAAGGAAATACCTACATCATTACATCTGACAAGAAAGGGGATGAGAGGGTCTACCGTTATTTGGATGAGGAACTGGAGCTGGCGGACATTCGAAGCGCCATAAAGGGATTGAGGGCGGAAACCTTTACGGATGAAACTCCTGACGGGAAGGAGGAGATCAGCCTGACGATCCGTATGGACAATGACAACTATCCGGAAACCACCATACAATTATTCCGATATAACGGAGAGGAGTGTATTGCGGTGGTGGACAGGGAACCGGTGGCATTTGTGGCAAGATCCAGAGTGGTTGATTTGGTGGAGGCGGTCAATGGAGTTGTTCTGAAATAAGGTAAAGGCTAAAATTGATCTATTCAAGGCGCGGATGCAGAAGATGCATTCCAAAGAAAATGCCGGCATACAAAGAAAAATCAGGTGGAAACAATAAAAACCCCCAATATCTGTTGGTTGAATAGAGGTGATGATCGTGACTGGGACAGATGAAAGTTTAGTTTATGAGAAGTTGAAGATATATCCTGTGGGCAGGGAAATTTATATAGACGGACAGGAAACAGAACTTACCAGAATGGAGTTTGATGTGCTTTACCTTCTGGCATCGATAAGAGCAGCTGCGGTAGCAGTAAGAATCTTCAGGTTGCTTTCATCGCATAATGAAAGCAGTCTCAGTATTTCATGGTATGTAGAATTTGTTTTCTGGCTGTCTTCCGGAAAAATACAAAAATGTAAAAATGGCAACGCCATTGGAGATAGTGATTCCGGCAGGCATACGCCCCTGTTTTTCTGTCGCAAAAGGTCTGTTTTGGGTTTTGCGATGTCGCAGGAATATTAAATACCTTTTGCGACATGGATTTTACGGAAGGGAGGTCTGTCATGGCGGCAAAGAAATTCGGGTATGTCCGTGTGAGTACCCGGGAGCAGAATCCGGATCGGCAGATATATATATACTGCGGGACGAGGAGGGCATCGACGAGCGTGACATTTATGTGGAGAAAGAATCGGGGAGGCAGTTTGAGCGCCCGGTGTACCGCTCACTGGTGGACAACATCCTGCGGGAAGGCGACCTGCTGGTAGTGACGGGGCTGCCGCTTTTTATACCCTCATGTTACGCAATAGAAGCAAAAAGAGCCTTGCTGCAAGCGGCTTTGCGGGCGTGTTTCTGCCGGAGATAAGGATTCATACCTACCCCCGGCAAAATGGCATTCTATTGCGTAACATACCCATAGCAAAAGGAGTGCTGAAGCTATGACTGTTTTCCAAAAGAATATCAACCGAGTTTGCCCGATATTGGAAAACCCGACACCGGAAAATCCAATGCAATTAAATAAAGATATACTAAATACTGATTTACTAAGAAAAGAGAAAAGAAATACAGATATACAAAATACCCTTTCCCTTCCCTAACCACTCTCCCTTTGACGGGAAAACAGTACTATAGCCGGAATGGAATCGAATGGACTAAAAGCTACCAAAGAAAAAATAAGTTTCGGAGCAAGCATAGGAAAAGAGTACCCTTTTCCGTAAATCTGCCCGCCCGTATAACTTGCCGGACAGATTTGCCTGTTGGGAAGTATCCCAAACCCTCTTGATAGTTCTCTCACTACCTACAATACCGTACAAGGCGATTTTAACGAAGCTTTGATAATTTCTCGAAAAATTTTTCTTAATCTATCTACAAAGAAGTTTGGGAAATGTGTGTTCAGGGGCAGAAAAGATTGATATTTAATAGCCTGTGTGATAAAATATTTCAAATAAAAAGAAAATCGGAGTTTTGCGAGGTAATAGGGTGTTATGGAATATGTTAAGGCGGCTGAAAAAGATTTAGAACAAATCTCAATGTTGGTGAAAAATACAATACAGGAAACCTATCCGAAATACTATCCAAAAGAAGTTGTTGACTTTTTTTGTGAACTCCATTGCAGGAAAAACATATTTGAGGATATAAAAAGCGGTTTTGTGGGTATTTTGCGGGACGGCAATATGATTGTGGGAACAGGCTGTTATAAGGATAATCATATTACAAGGGTATATGTAAAAACGGAATGTCAAGGTAAGGGCTACGGAAGTTATATTATGCAATGTTTAGAAAATCAAATCCGTCTGCAATATGATACGGTATATTTAGATGCGTCATTACCTGCAAGCCATTTATATGAAAAAAGGGGGTATCAGACCACAAAACATGAGAAATGGAATGTAGAAAATGGAAGAATACTTGTATATGAGATTATGTCGAAATCATTGCCAAATACTTCAACCAGTATTTGTTATGACGGAAAATTTTTTGTTCCACAAAAAAATACAGAAAACGGTGAGGTTGACGGAAATACAGTATTCGCGTACCGTCAAAAGGATAATATTTTATGGGCGGATTATTCAGGTGGAGATATTATAAAAGGTAACTTAGTTGGAACAGTAACGGAGAATGGAGAATTAGATTTTTATTATCTGCACATAAATGAACAAAAACAAGTGCGGATTGGAATTTGCCATAGTGTACCGCAAATTTTGGATAATGGTAAAATTGAATTATCTGAAAAGTGGCAATGGTTAAATGGAGATAAATCGGAGGGTAAATCTGTTGTTGTAGAAATGTAATGATATTCGGATAAACAAATCACAATTTTATGGGGAGTTACGAAGGAGCAAAAATTATGAGACAGGACGTAGAGTAAATCATTAACAAGACTAAAATTGATGAAACGAAGCTGCCAGAGGCTATGAGGATCATAGATAGGGCTGCCTTCTGATTTGTCGTACTGACACTATATAGCGCTTGGGAAAATCTTAGGCGCTATTTTTGCGTAAACATTCATGCCCCCGCTGCAGGATAACAGCCACCAATACATGTCGTACCCAAACTTTGGGAAATAGGATACTGCAGTCTGAGCCGGTGCGTAGTGGCTGGCGGGTGCATTGGAGGAAAAGCCGGCGGGGGCGACTTGAAACTCCATTCAGTTGGTATTCATTCAGCAGAAGAATTGACGGAGATAGGGAGTAAGGATTGGTGTAATGGAAAGCAGGTGAAAAAATCGCAGACCTCCTGTAATGATATAATAATTATATCATACAGAAGGTCTTGCTTCTTTAATATGTCAACAAGTCTTTTATCTCATGGTCTCGTTTTTATTCAGGTATAAACATCTGTACATGCTTAATCAGCGTTTTAACTCAAATTTTTGCACCATCTTATTCAATACTTCTGCATGGGATGCCAGCTCTTCCGAAGTTGCGGATGTTTCCTGTGATGCAGCGGAATTGTCCTGTATTGCGCGTGCGATTTCATCGATTCCGGTGCGCAGCTGTTCCATGCTTTCCGCCTGAACTACTGCATTTTCCGCCGTTTTACGGATCATACCATTCACGCCGCCGACTGCACTTACGGATTCTCTGAGTGCGTTCATGGCGCTGTCCGCAATGGTATTTCCTTTGTTGATTTCCTCCATTGAAATCTCAATTAAATCGCGGGTCGTGCTTGCCGCTTTTGAGCTTTCCGTTGCAAGCTTTCCGATTTCGTCAGCAACAACTGAAAAGCCTTTTCCTGCCTCTCCGGCGCGGGCAGCTTCAATGGATGCATTCAATGACAAAAGATTAGTCTGCTCGGCAATTTCCTCGATTGTTTGGATAATGCCGACAACCTGCTGTGATGTCTGACGGATTTCGTTCATTGCATTCATCATCAAGGTCATCTTTTCCTGATTTTGTTCGATCATCTCCGTAACGTGTTCTGTCTCCCGTGCCGCGTGTTCTGCATCCCTGCGGCTGTTCTCTACGTGGTCTGCGACCGTGTTTGTCGTTGCGGCAATTTCCTCTACGGATGCCGCCTGCAGTTCCGCGCCCTCCGCAATCATTTGGGAAGCGGATGCAAGCTCCGTTGCACCGACGGATACACGTTCTGAAGTTTCATTGATGCCTTCCATTACTTCGTTCATGGAATCGGAAATATTAATCAAAGCATCTTTGATTTTTTGGAATTCACCGACATAATCGTTTTTCAGGCTGATATTTAAGTGCCCGTTTGAAATTTCTGCAAGCACCTCTGCTGTCTCGTCTATGTATACAATATATTCTTTTAAGCGGCTAACCGTTTTTCCGATTGATTCGCCAAGTTCCCCGATTTCATCTTCCGATTCAATATGAAGATGGACATCCAAATCTCCGTCGGCAAGCTTTTGTGCAATATGGTTTAATTCCAAAATCGGCTTTGTCAGTTTTGCTGCGCTCTTTTTGATGCTCACCGCAATCAGAATGATGCCGATAATAAAGATAATCACCAGTGCAATGACCATACCAATCAGTAAGGAATAATACTCCAAAACGGGCAGGTTGCTGACAATGATATAACCGGTTTCTCCGGCGGGTTCTACGGAACCGTATTTCGGCATTCCGTTTGCGGAATAGCGTAAAAATGTGTTGCTGCCTGACAGAACCGCGTCAACAACATTCTGCGATATGTTGATTTCCGTAATGTTTTTTTGGATAATATCGCTCTGCGGGTGATACAGGAATGTACCGCTTTGGGATAATAACAGGATATAGCCGCCGCGTCCTATTTTATAACTGCTCATGACGTCGGTCATGTGGTCCATCGAAATGTCCATACCAACCGCACCGAGTGCCGCGCCTGTTTCATCGTAAATTGGGGATACGGCGCTTAAAATCATTTTTCCTGTAGCGGAATCTACGTATGGCTCGGTAAGAATTGTCTGTTTCATTTCAATACACTTGTACCATTCTCTCGTCGTTACATCCCAGCCTTCTCCGGATGTGAAGCCGTCCGACTGTGTCAGTACACTTGCATCCAAATCAGAAATCCATACAGCCATAATATTCGACGGATCAAGACTTGCAATCTTTACAAGATTTTCCATGACAGTATCCATCTTTTCCGCTTCCCGAATATCGTCTCCGGCTTTGGTCTCTGCCAGCACGTGTATGATTTCAGGATTGACTGAGAGATTTTCCACGCCTCTTGTATATTGTTCCAAAAAGCCTGCCAGCTGGTTTGCTGCCGCGTGTGATTCCAAAGTCAGCTCTTCTTCCTTGGATGTTATAATGCTCCACCCAACCATGCAGATGGCGACTGCAGCTACAACTAAAAATACAAGGATAACGCTTTTGCCAATCTGTTTTAAAATTTCGTCGGCAATGCGCTTTCTCGAAGTTTTCGTTCCATTCGTTTGTTGACCCATATAAATACCTCCTATGTGTTTTCTTACTTTTTTATTGTATACCTATTTTTCTGACAGTACAAGAAATTCGTTCATATTTATTTCATTTATTTTATACATTTTTTATAATTTTGAGATTTCTTTTGTTTCGATTGTCGATTTTGCCTTAATTTTATCAAAAAATAAATTCTGTAAACTACTTGCGTAAACTCCCAAATTGCTTTATCATAGATATGATAGAAGGATATATTTTTTCATACCTTTTGAGAAAACGAATGCCGGGGAGTACCGTAAAGGATAAGTCGATACGGATTGATTAAGAATGGGGGATTTTAGAGATGAATCGCAAACCGAAAAAGGGTGGTTCGGAGGTCGCTTTTCGGCCCAAAACCATTATTGAGGCAAGATATGATTTGGACAGAAGGCAGAATGACATTTTGGATATTCTGCTTGGTATTGTGGGCGAGGGGAATGACACGGAGGATAACACGAGATATGAAATCAATATAGCCGATGTTAAACATCTTTATAACCTTCAGGATGAATCGAATGCATATTCGTATTTGCAAAAGGCGGTAAAAAAGTTCGAAGGCTTGGGATTTCGCCTGAAAGAGGATGAGGGCACAGACATCTATTATCCGTGGTTTAGCAAAATAAAATATCAGAAAAAGCGCGGCGAAGAGGGAAAGAGTAAGATTGTGCTTGACCTGCATCCCGAGGTGAAGCAGATGATTATGGAGGCAAAGCAGGGAGCGTATTACAGGATAGAGTATCCGCTCAACCTGACGAAAAAATATTCGAAACGGCTCTATTATCTCTTAAAGGAGCATGAGACATTCAACAACGGCGTGTATCAGATTACGTTTGAAGAGCTTCGCAAAATGATGAAGATTCCGGAGTCTTATGCAAATGGAAACGTAAAGCGCGAGATTTTAGAAAAGCCGCACGAGGAGATTAATGGAAATACGGATATTGCATTTGAATATGAGCTGATACAGGAAAAGCTTCCAAGCGGTCAGATGGGACTTGGTGCGGTGCGTTTTAAAATCAAACGGGTAAAGAAAAATCGTACTGTTGTGGAAATCGTTGAAAATTTGGACAAGGACGGCGGTGTGGTAATTGCTTCGGACGAAGAGCAGGAAGTGATTGATGTGTTCGGCTGTTCGTTAAAGGAAGCAAAGGATATTCTGCGCACGGCAAACGCCAATAACCGTACGCACGAGCAGCTTTTTGAGGTGCTGACGCGCACGCTTTGCCAGCCGTCAGTAGAGAATAAAGTAGGCTATGCACTCACGATTTTGAAAAACGGATATAATGAGCCGACAATTTTCAGCGGGAGAAGAGGCACAGGGTGGAATAACAATGATTTGAGCAGTTACAGACAGATTAATATGGCGGAGATAGAAGAGCAGATTTTGGCGAATGTGTAATTGATACATAGGTTTCAGACGGGAAAGAGCGGAGGAATACAATGACGCGTATCGCTGTAAAAAATGTTTTCGGTTCATACGGAAAAAAGCAGGTTTTAAAAGGCGTGGATTTATCGGCGGCTGCGGGGCAGTGCGTCGGTATTGTCGGAGAGAACGGCTGCGGGAAGTCCACGCTTTTCAATATCCTTGCGGGACTAAAAAAGGCTGACAGCGGTGAAGTCTGCTTTGACACGGGGAAGCCGCCTGCGGAGTGTACAGGTTATGTGCCGCAGGAGGGATTTCTGATAAACGGGCTTCGTGTGATTGATAATCTCAGCCTTTGGTATCGTGATAAAGAGGAGCTTCGGCAATCGTTGGCGCAAGGTTTTTTGAATGAGCTGGGCGTTAATCAGATGTGCCGGACGCGGGTGGAGAAGCTTTCAGGAGGCATGAAAAAGCGGGTGAGCATTGGCTGCGCATTGGCGGGAAATCCGCCAATTTTAATTTTAGACGAACCGGACGCAGCATTGGATTTAATAGGAAAAGCGGAAATCAGAGGTTATCTTGCACGGTATAAGGAGCAGGGGGGCACAATTTTACTTGCAACACATGAGCAGAGTGACTTGGAGCTGTGTGACAGGGTTTATGCCCTGCACAACGGTAAAAGCAGGGAGATTGACCGCACACTTCGGGGAGAGGCACTGATGAACGAAATAAAAGGTCGATAGACAGGGAAGGGGCAGGAGTATGGAAAAAAAGAACAGAACCGGTTTGGCAGCGGCGATTGTGATAGCAGTTCTCGTTGTGATTGCAGCAGGCACGGCAGTATTTTTTATGGGTCGGGCTTTTGGCAGCAAGCCGGAACTGCGGATTGCCGCAGGGATGAAAAAAATGACGGAGGAGATGGGACAGTATGGCAGCTCTCTTTCGGAACAGATTGATTTCGGCACAATAAATGAACTGCGAAAGACAGGAACGCTTCATACGGATACGGATGTATCAATCACCGTTACGGACGGTGAAACAACGAATGTGGAATTCAGCGTTGACGCGCTTACAAATGTAAGCCAAAAGAAGGCAAGCTGCGATATTGGGATTGGAATGTACGGTTTTCAGATACCGTTTGCGGATGTTGCAGCCACACAGGACATGCTGTATATCAGTCTGCCGGAATTGGTCAAGGATACGTATCGGGTGGATTTAACAACGCTTGGTGAAAAATTTAACAATTCAGAGTGGGCAAGGATGTTGGACACAGAACTGCCTGAGAATTATTCGATTGCACTTTTCCAGGAGGACGATGGGAAGCGTGAAAGTGCGGCGGAGGAATTGGCTGCGATTATCAGTAAACCCGGTGAGGCGTTAAAGGAAAATGCTGTTCTTGAAAATATCAGGGACAAGAAGGAAGGCCGCTCAGGTGTGCGGATGACTGTGGAAAAAGAAGTGGTAAACCAGTATATGGAGGAGTTTAGAGACGATCTTTTGGCAAGTGAGTTTTATCAGCTGTACATAGACAGGCTTATGAGCAAGGCAGGTGATTTGGAAGAGGGCATGCGCTTAAAAGCGATGTCGGATGCATTGCTTGAGGATGCAATGTCAATGCGCCTTGAGACGGATTATGTGCTTGATTTTTATTTTGATAAACAGGGGCGCATTGTCAATATTTCTTCGCCTGCGGATATGAAAACAATAGACGGCGATTTGCTTGCGGTTGATATTCAGTTTAAAGGAGAGGAACGCGTGCTTGATGTAATCGAGGGCGGCGTTTATCTAAAGAGTGGGGACGAGATTGAATATTTGGGAATTGAGCGGAATGCAAATGTGTCTGAAACACAATATCATGAGTCGGTTAAGCTGATTTTGCAGTCGTCTGACCACGCCGATGATCTGGTATATTCCTATGAGAATGATTTTAATAAGGAAGATATGAGCTTTGATTTGGAGCTATATGCGGATTTGTCGGATGGTAAGATACGCTTTACGGCGGACGGCGAATTTACGGATATTGTAAAGGGTGAGAGCTATACGCTTCGGGTGAACAATTCCAGTCTTGAGCTGGACGATGAGGAGCTTTGCTATCTGAGTATGGTACTGGAGTTGGAGCCTGCGGATGAGGAGCCGGAAATTCCGGATAACTATGTCGACTTATTGGATATGAGTGCGCAGGAAATTCAGGGAATGGTTTATGAGGCATTGATTTCTATCAGGAAATTTAATTATGAATAAAAGATGGTTGAAAACAGAGTGGAAGCGGGCGGTTATTTTGCTGCCCGCAATATGGAAAAGGGCAGCATTGCTTGTGCTGATTTTGGGGTTGGCGGCAGGAATGGCTGCTTTTTGTTTCGCGGCGGCGGGACGGACACAGGATGACAGTTTGATGCGGGTCGGTTATGCGGCACCGGACAATGCGCTTACGGATATGGCAGTGTCTTATGTGCAGGAGATGGAATCCGTGAAAGCGCTTTGCGATATTGAGCGGGTAACCGAGGAGGAAGGATTCCGGCTATTGCAGGAGGGAGCGCTTGCGGCGTTTGTCGTACTGCCAAACGATATTGTGAAGGAGATTATTTCCGGTCAGAATACACCTGTGACGGTTTATCTGTCTGCCGGGAATGCATCGGGGAATGGCACGTATGGAAGTCTTAAAGGTCTTCTTTTTCAGGAGCTTGCGGAATCTGCCGTGGGAATGCTCGAAACGGCGCAGGCGGAGATTTACGCAGTGCAATACGTGCTTGGCGATGTATTTTATAAGGATGGTAATCTTGTGCAGACCTTGTATGACGGTATCAACCGATTTAATCTTGGCGCTGCGGCAGGCAGGGAGAAACTGTTTCGTACAAAAATGATTTCTGCGACGGAAAATGACACGTATGTCATTTATTATGGCAGTGCGCTTTTGGCAGTTTACGTGTTGTTGGCGGGTATTTTTTTCGGAGAATTTTTCTGTCATGGAGAAGCTTGGTGCAATATTATTGAAAAACGGCTTCATGTCAGCCACACGTGGCAGGTAGTATGTAGTTTTCTTGCGGGACTGCTGCCCATGACGGTGACATTGCTGCTGCCGTTTATGGCGTTGGTTTTGCCGCCTGTGCGGGAACATTTATCTGTGACGCTTTCGCTGCGCGCGGTTGGTTTGCTGCTTTTGGCGGCTTTTTTTGGTGTGCTGTATTTTATGCTGATATATAAGGCATTTGGCGAAAAACGCAGGGCGCTTTTATTGATTGGCGTATCGGCGCTGGTACAGGGATATTTGGCGGGCTGTATTGTGCCGTCGGCGCTCTTGCCGGATTTGGCGTATGGTGTGGGGAAATATCTTCCGGCAGCATTTTTAAAAGCGGCGTTTACCGTGGCGCTTTCCGGGGATGTACAAAAGCTTTCCGGAGCGGTTTGGGGACTTTTCGTGTGGTGTACGGTGTTTTTTATCCTAAATATTGCACAGACGTATTTCATGCAGTTTCGCCTTGACAGAACGCCTGTATGTGCGGTGCAAAGAAGAGTCAGGTTTGTGCCTTCCGTATGGTTTGTGCTTTTGAAGCGTGTCTTGTTTCGCAAAGGTATTTTTGTCAGCCTTGTGCTTATGGCGGTGGTATCCGTTTGGGTTGCACGGCTTGAGGCGAAGTCGGATACCACAGTTCCGGTGGCGGTATTTGATGAGGGTGGTTTGTATGAGGAGCTGCTTTCGGCGCATGACGGGGTCGTGCGTTTTATCTTGTGTGATAGTGAAAAAGAAGTGGAAGCACGTGTGCTGAGAGATGAGGCGGAGTGCGGATATTATCTGCCGCAAACATTGACGCGGGATATTGCGGCAGGGCGCGCAAACGGTGCGGTTACGGTATATCAGGATGTGGACAGCGTTTGTGTGCCGATTGTGAATGAGGTGCTCTTTCATGCACTGTTCCGACATGCGTCGCTTGCATGGTATCAGGAGTATTTATCGGAGTTTGGCGTGGATATTGCGTTGACGCAGAAAGCATTTTTGGAGCAGATTGCGCTTGGGAAAACGTTTGGTATAGAGCTTGTGCGGCTTGAGGAGAGCGGTGTGACAGATATTGTCCATAAGGAGAGGGGAACTTATCCGATTGCGGCGGTGGTTGTTATTGCTGTGGTTTTATGCGGAGTGCAAGGGCTATTGACGGCACTGGAAGATTGCAAAAGAGGTCGCCTTTATAAGTGTGGAAGGGTAAGGGCAGTGTTCTTTATGACTGTGCTGCCGATGGTGGCTGCGGCGGTTTTGGGAAGCGTTTTACTGTGGTGGCTGTAGGTGAATGTCTATTATGTACATTGACATAATAGGAATTAAATGATATATATAGTTTGATAGAGAATAACAGAAGGATAGGGTATAGGAGGAAGTGTATGACTATATCAACGAAAGGGCGGTATGCCTTGCGGATTATGACGGACCTGGGTGCGCATATGGGGGAAACTGTTAAGCTCAAGGACATTGCGGCAAGACAGGAGATTTCTGAAAAATATATGGAACAGATTATTGCGGTGCTCAATAAGGCGGGATATGTGCGCAGTACGAGAGGCGCACAGGGGGGGTATCAGCTTGTAAAGCAGCCGCAGGAGTATACGGTTGGCATGATTTTACGGTTGACGGAAGGTTCGCTTGCGCCGGTAGAGTGTTTGGCGGAGAATGCGCTTTCCTGTGAGCGGAGCGAACGGTGTGCGACGGTGGAGATTTATAAGCGTATTTATAATGCGGTCAATGATGTGATAGATCATACGACGGTGCAGGATTTGCTGGATATTGAGCAGGAGAAAGCAGTTGAAAATTATGTTATTTAAATTTAACAATTATGTTATATGATGGCTGGCTGCAACTGAAAATATCTCAAAAACACGGTTACCATTTCCCAAACAAAGAATATTATATAATGAATAAAATGGGAGAATGTTAACATGAATATAAGCTTAATAGTTGGTTTGATGATACCGTTTACCGGTACGACATTGGGCGCAGCTATGGTGTTTTTTATGAAAAACCAGTTGAACCAAACCATTGAAAAACTGCTTTTAGGATTTGCAGCGGGCGTGATGATTGCAGCGTCAGTGTGGTCGTTGCTGATTCCTTCTATTGATATGGCAGTGGAACAGGGTAAAAGAGCCTGGATACCGGCAGCAGCGGGATTTTTAATGGGCATTGCATTTTTGCTTTTGATAGACGGCATCATACCGCATATCTGCGTGGATAGCGTCAAATTTGAAGGTATCAGAGGCAATATGAAGAAAACGGTCATGATGGTGTTTGCCGTGACCCTGCATAATATTCCGGAAGGAATGGCGGTAGGCGTGACATTTGCGGGCGCGCTTTTGGGCGATTCGCAGATTACAATGGCGGGTGCGATGACGCTTGCGCTCGGCATTGCCATTCAGAATTTTCCGGAGGGTGCAATTGTATCCATGCCGCTCAAAAGCGAAGGCGTTTCAAAGGGAAAGGCGTTTCTTTACGGGACGCTGTCCGGATTTGTTGAGCCTGTCGCAGCGGTGCTTACGATTTTTCTTGCAAGTATGATTGTGCCCTTATTGCCGTATTTTCTTGCATTTGCGGCGGGGGCAATGATTTATGTCGTGGTGGAAGAGCTGATTCCCGAATCGCAGGCGGGCGAGCACTCGAATATCAGTACGATTGGCGTTGCGGCAGGGTTTGTGATTATGATGATATTGGACGTGGCGTTAGGTTAGTTGTAAGATTTTGCATTTTATATTGTTTCTTTTGTGTTTTTTTGATACATTTAAAAGAGGATCAAATGGTTTAAGCCGAATACGAAGGAACACTTTAATGATTAAAAATGTCCTTGATGGTTGGTCAGGGACATTTTATATTATGGAATTATATGGAGGAACGGCAGATGAATGACAAATTGCTTGAATGGGCAATTCGGATACAAAGTATTGCACAGGCGGGACTTATGTACGGGCGTGACCCTTATGACAAAGAGCGGTATGAGGAGTTGCGCCTGATTGCTGCAGAAATGGTTTCGGAGCGAACCGAAATTCCGACAGCGAAGATACGGGATTTACTTTGTAACGAAGAAGGATACCAAACGCCGAAGATTGACACAAGGGCGGCGATTTTCCGGGATGGAAAAATTTTATTGGTACATGAAAATAATGGAACATGGTCGCTGCCGGGTGGTTGGTGTGATGTAGACGAGTCGGTGGCGTCCAATGTGATAAAAGAAACAAAGGAAGAAACAGGCTTTGCTGTGTCGGCGGAACGCTTGATTGCCGTTCAGGACTGGCGAAAGCACAATGTGTGCAATTATGTCTATGGGGTGGTCAAGATATTTGTGCTTTGCAGGATGGTAGGCGGGGCGTTTGAGGAGAATATCGAGACGACAGAGATTCGGCAGGAACCGGATTTCCTGCCGCCGCTCCATTTGATTGGCACTCCTTTTCAGCTTTCCGTTAGGAAAATCCTGCAAAAGATATCCCTGCCAGTGCAAGACCGCGCAGCTTGCGGATGAGGGAGAGGCGCACCGGATTTTGGAGGAATTGCTGATAAAGTCGATTGAACGTGTTGTGGATAATTTTTGGATCGGACGTATTATTGCTGACAATCAATGTATCCCGTGTTATGTTTCATTCCGCCGCCTTGTAAATGAAGACTTGTTTTGCGTAATACGTATAAAATGTCACAAAGTGCATAAACTCGAGGAATTTCAGGTTCCTTTCCTTTGTATCAGCACCACAGTCTCCACATGATTTGTAAAAGCAAACATATCAACCCCTTCCGCTCTCACCGCCCGATACCCTGCTTTTTGGAACCACTCCAAATCACGTCCTAACGTTTCGGGATTGCAGGATATATATATAATTCGTTTTGGTGCAATAGACGCTGCCGCCTTGACAAATGCCTCTGTGCTTCCGCTCCTGGGCGGATCAAGAACGACTACATCCGCGTGCTCTCCATTTTCTGACATTTGTGTCATATATTCCGTGGCATCGCCCGCAACAAAACGGATATTAGCAATATTGTTGCGCTTCGCATTTGCCCTTGCATCCCGCACAGCATCACTGTTTAACTCTATTCCGAAAACCCGCTTAGCCTTTGCTGCCATTGCCATGCCGATAGTTCCGATGCCGCAATAAGCGTCTATCACTGTTTCCGTTCCCGTAAGCGCAGCTGCCTGTATTGCCTTTTTGTATAATACTTGTGCCTGCGCGGAGTTAATCTGATAAAACGACGAAGGGGAAATCCGAAATCGCAGGCCACACAGCACATCTTCAATATAGCCTGTTCCGTAAAGTACTTTATTTTTCTCACCAAGTACCATCGTTGTGTCTTGGTCATTAATATTCTGAACAATTGTTGTAATTTCCGGGTGAAGTGACCGAAGCTTAGCAACAAAATTGTTTTTATGCGGAAACCTCGATCCTGCTGTTACAATCACCACCATAATCTGCTTCGTGGACATTCCCTTTCTAATTAAAATATGGCGCATCAGCCCGCGGCAGGTGTCCTCATTATATATCCAAATCTTAAAGGATTTTATCAAATCTGTCACGGTTTCAATAATTTTTGATGCCTGTGCATCCTCAATAAGGCAGTTTTTAATGGGAATGATGCGATGAGTCCCCTCTTCATAGGCGCCCGCCACCACTTCATCCTTAATTCTGCCAAATACGGCATGCACCTTGTTTCTGTAATGATAAGGATAATACATTCCCACCATATCCGTTACCGGACAGTATTTCTTTATATACGTTTCTACCTGTTGCTTTTTCTGTGCAAGCTCCTCCTCATACGTTCTGTCTCCGATATGACACGCCCCGCACTTTTTAACATAAGGACAACTTTTGTATATTTTCACGTCACTCATTTTTTGTTCTCCTTTCTGACTGCTAACTAAATATATTGTATACGATTTTGCATGTTATCTACGTAAAAACACTCAGGCATAGGAGTATGCCTGAGTGCCCTGTTTTACTTTATATTACAGATACAATTAGAGTATATGCCTAATTGTACTTTCCAAAAAGGAACTTAAATACAGCAATAATTGGGAAAAATCCAGATACATAACCAAGTGCCTGTACATCCTTCTCATCCCTGCCGTCTAATTTTGCATACATCTTAATATAACATGTACCTAAGCAAATTACTGTTAAAACAAGGTTTAAGAGACTGCCCACCGTCGGAATAAATGCAAGAACCAATCCAATTACCCACCAAAGCTTAAACGCAATCGCCGGTATATTGAAAGAGCCAAAAAGCGTCATACTCTCGTCACCGTCTAAAGCCACTTCTGCAAGTGCCCACATATTTGCATATGGAATCCATGCCATCCATGCCTTATCATAACCTACAGCCTTGAGCGCCTTCATGTGTGAGATTCCATAAAGTACCCAACATACAACTACAATAATAAGTACAATAATTAAATAGGCGCCTAATATTGCCACAAGAGCTGCCTGATCCATTGTAATTTCCTCCCTTAATAAGAATTTAATTTTTTGTTTATAAAAGTTTAATGATAAATATTACTTATATTACGACATATTTTGCGCTATGTCAATATATTTTACCAAATTCTCTAAGTTCTCCAAGTAAGATAATGAAAAAGGCGTCATCGATTACTTAACAGTAACCAAACACCCGCAAAAAGGAATAGGATATTGTAATTCATTTCCTAAGATGTTATAATTATCCGTACCAAGTTAATTAATCAAAAATATTCACTATGGGAGGTATTTCATGAAAAAGAAACTAACGCTTTGGGCGGCACTCTGCGTGATGCTTGTATGTGTCATGTCGATAACAGCGTTTGCGGCAGGAACAGCAGCGATTACACAGTGCATTATCAGTGGTGCGGACCAAATTACGGTTACGGCGACGACATCTAGTGTGGCAAGTGAAGACGGAAATTTATATCTGTTTGAGCTTAAGCCCTATCAGAATTCCATTGCGGGAAGAGTTGATTTTTGCGCAGTGGCACCCAATGCCCCGACAGTAACTTTCACGACGCCCCTTGGCAAAAACACGGCAAATTCCAAGCTGTGCTCAAGATTTGTGGTAGCGGCGAAGGCGGGGGGCGCATATACCGCAGTCAGCCAGGAGTTTTATATTACAAATCCTGAAGCAGGAGCCGCGCATACGGCGGTTAATCCGGTTCCTTTGTCAATCAAGGGAATTACGGCGGATAACACGGCGATTTTGGTTCTTCCGGAGCTCGGTGTACAGCATGCAAGCTATGAGCTTGCAATCGACCGCTTCTTTACACCCGGAGAAGGCGTTTCTTTTACATATAATGGAAAGCCGTATAGCTTTAATAAGAAGGTTGTGTCAGAGTATGATATGATTATGCAGCTTTTTGCGTCACAGAAAGTTGAAGTGACGATGAATATCGTAAACTACTTTAACCCCGCAACGGCGCTTACGGTAAAACCTGCCGCAAGAGTTGGCGGATATCGTCATTATGCGTTTAATATGGACGAGCAGTCAGGTGCAGAGTCAATAGAAGCGCTTATGGCATTTCTGACGCAGCGTTACAGTAATCCGGCAACCGGACTGATTACCAACTGGATTATCGGCAACGAAGTGAATAATAATAATCCCTGGTATTTTGCAGGAAATTATAATGTGACAAATTTTGCGGCAGAGTATGAGAAGGCATTCCGTGTATGCTACAATGCAATTAAGGCGCAGAATGCAAATGCGAGAGTGCTGACCTGTATCGACCAAAGATGGACATGGGAAGACGGAACGGCGAACCAGTATGGGGCAAAGAAGTTTATTGATGCTTTCAATACGGACGTTGCGTCACACGGAAATATTGACTGGGGCGTTGCATGGCATCCGCATCCCGTACCGCTCACGACTCCGAAGTTTTGGAATATGCCTTCCAACTATAAGGCGCTTCATCTGATTAGCAATGATGCCAACACAAGGATGATTAATCCGCAGAATATGGACGTATTCACAAATTATATGGCACAGCCGTCCTTCCTTGCCCCGAACGGACAGGTGAGATACATTATTATATCAGAGATTTTGTTTAATTCACAAGGCTCGGATGAGGCAACGCAGGCGGCGTCTTTTGCGTATGCATATAAACTTGCGGAACGTAATCCGCATATCAAAGGTTTTATCGTGCATAGAGCAGTAGACGATCTCTATGAAAAGAATTCAGACAAAATAGCATGTGGTATCTATAACTGTGATGCAAATGGTATGATTAGCACACCAAAGCAGATGTGCGAGGTATTTAAATATATTGACACGCCGCAATCTGCTGCATACACGCAGTTTGCGCTGCCGATTATCGGTGCATCTAGTTGGGCGGCAGTTGGATGTAACTAATATATAGAAATAAAATATCATAATAGTAAAGGTAGGAAAGCGGATAAGTTATTGTAATTTATCCGCTGTTCGCTTATACTGGAAATGCGCAGGCATTTGTCAAAAGCGTGCGAAAAAGGTTATTTAACAAAGAAGGTACAAAAAATGGAAAAAATAAGGCAGTACATCAACAACAAGACAGTAATATTTACTGCCATATTACTGTGTATCGTAATTGCAGCCGTAACAGCGGTAAGACTTGACGCGTTTTGGCCTGTCGAGATTGAGATTGATTTGGATGAAATGTCGGGGAGTATGATAACCGATGATGACGGGAGTAAATATATCTACAGCGGAAGTGCTGATTATGTACTTTACGGACCGTACATGGCGCTTGATAAAGGCTGTTACACGGTCGGTATTGATTATGATGCGGACAATGACTGTACAATGAACGTGCACAGCAATGAATATTCTGATTATGTCGTGTCGGGTGACGTCATTTTAAAGTCGCAGAGTACGAATAAGCAATTCAACATCCGGCTAAAGGATATGGTAGATGATTTGGAGCTGCGTGTAAAATATAACGGTTACGGAGACCTTAGGGTAAACCGTATCACCATCACCGCAAACACGGTGGGAATCAGGACAAACGCATTTCTTGCCGTTGCGGCGGTTCTCCTTTTTACGGGTTGTTATTTGCTTAGGGAGAAGATTGCGCAAAACAAAATGACACTTGCCGTGCTTGCCATGATTACGTTTCTTTCCTGTGTGCCGGAGATGACACTGGGCATGTGCACCGGGCATGACGGTACTTTTCATTTGCTCCGGATTGAAGGCTTGGCACAGGGACTTCGTTTGGGTGAATTCCCCGTGCGGATGCAGACGAACTGGATGGAGGGCTATGGCTATCCGGTTTCCATTTATTATGGAGATATTTTGCTGTATATTCCGGCACTGCTAAGAATTGTCGGCTTTTCCGTGACGCAGTCCTACAAGACGTATTTGTTTCTGATTAATCTTGGGACGACGCTCACCGCGTATTTTTGTTTCCGAAAGATTACAAAGGACAGCAGGGCGGCGCTTTGGGGTACGGCAGCATACGTATTTGCCATATACCGGCTCACAAATGTTTATGTAAGACTTGCAGTGGGAGAGTATACGGCAATTATGTTTCTTCCGCTTGTACTTCTTGCCGTGTACGGAATTTATACCGATGATGTGACGGATTTTAAAAAGTACATGAGAAATGGAGTGCTTTTGGCGGCTGCAATGACGGGACTGGTGCAGACACATTTGATTAGTGTGGCTACCGTGTCATTGATGATTGCATTTGTCTGTATCGTGAAGATAAAAAAGACGCTGCGCAAAAATACGTTAGTTGTATACATATTGTCGGTTGCGATGACCGTGGCGCTTAACCTGTTTTTTCTTGTGCCGTTTATGGATTACTGGCAGAACGTGCCTGTGGATGTGTTTCATGAAAGTGAAGAAATCATAGCGGAGACGATACAGAGTGCGGGTGCATATATCAGTCAGTATTTCATGCTTTATCAAAGAGCCTTTGGGGCTTCCGGCAGAAATATTGGCGACAGAATGGCGATAACGCCGGGACTTGTGCTGATGGCAACGCTTTTTGCCGGAATTTGGTTCTGCATAAAAAAGAAGGACAAGCCGGTTAAATTTATGACACTCATGTCAGTTTTGCTGCTTTGGATGTCTTCCAATCTTTTTCCGTGGAATTTTATAATTAATCATGTTCCATTTATGGGGTGGATAAGTAAAATACAGTTTCCGTGGCGTTTTTTGCCGATTGCGCAGTTGTTTTTGTCGCTGCTTTTGTGTATGCTGATGATAAAAATAAAAGAAGAGGAGCGTGTGCATGTGGAGCGTATGCTGCTTGTCCTGCTGATTGTAACGACGGCACAAATGTTCAGCGGAGTGATACAGGAGCGCAGCTATGTTGAAAAGTACGATGCCGCAGGGCTTGACAGCTTTACGCTTGTATACGGCGAATATGTCAGGGAAGGTACTGAAATCAAGTGGTTTGACGGAGAAGTACATACGAAAAATGTCGAAATAATCGAGGGGTACACAAGGGAAGGAAAGTATGCTATAATGGAATGCGAAACTGCCGGCGGGGGCGGTGACGCATGGGTAGAGTTTCCGATACTCAACTATAAAAACTATGCGGCATATGGTGAAAACGGCATACCGTTTAAGATTATGGACGGTGACAACAATGTAATCAGAGTTATGCTTCCTGATCATTACAGCGGGATTGTAGCCGTGATCTATGAAATACCGCCTTACTATAGAGTGGCAGACTTATGCTCGCTTACGGCGCTTGTTGCAATCGCGGCAATTTGGTTTTTTATGCACAACCCCATGCAGGGGAAGCATGCCGTTAAGGCGGCGCATGGGGCGCGCGGCGAGTAGTGGAGAACTCGATTGTAATAGAAAGCAAACAGGTAAAATAAAGAATAAATAGTATTGCGAATGAAAGAGAAAGGTGGAGACAAAGAACAATGTATCAAAAGGTTTCAACAAACATGAATTTTGTAGACCGTGAAAAAGAGGTCGAGAAGTTTTGGAAGGACAATGATATTTTCAGAAAGAGCATGGAAAGCCGTAAGCAGGGCGAAACATATACATTTTATGACGGACCGCCGACGGCAAACGGAAAGCCGCATATCGGGCATGTGCTGACGCGCGTCATTAAGGATATGATACCGCGCTACCGCACCATGAAAGGCTACATGGTGCCGCGAAAGGCAGGATGGGACACGCATGGACTTCCGGTAGAGCTTGAGGTGGAGAAGCTGCTTGGCTTAAACGGCAAGGAGCAGATTGAAGAGTATGGTATGGAGCCTTTCATTAAAAAATGTAAGGAATCCGTATGGAAATACAAGGGCATGTGGGAGGATTTTTCCGGAACGGTCGGTTTTTGGGCGGACATGGATGACCCGTATGTGACGTATCATGATGATTTTATCGAGTCAGAGTGGTGGGCATTAAAAGAGATTTGGAATAAAAAGCTCTTATACAAGGGCTTTAAGATTGTGCCGTACTGTCCGCGCTGTGGGACGCCGCTTTCTTCGCAGGAGGTTGCGCAGGGATATAAAACCGTCAAGGAACGCTCAGCGGTTGTGCGTTTTAAGGTAATCGGAGAGGACGCATATTTCCTTGCGTGGACAACCACGCCGTGGACGCTGCCTTCCAATGTTGCGCTTTGTGTCAACCCGGATGAAACTTATTGCAGGGTAAAGGCGGCAGACGGCTATACGTATTATATGGCGGAGGCGCTTTTGGACAAGGTGCTTGGTAAGCTTGCCGAGAATGAGGGTGACAAGGCGTATGAGGTTTTGGAAACGTACAAGGGTACAGATTTAGAGCGGAAAGAATATGTACCGTTATTTGATTTTGCGGCAGGCATTATTGAGAAACAGCATAAAAAGGCACATTATATCACATGTGACAATTATGTTACCATGACAGACGGTACGGGCATCGTTCATATTGCGCCTGCGTTTGGTGAGGACGACGCAAATGTCGGCAGAAAATATGACCTGCCGTTTGTACAGCTTGTAAACGGCAAGGGCGAGATGACGGAGGAAACGTTGTATGCGGGTGTGTTTGTCAAGAAGGCGGATCCGATGATTTTGAAGGATTTGGAGAGCAAGGGACTGCTGTTTGACGCGCCGAAGTTTGAGCATGATTATCCGCACTGCTGGCGCTGCGATACGCCGCTGATTTACTATGCGCGCGAGTCGTGGTTTATTAAGATGACGGCTGTGAAGGATGATTTGGTGAGAAATAACAATACGGTCAACTGGATTCCGGAATCCATCGGAAAGGGTCGTTTCGGCGACTGGCTCGAAAATATTCAGGACTGGGGTATTTCGAGAAACCGATACTGGGGAACGCCGCTCAATGTGTGGGAGTGCGAGTGCGGTCATCAGGAATGTATCGGCAGCAGGCAGGAGCTTGCGGACAGGAGCGGTAATCCTGATGCGGCGAAGGTAGAGCTGCACAGACCGTATATTGATGAAATGACATTCAAATGTCCCGATTGCGGAAAAGAGATGCACAGGGTTCCGGAGGTTATTGACTGCTGGTTTGATTCGGGTGCGATGCCGTTTGCGCAGCATCATTATCCGTTTGAAAATAAAGAATTATTCGAACAGCAGTTTCCGGCACAGTTTATTTCAGAGGCGGTTGACCAGACGCGCGGCTGGTTCTATTCACTGATGGCGGAGTCAACGCTTTTGTTCAACAAGTCGCCGTATGAGAATGTTATCGTGCTTGGTCATGTGCAGGACGAGAACGGGCAGAAGATGAGCAAGTCGAAGGGCAACGCGGTTGACCCGTTTGAGGCGCTTGAGACATACGGTGCGGACGCGATTCGCTGGTATTTCTATATTAATTCGGCTCCGTGGCTGCCAAACCGTTTCCACGGTAAGGCGGTTCAGGAGGGACAGCGTAAATTTATGGGTACGCTTTGGAATACCTATGCGTTCTTTGTGCTTTATGCAAACATTGACCAGTTTGACGCGACGAAATACACAAACTATACGTCGTATAGTTCGGAATATGAGAAACTTCCGGTTATGGACAAGTGGCTTTTGTCAAAGCTCAATACGGTAGTCGGCGAGGTTGACAGTAACCTTGAAAATTATCGGATTCCTGAGGCAGCGAGGGCATTGCAGGAGTTTGTCGACGAGATGAGCAACTGGTATGTAAGACGCAGCCGCGAGCGCTTTTGGGCAAAGGGTATGGAGCAGGATAAGATTAATGCATATATGACGCTTTATACTGCGCTTGTGACGATTTCGAAGGCGGCAGCGCCGATGATACCGTTTATGACGGAGGATATTTACAGAAATCTTGTGTGCAGCATTGATTCGTCTGCACCGGAAAGCGTGCATTTGTGTGACTTCCCGACAGTTGACGATAAATTGATTGACAAGCAGCTTGAGGCGGATATGGAAGCGCTGTTAAAGACGGTTGTTATGGGACGTGCGTGCAGAAATACGGCAAACATCAAGAACAGACAGCCAATCAGCACGATGTTTATTAAGGCGCCGTTTACGCTTGGCGCGTTTTATCAGGAGATTATCGAGGACGAGCTGAATGTCAAGAAGGTTGTGTTTACGGATGATGTGCGGGAGTTTACGACGTATACGTTTAAGCCGCAGCTTAAGACGGTCGGTCCGAAATACGGCAAACAGCTTGGCGGCATTAAGGAGAAGCTTTCTGCGATTGACGGAAACGCGGCGATGGACGAGCTGAAGACAAACGGTGTTATCACGTTTGACGTGAACGGCACAGAGGTGAAGCTTGCGGAGGAGGATTTGCTGATTGACATTTCGCAGAAGGAAGGTTATGTCACGGAGGCGGACAACACGGTGACGGTTGTGCTTGACACCAATCTGACGGACGAGCTGATTGAGGAAGGCTTTGTTTACGAGGTTATCAGCAAGATTCAGACGATGCGTAAGGATTCGGACTTTGAGGTTATGGATCATATCAATGTTTACATCAGTGGAAATGACAGGATTGCAGATGTGGTTAAGAAGAATGCGGATGCGATTGGCGAGAAGGTTCTCGCAAATGCAATTCGGTATGAGAACGGCGGAAACGCGAAGGAGTGGAACGTGAACGGCGAGAAGGTCATGATTGGCGTGGAGCGCGTTTAGGCGGATTAGAGAGGAACAATAAATATAAAGAAATCCCACATATTTGGATGTATGTGGGATTTCCTTTATTTTGATAAGAAGAAATTCACAGCTTTCTTAATTCACAACAAACAATTCATGCAGCGCTCTTGTTGCCGCCACATATAAAAGCTTTGCAGTCTTTGGATTATCGTGGAATCCAGCTAAATCCGGCTTCCACAGCAGCACACAGTCAAATTCCAATCCTTTCGTTTCCGTAACATTCAGCACCAGTACTCCTTTACTGAATCCGCTTTTTGCGGCATCTGTCAGTGTTATTTGACGGCTCAGCCGTTTGGATACGGTTTTCTTGTCCTCATCAGTAAAACAAATTACTGCCATAGTTTCATATCCCTTAGTTCTCATGCGGTCAATAATTTCCGCGGACGTACCAACAGCTTCCGCCACAGAAATACTGTCCATAAACTGCACTGGTTCCCCATGCCGGATAACCGGTTCTATCTGATACACGCCTCTTGAGGCGCTGCGCAGTATCTTTCCTGCAAAATTTGAAATTTCAATTGTGTTCCGATAACTCTTTGCCAAAATTTTAAAGGAATCCTTACCGCCGTGAAAAATCTTCTCCGTCATGTCTTTCCAGTCATTCATGCCATATTCATAGTTTACATTCTGTGAAACATCCCCCATAATTGTGAAAAAACAGTCCGGCAATACGGTACGCAGTGCATAATATACAGTTGGTCCAAAATCCTGCGCTTCGTCAATAAAAATTTGTCCAAACTCATCATCAGGTTTTTTCTGCAGTGCTCTGTAATAGATGATCAGCATTGCCGCTGCATCATAGACATCAAATATACCCTGCTGAATCGTTTTTAACAAATATGACATATCAATATAATATGTTTCTCCGTAAGCACGCAGAAAATCCAAATATAAATTCACCACGCTTCCCTGATAACAGTGTGAGCTGAAATGATTTTTATACTGTGACAGCTTCTTTTTACATATGTCAATCTCCTCACGTCCCGCACACTGGAGCTTGATTCTATTGCGAAGCCTCTCATCTAACGTCAAAAGAAGTTTGTTGATGGAGTATGCGGGATTTCCTTTAATAAAATTATCATTGTTTTTTTGAGATAATAACATTCCGATGTCCTCATCATAAATAAAGCAGTTTCCGAGGATATAGTTGCGAAGCAGCTGCATGTATTCCTCAAGTTCCTCCATAAACACCATTTTGCTTTTCCATGCCTGATCCACTGACGGTGCTGTTATTCTGTATTTCTTCTTCCATTCCCGGTGCAAAAGATAAGTCAGTATCTCGTCCATGCGCATGTGCTTTACATTATAAACGTCCAATTCCGGCAGACCGCCCGTGATATAATCAATCAGGATATCGCTTCCGCCTACAATACAAAATTCATTAGAAGTAAAACGTTCCTTGTAATTGTACATAATATATGAAATGCGGTGCATGGCAACAGTTGTCTTGCCGCTTCCTGCCACACCCTGAACAATAATATTGTGAAATGGGCTTTCACGGATAATTTCGTTCTGTTCCTTTTGAATGGTGGCAATAATATCTCCAAGAACCGCATCCCTGTTCTTACTGAGATATTTTACTAAAAGTTCATCATTTGCAGCTACATCACTGTCATAGAACCCTTTCAGGACGCCGTCTTCTATATCATAAGTACGTTTTAGGATAAGGTTTATGCGGTATTGCAGACTCTTGTTCCTGTCCTTCGCATTACTGTCAGGAATTTCATAGCTCCCCTCTCCAAGTTCATTTTCATAGTAAACAGAGGCAATCGGCGCACGCCAATCTACGACTTCCACATTAACTTTATCCTTTAAAACGCCGTGTTTGCCGATGTATATGGACTCAGACAGTTTGTTTTCCAGATTTTTATAATCAATCCTTCCGAAGAAGGGCCTGTCATAAGCAGCATTGTTTTTATTCAGCTGATTATAGCTGTGTTCCTCAAGGTTCCTTGACGTTATCATTTGGTCATACAGTTCCACATTGCCGCTTTGTACTTCATCAAATAATGCTTTTGTTTCTTTATGACGCTTATTGAACTGATGTTCATATTCCTTGATGTTTGCGGCAATCAATGCCCTGCACTCGCGCAAATGCTGCTCCTCACGCTGCCATTCTGTTGTTTTTTTCTGATTTTGTTCTGTCATAATTACCCTGCCTTTCTTTACCCGCTGTATGCGGATTTGTATACGTACTTCTCCCGTCTGCATGGGAGGTTGCGTATTATGAACGGTGTTACATAAACAGTATAATTGTTACAGAAAAAATTACTAGACTTATATTTTAAATTATGATATAGTGGTTAATGTAAGTGTGCAAAAAAATATGAGCAACAGCTTCCTTATATATGAAGTTAAAGTTAACACAGTTCTTAATACATTTCAGAAGATGGTCTTGTACAAGTGCAATCGTGCTGTTTACTGTTTTGCCCGCGCAGACAGCAGCGTTCTTTGATATACCACAATGGAAAGTGCGCAAAATAATACAAATACAATTAACACCACAACCGTACTGACAACATAAATCACAAACAAGTCGGCACGCATCATTTTCCCAAGTGCAAGGACAGAAAAATACGCGGATACTGTCATCACGACAAAGGGCAGCAGATACGCCGTCACCAGCTCATGCGCAATGGATGCCGAGAGCGTCCTTGTCGAAAATCCAAGCTTTTTTAAAACTGTATACCGCTCCGTTTCCTCAAACGAATCGTTGTACAGTTTCATAAACATAATGCAGCCGCTTGCCACGATAAACACCAAAAACATAAAGATACAAAGTGAATAAACCGCCTTAATCCATTCCTCCTCATTACTGAAAGGATCAATCGAAACACGCGCGGTATAGTTTTCGTCCGTATTGCTGACAATCGCGTCAAAGGCTGCGCGCGCCTCCCCAAAAACGCTGTCGTCCGCAAGCTTGTAATTACAGATATAATACAATCCGCTTTGCGCCTTTAACCGCTCATATTCCCTGTCGGAAACGATGTAGAAACACGCCAGTTCCTTCTGCATATATCCCAAATAAGGCGTCATAATTCGCTGCGTCTGCCGATACGTTTTTCCCGCGATTGTGACAGGCTCCGCCTCCCCGTTTGTGATAAAGGACAGCAGAACCAAATGGGAAAGGTAGTAAACTTCGTCGTCCGCAGGTTCTGCAAACGCAAATGTCACGCCTGCCTCCTGTGCAATCCGCTGTATGTCGGAGTAGGAGAGCAGAAGGTGCATTTGCCGCACGTCAGAATAGGTGGACAAGAGCTGTTCGCTGTCAGGTGAAAGTGCGCAGAGCGCGCTTTGATAGGTAATCGGGCTTTTTCCGTCGAGCAGCGTTTGGGTGGTTTTTTCGATATTGCTTTGGTTGCTGATAAACTGAAAGGTATACTGATGATTGAATGCAACCATGTTGTCGTAGCGGTCTCGCATCGCAAAGCCTGTTGCCAGTGCAGTGACGGAGCAAATACCCATAATGCACACCATTGCATATGTGCGGTAATTTTTGCGCATGCGGAAAATGGTCTGATTCACCCACAGACACCGCTGTCCGCGATATAAAAAGCCCTTGCATGCGGCAAGCATTTGAAAGACAAGCGGTATCAGACCGCCAAACAGCAGATATACGCCGATAATTACAAGCACGACTGCCAGCAGGGCATTTGTCAGTATGTCATTCCTGCCGCCCTTGTTCGCATAATAATATCCCGACGCGAGTACGATTGCGCCCAAAGCGGCTTTCAGCAGCAAAACAACCGGTTTGACGTGCAGATATTCGTTTTGCTTTGCAGCCGAAATCATATTCAGCACGCTGCTGTGGGTGATATTCCAAAAGCCCTTGAGGGCAAAAAACAGATACATGGACAAAAATGACACAGATGTCATTTTTATAGCTTTTATGGAAATTCCGAACCTGACATCGACTGTGATGTCGGAAACGGCGCCCATAATCATTTGAAACAGTCCTGCAAAGAGCGCGCCGAATACGATACCCATTATAAGCGCGGTGGCACCCACAAAGCTGATTTCCACCAGATAAAGACTGCCGATTTTGCGGTTTGACATGCCCATAAAGATATAAATGCCGATTTCCCGTTTGCGCCTTGTCAGAAAGACGTTGGTCGCATACCAAAGGAAAAAGAAGAGAAAGCACAGGAGCACAGTCAGGCAGATTTGAATCAGCATGTCGATGTAGTCCTTGTTGCGCTGTCCCAATATTGCGAACGCGTCGGAATGAATGATATTTTGGAAGTTGAAAAATACCAGTATTGTAAACGCAAGGGACAGGACTAAGGACAAGTAGCTTTTGAAGCTGTTTTTAAAATTCAAAAAGGCAAGCCGGACGATTTTCATGCGAAGTCACCTCCGATAGAAGTTTGTAAATCAATAATTCTGTTGTAAAATTCCTTGCGGTCATTTCCCCTGTTGATGCGGCATTTTATGGTGCCGTCGCTCAAGAGATACACGTCTTTTGCGTATGAGGCGCAGTATGGATCGTGCGTCACCATCAAAATCGTTGCCTGTCCGCTTTCGTTGACCTTGCGCAGACACTGCAGCAGGTCTTTGCCTGACTTGGAATCGAGCGCACCGGTCGGCTCGTCGGCAAAGATAATTTCAGGTTTTGTTATCAGCGCCCGACACACCGCGCCGCGCTGTTTCTGACCGCCTGAGAGCTGATAGGGATACTGGCGTAGCTGCTCCTCTAGTCCGAAGGTGGCGGCAAGCGTCTTTGTCCGCGCAAGAACATCCTTCGGCGCGGCGCCGTCAAGCGCGAGCGGGAGAGCGATGTTGTCCTGCAGCGTCATTGTGTCCAATAGGTTGTAGTCCTGAAAGATGAAGCCGATTTTGTCCTTTCGAAGATTTGCGAGCGCTTTATTGGAAATGCGCGTCACATCCTGCCCGTCGAGCATCACCATGCCCTGTGTCGGCTTGTCAATGGTTGAGAGAATATTTAAGAGTGTCGTCTTGCCGGAGCCTGAGGGCCCCATAATTGCAATAAAATCCCCTTTGTAAATCGTCAGGTCAATCCCCTTTAGCACCGTCGTCTGAAAATCCCGCGCGCCGTAGCGTTTTATCAGATTTTTAATTTCCACTACTTTTTTGTCGTTCATAGAAAACCTCCGTTTGTGTTTTTGTATTTTAATATGATGTATGTATTGTAGTGTATTTTTTTGTAAAAATCCTTACAGCAGTCTTACAGTTTTATGGAGTCCGCATTTTCGTTTTTACAGCCGCGCAGTGCAATCCGAAACCGCGTATACGCTCCGCAGACACTCTCAACAGACAATTCATGCTCCAGCTTTTTTGCAATCTGCATTGCCAAATACAGCCCCATTCCCGTGGACTTATACTTCCCGTTATGATAATTGCTCCCCGTATACCCTTTTTCAAAAATACGCCGTATATCGCATTCTGCAATCCCTTCTCCGTTATCCTCAATCAAAAGTGCAATCGTGTCAGGAAACCGTTCACACCAAATCCGGATGCAGCGTTCCTCCTGCGCTTCCTCCGCCGCCTTCGCGTACTTCACCGCGTTGCTCAAAATCTGGTCCAAAATATATGTAAGCCACGTCTCATCGGTATAGACCGTCACTTCATCACCGACCGTCATGTTCATCTGAAATTTATTCCGAATCAAAAAGAACTGATTGTTCCGAATGGACGCCCGCACACACTCTTTTAACGGCACCTGCCTGATCTGCAAATCAAACAGCGGACTTTGCAGCCGGCAGCCCTGCAGCATATGATTGACCTGTAAATTCATGCGTTCAAGCTGTTCCTGCATTGAAATTCTGACACTTGTGTCAGTTATTTTTTTCGACACCAAAAGCGCCGCCGTAAGCGGTATTTTATATTCATGACACCATTTTGCCACATAGTCCTGCAAATCGCAGTTCGCGTTAAAGCCATTTTGAATATGACGTTCCAAAATTGCAAAATCGTGTGCAAAAACCTCCCGGTCATCAGGCATGGAAAGTACATCGTATATCAATTCGTCTTCACTTAAAAAATTTGCTTTCCTGCGCTCTTTTTTCCAAAAAACAAAAAAAGCCGTACCTTCCGCAATCGCCCAAAAGACAAATAAAAGCAAATCAAGATACAACAGATATGTTACCTGCGATGTGCGCATTAATAACAGAAAATACAGATTAAAACTCAATGCAAAAAACAGCAGGACGGCATAATCGCGCCATTTTTTCTTTATCCATTTCATTTTACAAAATACCCCAGCCCTTTCTTTGTAAAGATTACATCCTCGCCGCAGACTGTACTCAGCTTGCTGCGCAGCCTGCTGATAATGGTTGTGAGTGCCGCGTCCGTCACATATTCATCCGTGTTCCATAGCTCCATCATCAATTCATCGCGCGTCACGACGTCCGGCTTGTTCTGCGCAAGACGCGCAAAAAGCCGCCGCTCTGATTTTGTCAAATCAATCTCGTTCCCCGCAAAGTAAAGACTTTGCAGTGCACTGTCAAACGAAAGTCCCGCGCTTAGAAAAAGACGCTCCGTTACCTTATATTCGTAAGTCCTGCGCAGCAATGCCTCAATCTTTGCCTTTAACAGCTCCATATGAAAGGGCTTTTCCACATAATCGTCGCCGCCTTGTGCGACTGCCGTGATTTTATCCCGGTCGCCGCCGCGGCTGCTGATATAAATAATCGGCACTTTAGAAATCTGACGGATTTTGCCGCACCAGTAAAACCCGTCGTGATAAGGCAGATTAATGTCCATCAGTACGAGCTGCGGTTTTTCGTCCATAAATTCCTGAAGAAGATTTTCAAAATTTTGTGCCGTGACTGCTTCATACTGCCATTTTGCAAGGCAGGCGCAAAGTTCCCGTGCGAGCGCCGCATCGTCTTCAATGATCATTAGTTTTAATTTGGTATCCACAATTGTTAAAGTCCTCCGTTTTGGTGAGTTTGCTTATGACAATATTATAACGTTTTTGGGGTTTGCTGAAAACAGAAATTGCAAATGTTACAAAAGTGTAAGGTTGAAAGCAGAGTGGGGTGTTGTCGGATTTAAATACATGAAAGGAGCACCATCATGAGATTTCCTTGTTTATTCCTGCGTATTTGATATGGAAGTACGGTATCTGTTATGTTAAAATAAAAATTAAGACAATGCTGTCTATTGGGAAAGGTGATCATATATGAGTAACATAATTATTTTTGTCGGCATGGTGCTTGTGCGCGGCGTGAAAGAAAAAGGTGATATTGTCGAAAATGCAGCGTTAAAAGAAGCATTTGAGTTGGGAATGTCCGTTGAGTAGGGGGGGTAAGAATTATGAAGTTTCCATTTGAAGACGCGCCAAACATGGCGACGATTACCTGCTGTCATGTTATCGATCGGGAAAAGCCCATTTTGTACGTTTCCCATGACGCTGACGACGGAATGTGGCAGTTCCTTTGCGGGGAAGTGCACGAACTGGAGGACGGGAAAATAGTGTCCCTTTATAAAATTTTTGACATGGATAACACTGTCGGGGCACTGTATAAAATGCCTTGCGGATATTGTGCGGAGAGGGCTGCGGTGACGGAGGGCTGGACTATTCGCAAAAAATGATGTGTCATGATGTTTCGCAAACTGCATTCGGCAGATTAAAGAGAAATGAAATCTGATGAACGTCAGGACAATGTTCTAACGCGCAGACAATGAAACAGGAAGCTTGCTGTTTGGCAGGACAAAGGAGCATTGACATCTGTGGAAACAAAACGTATTTTTACGAAAAAGAGGTGAGTTATGAAATCACATACCAAACGAAAAAAGCTTAAGATACTCCTTGTAATTCCGATTATTTTGATGGAGTTATTTTACGGCTGCATACTTTATTATTTTGCGCTGCTTTCAGGAGTGCCGTTGGACTTTTCTCAAGACTACCGAAAAATTCAAGGAATAGAAAATGTCGTATTTTGGAGAAATTGGGATAAGCAGTGTTATCGAAGATGCTTTTGGGGATTGCAAAAAACGGACGATACAGTTTCTGAGGACAAGGCGTATGTTTCTGACGCATCGCGGGACAGATTGCGGGATTTGGTTGAAATCGAACATGCACTCCAACAATCCGTTTATTCGCCGAATCAGGATTATATTTTATATTGCGAAATCGACAATGATTATAACCATTCGGGGACGACGGACGACGAATACTGTTATTACAAAGTATATGAAATGGAAACGGGCAAGGTGATTACGGTTTTTCAAGGGTATAAGAACTGGTACAATTTGGTTTGGACAGAGTAAGAGGGGACGGCGTTACATGGAAATTAAAGTAAATATCAAACAATTAGGAAAGCGTAAGGCGTCGGTTGTGCCTGTTTCGTATGACCTGCCTTTGGGGGCGGACGGATTTTTCACGGTTCGGGAATTGATTACGGAATTGGTGAAATCGGGCGTTGCGCAATATCATGAAAAATTAGAACAGCCGGAATTGTTAAAGTGCCTCACAAAGGAAGAAATCGACGACAAGGCGCAAAGCGGCAAAATTTCGTTCGGCGCTCCTTCCCGAGGAGTACCGCGCATCATTCTTCTATATTATTGATAAGCTCAACCGGTTTCCGTTTACGTTGGGGTGGCAGCGAAGGACAGTGCGCTCGGCAGATTATAAATTGTGCATTCGTCAGGCGTTTTCCGTTTTGAAAGCGTTTGATAATTTTGCGTGGAGCAACGCGTCTGTTGAGGATTTCCTCTATAATCGGTTGAGCGAGGAAACGGCGGATTATATCCAACACACATGGAGCTACCGTTCCAATTTTAACTACCTCTACGCGGCGGAGATTGACAGGGGCAATCAGAAGGTTATCGACGCGCTCAAAAACTTGATATGGAGGATTGTCTGAAACGGCTTTTGACCGATAAGAAGGAGGAAAAACGCAGCGGCGGCTTAGATTTACTTCTGCGGCTCTCAAAGCGGGAGGAAAAGGCGGCGTTTTTTGCGCGTGAAACCGCTTGCGGATTTGGATTTTACAACCCGAATGCAAAAGAAGAAGTTAAGCTGCCAGCGCCCAGAACAAAGACCTTGCAGCAGTATGTGATACTGCCTGTGGAAAGTATCATTGAAAAGCTGAAAAAACTTGACGCGCTGATTGACGCGCACAAAGACGACGAGTACCGGACGGTCGGGGGTGAAACGGAATTAATCGGGAACATGCTTTGTAAAATGAAACAAGGGGCTGAACGGCTGGAAAATTATCCGCTTGAAGAGGAGTTGCGCGATTTTTACAAAACACAAATCGGCGGCTATGGCGTGCTTTTGCAACTCGAGGCAGTCATGGCTTGGGATGACTGCGATTTGCTGGAAAACAGCCACCCGTTTTATGAGGCGGTTTTCGGGAAACAGTCGTTTGCGCGAAAGCCGTTTTCTTTGAAATATGCGCCGCAGATTCTTTTACAGGGTAAGTGACTGGAACAGGCCGGATTCTTCGCAGGGGACAAAATCACCGTGAAATGCCAGTAGGGGCAGCTTATTATTACTAAAAACGAACTATCAGCAGAGCATGAAAAATAAATATAGACAAAGGCCGCTTTTGCAGTATAATAGAAATGGCAACAAATCGGCCAGTGCGGGAGGAACATTTTAAAATGATTGAAACGGAGAGCCTGATTCTTGATAAGGCAAAGTTTTCAGATTGGAAGGAAATGTATTGTAATGTCTGGTCACAGCCAGAAAGTGCAAAATATATGGAATGGAATATTACTACAAGCGAAGAAAACGCCAAAATAAGAATCATGAAAACCATTGCATTTCAGAAAGAGCATGATACCTATTTGGTTTATGAAAAATCAAGCGGTAAGGCGATTGGGTTTGCTGGTGTAGAAAAAATCGAACCTTACATCTATCAGGAAGCAGGGATATGTTTGGGGCCGGATTATGTGGGAAAAGGGTTTGGCAAGCAGATTCTTCAAGGTTTGATACTATACTGCAAAGAAGAATTTAGTGCAAAAGAGTTTATTTATTCAACAAGAGAAGAAAACAGGGCTTCCAATCGGTTAGCAAAGTCATTAGGTTTTACAGTGATTTCTTCAGTACCTAAAACAGACAGCAAAGATGGACACAGTTATAATCTTTTGCAATATAGATTAAAACTTTAACTGCCCATTTAACAGAGCTGAATAGGCAATGAATGAAAAGTGGAAGGAGGGGCAAAATGCCATACATTACAGTTGAAAGCGGTACTTTATCTGATAAGCAAAAGGAACTGCTGATAAAAAGATTGACAGAAGTATCTTCTGAAATTATGAATGTGCCGCAGGAATTTTTTGTGACTACGATTAAAGAACTGCCGGATAAGAACTTTGGGATTGGCGGTAAAACGATTGATAAAGTGAAAGCGGAATATATGCAGGCACATCAATCTTAATGGGAAGGGATTGGAGATAATGGATAACTGGTTTACAATAGACAAGATTGATAATGAAACCATAATCATAAGCGAGTATCGGCATTGGGAAGAAACCCACTGTTATCTGTTGAATGGAAAAGAGAAAAGCCTGCTTATTGACACAGGACTGGGGATTTCCAATATATATGATGAAGTCCGTAAACTTACGGATAAACCGATTGCGGCGGTTGCCACACCATCTACATAAATCTCCGTGTCCGGATGGTTCCTGTTCTCTGTCAGGCAGAGAAGGTAATCCGTTGACACTCCGTAAAACTTTGCCAGCTCCACAAGATTTTTGTGGCTGATTTCCTTTAGTTCGTCATTCTCATAGCTTCCTAAAGCTGATTTGGAAATCTTTGTAGCCACCGCCAGTTCCTCTGATTTTAAAGGCAGCTCCGTCCTTAAATCCTTTAACCGCTCCTGAATCGTTATCCCCTGTTTCATAACTTCCTGCTCCCTCCCTGCGGCTAGATTTTGCCGCCATCCCCATTGTACCACATATCATGAACACCGAAACACAACAATTTCACAGGGCGTAGTCTGCCCTGTCCGTAATACCAAGGGAGATTTTGGGGCGGCTCTACGGCTGTATTTCCCCTGAAAATCGCCCCGAAACGATACACAAAAAACCACTACCCGCCCATTCCGGCTGTTACTGCTGAATCGGGCGGTTTTTCTATGAGGGAGGCACTATGCCGAGAATGTCAAAAAAGCGGAAGAAGGAGCTTGCTTTCTTCCAACGGAAATTTATTTCCGTTTATGACTGGGGACGCAGAAGCTACAATGAACTCTGCCGGAAATGCCAGCATGGGTGCAAGCAGAGTTTCCAGGCTGTCATTATCGACTGTCCCCGCTACTAATCCAAACGAGCCAAAAGGAGGACACCACCCAATGAATTGTGAATTTATAATAGCCAGTACGCCCCTGCCGCCCTGTATGCCGTTTCCAAAGGCAATGCTCCGGCTTCCGGTCAGCAACACGGCAAAGGCCATGTATGCCTGCCTGCTGGATGAAATCCTGACAAGGGGAACCGAGGACAGCAACGGGATTCTGTTCATCCGCTTCCCCGTCATGGAGATAGCGGCGGCACTCTCCCGAAGCTCCCAGACCTGCAAGCGTTCCCTGA
This sequence comes from Lachnospiraceae bacterium MD335, assembly GCA_000403335.2. GTDB lineage: Bacteria > Bacillota > Clostridia > Lachnospirales > Lachnospiraceae > COE1. Next base: position 102,025 of record KE159631.1, read on the forward strand.
ATGAGCTGGAACAGACGGGAATGATTATGCGTGTCCGTCAGAGAATCTGGGAGGTCAGCCACATCTATATCCTGCTCCCCAGGGAGGACGCTGCACATGAATGAGAAGCTGGAAAAACTGAATCAGGGGGTTGAAAAGACCGAAGCAAGGCTGCGGCGGGCGCAGCATAAGGAGAAAATGCTGGAACACCAGATAAAGACGCTGAACCAGAAGGAACGGACACACCGGCTATGTACCAGAGGGGCAATGCTGGAAAGACATCTCCCCCACCCGGAATCCGTGACGGATGGGCAGGTCAGCACCATCTTAAAAGTCCTGTTCTGCCAGCTCCCCCTTTGTGGACTTGCCGCCCGAAAATCTTTCAGAAAGCCTATTCCATCTAACAAGTTAAAGCTGTATAATAGTGCTAGCCACAAATCACAATTTGTAAAGGAGAGATATAAGATGTATATCAGAAAAGCAATAATAGATGATTTATCAAGAGTAGCTGAAATATATGTATTCAATAATAGGATAAATTTTTTCCCTATATTCAAAGATGAAAGTTTTTCTTTTGGGGAGTTGCAAGTTGTTTCATTAGTAGATAATTACTTCAAAAAAGATGAAATTATCAAAAACATATATGTATTTGATGATGGATTGGTAAAGGGTTTTATTCAAATGGACGGAACAGAAATTTGTAAATTATATGTAGATACGTCTTTTCAAAGTGAGGGAATTGGCAATGAACTAATTGAATTTGCAATTAAAGAACTCCATGCAAATAATTTATGGGCATTAGAAAAAAATATTAGAGCAATTTCTTTTTACCAAAAGCATGGTTTTCATTTGACAGGTCAGAAAAAGTTGGAAGAAGATACCACCGAATATCTTGTTAAGTTAGAAAGATAAATTCCGGTTTGTCGAATTAACAGCCCATCAAAAAACTAAATACCTGCCGCCTGCCAAAGTGGCGAAAAGCTGTTCTCTGAATACGACCAAGAGCAGAAATACTATCCCTACAAGAACGAAGTCACCCACAAAGAAATCATGCTCCCGCCCCATGCACCGCCGGAGTATTCAGACCGCAACACCCTATGGAACTCTGCCGAAGCACAGGAAAAATAATGGAACTCCCAGCTTGCCCGGAGGTTCGTGCTTGCCATTCCGAGGGAAATCCCGCCGGAACAGTACGCCGACCTTCTCCGTGACTACTGCCGGGAGTTTTTTGTTTCCAAAGGCATGATTTCGGTACATAGTCAGAAGCGGGGAAGGCTGTTTTTGCCGTTTGTGGACGAGGATCCGAAGACGGCGGAGATTATGTCGAAGATTGTACTCTTGGCGGAGGACGGGAAGATTAAGGATCCGTCGATTTTGGGGCAGATGTAGAAGGAGTTTTGCTTTTGTATGCCGTATGGTGCGGTGGATATGGAAACGGGGTATCGGTTTGGGAGAATTAGAAAGGATAATGCATAATGGGACTATTTGAAAATGAAAAGGAAGAGGAAGAAATCAATACAAGCGGTTGGGAGGTGACAGTCCGCTTGACGGTATCAGCATTTATGGCGGCGGCGCGTATTGGCATTTTGTGACGTATGGTCTGTCCGAGTTGTATGAGAAAGAAAGCGAGGACGAGGAAATAAGCGGGTATGGAATGGAGTTTACGTTTAAGCTGAAGAAAGAGAACTATGCAGATGAAGAGGCGGAACTGCAATGTGTCTGCGGAATTTTACAGTCCATTGCACGGATTACGTTTACGCAGGGCGAAGTGTTTAACGCGTATGAGTATGTATACACGGGACGGTGGATTTTGTGGAATTTATTGGTGTTACGAATGCGGAATTATTGGCGATTCGTGGTGGCGAGCTTGGTGTGGAAGACTTATATCGGAAATTGGGCAGTGATATGACGGATTATCATAGGGAGTCGGTTTGTTAAGGGTATTTATATGTAGGGAGGAACCACTGATATCAACAAAAGCACCTTCGCGGAATGAAAACCGATTATTTGGGGAGCATAATTATATGTAAAATTTATGCGGAAAACGAACGGAAAATCCACGGAGGAAACGCTATGTACGGAATTGATTTATTAATGAAAGAGCATTTGAATATCATTGCCTTCACCGAATATATGAAAAACTGCTGCTGTGCCATTTTGGAGGGCGCGGACGTTGACGCGGCACAATTTATGGAATGTATTGATTTTGCGCGTTCCTATGCAGACAAGCATCATCATGGGAAAGAGGAACAAATTTTATTTCGCCATATGCTCGACAATCCCAGTTCTGCCACCGAAAAACTGGTGCGAAACGGAATGCTTGTTGAACACGATTTTGGGCGTTTTCATATCACGGAACTGGAAAACGCCCTCAAACTTTATACGGAATACCCCTGCACGAAAAACAAACTAGGCGTTATCACCCATGCTGCTGCCTATGCGGATTTATTGCAGCGGCATATTCAAAAGGAAGACAACGTATGCTACACTTATGCGCAAAGAATGCTGTCAAACGCCGAGAAAAATCAAATTGACGCCGAGACAAAAGCTTTTGAGGAAGAAGCGGAGCAAAACGGTATTCTCCAAAAATATCTTGCATGGCTGGATATGCGCGGTTAAAGGAATGTTTTAGAACGTAATTTCCGCATGAAACGGCGCGCCCTTCGCTATTTTTTCGGGCGAACCCTTTAATTCGTTCATATATTGCAGACAGTCACAGAGATAGACTTGCACAGTATCCGTGATGCTCCCGTAGGTGGAGAAGACTTCGGCATTATCCCCCTGCGTGTCCAAAATCTGACCATCCGCGTCGCAGATGACGGTAACGTAATCAGCTTCGTTTGCACCTTCGGGAAAAAGGGGCTGTGCAGTAATTTCGAATGCTGTCTTTTTCACGGAGGCAATGCCTAGACCGTCGGCGTTTGTCTGATTCATTGTAACTGTTTGCTACCCGTCTTCTGTTCTTGTAATATCCACTGCAAACGCCGTTTTCCGGTCCGCGCTTTGATTTTTCCATTCCCGCGATGCCTTAATAGTCAATGCTGACAAGGGATAGAATGTCGTAATCAAACACGTAATCTTCCTGTTTGGTCTTAATGAAATCAGCCGGAAAATCCTCCTCGTTTCAATGCAGAGAGCGAGGTATAGCGCCTGTGCAGAGCAGTTGATTTCTGAAACGGTAACTGTGTGTGAAATATTTGACGAACTGTATCCGAAGGAAATGCAGCCGAGTTGGTTGAAATATTGTATGTCGATGAAGGCTGCAAAGAATCAGGACAAAAACTGGGTGATAAAAATGGTATTGTCACCGAAGCCAAAGTTAAAACCAAATCAGTATTTGCACTGGGAAGATGACGGAGTTTCGATATTGTTTGAAGTGGATCCGATAACAAAGGCAAAGTCCGCGGGAATGATGAGGCAAGGGTGATAGGAAATACCATAGAAGAGGATGAATTGAGATTTTAGAATGGAGGTTTGTGTAAATATATTATTGGATTGGCAAATAAGCTTCAAGTGAGAAATATGGTGATGAATCCGTTTACGAAAAAAGGATTAGAATTTGAGGATGGTCGATCAAAAGATTTGACTGCGTAATTCAAAAGTCGGACGGATTGATTATGCTCAGGGATTGAAGGTCATTTGTGTCAGGACTGGACCACTGTCGGCGTTAGTCGGTAGTGGTTTCGTTTTTATACAGATAAATGAATGAAACAGCCATGCCAAAACGGCAGAAACGGCTGCGTAGAAAGTCGGGAAGGTGTCCCGCAATAGCGGATTATAAACGGCGGTATAAACGATACACAATAATTATATTGTAAAATTCGGGACTATGACGTAAAATAGTGGATAAGCGAATGAATAGACTGTGTTCCAAAATGCTTGTGGAGCTGAAATTTAAGGATACCGCCCATAGCGCCGCGGGGCAGGTGAAAAAGAAGCATTTTGCCGGAGCTGCTTTACCGGTTGGTATCAGCTATGATGAAAACAAAAAAACTGTCTGCAGGATTGAAAATACTGCGGACGTTTAACGCACGACAATGCGGATTTGAAAGGAGAAGCAAGGATAAAATGAACGATAAACAAGGCGTATTCAGTGGAGAAATGGAAACATATGTTCAACCGGGACAACCAACGCCGTCCCCACAATTCGGGCAGCAAGGCTATCCGCTGCAAGGTGCATATCCACAGCAGCCCCCAATGCAGCCCTTAGAGAAAAAACCGACCATTGCAGGCAAAATTTTCGGCGGAATTGCGTTGAGTTTTGTGATTATGATGCTTGCGATGGGCGTGCAGTTTGTCGTGGCAGTCGTGATGATGATTGTTCCGGCATTTCAGTATGCGATACAGGCGCCGGGAGATGTCGCCTATGTTACGCGCAAACTGACCGAAACCATACAGGATGAAAATTTTATGGCGAACCTTACCGTGATTGCCACGGCAGTGTCAGCGGTGGTTATGCTGTTTCTCTACTGGATAATTTACGGACGCAAAAAGCCGCAGTACGAAAAACAGTATTTTCGGGAAAAAGTCTTAACTGAAAAGAATGCTTTGATGTTTGTCATCACAACCGTCGGACTGTATTTCCTTGCTCTCCTGATTTCGGAGGTGATTGGTTTCATCAGCCCTGATACAATGGAGGCTTACAATGAAATGATGGATATGGCATTCGGGGATAACATCATGGCGATGGTGCTTGCGGCAGTGCTTCTTGCGCCGATTTCCGAAGAGTGCGTTATGCGCGGTCTGATTTTAAAAAATTTGCAGAACTATTTTTCCGTCCCGGCAGTGATTATCATACAGGCAATTTTATTCGGAATATTCCATATGAATTGGGTTCAGGGCATTTATGTGCTCCCGGTGGGCGCCGTGCTTGGTTTTGTGGCGGTTAAAAGCAAAAGCGTTCTGCCAAGCATTGTGATGCATATGCTGTACAATTCCATGTCGCTTGTCGTGGGACTTTTGCCGGCATTCTGTCAAACCGCATGGTTCTATGTAATAGCCGTTGCAGTTTGTACAGCGGCAGTCTGGCTGATTTGGAAACGCATGGACAAGGCAGCAGAGCGTGCTGTCTGAATACTTTCATATTGTAAACGAAAAAATAGGATAATAAGGAGATGAAATATGAACTTTGATTTTTTTGACCTGCTCAAGATGATTGGCGGATTGGCATTGTTTTTATACGGAATGCATATGTTGAGTGAGGGACTGGAAAAGATTTCGGGCGGCAAGCTGGAGCGCATTTTGGAGAAAATGACGGACAGCCGGTGGAAAGCGGTGCTTTTGGGCGCGGGCGTGACGGCGGTTATTCAGTCATCATCGGCGACAACGGTTATGGTGGTCGGATTTGTCAATTCGGGCATTATGAAGCTTTCACAGGCAATCGGCGTGATTATGGGCGCAAACGTCGGTACGACTATTACGTCATGGCTGTTGAGTCTGACAGGACTTGAGGGGGACAGCTTCTTGCTCAAACTCATAAAGCCAACCTCATTCTCGCCGGTGCTTGCGATCATAGGCGTTGTGTTTATCGTATTTTTAAAAAATGCGAAAAAACGCGATATTGGCGGAATTTTGGTAGGTTTTGCAATCCTGATGACCGGAATGAATACGATGTCTGACGCGATGAAACCGCTCAGCGAAAATCCCACGTTTACGGGACTTTTTACCATGTTTGCAAATCCCGTTTTGGGATTAATCGTGGGAGCGCTTTTGACGGCGGTTATCCAATCGTCATCGGCGTCCGTCGGTATTTTGCAGGCGCTTTGTGCAACGGGAAAAGTGACGTATGCGTCGGCGGTGCCGATTATTTTGGGACAAAATATCGGAACCTGCGTGACTGCGATGATGTCGGGCGTAGGCGCCGGAAAGAACGCGAAACGCGCCGCAACCATTCATTTAATGTTCAATGTCATCGGCGTGGCGGTATTTATGGCAGTGTTTTATACAATTAATTTCGTAATGCCGTTTGCATTTTTGGGTGAATCAGCGAACAGTGCGGGTATTGCGCTTGTCCATACCTGTTTTAATATTTTGGCGACGCTTGTGCTGCTGCCGTTTGCAAATCAGCTTGAGCGGCTGTCCTTTATTCTGATTAAGCCGGATGATGACGAGAATGCGCGCAAGGAGGAGGACGAAATCTTTGCAAGGCTTGACGAGCGGCTTTTGGCGACGCCGTCCTTTGCGCTGGAGCAGACAAGCGCGTGTGTGCTCAAAATGGCGGATTTGGTGGAGGAGGCAGTCAACGAGGCAATGACGGTTATTCTCGATTATGACAAGCAGACTGTAAAGCGCATTGAGCAGCGGGAGAAGCTGATTGACCGTTATGATGATGAGGTGAGTGGTTATCTTGTAAAGCTTTCGGCGAGAAATCTGACAGAGAGTGATACGATGAAGCTGAATCAAATGCTCCATGGTATCGGCGATTTGGAACGGATTGCAGACCATGCAATGAACCTTGGAGAGCTTGCCCGCAGCATGAACAAAAAGGAACAGCATTTTTCCAACAAGGCAGCGGAGGAGCTGCGTACCTTTTCGCGTGCCGTGACAGATATTGTGCAGATGTCCGTGCAGATGTTTCAGGAGGGAGATTTGGCGTGTGCAAAGCTGATTGAGCCGTTTGAGGAGGCAATCGACCGTTTGCAGAAGGATATGAAAAAGCGCCATACAAAGCGTTTGAAAAAGGGCAAGTGTACAGCGGAAATGGGCTTTGTGCTGTCCGACATTACGAATAATTACGAGCGGATTGCGGACCATTGCTCAAACCTTGCAATCGGCGTTATGCAGCTTTATGAGAACGACACGTACGCGCATGAATATGTGGACAGCCTGACAAAGGATGAAGGAAGTGAATTTGACGTGCTGTATCAGCAGTATTTGGCGAAATACAGGATATAGCGCCAATACACGGACAAAGTGCAGTATGGCTGGATTTTGCACTTAAAATGGTATATATGATATGGAATGTGCGTTATAACGCACGTGAATTACCCGAAATAGTACCGAAAATTGTGATTTCTGACGATTAATTTTAGTAAAATATACAAAATTACGCGACAGTGAAATTTTTTGTTGTACTTGAAAAAAAATTCTACTATAATATGAGTGTTGAGTTTAACGCATTACAGTGTTGAAACAAATAATTTAAATATATTGTTAGTTAAACATTTATTTATCATAAGAAGGAAAATTTTATTTTTCTTCGGAAAACAAGGAGGATTTAATGATGTCTTACGTTGATGAGGTATTGGAGCTCGTAAAGCAGAAGAATGCAAGTGAGCCGGAGTTTTTACAGGCAGTTACAGAGGTGCTTAATTCATTAAGACCTGTTGTGGAGGCAAACGAGGAGCTTTACAAAAAGAATGCGATTTTAGAGCGCATCACAGAGCCGGACCGTATGATTATGTTCCGTGTTCCCTGGGTGGATGACAAGGGACAGGTTCAGGTAAACAGAGGGTACCGCGTACAGTTTAACAATGCAATCGGACCTTACAAAGGAGGACTTCGTTTGCATCCTTCCGTAAATTTAGGTATTATCAAGTTCTTAGGCTTTGAGCAGATTTTCAAAAATTCTCTGACAAGCCTTCCAATCGGCGGCGGCAAGGGCGGTTCCGATTTCGATCCCAAGGGCAAGTCGGACAGAGAGATTATGGCATTCTGCCAAAGCTTTATGACAGAGCTTTCAAAGTATATCGGCGCTGACGTTGACGTTCCGGCAGGCGACATCGGAACGGGCGCAAGAGAGATTGGCTTTATGTTTGGTCAGTATAAGAGAATTAAGGGAATGTTTGAAGGCGTTCTGACAGGAAAGGGACTTACATACGGCGGTTCTCTTGCCCGTACGGAGGCAACAGGATACGGTCTTTTGTATCTGACAGAGGAGTTGATTAAGTGTCACGGAGAGTCTATGGAAGGCAAGACAGTTGTTGTTTCCGGTGCAGGTAACGTTGCGATTTATGCGACACAGAAGGCGCAGCAGATGGGCGCTAAGGTTGTTACATGTTCGGATTCCACGGGTTGGATTTACGATCCGGAAGGCATCGACGTAGCGCTTTTGAAAGAGGTTAAGGAAGTTAAGAGAGCGAGACTGACAGAGTATGCGGCGGCAAGACCGAGTGCACAGTATCATGAGGGCCGCGGCGTATGGCAGATAAAATGTGATATTGCACTTCCCTGTGCGACACAGAATGAGCTTTTGCTTGACGATGCAAAGCAGTTGGTTGCAAACGGCTGCAAGTGCGTATGCGAGGGCGCGAATATGCCGACTACAATTGATGCGACAGAGTATCTGCAGGCAAACGGCGTATGGTTTGTCGGCGGCAAGGCTGCAAATGCGGGCGGCGTTGCGACATCTGCATTGGAGATGTCACAGAACAGCGAGCGTTTAAGCTGGAGTTTTGAGGAGGTTGACGCGAAGCTTAAAGGTATTATGGTAAATATTTATCATAACATTGACGACGCGGCAAAGAGATACGGCATGGAAGGCAACTATGTTGCGGGTGCGAATATTGCAGGATTTGAGAAGGTTGTCAATGCAATGCTGGCGCAGGGTGTTTGCTAGATTTTCCTGTTAACGATTTAAAAATAATTTGTAAGATATTAATTATTAAAGTCCCATAAGCACATTTGATTGGTATAGGTGCTTGTGGGGCTTTTTGTGTTGAATATTAAAAGGATAGTATAATATATTGTGAAAAAAACGTATAAATAGTGAGAAATAGTACAAAATTATTGTGAAACAAATTGACGAAAGTGAAAAAAACACGTAAAATAGGGAAAAGAGATTGATTGGAGATAAAATTATGTTAATTCGGTTTAATGTGAAGAATTTTCTTTCGTTCCATGCAAAAGTTGATGAAACATCGGAAGAGTTTTCCATGATTGCGGGAAAAGTGCGAAGCAAGAAAGAGCATGTATTTGATGACGGAAAAGTGAAACTGTTGAAGTTTGCAGCAGTGTATGGTGCAAATGCGTCGGGAAAATCCAATTTGGTAAAGGCTATTGATTTTATGAAATCTACCGTGGAATCAGGATTGCCAAGCGGTTGTGCGGATATGTACTGTAAAATAGAGGAGGGAAATAAGAAAAAACCAAGTTATTTTGAGGTGGAAATCAAGTTAAAGAACAAATATTACGCTTATGGGTTTGAAGTGGTTTTGAATAAAGGGGAATTTCTATCGGAGTGGTTAATTGAATTGATGCCTGATAATAAGGAAAAATTGATTTTTAACAGGGATATTGAACATGGAAGTTATGAATTTGGTGGGGGTTTTAGGACAAAAGGATTGGCAGAGAAATTAGAAATGTATGCCGAGGATATTCAAGATGATACGGGGGCTTTGTTTTTGTCAATTATGAATAAAAACAAAAAGAATTTTTATCAGAATCATGAACGTGCACTGATGTTGCAGGATGTTTATCGGTGGTTCGTTAATTGTTTGAATATTAATTTTCCTGATGATTTAATATCAAGCTATTCTTATATGGCAGAGACGGATAATATAGAAGAAATATGTAATATGATTGCTGCGTTTGGAACAGGAATTGCAGATTTCCAAATTGTAGATGTTCCGGATGAACAAGCGCTTTCCAATATGCCAAAGAAAGGGCGGGAAGAATTGGTTCTGGTTCTAAATAAAGATGCGGATTATATGAAAAGCAGTCTTAAAGTAAAAAGGATTTCTCATATTTTGCGTACTAGAAAGAATTTGTTTATTATATCAATTGACAGTGACGAGGAGGTTACCTTTAAGACAATAAAATTTTCCCATAATAAAAATAATGTTCTTTTTGAGTTATCGGAAGAATCTGATGGAACTGTAAGAATACTGGATTTATTGGAGATTTTACTTTCAGAGGAAGGCAAAACTTATGTTCTTGATGAATTGGATCGATGTCTGCACCCGAGCCTGACTTATAAATTTGTTGAAACGTTTTTGAAGCTAGCGGAACGAAAGAATATCCAACTAATTGTCACAACGCACGAAGCAAGATTATTGGACTTTGACTTGCTGCGCAGGGATGAAGTTTGGTTTGTTAATAAACGCAAGGGCGGAGAAAGTGATATTTATTCGTTGGAAGAGTACAATGCAAGATTTGACCAAAAGATTGACAAAGCATACTTAGAGGGACGTTATGGAGGCGTTCCAATATTCAGTACGATATTTCCGATTAAGGAGGCATAATGAATGAGGGAGCGCAGGACGTTTGCCGAGCGTACGAAAGCACTGAAGTCGGACGAAGCCAATAGAAAAGTTTTTCTTGTATATGAAGGCGCGGGCACGGAGGTATTATATTTTGACGCTTTAAAAACAAGAAAAGAGGATGTCGGCATTAATCCGCTGATTGAATTAGTCCCGATTATTAGAAGTTATAGCGAGGATGGCTGGAGTAATCCAAAAAAGATTTTAGATAGAGTAATTGAGAATTTAGAAGAGGATAAAACAGGACGGATTACGTATGAGTCTCTTTTGAACCGTATTATGGACTATTTCTATGATGAAAAAGTATTGACGACAAGCAGAGTGCAGGCGGACGCTGTTTGGAAATTAATGAATGATGGGTGTAGGAACATACTGCAAAAACCGTTGTCTGCCGTTGTGGCAAATTTAGAAGAAGATTGCAAGTCGATTATAGCGTATCTTAATCAGGAATCGGAAATTGCCAATATTGTCGCAGATATTTCGGACATTATTAAGACCAGTGTTATAACATATGCGGAAGGATTTGATAAAATCTGCCTGATTGTGGATCGGGATAAAGAGAGTTTTTTGGCGAAACAGGAGAACAATCAGTACCAGTATGTTTTGGAAAAATGTAAGGAAAAAGGGTTTGACTTTTATGTTACAAATCCATGCTTTGAGTTTTGGCTTTTGCTGCATTTTGATGAGGTAATGGAGTTGGAGCGGGATATGCTGCTGGAAAATCCCAAAGTAACGGCAAAAAGAAGATACACGGAGCATGAATTAAGAAAATTGCTGAAGGGATATTGCAAAAGTCATTATAATGCAGTTTCTTTGATTGATAAAGTGGATACTGCTATTCGAAATGTAAAAGTATTTTGTAATGATATTGAGCGGCTAAAGGATGAAGTGGGGTCGAACTTAGGGGATTTGATAATGGACTTGAGAGAACCAGAATAATTGTTAAAAATAACCGTAACATTCCTCCCGGTTAATAAATTGTGCAAAAATAGAAGCGCTTACCTGTAATGATAATAACGGTTGCTGTAATTGATACATATCCTCCGAGTTCCTCTGATATGCCCATTCCGATTGCGTTGTAACGGATTTGGGTAATAATGTAATATCTTCTGTTTTGTTTAAGCCAAAGAGCAATGCTAAAGCAAGTATGCTGCAAATACTAGTCAATACGCCTGATAAAATTCCCAATAAGATTAGTTTGCAGTTTTTTTTTAACAGTTCCAGTTGTTCATATAACGATACAGGTAGAGAGAATCGTGATTATCAAATATGGAACAAACACGGCTTTCATCGTATTCCAAGAGTCTAATAGTCCCACGGCAGCGGGAATAAACATAATCGGCATTATTTCGATTAAAAATGTTCCTGTTTCTTTTACCGCGCTTAGCGGAATCCATTTTCATTCCAATCCAATCAGAAGAATAAGAATTCCATAAATGCTTGCGGGAATCGGCAGGGGGATCAGGGTATGCAGCAGTTCCCCGATAAATGATAAGAATAAAATAATTCAAAACTGTTTCACGTACTTCATTGTCAGCCTCCATAATCCGATTGTTCTTTAGGAAAGTATGTCTCGAACTTGATCCTAGCTCTTTTGGAGAATTGGTTCAATGTTAATTTTGTATAATTGATTGGTGATTCTTACCGCATTCCTGTAAAAAGTTGATTAAAATAGCATTTTCTTTGCCGGCGGTATAAGAAACTTAATATTTTTTATTTTTAAATTAATTGTATGCAAAAAATATGCATTTCTGTTTTATAATTACAATATAATATGCATTTCTGTATGACAAAAATTTTAATAATACAGAAAATAGAGATAAGGGAAATGATGCGAATGAAAACCAAAGCGGCTTTTATTGCACTCAGTTTTTCTACCTGTTTCTCGTCGGCTGCAGATACAAGAAAGGAGCGCAGAGCCGTTTGGCAGAAACAGCAGAAGGAACAAACATAGTCAACCGGTCGGAAATAGAGAAAACGACAGGCTGTTATGAAAATGACATATGTGTCATGAATATGGCGAAAGAAACGCAAGCCACTGACGAGATAATCGCATACGAAGAATTTCTGACAGAGCCTTCTTTGCTTAAAATAATATGGATTAAGATAAAACAGATAAAAAAGGGGAATATTCAAATGAAATCAAAAATTGTACTCACACTATGCATCAGTATGTTGATTCTGTCAACTGCCGCATGTCAGAATAAAAAAGATACAGTAGATGTAGCTTCAACGGAACCCATAACAACCATTTCGTTCGCCACAGAAACTGCCACAGAGCCGGAGGAACGCTCCTTCCTGTCTGAAAGCCGGTTTCATGAAATGGCAGCAGCGTTCTACAACCTGTCGGACACAGATGCAGGCGAATTGTACCAAAAAATAACGGACAGTAAAATCCTGGAAAAAGAAAATACTTGTCTTACCGGAGCGGTGATAAATGATTACGATCAAAACGGAAAAAATGACATGATTGTATGCCTCTATGAGGACACCGAAGACTCCGACAGCTACGCGGACGGCTGTCTTTATCTTTTTATGAACGATGACGAAACGCCGTATCCGATTTATGACGATTTCTGCTGCTACAGTTTTGGCAGTATTTTCGGCGATTTTGGGGCGGATATTGACGGCGACGGGAATACGGAGATTGTTTTTTGCGTGCAGGGAACGGGCTGCGGCGGCGCGGGGGACAGTCAGAAATTTATGGTAAAATATAAAGACGAGACAATTGAACGCATGGAAATTCCTACGGATTTTACGGATACGGACTCCGACTATGACGTCGGGCTTTTCGTTGATGTGGAGCGGGACAATGAAAATAATGTTTACAAAATCTCCTGTCCGTATCTGAATGATACGATTTTGATGGAGATTGCGGAGGACGATGAGGATTGGGGCGGCGGTGCAAACTGCAGAGGGTATCACACGCTTGCATTGCTTGAGCAGGACGGCAGACAGTATCTTGCGGGATATGAATATCTGTATGCGGGGAGCATTGCGGATGGAATTGGAAATGCCGTGTTTTTATTTGACTGGGATGAGGACGGAAAAATTTATGTGAGCGATTGGTATGTTGAGGATTTTGAAGATAACAGATATGCTTCGAATGGCATATGTGGGCTGCCGAAAGCGGATTCCGGGGACGTGTCAAAAAATGACACAGGTGTCACAAACTTGTTTGAGGAGACGCAGACAGGCGCAGAAGCGGCGGCGTATGAAGAATTTCTTACGGGAAAACGCACTGCAAAGATTGCAAATAACTGTTATACCGATATTTCTTACATCGGAGGGACGATAACGGACAGCGCCGCCAGGGAGGAGAAGGACGGTATTTCCTTAACGCAGCTGTATGAACGGATTTCCGATGAAATTGTTGAAGACAGGGGCGGGGGCAGCATCGGGCGCATGGAGTACGCATTGATTGACTGCGGTGGTGACGGCAAAAAGCAGCTTGCGCTGCGCGCGTACGGCGTGAATATTTACGCACCGGACGATGACAGCGACCTTACGATGGTGTTTGACTATCAGGACGGGGCGGTTTCCATGATATACGCGGTTGATTCGTGGGCACGCAGTGAGAATGAACTATACGATAATGGCTATGTGTTTGGCAGCGGGAGCGGCGGCGCATCGTGCCATTATGTGTGGGAAGGATTAATCGGCGCAGACGGCATTTATCATAAGGTTTATGACTGCCACATGGAAACGGGGTGCGGATTGGCGGACATGAGTTCCTGCTGGGAGGTTTGGGATTCAAGCGATAACGAAGGATTTCCGGCGGAATTTTGCGAATATGAGATGGACGGGGAGACGCTTTATTCCTACTATATTTTAGATGACGTCACAGACGAGGAACGCAACATTGTAACGGATTACATTAAAGACAACGAAGCGCGTATGGGTATTCGTTTTCTCACGAGCGACGAAGCGTGGGCACGTGTGGAGAAAAACAGAACGGCGCTTGGCATTACGGAGGGAATGGATGCTGAGGAAAACAAAATTGCGTGGAAAACGCTCTCAATTACAAAATAAGGATTGCCAAGGCAGGTACCTTATTTTGGATTGAGTGCGTCGGCGTTTGTTTTTTGCAGCCTCCGGTATTGCAAAGGTGACATTCCTGTCAGTTTTCGGAAATGTTCACTTAGGTTGCTGACATGGCGGTAACCTGTATCGATGGCAATTTCCGTGATGGTTTTGTCGGTGGACAGCAGCAGATGCTGCACGTGCTTTAACTTGATAACGGCGAAATAATCCGAATAGGATTTGCCAAGCTGCGCATGAAACAGTTTGGAAAAGTATGCGGGCGAATAACCTGCAACGGTAGCCGTTTCCTCAAGAGAGGGGTTTTTGCTGTAGTTTTGCTCCATATAGAAGATTGCTTCAAGTATGGGAGGCGTCAGCGTTGTATTGTGCGGAATGGAATCATCGTCGTCGAGACGCAGCCAGAGCACCGTCAATAAAAATTCATAGAGCATATATTGAAGAAGGGCGGTTTTCTGCGGAAAATCGCTCTTATATGTTTCAAGCATTTTCCTAAGGTGCGCAAGTATTTTTTCGCTGTCTTCGGGAAGAAATTTTGAAACTCTGTGCGAATAAATATCATCAAAAACAGACTGACCTACGGAGGCAGTAAACGGTTCTATAAATTTAGGGGAAAACTTGACAAGGATACCCTCGTATGGTATACCTGCTTCGGGTGAGAGCGGCATTGTCCTGTGATAGAGATACGGCGGCATCATTCCAAGCTCTCCCTTGCGGTGATAATAGGTGTGCTTCGGTGTGATGGTAAAGCGGTCGCCTGAGATGACATATCCCATACCATAGTGGTCCGTGGATGCCTCCAATGCAGGCATTGCGTAGTCAAAAGGCAGGATTCGGTGTGTGATATAAAAGTCCTGTTGGGGTAAAAGCGGCAGCGGCATTGTGTATGTCTCCTTTTTAAAGATTGCTATATTGATTAAAATGACATATAATTGTAAAAAAGTCAATGCAGTATGCAATAAATCGAAAGAAATTTATACTATAATGTGATATGTTTATATTTATACAGGATAAGAGAGGAAAAACGGAGATGAAAAAACGAAAACGGTATTTTTTAAGTTACATGATGCAATACAGTTACCTTCTGCTTGGCGCAGTGGTCTGCGTTTGCATGCTCAATCTCGCCATTGTGCGGGGAAACAGTGTGATTGGCAGCGTCATTGATGAAATGCTCAGCGGAAATGAGGTTCGGCTTGATGTGTTTTTGCCGGAGTTTATCGCGATTACGGCTGCGGGCTTTGCGCTTGCGTTTTTAGGGCAGCTGCTTGCGGGGTTATACAGTGTGAAGGTGTCGGGCACGTACAGAAAGCGTGTCGTGCAGAAGCTTTATCATATTGAATATGCATATCTTAAAAATGAAAATACGGCAACGATTATCAATAAAATCAATTCCGATATGGCAGAGGCGGAGAGCTTTCTGCAATATCCCCTGCCGATGCTGATTAGTGACATTACGGCAGTTATCATCTACGCCGTGTACATCGGAAGTATGAACCTAAGTCTGCTGATTGTCATGCTGGTCAGTTATCCCGCGGTCTTTTGGATTGCGGGTACGCTGGTAAAAAAGATTAGCGTTTTAAGCGGTACATACCGTGCAAAGTCCGACGCGATTACAGGCATCGCACAGGACGCGCTTAGCGGCATTTTGGTGCTGCGCAGTTTTGGGCTTGAGGATTATTTTCAGGGGCAGATGCAAAAAGCGACAAAGGCGTTGGTGGACAATGAGGAAAAGCGGACACGTCTTTCCAATACGGCAATCGTCGTGAGAAACATGATACAATGGCTGCCGAATATTATCTGCGCGGTGTACTGCGTCGTGCTTGTGGGGCGTGTTCAGTCTTGGAAGCCTGCTCGCGTTTATCGTTGTGCTTGGGAAAATGGTGCAGTCGTTTATCGGCATTCCATGGTGCTTTGTGGACGCTGCCGGAAATATCGTGTGTATCAAGCGGATTGAGGAAATCTTAAACACACCTGATGAAATCAGCGGAGATGAAACAAAGGGAAAAAATGACACAGATGTCATAATTTCATTGAAAGATCTTTGTTTTGCATATACGCAGGACAGTACGGTATTAGACGGTGTGAACCTTACGGTCAGAGCAGGAGACAATATCGCGCTTGTCGGGGAATCGGGCGGCGGAAAGAGTACAATATTTAACCTTTTGTGCGGATTTTATGCGCCGAAGAGCGGTAGTTACAAGTTCTATGGAAGGGAGATTTCCGAGTGGAACGCGCAGGCGGCAAGGGAACGTTTGGCGTTAGTGTCGCAAAATGTCTTTCTCTTTCCGGCGACGATTGCCGAAAATGTCGGTTACGGCAATCCTGACGCGACGCAGGAGGAAATTGTCGAAGCGTGTAAAAAGGCACAGATTCATGATTTTATCATGACGCTTCCGCAGGGTTATCAGACGATTACAGGAGAACGCGGCGCGCTGCTCTCGGGCGGTCAGAAACAGCGGATTTCGATTGCGCGGGCAATCTTAAAAAATGCTCCGGTGTTATTGCTGGACGAGCCGACCTCGGCGGTTGACGTGGAAACGGAGGATCTGATACAAAAGGCGCTTGAAAACGTGATGGAGGGGCGCACCTGTATCACCATAGCGCACAGGCTTTCAACGATACAGAATGCAGACTGCATTTATGTTTTAAGCGGCGGGAAAATTGTGGAAAACGGAACGCACACAGAACTGCTCGATGCGGGCGGCGTTTATGCGAAGATGTACAGCATGAAGAATATTTCTGAATCTGTAAAAGACGCAGGCTAAGAAATGCTCTTTATGCCCGAAAATGTCATAAAAGGCATTTTTCACTTGTGGGAAAACGAAGGGAGCATGGAGGCAAAAATGAAAAAGAAAATCAGTACATGGAACCTGCTTGTGAGAACAATCCGGGTTATGGGAAAGAGAAGTGTTTTATATTTGGTTTCGATTGTGATGTTGAGTGCATCCCTTGCAATGTTCGGCGTGTTTTCGGCATTGTTGATGAAATGTGTCGTTGACATTGCGCCGACAGGGGATATGCGCCGTCTGATTGGAACAATTCTTGCAATCGTGGCAGGCGGCGGGATTTCACTTCTGATATATCGGTTTTTTTGTGTCCGCTATAACGTCGAGGCGAAGCGTGTGTACGGCGTGATTTATGAAAAGGTGCTGGATTTGGAAATGAAACTTCCTTATGCGTATTATGAAAAACATCACAGCGGGGAAATTATGTCAAAGGTTTCTTTTGATTTGGGACGCATGGGAGATATTTACGGCTCACGCCTGCGCCGCACGATGACGCCGTTTTTGCAGGTCGTTGTATTTCTTGTGCCCATGCTCCTGTTAAGCTGGCAGCTTACGCTTTGTCTTGTGGCGGTAAACGGCATCATGCTTGCGATTGACATGCTGATGGCGGATCCGATGCGCCGTGTAAGCCGCAGCCTTTCGGGCATTAACAGTCAAATGACGCAGCGGCTGTCCGACTTATTGCAGGGTATGGAGCAGGCGCGTATGTATCGGACGGGAGAGCAGACCGTGCAGTCGTATATCAAGGAAAATGACAAATATGTCAGAAAATCAAGACGCGGTATCGTTTTCAATGCAATATTGTCGAGCAGCAGCAACGGGTTTGATTTGCTGTGCATGTTAGTTTTTCTGCTCCTTGGTGTGTTTTTTGTACAGAAGGGATTTACAACACTTGGCGCGCTTGCGGCGATTTATACTTTATATGGCAGATTTTCGGATCAGTTTTTGGAGCTTGGAAAATATTTTCCCGAGTTGATTGCCTATCTTGCATATGCGCAGAACATTTTTGATTTTTTGGAGGAGGAACGCGAGCCGGAGCACATGGGCGGATTAAAGGCGGCGGATAACGGCAATTCCGATATGGCAGTGAGTATGCAGGACATTGATTTTTCATACGAAACGGCAGCACAGCAGGACGGATTGCTGTTAAATCAGTTCTGTATGAACATTCGGCAGGGCGAATGCGTGGCAATTACGGGAGCGTCAGGCTGCGGAAAGACGACCGTTTCCAAGCTGCTTTTGGGGTTATATCCCATAAAAAGCGGCAGTATTTGTATTGAAGGGAAAAACGTGTTGAGCATGACAAAAAGAGAGTGGCGGAAGAACATTGCCTATGTGCCGCAGGAGCCGTATTTATTTTACGGAAGTGTCATGGAAAATATCCGTATGGGCAGGCTGGACGCAACGGACGAGGAGGTTATGGAGGCTGCAAGGCTTGCAAACGCGCACGATTTTATCATAAATTTGGAGAACGGATACGATACGGAGGTAGGGGAGCGGGGCAGCCGTCTTTCGGGCGGACAGCGACAGCGCATTGCGATTGCGCGGGCAATTTTAAAACGTGCGCCGGTTATGCTGCTCGACGAGGCAACTTCCGCACTGGATAACGAGTCGGAACAGCTTGTGAACGATGCGATGAAAAAGCTGCAGCGGCAGATGACGATTATTATGATTGCACACAGACCTTCCACGATTGCGCTTGCGGACAGGGTGGTGGAAATGGGATAGGAGACGGGAAATTAAAGGCATTCATGTGCAAAAAGAGATTTGATAAATTATGTGAAAGATAGTACAATAAAATAAAAATTCAAACCGGAAAGGCGGGAGTACAATGGCTTCAACAAAAGAGTATTTAAATTATATATTAGGGCAGCTGTCCGAATTGGAAGAAATCACGCATTATGCGATGATGGGCGAGTTTATCATTTATTATCACGGGAAAATCGTAGGCGGGATATACAACAACCAACTGCTTGTAAAGCCCGTATCGGCTGCAAAGGAGCTTATGCCAAACGCACCGTTTACATTGCCGTATGAGGGTGCAAAGGAAATGCTGCTGGTGGAAAATGTCGACGATAAGCAGTTTTTAGCTCAGTTATTTGAAAAGATGTATCCGGAGCTGCCTGCGCCAAAGCCAAAAAAAACAAAAAAGAAGAAAACGCAGGCGGAATGAGATGGAATACATAAAAGCGACGGATAAGGACTGTGAACAGATTTATAAAATTGTGCAGGATACGGTTACGGCAGTGTACCCGAGGTATTATCCCGGGGAAGTTGTCGATTTTTTCTGTGCCCTTCATAACAGGGAAAACATTGCAAGGGATATTGTAAACGGAAACGTAGGCATTCTGAAAGACAATGACCAAATTGTCGGAACGGGAAGCCGCGACGGCAATCATATCACAAGAGTTTATGTTTTGCCCGAATTTCAGGGAAACGGATATGGAAGCTTCATTATGCAGTGTTTGGAAGCGGAAATTGCCAAAAGCAATTCCACGGCACGGCTAGATGCCTCCCTGCCCGCAAGCTGCCTGTACGAGCATAGAGGCTATCTGACAAAAAAACATGAACGATATCCGGTTGCAAACGGTGTTGTGTTGGTATATGAAGTAATGGAAAAGCAACTGTAACAAAGGAAAGCGCTATAATTTTGGTTATAATTGAGTAGAATTGTTTGATAATATTGCAGAGGTTCTTTTTCTGTTCTATCATGTTCTATAAATGGAAAAGATGCCAAAAGCGTAATATTACATTCAGTCAGCACACCGAAACTGTTATTTACTGTTATTTAAATATAAAAAATGTTAAAAGGTACTTGTCTACATAATATAAATATGATATAGTCTATCATGTTTTCTGATTTTTATAAATTCATGGCGCATCGCCGAAAATTCACACAATTTTTTTAAATATTCCAAGGAAAAACAATTGAAACGGGCAAAAGGAGAAGCTATAATGAAAATAGTACCATTAAAGTACGATTTCTGTATCAAGGAAATCATGGAAAACGAAATCGTAAGGACGCATTTTATCAGTGATGTACTGGATATTCCGATTGAAGACATTAAGACTGTACGAATGATGAACACTTTTTTGTGGCGGCGCTTTCGAAGGCAGAAACAGGGGATTTTGGACATTCAGCTTGAACTCAATGACAGCACGAAAATCAATATTGAAATGCAGATGGAGCAGAAAGCGCATTGGAAAATGCGTACAGTGTTTTACCTTGCAAAAATGTTTACCGCGGATTTAAGGCGCGGTGAGGCATATAAAAAAGCCAAAAAATGCATTGCGATTACGATTTTGGATTTTGATTTGGACAAACGTGCACAATATCACAATGTATACACGCTGCGCGATAAGCTTGGAAACATCTATACGGATATATTAGAGCTGCATACCATTGAACTGAAAAAGCAGCCCAATCAGGCGCAGCCAAGCCCGCTTGATGAATGGCACCGCCTGTTTAACGCAAAGACGCAGGAGGATTTGGATATGATAAAATCAAAGACAGGAAATATAGGAATTATGGAAGCCATTAAAGAATTGAAAGAGATAAGCGTTACCGACAGAATCCGACTGGAGTATGAATATCGGCTGAAGGCAAAAAGAGACCGGGAGGCGGAAGATGAATTTGTATTTGAGGAGGGCAAAGCGCAGGGACTAGAACAGGGAATAGAGAAGGGCATAAAATCCTTAATTCATTCCATGCGCGCAATTGACGCTGCCGATGAGCAAGTGATTGCCGCCTTAATGACGGAATATCACTTAAGCCGCGAGGAAGCGCAGGGGAAGATTCAATCATTTTAAACAATATTGTATTATCTGCCAAATGCAATTATGAACCGAATAAAAAATCAAACTGCTACAAATACTGTTCTATAAAGCATTTGCAGCAGTTTTTTATGCACAGCCCCATGCAAATGTGAAAAACCATATATGTAAGCTTTTCACATTAGAAATATGCCACTGAAGTGGCGCACGGGTAGAGATAGGCATTTTGTCTGCCTGATTTGATAAAGGAGGGAAATTAACTCAATATGAAAAAGGATTACAGCAAGCTTTGGACGTTATTCAAATCCATGTTTGTGCTAAGTGCGTGTACATTTGGCGGCGGCTTTGTGATTGTGTCGCTGATGAAAAAGCGGTATGTGGAGGAGCTTAGATGGCTTGAGGAGGAGGAAATGCTGGATGTGACGGCAATCACGCAGTCTGTTCCCGGTCCGCTTCCTGTCAATGCCTCAGTTATTATCGGCTACCGCATGGCGGGAATTGTCGGCTCACTGGTGGCGATTGGCGGGACAATTCTGCCTCCGATGGTGATTATCTCTGTTATCTCTTTATTTTATAATCAGTTCCGTACCAATCCGTACATTGCGACGGCGCTGGAAGTCATGCGCGCGGGTGTTGCTGCGGTGATTTTTGACGTTGTGATTAATTTGGCGGGCAATGTCGTGAAAACGAAGCGCGTGCTCTATATTGCGATGATGATTATCGCGTTTATCGCAACATATCTTTTGGACGTCAGTGCAATGCTCATTATTTTGGTTTGCTTGGGAATTGGTTTGATTGATTTGGTTGTGACGTTGAAGAATAATAAGAAAGGTGAGGCGGTGTAAGGAAATGCTGTTGTTTAAATTATTTTTTGCGTTTATGCAGGTCGGATTATTCAGTGTGGGCGGAGGATACGCGGCAATTCCGCTGATTCAGGAGCAGATTGTCAACATTCACAAGCTGATGACGCTGGAAGAGTTTTCGGATTTGATTACGGTGGCGGAAATGACGCCCGGTCCGATTTCCATTAATTCGGCGACGTTTGTGGGAATGCGCATTGCGGGGATTCCGGGGGTACTGCTATGCACGTTTGGGTGTATTATCCCGTCGTTTTGCATTTGCCTGATTTTGGCACATTTCTATTATAAATACCGCACGGTGAGCGGCGTGCAGATTGTACTTGGCTCGCTGCGCCCGGCTGTTGTGTCGCTGATTGCGTCGGCGGGGGCGTCTATTTTGATGCTGGGATTGTTTCAGGCGGAGCTGGGTGAAATCGTGTTTGGCAATCTGCGCGTTGTGGAGCTTGTGATTTTCGTTGCGGCACTGGTGATTTTGCGTAAATATAAGGTGAGTGCGATCGCAATTATTTTGGGAAGCGGCGTTGTAGGAACGGTGGTTTATACACTGCTTGGCGCACTGGCATAGTGCATAAGTCTGTCAATTATGAATGAAATTGTGCCATATGCAGATACTAAGCCTGAAGTCAAGAGGACGGGAGGCATGTAAGATTCAGGATGATACAATTCAATTATTAAGAGAATGCAACGCGGGAATCAAAATGGGAGTCTCTTCGCTCGACGAAGTGATGGAGCATGTGCAGGACCAAAAACTGAAAGCTCTTCTTATAAAGTCAAAGGAAACGCATACGGATCTTGGCAATATGACACATGCGTATCTGACGGAATTTAACGAAGATGGGAAAGAACCTGCAATGATGGCAAAAGTGATGTCATGGGTGAAAACGAATGTAAAGCTGGGCGGCGATGACTCTGACAGTGCGGCAGCGGATTTAATCACGGACGGCTGCAATATGGGGGTAAAAAGCCTGCATAAATATTTAAATCAATATCCGGCGGCAGATGAAAAAATCAAAAAACTTGCAAAAGATGTTGCCAAAGCCGAAGAGACGCTGGTTAAAGAGTTAAGACCTTATTTATAAAATGTGCAAAGATTTTTATTGGAAATATGCATAAAAAGGGCGTTCTATATTATACAAAATAGCCAATATAAAGTTATGTCAACTCGAAAATAATGGGGAAGTTATATGATAAATTTTCATCATATAACTTCATTTTTTGTTGAATATATTTCTTTCAATATTTGGCAATCTATAGTATAATGTAAAGTACGAGATTTTGTTTATCAGAAAGAAATAAGAAAAAAACAACAAAAGGAGAACGGGGAGGTACAAAAATGCCTAAAAAACCAATTATTGACAAGGAAATGTTTAAGCGCAGTGTTTTGTACAACGTAAAGACGCTGTACAGAAAGAGCATTGAGGAAGCGACAGACCAACAGATTTTCCAGGCAGTTTCATATGCCGTAAAGGATATGATTGTGGACAACTGGATTACCACGCAGGAAGCATACGATGAGAAGGACCCGAAGATTGTTTATTATATGTCAATGGAATTTTTGATGGGACGTGCGCTCGGCAATAACATGATTAACCTTATGGCTTACAAAGAGTTCAGTGATGCGCTGGAGGAGCTTGGGCTTGACATCAATGTGATTGAGGACCAGGAGCCTGATGCGGCGCTTGGAAACGGCGGTCTTGGCAGACTTGCGGCTTGTTTCTTAGACTCGCTTGCAACACTTGGCTATTCTGCATATGGCTGCGGTATCCGTTACCGCTATGGTATGTTTAAGCAGGAAATCCGCGACGGTTTCCAAAGAGAAGTGCCTGATGACTGGCTCAGAGACGGCAATCCGTTTGAGCTGAGACGTCCGGAGTATACAAAAGTGATTAAGTTTGGCGGCAATGTTGCGTGCAGGGAAGAGAACGGCAGGCTGATTTGGTATCAGGAGAATTATCAGTCCGTAAAGGCGGTTCCCTATGATATGCCGATTGTCGGATATGGAAACGGCATTGTCGATACGCTTCGTGTATGGGACGCGGAGCCGATGGACTGCTTTAGTCTTGACTCGTTTGACAAGGGCGATTATCAGAAGGCAGTTGAGCAGACAAACCTTGCAAGAAATATTGTTGAAGTGCTTTATCCGAACGACAATCATGTATCGGGTAAGGAGCTTCGCTTAAAACAGCAGTATTTCTTTATTTCGGCATCCGTTCAGACAGCGATTGAGAAATATATGTCAAAGCATGACGATATTCATAAATTCCATGAAAAGGTAACGTTCCAGCTCAACGATACGCACCCGACAGTGGCGATTGCGGAGCTGATGCGTATTTTGCTTGACGAGTACGGTTTGGAGTGGGACGAGGCATGGGAGATTACGACAAAGACCTGTGCATACACAAACCACACCATTATGGCGGAGGCGCTCGAGAAGTGGCCGGTTGACTTATTCCAAAGACTGCTTCCGAGAATTTATCAGATTGTTGAAGAGATTAACCGCCGTTTCCTGCTCGATATTGTAAACAGATACCATGAGCCTGCTGACAAGATTAAGAAAATGGCAATTATATCCGACGGTCAGGTGAAGATGGCGCATTTGGCAATTGTTGCAGGATACAGTGTAAACGGTGTGGCAAGGCTTCATACGGAAATCCTGAAAAACCAGGAGTTGAAGGACTTCTACGAGATGTTCCCTGCGAAGTTCAATAATAAGACAAACGGCATTACGCAGAGACGTTTCCTTCTTCATGCAAATCCGCTGCTTGCGGACTGGGTTACCAATAAGGTTGGCGAGGATTGGATTGTGGACCTTCCGGTGATTGAGGGGATTGCGAAGTACGCTGACAGCCCTGCGGCACAGAAGGATTTTATGGAGATTAAGCGCAAGAACAAGGTGCGTCTTGCAAAATATATTAAAGAGCACAATGGTATTGACGTTGATCCGGATTCGATTTTTGACGTGCAGGTAAAGAGACTGCATGAGTATAAGAGACAGCTTTTAAATATTTTGCATGTAATGTATCTGTACAACCAAATGAAGGCGAATCCGAGCATGGAATTTTATCCGAGAACCTTTATTTTCGGTGCGAAGGCGGCTGCAGGCTACAAGAATGCGAAGCTTACAATCAAGCTGATTAACGCGGTTGCGGATAAGATTAATAACGACCCGATTGTGAAAAACAGGATTAAGGTTGTATTTATTGAGAACTACAGAGTATCAAACGCAGAGCTGATTTTTGCGGCGGCGGATGTTTCCGAGCAGATTTCGACGGCTTCGAAGGAGGCGAGCGGTACCGGTAACATGAAGTTTATGTTAAACGGCGCGCTGACGCTTGGTACGATGGACGGCGCAAATGTGGAAATCGTTGAGGAAGTCGGATTAGAGAACGCATTTATTTTTGGTCTGAGCTCTGATGAAGTTATCAGCTTTGAGAATTACGGTGGATACAACCCGATGGATATTTATAACAATGATGCGGATATTAAGAAGGTGGTTGACCAGCTTGTTGACGGCACGTATGCAAATGATAAGGAGCTGTTCCGCAGCCTGTATAATTCATTGCTTAATACAATTGACACTGACAAGGCAGACCGTTACTTTATCTTAAAGGATTTCCGTTCTTACGCGGATGCGCATAAGAGAGTGGAGAAGGCTTACAAGAACACGAGCGGTTGGGCGAAGAGCGCAATGCTGAACGTGGCGAAGGTAGGCAAGTTTACGTCTGACAGAACCATTCAGGAGTATGTGGACGACATTTGGCACCTTGATAAGGTAGAGATATAATAGTTAGAAATCATGATTTAGAAATGCAAGCCTTAGGGCTTGCATTTCTTTCATGCACATTATGTGAAGGAGGGAATATTTTGGAGCAGAAGAAAAAGGAAAAAGCGGTTGTATACAGGCAGACGCAGAGGGCGACGGGGATTTACGATATGTGGATAGAGACTTCGATTGCGGGGCAGGTACGCCCGGGGCAGTTTATCAGCGTATATACGCAAAATCAGTCAGCGCTTTTACCGCGTCCGATTAGCGTTTGCGAGACGGACAAGGAAAAGGGCAGACTTCGCATTGTTTACCGCGTGGCAGGAACGGGGACACAGGAGTTTTCCGCTTATAAGTCAGGAAATCGAATTGATGTTCTTGGTCCGCTGGGGAATGGATTTCCGCTTGAGGAGGCAAAAGGAAAGCGTGTGTTTTTGATGGGGGGCGGTATCGGTATTCCGCCGATGCTCGAGCTTGCAAAGGCGATTTCGGATGCAGCGTCAAAAGATATTATTCTCGGTTACAGGAACAATGAGCTTTTTTTGGCGGAGGACTTGAAACGATACGGAAATGTGCATATTGCCACGGAGGACGGGAGCGTCGGGACGAGGGGAAACGTTATGAATGTGATTGCGGCAGAGGGCTTGAATGCGGATGTTATTTTTGCCTGCGGTCCGATGCCAATGCTGCGCGCGATTAAGCAGTATGCACAGGAACAGGACATTCCGGCGTATATTTCGCTTGAGGAGCGCATGGCGTGCGGTGTCGGGGCGTGTCTTGGGTGTGTGGTAAAGACGAAGGAAATTGACCATCATTCGCATGTAAACAACGCGCGGGTTTGTACGGACGGTCCGGTATATCTTGCTTCGGAGGTAAATCTTGAAAATTAAAATTTTCAAGATTACAAGTTTGGGCATTGCAGCCCAAACTTGCAGGCTATGAAAGGAGTTTGGTTATAAATATGATAAATACGAGAGTCAATATTGCAGGTGTGGAACTGAAAAATCCCGTGATGACAGCGTCGGGAACGTTCGGCTCGGGAATGGAATATGCGGAATTCGTTGATTTAAACAAGCTTGGCGCGGTGGTCACAAAGGGCGTGGCAAATGTGCCGTGGGAGGGTAATCCAACGCCGCGCGTGTGTGAAACGTACGGCGGAATGTTAAACGCAATCGGGCTGCAAAATCCGGGGATTGACGTGTTTATTGAGCGGGATATTCCGTTTTTGAAGCAGTTTGACACGAAAATCATCGTCAATGTATGCGGACGTTCGGCGGCAGATTATGTGGAGGTCGTGGAAAAGCTTTCCGACCAGCCGGTTGATTTGCTGGAAATTAATGTTTCCTGCCCGAATGTAAAGCACGGGGGAATTGCGTTCGGACAGGACCCAAAGTGTCTGTCTGAGATTACGAAAGAAATTAAGGCAAAGGCAAAGCAGCCGATAATCATGAAGCTTTCGCCGAACGTGACAGATATTACGCAAATGGCAAAGGCAGCCGAGGCGGCGGGAAGCGACGCCGTTTCCCTGATTAACACGCTTACGGGCATGAAGATTGACATACATAAACACACGTTCGCTCTTGCGAATAAAACAGGCGGATTGTCAGGACCTGCGATAAAGCCTGTTGCGGTGCGCATGGTGTATCAGGTGGCAAATGCCGTGAAAATCCCGATTATTGGTATGGGCGGCATTGCGAATGCGGAGGATGCGGTTGAATTTCTGCTTGCGGGAGCGACGGGGGTTGCGGTAGGAGCGATGAATTTTGTCAATCCGTATGCGACGGTTGAGGTTGCGGACGGAATTGCGGATTATATGAAACAGTACGGTATTGATAATATTGCGGAAATAATCGGCGCGGTAAAATAATGTGAAGAGTATTTCTAAGCCTGCAAAGGACGCAGACTAAGAAATTCTAAAGCTTCACATGGCAAATTTGTGCTTACGCCCAAATTCACAGGTTTCAGAAAGATTGTAATAATCGAGAGCTCTCGGACATACATTTAATTATTAGGATGATAGAAATAGAAGATATGCCGGGAGGATAGATTGAAATATCAAAGATTTTTCAATCGGCAAATTTGTGCTCGCGCCCAAATTCGCAGACTTTGGCAGAACGGAGGTAATGAATGGAGCTTTTGAAAAAGAATATTCACACCGAACGGATAAAGGCGAAAGCGCTTTTGCAGATACCGCTGGAGGAAGACATCAACGTATCGGATACAAAACCTGATGTGGCACGCATTATCTGTTGCAGCGGGCGCGTTAAGGTCGATGAAATCAAGATGGGAATGAACAAGATTTGGGTGAAGGGCAGACTGGAATTCCAGGTGATGTATCAGGCGGAGGGTGTGGGCGCCGACCTTTCCGGCATGGAGGGGGAAATTCCGTTTATGGAGGAAATTTACCTCGACAAGATGGAGGGTCAGGACCGCGTAATCTGCAAGGCGCAGCTTGACGATTTGCGCGTTCAGATTATTAATTCGAGAAAGCTCAATGTGCAGGCGGTTATCAGTCTTGAGCCGAAGGTAGAGGAAACCGTGTCTGATGAAATCTGTACGGAGCTTGAAGGGCTTGAGACAGGCGGAATGGAGGGCGGTTTGGAGTACCGCAAAAAGAAGCTGGATTATCTTGAGACCGTGGTGAAGAAGCGGGATTTGCTGCGTATTCATGAGGAGACGAAGCTTCCGGCAGGGATGCCGGATATGGGAGCCGCAATTTGGAAGAGCATGGATATTGCGCAGATCAGTTTTAAGGCAACGGATGAAAAGCTTGCGGTAAACGGTGAAATGAATGTCTTCGTGGTGTATCGTGAGGATAATTCGGATAAGATTAACTGGTACGAGGCGACGGTTCCGTTTAGCGGAAACGTGGAATGCCAAAACAGCCGTGAGGGAATGCTTGCGGACGTTTCCTACGACATCGGACACGAGGAAATCAGCATCCGCGATGATTCGGACGGGGAGCCGCGCATTATCGGTATAGAGGCGGCGCTTGAGCTGGAAATCAAGCTTTATGAACGGACACAGGATCAGGTTGTTGCGGATGTGTACGGAGTGAGCTGTGAGGTGAACGCTGTCACGGATAATCGCAGTTTCCGCGATTTGCTTGCGGATATGAATATCGAGGAAAAGCTGATGCGCAATATCAAGCTTGAGGATACGGAAAGCAAGGTGCTGCAAATCTGCCACTGCAATGCGCGCGCGGTGATAGAAGATATTACATTCGGTCAGGGCGAAGTCCGGATAACGGGCGCGGTGGAATTGAAGGTTCTGTATACGTCGAGTGCGGAAGGGCAGACCATTTGCTCCGTACATGACAGTCTTCCGTTTGAGGTTACGAGAGAGCTTGAGGGAGTGGACGGAGCGGACATTGAGCAGTATACGACGGATGTGCAGCTTACACAGCAGAATGTCAGCATCAAGGACAGCTCACAGCTTGAGTGGCGTGGAATGCTGAATATCCGTGTGCTGATTTATGACAGCAAAACGGAGGCGATATTAATGGACCTGAAGCTTTCGCCGATACCAGCGGAGGTGCTTGAGGGACTTCCGGGATTTGCAATTTATTATGTAAACAATGGCGACTCGCTTTGGCAGATAGGAAAGAAATATTATGTGAGCGTGGACCGGATTAAAGAAATTAATAATCTCACGGACGATGTGATTAAGGCGGGCGACAGGTTGTTGATTGTGAAGTGAATTTTTTGGACGCGTATGTGCAATCAAGTAGGGGAAATGATTTTCTCCTACTTGCCGCGCGACCCGTGTGCCGCTTTAGCGGCATATTTTCGTTGCATGGGTCTGCGCATAAAAACAGGCAGGAAAATCAAATTGATTTTTCTGCCTGTTTTGCATCGTCTAAAGCAACGGTGTATATGATGTTAAATGCATGTGCGTTGGCACACGCTATTTATTCTGTTTATTTATTCTGTCTTAGAAACAACGGTTCCGTCTTCTGAAGTAGTAACTTCCTCCTCAGCCTGAGGCTTCATCAATTTGTCAAAGCCTTCCAGCACTGCGTCATATGTACGCTTTGAGATGTCGGGAAGCTTTCCGCCCCAAGTCTTTTCTGCCTGCTCATATCCCTTTAAGAATGCGTCGCGCATTTTCTCAAGGTTCTTTGAATCGTTTCCTGCAAGTGCAGTCGCAAACGAAAGAATACGCTCAGAAGTCTGCTTTACGCCCCAGTAGCCGTCCTCAGAAATGTCTTTCTGCGCCTGTGCTTTTGTAGCTGCGTCAACCGTGAAATTTCCTTTTGCAAGGAATTTCCAAATGTTGTTTGCCGCGCCGAAAGTGTTTGTCTGCTTTGAAATCATGTCTTGTACAAGACTGGTAAGCTGTGCCTGCCGTTTTTCCTGATCAGCCTTTAACTGGGAGACAATTGCTTTTCGGTCATCCTCAGAGAGGGTTCTCTTGTCATAAACTGCAGCAGAGTTGCTGTTGGGTTTTGTGGTTTCTGTTTTGTCCGTTGCAGTATTGTTTTTATCGGTTGTTTCCGTGGTTGTCTTGTCTGTCTCCGGTTTTGTTGTGACGGGTGTCTTGTCCTTTGCGGTTGTTCCGGTTGTGTAGACATTGCTAATATCGTTGCTGTTAATTCCTGTTACGCTCATGGGTATCCCTTCCTTTCCAATATTGAACCATCCGTGGTTGCATTGTTATCTGATGCCGTCAACATAAAGGACATGTTTTGTAAACGGCATACATTCATTTTATTGTATATCGGCAGGTGTGGGGGAAAAGTTTATAGTTGTAAATAAATTTTTTGGCATTTTCTTCAAAAAGTTTTTGGAATTGCTGTTTCTATTTTAGGGTAATAATGGTACAATAATTATAATATAGATACTTTTTTAACAAAGAAAACGGCAGGCTTTTTATTAAGAGGGTGACAGAGGATGAAGATTCTAAAGAAAACGGTGTGGCTGGTGATTGCCATACAGATTATCTTGGTGATATATGCTGTAACAACATTTCAGGTGGATGACATGACGCTTGTGAAGGGCGCAGTCAGCGATTTTAACACGGGTTGGACCGTATATTGGGAAGATGGTACGTATACTGCGGTGGATTGTCTTCCCTACACGGACACAAGTGATGCCTATGAGACGGTGGTGATGGAAAATACCATACCAAAGGAATTTGCGGGACTTACAATGCGTTTTCTGACGGCGGATAAACAGTTCCGCGTGCTTGTGGACGGCGAGGAAATATACCAGTTTGGGATGCATGATGTAAGAAGCTTTGGACATACGGCGGGCAGCGTGATGAATTTTGTGGATATTCCGCAGACGCTTGGTGCGGGACAGATCCGGATTGAGATGTCGTCTCCTTATCGAAACTATGCGTCCTATATCAATACGATTGAGGTTGGCAGGCGTGACATCGTTATTTTGCGCATGATTACGTCGTCAATGCCCAAAATGGCTTGCAATATGGTTATTCTTTTTGCGTCGCTGATTTTGGGATCGGGGGGGATTCTGTGCGTTGTAAGCAAACGGCAGACAGGGGGACTTGCATATCTGTCGCCGTTTTGCTTTGTCAGCTTCCTGTATTTTTCCATTGAGACGAAGGTGCTCAATATCATGTACGGAAATCAGACGCTGTATTCCATTTTGGTATTTTTGTGTCTGATGCTGCTGCCGATTTTGCTTCAGCTTTATATAGAACGGACACTGGAGGGCATACATAAAAAAATATCGGGGGCGTTAATTTTTGTCTGCATTTTAAATGCGCTGCTGCAGATGCTGCTTCAGGTGCTGAATGCTGCGGATTTTATGGAACTGTCGGTCTTCTCGCATTTGCTGGTTTTTATCGCGACGGTGAGCGGCATGGTGATGTACATTGACCGGCTGCGAAAGGATCGGGAAAAGAGCTGGGAATCCATTCTGAACGCGGCGGCGATGGTGTCTGTCTGCGTTGGTACGACGGTCGATTTGGTGCGCGGGCAGATCGTCAAGGTTGGTGATTTGGCGATGTGCAGCCGTATCGGGTTTACGGCGTTTGGAATCATTATGGTGTATATCCATATTATGCGTATCAGCAAAATGTTTGCGGCGGATGCCGAGAATGCGGCAATGATGCTGCAGCGTGAAATGACAAAGGTAGAGGAGCGCAACCAAATGCTTGTGCTTGCGCGTGAGGAGGCGGAAGAGGCAAAGCGGGAGGCGCAGGAGGCAAGCCAGGCGAAGAGCAGCTTTCTTGCGAATGTTTCGCATGAAATCCGCACGCCGATTAATGCGGTGCTTGGGATGGATACGATGATACTGCGCGAGAGCCGCCAGGAAAACGTCAGGGAATATGCAAACGATATTCAGAGCGCGGGGCAAAATCTGCTTGCGCTGATTAACGATATTCTTGACTTTTCCAAAATTGAATCGGGAAAAATGGAGATTAAGCCGGTAAACTACGAGCTTGCGTCGCTACTTGGAGACTGTTACAATATGATACAGGTGCGTGCCAAGGACAAGGGGCTGTTTTTCAGAATGGAGAACAGCACGTCGATACCGCATCTGCTCTATGGCGATGAAGTGCGTGTTCGTCAAATCATTGTCAATCTTTTGACGAATGCCGTAAAATATACGGAAAAGGGAGAGGTTGTATTATCCGCGAATTGGGTAAAAACGGATGAAGAAAACATCCGGCTGATTGTTGCGGTGCGCGATACGGGAATGGGCATCAGGTATGAGGATCAGCAGAAGCTGTTTGATTCGTTTCAGCGTCTTGATGTGGAGCGCAACAGGAATATTGAGGGTACGGGGCTTGGTCTTGCGATTACGAAGCAGCTTATTGAGATGATGAACGGTACGATTTTCCTTGAGAGCAGCTATGGGTGCGGCTCGACCTTTACGGTGGAGATTCCGCAGCGTGTTCGTTCTTTTGAACCGATTGGGGATTTTCAGGCGCGGATACAGGAAAGCGCCGAGTTTGGAAAGCCCTGCCAAAGCAGCTTTCAGGCGCCCGACGCGCGGATTCTCGTGGTAGATGACGTACCGATGAATTTGAAGGTTTTGTGTGAGCTGTTAAAGAGTACGCGCATTCAGATTGATACGGCTGAGAGCGGGAAGGAATGTCTTAGGGATATTACGCTGAAGAAGTATCATATGATTTTCATGGATCATATGATGCCGGAGATGGACGGTATTGAGACGTTAAAGAATATGAAGTGGGTTGCGGAAAATAAAAATACCGATACGCCTGTCATTATGCTGACGGCAAATGCGATTATCGGTGCGCGGGACGAATATTTCAGCGCGGGCTTTGCCGATTATTTGGCAAAGCCGGTGAAGGAAGCCGAGCTTGAGCAAATGATACGCAAATATCTGCCCAAGGAGCTTGTTATTCTGCCCGAGGAAGAGATGCGTCCCGAGGAGGATGACGGCGGATTTGATATGAGGACGCTTCTTTGGCAGCCGGAGGTAAAGCCGCAGATACAGCAGAGGAGTCTGATGCAGCGTTTGGACTTTATCGACGCGCGGGCGGGCGTGAGTTACTGTGCCGGAAGCGAGGCAATTTACAGGGAGGTTCTGCAGTCTTATGCGCTTGGAAAGCTGCGTGAGGAAATTGCGGACTATTATGCAAAAGAGGACTGGAAGAGTTATGGCGCCAAGGTGCACGCGCTCAAGAGCGCTTCACTGGGCATCGGAGCGGTGGAGCTGTCGGAGTTTGCAAAGGCGCTGGAAAATGCGGCGAGAAACGGAAATATCGGTTATGTAAAGGCGCAGCATGAGAATATTATGAAAGAGTATGACGAGCTGCTTGAGAAGCTGCGAGAGGTACTGGAATAGCGGAAAGGAGCATGGTTATTAATATGAGATATGACGTAATTATTATTGGAGCGGGTCCGGGAGGAATTTTTTCGGCATATGAAATGGTGAGCAAAAGCAGTACGCTTAAAATCGCGGTGTTTGAGTCGGGACATGCGCTTGAGAACCGCAAGTGTCCGATTGACGGTGAGAAGATTAAGAGCTGTATCCAATGCAAGAGCTGTTCAATTATGAGCGGCTTTGGCGGTGCGGGGGCGTTTTCCGACGGAAAGTACAATATTACGAACGATTTTGGCGGAACGCTGTTTGAACATATCGGAAAGACGCAGGCGCTTGATTTGATGCGGTATGTGGATGAGATTAATATGAAGCACGGCGGCGAGGGCACGAAGATGTACACGACGGCGGGGACGCATTTAAAGAAGCTGTGTCTGCAGAGTAAACTCAATCTGCTTGATGCGTCGGTGCGTCATTTGGGAACGGACATCAATTATGTTGTGTTGGAAAATCTTTATGCCGGGATGAAGGATAAGGTTGATTTTTACTTTGATACGCCGGTGACGGATGTGGAAGTAACGCAGGACGGGTACCGGATTTGCTGCCACGATGCGTCGTACGAATGTGACAGATGTGTCATTTCCGTGGGCAGAAGCGGGAGCAAGTGGATGGAGAAAATTTGTGAAAGTCTTGACATATCCACAAAGTCCAACCGCGTGGATATCGGCGTGCGCGTGGAGCTGCCGGCGGTGATTTTTTCGCATCTGACGGATGAGCTTTATGAGAGTAAGATTGTTTACCGCACGGAAAAGTTTGAGGACAGGGTGCGGACGTTTTGCATGAACCCGTACGGGATTGTGGTGAACGAGAACACCAACGGGATTGTCACGGTGAACGGGCACAGCTATGAGGATGAACAGAAACAGACGGCGAATACGAATTTTGCGCTTTTGGTGGCAAAGCATTTTTCGGAGCCTTTTAAGGACAGCAACGGCTATGGCGAGAGTATCGCGAGGCTGTCCAATATGCTGGGCGGCGGTGTGATTGTGCAGCGGTTCGGCGATTTGGTGCGCGGAAGAAGGAGCAATATGAAGCGTATTGAGGAGGGGCTTGTGACGCCGACGCTTGCGGCGACGCCGGGCGATTTGAGCCTTGTGCTGCCGAAGCGTATTTTGGACGGGATTATCGAAATGATTTACGCGCTTGACAAGATTGCGCCGGGGACGGCGAACGATGATACACTGCTTTATGGTGTAGAAGTTAAATTCTACAATATGGAGGTTGACATCGACGACAACCTTGAGAGCCGCTACAAGGGGCTTTATGTCATCGGCGACGGCAGCGGCGTTACGCATTCGCTGTCGCACGCGTCGGCGAGCGGCGTGTATGTGGCGCGGCAGATTTTGGGACAGATATAGAAATTTCTTGTGCAGCGCCCAATTCTCTGTTATACTCGAAAACGTAGGTTTTGTGAAACCGGAATATAAAATACGAGGGAGAATTGAAAATGACACAGGCAAAAATCTGTATTTTGATAGCGATTGTGCTCTATTTGGGACTGGTGCTTTATATCGGCTATCGCTGTTCAAAGAAGAATAAAAACACGGACGACTTTTATCTTGGAGGAAGGAAGCTGGGACCGTTTGTCACGGCGATGAGCGCGGAGGCGTCGGACATGAGCAGTTATCTGCTGATGGGGATTCCGGGGCTGGCATATCTGAGTGGTATTGCGGACGCAGGATGGACGATTATCGGGCTTTCCATTGGAACGTACTTAAACTTTCTGATTGTCGCAAAGAAGCTGCGGCGTTATTCCAAGATTGCGGACAATGCAATCACACTGCCGCAGTTTTTTAAGAACAGATACCATGACAGCAGCAATTCACTTTTATTTATCGCTGCGATTGTTATCGTAGTCTTTTTTATCCCGTACACGGCGTCGGGCTTTGCCGCGTGCGGAAAGCTGTTTTCCAGCCTGTTTGGCGTGAATTATATGGCGGCAATGATTGTCAGCGCGATTGTGATTGTGGGTTATACGACGCTCGGCGGTTTTTTGGCGGCATCCACGACGGACTTGATTCAGAGTATTATTATGACGATTGCACTGATTGTGGTGCTTTTGTTTGGCGTGAACGTGGCAGGCGGTTTTGACGTGGTGCTTGATAACGCAAAGTCGCTTTCGGGTTATCTGACGATGTTTGCAACGCACAACGCGGCGGACGGAACCTCTGCGCCTTACGGATTTATCACGATTATTTCGACATTGGCGTGGGGACTTGGCTATTTCGGAATGCCGCATATTTTGCTTCGTTTTATGGCAATTGAGGATGAGGAAAAACTTTCCATATCAAGACGCGTGGCAATTGTATGGGTTGTCATTTCAATGGCAGTGGCAGTGTTAATCGGAATTGTCGGCTATAGCATGAGCGTGCAGGGCGCAATCGATACGCTTTCCGGTGCGGATTCGGAGACCATTATCGTAAAGGCTGCTGACCTGATGAGTCAAAACGGTGTGATTATGGCGCTGATTGCAGGTGTCATACTTGCAGGGATTATGGCATCCACGATGTCGACCGCGGATTCGCAGCTGCTTGCGGCATCTTCTGCGGTATCGTCGGATTTGCTTGGCGAAAAGCTGAAAACGAACGATAAGGGCGGAATGGTTGCGGCGCGGATTACGCTGCTTGTGATTTCTGTTTTTGCGGTGATTTTGGCAAGAGACCCGAACAGCTCCGTGTTTGGCATAGTGTCTTTTGCGTGGGCAGGTTTTGGTGCGGCGTTTGGTCCGGTTGTGCTGTTTTCGTTGTTTTGGAGGCGTGCGAACCGTTTCGGTGCACTTGCCGGAATGGTGTCGGGCGGTCTGATGATTTTTGTTTGGAAATACCTTGTGCGTCCTTTAGGCGGCGTGTGGGATATTTATGAGCTTCTGCCTGCGTTTATCGTGGCGTGTATCTTTATCGTCGCTGTGAGTCTGGCAACGCCCGCGCCGGAGCAGAAGGTACTTGACGAGTTTGATTTGGTGTCAGGCAAGTAAAAGACAGGCGCGATGTCTTTGCTGCGTTAATTTTTAAAGTGTAAACTCTTTGGAGCGTAAGGAGGAGAAGAACGGAATGGACTGGAATTTGATCCTTTTGATTGCAATTGCAGCATTGACAGGAGCGACAGTGGCGTATTATGGAACGAATAAAAAGAAGTAAGATTTACGCAGCGCTGCTGTGCGTATTTGCCGAGCCGGAAAACGGGAATGATATAAATTGCTGATGAACAAGCCGCCTTATCCTGGATAAGGTGGCTTGCGAAGCGTGGACACGTTTGCTATACTAGGATAAAAGGCAGGAGTGGGGAAAAATGAGATTAAGAGATTTGTTAAAATATGAAACAATCGTAATCCAGTGCCATGATAACCCTGACGCGGACGCGGTTGCGAGCGGTTTCGGACTTTATACGTATTTTAAAAAGAACAACAAAAACGTCCGCTTCGTCTACGGGGGCAGGTTTGTCATTCAGAAAAGCAATCTGGTGCTTATGCTGCGCGAACTTGCAATTCCCATCGAGTACGTGACGACGCTTGAGCCGCCTGACCTTCTGATAACAGTAGACTGCCAGTACGACGAGGGAAATGTCACGCATTTTGACGCGAAAGAGGTTGCGGTAATCGATCACCATCAGGTGAGCGGTCCGCTGCCGCGTATGAGTGACGTGCGCAGCAGTCTCGGTTCGTGCTCTACGCTGGTCCGCGAATTGTTGGAGCGGGAGGGCATGGACATCAATGAGGAGAAGAACCTTGCGACGGCGCTTTACTATGGGCTGATGATGGACACAAACCAGTTTACGGAGATTTATCATCCGCTTGACAAGGATTTGCGCGACGATGCGGCGTTTGACAGAAGCAGGATTACGATGTTCCGCAATGCCAATATTTCGCTTGCGGAGCTTGAAATTGCGGGCGAGGCTCTCTGCGGATATGAATATGAGGAAAAGTATCGTTATGCGGTTATCCAGGCAAGACCCTGTGACCCGAATATTTTGGGGATTATCGGGGATATGATGCTTGAGGTTGACGCGGTGGATTTCTGCGTGGTGTACAGTATCCTGCCGGTGGGGGTAAAGCTTTCGGTGCGCAGCTGCCGTAAGGAGACGCGCGCAAGTGAGCTTGCGGACTATCTGACGGACAAAATCGGCTCGGGCGGCGGACATGTTGAGAAAGCGGGCGGGCTGATACAGCCGGAACTTCTGCATCGTATGTATGCACGGGAATACGGCTCCATAGAGGATGCCAAGGCGCGGCTGAGAGAATTTTTTAGCAGGCGTCTGACCGCGTATTTCGAGGAATCGGAGGTCATTTATGCAAAGGATTATGCGGCGGACCTTTCCCAAATGCATGCGTACCGCAGAAAGAATTTGCGGCTTGGTTACGTGAAAGCATCCGAGGCGTTTCAGGTGGGCACGAAAATCACCATCCGTACACTGGAGGGCGACCTTGAAACGCCGGTAACAGAAGATATGTATATATTGATTGGAATGGGAGGCGAGGTGCGTCTGACCGCGGAGGAAAACTTTCAGAAGAGCAATAAGGTTTTGGATGAGCCGTATGTGTTTGAGGGAGAATATAAACCTACGGTTAAGACCTCATTTGACGGGAAAAACGTTTCGCTGATACCGTATGCCAAAACCTGTATGGCAAGAGGAGGGGTTGAAATCTATATCAAACCGTTGGATCACCGGGTTAAGGTATTTACGGAATGGGACGAGGAGAATTATATGCTCGGAAGAGCGGGCGATTATCTTGCGGTGAGAAAGGACGATCTGCACAATGTGTATGTGATAGCGGGAGATACATTTGAACGTATGTACGAAATGGTTTAGCTTGTGGTAAAACCAAATGGAGGCGGGCGATGCTAAAGATATTTTTGGTGGAAGATGAAATGATTATGCGGGAGGGCATTAAAAACAATATCGACTGGGAGAAGGAGAACTTTTCGTTTGTCGGGGATGCTGCGGACGGAGAACTTGCGTACCCGCTGATTATACAAAAAAAGCCTGATATTCTGATAACGGATATTAAGATGCCGTTTATGGACGGTTTGGAGTTAAGCCGTCTTGTGAAAGCGGAGCTTCCCGACATTAAGATTATTATTTTGAGCGGTTACGATGAGTTTGACTATGCAAAGGAAGCGATTGACATCGGGATTGCGGAATATCTGTTAAAGCCCGTCACGAGCGCAAAGCTGATTGAAACGCTCCACAGGGTCGGGAACATGATTTTGGAACAGCGGGAAAAGAATGCCGTAAAGGGCGGTGTGGACGCAGAGATGATGTTTTTCCGAAAGCTTGTATCAGGCAGCATGAGCGTGTCGCTGCTGCTAAAAGAGGGGCGTGAGCTTGGAATTGAGCTTGCGGCGTCGGAATATAATCTTTTGCTTTTACAGCTCTTTTTAGGTACGGATGTGGACGAGTCGCACAACCGTATTGAAAAAATCAGGCAAGGCTTTTTGCAGTTGAAGGAGACCTGTCCGAATGTCGAAATTGCCGACCGCGGCAGGGAAGAATTTTGGTTTTTATTAAAGGGAACGCAGGAGCATCCTTTAAGCGTTTTAGAACAGGACATCACGGCTGTGCTTCAAAAACTGGTTCAGGATGAGAACGAAACGCAGTATTTCGGCGTGCTTGGAAAGCGTACGGAGAGGCTTGGGGATTTGAGCGTTTGTTATGAAGAAGCAAACAGAAGATTTGCACACCGTTTTTTAAAGGAGCGCAACCGGATTTATCACGCGGACGAGAGTGCGGGTCCTGCTATTGACCTTGGGAGCCTGAATTTGTCGCAGACGGACAGAAAGGCTTTGGAGCAGTTTTTAAGCACGGGTTTAAAGGGCGATGCGGAATCTTTTATTGATGAATACTTTGATAAGGCGGGCGGTAAAAACATACAGTCCATTTTGTTCCGGCAGTATGTCGTGATGGACATTTATATCATAACGATTAACTTTTCACAGAAAATGGGATACAAAAAGCAGGAGCTTGCGGCGCTTTACGGTGACGAACAGGAGTTTATGAAGGTATTTACTTCTGTTGAGGATACCAAGGCGTACTTAAAAAAGCTCCTTGAGACGGCGATTGACCTTCGGGAAAAAGCGCTTCCGGGAAAATATGATACCGTTATAAAGCAGGCGCAGGAGTATATTGAGGAGCACTATAACCAGTATGATATTTCGCTCAATACCGTTGCGGCGAGCGTGAATTTAAGTCCCAATCACTTCAGCGCCATTTTCAGTCAGGAGCTTGGCGAGACCTTTATCGAATATCTCACAAGAGTCCGAATGGAAAGGGCAAAGGAGCTTCTTCGGACAACCTCAAAGAAGAGCACGGAGATTGCCTATGAGGTGGGGTATAAGGATGCGCATTACTTCGGAAGCTTATTTAAAAAGACGCAGAACTGTACGCCGAAAGAATACCGTGCACATTAGCGCGAAAGAAGGGGTAGATGCGGAACATGGGAAAAAAGGGCTATTCGTTGAAAAACAGGCTTTATATGCTGCTTTTGGTCAGTCTTTTGCCGCTTACAATCCTGATTATGTACTTGCTAGTCATGACAAACAGCATATCGGATCAGTATGACGGGATTGTGGAAAAAATTACAAAGGCAAATGCATACAACATTAACTTTAAGGATGACCTTGACTATTCCATGTACATCATTGTCGTGAACGCGGAGCGCGCAAACGAAATTATTGACACAAATAAGCCGATGCAGATGATTGATGAGGCGCGCAAGGTGTTTGGCACGCTGTCAAAGGAAGCGGACACCGAGGCGGCGCGGACAAGGCTGAGCGGCATTATCAAAAGCCTGGATACACTGCGTGACCGTGTGGCGGAAATTGAGGAATCCGCTTTGGTGAGCGGAAGCTATGAGGTGAATTTGGAGCGCCTCGACCTTGACATCAGGGTGCTTACGGAGCTGATACAGGAGGAAATCCAATATTACATCTATGAGCAGACAAGAAATATGGAAACGCTGCGGGAGGGCATCCGAAACAATGTAGAGCGTGCGATTTCCATTACGAGTGTACTGTTGATTGTTATTTTAATCGGTTCCCTGACAATCAGCCGTAAGATTGTGGAAGGCATCACAAGCCCCATCCGCCATTTGTGCCATGCTGCGGAACGGGCGGGACGCGGAGACTTTGAAATACGTACCCACGAGGAACGGATTGACGAAATTGCCGTTTTAAGTGCAAGCTTTAACAGAATGGTGGAGGAAATCGGAAAGCTTGTCGAGGACATTCGCGTTGAGGAGTTAAATTTAAGGGCGGCGGAGCTTCGCCTCCTTCAGGAACAGATTAATCCCCACTTTTTGTACAATACGCTTGATAATATTATTTGGCTTGCAGAGTCCAATGAGACTGCGCAGGTCGTCAATATGGTGTCCGCTCTTTCTGATTTTTTCCGGACGACGCTCAGCAAGGGCAAGGATTACATTTCCGTGCGGGATGAGGAGGCGCATATCAACAGCTATCTGCAAATCCAGCAGTTCCGTTACCGCGATATTTTAACGTATGAAATTGATATGGATGAGGAAGTTTATGACTGCGAAATCTTAAAGCTTACGCTGCAGCCTTTGGTTGAGAATGCGCTTTATCATGGGATTAAGGGAAAGCGCGGCTTGGGGCAGATTCGGATTACGGGCTGTATTCGCGGCGGACTTTTGGAGTTTCAGGTTAAGGATAACGGCATCGGCATGAAGGAGGAGCGCCTGCGAGAGGTAAGAAGGATTATTATGGGGGAGATGGAGCATACGAAGGAAAAGGGCGGATTTGGGCTGTTTAATGTCAATGAGCGCATCCGGCTGAACTATGGACGCAAATACGGCTTGAGAATTGAAAGTACATACGGACAGGGAACGTGCATTTGGGTTACGGTTCCTGCCGTAAAAAAATAACCTTTTTTCGTAAGAAATTGAACATTTTTACTAAAAAATTGAGCAAATTATAAAAAGAAAATAAAAAAATAAACAAATTTCTTAAATTAACAGTATACATAAAGAAAATTATGAGCTATAATTATTTCGTAATCAAAAATGGTTACGAAATAATTTTTATTTAAACGGAGGGAAATTCATTATGAAAAAGAAATTGGTTGGTGCATTAATGTGCGTAGCAATGACAGCAACTGTACTTGCAGGATGCGGAAACTCATCTGAGCCTGCAGCAGCGCCTGCAGAGACAACACCTGCAGCAGCGCCTGCAGAGACAACACCTGCAGCACCCGCAGAGACAATACCTGCTGAGGCTCCCGCAGAGACACAGGCAGCAGAGCCTGCAGCAAGCGGCGACGTAATTAAGGTTGGTTTTGCACAGGTTGGACATGAGTCAGACTGGCGTGCAGCAAACACAAAGAATTATCAGGATACATTCAGTGCAGAAAACGGATATGAGTTATCATTTGTAGACTGCGATAATGACCATGCGGTTCAGATCGAGACAGTTCGTGGATTTATCGAGCAGGAATTAGATTATATCTGCATCGCTCCGATCCAGTCAGCAGGTTGGGATACCGTTCTTCAGGAAGCTCAGGACGCAGGCATTCCGGTTCTTATCGTAGACCGTGCAGTAGATGCTGATCCTTCTCTTTACACAACAGCTCTTGGCTGCGACATGGTAGCTGAGGGTGAGGCAGCAGGTAACTGGCTTGCAGAGTACTTAAACGGCGAAGATGCAAACATTCTTGTAATCGAAGGTTCTGTTGGAGCATCTGCAACACTTGGACGTACAGAAGGCTTTAACAACATCGTTGCAAACAACTCGAACTGGACAGTTCTCGACTCGCAGTCAGGTGACTTTACACAGGCAGGCGGTCAGGAAGTTATGGAGTCATTCATTAAGTCTTACAGCGATTTCAACGTAGTTGTATGCCAGAACGACAACGAAGCATACGGTGCAATGGACGCAATGGACGCAGCAGGAATTACATACGGTGTTGACGGCGATGTAATCATTATCTCATTCGACGCTACACACGACGGACTTCAGTACACATTAGACGGAAAGATTACATGTAACGTAGAGTGTAACCCTCTTCAGGCTGGTTTCGCAGAAGGCGTTATCAAGAAGCTTGAGGCAGGTGAAACAGTTGACGCATGGACACTCGTTGAAGACGAAGCATTCGTAGCGCCTGGTATCACAAGCGATTATGCAGTAACAATGAGCCAGGAAGTATTGGATGGTCGTGCTTACTAAGATTAAGTTTAAAAAATAATAGGATGAGGGGAGAAAATCCCGAGAGGGATGGGGTATTCTCCCCTCATATTTTACAAAAATTCATACCCGGGAAGAAAAACTCTGGAAGGAGAAGTCTTTATGGAAAATAATATTGTTTTAAGTGCAAAAGGAATCTGTATGACCTTCCCCGGTGTAAAAGCGTTGGAAAATGTGGATTTCAATCTGAGAAAAGGAGAGATCCGTGCGCTTATGGGGGAAAACGGCGCCGGGAAGTCCACACTGATTAAATGTCTTACCGGGGTAAATAAATTTGAAGCCGGAGAAATTCATTTAGACGGCATTGACGGTCCGGTTGTGAACAGGGACACGTTAGATGCGCAACGCAAAGGAATTTCCACGGTTTATCAGGAAGTAAACCTGTGTCCGAATCTTTCTGTGGCGGAGAATCTGTTTATCGGCAGAGAGCCGATGACAAAGTTCCATACGGTGAACAGAAGGAAAATGAACGAGATGGCTGCAAAGCTGATGAAGGATTTGGATTTGGACGTTGATGTAACGCAGAATTTGGAAGAGTATTCATTGGCGCTGCAGCAGATGATTGCAATTGCCCGTGCGGTGGATATGGATTGTAAGGTTCTGATTTTGGATGAGCCGACATCTTCGCTGGACGATAACGAGGTGGCAAAGCTGTTCGTTATGATGAGAAGACTTCGTGATAAGGGCGTTGGCATCATGTTTGTAACGCATTTCCTGGAGCAGGTTTATGAGGTTTGTGACGGCATCACGGTTCTTAGAAACGGTACGCTGGTAGGGGAATACAGTATTGAAGAACTGCCGCGCGTGAAGCTGGTTGCAGCCATGATGGGTAAGGATTTTGACGATTTGGCAAGCATCAAGCAGGAGGGCAGCGGAGACAAGTCGAAGGAGCCGCTCGTCATTGATGCAAAGGGACTCAGCCATGCCGGAACAATCAAACCGTTTGATTTGGAGATAC
Organism: Lachnospiraceae bacterium MD335; assembly: GCA_000403335.2. Lineage (GTDB taxonomy): Bacteria > Bacillota > Clostridia > Lachnospirales > Lachnospiraceae > COE1. Next base: position 145,393 of record KE159631.1, read on the forward strand.
ATAAAGGTGAGGTTATCGGACTGACCGGACTTTTGGGAAGCGGACGAAGCGAGCTGGCGCGTGCGATTTACGGTGCAGACAGGGCGCAGACCGGTACCTTGAAGGTAAAAGAGAAGGACGTAACGATCAAGAATCCGATTGATGCCATGAACCTTGGCATGGGGCTTCTGCCGGATGACAGAAAAGCAGAAGGCATTATCGGAGATTTGTCCGTGCGTGAAAATATTATCCTTGCCATGCAGGCAAAACAGGGCATCTTTAAAAAAATTCCGATGGCAAAGCAGATTGAAATTGCAGATAAATTTATTGAGATGTTGCAGATTAAGACAGCGAGCAGGGAGACCCTGATTAAGCAGCTTTCCGGCGGAAATCAGCAGAAGGCGATTTTGGCAAGATGGCTTGCAACCGATCCGGATTTCCTGATCTTAGATGAGCCTACCCGTGGTATTGATATTGGAACCAAGACGGAAATTCAGAAGCTGGTGCTGAAGCTTGCGGACGAAGGAAAGAGCGTTATGTTTATTTCTTCGGAAATTGAGGAAATGCTTCGAACCTGCAACCGTATGGCGGTGCTTCGGGACGGCGCCAAGGTTGGAGAGATCAGCGGCGATGATTTAACACAGGAAGGCGTTATGAAAGCAATTGCGGGAGGTGGAAAATAATGGATAGTGTTAAAAAAATAACGAAAATGAAGTTGTTCCTCCCGATTTTCAGCATGCTTCTCGTGATGATGATTAACGTAATTTATGATGTTGCAAGCGGAAATGCTCCGTTTGGTTTCTTTTCGATCAGTATTAATAACGGTATTTTATACGGACGTTTGATTGATATTTTAAATCGAGGCAGTGAAGTTGCAATTTTGGCGATTGGAATGACGCTTGTGGTATCTGCTTCCGCAGGTACGGATATTTCGGTAGGTTCCGTAATGAGTTTGTCCGGCGGTCTGTGCTGTATGCTGCTGGCGGGCTACGGTGTGACGAATGTAAGTAACTATGCCGTACCCCTTTGGGTAGGTATGCTGGCAGGCGTTGCAATCGCATGTGTCTGCGGTCTGTTTAACGGATTTTTGGTTGCTTATATGAACATTCAGCCGATGGTCGCGACATTGATTTTATGGTCTGCGGGCAGGGCGATTGGTCTTTTGCTGTGTAACAGCAATATCGTGTATGTGCGTGTGCCTTCGTTCCAGTTTTTCGGCGCATACTGCGGTATTATTCCGACACCGATTATTATTGCGGCAGTCTGTGTTGCAATTGCATCGGTTGTGTTAAAATCGACAGCGCTTGGAACGTATATCCAAAGTGTCGGCATTAACAAAAGAGCTTCGAGAATTTCCGGTTTTAATTCTGCAAAGATTATTCTGTTATGCTATGTAATCTGCGGTCTGTGCGCAGGTATTGCAGGTTTGGTTGCAACATGCAGAATTTATTCTGCCGATACAAACAACATCGGTCTGAATATGGAATTGGATGCAATCCTTGCGGTGGCGCTTGGCGGTAACAGCCTTGGCGGCGGTAAGTTTAATCTTGCCGGTTCCATTATCGGCGCATATACGATTCAGGCGATTACGACAACATTGTATGCGTTGGGCGTTTCTTCCGCGCAGGCGCCGGTGTTCAAGGCAATCGTAGTTATCTTGATCGTAGTCATCCAGTCACAGCCTGTAAAGGATTACTTCAAGAAGCTGTCTGCGAAAAAGGCAGTTGCAAAGGAGGTGGCATAGGGATGAAAAAATTAAAGCTTGGGGGCAATAATATTTTATTGGCGATTACGGTAGTCCTGTTTATTGTCATGTATTTAGGCGGCTGCATCATATATGCGGATAAGGGCTTTACACACCTTCAGACGTTTTTAAACGTACTGATTAACAATGCGGGACTAATTGCCGTTGCAAGCGGTATGACCTGTGTCATGCTGACAGGCGGTATTGATATTTCTGTCGGTTCCCTGATTGCAATGGACTGTATGTTTTTGGCAGTCGGCATGGAGCAGTGGGGAATGAGCAGCCCTGTGCTGATGATTTTGGTGTTAGTTATCGGAATCGTGTTCGGTATGGTTCAGGGATATTGTGTGGCTTATTTGGAAATTCAGCCATTTATTGTGACGATGGCGGGAATGTTCTTTGCGAGAGGTATGACGGCGGTTATCTGTAAGGATCAGGTGAGTATCGTTTCGGATAAGCTGTTTACGGCAATCTCAAATATGAAAATCAGCATTCCGTTTGGAGGGTATACAAACAAAAAGGGTATTTATCAGGTTCCTTTTATCCGGCCGACGGTTGTCGTTGCACTTTTGGTAGTAGTTCTCGTGTTCTTAATGTTGAAATACACCAAATTTGGAAGAAGTATTTACGCGGTGGGAGGCAATCAGGTATCAGCTACATTGATGGGACTTAATGTCCGCAGGACAAAGCTTCTCACATATACACTGTGCAGTCTTTTAACCTCGATTGGCGGTATCTGCTACTGCTTAAATACAATGTGCGGTACGACAACGCAGGCAACAGGACTGGAAATGGATGCGATTTCCTCTTCCGTTATCGGCGGAACGCTTCTGACCGGAGGTGTGGGAAATGTGCTAGGCTCCCTTGTCGGTGTGTTTATCAACGGAACCATTTCAACTTTGGTAAAATCGAACGGTAAGCTGGTAAGCTCATGGGCGAACATTATTACGGCGATCCTGTTATGTTTCTTCATTCTTTTGCAGGCGATATTTGCAAAAATTAAGGAAAGAAAGAAAGCATAATTACCTTTTACCCCTGTCTTTTCCACAGTACAAAAGACAGGGGTAATTTTAACGGCGGGAGGTGGCAGGCATGTTAACGTGGGTCAGAAAAAATTTGTTCCTGTCGGCTTTTTTGTTTAGCTTTTTGCTTTTGCTCGCCGGATGTGCGCACGGGACAGAGAGTGACGGGGCGCTGCCGCAGGAGGAGTCAGAGAGCCAGCCAGACGAGGATGACATTGTGATTGGCATTTCGCAGGTCGGTTCGGAATCGGACTGGCGCATGATGAATACAAAGGCGTATATGGATACGTTTACGGAGGAAAAAGGTTATTATCTGATTTTTGAGGATGGACAGCAGAAGCAGGAAAATCAGGTGAAGGCGCTTAGGAAGTTTATTTTAAAGGGTGTTGACTATATCGTGCTTGCCCCGATTGTGGAAACGGGTTGGGACGCAGTGCTAAAGGAGGCACAGGACGCGGGCATTCCGGTGATTATTGTGGACAGGGATGTATCGGTGGAGGACGAGAGCCTTTATATCTGCCGTGTTGGCAGTGATTTGATGCAGGAGGGCAGAAACGCGGGTGAATGGCTTGCGGATTATTTGGAATCGCGTGGCAGAAGAAATGAAAAAATTAACATTGTCACGCTGCAGGGAACGCCCGGATCCACTGCGCAGATTGGCAGGACGTCCGGTTTCGCAGAGGTTATGAAAAAACACGCGAATTGGAATATGCTGGAATATCAGTCAGGGGATTTCACGCAGGCGAAGGCGTATGAGGTGATGGAATATTTTCTTGAGACGTATGATGATATTGATGTAGTGATCTGTGAGAATGACAATATGGCATTTGGTGCGATCGAAGCAATCAAAGAAGCGGGATTAAAGCTTGGGAAAAACGGGGGTATCATAATGCTTTCGTTTGATGCGGTGCGCGATGCGCTGCTGCTGGTGCAAAAGGGGGAGATCATGGCAGATTTTGAGTGTAATCCGATTATTGCGCCTTTAATAGAAGAAACCATCCAAAAACTGGAGCGCGGCGAGGCGGTTGAGAAAGTGCAGTATGTCGACGAAACGTATTTTGATTATAAAATGGATATAGGAACATTGCTTTTGGACAGGGAGTATTGACAAAAGGAATAAGAAACAGGGCAGACTTTCCGTTTTTAGCGGGCTGCCCTGTTTTTATGTGATTTAAATGCCGCACCTAAATCATTGCCTTTTTGATTGCCGCCATCAGTTCATCGTAGGTATCAAACGCCGGAAGTTCCGGATTGTCCGCCTTGATTTTGTCAGGGCTTTTGAATAGAAAGCCTGCTTTGCCTGCTTTAATCATTGCGAGATCGTTATAGCTGTCGCCGCTTGCAATCGTTTCGTAGCCAATGGACTGCAGCGCTTTTACGGTTGTGAGCTTTGACTGCTCGCAGCGCATTTTAAAGCCCGTAATTTCCCCGTTTGGCGCAACTTCGAGTGAGTTGCAGAAAATTGTGGGCCAGCCGAGTTTTTTCATTAACGGTGTGGCAAACTGTTCAAAGGTGTCGCTGATAATAATGACCTGCGTAATGGAGCGCAATTCGTCCAAAAACTCCTTTGCGCCGGGGATTGGGTCAATTTTGGCGATGGTTTCCTGGATTTCCTTTAAGCCGAGTCCGTGCTCTTTGAGTATACCGAGACGCCATGTCATAAGCTTGTCGTAGTCCGGCTCGTCGCGGGTTGTTTTTTTGAGTTCGGGAATGCCGCTCGCCTCGGCGAATGCAATCCAAATTTCAGGCACGAGTACGCCCTCTAAGTCTAAGCATGTTACGTACATATATAAATCCTCCGTGATAAGCTGTATTCTTTTTGAAACATGCCTATTATAGCATACTTTTTTGCGTGGGGAAAGTATTTTTCGCAAAGGACTTCGATCACTTCGTCTGGTATATTAGATGGTTATTCAATAAGAGTCAAAGGGTAGAGAGACATAGCAAAACAATAAGTCGCAATGCACAAAACATAATAAAAGAAAAGAAAATATAAAATTATTTTTGCAAACTGATTTTGACGTTTCTGCCATTTTCGTTTTTGCACTGCACTTTTTATATATGGAAAAACGGTTGTAGTCAGGAAACTGCTGCAAAACAGGTTATTCGGAAGATGAATAAGGGAAGGTGATTTTTTTAAATATTCATATTCCTGTTGCTGTTGCAGTATTTTTTTCATTTGCTCATTCATAGGCGTCCTCTTTTCCTGTTTTTTTAATGTACAGCCCGATGCAAATGTGAAAGACCGTATATAAAAGCTTTTCACATTAGAAATATGCCACTGAAGTGGTGCATAGGGCACGCGACGAGTAGTGGAAAATAAATCTTCCCTGCTTGATTATAGAAGTCACTCATTGGTATTAGAATGTGTCGTGACCAACATCCGATATAAGCATTAAGAAAAAAGTCCTAAGTTGTAGGATACTATAAGGATGATTAGAACAATAAAAATTTTTAGGGTTAATCCAAGGCGGGGATAAGTACTCTTCCAATGCCCATATTGCGGAAATTTTTCTTCCAAATGAAATTTGCTAAATAGGACGAACAGAATGACAATTTGCATGAGCGAGAGAAGCATGGCAGATACGGAAGGAAACGGATTCGTCAAGCTGAGCGGTGCAACAATCAAATAAAAATAGTAGGTAATCGCAAGCGTCATCTTCCAGTATGTATGGCTCCGAAATCCCGGAATCTTCCAAATCCATTTCGATAAGTTGCTGTCCTCCATTTGGATACCGCGCAGTGCGGCTGTTTTCAATTCCGATACATTCTTAAAACGATTTTCGTAGTTGGTTGTGCATTTATTGATAATACGCATCGTATTTTGGCTGAACTGCCGTTTGCGTGTGTTAATGTCTTCATTTTTCGGTGATTGTCCTGTAAGCATATAGTAGAGAATACAGCCGAGTGAATAAATGTCAACGCGGTTTGTCGGATGTCTGAAATCCAAAATTTCCGGTGCGGCATAAGGTGTTGTTCCCATAACGGTCGTTACACTGTGATTCCACTTTTTCTGTTCCTTAGAAATATCAAAATCAATCAGCTTCATCCAAATATTTTGGGATGCAGGCGGTATGATGGAAATTTCCTGCCGCCATGCGGGAGCGTTCGTTAAAAGAATATTTTGGGGTGAAATATCGTTATGCGTCAGATTGATTTTGTGCAGCGCTTCCAAGGCTTCGCAGAGTTGGCAAATATAAATCAAAGCATCTCGTTCACGAAAACAGCCATATTGCGCAACCGTTTCCTCCAAAGAGATGGAGCGTTGGGCATAATTCAGACAATCGGGCGCTTTAATAAATTCGCTAATGGAAAGAAAATGCCCCTGCCGTTCCCAGGCACAGTAGACAGCTTCTAAATTCGGATGAAAAATGGTGCTGATTTTCTGATAGATCAGCGCCTGTTCGTAGGAGAGTTCCTTGATAATGACACTGCTCTCCTGCGGGGCAAGCGTCAGATATTCTTTTTTGATGTCCGCCAGATAAACATGATGCGGATATTTGTCATATTTTGTACCGGAAGAAATTAAGTTTAGCTTTTCATCAAAGTCAAAAAAATTCTTTAAATCATCGCGAAATAAATCAATGCTGCTTTCCGTTACCATATTTGCTTTCTCCTCTGTATAGTTCTTTTGCGTCAGGCGATATCGGGTCATAACCGTCTGTCATTAAAAATCGGTCTGTTTCCTCCAATGATTTTTGATCATGGATTGCCTTGATAATGTGGCAGTCACGCTTGTTTCGCGCATAGAGCATTGTTTCACCGAGATATTTGAGCGTATCCTGTATTTTGTCGCAGTCGTAGTGCAGTGTGATAAAGATTGTTAAAAGATTGTCACGACCGAATTTCTTGCGACCATTGAAAAACTCACTCAGCTGCGACCCGTGAATCCCGCAAGCCGCCGAAAATTGGCTGCGGCTTGGAAAAGCTGCGTCGATATCGTTTGCGATTTGGGTGCGTATCCGGGATTCGTCGATGCTGTCAATGGCATTGATGGAAGCGTCAGTAATGGCGCCGTTTTTGATGTCTTTTAGAATTTTATCGGTCTGTATGCCCATGGAAATGAAGTTCCTTTCGTTTTGTTTTAGAAGCAAAGTAAAATAGTGGTAAATCGAAATACAGTATATAAGGTTTTGGGGGAAGTTGCAAGAGAGGAAATGTAAAATATAATAAAAAATGATAAAAGTATAAAAAGGCGTTCACTGACAGTTAATGACAGGAATAGATAAATGATTATAATAAAAATAATTGATAAAATATGAATAGTTAACAGGAGAAAGAGACAATGAGAAAAATTGATACTGGCGCTTATGAGTGTAAGAATGTTTTTTTGTGAACTTAAAAAGACGTGCAGTGATACTTGCACGTCTGACATCGAAAACATGGTAGATGCATGCTGCATTGGGCATAAAAAATAGAACAAAATAATATGTTAAAGGTTGATTGCTTTGAGAAAATGGTGTAAAGCGTTTCGCTGTTCTGGTGAAAGGCGGTAAATTTCAGCAATAAGAGGATCTCGGAAAAAATCATTGGATAACTGGTCGTCAAAAAAATCTTTTAATGAAATATCAAGTGTATCACATAAGAGGGATAAAATTTCCACGGTTGGATTTTTATTTCCAAGTTCAACCTCCCGCAGATAACTTTGCGAAATTCCGGAAAGATTTGCAAGTTTGTTTACACTATATCCTTTGAGTGTTCTAAAGTGTGTGATTCGTTTACTTATTTCCATGAAAATAGTCCTTTCAATTTATAGATATATATTAATTAGAATATCAAAATGAGAAGAAAATAATAATTTTTATAAAATTAGCAGTATATATTTATAAGTTTAATAATTTGTATTTGAATAAATATTGTCTATATATCGTTTTTCTCGTTTGAAGGTTATTTGATATATTTCTATAAATATTGACATTTATATTTATAAATGTAATAATGTCTCTATAATACTAAGTGAAATTTTTTTGCAAAAAAGGAGGGAGATTAAAAACAGGAGTAATTATGATTCGTACTTTTATATAACAAAATGTATTAAAAAAGGGGCATGTAATACGCCAATGGAGGTATGGAGAATTATGACAAAATATGATATTGCAGGGAATGCGGTTCAAATACCAACAGAAGTCGAAAATGAAAGGTATGTAAGACAAAGTATAGCGAATCTGATCGGGGATATTGGAGGAACTTTTGACGCATGGTATTCATCGCAGTCAGATTGTGCTTCGGTAAATAGAAATGCAGGAACTGTTTTGGAAAAAGCAATCGGACCTTTGGTCAGAAAAGCGGTAAAAATGCTTAGCGATCAAGGTGTTTATTCAATCGATGAAAAAATTTTTATCAGTAAATATCTTAATGGATTTACTGATGAATTTTACGATGTTTTGGATGATATGATGGATCGAATTTCTGATATTGATGATCAGCTGGAAGAGGAGCAAAGATATCGTCAGGTCAGAAAAGCAAGCAGAGGACGTGTTGTAGGCGGCGGCTTTGGTTTAGGCGGCGCACTTAAGGGAATGGCAACTGCCGGTGTGATGAATGCAGCAACAGGAATGGCTCATTCTTTGGGAAATGCAGTCGGGAATATGGGTTCGAGTATCTCTGCCGGCGCAAATAAAACCGCTGTTTATAAAAATGCCAAAGCACCGCTTCGGGAAGCACTCATAAACTGCGGCTATAGCGTTGGAAATGCAATTAGAAATGCATTGGAGCATGAAGCAAATGTAAAATGCAAATATGTTACTGCCACGGAAAGCGCTCAGGCGGAGGCAATCCTACAAAACTATGCACAAGGTAGAATACCGGAGCCACAGAGAAAAAATCAAATGCTTCAGGCGCTTATGCTTAATCCATATAATACCGAAATCTATGAAGCTATCTGGAATGATTTTGGAGATGGGAATGGCGATTTAAGAAAAATGTCATTATATTTTGGGTGCGGATTGGAACAGCGAATACAAGTGATGGCATGTAAGTATGGGGACGATGTTTTTAATGCTGACTGTGGAGAATATCTTAGTGCATTTAATAAAACAGGGGCAATTGTCCGAAACGAAGCAAATATCAGAGATTCACTAAAAAAGATGGAGCAATATTGTCAAGAACATGATATTGAGGAAAATCTTATACCTAAAATTTCGCTTTGCAAGGAATTACTTCAAACAGCAGATTTAGAGAATAGAACTGTTGAGGGTGTTTTATATTCGACAAGAGAAATAGCTAATAGCGTAAAATCTGATTATTTGAAATTTTACAATAATATTCAGGGTAAGGACTTAACAGATAACGAGCAGTATCAAGAAATTTGTGATAAGACTTATGATAGTGAAGAATTTAACGCTATATGTCGCTCGTTATGTGAAAATGAAAGGTTATTGAGAACTCCTGAAAGAATCAGAGATAATCTATGGAGTATTTTTACTGACAGATTAGATGAAGCAACATTGACAAATTTTAGATTAAACGTTGTAGAGCGATTTGGAATATTTGAACAACACGAAGTCATGGTAAGGACAATTACCCAAATGCCAGCGGAAGAGATTCCGTTATTCGTGATTGAACGTTCCAATAATGGTAAATCGGGTGTTATGGTAACGGATAGAAACTTACGAATTTATTCAAAGGGATTGCTATTCTCGGAAAATCAAATCTTTGATATTAGAAAAATAAAGGGAATCGAATGCGTTGGCAGGGACAAGTTTATGATTATTATAGATGGTGCAGATTCCGTTAATGTAAGCTTCAAAGTCAGAAATGTTACAGATGAAAAGCAAATTATTTTTGCAGATACATTTGAGCGGGCTATCCAAATAGTAAATAATTTATATCCATTACATCTTCAAAATCTATATAGAATTTTATATAGTGTTGTGACTTGTACTTGCGGGACGAGGCTTTTGCCGAATGAGAAAGTCTGTCCTACATGCCAAAAAATGTTGAAACGGAATGGTGAATTTGTAGAAACAGAGTATTGTCCAAATTGTGGTTCCCTTTTGCAGAAAGGAAAAAAATTTTGTTCAAATTGTGGATTTCATTTAATTGTCAGCAGTGAGAATGATTTGAATGTTGTAGCTTTAATTATGCAATGTCCTAATTGCGGTAATTCCATTAACGCAGGCAAAAAATTTTGTACAAGATGCGGGACTAAAATACAATAGGAGGGAAATCATGGGATACCTTATACCGACTGTAATAGTGACAGTGATCTTAAATAGAATGTATCATAAAATTTTTAGGGTAACGTATTTTAGTTTACAGGCAGTGATATTTGAATGGCTTGCCTGTTTTATAATAAGTACGTGGAAAGTAGGTGGACTATTGGGCAGTATTTTATGATATATCTTTGATGTAGTAATGTGGTTATCTCCTTTGGAAAACGAGAAGGATGTATCAGCTGTTATGAACGGAAAGACCCGGTAGAGTGACTTGCATCAAAAATATTATAAATAGTAGGAGGAGAGAGGCTGTTATGAGTAAGAGATGTCCTAATTGTGGGGTTGAATTAGAGGATAATGCTTTGTTTTGCGATGAGTGTGGTACACAGCTGACACAGTCGGCTGCGCTACCAACATCACAAGCAGCTGAATTATCCAATATTAATTTACAATCAACGTCCACACTTTCGCCAACGGATGATATGAAAAATTCCGGATTAGGAATTGCGGCTATGGTATGCGGCATTATATCGCTCTGCACATTGGGAATTTTTTTCCTGCCTGAGATTATAGGATTGGTTTTAGGTATAATTGCAATGGGTAATAAGAGCAAAAAGCATAATTTTGCAGTAGTAGGAATCGTTACTTCCGCGATTGCTTTTGTGCTTGTTATTGTAATTCTTTTAATACCATCGACTGATAATATTGAAGCGGAACTTATCAACATGGAAACATTAGATGCTACTGATGAGTTGATTGATGAGGATGATGAAATACTAGAGGAAATATCAGCTAAAGCAAAGACAGATGAGGTGCAGAGCGTAATTCCGGAAACGCAGAATGAACAGAAAGATGAGCCTGATGTGGTACAGTTTGATTATAGATATATCAGCAGTATTCAGGCATCATCGGAACTGACGGATTCAACAAAAACTTATAGGGTGGAAGCAGTGCTTGATGGGAATAAGGAAACCTGTTGGAGTGAGGGAACAGATGGCATAGGAGTGGGTGAGGTTATTACCATTAATTTTACACGACCTGTGTACATATCAGAAGTGGCATTTTTGAATGGTTATATGAAGAATGAAACCGTTTATAATGCCAACGGAAAATTAAAGCGTGTTGAACTTGGATTCGAGGGGGAGAAATATGAGGCTGAGTTTGACGACTTGCAGTATCACGAGGTTGAGAATACGTTATATAGCGATCGGTTTGCACTGGACGCTCCTGTCCGCACGCAGTTTTTATCAATTATGATTTTAGATGCGCAGAAGGGATCAAAATATGATGATATTTGCCTGACGGATTTGGCTATATGGGGATATGCGGACGATACGGATGGTGCAAATGTGCCTGACATTGTTTTACCAGCGGCATCGTATTCCTGGATGAAAGGTGGCAATGAGGATGCGTATGGAGCAGACATTACCGTTTTGTATGAAAGCGATGGTAAGATAAGAATGACAGGAGAATGTTGGAACAGTGTGGAAGTTGTAAAGATTGATGCTGTTGCCGTAGCTGTCGATGCAAATGGAAGCCTCCAATTTGTAGGAGATGTTTGGCTTAGTGAGCCCGGTTTCAGCGAGTCTGATGAAAAGCTAATTGGCAATGTTGTTTTATCCGTTTCGCCGATGCGGCAGAACGAGATCCAAATTAAGCAGGGAGGTGAAATAGGCGGTGTAACATCTTCATTTTCGGGGACATATCAGGCAGCAGGGGGAGAAGAAACTTTTGACATCTATGATGTATATAGGAATGTGATTTATGAAGTTGCTATGATGTATGGAAGCGATTGTGAGTATGCATTGTATGATTTGGATCATGATGGCACTGTGGAACTGATTACATCGCAGGGAACCAGTGATGCGGATTGGTTCAATACGGTATATACAGTAGACGATAGCGGAATGCCGGTTGAAGTCAGGTCGTTTTATGGTTTGGTGTCCTTGTATGCTGCCGAAACCGGAAATGGTATTTACTCTGTATACGGGCACATGGGGTATCAGCAGGTAGAATGGATTGTGAAGAATGGTGATGAATTATATACGGAAATAATATTGTCGGAAGAAACCGAGGATTATTATGAAAATGACAATCCGATTAAAATGGTAGGGATTGATGAGGATATTGAGGATTATTAATATGATTAAAAACGGAACCAAAAGAAAGTCACTATGCTTACCTTTATAAAAACAAAATATAATATGTGAAAAAGGCAACATTGTACAATTAAGGGTGTTGCTTTCTTTCTGTTTGGCGGAATCAATTATGAAAAGGATAAAGAGAACAAATGGCATAGCTTGTAACACGACTTTTTTCTCGAAATGCTCCTTTTAACTATGTGATGGCTAAACTGTTCGAACTGTTATAACTACATAGTACAATAACCTTGTTAATTTATCCATTTTCCCATATAATAAAGTTATCAAGAGAGGCGCATCTTATGGGGATTTATCTAAATCCGAAAAATAAAGGCTTTCAGGATGCAATCCATTCTGAAATCTATGTGGATAAAACAGGGTTAATTGTCTGCACGAACAAATGCATCAATACAGAAGCGAAATTTATCTGTGTCAGCAGACCACGCCGTTTTGGAAAATCCATCTGCAGAAACAGTACCTTGATTTTCTGCGGGATCTTTTAAAGGATCAGTCCTATGTTGCGCTTGCGTATATGACAGGGATTTTACCTGTAAAGAAATACGGTGTCCATTCTGCATTGAATATGTTTCGGGAATATTCAATGACAGATCAAAAAATGTTTGAGGAATATACCGGATTTACGGAAACGGAGGTTCAGGCGTTGTGCAGGCAGTACGACATGGATTTTGAGGAAACAAACAGTTGGTACGACGGATACCGGTTAAGAACGTATCAGCATATCTACAACCCAAAATCCGTTGTGGAGGCGATGAGCTGTCACCATTTTTCCAACTACTGGACAGCGACGGAGACGTATGAGGCGCTAAAAATCTATATGGACATGGACTATGACGGACTGCGGGGAGATATTGTGCGGATGCTTGGCGGCGGACACGTCAAAGTCAATACGCGGAGCTTCCAAAACGATATGCGCAATTTTAAGACAAAGGATGATGTGCTGACGCTGCTTATTCACTTAGGGTATCTTGGATACGATGCGGAAACGGGCGAGGCGTTTATTCCGAATAAGGAGATTATCGGGGAGTTTGAAAATGCGATGAGTGTTGGCGGCTGGTCGGAGATTATGCGTGTCTTAAAACAGTCGGAAACGCTCCTTGAAGATACGCTTGCCTGCAGGGAGCAGCTTGTCGCTGGCGCACTTGACAGGGTGCATACGGAGGTAGCATCTATCTTGACATACAATGATGAAAATTCGCTTGGCTGTGCGATCGGGCTGGCGTATTATAGTGCGAGGAAGGATTACAGGCTGATAAGGGGGTTGCCGACGGGACGCGGTTTTGCGGATGTTGTATTTTTGCCGCTGCCTCATGCAAAAAAGCCTGCTCTGATTGTGGAATTAAAATACGATAAGTCTGCGGATACCGCGATACGGCAGATTAAGGAAAAACGCTACACGCAGGCGCTGGAGTGCTATTCCGGCAAAATTTTGCTTGTCGGAATCAATTACGAAAAGGATAAAGAAAACAAGCAGCATAGCTGCGTGATTGAAAGACATAGCTTGTAGCACGAAAGATAGAAAGAGGAGCGCTGTGATATGGACGATGTGACAAAAACGCAGAATGAGGAGAAACAGGAACAGGAGGCGCTAAAGCGTCTTTGCGAACGGGCAGAGAACGGGGATGCCCAAGCGCAGTTTGAGTTGGGAAAATGTTACGCACAGGGAAGCGGTGTGGAGCAAAGTATGTCTGATGCGATAGAATGGTATCGGAAAGCAGCAGAGCAGGGAAATGCCGACGCGCAGGATGACTTAGGGTTATGCTATTTCCATGGGAAAGGAGTCGAAAAGAATCCCCAAAAGGCATTTGAACTGTTTCAAAAGGCGGCAGATCAGGGAAACGTCGGTTCTCAGGTTAATTTGGGGCTGTGTTATCTTTGTGGAGAAGAAACCAAACGGAATGCAAGAAAAGCAGTCATGTGCTTTGAAAGAGCAGCGAAACAAGGAAACGCAAACGCGCAGAATAATTTGGGATCCTGTTATATCAGTGGAGAAGGTGTCGAAAAGGATTTTAAGAGAGGAATCGCGTGGTATGAAAAGGCAGCAGAGCAAGGGAATGCCAGGTTGCAGATTTTTTTGGGAAAACTATATTATTTTGGAAATTCAGAAAAGCAAGTCGAACGGGATGCAAAAAAAGCGGTAAAGTGGCTGGCTATGGCGGCAGAACAAGGGGATGCAGAGTCACAATGCCTTTTGGGTGAATGTTATTATTTAGGGAGAGGGGTCGAAAAGGATACTGCGAGAGCCATGGAGTGGCTTGAGAAGGCTGCCTTGCAGGGAAATCGCGATGCACAATATAATTTAGGAGCATTGTATGAGGAAGGCGTAGAGGCGGATATGGATAAAGCGTCCAAATGGTATCGAAAGGCGGCAGAACAGGGAGACGTGAATGCACAGTACCGTTTGGCAAAGTATTTAATGCGTATTGCAGGAACCGCAGAGGAGGTAGACCAGGCGATAGAATGGTACCGGAAAGCAGCAGAACAAGGACATTCGCGCGCAAAAAAGGAGCTTAGAAATTATTATTACCGCAGGGCAAAAAAATATAAGGCATCACTGCCCGATAAAGTAATTGAAATGTCCATAAAATTTTTACTGTTACTGGCAATGGCAGGAACGCTGCATTGGTTCAAGAAGCCGCTTGTTTTTTTGTTTGAATTGTTTTGTTTTGTGTATACTTGTTTTGCAAAACCAGAAGGGTATCGGGATACAGAGCATTATCAGATTATGATGGATTGTTTACGCAGGGCGGCAGAGCTTGGACATAAAAGAGCCAATATCAGGATTGTGTTTTGGGGATGAAAATAATTACCAAAACCCTCTGTTAAAAAATTGACATTTCCGCCCAATAGAGCTATACTAAAGACAGTGGCATAATCAATGTGCACGTGTAAAAATCAATTAACAAAATAAGGTATTGGAGGTTCGTATTATGTTAGTATCAGCAACAGAAATGCTTAAAAAAGCAAAAGAAGGTCACTATGCGGTAGGTCAGTTCAATATCAACAATCTTGAGTGGACAAAGTCTATTTTACAGACAGCGCAGGAGTTAAACAGCCCTGTTATTCTCGGTGTTTCAGAGGGCGCAGGCAAATACATGACAGGTTTTAATACGGTTGCAGCTATGGTTAAGGCGATGGATCAGGATCTTGGCATCACGGTTCCCGTAGCGCTCCATTTGGATCACGGCACATATGACGGATGCTACAAATGCATCAAGGCAGGCTTTACATCAATTATGTTTGACGGTTCTCATTATGCAATTGAGGAGAATATCGAAAAGACAAAAGAGCTCGTAGCAGTTGCACATGCTATGGGAATGTCAATTGAGGCAGAGGTTGGCTCTATCGGCGGCGAGGAAGACGGCGTTGTCGGAATGGGCGAGTGCGCAGATCCCGCAGAGTGCAAGCAGATTGCCGATTTGGGCGTTGATATGCTCGCGGCAGGCATCGGAAACATTCACGGAAAGTATCCTGCAAACTGGGCAGGCTTAAGCTTTGAGACATTGGATGCAATTCAGCAGAAGACAGGCGTTATGCCGTTGGTTCTTCACGGCGGTACAGGTATTCCTGAGGATATGATTAAGAAGGCAATCTCTCTTGGCGTGGCAAAGATTAACGTGAATACAGAGTGCCAGCTTTCGTTCCAGGAGGCGACAAGAAAGTACATTGAGGCAGGAAAGGATTTGGAAGGAAAGGGATTTGACCCTCGTAAACTTCTTGCTCCGGGCTGCGAGGCAATTAAGGCTACTGTTAAGACAAAGATGGAGCTGTTCGGGTCTGTTGGAAAGGCTTAATTTTGCGATAATTATGAAATCTTTTATAGGGTGGATACCAGTTCTTTGGTGTCCGCCCTTATTTGTAATCTTAATATCATATCAATTTATTATCCATAAGAATAGATGAGATTAAATGGGATTAAGAATCCAATATGGATTTGTGAAAAACTGTTTACTTTGGTGCAGACATATTTTATAATAGAGAAAATATGTTCGAAATAAAGGAGATTTTGCAAATGAGTAAACCACAGTTAAAAGACACTTCAATGGATATGATTATGACAGGACATTTAATTAAAAGACTGGTGCGTGAGGGCGGTTATTCCGTTTCCGAGGTGCAAAACAGGCTCGGGCTTTCCTGCCCGCAGCCTGTTTACCGTTGGTATAAGGGACAAAATCTTCCGTCAGTAGACAACCTGTTTATTCTAAGCGGTATGCTTGGGCTGCATATGGAAGATTTGCTGCTTCAAAAGGACGATCGTTTGTGGCTTGTCGAGGTGCCGGAAAATAAAAACAGGGAAAAGCGCATTTTATTTTATAATAAGCGTATTATGGAGGCTATCGCTTAAGAATGCCGCTTTTATCGATTACCTCGATTGCTTCCCGAAGTGTTTCCACGGGAAGCACAAGCGCAAAGCGCACGTATCCTTCGCCCATGCTGCCGAACGCATCGCCGGGGGTGCAGATAACGCCTGTCCGCTCCATTAATTCCATACAAAACTCTTGCGATGAGCTGAAATTGGGCGGGATTTTCGCCCATGCAAACATGGTGCCTTCGCTTTTTCGTACGTCCCAGCCGATTGCGCGCAGTCCGTTGCAGAGCACGTCACGGCGTTCCTGGTATTTTTGGCATTGTGTCTTTACACCGTCGAGCGGACCGGTAAGCGCGGCGATTGCAGCGTGCTGCGTCGGGAGGAACATACCGAAATCGTACTGAGAGCGCAGTAACTTCACGGCGTCCACCACGTCTTTGTTTCCGACTACAAAGGATACCCTTGCGCCTGTGAGGTTAAAGGATTTTGAGAGCGAAAACAGCTCAACGCCGATTTCTTTTGCTCCGGGAAGCTCTAAAAATGAGCCGCCGTATACGCCGTCATAAATAATGTCCGAGTATGCATTGTCGTGTACGATGATGATATTGTATTGTTTTGCAAAGGCGATCAGCTCGTCGTAAAATTTGCGCGGCGCCACCGCACAGACCGGATTGTACGGGTAGGAAACCATGATATATTTTGCGCGCCTTGCAATATCTTCTGGAATTTTGTCAAAACGCGGGAGAAATTGGTTTTCTTCCTTCAAATCATAGAAATACTGTTCGGCATATCCAAAATACGCACCGACTTCAAAGACGGGGTATCCAGGGTTCGGCAAAAGAACGACGTCCCCCTCATTGCACAGTGCCATGCCGATATGGGCAATGCCTTCCTGCGAGCCGTTTACGGAAGTGATTTCGTCTAAGGAAAGCGTAACGCCGAAGCGTTTTTGATAGTATGCCTGAACGGCTTGCGTCAGCTCAGGCAGATCCCTGAGGGCATAGTGGAAGTTTTCGGGGTCTTTGGCAGCATTGACCAATGCCTCCTGAATATGCGGAAACACGGGAAAATCGGGTGTTCCTACGGAAAGGTTGTAGACCTTTTTTCCGGTTTTGAGCAGAGCGTCCTTTTTGGCGTCCAACGCGGCGAAAATTCCTGTTTGGAAATGTGAGAGACGTTTTGATGGTTCTATTTTCATAATCTGTTCCTTCTTTCTTTTATCCGTATATTTTGATGTACCTTGTCTGAATCGGGTATACCATATTGTGGGACGAAAGTCAAATAAATTGCACCGTCTTCATTATGGAAAACGGTGCGGGTTATCAAATAAGTTTCTTAACTGTATTTTCGGATTTTTAAATAAATGCCGCGTTCATCCGCAATGCGCTGGCATTGTGCGATTTCATCCGCGGGAAGTACATCTACAATAGATAACTGCGTGTGCGCAAATGCCGCCTGCGCAAGCGAGGCAAATTCAAGCAGCGCCGGAAACGCGTTTTCAAACTGCGGTCTTGTTACGGCGTCGTACTGTTCGGCGGTCGGCGCGTTCAGGCTAATGGAAACGCTGTCAATCACGGCGGCAAGCTCGGGCACGATATTTCGCCCGTGATAGAGATTACAGAGTCCGTTTGTGTTCAAACGAATGTTCAGCCCATACTGCTCCTTTGCATATTTGGCGCATGCAAGCAGAATATCAAGCGCGCAGGTCGGTTCTCCGTAGCCGCAGAAAACAAGCTCATCGTATCCGGTAAAATCAAAATTGTCAATAGCTGTTTTGATTTCCTTCAGTGTCGGATCTTTTTGGTGCCAAAGCGTTTCGGCATCGCCTACGCTGTCCTTTAGGGAACGTATGCAGAAGGTGCAGCTGCAGTCGCACTTGTTTGTAATATTTGCGTAAACTTGGTTTTTATAGGTGTATAAAATGTCTGCCATAATGTCGTGTTAATGCTCCTTTCTCATGCTGCTGTTTTATAGTTGGCTGTTCAGCCTGCCCTTAATATGTACCTTGTCAAGCGCAAGTCCGAATATTATGAAAAATACCGCGCTTCCGCCTGACTGAATCAGACTGCCTGACATGGATGCGATAAATGCACTTCCAAAGGAGCCAAACAGAAGATATTCGGCAAAAAAATAGCAGATGCCGGAGATAAAATAGGCAATCACGGTTGCAATGACGTTTCGCGGCGTGATAATTTTTGCCTGTTTATTTGTAAACGGAATGGTAATCAGCATTTTTATGATAATCGTCGCAGGCGCCCATATGGGAGCTGTCATCAAGTCCGCAAGACCGCCGCCGATTGCCGCCGCGGCAAGTGCGTACGGTGTGGGAAGCAGTGCGGCTGCAATGTAGATAAGTGAGTCGCCGAAATGGATATATCCGCCGTTGATGCCGGTCGGAATGTGGCAGATATAGGCAGTCATCAGCGCAATCATTGCCGCCATAAGCCCTGTGAGTGTCACATAGCGCATTTTGGCGGATTGGGATACGTTTGCCTTTGTGGTTGTGTTTGTTTTCATATTAATTCTCCTTTCTTGATATACCTGCGAATTTGGGCGTAAGCACAAATTTGCCCTGTGAAAAATTTATTTTTCACAGTAATCTCCTCTTTTCTTGATTTTATTGTTCTATTTTTATTCTTGTCAGCCTGTAATCAGCCGTCCAAGATATTTTTCAAAGTCGACTCCGTGATTGCTCTCGATTCCTTTTGCCACGGCGTCCTCAATGGCAGGTTTTAAAAAGAAAGCCGCTTTTTTTGACGCATCCTCCACGCTCAGACCGTTTACCAAAGATGCACAGATTACCGCTGCAAAAAGGTCTCCCGTGCCCGAAAAACTTTGCGGGATATAGGGTGTCTCGTGATAGAAGCAGTTGTCCTGGGTTACTGCCATGTTTCCCATAAAAGAGCCGTCTTCCGTATGTCGGATAATGCCGGTGATAAGCGAACACGCATTTGGGCGCATTGTGCGCAAAAGACGATTTGCGGCATCCGAAATGCGTGCAAGGTAGTCCGCGGCATTTGCGAAATTTGTAAGCGCTGCATAGTCTGTTCCCGTTAAAAGGCAAAGCTCTGTTAGATTAGGCGTCGTTATGCTTGCGCGTGCGCACAGCTGCTTCATTCCGTCCAAAAGCTCTTGGCTGAATGCCTTAATGTGCCTGCCGTCGTCGCCCATGACGGGGTCGGCAAGATATATTGAGGCGTCTGTCTGAAATATATCTAAAAAGCGGAGCACCTTTTTTATTTGACTTGGACCTGCAAGGTAGCCGGAATGAATCCCGTCAAAGTCTGCACCCATTTTTTTCCATTCGTCCGTAAAGAAGTCCATCCGGTCCGTGTAGTCGTCGCAGTAAAAGCTCGGAAAGCCTGTTTGTGCAGACAAAATAGCCGTAGGCAGCGGCACGGCATGAATTCCCATAACGGATACGACGGAAATAGCCGCGGTGAGCGAGCATTTTCCAAATCCGGACAAGTCGTTGATCAGTGCGATTTTTTTCATGTGTTCCCCCGTTTTTCATGTTCTTTTTGAATGTTCTTCATATTTTATAACTATATAATATGAATGTCATTTAAAAAATACACAATTTAAAGTTTTTTTTAGGGGACAGTTTAAAAAAAGTTGAGAAATATAAGAGTTCGTTTTATAATGAAAAGTAGTTTATTGACAGCAGGCAGAGAAAGGAGCACGATTACGATGAGAATTGAAATTCACGTTGACAAACTTTACAGATATGAGCGCAAAGCGGAACCCTGTTTTATTGGTATTCCGATGAAAAAGGGCACACTTTATGACTTGGACAAGGTGGCGGTGCTGCAAAATAACAGTGTGCTTCCGATCCAGAAAAAAGTGACGGCGCGGCATGACGACGGAAGCGTGAAATTTATGTTTCTGCGGTTTCTTGCGGATTTGCCTGCAAACAAAGACGCAGTTCTGATTTGTGACACAAACGCGCAGGAAGTGCAGGACGCAGACATGTTTGTCATAGAGACAGTACAGGGAGAAAACGGGATTTGCGTCGATACAGGTGCGGTCGCTTTTGCCGTGGAAAATAACAGCGACGGTATCTTTCGGCATATTCGGACACAGGAGCGGCAGTATGACAAGGAACAGCTTACCGGTCCCGTGCTTTGCGGCGCGCAGGGAAGCCGGTATCATATGCGAATCGGTAAGTGGAGTATTGTGGAAAGCGGGGCAGTGTGTACGATTTTAAAGGCAAAAGGCGTAAATACATGTTCGGAAAATACAGGAAAGCATATTGATTTTGAAGTGAAATTGACGGCATATGCGAAAAAGCCGTGGATAGAGGTTTCTTACCGGATTATCAACACAACTCCGAACCGGTTTCCGATTACATCGCTTGTATTTAAAGTAAAGCACTCCAATAAAAGCGGCAATACGGACGACGGCAAAAAAATGACACATGTGTCAGGAATTAGGACATGTGCGGCGTCGTCAAACTATAAGACGGACTTTGTAATCAGTCATAACGGAGAAGACGTATCTGTATGCGCGGATGCAGAAAGCCTTGTGTACGAGGCAAACGAGCATTTTGCGGAAGTTTTTTACGGTACATTCTTTGCGGACAGCACGGACGCGGAAGGCGGCGTGTGCGCGACGATTTTTCAGGCACAGCAAAACTATCCCAAGGCGGTACGCGCAGACGCGGAGGGCGTGTCGGTAATGCTGGTTCCTGAGGTCACGTCGGATTCCGGTGTGGATAAGGTGGTTATGGAATCGGGAATGTCGCGGGAGCAGAAGTTTTTGCTGCATTTTCATGATGCCGAAGAGACACTTGAGGCGCTTGATAACAGGAGTCTGATTTATCAGATGCCGGACAGACCGTATGTGCTGCCCGAGGTGCATCAGGCATCGGGATGTTATCTTGATGTTTTTACAAAGAAGTTTCTTCCGGAGGCGGAGCAGGCGTTGATTGCGAATGCGGACGGTCATGCGCGGGCGTACGGAATGCTGAACTTTGGCGATACTCCGGATATGAATTACACGACGCAGGGCAGGGGCGGCGGCGATTTGGTATGGAGTAATAACGAGTACGACTTTCCGCACGCTTGCGCCCTATTATATGTAAGGAACGGGACACGGCGTTTCCTCGATTACAATATCGCGGCAGTCAGCCACTGGATGGATGTGGACGTGTGTCATTTTAGTGAAAACCCGCTGTTTTTGGGTGGACAGTGGGAGCATACGAACGGGCATTGCCGCGGCAATGTCAGACGGCATGAGGATTTGATGGTCTGCTCGCACCAGTGGGTGGAGGGGCTTTTGGACTATTATCATTTTACGGGCGATGAGCGGGGGCTGGAAACGGCGCTTGGCATCGGCGAGAATGTGCTTCGGCTTTTGGATACGCCGATGTACGCGAAAGTCGGTGAGATTAATGCGCGGGAAACAGGCTGGGCGCTTCGCTCTCTGACAGCGCTTTATGTGGAAACGAACGATAAAAAGTGGCTTGCGAAGGCGGACAAAATCGTACAGGATTTTAGAGTATGGGGTGAGCAGTACGGCGGAGACTGGCTTGCGCCGTACACGGATAACACAGTGATTCGTGTTGGCTTTATGATCTCGGTGGCAGTGGGCAGTCTGATGCGCTATTACCGCGTATTTCCGAGTATGGAATTAAAGGAAATGATGGTCAATGCGGTGGACGATTTGATTGAAAACTTCTATATGGAGCGCACGGGACTGTTTTATTATAAGGAGCTGCCAAGTTTAAACAGACTTGGAACAAATACACTTTTGCTGGAGTCGCTTGTCATTGCCTATGAGCTGACAGGGGATGCGGAATATCTGAAATATGGAGAACAAACGTTCAAAAAGGCGCTTTATGCATCAGGGGGCAGTTCCCTTGGAAAGAAGATGATATACGGTGACGCTGTTGTGGCAGGAAACGGAAGTACGAAAAGCTTTGGTCAGTGCTTTATTCCGCTGGCGACGTACTACAAGGCGATTATGGAAAGCGGATTATATCAGGGATAGTATGAATGGGGGATAAAATGAAAAAGCGGATAAAACGATATACGGGATTTTTCACAGCGCTGCTGTTTGCCGTGCTTTTGGGCACTGCAGGACAGACGGTGCAGGCGGCGGAGATCGAGCCGATTTATATTGAAGCAAAGGTGCTTCCTTCGGATGCCCCGACGTTCGACGTACAGGTGACGGTTCGGAACTTGGGAACGGACTGGGAAGGAATTGTGCGTTTGAAAACGGAAACAGGACTTGGCTACGGAAGCTATACGGATTGTGCCTATGACACGGCGCTTTCGCTGCCGGAGGGGAGCACAAAGCAGTTTACAGTCAGGCTGCCGAAGGACAGCATTGACAGGACGGACGGGTATGTGCGTGTGACGCTGCTGGACAGGAAAATGAATTCCGTGGCGGAGAAGATGTTTCCAAAGCTGCTGCAGAATGACAAGGATGCGCTTTCTATGGGAGTATTAAGTGATGCGTATGCGTCACTTACGTATTTGGATATGGGCGGAAACGAACTTTACTACGGGGACAGAACCCGCCCGATTAAGCTGGTGCAGCTGCAGCAGGGAAGTTTTGTGCCGTCGTTAAATGGATTGGCTTTTTTGGTGATTGACAGTTTTAATACACAGGCGCTTACGGACGAAGAGCGGACGGCGATTGAGTCATGGGTGGACAAAGGCGGCATGTTGATTGTCGGCACGGGAAGTCAGGCAGAGAAAACGCTGGATGGATTATCCTTTTTGGAGATTGAATACAGCGAGGCGGATGACACGCAGGTGAACGATTTTGGCTGGGATGATTTTGTGGATACGTCCAAGCTTACGATGGTAGATTTTTCAGATCCGAAAGATACCCTCGGAGGGTATTATCAGTATCTTCAGTGCGGTGCACCGTGGGGAGACGGATCGGTGAGCCTGCTGCCTTGTGCGCTGACGGACCTTGGTGCGCTTGGCGCGGACGCATATTTGAATGAAGGAACGCAGGAGTCTTTGGTAGAGCGTTTTTTAAACAACGCGGTTGATATGGCGAAGGCGCCTAATCAGTCAGGAACGCTACAATACAATATGGATTACAATTTGGAACGGATTTTTACGATTTTGGGGCGGGGCAGCAACCGTCTGCAGTTTGGCGGTCTGAAGCTGCTTGTGGTTGTGTATGTGATTTTTGTAGGACCGGTTTTGTACCTGATTTTACGCGCGTTAAAGAAAAGGGATTTATACTGGATTGCGGTGCCGATTGCGTCGCTTGCGGGCATTTTTCTGATTTATTGGGCAGGAAGAGGATTTGAGGTTGCAAGTACAAGCGTATATTCGGTGAGTATGGAGGACCTTTCAGATAAGGAAAATGTAACAACGTATCTGCGGTGCTATGATGCGGGACATACGGAATGGAGCCTGTCTTTGGCGGACGGGTATACGTATGCAGGTCCGATGATGGGCAGCCGTTATTATTATAGCGATGAGCAGGAAGGGAGCTATTATCAGCGCATTCAGAAGGAGGGAGAACGGTTTGCAGTCGGTATTCGTCCAAAGAAGGGCTTTGAGGACGCTTATTTTACAGCGGGTAAGGCTGCGCAGCCGCATACGGGGACGCTTTCGTGGGACGGTGACAAGACGGTTACGAATGAAACGCAGTGGGATTTTCCGTATTTTGCGGTGATTACAGATGACAGTCTTTTGATTTACCGCAATCTTGCGGCGGGGGAGCGCTTTAGTTTGGCGGATAGTACATGTGAATATATGGAAACGGTGACAAGGCTGCGGACAAATTCCAACGTTTATGCTCACAGCAGCAATTCTTATACGCCTGCGGAGGCTTATTATTACGGCTATCTGCGTGAGATGATGTGGGATGACGATGATAAGGAGGCGCGTAAGGACATTGATATAAAGGCGGCGCTTGGTATGGGCATTTCGTATGCATGTGTGCGGGCGCAGTCCGACGATGTGATTATCGTGGGTGTGGCACCGGATTGGAACAAGGCGGCAGACGGTGACTGCAGCGAGGTTTCTTATGGATGTTTGTATGCGATAGTGGAGGAGTAATATGCTTTACATTAATAATCTGACAAAAAATTACGGTTCGTTCACAGCGGTCAATCATTTGACGCTGCATATTCCGGAGGGTGATTTGTTTGGCTTTGTGGGACCAAATGGCGCAGGGAAAACGACGACAATCCGCATTGTCTGCGGTTTGCTTAGGGCAAGCGGCGGTCTTGTCGTGATTGGCGATTCCGAGGCGCCGATCGGGAGCCGGGAAATGAAACGGATGATTGGTTATGTGCCTGATTTTTTCGGTGTGTATGATAATCTGAAGGTGCGGGAATACATGGATATGTACGGTTCGATGTACGGAATGTACTCGCGGGATATTGCGAAGATTTCGGACGATTTGCTGGAGCTTGTCAATCTCTCCGACAAAAAGGAGGTCTATGTAGATACGCTTTCGCGCGGCATGAAGCAGCGCCTTTGCGTGGCGAGGGCATTGCTGCACAATCCGAAGCTTCTGATTTTGGACGAGCCAAGCTCAGGGCTTGACCCGCGGGCGCGGGTGGAAATGAAGGAATTGTTAAAAAATCTACATTCTATGGGCAAGACGATTGTGATTAGCTCGCATATTCTTTCGGAGCTTTCCGAGATGTGTACGAGCATCGGGATTATGAACCGCGGGCAGTTGATAACGGCAGGGCGCATTGAGGATATTATGCAGCAGCTTTCGGGTGGGAAACGCATTCATGTACAGGTGATTTCCGATATGGAGACGGCGGTGCGGTTTTTGAAGGAGCAGGCGAATGTGCGCGTGGAATCGGTGCGGGAAAATGAAATCATTATTTCGGGCGGCGGCACGGACGAGGAGGTCAGCGCGCTGATTGGCAGGCTGATACAAAACGAGGTGGTGCTGACGGGTTTTTACAGGGAAGAGGGCAGTTTGGAATCGCTGTTTATGCAGCTTACGGAAATGTGAAAAATCTTAGATTTTTCACATGGCAAATTTGTGCAGAGGCACAAATTCGCAGGTACATTAAGAATGGAGGAATACAGTGAGAATTCATATCAATCCGATTGTGAAGAAAGATTTACAGGTGACGGCGCGCAGTATGCGTTTTTGCTGGGGTGTATTTGCCTACGAGGTGGTGCTTGTATTGGCGTTTTTGCTCGCGATGGCGTTTATTCAGTCGCAGAGTAACAGCATCTACAGCGATAACAATATTTACAGCTATTTCATTGTGCTGTTTCCCGTGCTTGCGATTGCGCAGGTGTGCATTGTGGCGCTGACTGTTCCGATAATCACGGCATCGTCGATTTCAGGCGAGCGGGAGCGCCAGACATTTGACATTATGCTCACGACGTGTATGTCGCCGTTTTCGATTGTGGTCGGGAAAGTGATTTCGGCGGTTATCCGCATTTTGTTTTTTGTGGTGGCGGGAATGCCGATTATGGCGCTTTCCTTTATCGCGGGCGGTCTTGGATGGAGCAGTCTGTTTTATTTTGTGCTTACGATTGTTCTGCTGTCGATTTTGTCGGGGAGCATTGGGATTTTGTGTTCCGCACTTTGCCGTAAGTCCATAACGGCGGTGATTTTGTCGTTTGCGTTTTATTTTGTGATTTATTTTATGACGTTTGTGCCGATGATTTTAAAGTATGTGTGGACCAAGGGGAAGAGCGCGGGCGAGTCCATGCTGTTTTTGCTCGCAAATCCGTTTGTGTTTTTTGAGGAGTTTTTCATGCAGATTATGAGAGGAGAATCGCTGTTTGGGACGGCAGGCTCAAACTTTTCCAGGCAGGAGGTCGGTTTTCTGACGTATCATTTGTCGCAGGGGAAAACGTGGCTGTTTTTGTCGGCGGCGTGTCTGTTTGTATTGTCGCTGGTCTTTATGATTGCTGCGGCATGGAAGATTAATCCGATGCATGGGACAGTTGGGAAGAAAGTAAGGAAGTAAGGTTACTGTTCATACAGGACTTAGCATTTACTGCTAAGTCCGTACGGAAACGTACATGCAGCAAGTAAAAATCCATTTGCGCAACGAACTTGTTCGTTTTGCAAATTTTGCATGGATTTATACTCGTTACTGGAACGGAGTGAACAATAACAGCGGTTTTTGCATAAAGCGAAGAAGTCATTGAAAAGTGGGAAGACTTACAGTATGATAAAAGTACAGGAGTTTGTTAGGGAGCAAAGATTTTGGGGCTGTAAATATGGGTTACAACAGTTTAGACATATGTAGAAAGAGAAAACGGAATGGAACAAAACGAATTTCTGAAAATCATTAAAACATACCGCCGCAGGCTGAATATGGCAGAGTTTCTGAAAATCCTGTTGTTTGCGCTGTGCGTCGGTGCTGGCGCGGGGATTGTTCTGCAGGCAGCGGCTTTTATCACACCGATATATTATGTGAATCTATATGCCATTATGGCATTGCTTCTTGCAGTATTGGCGGCGGTTGCAGGCGCGTTTGTGAAACGGATAAATATGGAGCAGGCGGCGCTTGCGATGGACCGTTTTGGCTTTGCGGAGCGGATTGTGACCGCTTATGAGAATTTGGCGCGGGAGGGCGATTTGATTGTATTGCAGCGGGAGGACGCGATAGAAAAGCTGCGTGCGCATCAGGACAGGATACGCATTCCGCTGATGCCGCCTTTTCGGAAAATCTTTTTGCTTTTGGGAATGCTGGCGCTTGCAGCGGGGCTTGCGTTTGTGCCTTCTGTGACGAAGGAGCGCGCCTCGGAACAGCAGAGCGTGAAAAAGGAGGCAAAGGAGAAGACGCAGGAGCTGGAGGAGCTTGTGGAAACCTTGGAGGAGCTTGCGCAGGAGGAGGCGCTGACGCCGGAGCAGCAGGCGCAATTACAGGAAATGATTGAGAGCCTTGAGTCGTCGCTATCCGAGTATCAGCAGGCGGTTTCGTCGCAGATGCTTGCGGCGGCGTCACAAAAGCTGGATTATAAGTATCAGAATATGGCGGATCAAATGTCCTCCCTTGCGCAGAGCTTGCAGAACGGCGCGTCGGTGTCGGCGGCGTCTTTGGAGGCAATGCAGGAGATGGCACAGCAGCTGCAGAAAATGGGCGGGCAGCAGCTTGCGCAGAACGGACAAAATGGAAACGGGAATAATGGACAGAACGGTCAAGGCGAAAACGGTCAGAATGGGCAGAACGGACAAAACGGAAACGGGAATAATGGACAGAACGGACAGAACGGAAACGGTCAGGGCGGACAGGGACAGAATGGTCAAAGCGGTCAGGGGAACGGTCAGGACGGCGATGGTCAGGGCGGTCAAGGCAACGGTGACGGAAACGGCGGGAACGGCAGAGGCACGGGCAGCAGCGACAATGCGCATGATTATGTCAGTGTTCCGAATGCGATTGCGGACAGTGAAAATCTGACGGGAAACGCCGGAAATCATGATGATTCCGACTTTTTCCGCGCGCAGAACGGATTGAGCTGGGAAGGTGAGCATATTTCCCACGAGGCGGTTATCGGCAGTTATGAGCAGAACGCTTATGAGGGCATTTCGGCGGGGAAATATCCAAGCGGTATGGAGGATATTATTAAGGAGTATTTTGCAAGCTTTAACACGCCATAATAGAAGAATGTGCGCTCGGTTGTGCTGCGAAAGTATTTTGGATACGAAGGACAGCGTATGGGAACGGTTTTGGGAACCATGGAATAGGAAAGGAACGGTAAATGACATATACAGTAATTTACAGGATGTTGCCTATTGCGGAGGCGTCAGTCAGGGCGTATTGTTTTTACCGTTTGGTAAAGCCGTTTCTGTGTTCTCCCGGGATGCTGCAAAAGCGGGGGCGTGTGCGCCTGGTTGGTGTGGCATACGCTTTAATTATGATATTGCTTCCTATCATGCCGTTTGTCGGGGACGCTTATACGGCGTATGGTTTGGGAAGTCTGATGATGTTTTTGGTTCTTTGTTTGACAGATAAAAGAAACTATAAACAGAAAGCGTTTCTTGTCATGGTCTTTTTTTCCTTGAACTGGCTTTCTTCGGCAATGGCGGAAATCATTTACGATAACCTGTATGCATTTGCCGAGCGCACTGATTACATGAGAAGTCATTTGGATATGTGGGTTGCGCTTTATATCGGGGTAAGTGCGGTTTATCTTTTGCTGGAGTTTTTGTTTACGGCGGTTGCGATTTGGCAGGTGCTAAGGGCGTACAAAAACAAGCGGACGGACATGCGGGGCAGGGAGTTGATTATGCTGTCGCTCCCTTCGCTTATGGGCGTGATGGCGTATCAGATTATACAGCATCACCGCATGTTTTATATTGTGGAGGGCGGCGAAAATAAGGTCGGTTATGATTTTCTGATGGTGCTGTTTTACGCGGCGAGCGTGATTGCGATTGTCGTGGTCATTGTGCTGTATCAGGATATTCGGGCAATGGAGGACGAAAACCGGCAGACGGAGTTTCTTGCCATGCAGATGGACAGTATCCGGCGGCATATTGGGCATGTGGAGAGTCTTTATCAAAATATCCGCAGCGCGAGGCATGATATGACGAACCATATTGTCACCCTGGAACGGCTTTATGAGGAAAATAAGACGAAGGAGGCAGTCGCGTACGGAACCGACTTAAAGGCTGCGCTTTTGGAAGTTACGGGAGAGATCCAAAGCGGCAATCCTGTGACGGACGTTATTTTACAGGAGCGGAAAAAAGAGGCGGAACAAAAGAACGTACGTTTTGAAATTGCGTTTTATTATCCGAACGGGGCGGCTATCAATGCGTTTGATGTGAGCGTGATTTTGCACAATGCGCTGCAAAATGCGATAGAATATGCGGCGGAGTGTGAGGTGCCGTTTATTTCCATTCGGTCCTATCACAGGAAGAATGCGTATATGATAGAGGTCTGCAACAGCTTTTGCGGGACTTTGGAATGGGACGCGCAGAGCGGGCTGCCGATTACGTCAAAGCCGGGGGATGGTCATGGGTATGGATTGTCCAATATCCGCAGGGTGGCACACAAATATAATGGAGAGCTTGCGGTTGACCTGAAGGACGGGGTGTTTTGCTTGAGTGTGATGCTGATGATGGCGTGATAATGTTGTAAAGAGAGAGGTTTTAACCACCAACATGTTCTTTGTGGTACCGGATAAAGTCCTCCTTTGAAAATTCCGGCAGATGTCCGTATTCTTCTAAAATCAGTTTGATCAATGCAACGGTTCTTGCCTGAGTGTTGATGCTTTTTGCAGGATTAAATTCGATATCCGTAAAATAATTGTAGTTTGTAATCGCATGGATTTGCGCTTTTGTAAGGGATTGTTTTACGGCGGCGATATAGATGTAATTTAACTTGTGCAATTTCTGTATCATCCGAACGATGCTTCAGGGTTCTAATTCGGAAATGATATCTTGAATTTCAAGTGCGGCGTCCTCTACGCGAAGTGCGGTTTTTTCACTCAAAAATCGATTTCCACCTGCTAAATCGTCAATCAGATTAAAAATAGATACTGCGTCGGCGACAGGGATGGAGCCGTTTGTTTTCCATTCGGATAAATGTTTGTTTAGGTAGTCTGTAATGTCTGCAAAGAGTTGCTCATTGAACGTGTTGTTGCAGCGCAATTCTATCAATAAACCGTTTTCGCCTTGGACCATATCAGGGAAATTCATTTTGCTGCCTCCGTTTGTGGGATTTGAAGTCTTTTTTTATTATAGGATAGTCGGGTGGTGTTTACAATGGGGAGTTGGGAGGTTTATACAATTTTAAGGAGAACTTAAATGACAATTTGGATATTTAGTAGTAAAATTAGTTTGGAAGATTGTGCGGAAACCGAGAAGGGGAGCAATGAATAATTCGTCTGTCACAATGAACAATATTCTTATGGAAAATTATAAGAATACGAACAACATTACAAATGATATAGGTGAGATTATTCTTACGGCACAACAGACTGCATATAGGGCAGTCGATACAATTCTGTTACAAAGAAACTGGTTGATTGGTAAATGGATTGCGGAAGAGGAGTTAGACGGAAAAAGAAGATCCGAAATATATGGTGTAGAAATAATCAAAAAATTGTCAAAGGAATTAACGGAAAAATACGGATAAGGCTATACGAAAACCAATTTATATAGTTTTTATACATTTTATAAAGAATATAAAGACATTTTCCACCCTGCGAGTGGAAAATCCGGTATGGTGTTATCTTGGACACATTATAGAATACTGCTTCAAGTACATGATTTAAAAGCCCGCACTTGGTACGAAAAGGAAGCGTATGAGCAGACTTGGAGTACGAAAACCTTACAAAGAAATATTAATACGCAGTATTATTACCGTCTACTGCAGTCGCGGAATAAAAGTGCAGTAGAAGCTGAGATGAAAGAAAAAACTATAAATTATCAGAATGATAAGCTGGAGTTTGTGAAGAATCCGGTTATTACTGAATTCATGGGGCTGTCTTCCAATACAGACATGACAGAAAGTGATTTAGAGACAGCAATTCTGAACAATCTTCAAAAATTTCTAATGGAGCTTGGAAAAGGATATGCTTTTGTGGCAAGACAACAGCATGTTCATACAGAGAAAGAACATTATTATATTGATTTGGTATTTTATAATTATATTTTGAAATGTTTTGTGCTTATCGACTTAAAGACAAATAAGATTACGCATCAGGATATAGGGCAGATGGACATGTATGTCCGCATGTATGATGAATTGAAAAAAAGAGATGACGATAATCCGACAATCGGGATTGTACTTTGTGAAGAAACGGACGAGGATATTGCGAGATATTCTATTCTTCATGGAAATGAACAGTTATTTGCCTCCAAATATAAATTATATCTACCAGATGAAGATGAGCTGAGACGGGAAATTAGCAGACAGAAAGCAATTTTCCAGTTGCAGCAAAAGGAGAAAGCAGCTTTGAAGGAGGCTGATGCAGATGAGTAGGTTAGAAGAGGTGATACAGGAACGGAACAAAACACAAAATTGGTAGAGAATACAACGCTTTCGTAATATGATATGAACTATATTGGGCGTAAACGACACACGATTTAAAAGCCGGAGGAGGACATAAGAGTGGCAGTAAAAACAAAGACAAAAGAGGTTTCGATGGAAGAGGCTTTGTGGAAGTCGGCGGATAAGCTGAGAGGTTCGGTTGAACCGTCTGAGTATAAGCATGTGGTATTAAGTTTGTTTTTCCTAAAATTTGCCAGTGATAAATTCGAAGCGCAGAGGGCGAAAATCATTGCTGACAGTATGGAGAAATTTGTGGATAAGACGGTTGATTTAGTTTATACGAAATATATGAAGGCGTTGATTTTTTATGAGGGTATTCAGAGAGTGGAGCAGTTTATGTTTCATTAAGATGCGTTTCGTGAAATTTTGTTAAACGCGATTGCTCATAAGGATTATAGTAGCTGCAATCCTATTCAAATCAGTGTATATGAAGATAAAATATATATTTGGAATGATGGTGAAATGCCGTCGGAATTAGATTCGACTGATAAGCTGTTTATGAAACATTCTTCCAAGCCTTATAATCCCAAATTGGCGGGTGTTTTCTTTAAAAGCGGAATGATTGAAGCATGGGGACGAGGATTTGATAAGATTAAGGAAGCCTGTGCAAAGTATGATGGTCCGCTGCCGGAATATGCGATAAGCGCGTCGGGGATTATGGTGCTTTGTAAGGCGTGTGATAAGTATTTGGAATTATTGAGAGATGATGGTTATCATGACCAAAATGGTTATGATGTGGTCATGATAAAAGCGATAGAAGCTTATTATCGTAAAAATATCTTGAACAGGATAGGTATTTACGCAAACGTACAGAAAAGAAAAAATTGTGAAACAAATAACAAACAAAAGGAGAAAAACAATGACACAAGAAGAGAAAAAAGAGGTTTTAATGAAGTTAGGACTAACCGAGGAACAGGCAGAGTGGTATCTGCAATACGATAACGACATTTGGGCGGTGGTTCCGACGTTTCGCTTATTAAAACCCTTGAACGACAGTTTGACATTTTACGAAGGTGGGTATCGAAAATGGTTAGAGAAGCAGCACGCGGAGGGTATGCTTGAAAAGCGGGATCCGGAGGCGGCTCAAATGCTTGAGGCGGGCGTTCCTGCAGAGGTTATTGAGCGGTATGCATATAATCTAGTGTTGGAGTGCTATGAGTCGCTGCTGTATCAGTTGGACGACAATAGCGGCGCGGAGGTTGATGATGTCTTTTCGGACGAGATTTTTGAAAAGTGCACATACGGTCAGCTTTGCGAGATGGGTACGGACGGTGAGCCGACAGGGCGATACCTGTTTGAAGTGCATGGCAAGATACCGTTTTCCAATTTGTGATAACGGGAAGAGAATTTTGAAAGCGGGGGTTTAAAAATGAGCGAATTAGACAAAAACAGGCTGCAGGATGCGGCGTATATGGCACAGCGGATTGCGGCGTGTGAGGCGGAAATACAAAAAGGCATTATCGGACAGCATGAGGTCATCCGTCAGGTCATGCTTGCAATGCTGACAGGCGGAAACGTGCTGTTGGAGGGTATGCCGGGACTTGGAAAGACAAGACTGGTCAGCACCATCGGAAAGGTATTCGACCTGCCGTTTAAGCGCATTCAGTTTACGCCCGATTTAATGCCGAGCGACGTAACAGGTACGAATATTATTATGAAGGGTGAACAGGGCAGCAGCTTCTCATTTGTGCGCGGACCGATTTTTGCCAATTTAATCTTAGCGGACGAAATTAACCGTGCCACGCCGAAAACGCAGTCGGCGCTGCTTGAGGCAATGCAGGAGCACACGGTTACGGTGGGCAGCGAAAGCCATACGCTTGACGCGCCGTTTTTTGTGCTTGCGACGCAGAATCCGATTGAAAACGAGGGCACATATCCGCTGCCGGAGGCGCAGCTTGACCGTTTTATGTTCAAGATTTTGGTTCGTTTTCCGTCAAAAGAGGAACTAAAAGGCATTGTCGGACTGACGGAAGGAGCGCAGCCGCCTGCGATTGAAAAGCAGATAGACGGTGAGGGACTGCTTGCGGCGCAGGCGTTGGTGAACCAAATCCCGATTGCAGAGGCGGTGATGGACTACCTGTTGGAGCTTGTCATGGCGACACATGCCCAAAACCCGTATATCCGCGAGGGCGCAAGCCCGAGAGCGGCGCAGGCGTTAATCCGCGCGGCGCGGGCGAAGGCATTTTTGGAGGGACGGTTTAACGTTTCGTTTCAGGATGTGCAGGAGGCG
This sequence comes from Lachnospiraceae bacterium MD335, assembly GCA_000403335.2. Classification (GTDB taxonomy): domain Bacteria; phylum Bacillota; class Clostridia; order Lachnospirales; family Lachnospiraceae; genus COE1. The sequence goes on from KE159631.1 coordinate 178,955, forward strand.
GCGTATCCTGTGCTGCGCCACCGTATTATTCCGAGCTTCGACGCAGTGAGTGCGGGGGTGTCGGAAGACGATATTATTAAGCAGATTTTAGATACAAATAAGAATACTTAAACGGAGGCTAGTGCTATATGAAACTCGACACCGCATTTTTCGACAAGTTGTCCCGCCTGCGCTTATCGATGGGGCAAAGAACCTCCATGAACCTGACGGGAAACCGCAAATCCATGCAGAAAGGCACCTCAATGGAATTTTCGGATTTCAGGGAATACATGACAGGCGACGACATCCGGCGCATTGACTGGAATGCTTACGGGCGGCTGGACAGGCTCTATGTGAAAGAATATATGGAAGAGAAAGAGGCGGTTATCTCGATTTTGCTTGACACAAGCGCTTCGATGGATTACGGCGCGAAGAAAAAGAGCGACCTTGCCTGTGCGCTCGCGGCGGCGCTCGCGTACTTAGGACTGAATAACATGGACCGCGTGTTTATCTATGACATGAAAAATATGCACCAACCATTTATGGCGGGCGGCGGAAAAAGGGCGCTGCCGCGCCTTGTGGAGTGGCTTTCGCAGTGCACCTTTGACGGGACAGCGGACATTGGTGCGGCGGTCAGGCAGCTCCCCGCGAAAGGGACAGGTATCACCGTGATTATCAGCGATTTTTTGCAGGAGGAGTTTGTGCAGGACGACGCGGAGGAGGCGGCATCTGCGGTGACAAGGCTGCTGCGTTTCTTGGCATACAGACGGCAAAAGAGTGTGCTGCTGCATGTGCTTGCGGGCGAGGAGCTTGCGGTAAACCTTGCGGGCACGAAAAACTTCATAGACATGGAAGAGGAAAGTACGCTGCGCCTGACGCTGGACGCGGCGAGCATTCGGGTGTATGAGAAGGCGCTTGGGGAATTTATCGGGCAGTTTAAACACGCGTGCGCCAAAAACGGAGCGTTTTACGCGGTGTGCAGTACGGAGCAGGACATTTATCAACTGATTTTACAGGATTTAAGGATGCTATATGATGTTTGAGAAAATTGTACAGACAGGTATTTGCACATTGCTGCAAATACCGTGCCAAAGTGCGGTGGCTTTCTGCAAAAATCCATCGCCAAAGGCGATTATGCATGGATTTTTGCCCGCAACAGTGAGCGTAGCGGAGATGTTGCAGTTTGAGCGTTTATTATCACTTGTATTTCCGGCATTAGGAACAGCGGGAGTGGAATCATTTCTGCCGGACAGGGAGCTTGCGGATTCGGTACTGCAGGTAAGTGTCAGTGCAAACAAACAGGTAGTGGAAGAGCTGAGAGGAGATGAAAATATGTGTCAGGCGTTATTGGAGATCATGGAACCGGAGATTAATAAGATAAAAGAAAATGTCAAGGTGGAGGTAACAAGAGAGGTAACAAGGAAGGGAATCAAAAGTATTGTAACGGTTTTGCGCGACTGCGGACAGGAGGATGCGGAAATCATAAAGGCGATCGTAAAAGAATACGGGGTGTCTGCGGAACAGGCGGCAGATTATTTATAAAATCCATGCATATGCAACAAGGCGGATGGGGACAGGCAGCAGTGAATCTTTAAAAGGTTTGCTGCTGTTTTTATGCACATGGGCATCCGAATGAAATATGTCAGCAATCAACCACCGCTTAAAAATGCATTTCGTTTTGATTCTTGATGCAGCTTTGATGCACGATTTTGATAAAATATAAAAGATGCAAACAGGAGGAATTTTATGTTTTTTTTGAACTGCCAAAGAGAAAAAGGGATATCATGAAAAATAGAAAATATAAAAACAGAAGATACATTGTGGCAATCGCCGCGATGATTCTGACTGCGTGTATCGTATGGCGGACGATATCACCGAAAAACGCGCCGGATATTGTCAGAATAGAAGAAAACGCAGACCATAGGACGATATTGGATGATGCGAGAGAACGTATGGCAATACTGAACAACAGCACGCCATACCAAACCATTCCAATGACCAAAAATAAAGATACATATATAATGCCTGTTGATGCGGAATTAAAACAAACCGACAACACCCTGCACTACGGCGCTCTTTGCATTACGCTCCTCGACGTAAAGACTGTGCTCCAGCCTGCCTCCGAAACGGACGATAAATCCGCCTGTGTCATTGACCTAGTCGGCGCGGAGCAGATAAGGGACATGGACGGCTGCTACGGCACAAGGGGACCATTGCCGCCGCGCCTTTGGCTTTCACATTACGGCGCGTCATATGAAAATGAATGGCAGCTTGCAAGCTTACTGCTTGACATTCTGCCCGATACCACACTGCGTTTTTGCGACAATACGGGCGACAAGCTTCACTACCTGTTCACCTATGAGAAGCCATACAAAAACGGTTACGTACTGGTGTGCGGCAGTGATGTCTGCATTGTGGAGGAGGTTTCAGCGGAGAGCGATTACAGTTTTGACGCACTGCTGAAAGGCGGATGGGTTCATTGGGATAACACCATGCAGAGGGTTGATACAAGAGATAGGAATGAAGTGTATATTGAAGTCAAAAAATGCAAAACAGAACAGGATGGTACCCTGTTGGCGGCGCAGACACTCCACACAGACGGTACGCGCAGAATTTCCCTCTATCGGGACGGTCACTTCATGGCTCCGTTTATGGAATATTCCTTTGCAAAATGCCCTGCGGAAATCGGATTTGAGGACTATAATTTTGACGGGAGCATGGACATGATTGCATTCCCAAAGGAATCTCCGACAACGGTATTGCTTTGGAACACAGACAAAAAAACATTTGAGGCAGCGCAAATGCCCGAAGAATTTCCAACCTTTTCTTGGGACTTCGAGTGCTATCCCGAAACAAAAACCATTTGGTCGTACGATACGGATTATGTGGTAAACGCCGACGGTGCGACTTACTGGAACCGATATGACAATACGGAAATGCTTTGGCAGTGGGAAGGGACGACCTTGACAAAAAAGCGTGAATGTACCGCGCAAGTGCGGGAGGAAGCGGTGCGGATTTGCGCCTATGCATATCATAATGAAGACAAAACCGTTTTGTACGATGAAATTGTCCCCATTGCGGAGTGGGAGCAAAACAGCGATACGGTACAGGCATGCTACCGCAAATTCTATGAAAAAGTCCTTCCGGCGAAAAATACAGGAATGCTCCATAAGATAGACTACAAGGAGGAAGCCATTCCGCAGGGGCTTTTGGACAGCGTTTCAGAAGCCATACTGGAAAGTAAAGAAAACGTGCTTGTGGATACCCTTGGGATTGGCAAAGAATTAACAAAGGAAAAAGTCCTCGCCATTGCCAAGGATAATCTCTCCCTGCGCTATGATGTCGAATGTGCGGAAGCGGAGGGGGATTACACAATGCTTTTGGTTGACGGGGACAACGACGGCATTTCGGATATTGTGGCGGAGATTTATTATGGCGGAACCGGCGGTTATACGGAATATGTTTTTTATCAGGGGCAGGAGGACGGCACTTTTGAAAAGACGTGTACTTATGATGCCGTACATCAAAACTTTATCTTTATCCGCTATGACGAAAAAAATTATTTATGCCGCAGGCTTTATGACTACGACACAAAGGAATATAGCGGCATCAGCCTGACATGCTATGTTGACGGCGTGCAGGCGGAGACATGGAATTTGATGTTTGCGCCCAAATCGTATGATTTTAAAATTACCGAATGTGCATCAAAAAAGTATAGGACGCTGGCGGAGGAAACATTGGAAAATGCCGGAGTTTACAAAGAAAAAATAGATCAATACGCCGACATCATCGGCAGTGCGGAGGAAAAATTACCGCTTGGGAAGCACGAGTACCGCTGCGATTTGAACAATGATGACGCATTGGAGCAGTATGAGAAATCCGTTTGGACACCGAGCAATCTTGCGATGCGGGAATATATCCATTTTTCCGGCAAGGATACGGGAACAGATGCCTCTAGGGATGCAATCCAAGCGGTTGAAGATGCAATCCAAACGGTAGAAGGATTCCCGATTATGATGTGGGCGGATTTGTATGAAAACAAGACAATCGTTCACGTCATTTCCCGAACGGGGCTAGAGCACGATGACAACGCAAAAAAGCCGACAGGGCTTGATGACTTTGCAATTACGGCATTCTTAATAGAAGGAACACGCACACAGACCGTATACAAAATAACTGCGGACGCAGTGTACACCATACGTGAGGAGTACGATAACAACACTGTTCAACGATAGAGAAACTGGCAAAAACAGTAGAAGGGAGTACAAACACAGATGAAACCGTTATTATTCCATTTGAACCAAAAGACCGTGCTGCTGACGGGCATCATAATCCTTGCGCTGCTTCTTGCCGCCTGCAGCACACAGCCGCCCGCATTGCAGGAAACGGCACAAAGCACGGTCGCGTCAGCCGAGGCTGTTTCGAACGCTGACGAGCTGCATACCGATAGTGGTCAGGAAGCGCAGACTGCGGAAGACAAAGCCGAACCGGAATTGTCGGCGTCATTTGCGGCGATAGAGCGGCTTGACACAAAACTTGTCATAGAGACAGATGCAGTGTGTTACGGCAATCTTCGTATTACGCTACCCAACGGTGTCACCGCACAGCAGCAGGAGATGGCTGGCAGCGCAGCCGTGATAGACCTCATAGGAGCGGAAAAAATTGGGGAGGGGGAGGGATATGGCAATAGCGGACCGTTTCCGCCGCGCATATGGCTTACAAATTACCATGCGGAATACGGCAATATCATGGAGCTTTTCAGTGCATTGCTGGATTTGCTGCCCGACACTGTTCTTAGCGAGCGATATGCATGGGGAAAGGAACGCTGTTACCTGCTCAGCTATGAAAAGCCCGATATCAATGGTTACATACTGATATATGGGAACGATGTCTATCTTGTGGAAGAGCTTTCGGAAGAAAGTGATTATAGTTTTGGAGGGCTGCTTGATGACAAGGCAGTCCGGGGGGGAAACGGCATCTGCGATTTTGGCGCCAGGTATCGCAATGCGGATAAACTATACAGCAAAATCAATGTGCAGGACGATATGTCCTTTTTGGTAAGCCAAGACATAATCAGAGACAGGATGCGGGTAATTCTGTTGTTTGAGGACGGGTATTTTACTTCTCTGTATCAAAATATTGCATATGGGGAATGGAACGACGCTCCTGCATTTGAGGACTGCAATTTTGACGGCTGTCCTGATATGGCAATATCGGAAACAAAGATTTACCTTTGGAATGCAGACAAAAAAGTGTATGAGGCAGCGCAGATACCGGAGGAGTTTTCGGTGCATTCATGGAATGCAGAATACTATCCGCAGGCACAGAGCATATGGACTTATAATGTCGAATATGCAAAGGATGCTGAAGGGAAATCGTCCGCGGATGCGTTTGACCAAACGGAGAAGATTTGGAAATGGGAAGGGACTGCGTTGGTGAAAAAGCGTGAATGTGCGGCAAACGTGCGCGAGGACAGCGTGCGGATATGCGCTTATGAGGACAGCGCTGAGCATGTGCTGTTTGATGAAACTTTCACAATCGAGGAGTGGAAACAAAACAGTTTAAGCGTGCAAAAGCGGTATCAGCAGTTCTACGCCGGAATGCTTCCCGAAGAAAACGACGGAAACCTCCACAAAATCGACGAGAATCAAAGAGAAAATGAAGCCATACCACAGGCGCTGTTAGACGTTATTACAAAATCCATACTTGACGGCACGGAATTGGAAACGTTAAAGGGACTGATGAATGACAAAGAATTAACAAAAGAGGAGGTCCTCGCGCTTGCCAAAGACAACATAGCACTGCGCAGTGATGTGATACGGGCGGACAGATTAGGGCACTACATTATGGTAATGGCAGACGGGGATAATGACGGTATTTTGGATCTTGTCGCAGAGGAATATTTTGGCGGCTCGGCAGGCTTTACGGAGTATGTTTTCTATAAGGGACAGGAAGATGGTACCTATCAGAAGACAAGCAGCTATGACGCCGTAGAAGAAGAGTTTGGCATGATTTCCTATGAGGGGAAAAATTACCTGTGCCGCACACGGTACGATTATAGCAAAAAGATATATAACGGTATCAGTTTGGCGTGTTATGTGGACGGGGTGCAGGTGGAATCGGCAGACTTGATGCTTTTCCCCGAACAATATGATACAAAGCTTGCCGAACGCGCAAAGGAGGATTACAGGGCGCTTGCGCAGGACATCCTGCAAAACAGCCTTTTCTTTAAGAAACAAATTGACGCGCATGAAGCGATTGTCGGAAGCTGTGAGGAGCTGTCGCCTTTGGAGGAAGATCACCAATACCAGTGCGACTTGGACAATGACAAGGTGATGGAGCATTATTGTAAATCCATTTGGGAGCCTAGCAACATGGGAACACATGAAAGCCTGATTTTATATGGTGATGGGGAAGGAATTGAGCATGTGCAGAATGCAATAAAGGCTTTGAGAGGGCAACCGATAATGATGTGGGTTGAACCGTTTGCAGAAGAAAATGTTGTCAATGTCATTTCTTTGACAGGGCTGCATGACTTTGAGGTAACTGGATTGCTGCTGCATGGCGCAGATTTTAAAACCATGTACCGGATTACCGCAGAAGTGACATATGGTGTTAAATGTGAAATCGGCACTCAGATGAATGAATAATACATATGTCAGCGAATCATAAGCCGCTTTATTGAATAAAAATTTCTCGGTTTAGCTTGGAAACTTTCATGGAAATTCACGATAAAGTATGATAAAATAATGCTGTTTGGCAGGACATTTATCAACTGATTTTTTAGGATTTAAGGATGTTATATAATGTTTGAGAAAATTGTTCAGACAGGTATTTGCACTTTGCTGCAAATACCGTGCGAAAGTGTAGTGGCTTTTGGCAAAAATCCATCGCCAAAGGCGATTGTGAATGGATTTTTGCCCGCAGCAGTGAGCATAGCGGAGCTGTTGCAATTTGAGAGTTTAATGCCGTTGGCGTTTTTGGCAGCGGTTCCAATCATTATTTTGTTGTATTTGCTAAAGCCAAAGGGCGTGGATTACCGGATTTCTTCGAATTTACTTTGGAAAAAGCTGCTCAAAAACGAGCAGTCGCGGACGTTTTTCGAGAAATTTGTCCACAACATTTTAATGTACTTACAGATTTTGATAATTATACTGCTTGTGATTGCCCTGATGTCGCCGTTTATCCGCGTGGACAACCGCGGTGGGGGCAGGAAAATCCTGTTGGTCGATACAAGCGCAAGTATGCAGCATGTCGGACATTACGGCGATAGCCGGGGAAAGAGCCGCCTTACAGAAGCAATAGAACTGATGTGCGATGCGGTGCAGACGGCGCAGGACACACAATTTTGCGTTGTGACGGCGGATGCAGTTGGCGTAAAGCTTTTGGCGGTGGACATGACAGATACGGAGAGCCTGATACAGACGCTGAAAAGCTTGGAGTGCAGTGACGGCGGAGGCAATCTTGCGCAGGCGCAGGGGATTTTGGATACGCTTGTGGGGGATACGGCGGAAAACGCGGCGGATTTGCTTGTTTTTACGGACGGCAGCGGCGCGGCGGCGTTTGAGGAGCTGCGCGGCGCCGAAAAGGAGCTTTATGTCGTGGGTGACGCTGCTTCCAATGTGGCAAACGAGTACACCGTGTATACAGAGCGGGAGGACGGAACGTATGACGTGATTGTGAGCGTGGCGAATTACAGCGATGCGGAAGCATCGTTTGACGTTGGTTTGTATGACGGTGAAGACGCGCTGATTGCGCTGAAACAGATGCGTCTTGCGCCGTCGGAGAACGCGTCGTGCCTGTTTGAGGCTGCGGACTGGCGGGGTAAGACGCTTACGTCCCGTCTTGACAATATTTCGTTTGACGGTGCGGCGGGCGACAGCCTTGCGGCGGACAATGTTTCACGGGCAGTTAAGAGCCGTCAGAATAAAATACGCGGACTGCTTGTCGGAAACGGCAACACATTTTTGGAAAAGGCATACGTTGCAGTGACGGGTGATACGATTACGAAATCCCAAACCGACGGTGCGGCGGACGGCGTGCAGGATACGGGCATTTCCAAGCGCACGCCGCTCAAGGAAATGGGTTACAATGTGGTGATTTACGACGCAGGACAGACGCCGCAGAACAGTGAGGGCAATCGTCTGATTTTTGGCGACGGCGGTGCCAAACCTGTCGAAACGCTTGAAAACGTGGTGCTTGACATGACGGACTGCGATTTGACAGCGGGGCTTTCAGGCTTTACGGTTGGCGTAAACAAGGCATACTGCTTTGCGCTGCCCGAGGGGGCGCAGAGCTTTTTGACATACGACGGAAAGTGTGTCGGCTATTATGGCGAGCGGGACGGACACAAGGAGGTGGTTGTCGGCTTTGACATTCGGGAGTCTGATTTTCCGCTGCGGGCGGAGTTTCCGATTTTTCTTGCAAATGCCATGATTTATCTCTCCGACACGTCTTGGTTGGCAACAAATGTTTATTATGCGGGCGAGGAAATTGCATTGCAGCCTTGGGCGGAATTGGACAGGACGCAGTTTGAAAGCCGTCCGGCTAAGGCGGGGCTGTATTCACTTGGAAACGAGGAATATCGGGAGTCTTATGTCGTGCGTTTTCAGACGGCGACGGAGTCCGACGGCAGAGTGACGGCGGAGTCGGTCGGCGGTTCGGGGGAGGCGCGCCTGCAAAAGGTGAAGCAGACGCTGCGCAATGTGTTTTTACTGCTTGCCCTGCTGCTTTTGGTCGTGGAGTGGATTGTCTATGTGCGCCAAATGTGTTACCGCGGGAAGTTCTACCTTGTGGTGCGCGGTGCGGTGCTTTTGTGCGTGTTGCTTGCGCTGCTTGGCATTACGCTGAAAAAGGGCAGTTCTCAGACGGCGACGGTGTTTGTCGTGGATTTGTCGAACAGCAATGCGGAGCATTTGGAGCGCATGGAGCAGTATTTGCAGGAAACGGTCGGCAAAATGCCTTCGGGGAATGTTTACGGGATTGTGACCTTTGGAAAAGATACACTGGTGGAGCAGTTTTTGACGGACGGGACGCATTACGGGGGGCTGATGACGCTGCCCGAGAAGGCGGCGACGAACTTCGAGGACGCTGTTTCCAAGGCGCTTACACTGTTATCAGGCGATTACAGAAAACGCCTTGTGGTGCTGACGGACGGTAAAGAAACGCGGGGCGACATTCAAAATATGGCACAGGCATTGACGGCGAGTCAGGCGGAGTTTCTGACACTGCTTTACGAGAACGAGGAAACGCCGGATGCTTATATTGATAATGTTATGCTTCCGTCGTATCTGCACCCGAATGACAAGTATTCGATTACGGTGCTTGTGGAGAGCAATTACGATACGGACGCGGTGATTGCGCTGTACAACGGAAGCAGTCAGACGGCGGCGAACAGCGTGCACTTAAACAAAGGGAGCAACCGCTTTGCATTCAGCGCGCAGGTTGACACGGGCACACAAAGCGGCGCAATGGAAAATCTGCGCGTGCAGGTTCAGGCACAGGGGGATACCTGCGCTGAAAATGACACGTTCAGCGCGTACTCCGTCGTGGAGGCGGTGCCGAAAATCCTTGTGATTTCGGGACGTGATACGAGCGTTTCGGGCTTTGCGTCCGTATTGGGCGCGGCAGGCTGCGATTACAGCGTTGTTTCAGCGTTGAATGCGCCGGACAGTATCAATGCCATGCTCGATTACAAGTCGATTATTTTGGTGGACACATATATTGACGATTTGCCGACCGGATTTTTGGAAAATTTGGAGACATATGTGAAGGATTACGGATGCGGTTTTATCTGCTGCGGCGGTGAGGACAGCTTTGCGCTTGGCGGTTATCGGGATACGGCGCTGGAAACGGTGCTGCCCGTGGACATGCAGCTGCGCAGCGTGAATGAAGTGCCGTCAATGGCGATGGTGATGGTGATTGACCATTCGGGCAGTATGAGCGGTGCGCTGGATGGTTCGGGTATCACGAATTTGGACATTGCAATCCGGGCGGCGACGGTGGCGGCGGACAATCTGCGCGATACGGATTATGTCGGAGTACTGACGTTCGACGACAAATATACATGGCAGGTGGAATTGCAGACGGCGGAAGATAAAACGGCGGTCAAAGACGCGATTAAGCAGATTAAAGAGGGCGGCGGAACGACGATTAAGCCTGCGCTTTTGGAGGCATGCAAGGCGCTTGAGGACTGTGACGCGTCCGTGAAGCATGTGGTGCTTTTGACGGACGGCATGGGAGAAACAGGCAATTATACAGATGTGATCAGCGATTATACGGCAAACGGCATTACGCTTTCGACGGTGGCGGTCGGGACGGGTTCCGACACAAAGCTTTTGAAAAGGCTGGCGGACAACTGCGGCGGCAGATATTATTATTCGGATATTTCGAGCGATATTCCAAAGATTTTCGCACAGGAGGTTTTTTTGGGCGGTGACAGCTATATCCAAAACGGCGATTTCCCGCTTGCGGTTCGGGGCGGTCATGAGCTGACGCACGGTCTGTTTGCTGACGGGTGGCCTTCGCTTTACGGGTATGTTGCCGCGACACCGAAGACGGCGTCGAATCCGGTGATTGTCTCTGCGGATAAGGAAGACCCGATTTTGACGGTATGGCAGTACGGGCTTGGCAGGACTGCCGCCTGGAACAGCGATGTCACGGGCGAGTGGAGCGGCGCGTTTTCGGGGAAGGACGATTATGTGCAGCTTTGGAAACGCATTGTGGACTATTCAACGGGAAATGCCGATATGGGCGAGGACAGCGTAAACGTGGTGACGGCTGGCGAGCAGACCGAGGTCGTTTATCAGACGGGCGATTACGGCAGCGGGACAGAGATTCTTGTGACGATGATTGCCCCCGACGGGGAGAGCAGCGAGGCGAAGCTGCATGCGACGGCGCCGGGGAAATATACGGCGCAGCTTCCTACGTCTCAGACGGGATTGTATCATTTTAATATCCGGCGTACGGAGGGCGGCGAAATTCAGAGCTATATGACGACCGCGGCGGCAGTGCAGTTCTCAGACGAATATAAGTTCGATGTGAGCGCGGCGCCGTATCTGAGATTTGCCGAGCAGTACGGGAAGGTGATTACGGAGCAGGAGAATGTCTGGACGCGCATTACGGCGGGGGCAAAGGAGCGTTATCCGCTGACGAACTGGCTGACAGCGTTTGCGATTTGCCTGTTTTTGGCGGATGTTGCGATGCGGCGGTTTCAGTATGTGCCAAAGTTTGGCGGCGTGACGGGGAAATGGAAGAAGAATGCGGCGGCTGGTGCTGATGCGGGGGCGTCCGGAGAAATGAAGCAGGCGCAACCGGCAGTGCAGCCAGGACAGTTAGAGCAGAGTGCGGAAACTGAAACAAAGAAGGAGTCTGACCCCGCCCCCCAAAAGGTTAAAAAGCAGAAACGGGAAAAAAAGGCGAAGCAGTCGGAGCAGGTGCTGGATACTTCGCAGTTGTTGAAGAAGAAGGATGAGCGGAATGGGGAAGGCTGATTGGAACATTGAGGAACGCGTATTCCAATGGTGTTGGAATATATAACCGACTGAAAAAACACAATTGGGGCGCGTAAATGAAGAATGAGTAATGATTGATAACCACATATATTTTATGCTATAATTTCCCTGAAATTGTGTGTGATTCAAATCCGTAACGGGATGACGATGAATATAATAGTAAGGTACTTATTTTCGAAAAGAGAGGGGGCATGGCGCGTTCTAAGCCAATTGCGCCGAATTTGATGAAACAGCATAAGAAAACATGGCAGCCGATTGTTTATGCAACTTTTTTCCTGATTGTTGTACTTGTTTTATTCCACATCTATACTATGATAAATAGAGTGCGAATTCAGGAACAGAACAGAGTTTATGCGGAGGATTCCGCAAGGCAGACCGTCGGGCGTATTGAGAGTGAATTTGACAACGCGCTTCAGCGCATTCAGAATAATGCTTTTTTGGTGAGTACAGGCGGAAACGGTTCGAAAATCAATTCGCAGGTATTAAAGCAGCTTGAGGACAATACGACCTTTGATGCGTTTCGTTTTACGGATAAAAACGGTGTCAATCTTGCCTCTGACGGGGAGACGAACGACAGCTCGGACCGGGATTATTTTATACGTGGAATGCGGGGCGAGAGCGGTTTGGAGGTTGTGGAAGAATCCAGGCATACAGGGAAACCGATGATGGTCTTTTATGCGCCTGTATACGAGGGCGAGGAAATTGCCGGAATGTTTTTGGGGTTGTATTTTGCTGAAAATTATCTGCAGGATATGATTTCCGCCAGTTATTTCGGCGTGCCTGCCGATGTGTTCCTCTGCACGCGTGAGGGAATGATAATCGCAAATTCTGGAAACGGAGCATACGGGGATAATTTGTTTGACTCTTTGATGCAGGCAGGTGTCATAGACGGCAAAACTGCGCAAAAGGCGCAAACAGCGTTTACGGATGGCAGTAATGCAGCGCTTTTGTGCAGTAAGGGCTGTAAAACAGATAATCTCTGTGTGATGCATCTGCCGGGGTATGATTATGTTCTCGTGCAGGCATTCCCTAAAAATGTCACACAGTCAATGGTAGACAGGGCGAATATTGCGGGTGTCGGACTGGAAATCTGCCTGCTTATCCTGTTTTTGTTTTATGTTGCCGCTTTGGTTATTCATGCAAGGAAACGACGCGTGGAATTGGAAACGGAGAATAAAACGATAAATGATGTGCTGCGCGGTATGAATATCCTTTTTGCGTCGCGTTATTTTATAGCGGATTTGGATAAAGACCGATATGCTTATTTAGCGGGAATCGGACCCTTGAACATCAGTATCCCGATGGAGGGAATATACAGCGAAGCGATTGCATATCATGCCGAAGATATTATTGGAGACGAGGAAAGAGAGGCATTTCTCCATTTCGGGCAAATTGATATAATAAAGAAAGAGCTTGGCACGAAGGATTCCATCGTTCATGAATGCCATGTATCCCGTCAGGGAAAAGAAGAGTGGGAACATTTGGTTGCAATCTGTCTTGACCGGAGGGACGGGGAGCCTGTCAGGGTTTTATATGTCCGTCAGAATGTAACGGAGTTAAAACAGAAAGAACAACGGGAGCAACGCGAGCGCGCTGTATTAAACCGCAAGGAACGCCAGTACCGCATTGCCATTATGTCCAATTCGTTCAGTGCGTTTGAGTGTAATCTGACAAAAGACCTGATTGAGCAGGACGTTATCCGCGTTTATAACGGCAAAGAAGTTTCTATGCTGGAACATGCAGGACTGTCTGCACCATGTAAGGTTTCCGAATGTTTTGAGCGGTGGGCGCAGTTTGTCTTGCCGGAATCATGGGACGATTACGACGCAACCGTTGATGTGGAGATATTAAAAGCCCAGTATGAACAAGGGAATATGGAAGTCGATGTGGATTATTGGGCAGGCGCCAATAACGGGTCGGCAATGTGTGTCCGTCAGTCCTTTGTGATGACGCGCGATGATGAGACCGGGGATCTGATTGCGATGGTGGTGTCGCGTGACGTCACGGATCAGGTCAGAAAGCAGCGGGAGCAGACACAGGCGCTGCAGGATGCTTTAATGCAGGCGCAGCATGCCAATCAGGCGAAGACGACGTTTTTATCCAATATGAGTCACGATATTCGAACGCCCATGAATGCGATTATCGGTTTTGCCACGATTGCGGCAAGCCATATGGAACGGACGGATCAGGTGCGGGAATGTTTGCAGAAAATTCTTTCCTCAAGCAATCATTTGCTGGGACTGATTAATGATATTTTGGATATGAGCCGCATTGAGAGCGGAAAGCTGCAGATTCATAATCAGGAGTGCAATATTTCCGAGTTGATACACAACCTGGTAAACATCATTCAGCCGCAGGTAAAGTCTAAGCAGTTGGAGATGTTTATTGACACCTTTGATGTTGAAAATGAGGATGTGATTGCGGATCCGCTGAAATTAAATCAGATTTTTATCAACTTGATGGGCAATGCCGTCAAATATACGCCCGCAGGCGGGACGATAAGTTTCCGGATTGCGCAGCACACAACGCATAAGCAAGGATGGGGCGACTACACTTTTACGGTCAAGGACAATGGGATTGGCATGTCGCGTGAGTTTGTAGAACATATATTTGAACCGTTTGAACGGGAAACAACCGCGACAAGAAGCGGCATACAGGGCGCGGGACTTGGTATGGCGATTACGAAGAGCATTATTGATTTGATGGGAGGAGAAATCACTGTCGAAAGCCAACCCGGAAACGGGAGCACGTTCACGGTAAAACTTTCGCTCCAACTTCAGAATATTGAAAAAACTGCGGAAGATCTTAAGGAACTTAAAGGGCTGCGCTCCTTGGTGGTGGATGATGATTTAAATGTCTGCGACAGCGTGAGCAGGATGTTAAAAAGCATCGGAATGCGCTCGGAGTGGACGACGTCGGGGAAAGAGGCGGCATATCGGGCGAAATCCGCATATGAGGAAGGTGATCCGTACCATACATATATTATTGACTGGCAGATGCCGGAAATGAGCGGAATTGAAACTGCGCGTAAAATCCGCAGTATGGCGAAAGACGATGCGCCGATTATTATTCTTACGGCGTATGACTGGACGGATATTGAAGAGGAGGCAAAGGAGGCAGGCGTTACCACGTTCTGCGCGAAACCGCTGTTTATGTCGGATTTGAGAGCAGCGCTGCTGACGGCGAACAATATCGGCGATCATCATTTGGAGGAAGCAGGCGCTGTTTGGACGCAGGAGGATTATGGCGGAAAGCGGCTTCTTTTGGTGGAGGATAATGAGCTGAACCGCGAAATCGCGCAGGTTATTTTGGAGGAAGCAGGTTTTGTTATTGAGACTGCACCCGACGGAACCGATGCGGTTTCGATGGTGGAACGTTCCGAAGAGAGTTACTATAGTGCCGTGCTAATGGACGTACAGATGCCTATTATGAACGGATATGAGGCGACAAAGGCAATCCGGGCGATGCACCGCAATGATGTAAAAAGGTTGCCAATTATTGCGATGACGGCAAATGCGATGGAGGATGATAAGGAGGCGGCGCTCAAGAGCGGCATGAATGCGCATATTGCAAAACCGCTAGATATATCGCTGTTGATGAGGGTGCTGCATAAATATTTGCATTAAGCAAAAGCGCTGCTGGTTTTACGGCAGCGCTTTTTCCGTTATCCGTAATTTTTTTCCGTAAGCGGATTGGCTGGCCGTACGCCTTTATTGGAGTACAGCTTGGTTATGGCAAGGGTGTTTTTCTGCATTTTGGAATTGTAAACATTGAGTATTGCCTCGGAAAATCCCAAAGAGCCGTTACGTCTGTCGCGTGCTGTCCGCGCGATTTCTTTAATGGACAGACGCCCTAATTTCTCTTTAAATAGTTCATCCTTTAAATCTTCCCCATAACTGTTAACAAGTCTTGCCACGCCGTTTAGCATGTTCGCGCTAAACGATTGCGGGATACCCTCCCAAGTGCCGACAATCAGGTAAATTGTGCGGTCCAGCACATGAAAACCGTATTTTTCATAGATGTTTTCGAGTGTGGCAACAGCGCAGATTGTGCCCGGATGCATATTCTTTGCAATGGTCAGGTCGTAGGATTCAACTAAAGATTTTATCATAAGCTGATTATTGTTGCCTGCTTCAATATTTGCCATAAAAATTTCATAGGGCACCAGGCTTTTCGTATATTTTAGCTGGTTGGCAAAAATATCAGCCTCCTGCGTGTATTCCAAGTCATCATAAATCATGAACCAAACAGGAGTTTCCCTGGAGCCGGAAACCAAAGCCACAATTTCGATGGTATGCTGACCGTTGAATACATAGTTAATCCCGTCGCGCCGGCTGACTTTTACAGGATTAATCTGATAAATGTCAAAATGTGCCGCCGCTTTCTGCACATGTTTTTCCGAGATGTTGCGCTGGTAATTCTGATTGGATACAAGGTTTTTGATTGGAATTAGTTCATAATGGACTTGTGGAACAAATTGATGAAAGGCTCTTTCACAGATTGCGTCATGCATGATATTCCTCCTGTATTTTCAATTGCATTTCTTCGGTACATTGTCTTAACCTAATAAGCTGTTCCTCCAACCGCGCAAGTGCATCTGCGGAAACTTCGTGGAACTTGGTGAGCGATTTGGTGCGGTTGATGGAACTAATCCACATGGGGATGGTAAGTGTAAGGCTGGAAAGCTCCGCATCGGGGTCATATTTGGGCATTTGTTTGATTTCAGGATATAAACCGGATGCTTTTGGGGCTGCGTGTCATTTGGGTCTCTTTTTCGGGGCGGCATCAGACAACATGCTTGCATCCTCACCGTTTTTGATACGGTCACAGACAATCCGTATTCCTTCAGGGGAAAGCCTGCTTAATGCAAGTGTATTTGCCTGTGAGAGCTTCAAATGTCCCTGCAAAAGTCCGTCGGCAATCTCGGGAGCCTTCCTGTCGATTTCGTCAATAGCGGCGGAATAAAGGCTGTATTTACAAATCGAGCTGCGGGATAACGTTGTGCTGTCGGGTAAAAGTGCGGCGGTTGTGCGGCAGCTTTGATTTTTGGTAACAGGCTGTGACAGGTGTTGGGTTAAAAGCCGTTTCTGTGCATGGTACAGTCTGCCGATACAATAGCGGAACTTTTCGTCTGTCAAATCCGTTTGTTTAAGACTTTCCAGGCAGGCGTAGGTGACTGCTTCATCCAGTGAGAAAAAGTTCCGTTCTTCATAGGAGTAGGGGATTTTGTGGAGTCGGCAGTATTCATAGGAAATAAAGCCGGATACAATGGTGTGGCTGTAGGTGATAATCGGTTTTGTGCAAAGTGTTTTTTGCAGCTCCTCTTGGGAAAACGGTACCCAAATTTTGCGGAAGGTGCGGTCGATTGACAGGTTATATGCAGATGATTTCATGTTATACCTCTTTGATTTCGTTTTTGGGTTCCGTCTGCAGGCAGAATATGGTATATCCGTTGCTTGCGGCTGCCTGTATGGAACGGTTGTCAGGGTTGTCAGGGTTTTCGCAGACTTCGGGAATAGTGAGGTCAAATGTAAAAATCGCGTCTTTGTTAGAATGGATTAGGTTTCCGAATAGTTTATAACGGCTGCCCGGGTTCCAGTTCATAAGCGCCATTACCTTGGCAAAGAAAATTCTGCACGCTATTTTACGGGGACTTCTTTTGGCTGTGGCGGAGCACCATCGCAGGGCGTTTTTTTCATATTCGCTGCAAGGGTGCAGCGTAAGCTTTTGCTCAGAGGGATTGACCATTATCTGAACATAGTCAAAATCCGGCAGACTTTTGATGCAGGCTGTATTCACGTACACTTTGTAATTATGAAATGTGAACGTAGGAACATAAGTACTTGCGTAGTTAGTCATGGCAAACCTCCTGATGCATGGAAAAAAGCATACTTTCAATTGTTTTTTCAATCTCCAGTTCATCTGTGACATTGAGCGGTTCCGGATTGTAGGGAATGCCTTTTGCTTTGGTATTCCAGTTTCTGACCGGATCTAAGGGCGGTGTTTGTGCTTCCGAAATGAGGAGGGTACACGGTTCGCCAAAGGAATAACGCCATTCCATAGGGTACGCTGATACATTGTTTTTCGTGCCGGGTGGTTTTATAACCGTTTGGTCGTCTGTGTCGGCAATAAGCGAAACGGGTATCAGGATTTCGGTATCTTTTATCGGAAAAAGAATGATTTCTTCCTCTGCATTTTGTTTTTTTATGCCAATCAGGCGATATTGATATTCCGGATTCCAACCGAACAGTTCGTACAGGTTTGGGAGGAATGCACATCCCGCAACCTGCTTTGGGACGGTGCGGCTGTTTTCTGTTTTAGACCACCCAACGGCGCTGCGGCTCTCTTTTTGTGCAGGACGGAGTGCAAACATTTGTTTATCAGGATGGACAAGTAATTCGACATAATGTGTTTGAAATTTCCGCACGCAATCGGCGCTGAAACGAATTTGCTTCGGGGAAAAGGTTAGTGTAATTCGGCTGCGGGTATCGAAAAACTGTGCGCGTACCATTTCATATCCTTGCAAATTACAGGATCCGGACTGGCTGTCGGATCTTTTAGCGGAGTGTTGCGCGGGAGGCTTTCCGATACTTAGGGAGGCAAGGCGGTAGTCGTCTGCCCGAAAGCCCGACCATTTTGGATGGACAATCACATAGCCGTGAAGGATACCTGTCGGAATGACCTGCAGTTTGGGCAGCAGTCCTTTGTATCCGTACCGGGCATTTTGGATAAGGCGCTGTACGGCAATAAAATCATCCTTTGACACAATTGCCTCATGATGGTTTTCCCGTCGGTATTGGTTGCGGTCCCGTCGGTTTTTCTTGGATTTATGGTCAAGGTAGTTCGGCGTGTATGTTTTTCGTGCAAGAATATCGCCGCAGTGCCGTTCGTTTTGCAGAATGGACAGGATGACGGACGCGGACCATGTAACATTGGATTTCTTGGTGCGCCGTTCCAATTTTGTGAGCGTTTCCGCGATTTGACGACAGGTATAGCCGTATAAATACATGAAAAATATGAGTCTGACAGTCTGCGCCTCTTTTTCATTGACGACAAGGTCGCCATTATCGTTTTTGTCATATCCGAGCAAAGCGGGTGTCAGAAACAGTCCTCTGCGAAACCGCATTTCGATTGAGGCATTCATGACCTCCGATTTTGTGCGGCTTTCCTCCTGTGCGAAAAGGGAAATAAAAGACAGTCCCAGTTCACTGTTGGAATTGAGTGTATAAATATTTTCGGTTTCAAAGAAAATGCCTACGGGCGGGGACAATGACGCGAGTGCTCTGACATATCCGATACAGTCAACAACATTGCGTGCAAAACGGGATACGCTTTTGGTTAGGATGAAGTCAATTTTTCCTGCTTTGCAGTCATCAATCATGCGGACAAAAGCGTCTCTGTGTCTTAGAGAGGTGCCGGATATTCCTTCATCTGCGTAGACTTCGATGAGTGTCCATTGGGGATGACGGCTGACAATATCCCTGTAATGGTTTTTCTGAAGCTCGTAGGAGGAAGTCTGACGAGGGTCATCCGTGGACACTCTTGCGTAAACTGCGACACGCTTTTCCTGCTTCTCGTCAAAAAGGTTTTCTTGAGGAATGGCGGGAATGAGTTCTAACGTATCAATGGAAATTCCTTGGTATTTTTGTCGGATTTGTTCTTTTTGTGCAGTGACGCGCGCTAATCTTGTTTCCGTGTCTTTCATTTGTTAATCAGCCTTTCCGATATGGATTGACGGTGTTCTTTGTGAAAATGATAGCAGAATGCCGTGCATGCGGGAATATGCGGAATGCTGACTGTTCAGCGTACAGCTTGACCGGTTAAACTTGGGAGAATCGTAAGTGCATGAAGTTTTCTGTAAAATAAAAAGGATAAATTTTACAGGAGGATGGGTTATGTTTATTAATTATCAGTTGCTCGGGAAGCGGATTAAAGAGGTGCGAAGAGCGAGGGGAATTTCGCAGGAGGTGTTGGCGGAACGCTCCGAGTTGTCTGCGCAGTATGTCAGTCAGATTGAAACGGCGGTCAGACAGGCAAGCCTGCGGTCTTTGGTAAATATTGCAAATGTGCTTGAGGTGAGTGTGGACGCACTTTTATATGGAAACCGGACAATGGATTATGCGGAATACCGCGGTGAGGTGGAGGCGCTGTTGGGGGACTGCACCGCGTATGAGAAGCGTGTGCTGTTTGAGATTGTGACGGAGGCGAAACGGATATTGAAGGAAAACCGCAGGCTTTTGGACAGGCGATACGCGGAAGCGCGGCTACGCTGAAAAATTCAGCCATTCAGCCGTGCAGGGTTAGTGCAGGATTGCCGTAAAATATGCGGCATATCCTGCCAACAAAAGTGCGCCGTGCGGACGCTTGAGTGTTTTATCCCTGTAACAAAAGAGAATGAGACACAACGTCGCCGCCGCGGAAACCACGCTGTCAAAACGAAAGCCCTGCGCAAACGTCACGGGGCGGACAAGCGCGGAAATGCCAACGACAAACAGGATATTAAAAATGTTGCTGCCCACAATGTTTCCGATGGCGATGTCCGCATTGCCTTTTCTTGCAGCCGTAACAGATGTCACAAGCTCAGGCAGGGACGTGCCGAGTGCGACAATCGTCAGTCCGATAAAACGCTCGCTCATGCCAAGTTTTTTTGCAATGCCGCACGCAGCGTCTACCGCGAAGTTGCTTCCCGCGACCGTCATAGCCAAACCAAAAACGCATAGCAGGAGGATTTTCCAAACGGCTTGCTGACTGTGCTTCACGGGGGAGCTTTCATGTGGTTCAGTAGTTAATTCATTTTTTTGCGTGCTGCTTTTTCGTGCCGACCAAAACAGATAGATGAGGTACAGGATAAAAAGAAGAATCTGTACAATTCCGTCCGCAAGTCCGATTGTACCGTCTAGCCCTTGCAAGAGCAGCAGAACACTCACGCCTGTCAGAAAGGGCAGTTCGATTGTTACCGTACTTTTTTCAACCGCGAGCGGCGTGATAAGCGCCGAAAGACCGAGAATAATCAGAATATTGAGAATGTTGCTCCCTACGACATTTCCGATGGTAATGTCAGCATTTCCTTTTAACACGGCGGATATGCTGACTGCCGCCTCGGGCAGACTTGTGCCCATTGCAACCACGGTAAGACCAATCACAAGCTGCGCGATGCCAAGCCGTGCCGCAAGCGCGCTGGCGCCGCCGACAAATAAATCTGCGCCTTTCACAAGCAAAACAAGTCCGACTGACAAAACGAGTACCCACATAAAAATTTCCATAACAACAACCCTTCCTTTCCGTTTTTACAAAAAATCTATGATAATCTGCGGCAAAATAAAAAGACTTTGCCATTTCTAACAACAGCAAAGTCTTGCAATTTCATTACAAAGCCGGATCACAAGGATCGTATTGACGGCAAGGTAAACATGGAATTTTCCACGGGTTGTTCCATGCAAGCTACTCCCTTTGTAGTTACAGTATATGACTGCGGCGGCAGTTTTGTCAACAACCGAATGAAATAATTTTTTTTGCGCCCAGTGAAGAAAGCATTACCGGAACGGGAGAACAGTAACAAGAACGCTGTAAAACAATTTGAAATTATAAAGAAAATATGGCAAAATAAAACAAAATACGATATAATGAGCGCAAGAGAGCAAAGTGGACTTGTACATTTTGCGAACGGCGAATGTTGATCATAAATCGCAGATTTATGATATAATGAGCGCAAGAGAGAAGAATGAACGGAGTTCATTCGGCGAATGGCAAATAAACAACAACTGCAAAGGAAGAAAATATGTACACAGTCATATTTACCGATACCGAAGTAAGTCCCAAAACAAACACCGTCCGGGACTATGGCGCCGCAGTAGACGCAAAAACACAGCTCCACACAAACTCGAGAGAACAATACCGCAATTTTTTGATTCGAAACAGCACAGGCAGCAAACGCTTCGTGTGCGGGCATAATATTGTCCACCATGACGCTAAATACATCCGGCAGGAACTGCAGGACGCCCATATAGACGCCCTGATAGATACGCTCTATCTGTCCCCGCTGCTTTTTCCAAATAAGCCGTACCATGCCCTCCTCAAGGACGACAAATTGCAGACCGATGCACTCAACAATCCGTTGAATGATTCAGTCAAAGCGATGGAATTATTTTATGACGAAGTAAACGCTTTTTACGGTTTAAATGAACTGCAAAAAGAAATTTATGCAGATTTACTTTATCAGAAGGAAGAATTTCGTGGCTTTTTTTCATATCTGAACTATTATCCGAGAAGAAATACCGTCAACCTCATCAAAACCGTTTATCATGGAAAAATATGCAGCAATTGCGATATTGAAGGAATATCCAAACAGTATCCGACGGAGCTTGCATATGTTTTGGCAATGATTTCGGCAAAGGATACAACCTCTATCATACCAAACTGGGTAAACATGAAGTTTCCTGCCGTTTCCAACGTAATCAGGCTGCTGCGCGGCACAATCTGCGCCGCAAAATGTGCTTATTGCCAAAATGAGCTGAATATCCACAGACGCTTAAAGCAGATTTTCGGATACGACGATTTTCGCAAATACGACGGCGAAAACCTGCAGGAAAAGGCGGTACAGGCAGCCGTTGACAATCAATCCCTGCTTGCCATATTTCCCACGGGAGGAGGAAAGTCCATAACCTTCCAGCTCCCCGCCCTCATAGCAGGCGCATTGTCCAAGGCATTGACCGTGGTTATTTCACCGCTGCAATCCCTTATGAAGGATCAAGTCGACAATCTTGAAAAGAAAGGCATCGTGGATGCTGTAACGATTAATGGTCTGCTCAGTCCGATTGAACGCGCGGATGCCATTGAGCGCGTTGAGAACGGAATGGCTTCCATTTTGTACATATCGCCCGAGTCCCTGCGCTCCAAGACAATCGAGTTGCTGCTTTTAAAGCGCAGCATTGCACGGTTTGTCATCGACGAGGCACACTGTTTTTCCGCATGGGGGCAGGATTTCAGGGTGGATTACCTGTATATCGGCGATTTTATCAGAGAAATGCAGGAGAAAAAGCAGCTAAACGAAAAGATTCCCGTATCCTGCTTCACTGCAACCGCCAAGCAAAAAGTCGTCAGTGACATTAAGGCATATTTCAAAGAACATTTGGACTTGGATTTGGAACTTTACACCTCAAATGCGAGCAGAAAAAATCTAAGGTATGAGGTCATTTATAAGGAAAGCGACGAGGAAAAATATGCGGCGCTGCGGTGGCTGATTGAACAGAAAAACTGTCCGACAATCGTTTACGTTTCGAGAACAAAGCGGACTATGGAACTTGCAAAAAAGCTGTGCGACGATGGCTTTTCGGCGCTTGCCTTTAACGGAAAAATGGATAAGGGAGAGAAGCAGGCAAACCAGGATGCCTTTATCAATGATGAGGTGCAGGTGATGGTTGCAACCTCCGCGTTTGGAATGGGTGTCGATAAGCCAAACGTCAGGCTTGTGGTTCATTATGACATTTCGGATTCGCTGGAGAATTATGTGCAGGAGGCGGGAAGAGCGGGCAGGGACCAAAATCTGCAGGCGGAATGCTACGTGCTGTTTAACGACGGGGATTTGGACAAGCATTTCATGCTCTTAAATCAGACAAAGCTAAGTATCAGCGAAATCCAGCAGGTTTGGAAGGCAATTAAGGACTTGACAAGAAACCGATCGTCCATGCAGCGTACGCCGCTTGAAATTGCGCGTCAGGCAGGTTGGGATGAAGCGGTTCCGGATATTGAGACACGTGTCAGGACAGCGGTGCAGGCGTTGGAGAATGCAGGATATATTAAGCGCGGGAAAAATGTGCCGCACATTTATGCTACAGGCATTCTTGTCAGAAACATGATAGAAGCTTCCGCAGTGATAGAAAAATCTTATAAAATGACGGAAACTGACCGGACAAATGCAAAACGGATTATCAGTATGTTGATTTCGGCGAGGAGCGTTGCAAATGCGGCGGATTATGAGGGCGAGTCGCGGGTTGATTATATTTCCGACAGGCTTGGCATTGAGCGGGAGGAAACGTTTAAAATAATCCATATTCTGCGTGAAGAAAATATCTTGGCAAACACAAAGGATTTGACGGCATATATCCAAAAGACGGATACGGAGAACAAATCACTGAACATTCTCAGAAAATATTCTCAGTTGGAAGAGTTCCTTGTGAAAAATCTGAACGAAGACGGAGAAAGTCTGAATTTAAAAGAACTGAATGAGACAGCCATAATCAGCGGAATAAAGACTGCTACAGTCAATGCGATAAAGACCGTATTTTATTATTGGACCATCAAAAAGTTTATTAAAAAAAGCATTGAAAACACAACGCAGAGAACGATTGTCGTTCCCGAAAAGAACCCCGGGCAATTGTGGAAAAAGAGACAGCAGTGTATTCAGCTGGCTGACTTTATCGTAAAGTATCTGTTTGACAAAAGCAGGGCGGTTATGAGCAGCAAAGAGCAGATACTGGTAGGTTTTTCCGTTTTGGAATTAAAGCAGGAATATCAAAGAAACAGGGATATAGAAGTGAGTGACCAAGAGGTGGAGGATGCGCTTTTATATTTATCGAAAATTGATGCCATGAAGCTGGAGGGCGGTTTCCTTGTGCTGTATAGCGGAATGGAGATAACAAGACTGGAGCGGGACAATAAAATCCGTTATAAGGCGGACGATTATAAGGAACTGAACGAGTATTACAGGCAGAAAATGCAGCAAATTCATATTGTCGGTGAGTTTGCGAACATGATGGTCAGGAATTATCAGGAGGCGCTGCAGTTTGTCAATGAATATTTTCAGATGGACTACCGCATGTTTATTGCAAAATATTTTAAGGGAAACCGAAAAAATGAGATTAACCGAAATATTACACCTGATAAATATAATAAGCTTTTTAACGAGCTGTCGGAAGTACAAAGGGAAATTATTGATGATGACATGTCGAAGTATATTGTCGTGGCAGCAGGTCCGGGGAGCGGAAAGACAAAGGTTTTGGTACATAAGCTTGCCTCGCTCATGCTTTTGGAGGACGTAAAGCATGAGCAGCTTTTGATGGTGACGTTTTCGCGTGCGGCGGTAACAGAGTTTCGCCAACGGCTTTATGCTTTGATTGGAAATGCGGCAGGTTTTATCGAAATCAAGACGTTTCATTCCTACTGTTTTGACCTGATTGGCAGGGTCGGAAATCTTGGAACCGCTGATACGGTTGTAAAAGATGCCTCGGAAATGATTGAGAACGGAGATGTCGAAATCGGAAGGATTACCAAGACGGTCCTTGTAATTGATGAGGCGCAGGACATGGACGAGAATGAGTACAGGTTCGTTACTGCACTGATGGAACGAAACGACGATTTGCGTGTGGTTGCCGTAGGGGACGACGATCAGAATATTTATGAATTCAGAGGTTCTGATTCCCGATATTTTGCGGCTTTTTTGAAGCAGGAAAATGCAAAAAAATATGAACTGCTTGACAACTACAGAAGCGCTCCCTGCATTGTGGAATTTGCAAATCATTTTGTGAAGTGTATTCATAATCGGCTGAAAAGTGCGCCTGTTGTCTCGCGCTGCGCTGCGGGCGGAGTGGTTGAGCTGGTGCAGTGTGCCAGTCCGAATTTGGAGGAGCCTGTGGCAGTTGCTGCAATCACGGCGCGCAGCAAAGGAACGGTGTGCATTCTCACCAACACAAATAATGAGGCGTTCTGCGTGGTCGGGCTTTTAAAGAAAAAGGGAATCGGAGCAAAGCTGATACAGTCGAGTGACGGATTTGACTTGTATAATATGGTCGAACTGCGTTTTTTTATGATGAGAATTGAGAAGGGTTTGACAACGCCGATTATTTCCGACGAGAAGTGGGAGGACGCAAAAAGCAGAATGGAGCGGTATTATGAACAGAGCAGTAATCTTGCGCTATGCCTTACAATATTGGAGGCTTTTGAGCAGTCCAATAAGCGGAAATATAAGTCGGATTTAGAGGCGTTTTTGCATGAATCGAAGCTTGAAGATTTTTTTCAGAATGAGAACGGTGATGTGGTCGTGTCTACGATCCATAAATCAAAGGGTAGGGAATTTGATGAGGTTTTTATGATGCTTGATAAGGTGAACATTGACACGGATGCGTGTAAACGAAAATTGTATGTGGGCATGACAAGGGCAAAGAGGGGGTTGCATATTTTTTACAATAATAAGGAGTTTGACCGTTTTATTTCTGCAAGTGTGAGGACAAGGGCAGACGATAGGCTGTATGAAAAGCCTGAGGAAATTTTGATGCAGCTTTCGCATAAGTCTGTTAATCTAGGATTTTTTAAGAATAAAAAAGAGATTATCCGCCAAATGATATGCGGCACGCAGCTTTTGGTGAGAGGGGCGGAGCTTTGTGTGGAATACAACGGGAAAATGCAGGCGGTGGTGCAGTTTTCGAAGGACTTTCGCAAACAGGCGGAGCAGTATCGGGCGCAGGGGTATGTGATGAAAAGCGCCCGCGTGCGGTTCGTCGTGGGGTGGACAGATATGGACGAGGGGAAAGAGTATCCGATTGTTTTGCCGGATGTGTGTTTTATCCGCGGGCAGTAGTGGCAAAGGAGGATTAAAAATGGGCAGTTGGATAATTGACAAACAGCCTCTTTTTTCATGCGTAATTTTTATCGAATCCTTTTATCGAAACTACTGCTGATTATAGTAATCAAAACGAATACATATAATCAGTATAATAAATTTCCAATACAGGAAAGGTTGTTTCCATAATTAAAAAACCATTGACAGATTCCCAATAAAGAATTAACATAAGTATAGTACGAGGGCGCACGCTACAAAAGGCTTGCGCCTTTTTCTGAAAATGCATACGGATTTGTAAGGGAATTTACTGCTTTGCAGCGCAAATTCGGTAAAAATTAAAAAATTATAGAAAGGTCAGGTGTAACAATAAATGATACAACTATTTGAAACAGGCGCTTATCTCGTAAACGGAACGGAGCTGATTGCCGACAACGCGGACGCGGCGGCAGCAGTGAAGGCAAAAACCGGAAAAGACGTGGATAAGGCAGCGGCAAAGAAAAATACGATTGCTTACGGTATTCTCGAAAAGCATAATACGTCAGATAATATGGACAAGCTGAAAATCAAGTTTGACAAACTGACATCACATGATATTACATTCGTAGGAATTATCCAGACGGCACGCGCGTCAGGGCTGACAAAATTCCCTGTTCCGTACGTGCTCACAAACTGTCACAACTCGCTCTGTGCAGTGGGCGGTACAATCAACGAGGACGACCACATGTTTGGATTGACATGCGCCAAGAAATACGGCGGTGTTTATGTTCCTCCTCATCAGGCAGTCATTCACCAGTATGCGCGTGAAATGCTTGCAGGCGGCGGCAGAATGATACTTGGCTCCGACTCCCACACGCGTTACGGTGCGCTTGGAACAATGGCGATGGGCGAGGGCGGTCCGGAGCTTGTAAAACAGCTTTTGAATCAAACGTATGACATTAATATGCCCGGCGTGGTTGCCGTTTATATGGAAGGCGCGCCTGCAAAGGGCGTCGGTCCGCAGGACGTGGCGCTTGCGATTATCGGCGCGGTGTTCAAGAATGGTTATGTGAAAAATAAGGTAATGGAGTTTGTCGGTCCCGGCGTTTCGTCTTTGTCGGCGGATTTCCGTATCGGCGTTGACGTGATGACAACGGAAACGACTTGTCTTTCTTCAATTTGGAGAACGGACGGCGAGATTAAGGAATTTTATGATATTCATGGCAGAACGGAAGATTTTGCCGAGCTTAATCCGGGAGAAACAGCTTACTATGACGGTGTGATTAAGGTTGATTTGAGTAAAGTAAAGCCGATGATTGCAATGCCGTTCCACCCGAGCAATACATACACGATTGAGGAGCTGAACGCCAATCTTATGGACATCCTTGACGAGTGTGAGAAGAAGGCGCTTGTCAGCCTTGACGGGGCGGTTGATTTTAAGCTCAAGGATAAGGTCAGAAACGGAAAGCTCTATGTTGAGCAGGGGATTATCGCAGGCTGTGCGGGCGGCGGATTTGAAAATATCTGCGCGGCGGCGGACATTTTGGACAATGCAAGCATTGGTCCCGATGAGTTCACATTAAGCGTTTATCCGGCGTCAATGCCTGTTTACATGGAACTGGTGAAAAACGGCTGTGCGGCGAAATTAATGCAGACGGGTGCGGTGTTAAAGACGGCATTCTGCGGTCCGTGCTTTGGTGCGGGCGACACACCTGCAAACAACGCATTTTCAATTCGTCATTCAACGAGGAACTTCCCGAACCGCGAGGGTTCTAAGCTGCAGAGCGGACAGATTGCGTCGGTTGCGCTGATGGATGCGCGTTCAATTGCGGCGACTGCGGCAAATAAAGGGTATCTGACGCCTGCTACGGAGTTTGACGGAGATTTCACAAAGTACAAATATTTCTTTGACAAAAAGATTTACGAAAACCGCGTGTTTGATTCAAAGGGCGTGGCGGATGAATCAGTCGAAATTAAGTTTGGGCCAAACATCAAGGACTGGCCTGCAATGGTTGCGCTTACGGACAATCTGATGTTGAAGGTCGTTTCGGAAATTCATGATCCGGTCACAACAACGGACGAGTTAATTCCGTCGGGCGAGACTTCTTCCTACCGTTCGAATCCGTTGGGACTTGCGGAGTTTACGCTTTCCAGAAAGGACCCTGCTTATGTGGGACGTGCGAAAGAAATTCAGGCGGCGGAGAAGGCGAGAGAAGAGCAGTCCTGTCCGGTACAGACCCTTCCGGAATTGGAAGAGGCTTGGGCTGTGATGAAGACGATTACGCCGGATGCGGACCGTTACAATACGGGTATCGGCAGCACGATTTTTGCGGTCAAGCCGGGCGACGGTTCGGCGAGAGAGCAGGCGGCAAGCTGTCAGAAGGTGCTTGGCGGATGGGCAAATATTGCAAACGAATATGCGACGAAGAGATACCGTTCGAATCTGATTAACTGGGGTATGCTGCCGTTTTTGATTAAAGAGGGCGAGCTGCCGTTTCAAAATCTTGATTATATTTACATTCCGGGTATCAGAAAAGCCGTTGAGGAAAATGCGGACGTGATTAAGGCGTATGTTGTCGGGAAGGATAAAAAGACGGAGTTTGAGATGACATTAGGCGAGTTGACAGACGAGGAGCGGCAGATTATCTTGAAAGGGTGCCTGATTAACTATAACAGGGTTGGATAATTTGGTTGTGAAATATGTTTTATAGAATATGAATAACAGAAAAAAGTCTGTCTTAACGTGCGGTTAGGACAGACTTATCTTTTAAAGAGAGACATCATTCCATTATTTCTTTCTCCAGCATCTGCTCAAACACATCCTCCGGTACCGGTTTGCAATAGAGATACCCTTGTGCCACATAAGCCCCAATCTCCATCATAAGCTCCGTATCATTTTCCGTCTCAACACCTTCGCAGACCACCTGCGCATTCAAATCCCGGGCAAGATTGACAATATTCTTCATAATCTGTACCTGCCTGGTGCGGTTTTCGTTATTCAGCAAAAATGAACGGTCCAATTTTATTACAGATGCCGGAATCTGCTCAAACACACCCAGGGAAGAGTATCCGGACCCAAAATCGTCTATGGAAAGATGTACGCCCTTCTTGCGCAGAATGTCCACGATTTCCTTGACCTTTTGCTGCTGCACATCCTCCACTACAAGCGTCTCCGTAATCTCCACTTCAATCAGGTCCTTAGGAATTTGGTATCTGTCAATAACAGACTCAAACCGTTTTGGAAAACCATCGTCCGTGAAATGCATTCTGGAAAAATTGCAGGAAACAGGTACAACATTTTTACCCGCGTCAATCCGTCTGCGCAGCATGATACATACACACTCCATTACAAAGAAATCAATTTCCTTAATTCTTCCGGTGCGCTCATAATAAGGAACAAAGAACCACGGTGTGCGGATAGCGCCGTCCGCCGTAGGATCCTTGAAACGAACCAGCGCTTCCGCGCCTACAATTTTCTCGTTGCGAATATCCACCTTTGCCTGATAGTAAGCCACAAAATCTGTATGAATATCCGCAGCCTCCAAGAGTTTCTCCCTTTCGTGCGTTTCCCGCAGCTTTGCACGCAGCTTATCGTCATAAATCTGAACCGCGTTGTTATAGTTGTCCTTTAAAGAGTCCACTAACTGTATCGCCTCGGACAGGGCACGCTGCAGATCATCGTCACCGTTCTCAAGACAGCCTACGCCCATAGTCAGTGACATATGCGTTTCCATTTTTTCATAAATCCGTGCAGAAATTTTATCCGCAATGTCCATAAGACGCGTGTGAAGCGCATCTATCGTTTCATATTTCATAAAAAGCACAAAATGACTGCTGTAGCTCCTCGCATAGAGTTCCCGTTTATTATCCACTTCCTCTGAGAGCGTCTTAATGACCAGCGCCAGTATCTGCTGTCCCGCATTCCAGCCGTACAATGCGTTGTAGCTTTTAAACTGACCAATATCCGTGTAGGCGATGGCGTAATTGCCGTTTTTATCTGCCGCCAGTTTTTTTGCCGCCCGGTATCGCAGATAATGCAGGTTCCAAATACGAAATTCTGTATCCTTGTACATCAGCTTCTGAACACGTAAGCTGTTTCGCAGCAAAAAGAACAGTACCAAAATAACCGCCGCCGCACAGAATGACAGAACAGCAATAATCGAAATGCTGTGATCGCTGATAAAGTTTGCCATACTCATCTTGGAATAGAAATTGTCCCGGAGCATATAGTCATTGACCATTTTGTCGCTGACCTCGAGCAGTTCTTTATTTAAAATACCAAGAAGCGGGGACTCTTCGTCATCTGCCACAACCATATAGATGTTGTGGACGTCACTGAGCACACTTTGGATTTCCATTCTGTTAAAACGAAACTGCGAACCGAGCAGATACTCTGCCAAATACCCGTCGCATATGGCAGCGTCCGCCTCGCCGTCCATCACCGCGTTCAGGGTCTCAAGCTGTGTGGAATAGGGAAAAAGACGCGTATTTTCATCAACAAAGTTTTGCACGGCAGTCCCGGAGGCGTTGCCTGATTCCACTGCAAGGGTGTCAATGGAGTCGGATTTGTCACTTCGGGTCATAATAATGACCTGCGGTATTTGGGCATACACTTTTGTGACCGCAAGCCCTTCTGACTGCATACTCTGCGCAGTCTCCCCGCAGTAGTTCATCAAATCAATACTGCCGTTATTTAAAGCCCTCTTTGCCTCTTCCATACTTTCCAGTTTTACATAATCAAAGAGGATACCCGTGCTCACGGAAACTTCCTCCAATACCTGACGGGAAAGTCCTGTATAAACTCCATCGTTTTCGTAGGAGAACGGATAATAACCGTCGAGGTATCCCACGGTCAAAGTTCCTTTTTCCGCGATATACTGCTTCTCGCTGTTGGTCAGCAGAATAGTCTGATCCAAACGGCTGTCATAATGTTTTACCATCAACTCGTTTTCCAGCCAGGGCCGGTTCATTTTCAGATCGGCAATTCCCTGATTCAGTTCCCGTACCAAGTCATTATTGCCTTGATACGTAATATAATAAAAAGGCATTGGCGCAAATCTGCCGACCACACGCTGTCCTTCCCGGACCTCTGTCAGAGAATGCACAAGGGCGTCGATTTCCCCTGCATCCAACGCGGCGTGCAGGGCAGCTGTATTTTTATAGGACCTTACCCTGGGATGCGGAACGCCGTGGTCTGTCATATATTCATAAAATTCATCCTTTCGTATGTAAGTGCCCACAATTCCGAAGGAGGCATCGCTCATTGCGTCAAAGTCTTCGTAGGCAAATTCACTGTCACTGTTTACCGCAATCACGCCAAAGGTATATCCGCTTGCCAAATCGGCATACCGGTACAGCTGTGCCCGCTTTGCAGAATACTGTGCGGAGCCTACTAAATCAATTTCACGGTTCAAAAGCATTGTCAGGGCATCGTCCCAACTGTCGCATTCGACATATTCAATATTCCAGTTGACATAGTCGCTCAGCGCCTCAAGGTATTCTACGTCCATACCTGTGCGGCTTCCGTCCGCCCGGGTTTCATGGTAGCCCTCCATCGGGAAGAATCCAATTCGGACCGTCCGCTTTCCCGCACCCTGAACTGTGCGGATACTTCCTGCAGACGCTAAATGCGCCGCCACAAGCAGAAACACAAGAAGTCTCACCGCCATGACGGCGGCTTTTTTTTGTATTTTCTTCATAATACCTTGCCCTTCCTGAACAATATCTTGTATTATTCTATTTTCATTATAAGTGAACAGGCTCCCAAAATGCAAGCGTTTTGCGCGTTCTGGCGCAATTCCGTCAGAATGCTGACAGAATGAATAAATGCTGTTTTTGCGGCTGCTTCCGTCCGGAATACGGTGGAAGGCAGAGCAGCGCGTGAGAGCGTCATCCTGTGAGATGATGAAATTAATGAAAAGCAGCGGATTTTGGAACGGGATATACAGGAGGTCATAAAACGCGGACAAGATTCATAAGATATGATATGCCTGTTATAACGTTTTTCTTTTCAACATATATAATAAAATATTAACAAATTTGCACAAAAGACTACCATTTTTTACAGTTTTATAGTATAATTTCGATAAATGAAATTTCAATAAATTAATGCTTAAGGAGGATGCAGAACATATGGCAAAAGAAATGATTGCAATGCTGCTCGCCGGAGGGCAGGGCTCGCGTCTGTACACACTGACACAGAAGTTAGCTAAACCTGCGGTTCCCTTTGGTGGGAAATACAGAATTATTGATTTCCCGCTGTCAAACTGTGTAAATTCGGGAATTGACACAGTCGGTATCCTTACACAGTATCAGCCGTTGGTGCTCAACGAGTATATCGGAAACGGACAGCCGTGGGATTTGGACAGACTCCACGGAGGTGTGCATGTGCTTCCGCCGTATCAGCAGGCAAGCGGCTCTGACTGGTACAAAGGCACGGCAAATGCCATTTATCAGAACATCAACTTTATTGAACGTTATGATCCCAAGTATGTCATCATTCTTTCGGGTGATCAGATTTGTAAGCAGGATTACAGTGATTTTCTGCGTTTCCACAAGGAAAAGGGCGCAGAATTCAGCGTTGCGGTTATGGAAGTTCCCTGGGACGAGGCAAGCCGTTTCGGTTTGATGGTTTCGGACGAGAATGACAAGATTACGGAATTTCAGGAGAAACCAAAGGAGCCGAAGTCAAATCTTGCCTCAATGGGTATTTACATCTTTAACTGGGATGTATTAAAGAAGTATCTGATTGAGGATGAGAAAGATCCTGAGTCTGAGAACGATTTCGGTAATAATATTATTCCCAATTTGTTAAGGGATAACAAACAAATGTACGCATACCGCTTTGACGGATATTGGAAGGACGTCGGAACCATTTCCTCTTTGTGGGAGGCAAATATGGAGGTGCTTGATCCCGAGAACAGCGGTATCAACATCTTTGATGACAATTGGCGCATATACAGCCGAAACAGCGGTATGACGGGTCACAGGATAGGCGAGAGCGCTGAACTCGACAACTGCATGATTACCGATGGCTGCAGCATTGAGGGAAAAGTAAAGCATTCGATTCTCTTTGCGGGCGTTAAGGTAGAGAAGGGCGCGGAGATTGAGGATGCCGTTATCATGGGCGGCAGCACAATCAAAGAAGGTGCAAAAGTGAAACACTGTATTATCGCGGAAAACGTAGTGATTGAAAAAGACGCGGTAGTCGGCGTGATGCCCGAAGGTGATGAAAAGGGTGTTGCAACGGTTGGCTCAGGCGTGACAGTCGGCGAGGGTGCCGTTGTCGGACCAAAGGCTATGGTATCAGAGGATGTTAAGGGAGGTGACAAGGTATGGTAAATTCAAATGCAGATTCAGCAATGGGTATTTTATTCCCGAACAGCTACGATTCGTTGGTACCGGAACTTGTTTCAGAGCGTCTGATGGCATCCATACCATTTGCAAGTCGATACAGACTGGTGGATTTTATGCTTTCAAGTATGGTAAATTGCGGCATTGATAATATTTCGTTTATTGTTAAGCGAAATTATCATTCGCTGATGGATCATC
Organism: Lachnospiraceae bacterium MD335; assembly: GCA_000403335.2. Taxonomy (GTDB): domain Bacteria; phylum Bacillota; class Clostridia; order Lachnospirales; family Lachnospiraceae; genus COE1. The sequence continues at coordinate 212,528 of KE159631.1, forward strand.
TCGGAGCAGGCCGTGAGTGGGATTTGACGCGTAAAAATGGTGGTTTAAATATTATTCCGCCGTTCGCGCAGAAAACAGTTAATATCTACAACGGCAGAGTTGAGGCGATTGCGAGCATTCTTGATTACTTAAACCGTCAGAAAGAAAAATATGTGATTATGGCGGATACGAACATTGCCGTAAACTTTGATTTTAATGCATTTTTGCAAAAACATATTGACAGCGGTGCGGATATTACGATTGCTTACACGAAAGAGGAAATTCCCAAGGCATTCATTGATATTGACATGACAAAGAAAGATCTGTACTATACGCTTGACATTGACGAGAATGACAAGGTGAAGAAGATTATTGTCAACAATAAGGACAAGGGTGAGCAGAATATGTCCATGAACGTTTATGTAATGGATAGAAAGCTCCTTGTTGAACAAATCAGAGAGGCGTATGTAAACGGTCAGACTTACTTTGAGCGCGATATTGTTTCTCCGCAGCTTGACAAGCTTGATGTTCGGGCTTATCAGCACACAGGATACTATGCACGTATTCTTGATGTGAAGAGCTATTTCGCGGAAAATATGAAATTGCTCAAGGAGGAGAATGTCAATGCTTTGTTCTCGCCGAGCGCTGTTTACACGAAAATTCGTGATGACAACCCGACAAGATATGCGACAGGCTCTCACGCAAAGAATGCGATGGTAGCCGACGGCTGTGTGATTGAGGGAGAAGTTGAAAACAGCATTCTCTTTAGGGGCGTTAAGGTTGGCAAGGGCGCAAAGGTTAGAAACTGCGTGCTCATGCAGGATACCGTGATAGAGACAGGCGCAACGGTGGAATACACGATTACGGACAAAAACGTAACGGTTTCTTCTTACAAGGAACTGAAGGGTACGGAGTCGTTCCCGGTGTTTGTGGAGAAGAGAAAAACAGTATAAGATTATAAATAAATGCTTTCTGCCGACGGCTTGTATGCTGTCGGCAGTTTTTATATTATAAGTTAATAAAACTGGATTTACAGGATTATGATTGACCGCAAAGAGGATATTTTATATAATGAACATATGTTGTGGGACATTTAGGGGAGGAGATGGCACGGTGATAATCAGTGTAAGCCGCAGGACGGATATTCCGAATTACTATTCCGACTGGTTTTTGAATAGAATAAAGGAAGGATATGTGTATGTCCGCAACCCGATGAACCCGCGTCAGGTCAGCAAAATTACGCTGTCTCCCGAGGTGGTGGACTGCATTGTGTTTTGGACCAAAAATCCCAAACCGATGCTTATGAAATTGGACGCGCTGGGGGCGTATGCTTATTATTTCCAGTTTACACTGACGGGATATGGCGCCGATATTGAGTGTGGATTGCCGGATAAAAAGCACGATATAATTCCGACCTTTCAGGAGTTGTCGCAAAAAATCGGCGCGCAGAGAGTCATTTGGCGGTATGATCCGATTTTGTTTACGGAAAACTATACACCTGAATACCATTTAAAGGCGTTTGGTGAAATCGCCGAACGGCTGCGCGGATATACGGAACAGTGTGTGATTAGCTTTGTCGATATTTACGCAAAAAATCAGAAGAATATGCAGGCGCTGCGTATCCGTAGCCTGGAAGAAAGTGAGCTGACTGCGTTTGCCGCAAAAATTGCGCAGATTGCGCGCAAAAACGGCATGAAGGTTGCAAGCTGTGCGGAGGCGGTGGATTTGTCCGCCTGCGGGATTGCGCACAACTGCTGCATTGACAAAGATTTGATTGCGCAAATTACAGGCTGCAGGATTTGTGCGGATAAAGATAAAAACCAACGAAAAGAATGCGGCTGTGTTGAGAGCATTGACATAGGAACATACAATACCTGCAAAAACGGATGCCGTTATTGCTATGCCAATCATAGCCCCGAAAGCGTCGCGCGAAGCTGTCAGATGTATGATGAAAATTCCCCGATTTTGTGCGGACGCGTTACTGGCGAGGATAAAGTCACCGAGCGGATTGTAAAGTCTTTTAAGGAAAATCAGTTGACGGTTTGGGATTTATAGATATTTATAAATATTGAAATAGAAAGGTTACAAACAGGAGGAACAAACGGCGATGTATCAGTTTGAAAAGCTGGATAAAAAACTCTTAGGCGAACAGATTGAAGACGAGCTGATGAATTACATTTTGCAGGAGCCGGTTGAGGTCGGGCAGCGGATACCGAATGAATTTGAGCTTGCTGAGAGATTCGGCGTGGGGCGCAGCACCATCCGGGAGGCGGTCAAAGCATTGGTGTCGAAAGGGATACTGGAGGTTAAGCGCGGTTCGGGCACATATGTCATCAGTACGAGCACTGCGGAGGACGACCCGCTTGGACTGTCTAAATTACAGGATAAATATAAGCTTGCGCTGGAGTTGTTTGACGTGCGGCTGATGCTGGAGCCGGACATCGCGGCGCTTGCGGCAGAGAACGCGGCACCGGAGGAGCTGGAGCAGCTTAAAATTCTTTGTCATGAAACAGAACAGATGTATCTTAGCGGAAAAAATCATATTCCAAAGGACGTCGAATTTCACACATGCATCGCAAAATGCAGTAAAAACCGTGTCGTGGAGACGCTCATTCCGCTGATTAATACGGCAGTGCTTACGTTTGCAAACCTGACGCACCGGACGCTGATGCAGGAAACGATTGAAACGCACCGTGCGGTTGTTGAGGCGATTACGGATAAAGATCCTGTGGGGGCGCGGTGTGCGATGATGATGCATTTGACTTATAATCGTCAGATGTTAATGCGCAAGAATAAAGAGCATGAGAAAAAAATATAGAAGAAAACAAAAGAATGTTGTAAAAATGCACAAAAGAAGGTGGATAAAATGTGAAATCCCCTTCTTTTTTTGTGTGGTTTTCTGAAAAAGAAAGAAAAACATCAGATGTATTGACACAAATAACCAAATAATATAGTATTTTAATTACAAAACATAATACGTCATATGAATATAAGGGAAAGTGAGGTGAATGAAATACATACATCAGATGTTTGTGGCGTGTATAATTGTGCGGATTATGAAAGAAAATAATGTGAAGAGATTTTTTAAGTCTGTAAAAGACGCAGCCAAGGTGAAACGGGATTCACCTATGAAAATCGAATACTTCACATAAGAAAGCGAGGGTAAATTTATGGGTTCAGAAACGGTTGCATTAAATCCAACAAGACTTGTTATTGCGGCAATTATTGGCTTGGTGATATTACTTGTTTTGATTATTAAATTCAAAATTCAGGCGATGATTTCCATACTAATCGGCGCGATTTCGATTGGACTGATTGCGGGAATGCCTGTGGCTGACATTGTGACGGCGGTCAACGACGGTATCGGCAATACGTTAAAGGGCATTGCGCTTTTGGTCGGCTTAGGTTCGATGTTCGGCGCGATTTTGGAAATATCGGGCGGCGCGCAGACGCTCGCGGTCACGATGGTGAAATGGTTCGGCGACAAAAAAGCGGCGTGGGCGCTTGGCATCACAGGCTTAGTGATTGCAATGCCCGTGTTTTTTGACGCGGGATTGATTATCTTAATTCCGCTTGCCTTTTCACTTGCAAAACGGACGAAACGCTCTTCTCTGTTTTACGCAATTCCGCTTTTGGCAGGACTTGCCGTAGGGCACGCGTTTATTCCGCCGACGCCGGGACCAATCCTTGTGGCGAACATGCTCAACGTTGATTTGGGTTGGGTGATTTTGGTCGGCATTTTCTGCGGAACATGCGCGATGATTGTCGCGGGACCGGTTTGGGGCACGATATGCGGTAAAAAGTATCAGATTCCGGTTCCTGAGCATGTGGCAAATCAGGAGGACTTTGACGAGACAAAGCTGCCGAACTTTTGGGCAATTGTCGGCATTATTCTGATACCGCTCGTATTGATTATCTTGGATTCCGTGACGGGCGTTGTGCCTGCGCTGAGTGGATTACAGCCAATTTTCGGATTTTTGGGTGAGCCGTTTGTGGCGCTTTTGATTGCAACGGTGGCGGCAATGCTGATTTTGGGACTTGGGCACGGATATAGCACGGCAGAGCTGGAAAAGGTGATGACGAAATCACTTGAACCGACTGGTTTAATCCTGCTTGTGACGGCGTGCGGCGGTGTGCTGCGTTATGTATTGCAGTATTCGGGACTTGGCGACGTGATTGGAAACGCGGTTTCATCAATGTCGTTACCGATTGTTGTGCTTGCCTTTATCGTGGCTGCGCTTGTGCGTATCTGTGTGGGTTCTTCAACGGTGGCGATGACAATGGCGGCAGGAATTATTGCGGCGATTCCTGGTATCGCGGAGCTTTCGCCTTTGTATCTTGCCTGCACGACGGCGGCAGTTGCGGGCGGTGCGACGGTTTGCTCACACTTTAATGATTCGGGATTTTGGCTTGTAAAATCACTGGTCGGCATGGATGAAAAAACAACCCTGAAAACATGGACGATTATGGAAACACTTGTCGGCGGTACGGGATTTGTTGTGGCATTGATTATTTCGTTTTTTGCATAACAAAGCGAAAAGAAAATCTAAGCTTGTAAAAGACACAAGCAAAGATTTTCTAAGTTTCGCTTAAAAGAACGCAAAACGAACAAGTTCGTTTAGGACAGCGTTCTTTACTATATAATATATGAGATAGAAAGGAAGGATTAGCATATGAGCAATTTGAAGAGTCAGGAAATGCGCAAGGTGGCGCCGGAGCTTGACCCGCTGCGGATTGGTACGGGTTGGACGCCGGAGGATTTGGCAAAACCGCAGGTAATTATTGAGAGTACCTACGGCGACAGTCATCCCGGCAGCGGGCATTTGAATGTTTTGGTGGAAGAAGTCAGAAAAGGCATCGCAGAGGCAGGCGGCTTCGGCGCGCGGTATTTCTGTACGGACATCTGCGACGGGGAAAGTCAGGGAACGGACGGTATTAATTTCAGCCTTGTCAGCCGTGAAATGATTGCAAACATGATTGAAATTCACGCAAACGCGACGCCGTTTGACGCAGGCGTATACCTTTCAAGCTGTGACAAGGGACTTCCCGCTAATCTCATGGGACTGGCGCGTGTCAATATTCCGGCGATTGTTGTTTCGGGCGGTACAATGAATGCCGGTCCGGATATGCTGACGCTGGAGCAGCTCGGCATGTACAGCGCGAAGTTTCAGCGCGGTGAGATTGACGAGGAAAAGCTCAACTGGGCAAAGCATAACGCCTGCCCGAGCTGCGGTGCGTGCTCGTTTATCGGAACGGCGTCTACCATGCAGATTATGGCGGAGGCGCTTGGTCTTGCGCTGCCCGGCAGTGCGCTCATGCCTGCGACAAGCCCTGACCTGAAAACGTTTGCAAGAGAGGCAGGCAGACGTGCGGTGGAAATGGCACATTCGGAAAACATGCGGCCAAGCGATATTGTCACAATGGACAGCTTTGAGAATGCGATTTTGGTACACGCGGCGGTTTCGGGAAGCACGAACTGTCTGCTGCATATTCCGGCAATTGCACATGAATTCGGGCTGGAGGTCACGGGCGACACGTTTGACCGCTTGCACCGCAATGCGAAATATCTTTTGGATGTGCGTCCGGCGGGACGCTGGCCGGCGGAGTGCTTCTATTATGCGGGCGGTGTTCCGGCGATTATGGAGGAAATCAAAGATGTGCTGCATTTGGATGTGATGACGGTAACGGGAAAAACGCTTGGTGAAAATTTGGAGGAGTTAAAGCACAACGGCTTTTATGAGCGGTGTGACAAGTGGCTGCAGGAGTTCAACAAGCGTTATGGCTGCACGCTCACGAAGGAGGACATTATCCGTCCGCGCGATAAGGCGATAGGAAACGACGGAAGCATTGCGATTTTGCGCGGAAACCTTGCGCCGGAGGGGGCAGTTATCAAGCATACGGCATGTCCGAAGGAAATGTTCCGTGCCGTATTGCGCGCAAGACCGTTCGACAGCGAGGAGGAGTGTTTGGACGCGGTGTTAAAGCACAAGGTTGAAAAGGGCGACGCGGTGTTTATCCGTTACGAGGGTCCTAAAGGCAGCGGAATGCCGGAAATGTTTTACACATCGGAGGCAATCAGCAGCGACAAGGAGCTTGGAAAGAGCATTGCGCTGATTACGGACGGGCGGTTTTCAGGTGCGTCTACCGGTCCGGTGATTGGGCATTGCAGTCCCGAGGCGGCAGACGGCGGACCGATTGCGCTTGTCGAGGAAGGCGATTTGATTGAGATTGACGTGGTGGAGCGGAAGCTGAATATTATTGGCATTCAGGGAGAGCGCAAGTCGCCGGAGGAGATTGATAAGATTTTAATGGAGCGGAAAAAGAACTGGAAACCGCGTGAGATACGGTATCAGAGAGGCGCGCTGCGGCTGTTCAGCGAGCACGCGGTGAGCCCGATGAAAGGTGCGTATTTGGCATTTGAGGATTAAGATATTAAGATGATGTAGAAAAGAACATGTGAGTTCGGCGAAGGCGCGGAGCCTGCAAGGTTACTGGAACAGAGGAAACAGCTTTCATTTTGAGAACAGGGACTGCCCCACATGTCCGCACAGGTAGTTGGCGGCGCAGTGGGGCTGCGGGTGTTTAATTTTCTTTTTCTGCTATCTCAAATGTAATCTCTCCAGCCGCTCCAGGCGCTATTTCATATTTTTCAAAAACGATAACCGGACGGTTATTTTCATTGATATAAAATTTTGTGTTTTCCGAAATTCCCGTGAAACCGCCTTCTTCTGAATTTTGCATTTTTATGTTGTGCTCCGCCCATTCTTCCGGTGTTCCTCCGGTTTCCAAAAAGGCGGTTCTGTATTCCTCCGCACGCAAAACCGCATCATCGGCATACTGATTACACAGCGTAAGAATTTCCTGATTGATGTTATCCGCCGTTATTTTGGTATCTGCCGCAATCATTTCAATTGTCGGAATTTCAACGGAAACCGCAATATCGTCTTTTTCCGTTTCATAAGAGCGGAATGTCAATACGCGTGCCAGTCCACCGATTACGGGAAGCTGCGCTGCCTCCTTGGCAAATACAGGGCTTGTATTGAGTGCTGCTGTGAAGAGGATACATACTGCGGCTGCTGTGGCTGCTGCAGCGCGTATTGATCTTTGAAACCGAAGTTTTTGCTGTACTCTGTTTTTTTCTTCCCACTGTTTTTGCGTATCCTTTCTCAAAATATAGTCCTTCCTGTTGCCCAAAATCAACGGATAAAGCAGCTTTGCAGCGCTTTTTTATGACAAGCAGGCATTCGTTAATTAATATTCTATAAAACCATGTTTTGACCGCGTCTGCGTTTTTGATGTTTTCATGCGCCTCCAATGCCTTACAGACAGCGCTTTGGAATATAGATTTTTTTGTTGCCTGAAAAGTTTCAAAAACAGATAAAAAGTTATAAATGCAAAATATCATTGACAGGGTGTATTATTTCCAATATAATATATCATATAAAACATATAGATTAACTAGGAAATAAAATATAACGAATTGATTAGTAAGAATGTACAGTTACATCATAAATGGAGGATTACCATGAATAAACGAATCTATTTAGACAATGCGGCAACGACAAAGGTACATGAGGAAGTGTTCACTGCCATGCTTCCTTATTTCACGCAAAGCTACGCGAACCCGTCCGCAATCTACACCTTTGCAGGCGAGGCAAAGAAAGCGGTAGAAGCGGCAAGGGCGCAGGTCGCAAAGATTATCAATGCCGGTATGGAGGAAATTTATTTCACAGGCTGCGGCAGCGAATCCGATAACTGGGCAATCAAAGCCGCCGCCGAGGCGTACCGTGAAAAAGGCAGACATATCATCACAACTAAAATCGAGCACCACGCCGTACTGCATACCTGCCAGTACATGGAACGGCAGGGATGGGAGGTGACCTACCTTGACGTGGACGAAAACGGAACCGTTTCCTTAGACGCACTCCAAGCGGCAATCCGTCCCGACACCGTGCTTATATCCGTGATGACAGCCAACAACGAAATCGGCACCATAGAGCCGATATCAGAGATTGGAAAAATTGCGCGGGAACACGGCGTGCTGTTTCATACGGACGCGGTGCAGGCGTATGGACATCTTGCGCTTGATGTGGAAGCAATGAATATTGATTTACTTTCTGCGAGCGGTCATAAGCTGAACGGACCGAAAGGCATCGGCATGCTCTATATTAGAAAGGGCGTAAAAATCCATCCACTTTTGCACGGCGGCGCACAGGAGCGCAACCGGCGCGCAGGGACGCTCAATGTGCCGGGGATTGTGGGGGTTGGAAAAGCCGCAGAAATTGCGGGGGCGCATATGGAGGAGAAAATTGCGCGGGAAACAGCGCTCAGAGACCACTTGATAACGCGTGTTTTGGCGGAGATCCCACACTGCCGTTTAAACGGTCATCGGACAAACCGCCTTTCCAACAACGCAAATTTCTGTTTTCGCTTTATCGAGGGTGAATCGCTGCTGATTTTACTCGACCAGCTAGGTGTCTGCGCATCAAGCGGTTCTGCGTGCACGTCAGGCGCACTGGAACCGTCGCACGTGCTGCTTGCAATCGGACTGCCGCATGAGATTGCGCATGGTTCGCTCAGACTAACGCTTTCGGAAGAAACGACAATGGAGGAGCTGGATTTTGTCGTGGACGAGCTGAAAAAGATTGTTGCACGGCTGCGTGACATGTCGCCATTATATGAGGATAGCATGAAAAATCAATGATTTTTCATGCTACAAATTTGTGCAGGGGCACAAATTCGCAAAAATAATGAAAGGAAAAAAACAATGTACAGTGAAAAAGTAATGGACCATTTTAACAACCCGAGAAATGTCGGCGAACTCGAAAATCCGAGCGGCGTCGGAACGGTCGGAAACGCGAAATGCGGCGATATTATGCGGATTTATTTGGATATTGACAATTTGGGCGTGATACAGGATGCAAAGTTTAAAACGTTCGGCTGCGGAGCGGCTGTTGCGACAAGCAGCATGGCGACGGAGCTTGTGAAAGGCAAGACCGTGCAGGAGGCGCTTACGGTTACAAACAAGGCAGTTATGGAGGCTTTGGACGGACTTCCGCCCGTCAAGGTGCACTGCTCTTTGCTTGCGGAGGAGGCGATTCACGCCGCATTGTGGGATTACGCAAAAAAACACGGCATCGAAATTGCCGGGCTCAAGCCGCCTGTGGCAGACGTTGATGAGCGGGAAGAGTTACTGTTCAGACGTCCACCAAAGTAGTGGGAATCATGCGCCAAAATGCTCGCCTTTTAGCATTTTGTGTGCAAAATCTGTTATAATTCACACCTCAATCGCTTGTATGACGATAAAAACTGACATTGGGTGTGAATTGTAACCGGGAAGAAGTATAGGAGAAAGATTGTTTATTCTGCATTGTCAGGATATTCCGCATATGATATAATGGGCGCAAGAGAGCAAAGTGAACCTGTTTATTTTGCGAACGGCGAATGTTGATCATAAATCGCAGATTTATGATATAATAAAAAAGGCATACCGCGTATTCTGTGGGCATTAAGGGCACAAGGGATTTTTAAATGTTGCTGATAGTAATATGGAGGTTATGGAAATATGGCGGAAAGAAATCTTGATTTTGACAAAGTAATCAATCGAAAAAATACGGACTGCATAAAATACGATTTTGCACAAACGTTTGGAATGCCGGAAGATGTGCTCCCGTTTTGGGTGGCGGACATGGATTTTGAAGTTTCTTCGTATATTGAGGATGCGTTGGCAGCGCGCGTACGGCACGGTATTTTTGGCTACAGCGATTGTAGTGCGCATTATTTTAATGCGGTGCAGGGCTGGATGAAAAAGCATCATAACTGGGAGCCGCAGGAAGAATGGCTCATCAAAACGCCCGGCATTGTCTTTGCACTTGCAATGGCAGTCAAGGCGTATACCAGGCAGGGGGACGGCGTATTAATCCAACCGCCGGTCTATTATCCGTTTTCGAAGGTCGTTGCGGACAACGGCAGAAGGGTTGTGGAAAATCCTTTGTACCTTGGGGAGGACAATCGCTATCACATTGATTTTGCGGACTTTGAACAAAAAATCACAGCGGAAAAAATCAGTCTGTTTTTCCTGTGCAATCCCCATAATCCCGTCGGGCGCGTGTGGACAAAAGAGGAGCTGACAAGGCTTGGAGACATTTGCGTGAAACATAATGTGGTCGTGGTAAGCGATGAAATCCATCACGACTTTATATGGTCGGGCGTGCATGAGGTGTTTGCAAACATTAAAAAAGAGTACGAGGAAATCAGCATGACCTGTACTTCTCCAAGTAAGACTTTTAATATCGCAGGACTGCAAATATCCAACATCTTTATCCCAAACAGCACGCTGCGGCAAAAATTCCAGCGCGAACTGGACGCGGCAGGGACAAGCCATGTGGGTGTAATGGGGCTGACAGCGTGCGAGGCGGCATACAAAAACGGTGACGAATGGTATCAGGCAATGTGCGCTTATGTCAGGGATAATGTTGCATTTGTAAAACAGTATGTGGAGGAGCGCCTTGCAGGGGTGACAATGATTGAAACGGAAGGAACCTATTTAGTATGGCTGGATTTCCGCGCAACCGGGCTTTCGGCGGAGGAACTGGACAGGCGCATTATCCATGAGGCGAAGCTATGGTTCGACAGCGGTGAAATTTTCGGAGACAGCGGGAAAGGGTTTCAGAGGATAAATGCGGCATGTCCGAGGAGCGTGCTGAACGAAGGGCTTGAGCGTCTGCGGGTGGTGGTACAGTAAAAAAGTGTTTTAAAAATTCCCTTGTTTTTTGCTTTTATGGGTATGATGCAAGGGGATTTTTTTGATTAAACCGACAGCCGCTATAAAAGGTAAAATGGGGGTGTCTTTGTAGTAATGATAGGAGATATATGGTAAATTTTCAGATAGTTGAGGCATCTGAGTTTTTTGATTATTTTAAATCAGTGGAAAAGTGTATGCATATGTGCTAATATGAAACAAATTAAGATATTTAAAGAGTTATATAAAGACTGGCAGTAAAACGCCTTAAAGGATATTATTGCATGAAAGCAGAGGAATAAGATGTTAGATTGTATTATTGAACGTACAAATAGATATATTGACAGCATGCCTAAAAAAGAGCGTAAAAATATGGTCAATTTTTTACAAGTAAAGAGACAGCTCGTTTTATGTCTAAATTATATAGTATTCCTAAAAACAAGTCTGAAGTCAGTATTTTAGATGCAGGTGCAGGATCGGGGATCTTATCGTGTGCGCTTTTAGAACGATTGGAGCGGATGGCTTCTGTTCAGACAATAGAATTAACTTGTTATGAGAATGATGACAATATTTTGGGATTGTTAAGAGAAAATCTGCATACTTATCAGGCAAATTCAAAAAAGGACATTCAAATTAATATTATCACAGATAATTATATTACAAGCCAGTATTTGGACTTCAATCATATGTTAGGCGGAAATCCCGAACCTAAGAAGTATGATTTTGTAATTGGGAATCCACCATATATGAAAATACCTAAAGATGCACCAGAAGCAACAGCAATGCCGGAAGTCTGTTATGGCGCACCTAATTTATACTTTTTTTTTGCAGCAATGGGATTATTCAATCTTGATACTGATGGCGAAATGGTATATATTATTCCTCGCTCATGGACTTCAGGGGCATATTTTAAGCGGTTTAGACAGTATCTTTTGACAGAAGGGAAATTAGAACATATCCATTTATTTGTAAGCAGGAATAAGGTGTTTGATAAAGAAGATGTTTTGCAGGAAACAATCATAATAAAAGTAAAAAAGACAAATCAAATACCGGAAAAAGTTATAATCACTTCTTCTCAGTCAAGTAGTGATTTTGATAACCTGACTTCGCTTACAGTGCCGTATAGTCTTGTGGTTTCAGGAGATGACTATTATGTTTACTTAGTAACAGATGAAGAAGAGGTTTCTGTGTTGGAACGATTACATAGATTTGATAAAACATTGCCAGATATCGGACTAAAAATGAAAACAGGATTGACAGTTGATTTTCGCAATCGTGAGATACTTCGTGATGATGCGGAGGAGGGTGCGATTCCACTCTTTTATTCACAACATATTAAGCAGGGAGAAGTGCAGTTTCCCATTTAGAAAGAACATGAGTATGTGGTGACAGATCAAAAGGGATTGATTCAGGATAACCGAAATTATTTATTTGTCAAACGTTTTACTGCAAAAGAAGAGAAGCGCAGACTGCAGTGCGGGGTATATTTATCAAAGAAATATCCACAGTATCAAAAAATCAGCACACAGAATAAGATAAATTTTATAGACGGATTGAGAACGGAAATGTCAGAGTGCCTTGTGTATGGATTATATGTAATTTTTAATTCTACGCTTTACGATGAATATTACAGGATTCTGAATGGCTCAACACAGGTAAATTCAACAGAAATTAATGCAATGCCTGTGCCTGATTTAGAAAGCATACAGGATATGGGCAGGAAACTTATGAAAAGCAACGATATGTCAGAAAATAATTGTAATATGATATTGGAGGGATAGAGAAACATTCCGTAAGCAGGCATTGCATCATTTTCGTAATGCGGCACTTGTGGAAGATAATGGAAAAGCCACAAACAGTCCTAATTATAGGTACAGGCTTACAGAAGAAACATTGCAGCTGGTAAGGGCATTTCAAACATCAGAGTGGCAAGAGTTTGTTAGTCGATTTTTGAAATACCATGAAAAACTGGTAGACATTTATGCTTCAAAAAAGAAAATGACAATGATGCCGGTACGTATAAATGGAGCTGATTTTCAATTTTCTACAGGTAAGCACAATGAACTGCAGAAAGCTATTATTGAGGAATTTGCGCCGCGCTTTGCACCAAATACAGAGTGTTTGTATGTTGGTGATACCATAGAGAAAGATTTGGTAAAGAATGTCAATAAGCTGAAAGAATTGGGATTTGAAATAACTTTACATGATAAGATGCCGGATGTGGTTTTGTACAGCGAAGATAAGAATTGGATATATGTTGTTGAATCAGTGACTTCCGTAGGACCGATGGACGCTAAAAGAATATTGGAAATAGCAGAGATGACGAAGAATGTAGTAGCAGGAAAAATCTTTGTGACAGCATTTCCGGAAGAGAAGATGATGCGAAAAATGGAAATATTGCACCTGTCTGTGAGACTTTTGATGATTTAAAAAATATACTGCGGAATTCATTATCCGCGGATTGTAAACATCGAAAAAGCAAATATGAAATTACGGAGGTATGGAACGGTTGAGAACATTATCTGTAAACGCCGATAAAGCGGAAATAAAAAATTTAGTTGTGGAATGGCTTGAACTTTTGGCACAGGAAAAATACGCGGAAGCGTTGGAGATTATCCTGTATGATAATACGCAGGAGGTAGACGGAACGCTGTGGACATGGACGCCCCAAAATTTGGAGGCGGCTGTTTTTACATATGGTATGCCTTGGTTCACAAAGGAAGAAATGAAAAAAAGGTATGGAGAGGACTGCAAGGTTGACTACAAAGTGACTTCTGTTTTAGCGCGCCCGGATAAAGAGGAATTGCTGCTTTGGAACGGATAAGCCTTGTGCCTAAAAATGACAGCAGTGTCAGTTTTTGCGGGCGGCTTTGTCAAAAGAACGGAAAAGCGGAGGAAGTATGACGGATTATTTTATGGAGCTCGAAAACAGGCTGAACAGGGAAAACAGCGGTGTAACTATTTTAGACAGCAGGATTGTTCAATGTGAGAGTGAACATCGATTTGATTTGTTCGTGTTTGGCATTTCCGAGGAAATGAAACATATTTATAATCATTATAAACAGTTTCTGCTAAGTTGGAAAGGTGATGCGGGGAGACTACAGGGTTATGTTGATTTTGTCCCTTATGAGCAACTGCAAAAGGAGCATGAACTGTGGTGTGAAATCGCAAAGGATATGGAGACGGGTTTGATTGAGGAGCAGGATACCGTGGTGGAAGATTTTACGCATTGGTATCCGATATTCCGATTTGCGAATGGGGACGCGTTTTGTTATGATGACAGAAATGGCAGGATTGTGTTTTTGGACCATGAGGTGTTTGATGAGGGGATTAATCTGCATGGCTTAACAATTGCCGAAAGCATTGATACGCTGCTGGAAACATGGAGCAGGGTTTTGTTTGCTGATATTTATGATTGGTATGAGGGTGCCTGTGAATACGGGATAGACTTGAGTAAGCCTGTTTATGAGGGGTATTTACAGTTATTTGGGAAATGTTCTGAATAATATGGTTTTATTGTATTATGAGGGAATCGGAGATGGATAAAAAATATGCAAAAATAACTAATAGAAGCTTTTGAACTGTTGGGAAGTATAGGGGGAAATGTGTCTATAGGTGTTGGATAGTGCGACAGCCCCATTCTGTTAGTGGAAATATTACAAAGGAGACAAAACGATATGGCAAAACAGTTAAAGAAAAGACCAATTGAGAAAGAACTGAAATTCTTAGCTGACTTTGAACTGTATGGTGTGTTAATGTTTGCAGGAATGTATTTCGCAACAAAGTTTATTGTCGATATGGACTTTGGAAAGAACGCGTTCCAATTAAATTGGATTTCGTTTTATCCATTGTTGGTATTTTCTGTCATCGTAATAGAGGGCAGCTTCTACTGGCGTAATAAGTTGAGAATGGTAAGAGGAAAAACGGCGTTAAGTAGTTTTGAAATTGGAAGGATTTACAGTAAATTAAGATGGATAAATATAATTTTATTAGCAGCATATCTGCCAATCATGATTCTTGCGGTTCTTGAAAAAGAAGCTTTATCTGGAATCATTGTTGGAATTTTACTGTATTTTATGGCGGTAATAGAACAAATTAATTATTTTCATATCAGGCTTTCTTATGAGACGGTAAATGGTGGAATTCTCATTATTGAGCCTTTAAAAAAACTTATTACCGGAACTGGAAAACGGTCACAATTGCGGAAGGATATTGATACTTATTTAAAAGGTTGAGGACGGTTCATGTGAAAAAGAAGGATAAATCAGAACAAATAAGTGTGTATGAGAATATAACAATTGTACATTAAAAGGCAGAGTTGAACTTCATAAGTCTTGAATTTGTGAAACTGACAACAGAACAGGGGATTCGATTATGGAAAAAGAGATACGGGCATTTTACACGGAAGAAACGATTCGGGTTTATTAGGCATATCATGAAGCGATTGCAGATGAGGCGGTGAAAAAAGGCACCTTCGGCAATTCTTTCAAAATGGACAGAATGACTTGGATAAAGCCTTCTTTTTTGTGGATGATGTACCGGTGCGGCTGGGGGACAAAAGAGAATCAGGAGCGTGTGCTTGCCATTGACATCAGGCGCGATGCTTTTGACTACCTTGTCCAAAATGCCGTAATATCGTCGTACAGGGAAGATATGGGAATCAGCTTTTCGGAATGGAAAGAGCAGATAAAACAATCTGCAATCCGATGCCAGTGGGACCCCGAACGGGACGTGCACGGCAATCCGTTAGACTATCGGTCAATGCCGCTTGGACTTAGAGGGGAAGCCGTCAAAAAATATGTCAAGGATTGGATTGTGACGATTACGGATATTACGGATTATGTAAACGAACTGAACGCGAAAAAAAGACTTGGAGAGGACATCAGCCCGCTGCTGCCAAAGGAGCAGGTTTATACGGTTTTGACAAAATGAAGCTGTTTGGACAACGGGAACATTTCCCAAAGAAGGTACTAAACGCGACGTTTAACAGCGAAATCAATCCGTTAAAGAAGCAGTTTGGGTATTAAAACCGTCAGGATTTTCGGTGATGTTTGATATTCACCCGTTTAATCGTCCTTTTACGGGAGAACCTTGGAAAGAGCCTAAAATCAGGAAGCCATATAAAGAAATCATGCCGCACTGTCATTGGCGTGTGCAGGATTTGGTCAATGCGATGACAGGTGCAAAACTGTGCATAAAGGAAATGGCGGAACTGCAGGCAGTCAACGTGGGAACACAATCCAATGGCAGCGTTGCCTGCATGGATTTCTATTGTTGCGCAAAAGCAAGTATGTCGGTAAAATTGACGGAACCTACAGGATAAAACCAGCAGGTTCCGATTTGTATGACTTAATTCTTATTTTTTAATATGTTTTTTGTCATTCTTCAGTTTTTATTTTTGAGAATATTCATTGCTTCATCTTCAGATGGTCTATGCGTTTCAATGAATACTATGAACTCGTTTATTTTATTTGCGTCCCATCCTTCTTGTGTCAATTTAAGGATAATATTAGTGGCTTCTTTTGCTGTCAAATCTGCTACCACCCTTTCACCGCCTTTTTGATTCGTGTCATTGTTATTTGTTACAGTTTCATCATACCAAATTGTGTAAAGGGTGTAAAGCCTTATTAAGTTTTTTGCGTACTCTGTTTTAATGAAAAATAAATGCATTTTCGCTTTTACTGCTAAATTAGAAAGTAGAATGATTCATCGTTTCAAAAAAACAGTATTTCCCACATCAATGTGCTTAACCCACACTACTCCGCTGTCGTTTGTGATATTATAAAGTGCTTTCTCCCGTTCGGTGGTTTGTTCATATATGTTTACATAATCTTCCTGCCTTGAAAACGGAAATTTCATGTCCGTAATAACCTGCGTACCCTTACGAAAGCCATTCCCAACAAATAATCTCTCCAATTCCCCTGAAGAATAAAACCGAATATGACCGTCTTTTTTTACCTTCATAAACTGGTCTATCACGCGGTTCTCATCATTTTCATTTCACATAGGATCAGAAACAAGCACCGCTCCGCCTTTTTGCAAAATTTTGTTCATCTGCAAAACTGCATTTTCGGCATTCGGAAAATGGTGGAACGCATACCGTGTGACAATCAAATCAACACTTTCCACAGAAAACGGAATATTTAATCCGTCAAAAACCTGAAAGGACAAATTGGAAATTCCTTTTTCCCTGACAGCGGCGTTATTTTTTTCTACAATTCCTTCCGCAATATCAATACCGCAGACACAGGCATTTGGAAATTTTTCAGCCAGCGGAAATGCCAAGTACCCCGTCCCCGTGCCAATGTCTAAAATGGTGCGGTAGTCGCTGCCGCTTACCAAATCCAACAGAAGAAACAAATGTTTATCATCTTTTATAATTTCCACGTATTTTTGATTGTCCAAAATGCGGTTAAAGCTTTCTTTGGCTTGTCTTACATATTCCATATTCGTATTCATGGCACGCACCCTTTCACAGCGTATTTTTACCCGAATTGTAGCACATACCTGATAGGTGGGCAATGATATATCTTACCTTTTTTAGAGATTGGTGCGCTTGACTTTTTTTATGATTTTGGTTTTGAGGCAATATTTTGGGGATTTTATTGACAAATTTCGATGAAATCAATATGATGATTTTTAGAAATATGTGAATGGGGGTAAAGAAGTAAGATTGAAAAATTGTATTCCCCCAAGCGATATACTGAGAAAACATGATTAGATAACCCTAAAAAGGAGCACAACAATCAATGGACATCACAAAATTCGAATCCTTCGGTCAGATTTGCACCAAGGAATTACCAAATGAAATCGACAAAATCTTACATGCCGCAAACGGAAAAAGCGTTTGTGCGCTTGGCTTTATAACGACAGATGATTTTTATGGCTGCTATTTGTCATGGGACTATACTAAAAAGATAGAGGAATATTTCAACTGGGAAAATGGACTGGAGCCTGAGTTCCTGTACCAGCCGCTTGTTGATATTGTGGAGGATTGCAAAGAGATTGATTTCTGTAACCCGTCCGATGAAAAATGGGAGTTTGCGAAAGCGGTGCTTTGTGTATTGGACAAAAGCATCAAACAAATTCCCGACGGAATTTTTCAGAAAAACGGCTTTCAGCGGGAGGATATTCTTTTCTTTTCGACAATGGGTGACGGCGACTACATAGAGGAGATGCTCGACGCATCTGTAAAACTGTTTAACACTCCGAAAACACTTGAAACATATGGGATAAAATAATAATTGCCAAAAGTAGAAAGAGGGAATAGGAGATAAGTCAGACAAAAGAAACAGGATCGATAGCCCTAAATGCCAAATAACGAACGAGCAGTTATCTATTGCAGATAGCTGCTCGTTAAAACTTTAGCGCTCTTTCGACAGGGTGATTTCAGTACTGTCATGCAGCATTATTTTAAAAACCTTCATCATGAGAGGAATATAGGTTGCGATGAATACTGCGGCGGATACGCGGGTTACGGTTTTTTGGTATTTTGATGGGACGTTCGCTCCGATTACAATGCCCATTGCACACAGACAGAGTTTTAATAGGGCAAAATCTTTCCAGCTACTCCTTTTTGCATATTGATTTCCAAGCTCGAATATATTTTTCATGATTCAAACCTCCTTCAAATTTTAAGAATACTGTCACATAATGAAAGGGAAGTTACATCATAAAGTATAACATATTATGGGCAGATTGCCTAGGGGAGGCTACGATTTGTTGGAAAATTGAAATAAAACTTAAATTGAAATAAATTCCAAAAACCCCTTGACAGGGGAAACGGAGTCACGTATAATCAGTGACATAGAGCAAAACCTATAAAGCATATCAGATAACTAGGAATTACAAATCCCGTTATCGGAAAGGAGCAAATGCAATGAACGGAAAACATGTTGTAACAGGAAACATAAATGGCAACGAAATGATGTGCTTCTGTCAGATTGTATGGGCGACGATATTCAACAGGAATATGGTTTTCTTTTCATATGCATAGCGCACCGGATAGTCAGTATGTTTTTCGGCGGTTGTCTTATGCAGTGGACAGCTGTTTTTTTCTTTCTCCCTTTTCGGAATTGTGTATCCATTGTAAATGGCAGTAAAGACTTTATGATTAAATATAGAAATTGGGATTTGGCGGAGGAAATAATATAATGAAATTGGCGGACGTATCAAGTGGGGCAGATTGGATAATATGGGTTGTGTTCGCAATTTTTTTGGTGATTTCCATAATGTTACTTTTTGGTCATGGAAGCTGGTTTATTTCTGGGTATAATACAGCATCAAAAGAAGAAAAAGCAAAATACGATAAAAAGAAATTATGTAGAACGACAGGATTAGGAATGGCAGTTATAGCAGTTCTCATTCTTGTCATGGGCTTGTTTGAGGACGTGTTGCCAGCTGGTTTTGCATATATTTCACTTGGCATTGTAGTTGTTGATTGCCTGGTAATAGTCATTGTTAACCATACAATTTGTAAGAAGTAATAGATTGTATGGGGAACACTTTTCTGAAAAGGGAGTTTTCTTTTTATAAAACCGCAGCAGTGCGGAAAATATAAGGAAAAAGACATATTGCGCTTGTGCAAAAAATTGTAGATACATCAAATATGGCAAATTTAACAAATAAAAAATGATTATGGAGGAAATGAAGATGAGCAAAGTAAAAGAAAGTGCACTGGAGTTAATTGGAGGAACGCCGATTTTGAAGTTGAACGGATATGCGAAAAAGGCAGGCGTCACAGACGCGGTCATTCTTGCAAAACTGGAATATTTAAATCCGGCAGGCTCTGTCAAGGACCGCGTTGCACGGGCGATGATTGAGGATGCCGAGGAAAAAGGCATTTTAAAGGAAGGCGCGACAATCATCGAGCCGACAAGCGGTAATACGGGTATCGGGCTTGCGGCAGTTGCGGCGGCAAAGGGATACCACACCATTTTGACACTTCCCGAAACCATGAGCGTAGAGCGCAGAACCCTGCTCAAGGCATATGGTGCCGAGCTTGTGCTGACAGAGGGTGCAAAGGGCATGAAGGGCGCGATTGAGAAAGCGGAGGCATTACAAAATGAAATCGAGGGCGCCGTCATTTTGGGGCAGTTTGACAATCCCGCCAATCCTGCGGCGCACAGGGCGACGACAGGACCGGAAATTTGGGAGCAGACTGACGGCAAGGTTGACATCTTTGTCGCGGGCGTTGGTACAGGCGGCACTATCACGGGCATCGGCGAATATTTAAAGGAAAAAAATCCAAATATCAAAATTGTGGCGGTAGAGCCGGCGACTAGCCCGGTTCTCTCAAAGGGAACCTCCGGTGCGCACAAAATTCAGGGAATTGGCGCGGGCTTTGTGCCAAAAATATTGAACACGGAGGTGTATGATGAAATCCTTACCATTGAAAACGAGGACGCGTTTGCGGAGGGCAAGGCGTTTGCGGTAAGCGAGGGTATACTGGTCGGCATATCATCGGGCGCGGCGCTGAAGGCGGCGGCAATCCTTGCACAGAGAGCGGAGAATAAGGGCAAAACGATTGTCGCATTGCTGCCGGATTCGGGTGACCGGTATTTGTCAACACCGTTGTTTGCGGATTAAGTGCAAGGTGGTGCGGACTGAAAAAATGGAAAAGTAGCGCATAAAAGACTGACCGGACAACCGGAGATTTTGCATGGCATGAGACCATTATGCGGCAAAGTCTCCAAATGTCCGGTCAATCTTTATGCATAAGTCAGGAATAGAGAATTGTTGTTAAAAATCTTATGGAGAAATCATTCCCTTTCGTATCTTTGCAGCATCTTTCAAAACCTTGAAAGTGGTGATGATTACTCACAGATTAAGCCCGTTTACCATATCGGCATTCTTGACTTTTCTCCGTTCCCGCAATATCCCGAATTTTATTCCACAAATAAAATGATGAACATCAAAAAACACTATATTTATAATGACAATTTCACCCTGAATGTGCTAGACTTAAATCACATAGAACTGGCAACCAACGAGGACAAAACCTATAAAATAAACTATTGGGCGAAGCTGTTCAAAGCGAAGACAATGCCGATAAAATTTTTAAAGGCATCGGGAAAAGGATTTTTTATTGAGAAAGAATAGTTTGGGTTGTTTTGGATAGGAGACATTATGTATACTGCAAAAGAATTAAAGGAACAGATTGCAACGATGGGGTTGAACGGTACGGAAACTATTTTAATCCATTCCTCCATGAAAGCAATCGGCGTCGTGGAGGGCGGCGCGGAAACCGTTTTGGACGTATTGACAGCATATTTTAAGGACGGACTTCTGCTGTTTCCGACTCATACGTGGAGCACAATAAACGAGCAAAATCCGGTGTATCATCCGGCAGAAGAACCTTCCTGCGTAGGGCTGCTGTCTAATTTGTTCTTAAAACGAAACGGTGTTGTGCGGTCGCTGCACCCGACGCACAGTCTTGCAGGCATTGGGGAGAATGTGGCAAAGTATTTGGAGGGAGAGGAAAACTGCAATACACCCTGTACGCCGGGCGGGTGCTATGACAGGCTAAGGGATTGCAACGGCAAGATTTTGCTGATTGGCGTGGGACATGCGCGCAATACGTTTATCCATAGCGTGGAAGAGGTCCTGAATGTGCCGAACAGACTGGCGGATATGCCGATGAAACTTGAGATTGTTATGCCGGATGGCGGCGGGAAAACGGTCTATATGCGAAAGCATTATAATCCGCAGCAGCCGCATATCTCGGAGGATTTTGTAAAGCTCAATCAGGCACTTCTCGACTGCAAGGCGGCACGTGAGGTCACATTTGGAGACGCCGTGTGTCTGCTGTGCGATGCGAATCGGATTTTTGAGGTTGTGCGGCATGTGCTTGCGCCAAATCCGCAGTGCCTTGTTACGGAACCGTCGATTGACAGTGCGCGGTGGAGTGCATTGCGCAGTTGTGAAATGATGCTTGGGAAATGACAGAACCGGTGAAGCAAGAACCGCAGGGTTACATATACAAATATTTTTACGAGCGGCAGGGAGAAATCCCTGTCACTTTTTATGCACCCGCGCACCCAAGGAAATTTGTCATCAAACCGATAAATCGGTTCGCTGACGTGTGTCCAGAGCGGCGAGTGGCGGAGAAGATTATTCCCCTGCTCGACTTGACTTTGCGACAGGTATGTCATATAATAGTTTCAGACATATGTGTCGGAAAGCGGTGCGTATATGAATAAAAGAGGACAGGAAACAAGAAAACAAATAAAGAAATGCGCATGTTCTTTGTTTTCAGAAAAAGGTTTTAAGCAAGTGACAATGAAGGATATTTGCGAAGCTGCAAAACTAAGCAGAGGCGGTTTATATTGCCATTATGACAGCACAAGACAAATCTTTCAGGAGATTATTGATGATATGACTCATGAGCAGGATAATGAGATTGATTTAAGAATCGAGCAAAATCAATCGGCAATAACTATTTTGGATGAAATCTTAAACAAGTACGAAAATGAAATGCTTGACAGCCAATCTTCACTAAGTATAGCAATTTATGAGTATTTTAGCATTCTCGATAAGACCAGTCAGAATAATACATTATATGAACAATATTTAATTTCAGCAAATACATGGAAGAAGCTAATACAATATGGGATGGACAGACATGAATTTAATGAAGTAGATCGTTGCGCAGTATTTGATTTAATTGTGTTTTCGTATCAAGGGGTAAGGATGTACAGTAAACTTATGCCTATGGATAAAGAAACACCTTCCAGAATAACAAAAGAAATAAGAAAAATATTAGTGAAAAGCGGCAGTAATAGCGTGACTCAAACCATGTCAGAAAAATAAAATGCCGAAATAGTCATATAGATATTATGCCTGCTCTTAAAGAAACGCCCGAAAGAATTATCGGGCAATACAGTATCCATAGTGATACAAATATTAATGTTCATAAAATGGAGGAATGGATGATGGGATGTGAAGAAATACGGCTTGTAAAGCCAACGTTAGGACTGAAGAATAAAGCGCTTGAATACCGGCAGGAACATTTTGATTTTGGGGAACAGGTAATCAATGGGAGTTCATTATTTGATAAGATTGCTTCTTATGAGGAATGGCTTGAGAAAGTTATTGCCAATGCAAACATGGAGACTGTTGACCCTGATTGGGTATTAACAGATACATTTTTTGCACTTAGGATGTCAGATAATAAAATTGTCGGCATTGTTGATTTGAGGTATCAATTAAATGATTTTTTGAGAGATTTTGGTCATTGCGGATATAGTGTAAGACCGTCAGAAAGAAGAAAAGGATATGCTGCTGAAATATTAAAACAAATATGTCTTGCTGCGCGCAAACACGGTCTGAAACAGTTGCAATTATCAGCTGAAAAGAACAATACTGCGTCTATAAAGACAATTGAGAAAAACGGTGGAAATTATTGCAGGAGCTTTACTGTTGAAAATGAGGAAGCATATGTATATTTAATAAATCTTTAAGTGGGATAATATCGTGCTGCATAAAATAGAATGTGCCATTTGAGGCAGTTCCCCGAGGAATTATCTTTCAATGTACTCTCGGAATCTCTCTTGCACCTGCCTTTGTGGCTGATTTTCCGCCATATGCAAATAAATTTCATCAACGTACGTTCCACGTACGCCTCATAAATTTATGCACATCTGACAAAAAATCATCTCACAAAATCAGTCACAAAGAGACTCCGAGAGTACATTTCAGTAAAACGGAGGCATAGATTTTCAATGAGTAAATATGATTTTTTTTGGAATACAATGGAGCGATGCGATTGGTCAAAAGAGGGAAGCGACGACGAAGTACTTGCACCAGTTGTTAAGTATTTATCAAAGCAGGACGATACCGCAATCTTCGAATTTGACGATTTAATGTCCGAACTGCTATATCATCTTGATACCAAAGAACTTGCGGATCAATGCGAAAAGGCAGAACCATACATGAGTGACGACTCTTTTTTGTATTCAAGATGTGTTGCGCTGATAAACGGTCCTGCGTATTATGAAAAAGCCAAAGCCGGAAAAAAGAGTGAACTTTGGACAATGGAATTTGAGGCTCTTTTGTACATCCCGCAAAGAGCATGGGCAAAAAAACATAAAAAATCAGAAGAAGACTACCCGCATATTGCACCATTGAGCTATGAAACAGGCAGCAATACAGAAGGCTGGAAATAGGGTATTAAGAGCAGCATATTTTAAAGAACTGTCACAGCATGGAGGATAAGGTTGAAAGAAAATCTTTCAACCTTGATTTGAGGGTCAAATGAACATGCAAGCATGTTCGCTTGACCCATGGAGGCAAAAATGAGTATAAAAATATTACCTGCATATCGTTTTCCAAAAGAGGTAGCCGCATTGTTTTCCGAATACACGAATATGTTAATCGAAGGCGATGCGTCTTTCCAAAAATATTTGGAGATTCAAAATTATGATGCAGAATTGGAGCATTTAGAAACAAAATACGGACAACCCTTTGGAAGGCTATACATAGCATACTGCGACGATCAATTGGCAGGCTGTATTGGGTTAAGAAAAATTGATGACGACAACTGTGAAATGAAACGTCTCTACGTAAGACCCGAATTTCGCGGGAAACAAATAGGGAATCAACTTGTCAAAAAAATAATTGACGACGCGAAGGAAATTGGCTATGCGCACATGCTGTTAGATACGCTGCCATTTTTGCAGAGTGCAATTCATATGTATAAACAACACGGCTTCTATGAAATTCCAAGCTACAACGACAGTCCTATGACAACGTCGATTTATATGCGGCTGGATTTGTAAGGAAAAGTAGGGAGATGAATGTGTTGTGATATGTGTTGTGTTGCTATAAGTAATACCGATAGCTGGATTGGAGAATAGAATTAATACCGCAGGAAACGGCTTCCCTGCGGTATTTCAACTTGTATAAATATACTTACTTTATAATGATTATCATGTTTTCATTGATACCTTGTCAATCTCAACTTGTACAAATGTATTTGTTGTATGTTGTGGTTTATAACTCTCCAGGGTATTCACAAACATATATCCAGTCACCAATCCAAGAAGCTGTGGAAGAATTGTAAAGTCGCTTATACAATTTTCCGTTTTCAGTTTTGTATACCCATTCTATGATATCTGATCTGGGCGTAATAGGATTTTGGTATTGCTCTACTGAGAAAACTTGGTTTGATGCAGATACAGTAACTGCAGGCACTAGGGAACATACAGATAAAGATAATACAGATACCAATGTTAAAATAACTTTTTTAGTTTTCATGAACTTGCTCTCCTTTTTTATTATATATTTTTATCCCTTTGGGATAATTTTCTACAGAATTTATTGTTTCGGTATATATGCCATTGATATAAACTTCATAACAAAAATCATCATTTTGTATAAAGTAGGTACTGTCTGCATTAGGAACAAACAGAGACTCCTCAACAAATTGCGGAACATAATAATTAGCTTCTACAATAAAGGAATAGGATGCCAAATAAATACCTGCCATGAGGATCGTTAACATAATGCTGGTAAAGATCTTTTTAGGCATTGCAAAATCCTGTAATAGCATAATCAATCGCCTCTTAAAATCTTTGTCCTGCGATTGTACTAAAAGACAGGATTCCCTCTTGAGAAAATCAAACATTTGCTGTGAAGAATGGTTTATAGAGTTTTTCTTCATATACAACAAACATTCAGCATACTTTTCTGTAATATATACTTCCTTATGCGTAATAATCTCATCAATATGCATTTCCAACAGCGTATTTGTTTGCTTATACAGTATGGTAAATGCAGGATTCCACCAATATACAATCGAAAAGAAGCGGATAATGCATTTTATAAAAAAGTCATGATGAAAATGGTGCATTGCTTCATGGTAAAGGACATAGTATAACTGTTCTTCCGAGATGGACAAATTATCAGGTAATATAATGTATGGATTTTTCAAACCATATATGATAGGAATATTCATATTAGGCAACTCCATAACACGGAAACTATTCTTTCTTTTCTGCTGGACGCAAATAGAATCTAATATTGTTTTATATCGTATGTCCTTAGTTCGATCACGCCCATATTTTAAGATATAGTCTTGCGCGCGATAATATTGTTTTATGTATCGCACCAAATTGAATAGAATGCCCGCAACCCATATAATTACAAAAATATTCCAAATGGAAACGGTCGCGTTCAAAATTGGTATTTGCGGTTTTCGTATGAGTGCTATAATTTTAGACAACATTGGGGCAAGGCGAATATTCATGGTAAATGGAAATTCAAGTGGAACAATAAGCCGAATAACAGCTAATCCAACAAAAATACCTAATAATTTATATCCTGCACAGACCAAAGTATTGTTATGTAGAAAAATAATAGCAATCAGCCCGACAAGGATACTGCTTGTTAAAAGAGCCATAAGTACAGTTGAAAATGAAAAGTTCAGCATGACATTCCATCCCTTTTATCTGTTGCAAATCATTTTTTCTTAGTGTTCTTGTTCTCTTTATATTCCCGTAACAGCTGCTCCATTTCACGAATATCCTGCATCGCCTGCTCCGGATTATTATCAGCTTGTATCATGGCACTGATTAAAGACTGGCTGGATACCAGCTTGCTAAAATGGATATAGTCATCTACAAACATCTTTTGTATAATATCAGATGCAGTTACAGTTGGTTTAAACCGTCTGGAAAAAATATTACCATCTAACGTAATATCTGCCACTTCTACTAAATTTAATTTAATCAGTTTCCGAATAGAAGGCTGAACGATGTTTGCCGTCATTTCCGGATGAAGCTCAATAATTTGCGACACGTTCAGCGGCTCTTCTGAATGAAGTATTGTGGAAAATATATCATATTCTTTGGCATTTAAATATTTATTCAAAGTAAAAATCCTTTCTTTATAAAAGTGTATTATTTTGAAGTTGTAAATAAAATATTTTTCATGTTTCATATAAGAATGTCTTCATTATATATCATTGTGTTAAATAAATCAATGTATAAAATTGATGAAAAGATATAATTTGTTTTATGCGACAAAAAAATATGTATAATAATAAATTATAATTATAATTGACAAATGTTTCAGATATTGTATAATATGAACAAGAAATAGGAATGAGATAAAAAAGTACTAAGTTTTTGTTATCGGTCAGATATATATTTTGAAAGTAAAAGTTTAAGTTTTGATACAGAGAAAAATTAGGAAAAAGCTTGTAAAATTAAAGATGTACAGCGAAAAATATGGATGTTGAACTGATAGATATTTATTCAGATACTTTTGATGATATTGTAGAAAATATTAAGCAGGCAAACCTTCCCGGGAATAATATGCCAGAACTAATCGTAGGAACAGGGCTTTCTGTGATATACGACGTTTCGGGAATGAAGGTACTAACAGAACATTTGGGTAATGAAATCGACAAGTCGCCCAAACGGCATCTGAGAGAAATGTGAAAAACATTATAATGATATAAATATCAATGGATTAGAGGCAGGATTGGCAAACCTTACACAGACAGAAGATATTTCAGCAGATGATATTAAAACGATAACAGCGAAGGATCAGGTTATTTAAACTGCATGGTTTGATTAATTGGATTCATGAAAATGGAAGAGAATATTTAACAGATGACAGAGATAAACCAGCGGTAGCAGTAATGTTGACAAACTTTTAGTGGGGATGGTAGAAATGCTTGCTAATTTGGATGTGGTGGAATGCATTGTTGTTGGCGATGCAATCATGTTACCGTAGAAAATTATTCTTGATAAGATGAAAGAAAAAACCAAAAGGGCAACCATTGAATTTGGGGATAGATGGTGTGATGGAAAACAGACTGTTTTTGATATGGACGTAGCGATGCTGAATTTGATAGGGCAGTCGAGAGAGTGAGGAAACTAAATGATAGATAATCAAGTGTTATCCGTTAATTTTGATGGTAATTGTATGATTAATTTATGGATGTTTGATGGATTAGATTAGAAAGGTACATAAAAATCATGAAACAATTAGGAGAAGTTTTTTCTAGGCTGGAAATAGCATCCGCTGCCGATTTTTTGAAAACAATTGTTCCGTTAGAACCTTTGAGAGATGCATCAAATTCATTCGAGGGGACTAATCAGAATTATGATGAAACCTTTAAAGGCTCTTTAATGCGGAATGGTGCATATTATAAATGCAGGTTTAAAAATGTAACTTTTGAGGGAACAATTGGAAATAATTCTATTTTTAAAAGTTCTAATTTCACAGACTGTAGTTTTGTAAATGCAAATTTTATATACTCTGATTTTTCAGACAGCAGTCTGAAAATCAATTCGTACTCAAGCAGATATGATTTTTCTGATTTCACAGGTGCAGTTTTTGGCAAAAGCATACTAGACGGAACCTCTTTTCGGGAGTGTTACTTTCGGAAGAGTACATTAGAAACTTCTGAAATGAACCAATGTGATTTTGCAAATTCGACTTTTATTAAATGCTCTTTTAGAGATATAGATTTATCTTTAACTACATTGGATTTTTCAGAGATTATTGATTCAAATTTTGAAAATGTCACTCTGCCCTTTTTTGGAATATTGAATTTAGTAAATGGATTTGAACAAATAATCAGGAAGAAAACAGTTTTCTTTAAACCGGCAAGTTCTAATTATAAGGTAAAAAGCGAAAAGTATATCGAGGATATCAGATTACTTAAACCTGTTTTTTATTACGAAAATAATTTTTTGGCACTGGCTAATATCTATGCTTTTGATGGAGAAATAGAAAACACATATTGTACAATATTAAATGGTTTAGCATATGCTTGCAGGAAAAAAGATTTTGGTCTGATACGGCATCTTTGTAAATTTGCTTCTGTGAATAAATTTTTTAATTTACAGCAGTTAAAATCGTTTTATGATTTTTTGGAGAGCAACGTCAATGTTCAACAGTTGCAATATGTTGAATATCGCAATTATCTTAACGAACTCTCTATTGCGAAAAGTTTACTTATTGATTGTCCTTTTAATAGAGATATTATCGAAATAAATATAAAAACAAATTTTGATTATAGTGATGCAGATAAATTGACAGAAACATTTAATGTTATAAATAGCACACTTGGGCTGTATGCGCCTGAATCAAATAATCACATAACTGTCAGACATAATTCGCCAATAGATCTTACACTATTAGTATCGGACAATATATATACATTAATTTTAGTATTTATGGCACTTGAATTATTTTTTAATAAGTCATGCAACATAATAGAAAAAATACAAAATATTCTTAAAAATCGGCAGGAAATTAAACGTGGTAAACTGGAAGTGGCATTAAAAAAATTAGAACTCGAAAAACGAAAAGCAGAACAACAAAAACAACAAGAATCGCACAGCATACTGCTTCCAAATGATATTAAAAATATTTCTTATATTATCAAAACCATTAATGATTTGCCAACAGAACTTCGATACTATAAATAAGACGGGGCACAGTAAAAGTATACCTATATTTACTGTGCCCTGATAGTCAGCGGCCGCCGCCACCACCGCCACCGCCGCCGCCGCCGCCTGACATCGCGGTTGGGCAGTCATCATATGTTTCTTCTATATGATATTCAGCAGTTAATTTTGTGGTTTCTTCATCGAAAACTGCAAGAATGTTACGCTCTTGGGACATTACATTACACCTCCTCTCTATTGGAATCTGTTAAATAGGCGTTTGCGAAACGCCATAAGCCGCATAAATACGGCATTTTTTGTTTCTAAAATAAAATAACTCCTCACCGGATATGGTATAATAAAGTTGTCAAAAACTATAAACCACCATCCAAGAAAGGAGTTATTCTGATACCTATGATACCATACAAACAGCTTTCTTTGACAGATATTTTTCAAGATTGCCAAAATAAATCTGATAATGACAAACCTGCGTTTCTTTCTCTATTGGAAACTCATATCGACATTGATGAAATTATTCCGATTTCTTTCAGAAATCATTTCTATGCATCAACGGGAAGATCCCGTAAATACCCTTTACAGGCTTTTCTGTGGGTCTTGATTATCCAGCGTATCTTCTCAATCCCTACAGACCAGCTTCTCCTGACTTTTCTTTCTTACTCCAAACCACTTCGTGATGTCTGTGGCTTTACTAAAGTTCCTGATGCTTCTAAAATCACTCGATTTAAGCAGGATTTCTTAGACGAACTGCAACTGGTCTTCGACAACCCCGTCGATTTAACGGAACCTGTCTGTCAGACTGATGATTCCGAAAAAGCTGATATGACCATCTTTGATTCCTCAGGCATTGAAGCTTTTGTTACCGAAAACAATCCGAAATATGCCAACCGAATCATTAAACAGCTAAAAGTTTATGCAAAAACACACAACTTTAATGAATCTTATGACCTTTATAAAGCCGCTTATGGCTCTATGCCTCCGCATGCTTCTGTAAATCTAGAAATCAAACAGCTTTATATCAACGGACATTTTTGTCATGTCTTTAAATTTGGCATTGTTACTAACGGGCTTGGAATTATTCGCCATATTTCTTTTTACAATAAGGATTTCCTAAATTCCCATCCTGACATTGTTGTCGAAAAAAAGTCTGATTCTCCAAATGAAGATAAATCAGTTCACGATTCAAGACTTCTTATTCCTGCTTTAAAGGATTTCTGTTCTAAACATCCTTTAATCAATCCACAAGCATTTCTTGGTGACACTGCTTTTGATTCTGTTGGATGCACAAATTCATCCTCATTTTGTATCAAGATTACGAACGAGCTTAGCGAGTTTCGCAATTACCTAGGAATCTGTTAAATATCCCCGTTGATATAAATTAAAAAATAAAATGTTTAAATCTTCAGGAATGTAAACTTCCGGATCATATGTAGTAAGATAAGCTATCGCCTCTGATATCGTATGTGCTGTTTTGAAAAAGTCGAATATAAATATCAAATATTTATTCCCTATCATATAATGATGTGTTTCCCAGTTATAGATAATATATACTTTACGCTCTGTATCCATACCATAGACCAACGTACTCGGAATGAGAACTTCTGTCTGCAATTCCATTGAAACAGTGTTAGCTACAGGAACAGCCTTACTTCTTTGCGTTTTCCACCTCAAAGTATGCCTTGCAGTCTCACTAAGACGATAAAATATGTGAGGTCTTACAGAAGCATTCACTGGCATCCATGGATAAAGCATTTCGCGCATATATTGATCTCGTTCCTTAAATAACTGTTTTTCCGAATCCTCTCCTCTTTCCCATTGTAAAATATTGCCTAAAAAGTCTTGTAATGGGCACGGATAATAAATCTCTCTTATTCCATATTTGTCCGGACAGCGAAATACGTGACTGCTTATATCCAAATTAAATACATTAAGATTAAACGAAACAAGCGGATATTTCCCGCATAAATAATGCAGATAATCATAAGTCTTTTTGCGCTCATACGTATCTTCACCTGGAAATCCAATAATCATTGGAAAATGGATAGAAATCCCAGCATCAGAATATGCAGAACATATTTTTTCTACTACTTTAAGCGAAAAATCTTCATCAAATTTATTCATTGCTTTGAGAGTATCAGAGGAGGCAGACTCCAATCCCAGCCTCAATTCTTTTAATCCTGATCTTTTAAGGTATTCGATTAGATTTTTATCTAAAAGCAACTTTTCTACACGACATCGTGCCTGCCATATAACATTAATATTATTTTGCAAAAAAAAGTCTGCTATATATTTTAATTTATGTGGATGAATTGCTTCATCTATAAACCAAATATACTTTATTTCTTTGGATAAATATGCTTTCATATAATTCAGTGATATTTCAAGTGCATTAACTGTTGTTTCTTCATTATCAAAATGATATTTTTTGTTAATTCCACAAAATGTGCATTTGTTCCAATAGCACATATTGTAGGGTTGCAAATGTATGTTGACCATTTCGCTTGCCGGATATTGAACATCAAAGACAGGTGCATAATCCTTTTTCTTCACGTTATAAGGAGTTACACATATTTTATCCTTATTTTTATATATTAAATTTGAAACAATCGAAAGTTCTTTGCCATTTTGTATTGCACTAAGCAATTGCTTTTCCGTTTCATCGAAGTATTCTAATATAATCGAATCAACCATTTTAAACAAGTATTCATTTTGGATAAGGTATAATTCCAATTTGTTGAGCGAATAATATTCTGACGAATGATGGGAAATACATATATGTATATTTGAAAACTCATTTCTCACCAATAAACATATCGCCATATTATAGAATGTCGGCACTCCGTCTATGAAAATAACGGAAGGCAAAGATTCCCTGATTTGGGGCAGAATATATTGCCTGATAAAATTCAGGTAGGGGTTTTTTTGTTCATCTAAGCAATCATAATATATCTGGGAAGCAGAATAATTATCTGTTTCAAAACCATTTTGAATTGTGAGACGATGTGGATTAAAAACATATTCTGAATATATTTTACAAACTATACTGAATGTTTCCAAATAACGAAAAAATTCTTTTGGTGTTATTTGCGGGTTACAGATAGAATCTTTTGCAATCTCAACCTGTCTTATAAAAACATTGGTATCAGATTTAATAGCAATATATTTGGGTGATAATGGCACTATTTTATCAATAACCTGTTTAATGCTCTCTATGTCAAAGATAAGTGTCCAAAAGAGATTATTAGCATTCAATTCATTTCCGTTCAAATTTAAAGCAGTGGTCGACAAGCCGTTTGGTGTAGGATTATAAAATTCATGAAAAAGTCCGCCAACAGGTGAAATTCGTATATAGTTCATAATAATCCTCCGTAGAAAATCCATCAAACATCCATAAATTAATCATACAATTACCATCAAAATTAACGGATAACACTTGATTATCTATCATTTAGTTTCCTCACTCTCTCGA
>KE159631.1:245228-315660 GCA_000403335.2 Lachnospiraceae bacterium MD335
TGGCAATCTTGAAAAATATCTGTCAAAGAAAGCTGTTTGTATGGTATCATAGGTATCAGAATAACTCCTTTCTTGGATGGTGGTTTATAGTTTTTGACAACTTTATTATACCATATCCGGTGAGGAGTTATTTTATTTTAGAAACAAAAAATGCCGTATTTATGCGGCTTATGGCGTTTCGCAAACGCCTATTTAACAGATTCCAATAGAGAGGAGGTGTAATGTAATGTCCCAAGAGCGTAACATTCTTGCAGTTTTCGATGAAGAAACCACAAAATTAACTGCTGAATATCATATAGAAGAAACATATGATGACTGCCCAACCGCGATGTCAGGCGGCGGCGGCGGCGGTGGCGGTGGTGGCGGCGGCCGCTGACTATCAGGGCACAGTAAATATAGGTATACTTTTACTGTGCCCCGTCTTATTTATAGTATCGAAGTTCTGTTGGCAAATCATTAATGGTTTTGATAATATAAGAAATATTTTTAATATCATTTGGAAGCAGTATGCTGTGCGATTCTTGTTGTTTTTGTTGTTCTGCTTTTCGTTTTTCGAGTTCTAATTTTTTTAATGCCACTTCCAGTTTACCACGTTTAATTTCCTGCCGATTTTTAAGAATATTTTGTATTTTTTCTATTATGTTGCATGACTTATTAAAAAATAATTCAAGTGCCATAAATACTAAAATTAATGTATATATATTGTCCGATACTAATAGTGTAAGATCTATTGGCGAATTATGTCTGACAGTTATGTGATTATTTGATTCAGGCGCATACAGCCCAAGTGTGCTATTTATAACATTAAATGTTTCTGTCAATTTATCTGCATCACTATAATCAAAATTTGTTTTTATATTTATTTCGATAATATCTCTATTAAAAGGACAATCAATAAGTAAACTTTTCGCAATAGAGAGTTCGTTAAGATAATTGCGATATTCAACATATTGCAACTGTTGAACATTGACGTTGCTCTCCAAAAAATCATAAAACGATTTTAACTGCTGTAAATTAAAAAATTTATTCACAGAAGCAAATTTACAAAGATGCCGTATCAGACCAAAATCTTTTTTCCTGCAAGCATATGCTAAACCATTTAATATTGTACAATATGTGTTTTCTATTTCTCCATCAAAAGCATAGATATTAGCCAGTGCCAAAAAATTATTTTCGTAATAAAAAACAGGTTTAAGTAATCTGATATCCTCGATATACTTTTCGCTTTTTACCTTATAATTAGAACTTGCCGGTTTAAAGAAAACTGTTTTCTTCCTGATTATTTGTTCAAATCCATTTACTAAATTCAATATTCCAAAAAAGGGCAGAGTGACATTTTCAAAATTTGAATCAATAATCTCTGAAAAATCCAATGTAGTTAAAGATAAATCTATATCTCTAAAAGAGCATTTAATAAAAGTCGAATTTGCAAAATCACATTGGTTCATTTCAGAAGTTTCTAATGTACTCTTCCGAAAGTAACACTCCCGAAAAGAGGTTCCGTCTAGTATGCTTTTGCCAAAAACTGCACCTGTGAAATCAGAAAAATCATATCTGCTTGAGTACGAATTGATTTTCAGACTGCTGTCTGAAAAATCAGAGTATATAAAATTTGCATTTACAAAACTACAGTCTGTGAAATTAGAACTTTTAAAAATAGAATTATTTCCAATTGTTCCCTCAAAAGTTACATTTTTAAACCTGCATTTATAATATGCACCATTCCGCATTAAAGAGCCTTTAAAGGTTTCATCATAATTCTGATTAGTCCCCTCGAATGAATTTGATGCATCTCTCAAAGGTTCTAACGGAACAATTGTTTTCAAAAAATCGGCAGCGGATGCTATTTCCAGCCTAGAAAAAACTTCTCCTAATTGTTTCATGATTTTTATGTACCTTTCTAATCTAATCCATCAAACATCCATAAATTAATCATACAATTACCATCAAAATTAACGGATAACACTTGATTATCTATTACCAACACCCAATCACCACACCTATAAATTTATGGAATATAATAAGATGATCACAGATCAAACCAATTACTGACTTATGGAGCACAAATGAAATTTCTGAGATCTGTTACGCTTGAAAAGAACAAATGTTTGTTATTGCTGTAATCGTTTGGATATTCCAAGTCATTTTTAAAGCAACATGTAAGGCATCTCCAATCTGAGAACAGATATAAAGAGCAGCACTATTCCCAAAACCAAAAGTGCTGCTCAAAAATTATATATGAAACCCGTTTCGGGGATGCTTATTAGCCAAAATATCCCTCTGCTTCGCCACCGTTACGTGCGTATAAATCTCCGTAATATTAATCGAACTATGTCCCAGCATCTCCTGAATATACCGAATATCCACATCTGCCTCAAGCAGACAAGTCGCAAACGTATGACGAAACATATGCGGCGTAATATGCAAATCAATCGCAGCAAGTGAGGTATACTTATTAATCATTCTGCGAACCGCCTGATCTGACATTGCTTTTCCGTCCTGATTAGCGAAAAAATAGTTGCATTTCCCGACTTCGGCAGAAAATTCTTCTCGATACTCCTCCAAAACACGAATAACATTTCTGTTGCAAATCTGAATCCGCCGTTCCTTATCTCCTTTCCCATAAATCAAAATTGTTCCGTCATATAAATTCACATTTTTGTTCTGCAAAGCGCAAAGCTCTGATATTCGCATACCTGTCGCAAATAAAAGTTCCGAAACAGCCGCGTCTCGCAAAGCATTCCTCTTCTGATAAGCTGTCTTTGCATTTTGCTGCTGCATATAAATTGCAGAAAGAAAAGCTTCAACAGTATGTAACGGTATTGTTTTCGGAAGGATAACAGGCTCTCGAAAACGTACCCGTATTTTATTAAAAGGATTTTTTTCAATCAAGTCTTTATATTCAAGATAGTGAAAAAATGCTTTCAAAGACGCAATTTTCCGCTTAGCGGTCTTAGGTTTATACAAATTATGCAGGCGGGCAATATAGGTTTCGATCATATCTGTTGTAATGAGGGCAATTTCAGTGGCGGAAACTTGTTCTGAGAATTGCCTCAAATCAATCTGATAGGCTTTCAGGGTCTTTTCATCCAGGCGTTTTTGCGCAGTACAGTATTCCAAATAGTTTTTCATGTGTGTTTGTAAATTGTTCATCATAAAATCTCCTTGTCCTAGTATTTAAAATATATGGTACATGGATTTTTGTAATAATGCACTCCTTGGTATGGAAATTCAATTAAATAATAGAAAACAGGTATCGGCAGAAGCATCAGTAAGCTTTTGCTTACCAATGATGGGAGCAGTATAATTTCTGTTTATATTTGTGGCATGGAGAAACGCTGCTGAATCGTTTAAACAACGCACAGAATGGAGAGCTTCATTGCCTACCGATAACGGAAAAAATGATGCGATGAAATTAGGAAATGCATTTCAAAATATAAGGCTGAGCGCGGCATTATTCTTGAATCAGCAATGATAGTATAAAGGAAATTGGAGAGAAAATTAAATGAAACAGACACGGGTATTCCGCCCGTCAGTTTTACGCGTGCTCAATGCTATCTTAACTGCAAAAAAGGTTTTGAAAATAAAAGAAACGCGAACCAAACAAAATTCAGACGAGAATGTAAAAAAACGGTGACAGACGAACAAATACGCAGTCTGCAAAAATGACACCGCTGTTTTTGGCATCGTTTTTTGCTTTATGATATAATGAGCGCAAGAGAGTATAGTGTACCTGTTCATTTTGTGAACGGCGAATATATATCATAAATCGCAAATTTATGATATAATAAATTTGG
Source organism: Lachnospiraceae bacterium MD335 (assembly GCA_000403335.2). Lineage (GTDB taxonomy): Bacteria > Bacillota > Clostridia > Lachnospirales > Lachnospiraceae > COE1. Next base: position 249,026 of record KE159631.1, read on the forward strand.
AAAATTTATGTAGAAATTTAGAGAGTTTTAGAGGATGTACTCCTCTTTGGAGAAAATGCCACAATGGATAATAAAAGTATTAAAAAACTGGAAAATGATTTATGGGAGTCTGCCGATTTGCTTAGAGCCGGTTCAAAGTTGACTTCCAATCAATACTGCATGCCGGTACTTGGTTTGCTGTTTTTAAGATATGCCTACAGTAGATTCAAAATGGTGGAAGGGGAAATATTAAATAACAGACCTGTGAGAAATGGGATTAAGATGCCGGTTGAGGCAAAGGATTTTGTAGCGAAGAGCGCTTTGTATCTTCCTCAAATGGCGCAGTATCATTGGCTTGTAAACTTACCTGAGAATGTGGCTTCACTTGGTCTTGAAAACGTTTCCGGTCAGATTATGGGGAGTCTTGGCGAAGTTGTAAACAATTCGATGGAGCTTGTGGAACGGCAGAGCACACAGCTTACAGGCGTACTTCCCAAAAGCTATACGGATTTCTCAGATGATTTACTTGGAGAGCTACTTCGGATATTTAATAACAATGCTCTTGACGAGGTGGGCGGCGACGTAATTGGTCGTATCTATGAGTATTTCCTGAATAAATTTGCAAAAAATATCGCGTCAGATGATGGTGTATTCTTTACGCCGAAATCATTGGTAAAAATGATTGTGAATATCATAGAGCCTAGAAGTGGTGTTCTCCTAGATCCTGCCTGTGGATCAGGTGGTATGTTTGTACAGACAGGCGACTTTGTGAATGAATCCGGTTTACAGGCGAACAGCAGTATGACATTTTATGGACAGGAGAAAGTAGAATATAATGCACAGCTTTGCCTTATGAATATGGCGGTACATGGATTAAGCGGAGTCATTAAGTCAGGAGATGAAGCAAATAGTTTTTATCATGACGCACATAACTTAGAAGGCTGTTGTGATTATGTTATGGCAAATCCTCCTTTTAATGTGGATAAAGTAAAAGCAGAGTCCGCCACGAATGCGGGCAGACTTCCTTTTGGCGTACCGAGAGAAAACAAGAACAAAGAAATCGGGAATGCAAATTATCTTTGGATTTCTTATTTTTATGCTTACTTAAATAATGCAGGAAGAGCAGGGTTTGTTATGGCATCTTCCGCTACAGATAGTCAGGGAAGTGATAGAGACATCAGGGAAAAACTTGTGAAAACAAATCATGTGGATGTAATGATCAGTGTCGGAAATAACTTTTTTTACACCAAAAGTTTACCCTGCTCGTTATGGTTCTTTGATAAAGGAAAAGCGGAAGAATTAAAGGATAAAATTCTTTTTATAGACGCAAGAAATTATTATACAGTGGCAGACCGTACGCTCAATGAGTGGAATGAGTGGCAGCTCAAAAACATGAATGCGATTGTTCGGCTTTATAGAGGTGAGACAGATAAGTATAAAGCACTGCTTGAAGAGTATCAATCTGTTATGAAAGAATTGATTGACGAGATTGGTGATGATGTTCTTAATGTCATCATGGATGATGTATTCACAGGTGGATTTGAAGCAGCTAAGAAGTATTTGAAAACACTTAGAGAGTCTGCAAAGAAAGAGATCGAAGTATGTGACAGGAAGGAAAAGAAGAAGTTACAAACCTCATGGGATGAAAAGATTGCATCTGTAGAAGAAATTGCAGAAGTAGCAAAGGAAGCGCAATGGCTTTATAGTAAGTTTGGTGAGGGAAAGTATGAAGATATTCCCGGGCTTTGCAGAATTGCAGATATGGAAACGGTAGAAAGCAAAGGATGGTCTCTTACTCCGGGGGCATATGTAGGAGTTGCACCAACGGAGGATGATGGTATAGATTTTGCGAAAAGAATGAAAGAGATACATACAGAACTATTAAAATTGCAGGCAGAAAGTAATGAATTGATGGATACTATCTCACAAAATATGAAGGAGATGGGACTATGAGCTGGAAAGAGGTATGTTTAGGTGATGTAATATCAACCAAGAAAGGCTTTGCTTTTAAAAGCAGTAAATATGTACCTCAAGGAATTCCTATTGTTCGAGTATCTGACTTTACAATGGATAGTATTTCTGATGATGATTTAAGATTTTACCCACAGGAAGAAAGAGAACAGTATAAAGAGTTTGAATTGAGAGAGAAAGATATTATTGTTCAGACGGTTGGTTCGTGGCAAAATAATCCTGCATCTGTTGTGGGAAAGGTAGTACGTGTACCACATTTTCTAGACAGAGCATTGTTGAACCAAAATGCGGTGAAGATTATTCCAAATAAAGAAATAGATAGAGACTATATTTTTTACCGATTAAGGACAGATGAATTTAAAGGACATATATTAGGTGAGGCAAGAGGGGCAGCTAATCAAGCGAGTATTACTCTTGAAACTATAAAATCTTTTAGATTTTTTTTGCCGGATCATAATACACAGATAAAAATTGGACAGATACTTTCGGCATATGATAATTTAATCAAAAATAACCAAAAGCAGATTAAATTACTAGAGGAGGCGGCACAGCGTCTTTATAAAGAATGGTTTGTTAAATTGAGGTTTCCAAATTATGAGAAATGTATTATTGTTGATGGTTTGCCTAAAGGGTGGAAGATGGTACATATATTCGATGTATGTGAAACAATAGGAGGTGGTACTCCATCAACAAAGGTAAATGAATATTATCAAGATGGTGAAATTAGATGGGTTACACCAACTGATATTACAAGAAATAAGAGTTTAATATTGTTGGACTCGGAGAAGAAAATTACAAAATTAGGGCTAAAGAAAAGTTCAGCCAAAATGGTTCCACCATATACTATTTTGATGACAAGCAGAGCAAGCATTGGCTATTTTGCTATATGTGAACATAAGGTTTGTACAAATCAAGGCATTATTTCATGCATTCCTTATGAAGAGAATGTTAGATACTTTCTTTTGTATAATTTAATGAACCGTGTTGAAGAAATACGACAAAAAGCAAGCGGCTCAACATTTTTAGAAATTAGTAAAAAATCATTTGGAGAATTGGAAATTGTTTTACCAGCTAGTAATGTACTTGAAATGTTTAATAGGGTTAATATTCTGTATATTAAGCAGATAGAAACATTTACAAAAAAAATAAACAAATTAATGCAGGCAAGAGAAAGGTTATTACCGAAACTATTGAATGGGGAAATAGAAATTTAAAAAGGAGAAACGAAGGAACAATGGGAAAGAATTTATCAAATAATCAGCTTTTATTAAAAGAATGCATTCAGCAAGAATGTGTAGAGAGTGGTTTATATGAAAATGTAGATTTGTATTTTGAATACTTTGCATCAGCACAGGTTTTGAAGGATTATGATTTAAGTGATGATGAAATATTAAGCGGGATAATTGGTGGCAGTAATGATGGTGGATGTGATGGAATGTATATATTTCTTAATAATGATCTTTTGATACAGGACCAAATTGCAAATTTGAGTGCACCAAAAGGAGCAGTGTTGAGTTTAATAATTGTTCAAGCTAAAAATACAACTGGTTTTGGTGAAAATGCAATAATGAAATGGAAAACAGTATCAAGTAATTTGTTAAGTATATCGAGTGATTTGAATAGTTTTTCAGACCGCTATAATGAACAAGTTATAGATTCATTTATGATATTTAGGGATGCCATTACTAAATTGGTGCGTTCTCAGATTAAAGTGCAAATTCATTACTATTATGTAACTATAGCAAATGATAGGCATCCAAATGTAGACAGTCAAGCAGATGAGTTAAAGGATATTGTGAAACAGATGTATCCCTCGGCAAAGGTGGATGTTACTTTTGTTGGCGCGGATAGATTAATGGAACTATATAATGCTGATACGGAAGTGTGTGCAAATTTAGAGTTTGCAGAAAATCCAATAGCAAGAGGTAAAAACACAGAATATGTTTCTTTAATAAATTTGGGCACCTATTACAAGTTTATTACAGATGAAAGTAATAAGTTGAGAAGTAGTTTTTTTGAAGCTAACGTTCGAGATTATCAAGGAAAGAATTCGGTAAATACGTGTATAGCTGAAAGTCTTGCTTCAAACAATGGTGAAGATTTTTGGTGGCTTAATAATGGGATTACTATACTGGCAGAAAAAGTAATACCTGTTACAAATAAAGAATTATCAATTATTAATCCAGAGGTAGTAAATGGGCTTCAAACATCTACAGAAATATATAATTATTATTCTGAAAATTTGGGATTACTTGAGTCGGAAAATAGAAATGTTTTGATTCGTGTGATAGTGCCGGCTTCTGAGGAATCACGAGATAATATTATTTTTGCAACTAATAATCAAACTAATATACCAAAGTCTTCATTGAGAGTGACAGACACAATTCATTTGCAGATTGAAATGTATTTTAAGAGTCGTGGTTTATACTATGATAGAAGAAAGAATTACTATAAAAACCAAAAGAAGAAAGCTGCTGATATTGTTGGAGTATCTTTTTTGGCACAATGCCTGATTAGTATATTTTTGAGAAAGCCTGATTTTGCTAGGGCAAGACCTTCAACATTATTGACTGATGATGAAACGTATAAAAAGCTATATGAGTCAAATGCTGACCTAGAGGTATACTATAAAACAGCATTGTTGGGGAAGAAAGTACAGACTAATCTTGCAAAAACATCAGAAATGACGTCTGCTGAAAGAAATGATGTTTTGTATTATTTACTTTATGGTGTTTCGGCTAAAATTTTCTGTAAAAAGGATATTACATTTTTAGATGTTAAGAGTATGAATATGGATATTGTGACTGATGATTTGATAAATGAGTTAAAAATTGTAATTTATGCAAAATATAAAGAACTTGGTGGAAATGGAAGAGTTGCTAAAAGTGATACGTTTATCACTGAAATCGATAACATATTAGGATTATAGAACATCAGGGGTTATATGTTATCTTCTTGAGGTTGAATTTGGATGGAAAGCCAAAGTTGTTTATTTTGTAGTTGGTAAACATTTACAATATTAATAATATTGATTATTTTGAATTGACATTAAATTGCTCGATGTTATTCGAAACAGGTTTGAGATTTATAATTGCCAAAGTTTATGAGTGATAAAAATGTGAAATCAATGATTTGTCTCAAAAGATCCTTTGTGTTATAGTACAAATAAAGAAAGTGCAGGGAATCATAAATTTTATAATAAATATAGGGAAGGGACGGTTATATGATAGAGAGATTAACGAGAGAACAGATGGCGCAAAAATATCCGGATATGTGGTTGGGGTTAAGCAACATTAAATATGCAAATGATGATGGTGTGACATTAGAATCGGCAGATGTAGTTTATACCGATAAAACAGAGGATGAATTGTTTGAAATTCAGTTGGATGGCGCTGAGGAAATTATAAGCTGGTACACAAATGACAATGCACTTCCATTAGGGGTGGCGGGGGTATTATAATGCAGATAACACTACAATTAGATGATAAGGCAAGGAGACCAATAGTCAATTTGAATTGGTTTAATGGATGTCGTGCATTGATAGATACCGGTGCGCTTTTTCCAATATGGAATAAAAATGAAGATGTGCTCGTAAAAAAATTGGGAGCAGTACTCATAAAAAAGAATATAACATTCGGTGGTTTTGGAGGAGAAACGCAAGGCAATCTATATAGGATAAATTTTGAATTAAATGGGTTATATTTTCTTGATATGCCAATAGTAGCAAGCAAATTGATTAGAGCAAATTGGAGTATGATTTTACCAGCAACAATGTTTGATGGTATGATATACGAGATTGATACAGTACGCAAAAAATTGAATATAAATATTGAAGACAATCAGCCGGTGAGGATATTAAGACTTTCTGATGACAATAATAGTAATATTTCTGTATATTTAGCCGGAACATATGCAGTAAAAGCTGATTATAAAAATGTATAGAATAAAGTAAGACGTATATTTATATTGTTGTAGTATGTGTATCATGTAATGAGATTTTTTGAAGTATGATGAACTATGGGATAACAGGAGAAACGTATATGAGTTACGATTATTCAGAAAATATATTAGTCCAAGAAAGTGTAGGACACCTTCTTGAAGAACTCGGCTGGAGAGTCGAGCTTGCTTATCATACAGAAGTTCTCGGTGACAACGGTTCCTTTGGCAGAAAATCCTACAAGGACATTCTTTTGGTGCGCTATTTTAAAGAGGCTCTTAAAAGGCTTAATCCTTGGATAACGCCAGAACTTGCAGAGGACGCGCGAAAAACCTTTGAACAGCATCTGTCTACCTCCTCCTTAATGCAGATAAACGAAGAAAAGTATTTTATGATTCGTGATGGTATTCCGGTAAAGGTTAAAAATCCAAACGGAAAAATAGAAGAAAAGAAAGCGGCTATCATAGATTTTACCAATCCTGACAATAATGAGTTCCTTGCCATTAAAGAATTAAAAATACATGGAGACCTGTATCGCAGGCGTACAGACATCGTAGGATTTGTAAACGGTATCCCGCTTTTATTTGTGGAACTGAAAAAGAATACGGTAGATGTGCAGGATGCGTATACGAATAATTACACGGACTATTTGGATACAATCCCCCATTTGTTTTATTATAATGCGTTTTTGATTCTTTCCAACGGACTCCAGTCAAAAGTAGGTACACTTGCAAGTAAGTATGAATTTTTTCATGAGTGGAAGAGACTGAATGAGCAGGAAACAGGCAGTGTTGCATTGGAAACCATGCTTCGGGGAATCTGCAATAGAGCAAACTTCCTTGACTTATTAGAAAACTTTATTCTGTACGACCATTCCGGCGGAACCACAGTCAAGATACTTGCGAGGAATCATCAGTATCTTGGCGTGAATGAAGTAGTAAAGGCTTATGAGGCGCGTAAACTTAACAATGGTAAGCTCGGTGTATTTTGGCATACGCAGGGCTCCGGTAAAAGCTATTCTATGGTATTTCTTTCTCAGAAAATACGCAGAAAGTTTGCTGGTTCGCCTACGATTGTGATACTCACCGACAGAGACGAGCTGAATACGCAGATTAGCGATACATTTGAAAACTGTGGTTTGTTGGGAAAAACAAAAGCTTCAGAGTTTATTGCCACAAGCGGTGATAATCTGATTAAAAAATTAGAGGGTAATCCAAGCTTTATCTTTACCCTGATTCAGAAATTCAATAGGAAAGTGGAAAAGCCGATTATTCCAGACCACGACATCATTATTATGTCGGATGAGGCGCACAGAAGCCACTATGGTATATTTGCAGATAATATGGCAGACCTGCTTCCGACAGCGTCGAAAATCGGTTTTACAGGAACTCCGCTTCTATCAAATGACAACATTACAGAGCGTACTTTCGGCGGTTATATTTCTATTTATGATTTTAAACGTGCAGTAGAGGATAGAGCTACAGTACCTCTTTATTATGAAAATAGAGGCGAGAGGATACTGGATATTCACAATCCCAATATTACAGATAGAATTCTTGATGCGATGGAAGCGGCGGACCTTGATGCAGAGCAAAGTGAAAAGATGGAACGCGAGTTCGAAAAAGAAATTCATCTTTTAACGGCAGAGCCAAGACTTCGTTCGATTGCCAAAGATTTTGTGTCACATTATTCCGACCTTTGGACAAGCGGTAAAGCAATGTTTGTATGTCTGAATAAGGTAACGTGCGTTCGTATGTACAATATGGTGCAGGAGTATTGGCAGGAAGAAATCGAACGATTAAAGATAAAACGAAAAACGGTTACACAGCAGGAAGCTCAGGAGCTGGACCGTAAAATCAAGTGGATGACGGATACAGAAATGGCTGTGGTAATTTCACAGGAGCAGAACGAAATCCAAATATTTAAGAAATGGCATCTTGATATAAAATCGCATCGTGAGAAGATGGAAAAACGAGAGCTTGATAAAGAATTCAAGGATAGTGACAATCCTTTACGGATAGTTTTTGTCTGTGCAATGTGGCTGACAGGGTTTGATGTTAAGTGCATGTCATGCTTGTATTTAGACAAGCCTTTGAAAGCGCATACGTTGATGCAGACGATTGCAAGGGCAAATCGTGTAGCAGAAGGCAAGAATAACGGACTTATTATTGACTATATCGGTATTGTAAAAGCACTTCGTAAAGCGCTTGCCGATTATACGGCAAGTGTAGGTGTTAGAAATACCGATCCGACAGTCGATAAGGGTGAATTGATAGAGAGGGTATTAGAAGTTATAGCTGCTGCAATTGCGTTTTTGCACAGCAAAGATTTTAATTTAAATAATCTTGTAGCGGCTAAGGACTTTGAAAAACTTGCATTGTTACAAGAAGCGGCGAATGTTGTTTCTGAAAGCAGGGAGAGCATAAAGCAGTTTAGGACCTATGGAAATGAGTTAAGCCGTATGATGAAGTATCTCAACAGACATGATATTTCGTATGAGGACAGACAAAGGAAAGATGCTATTATTGCGATATATAGTGAGCTGAAGAAAAAGAAGAAGCATGTGGATACGGTTGATTTGATGGTAGAAATTAATGGTATTATGGGCGAATATATTTTGATGGAACCAACATCTCAAGACAGGAGTATGGAAAAGCGTTTTGACATCAGTAAGATTGATTTTGATATACTTCGAAGAGAGTTTGCTATGGTAAAAAAGAAAAATCTAATGTTCAAGGAGCTTGATGAGCTTATTCGAATGCGCTTGGACAAAATGCTCAGGGAAAATCCGAAACGTGTAGACTATTATGAGCGTTATCAGAAGATTATTGAAGAATACAATCAAGACCAGGACAGAGCGAATATTGAAAAGGTATTTATGGAATTGATGGATTTGGCAAGTTCCATGAATCAGGAGGAACAGAGATATGTTCGGGAAGGCTTCACAAGTGATGAGGAATTATCCGTGTATGATATGCTTTTTGACGAAAACCTATCAAAGGAAGATATCAAGAAGATGAAAAAGATTGCGGTAGATTTACTGGATAAGATTAAGAGTAAGATTTCGGAACTTGACCATTGGACCGATAAACAGGAAACGAAAGCAGAAGTCGATACGCTGATTGGAAAGATTTTGTGGGAAGAGCTGCCGGAGTGTTATTCAGATCGTGCAATATTTACGTATCGGCAGAAGATATATGAATATGTCTATATGAGGTATAAAGTAGTGGCATAGTTGATGTTCCTATCAGGATATAGCATTTATTGGTAAGTCCGTAAGAAAACGTATAGCCAGCAGGTAAAAATCCATTTGCCTGGATTTTTACACATTACTGGAACGGAGTGAACAGTAACGTGGCGTAATCATATGATAGGGTAAGTTTTAATTGCGGAAAAAACTATGAGAGAATATAATGAAATTAGAAATTTTGCGGATATTTTTAGTCTATGCGTATGCTTACTTATAGGGAGGAATTGAAATGGAAATAACGCAGATAGGAACGGTGCAGCAGTATAAATCAGATGTTGCTTTTAAAACATTGGTAGAAGGCGTCAATGATAATTTATATTTTATCCCCAAATATCAAAGAAAGTTCCGGTGGAAGATAGAGCAGGTTCAGGAACTTGCACGTTCTTTAGTAAGAGGATATCCAATTCCTCCGATTTATGCATATCGGAATGCAGACGGACAATTGGAAATTTTGGATGGACAACAGCGGGTTATGAGTCTGTTCTTTTATTATATTGGCAGGTTTATTGATATACAAAAGGCTTCCGCAGTCGATTATCGAAAAATGGACATTGAGAATATGAAGTATCAGGAGGCATTAGAAAAAAATTTTGATTTGATAGAGATGCATACATATTTAGAAGAAGATGATGAAACAGGGGAGAAAACTGAAATTAGTTATGATGCACTATCCACAAAATCAAGGCTAAAAGTAGATTATACGACAATTACGGTTGTCGAGCTTCGATGGGACACAATGGGAGAGCGTATAACAGATATACAAAGAATTTTTGAAAATTTGAATTCAAGGGGAACGAAACTTTCTCCTCAAGAGATCAGAAACGGAGTATATAATTGTCCTTTTTATGATATGCTAAGAACCGTCAATATGGAAAATAATGCTTGGAAAAAAATAAGGGGAAGGGAAAGCGATAAAGAAGAAGATATGGAGATGCTTTTGCGTCTTTGTACAGTGGAAAAAAATGTAGCGTATAAAAAAGGCGAGTTTATTATTAATAATTATCATAGTAAATATTCTGACTGGATGGACGAATTTTCGGAAAGCTCGCTAAAGATGAGTGATGCAGAAATTGAACGTTATAAATTGGTTTTAGAAGATTTTTTTGCACGTTTTCAATTAGGTAAGGTATTAGGTTTGCAGAAAGCATTAATCGAAAGTATGTTTGTAGTGATAGAAAAAGCGAATTTGGAAGTGCACATAACAGACGAGGTGGTGAATGCAATCTTGAATGATAGCAGATATAAGGATAGCTCCAGACAGGGAATGGTTCAAAAAGGAAAAATGAATGAGAGGTGGAAGGGAACATATGAAGTTTTGTCAAAGTATGCTTCATGAAACAGTGGAATTATTGAAGGGCAATCAGTTGCCATATTCGGATAGCATTCTCATCGGCGAGAACGCATCAGGAAAATCTGAGGCAATTAAGCGTTTTATGCAAGAGGCGGATAGAGTTATTTATTTTATTGATGCGATAAACCGCAACTTTAATATTCATGCAGTGAAAGCATTAGGAGAACAATTACAATACAAATCATCTATTTTGAGAAAACGCTTAGAAGATGATCATTTCAATTTAAGAGATTCATGGGCATACTATGGCACTGCAACGGAGTGTGTTGAATTGATTTATCCGCATTTTGAAGAACGGATACAATCGTTACTTCGCAGTTGTTTTGGAATAGGATTTTCGATCTATTCACCTGAAACGCAGGAGGTTCAATATGATTCCGGAGATATTGGGAGAATATCAAATGGTTATCAGGCAATCATACGCATTCTTTTAGAATTATTATATTTTCAGGAAGTGAATCCCGTAAAGAATCAAGAACGTGCACTTGTTATTATTGATGAAATTGATGAATATTTATCGCCTAATAATGCAGGGAAATTATTTGAATTGATGAAAAAAGAATTTCCAGAAACAGACTTTATCGTGACAACGCATTCACCGGAAGTAATAGCAGTTGCATCGAAATGTAATATTATAATTATGCATGAAAGCAGCGTTGAAATTTTAGATGCAGGTGATTTTCGGAACATTGATGAGGCTATGGTTGTTTTTAAAGGCGTATTTGGGAGAAGTCAGAATAGTGACGGTAGTCAATATGAGGAAATTTTGAGACAGCTTTTTAATAATCGGATTGCTGGTATTTGGGGAGAGAATGAACAGAGAAGTTATGCAATGATAAATGAAACAGAATTAACGAAGGCGGAAAAGGTTTTATATCGTCAAATTGGAGCGTGGTAAAATGGAAACGGATGTACTGATGATAGATTTACCACAATATTGTGTGGAGTATTCGGACGAAAAATATTGCTATACGCATGGAAAAGGAAAAGAGAACCTAAAGAAAGTTTTGTATGATGCAAGCAGTAATTACTGTATGTATTGCTATACCCGTATTAAAATTGACACAAATGATTTTGGACATTTGGAACATGCAATAGAACGTTCAATTGCACCTGAAAAACTTACAAATTGTATTCCAAACATAGGGATTGCCTGCCCACAATGTAATGACAAATATAAAAAAATTGGAGAGAAACAAAGATATCCTGATTATCAGGATATAGAAAACTTTAAGAAAGAGGCAGACTGTGGAAAGGGATTTTGTAAAAAGCCATGTGAGGCATATCAGAAATTGAAAAGGGCGTATTTGAAAAGAAGTAACGCACAGTTTTTAATGCAGCCATTAGGGGTAAATGTTGAGGATATAGGGATACATGAGAAAAGGACATTAAAGCTGCAATATGATGTGTTGAACAATGCATATATCCCCAGTAAGAAAGAACAATACTCCCAAAAGGAAGAAGATTTTTTGCATCACCATATTGACATGTTTTGTTTGAATTCTGCGGAACGGAAATCTACACAGCTGGTAAAGTTTTTAAGAGATACGATTCAGAAAGAAGGGAATTATACAACAGTTGAATATAACAATCAAGTTGTGGAATTGTTTGTTGAAACAGTTTTAAAGGGTAAAAGTGCGGAACAAATTTTAAAAATATGTACATATTTGTATACCTATGTAAGTTTGAAGTTTCAGGCGTAAAAAATTTTTGCTCTCCGTACTTGATAAAACGCATTAGTGATGTCATCAGGCGTGTTGAGGGCTTTTAGTAATGGGTATGCGTATCTGATAAAATAAGCAGATTAAGACGGGGAATGGCAAAAGAATATTTTTATCAGATTCCCCCTACCCTGCATATCATATTGGTAAAAGCAAAACAGAGGTTGAAACGCAATGACAGACGTAACACCCGGTATGATATTTACGGATATTTTAAGAAACGGCTCCCCCGAGGCAATTGCATGGATACGTGGAAACGGCGAAAACCCGCAGCTTAGCGGTATCGTGAAATTTTATCAGACACCCTATTCAGGCGTTTTGATTGAGGCGGAAATCTTCGGTATGCCAAATATCGCGACACAATTTTCGTCGGATTTTTATGCAATGCACATTCATGAGAAAGGAGACTGCTCGCTGCCGTTTGACAAGACAGGCGACCATTATAATCCGACAAATGAGATGCATCCAAACCATGCAGGCGACATGATACCGTTGATGGCAAATCAGGGCTACGCATGGCTTGCTTTTTATGACAAGCGTTTTACGATACCGGATATTCTTGACAGAAGTGTTATCGTGCACAGAATGCCGGACGATTTTAAGACACAGCCGTCAGGAGACGCAGGAACAAAAATCGGCTGCGGCGTCATCCGGAAAACGGAACAGTAAAATATGACACAGGTGTCATATTTGCTGCCTGCATAAAATCCTAAAATTTGGAAATTCTATCGGTAATACGAGAGGTCCAAAATATAGGAGGATTTTTGCATGTCAGTAATGGAAAAAGAATTTATCACGTTTATGGAGAGGTTTGATACCTGTCCGTTTGAAATTACGCTCCACGGTGAGCGTCATAAGATTGGCGACGGGACACCGAAGTTTTCCGTCGTCTTTCATAAGGCGCCGACTGCCGTGGAGCTTGCCACGAGTACGTCCCTTGCGCTTGGTGAGGGTTATATGGACGGAACGATTGAAATAGACGGCGACCTGTACCAGGCGCTGAATCTGTTTCTGAGTCAGCTTGGAAAATTCAGCACCGACCATAAAAAACTGAAAAAACTGATATTTACATCCATGTCCAAAGCAAATCAAAAGAAGGAGGTTTCGTCCCATTATGACATCGGAAACGATTTCTACAAAATGTGGCTTGATGAGACGATGAGCTATTCCTGCGGATATTTCGAACAGGACAATGCAACGCTCTATGAGGCGCAGTGCCGTAAGGTGGGACGCATTTTGGAAAAGCTGGACTTGCATGAGGGTATGACTTTGTGTGATATTGGGTGCGGATGGGGTTTTTTGCTGATTGAGGCGGCAAAGAAATACAAAGTGCGCGGCGTGGGCATTACGCTGAGTGTTGAGCAGAAAAAGCGCTTTGAGGAGCGGATTAAAACCGAAGGGCTGGAGGATGTCCTGACGGTAGAGCTTATGGATTACAGGGAGCTGCCGAAATACAAAACGCAGTTTGACCGGATTGTGAGCGTGGGAATGGTGGAGCACGTGGGACGGGGCTGTTATGAGGAATTTATGCACTGTGTTCAGAACGCATTAAAACCGGGCGGATTGTTTTTATTGCATTTTATCAGCGCGCTGAAGGAATATCCGGGTGACGCATGGATTAAAAAATACATTTTTCCGGGCGGCGTTATTCCAAGCCTTCGGGAGCTGATTGGCATTGCCGGTGAGCTGGGGTTTTATACACTGGATGTTGAGAGTCTGCGCAGGCATTATACCAAAACGCTTTTGTGCTGGAACAAGTCGTTTCAGGAGCACAGGGGCGAGGTGGTTTCCATGTTTGACGAGCGGTTTGCGCGTATGTGGGAGCTGTATCTTTGCGCGTGCGCCGCAGTTTTTCAAAACGGAATCGTGGACTTGCATCAGGTTTTGTTTTCTAACGGGGTAAACAACACGCTTCCTATGACGCGGTGGTATTAACAGGGGGGTGAGCTGATAAACTGCTTGACTTTGCCAAGTATGTGTAATACGATAAAAAGAAAACAGAACAAACAGGCACAGGAGGCTAAATATGACAGCGGAAAAATACGTAAAGGAAGTGGCAAAACTGCTCAAATGCAGGGCATCAAAAAAGAAAGAAATAAAGGACAAGCTGCTGGCGGACATTCACAGCGCGGTTGCGTCGGGGGAAAAGCTTGAGGATGTGCTTGCGAAAATGGGCATTCCGTGGGACTATGCAAACCGTTATAACGACAATTTCGACAAGGCGGAGCAGACGGCGGCAAGGCGTGAAAAAAACAGGAAAATTTTGGGGATTGTCATTGCAGTCCTTGTCATTGCAGGCGTGCTGATTTACTGGAATATGCCAAAGTGGAGCGACATCAGCGAGAGCACGGTTTTCAGTGAAGAGACAGTGCAAAAGGCAGCGCAGGAAATCATAACATTGTACGGAAATGATGACTATGAAGGCGTTGTGGCATACATGACGGACGATATGAAAAAGGTGTTAAATGCGCCGACGCTCCAGCTCTCAAAGTCGCAGCTTGCAACGGCGGATTTTGGGGATTTTCAGTCATTTGGCGAGTTTTATATTTCTGAGGCAAAGCAGGGCAGTAAGCGTTTTGCAATGGTTCAGGTAAGCGTGTCATACACGAAGACGAGTATTACCTACACACTGACGTTTGATGAGGAAATGAAGCTTGCCGGATTCTATATTAAATAGGTGGCGGAAAAAAGGCGCAATAACAGGCAAAAAACAGGCAGGAAAAAACATGTATCGCATATCTCTAAAAATCACTTGCAACGATGCGGTAAACGCGATATGATAAAGCTGTATCAATTATGATAATAATTTAACACATTGCGAAGCATATCATGTTTAAAAATCATAATAGAAGAAACGGAGGTATTTGATTATGGCAATTTTAGTGACAGGCGGAGCGGGCTTTATCGGAAGTCATACGGTAGTGGAGCTGCAGAACGCAGGCTACGACGTGGTGGTGCTTGACAATCTTTCCAATGCGAGCGAGAAATCTCTGCAGCGTGTGGAAAAGATTACGGGAAAGCCGGTTACGTTTTATAAAGCGGATATCCGCGACAGGGAAGCGCTTGAGGACATCTTTGCAAAGGAGCAGATTGATTCATGCATCCACTTTGCAGGTTTAAAGGCGGTCGGTGAATCCGTTCAGAAACCGTGGGAATATTACAGCAACAATATTTCCGGAACGCTTACGCTTGTGGACGTGATGCGCAGGCACAACTGTAAGAATATTATTTTCTCGTCATCGGCAACCGTGTACGGCGACCCTGCGTTTATTCCGATTACGGAGGAGTGTCCGAAGGGACAGTGCACCAATCCGTACGGCTGGACGAAATCGATGCTGGAGCAGATTTTGTCGGATATGCAGAAAGCGGACAATGAGTGGAACGTGATTTTGCTGCGTTATTTTAATCCGATTGGTGCGCATAAGAGCGGCACAATGGGCGAAAATCCAAACGGCATTCCGAATAATCTTATGCCGTATATCACGCAGGTTGCGGTTGGAAAGCTTGAGAAGCTTGGCGTATTCGGAAATGATTATGACACACACGATGGAACGGGAGTTCGAGACTATATTCATGTAGTGGACCTTGCAGTCGGCCATGTGAAAGCGCTCAAGAAGATAGAAGAGAAGGCAGGGCTTTGCATTTATAATCTTGGAACGGGCGTAGGGTACAGCGTGCTCGATATTGTGAAGAACTTTGAGGAAGCGACCGGTGTCAAAATTCCGTATGAGATAAAGCCAAGACGTGCCGGTGATATTGCGACATGCTATGCGGATGCGGCAAAGGCGAAGGAGGAGCTTGGCTGGACGGCGCAGTACGGCATCAAGGATATGTGTGCGGACAGCTGGAGATGGCAGTCGAACAATCCGAACGGGTATGATGATTAAGATTATTTAGTGGATAATAAAAGGACCGCATCGCTTTTCTGTTACAAAGAAGCCATACGGTCCTGTATTTTTTACTTTATAGGAAATTACGTCCTATAAAGTAAAAAACCCTCCGGGGGATGCGCACTCCGCGCTAAGGAATATGGTTGCTAAAGCAACCGCGCTCCGGCGCGAGAGTCCGGCGAGCCGGACTCTTTTTTAATTAACCCTTCAGTTCGCCCTTTTGATACTTGTCAATAATACTATGTATTCTGTCAAGCGGGTTCAGCAAATCGCTGATAGACGAATCATGGTTTAACGTATCAATAATATAGGCAATATACTTACTCATATCGCAACTGATATACCACGGCTTTTCAAGAAGCTCCGGTCTTTGGTAAATCAGGTTTGTGGTGAGAAGGCGATAGATTAAACCGTCCTCATAAGCCTTGTCGAAGCCTTCCAGCCCGTTTGTAAAAAGTCCGAATGTCGCTGCGACAAAAATACGGTTTACCTTGCGCTTCTTCAAATCGGCGGCAACTTCAAGCACGCTTTCGCCCGATGAAATCATATCATCAACAATAATCACGTCCTTGCCCTCGACATTGCTTCCAAGGAATTCATGCGCCACAATCGGGTTCCTGCCGTTTACAATCTGTGTGTAATCGCGGCGCTTATAGAACATACCCATATCAAGCCCCATAACGTTTGCCATATAAATTGCACGGCTCATGCCGCCCTCGTCGGGACTGATAATCATCATGTGGTCCGCGTCAATCGTGAGGTCGTCCACATTATTTAAAAGCCCTTTGATAAACTGGTACGTAGGAGAAACCGTCTCAAATCCGTGAAGCGGGATTGCATTCTGCACACGGGCATCATGCGCGTCGAAGGTAATGATATTGTCAACACCCATGTCCACCATTTCCTGAAGCGCGAGCGCACAGTCAAGCGATTCCCTTGCGGTCCTTTTGTGCTGGCGGCTTTCGTAAAGAAACGGCATAATCACGGTGATGCGTCTAGCCTTGCCGCCTACCGCGGCAATAATACGCTTTAAATTCTGATAATGGTCGTCCGGAGACATATGGTTTTCCTGTCCGCAAAGGGAATAGGTCATGCTGTAGTTGGTGACATCCACAATTAAGTAGAGATCGTCCCCGCGCACGGATTGCAAAATCTCGCCCTTCGCTTCACCTGTGCCAAAACGCGGCACACGCGCCTGTATAATGTAAGAATCGCGTTGGTATCCGGAGAAGGCAAGCGAGTTTTTGTGCTCATTTTCACGTTCGGTCCGCCATTTGACAAGATACTGGTCAACGTTATCACCCAGTTCCTCACATCCCTTTAAAGGAATAATTCCTAAGGAACCTACAGGGATCGAATTTAAGTTTCTTTTTTCCTCACGAACAGACATTGGAAAATTCCTCACTTTCTAATTGTTGGGGGTTCCGCTTTTGGAAGCCGGTGCTGTTTTCTTTTTCATTCGAATATCGGGTCCTGTCAGCTTACATACTGTATAGTTGCTCGTTATGCGGGAAAATATCCGGTCGGAATAACGATCCCGCAGCTCGCCCAGCGAAAGATTAGTCGTGATGATCGTTGCCTTTTTTCGCATATGACGATTGTTCAGACAGGAGAAAAGGCGGGAGGAAACAAATGCATTGGTCAGTTCCGTTCCCAAGTCATCGATAATCAGCAGGTCGCAGTCATAAATATCCTCCGAGATGCCGGATAGCGCTTCGGCGCTGTCCTTATCGAATGTACTCTTTGACAACGTATCAAAGAGCTGTGATGCACTAAAGTAGATGACAAGGTTTCCCCTGTCCATCAGTTCCTTTGCCACGCAACAGGATAAAAAAGATTTACCCGTTCCTACTGTACCATAAAAAAAGAGATTTCGGTAGTCCAAATGAAAATTTTTCACAAAACTTTGGCAAATTTGTACAGCTTTTGTAAATTTTTCAAGCTCGTCTCCGGCATAATAGTCATAAGAGAGAGCCTCAAAATTTTCGGTTTTTAACAGCGATTTAATGTGCGACTGCTCATAAATCAGCTCTACCTCCGCAGCGCGGAAGCAGCTGCACTTCTGACTGTCAACATACCCTGTGTCCCGACATTTTTCACATTCGTAGACGGGGGTAAGAAAGTCCTCGGGAAAACCGTTTTCACGCAGCAAGAAAGCCTTCCTTTCGGAGAGCTTCCTTAATTCCGTTTTTAATTCGTTTAAAGCGTCCTGCTCACCGCCAAGAAGCCTGCGCCCGTGCGCAATGGACGTTGTGGCAGCCTGCCGGTCCAGCTCCTCATAGGAGGGAATTTTGGCGTAGACCTCCAGCGTATTTTTTTCCAGGCGGTATCTTGCGGCGCGCTGCTTTTCCTCGTAGGAACGCATAATCGCGTCGTACTGGCTGTTTGTAAGTGGCATGGGAAACCTCGTTTTCTTGTCTGTAGTACAGTTTAGTTACTAAGAATATTCTGTTCAAGCTCGTCAAAGTCGTAGGTATTCTGCGCAAAACTGTTGAAGCTGTTTTTTATGACACGCGTGTCATTTTTTTGAGTGCGCCTTCCGGTTTGCGCCTGTTTCTGAAATGCACTGTCTGCTGTTTCAATATCGGCTTTACGCTGTACGCCTGCTTGGTACCATTTACTCAAAATGCCGTCCGCATAAGCAAAACGGTGTGTGTCCGTGTTCATTACGGTCTTATCACAGGCTTCCTGAATAACGTCAAGCAAAAAGCCGTATTCTTTCGTCCATTTGTTAATATATTCAAGCTCCTTTGGAGCCGGATTTGCGTTTTTTCCAAGTGATTTCATAATGGTATAGACAACCTTGTCATATTTGCGCGAAGCGCTCTGTGCGTCCTTTGCAGATGTAATTCCCTGCTCATGCCACGCAAGCGCTACCTTTTCAATATACCGGAAATCCTTTTTGCCGCGCTCTACACAGTGTTGGATAAGATAATCAATCAGGTCCGCGGAAAAGTGAAGCTTGTCATAAAAAAAGAGAATGGTTTCCATATCGGAACGCGTAAGCTGCTTTCCGACATACTGCTCTGCTACCATTAAAAGCTGTTCCGCCTCTTCATTGTTACGAAAGCGTTTCAGCTCATCAAGCGAATATTGTGTTTTTTCCGGCGTTTTCTGCTGTGCGCGGTCAGTCAGCCCCGTATTCATGGAAGCCGGGCGGATAAAGGATAAAACCGGTGTGATGCGGGGAGCCGGCTTAGGCGTTTCGTTAGAGCTGCTCAAAGCAAGTACCCGGATGCCCGACAGATTGTGCGCCGCGTCAAAATCCAGTGCCAAAAGCTGCCTGGATTCCCAGTACATTAAAGCCCGAAGCACGTCCTTTTCCGTGTAATTAAACTTGTCCGCAATGTCGGGAACGCTGGTCGGAAGATTTGCGTCCATCATGCGGATTAAAAAGAGATAGATTTTGAGCTGTGCGTCGTTTGCGTCCGCCATATACTCGTCAATAAACAGATTGGAAACCGCAGTCTGCTCCTTTGCGGCAGTGCGGTAGATGTTGACACGGTTCATGATTTTCACCTGTTTTAATATGTATTCCCCACAAGGCATTCCGTAAGGTACATGTATTGTAGCATACCTGCCCGAAAAAGCAAGTCCCAAACCCCCTTTCGGGCTTGTGAACAGAGGGAGTCGGGGGTCTTGTGGAAATTGTGGATAATGTGGAAAAATTCGTGCAAAAAATCAGAAAATCCCAGTGCTGTCATAATCGAAACAGGATAAGCTTTTTACGGCAATTGTGGATGAAAAGAAAAACTATCCACATCATTTTTCGCGGATTACCGCATAAAAACTGTGGATAGTGTGGATAACTAATTTCCGATTAAATTTTCACCGATTTTTACGACATCTCCTGCTCCCATAGTTATCAACAAATCTCCGTTGATACAATTTTTTAATAAAAAATTTTCAATCTCGTCAAAAGAGGGAAAATAATAGCAGTCTACGCCAAGTTTTTCCAGTTCGGCAAGCAAATCCGTTGAGGAGATGCCGATGGTGTTTTTTTCGCGTGCGGCATATATATCCGTGAGCACAACCTTGTCGGCAAGCGAGAGCGCTTTTGCAAAATCAGTTAAAAATGCTTTTGTCCTTGTGTATGTATGCGGCTGAAATACGCACCAAAGGGTTTTATGCGGATAATTTGCGGCCGCTTTTAGGGTTGCCTTAATTTCCGTCGGATGGTGCGCATAATCGTCAAGAACGGTCACGCCGCAGACTTCGCCCTTGTACTCAAAGCGTCTGTCCGTTCCGGAAAACGTGCAGAGTGCGTTTAAAACTACATTAAAGTCAATGCCGAGAAGATCCGTCAGCGCGATAACGGAGAGTGAGTTTATAATATTGTGTTCTCCGACAACGCCAAGCGAAACGCGCCCGCAGTCTTTCCCGTGCTTTAAGAGTGTGTAGGAGCCGCGCCCGAACGCATCGTAGGATGCGTCCTTGTAGCCGTAGTCCGCCGTGCTGGTTTCATTGTCGTTTCCGAAGGTAATGATATTGCAGCGCAGACCTTCGGTGAGCTGCGCCAAGTGTTCAATATCGTTATTGACAATTAGAAATCCGTCGTCCGGAAGAATGTCCGCAAACTTTCGGAAGGAATTGCGAATATCGTTGATGTCTTTAAAGAAATCCATGTGGTCTTCTTCTATATTTAAAATAATGCTGATACGCGGAAAAAAGCTTAAAAAGGAATTTGTGTACTCGCACGCTTCCGTGACAAAATATTCGGATTTTCCCACGCGGATGTTTCCGCCGATGGACTTTAAAATGCCGCCGATAGATAATGTGGGGTCGGCATCTGCGGCGAGCAGGACCTCTGAAACCATTGAAGTGGTGGTGGTCTTTCCGTGTGTGCCGCTGATTGCAATCGGCGTCTTATAATTTTTCATAATCTGTCCAAGCAGGTCTGCGCGCGTCATCATGGAGAGTTGTTTTTCTTCTGCGCGCGCAAATTCGGGATTATCTTTCGCAATGGCGGCAGTATAAACCACTAAGTCAATATCATCCGTGATGTTGCTTGCCATTTGCGGATAATTGATTTTGGCGCCCTTAGCGGCAAGATGCTGTGTGAGCGGCGATTTTCTAGCATCGGAGCCGCTTACCGTAAAGCCGGCGTCCATTAATATTTCGGCAAGACCGGACATGCTGATACCGCCGATACCGATGAAGTGCACATGGATTGGAGTGTCAAAATTTATCTGATACATGAAATGTTTCTTCCTTTCGCTTTTAAAATTCGATGATACGTTATTAATATACATCATACACCTCAAACGGTTACTTTTCCATAGAAAAATAAATTGATAGACATAATAATTAGAAATAATGAATTTTCAGAAAAAAACCGGAAAAATATATAGTTAAAATAATCACAAGCTATTTCCATTGTTGAAATTGTATGCTATAATATATTCAACGGTCTGCTTTTATGTGAAAACTACTATAACATTTACATTGGCTGGGACCAGTTAAATATTGGTTTATGGAATTGTCCGGCGTTGCCTTTCAGCGGAAATAAAGACATTATATTTGCCCGAATGGACATGCAATTGTGGTTGGACAGTTACAAGAATGGGGTGACAACATGATTAAAAAAGAAATGATTGCCATGCTTTTAGCAGGTGGACAGGGTTCGAGACTGGGAGTTCTGACATCAAAAATGGCGAAACCGGCAGTTGCCTTTGGCGGCAAGTACAGAATTATCGATTTTCCCCTGAGCAACTGTATTAATTCTGGTATTGACACAGTCGGAGTGCTTACACAATATCAGCCATTAAAGTTAAACACGCATATCGGTATCGGTATCCCGTGGGATTTGGACAGAAATATCGGTGGTGTGACCATTCTTCCGCCGTATGAAAAGAGCAGTGAGAGCGAATGGTACACAGGCACGGCAAATGCCATATTCCAAAATTTAGAATACATGGAAAGCCTGCATCCCGATTATGTGCTCATTCTTTCCGGCGATCATATCTATAAAATGGATTATGAGGTCATGCTTGATTTCCACAAAGAAAACGGTTCGGAGGTAACAATTGCATCAATGCCCGTGCCGATTGAGGAAGCAAAGCGCTTTGGCATTGTTATCACGGATGAAAATAAGAAGATTGTCGATTTTGAGGAGAAACCCGAGAATCCGCGCAGCAATTTGGCTTCTATGGGAATCTATATATTTAATTGGAAAACGCTCAAGGATGCGCTGATTGCAAAAGCGGACCAGCCGGCGCTTGACTTCGGCAAGCATGTCATACCGTACTGCTTTGACAAGGGCAGTCCGATGTACTCCTATGAATTCAATGGCTATTGGAAAGATGTGGGAACGTTAAACTCTTATTGGGAGGCAAATATGGAGCTGATTGACATCGTTCCCGAGTTTAACCTTTATGAGGAATATTGGAAGATTTATACCAAGAGCGAGACGCTTCCTCCGCAGTATATTTCTGACAGGAGTGTGATTGAGCGCTGTATTATCGGAGAGGGCTCTGAGATTTACGGAAAGGTGTACAATTCCGTAATCGGCTGCGGTGTGGTTATCGGGGAGGACACGGTTGTGCGCGACTCGATTATCATGAATCAGACTCAAATTGGAAGCGGGTGTGTAATTGAGAAGGCTATTATTGACGAATATACAAAGGTTGGCGATAACACCCAGATTGGAACAATGCCTGAGAAGGAAAATGATACAAGACCGGATATTTACAACAATGGGATTGTGACAATCGGTGAGAAAACCGTAGTTCCCGCAAATGTTAAAATAGGAAAGAATGCGGTTGTTTTTGGAGAAACGATTGCTGCGGATTATGTGGATGGCATTTTGGACAGCGGCAGGACATTGATTAAGGTGGGCGATTAACATCAAAAACAATTGTTTTTGATGCGGCAAATTTGTGCACGGCACAAATTCGCACGTAGTGGAAAGGATATAGGTTTTTGTTATGAGAGCATTAGGAATAGTTTTGGCAGGCGGAAACAGCAGAAGAATGGGAGCGCTTTCCTATAAGAGGGCGATTTCAGCGATGCCGATTGCGGGCAGTTATCGAAGCATTGATTTTGTGCTGAGCAATATGTCAAATTCCCATATACAGAAAGTGGCGGTGATTACGCAGTACAATTCGCGCAGCCTTCACGAGCATTTAAGTTCGTCAAAGTGGTGGGATTTCGGACGAAAGCAGGGAGGGCTTTACACCTTCACGCCGACCGTGACGCCGGACAACAGCAACTGGTACCAGGGCACGGCGGACAGTATTTATCAAAATCTTTTGTTTTTGAAAAGAAGCCATGAGCCGTATGTAGTCATTGCAACGGGTGACTGTGTATATAAGATGGACTTTAACAAGGTTTTGGAATATCACATTGCGAAAAAGGCGGACATTACCGTGGCGGTTAAGGAGATGCCAAGCGACGCAAATGTGGACAGGTACGGCGTTGTTCGGATGAACGACGACGGACGGATTGAAGAGTATGAGGAGAAGCCGGTAGTGGCAAAATCAAAGACGGTTTCCTGCGGAATTTATGTAATCCGCAGACGGCAGCTGATTGAGCTGATTGAAAAGAGTGCCGAAGAGGGACGCCATGATTTGGTTCAGGACATCCTGATACGTTACAAAGATTTAAAGAGAATTTACGGATATAAGATTGAGACATACTGGAGAAATATCGCTACTGTGGAAGATTATTACGGTACGAATATGGACTTTTTAAAGAAGGACATTCGTGACTATTTCTTTAAGCAGTATCCTGATATTTATTCAAAGGTCGATGATTTGCCGCCTGCAAAGTACAATCCGGGCGCGCAGGTAAGGAACAGTTTGATTTCTAGCGGCTGCATTATCAATGGGACGGTAGAAAACTCAGTGCTGTTCAAGGAAGTTTTTGTCGGCAACAATTGTACTATTAAAAACTCCATCATTTTAAATGATGTGTATCTTGGCGATAACACCCACATTGAAAATTGTATTGTAGAGAGCCGCGATACAATAAGAGCAAATTCTCACCATGTTGGCGAGACCGGTATCAAGGTTGTCGTCGAGAAAAATGAGAGATATGTTCTGTAAGCAGTAGAGCCTGCACATAAGATAATGTTAAAATAAGAACGATTTGTAACTAAAGGGGGACAAAAAGAATGAGAATAACAGACGTTCGCGTTCGTAAAATTACGAAAGAGGGAAAGATGAAAGCAGTGGTTTCCATTACGCTTGACGATGAATTTGTAGTGCATGACATCAAGGTAATTGAAGGCGAAAAGGGACTTTTCATTGCAATGCCAAGCAAGAAATCTGCTGACGGCGAGTACAGAGATATCGCTCATCCGATTAACTCAAACACAAGAGACACGATTCAGAAGACTATCCTCGAGAGCTATGAGAAGGCGCTCTTGGAGCCTGATGAAGAATTGACAGTTTAGGAAATTGATGACATAAGATAAATGTGGGTAGAAAGGGCATCCGTTATTTGCGGGTGTCCTTTTGTTGACGGCACATATAATTTGTGATACGCTTTAAATATTGAAAAATCGCGGATATTGGGATAGAGAGAGGCTTCAAAAAGCATGGAATATGCAAAACGCGGGAGGAAAGAGGAAGGGAAATGAAACGTTACCGGAATGAGTGGAAATACCGTGTGCAGGAAGCGGATTTGGCGGTAATTGAGAACCGTATTGCCGCTGTTATGGCTTTGGATTTTCATAGTGGACAATCGGGAAACTATGAGATACACAGCCTGTACTTTGATGATTATAAGGACGCCTGTGCAAAGGAGAATGAGGCGGGAGTGTCACGCAGGTTTAAATACCGAATTCGGTACTATGGAAATGCACCGGACGTTTTGAAGCTGGAGCGAAAAGAAAAGCTTGACGGACGCTGCCATAAAGACAGTACGGTTATCACAAAGGAGACATGCCAAAAGATATTGGATGGCAGGGCGGACGAGCTGTATTGGGAAACGGATAATCCTTTGCTCAGAAGATTCTGCGCACATATGATGACGCGGCTGTTTGCAGCGAGGGCGATTGTGAGTTATGAGCGGTCTGCTTATGTGGAGGAGATTACCAATATCAGAATTACACTGGATAAAAATATATCCGTTTCGGACAATATTGATGCATTTTTGTCGGGGAATTTTATGCGGTATCCGATACAGGAAAAAAGTGAACATGTGCTGGAGGTAAAATTTGATGACATTCTTCCAGGGTATATCAAGGGTATCATAACAAACAAGTGTTTAATACAGTCATCTTTTTCCAAATATTATTTGGGGAGATTAAAATTACAGGAAATGAGGAGATTTTCATGAATACATTAGAGAAAGCAATAGAAAGTATTTTAAATTCCTATACCAGTCAGACAATCGGCACTGCGCAGGTAGTTTCCGTGCTGATTGTGGTATTGGCGCTGGCGTTGTATGAGTTTGTCGTTTACAGGGTGGTATCACACAGGGCGTTTTATAATAAGTCATTTAATATCTGCATTGTCGTGCTGCCGTTTTTCATTGCCACGATTGTGATGTGTCTGCAGTCAAACATTGTGATTACGCTTGGTACAATCGGTGCGCTGGCAATCCTGCGGTTCCGTACTGCCGTAAAAGATCCGGTGGACATGTTGTATCTGTTGTGGTCAGTTCATATCGGGATTGTGTGCGGCTGCCAGCTTTATGAGATTGCGGTTCTGACTTCCCTGATTGTTACGGTGGTGCTGCTTTTGATGAACTATATTTCAATTGGAAGAAAGCCGTTCGTATTGGTGTTCCAATGCGCGACGGACAAGGACTTGGAGATTTTGAGCAATATCAGGGAGATTACCTCAAAGTTTCGCATTAAAAGCAGAAATTACACGGCGCGGGGAATGAATTACGTCATAGAGTTTTCCGTAAAAGATCCGGCGGCGCTCACGGAGCGGTTGAAGGAACTGGAGATTGAGAAGTTTTCCGTGATTGAGTATGACAGTGAAGACGTGATTTAGGGAACGCCAATGATGAATGGTTCCTGTGCAGTGATAGAATGAAGGTTAGTGATGAAGAAGAAGATTGGGATTGTGCTGCTGCTTGTTTCGGGTGTTTTGGCAGTATATTTGATGTGTTTTTTTGGGGGAGCTGTCCGGTTTGAGACGCTGTGCGTAGATGAGGAGCGCTATCATATGATTACGGACAGCCGCCGCTATGCGAGCGGAGAGGAGCTGTTGGACGAACTTTTTTTTGACGAACAGCAGCTCTTTTTTGACGCGTCCTCGGATACGTTTTATTATTCCTTGGAGGAGGACAGCAGGAGTGCATATAATCCGCGTGTGGAGATTCGGGCGGCTGACGGTATGCATGTTGCGGTGCTGGGAGAGCGGATTTTGCCGGAGGATGTGCGGGCGGCGGAAACGATGCAGCTGATAGCATATAATGAATCGGCGTACCGCGAATATCATCTTGTCTGCACGACGCTGCCCTTGATGAATATTGAGAGTGATACGCAAATCGGTGACGAGGACGTGCCGGTGCATATGACGCTGTTTGACAACAGCAGGGGCGCGGCGCAGCGGCTTACGCAGTCGGACGGCGCCATGCATATACGGGGCGGCTCGACGCGGACATATCCGAAAAAGGGATATAAGCTTTCGCTTACGAAAGAGTCGCTGGGGAACAATGTGCGGCTGAATAAGGTTTCGCTTTTGGGAATGCGTCAGGACGACGACTGGATTTTGTACGCGGCGTACAATGACCCGGAGAAAATCAGGAACGTTTTTTCGTCGGCATTGTGGAAGAATACCTGTGCGGGAGATAATGCGCTTGGGATTGACAACGGTATGGAATACCGTTATGTTGAGCTGTTTTTGAATAATGAGTATTGGGGCTTGTATGCACTGGGGTATCCAATTGATGATTTGCAGCTTTCGATTGACGCGTCAAAAAATGAGCGTCTTTATAAAAAGAGTACGTGGGACAGTGAGGATTATATGCTGTCGTTGCCGGACGTGGGAGTTGCC
This sequence comes from Lachnospiraceae bacterium MD335, assembly GCA_000403335.2. Lineage (GTDB taxonomy): Bacteria > Bacillota > Clostridia > Lachnospirales > Lachnospiraceae > COE1. Next base: position 276,080 of record KE159631.1, read on the forward strand.
GGATATAAGGCGGACGAGGACGCGGATAATGCGTGGTCGCCTTTGAAGGAGCATTTTGCCGCACTGCATGCGGAGTGGGACAATGCGGAGCGCATGTATGAGGGAATCGACATTGACAATGCGGTTGATATGTATCTGTTTCTGAACCTGATACAAGGAATTGACCATGTGGGTGTGATTAACAGTCTGTCGGCAAAGAACATGTTTCTTTCGTTTCACAAGAGGGACGGAAGGGAGATTGCACTGTATACGCCGTGGGATATGGATATTACATGGGGATTGCAGTGGACGGGCGACGCGGAAACAAATATGTGCAAGGCATACGGCATTCCGTGCAGTCAGAATACGGTTTGGGGGCTTGGAAATCTTCCGTCGCTGATTTTAAACGGGGACGATGAGATTTGGAGCCTGATTTTTGAGAAGTATTGGAAGCTGCGGGAGGACTTGTGGTCGGAGGAAAATCTGAATGCGCTGCTTGACGGCTATGAGGAGGATATTTACGGTTCGGGGGCGTTTTTGCGTGACATGGAACGCTGGGAGAACGGCAGCTATTGGGATGCGGATAAGGGCTTAACGGATTTTCGCGCGTTTGTCGCTGCGAGACTTCGGGAAACGGACGATTATTACAGGCGCGTGGAGGCGCTTGTTTCGGGGAAGGATGCAACAACAAATGTTTATATTGTTCGAAGTGCGCAGTATAAGGACTTTTTAAATTCTGATTTTTTGGTGGCGGTGAATGATACGGCGTTTTTGGAAAACAGCGATTACGTGGACTTTTTGTCGTATATCGGGGTCGATATAAAACGCTTGAAAGACGGTGTGCGGTATGCGGTGGTGCGCGGTGCGGACAAAAAGGCGGAATATTTTGAGTCGCTTTCCCTGCCGGAGGGTGTCGATACCTGCATAGGGAATGTGCGGATTGAGGAGGACGCCGAGGCTTCGGGGAGCTGCCGGATTTTTGTGGATCATGTGCTTTGGCGCACGCTGGATTTGCGCGGGCAGAATGGCGTGGAACTGGTGTTTGATAATCGTGAAACGCAGGAGACACTGCGGTTTGATTTCTCCAGGGAATATATTATGTGGTCGAAGCTGTGTGAGGACGGCGAGCCTGCGCGGTGGTGTGCGGAGGTCAAAAATAAAGGCTGTGATGTTTTGATAGAAATCGTCAATCATGATATGATAAAGGACAAGCGGTTTTTGGCGCTGCTTGAGGAATTTGGCGTGGATACGTCACAGGTTTCGGGGCATACGGATTTTATTGCTGTTTCAAATACCGGTGGGGGACATTCAACGATTTTGAACGACAGTCATGTTTCGGGTGCAAGGTTCGATACGGTGGTCGGGGCGTTCAGTATTTTTTATAACGACGAGGGCGGTTACGGCGTTTATATGGATGGGAACGAGTGTATTTTGGTGCAGCCGCAGGAGAATGAATATGCGGATGTAAGGGTTTCGGTTTTTTACCGGGAGCCGTATGAAGTGGTTTGGTGCCCGGAATTTTGTTATGATTAGTTTTTGGAGACTGACGGGCGGAACAGGAATGGAGACGAATATGTGGTGGTTCGGCATCAAATTTAAGAGACGGAAAACGCAACAGGAGGAGTGTGGGAAAATGAATATTATTGTAGGTCTTGGAAATCCCACGAGGGAATATGAGAACACAAGGCACAATATCGGTTTTATGGCAATCGACGCGCTTGCGGAGAAATACAATATCAGTGTTTTGGACTGCAAGCATAAGGCGCTGATTGGCAAGGGCATTATCAACGGAAATAAGGTTGTGCTTGTGAAACCTTTAACATACATGAATTTGAGTGGTGAGGCAGTGCGCGCCGTCATAGATTATTATAAGGCGGACGCGGAGAGTGAGCTGATTGTGATTTATGACGATGTGAGCCTTGACGTAGGACAGCTTCGTATCCGCAAAAAGGGCAGCGCGGGCGGTCATAACGGGATTAAGAACATTATCGCGCATTTGGGGCATGATGTGTTTATGCGCATTAAAATCGGCGTCGGGGAAAAGCCTAAGGGATATGACCTTGCGGATTATGTGCTTGGGCATTTCAGTAAAGACGAGCTTGGCGTGATGAAGGAAAGTCTTGAAAAGGTTGACGGCGCGGTGAACCTGATGATGGCAGGAGAGGTTGACAAGGCGATGAATGATTATAATAAAAAACCGGGCAAGGAGGAGAACGGGTGAATTTATTATTTGCACCTCTGAAGGAGCTTGGCGAATACGAAGAGATTGTAAAGGGACTGGCGGCAGCAGACGGCAAAGTCAGTATCAGCGGCTGTGTGGATACGCAGAAGCTGCATATGGTTTTCGGTCTTGGCGCGGGGGAAATGTGCACGGATTTCGACGTGCGGCTGATTGTGACATACAGTGATATGAAGGCTCGGGAGTTGTTGGAAGACTGCCGGCTTTATTGTCGTGATTCTTATTTTTATCCGGCAAAGGATTTGATTTTTTATCAGGCGGACATTCACGGCAGACAGCTCTCAAAAGAGCGGCTGGAGGTCCAGCGGCGTATTTTGGAGGGGGCGCCGATTACGATTGTGACGACGTTTGCCGCGTTGATGGCGCATCAGGTACCGCTGTCGGTGCTGCAGGAGAATATTATTGAAATCAGCAAAGACAGTGTGATTGAGGAGAATGCGCTTGCACGAAAGCTTGTGGCGATGGGGTATGAAAAATCGTATCAGGTGGAGGCTGCGGGGCAGTTTTCGATACGCGGCGGCATTGTGGATATTTTTGACTTGACGGCGGATAATCCGGTGCGGATTGAGCTGTGGGGCGATACGGTAGAGTCGATTCGTTCGTTTGACGTGCTCAGCCAACGCTCTATTGAGGAAAATATGACGCATGTGTCAGTTTATCCGGCGACGGAGCTGATTCTCTCCCAAAAAAGTCTTGATAAGGGGTTTCATCAGATTGAGCGGGACTGCAAGGAGCGGGCGGCGTATTTCCGCAAGAATACGAAGCCGGAGGAGGCGCACCGGCTGGAGCTGTATATTCAGGATTTGAAGGAGCAGGTGACGCAGTTTCAAAGCTATATCAATTTGGAGAGCTTTCTTGGATATTTTTATGACAATACGATGTCATTTGCGGACTTTTTTGCAGACAGGAAGTGCTGCGTTTACATTGACGAGCCGCTGCGGGTGGAGGAGCATGCGCGGGCGGTGGAGCTGGAGTTTCGTGAGAGCATGTCGAGCAGGGCGATGGGCGGATATATTCTTCCAAAGCAGCAGGACGTGCTTTTTGGCGTGCCGCAGATTATGGCGCGGCTTGAGGGAATGCGCGTTTTGGCGCTTTCCACGATGGAGTTTAAGAACTTTGGGTTGCGGTTCGCAAATCGTTTTTCGGTGAATGCGCGCAATATTTCTTCCTATAATAACAGCTTTCCGGAGCTTGTGAAGGATTTAAAGATTTATAAAAAGAAAGGGTTCCGCGTTTTGCTGTTGTCGACGTCCGCAACGCGCGCAAAAAGACTTGCCAGCGATTTGATGGACGAGGGGCTTGGTGCGTTTTACACGGAGGACTGTGAGCGTGCGCAGCAGCCGGGTGAGATTATCACGTATCACGGTTCGGCTCTGAAGGGGTTTGAATATCCGTATTTAAAGCTTGCGGTAATTTCGGAGACGGATATTTTCGGAAAGCAGCAAAAGAAAAAGAAACGCAAGAAAAGCTTTAGCGGCGGCGTTAAGATACAGGACTTTTCCGACCTCAAGGTGGGCGACTATGTGGTGCATGAAAACCACGGGTTGGGCATCTACAAGGGGATTGAGAAGGTTGAGGTTGACAAGGTTGTAAAGGATTATATCAAGATTGCGTACCGTGACGGCGGCAACCTTTATATTTTGGCGACGGGGCTTGACGTTATACAGAAGTATGCGGCGGCGGACGCGGCAAAGAAGCCGAAGCTCAATAAGCTTGGCACGCAGGAGTGGGCAAAGACAAAGTCGCGGGTGAAGACTGCGGTCAATGAGATTGCAAGGGACTTGGTGGAGCTGTATGCGGTGCGGCAGAAGAAGCAGGGCTTTGTGTTCAGCAAGGATACAGTGTGGCAGCAGGAGTTTGAGGAGATGTTTCCGTTTGAGGAGACGGACGACCAGCTGCTTGCGATTGAGGCGACGAAGAGTGATATGGAAAGTCCGCGCATTATGGACCGCCTGATTTGCGGCGATGTCGGTTACGGGAAGACGGAAATTGCGATTCGCGCGGCGTTTAAGGCAGTGCAGGACGGAAAGCAGGTGGCATATCTTGTGCCGACGACGATTCTTGCGCAGCAGCACTACAATACGTTTTTGCAGCGCATGAAGGATTTTCCGGTGACGGTGGAGATGATGTCGCGGTTTCGGACGGCGGGTGAGATGAAAAAGACCATAGAAGGCCTGAAAAAGGGTATGGTGGATATTGTCATCGGGACGCACAGGCTGCTGTCGGAGGATGTGAAGTATAAGGAATTGGGGCTTTTGATTATTGACGAGGAGCAGCGGTTCGGCGTTCGCCACAAGGAGAAAATTAAGCAGATTAAGGATGATGTGGATGTGCTGACGCTGACGGCGACGCCCATTCCGCGTACGCTGCACATGAGTCTTTTGGGTATCCGCGATATGAGTGTTTTGGAGGAGGCGCCGGGGGAGCGCCAGCCGATTCAGACGTATGTGATGGAGTATAATGAGGAGCTTGTCCGGGAGGCGGTTTTGCGAGAGCTTTCCAGGGGCGGGCAGGTTTACTATGTCTACAACCGCGTGAACAATATTGACGATGTGACGGACCGGATTGCAAAGCTTGTGCCGGAGGCGAATGTGGCATTTGCACACGGGCAGATGAAGGAGCATGAGCTGGAAAAGATTATGTTTGAGTTTATCAACGGGGAGATTGATGTGCTAGTCTCGACGACGATTATCGAGACGGGGCTTGATATTTCCAATGTCAATACGATGATTATTCATGACTCGGACAATATGGGGCTTTCGCAGCTTTATCAGCTTCGCGGAAGGGTAGGCAGGTCGAACCGCACGGCGTACGCGTTTTTGATGTACAAAAAGGATAAGATGCTGAAGGAAGTGGCGGAGAAGCGGCTGCAGGCGATTAAGGAGTTTACGGATTTAGGCAGCGGCTTTAAGATTGCGATGCGCGACCTTGAAATCCGGGGTGCGGGAAATCTTTTGGGCGAGCGTCAGCACGGGCATATGGAGGCGGTCGGGTACGACTTGTACTGCAAGATGCTCAATGAGGCGGTGAAAACGCTCAAAGGCGTTAAGACGGCGGACGAGGATTTCAATACGTATGTGGATATGGACGTGGACGCGTTTATTCCGGCTTCGTATATTGTGAACGAGGTGCAGAAGCTTGATATTTATAAGCGCATTGCAAGCCTTGAGAATGAGGCGGAGTGCGATGATATGCGCAAGGAGCTGAAAGACCGTTTCGGAAATGTGCCAAAGTCGGTGGAGAATTTGATAAAAATTTCATTAATCAGGGTGACGGCGCATAAGCGGTATGTGACGGAGATTAAGGGGAAGGTCGGGCAGATTACGTTCTTTATGGAAGCGTATGCGCCGGTTCATGTGGAAAAGCTGCCGGAGTTTATGGGGCGTTATCAGGGGACGATGGAGTTTAGCGCGAAGGGGACGCCGAACTTTGTGTTCCGGTATAAGAAGTACGGGCTGGTGGAGAAAGAGGCGGAGCTGATGATGGAGCATACGAACAGGGTGCTTGAGGATATGGCGGTGTTGTATGTGTAGACGCGCAAGGCTTTACAATTTTTCTGCAATCTGCTATGATGAAATTGAAACAATCAATACGGATTTTAGTATAGAAAGTAGGCGATTGTATGACGGAAAAAGAAATGTTGAAAATATCAGTAGAAGAATTTTCAAGGCTTCAGCGGTACATGATGTTAATGACAGATAAAGAATCGGAAGCATATAAGGCTATGAAAGAGCGGTATATAGATTTGAAAGTCATTTTGACCTCTTCGGGTATTAATTTGACGGAAATTGACAGAATAAAGGAATAGTAGTGGTTAAAAGGTGCAAAGCCTAAATGAAGGAAGGCTATAAGCAATTTAACAATCGGAGATAAGCTATTATTTCTAAAAAACAGTGGAAAGAGTATGGTTGGCAGCAGGAAATGATACACGTGATTGTGTTGCTGCATGAAAATAAGGATGCGGAGGCATTGGAGTATTTGGCGGGGAGGAAAATCAGGGATTTTGTTATTGGGGATAAGAGTTTTTCAGAGTTGGCGGCGGAATATGTGAACGGGCGGTAAAATGTTAGACTTTACACTGTTTTAACCGTTTGCTATAATATAGATATCAGATGTTGCAGGAAATAGCAGAATAGAAAGCAGGTGATGATATGCCAAGTGCAGCAGATATTATAAAGGACTATGTAACTGAATTTTCGCGATTGCAGGACTGGATGATACCGATTAAGGAAGCAGTGCCGGACACATACGCATCAATGCATAAACGGTATATTGAATTGAAAGTAACATTATCAAGCTTGGGGGTAAATCTTACGGAACTTGACAGAATTAAGGAATAATGCGTAAATTAAGCAGGAAAACGACTGAAAACAGGTTGTTTTCCTGTTTTTTTGCGCTAATCCGTGCGGCAGATACAATTCATACTGATCATGCGATGACCACAGTGTCAGAGGCATGATGGAAGGGATAACGGAATTTTGGAATAAAACATCACTGGAGGCTTTGCTGGTTATGACAGAGGAAGCTCTCGTTTCTGAAGACCAGATAAGCTTTGACTGTACGAACGAACTTAATTAACTTAACAATTACGAAAACGCGAAGTGTTTATGTCAAATTGACAAAATATTGCGCGTTTTTTGACACAAAACGACGGTATCGACCAACATTTTCAACAAACTTGCAAGAAAATTGCCTAAATTGTAGAAATTTTTTAAATAATATATTATAATAACCTAAAATGATTTACATAACAAGTTTACAAGATTGAATTATAAGCGTTGACAGAACTTACAGCAGTCATAATAATGGAGGATTCAAATGAGCGAGGGACGATACAATATACCAAGACAGTACAAGGTTGAAAAAGGAATGCCTTTGAGTACGCTGTTTGAAAAAATTGACAATTTAAAATGCCGCCGTATTTTTGAGAGTGAGATTGCAAGCGTGGAGTGGTGCTATCATCTTGTGGATAAGGAAGGTATCACAAATGTGGCGGAGCTTGTGCGGGAGAAGGGGATTTCCGTATTTGAGGTTCAGATGAAGCGAAAGATTTCTACCGATTTGCTGACGGAAATTTTTGCGGGGCTTCTTCGGAGACCAATAGTGATAACGTATCTGTGTGACGGCGAGCTGTCGATGGGCGTGTTTATTCCAAGCGGCGAAACGGGTGCGGGAAGAATGTGCGCAACGGACTTTTATCCGTATGATGCGGACCGCATGATTGAGCTGATTGATTATGCGGCAGACAGTGATAAAACCACAGAACAAATCCATAAACGGATTTTTGCGATGATTCGCCAGCAAAGGCGGGTGATTATGATTGAGAAGGCGTTTGAACGGCTGAGCCAGGAGAAGGAAAAGGAACAGATGTCGTTCGAATTCAGCTTTGAAAACCTTGACAAAATCAGGGCTGACGCAGACTTTGTGCAGTCCCAGTTAAGGGTTGTGTAAATTTGGTAAAGAAATTGATGTTTTCAATTTTTTTACATAGATAAGGGGGAGGACGAATGGGTTGTATGGACAGCGGTGTATCAAGGGCGACTGCAGCCACGGTTTTAAATTCCTTAAAAGGCGGAGTCGTTCCAAGAATTGGGCTTGAATACATTACTGTGGGGAGAAGAAATGAAATTCAGGCGCTTTTACAGGACGTTTCCATTATTGAGCAGGGAGGAGCGGCGGTCCGTTTTATTGAGGGGAAATACGGAAGCGGCAAAACCTTTCTTATGCATGCACTGCGCAATCACGTGGTGGAGCGGAACTTTGTCGTGACCGATGTGGAGCTTTCAGTGGACAAACGTTTTGTCGGAAACAAAGGACAGGGGCTTGCTACTTATAAGGAATTAATCCGAAACATGGCGACGCATGCGTGTCCTGACAATGGGGCATTACAGCTTATTCTTGACAAGTGGATCGGCGCGCTCGAAAACGAGGTGGTACAGTATGAGGGGCTGGTACCGGGACATGAAGTTTTTGATGTGAGAGTGAGTCAGAAAATCTACAAAATCACTTCCTCAATGGAGGAACGGGTAAACGGCTTTGATTTCGGAAAGGTGTTGGCTTCTTATTACAAGGGACACCGTACCGGTGATATGGAGCTTCAGAAAAAAGCGCTGCGCTGGCTCTGCGGGGAGTACAGAACGAGGACAGAGGCGAAAACGGATTTGGGGGTAAATCTGATTATTTCTGACGATAACTGGTACGAGTTCATCAAGCTGTTTGCGGATTTCGTGGTGAAGGCAGGATATGCCGGGCTTTATGTGTGTATGGACGAGCTTGCGACGTTATATGAAATTCCCAGCCGTGTGGGACGGGAATATAATTACAATAAGCTGCTGTCCATTTACAATGATGCGCTGCAGGGCAAGGCGTCACATCTCGGGATTATTATCAGTGTGACGAAGGAAGCGATGGAGGACCCTGCGCGCGGTGTATTCAGCTTTGGACCGCTGAAATCGAGACTTGAGGACACAGTCTTTGCCCAAGGAGGAGCGGCGGGACTGCGTGATATGGCATCGCCTGTAATCAAGCTTGCAGCGCTGAATCCGGGGGAGATGTATGTGCTGTTGGAGAAGCTCGCGGGAATGCACGGAAAACTATACGGTTATTCGCCGAAGCTCGAGCATGATGATTATATCTATTTTTTGAAGCAGCAGTATAATAAAACGGCGGAAGGCGAAGAGACGACTGTGCGGGATATGATTAAAAACTATATTACGCTTTTGAATCTGATCCAGCAAAATCAGGAGGTTCCAAAGGAGAAAATCCTGTACGCAAATTAAAATATAAGGGTTGTAAAGTTGAAAAATCATGTGTCAAAATTTTTCAACTTGCAAGTTTGTGTGCACACGCCCAAACTTGTGATGCACAAAAGGCGTGTGCAAGAAAGCAGAAAAGAATGATTAACGCAGTAATTTTTGACATGGACGGAGTGCTCATTGATACGGAAAAACATTATAATGCAGCATGGTGCGAAGCGGCGCGCAGTGCGGGCTTTGATTTTACAAGCCGGCACGCGCTCCTTCTTCGCAGCCTTGACGCAAGGCTCGCCTCGAAGATGATGAAGGACATTTTCGGGGAGGGCTTTGATTATTTTGCAATCCGCGAGGTACGGCGCAGGCTGGTGGCGGAACGCCTTGCGCAGTACGGTTTGGAGAAAAAGCCCGGCATTGATGCGCTGCTGGCATTTTTGCGGGAAAAAGGCATTAAGACAGCGGTTGCGACAGCGACGCCGATTGAACTGACTTATCGGCATTTAGAAAATATCGGTATCAAAGATAAATTTGATAAAATCGTAAGCGCAAAGCAGGTGCCGAACGGAAAACCCGCGCCGGATGTGTATTTATACGCTTGTGAACAGATTAACGAAACACCGCAGGACTGTATTGCGGTGGAAGATTCGCCAAACGGGATTAAATCGGCATATGCGGCAGGCTGCAGACCTGTAATGGTGCCGGATTTGACGCAGCCGGATGAGGAGATAACGCCGCTGCTTTACGGAGTGGCTAAGACGCTTGCGGATATTCAATACATTGTTGAAAAAGAACTGATCCGATAAAAATATTCCAATTTTCATTTCTGAAAGTATGCCGCTTTTGCGGCATTAATTCGTTTTGAAGCAAATATGCTCCTGTTATTCTCATAAGAAATTCCAATATTATAAAATATTTTGACAAAAAAATCACAAAAATACTGTGCAAAAGCGCAAAATTGTGCGGTAGCTACTTGTTTTTCAAATGCAGTACGATATAATAAAAAGTGAGAATATGTAATTTTTTTACATGTAACAATTTTCCAGTAGAAAAACATGTAAAGGGTTACAATGCGAAAGGAACATGAAAACCTGGTGGAAAAGAAACAAAAGCTGCGTACGGCATTGATTGCGCTCCTGATTGCCGCGGTAACGGGACTGCTTGGCTTTGCAAGGGCAGGATACTCCATAGATGTCATGGTATCGGATGCTTTATGTCAGCGCGCGTCCGTTGCCAGTAAAAATATTTATATTATTGCAATTGACGACGAAACGCTTGCCCAATACGGTTCAATTACGTCGTGGAGCAGGCAGCTTTCGGCGGATTTGGTGCGGATTTTGAATAAAGACGCGCAGACAAAACCTGCGGTAATTGCATTCGACGTGATTTTCAGTGAGAAGGGCGACGAGAAGGGCGATGCGGCGTTTGCAGATGCCTGCCGTGAGGCGGGAAACGTTGTGACGGCGATGTCGTACCGTTTTAAGGAGCAGCCGGAGTACGGCGAAAACGGGAGGGTGACGTTCAACAAATACCATGTGGACGGCGTGATTATGCCGTATGAGGCGCTGCGGGAGGCGACAAAGCAGGGATACGCCAACACTTTGGTCGGCACGGACGGTTATGTGCGCCGTGCGATGGCATACATAGACGACGAGGAGGGGCAGCGCAGTTACAGCCTTGCTTCCCAGGCATATAAAACATATCAGGAAGGGCGCGGGGCGTCCGCAGAATGGCCCAAGGTAGACGAAAATAACCAGTATCTGTTTTCTTATTCCGGCAAAACGGGATGTTACAGCACGGTTTCCATGACAGATGTTATGGATGGAACGGTCAATCCGGCAGTGTTTGCGGACGGTATTGTGTTTGTTGGCGCATATGCGGCAGGAATGCAGGATTCCTATATGCCGGCGATTTCGCACGGAACGCAGATGTATGGAGTAGAAATTCAGGCAAACATCGTGGAGGCGCTGTTGGAGAAAAAAACGCAGCAACAGATGCCGACAGGTATTTTTGCGGTACTTGCGGCAGCGCTTGCAGCGGTGTTTTACCTTGCGATACGGCGGATGAAGATTATTCCTGCGACAATCCTGATGTTGGCGGCTGTGGCGGCAGTCGGGCCCGCTTTTGCAATGCTGATGTATACGCGCGGGATTGTAACACCTGTTATTTTACTTCCCGTTGTGTTTTTCGTGATATATGCGGCACATTTGATTTACGGATATGTGCAGGAAATTATGCGGCGGCAGAAGGTTGTAAACGTGTTTAAGCAGTATGTTGCGCCGCAGGTTGTGGATAAAATCAGCAAGGATAAGGATTTTGAGTTAGTGCTTGGCGGCGAGAACCGTCATATTGCGTGTCTGTTTGTGGATATCCGCGGATTTACCACGATGTCGGAGAGTCTGAAACCGGAAGAGGTCGTGGAAATTTTAAACGAGTATTTGAGTCTGACGACAAGTTCGATTTTCCAAAACGGCGGAACACTGGATAAATTTGTGGGTGACGCCACAATGGCTGTGTTTAATGCGCCGTTTGATTTGGAAGATTATATTTATAAGGCAGTCTGTACGGCGCGCGATATGAAAGCGGGCGCGGACGCGATTGCCGAGAAGTTTGAACAGCAATTTGGGAAAAGCGTAGGCTTTGGCATCGGCGTCAACTGCGGCAACGCGGTCGTCGGCAATATCGGCTGTGATTTCCGTATGGATTATACGGCAATCGGCGACACCGTCAATACGGCGGCGCGCCTGGAGAGCAATGCTAAGCGGGGGCAGATTTTAATCAGCGGGGAAGTTTATGAGGCGGTGAAAGACCGGGTGGAGGTTACGCCGATTGGGGAAATCCCGTTAAAGGGCAAATCGCAGGGTGTATTTGTATATCAGTTGGATGAGGTGAAATAAATGGAACAGCTGCACATCATTCCGGACAGAAGCCGGATCGGGGAAACGCTGGAATTGGCGGAAGATTATCACGCCGCCTTTGAATATAATGATTTTTTTAATCCGGCAGTATTGGATGACAAAAGGAAGGTTGACGAATTGATTTCGTTTTATGTAAAACAGCCGCATGACCGTTCGCGGGATACGATGCACGGCGCGTTTTTGGACATTACCATTCACAGTGAGGATTCGTTAATCCGGCAGGCATCGGAGCGCCGGATCAGGCAGTCGATGGAGATTGCGCGGGAACTGGGAGTGCGGGGCGTCGTATTTCATACGGGCAGGCTGTATGGCTTCCGCGATGAACGGTACCTTACAAACTGGCTGGATGTCAACGAAGCATTTTTCGGGGGATTATTGCAGGAGTATCCGAAACAGCAGATATATATGGAAAATATGTTCGATGAGGCGCCTGATATTTTGGCGCGGCTTGCAAAACGGCTGGAGCGTGAGCCGCGTTTCGGCGTCTGTCTTGACTATGCACATGCTGCGGTTACCGGTATTGCGGGAGAACAGTGGGTGGAGGCTCTGGCGCCTTATATCCGCCATATGCACATCAATGATAACGACAGGGTAAACGATCTGCATCAGCAGATTGGAACAGGACAAATTGACTGGCATGCATTTGACCGTGAAATGCGCACGTTTCGGGTAAAGACAAGTATTTTGATTGAAATGAAAGATTTGGAGCGCCAAAGACGCTCTATAGAATATCTGAAAAAAAATAAATTGTATCCTTTTGCGGAAAAAACGGACGAAACATTGTGACAACAAAATTTTGCAGGTTACGGAAAGGCATGATTATTTATGTGGACAATGACAGAGGAAAAAGTAAAGCCGACAAATGCAGAACTAAAGAAAATATTGAATATTGGCATTAAGCTGTCTACCGAAAAAAATCGGGATCATCTGCTGGCATCTATATTAGAAAGCGGAATGGATATTACGCACTGTGATGCAAGTACACTGTATCTTTTTGAGGATGGTAAGCTGCATTTCAAGATTATGAAAACGCTGTCCCAACATATCAGCCGCGGTGAGGACGGTGAACTGATTGACGACATGCCGCCGGTTCCGATGACGGAGCGCAATGTATGCTCTTATGCCGCGTTGCATCGGGAAATTATTAATATTCCCGATGTATATGATAACACCCGTTTTGATTTTTCGGGACCGAAAAAGTACGATGCACTGACCGGTTATCACACACAGTCGCTTTTGGTGATTCCCATTGAAAATAATGAAGATGAACTGATTGGCGTGCTGCAGCTGCTCAACGCAATGGACGAAGAGGGGAAAGTGATTCCGTTTGATTCGGAGTATGAAATTATCATTCGTTCGCTTGGCGCGCAGGCAGCGATTGAAATGACAAATTTAAAATATGTGCAGGAGGTTAAGCGGCAGCTGCGTTCGTTTGTGGAGGCAATGTCAACCGCGATTGACGAGAGGACGCCCTACAACGGCTCCCATACGAGAAAGGTCGCGGAGTATGCCGGAATGATTGCGGATTATATCAATAAGCAGCATCAGGCAGGAGCATGTGACGATTATTTTGACGAGAACCGCAAGGATAAGCTGGAGCTTGCGGCGCTTTTGCATGACATCGGGAAAATGGTCGTGCCCCTGTCTATTATGAACCGGGCAACGCGGCTCGACAGGGATCTTGGAACGGTGGAAACGCGGTTTCGGCTGCTGGAAGCATATTACATGATTGATAAAATGAAGGGCAGGATTGATGAGGCAGAATATCAGAAACGGATCGCTTATCTGCGTGAGAGCATGGACTTTATCCACAGGATAGACGGCAAGGGAGTTCTTGATGATGCGGATTACGACCGTGTACAGGAGCTTGCGGGCCACAGTTATGTCAATGACGCGGGCGAACCGCTTCCATATTTGACAAAGCGGGAGAAAGACCGTCTGAGCATCCGTAAGGGAACGCTTACGGAGGACGACCGCAGGCAGATGGAGTACCATGTGGTGATGACGGAAAAAATACTGGGTAAGGTAAGGTTCAACAAGAACTATGAGGATATACCAAAGTGGGCTGCGTCCCATCATGAGCTGCTGGACGGTTCCGGTTATCCAAGACATTTAAAGGGAGCGGATTTGGCGTTGGAAACCAGGATGATTACGGTAGCGGATGTGTATGACGCGCTTACGGCGAGGGACCGTCCCTACAAGAAACCGGTTTCGCAGGAAAAGGCATTGGGCATTTTGAAGGATATGGCGGATGAGGGAAAGCTGGACTGCCGTTTGGTAGAGTATTTGGCGGCAGCGGTTCGTGAGAAAGAAGTGAAAGGAAAGGAGTCGTGAAAACATGTCAAAGAAAGCAGGAGTTGTGATTGGCGCGGTTTTAGCGGCAGTGGTGGCTGTCGCAGTGTGCTGTGTGGTACTGATGGGAGGAAAGAACGAAGCATACCGCTCGATTATGGTGTATCAGGTAGACGGTAATGCGACGATAACGAGAGAACGCGTCGGTGAAATGGCAGCGTATGAAAACCTGATGCTGCAGTCGGGAGACAGTGTGGCGGTTGCGTCAGAAAGCAGTATGCGGTTAAAGCTTGACGATGACAAGTACCTTTTGGCAGAGCAGGATACGCTGATGAACATTGTCGCCGACGGAGACGATGCGGATGCGAAAACATATATTGACTTGAAACAAGGTTCGGTTACCAGTGAGATTCAAAATAAGCTTGGACCGAATGCTTCTTATGAGGTTAATACGCCGAACTCCATAATGGCGGTGCGCGGAACAATCTTTCGCGTGGAGGTTGCCAAAAACGAGAGCGGGGAGACTGACACAAGGCTGACTGTTTTTGAGGGAACGGTAAGCGCCAGGGCAGTGATGCCTGACGGAACGGTTTCGGACGAGGAAGTCATGGTGGAAGCCGGTCAGGAGCTGTATGTTGAGGGAACGGTGATGTCCTTTAGCGATTTAGGCGAGCCGACGAATACCGATTATGAGAGCCTGCCGCAGGTTTTGCAGGAATACATAGAAGAGCTGGGGGGTGATACGGCTAAGAACGCGCAGGGAATAGAGGAACAAGAGCAGCAGATGCAGGCAAAGGCAGAAGAGGCGCAGGAGGAAGACCGGAAAGAAGAGGCGCAGCAGGCGCCAGGGCAGCAGGATACGGAAGAAAAACCGGAAGCACAGGAACAGGAGCGGACAGAAAATACGCCAAAGCCTCAGTCAAAAGCGCCGGAAATGACACAAAAACAGCAGCCGTCTGAAAAGCCGGATGAGGAAGCAAACCAGGTGCCTGAGCAGGGATTGGAGGAGCAGCAGCAAACCCAGCCGCAGGAAGTAATGCAGCCGGAAACGCCGCAGACCCAGCCCTCAAAGCCTCAGCCGCAGCCCCAGCCGCAAGGCTCCGATCCAAATAAGGATTCGTCCTCGGACGGACAGTCAGGAGGCGGAGGAAAGAAGAAAACACAGTATTATACGGTGACATTCCAGTACAACGGAAGTACGTTCGGAACGCAGAAAGTGAAAAAGGGAGAGAAAGCGGAGGAGCCGAAGCTGAGTCCGACAGAAAATGGTGCGTGGGATTATGACTTCTCAACGAAAGTAAACAAAAATCTGACCGTTGTGTGGATTGAGAAATAATTCAGTTCACATTGTGGTTTCTCGTATAGAGTTTATAGTATGGAAAAGAGAGGAATGAAATCAATGCATAGGAGAATCAAAGGACTATTATCATTGGCGTTGGTGTTTGTAATGGTAACTGCGACGGTAAATCCGGTTTTGGCGGATGAGCTGCCGCAAGAGCCGTTGACAGAGGAAGCTGTAGAACAGCCGCAGGAACCGGAACAGCCGCAAACCACTGTTGAAACGGCGGCTGCGCAGGAACAGCCCCAAACATGGCAGGAGATCATGGAAGAGCAGCCAAAGACGGAAGAAACGCAGACAGAAACCGAACAGCAGACTACAGTAGAAACACAGATTACACAGCTGGAAACGGAGTCTGTCACGGAAACACAGGCTGAAGCACAGCAGCCGACAACAGAGGAAGAGACGGGGACAGAAGAACTGCCTCCAGTGGAAACAGATCCTGTTGTCGAGACGGAGCAGGTTGTGTCAACGGGTTCAGAAACAAATTCAAGCGATCCGATTGATTTTCTGACGGCGGAACAGAAACAGTTTCGTGTATATAGCGGAACGCAGCCCATAAAGCTTTTAAGTGAGATGACGGATGACATGCTCGCACAACTGAAGTTTATGGATGGCGGCATTGTTCCCGATTCTGCAAATATGCCTGCGCAGTCGGGAACCATTATAAAGAAAATTTTGGAAAGCAGGGAAGGGGACGCAAGGTTTTATATGCTGGCCGGATGGAATTTATGGGATGTGCGTTATGACGGAATTCCAAATTCAGTATATGCAAATGCAGGACCGACTGCATTGGGAGATCTTGCAACATTGCAGAATTTTAAGAATTCGATGTTCTTTAATAATAACGGAACAGGAACTGAGCCTGATATTACATTTTATCAACCGATATTGGAGCCTGTTTGGAGCTGCATTGATTACCCCATACCTGTATATGATGCACAGGGACAGAATACAGGACTGACTGTTACAGTCAACGCTGAGAATTATAATGACCCGTCAAAAGTAGCATTTCCCGATATAGAAGCGGACAGCTGGAAGCTGGTGTATGAAGGTTCAGAATATGTGCTGAACAGTGCGAGCGAAATATGGACGAATACAACCAACGGCATCGGAACGATTGGACGCAATTTTAATGAACGAAATGCAAAGCTTCAGGCATATAAGCTTCCCGCACAGGAAGAAAGCAAATACGAAATTATAGGACCGCAGGTTACGCAAGGCTGGTATACAGGTGCGGTAACCATACATGCAAAGGACGGCTATCAGGTCCGCCTTTCGGAGACGGATGCGTGGGCGGAAGCTGTCACGGTAACACAGAGCGGCAATATCATGCTTTATATAAAGAAAACGGATGCAACAGAATACCCTGCAGAAGCGTTACAGTTCCTCATTGACGAAACAGCTCCGGTAATTATTGGCGTGCAGAATGGCGGGACGTATTATGGGGACACGGCGGCGGCAGTTACGGACGCGTTTCTTCTCAAGGTTACGGTAAATGACGAGCTGCAGACAGTTGCGGAAAATCAGGCAGGCTTTGTGCTCAAGCCGTCTGAGCAGCCGTATAGTATCAAGGCGGAAGATATGGCAGGCAACCGGATTGAATGCATCGTGTGGGTTATGGAAAAAGAGGCGGATGTTCCGCCGGTTTTGCAGGAGGGAATTGCGGAGTTTGTGCAGCCTGGCTGGTATGCCGGTGAAGAAATGCCCGCTCCCTTGGTAAGCTCCGAGACAAACGGCATTGACCATATTACGTATTATTACAAGGAAGCGGGGGCGGATGACAGCGCTTATACGATGACTGTACCCGACAAACCGGGAAAATATACGGCAAAAGCAGTGTTTGCGGCAACGCTGCTTTATCAGGAAGTCGTAAAAGTTTCGGATTTTGAAATTTGGGTAAAGGTGCTGCCTGATGAAACGGCACCGGTTATCAGCGGCGTGTCGGATGGTCAAACGTATTATGGAGATCAGACGGTGACGGTAACAGATGAAAATCTCCGTTCCGTTACGGTAAACGGTGAAGTGGCAGTTATATCGGACAATCGTGCGGAAGTTACGCTCAAGCCTTCGGATAATGTGTATAAGATTATTGCAGAGGATATGGCGGGCAACCGGACAGAGTATACGGTAGAAGTGTTGGAAACATGGGTTCGCGATGGAATTACCAGCGACGGAAAAAAGAATCTGCGGGCCGCAAGAATTTATAAGCTTGGCGGCGGAAAGTGGACCGTTGCCGGAGATAAAACGGTTTATCAGGGCGGCAGAACATTCTATGTGAAAACGGGCGGCGTTTATGATTTTAAAAAGAAATAAAGAGAAATCCCCATCTGTCAATGGTGGGGATTTTTTTATATAAATTTCGGTATACAAATAGCAGGTTAGGGTGTAAAATAAATTATATGGAAAATAAGAACACGGAAAGGAGTGTATTGTTGCATGGACGGTTGTGACAGTTATGGGCAGCGAAATATGGGTGAATACACGAAAATAAGGTGTTCTTTTTCTGTGAAAAACAGGACGCCTTAGGTTTGCTGTGCGTACCGCGCATAGAGAAAAAGCTTGTGATATTCGCCCTTGGAACGAAAATACGATAATAGGGGGCGATTTTTTTATGGAAAACGAAATTTTAAACGAACCGGACTATATCCGCGAACTGGTCGCGCTTTTGCGCAGCGAAGACACGGCGCACAACATTGCAGAGGCGCTCACCAATTACCATGACAATGATATTGCAAGCGCGCTTGATGAGCTGCGGGCGGATGAGCGGGCGCTGCTGTATCACATTCTCGGCGTGGAGCGCGTTTCGGAAATTTTTGCATATCTTGATGATCCGCAGAAGTATATCGGAGAACTGGAACTCGAGCTTGCGGCGGACATTATCGAAAACATGGATGCTGACGATGCGGTAGACGTGCTTGAGGAGATGGACGACGAAATCGCCAATCAGTTGATTGAGCTGATTGACGAAGAGTCGAAGGAGGACATCAACTTAATCCGTTCCTATGAGGAAGATGAAATCGGAAGCCGCATGACGACTAATTTTATTGAAATTGAGCGCAGTCTTACGATAAAACAGGCGATGCGTTCGCTGATTGCGCAGGCGGAGGAAAACGATAACATTACGACAATTTTTGTGAAAGACAACGATGAGACTTTTTACGGTGCAATTGACCTGAAGGATTTGATCGTGGCGCGCAATTATATTGATTTGGAGACGCTGATTACGCAGTCGTTCCCCTATGTGCGCGATCATGAGACGGTGGAGGACTGTATTGAGCGTTTAAAGGACTATGCGGAGGATTCGATTCCCGTTTTGGACGATAAAAATATACTGCTTGGCGTCATTACGGCGCAGGACATCGTGGAGGCGGTCGATGACGAGCTGGGCGAGGACTATGCAAGGCTTGCAGGTATGACCGAGGAGGCGGAGCTTGAGGAAACGCTTGCGGAGAGTATCAAGAAAAGGCTGCCGTGGCTGATTGTGCTTTTGGCGCTGAGCATGTGCGTTTCAACGGTCACAAGCTTGTTTGAGCCGGTGATTGCGCAGCTTGCGATTATCGTGAGTTTTCAGTCCGTAATCCTTGGTATGTCGGGAAATGTGGGCACGCAGTCGCTTGCCGTGACGATTCGTCTTTTGATGGACGAGAATTTGGAGGCAGGACAGAAGGTTACGATGGTGTTTCGGGAAATGCGGATCGGCTTTTCCAACGGACTTATACTTGGGACGCTTTCGTTTGTGTTTATTGGTGTATATTTGTGTTTTGTGCGGGGAAATGCACCGGAGTATGCTTTTGCAATATCGCTTTGCGCAGGTGCGGCGCTCCTGATTGCAATGACGATTTCAAGCATTGTGGGAACATCAGTTCCGATGTTTTTCAAAAAAATACATGTGGACCCGGCAGTCGCGTCCGGTCCGCTGATTACTACGGTCAATGACTTAATCGGCGTTGTCACATACTACGGTGTGGCGTGGCTTCTGCTGATGAACCTGCTCGGCTTGGGATAAACACATGCTAAAATAATACGAATAAAAATCTATTATATACAAATACTAGCAATACGGTAAGACGGGATGCCTGTAAAAGCCGCTGTTTTACTATTAACAACAGAAATAACTGAAAACCGTTCGGCCTTCGGCGCGGCACTTACTGCATAGGCCGGGCTGTTACAAACAACTAGATTTGAAATGGAGGAAATACCGGTGAAAGCTACGGGAATAGTGCGTAGAATCGATGATTTGGGACGCGTTGTGATACCAAAGGAAATAAGAAGAACACTGAGGATAAGGGAATCGGACCCGCTGGAAATATTCACTGACCACGATGGGTCGATTATCCTGAGAAAATATTCTCCCGTAGGGGAGATGGGAAGCTTTGCAAAGCAGTATGCGGAAAGTCTTTCGCAGGTGACCGGGCATTTGGCACTGATTGCGGACCGCGATCAGTTTATCGCGGCAGCAGGCGGAGGCAGCAAGCAGATTATTGGAAAATCAGTGAGCAAGGCGCTCGAAGAGAAAATGAACTCACGCGAGGTAGTGTGCAGTTCACGCAATGATAAAGACTATATTGCTGTCATGGACGATGAGGTGGAGGAATATCAGCACGAAGTGATTATTCCGATTATTACACAAGGCGACATTATGGGTGCGGTAGTGCTTCTGTCCGCAAACGAAGAAGACAGAATGAATGAAGTGGAAATGAAGCTTGCGCAGTCTGCGGCTGGTTTTTTGAGCAAGCAGATGGAACAATAGCGAAAATATAAAAAAAGTGACATGCATGTCACTTTTTTACTTTATAGGAAATTACGTCCTATAAAGTAAAAACCCTCCGGGGGATGCGCACTCCGCGCTAAGGAATATGGTTGCTAAAGCAACCGCGCTCCGGCGCGAGAGTCCGGCGAGCCGGACTCTTTTTTATTTCCGCAGGCAATGAATGCCATGAGGGTCAAATTAAATTAAATGTTCCCGCAGGAATACGGCGTTCAGAGTACGGCACATGTCCGCAAAAAGCGTAATGGCAATCTTGGGAAATGCCGAGCTTCGGTCAAAAACGTCCGCGGAAATCAGACCGACAGGTTCCCCTTCCCTGTCGCGGACAATGTACTGCATAAAGCAGGCAACGCCGGTATCGGAGAGGAGCTTGTATACTTCGGGCGTCGAGAACTCCAGCGACTGCAGGTTGCTTACCGCAAGCAGGTTGTTTGTAAACAGGTAAAGGTATTTGACATTTTTCAGCACGGAAGGATCCGCCATAGGAACATCGGCAGGAAGCGTGTTCGTATAAGCAGGAGCGCCGCTGTCGCTCAAAAATACCGAAACACGGTTGATTGTCATCACATGTGCAAAAAAGTCAAGTACTTCCGTAACGGAATCGGTTCCATATACAATCAAATCCGAAAGCATATTGTGGAGTGCATTGATGTCCGTCTCGGAATAAAACGTGTTTGACACGTTGATAATATCATCATCGTTCTGCAGGTTAAAATCGCCGTGCAGCTCTGGCTTGTAGATAATATAACGGTTTTTGCCCTTCACCTTTGCAAGATAGAGGGAGCGGTCCGCAATTTTAAACAAATCATGGTATGTTGTGGAAAACGGTCCGACACCGTAACGCGCAAGACCAATCGAACAGCTCAGCTTGCGTTCCATTTGGTCATGATAAACCGTTGCCACATTTGTTTTGATGCAGCGCAGTACGTTTCGAAATTCCAACTCGTCCGTAAACTGTTCAAATACAATAAAGAACTCGTCGCCGCCCATGCGTCCGGCAACGGCGTTTGTTCCGACTGCGTTTTTGATGACGTTGCCGACAGCTTTAATAACTTTATCACCGAACATGTGTCCGAAATTATCATTGACACTCTTAAAGTCGTCAATATCGATAATTGCAAATGCAGTGCGGTCCCGGTTTTTTCCTTTGAGCGCATCTTCGGCATACTTCATAATAGACTTTTTATTTAAAAGACCGGTCAGGCTGTCAATGTAAGAATCCTCAAGAATGGTCGCATTGACATCACCGGTTGCTTCATGGATGATTGCCCATGTGCCGATAACGACCTGGTCTCCGTTTTCATAATTTTTTGGTTTGAAACTCACACGGTAGCGTTCCAGTATGTTTGCATCGGATATAATGCAGCCGTGGAACGTATAAGACTGGCTGAACTTTCCGTTGCGCAAAATGGAACAGAAGGTTTCGAAAGTCTCAAAATCTTCTTTTGCAACACGGTTTTGCTCCAGCATCTGTGTTTCCCACTCGCCGAAATTTTCGTCAAAAATGGTGACGTTTTGCTGATGATTTATATAATACAGATGAAACCGCTGTGTATCGGGATAGTATGCAAAGACCGCTTCTCCGGTCAGCGATATGTATTCCCGTGCGGTAATAAGCCGTCTGTTCAGCTCATTTATACGATTTTCGGTGTTGCTGACATTGATAAGCGCAAGATCGTAGGAATTACCGTCCTGTGCAAGCTGAATGGTCAGAATATAACAGCACCGTTTTCCGTCCACTGTGATGTGCACACATTCGTCACAGACCAGCCCGGGATGTTCAAGGCATTGGGCAGCGGCGGAGGCAATCTTTTTTTGTTCGTCGTCGCTTAACATTTTATAAACCGAATAATAGCTGTCCATTCCCATCAAATTAAATATCTGAGGATTTCCGTCAATAATATTGAGTGACAGGTTAAAACGTCCTGCCGCATACGCAATGTCAAATTTTGTGTCAATCACAAGTGAACCTCCTACAATAGGAATACTAAAAACATATTATTTTAATGATAACAATTTTGGGGGAAAATGTAAAGGAAATAGACAAAAAACATGCATTTTTTTGTATTTTTATATACAAAATGCATGTTTTTGACAGAAAGCTTTTTGGTTTTCGTTCCAATTAGTCAGGCGATGTAAAAATACATAAAGATAAAATGACAAATACTGCCGCCCATAACGAAAAGGTGGAAAATTTCGTGAGAGCCGAAATTTTTATGGAGCGCGTTGAAAACAGGGAGCTTGAGCGCATAAATGACGCCGCCGATTGTGTAGATGACACCGCCTGCAAGCAGCCATCCGAATGCTGCGTGAGGAAGCGTGTTCCAAAGCGTTCCGAATACCAGGAGGCAAATCCAGCCCATTGCGATGTAGATTGCGGAAGAAAACCATTTCGGACAGGTAATCCAACACATATTGACACACATTCCGGCAAGGGCGACACCCCATACGAGGGCGAGCAGGGTGTATCCCATGCTTCCGCCGAGTACGATAAGGCACACGGGGGTGTACGATCCGGCAATCAGTACAAAAATCATCATATGGTCAATTTTGCGGAAAATATTAAGAACCTTTCCTGTAACGTTTACGCTGTGATAGAGCGTGCTTGCGCCGTACAGTAAAATCATGCTGACGGCAAAAACTGCCAAAGCTGCCGCGGCGGTACCTGTGGAAGCCTTGATGATAAGCGGAGATGCGGCAATTGACGCCATAAGGCAGGCAATAAAATGAGTTAGGGCGCTGCCCGGTTCACGTATTGTTAATTGCATAATAATCCTCCTCCTTGTAGCTTGTAATTTATAGAAATAAAACTAATTTGGTTTTGATAAACTGTGCATGTGGTAATCAATACTACGTTCTAATTACAATAATACTACTCCTTATCATATTCAATGTCAAGAATAAAATACAAAAAATTATAAAAAATTATAAAATTATTTTAGCCGTAATGATATTGCCCGCGATACTTTACAAAGCATACAACAGTGACAAGCAGTGCAAGAAACTCCGCCGCTGCAATCGAAAGCCAAATGCCGTCAAGTCCCAAAATAAGAGGAAGGATCAATACC
This sequence comes from Lachnospiraceae bacterium MD335, assembly GCA_000403335.2. Lineage (GTDB taxonomy): Bacteria > Bacillota > Clostridia > Lachnospirales > Lachnospiraceae > COE1. Next base: position 299,435 of record KE159631.1, read on the forward strand.
GCGGCGATTTGAAACACTAATGTCCGCAAAAAGGAAATTGCAGCGGAGACAACGCCATTTCCAAGCGCTGTAAAAAAAGCGGAAGCGAAAATGTTAAAGCCGGTTATCAGAAACGACAGCGAATATAGACAGAATCCCCGTCTTGTAAGTGCGGTCAACTCTGCATCATATCCAACGAAAATTTGTGCAAGCGGCTGTGCCGTAATAATGGCGGCAGTAGTCAGCATCATATTCCAAAGGGTAATCAGACAAATGCTTTTTCGGAACAATCCTTTTAGTTCGCCATGATTGCCGGCGCCGTAATGATAACCGACGACTGGGGCGCTGCCAATGGCATAGCCGATAAAAATCGCCGCAAAAATAAAACTTACATACATAATGACGCCGTATGCAGCGATACCGTCCTCGCCCACATAGCGTATAAGTTGAAAGTTATACAGGATATTGACTAAGGACATGGATATGTTGGTCATTAATTCCGACGAGCCGTTAATACATGTTTTTAATAAAACGCGCGTGTCTGTTTTCGTTTTCACCAGTCTTAAACGGCTTGTGTTTGGTCTGTAAAAATAAATAAGCGGTGCAAAACCGCCAATCAACTGGCTTACAGCCGTGGCAGCGGCAGCGCCCACAATTCCCCACTGGAAAATGGCAATAAAAACAAAATCAAGGACCATGTTGGCAGCTCCCGACGCAACGGTGACGGCAAGACCAAACTGCGGGCGTTCCGCGGTAACGAGAAAACTTTGAAATACATTTTGCAGCATAAACGCAGTCTCTGCGCACAGGATAATACGTCCGTAGATAACACAGTTGTCAAGCATTTCGCCCGTGGCGCCGAAAGCGGCTGCAATCGGACGCAGAAAAAGAAATCCGATTACCGTCAGGACAATGCCGCATCCGATGACGACATAAACAATCATGGAAAAGTATTGATTTGCTTTATCCGGCTTGCCTTCGCCGAGCGCCTGTGAGACAACGGCGCTGCCGCCGGTGCCGAACATAAAGCCGACAGCGCCCATAATCATCAAAAACGGATAAATCAGATTAAGCGCCGCAAACGGTGTTTTTCCTACATAATTGGACACGAACAAACCGTCCACGACACCGTAGATTGACGTAAAAATCATCATGACGATAGACGGGAAAACAAATCGCAGCAGCCGTGCGTATGTAAAATGATCGGATAATTGAATTTTTGTCTGTTTTTTCATTATGTAAATTCTCCTCTTATCAGTTGTTAGGTTTTCTTTTCATCCTGTATATAAAATGGCAGATTTGCGGCCTGAGCGCGCAGTTGGCATAGATATTGTTCCGTCAGCAAAAGCAGCGTGTCAAGCTCATTGGCATTCATACCAGAGCAGACCTGATTTTCCATGTCAATAACGGGGACAATTTTTTCCTCCGAAAAAGATATGCCTTTTGGTGTCAGGAAAATCTGCATTTCCCGCCCCTTTGCGGATTTCAGATAAAGAAACCCTTCTTTTTCAAGCCGGTGAATGGCAGAATGAATGGTCTGCTTACTGGTAAATGCGTAGTCGCAGATGTCTTTTTGACAGCAGCCGTCACCAAGGGCGATAATAGCGTAAAAAATATCGAACACACTGTCGGAGCTTCCGATTTGGACACAAATATCATGATAAAATTCCGAAAGCGCTTTATTCAGGCGATTGAGTTGATTTTGTTTTTGTGAAAGATAAGGCGTCATATTTATAGTTCCTTTCCAAATGTTATTTCAAGTCTGATTTCGTACTTATTACAGTATAGTCCGAAATCAGACTTGTGTCAAGAGGAAAAAGAATATAATAAAAAGGACTATCACGCGACAGTCCTTTTATGGCATGACGCTTCGGGAACCTTATGCCCGATGCAGGTATTTCTCGCGGGTGGCAAGTCCCCCTCTTATGTGGCGCTCCGATTTATTGACGTCAAGCACGGCGCGCGCCTGTTTTGCAAGCGTTGGATTAACCTGCATCAGGCGTGAGGTGACATCCTTATGTACGGTTGATTTCGATACACCAAACGCTTTTGCAGTCTGCCTCACAGTCGTGTTATTATCAATAATATACATAGCAATATTGATGGCTCGTTCCTCAATATAATCCTTCATGGTTTGGAAAAGGTTCTCCTTTTTGATGCTTTGTACATTCTATGAACGGTTGCGGGGAATTATGAAAAGAAAGTGCGGGTTGTTAAAAGACAGGCTTTTCATTATAATAAAATGAATGGAGGGTTATTATCATGCGTTTTTTTCATTTATCAGATTTACATATCGGACTGAAATTAATGAACCGCGATTTGAGTGCGGATCAGGAATACATCTTAAAACAGATTGCAGCGCTGGCGGCGGAGCATAAACCCGACGCAGTCGTGATTGCGGGTGACATCTATGACAGGCCGGTCCCGTCTGCGGAAGCGGTGGATTTGTTTGATAAATTCGTAACGGACCTGACAGAAACACTTCCCGACAGTGCGGTTATGATGATTAGCGGCAATCATGACAGTGCGCAGCGGGTGGACTGTTTTCGGAATGTTTTGTCAAAGCACAGGCTGTACATGATCGGTATGCCGCCAAGGACGCAGGAAGAACATATTGAGAAAGTTGTTTTGGAGGATTCGTATGGAACGGTAAATTTTTATCTGCTTCCGTTTGTCAAACCGTCCATGGTCAGACAGATTGCCGGCGAGGCTGAAAACGGAAATAACTTGTCATACAATGAAACGCTGCATCGGCTGATTGACAGGGAGAACATTGATGAGAATGAAAGAAACGTGATGGTCAGCCACCAGTTTTATCTGCCGAAGGGAAAAAATGCGGACGAGGTTGACCGCATGGATTCCGAGATTAGAACGGTCGGTAATATCGATGAAATCTGTGCCGACGTGCTGGAGCGCTTTGACTATGCGGCGTTGGGGCACATCCATAAACCGATGAAGGTCGGGAGGGAAACCATCCGCTATTGCGGTACGCCGCTGGCATGTTCTGTCAGTGAGGCGGGGCAGCAGAAGGGGATTATCATGGTGGATATGGCAAACAAAGGGGAGATAGCGACAACTGTGCTTCCATTAAAGCCGTTGCGCGAGGTACGTGTGATTAAGGGTGATTTGAAAGACGTACTGAAAAAAGGCTGCGAAGACTATGTGACCGTGGTATTGTGCGATAAGGCGGATTTGGATGTAATTGACATGCAGGACAAACTGCGGTTTGCGTTTCCGAACCTGTTGGAGATTCGCAGGGAATGTCAGGGAAGACCGGATTATCAGCCGGTGATTGCCGAAAAGGAGATTTTAGACCCATTTGCACTGTGCTGTTCGTTTATGAAGGACAGAATTGACGGGGAGGAAGCGGACGCATATCGCAGTATTCTTGCGGATGTTGTGAATGCGGTCAACAATAGGGAGGATTAAAATGAAACCAATCAAACTGGTTATGGAGGCGTTCGGCTCCTATGGAGCGCGGACAACCATCGACTTTACACAGCCCGGTCAAAATCTTTTTTTGATAACGGGCGATACCGGGGCAGGGAAGAGCACGATTTTTGATGCGATTGTGTTTGCGCTTTACGGAAAGGCAAGTTCTGCGGAAAATGAAAAGAAAGGTGAAATTTTGCGCAGCCAATATGCGCCGCTTGGCGTGGAGCCGTTTGTAATGTTAGTGTTTTCGGAGGGAGAGGATACCTATACCATAAAACGAATTCCGGCATATCGGAAGCTGCGGGAAAAGGGCGAAGGAAAGGGAACATTAAAGGATAAGGCGGAAACGGAAAAGGTATCATTGTTTTTGCCAAACGGGCAGGAGTATGCAAACGGAATCGAGGAAACAAACAAAAAAATAGAGGAACTTACAGGTCTTACAAGGGCGCAGTTTATGCAGATTGCGATGATTGCGCAGGGAGAGTTTATGAAAATTCTGCGTGCCGAATCAAAGCAGAAAAAAGAAATTTTCCGCAAGCTGTTTCACACGGAAATTTTTGAAAAGATAGTCAGGGAGTTGGAGAACCGTAAGAGTGAAAAAGGCAAAGTGCTTGAGCGCATGAAAACGGAGTGCAGGATGATTGTTTCGGGTGCGGCGATTCCTAAGGACTGTGAGAACGAAGCGTGCCTGAACGCGATAAAGGGGCAGATAACAGACGGCTCACTGGCAAACATGGACCAGTTTATTGCGGAGCTTGGAACGCTATGCAAAAGACTTGAGGAGGAACGAAACAGTCTTGGAGAGCATGTGCAAAAAGCGGAGGAACAAAGGGACCATGCAAGGGAGGCGTACACGAGAGCAGAGGGAATTGTTAAGTATTTCACACAGTTGGAGAACGCTGAAGATACGCTAAGGGAATGCGAGCGTATCAGCGGTGCAATCAAGCAGAAGGAAACGCTGATCCGGGATATTCGCTCGGCGTATGAAATACAGGCATTGTTTCTGCGGTATGAGGAGGCGGAGAAAAAGGCAAAGGAAACCGCTTTGAATATTGAACATAAGAAAGCGGTTCTGCCCAAATTGACTGCCGCCGCAAGCGATGCGGAGGATGCAGAGAAGAGAGCAAAGACTGCGCTGGAAACGGAGCAGAGCGGCTTGAACCGGATTCAGGAGCGTGTTGCGGAAGCAAAAAAGACCTTTGATAAAATCAGGCTTGCAAAGGAAGCGCTGCAAAAAAGCAAGGCTGCGCTTGAGGTTGCGGCAAAGGCTGAGACGGATGCGCGAAAGTCGCTGGAGAACTTAAAGATAAAAGAAATGAACTGGAAAGAAAGAGCCAGGGAACTGGGGAATGCGGAGGCGGCATACGAGGCGTGGAAAGGCAAAAACGCGGAACTGGAACGGATTGGAGCGGATGTAGAAAGTTTAAAAAAGCAGAAGGCAGAGCTGTCGCAGTGTGAAGTCAGAAAGCAGAAAGCACAGGCGGATTTTGCGAAGGCGGCAGGCGCATATGAGGCGAAAAACGAAGAATATCAGATGTGGAACAGACGTTATATGGCATCAAAGGCAAAGTATTTCCTTGACCGGCTTGAGGACGGAAAGCCTTGTCCGATTTGCGGCGCAACACAGCATCCGAACCCCTGCCGGATTGCGGCAGATACAGGGGATATTTCGGAAGAACGTTTGGAGGAGCTGAAAAATGCGGCACAACAGTTGAACAAAGCGCAGCTTGAATTTGCGGGGCGTTCGAATGCCGCCGCGGCTGCATGGGAGGAAAAAAAGAAATCATTTGACGAAAGCTTTGCAAAATTACGCCATTGCGAAAGCTTAAAGGCGCATAGCGGCGCGGCGGAGCAGGAGATTACGGACGAAACGGTTTTGGATATTTTCAAGCGTTGGAAAGCTGCGGTTTTAAAAGAGGGAACGCGGTTGGAGAAAAACAGAATGCAGCAGAAGGAGATTGAGAACGCCCTTTTCGACGCGGCAGAGGAAAAGGAGCGGCTTGGCGAAACGATAGAGCGCCATCATCAGGCAGCAGGAGCTGCGAATACGGATTTAAAAAGCTGCGAACGGGAAATTGAAAGCCTGACGAAAGGATTGCAGTACGCATCTGAGAAAGACGCCGAAAACGATCTGCAGGCAGCAAAAGAAAAATATGACGAAAAAAAGCACGAATATGATAAGGCGGCGAAAGACGCATTGAAAACAGCGAAGGATAAGACGGAGATGGAAACGTCCATTCGCCAGTATGAACAGGAGCTTCCCAAACTGACTGCGGATACGGCAGAAAAGAAAGAGGCGTATGTAACAGCCATGCAGGAAAAGGACTTATCGGAAGCAGAATGGGAAGAGATTGTCAAAAAGCACCGCAAAGACGAACCGGATCAACTCCAAAAAGAGGTTCAGAAGTACGGAGAGAAAAGCGCGTCGGCAAAGAGTTTAAAGGACGCCGCTGAAAAAGCAGTTGCAGGAAAAGCGCGCCCGGATTTGGATGCGCTAAAGCAGGCACAGGAAACCGCGCAGGAGGTATACCGCAATGCGCGTGAAACATATGACACGGTAAGAACGCTGTGTCAGGATAACCAAAAGGTATATGAGCAGTTAAAACCGCGCAACCGCGAATGCACTGCTTTCGCATCGGAATACAATCAATTGGAAAAATTGTATAAGTTGTTTTCGGGAACCGTGAGCGGAGGACGCATGGACTTGGAAACGTATGTTCAGAGATATTATTTGGAACAAATTTTATATGCGGCAAACAAACGCTTTCAGAGCATGTCAGCAGGACAGTTTGAATTGCGCATGACTGATTTGGAGAAAGCCGGAGAAGGAAAAAATAAGGGACTGGATTTAATGGTGTACTCCACCGTTACCGGAAAGACGCGGGAAATCCGTACGCTTTCCGGCGGGGAATCATTTATGGCAGCGCTCGCCCTGTCCTTAGGTATGGCAGACCAAATACAGCAAAGCGCTGCGGCATTGAATCTTGACATCATGTTTATCGATGAAGGGTTCGGTTCCCTTGACGAGCACTCCAGAAGTCAAGCCGTAAAAGTTTTAAAGGAAATGGCAGGCGGTGCAAGACTTGTTGGTATTATCTCGCATGTTACGGAGCTGAAACAGGAAATTGATAATCAGCTGCTTGTCAGCCGTGACGAAACCGGCAGTCATATCAAGTGGCAGACGAGTTAAATTTTTTTGTCTATTTCACTGCGCAGCCGAATGATTTTTTCATATATATCCGGACGATGCTCCTTTAAGTGCGCATCTAACAGCTCGCGGCGCTCCATAAACCGTTTTGCCAGATTGGGGTGCTCGCGGGCAATTTTTTCGGCAAGGCGGACTCTGCGCCGCTCAAATTCCAATGCAATCTGATGTTCGTCTTTGCCGGAAATCCGTGCAATTTCCGCAAGATGTGCCTCAAGATGCTCCAGCCACTCATCTTCATCCATCTCGCCAAGCTGGTTCCAGCTTCCGTGTATCAATGTTTCAATATTGCCTGTTTTCTGCAACTCTTCAATCTGCTTATGGATTTGCCGTTCCAGTTCCGCCTCGCAGTCCGAACCGTAAGCCCACACAAATTCATGCAGCGTGCTTTCTGCGCGTTTTTTTGCAACCGAACGGTAGCTTGTATGTACGCCTTTTATCGGGTAAGGCTTTTCAATGCCAAGTTCCGCAAGCGCCGTTTCAATGGTGCGCCGAACGGCTCCTTTTTGAATCAGGCTGCCGATGCCAAGCGCGCGCATTTGGTCATTTAATTCCGCCACGTGTTCTGTAAGATAAAATGCAATCTTGCGCTTTTGAAGCGATTCGTAAAACAGCATCAGCCGTTCCGCTGCAGTGCTGTCAATGCTTCCAATGCCCGACGCGTCCACAATGACGGCGTGCGTATCATCGGACAGATTTCGCTCAATATCCGATTGGAAAACGCCTACATTTGCAAAGAATAAGTCGCTTGTAAAACGGTAGAGAACAACGTGCTTCAACGGATAAACGTGATTAAACTGCGAAAGGTCGTGAAAATCATCATGCCCCGGAATGACGCCCAAAAAACATCTTGGCGGATTGGAGGCGCGCAGTATGACTGCCGTAAAAGAAAGAATAATTCCGACAAGAACGCCGTTTATCGTACCCAAAACCAGTACTGCGAAAAACGCACCCATGAAGATATAAAACTCTCTTTTGCTCGAATGCCTTAGTTTTGCTGCAAGCTTAAATTCCAGTCCGCCAATCAGCGCCGTCATTACGACTGCCGTGAGAACGGGAACCGGCAGATAGCCGATAAATCCGGTGCAGAACAGGAGTACGAAAATCATGGTTATGCCTGCGATAATGCCTGTAAGCTGTGTTTTTCCGTCATACTGGTCGTTCATTGCCGTGCGCGGCACGGAGCCGTTTACAGGGCAGCAGCCCGTAAATGCGGACGCGAAATTTCCCAGTGAAAACGCAAGGATTTCCTGATTGTCATTTAGTTTATAGCCGCGTTTCAGCGCGTAGTTATTTTCCGCAAGCAGAGTCTGCGCCATAATCACGACGGCAACGGAAAGGCTTGCGCCGATTGCGTCCGTAAAATGTACGGCAAGCAGGTTGGGAAACGAAAAACGCGGAAGTCCGGTTTCGACAGCCGAAAGACAGGCAATGCCCAAACGTTCCATCGGAGCAAAATAGGAAAAGAGCGCGCCCAAAGCAATCATCACAACTGCCATCGGAAATTTAGGGCAGATACGCTTTGACGTAAGCACGACGACGAGCGTAATGATGCCAAGAATGAGCGAAGGCAGGTTAAACACGGGCAGCTCGCTGATAATGTGCTCCAAAAGCTCAAACAGCTCCCCCGTTCCCGCCGTGCCGCCGAACAGCTTTGGAACCTGCATTAAAATAACCGTGCAGCACACGCCGGAAATAAAGCCGCCCATAACAGGCTTTGATATAAAATTAACAAGCTTTCCGGCGCCGAGCACAAAAAACAGCAGCAGCCACGCCCCGACGTAAAACGTCAGCACAGGCACAACCGTCATTGCCTCGGCGGACTGTGCTTCAATTTCAAAGGATAAGAGCGCTCCGCCAATCAGCGCCGCAGGCGCGGCGTCCACGCCAAAGATAAACTGCGGCGAGGTGGAAAAGAGCGCAAACAAAATAATCGGGAAAACGGAGCCGTAAAGTCCGTAGACCGCAGGAAGTCCTGCAATCTGTGCATATCCCATCGCAATCGGAATGGACACGGCAGCTATGATAATCCCGGCGAGAATATCCTTTGGCAGATTTTTCTTTTTGTAGTTTTTTAAAGTATGTCCAAACTGGACCTGTGCAAAAGAGATGTTCGTGCAAAATCTTTTCATAACCACCTTGCCCTTTCCTAATACATTATTGCGATTGACGTTGACTTTGTTAGGGAGAATGCGTTATAGCGCATTCTCTTGGAATTTTCGCCGCCGGGCGAAAATTTTATTTCGGTCTTACCGTCAACCGTTCAATCAAACCGTTTTCATCAACACGCCGGACAGTTGCAATTGCCATAACGTTATAACCGCCGATAGAGGCGATAAATTCCGCCTGTTCGTCATTTACGACCTCCGCATTGGAAATCAGATATTGACGGAACGAAAATTTATTCTTAAAAAACATGTCAATCGCTTCTCTTCCATACACATGGTACTCATGATGACCGGAGCTGTTCGGGCAGTAGTCGGCGAGGCTTCCCTCCACCGTGAATAATTCCGACAATCCCTTATTATCGCATTTCTGCAATGCATCAATATATTTTTCAATTGCTTTCATATTTTACATGCCCTCCATTTAATATACTTTTTCAGAGTTCAACAGTGCGTCTGTTCCGCCGTCCGTGAAGAGGATAATGCCATTGATGCCTCTTGCCGAATCGGATAACAGGAACTTCATAGACTCCGCGATTTCCGCCGGGTCCATCAATGCGTCCGAACCATATCTGGTCGGTATTGGAAGCGCGCTTACCGCAAACTTTGCGGCATCGCTCAAACTGTCGGTCATCGCCGTACGCACATTTCCCGGCGCAACCGCATTCACACGCACGCCGTTTGCCGCCCATGAAGATGAAATTCTGCGCACCCACCTTGCCAGTGCATACTTTGTCGCCATGTACATAGACTGTCCGACTGTTTGGTTTGATGTATCGAACGTGCTTACAATATTGCAGATGCGCTGTTCGTCGCCGATATTGTTGAGCAGGTCCACAATGTCCATTCTGCCTGTCCCCTGTGAAATCGTGTTGGAAACGGTAACAACAACACTGCCGTGTTTTTTCTTCAAAAGGTCATACACGCCCCTTGCAAGCCGTACTGTTCCGAAATAATTGAGCGAAATTACAAGCTCATAATTTCCGCAGTTGCCCGAAACACCCGCATTACAGATAATGCCGTCCAACCCGTCAGGACACTTCTCATAAAGCCCGTCAATCGCCGCCTGTCTGCCTTCCGGCGTCGCAAGGTTCGCGCAAATATCGCCGCCCTTTAAGTCGATATTGATGACTGTATGACCATCCTTTCGTAATAATTCAACCGCTGCGGCTCCGATTCCGCTCGAACCGCCTGTCACTGCATATACACTCATGATTACCCTCCTGTTTTTGTGAGATTTGTAGAACTCCAATTACAGTATAGCTCTTTTTTGTGAAATATGAAACATAAAGTTTCGGGGTGTTGGGGAAATTTGGTGATATTTTAGATATGGGAAGCGTTACGCTAAAGAATGATAGTGCAGTTTGAGGGAAGGCATGATATAATGAGCGCAAGAGAGCAAAGTGAACCTGTTCATTTTGCGAACGGCGAATGTTGATCATAAATTGAAAATTTATGATATAATAGGGACAGACATGCTATGTGATCGAAAGGGCATGAACAAGGAGGCACACATGCAGACAAACGAACTACTAACCAAAATAGAACAAAACATCTCCAAAGTTATTATCGGCAAGCGTGAAGTCACGCGTCTGCTGCTTGCGTCGCTTGCCGCAGGCGGACATGTCCTTTTAGAAGATGTCCCCGGCACCGGCAAAACAATCCTTGCTAAATCACTTGCAAAGTCTATGGGCTGCAAATTCGAGCGCGTGCAGTTCACGCCCGACCTGCTGCCGAGCGATGTGACAGGATTGTCATTTTTTAATCAGGAAAAGGGCGCATTCACTTTTAAAGAAGGTCCCGTTTTCACCAATATCCTCTTAGCGGATGAAATCAACCGCGCCACGCCGCGCACGCAGTCGAGCCTGCTTGAGTGCATGGCGGAGGGGCAGGTGACGGTGGACGCGGAAACAAGACTGCTTGAGCCGCCGTTTTTTGTTATCGCCACGCAAAATCCCGTCGAGACAATCGGCTGCTTTCCGCTGCCAGAGGCGCAGCTTGACCGTTTTATCATGAAAATCAGCATGGGCAGTATGAGCGCGGACGAGGAGCGGGAGCTGATAGACCGCTTTATCACTGCGCAACCGCTGTCGGAAATCGGAGCAGTGTGTACGGCGGAGGAAATCCGGCAGCTTCAAAAGGAATGCAGGGAAGTCTTTGTACATGATGATTTGCGCGGCTATATCGTATCGCTTGTACAGGCGACAAGAAAAAGACAAAGCGCCGCGTCCGCATGGCAGGGAGTCAGCCCAAGAGGAACACTCGCGTTTCTGCGTGCGGCACAGGGTTATGCGCTTGTGGAGGGGCGCGATTATGTCGTGCCGGAGGACATTAAGACCGTTGCAGTGCCGGCGCTCTGCCACAGGCTGATTGGAGAGCTTGAGGAAGCGCAGAAGAGGAGCCTTGTGGACGGGCTGCTAAACAGCGTGGAGCTGCCCACCGAAGATTGGAAGAGGTAACGATGTTTCTGCTTTTATTATTAGGAATTTTTGCGGTGTGGGTGCTGTGGGAGTTCTATTATCATCGAGTTTGGCGAAAAGCGGTCGACGTCCGCCTGTGGTTTGATACGGATGCGCTTTACGCCGGAGGACAAACAAAGCTCTATGAGGTGATTGAAAACCGAAAGCGCATGCCGCTGCCTGTTTTGGAAGTAGGATTTCACACCAAAAAGGAACTTGATTTTGCCGACACCGAAAATACAAGCGTCAGTGATTACATTTATAAAAGAGATGTTTTTTCCGTGCTCGGTATGCAGCGGATAACAAGAGAGATTGCCGTAAACTGCCAAAAGCGCGGGCATTACGCCGTGAGCGATGCCGATATTGCTACACATACCCTCTTATATAGGAAACGTTACAGCATAGATATTGAGACGGACGCGTCAATTTATGTCTATGCAAAAATGACAGATGTGTCAGAAATCATGACAGTATGTGAGCGGATGCTTGGCACATTGCAGTGCGCGAAACGGCTGTATGAGGACCCGTTCGCATTTCGTACGATACGCGGTTATACGACGGATGACCCGATGAAAACAATCAACTGGAAAGCGAGTGCAAAGAGCGGCACATTGATGGTCAACACATTTGATTCCGTGCAGTCACAGAAAGCGATGATTTTTTTGGACGTTGCGGATACGGGGATTTTAAAGCAGGAGAACCTGGTCGAGGAAAGCATTGCAGTTGCAGCTACGCTGCTGCGTACGCTTTTTCACCAGAATATAGAGACGGGCTTTGCCTTTAACAGTGCGGGCGGCGGGGAATGGCTGCTTCCGACGAACAGGAAAAGCAGACTGATAGAACTTGAGCGCACGCTTGCCGATTACGACGCTGCAGGCGGGACAAGTCCGTTTTTAGACCTGATTGCAGACGGCAAAAAAATGCGGGAAGGTCTGACAGACGATACACTGCGGATTGTTATTACAAAAAATTATGATGAAACGCTTTGGCGGGCTTTACAGGAAACGGCAAAGGACAGCGCTGTCCTTGTGATTTACCCTGTCTATAGAGGAGAACGTCAGTTTGCGAAAGAAAAAGCGGCGGCATCGGGCACTGTGCGTGTGCATATCAGGGAGGTGGAGCGTGTATGAAAATGCTGGAATACATTCATGCCACATTGATAGTGATGCTTGTGCTTCCGGTGATGTATGCAGTTGCCGGGCTAAAAGATGCAGACGGTGAAGGAATGCTTTATCTCAAATGTCTGTTGATTGCGGTTCCGATTGTAGTGACCGGGATTGCCGTACGCCGTCTGAAAAATTTGGGTCTTTATCTGCTCTCATGCCTTGCCGTGACAACGGTAATATGGGTCGTGATTCGGCTGGTTTTTGGCGGCAGCGGAGCGCTTTATCCGACGGTGATGACGGCGGAAAGCCTTTTTATAGGGTTTATCCGATTTCAGGAGCGTATAAGACTGGCACGGCAGGAGAAGGAAGACGATTTATATTCTGCGCCGGCGGTCAGCATGCTCAATCAGCCGTCTCTTGGTTTTTTGTGGTATTTTGCGGTGATGTATGCGGTCGGTATTATCTTTAATGCAAAGACGCTTTGTGATTTCGCGTTTTGGAACGGTGCGGTTTACTTTTTTGCCGCGCTTGCATATGCGTATCAGATTTCCACAAAGCACTATCTTGGATTGAACAAGCGCACCAAAAGTATTCCGCGAAAACGCCTGTATGCAATCAGTGCGGCGATGACGGGATTGTTTGCATTGCTTGTTTTTATGGCGATGGTTCCTTCCTTTTTTCTTGGCGGACAGCGCCGTTACACGGATATTCGGACATGGCTTGACGGGATTGAGGCTGACGGCGATTGGATGGGGTATCAACCCGAAATCGGCGGTGAGGACTTGCAGGGTGATGACGGAATCATAAAATTCCTGCAAAACGAGCCGCCGCCCAAGCCGTCTGAAATTTGGAATTACCTTTGGTGGATATTCGTCACACTTTGTGCCGGATTAGTTGTGTATGGGACGATTCGGACGCTTCAGCGGGTGTTTGGGGAGTTTCGGGACAGTTTTGATGAAAACGGCGACAAGGTCGAGGCGCTTGATGAGGAGCCGCTGCATAAAGAGGAACGTATCCGGAAAAACCGTCGTAAACGACAGGACAGCAAGACACAGCGTATCCGGCGGATATACCGCAGGACAATACAAAAGCACAGAAAAGAGCCCCCCGCACGGTATGAGTCACCGTCGGAAATTGAGAAAAACGCAGGGCTTTTGGGTGATGCGGATATGGAACGGCTTCATGTAAAATACGAGAACGCGCGGTATGGGCGGGAACGTGTGTGATATATTGGATAAAGGAAAACCTGCTGCAGGGACGTATGTGTTTGCGCAGGTTTTTTTATGCGCAGCCCCATGCTGAGGAAAATTGAATAAAGAGATATAGAAAAGGAGATACTTTTATCAAGATTAGGGAAAGTGTTCACAGAAAGTTCACAAAATTATTAGCACTCACTCTTGACGAGTGCTAATATAAGTGTTATAGTACATATAGAACAAAGGAAGAGAGAAAGTTCCATTCCCGGTTTCAGCAAACGACACTTCAGAAATTTCTGATTGTGCTAAAATATGTTTTAATCAATGAAAGGAGATATGACTTATGATGATGCCCAGTATTTTTAGAGAAAACTTATTTGACAACTTTATGGAGGATTTTGCATTTCCGGATATAGACAGGGTTTTGTACGGAAAGAATGCAAAGAACCTCATGAAGACCGACGTGAAGGAGCTTGGTTCAGGCTACGAGGTTGACATCGACCTGCCCGGCTTCCAAAAGGATGAGATTAAGATGCAGCTAAACAACGGATACCTCACCGTCAATGCGGCAAAGGGACTTGACAAGGACGAGAAGAGCGAGAACGGCAATTATGTCAGACGCGAACGTTACGCCGGAAGCATGACCCGCAGCTTTTACGTAGGAAGCCATGTAACAGAGAATGACATTCATCCGAAGTATGAGAACGGTATCCTGACGTTCCAAATTCCGAAAGCGGAAACAAAGGCTGTCGAAGAGAAAAATCATTACATTGCAATAGAAGGATAATCCGGCATATTGCACAAAAGCGGTCCCCCAGGCAGATACCTGCGGGGCCGTTTTTTGCATGAAAAGAATATATTATGTGTGGAGAAATAATACAAAATATGGTAAACTGATTTTGGGAAAATGAGCAGGTATTTAATTTGGAGAAAAAACAATGCATATAAAATCAATATATATCGAGAGAACACAGCCCCGGCAAAAAACAGTATCGCTGAATTTATCTGCGCTGAACATATCAGTTCTTTATGGAGAAAATGGCTGCGGAAAAACGGTTTTACTGCGGTTATTAAATGCTGTTTTAGGACAGGAAGACCGTGTTTTGGCGGAGGAAAAAGTACAACAGATACGTATTGTTTATGAGAATGACAATCGGAAAGAAAAGGAAGTCAGAATTATATATAAGGAGCAGGCGGCGTCCGACAGCGCGCAGATAACGTATGACTGGTCGGCATTCCGTGCGTCTGAACTGTTTGGAATGGCGAGTATCCTGTTATGCCCAAACAGTGGAAATGCGAGCCATATTAACGTGTCGCCTGATTTTTTGTACCGGTATATTGTTGAGATGGGACATATTGAGCATTTCAGAACCGGAAACGATGCGCAAATGCTTTGCGATAATCTGAGTCAGCATATTAAATTAAAGCAGAGTGGGGACGGAAAAGTAAGCTTTGAAAGTCAAAGTGATTTTTCTGCGCCGGTATTGACCATTGATACCGTCGATATGCATATGGTAGAAATGCTGCTGCTTGATCGGTTTCATTTGGCGCAGCAGGCAGCGCAGGACAGGGTTCAGAAAGCCTTGTTTGATATTCTTGCGAACGCATGTGATTCTGCAAATATGGAAGCGGTAGATGAAACTGCGCTCAGAATGATGCTTCCAACGAATCAAAAAAAGCTTATTGACATCTTGGAACGGTTGGAGAAAAATGCGTTGAGTGATAAAATCATTTCTATTTTGAAAAGTGATGATCAGAAATTTATTGCAAAAGAGTTAAAGAACAACAGTTTGCTTGCAAAGCTGATTGTCAAGATGTCAAGTGAATTGGAGCGGGAAGAAACGCCGGTACAGTCTGTTAATAAATTGAAGGATATTTTTAATGCGTATATCGGACCGGAAAAATATATTGAAATATCGGATGACGGGATTGTGATTAAGTTCCATTCTTCACCGGAAACACACGGGATTGAGCATCTTTCCGGGGGAGAGCAGCGATTGTTTATTTTGCTGACGGTATTTATTTTGGAGGGAGACAAACGGCAGCTGTTTCTCATTGACGAGCCGGAAACTTCATTGAATATGAAGTGGCAGCGGGGACTGATGCCGCTGCTTGGCAGCCTGGCGCCAAATGCACAGATTATTGCCGCCTCTCATAGCCCGGCAATTGCGGAGGCGAATGTGAGTTATTTGGTGGAATTAAAATAAAGTAGTTTAATCTTCTTCAATTACCTGAATTTCGAGATAATCAAAATCAATCGATTCGATAAAATTGTCAGATGAGAAACGCGCCTTACCATGCCGCTTAAAGTCTGCTACGCTTGCGTCAAGCCAAATCGGTTTGCCGAGGTCAAACTGATAGCAGACTTCTTCTATTGCGTGAAATACCTTGTGTGTGCGCGTATCGTCGGCATCATTACAGATTACGGTGTCCTTTAGCATACGGTTGTCCTTAAAAATTCTTGCCCATAGTCTGAACATGTGAAACCTCCTCAATGATTTGTATTGTTGATTATATCATAAATTTTCAATTTATGATCAACATTCGCCGTTCGCAAAATGAACAAGTCCACTTTGCTCTCTTGCGCTCATTATATCATAAATTTTCAATTTATGATCAACATTCGCCGTTCGCAAAATGAACAAGTCCACTTTGCTCTCTTGCGCTCATTATATCATAAA
>KE159631.1:315670-395742 GCA_000403335.2 Lachnospiraceae bacterium MD335
CTCATTATATCATAAATTTTCAATTTATGATCAACATTCGCCGTTCGCAAAATGAACAAGTCCACTTTGCTCTCTTGCGCTCATTATATCATAAAATAAATAAAAATACAGTCATAAATTGGTGTGTACGTGCATATAATTTATTCCGGTGGCATCATTTTGTTACCGCGCGTCTGCGCAGAAAAGCATCAAAGAATGGAGAAAAGACAATACATGGAATATCGGGGAAGAGAGGCATCGGATATTGACAGCTGGAAAGAAGTACAGCTTGTCTACAGCTCGGCACTAAAGGAAATCGGAACGAAGCTTGAGATTTTAAATGATGAATTTCAGCATGTACATAAGTATAATCCGATAGAGCACATCAAGTCACGGATTAAGACATCAGACAGAATTGTTAAAAAGCTCAAAAAGCACGGATACGAGTCCACCATTGAAAATATGGTGCGGTATGTGAACGATATTGCAGGTGTACGCATTATCTGTTCTTTTACAACGGATGTATACCGCATTGCACAAATGCTGGAGCGGCAAAGGGATTTGAACATTATTGATGTCAAAGATTATATTCAGTATCCCAAATCAAGCGGATATAAAAGCTACCATATGATTGTATCGGTTCCGATTTATCTGTCCGAGCGCAGAGTCGAGGCAAAGGTTGAAATCCAAATCCGGACGGTTGCAATGGATTTTTGGGCAAGCTTAGAGCACAAAATTAATTATAAGTTTGACGTAAATGTACCAGACTATATTCAGGAGGAGCTTTTTGCGTGTGCGAAAATGGTGTCGGAACTTGACGAGAAGATGCTGTCCCTCAATGAGGAAGTAAAGGCATTGGAGCTTGACCGGTAAAATGAGGAGTGCCCCGATAATTCCTTGCGGAATATACCGGGGCTATTATGAAAAAATTTATCTATGTGTAATGAAATATTTACTACACCGTTGTTTGCTATGGTCTAATAATACCATTGGTTTATGAATAAAATATGAACAAACTGTAATAAGTTTGTTAATCTGTATAGTATTTGCGAACAAATGACGCAAAATATATACAGGATGCATAAAAAACGTTCGCCATAAAGTGACAGTTGTCATCAGGTAAAATTAATGATAAGATAATGATAACTGTTGAAACAGCGGAAAATGCGTAAGATAGAGAAGAAAGGCAAGGTACGATTGCTATGGATAATTTTATAGATAAACTGGCGCAGAAATTCAATGCGCAGGAATTGATAAAGGCAAATACGCAGGCGGAGGCAAAGGAGCTTGAAAGGCTGCAGCTTCAGGTGGCAGAGTACGAGCGGATTTTGCAGGAAATCCGGCGGTTAAATTATAAAAATACAGAGCTTTCCGAGCAGCTTGGCACTATGGTCGGCGAAAATACCGACAAGCTTAATGCGATGAAGGAGGACGAGCAGAAGCTTTTATCCGCGCTGCGTGACATCACGGATGAACAGAGTAGAAACAGGGAGGCAGATCTCGAACGCAGGGAAGCGGAACGCATTGAGAAAGAGAAGGGTACAGCTTCCGAAATGGAGATGCTGACGGCGCTTTTGGAGGAGAAGTTTCAGCGTGCCGACGATTTTGTACATAAAGAAAACGTTAAGGTTTACAGAAATGTGCAGGCTGTGGTGACGGAGGAACTTAAAAAGCATGCGCAAACGGGTAAATCAGCCGATGAGGAATTAAAAAACGCGGTGGAGTCGCTGGAGCGCGAGTTTGGCAGGCGGATTGGAAAAAAGCTTAATGCGGTGATGATTATTAGCATTTTGTCGCTTATTTTGTCTGCTTCGGGCGTAGCCTTATATGTACTGCGGCTGTTGATGATGTGGGGTATTATCAAGTAATCGGGGGGATTGGTATGGCAAAAGTTTCGTTTAAGCCGGGAAATATGCTTTATCCGCTGCCTGTCGTGTTGGTGAGCGTGGCAGACAATGCGGGAAATACAAACATTATTACGGCGGCGTGGGCAGGAACGGTCTGCACAAATCCGCCGATGTTGAGCATTTCTATAAGACCGGGCCGTTTTTCCTATCATATGATAGAAGAAACAGGAGAATTTGTCGTAAATCTTACCACAAGGGAACTGGCGTTTGCAACAGATTACTGCGGTGTCAGAAGCGGCAGGGACGTAAATAAGTGGAAGGAAGCAAAGCTCACTCCTATGGCGTCAGATGTTGTCAAGGCGCCTTGCATCAAGGAAAGTCCTGTCAATATTGAGTGCCGGGTGACAGAGGTAAAAAAATTGGGGTCGCATGATTTGTTTATCGCCGAGGTGGCGGCGGTTCATGTTGACGATGCGTATATGGATCAAAGCGGAGCGTTTCATCTTGCACAGTCCAATCCCATTGTATATTGCCATGGAGAATACTTTGATTTAGGTAAAAAACTCGGAAAATTTGGGTATAGCGTGAAAAAAAGACTTGACGCCATATAAGAAACTGATTATAGTAAAAGTAGCTTCATTAAGAGGAAATTTGTTACAAAGACGTAGCATCAAAAAATCCCGTACGGGGTATTTTTGGTGCTTTTTTTATGCACAGACCCGTGCAGGGGACGTATGCCGCTAAGGCGGCGCAGGAGCAAAGGGGTTTTTTATGAGTCAATTGGATAAGAATATTGCGGAAAATTTAAAAAGAATTAGAAAATCGAGAAACATGAGTCTTGATATGCTTTCGGAAAAGACGGGCGTAAGCAAAAGTATGCTCGGACAGATTGAACGGGGAGAGTCGAATCCGACAGTGGCGACAATTGCAAAAATTGTGGACGGAATCAAAGTACCGTTTGAGGAATTGATTTACGAAAAGACGCATCCGGTTGAAATTATAGACAACGACAAGCTTCCTGTGTATAGGGCGCAGGACGGCGCGTATCAGGTCCGGGCGATTTTTCCATGTGACAGGCACAGATGCTTTGAGGTATATGAAGCAAAAATTGAGGCAGGGGAGGGCTGCGCTTCCTTGACGGAAGAAAATGGGTATGAGTACATCATGGTGGTACAGGGCGTGCTTACGCTTGAGACGCAGGAGGGCATGTACGAAGTGGCAGCCAATCACGCGATAAAGCTGGATGCGTTAAAACATCACAGATACCACAACAAAGGCACACAGAGGCTAATCTTAAATATCTTTGTATCCTATGAGGCGTTCGTGTATTAAAAACAGGAACGCTTTTTTTCTTTACATTATTGCAAAAGACTGTTAATATGTGTTTATGGGTTAAAATTGGAGAGAAATTCGCAATTAGAATCGGAGATTTGATATACATATGAAAAGGATACATCATTATTATAGAAGAGTTCGGCTCTGCTGCATTGAAGCGGCAGTTATCACTTTGGCAGTGTGTGCTTTTTTGCTGCCTTCTTTTACGCTATTTGAGAATACAGGAGACAATTATTTTACGGTAAACATTAATGGAATATGTGTCGGCAGGCTGGGTTCTGTGGAAAATCTTGACAGGATGCTTGCGGTGGCAAGAAAACAGGTGGCGAAGGATGCGGATGGCGACGACCTTGTGTTTATGGACCTGGACATTGAGACGGCTGGAAGCGAACGAATATTCGGGAGCGTTGATGACGATAGAACCGTGGTGGAAAACATGACGGAGGTAATGAAGGACAGCATCCGAAGCACGCTGCACCGTTCTTATACCGTCAAGATCAACGAAACGTCCGTGAATTTGGCTTCATATCGTGAAGTACATGAACTTTTGGAGCAGGCGCTTTCGCCGTATGACACAAACAAGGAATATCAGGTAGAGCTTGCGCTTGACAGTCAAAGAGAGGTGAATGTGCTTGAGGCAGTGGTGACCTCCAAAGAAGCATTGCACGAGGAGCTGGCACAGAGCTTTGAAAAATCAGCGGGAATTGAAGCGGAATTCGAAAAAATGTTCGAAGAAATAGAGCCTGCGATTGAAAAAGAGTTTGAAGATTATAATTTGGGATTGATTGACATAAACTATGCTGATAAAATAGAAGTAGTGGAAGCTTATTTATTGGAAGATGAGCTGTGCACGGTGGAAGAGGCCGTAAACCTTGTGACAAAAGAGCAGGAAACGCAGGTCATCTATAAGGTTGTAGCGGGCGATACGCTTTCCCAAATCTGCCTGACCAACAATATTCCTATGGATGAACTGATAGAAATCAACGACGCGTTGGAGGATGAAAACACCATGATACGCGTGGATCAGGAACTGGTTATCACGGTTCCCGAACCGGACCTTTCCATTATATGGAAGGAAGAGCAGGTCTACACGGAAGATTATGAGGCGCAGGTGCAGTATATTCCGAATGACGACTGGTATACGACACAGAGCGTAACCCTGCAGGAGCCGTCGGCAGGACGGCGAAAGGTTGCTGCCGTGATTGAATATGAAAACGGTCAGGAAATCGGAAGGGAAATATTAAAGGAGCAGGTTTATGCGGAGGCAGTGCCGAAAATTGTAGAACGCGGAACGAAGATACCGCCAACCTACATTAAGCCGATTTCAGGCGGAAGATTAAGCTCAAACTTTGGCGCGAGAAGCGCACCGACAAAGGGCGCGAGCACAAACCATAAGGGTATCGACTGGGCAGTGCCGATCGGAACTTCCGTTGTAGCGTCGAACACAGGTACGGTTGCGTTTGCGGGCTGGGCGAGCGGCTACGGATACGCCGTGTATATCAACCATGCGGACGGCAGACAGACGCGGTACGGACATTTGAGCAAGGTACTTGTAAAGACAGGACAGAGCGTTTCGCAGGGTGAGCGCATTGCGCTTAGCGGCAATACGGGACGAAGCACGGGACCGCATGTACACTTTGAGATTCGCATTGGCGGCAGCGCAGTCAATCCGTTAAAATACCTAAATTAGTGAATTTGCACAAAAAATTATGTGATTTTCAATAATTTCCGATATTCTTTAGATTTACAAATGTTTAGAAATGGTATATAATCGGATTTTGGTAATATTTTAGTGATAAGTATTTATAAATGATATAGTGTGAGGTGGATGATGGAACAGTACGCAATTAAAGGCGGAAATCCCCTTGTTGGCGAGGTTGAAATCGGCGGCGCAAAAAATGCAGCGTTGGGCGTACTTGCCGCGGCAATCATGACGGACGACATGACGGTTATTGAAAATCTGCCGGACGTAAGGGACATCAACGTGCTTCTTCAGGCTATGGAGAGCATCGGGGTTATTGTATACAGATCGGAACGGCATACCGTGCGAATCAATGCATCGATGATTTCAGGGCTTGTCATAGAAGATGATTATATCAAGAAAATCAGGGCGTCTTACTATCTGCTTGGCGCGCTGCTTGGAAAATATAAGCATGCGGAGGTGGCGCTTCCAGGCGGCTGTAATATCGGCAGCAGGAAGATTGACCTCCACATCAAGGGCTTTAAGGCGCTTGGAGCGCAGGTGAAGATAGAACATGGTCTGATTATTGCAGATGCAAAACACTTAAAAGGCGCGCATATTTATTTGGATACGGTTTCGGTTGGCGCGACAATCAATATTATGCTTGCCGCTGTGCTTGCGGACGGAAAGACCGTATTAGAAAACGCGGCGAAGGAGCCGCATGTGGTAGATGTGGCGAACTTTTTAAACTCGCTTGGTGCAAACGTTAAGGGAGCGGGTACGGATGTTATCCGGATTTCCGGAGTGAAAAAACTGCATGGCTCGGATTATTCGATTATTCCGGACCAAATTGAGGCGGGTACATTTATGTTCGGGGCCGCAATTACGAAGGGCGACGTGACGGTGAAAAATGTAATACCAAAGCATTTGGAGTCTACAACGGCGAAGCTGATTGAGATGGGCTGTCAGGTGGAGGAATCGGATGACGCGGTGCGCGTTGTGGCATCAAAACGCCTTGAGAGCACACATGTAAAGACGCTTCCCTATCCCGGCTTTCCGACGGATATGCAGCCGCAGATTGCCGTGTCGCTTGCGCTGGGGAAGGGCACGAGTATTGTGACGGAGAGTATTTTTGACAACCGTTTTAAGTATGTGGATGAGCTTGCAAAGATGGGATCGAACATTAAGGTTGAGGGAAATACGGCGATTATAGAGGGCGTGGAGCGCTTTACGAGCGCAAACCTGACGGCGCCCGACTTGCGCGCAGGCGCGGCGCTTGTGCTGGCATGTCTGACGGCGGAAGGCTTCAGTACGGTGGAAGATATTAAGTATATCGAACGCGGATACGAGGATTTTGACGTGAAGCTGCAAAAACTGGGTGCACAGATTGCGAAAGTGGATTCGGATAAGGAGCTTCAGAAGTTTAAGCTGAAGGTTGGTTAACCGGACCGCCGTAAAAATTGCGCAGATTGCAGTTGACAAGTGCGTAATCCTGCTATAAGATATAGATGATATGAAAATTCAATATTGAACGAATACTAATCTCTTATTCAGAGTGGTGGAGGTACAAAGGACCTGTGAAGCTACGGCAACCCCGTTATTTGGAGCGGAAGGTGCCAACCTGAGCGAGTTACTGTTTACATGAAAATGGCGATAGTTCGAACAATAAGAGGATTTGATTATCGGTAAACAATCACTTCCGCTTATTCAGACGAATAGGCGGACTTTTTATGCACAGCCCCATGCAGAGGAAGTATGCCGCTAAGGCGGCGCATGGGGCGCGCGGCGAGTAGTGGAGAAGGTCGTGCCCCTGCTCGATTAATTAGAAGGAGGAAAAATTGATGGAGAAACTATTATTTACTTCGGAATCCGTAACGGAAGGACATCCCGACAAGGTATGCGACGCTATTTCTGACGCCATTCTTGACGCGCTCATGGAGCAGGACCCGATGAGCCGTGTTGCCTGCGAGACAGCGACATGTACAGGCTTTGTGCTCGTAACGGGTGAAATTACAACAAAGGCGTACGTAGATATTCCGAAGATTGTGCGCGATACGGTGAAAGAAATCGGTTATAACAAATCGGAATATGGTTTTGACGGAAATACATGTGCTGTATTTACGGCAATTGACGAGCAGTCAGGCGATATTGCGATGGGCGTCGATAAGGCGTTGGAGGCGAAACTGTCTAATGCCGATAATTCGGAAAGCAAAATGAGCGACGCCCAAATCGAGGCAATCGGCGCCGGCGATCAGGGTATGATGTTTGGTTATGCGACGAATGAGACAGAGGAGTACATGCCCTATCCGATTTCCCTTGCACACAAGCTCGCACTGCAGTTAACCAAGGTGCGCAAGGACGGCACATTGAAGTATTTAAGACCTGACGGAAAGACGCAGGTATCCGTAGAGTATGACGAGAACGGAAAGCCTAAGAGACTTGAAGCGGTAGTTCTCTCGACACAGCATGACGACGACGTAACGCAGGAGCAAATCCATGAGGATATTAAAAAACATGTATTCGACACAATCCTTCCCAAGGAGCTTATTGATGCGGATACAAAGTTCTTTATCAATCCGACAGGACGTTTTGTAATCGGCGGACCGCACGGCGACGCAGGACTTACAGGACGTAAGATTATCGTGGATACCTATGGCGGATATGCGCGTCACGGCGGCGGGGCATTTTCCGGAAAAGACTGCACAAAGGTGGACAGAAGCGCTGCATACGCTGCAAGATATGTGGCAAAGAACATCGTAGCAGCAGGACTTGCAGAGAAGTGCGAAATACAGCTTTCTTACGCAATCGGTGTTGCACAGCCGACTTCCGTCAATGTGGATACATTTGGCACAGGTAAGCTTGACAGTGAAAAGCTTGTTGAGATTGTGCGTGAGAACTTTGACCTGCGTCCGGCAGGAATTATCAAGACACTCAATTTAAGAAGACCGATTTACAAGCAGACAGCGGCTTACGGACATTTCGGCAGAAATGACCTTGACCTTCCGTGGGAGAAGCTGGATAAGGTGGATGTGTTGAAGAAATATTTATAGAATATTTGGGGATTTAAAGGAGCAGGCGAGGCCTGCTCCTTTAAATATGGAATAAACACAAAATATATTATAAAATTACAAATTATAAAAATAATTGACAAATATTTTTTTGAACAGTATAATGAAAAATAGAAGAAAATATTGTCAAAATACAGTTGGCGATGTTCATATATAAAATAAAATCTGTCAGAAGTAAATAGGGGTGAATAGCATGAAAATAAAGAAAATAAAGAAAATTCATACCATTTTATGCTCAATATTTATTCTGACAATATGCCTGTACTTTCCATGTATGGCATCGGAAGAACAAACGTTTGATACAAACGATGGCGAAGTTGTATTTATGCTTGACACAAGCGTTTCCATGAACGGACATGACAAGGACAGGCTTGCGGTAGATGCAGTCAGACAGGCATTTTACAGCCTGCCTTCAAATTATGAGGCAGGTCTGGTCGCTTACAATACAGAAATACAGGCGAAAATTCCTTTCGGGACAGAACAGTCACAGTGGGATGAAAACCTTAATGTTATTGAATATACCGGATACACCAATGCCGGTGAAGCGTTAAAGCAGGCTGTGGAGCTGTTTTCCGATAAGGAGAAAACGAACCGGTATGTCATCATCTTAACAGACGGGGAAATTGATATGCCTGACGCACAGCAAAAAGAGGCTTCAAGACTTCTATATGAAAAAATGGCAAGAGAGGCAAAAGAAAAAGGCATTGTCATATATATTATCGCATCAGGCAGTGAATGGAATGGAACGGGAGCCCATATTTTTGACGGTGCGGGGCTGACAGACGGAACAATTTATTGGGAGGGGCAGTCAGGGAGCATATCGGAAATTATGAAGCGCATTCTGTATGACCGTATGAATTTTCCGAGGAGCGCCGTGGGAGCGTCAAAAGGAAACGGTGGAAAATTAAGTATGGAACTGCCTGCATCGTCGGCGGAACATGCAAGGGTTGTCTTGACGGCAGAACAAGGGTTTGGGAATATAAGCGCAGAGTATGCCGCTGAAAATGGAACGGTCATAAATGGGGAAAAATTTGCGGTAGTTGATATTGAAAAGCCTTTGGGACAAAAAATAGAACTCTCATACGAATCGACGGATGTGTCAGATGTTGAGGCATATCTGACAGTTGATTATGCGGCGGAAATAAAGACACACATTACATACAGGGCAGAAGAAGATCCGACAGCACAAAAGCAGGATGTCCAAAATGCGCAGACGGCATATAAGCATATTGCAGACATTGAAATTTGGTTATCGGATACGCAGGGACGAAATGAAAATTTATGGGACGGCGCATATTATGAGGGAAGACAAATTTCTTTTACAGTGAATGAGGCTCCGGCAGTAGAAACAATTCATAGAGGAAGAATTCTGCATTCCATACAAATAGACGGGATCAGTGAAGCTGCCTTGGAATTGGATGTCGCCAATCTGTCAGAACGGTTTTCAATCGGGCAGCCATGCATCTTAACCTTCTCACCTCCGGCTGATCCCGTGCCGGAGCCAAATTACATACCGTTGTGGGTTATTTTAGGCGTACTTTTATTAACGCTGACTGTTATTTTGACCGTGCTGGTAAAAAAGAGCAGGGAGACCGTGATTTATATGGCAAATCCTTCGGGGAATGAGGCAAAGAAGGAAGAAATAAAAGGCTGCACTTACACGGGAAAATTAAATATGTATGTTATTCAAACCCAGACAGGGCAGGATGTTGCACCGCAGACATACAGGCTGTTCGGCAGGCAGAATACACGGATTACACTAAATCAGATTTTGAATTCATGCGGCATTAAGTTTGGGAAGATTGGCGCGGAGGACATTAGCTTTTATGCGGGACCGGATAAGGCGCTGATTGTCATGGACCAGTCGGAAAAGTGTACGGTGCTCCGCGGAACGGAGATTTTGAAGAAGGGAATGGGATATCCTGTATATTATAACGGAAAACTGACTGTTACGTTTGAGGACGGAATAACGGAAATGGAAATCCATTATAAAAATCTAAAACCAAGCGAACAGCAGAATATATAGCGATATACAAGAAAAAGGAGGACTTCAAATGGGAGACACAATCAGACAGACGAACAGAACCATGCTGATGGAAGAGGTAAATCCTGAAAAACTTGACTTTCTGACACTTGTAGGAGACGTCAGGGGGATGGAAAGCCTTTCAGATGACAAGATTAAGGAAATCCACGATCAGCTTTTGGTACGCAGTTTTGATGAAATGCTGGAGAAATTTGCACCGACAGTATACTGTTACTATGATGCAAACAATCAGAAGGTGGCATATACATTAAAGAAACCGGAAGGAATTCCGGAAAACATGCTGACGGAAATACCGCTGAACCGGAAGAACGAATATTTGGGGATGCTGATGTCCATGGTGGATACAAAGAGATCAGAGGGAACGATCAACGCGGACTTTAAATTTGAAAAACTAACGGACATGATTTCCCCCAAAAAGGTTATGGAGGAAATCAGGCAGAACCGTAAGGAGCTGCAGTATACATATGCACAGTATGCCGAGCTGGAGGACGGTGCTCCGCAGAAGCTTGATTTGGCGGACAAGTTAAATGTCATGTTTGAGGAGGCGAGCGCCAACTATAACAATGTCATGGCAATGCTCCCCTTAGCCATTGAAGACATCAAGACGCGTCTTCTTTTGGGCGACAGCGGGGAAAAGAAAGACAATTCACCGCTTGCACTCGGGGTTTTGAGCATGGGGGCAGAAGGAGAGCTGCGCATTTTGGAGGCTCCCAAGGTGGAAACAACCGCGCTTGTTGCCGTAGATGATAATGCCAATACCGGTCTTATTGAAGCGTTGAAGGAAGATTATAAAACCCTGAATGAGGAAAGCAACGATTACGTGGAGGCGCTTGTTGCCAGAACATTCTGTCCTCTTACTTCCACGATGGAGAGCAGGATTGACCAAGAGAAGGAGGTTGCAAACTATAATTCCTATTTGGAGTTTTATAAAGAATCAAAAGATGCGTTTATCAAAACAGTAAAACCGCTGATCGAAAAGCTGCTCGGAATTTGGTGCTATTTTGAACAGTATCCGCAAAAGATAAAAGGAATGCGCCCGTCCCTTGTCATCACCAATGTTTCCAATGACATGATGGCAAAATCAAGCAATATTTCCAGACTGATTACTTATCTGAATACCGTGAATGCGAAAAATGAATTCAGCAACACGGTATGGTATTCCATTGTGCCGTCAGTATCACTGGATCAGCACAGCAAAATGAAGCTCACAAGGGAGCGCTTTAAGGGAAACAGCGCGGCAATGAAGACGGATGTCAACAGTGTGGAATCCCTCGTCCGCCTTTTGGATGTGTTCAAGGATTACGGGGTGCAGTGCTTTTTCAGCTATGAGACGGGTGATACGACAACCTTTAACACACTGGCGACAGAAGGAATTGAAAAATATGAGGAGCGGTGCGCGCCTCTGATGGGAAAGGCATTCAGTGAATACGCAATTCCATGTCTTCCGAATTTTACGATTATACCGAAAGAGAAATCCGGAGTGGTATTGGACAGCCGTATGGTCATCAATGAGAACAATGCGGTAGAGCTGTCCAAGGAAAAAGAAGACATCATGAAACTTTGGATTGACGGTGTTTATGTAGGAGCCGCTTATGTGGCGGCAGGCATTGTTTCCGCGTACCAGTGTCCGGAATATCTGAAAGACCGTTTCGGAAAGGCAGGCGTGGATATGCAGCTGCCCGGTGTCCGCTTCGACATTGAGGCGGATGACCATTCGCTGGCTGTCCGCACAATGATGTCAAAAGAAATTACGGGATTTACCAATTCGATTAAGGCGGACATTAACCGTAAAAACTTTGGATTTGTATTTTCTTCCGAGAATGCATCTTATAAAGGAAATAACATCACAAACATTATGATATATAAGAGCAGGAACCTGATGTCAGACGGATATACGTTTGAGCCGATTTATAAGACGCAGGTAACGACTTACATAGAACGGATCCTGCGGCATGCCACGGGAGATTTCAAGGAAGACGCGATTGTCCAGTTTTTCTCGAATAATCCGCGCAGCCAGAAGAGCGAATGGTTATCGAAGCGGGAGTGCATCAATGCCGTTTTGGGAAAAGGGGACGATATAGAGTATTTCATTGATAATGAAAACGGATACTGCACGCTGAACATTACGTTCAACGGAAACGTGAAAAATCTCGAAGTGGAGATAAACCGTTTAAATGCTGCTAACAGAGCGTAACTCTGTAGTAAATAAATTATAAGAGAAACAGTAACTGTTCAGTACAGCACTGCGCACTTGCTGCGAAGTGCGTAAGAAAGCGTAAATTATGCCAAGCATCAAGTCTCCACGAAGTGGATTTGCATGGCTTGATGCTTGTAACTATGAAGGCACTGAATAGTTACAATAAACAGTGCAAAAGGAGGTAACTGTATGGGTTTCAGAATGAAAATTACAGGCGGGTCAGAACCGATTGACTTTGATGAAAGAAGCATCACCAAGGTGGATTTTGACTCAAAGTCAGCAATGGATTCCAATGCAAGGGCCACGGATTACAGCCTTTCCGTTAAGGTCTGGGGAAAGATGCTGTACAAGCTTGGCGGAGAAGGAAATGATCCGACGCTTGGACTGGCGCAATGGTCACAGGTTCCGTCGGAGAAAGCGGACTGCTATAGAAATGCGGAAATCAGCGTAATTTCAGCAGGTCAGGTAGTGCGTCAGTTTACGCTGCCAAATGCATTTGTAATGGAGTATTCCGAGGAGGAAGACGACGAGGCAGGCGTAGGAACCTTCTATATTCATATGAAACAGAAGAAGGATGAAAACGGCGCCATCAAGGTTGAAGGCGGCTTTGGCGGAGAATGATGAGAGGAGGTAGCAGAATATGTCATACAAGGTAACGGTAGAAGGTATGGAAAGTTTTGAGATTGCGAAGGAATGCGTAAGGAGTGTCAGGTTTTCCACGGATATACCCCTGGATTCCAATGCAAGGACAAAGGATGTCGGAAGCACTCTGACACTTACGGGAAGAATTCTGACGGCAGTGGACGGGGATCCGTTTGACAGCACCAGAAAGCTTGCGCTGTGGTCTGCAGTTCCGGCTGAGAAGGCGGACTGCTACAGAAAGGTAACAGTGGAGCATATTGCGGCAGGAATTATGGAGCGCAAATATTATTTCCCGAATGCGTTTGTCGTGGATTACAAAGAAGACTTCGGCGACGCGGAGGGAACAGGAACATTTACACTGGTTATTAAGCAGAAAAAAGATAAACTGAATATGATAACGGTGGAAGGCGGTTATCCGGCTACTTAAAGGAATATTGGGCGTATTCGGTATCAACCGGGTGCGCCCGTTTTTGAAACGGAAAAAGAGAAAAAATGGAAAATTTATATGACATTTTAGGTGTTCAACAAAATGCTGCTGACGCGGAAATAAAAAAGGCATTCCGCACACTTTCCAAGAAATATCATCCGGATGCAAATCCGGGAAATAAAAAAGCGGAAGAGAAGTTTCGTGCGGTTTCAGAGGCGTATGCCATATTGCAGAATCCGCAAAAGAGAAAAGAATATGATAAAAAGCTTGCCCGTTTTTTTGGATTTCATCCAAAATCATCGGATGTAAATCCGGAACAGTTTCAACGAACAGAGAAAACAAAAACAAATCCGATTGATATGACAGATTTGTTTGAAAAATATATGGGGATACGAAAATAAGATGCAGAGACGGAGGTTTGGTATGAATAAAAAACGTGCAGTCGATTTTGCAATTGTATTTGTTTGTTTCGCGCTGCTTCTTATAGCCTTTGTATATCCCGCGCGCACTAAATACCATGAGCCGCTTATGTGGATCTCAGGCGGGACTGCAGTATTTTTTCTGGTCATGGCGCTCATGGATGCAGATGACAGAATACGCCTAGAAAGAACAAAAAAGAACGGGCTGCCTTCTGAATCGGGCATGATTACGGAGCTGGTTCTGCTCAGTGAAGAGGATACGCAGTTAAGCGTTTGGGAGCTTTACGGAAAAACAGCGGTCGTAATCGGCCGTGACGTGAAAGAAAATCAGGTCGATATTGATTTGAATACAAGTCCTTATGCAAGCATGGTAGAAATTGAGCATGCAGTTATGAACTATTCTTCGGGGAACTGGTATATAGAAGATTTGGGCAGTAAAAACGGGATTCAGATAAAGAAAGCGGCGGACGATAAAATATACCGCCTTTCGGCAGATACACCCTGCAGGGTGGAGCGCGGGGATATTCTTTATATCGGACTCAACCGTCTGCTGCTGCGCTGACAGGACAATAAAAACACCAAAAAGAGAAAGAGGAGTGTGTAAAAGATGAGTAATTTGCTTCGATGCCAGAACGGTCATTTGTTTTCGTCCAGAAGATACGGGACGGTATGCCCCTACTGCAACATAGAAACCGCGACAGAAGAAAAACAGGGGATGGCGGGAAAAAACGATGAGGAAATAGAGGCGCTGCTGCTTGCTCAGGAAATCTCCCCCGTGTGCGGATGGATTGTCTGCATATCGGGACCACGGCAGGGAAAAGGGTATGAAATCAAGTCTGGAAAGAACTTTGTTGGGCGTGCTGACGACATGGACATTCAGATATTGGGGGATAATAAAATATCCCGCAGAAATCACGGCGTCATCGTGTTTGACCCGAAAAAGAAAGAAACGGTTCTTCTTCCGGGGGACAGCAACGGGCTTGTATACCATAATGATGCCGCAGTATATACCCCCACGGTTCTGAATTCCTATGATGTCATTGAAATGGGGGACAGCAAATTTGTGTTTGTACCGTTTTGCGGAGAAAACTTTATGTGGGAGGATAATCAGGCTCCGTCAGGGGGGAGCGTATGACGATTCCGGAGTACATATCGGCAATGTTGTGTGCCGTCGGTCTTATGATGATTACTTTGCGGTTTTGTATGGCAGATCACAGAAATACTTCTCGGGGTGGAAAGTGCCCGTACTGGTGTGAATACGGCGCCAGTAAAACGATAGGGACGCGGGAAGTGCAGGAAGACGAATACGGCATACTGGAAACGCAGGAGGGTATAATGGCTGTGCTTGCTGACGGAATGGGAAAACATTACGGAGGAAAAATCGCAAGCCGTGCGGCAGTGGAAGTGTTCAAAGACATATTCGACGATGAAAATGCGTTTTACAACCCGCAGTATTATCTCCGTAAGGCGTTTCAGGGAGCAAATAGGGAAATCCTCAGCCTGATTGAAGACGGACATGGACAGGCTTGCGTTGCGGCAGTCCTGATAAAGGACAACAGGCTGTATTATGCGTCAGCGGGAAATGTGAAGATAGCCGTATACAGGAATAAAGAACTGGTACCCGTTACTGAGGGACATACAATAAGTGTTTTGGCAAAAAAGCAGTATACGGAAGGAAAACTGAGCCGTCAGGATGCAGCTGCCCTTATGGAGCATCACCGCCTCTATAATTATGTGGGGCAGGACGGTTTCCATGATATTGAATTTTTTGACACGCCAATTGCACTAAACGGCGGAGAATATATTCTGCTGATGTCGGACGGAATGTATGAAGAAGTGCGGTGGAAAGAAATGGAAGACTGTCTGGAACAGGAGGGAACCTGTCAGCAGAAAGCTTTTGCGCTTGTGGAACTGGTTAATCAAAGCGATTCAGAAGATAAAGACAATGCTTCTGTGGCAGTTTTAAAGATAAAAGGAAAAAAATAGTTGTTTCTAAGGCAGACTGAGAAAGGAGTATTGTTATTAAATGAGAAAACAAAACAGCACATTTCAGTCTGCTTTTATATCGGAAGCAGGCTCTGAACTGCAGAATAACGATTATTTTGCCTTTGTGGAACTGGAAGAGTACGCGTGTTATGTAGTGGCGGACGGCTTGAATGATTTGCCTGATACCGAAAGCGCAAAGCTTGCAATTGAAACGGCGCTGCTGTCTTTTCAGGAGCATCCGTCCATGCGCAAAAACGCACTATTGTCCTACATAAAAGCAGCAAACCGGGCGCTTTGCAAGGCAGACCAAAAAGAACGGCTGAAAGCGTCCGTCATGATTGTCGTGACGAATTACGAAGCGTTCCGTTATGTATATGCGGGAAATACGAGGCTGCGCCTGTACCGTAACGGAAATAAGAAGGAACAGAGCCGTGATACTTCCCTGAGCAGTGATCTTGGAAAAGAAAAAAATCTTTCAGAAGATATGCTGGCAAAGCATGAAGAGCGGAATAATCTGTACGCTTATGTCGGTCAGGGGGACCGCTTTAAACCGGTTGTCTCAAAAAAAATAAAACTGGAAAACGGGGATATACTGGCGTTATATACAAGGGGAATATGGGAAAATCTAGACGGCGGGGAACTGGACGACGTTTTTTCGGAGGCAAAGGATGATCCTAAGGAAAGTCTGAATGATGCGGAAGAACTCCTTCTTTCAAAACAGCCCAAAACGCTGGAAAATTATACGTTTGCCACAATATTTGTGGATAAGGTGTTTACGGATCCCGAACGAAAAAAGAAAAGAAAGAAAATTGCCATAATCTGTATTGCGGCGGTTGTTATCATACTTGCGGTATCTGCTGTTATCTGGTTTTTGCATAGAAGGTACATACGTCTTGTGGAAGATATGGACAGGAGATATGCGGATACGATAGAATATATTCAGGACAGCAATTTTATCCGTGCCGGGGAGGAAGCCAAGGAAGCTTTGGCGGATGCGGAAAAATTAAGGAATAAAGAATACATACAGAAAATTTCGGATTATATAAAACTGATTGAGGCTGTCAACAAAGCAGACGAAGCTTATGACGGGGGAAATTACGAAGAGGCACAAAACAGCTATATTTCGGCAAGAACGCGTTCGCGATATGCCGATCATGCGGCGGACGATTACATTAATCAAAAACTGGAACACATTGCGGATTATCTTTCCGTGTTTGACTATATCCGTCTGGGGGATGCTTTAAACGAGCAGGGGGATTATGATAAGGCGGAAGAGAAATACTTACAGGCAAAACAGCTGGCGACAGGCGTTTATTATGAGGAAGGACGAAAAGAAGCCATAAGTGCACTGGAAGACCTTTATCAGAACCGTCAGGAAGAGGCGGAAAGCGTAAAGCAACAGGCGCAGGAGCAGGCAGAGCTTGAGGTCAGTGCGGCACAGCTGGCAGTGGAGGGCGACAAGGCGTTTGCCGAGGGGGATTATGACAGCGCAAGTGCTTTTTATGCCATGGCGATAGAGAAATATCAGGAGCTGGGGGACGACGTGCATGTAGTATTAATCCAAACCAAGCTGGACTCCTGCAGGCTGAAAGCAGAGGAAATCAAGGAAAAAGAACAGCAGGCGCAGGATTACGTGAACGACGGAAAACAGCAGGCGGATGATGGAAATTATGCGGAGGCAAAAAAACAGTATCTGCTTGCAAAAAATATATACAAAGAGTTGGGAATGGATGACAAGGCAGAGGAGCTGGATGGGCTGATGGAAATTCTTGCGGTGGAGGTTGAGCAGGAGGATATGGAACAGAGTAGTACCAATGAAACGCTGGATGGCATTTTGCAAGAATAATTGGAGAAGGGGACAAGGAGGAGAGGTCAGTGATAAAAGAGGAATCAGCAATGAAAAAAAGGAATAACGAAAGCGGTCCGCCACGCAGGAAATATAATCCGTTTGAACAGGATAATCTTTATCTGTTTCCACTTGCGCGTACATTTGTTGACGATGAGATAAAACAGCCAACGGATGAAGAAAACCAGAAAAAACTGCTTGAATTAATGTATACATATCAAATTTATCACGATGTTCTTATAAAAAAGCTGGAAAATCAATATGCACTTAGAGGTTCTAAGATTCGGTGCACATACGGAACAAAAACAGCTTTGCTTGACTGCATAGAGGACTATGGCGTTTTAAAAGGCAATCTGCCGTTGATGGTATGTTCAGACTGCAGAATATCAAATATTCACAATTTTGGTTCCTGTCAGTGTCCAGAGAGTTTTTATGAAGGACGCCTGCCAATGACAGCGCCAGTGCATCCTAATGGGCAGGCGGCTGTTATTGCAAAGGGAAATCGTTATGCACATATTTGCGTGCCGATAA
The DNA here is from genome assembly GCA_000403335.2 of Lachnospiraceae bacterium MD335. Lineage (GTDB taxonomy): Bacteria > Bacillota > Clostridia > Lachnospirales > Lachnospiraceae > COE1. The sequence continues at coordinate 333,673 of KE159631.1, forward strand.
TAGATATGGAAAGCGGCTGGCAGCAGGAGGAAAATGAGTTATGGATTGATAACTATGGCAATGTAATCAAGGTATTAGCTGACAGCGCGTTTTTAGTATGCCGATATGGAGGGGATATATGGTTTGCAGAAGCGGCATATTCAGAGGTAATGGAAGATGAATATAGAAAGTATCTTCAAATAAAGGGATTTCCAAAAGAATATATTGATTATCTCGAAGAATTGCATGAAATTTATCCGTTGTGGAAATTTGAGGCAGTTCAAACGGACATTGACTTTGAAGAATTTGTTGACTTTCAATATACGAAAAAGTATAAGTGTACCGATGAAGTAAGTGAATCAGATGGACAAATTTATGCAGGTGAAAAATCAGGAAAATATTATGAGGTTAAACGCAGCATAATACATCAGCATGCAAACCCCTATTATATTCTCCGGTTAGAGGCATATTTGCCGGTAATGCAGTTTCTGAAAGCGGAGCAGTTTATACCAAAAGAATATAGTGATAAGATCGTGGACAATATCTTAAAAAATAGATATAATGACGCATTATGTGAAAAAGTAAAAAATATGAAAATCAGCATTAATCCTATATTTATTGCATCCATTATAGCGGCAGAAAACGGCCCCTATGGAGAAAAATATCAGGATAAATACGTATATAATATGTTTAATTTCGGAGCGACTAGCGGAAGGACTGCTTCAAAAAAATATGCTTATGATAATAATTGGTTTACAGAAGATGACTGCTTAAACGCATGTGAAAGGTTGTTTGGAAAATTTTTAGACAGAGGGCAGAATACCTTATATTCTTTGGACTGGCATTTTAGAGGATATGCGGACAGCACGGGGGTGTATCAGTATGCAACGTTAGTTCGGGATGCTGACGATAAAACAAAGGTATTGGATTTTGACCAAGAGGAAGCAAAGGATTATCCGTTCGTGTTCAGTATACCTGTATATAATAATATTCGTACAATTTAAACATGGAGCTGCATTAAATAATTATGCGGTAGAAGGAGCAGGGATGGTAAAAAATAATAAATATGTATTGCTTATAGGTATGATTCTGGCTGTATTTGCTGTGGTTTGTTTGAGTAAAGCCGCAGACACACAGCAAATGAGCGAAGAAACAGATGTCTCTTTTAGTTCTGAGCAGGAATTGGAAGATATACAGGAAACGCCGGAAGCAGAAATGCCTGTTATGGCAGATATAATAATCGGCGACAATTATTATATTGCGCTTTACGAGGACGGAAGTGTCTGGAGTTGGGGAAATAATGAGAGCTGCAAGCTGGGAGTGCGCATAGATGAAACAGACATTCCGCAAAAAGTCGATATTACAGGAAGCGTTGTAAAAATTATGGATGGCGGCAGGACAATATGGGCATTGACAGATGTCGGGGATATCTATGTATGGGGAGAAGCGGTTCTTAGGGAACCCGAAAAAGGGAAGCGGATTATCACACAACAGTACATTACGCCTGTAAAACTGGAGGATATTCCGCCCATAGAGAAGCTTAGTGTCAGAAACAACCATGCTGCGGCAGTTGGCAATGATGGAGAATTGTATCTTTGGGGGGTAATAACTCCAGCGGAACGCTTTCCGTCCGTGGGAACTACCAAAATTATACTAAAACAAGTGCAGGAGGATTTTAGGGAACTGGTAACGGGAGTGCAGGATGTGAATGTAGGAGGCGGGGGCAACTACTGTTTTATGCGGGATGATGGAACAGTATTTTTGATGATGTTTCGTCAAACATGCATTGATAAAGGATTTGGATATATTTTTCCCAATGAAAACGAAGAACAAAAGGATATAACATATTATTGGCCATATGAGATCTCTGATCAAGTCAGTGGTGCAGTGATATTAAACCCTGAGGATGATCTCTATGATTCTGTATTATACTGGGAATGCCAAAATATTATGGATGCAGATATGATAAGTTCTGATGAGTATACAATGTTTTTGTATAAAGAGGATGCAACTCTTTGCTATTGGATGAGCGACAGGGCCAAATACCACAAATGCACATGGCTCACATCCTATGCTGACGATGGACTGGAGCATGGCATGGGGCAGTTCGAGGATGTTAACATCAGGGAAATCATGAATATACCGGAAAATGAACCTGTCCCTAGAATTATTGATATGTTTTCCAACTGTGAGAATACATTGTTTTTGACAGATAATGGCGAGTTATTTATGAGTTCTTATATAACAGACCGGATTGCAGATGTTGAATATTATACGAAATTTAATCCGGATCCGGGGAGACTTCCTTTGGTGGAAACACAAAAAAATGTGGAACTGAAGCGAATCGCGTTTGAGAAGCTTGACTACTATGATATTGTAAGCATCAACGGAGACGGCCAGTATCATTTTTCGGCAGTGGATTCCAAAGGAAATTATTATCATATAAAGGCGTCGGAGGAATAAAAACGGAGGGATGCAAGTTGAAGTATTTTGAGCTGCAAGATGGGCCGGAATTAAAATATGCGCCGCGTTTGGAAAATTGGTATGGCAAGTTTGATGTAAGGGATATCAGGCTGGAAGGATATCCAAGGATTCCAAAGAGACAGCTGTTCACAATTGAGCCATCTGAAAACACAATTTTTACGGATATTATTTTATTTCCGTTTTTATTAATATCTCCCAAAGTGATGGATGTTATTAAAATGTACAAAGAATTATGTTTTTATACAAATGTTATATTACTGGATCAAGTAAGTGGTAAATCAGAGTTATATCATTTGCCAGTGTTTCATGAAACCAAAAAACTTTTCATAAGGGAAAAACAGGGTAAAACATCTAATGAATCTGTAATTGTGGATACAAATGTTTTTTGGGTTCGAGATTCGTTAAAACGTCATACGATTATTTCACTCGATTTAGCGGAAAGTCTGCTTCGAAGAAATGTAACAGGAATTGGGATTAAGGAAGTGGAGCTGCTAATAAATGAATAAGGAGAATGGAGAATTATGAGAGAAGAAAGGATAGTTATTCATCCGTTTGAAGCGTTGAAAATTGAGGAATATCAGGGATTTGAGCAGATTAACGAACACGCGTATACCAAGGTGGCGGGTCAGGTTCCATTTGACAAAAAAGAGGAATATATGCAGCTTGGGAGAAATCACACATGGGTGCGTGTGGCGGCAGTTGCGCAACAACGGGAAAGGATCTTATTTTATGGTGTGTTAGAAAGCATGAGAGAGGAAATAAAAGGCGCATCTTGCAGGATGGAACTGGTTCTCAAGTCGGGAACCGTATTGATGGATTATCAGGAAAAGATGCGCAGTTTCCAGTCCGAAAGCCTTACTTATGGAGAATTGTTGGATATCTGTAATGAAGGCTATGATTCGGCTGCCAAGACTATGACAGTGGCAAAAGAAAAAACGATAGATCAGTTTATTATGCAGTATCATGAAACGGACTGGGAATTTATAAAAAGGCTGGCATCTATGAACCATACGGCGGTCATAGCAAATTGCTCTGCAAAAGGTGAGAAATACTATTTCGGACTTCCTGACAGGAGCGACATTATAACAGGTGACTGCGTTGAATATTATACGCAGTGTGATATACAGGAATATTGGAAGAAAAAGGGAAGTGGGTTAAGTGTTACCCCCGCCGATACAATGTCATATATTTGGGAAAGCAGGGAAATTTATAATTTGGGAGACGGCGGTAATATTGAGGGCCGCAGACTGTTTGTGTGGAAGATTATAAGAGAAATGAAAGGGAATATCTTATACCATACATATTATATGCAGCCGAAACAGACTTTCCGGATGCCGGTACAGAATAATTATAGACTTTCCGGAGCGTCGTTGTTCGGTATTGTGAAAGCTGTCAGAGGAGAAAAGGTGCAGATAGAAATTTTCAATGACGAAAATAAGAACAAGACGGGAATACGCTGGTTTCCTTACGCAACAGTGTATTCTTCCGGAGATGGAACAGGGTGGTACTGTATGCCTGAGCCAGGTGATAAAATCAGGCTTTATTTTCCGAATGAGCATGATAGGGAAGCTTATGCTGTCAGCGCATACCATGAAGCGGGGGCAGATTTAAGAAAGAACCATAAGTGCAAATTTTGGAGAAATAGGGAAGGCAAAGAAATACAGCTTGCGCCCGGAAGGATACTGTTGACGAATAATAACGGAACTTATATTGAGCTGTCTGATGCGGACGGAATAGATATTGTGAGCACTGGCCATGTGACGTTGTCCGCAGGAGAGACATTAAGGATATCAAGTTCCGGTTCATCCATTGAAATGAGCGCCCCCAATAAGGTCAGGCTAAAACAGGGAGATACGGAAATGAGTTTGGGCGGAGATCTGAATATGAGGGGCGCACAGATTAAACTGTAGTAAAATCTGTATTGATTAACAATAATAGTGAATCAGATATGGAATAGAAAAGAGGGTACATATGGAGATAAAGATAGCAGACAGCCTCAAAATGGAATGTGAAATCCCCCTTTTGGCAGTGGAAAAATTTCAGTTTGAATGGAAAACGAATGAACATGCCTTTCTGATGCTGCAAGCGTACATCGATTACCGTATTCCGTACAAACCGGAAGAACTGTATGGCAGTAGGATTAAGTTATGGCTAGATAAAAGTGAAAGCCAGATTATCTTTTTGGGGTATCTCACAGAAATAGAAACGAAAAATGTTGGAGAGACTGTAAAAGTGCAACTAAAAGTAAAATCGGGGACTATTAGACTGGATCAACAGGCAGAATCAAGATCATTCCAAAACGTGGAAAATACCTATGCAGAGATTGTAGAACAAATTGCAAAATCCAGCGGAGGACGGGCAATCTGTACAAAGGGAACAGATACTGCAATAAAAAAACCATTCATTCAATATGAAGAAACAGCGTGGGAATTTTGCAGACGACTTGCCAGTCGTCTAGGAACCATTGTTACTCCTGACATCGGGACAGGGGGGCAGAACTTTTGGTTTGGAATGCGCAAAGGTACTGTGATAACCGGCTTTTCCGAGGATGAGTATATGGCAGAAACGAAAAGGAATGAATTAGGGAGGATGGAAGCTGGTTATGAGGTGGAAAGCAGGGAATTCTATAAGATTGGCGATAAGACAGTTTTTTGCGGACAGGAAATGGTTATTTGCAGGGTTTTGGCTTTTTTTGAACGAGGCGAATTGATTTTTCGATATCTTCTGAAAGAATATGAAACGGGAAGCATGATGTACCAAAATCGTTTTGTGGGGTTAGGACTGACCGGAACCGTTTTGGAAATTCAGCAGGAGCAGGTTAAAGTCGCGTTGGATATTGACGGGGGTAATTCTACAGGAGATTACTATTATAACTGGTATCCGGAAACGGGTAATGCATTGTATGCTATGCCGGAAGTAGGGACAGGCATTCTTTTATACTTTGGAGACAGGGATGAGCAGGGAGGATTTGCAATACATTGTACGCCTGATGTCGTAAATAGTGAGAGAGCGTATAAAAGCAGGTATTTTGATACAAAAGAAGGGAATTCGCTACATTTGTATGGAGACAGCATTTCTTTTGCCAACAACGGAAATTACAGCTTGTCTCTTGGGAACAGCACTGTAGCAGTAAGAGGTCCGGGGAAGATTAGTGTCTCTGCACAGGGCGCCGTAACATTAAATGCAAGCCGCATTGTAATCAGTACGCCGGATGAATTGGATATTTGTCAGGGATAGGGGTATATCATGGAATATTTTGATGAAGAAATTTTAGATGCAAAAAGAGAGTTGGAACGGTTAAAGCATACTACACTGGAAACGGGGATTTATGTAGAGGATGAACTGCTCACCTTTACACAGGTTACGCTGCCTAGTTCCAAAATTCGTATCTATCTGCCGGAGCAGTTTATTGTTATGCCGGATATGGTAAAGGATATGAAATATCCCTCTAAAAATGCTCCGGATTTTATTGTCACTAGTTTAGACAGTATGGTAAATTTCTGCTTTAATATTTTTCCTGTGTTGTTAGAAAAAGGAGATACAAAAGTAATGAGCAGTCAGTTTCAAAACGCTTTGCAGAATGTTAATCCATCTATAAAAATAAAAAACATCATAAGTGATATTTTTACGGCTCAGGGAAATGAAATGAGCTGGTTTGAATATAAAGGATATACGCTGGACGGGCAGAACTACAATCGAATGTATATCGTGAGAATGAGGAAGACGGTTCTTCATGGGATATTTAACTGTCCGATGCGGGTTAAGGAACAATGGAGCGGTATTGTAGAAAAATGTTTTTTGTCTGTGGAAGAAGAAATGTGATGCACAGTTAAGGAGAAAAATATATGCCAAAGGAGAAGCAAATAGAGAAAAACGAAAAGAACAATAAGAGGACGCGGGCTAAAAAAAATAAGCCGTTTCGTCAGCAGGGTCTTTTTATGTTTCCTACAATAACATTGAGATTTAGCATGGAAGAGCGAGAGGCAATGCTGGAAATGATTGATGAGTATTTACTTGAGTTAATGTATATGCATCAGGCTTATCATGATGCCCTTTCGAGGAAACTGGAGAGTCAGTATGCACTGCGGGGATCTAAAATAAAGTGTAGCTACGGAACAAAAACGGCATTGCTTGACTGTGTAAAGGATCACGGTGTTCTGATGGGAAGCCAGCCTGTGTCAACCTGCAGGGACTGTGGTAAATCAAACATCTACAATTTCGGTTCCTGTATGTGTCCGGAGAGACTCTATATGAGTAAAAAAGATGGGAAACTCTTGCCGATGACAGGATCAGTGTTCCCTGACGGAAGAGAGGCCAAGAAGGCAAGGATGAATAGCTATGCGCATATCTGCGTACCGTTGATGGGACGCGAGTGGCTGCAGGAAGAGACAGATCTTATGATAGAGGACAATAATGTATCAGTTCAGGCGTTGGTCGGCAGTGCAGTTTTAACCTGTCATTATGGGGGACTGATAAGGATTGTAGAGGTGCCGGAAGGAAAAAATGAGAAAGGAGAGCTTGAGGCTACGGTCTGCTGTACTAGAGCAATAGAAAATTCAGAACCTGTATCTATGAGAAATGCAGATAAATTTGTGTATAGTAATAACAATTTTGAACTAAAGAATACGGATGCAGAAATGGCAGAGTGTTTCCAAGGATGTTTGTCTTGTAATGGTGAATGTACAATTGCTTTAAATAATAATGTAAACGAAGACATAGAAGAAGGGATATGGCAGGAGTATAATGTTCCAATAGATCAAGAAAAAGACACAGCTTATTCAAATAATTTTTACATGATATGTAAAAAAGGAGGAGGATTAATATATTTTTCAAATGCCGGACAAGAATTACTAGATGTTGCAGAACGTTTAAAAAAAGTTAAAATTTATGTTACTTTTAATCAACTAAATTCTTTGTCTTGGGAAAATCTTAACATGGACTCTGTAGTACAATTAAATGAAACATTGAATAAATATAATATTAATACAACTGAACGAATACGCCATTTTTTGGCACAATGTATGAAAGAAACAGGCAGAGGCGCTTGTCGTACAGAAGGAGATTATATACATTGGGCTAGCTTAGCAGCTTATCAAAGCTATTATGATAATAATACGAAATACGGATATAAGTATAGAGGTGCGGGGTATATTCAAATAACGTGGGATTATGCATATTTGGCATTTGCAACATATCTGATTAAAAAAGAATGTCCAAATTTGGGGATAGATTGGAAATCACCTGCTAATACAAACTTGGGTTTTAAGGAAAGATATGAAGCTGCTGTAGAGAAAGCTGAAAATGCACAAATCAATATTGCTATGTACAAAAAAATAGTTGACGAAGGAGCTGATTATGTAGCCGAGTATTTTGGATGGGAAGCGGCAGGATATTTTTGGGAGGTGAACAATTTAAATAATATAGTAGATGGACTAGTTCCAGCAGATAGGGATGAAGTGGACAGAGTAACTGATAAGGTAAATTATTATACTGGAAAAGGTTCACGTGAAGATAGAAAGAATTATTATGATGAAACAGTGGATGTAATAAAATAGGGTATTTTAATTAAGAGAGAAGGTTTTAAATTGTGAAAGAGAGTAGAAAGTTAATATACAAATTTTTGTTGGGTGTAGTGGCAGCAATTATTATTATGTATTTGTGCTATTCAAATATAAAGCCTAGAGAAGCTATTTATGAAATAATTGACAAAAACGGACATACAATAGAAATTAATTGTGCAAAACTAGTGAAGTATACAAATGAAGACTCCTTATACATTGAATATCCTTATTTGAATGCTAAAGACAAAAATTCGTGTAGTATTAATGAACAAATTTATAATGCAATAATTGATAAAGATATGTTATGGGATGATGGATATGCTGATAGGGCAGAAATTGAGTATGATATTTCTTATATAGATGATAGAATAATAAGTATACATTTTATGGGGAATAAAGGGAAAGGTATGGGTAATAATAATTTTGATAGGGGTATGAATTTTAATTTGAGTAATGGAGAAATACTTTGTTTAGATAGTTTTTATAGCTTAAGAGAGATGCAGGAATTATTAGGAAATGCCATTGAAGAAGATAAATTATCTATTAAAGGAATTCCATTGAATGAAAGTGAAATAGAGGAGTACATAAATAATTTTTTAAAAGAGTTTGATTCCAACAACTATATAAGTAAAACAGATAATTTTTACGTTAAGGAAGATAGAATATTTTTTCTTGCAAAGCCTTATCAATCAATGAATCAAAGAATATGTCTTGAACTGGAAGTAGACGAATTGCCAGATATAAAGAGTAAGTAATCTGATTCTCATAGATGGCGTGCATCCAAAAGGCGATGCGTGTGCTGTACAAGAAGGCATTGAAAACAGTTATGAAAAAAATAATAAAAATAACATTTACTGGAATATGCTTTATTTTTATTGCATTGTGCGTGCTGTATTTTCATATGGTAAAAGAAGTTCAAACACTACAAGTCTTTAACGAGATATATTCGCTTGAGCGAAATGAAGGACTTACTTTTCATGTAAATATTAATTTTCCACAGTTGAAAAACACAAAAAATGTAAATGCATCGAATGTAAATGAACTTTTAAAGAATGCCGCGTTTTCTATATGGGGGAAAAATGCTGATGCTGCAACAGCATTACTTGAAGAAGAAATGGAAGACCTTGACTGTTTTGAATCATTTGAAGTAGATTATGAAATCTTGTGGTTGGATGAGAGGTGTATTAGTGTAGTTTATGTGATAACTTCTTATACGGGCGGACCATCTTATACGCACCATTATATGACAACGGTCGATATCAGTGCGGGTAAGTATATTGAATTGAACGAGATTATAAGCATTGAACAGTTGACACAAACCCTGCGGGCGGGGATTTTTGAGGTCTATACAGGGACATATAGTGAGTTTCAGGATGAAGATGCCCATAAGCCGGAGGAAATTGAAAATTTTATTCAAGCTTTCAAAGAGAATCTTGCATATGAAAAGACAGAATCGGGTTTTAATCGTTTCAGCAGCAAAAATATTGGACTGGATGAAAAAAATATATATATTTACTTTCCTTATAATATCTCCTTAGATGGATATTTTATGTATTCCACGAGAAGCGGATGTGGTCATGGACGAACAGGCGGAAGAGTCCGATAAAGCGGAAGGCGTTGCACGGGTTTTCGATCAATGGACGAATTTCTCAGGACGTAATTTTTCGGAAGAGCTGGGTCTGCCTTATGCGGATAATGAAACGTTTGAAATGATCAAAACAGCTTATGAACAGGTAGATTTTTTTGGCGAATTTGAATTGGGGAATGAGGAGATTTATGACAAATATAAGGAAAAATATAAGGATCTATTGGAGAATGACGGATTGGTTTTTGATCCGGAAGCAGGGATAAGTGTACCTTTTTCGCAGCTGGATTATAATATAGGAAAATATGGGTTACAAGAGTTTACTTATTATTTCTTTGATATTGACGGGGATGAACTGCCGGAACTGATTGTACATCATATATATGTATATGATATTTATGTTTTGGATTTCGATTCCATAAAAAATGAATTTTCTGTTTGGTACCATAGAGAGAGCCCTGGGTATTCGTTTATTGGAACAAAAAGAGTACAGTGGCAACAAGGATTTAGAAAATATTTGACATTTTATCTGCTGGATGAAAACGGAAAAGAAGAGTGTGAAACTTTCTTTTTTCGTGAGCAGCATATTTATGAGCAAGATAGCGAACAGGTAAGTTTGGCTGTTGTGATGCTGCCTAAGTATGCACTGCATAAAGATGCAGAGAAAGAAAAAAATACAGAGCTGACGGAAACGATGAAATCGCAAGGAATTTATACACGTTTAGGCGGTAAGTGGTACTTTAGGATAACCGACGAACAATATGATGAATTAGCGGAATCTTATTGGAAGGCATATGATATTGCACAAGAAAAGATAAAGGAAGTGACCTATACTTATGATGAGCTGTTTGGAGGAATGTAATTTCTATGCATTCAAAAGGCAATATGTGTATATTACACTAGAGGGTATAGCAAAGTTCCTAAAGATATTGAAATAGCAGGGCGTCTAAAGGGATATTGCAGGGAAAAAGAGGGGGGTGTAATATGGATCGTTGTAAAGAAATGGAAACATATTTAGAGGAATTCCGGATTGACAGAAGGATTTTAAAGGAGAGCATTTTAGAGGAAAAATATGCGTTATTTATCCCGTCGCTTTTTACGGTGCTGGATGATTTGATACAGGAACAGGCAGCTATGCAGGAATCTGGGGAACAGGGCAGGATTAAATATCTTGTTTTTCAGTATTTATTGACAAGCGGATACACAGGAGGCTATGAGATGGCAGTGAGTTTGAGCAATTCTGCGCTGTATTTGGATGAAAACATGATATGTGCATACTGGAAGCCCGAACTCATTTATGAAAATACAGACAAGGATATGGAAGAAGCCAGACGAATGCTGAACAGGAAATTTATTCGTATAGAAGAATATGAATTACTGCATATAAAGCAGAAGCTGCTCTTGGATGACTGGGAATTGTTTGCAGATACTTTGGGGAAAATGTCAGGTGAAATATTAGGGAAACTAATGGGAAGCGCTCTGCTTTTGGAGGATGAAGTTCAAATATTATGTGGCGCCTACATGGATAAGCTGGAAGTCGTTTATAAGATAAAATCAGGAAGCCGTCAGGCAGGAGGGAAGAACAATGGTTAAGAACAAAAGCTCTTTTCATATGGGAGATGAATTTAATGGAAGCGGGAAGAAAACTTATTTAAAAGCGACACAGCATAATAAATATGCCCCGCTTCCGCAGCATAATGTAAGGCTCACGCCGGATTTCAGGCAGTGTCTGCCCAAAGCGGTGGGTGCGCTGTCGTTAATGATAAATCCGGTACAGAAAGACATCAATCTAGTAATGAAAGCGCTTGGAAGCATACCCTGTATGGGACAGGTGCTTCTTTCTAAAGATACACATACAGGCAGATATGATATGAACTTTATCGTAAAAAAGATTCAATTAACGACTGGTGCTTATCTGCACCAAAGTAGTATAGAAATGGGGAAGAATAAGTCAGCTGAGCAGTTTATTGCCGAAATAGCTGGCCATTTTATTAAGTAAGGAATGGAAAACGGGTTAGAAAGTTGGAGGCAAAATACGGATGGATAAGTACGGATACGTCTTAAAGCAGAATAACAATACGGAAAAGAAAAACAAAAAATATTACGAGGCAGATTTGCTCTTAATGACGACATTGCAGCTGAAGGAAATCTGCCGGAAAGAAAAAATCATACAGGGCGTAATCAACCCTATGGACAAGGAAGAGCTTATCCGGACGATTCTGCGGTTCCGGGGAGCGGAGGAATGTTATCTGATTGAAAAGGCGGATGAAAAGGGAATGGAGGCCTTGGAACGGGTTTTCAGGGAGACCAGCCTGCATGAGAAGCATGACAGAAGCCTGAAATGCAGCTCCAAGATAATCGTTTATGAAGGAACTGCTATTGGCATCTATGACTGCCTGACGCTGCCGTATGATGAAGAGCTGAAAGGCACAAATGCCTTGGTGGTTGGTGGAGACATGACAATCTGTGCAGTGCTGAATGTGGTATCAGCAGGTTCCCGGACGGATTGTCTGTATCTGACAAAAGCCGCAGAGCTTTCCTGCCGTGAATCCGATGTTAAAAATTACAGTCTGTACTGTATGGGGCGCAGGGCGTCGGAGCAGCTTTACCGCATATACAGTGGCAGATATGATTTATCCTTGGAATATCTGGAGGTATACAGAATACCGCTGCTCGATTTTGAAGTCAAAACACCGTTCCTGTTATCCATGCCTGTAGCAATGGATTTTGGCACCAGCAACACAACGGCAGGCGTGTATTTGGACAACCGCTATTTCGAACGGATGGGGTTACATAACGGTGAACGCGGATTGCGGGAAAATGATACAAATTATGCCGTATTTTATGATTCCAGTGATGACTGGCAGGAAAGCATACTCCTTCCCAGTGTGGTAGGGGTGCTTTCCGTGGAGGCGGGACAGCCGGAGTTTTTATTTGGATATGATGCAATCCGCTTAGTCAATTCCAGCTATATTGATGAAGGCTTTTGCGTTTTCTATGATATTAAGCGCTGGATAGAGGATTACGAGAAACAGGAGGAGATCACGGACCGTCAGGGACGGAGAAGCTTTGTTTCCCGAAAGGATATTTTAAAGGCATATTTCGTTCATGTGATAGAAGCGGTCCGAAACCGGTTTAAATGTGAAATCAGCGGGGGTCATATTTCGTGCCCCGTGAAGCAGAAGGCAAAATTCCAAAATTTATTTGAACAGATCCTGCCGGAATATGCTTTGGAAAAACAGGATATGGTGGATGAGGGCGTATCGGTTTTATACAATACAATATCCGAAATTATCCAGAACGGTATCGTGGAAGACGGCATGGAATATAAAGCGCTTATCATTGACTGCGGGGGCGGCACTACAGACTTATGCTCCTGCAGCTTCCGCATATGGGACAGGCGGGTATCTTATCAGATTGCAATTGATACGGCATATGAAAACGGGGATACGGATTTTGGAGGCAACAACCTGACTTACCGCATTATGCAGTTATTAAAAATTTCTATTGTAAACAGCCTTTACAGCGGTGTTTTGGAATCCGGGAAAACAATTCTGTCGGAATATGACATGGATGTTTTCCGCTATGTGGACCGGTACGGCACGGACAAATTATACAGGAAACTCGAAGAAAATTATGAAAGGGCGGAACAATATCTCCCGACGCGGTTCCGGGAGTTTGAAAACAGGAGCCGGGCGGATTATTTTAAGGTAAAAAACAATTTTTATTTTCTGTTCCGCCTTGCGGAAACGGTAAAAAAAGAATTTTATAACCGTGTGGGAACACTGCGCATTGTGCTTGCATCGCAGCCTGTTGCAGAAAACGCCGTTACATGGATTATGGCGGATAAATGGAAGCTGTCCATGCGGACGGATAAAGGCTTGGAGGTTATAAAAGAATTTCCGCGGACGTACTTTAGCATTTATGAGATAGAACTGTTACTCAAGGCTGATATTTACGGGATTATTCGTAAATTTATGGAGCAGATGTATGAAGATAATATTTTGGAAGAATACGCTGTCATAAAATTGACGGGACAATCCTGCAAAATAGATATTTTCCGTGATGCCATTAAAGAGTATGTACCGGGAAAAACTATTCAGTTTAAACGCAGGAGTGGTGATCAGACTAAGGATTATGAGCTGAAAATGACCTGTGTGGATGGAGCTTTAAAGTACCTAAAGGATAAACGGTACGGGTTTGCGGACATCAGCATTACCGTCGAGGAACCTGTTTTCCCGTATTATATCACGGCGTACACGCACAGCGGTGAGGAAGTGGTACTGATACATGCTTTGCAGAGAAACGCCGTAAGCGGCATGATTTCCAGGAACATGGAGGATTTAACGCTGAAGCTCTATCTGAAGGACACGAAGGAAACGGTGCGTTATCAGTATACCTGTGAAAGCTCCATGTCTGATTTTCAGGAGAAGGAATATGAGGAAATCATGGATTTATATGGGGAGCATATTTTACAGGCGGATACGGATGATATTGTAGAAAATGAAGTAAAGTTTTTTGTGTGGGCAGATCCGATGGAATGGGCTTTTTTGGTGGTACCTGTCTATCGGAAAAATAGAAAATTATATCTTGGCAGGGAGGAGAAATTCTATTTTGAAAACGAAGGATGGGTGCAGAATTTCTTTGACGGAACAAAGTAATGAGGGTAAAAATAAATTTTCACCCAACAAGTTTGCGTAACCGCAAACTTGCAGGATGGATTAATATGGAGGAATACTATGCAGAATTTGTACCCGCTGTTTGAAAGAAACCGGATTTTGAAAAAAGAACTGCTTTGGTCGCTGCGGGATTACGCTTTTGGTCAGCTCCGTTTGGAATATGGGGAATATGCCGCAGGAATGCTGCAGGGCTGCGGCGTCAGAGTGGAGGAAGACAGGATTGTTGTCAGCCCGGGAATTATAAAATGGAATGAATTTATCTTTCTGATGTGCGAGGAGGAACGCATCGGATATGAACCCTCAGAGGGATTCACGTCGGTAAAAATGCGTTTTTCCACGGAACAGAATTCACCGGATTATGTCCTGCACACAATGAAACTGGTTTCAGATAAACGTATGGATTTAGCCGACAATGAGTTTGAAATATGCCGTTACAGGCTTCAGGAGGGCGCTGAGCTGAGGGATACGCATACCGATTTATGGGATATGGATACGGAATACAATACACTCAATTATATCCATGCCACATGGGGAGGACTTGGGGGGCGTTCTATTGCGCCTGCGGTGAGCAGACGTTTTGCAAGGGAAATTTTAAAAGCGGACAGTCCGCATCCCGAGGATATCAGATTTGCATATTTATGTTTAGGGCAAACGGGAGCTGTGCCGGGGGAGATTTTAAGGGATTATCTGACAAGAAGGAATCAGGAAAAGAAAAGTATATTCACAAATGAGGATATATTCACAAAAATGTGTGAAGTGTTAAATAAAGTCAGAACATGCACGGAAAACAGACAACAGGAACGAAGCGGCAGAAGGCAGATTATTGTGTACTGAAAATGCAATAAATGAGGATATCAATGAAAGAAGAGAAAACCTTTGATTACAGAAACTACATACAGAGCCGGCTAAAGGAAATCGATGATTTGGATGAGCGCAGAGAGGCGCGGGAGCTGCTTTTGAATAGTCTGGCGCATATTTTTGAATGGACGGAAGCCAAGTATGCGGAATTGGAGCAGCGGATTCAGGATGAATTGAAGCTGCCATGGCAGTATTATAATGTTTTCATGACAATTATCAAACGTGGGGATTATGATGCCATCAATCCTTTTTGGCATCCTGTGTGTGTGGAAGATGTCAGCCCTGCTCCTAAAACGGAATACCGTACCGTTTTTCTCATGGCGGATGAGGGGGGCTTCCGGGAGTTCCTTGCACAGGGAACGGTGGAAGGCGTTGATGAATCGGACGGACATCATATCTGCTTTCGTATAAGAACATGTGAACGATATGGGGAACGTATGAAAACCTTATACCATCTGTTTGCAGGCAACCATATTCCTTGGCAGACCGTGCACATGGGGTATGCGGAGCGTTTCTTTGATTTAGTGCCGGAGGAGGACGTTTTGGCTGGCAAAACTATCCGGTTTCTATGGGGGAAATGGGAAAAGTATGTACATGAGGACATGCTTCTGCTTTGGAATATAGAACGGTTTATGATGCAGTCGCAGGAATACAGGCATCCCTGTTTGGACGAGGCGATTTACGAACATATCTATTATCTTGGAAGCAACAGGGAAGAAATGGATGGGTATCTGGTGGAAACAGACGATGACATTTTATCCGTTCGTTTTGAAGAGAATAAAATTCTGATCAAAACGCAGCAGGAAACATTGGAAGATGTTTTTCTTTACAGATTGTATCAGGGCGATCAGGGAAACTCTTTCGGGTATCATTTCCCTGTCTTATCTAACTGTAAAAAAGACAATTTGGCGGTAAGGTATCTTCAGGAAACGGGAAATTTTATTCAGACGCCGATGGAGTTATACAGAAAAATAGAAGAGCTTTCCGCAGGGTATCCTGTCAGGGTAACGGGGTATGAAATTACGGACCATGCAGAAGACGCTGTTATCGAAGGAGACATGAACAAGAATATCGGCGTGCAGGTATTTTCAAATGATAAAAGAAAAATACTTCTTTTTCGGTTTCACAGGGAGGCAGTAACGCACGATGCTTATTTATATGAATCCCAAATCCGGTATATCCTTTCACAGTTGCAGCTGGAGTTTTTGGAATACCGGTGTATGGGGGTATGGGTATGAATTATGCATGGGAAGCCGTTCTTTTGGCAGAAAAGAGTAAAAAAGACCGTGACAGCCTCCGGTTCATAGAGGCCGCCTGCCCGAGTCCTTATATTGAAGTGTCTGTAACTGACCTGAATGCACAGACGATAGAGGGGGACACAATAGAGATTAATCCGTTATACCGGTTTGAAAAGATGTTTGGAAGGCTGTTTGATAAAAATATAACGGACATGCGGCAGACGCGCGCGCTGCTTTTTGATGTCTGTATGCACTACGTTGTACAGCTTGATTTACGGGAAGGACTTACGAAAGAAGATTTTTATGAAAGCCGGATTGCCGTTGACATTCAAGGGGGAATATATGGCGAAGCTGCCCGGAAACGGTTTAGGCTTTTTCGAAAACCGGAACAGAAGATTATTATACACGCCTGCTTAATGCTTATGAAGTCGGAAAATTATATGATGGGTTTTAAAACGGCAGTGACAGGGGTTTATCCGCATGCGTGTATTTATGAGAATAATGAAACCGCGTATGAACTGCTGGTGTATCTGGGAGCTGATGAAACGGATGAGGAACGGGAACGGGCGGCGTTTCTCAGGGAAATGTTCCTTCCGATACAGGAGACGGTGCATTTCTTTTATGAGCATCATTTTGGGGTGATAGATGTGGATGAAACAATGGTGGTTGATGAGATGGTTCTGTTTTAGGTGGATTTGTGAAGGGATAAAGGGATTGTGATATGGATGAATATACACAAAAACGAATAGAAAGAGAAAAAAACAAAAAAATTAATGAAATGATAGCTTCCGAATTGGCAGATGAAATAATACCGGAAAGTGATGTGGAAGCAGCCAGAGAATTGTGTTTGGAATATGGCAGGCGGGATACTGAATATTTATTGGGTGGAGCAATTCTTACCTGTGATAAAGCTACCATAGGACCAAATACAGTAGGAGAAGAAACTATCAGCTTTTTGTCAGACCCCAACGGCAAAGAAAGGAAAAGAACACGGTTAAAAGTTTCAGAAAACGCGACGGAGTGGAATGGAGGAAAAGCGGCAACGGTAAAGGACCATGCAATAAGAACCAATATTGAGCCTTTTGAATGTAATTGTAAAATTCCGTTAACGGAAGAAGAAAAACAGAAAATTATAAATAGTTTAGAGGAATGTGAAATACATGGAACATGCAGAAAACTAATGAAGCTGGATGATGACTGGGAAAATATGATTAAAAAAACCAATTATTTTTCTTTTAATTATACAAATGAAAACCAGGAAACAGAAGAAGCAGAAGGAATTACAATGTTGTCAATGTTATTTTGCAGTCACGGGGGATTGATAACTCCGGAAACTTCAGGGCAGAGAAGATATTATAAGCAAAGGGATAAAGAAGAAGATATTGCAAATGGATTATATACGAACGAAGACTTTTTGTATTTGGAAGCCACATTGGCAGGAGAATCTAATACATATGAAGGAATGGTTGCAGTAGGATATGAAATTTTGAACAGATGTAAAAAATATGGAAAAAATGTAAAGGAAGTGGTTACACCTAAAATGCAATATACTGGTTTTAAAGCAGAGAATTTAGGTAAGATTTCCAACCAGGATGCAACAGATGCAGCAATAGCAGTACTAAAGAATGAGGTTGAAAACCCAATTGGAAATATTACAAATCATTTTGGGAGAATAAACGGATATGATTTATGGTGTGAGGGAAATGTATGTACAGACATAATTGTAATAAATGGTAATGTATTTTATGAGCCATATGGTGCAGGGCATAATTGTCAAACAACGAAAACGGCAGATGCAATTGTATTATATGACAGTGAAAATGGAGGAGGGTGGTTATATGATGGAGTGGTTAAAACATCTCAAAGTAATTAAAATAATAGCGTTATCAGCAATGATATTCTGCTTCGACTTGATTTTTATGGGGACGTTATATGCAGCGGCATCAGAATTTATGGATATTCAGAAAAAAACAGGGCAGACATATATCGGTTTGGAGAAGTTACAAAACACATTTGAAACAGGAATGCTAGATCTGCCAAAAGAGATTCGACAGGAACTTATGTTTTATCAGTGGATATCAGAAGCATTAGACCATTATGCTTCCGAAAGCGGAGATGAAGAAGTTTTTAATTTTGATGTAAAAAGAGACATATTGTATGGCAGCAAACGATTTCGGCTACCGGAGATGTTTCGCGGTGAAGATATAAATATAAAATCATGGGTTTATTCAATAAATCATGAAGAATTGAACCAGTATACGCAGGACAGCTATCAGTTCAGATTAGAGGGAACAGATCAGACGCTTTATGCGGAGATTAATCTTAAAGAGGGAGCAGTACACCTGTATCCGGAGAGCGAGGTGGTTTTAGTACATGGACAGGGTGATGATGAAGCATATAAATTAATTAAAGAAAATGAATATAATGAGATAGAATATTACCCTGATTTTTATGTGGAGTCTGATTGGGATGATATGGAGGTTATTGACGACCATTTTGCCGGAGTATCCCTTGATGAAGTGCAAAAATTAGATTATCTTAAGATTCCTGACGATATGCAATTTAACCAGGCGGTTTATTTGAGTGTTGCAAGTGTTTTGAAAAGATATATGGAAGAAAATCAAGTTGATGATGTGTTTTATTATGATGCAGAAAAAGACAATATTGCATGTGTTACGAATATGATATTTACATGCCGGCTTCGTGGGAACACACGTACAATATATATGGATATAGATGCATATAACATGAAATGCCATGTATATGAAGTGGAGGAGTAGAATTGAAAACACGTTGGAAAGATATAATGCTAGGTTTTATTATAGGAATTCTTGTTGTTTTGGCAGTGGATGCTTTGATATGCACTACAAATGAAAACCTGGGGGAAGATTTATCAAAGCTGCAGGATATACAACAGAAGAGTGGGCAACAGCAGAGCAAATACTTATCTGAACAAGAAATGCAACAAACTGAAAATAAAAGTGAAGTATCAAAAGAAGCAGACGGAGATGAATGTAAGGAATACGGAATCAAGGCAAAATCACCTCAGGGCTTCAGAGTATCTAAGAACATGGAAATCCCGCAAGTCTTTATAGAAGAGCTATTACTGTATCAATATATAGAATATGGCGTGAGAAAATACAATGAAGATACGGCTCAAAATAATAGATATATTGTAGATATTCATGAGGATATGCTTCCATATGATACTGCGTTTTCCATGAAAACAGCAGATGGAAAACCATATAAAATTGATTTGGCAAAAGAGTTGCTTCCGGAATTATCAGGTAATAAATATAATTTTATGCTTCATGGTCAGGATGAAATAAAGTACATATCAATTGATACCTATAATATGAAAATTTATATATATGATATGATAGAAGAGTAATTAACTCGCTGAAATGATGTTTTGATAAGCGATTAAGGAAGGAGCAAACTATGGCAGTTCAGATTATGAACCAACAATTGCAAGTCAAATGCAGATTCAATCTTCTGCATATACTGGAATGCAGTATCCACAGTAAATACGGTGAACACACGAAAGCAGAAATTAAAGCTGCCATAAAAGGTGAGGAAGCAAAAGCTGCTTTAAATAATGTAGCAGAGGAAAAAATTGAAATACTCGGCAAAGACACTGATACCCCAATAGAGCAGATTCTTTTTGCTGGAAGCATTCAGTGTGTTACAATCATGGAAGAAGGCCAGTATACGACGATTACCCTGAATGCCGTTTCCAATACATGGAAGATGGATATAAAGAGGAGATCCAGATCGTTTCAAAATCCGGAGCTGACTTATAAAAAGGTGGCAGAGGCTGTTGCGCAGGAATATGAAGCCGCTGTTATATGGAATATCCCTGACAAAAAACTGGAACAGCCTCTGATACAGTATAAGGAAACGGATTACCAATTTTTAAAGAGGCTGTTAAGCCATTTGCAGAATGATGTGCTGGCAGGGGATTTTTCTGATAAAATAAGTATTTATGCGGGGCTGGGAAAAGGAATAAAGAAAACGGCAGTTGATTTGGCTCAAATCAACTATGCAGTCATACCGTTTTATATCCAAAAAGAGGGAAGAAAGCAGCAAAATCGACTGATCGGATACAGGCTTGAACATATGGAATACATAAGGACAGGTGATTTGCTGCAGATAGAAGGCAGTCCGTTTTATGTAATGGAAGCGGAAACGGTCTATATACGGGGCGCTTTGGAATGCACCTGCCGCGCTTTTCCAAAACAATGTTTTCAGGTGGAAAAAATACCGGCACAAACATTGAGCGGCGCCGTGCTGTATGGAAGGGTATTGAAAATAAGGCAGGAACTGGTGAAGCTGCATTTGGATATTGATATAGAACAGCCTGTTTCGGAAGCGTACGAGTTTCCATGGCAGCCTGTTACGGGAAATATGCTGTACTGTATGCCGGAAATCGGAACCAAGGCAGCTTTATGCTTTGATGGTCCCGAGGAAAGTACGGGCAGGGTTCTTTACAGCATTAGGGAAAACAGTGATGCATACGATGGACTGCCATATTACGGCAACAAATACTTTACAACAGATAAAGGAAAAAGAATGTATTTAAATTCATTAGAAATGGGACTGACTAACATGGCAGGAGGCAGTGCTGAAATATCAATCAAAGACGGGTTAGGTCTTGATGTGAATGCGGCTCATAACGTATTGGTGCAGGCAGACGGAAAGATAGAACTGAAAGGGAAAAATGTAAAAATCAAGGCGCCCAAGGAAGCGACACTGGTCAGAAAAGATGTTTTATCCCCTACGGTTATCAATTTGTGCAATGCCTTTGATGCGATTGGACGGACAGGAAACTTTGCATCAAACGGGAAACCGAAAGTGAAAAACAGGAAACAAAGAGAAGAAAAACCACAGATACAGGAGCCGTATTCACTGGAGGGGGTTTTAGGCGCCATATTATGCAATATTCCGGCAGAAGAGTTTGAAAGTCCGGCTATGGAAGCAATTGCGGCAAGCATGCCAGTTGTAAGCAGTATCGGCGGTATTGTCCGGTAAGGAGGGAAATAGATTGAAAAATCAAAGATTTTTCAATCCGCAAATTTGTGCAGAGGCACAAATTCGCAGACTAAGAAAGGAGCATGGTTATTAAAATGAGTGAGAGTGTGCGAATCGGCGGTATCGGAAAAAATCCCGCCATTGACAGGGTAAACAGTCTGAACGCTGCGGATGTGAAGAAGCGTGCTGTCAGCAAAATGGAACAGCTTCTTTTGCTGGAGCAATTGTCTGATGACATGAAATACGCCAAAAAAGTATTTATAGATTTCAGTAAGGTAAACTGGAGGGGAAAGACACATGGAAGTACAAGCCATGGAAAATGAATGGCAGAGAATAAGCTGCCTGGGGGATCAAATAAGCCTGATGCTCCCGTTCGGCTGGGCAAGACCGTCTGACGAGGTAACGGAAAAAAAGTTTCCATACCATTCAAAACCGCAGGAGATATTTGCAGATGACAGCATAAGCAGACTTATGACCTTTAATATGCTGGAAAAGCAGCTGCAAAACCAGCAGGTGTATCCGGCGATTCGTGAGATACAGAAAGTAATCGTACATATGTATCCGGAAAGCGTCAGGGAGCCGGCACGGAAGATAGCGTCAGGAATAGGGGAGGCGGCATATTTTTCTTACATTACGGGCGGAGTGAAGGAAGACTGCGGGCATATTATGTTTGTCGTACCGGTGCATGAAAAAATGATGCTGGGGAGTTATCATTTTCCGGCAGCGCAGTTGGACGGTGAGCGGGAAGTTTTTTTGGAAATATTACAGAGCATGCAAATAAGAGAAGCTATAGAGGGATGAACAAAAAACAATGAAAGAAACAGAGTATGCAGATAGGACAATACTGGCTCTCAGAGCGAAATATCAGGAAAAGAAGCTGGAGTATATGCCATTGGGGGAAGAAATACCAATTGGAACAAACAGCATACCCTTGTACAGGGCAGTATTATTTGATGGAAAATGTTCTATCATGCTGCCGGAAACAATGACAGATATGGATAAGCGAGAATGTGCCATAAAGTATAGGGATAACAAAAGGCCGCAGATTATCAAGACGGACAGTTTTTATGATGCCGACATGACGTTTTGCCTGATCCCTTTGCCGGCGGAACCGACACAGAATATTTCCATACAGCTGGAGAAAATGCGTGACGATATGAAGCGGGTATGGAAGCAGAATGTGTTTTATGATATGGGAGTAGTGGCGGCAGGAGAGACAACCGTCGCGTGGACGGACTGTAAGGCATTTTGTCTAGGAGGGGAGTTATACAACCTGATTTTTATGTTCCCGTTAGGGAATCAGGCTGTGCTGGGAAATTTTCACTGCAGTTTTCCACAGTATGATATTTGGAAACCGGCAGTAGTCAGGTTATTGTCAACAATACAAACAGGAGGCGGAGAGTATGAGAGAAACACAGATTAACATTACCCCTTTTCATTATGTGGCGCTGTATCGGCTTACAATGAAGCGGAGTGTAAACGAACATGCAAAAGCTTATATAACCATGAGCATAAAAAATGATATGGAAGAACAGTATATGGGAGAGTTATGCAATGAAACATGGGTAAAGATAACAGGGATAAACGGCATGGATGGTGATGAAAATGCCATACATACGGTTTTGTTTTATGGAATTGTGACAGATTTCCGGTTCGAACACCGCGGATATGAGACGATTTTGGAACTGGAACTTACAAGTGGGACTGTCTTAATGGATTTAAAACCGCATTTCAGGGTATTCCAAAATGAAGCGTCCTCCTGCGTACAAATCCATCAGACGCTGGCAGACGCTTATCCGCAAGGGAAGGTGATCTGTATGGAAGGCAGTAACGATAAAACGCAGGAAGTATTCATACAGTACGGAGAAACAGACTGGGAATTCTTAAAGCGTCTTTCCGCGGAACAAGGGCGCTGCTTGGTGCCGGACGCCCTGAAAAAGGGTGTCAGATATTTTATCGGAATGCCATTAGGAATAAGGAGGACGATACAGACAGATAAATTTGGGATAAAACTTGATATGAATGAATATATGGAAAAATTGCAAAATGCAAATCCTGCATTGCAGGCAGCAGATATGACAGAGCTTATTTTAACGGACAGGGAAATTTACCAGCTTGGCGACAGTATTTCATATCAGGATAAGGACTATTTTATCATGCAGATTTTAACGGAGTATGACAAAGGAGAGTGCGTACATACTTATTACTGCAGGACGAAAGCAGGAAGCATGCCCCTTCCGATACCGCATGAGCATCTGGCAGGCAGTTCTTTTGACGCCGTGGTAACAAAGGTACAAAGGGATAAGGTTCAGGTTGATATCAAGCAGGATGAGTGGAATGCGGCGGACGGGAAGAAATGGTTTTTATATGCAACCGTTTATTCTTCCCCTGACGGTACAGGCTGGTATTGCATGCCGGAAATCGGGGACAGCGTGCGCCTGTATGTGCCGGATAAGGAATCGTGCTGTTTTATTATGAGCGCCGTGCATAGAGAAACAGACGCCGCGAGACAAAAGCCGGACCATAAATCATTCAAAACGAAATATGGGAAGGAAATACTGTTTACACCCGATTCCATTCTGATGACCAATAATAAGGGAATGATGGTAAAGCTGGAGGATAAAGAGGGCATTACAATATCCAGCAACAGGAATATTGTGATACAGGCAGCCGGAAACTTGACGGTATCCAGCCGCTCGGACTCTTTGTTGATTGCGGCAGAGGATAAGGTTCAGGTGAAACAGGGAAGCACGACGATGACGCTTAGCAATGATATATCATTTACAGGTGGGGAGTTTCGGATACAGTAGGAAGGAAATTGACTAATTATGAGAGCGGACTGCATATGAGGAGGGATACAATGGAAGAAGATTACAGAAAATATATGGAAGGCAATTATGACGGGGATTCTAAACAACAATATAAACAGATGAAGGATGATAAGAGGCAGGCGAAGCGGATAGCGGAAGAAATAAAAACTGTGCAGGAAGCTATTCTGGAAAGCGAAACAGAAAGGTTATCGTATGAGTATAAGGTAGAAAACAAGGAATTCGAAGAATTAATAAAAAGTTATAATCAGGAAGATAAATATAAAGAGTACCTTGTTGACGGCGCAATTTTAAGGTGTAATCAGGCAACAACCAATGATTTTCCTTATGGTGAGGAGGCAGGTACTTCTGATGAAGATCAAAAAGTTGTTTTAGTAAATAAAAATGAAGAAGAATGCTGCAATATTGTCCTAAATGTTTCTGAAAACCCTATTTCCATAAATAAACTGAGATATGCGACAGTTAAGGACACTTTGATAAATGTAAATATCATTCCGCCTAAATGTAACTGTAACTTAGCTGTTAACAGGAATGCGGAAAGAAGAAAAATCAGAGAGGATTCCAAACGGAATGAAAACGGAGTTTGTATGCATCTTATGAGATTGAATGAGGAATGGGATAATTTAGAAGTGGATGGTAAAAGTTATTTGAAAAAATGAATATAGAACCATCAATACTTTCGGCAGGGGTAGGGAATATACTTGGCGAATTTCCAGAGGAAGTAGATGGAATTACAATGACCTCGGTACTTTTTTGCAAGCATGGGGGATTAATTACGCCGGTTACGTCAGGGCAAGAAGTTACAGATAATTTAATATTGGGTGTCAGTGATGATTTAATAAATCTTTTAAAGAAATATGAAACAGGCATGGATAAATCAGGGAATTATTTACTAGAAGGTTCTCCGGCATTATATCCTTATCATTCGCCAAGTGATGATCCTAATGTATTAACAATAGGATGGGGGCATGCCATGTTTAGTTCACAGGAAGGCGAATTTGTATTTTCAGATGGTACTAGCATGAATTTATATGATATGTGCATATATGATTCGTCAGGAACTCAACCTATAAATGGTATTACATATGACCAAGCTATGGAGATTCTCCAATCAGATATTAAAATGAGGGAAGAAATACTAAATGAGGAATTAGAAAAAAGACAGATTATCACTTTAATAGACCAACATTTTTATGATGCTTTATTTTCGCTTATATATCAAATGGGAACAGAGCAAATAACTACAAATACCGATTTGTCAAAATTTTTAAATAAAACAAATTTTGATCCGACAAACGCTCAGGAAATCAAAGAACAATTTGGGGAATATACAAATCATTCAGAGCAGGGAACAATGCGCAGAAGAGCAGATGAATTGGATATTATTTTTTATGGAACATATGAAAGAGATTACGACGAAACACGATATGGAGATATTTGGGCAAAAAAGACTCATCCCAATCAAGTTACCGATGGTTATTAAAGCAAAGTATAGAGAGTGAAAATGATATGAAGAAAAAAGGTATAGCGATTGTAATTATATTAGTAAGCTTCATTGTTACTATTTTGGGGGAGAAAATGATCAGTAATCATCATCCGATAACCCCTGTAGAAATACAGGATGAAAAGATAAATCAAAACCCTCAAACTATTGAAAGTGAAAATATAACTGAAACGAATAATTCAGATGCATTTTTGACTGGTTCGGACAGACTAAATGCTAATGTCGGTGAAAATATAAATGAAACGAATAATTTAGATGCATACTACGGCTGTTATCAAATTACGCAGTTTTATCCGACAATATATTACCGTAATAGAAAGTATGATGTATTGCCTAAACAGGAAGCAGATATGATGCTTGGGCGTATTATCATTATGAAAGCGGATTTGCTGGTAACATATGATTCGGAACGGGTATTAGGAACAAAAGAAGGAAGAGATGGCTTCGATGGGAACTATATCTTAAAGGAATATACAATAGAGCATCCACAATATATGTGTGAGTTAATGACAACAGAGCCGATGGATTTCCCAGGCGAATTTTGTGAACGGATAGGAAATGTTATTACAACTCCTCAATTAAGTCCCTATGGGCCTCAGTATTATTATACGATATCGGAAACGGATCAAATGCTTTTATTTTCAACCCTAACTGGTCAGTATTTTTTATTGGACAAAATTAATCAAAAAACAAAAAATCAATTGCCGGAACAGCTTTCTGATTCACAGAAAAAACAATTACTGGAAGAAACCTATGGAATTTATGAAGTGACAGATTTTTTGCCAACGAAGTTTTATCCGGCTCAGGATTCCTGCGGTTATACAATACTGCCACAAGAGGAAGCAGACCTGATGATTGGAAAGGAAATCATAATCAGGAAAGATGTGTTCACCACGTATGATAACGGCCGCCAACCGAATTCATGGTTTGCCCAGCGGCTGGAGGATGGCTACTGGATTGATAAAATTGAAATAGAAAATCCTGAATACCGTGTGGAGTGTAAGAATCGAAACGACATATACGGTATACGTGATGATATGTTGCCGGATGAACTTAGCCAACAGGAATATATTGAAATTGACGTTTATCCCGGATATTACAGAGGAGCAAATACATTGCCACAGCTGTTTTTAACGAGAAATAAGAAAATAATTCTGTATGCTATGGGAGAATATTTTTTGTTAGAGAGAAAAAACGAATGAGAACTGCAATAAACTGGTTAGAGAATTAGGATAATTTGTTGTTTAATAGTGAAAGTAATTAAAACTGGAGAAAAGAAACATGACCCAAATACCGAATCGAAAATCGGAAATCCTTCAATCTATGCAGGATTCCATGAAAGAATGTTTTCAAAAATCATGTCTTATCATTGAAAAGGAAATAGAGCTGTATGCTTTCGAAATATGGGATGGAATAAAAAATGCCATTAATGAAAGCTTAAAGCACGCATCGGAAATGCAAAGCCAACAGAAAAAAGGGGAATTGAAGTATCTTGCATTTAGCTTGTTATCATACGGGCTTTTCATGGACAGGCTGGAAATGCGGGTAGATGCTATGGATGACGGGTTTTATTTAGATGTTGAGGAAGCTGCGGGACATTATCATTTTGCTTTTTTACAGGACAAATATTTGGATGATTTAGAGTTTTTATATAAAAAATCCCACGAAAAATTTATACGGCTGCAGAATCATGAACTCGAACAAATAAAAAGAAAGTATGCAGAATTTTATTTTTCCATCATATACCGGATAATGGAAAGCCTTTCGGAACTGATAATGCAAACGGTCCTTGACAGCGGAATATCTGTTGCGGATGACTTTAAAGTTATTTTTGGGGAATACATGGATCAGGCGGTTATTTTACATACAGGAGAGAAAAAAGATAATGAAATATTTTCTGATAGGAATGGATGAAGAAAACAAAACACCTTATAACATTAATAAGAACCGGGCGATTGATATCAGAATGCTGTCAAAAGAAAATCTGAATAAACTTCCCTTATGGAATGTGTTGGAAACAGATATGCCGCAGGAAGGCTTCTTCCCGGATATCATATGCAGGCCGTTCCTCCTGTTATCCGGAAAATGCGTAAAAACAGCTGTTATGTACCAGCCGGATATTTTGTTTAAAGGGGTAAAATTGTGGGATAAAAAGAGCGGAATTAACGCAACATACTTTTTGACTATTTTAGATAAGTTAGACTGTATGTCTGAACAGACACAGTATAATTCTGTGGGAAACAGAGTCACAAAATTGGTTTTGGATCGGGATAAAATCAGTTCAAAGGCAGTATTTGAGATAAAGGGATTTGACAGAAAATGTATTGTTGGCAGAATGGATTTTGTTGAGAGTATTTTGAGAAGGGGCGCAGAGGGAATTACGCTGGAAGAAATCTGTATCAATGGGTAGTTTCAAGGCGCTTTTGTATTTGCAGGTAAGCAGGATTGGAGAGAGAGGATATTAAGTTATGGATGGAAAATATGACAAGTATTTAGAAGGAAACTATGATGCTGCCAATGAGGAAAGGCAGGAAAGGACAGATAAACTGCAGGCAGAAAGAATCGGCAGATTAGCAGGCAAAATGCAGATAGAGCAGACAGAGGACTTGATAAACAGTGTATTGGGAGATGAGGAACTGCCGGTAGGAGATGAAGAAGCAGTCAGGGAATTGCTTCATGAATATGTATCAAATAAAGATGAATATCTTGTTGATGGGGCAGCACTTACCTGCAATATGGCAGCCACAGGTACATATATGATTAGGAATGTGGCGTTTGGAACAGAAATAAAAAATATGGAAAATCCAACAAGAACTTACCTGCGTGTTTCTGCTAATCTTACTGAAATTAATGGGAAGCCAGTTGCAACGATCAAGGATCATAAAAAAATTGAGGAAGAACCTGAGTCGGAACAGGGCAACGCCAAAGGGAATAAATCAAAAGAAAGCGATACAAAAGGAAATGAATTAAAAAAAGAGAAAAATGGTAATATAGAACCGTTTAAATGCAACTGTTTAAACTTTCCGGACAGGGAATCAGAATATGAAAGAATTTTTAAGGATAAAGATTGTAGAAAATATGGAACCTGCAGACAATTGATGAATTTGGAGAGTGACTGGGAAAATTTTATAAAAAGCACGGGTTATTTGTCATTCAGCCGCACCACGGAGAAAGAGCGGGCACAGGGCATTACCATGAAATCGGTCCTGTTTTGCAGTCATGGAGGATTGATTACGCCCGTTACATCGGGACAAATTCGGCATTATGCTTATGGAGATATTATTGACAAAGTTACATTAGAAAGAATTAAATTATTACATCCGATGATACAACAGCAAACAATTGATTTTATAGTATCGCTCCAAGAGGTATATCCTGATATTAGAATTGTACAAGGTTTAAGAACTATTGAAGAACAAGATGCTTTATATAATCAAGGAAGAAATGGAAATAGTGGAAAAAAAGTTACAGATGCCAAAGGAGGTTCTAGCTATCACAATTTTGGCTTAGCGATTGATATAGGGAGAATAACAAATAATCAATTAAGTTATGATATAGACTGGCAAAAAGTAGAAGAAATTGGAAATGAGTATGGATTTGAGTGGGGTGGAAATTGGACAAGCATAATTGACAAGCCACATTTCCAAATAACGTTTGGCTATACAACAAAAGAATTGTTACAATTATATAAAGAAGGAAAGGTAAAAAATGGTTATGTTCAAATTGAATAAGCTTTTCACTGTTATTAGCGGCATTTGTGTATCAATAACCCTATTTGGCGGTATAAAGCATAATGATTCTTATGATATCAAAAAAATGAATATCCAGCAGGAAATAGACGATTATATGATGCATTTTATAGAATTATATTCAGGAAGTGCAATGGATGAATCAAATGCGCTGATTAACATAGAAAAATTGGAAGTGGAATTTGACGACGGCAGGAATACGGGAACGTTGGTAAAGTATTCTGATAAAAATAACAGTTATTTACGATATCAGATTAACTTGTATGGAGAAACTAATAATGTAACTATTGATTATTATTTATGCAATAATTTTGTTCTGATCAGCAGACAAATAAATTATTATAGCAGTTGGATACTAACGGAAGGATGGGATGATGTTTTATATAATGAGATTGATAAATGGATCATTTGGAATGATAATGTATATAACTTTTTGGGTGATGGTCAATTGATCCAAATAGAAAAAGAGCAATTGGATGTTCCAATGCTTGATGAGGTTGAGGACATCGGAGGATAATTGTAATATGCTGGGAATTGATGTACCGGTCTTTGGTGCGACATGGTATTAAACAATGAAACAGATTCCGAAACAAGGAGATAATACAATGGGAAAAAGCTATTTGGTAACAGGTGCAAAGCTACGGTGTATATGGGGCAGCAAGCCCGCGAAACTGGTCATAAAGGACGGGCACAACTTTATCGCGGACGGCAGACAGAAAGCAAATAAAGCCGACTGTAAGAAACAGGAGAATATTCCGAGCTTTGGCGTATGCAAAATAAGCAGCTGCGGAAAGAACTGCAGGGAATGTATGTCACTGGCGGACAAATGGGTGAACACCAGCGGAAATTCGTGGAAATTGGAAAAACTCAATGGAAATACCGCGCTGACAATGGACAGTATTCTTCTTTGCCGCAAAGGCGGGGTTATCGTGCCGGAAACGTCGGGACAGGGTGAAGTGCGCAAAATCAACTGGAAACAGCTGATGGCGCGTTATCCGCTGATTGGATTTGCCGCGGCGTTAGGGAAAACAGGCTGCTCTGTTTTTGGCTTTGATCCCGTAAACCTGAACACGGGAAACTTTATTTATGAAAAAGAAGACCTGAAAATACGCGGGATAACAACGCTGTCTTTCCACATCACCTATAATTCCATGGAAGAATACAGAGGCGGGAGCCTTGGGGAAGGCTGGCATCATAATTATGAAATATTTATTGAGGATAACAAAGAAGGCGTACTCAGTCTTCATCTTGGCGACGGCAGGATTGTGCCATACCGTAAAAGCATCGGAAACCTCTATACCCCGCTTTCAAAAGGTTTAGGAATAATCAAACAGGAAAACGACGGATACCATTATGCAGCCGGGGAAGGAACGGAATACACCTTTGACGAGCTTGGGAGACTTCTGGCAAGGAAGGACAGGAATGGGAATACGGACCGCTTCCTATATAACAGCAAGGGGCAGTTATCCGAGGTAAGAGGCGCTAACGGAGGAGTCTTGTATTACCGGTACAATAGAGAGGGAAACCTATACCATGTCAGTGACCATACCGGAAGGGAAGTATGCCTTCGGTACAGCTATCGCGTATTATATCAGTATGTCAATCCGTCAGGACATGCATATACCTTTGGGTACAATGAAAACCTGCGTTTGGAGAGTGTGACTACGCCAAGGGGGATAGAAGGCGTCAGGAATGTTTATGACAGCGCGAACAGGGTCGTAAAACAGATGCTTCCGGACGGAGGCATGGCGGAATTTCATTATGATGATGAAGGGCAGTGTACTTACGCAAAAGACCAGAACGGATATATCACATCATATGAAAGCGACGACAAATTCCGAAATGTCCGCACAGCTTATAAAGACGGCGAGGAGCGGTTTGAATATGATGATAATGACCATCGGACTTTATATGTGGACAAGAAAGGCAACAGGACAAGGTACCGTTATAGTGATAAAGGACATCTGCTTGGACTTACAGATGCATTGGGCGTTCAGAAGGATTTTACATACAATGGGGAAGGAAAACTGCTGACAGCCGGAATTGAAGGGGACCGGCTTTTGGAGAATGTTTATGACAAGGCAGGGCATTTGATTAAAACCACAGATGCACTTGGGCGCAGCCGGGAAATCATCTATGATGAAAAAGGCTGTCCCCTGCGGATTATCCTTCCTGACGGCAGCGGCATAAAAATTACACATGACGAAAGAGGAAACATCAGCAGTATCACGAATCCATATGATGTTACGGTGGGTTATGAATATGATGATTTAAACCGCGTCATACAGATAACGGATAATGAAGGGAACAAGGTATCTTACCAGTATGACGAAAGGGATCATCTGCTTTCCGAAACGAATCCGGAAGGGGCTGTCAGACGCTACAGCTATGATGCAAGCGGGCGTCCCGTACAGGCAACAGACTATGACGGCGGCGTTATGACGGTGGAATATAACGTGACAGGAAAGCCTGAAAAACTGACCGATAAAGAAGGAAATGTAACAAAACGAAGCTATGATTTGGCAGGAAACCTGTCGGAAGAGGTTTCTCCCACCGGCGCGGTATCCGTTTATCAATATGACCGGAACAACCGTCTGGTACAGACAAGGCTTATGGCACGGCAGGAAGGGGAAGCCGTAAGGGTAGTTGACTATTCATATGATCCTGTTGGAAATCTGTTAAAGGCGCAGGCGGGCGGCGGGAATGAACCAATATCCGTGACCTCTTATGAATATGATGCCCTGAACCGTATCACTGCCATAATAAGTCCGGCGGGCGGAAGGACAACGTATGCATATGACAGAAAAACCGGAAAAATCAGCAGCATTACGGACGCGGCAGGCAATATCCGCACCTTCAGATATAACAGGGCAGGGGAACTGACAGGGGAAACGGACATCAGGGGAAACATGACCTCGTATGAGTACAATGCGTTGGGACAGCTTTTATCCGTAACGGATGGCGTGGGCAGGACGACAAGGCATTATTATCTGCCCGGCGGAAGGCGTGAGAAAACGGTTTATCCGGATGGCAGGCAGATGTCGTATGAATATGACAATTTGGGCAGGCTGAAAAAGAAGACGGATCAAAACGGCTATGGAATTTTTTATATCCATGACTGTATGGGGCGGATTCTGTCCGTCACAAGCAGCGCAGGGCAGAAGAAATCATATGCCTATGACGTTATGGGAAATATCACATCCATAACGGACGCAAACGGAAATATGACAAAATATGCGTATACGTTAAATGGAAGATTGAAAGAAGTGACGGATGCCCTTGGCAATAAAACGGAGTATGCCTATGACAAAGCAGACCGCCTGATTTCCATCTGCCAGCACGGGCAGACAGGTGAAGCGGACCGGATCACGGAGTATGAACGGGACGCCTTCGGACAGGTGGAATGTGTCCGTGATGCCTTGGGGGGAGAAGAGCGCTTCCGCTATGATGCACTGGGGAGAATGATTGAAAAGACAGACAGGGAAGCGCTGGTGACAACGTATGCTTACACTGCGGATGGCAGACCGGAGAGCATTCTGTACGGTGACGGGAGCAGGGCGGAACTGGAATATACCCCGTTAAGGCAGCTTGCGGTGGTAAGGGACTGGTTAGGCGAAACAAGGATTGAACGAGACAGGCAGGGAAGCCCTGTAAGCATTAGGGACCACAACGGCAGGACGGTGCGCTATGAATGGGGAAGCATGGGACAGCGTCAGGGAATGACCTATCCGGACGGCACGATGGTAAGCTGGACATATGACAGCCTTCTGCGCCTTGCGGAAATGCGGAGGACTGCGGAAGGGAAGGATGCATTACGGGTTCGCTACCATTATGATACGCAGGGCAGGCTGGCGGAAAAGACAAACTCAGGAGGATACCGTACCAAGTGGGATTATAATGAATCGGGATTTCTGGATGAGCTGTCACATGAAGATGCGTCCGGCATCCTTGACAGGTTCCGTTATGCTTATGATGCCATGGGAAACAAGACCACGGTATGGAAAGAGAGAAAGGGACTGCCTGAGGAAAGCGGCACGTACCGTTATGGCTATGATGAACTGCAAAGGCTGAATGATGTGGAAAAGGATGGGAAACTGCTGCGCAGATACCGGTATGACATCTTTGGAAACCGCGTTGGCATGGAGGACTATGGGAGAGAGACAAAGAGCCTCTCTAAGTATGATGCCCTTAACCGGTTATTGGAACAGGAAATATGGGAAGACATTTCTGACAGCGGCAGTGTTGTGCATAAAACATATACCTATGACGGGAGGGGAAACCTGACAGGGGAATATCAGGACGGGGAACTGCTGCACGGATATGTTTTTAACAGCATGAACCGGCTTGGAAAAGCGTGGAACGCACAGGACGAGGAAGCGGAATATTTTTATAATGCGCTTGGGCAGAGAACCGGAAGAAATGCTGATGGGGAGCCGGAGGAATATCTGCTGGATTTGACGAAGCCGTACCATAATTTGCTTGGACTTCAAAAAGGGAAACAAAAGCAGACGTTTTACTATGATTTTGGCGTTGCCCTTATGGAAGAAGGGGGAAAAACAGCACGTTATGCCCTTTCTGATGATTTAGGAAGCCCTCTGCGTGTCCTGCATCGCAATGGGCATGGCGATACATATGGGTATGATGAGTTTGGCGTGGAACTGTATGATTTAAATAAGCAGCAAAATGCAGTAAAAAGGTACAGCAGACAGGGAGAAAATCAGCCATTTGGATATACGGGATACAGGTATGATGACATCAGTGGGACATACTTTGCGCAGGCGAGGGAATATCGTTCAGAAATTGGGAGGTTTACGGCAGAGGATATTATACGGGGGAGAGGCAGCGTTCCAAAAACACTGAACCGATATGGATATTGTTGGGACAATCCTATGGGATATATGGATTTGAACGGTAAAGATCCGATAACACCACAGGAAGCACAAAATATGGCGTGGGACTTTTTAGAGGATAAGTTTGACAAAGCTGTTGATGAAATAGAGAATAAAGTGGATACTGTAAAAAATGATGTGAAAGAAACTATCAATAATGCAATTGATTCAGCCGCCGATTTTGCAATGGACACAGCAAATGATGGTGTCCATTGGGTTAAAGATTTTTTAAGTGATTATGATTTTACAGTTTCTAATGGAGTGGGTGTTTCGGTTACACCAACAGTATTTCTAATGGGTTATATGATAGGGCCTTCAATAGATTCGGATGGAAATTTGGGTATACAGGGTACACTTTCCGCAGGGTTTACGACAGCTCCCGATTTTGCAGGCAGTATTCAACAATATCTAACTATAACTAATGCTCCTGATATATTTACATTAGAAGGGTATGGGGCTAATATTGGTGGTTCGGGTGTTATACCAATAAAAGGTATTTTGGCGGTTTTGGGTTATGACCTTAATTATGTGGGAAATGTTAATGAAAAGATAGAGTATTATGGGAAAACTTTTTCAATGGGAATCACTAATAAAGAAGGTATAGAGATACATGGACAATTGTCATACACACGGACATATGGCAAACCTATTAATTTATTTGATTTATGGGATTATATTTATAGCAAATATAATACATGTGATTAGTTTTGTAAGTCAAGGGAAAGGATGTGGATGAAATGGATTTATTTGGTACAGTTTTTATACTTATAGGGTTTTTATTATGCGGGGTAGTAGTTTGTTCAACATATCATGAACTATATGATCCATATGATCCAAAGAAAACGCAGTTTGCTCATAAACCAAAAATGAAATACATTACAAAGTTATCCTGCGGACAGGTAATTGCAAGGTTGTGGACGGAGTCTTATGGTCTTGATTATAAGTTTACAAAGGAGGAGGATGGTACTTATACATTTACCATAAATAGTTTGCAAGGAGTTGTTTGGGGATATACGCCCGGTAGTGCAAAATATAAAGTGTACATAACGTCTGAATCGGAGGGAAGTGCAGTATGGTTTATAATATTTGATTATAAAGCAGATGAACATTCGCTAAACGCAATTGCATGGGAGCTACGGAGATTTTTGGAGAAAAAGTTAGAGGCAGTCAGGGTGGAATAAAATTCTATATGACAGAAATTATTTCAAATAATATAGTCAAAGGGAAAGTTCAATGAAGAAATTAAGGTATAAAAAAATATTAATGATAATTGTTTTAATGGTTTTCTCTGAAATGACCTTAATACAGGTTCATGCGTCAGAACTCGAATTAAAGCCAAAAACATATAACGAAAGCAATCCCTATAAATTCAAAGTTTCTTATACTTGGACGTCAGAAGGACAAACGATACAATCGTATGATGTATCAGACAATGGTCAGATTGCGATTGCCTTTTCTAATCAAACCATTGGGGTATTTGATAATGATATGAACTTTTTATATCAATTATCATTTATAAATAATGGCTCATATGGTGTATTGTGGTTGGACGAAAGCCTGCTATTTATTGATCATCGTTCAAAGACTGCTGTTGTATTTGGTAATGACGGTGTTCCGGAAAATTTTTATGAAATTACTGGTCCTTCAAATTATTATTATGAAGTTGTGCAGGAACGGATACGAAAGCAGGGGAATGACAGATATTATTGTACAAATGGCAGTGAAGGAAATATTTCATTGGGACATTATGAGTATTATACGATTCTGAAACGCAAATCTGAGGAAGGCAAAGAGGAAATTTTGTATGAGGTTGATACGCTGTTTGATGGGACATTTGGGCTGAAATTGTACATGGCTGCTTATCCATTGATATATGTCATGTCGGCAATTGGCGTTCTGATTTATAAAATTTATAAAAGGCATAATAAAAAATGATACATTGCAATTAGAAGAAGAGAGGTGTAGTAATGTCAACACTAACGCAAAAAGACCTAAAGCTTCAATCACCGATTCCAATCACGGACATCGAAGAATTCCATATGGAAATCCGCAAAAACACCCATGCAGTATTCCATATGAAAGGATCCGTATCAGAGGAAGAAGGAAAAGATGCTGTTTTACAGCCTTTATCCGAAACGACGGTCATGGTAAGTGCCAATAACCGGACACTGTTTACGGGAATATTAAAAGAAGTGCAGATAACCCACGAAGGCGCAGGCTATCATGTGTCGCTCACAGGAGTTTCCTCCACGGAGAAGCTGGATTATAGGAAAAAGAACCGAAGCTTTCAGGATGTTTCCCAAACATATAGAGCCGTAATGGAACAGGTAATCGCAGGCACACCGGGAGCGAAGCTGAGATTTCACGGGGTGGACCAAACGATACAACATCCCCTGTATCAGATTGATGAAACAGATTGGGAATTCTTAAAAAGACTTGCCGGCAGGCTGCACACAGTCCTTGTTCCGTCCGTATATGCCGCCGCTGCCTGTGTACATAATGGTATACCGGATGGAAACAGACACAAGGCAGACAGTGAGGCGGTATGTGTAGAGACATGGTCTGACATGAAAAACCAAGGCATCCGCAGGCGCATCCGAACCGGTCAGAACTGGGAGATTGGCGACAGGGTGGAATGGGGCGGCTGCGAATACATCATATCGTCAAAAGAATGCTGTCTGGAAAAAGGTCTGTTACACTTTTACTACACACTTGCAGGAGCCGCCGACTTTCAGGTACCTCAGAATGAAAATCCACATCTGATAGGTCTGCTGCTTCCGGCAACGGTGCTTGATGTAAAGGAAGAGCAGGTAAAAGTAAAGTTTGACATGGATTGGGTGCAACTGCCAAAGAGCGCGTTTTGGTATCCGTGGCGTCCTGATATGGGGAATTTGACGTACTGTATGCCCGAGAAGGGAGAACGGGTATATATCCATATCGGGAATGCGGCAGGCGGCGAAGACCGGGCGGTATGCTGTGTCCGCAGAAACGGAAAAGGAAATCCGGAGATGAAGAACACCTGTAGGTATTTCACCACAAAGGATAAGAAGCGTCTGTATTTGGAACCGGAAGCTATCGGATTTCGGGACATGAACCAAAAAAAGCTGCTGCAGCTAAAGCTGTCTGACCGGACGGGTATCGATATGGCAAGCCACCGTTCCCTGACGATGATTGCGAAAGACACCATAGGCTTGAAGGGGGGCAGAATTCTGTTTCAGGCACCAAAAGAAATCTCACTGGTAAAACGCGCCGCGTCGCCCACAGTCATAAATATGTGCAATGGTTTTGACTTGGTCGGTGCGGCAGATCAGGTTACGATGAACGGGAAAGACGGGGATTATTTCCCGATGTTCCCTTCAACAAAGGAACAGGATGAAAAGACAGTTGCTTTTTCGGACCGTAAAGCAGTTGAAAAAAGCATTATCGGATCTACCCCGGTAACGGAGCTGTCAGGCAGCCTGGAAAGACAATTGGAAGGCTGTCAGGTAAAGCGTTTGGGAACGGGCAGTATAAACTGACGAGGAGGCATGGTATGAGTGATTCCATGGAAACAGGAGGATTCGGGAAAAATCCTGTTATTGATAAAATAAACCGGATTAATACGGCAAAAAGCCGCATCAGTGCAGTCAGTGAGCTGGAAAAAAAGATCTTTTGTCCGGTGCAGCCAAAACAGAAGGCGGTGCTGGACAGGCGGAACCAGATAGCTGAGAAATTCCAAATCAGCTTTAAGAAAGGGGGGAAACAGCAGCATGGAACAATTCTGCATGGAGGAGAGCGAGGGATGCTCGCAGGAGAATATCCGGTTCGTGCTTCTGAAACCGGACAAGCTCGGACTGCAGTTAGAACTGCCGGAAGGGTTTTACCCAATGCCGGAAGACAGACAGAGCAGGTATTATCCAAGGAAAGGGCGGCCGGAACTCATTTGGGAGAACAACTGCGGCGTGCAGATAACAATGCAGCTGCTAAAACAGCAGATAAAACCGGATCAGATACGGTCCGCAGCAGAGGAATTATGTCTGCTGACAGAGGAATTGTTCCCCAAATACAGGCTGTCTCCGGTTTACCTGTGCGAAGAAGGGAAGCTTCCGGCAGGCTGGTTTCTGATGGAGATGACGGATATGGGGAAAGAACATATCAAAGCGGTGAGTACAGTGAGGGAGGAAATGATACTGCTGACCTTTACATATCCGGTTAAGGAATCCATAAAATGGCGCAGCATTATACGGCAGAGCTTCCAAACACTGGATGAGAACGGGGATATGACGGATGGAGAGAATTAATCAAAATGATGTGGACTGTTTCCTGCTGCAGATGGAGCGGATATCTGCAGCGCCGCCCCAAAAGGAAAAACTGCAGGAGGAGTGGTATCGCTTTCCGGGCTTTATTATGTGGATACCGGAAGTATTCCGTTTGGCAGAACAGGAAACAGCAGAAGAGATATTCTGGTCGGAGAATCTGCCGGACGCGCTGTTTCTTACGGAAGAAAAGACAGCGGGAATAACCCTGCAGAAAATGAAAGATGCAGTCATGCAGGGAGAGGAAGCGGGGGCGGAACTTATAAGGAATATCAGACAACTGCTGGAAAAGCTTGACGACAGGACGGTATGCTACGGCGCTGGCGAGGAAGAAAGTGCGGTAAAGGCATACTGGCTGGAATATAAAAGCTTTGCGGCGGACAGCAGGATATATAATGTGCTGTTTGTCTTCCAAACAGGGGAGGAATGGAACATGGGTACATTTTTCAGCGTTTTTGAGGAATATGAACAATGGAAACCGATTGTATGGGAGATGATGCGTACGATAAAGGAGGATTTTGATGAGAGAATATAATATAAAGACAGGGCCTGTGACATTTTTGGATATTATGGAGCTGCGGATAGAAGAGGAGGTCAACCGGCATGGCAGGGCAGTCCTTTCCGGGCATATTACGGACGAGCAGGAAGAAGAATATTTGGGACTTCTGACGGGAAACGTGTGGGAGTCGGTACAGGCTGTCGGGAAGAACGGAGAAACACGGATACTGTTTATCGGGATTGTGACGGATTTTTCCATATCAAGAATCAATGACCAAAGGAAACTGACACTGGAACTTATGACAGGCAGCTGCCTTATGGATGAAAAAACGCATCTTCGTTCCTATCAGAATATGTCCGTGACATACGAAGAGATTTTCAAAGAGATAATGAAGGGTTACGCAGATGCCGCTGTGTCATTTTCCAAACCGTACGGGAAAAAGACAGGAGAGCTGGTTTTGCAGTATGCGGAAACGGACTGGACATTCCTGAAGCGGCTTGCAAGCAGGAGTCATCAGTTTCTGGTGCCGGATTCCCAAAGGAAGGGAGTAAGGATTTATTATTCCATGCCGCAGGGGGAACCGTTTGAAATTCCGGAAGGCAGCAGATATTCCATGCGAAAGGATTTAAGCGCGTTCAGGAATAAAACAGGTCAAAATATGGCGGTATCGGAGGCGGACTGTATGGAATACATAATCCAATGCAGGGAGTCCCACAGGATAGGCGATTATACGTCATTGTATGGAAAGAGATATTACATATATCAAATAAAGAGCAGGTATGAGGGAGGCGAACTGCTCCATTGTTGCTGTCTGAAAAGGGAAAAGGGTATTGAAGTGCCGGAATGCTATAATGAGGTTATTGCAGGCTGTGCGCTGTCTGCAAAAGTCACCAAGGTGAGGGAAGATAAAGTACAGGTGTCAATTGTGGGTGATGAAAACGCCAGGCAGGATAACAATGTCGAGTATCCTTATGCCACGGTATATTCCACGCCGGATGGCACGGGGTGGTACTGTATGCCTGAGCCGGGGGATACGGTGCGTCTTTCGGTACCGCAGAAAGCAGAAAGGGATGCATTTGTGGTCAGCTCCGTGCATATGGACACAAACAGTGCGGATCGGAAAAATCCTTCACATAAAGTATTTAAGAGCAAATACCAAAAGGAAGTGCGCTTTACCCCGGATTCCATTGTGATTACCAACAATAAAGGAACAAGAATAGAACTGACGGATAAGGAAGGGATTCATATTGTCAGTGAACATTCCGTTATGCTGGAGGCGGCGGAAGACCTGACAATTTCCAGCGATACGGGTTCACTGATTGTTTCAGGCGATTCTTTTGTGAATTTCAGACAAAAGGGAACAAGCATTCAGCTTGATGATGAGATTTCATTTGTCGGCGGAAATCTGAAGATACAATAACAGGTCTGCAAATAAGAACCGGGGAGGTAGCGGATTGAAAAACAGGAACGGGTTTATGGCTGCTGCTGAAAAATTAGGGGAGACAATATTTTCCTCCAGCATCAGAATATTGGAAACGGAATACCAAAAGGAAGAGAAGAGGCAGACAGTCCGGCAGGTATTTGCGGAACTGATGGAAGCGTGGGGAAAACAGACGCAGGAGGAGGCGGCAGCCCTTGGCATCTGTTATCTGCACAGCAGTATCCTGATGCGTTCGGCGGAAATCCGGCTCACGCTGTACGGAAGAGCGCTTTACATGGACGAGAAACGGCTGGAGAAAGCATGGACTCTGCCTAGATTTTTCGGTCAATATGAGCAGGACATGACAGAAATAATGGATAAGCTTAGAAAAGAGTTTCCCAGAATATACCCGTATGAAGAAGATGCTGTCCGCTTTTGGTATGCACAGTATTATTATGCGGCGTTAAAGGTTTTGTGCAAAGATATGCTGGAGGAAATCCGAGAGGGCAGGGAATACAGGATGCTGAATAAGACAGAGGACTTTTATTTCTTTTTTGGAAGATGGAGAGGGGAGGCTGAAAAACTGGTATGTATGGAAAATATCTGACACTTGTTTCCCAAGAAGGGAATCCGATACCGCAGATTGTGAACTGGTACGGAAAACTGGACGTGAGGAATGTGAACCGAAGGGATTACAAAAAAATTCCGTCACCGCTGATGCTGGAAATGCGTTCCGGCATAGATGTTTTCTATCCGGATGTCATGACTTCACCGGTTCTCATGGTATCGGAAGAGGCTATGGAAGTAATCCGGCTATATGACAGCCGGATGCCGTTTTTCTTTTTGGCGTTATTTGATGCCGCAAAGGAAGAGAATGTGTCTTATTACTGCCCCGTCCTTGCAGAAGATTCAGGCGGAGGAAAAGAAGCAATGTACCGGATAAAGCAGCGTGACGGGGATGTGATAAAAATATGTGAGGAACTGGCAGAGAGCCTGCTGGAACGCGGTGTGACGGGGATGGGACTGATTTTTTGATCTTCTTCACTTTAAAGATAGAATAAAACTAATGGGAAGAGAATAGTTTTCAGTATTTAGAAGAGATGCATTAAATTTAAAGGAGTTGGAAGACCTGCTAGCCAATTTGGAAAATATAATGAAAATGCTGTTTCAGCAGTTGGTTGACCGAATCGAACCGTTTGCCCCGCTTTTTTATATGCTAGATTATAAGTTGGTGCATATTACTCCCAATTTTATAAGAGTGAATGATAAATAGGGAGTCGAATGTTTTATGATAAAAATGAAATAGTGAAAGCAGATAAAAAATATTCAGAAAAGGAATTATTATGAGAAATACAAGGAAAGAAGTTTATGAAACAATAAGTATTATATTCAAAAAATTAGATTCAGAAAAAGTTTGGAAAACATGGTGTGTGGTAATAATAAGTTCTCTTTTTTTGGACAGTGTTTTTTTTCAATATATTTTAGAAAGGGTAAAATACAGTTTAGTCTCCGAAACTATGATTGAAGATAATTACATTTTCAAATCCATTTGTAATATTTTGAAATCTTTTTTTCAATATGATTCAAGTATGGTTGTAGCAATTGTAGTTGTCATTTGGACATTTACCACATCTATGTTTGTATATTTTTTAGGTAAGGTGGATCAAAGGTATTATGGTATTCATGTAATTGATATTTTTGTGAAAGGAATGAGTGCGAATAAGATATACCAAATAGCAATTTATGTATTTGGAGAGATAGTGGCGTTAATATTTGTATCCATCGCTAAATGTAAAATAACATTATTTGCACTCGCTATGTTCCAATGCTATATGACGCTTTACATACTTTTAATGGTTTTAGAAAGGACATCAAGGGAATTTACGATAAAACAGGTAGAGAATGAGATTACAAATACATATAAATTAGATTATTTAGGGGATCCGAATGATTTTAGTGGTATAGGTATTTTCCGAAGTATGCTGCATAATAGAAATTATAATTCTTATGATGATGAAAAAAAACTTTTGAGAGTTTTGTTTTATTATAATGATAATTTTAAGAACCAAAAAGATGCAGAAGATATTGATAACTATGCTAGAAAGTATATAAATATTTGTAGCAAAGAAGTGGTAGGGTGTATGTGTTTCAATAGGGAGAAGACAAATCTGCTTCAACAAGTTATTGCAGAGTGGTTTAAAAAGTCTTTTATTGAGGTTAAGCAAGGAATATTAATGTATATGATAGAAGAGATAAGACCTCAGAGTTATTCAAGGCTTGAACGGTTATTAAACAGTGAGCAGACAGATTACAGGGATTTACATATATGGGTTTTAGTGTACAACATATATATACAAGGATTTGAAGGAGAGGCATGGAGAGAATGTTATACAAGGTATATGATGAATAAGATTGGGTTTGGAAAAATAAAAAAAGATATAAGCACAGCGTTAAAATTTTGGAATCAGATTACCGATGCTGATAAATTGTATACATTATTTAAATATATATTTTAATCTTAGAGTAAAGGGAGTAAAAGACTATGGAGATGTTGCTTTTAACATTATACAAACAACATTATTTAGACTGCTATAATGAAAATATGAATGCTGAGTTTTCTTGTCTAGGGTATTATGACGGACTGGACATTACAACAATTAAACAAAAGGATAAAATATTTCCAATGGCTGAAGTGTGGAACGAAACAGGTAATCAAATAAAGCGGTTGAAAGGGCGATTTAGTAATCAAAACATAGGTTTGTTTCGATGTGATGATTTGTTGGGAAAGTGGAATGATTTGGAGCAACTGCCTTTTATGGCAGTAGGTTTTAT
Organism: Lachnospiraceae bacterium MD335; assembly: GCA_000403335.2. Taxonomy (GTDB): domain Bacteria; phylum Bacillota; class Clostridia; order Lachnospirales; family Lachnospiraceae; genus COE1. The sequence goes on from KE159631.1 coordinate 377,104, forward strand.
AAGGGTTAAGGATAGCATAAAGGCGTCAGGATTATATGCGGAGATAGAAAATAAGTCGACATATGGTAATATGCGCACTAATAAGATATGCAAAGTATTGACATACTATACTTTTGACAATGCAGATTTGGTAGTTTTGGCTAGAGGAAATAGTATTCATCTATTGGAAGAAACTTTGCAAGAAATTGAAAAAATGGAAGAGATCGTATATCTTCATTCTATTTTGGGGATAAATGAGACTTATTTAAAAGATTGTGAGAGTAATAATAGTATACTAGACAAATGGAAAGGTAGAGATTGTTTCATAGATGAAGAGCTTCATAATTTGAATATACAATTGGCAACGTCTGGAAGTTTGTCTGTTTTAGCCCTATTTAAAAGTAAGATTGCGTATTGGAGAACTTGGGGAAGTGTAGAAGAACAGAATAAGAACAGGTTAGATAATATATCTTATTCACATATGCTGGGACATGGAAATATAAACATTAAGATTTCAAACAGTAATGTTAGGACTCTTATTCTGTTTTTGCTGCATGGGGGAGTGTTAACTCATCAAAACGGTGTATATGGGAAAGGACTATATAATATTGAAACCGAAATATTTATTCATGAGAATAAATGGAAAGAAGTAGATACCATTTTGACTAATGAATATACAAATGACCATAATAATATGTATGATGCATGGTGTAGTAAAATAATGAAGGATTGTGAAATGCTTTGCGGAACAAATTCTTTATTAAGTGAGGACATTGGGCTTTATTCATATTTTAGAGCCTTGATACAGACTTTGAATACATTATCGCAATATGAACAGTTCTCCATGTCAAGAGATATATTTGAATTGATTATTCCGTCATTCCAAATGTTTAAACAACAGTTAATAGAAAGCATAGGCAGGATATCTAGCGAGATCCCAAGAGAAGATATTAAGAGAAGCCTTATGCAGTATCTTGAGTGTGTTAATTCTGTTATTTATCACACAATACATACCGATCAGGTTTATTTAATGATTCCGGGATATAGCGGAACCTCGTTCTCAATACCAATTAAGCTTAGCATGTTTTACTCGTGGTACATTGAGAAAGTCAAAAATATTTTGAATGATGCGAACAGGAAGTATAGCTGTATTATTAAACCTGTTATGGAGTCACGGCCTATTACGAATATAATTCGTATAAAACCTAAAGAAAATGATATGCTTATATGTGTTCAATTAGCGCAGCATTCTTTGTTCCGACCTGCTGAGTTGCTAATAATTTTGACACACGAGATTGCACACTATGTCAATAGGAAATGTAGGGAACGCTTATACAGAAGAGAGTGCATAATTAGAACTCTTGCATATTATATGGCAGAGGGGATATGCGGTAGTATAGATTTATCAAATAATCCTGTAGAATTTGGCGTGGGAATATCTGTGGAATTGATCAAACAAATTAAGCATGATTTGCAAATTGAGTTATTTACCCAAATGAAAGCTAGTATTTTGTCCGAATTTTCTGATGTTGAACATTCATCAGTACTTGCAATTGTACTGAGGCAGGTATGCAGGGAAGTGATTTCAGAAGATGGAAAGGGAAGCTATATTTGTAAAGTTATCCATAAAATTCCACACAAAGTATTAAGCATGATTGATAGGAAGGAGGATATAGCTGTTGAACAAATGAGACTTATTTACAAGGTGCAGAAGGAAATGGATATGAATAGAAGAGCGTTGATATCTTCATTGACCATTGATAAGGTTATTCAGGACCTGATTGTAGTTTACAAGGAAGTGTTTTCGGATACGGTTGCGTCAATATTGCTTGAATGCAGTGAAGAACAGTTTACTTCGGCATTTGAGGTATCAGAAGGAATGAAGAAAGATGGGAGGTGCCATATAAAGTCGCGTGAACACAAGATTAGGATTGAGATGCTAAAAAAAACAGCATTTCCTTTAAAATGTGACAATTCAGTTGATGAGAAGAATGGTAATGGAAAGGAAGAGACAGATTTTCTCAAAAGTCTATATGGAAATTTGTATAATTATACTTGGGTAAGTTCATTATTACTAAAGTATGCAGAATGCGTACGTAATAAATTAAAAACATATGTATCAGAAAAAAGGAAGGCAGTTAATGAGATAAGAGAGGTGTTTGCTACTTTCAGTAAAGGAAAAAATGCACCCGAAGAAATATATTTGTTAATTGAAGAGAGTATCAGACAACACAAGGATAATGTGAATAATATACTAAAAAATAGTGATTAATATTCATAAAAGTAATTAATTTGATGGAAATACATTGAATTAGATTGCGTATTGTTTTATAATAGAAACAGATGTGTAAAATAGATAAAAAACAAGCACTTATGTTATATGATTTTACCATATTGTTTCGATTGAGTCATTTCATGGCTTCAGTGTACAGATACTGGCCAATATTTCAGTTTATGGAGGAAAGATATAATGGTAAATTTTAATGAAGAAAATGTGGCAGATGCGAATTTTCCGGTGGGTTTATTGACTTTGTCGGAAATCGTCAAAGTTGATAATTCCTTTTCAAAACCTTTAAGAGAAACGGATCTGTCATTTTCATCTAATCATATAATAGGAGAGCTTAATCCAGATTTTGAGAGTATACCATTTGATATTGACGGTAGTTGCTAGCATTCCATCAGGGCAGATTTTAGAATACTATTGAGGACAGTTTTGAGATCGCATCAATTGTTGTGTAAATAAAAAGCGATATGAGATTTATGAATAGTCACAAGTGGGCAGAGTCAAATTTTCAGATTCTGCCCTTGTCTGTATTATACAGGACTTTTTGCGCTGTTAATGTTCTCCTGAATGTTCCCATTATATTTTCGGCAGAATCCGCAATACTATATTAAAAACTTGTTTTTCAGTATGTGGAGGGAGCAATAATGGAAACAATCCTTTGCATAGACACTCCGGTGCAAATGATTTCTTGCACGGATACAAACGGCAAAATCACACCAATGCGGTTCCGCTTCCGCGACAGGAATGGAGAGCTTGTGACGATTAACATAGATAAGGTCATCTCCACGGATCAGGAACGCGGTTCACTCGGGGCAAATTTTATATGCACGGCAACGCTTTACGGTACACAGCGCACGTTTCGTCTGCGGTATAACTATTATGCCCATGAGTGGCGGATGGCAGGCATTGGCTGTTAATATTCATCGTTATCAAAAAGAGCGCTTTCAATTTCATAAATATCGTCCATTGGAATAACGGTTCCGTTTTCCATGATGACCTGATGACGGGTTTGCTCTATTTTTCTGACGGTTCCTGTTATGGTAAGGTAGGCGCCGCCGTTTTTTTGGGTGTCAGGAAGAAAGTAAGTGATGCTTATCTGCGGCTTTTGCAAAAGCTGTTCTTTGATGAACTGTAAATGTTCATTCAGCTCTTCCTTTTTCATTTCGTCCAGTTCCATCCTGGAATCCGTCAGCCGCTCCGTTTCCATGACAGCCGCATTATGTCCGGTGAGTGCGGCAAAGGGCATGAACTGGGCGGCTCTGTCCAAAGCCGGCATTTTTGGATGTTTTGCGGATTCATGGTGTGGCAGGCTGATTATGTCATCATAGTTTCCCATTATGCCCTGTGTCCTCCAATTTGCTTATTTCGTTCCGTAGCCGTCGCACCTTCCTCCAAATTGATACCTTTTAAGATGGCATTTTTCCCAAACTTCTTTTTTACGGATAAAACTGCTTCCTGCAGGGCGCGTTCCTTTTTCATTTTTGCCTCGTCCTCCTGTTTTTGCTTTTCTGCTGCCTCATAATCAGTAAACAAATCCATTTGGATAAAATCCTCCTGTTTTATAGCACGGACAGCAGTCTCGTCAGTCAGATGATTTACAGTCACGGTAATTCGCCGTACCAGCAGATTTTTATTAATAATGCGGTCATATAGAGCCATAACCGTATCTGTAATCAGCTTTGTTGAGGAAGATAACGCGTTCAGATTAGCAGTTCCGTGAGAATGCTTTGGAACTTTCCGCCCGTAACGGTCCGTGGTGACTTCGCCTTTATATAGGCTGACAGTTTCAGGGTTGGTAAGATTTTCGATGTCGTATCCGATTGTAAGCACAAGCTGGTCTGTAAGCAAATGTTTTTCGACCATATCAAGCACGAGCGAGTCTGTCATTTCTTTAACAATGAGTTTTGCCTTCTCATAATCATAAGGGCACTGAAGCACCTGACCGGAACAGAGGCTGTTTGTTTCCGGCTTGTATTGTTTGATCAGGTCAATTGTGGTCGGCTCCCATCCCCATGCGTGGTCGATCAGAAGCTCCGCATTAACGCCAAATAATTTGTAAAGCAGGTCTTCGTTATAGTAATTTTGGTCATTTCCAACAGAGCATTTTGCCACGTCACCCATTGTATACATTCCGTGCTCCGCAAGCTTTTTTGCATATCCACGTCCAACCCTCCAAAAATCCGTAATTGGCTTATGGTCCCACAAAAGCTTCCGGTATTTCATTTCATCAAGTTCCGCAATACGCACACCGTTTTTGTCAGGTTCGACGTGTTTTGCCACAATGTCCATCGCAATCTTGCACAAATACAGGTTTGTTCCGACACCGGCAGCGGCAGTAATGCCCGTTTGTACAAATACATCCTGAATGATTTTTGCAGCAAGCTCTTTTGCAGAGAGGGAATAGATTTTCAGGTATGCAGTTACATCCATAAACACCTCGTCAATGGAATACACATGAATATCTTCGGGTGCAATGTATTTGAGGTAGATTTCATATATTTTTGTGCTGTATTCGATGTAGTATGCCATGCGGGGCGGGGCAATGATATAGGACAGTGAAAATTCAGGATGCTCCTGCAGTTCTTTGGCAAGATAGGATTCGCCTAAAAACTGATGGTTGGGCGCCTTGTTTTTGCGCAGTGTATTCACTTCCCTGACTTTCTGTATTACCTCAAACAATCTTGCCCGCCCCGATATGCCATATGACTTTAGAGACGGAGAAACCGCAAGGCAGATGGTTTTTTCCGTCCTTGATGCGTCTGCAACCACGAGATTTGTGTTCATGGGATCCAGCTGTCGTTCGACGCACTCGACGGAGGCGTAAAAGGATTTCAGGTCGATTGCGATATAGATATGATTGTTTTCCATGTTTTAAACTTCTGCTGTGACGCAAAACCTTGTGTTTTGGGCAATTTAGACGTATTCACAATGACATCATTTTCCGCATTATCCTGTATTCCCGAAACCTTAACCTTTGCTGGTGACTTTATTGCAGCATCGTTTTCTTTTAAAGCTGAAATTTGCAATGCTCTTGCCCGCTCTTCCCTTTGTTCCAGTTTTTCAAGCTCTGCCTGTTTTTTATCAGTATTGATACCACGTTTCCTGTCCTGCTCCAGTTCTCCCTTTAAGACAGCAATACCGCCCTCGATTCTTGCAATAACTGTTTCCTGACGACCCGTCTGTTGTGCAGAAGCGTCGTTCGATACTATTTCATAGATCTCTCTGCGTGACAATCCTGTATTTGCTTCATTGTCTAATGAGTTTGTTTCTCTTTCATCAATTCTTTCATTTTGGGTTTCATCGGTTTGCGTTTTATCAGAATCTACACTGTTTTTTTCATTTTGGCTTAAATTGTCTTTTAATATAACGCTGCCATCGTCGCTTTTGAATATGACAGCTCCCGAACCTGCCTGTTGTGCAGACGTGTCTGACAGAGTAGCAGCAGGCATTTTTTCACGAATTGTTTCTGAAGAAATATCAGCGTCTGTTGTTTGGGACTCTTTTTCAGTAAGGACACTTTTGGCTGTTTCTTCTGTGTATGCATTGGCGGCAGGATTTTCTTTATTAATCGATTCGGAATCGTCTTGTAATTCCGCCATCATAAGCTCTCTTTTTTGCGACCTGAGAAATTCATCCTGATGCCGCTTCAGTTCCGTGTTAAGACTGGCTATTTCTTTTTGCTGCTGTTTTCGTTCATTTGCTTTCTCATTCGCAGAAAGTTCTTTTTCTGAAGAAATTTTCTGCATCTGCTGCTGTTTTTCCGTAATTTGATTTTGAATGGTTTTACTTTTTACATCTGATGAACCTGCTGTAGTTTTCCATATGCCTGACATACTGTTCATTGATGTTATATTTCCAACTCCCATAATATAACCCCCTGACCTGTCATAAAATGCTTCAAACAGCACATCTGTTAGTATTTGCTTACTTTTACTATTATATTTTACTATTTTTACAGATAAAAGGCAAGCAATATGCGGATTAATCCAAAAGGACAGAATCATTTTTTAGCGCTCTGATTTGTTCTGTCATTTTTTTGATTTTTTCTATTTTTTCTGATGTAATAAGCTCTATTTCTTTTTCCGTGTGTGTGTAGTAAAAGGAAGGCGGGAATAGTCCAAAGCAGTTCCCTCCCATAATATACCATATGTCATCCATGCTTTTTAGTTTTATCCGAAAAAAAATATGATGTAATGATTTTTTCAGTATACTTACGGCAATATTCATTATCAAACACTCCTTTTCACTTTTTTATATGTAGTTTCTTATGGGTAATTAGTTATCGTTAATATATTATAACTGATTTTTTATAATTAAAAAAGGTAAAATAAACATATTATACAAATATAGGGGAGGTGTGTCTGATTACAGGAACGCGGAACAATTGAAATTCATTTAAAGGAGCTCCTTATAAAAGCAGGTTTAAGTAAAAATAAGTTTTGTCAAAGGGCAGAGCTGCAACGGTCACAGCTGAATGGTTATATCAACAACACAATCACAAGACTTGATGTTGATGTATTGGTAAGAATATGTGACACGCTGGACTGTTCCATATCAGAGTTGCTGGAATACAAGCGCTGAATCTCTTTGTTGAAAAGAAGTTTGGCGCTTGTTTTCTATTTCTGCCGCCATTTATGATAAATTTTCAGATGATAGTCAGGAAAGACCGGATGATAAAAAATTCGTATGAATTTCGTTGTAAATACAGAGTTTTTTTTGTATAATTGAGATGTGGCAGGAGTGGGCTGCATTGTATTTTGGTACAACTTTAATTTGTTTGAGGATGATTTGACAAAAGTGGCTGAAGGAAGAAGCAGACAACTTGGAAAGGGATACGCATGATCTATATCTTTACCGCCCTGTATTGTGAGGCACACATTTTTATCAGGCATTTTAATCTGATAAAAAATCAGCAAGGTACGTGGTATCAGCAATTTTATAATGAAACGACGGGTATCCTGCTGACAGTTACCGGTGTGGGTGAAATTGCTGCCGCAGCTGTTGTCGGAAGCGTATGTTCGATCTATAAACCGACACAGAATGATTTTCTTCTTAATATTGGAATTTGCGCGCATAGCGCTCAAAATGACGGGATTTTCCTGTGCAATAAGCTCGTGGAACAGGCGACAGGCAGAACCTTTTATCCGGACATGCTGTACTGCCATGAGTTTGCCGAAGGAACTATTGTAACAGGAATGCGTCCATATCATACCAGTCATGATGACGTGCGGATGACCGCAGGTGCACCCGTAGGAACGCTTTATGATATGGAAGCTGCGGCAGTCTATCAGACCGGCAGCCATTTCTTTGGTCCGCATCAGATGATATTTCTGAAAATCGTATCCGACAGAGGCATTATTGAAGACGTTTCCAAGGAACGGACGATGCTTTTAATGGAAAAATACAAAGACAGTATCTTTGATTTTTTAAGGCAGACTTCTACTATAATGAAAAATACCGGATGCCATAATATCAGTCCAAAGCAGGAGGAAGGAACGCTTATTGAAACATTTTGCGCGGATTTGCATTGTTCTAAGGCAATGTATGATTCTATGAAACAGCATATCCGGTATTTGGCACTGGCAAAAGTAGATTATGTTTCCCAAATACGGGAGCTGTATGAAAAAAAGCTGCTTCCCTGTATGGATAAAAGAGAAGGAAAACGACGTTTTGAAGAATTTAAAAGAAGATTATTTTAGCCCGTTTTTTTCCCATATCTATGTTGAAAAGGCGGTCTTGGAACATGCGCGCACGCGCAGGATTTTGGCAGAGTTTCCGTCAGCGACGGTGATTGAGATTGACCATTACAAGGATGTATTTTGCCGGAGCAGGCAAAGCATTCGTTTTCAGCGCCGTGCACAGAACCTGATTCTTGCTGCAAAACAGGGGACTTTGCTCTATGAAGGGGCGCCTGTGTGTCAGAGTTTTGGCAACCGGTATTTTTATTATGTTTCCTGTGCGATGAACTGCATCTATGATTGTGCGTACTGTTATTTAAAAGGTATGTATCCTTCTGCAAATATTGTAGTATTTGTCAATTTAGAGGATATTTTTGCACAGGTCAGGCAGGTATTGGAACAGCATCCGCTGTATCTGTGCGTTTCTTATGATACGGATTTACCGGCATTGGAGCGGATTATCGGCTATGTGCGGGAATGGTGTGATTTTGCGGCAAATCATGAGAATTTGAAGATTGAGATACGGACAAAATGCGCGAGCAAAACGTTTGTTCGAAACACGCGTCCGGTTTCGGCAGTAATCTATGCGTTTACACTGTCGCCGCAGGCGGTGATTGATGCCTTTGAACATCATACGCCGTCTCTGACACAGCGGCTGTCCTGCGCGGCGGAGCTGATACGGGCAGGCTGTCCGGTTCGGCTTTGCTTTGATCCGATGATTTATGTGCCTGACTGGCAGCAGCATTATGAAGCAATGCTGGAGGAGGTATTTCGTGCGATTCCGATGGAGAAAATTGTGGACGTGAGTGTCGGAACGTTTCGGATTTCACAGGATTATTTAAAGAACATGAGGCGGCAGGAACCGGAATCGCTGGTGATTTGGTTTCCTTATCAAAAGGAAGGCGGATATTGTCATTATCCGGATGCGCTGATGGAAGAGATGGAATGTTTTTTATCGGGACGGTTGGAGGAAAAAATTTCCAGGGAGAAGATATTTCGATGGAATGTTTAAATAAGGAAGCGGCAATTGTAACCGGAGCATCCTCCGGCATCGGGTACGCAGTCAGCGAAAAGCTGCGTGCGCTTGGATATGAGGTATTCGGTATTGGCAGGGATTTTGGAACGGCAGAATTGGAGGAAGAGGATGGCATTCACAGAATTGTTTGTGATGTGCTGGATACAGAAGAATTATGTGCCTGTGTAAAACGGATTGCGGCGCAGCATCGGATTCGGGTACTGGTGAACAATGCAGGTGTCGGGTATTACGGGCTTCATGAGGAGTTGAATCCGGATAAAATCAAGAAAATGGTGCGGACAAATTTGGAGGCGCCGATGATTTTGACGCAGCAGCTTTTGCGGCATTTGAAGAGACATGCAGGATATGTGATTAACGTTTCCTCTGTCACGGCAGGGCAGTCCAACCCGCATGGCTGTGCTTACGGCGCGACGAAAGCAGGGCTTGCAAGCTTTTCACACAGTCTGTTTGATGAGGCGCGAAAATATGGTGTTAAAGTTGTAACAATCTTTCCGGATATGACGCAGACGAACCTTTACCGCAATGCGGATTTCAGAGAAGGGGACGAGCCGGAATCCTATCTTCTTGCGGAGGACGTTGCGGGTGCGGTGGAATGGATTTTGGGGCAGCGTGAGGGTGTGATTGTTTCGGATATTGTACTGAAACCGCAGCTTCACCGGATAAAAAGAAAGCCTTATTAATTGTGACAGAAATTTATAGAGAAATAAAAGGATAAATATGAAAATAATTTTACAGGAGGTATATGATATGAGTAACTACAGGGAAGATCAGATTGCAGATGTTGCGATGGGAGTGATTGCAGATAATCCGGGTATCAGGACGTCTGGATTAATTGCCGAGGTGCGAAGAATTATGGGACCGGACGGGGAAGATTTGGAGATTTTAGAAGGCAGAAACGACGATAAATTTTCTCAAAAGGTTCGAAATCTTAAAAGCCATGATTCGATTGCGGATAGAGTTCGTACCGTAGGGGAAAGAAACCGGCAATGGTTTTTGCGGGACGAATGATACGGCTGCAACAAAAGAATCAGGGCATATGCAAAGAAAAAACGGGGAGATTAGCGTATATGCAGGCATTAGACGGCAATACTCAACAAAAAATTCTGTTGGTTGAGGACGACACGGAAATCAGCGATATGCTGAAAAATTTCCTTGCAACCGAAAGCTTTGCAGTCACAACCGCTTACGACGGCGAAAGCGCTTGCAAAAAATTTTTTGAGGATACGTACAATTTGGTTTTGTTGGACCTTATGATACCGAAGAAAAGCGGACTGGAAGTTATGAAGATCATTCGGGAAAACAGCACTGTGCCAATCATTATTTTGTCCGCAAAGGACACGGATTCTGACAAAACTTTAGGCTTGGGGCTTGGAGCGGACGATTATGTGACAAAGCCGTTTTCCGTGACGGAGGTTTTGGCGCGCATCAAGGCAAATATTCGCAGGAGTACAAAATATGCGGCGGATGCTGACAGTGAGGAAGGGATGCTGACAAAAGGCGCGCTGACTATCAATCTAAATGATTATTCGGTGACAAAAAACGGGGAGCCGATTGAGCTGACGGCAAAGGAATTTGAAATTTTAAAACTGCTTATGAAAAATCCGAAAAAAGTGTATACCAAAGAACAGCTTTACGCGCTTGTATGGAAGGATGTTTATGTTGGTGACGAAAATGCGGTCAATGTGCATATCAGCAGGCTGCGCAATAAAATAGAGGACAATCCGCGCAATCCGCAGTATGTGCTTACGGTTTGGGGGATTGGTTATAAACTGGGGGATGCGGAGTGAGTGATAAGGCAGTCATGATTGTTGTGATAGGGATGATTAGTTTACTGTTGGTAATTATTTTTTGCCAACAGTTTCTTTTTCAAAAGAGAATGCAGGGAGAGCTCAAGAAAATCAGTGAAAAGCTGGCGGATATTTTGGAGCGGGACAGCGACGAAAAAGTGATGTTTTTTACGGACGATCCTGTTTTAATGGATTTGCTTGGGCAGATTAACAGAATGCTTTTGGACAGGCAGAAGGTTAAGATTGATTACAGGAAGCAGGAACTGTCGTCGAAGAAGATGCTTGCGAATATTTCGCACGACATCAAGACGCCGCTGACCGTAATTTTAGGATATTTGGAAATTATGCGGATTGGCAGGGAGGACGATGAAAGCCTGCAAAAGGTGGAGGCGAAAGCAAAACAGGTGCTGGAACTAATCAATGCGTTTTTTACATTGGCAAAGCTTGAGGCGGGAGATATGCGCATGGAACGGACAAAAGTCAATCTCAGCGAGCTGTGCAGGGAGAATGTGCTTGGCTTTTATGAGCTGCTTTTGCAAAAGGAGTTTACGGTCGATATTTCGATACCGGAAGACAACCTGTTCGTGTGGGGGGACAGGGATTCGATTGATAGAATTTTAACGAATTTACTGTCAAATGCCATACGATATGGCAGCGACGGAAAATATATCGGGATTGCGCTGCGCAGTGAAGGGCGGTTTGTGTATATTGATGTTGCGGATAAGGGAAAGGGGATTGATAAGGCGTTTGCGGCAAGTGTGTTTGAGCGGCTTTATACAATGGAGGATTCGCGCAACCGGCAGATACAAGGGAACGGTTTGGGTCTGACAATTGCCAAAAACCTTGCGCAGCAGATGGGCGGGGATGTTTTGTTGGAGAGCGAGCCGCATGTGAGGACGGTTTTTACGGTGAAACTGGAGGCTGTACTGTAAAAATTGCGCAACGAAAGATATTCGTAAGAATTTGGCAAGAGTTTTGAAAAACGGCATCGTTATAATGGTTTTAAAAGGAGGAAGAAACGATGCAGAATATTTTACAGACACGTCAATTAACGAAAACCATTGACAAAAAGGACTTGGTAAAAAACGTTGACATTCATGTCAAAAAAGGGGAAATCTACGGATTTTTGGGTCCAAACGGCGCGGGTAAGACGACGGTCATGAAGATGATTACGAACCTGTGGAAACCGACGTCGGGCACGGTGGAGCTATTCGGGGAGGCGCTTACGCCGACTTCTTATGAGGTACTGAAACGGATAGGCAGTATTATTGAGTTCCCGTGTTTTTATGAGCATATGAGCGGGCGGGAAAATTTGCGGATCCACTGTGAATATATGGGGTATTACATGCCCGAGAGTGTTGAGAATGCGCTTGCGATGTTGGGATTGACGGATGCTGCCGAAAAGGCGGTGAAAAATTACTCATTGGGCATGAAACAGCGGTTGGGAATTGCGCGCGCGATTTTATGCCGTCCGGAACTTTTGGTGCTTGACGAGCCGACGAACGGGTTGGACCCTGCGGGGATGAAGCAGCTTAGGGATTTGTTCCAAAAACTGTGTGTGGAATATGGAATGACGATTATAATTTCCAGTCATATGCTTTCGGAGGTGGAGAGTATTGCGGACACGATTGGCGTGATTCATCATGGGATAATGCGCAAGGAAATTTCAATGAAGGAGATTTCCGAGAAGAATACGGAATATATTGAGCTTGCAGCGGCGGATCTTACGAAGGCGGCTTATGTTTTGTCCGATAAGATGCATCTGAATAATTTTAAGGTGTTTGACGGGAACCATATCCGTGTTTATGATAGCGCGGTTACGACGGATGAGCTGTCAAAGGCGCTGGCTTTGAATGATGTCGGACTTTCGGCAATAGGCAGGAAATCGGAGAGCCTGGAGGATTATTTTCTAAAACTTACACAGGAGGAAATGTGAGGAGATTTAGAACGCAAGGGCAGCGTTTTTTATTAATGGATGGAGGGAAATATAATGATAAAATTAATTCGCTTGGAATGGAAAAAAAATAAGATAGGAACATATATTCGAAATGCGGCCATTATGACTGTGCTTCTTTCGCTGATGCTTACTGCGATGGCGGGGGAGCTTGAGACGGCAGAAACAGTGGAGGCGTATGGAACGGACATGATAAATGCCTCCGTAGACCTTTTTATGAATATGGCGTATATCATTTTTACGGGTGTGATGCTGGCATCCTTTATCGTGGGCGCTTATGAAAAAAGAACGATGCATTTGATGTTCTCTTACCCAATTAACCGCAAAAAGATTTTGCTTTCAAAGATGGCTGCCGTATGGGTGTTTAACGTTGCGGCGATGGTGATAAGTAAAGTATTTACATTTGGAATGATGCTTTTGGCAAGACCATTTCTCGGAATATCCGCAGCAGGGATTGCGTTTGGCGCGCCGTTATTTTGGCTGGATATGTTTCTTGGTTCGGCTGCAATGGTGAGTATCAGCTATATTGCACTGCCAGTCGGGCTACTGATGAAATCGTCCAAGGCGGCGATTGTGATGGCGGTGGTGATTACTTTTCTGACGCAGGGAAACATCGGCTCGGCGACGCTGGCGAATAATATGGCGTTTTATGGTGTTTTGCTTGTGATTGCGGCGTGGGCGGTGTTTTTGTCGCTGCACCGGGTGGAAGTGCGGGATTTGCCGTAGAAGTGCTTCGGTAACAGTTTGCATTGTCACACGCAATGCCGCTTTATAAGGAGCTGCCTGACAGGGGGAATGTATAGTCAGGCAGCTTCGCTGAAAGAGAGAAGAAGACAATATCTTTACACACAGGATAATACCATTACTTCACAGTGCTCCAGTGTCAGCGTTTCATTTGCGTTCCATGTTTTTTTTGCGAATGGCTCTGTCCTGTTTGATAAAAGCACATCTTTAACGCCGTATTCCAATGGAAGCTCCATTGCAGCTTCTCCGAAGTTAGCAACAACTAATACACGATTTTCGCCATCCACACGATAATATGCCATAACATCGTTGGCATTCTCATACGCCGGAACAAAATCGCCATAGGTAAACACTTCCTTATATGCGTCGGATTTGCGAAGGGCAATCAGCCTGCGGTAATAATGCAGCACGGAATTCAAATCATTCTCCTGATTTTCCACATTGATGTCCGGATAATTGGAATTGACCTTCAGCCAAGGTGTGCCCGTGGTAAATCCGGCATTTTTTTCACTGCTCCACTGTACAGGCGTTCTTGCATTGTCACGGCTCATTCTGCCGCATGCCTCCAAAGCCTCGGCGTCGGAACACCCTGCCGCACGTGCAAGCTGGTACTGGTCTTTTGTGCTGATGTCGTCGTACTCTTCAATGCTGTTCCAAGCGGCATTCGTCATGCCGATTTCCTGCCCCTGATAGAGAAACGGAATACCGCGCAGCAGCACATTGACCGTACCGAGCATTTTTGCGCCGGCAGGCGTTTTGGCATGTTCCGGCAAAAAGCGGGATACGCCTCTTGGCTCATCATGGTTTTCAATAATATTTGCCTTAAAACCGCAGGTCTGTGCGTCGAGCTGTGCGTTTACAATTGCTTCCCGCCAACGTGCAAAGCTCATGGGGGGCGCGTCATACCAGCCGTGTTCCCCGTCGCTTAAACAATGGGCGCTGAAATCAAAAATCGTGGAAAAATGTCCATCCTTGCCAATAAACTGTGCCAAAGCGTCCTCTTCAATCGAAAAGACTTCTCCGACTGTAAAGGCGTTATATTTTTCAAAGGTGTTTTTCTTTAAGTCCTCCAAAAGGTTTCCCAGCCGTTCCATGCTGTCAACCATTTTCCAACAGCTGGCAAGCCCGTCGGGACCGTCCGGCTCATAGGAAGGGAACGCTGTATTTTTTCCGATATTCACAATGGCGTCAATCCGAAAGCCCGCCACACCTTTGTCAAGCCACCAGTTAATCATGGTGTAGAGCTCGTTTAGCAGCTTTGGATTTTCCCAGTTCAAGTCAGGCTGTTCCTTTGCAAACATATGAAAATAGTATTTGTCCGTACCCGGAACCGGTTCCCAGCAGCTTCCGCCAAAGTAAGAGCGGCAGTTGCTGGGCGGGTTGCCATCTGTTACCTTGCGGAAAAAGAAATAGTCCGCATATTCTCCGTCGGGGTCCGCAAGCGCCTTTTGGAACCATTCGTGTTTATCGGAGCAGTGATTGATTACCAAATCCATCACGAGATACATTCCACGCTTTTTGGTTTCCGCAAGCAGCTCGTCAAACTCTTCCATTGTTCCGAATTCTTCCGCAATTGCATAATAGTCCGCAATGTCGTAGCCCTGGTCTACAAAAGGGGATTTGTAAATCGGGGAGAGCCAGATAATATCAATGCCCAGTTCCTTTAAATAATCCAGTTTTGAGATGATGCCCCGCAAATCCCCGATGCCGTCTGCGTTTGTGTCCAAAAAGCTTTTTGGGTAAATCTGATATGCCGTTTTGTCGTGCCACCATTTTCGTTCCATATTCATAATTGTATGCCTCCCGCAATTTAAGTGTTTATTGAGAATTGTTTCTCATGTATGATACTGCTATTATAGGCGTTAATTCCATTTGTTTCTTGCAATATATTTTCATTTTATAACACAAAACTGCCATTTGGAAATAAAAGTGTGAAATACTTGCCATGATTTTCGAAAGCATTAAAAAACAAATATAGAAAAAACGTAACAGTTCAGCCTTTGGCTTCACTGTCACGCCTGATGCACACAAAATGCTCCAAAGTCGCATTTTGGCGCTTGCACAACTCGCAAAATCGCTCACAGAGCGATTTTACTCGCGGAATACCATAAGGCTGAACTGTTACGAAAAAACATAATTATTTACAGAATATAATTTACAAAAAATAATAACGGAATTATACTGTACTTAGTATATATACTATTTTTATCCAAAAGGAGATGACAGTCATGGATGAAAGAAACATCCGGGAGCGAAAAACCGCATAAAAAATCACGGAACACAATGTCAAAAGCCTGCTGTCTGCGGGGATAAACCAAAACAATTTTAAGGAACAAAAGAAAGGCACAGCCATGAAAAAAATCAGAAGAAAACGAAGCCGGATTATCAGTCTGGCTCTAATCATAACACTTGTATGCGACCAAAATATCGCGAATGCGCGGGAATCAATGCGGCAGAATGCGGTATTGAAAGCAGCCCAAACCAGTGAAAAAACAAGTACCAGTCATGTCATACAGGATGGCAGTATGACCCTGGAAGAACAGGACGAACCAGCCACACAGCCACAGACAGAAACACTTTTTCTCAACGAAATCACCAGTCAAAGAAGCGAAAACAGCAAGCAGTACATGATGAGTGACAAAAGCGTCACAGTAGTCCTGTATGACGAACCCATCCACTATGAAGACGAGAACGGAAATCTTATTGAAATCGACAACTCCCTCATAAAAACATAAGACGGATACACAAACGGCGCAAACACATACGACGTGTTTTTCAGCGACCTTGACGCGGAACGCGGAAAAGTGGATTTTACGGAAAACGGATACGGCATCAGCTGGCAGCTGCTTGAGCCGAAGAATGCCCCGGATTCTGACAAAGCAGAGACTGCGGACGATAAACAGTCTGCGGATTACGGGATTCATGCAGCGTATGCCAAAACCGTGGAAGAAGAATCCCAAAGTATGGAAGAAACAGCAAAAGAAACAAATTCCGATGAAGAAGGAGCGGATGCCGGGGAGACAGCAGCCACAGAAGACACGGCGCCAAAGATGACAGAGGCAGCCGCGGCAGATTCTGAAATAAACAACATCACGGATTATAAAGACGAGAAAGAATACGGCTATGCCGCCAAACAGTCGTCGGTTCTTTTTGACGGCTTTGCAAATGACGTAAGCATCGAATACATCCCGCAGAGCGACGGCATCAAAGAAAACATTATCATGAATACAAAGGCGCCGGATTACGTACATACGTTCAGTGTTCGGATGAAAGGACTCACGGCATCGCTCACGGACGAAAACGAGGTGGTATTTTATGATGCCGAAACAGGAGAGCCGCAGTATTATTTTCCGGCGCCGTATATGATTGATGCTGACGGAAACATCTCGAATGATGTGGCATACCGTATCGAATCAGGGGAAAGCAGCGCCAAAGAAGACAGCAGTGAAGAAAGCAGCGCAGAGGAGAGCAGCACAGAAGAAAGCAGTTTGGAGGAAAGCAGTATTGGGGAGGGCGGCACAGAGGAAAGCAGTTTAGAAGAAAACAGCGTTGAAGAGAGCAGCTATGAAAAGGGCACACCGGAGCAGACCACGGCAGCAGAAACTTCCGATGAAACGGAAACTTTCATTGAAACAGAAGCTTTCATTGAAACAGAAGCTTTTGGAGAAACAGAAACGCAGGTTTCTATCGAAACTGCAGAAGAGACAGAAACAGAGACAACGGCAGAAGAAACCGAAAGATCCGAAACGGAAATCTCACCGGCTTTGGTAAGGAGTACTTTGTCAGGCAGCCGTTTTGAAATGAAAGGACTGACACTGAGCGGGAACGTACAAACGTCGGAAGATCAAAATCATCCAAAGACGGCGCAGGAAGAAACATCAGAAAGAACATCAGAGCCGCAATCCAAGTCAGAACAGGAGGAATCACCGGAGTATGAACCGGAACCGGAGTCACTGTCAGAACAGGAATCAGAGCCCGAATCTGAGATACTGTCAGAACAGGAATCAGAACCCAAATCTGAGATACTGTCAGAGTCCGAAACGGAAAATGCAATCGAAGAAGAAAGTATAACCGAAGAAGAAAGTATAACCGAAGAAGAAAGTACAACCGAAGAAGAAAGCACGGCAGACGAGAAAGCCGAACAGACTGTCACAATCAGCATTATCCCTGACAGCAAATGGCTTGAGACGGCAGAATACCCCGTCACAATAGACCCGCTGCTTAAAAAAAGCAACGGTGTAAAGGAAATCACAAAAGTCACCATCAACAGCAGCGACAGCACCCGCGACACCACAACACTCAAGGTCGGAACCAGGAGCGGAGCCACCTACAGGAGCTTTGTTAAATTCGACCTGCCGCAGCTGCCCGGAAACTGCATTATCACCTCCGCAGAGCTCACAAGCGCCAGCAGTTCGACGGACGGAATACTCTATATTGAAGCACACATGCTCGGCGGTGCATGGCAGCCGTCAGCCATTTCATGGAGCAGCCAGCCAAAAGCAGGCAACAAACTGCTTGACTACGCAACCAACCACAGCTATTTCAACATCACAAAAGCAGTCAGGGAATGGTACGAAGGAACAGCGCCAAACAACGGAATCATGTTTAAGGCATATGATGAAACAGTGCAGCGCACCAAAAATATCAGTTTTAAGGTCAGCAGAACAAAACCTTATTTCAAACTCAATTATATTACCGCGGGCGGAACGGAAAGCTACTGGACCACCCACAATGCAGCGGCGGGAACGGCAGGAAACGCGTACATCAATGACTACCTCGGCTACCTTACCGTCACAAATTCCGACGTGGAAACCGCAGGCGGACGTCTTCCAATGAACATCCGCCACGTTTACAATTCCTGTCAGACCGATACCGACATCGGTGCAGGATACGGCTGGAGACTCAATTACCACCAGACACTGAAAATTCCGACCGATACGGTGGACGTCACCGAATACCCCTACGTGTGGACAGACGAAGGCGGAACACAGCACTACTTCAAGAAAAAAGGAGTGACCGTCCTGCAAAACGGCGCCGGAAGGGAGCTGTCCTCAGGTGCGGCAATACCACCCGCAGCGGAATTGACGCCACGGTATACGATAACGACGGAAACGTCAAGAAATACACCGACACGGCAAACAGCCTCACAACGGAATACGACTACGACGATGCGGGAA
>KE159631.1:396342-405854 GCA_000403335.2 Lachnospiraceae bacterium MD335
CTCGGGATAGGATATAAAAAAGGCACAAATGATGAGAAACACTACTTCTTTGAAAAGAACGCCTTCGGGGACGTCATTGCAGTCTACAGGAACAGCGACTCCATATTAATCGGAACCTACGAATACGATCTCTGGGGAAATCCGATCAGCGTAAAAGAGGCAGCGACAGGAAGGGACACAGACGGCATCTTAGGGAAGAACCCGTTCCGATACAGATGCTACTACTATGACACGGAAACAGGTTTTTACTATCTAAACTCGAGATACTATGACCCACAGACCAAGAGATTTATCAGTGCGGACAGTATAACGACAAACACGGGAACGGATGTCCTTGGATACAACCTGTACTCGTACTGTAAAAACTCACCTGTAGGGAAGGCTGATTATGACGGGCATGCCCCACAGACAATGATGTTGGAACTGTCATTGTTATCAGAACTGGGCGCAGCATGGGTAACATTTCAGGCAGCGGCAGCAGGGCTATCTGTGGGAGCAGCGGCAGCAACAGGTGCGGCATTCGTAGTGTGTACGGCAGCTACTATACATAATATATATGTAGGCGTAAAGATAGTTAATGCGGTTGTTGATGCGGCAAAAGACAAGACGAGTGAAGATGCAGGAAAAGAGGGGACATCTAAAAAAGATAAAAAAGTTGGGAAAACCAAAACCAATAATGTGCCTTATGATAATAACAAGGCGGATGAACAAGCCAAAAAACACGGATATAAAAATGCGCATGATTTAAAGAAAGACTATGTTGGGGACAGCGGATCATCTTATGACATAAAACATGATAAAAGTACAGGAGATATATACTTAGAAAGTAAAAATGGAAAAGTAGTGATACCAACAGGTTTAAAAAATATTCCATAAGAATAGAGAGAAGAGGTGTTTCTAAAATGACAGATTGTTTTCCGCATATTGAGGTTGTTTTTGGAATTGAAGGAAAAAATTTAAATAATAAAAGCTTTACAGAACAAGTAAATATTTTACCGACATCAATAAGGGAAATTGATGATTGGCCTGATGCTATTAAAAATAATCCAAACCTTCCAGAAGAACTACAACCTAGATGTGTTTGGTGCTTATCTCAAAAAGCAGAGTTATGTAAACAAATAGAAATACCCATTAATAAAATAATAGATTATATAAAGGGGAAAGAACAAATAATATTTGATTACTGCAAAAAAAATAAATTAAAAAAATACTTATGTATTATAATTCATTCAGAAAAAATGGATTTGCCAGCATTAGTTCTTCCTTCAGACATGGTCTCTTATTTTGGAAAACTAGAAATAGAAATAAGTTTTGATTTATATATTTATTAAGAACATATGCCTACTCTGAATGGAGGCATTTAGATAAATGCATTTTTTATGTGGTTAAACGTAATTGGTTCAGTGATGTGTGAACAGTTAAATATCTGTTTGGCAGACATCTGATTAAAAAAATACAGGCAAAAGAATAAGATAATCATCGGGATCGGTTATAAGAAAGGCTCAAGCCCAGAGAAACATTATTTCCTTGGGAAAACGCCTTCGGAGATGTCATAGAAGTCTACAGGAATAGCGACTCTGTATTAATTGGAGGTTAAAGTAAATGGATCAAATTGAATGGTTGGAAAAATGGTATCAGAAAACTTGTAATGGACACAGGGAACATTTTTACGGAATCGAAATAGGAACATTGGATAATCCAGGCTGGTATATTAACATTGACTTAAGAGAAACACAATATGAAAGCCTAAAAATGGATGAAATAAAGAAAGAGGGGGATTGTGATTGGATGAGATGTGTAATTTCCGACGGAATTTTTAAAGGTGTTGGTGATTGTTTGAAGCTTAAAGAAATTATACAAGTATTTAAGCCTGCAAATAAAAAGTCAATAGGAAATTGAGATTGTTTCAAAAAATTTTGTGTAGGAATTTTGTGTATTCCAAACAGACCACCGATTACCGCTGGTCTGAAACAGGAGTATGCAAAAAGAGATTACTGCTCAAGAGAGGCAAGGTATTCCTTCACCCGTCCGTAATAAATCCTGAGAAATTTGTTGGCACCGGCAGTCATGTAGACATAGTAAGGCTTGCCTTCGCTGCGTTTCTTTGCCATAAAGGCGTAAACCGGGTCGTCCAATGGGGCTCTTTTGATAAGGCCATCCATAACTTGAAAGAGCGTCCTGCGTAAATGGGGAGATCCTTTCTTGGTAGCAGGTACACTCTGCTGCTTATGGGAGCCGGACTCATTCACACCGGGGTCAACACCGGCAAAGGCTGTGATAGCGCTCTTTTTCACAAAGCGGGCCATATCGCCGATTTCAGCCATGAGCTGTGGTCCAAGTGCTGGTCCTACACCGTTCATCGCCATGACAACAGGGTACTCCGGAAGTTTCGATGCAGTATCATTCATTTGGATGCGCAGGGTCTCAACAGTCTTGGAAGCCGTATTGAGCAGACGGACAGCCTGCCGGATCAGCAGTCTGGTATCCGGGTTTTTCGGAAACACAGCGATAAGGTCTTTTGCGGTTTCGTAAATATATGCGGCTTTGTCCGCACTGAAGTTGTAGTTATTGCGGCTGCACCAGTTCCGGTAGTGCTGCGTGAACATGTCCGGGGATTTGGAACGGACGCAGTCAACGTGCCAGTAGGTGTAGACAAAATCCACCCACTTTTGGCTCCCGTCAGGGCGCGCAGGACTTGAGAAGAAATCATTTGCCCCCGGGAATGTCTGATCCAGAAGGGAAATAAGGTTGTTTTTCATGGCGGTCTTTTGATCCATATAGAATGAAAACTGCCTGTTCATTGTTTTTAACTGATTGCGTGTTTTATCCATAAGACCATACTGTGGCAGGCTGTCCCACTTGTCAAGGGTATATCTTGCGAGTTTGCGGGAATCTGCTTTGTCAGTCTTAGGGCTGCGCAGGGATTCGTCAGTATCAAAGTTCTTGACGAGGACAGGGTTGACTGCACTGACAGATATACCGGCAGATGACAGCCATAAAGCCATAGGCTCGTAATATCTGCCCGTGTGCTCCATACAGACCTTTGTTTCACCATCCAGGGCTTTGATCTGATTAATAAGGCTGTCAATGCCGGACTTAGTGTGCCTGATGTCACAGGGAGGAAGAACGACCACGTTGCCAGGCTGGCGTATGGTAACGGTGCTTTTACCTTTAGAAACATCAATACCTACTGCGTTCATAATACAATGCTCCTTTTCTGAGTGATAGCAATGGTCAATACCAGTTTTACTCATTGCCTGTTCAATATACTGGGGTATCACACGAACGCGCATGGGTTCAACCTGCATAAAACGAATGCTGCGAATGAGGAGCTGGGTAGCAGACTTAACTACGGGCGCAAAGCCCAAGGAGGTCACCGCTATACCGATTGCTCCATACATTCTAACAGCTTAAGCAACAAGATGGGTAACATCCTAGCTGGATGTTAGGAATATTAACCATAAATATATTGTAGTAGGATGTAATTGAAGGAAAATAAGTTATATTTAAAGTAGCATTAGGAAGCCAAAATTAGCTACAGTTGTAATACTTATGGACTGTTCATCACCTTTACTGCTATGAAAAAATAGATTCTATCGGATAGGCATATTGGGATGGGGCTTTATAGAATTACATAAACCTCATCCCAATAATCAAATACAAGCGGAGCAGAAGGGATAAATTTAGAGATATTAAAATGTTCCCCAAGGAGTTGGAAAAAAGAAGGCGTATCGTCAATAAAGAAATCCTGACAGTCTGCAAAAGTATCTTTTAAAGAAATCTGATGGAATTTAGTAGCAATAAATTGTCTCCTCCGTTTGTGCGAAAATATTGATTTGGCAGCTTTGTTTTACCGTAAGAGGAGAGAAACTTTATATAGAAAAAGCAATAAAACTCAGTAAAACTGATGAGTTTGGAAACTTAGCAGTTGCCTAAATAATAAAAAAAGGAGAATAGCAATGCCAAGTGATAAATGTCCTAAAGAGTTGGGTAATGCAGAGAATATAATCAGTAAGACTACACAAGAAAAATTTAGAGTTATAAAAAAATTGGAAAAAACATTTGATTTTATTTCAGAAGAGCCTCTTACAATCTCATTAAAAAAAGCAGAAAGTAGTAAGGCAGAATTATTTACCCGTATCTTAAGGATTCGAATATGGCTCTTGGAAAATAAAAATATTTCATGGAATGTTTTTTCAAAAGACAGAGAAATATATCAAGATTTGATTATTCGAAAAGTAGTTTGGAATTTGGATAAAGATGCAAAAAGATTAAAGAAAAAAAATAAAGACATAGATCAAAAAGTGCTGTCAGAATTTATTCCTTCAGCAGATATTCGTAATATATATATACCACCATCACAAGCAAAACATCTAATTAAGTTAATTAATCAACTTGATGCAGAGATAGCAGAAGGATTTATTTTGAAGAAAAAATGCAGATCAAAAAGAAAATGGAAAAAATTAGAAGTGCTGCGTTTATATAACTGGGGGCAAATTCATTGTAAATGGAGTCCAAACAGAAAAAATAAGGATGTACAAAAGAAGATAAGAAAGTTGCTTTTAGAACTGGACAAGTTTATAGAAAAATTCGGTCAAAATATTTTTGAAATGACTTTGAATTATTATAGTGAAGATTCAGGAAAAATCATAAAAATATGGGAGGGGCAGAATGAAAAAAGGTAATTTTCCCAATGGAAAAGGAAATGCAGAGTGCATAAAAAGTAAGAGGATTAAAGGGCATATATTTCCAATAAGAAGACTGGAATATTTATTTGATTTTTTGGCAGATGAGCCTGACTCGATATTTGTGAAAGAAAATGAAAATAGTGAAAGAGAATGTTTTAGACGCATTTTGCTAATACGAGTGTGGCGTCAAAAGCATCATAATTTTTCATGGAGCATATATTCGAAAGAAAAGGAGAATTTTGACAGCCTGATTATTCGAAAAGTAGTTTGGGATTTGGATGGAGATACTGAGCTATATAAAGAAATTATCAAGGAAAAGAAAAACAAGATACTAGAATCATGGCCTACCGTCGAAATATACAATGTATACTTAGCGCAGGATAACGCGAAAAAGATAAATCGTTTGATAACTAAGCTTGATTCGGAGATTGAAAATGGTTTTGTTTTATCAAAAAAAAGCAAGCCTATATGGGAATGGCGCGATTTGGAAATAATTAGGTTATATAAGAAAAAGCTCATACATTTTACATGGAGTCCAGAAAAAGAAAATAAACGTGTTCAGAACAAATTAAAAAAAATACTTTTTGAATTAAACCTTGCCCAACAAAAGGCAAATAAAAATATTTTTGAAATGATTTTAAATTATTCTAAAAATCCAACAGAATATAAGGAAGAGGAGTGCATGATTGAACAAAAGATGAAGTCATAAACTACAACTATGATAGTGATGGGACCATTATTGGGATAGGCTATAGAAAAGGTTCAAATGACGAGAAGTAATTTGTATTTATTTGGTATGCTATTATAGGTTTCGGGGTTCAAAAGGTCACCAACCTTTGATATAAACTTGTATCTTGACAAATAAAAATCAATTTTTAAAGTGTGTTTTTTTAAATCCGGATCCTATAATATGAGGTATTAATTATTGAAATATAATGTGAAAGAATTAAGGGAAAGAATAGATGATTATTTTGTAGGAAAAGTATCAAAAAAGAACTTGGTCAATGGGCTGGTAAGGCATATTATGATTTAAGTGACGGGACCGTCAGGCACGGCCACCCATACCTACGCTTACGACAGCGTATGGAAGGACAAACTCATCTCATATGACGGAAAAGGCATCACCTACGATGCAATGGGCAACCCGACAAACTACATGGGAGCCTCCATGACATGGGACGTGAAGGGAAACCTGACCTGCGTATCCGGCAGAAACGGAAAAAGCGCCGCATACACCTACCTGTCAGACGGACAGCGCTACACCAAGACAACAGGCGGGAAAACAACAGCCTACCTTTACAACAACGGACTGCTGCTGTCCGAAACAACAGGAAACGAAGTCATAAACTACTATTACGACAGCGACGGTACAGTCCTCGGGATAGGCTACAAAAAAGGCACAAACGATGAGAAACACTACTTCTTTGAAAAGAACGCCTTCGGGGACGTCATCGCAGTCTACAGAAACAGCGACTCCGTATTAATCGGAACTTACGAATACGACCCGTGGGGAAATCCGATCAGCGTAAAGGAAGCGGCAGGTGGAAGGGACACCGACGGCATCCTGCAGAAGAACCCGTTCCGGTACAGATGTTACTACTATGACACGGAAATAGGATTCTACTACCTGAACTCGAGGTACTATGACCCGCAGATACGCAGGTTTATCAGTGCGGACAGCATAACCACAAGCACGGGAGAGGATGTTTTTGGTTATAACCTGTATTCCTACTGCTGGAATTCACCTTTGGGAAAAGCCGACCATGACGGTCATGATCCACGGGCGCTAACACTGACCTAGGAAATGTCAACGCTGCTTGCTGCATTTCAAACAGTGCAGGCGGTAATGGCAGGAGTATCTGTGGGAAGCGTAGCGGTAACAGGTGCGGCAGTTTTTGTAGCTACGGCAGCTACTGTGCATAATGTAGTGATGTGTAAGAAACTGGTTGATGCAATAGTAGATGCGGTTGAAGATGAAGAAAATGGAACTGTAGGAAAAAAAGATACAGGTGAGACTAGTAAAGAAATTGATGATTCAAAAAGGCAGACTCCTGACCAAAAGGCATTAAAGGATTTAGCAGACGAGGCAGAAATGAAAGCTAGGGCAAGACATCCCATTAGTGAAGATGAGGCAAGGATATTAGATGATTGGGCAGACGAATATGGAGTTCCACAGCATCATAAGACGGATGGAGGGAAAGATGGTCATTGGATAAATGGAGATCATACACATATATACGGCAAACACGTTCAATACGTAAATAACACAGATTAAAAATAATAAACTATTCTTCCTGACTAAGTTGGGAAGAATAGTTTACGCTAAAAAATAAGAAAAATAGAAATTACACACAAAATCAACTTTAATCAACCGAAATGGTGATAAAAATAAATATGGAATTATTAGACAGGAGAGAAACATGAGTCGATATTATGTAAATGGAATTGTGGTACAAAGAAGAAGAGATGAAAAATACCAAGGCATAGATAGCGGAATTGATTATGATGCGTGGTATCTCAATTATATATATGAAAAAGACAATGAGTTAGTAAGAGGTTATTATAAATATGTAGATATTTCTGAGGGAAGTTTTGAAATTATTGAAGCATGCATTAATAATCAATTCATTAAAAAATATATTTTAAGGTCAAATAAATTGAACGTAGATATAAGGTTGGTTTTATGTGTAACCACTCTTAGTTTTCCACAATACAATGCAAGTAATCTTGAACTGGAATTTTTAGGATATGATTATGCGTATCCGGGTGGTATTTATTATTCTGCTATATATAATGATATAATTTATGATAGAATAAAAGAGTTTCATAATATCAAATTAAATAAAAATGGACTTTTTGATTCGGAAGAGGAACTGGATGCATTCATTCAGAAAAGAGAGGATTTAAAAAAAGTGTATAAAAAGGGAATGTTTGAATCGGGTGTATTCGTAAAATATAAGCTGTATGAAATTGATATTGAAAGCTTTTTAAATAATTGTTGTGATGATTGAAATGATTATTTACTTTTGATTTCATCAAAACATAGGGAGCATATACAAAATGAATAATATAGTCGTAAAATAAAAAAGGTAAGAAAATATATGAATGTACATAAGGTGTGTCAGAATATATAGCAAACCCAATATTCAATGAAATACTAAAATGGATGGGAAAATAAATGATATGGGATGAGTCGATATAAGTATGTTATAGGACTTAGCCTTATACTTAGAACAATGAATATAAGAAGGTATGTGATGGAATGGGAACATGGGGACCGGGACTATATCAAAATGACATGAGTGATGACATAAAAGAATGTTTTATAGATAAATGCAAAAGGGGTCATAACATAGAAGAAGCAACCGAAATATTCATAAAAGAATATTCAGAAGAATTAAACGACGAAGATGATGCCCCAAATTTCTGGTTTGCCCTTGCTGATATCCAGTGGAAATACGGAAAACTTCTTCCAAAAGTAAAAGAAAACGCATTGTATCATATCCAAAACGAACTAAAAAATGAAACCTATAATGAGTTTGACAAAAGTGAAGCGAAAAAGCGGAAGAAGGTGCTGGAAGATCTTCGGGAGAAGCTTAATTCCCCAATGCCGCTAGAGAAAAAAATCAGTCAGTACAAACTTTATAAATGTGAGTGGAAAATAGGTGATACTTATGCATATCCCCTTGATGCTGATATTTGGAAAGATACGGATTTTTACGGGGATTATTTAATCATGCAGAAAATAGGGGAGAGAAATTGGAGTCCCGGACATACAATACCTGTTGTAAGGGTGAAGATTACAGAGAATAAACACCTTCCGACAAATGCAGAGGAAATAGAGTCTTTAAGATATGTCAAATTTGAAAAAGGATATACTATGGAAAAAGAAGAAATGGAAGAATTAAAAGGTGTTCTGCCTTTTAAAGAAGAAAAAATGTGCAATGGCAAATATATATTATCTAAAGATATATACATGATAGCATTGGGCAATACATCCAAGAGGATAATACCAAAAAAACTTATTTTTTTAGGGAATTATGAAATTTTTAGAGAGCCGAAGCATGAGGAGAAAGTAGCATTTAAAGATTTATATGTGTACTCAGAGTGGAAATTTTTTGATGAATATATTTTATGTAAAATTGAAAGTTATTTTTAAAATATAGGAAGAGACGGCATCCTCAAAGGCATACCTGGAGGTAAAAGCAGGGGGAAGACATACCGCAGCGGTACCCTCACCGGGACGACCGCACAGGAATTCGACAACGGCTGGCAGAGACTTTGTGTCACCTTCACGTCAGGCAGCACGCAGACCGTGGAAGTGAGCACCGCGGCAGAGTGTACGTCATCAGCCGGAACGGGAAGCGTGGCATTTGACTGCATGCAGCTTGAGGACGGCGACATTGCGGACAGCTACAACATCCTCGAGGACGGCAGCTTTGAACGCGGCAGCAACTGCACCGCAGCCACGGACGGGACGGCAACCTGCTTACCACCGCCGTCTACGACCCCGGCGCCGGGACAAAATACGAACTCTACGCCAAAAACCAGTACACGGATGACGGAAACTTCCAAAGCGCGGCAGTTGACAACAGGGGATACACAACCGCCTACAGCTACGACAAGGCGACCGGAAGCCTGCTCACAAAGACACTGCCAAAACGCAGCGGAACCACGACACAGATTGGATACAGCTACAACCGTTACGGGCAGATGACGCGGCTTACAGAAGGAAACAGAACCGTCGATTACGGCTACGACAGCGACGGAAACCTGACCTCAGTCACACGCAACGGATTCCGCTACGACTACACCTATGACGGT
>KE159631.1:406339-406904 GCA_000403335.2 Lachnospiraceae bacterium MD335
CCATAGGTGCTGTTGATTATGATGGGCATGATTCACGGTCAATAACGCTTGGATTGTCACTATTATCAGAACTGGGCACAGCATGGGCAACATTTCAGGCAGCGGAGGAAGTGAAAGAACGTTATAAGCGTAAAAAAGGCTTTAACAGACATCCCGAAAAATGCTTTCTTATCAATGAATATATTGTGAATGAAGATCATTGGATGGAAGGATTCGTTACTTGGGAAAACACAAAAAGGAGGGTAAGGTATGACATTCCAAAAAAAATGGGGAAAAAGCCTTTTAAAGAAAGTGGCAGTAAAGAGACTTTAAAAGACAATGAAGTATATCTGCTTGAGCATTATTACGAATATGATACGAATGTTCTAGATATAAAAATAGATTTTATAAAGGTTATCGGGATATATAATTCAGAAGAAAAAGCAGAAAAGGTGAAAGAACAGATAAAGATTAACCCAGGGTTTAATAGATATCCTGAAGACTGTTTTTATATTGACAGATACAGGTTAAATGAAGATCACTGGACGGAGGGTTTTATCACATGGGATAGTGAAACGGATAGCTG
>KE159631.1:409644-413718 GCA_000403335.2 Lachnospiraceae bacterium MD335
AATAAGACAGACAGCGACGGTCATTTCCCGAAATTAAGTGAAATATTTACAGGCATAGCAATAGTAGCCTTTATCGTAGCGGCAGGAATACTGATAGCAGGAACAGGAGGTCTTGGAGGCGGTGCATTGGCACTTGCCGGTGGCGGCATGCTGGGAAGTGGAGCTGCAGCAGCTGCAGCTACGAACGCAGCAATGGTTGGAATGGGAGCCACATGTGCTGCTTCAGCCGCCAGTATGATGGAGTCATCGGGGAATAGTGGATATAATAGAAGCGGTTTAGATAATTCGAAATCATATAAAAAGTATGAACCCAAAGAGATAGAACGGAAATATGGATTAAAGAAAGGGGAATTTCATAGAGAGGTAAAGCCGAATATTTTGTCAGAAGTAACACAGAAGAATTCTCCGTATAAAAGTTTAATGAAAAAAATGGGGAACAATCCAGATATTCATTTATCATCTGATGGTCAAATAAAAATAGTATCTACACAATTTAAAGGAAAGTCCTTTATTACAGATTTAAACATACTTGATTTTATACCTTAAAAGCTTAAAAGATTTAAGGAAGCATTCCAAAGGCAAAGTATTATATTGTATAATAGTTAGAAAATAACCTTTGGAATGTTTCCCATAACGGAGGAAATTTTATGTCTTTTGAAATAAATCTAATTGCAGTCGATCAACAAAGGCCTATTCATCTAAACTCAGGGAATAGAGTTCTGCTTCATAACGAAATCGAACATGATGAAGTTAACAGATATGCTGAAATTTGGCCCTTTTTTTCTAATACGAAAGGGATTTTATATTCATTAGTTGAGGAAGTAAATGAAGAATATTATAGTTCTTTTACGTTATGTGATTCTGATTTTCAAGATTCAATATCCGAAAAAGCGGTGCCGATTTGGATTTCTAAAGAAGCAAAAGAAAATTTAACACCATTTATAATAAAAGATGATTTATATGAAGAAATTATGAATGTAATAAAATATGTACTTGAATGTTCGCCTCATAAACGAATCTTATTTCAGACTAGATATCAGGGGGGAGATAGTGAAATAATTTTAGGAATCATAAAATTTAATAAATTTAAGGAATTATTGGAACAAAAGCAAGTGTTGTTTAATGTATGTTATATTATAGAGAGCGATTGACAGACTGATGATTTAGGAAGGTTGGCAAAAGCAATATAAAAAATATTGATATATTAAGTCGTGATGAATTGATTTCATGGAGGAATATTCCTTGTCTAGATTACAATATTGATTTCCTTGTACGTGAAAAAAGCTGGGCAAAATATATTATTCAGTATGGAAACATAGATAAGACGTGCATTGAATTTATTTTTTGCAAAGATAAGTTGGATGAGATACGATGCAGGTTAGATTTACGCACATTAATTAAACATACATTTGTTAAGATAGTAGAATATGTACAAAACATTGAAGCTTATTTTGGGGTTGAAGATAGTGTGTATTCTCTAGAAATTTAAATTATGTTAAGTGTTATAATGAAATGAAAGACGAATGAGTACTGTAGAGATCCGTTAGGTTATATTAAATTTTTGAAATAGATTAACGGGATCAAATATGGGAAGGAACAGAAAACGCCACCATTCCATCCGGTTGGCGGACCAAATTAGAGCATGGGAAGCAGTAATGTAATCTGTATTTATTCGGCATATTATTTTAATGAGAGGTATTAATATTGGAATTTAATGTGAAAGAATTAAGGGAAAAAATAGATGATTACTTTGTGGGAAAATTATCAAAAAAAGAACTTGGTCAATGGGCTGGTAGGGCATATAATGATTTGTTAAAAGGGGGATATGTTGAAACTGAGAAAATAGTTTTATATCCATTTTTAAAAAATATATCTACATTTCACTTGAAAGAAAATGATATAGAAGATGTATTTCCATGTACAGAAGAAAGCATTAAAGAAATACAGGATATAGTGTGTGGAAAAACAAATTGGTGCTTCGATGTTGAAATATCGATTCCGATACAAGTATATACAATGTTTAAAGACAAGCCCTGCTTTAACATGGAAAGACGAAATACGTTTATAAAAATTCAGGATGCAGTAATTCAGTATTCAAAGCAGAAATGTAAGTTTGAAAAATTGGTAACAATATATGTCAAAAAGCTAGGAAATATAAAATGTCCTGAAAATACTGTGCAGGAGTTGTTAGAAGAGAGTATCTTTAAGCTTATGGAAATTCTTTATGATGATGGAATTGAAGATGCAAAGAGAAAAACAAGTTTTAAACTATTTCCATTGAAATCAGGATATAGCAGTAACATTGAGGATAAGTTATTAGAATATTTAGACAGCTATATTGGAAACAAAAGTTTTCACTTGATTGTATCCTATAAAAACGGAGCACCTGATATATTTTTGCTTATATAAAATTTAGTTGAAAGAGATGCAAAAATTTATATGAAATATAACCTAGATGCAAATGAAATTATTCTTGAATCAATAAAGGTGATAAAATGGGAACATGGGAACCGGGACTGTACCAGAATGATGTAAGTGATGATATAAAGCTAGGCTTTATAGACAAATGCAAAAGAGGACATACAATAGAGGAAGCGACAGAAATATTCATAAAAGAGTATGCAGAAGAACTGGAAGATGAGGAAGATGCGCCAAATTTTTGGTTTGCCCTTGCTGACATACAGTGGAAATACGGGAAACTACTTCCAAAAGTAAAAGAAAATGCGTTGTTTCATATAGAAAACGAGTTAAAAAATGAAACCTATAATGAGTTTGATAAAAGCGATGCGAGAAAAAGAAAAAAAGTATTGGAAGACCTACGGGAAAAACTGAATTCCCCGATGCCGCCGGAAAAGAAAATCAGTCAATATAAACTTTATAAATGTGAGTGGAAGATAGGGGATACCTTTGCATATCCCCTTGATGCGGAAATATGGAAGGATACAGACTTCTATGGAGACTATTTAATTATGCAGAAAGTGGGGGAAAGAAATTGGAGTCCGGGCCATACCGTGCCTGTCGTAAGGGTCAAGATTACAGAAAATAAACAGATTCCGCATAGCTTGGAAGAGATAGAGGCATTGAGATACGTTATATTTTTTAAAAGAAAAGGAGAAAAGGAAAGTAACTATATGTTAGCATTAGGTAATACATCTAAAAGAAAAATACCAAAAAAGATTATATTTATAGGTAATTACGATATTTTTAAAGCACCGAATGATGAAGAAAAAGTGGACTTTAATGATAACTATTTATATTATGAATGGAAGTTTTTTGATATATATGTACATGATAAAGTTAAAAAGAATTTATTTAGTAAGGTATTGTGAAAGTAAATTGATGAAGGCGATGCCTGCGACAGTGGAAAAAATATAAAGACCAAAAAGGTAACGGGATTGTCGGGCACAACACTCCACATATGGAATAACTACGGCAGTAAGTATTCATAATGTTAAAGTTTTTAAAGGTATAGTTGACGCTGCAATTAATGCTTTAGAAGAGGAATGAAAAAGAGACGTAATGGTATTTATACAGTTTATGCTTTAAGTGACGGAGAGGGGGTAAGATATGTTGGGAGAACTAAAAATTATGAACAAGAATGAAAACGCATAAAAAGACGCTAGATAAAAAAGACTTAGAGTCCGTTGCTTTAGGAGAAAAACTAACGTATGAAGAAGCTAGAGGACTGGAACAGACAGCGATGCTGTATAATTATACATTACATACGGCAAAAGGACTAAATAAAATTAATGGAATAAATCCAAAAAATAAGAATGTTGATATATAAATGCAGCAGAAGGTGTGGCAGGATATATAACAAATCAAATATTCAATGAAATACTAAACTGGATGGGAAAATAAATGGTATGGGATGAGTCTATATAAGCGTGGTACGGGACTCATCCCTATACTCAGAAAAGTGAATATGAGAAAGGAATATAACGAAATGGGAGCATGGGGACTAGGCTGATGCAAGCTGCCAGACACTCAGCTATGACAGCCTGCGCAGAAACAATGAAAAAGTGTACTATCCCGTCAAAAACGCGGTAACCGCGAAACGGCTGTACACAGCTG
>KE159631.1:414733-417496 GCA_000403335.2 Lachnospiraceae bacterium MD335
GTGGGAAGCGTAGCGGTAACAGGTGCGGCAGTTTTGTAGCTACGGCAGCTACTGTGCATAATATAGTGATGTGTAAGAAGATAGTAGATGTAATGGTAGATGCGGTGGAGGCTGAGGAAAGTGGAGCTGCTGGGAAAGGAAACACAGGTAGAGTTACTCAAGGAAAACCAAGAGCCCCAAAACTGGGCCCCCAGGGTCTGTATATGAGCAAGTAGATAATGAGGGAAATGTTATGTCGAGAACGACATATGGAAATAACGGGCAACCAGAGCATAGGGATGATTATAAAGGAAAACCACACTATGATAAAAAACAGGTAAATATCTTAGGCAACATCGACATTCTTTTAAATATAATGATAAAGGACAACCTATAGGAGAAACTGTTTCACCAATAATTCCTTAGAGAGCATATATTTCGAAGTATATGTCAATTTTTAACTTGAGTAATTCTTTGATATTTACTGATTGAAAGCTTTAAAAAGATTATCATAGATTCTCGTAATCCTGGGTGATTATAGTCAGTTATTATTAGCAACAAACATTGAATGAAAACATTAATCCCCCCAGCTATGCTGGGGAGAATAGTGTAAGCAGTAGCGTAGAAGATAACATAAAAAGTCTCCTATGATACAATGAGAAAGGTGTTGTGAGCCAATCTCAAAAAATAGGAGGCGGCTCAAATGGACAGTAAAAGTTTATCACATACTAAATGGAAATGTCAGTATCATATAGTTTTTATTCCAAAGTATAGGAAAAAGCAACTGAATGGACGGTTAAAAAAGATGTAGAGCTTCTATTATACCATTTGCGTAGAGAAAATAGTTTATGTATAAATAACAAGAAAAACCAGTAAAACCAATGGGGTTGGCAATTTAACAATTGCCTATTATTAATTTAAAGAGGAGGATAAAGTCATTGGATCAAATTGAGTGGTTGGAAAAATGGTATCAACAAACTTGTAATGGATATTGGGAGAATTTTTATGGGATTGAGATTGGAACATTAGATAATCCTGGTTGGTACATTAGCGTTGATTTGAAAGAAACGCAGTACGAAAATTTGAAAATGAAGGAGATATTATGGGAAAAGGGAAAAGATGATTGGATGAGATGTGAAATATCTAATGGAATTTTTAGAGGCGTTGGTGATAGCTTAAAGCTTAGGCAAATTGTACAAATATTTAGGAATGTAGTTGAAAGTAAGTAAATTAACTTATTATGTCGATCCATTTTAAAATAATTGAAATAGCTATTTAAATGCTAAAAATCTCTCTGTTTATAAAGACATTTATTTTAAAATTCCTTAGAAAATTAAATGCTTTATTTTTGCAAGTTCACAGTTTAGATATAGATATTACTACTATGATACGGAAACAGGCTTTTACTACCTGAACTCAAAGTACTATGACCCGCAGATACGCAGGTTTATCAGTGCGGATAACCAGCTTGCAGAGACTGGCGCAAGCGTGATTGGCTATAACCTGTATGCATACTGTGATAATTCCCCTTTAGGCGCGGTTGATTATGACGGTCACTTTGCAATTACCATAGCAGCGGGTGTGACTGTTTCGGTGGGATTTGTAATGTCTGTTGTAGCAGTAGGCGCCCTTACGTATATGGTATATGATTATTACCAAAACCCATATAATGAGCAAAACCCGGCAGCAGTGCTTGGAAATATGCTTTCCGACTAGATTGGATCAATAAGGAATGCGGAGAATAAGAAGAAAGGTGAGAAGGCAGGACAGGGAGAAGCAGATAAAGGCATAGGAGCTTCCGAAGCAGGTGAACAGGAATATAAGGAAAAGATAAATATAAAAGGTAAAAAACCCAAAGATGATATTCCTGAAAGGTTTAGAGGGGAAAGACCTCTTAAAGGAGAATCGGGTAAAGAAGCAGCAAAAAGAGTTTTACAAAAACATGGTGAATATAATCCTAATGAAACTAAAGGGAGTACACTGTTTAGTCAATTAAAGAAATATTTTGATCAGCATTTTGAGTGAATATAAATGTGTACAAAATTTTTTTAGAAGGGATATTGATATTTATGAAAGTATATATGCTTCAGCATAGTTATGAATATGAAATATATGAAGGAATAAAAGAAACTAATGCAAAATTTATTGGAATATATAGTTCACTACAAAATGCAGAGGAGGCGAAAGAGCGATTCAAAAATAAGAAAGGATTCAATCGGTTTCCTGAAGCCTGTTTTCTTATTAGCGAGCACATATTAGATGAAAATCACTGGTTTGATGGGTTTATCTCTTTAAAGAAAGAAAAAGGGAGGAAGAAGTATGACATTCCTAAAAAGATAGGAAAAGAAAAAAAGCTGAATGAAAAATACAATAAAGTGGCGGTCAAAGGAGTCTTAAAAGATAAGGTTGTTTATTATCTTGAACATAGTTATGAGTATGAAATAAGCGAATTAGATATAAAAATAGATTCAATAAAATTTATTGGAATATACAGTTCAAAAGTGAAAGCGGAAGAGATAAGAGATCAAATAAAGATTAAATTCGGCTTTAATAAATTTTCGGAAGATTGCTTTTGTATTGACAGGTATTATTTAGATAAGGATTATAAAGGTTGGACGGAAGGTTTTATCACTTGGGATGGTGAAACGGATAGCTGGATTGAGTAATTTATTAACCTGACTGTGGTTGATACAGGCGAAAAACAGGCACGACAACATATGACGAGGCTTTTATAAGATTGAATGATCTGAAAGCGGTATATGACAAGAAGCCCTCGTTAGACGG
>KE159631.1:419366-422292 GCA_000403335.2 Lachnospiraceae bacterium MD335
GACTCCGTATTAATCGGAACCTACGAATACGACCTTTGGGGAAATCCAGTCAGCGTAAAGGAAGCGGCAGACGGAAGGGACACCGACGGCATCTTAGGGAAGAACCCGTTCCGGTACAGATGTTACTATTATGATGCGGAAACAGGCTTCTACTACCTGAACTCGAGATACTATGACCCGCAGATACGGAGATGGATAAGTCCTGAACCTCATGTATATCATGGCGGATTTGACAGTGGAGCTGGTATAGGAGGATATAATGTATATGCGTATTGTGTTAATAGTCCTCTGAATTATTTAGATTATTCAGGTGAATTTGTTGTTTCAACACTTGTTATTTGCGTAGTTGTGGGTGCAGTCGTAGGAGGAACTGTAGGAGGAATTGTAGGAAATGCTTATGCAAATCATAAAGGATATACAGGAAGCGATAAGACAAAGTCTGTTTTGGCAGGTGTTGGAATCGGCGGTCTTGCATGCGGTGCGTTAGGTTATGCTGCAGCTCCAACTATTGTAAGTGCTACTGGCGTTGCTGGTATTTCTGTAACGTCTGCAGGCGTTTCTACAACGGCAGCATTAGGTACAAGTTTTGGAAAATTGGGAACGTTAATTGAAAATAATGGACGACAACTAATTGATTGGAGTAAAACTACCTGGCATGCTTTGAAGCGAATGGAAGAGAGGGGGGCAACACAAAGCATGATAGAAGTTTGGGCTAAAACAGGAAAGGCTTTACAGCAGTCAGGTGATAAAGTTCTGTATGTCACTAAAGAAGGGGTTGCTGTAATTGATAGCATAGGTAAGGTAATTACTGCTTATACGAGTGATTATTTTGATGCAAATATGCAGCAAGTTATTGAAACATTATTTGGAAGGTAAAATTGTTATGAACTTAATAAAAAAGGTTATTGATGATTGGGATCCCATTGAAAAAAATCAAGGGAATTCCAACAATGAATATGGGATAGAAATTAATAAAATAGAGCAATTACTTAATTCTACTACTGACCTTATTAAGTTGTCAGAAGGAATATATGAAGTATTTATTAGAGCATTTGGCAAAGATACCTTTAAAAAGAGCAAATCGGAATGTAAGGAGATTGCACAGATACTTCTTTCTCAGAAAGTTATTAAAAAAATTATTAATGATTGGGATCCTATTGATTTATTTCCAGGGGCTCCTGATGATGAATATTGGACAGAGATTGAGGAGATAGAACAATTATTCAGGTTTACCAATAATCCTATTAAGCTGTCAGAGGCAATATACAAAATATTTGTCAAATCATTTGGTGAAGATACTTTTAAAAAAAGTGAATCGGAGTGTGAGCAGATTGCGCAGGTTATTCTTTCTCAAGAAAGAATGTAATCAATGAGAAATAAATGTGCTAGGACGGAAATATTATCAGAAATGATATGCTATTAATCAATAAATTGGAGGTGACAGTAGATAGGATCAATACATCAGTTTGCAATTATTTCAAAAGATAGTCTGCAAAGTATTATATCGTCTGGTATGGATTCGATTACTATTCCCAATATAATAATTGAGTATATAGGAGACAGTTTAAAATGGATTCATACGGTTTGGAATGGAGAAAAAGTACAAGAAGGTATTTCTTACTATGGTTATTCATTTATTGAAGGAGATGAAATAGACAGATTTAAAAATATCATTAAGCAGTGGAAAAACTTGTTTTTTCTTGCACCAAATGAATTTATTCTAACTGGAAACTATTTGTTGGATGAAGAACAATATGAAAAGAGCCTGGTTAGTAAAAATGAATTAATGGAAGTTTTTGACTCCTGTGTAAATATGTGTGAAAAAGCATTAGCGGGAGGAAATAAGATTTTGCACAATGGAATCTAAGTTATGAACTTAATTTTGTCAGTAATATCTTAGGTAGAGTTCATTCAGTTTTGATGAATCATGTCTTAAGGAGGGGGTGACTTAAATCACCCTGTCTTTAGACTTGTATTATTATACGAAAAGAGAATTAATAGAAGGTGATAGTCTATTTTAAAAAGGATATTTTAAGTCTGCAAATAAAAAGAGGATATTTTTATTAGAAAATATACGACAAAAATCAAAAGAAAAGATATTAAGGAGTTTTCAGAAAGCAAGGGACAAATATAAAGTAAGTGAAAAAAGCTATGAAAACATGGGAAACACCAAAAGGAGATACTGTGAAAGAAAGTAAATTAAGCCATAATCGTGAAATAGATACAAAAAACAGGCTCACATAGTGAACCAATTTAAGAATATTCCTGTCTAAGTAGAGAAACGCACCTGCACAACAATAGACAACCTAATTCAAAGCCGCATGTACATTTTGGAGAAGGTCAAAGGGCTTTAAATATTGATGGTACATGGGCAGATCCGGGGATATTGCCTATTATTACAAATAAAATAGCAGAATGGCTATTGAAAAATGGTTGGAGCCTGCCAAAAGAATAGTCTGCAAATAAATAATGTGGAAAGAAAGCGGAATAAATAAATATCCAAATGTAGTGTTGCATGATTGCCTGGTTACGAATATAGAGAAGAACGGAGATGATATTGTCGTTGATTTTGACAGGTTTGATTCATCTGGTCAATATGGATTTTGGATAAAGGATATAGAAAAGAATATGTATTATCGTACTGGTTCGTCCCAAATTGTAATAAAGAAATATGATATTGATTATACATCAATTAAAGAGATTAGGACACAGCAATTGTCTGAGAAATTGTTTTTTGAAACGGTATCGGATATAGAACCAAAAGTTTTAGTGTTAAAAAACTTGATAAGGAAACAGAACCGTCGATTACGGCTACGACAGCGACGGAAACCTGACCTCAGTCACACGCAACGGATTCCGCTACGACTACACCTATGACGGTTTCGGAAACCCTGTTGACACAAAAATCGCCGGAAAAACGGTAAGC
>KE159631.1:423597-424905 GCA_000403335.2 Lachnospiraceae bacterium MD335
GACTCCGTATTAATCGGAACCTACGAATACGACCTTTGGGGAAATCCAGTCAGCGTAAAGGAAGCGGCAGACGGAAGGGACACCGACGGCATCCTGGGGAAGAACCCGTTCCGGTACAGATGTTACTATTATGATACAGAAACAGGCTTCTACTACCTGAACTCAAGGTACTATGACCCGCAGATACGCAGGTTTATCAGTGCGGATGACCGTATTCTGAAAACGGAAGAGAGCGTAAAGGGGTATAATCTGTTTTCATACTGTCAGAATGCACCGCTGGGAATGGCTGATTATAATGGGCATAGTATGACCCTTACATTAACACTGCCAGCAATTAGGGCAGCGTTATCTACAGTAGCAGCACCCGTTGCTACTTGTCAAGGACGTATTTATCATTTTTCATCACTTTTTCTCGGTCTGCCCTGTTTCCCATGCTCCAAATCGTGGAGAATGACACGCTTTAACTTGTCCTCTACGCTTTGGGTACTGGTATCAGAAAAATGTACCTCGACTAAATACCTTGTCTTGTCAATCTTCTGTTGTAAACAGGGCGTTAATCGTAAGCGTCAAATCGCTCGCCCTCAGTTAAAATGAAGCGTCGCTTAGTTGCGACGCTTGCTGTAGCAATCAACAGGCAGGTCTTTTGACCACGGCATTAATGGCTCCAGCTGTGATTGTTCTATATTTCCATTTTCATCAAGCAGTCTTGGCAATTCTGTCAGCAAATGCTTGATGTAGTAATACACATTCAGTTTGTTGGCCCTGGCAGTTTCTGTAATACTGTAGATGGCTGCACTGGCCTGCGCTCCACGAACAGTATTGATGGTCATCCAGTTCTTGCGCCCAAGAGTAAAATTTCGCAAGGCACGCTCACTGGCTGAATCGTCTATAGGAATCTCACCATCCGTCAGGAACAGTTTCAGATACTCTTCCTGGTTTACACTGTAATGAAGACCATCAGCTGCCTTACCTTTCGGAAGTAATGTTTTGTTTTCAAGGATTTCCTTTACCCACGCAAAATACTCCTCAACCAGAGGTTTGATTGAGGTCTGCCTCTCTTTCAGGCGTTCTTCCGGGGTAAGCTCCCGTAATGCGCCTTCAAGATCGTAGATGGCTCCGATGCGTACCAGGGCTTTGTATGCAGTCGATTCTTTGATCGCCTTCTGGTTTCCCTTGCCGATTGCCTTGATGGCATCCGTAAAATCGCGTCTGGCATGCGCCTTATTCCAGTTCTCGAATAAGGCCCATTATCCCAGAAGTATTGTTATTCCAGGAGAACTGCCAACATCAGTGTAAATCGGCAATTCT
>KE159632.1:0-41972 GCA_000403335.2 Lachnospiraceae bacterium MD335
CTATCATTATTCAAGAAATATGCTGTAAAAAACAACATTTATGCCACATGTAGACTTGCTTTTGGAATAACAATACTTCTAGGATAATGGGCCCAACAATTCGCGTTTTCCAGATGTTCCAGTTCACGGGCGATCTTGTGGTACTGGGCAAGACCATCTGTAACCAGAATTCCCTTAAAGTCCTTGTAGTACTCTTTGGGATGATCGCTGTGGCGTGTTTTCTGGTATTCATACACAATGATCTTGGGATCCGGGCTTAGCTCACCGGTAAGATGCACCCACATGTAACTTTTGCTGCCGGCAGGGCGGTCGTCATGAATCACTTCCACGGTGGTCTCATCACATTGGTTGACATGTGCCTGCAGCTGTCTTGCCTTCATGTAATCGTAAACAGGGGTGAAATACCTTTCCGCAGACCATACAGTCCAGTTGGACATTGTCTGCCTGGATAAGTGAAGCCCGTTTGCGTCAAAGTCTTTGGAAATGCGGTCAATAGGCATACTGTTTACATACTTTGAATTGATGATCGCAGCTTCAAGGGACGCAGTTGCAATGCTTCCCTTGAACAGGGTTTTGGGATGGTCTCCACGCAGAAACTCATCCTGATGCAGTCCATCCGTTCCAACATACACTTTGATGATGTGTTTTTCGGCAATCCATTTGGCCGGCTCAAAGCGCAGCTGCCAGTATATTTCATCCGGCATGGTCTTCCAGTTTCCTTCGCCAAAAGCAGCATCGAGAGTATCCCTGGATACATCATGTGGAACCTCTTCCTGTGGGAAATCCTTTAAGTCCTCTTCGCGCTGTCCTTTTTTCTTTGGCCTGCGGGGCTTCTTAAGACACTCATCGATGACATCATCGATATCCGGTTCTCCTGCAGTCTCATCGCAGAACGCCTCCGGCTCATTGAAGAAAGACAACTGACCCGCTATTTCACTTAACTTTTCCGTGCTGCGTCCGAACTTCTGTTGATTGGCAAGACGGATCTGTTCTATCAGAGTTTCATAGTCGTGCTCCAGTTTATCCAGACGATCCTGCATCTGGAAGATGATATCGTTTTTGCTCTGATGATTCATCCTATTCAGTTCGTCCGGTGTAAATTTCTGGCACATCACAATTCGTCCTTTCCGCCCTGATTACTGTATTATTATAGCAGAAAAGCGGAAAAAATGCGAATTTCACCGGGGTTTCGTTTCGTCATTCTGCTGCCGGTTTTGGCTTTGTTACAGGTCTTTATTTAGCATGGAAATATAGAGCTTTCAAAGTTCAAAGTTTGATTCCGGAAGGCTTATATGCCATTCCTGTCTCACTTACGCGGCATCGGAAAATGCCGGTCAGAAATGAATTTATATGCAAAAAACAGAAGATAAATTTCTCTGTTTTGCACAAACAACTCAGTATATTTTTTTAGGATCGACATCTTTGATTTTCGGATTCAGGGGATTTAATCCCATCATCAGATAGCGGTACTGTTCTTCCGTAAGGTCAGCAGCCTCCTGTGTGGTTCTTGGCCAGGACAGCCGCCCGTCCTCAAACCTTTTATAAAGGAGCAGGAAACCTGTCCCCATCCATAAAAGTCCTTTACAGCGATCAGAACGTTTCCCGCAAAAGAGGAAAAGCGTACCTTTTTCAAATGGATTCTGTCCGTACTTATCACCAATGATGGTGGCCAGCCCGTCAATTCCTTTTCTGAGATCAACGGTACCGCAGGCAAGGACTACCCTGCGGATACCTGCAGCATCCTCAAGCATGGGACACCTCTTGAAGAATACGTGAGAGCAGGTTGTCAGAGATCTCATTTGTCAAGGCTATTGATATATCTGCCTTTTTAATAACAGCTACCGGTATAATGGCTTCAACTGGGGGGTCTGCTGGAGCAATAGAAACACCTGCTGGCCGCCTGGCTGGGATAGAGACTTCTGCAAAAGAAATGTCACTTCCATCTGATACCACTGTAGATGGTGGATTCATTTGGGAATAAGCCTGCTTTCTGAATTTGCGAAGCCAGTAATAATACGACTTTTCATTGATACCATTGTCAGCCATCCACTGTTTAGCTGTTGTTCCTTCTGGCCGATTTTGGCACTGGGTAATAATCTCTAGCCATTGTGAGCCACGTACATCATGTGTGATTTGATCCATGCTGATTCCTCCTCTAAAAAACTACTAGTTTTTTCGTATCTTTTAGAGTGTCGCACAAAAATGCTAATTGTCCAAGGCGAGCGATTTGACGCTTACGCCATATTCACCCCATCCTTTCTCATAATAATCTAAATATCCTCTGCATGGCTTGTCCTATATCCTGTTTGCACATATAAAATAGCCAGAACAAATTATCTAGCAGGGTTTATACCCTGTCCCAATAATCTGCTCTGGCTATTAGTAGCTGTCCTATATGACGCCCTGTTGCTCAGTCAGCAAACACTACTTTATACATTTACCACCATTTTGTAAACTTCTCTTTCCTGCGAAGTTGGTTCCGCAGTCATTTTATCATAATCCACCAGTAAAAAAGTATGGCATTTACCACATTGAATAGAAGATTTTCCCGCAGCATCTTCATACGCTACAATCTTCCCCTTTCTACAGCAGGG
This sequence comes from Lachnospiraceae bacterium MD335, assembly GCA_000403335.2. GTDB lineage: Bacteria > Bacillota > Clostridia > Lachnospirales > Lachnospiraceae > COE1. Next base: position 2,595 of record KE159632.1, read on the forward strand.
GCATTTGATTACCCCTTTGGTTTTTATCCCTTCCATTCATAACACCTCCTCAATTAAATGGCAGTTCTTCGTCAATGCTGTCTGGTATATTCATAAAACCATCCGCTGCATTGCTCTTTTTAGGATTTAAATACCTATCAATCAAACTTTTTGCCGATTCAGATATTACAAAATCTGACTCATGTAGCTTGACAGATTTAAAAAGTTCATCACATTTCCCTTTCAATGTATTACTCTTATCATCAAAAGTTGAACATATTAAATCTAAATCTGTTGAATCATCGTAGCTTGAGCCGTAATTCTCTCTACCTGTATAACGATACAGTTCATATCCATTTTCCCCAAATTGATTTTCAAGCGATAAAAGAAAAAGCTCACCTATACTAGTTTCTGCGGAAAAAATGTCATCCGTAAGTTCCACCGCTTTTGTTACGCTTGCAAATCCATTTGGAGCATACCGATAACGCTTCGTCCCATCCAGTCCACTTTCCTCCAATTCCTTAAAAAATATTCCTACATAATCTTCTTTTTTGTTACCCTGATTAGTCCAATGAATTGTTGCTTCATCAGTCTCCTGTTTCAATTTCTTAAAAAAAGCAATTACATCACTCAAAGATTGGGTAGGAACCTGAAAATCGATATTTAAAAGATCATCGACATTAACTTGAAAAATCGCTGATATTTTCCAAACAATGTCCACAGATAATCTTTTCTTGGAATCCGGATTCACAGTTCTAGAAACATACCCCGCGCTCACGCCTAACAGTTCTTCAAGGTCAGAAATCCGCAGGCCATGCCTCTTTAGCAAACAATCCAGATTACTGCTTAAAAACTTGGAATCGTAGTTTGCTTGTGCATTTATAAATCCATTAATGATCTTTTTCTGCTCCTCTAACTTTTGTTCCATATCCACAATTCCACTCTCTAGTTTAGGTGTTTCTTCATCATCCAATTCCAAATCTAACTGCAATGAACTGATTTTTTTTGTCAGTTCCTCAAAATTCCGTTTTGCCAAACCAAAGTCCTTACAAGATTTAATCGGATGAACTTTAATTTCTTCATTCATATTTATTCCTCCGTCTCGTCCAACTGACCATAGAATATCACAGTCCATTTTTATTGTCAATAGTTCAAATTTATTTTTTTATTGAATTATTAATTGTTCTATTTTTTATCTCTTGACCATTCTTTTCAATAGTCACAAAACATTTTTTTATACTTGCCAGCGCAGCCTTTCCGGTTTATAATATTCCCCAACACGCCCCTCGCCGCCGTTTGGAGCCGAAAAAAGCCCCTCGGCGTTTGACATCCGCGGGGGAATCTGTTACAATAAAAGCACAAAAGGGAATACTGCCGATAGACGGTCAGCCCAAATTAAAGATACTTACAAGAAAGTGACCTTACCTTTGGACGGGGCGGTCACTTTTTTGTGTGGTTTATGTACGCTATCAGAATCGAAACGATGATTCCGAGAATCATCAGGACAACCGTCAGCAGTTCATAGTCACTCATAAGCAATCCCTCCTTTCCCGGTTTTACCCGTTGTCAGAGGGATAGTCCCTCTGCGAAGAAGGACTGGCCGCCTACCGTTATGGCAGTACCCCATAAATGTATTTTAACAGAAAGCATGGGGCGGCACAAGACCGCCCCGCTATATTTCCGCATTATTCTTCTTCCGTGTCGATTTCCAGCTCCGTGCCGTCAAGGAAACGGAAATGCAGGAGCCCGCCATCGTGGACTTCCACGCTCTCCAGTGTCATGTTCACGATCTCCGGGCATATGGCTTCAAGCGGCGGCTCCGTGGTGAGCTGCACCATCTGCCCCGCCCGCCATTTTTCCAAAGCGTTCCCTTCCTTTATCTGTTTTTCCCATGCAGGCAGGAAGCCTTCGCGATTCTCCACGATGCCGTTCCAAGCCGTCAGGAAGGCTTTCTCCAGGTCCTTTTCAAAGAGGTTACAGCCCTTGCAGCTCGCCACGCCTTTCTTCTGGTAGCGTTTCCCGCACTGCCACACCCGAATTTTCCGGCTGCCCCGCGTCCACGTCCGCCGCCAGTAGACCGCGCCGCATTTCCCGCATACCACCCTGCAGGTGAAGGGCTGCTCGTCCGTGTAGCGCCCAAGCGTCCGCAGATTGTGCCTTTCCCGGAAAAGCCGCCTGCGCTCGATTTCAAGCTGCACCGCCTCCCACAGTTCCCTTTCTATGATCGGCGGGTGGCTGTCCTTCACATAGACCTGTTCGACCTGCCCGTGATTGCGTACCGACTTTTTACTGAGGAAATCAGATGTGTAGTATTTCTGCAAAAGTGCGTCCCCCTTGTACTTTTCATTTTCCAGTATGTGCATGATGGTGGACACCGCCCACTTCGGCTCGCCCATGCACCCCGGAACGCCCTCATCGGTCAGCCGCGCCGCTATGGTCTCCGGGTTCAGCCTGTTCATGAACTCCCTGTATATCCTGCGGACGATTGCCGCCTGCGCCTCGTTGATGACGAGGTTCCCTTTGTCGTCCTTGTCATAGCCGAGGAAGTGGTTTGCATTCAGGTGCATCACCCCCTGCTTGAACTTGGTGCGGATGCCCCACCTGCAGTTCTCCGAGATGGAGCGGCTCTCCTCCTGCGCCAGTGAGCTCATGATGGTAAAGAGCAGCTCCCCCGCCGCGTCTAAGGTGTTGATGTTCTCTTTCTCAAAATAAATGCCGATTCCGAGGTTTTTCAGTTTTCTTGAATACTGTAGGCAGTCCTGCGTGTTCCGTGCGAAACGGGAAATGGACTTTGTGATCACCATGTCTATTTTTCCGTCCTCGCAGTCCTTTATCATTTTCTTGAACTGTTCGCGCCTGTTGGTACTCACGCCGGAAATGCCCTCGTCCGCGTATATGCCCGCCATCGTGTAGTTCGGCTTGTTTGCGATATACTCCGTGTAATACTGCACCTGGTTGTCAAAACTGAGTAGCTGGTCTTCGTTGTTGGTGGAGACGCGGCAGTATGCCGCCACCCTTAATGTCTCCCGCTCCTGCACCCTGCCGCCCCGCGTTACGGTATGCGGGTTGGCGGGTATCAGTGTAACATCCCTTTTCAAGTGCGGATTTCAAACTCTGACGCAGCCGATACATCCTCTTTGCCATATCTCTTGGCATAATCCTATATTCCTTCGCAAGGTCTTTGACCGCTTCACCATTCCAATAACGGCGCATGAAAAGAATCCGGTCAGCCTTTGGGAGCAAAGCAAGCCATGTGTTCAAGAATTCTGTCAGTTCCATCTCCTCAATTTCATGTTCTACAGTTATAGGAGACGGAATACAGTCCTCCAGTTCACTCAAAAGCTGTTCCATGCCGGCATACCGCTTTTTCCGATGATTTTTGTTCCAAAGATTAATTGCGATATTCCGTGTAACTTTGCCAAGCCACGCACCAAATCTGGCTGGCTGTTGCGGCGGTATAGAATTCCATGCCTGCAAATATGTATCATTAACACATTCCTCTACATCTTCGGCAATCGTCAGGATGTTGAATGCAATGCTCTGACAGAATGCCCCATACTTCTTTGCAGTTTCTGATATCGCATTCTCATCACGCTGGTTGTATAAGTCGATGATCTGTAAATCTTCCATTCGCATCCTCCTCTTGCCGTAGTTGTGAAGGCCTTTTCTTATAAAGACAAGTTTTCATCAGAAATATTCCTTTGAAATATAAAAAATTATAACTTTTTTCTTCAAATATATCCATCGTGCTTTACAAAATGAATTGCCTGAAAATGAGAAAAAGGACTGCCGAAACAGTCCCTCTACCATTTAATCATTTATCCATTTATTTTTTACCGCTTTTCTCATATATAAACACGGAAACTCTGTATATTATCACGGAAACCCCTATATTATCACGGAAACTCCCATCCTGTTTCCGTGATAATACAGCCAGTTTCCGTGTTTGTATATGGGTTTTGCCTGCGAGTATCGACTTTTGCGTGATAGTATCGAGTTTTGCCTGCGAGTATCCGAGTTTCCGTGATAATAACCGACTTTTGCAACAGTGTACAAAGGGATACATATAAAAAACAAAATAATGGACTGCCAACCTACTGAAAAACCGCTCTTTCACAACGAAGGGCGGTTTTTTCATGGGCGCAGGGAAAGGAGGCAACCCAACTACCGGGGCTTGACAAGAGAGGTCAAGCCCTTTTTTCATGCCAGAAAACCAAGAAGGAGGTATTGCAAATGGCCGATGAAAAATCGAAAAAGCTGACTGGCGCAGACGGTCCAGGCAAAGACCCGGCACAGCCCGAGGCGGGCGGTTCCCCCGCTCCGGGGAAGGAGCAGAAAGCGCCCGAAGCCACCGCACCGGAAAAAACGGTAAAGGAGCCGGAAAAGGCCGCTCCGCAAAAAGCGGCAAAGGAGCCGGAAAAGGCCACTCCGGAAAAAGCGGCAAAGGAACCGGAAAAGGTCGCTCCGCAAAAAGCGGCGAAAGAGCCGGAAATGACCGCTCCGCAAAAGGCAGCAAAGGAACCGGAAAAGCCTGCCCCGGAAAAGGAGGCGAAGGAGCCGGAAAAGGCCGCCCCAGCGAAGGAAGAAAAGAAACCGGAGATTCCCAAAGAGCAGAAGGTGGAGGCCCCGGAAGGTAAGGAGGCTCCCAACGTGTCCTTGACTTATGAAAATGTAATGAAATTTGATATTATGTAGTGTTTTATTTCTTATTCACATAGTTGCACTTTTATCTAAATCCGTATAAAATTATATAGAATAGTAGATTGGAGGATAAAAATGGCGATATGGAATCCTTGGCGTGGCTGTCATCGTTACAGTACAGGCTGCAAATTTTGCTACATACATAAGGGAGATTATAAAAAGGGGATTGACACAAACATTATTAAGCAAACCGAAAAATTTTATGACCCTATTGAAAAAAACAAAAATGGAACTTACAAAATAAAATCGGGGCAAATGGTTTATGTATGTTTTTCATCAGACTTCTTGATAGAGGACGCAGATAAATGGCGTACTGAATGCTGGGAAATGATACGGGAACGCTCCGACTTACATTTTCTCTTTCTGACAAAAAGAATTGAAAGATTTTTGGATTGTGTTCCGCATGATTGGGAAAGTGGGTACGAAAATGTTACGGTTGGCTGTACGGTTGAAAATCAAGAAAATGCCGATTACCGATTAGACATTTTTTCCAGCCTTCCTATTAGGCATAAAAATATTATTTGCCAGCCATTGATTGAGAACGTCAATCTCTCTGCATATTTGCACGATATAGAATTAGTTGTTGTCGGCGGAGAATCTGATAAAAACGCAAGGCCGCTTGACTATGACTGGGTATTACAGATCCGGGAGCAATGTATTTTCCATAATGTACACTTTGAGTTTAGGCAATGCGGTACACACTTTATCAAAGATGATAAATTATATACATTAAAAGTCCGTGATTTATGCAATCAAGCAAAAAAAGCAAATATAAACTTCTGACACTCTCTTTTTTGTGCATGAAAAGAGAGGAAATAATCAATCCAAAGAAATATAATTGTCACTGGAAAGGAGTAAAAAAATGGAATGGATAGAAAAACTGAATAAAACAATTTCTTATATTGAGGAACACCTTGCAGAAGAAATAAGTTATGATGAACTTGCGCGCATAGCATGTTGCTCTACATACCACTTTCAAAGAATGTTTGCATATATGGCAGGTATTCCGCTTTCGGAATATATCCGTCGCAGGCGAATGTCTTTAGCCGCTATTGACCTGCAAAGCGGAACTGAAAAAATTATTGATATTGGTATGAAATATGGGTATTCTTCCCCGACTGCATTTAATAGGGCATTTCAAAATGTGCATGGCATAGCGCCATCAATGGCAAAGAAAGGAGGCGTTCCTATGAAGTCTTATCCCCCTATCAGTTTTAAAATAACTGTAAAAGGAGTAGAGGAATTGAATTATCGCATTGAAGAAAAAGCAGCCTTTCGCATTGTGGGAGTATCTCATCCGCTGGATAAGGAAATAGAAAACAATTTCGCAGCCGTACCGCAAATGTGGCAAAATGCAGCTGTAAACGGCACATTAGAAAAAATTGCACTGCTTATGAATAATCAGCCTATGGGTGTCTTGGGTGTAAGCGTGTGCAATGACGAAGAGGACTGGCAATATTTTATAGCGGTATCTTCCTCCGCTGAAATCGACAATTCCTTAGATGAATATGCTGTTCCTGCTTGTACATGGGCTATTTTTAGCGGAACTGGTACAGGGATATCCATTCAAGAATTGGAACAACGCATCATAGCAGAATGGCTTCCAACCTCTGGATTTGAATTTGCCAATGCTCCTGATATAGAGGTTTATCTAAACCCTGACCCTAATAATATGCAATATGAAGTTTGGCTGCCAATCAGAAAAATATGAGGTTGCAACATGATAGACAAAAATTATGATGAATTTTTAGAGACTACCGGTGCAAGCAGAAATCTTGTAGAAGATATAAATAATTTTCTTCTGGATAGCAACTGCAAACGTGAAATCAAAACAGCTAAAAGCGGTTTTACTGTTTCCTATCTTTTTCGGGATACAAAAAAGACATTAGCTACTTTCGTTTGCAGAAAAACGGGAATAAAGATTAGAATTTTCCCACAGCATCTTAATGAGTACATGGGGTTTTTAGATACGCTTCCGGCAAAGATGAAAAAAGAAATTGCAAAAGCGTCTGTCTGCAAACGCCTTGTGAATCCTAATGACTGCAATCCTAAATGTGTTATGGGATATGACTTCATTATGGATAAGGAACGCTATCAAAAATGTAGATATATGGCGTTCATGCCTTCTATAACCGAAGAAAGCACACCTTATATCAAAAGATTTTTACAAAATGAACTGTTGCAGTAAAATGATAAAACCGCCCAACGGAAAATAAAAAAAACCGTTGTTCGGCGGCAAAGTTTTCATGCGCCCGACAGAATAAAGATAGCCTAATGGCGGTTTTGAATAAAATCAAAGCCGCCGTTTTTCTTTGCGAAAAATCGAATATATGGAGGGTGTGTTAAAGTCACCCTTTTTCAAGGATATGGCGGTATCAAATGCTTAAAAGCATTGAGAGGTATCACTGTGTCCTTATTTATTATCCAACTATCTGAACCATTAAAAAAAGCCCGCCCCCTTGGAAGGGTAATTCCGGCAATCAATGTGAAATAATTCAATCCAAAAACGATAGTTATATTTCATGCGTCCGAATAGCGCCATGCTGTTTGGGCGCATTTCTGTTTCTATGGGACAGCCTCGGGCCAACTTGGCCCAAAGCCCGGCCCTGGTGCCGTTCCCCGCCGCCTCCGTTTCGGCAGCCCATTCACCAAACACCGAAACGGAGGTAAACATGGCTATCATCAATCTTCGGGATTTTTACCCGTACTATACAATGGATTCTTTTATCGAAGTGCCTGACGAGGTAGCGGAGGCAATGGCAGAGTTTGACCGCAAGGAGGCGGCCTACCGTCTGCGTACATACCGCCACAAGGCCTATTATTCCCTTGACCGGGAGGACGGCATTGAGCACTCGGCCTTGTTCATTGCTCTTTCTCCATGTGAAATTTACGAGCGCAAAGTCACCATGCAGGAACTCCATGCGGCCATTTCCAGTCTGCCCGACAAACAGGCCAAACGTATCTATGCCCATTTCGTCCTCGGCATGAGCAAGACCGACATTGCCAGAGCCGAAGGCGTGGACGAAAAGGTGGTGCGCCTGGCAATCGAGCGCGGGCTTCGGAACATGGAAAAATTTTAAAAAAATAATTTCTAAGGTGTACCGAAAAAGCCTGAAAAATGAAATGGTATATGAAAGGCAGAGGCGCCCCGGGACAAACTGGCCCGAAGCGCGGACAGACCTTTCCGGCAGATTGAAAACTGAATAAAAAGATACCCGGATACGAAGGGTGGATGTGCCAGGCGACAGGCCCGCCGTGACTTCCGTTTCCATTGTGGTTTTCACTTTGGGGGCGGGAATAGCGATAAAGCCCATGCCGCAGGCGGGGCCGTGGCTGGCTCCGCCGGATAAGGCGCAGAACCCGGATACTTGCGTTCAGTCACAGTCCGAGCGTTGAAGCGGCCTTGCAAGCCGTGAGCCGTCGCAGGCAATGAGGACGCCTTGCCATAAGAATGGGGAGAGTTGAGACACTATGGGGTGGACAGGCCTGCACCCGTCTGGGGAATCTGTTTTACAAAACCAATTAGGGAGCCGGAACCCGTCTCCCCAATGTCACAGGCCCGTTTCTTGCACCATCTCTCCGGGCATTTCATTTTCCGTATAATACCACCTCCTCTCCCCCCAAATACATCTATTGCTATCTCCCCGCACTGATATGGAACAAGGGAACCAAACATGAAGTGTTCCTGCTTGGTTCCCTTTTATCGTTTGTGCATTATTGGTTTTCTTCTTATTGCATAAATCGATAGCCATTCCTGTCGCCATTCATACTGTAATGGTTCAATTGCTCCGTATCTATGTCAAGCAGTCTTGCACTATTGAACTTGCTAAGCCATGCCTGGTAGTTTGAGGCTTCAATCCCCATTGCAAGGTATTTCCGTGCTACACTATAATCCGAACTTGGGATTTCAATTTCCCATGCCTTATCCTTATCGCCATCATAAGGGATATAAGTAATGCCATTCGGTGTCAGGAACGTCATCCCTTCCCCTTCCCGTTTCAGGTTGCCGGATATTTCAAGCAGTGCATACAGCCCTGCTGTAGAACGCTGTGAACTGACTGAATACTTGGTAAATTCATCAGCCAGCTTTTCAATAATCTCCAAGTCCTCTTTCGATGTCGCAACAACAGACATCCCCTTTGCCTCATTGCCCTGTATAGATAAATAGCGCAGTCCGGTTTTAGGGTCTCGGTTCACTGTCAGCCCGCCCTGCAACGGCACTTCTTTCAGATCAATTCCTCTTTTCCCGGCTATCTCATTCAAAAGCCCTTTAAGCTCTCCCGTCATTGGCACATTACAGGAAAACGGCTGATCCATATTGATGACAAATTCCAGTCCGGTCTTTTCATCCTTCTGTATCATCAACTGGTCTTCCCTTATGTACAGCCCTCTTCCTGTTTCCTTATCCATGATCTCATATGCTGGAACCCCGTCCACATAGCTGGCATCCTCAATCTTATACCGTTCCGTTTCGATTGGCAGATTTAGGTTCTGTGATACCGATATATCTTTCCTTGAATACACGCCCATGTCATAAACACTGGCTGCATCCCCTCCTACATAATTGTCGCGCCCAGAAACGGCATTCGTTTTCCTTCCACTTTCGGAAGTATTCGCACCAACTATATCTGCCATCCTGCTTGCAAATCCTACTCCCGAATTATTCTTTTGTCCCCTTCCCGCTTCCTGCCATGCAGGATAGTGTGAAGTTCCAATTCCACTAATGCTCATTATCTTTAATCCTCCACAATTTTAATATTGCGGCCCCTCTGTCGATCAGAGCCGCCTCTGCTCTCTCATAGTAAATCCGAGCAGTTTACTCCTTCATACAGAAACACTTTATCTACGTTCCACGGCAACACCTCCTCTTACTGCTCCCCGATTCCCCAATCTACCAGAAAACCGGGGAGACCTGCCCTATCCATCCACTGTGGCTTATTGGTGATATGAAACAAGATTAAGACATTTCCCTCCTGTCACATTCCTTTCCGTCCTTCTTGTCTCATACCCTGCCGCCGGGTATCCTGCTCCTATTCCATTTACATTCATTTTCTTAATCTCCTCCATTATTTTTGTCAGCCCCTCTGTCGTTCAGAGCCGCATCTGCTCCCTTGTATTAAGTCCGAGCAGTTCACTGTCTCCATGCAAATATGCCTGTTAACCTCCCCGGCCAAATTCCATACCGGCCTTCACCTCCTCTCACTGATCTGCCGGAATGCCTGCCCTGTCCGGCGCGACTTTGGCGACCTCGCTTTTCCGCAGGGCGAGGAACTTATTCCCCATATAGACATCCTGTTATCTTCTCCCGAAGGGAATCAGACAGCTTCCATTCCTTCCCGGATGACGCTTTTGGGATGCCCGCATAATGGCTTTTTGCTATTCTTGCTATACCCATGTTCAATCCTCCTGTTCGATTGGAAACCGAAGATGCCTGCCTCTGCCTTGTAGGGCTTGTAGGGCTGTGGCTTAGCGAGAATATTTCCTTTACTACACCGAATAACTCGAATCACGGATAAAGGTAGTAAACAGATGCGCTATGCACTTTTCAATCCTGTCTTTATCACTGTTGCTTTCAAAATTCAATAACTCATCAATATCCACTCCTATATAATTTGCCATTGCTTCCAGTGGTATCTTGAAGTATTGTGCAAGGTTCTCAAGCAATGCCTTGTAATATTTATCATTGTTCGGTTTTTCACAGCAAATCTGTAGCAAAAATGCCATAAGATACTTCTCTTTATCCTTATCTCTTAATCTATAATTTTCATTACTGTATAACTGCCGTAATTCTTCTTCTGGTATTTGTGTTGCTATGCTGATGGAAGCAAAATCAAATCCCCAATCCAAATATTGTTTTATCAATTCCTGCAAAGAATATAACCTCATACTGACTTTCACCTCCTCTCGCTGATCTGCCAAAATGCCCGCCCTGTCCTGTGCGACTTTGGTGACCTCGCTTTTCCGCAGATTGAGGAACTTATTCCCCATATAGACATTCTGTTATCTTCTCCCGGAGGGAATCCGACAGCTTGGATGAGCCTTTCCTGCCTTGTGGATGTCCGCCTGATGGCTTTTTGCTATTCCTGTTATATCCATTTCAATCGCCTCTCTGCTTTGACGGAACGCTGGGGATACCTGCCCCGCCTTGTCAGGCTGTGGATTATCGGGGATATACAGCCGATGGAATTTATTTCTTGTTCATGAAATCCCAATATGCCTGCATACTGTACTGGTAATATGCCGCAGCTTTTTTCTGGCTCAACAGCTTCATGTCACTGATTTGTTTCTGGAACATATCCATGAAATCCATTCTGTCATTTAACCCCATAGCCCCTGTTTCTAGCGGAAGAGAGGTAAATCCGCCTAATTTTTTAACACCCATATGCGCTTCCAAAGCACGCATTTCCACAACAGTCGCTGACTTGGGATTTACTTTGTTGATATGTATGGTTTTTTCAAATTCATCCCCATTCTCATCAACACCTTTTGCAATCACGGTCGGATTATCCTCTGTTGAACCATCCGCATATTTGATATAGAAAGACAGCCCTGTCCCGTTACCGCCAGAGTACAGCATGTCATCCGTTTTCATGTATATAGTAGTCGTATGCGGTTGTGTGCTTGCTACATTGTTCACCTGCGCCGTAAAACTTTTTCCTGCCGTATTCTGCTGTGCCTTTCTCGCTCCCTGCCATGCCGGGTATCCCGTTGCTCCTATTCCATTTACATTCATTTTTCAAATCCTCCATTATTTTTATTATTACGACCCCTCTGTCATTCAGAGCCGCATCCGCTCCCTCGTAATAAGTCCGAGCGGTTCATTACCTATCCCTTTGCCCTTTGTTCCTTTTCCGTTAATCAGAAACCAGCATCATTACTTTTCCTTTTATAACTAAAATCCGCTCCCATCAAAGAAATAAGAATATCTGCCTGCAATCCAATATTGTTTCGTTCATCCAATATCGGAATATCTAATTCCTTTACACCCGAACTGTCAGAGTACAGCACCTTACTTTTCTTTGATTTTGTTTTTTCAACATCATCCCCCCAATCAAACTCCAAATAGTAACCTCCCGTTCCATCTTCATGGATAAATACTCCATTGCCTTTTACCTCGCCTCCCGTCAATTTACTTGTCCACGGTATATCTTCAATTGACTTATACACTTTCTGTCTAAAGGAACCATCCTTTTTCATCCTTAATAAGGTTTTCTTTGAAATAATCACATTTCTCCCACCATGCATATTATATTTCTCCAGCATTGCGGTGTCATACATTTCTGCCTCTGTATCTGTTTTTTCACAACTGTAATCTACAACAACCGTATTTACATTAAACTTTTCGTCCAGAAATTTCTTCATTTCCGCAATATCTGTTTCCTCATTCACCTGCTGTAAAAGTTTTTCAAATTCATCTCCGCATTTGATGCCGTTACTTGATAAATTTACAGCATTATTGATTTGCGGCAAAATTGCTTGAATATCCATATTACCAACCTTTCTACATATGTTATCAAATTTAATCCATTGACCTCTCTGTCATTCAAAGCCGTCCATGCCCCCTTGTGGTAAGTCCGGGCATGATCTTCCTTACTTCAAGATGTCAGAATGCTTTCATCCGCTATCGGGTCATCATCATAGACCGCCGGACCGCCATCCTCAATCTGATGCACGGCATCCGGGGCGGGGGTTCCCTGTGTGGTGCATCCGCTGATTGCGGGAATCATCATTGCCGTAATAAGTAATGCCGTTATTCTGCTGACACGCATTTTTCATGTCCTCCTCCATAAATTGAAGGAACCGGCCATCTGCTGATAATACGAACCGGCCCTCAAAAAAGTTTCATTTCTCTTATCTGCTGCGGCCCCTCTGTCATTCGGAGCCGCCCATGCCCCCTTGCGGTAAGTCCGGGCATGATGCCCTTCATTAACCAAGCAGCGAATCACCGCCTGCCGCTGTCTCCGTCATGACATTTGCATCATAAGCATTGGATGCCGCCTCCATCTGCCTTTCACCAGCCCACGCCTTTGCCAGCCTGCTTCTCTCCTGCTCCGCCTTTGCAATCTTTTCATCCAATAACTCCTGCTGCTGTCTCTTAGCCTGCGCCCGCTTTTCCAAATATTCTTCCAGCAGTTCCTTATTCCTGTCTTTTTTCCCACTTGTTTTCTTAAAAAAGCTGTCCTGAGAACGTGCATAAAACTCCGAATCATAACCCACAGGCCATGAATCTCCCCGATACTCCTTTATTGTTGCACCGACCGTAAATACTGCGGAACAGTTTCGAGCCAATGAACTCCCCAAATCCCTCTTGAGCAGTGAAAGAATTTTTTCCCTATATTCCGGGTCGTCTTTCATAGCCTTAAATCCTGCTTCTGAAATATTGATAGCCACGTTGTTTAATGTTTTATGGATGGTAATCTTGGAAAGGTCTTCATAAAATTCCTTCTTGAACAGCTCCATTTCTTCCGTTTCTGATAATTCCCGTGTACTGCCTGTTTTTTCCAGTGCGAACTTTTCCGTATTGTTCACATTTTTCGTGTTTCCCTTTGTTTCCACATTGTTCTGATAATAATTCTGTCCTATTCCACTGATAGCCATTTTTTAATCCTCCAATTTAATCTATTTTCGAGTTTCATTTAATGCATAGCCATTTACTTACCTTCTCCCACCTCCCCCTGCTGAAGCATTACCGTTACATGGAACACATCCCCTTTCACTTTTATGTTTACACCGCCGAAATACCTCTCTGCCACATCACGCACGTTCTCCAACCCAATCCCATGTTCCGTGATAATCCCCGGCAGGGTACTCTGTTTCGTTGTCGGAAGAGCCAGACCTCCGTCCGTCTGCACAGGTACAGTCCCGTCAAAGCAATTCTCAACCTCCAACAATAGAAACTGCTTTTTCCGTTTCAGCATAAGACGTATGAAACCTTTCCCCGATTCCAGCTTCTCACAGGCTTCTATGGCATTATCCAGAAGATTGTTCAGGATAATCCCTAAATCAAATACCGGGATTTCCCCTCCGTACCGGAAATCTGCATCAAATCGGATTCCCACTTTTTCAGCCCTGCGGCATTTGTCATTGATGATGACATCCGTCACTGCATTCCCCGTCACATACTTATATTCCAGTTCCTGCATGGTCTCATCCATCCGCCGTACATAATCTTCTATCTCCCCATACTCCCCGGCTCCTGCCAGTCCTTTGATATTCGCCATATGATTCTTCATCTCGTGCCGCACCTTTCGGATGCTTCCATAGAAATTCTCCGCTTCCTCCAGACGCTTCTTCATGGCCTTGACCTGCTGTTCCTCCACGAAATGTTTCTGCCTCTCGGCAAGCAGGACACGGTATTTCTGCCAGAAATAAATCAATGCGGCTTCCCCCGCAAATATAAAAACAGCTATCATGGGAATCTTCCAAAGCAGGTCTGGCTTTTCATCAAACAGCACAAAAGCATCTGTATTTATTCTTACAATAAGCAGGCCGTTGACCACGTTTGCAATCATGCTCCCAACAAAATTTAGAATGGAAAGCAGGATGATGTCCTGCCAGGCCATTACGGCTTCCCCTTTAATGAGGCTGTGAAAAATAACTGCCATTGCCACATACAGTACCATATAAAAGAGAGCGGAAACCGCCATACCGACCGACAAACATTGGTATACCTGTTGCATATAGCTTTCCTGCATTGCATCAAGGCTTTTCATCATCACACCCGTTATCTTCATGTAAATGCTGTTTGCAATCAGAAAACTCAGACAATGGAGGTTATAAAAAGCAAGCATCACAAATACTGCTTTTCCAATCTGCTTTTTATAACATATCCCGGCATAACCCATTATTACAAAAGCTGAAACGCCATACCGCACCCAAGCGGCACACGGAAGGAACCCTATCCCTATATTGGCAAGGATAAACAGTACTGCCGCAATGCCATCCCTTTTTGATTTTTTCTCCCTGAAAGCCGCCGCCCACAAAACAAGGAACATAATTGCTTGTATGGCAATCTTCCATATATCCAAGATGCTATTCACTATTTCAAACGCTGGCTGGCTCATAGGCTTTCCTCCGAAATGTAATCCATGTATGCCTGCACAAAGCCGTCATATTTATACCTTGAAAGAAGCAGCTTATCCCCGTTCGCCATCCTTACCTCCGTCTTATCGTAACCCTCTACATGGAAAAGGTTGATAAGGTATCCCCGGTGGATGCGGTAGAACTGCCCCGCCAGCTCCTCCTCCAAATCCCCGATCTTCGCATAGTATTCTATATTTCCGCTTTTTAAGTACAGGATGATATTGTGGTTCCGGCTTTCCATGTAATAAATGTCATTCAGCGGTATCGCCTTTCCCTCGCCGCCATACTGGATCACAAGTTTTTTCTTCCGCTGCTCCGCCTCGGATAAAACCTGCCCCGCCGCCCGTCCGAACACCTCTGCAAATTTCTGCTCGTCCACGGGCTTTACCAGATACTGGAACGCCCCTACGTCAAATGCATCATACACATATTTTTCATACCCTGTCACAAAAATGATGATGGGCTGTTTCTGCGCCTCCATGCCCCGGATATGCCTTGCCAACCCCATGCCGTCCATACCTGCGCTAGAGCCTCCCATCTCTATGTCCAGAAATATAATGTCATGCTCCTTATCGTCCGAAAGGTACGCATCGGCAGAGGCATATTCCGTGATGCCGCACTCCCCTCCCTGCTTTTTGATGAGCGAAACAAGGTAAGACCTTATATTTTTTTCATCATCACACACCGCAATTTTTATCGTTTCTGCCACCTCCAGTCCTCAACTAACTTATCGGAAAAATAAGGGCGATTTCTAACATCTACTTCGTGAATGGTTAATCTGGCTACGTGAATCGCAGATTTTTTGTTTTTGAAAAGCCAAATCAGACCTAAAGTTTTTCGCCATTCGTCCGATATGGCACAAACGCAAACCGCCGTGTAAGCATATTAACTCTGATTTTCCCGCTTTCCAACTTATTATTTTCTGAACCGCTATAAAAATATCTGTGAAATTTGAAATGTAAAGAAATGAATTGTGAAATCTTAAGATATAAAAAAAGGACTGCCGAAACAGCCCTTTTCTCACATTATCACTTATTCATTTAATTTTTACCGCTTTACTCATATACAAACACGGAAACTCTGTATATTATCACGGAAACACCTATACTATCACGAAAACTCCCATTCTGTTTCCGTGATAATACAGTCAGTTTCCGTGTTTGTATATGGGTTTTGCCTGCGAGTATCGACTTTTGCGTGATAGTATCGAGTTTTGCCTGTTTGTATCCGAGTTTCCGTGATAATAACCGACTTTTGCCTACGAGTATACACTATCAGGCAAAACAACCCAGAACAAAAGTTCGCACCCTCGCTAATGTAAAAATGCCCTCAAAAGCACACGGAAATAATGTAACTTAGAAACCTATGTAGTGCCGAAAGTGCCGTGTTTACGGGCTTTGCAGGCTTTCCGTGTCTGTATCTGCCGTGGAAGAAGACACCGTTAAGTGCCAGAGTTATTGCTCTCAAATCAGGACAAATTCCAATCGCTTAACTTGAGTCATTTGCATCAAATAGTAATACGCAACCCCAAAATTTACTGTACTATTATCATATTCTTCTTTTTCATAAATTTCTTTTATAATTCCTGTAACTACCCATCTATATTATTGATGGAAAAATCACTATTCTTTTTACAAACAATACGCAATTTATATGGAGCCTTTATTTTATGAGAACTTAATTTATATGACCAAATCATCATGTTAAGTAAATCTTGCTGTGAAATGGAGGCTCCGCTCCCGCCATCAAATGATGTTGTTCCGGCTCCTAATATTGGTACGCATACATCTTTTTCAGAATAGTAATTCTCTAATTCCTTCCACAGTAAATCCAAGCACTTGATATACTCATCTCGAGAAAAGAATCGCCCCTTACCCCTTTCATCTAATTTGGCAAATGCCATCAATAAGTCATCGCCATTCGGAACTATCGTTCCCGAGTCATACCGAGTCTTATGCTGATACTTTGATTTACTCCGTGCCGGTGTTATTTGAGCTGTTTCAATCAACTGTTGGACATCTAAATTCGGATGTAAGGATAAATACTGTCCACATATTGACTTTGGATTAATATCTGCCGTTGCATTTCCTACTTGTGTTGTAAAACACTCATCAAAACTAATTACTCTCTTGCACTTCCTCTTTTTAAGTATATTCCCATACTCAACTTTGATTGAATAATTCTGGCCTTTAATAGTAGTCCATCTTCGAAATTTCAGGAATGCTCCATATAACAACGATGTTCCAATCCACACAAGCAGAAAGCATACAAGACGTGAAATTATTATGTTAATATCTTGAGCATCGCAAAAAGCAAACCATTTATATTGTTCAAGAGTCGTCTGCGTTACCCATTCGTATTTTCCAAAAAACGCCTCTGGCACAAAAGTAAATATACCTGTGGCGATACCAAATGCCATCGCTACGCTTTTTAGGATAAAGCCAATCAAAATCCAAGTGCCTCCTTTATGTATGCGTAATCTCCAACTTTCTTCCCATTATCATCAATTTTCCAAAATGGTCTCGCAAGGTCTTCGTAACCATTCATATATGAAGGAAGCCAACTTGATTCCTTACGTGTGGAATTATAAACAATTATGATTGTATTTTTCTTCTTTTTGGCTTGTTCAAATTCATGGCGAAGATATGAACATTTATTTATGTTTCCATAATCATCATTCTCGCCAGGTGTTGAAACACTGGGAATCTTGCATAGCTTAATACCATTAGCATTTTGTTTATAAGGTGTGCAGTAGCATTGCCATTGTTCTTTAGACATACGCTCACAGCTGCTGCCTGCTGTACGAGAACCTGTCTGATTACCTACAACAAAAATCACAGCTGATGAAGCATTAATCTGTCTATTAAATTCCGCCTTTAAATCACAAATTCGACAATCATCGCCGTTTGCCACGGTTCCAGATGAAACTTTCGACATATCAATGAAATCTACTTTATGGAGACTATCACTTCCCCATTTATTTAGTTCTTCAACAACATTGCGATCACCATAAAGCTGGTCATAGTCAGCACTGATATAGACTTGTTTGCTCATAATTTTCTATCCTCCCTATATGAATCATAATCTGCGTTGTTAGCACTCGTTAATGTCGAGTGCTAACAATAGCATATCACAGATTTCCTAACTTTACAAGTATTCATTGCAAAAAATTTACATAATTTTACATATAAACCTAATAAGAAAACGCAATCCCCAATCAGTATTCTGTTTTAACATTAAACTCCATTTCACCCACCCATACCAGTATTCCATTCTTAAAGTCACTAAAACAATCAAATATTTTTGAAAAATTTCTTACTTCAACAGCATTTTTCTACAAACAGGCTAAACTCCAAACAAACACGAAAACTCCATGCTGTTTCCGTGTTTGTATCATATCCCCCGTTTTTCAACAACATTTTTAGCCAAACTAATACATCTTTCAGCTAAAACCGCCAATATCCTACACCTTTTTACCCTTCCGTTTTATACTATCACGGAAACCCCGGACTTTTGCGTGAAAGTATACTTTTGCCTGATAGTACGATTTTTTCCCCTATCGCCATCCTATCAGCGGCATCTAAAAACACAAAAAAATGGGGTTCACCAACCATTCCAGTGAACCCCACCAAGCCTTAAAACCCTTGATTTTAAGCCATTCTTCAATACTTTTGCCTGTTAGTACCCAAATTCCTATGGCATTATTTCTGAATTGCCGCCTGTGCCGCTGTTATACTTTGATGACTTTTACCCCTCTTTACCCCATTTACCCCACCCAATTCGACATTCGACAAACAGGATTCGACAGAAAACCTTTGCTTTTTTGCGGAATCCGCTATAAAATGATTTCAGCGGAACGCTCCGCAGCGTTTGACAATTCCACATAAATCTGCTAAGATATATTTACATAAAGGTACTGCCGATAGACGGCTAGTCCAAATTATTAGTTGCAAAAATAGCCGCTAAGTTTTCCAGACTGGGGCGGCTATTTTTGTGGTTTATTATTATCCTTGCTTCCGATGGCGTATCCGAGACCGAAGCAGGTCAGGCATAAGCCAAGCACTGAAATCAATCCTTCAATCGTCAACATCCACTTAGCCCTCCTTTCCTAGATTCCTGCAAGCAGGTTTCTATGTAATCGGAGGGTCACAGTCCCTCCGTAGAAGAACTAGCCGCCTACCGTTATGGCAGTACCCGTATGAATATTTTATCAGAAAATGTCGGACGCTACAAGATGGTTTTCCGGCTTTTTTCTTTTTCCGCTTGCAATCCCGCCAAAACAGAGGTAAGCTACGACACCACAGAGAGGAGGGATTGGATTGGAAAAAGATTCTGCATTATACCAATTGATGGATACCCGCATGCACAGCGTCATGAACGGTATCGTGAGCAGTGACGGGGAATACCAGGCGATTCTCCGCAAGTCGGACATATACTCCGGCGAACTGGACAGGATGGACTTGTCAAAAGAAATCCGGCTGCTGATCGACCGCTACGTCAGCGAGCAGAACGCTCTCGGCTCCCGGTTTGGGATGCTCGCCTACCTGTTGGGATTTTCCGACTGCAAGGCCATGTTTTTAGGGAAATGCCTGCCGACAGAAGCAAAAGAAATGACCTCAGAACTGTAACCGCAAATCGGTGACAGGGCGGAAAGGCTGCGCCACAGCCCTTCCGCCCTGTCCCTCTTTCGTTTTAAATGAATATCCATACCTCCAGTTCCGCGTACCTGTTGGATTTTGACCACTGCGGGTGTTTCCTGAACCACGCCCGCTCGTCATCCGGCGTGACCGTTATCTTCTTAAAATAAACAGGGGAACCGGCATCATCCAGTCCCCCTCCTGCATCGGGGCTTAGGTTTAGGAGCCACTCGAAGCGGTCTTCGTAAACCCTCACCCCTGACACATATCTATCCATTTCCTCTTCCGAAAACTCGCCGTCCTCTGGCATGGCGGACTGCCCCATGAGCCTGCGCAGGTTTTCCAGCTTGCCGCTCACGTCCGCCTCCGTGGCGGGCTCCACGTCTCCGTACTGCGCCATCCGCTGCTCCAGTTCCGCGATCTTCTCCCCCACCTCCTGCTGCTTGCGGCTGAATACTTCCTTCGGAATCTCGTTGTTCATCCTCATGTCGAGGAGCGTCTCATATCTGCCCCGCTCCTTTTTGAGCTGTTCTTCTATGATTTCCTTGTCCCGCAGGACTTCCGACTGCTCCACCCCGGCGATGCCGCACCCCAGCGCCGCCGCCGCGTCCAAGAGCGTCCTCTCCGGGTCATCGAACACGGCGTGGAGGACTTTCTGCGCCATCGTGTACATCTTCCAGTCCTGCACCAGCGGCGAGCGGCAGACGTTTTCAATGCCCAGGCCGTTTTTCAGCCTTGCCGCTATGGTTCCCGTCCGGGTCTGGTCGTAGCATTTATAGGTGTAGGTGATGAAGTCCGTCTTGGTATGCCACTTGGTCTTTGCGAAGGCGTGTCCGCACTGGCAGCGCATCTTCCTGCGCCAGAGGTCTTCCGAATGGACGCCCTTGTTCTTCCGGCGCTGCCCCATCTGCGCATCCTTTTCCGCCATCATCTTCTGCACCCGCCCGAATTCCTCCTTGGTGACGATGGGCTGGTGCTTCCCCTCCACGATGACGCGCTCCAGCTCCCCCTTGTTCTTCGCCCTTTTCTGTTCCAGGTAGTCCGGCACGTATTCCTTCCGGTATTCCAGCTCCCCGCAGTAGAGGCGGTTCTTTAAGATGTGGCCGACGGTGGCGTAATGCCACATCGTCTTCCCCATCGCCGTGCGGCGGCCTTCCTTTTCAAGCTGCTTCATGATCTTGTGGTAGCCGTTGCCCGCAAGGTACAGGTCGAATATCCTCCTGACCGTTTCCGCCTGTTCCTCATTGATGACGTATTCCGGCCCCACCTTGTCATATCCAAGCACGTTCCCGGTGCCGTAGACCACCCCGTTCTGGAAGGAGACCATCTGCCCCGCCTTCACCCGCATGGAGGTCTTTTTCGATTCGTTCTGCGCGAGGGTCGCCATGATGGTCAGCCGCAGCTCTCCATAAAGCGTTCCTTCCTTTACGGCTTCGTAAAGTTAGGAACGCTCTCATTCAGATGTGGGACTGGCTTTGAAAAAAAGGCAAAAAATGGCCCTGAGAAAGCTCTTTGTAAGAAATCTAAAATAATTCACTAGCTTTACTCCGGCCATTCGTGACTCGACACAATGCGGTCCCACTCGCTCGGTACATATTCAGTTATCCGGCATGGCAGGTCTGCCAAGCCGCACAATGGGAATTTCCATAAATTACCATTGATAACCTTAGTATGACCATAAAAGAAACGCTTTAATCTATAAAAGTAAAAATAGCAGGATACCTTCCTGCCATTCTTTCCCGCTATGTATATTTATCTTTTCCCTTTCGGTTTCCAGTACACCTTTATTACCCTGCCGCAGTTAGGACATTTCAGCGACACGATAATCCAGCCGGAACTCGTCTCCCCAATGTCACAGGCCCGCTTTTTGCACCGCCTCTCCGGGCATTTCATTTTCCGGATAATACCACCTCCCTTCCCCAAATACATCTGCTGCTATCTCCCCACACTGATATGGAACAAGGGAACCAGCCTGTCCCTGCCGGTTCCCTTTTATCATTTGTTTATTATTGGTTTTCCTTCTGCTCCCCGATTCCCATTATCTGTATGAAAACGAGAATGACTATTCACTGCATATTATCTAAAAAATTGAATAAAAAACAGTACATACACATGAATTGGATAATAGACATAAAATAAATATTTCAAATTTCTGCCCTTTTCTCCATTGTATAAAAGCATAAATGGAATTGCTAAACACATACACCATTGCGTACTGACAAATAAAGAAAAAACATTGAAAAATGCAGGCCTGAACCATCCAAGCTGCATAGTAAAAAAACAGGAACCTGGTATCACCCAACAAGCCAATGACAAAACTGCAAATACAGCGCAATTTATCATTTTGCTGTTGATAAAGTACCATGCAACACCAAGTAACACAAATAAAATAGAATAATCCACATTACATGGCGAAGGAAAAAATAATGATATAAAATACCATGCTGCACTATAACCCTGTTCTAGCAAAATGACGTTAAGCGCAAAAAATGTAAAGGGGATAACCAAACCGCAGACTCCAATGCAAACCGATTTTATATGCCTCCAGTTATTGCAAATGTACTCTATGCAAAAAACAAATAGTGCCGTATAAAAAAATGTAGGCAAAGTATTTCCGAACTCAAACACACCTGTTGCTTTTGATAGGATTCTGTTTATCATCTCAATCACTATACCTGCTATATATAGCCGCAGTATATACTTTGGTTTGCTACGAGTATAACGTAACCCTTCCACTACCATAAACAAAAACAATGGAGCCGCAATCCGGCCAACTACCCTTAACCCATCATTAATTTCTCGACTGAATGTAAATGTCTGATAGGCGCCAATATGATCTAGTGTCATGGTTATTAGAGCAATTATTTTAATTTGAAAAGCGTTAAACCGAACTATATGTTTTGAAAAGTTATCCATCCAACTCCCTCCTGTAGTTCCCCCACCATTCACGAAACTCTCCCTGCTCCCCGATTCTCCAATCTGCCGGAAAGCCGAGGATGCCTGCCCTGTCCGGGGCGACCTTGGCGACCTCGCTTTTGCGCAGGGCAAGGAACTTATTCCCCATATAGACGTTCTGCGCCGCATCCTCCCTGGCGTATTCGGCTATCTGCTCCCGGAGGGAGTCAGACAGCTTCCATTCCTTCTTGGATGATGGCTTTGGGATGCCCGCATGATGGCTTTTTGCTACTCCTGTTATATCCATTTCAATCGCCTCTCTCTGTTTTGCCGGAACGCCGGGGATGCCCACCCTGCCTTGTCAGTCTGTGGGTTATCGGGGATATACAGCCGATGGAATTTATTTCTTGTTCATGAAATCCCAATACGCCTGCATACTGCTGTTTCCGTTCCTCTGCTGCTTCCTGGCTCCGCTCAATGCCCGCTTTCCGCTGTGCCGCCTCTTTTTCCCGTTTCGCTTTGTTGATAGCATTCACTTCTGCCACACGCTCCGGAGAATCGCCGCAGCCGCCGATATAAGTGACGCTTCCATCCTCATGGACTACCACCCCGCACGGCTGGTATAAAATACATATTCTTTGCACGGAAAGACCGTATTGTAATATAGGTTTCCGCATCTGGCTGCTTTTCCCGCATCCGCATACAGGCTTCCACTGCATTATCCAGCCCGTTGTTTAGGATGATCCCCATGTCATAAGCCTTTATCGTAACGGCATCCGTCAGCATAAATTTGCTGGCATCCAGCCTGATACCTTTTACCTTCTTTGCCGCATAACGGAATTTGCTGCCAACCACCGCGTCACTGACTGCATTACCCGTATGCACCCTGCTGTCAATCTGCTCCACCGACTGGCGCATCCCCTCAAAATACTGCCGGATTTCCTCATCCTCCCCGCTGTACCTTTTCTGTATCAGATTCTGCAGGACTGCCATGTGGTTCTTCATATCATGCTTGACCGAGCGGATTCCGTCATACAGATGTTCCATCTCCACCATAGAACTCTGCATCTGCGTGATCTGGTTCTCCAGCACGATCTTTTCCGCCCGCTCCTCCTGCAAAACCGCCATATCCTGATAGATACGGAAACTGAACACGACAGCCCCAAGCAGCACAAGCGCCGTCATTGGGATGATGAGATACAGCGCCGGATATTTTTCATACAGCAGTACCGGGGTGCCGTCCGTAACGGTGATCAGCAGCAGGCGCACAAGAACCGAAACCAGTGTGCCTGCCACGGAGGGCAGCAGATAGAATAACACTTCCTTGCCCATCCGCCCTCTCTGCTTACTGCAATAGCTCCCCGCTATCTTTCTTGTGGAAACAAAAAGCAGGGCGCACCTTGCGGCTCCCACAAGGGCAACCACAAAGCAGGACAGGATGCCCGCCGCCACGGGCAGATATTCCGCCGATGCCATACCGATTCCTGCTTTATGCGCCAGTGCCTCTATCATCTCATTTCCAATATAGATCAGGCTGTAACCCGTCCAGAATGACAGTTCCCGCAGGGATATGAACTGGACAGCCAGAAATATCTTTAACAGGACATTTCCCTGATACCAGCATACGCAGAAAACAAATAAAGTGCAGAATGTAAAAAGCAGTTCCATGATTAACGATACGCTGTCCGTATCTGAAAACAGCCCCTCACTGAATGCCCTTATCACAATCCATGCAATACCCGCCGCCCATCCCGCATTCCTTATCCTGTACAGCTTTGGCACGGCAAACCTGCCAAAAAAAGACTGTATGCAGTACCCTTCAAACAGGCACAATAAAACACTGATCAATCCCATAACCCATTCAGCCATCAGCACCCACCCCGTTTCTCAGATACCGCATATAGGCTTTCACAAACTCCCCGTATTTCTCTTTTGCCAGATAAACATACTCCCCATTATTCAGGGTAATGCTCCCGCTGTCATATTCCGCCACATATGCCATGTTCACCAGATACCCCCTGTGGCAGCGGAAGAACCCGCCTCCAAGCTGCCCTTCCATTTCATTCATGGACGCATATGCCTCTATGGTCTCCCCCGTGGTGTGTATCTCCACCTTCTTCCCCCTGCTCTCGATATAGAGGATGCTGTCCTTTTCCAGTGAAAAGCTCCTGTTCCTCGTCTTTATGAGCACCGTTTCCCGCCGTTTGCTTTTCCGCTTTTCCAGCTCCCGTCCTGCCCTGCGGAACACCTCCCGGAACTTTTCTTCCTCAATGGGCTTTAGCAGATAGTGGAACGCCGCCACGTCAAACGCCTCGAAAACATATTCCCGGATGCCTGTTATGAAGATCAGTATGGTATCTTCATCCCTCTGCCTGAGCCTTTTCGCCGTTTCAATCCCGTCCGTCCCCTCCATCTGTATGTCAAGGAACACAATGTCAAACTGCTTCCCGGCGGCAAGTAGCGCATCCCCCGTCTCGTATAATCCGGCGCATACGTCCGGCATTTCTTTTTCTGCCAGTTCCTTTATCTGTTCACGGATGACCTTCTCATCATCACATATGGCTATGTTCAATCCCATCACCTGCAATTCATTTCCCATGGGCATAGCTTCCCCACGGGCAGTTCTTTTTACTTTTTATATCGGCAGAATTTTGGCGCAGTCAGCCGCGAGGGAACGAAACCCTATTTGAAAGGGAACGAAATCTTTTTCTTTTCTGTAAAAATTTCAAAAATCAGCCCTAAAGTTTTTCGCCATTCGGCCGATATAAGGCGGCACAAACGCAAACCGCCGTGTAAGCATATTAACTCTGACTCCCCGCTTTCCAAGCGGTTTCTGTTGTCAGACGTGCCTGCGGATACGACAGACCGCCGCACATAGAAAAAGGGCCTGTGAGCCCTCTTCCTCTTTATCCTTAGTACAGTAAACTATCTTTATCCAGCCTTTCCTCTAAAGCCTCAATGATTCAATCATCTCATGGGCAATACTGATATCCGTCAATTCATCCGGAAGTCTGGAACGCAGATGCCACTCTGCCTCCGCCAGTTCTTTCCTGTCAGGGCGGATTTCATCAGGGCCGTCCAGCCTTGCAGTATAGCCTGCGATAACGGAGCCGGAGAACCCCCACGGCTGGCTGCCAAAATACTGCAAATCCCGGATGCGGATGCCTGTCTCCTCATAGACCTCCCTCTCCGCCGCTTCCTCCAGCGTCTCCCCTGCCTCCACGAAGCCGGATATGAGTACCCACTGCGGGAGGGAGCGGTCTGCATATTTTGTCATCAGCAGCCTGTCCCCGTCCGTGACCGCCACCATTACCACCGGGGCAATGCCGGGATATACCGTGTTCCCGCACTCCGGGCAGGCAAGCGTCCTCTGTCTTTTTTCGTTTATAGTGCGAAAATTGATACCAGTATCAAAAAGTATAGTACCTTGCACTTATAGAAAAAATATCGTATAATGCTGCCAAAAGGAGGGAACCACATGAGCAACATGAAAGCGCCACTGCCCCAATGCGCGGCTATGGTCAGGGTACAGAACATCTTAAGCGGGAAATGGAAGATAACGATATTATGGTACATCGCGGAATATGAGGTGCAGCGGTTCGGGGAGCTGAGGCGGAGGCTTGGGGACATCACGCAGTCCACCCTTACCAAGCAGCTCCGCGAACTGGAACAGGACGGCTTCATCTCCCGCTATATCTATCAGGAAGTGCCGCCGAAGGTGGAGTATTCCCTGACTGACCTGGGGAAAAGTTTTATACCAATCTTAAAAGACATGAAGAAATGGAGCGACACGCATCTTATGTAGGCTGAACTACAAAAAGGGCCTGCGCTGCAATGCCATGCCAGCACAGGCTTTCATTCTGCCTTTAGATAATAGACAGGCGGCTTCCGGTTTAAGACCCGTTCTCATCTTCTATCCAGACTATACTGTCGGTTTTGGAATCTCACCCTGCCCTGCAGATGCCAGTATTAAGTTGTAAAAAACTGTCTATACCGTTTCGTAAGAAACCAGTTCTTCCACCGGGATTCTGGTCTGTGAGTGGCGCTCCGGGTCTGCCGCTTCCTCGTCCGAATACCCGACTGCAAGGATATTGACCGGCTCCAGATTTTCAGGAAGTCCAAACTCCCTGCTGATAACATCCGGCTTGAAATAGCAAATCCACACGGAGCCGAGCCCTAATTCCGTTGCCTGCAGCATCATGTGGTCTGTCAGTATGGAGGCGTCTATATCGGCGGTCTGCTTCTTATCAAACGGGCGCACCCATGCCTTTCCGTGGTCAGCGCAGACGATGACCGCCAACGGCGCTCCGTAAAGGTTCGCCCCTTTCCCAATCTTCGCAAGCCCCTCACTGCTCTGCACAACAATCAGCCGGACGGGCTGGAGGTTGGCCGCAGTCGGCGCAACGTGGGCGGCCTCCAGTATCTTTTTCAGCTTTTCCTCCTCCACCTTTCTGTCCTTATAGCCCCGGACGGAAGAACGCTTCTTTGCAATTTCGATAAAATCCATAGTGGCAAATCCTCTCTTTCTATTGTATACTGAACGTGTTGGTCAACCGTTGACCTAAATTTTAGCAGGATACAGAAATTCTGCAAGAATGCACTTTTTGGGTAGATACTTCCCAAAAGGGTAGCTATAAAAAGGAGAGGATACAGATAATGGAATATTCAAAAGACCAGTTTAACTGCCCGGTGGAGGCCACGCTGTTTTTGATCGGCGGGAAATACAAGCCGCTCATCCTCTGGTACCTGATAGAAAAACCGCTCCACTACATGGAGCTGCAGCGCATGATCCCGAAAGCGACACCCAAAATGCTGTCGCAGCAGTTACATGATCTGGAGAAATGTGGGATGCTACACCGGGAAGTCATCCCGGACAAGCCGCCTCGGACACTGTACTCCCTCACCCCATTTGGCAGGAGCATTATCCCGGTGCTGGATGCCATGTGCGATTGGGGCGCGGGCTTTTTGGACGGGCTGGACATCCAGCCGCCATGCTGCACAAAAAAATCAGCAGGAGAACCTTGACTGGCTTTCCTGCATCCCACTCTTTTAAACAGCACCAACAAATATGTTATTTAGTAGCTTTCTATTGTACGGAACAGCTCAGTCATCCTATCTTGTCATGTTCATAAATGGCATCTGCCATATCAGGAAACTGAAAAAGAGACATCAACAGCCCTTTTGCAATACCCTGCAAGACAACACCTAAGCCGATGTGTTAAAACGGAAAACCGCCGCATATGGAGTGAACCATAGCGGCGGTTACTTTTACATGGTTGCTTCATTACAAGCTATCCCGTCCCGGCATTTTTACTTCACAATATACGTCACAGGCGCAGAGGTATCTATGCCTTTATACATTTCCTCAAATCCCGCATAGCGATCCAAGCCTTTCTCCACATTTGCCTCCAATGCCCGGAAGTGTTCATCACGCTCTTCTTCTGTGTTAAAGTAGATAATATTGTCTCCAGACAGGTCATCTGCCAAAGCACTGGTTTTTTCTACAGGTGCGCCATAAATATCATCTGACTGCACCGGGACAGCCGTTTTCATATCTTCTGTGTCAGCACCCGCGGTTCTTCCACCGTCCTTGAAAAAAATCCCAAAACTGTCGTCAACCTGCGGAATGGAATCCGGCTTGGTTACTATTTCTGTCCCACTGCCCTGCCCCACAGATTCGGCCTGCTGTGCATTTGCAGAAGTGGCAAACGCTGTTGCAGTTCCTACAACAATAAATCCTGCCAAAACAAGTGAAAAAACTGTAGTTTTCTTAATCTTCATAATCGCAGTTATCCTTTCTTCAATCGCATTTTTGCTAAAACTACTGCACAGAGGGGTCAACCCGCTCCGTGTCTCCTCCATACTGATCAATGCCCGTGCATAGGCCGCTTTTGTATTTTCGCCGAAAAAGCGGACAACCGCCTCATCACATGACAGTTCAATATCCCTGTTCGCAAGGATATACATAACCCATACCAGCGGGTTGAACCAATGCACGCACAGCACCACGATCAAGACCAATTTCCTGATGCTGTCAAAACGCCGGATATGCACATATTCGTGGGCCAGAACATATGCCAATGAATCTGTATTTTCCCACTTTGTAGACGTAGGCATCAAAATCACCGGGTGAAGTACGCCATATGTAAGCGGTGCAGAAAACCGGCCAGACTGCCGGATGGAAATCCTGCGCCCCTGCTGATGGACGCTTAACCAGTTTTCAGTGAAGTCATTCCCCACCGGAATGGATGTCTGGAACTCCTTCCGACATTTCCAATATGCCAGACTAAAAAACACCGCACAGACCAACACGCCAGCAGCCCATACAACCGTCCATGTGGAAACCGCATTTGTGATGCTGTCCGGCATAGACGCTGCCTGCCCGGATGCCCCAATCGGCAGTACGCGAATGGCCTGTGAACCATTGCCAGGTGCATGACTACCCATCAGCGAATACACACTAAACGCAGACGGGATAGAAAAGGTAAACGTCAAATTCTACGCTCTACCAAATTTTAAGCGCCGCATTAGTCGCGACGCTTGCTGTAACAATCAGCTGGTAAGGTTTTCGACCACGGCATGAGCGGCTCCAGCATTGATTGTTTTAAAACTCAAATTTTGCTCTCACGGTGCCGGCATGCTGCTTTATGTGCATTGGAAAACATCCTCTTTGCAGGAAAACAGCCGGGTTATCCGTGAAAAAAGCAGGAATAAAATTTCTATGTTTTGCACAACCATTAACAGATTTTTTCCGGGTTTACGTCCTTGATTTTTGGATTTAAAGGATTTAATCCCAGCATCAGGTAATGGAACTGTTCTTCTGTAAGTTCCGCCGCTTCCTGTGTAGTCCGCGGCCAGGACATCCGCCCGTCTTCAAAACGTTTATAGAGGAGCAGGAACCCTGTCCCCATCCATAACAGCCCCTTACAGCGGTCCGTGCGCTTTCCACAGAACAGGAACAGTGTGCCCTTCTCAAAGGGATTCTGTTTGTATTTGTCGCCTATGATCATTGCCAGACCGTCAATTCCCTTCCTGAGATCCACAGTGCCGCAGGCGATCACTACACGGCGGATTCCTAATCACGGCCTATACAAAAAAATGGCAGGGCTACTCCTGCCGCCTGTTCTTCTTATGTACCTTCTTCGGGCCAAAGCCCACCTCGACCACCTCCCCGCAGCGCCTGCACTTCATCTCAAGCACCGTCCTGCCCGGCGGCATTTCCTCAATGTCCAGGATGTGCCGCCCGCACTTCGGGTTCGGGCATCTGATCCTCTCCACTGAAACCGCCTCCCCGCACTGATATGGAACAAGGGAATCAAGCAAGGTGTACCTATCATCTGCTTGATTCCCTCTTATCGTTTGTGCATTATTGGTTTTCTTCGTGTGGCTTCCGCTGTACACACTAATTATTCACAATCTTAATGTCCGTACCTGCCACCTCGTATCTTACCTTGTAACTGGAAAACTCATCCATTCCATAATCGTAAAGCATCAGAATGTCATCCCTTAACTGCTCGTATCTGCCATTGCTTTCCTGCGAATTTAGTAACTGGCACATCTTTTCAGGAAGCCCGCTGATATTCCCATTCACATCCACTGAAATATCATCACATGAATACTGTCCCCCCGTTGCTTTACCAAGAAAGCTGGAAATCTCCCTATATGCATCGATCCGGTTGAACTCCACCGTAGTATAATCCGATGCCTGCATATGGCAGTCCCATAGTTCGTCCGAAAACTGTTCCACCAGCACATCCGCCGCTTTCCGCTTTTCTTCCTCCGAAAGCTCCCCGGTAACGGTTATCTTCCCATAGATATCCATCTCTATGGCATACTCTTTCCCCTGTACGTCAATACCTGCTTTTTCCAATGCTTCCTGCATCTTCGGGAATAATGTGTTTTTCAGTCTGCCATTGGCCGCCGCGCGCTCATAATCGTGCAGGTTCGCAAAAATTTTCAGGTAAGCCTCCTCCCGCTTATCCAGTATTTCCCCGGATGACTTTTTCTCCAGCAGCCCTTCCACGCTTTCCGTACCCGTATATCGTTCATCCTCCGGGAGGGAATCATACTGCTCCCTGTGTAGTTTTTCAATTTCACTACTGTAATCCTGCCTCCCGTCCGCTTTCTCCTGCTTCTGATACTTCTCTTCCATAATACGGATGCGGTAAGGTTCTTCCGCATCCACATTCCCGTTACCGTTACCGTGGTTTTCCACCCTGATGGTATAACGGTCTGATCCGTCCCAATCCGGCAGGGTAAGCTCTTTGCCGCCGTTACCATTGTTTTTCGCTATCCCTATCTGGTTTCCCTTTGCATCGTAAACTGCCAGATCATAATCGCTGCCCTCTGGAATATTTTCCAGCCGGATTGTAATTTCCGTCCCTACGCCCATCTTCTCATAAAAGCTCTTCTGTCCATAGGAAAAGGAGTAATAATCTACATCCCCATCTGAATCCAGTTTTCCTTCCAGACAGCTGTCCCTGTTCTGTAATAATATCCCCAAATCATATGTACTGAAATAGCCGTCTACTCTGTCATCATATTTGGTCTTTTGACGGTAGCTGTCATTCTTATTCTCACAGCTTTCTACCAGAACAGTCTGTTCATTCAGTTCTTTCATGGGGGAGGCAAAACCTTTACTCCCATATTGAGTCCCGCTTATCAGAGGGCTGCTGATATAATATGTATAATTCATTTCTAAATCTCCTCCATTCTTTTGCTCCCCAATCCCCCTATCTGCCGAAAACCGGGGTGCCTGCCCTGTTTGTCCTCTATGGCTTATATCCCCTTATGGTAAGTCCGGGCATGATGTCACTTCATCACTGGCCCACACAATCGTGGGCGTGGCCTTGCCGATGGAGAAGGTTTTTTTCACCGTTCCCTCATAAATCCCCTTGCCAGTGACGGTAACAGTGTAGGTTCCAGCGTTCTTAAATCCGTCTTGGAATGTGACATCATAATCCTTTCCAACCGTCAGCCCGGTAACGGTGACAATCGGTTTTTGCTCCGTTCCGTTGTAGGTGGCGCTTTCCGCTGACAGCATTACCATGTCCGCCGTCAGCGGATTGCGGGTAATTGTAACCTCCACCGGGACCTCGGCATCGGCCATGTTGGTGGTTCCAATGAATTTTACAATCAGGGTAAACTTCCCGTTTTCCCCCGCCTGTCCGTTTGTCAGCACATCGGCGGCGCTGACGGTCATGGTGTAGCTGCCGTCTGTGCCCTTGTCTGCGGGAACTGACACCTGTGTATCATTCACAAACACCGCCATCTGGCCCGCAGCCGGAGCGGTAAAGCTGGCCGCAAACATAGCGGAGTTGGCCGGAGCCTCCCCGGTTGCGGTGGGCGTGGCCTTGACGGTGATGGTGTCGCTGGCGGTGAAGTCTTTGGTTAGGGTATCGCCTTTGTAGGTTTGCACCTTGCCCTCACTGGTCAGGTCGGTGCCGGACTTCTGGAGCGTGATGGTTTTCGTGAACGTATTTGTATTATCGTTGTTGTTTGTATAAGTGGCGGTATAGGTCAGGTCGCTGTCTGCCGCTTTTGCAACCGCCAATGTCCAGCCGCTTACCGTAAAGGTCTGGCCGCAAATCTCAATTCCTTTGTTCAGCTCGGCGGAAAGATCGTTCTGCAACTCTGCCGTCCTGTCTGTCCCGTCATAATAAAGGTCCTCCGGGACAGAAATCATATCCTCCGACAAGTCGGTGGTAAACGTCTCGCCGCCGGAGAGGGTGCCGCTCCCGGACAGACTGGCCCCGGCGGGGATGTTCAGCGTATAGTCCGCAGGAACAGTATAGCTCCCGTCAAGGGTCACATCGCCGCAGACAGTCCCCGCGCCGTTCTCAAACACGATGCCGGTGGTTTTGTTGACGGTTGCCGCCGCGGTTGTATTCCCGCCGTTGCCGATGGGAGCGCCCGCGTAACCTGTCCAATAGACATCTGTGGGACTGGAAGCGTCTACAATGCCGCCGGAAATGGTGACGCTGCCGGTGCCGCCGGTACAACCGCCACTGGTGTACTGGGTGCTGTAATAGTACCCACCGCCGCCGCCAATGCCTGCGGCATAGTTTCCTCCCACAGCGGTCACGTTGCCGCCGCTGATGGTAACGGCGCCATCGCCGGATTTATAGCTGGAGTCATCAATGACACTGCTGCCACCGCCGCCAATCCCTGCACCGCTGTCGCCGCCTGTGGCGTTTATTGTGCCGCCATAAATTTGGATATTGTTGCCGGCACCTCCGCTTCTGAGGCCGAAACCACCGCCAATGCCCGCACCGCCAAATTGTGTGCCAGTGGACGCCGCTGTGACGCTGCCGCCATAGATGGTGATATTGCTGCCGGCGCCGCCAGCGTCCCCGCCACCGCCACCGCCACCAATACCCGCGCCAGGGATTCCCCCTGCGCCGTTGTTGGCGGTGACCGTGCCGCCATAAATGATGATCGTGCCGCTGTTGCCGCCGTTCGCAGATTTGGAGGTGCCGCCGCCAATACCCGCACCGCCGTAACCATTGGAGCCTGTGCTGCCGCCGGTGGCGTTGATCACGCCGCCATGAATGGTGATCGCGCCGCTGTTCAGCGAGTCGGTACTGCCGCCAATGCCCGCGCTGGCGTTGTTGCTGCTGTCAGTTGTACCTGTGGCGTTCAGTGTGCCGGTGCCGCCGGACTGGGCGTAGATGGTCAGGCTGTTGTCCGTGGTCACCACAATGCCCTTTTGCGCGTCCAGGGTGCAGTCATCCGCCAGGATCAGGTTCACCGCCCCGGTGACAGTGATGGGTTCGGAAATGGTGACGGTGCTGTTGACCACATACCAGCCCGCGTTCCATGTGACCGCTTCGGCGCTGTCTGCCACAGGGGTGCAGCTATCGGCGGTTTTGTCCGTATAGGTCACTTTACTGCTGTCCCATGATGCTTCCTGATAAGATACTGACACTGTTTCAGCCAGCATCTCCACTCCGCCTAACTCAACTTTCACTTCCAGTGCAGCCGCATCTTCCGCCAGCACAAAGCCTTCCGGCAGGAATGCCGTAAAGGTATATGTCCCTTCATACGCCCCGTCCTCCGGATAAGACGCACACTCCCAGCCTGTCAGGGTGATTTCTGTACCTTCTGTTTCTGGTGCTGCTTCCGCATCTTCCTCTGTTTCTTCCTCATCTTCCGCCGCCTTCACTATAACCACTTCTGCCTGTATCTTCTCCGGCAGGAGAGCCGTCACATCTTCCGCAAATGCCGGATTTTCCCTGCCTGCTCCGGGCAGTGCCAGCATACCGTCCGTCAGATATTCTTCCGGGTCGATCCATTCCCATGCCGTGATGACCTTTTCCCCGGTCTTTTCCTGTTCTTCTGTTTTCTCTCCTTTACAGCGGGAAAGGTCTGCATCTTCCGCTCCGCATACAGGGCAGTCCCCATTGATGCTGTCCTCCGTGCATAATGTCTCACAGATACATTCCAACCTATCTGTTCCCGCATTATCATCCACCGTATCTTTTTCAGGGGCGCTCCCCTGTTCCTTTCCCGTACAAGCTGAAAGGTCTGCGCCTTCCGCTCCGCATACAGGGCAGTCCCCGTTGATACTGTCCTCCGTGCATAATGTCTCACAGATACATTTGGCGGTATCCGTGTCCGTATCTTCTGTATTTTCGGTATCCTCTGACTTTATACCATTACAGATATCACAGACATAGCCGCATTCCTGCGCTTCTTGATAACCGCAGCTTTCATCATGCTCGTGATGACAGTCCAGCACCTTTGTGATACAGCCGCTTTCCTCACTACACTGATGGGTACAGTTTTCCGGCTCTCTGCCCTCTGCATCAGAAGCTGTGGCATTTCCTTCCCCTGTGCTTGCTTCTGTTTCCTCCGTTTTCGGATAACACTCGTCCGTATGCTCATGCACACACTCCGTAACAGTTTTATAGCATTCTTCCGTATGCTCATGGGTACACGGCTGTGCTTCCATATAGCCGCAGTCTGCCATACGGCAATATCCCCTTCCTTTATCCTCCTAAGCGGCTCCCTGAACCTCGTCCCCTCCAGCGGGCGAACGATAAAGTCAAAACTATGCGTCCGTATCGCCACCCTTGCAAAATAGGGATCGTCCGTAATCCAGATCACCAGCGTATTTCCATACAGTTCCCGGTATTTACATACCAGCTCCATCCCCAGTGCGCCATTTATGCCCACTACCACAACATCATATTCCCGCTCAAGGTGGTACTCCCTGTCAATCACGCCCCGGCTGACCGTAATCCCCGGCGATTCCTCTTCCAGTATCCCGGAAAGCATTTCATATTCCGGTATGCTCTTTGTATAGATGACAGCATCCATATCCCACTCCTCCTTATCCTGTTTAAAGACGCAAAAAAACCGCCGGGGAACGGGGCATTCCACAGGGCATAAAAGCCCCGCTGGAAATCCCCGCCTCCGGCGGTCTTATATTTAATAACACTGTATATAAAAAGATACAACAAAAAGACAGATTTATAACGTCTGTCTGTCTGTCTGTCTGTCTGTCTGTCTGTCTGTCTGTCTGTCTGTCTGTCTGTCTGTCTGTCTGTCTGTCTGTCTGTCTGTCTGTCTGTCTGTTAATTATCAGGCATTCCGGCATATCCTGTCAACCTCCTTTGGCAGAAAATTTCATTTAATTATAATAGATTGCCGAAAAAAAACAAGGTTTTTGGCAGGAACGTCAATTTTCTGGCAAGAACGTCATGCAGATTTTATAAATTAGGTCTTGACAGGTTTGAAAAATGTCTTTTTTTGTTGTATGATTATATTTGATTTTTTATGGATTTGAGGTGGAACCAATTTGAAGATTGCTTTAGTAGATGATGAACAGGACTATCTGGACGAAATGGCGGGGCTTGTCTGCGACTTTGGCGCACAGCGTCAGTGCCATGTGGAAACTGTCCCATTTCTGAATGCGGAAGGCTTCTTTGAGACATTTGGGGACGGCGCCTTTTCTGCAGGCGGCAGTTTTGATGCCGTTTTTATGGACATTTACATGGACGGCATGGACGGCGTTGCCGCAGCGCAGAAAATCCGGAGCATGGACAACCGGTGCGTCCTCGTGTTCCTGACTTCCAGCTCAGACTTTATGCCGGACGCCTTTTCCTGCCATGCGTTTGAATATATTATCAAGCCTTTCTCCCCGCAGCGTATATTCAAAGTCCTTGGGGACATTTTGGAAATGCTTCCCCCGCTGCAAAAATACATAGAAGTAATAAACGACAGGAAAACCATCCATGTATTCCTTGACGAGATTTTCTCCGTCATTACGGACGCACATTATCTTGACATCGCCCTTTCAAGCGGGGAAACCCTGCACTGCCGCATGACCATGCCGGAATTTGTAATGCTTACAGACGGGGATTCCCGCTTCCTTGCCGTCAATAAGGGTATCATGGTAAACGCCGGCTGCATCCTTGAATTTACGGACAACTGCTGTGTGCTGGAAAACGGCGCAAAGCTGCCAATCCGTGTGCGGGACCGCCTGAAAATCGAACAGGCGGCGAGGGATTACAATTTCAGGAAGATACGGGAGCGTCAGGCACACTTTGCCGGACGCCCTGTGCCGGAAATCATCAGGAAGGGGGACTGAACATGGATATGGAAAGATGGTTATCGGCTCTGCTGCGACTTTTGGTACTGCTCCCTTCGGGGGCATCCTGCTATTATGTAATGAAGAACCAGATGAAGTACACCCTGCGTAAGACAGCCGCACTGTTCACGGCTGTCCTGCTCCCATACGCTTTTCTCTGCTCCATTTTAAGCGTCTTACTGCGGATCGATGTAAATATCATCCTCCTGCCGTCCCTCATCCTGTTCTTTTTCCCATACCGCTGCACCGTGGCGGCAAGCCTGCCAAAATGCCTTGCCGTCTATGTGGGTGTCTGTGCCGTCCATACCTTTCCGGCACAGTTCGCCTATGCCCTTGACGCCTTTCTTCATCCGGCGTCGGGTGCGGCGGGCTTCTCCGTGGAAGCGGCTTTTTTCCGGCTTTTACTTTCCTGTCTGGTTGCCGCCGCTTTCGCACAGCCTGCCTGCGGGCTTTTTTTCAGGATCATCGACTGTCTGGACACCCCAAAGATATGGTACTCCGCCGCCATATTGTCCTCTGTCTTTCTGTTCTTCAATATAGCGGCTGTCCCCCAGTCCTACAGCACCCTCCATACGGGGCGTATGTTTTCCCTTTTCCTGCTGCTGGAGGGCTGCCTGTTTGCAATCCTTACGGCAATTTATGTACTTCTTTACCTGGGTACAAGCGTTATACTGGAACACGCCGAGCTGAAGGA
This sequence comes from Lachnospiraceae bacterium MD335, assembly GCA_000403335.2. Lineage (GTDB taxonomy): Bacteria > Bacillota > Clostridia > Lachnospirales > Lachnospiraceae > COE1. The sequence continues at coordinate 39,178 of KE159632.1, forward strand.
ACGCACACAGCTCCTTGAAATGCAGGCACGCCAGTACCGGACGCTGCAAGAGCATATGCGTCAGACCGCACGTCTGCGGCATGACTTCCGCCACTCCGTACATCTGCTTTCTTCCCTTGCAGAGAAAGGCGACATCGGCAGCATCCGGACACATCTTGCAGCATACGAGAGCAGCCTTGCGGAAAATGCACCTTCAAATTACTGTGCCAATGCTGCCCTGAATGCGCTGTTCAGCCACTATCACGAGATAGCTGTTTCAGCAGGCATAGACACAGACTGGCATATTGAACTGCCGGAGCTTGCGCCTGCCAATGAACTTGACATCGTTTCCCTGTTCGGGAACCTGATAGAGAATGCCATCGACGGGTGCCTTACCGTGCCGGAGGGCAGGCGGTATTTCTGCCTGACCACGGAAATCCGCCATAAAAGCAGTCTGTACATCGTTTCCACCAACAACTTCGACGGCAGGGTGCGGAAAGGGAAGGACGGCTACCGTTCCACAAAGCATGGCGGAAACGGGATCGGGCTTGCTGCCATTGCAGCAGCAGCGGAAAAGTACGGCGGTTCGGCACAGGCTTCCAACAGCGGAACGGAGTTTTATGTAGATGTGGTGCTGAAAATATGAGTGAGTTCAGATTCCTTTTAGGGCAGGTCACCCACTGCCGGAACAGCCTTTTCGTTTATACGTTCTGTTTTTATCATTTTTGCACCAAAAACAAGGGGGTTTTGCGTGAAAGTTTAGTTTTGCCTGCGAGTATCCGAGTTTCCGTGATAATATCCGACTTTTGCCTACGAGTATACACTATCAGGCAAAACAACCCCAGAACAACCGTTCGTACCCTCGCTAATGTAAAAATGCCCTCAAAAGCACACAAAAATAATGTAACTTTCAAAGCTATGTAGTGCCGAAAGTGGCGGATTTACGGGCTTTCTCGGCTTTCCGTGTCCGTATCTGCCGGAAACTAAGACACCCTGACAAAATTCGATAATGTCCCCCATATTTCAGCAGCATTTTTCTACAAACAGGCGAAACTCCAAACAAACACGGAAACCCCTATACTTTCACGCAAAACTCAGATACTATCACGGAAACTGCCGACTTTTGCCTGATAGTACGATTTTTCCCCTATCGCCATCCTATCAGCGGCATCAAAAAACACAAAAATAGGGGTCCACCACCCACTGTGATGAACCCCACCAAGCCTTAAAAACCTTGATTTTAAGCCATTCTTCAATACTTTTGCCTGCAAGTACCCAAATTCCTATGGCATCATTTGGAAATCGCCGCCTGTGCCGCTGTTATACTTTGATGACTTTTACCCCTCTTTACCCCATTTACCCCACCCAATTCGACATTCGACAAACGGGATTCGCCAAAATCCCCTTGCTTTTGTGCCGAATCCGGCATAAAATGATTTCAGCAAAACGCTTCGCAGCGTTTGACAGATGCGGGGGAATCTGCTACAATGAAAATACAAAAGGGAATACTGCCGATAGACGGTCAGTTCCGAAAGTTAGTTACAAAAACAGTAACCGCGTTCCTCGACCAAAGGGCGGTTACTTTTTTGTGTGATTTATGTAAGCAATCAAGATTGACACGATGATCCCAAGAATCATCAGGACAACCGTCAGCAGTTCATAGTCACTCATCAAGCATCCCCCCTTTCCCGGTTTTACCCGTAGTCAGAGGGGCAGTCCCCTCTGCGTTTGCATCGGAAAACTGACCGCCTACCCGTTATGGCAGTACCCCATGCGAATATATTATCAGAAAATGTCGGATGCCACAAGATGGTTTTCCAGCTTTTTATTTTTCCACTTGCTAAATCCCAAATTCAGAGGTAAGCTACAACACCACGGAAGGAGGGATTGGATTGGAAAAAGATTCTGCATTATACCAGCTCATGGACACACGCATGAACGGTGTCATGAACGGCATTGTAAGCGGTGACGGGGAATACCAGGCGATTCTCCGGGAGTCGGACATATATTCCGGCGAACTTGACAGGATGGATTTATCAAAAGAAATCCGGCTGCTGATTGACCGCTACGTCAGCGAACAGAACGCGCTGGGCTCCCGGTATGGGATGCTCGCCTACCTGTTGGGATTTTCCGACTGCAAGGCTATGTTCTTGGGGAAATGCCTGCCAACAGAAGTAAAAGAAATGATTACAGAGTAAAACCGCAAAATGCCGGACAGGACGGAAAGGCTGCGCCACAGCCCTTCCGCCCTGTCTCTTTCGTCTAAATATAAATCCATGCCTCCAGCTCCGCATATTTGTTGGACTTTGACCACTGCGGGTGCATCCTGAACCATGCCCGCTCGTCATCCGGCGTGACCGTCAGCTTCGTAAAATAAACAGGGGAACCGGCATCATCCAGTTCCCCGCGGGCTTCGGGGCTTAAGTTTAAGAGCCACTCAAAGCGGTCTTCGTAAACCCTTACCCCTGACACATATTTATCCATTTCCTCTTCTGAAAATTCCCCGTCCTCCGGCATGGCGGACTGCCCCATGAGCCTTTGCAGGTTTTCCAGCTTACCGCTCACGTCTGCCTCCGTGGCGGGCTCCACATCCCCGTACTGCTCCATCCGCTGCTCCAGTTCCGCGATCCGCTCCCCAACCTCCTGCTGCTTGCGGCTGAATACCTCTTTCGGTATCTCGTTGTTCATCCTCATGTCGAGGAGCGTCTCATATCTGCCCCGCTCTTTTTTAAGCTGTTCCTCTATGATTTCCTTGTCCCGCAGGACTTCCGACTGCTCCACCCCGGCAATGCCGCACCCCAGCACCGCCGCCGCGT
>KE159632.1:42072-70975 GCA_000403335.2 Lachnospiraceae bacterium MD335
TAGGTGTAGGTGATGAAGTCCGTCTTGGTATGCCACTTGGTCTTTGCGAAGGCGTGTCCGCACTGGCACCGCATCTTCCTGCGCCAGAGGTCGTCCGAATGGACGCCCTTGTTCTTCCGGCGCTGCCCCATCTGCGCATCCTTTTCCGCCATCATCTTCTGTACCCTCTCGAATTCCTCCTTGGTGACGATGGGCTGGTGCTTTCCCTCCACGATGACGCGCTCCAGCTCCCCCTTGTTCTTCGCCCTTTTCTGTTCGAGGTAGTCCGGCACATATTCCTTCCGGTATTCCAGCTCCCCGCAGTAGAGGCGGTTTTTCAGGATATGGCCGACGGTGGCGTAATGCCACATCGTCTTCCCCATCGCCGTGCGGCGGCCTTCCTTTTCAAGCTGTTTCATTATTTTATGGTAGCCGTTGCCCGCAAGGTACAGGTCGAATATCCTCCTGACCGTTTCCGCCTGTTCCTCATTGATGACGTATTCCGGCCCCACTTTATCATATCCAAGCACGTTCCCGGTGCCGTAGACCACCCCGTTCTGGAAGGAGACCATCTGCCCCGCCTTCACCCGCATGGAGGTCTTTTTCGATTCGTTCTGCGCGAGGGTGGCCATGATGGTCAGCCGCAGCTCCCCGTCCTCATCGTTCATGGTCCATATGCCGTCCTCGGTGAAATACACCTCAATGCCCATCCGCTTCAAGAGCCTCGTCTGCTGGAGGGTGTCCACCGTGTTCCTTGCGAACCTCGATACCTCCCTCGTGACGATCAGGTCGAAATGTCCGTCCTTTGCGTCCTCCATCATCCGCACGAAGTTTTTCCGCTTGGATATGGAGGTGCCGGTTATCCCTTCATCGATATACCGGCGGTAAAGCACCCAGTCCGGGTGCCTGTCTATCAGGTCATCATAATACTGCACCTGGTTCTCCAATGCTGAAAGCTGTGCCTCATGCTCTGTTGAAACCCTTGCATATATCGCAACTTTCCGTATCCGCATCTGCATCCGCTCCTTTCCGTCCCTGCCCCGCAGGGTTCCCGCATTTTTCTTTAAAATAAGGCTCCGCATCCTTTGGGTTTCCCACCCTGCAGTAGATTGACGCCCTCAGTTTTTTCCCCTCAATATCTGCCATATCCGTCTGCGCTCCTTTCTTTTTGGGTAGTCTATTAATCACTCTGAAAGGCCGTAAAGTCAAGCGGTCTGGCCGCTTTCTTCCTATATAAATGCCACCTTACATTCGTGTGGTGAACGCAAGGGAAATCCACCCGTCCCGCTTTTCCTGATAGGCTTTCAGCAGCCCCCAGCCGTCCTTTTCCTCAACCACGGTGAAAACGCCGACACCAGTAAATTTGCCCGTCTTTGGGTATGACGTTCCGGGGCCACGGCGGATATTCAGATCGGGGATAGATACCCGCACCATGTAAGGTGCGGAAAGGGTGAGGCTCTCCATGAAATGCACTTTCCCTTCGCTGATGACCGCTTTCAGGATGGAGAGGATTTTCTCCCCATATTTCTCCCCTGCCGCCCAGCCCTTCCCCTGCGGGTTCTCCTTCTGGCCGAGCCACTCCACATAGGGAGCGCAGCCCCTTGTGGCATAGCGGAAACGCGGGTCTGCCAGTGCGTTCCGCAGCTTATCCGTGGAGGCGTAGGCTTTGAGGTGCTGAATCTGCGCCCGGATGCCAAGCTGCGCCGTTTCAAAGGACAGTCCTGTTTTGCCCCTCTGTGTCACCCCAAGGCCACAGAAATTGTTCTGCGGAAGAGTGACCGCAGAGCCGGAGAAAGTGAAGTTCCCCGTTTCGAGGCAGGACTGTGCAAAAGCGATATCGCCCCTCACGCCCTCCGCTTCCCCTTCTGAAAGGTACAGCGGGATCATATCCAGAACGGACTGCGGCACGGATGGATTCTTCTTTTTCAGATAGGATTTCATCTGATCCGCCGTCACCGCAGGCTTTCCCATAATGGCGGTAAGGGAATCCGCCGCTGTGCCTCCCTCCATCACCGTTTTGATGTCTTTTCTAAACTGCGCCATCGTCAGACCGAACTTCGACCACAGATGCTCCACGTCTCCGTGGTTGCTGGCAATGCCTCTCCTGCATCCTTCCGAATGGGAAATCACCACACCATCTGCAAGCGGGTCTAAGTTATACTGGCTGCACAGATATGCAAACAATTCCACCGCATATTTATAGGTGGCAAGCACATGGTTCTTCGTGTTCTCCCCATCCCCGGTCTCCGTCCATGATGCGCCGCCTGCATATTTAATGGTGGCGGGCTCCGTCATTTCCACGCCGATGTGGGTATTGTTCGCGCTGCCCCCGCAGTGCCACCCACGGAAATCCCACGGGAGCAGTTGGTACACATCCCCGTCCGGCTCTACGATGGCATGGACGCAGGCATTCGCATCCGCCCTGTTCCAGTTCTTCATGAACACATCCGCCTTTGGCTGCGGGCATCCCACCGAGTGGATCATAAGACCTTTCACGGTGATGTGCTTTCCCGCTTTATAACAGCCGGACTGTGTAAGGTAATTCTGTTTTAAATTCATCCCATTTTCCTCTCTTTCTGCACGAAAAAGGCACCAGTTTTTACACTGATGCCTCAGACCAAAAAAACTCTGTTAATTCTCTTTTTCCTCCCGTAACTGCTCCAGCACGGCCTTTAACTTCCCCGGAATGGGCAGCCCCGTCCTCGCGGCATTCTCCAAGATGGAAATGCCTTCATTGGAAAGGTAAAAGAAGATGACCGCCGTCCGCAGGACGCTCCCCTCCCCGATGATGTGCGTATCTACGATATGCCCCACCGCCACAAGGCTGAAAATGACCACCTTCTTGAAGATGCCCTTGAATCCCACTTCGCTGGAGAGCTTCTTCTCCACTGCCGCCGCCATCAGCCCGGTGATGTAGTCCACCACCACGAATACCACCAGTGCATAAAGGAAGCCGTCAAAGCCTCCCATGACCGCGCCCAGCGCACCGCCGAGCGCCGCAAACGCATACTGCGCCGCCTCGATAAAATTCTTCATTCCAATTCCTCCTTCTGGTTTTGGGTAAGAAAAAAGCGGCTGCCCGCAGTGGGCAGTCCGCCTGTTCCTAAAATAATGTTTTTACAGTTTTGTCCTCTCTCCCGTCAGTATATTGACCACCGTGGCGCCTTCCCCGAATGCTGACCTTGCCTCCGCAAGCGCCTCCCCGGAAAGCCCCCTGTGGTTCCTGCGGTATTCCGCGATGCTTTCCTCATTCTGTGCATCCCGCTTTTTTGCCGTTGCCTCCCTGCTAAAAGGGTATCCTGCGTATTCCAGCTTCTCGCAGAAGTCATCCATCAGGCAGCGCCCGTTGCTCTTCCATCTGACCGCGCCGTCCTCATCAACCGTAGCCTTTTCATCCGCCTGCGCCACCGCCTTTTTCACTTCCTCCTCTGCATTCTTTTTCCAAAAATCCCCAAGGCTCCCGTTTAGCTCTCTTTCAAATCTCGTCATTGTGCTTCCCTCCATTTTTCGTGTTTTCCCTTTCGGTAGTACCCATATTCGCTCTGAATGGGGATATTATCAAGCAGATTCGGAGCATAGGATTCACAAATATACAGATGGAAAACTGTACATATTTACGCGCATTCCACATACCGGATGAATGCCCTGCCGTTCCCCTCGTTCACCCCTGCCTCGGTCTCTGCGGGGTAATATTTCCCATTATGCGTGAATGGTGCGACACCGTCCACATAGCCGGAACCGCCTGCACCGGACTGCCCGTACATTCCATAGTTCCCGCCGAACCATCCGCCCCCGCCGCCGGAAGAAGCGGCACTGCTTGATGAATAATAATCCCCCATGCCAAAGTTTTCAGACGGGCTGCTCCCCGTGGAGATCTGCCGGCCTCCCAGCGCGCCGCCGGAGCCGTTCCCGCCACGCTCCCCGCCGCCGTCTCCTCCCTTGTGGGCTGTGCCGTTGTCTATCCCGCCGCCCCCACCGCCTCCCGCCACGATCAGGATGCTGGAGCGGTTGGCATAGGACGGCCCGCTGGAACTGTTCGTGCCAAGTCCATAAGGTTTTGTGGCCACATGGGTGGAACCGCCGCCTCCTGCCCCGTACTGCTTGCTGCTGGCATAATTGTAACCGTTCCCGCCTCCGTTTGCCCCATAAGATGTGCCTTTCGGTGATCCGCCGTTATAGACATAGATCACTTCATCCTTCTTCATCTTCTTATAGCCTTTGGAATGGCCGCCAAGCCCTCCCTCCGCCACAAGGGAGTCCACCTTCGCCGCAGCGCCGGATGCGCCCCACACTTCAAACTCATAGATGCCGTCCTGGGGGATAACAAACTGCACATAATTCCCTGTGTAGGGGAAGTCATACTCCGTGGTCACCCACATGGCATAGAGCGCAGCCTCCGCAGGGAATACCCCTTTCTCCCCCGGTTTGTAAGATGGCGTGGAAAGGGAATCAATGCTCCATCCGCAGAAGGACATATTCTTTCTCGTGTAGGGGCTTGCCGGGACTGTTGTAGGTTCGCTCTGGGAATTCCCGTTGTTGTAATAACAAAAAGCGGTGAAACTTTCCTCCGCCCCGCTCTCTGCAAGGGTGCCGCCGTTGGGCATCAGCCCTATGGTCATCTGCTTTTTGAACACCGCGTAGAGCGTGACGGGTTCCTCACTGCTGATGAGATATTCCGAAAGCACTTTTTTCTCTGCGGAATCATCCTGCCGCCATCCCACAAAGGTATATCCCTCCAGCGCGGCGGGCGGTGCGGCGGCAATGGCGTCCTCCCTGTCCGGCACAGTCCTTTCCAATGAATATCCCGTGTCGATCTGATACGTCACCTTTACACCCGCCGCATACACCCTGTCCTCTCCCACGAAAATCCGCGTCACCCTTTTAGTGGTTTCATCTTCATAGCAGAGGTAAATGGTGGTGGAGCTGTAGCTTTCCATTTCCCGGTATTCGTCAAGGCTCACCAGTTTCATCACAAGGCCGGTGCTGCTCATCATCTCCGCCACCTTTTCGTCCAGAGTCTGCACAGATTCCCCAAGGGATGCATTGGAAGAAATAACACCGTCCAGCTCCCCGATGATATTTCTCGCAGTAAATATCGCAGTTCCATCTAAAACCCTGTCTCCCACTTTGGTAATCCTCGAATACCCGGAAGGCTCCGATGCCGCCGTGGTGCCTGCCTGTGTGCAGACCAGCGTTGCCCAGCCCGGAGCGCCCACTGCGGTCACCGCATCCCCTACGGCATAAGAGGTTGCACGGGTGAGCGTCTCCCCTCCGCCGCCTCCGCCGCCGCTCCCGGCTTTCAGCGTGGGGAACACTTTCGTAAGGCCGTCCAAGCCCGCCGAAGATACGGTGAAGATGGCAAGTTCCAGGTCATAGGAGGAATTGTTGTAGTTGATGTTCACATCCGCATCCAGCGGCGGAAGCTCCGCTGCCGCCTGCGCCAGTATCTTGATGGGCTCGTCCGCATTGGATAAATCAAGGTGGATATACACCCGCCCCTGCAGTGTCTCCCCCACGTCCGCAAGGCGCACGTCAATCTCCGTTTCATACACCTCAAAGAACCGGCCACGAATCATGCCAAAGCCCTGCGAGATATGCAGCACATTTCCTCTCGCATAGGTCACTTCGCACCCTTTGAAGATGCCGCTGCCGGGGATCGCCGTCTCGTAGATGATGGCGTCATCCTGCGGCGTGACATTGCCGCCCTTATAGGTTTTCAGTGTGATGTTGTCAGCCATTCTCCTGCCTCCTTAAAATCTTAGTCAAATCCAGCCGCACCGTGCCGAACACCAGCTTTGTATTTTTGCCACGCTCCCTGCCCGTGAGGATGCTGCGGTAACTCTCCCCATCCGATATGATGTCCGCCACCTGCCCGAATTCCAGTTCTTCCGGCTTTACCAGCGCGTCACCGTTCATCATGGTAAGTTCGATTAAATTTGAATAGGATAAATTTGCGAACTTGTTATGGGCGGCGCTGATCGCAGCACTCTCAAAGCTGCTCCCCTCCTCATGGGAAACGGACTGCATTTCACACACCACCGGGGTAATGCGGTCACGGTCCTTCGTGTCATAGCCAAGATCGGGATGCAGATAATAAATCCGGGTGTTGGAATAATCCTCTGCATCATAAATGATGATTTTATTCACATCCGCGCTGACCTGTTTTATCGTGACGCTCTTTTTGATGATGTTGGGAAGGTCGCTCTCTATGGTGATGATGCCAGATGCCGCTTTCCCTACAATGATCTGCACTTCCCGGTTCTGGATGTCCAGCTTTGTCTTTACCAAAATGCTGTACTTCTCCATTGCCGGGATGATGACGGAATCAATGAGGTTCACGATGTTGTAATGCCCGCCCTTATCGGAGGGCGTGATGTGAAGGCTCCAGTCCTTTGTGGCCGTTGCCGCCATAACCGAAAGCCCTTTGATGTTCTGCATTTCGTCTTCATTGATGATAAACATTTCTTTTATCCTGTCACAGATAAACTGCTCCATGCTGCCCTGCCCCTGCAAATCCACATCAAACAGCACATCCGTATTGAGCAGTTCCATCAGCGGCTTATAGGAAATAGTCTGTAGCTTTTTGGATTTATCTGTGCCATACCCTATTTCCGTCACGATTCCGGCATACTCCTCATCCCCTCTGCTGATGCGGATATAGTCCTGCTTTTTCACGCCGGGCAGGGCAAGCACCATCACGGTATTGCCGTCCGATGATAAATAGTCCTCTTTGTAGGTGATCTCATTCACATTTGTATTTCCCACCATTTCAAAATCCTGTGTGAATATCTCCACGTTATACGGTCTCATAGCTGATCCTCCCCTCTACCATTACATTCAGAATGTTCAGCCCCTCATGCACCACGGAGATACGGTTGCTGCCATACTGCAGGTGGAAGAAGCGCTCCGTGGTAAAATCGCACATCTGGTAGCGGTCTGCCACCACCTCGTCACTGACGCCCCGCTCCGTGATGCTGTAGGGAATCTGCGTGGTGTCGATGACCAGCTTATGCCCGTCCGGGATGCTACCCTCATACCGCCCGGTCTCATACAGGACATTATTTACATAGTGTTTCCATACCGGGTTCGTGCAGGGGCCGTACACCGTCACTTTGCATGGGCTGTCCCCGTGGCTGTCGCTGTCGATCATCAGCGTGTTCTGCGTCACATCCGCATAGGCATAGGTGTATTCGTATGGATATATCTTTCCGCCGATGGAGAGCGTCCCGCTGTAGCCGGAAACATTCTTATAAAACAGCCCGGTTGCCGTAAATGCAACTTCACAATCCAGCCCCGCCCCGCCAGTGATTAACTCACTCTTTGCGATTTCCGTCATCCGCACCGGGACGCGGAACGCCTCCTCCATCTCGTAGACGAGAGTGAGTGGCACCGCCCGGACGAAACGGGAGAACGCCCTGTAATTCACATAGGCATTTCTGCCACCGAAAAATATCCGCCCGGTCATCACACCCTGTGAGAAAAGTTCCTCCAAAGGGATGAAGCCCGTGCCAATCTGTTCATACTGCGTCCCGTCCTTATAGCCGAAGCCGCCAATGGAATGGAAAAAGGATGTCCGGGCGTTCAAATCCCATGACACCCCTTCCCCATTAATGAGTTTGAATTTCCTTATCATGAATACGCCTTTCCCAGCTCCCGGTTCAGCCCGTCAGATAACTCTCCGACCAGCACCCCGGAATCCAATACCACCTGTGTGTCTGCCAGCCTCGGCAGATACTTTGTCACCACCTCATACATGGCATCCAGCCTTGCCGCCAGTGAGGAACTGCCGCCGGAACCGCCCGCCGCCTGCGCCCCCGCCGTCATGGAATCCGTGGCAGGGATGAGCATCCCTGCCAGTTCCTTCATGGGGCCGGTCAGCTTCCCTAAATTCCCACGGATACCTTTTCCGAGTAAATCGATCATGTCAGGCATAAAGGTGTGGAAGTTGGAAAGCGGCCCCTCGTCCGGCTCGGAGAAATGCAGAAAGGACGCAATGGTTCCCGCGATGTCCTTCACGCTGTCCACAAGGCCGCTGATTTTGGACTTGATGCCGTTAATCAGCCCACCGATGATATCCTTGCCCCACTGCAATGCCTGTGAGGGCAGCCCCTTGATGAAGTTAATTGCACCGTCAAAGCCGCCCTTTACGGCATTCGTGATTCCGCTCATGGCATTTTTGATGCCGGAGAGCAGGCTGTTAAATACATTTACCACCGCATCCTTTAAGCCGCCCACAATGCTTGTGACTGTGGATTTGATGGCATTCCACACACTGGTGATGACTTCCTTTATTGCATTGACCACGGAACTGACTGCGGATTTGATGGCTTCCCACGCTGCGGTGATGGCAGATTTAATCGCCTCCATAATGGAAATGACCGCTGACTTGATGGCCTCCCATGCCGCCACAGCCACATTTTTGATTGCCTCTATCGCAGAGGAAACCGCACTCTTTATGGCTTCCCATGCGGCAATGACCGCAGAACGTATCGCCTCCATTGCTGTGGAAATGGCGTTCTTTATCGCCTCCCACGCAGAGACCACCACATCCTTAATGGCGGAAAGCACCGCCGTCACCGCTGATTTGATGGCTTCCCATACCGTGGTAATGACGTTTCTGATTGCCTCCATTACCGTGGTGACGGTATTCCTTATCGCTTCCCATGCGGAGGACAGGAAAGAGCCGATGGCATTCGTGACGGTTTCAATCACGGATTTAATCGCATTCCATACCGTGGAGACCACTGTCTGTATCACATTCAGCACGGTTGTGATAATCAGCTTATAGAACTCGAACCGCGCCACGATCAGCGTCTTTATCACATCAAGGACGGTCTGGAAGATATTTTTTATCCCTTCCCACAGCCCGCTGAAAAAGTCTTTCAATCCGTTCCAGATGGACTGCGCCGCCCCGGTGATGGCGTTCCAGATGTTGGAGAAGAAATCTTTTAATCCATTCCATACCGCAACAGCCGCTTCTTTGATCACGTTCCATAAGTTGATCCAGAACTCCCGGAAGCCCTCGCAGTTATTCCACAGTGCCACGAAGATAGCAATCAGCGCAGCTATGGCGGCTATCACTAAAGTGACCGGGTTCGCCGCAAGGATGCCCCATAAGGCACTAAGCCCTCCGCCGATACTGGAAATGCCCCCGATCAGTGTCGGGATGAAGGTCATGATGCTGCCCACCGCAGAGACCACTTTCCCGATCACGATAAGCACGGGGCCGATTGCCGCCGCAAGGAGCCCTATGGTAACAATGGTGTTCTTGGTGCCCTCATCCATGCCATTCAGCTTGTCAACAAAGCCCTGCACCCATGTGACGATCTGGCGGATGGCAGGCATGAGGATTTCACCAAAGGAAATGGCAAGCTCCTCCAACTGGCTTTTCAGGATGGTAAGCTGCCCCGCAAGGTTATCCTGCATGGTTGCCGCCATCTCCGCCGACTTCCCGTCACAGTTTGCTATGGCGCTGCTCACCTTCTCAATGTCCGCAGGGGCGGCATTCATCAGGGCGAGGAATCCCGACATGGCATTCTTGCCGACAAGCGCCTCTGCCGCCGCTGCCTTTTCCGATTCGGACAATCCGCCGAAAGCCGTCCGGCAGTCAGCCAGGATAGCACTCAAATCCCTCATGCTCCCGTCTGCATTGGTGGTGGCGATTGTGACTTCACCAATACTGCTTCCGCAGATTTTCACTTCCCCGGAAAGGTTGCTCATGATGGTACGGAGCGCAGTACCGGCCTGCGTGGACTTGATGCCCGCATTTCCCATCAGCCCGATTGCCTCTGCGGTATCCTCTGCGGAGAAACCAAGCGCCCCGGCAATGGGCGCACAGTATTTGAAGGTCTCGCCCATCATAGAGACGTTGGTATTGGCATTGGAGCTTGCCGCCGCAAGGATGTCCGCGAAATGCCCGGAGTCTGCCGCCGTCAAACCGAAAGCCGTTAATGCGTCCGTCACGATATCAGAGGTAGTTGCCAAATCCTCCCCGGAAGCGGCGGCAAGGTTCATGATGCCCTCAATGCCGGAAAGCATATCCGAGGTTTTCCAGCCGGCCATCGCCATGTAGTTCATTGCCTCGGCTGCCTCCGATGCGGAGAACTTGGTCTTGCTCCCCATCTCCCTTGCCTTATCCCGCAGGGCTTCCAGCTCGCTCCCGGTTGCCCCGGAAACCGCCCCTACCTGGCTCATGGCGGTATCGAAATCAGCGGCGGTCTTTACCGCCATCGTGCCAAGCCCCACGATGGGCGTGGTCACAGTCTTGGTGAGGGTAGTCCCCACGCCGGAAATCTTATCCCCTAAGTTCTTTAAATCCTCACCCACGGCGGCGATCTTCTGCACTGCCACCGCCGACTGGTTCGCCTGTTCTTCGAGGCTTTTCAGCCTTTCCTCGGTTTCGATGATCTCCCGCTGCAGCCCGTCATACTGCTCCTGGGTGATCTCACCCTTTGCCAATGCCTCGTTTGCCTGTTCCGCAGCCGCTTTCAGGGTTTCCAGCTTTTCCTTCGTCTCCCGCACCGCTTCCGCAAGGAGCCGGTGCTTCTGTGCCAGCAGTTCCGTGTTGCCGGGGTCCAGTTTCAGGAGGTTGTTCACATCCCGTAACTGAGACTGCGTAGTGCGTATCTCCCCGTTTACCCCTTTCAGCGCGGCGGTCAGCTTTGTGGTGTCGCCGCCGATTTCCACCGTAATGCCCTGTATCCTTGACGCTCCCACCCAAAAGCACCTCCCCACGAAAAAAGGAAGCACAAAGGCTCCCTGAAAAAATGCGTAAAAAAAGACACCTGCTGTCATGGCAAGTGCCTATGTAGAAATTATTCAGTTTTCATCCTCTGTTACATCAACCCTACAAACGGGTATTTAGCGGATCGCACAATCAATACTTTTTGACAAATGTTGAAATTAGTGCCCGGCAGGTTTGCATTCGGATACAGTCATAAAACTCTTGGGTTACTGCGTGTCCCTGCCCGATGGTTGTGGCATTCCTTGCATCCTCCTCTGTCTCCCAGAGAACAAAATCTGTCCATATATCATCTTGCAGGTAGTGCTCCCAGGAGATAAAACCCTTTGCTTTGGAAATAATTTCATCGTGCAGCCTTTGTGTCCGTTCCATAAACTGTTCCGCACTTACATTTTTCCTGAGCTTATACGAGAAAATCCATGCAGTCTTTGTCATAAATCCACTCCTTCACAAATGCCGATTTGTAAATCATACTTACAGCCTCTTCCCACTACCAATCATAGCAGAAAAAGGCTGTTTTTTCAATTAAAATAAATCCATTTATCACAACCAAAAGCATATCCACACCTTCTTAAGAAAACCGCCATATATAGGCATTTCCGGCAACAATGGTGTGGATTTTATATTGATAATTGGAGTGATTTTTAATCCTTAAAATTTACCACTTCCGACACTTTCTGATTTTTCATAATGTTAAAAAATACGGAAATGATGTTTCTAAGCCGTTTCTTAATACTAGTTTTTCAGAAAGTATCGGAAGTACCCAAAATGGAATAACTTTTATTTACCAATATTCTTAAAACAATATCCACACCTTTCATGCTGAAAAGCATTGAGTTTGCTGGATTTCTTAAAAAGGTGTGGATATGAAATCGGTTGAGATAATTTGACTTATTTTAACGTTAAAATAAATCCATATCCTGTTGCGTTCCAAGCACTGCATAGGAGCAGGAGTCGTTCCTGCTCTCGCAGTACATATCATTGATCAGTCCGATGGAGAGCAATTCCAGATCAGCCATCGAAAGCCCTAGCTGCACACACCGCAGAAGGAACAGCGGCGTGGTCATTTCCCGCTCAGTTGGGCGAAGTTTTTTTTAGCCTCCACATCCGTCTTTACGTTCAGCCCCCATAGTTCTATCAATTGCGGCAGGACCTGATAAATGGAAAAGGTGTTGAAACCGTCCAGCCATTCATCCACTTCATTCGGTATCTGCGGGTCGGCGTGCTTCGCCATCGTGTAGGCGATATTCTCGAACATCTCCAAAGAGAACAGGTCGAGGTTGGAGTTTTCCTCATCCCCCTCCCCGATACTCTTTTCCAGAATCCGCAAATCCTTATAAATGTCTCTCTGAAATTTCAGTCTGTAAATGCGCGGAATCGCCGCCGATGCCTTAAACAGCACATCCTGCCCGTCTATTTCTATTTTTCTGACTATGCTCATATCCTTTCAGCCTCCTTATCCCTGTCCTTCTGTCTCTGCATCCACCGCCTTTGGTTCCGGCAGATACACGCTCTTATACCAGTTGGCATACGTCTCCGCAGATGTCTTATTGCCCGTCTTGGCTTTCACATAGCCGCTCGCCAGCGGCCTTGCCTTGATGGTCAGCGTCTCGGTCTGCACTTCCCGGCTTTCCTCATTGGTCTTGCCCTCGATCTTGGGGCGGCTTGCGGAACAGTTATACAGCACATGGCGTATCTTGCGGATGTCCCCGTCAAACTCGAACAGCAGCGCAAAGGCCGCCGTCTCGGAATGGGCATTCTCCACCAGCACTTCATTTGTATCTGCCTCTTCCTTTAACACATCTGTGCGGAAACTCTCCGGGATGAGAGCAAGCTCAAGGTCGCCGTCATAGCCCATGTTGTTGGCTATGATGTAATACTCAATTCCGTCCGCATAGAAGGACTCCGGCTCCCCGTTGGGGTCTAAGGCAATGGATACCGCTCCGGGCATCGCCACCGGGTTCTCGAAGCCGATCTCCCCATCCTCCTGTGTTTTCTGCAAGGCATAATGGCAGTTGCAGATATTGAATTTCACTTTGTTGTTCATGTCAGACCTCCATTTCATACAAGACTTCATACAGCTTTTCCGACTCTATCCACGTTTCCGATTTCCCGTAGAAAATGCCGTATTTCAGCAGGACTGCCTCTATGGTTTCTTCCAGATCGGGATTTTTCAAATCGGTGTACAGTTCTATGTCAAGCTGGTTTATTTTGAAATACGCGATCCCGTCCGCCGAAAAATTGTCAGCTTTGGGATATAAAAATACGAGGAAGGGCGGCTCCGGCGCTTCACCCTCGACAAAGTGGTCATAGGCGAAAGGTAAGCCCATCTCGCCTACCATTTTTATCACATCATCATGGCTCATCCTTCCAGCCCCCTTTTGATGCCTTCCTCCAGTTCCCGGATGCCGGCCTGTTCCGCAGGTGCGATATGGGGGAATGCCCGGACTCTCCCACCGCCACGCTTGGCATGGCCTTTCTCCAGAAGGTGGGTAAGCTGATACCTTTTCTTGTTATGCACCACCAGTTCCAGTGAATTGGCGGTCTCTTTCTGCTTTTTTACCGCCCACCCTTTTTTATACTGCCCTGTCCGAACCGGGGCATTGGCTTTCACTTCCGATTTCACCGTGTTCCCGGCTTTGGTGACACAGTCCTTCATCACGTCCGTGGCAAGCCCGGCATATTCAATCAGGCCGTCCATGACCGCCTCTGCCATCTGCTCGATGGATACCTTCTTTTCAGACATTCCTACCTCTTTTCCAAAACCGCCCGCAGTTTTATGGTTTTATTCTGATATTTCACGTTGTCAATGAACGTGATGTTATAGACCTGTCCCCGGAAGATAATGCGGAAATGCTCCGTGTCGATGGCGGCGGCTTCGCTGCAATAACGGATAAGGAAAAATATCTCTTTTTCCGCATTAAGCTGCGCCGCCTCCCAATACTCCTTCCCGGAAAGGTTGTTCACATAGGCGTGGCAGGTGTAATAATCCTGCCATTCCAGCACATGGTTCCCGGCTCTATCGTTGCCCGCCACGCTCTTCTGAATGATGATCTTATCCTTCCATTCCCCAAGCACCATCAGAACACCTCTTTCCGTATGCCGAACAGCAGGGAGCGAAGCGTCCCCGCCAGTTCCCCGTGGTCTGCCTGCTCCCGGTGTTCATAAAGGTAGGCGGCGGCATAGAGGACGGCAATCCGCACCATAGGAAGATGTGCTTCCAGTTCCGATTTATCCACCCGCGCCACATCCGCACACAGATTTTCCCCGGTCTCAATCAATCCCGAAATAAAATCATCCTCATCCGCACTGTCCACCCGGAGATACTGTTTTGTTTCCTCCAGCGTCAGAACTGCCATCCATGCCGCCTCCCTTCTTATGATGCAGACTTCTTCACTGTCATGGTCTTTACCGCTTCGGCAAGGATCAGCTTGCCGTCCACACGCTGTGAAGCGAGGAATCCCACCTGCCCGGTGGCCGCAAACAGCTCATTCAGACGCTTAAAACTCCTGCCCTGCCTGTCGGCGATCCAGTAATAGGAAAAGTCACCGAATGCCATCACCTTGCTGCCTGCCGCCACTTCCGGCACATAGGAGGAAGTGTGGTAAGGGCGGTTCAGGATCATGTCCGGCACGCCCGCCTGGACACTCGGCTGCCAGATATAGTTGCCGTTATTATCCTTTAACTTCCGCAGCGCCTTTACCGTGGTGTCATTCAGTAACCACACCGCCTTTTTGCGGTAAGGCGCTTTCAGGGAATAGAATAAATCCATTACGTCATCAAAGGTGATATTCGCCGTGGCGGTGGTCACGCCATCGGAAGCGCCGCCCGTGGCATTTAAAATACCAGTCGGCTTGCCCTTGCCGTCCCCAATGAAAAAGGCTTCCTCCTCCTTGGTGCCGATCCTTCGGCCAAATTCCTTGGAGATGTAAGCCTCTAAGTTGAATACATTGTCATTCAGTAACTCATCCGATACCTTGATCATGGTCGCCACCTTGAAAGCGCCGATGGAGACCTGACCAAAGGAATCATCCGATTCCGGGTACGCCCCTTCCTCGTCAATCCATGACGCCTCGCCTTTGGATGCCACCACGGGAATCTTCCTGTCGCCGCTGGAGGTCTGGATCACCGTGGCAAGGCTACGGAAACAGTTTTCTTCCTCCAGTGCTTCCACCAGCGTATGCTCGAACTCGTCCGGCACAAGGTAGCCGCCCTCGGAATCCGTGCCCACCTGCAGGGCATTCTCCACATCGAAAAAGTTCTTCCGGCGCATGGCGTTCCAGAACGTCCTCCTGTAATTATCAGTCGCCCTGCCCGTCTTTTCCTCCCCGTCCGGGTGGTTATTGGGCTTGTTGGTGATCGGCTCGGAGGTGGGCTTATTCAGCTCCGCGTCAATGGCGGCCTGCCGCTCCAGGCGCTCGATCTCCTTCCCAAGATCAACTACCTCTTTTTCCATCTTCTCATAGGCGGCGGTGTCCTCTGCGGAAAGCAGCCCGTCCTCACCCCGCTTGCTGTCGAGGAACTTCTTTGCCGCCTCCCACGCCTTTGCCCGTTTTTCCCTCAGTTCCAAAATCTTGCTCATAGCATTTCCCTCCATAAATTTAATGTGATAATAACTGTAAACGCTTCTCTAACTGCTCTATGGGTACTTTTGCCTCCGGCTTTTTCGGAATCAGCTTGGTCAGCAGGGAGTTTGTCACCGCTGTGCGGGAGAACATCAGCCCCTCTGCATCTTCTTCCGTACCTTCCCCTTCATGCAGGATGCCGTCCGCAAAGCCAAGCTCCACGGCCTTCTTCGCGTTAAACCAGCTTTCCGCATCCATGAGGTGGGATATCTTCTTACGGTCCATCCCGGTCTTGATCTCATAAGCGTTCATGATGCTTTCCTTCACTTCATTTAACATCTCCCCCGCTTTCTGCATTTCTTTGGAATCCCCGATTGCTACTGTAATCGGATTGTGGATCATCATTAAACTTGGTGGGGACATCAGCACCGTGGTGCCCGCCATAGCGATGACGGAGGCTGCGGATGCCGCCAGTGCGTCCACCTTCACGGTCACATCGCCTTTGTACTCCATGAGCATGTTATAAATCTGTGCGGCGGCGTACACATCGCCGCCCGGTGAATTGATCCACACGGTGATGTTGCCGCTCCCGGCATTCAGCTCCTTTGCAAATAGCGCCGGGGTCACTTCATCCCCGTACCACGTTTCATCCGAAATCTCACCGTTCAGCACGAGGGTGCGCTCTTCCTCCCCGCCTGCGTCATTTTTGATCCAGTTCCAGAACTTCCTCTTCACTCTTTCAGCCCTCCTGTCTCCTGAAATACTGTGTTATAACACACGCTGCTTTTACTACAGCTAAAACAAGGTGCGCCAAAAACACACCCTGAAATCCCTGCCAATTCCCACAAACTCCCTGTTTACGGCACTTTCCGCATCCTGCCAGTGATAGCAGGATGCCGTCACAATACTGTCAGGCAGGGAATCCGATCCTCTGGTTCAGGAAAAGTAATTCTATAGTGTTACCGACAGCGGAACTGTCACCTTCCGCCACTGCCGCTGTCCTGATACTGGACACGGCATTTGTTATCTGTGGCAGAACAATTGTCCGCTTAAAGTAGTCAACGTGTGCTTTAAAACACACCCTCCAATTCCCGCAATCCCCAAAGAATCCCCAATTTACGGCGTTCCTGCGGCTGTCCCGTTTCAGGACGCACCGGGTGGTTTCAGTGCCTCTAAAATCACCGTACCTTACCTGTTGGTATCGATCAGTGTGTTTTAAAGCACACCAATCCCACTGCTGCTTTTCCCCGGAATCCCCTTCTGCGGCGTTTCTGCGGATATCCGGCGTAATATAAAATACAAAAATCCATTGTATCATTCTGCCTGAAATATCCCTGTGGTTTAAGTCTCCGTGGAATCCCCCTGCTCCCCCGGAATCCTCCCGAAAAGTCCTGCGTCCTTTAATCGGCATAGGTTCCCGTTGGTGAGAAAAAATTCACCACCCTCCTCCACGGGTATCAGATCCATGCTTTCCAGCCGCCGTATATCATTCGGACACATGAATCCATTCTGGATGCCGATGGAATAGCCTTTCATCCTGCTTTCATAATCGCCCCGGAGCAGGCCGTCCACGTTCATTTTCACAAAATATTCTTTCTTCTCCTGCGGAAGGAACAAAGCTTTCTGTATGGACTGCTCCCACCGGATCACCCACGGGTCTAAGGTATATTTCACGAATTCCAGCGACTGCTGCTCGATGTTCGAAAAGCTGCTCTTGTCAAGGTCGCCCACCATGTGCGGCGGGATGCGGTACAGCCTTGCGATCTCGTCTATCTGGAACTTCCGCGTTTCCAGGAACTGTGCCTCCTCCGGGGGAATGCCGATCTGCTGGTACTTTAGGCCTTCTTCCAAAACTGCCACCTTCCCGGCATTCCTGGAGCCGCCATAAACAGCGTGCCAGCTCTCCCTTATCTTCGCCGGGTCTTTCAGCACCCCCGGATGCTCCAGCACGCCTCCCGGTGTCGCCCCGTTCTCGAAAAAGGACGCGCCGTATTCCTCGCAGGCCAGCGTCATGCCCACCGCGTTCTTTGCCATAGCGATGGGGGAATACCCCACCAGCCCGTCAAATCCAAGACCGGGGATGTGCAGCACATCCTCCGGCTTCAATCTCACACGCCCGTATCCGGAAAAGTTGGGGTTCTCATCGGTGTTCCGGGTGTAAGTGTAGAAAAGCCGCCCTTGCCCGTCACGGTCAACCTCCATCTTGTCCGGCAAAAGCGGGTACAGCGAAAGCACCCTGCCGCTCCCGTCACGGATGATCTGTGCGTAGGCATTTCCCCATATGAGCAGGTGGCTCATCAGCGTCTCCCGGAACACGAAGGAAGTCATCTCCGGGTTCGGCTCATCATGGAGAAGGTAATATAATGGGTGGTCATACACCCGCTCCTTCCCTGTTTCCGTATGGCGGTACACATGGATTGGCAAAGACGCAACCGCCTCCGCCAGTATCCGCACACAGGAATAGACCGCCGTGGTCTGCATGGCGGTACGCTCATTCACATTTTTCCCGCTGGTGCTTCTCCCAAAGAAAAAGGAATAAGCCGAACCGCCGTAGCTGTCCTTTGGCTTATCCCTTGCACCCCTTGTTCCAAAAATGGATGGTAATTTCATAGGCTCAAAATCCCCCTCTCGTCATACACGCTGCCCGTGCTAATGCCGCTGTTCCGTATCGCACGGTCTAATCCCATGATGGCAGCCACAGCGCCGTCAATCTTCTCCGTGGACTTCTCCTTGTCCGGCTTGATGTTCCCTGCCGGGTCGGTACGGACGAAGATGTTATCCATCATCCACCGCAGGACGGGATGCCCGCCGTGGGCGATGTTCTTCTCCAGCACCAGCTCCATCAGACGCTTGGTGGGCGGCGACATATCCTTAAAGCCCTGCCCGAAGGGAACCACGGTAAAACCAAGCCCCTCAAGGTTCTGCACCATCTGTACCGCGCCCCACCTGTCGAATGCGATCTCTTTTATATGAAATTTCTTTCCCAGATCATCAATGAAATTCTCTATAAAACCATAATGGATCACGTTGCCCTCCGTGGTCTGCAAATATCCCTGTTTCTCCCACACGTCATAAGGCACATGGTCACGCCTCACTCGCAGGCGCATATTTTCTTCCGGTATCCAGAAGTACGGCAGTAAAATATATTTCTCCGTGTCATTTCTCGGAGGGAATACCAAAACAAAGGCGGTGATGTCAATGGAACTGGATAAATCCAAGCCTCCGTAACATTCCCGCCCCAGCACTTCCCGCTCGTCCACCGGGAAGGCGCAGGCATCCCATTTCTCCATCTGCATCCATCTGGTGGACTGCTTCACCCACTGGTTTAATCTGAGCTGCCGGAAAATATTTTCCTCTGCGGGATTATCCTTTGCGCTCAGATACGCATTCCGCACTTTCTCAATGTCAATGGTATGCCCAAGAGAGGGATTGGCTTTCCTCCACACATCCTCCGATGACCAGTCCGCATCATCAGACGCGCCGTATATGACGGGATAGAACGTGGGGTCGATCTTCCTCCCCTGCAGGATGTCCTCCGCCTTCTGGTGCTGCTCGAAGCACACGGAATGGCGGTCTGTGCCTGCGGTGGTGATGAGAAAGAACAGCGGCTGCGTCCTGGCATCGCCGGAGCCTTTGGTCATGACATCGAATAATTCCCGGTTCGGCTGGCTGTGCAGTTCATCAAATATGACCGCATGGACGTTCAGCCCATGCTTGGTATAGGCTTCCGCAGAAAGCACCTGATAAAAGCTGTTCGTAGGCTTATAGACCAGCCGCTTCACTGACATGACAGGTTTTATTCTTTTTTTCAGAGCCGGGCACTGCTCCACCATATCCACCGCCACGTCAAAGACGATGGATGCCTGCTGGCGGTCTGAGGCGCAGCCGTAAACCTCCGCGCCCCACTCATTATCACCGCAGGTCATATATAACGCCACGCCCGCCGCCAGTTCCGATTTCCCGTTCTTTTTGGGAATCTCCACATAGGCAGTGTTGTACTGCCGGTACCCGTTCTCCTTCACCGTGCCGAACACGTCCCGGATGATGGCCTCCTGCCACGGGAGCAGTTCAAAGGGCTGCCCCCGCCATTTCCCCTTGCTATGTTTCAGGCAGTTAATGAAATCTACCGTCCGTTTCGCCTTTCCCTCATCAAACACTATCCCCCGCCTCCCTTAAAGAGCAAAAGCTCCATTGCATCGCTTTCCTTGTCCTCGCCGCCCTCCGCCACGATGCGGCTCCGGGAGGAAGGGGTAAGGCCGAACTGCTCGCAGAAACGGTTCATGATCTTTAAATAAGTCTGAGCAATGGAAACCTGCGGGACCTGCTGCCAGTAGCCGGAGGGCGTCTTTACGATGGTGCCGTGCTGGGTGATGAATTCCTCTGCCTCTTTCCATCTGGCGTATGCCTGGCAGTACCCGGCAAAAGCCGCCATGTCGATCTCCGTGAGGATGCCCAGCTTCTCCATCTGCCCTGCCATCCGCTTCCACTCTTTCTTCGCCTCGCCCTCCAGCCATGCCGGACAGCGGGGCGCTTTCTTCTCCGGCTTCGGCTCGCCCGTGTTAAGGCTCCGCTTGCCGGGGTTGCCCTCCAGCGCCTTGACCGCCGTGGGCTTGGGTTTCCTTCCGCTCTGCACCTGTGCCGCCTCCTTCCCTTAAATTTCCGCAGCAGAAAAGGGCTCCCGGAGGAACCCTTTCTGCTGCTATGTATGTGCTTTTATCTGACCATTATCTTATGGCCCATGACCGTTTTTATTTCTTTTGCGGAAAAATTCCTCGCGTCGCTGTCCGCCCTCGGCTTTACGTTTGCAATGGCTTCCTCCGCGTCCTTCCCCACCGAAAGCATCTGCCTCGGTAACAAATCTGAAAATGTGTAGTTCCATTCGTAGTAATCCACCCTGTATAGTTTCATCCTCTTTCCCTCCTCTGCCTTTATCCCTGTTCCGGGAGCACGTCCGCCGCTGCCCTCGCCGCTGTCAGTGCGTTCTCTTCATAAAAATATGGGTCTATGCTTTTGGAAACCTCCGCACCGTCTCTGCCGTAAATGCGGAAACCGTACCCAAGCGCCTTATCATCCCATTCTGTCTGCAATTCATATCCGTTGTAAATTTCCTTCATCGTGTTTTTCCCTCCTTAGTTGTATTCCATGACCAGGATCGCCAGCGCCGCTTTTGTCGCGTCATCCTCCGGCTCGCAGTCCCATCCCCTGTCATAGCAGCAGGTGGTCTTCCCGTCTATCTTTATGGCCAGCTTGGAAATCCTCCCGCCGTCAATCCCGTACCTGCTTCCTTCCTCATAATGCTTTACCGTATAGCTGCAGGCTGTCATCCTTCCGTCCTGCGGTATCCCGATTACCCCTTTTCTTACCATCCTTTTTCCCTCCGTTTTCCTTTTGTTAGACACATGTTACCTCTGAACGAAGGTATTATCCACACAATTCAGAGGCATAAATGTGACAAAGATAATGGCTGGGAATTGTGTACATTACAGTGGGCGGCATCCCTTCCCGGAAAGCCGCCCCGCTGTGTCATTCCCTGCCCGTAAGGATGAAATCCCAATAGGACTCCCTGTTTTCCTCGATAAAAAGGACCAGTTCGTAGAATCCCCTGTCAAATGCCGCCCGCTGCACCGCAGCCATGTTGCACATGTTGGCCGCCCCGCTGTCCCTGACTGCAAATATCTGATCTTTTATCTTCTCCGTCAGCATCCCTTTCCCTCCCGAAAATTTATGGCGGATTATGAGAACTCCACCATATGTAAAGTCTTGCACATGCGCTTATAATCCCCGCGCTTTAATGCCTGCTTACTGCCATACCGCACCTTCCGGTTCAGGTACTTCTTGTTCAGGGAAATGCCCCGGCGCAGCTCGCCCCTCATGCTGTAGGAGCCATTGCCCCGCTGCCAGCAGTTGCGCTTCTGGTGTGCATTCCCCGGCATCCGTTCCTGCATTGCCATATCCATCCACCCCCTTCCGTAATTTACTAACATTCATTTTCTGACCACACCGCGTGTCCTGACCTCATAGGCCGCCCCGACCCGCCGCCCGTTATAATCCTCGCAGCTCACGAATCCCTCGCCGTACATTCCAGAGTTGATGTTGATGTATCCGCACTGCTGTATCTCATCCACTCCTTCCGGGTGGTAATAGACCGGGTACTGGCAGTTATTGCCGATACCGTAGGCGTGGGTGACGGTGTTCCCGATACTCATCCTGTAATATTCCAGATAAGCGCCGAGCTTCTTTTTCAGCAGGTGCATCTGCACCCTGTCCGTCCCCCATTCATAGCATACTATTTCTTCCACGTTGAGGGCATCCATGAACTCCCCGACTGCCGCCGCCATCGTCCCCTGCATCGCATCATCATATACAATCCGCATCCTGCGCACCCCCGTTCCCCCGCAGGGATGCCAAAGCCGCCTCATGGCTGCGGAACATCCTGCCTGTGGATACGCGGTAGAAATTCTGCGCCCTGTCGGTAAGCTCAAAATACCTGCCGTCATACCCCCGCACGGTGTACTGGTTTGTCAGCCCCTTTTTCTTATGGGTCAGCAGGAAGCAGGTGTCGCCTGTCCGCCAGCCGCCCGGAAGGGTACCGCCCGCCTTAAGCGCCGCCTGCAGGGTTTCCATCGGGAATCCGAATTTCTCATAGGCGCGTTCCAGTACCCCGTAGTAAGCGCCGCTGGGTTCGCCAGGCCGCCGCCTCTCGTCCATGATGTAAACCATCGCCGTCACTTCCTGCCCGCCGAGGCTCACCGTCAGGTCCTTTTTGTAGTAAAAGGAAGGGTAGCCCTCGTAGCGGTCAAGGCTTGCCTCATCCGCCGCGCCGATCTCCCAAATCAGTACCGGAACCCTGCCGCCCTCCTGCGGCTCAATCGTGGCGTATGCCCCCGTAAGCGACCCTTTGAACAGCAGGCGGTAACCTTCCACCTCCGCCTGCCCCAAAAGCCGCGCTGTGGGGCAGCGGTAAGCCATCTGCCCCTCGTCCATGTTGCTGCCGTAAGCAATGTACAGTTTCTTCATAATCACATCATCCTTTCGCTTTTTAGTGAGGCTGCCCTCCTACTGCCTTAAGGGCGGTCTCCCGCCCGTTATGGCCTTCAAGCGGCGTTCCGCCATGCGGAGTTGCCTTCGAGGTGCTTTAAGAAGTGGAGCCTGCAGGTCTTGAACTCGTCCCCGCTAAGCCCAAGCCGGAGCATCCAGCACCGGAATGCGTATTTTTCGTTGTCGGTCACAGTCTTTCTTGCGGAGGCTTTTTTCTGGGTCAGCGCCTGGTGGCTCACCGCAAGGCAGAACTGTATGTATGCCTTGATCTCGCCCGCGTGGGTGGTGCTGTTGAAAAGCCGGAACTCCACCGTCCCCTTCGTGAAGGTCGAATGCAGGTTCAGTCCGTGGTACCTTGTATCGTTGTAATGCTCGTCCCTGCCCCTTGTGGAGCCCGCGTACCAGATGTCCTTTAAGGCTTCCATCGTCTGCGGCTTCCTGCGGTTGATGGCCTCGATCAGCTTTTCGTTGGTCTTCTGGCACCACCGCAGCCTTGCGGGGTCGATCCGGAGGGCTTTGTAAAGGATGTCCTCCTTGCTCGCTATGATGTTCACAAGGTTCCGCAGGGTCTGCGGCGTGTAGCGGCTGGCGTCCACATGGATGTGGATGCCGCACTGGCCGTTTACAAAAGCCCCTTTTTGCCTTAGCTGTCTCACCACCTCCTGCAAATCCGGCAGGTCTTCGTAGGTAAGGATGGGGCTGACGATCTCGCATTTGTATTCGTCCGTTGCCCGCACCGTGCGCCCGCCGCTCTTTTTCTGTGCGATGATGCTGGAGTCGTAGGTGGCTTTCCATGTCCTGCCCTGCCTGTCCTTTGCCCCGTAGGTCTTGTAGTAGGTGCCGATGTAAAAGCTCTCTGTGCCAAAGTATGCGGCAATGACCTCCGCTGCCTTTTCCCTTGTGATCCCCGTCATTTCGATCTCGATCCCGAATCTCTGTGTCCTCATGTGCGTTTCCTCCTTGGTTCTGCTTTTCTTTTGGTAGTCTATTAATCACTCTGAACGCACTATTTATCCACTTATTTCTGCTCATAATGTACACAAAGATTCTTGGGGAAAAGGCCGTAAATTTGTGTGTTTTACAGCCTTTTTAGCTGTGTTAGTACGGGTATCTTCTATGGTATAAATGCGGGCGGCGGTTTACTCCATTCCCTTTTCAAAACTCTGGTTCACCTGCTCAATCAGGACCGCGTCCGCCACCGTCTCCGCAAGCTGCGCCTCCGGCTGCCCTGCGGCTTCCACCGCCGCCTGCAGCCTTGCCGCCTCCCGCTCGTTCCTGCGGGCTTCCTGCCACCTCTGCTTGTTTGCCTCGGTGCGGAAAGCGGAATGCCCTTTCAGGTTCTTAAGCAGGAGGTTCCTGACCTCTTTTCCCTCTTTCCCGCCGAAACCCAGCCGCAGGAGCCATATCCTCATGTAGTATTTTTCATTTTCCTCGATGGTCTCATCGGGCCTGATGCGTTTCTGTTCCCGCGCCTGCTGTGCCATCGCCGCTGTAAGGTGCGTGAATGCCCGTATCATGTCGGGGTCGTTGATGGCGGGGAGGGTGAAGGCCGCTTTCCCGTCGGGGAAACTGATGCCCCTGCACCCCTCCGCATGGCTCCCGAACACCTGCAGGAATGTTTCTGTGCCGGAAACCTCCGTGCCGCCGAGCGCCTCCACCAGTGCCGCGGGTATCCGGAAGACCTCCTCCGCAAATGCGCGGTTGATAAGGTACTGCTTGCTGTGGATGAGGTAAATAAGGTTCTTAAGCCCCTCTGCCGTCATGCCCTCCACCGGGAGGCTGACCGTTGTTTCCTCCACCTCTGCCTGTGGGCTTTTGATAAGCCCCTGCTCCAGAAGCCCTGCCCTTACCATCTCCGCTGTTTTCTCATCCTCCGTCTCCACCGCGCCGCTCCTGTCGATGGTGCAGTTCCCTACCTCGTAAGCGCAGGTCGGCACCCCAAGGTACCGGGAAGGCTGCCCTAAAATGGCGCTGACCGCCTTTACCACATCTTTCCTGTTTGCTGCATTCGTTTCAATCCTCATCCTTTTTTCCTCCGTTTTTAAGCCCTCCGGCTTTGTTTTCCCTTTCGGTACTACATTAATCACTCTGAACGGGGATAAAAGCAACATAAATGTCGGAATAAATGTCACAATAAAAATTCCGGGAACTGTGCATAGTACACAATGCCGCAAAGCACGAAATATACGTTCGGCAGGGCGCAGCCGTTCCCCCACATACGGTACTCCGCAGAATCGGAATGGGGGTCTTTGAGCCATTTCCGTATCTGGCTGTCGGACTTCGGCTTGCTGGAGGTACCCATTACCTTACGGTGGGTCTCAAACACCTCACGCCAGAACGCCATATCTTCCTCCGTGGGATTTTCCGTGCCGAGGCCGTCACACCACCAGTCCGGGAACCCCTGCAGCCTTGCGCATTCCGTGGGTGTGAGCCTGCGGACGATATAGTCCGGCTCTACTATATGGTAGTCGCCGCTGAACGCCTCCTGGTTGCCAAGCCACTGCTTGGAGCCCATGCTCGCGGAGATCGTACCAAATACATCCTTACCCGATGCCGTCCGCACATCATTTATTACCGGCGGGTCCTTATAATCCGTAGCCACCAGCGTGTTTGCCAGTTCCTTTTCCGCCCGCATGAAATAGGAATTCTTGCTCGTGCAGTAGGTGGGATATGCCACCGCATGGCGGTCTGCCCCAGTCAGGCTGAAACACACGTCCTCATTCACGCCGCTGCCCTGCGGCCCATTCCTGTCATCCCGCCCGATCATGGAGCCCTGCACCGCCACCACTGCAATCCCTCCCTGATTCGCGGATGGATTATTACAGTTACAGTCCAGAGTCCGTGCGGTCTGCGCCTCATAGAATCCGCTGTGCGGGTTATCGGATTTCATGGCGTTGCTCTCTTTGGAGCAGATGCCGAATGCCTGTACCACAAGCTCATTGCAGCGGCTCTCCCCTATATCGAAAGTATTCAGCGTGTTTGCCACTTCCCTATTTTCCCATGTGGGCGCTTCCTCCGCAGAGTGCGGGCGCGTCCCCTTGCAGAAAGGCACGAACACAGTCTGGTCATTGTTACAGGAAAGGGTGGCTGATTTATTATCCTGAACCAGCGCCCCCTTCCCTCCATTTCCACCTCCGGCACGGATTTTCAGCGTCTTGGGTGTCGCCGCATCCATGACGAGCGGCACGTTCCCGCCGCCGGTCCCCATCCGGGAAGTCAGCGTCTGCACCATGTTGTCCTCCGACACTTTCACCCTGCTGTCCGTGGGATGGTTCTCCAGCGCCACTGCCGCCGGAACCGTACCGGCACGGAGCGTGGGCGAGGTTTCTTCTTCATACCCGATTCCCCGGCTGTCCGCCGAATGCTCCGTGCAGAATCCCGCCGCCTCCATCACGCACGGCGGGTGACCGTGGCTCTGCGCCCGTAAAGTACACGCCATTTCACTGTCTACGGAAATATACTGGCCGCCCTGGTCGTTTAAACAGATGCCGCCTGCCTCTCCAATGCCCGGCGCAGCACCTCCGGCAGCTCCTTGCCACGCACGGAAGCCCTGCGGAGTATACCCTGACACGCCCTCGGACTCAAATAATATCTTTCCGGCACTCCCGCCTGTAAAATCTGCGACAAGGTAGATGCGTTTTCTACGTTGGGGGACGCCCCACAGGCAGGCATCGACCACCCGCCATGCGAGGGAAAACCCGTCTGCCATGACGCATCCGGCATTCGCCCATTTTCCCTTTGGAGGTTCAGGAACAGGAATGCCCCCGTCTTTAACGGAGCAGACCGCTTCAAGGACTGCCCTGAAATCCTCCCCGCCATTTGAGGAGAAGGCCCCCGGCACGTTCTCCCACACGATAAATCTTGGGTATCTCCCATTTGTCGCACACCTCATTTCCTTTATGATCCTGATTGCCTGATAAAATAAACTGGACTGCTTTCCGTCAAGCCCCGCCCGTTTGCCTGCAATCGACAGATTCTGGCAGTTATGGACTACGATTCCGTCAGCCACATAGCTGTTATCATCCTCAACGGTCAGATTATAGACCGTCTTAACTTCCCCTGTCGGTTCGGCGCTCCTCACCCTGTACCATGCGTGGGCTGCGTCTGTCAGGTGCGGCCTGCTGGCATTCCTGGAAAACGCCACCATATAGCAGGGCTTCTGTGTGACTTTCCGCCCTTCAATCATCCTGTATTCACACGGCACAGTCCTGAACACAGTAGTCGAATACCCCTGGACTTCCCCAAGTATCCGCAGCCCTTCCGCCAGCTTTTTGCTGATGGTCGTCACCCTCCATTCATTCTCCTTCGGCCTGTATCCGTCACTGTCAAAGAGCCCGTCCAGTATTGCCTGCCTGTATTCTTCCGGCAGCGTATACACCCACGGCATTATATATTTTCCGCCGGCATATTTCCCGAAATTGTCCGTGAGCCAGTTACAAAGCACCTGCCCGCAGAACCTGAACTTGATTGCGGTCCTGCACCTTTCCACGCTGTACGAGGATGTGACCTTTTCCACTATGGAGCGGAGCTCATCTTCCTTATCGTAGGAATCGCAGAGGTAAATCTGCCCGCTGCACTGCCCCTCCGGCCTGCCGGGTCTCTGCCCGTCACGGACCCACCCGTCACCAAGCCATCTTCCCACAAAATAAAAAAAGTCCCCATCCATCAGGGGCATCGGCTTCTGCTTCCTGCTCCCCGAATAATGCGGACTTATCATCTGTGTTTTCTCAATCTTTCTTGGAACGCCCCACAGCCGGCCTTTCATATCCGCCGCTGGTATCCATGATTTTTCTTCCTCGATCCTTATCTTATTTTCAATTTTCGATTCACTGCTGCAATAAATAGGGTGGTTTTTAGTACATTCAAGCCCGTAATGGTTCCCCTTCAGGACTATGGTTTCAGCCTGTCTGGAACCGGCAGCCGTTACCTTCCTCCATCTGCCTTTATGCGTAAGCACACGCATCCCGACTTCTATCCGCTCTATTTCGGTATAGCCCTTGTCGGTAAGGACCAGCGTACCCGCGGGAAAGCACGGGCTTCCAAATGTTATGATGTCCACGGGCTCCACCTCATCCCCGCGGATGCTGTTCACGTCACCGTAATGTTTCACGAAAGGCAGCCGCTTTGTGGTCACCCGGATAGGAAAAGGCTCCACTTCACTTGCAAACACCGGGCGGATTCCGGCAAGCATCCCGCCAAGTTCAAAAGCGCCGGAGCCGGAGAACAGGCTGCCCAGCGTCAGTTTTCCATTCTCATCCATCCGAAGCCACCTCCTTTTCCAGTTCCGAATAAGGGATTTTCACCCCGCCCCGTTCTACAAACACATTCTCCGCAGAGCCGGCCTGTTCGATATAGCGGTTCACGATGACATCCGCAAACTTCTCATCCAGCTCTATGGTGTAGCAGATGCGGTTCGTCTGCTCACAGGCGATCAGCGTGGAGCCGGAGCCGCCAAAAGGGTCAAGCACGATGCAGTTGCTCATGCTCGAATTCTTGATGGGATATGCAATTAATCCCACTGGCTTTTGGGTCGGATGACTGTCACTTTTCTTCGGGCGGTCAAACTCCCATATGGTAGTCTGCTTCCTGTCGGAATACCAGTTGTGCTTCCCGCCCTTCTTCCATCCGAACAGGCACGGCTCATGCTGCCACTGGTAGGGGCTGCGCCCCAGCACAAGGCTCTGCTTCTTCCAGATGCAGCACCCGGAAAGGTAGAATCCCGCCGCCTTGAATGCGCTGCGGAAATTTAAACCCTCGGTATCGGCATGGAACACATAGATGGATGCGTCCTGCTCCATGTTCTGCTCCATATTTACGAATGCGGCGAAAAGGAACTGGTAAAATTCCTTGTCGGGCATGTTGTCATTTTTGATTTTTCCGGCGCTCCCCTCATAGTTCGCATTGTATGGAGGGTCCGTCACCACGAGGTTTGCTTTCGCCCCTGCCATCAGCACATCATATGTCTCTGGCAAAGTGGAATCGCCTACCACCAGCCTGTGCCGCCCAAGCGTCCACACGTCACCCAGCTTTGCCACGGCGGGCTTTTCCAGTTCCGCGTCAATGTCGAAATCATCCTCGGTCACTTTCTTATCGTGGACGGAATTGAATAGCTGCTCGATCTCCGGCGGCTCAAAGCCGGTGAAGGACACATCAAAGTCCGAATCCTGCAGGTCAGCGATAAGGTCAGCCAGCAGTTCCTTATTCCATTCGCCAGTGATCTTATTGAGGGCGATGTTCAGCGCCTTCTCCTTCCGCTTGTCAATGTCAATGACGATGCAGTCAATTTCCTCATAGCCCAAATCCGTGAGGACTGTGGCGCGTTGGTGTCCCGCCACGATGGTCATGTCTGAGTTGACGATCACCGGCTCCACATAGCCGAACTCCGTGATGGAGTTTCTGATCTTCTCATATTCCCTGTCACCCTTTTTCAGCTTTTTCCTCGGATTGTAGGATGCCGGGATAAGGTCGGCAATCCTGATCTTCTTAAACTCCATTCTCTAATCCCTCCAGAACCTTGCCTTGATGTAGCAGTCATAGCTGCAATACTTCGGTTTCCTGCTCCGGTAAAAGGAAAACTCCC
>KE159632.1:70985-184082 GCA_000403335.2 Lachnospiraceae bacterium MD335
AAACTCCATTCTCTAATCCCTCCAGAACCTTGCCTTGATGTAGCAGTCATAGCTGCAATACTTCGGTTTCCTGCTCCGGTAAAAGGAAAACTCCCTGCCGCAGCATTCACATTTCTTTGTGCAGAGGGCTTTTCTGTTCCCCTCCTGCGGATGCGCTTTCCACCACTGCCTCCGGCATCTCTCTGAGCAGAATTTCCTCGGCCTGCCCGTCCCCGCCTGTGCCGTTTCCTTCCCGCAGCAGATACAGATGCCGTTCTGCACCTCCCGCTCCTGCAGGTTCTTCACGGTTGCCGCCACATACCCGCCCATCCCTTTTGCCTTGCAGTGGTTGCGGACGATGTCGCGGGAAAGCCCCAGCGCCTCCGCTATGGCACGGTAGCCCATGCCCTTCAGGCGCATTTCCTTCACCTGCGCCGCCTCAAAATCGGTCATTTTCCCTCCACCTCCATCAAAAAAGGCCCAAAAACCAGCGTTTTTTGATGGTTTTTAAGCCCAAAAACATGGGTTTTTCGGTACTTTCACGCAAAACTAAAGTGCCTGAAAGCCTTGAAAAATCAATGTTTATGTAAGATTTGGGGGCGATTTCCTATCCCCCCTGTGCGAATTTGCGAAAACGCGCGTTTGAGGGGGCGGCGGTCGCTGTTTTTCGACAGTTGTAGAGATAACTCGACCCCCTTCCCCATGCAGATTTCCACGGGAAATGTCACAGTTTACTGAACCGTGGCGAAAAAAGAACCATCACGGAAACCGTCAGTATCTGTACTCCTGATAGCGGTCCTCCGTCATGGTCTTATGGTCGTGGCAGTTCTTACAAAGCGCCTGCCAGTTGCTCTCATTCCAGAACAGCTCCGCATCCCCTCTGTGTGGGATGATGTGGTCAACCACGGTTGCTTTCACCAATCTCCCCTGCTCCATGCATCTGACGCAGAGGGGATGTGCTTTCAAGAAACGTATCCGTGCTTTCTCCCACCTGCCATCGTATCCCCGGACGGATGCGCTGGCACGGTCAGAGGCGTGCAGCCTTGCGTGTTCCTCGCAGTACATCCCGTCCGTCAGCTTGGGGCATCCCGGATGCCTGCACGGTTTCATCGGTTTCCTCGGCATGGCTGTACGCCTCCTTCCCCTTTACTCCTGCGGCAGCCTGCCGCACAGCGCCCTGTAGGTCTGCGCCATCATCCTGCCCCACTTCTCCTGCTCACCGGCCACAGCCTTTAGCTGCTCCGCCAGCGTGTGCATATGGAACCGCGGCGCATAGTTATCCAGCGTCTCGTTGATGTCCGTCAGATCGAACCGCTCATGCAGGTTCTCCGCCATCACCGCGTTCATGCATTCCAGATCCTCCGCCAGCGTCCCTAAGATCAGTTCCTCCAGTTCCGCCGCTGTTTGGAATGTGTGGAACACTTCAAAATATCCGTGTTCCTTATCGTACACATAAAAGAAATGTGTGCCGCTCCTGCCAAGCGCGATGTCCGCATCCCGCTCCGAGAAATAATCCCGGTACCGCTCTGCCACCTCCAGCGCTTCCTCCCAGCCTTCCGGCATCATGCTAAAACCTCCCTTCCTTAGTTGGTGTGGGCATTTTAACTCTGAATCCCGTCAATAGCAAGGTGGTTTCCCGCTTATCTCCCAAAGTGGCAGGGTGCTTAAAAAACCGCCGCTTTCTTTGTCACTATCTGGTATTGGCTGCCCCGCCGCCCCTGTTTTAAACTGTCTCCCGAAAGGAGGTGGCGTGCCATGACGGACGGGGAATTCCTCACCCAGACCATCATAGAGCGGATGGACCTTATCTTCCGGCGCAATAACAAAGAGCCGACAGAGGAAGAAAAAGCAGCAAGGCAGGAGCAGGACGCACAGTTCCGGCGCATCCTTGACAGCCTCCCGGAAGATGACCGGGAAGTGTTAAAGGAAATGCAGACGGAGGCATTCCGCAGGGCTGCCCGCGAAAACGAGCTTTATTACCGCGAGGGGCTTAAGGACGGCTTTACCGTCTGCCGCTTCGTGAACGGCGGGTAAGGCGGACGGGCGGCAGTGACGGAAAACGCTGCCGCCCGGAAAGCATCACCACTTCTTCACACCGCCGTAGTATTTATCAGCGATGGCCTCCTGCTGGTACTCCGGCAGGCTCCGTAATCTCTCGCTCACTTTCTCCAATGACTGCGCCTGTTCTTCCCTCGTCTTATGGAAATGGCAGGTTTCACCTCCACACTTCCCACCGCTCAATATACTGCACTTCCCATCCTTCATAGCAAAACAGTCCATAACATCCACCTTTCCACCCTTTCCGCAAAAGAAAAGGCAGCGTTGAAAGGATAAAGCCCGCTGCCCCATGCGGAGGACGTGAAAAAAGCCCCGTGGATTTTCCATCAGGGCTCCCTACACTTCTTCGCATCATAACCATAGCACAATATTTTTTCCTTTGCAATAAACCACTTGGTAAACCATCCAGTAAACCACTTAGTAAACCAGTCAGTAAACCATCACGCAAAACCCTGTCCGCAAACACGCATAAACACTGGATTCCTGCTTACCCCGCCCTTGAAAAAATGTCCTCTTGGACGGGAAAAACTTTTTCAAAAAAAATTTTTTTTTAACTCAGCATCACTTCCAGGTCGTTTTTCTCCCGTATTTCGTAAAAAACATCCATCTCCTTCAGCGCCTTCCTCCTGTATTTCCCGATCATGGTATGAGAGACGCCGTACTTCTCGGAAAGCTCCTGCCAGTCCATCCCTTCCACCACCATGTCCGTTATGACCTCCGGCAACTTCCCGCTTAAGCGGCTGACGCAGTAATGGAAAAACTCGATCTCCGCCTTTTTCCTCCGGTACTGCTCTAAAAGGCCGTCAAACATCTCATCCTCCAGCCTGTCCGCCGTCTTGCGGTAATTTAACGCCACGGATGCCGTCCTGTCGGAAGTCTCGCCCTCCTGCACCTTTTCCCCTTCCGGCTTTGCAAGGCACATGGACTTTATCACCTCGTCCGCATCAATGCCGCGGAAATTGGTGATGCGGAATTTCAGTAAATCCACCTCCTGCTTTCTTGCCGCATAGCTCCTGAACATTTCCTCTGCTTTCATTCCACGCCTCCAATCCTCGCTTTTACCGCATCCACAAGTGCCGACTGCCCGCAGTCCTTTTTCTCCAGTGCCGCCATCACCCGCTCATCCAGTGTGCCTTTGGAGATTAAATGATGGATCACCACCGTCTCCTCCTGCCCCTGCCGCCACAGCCTTGCGTTCATCTGCTGATACAGTTCCAAAGACCATGTCAGCCCAAACCACACCAATGTGGAGCCGCCCGCCTGCAGGTTCAACCCATGCCCCGCCGATGCCGGGTGGATCGCCGCCACCGGGATTTCCCCGGCATTCCATTTCTGCATATCCTCCGCCGTGTCCAGCTCCACCGCCCCGGTGTGCTTTTTCAGCCTGTCAAGGTCATGCTTATACCAGTAGGCGATTAACACAGGCTTGCCATTCGCCGCCTCGACCAAGTCCTCCAATGCTTCCAGCTTGCGGTCATGGATGTGTTTTACATTCCCGTTCTCATCGTAGACCGCACCGTCCGCCATCTGTAAAAGTTTGTTGGAGAGTGCCGCCGCGTTCACCGCGTCAATGTCCCCGTCCGCAAAGGGAAGGAGCATATCCCGCTCCAACTGTTCATACAGGGCCATCTCCTTTTCACTCATGGAAACCTCCACGCGGTTATAAACGCATTCCGGCATATCCAGATAATCCACGGCCTTCATGCTGATGCAGATGTCGGAGATTAAATTATAGATCATATCCTCCGCACCCTCCCTGGGCTTATAAGAAAATACCATCTCCCGGCTCCGCTTGTCCGGCACGAAGAACCGCTCCCGGTAGCCGCCGATGAACCGCCCCAGCCTCTGCCCCATATCGAGGATGCCGATTTCCGCCCAAAGGTCAATCAGACCGTTGGGTGCAGGCGTCCCGGTCAGCCCCACGATGCGCCGCACCATCGGGCGCACCTTCTTTAGTGCCTTGAACCGCTTTGCCTTATGGGACTTGAAGGACGAAAGCTCATCGATCACCACCATGTCAAAATCCCATTTATGGTTTTCCACCAGCCACTCCACATTTTCCCTGTTGATGACGTACACTTGCACCTTTTTATCCAGCGCCGAAAGCCGCTCCCGCTCAGAGCCAAGCACCGCCGACATCCCAATCCCGGAAAGATGCTCCCATTTCTCCAGTTCGGAAGGCCAAGTTAAATAACAGACTCGCAAGGGTGCTATAATCAAAATTTTTCGGATGTCAAAATAGTCAAACAATAATTCCCATATGGCGGTGAGCGTGATCACCGTTTTGCCAAGCCCGCAGTCCAAAAATAACGCGCTCACCTTATGGCTCACAATAAACTCCTTTGCATACTCCTGATATTCATGTGGCACATATCTCATCCAGCACACCTCCGATCTGCTCCACCCCGTCAACCACATAGACAGGGAAACCTAAACTTTTAAGCTGCCGCATCCGCTTCACCTGCAATGGCCGCGGCTTCTTCCCCGGAGCCTTTAATTCCACGAATGCGATCTTCCTCCCAGGCAACAATACAATTCTGTCCGGCACCCCATCCAGACCGGGTGAGGTGAATTTCACCGCCATGCCTCCCATCTTTTTTACTGATACGGCTAACCGCCGCTCAATCTCACTTTCCCTCATCCGGCACCGCCTTTTCATAATCACGCCAGCACCTCTTGAACAGGGCGATGCACTCATCGCAGGCAAACATCCCATCCAGATAGTCGAGTATCCGCTGCCTGTCCCCGTCTTTGGGAAATCCTTCTTCCTCATGCTTCATGTCCCCCGCAAGGTCGCCCCTCGGTGTGTCCTTCCCGTAATATTTCCCTATCATCCATTCATAAAAATTCATTCTGTTCTGCCTCCTTTTCTGTACCAAAAGTTCCGAAAAACCAAAAAATCCCTATTACGCGCATATGGGTGTATTTATACGTCTTTCTCTCTCTTTTTTATAAATTCCATTTATATAATTATTTTTTGGAACACAGGAACACGCCCCTCTAAGCCAGTGCCTGTCTGCTGTTCCCATGTTCCGAATTTCTGTTCCCAAAGTGCCTTTATGGGAACAGCGGGCGTTCCGTTCCAGTTTTCAGCGTCACTCCCGTTTCGGAACACGCCTGTAAACCCACTGCGGCCCGTAAAGGGAAATGCGTTCTTTCTTCCTGCCGGAATCCCAGCCGCCGATACGCGCCATGATGGCGGAAATCTCCCCGCTGTCCATGCGTTTCAAGTTCGCCCTCTCCTTCCCGAAACATTCACACCAAATCTCCATATTGGAAACAGACATACGGCGCACCGTGCCTTTTAAGTCCGGCTTCCCGAAATCCTCCCCGTGAAGGAAGTTCCTGCGCTCGAACAGATCCATGTCATCCCATTTCTCCGGCAGGAGCGTGTCGAGGTACTCCCGCACCAGCCCCTCCCGCTCATCGCTCTCCATCGCCTCCCGCTGCTCGGACTTTGCCGTGTCCTCCATCTTCCCGTCAAGGTAGAGCCGCTCGCCCGCCTTCACATACACAAGCACCTCCGCCCATATCTGCCGGATGTCATCGTTAGATAATTCCCATGAATGCTTCCGGCTCCCGCCCGGCGTCTTTACCGGCCAGAAACGGCGGTTCCCGGTGGTGTCACGCAGATAACCTTTCTCCGCGTTGGTAGTACCGAAAAAGACGCACTGGCGCAGGTGCGGCGTAGCCCGTTTCCCGAAGGACGCACGGTAAATGTCGTTCTGCCTTGAAAGGAAGGAGCGCAGCGTCTCCACCTCCGCCTTTTTCAAGCCCGCCAGTTCCCCGATCTCCATGATCCAGTACCCCTGCAGTTTCTCCGCCGCCGTCTTGTCCTTCGTGTCGCTTAAGTTCAGGCTGTCGGAGAACCAGTCCCCGGCAAGCCGGGAAATGAGCGTACTCTTGCCCACGCCCTGCGGCCCGTTCAGCACGAGCATGGTGTCGAACTTACAGCCGGGGCTTAACACCCGGCAGACCGCCCCGCACAGGGTCTTGCGGGTAACGGCACGGACGTATGGCGTGTCATCCGCGCCCAGGTAGTCGATGAGCAGCGTGTCCACCCGCGGCACCTTATCCCACTCCGGCAGCGCATCGAGGAACTCCCGCACCGGGTGGTAGGAGCGGTCATCCGCCGCCTTCGTCACGGCGATATTGTAATTTCGCATGGAGAACGTGCCGTAATTCAAATCCACATAAGAGATAAGCTGTGCATCGTCCGCGTCCCGCCAGAACCGCCCCGGATGCTCCCACGGCACCGCTCCCTTGATCTCCATGCCATCACTGAGCTGGTTGAACACGATGCCTTTCAGCTTTTCATCGTTGTTCAGGATCAGCAGAAGGTTCCGCAGGGTGTTCTTCACCACCGTGGATCGTTTCTCATACTCCAGTTCCTTCTGCCAGTCCTCATTTTCCCCGGAGAACTCCTTCTCCGCTTTCTCCATCCGCTCCCCGGCAATGGTCATCTTCACTTTCTCATCCTTCACGGCAAACTCGCTCATGGCGGTAAAGGACGGGAGCTTTGATGCCTCGGTGTCCTCCGCCGCCTTTTCATCCAATTCACCGAATTTGTGTATCCGTACCATGTCAAAGGCGTTCATCAGTTTCCCGCAGGCCGGGTCGGTGGCATGATGGGAATAGGCGAATTTCCCTTCATAAATCACCACGCCCGCCTGTGAGTCAGCCGGGATATAGTCATACCGCCCCGGCATGGCGCTTGGCTGGTAAACATCGGAAAGGAAGTCTGCTATTGCTTCCTCGATGGAATACGTCCGGCAGAATGCGCCGATCACTCCATCCTTCGCCAGCGGGTCCGCCTGTTTGCGCATTTCCCTCTGGACGATATTCTGCTGCCTGCTGCTCACCGGCCACTCCGAGGAATCCCGCCAGTCCTTATACCGTGATAGCACCTCGTCCGGGTCAAGCGGCTCTCCCTCAATGTCCCGGAAAAGGAACTCCCCGTCAGCGGAGGTGGACGGCCAGTACATGAGGCGGCTCGGCTCGTAGGTGGTATCGTCGAACATCTCAATCCCGATGTCCTCCGCCACCTTCCTTGCGATTGCCACATATTCATCCGGCGACACCGGGCGGGATAAGATGATCACAAGGCGCAGCCTCGGATTCTCCGGCGTATGCTTGTGGGTGGAATAAATGAAACAGCGGTAATTATACAGCATCTCTATCTGCTCAATTACTCCCGGAACTGCATGGTCAATATCCAGCGTTATGATAATGCGGAACTCCACACAGTCCTTCTTCCTCCTGCCGCCTTTCAGCCTGCCTCCCACAAAGCCGCCCACGTCCTTGATGGCGTCCTGCTTCGCTTTCGTCATTTTCATATACTGCTCCACGGTCTCCGCCGTGCGGATGGTATGGGAGATGCGGTTTATAAATTCATCCAGTTCCATCTCCACGTTGTTCCACCGTTTCTCCATCCTTGAATTGCCTGTTGAAATATACAGTTTCATTCCCTCTTTCCCCCGTTCTCCAATAATTTCAGATTTTTCATGCACTGGTTGTAAATGATCTGTTCCTCCCTGGCTTTCCTCCGATAGAAATGCCATTCCTCCGATTTTGCCGTAAGGGACTGTGCCTTTTCCGAAAAAGCCTTAACTTTCCCGGAATGCTCCCGTGCCTTTATCCGTAAGAACTGTTTTAATTTCTCCTTATCCTCATCTTTCGCAAAGCGCCGGATCAGCGGGAACACCTTCCTTGCCACCGCCAACCTGCATGGGAAGAACTCATGGATATAAAGCTCCATCCTCCCGTTCTTATAAACCATCTTCACCGTTTCCTTTTCTTCTTTCTGCTCCGCCATACGCATCCCGCCGTAGGCAGTCGGGTCATGGTACCCTTCCGCATTCCTTCTCTCCATATATTTCTCCCTCTACTGTTTCTGATAAAAATTACATTGATAGCCATCAGCCCGAAGCGGCAGCCCCTCCGCCCACTCTGGCTGTACCGCCATAATTTCACACATCTCATCCACGGAGCCGATGCCCTCCGGCACTTCCGCTATGATCTCATCATGGCAGTGCATCACGATGGGATAACCTTTCTTCTCCACACGGAGCATTGCCTCCGCCAGTAAATCCCGCGCCGTCCCCTGCACGATGTTCTCCACCAGCTTGGGACCGTAGGTCTCTATCCGGCTCCATTTCTTGTTTTCAGAAATCCCCTCATAGGTCAGGCCGTCCCTGCCAAATCGGTTCACAGCCATCCTCGGTTTTACATAGGACAGCTTGCGCCCGGACGGGAGCGTAATAAATAAAATGCCGCTCTTATATTCAAAAATAATTCTTCCTACCTTCGTCCGCTGTTTTTCCGTGACCGCCTTTATTGCCGCCGCATCCACGTCCCACCAGAACTGCACCATATGCGGATTGGCTTTCCGCCATGCCGCCACAAGCGGAGGAAGTTCATCTTCGGTCAGCCCCATATCCAAAGCCCCCATTGAAACGAGTGCGCCAGTGGAGCCGCCATATTGGCAGGCGAGGGAAGCTACTTTACCTTTCGCCCGCTCCGAACTGCCCTTTCCGATCTCCGCCATAGGGATGCCGAACATCCTCGATGCCGTCATTTCATACAGCTTCCCGTCACCACGGAAAACGTCCAGCACCCATTCCTCGCCGGAGAGCCACCCCATGACACGGGCTTCTATGGCAGAAAAGTCCGCCACCACAAAGCGGCATCCCGGCTTTGGAATGAAAGCTGTGCGGATTAATTCCGATAAAACATTCGGTGTGGAATCAAATAATAATTCGATATCTTCAAAACGCCCCTGCTTTACAAGTTCCCTCGCCAATTCCAGATCGGGTAAATGGTTCTGAGGCAGGTTTTGAATCTGCACCAGGCGCCCCGCAAACCTTCCGGTCCTATTGGCTCCATAAAACTGCAATAAACCATGAACACGCCCATCGGAACAGACACTTCTCTCCATAGCCTCATATTTCTTCACGGACGTTTTCGCCATCAGCAGCCGGAGCCGCAACAGTTCCTCCACTTCCCCGTCCGTCTCCGCTATCATCTCCGCCACTGCCTTTTTGGAAAGGCTCTCCGCCTCCATCCCCATGTCCCCAAGCCAGCCCTTTAGCTGCGCCACGGAATTGGGGTTCTCCAAGCCCGTCAGTTCATAGGCGCGTTTCGTCACAACCTCTTTATGGAGCCGCTCACAGGCAATGGCCTGTTCCACCAGCCCCATATCCACCAATACGCCCCGGTCATTGATGCGCTGGTCTAAGCGGTACAGTTCCATCTCGCTTTCCGGGATGGGGAAATTATGCAGTTTCCTGCGGATGGATTTCTCCACATCCACATCCCTTTTGCAGTAGGTCTTGAAAAGCTCCCACTTCTCCGGCGCATGGCAGGGGAGGTTCCGTGTCCTGCCGCCGTTTGCTTTCGTTGGCTTGCAAGGGACGCAGAAATACCTTATAAGCTCTTTCCCTTCCTTCATCTTCTGCTCGTCCAGGCCAAGCACCCTGCCCACATCCTCCAGTGACCGGGGCAGGGCGAGCATGACCGCCTGTACCGCGCTGCAATGCCAGGACTCCGGGGGAATGTACCTCCCGAAATGCTTTGACAGGCAGGTGCGCTCGAAGTTGGCGTTGTATGCCGTCTTGGTCACTGACACGTCAAAGATGGCTTCCTCCACCTCTGCCGGGAGCTTCTCACCCTGCGCTAAATCTATGATCTGTGTTTCCCCTCCGTCAAAGGAATAGGCAAACAGCAGAATCTCAAAAGCAGGGCTGTCCGCATAGGCGTATACCCCGCATTTGATCAAATCCACATCCGAAAATGACTCTATGTCGGCTGCTAAGATTCGTCCCATTTCTTGGCTCCTTCCTGCGTATTTATTTTGGATGACGGGCGGCAGTTCCCCGCCGCCCTGATTCCCTTATCCAAGAAAATCTTCCTCGTCATCCACTTCCACCGCGTCAAAGTCATCCTCGGCGTTCGTCCTTCCGCCCAGCGACTCCCCGTCACGCAGCTTCTGGATGTTGCCAAGCCCTGCGGCAATGCCCTTATTGCCGTTGGTGGAAAAGCCGTAGAAGTTCACGCTGATCCTGCCATAGCACCCGGAATATACCTCCGACTGGTCGAGGATGGGCTGTACGTTCCTGTCCACCACCTGCGGTGCCTGCTTGCTGTTGGCGTTGAAGAAGTAGCTGTCCGCATACGCCTCATCCTCCGGGCGGTCAATGTCGCCGTCCCTTAAAGGCAGTTTCAGGTTCGCCGGGACCTTACCGCCCCACTTGGAGACGGAATCCTTCTTCGCCTGCTCTATCGCCCTCTTGATCTTATCAATGGTTTCCGTGTCCGACTTCGGTATGATGGCCGATACGGAATACTTCGGGTCCCCGTCACTGACGGCATTTGGCTCCCAGCAGTGCAGGTAGGAAAACCTGCACGGTACGATCACTTTTGTCAAATTCGCATTTTCATTACTCATGGTATTCATTCCTCCTTAAAATCCGCCTCCGCGGTTGCTGCGGCAATCTCCTGCCTCTTATCCGATTCCGGCACTAAGGTCACTTTGCCCTGGGGCTTGTAGACCAGCTTCCCAAGTACCTCTGCAAATCTCTTCTTCCCAAGCAGACGCTCCATCTCCGTGATGCCGATGAGCGTCTTTTTGTAGATGTCCGTGTACCCGGCCTTCTGCGCCGCCTGTGCCACTTCCTCCTCATCCGTGTATCTCCTGTTGCTCCTGCCCTCGACTAACTTGAAGCCGGCCCACTTTTTCCCCTTCGTGACCGCCTCGTCCTGTGCATAGGCATAGACGTCCGCAGACCATTTGGCAAGCTCGTCCGCCACTTTCAGGACTTCCGCTATCTCGTCATCAGACAACAGCGGCGGTGCCTTGAACTCCATCTGCGCCAATCTTAAATATTCCTCCGCCCTCGCCCTGCAGGTGTTCTTCGCCTTGCAGAAACGGCACCAGTCGCCGGAATGGTACTCGCCCTCTCCCTTGATGGCAAGCACCGCCTTTGGCTTTAACTCCATCTCCACCCATTCCATCAGGTCCTTTACGGAAATCTCCCATGTGCTGACGGATTCCAGACGCGGCTGGTAGATGGTCATGCGGATCATTTCAATGTCATAGAGGGCATCAAATAATTCCAATGCGCCTAATCCGTATAACATCATCTGCGGGTTCCATTCCGCATCCACTGCCACGCCCTTCCCGTACTTTAGGTCGATGACGGTCAGCACCTTGTCAGCCACGATAAGCAAATCCCCGGTGCCGAACCCCTCCGGCACGTAGGTGGAATAGTCCAGCCGCTGCTCGATCAAAACAATAGGGTCTTTGCATTCCTGCCTTGCAAGCTCCACCTGCTCCATCGCAAAGGCCACATACCCGTCCGTGCATTCCTCCATCTCGTCACAGTGGTAATCCGACACCGGGCGCTTTGACCGCCTTTTTAATGCCTTTTTCAGCTTATGCTCCGCAAGGGCGTGGGCGGCGGTGCCTTCCTCGGCATAGACGCTGCCGCCAGGCTCCTCCTGAAACTGCTCCTCCA
Source organism: Lachnospiraceae bacterium MD335 (assembly GCA_000403335.2). GTDB lineage: Bacteria > Bacillota > Clostridia > Lachnospirales > Lachnospiraceae > COE1. The sequence continues at coordinate 82,538 of KE159632.1, forward strand.
GCCGTGCGGACGGCGTGCAGGAGAGCCACCGCTTGGACGAGGATGCGGAAAGAAGCGCGTGTTTCCCCATCACAGCACCTGCGCTTCCTGCATCAGCGCCGGGTAGTCCTCCGGCTTCACCGCCGAGAGCTTCGCCGCGCCGTACTTCTGCAAAAGTTCCTTGATCTCCTTTGACTTTCCCTCCTGTGTTTTCTGTGCCATCAGTGCGCGGATGCCCTCCAGCGTGGCAGGGGATTCCTGCTGTGCTTTTTCCGTAGCTGGCGGCTGTGCTTTCACAGCTTTTTCCTTCGTGCCTCCCTCCGCTCTGGCAAGGCCGCGCAGACCTTCCGCAACGATGGAGAAACCTTCCGCAATCCTCAATAATTCACTTCCCATTTACATTCCCTCCGTTTCCTTAAAAATGATTCCCTTTCCCTGTTCTGTGGCATAGGCGATCTCCGCCGCCATCCCTTCGGTGGCTTCCCCGAACACCCACACCTCGTCACACAGGGCGAGCAGCTCCATCCCCATAGAGATGCCGAGCCGCCTCTCTTCCTCTATCCCCTCATTCAAGAACTGAGGGAATAAGAGGTGCGGTGCAACAGGCAGGAACCCCTGCTCACACGCCATGCGGCAATAGGCCGCCGCTTTCCTTGCATTCCCTTCCATGTCGCCGCGGAAGGGGCTACAGATAAAAACCTTCTTACGCATCAGCGTCTCCATCCTTTTTTCGCTTTCCTTTCCTGTACCGCCGCCTTTGCGGCTTCATAGGCTTCCACTTCCTTCTCGATCTGCATCAGCTTGGCGGCGAGGCTTTTCGCAACAATGCTGATCGCCTGTAAGATGCCGATGAGCTCCTGTGATTTTTCCATAGGCTCCGTTCCCTCCTTTCCGGGGCTGATAACCTTGTACCCCTTCACTGTCGTAATGACACTTTTTTGAAATGTGACGATGGAAAACGGAAAGAAATTTATAAACCGTTCGACAAACATACGGAAATATGCTGAAAAATTCCGTATGCCGTCAAATAATGTCATTTATGCACATCAAATCCCCTATCCTCAAAAAACAGGCGCAGCTTTTCCATTACCCTCTGCTTCCGTGAAGATACCGTTGTCCTGCTCTCATTCTTTGATTTTGCAAACTCGCTGACCTGCATTTCCTCCCCGAACACCTTCATGGCAAGCTCCCGTTCTTCCGGCAGGAGGGAATCCATAGCGTCCTGCAGCACACCAAGCAGCATCCGTTTTTCCGCCAGTTCCTCCATGCTCTCCGCAAACAGCTCCGTCCGCATATCGTTCTCTTTCCATTCCTCGTAGGATTCTTCCGTGTAGCCGTTCTGCTCCATCGCTTCCCGGTTCCTCTGCTCCCTTTTCTTCATCTGCCACCACGGCCTAAAGTAATTCCTGTATTCCTCTTCCGTTACATTCATTGTGATTTCTTCGTTCCCTGACTTGATCCTGATGATTTTTTCAGACATAAAAGCGTTCCTTTCTTTACGCCTTCGTAAAGCCAGAAACGCTTCTATTTTTGATATGAAATTAATTGAAAATGGAAAAATGGCCGGAGTAAGCTAAGGCTCATTGTCTCTAGCTTCACTCCGGCCATTCGTGACTCGATGTCCCCTGGTCCCACTCGCTCGGTAGTAAGTCTTATTTAGCTGTCTCCGTGACCTGTAGTAGCCATTCCAATTTGACTATCCTCCCGCATTCGGGGCACCTTACCTTCAAGACTACGCGCCCTCCCGCGGTGGCAATAATATCGCAGATCCGTCCTTTGCAAGCGGGGCATCTGACCATACACATACCGTATACCTCCACAGCCTGTTTTGGATGACAAAGCCATGTTATGCACTCAGCATAAAATGTCCCATCGGTGGAAATTACCAAAAATTCCCATTGCCTGTTACCAGTATGACCCGGAATGCCGCCCCTTAATCACGGAATGCATAAAAAAACAGCAGAATCATCTCCGCCGTTTCTTCCTCTCATATATGCCCGCCTCTATCCCTTCCGGGCCGAAGTGCAGCCTTACCAGTTTTCCGCAGTGCTGGCATTTGATCTCAAGGACCGTCCACTCCGTCTCTGTTCCCTCATCGTCCAAAATGCGCCGCCTGCATTTGGGGTTGGGGCATCTGATCATTTCCATCTGCCACCGCCTCCTTTACTCCACTCCGGCCAGTAACCGGCCTTATTTTCCGCCTCCCCGTACTGATATGTAACAAGGGAACCAGCCTGCCTCCGCCAGTTCCCTTTTATCGTTTGTGCATTATTGGTTTTCTCCCTGCTCCCCGATTCCCCAATCTGCCGGAAAACCGGGGAAGCCTGCCCTGTCCGCCCACTGTGGCTTATTGGAGATATGTTGCTTTAAGACCATATCAAAAAAGCATACGCATATTATTCGCATTTCTTTTTATGGAAAACTATAGAACAGTTCACTCTTAATTTTCCACATATAAAGCTAATCTTTTTCCCATATCAAATGCGCTTTGACAATCTATCGGAAATCGTTCCCTTCTTATCCTTGCTTTATGTTTCTCACTAAAGTTAGATGCCGCATATTCCGAATAATCATCAAACTGATAGCAGTCTGCCGAAACTACATATTCCGATTGACCATTTAAAAGCTGTAAATAATTCTTATTGTTCTCAAATATATATTGATACCCAAATGATTCCAACATTTCATGTGGCAATCCCATTGTATAAACAAAGCCAGTATGTATCACACCTGTAAAATTTGTACGTTCCGCAGAATCATAGGAAAGATTAGCAAATATCAGTCGCTCTATAAATGATTTCATTTCTCCGGTAATATTACCCAAATATACTGGCGATCCAAGCAGCAAAACATCACTTGACATTATCCGCCTCAACACTTCTGTCATATCATCCTTCATTACACAGCACTCAGCCACTTTACCTACTTTCCTCTTACAGCTAAAACAACTGCAACAGCCTTTGAACTCTAAATCATAAAGATGAACCAATCCTATCTCTGCACCTGCTGATGCCGCCCCATCAAGGGCTTTCTTTAGTAAAGTAGCTGTGTTCCAGTTTTTTCTTGGGCTTCCGTTAATTGCTATTGCCTTCATAAAAATCCCTTTCTATTTACATTTTAAAATTTTTTGCTATAATCTAAGTGTAACTGTAAGATACAAAAATACAAGTACGCACATTTTTGTGCCTTAAAATAGTGAGGATAAAATGTCTGACAATAACTTATACAATGGTTCATGTGAAGTCGTAAACGCCCTTAACCTTCTTAGTGGCCGCTGGAAACTGCCAATTTTGTGGAAACTATCTTATGGAAATATACGATACAATGAACTCAAACGGCAGGTTCATGGCATTACCAATATAATGCTAACTCGTTCTCTACAGGAATTGGAAGCTCATGGTTTAGTCAGCCGCATCCAATATTCAGAGATACCTCCCCATGTAGAGTATTGCTTAACAAAATCTGGCCAAAAATTGGTTCCCGCTTTACATGAACTGAAAAAATGGGGAGAAGAACAGGCTATTCTTGAAAGACAGTTACATTCAACTTCCAATAATAAAGAATGAGCAAACTCCCATAATGCACCTCATCCCCGCACTGACATACACAAGGGCACCAGACAGGCAATAGTTACGCTCTGCCTGGTTCCTTTTTATCGTTTGTGCATCTACTCCCCGATTTCCCAATCTGACGGAAACCGGGGGAGCCTGCCCTGTCTTTGTCCGGCTGTGGCTTATTGAGGATATGCCGTCCGTGGGGCAGGCTGTTTTCAATCATGATTTGCTTTTACAGAAAGTCAGGATGTCATTGATCCATTTGCCATACCGCAGATACCCGTCCCAATTCCCAAGTGTTTTCATATCGTTCATAAGCTCGTGCGCCATTGCCATATAGTCTGCTTTTTCATGGTAGGAGGTACCACTCATCTTATCCTTCAATATCGACATGGTCATGAAATTGCTGTCTGATTTATTCCCGGTATGTGCGTTTAACGCAAGCATCTCCGTATAAGAACAGCTATTCGGGTTCACCTTGCTTACATCCACCGTCTGCTCATACTCTTTTCCGTTTTTGTCAGTGCCCTTCACAAGATAAACCGGATTATCCTCTGAATAATCATCCGCTCTGTATACATTTGCGCTCTCCCCTGTCTTTACATGATGGATAGAAAATAATGCGTCCGGGTCAATATGTACCACATTTCCTGTTGCTTTTACATTCGCCCCGAAGCCGCCCTTCGTACTGCTTTCTGCTTTTCTTGCTCCCTGCCATGCCGGATACCCTGCTGTTCCTATTCCATTAACATTCATTTCCTTTAATCCTCCATTATTTTTAGTATTGCGGCTCATCTGTCATTCAGAGCCATCTCTGCTCTCTCAATATAAGTCCGAGCAGTTCATAGCTTCATTCAATCCTAACTTCCTCTGTCAAACTTCATGACAAACACCTCCCTTCGCCGCTCTCTCGTTCAGAGCCGCCCCTGCCCCCTTGCAGTCCGCAGAGGCAGAGTTTTATGCGCCTCTGCGGAATACGGTGTAAGGATTATATCTGTATATCCAGCCCTTTGCTGCCTTTAGAGTACAAGGCATTTACACTGTCCTGATAGATAGCATCACCTGCAAAAATCTCATCCAGTATCTCATGGGAAATTGGCTTTCCGGCTGTCCATGTTGGGTCTTTTTCCTTTACAGCCTGTGTTACCCTTCCAGAAATTTCTAAATGGAGCTGGCTCAACGTCCACGGTGCAGCACGGCGGGTACTTAAATCTAATGACTTCACATAGGAATGAATCTTATCATAATATGCATCCGTCTCAGCAGTATTATCACCAGACATTCCACCATACTTATAAAACCCCTTTTTAACATCTTCATAAACGTGCTGCTTCATTTCTTCTGATACGTTGACAATTCGTTTCCAATCTGTTCTTCCTGTAATTCCCATGCCCTCTACGCCATAAGAATTTTTGAAGTGCCCGGAACGCAAGTCATCAATGGTATTGCCACAATAGTTGCCTTTCGATGCCCCACTGCCGGAAAGCATAGTCGTATTTGCTTTGCCACCGTTCATCCTTGAAAAGAGCTGCCAGATTCCCTGACTGTTATTTCCTATACGCATGATAAAATCCCTCCTTCTATATGGTCAAATCCAATTTTGCGCCTTTGCCTTCTTCCTGCAGTTTCACGGGCTGGCTTGATCCCGCTTTTACCTGTTCCATCAATTTTTCCACGGATTCCGCCTTTGCCAGCTTCTTTTCCTTTAAGGCTTCCTCCTCTTTCTTCTTCGCACGCTTTTCCGCTATCTGCTTCTGTACCTTTTCCTTATAGACCGTGCCGGGGTTCTCCATTGTGTCCTTGCTCCTGCCGACCATCCAGTAAGACACTTTCCCATTCTTGTCAATGAGGGCACCTGCACTGAGTATCTCGTCATTGTTCTCCCTTGCGAACTTCTCTATCCGCTCTGAATTGCCGGACATTTCTGCAAAGACTTTCTCATACTTCGCCGCTGCTGCCGGGTCTTTCGCCATCTTCTCCACGATACTGGAGGAAACCGCTATGTTATTATAGCCCCTGCTCCCAAGCATATAGGCATCTTCCTGTTTCCCATTCTTGAAGTCTGCCACCGTTATGTTCACATCCGGGTATTTCTCTTTCAGACTATTCAGATAAGCCTGCGAATCCCCGTTAAGGGAACTGTTCCCGTTTGCCCTGTCTGCCGCATAAGTGTTTGTGTAATCCGTTACTCCTGAAATTGCCATAAATATCATCCTCCTTGATAAAAATATTTCAACGGCGGCCCCTCTGTCATTCGGAGCCGCCCATGCCCCCTTACGGTAAGTCCGGGCATATCCTGCTTTACTTCAAAATGCCCGGAATGCTTATATCTTCTGATTTCCAACCACGCTTTTGCTGAATGTGCTTATGTTTTCCTCATAGGCAGTCGCCGCCAATGCGCTTACGCCCGCTGACTGGAAGACCGCCGCACCATCGTCATTCTGTATACCCTCGGCAAGGAAAGCCTGCTGCCTCTGCCTGCTTGCCATCTGGCTTTTCAGGTAATTCTCCTGTGCCGCCGCTCTCCGTGCCTGCGCCTTTTTAACCGTTTCTTTTTCCTGCTCCTCCATCAGTTCTTCCATTCTCTTATGGCGTTTCTCCCACCATGACTCTTCATTATCTGTGGAAAACGGAGAACCATCCTTTACGGGTATCCCTTCCCCGTGGCACTGTTCAGGCGTTGCCCCGATGACCTGGTAGCCAATCATCTTGGAGCCCATGATTCCGGTACAGGAATACATCTTCCTGACCATTCCTAACACTGCTTTTTCCCATTCCGGATCAGTTTTCATCCTTTCAAAGCATTCTTCCGTAATCGTCAGCGCACCGCCTACGCAGGTGGAGCGGTACCATCCGCTGACAGGCATACCCGACATTTCATTCATAAACCATTGCTTGTATTCGTCCATCGTCATTTCCTCTTTGGATTTATTGGAAATGCCGCTGTCATATGTAAAGCCCAAATAACTCGGTGGCTGCGGGACTACCATATCCCCCGCCCATGCCGATGATCCGGATTTTACCGCCGCATTCTTTCCTTCTGCTTTCCGTACTTCCTCCGCAAAATTCCCTGTGTCTGCCGCCTTTCTGCTGTTGTTTGTGTAGGCATAGGGATTCACCCCTGCGCCGTTTACATTACTGATACTCATACCTGTCTCCTTTCCTGTAACATCACCGTTACACTGAACTCATTTTTCTTTACCCTGATATCCACGTCCCCCATATATTTCTCCGCTTCCCTCTTTACATTGGAAAGCCCGATCCCGTGCATGGAACCCTGCCTTCCGAAAGGCTCCTTTTCCTTTGTGGAGATTGGGAGGTTCGTATCCGCGTCCATTATGATCTCCCCTTCAAACGGGTTTCTGACTTCGATCAGGAAGAACTTTCTCTTCTGCCTGCTGGAAATGAAAATGTACCTGTCGCCCTGCAGCATCTTCCCGCAGGCTTCCAGGGCGTTCTGCAGCAGGTTGTTTACAATGATGCCTATGTCATAGGCATCATACCTTTCCGATTCCGGGTAGGTAAATTCTGACCGGAACCGTATGCCCTGCTTTTCCGCAGCTTTCTGCCTGTCGTTCACGATCACGTCAGTAACGGCATTCCCTGTCTTTATGGAAAATTCAAAGGCATCCATGCTCTCATCCATTCTGGAGATGTACTGCCCCATGCTGCCATAGTCCCCGCTTTCAAGCAGCCCCTTGATATTGGTCAGATGGTTTTTCATCTCATGCTTCATCCGGCGGATGCCGTCATAGAACTGATCCACCTCCGCCATCCGCTCCTGTATTGCATGGACCTGCTGCTGTTCCACAAAATACCTTTCCTTTTCCTTCTGGAGTCCCACCATTTTCTGATAAGATATTATGGTCACCAGAATACCGGCATAAAACAGTGCGGCGGCCACAGGCACGATCCCTATCAGCACCGGGTACTGCTCATAAAGCTGTATGGACAGCTCCCCCGTGGTCACGATCAGAATCCGGAATAAAATATTGACAAACAGGATGCCCGTCACGGGCGTCAGCAGCAGATAGCACAATTCCCTTATGTGCAGTTCCATCCTGCATTTCCTGATCTGGCGTGCCGCCGTATACATCAGTGCGGAAAAAAGCACAAGCTGCAGCAGTTCCACCAGACAGAAATTCAGGGCGGCATTCCGCAGTACCCGCTCTACACCTTCCTCCCCTTTCACAAGATGCCTGCCCGTGTAAAAATTCACGCTTGCCACCGCCAGCGAGCTCAGGTTCCTGATGCAGAAGAACACCACCCCCATGAACAGTGCGGATTCCCTTTCCATCCCTAAATACTTTGCCGCCAGCGTCAGCAGGACTATTACGGAAAACATACTGACCAGCGCTCCCATACTGACCGCCATGTTAAAAAAATAGATGATAGAATAGGATGCAAACACAGTCAGCATCTTTATGATATCTGCCGGATGCCCCCTTTTCCGCCCTGCCATATACGGACAGAAAAATGCCGTCAGACAGCAGGCATATAGAATGACCTCAATTCCCACCGCTGTATTTTGGAACAGCGTAAAACTTGCCTCACTCAATGACAGCCCCTCCTATTTCATAAACCGCAGGTACGCTTTTACAAAATCCTCATACTTATATTTTGAAATCAGCAGTTTATCCCCATTTGTCAGCGTTACCTCTGTTTTGTTGTATTCATCCACATAGGACAGGTTTACCAGATAGCCTTTGTGGACACGGCAGAACTGCCCCTGCAGTTCTTCTTCCAGATCACTCATTTTTGCATAATACTCCAAAACCCCGTCCTTCATATGGACGGCTATCTTATGGTTCTGGCTTTCCATATAATAGATGTCGCTTAACGGTATTGTTTTTCCCGTATTCCCATACTGGATCATCAGCATTCTTTTACCCTGCCCGGCCTGCTGTGCCGCCCTTTGGAAAATCTCGGCAAACCGCCCTTCGTCAATGGGTTTCAGCAGGTACTGGAAAGCCCCCACGTCAAAGGCATCATACACATATTTTTCATAGCCCGTGACAAATATGATGATGGGCTGTTTAATATCTTCCATGCCCCTGATCCGTTTTGCCATTTCCATACCATCCATTGATGAATCCGAGCCTTTCAGCTCAACATCAAGAAACAGCAGGTCATATTCAGCCCCCGCCAGAAGATAGTCCTCCGCCGTGGCATATTCCGTAATCTCACACTCCACTCCCTGTTTCCGAACCAGCGAACAGATGTAGCTCCTTATATTTTTTTCATCATCACAGACTGCTATTTTGATCGCCTCCACCTCCTTCTTTCCTTACTTCGTGTATCGGAAATATAAAAATATTTTTAACTCCGATAGCGTGAATAGACGATTTGACAGCGTAACTGGATTGACGTTTTTTATCCTTAATATCCCCTCTGCCGCTCTCAATATCCCTCACAAAAGGGGCGGCTGCCCCGCAAGGCGGCGCAAACGCAAACCGCCGTGTAAGCATATTAACTCTGATTCCCCCGCTTTCCAACTTATTATTTTCTAAACCACTATAAAAATATCTGTGAAAATTGAAATGCAAAGAAATGAATTGCGAAATATTAGGACATAAGAAGAAGGACTGCCGAAACAGCCCTTTCCATGTTTATCATTTATCCAATAAATTATTACCGCTTTCTAATATACAGTCGTGGAAACTCCCAGTGGATTTCTGTGTTTGTATATGGGTTTTGCCTGCAAGTATCGAGGATTGCCTTACAACGGACAACCAGAGAGCAACGCACCAATATTCTTCAGGAAGTTTCATAGCCAGCTTGCGGATTGAAATTCCCCGATAAGAAAAAATCTGGTCATTCCAACCACAACTGTTCTAGTAACCTTATAATTCTTCCATTAGTTTAATAGCAGTAAAAATCATATTTGCACGTACATTCCTTTGGCTATCCCAATTTCTATTGTCCCATTTTTCACCGCTTACATCATCACCTGCATAAAGCAACTGAGCTAAAGGAATATCATAATACTTAGACACAGCAAAAAATGCTGCCGTTTCCATTTCAACTGTTATGCACCCCTCCTTTCTTCGTAACTCAATCATTTCTGGGGTTTCTCGATACATGGCATCTGTGGTCCATGTTTTTCCAACCGTATACGGTATCCCTAATCTTTCTAAGCCGGAAATAATAAAATCTGCGGTTGCTTTATGGCATTCCACTTCTCGTGAAGGTTCTAAGTAATGATAAGACGTTCCCTCATCTCTGACAGCAGCAACAGGAACAATAATTTCTCCCACTCTGGAATTCTTCTCAATGGAACCTGCACCGCCACATATAATAAATTTATTACACCCCATAGCGTGTAATTCTTCAATTGTCCCTGCCGCACCAGGAGCCGTAGAAAATGGCATTGTAATACAGATTCTTTCTTTTGATATATTGTACTCATAAATAGGAATGTCTAAAACCTCGGAATGAAGATGCCCAATTACAGGGAGGTTTTTATCCACAACAAACTGATTAAGTTCTTTCCGGAAAAATGTGATGACACATTTAGAGGGCAGCGTTTTTTCTAAAAAATCTGTAGGCTTAATAATAGGATTTCTGCTTGTGTCATACTCACAAACAGGGTATTCATTCATAATAATCATTCCTTATCCCTCCGTAAACTAAAATTTGCATTACTGCTTCACAAAAAATTGTCAACAAAATCTTTTAATCGGACGAAGTCGCATATGTAGTCGCAATTACTATATTCAATAATCTCCGTTTGATGAGCTTTATAATACTTTTTCACTTTTTCTTGTATCCGCTCTGTTGCTTCTATAAAATTGGGGGAGCCGTCATAGATTGCTCCATAATATTTTATCTGTTCAGGTTGCACTTTTGCCATCATGTATTTAATTATCTCAAATCTTGAAAATATAATTGAATTATCACATTCCTTCCGCAGAATACATACGCTTAGCATTTCAGGCAAAATTGTCATATCAGTACAGCCATTTTCAAAATTTCTTTCATTCTTTATTCCTGTTCCGTCAAACCGCAAATAAACTCCTTCACCCAAGAAATCAGAAAGATTTTTGGACGTTAACAATTTCTTTCTTACAAACCCATCTGCTACTTTCACCTGTTCTTTTCTTATTCTATCAAATACAATATCGAAATCCACATACAAGGCAACCGCACCTTCAAATCCTTCAGAGAAAAAAACTTTCACTTTTTCTTCTCCAATCAGTTTACCGTTATCCCCGTTTTGGGGCGTTAGTCCCTGCACTGCGATTGAAGAAAGATTATTCAAAGCTGTCATATGATAATAATGCATATAATATTTCCTTCATTCCTTTATACAAATTACAATTTTCATTATCTTACCACAAATGCGTACACAATACTAAAAATATTCTCCTTAGTTTTGACGATTCTTTTTCTGTATCATTCAACTTAAGCCTTATATTCTTTTCTATTACTTCGGCAGAAAACCGTTCTCACTAAAGCATAAGCATCCACTGAATTATACCATCTATAAATGAGCAAATATAGAAATTTGCACAAAACTACCCTACCAATTTCAAACAGCTTCAAGTGACGCACCATTTTTTATGAACTGGTGCAGATTACCGATTCGCTCTGTTTTGACTTGATCTTGAAAATACCAGTATCCTTCCTCGAAGGTATTGTATTTCCCGGAATACATACAGCACATGTAATGAACCAATGACATAATCAGCCAGTACCGCTCGATTCCCTGCCGTGAGCGGATCTGATATTTGTCCAGCGCGAGTCTGTTTTTGCTCTGACGGAAAAATAATTCGATTGCCCACCGTTCTGTATATGTGTCAAGGATTTCCTGTGTGGATATTCCGGCATTTGTGGATATAAATACCCTCAGCGCTTTCGGATCTCCAAAAGATTCCCGGGGATAGCTGATAATAACCACCGCGTTTGGAATATCATTGAGTTCTCCTTCGTAGCGGTACACATAGAATTCACGGCCGCCAACGGTCACAAGGCTGACAGCACGGTCTGTTTTTCTCAAATGAAGGGCAAACTCACTGACTTTCTGACGGATCCCGCATGGATAGATGACCCGGTTGGTCTTCAGCGCTCCGATCGTATAAAACCCTTTCCGGATAAAACTGTCCATTACCTTTACGGAGGTATACCAGCTGTCGCAAAGGAAATAGGAAATCACCGGTGCCACGGGAAGCTCATCTGCAATCTCCTGGACACTCTGTATCTTTGATCTTGATTTGTCATACAGGATATTGGCATAATTCAGTATGAGTCCATTACAGGAAAGCATGACGGAAACAATCTGATGCCCATAATCCTGACAGCCCTTTAAATGGGATTGATGGAAGTACGCTGCTTCAATTGGATGCCCGGCCTGTGACGAAGGCCTGGTATGCGAAGCAATCGTATCATCTACAATACAGAAAACAGGCTGTCCTGAGCGTTGCGCTTCCTGATAAATAACCTGTATGACGGCATTTTTCAAAGTATCCTGGAGAGCGGAATCATTCCACTTGCCGTGGTTCAGGAAATAGGCGGTTGTGGTTCTGTGCTGGTTACTTACTTCGGCGAAATCTACAGTTTTCCCCCTGTAACCACGGAGGAAAACGGAAACAATGATAGTCATCAGATGGTTTAGGTACACATCGGATAAAAATAATCCGAGTTTTAAGGTTTTAAAGTAATTGTAAATACTGTTGGAATGATGTATACTGTTTGCAACGGACACCCCCTTGTTGTTTGAGTATGTTGTTTGTTGGTACTTCAATGATACATCATTCAGCAGCGGGTGTCCTTATTTTGTGCAATATTTGGTATTTACTCATTTATAGTTATGAAGATTTCTCGCTTTGCTCTATCTGTAATTCACCCTTTTTCAGCCGGAACACCACATCCGCCTGTTTTGCCAGCTCACCTGAGTGGGTAACAACTATCACGCATTTCTTCATCTGATGGGCGCTTTCTTTCAAGATTTCCGTAATATCCCCAGCCGTATCCTCGTCCAGATTGCCGGTAGGCTCGTCCGCCAGAATCACCGGAGCTTCGCTTGCGAGCGCCCTTGCAATGGCTACCCGCTGCTGCTGGCCGCCGGAGAGTTTCAGCACGTTCCGTTTGGATTCCTCCCTCGTCAGCCCCAGCCGTTCCAGAAACGGGAGTGCCGGTTTCTTTGAAGTCAGCCGGACATTCTCCTGCGGGGTCATATAGTCAATCAGGTTGTAGCTCTGAAAGATAAAAGAAACATTCTTTTTCCGATGGCCTGCCAATCCGGCCTGTGCAATGTCTTTCCCTTCAAACAGGATATTCCCGCTTGTGGGGCTGTCCAGACCGCCCAGCAGGGATAGAAGGGTTGTCTTGCCGCACCCGGACGGGCCGAGAATGGCATACATTTTTCCCGCCTCCATCTGCGCATTGATCCCTCTCAGCACCTTCCTCTTTTTGTCATAAGAGTATGTTAGATTTTGCAGTTCCAAAATTCCCATAGAGGCACCTCCTATTCACCTTCGGGCACAAATTCATAGTCAAAATCATAGTCCTTTACTTTATCCGGCACCTCGTAATCTATGATGGGCGAGCCGGATTGCTCCTGCGTTTCGTCTGATTTATTCTCCTTGGGGGTACACCCTGTGAACAGCAATCCCACAAAAAGGAGGACAGAAAACATTTTCCATACTTTTTTCATATCGTTACCGCCTTTCTCAGCTCATTTTCGATAGAATTTCCCGCGGTTTCAGCCGCATGACGGAAATTGAGGATATTCCAGCGGATACCGTTACAATCCCGATCCCCAGCAGGAATAGGAGGCCCATTTCCTCAAGCTGTACACGAACCTGTAATTCCGGGGTTTCGATTTCCGGCTCACCGGTATCTGTTCCGGCCTCCCCACGGGTTCCGGCAGATAAGCCGTCTTCCTGCTGCGCCTCCGTTACCGCCTGCCCGGATTGCAATACGTTTCCCATCTGGCCCGCAATGGCGCTGGCGGAGAAATAAGAGAGGGAAAATGCTAATATCGCAATCAGCAAAACCTCGGCAATATACTGCCCTAAGATGGACAGCTTGCTGATCCCAACCGAGAGCAGGACGCCGGTTTCATGGATGCGGGTTCTGGCCCACATGGTTAGAATGAGCGAGAGGATGGCGATGCTTACAATCAGCGCGATCATCAAAATGGTGGATACCAGCTCCGATAACTGTTCCAAAGAGGACGCGGCGTTTTCATAGTCCTCGTTGTCAACCAGAAAAGAAAAGCCTTTCCAGTCCACGCCGCTGATTTCCTTTACTTTAGAAATGATTTCCTCCATGTTCTGCGGGTCGTTCACCGATACCGTCAGCTCGTTAAAGCCCTGTATTGCGGGGCCGTTTTCGTAAGCCACCAAAGTGGCAAGGTCGGTGATGATAAGGTTTTGTATTTTATCGTAGGTTGTCACCTGATCGTTGATGCCTTCGATTTCTTTTGGAGAGAACAGGCCCACAATCTCAATCTCCACGCCTTTGTCCGTCTGGATTTTGTCACCAATTTTCAGGCCGTTTTTCTCAGCCAAATCCTTGCTGATCAGCCCCTTGTTTTTGTCGTCCGGCAGGATATGCCGCCCCTGCGTCAGCGTAAGCTGCCCGGAAGTAAACCGGGTAAGCTCCTCGCTTTTCCATGTGCTTAAAATCTTTGAGGATGCGCGAAATTCTTCCTCAATGGGGATATTGCCGGTAAATAGTTCCAGAGAGGGGAACGCCGCCAGCCCCTCCACGGTGGCGCTGCACTCCTTGATCCCCTCAATTTCCCGGATTTGCTCTACCAGCTCCGGGCTGATCTGCTGGGTGGAATACATCAGGGTTCCGCCCTCCACGCTTTCCACCTTCAAATAGGGGTTGTTTTCCGTGTAGTCAAAGCCAATGAGAAAACTCCCGCCAAGGCTTTGCCGCAGCTCCTGCTGGGCGGCTTTCGAAGCGTTCCCCAGTGCCAGAGCGGTCAATACAAAGGTTGCCATCACCAGCAAGATGACAAAAAGAAGGATACTCTTGCCCCTCTTGCGGACGATATACAGCCACGCTCGATTCATAAAGTTCATAGAATGACCTCCATTTCATATAGGATAAGTGTTGCAACGCTGACAGCATAGCACCCCAATATGGAACCAGTATGAAACGGATAAAAAAAGCCATCGCTTTATGGGAGATAAAGGGTAAAGCACATTCCCGGCGGGTTTTTGGTCGCCTCAAATTGATAGGGCATCCCAAGGGCCTTTGAAAGCGTATCTACAATATATAATCCCAGCCCATTCCCTCCATCTTTGCGATCTCTGGCAAAGTCTGGGCGGTAGAACGGCTCAAATACATGGGCCAGCTTATCCGGCGGGATGGGCGTACACTCATTTTCTATTTTTATCTGTCGGGCGTTCAATATAACGGTGATCTTGCATCCCGGCTTTGTGTAAGCGACCGCATTGGAGAGCAGGTTAGACAGGATCTTTTCAAGGCTTTTCTTTGACGTGTGGACAGGGCACTTTCCCTGTATGCTGAAAGAAAAGTCGAGTCCCTTTGCCTTCGCAATCAACTGATAGGGCTCGCAGATTGCCGGAAGACGCTCAGACAGGTCAAAGGTTTCCGCGTCCTGTTTCTCCTGTGTAAAATCCAGCCGGGAGGTATCCAAAATTTCTTTAATCATAAAGGATAGCTGCCCGGTAATCTCCTTACATTCCAACAGACAGCGATCCCGGTCTTTGTATTTTCCAATGCCTAAGATCATGTTTTCCAAAATCGCGTTCAGGGCAGTCACCGGCGTTTTCAGCTCATGGGAGGCGGCCCGCAGGAAATCAATTTTCAACCGTTCCGCCTCACGGACGTTTTGCTTTTCTTCCTCCAGATTTTCAATGGTGGAAAGCAGGCTGGCATACAGCTTATTGACGCGGGCGGCCAGCTCGCCAATCTCGTCCTTCGTATGCACCACGCAGGCTGCAGCCTTATCCAGCTTTTCCATCTTTTCCGTTGTAACCGCAATCTGCTTGATCGGCCTCGTCATGGCTCTGGAAAACAACAGGGAACACCCAGCGGAAATGATGGCGCAGCAAAGCAGGGATACCGGCAGTGCTTTTCCGATAGCGGATTTTATCAAAATACCAGTATTCACATCACTCTCAATAATGGCTCCTTCCACAAAACGGTTGGTGCTTACGGTCATTTGCGGCGCAAGCACATAGAGAAAAACATGAGCCATCACGGTGACAAACAGCATTACCAGAAAGGTGTATAAGAAGATTTTAGTAAAGAGCTTTAAATTTCTCATGGGTGTTCCTCATACTTGTAGCCAACGCCTTTTACCGTTACAATCCGGTTAAGACTCAGCTTTTTCCGTAAATTTTTAATGTAGGTATCAATCGTGCGGTCAATGATGGGGTAATCATATCCCCACAACTCGTCCAAGATCTGCGACCGTGTAAGCACCAGACCTTTATGCTCTATCAGCAATTTCAGCAGGTCGATCTCCTTTGGTGTCAGGTCAATAGGGCCGCCCGGCCCGGAAGCAGTATAGCCGCCAAAATCCACCGTAATATCGCCCATCTGAATTTGTTTCAGTTCCGGACTTTTCCCACACCGCCGCAGCAGGGCCGTCACCCGTTTTCCCAGCAAAAGCATGGAAAAGGGCTTTGTGATATAGTCGTCCGCCTGTTCATCAAAGCTGGCCGCCTGAGTAGGCTCATCGTCAAGGGCGGTAAGCATTAAGATAGGAATGTTGCTTGTTTGGCGCAATTCTTTTAATACCTCCAAACCGGTTCGCTTCGGCAGCATAATATCCAGAACCACTAAATCAACCGATTTCTCCCTTGCAATCTGCAAACCCTGTTCACCATCAAGGGCCGACAAGGTAATATGCCCTGCGGATCTCATATATTCACAGATTGCCTCGTTGGTGGCAGTATCATCTTCCACAATCAATAAAACAGCCATTTTTATACCTCCTCACATTATTATACCAAAGCAATATGGAAACAGTATGAAATGCTTTGTGTCAGATTGACAGTGTACTGAACTTAATGGGAAAAAGCAAGCCTTTCATAACGGATCAATCCACACAAGGCAGACTGGCTCATGTTGACAGGAAACTGGCCCGCCTTGCTGTAAGTGAAATACTTTCCCTATTTACTATTTCTATTAGATTCAGAACTATAAATGAGTAAATACCAAATATTGCACAAAATAAAGACACCCGCTGCTGAATGATGTATCATTGAAGTACCAACAAACAACATACTCAAACAACAAGGGGGTGTCCGTTGCAAACAGTATACATCATTCCAACAGTATTTACAATTACTTTAAAACCTTAAAACTCGGATTATTTTTATCCGATGTGTACCTAAACCATCTGATGACTATCATTGTTTCCGTTTTCCTCCGTGGTTACAGGGGGAAAACTGTAGATTTCGCCGAAGTAAGTAACCAGCACAGAACCACAACCGCCTATTTCCTGAACCACGGCAAGTGGAATGATTCCGCTCTCCAGGATACTTTGAAAAATGCCGTCATACAGGTTATTTATCAGGAAGCGCAACGCTCAGGACAGCCTGTTTTCTGTATTGTAGATGATACGATTGCTTCGCATACCAGGCCTTCGTCACAGGCCGGGCATCCAATTGTGCAGCGTACTTCCATCAATCCCATTTAAAGGGCTGTCAGGATTATGGGCATCAGATTGTTTCCGTCATGCTTTCCTGTAATGGACTCATACTGAATTATGCCAATATCCTGTATGACAAATCAAGATCAAAGATACAGAGTGTCCAGGAGATTGCAGATGAGCTTCCCGTGGCACCGGTGATTTCCTATTTCCTTTGCGACAGCTGGTATACCTCCGTAAAGGTAATGGACAGTTTTATCCGGAAAGGGTTTTATACGATCGGAGCGCTGAAGACCAACCGGGTCATCTATCCATGCGGGATCCGTCAGAAAGTCAGTGAGTTTGCCCTTCATTTGAGAAAAACAGACCGTGCTGTCAGCCTTGTGACCGTTGGCGGCCGTGAATTCTATGTGTACCGCTACGAAGGAGAACTCAATGATATTCCAAACGCGGTGGTTATTATCAGCTATCCCCGGGAATCTTTTGGAGATCCGAAAGCGCTGAGGGTATTTATATCCACAAATGCCGGAATATCCACACAGGAAATCCTTGACACATATACAGAACGGTGGGCAATCGAATTATTTTTCCGTCAGAGCAAAAACAGACTCGCGCTGGACAAATATCAGATCCGCTCACGGCAGGGAATCGAGCGGTACTGGCTGATTATGTCATTGGTTCATTACATGTGCTGTATGTATTCCGGGAAATACAATACCTTCGAGGAAGGATACTGGTATTTTCAAGATCAAGTCAAAACAGAGCGAATCGGTAATCTGCACCAGTTCATAAAAAATGGTGCGTCACTTGAAGCTGTTTTGAAATTGGTAGGGTAGTTTTGTGCAAATTTCTATATTTGCTCATTTATAGATACCATAAAAAATTTCTGTTTTTCATCCAATGGCACGAAACGACTATTTTTCGGGAGCAGAAAGCAAAAAAGGGCCATTGCAAAGCCCTTGCCCTCCCGCTAATATTTTCAATTTTTCTGTATATTATCACGCAAAACCCCATATTATCACGGAAACTCATATACAAACACGGAAACTCCGGGCAGTTTCCGTGTTTGTATCATATCCCCCGTTTTTCAACAGCATTTTCCGTCAAGCTAATACGCCTTTCAGCCAAAACCGACAATATCCTACTCCTTTTTACCTTTCCGCTTTATACTATCACGGAAACCCCCGACTTTTGCGTGAAAGTATACTTTTGCCTGATAGTACGATTTTTTCCCCTATCGCCATCCTATCAGCGGCATCCAAAAACACAAAAATAGGGGTCCACCACCCACCGTGATGAACCCCACCAAGCCTAAAAACCCTTGATTCTAAGCCATTCTTCAACACTTTCGCCTGTTAGTACCAAAAATCCTATGGCATTATTTTGAAATAGCCGCCTGTGCCGCTGTTAGATTTTGATGACTTTTACCCCTGGGGTAAATAATTTACCCCCTTTTACCCCACCTAGTTTACTCAGACTTATGTGATACTGCTTTTATAATATTCTATGATTCTCAATTTCTGAGGATACAACGGGCATTTCCGGATATAACCAACTATCATTCATTCCATTCTCTAACATTTCTAATGCAACTTTTTGTGGGTTCTTTATCAAAATTTGATATAAGCAATCTGCTGCCATATTGTTAAATTCCATTGCATCAGGATTAATGTTATTTTTTCGCAAATTTAAATCTAGAGGCTGCTCCTTATAAAAGGGGAATACTGAAAATACTCCTTTTTGTGCTTTAATTCTTTCCGAATGATATGGATGTACCACACATAATGGTGGTAATATTCTATCTTTAAGCACATATCCATCTGAATATATTCTCGATAACAAATAATAATACGGATTTATAACATCTCCTTTAATCAACAACTCTTTCAATCTACTTCTATCACGCAGTAATTCATCATTAATACTGCTAAGATTAAAAATATAATCAATATGATTTGTTTCCTCTGTTTCCGAATATACACCAAATTTTCCATACTCTTTAAAATTATGTAATAATGCTTTTTGTTTGCTTACTGTAATACCTAAATCATTCATCAATGATTTTTGCAAATCTATATCTTGTTGCAGATACTCCATTATTTTTTTATTTAACGCCTTTGGAGTTAATACCCATACACAAGGAACACATTTTTTTCTTGAATCTTCTTTATATTTAATTCCATCAAAAAAGGGTTCTAAAGCAAACAATAGAGAATGTAAACTTGATTCTGACCAATCTAAAACCCTTGTATTCACTTGATGATGCTGCATAACCTCTAACCACTCTACCCTTGAGGAAGGTTCTTGCGAAAGAAGATGGAAATTTTTGGCTATATAATGCTGTGTACGTATATCCTCTGCATAATGAAGCTTTGTATAATTGCCAACTCCCGCTTTCTTTTCCGCATGAGCCTTTGTCCGAAACAACGAAGGTATTAAAGAATAGCTCGCATTACTTTGTCCTCTAAACCACAAAATCGGTGGATGCATGGAATTTGCGGAACATTGCTGAGCAATCGCTGCAATCTGCTCCATATATTTCCCCAAACTATCAACACATTTCCTTGTTAAAGGCATCACTCTCCTCCTATCTGCTGTGCAACACGCCGCTTATTTACATAATACATCCTTAGTAAAAACTCTATACTACTTTCATTCATTTTCCTATTTTCTTCATCACACTCTACTAACAAATAAGGTTCATTCTGCAATATACTAATCTCTTTGCAAAATTCTCCCAATTGTTGAACCAATGGATTCTCATCATTGCACATCTCATCATTTAAATTTTTTAATTGTTTGATTCCTCTTATATAATCATCCCTTAATTCTTTAAAATCATTTAGATAAGCTATTTGTTCCATACCATGATCAACTAGTTGATCCAACATATGAGCCATAATGCCATAAAATTTCAACATTTCACATTCTCTTTTTATATGCGAATTATTCCACTCAACTATCTTTCCTTCAACGTAGTCGCAATAATAATTTAGTCCTTCTATTCTCTCTAATATATCAGAAACCTGCTTTTCATCTTTGCTATCCCATATCAACGGCTCATTAAAATGTTGTAATAACTCTAATTGTTCTCCTAATTTAATAAGTCTTTGAGAGGATCTATAGATTGCTCCTTCCAACATCTCAATCAATCTAACACATAATTCCCTAAACTTGCTATAGCTTAATTTATACTCTTCATCCAAACACCATTGGAATAAAAGTATATTTTGACTCCTACTATAATATTCATTAGGTAATTCCTGATTACTTGGCCATCCAACCGCAAGCATATGCATATAGCCAAAAGGTGTAAGTCTCATCGCATTACACATAAACATATCTGCCGTTTCTTCCCGATATTTTCCAATTCTCCATTCTGCCATATCAGCAATATATTTCAAGTTCTGATTGACCACAAAAGAAATTTGTTCTTCAAACATTCTATAATTTTCTTTTGTATTACAGTCAATCCCTAAAGCACGTCCCATAAATGATAAAGTGCTGTCAAAATCAGATGATAAGTCTTCTTGTATCTTATTTCCTATCCACTCTAAACACATCTTTTGATATGCTTTTTTTAGAAACCGAGTCTTCTTTTTGCTGTTATATATTTTAATCTTTTCTTTACTTCCACAGTAATCATATATCCAACTAGAAAATCTAAAAAAGTTATTCCATATTTTTTGAATTTCAGATTTTTTATCTGATTCCATCGTTCTAAATGTTTTATTCCATATTGCCTCATATTCAATTTCAGCTTTATTTGCAATCCATTCTCCAAAATGTATATCTTCCCAAATACGCATGGCAGAATTATCTATATTCTGACATGCACATTCCCATGAAAGCCCATATGCGCACTTAACAATTTCTTCATCCAGTCCTTCCTTACTTTTCTTTAATTCTATTTGTCCAATTAATTCATCTAAAATATGAATTGCTTCCGGGCATTTACTACCTTCAGGCTGATAGTGATACATAATCTCCTTAAGAAATGCATGAAAAACAGACCTTATATCATCCTTTAGTTCCCAATCTCCCAAAACTTCATATAAATCTTTATTAAGACAATATTGAAAATTAGTGAGTGGAGCTTCTTGAAAAGAATATTCCAAAATCCCCTCATCATTTATGTAGTTCGTTTCCATATATGCCTCAACCAAAGACATTTCTAATCTTCTTCCAACATCTATATTCCAATCTCTAAGTCCTGTATCATTTTGAAGTTTTTGAATCAACTTATTTATAATATCTCTCATAATTGTACGAACCACATATTTTAAAAGAGCATCATTTCTTTCCTTTCTTGTTTCATATCGAAATTGATGAGCCACCTCATGAAATAAAGATGTAATCATTGTTCTTACATTTCCGAGTTCCGTTAACGTTGGAACACTAATGACCATGCAACACCGATTACTAGCAATATTTAAAGTACTCCTAATCTCCTTTTCTTTATTCCAATCATTCATTACGCCCTTGTGAAAAAGTGTTTCAACGGATACATCTCTTTCTGACAAAACAGGAACTACAATAGGAAGATACTCACATGGATTATCAATTTTAATCATATCCTTTTTTGTTCTTTGATAAAACTCTGTGAATACTTTTAAAAATTCACTGTATCCAATTAACAACTTTTCCATGCTCATATTGGATTCAATATTATAATTTGGTGTCTGCAATGATTGCAAATTATTATTTCGTATGTATTGTGCATAACCGTCTAATGCACAAACCGATTCCCTAATATACTCTTCAAGCAAATAAAGAATTTCTTCCTTTTCTTCTTCTGCCTGGTGATACATTTCCATGTATACAGTAATTGAATCCATAACAACATCTAATTGTTCTAATAAAACTGCTGCATAAATACGGGTGTCTGAAAATCCATTAATTCCATAACAAAGCTTTATTAATTTATCAAGCAAGTTCGCATAATGTTTCATGTTCTTGCGATAATCCTTAATCCCATTGACCTTTTGACGCATTTTTTTACATTTTTCTTCTATTAAATCATACATCTCACTAATTTTATAATCTAAGAATTTCTTTCTTGATTCTACCGATGTAGCATAAACTGTTAAACTTGCTTTATTTCCCAATAAACTACTTGATTCTTCAACATTTCCATCTTGTGCAACTAAATACCTTTCATTAATATAAGACAAAAAATTATTATCCATTAAATATTTAAGATATTTTACAATTCCATCTTCATTTTTTACTGCACTGGCACTCCCGTTGCTCATACTTTTATCTTTTAACGACCGTATTCCTGTCTCTTTATATGCCTTTATATCATTCAACAACTCCAAAAACTGCATATCTGTTATGCGAACACTAAAATCATATCTTCCATTTAAACCATATAACTGAATTCCAGAAAATATGTTCTCCGCCTTCAAATACTCGTCTACCTTTTCTTTATTGCTCCAATACAAATTAGAATAACAGCATCTCAAAACAAAACGATCATTTCCCGTTGTCCTTACTTGAGATAAATTAATATCATCTCTTTGTTCCTCTATCTCCTGCCGTATTATATCATTACCAAATGTTAAAAGTGTATATGTTTTATACAGAACAATCTTTTTCTCACTAGAACCAGCCATAACTCTACGTCTTAGCAAAGAAGACACCTTAAATGAAGTTTCCGCTTCAGCACTACGAAGTACCACAGCGAAGTCACCTGCTGAAAGCATTTTATATATCCGAAAGACAAAGAGACCATTACTGGAAGTATCTGCAAACTCGCTTACTGCATCAAACAAATCTTGATAAACAGCATCAATTAATTCTTCTGCATTTTTTGTGGGCAACGCATGCGCTATAACTTCTGGAGTTATATGCACTTGTATCATGCTTAAAAATTGCATTTTAATATTTTCGCACACAAAAGGATCACCACATTCTTCCTTTCCCTTTTCCAATTCCATCATTTCGGCACTGCAATATAAAGAATAACTTTGAGCAGCAACATCTAAAATGTCCATTTTTTCATCAGGCCATATTCCCATAATAGATGTAAGCGGTGATGATAATTCTTTTCTCTCCACTTTCATTACATCAAAGTAATCTGTTGCAAAGTAATTACTGTGCTCCGTCTCACCCATCGTCTGCATTTCTTTTTGATCTCGAATAATTTTTCTCATTAATCGGACAACTCGTACGTCTGCTTTCATAGCACTTTCCCCTCTCGTATTTCATATTACTCATAAAAGCCCGATACATACGTATCGGGCTTTTTGGATTTTTTCAAATAATTGTTTGCTTTTTTTTCTTACGTCTACGTCTACGTAATTCTAGCCCATATCCATTTTTCAACGAATATTCACTAAGACTATCCATAGGATTTTGTCCATCAGGCATTTGCAAATTTCTTGCAGCAAACGTGTCGATTATACGATTCTTTTTCAATGATCCTGTACTCATATTTTCTACCATCCATTGTTATATTTGAGCGCATATGATATAATACATTATATCACCTAAAAGCTCATCTTATACGAACATCAAGGCAATATGAAAGCCTTGAACGTATCGCCAAAATAATGTACTTATTATAATCTTTTTTTCTTCTTTTTTCAATTACCATTTTTCATAAAATTTATATATATTTTTGTACAAAATGATTATTTTTTTATGCATAGTGAACAATTTATTTGTGTTTACATAAAATATAGATACCTCAGCTCTTTTCACCTTACTATTCCTCGTTTTAAATAAAAATCCACACCTCCAGCTCCGCATATTTGTTGGACTTTGACCACTGCGGGTGCATCCTGAACCATGCCCTCTCGTCATCCGGCGTGACCGTCAGCTTCGTAAAATAAACAGGGGAACCGGCATCATCCAGTTCCCCGCGGGCTTCGGGGCTTAAGTTTAAGAGCCACTCAAAGGGTAAGGTTCCTTGTCCTGATGAAAAGGCATTTCTTTTCCTTCTTTTTCTTTGCCTCCCCCGCCGCCCTTTGAAGCACCTCTGCAAATTTGCCCTCGTCTATGGGCTTTAACAGATATTGGAACGCATAAAGGTCAAGGGCATCAAACACATACTCCTTAATGCCCGTGATGAATATAAGGACAGTGTCCTCCTGCCTTTCCCGCAGTTCCCTCGCCGCCTCAATGCCGTTCATGCCATCCATCTGTATGTCGAGGAAAACAATGTCAAACCGTTTCCCCGATGCAAGCAGCTCCTCACCCGTGGCATAGGCTTCTATGACGCTCCCCGGCTGCTGTTCTTCAACCAGAGCGCTTATATGCTCCCTGATCGCTTTTTCATCATCTACAACTGCTATATCCAAAATCCATCACCTCAAATTCCATATAGGCATTCACCTTTTATATCGGCAGAAATTTTCCGTTTTTCGGGCGGAGGGAACGAAACGACTACTTTTCGGGAACGAAAGGCAGAAAGCATTTTGAAAAATGTGTAAACATCCCTAAAGTTTTTCGCTTTTCATCCGATAAGGCCGCCCGCATATTCCCCTTCCAAGTAATTTCCCTTATCAGGCCGCCCGGGCCTGCCTGCGGAAATGGCAGACCGCCGCATATGGCGGATGAAGGCCATAGTGCGGCGGTTTGTCTTTTGTAGAATTCATAAATACCTATTTTCACATTCGCTGCTGATTATGAGCTGAATATCCTGCATAGGGAAACAGCGGGTCAGCCAGCCGGAAACTGAAACTCTCCCTGTCTATTATCCCCACTACTTTTTCACTGTCATACAGTTCAAGCAGGAATCCCGCCATTTGTTTGCCCGTATGGTATGTTCCGAAAGACTTGTCATAATCGTATTCACTGACATTGTTTGCCACCATTCCAAACTCCGTCTTTGTCGCCGCAGGCGCCAGCACCTTTGCTTTCATTTTCGCCCCTGTCTCTTTCAGTTCCCATGCCAGCCCCTCCGTGAAAGTGCTGACATAAAACTTCGCCGCACAGTACGTCACAGCCGTAGGCACAATGGTATACCCACCAGCCGAAGATACATTGATAAGCTGTGCCCCCTCTGCCTCCTTATAGTCGCGGACAAACAGGGAGGACAATATTGTCAGTGCCTCTATATTCAGATGCAGCATTGCCCCAATTTTTCCCAAGTCCTGATCTGCCACGCTGTCATAATTTCCAAAACCCGCATTATTCACCCACGTCTCTATCTCATAATCTTTCAGCCCCTCATAAAACTGGTACGCATTTTCCGGGACGGATAAATCCGTACTTCGGATGACAACATCCAAATCCGGGCATTCCTTCAATATCTCCTTTTTCAGCATCTCCAAGTTATCCCTACGCCTTGCTGCTATGACCAGATTTTTCCCCCGCCCTGCAAATGCCTTTGCCGTTTCATACCCAATGCCGGAGCTTGCCCCGGTGATGACTGTATATTTTCCTTTTTCCTGAACCATTTGATAATCCTCCTTCGATTTGGTATAATCCAACCATACAATGTAGAGTAAACTCTATGTCAAGAGGATTGGAGTGATTTTTTATGGAATATTCTATCGGGGAATTTTCAAAACTGACGGGGCTGGGTATCCACACCCTCCGCTATTATGAGCAGGAAGGGCTGATTGCCCCGGAGCGCAATTCCAGCAACCGCCGCTGCTATTCCGATAAAGACCTCACATGGATTGAATTCATCAAACGCTTGAAAGACACTGGTATGCCTATCAAGGAAATCAAACACTATGCCGAACTCCGCGCCGCAGGTGATCCCACCCTTTCTGAAAGGATGGAAATGCTGGTGCAGCACCGGCAGGCGCTCAATGAACAGATTGCGCGGCTGCAAGAACATAAGATTAAATTGGATGAGAAAATAGAATTTTACAGAAATGAAATTGAATGCGTAAATACCAAAGGAGCAGGATAACCCGCTCCTACATATTAGCTTATCAGTTTAATTTCTTTATTTCCCGGTTGAAACAGGATGCCATGCTCACCGTAAAGCCGCATATCCCGGTACACAGGAACATTGCCGCCATGCCGCTTCCGGCACTATCCCCTACTATTATTTCCAACATTTCCGCCAGCCTGTTCCCGGAAACCATAAAAGGCTCAAAGACATAATCTGCCAGATAACCTCCCAGGATAATGCCAACCGGGATCGTGCTGTACTGGATGGCATTCCTGACTGCAAATACCCTCCCCTGCATAGCAGCAGGAATCTTCTGGTACAGTATCGTATTCTGGTTTGCCATTATAAATGGAATGGGCAGGCTGGCTGCAACCGCAGACGCTGACCACCAGAATACATTTTTCCCAACTGCCATCATCAGGTCACCGAACAGAAATGACAATGCCGCCGAAACATAAATTGCCACAGCTTTATGGCGGCTTTCCTTCTTTACGGAAACAATGATGCCCCCGGCAATCCCGCCTACACCCATACAGGCATTTACAGTTCCAAGTACAATGCTGTCCCCGGAACTCCTCGACAAAATCATTGGTGAGAGAATATTTTCATAGGTCAGCCTTGAACAGAAATTGATCAGTGCCATTGTAAGCATGATATATAATATACCTTTTTCCTTTTTCAGAAACTCAAATCCCTCCGCTATCCCGGCCAAGGGGGAACTATGTGTTTTGTCCTGCGCCTGTTCCGGTATTGTGATAAAGAACAGCAATACGCAAAATGCAAAGACAAAGCTCGCCAGGTCTATCAGCAGGATAAGCGGAAGCCCTCCTGCCGCAAACAGGAAAGCCGCCAGCATGGGGCTGAATACCACGATAAGATTATTGGAAAAAGAATTCATCCCGCTTACATTTGAAATCTTCTCCTTCGGTACGAGCCTTCCCGTTGCCACTGCGGACGCAGGCTGCTGGAAAGCATTCGTTATACCGACCACCGCATTTATGGCATAGATATTCCAGACTTCCAGACATCCCATAAGCAGAAATGCCAATACTGCCAGTGAACCTGCCGCCGCAATGCTGTCCGAAACCAGCATGATCGTTTTCTTCTTATGCCTGTCTATAAAACCGCCGACAAACAGGCTTAAAAGGACATACGGTACATAGTTGCAAAAGGACATCAGCGAAACGGACATTGCGGAATGGTTCTGTCCATACGCCCACAAGACAAGCGCAAACCCGGTCATGGAACTTCCAAGTCCTGATACGCTCTGGCTTAACCACAAAATAATATATTTTTTAAATGATTTTTCTTCCATTGAATTTTCTCCATTCTATTCTTTATTTTTTCAGAATAAATAGTACAAAATCCAATGTGGACGATAGTTTTACCTCTGTACAAATTTCGTCCAGTCATCAGACTTTGCACAGAGTCCTTTGTTTAGGTCAATCACTAAATGGCAGAGCATATTTCCCACCTCCCTCAGTTATCTTTTTGCAGGACAGTATAGCATGGAAATTCCTTAAAATCAATTTATCCTTGAAAACAGTAAATCATCGGTATTGAACTATGCATCAGATATACAGTTACTCTATCTCCCTAAACGTGCCAGCCATTCCACCCACAAGGCTCCATTGGCGCTGCATATAGGATTTGAGGTTTTCCGTACTTTGCCGATAAGCCTCACGGGCTATTGATGAATTCCGTTCTTTCCTATTACTTCGGCAGAATACCGTTCCCGCTAAAGCAAAAGCGTCCTCTGAATTATACCATAAAATTTATCTGTTTTTCACCCGGTAGCACGAAATGACTATTTTTCGGGAGCGGAAAGCAAAGACCATTGCACAGCCCTTACCCTCCCGCTTATGTTTTTCAATTTTTCTCTATACTATCACGCAAAACTCCAAACTATCACGGAAACTCATATACAAACACGGAAACTCCATGCAGTTTCCGTGTTTGTATTATATCTCCCGTATTTCAACAGCATTTTTTGCCAAACTAATACCCTTTTCCCCAAAAACCAACAATATCCTACACCCTTTTACCTTTCTGCCATATACTATCACAGAAACCCCGGACTTTTGCGTGAAAGTATACTTTTGCCTGATAGTACGATTTTATCCCCTATCGACATCCTATCAGCGGCATCCAAAAACAAAAAAATAGGGGCCCACCACCCACCGTGATGAACCCCACCAAGCCTAAAAAACCTTGATTTTAAGCCATTCTTCAATACTTTTGCCTGTTAGTACCCAAATTCCTATGGCATTATTTCTGAATAGCCGCCTGTGCCGCTGTTATACTTTGATGACTTTTACCCCTCTTTACCCCATTTACCCCACCCAATTCGACATTCGACAAATGGGATTCGACAAAATCCCCTTGATTTTATGCGAAATCCGGCATAAAATGATTTCAGCAGAACGCTCCGCAGCGTTTGACAGATGCGGCGGAATCTGCTACAATAAAAGCACAAAAGGGAATACTGCCGATAGACGGTCAGCCCAAGTTTAATTACCTAAAAAAGAAAGTAACCGTATCCTTGGCCGGGGCGGTTACTTTTTTGTGTTTATGTATGCAATCAGAATTGATACGATGATTCCAAGAATCATCAGAACAACCGTCAGCAGTTCATAGTCACTCATAAGCAATCCCTCCTTTCCCGGTTTTACCCGTTGTCGGAGGGATAGTCCCTCCGCGAAGAAGGACTGACCGCCTATCCCGTTATGGCAGTACCCCGTATGGATATTTTATCAGAAAATGTCGGACGCTACAAGCGGTTTTCCGGCTTTTTTCTTTTTCCGCTTGCAATCCAGACAAAACAGAGGTAAGCTACGACACCACGGAAGGAGGGATTGGATTGGAAAAGGATTCTGCATTATACCAATTGATGGATACCCGCATGCACAGCGTCATGAACGGTATCGTGAGCAGTGACGGGGAATACCAGGCGATTCTCCGCAAGTCGGACATATACTCCGGCGAACTGGACAGGATGGACTTGTCAAAAGAAATCCGGCTGCTGATTGACCGCTACGTCAGCGAGCAGAACGCTCTCGGCTCCCGGTTTGGGATGCTCGCCTACCTGTTGGGATTTTCCGACTGCAAGGCCATGTTTTTAGGGAAATGCCTGCCGACAGAAGCAAAAGAAATGACCTCAGAACTGTAACCGCAAATCGGTGACAGGGCGGAAAGGCTGCGCCACAGCCCTTCCGCCCTGTCCCTCTTTCGTTTTAAATGAATATCCACACCTCCAGCTCCGCATACCTGTTGGACTTTGACCACTGCGGGTGCTTCCTGAACCATGCCCGCTCGTCATCCGGCGTGACCGTTATCTTCTTAAAATAAACGGGGGAACCGGCATCATCCAGTCCCCCTCCCGCATCGGGGCTTAAGTTTAGGAGCCACTCGAAGCGGTCCTCGTAAACCCTCACCCCTGACACATATTTATCCATCTGTTCTTCTGAAAATTCCCCGTCCTCCGGTATGGTGAACTGCCCCATGAGCCTTTGCAGGTTTTCCAGCTTGCCGCTCACGTCCGCCTCCGTGGCGGGCTCCACGTCCCCGTACTGCGCCATCCGCTGCTCCAGTTCCGCAATCTTCTCCCCCACCTCCTGCTGCTTGCGGCTGAATACCTCTTTCGGTATCTCGTTGTTCATCCTCATATCGAGCAGCGTCTCATACCGCCTGCGCTCTTTTTTAAGCTGTTCCTCTATGACCTCCTTGTCCCGCAGCACTTCCGACTGCTCCACCCCCGCGATGCCGCACCCCAGCACCGCCGCCGCGTTCAGGAGCGTCCCCTCCGGATCATCGAACACGGCGTGGAGGACTTTCTGCGCCATCGTGTACATCTTCCAGTCCTGCACCAGCGGCGAGCGGCAGACGTTCTCAATGCCCAGGCCGTTCTTAAGCCTTGCCGCTATGGTCCCCGTCCGGGTCTGGTCGTAGCATTTATAGGTGTAGGTGATGAAGTCCGTCTTGGTATGCCACTTGGTCTTTGCGAAGGCGTGGCCGCACTGGCACCTCATCTTCCTGCGCCAGAGGTCGTCCGAATGGACGCCCTTGTTCTTCCGGCGCTGCCCCATCTGCGCGTCCTTTAAACAACACATCCTGCCCGTCAATCTCAATCTTCCTTACAATGCTCATATTCTTTCAGCCTCCTTATCCCTGTCCTTCTGTCTCCGCATCCACCGCCTTTGGTTCCGGCAGGTACACGCTCTTATGCCAGTTGGCATACGTTTCCGCAGATGTCTTGTTCCCGGTCTTGGCTTTCACATAGCCACTTGCCAGCGGGCGCGCCTTGATGGTCAGCGTCTCCGTCTGCACCTCCCGGCTCTCCTCATTGGTCTTTCCCTCGATCTTGGGGCGGCTTGCGGAACAGTTATACAGCACATGGCGTATCTTGCGGATGTCGCCGTCAAACTCGAACAGCAACGCAAAGGCCGCCGTCTCGGAATGGGCGTTCTCCACCAGCACTTCATTATTGTCCGCTTCCTCCTTCAGCACGTCCGTGCGGAAGCTCTCCGGGATCAGCGCCAGTTCCAGATCGCCGTCATAGCCCATGTTGTTGGCTATGATGTAATACTCGATGCCGTCCGCATAGAAAGATTCCGGCTCCCCGTTGGGGTCCAGGGCGATGGAAACCGCACCGGGCATTGCCACGGGCGTCTCAAACCCGATCTCCCCATTCTCCTGTGTTTTCTGCAGGGCATAATGGCAGTTGCAGATGTTGAATTTCACTTTATTGTTGTTCTTCATTTCAGACCTCCATTTCATACAAAACTTCGTACAGCTTTTCCGACTCTATCCACGTTTCCGATTTCCCGTAGAAGATGCCGTATTTCAGCAGGACTGCCTCTATGGTTTCTTCCAGATCGGGATTTTTTAAGTCGGTGTACAGTTCAATGTCAAGCTGGTTGATTTTGAAATACGCAATCCCGTCCGCCGCGAAATTCGCAGCTTTGGGATATAAAAATACAAGGAATGGAGGCTCCGGGGATTCGCCCTCGACAAAGTGGTCATAGGCAAAGGGCAGCCCCATTTCCTCCATCATCTTCAATACATCATCGTGCTTCATCCTTCCAGCCCCCTTTTGATGCCTTCCTCCAGTTCCCGGATGCCCGCCTGTTCCGCAGGGGCGATATGGGGGAATGCCCGCACCCTCCCGCCGCCACGTTTGGCATGGCCTTTCTCCAATAAATGGGTGAGCTGGTAACGCTTTTTGTTATGCACCACCAGTTCCAGTGCATTGGCGGTCTCTTTCTGCTTTTTCACAGCCCATCCCTTTTTGTACTGCCCTGTCCGAACCGGGGCGTTTGCTTTCACTTCCGATTTCACCGTGTTCCCGGCTTTGGTGACGCAGTCCTTCATCACATCCGTGGCAAGCCCGGCATACTCGATCAGGCCGTCCATGACCGCCTCCGCCATCTGCTCGATGGATACCTTCTTTTCAGACATTTTTACCTCTTTTCCAAAGCCGCCCGCAGCTTTAAGGTCTTATTCTGGTACTTCACGTTGTCAATGAACGTGATGTTATAAATCTGCTCCCGGAAAATAATGCGGAAATGCTCCGTGTCAATGACTGCGGCTTCGCTGCAATAACGGATAAGGAAAAATATCTCTTTCTCCGCATTAAGCTGTGCCGCCTCCCAATACTCCTTCCCGGAAAGGTTGTTCACATAGGCGTGGCAGGTGTAATAATCCACCCACGATAAAATGTGATTCCCGGCTTTGTCATTGCCCACCACGCTTTTCTGAATGATGATCTTATCTTTCCATTCTCCCAAAGACATCAGAACACCTCTTTCCGTATGCCGAATAAAAGGGAGCGCAGCGTTCCCGCCAGTTCCCTGTGGTCTGCCTGCTCCCGGTGTTCATACAGATAGGCGGCGGCATAAAGGACGGCAATCCGCACCATAGGCAGATGGCTCTCCAGCTCTGCTGCATCCATCCGCACCACATCCGCACACAGCCTCTCCCCGGTCTCAATCAATCCTGAAATAAAGGAATCTTCATCACTGCTGTCAACACGGAGATACTGTTTCGTCTCCTCCAATGTCAGGACTGCCATCCCTGCCGCCCCCCTTCTTATGATCCTGATGATGCGGAAGCCTTTCGTTGCCTGAATCGCAGATTCCACCGTGCTTCCAAGGATGTCAAAATTCTCCGTTTCACCCTTAAGCTGTTTATTAAGCCGCTGCACCATCATCTGCGATATGTGGCTCATCATCCCGTTGCCCCGGATTCCCATGCCATTCGCATTTACCTCTTTCGCCGCATCCATCCACGCATCCTTCACCTCCTGTGGGGCATTGGAGCCGACCATCTCAAAGGCTTTCCCGTCCTGGCCAGCTGCTCTGTCCTGCGCCGCCTTTTCTTCCACCGTTTCCATGAATCCCACCGTTCCGAACTCCGCACTTCTTTCCATCTTCCTTGCCGTGTATCCTGTCATCGGATATCCCGCTGTACCTATTCCATTTACACTCATCTCCAAATATCCTCCATTATTTGTAATCACGGCCCCTCTGTCGGTCAGAGCCGCACCCGCTCCCTCGCAATAAGTCCGAGCGGTTACCCCCAGCGGAGGCTCATGGTTTTTGCGCCTCCGCTGAATAACGGGTATAGATGATTTGCTTTCAGGCTGCGCATTCCACCTAAACCTGCACATCCAATGAACTGCCGGAAACGGATGACCTTCTCACAAGTGTATTGCCGCTTTTCACAAGCGTGCTTTCTACGGATTCCCTCGTAACATTGTCTAAAATACTTGCATCAAACGGATCTCCATTTTTCCAGTTCGGATTAGCCGCCCTTACTGCCGCAGCAAGTGCCGCACTATACTGCTTTTCATACTGCTGCAATGACCATGTCCCTTTTAAGCGGTCACCCTCTTTGATGCTTAACTGATATGCGCGGAAAACCTCTGAACGCTTTGTGGTATCTCCATTCGCCACGCCATTTTCCTGTAAAAAGTGGCGTTTACATTCATCAAACATCTTCTGGCGGTACTCTTCCGAAACACCTATCATCTGATGCATTTCCGCTTCGCTTTTGCCGTTCATGATCATCCCTCTTACGCACATACCGCTTTCATAAATAATTTCTTCAATTTCCTTATCCGATTTTACAGACTTATTCACCATGCCCATGCCTTTCTGATTCCTGGCATTGAATATTCCTGCCGGATTCAGCAAGCCGTTGCCCTGGTTCTTTTTCACCCCGAACAACTGCGACATCAAATTGTACCTTGACGTTAAATTTGAAAAGTTAAAATTGATATTCATATTCATTTCCTCCAATCATCACTGCTCAGATTTTCAAGACCTTGCTTCCTTATGAAATCTTAATGCCTGCGAGTAACTGTGACAATGTGTCTGTATTGGGATTGAATGCCGCATATTTCTCCTTAAACGAGGCCACCGCACTCAGCATCTTCTGATTAAGGTTCTCAGGAACTTTGTCTATCCCCCTTGCCTTTTGTTCCTTCAGGAAACCTGCCGCCTTTGTTTCCCTCCTGCTAATCTTTGCGATCTTTTCCGCTTCCTCGCCAATGATGGTGCGGGCGTGCTGGTTCGTCCGCTCCATCTCCACAAAGCTGTCCACTGTTTTCCTGTATGCCGCATCCAGGGCATCCAGCTCATCTTCCTTCGTGAGCTTGCGGGGGCCGTTTTCACCTGCCACATATATCTCCCGTGTCCCGTCCTCATATCCCCGCACGATCTCATCGTACAGTTCCGCATATGCCTTCACATAACCGTCCGCCCTGCCTGCCGCGTTTAGGACGCTTTTCCCGGTATCAGCCCTCCTTGAAATTTCATAGCCATAGTCAACCAGACTGATTTTCTCATTCTTCAACTGCTCCCTACGCTGGAGCATGGCATCATAGCTTTCCTGCCCGCCATGCTGTACGCTGTTGTGGTATTGCTCCTTCCCCGCATCGGAAATGGAAAGGCTTACGGGCTGTTCCGCCATCTTCCTGCCCGCATCTTTGGTGTTTGTTTTCTCCTGCACATAATTTGCTGCAGCTCCAATCTGATTGTAACTGCTCCCGATTCCTGAAATTGCCATGTTCTTATCCTCCTAAAATTTTATAATATGAATTGCAATAAGTCCGGGCAGACCGCAGAGGCAAAGTTTTATGCGCCTCTGCGGAATAAGATGTAAAGAATATATCTGTATATCCAATGTGCTGCCCGAAGATGCTTCTTTCACAAACGTGCTTTCTCCAGATACCCCTATTACTCCGTTCCAAATCGATGAACAGAATAACCTCTATCCGAGTAAAAAACAGCAAACCGTCACTTATGGCATAACTCCATAGCGGCGGTTTGCATGGTTCTCAATGCTCTTTACAGATATCTACGGCCTGCATACCTAAAATGTACCTCCAATTTCCGGACTATAAGTTCCATCTTACTGCTACAGACAGAGAAAGTATGCTAAATTGTTTCGGTAATATATCTATTTTAAACAGAAACTGAAATGCTTGCCTCCTGTTCCGCAGAAACCGTCTCTCCTGTTTTTGTATAGGTTACAGGTTCCTTTACGGCATCCATCTTTATTTCATCGGAGCCTATGCTGCCAGAATCTACGTTATCCTTCAACAATACCTTTCCTTCTTCACTGATCTCCACGGTATCTGTATTGGTGTCAGCATTCCTGTTTCCCTCTATCCTATCTTCCAGTTTTTCACGTTCTTCCCTGCGCTTCTGGATAGCCTCTTCACACTGCAACTTTGCTTTTTCCCTTGCCTCCCTTGCGTCTTCTTCCATTCCTTTGTCAGCTTCCGCCTTATAATCCTCCGCCTTACCGGAAAATTCATCAGCATACCCCATTGCGCGCTCCATTGTTGCTGTATCGCCTTTACGCCTTGCTTCCTTGAAAACACGCATAGGGGTATTCATCAGATTCATATTCGTCCTTGCTCCTACAAGACCTTCCATCGTCTTTGTATTCATAGCACCGCCTCCCAATCATCGTTTTTAAGAGCATATAAACCCTCATTTATTTTTTCGGCGGCGTGGATATACGATATTAGGTTTATGTTTCAAACAGCCGTTTTGGTGTCATGTGCGGTATCCGGAAACGGCATTAAAATAGATATCACGAAAATACCTTTTCCGGTTTCTTTATGCACTGCCCCGTTATATCTATTCACCACATCGCCAACATTCAGCAGGCCGATACCGTGTTCCTGCGAATCCCCTTTATGCGTAAATCCGTCTGTATACTTTTCCGCCTTGTCCATACTGTTTTTTACTTCAAGCAGAAAACATTTCTTTACAGTTTTTGCCTGAATATTGATAAAACGACATTCATCACTCTGCATCCTTCCACACGCATTAAGCGCATTATCCAATATGTTTCCAAACAAAACGCACATATCAAACTCATTGATACAGCATCCCTTTGGCATCTGCACATCACATTCCCATTTGATGTTTTCCTCTTCCGCCCGTTTCCGCTTCTAGTACAGAAGCGCATCCACCGCCTTATTCCCTGTCATATCCCCTCCGGCATCCAAGACAATATCCCCCATATTTCTCAGGTAGCCATCTATCTTCTCCCATTCTTGATTCCGGGACAGCGCCGACAGAGCAATGATATGGTTCTTCATGTCATGCCGCAGCCGTTCCGACTGTCTGTACTGTTCTGCCAGCATTTTATATACCGCAATCTGCGAGTGGTACTGGCCGCTTTTCTCCTGTTCCAAATAAATACGGTTCATCCCAAACACATAAAATCCTGTTGCTGCAATAGACAAAAGATCCAAAACCAAAAATTCAGCAAAGCTGAAAAGCTGATCATAATACAATCCCATGTTGCCCCCGCTCCTAACCATAACACCATAACTCGCACCCAGGCTCGCCACATCATACATTGCAACAATCACAAGTAAAGGAACTGCCAATATGAGATACCACTTTCCCCGCTTGCCACAAAAAACAGGCTCAAGATGCTTTGACATCCAGCATACAGCCAATACAGCAAAACAATAGCCAGCACCACTGATTAATGCGCTTATCCAAGCTTTAGAAAATGGTTCGGGAATCTTTTTTACTGTGTGCAGAAAAAACAGTTCCAGACAAAATAAAAAAGAAGCACTGAAATTTGTTACCGTTCTTACAACAACCATCAACATGGATGCAGCCAGAATCCGTTTCTCCCTGTCTGACCGGAACAACAGTACCACCAATCCCATAAAGAATATCGGTTTCAACAATACAGAAAAAATATACAGACTGAAATACATCCGACTCAAAATACAACTAAACAGCCAGCTACAAAAGGAAAAAGCCAAAAACATCCGTTCCCTCCTTTTTGAAGCCCCTAAAAATTTTTTGCAAAATTTATCCGCTGCCCATAGATACCCTAGAAAGAATGGCGCTATAATTAAAATATCTATATAATCTAAGAGTTGTTTCATAGAATCCCTCCATTTTCCCGCATAACCTTAAGCACCTTCTGGACAAACTCATCATATCTTCTTTTTGCAATCACAATTTTTTTCCCGTTTTCCAGAATCACTTCCTTCCTGTTATACCCGTCAACATATTTCAGATTTATAAGATAGCTTTTATGGCACCTGAAAAAACCTTTATCCTGTAGTTTGTTCTCTAACTCCCCTATCTGCTCATAATAAGTAAAAATCCCTTCCGGCCCATGAACATCGACTACCCTTCCTTTTATCTCGAAATAGTATATATCATCAAGAAATAACTTCTTTTTCTGCCTTTCCCTGCTTACTATGATAAATTCCTGTGAACGGCTTTCTGTTTTGAAGACGGCTTTTTGCAGTACACTTTTCAGTTTCCTGTCATCCACAGGCTTCAACAGATATTGGAAAGCCTCCACGTCATACGCTTCAAACACATACTCCCTGCTGGAAGATACAAAAATGAGTATCTTATCAGATGCCTTTTTACGAAAAGCCTGTGCTGTTTTCATCCCATCCAAATCCTGCATAATGATATCAAGGAAAACAATGTCAAAACTTTCCAGTGCCTGCAGCAGTTCCCCGCCGCTTCGGAACTGGCGGATAATGCATGGTATTTTCATTTCTTCCATAATTTTTTTAATTCTCTTTGCCATATTGCAGCATTCTATGACTTCATCATCACAAACCGCTATTGAGAGCATTTCATCACCTGCCTTATATGGGTATATCGTATATATCGACAAAAACGGGCATAAAGTTTTGTTAATGATATGAACGGGCTTTTCCGTGTAATAACCGTTTCAAATATATTTTTCGCCATTCGTCCGATATAGCGGAAACGCAAACCGCCGTGTAAGCATATTAACTCTGATTCCCCCGCTTTCCAAGCAATTTCCCTTATCAGGCCGCCCGGCCTGCCTGCGGAAACGGCAGACCGCCGCATATGGCGAATGATGGCCATAGTGCGGCGGTCTTGCTTATTATCCTTATTATTCAGTTCAACATAATGCAGGCATAAATTTGGCAAACAGATATAACCCCTCTGAACCTGCAGTGACTTCATGCGGCACACCCGCCTGCATGATGGATATCGTACCGGCCTCATACGGAATAGTGCTGCCTGCATTCATACATCTCCCGCTCCCCTTTATCACCTCATGCGTTTCCAACTGGGTTTCATGGATATGATTCCCAATACTGCAACCGGGAGCAATCCGCACCAAATGG
The DNA here is from genome assembly GCA_000403335.2 of Lachnospiraceae bacterium MD335. Lineage (GTDB taxonomy): Bacteria > Bacillota > Clostridia > Lachnospirales > Lachnospiraceae > COE1. The sequence continues at coordinate 120,175 of KE159632.1, forward strand.
TAGCTGAACTTCCCGTCTGTGTCCTTTGCCGTGATGATGTGTTTCAGTTCGACACCCTTAAAAGTCGGATGCTTTGACCATTCAATCCCTGCAAAGCCAGTCTCCTTTTCCGGCAAAGCTAATTTTCCATTGTTAAACAATTCAAATGTATCCATTCTGCACCTCCGATAAAATATGTTATCTGTCTTACGTTTCAATCATATTCCCCGGAAGCAATCATGTCTTGTAAAAAATTGCCCTATGTACTCTGCCCTATCAGTTTTTTAGAATGGATATATTCTGATGGGGATATCCCGACAATCCTCTGGAACGCTTTGTCAAAATGACTCTGATCATAAAATCCCATTTCCGCAGCAATCCTGCTGACTGTTTTTTCCTCATCCAGCAGCCCTTGTGATTTTCGTATTCGGTTCTGGATACAGAACTGATGCGGTGTCATCCCGATACTACTTTTAAATTTCCTTATGAGATAATATTTGCTGACAAAAATATCCGCCGCCAATGTTTCTATAAGCAGCTCCTGTTCCGGGTGGCTTGTAATCCTGTCAGCAAGATTTTTTATGCCTGTATCCATCTCTTTCCCGCCCTTATCCCAACCCCGGAAAACTGCCCGTGCAAAAGGTAACAGCCTTTCTTTCTGCGCTTCTCCAAAAATACCCAGCCCCACTGCATCATTTAACAGCTCCCTGACAATGACTTCTGCTGTTTCAGAATCCGTCTCTGCGGCAAAGGCTGTTCCTATGCACATAGACAACAGACGCGCGTCCCTTTCCTGGCACACCGAATGCACGGCATAAGGAGGGATGGTAAACAAATCCCCTTCATGACACACCAATTTCCTGCTTTCCAGATAAACCGTAACCTCTCCCTGCATGACCAGAGATATGACATAATGCCCTACATGATTATGGCAGTCAAAACACTTATCAATATTCTCTGACAATACGAACTCTATTGGATATTTTTCACACTGATAATACTGCATACTGTCTCCAACTCCTTTGTCATTCCATCTCCCTGAACGTGCCGGCCATCCCCCCCCAACAAGGCTCCACTGGCACTGCATATAGGATTTCAGATTTTCCGTGCTTTGCCTGTAAGCTTCCCGGACTGTTTCCGGGTCATAAAATTATGCTTTCTGCCACAGAAGCATATTGTCCTGAAACTCAGCCGTCATCTTCCCGGTATCTTTCAGCCACGAAAGGTAAGAGCGCACCGTACTTCCCACCAAAACATACTGTTCAAAGTTCATGGAAAGCCCATAGCCTTTGAACACTTCCTGCTGAATCCTCTCAAAGCACATCGGCTCCCCACAGATGGACAGAATCCTGTCCGCCACCTCATGCACCTTATCCCTGTTGTAACGGACAAGTTCCTTTACATCAACAGAGGCTTCCGCATGGGCGGGAACGAACATGGCCGCTTCCATCTGTTCCACCTTATCCAGCGTTTCCAGATATGCGCCCACGTCATAAATGAAGGAAACCGCATATTTGTCCAGAGTCTCCCTGCTGCTGATGCAGTCCGCAAGGAACACCACATTGTCCGGCATACGGAACCCAACCATGTCAAAGAAATGCCCCGGCAGAGGAATCACCTCAACCTCCTTCGGGAAGCTCTCGTCTGAAAAATCCGCCACATCACTCTCCTGCGCCATCAGGAACTTATGCCGCAAATCCTTACAGGGATAACCGCCGTAAAGGAAGGACGGCTCCAGCACCGGGTACTTCGTGAAAGCCGTCTCTATGCCGCCGGAATAAACCTTACATCCCGTCTGCCCCTGCAGGTATTTATTCCCGCCGATATGGTCTGCGTTGGAATGGGTATTCAGGATTGCCGCCAGATGCCATCCGTTCTTCTCCAGTATCTGCCTGACCTTCCGTCCTGCATCTTTATCATTTCCGCTGTCAACCAGATAGACATTCTCCCCGTCTGCCACATAGACGCCTATCTTCGCCGGGCAGTTTATGTAATAGCATTTCTCACTGACCTGAACCAATTCATACATTTTCCGTTTCCTCCTTAATTGTTCGGATAAAATATCACGTTATAGGCGGTGCAGGCTTTCTCGGAAGCATTATGGTATCCGTGGGAAACATCCGCCCGGAAGCGTATTGACTGCTTTTCCTGCAGTAGCACTTCCTTCCCGCCAATTACCATTTTCAGCGTCCCCTGCACCATAAAAACATATTCTTCCACGCCTGTTACATGAGGGAGCGAATTATGGCGAACTCCTGCATCAAACTCAATATAGAACACCTCCACATTCCTTATCGGGTCAAAGGGGAATAGTGGGTAAGCCCGCATCCCTCCGTTTTCCTCCGTGATCACATTTTCCCCATCAAGCCCGGCGACCATGTATTCCGCTTCTTCCTGTTTGCAGAAAAAGGACAATGGAATTTTCAGCCCTGTTGAAATCTTCCATAATATGTTGATGGTGGGTGAGGACTGCCCACGCTCGATCTGGCCTAACATGGGCTTGCTCACGCCAGTCAGTTCCGCAACATCATCCAGCGTAAGCTGCCTTGTGTTCCGTATTTCTTTCAGCCGCTCTCCTATCTTCAATAAAACCTGCTCCATGATTCCTCCTTGAATATGTTTTATTAAACAAAATATATTATAACATATCGAAGGACAAAATGAAAGAGACATTGAACAACCCTTTTTCTCCTGCAAATATTTTTCAATTTTTCTGTATACTATCATGCAAAACTCCAAACTATCACGGAAACTCATATACAAACACGAAAACTCCAAGTAGTTTCCATGTTTGTATCATATCCCCCGTCTTTCAACAGCATTTTTTGCCAAACTAATACCCTTTTCCGCCAAAACCGCCAATATCCTACTCCTTTTTACCTTTCCGATTTATACTATCACGGAAACCCCCTACTTTTGCGTGATAGTATACTTTTGCCTGATAGTACGATTTTTTCCCCTATCGCCATCCTATCAGCGGCATCCAAAAACAAAAAAATTGGGATCCACCACCCACCGTGATGAACCCCACCAAGCCTAAAAAACCTTGATTTTAAGCCATTCTTCCATACTTTTGCCTGCGAGTACCCAAAACCCTATGGCATCATTTGGTAATTGCCGCCTGTGCCGCTGTTAGATTCTGATGACTTTTACCCCTGGGGTAAATGATTTACCCCCTTTTACCCCACCTGTGCGGAATTTACCCCACCCTATTTTGCGATTCGACAAATCGACAAAATCCATACTTTTCAGTGCTGCGAAATCGCATTAAAGCAGCCTTAAAAGCTGTAGCAGCTCATGCGACTCCTCCGTATCTGATGCGGTCTGCCTGGTATCAAACTGCGAAAAACGGTTATCGCGGTAAAATGATAAAAGCTTTTCCTCATTTTCAGCTTCTAAGAAGGTCACTACGCCTCCGCCCAAATACTGTATCTCTTTAATTTTGTCCCATGCCAGTGCGAGTAATTCTTCGCCAGTTATTTTTTTGTCTGTTCCATTGGTAAAATTTTTGCCAAGTTGGGCAATAAGGTATGCAGACATGGTATAAGTATCTGATTTTTCATCCCATTCACTGACACGCAGCAGCTTTTTCTTTACGGTATTGCTTACTGTTTCTCCCCTTACAGTTAAAGGTTTCAATGCAAGGGTAAAATACCCTACCAGCACCATGCTGCTTATGTCAAATACAAGATATGTAACCGACTGATTCTTTTTCGTAAACTCTACTGAACTTTTTTTCAAAAAACGCTCGACATCCGGATTCCGCAGACAAGAAAAACCGGAGAGAACTTGAAGAAGCCTGCTCTCTCCGAGTTTTGGATTATCACTATTAAGATAGCGCCGAATGTTAATAACTAAATACCTATTTGTTTCCAACATTTGCTTTCTCCCATTTTGCCATAAATTCTACCAGTTCTGCTTCGTCTGTTATCTCTCTCGCAGCCACAGGTATATGAACAGGACGGTTCTTGGCAGATTCTTCAATCGCATTGATGAACATCTCCACCTGTTCCTTGCCGGAAATGACAAAATTCTTTGTTATACTTGAAGTTGCCATAATAAACACCTCCTTTGTTAGTATGATTCTTCCGCTATAATTCATACTTTTCTATCTCTATTTTATTATTTTATATCGGTTAATGCAACAAAACATTTTATGAATTTTTTATAACTTATTTTCCACTTGCTATCCCGCCAAAACAGAGGTAAGCTACGACACCACGGAAGGAGGGATTGGATTGGAAAAAGATTCTGCATTGTACCAGTTGATGGACACCCGCATGAACGGTGTCATGAACGGCATTGTAAGCAGTGACGGGGAATATCAGGCGATTCTCCGGGAATCGGACATATATTCCGGCGAACTGGACAGGATGGATTTGTCAAAAGAAATCCGGCTGCTGATCGACCGCTACGTCAGCGAGCAGAACGCGCTCGGCTCCCGGTATGGGATGCTCGCCTACCTGCTTGGCTTTTCCGACTGCAAGGCCATGTTCTTAGGGAAATGCCTGCCGACAGAAGTAAAAGAAATGAATACCGAATTGTAACTGCAAAAAAAGCCGGACAGGACGGGAAGGCTGTGCCCACAGCCCTTCCGCCCTGTCTCTTTCGTCTAAATATAAATCCATGCCTCCAGCTCCGCATATTTGTTGGACTTTGACCACTGCGGGTGCATCCTGAACCATGCCCGCTCGTCATCCGGCGTGACCGTCAGCTTCGTAAAATAAACAGGGGAACCGGCGTCATCCAGTTCCCCGCGGGCTTCGGGGCTTAAGTTTAAGAGCCACTCAAAGCGGTCTTCGTAAACCCTCACCCCGAAAACATATTTATCTATATCACTTTCCGAAAACTCCCCATCCTCCGGCGCGGGCGGCTGCTCCATGAGCCTGCGCAGGCCATCCAGCTTGCCGCTTACGTCCGCCTCCGTGGCAGGCTTCACGTCCCCGTACTGCATCATCTGCTGTTCCAGCTCCGCTATCCTCCACCTCTGCAGGGAGTTTCTCCCCCTGTGCCAGATCTATGATCTGTGTTTCCCCTCCGTCAAAGGAATAAGCAAATAATAAAATCTCAAAAGCAGGGCTGTCCGCATAGGCGTATACCCCGCATTTGATCAAATCCACATCGCTAAAGCACTCGATATCGGCTGCTAAGATTCGTCCCATTTCATGGCTCCTTCCTGCGTATTTGCTTTGGATGACGGGCGGCAGTCACCCGCCGCCCCGATATGCCTATCCAAGAAAATCTTCCTCATCATCCACTTCCACCGCGTCAAAGTCATCCTCGGCATAAGCAGCTTATCGCCATTGATGACCGCCACCATTACCACCGGGGCGATGCAGGGATATACTGTGTTCCCGCAGTCCGGGCAGACAAGCGCCCTCTGCCCCATTTTCTTTTCCACCGCACTTCCGCATCTGCCACAATACCTGTTATTCCCGTACCAGTGGTTTAAATGCAGGGCTGTAACTCCCGTAAAGAAAGCCCATCCCGGCAGGATGCCTTTTAACCCGCAGACCGGCAAATACCGCAGCCCCCGGCATCCGGGCGCTGCCCCGTCCAGCAGGAATACAGGCTCCTTATCCACCCGGAACAGAAATACAGCCTGACGGGGCATTCCCCCCGCCGGATACTGTAAATCCCGGAAGGATGGCAGGCTCCTGCACCCATCCTCCCCTTCCCGCAAAAGCACATCCTCTCCCTGGAAGGAGAAAAAGCGGTCATCCGGGGCCGGGACTGTATCGCGGTATGCCGTATCCAGCCTGTAAGGAGAGATATCCTGTATCATGGCTCCCCTCCTTACAGGTGCCGCAGGTTCTCACGGTATCTGCGCAGCTCCTTTTCATCCACAGCGCCGATGACCTCATCCAGCCACTTTACCATCCGTTCCCTGTCCTTCGGCAGATGCCCTTCCACGTTGATGCAGTTCGATGCGCCCATCGTTGCAAAATAAGTGTCTATGTCAAGGCTGCCGACCAGCGTCCTCAGTTCATACAGCTTTTCTATCTCCGTTTCCTCCGTCCAGTTGCCAGCCTGGATTTCCTGGTACAGCTCCGAGGTCGGGTAGACCGTCAGCATGGAGGAAACAATGACCTTCGGGTGGAGCTGGTTGAACACCTCCGCCGTGTTCTTCACCCCTTCCTCCATATGCCCGGAGCCGTATATCCCGGCAAGGTAGAAGAAGTTATAATCCATCCCTGATTCCTCCAGCCTTTTGCATTCTTCTATGATCTCCTTCGTGCCGAACCCTTTATGCATGAAGGACAGGGATTCTTCGTCACCCGCCTCCACGCCAATGGTAAGGCTGTTGTAGCCAAGCCCCCGCAGCTCCCGTAGCTGCTCCGTGGTCTTCGGCGTGATATCGGTGATGCGGGCAAAGCAGCCGATGGACTGCACTTTTGGATAATATTTCCGTACCAGTTCCGCCAGCGTTTTCAGCTTGTCAAAACTTAATACAAAAGGGTTCGCCCCGGTGAAGAATACCCTCTTTGCGTTCCGGTAGTAGCGGCTGATCTCCTTCAAGTCCGCCTCCACCTCGGATAAAGGCGACATACGGAACTTAAACGGCACGTCCTCATAGAGCGTGCAGAACTTGCATTTGTGGTGTGTACAGCCCGCCGTCACCTGTACCAGTGCGCTCCCAGCCTCATAAGGCGGCCTCCATATCGTTCCCGTGTAATGCATAAAACATCTCTCCTTCCTGTCTGTAAAAATCTAACTGACGATACCCCTGATCTCCTTTAAGTCCCGGATACCGTTTTCCTCCATGTACTTTTCCAGCCCGCCGATGATCTCCGGCATGGCGCAGGGGTTCCTGAAATTTGCCGTACCGACTGCCACCGCTGCGGCTCCGGCCATGATGAACTCCAGGGCATCCTCCGCCGACTGGATTCCTCCCATCCCGATGACCGGGATGCTTACTGCCCGGCAGGTCTGCCATACCATCCGCAGCGCAACCGGCTTTATTGCGGGTCCGGACAGCCCGCCCGTCTTATTCGCCACGCTGAACGTCCTTTTCTTCACGTCAATCCTCATGCCCGTGATGGTATTGATCAGCGAGAGCGCATCCGCTCCCCCTGCCTCTGCCGCTTTCGCAATCTCCGTTATGTCCGTGACATTCGGCGTCAGCTTCATGGAAACGGGCTGCGCCGCTTTCTTTTTTATCTCCTTCGTGATGTACTCCACCATGCGCGGCTCCTGCCCGAAAGCTATCCCGCCATGCTCCACGTTCGGACAGGAAATATTGATCTCCAGCATATCTATCCCCTGCACGGACAGCCGTTCCACGGCTCCCAGATAATCCGCCACGGTGCTGCCGCAGACATTGACAATGACTTTCGTGTCAAACTGTCTGAGGAAAGGGAGGTCCCTCCTGATAAAGACTTCAATCCCCGGATTCTGCAGCCCCACCGCGTTTATCATGCCGCTGGCAGTTTCCATGATCCTTGGTGTGGGGTTCCCCTCCCACGGGACAAGGGACACGCCTTTTGTGACCACTGCCCCTAACCGGTCCAGGTCCACAAACCCGCTGTATTCCTGCCCGGAGCCGAATGTCCCGGACGCAGGCATCACCGGGTTCTTCAATGTGATGCCCGCTATATCCACTGATGTGTTTATCCCGTCCGCCTCCTTTCTTGAATCACATTATAACAACTGGCAGGAAAAAGAAAAGTACTGTCTTTTTTCGTTTATAGTGCGAAAATTGATACCGGTATCAAAAAGCATAGTACCTTGAGCCGAAAGAGCGAATATAGTATAATGCTGGCAAAAGGAGGGAACCACATGAGCAATATGAAAGCGCCGCTGCCCCAATGTGCGGCTATGGTCAGGGTACAGAACATCCTGAGCGGGAAATGGAAGATAACGATATTATGGTACATTGCGGAATATGAAGTGCAGAGGTTCGGGGAACTGAGGCGGCGGCTTGGGGACATCACGCAGTCCACCCTTACCAAGCAGCTCCGCGAACTGGAACAGGACGGCTTTATCTCCCGCTATATCTATCAGGAAGTGCCTCCGAAGGTGTAGTATTCCCTGACTGACCTGGGGAAAAGTTTCATCCCTATTTTGAGAGACATGAAAAAATGGAGCGACACGCATTTAATGTGATGCCGGGAAGTCCCTGCCTGTCCAGGGGCATAACAGTGGAAATGGGGTGAAAAAAGAAATGAAAAAAAGATTTCCTCCAAAAAAGACAGCCGCATTCTGCACGGTATCCGTGCTGCTGGCTCTGATCATATGGACAGTATGGGGGAACACTGCGCTGATGGTAAGCACCGCTGCCATTTCCAGCAGCCGGATCCCTCCTGCCTTTTCCGGGTTCCGTATCGCACAGGTATCCGACCTTCATAATGCCGAATTTGGAAAGGATAACTCCACGCTGCTGCGGATGCTGTCCGAGAGCGGGCCGGACATTATTGTGATAACCGGGGACCTTGTAGATTCTACACATACAGACATAGACACAGCCCTTTCCTTTGCAAAAGAGGCCGTCCAGATCGCACCCGTCTACTATGTGACAGGCAACCACGAAGCCCGCCTGACAGAGTATGATCGGCTCAGAACCGGCCTTGAAACGGCTGGCGTGACTGTTCTTGAGGATAAAACAGTATGGCTGGAACGGGATGGTGGAAAGATTATGCTTATCGGGCTTTCCGATCCCGATTTTACAGTTAAGGGTGATATGTTCGGGGAAGTGCCTTCTATGGCCGGTACAAAATTAGAATCCCTGGCCGGCAGCGAAGGCAGCTACACAATCCTGCTCTCCCACCGCCCGGAGCTGTTTGAAACTTATGCAGACTGCGGTATTGGTTTAGTCTTAAGCGGCCATGCACATGGCGGCCAGTTCCGCCTGCCCCTCATCGGCGGGCTGATTGCACCCAATCAGGGACTGTTCCCCAAATTTGATGCAGGGCTGTATACGGATGGCAGCACGGACATGGTCGTCAGCCGCGGCATTGGCAACAGCATCATACCGTTCCGCTTCAATAACCGTCCGGAGATTGTATTGGTAGAGCTTTGCGCTGAATAAAAATGTTTAAAAAAAAAACAGTTTTGCAAGATATTTTTATCATTTTTATGTGTACTATCACGGAAACTCTGTATACAATCACGGAAACTCTGTATACAATCACGGAAACCCTTATATTATCACGAAAACTCATAGGCAGTTTCCGTGTTCGTATAAGGGTTTTGCCTGCGAGTATCGACTTTTGCGTGATAGTATGGAGTTTTGCCTGATAGTATCCGAGTTTCCGTGATAATAACCGACTTTTGCCTACGAGTATATACTATCAGGCAAAAGAACCCCAGAACAACTGTTCGCATTCTCGCTAATGCAAAAATGTCCTTAAAAGCACACGGAAATAATGTAAATCCCAAACCTATGTAATGCCGAAAGTGGCGGATTTACGGGCTTTCTCGGCTTTTCGTGTCTGTATCTGCCGGAAACTAAGACACCCGCCTAGTTGCCCTGTCGATACAAACAATAGAAACTAAACGGGTGGGGTAACTTTTACATGGTGTTTTACCCCACCCTATGATTTTTACCCCACCCCGCTGTTTTTTACCCCATTTACCCCATGCGGCAATTTTCTACCCCACCCCCTTTACCCCTTTTACCCCACCTTTACCCCACCCCAAATTGAAGGGATTCTTTCTATAAAAAATAAATATATGATGTTATCCCACATATGAGCCGGTAATCCATCCCATCCAAATAAGTAACCGCATTTTTCCATGTAATTGTAACATTCAAGAATGGGCACTGATTCATTTGCGGACTAACACTCAATTTCCCACATCAAGCATTTGACATATGTGCTTGTCTTTATTGATTTTTTGAGAATTTCCATTTATAATAAAAAAACGAATATTTATAATAAAATTGAGAGGTAATTTCAATGAATAAAACACCACTTCAAAAAATGTTACCTGCCTTGATGCTATTTTATCTTGGCCTTATTTGTCTAATTCTTCCCTATTTTTATGAGATAGCCTATTTTACCCCCATTTTTACCGGAATAGGAATATTTTGCCTTATTCTGAGTGCTCTAACATTATTTTATAATAAACTGAGCAGAAAAATAGATGCGATCTCTAATCAAATTCCTAATATGAATATAGTTGGCATTGAGCAGATAATACCTGCAAATTCTGACCCCTATTCTTTCCTTGAGAAACTTGTAGTTAAAAGTAATAATGTAAAAATCGCTATTAACATACAAAGATTATCTGATAAATTTTGTTATTTTTTAAACTCTTTACTAGAGAATCAAATGATTAATTTTCAAATATTGATTTTGGGACAGTCCGATGACCCCAAAAAACAATATTTTGTAGAAGATTTATGTAAAATACAAAAAAAACATGTTACTATAAAAACCTTTGATAATCCACAAATCGATAATTTGATGATCTTTGATGAAAAATCATGCATAATAAATTATAACAATTACGATAATAGGCTTTCTTTTATGATAATGTTTAATGCTTTCAGCGAAAACAATAGAAAAAACTTAAAGTTATTTGAATTTCTTTGGAATGAAGAAAAAACAACTTCAGTGTAGGGAGGGGTAGTAATGTCCCTTAAAAATTTTTTTACTTGCTTACTAATTTTATTATTACTTTCATTTTCTTTCATGGAAGTTCATGCTGACGAACAATCAAATGATATATACATTGATGTAAAGGATGTTGATTATACTAATTATTTTCTCAATGCTGATATAAAAATTCATTTAAATATTAAAGCTAGCAATGAATTTATATACCTCATATTACCAATTAAGTATAATTCAAATATGAACTTTTATGTTGAACCTGATAGCCGGAAAGAAACTATTCTGTCTGGATATTTAAAAAGAGATGGGAATTTTATAGCTCAATTTCCGCCGTCAAACCAAAATGCAGAATACTTTTTAACTTTTACTGGTGTACAAATACCTATAAATTCAACATCTGATAATGAGGCATTTGGATATTGTAGTTTTTCTTTTATGAGTATTAATGAAGATATATCGAATTATGAAGATAATTTAGTAACAATCGATTCGATTCATATAAACGATAACAATATGTTATATTCGGTGCCAAACGCAATACAAGAGAGCAATAAGAATTCATTATTATTCTCTTGTACTGATGTGCCTTATGATATTTTAATATATGTATCCAAGCAAACAAAAAAGCCTAATTATTTTTTACCAATAATGATTGTTATGTTTTCTATACCAACAGGTCTTTTAGCTGGCTTAAATTCAGGTGTAGAAAAATTAATTAAAAAATACATAAAATACAAAATATGGTTTAGATTGTTTTCAATATTATTGACTATTATCCCAATTTATATTTTTTGTTCTTCTATTTATCCAAATGGATACTATAATGATTTTACATTTATGAACATAATTAGTGGTTTTTTTGGCACAATGCTAGGTATTAGTATTGCTATCTTTGCTAATACTCGCAAAGATAGCAAGCCACCATCTACCGACACACTGTAATTATAGAAATTTTTTATAATATATGTAAAAAGCTGTACTTGCCTGCGAAGCCTTTCCGGTTTATAATATTCCCAAGCACCCCTCCGCAGGGCAGAAAAAAGCCCCGCAGCGTTTGACAGACGCAGGGGAATCTGTTACAATAAAAGCACAAAAAGAGGTACTGCCGATAGACGGTCAGCCTCAGCTAAGATACTTAAAAAAGTAACCGCGACTTTGGCAGAGGGCGGTTACTTTTTTGTGTGGTTTATGTAAGCAATCAAGATTGATACAATGATTCCAAGAATCATCAGAACAACCGTCAGCAGTTCATAGTCACTCATAAGCAATCCCTCCTTTCCCGGTTTTACCCGTAATCAGAGGGATAGTCCCTCTGTTTCAGAGAGACTGACCGCCTATCCCGTTATGGCAGTACCCCATAGATGTATTTTAACAGAAAGCACAGGGCGGCACAAGACCGCCCCGCCATATTTCTGCATCATTCTTCCGTCTCAATCTCCAGCTCCGTGCCGTCAAGGAAATGGAAATGCAAAAGCCCGCCATCGTGGACTTCCACGCTCTCCAATACCATGTTCACAATTTCCGGGCATATCGTTTCAAGCGGCGGCTCTGCGGTGAGCTGCACCATCTGCCCCGCCCGCCATTTCTCCAAGGCATTCCCCTCCGTGATCTGTTTCTTCCATGCGGGCAGGAAACTCTCCCTGTTCTCCACGATGCCGTTCCAAGCCATGAGGAAGGCTTTCTCCAGGTCCTTTTCGTAAAGGTTGCCGCTCTTGCACCCCACCACGCCTTTCTGCTGGTAGCGTTTCCCACACTGCCACACCCGGATTTTCCGGCTGCCCCGCGTCCACGTCCGCCGCCAGCAGACCGCTCCGCATTTCCCGCATATTACCTTACAGGTGAAGGGCTGCACGTCCGTGTAGCGCCCCATGTTCTGCAAGTTGTGCTTTTCCCGGAAAAGCCGCCTGCGCTCTATCTCCAGTTGCACCGCCTCCCACAGTTCCTTATCCACAATGGGCGGGTGGCTGTCCTTCACATAGACCTGCTCGATCTGCCCCATGTTCCTGACCGATTTTTTACTGAGAAAATCGGATGTGTAGTATTTCTGCAAGAGCGCATCGCCTTTGTACTTCTCGTTTTCGAGGATGTGCTGGATGGTGGAGACCGCCCACTTCGGCTCGCCCATGCACCCCGGAACGCCCTCGCTGTTCAGTTCCGCCGCAATGGCCTCCGGGTTCAGCCCGTTCATGAACTCGTCAAACACCCTGCGGACGATTGCCGCCTGCGCCTCGTTGATTACGAGGTTCCCTTTCTCGTCCTTGTCATAGCCGAGGAAGTGGTTTGCATTCAGGTGCATCACGCCCTGCTTGAACTTGGTGCGGATGCCCCACCTGCAGTTCTCCGAAATGGAGCGGCTCTCCTCCTGCGCCAGTGAACTCATGATGGTAAAGAGCAGCTCGCCCGCCGCGTCTAAAGTGTTGATGTTCTCTTTTTCAAAGAAAATCCCTATCCCCAAGTTTTTCAGTTTCCTCGAATACTGGAGGCAGTCCTGCGTGTTCCTCGCAAACCGGGAAATGGATTTTGTGACCACCATGTCTATCTTGCCGTCCTCGCAGTCCTTTATCATTTTCTTGAACTGCTCGCGCTTGTTGGTACTCACGCCGGAAATGCCCTCATCCGCGTAGATGCCCGCCAGCGTGTAATTTGGCTTGTTCGCTATATACTCCGTGTAATACTGCACCTGATTGTCAAAACTAAGGAGCTGGTCTTCATTGTTGGTGGAAACCCGGCAGTATGCCGCCACCCTTAAAACCTCCCTCTCCTGCACCCTGCCGCCCCGCGCCGTCACCGGATGCGGATTGGCGGGGATAAGCGTTACGTCCCTTGCCATTTTACTTCTCTCCCTTCAAAATATTCTGTCTATACGGGCATCCCTTCCGGCGCTCGTAAGCCGCCTTTTCCATAAAGGAATAGGATTTCACCCCGAACTCGTCCTCGTTTTCCATCACCACCGCTTTCCCCTCTATCTGCCAGCCCTCCGTGGCTTCGGCGGGTACCCATATGCCGGGGCAACCTTCCTCCGGCCTTTTGAGTCTCGTGCTGCACACCCAGTATTCCTGCCTGCCTTTATTGGCAAATTTGTGGTGGAGCAGCGCACCGCACTCCGGGCAGAACAGCTTCCCGCTTAAGGGGTAGGTGTTATGGGAATCCCCGTTCCGTTCCCGCTCCGGCTTTTTCTTCTGGAACTCTGCGGAGCGTTCCGCAAGGGCCGCCTGTGCCTTGTCCCATAATTCCTCACTGACGACTGCCGGATGGTGGTCTGCGATATACCAGCGGTCCCTCTGCCCCTTGTTCTTATGCCGGACACGGTCAGCGTCAAGGTAGGTCCTCTGCATCATGACGCCGCCCTTGTATATCTCGCTCTGCAGGATGCGGGTAACGCCGCTGTCGTCCCATTCCTGCCCGCCCGGTTTCCTGTAGCCGCGCTTATTGAGGTAGGCCCGGATTCTGCACACCCACACGCCATCCGCCGCCAGTTGGTACATCTTCCTTACCACGAAAGCCTGCTCTGCATCCAGTATGATTTCGCCGCCTGCATCCTCCGAAAAGCCGTAGCATTTCCCAACTTTCACCGCAGGGATGCCCTGCTCGAACTTGCGGCGGTTGGTCAATTTGGTGTTCTCGCTCGCCCCTTCGCTCTCCGCCTGTGCAAAGGCGGAAAGGATGGTCAGCATCAGCTCCCCCTCGCCGGAGAGGGTATTGATGTTCTGCAATTCGAAAAAAATACCGACACCCATCCCTTTCAGCTCCCTTGCCGATTTCAGGACGGTGACGGTATTCCTCGCAAACCTCGATATGGATTTTGTTATGATAAACACTGTATTTATTTGATATGAAACTACCTAAGAAACGTAAAAAAGGCCGGAGTAAGCTAAGGTATTGGTCTCTAGCTTTACTCCGGCCCTTCGCAGCTCGTCACTTGGCCGCTCGCTCATTTTGAGTAAACATTATTTGGTTTTCAATGAGGTCTGTACTAGCCATTCCAGCCTGACTATCCTCCCGCAGTAAGGGCATTTCAGAACTATGACTGCCCTTCCTTCTGCGGTGGCAATTATCTCGCAGATCCCCTTCCGGCACGCCGGACACCTTACTTTGCACATTTCCTGTATCCTCCCACAGCCACTTCTGGATTTCTAACCGTGATCAGCGGAACGGCCCTGTGCAGGCATCCTTACAGTGGTTATTTCCATAAATTACCATGTATACTGTAAGTATGCCCACGGAGCGCATTCCTAATCACAGCATCTACAAAAAGATGGCAGGGCTACCCCTGCCGCCTGTTCTTCTTATGTACCATCTTTGGGCTAAAGCCCACCCGTATGATCTCCCCGCAATGCCTGCATTTCATTTCAAGCACCACTTTTCCCGGCGGCATCTCCTCAATGTCAAAGATGCGCCGCCCGCACTTAGGGTTCGGGCATTTCACCTTTTCCATTGACCACCGCCTCCCCACACTGATATGGAACAAGGGAACCAGCCTGTTCCTGCCAGTTCCCTTTTATCCTTTGTGCTTTATTGGTTTTCTTCGTGTGGTGTGGATATATGATTTTCTCCAAGCAATAGCATCAAAATTTGTTGACAAAAATTACTTATGCGTCTGCATATACTCTGCTTTCACCTTATCAATCGTTTTTCCGCCAATGCCAAAATTTTTGTCCGGCACCTCCTTAATTGTCGTAACAAAAAATTCCTGCGGCACTTTCATAATCTCAGAAGACACTTCTGTCAACCGCTTTATCAGTTCTTCTTTCTGATTATCTGATAAAGCTCCGCTTTCAACTGTAATGTAAGGCATTTTACCTCTCCTTCTCATTGTTATAAAGTCGCCCCCACTCCCCGATCCACCGGAACGCCAGGGATGCCTGCACTTATCGGGATATAGGGGCAAAGAATAACTTATTTATTATCCAGAAAATCCCAAAACTGCTTATAATCCAGATAGCCCTTCAGATTCCCGGCATCATACTGTGTCTGCATAGCATCCTTTAAAACGCTGATCCAGTCATTCATCCCGAACAGGTCATCATGTGTCCTATTGTCAGCGCCATGCTGATTTGCCCCTGCCCTGATAACAGCGGACTGTGCGCCCGGACATTTCCAGCTTGCCAATAAGTGGCTGGAATATGCAAACATATCAATATAGTCACTGCCCGTTGTATCAACTTTTGACACATCCACCATGCGTTCTGTTACATTTCCGTCTTTATCCCATACCTTCACCTTATATACCGGGTTTGCAGGTCAAAGTCCTTCGGCTGATAGACCGTAAGGGAATAATCCGCCCCGTACATTGAGCCGATTGCCTTTCCGTCCTTATCGTTTGAAATATGTAACTCAAATGTGCCGCCGGATGACTGTGCTGCCGGAACCATATTACACATCTGGTCAGCGTAATTCCTTCTTGCCCTTCTTGTTTCATACCCTGCCGCCGGGTATCCTGTTGCTCCTATTCCGTTTACATTCATTTCTAAAACGCCTCCCCTAATTACACTTCTCCAGAAATCCCAAGAACTTCTTCCACTCCATGTAGCCCTTCAAATCTCCATATTGGTACTCGGAATGCATGATGTCATTCACGATTTTTACCCAGTCTGTTTTTTCCGAAAAGCTCCATGAGCCCGCGCTTCTCTGCTCCGCATTCTTCACGGCTTTTGCGACTGCAGCTTTCAGGACAGTGTCCTCAAAACTGCCCTTCCCGCTTTCCTTCAAATGGGCAGTATAGGCATACATTTCCGCCGTATCGCAGTTCTCCGGGTCTACTTTTGACACATCCACCATCTGCTCCGTCACGTTTCCGGATTTATCCCATGTCTTGACCTTATACACGGGATTTGCCGCATCAAAGTCCTGCGTCTTATAGACGGAGATGGACGAACCACTCACAACATCCGCCCATGAGCTGATTGCAATATCACCGGAACCTTCCTCTGCACCGTGAAGGGTGGCTGTCGCCTGCGCCGCATCCGCCGCCTGCTCTGCAAAGTTCCTTCCTGCCACATTCCTTTCCGTCCTTCTCGTTTCATACCCTGCTGCCGGGTATCTTGCTCCTATTCCATTTACATTCATTTTTTAATCTCCTCCATTATTTTTGTCAGCCCCTCTGTCGTTCAGAGCCGCATCCGCCCCCTCGTAATAAGTCCGAGCAGTTCACTGTCTCCATGCAAATATACCTGTTAACCTCTCCGGCCAAATTCCATACTGACCTTCACCTCCTCTAACTGATCTGCCGGAAAACCAAGGATGCCTGCCCTGTCCGGCTGTAGCTTATTGGCGATATGAAACAAGATTAAGACATTTCTTAAAAATGAAATTTCCCCTCATCATATATCAGCCGTAAAATGGCGGCATTCTTAACTTTCTCCACAGCACATAATTGTTCCGGTGCAAAAAGGTATAATAATATTTTTATAGCAAAGGCATGAGTAACCACTAAAATATTACCGTTCTCATTAAACGATTCGTTTTGGGCTATATCTTCAAGTACACCTTTCAGACGACTTGCTATAGCAGTAAAGAGTTCTGCCATACCTGTTGAATCATGCTCATAAATCGCCGCCGCAACATCCGGAAGCCTTTTATTTAATTCCGCAAATGCCGAGTTCTAAAGCCGTCCCTGCTTCCCGATTCTCTTTTATCGCTTACATACTATAGATTTTCTTTGTATGGCTCAGATATAAAAAGTTCTTTATTTTAGCATTCTTTAATGTATAAAATATCTGATAACCGGGCAGCTTGCTTACGTTTATCCAAATCATTAACTATAATTTCATCGTCAGAAATGCTCTCAACAGTTACTGAATAAAATCCTCCCGGTTTCTTAAACCCTAGTCCTAAAACTGAATTATCTTGTTTCAATCTTACATCACATTTCCTGTTTACAAGATAACTGCAAATATCCTTGACCGCTTCTCTGTCCGGAATAGCAGGTAATTTCATTATTTTTTTCTCATTTGCAAAATCCAAAATGGTGTTGACGGAATCCCCATCTACCAAGCCCAACTTGCCCTTATCATCCATAATAATTAGGAAGGAATTATACATTGCAACAAACGCAACGCAATGAAAGCCCTTAAACTCCTGATCCTTCAAGAAAATCCGAACCCACTTCCCAATATAAAATTCAGAAAATGATATTCCCTTTTGCGTACTATTATCTTGTGCTTTCAAACTTTTATCCCGCAAAAGATAGTCCAAATCCACATCTAAAATTTCGCAAAGTATCAATAACTTTTCTGTTTCGGGATATCCCAAACCCGTCTCCCATTTTGAAACAGACTGTCTTGTTACATTGCACTTTTCCGCCAACTCTTCCTGTGATAATCCTTTCGATTTTCGCAAGTTCTGTAACTTATCAGCAAACAACATTTGTATATCCTCCTTTTTTTTGATGGTTTTATCTTAATCTGATTCCCTTCATTTTACTACCAATTTTATCGTGCTTTTTCGCAACTTGAAGTTGCAATATAACTTTTTTCTTACTATCAGCTATCATAGTATGATAATTGACTGTCTCATCACTCGCATATTAACTCTGATTTCCCCTCTTTCCAAGCGGTTTCTGTTGTCAGACCTGACTGCAAAAACGGCAGACCTCCGCATATGGCAGTGAGTCATAGTGCGGAAGTTTGTCTTTTGTAGGATTCCTTATATTTTTGCTTTATAAATGCAACCTTATCTTATATTGCCGGACCGCCATCCTCAATCTGATGCACGGCATCCGGGGCGGGGCTTCCCTGTGTGGTGCATCCGCTGATCGCGGGAATCATCATTGCCGTAATAAGTAATGCCGATATTCTGCTGACACGCATTTTTCATATCCTCCGATTTCCTTTTATGTAACAGCCATATCTGAGCCGTCTGCTGCGGAATATCCCTTACGCCTTTAAATCAAAACTTGCCCCTGTGGGTGAAGATGTGCCGGATACCGCTTCCATGAGGTTCTGCGTGACGCTTTTTATATCCGTGCCAATAGCAGATACCTTGTACGTCCCTTCCGCCAGTTTTTCCATCTGCTCTTTTCTTTCTGCCCGACGTTCCGCTGCTTTTTCTTCTAAATTTTTTCTCTCCTCACGCTTTTTTTCTAATCTTTCTTTCTGCCTTTTTTCCGTATTCAGTATGGATGTACTTTGTTTTGAGCCGCTGGTTCTTGTTGAACCGCTACAAGAGCATTGCATACTTCCATCTGCATTGATTCTTACAGCAAACCCATGTATCTCAATACCATCACTTTTTGCCTTAGCAAACATCTGCTCATGCGCTGCTGGTATGCCCGCTATGTCATTTTCAATTTTTCTTGCAAAGTCCGGATCACTTGCCATTTTTTTCAGACAGTCATTAGAGAGATTCAAAACGATATTATTTCTACCGCCGCCTGCAATACCCCTACTCGAATTAATATTTATCTGCGGAAATTTCTTGCATAATTGTTCATAGTATTCCTGTGCCTTGCCTTTACTGCTTGTCTTTACCTCTGTTGCCGCCCTGACATCCGGCTTTTTCACGGCATCAGTATAATTTGCCGCATAGTTACTGTAATTGTTTGTGATCTCCATTGACATAATTTTCATCCTCCTTCAAAAAATCTTACCTACGGCCCCTCTGTCATTCAGGGCCGCCCATGCTCCCTTGCGGTAAGTCCGGGCATGATCTTCCTTACTTCAAAATGCCCGGAATTCTTATATTTTCTGATTTCCAACCACGCTTTTGCTAAATGTGCTTATGTTTTCCTCATAGGCGGTTGCTGCCAATGCGCTTACACCTGCTGTCTGGAAAGCCGCCGCATCATCGCCATTCTGTATACCCTCTGCAAGGAAAGCCTGCTGTCTCTGCCTGCTTGCCATCTGGCTTTTCAGGTAATTCTCCTGTGCCGCCGCTCTGCGAGCCTGCGCCTTTTTCACCGCTTCTTTTTCCTGTTCCTCCATCAGTTCTTCCATCCTCTTATGGCGTTTCTCCCACCATGATTCTTCATTATCTGTGGAAAGCGGAGAACCATCCTTTACGGGAATCCCTTCCCCGTGGCACTGCTCAGGCGTTGCCCCTATGACCTGATAGCCAATCATCTTGGAGCCCATGATTCCGGTACAGGAATACATCTTCCTGACCATTCCTAACACTGTTTTTTCCCATTCCGGATCAGTTTTCATCCTTTCAAAGCATTCCTCCGTAATCGTCAGCGCACCGCCTACGCAGGTGGAACGGTACCATCCGCTGACAGGCATACCCGACATTTCATTCATAAACCACTGCTTGTATTCATCCATCGTCATTTCCTCTTTGGATTTATTGGAAATGCCGCTGTCATATGTAAAGCCAAAATAACTCGGCGGCTGCGGGACTACCATGTCCCCCGCCCATGCTGATGAGCCGGATTTTTCCGCCGCATCCTTTCCTTCTGCGGCTTTCTGCACCTCCTCCGCAAAATTCCCTGTGCCTGCCGCCCTTCTGCTGCTGTTTGTGTAGGCATACGGATTAACCCCCATGCCGCTTACATTACCGATGCTCATACCTGTCTCCTTTCCTGTAACATTACCGTTACACTGAACTCATTTTTCTTTATCTTGATATCTACGTCCCCCATATATTTCTTCGCCTCCATCTTTACATTGGAAAGCCCGATCCCGTGCATGGAACCCTGCTTTCCGAAATGCTCCTTTTCCTTTGTGGAGACTGGGAGGTTCGTATCCGCATCCATGATGATCTCCCCTTCAAACGGGTTTCTGACCTCGATCAGGAAGAACTTTCTCTTCTGCCTGCTGGAAATAAAAACATACCTGTCGCCCTGCCGCATCTTCCCGCAGGCTTCAAGGGCGTTCTGCAGCAGGTTGTTTACAATGATGCCGATGTCAAAGGCATCATACCTCTCCGATTCCGGGTAGGTAAATTCTGACCGGAACCGTATGCCCTGCTTTTCCGCAGCTTTCCGCCTGTCGTTCACAATCACATCTGTAACGGCATTCCCTGTCTTTATGGAAAACTCAAAGGCATCCATGCTCTCATCCATTCTGGAGATGTAATTCCCCATGTCCCCATAGTTCCCGCTCTCAATCAGCCCCTTGATATTGGTCAGATGGTTTTTCATCTCATGCTTCATCCGGCGTATGCCGTCATAGAACTGATCCACTTCCGCCATCCGCTCCTGTATGGCATGGACCTGCTGCTGTTCCACAAAATATCTTTCCTTTTCCTCCTGAAACCCCACCATTTTCTGGTAAGATGCTATCGTAGCCAGAATCCCCACATAGAATAATGCTGCCACTACGGGCACAATGCCGATAAGCGCCGGGTACTGCTCATAAAGCTGTATGACATGGTTTTCTGAAACCATAAGCAGAATGCGGAATATAATGTTCACAAACAGAATGCCCGTCAACGGTGTCAAAAGCAGATAGCATAATTCCCTTGTATGCAGCTCCATCCTGCATTTCTTTAGCTGGTGCCCTGCAATATACAGCAATACAGAAAACAGGATAAGCTGCAGCAGTTCCACCAGACAGAAATTCAAAGCGGCATTCCGTAATATTTTTCCTATCCCTTCCTCACCCTGCACAAGGTGCCTGCCCGTATAGAAATTCACACTTGCCACCATCAGCGAGCTTAGATTCCTTATGGTGAAAAACAACACCCCAAAAAGGAAAGCCGGTTTCCTGCCAATCCCTAAATACCGGGAAGCCGCTGTCAGCAGGGCTGTAACAATCACCATGCATACCCATTTGTCCAAATCCACCCCTATGCTTATAAAATAAACTGCCGCATAAGAGAGAAATACGATAAGCACCTTTATAAATTCCTGTGCATTTCCGCCCTTCTTCCCTGCCATATGCGGATAGAAAAAAGCTGTCAGGAAACAGGCATATATAACAGTCTCAATCCCCATCACTATATTTTGGAACAGCGTAAAACTTGCTTCGTTCAATGGCAGCCCCCCCTCACTTCATAAACCGCAGGTACGCTTTTACAAAATCTTCATACTTATATTTTGAAATCAGGAGCTTATCCCCATTTGTCAGCGTTACCTCTGTTTTGTTGTATTCATCCACATAGGACAGGTTGACTAGGTAGCCTTTGTGGACACGGCAGAACTGCCCCTGCAGTTCTTCTTCCAGATCGCTCATTTTTGCATAATACTCCAAAACCCCGTCCTTCATATGGACGGCTATCTTGTGGTTCTGGCTTTCCATGTAATAGATGTCTCTTAACGGTATTGTTTTTCCCGTATTCCCATACTGAATCATCAGCACTCTTTTACCCTGCCCGGCCTGCTGTGCCGCCCTTTGAAAAATCTCGGCAAACCGCCCTTCGTCAATGGGCTTCAACAGATACTGGAAAGCCCCCACGTCAAAAGCATCATACACATATTTTTCATAGCCCGTGACAAATATGATAATGGGCTGTTTGATATCTTCCATGCCCCTGATCCGCTTTGCCATTTCCATACCATCCATTGATGAATCCTGGCCTTTCAGCTCAACGTCAAGAAACAGCAGGTCATAATCAGCCCCCGCTAAAAGATAATCCTCCGCCGTGGCATATTCCGTAATCTCACACTCCACTCCCTGTTTCCGAACCAGCGAACAGATGTAGCTCCTTATATTTTTTTCATCATCACAGACCGCTATTTTGATTGCCTCCACCTCCTTCTTTCCTCACTTCGTGTATCGGAAAAATAAGAATATTTTTAACTCCGACAGCGTGAATAGACGATTTGACAGCGTAACTGGATTGACGTTTTTTATCCTTAATATCCCCTCTGCCACTCTCAATATCCCTCGCAAAAGGGGCGGCTGCCCCGCAAGGCGGCACAAACGCAAACCGCCGTGTAAGCATATTAACTCTGATTCCCTCGCTTTCCAAGCGGTTTCTGCTGTCAGACCTGCCTGCGGAAACGGCAGACCGCCGCATATGGCGGATGATGGCCATAGTGCAGCGGTCTTTGCTTAATCAATGATATCTTTTCCAGCCTTGCCACAATTATTTCATCATGAAAACGCTTATTCCTTTCGTTTCATTAGACATAAAATCTCATTTTTCAAGCTAATCCACTATTTGATTTTTTCCATAAATGCTTTAAATTCTTCCAATGATTTAGATGGTACGAACTCAATTATTTCATACCGGGCAATTTTTTCTCGGAAAAATGGGTCTTGCTTCATAATCTGTTCTGCCTCCTGCTTTGTGGCACAATTACAAAGAATTATCCCGCCAGTTCGTGGATTCTTTCTTCCAGAACAAATAAATTTTTTTGCATTGTAGTTTTCTTCCAAATAACTAATATGCGCCGGTAACATTTTTTCAACTTCCAAAATTGGCTTGATATAAGTCAGATTAAAAATAAACATATTGTACCTCCCGCAAAAATGTGTTAGAATAATAGTGACCACAGTCAATGACCGTGGTCACTATTTTAACTACTACCATCCATATTGTCAATAGCATTTTATAAGGAGTCAAGGAATGGAACAGAAAAAAACACGCAAAGATAGAGCTGTTGATACAAAAAATAAAATATTTGAAACAGCAGTCACACTTATAAAAAGCAAAGGGTACGATAATGTTACTATAAGTGAAATTTGCCAGACAGCAGGATTGGCAAAAGGATCATTTTATGTTCATTACAACTCCAAGGAAGATATTGTAAGGGAAAGCTATTATGCTGATATGGGAACCTATATCTGCACCCATTACAATGAATTTATAGCCTCCAACCCTAATAAATCCGTAATTGAACGTATCACCTACTTTTTAAATCTGGAATTTGAATTTGCAGAATACGCTGGATATGAACTTACCTGCTTAGCTTATTCGCTAAACCTAAGTGCTTGTATGCCTGGACCTTCCGAACATTTCAGCAAACGATATTTTATCAAAATATTGCAGGATGAAATAGAATCAAGTTTAGCGTATTCATCCTCCGATTTTTCATGCAATGAAATTTTCAATTATTTTGAAAGCATTGTGAGAGGCACAATGGCTACATGGTGCTTCTCCAATAACTCTTTTGACATTGTTGAACAAGGGAGAAAATATATTAAACAGGCTGTTCATAGCATTTACCAAATGCTATGAATCATCCAGCCGCCATGCTGCACAAAAAAATCAGCAGGAGAACCTTGACTGGCTTTCCTGCTGACTTTTCATAACTGTATATCCGGCTCCAATGAGAAAAAACCATTTTCAAATACAAGCCGGGAAACGGATGCGTTCTTTATCTTCCCAATCCACTCAACTGCTCCGGCACAAATAAATGGAATATTGTCTTTATGGAAAAGGCGTGTGTTACTATCAGTATATTGCTGTATAATTAGAGTTATTATCCTCGATAAGAAATTCTACTATACCTAAAATCAATATCACTTAATTTATTACTTGCTACATACAGAGAAAAATCCTTTTCCATTATTTTATTTTGAGGCCCTACAATTATTTGCTTTATTGGATTAGGAGATATCTCCGTAAAATTTATTGGATAGAACGGTATTAGGTCATCAGCGGTTACATTAAATTCAATCCGGTTTTTTATAACTTTCAGCATGTCATCATAAACTATGGTTTCAATTTCTTCATCACTATATATCCATTTTGCGAATTTATAAATTTGTTGAGAAAAAAATAATCGCCATTCCTGTTCCTCTTTAAAAGAGTCATTTTTATATTTTAATGAACTCATTAAAACACCACTTATCATTTGATGAAAACAATATTGACACATCTTTTCAATTTTTTCCTCATCAAATGATGGCATGCTTTCGACAATCCACTTTCTCAATCCTCTTAATTCATTTAGTACTTTCAAAGATTTCTCAACAATCGTATCACTAATTTCTTTTACAGTTTTATATTCAACCTGCTCAAATCGCAGAATTCCCTTATATGTATTGCAATACTCTTTCAATTCTTTCACTGAAAATCCAAGTGAACACCCTTTTCCATTGTCCGCATATCCACGCCATTGACTTAGCACATCTCCATCTTCACAAAAACAAACAACAAAATTTGTAACTCCTCCTCTATCAAATTCGTACCTAAGAATATCATATTCCCAATCTAAAAGTTTACCTAATGCATCACGATTGGTACTTCCCTTGTATTGCAATAGAAATTCATCTTTTCTATATTCATCTTCTATTGCATCCAAAATACCCGGGAAAAACAGTTTTACTTCTTCGTAATCGTTACTTTTTGTAATATCACTCATTCGCAGAGTTTTACCCGATAATATACTAGCCATCTTATGATTATCACAATAATGATATACTAATTTATCCATAAATATAATCCCCTTTAAATCTTATAATGCTATTCCTTCGAAAAACAACTATTAAATATTTTGATATATGTAATTACCTGCACATAAAATTATAGTATCACTATAATATAGATTAAACAATATACTTTTGGGATAAATGATGCTTTCTCAATAATCTGTCGTTATTCCATCTCCCTAAACGTGCCAGCCATTCCTCCCACAAGGCTCCACAGGCGTTGCATATAAGATTTGAGGTTTTCTGTGCTTTGCCGATATGTCTCACAAGCCATTGATGGATTCCATTCTTTCCTATTACTTCGGCAGAATACCGTTCCCGCTAAAGCAAACGCATCCACTGGATTATATCATAAAAAATTTCTGTTTTTTACCCGATTGCACGAAACGACTATTTTTCAGGAATGAACGCAAAAAAGAGCCGTCATCCAGCCCTTTTCTCACATTGTCATTTATCCACTAAGTTTTTACCGTTTTTCTCATATACAAACACGGAAACCCTTATATTATCACGAAAACTCCCCGCCTGTTTCCGTGATAATACAGACAGTTTCCGTGTTTGTATATGGGTTTTGCCTGCGAGTATCGACTTTTGCGTGATAGTACGGAGTTTTGCCTGATAGTATCCGAGTTTCCGTGATAATATCCGACTTTTGCCTACGAGTATATACTATCAGGCAAAAGAACCCCAGAACAAAGGTTCGTACCCCCACTAATGTAAAAATTCCCCTAAAAGCACACGGAAATAATGTAATTTTAAAACCTATGTAGTGCCGAAAGTGCCGTGTTTACGGGCTTTGTGGGCTTTCCGTGTCCGTATCTGCCGGAAACTAAGACACCTTTGGGTACTAGAGTTATTGCTCCAATTCATCCCACCCCTCTTTACAAAAATACCAGAAAATTGTGTTTATGACATCTGTATATAGGAAAAATAATTTTGCCACCAACATACTATTTATATCCCTGTCCCTTAAACCAATCCAATGAGCAAGATTATTTCGATAATTCATTCCTATTTTCTTATCTCCCACAGTACAAAAGAAGAAAGAAAGACTTTTTAAATGATCTTTACCAAAAATATTTACCATCTCTTGGTTATCAGGAGATAGTAATGTTCCCAAAGTAGCAGATGTCAGCGGAACATACACTCTATCCCTCATCAAATAAATATAAAACGTCCGAAGTAGTTTTTCAGTTAATGCACATAAAAACATTGCTGCACCATAACACAAAGGAGCAATATCCCTTTTATCAATCTCATCACTCAAAATAACTGGCTGAAGCATAATATATAAAGTTTCCAAATCCTCTGATAACTCTATCCCTCCACCAATCTGTTCGCTGATAATTGCAAGAAATGCATTATACCATTGTAAGCAATCTGGAAACAGTTCTTTATCATGCCATATTGCAAAAACTGTTGCTGCTCCTAAAGATGCCGTAATATTCAATTCTCTCTGATGCGAATGCGTAAAATAATTATCGCTAGATATGTTACTGCTTACCATATCGACAATACCTTGTTTTCCTTTAGATGGATGTGAAAAACGACTCACAAACTCTGCCACATTATTTTCATTTTTACAATCATGCGTCAAAGAAAGCATCTGAACATTCCAATTTGGCAATCCTTTTATGTAATTTACTATTTCTTCTACTGGTAACTCATGCGTAAAACTTTGTCCATGTTTCTTGATATCTTCTTCTAACCTTGCTTCGATATCAGTCTCATAACTGCGAAAAGTATTTGCCTTTGGATGTTTAATCTTCATCAGAAACTCATATACATATCTGAAATGTTTTTCAAGTATCATTATGTTCCGATAGTCGCATAAATCCTTACTTTTAACAAGTTCTTCCATATCAGCTATAACAGTCTCTATAATTGGAGAAATAATTTTTTTTAATTGTGCATTAGAGCCATTCCATATTGAAGCGAAAACAGGAAGGACAGTATCGAATCTCAGTGATTGTATCTCCTCCAAGTTCTTTTTATGAAATAACATCTCAAACAGTTCTGGCTCTTTTTCAAATTTTTTTTGAAAATCTTGAAATCTATATATTAACAGATAATTATAGTTCCGTGCCAAATATCTAAAAACCTCTCTATTTATCCCACCTTGAAATTTTATAATCAGTTCTATTGTAATTTGGGACAATGAAAATTCATGATATTTTTCTGCAAAAATTTCTTCGTAACTTTTATTGATAAATTGTATAATTAAGCCATTTCCAATACAATCGCACTGTTCCTTTGCAATGTTAGAAATGGCTTGAAACGCCTGCTTGTCCTCATCACTCTTTATAGCCGGAATCATTTCTTGAAGCATAACACACTTTTTTAAACATAAATAATCTAAATAATCACAGATTGATTCAAAACTCTGAATCTTGTATGTACTAAATCTATCTTGAAAATATTCTCTATTCTCTAAAATAGACTTTATATCCCAAAATGTACCATAATCTTCTTTTCCATAATACATCAAAGAAAAATGAATATTTTTTGCCTTTAATTCATCAACTATGCTTTGCATAAGTTTTACCTCAATTAAAATATTTTATTTATTTCTTAGAATGCCCAAATCCAATGTCATCTCTTAAGCATCCTGTATCCCTTTTATCTATTCACATATACTACATCTATCGCCTAATTTCAACAGCATTTTAAAAAAACAGGCGAAACTCCAAATAAACACAGAAACCCCTATACTATCACGCAAAACTCGGATACTATCACGGAAACTGACGACTTTTGCGTGATAGTATAATTTTGCCCCAATCGCCATATTATCAGCGGCATTAAAAAGCACAAAAAATGGGGTCCACCAACCACCGTGATGAACCCCATCAAACCTTAAAAACCTTGATTTTAAGCCATTCTTCAATACTTTTGCCTGCAAGTACCCAAATTCCTATGGCATCATTTGGAAATCGCCGCCTGTGCCGCTGTTAGATTATGATGACTTTTACCCCTGGGGTAAATCATTTACCCCCTTTTACCCCACCTATGAGGAATTTACCCCACCCTATTTTGCGATTCGACAAATCGACAAATTAACCCCTTGCCTTTGTACGGAATCCGGTATAGAATGATTTCAGCGGAACACTCCGCAGCGTTTGACAATTCCATATAAATCTGCTAAGATATATTTACATAAAGGTACTGCCGATAGACGGCTAGTCCGAATTTAGGTCAACAAAAATAGTCGCCTTAGTTTTGCAGACTGTGGGGCGGCTATTTTTGTGGTTTATTATTATCCTTGCTTCCGATGGCGTATCCGAGACCGAAGCAGGTCAGGCATAAGCCAAGCACTGAAATCAATCCTTCAATCGTCAACATCCACTCAGCCCTCCTTTCCCAAATTCCTGCAAGCAGGTTTCTATGTAATCGGAGGGTCACAGTCCCTCCGCAGAAGAACTAGCCGCCTACCGTTATGGCAGTACCCGTATGAATATTTTATCAGAAAATGTCGGACGCTACAAGATGGTTTTCCGGCTTTTTTCTTTTTCCACTTGCAATCCCGCCAAAACAGAGGTAAGCTACGACACCACGGAAGGAGGGATTGGATTGGAAAAAGATTCTGCATTGTACCAATTGATGGATGTCCGTATGCACAGCGTCATGAACGGCATCGTAAACAGTGACGGGGAATACCAGGCGATTCTCCGGAAGTCGGACATATACTCCGGCGAACTGGACAGGATGAACTTGTCAAAAGAAATCCGGCTGCTGATTGACCGCTACGTCAGCGAGCAGAACGCGCTGGGCTCCCGGTTTGGGATGCTTGCATATCTGCTTGGATTTTCCGACTGCAAGGCTATGTTTTTAGGAAAATGCCTGCCAACAGAAGTAAAAGAAATGATTACAGAGTAAGACCGCAAAATGCCGGACAGGACGGAAAGGCCGCCACAGCCCTTCCGCCCTGTCTCTTTCGTCTAAATATAAATCCATGCCTCCAGCTCCGCATATTTGTTGGACTTTGACCACTGCGGGTGCATCTTGAACCATGCCCGCTCGTCATCCGGCGTGACCGTTATCTTCTTAAAATAAACAGGGGAACCGGCATCATCCAGTCCCCCTCCCGCATCGGGGCTTAAGTTTAGGAGCCACTCGAAGCGGTCCTCGTAAACCCTCACCCCTGACACATATTTATCCATCTGTTCTTCTGAAAATTCCCCGTCCTCCGGTATGGTGAACTGCCCCATGAGCCTTTGCAGGTTTTCCAGCTTGCCGCTCACGTCCGCCTCCGTGGCGGGCTCCACGTCCCCGTACTGCGCCATCCGCTGCTCCAGTTCCGCGATCCGCTCCCCAACCTCCTGCTGCTTGCGGCTGAATACTTCCTTCGGTATCTCGTTGTTCATCCTCATATCGAGGAGCGTCTCATATCTGCCCCGCTCCTTTTTGAGCTGTTCTTCTATGATTTCCTTGTCCCGCAGGACTTCCGACTGCTCCACCCCGGCAATGCCGCACCCCAGCACCGCCGCCGCGTCCAGGAGCGTCCCCTCCGGGTCATCGAAAACGGCGTGGAGGACTTTCTGCGCCATCGTGTACATCTTCCAGTCCTGCACCAGCGGCGAGCGGCAGACGTTCTCAATGCCCAGGCCGTTTTTCAGCCTTGCCGCAATGGTCCCCGTCCGGGTCTGGTCGTAGCATTTATAGGTGTAGGTGATGAAGTCCGTCTTGGTATGCCACTTGGTCTTTGCGAAGGCGTGGCCGCACTGGCACCGCATCTTCCTGCGCCAGAGGTCGTCCGAATGGACGCCCTTGTTCTTCCGGCGCTGCCCCATCTGTGCGTCCTTTTCCGCCATCATCTTCTGTACCCTCTCGAATTCCTCCTTTGTGACGATGGGCTGGTGCTTCCCCTCCACGATGACGCGCTCCAGCTCCCCCTTGTTCTTCGCCCTTTTCTGTTCCAGGTAGTCCGGCACATATTCCTTCCGGTATTCCAGCTCCCCGCAGTAGAGGCGGTTTTTCAGGATATGGCCGACAGTGGCGTAATTCCCTTCGTACCGCCCGGTCTCATATAGGACATTATTTACATAGTGTTTCCATACCGGGTTCGTGCATGCGGCAGTAGGAAGCCGCCTTTCTCGCATTCCCTTCCATGTCGCCGCGGAAGGGGCTGCAGATAAAAACCTTCTTACGCATCAGCGCCTCCATCCTTTCTTCATCTTCCTGTCGTGCGCCGCTTTCGCGGCTTCATAGGCTTCCACTTCCTTCTCGATCTGCACCAGCTTGGCGGCGAGGCTCTTCGCCACGATACTGATTGCCTGTAAGATGCCGATAAGCTCCTGTGACTTTTCCATAGGCTCCGTTCCTCCTTTCCTGCCGTTTTGGAAGGCACCTGAAATTTACCCTCCTACCTTTCGTAATGACACTTTTTCTGTTTTCGGTGGGCTAAAATGAAATTTTCTTGAAAACCGTTCGACATTTCCTGTAAAATTTGTCGCAGAAATACTTTTGCTGACAAATACGGTCATCTGCTGTCAACCTCAAAACCACGCTCCGAGAAAAACCTCCGCAGCTTGGATAATATTCTCCGTTTATGGTCTGAAAGCGTCCGGGGATTCTGCTTCTTCATATCCGCATAATCAGCAAGGGACATTTCCTCCCCGAACACCTTCATGGCAAGCTCCCTCTCTTCCGGCAGGAGGGAATCCATCGCATCCGCAAGCACTCCGAGCAGCAGCTTTTTCTCCACCAGCTCGTCCACCCCCTGCAGCTCCATGTCCGGGATACCTACTCCCTCCGAGGCATTATCCCGCCACGCCTCGTAGGATTCTTCCGTGTAGCCGTTCTGCTCCATCGCCTCCCGGTTCCTCTGCTCATGCTTTTTCTGCTGCCACCACGGGCGGTAATATTTCTGATATTCTTCTTCCGTAACTTCCAGTGTGGATTCTTCATTTCCTGATTTGACTGTGATCTTCCTAAAAGACATAAAGCGTTCCTTCCTTTACGGCTTCGTAAAGTTAGGAACGCTTTAAATTTAGATGTGGGACTGGCTTTGAAAAAATGGCAGAGAATGGCCAGGGAAAGCTATCTAAAAACTACACACATTAAAACCCACTAGCTTTACTCCGGCCATTCGTGACTCGACGCAATGCGGTCCCACTCGCTCGGTACTTTTTATTCAGTTTTGCGTACAATGGAATTACCAAATTTTTCCATTGATAGCATAAGTATGCCCATAAAAGGAACGCTTTAATCCATAAAAGCAAAAACAGCAGGAATCCTCCCGCCGTTCTTTTTATCTATGTATATTTACCTTTCAACCTCGGTTTCCAATATACCCGTACCACCTCGCCGCAGTGCGGGCATTTCAGCTCTATCACAATCACCCCGAAACGGTTCTCCCAAATGTCGCAGACACGTTTCTTACATAAACTGTTCGAGCATCTCATCCTCCGGATACCTACCACCTCCTCTCCTAAAAATGCGGAGGCGCATATTGGTATCTCCCAATAAACGCCTCCCCTTCATGCCGCACCGCTTCTACTTCTCATTGGCATTTTCCTATGCCCTTGCACCAAATCCGCCCTACACTCTTCAAAGCGGAATCTTCCGCTATTCGACAACACTAATGCTATGCACATTAGTAATTTGTGCAGGATATGATTCTTCAATCGAACCGTCATATTCTATTTCCAGAACATCCCCGACTTCCGGCTCTGGCGAAGGATTCATATTTTTCATGGGAACTGTTATCTGGTCCGCGCTGTTCAATTCTGTGCTTCCAGCAACAGGCTCAACCAGATAATACCCATCATGTATCTCTAATATAGTCGCTTGAAATGTGGCTTTTTCGTTCCCACCAACCTCTGATTCCCCACCGCCACTGGACGTTCCGCAAGCTGTGACTGTCAACATAAGACTTAGGACTAAAATTACCAGCACTTGTTTTCTCATAACACATGACCTCCAAAAAATTAAACTCCAAATTTGTTTATTTGTACCTACTGACTATTTTCACCCTACGCAGTGCATAAGTATACTTCAAAGGAATATTTGCACTTCACTCTCTTTCAAATCCTTCACGAACCCATTTTACATAAGCCCACTGACGTTTTGTAGAATCAACCGCGTTCTCATCAACAGGTGTTCCGCATTCTTGATATACATAAAACTCAACAAAGGAACTTAGGTATTTATTTGCATAATATTTGCAGCCTTGCAAACCTGTGCCGTTTGCCTCTTCCTCTGTTATTTCTCCCATGCACTCAAAATCATCCGGAAGTTCAGATATTGGCATATCATATGCAATAAAATATTGTTCTCTCATAATAAGTATCGGTGGCAAATCCTCAGAAACCACTTCGTCTTTATTTTTAGAGTTGCTCCGCAACCAACCAAACCTAATGCACATACTAAGGTTAAAACTAATGCTACTAATTTTTTCATAAATATAACCACTCCCTATATTGTCAAGTGATTTTCCTTAAAAATTCAAGGAATTTTTATTGTTACTCTCAGATAAATGAGCCAAGGAAATGGACATTTCTCTGTATCTGGTACGAAAATAGAGGATGTAGGGTACACGAAGTAGAACGTCTATCTTTTCGCTCTACATGGCCTTGTGTATACCCTTCCTTCTACGGCAGCGAACCTCCCGTGTCTACCAGGATCACCATCTTGCGGGTCCTAACTTCCTTCGTTCCGCCTGTCCATAACCAGGGTGCCAGCTCAGCTCCTAACCAGGGTCATGCCCTATGGAAAATATTCCTGCCGGCTACCGGCTCATTCTTTATATAAGTCTTACTGACCTGTATGTTTCCCTGACTGGCACCTTGCGGCGGACGTTTCCCCAGACTGTTCCACATACCTTCCAGCCTTTTCTGTCATGGCTGGATTCAGCTCCCGGCTCCGTCTCCCGGAGGCTCAGTCCAACCCTGACAGGGTATTGCCTGTTTCGATTCCAGCTGTTATGCCGTCTGTACCTGTGGCCTCCTGATGTCGCCCAGCAGCCTCTCAGGGTCATACTGGATGCCTTTGGTAAGGACCGCGTAAAATATCCTCAGCGCCTTACAGGCTACCGCCACCACCGACTGCATCTTTTTGAGCGGGTTCTCCTTCCGCGTCCGGTAATACTCGTGTATCTCCCGAAACTCTGCGTTCTTTCCCACCAGCGATATAGCGGCCTCGTACAGCACATACCTCAGGCGTTTCCGCCCCCGGTAACTGATACGGCTTTCTCCGTTATGCTTGCCCGAATCATTTGCCACGACGGCATATCCCGCCAGCTTCTGCAGCTGTTTGGGGTTGTCAAAACGTCCTATGTCCCCCACCTCTGCTATAAAGCCGCTGACTGTTACCATCCCAATCCCCTTGATCGCCAGCAGGTTATCTATATATGGGATCTCCTTCAGCTTTTCTTCTATCCTCCGGAGCAGTTCCTCCATTCTTGACGCATGTACATCCATGTCACTCAGCAGATTTTCCAGCTCCATCCGCGCCGCTTCCGGCGCTTCCTTGCTCCCTACGCTGTGCTCCGCAGCCGATAAAAGGGCCTTTGCCCTCTTCATCCCGGCACCCCTCAGCTTCCTGTCCCTCCAGATCTGGTTCACACCTTCCGCCCCCAGCTTTAGGATGTCTTCCGGCAGCGGTGCAACCTTCAGTACCATCCTTCCGCTTACTGCCTTTAAGTCCCCGTAAACGTCTTTATATTCGGGAAAGTAGATGGAAAACCACCTCGCCAGCCGGTTCTTGATCCTCGTAAGCTCCTCCTGTGTCTGAAAGCGCAGGTTCGACAAGCTCCTGATCTCCGCATAAATACCGACTGGCATATAAGGGTAAGAGAATCTCCCCTCGTTGACAAGCGCGGCGATCGTCTTGGGATCCTTCCGGTCGTTCTTGTTGGGATTGTTGTCATCCAGTTCCTTCGACTTCTTCACATGATGGGGATTTACATGCACCGGCTTCATGCCGTTGTCCTGCAGGAATTTTCCCAATGCGAACCAGTAATGGCCTGTGGGCTCCATGCCGGGGATTACAGCAGTTTTACCGTGCCTCTCTGCAAGCTCCTCCACCCATGCCTTGAATGTCTGGAAACCGGTTTCGGTGTTGCTGAACTCCAGCGGTTTTTTAGTGTACTCGTAGTTGCGCCAGTCAAATGCTCTTGCATAATGGGTCTCGCTTCCCACGTCGATTCCGACAATCAAAGTTTTTTCTGTTATGGATGCAATTTTTGCGTTTTGTGTGTTACAATTCATCTTGGGATACCTCTCTGTTCAATAAGATTTTTACTAACCGTCCAAAAGTCAGTAATCTTATTTTACTCTGAGGTATCTTTTTATCAACCACCCTTCTTGGAATTCCTTATATTTGAATTATACAGGAAGCTCCCTATTAAAGTTATTTATATCATACATTACTTAACTACACATTTTAAGGCACATAAACCATACACAAAATTGTATATTTATACACGTATTTTATCGGACACAATAAAGCGAACTGGGACAAATTAAATTACAATTCCCTAATCTGCCAGAAAACCAGGGATGCCCGCCCTGCCTTGTTCGGCTGTGGCTTATTGGGGATATGCAGCCAATGGAAATTATTTCTTATTCATAAAATCCCAATATGCCTGCATACTGTACTGGTAATATGCCGCCGTCTTTTTCTGGAGCAGCAGCTTCATATCGCCAATCTGCTTCTGGAACATATCCATGAAATCCGTCCTGTCATTTAATCCCATAGCCCCAGCCTCCATCGGAAGGGACGTAAAGCCTCCCAGCTTTTTTACACCCATATGTGCTTCCAAAGCACGCATTTCCACAACAGTCGCTGACTTGGGATTTACCTCGTTGATATGTATGGTCTTTTCAAATTCATCCCCATTCTCATCAACACCCTTTGCGATGATTGTCGGATCATCCTCTGTTGAATCTTCCGCATATTTGAGATAATAGGACAGCCCCGTGCCGTTCCCTCCCGTCCATATCATATCTTCATCAGAAAAAATATTATAGACTTTTGGCGTGTCTGCCACATTGTTCACCTGCGCCGCAAAACTCTTTCCAACCGCATTCTGTTGTGTCCTTCTTGCTCCCTGCCATGCCGGATATCCCGTTGCCCCTATTCCATTTACATTCATTTATCAAATCCTCCATTATTGCCATTTATTCAGTATTGTGGCTGGGGGCGATATGCTTCTGCCCCCAGCTACACTGTACCAATCTAAATATGTAAAACCTCATTGTTCCGCAGAAAACATGGCTTTCTGGATATTCTTCTGCCAATATGAGCTGTTAAAGTAATTCCCGCTTTTAGGCAGATTCCTGAACATATTCATGATCATGTCATACGTCATAAAAGACGTATCCACAAACATTTCCTTCCCGTCCTTTGATTTGATTGCCGTACCGTTTGTTCCCACAAATGCAGTCGTGTTGTCATCAAGGTGCTGAATCGTTCCTGTCATTTCCGCAAACTTTTTCAGCCACGACTCTCCCGTCTCCTTACACATTTGCTTAAATTTCTCAGCATCCTCCCCTGTCATATAAGGATGTTTCCCATCCCTGACATACCATGAAAAACCTGTTACTTTGTCCGTATATTTCGGGTCCGTTGCTGCCCATTCTTCCAATGTCTTGTCGCCATACCATACCGTCAGGCCGCTGTCATTTGAAACGGTGCTTTCATCCTGCCCCATTAACGGATTCGTTGATTTAAGTGAATCGTATATATCCTGCACATTGGCATTCTGCCTTGTACTTTCAGGTGCGGATTCTTCTGCCACCTGTCTCTGCGGGTAGAACTGTCCGGCCCTGCTCCTGTTGTACTTATTCGCTGATACATTGTTCTGATAATAATTTTGTCCTATTCCATTTACGCTCATTTTTCAAATCCTCCATTGTCATCCATTATTTTAATGGCAGCCACTCAGTCGTTCAGAGCCGCCTCTGCTCCCTCATGATAAGTCCGAGCAGTTCATCCCATCATGCAGACATACCACCTAGCCTCCCCTGCCAAACTTCATGGCAAACACCCCCTTTCGCTACCATCCGCTAATAATACGAGCCAGCCTCCAAAAAAGTTTCATTTCTCTTATCACCTACATCCGCCCCTCGCCTCCGGGCAGACCGCAGAGGCAAAGCATTATGCGCCTGTGCGGAATAAGATGTAAAGAATATATCTGTATACCAATGTGCTGCCCGGTTTCAGCCTTTATCCATAAACGCATCAAACGCGCTTAGAATTTTCTGATACGATGCATAGCCCGCAAGATTGCGGCATTCATACTGCATCTTCATCATTTCTTCCGCAATGGCATAGAAATTCTTCTTTTCAGCAAAAGCGGTGGAAAAACTTTCTGTCCCCTTTTCCGCCCCTGCCCCTATCCTTAATGCAGCCATGCCGTCCAGTTTCTTCTCGTCCACCAAGTACGCCGCCAGCGCATCTATTTCCGTTCTTGTCACACTTGCCGGGTCTACCTTTGCAGGGTAGATCAACTGCTCATGCTCCTGCCCGTCCGCCGCCCTGGTGACAACCCGCATGATTGGATTTTCAGCACTATACCCCTCTGCCTTATAAACTGTGACACAGCCGCCATCGGCCAATCCCCTTGAACACAGGCCGCCCATTACAAGAGTATGTACTCCGTTAAAGCTGTTCTGAAAATTGGATGATTCATTCCTTAATTTTGGGACTCTCCCTTTTTGAACGGTCATATAAGCGCCATTGTTTATGCCGTTTACATTCATTGACATCTTTCCTCCTTCCAAAAATCTTATCTGCAGCCCCTCTGTCATTCGGAACCGCCCATGCCCCCTTGCGGTAAGTCCGGGCATGATCTTCCTTACTTCAAATTTTATAACATTAGTACAGTTATCAGATATTTCCCAACACATTACTGCTGTATGCACCAATCGTACTTTCATAAGCCATTGCTGCCGCCGACACCTGTGACCGGCTGATGAAATGATAGTTTACAGCCGTATCGAGGCCACTTTTTTTCAGAGCATCTTCCATAAGCTGTTTATGATATTGCAGCTCTGTCCGTTCTCTGCGCTCCGCCGCTGCTTCCTGACTGCGTTCCAGACTTTCCCTCCTTTGTGCCGCCGCTTTCTCCCGTTTTGCTTTATTGATGGCATTCACTTCTGCCACACGTTCTGGAGAATCTGCGCAACCACCGATATAGGTAACATTTCCATCCTCATGTACAACTACCCCACACGGCTGATAATCAAGCCCCCGTGCCGCAAATGATGCCTTCAACATTGGAGTTGCATTAAAGAAATCATCAATCTTGCCCTCATAGTAAGCTGCTTTTTCCGGGTCATTTGCCATCTGTTCCAAAATGTTCGGTGCTATTACAACATCATTGCCACTCATACTCTTTCCTGCCCGATCAAGGCTTTTCTGGTCTCTCCCGATGCTTTCATACCGCACATTTCCATATTTTTGTTTCAGATAATCTTTGTATGCTTCCGTCCGCGACACAGAATCGCTTCCCGTAGTCTGCTTTACGGTGTCCGCAAAAGTATGTACATTTCCTGCTTTTGCATGGTTAATCTGTTGGCTAAAGTTGTTATTTGATACTTTCCCTGTTGCCTTACCCGGTGTATAGACAGGGTAATTTGCTGTTCCGTTAATTCCTGCTACCGACATCCTATATCCTCCATTGTTATCAATATTTTATTAACAGCTCCTCTGTCATTCAGAGCCGCCCATGCCCCCTTGTGGTAAGTCCGGGCATATCCTGTTTTACTTCAAATTTTATAACATTAGTACAGTTATCAGATATTTCCCAACACATTACTGCTGTATGCACCAATCGCACTTTCATAAGCCATTGCCGCCGCCGACACCTGTGACCGGCTGATGAAGTGATAGTTTACAGCCGTATCAAAACCACTTTTTTTCAGGGCATCTTCCATAAGCTGT
The DNA here is from genome assembly GCA_000403335.2 of Lachnospiraceae bacterium MD335. Taxonomy (GTDB): domain Bacteria; phylum Bacillota; class Clostridia; order Lachnospirales; family Lachnospiraceae; genus COE1. The sequence goes on from KE159632.1 coordinate 157,859, forward strand.
TTATGATATTGCAGCTCTGTCCGTTCTCTGCGCTCCGCCGCTGCTTCCTCGGCAAGCTCCTGATACCGCACCCGTCTTGCCCGTTTTGCCGCCTGTTCTGCTCTCACCTTTGCTTCAATCTTTGCCCGCACTTCCGGTTTCAGATCCCCAGTCACATATACATACCCCACACCTTTTTCATCAATACTCACGGCATAAGAAGACATCTCGAATCCATTCATTGACATTTCCGCCTTACATCTTGGAAGGTCATCGAGCCCTTTCTGGATTATTTTTTCATAATGGGCTGCTTTCTCCGGGTCGTTTGCCATCTTCTCTAAAATATTTGGAGCGATTACAATATTGTTATACCCCGCTATGCTTGCGCCGAAGTTGTCAATACTCCTTTGGTCATTACCGATATTTTTCACCATCACGTTTGCGCCATATCGCTGTTTCAGATACTCCACATACTGCTCCTCCCGCGATGCGGAACTATTTTCTGCAGTCTGCTTTACGGTGTCCGCAAAACTGGTTTTCCCTGTGGCATTATTTTTCTGCGCCTTATTCGCATACTGATATGCCGCCAACATATCATTTACTCCTAAAATGCTCATAATAATTCTTCTCCTTCCTGCTGATTAACTTTTTACCATGACCGACAATGTGAATCTATTGCCTTTTACAATACAGTCCATATCGCCGCCATATTTTACTGCACATTTTCTGATATTCTTTAGCCCTATTCCATGCACCTCCTTATCTTCTTTTGTTGATATGGGAAGGCCGCTTTCCTTGTCGAACAGTGCCATACCATCAAAGCTGTTCTCAATTTCTATAAAATACATGTTCTTTGCCCGAAAAGACCGGATCGTGATATAGGCTTCTGCATACGGCTGTTTCTCCCTCATTTTCATGCAGGCTTCAATCGCATTATCCAGCCCGTTGTTCAGAATAATCCCCATATCATAAGCCTTTATCGTAACGGCATCTGAAAGCATGAACCCCCTTGCATCCAGCTTAATTCCTTTTACCTTTTTTGCCGCATAACGGAACTTGCTGCCCACCACCGCATCACTGACTGCATTGCCCGTATGCACCCTGCTGTCAAGCTGTTCCACCGACTGATACATACCCTCAAAATACTGCCGGATTTCCTCATCTTCCCCACTATACTTTTTCTGTATAAGGTTCTGCAGGACTGCCATGTGGTTCTTCATATCGTGCTTGACCGAGCGTACCCCGTCATACAGATGCTCCATTTCCACCATTGAACCCTGCATCTGCGTGATCTGGTTTTCCAGTATGATCTTCTCCGCCCGTTCTTCCTGCAGAGCTGCCATGTTCTGATAAATACGGAAACTGAACACGATAGCTCCAAGCAGCACGAGAGCTATCATAGGAATGATAAGGTATAGTACCGGATATTTTTCATACAACAGTACCGGGGCGCCGTCCGTAACGGTGATCAGCAGCAGGCGCACAAGCACCGAAACCAACGTGCCTGCCACAGAGGGAAGCAGATAGAATAACACTTCCTTACCCATCCGCCCTCTTTCCTTGTTGCAATAACTCCCCGCTATCTTTCTTGTGGAAACAAAAAGCAGGGCGCATTTTGTGGCTACCACAAGGACAGCCCCAAAGCAGGACAGGATACCTGCCGCCACGGGCAGATATTCCGCCGCACTGGTACCTGCTTTATGCACCAGTACCTCTATCATCTCATTTCCAATATAGAGCAGGCTGTACCCCGTCCAGAATGACAGTTCCCGCAGTGAGATGAACTGGACAGCCAGAAATATCTTTAGCAGGACATTTCCCCGATACCAGCATACGCAGAAAACAAATAAAGTGCAGAATGTAAAAAGCAGTTCTATGATTAACGATACGCTGTCCATATCTGAAAACAGACCCTGACTAAATGCCCTTATCACAATCCATGCAATGCCCGCAGCCCATCCCGCATTCCTTATCCTGCACAGCTTTGGCACTGCAAACCCACCAAAAAAGGACTGTATGCAGTACCCTTCAAACAGGCACAATAAAACACTGATCAATCCCATAACCCATTCAGCCATCAGCACCCACCCCGTTTCTCAGATACCGCATATAGGCTTTTACAAACTCCCCGTATTTCTCTTTTGCCAGATAAACGCACTCCCCATTATTCAGGGTAATGCTCCCGCTGTCATATTCCGCCACATATGCCATGTTCACCAGATACCCCCTGTGGCAGCGGAAGAACCCGCCTCCAAGCTGTCCCTCCATTTCATTCATGGACGCATATGCCTCTATGGTCTCCCCCGTGGTGTGTATTTCCACTTTCTTTCCTCTGCTCTCAATATAGAGGATGCTGTCCTTTTCCAGTGAAAAACTCCTGTTCCTCGTCTTTATGAACACCGTTTCCCGCCGTTTGCTTTTCCGCTTTTCCAGCTCCCGTCCTGCCCGGTGGAATACCTCCCGGAACTTATCTTCCTCAATGGGCTTTAGCAGATAGTGGAACGCCGCCACGTCAAACGCCTGAAAAACATACTCTCTGATTCCCGTAATAAAGATCAGTATGGTATCTTCATCCCTCTGCCTGAGCCTTTTCGCCGTTTCAATCCCATCCGTCCCCTCCATCTGTATATCAAGGAACACAATGTCAAACTGCTTCCCGGCAGCAAGCAGCGCGTCCCCTGTCTCGTATAATCCGGCACATATGCCCGGTATTTCTTTTTCTATCAGTTCCTTTATCTGTTCACGGATGATTTCCTCATCATCACATATGGCTATGTTCAATCCCATCACCTGCAATTCACTTTCCATGGGCATAGCTTCCCCACGGACAATTCTCTTTACTTTTTATATCGGCAGAATTTTGGCGCAGTCAGCCGCGAGGGAACGAAACCCTATTTGAAAGGGAACGAAATCTTTTTCTCTCCTGAAAAAATCCCAAAACAGGTCTAAAGTTTTTCGCCTTTCGTCCGATATAGGGGCGGCACAAACGCAAACCGCCGTGTAAGCATATTACTTCTGATTCCCCCGCTTTCCAAGTGATTTCCCTTATCAGGCCGCCCGGCCTGCCTGCCTGCGGAAACGGCAGACCGCCGCATATGGTAGATGAAGGCCATAGTACGGCGGTTAGCTTTTGTATTATTTGGCATTCAGTTCCACCAAAACAATCTCCGGACGGTTATTGAACAACTGTGTGCCGGGATAGTATATTTCCTCTGTCTATATGCTAACTGGTTTTTTTAAAGATTCCATAAAGATTTAGAAAAAAGGCGGCATAAGGCCACCTTTTTTAACTACCCGTCAATACGGGATTTGTATTGTAACTTTTGCACCGCCTACAACAGCAGAATTTTCTAAAATGATTTTCCCATTGTGCTTTTTGGCTATGGAAGCAGCCACATACAGACCAATACCATAATGGGATTTTGAATTCCGGCTGTCATCCCCCATATAGAATTCTTCTGTTGCATGTTTTAAAGATTCGTCAGAAAATCCTTTTCCGGTATCTGTAATTAGAAAAGAAAGCTCGTTGCCTCGCCTAATACCATTGACGTGATGCTCTCATCCGCAAAAATTTCATCCAGTACATCAGACGGAATCGGCTTTCCATTCGTCCAGCCGGGTACTTTCTCCTTAACCGCAGCAGTTACTGCGTGTGCAAGGTCTAAATGAAGCTGGCTCAGCGTCCATGTGGCTGGAGAACGATCACTTGCTTTCAGCGTTTTCACATAAGAATGTATCTTGTCATAATACGCATCTGTTTCAGCAGTACTATCGCCAGACATTCCGCCATATTTATAAAATTCCTTCTTCACATCTTCAAAGACGTGCTGCTTCATTTCATCCGATACGTTAATGACCCTTTTCCAATCTGTCCTGCCTGTTATCCTCATGCCTTCTACGCCATAAGAATTTTTCCTGCGCCCGGAGAGCAGGTCTGCTATTGCTTTTTCATTTCCCTTGCTTACATTCCCCTGTTTCCCTGCAAACGGAAAACTTTTATTTGATAAGAACTGCCAGATTCCCTGATTGTTATTTCCTATACGCATGATAAAATTCCTCCTTCTATATGGTCAGATCCAACTGTGCGCCCTTGCCTTCTTACTGCACTTTTACAGGTTGGCTTGTTCCCGCCTTTATCTGTTCCATCAGTTTTTCCACGGATTCAGCCTTTGCCAGCTTCTTCTCCTTTAAAGATTCTTCCTCTTTCTTCTTCGCACGTTTTTCCGCTATCTGCTTCTGTACTTTCTCCTTATAGACCGTGCCGGGGTTTTCCATCGTATCCTTGCTCCTGCCGACCATCCAGTAAGACACTTTCCCATTCTTGTCAATAAGGGCGCCTGCGCTGAGTATCTCGTCATTGTTCTCCCTTGCGAACTTCTCAATCCGCTCCGAATTGCTAGACATTTCCGCAAAGACTTTCTCATACTTTGCCGCCGCTGCCGGGTCTTTCGCCATCTTCTCCACAATACTGGAAGAAACCGCTATGTTGTTATAACCCCTGCTCCCAAGCATATAGGCATCTTCCTGTTTTCCGTTTTTGAAATCCGCAACCGTTATGTTCACATCCGGGTATTTCTCTTTCAGACTATTCAGGTAAGCCTGTGAATCCCCATTGAGGGAACTGCTCCCATTTGCCCTGTCTGCTGCATAAGTGTTCGTGTAATCCGTTACTCCTGAAATTGCCATAATAATCATCCTCCTTCAAAAAATCTTACCTGCGGCCCCTCTGTCATTCAGGGCCGCCCATGCCCCCTTGCGGTAAGTCCGGGCATGATCCTCCTTACTTCAAAATGCCCGCCGCTTCATATGGCACATCCACAACTTCCTGTATATCCTGGCAGTCTCAGATCAAATGGATGAATTATCTGCCATGACGAAATTTGCTTCATAAGCAGCATTTGCTGTTGCCGCAGTCCCCGATCTTGCCAGAACGGAATCGGAATATACGGCCTCTTTTGCCCACTGTGACATCAGCCGCCTGTGCGCATCGCTTTTTTCCATCGCCGCCTTCGCATTGATTTCTTCCTGCATCCTTTTCTTCTCCTGCTCCTTTTTTATCTGCGCCTCCGTCCGTTTTTTCTGCTCTGTCCTGCGTTCCCAAAAGCTGTCTTTTGCCCTGCCGTCAAACAGGCTTTTCCCGCTTCCGTTCTGGTATCCTGCGCTCCACATCTGCGCATGGCACTCCTCTTTTGTTGCCCCGTAATAGATGGTGGAATAAGCCCCTCCGCAGACGCCTGCCCATCTGTCCGGCTGCGCCCATCCTGTCCGCAGGTCATTCAGCACCCACGCCTCATACTCCGGGTCATTTTTCATCGCTTCAAACCCCGCTTCTGAAATATGGATGGAAATATTCTCCGACATACGGGTCGGGTGCATGGGGATCTGTGAAATCTTTTCATGGATATACTGCTTATACTCATCCATTGTCATGTCCTTTGTTGAAACAGCCCCCGCCTTTCCCGTTTCTGATACATTCTGGCTCTTTTCCGCCACCCTGTCACAAAAAGACGGGCTTTCAGCCTTGCCGCCCTTTGCTTCATTGTTTTTCAAGAAATTGCTGTACGTTCTTGTCATGTAGTTTACATTGATCGTGTTATTCATGGTTGCTCCTTTCCTGTAACAGCACTGTTACGCTGAACTCATTTTTCCTGACTTTAATGTCCACATTTCCCAGGTATTTCGCCGCCTCACGCCTGACATTCGATAAACCTATGCCATGCAGCGGGGCCGGGCCTCCCGGTACATCCGGCGCTTTCGTGGAAACCGGAAGATTCGTGCTTTTATCAAATACCACCTCCCCCTCAAAGGAATTCTTTACAGATATGAGAAAAAATCTGTTTTTCCTGCTGCCGGAAAGGGAGATATATCTTTCCCCCGACGTCATCCTCCCACAGGCTTCCAGCGCATTCTGCAGCAGGTTGTTTACAATGATCGCAATGTCATACGCATTATACCTGTCCGATGCCGGGTACACGAAATCAGACCTGAACCGTATGCCCATCCTTTCTGCGGCTTTCTGCTTGTCATTCACGATCACATCTGTAACAGCGTTCCCTGTCCTGACAGACATCTCAAACGCATCCATGCTCTCGTCCATCCTGGCAATATACTGTTCCATTTCCTCATAACTGCCGCTCCCCGCCAAACCCTTTATGTTTGTGAGATGGTTTTTCATCTCATGCTTCATCCGGCGTATCCCGTCATAGAACTGCTCCACTTCCCCTATCCGTTCCCTTATGGCCGCAAGCTGCTGCTGTTCCACGAAATACTTCTTTTTCTCCTCCTGCAGCCCTACCATCTCCTGCCATGACGCCACCGTGACCACCATGCCTGCATAAAACAGGACTGCTATCAGCGGCACCAGCCCGATAAATGCAGGGTACTGACCATAAAGCGAGAAAACCACATTTTCCTTAACAGTAAAGAGCAGGCGGAAAATGATATTCTCAAACAGAATGCCCACAACTGGCGTCAGACATAGATAGCATAGTTCTTTTGTATGCAGTTCCGGCGGCCCCTTCTCCAGTTTTTTACTTAAGAACAGCAGCATGGCAAGCAGCAGTATGATCCTCAATACCATGAATGCAGAATACCCTGCCGCGACATTACGGTATATCATATTTTCATTGTCCAGCCCCTGCACGATTTTCCCATTGAAAAGATAATACAGGCTTTCCGTTATCAGCCTGCCCATATCCCTGGTACAAAAGAACAGTATGCCATACAAAAAAACCTGTTTTCTTTCCATGCACAGCCATCTGCCGCCTGCCATCAACAGGAGGATCACGATCACCATGCACAGCCAGCCTGAAACAGAAAACGCTTCCCCCATCAAATACACCATCCCATAGGCCAGAAAAACTGCAATATTTTTTTGCATCCTATTTTTGCGTCCTGCCGTATATGGGCGGAAAAAGACAGCCATACAGAACGCACATAAAACCGTTTCACCCCCTGACGCTATATGCTGAAACAGCATAAAACCCATTTCGCTCAAATTTTCTTCTCCCCCCTTACTGCACAAATTGAAGGTATGCCGCCGCAAAGTCCTCATATCTTTTTGAAAGGGGCAGCCTGATGCCGTTGGTAAGCGTCACCTCTGTTTTGTCATACCCCTCGACATAGGCGAGGTTGACGAGATACCCCCTGTGTATCCGGAAAAACTGCCCCTGCAGTTCTTCCTCCAGCCTGCCGATCTTCTCATAATATTCCAGTTCCCCATCTTTGAGGTACAGCACCACCTTATGGTTACGGCTCTCAATATAATAAATGCTATGAATTGGTACAGCCCTGCTTTCACACCCATACTGGATGACCAGCGTTTTCTTTTTCTGTTCCGCCTCAAATATGATCTGCGCCGCCGCCCGGTCAAAAACCTCGGCAAATCTCTGTTCGTCAATAGGTTTCAGGAGATATTGGAATGCCCCCACGTCAAAAGCGTCATACACATACTTTTCGTATCCCGTGACAAAAATAATGACCGGCTGCCTCTCCAGTTCCATGCCTCTTATCCGCCTTGCCAGTTCCATCCCGTCCATACCGGATGCCGCTCCATCCAGCTCTATATCTAAGAACAGCAGGTCATACTCCGTTTGATCCAGCAAATATTCGTCCGCAGACGCATACTCTGCAATTTCACACTCCGCCCCCTGTTTCCTGACCAGAGAGGATAAGTAAGCCCTTATATTCTTTTCATCATCACAGATCGCAATTTTTATAAAATCCACCTCCTCCGGCTCTCACTTTTTATATCGTAAAAAACGGGAAATAGTCTAACGCCGATAGCGTGAATAGCGGATTTGACAGCGTGAATTCTTTTCCTCCCATCACCCCAAAACGCCAAATGCAATTTCGCCATTCGTCCGATATGGGGGAAACGCAAACCGCCGTGTAAGCATATTACCTCTTATTTCGCCGCTTTCCAAGTAATTTCCGTTATCAGGCCGCCTTGCCTGCCTGGGAAAAAAGCAGACCGCCGCATATGGTAGATGAAGGCCATTGTGCGGCAGTTTGTCTTTTGTATGGTTCCTTTCTTACTGCTCCTTATCCTATGTAACTTAAGGTTTATTTCTCTTTGTCATATACCCATATACTTTTAATCTGATTTTCAATCTCACTGAATGCCCATCTCCTGCCGCTCCTTGCTACACAGTTAGGATCGTTTACCATAAATCCTTCGTTATCATACCCATATATGACAATGTAATGACCGGATATTGTGAAATCCCCTTTCCCCATAGCACATATGATGATTCCGCCATTATCAAGCACTGCCCTCATATTATTTGCACTTGAGCTTATGGATGAGACTTTAATGCCATACAGCTTTGGTAAATCCTCCATCAAGGCCCATGATGTGCCGGTTCCTTCCACATAATATCCATTTTCCACACTGTATGCGGCGATTTTGTCTGGAGTGTACGATTCATCTTTAGCTTTTGTGTATTCTACTTTTCTGGCGGTAGAAATATTCAAAAAGAAAGTTTATAATTTTGTAAATGTACAGGGAATATCATTCCTGAAATGTCGTCTTTATAAGTGAAAGCTTTCAAGAACATAATTCTTGCGGAGGGGGATTGAAATGGAGGACTTACAAATCATTAGCTTATATTTTAAGCGTGATGAAGCTGCAATTTCAGAAACAGCAACGAAATATGGAGCCTTTTGCCACAGGATTGCATTGAACATACTGTCAACAAGTTCCGACGCTGACGAATGTGTTAATGATACATATTTGCGGGCTTGGAACTCAATACCACCACAGAAGCCCGACAAACTTGGCGCATGGCTTGGTAAAGTAGTCCGAAATATCGCTTTTGACCTTTGGAAGAAAAATCACCGCCAAAAACGCTATGCGGGCATGGAGCAGCTTCTAAATGAGTTGGAGGACTGCATACCGTCCCCTGCTACTGTTGAACACCAAATTGAAGAACAAGAGTTAACCAACATCATAAACACATGGCTTGCGTCATTACCGCAAAATGACCGTATTCTTTTCATGCGTCGTTATTGGAATGGTGAAACAGTAAATACACTTGCACAAGAAAGCGGTATGTCCCCGGCAAATATGGCGAAGAAAATGTACCGACTTAGGCAAAATCTAAAATCCAAACTTGAAAAGGAGGGCTATTCCCTATGAAAGAAAAGGAAATCTCAAAGCTGTATAACAGCATTACGAATGTCGATAATCAGTTTATTGAGGAAGCTCAAACAAAGACGAAGAAAAAGAATGGTTGGCTCAAATGGGCGGCTATGGCGGCTTGCTTATGCGTAGCTTTGGTAGCCGGAGTGCTTTTCAAAATTTCTGTTCCAGACGTTATCATTGCGCCGGGCTTTTTGACAATCACAGTGTATGCCGCTTCATCAGATGAAGAAATAACCATGCAGGAAGGTATAGGGTTGCCAACAGATTATAAGTGGAGCCTTGCTATGAGCAGCCGACCGGGACTTCCATTAAAACTATCCGTTACGGAATACGACGATTTAAGTTTTGAAGTATCAGTTGATGGCGGGACATTGCTTCTTTGGGAGGGCAACAAAATAACATATTTAGGCTCATCGTTCAACACTAGAAATGATACTACTGTATATTGGACTAACCTATCTCGAACAGGCGAGAGCGATTTTGAACGGTATATGGGAACTACGGCATATATCAATATCATAATTCACGAAGGAGAAAACATTGTTGGATATGCTGTTGTTGAAATATACACAAATGACCTTGAAAATGAACCTGCACAGACTTACTCTGCCAAGTTGCTCAAGTCAGTATCTTTCCCAAAAGCTAATGGGGAATATCAAAAGATAACCGCTGAATATGTAGCAACTGAAATGGAACAAATCAAAAGCGAAACACAAGCTGGACAAAGGTAAAACAACTACAATTTATCGAGCAACACCTTAAAATCCAAGTGCAATTTTATAAGGGCAGCCGACGTTAATTCGACTGTCCTTTTTCTATACCGCAGATAGAAAGGAGCGACAATGACAAGAAAGAAAACACCACAGACCATTGAAGAATAAGCTCCTTGCTGTCTTTTGTTATTGAAGCGAAGCCATATGATGTATAATCTCGTCATAAAAATCACCCTGATTACCATTCCTGACACATGGCCGGCCTACTCTTCCTTCATCCAAGAAATATATTTTCTTACAGTAACTTGCAATATGAGGATCATGTGTCACTAATACAACTGCCTTATCCATGCCTTCCATGTTGATGTCAAGGAACACTATGCTGCATTCCCGTACATATCCCATATCCGCATACAGCTCTTCGCCAGAGCCGTATTCCCTTATCTCAAAATCATGCCCGCAGGCTTCCAGCAGCGCCCGTAGCGCGCCCCTGTCCTCCCTGCTGTCATCACAGACCGCTATCTTCATCGCATTTCCCTCAATTCTGTGTTTTTCTCCACTATAAATTATATCGGATTATGGGGTATCCTATCAAATCCCATTGCACGAAACTCCCATAAATTGCACGAAATGACTATAAGCGCACAGCCCATACTGGCCGTGTAAGCATATTACCTCTTATTTCCCCGCTTTCCAAATCAGGCCGCCCAGCCTGCCTGCGGAAAAGGCAGACCGCCGCATATGGCGGATGAAGGCCATAGTGCGGCGGTTTGTCTTTTGTAGGATTCCTTCATTTCTATGAGCCAATTATTCCATTCGTAATCTGCACAATTTCATCTGCCTCATTTGCCAAATATTTACTATGTGTAACAACGATTACGCATTTCCCCAACTCATGCGCAGTCTGCCTTAATAACTCAATAATTCCCTCTGCCGTCTGTTCATCCAGATTCCCGGTCGGCTCATCTGCCAATAAGACTTTTGCATTGCTTGCCAGCGCCCTTGCAATCGCTACACGTTGCTGTTGCCCACCGGACAGCTTCATTACATTTCTTTTCCATGCTTCCTGTGGGATATTCACTTTTGTAAGCAGTTCCCCCGGCTTATCTGTTCCTCCCAGCCTTACGTTTTCCTCCGTGGTGAGATAATCAATCAGGTTATACTCCTGAAAAACTAAGGATACATGGTTCTTTCTGTGATAATTTAAACCCTTCGCAAGGATATCTTCCCCTTCATATAGAATGGTGCCTCCTGTTGGGCTGTCAAGCCCTGCCAGCAAAGATAAGAGAGTCGTTTTTCCGGCTCCGCTGGCCCCGATAATGGCATAAAACTTTTTTTCTTCAAACCGCACAGAAATATCGCCTAAAACTTTCCTGTCCTTTTGGGATTTATATACATATTCTATATTTTTTGCTTCTAATATCATTTCAACTGTCCTCCTTACCTTATTTACACCTGCGCGCATAAACTGTTTTATAAATCCTGCAGGATATCCTTGGGATTTCTCTTCAATATGCCAATACCCGATACACATACAGATATCACAATAAGCAGGGCAATGCCCGAAACATCCTGTATTAACATCCCGGAAGTAATTTCTGCCTGCACGCCCACCACATTCTGCCCTGATTTTTCATATGACAATGCCACTTTCCCTTCATCCAGTAAATCCTGTTCTCCCGCACTCTGTACCTGCTGTTCTACCAGATAATCCGCCGTCAGGCCTGACACTCCCGGTGCCGCCAAGAAGGAAACCAACACAGCCACTGCTGCAATCATAAGTGCTTCTGCCATGATCTGGGCCAAAATCCGTATTTTTGAAGTTCCCATTGACAGCATGATTCCAATTTCCCTATTCCGGCTTTTCATCCAGAACTGAAAAATTAGGAACAGGATAATCAGGCCTGCCCCTGAAATTACCCAGACTAAAATTCTGCTGTACTTCTCCATTTCATTAAAATTTGCGGACAGGGTATTCATATTTCCGTTATTGTCAATCAGGTCATACCTTTCCCACGCTATATCTACCCCCATTACACTTATCTTTACAGCTTCATATTCATCCACATCTGCAATCTTAAAATATGCCTTTTCATATAATGGGTCGCCTGCCTTTCCATCCACCTTTTCAGGGAAATCCAAATCCGTAAAAATAATATTTTCAGACCGGTAAGTATCCCCATACATATAAGGAGCTATAGGTTGGTTTACCCGATAGATACCGACAACTTCTGCTTCATAAATCATAGGATCCTCTTTATCCCGGCAGTTGCCAAAACTTATTCTGCTTCCAATTTCTAATTGGTTTTTATCTGCAAGCTCTGCTGAAATGACACAGACATCCTTTTCACCTTCTTTAATCATTCTGCCGTCCATGATAAAAGCATTTCCCGAAAGAAAATTGGAATCCATGGACATATCTTTGTTCCCGACCAGCGACACGCCTCCAAGGTCGCTATACTGATCCATATCCTCGTCCTCAATGCGGATAAAACCAACTGGTCTTGCAGCCGTTGTAACTGTTGTAATATTGTAATCGGCAATCCCTTCTGTACCCGCTATTTTTTCGATATCCTCCACTAACAGGGTTTCAAAAGAATTATCCGTCCATGTTCTCCAGCTTTCTACTCCGTTTATTGTAATTTTTTCTTGATGGTATCCGCCCAGGCTGCCTTCCTTATGATCAAGCTGCCTTGATAACTCATCAATCCTCCGGTGCCGGTCTGCTTCATTTTCTTCCAGCAGAAGCCCTGCCCCGACTGCCTGCCTTGTATTATCCTGCATCTGAACAGTCGCTTTTCCACTGCTCATTCCAGCCAACAGCAGCAGGCTGATGGTAAATACAGTTACAAACAGCAGGATGCTTTTTACAGGTTTTCTGATAACAGAACGCCATGCCAAACTAAAACCGCTCATTTACTATCCCTCCATTTTTGATAAAATGTCTTTTGGGTTTGCCCTTAAAATGGGCAGCAATGAAATACAGACAGCAATAACCGCTATACAGCCTCCTGCAAAGAACATTGTTGCAATATCCCCTGCCTGTAAGGAAACTGACAGGAGAACTGCCGTATTTTCTTCCATGAGCAGTTCCTTCATAATTCCTGCCATCCCACTTCCTATTACACAGGCGCCAAATACGGACAAACAAAAGACGGCCGCCGTTTCCATAAAAACCTGCATAAAAATATCCGTTTTCTTTTTTCCCATACTGATAAAAACAGCAATTTCCCTTTTTCTCGACCGCATCCACATACAGAGTAATATTGAAGTAATTGTCACCCCTGCAGCCAGCGTGAATACCAGCATAAATTTCATCACACGGACTATCCTGTTCAGCGGCACCTCCAGCTGACGATATAATATATCAGCAGTGGCGATCTCCGCTCTGCTGCCCAAAAAATCTTTTAATTCCTGTACCAGAACATCTATCTGATCCGGATTTTTGGTATATACCGCTATCTTACGATAACCCGCATTATCAGACAGCCCCGTATAGGATTCATTGTCAATAAAAATCTGGTTTTCGATTCGGTTTACCGCCGGCAGGGTATCCATCTGGTTTCTCTCGCTTCCCGCAACAAAAACACCTATGATCTTTACATTGATCACACTCCCTGTTTCTGTCCCGACTTCCATCTCATCCCCTATTTCAAGGCCATTTGCATCCGCCAGCGCAAAATTGATCACAGCCCCTTTCCCAGAGCCCTCCGTAATCATATCCCCCTTCATCAGGCGGTATCTTAAGTCACTAAAGGCGCTGTCACGTTCCAGCTCATCATAAGACAGCAATGTTACCTTCCAGTTATTTTCATCCTCGGAATCACTGTTTGTAATGGGATTAAAATTAACGGGATAAACGGCACTGTCAGCCATGCGGTTGACGGATATCACTCCATCCATATCCCGGATTTCCCTGACCTCATTTTCCGTAATAAATCGGTCACTCCCCTTCACTTCCAGTACCGCCTTGGTCCCCATCTTTTCCTGCATAGTAATCCGGGAATCCTCTGTGGCATGCAGAATCATGTAAGAACCCAGGATCATGCTGTTTATGAACAGCAATACCAAAAGCAAAATAAATGTTTTAGACTTCTTCCGGCATAAATACCGGAAGGCAAGCTGATAGAATTTCAAAATGAATACCTCCTGCTGTTCAGGCTGTTCTATGGCATATGATAACTTTTGTAGCCGTTACATGATGTGTGTCCTCAAAGCTCCCATAGATAATAACGCTTGACTGTTTCTTAATGTCAGCTACAGATGCCTGCTCCAATTCTGCAGTCCCGGTTGAAGTATAGATAGTTGCAATCTGAACCACACAGCCCTCCTGATATGTCACCACTACATTTGTATCTTCACTTTCATACCCAGGTGCGGCAACTACGCCAGTTTTTCCGTCATCTTCTGTTGTGGCGGCACTTACTGTACAGCTGCCATCCGAAAATTCCACAACGCTCCCTGTGATAGCCGCTGATGAATACAGGCTGTCTGCATCCACTTTCTCAACTGTACCATTATCTGTGGCATTACTCTGGTTCTCCTGCGAAGCATCCGCTCCGTCTGTTCCATCCCCATCCGGCAGGGAACTGTCTTTGTTTTCCTGGCTGCTATTGCCATCCGTATTATCTGCTTTAGGAGCAATGTTATCATTTTCATCTGAATGCATATCCTCGTCATCAAATATGCTGCTTTGATACTCTTTTACAGGCATATTCCCACCCCCTGTCTTTTCATCTGCTCCAGTGCCACATCCTGTAAGAGCTGATATGCACAATCCAATTACTAAACCCTTCCACATTTTTTGATTTTTCATAATAAAACTTCCTTTCTACTACAATATATTTATGGTTAATACCCCTTACAGCCAGTAAGGAATTACCCATCTTGTTGCTTAAGCTGTTAGAATGAGTAAGGCAATAGGTCTGGCCACCCCCTTTCAGGACTTAGCGTCCGTAAAACAGTCAGCCAACCAGCCCTCATTCGCAGCATTCGTTTTACGCAGGTTGAACCCAAAGACGTTCGTGTGATACCCAGTAGATTGAATAGGCAATGGGAAAACTGGTATTGACCATTGCTAATACATTACAAAGGAGTATCTATTATGAACGCTGTTGGTATTGATGTTTCCAAAGGCAAGAGCACTGTCACCATCCGCAGACCCGGCGATATTGTCGTCATGTCTCCCCGCGACATCCCACATACACAGTCCGCCATCAATGACCTGATCGCGCAGATCAAGGAACTTGACGGGGATACAAAAGTCTGTATGGAGCATACCGGAAGGTACTATGAACCGGTTGCCGCATGGCTTTCTGATGCCGGTATCTTTGTCAGCGCCGTTAATCCCATGCTCATCAAAGAATTCGGAGATGATTCCCTGCGTTCTCCCAAGACCGACAAGGCTGATTCCAAAAAAATCGCTCGTTATACTCTTGACCGATGGGCAAAACTGAAGCAGTATGGAAGCATGGATAAAACACGCAACCAACTAAAGACCATGAACCGCCAGTTCGGTTTCTATATGGATCAGAAGACTGCCATGAAAAACAACCTCATTGCCCTGCTCGACCAGACCTTTCCGGGTGCTAATAACTTCTTTGACAGCCCTGCCCGCAGCGACGGTAGCCAGAAATGGGTGGACTTTGTCTATACCTACTGGCATGTGGACTGTGTGCGCTCCAAGTCTCTGGATGCCTTTACGGAGCACTACCAGAACTGGTGTAAACGCAAAGGCTATAACTTTAGTGCCGCCAAAGCAACGGCTATTTATCAGCTTTCCTCTGACATGATCGCAGTATTCCCAAAGGATGACGGCACAAAGATGCTGGTACGGCAGGCTGTGGCAATGCTGAATACTGCATCTGAAACGGTGGAATCCCTCCGTGTGAAAATGGACGAAACCGCATCCACGCTGCCAGAATACCCTGTCGTCATGGCAATGAATGGTGTCGGGCCCACGCTTGGTCCACAGCTCATGGCTGAGATCGGAGATGTGACGCGTTTTACGCACCGCGGTGCGCTGACCGCTTTTGCAGGCGTTGACCCCGGAAAAGATGAATCCGGACAGCACGTCCGTAAAAGTGTGCCTACCACAAAGAAAGGCTCTCCTTATCTGCGCAAGACCCTCTTCCAGATCATGGACGGCCTTATCAAGCGTTCTCCCGTGGATGATCCCGTTTATGCTTTCATGGACAAGAAGCGGACACAGGGCAAGCCTTATTACGTCTACATGACTGCTGGGGCAAACAAGTTCCTCCGCATTTATTACGGGCGGGTAAGGGAATATCTTTCCGCACTGGCGGAAGCCGAAAATAGCTAAACAAATGTCCTTGCTTTTCATCAGACCAGCGTATTGCGGTGGTCTGTTTGTGGTACTTATTTTTCAACCTGTATAAAATTTTCAAAGTTCACAAATTTCTGCTTGACTTTTTATTTGCAGACTGTTTTTTTTCATTTTAACTGCAAAGTCCTAAAAAAGTCTTGTAATTGGAATCAATTTAAACGTCACTTTTTATAGGATTTTTATAGAATTATCTGCTATACTGAATAGAAAAGAGGAACCCGCAAATGGAAAAATGTCTTTCCAGCCATATGCGGAGCGACACCATGGAAAGAGGATTTGATATCATGAAAATACTATTGCTTGAAGATGATATAGAACTTTGCAGTTCCATACAGGATGAACTGCAAAAAGCCGGATATATAGTTGACTGCTGCTATGATGGAGAAACCGCCATGATCCATGCACTGAATATAGAATACTGCTATGACCTGGCAGTCATTGACCGTATGCTCCCCATCATTGACGGAATGACAATTATTAAGGCCATGCGCCGGAAGGGAATTGCAATTCCTGTCATTATTATTACGGGGATGTCAGAACTAAATGACAGGATAGAGGGACTGGACAATGGTGCAGATGACTATCTGGTAAAACCTTTTCATATCGCAGAACTGCTTGCCCGCATCAGAGCGCTGACCAGGCGTCCCGCCGAAATAAAACAGGAAATGCACATTTGCTTTTCTGATCTGTCTTTCAATCAGATGGAACGTATCTTGTCATGCGGCAAAAATTCCCTGCTTTTAACTGCGAAAGAGTCCGAGGTACTGTCTGCCTTTATAAACCACCCCCAATCCCTCATTACCAGAGAGCAGCTGATATACAAAATTTGGGGAACCGATACAGACATCGTACCCGGAAACGTGGATAATTATATTTCGTTTCTCAGGAAACGGTTACGGGAGATAGGAAGCTGCTGCGAAATAAAAACGGTTTACGGATCTGGCTATAAATTGGAGGGCAAAAATGCTGGAGCATTTATATAAAAAACTTCATCTTATTTTTATCAGTTCCATTATGTCCATCATAACCGTCATTATTGGAATTTTATGCAATGATTTCATTGATAATAAACGGCAAAACGACAGTATTTTTTTCGGGCGGCTTTCTACGTTAATGATTTATGAACTGGAAAATCCGGAAAAAAGCCCTCAAACGGTTATCAAGCCCTATGAAGATAACTATTCCATTTTTGCCGTGCTAAAGGATGCACAGGGAAATGTGATTTATCAAAGTCCTCTCTCATTTCCAACCGATATAACCTTTTTATTAAGTCAATTTACAGAGAAGGCAAGTGTTGAATCTGTCACAGCATTGGATCAGACAAAGGCTACAACACAAGGCGGGGTTTTATCTTTTTCCGGTAGTTCACATGATAAATATTGGGGAATACCGGCTGTTGTCATTGACAAAAACGGAACCCTGTTTTATCTGAGCCTGCTGCACCGGCAAAAGACAATTTTTGAACTGATAGGGAAACAACTGCCTTTTTATATACTGCTATGGGTTATCTCCTTATTCTGTATCATAATTGTAAGCCGATTTCTGCTGAAACACGCTATAGAACCAACCGAAAAAGTATTACAAAGCCAGAAAGGTTTTATTGCCGCTGCCTCCCACGAGCTAAAAGCGCCGCTTGCAGTCATACTTGCCAACAATGACAAAATAAACAGATTAAGCGACGGCATACCGGATATTAAAAAGGCCGCAAATATTATAGATGCAGAAACTATGCGAATGTCAAAGTTGATTAAAGATATGCTTTTACTGGCCTCCTCAGATTCCGGAACACGCAATATCAATAAAACAATGGTAAATATTGATACTTTGCTGATCGCCCTTTATGAAGCTTATGAACCGATATGCGGCCAGAAAGGAATTCCTTTAGATGCAGATTTTATGGATATCCACTTTCCCGTACTATACACAGACCGGGAATACCTTTTTCAGATCTTAAGCATTTTTATGGATAATGCCATTTTTCATTCTGAAACGAAAGCATCAATCCAAATAAAAGCCACTCTGTCACGCAAGGCTATAACTATTTCTGTTATTGATCACGGACAGGGAATCTCTGCCGAGGACAAACCTTACATTTTTGACCGCTTTTACTGTGCCGATAAGTCACATACGGATAAGTCACATTTTGGTCTTGGACTAAGCATAGCAAAAGAGTTGGCAGAATTTTTGTCTGCGGATGTCGGGATAAAGAATACAGAAGGTGGTGGAGCTACTTTTTTTCTTACACTTCCGTTAAAATAGGAGCCCCAATCGCCTATTGAATAATGAGCAGGAAAGCAAGTTGCGCCAACTTTGTTTATGGTATTGCTTTCTGCTTACTTTAAAATAATGTTCCACACCAAGGGGGCTTATATCATCTTAAATTAATGGTATTATACACAAGCGGCCCTTTTCCTTGTTTCATCAATATTCCATTCTTTTTTATCGTTCTTCTGTATACTATCACGCAAAACTCCAAACTATCACGGAAACTCATATACAAACACGAAAACTCCGAGCGGTTTCCGTGTTTGTATCATATCCCCCGTTTTTCAACAGCATTTTCCGTCAAGCTAATACATCTTTTAGCCAAAACCGCCAATATCTTACTCCTTTTTACCTTTCCGTTTTATACTATCACGGAAACCCCGGACTTTTGCCTGAAAGTATACTTTTGCCTGATAGTACGATTTTTTCCCCAATCGCCATCCTATCAGCGGCATCCAAAAACAAAAAAATTGGGGTCCACCACCCACCGTGATGAACCCCACCAGGCCTTAAAAACCTTGATTTTAAGCCATTCTCCAATACTTTTGCCTGTTAATACCCAAAATCCTATGGCATCATTTGGAAATAGCCGCCTGTGCCGCTGTTATACTTTGATGACTTTTACCCCTCTTTACCCCATTTACCCCACCCAATTCGACATTCGACAAACGGGATTCGACAAAATCCCCTTGCTTTTGTGCGGAATCCGGCATAAAATGATTTCAGCGGAACACCCCGCAGCGTTTGACAGATGCGGGGGAATCTGTTACAATGAAAATACAAAAGGGAATACTGCCGATAGACGGTCAGCCCTTAGAAATTGGTTTCTAAAAAAGTAACCGCATCCTTTGGCCGAGGGCGGTTACTTTTTTGTGTGGTTTATGTACGCTATCAAGATCGAAACGATGATTCCAAGAATCATCAGAACAACCGTCAGCAGTTCATAGTCACTCATAAGCAATCCCTCCTTTCCCGGTTTTACCCGTTGTCAGAGGGATAGTCCCTCTGCGAAGAAGGACTGACCGCCTATCCCGTTATGGCAGTACCCCGTATGGATATTTTATCAGAAAATGTCGGACGCTACAAGCGGTTTCCGGCTTTTTTCTTTTTCTACTTGCAATCCCGCCAAAACAGAGGTAAGCTACGACACCACGGAAGGAGGGATTGGATTGGAAAAGGATTCTGCATTATACCAATTGATGGATACCCGCATGCACAGCGTCATGAACGGTATCGTGAGCAGTGACGGGGAATACCAGGCGATTCTCCGCAAGTCGGACATATACTCCGGCGAACTGGACAGGATGGATTTATCAAAAGAAATCCGGCTGCTGATCGACCGCTACGTCAGTGAGCAGAACGCTCTCGGCTCCCGGTTTGGGATGCTCGCCTACCTGTTGGGATTTTCCGACTGCAAGGCCATGTTCTTGGGGAAATGCCTGCCAACAGATGCAAAAGAAATGAACACAGAATTGTAACCGCAAATCGGTGACAGGGCGGAAAGGCTGCCATGCATCCCTTCCGCCCTGTCTCTTTCGTTTTAAATGAATATCCACACCTCCAGCTCCGCATACCTGTTGGACTTCGACCACTGCGGATGTTTCCTGAACCATGCCCGCTCGTCATCCGGCGTGACCGTTATCTTCTTAAAATAAACGGGGGAACCGGCATCATCCAGTCCCCCTCCCGCATCGGGGCTTAGGTTTAGGAGCCACTCGAAGCGGTCTTCGTAAACCCTCACCCCTGACACATATTTATCCATTTCCTCTTCCGAAAACTCGCCATCCTCCGGCATGGAGAACTGCCCCATGAGCTTTTGCAGGTTTTCCAGCTTGCCGCTCACGTCTGCCTCCGTGGCAGGCTCCACGTCCCCGTACTGCGCCATCCGCTGCTCCAGTTCCGCAATCCGCTCCCCAACCTCCTGCTGCTTTCGGCTGAATACCTCCTTCGGTATCTCGTTGTTCATCCGCATATCGAGCCCCTGCTTCACAAGGTCCCTCGCCAGTTCCAGATCGGGGATGTAGTTTTTTGGCAGATTTTGGATTTGCACTATTTTGCCTGACCATCTTGACGTCCGATTTGCGCCGCAGAACATCAGCATCCCGTGTACCCTGCCATCCGAACATACAGACCGCTCCATCGCCTCATACTTCTTCACGGATGTTTTTGCCATTAATAATCTTAATTTGAGCAGTTCCTCAACTTCCCCGTCCGTCTCCGCTATCATCTCCGCCACTGCTTTCTTTGGCAAGGCCCCGCAGACCTTCCGCCACGATGGAGAACCCTTCTGCGATCTTCAATAATTCACTTCCCATTTACATTCCCTCCGTTTCCTTGAATATGATCTCTTTTCCCTGTTCTGTGGCATAGGCGATCTCTGCCGCCATCCCTTCGGTGGCTTCCCCGAACACCCACACCTCGTCACACAGGGCGAGCAGCTCCATCCCCATAGCGATGCCGAGCCGCCGCTCTTCCTCTATCCCCTCATTCAGGAACTGTGGGAATAAGAGGTGCGGCGCAATGGGGAGATGCCCTTCCTCACACGCCATGCGGCAGTAGGCCGCCGCCTTCCTTGCATTCCCTTCCATGTCGCCGCGGAAGGGGCTGCAGATAAAAACCTTCTTACGCATCAGTGCCTCCATCCTTTCTTCATTTTCCTGTCGTGCGCCGCTTTCGCGGCTTCGTAGGCTTCCACTTCCTTCTCGATCTGCATCAGCTTGGCGGCGAGGCTTTTCGCTACGATACTGATCGCCTGCAGGATGCCTATAAGCTCCTGTGATTTTTCCATAGGTTCCGTTCCCTCCTTTCCCGCTGTTTTGGAAGGCTCCGAAATATACCCTCCTACCTTTCGTAATGACACTTTTTTGAAAACAGGCAATGAAAAATGGAACTTTTTTGAAAACCGTTCGACAAACGTATCTTTTCCTGTCGAATATGGAGAGAATCACACGTCAAATCCATGTTCCCGGAAAAAATAGCGCAGTTTCTCCATGACTTTATTCTTGCGGAAATCAAGCGTCCGCCTGTTGCCGCCCGTCACCCGCGCATACTCATAAACGCTCATTTCCTCCCCGAACACCTTCATGGCAAGCTCCCTCTCTTCCGGCAGGAGGGAATCCATCGCATCCGCAAGCACACCGAGCAGCAGCTTTTTCTCCACCAGCTCGTCCACCCCCGGCAGCTCCATGTTCGGGATGCCTGCTCCCTCCAAGGCATTATCCCGCCATGCCTCGTAGGATTCCTCCGTATAGCCGTTCTGCTCCATCGCCTCCCGGTTCCTCTGCTCATGCTTTTTCTGCTGCCACCACGGCCTAAAGTAATTCCTATATTCTTCTTCCGTAACATCCAGTGTGAATTCTTCGTTTCCAGATTTGATTGTGATTTTCCTAATAGACATAAAGCGTTCCTTCCTTTACGCCTTCGTAAAGTTAGGAACGCTCTCATTCAGATGTGGGACTGGCTTTGAAAAAAAGGCAAAAAATGGCCCTGAGAAAGCTCTTTGTAAGAAATCTAAAATAATTCACTAGCTTTACTCCGGCCATTCGTGACTCGACACAATGCGGTCCCACTCGCTCGGTACATATTCAGTTATCCGGCATGGCTGACCTGCCAAGCCGCACAATGGGAATTTCCAAAAATTTCCATTGATAACCTTAGTATGACCATAAAAGAAACGCTTTAATCTATAAAAGTAAAAATAGCAGGATACCTTCCTGCCATTCTTTCCCACTATGTATATTTATCTTTTTCCTTTCGGTTTCCAGTACACCTTTATTACCCTGCCGCAGCTGGGGCATTTCAGCGACACGATAATCCAGCCGGAACCCGTCTCCCCAATGTCACAGGCCCGTTTCTTGCACCATCTCTCCGGGCATTTCATTTTCCGTATAATACCACCTCCTCTCCCCCAAAATACATCTGTTGCTATCTCCCCGCACTGATATGGAACAAGGGAACCAGACATGAATTGTTCCTGCTTGGTTCCCTTTTATCGTTTGTGCTTTATTGGTTTTCTCCCTGCTCCCGATTCCCATTATCTGTATGAAAACGAGAATGACTATTCACTGCATATTATCTAAAAAATTGAATAAAAAACAATACATATACATGAATTGGATAATAGACATAAAATAAATATTTCAAATTTTTACCCTTTTCTCCATTGTATAAAAGCATAAATGGAATTGCTAAACACATACACCATTGCATACTGACAAATAAAGAAAAAACATTGAAAAATACAGGCCTGAACCATCCAAGCTGCATAGTAAAAAAGCAGGAACCTGGTACTACCCAGCAAGCCAATGACAAAACTGCAAATACAGCGCAATTTATCATTTTGTTGTTGATAAAGTACCATGCAACACCAAGTAACACAAATAAAATAGAATAATCCACATTACATGGCGAAGGGAAAAATAATGATATAAAATACCATGCTGTACTATAACCCTGTTCTAGCAAAATGACGTTAAGCGCAAAAAATGTAAAGGGGATAACCAAACCGCAGACTCCAATACAAACCGATTTTATATGCCTGCGCCGGAGCCGCCCATCTCTATGTCCAGAAAAATAATGTCATGCTCCTTACCATCCGAAAGGTACGCATCGGCAGAGGCATATTCCGTGATGCCGCATTCCCCGCCCTGTTTTTTGATGAGCGAAACAAGGTAAGACCTTATATTTTTTTCATCATCACACACCGCAATTTTTATCGTTTCTGCCACCTCCAGTCCTCAACTAACTTATCGGAAAAATAAGGGCAATTTCTAACGCCTACTTCGTGAATGGTTAATCTGGCTACGTGAATCGCAGATTTTTTGTTTTTGAAAGTCCAAATCAGCCCTAAAGTTTTTCGCCATTCGTCCGATATGGCACAAACGCAAACCGCCGTGTAAGCATATTAACTCTGATTCCCCCGCTTTCCAAGCGATTTCTGCTGTCAAACCTGCCTGCGAAAACGGCAGACCGCCGCATATGGTGGTAAGCCATCTGCGGCGGTTAGCTTTTGTATATCCTTTATCTCAGCAGAGCCATACTCCCTGTCAATTTGTTTACTTTCTTTTTCGCACCGCAGATGGCAACCCCATAATAATTCAGTTCCGTTTCTGGAACGTCCTTCATCTTTTCAATAAACTCATTATAGGTCTTGCACCCCTGTGCAAGGTCTGAAAAATCCACCACCGTCAAGTCCGAAAACTCCGGCTCATACAGCTTTTCACGGATAGACTTGATCACCTCCACATTGCCCTTTAAGATCGGCACCGGAAACTCTATAATCCCCAAATGCCCGTTGCCCGTCCTGTCATACACGTCTGCGCCCACGACCTCCGGCATCTGCTTCCCCAGCGTGATGCCCATGATTGCCGCCGTGTTCGCTATGATGCCAAGCGGCAGGTTCTCATCAATCACCATGACACATTTTTCATTCTGTAAATCCATTTTCTATTCCTCTTTTCCGGAGGATTTCTCCTCCTGATTTTTTTGATAACAGCGGTAAAGATAGGCTCTGCGAAAGCCCAGCCGCCCATACTGCTCCGGCAGTTCTTCCCTTCCCGGAATATCTGCCAGTATCCTTACGATTCCATTTGCCGCTGCAAACCGCAGGATATCCTCCAAGCCTATATCCGACAGGTTCCCATCCGGCAGGAATAAAAGCCTCTGGCGCTTTATCCCAATGACCGTCTCTCCCGCCATGACATATTCCGTCCCGCCGTTCCCGTTTTTCAAGAACAATCCCTCCGGCATTTTCCCTTCCATGCACAGTTTTCCGGCATCCCCTGTTAAATTCCATTCACCAACCACGCCGCATTTTTCCAGCCCGTACCCATTGTCTGTAAGGATGGAACTCAGGTGGTAATTGGTATGCTCCACGATGCGGAACACACACCCTGCCCCGCACTGGCGGCCAATTTCCTCGCACCTGCGGATGTTCTCCGGGATATCCCCTTCCGAAAATTTGTAATACAGCGGATAGACCAAAAGCTGCCCTTCCATTCTTTTCAGCACCCATCCCCGGCAGACTTGCGTTTCCCTGTCTGGGAACAGGCTGATGATCTGCTCCTCCATCCTTATCGCAGGCTCATTCACTGTTCCCACTCCCTTTCCCGTTATATTCAGAAAGGAAAAGCCCTGCAACCGCCAGAACCGTCCCCATAATGGAAACCCACGTTACCGGCTCCTTCAGTATTAACACGGAAGTCACCACCGTTATGACAGGAACCATGTAAATATAGACACTGGTCCTGACCGCGCCAAGCACCTTTACCGCAAGGTTCCATGTCACAAAGCAAAGCGCGGAAGCCCCCAGCCCAAGATACAGGATATTGAGTAAATACGTCATATCCGCAAACCGTTCCAGCCTGACTTCAAAATCGAAAAGGAACAATGCCGGAGCCATGAACAGGATGCCATAAAAGAACGTCCGCCGCGTGGTGAGTATGACCGGGTAGCCAAAGCTGCTGATTTTCCTTGTCAGTATGGAATAGCACGCCCACACAAATGCCGCAAGGACTGCCAGCAGATCCCCCATCGGGTTTAGCTCCAGTTTAGAGCCGTTAAAGCTGATCAGCGCAACACCCGCCATCGCCACCACAAAGCCTATAAAAAAATTTGCCCGCAGCTTCCCTTCCGATTTCAAGAACAGGCGTGACAGGATTGCCGTGAAAAACGGCGCAACCGAGATGATGACTCCCACGTTGGACGCCATCGTATATGTAAGCGCGATATTCTCCAGCAGGTAATATAAGCATATTCCGCTCAAACCCGTCAGCACGAAAGTCAGCTCCCGCCTGCGCCCCACGCCTTTCATTCGGTGCGGACAGACCAAAAAGAGCGCCGCAAAACCCATCTCCTGTCTGCATTCCGGGATGCAGCTTTCAAAAGGCTTCCCATAATTCTGGATGAGGTACGAGAGCAGGAACAGCAATGTTTCCTCTTTCTTAAACTCCCCCGTTCCTTTCATGACCATCTCATGCAGAGGATGCAGGTGGCAGGCTATCTCCTCATCACAGATAACATTTCTTGAAAATCCCGGAAGTTCCCGTTTCCCGGTAACTTCCTCTGCCAGATCGAGCATGACCTCCTTTGAAATGTTAAATCCCCGGTAATCAAACGTCCTTTCATCACTCTGCACACAGGCATGGCTGTCGCCCGGATTGAAAAGCACAATGCTCCCTTCCTCTATGGCATATTCCCTGTCACGGCAGGAAAGCACCCTCTCCCCTTTCTCCACAAAACCTATGACATAATGCTCATGGAAATGGCTTGGAAACGGCTGCACGATTCCCTCAAAGCGGTATGCCTCCATCCTCAATTCATCATCGTATACCACTGTCCTTATTTCTTTCTTCATGTGGATTACCCCCTTGTCAAAAGCCATTTTACCTCTTATTTTTTCCTGCGTCTTGTAAAATATCTTCATTTTTCAGATTTATTGGTTTCATTTCTTGTGGGAATTATCTGGATAAAAAGAAACGGTTTTATGTGCATTGGGGGATTTTATTAGAAGGCTGCATTTTAGAAATGAAGAAATTCATGAATTGCCTGAAAATGAAAAAAGGGTCATTGAACATCCAATGTCATTTAGATAAGGATAACATTGCAGTTAGGATTCTTTTTACAGCGAGTAAACATTTTGTTTATTCGCTGTTTTTCTATATTTAAAAGCATTCAACGTAATAAATTTGAACGACAAACAGACAGATGCTTTCATCTGTCTTAAAAATGGTATATACTAATATTTGATTAGGCTGCTCTATATAGAAAGCTTATCGC
>KE159632.1:185512-200298 GCA_000403335.2 Lachnospiraceae bacterium MD335
AAAAAAGAACAGGGTACATATTTCTACATACACTGTTCTTTGCATCGTCCTTATCTAAATGACATTGCATTGAACATCCCCCCTTTTCCCTCGCTATCATTTTTCAATTTTTCTATATACTACCACGCAAAACCCCATACTATCACGGAAACTCATATACAAACACGAAAACTCCGGGCAGTTTCCGTGTTTGTATTATATCTCCCGTTTATCGACAGCATTTTCCGTCAAGCTAATACCCTTTTCCACAAAAACCAACAATACCCTACTCCTTTTTACCTTTCCGTTTTATACTATCACGGAAACCCCTGACTTTTGCGTGATAGTATACTTTTGCCTGATAGTACGATTTTTGCCCCTATCGCCATCCTATCAGCGGCATCCAAAAACAAAAAAATTGGGGCCCACCACCCACCGTGATGAACCCCACCAAACCTCAAAATCCCTTGATTTTAAGCCATTCTTCCATACTTTTGCCTGCGAGTACCAAAATTCCTATGGCATCATTTGGAAATAGCCGCCTGTGCCGCTGTTATACTTTGATGACTTTTACCCCTCTTTACCCCATTTACCCCACCCAATTCGACATTCGACAAACGGGATTCGACAAAATCCCCTTGCTTTTATGCGGAATACGCTATAAAATGATTTCAGCGGAACACTCCGCAGCGTTTGACAGATGCGGGGGAATCTGTTACAATGAAAATACAAAAGGGAATACTGCCGATAGACGGTCAGTTCCGAAAGTTAGTTACAAAAACAGTAACCGCGTTCCTCGACCAAAGGGCGGTTACTTTTTTGTGTGATTTATGTAAGCAATCAGGATTGATACGATGATCCCAAGAATCATCAGAACAACCGTCAACAGTTCATAGTCACTCATCAAGCATCCCCCCTTTCCCGGTTTTACCCGTAGTCAGAGGGGCAGTCCCCTCTGCGTTTGCATCGGAAAACTGACCGCCTATCCCGTTATGGCAGTACCCCATATGGATATATTATCAGAAAATGTCGGACGCTACAAGATGGTTTTCCGGCTTTTTTCTTTTTCCGCTTGCAATCCCGCCAAAACAGAGGTAAGCTACGACACCACGGAAGGAGGGATTGGATTGGAAAAAGATTCTGCATTGTACCAGCTCATGGACACACGCATGCACAGCGTCATGAACGGTATCGTGAGCAGTGACGGGGAATACCAGGCGATTCTCCGCAAGTCGGATATATACTCCGGCGAACTGGACAGGATGGACTTGTCAAAAGAAATCCGGCTGCTGATTGACCGCTACGTCAGCGAGCAGAACGCTCTCGGCTCCCGGTTTGGGATGCTCGCCTACCTGCTGGGATTTTCCGACTGCAAGGCCATGTTTTTAGGGAAATGCCTGCCGACAGAAGCAAAAGAAATGAACACAGAACTGTAACCGCAAATCGGTGACAGGGCGGAAAGGCTGCGCCACAGCCCTTCCGCCCTGTCCCTCTTTCGTTTTAAATGAATATCCACGCCTCCAGCTCCGCGTACCTGTTGGATTTCGACCACTGCGGGTGTTTCCTGAACCACGCCCGCTCGTCATCCGGCGTGACCGTTATCTTCTTAAAATAAACGGGGGAACCGGCATCATCCAGTCCCCCTCCCGCATCGGGGCTTAAGTTTAGGAGCCACTCGAAGCGGTCCTCGTAAACCCTCACCCCTGACACATATCTATCCATCTCCTCTTCTGAAAATTCCCCGTCCTCCGGCATGGCGGACTGCCCCATGAGCCTTTGCAGGTTTTCCAGCTTGCCGCTCACGTCCGCCTCCGTGGCGGGCTCCACGTCCCCGTACTGCGCCATCCGCTGCTCCAGTTCCGCGATCCGCTCCCCCACCTCCTGCTGCTTGCGGCTGAATACCTCCTTCGGTATCTCGTTGTTCATCCTCATGTCGAGGAGCGTCTCGTACCTGCCCCGCTCCTTTTTGAGCTGTTCCTCTATGATTTCCTTGTCCCGCAGGACTTCCGACTGCTCCACCCCGGCAATGCCGCACCCCAGCACCGCCGCCGCGTTCAGGAGCGTCCCCTCCGGGTCATCGAAAACGGCGTGGAGGACTTTCTGCGCCATCGTGTACATCTTCCAGTCCTGCACCAGCGGCGAGCGGCAGACGTTCTCAATGCCCAGGCCGTTTTTCAGCCTTGCCGCAATGGTCCCCGTCCGGGTCTGGTCATAGCACTTGTAGGTGTAGGTGATGAAGTCCGTCTTGGTATGCCACTTGGTCTTTGCGAAGGCGTGGCCGCACTGGCAGCGCATCTTCCTGCGCCAGAGGTCGTCCGAATGGACGCCCTTGTTCTTCCGGCGCTGCCCCATCTGCGCGTCCTTTTCCGCCATCATCTTCTGTACCCTCTCGAACTCCTCCTTTGTGACGATGGGCTGGTGCTTCCCCTCCACGATGACGCGCTCCAGCTCCCCCTTGTTCTTCGCCCTTTTCTGTTCCAGGTAGTCCGGCACGTATTCCTTCCGGTATTCCAGTTCGCCGCAGTAGAGGCGGTTTTTCAGGATATGGCCGACGGTGGCGTAATGCCACATCGTCTTCCCCATCGCCGTGCGGCGGCCTTCCTTTTCAAGCTGCTTCATGATCTTGTGGTAGCCGTTGCCCGCAAGGTACAGGTCGAATATCCTCCTGACCGTTTCCGCCTGTTCCTCATTGATGACGTATTCCGGCCCCACTTTATCATATCCAAGCACGTTCCCGGTGCCGTAGACCACCCCGTTCTGGAAGGAGACCATCTGCCCCGCCTTCACCCGCATGGAGGTCTTTTTCGATTCGTTCTGCGCGAGGGTGCCATGATGGTCAGCCGCAGCTCCCCGTCCTCATCGTTCATGGTCCATATCCCGTCCTCGGTGAAATACACCTCAATCCCCATCCGCTTCAAGAGCCTCGTCTGCTGGAGGGTGTCCACCGTGTTCCTTGCGAACCTCGATACCTCCCTCGTGACGATCAAATCGAAATGTCCGTCCTTCGCGTCCTCCATCATCCGCACGAAGTTTTTCCGCTTGGATATGGAGGTGCCGGTGATCCCTTCATCGATATACCGGCGGTAAAGCACCCAGTCCGGGTGCCTGTCTATCAGGTCATCATAATACTGCACCTGGTTCTCCAATGCTGAAAGCTGTGCCTCATGCTCTGTTGAAACCCTTGCATATATCGCAACTTTCCTTATGCGCATCTGCATCCGCTCCTTTCCGTCCCTGCCCCGCAGGGCTCCCACATTTTTCTTTAAAACAAGGCCCCGCATCCTTTGGGTTTCCCACCCTGCAGTAGATTGACGCCCTCAGTTTTTTTCCCTCATTCTCTGCCATATCCGTCTGCGCTCCTTTCTTTTTGGGTAGTCTATTAATCACTCTGAAAGGCCGTAAAGTCAAGCAGTCTGGCCGCTTTCTTCCTATATAAATGCCGCCTTACATTCCCGGAATCTGTACCGCAAAATCCGGCTTTCCCATGTTTTCACGGAACGAAAAACAAGCCCGAAGGCTTGCTTTTCTGTTCTGCGGTATTCAGTTTCAAATTTCAGTTTTCGCCGGAAGCCTCCGCCTCCAGTGCATTGTAGACGGCATCCCTAATGATGTCCAGTTCTTCTACGTTCAACAGCTATCCTCTCTGCCCTGTGATTTCGAGAACGGGGCGGGCATTTCCCATTCCATAGTACACATATTCGCTCCAAAATGCAGGATTATCAAGGAATATCTGCGGAAATATCACACAAACATATGCCCCGCCTTTTGTGTATCATTTCCCCTCAAATCCAGGCTGTAAATGCAAGAGAAATCCATCTGGCCCGTTTTTCCTCATAGACTTTGAGAAGCCCCCAGCCGTCCTTTTCCTCGACTACGGTGAAAATATCCATGCTAGTGATTTTCAAAATACTTATTCCGTTTGATATCTGCAAATTAATTAGATATTAGGATATTCCATCGGCAAACTTCATAATTGTGATTTCTCTCCAAACTCATCAATCACTAAATTTGCAAAGAAAAGCATACCTTGCGTTCTGCTCTTTTTCCCACTTCGATTTTGCAGATAAATCAGTAATTTCCTCCAGAACATCAACAGTTGTTTTCATATCCTCTTTGCTGGGTTTAGACGGCCTTTTATTCTCCAATACCATTTTCATTGCATCGAAAACCGTCTTTGCCGTCTTATACGACTCAACCAATGGACTTCTGGTTGCAATAATGCCCAAAATGTAATCCAGCACATTCTTTATCATAGCAACCGTAATACGCTCATTTTTATTACTAAACAAAACGGTGTTTGGTAAAAAATGCTTTACATTTTTATTTATTTTGTATCCCATAAAACCGGGTTCATTCATATAATCATTCCTTCTACCACTCTATTTTCTATCCCTATTATTCTTCAAAAGCTTTGCGTTCTTAATCAAGGCATGTCCCTCCAAAAACCGATTTCCTTATTATCATATGTTCCGATAACCAATCCTCTGTCAAGAAACGCATTGCGTTCTTCACAACAAGTTTCAGGCAACAGACCACAAGCATGACAAGCCGCAAGATTTAAAGAATCCCGCCCCTGCCCTTTGCTCATAATACAAACCGGATCATTAGAACATGTTTGCGCATGCGATATAGCTTTTTTCAATATTTGCGGAAAAGCATCCGGTCTACCCTGTCTGACCAAGCCACCAAGAGTTCCTTCCGAATCACCACTGGCCGTATAAATAAAAATTCCTGCCATGGTTTTACCGTCAGATTCCTCCGAACAATATAAACGCTCGCTAAGTGAGGCAATACTATAACCGCATTCAAAACTCAGTTGCGAAATTAAAAGATGCGAAAGCGTATGTAACATAATAAATTTAGGTGTAATTGTTCTTGGATGGTTCTTTCCGATAAATGAAGTCAAATAATTATCGCTTATTCTCTTTGCTCTCTCAATTACCGCCGGATTATCCCTTATCCATTTATCAATATCCGACTGTTCGAATTCAATAAATATACCCTCTCCTCGAACCTCATATGCCGGATACCACCGTGTATCCGATTCTTTAACATCGACAAACCCTTTGTCATTTCTGTTCATTGCCGGACTAATTCTTGAAAAACCAATCAAAGCATTTACAACACGCACTTTATCAATCAATGAAACGGATTTTATATGTGGTATTTTATATTCCTTAATATCCATTTCTTCTCTGGAAAAATCCCCCAGAGCCTTTCCGGACGAAGAAGATATCTCTCCCGTTAATGCATAATATTCATCAATTCGATACTGTATTCCCGTAACATCAACTTCCGACTTTTCCGATTCCAGCCATTTTCTAATAAGGATTTTTTCCACATCAGTCTTTAATGCGCCGACTTCCAATGCAATTTTTTCAGTCCATTTAGGCAACCGTTTTTTTATGGTATTAAGCTTGTCTTCCGGTTCTTCGTCATTTATAACCGTAACACAGTCTTCAAAAGCCTTACTTTGCTCTATCTTAACATTTAACTTATCCGCATATGGCGGAATGACCAAGGAACTGTAAACAATCGGAAAATAAACCGATGAAGCACCTCTTTGTACGGTTTTAGGATAACACGGACATTTTTCCTGAATATGTCTAAAAGGATGGTTGCCTGAACATCTAAAAAAATCAGTACCCGCATCCTGATCCAATTTTTCAAAACAGTCTTTATCAAATGCTCCCTTTAAAGACGTAGTCGCCCCACATGAGCAACTTATACTAAGTCCTTCAAGCCCTTCCGTACCTGATGCACCGGTTTTAAACTTTAATGCCGGAGTACCACAAACAGGCTTTTTCGATTTGGTATGAACCCATTTTACCCAAGGAAAATCATTTAGATGTCCTTTCTCGCAAACCGTTACGATACGTGCCACAACAAGATCTTGTTTACATTTCGGACATTGCATATGCTCGACCATATATTCGTCTCTCTCTAAAATCTTGGGATTCGCACTTTTTCTATACTCGTCAACCCATTTCTGCAAAGGCTGAAACTTTCTGCACTTAGGGCAAAAATACCATTCCGGAAATCTCGCATACGCAATATTAGTCGGTATGGCAAAATAATCAACCCTCAATGCCTTGGCAAACCGATCATCGTAAATCCTCCCCGTATCTCCGCTCCAATATTCCGGTGCAGCCGTAACCAATGTTTGATCAGGGAAATCGACCATTGCACCGACACCATATTGCAAAACTGCCTGTGCCGCGCGTACAGAATGCGAAACTCTATTTAAATCAACTTTTCCTTTAATTTGTTCAGACATTAAATCATTCCTCCCATATTACAACACTCCCCGTTACAGGAGCATCGACATTTCGCATTGAAGTAAGCGTGTCAACAGCCGTGTCTCTTCCGGCGGAGTTATATTGCCTTAACAACCGACGTTCTTCGGAGTTCGGTGGAGATACCATAAATCTTCTACCAAAATAAATCGGAATCTTACCCCCGTCCTGATTACATTCCTCTACAAGTTCCTGCCATTTTTCAAAAAATTCCTGCATTTCCGAACGAACATCTTCAATATCATCTTTTAGCTGATTTTCCGAACGGGCATTAATGCTTTTTATACGGCTCAAAATAAATTCTTGAATCTCCGATATGGATTTTTCCAAATTGCCCATATCAAACTTTTGAGCATCTTTGTCGTCTTTCCATTCCTCTCTTTGTCTTATCATGGCTGTAAGAACGGCATGTAGTGCCCTTTCGCGCGCCGGTTTTGAAAACGGTGTAGCCCCCGTCGGTTCAACAAATCGATAAAACGATTCATGATAAGAACGAAATCTTTCATAATGTGACCGATCTCTGCTCTTGGTTGCATCATACTGTATAAAACATAATCCCGGGAAAGAACGTCCTACCCGACTGGATGCCTGTATATATTCACTGGTTAATTTCGGCTGTCCAACCATAAGCATTACATTAAGTCTCGCCACGTCAATTCCGACCGAAATCATATTCGTTGCCAGCAATACACTTGAAGCATATTGCTTTGCTTCCATATTTTCCTTGGAATACTCAATCTTCTCCAATTTATCCAATGTTTCGTTTAATTCGGTAGTTGACACTCTGCTTGTCAACTCATCTGCCCTGACAATAAGGCGTCTTGTGGTAAACATTCTATTGGCGGTTCTGATAATGAAATCTTTTACGTCATCGTCTACTAATGTAGATGCTTTTCCTAAATCCTTCAAGCTATTAAAATAAACCGTAAGTGTCCAAAATTTATCTTTTATTTCATCCGGCATATCCATTGTATATGCTTTCTGCATTAATGCCGCCATCATGCGGATTTCAGTCATCGCTTTTGTTTTTCCGGAAGGCATAATACCGATATACTTTCTTCCGTAGATTCCTTTTTCGTAATCAATTGTTGATTCTCGTGCAAAAAAGGAATCCTCGGCATCCAATCCAGGCGCAGGAAACTGTACCACTTCCCTATTATACAACACGGAGCATTGTTCCTTTGCCCTCCTAATCGTAGCCGTAGAAGCAATAATCTTGGAATAGACCCCCTTTTGACCGCAAATTCCGTCAACGGCTGTTTCGTATATGCCTACAACCGTACCAAGCGCCCCTGAAATAAGGTGAAGTTCATCCTGAATAATCAATTCCGGTGCCCTGTTATTGCTTCCTATGCCAAAGAAAGCACCTATCCGCCCGTCCCACGGCATCATCGCAAACTTATCAACTGTTCCGAACAAGAGCGTAGGCGGATTACGGTATAGTTCGTCATCTATGATTTGAATAGGGAGTTTATTCGTAAAATCACAATCCTCTTGCGGACAAAACATATAAAAATGTTTCCCGCTTCCCATATTATACCCCCATTCACCGACCAACTTATTGTTTCTGTCATCCTTTACCATTTTCGTCCCGCACCAAGGACATTTTAAAACCTGAAACTTATTATGCCTTTCTTTTTCACTACGCACATAATAATGTTTACTGACATTTTTCAGCTTCTCTAAATGGTAGCTTGCAGAATTCTTACCTTCATTCCTATTCGGAATATGCGTTCCGCCAATCCATAGACCGATTGAAATAGATTCCTTCCCTAATGAATATATCGGATATTTTCGATGCTTCTTTTCACATTGTTGTCTGATATATTCACATGCACATATCAGTGTCGCCGCACGTGTGAATTGTTGTGCCGCCAAAAGCCGTAACGTATATCTCATAATTACGGTTGTTCCGGCCGCTTCCTTAGAATGAGTCAGCCTTCTATAGAATATCGCAAAAGCGGTCAGCCCTAAATATGCTTCCGTTTTGCCGCCACCGGTAGGAAACCATATCAAATCAACAATATTACGTTCCGGCGAGTCATCATAGACAATAGAATTGATATCCATTAGCAAAAACGCAATCTGAAACGGTCTCCAACGACAATTTGCATCATCCTCTTTATAATAATCCACACTGCGAAGCCAAACCGAAATTTCATCGTCTCCCGGATATCGATCCGCACTCTTCTTCGCCATATCCGATTGCATCGTGATATGTACCCGTTGCATGAACATTGCCCTGTTTGCCAAAAGGAATGCTTTATATGCAGTTTCGTCTTCTTTCAAAGTTTTAATGCCAGCATACATCCTTTCATATGCCCGCCTGCATTCCGCAATATTCTTTGAAGCCGCCGAAATATATTTAGTATCAAGCAAAGAAGCCGTCTTTTCTAAATCAACTACCCAACTTTTATATAAATCCACCAAACTATACATAGAGGAAATCTTGGTATCTTTATCTATAGAATTTAAATCCGACAAATATTTCATTGACAGTTCATTATTGGTTATTACCTTATTCTTCGGAAGAGAAAAATTCATGGCCGGAATTTCCTCTATAGGGAAAAAATCATTCCAGACACTGCCTTTACCCTGCTCGTCAATATCCCAGTCTACCGAAGTACCAAGTCCCGTACCGTATATTTTTTTGTGGCGATAAAGAAGTTCAAGAGAGCATTCTTCTTCATCCATCAAATGAATATCCGGATTGGGATTGCTCTCAACAAAGGAAAAACAATTATTATGAGTATTAATCTCAATACGCGATTGAAATATGCAATGGATGGCTTTCGCCGGAACCTCTTCAAGTTCGTTTACAAGCATAACCGTAACTGACCATATGTCATCAGATACCTTCGTTCGTAAAGCAACTATTTTTGCACTTGTTCCGTCAAGTTCTCTGTTTGATTCAGCATCAACGTATTCCCCTTTTGAAAAATCCAATATAAACTCCGAAATTTCATGCGGAACACGGACATATCCAGCATTGCAATAATCCACAAATCTATATGCTATTTGCTTCAAAATCTGATACTCGTTTTCGGGAATAGTATCTTTCTCGAAGATATCTCTGACTTCCTTTGCTTTGATTTGAGTCAGAAGTTTCATTGTCCCCGTATTCTTATCAAAAGACATTTTATGTGCAAGTTCCGACGGAACGGCATAATGTTCAGGATCGGCAGGAGTATACGGTATTGCACAATCCGTTATTAACGCCTTTCTATACGTTGCAAACGTTACTTTCCCCTTTATAATATCTGCATTTCCCTTTATAAGAAATGTAATACCCATTGATGACGGCATATACTGCATGGACATGCCAATCTCTTCATCCAAGTTTTCATCTGCCGTTTCGTCAAATTCAGACACATGTTTACGGGATTCTTGCACTGGTTCCGTTTGGATCTCAGCCTCCGCATCAGATTCTTCTTTATCGGTACTCCCCTCTGCTTCCGGTAAAGGGACCGTTTCATCGTTATCCTGATTCATTTGATTTCCCTGCGGAAAAAGTATCCCCACAGAATAACGGCTTGTCGGTGTGCTGGAAATCAGTTCATGTTCAATATCCGGCAGAGAAAATTCCGATCCCGGTCCAAGCAGTTCCGATTTGATAATTTTAATATACTCTTCTCGTGCATCAATCAATTGTTTTCTGATTTCACTTTCGTTCACATCAATACCTCCGCTTCCGTAATCGGTTTATTAACCAAGTTAATACTTACATTGACACTTTCGGACAACTCTATAACATTTTCTAATTCCAGCGTTTCCGAAAGATTATCCACATTATTATATACGACTT
The DNA here is from genome assembly GCA_000403335.2 of Lachnospiraceae bacterium MD335. Taxonomy (GTDB): domain Bacteria; phylum Bacillota; class Clostridia; order Lachnospirales; family Lachnospiraceae; genus COE1. The sequence goes on from KE159632.1 coordinate 195,593, forward strand.
CAAGTACGCTTCCTTCTTGCGGAATATGCCCGCTCAACTTATTGTTAATTGCCTTTCCGATAAGTTCAAGGATTGTCCTACGTTCACGCCTAACGATACGACATGCCTCAAAATAACCGTTGATATCATTCAAAATCTTCACATCTTGAGTAACTTCGGCAATATATCCCATAGTTTCTACATCTCTGGGTCCTACAATATGGCTGTCCTCTACTAACCATGAACGGATGGTAGCCTCTTGTAATGAGCTTCCGATCTTACGCATTTTTTTTGCAATATCGGAATATGTATAGTTCCCCCGCATCTTATATCTCCTCAGCGCATCTTTCCAATATTCGGTCTTTTCAGAAGCTGCTATTACTTTTCCGCTCAGTTTCCCCGTTTCAAGTAATTTCTCATAAACGAAGTCTACAATATTTTTGGTGTAATCATCCCTTCTTGTAAATACCAAAAAGTCTCCCGGTAACAGCTTATCCACTGCCTTCTCCGTAACACTTCCTGCTTTATAATCAAATACAACCGCCGTATAATATTTTGAGAAAAAAATCCGTTCACCGGTCACGAACACGCCTACATGCTTAACCTCCGAAATAGGAGAATTGCTATTAGAAACAATCCCACTCTCTACAAATTTACCGATATCCAGAACATTTATTTTTTCAATATATTCCTCTAAATCCGAAAAATTTTGAAGAATATTTTTTTCTTCTTCATTAGCTGTTTCGATATATACATCCTCCAAATCCTCTTCATACTTAATTCCTCGAATCCTGGAATCCAATCTTTTCTCGGACTTCTCTTTTTTCTTCTTTCGATAACCAAACGATTTATTTTCGCATTCGTACAACAAAATATCAATATTTTTTGCTGAATGACACTGTAACGAATCAAACTTTTTTCCGCTTATATCTCCGACAACAAGAATCAATTCATAATCATGAGTTGAATCAAAGCGATTCGCCGTAACACATACAACATCATCATTATCATTCAAAATACCGGTCATAACCATCATCTCTGTATAATAAGCCTTTGGCACAACTATTGCAATTTTTCTGTCACTGTGTTCTGCCAAATACTCCTTTATCGCCAATGCCTTCGGAGATTGCTTCATGAACTCATAATATTTTTCTTCTATATCATTTACCACGGCGATACATAATTCTTCCATCGTACCGGCTTTTTCGGCAATATCCCATAATTTATCAATACGTTCTTTCGGAGATAAAACCGTAGTTCCGATCTTTAAATCCGTAATTGCATTTTCTATCTGACACATAGAAAACACGGATGTATTTAGTAAATTCAATAATCCATAAGCACACAAAATAAATTCGTTTTTCTGTTCACTAATCCAGTTGGATTGCCTAATCAAAACCAACGCATTCTTAATTCTACGATATTCATCCCAAGTCCACCCACCGGAAACAGTAATCAATGTAACCGTATTATTAACAATATTATCAATTTGCTTTTCCAACTCTACCGTAAATCTATTAACACATTTAATCTCACCTATACTTTTTGACAGACAGCTTTTCGTACAGGCAAATATATTCGCTTCCTCATACATATCTAAAATACGGTCACTTGCATCAACATTAAGCAGCAAAGCAATATGTACAAAATGAAGAGATTTTCTTCGTAACAAATCATCTATTTCAGAACTGTTTTCCGTCAAATAGTGTACTCCGTTGACAAGCAATCCGACTACTTTGTTTCCGTATTTATCAAGAACGAGATTTCTTGCAACAGACATTTTTCCGGCTATTTTAAGAACCGGAGTAGTTTTTGTCGGGTTAGGCCCGAATTGTATCTCTTCCTGCCCCGTATAATACGCCGCCGGTACAATGTCAAGCAATCTTATTCGTTTATTCTCTCCATATACAATACTCAAATGCTTACATATCTCCGAAAAGTCTCCCCTGCCGGATACAATGACTACCGCTACATTAATCAAACTTGGAACATCCGCAACAGGTATATCAAAAATATGAGATAAAAATTCCTCACGATTTGTTTTCGGTTTACGCACACCTCTTCCGTCAGTCAATGAAGACGTTCCATAATATGGCTTTACCAAATGTTTATAGCGCTTAAAGGATATTTTACGTATTGATTCACCGTTTTTGCCTTTCGCATCTTGTCCAAGAACCATATACTTAATTCCGTTACCATCTTCTAATCCTTTCCAACGATATCTTTTATTTTCATACATTACCATATCACCGATTTGAAGTCCGGATATGATATCATCATTTGTCCCAAAATTATAAGACAGACACCCTAATGTAACTGCCACAACCGATATAATATCAAAACAAATTGATCCTGTATGCAATGCAAAGCTGACAGAATGCTTTTCACCGACAAAAACATTATCGAAAAATTTGATATAGCGTTTTATAATACTTTCTTTTGAAATCAGTGCATCTCCATAATAAATATCACACTTATCAAGCATAACATTTATAAGATTATTATCCGTCATATAGATACACTCCTGCCTAATTATTTTTCATTAGCATATCAATACATTCCAAAATAAACGAAGCCATTTCTTCAATCACAGGAATCGTAACGGAATTACCCAATTGCTTATATTTTTGTAAATCCGGTAAATCTTCCGGAAATGAAAAGCTGTCATTCCCGTTACCGTCCATAAACGCATAATTTACAAATCCCTGCAATTTCCCCCATTCCGTTGGAGTCATAATACGAATCCCTTTATTATTTAACGGAGTCTTTTTCCCTTTAATTTCCATGCCCGCAATTCCTTCTTGCGGATCAAAAATCAGATTTCTTTCACGCCCGGAACCACCGGTTGCCAGCAACGTATTTGCAATCGGCTTTTCTACATTCGGTTCATTTACAATCCGATAACCGAATCCGTACCCTTTGTCTTCTTGTCTGGCTCTGTGTCTAATAAGTGTATCTAAATATCCGGATGCCATATAATACTTTGCATCCACATTATGCTCCAGTAAGTCATTCAGGTTATCATACAATTGTTTTTTCCTGGATTTCGGTAATTCCTTCGGCAAACCCAAAAGCCGTTCTTTACTGAATCTCTCCGTATCAAAGCCGATTAAATAAGTTCTGGGACGATTCTGCGGCACGCCAAAATCGCGGGAATTCCTAACAAAATCTTTAGGCTTGTATAACGGCTCCCCTTCTTCCGATAATTCTACACCTATAATATGATATCCCAATCTGATATTTAATGTTTCAATAATCTTTTTAAATGTTTCACCTTTGTTATGTGTGACAATCCTATCGACATTTTCCAAAAAGAATGCTATCGGACGGGTCTTTTCAATAATATCCGCAATATGAAAAAATATTTTCCCCTTCTCTTCATTTTCAAATCCTTCTTGAAGCCCGACTCTGCTAAAAGTCTGGCAAGGGAAGCCCGCAAGCAAAATATCATATTCAGTTTGCTCTATCAAGGTTTTAAATTCTTCGCTGGTTAAATCATTTTGGGGATTGTCACCAAACAAATGCTCATATGTCTTACACGCACACTTATCTATCTCTGCCGATAATACATTAGTAAATTTTCCTGTCAACTCAAATCCTCGGCGTATACCACCAATACCTGCACACAAATCAATTGTTTTATATGGTGCAACAGGTAACTCATGCAACTTATCTAAAATCACGGACATACAATAATCTAATTCCTTTTTTATCTCATGTCCCCAAAACCTTAATACTACCCAGCCTTCTTGCCGCAGTCTCCCGGTTACAGCATCGTCACGCTTCATATTTCTTTCAATCTTAGTTATCCAAAATTCTTGATTACTCTTTATTTCTTCACGGGCACATTTCCAATTATATCCGTGCCAAAAATCTCCGTCACAAAAAATAGCAATCTTTCTGGTCGGAAATGTAATATTCGGTTTTCCAAATACTGATTTATCGTTTCTTTTAAAAGTTGTTATACCGTAACGAATCAGTTCTGCGCAAAGCATACTTTCAAGTGCCGTATCCTTGTTCCGTACCCGACTCATATTATACTTAATTTCTTCCTTGGTTTTTTGGCGAGCCATTGTGCATCACCTCACTTCTTAGTTTCTATATAATCATAATTCTCATCTTCGACAAATTCCACTATATCCCCAATACTACAATGAAGCAATTTACATATTTTTTCCAAACTCCCCATAGAAACCGGTTGACTTTTTGCCAAACGTCCCAAAACATTCCCTGTTATTCCGGCTTTATACGCCATCTCCGTTCTCATCATATTTTTATCAATAAGGAGTTTCCAAAGTTTATTATAACTTATCGCCATTCAAAAACCTCCGACATCAAATAATTTGATATAAAAATACATTATATAGTTTATCACAATACCACCTATAACACAACTACCGTTCACGAAAATGTGAGTTCACTGCTCTTTCATAACTACCAGTAATACTTCAGAATGTTCTCCATACTCGCTCCCGTCCCGGATGATCTGTGCGTAGGCATTGCCCCATATGAGAAGGTGGCTCATCAGCGTCTCCCGGAACACAAAGGATGTCATCTCCGGGTTCGGCTCGTCATGGAGTAAATAATAAAGGGGATGGTTGTACACCAATGTCATTTAGATAAGGACAACATTGCAGTTAGGATTCTTTTTACAGCGAGTAAACATTTTGTTTATTCGCTGTTTTTCTATATTTAAAAGCATTCAACGTAATAAATTTGTACGACAA
>KE159632.1:201298-205270 GCA_000403335.2 Lachnospiraceae bacterium MD335
TTCTTTTTACGTGAAAAATCCGTTTCTGGATTCTTTGTAAACAACCAACGGTAAGAATCCATCTCTGTAATAATGGATAATAGTTTTTGCTTTACCTCTGTAGAATAATTCATTGTGTAATCCTCCTTGCAACCAAGATGTTTTCTTGATTACAAGGGCCGCTCTGACTATCTTTCTTTTTAGATAGTCAGAGCGGCCACACATTTGGTTTATCCTGTCAAGTGCTTTATGAAATTATACAAAAAAAGAACAGGGTACATATTTCTACATACACTGTTCTTTGCATCGTCCTTATCTAAATGACATTGGGTTGTACACCCGCTCCTTCCCGGTATCCGTATAGCGGTACACATGGATGGGGAGCGATGCCACCGCCTCCGCCAGTATCCGCACACAGGAATAGACCGCTGTGGTCTGCATGGCGGTACGCTCATTCACATTTTTTCCGCTGGTGCTTCTCCCAAAGAAAAAGGAATAAGCCGAACCGCCGTAGCTGTCCTTTGGCTTATCCCTCGCACCCCTCATTCCAAAAATGGATGGTAGTTTCATAGGCACCTCCTAAAAATGGGTAAAAAGAAAGCACCTCCGAAGAGATGCTGTTAAACATACAAATCGATATCTACTGTTCCAGTTCACATTCTTTCAGGAAAAAACGTAATGACATGACCGTGACAGCGACTTTATATTTTATTTCCTCTGATACTTTCCGAGGCGGATTGGATAACATTTTCTCAATATCACTTTTATCTACCCCTGCCATCTTAGCAATCGTCTTTTTTGACAGACCATGATGTGAAATAAGCACCTGCAGGAATGCACACAGCTTTAAATCCTTATCTTCTGTGGCACTCAAATAAAGGAAACTGATCTTATTAAAAAGCCGGAACCGATACATATTATCTTCCGGCAGGAAAGATATATCTCCCTGTGCTAAAATTCTAACCTTATCTGCCGGCAGCCCTAAATATTTTGAAAGCGTATCTACATTAAAATCATAGGCTTCCATAAGTTCTTTCAACTGTTCTGTCACATTATCTTTTTCGTCCATGTTGACCTCCTAATCTGTGCTATCAGTATATCATAAACCTCACCTTCCTAAAAGGACAAAATACCCCTCTCGTCATACACGCTGCCCGTGCTTCCCTCATTCCTGATTGCCCGGTCAAGCCCCATAATCGTGGCAACAGCGCCGTCTATCTTCTCCGTGGACTTCTCCTTATCCGGCTTGATGTTCCCCGCCGGGTCCGTGCGGACGAAGATGTTATCCATCATCCACCGCAGCACTGGGTGTCCCCCATGCGCGATGTTCTTCTCCAGCACCAGCTCCATCAGACGCTTGGTGGGCGGCGACATATCTTTAAAGCCCTGCCCGAAGGGAACCACCGTAAAGCCAAGCCCCTCCAGGTTCTGCACCATCTGCACCGCGCCCCACCTGTCGAATGCGATCTCTTTGATATGAAATTTCTTTCCGAGATCATCAATGAAATTCTCTATAAAACCATAGTGGATCACGTTGCCCTCCGTGGTATGCAGGAATCCCTGCTTCTCCCACACGTCATAAGGCACATGGTCACGGCGCACACGCAGGCGCATATTTTCTTCCGGTATCCAGAAGTACGGTAAAAGAATATATTTCTCCGTATCGTTCCGGGGAGGGAATACCAAAACAAAAGCGGTGATGTCAATGGAACTGGATAAATCCAAGCCTCCGTAACATTCCCGCCCCAGCACTTCCCGCTCGTCCACGGGGAAAGCGCAGGCATCCCATTTCTCCATCTGCATCCACCTTGTGGACTGCTTCACCCACTGGTTCAGACGGAGCTGCCGGAATATATTTTCCTCTGCCGGATTGTCCTTTGCGCTCAGATACGCATTCCGCACTTTTTCAATGTCAATGGTATGCCCAAGCGAAGGGTTCGCTTTCCTCCACACATCCTCTGATGACCAGTCATGGTATTCATTCCTCCTTAAAATCCGCCTCCGCGGTTGCTGCGGCAATCTCCTGCCTCTTATCCGATTCCGGCACTAAGGCCACCTTGCCCTGGGGCTTGTAGACCAGCTTCCCAAGTATCTCTGCAAATTTCTTCTTCCCAAGCAGCCGCTCCATCTCCGTGATGCCGATGAGCGTCTTTTTGTAGATGTCTGTGTACCCGGCCTTCTGCGCCGCCTGCGCCACTTCCTCCTCATCCGTGTATTTCCTGTTGCTCCTGCCCTCGACTAACTTGAAGCCGGCCCATTTCTTACCCTTCGTGACCGCCTCGTCCTGTGCGTAGGCGTAGACGTCCGCAGACCACTTGGCAAGCTCGTCCGCCACTTTCAGGACTTCCGCGATTTCCTCATCCGTCAATAATGGAGGCTGTTTAAATTCCATCTGCGCCAGCCTTAAATATTCCTCCGCCCTCGCCCTGCAGGTGTTCTTCGCCCTGCAGAACCGGCACCAGTCGCCGGAATGGAACTCGCCCTCGCCCTTGATGGCAAGCACGGCCTTTGGCTTTAACTCCATCTCCACCCATTCCATCAGGTCCTTTACGGAAATTTCCCATGTGCTGACGGATTCAAGACGCGGCTGGTAGATGGCCATGCGGATAATTTCAATGTCATAGAGGGCATCAAATAATTCCAATGCACCAAGCCCGTATAACATCATCTGTGGGTTCCACTCCGCATCCACCGGCACGCCTTTCCCGTATTTAAAATCAATGACGGTAAGGGTATGGTCAGCAACGATCAGAAGGTCGCCCGTCCCAAAGCCCTCCGGCACATAGGCGGAGTAGTCCAGCCGCTGTTCGATCAGCACCACCGGGTCCGCACATTCCTGCCTTGCCAGCTCCACCTGCTCCATCGCAAAGGCCACATACCCGTCCGTGCATTCCTCCATCAATGTCGTCAACTTAAGCCATAGTTACTCCTTCTTACATAGCAGAAAAAAATTCAAAAAAATTAATAAAAACACTTGACAGGTACGCCGAAAAATGTTGCCACGCAATTAATTATCTTATTGATTGCGAGGTATCCATATGTTCAAGAAAAACAGCATCTGTAAGCTTATTAAAAATGTTAAAGACCTTATTGCTTCTGCTTCGTTTAAAGAAAAGCACTGTCTCGAAAAAACTGCCTTTACAAGAAACAGAAAGCTTTCATTCCAGGACATAATGTATTTTGTGCTGAGTATGCCGCAAAAGTCACTGACTACAGAACTGGATTTGTTTTTCGATAAAAAAAACTTTTCCATTTCCAAACAGGCTTTTTCAAAAGCGCGCTATAAAATATCACCGCTTGCTTTTGAAGATATTTTTAATTTATCGACCGACCTGTTCCGGTTCACAAACCATCCCAGGACATGGGATGGATACCGTGTATTTGCCGTTGACGGTTCCGAAATTGCCGTTGACCACAACAAAAACAACGAGACTGAATTTGGCTTAAAAGGTGGCAATCAGCACTCTTATCCTTCCGCGAGACTGACAGCATTATATGATGTTACGAATGACCTGATTGTGGATGCTGTATTTACGGGAATATCCGTTGGCGAAAGAGAACATGCCCGCAAACTTCTCTCATCAGAGGCGCTCATAAATGGCAAAGGATACAAAAACTTAATCCTGTTTGACCGTGGCTATCCATCTAGAGAGCTGATATACGAACTTGAGGATAAGGGATTTTTTTACCTAATCAGGTGTACGCATTCCTTTCTCTCATGTGTCAATGAATGCCCTGACGGAGAGCATAGCGTATCAGACATCCACAAAGGCAGAACAGTCAGCCTGCGCGTAATAAAAGACACCTCCGGGGAAGAGCCGCATATACTTGTCAGCAATCTTTTTGAAGAACATCAGGATATGCATTACCATCAGTACCTTTACCACAAAAGATGGTCAATAGAGACTAAGTATGGGGAACTTAAAACAAGGGTACGGTTGGAGAATTTTTCCGGGAAAAATCCCCAGGCAATTCGCCAGGAACTGTATGCAG
>KE159632.1:206010-215031 GCA_000403335.2 Lachnospiraceae bacterium MD335
CAGATATATCCGGTGTTTAATAAATATCCGGTGTTACAAGGATAAACTGCAGCAATTGATTCAGCGCGCCAAAAACGTAAGGTCCATTATCCGTCCAGACAGACATTTCAAAAGGAAAGTGAGTCATCACGGAATAACAAATGGTTTTTTCATACGCGTAAATTTATAGTTAGCGGATTTTCGGCTTAAGTTGACGACATTGATTCCTCCATCTCGTCACAGTGGTAATCCGACACCGGGCGCCTGGAGCGCCTTTTTAATGCCTTTTTCAGCTTATGCTCCGCAAGGGCGTGGGCGGCGGTGCCCTCCTCGGCATAGACGCTGCCGCCGGATTCCTCCTGAAACTGCTCCTCCAATCGTGCGGACGGCGTGCAGGAGAGCCACCGCTTGGAGGAAGATGCGGAAAGCAATGCGTGTTTCCCCATCACAGCACCTGCGCTTCCTGCATCAGCGCCGGATAGTCCTCCGGCTTCACCGCCGAGAGCTTCGCCGCGCCGTACTTCTGCAAAAGTTCCTTGATCTCCTTCGACTTGCCCTCCTGTGTTTTCTGCGCCATCAGCGCACGGATGCCCTCCAGCGTTGCGGGGGATTCCTGCTGTACTTCTGCCACAGTTTCCGGCTTTTCCGCTTTCTGTGCTTTCACCGTCTTTTCTTTCATGCCTCCCTCCGCTTTGGCAAGGCCCCGCAGACCTTCCGCAACGATGGAGAAACCTTCCGCAATCCTTAATAATTCACTTCCCATTTACATTCCCTCCGTTTCCTTGAATATGATTTTCTTTCCCTGCTCTGTGGCAGATGCGATCTCTGCCGCCATCCCTTCGGTGGCTTCCCCGAACACCCACACCTCGTCACACAGGGCGAGCAGCTCCATCCCCATAGAGATGCCGAGCCGCCGTTCTTCCTCTATCCCCTCATTTAAGAACTGTGGGAATAAGAGGTGCGGCGCAACAGGCAGGAAACCCTGCTCACACGCCATGCGGCAGTAGACCGCCGCTTTCCTTGCATTCCCCTCCATGTCGCCGCGGAAGGGGCTGCAGATAAAAACCTTCTTACGCATCAGCGCCTCCATCCTTTCTTCATTTTCCTGTCATGCGCCGCCTTTGCGGCTTCATAGGCTTCCACTTCCTTCTCGATCTGCATCAGCTTGGCGGCGAGGCTTTTCGCAACAATGCTGATTACCTGTAAGATGCCGATAAGCTCCTGTGACTTTTCCATAGGCTCCGTTCCTCCTTTCCGGGACAGTTAAACCTATCCCCTTCACTGTCGTAATGACACTTTTTTGAAAACAGGCAATGAAAAATGAAACATTTTTGAAAACCGTTCGACAAACGTATCTTTTCCTGTCGAATAAAGGAAGAACTACACATCAATACCACGTTCCCGGAAAAAATGGCGCAGTTTCTCCATGACCTTGTTTTTGCGGAAATCAAGCGTCCGCCTGTTGCCGCCCGTTACCCGTGCATATTCGTAGACGCTCATTTCCTCCCCGAACACTTTCATGGCAAGCTCCCGCTCTTCTGGCAGGAGGGAATCCATAGCATCACGAAGGACATCCAGCAGCATCCTCTTTTCCGCCAGTTCCTCCATGCTCTCCGAAAAAAACTCCGTCCGCATATCGTTCTCTTTCCATTCCTCGTAGGATTCTTCTGTATAACCGTTCTGCTCCATTGCCTCACGGTTCCGTTGCTCATGCTTTTTCTGCTGCCACCACGGGCGGTAGTATTTCAGATACTCTTCTTCCGTTACACTCATTGTGAATTCTTCGTTTCCTGACTTGATCCTGATGATTTTTTCAGACATAAAAGCGTTCCTTTCTTTACGCCTTCGTAAAGCCAGAAACGCTTCTATTTTTGATATGAAATTGATTTAAAATGGAAAAATGGCCGGAGTAAGCTAAGGCTCATTGTCTCTAGCTTCACTCCGGCCATTCGTGACTCGATGTCCCCTGGTCCCACTCGCTCGGTAGTAAGTTTTATTTAACTGTCTCCGTGACCTGTAGTAGCCATTCCAATTTGACTATCCTCCCGCACTCAGGGCACCTCACCTTCAAGACTACGCGCCCTCCTGCGGTGGCAATTAAATCGCAGATCCGTCCTTTGCAAGCGGGACATTTGACCATACACATACCGTATACCTCCCACAGCCTGTTTTGGATGACAAAGCCATGTTATGCACTCAGCATAAAATGTCCCATCGGTGGAAATTACCAAAAATTCCCATTGCCTGTTACCAGTATGGCCCGGAGAGCCGCCCCTTAATCACGGAATGCATTAAAAAAAACAGCAGAATCACCTCCGCCGTTTCTTCCTCTCATATATGCCCGCCTCTACCCCTTCCGGGCCGAAGCGCAGCCTTACCAGTTTTCCGCAGTGCTGGCATTTGATCTCAAGGACCGTCCACTCCGTCTCTGTTCCCTCATCGTCCAAAATGCGCCGCCTGCATTTGGGGTTGGGGCATTTGATCACTTCCATCTGCCGCCTCCTCCTTTGCTCAACTCCGGCCAATAGCCGGACTTATTTTCTGATTTCCACCACCGCCTCCCCGCACCGATATGTAGAAAGGGAACCAGACAGGCATATGGTTCTATCTCTGCTTGGTTCCCTTTTATCGTTTGTGTATTATTGGTTTTCTTCCTGCTCCCCGATTCCCCAATCTGCCAGAAACCGGGGAAGCCTGCTCTCTGTGTTTTATTGGAGATATATAATGGATAGCCTTTTTCACTTTGTTTGATATGCTTTTTCTTTCAATTCATTGAAATCCACTATAATGGTCTTTTTTGTTGTAAAAGACTCTGTATCCCTCTCATCAAGAATACTGATACATATATTATTTCCATCAGAGATAGCATTACGAATGCTTTCATCTTGTGATAGATCTAAATTGGTTTCATATAGAGTATCAGAATAAACATCTAAAAGATAAAGCTCTCTGCCATTTCTTACAAAAAATCCATAATAATTATCCTGCGTATTTTTACCGTTATAAGCCATACGCAAACTAGGCAAATTAAGAAAGGTTTTTATCTGGTTATTTTCTATTTCCCCTATCGCACCATAATCTGAAAAATTCCTTATGTATATGTAACTGTCAAAACAATAAAATTCTACTATCCCATTATTGGAAACAAAATTTCTCAATTCAGAATCAAAGTACAGCTTACCAAGTAAATCATATTTTTTATCATCATAAATTTCTATATAAACATCATTTTCTGCTCCCATATTATTTACCAGCACATAAATATTTTCGTTGCTACAGGCAAATGTCGTTATCTGCTCACCTGTATTATCTGTAAACTGTTTTTCAATGCAGATATCCATATCCCCGGTATTCTCATTATATTTTCTGATATAAGTTGCTGTAGCCACATCATCTTTCATGGTGCTTAACATATAAATGTCTGTGTTCATTACAGAAACTGCGTCCATTGGATAAGAATTAAATTCGCTAAATATCATTTCAGATGTGTCAGAATCAGCGTTTACCATCAAAAGTTTATGTTCGTTTGTATTTAAGGTTACAGGCAGAATAACAGAATTATCAATCACTGTAGGTTTTCCACTTGAAATATAAAACTCTTCCACACTTACGATATCTGATTGCCTTTTTGAGGAAAGAACATATCGTCCAATTACCAATGCACCGTCATCATCAATATAGTTATAAACAACCGCATCATCCAACAAAGCAATCGGCGTATGATTATCGATATCTCCTATTTCATTTTCCTGACTGGAACACCCAACAAGCAAAGCCAGCATACAAACCACCCATAAAACCAATATAATCAATCTTTTCATAATATCTTGCCTTCCTGTTATGCTTTGGCTTTCTTTACAAAAACAGCTAAAAGAAAACTTTGCCATTCATGAAGCCTCTCCCCAATCTGCCGGAAACCGGGGAGAAGCCCTGTCCGGCGCAACTTTTGCGACCTCGCTTTTCCGCAGGGTGAGGAACTTATTTCCCATATAGACGTTCTGTGCCGCGTCCTGTTATCTCCATACAAAAACAGCCTTTCAAAAGTCACTCGTAATAATCTAACTGGTGGAAATTGTTAGGAAAAATGTAAAATTCCGTTCCTGTTTTCCCATCTATCTGCTTCCAGACAATCACTTTATAAGTCAGGGCTGTATAGGTCTGTGTCCCACCATCCTCATAGACCTTTTTAACCGGAATCAGCAGCAGAATCACCGCTATTACCACGAAAACAATAATGAGTTTCTTTTTCAAACCACGCCTCCAAAAAGTTAATCTGTAAAGCTCCCCCTGCTCCCCGATTCCCCAATCTGCCGGAAAACCGGGGAAGCCTGCCCTGTCCCTCTGTAGCCTATGGGGATATGCTACTGTAGAACCGTATGCATTTATTATCTTTGTGCCTTCTTTCTGATGATCATAGAAATCAGCATGGCCACTATCCCTAATACAAGATAGACCACCGCATACAGTATAAATGCCATTTCACCCATATCAAAAAATATCCATGTGCCAATTAGGAACAGAGCAGCCGAAACAATTGGAAGGCTCCACAGATGCTTCATATCTTTTCCTGCAAAAACGCCGAATATCACGGAGTATAACGGATTAAGTGCAAAAAACAAAAGAAAACATACGGCCATTCCTGCATCGCCTTTTACTAAAGTAACCGCAAGCCACGGCAATGCCAGCATGACTACCGCTGAAACCGCCAACCACAATATAATATTCTTTTTCATAATGCTGCAGAACCCCCATCATTTTTTTATATTGCAACTGCTTCCCTGCTGAAGCCTGTTCGTCCTCTGTGCCTTATTGGGGATATGTAGCCGTGGCAGACCTCCCCCGTTACTGTACCATCAATACCAAAACTTCGATGTCAGCTCCCGGTTTATGATAGATGATAGGAAATTGGGGTGATTACTCTGGAACATTTTCAGGCTTTCAAGGAAAGCCGCCATGCTTTCCGTTTTTATGTCCACAAAGGTTGCATCCAGCTCCCGGTCTTTCACGTTTTTCTCCACATATTCCTCCGACTGTTTTTCGTAAGTATCAACCATCGAAGGGTCTTTCTTTACTGCGCCTGCATACCAGTTCGTAAGGTATTTCAATGAACTAAGCCCGCCATCATCGTTCTGGCCCATCTTCTGGTACTCGGCATATGCGTCCTTATCCATCGCCTGCATCATGCCAAGCGCGTTTGTGGTCTGGACAAGGCCGCTGCCATGCCCAAGATACCTGGCTTTTGCAACGCCGTAATTCATGACCCCACTGCTGTCGGCTTTTCCTGCGCTTGCCAGTTTTGCAATGGACTCCATCGCTTCCAGAAATGCCTCCCTGCTTTCCTCCGGGATAAAGTTCTGTGCCGCATATTCTGCTTTCTTCATGCCGAGTGAGATATTCGCCTGCCGCTCTTCCTCTGTCATAGAACCGCTGCTCCCCACAAGGAAATTCTGCCGGATGATGTCATACACAAATCCCTTCTCCTCTTTGCCGCAGTTCTCCAAAGCAGACGCAACCGCCTTATCTGCGCCATACATACCCGAATATGCCGGAAGGTCACTCAGGGAATTGTCAATCTGCACGATATCCTTTTGGAACGCCGCATTTTTCGCTTCCATTGCTTCCTTATCTTCCGGCACCATGCTGCCTTTCTTTCCTTCCACGAGGGCTGCCATACCGTCTCCCGAAAATTCCACAATGACCGCATCCCCATACTGTGAACGGATGTCTTTCATTGCCTGCAGGGTTTCTTCCCTTGACATCTTATCCATTACCTTGTTGCCATGCTCATCCGTGGTGTTAAATTCATACTTTACAAGGGTATCCTTCTTATATGCACCACTCCCATATGAGGGAATATTTGTTGTTCCTCTGTAAAACCGGCTGTAATCGATATTCATAATGTGCACTCTCCTTTACTTTGTTTTGATTAAATCCTTTATCATTTAGAGCTCCCCCACACCTCCGCAAAGGCATAAATTTATGCACCTCTGCGGAATAAGGTGTAAAGATCATATCTTCATATCCAATCTGCTACCCGAAGATGATTTTTTTACAAATGTATTGCCACTTTTGACAAGCTGGCTTTCTACGGATTCCCTTGTAACGCTGTCCAGTATTCTGGAATCAAACGGCTGTCCCTGTTGCCAATTCGGATTAGCCGCCTTTACCGCATCATAAAAAGCCTTATTATATGCTTTTTCATATTGCCCAAGCGTCCATGTACCTTTCAATCGGTCATCAATCTTAATGCTTTTTTGATATGCCGTATACAGTGATGTTCTTTTGGTTGTATCCCCATTCGCAACACCATTTTCTTGTATGAACTCCCTTTTGACCATATCAAACATCTCTTGACGCCAGTCTTCGGAAACATCTATAATCTGATTATATTCCGAAGGACTTTTTCCATCTACGCACATTCCTGCTACGCCATACGCATTAAGGAAATTTCCATTAGAGTCATATAATTTCATGTAATTTTTAATGATAGTATCCCGTCCGCCAAATGTTTCATAAATCAACCGCTCCTTTTCGGACATGCTTGCTTCATTTGCAATGATGGCACTCAAATGATCCCTTTCAACAGCTTTATACTGCGCACTGTTTTTGTTGATACTACTGTATCCTCCAGAACTCCCTGCATTGAAACTAATGTTCATTGATATCATCCTTATTGAAAATATTTTTTGCGCCATCCTTAACCTGCATATAAAGAGGCACTCTCTTAAATACCTCTACAGAATAGGATTGAAACATTATATCTTCAAATCCAGATTCGCACCCACCTGTGTCTGTTCTTTTACAATGGTTTTGCCCGCATCCTCTTCCTGGGCAGCTTTGATGATTGTTTTCATATCTGTGTCATTCAGATAAATCGTGCCATCTTTGGAAGCAGCCATTTTTTCTTCTAAGAGTTGCTCTGCTTTGTTCGGAGTTGTTGTTCCATCTTCCGTTACCACTTTCTTTTCTTCCGACTCTTCGCTTCCCTTTGCTTCCTCTGCCTTTTCCTCTAATTTCTCCGCAAGCTGCTCCGCATTTTCACGGGCTTTTTCTCTTGACTTCTCAATCCGCTCTTCGGCGTTTTCCTGCGCTTCTTTACGGAGTTTTTCGTTTAACACATCTTTTCTAACTGAAACAGTAAAATTACTGTAATTTCCATTCTCATCTAAATATGCATGACGGCATACAACTGTACTTCCAGTTGCTGCAAAAAAACTATCTACATACTTATGTGCAGCTTCCACATCTTTCAATCTCTGCGTATATTCTTTTGCTGCCTTTGGATCATTCTGCATCTTCTCTAAAAGTTTCGGGTTAATATTCAAAACATCTACTTTACCATCATTTTTTGTATTAACCCCATAGCCGACTTGCAACTTCATATTAGGAAACTGTTTCTGCAAATTATTAAGGTATTCCTCATTGCCGCCACTCTTTGCTACTTCGGCGTTTTTCTCTGTAGCCGCTGTTTCCTTTGTTTCTTCTTTCTTTGCCGCTTCCTTCCTTGATGAAGCATATGTGTTTTCATAAACACTGCTATAATTGCCCACTCCTGTGATTGCCATAATCATATCCTCCTTAAAATTCAATTCCTTTTACCTATAATATTTTGAACAACGCCATCATCCAATTGTCCTCTTGCCTTATGTATGGAATCCGGACTACCTCATCCGTTGAATCAGTTTCATATAAACATGACTGCCCACCGCATAAAAAACCGGGAAGTTTATAAAATCCTCCAAAGACAATATATATCTGCCCCTCTGCATTGTTTTTTCCCAAAAATGCCTCAAATGCCTCCCTGTCCACATAAACATAACTGTCATCATAAGAAATCATCTGATCCAATCTGCTATCATGATTTGAAATGGTAACTCCATCTTCACCGACATACTCATATACCAGTATGCTTTCATCTTCCCTGAATTGGGCATAAGAACAGCTATGTATGACGAGTAATGCCGCACCTGTTACTGCTACCAGAACTGCTACCATGCACATACACAGTTTTTTCCGGTATGGGTGGAAACCTGCAATCTTCCCCATCCGCCTTTTCATGCCTATAAATTCACTTTCCCCTGCATAGGTAACGGCGGGCGGTACATTCTCCGATTCAGAGAGCAGCAGTTTTAGAGTTTTCAGCAATACCAACCCATACTCATGTGCCGTCTTCCCACTGTTCTGTATGCACACCCTGTCGCAGATATCTTCCATATCCGCTCTGAAATGTTTCTGGAATACTGTCAGGAACGGATTAATCCACAAAAGGCACCTCAGCATATCCCACGCAAGCCCGAACCATAAATGCCCTAACCGGATATGTGTCTGCTCATGCTGTATAATGGCTTTTAATTCCTCCCGGCTGTAGCTGTCCGCCATTGTTTTTGGCAGGACAATCTTCGGTTTCAGCAGGCCGATTGTGAATGGCGTAATATTCATGTCAGTAACACTGATCCTGATGCCATCAAAAAAGACTTTTTCCATTCCGGCAACCAGCCTCCGAAGGCGCAGCCGCTTTCCAAAGACACAGATAACGGCTACCAGAATACCCATTGTATAAATACGGCCAACCCACAGGCAGGACATAGTTCCCTTTGTCATCCACCATGTCGCCTTACATATGGCTGCATTTTCATAAAACAGCTTCAGCTTCCCAAGAAATGGGGTGACCAGAAATACTGCCCATAGCATCCCTTTCAAAAAAATCCGTTCTGAAAAAAGCATTTTCCGGAGCAGCATCACAAGCCCGGTCAGTACAAGTGAAAAGGCGGCGCACCGCACAAGCTGTGTTGTCAGATATACTGCGCATAAATCCAGAAAGCTGCCAATCCGTGGCCAGTCGAGCATAGCCATCACTCCTAGTATAATAATGGTGTAGTCAATCAAGACTACTTGGTTAATATGTTTCTTTCTATAAATCAGATAACAGAAGAAGGGGTTCTTCCTTCATCAGATGTTATCCATAATAATCATGTCTGACGGCTCCTGATGGACACTAGATAAAACATAAGGTATCATCTCTTAGGATAGGACAAATAATGT
>KE159632.1:216221-235200 GCA_000403335.2 Lachnospiraceae bacterium MD335
CACACAAGGTATGCAACATGATATTTGCAATACTCAGAGATAATAAGCCTTTTGAAATCATCACTCCACAGGAGCATATCAAACAATACAATGCTGCTAAATGCGACATAGCCGCATAAAATACTGTAAATCCAACGAATCAACATCTTTTTAAACAAGGTATTTTCACCAAGGGATAAGTGCACCCTTTTTTAGGAGAAAATATTTTTCATTTTTCTATTGACATTTATTAGCTGGACTTTTTATCTGAGGATTCCGCATTCTGCCCCTTGCTTTTCTCCAGAATCTCCTCCAGCTCTTTTATCTGCTCATCCGTCAGTGCGAAGCTCTGCAAAAGCGCCGCCATCGCATTTGTCCCGCTGCCGGAAAAATAGCTGTCCACAAACTTCCTGCTTTTCTCCTTTACACATTCCTCCCTTGACCTCTGCACATAATAGTGGTAAACCCTTGAATCATGCTCATCCACCGTATAGCCGAGGATATCCTTCTGGTTCAGGCGGTTCATCAGCACCCGCACCATCCTCATCGACATATCCACATTCCCCTGCATCCTCTTGTAGACCTCGGAGGATGTCAAAGGCTCCCCGCACGCCCACAGGACTTCCATGATCTGCCATTCACTCGGTGTAATCTCTTCCTTTGCCATACCGCTTCCTTCCTTTCGATATATATTGTCAATTTATATATCGGTCAATTGCCGTTAATTATTAAGAGACGTTGACGTTTTTGCATGATATGGGTATGGACAGAAGGCAAGTCATGGGCAATCACTTCCCCGCTTTCCAAGTAATTTCCGCTATCAGTCCGCCCGAATCTCCTATAAAATGGACAACCGCCGCATATAGAGAATAAGTCCGCAGCGGCGGTCACTACCTGGTTATTTTGGTTTCAATTTGGCTTCTACCAACTCCTTATGATAAAAATAATTGATATGTTTAATTGAATGTTCAGCGCAATATTCCTCAATCTCAACGGAAAGATTGTTCCAGAACCCCATGTTCCCTTTTACATATATTTCATCATATAATTCCACTAATTGTGGGTAAGCATTTTTTATGTAGCTGAGGATATCCTGTTTATAACTCCCACGTAGGATCAGATTTTCAAACCAGTATTCATCCACGAATCTGTGTGTTTTTACTATTATTTCCTTATAATCTGTTATGCCCGGAAAGATGGGCGACATGAACAAAACGGTATATATACCGTTCTCGTGCAATGTTTCTATCGTTTCAAGCCGTTTCTTGATGCTGCTGGCATGATCCATATCATTTTTAAACTGCTCATCCAATGTATTGACCGAAACCGAAACTTTCAGATTTTTACACTGTTTCAGTAAATCAATGTCCCTTAATATCAGTTGGGATTTCGTTGAGATATTCAGTTCACAATCTATGGAAATCAACTGCTCCAGTATCTTCCGTGTATTTTCGTATTTTTCCTCAAATGGATTGTAACAGTCAGTTACGGATGACAGGAATACCGACTTTCCCTGCAGTTTCTTTTTGCTTATCGACTTGTCACACCGCTTAATGTCAATAAAGTTCCCCCATGCCTCGCTATGGTTCGTAAACCGCTTCATAAAACAGGCATAACAATACCTGCACCCATGAGGGCAGCCTACATAAGGGTTTATCACATAATCGCTTGCCGGAAGATTTGATTTTGTAACCAGATCTTTTACTACTACTTCTTTTTCTATCATGTTCATAAGATAGTCCCTCCGTAGAACATACAGGTGTATACCTTTTTCTGCCTACAATATATCCGTTCCTCTCCTGAAAAACATTCAAAATCACCCTGCACCTGGCACTGGTACATATAATCGCCTTTCTGATAGAATTCCGGCCCTCGGAACGGCATGGAAACCGACACATGGGAAAGCGCTTCTTTCAAAAATATAATATTAAAATTCTCATCCAGGCTCTCCCCGTAATAATTCATAGCCCACACTGCATGATTCCTTATCCAGACACGTTCCCAGCCTATGAATTTCTGCCCGCCAAGATAAGTATCCATATACAGGTAATCACCATCTTCATAACGGAAATCGTGGGAACCAGGCTGTGACGGCATGATTTCATTTTCACCCGTGATATATGTGTTATTTTTTGCCCTGACTAAAAAAATCCTGATATCCTGCATAGGATATTTCTGTTCACAAAAGAGGCTGATTGTACAGATATCATTTTCCTTCACAAGCCTGTCTATGGAGACTTTAAAAATCTCACTAAGCTGTATAAGGTTCTGAATATCTGGAAAAGACTGTCCATTCTCCCATTTTGTTATAGACTGTCTTGATATATCCAGCCTGTTAGCAAGTTCTTCCTGTGACAGTTTCATATTTGTTCTTAGTAATTGCAATTTTTCCTTAAATTCCATTCTGACATCCTCCAGGCATTCATTATACTTTAGCGTTTTTCCATAATCAATCCACCTATACGTTCCAATCCGGCAACTGTCGGTTGCTTTCCAAAAAACAATTGTTCACTCTCTATAAATTGAAAGGGATGGCTGCCCCACAAGGCGGCACAAACGCAAACCACCGTGTAAGCATATTAACTCTGATTCCCCCGCTTTCCAACTAATTATTTTCTGAACCACTATAAAAATATCTATGAAATTTGAAATATAAAGAAATGAATTGTAAAGTTTTAAGATATGAAAAAGGACTGCCGAAACAGCCCTTCTCCTTATTTATCATTTATCCACTAAGTTTTTACCGTTTTTCTCATACACAAACACGGAAACTCTGTATACTATCACGGAAATCCTTATATTATCACGAAAACTTCCAGCCTGTTTCCGTGTTCGTATAAGGGTTTTGCCTGCGAGTATCGAGTTTTGCCTGATAGTATCCGAGTTTCCGTGATAATATCCGACTTTTGCCTACGAGTATACACTATCAGGCAAAACAACCCCAGAACAACCGTTCGCACCCTCCCTAATGTAAAAATGCCCTCAAAAGCACACAAAAATAATGTAACTTTCAAGGCTATGTAGTGCCGAAAGTGGCGGATTTACGGGCTTTCTTGGCTTTCCGTATCTGCCGGAAACTAAGACACCTTGACAAAATTCGATAATATCTCCCATATTTCAACAGCATTTGCATACAAACAGACGAAACCCCAAAGATTTATCCTGAATAATTCTACTTTATTAATTCATTTGCATAAGCTAATAGCATTTTACTTCTCTCTTTTATAAATTTTTCATATTCTAAGTTGAACGTATTCAAGGGACATATCGCTGCTTGCAATACATCTGGTATAGTTTGCTGATTTAATAGTTTAACATATTCTTTTGGGTCTTTATCTTTTATTTTCTGATTATCTGCATTATTTAAAAAACAGAAATTAGCTAACTGATATATCTGCTTTCTCTTTTTCCCTTGACGCTGCAAAAATTTATCGGGAAAAATATGATGAAATTCTTTTGCACTTGCTGTTTGTAATGTCTTTGACAAATCAACATTTGCTCCCGAAATAAATGACTTTGGGTACTTAGATGCCAGCATTGCAATATATGTTTTTGTATTGACTGACGTAATATTAAAAATATTATCTGTAAAAAAATAATCTGGAATTTCACACTTAAACGAACTGATATTATAATTTTTATTATCTATTAATTTCTCCATAGCTAATAGATCAGTCTCATGTGCGCTATTTACACCACTTGAATATCTTCTTGAAAAACAACTCCTCCAAAACCAACGTATCAATTGTTTTCGTTGTTCGTCACAAAAAGAAGCGCCCGATTTTCTATCACTTCCGAAAAACTTTACTAATGAAACCAGCATTGCCGGATAAGGCAGGTAATTCAATGAGTGTATATGTAACTCTTTTTTCAAAAAATCTATAGATGATTTTATTCCATTTTCTATTTTTTCAAAGTTTTGTCTAATTCTATCACCGTTTAAATCCATTATTGCACTTGGAGAAGTCTTTCCTAAAATATATCCCGTAAAACATTTCATTAATAAATCTTGATTTTCCGCTAATCCTTCAAATCCATATTCCGATAATTCCGCCGAAAGTTCATCTAACTTATCTTGCAAATCAAAATCTGTACTCCAACTCCATGCCGTAAGTAATTGAAAAGAATCTAACGGAACTCCAGCTCTATTTATCCTTTCAAATACAATTGCAACATTTCCTTTATCATCTGTTTCCATTAATTGAACAGGAATTACTGTCTCTTGAAACACAGACAATAATTCATCAATTTCTATAACAACATTGTCTGGTAAATTCTCAGTAGCTTTTCTATATGCAATTGTATTGAACAAAACACGCATAGGGAAGTGCTTGTTCAAATCTACATCTGCGTCCGATAAAGCAATAAATGCACTTTGCTGTGACATTCTATTACTCCCAATAATATAATAAATATCCATCCACCCTGCGTCTTCTTCTGGCTGCAATTCCGTTTGAAAAACAGAAAAAATAGACGTTAAACGTTGTTGTCCATCCAATACATAATCTATTGGATAGTCTTTTATCGGATCTGGCAAAATGAACCGTCCTAACTGCCTTTCTGTATGAAGTTTTTCCCTTGTCCGCCAGAGTAAAACTGCTCCTACAGGATATTGTTTATATAAGCTATCCATAAAAAATGCCACATCTTCTGGCTCCCATACAAATCCTCTTTGAAATGATGGAATTCTTATTGCTCCATTTGCAATCTGATTAATAACTTTTCTAATTGGCAAACTATCCATTTTTTAACCTCCATTCTTTATTGTATTGTCACTGTCAATATTTTAAAACATTGTTAGTCATACTGTTCAATTTAATAAATTCTATAAGCCAAAACTCTTTAAATATGTAATTAGAGTAATTATCCTCGATAAGATATTCTGCTATATCTAAAATCGATATCATTTAATTTATTACTTGCTACATACAAAGAAAAATCCTTTTCCATTATTTTATTTTGAGGGCCTACAATTACTTGCTTTATTGGATTAGGCGATATTTCCGTAAAATTTATTGGATAAAACGGAATCAAATCATCACTTGTTACATTAAACTCAATCCTGTTTTTTATTACTTTCAACATATCATCATAAACTATTGTTTCAATTTCTTCATCACTATATATCCATTTTGCGTACTTATATATCTGTTGGGAAAAAAAGAGCCTCCACTCTTGTTCTTCTTTAAAAGTCTCATTCTTATATTTCAATGAACTCATAAGAACGCTACTTATCATTTGATGAAAATAATACTGACACATTTTATCAATTTTTTCCCCATTAAGAGAAGGCAATTTTTCAACAATCCAATTCCTCAATCCTCTCAATTCATTTAATACTTGCAAAGCTTCTTCAACAATGGTCTCATTAATTTCTTTTACAGTTTTATAGTCAACCCGCTCAAATCTCAAAATTCCCTTATATGTATTGCAATAATCTTCCAATTCTTTTACCGAAAATCCAAGCGAACACCCTTTTCCATTGTCTGCATATCCGCGCCATTGACTCAGCACATCCCCCTCTTCACAAAAGCAAACAACGAAATTTGTAACTCCTCCTCTATCAAATTCATACCTGAGAATATCATATTCCCAATCTAAAAGTTTTCCTAATGCATCACGGTTGGTTCTATCCATATATTGCAATGGAAATTCATCTTTCCTATATTCATCTTCTATTGCATCCAATATACCTGGAAAAAACATTTTTACTTCTTCGTAGTCATTACTTTTTGTAATATCACTCATTCGCAAAGTTTTACCTGACAATATATTTGCCATCTTACAATTATCGCAATAATGATATACTAATTTATCCATAAATATTTTCTCCTCAAAATTTTACACTGCCATTAATTTAGAAAAATTTCGAACACTTCGATACCTTTGCATTACATATGCCTAACATTATAGTACCACCGTACTATGGATTGAACAATATGCTTTTCGACAGATTTCATATTATCAGGCGAAACTCCAAACAAACACGGAAACTCTTATACTTTCACGCAAAACTCGGATACTATCACGGAAACTCCCGACTTTTGCCTGATAGTATAATTTTGCCCCAATCGCCACCTTATCAGCGACATCTAAAAACACAAAAATAGGGGCCCACCACCCACTGTGATGAACCCCACCAATCCTTAAAACCCTTAATTTTAAGCCATTCTTCAATACTTTCGCCTGCGAGTACCCAAATTCCTATGGCATCAATTGGAAATAGCCGCCTGTGCCGCTGTTAGATTATGATGACTTTTACCCCTCTTTACCCCATTTACCCCACCCAATTCGACATTCGACAAACGGGATTCGACAAAATCCCCTTGCCTTTATGCGGAATCCGGCATAAAATGATTTCAGCGGAACGCTCCGCAGCGTTTGACAGATGCGGGGGAATCTGCTACAATAAAAGCACAAAAGGGAATACTGCCGATAGACGGTCAGTCCTTAGAAATTAGTTACCAAAAAAGTAACCGCGATCCTCGGTCAAAAGGGCGGTTACTTTTTTGTGTGATTTATGTAAGCAATCAGGATTGATACGATGATTCCAAGAATCATCAGGACAACCGTCAGCAGTTCATAGTCACTCATCAAGCATCCCCCCTTTCCCGGTTTTACCCGTAGTCAGAGGGGCAGTCCCCTCTGCGTTTGCATCGAAAGACTGACCGCCTATCCCGTTATGGCAGTACCCCATATGGATATATTATCAGAAAATGTCGGACGCTACAAGATGGTTTTCCGGCTTTTTTCTTTTTCCGCTTGCAATCCCGCCAAAACAGAGGTAAGCTACGACACCACGGAAGGAGGGATTGGATTGGAAAAAGATTCTGCATTGTACCAGCTCATGGACACCCGTATGAACGGCGTCATGAATGGAATTGTAAGCGGTGACGGGGAATACCAGGCGATTCTCCGAAAGTCGGATATATACTCCGGCGAACTGGACAGGATGGATTTATCAAAAGAAATCCGGCTGCTGATTGACCGGTATGTCAGTGAGCAGAACGCGCTGGGCTCCCGGTTTGGGATGCTCGCCTACCTGTTGGGATTTTCCGACTGCAAGGCCATGTTCTTGGGGAAATGCCTGCCAACAGATGCAAAAGAAATGAACACAGAATTGTAACCGCAAATCGGTGACAGGGCGGAAAGGCTGCCATGCATCCCTTCCGCCCTGTCTCTTTCGTTTTAAATGAATATCCACACCTCCAGCTCCGCATACCTGTTGGACTTCGACCACTGCGGGTGTTTCCTGAACCATGCCCGCTCGTCATCCGGCGTGACCGTTATCTTCTTAAAATAAACGGGGGAACCGGCATCATCCAGTCCCCCTCCCGCATCGGGGCTTAGGTTTAGGAGCCACTCGAAGCGGTCTTCGTAAACCCTCACCCCTGACACATATTTATCCATTTCCTCTTCCGAAAACTCGCCATCCTCCGGCATGGAGAACTGCCCCATGAGCTTTTGCAGGTTTTCCAGCTTGCCGCTCACGTCTGCCTCCGTGGCAGGCTCCACGTCCCCGTACTGCGCCATCCGCTGCTCCAGTTCCGCAATCCGCTCCCCAACCTCCTGCTGCTTTCGGCTGAATACCTCCTTCGGTATCTCGTTGTTCATCCGCATATCGAGCAGCGTCTCATACCGCCCGCGCTCTTTTTTAAGCTGTTCCTCTATGACCTCCTTGTCCCGCAGGACTTCCGACTGCTCCACCCCGGCGATGCCGCACCCCAGCACCGCCGCCGCGTCCAGGAGCGTCCCCTCCGGGTCATCGAACACGGCGTGGAGGACTTTCTGCGCCATCGTGTACATCTTCCAGTCCTGCACCAGCGGCGAGCGGCAGACGTTCTCAATGCTCAGGCCGTTTTTCAGCCTTGCCGCTATGGTCCCCGTCCGGGTCTGGTCGTAGCATTTATAGGTGTAGGTGATGAAGTCCGTCTTGGTATGCCACTTGGTCTTTGCGAAGGCGTGGCCGCACTGGCACCTCATCTTCCTGCGCCAGAGGTCGTCCGAATGGACGCCCTTGTTCTTCCGGCGCTGCCCCATCTGCGCGTCCTTTTCCGCCATCATCTTCTGCACCCGCCCGAATTCCTCTTTGGTGACGATGGGCTGGTGCTTTCCCTCCACGATGACGCGCTCCAGCTCCCCCTTGTTCTTCGCCCTTTTCTGTTCGAGGTAGTCCGGCACATATTCCTTCCGGTATTCCAGCTCCCCGCAGTAGAGGCGGTTTTTCAGGATATGGCCGACGGTGGCGTAATGCCACATCGTCTTCCCCATCGCCGTGCGGCGGCCTTCCTTTTCAAGCTGCTTCATGATCTTATGGTAGCCGTTGCCCGCAAGGTACAGGTCGAATATCCTCCTGACCGTTTCCGCCTGTTCCTCATTGATGACATATTCCGGTCCCACCTTGTCATAAGCATAGGTGTATTCGTATGGATAGATTTTCCCGCCGATGGAGATTGTGCCGCTGTAGCCGGAAACATTCTTATAAAACAGCCCGGTTGCCGTAAATGCAACTTCACAATCCAGCCCCGCCCCGCCAGTGATCAACTCACTCTTTGCGATCTCCGTCATCCGCACCGGGACACGGAAAGCCTCCTCCATCTCATACACAAGGGTCAGCGGCACCGCCCGGACGAACCGGGAAAAGGCTCTGTAGTTTTTGTATGCGTTTATCCCGCCAAAGAATATCCGCCCGGTCATCACACCCTGTGAGAAAAGTTCCTCCAGAGGGATGAAGTCCGTGCCGATCTGTTCATACTGCGTCCCGTCCTTGTAACCGAAACCGCCAATGGAATGGAAAAAGGATGTCCGGGCGTTCAAATCCCATGACGCCCCTTCCCCGTTTATAAGCCTGAATTTCCTTATCATGAATACGCCTTTCCCAGCTCCCGGTTCAGCCCGTCAGATAACTCTCCGACCAGCACACCGGAATCCAATACCACCTGTGCGTCTGCCAGCCTCGGCAGATACTTTGTCACCACCTCATACATGGCATCCAGCCTTGCCGCCAGTGAAGAACCGCTGCCGGAGCCTCCTGCCGCCTGTGCCCCAGCCGTCATGGAATCCGTGGCAGGGATGAGTGTACCTGCCAGTTCCTTCATGGGGCCGGTCAGCTTGCCGAGGTTGCCTTTTATCCCTTTTCCGAGTAATTCAATCATATCCGGCATAAAGGTGTGGAAGTTGGAAAGCGGCCCCTCGTCCGGCTCGGAGAAATGCAGGAAGGAGGCAATCGTCCCTGCCACATCCTTCACACTTTCCACCAAATGGCTAATCTTCGCTTTAATACCATCAATTAAGCCGCCAATGATATCCTTGCCCCACTGCAATGCCTGTGAGGGCAGCCCCTTGATGAAGTTGATTGCCGCATCGAATCCACTCTTCACCGCCCCGGCAATGCCGCTCATGGCGTTCTTGATGCCGGAAAGTAGGCTGTTAAATACATTTACCACCGCATCTTTTAAGCCGCCCACAATGCCTGTGACCGTGGACTTGATGGCATTCCACACACTGGTGATGACTTCCTTAATTGCATTAACCACGGAACTGACTGCGGATTTGATGGCTTCCCATGCTGCGGTAATGGCAGCTTTGATGGCTTCCATAATGGAAATGACCGCTGACTTGATGGCCTCCCATGCAGCTACAGCCACATTTTTGATTGCCTCAATCGCAGAGGAAACCGCACTCTTTATGGCTTCCCATGCGGCAATGACCGCAGATTTAATGGCTTCCATCGCTGTGGAAATGGCATTCTTTATCGCCTCCCACGCAGAGACCACCACATCCTTGATGGCGGAAAGCACCGCCGTTACTGCGGATTTAATCGCTTCCCATACCGTGGTAATGACGTTTTGGATTGCCTCCATTACCGTGGTGACGGTATTCCTTATCGCTTCCCAAGCGGAGGACAGGAAAGAGCCGATGGCATTCGTGACGGTTTCAATCACGGATTTAATCGCATTCCATACCGTGGAGACCACTGTCTGTATCACATTCAGCACGGTTGTGATAATCAGCTTATAGAACTCGAACCGCGCCACAATCAGCGTCTTTATCACATCCAGCACAGTCTGGAAGATATTTTTTATCCCTTCCCACAGCCCGCTGAAAAAGTCTTTCAGACCATTCCAGATGGCCTGCGCCGCCCCGGTGATGGCGTTCCAGATGTTGGAGAAAAAGTCTTTTAATCCATTCCATACCGCAACAGCCGCTTCTTTGATCACATTCCATAAATTGATCCAGAACTCCCGGAAGCCCTCGCAGTTATTCCATAAAGCCACGAAGATGGCAATCAGAGCCGCGATTGCCGCAATGACCAGCGTTACCGGGTTCGCCGCAAGGATGCCCCACAAGGCACTCAGCCCGCCGCCGATGCTGGAAATGCCGCCGATCAGCGTGGGGATGAAGGTCATAATGCTGCCCACAGCCGACACAACTTTTCCTATGACGACAAGCACGGGGCCGATTGCCGCCGCAAGGAGCCCTATGGTAACGATGGTGTTCTTCGTTCCCTCATCCATGCCGTTGAGCTTGTCAACAAAGCCCTGCACCCATGTGACGATCTGGCGTATGGCGGGCATGAGGATTTCACCGAAAGAGATAGCCAATTCCTCCAACTGGCTTTTCAGGATGGTAAGCTGCCCGGCAAGGTTATCCTGCATGGTTGCCGCCATTTCCGCAGACTTCCCGTCACAGTTTGTTATGGCGCTGCTCACCTTCTCAATGTCCGCAGGGGCGGCGTTCATAAGGGCGAGGAATCCTGACATGGCATTCTTCCCCACAAGCGCCTCTGCCGCCGCTGCTTTCTCGGACTCGGACAATCCGCCGAATGCCGTCCGGCAGTCTGCCAGGATGGCGCTCAAATCCCTCATGCTGCCGTCCGCATTGGTGGTGGCGATGGTGACCTCCCCGATGTTCGAACCGCAGATTTTCACTTCTCCGGAAAGGTTGCTCATGATGGTACGCAGCGCAGTTCCGGCCTGTGTGGACTTGATGCCCGCATTGCCCATCAGCCCGATTGCCTCTGCGGTATCCTCTGCGGAGAATCCCAAAGCCCCGGCAATGGGCGCACAGTATTTGAAAGTCTCGCCCATCATGGAGACATTGGTGTTCGCATTGGAACTGGCCGCCGCAAGGATATCCGCAAAATGCCCGGAATCCGCTGCAGTTAAGCCAAAGGCGGTAAGCGCGTCCGTCACGATATCGGAGGTAGTTGCCAAATCCTCCCCTGACGCGGCGGCAAGGTTCATAATGCCCTCAATGCCAGAGAGCATATCAGAAGTCTTCCAGCCTGCCATTGCCATGTAGTTCATGGCCTCTGCCGCTTCCGATGCGGAGAACTTGGTCTTGCTCCCCATCTCCCTTGCCTTATCCCGGAGGGCATCAAGGTCTTTTCCCGTTGCCCCGGACACCGCCCCGACCTGGCTCATGGCGGAATCGAAGTCTGCCGCTGTCTTTACTGCCACTGTGCCAAGCCCCACAATGGGAGTGGTCACGCTTTTAGTGAGGGTGGTTCCCACACCGGAAATCTTATCCCCTAAGTTCTTTAAGTCCTCGCCCACGGCGGCAATCTTCTGCACCGCCACCGCAGACTGGTTCGCCTGCTCTTCAAGGCTTTTCAGCTTTTCCTCAGTCTCAATGATCTCCCGCTGCAAACCATCGTACTGCTCCTGTGTGATCTCGCCCTTTGCCAGTGCCTCATTTGCCTGCTCCGCAGCGGCTTTCAGGGTTTCCAGCTTTTCCTTCGTCTCCCGTACCGCATCCGCAAGGAGCCTGTGCTTCTGTGCCAGCAGTTCCGTGTTGCCGGGGTCCAGTTTCAGGAGGTTGTTCACATCCCGTAGCTGAGACTGTGTGGTGCGGATCTCCCCGTTTACCCCTTTCAGCGCGGCGGTCAGCTTTGTGGTGTCGCCGCCGATCTCCACCGTGATGCCCTGTATCCTTGACGCCCCCACCCAAAGCACCTCCCCATAACGAAAAAAGGAAGCCCAAAGGCTCCCTGAAAAAATGCGTAAAAAAAGACACCTGCTGTTATGGCAAGTGCCTATGTAGAAAATCTATTCTGTTTTATCTACTGATGTAGCAATCCCTACACCCTGAAATTTATCTGCATAATGCCCTGATAAAATCTTTATATCTTTCAGTTTGGTTTTCAATATCTTCCTGCGTTACTCCATAATATTTATACAAGCGTTTCATCATCTCATCCAGGTCTTTTACTGCCTTATCCCCGCTAGCTCCTCCACCGATATATCCATACTTCGTCTCAATTACAACATCCAGCCTTTCATTTATATCCGAATATTCTTTAATATACTTATGCATATCAATATCAAACAGCTCTTTCGGAATAGCCATAGCTTGACGTAGTTGCTCTTTGCATTTTTCTAAGTATTCCATTACTGCTTCCGGCTCTTCACTTTCAAGCGGAGGGTGCTTAGCATATTCTCCAAGTAACTCCGGCTTATATTTCAAAAGGAAAGAGGCCCGTAACTGTTTATATTCTTCCATCACCTCAACCGAATCCCTGTCAAGTTCTGCTAAGCCACATTCATTTACCGCAAATGCAAGTACATCCTCCATAGAATGATGGCTCTCTCCTGTAATCATTTTTTCAATACGTCTCTTCTTGCAATTGTATTTGATTTTATGAAATTGTTGTTTAAGAGTGCGATTTTTTGTATTCTTAAGTATAAAAACAGATGTAGGTCCATCTTCACCATTAATCTGGTATGTTTTATTCCCTTTTTTCATTTTTCACCTTTTCAAACTATATTCACAAAAGCCTGTCATATGCAAATATTGATTTTTACAGCCTTTTCCCACTACCAATCATAGCAGAAAAAGGCTGTTTTTTCAATCAAAATAAATCCATGTCCTGTTGCGTTCCAAGCACTGCGTAGGAGCAGGAGTCGTAGTCGCCGCTGAACGCCTCCTGGTTCCCAAGCCACTGCTTGGAGCCCATGCTCGCGGAGATCGTGCCGAATATATCCTTGCCCGATGCCGTCCGCACGTCATTGATGACGGGCGGGTCCTTGTAATCCGTAGCCACCAGCGTGTTCGCCAGCTCCTTTTCCGCCCGCATGAAATAGGAATTCTTGCTCGTGCAGTAGGTTGGGTATGCCACCACGGCAATCCTCGCTTTTACCGCATCCACAAGTGCCGACTGCCCGCAGTCCTTTTTCTCCAGTGCAGCCATCACCCTCTCATCCAGTGTGCCTTTGGCGATTAAATGATGGATCACCACCGTCTCCTCCTGCCCCTGCCGCCACAGCCTTGCGTTCATCTGCTGGTACAGTTCCAGCGACCATGTCAGCCCGAACCACACCAGCGTGGAACCGCCCGCCTGCAGGTTCAGCCCATGCCCCGCCGATGCCGGGTGGATCGCCGCCACCGGGATTTCCCCGGCATTCCATTTCCGCATATCCTCCGCCGTGTCCAGTTCCACAGCCCCGGTGTGCTTTTTCAGCCTGTCAAGGTCATGCTTATACCAGTAGGCAATTAACACAGGCTTTCCGTTCGCCGCCTCAACCAAATCCTCCAAGGCTTCCAGCTTGCGGTCATGGATGTGTTTCACATTCCCGTTCTCATCATAGACCGCGCCGTCCGCCATCTGTAAAAGTTTATTGGAAAGTGCCGCCGCGTTCACCGCATCAATGTCACCGTCTGAAAAGGGAAGGAGCATATCCCGCTCCAACTGTTCATACAGAGCCATCTCCTTTTCACTCATAATGACCTCCACACGGTTGTAGACGCATTCCGGCATATCCAAGTAGTCCACAGCCTTCATGCTGATGCAGATGTCGGAGATTAAATTATAAATCATGTCACGTTCCAGCTTCGCCAAGGATGTCGCCCCTAAACGCAGCCGCCATAAGATGATCGGTTTCCATTTCCCTTTGATCATGTCATGCACCAGTTCCAAAGGGCAGGTGTATTCCGTTCTCATTTTCATAGGCTGATGCCCCTCTCCGTTTCCTATTACTTCGGCAGAAAGCCGTTCACTCTAAAGCAAAAGCGTCCTCTGAAATTATACCATAAAATTTATCTGTTTTTCCCCCGATGGCACGAAACGACTATTTTTTGGGAATGGAAAGCAAAAAAGAACCCTTGAACAGCCCTTTTCCTCCCACCATCATTTTTCAATTTTTCTCTATACTATCACGCAAAACCCCATATTATCACGGAAACTCATATACAAACACGAAAACTCCATGCAGTTTCCGTGTTTGTATCATATCCCCCGTTTTTCGACAGCATTTTCCGTCAAGCTAATACGCCTTTCAGCCAAAACCGCCAATATCCTACTCCTTTTTACCTTTCCGTTTTATACTATCACGGAAACCCCTGACTTTTGCGTGAAAGTATACTTTTGCCTGATAGTACGATTTTTGCCCCAATCGCCATCCTATCAGCGGCATCCAAAAACAAAAAAACTGGGGTCCACCACCCACCGTGATGAACCCCACCAAGCCTAAAAAACCTTGATTTTAAGCCATTCTTAAATACTTTCGCCTGTTAGTACCAAAAATCCTATGGCATTATTTGGAAATAGCCGCCTGTGCCGCTGTTAGATTTTGATGACTTTTACCCCTCTTTACCCCATTTACCCCACCCAATTCGACATTCGACAAACGGGATTCGACAGAAAACCTTTGCTTTTGTGCGGAATCCGGCATAAAATGATTTCAGCGGAACGCTCCCCAGCGTTTGACAGATGCAGGGGAATCTGCTACAATGAAAATACAAAAGGGAATACTGCCGATAGACGGTCAGCCCAAATTTAGCTAATTACAAAAAAGTAACCGCATCCTTTGGCCAGGGCGGTTACTTTTTTGTGTTTATGTATGCAATCAGGATTGATACGATAATTCCAAGAATCATCAGAACAACCGTCAACAGTTCATAGTCACTCATAAGCAATCCCTCCTTTCCCGGTTTTACCCGTTGTCAGAGGGATAGTCCCTCTGCGAAGAAGGACTGACCGCCTATCCCGTTATGGCAGTACCCCGTATGGATATTTTATCAAAAAAAGTCGGACGCTACAAGCGGTTTCCGGCTTTTTTTCTTTTTCTACTTGCAATCCCGCCAAAACAGAGGTAAGCTACGACACCACGGAAGGAGGGATTGGATTGGAAAAAGATTCTGCATTGTACCAGCTCATGGATACCCGCATGAACGGAGTCATGAACGGCATCGTAAGCAGTGACGGGGAATACCAGGCGATTCTCCGAAAGTCGGATGTATACTCCGGCGAACTGGAAAGGATGGAACTGCCGAAAGAAATCCGGCTGCTGATCGACCGCTACGTCAGCGAGCAGAACGCGCTGGGTTCCCGGTTTGGGATGCTCGCCTACCTGTTGGGATTTTCCGACTGCAAGGCCATGTTTTTAGGGAAATGCCTGCCGACAGAAGCAAAAGAAATGAACACAGAACTGTAACCGCAAATTGACTGACAGGACGGAAAGGCCGCTATGCAGCCCTTCCACCCTGTCTCTTTCGTTTTCAAATGAATATCCATGCCTCCAGCTCCGCATATTTGTTGGACTTTGACCACTGCGGGTGCATCCTGAACCATGCCCGCTCGTCATCCGGCGTGACCGTCAGCTTCGTAAAATAAACGGGGGAACCGGCGTCATCCAGTTCCCCGCGGGCTTCGGGGCTTAAGTTTAAGAGCCACTCAAAGCGGTCTTCGTAAACCCTTACCCCGAAAACATATTTATCAATATCTTCCTCCGAAAACTCCCCATCCTCCGGCACGGGCGGCTGCCCCATGAGTCTGCGCAGGTTTTCCAGCTTGCCGCTCACATCCGCCTCCGTGGCAGGCTTCACATCGCCGTACTGCATCATCTGCTGTTCCAGCTCCGCTATCTTTTTCTCCACCTCCTGCTGCTTGCGGCTGAATACCTCCCTCGGTATCTCGTTGTTCATCCGCATATCGAGCAGCGTCTCGTAGCGCCCCTGCTCCTTTTTCAGCCTTTCCTCTATGATAGTCTTATCCCGCAGCACTTCCGCCTGCTCCACCCCTGCCGCGCCGAGGCCGAGGACCGCCGCCGCATTTTTCAGCGTTCCCTCCGGGTCATCGAAAACGGCGTGGAGGACTTTCTGCGCCATCGTGTGTATCTTCCAGTCCTGCACCAGCGGAGAGTGGCAGACTCCCTCAATGCTCAGGCCGTTCTTAAGCCTTGCCGAAATGGTACCCGTCCGGGTCTGGTCATAGCACTTGTAGGTGTAGGTGGTGAAGTCCCTTGACTTGGAGTGCCACCTGGTCTTTGCAAAGGCGTGGCCGCACTGGCAGCGCAGCTTCCTGCGCCAGAGGTCGTCCGAATGGACGCCCCTGCTCTTCAGGCACTGCTCCATCTGCGGCCTCTTTTCCTCTATCAGCTTCTGCACCTTTTCAAATTCCTCTTTGGTAACGATGGGCTGGTGCTTTTTGGAAACACGGAAGTTCCAGATAGACGAGATCGCGCGGCTGTACCGCATCCCGCCGCACATGGTGGGCGACCTTGACAAGAGCAGCTTTAGTAACATTGAGCAGCAGTCCTTCTGTCACATTTCCGCTTTTATCCCATACCTTCACTTTATATACCGGGTTCGCAGGGTCAAAGTCCTTCGGCTGATAGACCGTAAGGGAATAATCCGCCCCGCACATTGAGCCGATTGCCTTTCCGTCCTTATCATTTGAAATATGTAACTCAAATGTGCCGCCAGATGCCTGTGCTGCCGGAACCATGTTACACATCTGGTCAGCGTAATTCCTTCCTGTCCTTCTCGTTTCATACCCTGCCACCGGGTATCCTGCTGTTCCTATTCCATTAACATTCATTTCCTTAATCTCCTCCTCTGTAAATCTATTATAACTGCTCCAACCTCTCCAAAAACGCCCTATAAAATTCCCCTTCTTTGATGCGGGCCTGCTGGACCTCTATGCTCCTGGGCGTATATACCCTTGGATGCTCCAGATCGTACAGCGCCTCTTTCGCTGCCTGGATTGCAGATTCCACCGTGCTTCCAAGAATGTCAAAATTCTCCGTTTCACCCTTAAGCTGTTTATTAAGCCGATGCACCATCATCTGCGATATGTGGCTCATCATCCCGTTGCCCCGGATTCCCATGCCATTCGCATTTACTTCTTTCGCCGCATCCATCCACGCATCCTTCACTTCCTGCGGGGCACCCCGACCGACCATCTCAAAGGCTTTCTCGTCCTGGTCGGCTGCTCTGCCCTGCGCCGCCTTTTCTTCCACCGTTTCCATAAATCCCACCGTTCCGGATTCCACGCTTCTTTCCATCTTCCTTGCCGTGTATCCTGTCAGCGGATATCCCGCTGTCCCTATTCCATTTACACTCATCTCCAAATGTCCTCCATTATTTTTTATTGCAGCCCCTCTGTCGGTCAGACCATATCTGTTCTTGCACAGTTACCAGTATTCTTAAAGCTGCCCACGCTTTCTAAGCCTCCGTTGAAATATTCGACATTTCATCCGATACTGTATCCATTCCGGTATCATCAGATGGCATATTATTATCGGTATCATGCTCTGAATTTTCATTTGGTGCTTCTGTCGGCTTGGAAATTTCCAAACTCATTGTAGTTTCCATTCCGCCAATACTCATTGTCATTACAAGCACCCTTGAACCATCTGGCTTAACAATAATATCTGTCTTTGATTCAGATTCCTGTTTATCTGCCTGCTCCAATTCCTCATCTACTGCGTCACTATCCTCCTGCTCCATTAACGGATTCGTTGATTTAAGTGCGTCATATATATCCTGCACATTGGCATTCTGCCTTGTACCTGCAGGAGCGGGTGCCTCTGCCATCTGTTTCTGCGGGCAGAACTGTCCGGTCCTGCTCCTGTTGTACTTATTCGCTGATACATTATTCTGATAATAATTCTGTCCTATTCCATTTACGCTCATGATTCAAATCCTCCATTATTTTTATTATTACGACCCCTCTGTCGTTCAGAGCCGCATCCGCTCCCTCATAATAAGTCCGAGCGGTTCATTACCTCCATGCAGACATACCGCCTAACTTCCCCTGTCAGACTTCATGGCAAACACCTCCCTTCGCTGAAATTACTACAATTACTTTCTTCAATCCGCACTCCCTTTATGCGGTTCCGCCGAAATGATCTCCTCCTGCACGTTGGCATCATCCGAACCCCCGTCCAGCTCATCTTCGTCAAGCTGCGGCTCCACCGCTATCGGGTCATCATCATAGACCGCCGAGCCGTCATCCTCAATCTGATGCACGGCATCCGGGGCGGGGCTTCCCTGTGTGGTGCATCCACTGATTGCAGGAATCATCATTGCCGTAATAAGTAATGCCGATATTCTGCTAACACGCATTTTACATGTCCTCCTCCATAAATTGATGGAACCTGACCATCTGTTGATAATACGAACCGGCCCTCATTCTCTTATCTGCTACGGCAACTCCTCTGTCATTCGGGGCCGCCCATGCCCCCTTGCAGTAAGTCCGGGCATGATCTTCCTTACTTCAAAATGCCCGGAATGCTTATATCTTCTGGCTTCCAACCACACTTTTGCTGAATGTGCTTATGTTTTCCTCATAGGCAGTTGCCGCCAATGCGCTTACGCCCGCTGACTGAATAGCCGCCGCACCATCGTCATTCTGTATACCTTCTGCAAGGAAAGCCTGCTGCCTCTGCCTGCTTGCCATCTGGCTTTTCAGGTAATTCTCTTGTGCTGCCGCTCTCCGTGCCTGCGCCTTTTTCACCGCTTCTTTTTCCTGCTCCTCCATCAATTCTTCCATTCTCTTATGGCGTTTCTCCCACCATGATTCTTCATTATCTGCGGAAAGCGGAGAGCCATCCTTTACGGGTATCCCTTCCCCGTGGCACTGTTCAGGCGTTGCCCCGATGACTTGGTAGCCGATCATCTTGGAGCCCATGATTCCGGTACAGGAGTACATCTTCCTGACCATTCCTAACACTGTTTTTTCCCATTCCGGATCAGTTTTCATCCTTTCAAAGCATTC
>KE159632.1:236395-257424 GCA_000403335.2 Lachnospiraceae bacterium MD335
TCCGTAATCGTCAGCGCACCGCCTACGCAGGTGGAACGGTACCATCCGCTGACAGGCATACCCGACATTTCATTCATAAACCACTGCTTGTATTCATCCATCGTCATTTCCTCTTTGGATTTATTGGAAATGCTGCTGTCATATGTAAAGCCAAAATAACTCGGCGGCTGCGGGACTACCATGTCCCCCGCCCATGCTGATGAGCCGGATTTTTCCGCCGCATCCTTTCCTTCTGCGGCTTTCTGCACCTCCTCCGCAAAATTCCCTGTGCCTGCCGCCCTTCTGCTGCTGTTTGTGTAGGCATACGGATTAACCCCCATGCCGCTTACATTACCGATGCTCATACCTGTCTCCTTTCCTGTAACATTACCGTTACACTGAACTCATTTTTCTTTATCTTGATATCTACGTCCCCCATATATTTCTTCGCCTCCATCTTTACATTGGAAAGCCCGATCCCGTGCATGGAACCCTTCTTTCCGAAATGCTCCTTTTCCTTTGTGGAGATTGGGAGGTTCGTATCCGCATCCATGATGATCTCCCCTTCAAACGGGTTTCTGACCTCGATCAGGAAGAACTTTCTCTTCTGCCTGCTGGAAATAAAAACATACCTGTCGCCCTGCCGCATCTTCCCGCAGGCTTCAAGGGCGTTCTGCAGCAGGTTGTTTACAATGATGCCGATGTCAAAGGCATCATACCTCTCCGATTCCGGGTAGGTAAATTCTGACCGGAACCGTATGCCCTGCTTTTCCGCAGCTTTCCACCTGTCGTTTACAATCACATCTGTAACGGCATTCCCTGTCTTTATGGAAAACTCAAAGGCATCCATGCTCTCATCCATTCTGGAGATGTAATTCCCCATGTCCCCATAGTTCCCACTCTCAATCAGCCCCTTGATATTGGTCAGATGGTTTTTCATCTCATGCTTCATCCGGCGTATGCCGTCATAGAACTGATCCACTTCCGCCATCCGCTCCTGTATGGCATGGACCTGCTGCTGTTCCACAAAATATCTTTCCTTTTCCTCCTGAAACCCCACCATTTTCTGGTAAGATGCTATCGTAGCCAGAATCCCCACATAGAATAATGCTGCCACTACGGGCACAATGCCGATAAGCGCCGGGTACTGCTCATAAA
Organism: Lachnospiraceae bacterium MD335; assembly: GCA_000403335.2. Lineage (GTDB taxonomy): Bacteria > Bacillota > Clostridia > Lachnospirales > Lachnospiraceae > COE1. The sequence continues at coordinate 237,533 of KE159632.1, forward strand.
GCTGTATGACATGGTTTTCTGAAACCATAAGCAGAATGCGGAATATAATGTTCACAAACAGAATGCCCGTCAACGGTGTCAAAAGCAGATAGCATAATTCCCTTGTATGCAGCTCCATCCTGCATTTCTTTAGCTGGTGCCCTGCAATATACAGCAATACAGAAAACAGGATAAGCTGCAGCAGTTCCACCAGACAGAAATTCAAAGCGGCATTCCGTAATATTTTTCCTATCCCTTCCTCACCCTGCACAAGGTGCCTGCCCGTATAGAAATTCACACTTGCCACCATCAGCGAGCTTAGATTCCTTATGGTGAAAAACAACACCCCAAAAAGGAAAGCCGGTTTCCTGCCAATCCCTAAATACCGGGAAGCCGCTGTCAGCAGGGCTGTAACAATCACCATGCATACCCATTTGTCCAAATCCACCCCTATGCTTATAAAATAAACTGCCGCATAAGAGAGAAATACGATAAGCACCTTTATAAATTCCTGTGCATTTCCGCCCTTCTTCCCTGCCATATGCGGATAGAAAAAAGCTGTCAGGAAACAGGCATATATAACAGTCTCAATCCCCATCACTATATTTTGGAACAGCGTAAAACTTGCTTCGTTCAATGGCAGCCCCCCCTCACTTCATAAACCGCAGGTACGCTTTTACAAAATCTTCATACTTATATTTTGAAATCAGGAGCTTATCCCCATTTGTCAGCGTTACCTCTGTTTTGTTGTATTCATCCACATAGGACAGATTGACCAGATAGCCTTTGTGGACACGGCAGAACTGCCCCTGCAGTTCTTCTTCCAGATCGCTCATTTTTGCATAATACTCCAAAACCCCGTCCTTCATATGGACGGCTATCTTATGGTTCTGGCTTTCCATGTAATAGATGTCGCTTAACGGTATTGTTTTTCCCGTATTCCCATACTGGATCATCAGCACTCTTTTACCCTGCCCGGCCTGCTGTGCCGCTCTTTGAAAAATCTCGGCAAACCGCCCTTCGTCAATGGGCTTCAGCAGATACTGGAAAGCCCCCACGTCAAAAGCATCATACACATATTTTTCATAGCCCGTGACAAATATGATAATGGGCTGTTTGATATCTTCCATACCCCTAATCCGCTTTGCCATTTCCATACCATCCATTGATGAATCCTGGCCTTTCAGCTCAACGTCAAGAAACAGCAGGTCATAATCAGCCCCCGCTAAAAGATAATCCTCCGCCGTGGCATATTCCGTGACCTCACACTCCACTCCCTGTTTCCGAACCAGCGAACAGATGTAGCTCCTTATATTTTTTTCATCATCACAGACCGCTATTTTGATTGCCTCCACCTCCTTCTTTCCTCACTTCGTGTATCGGAAAAATAAGAATATTTTTAACTCCGATAGCGTGAATAGACGATTTGACAGCGTAACTGGATTGACATTTTTTATCCTTAATATCCCCTCTGCCGCTCTCAATATCCCTCACAAAAGGGGCGGCACAAACGCAAACCTCCGTGTCAGCATATTAACTCTGATTTCTCCGCTTTCCAATAGGCAGACCGCCGCATATGGCGGTCTGCCATAGCGGCGGTTAGCTTTTGTCTTTGTATTACAGATAATTCAGTTTTTACGCAACTTGATGTTTACAATATGAACGAACTGTCAAAAACAGAAACAGCGGAATTTCAACTGTGGCTGATACTAAAATGACGTATGGTGTCCAAAAACTCATATCTCCTATATGCAGGAAATTAAAATCGCAAAGCTGATAAAGAAAATTATTTTTCATACCTATGCCCGCTGATGGTAAAATCCCTCCAATCCATGTATCACCCAAAGCTCCATACGCAAATATGGGCAGAAACAGTATCACTATGGAAATCAACAACACTGTCAGGGAATCCCTGCATCTGGCAGATAAGAACAATGTGCAGCTAACGGTTGCCAGTACTGAGAGAAGTCCTGCAAGTACCAAAATAATCTGTAGCTGCCCTAAATTTATATTTGGCAGATTTATAACCGAAAACAGCATCTGAAACGAAGTCTTCAGGCAGTCTGTGCCAAATGCAAGATTCAGGATTAACAGATGAATTGACATTCCCAAAATGAAAATAACTATGAATATGCAACAGACCGACAAAATCCGTATAACAGCTAATTTCATGCGTCCGTATTTAGTACAGCGCAAAATACTGTCACTGCCAGTCTGATATTCATTGGCAAAAGCAGGGGAGGCAATGGCAACACAAAGGATTGATAAAGCCAAAATATACAATGTTGTATAATCAAATGCATCCCTGCTCATACCAGGATACAGGTAAAATGGCTGATCCACGTCTGCATACCTGCCTGCGGCAAACTGTCCGGCTGCCTCATATTCTTTCTGCTCAAGATTCATGGTATCGTCCAAATGAGAAACACATTTTTCATAAAAATACTGTTCCACCTCATCAGGATCAATATCCATCAAGTCTGCACCAATGCCAGTTTTTGGATCAGCAAAGGCTTCTGTTAATCCCTTGAGCATAGGTTCTTTCTGAACTTTGGGTATGATAGGTAATAAAAGAACAGGTCAAAGATCTGTTTTTTTATTACCTATATTATTCTTATTTTTGGGTACAAATGATACAATAGTATCACCAAATACTGTAAGGAGAACCGCCATATGAAATATAAAGAAATTACAGACTATTCTTTTTTTCTAGACAAGGATCATTATGTTTATGATTATTCAGAAACGGATTCTTTAGATATATTTATAAAATCAAGAAAACATAGCTGTGCCTGTCCGCAATGCGGGGAAGAAAGCCGGCATCTTCACGCAACCTATATGCGGAAGATCCAGGATATTCCGATCCGCTGCAAACCCACCTGCCTTCATATCAATGTTTATAAATATGAGTGTGATAATCCTGAATGCGGGACAAAAGTGTTTACAGAGCCGCTTTCTTTTGCGCGAACATCACAGGTAAGAACGGATGCCCTCAATACCCTGATACTTGGAATGGCCATGTTCATGAGTAACGAAGGCGCAAGCAGCGTGTTAAAGCTCCTGGGCGTTACTGTAAGTAATGATACCATACAGCGCCTGTACAACAGGATAAAGTTTGAAGATGATCCGGATGTTGAGGCAGTTGGCATCGATGATGTTGCAACCAGAAAAGGACAGACCTATGCAACTGCAGTTTATGATCTGAAAGACCACCACATGATTGCGCTTTTGGATGGAAGGGATGGCACGACATTAAAGGAATGGCTCAAAGAGCACAAAAAGATCAAAGTGGTTGCAAGAGACCGCGCCAGTTCATACGCGAAGGCGGTCAGCGAAGTCCTGCCGGAATGCGTGCAGGTTGCCGACCGTTTCCATCTGCTGCAGAATCTGATGGAACACCTGAAGAATATTTTTAAAAATGAGCTGCCACCGGAAATCTTTATCAGGGGCGGACAGGTGCTTGATACCCCTCCAAAGAAAATTTCAAGGGAAAAGAAAGCGGATGAATCTGTCATACAGCAGTTAAACTATGACAATACGCCGCCAACAGATGCATATGGAAATCCGGTTGATTACGACGATTCGGCAAATAACTACAACAGTGCCGAGAAAAAACGGCAGGCAGAAAACAGGAAAAAAAACAAAAGATGATACAGGAAGTACAAAGCCAGTGGAATGAAATGCCGGAAAAAGACATTGCACTCATCTGCAGCAAATATAAAATAAGCAGACCGACTGCCCGAAGGTATATCCAAATGCCGGCAGAAGAAATACAGGGAATGGACAGGCCGCGCAAATCAAAACATTCAGCCGGGCGGAGGGGGAATGCCTATGTAAATATCATTTATAAGATGATGCGTGACGGGCATGCTGACGATACCATCTATTTTTATCTGAGGCATACAGGCATCAAAGATCCCTCAACCACCATATGGTTTTATCTGTCATGTATAAGTCAGAATAATTTTCCGGGCAGAAAAAAGATACATTCCATGAAAATGCTGGAGGACTGTTATCCGGACGATGTTACTGTAATAAAAAGGGATGAGATATTAAAGTACATACTCACAAAAAATCCTAAGTCAAAAAGAAATAAAACCGTAGAAGAACATATAAACTTGATAAAGGAGCATTATCCCGCAGTCAGATGGACAGAGGATGTATTCCAAACATTTCATTCTGCACTGATGGAAAAAGAACCATCTAAAATAGATGACTTTTTAGAAAAATATACAGATTCCTCTCTCAAAGGGTTTTGCGAATGTATAAAAAAAGATATCGCCCCGGTCAAGAACGCGATATCTTTAGAAGTAAGTTCAGGATTTGTTGAAGGAAACAACAACAAATTCAAACTCATCAAACGTATTGTATATGGCAGAGCGAAATTAGTCAACCTTTCAAAAAAATGTTTTCTTGCTTTTATGCCCAAGATGAAAGGATTTGAATTATCTAAACTGATATAGGCAAAAATTTAGGCTGAAATCAGATGTGATTTCAACCTATAATTTTTGTTGCCTATACCCAAAGTTCAGAAAGAACCTGAGCATAGGGCGGATAGCCATAATATTTTCAATATAAATGTCCAGTGGGACATCATTAAGTGTACCGTATTCTTTTACATAGGATTGATATGTCCGCAGGGCTTCCGCCAGCTTTTGCGGAGTAATGTTACCTGCTGTTTTTTCATAGTAATCCCTCTTAAACTGGATTGCCGGTAATCCATCTAATTCTATGATTTTCCCATCTTCTCCCGGACGGTTAATTGATTCAAAGCTGATTGGCAGATATGCCATTACGATAGACATTAAAAGTGCAGCAGCAAGCAATGTCAAAGTACGGCGTGACTTCATAATTCGTTTTACTTCTAATCGGAATAATCGCATATTAATTTCCCTCCCCTTCCAGATTTTCCTGCGAAAAATACCAAAGATACAAGTCCTCAAGCCGGGGTAATGCAGCAACTGCCCCGGAAATTTCAGGTGTTTCAGATAAATACCGGATGGATACCTGCCCGTTATCTTCACTTCGCTGATTTATCACCCTGAGCCGCATTTCATAGCTGACTAAATCTTTTGCTGGTATGGTACAAGTCCACACTTTTCCTTCAATCTCCTTCACAAGCTCATCTGTTGTTCCTATATCCACAATTTTTCCTGCCTTCATAATGGCGTTTCTTGTCGCAATATACTCAATGTCAGAAACAATATGGGTAGAAATCAGCACAATTCTGTCATGTGAAAATTCCGAAATAAAGTTACGGAAGCGTACCCTCTCCCCAGGGTCAAGCCCTGCCGTTGGTTCATCCATCACAAGAATTTTCGGTTCATTCAGCATAGCCTGTGCGATACCGACACGACGCTTCATGCCTCCTGACAGTTTTGCTATCTTTTTCCCTTTTACATCAGAAAGTGTAAGCACATCCAAAAGATAATTGATTTTCTTTGCTGTTTCTTTTGCAGGAACATCTTTCAGGGCAGCTACATATTCCAGATAATCCTTTACTGTAAAATCACGGGAATATCCAAAATCCTGCGGCAGGAAACCAAAGATGTCCCGATAGGCTTCTCCCATTTTGCGGATATCCGTACCATCATAACAGATCACCCCACTGGTAGGTGTCATAATGCCGGCAACCATACGCATGAGAGTAGTCTTCCCCGCACCATTAGCGCCAAGCAGTCCCCAAACCCCCGGCGTGAGGGTAAGACTGGCATCATCCACAGCCATTTTGTCTTTAAACTGTTTCGTTAAATGTTCAATTTTCAGTTCCATTACACAACTCCTTTTCCAATCCTGTTTCCAAGGGATTTATTCAACATCAAATACCCCTGTCCAGTAAAAATTGTACCAAACAGGGGCATTTCAATCTCAAATTTTGGAATGGAATAATCCTAAGAATTTCCTAATACTTGACTATGAAATGCTTTTTTTGCATTTCATAGTATGGAACGTATATTTTCCTAATCAGAAACCGGGAGTGTAATTGTAAATGTGACTGTTTCCCCATTGCTCTGTGCCGTTATCTCACCACCATGCAGGCTGATAATCTCCTTTGCAATAGAAAGGCCAAGCCCCGCCCCGCCTGTGTCTGACAGCCGGGCCTCATCTAAACGGCTGAACTTCTCAAAAATATGCACTAGCTTATCTTCCGGGATTGTCTGTCCGTGGTTTCGGAATACTACGATAGCATTTCTTCCTTTCTTTTCTGCCGATATGCTGATCTCCGTATCCGGATAACTGTAAGCCGCCGCATTTTTCAAAAGGTTATTAAATACCCTTGCCAGCTTTTCCGGATCGCCTGTTACAACCAGCCCGTCCCCGGCAGAAACTCTGGCAGTGTTCCCCCTTGCAGACAAGGCAGGATACAGTTCATCTGTCACCTGGGATAAAAGGGCATATAAGTCAACCTGCATTTTTTTCAACTGCACTGCTGCCGTATGGTATCGCGTGATTTCAAATAACTCATTGATCAGCATTTCCAGACGTTCTGATTTTTCAAGGGCAATTCCCACATACTTGACTTTTTGCTCTGCCGGCATATCCGGGGCCTCGTCAAGCAGGCTCAAGTAGCCGATTACTGCCGTCAGCGGCGTGCGGATGTCATGAGCCAGGTACATGACCAGTTCGTTCTTTCTGTCTTCCGCTTCTTTTACAGCCTGATTACTAAGCAGTATGGACATTTTAATCTGGTTCATCTGCTTTTCCACTTCCCGGAGCGGTTCTGACAGCTCAATCGCAGCGTTATTCTGTTCATATACCGTCTGTGCAGCATTTATCACCTCATCCAGATAATCCCAAGGTTTCCTCCAGTAATGGTAAAAAATAACGGACAGGCCAATGACAAGGTAAAAAAAATAAAGCACATCCAGCCGCAGATACAGCCATTCAGAAATCCGGCCTGCCGACCTTGATAAAATGTATTCAAGCAACGGCATTACGGCAAGACCTGCTGCCGTATAAGCAGGCACAATAGCCAAAAGGCGGATCCGTAATTTTTCCCTTGCCGGGAAACTCTGTTTTTTCATGAAACACCTCCATCAGTTTGCAATCAGAAGGACTGACAAACCGCCTGTTACCAATATTGTAACAACAACGGCGAAAACCACAATAACAGTTTCTGCCCGGTTTCTGCTCCGGAATATCCTAACGGCAGACCAATATATGCCAATCCCCGCCATCCCTCCACAGGTATTTGTTATGATGTCTGTTATGTCCGTCCCTCCGACTGCCAGAATATATTGAAGAACTTCTAAGATAAAACTGGTCATTATGAATAAGAAAAACTTTACCCATAACCCCGGCTCTTTTTTCAGCATACATAAATAGATGCCATATGGGATAAATATCGCAACATTTTCCAATACCTCTTTCAAATGGAAACCCATTCCAATCTCATTGTCATAATAAAACGGAATCAGATTGATACCCCTGATTCTGTCCAGCTCATGGATTGATAATTGCAGTTTGAACAATATAATCCATACCAACAGAATCAAATAAACAGCAAACAAAAATTGTACAAGACAGTTTAGACCCACCTTTTTCCTTTCTTCCATAAATATCTCCTTATCCGGGAACAAACAGGTTATATCTTATAACCCACTCCCCATACTGTTTTTATATATTTTGGTTTTTCTGCCGTATCTTTCAGTTTCTCCCTCAAATGGCGGACATGTACTGTAATCGTGCTGCTGTTCTTACTGTAATATTCATCTTCCCACACCCTATGGAACAGTTCTTCCAAAGTCACAACCATGCCCTGGTTTTCCAACAGAATGCGTAGGATGGAAAACTCCGTAGGTGTTAAAGATACAGCCTCCCCGCCAAGCTCACATTCATAGGTCTGCATATTAAGAACCAGCTTTTTATAAGTAAGGACTTTTGCAGGCTCATTTTGCGGCAGTATCGGGGTATACTTTTTATATCTCCGAAGCTGTGCCTTCACCCTGGCAATCAGTTCAAGGGGACGGAATGGTTTTGTCACATAATCATCCGCTCCCAGCGTCAGTCCTGTAATCTTATCCATTTCCTCATCTTTTGCCGTCAGCATGATCACAGGATAAGTATATTTTTCACGGATTTTCTGACAAAGGGTAAAACCATCGATATCAGGCAGCATGATATCAAGAATTGCGAGATCAGCTTCTTCATTTTCGATAAAAGCCAACGCTTCCCTTGCAGAATAATATTTATAAATGGTGTAATTTTCATTCATCAGATAAACTTCAAGCAGATCTGCAATATCCTTTTCATCATCAACAATCAAAATCCTTTCAGACATACAGGCCGTCTCCTTCTATGTTAAAACTATCTATTCCTATGAATTTATCATATTTTCTTTCAAAAATCCCAATAAAACGCATGAGATATTATTAAGATTCTCCTAATCCCGCCAAATATCCATCAATATATTTATTTCGCATCTTTCATCATTAGCCGCACAAACTCCATATCACATATCTACTGTTCGCCATTTCCTATTACTTCGGCAGAATACCGTTCCCACTAAAGCAAAACCATCCGCTGATTTATGCCATAAAAATTCTCTGTTTTTGTCCGATTGTGCGAAAGGGCTATTTTGTAAGAATGGAAAGCAAAAAGGAGCCATTGAACAGCCCCCTTTTCACACTTATTCCATCTCCCTAAACGTGTCGGCCATTCCCCCGACAAGGCTCCACTGGCGCTGCATATAAGATTTCAGATTTTCCGTGCTTTGCCTGTATGCTTCCCGGACTGTTTCCGGATCATAAAATTATGCTTTCTGCCACAGCAGCATACTGTCCTGAAATTCAGCCGACAATTTCCCGGTATCTTTCAGCCACGAAAGATAGGAACGCACCGTGCTTCCCACCAACACATACTGCTCAAAGTTCATGGAAAGTCCATAGCCTTTGAACACTTCCTGTAAAATACGTTCAAAGCACTTTGGTTCTTCACAGATCGATAGAATCCGCTCCGCGATGCTCTGCACCTTATCCCTGTTATAGCGGACAAGTTCCTTCACATCAGCAGAGGCATCCGCATGGGCGGGAACGAACATAGCGGCTTCCATCCCCTCCACCTTATCCAGCGTTTCCAGATAAGTGCCCACGTCATAAATGAAGGAAACCGCATATTTGTCCAGCGTCTCCCTGCTGCTGATGCAGTCCGCAAGGAACACCACATTGTCCGGCATACGGAACCCGACCATGTCAAAGAAATGCCCCGGCAGGGGTATCACCCCAATCTCCTTCGGGAAATTTTCATCTGAGAAATCCGCCACATCGCTTTCCTGCGCCATCAGGAACTTGTGCCGTAAATCCTTACACGGATAACCGCCGTAAAGGAAGGACGGCTCCAGTACCGGGTATTTCGTAAAAGCCGCCTCTATGCCGCCGGAATAAACCTTACAGCCCGTCTGCCCCTGCAGGTACTTGTTTCCGCCGATATGGTCTGCGTTGGAATGGGTATTCAAAATCGCCGCCAGATGCCACCCATTCTTATCCAGTATCTGCCTGACCTTCCGTCCTGCATCCTTGTCATTCCCGCTGTCAATCAGATAGACATTCTCCCCGTCCGCCACATAGACGCCTATCTTCGCCGGGCAGTTTATGTAATAACATTTCTCACTGACCTGTACCAATTCATACATTGTTCGTTTCCTCCTTGTTCTGCTGCTTCCTAAATTACTTCTGCTGAAAACCGTTTACACTAAAGTAAAAGCATCCACTGAATTATACCATAAAAATTCTCTGTTTTTCATCCGATGGCACGAAACGACTATTTTTCGGAAATGAAAGGCATAAAATTCCCAAAGGTGAACAATTAAACGTATCACCAATAGAATTATCCCTGTACCTATGGTATAATCCAAATTACCATTACGAAATTTGGGGGAAATAATTATGGAATTTACAAATCTACTCGATGCGAAAAACCGCCATGAACTGAGGGAATGGCTCATAAATAACCATGATAAGGAAAAGGAATGCTGGGTAATCGTGAAGCGTGGCCGCCCGGTTGACGATGGCACTTTCTGGTACATAGATTCCGTTGAGGAGGCCATGTGCTTCGGCTGGATAGACAGCACCACAAAAAAGATGGATAACGGCGTGACTGCCCAAAGGCTTGCTCCCCGGAGAAAAGGAAGTTTATGGTCTGAGTTAAATAAGGAACGCTGCCGGAGAATGGAGCGCCTGGGTCTGATGACCGATGCCGGGAGAGCCGTACTGCCTGATATGTCACCAAAGGGATTTGTCATTGACGGGGATATCGAAAAAGCCTTAAAAGCAGATTCGGAGGTATGGAGCAATTTTCAGAAATTCCCTCCCCTGTACCAGCGGGTGCGGATTGATACCATACAGATCAAAAAGAAACAGCCGGAACTGTTTCAGAGCAGGCTGCAGAAGCTGATTGAAAATACCAAAAAAGGTGTTATGTATGGGGAATGGAATGATAACGGAAGATTGATAGAATGAGGGGTTATTTACGCATATCTATTTTCCATTCACTTTTTATCGTTTTTCAACATACAAACACGGAAACTCTGTATATTATCACGGAAACCCTTATATTATCACGAAAACTCCCAGCAAGTTTCCGTGATAATACGGGCAGTTTCCGTGTTCGTATATGGGTTTTGCCTGCGAGTATCGACTTTTGCGTGATAGTATCGAGTTTTGCCTGATAGTATCCGAGTTTCCGTGATAATAAGCGACTTTTGCCTACGAGTATACACTATCAGGCAAAAGAACCCCAGAACAAAAGTTCGCACTCTCGTTAATGTAAAAATGCCCTTAAAAGCACACGGAAATAATGTAACTCTGAAAGCTATGTAGTGCCGAAAGTGCCGTGTTTACGGGCTTTGCAGGCTTTCCGTGTCCGTATCTGCCGGGGAAGGAGACACCGTTGAATGCTAGGATTATTGCCCCTAATCAGTCACATCTTATTCACTCTAATTCCCAGCAATTAATCATTATTACACTTATTACCTTATTCCTAATGTTAATGATAAATAAGATGCCAGTAAAGAACATCCAATTCGCTTAGCTATATCGTATAATTCCGTTCCTACCCCATTCAAGATATCCATAAGTTTCTTTTTATTCTTTTCTTTCGCCGCTTGTTGAATTTGTGCAATTTCACCAATTAAAATTTCGTTTTTCTCAGTTCGAGGCTCATTATACAAACACTCTTTCAATTTTTTCATTTCTGTTAATAATTCTTCATAATCTAAATCTTCTTCACCATTGTTGATTAATTGAACTATAACAGATTCCTTACCAGATCCTGCCCCTTGATTTCCTACTGGCCCCCAATTATTATATTGATCTCTCATTAAATTTTCCTCCTTATTTATAATTTTCTTTGCGAGCTGAAAAATACATTTTGACGAATTATTGTCTTCCCTTTTCTTATTAGTTGTTGTCTTTCCACTATTAAATGCATTTATTATGTTTTCTTCTATTTTCCCTCCATATAAAAGTTCATCATTAACTATCTCTTGATATTCTTTGCATAAATCTTTCCACTTCAAAACATATAACAATAAAAAATGAAGGACAGAAGTCTCATTTTCACGAGATATCCATTCCAAAATACTTCTAACTAAAGAGGAATCAAAATCATATTCAGATAAGCCTCTAGCTAATCCTTCCCGAACACGTTTATCACAATTAAGAAAAAGATGCCCTGGTTCTAATATCTCTTTAATATATTCCGGATTATTACGAATAAATTTTTTATCCTTCCAAATCGCTGTCAAAAACCATTTCTTGTGATGTGGCTGCATATTTGCATAATCATAGTAATCAAACTTTAGTTCTTGCTTTACAGAAAACTTTCTTTTGAAACTATACGCATACATAATATGCTTTAACACTTCATCATCTTCATGGTTCGTCAAATCGGAAATTAAATTCTCTGGTATTATAATTTCTTTTCGTCTAATTTGAGCTAAATCAGAATAGGCAGCAATAGAACCAATCCAAAAAAGAGAGATTTTATCATTCTTTTCTGCCATTTTCTTCACTTCATTATCCGTAATTCTATATTTTGAACTATTAGAAAATAAATATATTGCAAGTTTAATATTATCTTCCGTTAATCCATGATTTAAGCGTAAAACTTCTTTATTGAATTCAGCCTCATCTAAATTTACAGAAAGTAATGCCATAATCCAAGTACGATTTTCAAAATCAGTTTCCTTTTCTAACCTCATTTTACTCGCACGAACTAATTCTTCATTATTGCAAAAAGCCCCCACCATATATGCCCAACGTCTTACCCTTGTATCTTTACTTTTTGAAATAAGACGAATGATTTGTGGCTCCAATAGCCTTCTTTGATGTCTGAATAAAACATATCCCATTTTTAGCCTGAAAAAAATTTCTTGCAATCCTACAATTATGGTTCTATTATCTTGTGCTTCCAACAGAGACATATAATATGTAAATGATTTGGAATCAAACATAATGCTATTATTATGCGGCATTGCATCCTCCTCCATGTTATATAAAATCTTCGATTCTCTTATTCTAAACTTCCACGCAACAGTTTATATTTGTCATTATACTATTTTCAGAATATTTTCTCAACAGTAACATATTGTGTGAAAATAAAAAATTTGCAAATTTCGCGTACAAATAGGAAAAAACCCAAACTATCACGGAAACTCATATACAAACACGAAAACTCCGAGCAGTTTCCGCGCTTGTATCATATCCCCCGTTTTTCAACAGCATTTTTCTACAAACAGGCGAAACTCCATACTATCACGGAAACCTCTATACTATCACGCAAAACTCGGATACTATCACGGAAACTGCCGACTTTTGCGTGATAGTATAATTTTGCCCCAATCGCCATCCTATCAGCGGCATCCAAACACAAAAAAATTGGGGTCCATCACCCACCGTGATGAACCCCACCAAGCCTAAAAACCCTTGATTTTAAGCCATTCTTCAATACTTTCGCCTGCGAGTACCCAAATTCCTATGGCATCAATTGGAAATAGCCGCCTGTGCCGCTGTTAGATTATGATGACTTTTACCCCTCTTTACCCCATTTACCCCACCCAATTCGACATTCGACAAAATCCCCTTGCTTTTATGCGGAATCCGGCATAAAATGATTTCAGCGGAACGCTCCCCAGCGTTTGACAGATGCAGGGGAATCTGCTACAATGAAAATACAAAAGGGAATACTGCCGATAGACGGTCAGCCCAAATTTAGCTAATTACAAAAAAGTAACCGCATCCTTTGGCCAGGGCGGTTACTTTTTTGTGTTTATGTATGCAATCAGGATTGATACGATAATTCCAAGAATCATCAGAACAACCGTCAACAGTTCATAGTCACTCATAAGCAATCCCTCCTTTCCCGGTTTTACCCGTTGTCAGAGGGATAGTCCCTCTGCGAAGAAGGACTGACCGCCTATCCCGTTATGGCAGTACCCCGTATGGATATTTTATCAAAAAAAGTCGGACGCTACAAGCGGTTTCCGGCTTTTTTCTTTTTCTACTTGCAATCCCGCCAAAACAGAGGTAAGCTACGACACCACGGAAGGAGGGATTGGATTGGAAAAAGATTCTGCATTGTACCAGCTCATGGATACCCGCATGAACGGAGTCATGAACGGCATCGTAAGCAGTGACGGGGAATACCAGGCGATTCTCCGAAAGTCGGATGTATACTCCGGCGAACTGGAAAGGATGGAACTGCCGAAAGAAATCCGGCTGCTGATCGACCGCTACGTCAGCGAGCAGAACGCGCTGGGTTCCCGGTTTGGGATGCTCGCCTATCTGCTTGGGTTTTCCGACTGCAAGGCCATGTTTTTAGGGAAATGCCTGCCGACAGAAGCAAAAGAAATGATCACAGAACTGTAACCGCAAAAAGCCGGACAGGACGGAAAGGCTGCGCCACAGCCCTTCCGCCCTGTCTCTTTCGTCTAAATATAAATCCATGCCTCCAGTTCCACATATTTGTTGGACTTTGACCACTGCGGGTGCATCTTGAACCATGCCCGCTCGTCATCCGGCGTGACCGTCAGCTTCGTAAAATAAACAGGGGAACCGGCATCATCCAGTTCCCCGCAGGTTTCGGGGCTTAAGTTTAAGAGCCACTCAAAGCGGTCTTCGTAAACCCTTACCCCGAAAACATATTTATCTATATCACTTTCCGAAAACTCCCCATCCTCCGGCACGGGCGGCTGCCCCATGAGCCTCTGCAGGTTTTCCAGCTTGCCGCTCACGTCCGCCTCCGTGGCAGGCTTCACATCGCCGTACTGCATCATCTGCTGTTCCAGCTCCGCTATCTTTTTCTCCACCTCCTGCTGCTTGCGGCTGAATACCTCTTTCGGTATCTCGTTGTTCATCCGCATATCGAGCAGCGTCTCGTAGCGCCCCCGCTCCTTTTTGAGCTGTTCTTCTATGATTTCCTTGTCCCGCAGGACTTCCGACTGCTCCACCCCTGCCGCGCCGAGGCCGAGGACTGCCGCTGCTTCCCGGAGCGTCCCCTCCGGGTCATCGAAAACGGCGTGGAGGACTTTCTGCGCCATCGTGTGTACCTTCCAGTCCTGCACCAGCGGCACCCGGCAGACGCCCTCGATACTCAGGCCGTTTTTCAGCCTTGCTGAAACCGTCCCCGTCCGGGTCTGGTCATAGCACTTGTAGGTGTAGGTGGTGAAGTCCCTTGACTTGGAGTGCCACCTGGTCTTTGCGAAAGCGTGTCCGCACTGGCACCGCAGCTTCCTGCGCCAGAGGTCATCCGAGTGGATGCCCCTGTTCTTCCTGAAATGCTCCATCTGCGGCCTCTTTTCCTCTATCAGTTTCTGCACCTTTTCAAATTCCTCTTTGGTGACGATGGGCTGGTGCTTCCCTTCCACGATGATGCGCTCCAACTCCCCGTTGTTCTTCGCCCTTTTCTGTTCGAGGTAGTCCGGCACATATTCCTTCCGGTATTCCAGCTCCCCGCAGTAGAGGCGGTTCTTCAGGATATGGCTGATGGTGGCGTAATGCCACAGGCTCTTCCCCATCGCCGTGAGGTCGCCGTCTTTTTCAAGCTGTTTCTTAATCTTCTGGCTGCCGTTTCCCGCAAGGTACATATCAAAAATCTTCCTGACCGTTTTCGCCTGCGCCTCGTTGATGACGTATTCCGGCCCCACTTTGTCGTAGCCAAGCACGTTCCCGGTGCCGTAGACCACCCCGTTCTGGAAGGAGACCATCTGCCCCGCCTTCACCCGCATGGAGGTCTTTTTCGATTCGTTCTGCGCGAGGGTGGCCATGATGGTCAGCCGCAGCTCCCCGTCCTCATCGTTCATGGTCCATATCCCGTCCTCGGTGAAGTACACCTCAATGCCCATCCGTTTTAATAACCTCGTCTGCTGGAGGGTGTCCACCGTGTTCCTTGCGAACCTCGACACCTCCCTCGTGACGATTAAATCGAAATGTCCGTCCTTCGCGTCCTCCATCATCCGCACGAAGTTTTTCCGCTTGGATATGGAGGTGCCGGTGATCCCTTCATCGATGTACCGGCGGTACAATACCCAGTCCGGGTGCCTGTCTATCAGGTCATCATAATACTGCACCTGGTTCTCCAATGCTGAAAGCTGTGCCTCATGCTCTGTTGACACCCTCGCATATATCGCAACTTTCCTTATGCGCATCTGCATCCGCTCCTTTCTTTTTTGGTAGTCTATTAATCACTCTGAAAGCCCGTAAAGTCAAGCAATACGGGCGCTTTCTTCCTATATAAATGCCGCCTTACATTCCCCCTAAATCCGTGTGGTGAACGCAAGCGAAATCCACCCGTCCCGCTTTTCCTGATAGGCTTTCAGCAGCCCCCAGCCGTCCTTTTCCTCCACGATATTGAATACACCCACACCCGTGAATTTGCCCGTCTTTGAGTATGACGTTCCGGGACCGCGGCGGATATTCAAATCGGGAATGGATACGCGCACCATGTAGGGTGCGGAAAGGGTAAGGCTCTCCATGAACTGCACTTTCCCTTCCTCCATAATGGCTTTCAGGATGGAGAGGATTTTCTCCCCATATTTCTCCCCTGCCGCCCAGCCCTTCCCCTGCGGGTTCTCCTTCTGGCCGAGCCACTCAACATAAGGCGCACTGCCCCTTGTGACATAGCGGAACCGGGGATCGGTTTTTTCATTTACAAGCGCATCCGTGGAGGCGTAGGCTTTGAGGTGCTGCACCTGCGCCCGGATGCCAAGCTGCGGCGTTTCAAAGGACAGCCCCGCTCTGCCCCTCTGTGTCACCCCAAGGCCGCAGAAATTGTTCTGCGAAAGAGTGACCGCAGAGCCGGAGAAAGTGAAGTTCCCCGTTTCCAGACAGGACTGTGCAAAAGCGATATCACCCCTCACGCCCTCCGCTTCCCCTTCGGAAAGGTACAGCGGGATCATATCCAGAACGGACTGCGGCACGGACGGATTTTTCTTTTTGAGGTATGATTTCATCTGTTCCGCAGTTGCCGCCGCTTTCCCCATAATGGCGGTAAGGGAATCCTCCGCTGTGCTTCCCTCCATCGCCGCCTTGATATCTTTTCGGAACTGCTGCATCGACAATCCAAACTTAGACCATAAATGCTCCACGTCTCCGTGGTTGCTGGCAATGCCCCTTTTACATCCCTCGCTGTGACTGATAATAACGCCATCCGCCATAGGGTCTAAGCCGAACTGCCCACAGAGATATGCGAATAATTCCACCGCGCATTTGTAGGCGGCAAGCACATGGTTCTTCGTGTTCTCCCCGTCCCCGGTCTCCGTCCAGTTTGCGCCGCCTGCATATTTAATGGTGGCAGGCTCCGTCATTTCCACGCCGATATGGGTATTGTTTGCGCTGCCCCCGCAGTGCCAGCCCCTATGATTCCAAGGCAAAATCTGATACACATCCCCATCCGGCTCTACGATGGCATGGACGCAGGCGTTTGCGTCAGCCCTGTTCCAGTTCTTCATGAACACATCCGCCTTTGGCTGCGGGCATCCCACCGAATGGATCATAAGACCTTTCACGGTGATGCGCTTTCCCGCTTTATAACAGCCGGACTCCGTAAGGTAATTCTGTTTTAAATTCATCCCATTTTCCTCTCTTTCATATCAAACGCCGCCCCGTTCCACGGGCCAGCTTATTGAACGAAAAAGGCACCGCCGCAGCGATGCCCTTCCAAAAATTATCCTGTTATCTTTCCATCCGTCTCAGCATGGCGCGGCACACCTGCCTTGCCCTCTTTTTCAGCGGGCGTTTCCACCTGCGGATGGATGCCGCTCTGGTGTGGTTCCTCGACCAGCCGCCGTAATCCTCCAGCGTGTACTTCCCATGCATCTCCCTTTCACCGTATGCCCTCATCCTTAAGCCCTCCGTTCCTGTATTCCGGTTTCCCCGGTCACAGACATGTTCGCTCTGGACGGGCATAATAGCAAGTGGGAATGGGACCATAAACTGCACAAACATCATCAGAAAATTTGTGCAGCATATCATTCCTCTTTTTCTTCCCGTAGCTGCTCCAGCACGGCTTTCAGCTTCCCCGGAATGGGCAGCCCCGTCCTCGCGGCATTCTCCAAGATAGAAATGCCCTCATTGGAAAGGTAAAAGAAGATGACCGCCGTCCGCAGGACGCTCCCCTCCCCGATGATGTGCGTATCCACGATATGCCCCACCGCCACAAGGCTGAAAATAATGACCTTCTTAAAAATGCCCTTGAAGCCCACCTCGCTGGAGAGCTTCTTCTCCACCGCTGCCGCCATCAATCCCGTGGCATAGTCCACGATGACGAATACCACCAGCGCATAAAGGAAGCCGTCAAAGCCTCCCATGACCGCACCCAGCGCACCGCCGAGCGCCGCGAACGCATACTGCGCCGCCTCGATAAAATTCTTCATTCCAATTCCTCCTTCTAAATCTGCATTAAAAAAACACCCCGAAAGGTGTAGTTACTGTTTACGCACATTCCACATACCGGATGAATGCCCTTCCGTGCCCTTCGTTCACCCCAGCCTCGGTCTCTGCGGGGTAATATTTCCCATTATGCGTGAATGGTGCCACACCGCCCACATAGCCGGAGCCGCCTGCGCCGGACTCACCCCGCAGGCCATAGTTCCCGCCGAACCATCCGCCTCCACCGCCGGATTCCGCAGTATTGCTATAGGAATAGGTCGGGGCATAACCAAAGTTTGTGGAAGGGCTGCTCCCTGTGGAGATCTGCCGCCCTCCCAATGCGCCTCCTGAGCCGTCACCGCCGCGTTCCCCGCCCCCATGCCCGCCTTTGTGGATGGCGCCGTTATCTATCCCGCCACCGCCGCCTCCGCCAGCCACAATCAGGACACACTCCCTGTTGGCATAATTCAGTCCACTGCTGTTGCCATACCCCAATGCCCCGGACCTTGTCGCCACATGGGTCGAGCCTCCCCCGCCTGCCCCGTACTGCTTACCGCTTGCATAGCTGCTTCCACCCCCGCCGCCGTTTGTCCCCGGAGATGTCCCGTTTGCAGCCCCGCCATTATAGATATAAAGCACTTCGTCCTTTTTCATCTTCTTATAGCCTTTGGAATGCCCGCCAAGCCCTCCCTCTGCCACAAGGGCGTCCACTTTTGCATCACCTCCGGAGCCGCCCCATACCTCAAACTCATAGATGCCGTCCTGCGGTATGGTGAACTGCACATAGCTGCCTGTATAGACAAAGTCATATTCCGTGGTCACCCACATGGCATAGAGCGTGGCCCCGGCAGGGAACACGCCTTTCTCTCCCGGCTTATAGGACGGTGTGGAAAGTGAGTCAATGCTCCATCCGCAGAAGGACATACCATTTCTCGAATAGGGGCTTGCCGGTACCGTGGTGGGTTCGCTCTGTGCATTCCCATTGTTGTAATAGCAGTAAGCGGTAAAGGACTCCGCCGAACCGCTGCCGGCCAGAGTGCCGCCGTTCGGCATCAGCCCTATGGTCATCTGCTTTCTGAACACCGCATAGAGCGTGACGGGTTCTTCACTGCTGATGATAAACTCAGAAAGCACTTTCTTTTCCGCCTGGTCATCCTGCCGCCACCCCACAAAGGTATAGCCCTCCAGAGCGGCGGGCGGTGCGGCGGCAATGGCGTCCTCCCTGTCCGGCACAGTCCTTTCTAATGCATACCCCGTGTCGATCTGATACGTCACCTTAACGCCAGCCGCATACACCCTGTCCTCGCCTACGAAAATCCGCGTCACCCTTTTTGTGGCTTCATCCTCATAACAGAGGTAAATGGTGGTGGCGCTGTAGCTTTCCATTGCCCGGTACTCGTCAAGGCTCACCAGTTTCATCACAAGCCCGGTGCTGCTCATCATCTCCGTCACTCTTTCACCCAAAGTCTGCATGGATTCTTCCAAAGTTCCCGTTGTGGAAATAAGGCCGTCCAGCTCCCCGATGATGTTCCTTGCCGTGAATACCGCGGTTCCGTCTAAAACCCTGTCCCCCACTTTGGTGATCCTCGAATACCCGGAAGGCTCCGATGCCGCCGTGGTGCCTGCCTGTGTGCAGACCAGTGTCGCCCACCCCGGAGCGCCCACTGCGGTCACCGCATCCCCTACGGCATAGGAAGTGGCGCGGGTGAGGGTTTCCCCTCCTCCCCCGCCGCCCCCGCTCCCGGCTTTCAGCGTGGGGAACACCTTTGTCAGCCCGTCCAATCCTGCGGAAGATACGGTAAAGATGGCAAGTTCCAGGTCGTAGGAGGAATTGTTGTAATTGATATTTACATCCGCATCCAGCGGCGGAAGCTCCGCTGCCGCCTGCGCCAGTATCTTGATGGGCTCATCCGCATTGGATAAATCCAGATGGATATACACCCTTCCGTCCAGCGTCTCCCCCACGTCCGCAAGGCGCACGTCAATCTCCGTTTCATACACCTCAAAGAACCGGCCACGAATCATGCCAAAGCCCTGCGAGATATGCAG
>KE159633.1 GCA_000403335.2 Lachnospiraceae bacterium MD335
ACAATGCCTGGCGGGGAGTTTGACTGGGGCGGTCGCCTCCGAAAGGGTATCGGAGGCGCTCAAAGGTTCCCTCAGAATGGACGGAAACCATTCGGAGAGCGCAAAGGCATAAGGGAGCCTGACTGTGACACCGACGGGTGGAGCAGGTACGAAAGTAGGACTTAGTGATCCGGTGGCATAAAGTGGGATTGCCATCGCTCAACGGATAAAAGCTACCCTGGGGATAACAGGCTGATCACTCCCAAGAGTTCACATCGACGGAGTGGTTTGGCACCTCGATGTCGGCTCATCGCATCCTGGGGCTGTAGCAGGTCCCAAGGGTTGGGCTGTTCGCCCATTAAAGCGGTACGCGAGCTGGGTTCAGAACGTCGTGAGACAGTTCGGTCCCTATCCGGCGCGGGCGTAGGATAACTGAGGGGAGCTGTCCTTAGTACGAGAGGACCGGGATGGACGGACCGCTGGTGTACCTGTTGGCGACCAACGCCACGGCAGGGTAGCCAAGTCCGGCAGGGATAAACGCTGAAGGCATCTAAGCGTGAAGCCTCCCCCGAGATGAGTTATCCGCTGCGTAAGCGGTAAGACCCCTTGAAGACTACAAGGTAGATAGGGCATGGGTGTAAGTGCAGCAATGTATTAAGCTGAATGCCACTAATAGGTCGAAAGCTTATCCTGACAAGCATGGTTGGTGCTGTGGGTAAGAGGATAGGAAAAAGAGGTTTATAAGGTTTCTGTGTTCGGTTTTGAGGGAATACTAATTAGGCTCCATGGTCAAGCGGTTAAGACATCGCCCTTTCACGGCGGTAACACGGGTTCGATTCCCGTTGGAGTCATACGGCCTCATGGCTCAGTTGGTTAGAGCGCCGCCCTGTCACGGCGGAGGTCGTCGGTTCGAGTCCGATTGGGGTCGTTATGGGATCTTAGCTCAGCTGGGAGAGCATCTGCCTTACAAGCAGAGGGTCACAGGTTCGAGCCCTGTAGGTCCCATTATAAGAATGAAGCGTTTTTTAGCGCTTCATTTTGTCTTTAGAACATGGAGGAAAACATTGAATAAAAAGCTTTGCTGATATGTTATTCTTTGAGAATGTTTTCAGAGGTGTAAGTTTATTGGGATTATAAAATAGAGATCAAAAGTTATGCAAAAACTATCAAAAAATCTGTTGACATATCTCATAAAACACGATACAATATTAATTGTTTGCAGGAGTGGCGGAATTGGCAGACGCGCAGGCTTCAGGTGCCTGTGGTAGCAATATCGTGTGGGTTCAAGTCCCATCTCCTGCATTTTTTATTGCCATTTGGCGAATCTCTTCTATGCGTTATAGATTGGAATTTCAATCTGCATGATATAATCTTCAACGCAGTCAATTACGTTTTCGTTAATTCCCATTTCATATGAATAGCCCGACAACATCAGTCGATGTACCTTTGCATAATCAAGGAGCTGCTGATAGCGCTGTGGGATTTTGTCCCAACCGCCCTTGTGAAAAGCTCTTAAATAGGTTCCTTTGGGCTGGATATGCAGTCCGTTTTTTTGTGTCAGAAAAGGAATTTCGATAAATAGTTTGGTGTAATCGTCAAAGCTTCCGCTTTGCAAACTGGCGACTGGTATCATGGAGCCGTAGGAAGCGTCGTGAAGGCGTCCGAGCTGATATTTCTCAGTTTCGGCAGTGATCCGTTCGACTTCTTCTTCAAAAGACGTGTTTTTGTCAATGTCCACCGTGATAAGGCAGCGTTCCTCTTTTTCGATAATACTGATTTCAGACAAATCCATTGTAAGCAGAGTTTCCATGTTTTGATGATAATTGCATAATGTTTTGCGAACTGCCTGTAAATGCATGATGCTGCAGTCTAAGTCGGTTATTTTTTCCGCTAAGAGTTGTTTCATGTTAGTGGCGGAGCGGTTTTTCATGAAATCCTGTATTTCGGTTAGAGAGACATCTAGTTCCCGCAGCAAAAGAATGGTTTCGAGGATGGGGCTTTGGTGGTAGCTGTAGCATCGATAGCCATTTTCGGAATTAACGGCAGCGGGGCGAAACAGACCGATTTCATCGTACCACATCAGGGTTTTTTTGTTGATGCCGTGTAATGCGGCAAATTGACCGATGGTGAGCAGTTTCTTTTTTTTGTTCATGTGAATATGATGTTCCTTTCTAAAAGTGAGGATTTTTGCTTGACCATACTGTTACTGTATGGTTTATGATACTCCATACAAGAAGCAAATGCAAGCAAATATGAAATTTTCGGAATGGAGGGGAAACGGATGAAGAACGAAAATGCTTATTTAAAACCTGTAACACTGAGAAATATTTTAAAGTTTGCGGTTCCGACAGTTGCGATGACGGTGTTTATGTCTTTTTACACAATGGTTGACGGATTGTTTGTGTCGAATCTGATTGGCACGGATGCACTGTCCGCAATTAATCTGACGGCGCCTCTTATTCAGCTTGTCACGGCGATTTCGACCATGCTTGCCACGGGAGGCAGTGCGGTGATTATGAAAAAAATGGGGGAGGGCAAAATTGATGAGGCGAAGTATAGCATTATTTTTTATAGTTAAAATGCAGTAGTTATCGCGGCGGTATTGTGGTAGACTATAGGTGATGTCCAATAGAATAAAGAAAACAAATAGCATTATTATAAAAAAGAGGTACAGCATTATGAAAAACAAAAAAGCAATGACAACAATTTTGAGCACATTTTTATTATGCGGTCTGATGTTGAACGGCTGCGGTGACAAGCAAACTGCCCCGCAATCCCCGCAGGAGCAAAGCAGCACAACGCAAACCACGGCAGATGTGCAAACCACGAGCAGTGCGGATGGTATCTTGCAGTCCTTTACGGCGAATACACTGGACGGTGAGACGTATACACAGGATAATTTTGCAGGCGCAGACGTTACAATTATCAATTTTTGGGCGACCTTTTGTGGTCCGTGCCTTGCGGAAATGCCGGATATTGCAGCGTTTGAGAAGAACCTTCCAGACAATGTGCAAATGATTACGGTTTGTCTTGACGGTACAGGTAATACGGACGGGGTGAAGCGTATTTTGGATGAGGCTGGCTATGAGGGGACGACGCTCTTGAACGGGGACGGCGATTTTGAGAGTGTGTGCGGGGAAATTTTATATATTCCGACAACCATTCTCGTTGACCAAAACGGAGCGATGCTGGGCGACGCGATTATCGGCGGACAGCAGGATTTGGAGGACACCTATAAGGCGGCGGTCAACAATGCATTGTTGTCTATGGGAAAGGCGGAGATTGGCGATGAATAAGCGGTCGGTTGTTTCGGCGGGGATTTTAGCGCTTTCCGTTCTGATGATTGGGATTGGCGTTGCAAATAAGGAGCATTTGGAAGTGATGCAGAAGGCGGTGATGGTATGTTTGGAATGCATCGGCATCGGGTAGGGCGGCTGTCTATTCAGAGGGTCTGCCAGTTGACGTTTGCTGTTTTGATAAACGGTTATGCGGTTGGATTTCAAAAGGGAAAAATTTATACCGGAAAGAGTAAGGCGTTGTGTGTTCCTGTGCTGAACTGTTATTCGTGTCCGGGGGCGTTGGGGGCGTGTCCGATTGGCTCATTGCAAACAGTGCTTGGCGGAAGAGAACAGCGCGTCCCTTTTTACGTGTTGGGAATGCTGATGCTGGTCGGAATTTTGATTGGGCGCGCGGCGTGCGGACTTTTGTGTCCGTTCGGACTGGTGCAGGATTTGCTGCATAAAATTCCTGCACCGAAAATCAAGGTGCCCTTGAAAATTGACAAGCCGGCGCGGTATTTGAAATATTTGATATTGCTTGTGACGGTAATTTTGCTGCCGCTTTTTGCGGCGGATCAAACGGGGATTGCGCCGCCGTATTTCTGCAAATATATTTGTCCTGCGGGTACGCTTGAGGGCGGTATTCCGCTTTTGCTGACGAATGAGAGTCTGCGTGTGGCGGCAGGGGCGCTGTTTTCATGGAAATTGTTGGTGCTTGTGGTGATTGTGCTTGCGTCTGTCTGTATCCATCGCCCGTTTTGCCGTTATCTTTGTCCATTAGGGGCGTTTTATGCGCTGTTTCAGCGGTTTAGCTTTTACCGGCTGCATTTGGATACAAAAAAGTGTATTGACTGCAAAAAATGTGAGCATTCCTGTCCGATGGCGGTGGAAGTGACAAAAAATATTAATAGTCCCGAATGCATTCGCTGCGGCAAGTGTAAGGCGGTCTGCCCGACGGGGGCGATTTCTTCGGCGAAACAGGTTGAGAAGGGGGAAGCGTTATTTAAATGAAACATTTACGAAAGCTTGCGGGGCTTACCGTTTTTTTAATCGGTGTTTTTATGGTGATTGCACTGATACGGTATCAGACTGATGCGACTGTATCAATGCTTCCGGAGCGGCTGGAATATGATTTTAACGAAGGTTGGAGCATCGGTTCTTTGGATATTGCGTCAGCATCGGAAATCACGCTGCCGTACATAGAAAAACAGCATACTACGGAAACGATGGTGTTTCAAAATACACTTTCGGAAGATTTTGTCGGCATGACAATGCACTTTTCAACTGAGAATGCGAATGTGCGTGTTGTCTTGGACGGTGAGGAGATTTACCGGAAAGAAGAGAGCATAAATTCGGATTCGGAGCATTTTGTGGATATTCCGGAGACGTTTTCAAACGGGGAACTGCAGATTGAATTGACGGTTTTGGAACAGGAGACGGATGTGGCGATCGGAGAGGTCGTCCTTGAATTGCAGGATATGCTTGTGATCGGGTTAAACGGGAGTAATCTTGTCGATATTGCATGCTGTCTGATGATTATGATTGCGGCAGTTGTTATGCTGGTGCTCGCGTTAATCCGGTGGCATACTGAACAGCCGGAGCGGGGAGAGCTGTTTTTAGGATTGTTCGGACTGGTGGCGGGCGTTTACTGTTTTATCGGTACAAACACACTGCGCATATTTTTCTACAGCACAGAGGGTGCATATATGGTGCAGGATTATATTATCCTGATGCTTCCGCTGCTTTTGGCGTTTTATTTTGAGCGCAATTTGCGGACACTATTCCCGCGCCGATTTGCCGTGCTGCTTGGCGGTGTAATTCTGAACGCGGGCGTACAGATTTTTTTGCAGTGGATGGGACTGCAGCGGTTAGAGAATATGGCGGAGGTATCGACGGTTCTGATGTGCGTGGTCTGCGCGGTGGGGATTTTCAGTCTGATACAGATTGAAAGCAGGGATCGCAAAAACCAAACGCTGCTTTCGATTATGTCACTTGCCGCGCTGTTTGCGGGAGAGATTGCAAAGCTGATTTTATATGCGTTATTTCTGTATTCGTACGGCAATATGGCAGGAATGTACGGGATGACCGTGTTTGGCGTGACGATTGCGGTAATGCATATTTTGCGTGTTTCCAAGGAGTATCGGGCAGATGCGGAGGAACGGATTAAGACTGCGGAGAAGCAAAGTATCATGCTTGTGCAGGCAAAAAAGAATGCTGATATAGCAAGGAAGGAGGCGCTTGTCGCAAACGACGCGAAGGGAAAATTTTTGGCGCATATGTCCCACGAAATCCGCACGCCGATTAATGCGGTGCTTGGTATGGATGAAATGATTTTGCGTGAAACAAAAGAACCGAATATTAAGGAGTATGCGATGGACATCCGCTCGGCGGGGCAGACACTGCTGTCGCTGATTAACGATATTTTGGATTTCTCTAAGATTGAGTCGGGGAAAATGGAAATTGTTCCGGTTTTGTATGATTTCAGCAGTTTTATTCATGATTTGGTGAATATGACGGCGCAGCGGGCAGCGGACAAAAACCTTTGCTTTACGGTAGAGGTTGACCACACCATTCCTTCCCGACTGTATGGGGATGATGTGCGTATCCGTCAGGTATTGACCAATGTTTTGACTAATGCGGTCAAATACACACATGAGGGAACGGTGTGGCTGCGGGTAAAAAGCCGCAAGACGGGAGAGACGGTTTGTCTTTGGTTTGAGGTTGAGGATACGGGAATTGGGATTAAAAAAGAGGATTTGCCAAAGCTGTCTGCGGAGTTTGAGCGGATTGAGGAGGACAGGAACCGCAATATCGAGGGCAGCGGGCTTGGTATGAATATTACCATTCAGCTTTTGAACCTTTTGGGCAGCAGGCTGCAGGTGGAGAGTGAATATGGAAAGGGCTCTAAGTTTTCATTTGAACTGGAGCAGAAAATTGTTGATGAAACGCCGATTGGGGACTTTGAGACGAAGGTGCGGCAGGCGGCGGATACATACAGCTATGACACAAGCATTTACGCGCCCAACGCGGAGGTTTTGGTGGTGGACGACAATGCCGTCAACCGCAAGGTGCTGCGCAGTCTGCTGAAGGAAACGCAGATTCAGGTGACGGATGCGGATGGGGGTGCACAGTGTCTTAGACTGGTTTCGGAGCGGCATTTTGATTTGATTTTTTTGGATCACATGATGCCGGAGATGGACGGCGTGGAAACACTGCACCATATCAAAGCCATGCCGGATTCCCCTTGTAAGGACGCGCCGATTATTGTGCTGACAGCGAACGCAGTTTCGGGAGCGAAGGAGAAATATTTATCGGAAGGGTTTGATGATTTTTTGTCAAAGCCAGTTATGCCGGAAAAGCTGGAGGCAATGTTGAAAACGTATTTGCCCAGGGAACTGCTTTTAACTGTCCCGGTCAGAGCGGCGGGCACGCTGCCGGAACAGAAAACGGACAATGCACGGGATATGGTTTTGTCAGAGCTGCCTTTGGTGGAGGGCTTGGACTGGGATTATGCGTGGCTGCATTTGCCGGACAAGGCGCTTTTGGAAGATACGGTGAAGGAATTTTATGCGCAGCTTGATACGGCGGCGCAGCGCCTGGAGCAGGCGTATCTGCATCTTTCGGACGAGGGACAGCTGGAGCAGTACCGCATTCAGGTGCACGCGATGAAGAGTCTTGCGGGGACGGTTGGCATTGTGACGCTTTTTGGGATGGCAAGGGTCTTGGAATATGCGGCAAGGGACGGGAAAACAGAGGCAATTTTGGCGATGACGCCGGTCTTTTTGGAGGAGTGGCGCGCTTATCGGCAAAGGCTGCAAGGTGTTTTCGGGATTGGAGTCGAGGCAGGGGAGGAGGTAACCGACTATTCGGTGCTCCTTGCGCTTGTGGAGATGGTGCGTGTGAGTATGCAGGAAATGGAGTTTGACGCGGCGGACGAGGCGGCGGCAAAGCTGCGCGGGTATACGTATCCTGAACAAATCGGTGCGGATATTCAGGCGCTTTTGGAGGCGGTGACGAACCTTGACGTGGAGGAAGTGCAGCGAATTGCCGAGCGGCTGTCGGAGGAGATGGCGGACGGTGTGTGGGGTGACTGATCTGTTACAAATGACAGCAGGGTTTTTGAGGGTGAGCGTCTTTATTTCATGGAAAAAGGAAGTGCGCAGATAATGGCAGTTGCCATTATCATATCCTAAAGTTTGTTTATGAATTATATAGTCCTAAAATTCAAAATTTAGATTTCAGAAAGTTTCACAAAATTTTGCACTTCCTTTACAATGACAGGCAATGACGGGAAAATAACTACTAACTCAAAAGGTGTAAGGTCTTATTTAATTATTAAGACTTTACACCTTTTTGCGAAAAAAATATTTATAAATAATATAACAGCATATATAGGTTTGGGCATTAAGTAATTATTGCGCTTTTTTTCGAAACGCTGGCTTTTTCCAAATTTTCATGTGATATAAGAGATACAAAATCGCCGCGGAAATACCGTTGCTGATGACAACACTGTACCAAATGCTGCGCACGCCCATATGGAATACCGTTTCACAGATAAACAGCGTCAGAAACCGGAATACCCAAAGTCTTGTTGCATCGATCATCATGGTAACTTCCGTATGCCCCGTGCCCTGAAACAGCCCGTTTGTGGCGTTGTGGATTCCGTTTGTCCAGCACCAAAATGCCATAATGCTCAAAAAATCCGCAGCCATGCCGATTACGGCGTCGTTATCGGAAAAAATGCTGACAATACTTCTTGAAATCGGGGCGCGAGACAAAATAAACCCGCCGACGAACAGGAACACAATGCTGATATTGCGAGACAGCTTGTAGCCGTGCTGCGCCCTGTCGTATTGGTTCGCGCCGATATTCTGACCGACAATCGTGGCGACGGCGGAACCGATGCCGTTTGACGGAAGCGTAATCAGCCCGTTTACCTTGTTGCCGATACCGTACGCTGCCATTGCCTGCGTGCCGTATTTGTAGACGTTTTTACTCATTAACAGAAAACCAAGCTGCATGGTGGAGCCTCCGATTGCAGTCGGAAGCCCCACACGGAAAATAGAAAGCAGCTTGTCTTTCTCAAACCGCAGGTGCCGCAGATCAAGATATACTGTCTGCGTGCGCCGCGTGAGCGCCCAAAAGGCAATCAGCGCGGAGGGGACTTTCGCAAGCAGCGTTGCAAGTGCGGCACCGGTGATGTTGAGATCTAATGTAATCATCAAAAGCGGATCCAAAACCATGTTGATAAGAATCCCGAGAAAATTTAAAAGCATTGGACGCACGGTATCGCCCTGCGCCTGGTGTATGGCATTGTATATATTAATGGTGTACAAAAGCGGCATATCAAGAACAACAATTTGTAAATAGACAGTGCCGTAGTTAAACGTAACGCCGTCTGCACCAAGCCAGCGCACAATGGAGGGAGTGGCTAAAAAACAAACACCCGCGCATACAACCGCAAAAATCATTGCGCAGGCAAAAATCTGATTTGCCATGCTTTTGGCATTTTCGTCGTCCTTTGCGCCGATATACTGTGCAATCAGAACGGAGCCGGCGACGGTGATGCCTGTCCCGAAATTTAAGATAATATTCTGCACCGGCGTGACAAGGTTGATGGCGGCAAGCTGTTCCGTGCCGATTTTTCCAAGCCAGTAGGTGTCGGTAAGGTTATACATTGTCTGTAAAAACGAATTAATTACAACGGGGATGGCAATTGATAAAATCGCCTGCAGCATGTTACCGTTTAAGATTAAATCGCGGTTTATTTTTTTTGTGGTTTTCATATTGATAATTGTTTCCTTTCAAAGTCTGATTGTTTGACCGCAGTATGCCAAGGACATGGGTACTGCGTTGTGTTTTGCTTTATCATATAACAGAGTAAACGGAAAAGCTATCATATTTTTTCATCATAGTAAGGAAACGCAAAATTATTTCATAAAATGACAAGAAATTGTAAGAGAGGAATGTTGTTATATGTTTGAATCATTTTTTAGTAGCTATTTGTTTCCAAATGTGTTATCGTAGAAATATATGAAAAATGTCGGGACAGGTTTTGAATTGTCTGACAGAATGGAGGAAAATATGAAGTACGATGTAATCTACAAAACTTCCACAAGCTTTGTCGTCGAAATCAAAGACAATGGCTACTTTTCATCAGAGCATGTGCATGAAATTTATATAAATGGAAGTCTTGCAGAAAAAAGCGACAGAAATGTGGCAAGTGTGTTTGGACTTGCACCTGCGACCACATACGATGTGGAGCTTCGGTATGACGGCGAAACGCAGCGCTTTGAAGTGACAACAGATGATGAATACGTGACTTTAAATGTAAAGGATTTTGGTGCAAAGGGTGACGGGGAAACAGATGATACTCTATTTATCCAGTGTGCAATCAATGCATGTCCGAAAGGCGGCAGGGTGTACATTCCTGAGGGTGTTTACAAAATTTATCCGCTGTTTTTAAAGAGCGACCTTGTGCTTGAAATTGGAAAGGATGCGGTGCTTTCCGCTTTTACGGACAGAAATAAATTTCCCATTCTGCCGGGAAAAATCGAGTGTGTTGATAAGGAAAAGGAATATTTGCTTGGAACGTGGGAGGGCGATCCGCTTGACATGTTCGCAGGCATTATAACGGGCATCAACGTAGAAAATGTCGTAATAACGGGACAGGGAACGATTGACGGCTGTGCGACGCACCAAAACTGGTGGGAAAATGCGAAAGTAAAGCGCATTGCATGGAGACCGCGCATGATTTTCTTAAATCATTGCAAAAATGTCGTGCTTCACGGAATTACGGTACAGAACAGTCCGTCATGGAATATCCATCCATACTTTTCGGATGATTTGCGGTTTATCGGCATCAGTGTCCTTGGACCAAAGGATTCGCCAAACACGGACGGCTTGGATCCAGAATCATGCAAAAATGTTGAGATTGTCGGCGTTTATTTTTCGGTCGGAGATGACTGTATCGCAATTAAATCAGGAAAGATTTATATGGGGGCAAAGTACAAGACGCCGTCGGAAAATCTGACGATAAGACAGTGCTGTATGCGGGACGGACACGGTTCGATTACAATCGGAAGCGAGATGGCGGGCGGTGTAAAGAACCTGAAGGTGGAAAACTGTTTATTCCTGCATACGGACAGGGGACTGCGTATTAAGACGCGCCGCGGACGCGGCAAGGACGCGATTGTCACGGGAATTACATTTGAAAATATCGTGATGGATCACGTGATGACTCCGGTGGTAATCAATTCGTTCTATTTCTGTGATGCGGACGGGCATTCGGATTATGTCCAGTCAAAAGAGGTTCATCCCGTTGACGAGCGCACGCCGTATCTTGGCGATTTCCTGTTTAAGAACCTGACGGCGGTGAACTGTCACGCAGCGGCATCGTATCTGTACGGACTGCCGGAACAGAAAATTCATCATGTAACGTTTGAGAATGCCGCGTTTTCGTTTGCGGAACATCCGACGGCAGGCGTACCTGCGATGATGGACGGTGTGGAGGAGCAGACCAACACAGGAATTTTTGCAAAGAATATTGAGACACTGGAATTAAAGAATGTGACTGTACAGGGACAAATCGGCGATGCGGTCATAAGCGATGGAATAGATACTTTTGTGCGATAGTGCATGTGATAAATGGAGGATAAAAATGGCGATTGAGATAGTAGAAAAATATGTAAACGAGTTAATAGACAGAAGCACACTGGAAGAGCCAGTGTGGAATATTGAGAAAATCAGGGCAGGAAAGAAGGCAACATGGGATTATATTGACGGCTGCATGATTATGTCGCTTTTGGAGCTTTACAAGGTGACAAAGAACGAAAAGTTCCTGAAGTTTTCGGATGAATATATCGGACACCGTGTCGAGGAAGACGGAACAATCAGAGGCTATGACAAGGACGAGCTGAATCTCGATAATATTAACGAGGGAAAGAACCTCTTTACGCTCTATGATTTGACGGGTAAGGAGAAGTATGCGAAAGCTACGAAAAATATCTATGCACAGATTTTGGAGATGCCCCGTACGAAGGAAGGAAATTTTTGGCATAAGATGATTTACCCAAATCAGGTGTGGCTTGACGGTCTGTATATGGCACAGCCCTACTATATGGAATATGAAAAGCGATTTAATGATAAAAAGAATTATACAGATATTTACAACCAGTTTTTCAATGTGGAGAAGAATTTAAAAGACCCCGAAACAGGGCTTTATTATCATGCATATGATTCGGAACGTGTGATGTTCTGGGCAGATCCCGAGACAGGACTTTCAAAACATTTTTGGCTCAGAGCGCTTGGATGGTTTTCAATGGCGCTGCTCGATACGCTTGTATTGGCGGATGAGGGAACGCCGGAGTATGAGCACTTGTTAAAGATGTATCGGGATTTGATTGATTCGATGCTCAAATATCAGTCGCCGGAGGGAATGTGGTATCAAATTCCCAATTTACCGGGTAAGGAGAAGAATTATTTGGAGACGAGCGGCAGTTCGATTATGGCGTACTGTCTGTTGAAGGGCGCGCGTCTTGGGTATCTTCCGAAAGAGTACAGTGCGTATGGCGTGAAGGCATTTCATGGTATTTGTGATAAATATTTAACAACGGTTGACGGGGTAATGAGCCTTGGCGGAATTTGTCTTGTGGCAGGTCTTGGACCGGATAAAAACAGAAGACGTGACGGCAGCTATGAATACTATATGTCAGAGCCGATTGTAAAAGACGATGCAAAAGGAACAGCGCCATTTTTACTAGCATATGCGGAAATGTGTGTGCTGGAGGGATAAAATGAAAATCCGCATAGGCTTGTATATGCGGAAATGTGCGTGCTGAAGGGATAAAATGAAAATCTGCGTATGCAGAAATGTTATTCTTGAGGAGAAGATTATAATGATGGACGTAAAAGAGTTGTATGTTTCGGCAGACGGTGACGGGGCATTTTCAAAGATTGCAACGGCGCTCGAGGCTGCGAAACAATATGACGGCATGAAGGTTGTGATACACATTGCACCAGGTGTGTACCACGAAAGGCTTGTTGTGCGTCAAAATCATATTTCATTTATCGGTGCGGATGAAAACAGCACAAAGATAACTTATTCGGACGCGGCGCGCGATCTGATGCCGGAGGGCGACAAGCGCGGAACGTTCCGGACGCCGAGTGTATTTATTGATGCGGATGATTTTTATGCCTGCCATGTTTCCTTTTTAAATGAGGCAGGGCAGGGCGATAAGGCAGGACAGGCGCTTGCCGTTTACGCAGACGGCGATCACCTGACTTTTGAACATTGCAGATTTGAAGGGTTTCAGGACACGCTGTTTACGGCGCCGCTTCCCAAGCAGCCGAAGGAGCCGGGCGGCTTTAAGGGACCAAAGGAGTTCGCGCCGCGCCGTCATGGCAGGCATTTGTATAAGGACTGCTTTATCTCCGGAAATATTGATTTTATTTTTGGCAGTGCGACGGCATATTTTGAGAACTGTGAGATTTTTATGCGTAACAGGAATGACGAGATTAACGGGTATGTGACAGCGCCCTCTACATATGAAGGGGAACCGTACGGATATGTATTTAACCGCTGCCGCTTTACAAGCGACTGTCCGAAAGAGAGCGCGTATCTTGGCAGACCGTGGCGGAATTTTGCCAAGGCAGTTATTATAAATTCAGAAATCGGCGCGCATATTAAAAAAGAGGGCTGGCATGACTGGAACAAGAAGGATGCCTGGGACACCATGTTTTTTGCGGAGTACGGAAACTTTGGCGAGGGCGCGGGAGAGGCGCGCGCCCCGTTTGTTAAGCTTTTAACGGAAAGTGAAGCGGCACAGTACACGCGTGAGAACGTGATTGGCTTTTAAAGGAGGTTTAAAATAATGCAGTTTGGAATTCGGCTGCACGATGCAGTAAAGGCTCCCCTGGAGGAGCGGTTAAAGGCGGTGCATGAGCAGGGGTTTGCCTGTGCGCACTTGGCGCTTTCAAAGGTTATCAGCGAGAATTCGGTGGCGGACAGTGCGCTGACACCGGGATATGCAATGTATTTGAAGCGGCTTTTTGACAAATATGGGTTGGATGTGGCAGTGCTTGGCTGTTATTTGAATCTTGCCAATCCGGATTCGGAAAAGTTAAAGACAATTCAGAATAAATATATGGCAAACATTCGCTTTGCAGCGCATTTGGGCGCGGGTGTGGTCGGCACGGAAACGGGTGCGCCAAATCTTGAGTATAAGTTTGAGGAGGCATGTTGGAACGAGGAGTCTTTGCAGACTTTTATCAACAATCTGCGTCCCGTGGTAAAGTATGCGGAGCAGATGGGCGTGCTGATGGCGATTGAACCGGTGGTACGGCATATCGTGTGCAATCCTGTCCGCGCAAGACGTGTGCTGGATGAAATTAATTCGCCGAATTTGCGCATTATTCTTGACCCTGTCAATCTGCTTGAAATTTATAATTATGAAAAGCAGGATGAAATTTTGGATGAGGCGGTGGAATTGCTGGGCAAAGATGTGGCGGTGCTTCATGTGAAGGATTTTCAAATCAAGGACGGCAAGCTCGTGTCTGTGCCTGTGGGACAGGGAATGTGCCATTGGGAGCGCGTTATTCCGTATATGAAAAAGGAAAAGCCGTTTATGCACGCTACGCTGGAGAACACCAGTCCGGAGAATGCGGTCGCTGCTTTGGAGCATATCAGGGAGATTTATCGAAACAGTTGAGTTTTTAAAGAGAGCTTGTGAATGCAGGCTCTTTTTCTGTATGATGACAGGAGAGTGTGCAGGTGTACGATTTTTTGAAAAATAAGGGTTGCAAGTTTGTTAAAAATATGTCAAAATAAATGTAAGTATAAAATATGTGATTTGGCAGGCAAAGAAAGGGGCGGAAATTTAGATATGAGAGGAATTGATACACAGGTTCGAAAGACAAGGCGTGCGATTTTCAGGGAAGTTGCGAATATGGCATATCATTCTGAAAATATTGTGGATGATATGGAGGCGCTTCCGTATAAACTGGTTGATGCGGAAAATTCGCCGTATTGGGACAATATCTACCGGGAGCGTGAAATTGTGCGTGAGCGTACGAGGCTTGCGATGGGCATGTCGCTTCGCCCCGAGGATGAGCCGGTTCAGGTCAGTCAGGGCGTGGAGGAGAGCAATATTGACGAAAAGTATTATGAGCCGCCTTTAATGCAGGTAATTGCGTCGGCGTGCAATGCGTGTGCGGAGAACAAGTATGAGGTTACCAATAAGTGCATGGGCTGTCTTGCGCACCCGTGTAACGAGGTGTGTCCGCGTGGGGCAATTACAATGCAAAACGGACGCTCGGTGATTGATCAGGAAAAGTGTATCAAGTGCGGAAAGTGTAAGACAGTCTGTCCTTATGATGCGATTTCGCATCAGCAGCGTCCTTGTCTTTCACACTGCGGCGTCAATGCCATTTATTCGGACAGTCACGGCAGGGCTGTGATTGACGATGAAAAGTGCGTTTCCTGCGGACAGTGTATGGTAAGCTGCCCGTTTGGTGCGATTGCCGATAAGTCGCAGATTTTCCAGTTAATCCGGGCGATGCAGTCAGGAAGAAAGATTATTGCACAGGTTGCCCCTGCGTTTGTCGGACAGTTTGGTCCAAAGGTGACGCCGGATATGCTAAAGACTGCTTTGAAGGAGCTTGGTTTTTATGATGTGTATGAAACGGCAATCGGTGCGGATATGGGAGCGATGACGGAGGCAGAGCATTATGTCAATGAGGTGGCGACAGGGGAAGTGCCGTTTCTTTTGACTTCATGTTGTCCGTCATGGTCAATGCTTGCAAAGAAGTTTTTCCCTGAGACAATTGACAAAATCAGCAATGCGCTTACGCCGATGGTGGCGACGGCAAGGGTGATTAAGGAAGAACACCCTGACGCGAGCGTGGTTTTTATCGGACCATGTGCAAGCAAGAAGCTTGAGGCGATGCGCAGAACGGTGCGTTCCGATGTGGATTTTGTCATTACGTTCGAGGAGCTTACGGGAATGTTTGAGGCAAAAGGCATTCTGCTTGAGGAGATACAGGCGCTTGACACGATGGACGGAGCAACGGCAGCAGGACGCGGCTATGGCGTTGCGGGCGGCGTTGCGAGCGCGATTGAGAGTTGTATTAAGGAATATTATCCCGATACGGAAATCCATATCGAGCACGCGGAGAGCCTTTCGGAATGTAAAAAAATTCTGATGCTCGCAAAGGCGGGGAAGAAAAACGGCTGTCTGATAGAGGGAATGGCGTGTCCCGGAGGCTGCGTTGCGGGAGCCGGAACCAATATTGCAATTCCGGTAGCCACAAAGGATTTGCTGGGCTATAAAAATGCTTCGGAAAAGAAGCTGCCGGAGGCGGATGTGCGCCAGCCGGAATAAGAACTTTGGCAGATTACTTGACTTTATGTAAAACGCTTGGTAAAATCGTATGATAGATTTTGTTTTATGCACACGGGCACCCGAAGGAAATATGTCATCAAACCGATAAATCGGTTCGTTGACAGGTGCCCGGCGCGACGAGTAGGGGGCTCTGCTCGATTTTGATGATAAAGATATGGAGAGGAGCAAGGTTATAAAATGGCACAGAAGGTAAGGTGCAGATTTGCGCCAAGTCCCACGGGAAAAATGCACGTTGGAAATCTGCGTTCCGCGTTGTATGAGTTTTTAATTGCAAAGCACGCGGGGGGAGATTTCGTTTTTCGTATCGAGGATACGGACCGTGAGCGCTATGTTGAGGGCGCAACGGAAATTATATACAATACGCTTGAAAAAACAGGGCTTGTCTATGACGAAGGACCGGATAAGGATAAAGGATATGGTCCGTATGTACAGAGCGAGCGCGTCAAGGCAGGGATTTATATGAAGTACGCAAAAGAGCTTGTGGATAAGGGCGAGGCGTATTACTGTTTTTGCGATAAAGAGCGGCTTGCAAGCCTCAAATCGGAGGTTGTTGAGGGAAAGGAAATTACGGTGTACGATAAGCATTGCCTGGGGCTTTCCAAGGAGGAAGTCGAGGAGAAGCTTGCGAGTGGTATCCCGTATGTCATCAGACAGAATAATCCGACAGAGGGTACGACAAGCTTTCACGATGAGCTGTACGGAGATATTTCCGTGGATAATTCCGAGCTTGACGATATGATTTTGATTAAGTCGGACGGGTATCCAACTTACAACTTTGCCAACGTTGTAGATGATCATTTAATGGAGATTACGCATGTGGTGCGCGGAAACGAATATCTTTCTTCCACACCAAAGTATAACAGGCTCTATGAGGCGTTTGGCTGGGAGATACCGGTGTATGTGCATCTGCCGCTGATTACCGACGAGGAGCACAAAAAGCTCAGTAAGCGCAGCGGGCATTCTTCGTTTGAGGATATTGTGGAGCAGGGAATTTTGCCGGAGGCAATCATTAATTTTGTGGCGCTTCTTGGGTGGAGTCCGGAGGATAACCGGGAAATTTTTACACTGGACGAGCTGATTGCGGATTTTGATTATACAAGGATTAACAAGTCGTCTTCCGTTTTTGATATGAATAAGCTTAGGTGGATGAACGGGGAGTACATCAAGGCGATGGATTTTGACCGGTTTTATGACATGGCTCTTCCGTATATCAAAAATGTCATTCACAAGGATTTGGATTTGAAAAAGATTGCGGAAATGGTGAAAACGCGTATCGAAGTCTTTCCGGATATTGAAAATCTGATTGGATTTTTTGAGACGCTGCCGGAGTATGATACTGCCATGTATGCGCATAAGAAGATGAAGACAACACAGGAGAGTGCGATTGAAGTATTAAAGGAAGTGCTTCCAATGTTAGAGGCGCAGGAGGATTACACAAATGATGCGCTTTATCAGCTTCTGTTGTCGTATGTGGAAAAGAAGGGTGTTAAGAACGGCTACGTGATGTGGCCGATAAGAACAGCAGTTTCGGGTCTTCAGATGACGCCGGCTGGTGCGACGGAAATCATGGAGGTACTCGGAAAAGAGGAAACCCTGATTCGAATCAGAAAGGGTATTGAATTACTTGAACATGCTAAATAATTTGAACGTAAATGAGGCGCAGTTTGCTGCCATAACACACGGAGACGGGGCGATGCTTGTACTGGCAGGTCCCGGCTCCGGAAAAACACTTGTCATTACCCAAAGAATCCGATATTTAATAGAGGAACATCAGGTAAAGCCGGAAGATATTCTTGTGATTACATTCACAAAGGCTGCTGCCACGGAAATGCAGGAGCGGTTTCTTAAAATCTCAAATCAAAAAGGCTGTCCCGTTAACTTCGGAACATTTCATGCCACATTTTTCAACATTTTAAAACATACCTATAAATTTACTGCTGAAAATATTATCAGAGAACGTGATAAATATAAGCTGATTGCCACAATCCTTGCGGAGGCGCCGCCTGAGGTGATGTGTCAGGATGCAAACGAGAGTTACGCACAGGATACAGACAATGATTTAATACAGCGGCTTTTGGCAGAGATTAGCAAGGTCAAGAACAACGGAATTTGCCCGCAGGAATTTGCAAGCGAAACGCTGCCGCAAACTGCATTTGAATATCTTTATGACACTTATAAAAAGGAGATGAACCGCCGCAGACGGATTGATTTTGACGATATGGTGCTTTTGTGCCGTGATTTGCTGCTGGCGCGTCCCGAGGTGCTTAAATTGTGGCAGGAGCGCTTCCGGTATATTTTAATTGACGAATTTCAGGACATCTGTCCTTTGCAGTACGAGGTAGTACGGCTGCTTGCCGCGCCGCGGGACAATCTGTTTATTGTGGGGGATGACGATCAGGCGATTTATGGCTTCCGCGGTTCAAAACCTGAGATTATGCTTAATTTTCAGAAGGATTATCCGAGTGCCAAACAAGTCCTGCTAAATGTCAACTACAGAAGCAGGCGGGACATTGTGGAGACGGCGGGGCGGCTGATTTCACATAATAAATCGCGTTTTCCCAAAGCGGTGGAAACACAAAATCCAATGACTGACGGGGTCAAAATTTATTCTTTTACATCAAAACACCAGCAGGCGAAAAATACGGCGCTTTTAATCAGGCAGTATATGGAGCAGGAAGGCGCGCATTACAGTGACATCGCCATTCTTTACAGGACGGGGAACCATATGGTCAATACGGCGCAGTGTCTTGTGCAGGAAGGCATCCCGTTTCGGATGAGGGAAAAGCCGAAAAATATATATCAGTCACCGATTGCAATGGATTTGACAGCGTATTTGAGATATGCGCTGTATGAGGATACCGTTTCGGATTTTTTCCGTATTATGAACAGTCCCGTGCGTTATATCCGCAGAAATTATGTGCCGCTAAAGCCTTTTTCCATGCAGGAGCTGATGTCTGCCTGCCGGAATGAAGATTATGTTGTCCAAAATATTATACAGATGTATGATGATTTGCATTTTATGAAAGGTTTAAATCCATATGCGGCAGTGAATTTTATTCGAAAAGGAGTAGGGTATGATGCGCATATTCAAAAACAGTGCCTTGAGAGGGGCGTTGACAGCAGGGAAAAATTTGCGGAGCTTGATGCGCTGCAGCAGCTAGCAAAGGATTTTGAGACAATCGAGGAGTGGCTTTCGCATATTGCATGTTACGATGCGGTTATGGAAAAAGCGTCTGCGGACAGGCAAAAGGATACGGCGGATGCCGTCAATATCGTGACAATGCATGCGTCAAAAGGACTTGAGTGGAAGCTTGTGATTTTGCCTGACGTAAACGAAGGTGTTGTGCCGCATAAGAAAGCGGTGACGGACGCGGAGCTTGAGGAAGAGCGTCGAATGTTTTATGTGGCGATGACGCGCGCGAAAGAACTGCTGTTTTTGTTTTATATACAAGAAAAAGAGGCAGGAAACTTCCTGCCCTCAAGATTTTTAAATGAATTATAATATTGTGTGATTACTAATTTTCATGAAGTTTTGAACTAACGAGATCTTTTAGCTCTAAGCTTTTATCTTTTAAACGGGGTGAGGTACTCCTGTTTGTAACCACACCAGAAAGAAGCTGCATACAGGTCTGATATTCGCCCTTTTTGTAAGCGTAGTACGCGAGGAGATAATCAAGCGTCGTCTCGTTCATGCCTGCAATCGGGAAGTTTTCCTTCATTCTTGCATTGGAAAGATGCTCATATGCCTTAAATGCGGCATTGTCTGCTTCCTTGAGATAGAGTGCGCGTTTTTCTTCCGTAGCAGGGTCGTTCTCGTCAAGCTCCTCTGCAAGGCTTTCATAAAGCCAGCTGATTTTTACGCACACATTTCCGATTTCGCTGTCCTTTCCGCCTTTTGTAACGGTGCACAGAAGCGCCATTTTCATACGGCTTATGGCAACTTCGGTCGTGTATGTATCACATTCCACTTCCTCGTGCGATTTGTAGTTTGCCTGTATCTGCTCACGAAGCAGTTTGCGCTGTGTGGCGGTCGTGTTGGTAAAATTTTTCGTAAGTGCTGAGAACCCACAGTTCGGGCAGCAGACTGCGTCGTATTTTGTGACGTTGACATTGTTGTGAATTGGTCTTAAGTCTGCCATCGTGTCAATAAATTTTGCGGAATTGGATTTCACCGATTTTGCACGAATTTTCTTATCACAGACAGGGCAGGTATATGACCTGTCTATAAGAAGTGTTTTCTCCTTAGCAATTGCTTCATCCATTATTGGTTATCCTCCTTGTTTTTCGAAGAAAAATGCGAGCTGCTTTCAGCAAGCAGAGGATTTTCCTCCTTGTTTTTCGAAGAAGTTTCTTCTTCGTTTTTGTCAGAGCCGACAATTTCATCAAATTCAACGTTGTCAAGATATTCGTCGAACGCGTCGGCTACGGTTTCGTATTCCTCATCATTGTCAATATAGGAAAGGGAAGGTTCAGCGTCCGGATTGCTTTCATTCTCCTCATACCGGTAGAACCACACTTCGCCATCCTCATTGTTTCCGTTTTCGTCAAGCGGAAGAAGAACAATATAGTCCTTTTGTGCAACCGTCAGAATGGTGATTATTGCACAGTTGACCGTTTTGCCGTCATCAAGCTCTAGCTCGACGGTCATTTCCTCGTCATCATAGCCGTTTGTTTCATTTCCAGCCATTTTTATACCATGCCTTTCTATGCCTTTTGGTTTTCCAAAACGGCAAATATATTTGTATAACTATATATTACCTAAATTGTGTGTGCAAATCAAGCGATTCTTGATAAATTATGGGTAAATGTTTTTATGGAGGTTTCGGTGCAACCTTTGCGCAGATACTTGACACAGGGTATGAAAAGCAGGTATTATAAAAGTGGGGTATCGTTTGAAAAGCAGAGGGACTGTCTATGAAATTAGAAACAGATGAGAAAGTGATAAACTATATTCGGAGAAAAATTGCGGAAGCAG
Organism: Lachnospiraceae bacterium MD335; assembly: GCA_000403335.2. Lineage (GTDB taxonomy): Bacteria > Bacillota > Clostridia > Lachnospirales > Lachnospiraceae > COE1. The sequence goes on from KE159633.1 coordinate 20,634, forward strand.
GAAAAATTGTGGCGGTGCTTGGAATTGAGATGTTGGTAGAGGGCGGCGGCTATGACCTTGACAGCAACGAAGAAACCTACCGGGTAGAGGAGCTTTACGGATATACCCCGGAGGACATGCTCTCCACCAGCTTTTTTAATGCGAAGGGTGAACGGTTTTTCCGCTTTTACAAGAATGAGATTTTAACAATGGAGGTGAAATCGACGCCTGCTTATGATGCATTGTTACGGCTGCAGGCGCAGGGGAAACTTTCTGCGGTGATTTGTCAGAATTTTCACGGGATACCGCAGGGGATTCGGTTTCATAAAATCATTGAATTGAACGGGAATATGAATTCGAACAGGTGTCCGCACTGCAGTAAGCTTTTTGACATCAATTATATGAGAAACGCGGTCGGCATACCGCTTTGCGATAACTGCAAAAAGACTGCGGTAAGACCGAATATTCGTCTGCTCGGTGAGCGTGTAAACGCAAAATTGATGACAGAAGCGGAAAACGCGTGCGAGGAGGCGGACGTACTTCTGATTATGGGAAAAGATATGTATGATGACAGACTCGAATATAGCGCCGATCCCAGCCGCAGCCAATTAAAAATCCTGTTTTCACAAGAAAAGCAGCTGTCTGACAGAAAAGTTGATTTTGTCATACAGGATGAGATACAGCTTTTTTTACCTGTTGTGATATAATGAGCGTTAGCGAGAAGAGCAAACTTGTTTGTTCGGCGAGCGGCGAATGTCGATCATAAATAGCAGATTTATGATATAATGAGCGTTAGCGAGAAGAGCAAACTTGCTTGTTCGGCGAGCGGCGAATGTCGATCATAAATAGCAGATTTATGATATGATATGGCATGTGATTGTAAATAGGGCAGTGTATTATCTGAAACGGAAAGAATAAAGAGGTTTTTATGAGAAAACTAAGAATTAAGAACGGACATCCATATCCATTGGGAGCCTCCCTGAAAGCGGACGGCAGCATTAATTTCTCAATGGTAAACAATACGAATGAAGAATGCGGTATTATTCTTTACCGCAAAGGAGTGGAACAGAAGGAGCGTATTTTATTTGACAAAAAACACAGGATAGGAAATATTTTTTGTGCCTTAATTGAAGGCATTGACAGTGCGCGCTATGAGTATAATTTTTTTGTTGGCGAAAAGGTTCTTGTTGACACGTATGCAAAGCGTATTGTCGGAAATGAAAAGTGGAGAGGCGGGGAATTTAAGCGTCCGTTTTTGCGCGGAAGCTTTTATAATGATGCGTTTGACTGGCAGGGAACGCAGCGTCTTTGCATTCCATACAGCGACAGTATTATGTATTGTCTGAATGTGCGCAGTTTTACAAAGCACGCCTCGTCAAAGGTGAAGAATAAGGGAACCTTTATGGGGATGACAGAAAAGCTGCCTTATTTAAAGGAACTTGGAATTAATGCGGTGGAGCTGATGCCCGCGTATGAATTTGAGGAATGTGAGTGGGAAAATGTGCCGGACACTGCCGTAACACATACAATCGAGTATCAGGTATCGCATATTGACGCGGAAATCGATGCGGAGCCGGTCAGGGCAAAACGGATAAACTGTTGGGGATATAAGGAGGCGTTTTATTTCGTGCCCAAGGCTTCCTTTGCGGCCGGGGATGACGCCGTGACGGAATTTAAGCGCATGGTACGGGAGTTTCACAAAAGCGGCATAGAGGTTATTATGCAGTTTTACTTCCCCACTAATATTAAGCAGGGTTATATATTAGAAATTTTAAAGCACTGGGTGCTGGAGTACCATATTGACGGATTTCATTTAAAGGGTGCATGTGTGCCTGCGACATTGATTGCGACGGAGCCTCTGTTTGCAAATACGAAGCTGATGTATGAAGATTTCAGGCTTTCGGAAATATATCATGGCACAGAGGGTGCGGCTTGTAAAAATCTTGCCTATTACAGGGATGAATTTATGTATGATATGCGCAGGTATTTAAAGGGCGATTACGGGATGCTTAAAAGCTTCCAGTATCATATGCGCAATTATCATACGAAATGCGGTATCATTCATTTTATGGCAAATTATTATGGATTTACGCTTGCGGATTTAGTTTCGTACGATACAAAGCACAATGAGGCAAACGGTGAGGACAATACGGACGGAACGAATCACAATTACAGTTGGAACTGCGGTGTGGAAGGACCGTCACGCAAGAAGGCGATTAATAAACTGCGCCATACGCAGATGAAAAATGCGTTAAGCTTTCTGTTTTTGGCACAGGGTGTTCCGCTGCTTATGGCGGGAGACGAGTTCGGAAACAGTCAGCACGGAAATAACAACTGTTATTGTCAGGACAATGAGACCGGCTGGGTGGATTGGCGCGGCTTGGCAAAGAATGCGGATATTTACGAGTATGTGAAGGAGCTGATTGCCTTTCGGCGGTCGCATCCGATGATTCATTTGGAGGATTCGATGTCCATGCTTGACCGTTTTGGTCACGGTTATCCGGATTTGTCGTACCACGGCGAGGAAGCGTGGAAGGTACAGCTTAATGAGAACAACCGGCATATCGGTATTATGTACTGCGGACACGCAGAGGACGGCAAGAGCGCCGATTACATTTATATTGCAAGCAACATGCATTGGAATTCGCACCGCTTTGCGCTGCCGTCGATTGCAAATTATGAGTGGGTTAAGGCGTTTGAAACAACGGAAAATGTGCTTGTGACGGACTATGAGAAGAACACGGGATATATTGATATTGCACCGAGAAGCGTTACGGTACTGGTTGGGAAAAGGCTTCCGGAATCCGTAAAGAAGAGTCCGAAAAAAACGACCGCAAAAAAGGCGGACGGAAAGAAAAAGCAGGATGTGCAGACTGCATAGAGAAGGTTGACAGGGTTGAAGATTTGGAGACACTTTAAAACAATTACAGAGCATAAGAGAATGGTGATGAGGGGCTGTTTTTCGGTGGGGCTTTACCGGCAGGGAATTTTGCATGACCTTTCGAAATATATGCCAAGCGAGTTTTTGGTGGGCGCACGGTACTATCAGGGAACGCAAAGTCCTAATAATGCAGAGCGTTTGGAAAAAGGATACTCGTCGGCGTGGCTTCACCACAAGGGCAGAAACAAGCATCATTATGAGTATTGGACAGATTACAGTGTAAAGCGGGGGGCAGGGATTGTTCCGGCAAAAATGCCGCTGCGGTATGTGGTGGAGATGTTTATGGACCGTGTGGCGGCATCCAAGAATTATAATAAGGGCAGCTATACGGACGATCTGCCGTTACGGTATTATCAAAGCGGCAGCGCCGCGAAGTATATGCATGATGATACGAGAAGACTCTTGGAAAAGCTGCTTAAGATGCTGGCACAAAAGGGCGAGAAATATACCGTACGTTATATACGGAGAAAAATAATTCCGCAAATCAGGGCAGAAGAACGCTGTAGACAGGAACAAAAATAAATACTCCTCATACATTAGTTATTAGAATAAGTGCTTAGTGTATGAGGAGTTGTTTTTATGAATTGTTGTTGTTTATTGATTCTGTTAATGCTTTGTGGAGGAAACGGATGCGGTTCGAACTGCGGCTGCAGAAGGGAGCATTGCTGTGACGACGATAAAAGACCGGTACCGCTTCCGGCGCCTGCACCTTGCGGATGCAATGACGATATGATACAGCCGCGCGGATTTGCGGGTTTCCCGAATGTCGGCACCTGCGGATGCGAGGAGAAGAACGACTAAGGAAAGTCAGATTGACGCAAGGGTTCGCTGTCGGGCGGACCCTTTTTATGTGCAGCCCCATGCAGGGGAAGTATGCCGCCAAAGCGGCGAATGGGTATAACTTGATTCTTGACGAAAGAAACGCATGATGGTAGACTTTGTATAGTTGTTGGAGAGGATGAAAATGGAAATTAATAGGGATGTTATTGAACGTGCGATAAACAGGAAAGAAATTTACAGATACCTTGGATACGGCATGAACGAACCGGAGTCTTGTGTGCTTGCGCTTGTGGACGAGGCGCTTTTGTCGCTTTTAACGGCAATCAAACCAAAAAGCATTTATAAGATTTACGACTGTCGGACGGATAAAGAACGTGTATTTGTGGGAGGAATGGAATTTAAGAGCAGAAATCTTGCGGAAAATTTGGCACAGTGTAACAGTGCGGCGATTTTGGCGGCTACTTTGGGGATTGAAGCGGACAAGCTTTTGCAACGCTGTGAGGTCGTCAATATGGCGAAAGCGTCGGTTTTGCAGGCATGTGCGGCGGCGTGTATTGAGGCATACTGCAATCTGATACAGGAGGAAATACGGATTGCGGCACAAAAGCAGAGCAGGCAGACGCTCTATTTAAGACCGCGCTTTAGCGCCGGATACGGGGATTTGCCGCTTGCGGCGCAGAAAGACATTTTCCGTGCGCTTGACTGTACGAAGCGGATTGGTCTGACGCTGACACAAAATTTGTTTATGTATCCGTCAAAGAGTGTGACGGCATTCATCGGACTGACTGAAAATTCACAAAACTGCCATATTGAAAAGTGCAAAAGCTGTCAAAAGACAGACTGCGCGTTCCGGGTTTGAGAAAAATAATTTAAGAAAGGGCATGGTGCAATGAGCTTTAGGGATAAAATCGGAAAAGAACTGATGGTTTTTGACGGAGGAATGGGAACGCTGCTGCAGGAAAGAGGGCTGAAGGCGGGGGAAGTGCCGGAGACATGGAATATTCTGCATCCTGAAATTATTCAGCAGATTCATAAAGAGTACCTTCTTGCGGGCAGCAATGTGGTATCGGCAAATACGTTCGGTGTCAACAGTTTTAAGTGTAAAGACCTTGATTACGGTGTGGACGAGCTTGTGGACGCCGGCGTGCGGCTTGTAAGGAATGCAATGGATGAAGTTCGTGCGCAGGGAAACGGCGAGGCGCATCCGATGTACTGTGCATTGGACATCGGTTCGCTTGGAAAGCTTTTAAAGCCGCTTGGGGAAATTTCGTTTGACGAGGCGTACGAGGCGTTTCGCGAGATTTCCGTGGCAGGAGAGCGGGCAGGTGCGGATCTGATTTTGATAGAAACAGTGAGCGATTCCTATGAGATTAAGGCAGCAGTGCTTGCGGCGCGGGAGAATACAAATCTTCCGATTGTCGTCACCATGATTTTTGACGAGGGCGGAAAGCTTCTGACGGGCGGAGACGTGGAGAGTGTGACGGCAATGCTTGAGGGACTTGGCGTGGATGCGGTCGGCTTTAACTGCGGCTTAGGACCGGAGCAGATGAAGGCATTGCTGCCGCAGCTTACGGCGTGCTGTAGTGTGCCGATTGTTATTAATCCCAACGCCGGACTTCCGGTCGTGGTCAATGGAAAGACAATGTTTACCGTGGAGCCGGATGCATTTGCGGACAGCGTCAGGACGCTTGTAGAAATGGGGGCAAGTGCGGTCGGCGGCTGCTGCGGAACAACGCCGGGACATATTCAGAAGGTGGTGGAAACCTGTCAGGGAATAAAAATAGCACCTGTTACGGATAAAAAAATAACAGTTGTTTCTTCATATAACCATGCGGTACGCTTTACGGAAAAACCGCTGATTATCGGCGAACGCATTAATCCCACGGGAAAACCGAAGCTCAAGCAGGCGCTGCGTGATAACAATATGGAGTACCTCTATAAAGAAGGACTGGCGCAGGAGGAAAACGGTGCGCACATTCTTGACGTGAATGTCGGGCTTCCGGAAATTGACGAACCTGTGCTGATGCGGGAGGCAGTGACCGGAATACAGGCGATTATTGATCTGCCTTTGCAGATTGACACTTCCGATCCTGTTGCAATGGAAGAAGGGCTTCGGTATTATAACGGAAAGCCGATGTTAAACTCGGTAAACGGGAAAAAGGAGTCGATGGAGAGCGTTTTTCCGATTGCGAAAAAATATGGTGCGGTGGTAGTATGCCTGTGTCTTGATGAGGACGGCATTCCTGAGACGGTTGAAGGCAGGCTGAAGGTAGCGCAGAAAATTGTGGACACTGCTGCCTCGTATGGGATTGCGAAGAAAAACCTTGTGATGGACGCGCTTGTGCTCACAATCAGCACAGGGCAGGACAATGCGCGCGTGACGCTGGAGACGCTTCGAAAAATCCGTTATGAGATGGGACTTCATACGGTGTTAGGTGTGTCTAACATATCGTTTGGTCTTCCGGACAGGGTTAAGATTAACACGGCATTTTTTACGATGGCGATGAACAACGGCTTGAGTGCGGGGATTGTCAATCCGTCAAGCGAGCCGATGATGGCGGCGTATTACAGCTTTAATGCGCTGATTGGCGAAGACGAGCAGTGTATGCAGTATATTGAAAAATGCGCGCGGCAAAATGACAAAGAAAAGCCGCAGGCAGGGATTGAACAAGGGAAGGCATCCGAATCGGGGACGCTTGGTCTGCAGGATGCGATTGTCAAAGGGCTTTCCGAGAGCGCGTATCAGGCAACGATAAAGCTTTTGGAGGAAAAGACGGATTCGCTTTTCATTATAAATGAGATGTTAATTCCCGCGCTTGACGTGGTGGGAAAGGGCTTTGAGGAGAAAAAAATGTTTCTGCCGCAGCTTTTGATGAGCGCGGACGCGGCAAAGGCGTCTTTTGAGGCGATTAAGGAAACGCTGTCAAGGCAGGGAAAAAACAGCGAGAGCAAAGGAAAAATCGTGATTGCGACAGTGAAAGGCGATATTCATGATATTGGGAAAAATATTGTGAAGACGCTGTTGGAAAATTACGGGTTTGAGATGATTGACTTGGGCAAAGATGTTGCGCCGGAGTTGATTTTGAAGACGGTGCAGGACAATGATATTAAGCTTGTGGGGCTGAGTGCGCTGATGACAACGACGGTGGTGCATATGGAGGAGACGATTAAGCTGCTTCGTGAGAATAACGCGGGCTGTAAGGTGATGGTTGGCGGCGCGGTGCTGACGCAGGAATATGCGGATATGATCGGCGCGGATTTTTACTCGAAGGACGCGATGGGCTCGGTGCGGTATGCGAATGGGCTGCATGAGAAGGGAATGTTATAGGAAATACCGCTTGAAAGTTTATAAATGAATACGATAGAGAGTGTCGATTGATTTTGGCGCTCTTTTTTGTACGGCGGAGTTATTGAAAAGATATTGACAGAAGTTCCCAAATAGCATATACTGTATCTGTATTAATTGTATTAATACAGATGGAAGGGAGGGGAAAACGTGATTTTAATTAACCACAAAGACAGACGCCCGATTTATGAGCAGATTATCGAACGCTTTGAGCAGCTGATTCTGTGCGGGGCGTTGGAAACAAACGCCCCGATGCCCTCGGTGCGCAGTCTTGCGATGGAGCTTTCGCTAAATCCCAATACGATTCAGCGTGCCTATCAGGAGCTTGAGCGAGCGGGATATATCTATACAATCAAGGGCAAAGGGAGCTTTGTGAGCGAAACCTCTCAAAATGCGGACAAAAAGCGTCAGGAAGTGAAAAAGGAGATGCGTGAGGGCATCGAGAAGGCGTTGTTTGCGGGCATATCGGCGCAGGAGTTAAGACAAATGCTAGAGGAGTGCATTGAAGAAGCAAAGAAGGGGAGGAATGGCGGATGATAACGGCAAGTCAGATCAGCAAGCAATTTGACGGGATAGAGGCGGTGAAGGACATCAGCGTCAGCATTAGAAACGGGGAAGTGTTTGGATTAATCGGCACCAACGGCGCGGGGAAGAGTACCTTTTTGCGCATGGCGTGCGGTATATTGAAGCCTGACAGCGGTACGCTTTTGGTGGACGAAAAGCAGGTGTATGAAAACGATGCGGTCAAGGCGGAGATTTTTTACATATCGGATGATCAGTATTTTCTGCCGAATGCCACGCCGCTTGACATGGCGGACTTTTATCACGACTATTATGTGAAATTTGACATGGGGCGCTTTCGGGAGCTGCTTGGGAAATTTCAACTGGAACAGCGGCGCAAGGTAGCGACGTTTTCCAAAGGGATGAAAAAACAGCTTTCAGTGCTGCTTGGCGTTTGTGCAAATACCAAATATATGTTCTGCGATGAGACGTTTGACGGCTTGGACCCGATGATGCGTCAGGCCGTGAAAAGCATTTTTGCAGGGGAGCTTGCGGGCAGGGATTTTACGCCTGTCATTGCCTCGCATAACCTTCGTGAGCTGGAGGATATTTGTGACAGCGTAGGGATTTTACATCAGGGCGGCGTGATAATGCAGAAGGATTTGGAGGAAATGAAGCTCAATATCCACAATATCCAGTGCGTATTCCATACGCCTGAGGACGAAGCGGCGGCGCTGCGAGGGCTTGCGATTGTAAAATCTGAGAAGCGCGGTTCGCTCAATACGCTTACGGTGCGGGGAAAGATTGAGGAGATTATGGCAGGCATTAACCTCCATAATCCAGTGTTTGCGGAAAACATTTCGCTTACACTTGAAGAAATTTTTATCAGTGAAACGGAGGTGGCAGGCTATGACATCAAGAATCTTATTTTTTAAGCTGATCAGACAGGACGTGAAAAAGCGCATTTGGTGTCCGATTGTCATTTTTTTAGGGTACTTTTTAGCCCTTGAGGTCAATATGCTGCGCCTAATGGGCAAAATTGAGGAAGGTGCGGATTATTATTATTGTAAGGATATTCCGGAATATGTGGAAAAGTGCCTGTTTGGGACGGACATAAAAATGTTTGTGATGCTTGCGTGCCTTGCCGCGTTTTTGTGCGCGGTCAGCGGCTTTTCGTATCTGCACTCGCGGGTGCAGCTTGACTTGTACCACAGTCTTCCGGTAAAACGCACGCAGGCTTTTTTGGCGAAATATGTGTCGGGTGCGCTGCAGTTTTTCCTTCCTTTTGCGGTTCATGTCGGAATCTGCATGGGGATTGCTGCAGGAAAAGCCGCATTTTCGGGTGCAGCGTTTGGCAATGCCGTAAAGATGGTCGGCGTGGTGACGCTGGCATTCCTGCTAAGCTATGGCGTGTTTCTCGTGGCGGTCTGCCTGACGGGGAATGTGGTTATCAGCGTGTTTGGCTGTTTGGTGCTGTTTTTTTATAGTGCGGTGGCGTCGCTTTTGACAAGCACCCTGTTTCAGACATTTTTCAGCACTTATATGGTAGTTAGCTGGAATGATGGTTTGGATTATGTAAGCTATTGGCGGTTTTCGCCGGTTTCGATGCTGGTGGATTTGTTTGAGCCCCGCTACTCGGGAGCGTTTCAGAACAATACCTTTTTTCGGTACAATGCGGACTGTCTTTGGAAAATTGCAGCAGCTGCATTTGTGTATACGTTGATTGCGTTTGTGCTATACAAAAAGCGCGCGTCGGAGGCGGCGGGAAGGGCGATTGCATTCCGCTGGGCGGAGCCTGTGATAAAAACGCTGCTTGTCATTCCTTTGGCGCTGCTGTCAGGGCTGTTTTTCCGGGAGATTGCTTCGGAAAAGGGCGCGGATTCCTGGTATCTGTTTGGAGTGGTGTTTGGGTATGTGCTTGCCGCGGTGCTGTTGGAGATTATTTTCCGGCTGGACATCAAGGGGGCGTTCTGCCATAAGAAGCAGTTTGTATTTAACGCGGCATGTCTTGCGGTGCTTGCGGTTGTTCTACGGTTTGACGTGCTGGGTTATAATACGTATGTTCCTGCAGATTCGGAGCTTGTAAGCTGTGCCGTTTCAATTGAGAATTTGATGCACGTGTCGCCTGCAAGGAGCGCGGGATCGGGAAGAGCGATGTGGTATACGTATATCGGGGTGACGGATTACCGGATGGACAGCGTGAAGATACAGGGGAATCCCAGCGTGATGGACTTGGCGAGGAAGGCGGCGTCGGAGCATCTGACATATGGGAGTGACAACGAGGCGCAGAAGGACTACAGGATGGTTGCGTTTGGGTACAATCTGAAGAACGGGAAGCATATTTACAGAATGTATACCATTGACATGGCGGACGCGCAGACGAGGGCGCTTGTGGCGGATGTATTTAATGACAGCAGTTATAAAACGGGTATCAGTCCGATGTTAAACGACGGGTGGAAAAAGGAATACATAAAGCTGAACTGTGTGGGAACGTTTCACAACGCAGTGCTTGATGTGACGCCGGAGTTTCAGACGAAGCTTTTGGAAACGTATCAGGAGGAGTTCTTGAAGCTTGATTTTGATATGATGCTTGACACGTATCCGATTGGCTGTATTTCGCCGTTGACTGCCGAGGAGTATCAGGCGGATTTGAGCTGGGGACATAGCGTGCGGTATGACCGTTATGACGGAAGCCTGATTTACCCGCAGTTTACAAAGACGATTGCGCTGCTGAAAGAATATGGGTTTGACGTGTATGAGGCGGTTAACATGGACGACATTGACTATATCAATGTGCTTTACCGCAAGGAGAATACGGAGTTTAACGGGACGTATTCTTATGTAACATACGATTATCTTGAGGTCGGATCTGTTTATGACGCGCAGGAACAGGCGCAGATTTTGGAACAGGCGCTCAATACGGATTACCACTGGCAGGTGGGAACGTATACGGATTTGGTAGAGGATACGTTTGAATTTTCTATTCATACAAAGACGGACAATGAATCGCTGCAGAGTAAATTCCATTTTAAGAAGGGGATGGTGCCGGACTTTATCTATGCGATGGAGGGGTATCAGAAGGCAGTGAAATGATTGACAATGGTTTTTCTGAAACGCTATAATGGGGATATAAAAATAGCATTAGGAGGTTGTTTAGAATGGGTTCAAAATTAACAAATCTGTTACAGTTGTTTCGAAGTGTTCTTCCTGCCCGCAATATGGAGGAGTTGGAGCAGCGGCTTTTAAAGGCGCAGGAGAATAAGAATTTGGCGGAGATGGCAAAAATTTACTACGATATGGGCGTCTTTTGCATGAAGAATGACGATCCCAACCGTGCAAGGATGTATTTGAGCCGGTGTGACAGCATTTACAGTTCGGATGATGATGTGTATGATAAGGTAAAAAAATCGGTTCGTGAGGACTGCTCCGAACGGCTTGGCGAGTTGGAAGAGTTACCTTTGCTGACGAACGAGATACCGCAGCAGATAGAAGAGCAGGCGGAAGCATTAAATGATTTGCAGATTCGGCTATGGGGACTTATGACGATGGCGCGTCTTGTACAGGTAGGAAATCGGCTGTCTGATCTTCCGGGCTGTGAGGTGCTGGGAGATTTAGATGAGGCGGTAGATTTGATTCTGCGCTCTTTCAGGGAGCCGATTTCGCAGGCGGATTTCCAGTTTTTGATGGATGTCTGCGACCAGCTCTATGATTTGGGTGATGATGAGTTTGGCGGACAGGTGGAAGTGCCCGGCGCTGATCCGTTCCAAGTGTTTGATTTGGATGGTCTGTTAGTGGCAACAGAAATGAACCTTTATTTTGACAGTCATTTGCGGCTTTTAAGCCAGGGACCGGATTCCAGTCCGGCGGAAACGGGGATGGTTGCCTGTGCGCTTTTGCCTGATTATTACCTGCGCACCTGTAAGGAGGATTTGGCAGGGCTCCCGCAGATTATGCAGGAGGTAGAGCGTATTCAGGCGGACTATGCGTTTGTCAGTTCTGAAGTGACTTGGGAAGAGATTGCGCAGCGGATTGCGGAGTATAAGGAGCTGGATATACTGGCATCATAATAAAGTTGCAAAGCTTTCGTAACAGTTCAGCCTTTGGCTTCCTGTTCCAAGCATCAAGCCTTGCAAAACCACTTCGTGGTGGCTTGATGCACCTTAGCCACTACGCTGTTTCACGGACTTTGCAGTAAATGCAAAGTCCTGGGCTGAACTGTTACAAGCTTTCCATAAAACGTTCTTAAAACACTTAACAAATAAAAAATCCTGTGATATAATTTTCACAAAGAAGAATACCGTACATGGCAGTACGTGTTTATATCATAAGGAGGCTTATCATGGCAAAAAAATATGTAGCATACGTATCGACTTACACAATGGACAAGGATAAAAACGGTATTAAAGTTTTCGATGTAGACTTAGAGCACGGACGCCTTATTCCAAAGAGCTCGGTTGAAATCACTAACTCCTCCTATGTTACCATTTCCCACAACCGCAAATATCTCTATGCAATCACGGATTTTGGCGTTGAGAGCTTTCGGATTTTAGAGGATGGCGGGCTTAAATGCATTAACAGGGCATTGATTAACGGTATGAGAGGCTGTTATCTTTCAACGGATTATGAGGATCGGTATCTTTTCTGTGCAGGCTATCATGACGGAAAGATAACGGTGATGCGTATCGACCAAAGAACGGGCGCAGTGGGAATGATTACGGACGAGGTGTTTCATAAAGGGCTTGGAAGTATTGCGGAGCGCAGCTTCCGCCCGCATATCAGCTGTGTGAAGATGACAAGGGATAATCACTACCTTTGTGCGGCGGATTTGGGGATTGACTATGTGAATATCTATCGTGTCAATCATGAACGCGGTACGCTGCGTCAGGTTGATATTATCCGGTGCGATTTGGAATCCGCACCGCGTCACCTCAAGTTTACTGAGGACGGGCGTTTTATGTATATTATCAGCGAGCTGAAAAACTGTATTGACGTCTATGCATACCATGAGGAGAATAATCAGCCGTTCTTTGACTTGATCCAAACCATTCCGACTTCGGATAAATACGACGTGAAGGGAGTTGCGGCGAGTGCACTCAATATTTCCGATGACGGACGCTACATTCTTGCATCCAATGCGGGAGAGAACAGTGTGGCGCTCTTTGCAATTGATATAGAGCAGGGAAAGCTTTCAAGACTGTTCTGCCTGCCGGTAAGCGGGGAGTATCCAAAGGATGCGGCGCTGTTTCCTGACAACAGACATCTCGTAAGCCTGAACCATGAATCCAATACGATGACCTTCTTCCGGGTAGATTATGAAAACAATTGTATTGTGATGAACGGAAAGGAGATGGAAATAAAGCAGGCAAACTGTATTATTTTCCACGAATTAAAAGAATAATTTTAGACAGGGATATAAATTAGGGCTGTGCACATTGGCACAGCCCTGTTTCTCTTTTGCAGAATTACTTCTGATAAAAGTTTTGAATGCTGTCCAATCTTGCCGTCATATTCTGAAGCAGCATGTCAAGAATCGTGATGGCGGTCATTGCTTCTACGACAACGACAGCTCTTGGTACAATCACGGGGTCGTGGCGTCCCTTGATTTGAATTGCAATTTCCTCGCCGTTACGGTTTACGGTTTTCTGCTCCTGAAAAATCGAGGGCGTCGGCTTAAAATAAGCTTTTAAAAGGATTTCCGAGCCGTCGCTGATGCCGCCAAGAGTACCGCCGGCATGGTTGGTCGTTTTGGATACCTTGCCGTTGTTTATACAAAAACAGTCGTTATTAATAGATCCCTTTGTCATGGAAACCGCCGTTCCGTCACCGATTTCAAATGCTTTTACCGCGCCGATGGATAGAATGGCTTTTGCAAGGTTTGCATCAAGTTTTTCAAACACAGGTTCCCCGATGCCGGCGGGCATGTTTTTTACGGAACATGCAACGACACCGCCTGCGGAGTCGAGGTTTTCCATACATGTGCGCAGATACGCGGCGGCTTTTTCGGATGCCTCCTTGTCTGGCATTCCGGTATGATTATTTCTTGCTTCTTCTAAATCAAAGTGTTCCATGTTGACTGTAATGTCACCGATTGCGTAAGTATATGCGGTCACAAAGATGCCAAGCTGTTCCAAAAGCTTTGAGGCGATTGCGCCGGCGGCAACACGCCCGATGGTTTCCCGTCCTGATGAGCGTCCGCCGCCGCGGTAGTCGCGAAACCCGTATTTTTGATCAAATGTGTAATCGGCGTGTCCGGGGCGGTAGTAGGAAGCGATTTCACTGTAATCTGACGAGCGCTGTGATGTGTTTCGGACAAGCATGGAGATTGGTGTTCCGGTGGTTTTTCCCTCGAAAACGCCTGAGAGAATTTCCACGCTGTCTGCTTCTTTTCTCTGAGTGGCAAATTTGGTTGCGCCGGGTTTTCTGCGGTCAAGAAACGCCTGAATATCCTCCTCACAAAGTGCAAGTCCTGCGGGACAGCCGTCCACCACAACGCCAAGCGCTGCGCCGTGCGATTCCCCCCATGTTGTTATTTTAAAGATTGTTCCGAATGTAGAGCCTGCCATAAAATTGTCCTTTCCGTGTTTTTTCTCATATTTAAAGACAAAATGCAAAAATATAAAAATTATTTAAAATAATGTATTGCATAAACCCAAAGTAACGTATATTATTATAATCGTATAAGTATGTAAAATCAAGAAGCAGTATGATTTTGCAGCATTAAAATTTTATTTTTCATAACGTTTGTTTTTTTAATAAAAAAAAGATTTGTTGTTTTTGATATTTTTTTGCAATATTTGATGCAAAAGAAAAAATTATATGATATGATAGAAATATGAGTTTTAAGGCATTGCAGTGCGGCATGATATGGGGGGGATAATGGCTGCAGTTGCGTTTTTTATGGGGATGATAAAATGAAAAGAACATGGAAGGATAACATTACGGCAATAATAAAACAGAAAATAAAACAGAACAGGCGTTTAAAGCTGCCAATGACAGTGTGCATTATTGTCATTACGATATTCTATAACACATGTTATCACTTTGCGCATAATACAAGGCGTTTTGCAAGTGTATTGGCTGTTATTGTATTTTTTGTGGCAAGCAGCAGTTTCTCATTCCTGTCGGAGGAAGAACGGATGGGAATTATGCCTGAATCGCAGGAGTGGGCGCAGATACAGGAAAACTATGAGTATGTACCGACGACTTTTCATATTCCGGCAGCGGATATGATTGACGATAACGATGTGCTTGAGGGTTATGACAACAAAGAGCTCGAAGTGGAAGTGTCAAAGATTGACCAGTATTCGCTTGACGATTTTCTTGAGGCAGAGGCAGCAGGAGAAGCGCAGCAGGTGAAGAGTCCGTCGCTTGCAAAGCTTTCCAAGGATGACTGGCAGCTTGTTCTTGTTAATAAGCAGCATCCCGTTCCTGATGATTATACGTTTACGCTTGGCACAATCAAGGGCAAAATGAAGTGCGACGCGCGGATTATTGATGACCTTACGGAAATGATGAAGGCGGCGAAGGCAGACGGCATCAATTTAATGGTTTGTTCGCCATACCGGGATTATAACAGGCAGACGGTGCTGTTTAACAGAAAAATTGACTATTATATGGAAAAGGGATATTCGTATCTTGAGGCGTATAAGATTTCATCGATGACAGTAACGGTTCCGGGCGCAAGCGAACATCAGATCGGATTGGCGCTCGACATTATCAGCAGTACATATTATGCGCTTGACGAGGGCTTTGGCGAGACAAAGGCAGGTATTTGGCTGCGGGAGCATTGTGACGAGTATGGATTTATTTTGCGTTATCCGCTCGGCAAGGAGTATATTACGGGAATCCAGTATGAGCCGTGGCACTTCCGTTATGTAGGCAGGGAGGCGGCGCATAATATTATGGAGCGCGGTATTACATTAGAAGAGTTTCTTGAAGATTTAGACTAACGAGAGGATTTTGATCAATGTATCGATTATTAAAGCAGGAGGGGCGTGCCAAGCGCGCGGAGGTTACGACCGTGCACGGCACAATCCAGACGCCCGTGTTTATGAATGTAGGTACAGTTGCCGCGATTAAGGGCGCTGTATCTACTGCTGATTTAGAGGAAATCGGAACACAGGTAGAGTTATCCAACACGTATCATCTTCATGTGCGCACAGGAGATGAGACGATTAAAAAATTGGGAGGGCTTCATCGGTTTATGTCGTGGGACAAGCCGATTCTTACGGATTCCGGCGGCTTTCAGGTTTTTTCGCTTGCGGGACTTCGGAGGATTAAAGAGGAAGGCGTATATTTCAATTCGCATATTGACGGGAAAAAGATTTTTATGGGACCGGAGGAGAGTATGCGGATACAGTCCAACCTTGCGTCAACCATTGCGATGGCGTTTGACGAGTGTCCTCCAAGCAAGGCGGAGCGAGAGTATGTGGAAAATTCCGTTGCGCGCACGACGCGGTGGTTGGAGCGGTGTAAGCTTGAGATGAACAGGCTGAACGGTTTGGAAGATACAATCAATAAAAATCAAATGCTTTTTGGCATCAATCAGGGTGCGGTTTTTGCGGATATCCGGATAGAACACGCAAAGCGCATTGCAGAACTTGACCTTGACGGTTACGCGGTGGGCGGGCTTGCGGTGGGCGAGACGCATGAGGAGATGTATTATATATTGGAAGAAACGGTGCCATATCTTCCGAAGGATAAGCCGACATATCTGATGGGCGTGGGAACGCCTGCCAATATTTTGGAGGGTGTGGAGCGAGGCATTGACTTTTTTGACTGCGTGTATCCTTCAAGGAACGGCAGACATGGGCATTTGTATACAAATCATGGCAAAATTAATCTGTTTAACGCGAAGTACGAGCTGGATGAGCGTCCGATTGAGGAGGGCTGTCAGTGTCCGGCGTGTAAGCGGTATTCGCGCGCGTATATCCGTCATTTGTTAAAGGCAAAAGAAATGCTTGGCATGCGGCTTTGCGTGTTGCATAACCTGTATTTTTACAATACAATGATGACGGAAATCCGAAACGCGCTTGATGAGGGGGAATTTGCGGCGTATAAAAAGCGCAAGCTTGAAGGCATGGCGCAGAGCCGGCAGTAGCGGATTGCCCCGGACTTTACGGGCAGAGAAATTTATAAAGATTTTACTTGAAGTATTGGTAAATTTTGTGTATGATAGTTTTTGTGCACTAACAGAGCGTGTATGGTTACTGTTGAGAAAGGAGCAGGGTTATAAAAATGAATTTATTGTTAGCAGAAGCAGGCGATGCTGCGGCGGCAGGTTCGGGAACGGCGAGCATGCTTTCGATGGTTTTGATGATTGCCGTATGGTTTGTCATTATTTATTTTTTGATGATACGTCCACAGAAGAAGGAGCAGAAAAAAAAGGCTGCTTTGGTGAATTCCGTTGCAGTGGGAGACAGCATTCTTACGACGAGCGGATTTTACGGGATTGTTATTGACGTTACGGATGATGACGTGATTGTGGAGTTTGGAAATAATAAAAACTGCCGTATTCCGATGAAGAAGGCGGCGATTGAGCAGGTTGAGAAACCGGATGCAGAGTAACTGAATCACTATGAAAATAAGGTGCAGGGTCTTATGACAGTGCACCTTTTCCTATTGTTTTTTCAATGAATTTCCTGGTAACAGTTCAGCCCAGGACTTTGCACTTGCTGCAAAGTCCGTGTAACAGAGTAGTGGAAGAGATGCATCAAGCCACGGTACGTGGCTTTGACACCACGAAGTGGATTTGCATGGCTTGATGCTTGTAACAACTGTTACATTTCCTGAAACAATTTTATGGTTACGGTTGAAATTTTTTGTCGAATGTAATATGATAAAAAATATGTATAATTATTCACTGACTGCGATTTGGGGCAGAATGTCATAAAAAGGAGTCGGATTGAAATAAAAAAAGATTTTTTAATTGGCAAGAATGGGGGATTTATAGAATGAATTTAAATATCGTATGCATACCGGGAGACGGTATCGGTCCGGAAATTGTGGCGGAAGCAAAGAAAGTACTGGATAAGGTTGCAAAAACATTTCATCACAGTATTACATATCAGGATATTCTTATGGGGGGCGCATCCATTGACGCGTGCGGCAAGCCGCTTACGGATGAGGCAATTGCCGCGGCAAAAGCTGCCGATGCGGTGCTTATGGGTTCTATCGGTGGAAATACCGCAACTTCACCGTGGTATCAGCTGCCGCCTGAGTTAAGACCGGAAGCAGGATTGTTAAAGCTCAGGAAGGAATTAAATCTTTTTGCAAATTTAAGACCGGCGTATTTATATGAGGAGCTGAAAGAGGCGTGTCCGCTGCGGGACGACATTATCGGAAGCGGGTTTGATATGATGATTATGCGTGAGCTTACGGGCGGGCTTTACTTTGGCGAGCGCAGTACGAAAGAGGTCAACGGCGTGATGACGGCGGTCGATACGCTTACATATACGGAGAATGAAATCAGGCGCATTGCGGTAAAAGGTTTTGACATTGCGATGAAGCGCAGGAAGAAGGTCACAAGCGTTGATAAGGCAAATGTGCTGGATTCCTCAAGGTTATGGCGCAAGGTCGTGGAGGAGGTCGCCAAGGACTATCCCGAGGTGACGCTGGAGCATATGCTTGTGGATAACTGTGCAATGCAGCTTGTGAAGGATCCGAAGCAGTTTGATGTGATTTTGACTGAAAATATGTTCGGTGATATTTTGTCCGATGAGGCGAGCATGGTGACTGGTTCGATCGGAATGCTTTCTTCGGCAAGCTTAAACGACACGAAATTTGGTCTTTATGAGCCGAGCGGCGGTTCGGCGCCGGATATTGCGGGAAAAGGAATTGCAAATCCGATTGCAACGATTTTGAGTGCGGCGATGATGCTTCGGTATTCGTTTGATTTGGATAAAGAGGCGGCGGCAATTGAGGCGGCTGTAAAGCAGGTGCTTGAAGAGGGGTACCGCACGATTGACATTATGCCGCAGGAGGAGAGTAAGCGTGCAGCCGTTACGCAAATTGGAACAGTGCAGATGGGTGATTTGATTGCGGAGCGGATAGATTGATAAATAAAGGATTCCATTCAACAAAAAGCCTGCGCTTTTCGTTGGCATGAATTCGCAGATGGAGAAAGGAGTATGTTATAGTATGAGAAGTGATAATGTAAAAAAGGGGATGCAGCAGGCACCCCATAGAAGTCTTTTTAACGCACTTGGATTTACGGAGGAGGAAATGCAAAAACCGATGGTCGGCATTGTCAGCTCCTACAATGAGATTGTTCCGGGTCACATGAATCTTGATAAAATTGTAAATGCCGTAAAGCTCGGTGTTGCGGAGGCAGGCGGCGTGCCTGTTGTTTTTCCTGCAATTGCAGTGTGCGACGGAATTGCAATGGGGCATGTCGGCATGAAGTATTCGCTTGTGACAAGGGATTTGATTGCCGATTCGACAGAGGCAATGGCATTAGCACATCAGTTCGATGCGCTTGTCATGGTGCCAAACTGTGATAAAAATGTTCCTGGTCTTTTGATGGCGGCAGCGCGAATCAATGTGCCGACGGTATTTGTGTCGGGTGGTCCGATGCTTGCGGGACACGTGAAGGGACAGAAGAGAAGCCTTTCTTCGATGTTTGAGGCGGTGGGTTCTTATGCGGCAGGAACGATGACGGAGGAGGATGTGTGTGAATTTGAGAACAAGGCATGTCCGACCTGCGGTTCATGCTCCGGCATGTATACGGCAAATTCGATGAACTGTCTTACGGAAGCGCTTGGCATGGGCTTACAGGGCAACGGCACAATCCCTGCGGTGTATTCGGAGCGCATCAAGCTTGCAAAGCATGCGGGAATGGCAGTTATGGAGCTGTTAAAGAAGAACATCTGTCCGCGTGATATTATGACGAAAGATGCCGTCTTAAATGCACTTACTGTAGATATGGCGCTTGGATGTTCGACAAATTCCATGCTGCATCTGCCAGCGATTGCGCATGAAATCGGCTTTGATTTTGATATTGCGTTTGCAAACGAAATCAGTGCAAAGACGCCGAATTATTGTCACCTTGCACCGGCAGGTCCGACTTATATGGAGGATTTGAACGAGGCGGGCGGTGTGTATGCCGTGATGAACCAGCTTTCGGAGCTGGGGCTTTTGAATACGGACTGCATGACGGTTACGGGAAAGACGATTGGAGAGAATATTCAAGGCGTAAGAAATAAAAATCCTGAGGTTATCAGACCAAACGATAATCCATATAGTAAAACAGGCGGTCTTGCCGTACTGAAAGGAAATTTGGCTCCGGACGGAAGTGTTGTAAAGCGTTCGGCGGTCGCACCGGAAATGCTGGTGCATGAAGGTCCGGCACGCGTGTTTGAGTGTGAGGAGGATGCGATTGAGGCAATCAAGGGCGGAAAGATTGTGGCAGGTGATGTCGTGGTTATCCGCTATGAGGGTCCCAAGGGCGGTCCGGGTATGCGTGAAATGTTAAATCCGACATCGGCAATCGCAGGCATGGGGCTTGGCTCAACGGTTGCACTGATTACGGACGGACGGTTTTCCGGTGCGTCAAGGGGCGCGTCGATTGGTCATGTTTCGCCGGAGGCAGCGGTTTGCGGACCGATTGCATTGGTAGAAGAGGGCGATATGATTTCAATTAATATTCCGGATTATTCGCTGAATGTCAAGGTTTCGGACGAGGAGCTTGCAGCGCGCAGGGCGAAATGGCAGCCGAGGGAGCCGAAGATTACGACAGGCTATCTTGCAAGATACAGGGAGCTTGTGACAAGCGGCAACAGGGGTGCAATTTTGGAAATCCCGAAAAAGAATTAATTGTTGGACAAAAAGGAGAATGATAAATGCAGTTGACAGGTTCACAGATTGTAATTGAATGTCTGAAGGAGCAGGGGGTAGATACCGTATTTGGGTATCCGGGCGGTTCGATTTTAAATATTTACGATGAATTATATAAACATAGCGACGAGATTAAGCATATTCTGACTTCCCACGAGCAGGGCGCGTCCCATGCCGCCGACGGCTATGCGCGGGCGACGGGCAAGGTTGGCGTGTGCTTTGCAACAAGCGGTCCGGGCGCTACGAATTTGGTGACTGGTATTGCTACGGCATACATGGATTCCGTGCCGATGGTTGCGATTACCGCAAACGTGACTTTGCCGCTGCTTGGCAAGGACTCGTTTCAGGAGGTTGACATTGCGGGCGTGACCATGCCGATTACAAAGCATGGCTATATTGTTAAAGATGTAACAAAGCTTGCCGATACTATCCGGGAGGCATTCCAAATTGCAAAATCAGGAAGACCCGGTCCGGTGCTGGTGGACATTACAAAAGACGCGACGGCAAATAAGTGCGAGTTTACTCCGGTAAAGCCGGAAACTCCCGCATTGAAAAATGCGTATAGCGAGCAGGACATTGACGTGGCGTTGGAGCTGATTAAAAATGCAAAGAAACCGTATATTTATCTTGGCGGCGGCGCGGTTATTTCGAATGCGTCGAGAGAGGTAAAGGAATTTGCGGAGAAAATTCAGGCTCCGGTCTGCGATACGCTGATGGCAAAGGGTGCATTTGACGCAAGGAGTGCGATGTATACCGGAATGATTGGTATGCACGGCACAAAAACCTCAAATTATGGCGTCAGCCAGTGTGATTTGCTGATTGCGCTTGGCGCGCGGTTTTCTGACCGTGTCATCGGTAATCCAAAGAAGTTTGCGGAGAATGCGAAAATCTTGCAGATTGATATTGACGCGGCGGAGGTCAACAAAAACATTAAGACGGACGCAGCGGTCATCGGTGATTTAAAGACGGTATTAAAGGAGCTCAACAGTAAGTTAGAGCAGCAAAACCATGACGCCTGGATTGCACAGATTCAGGATATGAAAGCAAAGTATCCGTTAAAATATGAGTCCGATAAGCTGACTTGCCCGTATGTGATTGAGGAGCTTGACCGCATTACGAAGGGTGAGGCGATTATCTCGACGGACGTTGGACAGCATCAGATGTGGGCGGCACAGTTTTATCAGTACACGCAGCCGCGCACTTTCCTTTCTTCGGGCGGACTTGGAACAATGGGTTACGGGCTTGGCGCATGTATCGGTGCGAAGGTTGGAAAGCCTGAAAAAATCTGCGTTAATATCGCGGGTGACGGCTGTTTTCGAATGAATATGAACGAGCTTGCGACGGCAAGCAGATATAATATTCCGATTATTCAGATAGTGATTAACAATCATGTGCTTGGCATGGTGAGACAGTGGCAGACGCTGTTTTATGAAAAACGGTATTCGCAGACGGTGCTGACGGATAAGGTTGATTTTGTGAAGGTTTCGGAGGGACTTGGCTGCGAGGCAATCCGCGTGACGACGCGCGAGGAGGTTGCGCCTGCGATTGAGAAGGCGATTGCGCTGCAAAAGCCGGTTGTGATTGAGTGCGTGATTGAGGAGGACGACAAGGTATTTCCGATGGTTCCGGCAGGAGCGCCAATCAGTGACGCCTTTGATGCAGACGATTTGAACAGCAGACAATAATATATAAAATAACATGAAAAAAATACTGATTCGATTATTTGGTACAATGCTTGTGACGGCTGCGCTTTTGGCGGCGGCTGTCACTGCGCTGAATGAACTTTACTATAAAAATGTATTTCCGATGGGGGTATGGATTAACGGGATTTACTGTACCGGAATGACGCCGCAGGAGGTGACGGCACGGCTGGACGGCGCCGCAGAGGGTGATTCTAAAAGCGTCAACATACATACCCTTGATGGTTTGGTACATACGGTACAACTGGATGCGTATGGGGTGAGCGCTTCGTACGCGCCTGCCGTGGAGAACATTTATCATCAGAACAGGGGCTATTCGTGGCTTGCACATTTTGCACAGAGCGGCGTTTATCAGATTGTGCCCGAATACAGTTATGACCTGGCGCTGATGAAAGAAAAGCTCGGTGAACTGGATTGGCTCAATGACAGGCTTTACAATCCTGAAAATTCCGTTTCCATTGTAAAGAGTGCGGCGGCAGGATATATTCTTGTGGATGAAACAAGGGATTTACTTTTGAAAGAGAATGCGGTAGAATTGATTTGCGAAGGGATTGTTAATGAATTAACAGATATAGACCTTTCGGCAGATGAGAACAAAAAGCACTGTTATCAATCCATACCATATACGGACGAAATGAAGGATACGCTTGCAAAATGGGAGGGTGTCCGGGATTTTCAGGGTTTTCAAATGACGTATTTGTTTGGAGACCGGCAGGAGATTATTGACGAGAATGTGGTATGTGACTGGATGGCGCTTGACGGGAACGGGGACATTGTATTTGACGAGGACAATAAGCCGGTGCTTGATCCGTCCCTGATACAAGAATACGTAGAATATTTGTCCATGACGTATGATACGGTAGGCGTGGAACGGGAGTTTTTGGCAACTAGCGGAAAGCGTGTAACCGTTGCGGGAGGCAGTTACGGAAATGCCATTGATACCAAAGAGGAGTATGCGTTTTTATTAAATGCTTTTCTGAACGGTGAGAGCGGCACAAGAGTGCCTGCGTACCGGTCAGAGGTATGGGAAAAGGGCGCGGACGATATTGGAGACACGTATGTTGAGGTGGATATGGGCGCGCAGCATATGTATTACTACAAGGACGGAGAGATTGTGATTGATACGCCTGTTGTGACGGGAAACCGTTCCAGAGGCTGGGATACGCCGGCGAAAGTGTGCTATGTTTATTTTAAACAGCAAAACAGGGTGCTGCGGGGCAGAAATTACGCGACGCCCGTAAAATACTGGATGGCGGTTGACGGCAATATCGGTATTCATGATGCAACATGGCGCAAGGAGTTTGGCGGGGACATTTATCTGACGGACGGTTCCCACGGCTGTATTAATACGCCGCTTGAGATTATGAGCGAGATGTATGAGGTCGTGGAAAAAGGGACGCCTGTGATTTTGTTTTATTAATTATTGGAAATAATCATAATTATGAAGGAACTGAATAGTTACAAATATTCAACATACATATGTTGTATATAGAGAAACGGGGAGTTTCCCCCAATTTAATGAGAAATCAGGAGGAAAATTCCTCTGCTCCTGTAGGGACAGTCGCATTTTTCTTCGAAAAACAAGGAGGAATTAAAAGTGGCAAGAGTGTATAACTTTTCAGCAGGTCCGGCAGTTTTACCTGAAGAAGTTTTAAAAGAAGCTGCAGACGAGATGTTAGATTACAGAGGAACCGGAATGTCGGTCATGGAAATGAGCCATCGTTCAAAGGCGTACGATACGATTATCAAGGAGGCAGAGGCGGATTTAAGAGAGCTGATGAATATTCCAAACAATTACAAGGTTTTGTTTTTACAGGGCGGGGCGAGCCAGCAGTTTGCGATGATACCGATGAATTTGATGAAAAACGGTGTGGCGGACTATATTGTGACAGGTCAGTGGGCAAAGAAGGCATATCAGGAAGCCTGCATGTATGGTAAGGCAAACAAGATTGCTTCCAGTGAGGATCAGACATTCTCATACATACCGGACTGTTCGGATTTACCGATTTCCGAGGACGCGGATTATGTTTATATCTGTGAAAACAATACGATTTATGGAACGAAGTTTAAGACGCTTCCTAACACAAAGGGAAAGACGCTTGTAGCGGATGTTTCCTCATGCTTTTTGTCAGAGCCTGTTGACGTGACGAAGTACGGCGTAATTTACGGCGGCGTTCAGAAGAATATCGGTCCTGCCGGCGTGGTGATTGTAATCATCAGAGAAGATTTAATTACGGACGACGTGCTTGCAGGTACGCCGACCATGCTCAAGTATAAGACACATGCGGACAATGATTCGCTGTACAATACACCGCCTGCGTATGGTATTTATATCTGCGGCAAGGTATTCAAGTGGCTCAAGAAAATGGGCGGGCTTGAGAAGATGAAGGAATACAACGAGAAGAAGGCTAAGATTTTATATGATTTTTTGGACGAGAGCAAACTCTTTAAGGGTACGGTGAGAAAAGAAGACCGTTCGCTGATGAATGTACCGTTTGTTACGGGTAATGAGGAGCTTGACGCGAAGTTTGTAAAAGAGGCGAAAGAGGCAGGCTTTGAGAACCTGAAAGGGCACAGAACCGTTGGCGGTATGAGAGCAAGCATTTACAATGCAATGCCGATTGAGGGTGTGGAGAAGCTTGTGGCATTTATGAAAAAATTTGAGGAGTCAATGTGAAAAATAAATTTTTCACATTGCAAATTTGAGCAGAGGCTCAAATTTGTGAATTGAGAAAGGAGCAAGGGTGTTAAAATGTATCAGTATCATTGTCTGAATCCGATTTCAAATATCGGTTTATCAAGATTTACGGAAGAGTATCAGAAAACGGACAGCATGGAGGATGCGGAGGGCGTGCTTGTAAGAAGCGCGGCAATGCATGATTTGGAGCTGCCAAAGAAGCTGCTTGCGGTGGCAAGGGCCGGTGCGGGAACAAACAATATTCCGCTTGAGAAGTGTGCCGAGCAGGGGATTGTGGTATTTAACACGCCGGGCGCAAACGCAAACGGCGTCAAGGAGCTTGTGCTTGCAGGTATGCTGCTCGCATCAAGAGACGTGGTTGGCGGTATTGACTGGGTGAAGGCGAATGCCGATGTAGAGACCGTCGGCAAGGACGCGGAGAAGGCAAAGAAGAATTTTGCAGGTACGGAAATTTACGGAAAAAGGCTTGGTATCATCGGACTTGGCGCAATCGGTATCCGCGTGGCAAATGCGGCGGTAGCGCTTGGCATGGAAGTATACGGATATGACCCGTATCTTTCGGTGGATGCGGCGCTTAAATTGACCAGGGAAGTCAAACATGTAAAAAATGTAGATGATATTTATACGGACTGCGACTACATTACAGTGCATGTGCCTCTTATAGACGCTACAAAGGGCATGATTGACGCTGCGGCAATCGAGAAGATGAAAGAGGGCGTGATTGTCTTAAATTTTGCGAGAGACCAGCTTGTAAATGAAAAGGATATGGTTGCCGCCCTGGAGGCAGGCAAGGTAAGAAAGTATGTTTCTGATTTCCCGAACCCGACAACGGCGGGAACAAAGGGTTGTATTGTGATTCCGCACCTTGGCGCTTCGACGGAGGAGTCGGAGGACAATTGTGCCATGATGGCAGTGGATGAGCTGATGGATTACCTTGAGAACGGTAATATCAGAAACAGTGTGAATTATCCTGCATGCAATATGGGTGTGTGCTCGAATGTGGGCAGGATTGCGGTTCTGCATAAGAATATCGCAAACATGATTACGCAGTTTACGGCGGCGTTTGGCGAGGCTGGCATTAATATCAGCGATATGACGAATAAGTCAAGAGGCGAGTATGCGTATACGCTGATGGATATTGCGGCAGCGGCAGATGAGAAGATTCTTGCACGGCTCAACAGCATTGAAGGTGTGTTCCGTGTACGGGTTGTAAAATAATCAGAATGTATGGAATATGAGTATTGCGTTTTTAGGTCTTGAAATTTGCGTTATTTCTTTTGCTTAAAACGGGAACAGAACCTCATGCAGTATTTCCTGTTGGAGGCGTTGTGCTTATATATTTTTAAGCTGACGCAGGGTTTGGAACTGATTGTAGACCGATACAGGAAAAAAGGGGATATGTTGCCCTTATTTTGGACGTAAGTGTAGTTGTTAGAGAGTAATTAACTCTGACATCTGCACTTATTTTATTATAATAAGGGGAGTAATTGGTCTGCCGTTACTCTTCTACCACTTAATCCATAAATTTATCTGTCATCTTTTGTCCTTCTGATTTGATATATGAAAATATTTCATTTTAATATTATAAAGTCAAACGATTCTTTCTTTTTTAGGTTGTATATTCTAACCAAATTTACAATAAACACAACCAAATCTACAAATGCTCTCTATAGTTTCAGAAAATATGCTAAAATGTTCAAAAATACATACCAATAATTATTAATTATTAAATTTCTATAAACTTAAAGTCAAACCCAAACCTGCAATGAACCGTAATTTTTATACAATAACACAGAAAAAGCAATAACACAACAAAAGCGAGGTGTCAACCATGTATCAGATTGCAATCTGCGATGACGAACAACAGGAATTGGATAAGGTGGAGCATATGCTGCGGGCGTTTGACAGACCGTCCGACGGATTTGCCATAAAACGGTATACGGATGCAAAAGCTCTGCTTTTGGAGATTAAAACAAATACATACCAGCCGGACATTATTCTGCTGGACATTTATATGCCGTATGCGACGGGAATTGAGACGGCAAGAAAACTGCGTGATATGGGGAATACAGGCAGTGTTATTTTTGTGACCTCATCAAAGGAGCATGCGTTGGAGGCGTTCGGAGTGTCGGCGTCCGGCTATTTGGTGAAACCGATTTGCGAGAAAGCGCTTTTTGACGCGATGGAGCGGGCAATGGAAAATCTCGCGGCAAGACAGTGCCGTTATATTCTTTTGGAAACAGAAGATCATGTCCGCAAGGTTGCGCTTGGCGACATTATCTATTGTGAGGCGCAGCGTAAGACGCAGTGCGTTTACCTGCAGGGCGGCGAGACTGTTTTGCTGCATATGACGATGGCAAAGCTGTGCGAAACGCTTTGCAGCTATCGGGAGTTTACAAAGATTGGCGTGTCTTATGTCGTCAATTTGGAGCATATCGAGCGGTTAGGCACACAGATGCTGTATTTGGATAACGGGACGGAAATTTATCTGCCGCGCGGCTCATACCGGTCTTTACGGGAAAAATATTTCGACTATTATTTTGAGGACGAATCATTTCGTGCAATCCGTACCCTCTAAACTGCAATCCGTACCAAACCACTATCTTTTTTTTATATTTTACAATATGATAAACAGACATGAAAAGCATGTCGGGGACGCTGCCATATTTCCCCCCTCGCAGCGTTTCCGGCATGAATTCATGTCCAGACAGGCGGCGTATGGAGCGAAAACAAAAATATTACAAAAGAATTTGGCAGGCAGCCCGCGAAGTACGCCGATGTTTGGAAACTAAAATACGCACGTAGGAGCGTGCATGAAAGAAAGGAGTTCAACTATGAAAAGAAAATCATTATGGAAGGTACTGGGAACAGGAATGCTTGCATTCAGCCTGATCGTTTCCCCGCTTGCAGCAACGGCGGCGCAGGCGGCAGAGATGCCCGAGGGACAGACCACAGAGCCGACTGAAACCGAAGAGGAGACCTTGGACGGACAGCAGGAAAACCGCGCGGGAGAAGGCGGCGATACGAACGTAACCCCTGCGGCAGAGGGCGACGGCACAGGGGATGGCGCTGCCGGCGGTACGGACGACGGTACAACTGAAGACCCGATGGTGAAAGAGGGCGGTGAGAAAACAGACCTTGACCCGCTGCGCGACGAGGAGATTCCGGCAGAAGGGATAGAAGGCGAGCCAGACTACAAGCCTGCAAAAGAAGCATATGCCGACGTAGAAATCCCCGTTTGGGGCTTTACCGAGGACGCGACCGTCTATTCGGTTGACGTGGAGTGGGGCGCGATGACGTTCCAGTGGGAGAACAGCAGCTGGGATCCCGAGACGCACATGAAGAAAGCGGGAGCAGGCTGGAAGGTTTACGACAGCGCTGCAAACAGGGCGCTCAATGAAACAGTGCATGAAATCAACGAGATTAAAGTCACAAATCATTCCAACGCGAAAGTTTATGCATCGCTTTGGTACACGGCAGTGAATGATGGCACCGGCGATTTTTCGGACACGAGAGGATGTTTTTCTGCGGCAACCGATTATGATGAAAACAGAACATTCTTCCAAGAAAACTATATGACAAGTCCTGCGTACCTGCGGCTTGATACCGCAGATAATTCTGAGGTGGAAGGCGAAGCAGGAACGCCGACTGTCGCAAAGGCGTATTTTATGCCCTACGACTTAAAGGAGGAGTTAAAGAAGGACGACGGTATTACAAAATGGACAAAAATCGGCACAATTACTGTCGGCATTAAGACGGAAGTACCGACATGGCCCGAACCTTAATTTAATGCATACAGCCGTTTGGCGGCGCCGGTTTGCACCGACAAAGCGGCAGAATAGTATAAAAACAAATAAAGGAGGATAGCAGGGATGAAACACAAACAGTTCAAACAGCGTATCCGCAAGGGAATTGCCGTTTTTATGGCAGGTGTTGCGGCGTGCTTTCTTCTGCTTTCATACACAGGGGACGCAGGCATTGTGAATGCATTAAGCGCCGGCTTTGTTGAAAAGCATCTTTGGATTGGGGGAACAGAGGTGACGAGGCGGAATTGCGACAATATTTTTAACGAGTTGGGAGAGGATGGAAATCCGACCGCTCGCTTTGACCTGAAAACAGGCACCCTGTATTTAAACGGCGTAGATATTCGCGACACCTATAAATATTCTAATAAATATTACTCCTTTTATTCTTACGGACCAATGCTGGACAATTTGGTTATTACCGGAGAGAATTATTTTTCCGATGGAATTTTTTCCATTGATAATCCGACAGATTTATACACACAAAATTCCATAACGGGTACGGGAACGTTGCGCTGCAATGGGAAGTTTCGGTGGGAAGGTACGTCGTTTCAAGCGGAAAAATATCTCATATATGGAAGCGAAACGGAAAAGACAGGACCAAAGATTGAGGCGAAAGAAGGAGTTGCAATTAACGGTATAGGAATAAAAATGTATGGAGGCGTTATCAAGGGGTTCTCAAAGGACGGCATAGGTTTTCAAAACCTGATGAACGCTTCATATGAAAGTAGATTTGTGCAATTGTATAACGACAGTGTTATCATGGCAAAAAAGGGCAAAGCATCAACAGAATCCCCCGTTGATGCATACACGGGCCGGACTAAGCGGGTTATGGGCATAAACAGTGAAGACTATTTTGGCTGGGTAGTGTATAAAGCAAAAGATGCCAAAGATACGATTCCCGAACTGGATGATTGGGATATGGAAATTGACCTGACTGATGAAGATTATTGTGATACGGAAATCGACGTTTTGGGATTTACGGAGGACGCGACCGTCTACTCGGTTGACGTGGAATGGGGTGCGATGACGTTCCAATATGAAAACGCGACATGGGACGCTACAGCGCACAAGACCGCTGAGAGTGCGCAATGGAAAGTGTATGACAGCGAAAACAGCAAGGCGCTTGATACGACGCAGGATGCAATCAACCAAATCAAAGTCACGAATCACTCCAACGCCGGCGTTTATGCGACGCTTCATTACGCAGGGACAAAAACGGACGCCGTGGATTATACGGATACTACAGGCGGTTTTACCAAAAGTGCGGAGGATACAGATACACAGCTTACCGAAAAAGAAGGCGATGTGCCGGAGTATCTGACACTTTCTACCGCCGACAACAGCGGGGACGCCTCCGTGGCGGGAACGCCGACAACGGGTACGGTCTTCTTTATGCCGTCGGGCATTAAGGAGGAATACAAAAAAGCGGACGGAATTACCAAATGGTCGCAGATTGGAACGATTACGATCGGAATTGAGACTGAGCAGCCGACTGCATAATAATTGAGAATGGGAAAACATTTCCCATTGTCGTACGCCGGTCGTCCGTCAGGGAACCGATTTATCGGTTTGATAACATATTACATTTGGACGCCCCGTGTGCATAAAACATACGCGGGAAGCTTTACGGCTTCCCGCAGTAACAGAAAGGAAGAGCCATGAGCAGACAGATTAAAATGGAAGGCGGCTTTGCATACCGCAATACGGGAACCATCAAAAACAGCTATGCTGCCGTAAAATTAAGCACGGCAGTGCGGTTTGGCAGAAATAAGAGCGAGAATGCAGGTTTTGTTTATGACAACAGCGGAGAACTTGACCACTGCTTTTCACGCAGTATTGTGCGCACGTGGAGGAAAGGGAAGGACGGTCTGATTGCCGTTAACAAGGGCAGATTTCACTGGTGCTTTTTTGTCGTGGGCAAGGATAGGAAATTGAAGAAATTCAGGGACAGGGAGCATGGATTTGCCAAAAAGGATGTTGTGCCCGCATTTCTTGAGGACGCCTATCAGTGGGATTTTACCGTTTTTGAGCGCGAGCCTGCGGGAAAAATGGAGTTTTTGCAGGAAAGCTGGCGCTGCGCGCCGAACGGCTTAGAGCAGGCGGCAGTCAAAAAGCCGTTGGAAATCGCAAGCCGCAGACAGCTTTTGGACTGGATTGAACGTGTCAACCGCGGGGAGCCTGAGGCGGCGCAGGGGAGTGTCCTTCTGACACAAGACCTGGACTTTCACGGAAAGGAAATCCCTTCGATTGGCTGCGACAGACAGCACCCCTTTTTGGGAACATTTGACGGCGGAGGGCATCAGATTAAGGGTTTTATTTTGAATGGAAAGGGCATGGCGGAAATCGGCTTTTTCGGCGTGCTCAAGGGAACGGTCCGCAATCTTACCATTGACTGCATCGTAAAAGGAAAGAACTGTCCGATTACGGCGGCGTTCTGCGCGGTCAACGAGGGCGAAATCCACTGCTGTGAGGCGCTCTGCAGTATCCACGCAAATCGCTATGTCGGGGGCTTCGCCGGCGAAAACAACGGCGTGATAGAACGCTGCTGCGTCAGCGGGAAAAGCCACGGTCTGTTTCTGATTTGGCTGTTTCCGTTTCTGCCGTACCTTGCGCTGTTGTTTTTGTTTCTGTTTTATCCGCCGCTGCCCCCGCCAGACTATGTGCCCGTGATGGCGGACGCGGCGATTATTCCCAATACCGACAACGACTTCGGGGAGCGCACGAACGACAATAAGGCAAGCTACGAGGTGCCAAAGGTGCTGCGGGTGGATACCGCAACGCTTACGGCGGAGAGCGAGCCCTACGTGATTAAGAACCCAAGCCGCGGGGCGAATTATGATTTTGTGGCGGTGTTGTACATGGTGGACAGCAGCGGGAAAGATGTGGAGATTTACCGCTCGGGGCGTATTCCTGTCGGATTTCATATCGAGAATCTGACGCTTACGCCGCCTGAGGGGATTGTGCTTACCAAAGGGACGTATGAGGCGAAAATGGTCTTCTCGTTTTATAACCACGACACCGGCGAGAAGGGCATGGTGGACTCGGTTGTGCCGATTACGGTGGAGTTGAAATAAGGTTTGATTGTATAGAACAGGTTGGAGGTTTACATAAAATATGAAACGGAAAAATTGTGTCACCGATGCGAGGAGAAAAACAAAAATCGGGATTTTGACAAGTCTTGCCATCATTTTGTGTATCGCCCTTTCACTCGGATACGTCCGCTTTGCGCAGGGCTACCGCGTATTCCGCGCGCCCGCGCACGAGGAGACGGCGGCAGAAGGACTTCCCGAGGCAGGACAGGGCTGGCAGGAGCTGCCCGTAAAAGAGGGATACACCATCGGACTCGAAACTGCTCCGATGGTTTTGGGCGGCGGCTTGCAGGTAAATTTGGCGAATTATGCCGAAAACGCAGTGTGGATTTTGGCACGCATATATCAGGAGGAGGAGCTGATTGGTCAAACTGGTGTTCTGTATCAGGGCGAGTATGTTGCGCAGGTGCCATGTGAAAAAACAGTATCCGCAGGCGATACCGTGCTGCTGCAGATTATCGCGTATGAGCCGGAAACATATCATAGTGAAGGCGTGGCGCGGATTTCGTGTCAGGTGCAGTAAAACGGGGGGGCGGATCAGAAAGGAGACAGGTATATGTTAGGAGGTTCTTTTTGGATTGCAATGCTTCGGCATATGATGGGAGCGGCGCTGATGATGGGCGTGTTTTTTCTGCTTGACAGACCGCGGTTTTCGATAAAAAGGACAGCAGTATATTACTGCGTGTTCGGGGTGCTTGCCGCGGCGGTGTTTGGCGTGTGGTATTTGGTTGACGTGCAGATTTTTATCAGGCTTTCAGGATTTATGGCGATTTTGGTGGTCGGAATCTTCTGCATTGCCATGAGCGCGGATTTTCTATACCTGTCCGTTTATAAGCTGACGCTTGGCTTTTACCTGCTCTCCGTCATGGTATTTTTGGGCATTGACGGTTCGCGTTTATGGTTTGGAGGCAGTCTTTGGGCGGATATTGCGCTGCGTGCGGCGACCGGGACGGTAATGCTGCTGTTTATCATAAAAAGCGTGCGTCCACGCTTCCAATCGGGACGGGAATATCTGAGTGCAGTGATGGATTTGCCGAGCGCAATTACGCTGGTGGTCATGCTGATGATTGCGGGCGTAGGGGCATATTGGCCTGACGACCATGCATTATCCGTAAACCGCGTGGTGCGTATTGCGGTCATGCTTGCGATGACAGGCATTATTCAGTGGATGACGTTTCGCACGTATCTTTACCGCGGAAAAGAATACTGCTGCCGGATGGAAAAGGAGCTTATGGAACTCAACGAGCTGCTGCTGGAGCGCCAATTGCGTCAGATGCAGGTGTCCGGTGCAAATGCTGCACATGCGCAGCAGATTTGTGACAATGTGACAGTCAGCAATATATTGTCCACTTACATAGCGTATGCAGATGAGGAAAAAATCGGGATTAAGGTGCAGGCGGATATAGATGCGCAGATTCAAGTGCGTGAGTTTGACATTGCGGCAATTCTTGTCAGCATTTTTGAGAATGCGATATACGAGTGCCGCAATTCGTACGGAAAAAAGCGTCAGATTAACGTGGTCCTTCTGCAAAACAAAAACAAGGTGGTGTTGATGTGCCAAAACACCTGTGCGCCTAAGCGGGAACAGGAGGAGTATCCTGCGTATTGGAAGGAAAAAGCGGAATGCATCCGCAAGCTGGTGCGGTATTACAACGGCGAGGTGGAGTTTTTGGTAGAGGACAACGTGCGCGTTTCCAAGGTTTTACTGGACGTTTCCATGCAGGGCAGGCGGTAGCGCCGCTCCTTGTGCAGGATAGGAACTGTAGCGCAATTAGGCATAAAACGGATGCAATTATTAGAACGAAAATTTTACACAAAATATCATATTCCGACATAAACTATTAATAAAATAATAGAATGGGGTATGAAGTATGTATTTTCTCTTTTTCATTTTACTGATGATTGCATTTTTTAGCTGTATTTTATTTCACATAAGAAAAAAGCGCATTATCAAAAAGATTAAATGCATGGATGAATGTCAGAAATGTTCTGTAATAGAGGAACTTGTAAAGCCATTCGGCTACTGTTATCATTGCCGGTGCGGCTTCTTTTCAGCCACACTGGATGCATGGCAGAGAAAAGCCGGTTATACCTGGTTTTATGACTATATGGCGCCTCGGTTTCAGATGGTTTTTGACGCACTGCCGATCTATTTTGACTATAGGGGCAGAACATGGTTAATTGAGTTTTGGAAAGGACAATATGGAATCAATACCGGAGCGGAAATCGGTATTTACCATGCAGATGAAATTATTGCCGAAAATGCGTATAAATCGACGCTGTTTGAATGTGCGTCGGATGAGGAACTGCTAAACTGTTCATTGACGCTTTGCGACGCAAATGGCGACTGTGTGAAAACCTGTCAGAAGCATTGGTGGATTACGGCATTTTTAACGGGATGCTTTACACAGCCTTACAATTTGTGTCTGAAATCAACGCTGACATTTCCAAACGGGGAAATGCAGAGTGCCTTTATTGACGGAATGTATCGGGCAGGATATACACGGCACGATTTTGTATTATGCGGTCTGTCGCTGACATTTACATTCCTTCGGCAAAAAAAGACAGACTATAACTTGCCGACACGCTTTTGGCGCCGCTTTTCACAGTGGAAAAACAAGATTTCGTGCCGATTGTATTTATGGGTGACAAAGCCCTTTCAGAGCAGTGAAGACCGGATTTTATGCCTGTACTACTGCATTCCCATAGCATTCAGAAAACTGCTTCGAATGCGTCGCTTTCATAAACGCTGCCATAAAAAGAGACGCTGCTGCCGGAGACGGTCATGAGTGTTTCGTCGCGTTTGGTGCACGCTTTTGAAAACGCCCTTGTGCTGCCGTTTACACATCGTTCCCGATATGTGTTAATGAGCGACTGCCACAGGGGCGTTGGCACCGCTTCCGATAATTTTTTAAAGAACCGGCATTTATATTACGCAGCGTTAGAGCACTATTACAAAAACGGATTTACTTATATTGAACTTGGCGACGGTGACGAGCTGTGGGAAAATCGCAGCATGAAAAACATTATCGAGGTGCATGAGGATGTCTTTGAGATGTTTACAAAATTCAGCAGTCAGGGCAGGCTGTACCTTATTTACGGAAATCATGATATGGTAAAAAAGAAGAAATCCCGATGCCCGGCGTTTCCTTTTTATGAGGGAATTATCCTGTGTCCGCCCAATATGCCGCAGCGCGCGCTTTATCTGACGCATGGTCATCAGGCGAGCCTGTTAAATTCTACGTTTTGGCGGGCAGCGTGTTTTTTGGTGAGATATATTTGGAGTCCGTTGGAAAATGTGGGCGTTTTGGACCCGACAAGCGCAGCGAAAAATTATCATGTGAAAAATAACTGTGAAACGCGTTTAAAAGATTGGGCAGTAGAAAACAAACACATTTTGATTACCGGACATACGCACCGCCCTGTAATGCCCAAGGAACCTGCCTATTACTATAATACGGGAAGCTGTGTCCATCCGCGCTGCATTACCTGCATTGAAATAGAGCGGGGGGCTATGACGCTGGTAAAATGGTACACGAGTGTCAGACCGGATCATTCGCTCTATGTGGCGCGGGAAGAAATAGGCGGACCTGTTTCGGTGTTGTAATATCTTCTCCCATTATGTTTTGTCCTGTTTCGATAATCAGTTACAGAACAATGCGCAGGACAAACTGCCCGTTTGATACGGAAAAATCGTACAATGCATGGTACTTGTTACAA
Organism: Lachnospiraceae bacterium MD335; assembly: GCA_000403335.2. Classification (GTDB taxonomy): domain Bacteria; phylum Bacillota; class Clostridia; order Lachnospirales; family Lachnospiraceae; genus COE1. Next base: position 56,028 of record KE159633.1, read on the forward strand.
AAGGTAAAAATCGAGCGTGTTCCGATACCATGCCCGTGTTCCTTGGAGAGCGGCAGTCCGTCCGCTGAGAAGGCAACCGGTTCGCTGCAGGGATTGGAAATCTCAAACATGAGCTTTGGCGTACAGATACACCGGACAGCAATCCTGCGTTTCTCCTTCGGGAGGAGACGGCAGGCGTTGATGGCATTTTCAAGCGCGTTTGCAATGACAATCGCAAATTCCCCCGAATCGACCGGCAGCGTATCCGAAAACTGCAGCCGTGTCTCCAACGTAATTCCCGCCTCCTTTGCCTGAGCGAAATAGGAGGAGAGCGTCGCGTTGATGATAACGTCCTGACAATAGCGTACCGGTGTGTGCGTTTGGAACTGGCGGATGGACTGACTGATATAGTCAAGTGCATCCGCCGTTTTTCCTTCCTCCAACAAGGATGCAGCCGTGCAAAGGATATGGCGTGTATCATGTCTGTCAATACGGGATTTTTCCGCCGCGATTGCATCCGCCGAAAGCTTGTCCTTTAAACGGTTCACCTGAACTTCCATAAGCTCTAAATCCTGTTTCGTTATCTGCAGGCGGTACTGCATGGCAAGATACTGAAAAACAGAGAAATAAATGACGGCAATGACTGCGCTAAACAGATAGATATATACAATGTTTGGCGGGTTTTGCGTGTAGGGGACCGGATAGGAGGCAAGCATGACGGCATATGCAATCAGGGAGCAGGGAATAAGCGCCAAAATAAGCCATCCGCTATCGGTAACGTTGGTAAACCACAGAAACGGACGGCGCAAAAAGCGGTATTCCAACAGAATAATCAGTACATAAAACGTCAGGCGCATGAAAAAATCGGTCAGCTCATTGCCGCTGATGGCAGCGTTGATGAGAGTCGTAGTTGCAGCGGCATACGCGGAGATTAATATCTGCGTCATATAGTTAAATACCGCTTTTGCAGGCTGGTCCTTTGCCATTTTAAAAACCAGCACAATCGCAGGTACGGAAATGGTGAACAGAAAGACGCGCAGAAAAACCGGGTAGCCCAAAAAGAAAATAATTGCGGCGCTGGATGCCGCCACATAGCTCAGATATAGGAAAAAATGCAGCGCAACGCGTTTTGCACTGTATTTAAAACGCGTGGTGGTGCACATCATGCCAAGCGTTCCAAGCACAATCAGCAAGGTTTTTAGGGTACTGTATGGAATATTGTCTTCAAATAACATGGCATTCTCCTTGGCGAAACCAGTAATCCATCCACTTGGCTTTGACCTCTTCATAGATACGGCGCGGTACCGGAACAAGGCGTCCGCCGCGCATGATAAGGGCGGATTTGGTGATTTCCGACACGTGGGAAAGGTTTACGATAAAGGACGCGCCGACAGGAAGCATGGAGTCAAAGCAAAGCAGCGGTGCGACGGCGTTTTGAAAGGTACCATTAAACGTTATGCCGGTTACGGCGGTATTGTCGCTTAAATAATAACAGACGCAGCGTTCCACGCGCTCTGCGTAGAGAATGTCCGAAACGGGCAGTATGCGCAGTGCGTTTGCGGTTTTTACGGAGATATTTTCTGTTTGTATCTTGGAAAAATACGCCATTGCCTTATCCATAGCGGCAAAAAACTGCCCTTGTTCCACGGGCTTCAACAGATAGTGCAGCGCCTCCGTACTGTAGGACTCTACCGCAAAATCGGGGGAAAAGGTCAGATAAATAATAATTCCCCTGTCGTTTCTGCCACGCAGAGCGGCGCCTGTCTCAATGCCGTTTTGTCCGGGCATCAGCACATCCAATAAGTAAATGTCAAACGCGCCGTGCTCCAGGGTATAATCCAATAACTCCTGCCCTGAGGAAAACAAGGTGAGGGTAAACGTGTCGGAAGGTCTTGTCTGCCGGTATTGTTTTAAAAGCGCGGCAGCCGTTTCATGAAAAGATATTTCGTCATCACATAAAGCAATTCTCATTTGCACGGGGTCGACTCCTTTTCGAATATATGTTTTAATGGCATGAAATACGGATATTGCATCTTTGATTAAAATTATATCAAAAAATTGCTTAAAATGCAAAAGCGGAATAATGAATATTTGCAAATAATTAAAATTTTATAAACAAAGTTTAAACAGGGAAAAAAGTGGGTTGAAATCTTGAAGAATAGCGGTTTTGTGTATGCATCAAACCGTCTGTCAAGAGAAAATTTCAACTTAAAACTGCAAATTGTACCCTCAAAATGACAAATTGTACCAAGACGGTGTGCAAAAGGTTATTTTTTCCGTAAAATGATAAGTAATAAATTATTAAATTACTATAAAATAACATGCGTGATTAAAAACACAACACAACGCAGTCACAGGAGGAGGTACAACATTATGAATGCAGAAGAATACCGTGCATGGTTAAAGAAAAGGAGAAAAAGGCGCATGCGCATACTGGCAGCAGTGCTGTGCTTTTGCGTAGTATGCAGCACTTATCCAAACATACTGGAAACATTGTCCGTCATCGCGTCGGCAGATGCAGACGCTGCGCGGATAACGGCATTTGTACAACTGCCAAAGGAAGTGCAGAATCAGACTGTCGCGCCCGGAACCAAACAGGAAGAGCTGGCACTGCCTGACACACTTGAGGCATACATAGAACAATCAGATACAGAACAATCAGATACAGAACAATCGGATACACAACAATCAGATACAGAACAATCGGATACACAACAATCAGATACAAAACCTGATACAGAACAATCCGACCCGCCGGAAACGAAACAGGAGTCGGACACGATACCGCCGACAACGGAGCCGGAAACGAAACAGGAGCCTGACACGGCAACAGAGCCGGAAACAAAACAGGAGCCTGACACGGCAACGGAGCCGGAAACAAAACAGGAGCCGGGCACGATACCGCCGACAACAGTACCGGAAACGAAACAGGAGCCTGATACAACAACCGTGCCGGAAACAAAACAGGAACCGGAACCGACACCAAAGCCGGAACCGGACGAAAAAACCGAAACGCATACCGTTACCCTGCCCACATATGAGGCACAAAACAAAATAACGGTAAACACCCTGCAAACCGCCAACGGGGAAAGTGCGCCCCAACCCACAGGGGAAAGTGCGCCCGAAAACAACGGGGAAAGTGCGCCCGTTACCATAGAAAACATCACATGGACCAGCGCCCCCGTATACGACAAAGACCGTGAAGGCATATACACCTTTACTGCCGTCCTCCCAAAAGGCTACACAACGGCAGACGGCGTATCCCTGCCCCAAATCACGGTCGAGGTAACCCAAGACGCCGCATGGCAGCAGGAGCTCCAAGCCCTGCTCACGCTCCTGCGCGCCCTCCCGAATCCCGAGGACTACCTGACCTACAACAAAACCACTCAGACAATCACCGAAAACAAAGACCTCATAGAAGAACCTAAGCTGACGGAGGCGAGAGCTGCCGCGGACGCTTACATACAGAAATACCCGGCGGAAAACGAGCTCCTTTCCCTTCTGACGCGTTTAGAGGGCTTAGAGCACATCCGCGACACAAAAAAAGACTGCATGGACTTCGACTGCCCGTATCACTATCCGCACTCTGCCCGGGACCTGATAAATCAGGACGAAACGCCGGATCCGCTCACACTGGAGGACTTGGTAGAGGACTATGGCGTAGAACCGACTGTGCAGCCTAAGGCATACAGCAAGGCAAGAGCCGCAGTGACGCACCCACGGACGCTCATGATTACGGACGATAACGAGAACAACTCCCACACCGGGACAGCGGATGGCGATATAGACAGTTATATGTCTGGACATAAAGCGCATGCGCCAATTGAACTTTCCTTTACACTGGACGAGCTGCCCACGCAGAGTGCGTATTTGGCAATCAAGGCAAATGATGTGGATGAGGACTATGGTGAGACAGATTATGTATATCTCAATGATGATATTTTTCTGCCGATGGATCGCAGAAATCAGTGGTATGAGTCATATAATGCAGAGACAATCGGCTATCTTTCCGGCACAAACAATACATGGAACACAACCATACTGGAAATACCGCTGGAAAAATTAAAAAAAGGAAAAAATGTAATTTCCGTAACAATTGCATCCGGCTGGTCAGTGAAAGTGGACTGGATGCAGCTCATTTTGGACGGCGGAACGAAGGACAATGCGGTTGAGGAATTTTCGATTAAACTGCAGAACGCCATTAATAATGGAGACAAAACAACAGTAGACGCCCAGGTGACCATTAAGCAGACAGGGACAACAGAATATGCAACAGAATATACCCTGATATGTGAGGAGACGGGCGACGCGCTGGATGCCTGTTTCGGAAAAGCGTCAGCCGATGAGACGGTTTCGCTTACCATGCCGTTAGACTCCCCGTCAGGCAGATATAAAATTACAGGTATTTTAAAAAATGCCGATACGGAGGAAATTAAGGCGACAGATACGGTCAGCTTCGATTTCATACAAGGCGAAGGCGCCAATGTCTTGTTAAAGACCAGCCATACCCTGACGCCTGCCGTGTTTACAAATCAGAATGTAGAGATACGGGTGAAGGCAGAGCCGGTGGACAATTCCGTGACAAATATCACCGTACAGGACGGCGGAAAACGAACAGTCACACAAAACGGTACATACGATTTCACCGTCAGCTATCAGCAGGACGGACAACCGAAATCAAAAACGTACACCGTAAATGTGACAAACATTGACAAGGAGCCGCCCCAAATCGAATACACGCCAATCACAGTGTCAGAAAAGATGGATAATGCACAGGCAAAAAAGCTCTTCGAGCAGGCATTGCACGTCACAGACAACATGACGCAGGAATGCGAGGTAAGCTACATATTTCCAAACCCGCTTACCGATGCCGCAATAAAAGTAACGGCAAAGGACAAGGCAGGCAATCAGACCACAAAAGACTGCCCAATCCTCATTTTGGAGACCCTAAAAATCGGACAGCCCACAGCCACAAGACAGGGAACCTCAACAAGCTTCACCCTTTCTGCGAAACTGGAGGGCGCAGGCGGCAAAACCATAACGGAAAGCGGTTTTGTGTGGGGCACCATGCAAAATCCCACGGTAACGCTCAATCAGGGCAGCGCCAAATCCGCTGTGACTGCGGTAAAGAAAAATGACGCCATCAAAGTAACAGCCGCTGACATCATATCAGGGGTTCATTACTATGCCCGCGCCTACGCAAAGGCGGATAACACCTGTTATTACAGCTCCAACGTGGCATTTAACATCGGCGCAAAGCAATACGGCGCCTTCACCATCAAAAACAACGGAAACAACACCTTCACCGTCACAAGGACAAACGGAACCGAAGGCACACAGAAAGTATACTACCGCACCGTAAACGGCTCCGCTGCAGGCGGCACGCACTTCACGCACCGGGCAAGCAGCCTGACCTTTACGGCAGGAGAGACCACAAAGACCATCAGCATAACAGAGCGCGGGGTAAACACTGCCTACGGCAGTAAAACCGCCACCGCCTACACCAACGCCGACCGTACCTATCAGGTCGAGCTATACCGCGTCACAGGCGGCGCCACCCTCGGGGACACCGTAAGGGCGACAAGGACAATGACAAAAGGAAGCGCCTACACCGTTAACAGAAACGTATATTCGGAAAAGCAGCAAAGCTTTCCCACCAACAATGACAACAATATCGTCGCCGACCGCAGCAAAACAAAAGACCACCAGCCCTATTTTCGCAACAACCGAGGCTACAACCAGTCGCACGGACAGCTAAATTTCAACGTCCAAAGAACCTTTAGCATATCAGGCAGCGACAAGGAAAAGGCTTACATCAAGGCAACCGCGGACGGCTATTACTACAGACTGCGCTTCAAAGGCAGGGAAGACAGCGACGGCTACGAGCACATATGGATAGCCGACCACAAGCCGAACAACTTCGACAGCGCCAATGAGCACAACGGCGCAATCAACATCGACGACAACCTTTTCGGCGCCGCAAAATACACCGCAAGATGGGACATCGACAACGGCAAAACAGCCACCATCACCGTACCCGGGGCAAATATGCGAAGCAACCTCTCAGGCTGGAGAGAGTCCGCAAGAAGCGGCGCCGAGGAAGGAGACTACATCGCGTTCGGCTTCGACGACGAAGTGAACGTATGGTTTGCGTCAACAGGAAGCGCCACCGACAAATGGCTCGTCGATACCTACGACGACTATATCAAGGTAAAAGACGCCACGGAACCGCAGCTTTTGGCAGTTGCGCCAATGGCAGGCGGCACCTATAAGACAGGCGATACCGTCACCGTTTCCCTCATATTTGATGAAATCGTAGACAGCAAAAACAGCGACCTTGGCAGCGTGTCCATCGACACCACATGGGGCAGCTTTGCCTACGCAGGCGGCGCCGACACCAACGTCCTCTACTTCACGGGGACAGTGCCCGCAAACGCCACAGGCACATTAAAAGTAAATAAAATCAACAACGCGGCAAAAATCAAGGATATGTGCGATACGGCAGGAAAGGCGTCAGGCGGTACAGGCAGCGCGTCAGTGACCGTGGACACCAAAACGCCCGTCGTTTCCGTCACCAATCCGACACTGATCAGCGGAACGGCATCCGGCACCATCACCGCCTCAAACGCCGATACTCTGCGCTATGCATGGAGCGATAGCGCCACCATGCCCGTAGACGGCTGGTTCTCATGTAAAAGCGGCTACCGGGCAGGCACAAGACGCGCAAGCGGCAAATGGTATCTCCATGTAATGGGCGAACGAAACAACAACGGCGCCGTGGCGCACGCATACCACGAATTTGATTTTGGCACACCTGAAAATCCCACATCGCCGCTGCCCGAGCTTATCGCTGCGGCAGACAACACCAACTGGGCGCGCAGCAGGGAAGTAAAGCTCACCAAAAGACCAGCCGATGCGCCGGTTACCGTCAGGTTTCCCGACGGCAGCACGCAGAGCCTGAAAAATACCGACACCACATTTTCGGTTGATACAAACGGCGTCTGCACCGTCACAATGACCGCAGGCGACGAGGTCATCACGCAGGACGTGACAATCGAAAAAATAGACAGGGATAATCCCACGCTCACACTGACCCAAGCAGGCAGTGTGGATGCCGTCTACAACAAACTGGTCATGGCGGCGATGGCACAGGACGCCCTCTCCGGCATCAAAACAGTGCAATACGCGTTTACCACAAGCCGGACCGCGCCTGTAAACGGATGGCAGACCGCGGACGACAGCAGCAAAACAGCCGACGGAAAGTATGCATTTACCTACACGGCAACACAGACCGCGAGGACAAAAATATATCTCCATGTAAAAGTAACAGATGCGGCAGGCAACAGCACTGCAGAAACCTCCGAAGGCTACACCGTGATCAAAGAACCTGCGTCTGCAAGCCAGCCGCAGATAACGCTGACTGTACCGGATACGAACTGGACAAATCAGGACGTGACACTCACATGGAAGCTGACAGCCACAGGGGCAGGAGGCTGCACGGTCTACGCAGATGATAAAATGCTCACCAACCAAAGCGTCAATGCCACAGGGACAATCACCGCGTCCAAAAACGGCATCTACACAGTGTCCGTCGTAGACCAAAACGGGGCGTCGGCGGACGCGACGCTGGTGGTTAACCACATTGACAAGGAACCGCCGACACTGGAGGACCCTGAATTTTTGAATCCGAAAAAATGGGCACGTAGTAAAACAATAAAGTTTTTAACAGTAGACGATAATAATACTCTGCAGTATGACGAAAAAGGCATGACAGGAAAAGGCGGCAGCGGAAAGACAAAAGGGTATGAGTACAAGGGGGTGAATATGGAATGGGTTTCCTCTTCGTCTACAACTGTTCAGCTTACGGTATTGTCCAATGGAACCTATACGTTCAGAATAACCGACAATGCAGGCAACGTGACCGAAAAGAGCGTTGTGGTGGACGGGGTAGACAAAACCAAACCGGAAGTGACCGCCACAGTCAACGCGACAAAGAACGCAAGTGGCTGGTACACGGACACAAAAGTTCCCGTGACACTCGAATTTACCGATCCTGCAAACGGGGCTGAAGGCGGCGTGCCAAGCGGCATTGACACCGTACAGTATAAGTGGGTAACCGATACAACCACAAAACCGACAACCGGTCTGACCTCCGTACCCGCGTCAACAGTCAAGACAGGCGCCTGTACAGCAAACCTTACACAGGCAGGCACATGGTATCTGTATTATAAAGTAACGGACGCGGCAGGAAATACGAAAGACGGATATTCCGAGGAGATTAAAAAAGACCATTATAAAGGGGGGCTTGTGTCGCTTACAGGACCGGCGCAGTCGCAGGCGGAGACAGACGGGCTTGCCATGACAGTCAAGGTGAATTACGGACCGTCAGGCGCAGAGCTGACCGCGACAGGACAGACCGCCCCGATTGGCACGCTCGCACCGCATAACAGTGTTTCCGCACAGTCTGGAACAGCAAGCTATACGACAAAGACAATAGGGATAAATTATATTTACATCAAGCCCGCATCATGGGGCAGCCGATATTACTGGACATACTACGTGCGCCGCATAACCTTCAACAGTCAGGGCGGCAGCGAAGTGCCCAACCAGCTCGTGTGGACAAGGCAGAGCAGTACCTCCACAAGCGCTGCAGTGGACTGTGCGCTTGTCAAACCGACCGACCCCACCCGCACAGGCTACACGTTTGGCGGCTGGTACACCGACGCGGCGTGCACCAACGGCAATGAATTTGATTTTGACAATCAGACACAGATTAGAACCGATACGACACTTTATGCCAAGTGGACGGCGGATGAATATCAGGTAACCTATACGCTGAAAAGTCCCAACGGAAAGACAAGCGGCGAATACGTCAGTCAGGATACAGGCAAAAGCAAGTACACCTACGGACAGATAGTTGAATTACCCATACCGACAATGGACGATATAACAGAGAAACCGCCCGTTGGTGGATCCAAGTGGACAGGAATCGTCTTCGACGGTTGGTATGTCAACGAAGACTGCACAGGCAGGAAATATACGTCTATCGGCGCAGAGGCGACAGGCGATAAGCACTACTGGGGGAAATGGCTGGATATAAAGGCACCGTATGTTAGTGTCAATTATATAAATATGGCTCTTTCAAATGGTTGGTGGAGAAAAAATATGGAAACAAGCCAACCTTCCGTATATGTGTTCACTTCGGACAATGTGGAGTCTGCAAAAGTATACCTTCAGTGGGAAGGGGAAGGGAAATGGAGAGAGGGGCAGAGTACTTCCAGCTCACAGGGATTATCTGTATATGAAAATGAATTTCAACAAGGCATCAATACATTCAGATATAAGGGAACTGACGCAGCAGGTCATGTGTCAGAAATAAAGGAGGAAACGTTTTACTTCGATAGTGGCAAACCCACCGCCGACGCGCTTAACTACAGCGTAGAGCCGATTGTGCAATACGGATATCTTGACGACGAAAAACACACACATTTAAATGATAAGCAAGAGGGTAACTATCAGACAAAAACGCTGCTTTTCAGGGAAGTGCCGACTATCAGCATTCCAGTACATGATAAGCCTGCCGCGGGAGCAAACGCGTGCAGCGGGCTTTGGAAGCTAAGCTATACGGTAGCAAATATGAGTCTTGTAACAGCAGAAGTAGAAAGCACAGAGACGGTGGAGGTGCTGCTGACAGGACAGCAGGGCGAGCAGGACGGCACAGCCGAAATCAAACTGCCGTCTGTTGATTCAAGTGGCGGATGGCGTGGAAAGATTACCGACATTCGCATTTATGATATGGCGGGGAACTACTATCAGATAGGCGATACGGAAGAAATCTATGTAAACACTAGGAAGCCGAGGATTGATTGTAAATTAAGAATTGATGACAACAATATGGACGTGAATTCTGATAAGTGGTATAGCGAAAGCGAACTAGGCACGAGTGCGTCCATTTTCTCAATGGTGTTCAGCGCCTATTTCAAAAGATTTCAAATTTATCAGAATGGTAAATTAGTTAGCGAACACTCGGGAGCGCCCTACTTAGGAAGGTGGTATTCTAATATATCGAAGGATTTAACGGATTGTACGGGTATAAACACTTTTACGACAGTGGTAGAGGATTATTTCGGCAATATCATTACAAAAAGTGTAACTCTCAAAATCAGCGGCGGAAAAGAGCAGACACCCGCAGCCGTATGCGACTATCCAAGGGACGCAGTGTCGCAGCTTACGTCGAACGTGGCGTATCAGATTACGGTTGGCGGCAAGACCTACACCGTCACCACAAATGCACAGGGAGAAATTCCGTTCATACTGCCTGCAGACATTACAGGCGCAGGAGATGTTGACTTGTGCGGTCAAACTATTTCCATTGTCAAGAAAGGCAGCGATGAAGGGCAGACAGCGGACTCCGACGCGCAGACGCTCAGAGTCTCGGCGCGCCCGCCCGCATATTCCGGTACGGTAAACATAGAGGCAGAAGTATTAAAAGACGCGGAAGACGCGCAGATAAACTTCGTAATTGCCGCGGACGGCAAAATATGGGAATACAAAGCCCCCGGCGGTACATGGACCGACGTGCCCGCAGACGGCGCGATCAAAAACCTGCCAAAGGGCAATCTCCTGCTGCGTGTAAAGGCAAAGGCACAGACGACGGCAACACCCGACAATGGAAATCCGCACGGGATGGAGAGCACACATGTGATTACTTCCCAGGCAGGAACCATCACGGCACAATTTGACTTAAACGACAGCACTGGAGCGCCGGCGCAGAACAGACCCGCGGACCAGACAGGCTTAACCTATAAAAGCAAACTGACCGAGCCCGCCGCACCCACTAGGACAGGCTATGATTTCATCGGCTGGTATCACACGGGAAACGGCTATCAGGCAGGCAGTACGACAGACACGGCATGGCGCTTTACAGACCAGGAAAATGCAAAGGCAAACACCGTCGGAGAAATCCTCGGAACAGACAAGACGAAATATGCCGGCAATTGCACGAAGGTAGAAAACGGTGTTTACTATGTAAAACTCTGTGCAGACTGGCGTGAGAACGTGAAGCCCAATTTGACAGCATCATTATCCGACGGCAAAAACGCAAAGGACTGGCACAATGCGCTCACCATCACCCTGACCTACAGCGACAACGTAGGCGTCACAAAGCTCTACGGAAAAAGAGGCAGCGAAGAGTACAGGGAACTGACCATAAATACGAATGCTACAACCATTTATACGGATTTGGAAGAAGGCAGCCACACCTACACCTTCAAGGCGGAGGACGCCGCAGGCAATGTGACAGAAACCAAACTCACCGCAAAGCTCGACACGGTAAAACCAATCCTCGGCGAAGCAAAATTCTCCGAAGGGCACAAGAGCATATGGGACTGGATCATCAAAAAAGACAGCCTTTTCATTGAAATACCAGTCACCGAGACAGGCAGCGGTATCAGGCAGGCAGACTATACCCTGACGCCCGAGACAGGAACGCCGAAAACAGGAACGGCAAAAATCATCACAAGCGGAAGCACGCGAACGGTACAGGTAGACATCGCGTCCGACTTCAAAGGCACCGTTACCGTAACCGTCACCGACAACGCAGGCAACGTATCCGATGAAAAGAAAATCGGCGCGGACGGAACAGGCTTAAACGGCGTTATCGTGGAAAGCAACGCGCCCACCGTCACCATACAGGCGGACCGCACAACGACAGACGAACAAGGCGGCACAAACAGCGTTGCGCTTTCCGAGACAGAGTATTACAACACGGCTCCCAGACTCCGCGTCCATGTGGAAGACAAGGAACCGGATACGGCGGCAGTCAACGCGGGAATTGCCTCCGTGACATGGCAGATAAACGACGAAGCGGAATATTCCGCAGGCGCCAATTTTGACATCGCGCAGCTGACAGAATATGACTTTACAATCACCGCGCTCGAAGGCAGAACCGGCGACTTTACCGTCACAATAAGGACGTGTGACCAGGCAGGCAACGAGGGGATAAAGATTGTGACCGTCCATGTGAAGACACAAGCCGAAATGCCGGTCGTTGGCGTCGATTACAGGCAGGAACTGCTCACCGGACTGACCGCAGGCGCATCCTACGACATACAGGGCGAAACAGTAACCGCAGACGCACAGGGGAATATCCCGATCCGCGAAAACTGGTTCGGCACGCAGCTGCAAGTCAGACGCAAAGGAGACGGACAGACACAGCGAGACAGCGACAGCGTCACACAGGAAATTGCACCGCGTCCCGATGCGCCGGGCATTACTGTTGAACAGGAAGAAACCATCCGCGGCAAACATGACGCACAGCTTTCAGGCATCGACGCCACAATGGAGTACAGCATCGACGGCGGCGCCACATGGACAGCCGTACAGGACAGCGACCTCTCAGGCGGCAAAATGACAAACGCACACAGCACAATCATGCTGTTCCGCGTGAAGGCGACCGACAGCGCGCCCCGCGGAAACGCGGCGGAAATCGAGCCAAATGAGGGCAGGACACTCACTGTAAGCTTTGATGCTCAAGGCGGCAGCAGCGTGTCCCCGATAACAGACAACGCATGGCACGACACCGTCGAAAAACCCAAGGAGCCGGCGCGCGCAGGATACGCGTTTGCAGGCTGGTATCAGGAAAGCGCGTGTACAAACCAATGGCATTTTGCAGACGAAGCAGCGGCAGACATGCTCGAGGACGACATCACGCTCTACGCAAAATGGCAGGACGACGAACAGCCCGCGCTCACCGCGGTGCTGACAGACAACAGCAGGACAAACCAGGTCGAAGAAAAACAGTGGTCGCAGGCGCTCGCCATCGTATTGACCTACGCGGACAATGAAAATGTGACAAAATTATCGGTGAAACAGGACGACGGCGCATACGTTATTTTAGGAGAAAGCGCCGCAGGCGCCATCAGCGGCAGCGCCGAGGACGGCAAATCCGCTGACGGCTATCCGCAGTTCCGTTACGAATATGACAATATTGCCGAAGGGGCGCATACCTACACCTTCCAGGTGCAGGACGCGGCAGGGAAAACAACCGAGACCACGGTAACGGCAAGACTTGACACCACAAAACCTGTTTTCGGCACAGTCTCTTACAATGAAGGCTATCAGAATTTTCTGGACTGGATTATCCATAAGGAAAAACTGCTGATAACCGTACCGGTAACCGAGACAGGCAGCGGCGTCGCGCAGGTAACCTACACCCTCACCCCCACAGACAGCAATGCGGATACGATAAAAGGCACGGCGGAAGTCAAAAAGGCACAGGGCAGCGGCGCGGATTACGAGGCAGTTATCGGTATTGAGCCGACCTTCAAGGGAAGCATTACAATCGAAGGCGCCGACAATGTAGGCAACATTGCGGACACCAAAACCATCGGCACAAACGGCGGCGGCATAAACGGCGTTATCGTTGAGGACAATGCGCCCCTTATCGCAGTGCTTGCAGACCGCGATGTGACCGACGAGGCGCCGCAGCCGACAGGCATAGCGCTCTCACAGGAATATTACAACCATGCGCCCGCGCTCACGGTAAGCGTGACCGACCAAATCGACGACAGTATAAACGGCTTGATTACAGGCGGTATCGCGTCCGTAACCTGGCAGCTTGGTGACGGCGCGGCACAGAATGTGACAGGCAATTATGAAACCGAAATCGTGACAGACGTAAGCTTCACCATTCCGGCGGAAAAAATACCGACAGGCATCACGGTCATAACCGTCACCGCAGCCGACCATGCAGGCAACCGCTCAGTGCAGGAATTGACCATAAAAGTCAAAGAAGCCCTGCCAGCACCGCAGGCAGCAATCGGTTACACGGCGGAAACGCTCAAAGGACTGACCGCGGACACAACCTACCGCATCACGGTCGGAACAGACGCTGACAACAGCGTGGCGCTGACCGCAGGCGAAGACGGAACTATTCCAATCGAAGAAGACTGGCTTGGCAAGACGCTTACCATCGTGCAAATCAGCGGTGAGGACGCAAAAAGTGACAGCGCCGCGCAAAGTTTGGCAATACCGACACGTCCGGCAGCGCCTGTACTTGGCACTGAGCAGGAAAGCCATCCTCTTGAGAAGGACGGCAAAATCACCGGGCTTGACGCAGGACGCGCCTACGAAATATCCGAGGACGGCGGACAGATATGGAAATGGCGCGATGCCGATGTAACAGGGACCGAAATCACAGGGCTTGCCGGCAGCGGCAGCGGCTCCGACGGCACTTATCACGTGCGCATCAAAGCCGTGGACAATGCCGATGGCAATGCCGATGGCAATGCCGATGGCATGGGAAATTTTGCAGGCAAAGCCGCAATCGTGACCATTGCCACAGGCGACGTGATACCCTACCCGAAGCCCGACCTGAAAATTGACTACAGAAAGGAGACACTCACAAGTCTGCTCGAGGACGCAGAGTACATCATCGAATACGAGAACAACAGCGAGCCGGTCAGCTCGGTATATACAGCGGAGGAGGAGGATACCCTTCCAATCGAAGAAGACTGGCTGGACAAAGATCACAAAATTATCCGCTCCGGCTACGGAATACCAGGCATGGACAGCGAGCCGCAGAACCTCCGCATCCCTGCAAGACCGCAGACCCCGTCAGTGGCAGCCGTCGATGAAACCGCGCCCAAGGCGCAGGACGGCAGACTTACAGGGCTGACCGCAGGCACCGTATACGAAATATCAACTGACGACGGCGAAACATGGGAAGCCAAAACCGCAGGCGCAGACGGCGAACTCACAGGACTTGCGCCCGCCCGGTACATCGTGCGCAAAGCCGCAACCGACACAAGCTTTGCAAGCCTGCCAAGCGAGACCGTTAAAATCCACGGCAGCTATGCAGTCGTTTTGGAAGAAGGCGTCGGCTATACCTTAACCGCACAGGCGGGCAGCGCTTCGCCTGTAAAAGAGGGCGGCAGCTTCGGCTTTGCGTTCGCACTCGCCGAAGGCTATCAAAAGGCAGACAGCTTTGCAGTAAAAGTAAACGGCGAAAAAGTGGAGCTGGCAGCAGATAATACATATACAATAACTGATGTTACGGAAGATAAGACCGTGACAGTAGAGGGCGTTGAAAAAACTCCCGTATACTATACCGTAACGTTAGAGGGCGGCACAGGCTATACGCTCACCGCCGTATCCGGCAGCGCTTCGCCCGTAAAAGAGGGCGAAAGCTTCGGTTTTGCGTTTGCGCTCAAAAAAGGCTACCGCAAGACAAACAGCTTTGCAGTGAAAGTAAACGGCGCGACGGTAGAATTGACAGCGGAGGATACCTATACCATTACCGATATTATGGAAGACAAGACCGTGACTGTGGAAGGCGTTAAGAAAAAGAGCGGCGGCGGTTCGTCAGGCGGCTCCGGCTCCGATGGTTCGGGCAGTTCCGGTTCCGGCGGTTCAAATCCCGCAACGGGAAATCCGCAGCAGCCGGGCAAACCTGCCGACCCTGTCACCCCGCTCAACCCGACCGACGACGACGGTACAGGAGCAGACCAAAAGACGAATCCGGCGGACGACGGCACAGGAGAAGACCAAAAGACGAAACCGGGGGACGACGGCACAGGAACGGACAAAAATACGAATCCGGAGGACGACGGCACAGAAACGGACAAGACACAAATGACAGAGACCGTTAACCCGACCGACGAAACGGCGGAAACAACCGAAGCATCAGGGCAGGAAAAAGCCGTGTCACAGGACAACAATGCACAAAGTACACAGACCGTTTCCGTGACCATAGAAAACGGCGCACTCGTTCAAGCCGGCGGCGAACCTGTTCCGACAGGCAGTCCGGCACAAACGGAATTTACAACAACCATACTAAAGACGGAAAAACAAGGCGCAGTCATCGTCACCGTAGTCTGCGAGGACAAAGACTATGCGGCAGGCGTATCGGACACCGTCGCGGCGGCAAACGCCGTTTTGACATCGCAGCAGATACAGCAAGTGGAAAACGGTGAAATCATCGAAATTCGCATAGACGTAAAAGACATCTCGAAAACCATAGCAAAACAGGACAAGGAAGCCATCGAAACCGCACTTGCGCAGTACCGCGAAGAGTATCCGCAGCTTGCGCTCGGCAGATACATCGACATTTCCATGTTCCTAAAAACAGGTGCAGGCGACTGGGATGCCGTAACCGCGACAGAAAAACCAATTGACGTCATCATCGGAGTACCGACCAAACTACAGGAGGACAACAGGGCGTTTTACGTTATCCGCGTCCACGAGGGACAGACAGTCCTTTTAACAGACACGGACGACAACCCGGATACAATCACCATCAGTACAGACAGGTTCTCCACCTACGCCATAGCCTACAGTCAGGCGGCCGGCGCAGCCAAAAGTTCAAAATGCAGCCTTTGCCATATCTGCCCGACCTTCATGGGAATATGCTGTTTCATATGGCTTGCAGTTTTGACAGTCTTAGTGACAATTGTGCTGATAATCGTGTTCCGAAGAAAAGACGACAGGAAAAAACGGCATTAGGGAACGACAGAAAGCAGAAATAAAAAAACCTGATTCAAACAGGCGGCGTACAATGCGGGAGGCTGTTAAGAAAAACGGCTGTTCCGCGGCGTGCGTCGCCTGGTTTCTTGATTCAAGGGGATGGTGATAGATTTTTCTCATGGTTTTAGTTCAGCAGATAAATCATAAAGTTCAAATATCCGGCAAATGTCAGCCATAAAAGATAAGAAACATTCAAATAAGCAGCAATTTTGTCAAGCACGCTGAACTTAAAAATCATTTTTAACACAGAAGCCCACAAAACCACAAGCCAGATAAAAGCAAATAAAAAGGTCTGCATATTGAAAAAAATAATCGGCCAAAAAAAGTTGAGGATGAGCTGAAGTGCATAGGAAAGCAGCGAATCCATGACTTCGTACGGGTGATTGTCCCTTTGCAGCCATATGCGGGCGCTGCTGATTCCCATAAGGACATAAAGAATGGTCCATACGATCGGAAACAGAAAAGCGGGAGGGGAAAAAGCAGGTTTGTTGATCATATGATAGAGTGTGATATTGTCCCGTATCAGAAACGCGCTAAGCCCTCCTACGGCAAGCGCAATCGCGACGGATAGAATGTATGGTTTATATTTAGCCCACATAAGAAACCTCTTATTTGCATCTGCTTAGTTCAGTTTATGCGGATATTGGTTTATTATGTGGGCTATTTCTTTATTTTCTAAGATATACCGTATAATGCAGCCCCCGCAGCAAAGATACCGCTTCCCCAAGCGCGGACTCCTCGTAAAATTCGACGCGCAGCACGCCTTCCTCAAATTCGCGGTTGTGTACAATCCCGATATTTTTAATGGAGATATCCGCTTTCGCAAGGATTGCGGCGATTGCGGCAATGGCTCCTGCCTCGTCGGGAATATCAATGTGACAAACATAGGTTCTTTTAATAGGTCCTTTCGGCGCGTCGGCAAAAGAGTCACGGTATTCTTTGGATGCCTTGAACAAATCATAAGTAAATCCGTTCTGTTTCGCGCGGACTGCCTTACTGATGGTTTGCAGGGAATTGATATAGTCGTCAAGCAAATCTGCGATATTTTCCGTATTTGACATACAAATCGCCTCCCACATGTCGGGAGAGGAGGAGGCAATGCGCGTGATGTCTTTAAAGCCGCCTGCGGCAATCAGTTTCATGGTGCATTCTTCGGAGTCATGGTCGTGGACTAGATTTGCGAGCGCGGCAGCGACCAAATGCGGCACATGGCTTATGGCAGCAGTCACGTAATCATGCTCTTTATGGCTTAAAATCAGGGGAATGGCACCCATTTTTTTGACGAGTGCGTAATATTCGGCAACGGCATTTTGGGGAGCAAGGTCGGTCGGCGTCAGAATGTAGTAAGCGTTTTCGAGCAGTAAAGGATTTGCGCTTGAAAAGCCTGTTTTTTCACTTCCCGCCATCGGATGTCCGCCGATAAAATGTGCCGAAAGCCCTAATTTTTCGACTGTTTCGTGGATTGTGCCTTTGACGCTTCCGACATCCGTTATCATTGTCTTTTCGGAAATAACGGGTTTTAGCCGTTCTAAAAAAAGGTTGTTGACCGATACGGGAGCGCATAGAAAAATGAAGTCGCAGTCGCCAAAACGCGCGTCAATATCGGTTGTTCCCTCGTCGATTGCGCCTGCTGTAAGCGCCTCGTCTAACGTTTCCTGCCTGCGTGCATAAGCAATGATTTTTGCATCGGGCTGAATTTGCTTAATTGCAAGGGCAATCGAGCCTCCAATCAGTCCGAGGCTTAAAAATCCGAATGTATTCATGCTGTTTCATGTCCTTTCGCGTGTTATTTTATGATTGTAAGATTATAAAAAATTGCGGTTTCAATGTTATATATATGATTATTGCACTTTAAAGTACTAAAGTCAACCGCAAAAAAAATTCAAAAATCAATAGTAATAATGACGAAAATTTACATAATATTTTATGAAAAAACACAGTGTGCATATTGCACAAAAGAGATTGAACTGTTTCGGGAAATATAGTAAAATTTTAATGAGACTTATAGCTGCTGTTCGTACAGGACTTAACATTCCCTGCAAGTCCTTGAGAAAACGTACCGGTGCCAAGTAAAAATCCATCACCGAAGGTGATTAAAAATTCATGAAGTGAATTTTGCATGGTTTTTTACCTGTTACTGGAACAAAGGGAGCAGTAACGACTTTTAAAATCAAAATAGGAGGTAACTGGAATGAATGTTTACACAACTGATAAAATCAGAAATGTAGTTTTGTTAGGACACGGGGGTGCGGGTAAGACTACACTCGTGGAGTCTATGGCATATTTGGCGGGGCTTACTTCACGTATGGGCAGAGTGGAGGACGGCAATACGGTCAGCGACTTCGGCAAGGAGGAGCAGAAACGTAAAATATCTATCAGCACATCAGTCGTACCGATCGAGTGGGAGGGTACAAAGATTAATGTACTCGATACACCCGGCTATTTTGATTTTATAGGCGAGGTTGAGGAGGCAATCAGCGCAGCGGACGCGGCAGTTATTGTTGTTTCGGGAAAATCAGGCGTTGAGGCAGGCACGGAGAAGGCATGGGAGCTGTGTGAGAAATACAAGCTGCCGCGCATGATTTATGTGACAGGAATGGACGCGGACAATGCTTCCTTTAAAAACGTGGTGGAAAAGCTGACGGAGATGTACGGAAAGAAAATTGCGCCGTTCCATTTCCCAATCCGTGAGAATGAGAAGTTTGTAGGGTATGTCAATGTCGTGAGCGAGACGGGAAACCGTTGGAAGGGCAAAGAGGTTGAGGCGTGCGAGATTCCGGATTACAGCAAGGACAATCTTTCCCTTTATAAGGATACTTTGATGGAGGCGGTTGCGGAAACAAGCGAGGAGTTTATGGAGCGCTATTTCGGCGGCGAGACGTTTACGGAAAACGAAATCCGTGCGGCGCTTCGTACAAACGTGATTGACAGTTCGATTGTTCCGATTAGTATGGGTTCCAGCCTGCTGTGCCAGGGTACATACACGCTGTTAGATGACATTGTGAAATATATGCCAAGTCCGGAAAACAGGCAGATTGCGGGCTTTAATATGAAGACAAACGAGGTTTTTGAGGCAAACTTTGATTTTTCAAAGGCAAAATCCGCTTATGTATTTAAGACGATTGTGGATCCGTTTATCGGTAAGTATTCGCTGATTAAAGTTTGTTCGGGCGTATTTAAGTCAGACGACGTGATTTATAATAAGGATAAGGATGTTGAGGAGAAGGTTAATAAGCTCTATATTTTGCAGGGCAGCAAACCTGTTGAGATCAGCGAGCTGCACGCGGGCGACATCGGTGCGATTGCAAAGCTGACGGCGGCAAGAACGGGCAACACGCTTTCCACAAAGGCGACTGTGATTGAGTATGGCAAGTTTGAGCTGTCAAAGCCTTACACGGCAATGCGCTATAAGGTGCCGAACAAGGGTGATATTGACAAGGTATCGCAGGCATTACAGAAACTTTCACATGAGGATCAGACGCTCAAGGTAGTGAATGATACAGAGAACAGGCAGTCGTTATTGTATGGTATCGGCGAGCAGCAGCTTGACATTATCCAAAGCCGTCTGCTGAATGAATATAAGTGCCAGATTGAACTGTCAAAGCCGAAGGTTGCGTTTAAGGAGACGATTAAGAAGAAAGCGGACGTGGAAGCGAAGTATAAGAAGCAGTCCGGCGGACACGGACAGTATGGTCATGTAAAGATGCGCTTTGAGCCGTCCGGCGATTTGGAAACTGCATATGTGTTTGAGCAGGAGGTTGTCGGCGGTGCGGTGCCGAAGAACTACTTCCCCGCAGTGGAGAAGGGTATGCAGGAATCCGTTTTGAAGGGACCGCTTGCGGCATATCCGGTTGTGGGTGTTAAGGGCGTGCTTTACGACGGTTCATATCATCCGGTAGACTCTTCGGAGCAGGCGTTTAAGATGGCATCCATTCAGGCGTTTAAGAAAGGCTTTATGGACGCGGCTCCGGTGCTGTTAGAGCCGATTGCAAATCTGAAGGTGACGGTGCCTGACAGGTATACGGGCGATATTATGGGTGATTTGAACAAGCGCAGGGGCAGAGTGCTTGGCATGAACCCGATTGGAAACGGCAAGCAGGTAATTGAGGCGGATATTCCGATTATGGAGCTTGCGGGATATTGTACGACACTGCGTTCAATGACGGGCGGACGCGGCAATTTCGAGTATGAGATTGTGCGCTACGAGCAGACACCAAGCGACGTGCAGGCAGCGGAAGTGGCTGCGCGCGCGGCGAAGGTGGCGGAGAATAACGCGGAATAGTGTAGAATAAGGAAATAGGAAAAACGCCCGAAACGGTTTAGCTGTTTTGGGCGTTTCAAATTTTTATTCTGTTTTTTCGTTTTTAGGTTTGGGTTTATATTGTTCTTCGCCAGATTCAATATAAAGAACAAAATCATTGATTTCTTTTTCGGTCCAACCTGCGGCGCGCAGTCCTAAAAGCAGTCTTGCAACCTCTGTCATATTCATGCTATCACAATCCTTTCTATAACTAATAAAAATTAAAAATCAGCAGATTAGTTTCTAATTTTATTGTAATACAGGCATGAGGTACCGTCAATAACATTACGGCAGCCGCACGGTAAATGTGGTGCCGCGCTCTGCGTTTGGGTTATCGGCGACGGCAATGGTTCCGCCGTGTGCCGCAATAATTTCATAGGCAATCGACAATCCGAGTCCGAAGTGATTTTTGTCACTTCGGGCTTTTTCGCTGCGGTAAAAGCGTTCAAAAATGTGTTGTTTCTCGTCGTCATCAATTCCGACACCTGTGTCAGAAACAGCGAGCAGAAAGTGTCTGTGCGCAGTTTTCCGAAAGGAGAGTACGGCAGTTATGTTACCGTGCTCGGGAGTGTAGCTGACGGCGTTATGCAGCAGGATTGTGAGCACCTGCGCGATGCGCTGCGCGTCGCAATAGCATGCGGGGATGGGCGTGTCGGGGAGGGTAACGCAGAGGCGGATATTTTTTTCGGCAGCAAGGCGCTCGAAGGCTTCGCAAGTGTTTAGGAGCAGTGTGTCGAGTTCCGTGTGGGCTTTGCGAATGTCAAGGCGTCCGGCGTCGTGGCTTGAGAGAGTGAGCATGTCGTTTAGCAGGCGCGAGCTGCGCAGCGCTTCGTTCTTTATGGCGGCAATATCGTGTTTCAAATTTATGACATTTGTGTCAGTTTTTTCCAGCGTCAGCTTGTCCTGTGCCGCTTCTGCGCAGGAGAGAACGACTGCAAGCGGTGTACGCAGTTCGTGGGAGGCTGCTGCCACAAAACGGTTTTGACGCAGGCGGTTTTCTTCAATGGGTGCAAGGAGTCGTTTTGTGTATATCCACATAAAAATCCAAATGGCAATAAGCGCAAGAAAAACAACGCCGATAAAGACAATGCGCTGTCTGATAAGCTGTCCGCGCGTGTCGGAGAGCGGAAATGCGATCAGCATTTCAAGCGGTATTTTGTTTTGCATGACGGTGATGACAAAACAGTAGCAATCGGAGTCGACAAACGACTGAAAGTGACATTTGTATGAAATGGCAACGGAAACGGACGGCTCGCTGTTTCGGTAATGTGTCCACAGGCTGTCAATCAGTTTGTCACGCCGGTCGTTTTTTTGCTTT
The DNA here is from genome assembly GCA_000403335.2 of Lachnospiraceae bacterium MD335. GTDB lineage: Bacteria > Bacillota > Clostridia > Lachnospirales > Lachnospiraceae > COE1. The sequence goes on from KE159633.1 coordinate 78,149, forward strand.
TTGTCAAACAGGAAAGGCGTGCCATTATCAAGTACCGAAATGTAACAGCTGCGGGATGCCTCAAGCTGTGAAAGCCACGCATGCGTAATTACGCCCTGATTGTCCAGCTGCACGGCAATGCTGTATACGTCGGACTGGTAAGAGCTGCGTCGGTTTTCGAGCAGGCTTTGTTCCGAGATATAGAGATAGCCGCAGGTCATAATCATTAAGATGAGCGTGGTAATACTACCGCTTAACAGTGTCAGGCGGATACGGACTTTTTTAAACATAAGTACCTCCATAACAGTGACTGAACAGTTACGTTGTTTCGTAACAATTCAGACAATAGCCGACACCGCGTATGGTCTTGATTTCAAGACGGCTGCCGACGGTTTTTAGTCTGCGTCTTAGGAAATAGATATAGTTGTCGAGATTTCCTTCCTCGACGTCGCTGTCCGGTCCCCATATTTTTAAAAGCAGTGTGTTTCGGGGAAATGTCTGCGTGGGATTTTTGAGAAACACTTCAAGCAGCGCACCTTCGCGATTGGAGAGCGTGCAGGCGCCGCTTTTTCCGGTGAGCGTGTTGTCTGACGCATTGTAACGGATGTCCGCAAGGTGCAGCTCGCTGCTCATGTTTAGAATGGGAGAGCGGCGTGTGACGCACTGGATTCTTGCAAGCAGCTCTTCAAATGCAAACGGCTTTACGAGATAATCGTCCGCGCCGAGATTTAAGCCTGTTACTTTGTCGTTTAGCGTGCCGAGTGCGGTGATTAAGATGACAGGCGTGCCAATTCCGTTTTCCCGCAGTTTTTTTAATACGGCAGTTCCGTCCATTAAGGGGAGCATACGGTCGAGCAAAATGACGTCGTGAATATTTTGTTCACAAAAGTAGAGCGCTTCCTCTCCGTCGAAGCAGCAGTCAACCGCAAATCCCTTTGCCGTAAGCTGCTGTGCGATGGAATGATTTAAATTTTTGTCGTCCTCTGCAAGTAAAATACGCATGGCTGTGTTGTGCCTCCTTTGTTTCCAAGTTGTTTTATTTCTATTATAATGTGAATTTTGTAATTTTAAAAACAGTATAGCACAAAGTTTCTCTAAAGTATCTCTAAACTAGAAAAATGAGTGCAAAACCTGCAACTGAGGCTTGTACGGGAGAGAAAAATTCTTCAAATTTTTTGTATACAGTCCCATGCTTAGAGATTTTTTAGAGAAATCCTTGCTATGATGCTATTATGCACATATTCCCGCGGGCAATGGACCAGGCGCCGCGAGGTATTTGACTTGCAGACATTGAAAGGAGTATCAATATGAAACATCGGATTGTGAAAAAAATAACAGCATTGACAACAACGCTTGCCCTGTGTGTAGGATTTGCGGGGTGTCAGATGGGGAGCGCCATAGACCCTGATATGCAGACAGGCGCACCGGCAGAAACAGTACAGGAGCAGCAGACGGGTGCGTCTGTGGAAAATGAAGGCGGCGACGCAATGAGCATGGGGCGCTATGTGGAAAAGCAGGCGGATCTTAGCATGGAGGGGCATTCCTGCATGGTGCGGGATGGCAAAAGCATCAACATGTTTGCGTATGGCCCCATGTTTTATTCGTCGGAGGATAACGGTGATACATGGAGCAGTACCGAATTGGAGTGGTATGCAAAACTACAGGAAGACAATTATATCATGCAGGCCGCGTTCGCAAACGACGGGACGTTTGCCATTCAGTATTCTCCGCTTTCTAAACGCGAGGATACTGTAAAAGATGGCATGGCAGCCGATATGGAGGCGGATACGGAAAGCACTGGATTAGATCCGCATTTGATGATTGTCAGTCCCGACGGCACACAGAAGGAATTGCCCGTACAGTTTTCTTCGGACGATATGTATGCAAAACAATTGCACTATACGCAGGACGGGCGGCTGTTTATGATTACCTATGGCAAGGGCGTGTTTGAGGTTGATGTGGAAACGGGGACGCTGAACAGACTTTGTACGATTGAGAGCAATCCGCTTACGATGGATACGCAGGGCAAGCTTTTGATGGTTGTGACCTACGACGGCGTGTTGATTTATGATATGGAGAGCGGACGCTTTATTGAGGATGATGTGCTGATTGATTTCGTGAAGGAAACATACAACGAGCCGGCAGATTACGGAAACTGTTACAATATGTACGCTTTTTTCGGTGAGGAGAATACGGTTTATATTGCGGGCAGCAAGGGACTACACCGTCATGTGATTGGCGGCTCCGCAGTGGAGCTGGTGATAGACCCAAGTCTTTCATCGTTCGGAAATCCTTCGCGTGACATTGTGAATGCGATTGCGCTTGAGAACGAGGAGTTTTTGGCGCAGTTTAGCGACGGGGCGGTGATTAAGTTTTATTATGATGCGGCGGTGCCGACCGTTCCAAACGACAAGCTTGCCGTTTACAGTCTGAATGACAACGATACGGTCAGACAGGCGATTGCAGCATATCAGACAGCCAATCCGGGCGTGTTTGTGGAGTATGAGGCGGCGCTTGACGCAGAGGGTGTGACAAGAGAGGACGCGCTGAAAAATCTGAGTACAAGGCTGCTAAACGGCGAGGGTCCTGATGTGCTTATCCTTGACGAGATGCCGATTGATACGTATGTGGAAAAGGGCATTTTGCTGGATATGAGCGATATTATTACGGAGGTGAAGGACGGCGGCGGACTGTATGAAAATCTGATTGAGCCGTTTGCAACGGACGGCAATATTTACGTGACACCGGTAGAGTTCCAGCTTCCGCTTGTGATGGGGGACAGCCGGTATGTGACGCAGTCGAAGACGTATGAGGGTTATGCGCAGACCGTTGAGATGCTGCGCAGCGAAAATCCGGAGGGAATGATTATGGCGGATTGCAATGAACAGGGCATTGCCATGCGGTTTATTCCGGTTTGTGCGCCTGCTTGGAAAAATGAGGACGGCAGTATCAATGAAGACAATATTCGGGCATTTTTGGAGCAGACAAAGAAGATTTGCGACGCGCAGATGAACGGTTTAACACAAAAGCAGGTCAGTGATTACAGTGAGATGAGCATTTTCAGAAGCGGAAATGATGACGGTGTACACGGTGAGATTGATTGGGCATTTTACTTTAAGATGATTGACAGCAGTTCGTTTGTTCAAAACGGTATCAAAATGACAAGCGGGAATGTGTATTCGATGGATTCCCTTGCGGAGGCGCTTTCCATACCAAAGAACGAGGGCTTTGAGCAGTTGTCCGTTGGTCTGTTTGACGGGCAGAGTGAGGGCGTTTATATGCCGGAAACGCTGACGGGAATTAATGCGCAGAGTAAAAATGTCGAGGCGGCAAAATCGTTTGTGAAGTTAATGCTTTCGGAGGAAATTCAGACGAATACGTTTCGCGGACTGCCTGTCAACAAGGCGGCGTTTGAGACGCTGCTTGCAAAGTATGACGATACGCTGGAGGAAGGCTATTATATGATGTACGGCGGTTCTGACCAGGAAGGCAACAGTTGGTTTTGGAATGCAATGTGGTTTGACGAGGAGCAAAAGCAGCAAATCCGCGACTGGGCGGCACAGGCGAAGACGCCGCATATTGTAGATGTCACGCTTGAGGATGCGGTACAGAGCGTGTGTATAGAATACTTAAAGGGAAAGCTTAGCCTTGACGATGCAGTTTCACAGGTTCGCAGCAAAACGGCAATCTATATGTCGGAATAAAGCACGAAAAGAACTTCTAAAGACTTTGCGCCATAGGACGCAAAGCCAAGAAGTTCTAAGTTTCGCGCTGGAAGAATGCACTAAATAGTGCATTCTTCTAAAATGATTTACGTTGTTGTATGTAAATGGTGATTACAATGTACAAAAAATGGTTTTTTGTTTTTATTACGCCGAGTGTGGTCGGTGTGGGGGTGTTTGTCCTGCTGCCGTTTGCGGATGTGGTAAAGCGTTCCTTTATGACGGTTATGTCACAGGAGTTTACGGGGCTTGACAATTACAGGCGTGTTTTTGATAATCAGGCATTTGCGCTTGCGGTGAGAAACACGGTCCGTTTTACGGCGACGGCAATTCCGCTGCTTGTCCTTATAGGGCTTGTCATCGCACTGGTACTGAGCAAAATAAATGACACGCGTGTCATAAAAAGCCTGTACCTGTTTCCGATGGCAATGCCCACGGCAACGGTGGTGATTGTGTGGCGCATGTTTTTCTACAGGCAGGATTTTGACAGCCTTGTTGCGGGCTATATATGGAAAAATTTAGGCTATACGCTGGTGCTTTGGCTTGCGGGAATTGCGGCAATTCCAAATGAGCTTGTCGAGGCGGCGAGAGTGGATGGTGCAGGGTGGTTTCGGTGTCTGATTTATGTGAAACTGCCCTGCCTGAAGGGGAGCTTTTATACGATTGTGGTGCTGTCGTTCTTAAATTCGTTTAAGATATACAGGGAGGCGTACCTTGTGGCAGGCTCGTACCCGAAGGAGGAAATTTATCTTTTGCAGCACATTTTTAATAACTGGTACGTCAATTTGGAGCTGGATAAGCTGTCTGCCGCGACGGTGCTGGTAGGGGTGTTTTTGTTTGTGTTTATTTTGGTGTTAAACAGGCTGTGGAACGTGTGAAAAGTTTCACTTCCGTAAGGCAAAAGGATGGGAGGAAGTATGCGGCTGATTAGGCGGATTGTGAATATGGCAGTGATGATGACCGTTAAGCTGATGTTTATTGCAATGGGGGTTGTGATTTGCATGCCGGTCTTTTTGGTCGTGACGGGCTCTGTGATGGGCAGCGCGGATTTGCAGGAGTGTCTTGCGCCCGTGTTTTTGGAAGGGCAGGGTTTTGTCACATGGAAACTGATTCCACAGTATCCGACGCTGGAGCATTACAAACGGCTTTTAATCGAAACGCCGCAGTTTTTTATCCTGTTTTGGAACAGTATCAAAATCACGCTGTTCATTCTTGCGGGGCAGCTTGTCATAGGAGTGCCTGCGGCGTGGGCATTTGCCGTGTATGATGTGCGGGGCAAAAATGTACTGTTTTTGGTTTATGTGGTGTTAATGCTTTTACCGTTTCAGGTAACGATGCTGTCAAGTTATATTGTTTTGAATAAGCTGTCGCTGCTTGATACGCATTGGGCGGTGATTTTGCCTGCGGTGTTTAGCACGTTTCCCGTTTTTGTGACGTACGGCGGATTTCGGGCGATACCAAAGGCGCTGATTGAGGCGGCGCGTATTGACGGGGCAGGGGAGTTTTACATTTTTACGAGGGTTGGACTGGGGCTTGGAAAGGGCGGAATTTTGTCGGCGGTAGTGCTTGGTTTTTTGGAGTATTGGAACATGATTGAGCAGCCGCTTGCTTTTTTGAAGGATAAGGCGCTTTGGCCGCTTTCACTGTATCTGCCGGAAATCGACTGGACGCAGGCGGGCTTTTCGTTTGCGGCGTCGATTGTCATGCTCATTCCTGCGGTGTTTGTGTTTGTTATGGGACAGGATTATTTGGAGCAGGGGATTATTTACTCGGGGCTCAAGCAGTAAGAGGTTTGGTATGGGATTGGATATGGAAAAGAACAAGAAATGGATTCGTCTGTTTTTCATTTTTTTGGCGGTGATGTGGCTGCTTACGATTATTTCAAAAAGTATTTATGTTTCAGGGTTGACGCGTGTGAAAACTGATGTTCTATCACGTAAATATATTGAACATATTGTGGAGGCGGACGGCATTGTGCTTGCGGGCGGCGAGGTGGCGGTCAACGTGCTTGCGGGACTGCGCGTGGAACGCATTGCGGTGAAACAGGGCGACGCGGTGAAACAGGGCGATGCGCTTTTTACGGTGGATTTGCGCGATTTGGAGGAGCTGATTGCCGATAAGGAGGCGCAGATAGAACGACTGGAGCTGCAGCTTGGAACGGCGCAGTTTAACGAGGTTTTGGACGCGCAGAAAAGGGAAGTTTCACGTTTGTGGGCAAAAGAGGATTATGACAATGCGGATAAGGAAACGCAGCTCGCAGTGGATCGTGCGCAGAGTGCGCTTTTGGACGCGGAAAACGATTTGCGCAAGCATATGGACACCAGTGCGCCGCACACGTCAGGTTCTTCGAGGAAGAAGGCGTGGGAGAAGTATAATGACTGGAAGAAGAGACGTTACGCGTTGGAGGATAGGATTGCGGAGCTTGAGAAGGAGATTCAGCGGTTGAAGGATGAGATTGCGGACGCGTCGGGGGAGGATGCGCAGGCGGCAAACGAGGAGAATGCAGGTGCGTCGGGCGAAGACGTGCAAACGCAGGAGGATTTGGAACATGCGAAGACAGAGGAAACGGGCATGGAGGGTGCGGATACAGGCGATACGCAGGAAACAGGAAATGCGGATAAAAACCGGGCAAAACCGGGTGAGGACACGGCGGACAAAAAGGCGCTGCTTGCCGAGAAGGAGAGTGAGCTGGAGGCGTGCAGGGCTGAGCTGACCGAGCTGGAGCGCAATCCCGTTTCGCAGCCCGATTATTCCGCAGAGGAGAGCGAATATGATGCATGGCAGCAGACGAAGTCAAATTTGGAGGACGCGGTGCAGGCGGCAAAACACGCGCTGGAGGACGCGAAGCTGGCGCGGGAGAGTACACTGCGCGAGAAACGGCGCGCTTTGGCAAGTGCGGAGGTGACGGCAAGTGCGGATGCAACGATTGGCATTTACAACATGGATATTGCAGCGCTGCAAGGGGAGATTGCAGATTTGAATGACGTGAAAAGCAGTCAGGGCTGTGTGACGGCAAAGGCGGACGGATATGTTTTGGAGATTCTCGTCGCGACAGGGCAGCGCACAACGGACACGGCGGCAATGCTGCTTGCGGATACGACGTCGGAATATATGTTTCGGTTTGGCATTACGAAGGAGCAGAGTAAGTATGTGCAGCTTGGCGACAGCGTCGAACTTTCCTTAAATTCCGCAGATCATAAAAAAGTGACCGTGACGGCGGACTATATTGAGGAGAATACGGCGGGCGGTTATGACGTGACATGCAGGCTTGGCGACGCGAAGGCGCCGATTGGCTCATACGGCGTGGCAAAGCGGACGGTTCAGGGCGAGATGTATCCAAGCGCGGTGCCGATTGACGCGATTTTGGAAGAGAATAAGGTGTATTATCTCTTTACGGTGAATGAGAAGACGGGGATTTTGGGGAAGGAGTATTATGTAGAGCGGCTGAAGGTCAATGTCGTGGATCAAAACGACCGCTATGCCGCAATTGAGGGTGCCGCGATTGGAGCGGATACGCAGATTGTTATTTCTTCGTCAAAGGAGTTAAAGCAGGGGGAGAGTGTGAGGCTGCAGGAGTAAGGATTCGTAAAATTATCGGTTGTGGTTTCCGTACGGATTGTCCATAATAAATTTAAAGGCAGCGTTTGATGGGACCGGAGGGATTTGTATGGATGTATTAAAAAAGTTTACACTATCGGTCAATAGCAGATTATATTGATGATAATCATGGAAAATGCGAGGTTATAGCAGCCCCGTTTGCAGTGTTTTTATATAATGATGACATCAATTACATTGAACCTGACATTTCCGTTATCTGTGATTTATCAAAATTAGACGAGAAAGGCTGTCACGGCGTGCCTGACTGGATTATTGAAATTGTATCGCCAAGCAGTAAGCAGATGGATTATCTTATAAAGCTTCTTCGGTATCAGACGGCAGGTGTGAGGGAGTATTGGATTGCTGCCCCCCCAAAAAGAACGTGTGACGGTCTATTTTTTTGAGAAAGAAACCGTTGAAGAATATGTGTTTGGGAAAGAGGTTATATTTCTTCTGATTTTTGATGATTGAACTTGTTTCGTGCCTGTGATATAATTGAAAAAATATTTTGAATACAGAACAAAAAGGAGAAGGCAATGTCAAAAGAGTACTCGATTGAAACCAAATGTATACAATCAGGCTGGAAACCTGAAAATGGGGAGGCAAGAGTGCTTCCGATTTATCAGTCAACCACTTTTAAATATGAAACTTCCGATGAGATGGGGAAGCTTTTTGACCTCGAGGCAGAAGGGTATTTTTATACAAGGCTTCAAAACCCGACGAATGATGCGGTGGCGCAAAAGATTTGTGAGCTGGAGGGGGGCGTGGCAGCGATGCTCACATCCTCGGGGCAGGCGGCAAATTATTATGCGGTATTTAATATCTGTGAGGCGGGTGACCATGTGATTATGTCATCAACCGTTTACGGGGGGACGTTTAATCTTCTTACGGTTACGATGAAAAAAATGGGAATTGCATGTACAATCGTTGACCCTGATGCGGATGAGGAGACGCTGAATAAAGCATTTCAGGAGAATACCAAGTGTGTGTTGGCAGAATCCATCGCAAATCCTGCGCTGGTGGTATTGGATTTTGAAAAGTTTGCAAAGGCGGCGCATGCACACGGGGTACCTTTGATCGTGGACAACACGTTTGCAACGCCGATGAATTGCCGTCCGTTTGAATTTGGCGCTGATATTGTGACACATTCGACTAGCAAATATATGGATGGACATGCCATGAGTTTGGGTGGTGCGATTGTTGATTCGGGAAATTTTGACTGGGCTGGATATGGCGATAAGTTTCACGGTCTGACGACACCGGATGAGTCATATCATGGTGTGACATATACCGAAAAGTTTGGAAAGAAGGCGTACATTACAAAAGCTACGGTACAGCTTATGCGCGATTTGGGTTCGGCACAGTCGCCCATGAATGCGTTTTTGCTCAATGTCGGTCTTGAGACGCTTCATTTAAGAGTGCCGCGGCATTGTGAAAATGCTTTAAAAGTGGCGACGTGGTTAGAGCAGCATGACAAGGTGGCGTGGGTCAATTATCCGGGTTTAAAGAGCAGTAAATATTATGAACTCGCGCGCAAATATATGCCAAACGGAACCTGCGGCGTGATTTCGTTTGGTTTAAAAGGCGGCAGAGACGTGAGCGTATTGTTTATGGATCGTTTAAAGCTTGCCGCAATTGTGACGCATGTGGCAGATGCGAGAACATGCGTTCTTCACCCGGCGAGCCATACACACAGGCAGATGAATGATGAGCAGTTAAAAGAGGCAGGCGTACAGCCTGATTTGATTCGTTTCTCTGTTGGAATTGAAAACGCGGATGATATTATTGCGGATATGGAACAGGCGCTTGCCGCTATTTAAATGATATGAAGGCGATTATGAAAAATAAAGGTTATATTACGGCAATTATGCTTGTGTCTGTCTTAATAGCCACGTTTATTGTGCGTATATTTTTTATTCAAAATATGATGAATAAAATTAATGTGGACGAAGCGCTTTTAGAACTGGCAATGTTGGAAGAAAACGGCATAGAGATTGTGCGTATTTTTGCAAACGGTTTTTCCGTGAAGGCGGCTTATGTTTTCTGCATGTCCTTTTCCTGCATGGTTTTTGGGAATTTTACAGTGGCAGGCGTGTATTTGAATGTAGCGCTTCACCTGCTTGCGGTTTTGATGCTTTTTTGTGCGGGAAAAAATTTTTTAAACAGAACTTTAGGCTTTGTTATGAGTGCGGTATTTGCGTTGCTTCCGGCTGTCGTTAATCAGATTGCTCAGGTGAATGAGACAAATATGTATCTGCTTTTTGCGATGACGGCAATTTGGCTGGTGTCTGCAGCGGTGTATTTTGTGCGGTATCTGTGCGGCAGGCGGAAAGCGAAGACACTTTTGGAGAAGGAGAATGCGGTAAATATGGAGGAGACGGAAAAAATGGAAAAAACGGCGGAGGAAATGCCGGCGGTCATGGCGGACAGTTCCATGAAAGAAATTATTCTTGATGATACGGACGAGCCAAAGCCTAATTATATTGAGAATCCTCTTCCGGTGCCAAAACGCAGAACGCATAAGGAAATGGATTATGCCATTGAGACAGACGAAACTGATGATTATGACATTACGGATATGACAGGGAAAGACTTTTTTGACATTGAATAAAAATATGCAATATGCAGACAATAAAAAGAACGCTTATATCACAATATAAAGGGTTCTTTTTTTGTGGATTAAAACAGGAGGTGTGCATGTTGAACGATCATAAGTCAGACAATCGTGAGAATCATGAAAAAGAGGAAGAGCTTGAGAGCAAACGATATAAAGACGAGAAAATTGAAAAAGAAGGACAGGTAACGCTGGATGAGAATGAAAAGAAACATAAAATTCATCTGATTACCATTATCGGTGAGATTGAAGGGCATGAGAATGCGGGAAACCAGTCAAAGGTGACGAAATATGAGCTTTTGCTGCCGCAGCTTGCATCCATTGAGGACAGCGGAGACATTGACGGTGTGCTGCTTTTGCTTAATACAATGGGGGGAGATGTGGAAGCGGGACTTGCCATAGCGGAGATGATTGCTTCGCTGAGCAAACCGACAGTGTCGCTTGTGCTTGGAGGAAGCCACAGCATTGGCGTACCGATTGCCGTAAGCAGTGACTATTCATTTATTGTACCGACCGGAACGATGGTCGTACATCCGGTCAGGGTCAACGGGATGGTGATTGGCGCGCCGCAGACGTTCACCTATTTTAAAGATGTACAGGACAGAATTACAAGCTTTGTGTGCGGTCACTGTAAAATCTCCAAGGATCGCTTTGAGGAGCTTATGATGGAGACAGAAGTGCTGACAAAGGATATGGGAACGGTGCTTGAGGGCGAGGAGGCTGTTCAGGAAGGCATTATCAACGAAATTGGCGGCATTTCGCAGGCGATTGCAAAACTGCACGAATTGATTGATGCCAAAAAGAGATGACAAGCCAAAGAAAGAATGCTATAATGTTATGTAAAGTTTTTTGACTAGGGGGAGATATTATGGCATCTGCGTCAGGTAGAAGCACGCCGAAAAGCAGAACAAATGCAGCGAAGGGAAAATCAAAAAATACAGGAAGGAGTACGAATACACGAAGAAAAAAGAGGAATCATGTAGATATTGCAGTAAAAAATGAGGTTATGCTGATTGTCATTTTTGCCGCAGCGATTTTTACGTTTTTGTGTGTGACAGGAATTATTCACGGTACGGCGGCGGGCGGTGTCAAAAATGTAATGTTTGGATTGTTTGGTCTTTTGGCATATGTTGTGCCGATTATTATATTTTTAGGTTTTGCTTTTGGTATTTCCAATCGGGGGAATACGGTAGCCGTAGTAAAGCTTGTGAGTGGCGGCGTACTGGTGTTTTTGGTGGGTATCCTGTCATTTATGCTGATGAAGCAGGATCTTTATATTACGGGCGAATCACTTATGAAGGAGCTTTATCAAAGTTCGGTTGATAAGCGCGGCGGCGGCGGTGTTGTGTTCGGGCTTTTGGCTTACGGTCTGTACAAGCTGATTGGCTTTGGCGGAACATTGTTTGCCGTGCTTGTGCTTGCAATTATTTCGATTGTCTTTATCACGGAAAAGAGTTTTCTTTCAGGTGTGAAAAAGGGCGGTGCGTATCTGCTTGAGTCTGCCAGAGAGGATGCTGTCAGAATGCGCGAATATCGGGAGGCTTTGCGGGAGGAGTATGCCCGGGAAGATGATTTTGCGGATTATGATGAGGAGGAATACGAGGAGGAACGAGCTCCCAAAAGGCAGCGTGCGGACCGGAACCGGCAGACGCTCCGAAGGACGCAGAATGTTGTGAAAGAGGAGGCAGAGCAAAAGCAGCGCAGAACAGATAAAAAGACAAGAGGGGTTTTATCGAGTGCGGCAATTAATTTAAAGGCAGAAAAACCGTTGGGTGAAGTAAGGCAGGATATTCATGAGATTACAATTCTTGATGAAATCATGGAACCGGAGATATTTGAGGAGGATATACGCGTAAAGCCCTGTAACGCAACGGATTGGAGCATGCCGAACGGTTTTCAGGAAGAAGCGGTGCAGGAAGTTTTTGAGGAAGAATACTTTGAACCGGAACCGGACTCTTTTTCTTTTGAAAGCCGCTTTGGCGCTCCGCTTGCCGAGGAGGACTTGGAGCAGATGCCGGAGCCTGTGACGGAGGATACCGTGCTTGAACCGGTTCAGGAAGCGCCTTTGCAGGCAGAGGAACCTGCAGCGTTTCCGAGAGAAGAACGGGCAGATATTGCCAAGGAAGAAATAAAAATACAGGAGCATGTCCAAAATGCCGGAGAACAGCCTGCCAAACAGTATGTATTTCCGCCGATTAGGCTGTTAAAAAAAGGAGAAGGAAAAAAAGGAGATTCGACAAACCAGTTAAAAGAGACTGCATTAAGGCTGCAGCAGACGCTGCAGACGTTCGGTGTCCGCGTGACGATTACGGACATCAGTCAGGGACCTTCCGTTACGCGCTATGAAATGCAGCCGGAGCAGGGTGTAAAGGTCAGTAAGATTGTCGGTCTTGCGGACGATATTAAATTGAATCTTGCGGCGACGGATATTCGTATTGAAGCGCCGATTCCGGGGAAGGCGGCAGTCGGCATTGAGGTGCCGAACAAGGAAAACAGCGCCGTGGCATTGCGTGATTTGATTGAGTCGGATACGTTTAAGAATTTTTCGTCAAACCTTGCGTTTGCGGTAGGAAAAGATATAGCAGGACAGACCGTTGTGACGGATATTGCAAAAATGCCGCATGTGCTGATTGCAGGTGCGACAGGCTCGGGAAAGTCCGTGTGTATTAACACGATTATTATGAGCATTTTGTATAAGGCAGATCCGTCCGACGTAAAGATTATTATGATTGACCCCAAGGTAGTGGAGCTGAGTGTATATAACGGCATACCGCATCTGATGATACCGGTTGTGACGGACCCGAAAAAGGCGTCTGCGGCATTGAACTGGGGTGTGACGGAAATGGATGACCGCTACCGGAAATTTGCGGAGCTTGGCGTCAGGGATTTGAAAGGTTACAATGCGGCTGCCGCGCAGGGGAAGCTTTTGCCTGACGGTCAGCCTGTACAGAAGCTTCCGCAGATTATCATTATTGTGGACGAGCTTGCGGATTTGATGATGGTGGCATCGGGAGAGGTTGAAGCAAGTATCTGCCGTTTGGCACAGCTTGCAAGAGCATGTGGAATTCATTTGGTCATTGCGACGCAAAGACCCTCTGTGGATGTTATTACGGGACTGATTAAGGCGAACATGCCAAGCCGTATTGCGTTTAGTGTGTCCAGTGGTGTGGATTCGCGTACCATACTGGATATGAACGGTGCGGAAAAGCTTTTGGGAAAAGGCGATATGCTGTTTTATCCGCAGGGATATACAAAGCCTGCGAGAGTACAGGGGGCGTTTGTGTCCGATTCAGAGGTTTCGGACGTGGTGGATTTCCTCAAAAACCAAATGCTTGGAAATACATACAGCAATGAGATCGAGGATAAGATTAAGACCATTCAGGGTTCCGGCGGAGTGTCCGGCGCGTCCGGCGGCGGAGGAAATGACACGGACGCATATTTTGCGGAAGCGGGCAAGTTTGTGATTGAGAAGGACAAGGCTTCCATCGGCATGCTGCAAAGAGTGTTTAAGATTGGCTTTAACAGGGCGGCGCGTATTGTCGATCAGCTTGAGGAGGCGGGCGTAGTCGGCGCTGAGGAAGGCACAAAGCCGCGGCGCATTCTGATGAGTATGGAACAGTTTGAGAACTATTTGGAAGAAAACGGATAATATAAAAGAGAGTCCGGCTTGCCGGACTCTCGCGCTGGAGCGCGGTTGCTTTAGCAACTATTTTCCTTAGCGCGGAGTGCGCATCCCCCAGAGGTTTTTTTACTTTATAGGACGAAATTTCCTATAAAGAAATAAGGAATGAGCAGGCTCATTGGAAATTAAAACAGTAACAAAATTTTAATGGACAGTGAGCCTGATTAATGTTATTCTATTAAAATAGGGAAAAGTGCAAAATGGGAGAGTGGAGACTTTTATGAAATCTGATATACAAATTGCGCAGAGCGCCAAACTGCTTCCGATTACACAGGTGGCAGCAGCGCTTGATATAGATGCCGATGATTTGGAGCTTTACGGGAAGTATAAGGCAAAAATATCGGACGAATATTTGGAAAGAATTGCGGACCGCAAAAACGGGAAGCTGATTTTGGTGACTGCAATTAATCCGACGCCTGCCGGAGAGGGAAAGACGACGACCAGTGTCGGTTTGGGGCAGGCGTTGGGAAGGCTTGGAAAAAAGGCGGTGATTGCGCTTCGGGAGCCGTCTTTAGGACCGTGTTTTGGCATTAAGGGCGGCGCTGCGGGCGGCGGAATGGCGCAGATTGTCCCGATGGAGGATTTAAACCTTCACTTTACGGGAGATTTTCATGCGATTACGGCGGCAAACAATCTTTGTGCGGCATTGCTTGACAACCATATTCAGCAGGGAAACGCGCTGGGAATTGACACAAGGCAGATTGTGTGGAAACGCTGTCTTGACATGAACGACAGGGTGCTTCGAAATGTTGTGGTCGGCATGGGAAACAAAATGGACGGCTTTGTAAGAGAAGACCATTTTGTCATCACGGTGGCGTCGGAGATTATGGCGGTGCTTTGCCTTGCAGAGGATATGAAGGATTTAAAGAAGCGTCTTGACAGAATGATTGTTGCGTATGATTATGAAGGCAATCCGGTGACGGCGGGGCAAATCAAGGCGACTGGCGCAATGGCGGCGCTTTTAAAAGATGCACTGAAGCCGAATTTGGTGCAGACGCTGGAGCATACGCCGGCAATTGTGCACGGCGGACCGTTTGCGAATATTGCGCATGGTTGTAACAGTGTGCGCGCGACAAAGGCGGCGCTTAAGATGGCGGATTATGTGGTGACGGAAGCGGGCTTTGGAGCAGATTTAGGGGCGGAAAAGTTCTTTGACATTAAGTGCCGTCAGGCGGGGCTTTCGCCGGATGCGGTGGTGCTTGTCGCTACAATTAGGGCGCTGAAATATAACGGAGGTGTCTCGAAGGACAGCTTAAATATAGAAAATCTTACGGCGTTAGAGCGGGGAATTGTCAATCTTGAGAAGCATATTGAAAACTTACATAAGTATGGCGTGCCGGTAGTTGTCACACTCAATGCATTTGTATCGGATACACAGGCGGAGATTGGTTTTGTGGAGAAGTTCTGCCATGACAGAAACTGTGATTTTGCCATTTCCGAAGTATGGGAAAAGGGCGGAGAGGGCGGTACCTCGCTTGCGAATGCCGTGCTGAATACGCTTGAGACAAAGCAGAGCCGCTTTGCGCCGATTTACGGCAGCCAGCTTAGCATTGTCGAGAAGATTATCCGTGTGTGCAAGGAGATTTACGGCGCACAGGGCGCTTCGTTTGCGCCTGCTGCGGTGAAACAGATTGAACGGCTTGAAAAGCTGGGATTTGGAAATCTGCCTGTGTGCATGGCAAAAAACCAGTATTCGCTTTCGGACGATCCTGCGCTTCTTGGGCGTCCTAAGGGTTTTACAATCAATATCAGGGAGGTTTATGTATCGGCGGGTGCAGGCTTTGTGGTAGTGCTTACCGGTGCCGTGATGACGATGCCGGGACTTCCGAAGGAGCCGGCGGCATATCAGATTGACGTGACGGACGAAGGTGTCATCACGGGATTGTTTTAGAGGAGTTTGTAAAGCATGAAATGCCCAAAATGTGGAAATGAACTGGAAGAGGGAAAGCTGCTTTGCGAAAAATGCGGTGAAGAAATCAAGTATGTACCGGACTTTGATATTGAGCTTGAGGATCAGCTTAAGGAATCGATCTCCACAATGATTGAAGAGCTTGCACAGGAAACGACTGAAAAAAAAGAAACGGAGATTGAGCGCTTTGAGACGGAGGATTTAAAAGAGGCGTTTCGGGATTATTTTCCGAAGAAACGGATTTCATTTCGCATAAACAGAATGGCGATTGCCGTTATGATTGTGGCGGTTATTGTGACTGCGGGCGTGGCTGGATTTGGCGCACTGGCAAAGAGCATGGAAAATTCCTATGATTATCAGTATGAAAAGGCGGTACAATGTGCGGCGCAGCAGAACTATGATGCAGCTGTAAGTCACTTGGAGAGAGCGTTGGCTTTGGATGATTCGCAGACGGACACACGGTTTTTACTGGCGCAATATTATGACAAAAGCGGGATGCGTCCAAGTGCGATTTCTGTTTTGAACGAGATATTGGTACAAAGAACAGAATATTCCAAACGGGATGAAGTATATGACCTTCTCTTCTCCATTTATGAAGAAGAGAAGGAATTTGAAAAAATGGGAGAACTCCTTGCGGCATGCGATGTGGCAAGGATTGTGTCAAAATATAATCAGTATGCGGCGCTGCCGCCTGTGTTTAATAAGAAGGGCGGCACGTATGACGAGTTGATTTCGATTACGCTTGAAGGCAATACGAAAGGGTTTGTCTATTACACGACAGACGGCACGGAGCCGACTGTCAATTCTTCCGTGTATGAAACGCCGATTTTGTTAGAATCGGGAGATTACGTAATTCGTGCGATTTTTGTTAATATGCACGGAGTTGTGAGTGCGGAGGCATCGCAAAGCTATCAGATTAATCTGTCGATACCGGAGAGCCCTGTAATCAGTCTTGACAGCGGTACCTATCATGAGCCCGCGCTGATAGAAGTTTACTATAGCGACAGCACGAAAATTTATTATACGACAGACGGGAGTGTTCCGGATAAGAACAGCATACGGTATGATAATCCGATTGAACTGCCTTACGGCGTAAGTAATTTTTGTTTTATTGCAATAGACGATGCGGGAGTTGGAAGTGAGACGGTGGGCAGAAGCTATGAGCTTGCTGCGGAAGCGAATTTTGATGCGGAGCTTGCCGTGCAGGTACTTAAAAACAATCTTGTGGCAAGCAATAAGTTACTGAATTTGGAGGGAAATGTCCCTGATAAGCTGGGACATAACCAGTATCGGGTGCAGACGGTCGTAAGGATTGCGGAAGCGTTGTATTATATCGTGTATGAAGAATACATGGATACGACGGGATACGTTCATGACACAAACAATATTTATGCGATTGAGGCGGATACTGCCGATTTGTATAAGGCATATAAGGTTGATGAAGGAGAGTATCATTTGACGCCGTTTGGAGAATAGGGGCGGAGGTTATATGGATTTCCTTTACAATAAAGAGCGGTATGTGAAAATAATAACAAGACGAAAGGTATGGTGAATTTCTGATGTACAAAATTTTGGAGGCAAGAGAGCTTGCTGCCAATATCTATTTGATGGCAGTGGAAGCGCCGCGCGTGGCGAAGAATTGTCAGCCGGGGCAGTTTGTAATTGTGAGAATGGATAAGGATGGGGAGCGTATTCCGCTGACCATTTGTGATTATGATAGAGAGGAAGGAACGGTCACGATTGTATTTCAGACAGTGGGCGCCGAGACGACAAGAATGGCGGCGTTGAAGACGGGTGACGCGTTCCATGATTTTGTTGGTCCGCTTGGCTGTGCTTCGGAGCTTGTCAGCGAGGACAAGGAAGCGCTTGCAAAGAAGAAGATTTTGTTTGTGGCGGGGGGCGTTGGTACGGCTCCGGTTTATCCGCAGGTAAAGTGGCTTCATGAAAACGGCGTTGCCGCAGACGTGATTGTGGGAGCAAAGACGCAGGATCTTTTGATTTTGGAGAAGGAGATGGAGGCTGTTGCGGGCAATCTTTATGTGACGACGGACGATGGTTCGTATGGAAGAAAGGGCATGGTAACGCAGACGATTCAGGACTTGGTGGACGAGGGTAAGCAATATGATGTGTGTATTGCAATTGGTCCGATGATTATGATGAAATTTGTCTGCAAGCTTACGAAGGAGCTTGGCATTCCTACGGTTGTCAGCTTAAATCCGATTATGGTTGACGGTACGGGTATGTGCGGGGCATGCCGTGTGACGGTGGGAAGTGAAGTGAAGTTTGCATGTGTGGATGGTCCGGAATTTGACGGACATCTTGTAAACTTTGACGAGGCGATGAAACGCCAGCAGATTTATAAGACGGCAGAAGGACGGGCGATGCTGAAATTGCAGGAAGGCGACACACATCACGGCGGATGTGGTCAGTGCCAAGGTGAATAGGTTGAAAAATCAGGATTTTTCAACCGAAAGTTTGTGTCGGCGCTGCGCCACAAACTTTGTTATGCGCAGAGGGCAGCGCAGAAAAGAGGTTAAATAATGGACGTATTGAATAAAATCCCGGTACGGGAACAGGAAGCGGCAGTAAGGGCGCAGAATTTTGAAGAGGTATGTCTTGGTTATAATCAGGATGAAGCGATGGAGGAGGCAGTGCGCTGCATTAACTGTAAAAATGCACAGTGTATTAAGGGCTGTCCCGTTGCAATCAATATTCCGGCATTTATCGAGCAGGTAAAGAACGGGGATATTGCGGAAGCTTATAAGGTTATCAGCGAGTCGTCATCACTTCCGGCGGTATGCGGACGCGTGTGCCCGCAGGAGAGCCAGTGTGAGGGCAAATGTATCAGGGGTATCAAGGGCGACCCGATTTCCATTGGAAAGTTAGAGCGTTTTGTGGCTGACTGGGCGAGTCAAAACGGTATTAAGCCTGAGCCTGCAAAGGAGAAGAATGGCAAAAAGGTAGCCGTAATCGGTTCCGGTCCGGCGGGTCTTACATGCGCAGGCGATTTGGCAAAACTTGGCTATGATGTCACGATTTTTGAGGCGCTTCATGAGGCGGGCGGCGTGCTTGTTTACGGTATTCCGGAGTTCAGGCTTCCGAAAGAGGACGTTGTGGCAAAGGAAATTGCCAATGTGGAATCGCTTGGCGTGAAGATTGAAAAGAATGTGATTGTCGGGAAGTCGGTTACGATTGACGAGCTGATGGAGGACGAGGGCTTTGAGGCGGTCTTTATCGGCTCAGGGGCAGGACTTCCAAAGTTTATGGGCATTCCCGGAGAGAATGCAAACGGTGTATTCTCTGCAAACGAATACCTGACAAGAAGCAACCTGATGAAGGCGTTTAACGAGGATTCCAACACGCCGATTATGCGCGGCAAGAAGGTTGCGGTTGTCGGCGGCGGAAACGTTGCGATGGACGCGGCAAGAACAGCATTGCGGCTTGGCGCCGAGGTACATATCGTGTACAGACGAAGCGAGGAGGAGCTTCCTGCGAGAGTGGAGGAGGTGCATCACGCGAAGGAGGAGGGCATTATCTTTGACCTTCTGACCAATCCGGTGGAAATCCTTGAGGACGAGAATAACTGGGTGCGCGGTATGCGTTGTATTAAAATGGAGCTTGGGGAGCCTGACGCTTCGGGAAGAAGAAGACCGGTTGAGGTTCCGGGAAGCGAGTTTGAGATGGAGCTTGATACGGTGATTATGTCGCTTGGGACATCGCCGAATCCGCTGATTTCTTCTACGACGGAGGGCTTGGAGACGAACAAGTGGAAGTGCATTGTGGCGGACGAGGAGTTTGGAAGGACGACGAAGGAGGGCGTTTTTGCAGGCGGAGACGCTGTGACGGGAGCGGCTACGGTCATTCTTGCGATGGGTGCGGGAAAGGCTGCGGCAAAGGGCATTCATGAGTATCTATCCGGAAAATAATGAGGTAAGGTTGAAAATTAAAATTTTCAACCCGCAAATTTGTGCTCACGCCCAAATTCGCACGTTGTGAAAGGAGCATGGTTACAAAGAATGGGTTATCAGGATAAAAAGGCGAAGGCAGAGGACTTTAAAAGCTCTGCCTATACGCTTTTATTAGTGGGAATAATTGGAATTGCGGCGTTGGTGCTGTTGGAGCTTGGTGTGTTTGGTTTTCGGCTTGCATCGCCGCAGAAATATATGACATACGGGGTAATGGGTGCCCTGTTTGTGATTTTTATTGTGATGGGTATCATGTCGCTTCGTTCGGCAAAGCAATATGTTACGGAGGCTGCCACGGAGGAGGATTTGACTGCAAAGGTCAAAGCGTGGGCAAAGGAACACCTGACGGCGGATATGGTGCGGGACGCGGTGCCTTTTGAGGAGGACACGCTGGACGAGGAGAAGTATTTCAAATATTTTGCGTATCTTCAGGCGGTGGTCACACAGGAATTTGGGACACTTTCCCCAGCGTTTGCTGAGGCGTTTTGTGAGGAGCTGTATGCGGAACTTTTTGAGAATGGCGGTCAGGAATGAATATAACGCTTGTGACAGTCGGAAAAATCAAGGAACGGTATTTTCGGGACGCGGTGGCGGAATATCAAAAAAGGCTTTCGCGGTATTGTAAGCTTGATTTGATTGAGGTGGCAGACGAAAAGACGCCGGATAGGGCATCGGAGGCGGAAGAAAACCTGATTAAGCAAAAGGAAGCGGAGCGGATTTTGAAGCATGTGAGAGAGAACGCGTATTGCATTGCGCTTGCCATTGACGGAACGAAGTATGATTCCGTCGCGCTTTCTGGGCATCTTGAGGGGCTTGCGCTTTCGGGGAAGAGCAGTCTTGTGTTTGTCATCGGAGGTTCGCTTGGACTGCATGAAACGGTGCTCAGGCGGGCGGATGAAAGGCTTAGTTTTTCGGATTTGACGTTTCCGCACCAGCTGATGCGGGTCATTCTTTTGGAACAGTTGTATCGGTGTTTTCGGATTAGGAATCATGAACCATATCACAAGTAAGGGCGAAAAGGAACGGATGTTCTTGGGAATAAAAGAGAATAAGAGTTATATTTTAACCCCATGGGAGTGTGTGTTTCCATGGGGTTTTACTGTTCGTGACAATAAAGTTCTTACAACGTAGGTTTTATTGCAGAGTCTGTGTTTCTTCTGGCGGGATATATTCTACCAAATCAGTCAGATTACATTCCAATACATAACACAGGCGTTTCAGAATATCAATATCCAGACGTTGTATCTTGTTATCCCTGTAATTTCTTAATTGTGTTCTCTGCATTTCTGTGCGAAAGGATAACTGATTGAGAGAAATGTTTTTTTCTTCTAATATTTCAGCTAAGTGAATTTTTATATCGCCATAACCATCTGAACTGACAGGAAGCTGGCGTAAAGGGTTTTCTTTCTTGGGCATGGCGGCACCTCCGGTTTTTATTATATTTTATCCAGAATTTAATTGTAAGATTGAGAGTTGTATGGTATATTTATATATGGGGTATATATATGCTCAATATAAAGTAAGAGGTTTACAGGAAAAAGATAAAGGAGATTTGAGTATGTTAATGAATGAGTTGTTGGAAAAGGAAAGTCATTCCGTGGAATATTCATGTTCTGTTGGGGCTGTCAATATTCCGAAAGAGAGAAATCTATATACGGTTCTTCGGAGAAAATACAGCAATCTGGCAAAAGAAGCTGTTTCACAGTTTTCTGCTCTTTATAACAGCTATACGAATTGCGATGATATTCTGCGGAAATCTTCTTCTGACTTTCAAAAGAGTATCTGTCCTGTGATTGATGAAATCAAGAAAGAGCTTATCAGTATTGAACGTTATGACTGGGACTATGACACGATTTATCAGTATGCAAATGAACATGGATATCTGAATCCCTTTTATGAGGCTTCGGATTCTGTCTGTGATAAAATCATTTCTGTAAATGAAGACCTGGAGGCACAGAAACAATATCGTCAGGAGCGGAAAGATAATCGTGCCAGATGGGAAGGTGGCAGTTTTGGCGGTACGGTTGTAGACAACTATGCACATCAGGCAGAACTGGGAATGATGAACATTGCAGAAGGCATAGGACACAGTATATGGAACGCCGGAGCAAATTCTGTCAGCAAAATGGTGGCAAATTCAGAACTGAAACAGATATTTGCAGACACGAAAACAAGGACAGTTATTGAGAAGGGCGTTTTTGAAGCGGCATTTGCTCTGCATCATGTATTGATAAAACTTATTTCAGACGCAAGGCAGGAAACGCTTTGGAGTATACCGTCTGAAAACGATATAGCGACAGCACAAAGACTTTTGAATAACATAAAAAGCGGCGCAGTTCCAAAAGAGAAAGTAAATCAAATCTATCAGGAAATTTTGGCACTGAATCCATATAATCTGGAACTGTTTGAAAATATGCTTTCTGTATTCGGAGATGAAAGCGGAGAACTGGGAACACTGGCAGATTATTATGGCGTTGCCCTGCAGGATTCCAAAGACCGTCAGGCACTCCGATATGTAAAAGATATTCAGGGAGAAACCGAAGAAGATTCCGTAAAAGCAAAGGAAAAGCTGATTGAATATTGCGGGACTTTAAGTCTGCCTGTTACAGACGAACTGGATTGTATGAAATATATCAATCAAAGGTTAGAAGACTTCGACCTGCAGTACCGGACAGTGGATGGCGTTGTCTGTTCTACCAGAGACTCTGCTGATTTCGCCCGTGAAGAGTTACAGGAAATACAGTCTTTCTTTAGAGAAATTGTGCCGCCTACATCAGAGTCGTTGCTTGACTATGAGGCTGATTTGTTGGAAAAGAAAGCGGAGTTTGAAGAACAGTTCCAGTCGGAATTGAAGCAGAAGTATTTAGATAAGTTAGATGGATACCTATCTGATTTTGACAAAAAATTCTGTACGACAGGACTGCTGAGAAAAGTAGACCGCAAGCAGGCCGGAAAAGACAGACTGTTAAAGGCAATGAAAAAAGCGGACACTTCATCTCTGGAAAAAATTGAGGAGGTCAGAAAGAGTATGGAGGAGCTATTGCCGAAACTTGGGTTAGTCCAAGAGGATACAGCCGAAGCAGTCCAATATCTGGAAAAGCAGAAGGATAAAATCTTAAACCCGAAAAGCGGAATGGATATGATAAAAGGGCTTGGAAAGCTGTTCAAAAAATAAACTTGCGGACAAAAGGAGAAATCATGAAGAAGATACTGTTGATTCTTGCGGCAGTCGTCGGAATAGTGGTTCTTGTATGGCTGTTATCTTATGTGATTGGATTTTTATGGGAACTGTTTTGGGTGGTGGCAGCAATTTCCGGTATTGTATATATGGTTAAGAAATTCGGATAAAAGAATTTATATGTATGTCAGTACAGAGAAATAAATATTTGGAAAGGAGGTGAAGGTCATGCGTTGGAAATGTAAAAATTGTGGAAAAACGGCTGTAACAAATTCGGAAAGTGCAAAACCGACTAATGGAATTTGCAAAAAAGATAAAAATGGAAATGTGAAACAGCATGTTTGGGTGAAGGCTTAATGACATTTTGAAATACATATTATTACCCTGAAATCATGTAGAAAGTCCAGCTAATAAATGTCAATAGAAAAATGAAAAATATTTTCTCCTAAAAAAGGGTGCACTTATCCCTTGGTGAAAATACCTTGTTTAAAAAGATGTTGATTCGTTGGATTTACAGTATTTTATGCGGCTATGTCGCATTTAGCAGCATTGTATTGTTTGATATGCTCCTGTGGAGTGATGATTTCAAAAGGCTTATTATCTCTGAGTATT
>KE159634.1:0-32123 GCA_000403335.2 Lachnospiraceae bacterium MD335
CATGCGCCTTATTCCAGTTCTCGAATAAGGCCCATTATCCCAGAAGTATTGTTATTCCAGGAGAACTGCCAACATCAGTGTAAATCGGCAATTCTCAATTTTGAATCTCGAATAACAATAACTACTTTTTATCTTAAGAATTCCGGTATGTTACTTTTGCCATTAGTGTTTTCAAAATGAGAATTATCCTTGAGAAACCATTTGTCATTCCACGATTTAAGCTGTTTGTTCATGGTATCCTGCGTTATCTCTGTATATATCTGAGTGGTCTGCAAGGATACATGCCCGAGAAAGTTCTTAACCACAATAAGAGGAACCCCTGCTTCAATCATATGGGTGGCAGTAGTATGCCTCATGGAATGTGGCGTGTAATGATATCTGAACATTTCAGGATACTCTTGTTTTGCCTTCTCAATGTACTTGGAGTATATTTCCTCAATACAGGAAACTGACATCTTCTCATGTGTCTGACTTGAGAACACATGCCGCTCTGTATCATTGATTATTCTACGATGTTCAATATACTTCTTCAACATATTTGAAGCATCACATGGAATACCTATACGGCGCACCTTTTGACCTTTACCATGTATGTTGATACCGGCTCGATCAGGATAGAACTGGATATTCCCAACTGTTAAATCACATACCTCCTGTGCCCTTGTCCCGCTAGCATACATAAAACACAGCAAAGTCTTGTCTCTTAATCCGATTTCATTACTTGAATCGGGTAATCCGAATAGAGTCTTGACTTCATCCCTTGTGAATGAGCTTCTGCCTTTGCGGGGCGCTTTCTTCTTTGGAACTTTTAGTACACAGTTTCTGAAAGTAACTGCTGAACCAAAATCTCTATTCTGTGCATATATCGAGAATGCTGCAATAGCAGAGAGCCTCTGGTTTCTGGTGCTGACACTGCAGCTTCGCTCTGTTTCCAACCAGCTTAAGAACTCCATGATCAACTTATCATCAAGGGTACTGAACTCCACCTTATCAGAGGGAATACCTTTTACTGTATATAAGAATTCCATGAGTATACGGAATGTTGCTTTATACGAAACTATCGTTGATTGTGATAAGCCCTTTACAGTTGGTAAATATGTATTGAAATAACACTCAAGGTGATTCATGAAGGAAATTTTTTTATTCTTCATAGCCCACCTCCGGAAGCAGGTCGCTCATAAATCTGCCAAAGGAATCGATGGCCTCCGGAAACAATTCATTACTGAATTTTAGGTACTTGGCCGTTTCATTAATGCCTGCATGTCCGAGATAAACAGACAAGAATGGGACAGCGTCATCAAGATGCCTTCCTTCCCGTTCGGCCTTTGCAAACGATTTAAACGCAAACACATGGCGCATACAATGCAGGCATGGACCACGCTCGTGTTTTTTTCGGCTATAGACTTGAATGCCATTATTATGAAGAATGTACTCAAATCTGCGCTTTACTGATCTGTCGGATATATGTCCCTCATTTTTAGAGGACGGGAAAAGCCATATGTTGTTTCTGCCGGTAAGGTTCATTGCCATGCAGTACTTGTATAGAATATCTGTCATGGGCGCTGACATCGGGACTAAACGCTGCTTATTGCCCTTTGTGTTTATAAGGCGGAGGATGCCGCCATCCAGATCTACATCATTCATATTTATTTTGACCGTTTCACCGATTCGAAGGCCACAACTGTATAAAAGCCTGAGAATCACCGGAAACTCTATCACCAGATAAGGATCAGCCTTTGGATCCTTTTGAACGATGTTATCAGCAGACTCGAAAATACAATTCAACTCCGTATCACTAAAGATATATGGGACATAGTCATCATGAACCCTGGGTATGGAAGGCATGGCAGCATTTTCTCCGGTATGCTTGAGAAACTCCAGGAACTGTCGTATTACAATGATTTCATTCTCCACAGAACTGCTTTTTCCCGAAAGGGAACCAACCCATTGGTTGATGAAATCTTCCGTGATGTGTCCGGGGGAATCTAACTGTTCAGAAACATACGAATCAAAGCGGCGCAGATAGCATAATTCGTGTTTCCCTGCGCTTTCACTCAATGTTTCCTGACGCAGACCGTAATACTGTGATAACTGTTCTGAATAAATACTATCAAACATGGGTGACCACCCCCTTGCCGGAAAGATAATCACGGAAAATCCCTGTAGGAATCGGAGGATCTATAGAACACATCCTCAGATTTTCAATATCTGCTTTAGCGTAATGCTTGATAACATCAGAATTTGAATGTCCCAGGATTCTTCTGACTACCTCATAAGATGCATTATCGTTTACCATTGAACTTGCAAGGGATGACCGAAATGCATGTGGACCATGCTTTTTCCCTGCTGTATTGACATTTGCTGCAGCAAAGCATTTATTTAAAGCGTGTCGTATTATGCTTGTAGTAATGCGTCCATACGGAGCCGTAAGACTATGAAATACATACCCGTCTTCTAAAGAGTATTTGTCATTGTCAAGGTGCATCGAAATGGCATTAACAACTTCACAAGGCATTTGAAGTGTGAGAGGTATCCCCGTCTTTTCTTGGGTTATACTAATGTATCCCGTACTAAAGTTGATTTCCGATAGCTTAAGTTTTGCAATGTCACCCGCACGGAGTCCCATTCGTGATGCCAGTCGGATAATAGCAAGGTTTCTCTTTCCAATAGTAGTATTGGTATCAACAGAAGCTTCGACCCTGCTGATTTCATCTGGTGAATATGTCGCAGGAAGCACCGTACCTCTCTTATAGTGCGGAACAATCCTGGAAAAATCCACTTCTATGATGCCTTTTTCAACAAGGTAATTCAGGAACTGACGGATACGTGCATAGGCATCCTTGTTGGAGAATGTAAGCAGGGCCTGTGATACAATGCCTGTGCTTAATTGCGAAAGGTCAGAACAACCTGCATTTTCCACAAAGCACAAAAAAGATATACAGGTTCTTTCTTTTGAGCATATCGTAGCCGGTTTATTGCCATTATCTATGCATTCTTGAAGATACCCAGTCAAAGTGTCCGCAAACACCAAAGGGATCTGCTCGTTATAATCACCATGATGGCACCTGTAAGGTTTTCCGTCAATGTAGTCATCCAGCCTTCGTACTGCACAGGCATAGGCTACAAAGGTGGGCTTGCTAACATTTGAATCGGCAAGAAATGCCTGGCCTGATTCATGAGTGTATATGTCCGTATCATGATCATTCAGAAAAATGTGAATGCGCTTGTAGGTTCGTCGATATACGGTCAACGTTGAATCCATATATTTCTGAGATTTTAATTGCTCCAGAACTGCTTTCATCAGTTCATCGAATGGTAAGATTGTATTTCTCATATGAGACCTCCTTTAAAATGAGATGAATTAGTTACATCTTCATTGTAAAAGAGCACTATCATTATTCAAGAAATATGCTGTAAAAAACAACATTTATGCCACATGTAGACTTGCTTTTGGAATAACAATACTTCTAGGATAATGGGCCCAACAATTCGCGTTTTCCAGATGTTCCAGTTCACGGGCGATCTTGTGGTACTGGGCAAGACCATCTGTAACCAGAATTCCCTTAAAGTCCTTGTAGTACTCTTTGGGATGATCGCTGTGGCGTGTTTTCTGGTATTCATACACAATGATCTTGGGATCCGGGCTTAGCTCACCGGTAAGATGCACCCACATGTAACTTTTGCTGCCGGCAGGGCGGTCGTCATGAATCACTTCCACGGTGGTCTCATCACATTGGTTGACATGTGCCTGCAGCTGTCTTGCCTTCATGTAATCGTAAACAGGGGTGAAATACCTTTCCGCAGACCATACAGTCCAGTTGGACATTGTCTGCCTGGATAAGTGAAGCCCGTTTGCGTCAAAGTCTTTGGAAATGCGGTCAATAGGCATACTGTTTACATACTTTGAATTGATGATCGCAGCTTCAAGGGACGCAGTTGCAATGCTTCCCTTGAACAGGGTTTTGGGATGGTCTCCACGCAGAAACTCATCCTGATGCAGTCCATCCGTTCCAACATACACTTTGATGATGTGTTTTTCGGCAATCCATTTGGCCGGCTCAAAGCGCAGCTGCCAGTATATTTCATCCGGCATGGTCTTCCAGTTTCCTTCGCCAAAAGCAGCATCGAGAGTATCCCTGGATACATCATGTGGAACCTCTTCCTGTGGGAAATCCTTTAAGTCCTCTTCGCGCTGTCCTTTTTTCTTTGGCCTGCGGGGCTTCTTAAGACACTCATCGATGACATCATCGATATCCGGTTCTCCTGCAGTCTCATCGCAGAACGCCTCCGGCTCATTGAAGAAAGACAACTGACCCGCTATTTCACTTAACTTTTCCGTGCTGCGTCCGAACTTCTGTTGATTGGCAAGACGGATCTGTTCTATCAGAGTTTCATAGTCGTGCTCCAGTTTATCCAGACGATCCTGCATCTGGAAGATGATATCGTTTTTGCTCTGATGATTCATCCTATTCAGTTCGTCCGGTGTAAATTTCTGGCACATCACAATTCGTCCTTTCCGCCCTGATTACTGTATTATTATAGCAGAAAAGCGGAAAAAATGCGAATTTCACCGGGGTTTCGTTTCGTCATTCTGCTGCCGGTTTTGGCTTTGTTACAGGTCTTTATTTAGCATGGAAATATAGAGCTTTCAAAGTTCAAAGTTTGATTCCGGAAGGCTTATATGCCATTCCTGTCTCACTTACGCGGCATCGGAAAATGCCGGTCAGAAATGAATTTATATGCAAAAAACAGAAGATAAATTTCTCTGTTTTGCACAAACAACTCAGTATATTTTTTTAGGATCGACATCTTTGATTTTCGGATTCAGGGGATTTAATCCCATCATCAGATAGCGGTACTGTTCTTCCGTAAGGTCAGCAGCCTCCTGTGTGGTTCTTGGCCAGGACAGCCGCCCGTCCTCAAACCTTTTATAAAGGAGCAGGAAACCTGTCCCCATCCATAAAAGTCCTTTACAGCGATCAGAACGTTTCCCGCAAAAGAGGAAAAGCGTACCTTTTTCAAATGGATTCTGTCCGTACTTATCACCAATGATGGTGGCCAGCCCGTCAATTCCTTTTCTGAGATCAACGGTACCGCAGGCAAGGACTACCCTGCGGATACCTGCAGCATCCTCAAGCATGGGACACCTCTTGAAGAATACGTGAGAGCAGGTTGTCAGAGATCTCATTTGTCAAGGCTATTGATATATCTGCCTTTTTAATAACAGCTACCGGTATAATGGCTTCAACTGGGGGGTCTGCTGGAGCAATAGAAACACCTGCTGGCCGCCTGGCTGGGATAGAGACTTCTGCAAAAGAAATGTCACTTCCATCTGATACCACTGTAGATGGTGGATTCATTTGGGAATAAGCCTGCTTTCTGAATTTGCGAAGCCAGTAATAATACGACTTTTCATTGATACCATTGTCAGCCATCCACTGTTTAGCTGTTGTTCCTTCTGGCCGATTTTGGCACTGGGTAATAATCTCTAGCCATTGTGAGCCACGTACATCATGTGTGATTTGATCCATGCTGATTCCTCCTCTAAAAAACTACTAGTTTTTTCGTATCTTTTAGAGTGTCGCACAAAAATGCTAATTGTCCAAGGCGAGCGATTTGACGCTTACCGTTAATCGCCCTGTGGTGTCGGTTTGAATATTGTCGCTCATGTTCCTCCTTTTGGGCGCAAAAAAGCGCATGGTATACATATCACTGTTCCATGCGCCTTTACGCTGTTTTATTGATATTTAATTGTTTTGTTGATTATACTAACTGCATAATAGCAGCTTCAAGTTCTTTTAATTCTTCAAGTGATAAAGACGGAACGTAATCCGCAATTTCTTCTAATGACATTTTACCTTTTCTTATCATCCTTTCCGCCGTCTCTCTTGCTTCACTGTTTTTAATATCTTCTGCATATGCTTCCAAAACCTGCTCATCATCAAACAATGTCATCATAATGTCTACAACCTCCTGTTCTTTACTTCCAAGATATTCTTTCAACACGTTTCTGTCTTTACAGATACGGATTGTTTCCGTTACCGCTTCCTTTGTCTGACCATGTTTCTTTCTCTGCTCATTATATACCTTACAGAAAATAATATACTGCCCGATTATGTTGCTCTCGTCCTCTTGGTAAAGTACCTTGACCTCTGCGTCTACCGCTATCTTTTCACCCTTAAAAAAGTCTTTTGAAAGTGATATGATGTCGGGTGGGTTCTTCGGTTTTTCTCCCGTAAATATCACATACAGTTCAGGTTTTGGCATATTCACTTTTTTAGAGCCATACAGATTTTGCTTGGTGCGCTTGAAAAAATCGTGATATGTCTGTATCAGATACATCAGCGCACGTATTATAATATTCAATGTCCATGTTGACTGACTTTCAACCAGAATGACAAGTCTGCCGCCAATCGAAAATCCAAGGTCATTATAGTCTGCGTCTACCAGTATGTGTTTGATAGTAACATCTTTTATATCTTCTTCTGTTACATTACTGTCCTCTGGGTGGAGTGTCTTATACAGTCGGAGCAGATATTTTTTGTCCTGAAATAAATTTGTGAACACGCTGTCTTTTATTTTACGCTTCGGCGTGTTTTGTGCCATTTTACCACCTCGCTATTGCAATTCAGCAGAAGATACAATACAGCTTGCTCCTACTGTATCTCTATTATACAAAAAAACGTCTGCCTTTACAATAAAATTCACATTAAATTGCTTCCTCCCTCCGTTTCGGTCTACCCTGTTGCCTGTTATGCTGGCGGCTCTCGTTCTCAAGCTCCCTATCAAGGTTCTTTTTGTTATAGCTGATTACCTCGGCATAAGCTAATTCTGTGGCGGTCTTTGTCTGCTCCTTGCCGATACTGTCATATTCGGATTGCAAAGACTGTATCTCGGCGTTCCACTGTTTCGGCGTTATCTTCTCGCCATTCTGTAAAAGGCTCTGCATACGCTCCTTTAATTCGGGGTACTTTGATAAGCTGTCTTTATGCTCCTTATCATACCGCATTTTCGCAAGTCCTTTTAATGACTGGCTCTCCTTATAGGTGGCTTGGATTGGTGCATAGAGGGCATACATTTTTGGCAGTTCCTTTAATCGGTTTAGTTTCTGCCTCTTGGAAAGATGTACCGTTTCCAACTGTTGGTATTTCTGTTCCCTATCCGCTGTGAATTTTGCAAGGCTCTCAAAACTGTCTATCTTCCTTGTCGTGATGAATTTCTCCGCATTGTCGGCTGACTGCGAATCCAATGCAGCTGCATTGGATTTGCGGTTACGGTCGGATATTTTTCTTAGGTGCTTTCCGCTGACAATCGGCAGGTCTAATCTGCTTTTGCGCTCCCTTACTTTTGCAATCATCTCCATGACTTCTATGCCAACTTGTTGGCATTTTTCACGGCTGACCGCCGCATTTTTAATCTGCGTACTTTTGTACGTTGCGTACTGTGCGCTGTGAAGTTCCTGCTTGGCAAGCATGAGCATTTCTTTTGCCTGTTCCAACAGTAGATTGTTCTTGATGATTTCCCGATTGATGTTGCCTCTCTCGGTCTGTATGCATTTGCGCTCTAAAGCGTTTGCAACCGCCCCGATATGGATTGTCGGCTCTTTGCCAATCAAAGTGATTATGAATGATGAAATAAGTTATATTCCTTTTTGGTCTGATTTATTGTAAATATTACGGTCAGCGTAAAGGAAGCGGCAGGCGGAAGGGACACCGACGGCATCCTGCAGAAGAACCCGTTCCGGTACAGATGTTATTATTATGACACGGAAACAGGGTTCTACTACCTGAATTCGAGGTACTATGATCCGCAGATACGGAGGTTTATCAGTGCGGACAGCATAACCACAAGCACGGGAGAGGATGTTTTTGGTTATAACCTGTATTCCTACTGCTGGAATTCACCTTTGGGAAAAGCCGACCATGACGGTCATGATCCACGGGCGCTAACACTGACCTTGGAAATGTCAACGCTGCTTGCTGCATTTCAAACAGTGCAGGCGGTAATGGCAGGAGTATCCGTGGGAAGCGTAGCGGTAACAGGTGCGGCAGTTTTTGTAGCTACGGCAGCTACTGTGCATAATGTAGTGATGTGTAAGAAACTGGTTGATGCGATAGTTGCTTCGAAAAAGGATAAGAGTAAAAACGAGATTGCCGGCAAAGAAGCAGCCAAGAGAGTCTTGCAGGAATATGGTGAGTATGATCCGGACAATACTGGTCCAAAGTCTGATTTTAATCAGCTAAAGAAATTTTTTGATACTCATTTTGAGTAAATGTTGGACAGGTTATTTATTTTATGAAGGGAAACGATAAGCATGAAAGTGTATTTACTCCAGCACAAATATGAATATGAAATATATGAAGGTATAATGACAACTAATGCAGAACTTATCGGGATATACAGTTCACGGCAGAATGCGGAGGCGGTGAAAGAACGGTACAAGAGTAAAAACGGCTTTAATCGGTTTCCGGAAAGCTGTTTTCTCATCAATGAATATGTCTTGAATGAGGATCATTGGACGGAAGGGTTTATTACTTTGGAAAATGCAAAAAGGAAGGTAAGATATGACATTCCCAAAAGGTTTGAAAAAAAGCCTGTTAGGAAAAAATGCAGTAAAGAAACCTTGATAGACAATAAAGTATATATACTTTGGCATTATTATGAGTATGATATAGATGGTTTAGATTTGAATTTAGATGCAATAAAAGCCATTGGAATATATAGTTCGAAGCAGAAAGCGGAGGAGGTGAAAGAACGATTAAAACCCAAGCCGGGGTATAGCAAGTATCCTGAAGACTGTTTTTATATTGACAGATACAGGTTAAATGAAGATCACTGGACGGAGGGTTTTATCACATGGGATAGTGAAACGGATAGCTGGATTGAGTAATTTAATAACCTGGCTGTGGTTGGTACAGGCGAAAAATAGGCACGACAACATATAGACGAGGCGTTTATAAGATTGAATGATTTGAAAGCGGTATATGACAAGAATCACTCGTTAGACAGTGACTCGGACGTATACCGCTGTGTCATACCCTGTATCGAACGGCTGCGGGGTAGACACAGGTTATAACCTATATTCTTACTGTAATAACAGTCCATTAAATAAGTCAGCGACGGTCATTTCCCGAAATTAAGTGAAATACTTACAGGCATAGCAATAGTAGCCTTTATCGTAGCGGTAGGAATACTGACAGCAGGAACAGGAGGTCTTGGAGGCGGTGCATTGGCACTTGTCGGTGGCGGTATGCTGGGAAGTGGAGTAGCTGCAGCTGCGGCTACAAACGCAGCAATGGTTGGAGTGGGAGCTACATGTGCTGCTTCAGCCGCCAGTATGATGGAGTCATCGGGGAATAATGGATATAATAGAAGCGGTTCAGATAATTCGAAATCATATAAAAAGTATGAATCCAAAGAGATAGAACGGAAATATGGATTAAAGAAAGGGAAATTTCATAGAGAGGTAAGGCCGAATATTTTGTCAGAAGTAACACAGAAGAATTCTCCGTATAAAAATTAACATATGAAGAAGCTAGGGGATTGGAACAGACAGCGATGCTGTATTATCATACATT
The DNA here is from genome assembly GCA_000403335.2 of Lachnospiraceae bacterium MD335. Lineage (GTDB taxonomy): Bacteria > Bacillota > Clostridia > Lachnospirales > Lachnospiraceae > COE1. Next base: position 9,579 of record KE159634.1, read on the forward strand.
ACATACGGCAAAAGGTCTAAATAAAATTAATGGGATAAGTCCTAAAAACAAATTAGCAGAAACATATATAGCAGCAGCTAAGGGTATTGCGGGGTATGTAACAAACCAAATATCTAATGAAATATTAGACTGGATGGATAAGTAATAAATAAGGGATGAGTTTATATAAATAACATGGTTCTTTCTGATGTTTGGGTAACTCCGTTATTCTCGTTTGGCTTTACTAAGCCAATTTGGTGGCTTGTGACAAATCTCAAGAATATGCGGATACCCAAAGTGCAGAAAGAACCAATAACATATTGACTCATCCCATCACTTAAAAGATTGGAATTAATACATTTTAGAAAGGAACGTGATAATATGGGAACATGGGGACCGGGACTGTACCAAAATGATGTAAGTGATGACATAAAGCTGGGCTTTATAGACAAATGCAAAAGGGGACATACCATAGAGGAAGCGACAGAAATATTCATAAAAGAGTATGCAGACGAACTGGAAGATGAAGAAGGTGCACCCAATTTTTGGTTTGCCCTTGCAGACATTCAATGGAAGTATGGGAAACTTCTGCCAAAAGTAAGAGAAAACGCATTGTATCATATAGAAAACATATTAAAAAATAAGACCTATAATGAGTTTGACAAAAGCGACGCAAAAAAGAGGAAAAAGGTGTTGGAAGATCTCAGGGAGAAGCTTAATTCGCCAATGCCGCCGGAGAAAAAAATCAGTCAGTACAAACTTTATAAATGTGAGTGGAAGATAGGGGATACTTATGCATATCCTCTTAATTCAGAAATATGGAAAAACAATCAATTTTATGGACAATATTTAATTATGCAAAAAATAAGGGAATTAGATTGGGGTCCCGGACATATTGTTCCTGTTGTAAGAATTAAAATAACAAAAGATAAAGAAATACCTGCCCAAAAAGAAGAAATAGAGATATTGCCAAATGTACCAACATTTATAATGCGAGGGGAAAATTTATATTATTATATGATAGCGTTAGGAAATACATCCAAAAGAATAATACCTAAAAAGCTTATATATATGGGAAACCATAACATTTTTAAAAGTCCGGACAATGAGGAAATAGTGGACTTTAAAAATATGTTTGTATATTCAGAATGGAAATATTTTGATAAATACATTATGCACTATCTTAGAGAAATAAAGTATGAAGTCTATTAAAGATCACCTGAAGCTAAAAATTACGATTTTCTATGTGCGGCAATACCACCCGCAGCGGATGAGGACGGACTGGGGCTGTATGTCATACCTGTAAACGATGCAGCGCTTAAAAGCAAATACCCCTTCAAACTCACGGACAAAAGCGGCTCCATATGCAGATACTTTGACAAAATGGGCAGACTTGCCCTAATCACCGATTCCAACCAGTATGAAAACGGAAAAAACAGCAGCGCCAAAGAGAAAAACCGTATACAGATTACATATGAAGACGCAGGTACAAAAGCAGGGACAACAGCATACGACGAAGCGCTTACAAAGTTTAATGAACTAAAAGCCGCATACGATAAAAACCTGTCACTGGACGAATGTACCAAAGTATACCAAAATGTGATACCATATATAGAGAGACTGCGGGGAGACCTTTACGCCGTGTCGGATTATAATACGGGGAAGAAGGTATATGAGGCATATACCGCGGTCGAAACGGCATAAGACTCCGCCTCCTATCCAACCAAAAGAGCGCAGGCAAAAAAAGCAGTCGAAGCCGTGACGCAGGCCAAAAGCAATGCCATAAACCTAAAGTCAGAATCCGCAAAGCGGATAAAATCCATCACCGACGCAGTCGGAAACACGGCGGTTTTCAGCTATGACGCAGACGGCAGAATCAGCGCCATCACGGACCCGTCGGCGCCAAACGGCGGAAATTATAATAAAAATGCATCGGCAAAACACACATACCGGTACACAGGTGCAAACTTAACAGGCATCACCTACAACAGCGGGAAAACAGCATCCTATTCCTACGACGGAAACAGAAACATGACACAGATGCGCGACCACGCAGGTTACAGCGTAAACCTTTCATATAATGCCCAAAACCGCGTCATCCAGGTATCAGAAACAGGAAGCAGCAATACAGCCGGACAAAAATACACCATAACCTACCACTCCGACAACACAAACGAATTCCGGTTCAGCGGTGCAAACGATGTCTATGGGGACAGTGATGACGTCATCAACACCTGTGTTTTTGACGAAAAAGGAGGGTACTATGACAGCGACGGGACCATCCTCAAGATAAGCTATAGAAAGTATTATTTGAGGATGCCATTAGAGAAAGAGTATTTAAAGATTGCGTAGGTGCTGTTTTGTGTATCACGAACTAATTGATAAACATTAGAATTTAATTTAATGATTTTTAAAGGAATCATAACTATTAGGAGCGTAATATCTATGAGAATGGAACACTTATTAATTGAAGGATTTTGTGATGGAAGGAAAACAGATATGAAATGTCCTTGTAAAGGCAGCCTGGAATGGGGGGTACATTGTATAAAATGTTCGAAGTTTAGCTATACATTTTGCCCGAATGAAATTGCACTATCAGATGCGAATGGAGTGGTTCAAAAATGGATTGGATTTGGTGGCGAGATGGAACCTTGTGATTGGGACAAAAGAGAGAAGTATATTGCTGTTTGGAATAAGATATGTAAGAAAAAGATTACAGAAGCCTTTACTGATTTTATGGAACGAAAACAAAAAATAATGAAGCGAATAACAAAAAATACTAAAATGTGAGCGGAAACAGGCTATATAGAATTCGTATTTACAGTGTAAATCATAGAAATGATTTTGCTATTTAAATATATCTATAAAGTTAGACTGATTTTTGTGATTAAGTAAAATAGATAAAAATAAGTTGTTTGAATGTATATTGAGAATTCGAATTTGGCGACCAAAGGGGGAGTGTATTTCATGGAGCATATATTCGGAAGAACGAGAAAAATTTTAGAATTATCCCGAAAAGCTGAAGAAATATTTGGAAAAGCAAAAATAAGAGAGGCGCTTATGAAAGAAAAAGATATGTATGATACATTAAACCATTTACTAAATGAAAAAATATCGTATATTACACGGGCGGTAAATATGCTGTGTTTGGGAATCGGGGACTGTATTACAACATTGGACACGAAAGGAAACATGGTTGAAAAAGTGTTATATCTCTGCATATACAGTCTGAATGGAGAATTACAAACAGAAAGAAATATTGCTGGCTTCATCAGATTTTTATGTGCCCAATAGTACCATAACGGATGAAACAAATTTCGAATGGGATATAAAGGGAAATAATCTGCTTGATGAAAAACTTAAAATTTGGTTTAATGGAAGCCCGCTTTATGTTAAGGAATGTAAAATAAGTGTATGGGGAAATCTGCTGATAAGGTTTTCTAATAATGATTTCTTGGAAATTTTCGTTGATACATCAGATTATGTAAAGTGTTGGATACTTTCTGATTTTCAGAAAAAAGAGGAATGGATAGTTACCGGATTAGGTTATGAATTTCAATGTCCGGAAGATTGAAAATGAAATGCGGATGGCATAAAAGAACTATTTGAATTTGATAAAAAAAGGTATTGGATGAATAGAAACGAACACACAGAAAGGTAAATTTGAAGATATGAAAAAGCTGCACTCGCTTGCGTTGGAACAAAAAGAGAATGCAAAACATGGGGAAGCCTCGTTTCCCGTACGCCAATATATAACACGGCTGACACCCGATGCTCCGGCGGTCATGCTTCACTGGCATGAGGAGGCGGAACTGACGCTGATTACGGAAGGGGACTGTGTCTACCAAATTGATTTGACGGATTATGCAGTGCAAAAAGATGACATTTTATTTGTACCTCCATTGCTGCTGCATTCCATTTCCCGTAGTGCCAGCAGGGAGATTTGTTCGGAAACATATGTATTTCATATGAATTTTCTTGGCGGAAATTCCACGGATATTTGTTCGACGCGCTATTTGATGCCGATTTTGAATCAGGAAATTTCCATGCCGTGTGTGATTACGCCAAAGCATCCCGCATATACTTCTATGCGGAAGATATTTAGTCAGATTACGTCGTTACATAATGAAGAGGTCATCGGATATGAGCTTGCGCTGAAGTCCCTCTTTTTGCAGGCTGTTTTTTTGCTGCTGCAGTACCGCGGGGAGAGTGCATCGGAGGACACGCGTGTTTCTTCCGATAAGCTTAAACAGGTGCTTGATTATATTGAGCAGCATTATCCGGATGTGATTTCCGTTTCGGAATTGGCGCGGCTTTGTTATTTTAGCGATTATCATTTTATGCGGTTTTTCAAAAAGCATATGAGCATGACTTGTGTGGAGTATATCAATAATCTCCGGCTGGAAAAGGCGGTAGAGTTGTTTGAGAAAGGAAACGCCTCAATTTTAGAGGTCTCCTTGTCTGTGGGTTTTCGTAACCTTTCCTATTTTCACAGGGCATTTAAGAAAAAATACCATATAACGCCGCATTCGTTTATTAAAGAATTAAATGGATAAGAATTTTCTGACAATTTTTAAAATGGTGTTGAAAAAGCGCGTCATTTCCTGTACAATATAGATAACTGACGAAAACATTTCCTCTTTTTAACAGCGGTTTTGACAAAATCTATGTAAGGGGGAGTACTGGGGGAAGGAGAATTGATATGAAAAAGACGATTAGCCAATCTTTGATGACATCCATTTTAAACGGTATTTCGATACTGTCGTTAATTTTTTTGGTGACTTCTTTATTTTCTTACGGAAGCATGAGCAGCCAGCTCAGTAATGCAAATGAGGAGCGGTTTAACCTCACTTATAATGCAAACCGTTTTATGAACGGTTCGGCATATCTGACAAATGAGGTGCGTGCGTTTGCAGCGACAGGAATGCAGGAGCATTATGACAATTACTGGAATGAAGTCAATAATCTTCAAAACCGCGACAAGGGTGTTGCCGCAATGCAGGAGATTGGCATTACATCTGAGGAACAGAAAATGATTGACGATATGTATGCACTTTCCAATCAGCTGGTTCCGCTTGAAGACGAGGCAATGAAAAATGTACTGGAAGGAAAACGTACAGCGGCAATCGAATATGTGTACGGAGATGAATATAACGATTCTATCACAAAGATTAATGCCTTAAAAGAGCAGTTTTTAGCGGATTTGAATACACGGACCTTGGAGAAAGTGGACGGTTTGGTTCGGAGAACAAATGAGCTCAGGGTGGAAATGATTGTTGCCCTGGTGATTGTCGGTTTAATGCAGTTGTGCAATATGCTGTTTATTCAGATAAAGGTTCTGCGTCCGGTGAGAGCAGTAAAAAATCAGATGATGGAGATTTCAAGAGGAAATCTTTCCGCACGGTTTGACTTGACTTCAGATACTTCGGAAATCGGAAGGCTTGTGGATTCCATTCATGAAACGAAGCGTGAGCTGAAAAAGTATATCAGTGATATTGACGCAAAGCTGACACAGATGGCGCAGGGAAATATGAACCTGAAAATTGATAATGATTATCGAGGAGAATTTCTTCCGATACAGACCGCAATGGGGCAGATACTGGATGCGTTAAACGGTGCGCTTTCTAAGATTAATGTAACGAGCGAGCAGGTATCTGAGGAATCTGACAGAGTAGCGGCAGGTGCGCAGAGTCTCTCAAGCGGTACCGTACAGCAGGCGGCAGCAGTTGAAGAGCTTTCCGCAAGCATTCAGGAAATCTCCAAGGGTGTTAACAGTACATCCGCAGATGCAGAGGATGCCCGCAAAGCTTCGATGGGAGCAATGACACACCTGATGATTTGCAATGAAAAGATGGAGGCGCTGAAAACGGCAATTGATGATATTTCGACGTCGTCGCGTCAGATTGGCGGCATTACTAAGGCAATTGAGGATATTTCATTCCAAACAAATATTCTTGCGCTGAATGCATCAGTGGAAGCGGCACGCGCAGGCGAGGCAGGAAAGGGCTTTGCGGTCGTGGCAGATGAAGTGCAGAGTTTGGCAAATAAGAGCTCGGAATCGGCAAAGAATATTGCGGAATTGATTGAAAATTCGATTAAGCAGGTGCAAAGCGGGGCTTCTTTATCTGTTGATACAATGGAGGCGCTGACACATGTAATTGCAGGCGGACAGCAGTCAACGGAAATGGTTGAGCGGATTGCAGAATCGGCAATGCAGCAGGCGCAGTCTTTGGAACAGGTGACGGAAGGAATGCGTCAGATTTCCGACGTGGTGCAGACCAATGCGGCAACAGCACAGGAATCGGCAGCATCGGCGGAGGAGCTGCAAAACCGTGCAAAGGATTTGAAGGCTTCCGTTCAGAAGTTCCGGCTGCGATAGTACATAGCAGGACATTTCATGTAACAAAAGGCTTGCATTTGGCATAATGTTGTATTACAATGAAAACGTAATTTGATAGAAAATTCTTCGGGGCAGGGTGAAATTCCCTACCGGCGGTAAAGTCCGCGACCTGCTTTTTACATAAAACGATGTGTGAAAGGCGGCTGATATGGTGCGATTCCATAACCGACAGTAAAGTCTGGATGAGAGAAGAACGGTATTTTTGTGCGATGCTTTTGCGTGCAATATTTTATGAATGTATTGAACCCCCGAATATTATAAAGTATTCGGGGGTTTTTATGCACAGCCCCGTGCAGTGGAAATAAGCCGCTAAGGCGGCGCACGGGTCGCGCGGCGAGTAGGGGAAGATGGCTCTTTTCTACTCGATTTAGCAAAAGCATTTGCGTCAAAAATACCAAGACAGCTTATTTCAAGAAGAATTTCCTAAAAAATCAATGAAAATATCATTTGAAAAGAAAAGGAGATTAAAACAATGAACCAATTTTTTACGAACATCATGGAGAACCTGACCTTTGTACTGGAATTTATCGCGCTTGTGGCGGTGCTTGTTATTGTGGCGGTTATTGCGGAAAAGCTGATTGCAAAGAAGAATAACACGGAAGGAAAAATCCTTACGACAAGAAAGACTGCAATGATTGGCATGTTTTCCGCAATTGCGGGCGTTCTGATGACGATTGAGCTTCCCGTACCGTTTGCACCGCCGTTTTATGGAATTGACGCGAGCGAGCTTCCCGTGCTTTTGTGCGGTTTTGCGTTCGGTCCGGTGGCAGGTGTGCTGACGGAGTTTTTAAAGATTGTGATTAAGCTATTTTTTAAGCCGACCTCCACGGCGTTTGTGGGAGAGCTTGCAAACTTCTGTGTCGGCTGTGCGATGATATTGCCGGCAACGATTATTTATCATATGAAAAAGAAAAAGACGACGGCGATTCTTGCAAGCGCGGTCGGTACAATGACGATGACTGTGTTCGGCACGCTGTTTAATGCCGTTTATCTTCTGCCGACGTTTGCGGTAATGTTTGGAATGCCGCTTGAGGCGATTATTGGTATGGGAACGGAGATTAATGCGAATGTCACGAATGTTTTTACGTTTGTTGCGTTTTGTGTTGCGCCGCTCAATCTTTTAAAGGGCGCGGGCGTGTCGGTGCTTACGTTTGTGCTTTATAAGCCGCTTAGTCCGATCCTGAAGGCGTCTTATGAAAATGCAGCGTCGAAAAAAACAAAACAGGCATAAAAACCTTTGCAAACACGGTTGAAAAATATGTCGGATACGCTATAATGAATAAGTACCCAGTGCGAAAAGCACAGAATAATTGAAAAAGACACGGAGGACTCATTTAATGGGAAATGTTAGGCGTATCTATGTTGAGAAAAAAGAGGCTTTTGCCGTTAAGGCAAGAGAGCTTGAGGAAGAGTTAAGAAGCTATTTAGGCATTAACGGTTTGGAACAGGCAAGAATTTTTATCCGTTACGATGTGGAAAATATTTCGGATGCTGTTTTTGAGAAGGCATGCAAAAGTGTGTTTTCGGAGCCGCCCGTTGATGACTTGTACATGGAAAACATTGAAATGCCAAAGAACGCGCGCTGTTTTTCCGTGGAGTATCTGCCGGGGCAGTTTGACCAAAGGGCAGACTCTGCGGTGCAGTGCGTGCAGTTTTTAAAGGAAGACGAGCAGCCGATAATCAAGACGGCGGTGACATATGTTTTAACCGGAACGATTTCCGACAGTGAGTTTGACAAGATAAAAAATTACTGTATCAATCCCGTGGATTCAAGGGAAACGGATATGGTAAAACCGCAGACGCTGGTGACAATATTTGAGGAGCCTGCGGATGTGGCAAGCTTTGCGGGCTTCGCGGATATGGCGGAGGACAAATTGGAGGAGCTTTATGATTCGTTAGGGCTTGCGATGACCTTTAAAGATTTTCTCCATATTCAGAATTATTTTAGGAAGGATGAACACAGGGATCCGACGGTTACGGAAATCAGGGTGCTTGATACGTATTGGTCTGATCACTGCCGTCACACGACGTTTTCTACGGAATTAAAGGATGTTGCATTTGAGGAAGGCTATTATACGGAGCCTGTCAAGACCACTTATCAGCAGTATTTGGCGGCGCGTGAGGAAATTTTTGCTGGCAGAGAGGACAAGTATGTCTGCCTGATGGATTTGGCGCTGATGGCGATGCGCAAGCTCAAAAAGGACGGAAAGCTTGAAGACATGGAGAAGTCGGACGAGATTAATGCCTGCTCGATTGTCGTTCCGGTGGAGATTGACAAGGAGGACGGAAAGGGCGTTGTCACGGAGGAATGGCTTGTCAACTTTAAGAACGAGACGCACAATCACCCGACGGAAATTGAGCCGTTCGGCGGAGCGGCAACGTGTCTTGGCGGTGCAATCCGTGATCCCCTTTCGGGAAGAACGTATGTTTATCAGGCGATGCGTGTAACCGGAGCGGCAGACCCGACGGTGCCTGTGGAGAAAACCATGCGGGGCAAGCTTTCGCAGAAAAAGCTTGTGCGCGGCGCGGCGAGCGGCTATTCTTCTTACGGAAATCAGATTGGACTTGCGACGGGATATGTCAAAGAGGTGTATCATCCCAATTATGTGGCAAAGCGTATGGAAATCGGGGCGGTGATGGCGGCGGCGCCGAGGGCAAGTGTCATCAGGGAGACATCTGATCCGGACGATATTATCATTTTGCTCGGCGGTCGTACGGGACGCGACGGCTGCGGCGGCGCGACAGGGTCGTCTAAGGTGCACACGACGGCGTCGCTTGCGACGTGCGGTGCGGAGGTTCAGAAAGGAAATGCTCCGACGGAGCGCAAACTGCAAAGACTGTTCCGGCGTCCGGAGGTCAGCAAGCTGATTAAGAAGTGCAACGATTTCGGTGCGGGCGGTGTTTCCGTGGCAATCGGCGAGCTTGCGGATGGTCTGATTGTCGATATGGACAAGGTGCCGAAAAAGTATGCGGGACTGGACGGAACGGAGCTTGCGATTTCCGAGTCGCAGGAGCGTATGGCAGTCGTTGTGGACCCGAAGGATGCAGATTCGTTTCTTGCATATGCGGCGGAGGAGAATTTGGAGGCTGTCAAGGTTGCAACGGTCACAAAAGAGCCGCGGCTTGTGCTGATGTGGCGCGGTCAGAAGGTAGTGGATATTGCGAGAGCCTTTCTTGATACCAACGGTGCACATCAGGAAACGGGCGTGTATGTTGAGACGCCTGTAAAAGAAGATAATTATTTTCAGAAATATGCAGTTGCGGCGGTTGCGGATGCGATTGCAAAGGGAAATATAAAGGACGCAGTAATTTCAACATTAAATGACTTAAACGTATGCTCACAAAAGGGACTTGTCGAGATGTTTGACGCGTCGATTGGAGCAGGCAGCGTGTTTATGCCGTACGGCGGAAAATATCAGCTGACGGAGACACAGACAATGGTGGCAAAGCTTCCTGTCTTAAAGGGTAAGACGGATGCCGTGACAATGATGTCGTACGGATTTGATCCGTATCTGTCAAGCTGGAGTCCGTATCACGGTGCGGTGTATGCCGTTACGGAATCTATGGCGCGCATTGTGGCAGCAGGCGGAGATTATAAGAAGATCCGGTTTACGTTCCAGGAATATTTCAGGCGCATGACACAGGAACCTTCGCGCTGGAGTCAGCCGTTTGCGGCGCTTCTTGGCGCATATGACGCGCAAATCGGATACGGACTTCCTTCGATTGGCGGCAAGGATTCGATGTCGGGAACGTTCAATGAGATTGACGTACCGCCGACGCTTGTGTCGTTTGCGGTGGACGTGGCGAAAAAGCAGGATATTATCACGCCGGAGCTGAAACGTGCGGGTGATGCTCTTGTCGTGTTTGATTTACCGAAGAATGCATATGATTTGCCGGAATACGACAACGTAATGAAGCTTTTTGACGGTGTGGCAAAACTGATTGCGGATAAGGTGATTGTGGCAGCATATGCGCTTGATGCAAAGGGTATTGTGGCGTCGGCTGCAAAAATGGCGTTTGGTAATAAACTTGGCGTGGTGTTTGACAGTGCACTTGACGCAAAAGAGCTGTTTGCAAACGGAATCGGAAGCATTCTTGCGGAGGTTTCCGCAGAGCAGTCTGATGCGCTCGCAGCATGTGGCGTAGCGTACCGGACAGTCGGTACGGTGCTGGATGAAAATGCCGGATTTGTATACGGGGATGTAACGGTGCCTATGGATGAGGCGTTAAAGGCGTGGACTTCAAAGCTAGAGAAGGTATTCCCCACAAAGGCGGTAAAGGGCGCAGAGCCTGTCGCGTCAAAGCTTTATGACACAAAGGATGTCTATGTTTGCAAACATAAGGTGGCGAAGCCTACCGTGTTTATTCCGGTGTTCCCCGGAACAAACTGTGAGTATGACTCGACGATTGCGTTTGAGCGCGCGGGGGCGAATGTGGTGACAAAGGTATTCCGCAATCTTTCGGCGGCGGATATTCGGGAGTCGGTTGACGCGTTTTCTGAATCGATTTCGCAGGCGCAGATTATTATGTTCCCGGGCGGCTTTTCGGCGGGCGACGAGCCGGACGGAAGCGCGAAATTCTTTGCGACGGCATTTCAGAATGAAAAGATAAAAGAGGCGGTAAACAAACTGCTCAACGAGCGTGACGGGCTTGCGCTTGGTATCTGTAACGGTTTTCAGGCGATGATTAAGCTTGGGCTTGTGCCATACGGTGAGATTGTGGGACAAACAGAGGATTCGCCGACACTGACATACAATACGATTAACCGCCATATTTCAAAGATGGTGTACACGAAGGTGATTACGAATAAATCGCCGTGGCTGCAGCTTGCTAAGCTTGGTCAGACGTATGTAACGCCTGCTTCGCACGGCGAGGGACGGTTTGTGGCGCCTAAGGAGTGGATTGATAAGCTTTTCACAAATGGACAGGTAGCGACGCAGTATGCCGATTTTGACGGAAATGTTTCGATGGACGAAGAGTGGAATGTGAACGGTTCGTATGCGGCAATTGAGGGAATTACGTCTCCGGACGGAAGGTGTCTTGGCAAGATGGCGCATGTTGAGCGGCGCGGCGACGCGGTGGCGATGAACATCTATGGAGAGCAGGATTTGAAGATTTTTGAGGCCGGGGTGAAGTATTTCCAGTAATTCAAAATAGAAAATGTCAGGAGTAATATAACACAAAAGACTTTGCGGGATGAGAGAAAATCCCGGCAAAGTCTTTTTGTGTTTTATAAGGATTGCGAAAAAGGATTGCGATAGAAACAAGATGAAGACAAAATGAAATGGTTTATTTTACAGGGCAAAAATATAGGACAGGAACAATGGCTCCTTTAAATAGTAAAAAACAGGAACAACCGCACCTAGTATTGCCCTCATAAAAGCAGTAAAATAGAGCAAGGCGATATTAATCGAAAAAAGTAGAATAAACTTATTCATATTATAAAACCTGATAATGGCGATAAGAGCCGTTGTTGGGTTTTATTTTTTTAGAAAGGACGCGGGAAAATCATGGACTACGCAAAAACACAAAACTGGCTGACAAGCCGCCAAATCAAACTGGAGGAAAGCTTTGCATCCTCCATAAGAAGTTTCGCAAAACAATACAAATCAATGCACAAAATTCGACTGTTAGATGATGTGTATCATTTGCTTGGCACGACAAAGCAGGACATTTCATGGTGGGAAAATCACCCTTGCAGTGCACAGACAAAAAAATTTTAAACAAAAGATAATTGTAAATGCCCAAAAACTGTTTGAATTAAGCGACAGGCAAACGGAAGAGCTGGCAAATAAAGCAGGGCTGACACTAGAGCGACAGGAAGCTTTTCCTTATTGCCTCAAATTGTTAAGAACGAAATACGAAAAAAAGTCTCGATTATTCTATAAAACTGCCAATATCAGCGAACGGATGTATCAATACATAAATAATGACAGAAATCCGACAAAACAAACGGTATTGGCAATCGCGGCAGCAATGGACATGAACCTTGAAGATACAAGGAGATTGCTGAAAAGCGCAGGATACGTCTTATCGAAATCTGTACCCAGTGACGCAGTTATTTTATGGCTGCTTTCCGGGAACGAATCCAATCAAAGTACAATACCGCTATTATTTCAAATCAACGAAATTTTATATGCGCTTGATATGCCGTTGTTAATGACAAGGGAGAAAAACGAACGGCATGTTCGGTCAGATAAAAGTCAAAATTAATTTCGGATAATAAAATGCCAATTACGATATTATCAGGTTATGGTAATGTTTTGCACGGCATTTGACCTTGCAGAGTCGTCAGATATTATCCTAGCCGCAAATAATTGCGTGCGCAGACAATGAAAGAAAGGAGGACCCATAATATGGAGATTGAGCAAAGAATTTTAACCACCAACCCCTGCTATAAGTCAGGAAGGAAAATCGCGGTCAAAGGTCTTATGCTGCACAGCGTCGGCTGCCCGCAGCCCTCGGCGGAAGTGTTTATCAAAAATTACAGCAATCCCGCAAGCAAGGTGTGCGTACATGCATTTATCGACGCGAACACAGGTGTTGTGTATCAGACACTCCCGTGGGATCATAGGGGATGGCACGGCGGCGGTTCATCCAATAATACGCACATCGGCATAGAGATGTGTGAGCCGTCCTGTATCAAGTATACCGGCGGCGCAAAGTTTACCTGTACTGACAGGGAAAAAGCGCTCGTATACGTGAAAAAGACATACGATTCGGCGGTCGGGCTGTTTGCACATTTATGCAAAGAGTTCGGGCTGAATCCTTTGGCGGACGGCGTTATTGTCAGCCATAAGGAAGGGCATGACAGAGGCATTGCATCAGGACATGCCGATCCGGACCATCTTTGGAACGGGTTGGAATGCGGTTACACCATGACCAAATTCAGACAGGATGTGGCAAACACTATGAATCAGCTGTAGAAAACAAGCAAGACAGTAAGGAACGGAGGAATTTATGGAAGTAAAGGAAGGAACGGTCGTGTCGCTTGCCCCCAACGCCGTCTATTATAATGGGAAAGAAATGCCGGACTGGGTACGAAACGACCATTGGATTGTAAAATCAAGAAACAATGACAGGGTAGTGCTGGGGATGAATGTCAGTAAATCGCATACGATTAACAGCCCTGTAAACATTGCATTTATGACACCTGTGTCAGAAAGTAATACCCCCCAGACAAAGACGGAAACGACACATCCTTTATGCCAAAAACTGCAAAGCAGTGTTATATCAAACAATGGGGAAATGCAGATTTCAGAGCGCGGTGTGGAACTGATTGCAAAATACGAGGGCTGTCGTTTGGCAGCATATAAGTGCCCGGCGGGTGTATGGACCATTGGGTATGGACATACGGCAGGAGTAAAGGAGCATGACACGCTTCCTTCCAAAGATGCCGCAAAAAGGCTTTTGCGTGAGGATTTGGAAAAGTATGCCGCGCATGTCAATAAATGTATTCAGACAGGGAAGCTTACGTTTTCCCCGACGCAAAATCAGTTCGATGCACTTACAAGCTTTTGCTATAACTGCGGCGTGGGAAGCCTGAATAAGCTTGTTGCGGGAAGGAGCGCCGCAGAAGTCGCCGACAAAATCTTAGCGTATAATAAAGGCGGCGGCAAGGTGCTGCAGGGACTTGTGAAACGAAGGGAAGAAGAACGGCAGCTGTTTTTGAGCTGATGGCAGATGGAGGCTGAACATGGAAGAAAATGAGATAACACAGAGTACGGAAAACGCTGGCGTGATGGACAGTGAATTTATTCCGCTTGATGCACTTGTTTATGCACCGCTTCATGCACTGGCAGAATCAAACCGCCAGCTTCGCGCACAAATCGTGGAAGCGATTAAGGGTATGGGAACACAGCGTTACAACGGAAGTGAAGAAATCACGCATTTGGAGAATATCAATATCGCATATGACCAAATTCGTCAGGAGGGAGAGGACGGCTACAGTGTTGACAACCTTCAGGTACAAGTCCCTCTATTGTCGATTATACCCGTTGCAAACCTGAATGTGGACAAGGCGGAGATTTGCTTTTCCACGGAGGTAAAGGCGGAAATGGATCAGGAGACAAAAAATCCGCAGATAACTGCGCGTATCTGTGCTCCCTCACAGAGGGAGAGCGATTTTCTGCCAAAAGTATCTTATAAACTGTCAATCGTATCAATACCGGCAACGGAAGGAATTATGCGCCTTAGCGATACACTGAGTGCAAATCAGGTTGCAAAGCGGATTGATAGTACACCGATTGTCTTAAACGGCGATTTGGGTAATGAGGAACAGAAGGCGATTGTTCAGGAAACAAAACAGCTTCGCGCAAAAGTCAGCAAGCTCGAACAGCTTCACCGAAAGATTACCGGAATGATAGAAGAACAGGAACGTCTGCACCAAATCAGCAAAGACGCATTTGATGGGGATACGCACGAATTTGATAAGGATAAATACCTTATGGCACAGTCTACAATCGTTAACCGGATTATGGAATGTAAGGAGCAGATCGTGGACAGGGAGATTCTATATGGACTTGAAAGGGATTTTAAGTAGAATTACAGGAAAAAAAACGTCCGCCGAACGCATAGGAATGCTATTGGAAGAAGACCTTGCGCGGCTCGTTTGGGAAATGAATTTTCGTCTGCTTTCGGAACAAGGTTTGCAGGAGCGTATTCTTTGGGTTGAGACAGCAAAAGTGACACAAGTGTCAGTTTTAGGGTTTAAAGAGCGGCAAAAACAAATATATTATAATCTGCGTGGAAAAATAAGAAACCTGTTTTACAAAGTTATTGGACGTGGCAAAAAAAGGAAAGGAAGGTAGATGCATATGGCAGCAATAGCGGATCAGTTTAAAGGGTTGGATATGGGATCGCTAATCGGAGGACCGCTTACGGCAGCGGCGGACGCAAGTATAATGCTCGCGGACTCGACGGCGGATTTTATCAATCATGTGGGATTTGATAATAACGGTAAGGTCAGAACGGTAGCGTTTTCCTATCAGAAGCGAAGCGCAAACGAGGACGGAACAAGCAATTTGGATGAGATGAAAATGGACATACCGATGCTTGCAATTGTACCGATTCCGAACCTGCAGCTTGACGAGGTCAATGTGCTGTTTGACATGGAAGTAAAGCAAAGCGAATCTTCGCAGAAATCACTTGATGTGGGCGCCGGACTCAACGGACAGTTAAGACTTGGTCCGATTAAAGTCAGTATTTCAGGCAGTGTCAGCGTACATCAGGAGAATACGAGAAAATCGGATAATTCTGCTAAATATCATGTGGATGTGCGGGCGACGAATCATGGAACACCGGAAGGTCTTGCAAGAGTTCTTGATATGATGGCAGCAAACGTTGCGCCTGCACTTGTGGGATCGACAATTAAGGATGCGAACGGAAACAATCTTTCAGAGAAAGCAAGACTGAAAGCGGAGCGCAGAAAGCGTTTAAAAAATGAACTGGATGAGATGCAAAGATGTCTTATCGCGGCAAACGAAGGATTGAATGAATGTGTCACAAGACTTAGAAGAGCGGCAAACGTACAGCTCCTTGAATTTCAGTCAAAACAGACGCAGTATCTTGAAGGTAAGGAAGAAAGTGACAATTATGAAGCGCTTTCGCAAAAATATCAGACTGCGATGGACAAGGTTACGGCAAAATGGAATGATTTTCAAAACAGGATGCTTGATATGCTCGATGCTGCAAGCAGCGAGGCAAATCCGGCTGCAGGAGCCGTGTCGCCTGTATTTGGTCTTATTGAGGTAAGCGTTGAAGAAAGCAGCGGCGAAATTAAGACAAAGGCATATGAAAGAGGCTCTGACGACTTTAATACAAAATATGATGAGATGCAGATTGCGCAGGACAAGGCATTAGAGGCGTATAAAAAATCGAAAGAGCTTGATAAGGCAGTATTTGATAAAAAACAGGAATACAATAAAGCACTGGCTGATGTGGAGGATTAAGTATAAGGTGTAGAAACAAGGAGTGCGTATGGACAGACGGGAAAAAACCGCATTAACAGATATTACATATGTGAAGCTGGTTTCCGTCGGAAGCGTTAATCCGAATAATCCCCTGTCGGAGCAGTCAATTGAGCAGCAGGTTCAAGTGTTAAACCGCTGCCTGAACGAATATCCGAAGGGGATTATACTCGGAAAGGACGTAACGATCGGAAGATATATGATTGGGGAACACGAGCTTACAATGGAAAAGTCTACTTATCATATAGGATTTAAGAGAAAGCCGGCTTGGGAAGAGGACAGCAAGTGATTTTGTGGAGGTGAAGGAATGGAGATCATGAAAGAGATTGGACAAGGCGCAATGACAATCAGACTAAAAGGAAGACTTGAGACTGTTACGGCGCCAAAGCTTGAAGAAGTTGTTGCAAACGAATTGGAGGATATTACGGCGTTGACGGTGGTCATGGAAGAAGTGGAATATGTCTCGTCAGCAGGGCTTCGCGTATTGCTTGGGGCGGAAAAGAAAATGAAGGCAAAGGGCGGAGAACTGACAGTAGAGCAGGTACCGCCTGCCGTGATGGACGTTTTTAAAATTACGGGATTTGACAAAATCCTGACACTGCGGTGAGTTCTGGTGTAGAAAAGGAGCTGTGTGTTACGGTGCGCCGATACCGCTGCGGTGACGAAAAAGGAATGATTGACTGTATTCGCGATGAGTATGGGGATACCTATGCAAAAGAAACATGGTACAGTGCGTCCGCAATTATGGAAAGCGCCGAAAAAGGACGCGATATTTTCATTGTCGCACAGCTTCCAAGCGGTGAGATTGCAGGGACAACAGCGCTTGTCAGAACAGAAGGGAAAACCTGTACCGTATATGAAATCGCGGCGCAGGTTGTGAAAAAAAAGTACAGAGGGCACAAAATTGCGCAAAGGATATTTGAATATGGATTAAAGCTGCTTGAAGATAAGAAGGCTTCGGCGGTTTACAGCCAGCCGGTACTGTTTCACGACGTCACACAAAAACTTCTTTGCGGCCTGGGTATGAAAGCAGTCGGTATTTTGCCAAATATATTTGATTTAGAGGTGCTGCACCATTCCTATGACAACGGAAGAAATACAAAAATGCCCCTTGGCATACAGGTAAAAGCAATGTGCGGACAAAATGCGGGACGTTTGTACCTACCGGACAGACATAAAGCGTTTTGCAGGGAACGGTTTGAGGAATTAGGAGCGGCATATGAAATTATGGACAGTGCGGCGCAAGATTGCGGGGAAATGCCTGCAAACAGCAGACTTTCCTATCATTATGACAGAAAACATCAATACCTTGAAATTCATATTCTTACAATCGGAGCAGATTTTGACAGACAGTTGGGGCAGCTTCTTTGGACGTATCCGCTAAGGGGTGAACATACTGCAAACGTGTTTTTAAACAGCAATGACAGATATGCAGTCAGCGTTTATGAAAAGCTTGCAAAAAAAGGATTTTTCTTTACCGGGATAAAACCCTTGTGCGATGATAACGCGTATCTGATTATGCATCATGCGGGAGGGGTGCTGTTTCATTTAGAGGATTTAAAGATAAATGTGGAATTTCAGAAAATAGCAGACTATATCAGAGAGGAGAACATGATATGAAAGCATCACAGAAAGATTTTACACAGGCGGAAATAAAAATAATATCTGAAATCATGGCAGGAGAAAGAGCGGCTTTAGAACATCCGTATTATTCAAGATTCAAAGAACAGTATGAGCAGTTTTGTCCTGTCAGCAAGGTGCGCATTGAGACGATATGGAATAAGCTGATAGAAGGTTATCGTACCCAGTTAGCCAACGCTGACTTAGCGATGACAAAAAGAAATAATCAGGAATATCTCGACACCGTGAACAACAACCCCTACTTCCGCGAGGCTGTTGAAATGATACAGGAGGATGGCGGACTTGCGGTCCCCGAAGAACAGGAGCTGGCATTGTGGTCAGGCGGGTATGCGCTGAGCCTTGCAATCAGAAAAATGGGATACTGCCCGCTTGAAGGAACGCCTTTTGGAGGGTTGCTGGACAATCTCAAGGTAACTTGGGAGTGGAAACGGGAAGGCGGATTGTGGAATATATTGTCCGGGGCGTTTGTCGGCGGATATGAAAAAGGCAGACGGGCGCATATTTATTTTAGGACCGTGGACGAAATGAGTGTCCTTTACGAGCAGGAACTGCCAATGTTAACGCAGGATGCGGGACGCGTCATTGTAATGCATCCGATTTTTCAGCAGGGAACGCATACGGTTGAGGCAGGATATGATTTTAGCAGGAAAACGGCTATGGCAATAGAGGTTGCAAGAGAAAACAGCGTGTTTGCGTATGAGGCAAAAGATTTGAGAAACGGCATTCATAAGGAAGGCTTTCTGCCGTATAAAGCGCTTTTGGAGATGCTGGGAAGACAGGGATATGCGGCAAATCAGAAAGTTTATTTAAGCTACAGAAGCGATAAGTTTATTCCGGGACATGCGCCTTTTGCAAGAGAGGATGAGCGTACGTCAGGATTTGACAGTCAAAAAGAAGACCGGGAGAAGTTTTGGAAGCAGTAACTGACGATTTGGACTTGAAAGGGAGCGGTTTCATGAGAGTCAAACACACGATAGGCTTTAAAATTATGGCATTTCTATTGGGAATGGTTTTGGTTGCGGCATTTATAAACGGGGCGGTAAGCATTACAAACTTGAAGCTGATGAAAAATATATCCGTAAAAAACAGCCGCAGTTTGGGGGGAACCGCTGCGCAGCGTTCGGAAAAAGCGCTGGAGCATATGGCAAAGGAACAGCTTTTGACTGTTTCCAAAGAGAAGGCGGCATATATTGATGAAAAATTTTTGGAAGTCAGGTCGTATGTGCACGGTATTGCCCAAACTGCAAAGCGGATTTATGAAAATCCCGACCAGTATCCGGACAGGCTGACGCCGCCTCCTGCGGAGGAAAGCACAGAACTTGCAGCGCAGCTTTTATATTCGCAGCGGCTTGAAGACGCAGGCATAAAACAGCGTGAGGAGATTCTGAAACTTGGAAATCTTCAGGATATGCTGGTGCAATATAATGCCAACAATGATATGGTTTCCTCAACGTACATCAGTACGCTCAGCGGCTGGGTGATACAGGCGGATTATATCGCCTACAGCAAATTTGAAGAAAAAGGCGGGGCGCCGTCCTATTTGGAGTCGGAGGACAGACAGTGGTATAAACGGGCGCTTTCGGCAAAGGAAGGACAGTATGTCTACTCCGATGTGATAGAGGATGTGCACGGCGGCGGAAGCTGCATTGTGTGCGCGGAACCTGTTTATAAAGGGGAGGAAGTGGTTGCCGTGGCAGGCACAGGGTCGTATTTAAACACAGTGAATCAGGCGGTGCTTGAGACGTCGGTGAATGGCACGGGATATGCGTTCCTTCTAAATTATAACGGGCAGGTTATGGTGTCGGCGATGACGGAAGGAGAAACTGCGGCATCTTCGGATACTCCGGCAGATCTGCGCAAAAGTGAAAACACGCAGCTTGCCGATACGGCGGTTTCGATGACGGCAGGTTTCTGCGGTGTGGACCGTATATTATTGGACGGCGAAGAGGTTTATATTGCATATGCGCCGCTTCCGACAATGGGTTGGAGCTTTGCTGCGGTTATGGCAGTGGAAGACGTTATATCGCCCGCACTCGAGACGCAGAAACATATTCTTGCAATGACAGAGGAAACGGCAAAACAGCAGGATCAGGCAATCGGAAAAGCAATCAAAATGATAACAGGCATGGTGGTCGTTGTGATTCTTATGCTGGGAATTGCAGGGGTGGCAATGACAAGAAGATTTACAAGACCGATCCTTGCGCTTACAAGAGATGTGAAAAAGATAGGCGCCGGAAATTTAGACTACCGCACGAACATATCAAGCGGTGATGAAATAGAAGAGTTAGGCGCTGCATTTAACGCAATGGCAGACAAAGTGCAGGCTTATATTAAAAGCTTTGCGGCAGCGACTGCGGAGAAAGAGCGTATCCGTACAGAACTGACGGTGGCGGCGCATTTACAAAGTGATATGCTGCCCGCAGCAAAGGGATGCTTTACGCAGTATCAGGAGTTTACGCTTGCGGCGGTGATGCGTCCGGCAAAGGAAGTGGGCGGAGATTTTTACGATTTTTTTATGACGGATGAGGAGCATTTGGCGCTTGTCGTAGCCGATGTATCTGGAAAAGGTGTTCCGGCAGCGCTCTTTATGGTTATCGCCAAAGCGCTTCTGCAGTCAAACATAAAACGGGAGAAGAATCTTGAGCGGGCATTTGAGATTACCAATGAAAGCCTGTGCGCCAACAATAAAAACGGCATGTTTGTGACGGCATGGGCAGGCATACTTGACATATCGGACGGAACTTTAACCTACATCAATGCAGGGCATTGTCATCCGCTCATAAAAGGAAGAGATGGAAATGTCGTATATTTGACAGAGCTTGGCGGTTTTGTGCTTGCGGGAGCGGAAGGCATGACATACCGGCAGTCGGTTGTCCGGCTGCGGGCAGGAGATATTTTATTTCAGTGTTCTGACGGCGTCACGGAGGCAAACGACTGTGACGGCGCGCTCTATGGAGAGGAGCGTCTCAAACGTATCCTTGAGCTGTTCGGCTCCAATGAGCCGCAGGAGGTTATTGATGCGGTATGGAATGACGTATGCACGTTTGAAGGCATTGCGGAACAGTTTGATGACATTACCATGCTGGCGGTGCGGTTTAATGCAGAAGCAAACAAAAAAGAAGCGTGGTGCGGCACACCGCATATCGAAAGTATGCCTGACGTTATAAAATTTATGGATGATATATTAAAGGAAGAAACGGTAAACAAATCAGACAGGGCGAAGCTTTTGGTAGCGGTCGATGAATTGTACTCCAATATCTGCCGTTACAGCAAAGCATCAGAAGCCGAAATAACGTGTCATGTCGTTCCCGAATATGTACAGATTATATTTGAGGACAATGGTGTTGCATTTAATCCGCTTGAAAATGATATGCCTGATATAACACAAAACGCCGAAGAGCGGGAAATCGGCGGACTTGGTATTTATATGGTGCGTACCATGATGGATGATGTGGAATACGAAAATGCCGATGGCAAAAACAGACTGACAATAAAGCTTATGCGTTGATCAACCACAGCATTTGTTTACGATAACGCCCATATTGTGCAGAAACAAAATCCCCCAAAAACGCCAATTGTTTTTATTGCTACAAATATTTCACAAATTTACATAAAATTTTTAGTGAATATGTTAACTGTACATTTAGCGTAATTCATACTATAATAAAAATGTAATTGTTCTGTGCAAAGATCTGCACAAAGATATGGGGGGAGTCGTGTAATTATGCTGAACATAGGTGTGGCAAGTGTGCCGGTAAAAGTGCGCGAGCGTGAAATTGCGTTTGTAGCGACATATGATACGGCTGTGAAGGGGACAATCGAGAAAGCATTTTTAAGACACAGAATATCGTATCTGATAAAAATGGAGAAAATTAAGAAATACGAAAAGGGACGTTTTGAGACAAAGGTTAAGTACCTGTTTCGGATTAACCGGTTTCAGGAAGACGAGGCGAGAGCCGCATTGTCCGAGAAGGAGCTTTCGGAGGAAAGCGTTACATATTTGGCATAATGAAAAGTACCGTCGGCTGGCGGTACTTTTTCTGCACGGCAAAGCGCTGCCGCCGCAAAATCCGCGTCTTTTGGCAGCAGAAAAGAAAATTGCAATATGGAGGAATAAACAATGTTTGATTTAGGAAGTATGATGAAATTTAAGGGCGCATGGGACAAATTTAATGCAAACCACCCCAAGTTTATGCCGTTTATGCAGGCGGTCGGACGCGAGGCAATCACGGACGGCACGATTATCGAGATAAAAGTCACAAGTCCCGCAGGAAAAGAATACAACACAAACATGAAGATTACGCAGAGCGACTTAGAGCTGTTTGCGCAGCTGCGCGGGATGATTTAAGTGGATAGTGTTCTGCGTAGATAATAAATAGAGTGGTGTTGCGGTAAGGAGACTATGAAATAAAGGGTCTGTTGGTCTGTCATAAAACGGACCTTCTGTATTTGATATTCATTGTACCATAATTACTTCGTAATTATGGTAAGTTTATGCCCATTCGGGCAAAGTATAATGTCTATCGACATTATACCATAATTACTTCGTAATTATGG
>KE159634.1:32133-43997 GCA_000403335.2 Lachnospiraceae bacterium MD335
ATTCGGGCAAAGTATAATGTCTATCGACATTATACCATAATTACTTCGTAATTATGGTAAGTTTATGCCCATTCGGGCAAAGTATAATGTCTATCAACATTATACCATACAGAAGGTCCTGATTCTTTAGTTTCGTTTTTGATTTACTCAAGTCGCCAAACTCATATACGTCATACGGGAAGATTTTTTTCAAAGTTCATTTTCTATAGGAATGCCGAACGTTTATCTCATTGAGTTAATTTGTGCCTGCCGTTCCAAAAGTTCGATTTTCTGTTTCAAAGCCTCAAGTTCCTCATGCTGTGTCTGAATAACTTTAATTATTGGGGCAATAAATTCGTCATAGCGTAGACTGTAATTATATTCACCTTCAATAACCTTTGATTCTTTAATAATTTTCCCAGTTTCTTCGTCGCGAACTTCTTCTGTCATTTTAGGGGATTTTATAAATCCAGCGAAATCCAAAGATGTCATTCCGATTTCTTCAAACATCTCCTCAATGTCCTGTGAAATCATTCCCCAATGGGTACGCCCTGATGTTCCTGCATTCATTTTGTATGTTGAAGGTTTTAAGCCATATATAAGTTGCTGGGCTTTTTCTGAAGAAAGTTCTTCTATGGTATTTTTTTCATTACGGTCAGATGTTTGGATGGTGCCATTGGCTGCATATACTTCTCTCCATTTAAAACTAGAATCGCCAATAGTGTAAATAGCGTTTTGTGTTGGAAAAATCCCGCTACATAGATTACATCTATGTGTACTAATTAAAATCCTTCCACTTGAACTATAAATACTCCATTCTGCCGGAAAAAAAGTTGTATGATAGCCGCCTCCTTCAATGTTTATTCTTGGACCTATTCCACTGTCTCCTCCCAAATATAAGTCACTAAAAGGAGAGCCCAGAGTACCTAATGAATATGTGTCTGAACCGTTATGGAATATCGCATTCTCTCTAATACTTATACCATGACCACTTATTAGTTCAAGGTTCATTATTTCATCTCCACTCATAATTCTGTTTCCCCAAAGTGTAATGCATTGTTCGCCCGTTCCATTGCAAAACTCCCAACGTCTTCCAACTTCATAGAAACGCATTACGTCATCATGTGCGTGACCAATTTTAATTGCGTGATTATACGGTTTTGCCCGTTCACCAAAAATATATCCGGTCTCTAAATATAAATCTGCCTTATGCTCAGTGTTGCCCTGCAATATTATATCAGTGCTAAAAAGGCTCGTTCCGTCATTCCTGCTTAGATGAATGTCTCCCATGACACTGTTTTCATTGTATATCTGAATACCATTATCATTTGCCCACATTGAAAAACTGTCATAGTCACACTTAATATTACTTCCCCTTGTTCCGTATCGCAATTTGCAACGATTTCCCCGGGAAGAGTCCCGATAATATTCTAAAAAAATATCGCCCGTACGCCCGATTTTAAAATCGGTACTGCGCAATCTTGTTCGAGAGCCACCTCCACGTTCTGTTTGTATTTCCAATCTTTCTCCGTCCGAAGAGATGCTTCCAATGTCCACATCTCCGCCACCAACATGTATGCCGTCGCCATATTTGTCTGTAATGCGAATGTGGGATCCTGAAAGGATTAACTCTTCATATGAAATCTGCGCTCTATCTTGCCTGAAATCTATCCCATCATAAAGACGAAGTATTCCGTCAAGATCAATTCTTCCGCTTCCTGGACTTCCATTAAAGAGGGCCAATGCATGTACGGCGCCATTTTCCGCCCGGCTATTGATTTTAACCTTATTTCTTTCGACCATAAATTCTGTCACGGCTTGCTCAGAGGTTTCCGTGCTAACGCTTTTATTTACCGTAAACGTATCGTTAATAGTAACTTTTCCATTAACAGTACCGCCTTTTAGAGACAGCGCTCCTACATTTTCAGGTGTTATATTGACATTGCCAGTTCTGTAAGCATTTTCCTTATCCCCCTTAACTCCTGTAACGCTTCCAATATTATCAGGAAGCTGCTCTTCAGGGATTTTCCCGTTGCTGTCAAGTGTGGCAACGCCTTCTGAGACTCCTTTTTCTGTTTTTAATATGTACCCATTTCTTAATTCATCCGCACTTGCCTTTGCCTGTTTCGCATACTCTTTTGCATTGTCAGCATCTTCGCTTTCTCGTGATCCTGTTCCGCCGATAGCATAGCTTTGTGATAACACGGCAGAAGCGGCAGCGTCGCCTGCTTTCTGCGACGCGATAGCTGCACTGTCTGTTGCACTGGAAGCAGCATTTGCCGCATTTGTCTCGGAAGCTTTTGCATTGTCGGCATAGGACTGTGCCTCATTGGTTATTCCGTCCACAATCTCATTGATTTCTGCATCAAAGTTGTTGATTTTCTGATTGGCAGTATCAATTACCAAGCGGCAGTCCGTAATAACAGAGTTGGTTTCATCTAATTTTTGTTCAAAAACGGTATTCCTGTTCGTTTCGTTTTCCTTGCGCTGTAACTCATTTTCTAATCGTTGCTTTTCATTGGCAATGCGTTCTTTTTCCATGTTTATCATATTGTCAAGAACATCGTACGAATTGATGGAAGACATGTTGCTTCCGTCGTGAACACGCGGTTCTACAACAATGTGAAACGTCCATGTCGTAAGTGAAGTGCCGTCAGAGTCCTCAAGGTGCAGTTCACATACGTTTGTTCCGGCAGCAGTCAGGATTTGACTGCCATTGCCTGTATTTGTTTTAATGATTACTTTAGAGCCTTCAATGGTACAGCATTCGTGTCCCTGAAATTGTGTTCCGTCTGCTTTGGCGATTCTAAGATATGCGGTGCAGCCTGACAAATCGAATGGCGCATCATTGTGCATAATGTGAAATACAAACATGCGTCCTGTGTCAAATTGCTTTGCAGTCAGGGTTAAAATGCCTTGTTCATTATAAAAGCTCAGGTTATTTGTTTTTTCTATGTTCATTTTTTAATTCCTCCTTTTAGGTGAGTGATGAAAAAGAAGCATTACGAGAACGCTTCTTTTTCAGTGGTTTCAGTGTTGCTGTTATTGGTTTGATGATATTCTTCAAGTTCTTTTTGGGTTTGCTGCCTTGCAGTGATGTTGGCAGCTAATAACACGGAATCCAAAATCACTGCTTTGGTTTGGATGTCGAGCGGGTGGTTTTGAACCAAGGTGAATAAATTTTGTCTAAAATCCTCTGTTAATAATCCGTGTGTGGGTGTTGTATTAGTCTGTTCCATTTGTGTTGTCCTCCTTTAACTGTTGTAATTGTTTTTTGATTGTTTCGATTTCTGTGTGCTGCTCTTGGATAAGCTTTAGTGCGGCAGGGAATAAGATATTAATATCCCACATTTCAGGTTTTCCGTCTTTGTCGAGGTTGCAAGCAATAGGATATTTTTCATAAATGTCTTCAGCAATAAATCCCGGAATATCTATTTGATAGCGTTGATCTGTTTTTTGTAAATAATTATCATTATATTTAAATGATACGACATCAATTTCATATAAGTTTTTCGGATTTAACTTAGGTAATGATTGGGATCTAACGGTTAAATCCTCTATGGAATTTTTATAACGGCATGATGAAGAAGACTTTTGATAGAAATCTCCATCAGAAATAATCAGATTAGAACCAGATGACGAAGTTGATAAACCATTGTGATATAATTTATCTTTGGTTAATTTAAATATATCAATAGCATCGACACTGCCAGTAATATCATTTTTAATATTATTTTTAATTGAAAAAGAAAAATCATCAACAGCATTAAATTCTCTTGAATTCAAATTAAAATACCCACCTGTTATTTGATTATTAATTGTGTCAATAATCAGATGAGATTTATTAATAACTTCTCCACCAAAACGTATAATAGTATCATTATACGTTTTAATATTAACCTCTTTTATTTCAGAGGAAGAATAATCATTATAAGTATCAGTATTATTATGATTGTAAGTTGTAATACTCATTAAAGAATAGTACTCACTGGATTCATCATGTAAATATTTGCTTGAAATATCTAATGTTAATATATTTGTTATTTCGTCTAACTGAATTGTAAAATCAGTATCATCTATATTATTGGATACATCAATATAATATTTTTTTGAAGTTAGGTAATTGCTAGTTGTGTCGTTTATAGTATGATTTCTTTCAAAACCACTAAATTCTAGATATATTTTATCATTAAGATAAACTTTATCAAATTTTATTTGTATAGTGTAAGGACGCTCATGTGAAAATCTTTTATTTATAAATATGCTGCCGCTATATGTATATTGTTTTTTTTTGCTTTTTGTTACTAATCCATCACTATTTACAATAAAATAATCACTAATTGAAATACCCTCATTACCAATATAAGCACCAGCTTCTCGTCCAATAGAATTATTATTTTTATAAAATCCATTTTCATCAAATGTCCATCCAGCAATATTGCCAGTAGTTTTTACTTTTAATGTATCTGCCTCAATATCACCATTAATAAAAACGCTTTCAGATATTATACTGTTTGTTGCTTCTATGTTACCTTTTATATATGCATCACTAGCCGTTAAACTTCCACATGCAGTCACATTTCCTTTAGAATCTACAATAAAATTGTTATTAACATTCATACTGCCTGTAAAATTTCCGTCGCATCCATTAAGCGTTCCACTAAAAGTACCATCTGAACCACTTATATCGCCTTTAAAAGCTGCATTTCCGTTATCATCAATACAAAAATTGCCCATGTTGACAACAATGTTATTTCCATCATTTTTTATATAATGTCCATTTTTAGAATAACTTTCAAAAGAACCTTTCGCAACATCAAAATAAGATCCTGTTTTAGCTAATGAAGAATAGTTATTGGATTTAATACTGCCAGTATTGATACAGTCGCCGTTAATGGCAGTAGTTCCTTCTTCCAGTGAACCAAATATTCCGCTATGGGAAACTAATGTATTAAAATTTCCGGTATTGGCTTGAATACTATCCAAAATCACATCATTCACCGCTGTTCCAAACGTCTCCGTGTGAAGCAGTGCATTCAGCATATTATTGCTTATCTGCACATTGGCGTCATTGTTTCCATACGTCCCGCCGCCTGTGCCGGAACCAGCACCCGAAGAGCCGCCCGAGGACGCTCCGCTTTCACTGCCCAGCAAAAACGCGAGATCATTGATTCCGTTTAACGCCTTTGTCATGGTAGAAAACTCCACCGACAGATTTTCGTCTGCCTGAAGCGGGTTATGGGATATGGAAATAATCCGCAGCTTTACAAACCGGTTGTCGCAAAGCTCTTCGTGGATTTCCAGTCCTACCCTGATAAAATTACCGATGTCAAACGGTTTTTGAAAAGGCTTGAATGCATCAAGCGCATAGAGATTGTCAAGCTCCGTATGAAAAGAATATTGCGGCTGTGACAATTCGTGCAGCTTTGCAGTAGCAGATTGATATAATGTTTCCTGAACATCCACGGTGGTGATAATGTCATCAAGACTGGTTGTAATGATGTTTTCATTGCTAAACTCCTGTTCCCGTATCATGCCGGTTATTACATTCATGTCTTTTTCATCAATTCCAAAGTTTTGGTCAAGCAGCACAGCATTTGCAAGCTCTTTTCTGTGCCTGTTATATGCGTCCTGCCTGTCCTCTGCCTGCCTGATTTGGGCTAAACGCTCTGCGATTGCCTCATCACATTTTCGGATAATTCCTTTGCACTGTGTTTTGGTGAGCGAATTATTCCTATTTTCATCAAACGCCATATAGTCAAGATATTGATTTAACTGCTTGATAAAAGCGCTTTTTGAAGTAAATGCTTTTTGTTGTTCAAGTAAGCTGTTCCATCCGTTATCATCTGCGGTACGGTATTCGATAGGGTTATCCACTGTCCCGGAAGCAATAAAGCTTTCATGAAACAGCAGATTTGCGGCTTCGGACCACGCTTTCTTTTTTGCCTGCAATTCATCCAAGCCGTACAAAGACCACTCATACAGGTAAGAATCAATTTGCGTCTTTCCGCCGCTGCCTGTCTGCGCACACTGTTTCAGGGCTTCCTCAATTTTGGGAATAATAACTTCTGTATAAGCGTAAAAATCATACCAGTATGGTGTATCTTTAATTTTCACAGCATTTTCGGGAACTGGAAGATAATCCGGTGCGTCTCCGATTTCCTGAACACCATACTCATTTTTGTAAAGTGTTTTCAGTGTGGCGAGCGCGTTGTTATGGGCTGTTAAAGACGTATTCAGTTCCTCAAGCGAATAGGTCGTATAATCAATGATACATCCGTCGTTGGGAACTCGGTTTTTCAGTTCACTGATGTCCAAAATCGTTTGATTATACCGCTTTGTTAATTCGGCATACACTTCCCGGCGCGTGCCCTGTATGGGTTTGTCCGTTTCAAATTCAAGACATACGGAAAACGGTTCCGATTCGCGGTAATGTTTCCACGCGGTATACTTATCATGCAATTCGGAGGATACAAATTTGTAGTCTCCATACTCATTTCGCGTGTTCATAAAGTAGTCAAGATTGAGAAGATATTCTTTCCCGAAATTGACTGACTCAATACCAAGATTGTTCGCGCCGGTTGGAATCAGCTTTGTTATAATGTTGTCATTGGACGTGCTTGTTACGTCAAAGCTGTTCATCAGGTTGCGCATGGACAGAAACACGCCGGTATCTTCCCCGTAATCATCTGCCTTTACCATCCCGACAACCTTGTGCTTTCTGTCAAATTCAAAAATAACAGAGGCAGCGGGGGATACGGTTTTCATTAAAAAGGAATAAACGCTGTCGGATGTTTCAAAGCTCTTTTTTATTTGACACATGCCGATGATTTCTTCATTATCTGCGTCGGCAGACAAATCGGAGGCACGAAATACGTGAACCGTTTTTTCATGAGAACCAAAGACTTGCTCGGATACGGTTACGGATTTAATTTGTACACCATAATTGCATACAGCCGTTTCATTGTAATCAGTGGTAACGGACTGATAAGGTGATATAATCCGATAAGTCCCGGGTTTTAAATTTTTATAAGTTAAAACAATACCGTTTTCGTCTTCGCTTTGGTAACAGACTTCGTTTAATCCTTGCATGTTGTCATAAAGCTGATTGTCTGTGTCCGTTAAAGCGATTGGTGATGGAAGGGTGACGGGAGTGGTGGCAGCAGTACTGTTTTTATCATTAATACGAACCGTATTATGAACGCTTTGTGCAACGATTGCAATATCTGCTACGCTTTCGGTGGTAAACCCGATCCCGGAAGAACCCCATTTTTGCAATTCTACAGCATATACCTTTTTGTCGGCTGTGCACTTCTTTTTCACATGTCCGGTAACCCGTTCCGGCGAATGACCGGATGGGTCTTTAATGGTGTTAATAATCGTTTGGAAATAATGGTTGTCGTCGAGATAGCCGTCCGCATCCATTCCTTCTTTGACAGTCCATCCCGTTCCCTGTAAAGCAAGGTGCAAAAGGCTAAGCTGCGGGTCGCCGTAATTGACGAGAGAGATGTACTCGCGGGGAAGGTTTGTGTATGGATTGATATTGTAAAAAACATTGTTTTCTTCGTTATCCGTTTCACAGGCAAGATACTCCTGGCTGTCGGGCGTGCCGCAGTTTATCTTGAAATTTTTTAAATACGTGTGACATAACTCGCATTCAACGGAGTGCGCCGTGACGCTTTTGGTTTCCTGATAGCCGTCGCCTTTGATTACGGGTTCGGAATCAATGACAAAAAAGACCTGTAAATCGGCGCTGTCAAGATACAGGCGCATCATATCATCAACCGAGTCGTAATAGTCGCTTTGCACCAGCTTGCCGTTCACGTCGATATAGCGGTTTACGTCAAAAGTTAGTTCCCACAAATCCGTCGCATTTCGTTTCAGGTTACAGGTCTGCGTCTGTATTCCCGTGAGCGTTCCGAGGATGCTCGAATCGGCTTTGCAGAGATAAATTGTTGTATGTTTCATTATAAACAACCTGCCTTTCTTGGAAATTCATATTCAATTGTCAGGGTACAGGCTCCGGATACTTCAAATGTATTCATGCCTTGCAGCAGTCGAATCCAGTAGATGTAATCCAGTTTGTTTCCGGAACGCACAGCGCTTTCATAGTCCGTATCCCATCCTAAGTCGCCTGCCGGAATCAACCGACCGTCGTTGTCTGTTACCGTCATGTGTTCGGAATCGAGTGTCAGCACTTTATTTCCGTTCGCGTCTGCTTTGAGCTTTTGCGTGTGAAGGGTTACGGATTTTTGATCCGTCACATTTTCGATGACGACTGTATCCGATTTTGTTGAAATCGTAACAGCAGGGTAGTAGATGCCATTATCCGTGTCGGCGGAATTGTTCAGATAAAAACAATTGTCCGTTTCGGTTATGACAAACGTCTTTTTTTCCGCTCCGGAGAATGCGAAAGAAGAGTTTGTTTCGAATGTGAGTTCTTTGCCGACAAGTCTTCCGCCTGCCATAATGTCGTTGATTTGTGTGCATACCGCATAGTAGTGCAGCGGGTAGGCATCGCAGTCGTTGAATCTGAGCGGTTGCGGAAAAGCGGATGACGTAAGCCAACGGTTGATTTTGATGGATTCCGGTCTTGTGAGTTCTTTGCCGTCCTCTTTTACGATGCTGAAATGGAATGATATTGGTTCCGCAGTTTCCGCTCCGTAGACGTTTGATTTTGTTTTGTTTGTACATGCGGTTTTTTTGAGTTCTCTGTTTAGCCCGTTTGCGGAAACATCCGCCTGAGAATCAATCCAACCGATTGTCACGCCGAAATCGGCGCTGTTTAAGCCGTTAAAAATAAATGAATGTGCTGTTATAAATGACATAAAATTCCTCCTTTTTATAGAAAAACCGCACCCTTATTTTGTGGGGTGCGGTTTTATACAGTGGTTATAATAATGTTTTTTAGCGGGTTTCATTGCGTCCGATTAAGTTACGAGTGTATTTATCGCATTTGCTGCATTTTTTCTGCTGCCGATTCTATGGATGTCGTTGTAAATTTGCGCCGTTGTGTATTTATAGCATTGCTGCAATTGTTCCGGCAGTAATTTCGCAACATGTTTATCAACATTTCCTTCGACATTAATCAGACTGTCATAATGGTTATTGATGACAACAGACTGTGCGTCCTCTTTGGTTTGGATAAATTCGTTAAGCCGGTCAATGCCCTCATTAAGCCGTGGCATAATTACGTTTTCCCACGGGAATGCAGCCGAAATCATTTCCGGTAAAAGTCCGTGTTCTTCGAGCAGTTTTGTAAACCTGTCAATTGTTTCCTGCCGGAACTGTTCGGTCGTGTCCGTTGTTTTGTTTATGGCGGAGACAAGCAGGTTTTCGTTGTTATCCGGATTAAGGTCAGGTATGGCTGTGCCAGTGTTCGGAGTGCCGCTGTCTGCTGTTTGCGTTGTGGGGGGCATCAGCTCGGTTCCGTCAATGGAAATTCCCATCCCGCTGTAAAATGACGTAAGCAGATCAATCGTCTTGTTTGTGCTGTCTGCGGATGCCTTGCTTAACTCCTTTGCGGATTCCACGATTTCCTTCTGTTCCTTCAGGATTTCCTCAACGGATTTTGCAGAGCTGTCAAGCGCGTCGGTAAGCGAATTCGAAAATTCATCCAGCGCGTCAATCTGTAAGTTGAAGGTATGTTCGTCCTTTGTTTCCTGTAAGGCGTCTTCCTTTTCCGCGAGTTCTGCCTTGAGCTGTGCGAGCTTTGCCTTTGTTGCGGCGTCGGTGGCATCTGACAGGTTTTCCAGCGCGTCAATCTGTGCCTTTAAGCTGTCGATTTCCTTCTGCGAGTTCTTTATGGATTTGTCGTAGTCGTAGTATTCCTTTTTCGACTGCAGCGCCTGCTTCCGCGCTTCAATGATGTCCTTTAGGCTGTTTATTTCCGCTTCCGCATTCTTCTTCATTAAGTCCGTAATGCTGTTTTCAAGCGATGCGGCGCTGTTCAGGGAATCGTAGTAGTTCTGCAGTGCGTCGTTTGAGGCTTCCCTGTATTCCTTATCGGATGCGTAGGTATCCTTGCTGTCCTGTATTTCATTGTAAAGGTTTAAGTACGCGTCTGCCTGCGCCTGTGCGTCCTCAAGCTGTGATACCAGCAGTGCGGCTTTGGCGCGCCCGTATTCCGAAAGGCTGCCGTCCGGCTCAAAAAGCCAGTCGTCCTGTATCAGGCTTTCGATGGAGGAGAGCATTCCGGAAGCCCTGTCAAGCTCCGCGATGGCGTCCGTGATGTGTTCAAAGCGGATTTCGCGCAGTGCGTCGTTGATTTCCTGTATTTCCTCTGCGGTGCCGATAAGATCCTGTTTTACGGAGAATAAGGCTTCCTCCCATTCATTTTTCCATTCATCGGCATATTCGTCCCAGTCGTCCGCTCCAGAGGCGCGTTCATTGAGCAAATCAAGGACCGACTGCATTTTGTCCGCCATTTCGGTATTGCCTTCTGCCCTGTAGTCCTCCATTGCCTTACTGAAAATTCCCATGGACGATTCAAAGTCGCCGGTTTCAAGCGCTTTAAGAAGCTGGCTGTATTCGTTAATTTGCGACAGGGTAGTATCATACTTTTCCTGTAGCTTGTCAAGGTAGCCCGAATATAAGTCCTGGCGGCTGGATATTTCATCCCCGGCGCTGATTTCCCCTAAATCCGTCAGTATTTTTACAAGTTTGTCCCCGCTGAAAGAGTCGTACAGCGATACAAGCTCTTTATAATAGGATATGCAGCTTTCAAGATAGGTGAGCTGTTCCTGTAAGGATGAGACGTTGTATTCGGCTATCTGCTTTGCGAGGGAATAAAGGTTTGCATAGTAATCGTTGATTTCCGACTCCGCCTCTGATACATTTTCGGAATAGGTCTTATTCAGCTGTTCAAGGTCGTCCTCCATAAGGGAGAGAAGGTCGTTTATCTGTGTCTGCTTTTCATCGTTCCATGCGTCGAGCTTTGCCTTGTAACCGTCATATTTTTTTGCGTCACTGTCTGACAGCTTTCCGTTTTTCTCCAGTTTCTGTTCCAGGGTGTACCAGGATTCCCATGTCTTCATGTAGTCCTTGATATTTGCGCCTGTTGCCCCTGTCTCAAGCGCGTTAAGTTCCGCGTTGTATTTATCCAGTTTTGCCTGTTCTGATGGTGAAAGCCCCTTGTCCTTTTTCTTCTGCTCCAGGTTCTGCGCTTTTGCCTTCAGGTTTTGGTACTGCTGCGAATTCTCCGCTTCGCCGTTTATGCCGTCAATCTGGCCCAGATAGCTGTCACGGATGCCTTTTGAGGATTCTTCAAAGGTTTTTTCAATCTGTTCCAGCCTGTCACTTGGATTTTGCGCCTCTTCCAGTGCGGCGTTTAGGCCGTCCATTGTGTCAGACTTTTCATTCCTAAAGTTTTCAAGCTGTTTTGTATAATTGTTATACTGTTTCCACTGGCTTTGGGTCAGGTTTTTACCGTTATCAAGCTTATCCTGAAGCTT
Organism: Lachnospiraceae bacterium MD335; assembly: GCA_000403335.2. Lineage (GTDB taxonomy): Bacteria > Bacillota > Clostridia > Lachnospirales > Lachnospiraceae > COE1. The sequence continues at coordinate 43,566 of KE159634.1, forward strand.
TTTCCACTCAAGGTACGTTTTGTTGTATTCCGCGATGTTGGAAGCGGTTGCGCCTTCGTCAAGGGCTTTTTTCTGTGCGTAATAGTCCCCAAGCTGTTTCTTCATTTTGTCATAGGCTTTTTTCTGTTTTTGGGGAAGGTTATCATAACCCGCTTCATCAAGTTCGGCAAGGCTGCTTTCGGTGACCTCTATGTTTCTTTTTAAATTTTGGTATGTTGCGGTGTTTTCAAGGTCTGACCGGATGCCGTCAATTTCATCCTGTATCCTCTCTGCTTCGGATTGTTTTGGGGCCGTACCCTCTGCTTCTGCCAGTTCGGTGCGGAGGCTGTCCAGTGCGGATTTCCCCTGTGCCTTTAATCCGTCAAGCTGTCCGGCGTAGCTGTCATAGCGTTTCTGTTCTGATTCTGAAAGTGTTTTACCGCTGTTGATTTT
>KE159635.1:0-4157 GCA_000403335.2 Lachnospiraceae bacterium MD335
ATGAATTTTCGAATTCGCTTACCGACGCGCTTGACAGCTCTGCAAAATCCGTTGAGGAAATCCTGAAGGAACAGAAGGAAATCGTGGAATCCGCAAAGGAGTTAAGCAAGGCATCCGCGGACAGCACAAACAAGACGATTGATCTGCTTACGTCATTTTACAGCGGGATGGGAATTTCCATTGACGGAACCGACCTTACACATAGTGAACCAATTACAACAGATAGCATCCATTCAGACACCGCGCCAAACGCAATTGTAATAAACACGGGCACTAATCCGCAAAATAGTGCGATTGTCTCCGGCATTAATGATGCTTCATCAAAAATAGACAACCTCAGGGAAGCATTAAGCAGCCACAATCACGAAGCTGTCACTGCAATTCAAGAAAACACGAATACTATAAGCAATATCAGTCAGGCAATAAATGACAGCAGCAATAAGGCAACAGATGCCATCGGCAAAACTGCAAATGTGGCTGAACAGTTTAGACAAGAAGCAGCCGCTAAATTTGCTGCATTAATTAGCAACGAACAGTTTGTACGAACTTTTGATCCAAGCATTTTTGGCCTAGCCAATACTTTTATTCCTCAGATAAGCGATAATCTCAATCAATTAAACAGCTGCATTAATACACGAGAGGAAACACCGCCTATGGTCAATAATATTCATTATGACAGTTTATTAACTATAAATGGCAATGTGGACAAGGATGCTGCGAAACTATTACCGATGGAATTGGAACGGAATTATCAGTATATGTCGAAACGGCTGTATGAGGATCTTAGTAAGTTAGGCAGTATATCAAAGGTCATCAGATAATATTTTTGAGGTGTAACCACCCTCACTCCGCAAGATATTTCTTTACTGCCTGTTTCTTAATACCCAAAGCTATATTTATCCATAAACTCGACTGACCTCCAATTGTTAGATTTTTGGTCTGACTTTTGGGGGCAGTTGCAAAAGCATGAAATATTTTTCAAGACTCCTTATATAGAACAGCAGAGGTTTCTCCCTTTGTATGGTTATTCTTCCAAAATCATAAGATAGCTGTCCAGCCTTGCATTCACATAACCCGCAAACAGCTTTTCCATTGCACCGAGATTATGCTTTGCATAGTATTCATCAAACGCATTGTAATAAGTAATCCGGTCTGTAAACTTAATGTCAATTGGCGGGTATCCGGCTTTCATCAACTCCAAATTTACCAGCAGCCTTCCAGTTCTGCCATTTCCGTCAATAAAAGGGTGAATCCCCTCAAATTCAATGTGAAATCGCGCGAGTTGCGGAATGATATGTTCCTCACTCTTTCTATAAGCCTGCAGCAACTGTTCCATCATAGGCTGAATCAAATATGGCTGTACCGGCTCATGTTTCGCTCCCATAATCCTGACAGGAACCCTTCTGTAAACGCCTCTGTCCTCTCGTTTATCCGCCAACACAAGATAATGAATCTGCCTGATAATATTTTCCGATAAAGGCACCTGATCTTTTACCAAATCCCGTACAAAGTCAAATGCCTCTTTATGCCCAACCGCTTCCATATGGTCCTTTAACGGTTTCCTGTCAATCGTCAGTCCACGTAAAACCATGTCCGTCTCACGCAAAGTTAAAGTGTTCCCTTCAATCGCATTGGAATTATAGGTGTATTCAACAATGAATTCTTCCGTCAGACGTTCCAATTCTCCCGCTGTAAGCGGTCGTCGGAAATCCAGTTCCATCTTCTTCCTGTCTATGGCTGACAATAAACTTTCTGTTGCCTTAAACCGCCCATCCTGTGGTTTTTTTGCGTTTTCAGGGATCATCCAACTACGCCCTTCCCGCATAGCCCCTGAAATCTTTCCTTCCGAACAAAGTATACGCACTCGTCTGTCAGAAATCCCCCACTTTTCCGCTGCCTGCTTTACCGTTATATACATAAAGACTGCACCTCTCTTCCCTCAACAGTATATCCCGTTTTCGGAATATTATCAACATAAAGGAATAATATTTTCCCATTTACGGAACAATATCACAAGTGAACAAGACCCGTTATTTTCAAAATTGAAAGAATTGATATTCCTGAAAATGAGGAAAAACGCCTTTGGCTTGAAAAGCAGAACTTTAAAAATACATCAGATAATGCCCATATCGGATAAATTATTATTTGCCTAAACAACCATTACCGCAATCACAACTGAATCAGTAATACAGCATATAAAAAACCAGAAAAACTTTATACAGAATTTAGTTTTCAAAAGGCATTGTCTAATGTATAATGAAAGCATTGAAAGAAGGTGTTTTTTTGGGTACAGCAGAGCAGACACATCAGCAGGATTTAGAGCGTCTGAAAGCACTCCGATATATGGACGATGATTTTATGACGGTCTGCCTTGAGGATAATTTTGAGGGTGTGGAACTGATACTTCGGATTGTTTTAGGGCGGGACGATATAAAGGTTAAATCGGTTCGGACACAGGAGGTGCTGAAAAACTTACAGGGGCGTTCCGCCACGTTGGATGTTCATGCCGTTGACGGCGCTAACGAAGAATTTAACGTGGAAATTCAGAGGGCGGACGCAGGGGCTAATCCAAAAAGGGCAAGGCACAACAGCAGTCTGTTAGACGCACATATCTTAAAGCCGGGAGAAGATACAGCGGATATTCCCGATAGTTATGTCATTTTTATTACGGAAAATGACGTAATGAAAGGAAATGAGCCGATATATCCAGTAGAGAGATATGTCACAATCGGAGGAAACAGGGTATTGTTTAGTGACGGTTCGCATATCATATATGTTAATGGGAAGTATAGGGGAAATGATGAAATTGGTAAGCTGATGCACGATTTTTCGTGCACCAATCCCGAAGATATGAACTACGAAGCACTTGCTAAAAAAGCAAGATATTTCAAGCAGGACGAGAAAGGAGTGGCTCAAATGTGTAAAATTATGGAAGATATGAGGAATGAAGCGGCAAGAGAAGCGGCAAGAGAAGCGGCACAGCAGGCAGAACAAAATAAGGCAAGGAAAATGGCTATTCGTATGATTAAAGCAGGTAAAATGTCATTGGAAGATATAGCCGATTATACAGAATTATCTCTTGATACAATAAAAGAGTTGGAAAGCCAATCAATGCAGTTGGCATAATCAATCCTATCATTCAAAATTGAATATCGTAACAGCGTCAGAGCATATAGAAACCGAAAAACCTATATGCTCTATTTTTGGTCCATAAAGGAGGAACATGCGTGCCAGCATTCAGACCAATACCACAGGGCGATTAACGCCCTGTTTACAGCTTTAATTGCCTATCTTGTTTTACAATTTCTACCACAGTACCATTAGCAACAACGCCAATCATATTTGTGTCAAAATTGATATAATCAAATGAAACACCAATTATAGCGTTACCACCTTGTTTAATTGCTTCATCAACCATTTTATTTATAGAACTATTTCTGGCTTGTTCAAGCTTTTCAGAGAACGTGTCACTTTCTGTTCCATGCCATATACTTTGTCCTATATCACCATAATCAAAAGTTCCTATTCCTAAAAAAGTACTTTTTGAAACAACTTTGCAGTATTTATTTATCATATATCCTTCGATGTTATTACCAAAAGATATTTTAAGGTTTTTTATTAGTGCCGCATATTCATTTTGCTTAATTAGTTCATCTTTATGTTTGTTAATAATTGACTGTGCATAATTTAAAATGTATTCTCTTCCTAAAGAAAAATATTGTAACAACTGAATTTTAGATATTAATTGATTATAGTTGCTGTCCATACTATTTGCATCATTGCTTTCCTCAATTGCTGTCAAATAGCCAACAATAGGGAAATACAATTATCACAAACCTGATTATTTAAATGAGAGCCGTTTAATAATCCTATTTTCTTTCCACAACATATACATTTTTCAGCCATACTAACCTCCAAATATTGTTAACTTCTTATTGCTTATTTTATCATACAAAATATAAGGCGTCCATAACCTTTATGCTTAAGTTTCCGCAAAATGTAAGCCCAAAATGAATACATCTTCCCAAAGTGCCAATCTGCCGGGTTTTTTGATATTGCAGAATGACAGTTTATAAAGTAGAGGCACTTTAATAAGCCCCGCCGAAACCGGACTTTGGGGGACATATTCTTTTATCTATTCAAACGGTCAGCTTAAG
>KE159635.1:5002-5509 GCA_000403335.2 Lachnospiraceae bacterium MD335
ATTTGTAAAAGTTAAAATTTTTCGTTTCAATTGGTAAGTATTTGATGTAAAATTAACCACAGGGAATCCTCCTCTTTTTGTTTAGTATGATTTTATTGTGGTGATTAAATTTTACATCAAAAAGGAGAAGGATTCCTTATTTTTTGGCTTATTTTTTTAAGTTGTACATAATTAGTACATACGATTGATGGTTCTGTGGATAGAACTGCGGAAACTCAAGCCTTTATGTAACTCTCCACAAGTTTCCACAAGTCGAACAATATCACAAATTCCACCAATTCTCGGCTATCTTCCGTGCTTCTACCATTCAACCCCTAGACTTTTTTAACCCCCCCGCAACGCCTTATATTCCAAGGCTTCCAGCAGTTCCATCCCGTTTTCCTTACTGTGAATAACAGAAACAAATATCTGCTATTCCGTTACATTTTAATATTTTATTCTACTCATAAGAAGGAGGAAACAATTATGAGCAATCAAAACATGTCTAACAGGGAAGTCTGCGACCTG
>KE159635.1:6965-7472 GCA_000403335.2 Lachnospiraceae bacterium MD335
AGCGCGTCCAGTTTGCAGGTGAGAGGGGAGGCACAATCACGATTGAGACGCAGATTCAGACCGTCAAGCTCTGGCAGTTAATCACGGGCGGCGAGATTGGAAAGTCAGCCAAATTTGTGACAAGAGTCGAATCCGTTGTCGGCGCAGACGGCACAGTCACGCTCGCAGACACACCCGTTGCAGGCACAACCGTTGTCTATGCAGGCGGCGACGACTGCGGTACAGAGCTTGCGTGCAGTGTTGCGGACAAGGTCATTACCCTCACCGATGCACCTGCGCAAGGCAGCAGTGTTATCATCTACTACATGAAGGAGGTTACGGAGAGCGTGCAGAAAATCAGCATCAAATCCACAAGCTTCCCAAAGAACTTCATCGTATACGGCGATACCGTGATGAAGACGGAGGACGATGAGGTGCTTCCGTACCGCCTTGTTGCGGCAAAGTGCGCACCGCAGTCCAACATGTCGCTGAGCTTCTCCAATAACGGCGACCCGGGCAGCCTGACCA
>KE159635.1:9852-13604 GCA_000403335.2 Lachnospiraceae bacterium MD335
GTGTTCAGAGAGTATAAACGGTTCTGAGCCGAGAGGCTTGTAAGAGGTACTCCAAACCAGGAAGGAAAACCTGCCCCTGACCGGGTATAAACCAAACGAGTGATGCTGCTCTCCCGTTCCTTACAGCATCCGCATTTTATATGCGGAGAGGGACGGGACAATGCAAAGAGTTCTCCTAACCGTAATGTGGAAAAAACGGAGAAGAGAAAAACAGCCTCATTGTTTTGCAAGGCTGTTTTAAATACAAATTATATGTATCAATAATATATGAAAGAGAAGAATATAATGAGATACGTGATTAAAAGTCACTGTTGCAATGGTCACAATGCCATTGTTTACTGTTTCTTCCCATACTAAAAATTCCAACTAAGGCAGTATGCATGGCTTTTGATGTAGCAGTAATTTTCCTTATGTTAGTAGCATGACAGTAAGGGCACTCAATACCGAATTTGTTGCCTTTATCACGACCTTCTGATATAGCTTTGACAAGCGCAAATTTAGCTTCCTGTTCGTTCCAACGCTTATGTAGATCTCCATCTCTGTGGTCAAAGAGATACTGGTCAAATTCTGGTGATGTTTTGACAAGTTCTTCTCTAAGAAGTTCTTTCTGTTCGTTTGTGATTAAAGAAGCCGAGCCATCAAGCCAATATTTTTCCGGTACAGGATATACTTTTGATTTGCAATAATCACACGTATCATCTTTATACCCTGTTTTATCAGCAACTATAAGAACTACTCTTCCGCATTTTTTACAGTAGTGTAAAGCATGAGCATATATGGAATTTTCTACTTGTTGTCCATTTACTTTGTTTTCTTGGTATTGCGAAACATCGCATAAATTTTGTTTATCTTTTTTCACTTGATTTTCGTATTCTTCGATTGAAAACAATGGATTGTTTGCAACCTCATTTTTAATAAAATTGTCTTTGCGAGAAAGTAGTTCTTCTATTCTTTTACTTTTTTCCTGATCGGTATTTAACTTACGAATTTCAAAAACTAAAGCAGACCACTCGTCATTAAATATGCGATATTTTTGTTTCATTTCTTCCGATAGTAGATTTAGCTTTGTACCACAGTTTTTACACTTTTTGTTAAAAACAACTCCACCAATAAAACCACATTTTTTGCAATAACCAACCACTAATGACTCCTCCTGCACAATGTTATTATTGATTTATTTTATCACAAATATAATAAGGTGTCCACCAACTTATTATAAGTCTCCACAATCCGCAGCGGTAAAATTTAATAGTATGATATTCAAAACATTTAACAGTGACATTGATAAGATAAGTTCTAATTGGGGAATGTTTGGACGGTCATTTAATGACATTGGAACTGCTATTATTGGAAGAATAACTGACATTTGCAATGCGTTTCAGGCAACAGATGATTTGATCGGTTCATTTAAAGATTCTGATAGTATTTGGAAAAGATTGTATCCAGGCAAAGAATCCATAAAATCTCAGCTAATTGACATTGATGCTTTATATCCTAAAATAGGTAAGCAAAATTTTGATTTTGATTACTGGATAACAGAGTTAAATGACATTGACAAACAAGTGAGAGCTGGCATATTATCGTGGCAGGATTATTCTAATGGACTAGACGATAATCAAAAATGGATTGCCAAATGGGGACAGGAAACAGAAGGGCACATCCGCACAGAAGAGGATTTAATAAAAGCCAATGATGCAGCGCGCAAATCCGCCCTTGACCACAACAATGCAATCAAAGCACAGACCCTTTCAGCTAAAGCCGGAAAAGCCGCGCTCCAAACTCTTGCAACGGCAGGCAACATGCTTGCAGGTTTTCTGATTTCCAAAGGCATTGAAATCGCTGCCACTGCTATTGACAACTATGTTCACAGGGTAGAAAAAGCCAATGATGCAATGGACAATGCCATTTCAGCATACAGCTCTGCAAAGTCAAGCCTCGACAGCATCAATTCCGAGCTCGACGAGCATATGCAGAAAATTAGCGAGCTTGAAGCAAAAGACAAACTGACCTATGCAGAAAAAGGGCAGCTTGACGAACTGAAAGCCATTACCCAAGAACTCCTGCTCCAACAGAGCATTAACGAAAAACGCGCTGATAAAGCATCAAAGGAGGCTGCCGACAAAACTGTAGATGCTTATAATAAACAGTATGGAAAATACGACATCTCCAAAGAAGGCGTGGACAAACGATTTGAATATTCCGACTTTCCGACGCCACAAAGCGAAGATGACATAACCGGAAATATTGCCTCCTATATCAGCATAAACAAAGCAAAAGAAGATGCTGAAAACAGACGCAGGGATGCTTTGGAATCTGGTTTGGACGTAACCTCCATTGATGAGGAAATACAGGATTACATTGATGCGGCAGCTGAGTATTCGGCTCAGCTGGACAGCAGTATCTCCGATTTGCAGGAAAAGCGGCTTGCATTGGAAGATGAATACCGGCAGGCCGTTGAAAATAAACAGAACGGCGAGGATATGGCAACCTCCGAAACCAAAATTATTGACACATATGACGCCATAACGAATGATCTTAAGGTCATATACGGATATACCAATCCTAACGAATGGAACAGCATAGAATTTTCAGAAATCTTTAACACGGACGGCATCGAAAAAAGCAGGCAAGAACTCATCTCAATGTATCAGTCCGGCGAATTGTCATCGGAGGAAATGCTGAAACAGTTTCCTAAATTAAGCAATGCAATTAAAGAAAGTGAGCTTATTGCGGGGGAGGGTTCTGATGTATTCAAAGAATTTTATAATGAAATTGCAGCATCCGCAGAAGCAGGTGAAAAAGCTGCTGACGGCACAAACAAAATGTCTAAGGCATTTTCCAAATCCGCAATGATCGACTCAGTCAACGCCCTCTCTGACGGTTTCGATGCCATAGGCAAAATCTATTCCGACATCAAAAACGACGGCACATTCGATTTCAGCCTTTTAGACAGCAAAAACTTCAAAGAAACCTTCAGCGGTCTTGATACGGAATACAACGCATTCATAGAAAAAGTTGCGTCATCCCCTAATGACATTAACGGGTGCCAGGATGCATTCAACAGCCTTATCAGCAGATGGATTGAATCAAAAGGGGTGCTGCAAAACCTGACGCAGGAAAATGCACAGGTCACTGCATCAATGCTCCAAAACATGGGCGTTGCAAATGCACAGGAACTTGTTGACAGTGCATTAATCCGAAAAAAATACCAGCTGCTGACTGCCTCTAAAGAATATATAGAAGCATCGGACGAGGTAAAACAGGCAATGTTTGACGAAAGCATCGCAGGCGAAACGCTTGAACAGGCAGTCAGTCAAATATCGCTTCAAAGACAGATAGCAAATGCCAATGCACTGGACACTTCCGCCGATGTCGATGCGATTTATTCTCTTGCACAGGCAGCAGGCTTCAGCGCGGAATCATTATACCATCTCGCAGAAGCAAGGGCTTTTCTCATGGAGGCGGAAGAAAGCGGCGACGCGGACCAAATAAACGAGGCGAAAGAAGGCATCCGGCGAATCGTTGCCCTGGAACAACAGAAGCTTGCCAGTTATTCGCAGTATACAGGTCCTTCCAATAAGCCAGGCGGTGTTTCCCCATCCGGCACAGGCAAAGACACCCACTTAGAGGAATACAGACAGAAACTTGAAGAGCTCCAAACAATGCTAGACCGGGAACTCATCAACGAAAAGGAGTTCTACGGCCAGTCCAATACGCTCCTAAACGATTACTTAAAGGACACCCCCGCCCAC
>KE159635.1:19824-23502 GCA_000403335.2 Lachnospiraceae bacterium MD335
GTGTTCAGAGAGTATAAACGGTTCTGAGCCGAGAGGCTTGTAAGAGGTACTCCAAACCAGGAAGGAAAACCTGCCCCTGACCGGGTATAAACCAACAGAGTGATGCTGCTCTCCCGTTCCTTACAGCATCCGCATTTTATATGCGGAGAGGGACGGGATAATGCAAGGAGTTCTCCTAGCCGTAAAGTGGAAAGAAACGGAGAAAAACAATACCAAACGGATCCTGTCTTTATCTTAATTATATATCTATAATGTATAAATCAAGTGTATCTCCGCAGAATACATAAATTAGTATGGTATTCAGAACAACAGATGATGGAGAAAGAATTAAATAAGGCTACTGCATAAACTGAATTAATTTACAGTGCAATTTATACAGTAGTTTTATTCTAAATATTTAAGAAAGGACATGATAACTAAAAATCCGAATTACAATTATTACAATGCCATTGTTTATATCTCTTAGTACCCAAAATACCGAATATTGCTGTATTTACTACTTTAGACGCAGACGTAATTTTCTTTGTATCAACACTATGACAATAAGGGCACTCTATTACTGGTTTTGTATTGAAAAGTGATTCCTTTATTGGAGGATCAATCTTTTTAGGAATGCTTAAATCCGCTAACTGTTCTCTTGATACAAGAGGTTTGTCACAGTAATGATCTTTAGGAGGTTCATCTGCCCAATCAATTCCTAATTGATTCCATGCGATAGCACCTTCACTACCTCTTCCATCATTTAAATATATTTGAAAATCATTATCACTAAAAATCTTAGTTATATCTTTTGCTTGCTCAATTGTTAAATTATTTGCAACATTTCTACAAAAATGTTCAGATTCCATTTGCGTTATTTCAGCATCATTATAGCCGAGCACTTCTTTTAAAAGTTTTCTTAATGTATCATTTGTTCTCCACATTGGAGCAAATAAACTATACAGCATATTATTACACCTCCTTGTTTTCAATTGTAACATATTTTGCTGATCTCCACAATCAGTTTTAGCATTTCCACAATGCTACAATGGCTCTCCACAAGCCAAATTAACGTGATACTCCACATATCACAAATAATTATAGTATGATATTCAAAACATGGATAACAGATTTAATAAAGATACAAGGTGTTGTAAATAATATAAAAAGCATAGAACTTTGGGCAAACGGTGCTACTGGTCTATTAAATCCAAATGTCGTAAATAATTTATCTTCCGCTATTAATGGACTTAATTTACAGCAAGCACAGCTTGCTCTTTCAACACGAAACCTAACGCAAGAACAAATGCATCAAGTTCTTGTTCAAGCGGGATTAATTGCAAGTGAAGATAAAATTCAGGCAGAATTAGTTCAGTCAGCTTTAGCACAATCAAGTCTATCAACCGAAAAACAAAAAGCGATATTGATGGAACTTGGTCTTATGAATCAGAGAACTTTAGAAATATATACCACTAAAGCATGCACCAAGGAAGAACTTTTAAATATGTTAGCTACTAAAGGTGTCACAGGAGCTAATGCTGAAGCAATTGTCTCAACTCTAGGGCTTGCTGGTGCTAATGGCGCAACAACAGTTTCTTTTGGGCTACTAACTGCTTCAATATGGGCTAATATAAAAGCTCTTGTGGCATGGTTGACAACCAATCCTATTGGTTGGTTGGTATTAGCCGCTGGATCAATTTTTGGTGTCGTAAAAGCCGTTGATGCTCTTACTGTTTCTTTTGATGAGGCGGTTGAAAAAACAAAAGCATCAAAGGAAGAATTAGATCAATTAACTTCAGAAATAAGCGACTTAAACAATGAACTGAAAACAACTGAAAGCAGAATTGACGAATTAATTGAAAAAGCCAACAGTGGTACTATTTCTTTACTTGAGGAAGAAGAACTTAATAATTTAAGAGAACAAAATGATGAATTGCAGCGTGAAATTAATCTTAAAGAAAAATTAGCCAGTATTGATGCCAAAGAAGCAGCTAAAGACGCAGCGTTTTCTATTACTTATAAAACAGATGATGATAAATGGGATGGGGAATATCATCCAGAAGATAGAATTACTAAATTAGAAAGATGGCTTAGCAGTGCCAATCATTATCAAGAAGAATTATCTAAAGTAAATGAACAAATTTTAAACATAGAAGAAGCTGCTACCGACAATAGTTATAAAAATGATTCCGTGTATCAAAATTTAATTAAACGTCAGGAAAATTATCAAAAAAATATTGAAAAAGCAGAGAAAAATATAAATTCAATATATAAAGAACTTACTGACGAAGACGATGGATTATATTATAACGGAAAAGTTGTTGAAGGATATGAAGACCTTGATGAACGACTTAATACCATATATACATCGGTAGAATTATATTTTGATGATGGAAGTATTGAAAATACTATTGAAGAATACAAGACATCAATTAAAAATAAATTACTTGAAACAGGATTATCTGAAGAAATTTCGAACGCTGTCGCAGAAGGATTTTCAGAAGAAGAAATAAACTCTATAATAAATTCTGAATCTATTGATTGGACTAAATGCTTAGGATTAGATAGTGCTACTGCTGTAATAAAAAATATCAAAGAACAACTTGCATCAGTGGGAAATACCAATAAAAACCCCATTTCATCCCTCACCATCACCGACACAATAGACCAGCTCAACGCCCAGTTAAAGCCCGCATTTGATTCACTCAAATCAGCATACCAGGATATTTTTACAACAGACAGTGACGGAAAGGAAGCATTTTCCTTAAAATCAACAAACATGCTCTACTCTATTCGGGATGCCATTTCTAAATTAAATACAGTTGAAGGCGTATCAATTGATTTGTCTTCCTATGAGAATTTTGCAAAAGTTTTAACGAATTCCAGTTCTAAAGCCAGTGATGTGAAAACCGGTTTTAATGAATTGGCATCTTCCATTATAGACGGAGTCAGTGTTACGAAAGGATTTAATGACCAAACGAAAAATCTGTGTGCTCAGCTGCTTAAAGAAATGGGCATTGTTAATGCTGACGAAATTGTACTTGAAAAGTTAAACCAGTCAAAAATTCAGCAAAGGACAGCTTCAATTGATTTTTCCGATGCTGCTGATGATGAAATCAGAAGTTTAACTGCTTACGGTGAAGAGCTGGGTTTTACAAGTCAGCAGGTTTATGGTTTATATTTACAGCAACTGCTTGTAAATAATGACCCGTTACAAACCAAAAATTCGATTTTACAATTAATAGGTTTATGTAAGAGTGGCAGTGAAACAGCCGATACTTTATTGGATTTATATCAGATAATGACCGCAATCAGTGATGGCGAGCGGAAATTAGCTGATGGTGAACTTACTGACGCACAGGCAAAGGTTACTAAGTCGGAAATTGAAAAATTACAGAAAAAAATGTCTGACAGAGTCAATAATATGATATCTTCCAATTCCGAAGTTAAGTGGGTTGGTAATGACAATTCAAAATCTCCATATTCTTCATCCTCCGGCAAAGACACCCACCTCGAGGAATACAGACAGAAACTCGAAGAACTCCAAACCATGCTCGACCGGGAACTCATCAACGAAAAGGAGTTCTACGGCCAGTCTGACGCACTCCTAAACGATTACTTAAAGGACACCCCCGCCCACATACAGAAATACGCGGACGAAATCTCCGGCGCGGAAAAGACACTGCGCGGGAACTGGAT
>KE159635.1:27427-32771 GCA_000403335.2 Lachnospiraceae bacterium MD335
GAAAATCCTGATACACTCCGCTGTCGAAACCATGCCGGACAGTCCCGGCAGTGACACGCGGCAGCAGAAAGGACGGTGATAAACATGGCTGATAAACACAACGAACAGACAGATTCCCTACTGCTCGGCATACTGTCCAGGTTTTCCGAAAGCGCAAAATCAAATGTCACTCGGATTGCCATCAATGATTTTATTTCCATGGCAAAGGAGACGCTGTCGGAGCTGAGGGAAGTCGATACGCTTCTGACACAGATTTCCAAGGAAATCGGCGGGCTTTCCAAATCCGACCTGAAAAAATTAGGCAGTGATGCCTTTGACATTGCATCCAATTACGGAAAAAGCGCAGCCGATTACCTGACGGAAGTTCAGAACGCATCCCGCGCGGGATACCAAAACGCGGCACAGATTGCGGAGCTCTCCCTTGCAGCACAGAGTGCAGGAAACATAACCGGGGAACTTGCGGACCGGTTCATTACCGCCACAGACCAGGCGTACGGGCTGGGAGGCTCCGTTTCAAAGCTGACCGAAATCCTTGACGGGAGTTTCAATATATCCGGACGCAATGCAGTCAGCATAGCGGAACTTGCAGAAGCAATGTCCGCAGCAGGTGGACAGGCGGCGGAACTTGGAGTCAGTACGGAAGAAACTGCCGCAGTGCTCGGCACGATAATTTCAGAGGCACACCAAGGCGGCGGTGAAGCAGCCGAGGCATTTGAAAGCATCCTCCTCCTCATACGTCAGGTGGCAGACGCAGGAAAAGGAATTGACGCGGAAAGCCTTACAAGGTATGAAGAGGCATGCAGCGCGCTGAACGTTTCATTAAAAGAAACCAAAAACGGCGTCACCTCACTCCGTGACCCGATGGAAGTCCTAAAAGATTTATCGGAGGCATATTCCAAACTTAATACAGGCGATACACGCAAAGCAAATCTTTTAGACGCTGCCGGAGGCGGCATAAATGCGGACGCACTGGAGGCGGTACTGGAAAACTACAGCCAGTATGAGAAAATGCTAGCGGAATATGCAGACGGAACAGGCACCATGTCACAGAAAGCTGCACAGACAGCCGACTCATGGGAAGGCTCAATGAACCGCCTGTCCAATACATGGACTGACACCATCGGGAACATCGCGGACTCTGATGCCATCATAACCCTTGTAAACGGGCTGAACAGTCTACTTTCTGTTATTAATAGCATAACAGGCAAGTTAGGTTCCCTTGGAACAGTTAGTCTAGGCGGAACTGGATTTTGGGCTCTTCTGCAAAAAGATAGATCAAAACAACGATTTTGTCCTTCATGGGGGTGACTCCATGTTGCAAGCAGTAAAACGTGTCAAAGTTTGAACGGTGGAAGCCAAGTAAAACAACGGGGATTCCCTAATTAATATCCACCACGGTATCATTGGTAACAATAAGATACTATGGTGCTGAAAGGCAGAAAAAACGGATATTTGACTATATGCCAACCAATAATGCTAAGTAGTCATCCTGTTCGATCTGAAAAAACAACAGGAGTGAAGGGATATCATGCGGAACCAAGCTGAGTGAATGTAAGGCACTCAGGACAGGGTTGGAAGCCTGTCCTCCTACGTTGAACGAGGGTGAAGGCGCAGAGACTGTAAGGCACAGGGTCTTAGAAATAAGATTCAGAAAGACAGTCCAATTTCTATTATATGCGTGAGAAACATATAATAGTCCGTGCTCGCCGGTAACCAGACCGGCAGGAAGGGAACTTCGGGAAGCAGCACGGAGTGAGATTGAATATATTTATATCATACTTTTTTTGATTTTTCCTATTAAGGATAACCATAAAATGAAACATTTAGAAAGCATTACTATAATAAACAGCATTCAGATGTCAGAATGCTGTTTTGATAATATAGCGGAAATATAAATATTTAGAACCTAATTATAGGAAATGTTTCGTATACAAGAAGAACAGTTGATAATACATTGTATGTAAAAGATACTATTTAAAACATACTTTGTACAAAAACCCTATAATATTCGTCATTAATTAATATTAAAGATTTCTCTCCATCTTTCCATTCAATGGAAATGAGATATTCTTTTTTATTTTTACCGCCTATACCAGCAACAGCCCCAAGATCTCCTAACAGTGCTACCCCTAAGGCACCTTTCCAAAAAGAATACTGGTCTTTGTTGGTTTCATCTATGACAGTATAAGATGCAACGTGTGATTTAGTGAAATTCCACCCTATTCCAGAAGTTTCTAAATTACGTTTGTCAGAAGAAATAAATATTCTTCTATCTTTATATTTTCCTTCCAATACACAATTAATATGCTTTTTCATGCCATACCTCCAAATTTGAATATGTGTATATCTTATCACTATTAACTACTATATTCAATCTTATAAACAGAAAATCTCTGATTTTATAGCTAAATTAAATAATATTAAAAATATTATTTTAAATCTACAAAAAACTAACATCAATTCAAATAAACTTAATTTATCACAGATTAACATAATAAGTGACATAGACCAACTTCAGTCCTATATAGACCAAATTAACCAAATCAAAAACACTCAAAATACATCAGATTCTGCTCCATTTGACGCATTGTATATTAAAGAGTATGCATCAGCCCTGTCCGATGTAGAGGCAAAGCAGGCAGCCCTCCTGTTATCCACACAGGGCGTAAGCAATGCACAGATCCAGCAGACTTTATCTGCACAGGAACTGACTGTCGCAGCGCAGTATCAGGCGATGGCGGAAGCCGGACTTCTTAAATCCAAACAGACTTTAAGCAATGCAGAAATACAAAATAACATCACAAAAGTATTATCCAAACAAATGTCTGAGGCAGATGCGAAGGCAAAAGCAGGTGAAGCAATGGCATCCATGCAGCTCTCTGCCGTCATTGAAGGCGAAGAAGCGCAGACGGTCAGACTGACCGCCGCAAAACTACACCGGGCAGTTACAGAAAATATCCTGACCAAGGCACAGGAACAGGAACTTGCAATGACGCTCGGCATTGCGGTAGCACAGGAATCCCAAATCGCCGGCACAATGCCGAAATGGATCGCACAAATAAAAGCAATGGCAATTGCCACATGGAAACAAGTAGCTGCAACTGCCGCCTGGCTTGCAACCAATCCTGCCGCTTGGTGTGTTGCAGCAGGCGCTGCACTGTTTGCAGTATATAAGGTATGGGAAGCCGGCAACGTAACCTTGGAGGAGGCAAAAGAAAAATATGATGAAACCGCCTCTGCTGTGGAATCTGTCACATCCGAATTGAAAAACGTTAATTCACAAATTGACGACCTTTTGGCAAAAGATACCCCTACAATAACCGACGAAAATGACTTAAAGCGCCTGAAACAGGAAAATACAGAACTGGAAAACCGTCTGAAAATACTTGAGGCACAGAAAGAACTGGATGCACAGACACTAAATAAAAAAATAGAAAAAGAATATAAGAAAAAATTCACGGACAATTCCACTGGCATGACAATAACCAACGAGGACGGAAGCATGGAATATCTGTCAGGAGAAGACTATATCAAAAACAGAATCACCTACGCAAAAGAGCTTATTAACAGCGGGCGTGAACTAACAGAGGAAGAAACGCAGAACCTAAATGAGGTCCGCCAATACCTGATGGAGGAAGGTTCCATAATTTCCGACACAATCGACGGCTATACTGCAATAACCTCTGAACAGAAAGAGCAGAAGAAAAACTGGGAAGATATAATCAGCGACATTGCATACATTGCTGAAATGGGAAATATGCCAGAGGTTACGGAACGGCTGAAAGAAAAGTTTGCTTACAAAACAGACCAAGAAGGTCAGAAAACAACTGATACTGCCATAACCAACTGGATTGAAACATTATCCAATGAAGACAGACGCATTATGGTCACATGCGATTTAGAGAATGCATCTTTAAATGAATTAAAACAGTACCTTACTGAGCAGAAAGATGCACTCGAAAAAGAACTGACTGTTTCCCCCACTTTACCAGAATTTCAGGACCCTGAAAAAGCAAAGGAATTATCTGCATTCATAAGCGATGCTGCAAAGAAGTTAAAACCGCAGACTATTTCTGAAACAGTCGTACAGTTCGATTCCCAGTTTGTTCCGCTATTCCGTTCCTTAAAATCAGCCTATCAGGATGTCTTTACTTTGGATGACAACGGACGGGAACTCTTTTCACTTGAAAATATTGATCTTTCAGTGCTCGGAACAATGCGGTCCGAATTGGACAAACTGAACGATGATGACGACTTGGGCATCTCCGTCGATTACTCTTCATTTGAAAATTTATCAAAAATTCTTGCAGACACAGAATCATCAGAGCAACAGGTACGTGATGCCGTTAACAGGTTTGCATCAGACCTTTTAAATTCATTGACCCCTGCACTGTTAAAATCTTCCAATGAAAACCTGCAGCTGATTTCCGCACTGCTTAAAAGCATTGGAATTATAAACGCCGAAGAAATGGTAATTTCTTCGGCAGGATACAGCTATCAGCAATACAATGCTGCCAAACAGGAATGTGCCGACGCTTCATTTAACTTAGAAAACGCGACGCAGGATCAGATAAACAAATTTGTTGATGAACAGATTTCTGCCGGAATGCTTACACAGGCGCTTACAGAACTTGAATGGGCTAAAGCAATGGCAGGCAGTACAAAAGTTGACACACAGGAGGATGTTGACAGACTGCTCTCACTTGCGAGAGCGGCAGGAATAAGCCTTAATTCTCTTGCACAATTGGAAAAGTTTAAGACAGACTTGGAAAAGGAAAATGATCCTAAAACACGCCAATGGATTATAAAATCTATCAATGAATATGTGAAATCCCTATCCCAGGAAATACAGCATACACAGGCGGACTTTTCCCCAAAAGAAGAACCTAAAACAACATCATCCGCATCTGGCACAGGCAAAGACAGCCATCTCGAGGAATACAGACAGAAACTCGAAGAACTCCAAACCATGCTAGACCGGGAACTCATCAACGAAAAGGAGTTCTACGGCCAGTCCGACGCACTCCTAAACGATTACTTAAAGGACACCCCCGCCCACCTGCAGAAATACGCGGACGAAATCTCCGGCGCGGAAAAGACACTGCGCGGGAACTGGATCAGCTCCTTCGGCTACGAAAAATCACGGCTCGAAAAAGACCTGTCCGACAGCACGCTCGTCCGGTGGCAGTATTACGAACGCCTCTCGGAGCTTGCGGAACTGTACTACAACACCGAAGGCGCATCCTACGGAAAATTCGCGGACGAATACGGGGAAATCACGCAGGAAATAAAGGACGGGCAGGAAAAGCTCTGGGACGACATTTTCAGCGAAGTCAATTCACAG